>NZ_CM174509.1:720000-5767500 GCF_057840285.1 Pseudomonas sp. KH_017 | reverse complement strand
GAAGATGTAACGGGGCTCAAACCATACACCGAAGCTACGGGTATCACCTTCGGGTGATGCGGTAGAGGAGCGTTCTGTAAGCCTGTGAAGGTGAGTTGAGAAGCTTGCTGGAGGTATCAGAAGTGCGAATGCTGACATGAGTAACGACAATGGGTGTGAAAAACACCCACGCCGAAAGACCAAGGTTTCCTGCGCAACGTTAATCGACGCAGGGTTAGTCGGTCCCTAAGGCGAGGCTGAAAAGCGTAGTCGATGGAAAACAGGTTAATATTCCTGTACTTCTGGTTATTGCGATGGAGGGACGGAGAAGGCTAGGCCAGCTTGGCGTTGGTTGTCCAAGTTTAAGGTGGTAGGCTGGAATCTTAGGTAAATCCGGGATTCTAAGGCCGAGAGCTGATGACGAGTGTTCTTTTAGAACACGAAGTGGTTGATGCCATGCTTCCAAGAAAAGCTTCTAAGCTTCAGGTAACCAGGAACCGTACCCCAAACCGACACAGGTGGTTGGGTAGAGAATACCAAGGCGCTTGAGAGAACTCGGGTGAAGGAACTAGGCAAAATGGCACCGTAACTTCGGGAGAAGGTGCGCCGGTGAGGGTGAAGGACTTGCTCCGTAAGCCCACGCCGGTCGAAGATACCAGGCCGCTGCGACTGTTTATTAAAAACACAGCACTCTGCAAACACGAAAGTGGACGTATAGGGTGTGACGCCTGCCCGGTGCCGGAAGGTTAATTGATGGGGTTAGCTAACGCGAAGCTCTTGATCGAAGCCCCGGTAAACGGCGGCCGTAACTATAACGGTCCTAAGGTAGCGAAATTCCTTGTCGGGTAAGTTCCGACCTGCACGAATGGCGTAACGATGGCGGCGCTGTCTCCACCCGAGACTCAGTGAAATTGAAATCGCTGTGAAGATGCAGTGTATCCGCGGCTAGACGGAAAGACCCCGTGAACCTTTACTATAGCTTTGCACTGGACTTTGAATTTGCTTGTGTAGGATAGGTGGGAGGCTTTGAAGCGTGGACGCCAGTTCGCGTGGAGCCAACCTTGAAATACCACCCTGGCAACTTTGAGGTTCTAACTCAGGTCCGTTATCCGGATCGAGGACAGTGTATGGTGGGTAGTTTGACTGGGGCGGTCTCCTCCTAAAGAGTAACGGAGGAGTACGAAGGTGCGCTCAGACCGGTCGGAAATCGGTCGTAGAGTATAAAGGCAAAAGCGCGCTTGACTGCGAGACAGACACGTCGAGCAGGTACGAAAGTAGGTCTTAGTGATCCGGTGGTTCTGTATGGAAGGGCCATCGCTCAACGGATAAAAGGTACTCCGGGGATAACAGGCTGATACCGCCCAAGAGTTCATATCGACGGCGGTGTTTGGCACCTCGATGTCGGCTCATCACATCCTGGGGCTGAAGCCGGTCCCAAGGGTATGGCTGTTCGCCATTTAAAGTGGTACGCGAGCTGGGTTTAGAACGTCGTGAGACAGTTCGGTCCCTATCTGCCGTGGACGTTTGAGATTTGAGAGGGGCTGCTCCTAGTACGAGAGGACCGGAGTGGACGAACCTCTGGTGTTCCGGTTGTCACGCCAGTGGCATTGCCGGGTAGCTATGTTCGGAAAAGATAACCGCTGAAAGCATCTAAGCGGGAAACTTGCCTCAAGATGAGATCTCACTGGGACCTTGAGTCCCCTGAAGGGCCGTCGAAGACTACGACGTTGATAGGTTGGGTGTGTAAGCGCTGTGAGGCGTTGAGCTAACCAATACTAATTGCCCGTGAGGCTTGACCATATAACACCCAAGCAATTTGCTTACTTCGAAAGAAGCATCAGATTGCGGTGTGTGAAGACGAAATGAACCGAAAGTTCGAGAGCAACACACAAATCTATTACATACCCAATTTGCTGAAGCGAGGCCATCCGGCCACGACTCAGTACCCGAATTTCTTGACGACCATAGAGCGTTGGAACCACCTGATCCCATCCCGAACTCAGCAGTGAAACGATGCATCGCCGATGGTAGTGTGGGGTTTCCCCATGTGAGAGTAGGTCATCGTCAAGATTAAATTCCGAAACCCCTATCTGCGTATGCAGGTAGGGGTTTTGTTTTTGTCCGCAGGAAATCCACGGCTGCTGGATTTCTATGCAATCGCTCGATGCGTGGCTATCATGCGGGCCTCATTGTGAGGCGAGACCTGCATGCTGACGTTGTTAAAGCTTCTTAAAGATGGCCGATTCCATTCGGGTCAAGCATTGGGTGCCGCCCTGGGCGTCAGTCGTAGTGCTGTGTGGAAGCAGCTTCAGCATTTGGAAGCTGAGCTGGGTTTGTCTATTCATAAGGTTCGTGGGCGCGGCTATCAATTGTCCGCGCCATTGGCGCTGCTCGATCCTGCCGAGATAAGCGCTCAGGCGCATTCTTGCGCCTGGCCCGTCCAGGTTTACGACTCAATCGACTCCACGAATGCCGAGGCACTGCGCGCTATCGAGCGCGGGCAAGCGGCACCCTTTGTGGTGCTTTCGGAGCGGCAGACAGCCGGGCGCGGGCGACGTGGTCGCAAGTGGGTGAGTCCATTCGCAGAAAACGTCTATTACAGCCTGGTGCTACGCATTGATGGCGGGATGCGTCAGCTGGAGGGCTTGAGTCTCGTCGTTGGACTCGCTGTCTTGCAGACGTTGCGCGAGCTCGGTATTGCAGCCGCTGGATTGAAATGGCCTAACGATGTTCTTGTAGGTCAGAAAAAGATCGCGGGAATACTGCTCGAGTTGGTTGGTGATCCTGCTGATGTGTGCCACGTGGTCCTGGGGGTGGGAATCAATGTGAACATGCAGTCCGCTGATGAGGTGGACCAGCAGTGGACATCCCTGCGGCTCGAGTCAGGCAAATTGTTTGATCGCAACCAATTGGTTGCGATGCTGGGGGAGATGCTGCAGCGATACCTGGCTCGTCACCAGGCGGGTGGTTTTTTGGCCATCCAGTCGGAGTGGGAGCAAAATCACCTGTGGCAGGGGCGAAGCGTGTCGTTGATTGCCGGCGTCAATCAAATTGATGGTGAAGTGCTTGGTATTGATGGCCAGGGCGCTTTGCGCCTGAAGGTGGATGGTGTGGAGAAAGTCTTCAGTGGTGGTGAGTTGAGCCTGAGGTTGCGTGATGATTCTTGAGCTCGATTGTGGGAATAGTTTCATCAAGTGGCGTGTGCTTGCCGTTAATGCCGGGCGGGTGCTGGGTGAGGGGGTCGTCGATTCCAATCTTGCATTGCTGGAGGGGTTGGGGGCGCTCAAAGGGCTTGCCCTCACGTTTTGCCGGCTGGTGAGCGTCAGGACCGCGGAGGAAACCGCTGCGCTGACGTCTTTGCTCAAGGACACTTTTGATGTGCCGGTTGTGTGCGCAACGCCAGCGCGCGAAATGTCAGGCGTGCGCAATGGGTATGAGGAGTTTGAACGGCTGGGGCTGGATCGGTGGCTTGCAATGCTCGGAGGCTTTCATCTGGCTTCAGGTGCGTGCCTGGTGCTCGATTTCGGTACGGCCGTGACTGCTGACTTTATCGCGGCGGATGGAGAGCACTTGGGAGGTTTCATCTGTCCGGGGATGCCGTTGATGCGCAACCAGTTGCGCACCCACACTCGCAAGATTCGTTATGGGGATCTGGCGGCCGAGCAGGCTCTGGAAAATATTGTTCCAGGTCGCGCGACTGTCGAGGCTGTAGAGCGTGGTTGTCTGTTGATGTTGCGCGGTTTCGTGCTGACCCAGCTCGAATTGGCGCGCAGTTACTGGGGTGAGGACTTTGTCGTATTTCTCACCGGGGGGGATGCGAGCCTGGTCACTGAGGTCGTGCCTCGGGCCAGGGTAGTTCCGGACTTGGTGTTTGTCGGATTGGCCATGGCCTGTCCCTTGTCCTGAGGTTTTTATGCGTTGGTTGTTTCTGCTGCTGCTTGTCCTCAATGGCTTCTACTACATCTGGCATCAACAAGAGGCTCCTCTGCGCGCGAAGGATGTCACGCCTTTGAGTCTGTATCGCGGATCTCAACAAGATATCCGCTTGTTGAGCGAAGCAAGTGACGTATCCAAGGATAAGGGTAAAGCTGTCTCGACAGACAATGGCTGCCTTTATTTGGGCGGCTATACGCGCCAGGAGGCCGCGCAGGCGGTCGAGCGACGTTTGAGCGGGATGGAGGTCAAGTATCAGTCCCTGCCGAAAGCTGCGACCGAAGGGGCAGGGTATTGGGTGCGTATTGCACCGGAAAGCCGGCGTTGGCTGGACGATTTGCAGCTGCTAAACCTTTCTAAAGAATTCAATGAGTTAAAACATAAAATAATGCCGTGCGAGGGGGTTGCACCCGCCGAATAGTTTGCATAGAATGGCGCCCGCTCCACAGCGAACACCGGAAACGGTTAACGGTGTGAAGCGAGGTCAACGCAGCTAAGCTCAGGTTTTTAATGAGAAAAATGCTTGACAGAAGGCTGGCATGATGTAGAATGCCGGCTCGCTTAGGAGGGGTTCCCGAGCGGCCAAAGGGATCAGACTGTAAATCTGACGTCTACGACTTCGAAGGTTCGAATCCTTCCCCCTCCACCATTTTTAGCGAGAGCTGTAAGCCTCGCGGGTATAGTTTAGTGGTAGAACCTCAGCCTTCCAAGCTGATGATGCGGGTTCGATTCCCGCTACCCGCTCCAAGTTTACAGGTTTTGCACAGTGTTACGCTCTTGTAGCTCAGTTGGTAGAGCACACCCTTGGTAAGGGTGAGGTCAGCGGTTCAAATCCGCTCAAGAGCTCCATATAACAAGGCAGATATGAAAATATCTGCCTTTGTTTTAGGTGGTAGTGGTTGCGCCTGATTGTGTTTCTGAGGGTTGCCGGTGTCGTAGATGTCGGTGTTGCAGCCAGGATCGCCTGGTAAGTGTTGTAAAGTCTTTTTCGGGTCGGCATAATGGTCGGCCTGATTTTGTTTTAGGTCAGTAGCTCAATTGGCAGAGCGACGGTCTCCAAAACCGTAGGTTGGGGGTTCGATTCCCTCCTGACCTGCCAGATTCACTCGGTGTGTCTGGCTTTCTTTTCACAGGATCTTCATAGATGACTCCTAAAGCTGAAGCTCAAGGCTCTCGTTTCGACCTCCTCAAGTGGCTTGTAGTAGTCGCTCTGGTGGTTGTTGGCGTTGTTGGCAATCAGTACTTTTCTGCTTCGCCGATCCTGTACCGCGTACTCGCATTGCTTGCTATTGCTGCCGTAGCTGCCTTTGTAGGCCTGCAGACGGTCAAGGGCAAGTCTTTCTTTGTACTGGTTAAGGAAGCACGCACCGAAATTCGTAAAGTCGTTTGGCCAACTCGCCAAGAAACCACGCAGACCACGTTGATCGTTGTGGCTGTTGTCCTGGTTATGGCGTTGCTGTTGTGGGGGCTTGATTCCCTGCTCGGTTGGCTTGTTTCCTTGATCGTCGGCTAAGGGTGTCCCGTGGCTAAGCGTTGGTATGTTGTGCATGCTTACTCCGGTTACGAGAAGCATGTAATGCGCTCGCTGATCGAGCGCGTAAAGCTGGCCGGTATGGAAGATGGCTTCGGCGAGATTCTGGTTCCCACTGAAGAAGTGGTTGAAATGCGCAATGGCCAGAAGCGCAAAAGCGAACGCAAGTTCTTCCCTGGCTATGTGCTGGTGCAGATGGATATGAACGAGGGTACTTGGCACTTGGTCAAGGATACTCCTCGGGTGATGGGTTTCATTGGCGGTACTGCCGACAAGCCTGCGCCAATCACCGATAAAGAAGCAGAAGCAATTCTGCGCCGCGTTGCCGATGGCAGCGACAAGCCGAAGCCGAAGACGTTGTTCGAGCCGGGCGAGTCGGTGCGTGTCAATGACGGTCCGTTCGCAGACTTTACCGGTGTTGTTGAAGAAGTTAACTACGAAAAGAGCCGGATCCAGGTCGCAGTGCTCATTTTCGGTCGCTCTACTCCGGTGGAGCTCGAGTTCAGCCAGGTCGAAAAGGTCTAGTTGAACAAAAATCCCAACCCCGCAGCCGTAGGCTGTGGGGTTTTGTCGTCACTGGGATAAACGCGCAAGTAACCGGGGAGCCTTTCGAGGCGTTTGAACCCGTAATTGGAGTGCCTCATGGCCAAGAAGATTACCGCTTACATCAAGCTGCAAGTGAAAGCCGCTCAGGCTAACCCAAGCCCACCTGTTGGTCCTGCTCTGGGTCAGCACGGCGTGAACATCATGGAATTCTGCAAGGCTTTCAACGCCCGTACTCAGGGTCTTGAGCCAGGTCTGCCGACTCCAGTGATCATCACTGTCTATAGCGACCGTAGCTTCACTTTCGAAACCAAATCCACCCCTGCTTCGGTTCTGCTGAAGAAGGCGGCCGGTCTGACCAGCGGTTCCGCTCGTCCGAACACCGTTAAGGTTGGCACCGTGACTCGTGCTCAGCTGGAAGAAATCGCGAAAACCAAAAACGCGGATCTGACTGCAGCTGATATGGAAGCAGCCGTGCGTACTATCGCCGGTTCTGCTCGTAGCATGGGCCTTAACGTGGAGGGTGTGTAATGGCTAAGCTGACCAAGCGTCAAAAGGCTATCGCCGGCAAAATCGAAGCAGGCAAGGCCTACAACTTTGTAGACGCCGCTGCTCTGCTGGCCGAGCTGTCGACTGTCAAGTTCAGCGAGTCGTTCGACGTAGCTGTAAACCTGGGTGTTGACCCGCGTAAATCCGACCAGGTCGTTCGTAGCGCTACTGTGCTGCCACACGGCACTGGCAAGACCGTTCGCGTTGCTGTGTTCACCCAGGGTCCAGCTGCTGAAGCCGCTCTGGCTGCCGGCGCTGATCGCGTAGGCATGGACGACCTGGCTGCCGAAATGAAAGGCGGCGACCTGAACTATGACGTAGTGATCGCATCCCCGGATGCAATGCGCGTTGTAGGTCAGTTGGGTCAGATCCTCGGCCCACGTGGTCTGATGCCTAACCCTAAAGTCGGCACCGTAACCCCAGACGTAGCTACCGCGGTTAAAAACGCCAAGGCTGGTCAGGTTCGTTATCGCACCGACAAAAACGGCATCATCCACACTTCCGTTGGCAAGATCGGCTTCGACGCCGTCAAGCTGAAGGAAAACGTTGAAGCCCTGATCGCTGATCTGAAGCGTATCAAGCCAGCTTCCTCGAAAGGCATTTACGTCAAGCGCGTTACCCTGAGCACCACTATGGGCCCAGGTCTGGTCATCGACCAAAGCTCGCTCGACGCGTAAGACACAGATTGGCGCAAGCGATTGCGCCAATTGAAAAATTGGGGTCCCTGCCTGGCGGGGGCTATCCAAGACCGTAGGCGACGCAAGTCTTAAACCACAAGCCTACGCAGATGGTGCTCCCGGTTCCTTACCGAATCAGACACCAAAACGACATCCGGTTTCGACCAGATGAAACGGTAACAAGCAGGAGTTAAACCCGTGGCAATTAAACTCGAAGACAAGAAGGCCATCGTCGCTGAAGTCAACGAGGCTGCCAAAGTCGCTCTGTCCGCTGTCGTGGCTGATGCCCGTGGCGTAACAGTAGGCGCGATGACCGGACTCCGTAAAGAGGCTCGTGAAGCTGGCGTTTACGTACGTGTTGTACGTAACACCCTGCTCAAGCGCGCTGTTGCTGACACTGAATTCAGTGTCCTCAACGACGTGTTCACTGGCCCTACCCTGATTGCGTTCTCCAAGGAACATCCAGGCGCTGCTGCCCGGATCTTCAAGGAATTCGCAAAGGGTCAGGACAAGTTCGAGATCAAGGCAGCTGCGTTCGAGGGCAAGTTCCTCGCAGCTAACCAAATCGACGTACTGGCAACTCTGCCGACCCGTGACGAAGCAATTTCTCAGCTGATGAGCGTGATTCAAGGCGCTACCAGCAAATTGGCTCGTACTCTGGCGGCAATTCGCGACCAGAAAGAAGCTGCTGCAGCCTAAGGCTCGTCAACTTCTCGCGTTTTTTGTTTTTTTCGATGGTCGCGTAGGCCGTCCCCAATATCAGGAATTAGATTCATGTCTATCTCTCAGAACGATATCCTTGAAGCAGTTGGCAACATGTCCGTAATGGAAGTTGTTGAGCTGATCAAAGCTTTCGAAGAAAAATTCGGTGTTACCGCTGCTGCTGCTTCGGCTGGTCCAGCTGCTGCTGCCGCTGTTGTTGAAGAGCAAACTGAATTCAACGTCATGCTGCTGGAAGCTGGCGAGAAGAAAGTTAACGTGATCAAGGCAGTACGTGAACTGACCGGTCTGGGCCTGAAAGAAGCCAAGGCTGTAGTTGACGGCGCTCCTGCAATGGTTCTGGAAGCAGTGACCAAAGATGCAGGCGACAAAGCCAAAGCAACTCTGGAAGAAGCAGGCGCTAAAGTCGAGCTGAAGTAAGCATCGACTTTGCGTCTCCAGCCCGAGCGTTAAGCGACAGGCTGATGGCTGGTGGCTCTTGCCACCGGCCTTTTTCCGTTATTGGCAGCCGACTGGGTCGGTGCCGATAACGTGCTGTAACCACCCGATGCGGTGGCGCAAACCATGGGGTTTGCACGATTTTCTGGCTGCTCCCGTCGGGAGGGGCCAAACAAGCAGGTGACCAAGCTGGGGAACGCTGATGGCTTACTCATATACTGAGAAAAAACGTATCCGCAAGGACTTTAGCAAGTTGCCGGACGTCATGGATGTGCCGTACCTCCTGGCCATCCAGCTGGATTCGTATCGTGAATTCTTGCAAGCGGGAGCGACTAAAGATCAGTTCCGCGACGTGGGCCTGCATGCGGCCTTCAAATCCGTTTTCCCGATCATCAGCTACTCCGGCAATGCTGCGCTGGAGTACGTCGGATATCGTCTGGGCGAACCGGCATTTGATGTCAAAGAATGCGTATTGCGCGGTGTTACTTACGCCGTACCTTTGCGGGTAAAAGTGCGCCTGATCATTTTCGACAAAGAGTCGTCGAACAAAGCGATCAAGGACATCAAAGAGCAAGAAGTCTACATGGGTGAAATCCCCCTGATGACTGAAAACGGTACCTTCGTAATCAACGGTACCGAGCGTGTAATCGTTTCCCAGCTGCACCGTTCCCCGGGCGTGTTCTTCGACCACGACCGTGGCAAGACGCACAGCTCCGGTAAACTGCTGTACTCCGCGCGCATCATTCCTTACCGCGGTTCGTGGCTGGACTTCGAGTTCGACCCGAAAGACTGCGTATTCGTGCGTATCGACCGTCGTCGCAAGCTGCCTGCCTCGGTACTGCTGCGCGCGCTGGGCTATACCACTGAAGAAGTGCTGGACGCGTTCTATACCACCAACGTATTCCACGTGAAGGGCGAGACCCTGAGCCTGGAGCTGGTGCCTCAGCGCCTGCGCGGTGAAATCGCTGTCCTCGATATTCTGGATGACAAGGGCAAGGTTATTGTCGAGCAGGGTCGTCGTATCACCGCTCGCCACATCAACCAGCTGGAAAAAGCCGGGATCAAAGAGCTGGATGTGCCTCTGGACTACGTCCTGGGTCGCACAACCGCCAAGGTCATCGTGCATCCGGCAACCGGCGAAATCCTGGCAGAGTGCAACACCGAGCTGAACACCGAGATCCTGGCCAAAATCGCCAAGGCTCAGGTTGTTCGCATCGAAACTCTGTACACCAACGATATCGACTGCGGTCCGTTCGTCTCCGACACCCTGAAGATCGACTCCACCAGCAACCAATTGGAAGCGCTGGTCGAGATCTATCGCATGATGCGTCCAGGCGAGCCGCCAACCAAGGACGCTGCCGAGACCCTGTTCAACAACCTGTTCTTCAGCCCTGAGCGCTATGACCTGTCTGCGGTCGGCCGGATGAAGTTCAACCGTCGTATCGGTCGTACCGAGATCGAAGGTTCGGGCGTGCTGTGCAAGGAAGACATCGTCGCGGTACTGAAGACCCTGGTCGACATCCGTAACGGTAAAGGCATCGTCGATGACATCGACCACCTGGGTAACCGTCGTGTTCGCTGCGTAGGCGAAATGGCCGAGAACCAGTTCCGCGTTGGCCTGGTACGTGTTGAGCGTGCGGTCAAAGAGCGTCTGTCGATGGCTGAAAGCGAAGGCTTGATGCCGCAAGACCTGATCAACGCCAAGCCAGTGGCTGCGGCGGTGAAAGAGTTCTTCGGTTCCAGCCAGCTGTCCCAGTTCATGGACCAGAACAACCCGCTGTCCGAGATCACCCACAAGCGTCGTGTTTCTGCACTCGGCCCTGGCGGTCTGACTCGTGAGCGTGCCGGCTTCGAAGTGCGTGACGTACACCCGACTCACTACGGTCGTGTATGCCCGATTGAAACACCGGAAGGTCCGAACATCGGTCTGATCAACTCCCTGGCTGCCTATGCGCGCACCAACCAGTACGGCTTCCTGGAAAGCCCGTACCGTGTGGTGAAAGACGCTCTGGTCACCGACGAGATCGTATTCCTGTCCGCCATCGAAGAAGCCGATCACGTGATCGCTCAGGCCTCGGCCACGATGAACGACAAGAAAGTCCTGATCGACGAGCTGGTAGCTGTTCGTCACTTGAACGAATTCACCGTCAAGGCGCCGGAAGACGTCACCTTGATGGACGTATCGCCGAAGCAGGTAGTTTCGGTTGCTGCGTCGCTGATTCCGTTCCTCGAGCACGACGACGCCAACCGTGCGTTGATGGGTTCGAACATGCAGCGTCAAGCTGTACCAACCCTGCGCGCTGACAAGCCGCTGGTAGGTACCGGCATGGAGCGTAACGTAGCCCGTGACTCCGGCGTTTGCGTCGTGGCTCGTCGTGGCGGCGTGATCGACTCCGTCGACGCCAGCCGTATCGTGGTTCGTGTTGCCGATGACGAAGTTGAAACCGGTGAAGCCGGTGTCGACATCTACAACCTGACCAAGTACACCCGCTCCAACCAGAACACCTGCATCAACCAGCGTCCGCTGGTGCGTAAGGGTGATCGGGTTCAGCGTAGCGACATCATGGCCGACGGTCCGTCCACCGACATGGGTGAACTGGCACTGGGTCAGAACATGCGCATCGCGTTCATGGCATGGAACGGCTTCAACTTCGAAGACTCCATCTGCCTGTCCGAGCGTGTTGTTCAGGAAGACCGTTTCACCACGATCCACATCCAGGAACTGACCTGTGTGGCCCGTGACACCAAGCTTGGCCCAGAGGAAATCACTGCCGACATCCCGAACGTGGGTGAAGCGGCACTGAACAAGCTGGACGAAGCCGGTATCGTTTACGTAGGTGCTGAAGTTGGCGCAGGCGACATCCTGGTCGGTAAGGTCACTCCGAAAGGCGAGACCCAGCTGACTCCGGAAGAAAAACTGCTGCGTGCGATCTTCGGTGAAAAAGCCAGCGACGTTAAAGACACCTCCCTGCGTGTACCTACCGGTACCAAAGGTACTGTCATCGACGTACAGGTCTTCACCCGCGACGGCGTTGAGCGTGATGCTCGTGCCCTGTCGATCGAGAAGTCCCAGCTGGACGAGATCCGCAAGGACCTGAACGAAGAGTTCCGCATCGTTGAAGGTGCTACTTTCGAACGTCTGCGTTCCGCTCTGGTCGGCCACAAAGCCGAAGGCGGCGCCGGTCTGAAGAAAGGCCAGGACATCACCGACGAAGTTCTCGACGGTCTTGAGCACGGCCAGTGGTTCAAACTGCGCATGGCTGAAGATGCTTTGAACGAGCAGCTCGAGAAGGCTCAGGCCTACATCGTTGATCGTCGCCGTCTGCTGGACGACAAGTTCGAAGACAAGAAGCGCAAACTGCAGCAGGGCGATGACCTGGCTCCAGGCGTGCTGAAAATCGTCAAGGTCTACCTGGCAATCCGTCGTCGCATCCAGCCGGGCGACAAGATGGCCGGTCGTCACGGTAACAAGGGTGTGGTCTCCGTGATCATGCCGGTTGAAGACATGCCGCACGATGCCAATGGCACCCCGGTAGACGTCGTCCTCAACCCGTTGGGCGTACCTTCGCGTATGAACGTTGGTCAGATCCTTGAAACCCACCTGGGCCTCGCGGCCAAGGGTCTGGGCGAGAAGATCAACCGCATGATTGAAGAGCAGCGCAAGGTTGCCGAGCTGCGCAAGTTCCTGCACGAGATCTATAACGAGATCGGCGGTCGCCAGGAAAGCCTCGATGACTTCTCGGACCAGGAAATCCTGGATCTGGCTCAAAACCTGCGTGGCGGCGTTCCAATGGCCACTCCAGTGTTCGACGGCGCCAAGGAAAGCGAAATCAAGGCCATGCTGAAACTGGCGGACCTGCCAGAAAGCGGCCAGATGCAGCTGACCGACGGCCGTACCGGCAACAAGTTCGAGCGCCCGGTTACCGTTGGCTACATGTACATGCTGAAGCTGAACCACTTGGTAGACGACAAGATGCACGCTCGTTCTACCGGTTCGTACAGCCTGGTTACCCAGCAGCCGCTGGGTGGTAAGGCGCAGTTCGGTGGTCAGCGTTTCGGGGAGATGGAGGTCTGGGCACTGGAAGCATACGGTGCCGCTTACACTCTGCAAGAAATGCTCACAGTGAAGTCGGACGATGTGAACGGCCGTACCAAGATGTACAAGAACATCGTGGATGGCGATCACCGTATGGAGCCGGGCATGCCCGAGTCCTTCAACGTGTTGATCAAGGAAATTCGTTCCCTCGGCATCGATATCGATCTGGAAACCGAATAACACGTGACGCGAATCGAGAGCGGGGCAGGATTGCCCGCTCTCTGCTCCGCCAGGAGGAAAGGCCTTGAAAGACCTACTGAATTTGCTGAAAAACCAGGGTCAAGTCGAAGAGTTCGACGCCATCCGTATCGGATTGGCATCGCCTGAGATGATCCGTTCGTGGTCGTTCGGTGAAGTTAAAAAGCCGGAAACCATCAACTACCGTACGTTCAAACCTGAGCGTGACGGCCTGTTCTGCGCCAAGATCTTTGGCCCGGTAAAGGATTACGAGTGCCTGTGCGGTAAGTACAAGCGCTTGAAGCACCGTGGTGTGATCTGCGAGAAGTGCGGCGTTGAAGTCGCGCTGGCAAAAGTTCGTCGTGAGCGCATGGCGCACATCGAACTGGCCTCGCCAGTTGCCCACATCTGGTTCCTGAAATCGCTGCCGTCCCGTATCGGCTTGCTGATGGACATGACCCTGCGTGATATCGAGCGCGTTCTCTACTTCGAGAGCTACGTCGTTATCGATCCAGGCATGACCACCCTTGAAAAAGGTCAGCTGCTCAACGACGAGCAGTACTTCGAAGCGCTGGAAGAGTTCGGCGACGATTTCGATGCCCGCATGGGTGCCGAAGCTGTCCGTGAACTGCTGCACGCTATCGACCTGGAACACGAGATTGGCCGCCTGCGTGAAGAGATTCCGCAAACCAACTCCGAAACCAAGATCAAGAAGCTGTCCAAGCGTCTGAAGTTGATGGAAGCCTTCCAGGGTTCCGGCAACCTGCCAGAGTGGATGGTGCTGACCGTTCTGCCGGTTCTGCCGCCAGATCTGCGTCCACTGGTCCCGCTGGATGGCGGTCGCTTCGCGACTTCCGACCTCAACGATCTGTATCGTCGAGTGATCAACCGTAACAACCGCTTGAAGCGCCTGCTGGATCTGTCCGCTCCGGACATCATCGTGCGCAACGAAAAGCGTATGTTGCAGGAAGCTGTCGACGCACTGCTCGACAACGGTCGTCGTGGTCGCGCTATCACCGGTTCCAACAAGCGTCCTCTGAAATCCCTGGCTGACATGATCAAGGGTAAGCAGGGTCGTTTCCGTCAGAACTTGCTCGGTAAGCGTGTTGACTACTCCGGCCGTTCGGTAATTACCGTAGGTCCAACCCTGCGTCTTCACCAGTGCGGTCTGCCGAAGAAAATGGCTCTCGAGCTGTTCAAGCCGTTCATTTTCGGCAAGCTTGAAATGCGTGGTCTCGCTACCACCATCAAGGCTGCCAAGAAGATGGTCGAGCGCGAGCTGCCAGAGGTCTGGGACGTTCTCGCTGAAGTGATTCGCGAACACCCGGTTCTTCTCAACCGTGCACCGACCCTTCACCGTCTGGGTATCCAGGCGTTTGAACCGGTACTGATCGAAGGTAAGGCTATCCAGCTGCACCCTCTGGTCTGCGCCGCGTACAACGCCGACTTCGACGGCGACCAAATGGCCGTGCACGTACCGCTGACGCTGGAAGCCCAGCTCGAAGCGCGTGCGTTGATGATGTCGACCAACAACATTCTGTCGCCAGCCAACGGTGAGCCAATCATCGTTCCGTCGCAGGACGTTGTATTGGGTCTGTACTACATGACTCGTGAAGCGATCAACGCCAAGGGCGAAGGTCGTGTGTTCGCGGATCTGCAGGAAGTTGACCGTGTGTTCCGTGCCGGCGAAGCCGCACTGCACGCCAAGGTCAAGGTGCGGATCAACGAAACCGTCAACGACCGTGATGGCGGCAGCGTGAGCAACACCCGTATCGTCGACACCACTGTCGGCCGTGCTCTGTTGTTCCAGGTTGTGCCAAAGGGTCTGTCGTACGACGTCGTCAACCTACCGATGAAGAAAAAGGCGATCTCCAAGCTGATCAACCAGTGCTATCGCGTGGTTGGTTTGAAAGAGACTGTGATCTTCGCTGACCAGTTGATGTACACCGGTTTTGCTTACTCGACCATTTCCGGCGTTTCCATCGGTGTTAACGACTTCGTTATCCCGGATGAGAAAGCCCGCATCATCGCGGCTGCAACCGATGAAGTGAAAGAGATCGAAAGTCAGTACGCCTCGGGCCTGGTAACTCAGGGCGAGAAGTACAACAAAGTAATCGACCTTTGGTCGAAAGCGAACGACGAAGTCTCCAAGGCAATGATGTCGAACCTCTCGAAAGAGAAGGTTATCGACCGTCACGGCAACGAAGTCGACCAAGAGTCTTTCAACTCGATGTACATGATGGCTGACTCGGGTGCGCGGGGTTCCGCAGCACAGATCCGTCAGCTGGCCGGTATGCGTGGTCTGATGGCCAAGCCGGACGGCTCCATCATCGAAACGCCGATTACGGCGAACTTCCGTGAAGGTTTGAGCGTACTTCAGTACTTCATCTCCACTCACGGTGCTCGTAAGGGTCTTGCGGATACTGCGTTGAAAACCGCTAACTCCGGTTACTTGACGCGTCGTCTGGTAGACGTTGCGCAGGATCTGGTTGTGACCGAAGTTGACTGCGGGACCGAACACGGTCTGCTGATGACTCCGCACATCGAAGGCGGTGACGTTGTAGAGCCGTTGGGTGAGCGCGTATTGGGTCGAGTTATCGCCCGTGACGTATTCAAGCCGGGTACCGAGGACGTCATCGTTCCTGCTGGCACCCTGGTAGACGAGAAGTGGGTCGAGTTCATCGAGCTGAACAGCATCGACGAAGTGATCGTGCGTTCGCCAATCAGCTGCGAAACCCGTTTCGGTATTTGCGCCAAGTGCTACGGCCGCGATCTGGCTCGTGGTCACCAGGTGAACATCGGTGAAGCGGTCGGCGTTATCGCTGCCCAGTCCATCGGTGAGCCGGGTACCCAGCTGACGATGCGTACGTTCCACATCGGTGGTGCGGCAAGTCGGACCTCTGCAGCCGACAGCGTTCAGGTGAAGAATGGCGGTACCGTCCGTCTGCATAACCTGAAGCACGTTGAGCGAGTGGATGGTTGCCTGGTTGCTGTGTCCCGTTCCGGTGAGCTGGCCATCGCTGACGACTTCGGTCGTGAGCGCGAGCGTTACAAGCTGCCGTACGGTGCCGTGATTTCGGTTAAAGAAGGTGACAAGGTCGAAGCTGGCGCTATCGTGGCCAAGTGGGATCCGCACACTCACCCAATCGTTACCGAAATGAAAGGTACCGTGACCTACGTGGGCATGGAAGAAGGCATCACGATCAAGCGTCAGACTGACGAATTGACCGGTATGACCAACATTGAAGTACTCGACGCCAAAGATCGTCCAGCTGCCGGTAAGGACATCCGTCCTGCCGTGAAGATGGTCGACGACAACGGCAAGGATCTGTTGCTGCCAGGCACTGACGTTATCGCTCAGTACTTCCTGCCAGCCAACGCCCTGGTCGGTGTAGCGGATGGTGCGAAGATCGCGATCGGTGATGTTATCGCTCGTATCCCGCAAGAGACTTCGAAAACTCGCGACATCACCGGTGGTCTGCCGCGTGTTGCCGACTTGTTCGAGGCCCGTCGTCCGAAGGAAGCGTCGATTCTGGCTGAAGTCAGCGGCACCATCGCGTTCGGTAAAGAGACCAAGGGCAAGCGCCGTCTGGTTATCACCCCGAACGACGGTACCGATCCGTACGAAGAGCTGATTCCGAAGTGGCGTCACCTGAACGTGTTCGAAGGCGAACAGGTAAACCGCGGCGAAGTTATCTCCGACGGTCCGAGCGATCCACACGACATCCTGCGTCTGCTGGGTGTGAGTGCGCTGGCCAAGTACATCGTCAACGAGATCCAGGACGTTTACCGTCTGCAAGGCGTGAAGATCAACGACAAGCACATCGAGACCATCCTGCGTCAGATGCTGCGTAAAGTTGAGATCGCTGAATCCGGCGATTCCAGTTTCATCAAGGGCGACCAGATGGAATTGACTCACGTTCTGGTAGAGAACGAGCGTCTGAGCGGCGAAGACAAGTTTGTCTCCAAGTTCACTCGCGTTCTGCTGGGTATCACCAAGGCGTCGTTGTCCACCGAATCGTTCATCTCGGCGGCTTCCTTCCAGGAAACCACTCGCGTACTGACCGAAGCGGCGGTAACCGGCAAGCGCGATTACCTGCGCGGCCTGAAAGAAAACGTGGTCGTGGGTCGTCTGATCCCGGCTGGTACCGGTCTGGCGTATCACAGCGAGCGTAAGCGCCGCCGTGATGCAGACAAGCCGTTGCGCGTAAGCGCCAGTGAAGTGGAAGCTGCACTGACCGAAGCGCTGAACTCGAGCGGTAACTGAGTTCTGCGGTAAATGAGTGTGAGGCCCTGGTCACTCCGTTCATCGAATCGAGACAATTTGTCGAGATTGGATGAGCGGGGAGGGCGGGGCCTTGCCTTGACTGGGGACAAGATCCTCTTTAGACTCTTGTACCCCTAAATTTGGCGGGAACTCGTTCCTGCCATTTTGCTTTTCTTGCAAGACAATAGCGTCGCAAGACAACAGTGGAGCTAGTAGATGGCAACTATCAACCAGCTGGTACGTCAGCCGCGTAAGCGTATCGTCGAGAAATCCGACGTGCCTGCGCTGCAGAACTGCCCGCAACGCCGTGGCGTGTGCACCCGTGTGTACACCACCACGCCGAAAAAACCTAACTCGGCACTGCGTAAAGTATGCCGTGTGCGTCTGACCAACGGTTTCGAGGTTTCCTCGTACATCGGCGGTGAAGGCCACAACCTGCAAGAACACAGCGTGGTACTGATCCGCGGCGGTCGTGTAAAAGACTTGCCAGGTGTTCGTTACCACACCGTTCGCGGTTCGTTGGATACTTCCGGTGTTAAAGGTCGTAACCAGGGTCGTTCGAAGTACGGTACCAAGCGTCCGAAGTAATCGGCCGTTTTGCAGATTTTCATTTTATTGAGTCGATAAGAGTAAGGTCGGGCACGCATCCATAGGAGCTGTCCCGGGCTAACCTGAAGACCGTTTGAGGGCTTATCAATGCCAAGACGTCGCGTAGCAGCCAAGCGTGAGATTCTGGACGATCCGAAATACGGAAGCCAAATCCTCGCCAAATTCATGAACCACGTAATGGAAAGCGGCAAGAAAGCCGTTGCCGAGCGTATCGTTTATGGTGCCCTGGATACCGTGAAGGCTCGTAAGGCCGGCACCGATCCCCTGGAACTCTTCGAAAAAGCACTCGACGCCATCGCTCCGCTGGTCGAAGTGAAGTCGCGCCGCGTTGGTGGTGCTACTTACCAGGTTCCGGTCGAAGTTCGTCCTTCCCGTCGTAACGCTCTGGCAATGCGCTGGTTGGTAGACTACGCCCGCAAGCGCGGCGAGAAGTCTATGGCTCTGCGTTTGGCTGGCGAACTGTTGGACGCTGCCGAAGGTAAAGGTGCTGCAGTTAAGAAGCGTGAAGACGTTCACCGTATGGCTGAAGCCAACAAGGCTTTCTCGCACTACCGCTTCTAATTTTAGCGTCACTAATTTTGCGAGGGCTTTATGGCTCGTACAACACCGATTAATCGCTACCGTAACATTGGTATCGTTGCACACGTGGATGCTGGTAAAACCACCACCACTGAGCGCGTCCTTTTTTACACTGGCAAAAGTCACAAAATGGGCGAGGTGCATGACGGCGCCGCGACCACAGACTGGATGGTGCAGGAGCAGGAGCGTGGTATTACCATTACTTCTGCTGCCATTACCGCCTTCTGGCAGGGTTCTGCGAAGCAGCACAAGGACCAGTACCGTTTCAACGTCATCGATACCCCGGGCCACGTAGACTTCACTATTGAAGTTGAACGTTCCCTGCGCGTACTCGACGGTGCGGTCGTTGTGTTCTGTGGCACTTCCGGCGTTGAGCCTCAGTCCGAAACCGTATGGCGTCAAGCCAACAAGTACGGTGTTCCACGTATCGTTTACGTGAACAAGATGGACCGTGCCGGTGCGAACTTCCTGCGTGTGATCGCTCAGATCAAACAGCGTCTGGGTCACACTCCGGTGCCTATCCAGTTGGCTATCGGTTCCGAAGACAACTTCCAGGGTCAGATCGATCTGATGACCATGGAAGCCGTTTACTGGAACGACGCCGACAAGGGTATGACTCCTCGTCGTGAAGCCATCCCTGCTGAACTGCAGGAACTGGCTGAAGAGTGGCGCAACAACATGGTTGAGGCTGCGGCCGAAGCCAGCGAAGAACTGATGAACAAGTACCTTGAAGGTGAAGAACTCACCATCGAGGAAATCAAGGGTGCTCTGCGTCAGCGTACTATCGCTGGTGAGATCGTTCTGGCTGTTTGCGGTTCTTCCTTCAAGAACAAGGGTGTTCCCCTGGTTCTCGACGCCGTTATCGACTACCTGCCGGCTCCAACCGACATTCCTGCCATCAAGGGTACTGACCCGGATGATGAGGAAAAGCAAATGGAGCGTCATGCAGACGACAACGAGCCGTTCTCGGCTCTGGCGTTCAAGATCGCTACCGACCCATTCGTGGGTACCTTGACTTTCGTCCGTGTTTACTCGGGCGTGTTGGCCTCCGGCGACGGTGTGATCAACTCGGTCAAAGGCAAGAAAGAGCGCGTGGGCCGTATGGTGCAGATGCACGCAAACGCCCGTGAAGAGATCAAGGAAGTACGCGCTGGTGACATCGCGGCCCTGATCGGCATGAAGGACGTCACCACTGGTGAAACCTTGTGCAACGCTGACAAGCCAATCATCCTGGTTCGCATGGACTTCCCGGAGCCGGTTATTTCGGTTGCCGTTGAGCCTAAAACCAAGGATGACCAGGAAAAAATGGGTATCGCTCTGGGCAAACTTGCTCAGGAAGACCCGTCTTTCCGCGTCAAGACTGATGAAGAGACTGGTCAAACGATCATCTCTGGCATGGGCGAGTTGCACCTGGACATCCTGGTTGACCGGATGCGCCGTGAGTTCAACGTCGAAGCCAACATCGGTAAGCCTCAGGTTTCGTATCGTGAACGCATCACGAAGAATTGCGAAATCGAAGGCAAGTTCGTTCGTCAGTCCGGCGGTCGTGGCCAGTTCGGCCATTGCTGGATCCGTTTTGCTCCTGCTGACGAAGGTCAGGAAGGTCTGCAATTCGTGAACGAAGTAGTGGGTGGTGTGGTTCCTAAGGAATACATCCCGGCTATCCAGAAGGGTATCGAAGAGCAGATGAAGAACGGCGTAGTTGCCGGCTATCCGCTGATCGGCCTGAAGGCTACCGTGTTTGATGGTTCTTACCACGACGTCGACTCGAACGAGATGGCGTTTAAGGTGGCTGCTTCCATGGCGACCAAGCAACTGGCCCAGAAGGGCGGTGGTGAGTTGCTCGAGCCGATCATGGCGGTAGAGGTTGTTACGCCTGAAGACTATATGGGTGACGTGATGGGCGACCTTAACCGTCGTCGCGGCATGATTCTGGGTATGGAAGACACGGTCTCCGGTAAGGTGATCCGTGCTGAAGTTCCGTTGGGCGAGATGTTCGGTTATGCGACCGACGTTCGTTCGATGTCCCAGGGTCGCGCAAGCTACTCTATGGAATTCAAAAAATACAATACAGCTCCGTCGCACATCGTCGAAACTGTAACCAAAAAACAAGGCTGATTCAGTCCTTTAGGCAAGGAGTTAATTGTCGTGGCTAAAGAAAAATTTGATCGTTCCCTACCGCACGTCAACGTTGGCACCATCGGTCACGTTGACCACGGTAAAACCACTCTGACCGCAGCTCTGACTCGCGTTTGCTCCGAAGTTTTCGGTTCCGCAATCGTTGATTTCGATAAAATCGACAGCGCTCCAGAAGAAAAAGCTCGTGGTATCACCATCAACACCGCGCACGTCGAGTACAACTCGAAGATCCGTCACTACGCTCACGTTGACTGCCCAGGTCACGCTGACTATGTGAAGAACATGATCACCGGTGCTGCCCAGATGGACGGCGCGATCCTGGTTTGCTCGGCCGCTGATGGTCCGATGCCGCAAACCCGTGAGCACATCCTGCTGTCCCGTCAGGTAGGCGTTCCGTACATCGTGGTTTTCCTGAACAAGGCTGACCTGGTAGACGACGCTGAGCTGCTGGAACTGGTCGAGATGGAAGTTCGCGACCTGCTGTCCACCTACGACTTCCCGGGCGATGACACTCCAATCATCATCGGTTCGGCTCGTATGGCGCTGGAAGGCAAAGACGACAACGAAATGGGCACCACTGCCGTTCGTAAACTGGTTGAAACTCTGGACAGCTACATCCCAGAACCAGAGCGTGCTATCGACAAGCCATTCCTGATGCCAATCGAAGACGTATTCTCGATCTCGGGTCGTGGTACTGTTGTGACTGGTCGTATCGAGCGCGGTATTGTTCGCGTTCAAGATGCACTGGAAATCGTTGGTCTGCGTGACACCACCACCACCACCTGCACTGGTGTTGAAATGTTCCGCAAGCTGCTCGACGAAGGTCGTGCTGGCGAGAACTGCGGCGTTCTGCTGCGTGGTACCAAGCGTGACGACGTTGAGCGTGGCCAGGTTCTGGTTAAGCCGGGTTCGGTTAAGCCGCACACCAAGTTCACCGCAGAAGTTTACGTTCTGAGCAAAGAAGAAGGCGGTCGTCACACTCCGTTCTTCAAAGGCTACCGTCCACAGTTCTACTTCCGTACTACTGACGTGACTGGTAACTGCCAGCTGCCAGAAGGCGTTGAAATGGTAATGCCAGGTGATAACATCCAGATGGAAGTTACCCTGATCAAGACCATCGCAATGGAAGACGGCCTGCGTTTCGCTATCCGTGAAGGCGGTCGTACCGTCGGCGCTGGCGTCGTAGCCAAAATCATCGAGTAAGCATCTCTTTTGAGATAGCTTCGATGCTTTGAAAGGCCCCCGCTCAGCGGGGGCTTTTTTATTGGGTTGACACCCATCTGGGGCGTCTATAGAATTGCGCCTCCTTTTAACGGGCGTATTGCGCTCGGTGGGAATAGCAGCCGGAGTCTGAAATCCAATGCAAAATCAGCAAATCCGTATCAGGTTGAAGGCTTTCGACCATCGCCTGATCGACCAATCAACCCAGGAAATCGTGGAAACCGCGAAACGTACTGGTGCTCAAGTGCGTGGTCCAATTCCACTGCCTACCCGTAAAGAGCGGTTCACCGTTCTGGTCTCCCCGCACGTCAACAAAGACGCGCGTGACCAGTACGAGATCCGTACTCATAAGCGCGTTCTGGACATCGTCCAGCCAACGGATAAAACCGTTGATGCTCTTATGAAGCTTGATCTTGCGGCCGGTGTGGAAGTGCAGATCAGCCTCGGCTAAGACTCGGTCTTAGTCGTGTAACGCTCTGAAATGGGCGGCCATAGCGGGTGAAAGCCCCGTACACTCATGAGGTTTACAACATGACTATTGGTGTAGTCGGTCGTAAATGCGGTATGACCCGTATTTTCACCGAAGAAGGTGTCTCCATTCCGGTCACGGTCATTGAGATCGAACCGAATCGCGTCACCCAGTTCAAAACTGAAGAGACCGATGGCTATCGTGCAGTGCAAGTCACTGTCGGCGAGCGTCGTGCTTCGCGTGTAACAGCAGCTCAGGCTGGCCACTTCGCTAAAGCGAACGTTGCCGCTGGTCGTACCGTAATGGAATTCCGCCTTGAAGAAGGCGAGTACCAGGCCGGCGATCTGATCAACGCTGAAATCTTCGCCGCTGGTCAACTGGTTGATGTAACCGGTCAGTCCAAGGGTAAAGGCTTCCAGGGTACGATCAAGCGTTGGAATTTCCGCGGGCAAGATAACACCCACGGTAACTCCGTATCCCACCGCGTTCCAGGCTCTATCGGCCAGTGCCAGACTCCTGGTCGTGTATTCAAGGGCAAAAAAATGTCCGGTCATATGGGCGCTGAGCGCGTGACCGTGCAGTCCCTCGAAGTAGTGCGCGTGGACGCTGAACGCAATCTGTTGTTGGTCAAGGGCGCTGTTCCTGGCGCTACTGGCGGCAACTTGGTTGTACGTCCAGCAGCCAAGGCTCGCGGTTAAGGGGAAGCTGACATGCAATTAAATGTAAATGACGCTCAAGCGATCGAAGTTTCCGAACTGACATTTGGCGGCGAATTCAACGAGACGCTGGTTCACCAAGCAGTCGTAGCCTACATGGCTGGCGGTCGTCAGGGTTCCAAGCAGCAAAAGACCCGTTCCGACGTTCGTGGTGGCGGTAAGCGCCCATGGCGTCAGAAAGGTACTGGCCGTGCTCGTGCCGGTACTATCCGTAGCCCAATCTGGCGTGGCGGCGGTACCACTTTCGCAGCTCGTCCTCAGGATCACTCCCAGAAGCTGAACAAGAAGATGTATCGCGCAGCAATGCGTTCCATCCTTGCTGAGCTGGTGCGTACTGATCGTCTGGTCGTGGTTCAGGATTTCGCCGTTGAAACGCCGAAAACCAAAGACCTGCTGGGCAAACTGAACAACATGAGCCTGACCGACGTTCTGATCGTGTCCGACGCTGTTGATCAGAACCTGTACCTGGCTGCTCGTAACCTGCCACACGTAGATGTGCGTGACGTGCAAGGTTCCGATCCAGTTAGTCTGATCGCATACGACAAGGTGTTGATCACCGTGTCGGCCGTGAAGAAATTCGAGGAGCTGCTGGGATGAACCAGGAACGCGTATTTAAAGTTCTGCTTGGCCCGCACGTTTCCGAGAAGGCTACGGTTCTGGCAGACAAGAAAGGCCAGTTCGTTTTCAAGGTTGCTACCGACGCAACCAAGCTGGAAATCAAGAAGGCCGTCGAAAGCCTGTTCAGCGTGAAAGTAGAGCGTGTTACTACCCTGAATGTTCTGGGTAAGAGCAAGCGCACTGCTCGCGGTCTGGGCAAGCGTAATGACTGGAAGAAGGCAGTTATCTCCCTTCAGCCAGGCCAAGATCTCGATTTCAGCAGCAGTGCTGAGTAAGGAAGGGGTGCATCATGGCAATCGTTAAATGCAAACCGACTTCCCCTGGCCGCCGTTTTGTGGTCAAGGTGGTCAACCAGGAGCTGCATAAAGGCGCTCCTCACGCACCGCTGCTCGAGAAGAAATCGAAGACTGGTGGTCGTAACAACAATGGCCGTATTACCACTCGTCACATCGGTGGTGGTCATAAGCAGCATTATCGTCTGGTCGACTTCCGTCGCAACGACAAAGATGGCATCTCTGCCACTGTCGAGCGTATCGAATACGATCCAAACCGTACTGCTCACATCGCTCTGCTGCTGTACGCAGATGGCGAGCGTCGCTACATCATCGCCCCTAAAGGCGTGAGCGCTGGCGACCAGCTGATCGCAGGTGCCCTGGCACCGATCAAGCCGGGCAACGCTCTGCAACTGCGCAACATTCCAGTTGGTAGCACCGTACACGGCATCGAATTGAAGCCAGGTAAAGGCGCTCAGATCGCTCGTTCCGCTGGTGCTTCGGCTCAGCTGATCGCTCGTGAAGGCGTGTACGTTACCCTGCGTCTGCGTTCCGGTGAAATGCGTAAAGTCCTGGCTGAATGCCGTGCGACCCTGGGCGAAGTCTCGAACTCCGAGCACAGCCTGCGTTCGCTGGGTAAAGCTGGTGCCAAACGCTGGCGTGGCGTTCGCCCAACCGTTCGTGGTGTTGCCATGAACCCGGTTGACCACCCACATGGTGGTGGTGAAGGTCGTACCTCTGGTGGTCGTCATCCGGTATCGCCATGGGGCTTCCCGACTAAGGGCGCGAAGACTCGTGGTAATAAGCGTACCGACAAAATGATCGTCCGTCGTCGCAAGTAAATAGAGGGATACGACAGTGCCACGTTCTCTGAAAAAAGGTCCTTTTATCGATCTTCACCTACTGAAGAAGATCGAAGTGGCGGCGGAAAAGAACGATCGCAAACCGGTGAAAACCTGGTCGCGTCGTTCGATGATCCTGCCACAAATGGTCGGTCTGACCATCGCAGTACACAACGGTCGTCAGCACGTCCCAGTTCTCGTGAACGAAGACATGGTCGGCCACAAACTGGGCGAGTTCGCCGGTACCCGCACTTATCGCGGGCACGTGGCAGACAAGAAAGCCAAGCGTTAAGGGGTTAGGAAATGGAAGTAGCCGCTAAGTTGTCGGGCGCTCGAATCTCCGCCCAGAAAGCCCGCTTGGTCGCCGACCAGATCCGCGGGAAGAAGGTGGGCGAAGCGCTCAACCTGTTGGCTTTCAGCAGTAAGAAAGCCGCCGAGATCATGAAGAAAGTGCTGGAGTCGGCCGTAGCCAACGCCGAGCATAACGAAGGCGCAGACGTTGATGACCTGAAGGTCAGCACCGTTTTCGTCAACGAAGGGCGTTCGCTGAAGCGCATCATGCCACGTGCCAAAGGCCGTGCTGATCGCATCGTCAAGCGGTCTTGCCATATCACTGTCAAGGTTGCTGACAAGTAACGGAGTCGAAGAGATGGGTCAGAAAGTACATCCCATTGGCATTCGCCTGGGAATCGTCAAGGAGCACACCTCCGTCTGGTACGCAGACGGTCGGACTTATGCGGACTATTTGCTCGCAGATCTGAAGGTGCGTGAGTATCTCCAAGACAAACTAAAAAGCGCGTCCGTAAGCCGTATCGATATCCATCGTCCGGCCCAAACTGCACGTATCACCATCCACACCGCTCGTCCAGGTATCGTTATCGGGAAGAAAGGTGAAGATGTTGAGAAACTGCGTCAGGACCTGACCAAGCAAATGGGTGTGCCTGTGCACATCAATATCGAAGAGATCCGCAAGCCGGAGCTCGACGGTATGCTGGTTGCGCAGAGCGTAGCTCAGCAGCTGGAGCGTCGTGTAATGTTCCGTCGCGCTATGAAGCGCGCCGTACAGAACGCCATGCGCATTGGTGCCAAAGGCATCAAAATCCAAGTGAGCGGTCGTCTCGGCGGTGCTGAAATCGCACGTACTGAATGGTATCGCGAAGGTCGTGTGCCATTGCACACCCTGCGTGCCGACATCGACTATGCCAACTACGAAGCTCACACCACTTACGGTGTGATCGGTGTAAAGGTTTGGATCTTCAAAGGCGAAGTAATTGGTGGTCGCCAAGAAGAACTGAAACCACAAGCACCAGCGCCTCGTAAAAAAGCTGCTAAGTAAGGGGTACGCCAAATGTTGCAACCAAAGCGTACGAAGTTCCGCAAGCAAATGACTGGTCACAACCGTGGCCTGGCATTGCGCGGTAGCAAAGTCAGCTTCGGCGAGTTCGCGCTGAAGTCTGTTGCTCGTGGTCGTCTCACCGCTCGTCAGATCGAGTCAGCGCGTCGTGCTCTGACCCGTCACGTAAAACGTGGCGGCAAGATCTGGATCCGTGTATTCCCGGACAAGCCTATTTCCAAGAAGCCACTCGAAGTTCGGATGGGTAAAGGTAAGGGTAACGTCGAATACTGGGTTGCCCAGATTCAGCCAGGCAAAGTCCTGTATGAAATCGAGGGTGTTTCTGAAGAGCTGGCGCGTGAGGCTTTCGCCCTGGCTGCTGCAAAGCTGCCGCTCGCCACCTCCTTTGTTAAACGGACGGTGATGTGATGAAAGCGAATGAACTTCGTGAAAAATCCGCACAGCAGCTGAACGAGCAACTGCTCGGCTTGCTGCGCGACCAGTTCAATCTGCGTATGCAGAAAGCAACTGGCCAGTTGGGGCAGTCTCATCTGCTCTCGCAAGTTAAGCGTGACATCGCTCGCGTGAAGACTGTGCTCAACCAGCAGGCAGGTAAGTAATCATGGCTGAAGCCGAAAAAACTGTCCGTACGCTGACTGGCCGTGTTGTCAGCGACAAGATGGACAAAACCATCACCGTTCTGATCGAGCGTCGCGTTAAGCACCCGATCTACGGTAAATACGTTAAGCGTTCGACTAAGCTGCACGCGCACGACGAAACCAATCAGTGCCACATCGGCGACAAAGTCACTATTCGTGAAACTCGTCCTTTGGCCAAGACCAAGTCTTGGGCGCTGGTTGATGTTCTCGAACGCGCTGTGGAAGTCTAAGGACTAGGGGTCGGAGAAATTATATGATTCAGACTCAATCCATGCTCGATGTGGCCGATAACAGCGGCGCTCGCCGCGTTATGTGCATCAAGGTGCTGGGTGGCTCCCATCGTCGTTACGCTGGTATCGGTGACATCATCAAAGTTACCGTCAAGGAAGCAATTCCTCGCGGTAAAGTGAAAAAAGGCCAAGTGATGACTGCTGTTGTAGTCCGCACTCGTCACGGCGTACGTCGTGCTGATGGCTCCATTATCCGCTTTGATGGCAACGCTGCTGTTCTGTTGAACAACAAGCAAGAGCCGATCGGCACCCGTATCTTTGGGCCAGTGACCCGTGAACTTCGTACTGAGAAGTTCATGAAGATCGTCTCGCTCGCCCCAGAAGTGCTGTAAGGAGATCCGACATGCAAAAGATTCGTCGTGACGACGAGATCATCGTGATCGCCGGCAAAGACAAAGGTAAGCGCGGTAAGGTGCTTAAGGTTCTCGCTAACAACCGTTTGGTTATTGGTGGTCTGAACCTGGTCAAGCGTCATACCAAGCCTAACCCGATGTCGGGCGTGCAGGGCGGTATCGTCGAAAAAGAAGCTCCACTGGATGCTTCTAACGTCGCCATTTTCAACGGCGAAACCAACAAGGCTGACCGCGTTGGTTTCAAAGTAGAAGACGGCAAGAAAATTCGTGTCTTCAAGTCGACCCAAAAAGCGGTTGATGCTTGAACACTGCTAGGTAGATGAGACCATGGCACGACTAAAAGAGATTTACCGGAAGGAAATTGCTCCGAAACTTAAGGAAGAACTTAAGCTTTCGAACGTGATGGAAGTTCCGCGCGTTACCAAAATCACCCTGAACATGGGTCTGGGCGAAGCGATCGGCGACAAAAAAGTCATCGAGCACGCTGTTGCTGACCTGGAAAAGATCACCGGCCAGAAAGTCGTTGTGACCTACGCTCGCAAATCCATCGCTGGCTTTAAAGTCCGTGAAGGTTGGCCGATCGGCGTCAAAGTGACCCTGCGCCGTGAGCGTATGTACGAGTTCCTGGATCGTCTGCTGTCGATCTCCCTGCCTCGGGTTCGCGACTTCCGCGGCCTGAATGCCAAGTCCTTCGATGGTCGTGGCAACTACAGCATGGGCGTGAAAGAGCAGATCATCTTCCCGGAAATCGACTACGACAAGATCGATGCTCTCCGCGGTCTGGACATCACCCTGACCACCACTGCCAAGAACGATGATGAAGGCCGCGCTCTGCTGCGTGCGTTCAAATTCCCGTTCCGCAACTGATTGGAGTAGGACCATGGCCAAGATGAGCATGAAAAACCGCGAGCTGAAGCGTCAGCTCACGGTTGCCAAGTACGCCAAGAAGCGTGCAGCACTGAAAGCTATCATCGTTGATCTGAACGCAAGTCCAGAAGCGCGTTGGGAAGCTACAGTAGCCCTGCAGAAGCAGCCACGTGACGCAAGCGCTTCGCGCATGCGTAACCGCTGCCGCCTGACCGGTCGTCCACACGGCGTTTACCGCAAGTTCGGCCTCGGCCGTAACAAGCTGCGTGAAGCTGCCATGCGTGGTGACGTACCGGGTCTGGTTAAAGCCAGCTGGTAAGTACTGTCAAAGTCTCGGTGTCCAGGATCGCAAGATCCTGACCACCGGTGGCCTTGAATCTGAATCAAGCCCCTTTTGGGGCTTGATTCATTTCTGGGGTGTGTCTAGAATACCCGGCTCGCCTGAGCCCGTGTTTTTCATGCTCGGAGATTCTCGGCGACACGTAATAGCCGCAAGGCTAATTTTTTTGTATTAGGAGCGTCTAGCCCATGAGTATGCAGGACCCGTTAGCGGACATGCTAACTCGTATCCGTAATGCCCAGATGGCTGAAAAGTCCGTCGTAAGCATGCCATCTTCCACGTTGAAGGTAGCTGTTGCCAAAGTCCTGAAGGACGAAGGTTACATTGCGGGTTATCAGATCAGCAGCGAAATCAAACCACTGCTGTCCATCGAGCTGAAGTACTTCGAAGGCCGTCCGGTTATCGAAGAAGTGAAGCGCGTTAGCCGTCCAGGCCTGCGTCAGTACAAGTCCGTCGATGATCTGCCAAAAGTTCGTGGCGGTCTCGGTGTGTCTATCGTCTCCACCAACAAGGGTGTGATGACTGATCGTGCTGCGCGCGCTGCCGGTGTCGGCGGCGAAGTTCTTTGCACTGTGTTCTAAGGGGGGATAAGCATGTCTCGCGTCGCTAAGAACCCCGTTAAGCTGCCAGCCGGTGTCGAAGTAAAATTCGCAGGCCAACAGCTTTCGGTGAAGGGTGCCAAGGGCACTCTCGAACTGAACATCCATTCGTCCGTTGAGATCGTTGAAGAAGCTGGTGAGCTGCGTTTCGCTGCTCGCAATGGTGATCAACAAACTCGCGCAATGGCTGGTACCACTCGTGCGTTGGTAAACAACATGGTCCAAGGCGTAAGCCAAGGCTTCGAGCGAAAGCTCCAGCTGGTCGGTGTTGGTTACAAAGCGCAAGCAAAAGGCACAGTGCTGAACCTGGCTCTTGGCTTCTCGCACCCAGTGGATTACGAACTGCCGGAAGGCATCACCGCTGAGACTCCTAGCCAGACCGATATCCTGATCAAGGGCATCGACAAGCAGCTGGTAGGTCAAGTGGCCGCCGAGATCCGCGACTTCCGTCCACCAGAGCCGTACAAAGGCAAAGGTGTGCGCTACGCGGACGAAGTCGTCCGTCGTAAAGAAGCCAAGAAGAAGTAGGGCATAGCAAATGACCGACAAAAAAGTTACTCGACTGCGTCGCGCTCGCAAAGCACGCCTGAAAATGCACGAACTCGAAGTCGTGCGTCTCTGCGTGTTCCGCTCTTCGCAGCACATCTACGCCCAGGTCATTTCGGCCGACGGCAACAAAGTCCTGGCAAGCGCCTCGACTTTGGATAAAGAACTGCGTGATGGTGCCACCGGCAACATCGACGCGGCCACTAAGGTTGGCCAGCTGGTCGCTACGCGTGCTAAGGCCGCTGGCGTCTCGCAAGTGGCTTTCGACCGCTCTGGCTTCAAGTACCACGGCCGCGTTAAAGCGCTGGCTGATGCTGCTCGTGAAGCTGGGCTGGAGTTCTAAGTTATGTCAAATAACGACCAAAAGCGCGACGAAGGCTACATCGAGAAGCTGGTTCAAGTTAACCGCGTAGCCAAAACCGTTAAAGGCGGCCGTATCTTCACTTTCACCGCGTTGACCGTGGTTGGTGATGGTAAGGGCCGTGTTGGCTTCGGCCGTGGCAAGTCGCGTGAAGTGCCTGCTGCGATCCAGAAGGCAATGGAAGCTGCTCGCCGCAACATGATCCAGGTTGATCTGAACGGCACCACTCTGCAGTACGCAATGAAGTCCGCTCACGGCGCTTCGAAGGTGTACATGCAGCCTGCTTCTGAGGGTACCGGTATCATCGCTGGCGGCGCTATGCGTGCTGTCCTCGAAGTTGCTGGCGTTCAGAACGTTCTGGCCAAGTGCTACGGCTCGACTAACCCGGTAAACGTGGTTCACGCCACTTTCAAGGGTTTGAAAGCAATGCAGTCTCCTGAATCCATTGCCGCCAAGCGTGGCAAAAGCGTCAAGGAGATCTTCTGATCATGGCTACCGTAAAAGTAACGCTGATCAAAAGCATGACCGGCCGCATCCCTAACCACAAACTGTGCGTTAAGGGTCTGGGTCTGCGTCGCATCGGTCACACTGTAGAAGTCCAGGATACTCCCGAGAATCGCGGGATGATCAACAAGGCTTACTACATGCTGCGTGTCGAGGGTTAATCGATGAAACTCAATGATCTGAGTCCAGCGCCGGGTTCCCGTCGCGAAAAGCATCGTCCGGGCCGTGGTATCGGTAGCGGTTTGGGTAAGACTGGTGGCCGTGGTCACAAAGGTCAGACCTCCCGCTCCGGTGGCACCATTGCTCCAGGCTTTGAAGGCGGTCAACAGCCGCTGCATCGTCGCCTGCCGAAGTTCGGTTTCGTTTCCCTGAAGGCCATGGACCGCGCAGAAGTGCGTCTGTCCGAGCTGGCTAAAGTGGAAGGCGACATCGTCACCGTGCAGTCCCTGAAAGATGCCAACGTGATCAACGTCAACGTACAGCGTGTGAAAATCATGCTGTCCGGTGAAGTGACTCGCGCTGTCACTATCGGCAAGGGAATCGGCGCCACCAAAGGTGCGCGTGCGGCTATCGAAGCAGCTGGCGGCAAGTTCGAGGAATAAATGGCTAAGCAAGGTGCTCTCTCTGCGCTCGGCAAAGGCGGTATGTCTGAACTCTGGGCTCGTCTGCGTTTTCTGTTCCTGGCGATTATCGTCTACCGAATAGGCGCACACATCCCGGTTCCAGGTATCAACCCGGACCGACTCGCGGACCTGTTTCGACAGAATGAGGGGACCATTCTTAGCTTGTTCAACATGTTTTCCGGCGGCGCGCTGGAGCGGATGAGCATCTTTGCACTGGGGATCATGCCGTACATCTCGGCATCGATCATCATGCAACTGATGACCGCCGTCAGCCCGCAGCTGGAGCAGTTGAAGAAGGAAGGTGAAGCTGGCCGTCGCAAGATCAGCCAGTACACCCGCTACGGCACTGTCGTCCTCGCTCTCGTCCAGGCCATTGGCATGTCCATTGGTCTGGCGGGGCAGGGCGTTGCGTTCACTGGTGACTTTGGCTTCCATTTCGTCGCGGTATCCACGTTTGTGGCTGGTGCGATGTTCATGATGTGGCTGGGTGAGCAGATTACTGAGCGTGGTGTTGGCAACGGTATCTCGATGTTGATTTTTTCGGGTATCGTCGCCGGTCTTCCGAGAGCGATCGGGCAGTCTTTCGAGTCTGCACGTCAGGGTGATATCAACATCTTCGCCCTGGTTGCCATCGGTTTGCTGGCAGTAGCGATTATCGGTTTCGTGGTGTTCATTGAGCGTGGTCAGCGTCGTATTGCTGTTCACTACGCCAAGCGTCAGCAGGGCCGCAAGGTCTTCGCTGCGCAGACCAGCCACTTGCCGCTGAAGGTGAACATGGCCGGTGTTATTCCGGCTATTTTCGCGAGCAGCATTTTGCTGTTCCCGGCTTCGTTGGGTGCCTGGTTCGGTCAGTCTGAAGGTATGGGCTGGTTGCAGGACATCTCGCAGTCGATCGCTCCTGGTCAGCCGTTGAATATTCTGCTGTTTAGTGCAGGGATTATTTTCTTCTGCTTCTTCTATACGGCGTTGATGTTCAATCCGAAAGACGTAGCGGAAAACCTGAAGAAGTCCGGTGCCTTTATTCCGGGCATCCGTCCAGGTGAGCAGTCTGCGCGCTACATTGATGGCGTTCTGACTCGCTTGACCATGTTCGGTGCTCTTTACATGACGGCCGTCTGCCTGTTGCCCCAGTTCCTGGTGGTTGCAGCCAACGTACCGTTCTACCTTGGCGGGACCTCGTTGCTGATCGTCGTCGTGGTTGTGATGGACTTCATGTCCCAAGTACAATCGCACCTCGTTTCGCACCAGTACGAATCCCTGATGAAGAAAGCCAACCTGAAGGGTTACGGCAGCGGCATGCTGCGCTGACCCATAAGGTTCGAGGAGTTGGTGATGAAAGTTCGTGCATCGGTGAAAAAGCTGTGCCGTAACTGCAAGATTATTCGCCGCGAAGGTGTTGTTCGAGTAATTTGCAGCGCGGAACCGCGTCACAAACAGCGCCAAGGCTGAGTGTGATTGTGCTTCAAGCCCGGCAGCTAGTGCGCTGCCGGGTTGATTATTTGTTATTACAGCGATATTATCTCGCGCCCTATTTCTTGGCTTCCGGGGCGTAGGTAGCTGTCAATTGGAGTCCCACTGAATGGCCCGTATTGCAGGCGTTAACATTCCAGATAACAAGCATACTGTTATCTCGCTGACCTACATCTATGGTGTCGGTCGCACTACTGCACAGAAAATTTGTGCAGAGACTGGGGTAAACCCAGCAGCAAAGATCAAAGATCTGAGCGACGAGCAAATTGAACAGCTGCGTGGCGAAGTGGCGAAGTTCACCACTGAAGGTGACCTGCGTCGCGAAATCAACATGAAAATCAAGCGCTTGATGGACCTCGGTTGCTATCGCGGTCTGCGTCATCGTCGCGGTCTTCCAGTACGCGGTCAGCGTACCAAGACCAACGCGCGTACCCGTAAAGGTCCGCGTAAGCCGATCCGCAAGTAATCGCCCCAGCGAATCGACAGGAATTTAATCATGGCAAAACCTGCTGCTCGTCCTCGTAAAAAAGTTAAAAAGACAGTGGTTGATGGCATCGCCCACATCCATGCATCTTTTAACAACACCATCGTGACCATCACCGACCGTCAAGGTAACGCTCTTTCCTGGGCTACCTCCGGTGGTTCGGGTTTCCGCGGTTCCCGCAAGTCCACCCCGTTCGCTGCTCAAGTAGCTGCTGAACGTGCTGGTCAAGCTGCGCTGGAATACGGCCTGAAAAACCTCGACGTCAACGTCAAAGGTCCAGGTCCAGGTCGTGAATCCGCAGTCCGCGCTTTGAACGGCTGTGGCTACAAGATCGCCAGCATCACCGACGTGACGCCAATCCCGCACAACGGGTGCCGTCCGCCGAAGAAGCGCCGCGTGTAATCCAGGAGATTGTAAAGAATGGCTCGTTACATTGGTCCAAAATGCAAACTCGCTCGTCGCGAAGGCACCGATCTCTTCCTGAAGAGCGGCGTGCGCGCGATCGAATCGAAGTGCAACATTGAAGCAGCACCTGGTATCCACGGCCAACGCCGCGGTCGCCAGTCCGACTACGGCACCCAACTGCGTGAAAAGCAGAAGGTCCGTCGTATCTACGGCGTTCTCGAGCGTCAATTCAGCGGCTACTACAAAGAAGCTGCTGGCAAGAAAGGTGCAACCGGTGAAAACCTGCTGCAACTGCTCGAATGCCGTCTGGACAACGTTGTATACCGTATGGGCTTTGGTTCGACTCGTGCCGAATCCCGTCAGCTGGTATCGCACAAGTCGATCAGCGTAAACGGTCAGACCGTTAACGTTCCGTCCTACCAGGTTCGTGCTGGTGACGTGGTCGCTGTTCGCGAGAAAGCAAAAAATCAACTTCGCATTGTCCAAGCTCTCGATCTGTGTGCCCAACGTGGCCGCGTAGAATGGGTAGAAGTAGACACTGAGAAGAAGTCGGGCGTTTTCAAGAACGTTCCAGCTCGCAGTGATCTGTCCGCCGACATCAACGAAAGCCTGATTGTCGAGCTCTACTCCAAGTAAGGGCTAGAAAATAGGTGCATCCATGCAGATTTCGGTAAATGAGTTCCTGACACCCCGCCACATTGATGTGCAGGTTGTCAGTCCAACCCGCGCCAAGATCACTCTCGAGCCTCTCGAGCGTGGCTTTGGCCATACCCTGGGCAACGCGCTGCGCCGCATCCTGTTGTCCTCAATGCCCGGCTGTGCAGTAGTCGAGGCCGAGATTGACGGTGTGCTCCACGAGTACAGCGCCATCGAAGGTGTACAGGAAGACGTAATTGAAATCCTGTTGAACCTTAAAGGTCTGGCTATCAAGCTGCACGGTCGTGACGAAGTTACGCTGACCTTGTCGAAGAAGGGTTCGGGGGTGGTTACCGCTGCCGATATTCAGCTGGATCATGATGTCGAGATCGTTAATCCCGATCACGTAATCGCTAACCTGGCGTCTAACGGCGCCCTGAACATGAAGCTCGTAGTAGCTCGTGGTCGTGGTTATGAACCGGCAGATTCGCGTCAGAGCGATGAAGACGAAAGCCGCAGCATCGGTCGCTTGCAGCTTGACTCTTCGTTCAGCCCGGTTCGCCGTATCGCATACGTGGTGGAAAACGCCCGTGTCGAGCAGCGTACTAACCTGGACAAGCTGGTTATTGATCTGGAAACCAACGGTACTCTGGATCCTGAAGAGGCAATTCGCCGCGCTGCAACCATCCTGCAACAGCAGTTGGCTGCGTTCGTCGACCTCAAGGGTGACAGTGAGCCAGTGGTTGTCGAGCAGGAAGACGAGATCGATCCGATCCTGCTTCGCCCGGTTGACGATCTGGAACTGACTGTACGTTCGGCTAACTGCCTTAAGGCGGAAAACATCTACTACATCGGCGACCTGATTCAGCGTACCGAAGTAGAGCTGTTGAAGACTCCGAACCTGGGCAAGAAATCCTTGACTGAAATCAAGGACGTTCTGGCCTCCCGCGGTCTGTCCCTCGGCATGCGCCTCGACAACTGGCCGCCTGCAAGTCTTAAGAAGGACGACAAGGCGACTGCCTGATCGTCGTAATCACCGAACGTAGTGTTTGGTAAGGAATGAACCATGCGTCATCGTAAAAGTGGTCGTCACCTGAGCCGCACCAGCTCGCACCGCAAGGCCATGTTCCAAAACATGGCGGTGTCGCTGTTCGAGCACGAGCTGATCAAAACTACTCTGCCAAAAGCTAAAGAACTGCGCCGCGTTGCCGAGCCGCTGATCACTTTGGCCAAGATAGATAGCGTTGCTAACCGCCGTCTGGCTTTCGACCGTACTCGTTCGAAAGCTATCGTTGGTAAGCTCTTCAACGACCTGGGCAAGCGTTACGCTACCCGTGAGGGTGGCTACCTGCGCATCCTCAAGTGCGGTTTCCGCGCTGGCGACAACGCGCCTATGGCGTACGTCGAGTTGGTTGATCGTGCTACTGCCGGCGAAGCTGTATCTGCCGAGTAAGACGTCAGTCTGAAACAAAGAACCGGGCCTAGTGCCCGGTTTTTTGTGCCTGTAAGAAACGCGCCGTTTGTACAAGCGTCTCCTTCGTCCACGCCGTCATGATGTGATGGGGATGATCATTAGTTTTACTCTATCGATGTCTGCAAGTTAATGAATTTGTAGCTGTCATATTGATGATCAATACTCCTTCTCAGCCGATAGCCGGCAGTTCAAGACCGACAGAGGAAGGAAGATCGCATGAGCCAAAACAAAACGCTTACCACCGCCAGTGGCGCTCCTGTTGCCGATAACCAGAATTCCCGTTCCGCCGGCCCTCGTGGCCCACTGCTGCTCGACGACTTTCACCTGATCGAGAAGCTTGCCCACTTCAACCGTGAAAACATCCCTGAGCGCCGTGTACACGCCAAAGGCTCGGGTGCCTACGGTACGTTCACCGTGACGCGCGATATCACTCAATACACCAGCGCGAAGCTGTTTGAGGCAGTCGGCAAGCAAACCCCGACTTTGCTGCGGTTTTCCACCGTGGGCGGTGAGCGTGGTTCGGCCGATACCGAGCGTGATCCGCGCGGCTTTGCCCTGAAGTTTTACACCGAGGAAGGCAACTGGGACATCGTTGGCAACAACACCCCTGTGTTCTTCATTCGCGATCCGCTGAAGTTTCCGGACTTTATCCACACCCAGAAGCGTTTGCCGCAAAGCAACCTGAAGAGTGCCCAGGCGATGTGGGACTTCTGGTCGCATTCGCCCGAGGCGCTGCACCAGGTCACCATCCTGTTCTCCGACCGGGGTATTCCTGACGGATATCGCCACATGCATGGCTTCGGCAGCCACACTTACAGCCTCATCAACGCTCAAGGTGAGCGTCACTGGGTGAAGTGGCACTACAAGACCAAACAAGGGATCAAGAACCTTGCACCTGCAGAGGCTGCGCGCCTGGCGGGTACTGATGCGGATTACGCCCAGCGCGACTTGTTCAATGCCATCGAACAGGGTGATTTCCCGAAATGGCGTGTGTGCATTCAGATCATGAGCGAGGCTCAGGCGGCGGCGCACTACGAGAACCCCTTTGATGTCACCAAAACCTGGTCGCAGAAAGAGTTTCCACTGATTGAAGTCGGAGAACTGGAGCTCAATCGCAATCCGCAGAACTACTTCGCGGAAGTCGAACAAGCGGCGTTCGGTCCCAGCAACATGGTTCCAGGCGTTGGGCTGTCGCCGGATCGTATGCTGCAAGGCCGGGTCTTCGCCTACGCGGACGCTCATCGCTACCGTGTCGGCACCAATCACCAGCAGTTGCCCGTTAACGCTCCGCGGAGTCCGGTCAACAGTTACCAGCGCGATGGTTCGATGGCTTTTGGCAGCAATGGCGGTGCGACGCCGAACTACGAGCCGAACAGCTACGTCGAGTCGCCGAAGCAGGCGCCTCGTTACGCAGAGCCGGCATTGGCCCTCAGTGGTGCTGCCGATCGTTACGACCACCGTGAAGATACTGATTACTACAGTCACGCCGGCGCGTTGTTTCGCTTGATGTCTGAAGAGCAGAAATCGTTGCTGGTCAGCAACATCGCCGGTGCGATGGCGGGTGTGTCGAGTGATGTGGTCGATCGCCAGCTGCAACATTTCTACAAGGCTGACCCGGCGTATGGAGAAGCAATCGCAAAGCTGCTCAACGTACAGCTTAACGAAGTCTAAATGAGAAGCAGAACCGCCCTTGTTTGGGCGGTTTTTGCGTTATTTCAACCTGTTTTCTCAGAATATCTTCGCTTTTATTGCGTCTTGCGAGTGACGATAAGGGCATGTTGGTTCAAACTACAACTTTCAAGCAGGGAGATGTAGGGCGATGCAAGGCCACCCAGATGTGATCGATTACCTCAACACGTTGCTGACCGGCGAACTGGCCGCGCGTGATCAATATTTCGTCCACTCGCGGATGTATGAGGACTGGGGTTTCACCAAGCTCTACGAACGAATCAACCACGAAATGGAAGAAGAAGCAGGGCACGCTGATGCCTTGATGCGCCGGATTCTGATGCTCGAAGGCACGCCGCGCATGCGTCCGGACGATCTCGATGTCGGCACCACGGTGACCGAGATGCTCGAAGCGGATTTGCGCCTGGAGTACAAGGTGCGGGCTGCGCTGTGCAAGGGCATCAAGCTCTGCGAGCAGCACAAGGACTACGTCAGCCGCGAAATGCTGCGGGTTCAATTGCATGACACCGAAGAAGATCACACCTACTGGCTGGAGAAGCAGTTGGGTCTGATCAAGTTGATCGGGCTTGAGAACTACCTGCAATCCCACACCTGATTGCATAGGGGAAGCCCCAACGTCTTTTGTAGGAGCGAGCTTGCTCGCGAAAAATCTGAAGACGCTGCGTTATCGTTTACGACCTTCGTCGGAACGCCGCCCGGAGCAAGCTCGCTCCTACAGATACAAAAAAAGCCCCTGTCACTGATGAAGTGACAGGGGCTTTTTCATGGGGCGCGGTTAAGCCCGATCGCGTTCCAGCAGCGGCTTGAGGTAGTAACCGGTATGGGATTGCTTCATCTCTGACACTTCTTCCGGTGTGCCGACGGCAATGATCTGCCCGCCCTTGGAACCACCCTCCGGACCCAGGTCCACCAGCCAGTCAGCGGTCTTGATCACGTCCAGGTTGTGTTCGATCACTACCACTGTGTTGCCGTGGTCGCGCAGGCGATGCAACACGTCCAGCAGTTGCTGGATATCCGCGAAGTGCAGCCCGGTGGTGGGTTCATCGAGGATGTACAGGGTCTTGCCGGTATCACGCTTGGACAGCTCGCGGGACAGTTTCACCCGCTGGGCTTCACCGCCGGACAGCGTGGTCGCCGATTGCCCCAGCTTGATGTACGACAGGCCGACGTCCATCAACGTTTGCAGCTTGCGCGCCAGGGCCGGTACGGCATCGAAGAACACCCGTGCTTCCTCGATGGTCATCTCGAGGGTTTCGTGGATGCTCTTGCCCTTGTACTTGATCTCCAGGGTCTCGCGGTTGTAACGCTTGCTCTTGCACACGTCGCACGGCACGTAGATGTCCGGCAGGAAGTGCATCTCGACTTTGATCAGGCCGTCGCCCTGGCAGGCCTCGCAGCGGCCGCCCTTGACGTTGAAGGAGAAGCGCCCCGGCCCGTAGCCCCGGGAGCGGGACTCCGGTACGCCGGCGAACAACTCGCGGATCGGTGTGAACAATCCGGTGTAGGTAGCCGGGTTGGAACGCGGTGTACGGCCAATCGGGCTCTGGTCGATGTCGACGACCTTGTCCAGGTGCTCCAGGCCCTTGATGCTGTCGTGGACGGCCGCTTCAAGGGTAGTGGCGCCATTCAGCGCCGTGGCGCTCAATGGGAACAGGGTGTTGTTGATCAGTGTCGACTTGCCGGAGCCGGACACGCCGGTGACACAGGTCAGCAGGCCGATCGGAATCTCCAGGTCGACATTGCGCAGGTTGTTGCCGCGCGCGCCCTTGAGCGACAGCGACAGCTTCTTGTTGCGCGGTGTGCGTTTAGCCGGAACTTCGATCTTCACCCGCCCGGACAGGTACTTGCCGGTCAGCGAGTCCGGGTGCGCCATGACCTCGGCCGGTGTGCCTTCGGCGACGATATGCCCGCCGTGCACGCCAGCGCCCGGGCCGATGTCCACCACGTAGTCGGCCAGACGGATCGCGTCTTCGTCGTGCTCGACCACGATCACCGTGTTGCCGATATCGCGCAGATGCTTGAGAGTGCCCAGCAGCCGGTCGTTATCGCGCTGATGCAGGCCGATGGAGGGTTCGTCGAGGATGTACAGGACACCCACCAGGCCGGCGCCAATCTGGCTGGCCAGGCGAATACGCTGGGCCTCGCCACCGGACAGGGTGTCCGCGCTGCGATCCAGCGACAGATAGTCGAGGCCGACGTTGACCAGGAACTGCAGGCGCTCGCGGATTTCCTTGAGGATCTTGTCGGCAATTTCGCCACGCCGGCCGGTGAGCTTGAGCCCGCCAAAATATTCGGACGCATCGCCGATCGGCAGGTTGGTCACTGCCGGCAGGGTTTTCTCGCCGACCCACACGTGCCGCGCTTCACGCCGCAGACGGGTGCCACGGCAATCCGGGCACGACTGGGTGCTGAGGAACTTGGCCAGTTCCTCGCGCACCGATGCCGATTCGGTTTCGCGGTAACGGCGTTCCAGGTTCGGCACGATGCCTTCGAACGGGTGCGAGCGTTTGACGATATCGCCACGGTCGTTCAGGTATTTGAAGTCGACGTTTTGCGCGCCGCTGCCGTGCAGGATGAATTTCTGCTGATCAGCCGGCAGTTCGTTGAACGGTACTTCCAGGCTGAACTTGTAGTGCGAGGCCAGCGAGCCAAGCATCTGGAAGTAATAGACGTTGCGCCGGTCCCAGCCACGAATCGCCCCTTCGGCCAGGGTCAGTTCGCCATTGACCAGGCGCTTGATGTCGAAGAACTGCTTCACCCCCAAACCATCACAGGTCGGACAAGCGCCGGCCGGGTTGTTGAAGGAGAACAGCTTGGGTTCCAGTTCGCTGATCGCGTGGCCGCAGATCGGGCAGGCGAAGCGCGCGGAGAAGATCATCTCTTCACCCGGCTCGTCGTCCATCGGCGCCACCAGGGCGATGCCGTCCGCCAGTTTCAGCGCGGTCTCGAAGGATTCGGCCAGGCGTTGTTGCAGGTCGGCGCGAACCTTGAAGCGGTCGACCACGACATCGATGGTGTGTTTTTTCTGCTTGTCGAGCTTGGGTGCTTCGTCCAGCTCATAGAGCTTGCCGTTGATCCGGGCGCGGACGAAGCCCTGTGCGCGCAGCTCTTCGAAAACCGACAGGTGCTCGCCTTTGCGCTCGCGGATGACCGGCGCCAACAGCATCAGCTTGCTGCCCTCCGGTTCGGCGAGGACCAGGTCGACCATCTGGCTGACGGTCTGCGCTTCCAGCGGGATGTCGTGATCCGGGCAACGGGGAATACCCACGCGCGCATACAGCAGGCGCAGGTAGTCGTAGATTTCGGTGATCGTGCCGACCGTCGAGCGCGGGTTGTGCGAGGTCGACTTCTGCTCGATGGAGATCGCCGGCGACAGGCCTTCGATGGTGTCGACGTCGGGCTTTTCCATCATCGACAGGAACTGCCGGGCGTAGGCCGACAGCGATTCGACGTAGCGGCGCTGACCTTCGGCGTACAGGGTGTCGAAAGCCAGAGACGACTTGCCGGAGCCGGACAGGCCGGTGATGACGATCAGCTTGTCCCGTGGCAGGGTCAGGTCGATGTTCTTCAGGTTGTGGGTTCGAGCCCCACGAATCAGGATCTTGTCCAAAGTGGCCTCGCTTGGCGGGCGTCGAAAACGTAGGAGTATACGGCCAAATACTGGATGGATGCACACTATCAAACGAGTGGGCTACTGTCTTACATGAAGAGTGTGTCAGCAATGCGCGTCAAAGCGTCGCGATATACCCTGCCAATCGATGGGACTGGTAGAATCGCCGCCGGTTCACATGAGGTTTTTCCATGCACGATCCCCACAGCGAGCGCATGAGTGGCAGCGAGACCCGCGCGGCAAGCGGTCTGGCCCTGGTGTTCGCCTTCCGTATGCTTGGCATGTTCATGGTGTTGCCGGTACTGGCGACCTATGGGATGGATCTGGCGGGTGCGACCCCGGCCCTGATTGGTCTGGCGATTGGCGCATACGGCCTGACCCAGGCTGTTTTCCAGATTCCGTTCGGTTTCATTTCCGACCGCATCGGTCGCCGTCCGGTGATTTACCTGGGGCTGATTGTCTTTGCCCTCGGCAGCGTGCTGGCGGCCAATGCCGATTCGATCTGGGGCGTGATCGCCGGGCGGATCCTGCAAGGCGCCGGGGCGATTTCCGCAGCGGTCATGGCGTTGCTGTCAGACCTCACGCGCGAGCAGCACCGGACCAAGGCGATGGCCATGATCGGCATGACGATTGGTCTGTCGTTCGCTGTCGCCATGGTCGTAGGACCGTTGCTGACCCGTGCTTTCGGCCTGTCCGGGTTGTTTTTCGCCACGGGCGGCATGGCGCTGCTCGGCATCTTGATCGTGATGTTCATGGTGCCGCGGTCCAACGGGCCGTTGCAGCATCGTGAGTCCGGCGTGGCGCGTCAGGCGCTGATGCCGACGCTCAAGCACCCAGACCTGCTGCGCCTGGACCTGGGCATTTTTGTCTTGCACGCCATGTTGATGTCGAGCTTCGTTGCCTTGCCGCTGGCCTTGGTGGAAAAAGCCGGCCTGCCCAAGGAGCAGCACTGGTGGGTATACCTGACCGCACTGCTGATTTCTTTCTTCGCCATGATCCCGTTCATTATCTACGGCGAGAAGAAACGCAAAATGAAACGAGTTTTACTCGGTGCCGTCGTGACGCTGATGCTCACTGAGCTATTCTTCTGGCAGTTCGGCGACAGCTTGCGGGCTCTGGTGATCGGTACCGTGGTGTTCTTCACCGCGTTCAATCTGCTGGAAGCTTCGTTGCCGTCGCTGATCAGCAAGGTTTCACCGGCAGGCGGCAAGGGCACGGCGATGGGGGTTTATTCCACCAGCCAGTTCCTCGGGTCGGCATTGGGCGGCATTCTTGGCGGCTGGCTGTTCCAGCATGGCGGTCTGTCGGTTGTGTTCCTCGGATGCGCCGGTCTGGCTGCCCTCTGGCTGGCCTTTGCTGTTACCATGCGCGAACCTCCCTACGTCACGAGCCTGCGCTTGCCGTTGTCGCCCGAGGCGATCCGCGAAGCGGGTCTGGTCGAGCGCCTGAAGGCGGTCGTAGGGATAACAGATGCAGTCATCGTCGCAGAAGAGGCGGCGATTTACATCAAACTGGACACCGAACTATTGGATCGCACCACCCTTGAGCGCCTGGTGAACAACCCGGCCGGGGCAGCGTGCGTAGCCTAGGAGAACGTTATGGCCCGTGGGGTTAACAAAGTCATATTGGTCGGCACTTGCGGCCAGGATCCCGAAGTTCGCTACTTGCCTAACGGTAACGCCGTGACCAACCTGAGTCTGGCGACCAGCGAACAGTGGACCGACAAGCAAACCGGTCAGAAAGTCGAAAAGACCGAATGGCACCGTGTGTCGATGTTCGGCAAGGTTGCAGAAATCGCTGGCGAATACCTGCGTAAAGGTTCGCAGGTCTACATCGAAGGCAAGCTGCAGACCCGCGAGTGGGAAAAAGACGGTATCAAGCGTTACACCACTGAAATCGTGGTCGACATGCAAGGCACCATGCAACTGCTGGGCGGCCGTCCACAGGGCGACCAGCAGGGCCAGGGTGGTGGTAACAACTACCAGCAGTCCGCGCCGCGCCAGCAGGCTCCGCGTCCACAGCAGTCGGCACCGCAACAGTCGCGCCCGGCTCCACAGCAGGCAGCTCCTCAGCCGGCTCCGGATTTCGACAGCTTTGATGACGATATCCCGTTCTGATTCTTTCACCAAAGAATAGAACCTGAAAAAGCCCGGCCTCCCTATGGATGCCGGGCTTTTTGCATTTTTACCAGGGCTTTCCTCGCCGGGATCGAGGACCGTCCAGTCGCCAGCGCGCGGTGATACTCTGCTACTGGTCCAGACCTTGTGCAGAGTTGCCCTATGGATCGCCTGTCTACGTTGTTGTCACAGTTCGGCGTGCGCGCGAACCTGTTTTACAGCGGCATGCTTTGCGGCGTGGCGTCCTACGATGGCGCCGACCAGCGCGGTCATATTCACCTGTTGCAGGCCGGCTCTGTCACCTTGAAAGGCCCCGGAAGGAGTGAGTTGTTGCTCACTCGCCCCAGCCTGATTTTCTTGCCGCGGCCCAGCCGACATCAGCTGATCGCCAGTGAATCTGAAGGTGCTCAGCTGTTATGTGCGTCGATGCTGTTCGATGGTGGCGCCAGTAATCCGATATCTGCTTCGCTCCCCGATCTTCTGGTTTTGTCCCTGGATGAGCTGCCGTTGCTGGCCGACACCCTGAGATGGCTGTTCGATGAAGCTGGCGCCGGGCATTGTGGCCGGGAGGCGGTGCTTGATCGTTTGTTCGAACTGTTGATCATCCTGCTGTTCCGGCATTTGCTCGACCACCAGCAGTTGAGCACTGGAATGATGGCCGGGTTGGCCGACGTGCGGCTGTCGCGCTCCTTGATTCAGATGCACAACCAACCTCAGCGGGCCTGGTCAGTGGCCGAGCTGGCGAATGAGTCGAACATGTCCCGCGCCGCTTATGCGGTGCATTTTCGCGCGGTCCTGGGACAAACACCGCTGGATTATCTTCTGAGCTGGCGCATCAGTCTGGCGCAGAAGCGCTTGCGGGAGGGGCGGCCGATTACGCTGATCGCCGATGAGGTGGGCTATGAAAGTCCGTCGGCCCTTGCCCGTGCGTTTCGCCGCAAGACCGGCTGCAGCCCACGGGACTGGATGAAATCCTTGGCCTTTGAGGGCCGCGTACTTGCCGGTGATGGCGATGACCTGAATGCATCGAGCTGATTCAGGTCAACGGCGGGTGAAGTTGTCAGCTCAAGGGGTTTCCAGTCGGGTCAGCGAATGGCCCGCCACGAACAGGGAGGCGGCAAGCAAGCCGATGTCCTTGAGCAGGAACTGGCCTGGCGCGACCGTAATGGCCGGGAAACCAAGGCCGGGCTCAATCACGCCGGGTGTCGAGAACATAAAACTCAAGGTGGTGAAAAATAACCCGGCCGACAAGGCACCTCCGATCAAGGAAAGCTTTGGCGACAGCAGGCGGCCTGCAATCAGTACGCCGATGGAAATCTCCAGGACACCGAGCAAACTGGAAAACAGGTCGACGCTGAAAAGGTCATAGACCCAACCCAGGAAAGGGCTGTTGCTCACCAGTGGCACCAGCCCCTCTGCTTCATAGTGGGTAAATTTCATTCCACCAAACCAGAAGTAGATAACGGCGAGGGCGAAGTAAATGCCGTAGGTCCCGATCGCCATGGTGGTGAGTCCGAGGGATGTTTTTTTCGACAGGCTGTCAGTGCTGATGTTCATGCTGTTCATTGTTCAGGCTTCCAGTGAGTTATCCAGAAAGTGGCATGGGTGAAAGCAACATCCCCCGCGTAGGCGTAGGCGTAGGCGTAGGGAGTGGAGTGATTGTTGGCTTTGGCATGACTTTCCGGGGTTCTGGCGGTATTGCGTTCGATGCAGATCGTCCAGACTCACTGGCAATAAAAAGCCCATGGCATTTGAGGCCATGGGCTTTTTCATTTTTGCTGTCTCGTCCTGAATAAGGTTTACACCTTCTGGTTTCTTGTCAGGAACTCGTTGGTCGACACTACGCTGGCATACGCAAACGCCAGGGCCGCCATGAACGCCGCATGAACCTGCGCCGCCGGAACCGTCACGCCATTGAACTCCAGGTCACGGGTGGCGCAGGCGTCGTGGATCACGGTGACCGTAAAGCCAAAATCCGCCGCCGCCCGCGTGATGCCGTCGACGCACATGTGGCTCATGCTGCCCACGACCACCAGTTCCTTGATGCCTTGTTCGTCGAGAATCGATTTCAGCTCGGTTTCGCGGAACGAGTTGACGAAGTGCTTGAGCACCACCGGTTCGTCGGCGCGGTTGAGCACTTTCGGGTGCAGCTTGGCGCCTTCGGAGTTCGGGGTGAAAAACGGTGCCTCTTCGGAGGTGAATTCGTGGCGGATGTGCACCACCGAATCCCCTGCGTCGCGGAAGGCCTTGATCAGGCGGACGGCGTTGTCGGCGGCGGCGTCGGCACCGACCAGCGGCCACTTGCCTTGGGGGAAGTAGTCATTCTGGATATCGACTACGATGAGCGCTTGCTTGGCCATGACTGTTTCCTCGAAGTGTGTGTTGGTGTGGAATGAAGTATTGGCTCTGGCAGGCGATCCGAGGATTGGCCGCACCGACAATAGAAGGGGGAAAACTGACAATGGACGCAGAAAGGGCAATCGCCGAACTGGGTGTGCTGATCTATCCCGGTGCGCAGATGGCGGCGGTGCATGGCTTGACGGATTTGTTCGGGGTGGCGAACCGGATTGCCGCCGAACATCAGTCTGCGCAGTTGCCGCTGTTGCGGGTCAGCCATTGGCAGGTCGAAGGCGATCAGCCGCCGGTTCGGGTCTTCGACAGCCATCCTGGCCCGGAGCGCGCCCTGGTGGCCGTGTTGATTCCGCCATCGATCGGCGGTTTTTCCGAGGGCCAGGCGTCACAGGGATTGATCCGCTGGTTGCGTGAGCAGCATGCCAGCGGCGCGACACTGGGCGGGGTTTGCGTGGGTTCTATCCTGTTGGCCGAAAGTGGTCTGCTCGACGGTCGCAGCGCCACCACCCATTGGACCTCGGCCAAAGCCTTCGCCGAACGTTATCCGGCGATCCGGCTCAAGGCCGATACGCCGATTGTCGATGACGGCGACCTGATTACTACCGCCGGGCTGATGGCCTGGTCGGAACTGGGTCTGCGCCTGGTCAACCGGCTACTGGGTCCGAGCATCGCCACTAACACCGCACGTTTTCTTGTGGTGGAACACAGCGACAGCGCCAGTGAGTGCGGCAGCAACTTTGCGCCGATCCTCAGTCATGGCGATGCGGCGATCCTCAAGGTGCAGCACTGGCTGCAAAGCACCGGGGCGACCGATGTGTCGTTGGCGGCGATGGCCGAAAAGGCAGGGCTGGAAGAACGCACCTTCCTGCGACGCTTCCGTGCGGCCACCGGGCTCAAACCCACCGAATACTGCCAGCATCTGCGAGTCGGCAAGGCCCGGGAAATGCTTGAGTTCACCAACGGCACCATCGATCACATCGCCTGGACCGTGGGGTATCAGGATCCCGGGGCGTTTCGTGCAACGTTCAGGAAAATCACCGGGTTGGCGCCGAGTGATTATCGGACGCGGTTCGGGGTGAGCCCTGGATCGGTTGCACGGTAGTCGCATCACCTCGATTCCCTGTGGGAGCGAGCTTGCTCGCGATGAGGGCATGACATTCAACATTGATGTGTCTGGAACACCGCTATCGCGAGCAAGCTCGCTCCCACAGGGTCGATTGTGTGGGCAGGAGTCGTGCAAAATGCCGGAATCCCGAAGGGCGTCGTGCAGAATAAAACAGGCCCCATGCCATCACCATCTGTGCAACGGGCTGATTTAAAACCCCTTTTCCCTCAACGGGCCTTGGCCTGATCTCTGCACCCCTTCAGCTACATTCATCAAGCGTCGATTGAAGGGGGATGCATGACCCCAGCAAACCGCAGGAAACTGGTGGTCGCCCATTCAGTGCTCGCCGACGCGCCAGTGCACGAAGTTGAAACCAACCGTGCACTGGCCCGCTGGCTGGCGCAGATTTTGGGGCTCAAGTACGGCGGCAGCTACGACCCGCAGTTGCATGGCGGGCGAGACCTCTACCTGTTGCCGACCCAGACCCTGGTGGGCGCTGCGGCTGCCCGGCAATTGGGGGTCAAGGGGCCGGAGGATTTGTGGGGCGGTTATGTCGACCACGACTTCATCTGCACCAAAGCCATCAGTCACGGATTGCTCAACCGCCACGCCCATGCGCCGCCAGGCTGGGCGCCGTTGTTTTCCGAGCGGGTGCGCGGCGTGGTGCTCGACGGTCTCAGCGTGTTCTCCCTGAAGGATGCGCGCCCGGCGGCGGAACATCTGTTGTACACCGGGCCGATCCGCCTGAAACCGATTCATGCCTGTGCCGGACGTGGTCAGGAAGTGATCAAGAGCCTCGACGAGTTCGATGAACTGCTTGCCCAGCCCGAGGCTGAGGCGATGTTCACCGAAGGCGTGGTGCTCGAACAGGACCTGGACCAGGTGATCACCCACAGCGTCGGTCAGAGTTTTATCGGCGGCAAGGTACTCAGTTACTGCGGTGATCAATATTTGACCGAGGACGTTCAGGGTGAACAGGTGTATGGCGGATCCAACCTACTGGTGGTGCCAGGCGGCTATGACGAATTGTTGAAACTGGATCTGCCGGAAGACGTGCGCCTGGCGATCCACCAGGCACAGGTGTTCGACAGCGCGGCGGATGAAGCCTACCCAGGTTTCTTTGCCTCGCGGCGCAACTACGACATCGCCCAGGGCGTCGGCAGCGACGGCCGGCCACGCAGCGGTGTGCTCGAACAGTCCTGGCGCATGGGCGGAGCCAGCAGCGCCGAGGTGGCGGCCTTGCAGAGTTTCGTCAACGATCCGGGGATGTGCGCGATTCGTGTGTCTTCGGTGGAAACCTACATCGATCAGCCGCTGCCGGCGGACGCCATCGAGGTGTACCGCGGGCCGGCGCAGTCCAGTGACTTTCTCCTCAAGTACGTGACGGTTAAATCCTATGACGGCTAGAAGCGAATCCATTCAGATCGACATCGACGACGAACAGATGAGCGGGACTTTTCTGAGCCCCAAATCGAAAGTCCCCGGCGTGCTCTTCGTGCACGGTTGGGGCGGCAGCCAGGAGCGGGACCTGGAACGCGCCAAGGGCATCGCCGGGTTGGGTTGTGTGTGCCTGACCTTCGACCTGCGCGGGCACACCGGTGGCACTGGCATCCCATTGACCCGGGTAACCCGGGAAGACAATTTGCGCGACTTGCTGGCGGCCTATGACCGCTTGCTCGCGCACCCGGCCCTCGATACCTCGGCGATTGCCGTGGTTGGCACTAGCTACGGGGGCTATCTGGCCTCGATCCTGACCTCGCTCAGGCCAGTGCGCTGGCTGGCACTGCGGGTGCCGGCGCTGTATCGCGACGAGCAATGGCACGCGCCGAAACGCGACCTGGACAAGCTGGATCTGCGTGATTACCGAAGCACCCTGGTGCGTGCCGACAGCAATCGTGCCTTGCATGCCTGCTCGCAATTCACCGGGGATGTCCTGCTGGTGCAGTCGGAGACCGACGACTACGTGCCCCATTCGACGATCATGAGTTACCGCGCGGCGTGCCAGCAGACTCACTCGCTGACCCATCGAATCATCGATGGTGCCGACCACGCGCTGAGCGACCCGGTTTCGCAGCAGGCCTACACCTCGATCCTTGTCGGCTGGATTACCGAGATGGTGGTGGGGGAACGGTTGAGCATTATTCAATCCCAGTGATTTGCGCTGTGCTTGCGGACGCCTTCGCGGGTAAGTCGGATCGCCGCACCGCCGCTCCCACATGGATCGAGGGTGTACATAGAGTCTGCATCCACCAACAGACCCTGTGGGAGCGGGCTTGCTCGCGAAGGCGTCTTCACAGCCAGCACAAAATCACTTGGGTTTTTTCTCTATCCGCAACGCCTTGGCCTTGGCCTCCACCAGCAAATACATCACCAGGGCAATCAACAACGGCAGGATGAAATAAATCGCCCGATAGGCCAGCAGTCCCGCCACCAGGCTGCCCCGCGAAGCCTCGTGTTGCAGCAGCGCCACAAACACGGCTTCCAGTACCCCGAGCCCGGCCGGGATGTGAGTGATGACCCCGGCGATGGCACTGATCAACAGCACGCCCAATACCAGTGGATAATCCAGTTTGCTCGGCAGCAAGGTGAAAATCACCGCCGCCATCAGCGACCAATTCAGGGCACCGAGCGCCAGTTGCAGCACCGCCATGCGCAGCGACGGCAAGTCAATCTCGACGCCGCGAATCACCCACTCCCGACGTTTGGCAAACCGGCACGCCGCCAGGTATCCGGCGCTCAGCAGCAACAACAAAACCCCCACGCCCTGCAGCGCGCTACTGTTGAGTTTCCAGCCCGGCGGCATGCGCACCAGCCCGCTGCTGAAAACGGCGCCGGCAATCACCATGTACCCAAACCAGTTGGTCGCCAGGCTCAGGCCGAGGATTTTCGCGATATTGCTCTTGCTGACCCCGAGCCGCGAATACAACCGGTAACGCATGGCGATACCGCCGACCCAGGCGCTCAGATTCAGGTTGAAGGCGTAGCTGATGATCCCTACAGGCAGGATCTGCTTCCAGGTCAGGTTCTGGCGGATGTAGGTGCGGCCGATCAGGTCGAAGCAGGCGTACACCAGAAAACTCACCAGGGTCAGCCCCGACGCAATGATCAGTGTGCGCACCTTGAAATCGGTCAGGTTATCGAACACTTCGCTCCATTCGAGGCGCTGGGCGAGCATCGTGAACAGCACGATCAGCATCAGGAAAAACAGCATCGTCAGCGGTCGTTTCCAGCGGCTCCAGTGCGACTTGCCGGGGCTTTTGGCGTGAGTTGCCGTGTCGGGCTCAGCGCGGTTCATGGTCAGCGCTCCCGGTCGGAGGGGGGAAGGGTTTCAGGCGAGGTTTATGCGCCGGCAACCAACCGGCCCACGCCGGGAAATGCCGCAGGAAGTGAAACACCAGAAAACCGATGGTCATGTGCCAGACACGTCCGCGTGGCGCGATGTCGGGAGACATGACCTTGCAATGGTTGTCGCTGAGGTCTTCCAGGCGATCGAACAGATGACGATTGAAGCCTCGGTCACGGATCAGCACGTTGGCTTCCAGATTCATCGACAGGCTCAACGGGTCGAGGTTGCTCGAGCCAACGGTGCTCCAGTCTTCATCCACCAGCGCGACCTTGCCGTGCAGCGGGCGGTCGCAATATTCGTAGATCTTCACCCCGGACTTGAGCAAGTAATCGTAGGTCATGCGCGCCGCGAGCCTGGCCACTCGCATGTCTGGCTGGCCCTGCAGGATCAACCGCACATCCACGCCTCGGCGGGCCGCGTTGCGGATCTCGCGCAGCAAACGGAAACCGGGAAAGAAGTAGGCGTTGGCGATCACCACCCGGCGCTGCGCCTGGCGCAATACCTGGCGGTAAACCTCCTCGATGTCGGTCTGGTGTTCCCCGTTGTCGCGGTACACCAGCCGCACCTGGCCATCGTGATCGCTGAAGGCCAGTTCCGAACGCCGCTGTCGACGGCGGCGCCACCAGTATTTGGCGTGCGCCGGGCGACCGCATTGCAGCAGGGCAAAGTGATGGATATCGGCAACGGCCGGACCCTGAACTTCTACGGAATAATCCTGTTTGGCCTCGGGGCCGAAGTCGGCCAGATGATCGGCGGAAAAGTTGATCCCGCCGACGAACGCCACGGTGCCATCCACTACCACAATCTTGCGGTGCAGGCGCCGGAACCAGTTGGTGCGGATGCCCAGGCGTTTCGGAGCCGGGTCGAATATTTGCAGGTGCACGCCGGCGGCGGTCAGGGCGGTGAGGAACCCGGTACTCAGTTCGCCGCAGCCAAAGCCGTCGAGGCTGACGGTGGTGCGCACGCCGCGTTGAGCGGCTTCGATCAGGATCTGTTGCAGCTCGTTTCCGACCTTGTCCTCGAACAGAATGAAGGTTTCCAGCAGGATTTCACTTTGCGCCCGGCGCAGGGCTTCAAACACCCGGGGAAAGTACGCCTCGCCGTTTTCCAGCAACTCGACCCGATTGCTGCCTTGCCAGCCGTATTCGACATCGACCGCAGTCGGCTCGCGGGAGGGCGGAGCGGGGATGTGTTCCAGCGTGGTTTTTTCCATCGAGTGGCTGCTCATAGCTCGATCTCCACCGACAGCGGGACGTGGTCGGAAAGGTGTGACCAGGGCCGGGAGGTCAGCACTTGCGGATGGCTGGCCTTGAGGTTGCGTACGTAGATGCGGTCCAGGCGCAAAGCCGGCAAGCGCGCGGGGAAACTGCGCGCCGGTTTGCCATGGTGCGCGGCGAAGACTTCGCGCAAACCGCAGGGCTTGAGCAATGCATCGGCGCGCTGGCGCCAATCGTTGAAGTCCCCGGCGACAATCACCGGGGCATCGCCCGGCAGGGCGTCCAGGCGTTGGGCGAGCAACTTCAGTTGCGCTGTGCGGTGGGTTTCGCGCAGCCCCAGGTGCACGCAAATCGCATGCACTTCCTGGCCATCACCGGGCATGCGCAACACGCAATGCAGAATTCCGCGGTTCTCGTGGCCGCTGATGGACACGTCGAGGTTGTCGTGGCGGATGATCTGGAACTTCGACAACAGCGCATTGCCGTGATCGCCCGCCGGATACACCGCATTGCGGCCATAGGCGAACTGCGGCCACAGGCTGTCGGCGAGGAATTCGTATTGCGGCATCGCCGGCCAGTTGGTGTAGCGCCTGGGATGCTGCTCGTGGGTACCGTGGACTTCCTGCAAAAACACCACATCGGCAGACACACTGCGCACCGCTTCACGCAGTTCCGGCAGGATGAAGCGCCGGTTGAGCGCGGTGAAACCTTTATGGGTGTTGACCGTCAGCACCGTGAAACGACAAGTGACGGACGAACCCTGTACCCGCATTTCGGTTGCGTTTGAGTGTGCGGGAATATCGGTGTGATTCGCTGTCATGTCGTCTCCCGCCTGACGGCTCCTGTCTTTGGATGACCCTGGGGCGGCGGCGAAAGTTTCGATGGGGCGGCGGACGGTACCTTTCTACAGAACACCGCCGCTCCCACAGTGGGTATCAGTGGCCTGTGATAATGCGGGCAGAACCCTCAGCGTGTTCGGCATAGACCGGGCCGAGGCGATCAAGACGCCCACTCCAGGCGGTCAGTGCCAGCGCCACCAACACCACCAGACCACCGATCCACGCGGTGTGAATCAAGCCCATGTGGGCGACGATCAGGCCACCGCCCCACGCGCCACCGGCAATGCCGAGGTTGAACGCCGCGATGTTCAGGCCGGACGCCACGTCCACGGCCTGCGGGGTGTGATTCTCGGCCTGGCGCACCACATACACCTGCAGCCCCGGCACATTGCCGAACGCCACCGCACCCCAGACCAGCACGGTGGCCAGCGCCAGCCAAGGATTACCGGCGGTGAAAGTCAGCACGAACAACACAACGGCGAGCAGGGCAAAGATGATTTTCAGGGCGCTGATCGGGCCGCGCTTGTCCGCCAGTTTGCCGCCCCAGATGTTGCCGACGGCCACGGAGATGCCGTAGACCAGCAACACCAGGCTAACGGTGCCGGCGCTGAAGCCGGAGAGGTCCTGAAGAATCGGTGCGAGGAAGGTAAAGGCAATGAACGAGCCTCCGTAGCCGACGGCCGTCATGGCATACACCAGCAACAGGCGCGGTTGCTTGAGCACCTGCAGTTGCTGCAACAACGAGGCGGGTTTGCTGTGGGCGATATTTTTCGGCACGTAGAGCAGGCTGCCGATGAAGGCGATCACGCCCAGTGCGGAAACGGCGAGGAAGGTTTCACGCCAGCCGAAATGCTGGCCGATGAATGTCCCCAGCGGCACGCCGGTGACCAACGCCACGGTCAGGCCGGTGAACATGATGGCAATCGCGCTGGCGGCTTTTTCCTTCGGCACTAGACTGGTGGCGATGGTCGAGCCGATCGAGAAAAACACCCCGTGGGCCAGGCCGGTGACGATCCGTGCGAGGATCAACGACTCGTAGCTCGGTGCTTGCCACGCCAGCAGATTGCCGAGGGTGAACAGCACCATCAGTGACAACAGCAGCAATTTGCGCGGAACCTTGCCGGTGAGGGCGGTCAGCACCGGGGCACCCACGGCAACGCCAAGGGCATACAGGCTGACCAGCAGGCCGGCGGATGGCAGACTGACGCCGAGGTCGGTGCCAATGGTGGGTAACAGGCCAACGATGACGAACTCGGTCGTCCCGATGGCAAAGGCGCTGAGGGTCAGCGCGAGCAAGGCAATGGGCATGGCTGCAACTCCGGTGCAATGATGTGATGGAGCGCAGTGTCGGGATTTGTCTCGTTCAGAAAAATACAGGGATGGACATTTGATATTTGCCTTGAGCGCAAAGATCGCGAGCGCGGGTGTTAGTCTGTGGCGAGGGGCAATATCCGAACTTGCCCGGCATTTCTCGATCAGTTCCATACAGACACAACCAAAGGAGCGGGTGCTTTGATCAGGCTCAAGACCGCGATACTGCTGGGAGCGTTGCTGTTTGTGGGCAGCGAGCAACTGGAAGCCGCCGCGATACCGGGGCTGCCGGCCACCGCGAATGCTGCGACGCCGCTGGCCCACCCCGAACCGCTGGTGCAAGGCGGATTATTGGGGGCCATCAGTTCGAGCATCGACGAGGTCCAGACCAAACTCGATCTCAACGAAAACCTCGTCGACGTCTGGCGCCTGCGTGCCGACCGTGCGGCCGATGAAGTGGATCAGTTGGTCAATCAGCCATCGGCCCGCTCGCCCTGGAGCGTCGCCGGCGATTTCCTGCTGCTGACCTGTGTGTGGTCGGTGGTGTTTGCCTGCCTTTGGCTGCTCGGGCGGATGGCCGCCAGGCGCCTGTGCGAGCATCGTCTGCTGCTCAGTCGTGAACGAGGCCAGGCGTTGCTCGGTTACGTGCTGCCCTACACCCTTGCGGCGGTGATCAGTCTGCCGTTGACGATTTATGCCAGCCAGTTTTTGCCGATATCGGCGGGACGGGCGCTGGCGCTGTGTCTGGCATATGCCGCCAGCGCGGGGATCTTTGCCGCGTCATTGGTGCTGTCGCTGGTGGTGGTGTTCAATACCGGGCACAAGCGGCGGGCGGTGCAGATCATCCGTGAGAAGAGTCCCCGACCGTTGTTCGTTATCGGCTTTCTGGTGGCCTTGAGCGACGCCCTGACCAGCCCGCAGATCGCCCATCAACTGGGCAACAATCTCACCAGCAGCATCGCCGTGTTCACCGGGTTGGCAGCGTCGATGTCCTTCGGCTTGCTGGTGATCCGCATGCGCCGCCCGGTCGCCCAGGTGATCCGCATCCTGCCGCTGGCCCAGCGCCTCAGGCAGCCGGCGCTGCGTGAAACCCTGCGGATATTTTCCGGGCTCTGGTATTGGCCGATTCTGTTGATGGTACTGGTTTCGATCATCAACCTGATCGGCGCCGGGGCGGACAACCAGAGAGTGCTGCGCAGCGCCTTGTTCACCACGGTGTTGCTGATTGCCACGGTGTTTCTCAGCACCACGCTGCACCATTTGTTCAAGGCCCGCAGCGAAGCGGACCTGCGCCGCAGCAGCGCCTACAAGGAACGCTTTCTCAATTTGTCCCACGCCTTGCTGCGTATCGGCATGGCCATCGTGTTCATCGATATCCTCGGGCGGATCTGGGGCGTGTCGCTGTTCGAATTCGCAGTGACCAATGCCGTGGGCCGGGCGATCAGTGATTCCCTGGGCCACATCGGTTTGATCCTGCTGGTGACCTGGATGGTCTGGGTGGTGCTCGACACGGCGATTCAGGAAGCCCTGAAACCGCCGACCAACAAGCGCTCGGCGCGCCAGCCGAGTACGCGGGTGAAAACCATCCTGCCGCTGCTGCGCAACGCGATCAAAATCATCCTGGTGGTGATTTGTGCGATCACCACCATGGCCAATCTGGGGATCAACGTCGCGCCGTTCCTGGCCGGTGCCGGGGTCATCGGCCTGGCGATCGGTTTCGGCTCCCAGCAACTGGTGCAGGACGTGATCACCGGGCTGTTCATCATCATCGAAGACACCCTGTCCATCGGTGACTGGGTGGTGCTCGATTCCGGGCATGCCGGCACGGTCGAAGGCCTGACCATCCGCACCTTGCGCCTGCGCGACGGCAAGGGCTTCGTGCACTCGGTGCCGTTCGGGCAGATCAAGGCCGTGACCAACCAATCGCGGCAATTCGCCTATGCGTTTTTCTCGGTGCAATTCACCTACGACACCGATGTCGACAAGGCCATCGAACTGATCCGCGAGGCCGGGCATTCCATCAGCAACGACCCGTTCCTGCGTTACAACCTGCAAGGACCGCTGGATGTGTTTGGCGTCGACAAGATGGATCTCAACGGTGTGGTGCTGACCGCGCAATTCCGCACGGTGTCCGGTGGTCAATACGCGGTGAGCCGGGCTTTCAACCAGCGTTTGAAAAAGCTTGTGGATAACTGCCCGTGGGTGAACTTCGCGCAGACTTATCCACAGCAGGCGCTGGTGCCGAGGCATCCGGTCGAAGCGCCAGCCGAGACAGGGCATGAGCCGGACCATTCGGCGGTGCTGATGCCGGATCGGCCGCGGTCTCAGTAAGTCTGAGAGATTTTTGGTGGCTGTAATGGCCCCATCGCGAGCAAGCCCGCTCCCACAGGGTTTTGTGTTGGAACACCAATCTGTGTCCGGACATAGATCCAATGTGGGAGCGGGCTTGCTCGCGAAGGCGCCAGACAAGACACCTTCAGTGCCGGATCAGTTTGTTGTGCACTTCGGCACGGAGTTGCTGATCCAACTCCCCCCAGAACTGCTGCTTGCCAGCAATCTCGGCAGCCACCGGCAATCCATCGCGATACACCAAGCGATTGCTCGCCAGTGCCGGGACTTTCGTGCCGGGCAATAGCGTGCCGGCGAGGTTCAGCGGATCAACCCCGCACACCGCGACCAGGCTGCCGTCATGGGGCCGACGTCGCACCTCCCGCAGCAATGGAATCGCCTCGGGCAGGGCGAATTGCTCGCCCGCCAGGCCACTGACAAACCGCCCGCCGCGAATCTCGCCGCGTGCCTCCAGGCGATGGAAAGTGCGCAGCAGTTCGCGCCAGTTCGGCAACCAGTCCGCCTCACGCTCCAGCAAGCGCCAGAACACCACGCCGTAGCGGCGCAGCAAGGTCATGGCGATGTGTTCAAGGGTTTCGGCAGGCGTCCGCTGGTTTTGCACCACCGGCGCGGCCGGTGCGCGTCGCAACAGGGCCCAGCGCCCGGCGTCGTCCATGCCACCGATGAATGCCCCACGTCCACGCCGACTGTTGCGTGGCTGGCGCTTGCTGGCCGGGGTGATCAGTGCGCGCAATCCGGCGAAGCTGTCGGCGTTCACCAACCCCGCGCCCACCAGTTCCTGCAGGGCGATTTCCAGCTCCGAACGCAGCAGGTGGGCCTCATGGATCAGCTCATCGAAAAACAGCGCGCCATGCTGGCTGAGGGCGGCGTGGACCTTTTGCGTTTTCGGCGAGAGTTCGCTGACCGGCGTCTGTTCGGTCAAGCCACTCCAGAGGCCGACCCGGTTGCGCGGCAGCAACACAATCGGCGTGCTGCGCAGCGCGGTGCTGGCGCTTTTGTTGTGCGCAGTCAGACGCGTCCACACCAGTCTGCCGCTGCGGCACAGTTCATCGAGCCAGGTCGCCGAGTAGTCCTTGATCCGCGCTGGCAGAATGTCGCTGTCCCAGGCTGAAGCGGCGGCGGGGTAGCCTTCGAATTGCGCAATAACGGCCGGCAAAACCGCCGCACCCTGACCCTGGCTTGCGCTCGACACATGCTGCCAGTCGAACAGGAATCGCATGAAATCCTGCAACGCCACCGGTTCGATTTCCCGGCGCAGGCGCTTGACCGTATAGCGGTGAATCCGCGCCAGCAAATGCCGCTCGCACCATTCTTCCTGAATGGTGCCCGGGGTGAAGCGACCGCGCAGCACGTAGCCTTCGCGTTCCAGTTGCGCAAGGGCCTGGTTGACCTGTACAGCGGGCAAGCCGAGCGGTTCGGCAATACGATCGAGCGCCAGCGGCCCGAAGGCGCTGAGCCGCGCGCGGATCAGTTCGAGGATGGCGTCGTCGGGTTCCCAGACCTCGTCGAAATCCGGCAGCACTTGTAGCGGTGGCGTCAATTCGGCCTGTGGATAGATCGCCCGCAGGCAGGTCAGGCGTTCCAGTGCCAGCCACAGCGATTGCCCGGCGTTGATCCGCAAACGGCTCGCGCGTCCACTGTCGGCCAGGGTCGTGAGCCAGTCGAGCCACTGCAGATTGGCGCCGGCCTCGGCATCGGTGATGCACGCCAGGCTCATCAAGGCCTCGTGCATTTCATCGACACCGGAGGGCGCCGGCCAGGCTTCGTCGCGCACGGCGGCAATCGCCTCGGCGTCCAGCGCACCGAGATCGTCGGTGGATTGCGGGTCGCTCCAGCGGCGGTTGAGCACTGCCTGGGTTCTACGTTCCTCCAGCGGTGCATCGTCGAGAAAGGTATAGGGCCGGGCGCTGAGTATTTCCGCCGCCAGCGGCGAAGGCGCCGGCAAGTCGCGGCTGATCAGGCGAATGTCGCCACGCTCCATGCGCCGTAACAAGGCCAGCCAGCCTTCGGTGTCCATGGCTTCGTGCAGGCAATCGTTGAGGGTCTGTTCCACCAGCGGATGGTCGGGAATCTCCCGTTCGCCGGCGAGGTTTTCCACGCAGGCGATCTGATCGGGAAACACGCTGGCGATCAGGTCTTCGCTTTTCATCCGCTGGATCTGCGGCGGGACTTTGCGCCCGCCGCTGTAGCGCGGTAGGGCAAGGGCCACGCCGGCATTCCAGCGCCAGCGCACGCCGAACAGCGGCGCGTCGAGCACGGCTTGAATCAGGATGTGTTCGGCACTGTTGCTGTGCAGGTAGCGCCAGACGTCGTCCAGTTCAAAACTGTGGCTGGTGGACAGCGACAGCACGATGGCGTCTTCGCTGGCGGCGGCCTGCAATTCAAAGTTGAAGGTGCGGCAGAAACGCTTGCGCAGGGCCAGGCCCCAAGCGCGGTTGATGCGGCTGCCGAACGGCGTGTGAATGACCAGTTGGGTGCCGCCGGACTCGTCGAAAAAGCGTTCCATCAGCAGCGTGTCTTGCGATGGCAGGGCTCCCAGCGTTTGCCGCGCGCGGGCCAGGTAGTCCACCAGTTGTTCGGCACTGGCGAGGTTCAGGCCCAGGGTTCCGGTCAGCCAGTCGAGCGCTGGTTGCAAGTTGCCTGGCGCAGCCCCCAGCAGGTCGTCGAGTTGTGCCTGCAAGCGCGCCACCGCCGAGGACAATTCGGCACTGCGCCCCGGCGCTTCACCGAGCCAGAATGGAATGGTCGGCGGCTGGCCCTGGGCATCCTCGACCCGGACTTTGCCGGTTTCCACCCGCAGGATCCGATAGGACGTGTTGCCCAACTGGAAGACATCCCCGGCAATGCTTTCCACCGCGAAGTCTTCGTTGATGGTACCGATGTTCAGCCCTTGAGGCTCCAGCAGCACGCTGTAGTCGGCGTTGTCCGGAATGGTCCCGCCACTGGTGACCGCCGTCAGTTTCGCGCCCCGGCGGCCGCGCAGGGTGCGGCTCACGGCGTCGCGGTGCAGGTAGGCGCTACGGATGCCCTGACGGCCGTTGTAACCCTCGGCGAGCATGTGCAGCAGCGCCTGATAGTGTTTGTCGTCGAGTGCGGCGTAGGGCGAGGCGCGGCGCAGCATCTCCAGCAGCGCTTGCTCCGGCCATTCCTGACAACTGACCTCGGCGATGATCTGCTGCGCCAGCACGTCCAGCGGCGCTTGCGGGATCAGCAAGGTATCGAGTTCGCCCCGGCGCACACAGTCGAGCAGCGCGGCGCATTCGATCAGGTCGTCGCGGGTGGTGGCGAACAAACGGCCCTTGGGCGTGCCGCCGACCTGGTGCCCGGAGCGGCCGACCCGTTGCAGAAACCCGGCAATCGAGCGTGGCGAGGCGATCTGGCACACCAGGTCGACGTCGCCGATGTCGATCCCCAGTTCCAGCGACGCGGTGGCGATCAGCACTTGCAGGTCGCCGCGCTTGAGTCGCTGTTCGGCATCCAGGCGAAATTCCTTGGCCAGGCTGCCGTGGTGGGCCGCCACGGCATCCTTGCCCAGGCGCTCGCTCAGGTGCCGGCTCAGGCGTTCGGCCAGGCGCCGGGTGTTGACGAAAATCAGCGTGGTCCGGTGCTCGCGGGCGAGGGCGGCGAGGCGGTCGTACACCAGCTCCCAGACATCGTTGGCCATCACGGCCGATAGCGGCACGGACGGCACTTCGATGCCCAGGTCGCGGGGACGGGCGTGGCCGATGTCGACGATCTCGCACGGGCGATCGCGGCCCACCAGAAAACGCGAGACTGCCTCGATGGGTTTTTGCGTGGCAGACAGACCGATGCGCAGCAGCGGCTCCGGGCAGAGTGCTTGCAGGCGTTCAAGACTCAGTGCCAGGTGGCTGCCGCGTTTGCTGGCGGCCATGGCGTGGATCTCGTCGACGATCACCGTTTGTGCGGTACCGAGCATCTGCCGGCCCGAGTCGGAACCGAGCAGCACATACAGGGATTCCGGCGTGGTCACCAGAATGTGCGGCGCCGTTTTGCGCATTGCCGATCGGTCTTTTTGCGGTGTATCGCCGGTGCGCACGGCGGTGCTGATCTGCAATTCGGGCAGGCCCATCACGCGCAATTGCTCGGTAATGCCGGCCAGCGGGTTTTGCAGGTTGATCTGGATATCGTTGGACAGCGCCTTGAGCGGCGAGACGTAGACCACCAGGGTGGCGTCGGGCAAGCCTTCGGGGCTTTCCAGGCCACGGTGCACCAGGTCGTCGATGACGGCGAGAAAGGCGGTGAGGGTCTTGCCGGAACCGGTGGGCGCGGCGACCAGGGTCGAGCGACGCTGGCGGATCAACGGCCACGCCCGGGCCTGGGCGGCGGTGACCGACGGGAACGTGTGGCCGAACCAGGCGCTGACGGCAGGGTGGAAGCCGCTCAGGGCACTGTCTGCGGGGATGGGCAGGTTCATGCAGCAATTTATGCGGGTGAGGGGCCGAAGATGCAAGTACCACTCAAGATCTTCACCGCCTTTCAGGACCCCATCGCGAGCAAGCTCGCTCCCACAGGGGGCGCTTTACACAAAACCATTGTGGGAGCGGGCTTGCCCGCGAAGAGGCCAGAGGCAGCACCACAAATCCCGGACATCTACACTTTACGGGTGACGGTTGCGCACTAAACCCGCAAAATGCAACGATTCCGGCAATTATCAACGACATCGCCAGGGCGCGGTGTCGATAAAGCCATCGTTTCAATCAGACTGGGCCTGCTGACTCTATGCGAATGCGCCTTATGTTACTGGGCGGCGGAAATGCCCTTGGGCAGGCGCTGATTCGCCTCGGTGCGGAGGAAGACATCGGTTTCCTCGCTCCCCGCCCGCCCGAAGACGGCTGGGATGCCGCGAGCCTGACACAACTGCTCGACGACACCCGTCCCGATGCATTGATCAACCTTGCCTACTACTTCGACTGGTTTCAGGCAGAGGCGGTGAGCGAATCGCGCCTGGCCGGCCAGGAGCGCGCGATCGAGCGACTGGCGGAACTGTGCCAGCACCACAACATCGTCCTGCTGCAACCTTCCAGCTATCGCGTGTTCGACGGCTCCCGCGCCACGGCCTACAGCGAAAAAGACGAACCGGTGCCATTGGGCTTGCGTGGTCAGGCCTTGTGGCGGATCGAGCAAAGCGTGCGCGCCACCTGCCCGCAACACGTGCTGCTGCGTTTCGGCTGGCTGTTGGACGATAGCCCGGATGGCACCCTTGGCCGCTTCCTTGCCCGTGCCGAACAACCCGAAGAACTGCTGATGGCCGACGACCGGCGCGGTAATCCGACGCCGGTCGACGATGCCGCCCGCGTGATCATTTCAGTGCTCAAGCAACTCGATTGCGCCGCGCCGCTGTGGGGTACCTACCACTACGCCGGGCATGAGGCGACTACGCCGCTGGCGCTGGGGCAGGCTATTCTGACCGAAGCCCGCAGCCTGCATCCGCTGGCCATCGAAGCCCCGACCGCCCAGGCCCACGCCGCGCGTCCGGATGCCGCCGAAGAACCGCAACACGCGGTACTGGCGTGCAAGAAAATTCTGCACACCTTCGGGATCAAGCCGCGCGCCTGGCGTGCGGCGCTTCCCGGTCTACTGGACAGGTTCTATCGCCATGGCTGACGGCCCCGTTTTGATCACCGGTGGTGCCGGTTTCATTGGTTCACACCTGACTGACGCCCTGCTTGCCAAGGGCCATGCGGTGCGGATTCTAGATGACCTGTCCACCGGCAAGCGCAGCAATCTGCCGCTGGACAATCCCAGGGTCGAACTGATCGTAGGCGACGTGGCCGATGTGGCTTTGGTCGCCCAGGCGATGGCCGGATGCAGTGCTGTGGCACACCTGGCCGCTGTGGCTTCGGTGCAGGCCTCGGTGGACGATCCGGTGCGCACGCACCAGAGCAACTTCATCGGCACGCTGAACGTCTGCGAGGCCATGCGCCAGAGCGGGGTCAAACGCGTGCTGTTTGCCTCCAGTGCGGCGGTGTATGGCAACAATGGCGAAGGTGAGTCGATCGACGAAGACACGCCCAAGGCGCCCCTGACGCCTTATGCGGTGGACAAACTGGCCAGCGAGCATTACTTCGACTTCTACCGCCGCCAGCATGCGCTGGAGCCGGTGATTTTTCGCTTCTTCAACATCTTCGGCCCGCGCCAGGATCCGTCCTCGCCATACTCCGGGGTGATCAGCATATTCAGCGAGCGCGCACTGAAGGGTTTACCGATCACGGTGTTCGGCGATGGCGAGCAGACCCGGGATTTTGTCTACGTCGAAGACCTGGTCGACTTGCTGGTGCAGGCCATCGAGAAGCCCAGGGTCGAAGACGGTGCGGTCAACGTTGGCTGGAACCAGGCGACGACCCTCAAGCAAATGCTCGAAGCGCTCGAAGCCGTGGTCGGCAAGCTGCCACCGGTGAGCTACGGCCCGGCGCGTTCCGGTGACATTCGTCATTCCCGGGCGAACAACCGGCGTCTGTTGGAACGCTTCAGTACCACTGAGCAGACCCCGATGCGCGAGGGGCTGGCGCGGTTGCTGGGGCGATAGATCGCTGCCCTGCGGACATGAAAAAGGCGCCTTTTTACAGGCGCCTTTTTCACGGCCGGAATTTACCTGATGCAGGTAGATTCCCTGTGGCGAGGGGGCTTGTCGGATCGCCGCCCCACCCCGTTCGACTGCGAAGCAGTCGCCGTCAGTATTTAGTCTGTTCGCCACCAAGCCTCATTCACCACCACGTGAACGTTCTTTAGAACTTGTAACCCAGGCCCACCATGTAGATGAACGGGTCTACATCTACATCCACACGTGCCCGGGTACCTGGGGCAATCGAGTTGTTCTCGACGGTGGCGCGGGTATCGATGTCGATGTAGCGCACCTGGGCGTTGATCAAGACGTTGTCGGTCAGCATGTAGTCAGCACCGACCTGCCACGCCAGGCCCCAGGAGTTTTCCGCCTTGAAGTTGCTGAAACCGGCGGACTGCGCCTGGCTGCCAACGTGTTCGTCGTAGATATAGGTGTAGTTGATGCCGCCGCCGACGTACGGCTGGAAGGCCGACTTCGGATCCAGCGGGTAGTACACCAGGCTCAAGGTCGGCGGCAGGTGCTTGAGGGTGCCGAGTTTGCCGTTGGCCGCGCTCAGGGCCGTGCCTTTGAGTTTCACGTCATGCTCGAACGGTGTGGCCGCCAGCAGCTCGATACCCAGGTGGTTGGTGAGCATGTAGGCGAAGTTCAAGCCCAGTTGCGTGTCGCTGCTCATGGTCGCCTTGCCACCCAGGTCGGCACCGGCCAGCGGGCCTTGATCAACCTTGACGCTGGAGCTGTCGGCTTTCGGGTTGACGGTGATTGCACCAGCGCGAATGAGGATGTCGCCGGCCTCAAAGGCGTGGGCGAGCGGGGCTGCGAGCGCGAGGGCAACCAGCGAAGCGCTGAGCATGGACTTGTTCATGGGGGCTCCAAAGGACGTTAAAAATGTTCGATGTCCAATGGTAAGCCGGCTAACTATTCGGTCTTTTGATGCAGCTCAATGAAAGTGGGACGGGAGTGATTTTTGTGGTGTTTTTGATGGCCCCTTCGCGAGCAAGCCCGCTCCCACATTGGAATGCGTTTCCCCTGTGGGAGCGGGCTTGCTCGCGAAGGCGATAGATCTGACAACACAAGTCTGCCGGATTCACTCCGGCAACTCATACAGATAAATCTTGTCCGCCTCCATCTGATACCCGGCATCCGCCAACTCGCTGGTGGACGCCTTGACCTGCAATGCGCCTTCGATCCAGTAAGGCTGATACAACTCGTCGAGCTTCACGCCGACTTCGCTTTTGACGTGCACGATCTGGTTCGACGGCGGTGGCGGTACATGGATGCAGGCGCCGAAATACGGCACCAGCAGAAACTCGGTGGTGCGTCCTTCCTCGCTCACTTCCAGCGGCACGATGTAGCCCGGCAGGCGAATGTTCTGGCCGTCGAGGGTCTTGACCACCGGTGCGTTGGGCATGTCCTGTCTGGCTGCTGGTGCCGACTCTGCCGAGAGCGTGCTGCTCATCTGCGACAGATCGTGCAGCGGCGTCATGTTCGGCACTTCTTTCGGCGCGTCGGGCGGGATCATCTCCGACCAGGTCAGGTCCTTTGGCTGGGCCGCCCACAGGGGCAGGGCGACCAGCATCAACAGCGCAAGTACAGCGCGGGGCATTTTCAACGTCCTCATAAACGGATCGACAGGCCATCGGCCAGGGATTGGCGATAGGCGCGCCAGGCCGGCACGCTGCCCATCAGCAGCGCGGCGATCAGGATGCCACCGAGCAGCGTCCATTCATACTCGCTCGGCCAGGACAGCGGCAGGAACAGGCCGTAGTTGGCTTGCACATAACCCTGGGCCGCGGCGATGCACACATACAGCAACGCCACGCCGGCGATCACACCCGATAGCGCCAGGGCAAAGGCCTCGAGCACCAACAGCGTCGCGATGTGCCAGGGGCGTGCGCCCACCGAACGCAGGATCGCCATCTCCCGGCGGCGTTCGTTGAGGCTGGTGAGAATCGCCGTGAGCATGCCGATCAATCCGGTCAGCACCACAAACAGCGAGACCACGAACAAGGCTTTTTCCGCAGTACCCATCAGGCTCCACAACTCTTGCAACGCCACGCCCGGCAGGATCGCCAGCATCGGCTCACCACGGAATTCGTTGATTTCCCGTTGCAGGGCAAAGGTCGAAATCTTGTTGTTGAGGCCGAGCATGAACGCGGTGATCGCTTGCGGCGTGAGGTCCATGTTGCGCGCCTGATCGGCCGTGATGCGCCCCTCGCCCCGGGCCGGCACACCGTTATGCCAGTCGATGTGAATCGCTTCCATGCCACCGAGGCTGATGTGCAGCGTGCGGTCCACCGGCGTGCCGGTGCGCTTGAGAATGCCGACCACGGTGAACGGTTTGTCGTCGTGCTTGACCAGGCTGATCGCCGCCACGCCGTGGGCCAGCACCAGTTTGTCGCCGAGTTTGTAGTGCAGCGCATCGGCCACTTCGGCACCGAGCACCACTTCGAACGGGTCGGATTCGAAGGCGCGGCCATCGCTCAGTTGCAGGTGTTGCTGGCGACCGTACTGATAATGCTCGAAGTAGGCCTCGGTGGTGCCCATCACCCGGTAGCCGCGATGGGAATCGCCGAGGGACATCGGGATCGCCCACTTCACTTTCGGGTTGCTGGCGAAGTGTTCGAAGCTGTCCCAGCGGATGTTGTTGGTGGCGTTGCCGATGCGGAACACCGAGTACAGCAACAGGTTCACCGAGCCTGAGCGGGCGCCGACGATCAGGTCGGTGCCGCTGATGGTGCTGGCGAAACTGGCCTTGGCTTCGGTGCGCACGCGCTCCACCGCCAGCAACAGGCACACCGACAGGGCAATGGCGAACGCGGTGAGGATCGCGGTGAAGCGGCGGTTAGCCAGGCTGGCCATGGCTAGACGAAACAGATACATCTCAGACCTCGGACGGGGTGGCGGCGCGATTGAGTTCGGCCAGCGACAGGTTGTGGTCGAATAGCGGCGCCAGGCTCTGGTCGTGGCTGACGAACAACAGGCTCGACCCGGCTTCGCGGCACTCGGCGAACAGCAGGCGAATGAAGTTCTCGCGGGCGTCGTAATCGAGGGCCGAGGTCGGTTCGTCGGCGATCACCAGTTCCGGTTGACCGATCAGCGCGCGGGCTGCGGCGACTCGTTGCTGCTGGCCGATGGACAACGAATCGGCACGGCGACCGAGGATGTTTTCATCCTTCAATCCCAGGTGGGCGAGGAGCGTGGCGGCGGCTTTGTCGACGCTGCCGTGGCGTTGTTTCGCCCGTTCGGCGCGCAGTCTGGAGAAGTGGCAGGGCAGTTCGACGTTTTCACGCACCGACAGAAACGGCAGCAGGTTGAACTGCTGAAAGATGTAGCCGGTGTGATCGACGCGGAAGTGGTCGCGGGCGCCGGCCGAAAGTTGCGTCAGTTCCTGGCCGAGCAGGCGGATGCTGCCGCGATCAGGCTTTTGCACGCCGCCGAGCAAGCCGAGCAGGGTGGTCTTGCCGCTGCCGCTGGGGCCTTTGAGGAACAGGGTTTCCCCGCGCTCCAGGCGAAACGCCGGGATGTCCAGCAGCGGCGGGTGACCGGGCCAGCTGAAGCCCAGGTCGGACAGTTCGATGAGTGCTTGGGTCATGTGAAACCGGTCTGGTTGGTGGTGAACCCTGTGGGAGCGGGCTTGCTCGCGAAGGCGGTTTTACAGTCACATTGATGTTGCATGGACTGCCGCTTTCGCGAGCAAGCCCGCTCCCACATTCGATTTGCGGCGGATCAGAATTTAAGGGCAGCAGCCTTGGCCGTCACATCAACCCCTTGCTGCCCGCTCGGGCCGATCAGTTGTACCTGAATTTTCTGGGTCGCCGGGAAGCTATTGAAGAGAGTCGCCAGGTCCAGCGACTTCAGGGCCGCCGGCGTGGCGCAGGTGAACTGATAGCGAGCGTGGATTTCGCTGTGATCATGGTGATGTTCGTGGCCGTCTTCGTCCTTGGCGTCTTCATCGTGATCATCGTCGGCATCGGGATTGTCGCCGAACAATGGGCTTTCCAGTTCCTGGTTCTCCACCACGCAACCGGCGGCTTTCGGCAGGTTGAACAGGGCCAGTGGTTGCTCAAGTTGCGCGCGGGCGGCGGCGACTTTGGCTTTGTCTGCGTCGCTGGTGGCGACGTGCTCGAAACCCACCAGGTTCATGGCCGGGCTTTCCAGCTCCAGCTCCAGGGTCTTGCCGTCCAGCGCAGCGTTCAGGCGTCCCACGCCATGTTCGTGGGCGGCCAGGCTGCCATGCTCATGATCGTGTTCGTCGGCGGCATGGGCGACAGCCAGCGGCAACATGGCAAACGGCAGAGCGAGAAGCAGACGACGCATAGCGAGTCTCCGGAAGTAAAATGAAGAAAATGTTATGTAATCTTATAACGTAAGTGCGCAGAGTTTGACTGCCTGCTTGGCGTTGCACAAGTCCCATGGGAGCATGCAGGGACGAAATGTGCGGGAGCAGACCTATGTTGCGAATTCGCGGAAGCATCGGCGACTGGCCGGTGGATTTGACCCTGGAGATGGACGACGCGGACTGGGCGCGACTAGGGGCGCAGTTGCAGGTGGAAAAATCCGCAGTCAGCGTGCCAGCGGCAAAACCGCTGAATCAGGATGATGCGCTGTGGCAGATCGCCAAGGATTTGTTGCGCAAGGCCGGGCAATTGAGCGGGCCGGAGCTACTTGATCAACTCGAAGGGCTGACCGGTAGCGCGGCGGCGGGCAAGCGCTTGTTGGTTCGCTTGCGCCACAGCCCGGAAGTCAAAGTGGTGAGCGGCGGGGATACGCCGATCTACAGCTGGTTGTAGGAGCGAGCTTGCTCGCGAGAGATGTCAGAGCGCCGCGGTTATACAGCTAGCCATCGTTATCGTTGGCGTCCATCGCGAGCAAGCTCGCTCCTACAAGGGCGTAATTAGTACAGCGCGGCAAACAACTTGCGGCGGTACGTGCTCACCAGCGGATGATCGTTGCCAAGCAACTCGAACACCTGCAGCAAGGTCTTGTGCGGCAAGCCTTCGCTGTAGCTGCGGTTACGGGTGAACAACTTGAGCAATGCATCCAGCGCGGCATCGTACTGCTGACGGGCCAGTTGCTGGATCGCCAGTTGATAGACCGCCTCATCGTCCAGCGGGTCTTTCGCCAGTCGGGCCTTCAGGTCGGCGGCATCCGGCAGGTCCTTGGCCAAACCGAGAAACTTGATCTGCGCCTTGGCGCCGGCCAGCGCGGCCTTGTGCTCGTCGCTCTTGACCGCATCCAGCACGGCTTGCGCTTCGCCCAGTTCACCGCGCTCGGTCAGGCAGCGGGCGTACAGGATCAGCGCCTTGGCGTTGGTGTTGTCTTCACCCAGGATCACCTTGAGCAGCGCTTCGGCATCGGCAAAACGGCTGTCATCGAACAGCGCCTGGGCCTGTTCGAACGGATCGGCAGCGGCCGGTGGCGGCATCTGTACATGGGGTTCGAGCAGGGCGCGCACGGCGGATTCGGGCTGGGCACCGGCAAAGCCGTCGACAGGCTGGCCGTCCTTGAACAGCACCACGGTCGGCAGGCTGCGGATGCCGAAGCGGGCGACGATGTCTTGCTCGATGTCACAGTTAACCTTGGCCAGCAGCAACTCACCCTGATAGCTCTCGGCAATGCTCTGCAACATCGGCATCAACACTTTGCAGGGCGCGCACCATTCGGCCCAGAAATCCACCAGCACCGGCTTGTGGAAAGAGTTCTCGATCACCGACTGGTCGAAATCGGCAGTCGTGGCGTCGAAGATGTACGGCGTTTCCTGACTCATGGGGGATCTCGTAAAAGCGTGAATGGGGCAACTATACGGCTTGGTGGGGGGCGGCCGGAAGCGGGGTGGCTGTGAGAGGTGCATTGCCTGACCGGGCGCCTTCGCGAGCAAGCCCGCTCCCACACTGGATCTATGTCGTTCATTAATTCCCTGTGGGAGCGGGCTTGCTCCGGGCGGCGATCCGACGAAGCTTTTAGCTAGCGCTGCGCGTGGTACAGGCTCACATGCCGAAACTCGTGGGGCTCGGCCAGATCCGGCAGGGTCATCGCCTCCAGCATCTCTATGCGCCGGTACAACGGATGGCGAAAGTCCCGAACTCGGGAATCCGCCACCAGCGCCTCTCGGCCACGGCTGAGGAACTGGTCGAGCAGCGGCAGGTTGGCCCGGTCGTACAGCACATCCGCCACCAGGATCAGATCGAAGCGATCAGCCTCGGCGAAAAAGTCCGTCGAGTAATTGAGCTGTACATCATTGAGCTCGGCATTGGCCCGACACGCGGCAATCGCCAACGGGTCGAGGTCGCAGGCCAGCACTTCGAGTGCGCCGGCCTTGGCAGCGGCAATCCCCGCCACCCCGGAACCGGCACCGAAATCCAGCACGCGCTTGCCTTCGACCCAATGCGGGTTTTCGGCCAGATAACGGGCCACGGCCAGGCCGCTGGCCCAGCAGAAACTCCAGTATGGCGGCTCATGCAGGATGCGCCGGGTCTCTTCCGGGCTGAAGGCGCGGTCCATGTTGTCGCCGTCGATCAGCCACAACTTCAGGTCGGTCCCTGGTAACTCACAGGCGACCAATTGCGCATCACCGAGCAGTTCACCCAACGCCTTTTGCAGGTCGAGCGGTGCACTCATGGGGCTTTGACGAATTGCAGCTGGCCCAGGGCCTGGGTGGTCGGCTGGGTAATCAGCCGCGACGGCAAGTGCAGGATCAACTGCCCGGACTGACTGGCGCGGCCTCGCAGTTCAACACGGGCCCCGGCCGGGAAGGATTGCGGATTGAAGCGCAGGTGAAACGGCAGTACCTGGTTGTTGCCGATCAGGCTGGAACTGGCGAGCAATTGTTGCGGGCGGTCTTTATCGTCGATCACCAGCAGCGCCAGTTCGACTTCGGCACCGGCCGGCACGCCTTGCAAGGTACCGCTCAGTTCACGCTGATAGGCGGGCAGCGGGCCGAGTTCAGCGGCCTCCCGGGCTTTCTTCTGCGCTTGCTGCGGCGCCGAGCCTGGCGTTGGCGGCTGGGGCTTGGGTGCATCGCTGCTGCAAGCCACCAGCAGGCTGAAAACACTGAGCAAAATGAGCGGACGTAACGACATTGGTGGCTCCATAAAGCTGAATTCCATGGATCAAGTGATCATCCCGTCTGTATACCGCAAACCCTATGGCTTGTCTTGCCACCGGGATGCGCTACCATGGCCCTCCCTTTTTTTGTTGCCTGCCACCATGCACTGTCCCTTCTGCGGTGCCAACGACACCAAGGTCATCGACTCGCGTCTGGTCGCCGAGGGCGAACAGGTGCGCCGCCGGCGTGAATGCCTGGCCTGCGGCGAGCGTTTCACGACGTTCGAGACGGCTGAACTGGTGTTGCCGCGCCTGATCAAAACCGACGGCAGTCGCCAGCCGTTCGACGAAGAAAAACTCCGCGCCGGCATGCAGCGCGCGCTGGAGAAGCGCCCGGTGAGTGTCGAGCGCCTCGAATCGTCGCTGGTGCACATCAAACACAAACTGCGCGCCACCGGCGAACGCGAGGTCAAATCCCTCGTGGTCGGCGAACTGGTGATGGCCGAGCTGCAGAAGCTCGACGAAGTCGCCTACATCCGCTTCGCTTCGGTATATCGCCGCTTCCAGGACCTCAACGAGTTCCGCGAAGAGATCGATCGCCTGGCCCGTGAACCGGTGAAAGAATGACCACGCCCGCAGAACAAGCCATCCTCGACGCCCATTTCATGGCCCGTGCCCTGGAACTGGCGCGCAAGGGGCATTACACGACGCACCCCAATCCACGGGTCGGTTGCGTGATCGTGCAGGGCGGGCAGATTGTCGGCGAAGGCTGGCACGAGCGCGCCGGCGAGCCCCACGCGGAAGTCCACGCCTTGCGCGCGGCCGGTGAGCAGGCTCGTGGCGCCACCGCTTACGTGACGCTTGAACCTTGCAGCCACCACGGCCGCACGCCGCCTTGCGCCGATGCACTGGTGAATGCCGGTGTGGCGCGGGTGGTCGCGGCGATGCAGGACCCGAACCCGGAAGTCGCCGGTCGCGGTCTGCAACGCCTGGCCCAGGCCGGCATCGCCACCGAAAGCGGCGTGCTGGAAGGCGAGGCGCGCAAGCTTAATCAAGGCTTTCTGAAACGCATGGAACACGGCTTGCCGTTCGTACGGGTCAAGTTGGCCATGAGCCTCGACGGTCGCACGGCCATGGAAAGCGGCGAAAGCCAGTGGATCACCGGCCCGGCGGCGCGTTCGGCAGTTCAGCGTCTGCGCGCGCAAGCCAGTGTGGTACTGACCGGCGCCGATACCGTGCTGGCGGACAACGCGCGATTAACCGTGCGCGCCGATGAGCTGGGTCTGGACGCTGAGCAAACGGCCTTGGCCATGAGCCGCCCGCCGCTGCGAGTGCTGGTCGACGGGCGCCTGCGGGTGCCGCTGGATGCACCGTTCTTCAAGGCCGGCCCGGCGCTGGTCGCCACTTGCGTGGCAGTGGAAGAGCAATATGCCAACGGTCCGGAATGCCTGATCGTGCCCGGCTACGATGGCCAGGTCGATCTGCGCCAGTTGCTGGTTGAGCTCGCCGCTCGTGGTGTCAACGAGGTGTTGGTCGAGGCCGGTCCGCGCCTGGCAGGTGCCTTTGCCCAACTCGGTCTGGTCGACGAGTTCCAGATTTTCATTGCCGGCAAGTTCCTGGGTTCCTCGGCGCGGCCGTTGCTGGACTGGCCGCTCGCGCAAATGAAGGATGCGCCCGAGCTTAAAATCATCGAAATTCGCGCAGTGGGCGATGACTGGCGAGTCATTGCCATTCCTACGTCAACCGCGAGCGTATAATTTCCGGTCAACGCTACAGCGCTGGCTTTGTTCTCGAGGAAAACCTCATGTTTACCGGCATCATCGAATCCATCGGCAGTATTCGTGCATTGACCCCAAAGGGCGGTGATGTGCGGGTTCACGTCGAAACCGGCAAGCTCGATCTGAGCGACGTCAAACTGGGCGACAGCATCGCGGTCAACGGCGTGTGCCTGACTGCCGTTGAATTGCCGGGCAATGGCTTTGCGGCGGACGTCAGTCGCGAAACCCTCGACTGCACCGCCATGAACGACCTGAAAAGCGGCAGCCCGGTCAATCTGGAAAAAGCCCTGACCCCGACCACTCGCCTCGGCGGGCACCTGGTCAGCGGTCACGTCGACGGCGTGGGCGAAGTGGTTGCCCGTACCGAGAACGCGCGCGCCGTGGAATTCCGCATCCGCGCGCCGAAGGAGCTGGCCAAGTACATCGCCCATAAAGGCTCGATCACCGTCGACGGCACCAGCCTGACCGTGAACGCAGTCGATGGCGCCGAGTTCCTGCTGACCATCATTCCCCACACCCTGAGCGAAACCATCATGGCGTCGTATCAGCCGGGTCGCCGGGTGAACCTGGAAGTGGACTTGCTGGCCCGTTACCTGGAGCGTCTGTTGCTGGGCGACAAGGCCGCAGAGCCAACCTCCGGTAACATTACCGAAAGCTTTCTGGCCGCCAACGGCTACCTCAAATCCTGACTCAAGGGGGTGCCTTGTGGCGCTCAATAGCATCGAAGAACTGGTTGAAGACATCCGCCAAGGCAAGATGGTCATCCTCATGGATGACGAAGACCGCGAGAACGAAGGCGACCTGATCATGGCCGCCGAGTGCTGCAAGCCCGAGCACATCAACTTCATGGCCAAGCACGCCCGTGGCCTGATCTGCATGCCGATGAGCCGCGAGCGTTGCGAACTGCTCAAGCTGCCGTTGATGGCGCCGCGCAACGGTTCCGGTTTCGGCACCAAGTTCACCGTATCGATCGAAGCGGCCACTGGCGTGACCACCGGCATTTCCGCTGCCGACCGTGCGCGCACCGTGCAGGCTGCCGCCGCTCGTGATGCCAAGGCTGAAGACATCGTCAGCCCGGGCCACATCTTCCCGCTGATGGCCCAGGCCGGCGGTACCCTGGCCCGCGCTGGCCACACTGAAGCTGCCTGCGACCTGGCGCGCATGGCCGGTTTCGAGCCGAGCGGCGTGATCTGCGAAGTGATGAACGACGATGGCACGATGTCCCGTCGCGCCGAGCTGGAAGCTTTTGCCGCTGAACACGACATCAAGATCGGCACCATCGCCGACCTGATTCACTACCGGATGATCCACGAACGTACCGTTCAGCGGATTGCCGAGCAGCCACTGGACAGCGAACTGGGCCAATTCAACCTGGTGACCTATCGTGATTCGGTGGAAGGCGACGTGCACATGGCACTGACCCTGGGCAATATCTGCGCCGAAGAACCAACCCTGGTTCGCGTGCACAACATGGACCCGCTGCGTGACCTGCTAATGGTCAAGCAGCCGGGCCGCTGGAGCCTGCGTGCCGCCATGGCCACGGTTGCCGAGGCTGGTAGTGGCGTGGTGCTGTTGCTCGGTCACCCGCTCGATGGCGACGTGTTGCTGGCGCACATCCGCGAAACCGCCGATCACGCCGTGGTGAAAAAACCGACCACCTACAGCACTGTAGGTGCCGGTTCGCAGATCCTGCGTGACCTTGGCGTACGCAAAATGCGCCTGATGTCGGCACCCATGAAATTTAATGCGATATCCGGTTTCGATCTGGAAGTTGTAGAATACGTGCCCTCCGAATAATGACCGGTTGTTTCCGGCCTTGAATTCGCGGTTCAAATATCACCGAGGGACGCGTACGAGACGCGTCCCGGCTCTTTAAGAGATCTATCGAATGACCCTGAAGACCATCGAAGGTACCTTCATCGCCCCTAAAGGCCGCTACGCTCTGGTAGTGGGCCGTTTCAACAGCTTCGTCGTTGAAAGCCTGGTCAGCGGTGCAGTTGATGCCCTGGTTCGCCACGGCGTGAGCGAAAGCGACATCACCATCATCCGCGCACCTGGCGCCTTCGAAATCCCGCTGGTTGCGCAGAAAGTCGCCCAGAAAGGCGAATTCGCGGCAATCATCGCCCTGGGCGCGGTCATTCGTGGCGGCACTCCGCACTTCGAATACGTGGCGGGCGAGTGCACCAAGGGCCTGGCCCAGGTGTCCATGGAGTTCGGCGTTCCGGTCGCTTTCGGCGTCCTGACCGTTGATTCCATCGAGCAAGCCATTGAACGTTCCGGCACCAAGGCCGGTAACAAAGGTGCTGAAGCTGCCCTGTCCGCTCTGGAAATGGTCAGCCTGCTGGCGCAGTTGGAGGCCAAGTGATTAGCGACGAAAGCGATCGTTTCAACCCGCGCGATCCAAAGCCTGCGGATGCCGGCAAGCCATCGAAAAGCGTCAAGCGTCGCGAAGCCCGTCAGCTCGCGACCCAGGCGCTGTACCAATGGCACATGGCCAAGCAATCGCTGAACGAGATCGAAGCGCAGTTTCGGGTCGATAACGATTTCACCGATGTCGATGGCGCCTACTTCCGCGAGATCCTGCACGGGGTTCCGCAGTTCAAGAGCGAAATCGACACCGCGCTCACGCCATGCCTGGACTTGACCATCGATGAGCTGGACCCGGTTGAACTGGCGGTTCTGCGCCTGTCCACCTGGGAACTGCTCAAGCGCGCCGACGTGCCGTACCGCGTTGTGATCAACGAGGGTATCGAACTGGCCAAGGTCTTCGGTTCCACCGACGGCCACAAGTTCGTCAACGGTGTGCTCGACAAGCTGGCCCCGCGTCTGCGTGAAGCTGAAGTGAAGGCGTTCAAGCGCTAATTAGCGTTTGGATCTAGTGTCCTGTCTCGCCGATACGTTCGTTTTCTAGCGAGTGGCTGGTGTTGCCAGACAAGGCGCCGCGACGAGTCATAGCGTGCTATGGCGAGGAGCGGCAACGCAGTATGGCGACACCAGACGCCGCTAAAAAATGAACAGTATTGGTGAGACAGGACACCCTATGGGCGAGTTTGAGCTGATCCGCAATTTCTTCGCCGCCGCGCCTTGTGCGCAGGGCGGCGAAGGCGTTGCCCTCGGGATTGGCGATGACTGTGCCTTGCTGGCTGTTCCCTCCGGGGAACAGATGGCGATCTCTACCGATACGTTGGTGGCCGGCGTGCATTTCGCCGATCCCTGCGATCCGTTTCTGCTCGGTCAGCGCTCGCTGGCCGTGGCCGTCAGCGACCTGGCCGCCATGGGCGCCACCCCGGTTGCCTTTACCCTTGCCCTGACCTTGCCGACGGTGACCGCCGATTGGCTGCAAGCCTATGCCCGTGGTTTGAACCAGATGGCGCAAAGCTGTGGAGTGGCACTGGTGGGTGGCGACACGAGCCGTGGGCCGCTGAGCCTGACCATGACCGTGTTCGGGCGCGTACCGGCCGGTTTGGCGCTGACCCGCAGCGGAGCGCACCCGGGCGATCTGCTGTGTGTCGGCGGCAACCTGGGTAATGCCGCTGGTGCCTTACCCTTGGTGCTCGGCCAGCGCACAGCCGAAGCGAGCATTGCCGAGCCACTGCTGGCGCATTACTGGTCACCGCAACCGCAACTCGGTTTGGGTCAGGCGCTACGGGGCAAGGCCACTTCGGCAATGGATATCTCTGACGGCCTGCTCGCTGATTGCGGGCATATCGCGCTGGCTTCGAAGGTCGGAATCGAAGTCGAGCGGGATCGTTTGCCGCTGTCGCAGAGCCTGGTCGACTTTCTCGGTCATTCGGACGCACAGGTCGCGGCCCTGAGCGGCGGCGACGATTACGTCCTGGCCTTCACCTTACCGTCCGTCGAGTTGCCGCTATTGCTGGCCGACGGCTGGCCGATCCATGTGATTGGGCGGGTGGTAACTGGGCAGGGCGTGGCACTGCTGGATGCCGATGGCAAAGACATCACCCCGCAATCCCGGGGTTATCAACATTTTCGGGAGTCACCGTGACAGATCATCCCAAACAGGTCCCGGCGGAGTTCGTACCGCCATCGGTCTGGCGTAACCCATGGCATTTCCTGGCGTTCGGCTTTGGCTCGGGCACCTTGCCAAAGGCGCCCGGCACTTGGGGGTCGTTGGTTGCGCTGCCCTTTATTCCGTTGTGGCAGATGCTACCCGACTGGGGTTATTGGCTGATGCTGGGCATCACCATGCTGTTCGGCTTCTGGCTGTGCGGCAAAGTGGCCGACGATTTGCGGGTACACGACCATGAAGGCATCGTCTGGGACGAAATGGTCGGGATGTGGATAACCCTGTGGCTGGTGCCGGAAGGCTGGCAGTGGTTGCTGGCGGGTTTCCTGATGTTCCGCTTCTTCGACATTCTCAAGCCATGGCCGATTCGCTGGATTGACCGGCACGTACATGGCGGCGTCGGCATCATGCTCGATGATGTCCTGGCCGGGGTGTTCGCCTGGTTGGCGATGCAGGGACTGGTGTGGTTTTTCGCCTGACCGGGGATTTCCAGGCGTTGATCATGAGAGCTGTGATTCGAACTGACACGGTTCTTAAGGCATCCATTGTGGGAGCGGGCTTGCTCGCGAAAGCGGTGTGTCATGCAACATTGATGTCGATTGACACGACGCCTTCGCGAGCAAGCCCGCTCCCACATTGATTGTGGTGCGGCGTATATCAAACATTTTGATAGTTATCGCCGATAATTCAGCCTAAGCGTCCTCCGGAACCTGCTGTTACAATGCCGGCTCTGCGAATCTTCAGACTTTTAGATCAGGAGCACACCGGTGCCTGTCGTTTTTGTCGCCGCTTCCAAGCTGCCAACGCCTTTTGCGCAATTCACCATGCATGGCTTTCTCGATGAAGCCACCGGCCGCGAGCACGTTGTGCTGAGCCTGGGTGAGATTGCCGACGGTGCCCCGGTACTCGGCCGGTTGCACTCCGAATGCCTGACGGGCGATGCCTTGTTCAGCCAGCGTTGCGACTGCGGTTCGCAACTGGAGGCCGCCTTGCAGGCCATCGCCCGCGAAGGTCGTGGCGTGTTGCTCTACCTGCGTCAGGAAGGCCGGGGCATTGGCCTGTTGAACAAGATCCGTGCCTACGAACTGCAGGACGGTGGCGCCGATACCGTCGAAGCCAACGAACGCCTGGGCTTTGCCGCCGACCAGCGTGACTACGCCATGTGCCTGCCGATGCTGGAGCATCTGGGCGTGAAGTCCCTGCGGCTGATGACCAACAACCCGCGCAAGGTCAAGGCCTTGACCGACATGGGTATCGTGGTCGCCGAGCGCGTGCCGCTGCACACCGGCCACAACCCGCATAACCGACTCTATCTGGCGACCAAGGCCAGCAAGCTCGACCACATGATGGGCAATGAGCATCAGGGCGAGGTAGACCGGGCGTGACCCGCGGTCAGGTGCGGCGGCGACTGTCCATCAACTGGTGGCAATACCTGGCGCTGGCCTTGCTGCCGCTGTTTGTGATCAATGCGGTGTTCGGCCAGAGTGAAGCCATTCTGCCGGTGCTGGCGATGCCGTTGTTCATCGCCGGAGTCGCCTCGATGTTTGTCAGCCTGAAGTTTTTCGGCGCCTACAAACACGCACTGATTGCCACCCAGAAAGCCCTCGATACCCCTGAAGAACCTGGCGCCTGGATCAGTCTGGCGGCCAAGCGGCGCACGGCATTCCTGGCCGCCGGGCTGCCGGCCTGGATCGGTGCCCTGGCGGTGTTCGTCGGTCTCGAAGCCGTGCCGCTGATGCTGCTGGCACTGTCGACCGCCGTGCTGTTCTACCTTTACCGTATTCCGCGTCAACTCGGTTGATGCGCGCGGTCTGGCTGGCGGTGTCGCTGCTGGCCGCCAGCGGCTCGGCAGTCGCGGTCGAACGGGTTGTAAGCCTCGCCCCGTCGCTCTCTGAAATCGTCGTTGAACTGGGCTCCGCCGACCTCCTGGTCGGTGTGCTGGACGCCGGTGAACGACCTGCCGAACTCAAGGACCTGCCCTCCGTTGGCCGCTATGGCCAGTTGGACATGGAGCGCTTGCTCAGCCTGAAACCCGATCTCTTGCTGCTATGGCCCGGTAGCGTCGGCCCGGCCCAGCGTGATCAGCTCAAGCGACTGAATATTCCCACCTACGTCGCCGAACCCCACAGCCTGAACCAGCTCGCCGCGCAGATCGAGGCTATTGCCGCTCAGCTCGATCGGCCTGAGCGCGGAATTTCATTGGCCCGCGATTTACGCCAGCGGCTGGATGAATTGCGCCAACGCTATCGCCGGGACAAGCCGTTACGGGTGTTTTATCAGGTCTGGGATCGGCCGCTGTATACGGTTGGCGGCGAGCAGATCATCAGCGATGCACTGGAGGTCTGCGGTGCGCAAAACGTGTTTGGTGACCTGAAACTGCCGGCACCGCAAGTCAGTGTGGAAGCCGTGCTGCAGCGTAATCCCGAGGTGATTCTGGCCAGCGAACAGGCGCAGCTCGATGCGTGGAAAGCCTGGCCACAGGTGGCGGCCGTGGCACAGGGACAGTTGCGCTTGGTGACGGACAAGGGCCTGGAGCGGCCGAGTGGGCAGATGATTGAGGCAACTGCCAAACTCTGCCAGTTGATCGCACCCGACCGCTGAGACCGAGTCGACTGTTTCGCGAGCAAGCCCGCTCCCACAGGATCGCGCTAAACCTGTGGGAGCGGGCTTGCTCGCGAAGAGGTCGGCCCAGACAGTACAAAGCCCGGATCAGATCTCCGGCGTCCACGTCACCCCAAACAACCACGCCCGACCTTCCTCACGATACCCGTACTGGCTACCTTGGTAGCTGTACAGCGCCCGGCTGTAACCCTTGTCCAGCAGGTTATCGACCTTCAGCTCCAGCCGGATTTCACGGTTGAGCTCCCAACTGCTGCGCAGTCCCAACAAGGCATAACCGCCCAACGGCTGTTGATTGTTCAAGTCGTCATAGCTGCTGCTGACCGCTTGCCAACTGGCACCGAGGCCCAGGCGATCGAACTGTCGGTCCAGATCCCAGCTCAAGGTGCGCCGCGAACGCCGGGCCAGGGTGCGGCCCGTATCACGGTCGCGTGGGTCGATGATCGCAATGCCAAGGTTGCTCTGCCAGCCAAACAGTTCCTGCTTCAGTGCGGCTTCGAAGCCGTTGATTCGCGCGGAAGCAACGTTCTCGGGGCGCAAGTTGCTGCCGAAGACGATCGCGTCTTCAAGGTCGGTGCGATACAGCGACGTCTCCAGGCGACTGTTCTCGGTCAATTGGCTGCGCCATTGCAGCTCATAGCTTTTCGAGGTTTCAGGCTTCAGGTCCGGGTTGCTGAAGTCGGGGTAGTACAGATCGTTGAAGGTCGGCGCGCGGAAGCCTTCGCTGTAGGTCAGCAGCACTTCGTTGTCCGGGTTCAGCGGCAGGCTGAAGGTGCCGCTCCAGGTGTTCTGGCTGCCGAACTGCTGGTTGTCGTCGTGACGCAAACCCAGCTCTGTGGAGAAACTGTCGGCCCGATAGCGGTGCTGGATGTACGCCGCACGGTTCCAGCGACTGTCCTCATCGAATGCGGTACTGCTGTTGATGCGGTCTTCATACCAGTCACCGCCGAGCAGCAAACTGTTGCGCTCGTTGAGCGTCAGGTCGTTCTGCCAGTTCACCGAATCGCGGTAGGTGTTGAACACGCTGCGCTCATCGCTGAGCTTGTCCAGGGTCTTCTCGCGGTTTTCGCTGTGGCCGAACTCGATGCGGGTTTTCCACAGATCATTGATGCGCGCGTCGATGTAACTGCTGACACTGCTCACATCGAATTCGTTGTAGGGCTGCTGTTGGACCGACTCGAACGTATTCATGTCGAAGCGCCCGAACGGGTTGTCGAACTCGCTTTTGCCGCGGTTATCCAACGCGTTGGCGCCGATTTCGATGTCATCGCTGAGTGCGTGGCTCAAGCTCAGGCTGAACGACTGGTTTCGGTACTGGTCATGGTCGCCGTCGCTGGGGTATGACTCATGGGTGCGATTGATCCCGGCGGTTTCGTCGAGGCTGGCGCCGAGGTTGAAGCGGGTCTGTTCATCGCCGCCGGACAAACCGAGGCTGCGCTCCCAGGTCTGGTTTCTGCCGAAGCCAACGTGCATCCGCGGCTGCAGGCCTTGTTCACCACCACGGCGGGTGAAGATCTGGATTACTCCGCCAATCGCATCACTGCCATAAATCACCGAGCGGGAGCCGCGCAGCACTTCCACGCGCTCGACCTGCTCGATATTGATGTGTTGCAGGTTACTGTCGCCGGAGGTCGAACTGCCGATGCGTTGTCCATCCACCAGCACCAGGCTCTGGGCCGACTGGGTGCCGCGGATGTAGACACCCGGAAGGCTGCCGCGCCCGCCGGTCTGCGAGACTTGCACGCCCGGCACCCGACGCAACAGATCAGTGACGCTTTCGGGTTGCAGGCGATCGATGTCTTCGCGGGTGAATACGGTGTTGGCGGCGCTGCTGTCGTTGCGCGCTTCGACCTGGCGGTTGGCGCTGATCAACACGTCGGGCAGCTTCAGGGCCTGGTCGCGTTCGAAGGTGTCGGCCAGCAATTGACCGGCCGGCAACAGGGTCAGCGTCAGGGCGAAGGGAGAGAGTTTCATGGGTAATCCGTTGGTGTTTCGTGGCGCACACAAATCAAATGTGGGAGCGGGCTTGCTCGCGAAGGCGGAGTGTCAGTCAACTTCTCAGTTGAATGATCCGACGCTTTCGCGAGCAAGCCCGCTCCCACAGGGGTGTTGCATGTATCCAGGGATTTAGATGTTGAGCAGTTGCAGGCGCTCGCGGATCGAAGCCTCGATTCCGGCTTCATCCAAGCCACACTCAGCCAGCATTTGCGCAGGCTTGGCGTGTTCGACGTAAATGTCCGGCAGGCCCAGGTGCAGCACCGACTTGAGGATGTTTTCGCGGGCGAGGAATTCGCTGACCGCGCCACCGGCGCCGCCCATGACCGCGTTTTCTTCGACAGTGACCAGTAGCTCGTGGCTGCTGGCGATTTCGCGAACCAGTGCTTCATCCAGCGGCTTGACGAAACGCATGTCGACCACCGTTGCGTCCAGCGTCTCGGCGACTCTCAGGGCTTCGGCCAGTTGCACGCCGAACACCAGCAGGGCGACTTTGCTGCCCTGGCGGCGAATCACACCCTTGCCGATCTCGATAGGCTCGAGGTCTTTCTCGATAGTCGCGTTCGGGCCGTTGCCGCGCGGGTAACGCACCGCCGCCGGGCCTTCGTACAGGTAACCGGTGGTGAGCATTTTGCGCAGCTCGTTTTCATCGCTCGGGGTCATCACCAGCATGCCGGGAATGCAGCGCAGGAACGACAAATCGTAGCTGCCGGCGTGGGTCGGACCGTCTTCGCCCACCAGGCCAGCGCGGTCGATGGCGAACAGCACGTCGAGATTCTGCACCGCGACGTCATGCACCAACTGGTCGTAGCCGCGCTGCAGGAAGGTCGAATAGATGGCCACCACGGGTTTGGCGCCTTCGCAGGCCATGCCGGCCGCGAGGGTGACGGCGTGCTGCTCGGCAATGGCCACGTCGAAGTAGCGCAGCGGGAAGCGTTCGCTGAAAGCGACCAGGTCCGAGCCTTCCTTCATCGCCGGGGTAATCCCGACCAGGTGCGGATCGGCAGCCGCCATGTCGCACAGCCATTCACCGAACACACCGGAATATTTCGGCCCGCTGGCCTTTTTCGGCGCGGCGGCCGGGGCGTCCAGCGGTTCGAGTTTGGTAATGGCGTGGTAACCGATCGGGTCGACTTCCGCCGGGGCGAAACCTTTGCCTTTCTTGGTGACGACGTGCAGGAACTGCGGGCCTTTCAGATCGCGCATGTTGCGCAGGGTGGCGATCAGGGTCGGCAGGTCGTGGCCATCGATCGGGCCGATGTAGTTCCAGCCCAGCTCTTCGAACAGCGTGCCGGGAACCAGCATGCCTTTGGCATATTCTTCGGTACGACGGGCGATTTCCCAGGCACCAGGCAGGCGCGACAGCACTTTCTTGCTGCCTTCGCGCATGCTCGCATAGGTGCGGCTGGAAAGGATCTTCGCCAGATAGTTCGACAAGCCACCGACGTTGCGCGAGATCGACATGTCGTTGTCGTTGAGGATCACCAGCATGTTGGCGTCCACTTCCGGCGCATGGTTCAGCGCCTCGAACGCCATGCCCGCGGTCAACGCGCCGTCGCCGATCACCGCGATCGCCTTGCGCTCGCTGTTTTGCAGGCGGGCGGCAATCGCCATGCCCAGCGCTGCACTGATCGAGGTGCTGGAGTGGCCGACGCCAAAGGTGTCGTATTCGCTTTCGGAGCGGCGCGGGAAGGCAGCGACGCCGTCCTTCTGGCGCAGGGTGCCCATGCGCTCGCGACGACCGGTGAGGATCTTGTGTGGATAAGCCTGATGACCCACGTCCCACACCAACCGGTCGTCCGGGGTGTCGAAGACGTAATGCAGCGCAATGGTCAGCTCGATCACGCCCAGGCCGGCACCGAAATGCCCACCGGTCTGGCCGACCGTGTAGAGCAATTCCAGGCGCAACTCATCGGCCAGGGTTTCCAGCTCGGCTTCGCCTAACCGGCGCAGGCCGTCCGGCGTGTTCGCGCGGTCGAGCAGGGGCGTGGTCGGGCGTTTGCGGGGAATCTCATGAAACGTCGTGGGCATCAGGCGAATCGTTATAGGTATAAAAGATGCGGCAGTTTACCTGATGCATCGGTCCCTGCCCACGCGTTGGTTTTTTTTGGCGGATTCGCCGTCAGCTGCGGCGATCGACGATATACCGGGCCAGATCGCGCAACGGCTCGGCCGCTGCGTCAAACGGTCGCAGCGCGTGCAGGGCCTGGTCGCGCAACTCCAGGGCATAGGCCTTGGCAGCGTCGAGGCCGAGCAGGGCCGGGTAGGTCGGTTTGTCCCGGGCAATGTCGGCACCCTGGCGTTTGCCGAGGGTTTCGGTATCGCTTTCGACGTCGAGAATGTCGTCCTGCACCTGGAACGCCAGGCCGATGGCCTGTGCATAAGTCTGCAGGGACTTGAGTTCGTCTTTCTCGGCACGCCCGCTGGCCAGGGCGCCGAGTTTGACGCTGACCTCGATCAACGCGCCGGTCTTGTGCCGGTGCATGTACTCCAGGGCTTTCTGATCAAGCTTCAGGCCGACCGAGCCGAGGTCGATGGCCTGACCGCCGACCATGCCCGCGGGGCCTGCCGCCAGCGCCAGGGCGCTGACCATTTGCAGGTGGATCTCGGCGTCCAATGTGCTCAGGCGCGGGTCGAGCAGGGCGCTGAAGGCCAGGCTCTGCAAGCCGTCGCCGGCGAGGATCGCGCAGGCTTCATCGAATTTCTTGTGGGTGGTTGGCTGGCCGCGACGCAGATCGTCATCGTCCATCGCCGGCAAATCGTCATGCACCAGCGAATAGGCGTGGATCAGTTCCACAGCACAGGCTGCGCCGTTGGCTTGCTCGGCCTTGCCGCCCAACGCTTCGCACGCGGCGTAGGCCAACAGTGGACGCACGCGTTTGCCGCCATTCATCACGCTGTAGCGCATGGCCTCATACAGTCGCGCCAGCTCGGGGCTCGGTGCAGTGAACAGGGTTTCCAGAGCCGCATTGACACGGGCCTGGCTGCTTGCCGAGTACGCTGCAATCATTCTGGCTGATCCGCGTCGAAGGGTTCCTCGGCCAGCTCGCCATCACGCTCGAGCAGTACCTGAACCTTTTGCTCGGCCTGGGCCAGCGCCGCCTGGCAGTCGCGAGTCAGACCGATGCCTTGCTCGAAAGCGGCCAGCGAGTCCTCCAGCGACAATTCGCCATTCTCCAGACGCTCCACCAGCGTTTGCAGGTCGGCGAGGGACTGTTCGAAATCCAGTGCAGCTTTTTTGCGGGCCATGGCGGCGATTTCCGGTTGACGTTAAACCGGCGCGACACTAGCAGATAGGGGGTTCATGGGCAAATGAAGGGGGTGGTTGGTGCAAGGGTTTCAGCGCTCAGGATGCGCTTGGTCGGGATATTTGATCTGGTAGCGAGTACTGCGCCCGCCACCCGGCAGGCGTTTCAGGCAATCCTTATCCAGCAGTTCGGCCAGATGCCGGGTCGCGGTCGCTTTGGAGACTTTCGCCACGGCTTGATACTGCGCCGCACTGATCCCGCCTTCGAATCCACGCTCCCCTGCGTCCAGCAAACGATTCAGTACTTTGGTCTGCTCGGTCGACAGCCCGGACTCCCGGTGCGCCTGCCAGAAGCGCGCTTTGCCCAGCACGGATTCGATCCGTGCCATGGCCTGTTGCAGGCTGCGCAATAGAGTTTGCAGGAACCATTCGAGCCAAACCGTAATGTCCGTGTTGGATTTCTGGCAGGTTTCCAGCACCCGGTAATAGCCAGATCGATCCTCGAGAATACTTGCCGACATGGCATAAAAACGGATCGCCTGAGCCTCGCCTTGAGCCAATGCAAGGTCGGTGATCGTCCTGGTCAGGCGACCGTTGCCGTCGTCAAACGGGTGGAGTGTGACAAACCAGAAGTGTGCGATGCCAGCTCGAAGCAAAGGGTCGGGCCCGGACTGATTTCGGCTGGTTTCAAACCATTCGAGGAAGGCATCGAGTTGGCGCTCAAGGCCCAGGCGAGGCGGTGCTTCGAAGTGCACGGTCGGTCTGTCGAGACGACCGGAAACCACTTGCATTGGATCATCGCCGCGCAAAGCACCTACACGAATGCTTTGCGCGGCCAAGCCGATTTCCTGTTCTGGAAACAGCCACTCATGCCAATCCAGCAATCGTTCAAGTGTCAGCGGCTCGGCGAAATGTTGGGTAGCATCGAGCATTAATTGCGCGAGCCCTTCACTGCGCTTGCTGACGTTGTCGCCATCATTGAGTTCCAACCCCAATCGCCGCGCCAATGAAGAACGAACTGAACCGACATTCAGCTGTTCGCCTTCAATCGCCGACGAGGTGACGATGTTCTGCAGCAATGCATCCAGTTCACTTTGTGCACTTAGTGAGCTGCCCACGGAGCTGGCCATGCCCATCAACCGCCCTTGCGCTTGAACGCATTCGCGCAGTAACGGCGCCAAGCGTTCGACATGCCAGCTGAAGTTCGGCCAATCAGGCTGTTGCCAGATCCAGTGAGGTGCCATGAATTCGCTGCTCTTGGATTGAGTGAGCCGATTAGAAAGGTTATTCGGCTCATTTAGTGAGCCGAATATGACGCCTATTCGACTCATCGTCCAGCCACTACGGTGAATCCCTCCGCACTTTCACATGCAGCCGATTGTTAAAAAACATCCCAATCGCTAATCTTCGCCCCATCTACGACCCGACACTCACGGGTCTTTCAGACGAAACGCAGTATTCACATCTGTAACGCGCCCAGGATCAGGCGCAAGGTTTCGTCCTGCATGGCAGGAGGCGTCGCATGCGCTCATTTCTTTTGCTGCTGACCGGGTTGGTTTTCGCGCCTGTGATTCTGGCCGCGCCGAATGCCGAGTTGTCGGAGCCGGTGGGCGGCTGGCGTTACAACGGTCTGCTGGACCGTAGCGAAAACCCGCAAGTCGCCTATCCCACGCCACCGATTGATCGGGGCGTGCAGCGCAATCGCACGATGATCGAAGGTCGGCTCAAGGCCATCGGTACCCAGCGCGGGCCGCACACCTTGGCGGTCAACGGCAATCCGCTGAATCTCTATACCGACGAGCAAGGGCGTTTTGCCCGCCCCTATGCGTTTGGCGCCGGTTCCAACAGCGTCGAAGTGCGCAGCGCCGAAGGCCAGTCCCTCAAGCGTGTTCAATTCTATGAAGCCAACAACCTGCGCACCCCGGCGCGGATTCGCGTGGTGCTGGGTTGGGACGATCCGAAAGCCGAGCTCGACCTGCATATTGTCACGCCCGATGGCCAGCACGCCTTCTGGGCGCACTCGGCCTTGACCAATGGCGGCGGCCTCGACCCTGACGGCGTCGATGGCCCGGGTCCGGAAATGTTCACCATGACCGCACCGCTGCGTGGCACTTATCTGGTTTACGTGAACTATTGGGGCAACTTCGGCAGCGGCGGCTATAACTTCGATGAGTCCGGCAACCAGAACGAGGTCATTACCTCGCAGATCAACCTGGTGCTCAACGAAAACACCGTCGATGAAAAACGCGAGACGTTCATCGTGCCCCTGCGCGCAATCGGCGACCTGCTGCTGGTCAAGACTTTCAACTACTAAGCATCCCCGCTCCACGGATGAACATCGGGTTTTGTGAACATGAGTGATAGCACTGTTACTCCGGCCGCTGGCGCACCAGCGACCAAACCTTCCCTGCACTGGCCGACGCTGCTGATCGGGATATGCCTGGTCGTTGGCGTGGCCGGTGGGCTGGGGTGGTTCATGCACAAGCCCAAGGCCCCGGCGCCTGTGTTGGCCAGTGACAAACTGGGCATGAGCCGCCCGGATGGCCTGCTGGAATCCCATTCCTTGAGCCAATTGCCCAAGGACCTGCTGGCGGTGCCGTTCCTCAAGGAAACCCTGACCGAAGATTTCGTCTTCTATTACGAAACCCATGCCGACCGCCTGGGGTTGATTGGCAGCTTGCGGCGGATCATCTACGAACATGACCTGAAACTGCAGGACACCTTGATCGAGCAACTGTTCGATCAGCCTGCCGACGTAGCGTTGTGGCGCGGGGCGGATGGTCGGCTCAAGGATTTCCTGCTGGTGATGGATCGCGGCGGGCTGGCCAAGGTGCTGGAGCCGCTGGCCAAAGTGGCGCTGGACGACGCGCAGTTGAGCAAGGTCGCTGACGTGAAGGTCGGCGCCGATGACGTGGCGCTCTATCAACTCAGTTACAACGCGAGCAAGGCGCTGCTGTTTGCGTCCCATGGCGACAAACTGGTGGTGCTGTCCAACCCGGCGAAACTCTACGATCCGCAAAGCGGTGCAACGGAAGAATCGGGCAGCGTGTCGACCACGGCCATTGCCGCGCTGCTCAACGGCGACAAACTGTTCCCCGAAGCCTTCGGCCTGCCACCTCGTGCGCCGGAGGTGAAACAACGCCTGTCGGTCAATGCCAGTGTGTTGGCCATGGGTTACCAGCGCTTCATTCCGAACTTCGCCGGCCTGCGCTTCGACATGGACGACAGGGGCTGGCACAGCTTCCTGGCCATGGATGAACTGGAGAATCAGCCGGACTTCGATTTCAAACCAATCTGGCAAGCCATGCCCATGGGCGCCAGCGCTTGCGTGGCGTTGCCGCTGGCTGCCGAACAACAGAAACCGCTGCTGGTGAAACTCGGTGCCGAAGATGACGTGGCACAAGCGTTGACCGAACACATGGCCGGTGCGGCGGGCCTGTGCTGGTATGCCGATTCACGGTTGTACACGCCCTTGCTGGTGGCCAGCCTCAACGATGACGACGGCGGCAAATTTGATGGCGATCTGGGCAAGCTGTTCGGCTCGATGGTCGGCGCCTATGAAGGCAATGTCGCCGAGCACGCATTCCCGGTGGTGGAGAAACAGGAAGGGCAGAGCCATCAGTGGCAGCGGCAAGTCAGTTCCAGTTTCGGCCCGTACAAAGCCAAGGACGCCGAGAACCCGGAGGCGATCAGCGGCAAGGCGTTCATGCGTGTGAGCCTGGCCCGCCATGGTTCAACCTTGCTGTTTTCCCTCGACGACAAACTCGTCGACAAGGCCCTCGGCACTCTCGACAAACGCTTCCCGCCGATGGCCGACGTGGTGCCCAAGGACCTGCTGATGCCGGTGTATTTCGGCCCGGATTCCATGGCGCAACTGATGCAGCAAGAAACTCTCGACAGCCTGCCTCAGGACATGGAGCCGGTGTTCTACAACGCCGCGCAAACCTACCTGATCCCGAAACTGCGCAAGTTCGGTGGCTACGGCAAATACGCCCTTACCTTGCCTGAAGGCAGCGAGCCAGACGGCCACTGGCAGTGGCTGCCGCTGGAGTGGAAAGCCCTGTGACGGCATTGATCCGAAGTCTCGGCCTTCTGGCGTTGTTGCTGAGCGCGGGTGCCCACGCTGTCGAGGCACCATCGCTCGACCCACAGCAATCCCAGGTGTTTCGTGCCTGGTTCGTGCGCATCGCCCAGGAGCAACTGAGCCAGGGCCCGAGCCCGCGTTGGTATCAGCAAGACTGCGCCGGGCTGGTGCGCTTCGCTGCCAATGAAGCGTTGAAAGTCCATGACGACAAATGGCTGCACAGCAATGGCCTGTCCAATCGCTACCTGCCGCCGGAACTGCAACTGAGCGACGCCCAGCGCGGTCTTGCCCAGCAATGGCAGCAGGGCGGCGGCAAGGTCGGGCCATACGTCAATGCGATCAAATTGATCCAGTTCAACAGCCATCTGGTCAGCCGCGATGTGTCTCAAGCACGCCCCGGCGACCTGATGTTTTTCGATCAGGGTGACGACCAGCACCTGATGATCTGGATGGGCCGCTACATCGCCTATCACACCGGCACCAGCACCCCCACCGACAACGGCATGCGTTCGGCAAGCCTGCAGCAACTCATGACATGGAAGGACACCCGATGGATACCCGACGCAGCCAACCCCAACTTCATCGGCGTCTATCGACTGAATTTTCTTTCCCAATGACCGGTGCCCGCATGCTGCGTTTTCTGTCTCTGCTGTTGGTATTGGTGCTGCCGTTCTCGGCGGTAAACGCCGAAGACTCGGTCCCGGCCAGCGGCTATGCGCCGGTGGCCGGCGAGAGTTTTTTCCTGCTGGCCGACAGCAGTTTTGCCAGCGATGAACCGGCGATGGTCCGACTCGAAGCGCCGGGCCGCGACTATCGCCGGTTTCGCATGGAGCCCTACGGCGGCGCCGACATTCGGGTGTATCGCATCGACAAGCCGCTGGATTTTCTCAAGCGCCAGAAGAACTTGCATCGGGTGGTCAGCGATGGCCAGTTCAAGGGTGAAGGTCTGTCCAACACCCTCGCTTACCTGTGGGACAACTGGTATCGCAAATCCCGTCGGGTGATGCAGCGGGCGTTTTCCTACGAGTCGCGTAAACAGGTCACCGAGGAAGTGCCGGAGCTGAAGATGGGCAACGCGATGGCCGCGCCAACGCCCTACGATGCGCAGCCGCAATTCGCGCTGATACCGGGTTTGCCGGTGGTCAGCCAGTTCCGTTATCCGTTGTGGCAGGCCAAGCCGATCCAGCCACCTGCCGGGGTGAACCTGGCCGGTTCTTCCAGCGAGTTCGTCAGCGTCGCGCCGGGCAACGTGTACATCCCGTTGGGCAATCTCAAGCCGGGTCTGTATCTGGTGGAGGCGCTGATCGGCAAGTACCGCGCGACCACCATGGTGTTCGTCTCCAACACTGTGGCGGTGAGCAAGATCGCCGGTGACGAACTGCTGGTGTGGGCCGCGCGCAAACACGAGGGCAGTTCGGTGCCGAAGGTCAATGTGCTGTGGACCGATGGTCTCGGCGTGATGAGCAGCGGCGCCACCGATACCGACGGCTTGCTGCGCCTGAAACACGTCAGCCCTGAGCGTTCGTTCGTGATCGGCGAAGACGAAGAGGGCGGGGTGTTCGTCTCCGAGAACTTCTACTACGACAGCGAAATCTACGACACCAAACTCTATGCCTTCACCGACCGGCCACTGTATCGGCCGGGGGATTGGGTGTCGCTGAAAATCGTCGGGCGGGAGTTCAAGAATGCCCGGGATTCGGTGCAGCCCACCGCGGCCGACGTCAACGTGACCGTGCTCGATGCAACCGGCACGGCGCTGCAATCCCTCGATCTGAAGCTCGATTCCAAGGCGGGTACCCAAGGCCGATTCCAGTTGCCCGATAACGCCGTGGCCGGTGGTTATGAACTGCGTTTCAACTACAAGGATCAGGCCTACAGCAGCGCCTTTCGCGTCGCTGAATACATCAAGCCGCACTTCGAGATTTCGCTCAATCTGGCCAAGCAGGATTACCGTACTGGCGAAGCGGTCAAGGGCAACCTGGTGCTGCTGTACCCGGACGGCAAGCCGGTGGCCAATGCGAAATTGAGCCTGAGCCTGCGCGCCCAACAACTGTCGATGGTCGACAACGAACTGCAGTACCTCGGGCAATTTCCGGTGGAACTGACCAGCACCGAATTGACCACCGACGCCAAGGGCAATGCGTCCCTCGACTTGCCGGCAGCGGAAAAACCGAGTCGCTACATGCTCACGGTGTTTGCCAGCGACGGCGCGGCGTATCGGGTCAAGACCACCAAGGAAATCCTCATCGACCGTGGCGCGGCGAACTTCCGCTTGAGCGCGCCTCAACGCTTCAGCGCGGTGGGTGACAAGGTTGCCTTCAGCTACACCCGCGAAGGCGAGCAAGCCGATGCCGTTACGCCAGGCAGCTACGGCTGGGTACGCCTGGAAGACCAGAGCACCGGCGAAGGCAAACTCGCGGCAACCGACAAGGGGTTCACCCTGGCCTTTGACCGGCCGGGCACCTACAACCTGACGCTCAAGGATGATCATGGCCGGGTGGTCGGTGCCACCGGTCATTCGGTTACCGGCGAAGGTGTCAAAGCCGTACCCGGCACCGTGGAAATCGTCCTCGACAAACCCGAGTACATCGCAGGCGATGAAGCGCTGGCGCTGATCACTTTCCCCGAGCCAGTGAGCGATGCGCTGCTATCTCTGGAGCGCGACAAGGTCGAAGCCACTGCGTTACTTTCCAAAGGCGGCGACTGGCTGAAGATGGAAAAACTCAGCGATACCCAATACCGCGCGCGCATCCCGGTGAAGGACGGTTTCGCACCGAACCTGACCTTCTCGGTGCTGTACACCAAGGGCGGCCAATACAGTTTCCAGAACGCCGGCATCAAGGTGGTAACGCCACAGATCGACGTGGTTATCGCCACCGACAAAGAAACCTATCAGCCGGGCGAAACCGTGTCGGTGGACCTGACCACCCAGTTCGCCGGCAAAGCGATTCCCGCGCACCTGACGGTCAGCGTGGTCGATGAAATGGTCTATGCCCTGCAACCGGAAGTCGCGCCGAGCATCGACCAGTTCTTCTATCACCCACGGCGCAACAACGTGCGCACCAGTGCCAGTTTGTCGTTCATCAGTTATGACGTCGCCTTGCCGGGCAGCCCCGGTGCGCCAGGCAAAGCCAATCGCAGTGAACGCGGCGTGAAGGTGCTGGAACGACCGCGTCGCGAGGACGTCGACACCGCGGCGTGGCAACCTGAGTTGCTGACCGATGCCAACGGCAAAACCCGCTTCACCTTCAAGATGCCCGACTCCCTGACCCGCTGGCGCATCACCGCCAGGGCCATTGCCGATGGCGGTCAGGTCGGGCAGAAGAAGCAGTTCGTGCGCTCGGAAAAACCGCTGTACCTGAAGTGGAGCGGTCCGACTCGATTCCGCGCCGGCGACAAACCTGAGCTCGGTGTGTTCGCTTTCAGCCAGGCCGAGAAACCGCTCAAGGCCGAACTGGTGACCCATTTCGCCGGCAACGAACAGCGCGTGCCTGTGACCTTGAACAGCGGCATCAACTACATCCCTTTGCCGGCCTTTGAACTGGCCAATGGCGAGTGGAGCGCCGAGCTGGTGCAGGATGGCAAAACCGCTGATGCCCTGGCGGTGCGCCTGAGCGCGACCGGTGAAGGCTGGCAGGTGACTCAAACCCAGAGCCTCGATGTGGGTGAGGGCGATACGCCGCTGACGCTGCCGACAGACGCCAGTGATATCCGCCTGCGCCTGGATGACAGTCCGCAAGCGTTGTTCCGTTCTGCACTCGACGATCTGTTGAGCTACCCCTACGGTGGCGTCGAGCAGACCGCCAGCCGCCTGTTGCCGTTGAGCATCGCCTACCCGACGCTGGCGGCGAATCCGCAGATCCGCGATCGCTTGCGCCTGATCATGCAAAACAGTCGCTTGCGCCTGGTGCAAATGGCCGGCCCTTCGGCGAGCTTCACCTGGTGGGGCATGGACGGCGAGCCGGATGCCTTCCTCACCGCCTACGCCTATTACGCCGACTGGCACGCCAGTCAGGTGCTGGAACTGAGCCTGCCGCCGGAGCATTGGCAGCGGGTACTGGAGGTCTACGCCAAGCAGGCGAAGAACACACCGCTGTTGCAGCGGGCGCTGATCCTGTCGTTCGCCAAACAGATGCAGTTGCCGGTCAACACCTTGCTCAGTGGCTTGATGGACGACCTGGCGAAAGCGGGCGAGGGCGCCGCCGCGAACCTGATGGAGGACGGTGAAGACAGTCTCGTCATGAGCGATCCGGATTCCGCCTTGGGGCTGGCTGCCGCACGAGTGCTGACGGCATCGCTGGCCAGGCAAGCGAAGGTCGCTTTGCCGGACGCGTTCAATCGGCAACTGGCCGACGCGCAGCAACGTCTGGCGGTCAGTTCCCAGCCGTTTGCCGAAGCGCTGAACCTGTCGCTGCAACCCTTCGATCAGGCTCACGCCCAGGCCTTGCTGCAACGTTTGCTGCCACAGCAATCGACCCTGGAACGTGCGTTGGCGTTGACCTGGCTGCAACGCAGCATCGAGCAGGCATCGCCCACCATTGCATTGGCGCCGGGTGAAGGCTGGAAGAAGCAGTACGGGGTTTCTGGTGAGATGTATTGGACGTGGCAGGGGCCTGCGCCAGTGCCGGCGGTATTGACGCTGACCGGGGTGCAAGAGCGTCCGCTGCGCGCTGCATTGAGCTACCGCAGCCAACAGCCGGCGGTCGATCCGATGGCCGTGACCATCACCCGTCGCCTGTCGCGACTGGTGCCGGGGGATGAGGCTTTCACCTTCAAACTTGAAGCGGTCGGCAACGCGCCGCTGTCCAGCGACAACCTCTATCTCGACGAAGTGATCATCACCAGCAAGGCCGCCAAACCGTTGCGTTACGGGATGCTGGAAGTGCCGCTGCCACCGGGCGCCGATGTCGAACGCACGACCTGGGGCATCAAGCTCATGGGTAAGGCCGGCACCGAACCGACATCGCTGGAGAAGGCGCGATTCGAACCGGGGCAAATGGCTTACGCCGTTCCGGTCGATGCCTTGAGTGGCGAATTGCGTCTGCGGCACTTAGTGCGTTTCTCGCAGAAGGGGCAGTTCAACTTGCCGCCGGTGCGTTTCACTCAGGTGTATGCGCCGCAGCATCAGGCGCTTGAACAAAAAGCAGCCCTTGGCCAGGTCACGGTTCACTGACGTGCACAGGCTGCTGATAGGTGGGTTGCTGTGTTTGATCACTGTGCTGGCGACGGCGCAGGACGAACCTTTGCGCCTGGCCCTGAAGGGCGACTTGTTGTCGCTCAGCCGAACGCAGGTGATCAACCGCGAGCCGTTGCCGCAGACCTTGCAGGCGCCACTGGGCAGTGTGTGGAAGTTGTTCGTCTACGCCTGGCTGGTGGACACCGGCGCGCGCGAGCCGGCTTATGAATGCCGCGGCCAGTCGAAAGAAGAGGTTTATTGCTGCACGGCGGGCGGCAGGATCGAGCGTGATCAGGCGTTGGTGAAGTCATGCGGTCTGTATTTCGAACCTGCGCGGTTGGGCATCGGCGATGCCGATTGGCGAGCCTATTGGCAGATGCGGCAGGCGCCACAATGGTTGCTGGATTTGCCTTCGTTGCAACCGGCTACAAGGGTTTCGGTGGCGGAGTTGTTGAAGGTGCTGTCGGTACTGCCGGCGCAGGATCAAGCCCGGCGTGTGTTGCTCGATGTGGTGCTCAATGCCGCTGATGGCCAAGCCGTCGACGAACTCGGAAGCCGTCTGCGGGTGAAGACCTGGAGCTGGTTGGCGGATCAGGACGCAACATCGCGTCAGGGCGGGTTTGCCGGTTGGACGGCGGACGGCACACCGGTCTGGGCCGGCGGGCGCGGTACCAGTCAACGGGTTCTTCGAGATTACGCGCAGGCACTGTCTACGGTGATTCCTGTTGCATGGCCTGCGGATGCAGGGCGGTGTGTAGAGGTCGACCTGTTCTCCCGCTATCCACTTCGGCGCGTGCTGTCAGGTGGCAGTGTGGTGTCCTCCGGGGTGTTGCGAGGTGACTACCGCGTTGAATTCGCCAAGGGTAATGCGCTGGATATTCACAGCGACGGCGAACTGTTTTTGCTGAATGACAAGCTCGTGGCTCGTCTGGATCGTGAAGAGTACGTGGCCCGTGTTCTCCAGCGCGAAGCCAGCGCCGAACCGGTCGAGGCCGCCAAAGCCCTGGCCGTGGCCATCCGCACCTACCTGCTGCAAAACGCCACGCGCAGCGGTGACTGCCTGAGCATCGACGACAGCAGCAGCCGTCAGCGGGTCGCACCGCGTCCGGCGTCGCCCGAGTCTCGCGATATCGCCGCCTGGACCAGCGACCTGGTGCTGGCCGGCAGCACCGTCACCTACCATTCCGATGAGCCCGGCCCGGACAAACTGTCCTGGCAGCAAGCCGTCGAACAGGCCCGTGCCGACCAGCGCTACGACGCCATCCTGCTGCACGCCTACCCACGCGCCAGTCTCAGTCGCTGGGACAACCCGGTCGCGTCCTGCGAAGCGTTGCCCGCCGCACAAGCATGGCTGCAGAAACAACGGCGCGGCTGGCGCCCAAAGCTTGAAAGCGAAACCGGCTACAACGAAGTCAGCACCTTCGCCGTCTGCCGCCTGGCCTTCGGCCGCCCTTATGTCGACCGCGAACGGCAGCGTATCTACGTGCGTGGCGCGCAGACACTGCAAGACCGCCTCGACCTGACCCACGAATACCTGCACCTGGCCTTCGAAGCACACCCCAACGGCCAGGATGAAACCTACATCGAAGGGCTCGCCCGCCACCTCTTGCTGGAATAGTCCATGAAACTCCGTTATCCACAGGTCTTGCTGTTTCTCTGCTCGCTGGTGGCGTTGCCATCGGTGATGGCGGCTGACAGCGTCAAACTTGACACCCCCGCAGGCGGCTGGCGCACCGGCGCGCCTGAGGGCGAAGGGGAAAACTTCCGGCAGGCCGTCAACTACCCGGCCTCGTCGGTGAATACCCCGGCAGGGCAGGCCAACACCGCTCGCATCAGCGGGCAGATCAAAGCCACAGCCAAATCCACAGAACCCGGCCGGCTGATCGTCAACGGAGTGAGCATGCCGCTGAAAATCGACCCGGCCGGCCGCTTCGATCGCCCGTTCTCATTCCCCAACGGCAGCAACAGCGTCGAGGTTCGCAGCCCCGATGGCCAGCAACGTCAGCGCACGCAATTTCTCAACAGCAGCGGCGGTGCGACCCCGGCCAAATTGCGCGTATTGCTGGCGTGGGACAGCGACAACACCGACCTCGACCTGCACCTGATCACCCCCGACGGCGCCCACATCTGGTACGGCGACCGCGTCGCCCCCAACGGCGCCGCGCTCGACGTCGACGTCACCACCGGCTACGGCCCGGAAATCTTCGCCATGCCCGCGCCGATCAAGGGGCAATATCTGGTCTATGTGAACTACTTTGGCGGCGGTTACAGCAGTGATGAAGAGGGGCAGGAAGACGCGGTGCAAGCGCTGACCACGGCGCAGGTGACGGTGATTACCGAGGAAGGCACGCCGAGCGAGAAGATGGAGACCTTCCTGGTGCCGATGCGTGCGGTGGGGGAGTTGACGTTGGTGAAGTCGTTCAACTATCCGTGAGGCTGAGGTACAACTTGCGCAGGGTTTGCACACGGCGAGGTGGAGGCCTATTAGCGTTGTTTCATGCAGAAGTACATTGTGAATGTTCCTGCATCGGTATCAGGAGTAATTGAAAGGGCCCTCCAACTGACATGGAAATGCCCTGACGTGAATGATCTTCGTAGCGATACCTCTCTCGATTCTGCTTTCAACGAAATCACCCAACTGATTGTGACCGCGCGACAACGCGCCATGCAGGCGGTCAACACCGAGCTGATTGAGCTGCACTGGCAGGTTGGTGCCTACATCAGTCGCAAAATTGAAGCGGCGGAGTGGGGTGATGGAGTGGTGGCACAACTGGCTCAGCACCTGGCCTATACGCAGCCTGGATTACGGGGGTTCACCCGTGCGAATCTTTTTCGCATGCGCAAGTTTTACGAGGCCTATAGGCATGATGCAAAAGTCGCAGCACTGCTGCGACTTTTGCCCTGGACCCAGAATTTGATCATCCTCAACCAGAGCAAACACCCGGAGGAGCGTGAGTTTTACCTGCGCATGGCAATCCAGGAGAAGTGGTCGAGCCGCGAACTGGAGCGTCAGTTCAAGGCGGCTCTGTTTGAACGTTCAGTGGTCAGCCCGGCAAAAGTCTCAGCACCGCTGAGACAAATTCATCCCCTGGCCCTGGACGTGTTCAAGGATGCCTATGTGGTCGAGTTTCTGGCTCTGGAGCGTGGTCATGCAGAGACAGACTTGCATGGAGGCCTGTTGCACAAGCTCAGGGATTTTCTGATCGAACTGGGCAGGGACTTCTGCTTTGTGGGTTCACAATATCCGTTGCAGGTAGGTGGGCGGGACTTTGCGCTGGATCTGTTGTTTTTCCACCGTGGGCTGAACTGCCTGGTGGCGATCGAACTCAAGGTCGGGCGCTTTGAGCCGGAATACTTGGGGAAGATGGATTTTTATCTTGAAGCGTTGGACCGCAATGTCCGCAAGCCACACGAAAATCCGGCGCTCGGCGTATTGCTGTGCGCGAGCAAGGAGGACGAAATCGTCGAGTACGCCCTGAACCGCTCACTGTCGCCGGCCTTGATCGCGGAGTACCACACCCAATTGCCAGACAAGAAACTGTTGCAAGCCAAGTTGCAGGAGTTTTATGCACTGAATGCTGAAGGAGTTGAGTGATTTTTGTTGTGAATCACTTTCTTTCAGGCATTAAAAAGCCGGCTTGTGGCCGGCTTCTCGGGGACTGGCTTGGATCATTTTTGGTAAACCGCGCCAGCCTTCAAAACGTACACCCGGATCTTGCGTCCGGCTGTGGGACCTGGTGAGAAAGTCATCTGTCAGGTCAGTGCATCCGAGCCGCAAGGCGGGTCGATGCGCAAATGTGGGGCGCAGCATACGCAGGTTTGACGCAAATTCCCAGCGGGAAGTGCCGGGCAGAGCCGTTTGGCCACCCGGGTGGGCGGCCGATGGGCGTTCTGGCGCGCTTAAAGAAACGGCACCACCGGCCGCCGTTTGTTCAGGGTCGACCACCAGAACACCCAGCCCAGCACCCTGATGTTCTGCTCTTCGAGTTGTGCGGCCCTGAAGATTTCATCCGGGTATTCGGCGCGGTTGTGGCTGCGCAGTCGCAGGGAGTTGCCCGGTAATCGGTGCAGGTACTTGATGCGTAGCATGCCGTCATGTTCGATGGCGTAGATCTCGCCATCGATAATCTGGGTCAGGCCACGGTCAATCGCCAGGGTCGAACCGTCTTCAATTTTCTCTCCCATACTGTTACCGCTCATGAAGACACAGATGGCGTCGGCGTGGTTGATTTCCAGGGAATCAAGGTGGCTGCGGGGCAGGCGGATGGATTGCCCGGGGTCTTCTATGACGTGGGTCTCGTTGGAGCCCGGGGCGATGACAGCTTCTTTGTACAAAGGCAGTTCGACGTCGACAGGCTCAATGACTGTATAGACACCGCGGATGGTCTGGGCATCGAAGGTGTTGCCGGATTCGTCAAGCAGGCGCAGGTGTTGGGCGTCTTTCGAGCCTTCGCCGGTTTTCAGCCAGTCGCTGCTGACGGAGAGTTTTCTGGCGACTTCTTCCATGCAGTGGGCGGGCACACCGCGGGTGTACCAGTTATGTACATTTTGCGGAGCCGTATCCAGGAATTCGGCAAATCCGGTGGTCGTGATGCTCGCTGCTTCGAGGAGCGCTTTGAAGCGTGGGCCGCTAGTGTTCTTTTTCATGAACGCGAGTCTACTGGCGGCTAACAAGGGTTTGAATAAACGCCTCGTTCAAATTTTGCGGGAAATTTACGACTGGATGTAAGACGCTCTTGGGGAATTTTAAACAAGTAAAAACCAAGATAGAGGCAGGTTAAACGCAATGTTTAGCGTGCTTATCAAACGCCCACAAAAAACCCCGGATCAACCGGGGTTTTTCTTGAAGCTTGTCGCTTGAAGCTCGCGGCTGCTCTTAACCTTTGTAGGCAGCAACCGACTTGGTGATCGCGTCGCGGGCGGCGTCTGCGCCGGCCCAGCCTTCGATCTTCACCCATTTGCCTTTTTCGAGATCCTTGTAGTTCGCGAAGAAGTGCTCGATCTGCTGGATCAGCAGCGCTGGCAGGTCGGTGTATTCCTTCACGTCGACGTACAGCTGGGACAGCTTGTCGTGTGGGACTGCGATGACTTTGGCATCGCCGCCGCCGTCGTCGGTCATGTTCAGGATGCCGACCGGACGGGCGCGGATTACCGAACCTGGAGCAACCGGGTAAGGGGTTACGACCAGCACGTCGAGGGGATCACCGTCGTCAGCCAGGGTGTTCGGGATGTAACCGTAGTTGGCCGGGTAGAACATTGGGGTGGCCATGAAACGGTCAACGAACAGGCAATCGCTGTCTTTGTCGATTTCGTATTTGATCGGCGCGTGGTTGGCCGGAATCTCGATCGCGACGTAGATGTCGTTCGGCAGGTCTTTGCCAGCCGGAATCTTGCTGTAGCTCATTGGGCGTTGCCCCCGTTAGTTGACCAAAAACACTTGGCCGGATTGACCAAAAAGTGGCGGCGATTATAGGCATATTCCTGTATCGACGCCATGGACCAGAAGTCGTATGGCGCTCACTGGTGTGCCTGATAGACAGGATCATGCGCCTGAAGTTGCTTCAACCTCGCCAGCGGGTCCTGGCGATAGAACAACTTCAACTGCTGGTACACCTGTGGATAGGCCTCGTGCAGCAAATCCGGGGCGCTGAAGAAGTATTCGCTGGTGACGGCGAAGAACTCGGCAGGGTTTTCTGCGGCATACGGGTCGATGGCAGTTTCGGCATCGGGATTGCGTTCCAGTTGCCGGTCGAGGTCGTCGTAGGCCTCTTGCATGACGCTGGCCCAGTCGCTGACGCGCATGTCGGGATGCAATGGCGGCAGGCCGTTAGCGACACCGTTGAGCATGTCGAGCTTGTGCGCCAGTTCGTGGATCACCAGGTTGTAGCCTTCCCAGCCACCACTGGCCATTACGCCGGGCCAGGCGAGGATGATCGGGCCTTGCTGCCAGGCTTCACCGCTGTGCTCACCGTCCCATTCGTGCTCGACGCCGCTGGCATCGCGATGGCGCTGGGGGCTGAGGAAGTCGTCGGGGTAGAGGATGATTTCGTGGAAGCCCTGATACCAGTTCAGGTCGCCGAGGTGCAGCAGCGGCAATTGCGCCTGGGCGGCGAGCAGCAAACGTTGTTCCTGATGCAGTTCGACACCGGGCAGGGCGCTCAGGTGCTTGTCTTCGAGGAACAATACGCAGGCTTCGCGCAGCCATTGGTCTTCGGCGGCGCTGATGCCATCGAGAAAACTCAGGTGATGGCGCACCCGTTGCCACATGTCATCGGCAATCGGGTGCTTTGCCAGGGTGCGCCGGCGACGCCAAGCGCTCAGGGACCACATCGTGTCAGCGCGATTCGGCTTTGGAGTTCGAACCGGCAAGGCGGTTACGCACCATGCCAATGATCATTGGCACCAGTGAGATCAGGATGATGCCGACTACCAGCAGCGACAGGTTCTTCTTGATGAACGGTACGTTGCCGAAGAAGTAACCGAGCGTTACCAGGCCACCGACCCACAGGATGGTGCCCAGCACGCTGAAGGCAAAGAAACGCGGATAGGGCATTTTCCCCACGCCGGCGACGAACGGTGCAAAAGTACGGATGATCGGCAGGAAGCGCGCCAGGGTCACGGTTTTGCCGCCGTGCTTGTCGTAGAAGTCGTGGGTTTGTTGCAGGTAGTCGCGACGGAAGATCTTCGAGTCCGGATTGCTGAACAGTTTTTCACCCGCCGTTCGTCCGATGATGTAGTTGGTGCTGTCGCCCAGGATCGCCGCCAGCATCAGCAGGCCGCCGAGCAGTACCGGGTCCATGCCGCCACCGGCCGCCACGGCGCCGGCGATGAACAGCAGGGAGTCGCCCGGCAGGAAGGGCATGACCACAAGGCCGGTTTCACAGAAGATCACCATGAACAGAATGGCGTAGATCCATGCCCCGTAGTTGGTTACAAGCATGTCGAGGTAGACGTCGAGATGCAGGACAATGTCGATCGGGTTGAAATCCATGGATAGCACCTGTGGTGACGGCCCGACTCAGCAGGCCTGTGCGGATGACTTCGCGTAAGACTACGGATATGGGTAGTTTTTCTTACAAGCCGAGAATATCGGGATTATACGAGGTGAGTGGTGAAAATCGCGTCGAGATTGTAGCGGGGAATGTCATCACAGGGCTGATGTTTGATAACGAACAGGTGGGAACGAGCCTGCTCGCGATGCCGTCGCCTCGTTGGACAAGTGTAATCCGATCGATGCCATCGCGAGCAGGGTGCAGGTGATTCAGAGTTCGTCGCTGATCGGCAGCACATAGTTCTTGAATTCGGTGTCTTCCTTGAATCCGATGGACTCGTAGGTTTTCTGCGCGACTTCGTTGTTGCTGCTGGTGGAAACACGCATGCGCACGGCATTGGTTTCCTTGGCCATTTTTTTTGCGGTGCGGATCAGGTTGTCGGCCACCAACTGGCGGCGGGCGTCCTCGGCGACATAAATATCGTTGAGGATCCACACACGTTTGAGCGAAAGCGAGGAGAAGCTCGGGTACAGCTGGCAGAAGCCCATCAGTTTGTTGCTGTCGTCATCGGACAGCGCCAGGTAGATCACCGATTCCTTGCGACGCAGGCGTTTTTCGAGGAACGCCCGGGACGAGTCCGGATACGGCAGGGAACCATAAAACTCGCGATATTTGACGAACAACGGGGTCAATAGGTCCAGGTGTTCGAGGGTCGCTTGAATAATCCGCATGGTAGGTCTCGTCTTCAAGTGGCTGTCTTACGTCTCTGACGGCGATGGGAAACCCTTGGCGGCCGCGCCACGATCCTGCCTCAAACTGGTACGAATGTGCAATGCGCAAGCGGTTCAGGCATTCGGCGGGCCAAGCAGGAAATTTCCTTTCATGTCGCCTCCCGTGTCCGACTCCAGTGTCTGAACCTGCGCTTCGTCCTTCAGATTGACCCCTGACAACTGCCGCCGGCAGGCTTCGCGCATCAAATACAGCAAACGGTGTGCCGCCATGCCGTAGCTCAGGCCTTCGAGCCGGACATTGGAGATGCAATTACGGTAGGCATCGGTAAGGCCGACCTTGGGATTGTAGGTGAAATATAATCCCAGGCTGTCTGGAGAGCTGAGGCCAGGGCGTTCGCCGATGAGGATCACGGTCATTTTTGCGCCAAGCAACTCACCGATCTCATCGGCGACGGCCACCCGGCCCTGTTCCACGAGTACGACTGGCGCAACAGTCCAGCTGTCGCCGGCCATTTGCTCTTCGAGGCGTGTCAGAAACGGCAGGGTATGGCGATGAACGGCCAGTGCCGACAGGCCGTCGGCGACCACGATCACCAGATCCACGCCACCCGGATGGGCCGTCGCGTAATCACGCAGGGTCTGCGCCGAGGCATCACTGAGTTTTCGCCCCAGGTCGGGGCGTTGCAGGTACGTGTTGCGATCCGTCGCCGCGCTGTGCAGCAAAAGACACTGGCGATCACGTTCGGCCAATTGCGCGCTGAGGGAGGCATGCTCAAACGGCAAGTGCACCGCATCCCGCGCCTGAGCGTGGGCGTATTGGAAGTCCAGTTGTGCGCGGGTGGGAATGCTGGCGCCGGTGCGGCCCAGAGCGATTCGCGCCGGCGTCAGGCGCCGCAGTTCCAGCCAAGGGTTGTGTGGATCGAAGGGTAGTTTATCCATGTCAATGTTCATCCCAGTTGCGCCAAGGCCTGCCGGAAGGCTGGCGGCAGGCTGTCGCCGAAGAGAACCCTGCCATCGGCTTGAGTGAAGATGCCCATTTTCGCCAGCCACTGCTCGAACTCCGGCGCGGGCTTCAACCCCAGGGTCTGCCGGGCGTAGAGCGCATCGTGGAACGAGGTGGTCTGGTAGTTGAGCATGATGTCGTCGGAGCCGGGGATGCCCATGATGAAGTTGATCCCGGCGACGCCCAGCAGGGTCAGCAGGGTGTCCATGTCATCCTGGTCGGCTTCGGCGTGGTTGGTGTAGCAGATGTCGCAACCCATGGGCACACCGAGCAATTTGCCGCAGAAGTGGTCTTCCAGGCCGGCGCGGATGATCTGTTTGCCGTTGTACAGGTATTCCGGGCCGATGAAGCCGACGACGGTGTTGACCAGAAACGGTTTGAAATGCCGCGCCACGGCGTAGGCCCGGGTTTCGCAGGTTTGCTGATCGACGCCGTGATGGGCGTTGGCCGACAGGGCACTGCCCTGGCCGGTTTCGAAGTACATCAGGTTCTGGCCCAGCGTGCCGCGATTGAGGCTCAATCCTGCGTCGTAACCTTCCTGCAATATATTGAGGTTGATACCGAAACTGGCGTTGGCTGCTTCGGTGCCGGCGATAGACTGGAACACCAGGTCCAACGGCACGCCGCGATTGATCGCTTCGATCGACGTCGTGACATGGGTCAGCACGCAAGCCTGGGTCGGGATTTCGTAGCGCTGGATGATTGCGTCGAGCATCTCCAGCATCGCGCAGATCGAGGCGATGCTGTCGGTGGCCGGGTTGATGCCGATCATGGCATCGCCGTTGCCGTGCAACAGGCCGTCGAGAATGCTCGCGGCGATGCCGGCCGGTTCGTCGGTGGGGTGATTCGGTTGCAGGCGCGTGGACAGTCGACCGCGCAGGCCCAGGGTACCGCGAAACTGCGTGACCACGCGGATCTTCTGCGCCACCAGCACCAGATCCTGCACGCGCATGATCTTCGACACGGCGGCGGCCATTTCCGGAGTCAGACCGGGGGCGAGGGCGCGCAGGACCTGCTCGTCGGCGGCATCGCTGAGCAGCCAGTCGCGAAAGCCGCCGACAGTGAGGTGGCTGACAACCGCGAAGGCTTGTTTGTCGTGGGTGTCGATGATCAGTCGGGTGACTTCATCGGACTCATAGGGAATCAACACTTCTTGCAGGAAGTGGGATAGCGGAATGTCGGCCAAAGTCATCTGGGCTGCGACGCGTTCGCCGTCATTGAGGGCCGCAACGCCGGCCAGAAAATCCCCGGAGCGCGCGGGGCTGGCCTTGGCCATCACATCCTTGAGGCTGTCGAAGCGATAGGTCTGGGCGCCGACGGAATGGGCATATACGGCCATGGGGCGGAGTCCTCTAATAATTACTGCAATCTGCTTTTCCTGTGGGAGCGGGCTTGCTCGCGAATGCACGCTGTCATTCAAAAAAGTGTCGACTGATACGACGCCTTCGCGAGCAAGCCCGCTCCCACAGGGGAATTGCATGCACTTCAATAATGCAGGCGCCGGGCAGGGGGCCCGGTGCCGGTGCATTTAGATACCTTCGAGCATAGCGTCTGCCGGTGCCTCGGAACGTTGCTTGGCGGTCAACTGGAAGTACAGGTAACCGGCAACCATGAAGCCGAGGAAAACCAGGCCGATCACGGTGTTGAACCAGGCCATCGCCACCAGGCACACCACCGCCAGGAACAGCGCGATCCCCGGTACGATCGGATAGCCCGGCGCGCGGAAGGTGCGCTCCAGGTTCGGTTCGGTCTTACGCAGTTTGAACAGGCTCAGCATACTGATGATGTACATCACGATGGCACCGAATACCGACATGGTGATCATCGCCGCCGTCAGGGTCATGCCTTGCAGGTTGATCAGGCCGTCGCTGTAGATCGCCGCGATACCGATCACACCGCCGGCCAGAATCGCCCGATGTGGCGTCTGGAAGCGCGAGAGTTTGGCCAGCCCCTTGGGTAGGTAACCGGCGCGAGCCAGGGCGAAGAACTGCCGGGAATAGCCAAGAATGATCCCGTGGAAACTTGCCACCAGACCAAACAGACCGATCCATACCAGCATGTGCATCCAGGTCGAATTATCGCCGACCACGGCTTTCATCGCCTGGGGCAGCGGATCGTTGATGTTCGACAGTTGACGCCAGTCGCCGACGCCGCCGGCCATCACCATCACGCCGATGGCCAGGAACACCAGGGTCAGAATGCCGCTGACATAGGCTCTGGGGATCGTGCGTTTCGGATCCTTGGCTTCCTCGGCGGCCATGGCCGCGCCTTCGATGGCGAGGAAGAACCAGATCGCAAAGGGGATCGCTGCAAAAATCCCGGGAATCGAGCCCATCGTGAACTCGTTCGAACCTGACCAGCCATTGAGCACGAAGTTACTGAAGCTGAAGCCCGGGGCGACCACGCCCATGAACACCAGCAATTCAGCGACTGCCAGCACGGTGACCACCAACTCGAAGGTGGCCGCGATGCTGACGCCAAGGATGTTCAGGCCCATGAACACGAAATAGGCGCCAACGGCGGCGATCTTCGGGTCCAGTTCCGGGTATTGCACGTTGAGGTAGGCGCCGATGGCCATGGCGATGGCCGGTGGCGCAAAGACGAATTCGATCAGGGTGGCGATGCCGGCGATCAACCCGCCTTTCTCACCAAAGGCCCGGCGGCTGTAGGCAAACGGCCCGCCAGCGTGGGGAATTGCCGTTGTCAGTTCGGTGAAGCTGAAGATGAAGCAGGTGTACATCGTCGCCACCATCAACGCGGTGACGAGAAAACCCAGCGTGCCTGCGGTGCCCCAGCCGTAACTCCAGCCGAAGTACTCGCCGGAAATCACCAGGCCGACGGCAATGCCCCATAAATGCAGGGTGCCGAGTGTGGGTTTGAGCTGTGTGGAAGAAATAGTCATAAGTCCTCTCTAGTTTTTATTGTTCGATCTTTTGGACTTTCGGGTACGACGGGTTGGGTGCAATTCCTGAATGATGGGTAGGCAAGGCCCGTGCCAGAGCGGCCAGCCTTTTGGGTTGTGTCATTTAAGACGCCTTCGTCGGAACGCCGCCCGGAGCAAGCCCGCTCCCACATTGGACTTGTGTCAGTTACTTGATGCGGGTTTACACAAATCCCCTGTGGGAGCGGGCTTGCTCCGGGCGGCGTTCCGACGAAGGCGGTAGAAAGGGCGACACAGAAACACCTGTGTCGCCCCCGGTTTTTAGAAGAAGCCCAGCGGATTGATGTCGTAGCTCACCAGCAGGTTTTTGGTCTGCTGATAGTGGTCGAGCATCATCTTGTGGGTTTCACGGCCGACGCCGGACTTCTTGTAACCGCCGAACGCGGCGTGCGCCGGGTACAGGTGGTAGCAGTTGGTCCACACACGACCGGCCTTGATGGCGCGGCCCATGCGGTAGGCGCGGTTGATGTCGCGGGTCCAGAGGCCGGCACCCAGGCCGAACTCGGTGTCGTTGGCGATGGCCAGGGCTTCGGCTTCATCCTTGAAGGTGGTGATGCTCACCACCGGGCCAAAGATTTCTTCCTGGAACACGCGCATTTTGTTGGTGCCCTTGAGCAGGGTCGGCTGGATGTAATACCCGCTCGCCAGGTTGCCCTCGAGTTTTTCCACCTTGCCGCCGGTCAGCAGTTCGGCACCTTCGCCCTTGGCGATTTCCAGGTACGAAAGGATCTTGTCGAATTGCTGCTCGGACGCCTGGGCGCCGACCATGGTGTCGGTGTCCAGCGGGTCGCCACGTTTGATTTGCAGGACCTTCTTCATCACCACTTGCATGAATTCGTCGTAGATCGACTCTTGCACCAGCGCCCGGGAAGGGCAGGTGCAGACTTCGCCCTGGTTGAAGAACGCCAGCACCAGGCCTTCGGCGGCCTTCTCGATGAAGGACGGTTCGGCCTTCATGATGTCTTCAAAGAAAATGTTCGGCGACTTGCCGCCCAGTTCAACAGTGGACGGAATGATGTTTTCCGCCGCGCATTTCATGATGTGCGAGCCGACCGGGGTCGAGCCGGTGAAGGCAATTTTGGCGATGCGTTTGCTGGTGGCCAGCGCTTCGCCGGCTTCGCGACCGAAACCCTGCACGATGTTCAGCACGCCCGGTGGCAGCAGGTCGCCGATCAGTTCGACCAGCACGGTAATGCCCAGCGGGGTTTGCTCGGCAGGCTTGAGCACCACGCAGTTGCCAGCGGCGAGAGCCGGGGCGAGTTTCCAGGCGGCCATCAGGATCGGGAAGTTCCACGGAATGATCTGCCCGACCACGCCCAGCGGCTCATGGATGTGATAGGCCACGGTGTTGCCGTCGATTTCGGCAGCGCTGCCTTCCTGGGCACGGATGCAACCGGCGAAGTAGCGGAAGTGGTCGGCGGCCAGCGGGATGTCGGCGTTGAGGGTTTCACGCACGGCTTTGCCGTTGTCCCAGGACTCGGTGATCGCCAGCAGTTCCAGGTTCTGTTCGATGCGGTCGGCGATTTTCAGCAGCACCAGCGAGCGCGCCTGGGCGGACGTGGCGCCCCAGGCATCGGCAGCGGCGTGGGCAGCGTCCAGGGCCTTGTCGATGTCTTCGGCCGTGGAACGGGGGAATTCGGCAATTGGTTGGCCATTCACTGGCGAGGTATTGGTGAAGTACTGACCTTTGACAGGCGCGACGAACTCGCCGCCGATGTAGTTACCGTATTTGGCTTTGAACGAAACGATAGCGCCTTCAGTACCGGGGTGAGCGTAACGCATGGTGGTCTCTCCTTGCTTTTGTGCTTATAGGGAGTCGCGCATGTGCGCTTGCTTTAAGCGTAGAGCAAGGGCCGGGCCAGTGCCTTGCATGTCAGGTAAATCAAGGCCTTGCGAGGTTTTTGTCGGACGGGCGGGCAGCGCCTGTGACGCTTTCGGTACAGCCCTGGTGACACTTTGTACCGTTTGTGGCACAGCTTGTGACCAACCGGTCTTGCAGGCATTGCAATGCGGGCCGGGCTGGAGGATGCTCGGCATCACCTCATGCACGGGACGCCGAGCCCCGGGGAGAATAATAAGAAATGCACGACAACCATTTAAGTCGCCATGCCCAGCAAGTATTGACGGTGACCCAGGGCAAGACCCACCTGCACGGTCCTGGCAGCGATCCGTCCATCGCCCGTTCCTGGCTGCGCTGCCTTGAGGACTATCACCTCGATCCGGCCCTGAGCATCGCGCCGACGGTGCTGGAACATGGCCGTGTCCTGGAAAGCCGCGAACGCTTGCAGCAGGTTCTGCACATCGCTGGCAATGAAATGACCAGCCTGCACCAGCAACTCTCCGGTGCCGGCCATGCAGTGCTGCTGACCGACGCCCGCGGCGTGATCCTCAACTGCGTCACCGCGCCCGCCGAACGACAGATTTTCGAGCGTGCCGGCCTCTGGCTTGGGGCCGACTGGAGCGAGGCCTGCGAAGGCACCAATGGCATCGGCACCTGTTTGGTGGAGCGTCAGTCGCTGACCATCCATCAGGACGAACACTTTCGCGGCCGCCACACCGGCCTGACCTGCTCGGCGAGCCCGGTCTTCGATCCACATGGCGAATTGCTGGCGGTACTCGACGTGTCGTCGGCGCGGCGCGATGTGTCGCGGCAAAGCCAGTTCCACACCATGGCGCTGGTCAATCTGTCGGCGAAGATGATCGAGAGCTGCTACTTCCTGCGCTGCTTCGACAACCAATGGTTGCTGCGTTTTCACTTGCAGGCCGAGTCCGTCGGTTTGTTCAGCGAAGGGTTGCTGGCGTTCGACGGGGAAGGGCGCATTTGTGCGGTCAACCAGAGTGCGTTGAACCTGCTGGGACATATTCGCGGCGGCTTGCTGGGTAAGCCGGTGGAGGCGTTTTTCGATTGCTCGCTCGATGAGTTGCTCGGTCGCGCGAGCACCAATGCCGCCGCCAGTTGGCCGTTGCGCACCCGTGATGGTCGCAAGCTGTTCGCGGTATTGCGCGGTGAGGCACGGCGGCCGCTGCCGATTCCGATGGTGCCAGCGGCCAAGGTTGCACAAGCGCCGCGCCTGTCGGGCATTTGTCTGGATGACGCGACGTTGCAGGCGGACTTTCGCAAGGCCTTGCGTGTCTACGAGCGCGACGTGCCGCTGCTGATCAACGGCGAAACCGGGTCCGGCAAAGAGGCCTTTGCCAAAGCGGTGCACCACGCCAGCCAGCGGGCAGAAAAAGCCTTCGTCGCCCTCAATTGCGCGGCCATTCCCGAAAGCCTGATCGAAAGCGAGCTGTTCGGTTATCGCGGCGGCAGCTTTACCGGTGCGCGCAAGGAAGGCATGCGCGGCAAGTTGCAACAGGCCGATGGCGGCACCTTGTTCCTCGATGAAATCGGCGACATGCCACTGGCCATGCAGACGCGCTTGCTGAGGGTGCTGGAAGACCGGCAAGTGGTGCCGATCGGCGGCGAGCCGGAATCGGTGAATGTGCGGATCATCAGTGCCACCCACCGTAACTTGCTGGATCGTGTGCAGGACGGCAGCTTCCGTGAGGATTTGTATTACCGCCTCAATGGCCTGGAAGTCGCGTTGCCGCCGTTGCGCGAGCGTAGCGATAAATCCCGGTTACTCGACTTTTTGCTGGCCGAGGAGGCGGGCGGAGAAACGGTGTTGATCGACGGCGCGGCGCGGGAGGCCTTATTGGGGTTCGCTTGGCCGGGTAACGTGCGGCAGTTGCGAAATGTGCTGCGTACGTTGGCGGCACTGTGTGAGGACGGGCGGATCGGTCTGGAGGATTTGCCGGCGATGATTCGCCAGGCGCGGCCGCTAGTGTCGACGATTGAAGAGGCGTCGGAGCATCCGCTGGAAGATGCCGAGCGGCTGGCGTTACTCACGGCGCTGGAGCAGACGCGCTGGCATATGACGCATACGGCGGAGCAGTTGGGGGTCAGTCGAAATACCCTTTATCGCAAGCTGCGTAAACATGGGATTGCCCGCTAAATCGTGTCGCGGCCATTCGCGAGCAAGCCCGCTCCCACATTTGCTCGGAGGTGTTCACAAATTTGTGTTCACTATAGAACCAATGTGGGAGCGGCGGTGCGGCGATCCGACTTGCTCGCGAAGGCGTCCTGAAGTCTGAAACACAAGGTGCGATTTTCCCCTCCCTAAGCTAACCTGCGACCAAGTTTTACGAGGTCGACTATGCACATTCATATTCTTGGTATCTGCGGCACTTTCATGGGGTCAATGGCGGTTCTGGCCAAGGAGCTGGGCCATCACGTGACGGGCTCCGATGCCAACGTCTATCCGCCGATGAGCACTCAGCTGGAAGCCCAGGGCATTGAATTGACCCAGGGCTACGACCCGGCGCAACTCGATCCGGCCCCTGATCTGGTAGTGATCGGCAACGCCATGTCCCGGGGCAACCCGGCTGTGGAGTATGTACTGAACAAAGGCCTGCCCTACGTCTCCGGCCCGCAATGGCTGGCCGATCACGTGCTGCAAGGTCGCTGGGTGCTGGCGGTTGCCGGTACGCACGGCAAGACCACCACCAGCAGCATGCTGGCCTGGGTGCTGGAGCACGCGGGCATGGCTCCGGGTTTCCTGATCGGCGGCGTGCCGCAAAACTTCTCGGTGTCGGCGCGCCTGGGCGATACGCCGTTTTTCGTCATTGAAGCCGACGAATACGACAGCGCGTTCTTCGACAAACGCTCCAAGTTCGTGCACTACCGTCCGCGCACGGCGATCCTGAACAACCTCGAATTCGATCACGCGGACATCTTCCCGGACCTGCCGGCCATCGAGCGGCAGTTCCATCACTTGGTGCGGACCATCCCGAGCGAAGGACTGGTGATTCATCCGACCACTGAGCCGGCCTTGCTGCGCGTTATCGAGATGGGTTGCTGGACGCCGGTGCAAACCACCGGTGCTGGCGGTCAGTGGCAGGTCAAATTGCTCAGTGAAGATGGCTCGAAGTTCGAAGTGATGTTCGAAGGCGTCGCCCAAGGCGTAGTCGAGTGGGACATGACTGGCCAGCACAACGTCGCCAACGCCCTGGCGACGCTGGCTGCCGCACGCCACGTCGGAGTGGTGCCGTCCATGGGCATCGCCGCGTTGAGCGCCTTCAAAAGCGTGAAACGCCGGATGGAAAAAGTCGCGGAAGTGGGTGGCATCACCATTTATGACGACTTCGCTCACCACCCGACTGCCATCGCTACCACCCTCGACGGGCTGCGCAAGCGCATCGGCGATGCACCGTTGATCGCGATCATCGAGCCGCGCTCCAACTCCATGAAACTTGGCGCGCACCGTGACGGACTGCCGGAAAGCGTGGTCGATGCCGATCAGGTGATCTGGTACGCACCGGCCAATCTCGGCTGGGACCTGGCGGGCACCGCCGCGCTGTGCACCGTGCCGTCGATTGTCAGCGATTCCCTGGAAGGCATCATCGAGCGCGTGAAGAGCCAGGCCCAACCCGGCACCCACGTAGTAATCATGAGCAACGGCGGCTTCGGCGGCCTGCACGGCAAACTGGCCGAGGCGCTCAAATGAACAACGGCCCGGACCGCATCACCTTGGCGATGACCGGCGCTTCAGGTGCCCAGTACGGTTTGCGCCTGCTCGACTGCCTGGTGCGGGAAGATCGTGAAGTGCACTTTCTGATTTCCAAGGCTGCGCAGTTGGTGATGGCCACCGAAACCGACGTCACGCTGCCGGCCAAGCCGCAGATGATGCAGGCGTTCCTCACCGAATACACGGGGGCTGCCGCCGGGCAGATTCGGGTGTATGGCAAGGAAGACTGGATGTCGCCGGTGGCTTCGGGCTCCGGCTCCCCGGCGGCGATGGTGGTGGTGCCATGTTCCACGGGCACGTTGTCGGCCATTGCTACCGGCGCCTGCAACAACCTGATCGAACGTGCCGCCGACGTGACGCTGAAAGAGCGTCGGCAGTTGATCCTGGTGCCCCGTGAAGCGCCATATTCGAGCATTCACCTGGAGAACATGCTCAAGTTGTCGAACATGGGCGTGACAATCCTGCCGGCATCTCCGGGCTTCTATCATCAGCCGCAAACCATCGACGACCTGATCGATTTCGTCGTGGCGCGGATCCTCAACCTGCTGAATATTCCTCAGGACATGTTGCCGCGCTGGGGCGAGCATCATCTGACCAGCGATGAATAAGTTGCTGGTGATGGTACTGGCGCTGCAATTGGCCGGGTGCGCCACGGTGCGGACCCTCGATGCGGCCAAGCCGGGTGCGCCTGTGGTGTACTCGGGGACTCGCCTGGATTTGTACGCGATGAACGGTGGGTGCTGCGCCATGGACCGTTTCGGTGCCGAAGCGCCGAGCTACCCGGGCGTTGATCTGCCGGCCAGTGCGTTGCTCGACACGCTGCTGTTGCCGCTGTCATTGCTGACGGTGATTGGGGTGAGTTTTCAGGCGACGGGTGGATTGTAAGAGAGCGCTTCGCGCTCTATCGCGAGCAAGCTCGCTCCCACAGGATTTTGTGTTGTACACAAATTTTGTAATCGCTGAAAAACCTGTGGGAGCGGGCTTGCCCGCGATGAGGCCCTCTCAGGCACCATAAGATTACTTGCCCAACTTCCTCAGCTCATCCGACTCGACAATCCTGACTCCATCCTGCTCTTCCAGCGCCAGACGCCACATTGCCCGAGCCAGTTGGCAGGCTTCGATACCATGGTATTTGCCAGGGATCAGCCGAGACAACGGGCCGGCGACTTTTTCGCCCAGTCGCGGTTCGGTGCGATCACCCAGCAACAGCGAAGGACGGCAAATAGTCAGCTGCGGCCAGTCCTGCGCGCGCAATGCGTACTCCATCTCGCCTTTGACCCGGTTGTAGAAAATCGAGGATCTGCGATCGGCTCCCAGAGCACTGATCACGATCAAATGCCGTGCGCCCATTTCCCGGGCACGTTTGGCGAATGCCACCACCATGTCCAGGTCCACCGCGCGAAACGCCTGTTCCGAGCCGGCCTGCTTGATCGTGGTGCCGAGGCAGCAATAGGCGATATCGACCCGCCCGTTCAACTGCGGCAGAAACTCCGCCGGGTCGCCGACCGGATTTTCAAGGTGCGGGTGCCCGGCCAATGGCCTGCGTGAGGGGGCCAATACCCGGGTAATCGTTGGCTCATTTAGCAGGCGATCAAGCAGATGCTCACCCGTCAAACCGGTGGCTCCGGCGAGCAGCACGTGCTGAGGCGTCAAGTACATAGTGTCTCTCCCTTGATACTGTTCAGCTTAGTTGCTGTTTGCATCCTTGCTTACAATGGACGCACTTTGCAGTGCTTTTCGTGCCTGCTGTTTGCGCAGTAGTTGCCAATGCGAGAGGACGGTTTTCGGTGCCCAGATCTGTGGTTCGGACGCTTCGAAACCGTCCGCCAGCTCACGTTCGGCGACAGTGGCCTTGGTCAGTTTGAAGGCTTGCTCCAGATCATCGGTCTGGTTCAGGGCCTGGGCGAACAAGGCATCGCCGAAGTAAGTGAAGTTGGCTTCCTCCGAGCAACCGAATGATACTCGGTCGGCCCGCGAGGCCGTCATGATCAGGGTCCGTTCATCCTTGAGGGCGGGGATGAAGCCGCCGGAGTAGCAGGACGAAATCACGATGATCTTGTCGCGGTTTTTCAAGGGGGCGAGAACCGCGGCCAATTCGTCGGCTGGCAGATCGGCCAGCTCCATGCGCGGCTGGTCTAGCACCAGTTCGTGTTCACTGGTGCCATGGCTGGTCAGGTAGATGAAAATCAGGTCTTCCGGACCGCTACGTTCGGCCAGCGTCAGGGCAGCGCGGCGCAGGTTTTCCCGAGTAGCCATCGGACGGTCGGCAAGGTGGTCACGATGGTTCACCAGGCGGATCTGGCCAAAGGTGCCGAAACGGGTGGTGAGCATGTTGGCGACGTAGTCGGACTCGCGCAGAAACACGCTTTGCTTGCCATCGCCACCCAGTGTCAACGAATACAGCTCCACCGCCGAGGTCGAGGGTGGAACGTTGGCCAGCGCTGCGTCGAGCAAGCGCCCCTGGGCCAGCAGGCCGAGCTCCAGGGTGTCGGGCAATAATTTGCCCTCGGCGTCGCGTACACGCTGGCCGTTGATCCAGGTACCGCTGAGCACGGTGCCATCGGTTAACACCAATGTGCCGCGCCCTTGGTAACTGTCGTTGTCGAACTGACCGGTGTAAAAACTGCCGTCAGACAGGTTCAGCCGGCCCTGGCCGGAAAAGCGCCAGTCATTGAACTGGCCGATGTAGTGGCTGCCGTCAGTGCCGATCAACTCGCCCTTGCCGTTCAGCGAGCCTTCCTTGAACTGGCCCAGCCAGACATCGCCGTCGGCGTTTTCGTAGCGGCCCTTGCCGTGCAGTTGATTGTTCTTGAAGCTGCCGACATAGATGTCGCCGTCGGCGCTGTTGAAAGTCCCGTTGCCTTCCAGCTGGCCGTCGACGAAGTGCCCGGTGAACTGATTGCCGTTACCGTCGCCACGCTGGCCTTCGCCATTGGGTTTACCGTGGGCGAACTGGCCCTGATAGGAGCTGCCGTCTTCGAGTTCGAGGCGACCCAGGCCGGCGTATTGATCGGCCTTGAACTCTCCGCGATAGCTCATGCCGTTTTCTTTGAGGGTGCCTTCGCCGTAGCGCCGGCCGGCCTTGAAGCCGCCGCTGTAGCTGCTGGCGTTGGTGGTCAGTGCCCCCTGACCGTCGAACAGTCCCTGATTGAACTGACCGCGATAGACTTCGCCATTGCTGCCATGCCATTCGCCCTGGCCCTGCCACTGGCCCTTGTCGAATTCGCCTGCGTACCAGCTGCCGTTCGGGTAGTCGATGCGCCCCTTGCCTTGCAGCAAGCCATTGACCAGGTCACCGCGATAGCGTCCGCCGTCCGGCAGGCGGGCGTCGGGAGGCAAAGGCGATTCGCCATCGCCGCAAGCGGTGAGCATCAGGGTCAAGGCAAGGAGTGCAAGTGGGCGCATAGCGGATTCCGGGCAATTAGGCGAGGGAGTATGCCGCAGCTATGTGTCCATAAATAGGGTGAGGTACCGCGTGAGGGCGCGAAACAGCATGAGCTGCTTCGCATCCGGCAAGGTTTATACGAAACACAGGGACAGGGGTTCGGCGATGTACGCCGGTTTGTCCGAACCTTCGATTTCCAGGGTGGTGGTGGCCTTGAGCAGCCATTGGCCGGGTTTCTTCTCGATGACTTCGGTCAGATCGACCTTCAGGCGCACTCTCGAATTGACCTTGACCGGCTGGATGAAGCGCACGCTGTCGAGGCCGTAGTTGACTACCATCTTCAAGCCTTCTGGCATGACGAGGATGTCTTCCATCAGTTTCGGGATCAGCGACAACGACAGGAAGCCGTGAGCGATGGTGCTGCCAAATGGCGTTTGCGCAGCCTTGACCGGGTCGACGTGGATGAACTGAAAATCCCCTGTGGCTTCGGCGAACAGGTTGATGCGGTCCTGATCGATGGTGAGCCATTCGGAACGTCCAAGTTCCTTGCCGACATAATCTTTGAGCTCTGCAACTGGAACATAGGGCATTGAGACTCTCCTTGGGTTCATCGGTTTTATAGTTTTGGCTTGCGGGGATCTAACCTCCCGGCTTACCACTTTAGATCAACATGGCCAAACGCTCCGGTCAACTGACCATGCTTTTGGCGAATGCCGGTCTATAGCGCGAGCATGCTTATAATGCCCTGCCAATGCGGGTGACGGATTTTGCGGGAGAACTTTGATGTTGTTACGGGGCCTGACGTGGCTGGTGCTGTTCCAATTGCTCGGCACCGCGATCAATCATTTGTTCTTGCCGGTGCTGCCGGGGCCGATTGTGGGGTTGCTGCTGTTGCTGGCGTACCTCATCTGTCGCGGACAGGTCGGCGAGCCACTGAACCTGGCGGCCAGCAGCCTGTTGCGCTACCTGCCGCTGTTGCTGGTGCCGCCGGCCGTGGGCGTGATGGTCTACGCCGCTGACATCGCGGCGGATTTCTGGGCCATTGTCGGTGCGCTGGTGCTGTCGCTGCTGCTTTCGATGGCCTTCGCCGGGGTGCTGATGCAGCGCATGGTCAAGCGTCACGCTCAGCCTGAGGACGGCCAATGATCTTCGACTGGCACGGCGCCTGGGCGTCAGTAATTCACCATCCATTGTTCGGCATTGGTATTACCCTCGGTGCCTATCAGCTGGTGCTGGCGGCGTTCGAGAAAACCCGATGGATCTTTTTGCAGCCGGTACTTGTCTCCATGTTGCTGGTGATCGGCGTGCTGGTCGGCTGCGGTCTGACCTACGCCGAGTACCGCAAGAGCACCGAGATTCTCAGCATCCTGCTCGGCCCGGCCACTGTCGCGCTGGCGGTGCCGCTTTATCTCAACCTGCGACGGATTCGGCAGTTGTTCTGGCCGATATTTACTACGCTGGTGATAGGTGGGGTGGTGGCCACGGGGATGGGCGTGTTGCTGGGCTGGTCGTTCGGTGCCGAGCACATGATCCTGATGACCATGGCGCCGAAATCGGTGACCTCGCCTATCGCTATGTTGGTGGCTGAGCAGATCGGTGGTGTCGCGGCGCTGGCAGCGGTGTTCGTCTTGATTACCGGTGTGATCGGAGCGATTTTCGGCCCGGCGTTGTTGACCCGGTTGGGCGTGCACAGCCCGGAAGCCAGGGGCATGGCACTGGGCATGACGGCCCATGCGGTCGGCACGTCGGTGGCGTTGCAGGAAAGTGAAGAGTGCGGCGCCTTCGCGGCGCTGGCGATGAGCCTGATGGGTGTGGCCACGGCGGTTTTCCTGCCGTTGGCAGTGTCGATGGTGGTCTAAGGAAATGTCTATGAGTCTGCCGCTTTTTCCGCTCAATACAGTGCTGTTCCCAGGCTGCATCCTCGACTTGCAGATCTTCGAAGCGCGCTATCTGGACATGATCGGCCGCTGCATGAAGCAGGGCGGCGGATTCGGCGTGGTGTGCATCCTCGATGGCGAAGAAGTCGGTATCGCCCCGGCGGGTTACGCCTTGGTCGGGTGTGAGGCGCTGATCACCGATTTCAAGCAGCAGGACAACGGCCTGCTGGGGATTCGGGTTCAGGGCGGACGGCGTTTCCATGTATTACGAACGGAAGTCCAGCGCGATCAGTTGACCATCGCCGAGGTCGAGTGGCTGGAAGACGAGCCGGAGCAACCACTGCAGGACGAGGACGCCGATCTGGTGGCCTTGCTCAAGGCCCTGGCGGAACACCCGATGGTCGAAGCCTTGAACATGGGCACCGAAGCGACCGGCCAGCAGTCGCTGGCCAATCAGTTGGCGTACCTGTTGCCCTTCGCAGAACTGGACAAGATCGATCTGCTGCAACTTGACGATCCGCAGCAGCGGCTGGATGCGATTCAGGCGTTGCTGGATGAGTTGCAGGGGGAGTTGTTTGCCTGATTAATAATGGCAGCCATCGATTGTTTGGCTGAGTGTTGTTATTTAGTTTGGTCTTCAATTTAATGGTTGGTTGTTCAGGGGGTTATAGTCAGTTTGCCTGGCGGGTCTTTGTATTGATTTCTAATAAGTGTGGAGAGTGGTTTGTATTGATCGATCAAGTTTGAGTGGTTATATTTGCTTCGCCTGCATGAAGCAGACGTTACATATATAAGGGATTATTTTATGAAAGATTTAAGTGGCGATGAACGTACGTTGTGGGGGTTGTGCTTTTCCCGGATTATGGTCCGGTATGTTTTCGCAAATGCACCGCGGGCCGAAGTTGAGTTTGCGGCGGACTCGGCGGCGAATGCGGCGAATGCGCTGATCCTGGTGCGACGTTCGGATTTGAGTGGCGGCCGCGATAGATTTGAGCAGCGGCTCTGGGATGATTATGTGGGGGAGGCGATGATCAAGTTTTCCACGGAAGTTCGTTGGAAGTTGGAAGACTATGTCGTTGTCGCTGGGAAAGTTTCCAAGCAAGCCGATATAGCCATTGCGAAATATCGTGGCGTTGAAGAGTCAGATTTGCCAAGCTTCCCGTTCGGGGGCTAAAGTTTAATATAAGTTGTCAGGGTGCGCTGTTGCTTGATTTCAAGGTGATTCTTGATTGGCCTGCTGTGATTGGGTGAGTCGCCGAGAAGTTGTTTGCCTGGCATTATTGAAAGGATCGCAGCCTTCGGCAGCTTCTACAGGGCGAACACCCCATTCATGTAGAAGCGACTGAGGGCTGAGATCTTTTGCTTTATCTAGTACGCATACCGCAGCATCGTATGCGGCAAGTGCCGCAACACGAAGAAGCCGAACAATGCCACCAACGCCGGCAACACCAGCCACCAGGCCTTGGGTGGCAAGGCGTTGAGCGGTTCCTTGCGCTGGATCAGCCACAGGCTGGCCGCGCAGACACATGCCGCCAGCATCGCGCCGGCCAATACATCTGTCGGCCAATGCGCTCCGAGGTAAACCCGCGAAAGCGAAATCGCCATTGCGGGCAGGCAGCCCACCAATAACCAGGTCAGACGCATCCGAGGCGGTTGTCCGCGTCCCGCCAGGACGGCGAGGGTGAGGAACAGCGCGAAAGACCCTGAAGCATGGCCGCTGGGCATGCTGTAGCTGGTGAGCGGATCGCTCAACACTTCGGGGCGCACGCGGGCGAAAAAGTACTTGGTCGCGGTATTGGCCAGTGCCGTGAAAAGCAACGTGCTGCCCGCGAAAATCGCGTGCCGCCATTGCCGCATCAGCAGCAGCAAACCGGTCAGCAGTGCGCTGAAAAACAGCATGTTGCGGAATTCGCCGATCAGCGTGAAGACCACCGCCACTTCATCCAGCATCGGTTGGCGATGTTCCTGCACCAGCGTCATCACCCCTTGATCGAGTGCGGACAGGTGCGAGTAACCGATAAACAGCCCCGTCAGAATCAGCAGACTCATCCCGGTAATGAACAACGTCGCGCGGCGATGCCGGCGCAGGCTGCTGGTCGCGCTCAAGCCGACCATCACCGCAATGCTGCCAGCAACAACCCCAGCCTGGAGCCAGAAGCCTTCGGGCAACGGCAAGCGGATTGCCGCGCCCGTGGCCCAGCCAGGCATCAGATAAGCCACCGACCAACCCGCGCCGGCCAATAGGCTGACGGCGAAGAAGCGCGGGAAAGGCATGTCGCACATGCCGGCGACCATGGGCAGCATCGGCCGCAACGGGCCGATAAAACGCCCAACCAGCAGGCTGGCGATGCCATAGCGCTGGAAATAGGTCTCGGCCCCGGCAATCCATTCCGGGTGATGGCGCAAACCGGGCAGGCGCCGGATGTTCTGATGGAAGTGGCGTCCGAGGAAGTACGACACCACGTCACCCAGCACGCCGGCGAGGAAGCCCAGCAATAGCGTTTCACTCAGCGACAACGCGCCACTGCCGGCCAGTACCGCGACGGCGAACAGCAGCACCGTGCCGGGCACGATCAGGCCGGCAATCGCCAGGCATTCGACAAAGGCCACGAGGAAAACCGCCGCCGCCAGCCATTGCGGGTTGACCGTCAACCAGCCGGTCACGCTATCGAGCCATTGGCCCATAAAAACCACTCCATCAAATGTTCAATTGCTTCCGGTGATAAGTGCAATTTTGAATACGCCACTGACCCCTGTGGGAGCGGGCTTGCCCGCGAATAGGCTCTTTCAGTGGATATTGACGTCGCCTGACACGCCGCCTTCGCGGGCAAGCCCGCTCCCACAGGGGACCTTTGTTTGCATCAAGTCTGAGTCAATTTCAGGTCAGCACAAAATAATCGCGCCCTTCGGTCTGCCCCCGTCGTAACGGGTTGCGCGTGCAATAAGCCGCGTAGGCAGCATCGACAAAGCGGTACATCAGGTGTTCATCGCGCCCGTGGGGAATGCCCAGCCGAGTGGTCTGGATGATGTGGGCGGGCGTCTGGCTGACGTGTTCTACCAGCAGCACCTCATGATCGAAGCGTTTGGCGTCCCACACCGGCACTTTCAGGCCCAGTGCCTTGCACAGCAGGGTTTGCCCGGCGCAGAGTTTTTGTGACGGGCGAGGGCGGCCCTGGGCATCGGGATTGTTCAACAGCATTTGTGCCAGGCTGCCCGGCCCGCTCAATTGATCGACCCACGGGTAGGCGGATTTGATCAGCACGGCGTTACCCGGCCCCTGGGCACTGAAATTCAGCGAATCGCCGCCCCGGGCGTAATACATATAGATGTGGCCGCCATCCAGAAATAAAGCCTTACGCTTTTCTGTGTAGCCGAGGGAGGCGTGGCTGCCTTTTTCTGCGCAGTAATAGGCTTCGGTTTCGATGATCCGGGCGCTGAGCCACAGGTCACCCACTCGATGGCGAATGACTTTGCCCAGTAAATCCCGGGCCAGAACTTGCGCGTCACGGTCGAAAAATGCGTCCGGGAGGCCCGTGGGCAGGCTCACAGCGGACGCTCGAACAGTCAGATTGGACATGATGACCGGCATTTGTCAGGGCTGAATGAGTCGTGATGATAACAATTTGCAGCTTAATCCCGGCTGAACATCGGCAAATTGCCCTCCATTTCGACCATCCGCCCGTCACCGCTGTTAGTCAGTGGGCGCGACAGCTATAATCTGTCGCTTTACTCTTTACCAAGACCTAATCAAAGACCACTCCAGACCATGACTGAGTCCGTTCTTGACTACATGACCCGCCTGGGTCGCGCTGCCCGCGAAGCTTCCCGCGTGATCGGCCGTGCCAGTACCGCGCAGAAAAACCGCGCCCTGCAGGCCGCCGCCAATGCGCTGGACGCTGCCCGCGCCGAGTTGACGGCGGCCAATGAACAGGATTTGGCCGCCGGTCGCGCCAATGGTCTTGAGCCGGCCCTGCTCGAACGCCTGGCGCTGACCCCGGCGCGTATCGATGGCATGATCGTCGGCCTGCGTCAGGTAGCAGCGCTGCCGGACCCGATCGGCGCGATCCGCGACATGAGCTTCCGTCCGTCCGGTATTCAGGTCGGCAAGATGCGCGTGCCGTTGGGCGTGATCGGAATCATCTATGAGTCGCGGCCGAACGTGACCATCGATGCCGCGAGCTTGTGCCTGAAGTCCGGTAACGCGACCATCCTGCGTGGCGGTTCCGAGGCGATTCATTCCAATCGCGCCATCGCCGCCTGCATTCAGCGTGGCCTGGCCGAGGCCGATCTGCCGGCCGCGGTGGTGCAAGTGGTCGAAACCACTGATCGCGCTGCCGTCGGCGCGCTGATCACCATGCCTGAGTACGTCGATGTCATCGTGCCGCGCGGCGGCCGTGGCCTGATCGAGCGCGTCAGCCGTGATGCCCGCGTTCCGGTGATCAAGCACCTGGATGGCATCTGCCACGTGTACGTGAGTGAGCACGCCGACCTGGCCAAGGCCCAGCGCATCGCGTTCAACGCCAAGACTTACCGTTATGGCATCTGCGGTGCCATGGAAACGCTGCTGGTGGATCAAACCGTTGCCAAGGATTTCCTGCCGGCGATGGCGGCCCAGTTCCGCGAAAAAGGCGTCGAGCTGCGTGGTTGCGAACGCACCCGGGCGATCATCGATGCCGTGCCGGCCACCGAGGAAGACTGGAACACCGAGTATCTGGCGGCGATTCTGTCGATCCGCGTGGTCGACGGGCTGGGCCAGGCCATCGAGCACATCAATCATTACGGTTCCCATCACACTGATTCGATTGTCAGCGAACACCAGGGCGACACCCGGCGTTTCGTGGCTGAAGTCGACTCCTCGTCGGTGATGATCAATACCCCTACATGCTTCGCCGATGGCTTCGAATACGGATTGGGTGCCGAGATCGGCATTTCTACTGATAAGCTGCACGCCCGCGGCCCGGTGGGCCTCGAAGGACTGACCTGCGAGAAGTACATCGTGGTCGGTGACGGGCAGCTGCGCGGACAGGAGCCGGTCTGACTTGGGCGACTTCGACCCGTCAGCCCCGGTCACAGTCAGCGAGCCAGCCCCTCGCCGCATTGGCGTGCTGGGCGGAACGTTCGATCCGGTGCACATCGGCCATTTGCGCGGTGCGCTGGAAGTCGCCGAAACACTGGCGCTCGATGAGTTGCGCCTGACGCCCAGTGCCAGGCCGCCCCATCGGGGCAAGCCGCAGGTGTCGGCGAAAGACCGTCTGGCGATGGTCGAGTGCGCGGTGGCCGGTGTGGCACCGTTGGTGGTGGACGCCCGCGAATTGCAGCGGGACAAACCGTCCTACACCATTGATACCCTGGAACTGATGCGCGCCGAACTGGCCGCGGATGACCAGGTTTTTCTGCTTTTGGGCTGGGACGCTTTTTGCGGCCTGCCCACTTGGCACCGCTGGGAAGAGTTGCTCCAGCATTGCCATATCCTGGTGTTGCAACGCCCGGATGCCGACAGCGAACCGCCGGATGCCTTGCGCAACCTGCTGGCAGCGCGCTCGGTGAGCGACCCGCTGGCTCTCAAAGGGCCGAGCGGACAGATTGCATTCGTCTGGCAGACACCGCTCGCGGTATCCGCCACCCAGATCCGTCAACTGCTGGCCAGCGGTAAGTCGGTACGTTTCCTGGTGCCCGACGCGGTCCTGGCCTACATCGATGCGCACGGGCTCTACCGTGCGTCGAACTGAATAGGAGTGCCTCAAGGCACGTGGCAACAACGTGTATTGAAGCGCCCGAACAAACGAGCAAAACGAGTTTTATATGACGAGCAACAACGAAAGCAAAGTAAAACGCAAAGGCACATTCAAGAGTGCCCCGCTGCCTGAAAAGGTTCTCGCCGCCGAGCCGCCTAAGGGCGACGAGCTGGTCAAGATCGCCGTAGCCGCCCTGGAAGACGTCAAGGCCCAGGACGTGCTGGTGATTGATGTTCGCGACAAGCAGAGCATCACTGACTACATGATCATCGCCACCGGTACCTCCAACCGCCAGATCGGCGCGATGCTGGACAAGGTCCGCGAGGCCGTCAAGGCCCTGGGGATCAAGCCGCTGGGTGAAGAAGGCAAGGGCGACAGCGACTGGGTGCTGTTGGACATGGACGACGTGATCGTCCACATGATGACCTCCAACGCCCGTCAGTTCTACGACCTGGAGCGCCTGTGGAAAGGTGCCGAGCAGAGCCGTGCGGCCGATGGCAAGCACCACAGCCCTGAAGTTGGTCACGAGCACTTCAACAAGCTCAACAAAGACCAGGAATAAGGGACCGCTGTGCGACTGCGACTGATCGCCGTCGGTTCACGCATGCCCAAATGGGTGGAAGAAGGCTGGCATGAATATGCCAAGCGTCTTCCGTCCGAACTGGCGCTGGAACTGGTGGAAATACCGCTCAATACCCGTGGCAAGAATGCCGACGTGGCCCGCTTCATCCGTCAGGAAGGCGAAGCCATGCTGGCCAAGGTCGGGCCGAACGAGCGGATTGTCACTCTTGAAGTCCATGGCAAGCCCTGGAGCACCGAGCAACTGGCGGTCGAGCTCGACCGCTGGCGGTTGGACTCGCGCACCGTCAACTTCATGGTCGGCGGCCCCGAAGGGCTGGCGCCGGAAGTCTGTGCCAGGGCTGACCAGCGTTGGTCGTTGTCGCCGCTGACCTTGCCGCACCCGCTGGTGCGGATTCTGATCGGCGAACAGTTGTACCGTGCCTGGACCGTGCTGTCCGGTCACCCTTACCACAAGTAGTTCTGCCCTCATGTCTCAGCCGATCCGCATCAAGGACCACGAAAAAGACGCCCGTCTGGTGCGTGGCCGCGTCGTGTTCGGGGCAATTGCCGTGGTGGCGCTGATCTGCGTGCTGATCGCGCGTTTGTATTTCTTGCAAGTGATCCAGTACGAGTACCACTCGACCCTGTCGGAAAACAACCGTGTCCACGTGCAGCCGATTCCGCCGACTCGCGGGCTGATTTTCGACCGCAACGGCGTGGTGATCGCCGATAACCGGCCCAGCTTCAGCCTGAGCATGACCCGCGAGCGGTCCGGCGACTGGCAGCAAGTGCTCGACGTGATTGTCGAAGTGCTGGAGCTGACGCCGGAGGATCGGGTGATTTTCGAGAAGCGTATGCGCCAGGGGCGTCGGCCGTTCGAGCCAGTGCCGATCCTGTTTGAGCTGAGCGAAGAGCAGATCGCCCGGATCGCCGTGAACCAGTTCCGCCTGCCTGGGGTGGAAGTGGTCGCGCAACTGGTGCGCCACTATCCGCAGGGTGCGCACTTTGCGCACTCGGTCGGTTACATGGGGCGGATCAACGAGAAAGAGCTCAAGTCCCTCGATCCGGTCAATTACAGCGGCACCCACCACATCGGTAAAACCGGCATCGAGCGTTTTTATGAGCCCGAGCTGCACGGCCAGGTGGGCTACGAAGAAGTTGAAACCAACGCTCGCGGCCGCGTATTGCGCGTGCTCAAGCGTACCGATCCGATTCCCGGCAAGGACATCGTCCTGAGCCTGGACATCAAACTGCAGGAAGCCGCCGAAGCCGCGCTCGGTGGTCGTCGTGGCGCGGTGGTCGCGCTGGACCCGAAAACCGGTGAGGTTCTGGCCATGGTCAGCCAGCCGAGTTTCGACCCGAACCTGTTTGTCACCGGCATCAGTTTCAAGGCCTATTCAGAACTGCGTGACTCTATCGACCGGCCGCTGTTCAACCGCGTATTGCGCGGCCTGTACCCGCCGGGTTCGACGATCAAACCGGCGGTGGCGATTGCCGGTCTGGACGCGGGCGTGGTGACGGCGTCGTCACGAGTGTTCGACCCGGGTTACTACATGCTGCCCAACTACGATCACAAGTACCGTAACTGGAACCGCACCGGTGACGGCTTTGTCGACCTCGATACCGCGATCATGCGTTCCAACGACACCTACTTCTATGACCTGGCCCACAAGCTGGGGATCGATCGGCTGTCGGCGTACATGACCAAGTTCGGCATCGGCCAGAAAGTCTCGCTGGACATGTTCGAAGAATCGCCGGGGCTGATGCCGTCCCGCGAATGGAAGCGTGCGACCCGTCGGCAGGCGTGGTTCCCGGGTGAGACGCTGATTCTCGGGATTGGCCAGGGCTATATGCAGTCGACCCCGTTGCAACTGGCCCAGGCCACCGCCCTGGTCGCCAACAAAGGCGTCTGGAACCGTCCGCACCTGGCCAAGACCATCGAGGGCGTGAAACCGGTGGATGAGAATCCGATGCCGGACATCATCCTGCGCGACCCGTCGGACTGGAACAAGGTCAATCACGGTATGCAGCAGGTGATGCACGGTGCTCGCGGTACGGCACGCAAGGCCTCGATCGGTGCGCAATACCGGATTGCCGGCAAGTCGGGTACGGCCCAGGTGGTCGCGATCAAACAGGGTGAGAAGTATGACCGTTCCAAGGTTCAGGAACGCCATCGCGACCACGCCCTGTTCGTCGGTTTCGCGCCGGCCGACGACCCGAAAATCGTGGTGTCGGTGATGGTCGAGAACGGCGAGTCCGGCTCCGGCGTTGCCGCGCCAGTGGTGCGCCAGATCATGGATGCCTGGCTCCTGGACCAGGACGGTCGGTTGAAGCCCGAATACGCCAGCCCTATCAGTGCAGAGGCTACCGCCCGTGATGAATAACTTCGATCGCATGCTCTCCAGTGAGGATGTGATGCGTCGCCGTGCGACGCTGCTGCAACGCTTGCACATCGACGGCCCATTGCTGATCCTGCTGCTGACCCTGGCCGCCGGCAGTCTGTTCGTACTCTATTCGGCCAGTGGCAAAAGCTGGGATCTGCTAGCCAAACAAGCCACTTCTTTCGGCATCGGCCTGGTGTCGATGATCGTCATCGCCCAGTTCGAGCCACGCTTCATGGCCCGCTGGGTCCCGGTGGGTTATGTGCTCGGCGTGTTGTTGCTGGTAGTGGTCGACATCATGGGGCACAACGCCATGGGCGCCACGCGCTGGATCAACATTCCCGGAGTGATCCGCTTCCAGCCTTCGGAATTCATGAAGATCCTGATGCCGGCGACCATCGCCTGGTACCTGTCCAAACGCACCTTGCCGCCGCAACTCAAGCATGTGGGGGTGAGCCTGTTCCTGATCGGCTTGCCATTCATCCTGATCGTGCGCCAGCCCGACCTCGGCACTTCATTGCTGATTCTGGCGGGGGGCGCCTTCGTGCTGTTCATGGGCGGCCTGCGCTGGCGCTGGATCCTCAGCGTGCTCGCTGCCGCCGTGCCGGTGTCCGTGGCTATGTGGTATTTCGTGATGCACGATTACCAGAAGCAGCGCGTCCTCACTTTCCTCGACCCGGAAAGTGACCCGCTAGGCACTGGCTGGAACATCATCCAGTCCAAGGCCGCCATCGGCTCCGGCGGTGTGTTTGGCAAGGGCTGGTTGCTGGGCACCCAGTCGCACCTGGACTTCCTGCCGGAAAGCCATACCGACTTCATCATTGCCGTATTGGGTGAAGAGTTCGGCCTGGTGGGGATCTGCGCGCTGTTGCTGATCTACCTGCTGTTGATCGGCCGTGGCCTGGTGATTACCGCCCAGGCGCAGACATTGTTCGGCAAGTTGCTCGCGGGCAGCCTGACCATGACGTTTTTTGTTTATGTTTTCGTCAACATCGGTATGGTCAGTGGCCTGTTACCGGTGGTGGGGGTGCCGTTGCCGTTCATTAGCTACGGAGGAACTTCGCTGGTGACGCTACTGTCAGCGTTTGGGGTTTTGATGTCGATCCATACCCATCGCAAGTGGATCGCGCAGGTTTGAATAAGGTGAAATTTTCAATGCAAGTAATGCGTGGCTGGGCGACTCGATACGCGCCATGGGTCGGCCTGGTAAGCATCCTTGGCACCATGCAGGAAGCGTTGGCCGGCGACTACGAAGGCTCACCCCAGGTGGCCGAGTTCGTCGGTGAAATGACCCGCGACTACGGTTTCGCCGGTGAACAATTGATGGGCGTGTTCCGCGAAGCCGAGCGCAAGCAGTCGATTCTGGACGCCATCTCGAAACCCGCCGAACGGGTCAAGCAGTGGAGCGAATATCGCCCGATGTTCATCACCGATGCGCGCATAGCCCGGGGTGTGGACTTCTGGCGTCAGCACGAAGCGGTGTTGGCCCGTGCCGAGCAGGAATATGGTGTGCCGGCCCAGGTGATTGTTTCGATCATTGGCGTTGAAACCTTTTTCGGCCGTAATACCGGAAATTTCCGGGTGATCGATGCCTTGTCGACCCTGGGTTTCGACTATCCTCCCCGTGCCGAGTTTTTCCGCAAGGAATTGCGTGAGTTCCTGCTGCTGGCCCGCGAAGAGCAGGTCGATCCGTTGACGCTCAAAGGCTCCTACGCTGGCGCAATGGGCTTGCCGCAATTCATGCCGAGCAGTTTCCGCGCCTATGCGGTGGATTTCGACGGTGATGGCCATATCAACATCTGGACCAACCCGGACGATGCCATCGGCAGTGTCGCCAGTTACTTCAAGCGTCATGGCTGGATTGCAGGCGAACCGGTAGTCAGTCGCGGCGATGTCCGTGGCGATCAGGTCGACGAAGGTTTGACCGCAGGAATCGAACCGACGAAAACCGTCGGGGAGTTGCGAGCCTTGGGGTGGTCAAGTCATGATGCGCTGCGCGATGATATGCCGGTTACTGCTTTCCGCCTGGAAGGCGACAATGGCTCCGAGTACTGGATGGGCCTGAAGAATTTTTACGCGATCACGCGTTATAACCGCAGCGTGATGTACGCCATGGCCGTACATCAACTGTCTGAACAGCTGGTCCAAGCACGGGGCGTCAAGTAATGCGGGCATTGCCTATGAGTAAACCCCTGAAGCTGATGGCATTCGCCGCGTTGGCAGTGCTGGTCGCCAGTTGTTCGACCAACCGCGCGCCGGCCCAGAAGTCCACCGCCGCCGTGCGCACGACGCCGGGGCTGGACATCAACCGCGCCCACAAGGATGGCGCGCCATGGTGGGACGTCGATGTTTCGCGTATCCCGGACGCCACGCCGACCCTGCACACTGGCCCTTACAAGGCCAACCCGTACACTGTGCTGGGCAAGACTTACTTCCCGCTGCAAGAGTCCAAGACCTATGTCCAGTCGGGTACGGCGTCCTGGTACGGCACCAAATTCCATGGCCAGAACACTGCCAATGGCGAGGTGTATGACCTGTATGGCATGAGTGCCGCACACAAGACATTGCCACTGCCGAGTTACGTTCGGGTGACTAACCTGGACAACAACAAGAGCGTGATTCTGCGAGTCAACGACCGCGGGCCGTTCTACTCGGACCGGATCATCGACTTGTCCTACGCTGCCGCCAAGAAACTCGGTTACGCCGAAACCGGCACCGCGCGGGTCAAGGTCGAAGGCATCGACCCGCAGCAATGGTGGGCCGCCAAGGGCCGTCCGGCACCATTAATGCTCAACGAACCGAAAGTCGCACACAATAGCGCCCCGGTGATCACGGCTTCGGCCGGCACCGTCGAGCAATGGACGCCGCCGCCACAGCAACACGCCGCCGCGGTGGTGCCTGTGCAGCTTGATGCAAAAAAAAACGCTTCTGCACCAGCCTCTGGCCAGTATCTGCAGGTGGGCGCGTTCGCCAACCCGGACGCTGCAGAACTCCTGAGATCGAAGCTCAGCGGGACGGTGAGCGCTCCGGTGTTCATCAGTTCGATCGTGCGCAATCAGCAGACCCTGCATCGGGTTCGCCTGGGTCCGATCGGATCGCCGGGTGAAATCCAGCAGGTGCAGAACAGTGTGCGCCTGGCCAATCTCGGTTCGCCAAGCGTTGTGACTGAGTAATACGTAGGACTTGATTGACGGTTCATCTGCGGTTTTGGGGGGTGAACCAGGTTGTTGGCTCTTCGAAGAACAAAAGCCCGGCAAAGGGTGATTGGAGTGAGCAACTGAACACGCGATGACTCGTTAGAAAGTCATCTGATTAGTTTTGCCCTTGGGCAGTTTCCATTAGCGATTTCGAGAGACGGATGAACATCACCACCTTTGCCAAACGCCTGTTCCTGTTAGTCCCGCTGCTCCTCTCACCCGCCGCGTTCGCGGTCGAGATGATGCCGTCGCCACCGCAACTGGCCGCCAAGGCCTACGTGCTCATGGATGCCAGCAGCGGCAACGTGCTGGTCGAGAACAATGGTGACCAGCGTCTGCCACCGGCCAGCCTGACCAAGCTGATGACCGCGTACATCGCGACCCTGGAAATCCGTCGCGGCCAGATCGGTGAAAACGACCCGGTAACCGTCAGCGAAAACGCCTGGCGTACCGGCGGTTCGCGGATGTTCATCAAGGTCGGCTCTCAGGTCACCGTCAGCGATCTGCTGCACGGCATCATCATCCAGTCGGGCAACGACGCCAGTGTTGCGCTCTCCGAGCACATCGCCGGTAGCGAAGACGCGTTCGCCGACATGATGAACAAAACCGTTAGCGACCTGGGCATGACCAACAGCCACTTCATGAACCCGACCGGTCTGCCGAACCCGGAGCACTACTCGTCGGCTCACGACATGGCGGTACTGGCTCGCGCAATCATTCACGAAGACCCGGCTCACTACGCGATCTACTCGCAGAAAGAGTTCTTCTGGAACGGCATCAAGCAGCCGAATCGTAACCTGCTGCTGTGGCGCGACAAGACCGTTGACGGTCTGAAAACCGGCCACACCGACGAAGCCGGCTACTGCATGGTGTCTTCGGCCGTACGTGATGGCATGCGCCTGATCGCCGTGGTGTTCGGTACCAACAGCGAAGTGGCCCGTGCCGCCGAAACCCAGAAGCTGCTGACCTACGGTTTCCGTTTCTTCGAAACCCAGACCTTCTATCAGAAGGGCACCGAGCTGGCTCAGGCTCCAGTCTGGAAAGGCTCCACCAACCAGATCAAGGCTGGCCTGGCGCAAGACCTGACCATGACCCTGCCAAAAGGCCAGCTGAAAAAGCTCGCTGCCAGCATGACCATGAACCCGCAGCTGATCGCGCCAATCGCCAAGGGCGACGTGATCGGTAAAGTCGAAGTGAAACTGGACGACAAGGTGGTGCACAGCGCCGATCTGATCGCTCTGGACGCCGTCGAGGAAGGTGGTATCTTCCGCCGCATGTGGGATAGCATCCGTCTATTCTTCTTCGGCTTGTTCAACTGAATTTAGTGTGCACCTGCATGGCTCCGCGCTGATCTGGCGCGCAGCCATGCCCGTCGCCACGGCTTACGCTTACGAGGCCGTTACGCCATGACCGATACCGAAGTAAAGGCGCCAAAAATCGAATTCCCAGCCAATGATTACCCGGTTAAGGTGATCAGCGACACCGGCGTGGGCAACAAGGACAGGATCATCGATATCGTTCGCAAACATGCAACGATCAACGATGAGCGTGTTGACGAGCGCCAGAGCAGCAACGGCAAATACACCACCATTCAGTTGCACATCGTCGCGACCGACCAGGACCAGCTGTACAACATCAACAGCGAGCTGCGGGCCACCGGTTTCGTGCACATGGTGCTGTGATGTCTGGCACGCTGGGCTTTCGCGAACTCGGCCAGATGGCTTACGAGCCAGTCTGGCATGCCATGCAGCGCTTCACCAACGAACGCGGCAGCGATGCCGCCGACGAGATCTGGCTGGTTGAGCATCCCGCGGTGTTCACCCAGGGTCAGGCCGGCAAGGCCGAGCACCTGCTGCTCCCCGGGGATATTCCGGTGGTGCAGGTCGACCGTGGTGGTCAGGTGACCTACCACGGCCCCGGCCAGCTGGTGGCTTACCTGCTGCTGGACGTGCGCAAGCTCGGGTTTGGCGTGCGCGATCTGGTCAGCCGGATGGAGCAATGCCTGATCGAGTTGCTGGCCAGTTACGGTGTGACCGCCGTGGCCAAGCCCGATGCACCGGGTGTCTACGTCGACGGAGCGAAAATCGCTTCCCTGGGTCTACGGATCCGCCACGGCTGTTCCTTTCACGGCCTGGCCTTGAACGTGGACATGAACCTGGAACCGTTTCGACGGATTAATCCCTGCGGCTACGCCGGGCTGGCGATGACCCAGCTGAGCGATCACGCAGGATCGATTGAATTTGCCGAGGTAAGTGCCCGGCTGCGTGCGCAGCTCGTCAAGCACCTCGACTATGCTGAGCAGACGACCCTGACGGGCGGAATCGACTGATATGACTACTGATGCAGTGCAAACCATGATCCCGACGCTCGATGTCACCGAGCGCCCGGCCCCGCGTCCCAAGGTTGAAGCCGGCGTCAAGCTGCGCGGCGCCGAAAAGGTTGCACGCATCCCGGTGAAGATCATTCCGACCACCGAACTGCCGAAGAAACCAGACTGGATTCGTGTACGCATCCCGGTTTCGCCGGAAGTCGACCGCATCAAGGCCCTGCTGCGCAAACACAAGCTGCACAGTGTGTGCGAAGAGGCGTCCTGCCCGAACCTGGGCGAGTGCTTCTCCGGTGGCACCGCGACGTTCATGATCATGGGTGACATCTGCACCCGTCGTTGCCCGTTCTGCGACGTTGGCCACGGTCGTCCGAAGCCACTCGACGTCAACGAGCCGGAAAGCCTGGCCATCGCCATTGCCGATCTGCGCCTCAAGTACGTGGTGATCACCTCGGTAGACCGTGACGACCTGCGTGACGGCGGTGCCCAGCACTTTGCCGACTGCATCCGTGAAATCCGCAAGCTGTCGCCGAACGTGCAGCTCGAAACCCTGGTCCCGGACTACCGTGGCCGCATGGACATCGCGCTGGAAATCACTGCCGCCGAGCCGCCGGATGTGTTCAACCACAACCTGGAAACCGTGCCGCGCCTGTACAAGGCTGCACGTCCGGGTTCCGACTACCAGTGGTCGCTGACCCTGCTGCAACGCTTCAAGCAGATGATGCCGCACATTCCAACCAAGTCCGGTTTGATGCTGGGCCTGGGCGAGACCGACGAAGAAGTCATCGAAGTCATGAAGCGCATGCGCGAGCACGACATCGACATGCTGACCCTCGGCCAGTACCTGCAACCGTCCCGCAGCCACTTGCCGGTGCAGCGATTCGTGCATCCGGACACCTTCGCCTGGTTCGCCGAGGAAGGCTACAAGATGGGCTTCAAGAACGTTGCCTCGGGTCCGTTGGTACGCTCCTCGTATCACGCCGACGAGCAGGCCAAGCTGGTCAAGGCCGAGCTGATGTCGTCCTGATCGACTGTGAAACATAAAACGCCCGCAAGGTTTCAACGCCTTGCGGGCATTTTTTTGCCTGGCCCATGGCAACGGCTGTTTTTTCCTGCAACCTGCGGGGCAACGGTTCCTCTTCTGTTTGTCCCCGTTCCTGACTACTGTGTGCTGAAGATTTCACGCAGGGAGATTCACGGATGACCGCTCGACCGACCCACACTCTTTGTCCTCATGCTCCCGTCCCGGCACTGCCGTCGGAAGGTATGATCGGCGTTATCGCCCCTGCTGGCCCAGCCCCGCTGGACACCGACAAGGCGGTGCAATGGATGCGTGCCCGGGGTTATTCACTGAAAGTGTTTCCCGGGGTCTACGAAAAAAACGGCTACCTGGCCGGTAGTGACGAGCTGCGACTTGGCGACCTGCATGCAGCGTTCGCCGACAGCGAGGTGGATGCCATCATCTGCCTGCGTGGCGGTTACGGCACGCCCCGGCTGCTCGATCGCATCGATTTCAAGTTGCTGCGTGACAACGCCAAGCCGTTCATCGGCTACAGCGACATCACCGCGCTGCATTTGGCGATCAGTCGTTATGCCGGCTTCGTGACCTTTCATGGTCCGATGCTCAATGCCGACCTGCTGGGCGACAAGCAAAAACCTACGGAGCCTTCCTTCTTCAACATGCTGCGAGGGCAGGTGAGGGCGGGAACAGTGCTGGCTCATCCGGCAGCCTACCCGCTGACCACGATCGAGCCGGGCGTGGCACATGGGCGCTTGCTCGGTGGCAATCTGGCCATGATCGCCGCGACCATGGGTACGCCCTACGAGATTGACGCCGAGGGCGTCATTCTGTTGATCGAGGACATCAACGAGCCGCTGTATCGCATCGACCGGTTGCTGATCCAGCTGCGATTGGCAGGCACGTTGCACAAGCTGCGCGGCGTGTTGGTCGGGGATGTGGCGGGGGTTGAGGTGGCAGCGCTGGACAGGTTGCTCAAGCAGACCTTCGAGCCATTGAAGATTCCGGTGCTGTCCGGGTGGCGCAGTGGGCATTGCAATCCGAACCTGACGCTGCCCATGGGGGCCTTGGTCAGACTGGATGCCGGGAACAAGGAATTGGTGCTGGAGCAGGATGTGGTGGTCAGGCGCTAGATTTTTATCGCCTGTTAGTCAGTCTTCGCGAGCAAGCCCGCTCCCACATTGGATCTGTGAACGCCACAAAATCAGTGTGGGAGCGGGCTTGCTCGCGAAAGCGGTTCCAGCCATACGACAAACTATCGGTTACGCAACCCTTCCAGCAACTTGTGCGTCGGATGCCCGTCCGCCGGCCAGCCAAATGACTGCTGGGCGCTGCGAATCGCCTTGCGGGTGTTGGCGCCGATGATCCCGTCGGCGGTGCCGGCGTCATAGTTTTGCGCGCTCAGCAGGTTTTGCAGCTCAATCCGCTCGGTACGGCTCAGAGGCAGATCATCCTTTGGCCACGTGCCGCTGATCAGGCCTGCGCCATTGAAGCGTTCCGACAACAGACTCACCCCCAGGGCGTAGGACGACGAGTTGTTGTACTTGAGGATCGCCCGGAAGTTGTCGAGCACCAGGAAGGCCGGGCCGCGGTAGCCAGCTGGCAGCAACAGGGCCGCGGACAACTGCTCTGAGCCTGCCGGGACCTGGCCACCGTTGGGCAGCGTAACGCCCAGTTGGCGCCACTCGGAGACACTCTTGCGAATCGTGCCATCGGCCAGTACGTAATTGAAACCGCTCGGCAGCTGGACTTCGAAGCCCCAAGGCTGACCTCTTTGCCAGCCGGAGCTTTGCAGGTAATGCGCGGTCGAGGCCAGGGCATCGGCCGAGCTGCCCCAGATATCACGGCGCCCGTCACCATCGAAGTCCACGGCATGGGTGTTGTAGGTGGTCGGGATGAACTGGGTCTGGCCCATGGCACCGGCCCAGGATCCGAGCATCCTCTCGGGTTCGATGTCGCCTTGCTGCAGGATTTGCAGGGCGGCAATCAATTGCGCGTGGGCGAAACCGGGACGACGACCTTCGTAGGCCAGGGTCGCCAGCGAGTTGATCACCGACTTGCTGCCCTGGAACTGCCCGAAGTTACTCTCCATGCCCCACACCGCCACCAGCGCCTGGCGATCGACGCCGTAGCGCTGCTCGATACTTTGCAGGACATCAGCGTATTGGTTGACCAGCGACTGGCCTTTGCGTACCCGCAGCGGCGACAAGGCGCCGTCGAGGTATTCCCAAACCGGTTTTGCGAATTCCGGTTGGCTGCGGTCTGCGCGGATCACGCTGGGGTCGAAGCTGACATCGGCGAAGGCGCGGTCGAACAGATCGGCGCGGATACCGGCGGCCAGGGCATCCTTGCGGAAACCTGCCTGCCATTCGGCGAAGGTCTGGGTTGGCTGGATGTCGAGGTTCTCACCGGTCGGAACCACAGGCGGAATAACCGCCGGGGCAGTGGCGACAGGGAGCGTCTGAAGCGGCTGAGCGTCGGCTGCGGTCGGTTTTTCCGCGCAGGCGACAAGTAAAACAAGGCTGGAGGCAGCGATCAGTTGGCGCAGGTGCCAACGACGGGAAAGACAAAAGGGCATGCACGGGTCCAGGGAATACGAATCAGGTACAGACCTTACCATGTCAAAGGGGTGTTCTGCTTTACGCAGCCAGAAAGTAAGAAGCCTCCCAGCTGTCAGACTGGAAGGCTTCGCGGCGGTAACTGCCTTTGCCCTTGGCCGGGCGTTCCTGGCGGCTGCGGAACAATGGCTGGGCGACGATGGATTTGGCCTTGTTGGGGCCACGCTTTGATGGCTTTTTGCTCATGATGATTTCTCGCAAGTGAGTGGATTTTGCGAGGCGAATCATCGGCCGAAGTCGCGGACCTGTCTAGTCCCTACACTGTGTAGGACTTTTCACTCTGCCGGCAACGACAATCGCTGCCCGGCCATCAACAATGTCAACCGGCTCAAGCTCATCCACGGCGAACCGGCTGCCTGGCCCTTGATCTGCGCATCGATACGCTGCGCTTCGAGCAGCAGTTGCGCCCAGCGTTGGGCCGAGTAGCGTTGCAGGGCCTTGCTCACCAACGGTTTACGTTTGTCCCAGACCGGAGGTTTGGCCTGGCTGAAGGCCTTGTCCAGCGGCGTGCCCTGGCTGTATTGCAGGGAAATATTGGCCAGCAGGCGCAACTCCCGTGCCAGGGCCCAGAGAATCACCGGCGGTTCGACGCCTTCGCCGCGCAACCCTTCAAGCATGCGCAAGGCATGGGCCGCTTCACCATTGAGCACCGCATCGGTCAGGCCAAAGACATCGAAGCGCGCACTGTCGGCCACCGCAGCCTGCACGGTTTCGACGGTGATCTGGCCGCCTTCGGCCATCAGTTTGAGCTTTTCGATTTCCTGGGCGGCGGCCAGCAAGTTGCCCTCGACCCGCGCGGCGATCAGCTCAACGGCGTCCTGGCTGGCGGAAAGCCCGGCCTGGGACAGGCGCTGACGGATCCAGCTCGGCAACTGGGCGACATCGACAGGCCAGATCTGCACGAACTGGGTCTGCTGTCCTTCGACCAGCGCTTTACCCCACTTGGTTTTCTGTGCGCTGCCATCGAGCTTCGGCAAGCTGATCAGCAGTACGGTGTCGTCGGCCGGGCGCGAGCAGTATTCGATCAGTGCGGCGGCACCCTTGTCGCCGGGTTTGCCGGAAGGCAGGCGCAGTTCCAGCAGACGCTTTTCGGCGAACAGCGACATGCTGGCGCCGGCTTGCAGCAGCGTGCCCCAGTCGAAACTGGCGTCGGCGGCAAACACCTGGCGTTCATCGAATCCCTGTTGGCGGGCGGCAGCGCGAATGACGTCGGCCGCCTCCTGGCACAGCAGCGGGTCATCGCCGCTGATGATATAGACCGGCGCAAGGGCGCCTTGCAGGTGTTTGGCGAGTTGGGCGGGGGCGAGCTTCATAAGAGAGGGCGAACGGGGCGCCTGGGCGCCCCGTAAGTCTTACTGCTGCGGCAGTTCGATAGGCGACTGACGCGGGGTTTCCGCTTCAGCCTTTCGTGCCGCGTCCAGTGCCGCGGCGTCAGCCTTGGCCTTGGCTTCGGCAGTCTGCTGCAATTGGTCCAGTTGGGTTGGGTTCAGTTGTTCAAGGCGCAGCATCATGCGTTGAACCATCTCCCGGCGACCTTCTGCCCGTGCCGTTGCGGCTTCCTGGTCGGACCCCACCAGGTTGTTGCCGTCGTGCATGTAGATTTTCTGTACTTCGATTTTGTCGCTCAGCAGTGGCAGATCGCCGCGGCCACGGAAGTCGTAGTTCAGCACGGTGGTGATCTGGTACTCGCCGGCATGACCGGCACCTGCGTAGCTGAGGATGCGCTGGCTTTCCTGTTCATTGGTCAGCACCAGCTTGTAAGGAGCGCCGGTATAGACGTTGACGCCGCTGCCAATCAGTACCTGACGCAACTGGGTCACGGTTGGACCATATGCGTTACGGGCGCTCAGGTCGAGTTCCTTGATCGCCAGTTCATTGGTGCCGGTGCCGCGCAGCTGGAAACCGCAGGCGCTCAGCAGAATCGCGAGGCCCATCACCAGCAGATTGCGTTTGATCATCTTGTTGCTCCCCTTGAAACCATGTGGGCCGATCAAGCGGCCCGAAAGGTTTTACTCGGCGCCAGGCTCACCTGGCGCCTGATCCAATTAGCTGGCGACGATATTGACCAGTTTCCCGGGCACTACGATCACTTTACGAATGGTCAGACCATCGACGAAACGCAGCACGTTTTCGTTGGCACGGGCTGCGGCTTCGACTTCTTCGCGGCTGGCGCTGGCGGGCATTTCGATGTGGCCACGCAACTTGCCGTTGACCTGAATCACCAGTTGCAGGCTGTCCTGTACCAACGCGCTGTCATCCACCACCGGCCAGCCGGCGTCGATCACAGGTTCAGCGTGACCTAGTTGATTCCATAGCTCGTGGCTGATGTGCGGCGTGATCGGAGCCAGCAGCAGAATCACGGTTTCCAGGCCATCGTGAATCAGTGCGCGATCCTGTTCGGTGGCTTGCGCGGCTTTTTCCAGCACGTTCATCAGCGTCATCACCTGAGCGATGGCGGTGTTGAATTTGTGGTTCTGGCCGACGTCCTGGCTGGCCTGCTTGATGGCCAGGTGGATCGAACGACGAACGGCTTTCTGCTCGTCATTCAGGCTGGCGACGTCCAGTTTGCCCGGCAGGCCCTGAGTGACGTGGGCTTGAGCCAGGCGCCAGACGCGCTTGAGGAAACGGTGCGAACCTTCGACGCCGGAGTCGGACCATTCCGCGCTCATGTCAGGTGGCGAAGCGAACATCATGAACAGGCGGCAGGTGTCTGCGCCGAACTGGTCGATCATCGACTGAGGGTCGACGCCGTTGTTCTTCGACTTGGCCATCTTCTCGGTACCGCCGATTTCCACCGGCAGGCCGTCAGATTTCAATTTGGCGCTGATAACCTTGGCTTTGCTGTCACGCTCAAGCTCGACGTCCGCCGGGTTGAACCAGGTGTAGGCGCCGTTGGCTTCGCGACGATAGTAAGTCTCGGCGATCACCATGCCCTGGGTCAGCAGGTTCTTGAACGGCTCGTTGGAGCTCACCAGGCCTTCGTCGCGCATCAGCTTGTGGAAGAAGCGCGCGTAGAGCAGGTGAAGAATCGCGTGTTCGATACCGCCGATGTACTGATCCACCGGCAGCCAGTGGTCGGCCGCCGATTTTTCCACCAGGCCACCTTCAAAGTGCGGCGAGGCGTAACGGGCGTAGTACCACGAGGACTCGACGAAGGTGTCCATGGTGTCGGTTTCACGCTTGGCAGGCTGGCCGCATTTAGGGCAGCTGCACTCGTAGAACTCGGGCATGCGCGCCAGTGGCGAACCGGCGCCGTCGGGTACGACGTCTTCCGGCAGCACGACAGGCAGTTGATCTTCCGGTACCGGCACGTCACCGCAAGTGTTGCAGTGGATGATCGGGATCGGGCAGCCCCAGTAACGTTGGCGGCTGATGCCCCAGTCGCGCAGGCGGAACTGGGTACGCGAGGCGCCCAGTTCTTTCTTGATCAGCGCGACTTCGATGGCGTCGAAGGCGCCCGCGAAGTCGAGGTCGTCGAACTCGCCGGAATTGATCAGCGTGCCGTACTCGCCGTAGGCGTCTTGCCATGGCGCCGGGTTGCTGTCACCGGAACTGGTGCGCACGACCGATTTAACCGGCAGGTTGTACTTGTGGGCGAATTCGAAATCGCGCTCGTCGTGGGCCGGAACCGCCATTACCGCGCCGTCGCCATAGTGCATCAGCACATAGTTGGCGACCCAGACCGGCAGTTTTTCGCCGGTCAGCGGGTGCTCGACGAACAGGCCGGTCGGCAGGCCTTTTTTCTCCTGGGTGGCGACGTCGGCTTCGGCCACGCTGCCGCCCTTGCATTCAGCGATGAACGCTTGCAGCTCAGGATTGTTCTGTGCGGCCAGGGTAGCCAGGTGGTGTTCGGCGGCCACGGCGACGTAGGTCGCGCCCATCAGGGTGTCCGGACGGGTGGTGAAGACTTTCAGCGCGCCGGTTTCGCCGATGGAATCGACGTTGTACGGGAACTGCACTTCCATGCCGCGGGATTTGCCGATCCAGTTGCGCTGCATGGTCTTGACCTGTTCAGGCCAGCCAGTCAGTTCGTCGAGGCTCTCCAGCAGCTCATCCGCGTAGGCGGTGATCTTGAAGTAGTACATCGGGATTTCGCGCTTTTCGATCAGCGCGCCGGAACGCCAGCCGCGACCGTCGATCACTTGCTCGTTGGCCAGGACGGTCTGGTCGACCGGGTCCCAGTTCACGGTGCCGCTTTTTTTGTAAATCACACCTTTTTCGAACAGGCGAGTAAACAGCCATTGTTCCCAGCGGTAGTAATCGGGCTTGCAGGTGGTCACTTCACGCGACCAGTCCACCGCCAGGCCCAGGCTGCGCAGCTGGGACTTCATGTAGGCAATGTTTTCGTAGGTCCACTTGGCGGGCGCTACGTTGTTCTTCATGGCGGCATTTTCCGCTGGCATGCCGAAGGCGTCCCAACCCATGGGTTGCAGAACGTTCTTGCCTTGCATGCGCTGGTAGCGGGAGATCACGTCGCCGATGGTGTAGTTGCGCACGTGCCCCATGTGTAGCTTGCCGCTGGGGTAAGGGAACATCGACAGGCAGTAGTAAGTCTCCTTGCCTGGCTGTTCACTGACTTCAAAGGACTTTTGCTCGTCCCAGAACGACTGGGCGGCGGCTTCGATTTCACGGGGCTGATATTGTTCGTGCATGGCTACTTTTGAACTGAATAGGGGTGGCCTAATCCTCTTCAATGCAACGCTGGACGGTGATCACGCCACATTGGCGTTTTCGATGCCCAGCCGAGCTGGAAGTGGAGTTACAGGAAGCGCCGTAGCATACATGACCGCGCTCTACCGAGGGAAACCCTGATTGCTGCCGCACGTCTCGCGAAAACCGCCGCGAGGGCCGTTGGTCGCGGCGTTCAGCCGGTTTGTTCATGGAAGCTAAGCTCTAACTGGGGAGTAGGTCTTATCTTCCAATGAGGTGAGGGATGGTTGAGTCACAGCAAAAAGCTACAAAACCGGAGCTGTACGAAAGGCTGATCGATCGTTTGGCCTTGGCCCTGGATGCGGCAAGGACCGCTGGCCGGTTGCGCGACGAACACCCTCTGGAACTGGAACTGCGTGGTCTGAGCCCCGCAGAGTTTGCACTGGTCAAGGCGTACCTGGATCGCAGTGAGCGTGAGACACACGGATGCTTGTCAGAGGCGGTAAAGCAACTCGACGTACCACGATCGGCCAAGATCATCTGGCTCAAGGACAAGGTTCCCGGCAGAGACGCGGTAAAGGTCCGGTCTTTCCAGTTCAAATAGGGCACAGAGCCATGCTCCATGTGTTTTTGAAGCATAGTCCTTCCGTAATGATTGTCGCATTGCGCCAACCCACTTAGGCTTCGGGCATCTCCGGGAGATGCTCAATGCCTTTTCGTTATTTCGTAAAACAACTTCTTTTGCCACCCGGCATTCTATTGCTGCTGCTTTTGCTCGCCTGGTGGTTGCGCCGCTCAAGGCCAAGGCTTGCCGGTGCGTGCTTTGCTCTGGGGCTGGGTGGTTTCTGGCTGATGAGTCTGCCGGTGGTGGTGCAGTGGAGTGCCGGCTTGCTCGAGCGGGAGCCACCGCTGGCCCGCGATGAATGGGCAATCCTGGGGCAGCGCGCGGACGCGATCGTGGTCCTCGGCTCGGGGCGCGAGCGTGGTGATGCGGCCTGGGGAGCCGACCAGCCCACGGGTATAGGCCTGGAACGCCAGCGCTTTGCCGCGCGGCTGGCCAAGGCTTCCGGCCTGCCGGTATTGACCAGCGGCGGCCTGCATTACGGCACTCCGCCAAGCGAAGCGCAGATGATGGCTGACTCCTTGCGCGACGATTTTGGCGTGACCGTGCGCTGGCAGGAAGGACGCAGCCGCACGACCTGGGAAAATGCGCAGTTCAGCGCCGAGGTATTGCTGCCACAGGGCATCAAGCGTGTGGTGCTCGTGACTCATGCCTGGCATATGTCACGAGCGGTCTGGAGTTTTCGCAAGGCCGGGTTTGAGGTAGTGCCGGCGCCAGTAGGGTTTCTGGGCGGCGACAATGGGCTGCCACTGGGTGGCTGGATGCCGGAGTTCAAGGCGATCTGGCAGAACGGGCAGTTGATGAACGAGGCGGTGGGGCAGGTCGGTTATTCGTTGTTCTACTGAAGTGATGTCGGCGCTGATTGATGAGGTGCCTGTGATGCCGCCTTCGTCGGATCGCCGCCCGGAGCAAGCCCGCTCCCACATTTGATCGGCGTCGTACACAAATACTGTGACCGACTTAGATCCAGTGTGGGAGCGGGCTTGCTCCGGGCGGCGATCCGACGAAGCTTTTAAACAGTCTTGGCCATCCGGCTCGCAATCAGCGCCCAGCCAAACAACAACATGCAGAGAATGAGCAATGGCCACGAACGCCATTCCAGGTACGGCGTGAGGTTGTGCATCGGCACCACTTCGCCATACAGGATGCCGCGTTCGAACTGCGGGATCTGATCGGTAATCTGACCGAACGGGTTGATCAGGCCAGACACACCGTTATTGGTGGCGCGGATCATCCAGCGGCCGGCCTCCAGCGCACGCATCTGCGCCATCTGCAGGTGTTGCAGCGGGCCGATGGAGGTGCCGAACCAGGTGTCGTTGCTGATGGTCAGCAACAGGTCGCTGCGGGCGGCGAGGCTGGCGGCGAATTCCGGGTAAACCACTTCATAACAGATGTACGGAGCGATCTGATAACCCTTGGCCTGCAGCAGCGGTTGGTCAGCCGGGCCGCGGGCGAAGTCCGACATTGGCAGGTCGAAGAAGGCGATCAGCCCGCGCAGCACATCCTGCAGCGGAACATATTCCCCAAACGGCACCAGTTTTTGCTTGAGGTAAGTGCCGTCGCCTTCGCCGACAACGGTGATGCCGTTGAAGAAACGCTTCTCGTGGCGGACCTCCATGCGGACCGGGACACCGGTAATCAACGCCGATTTACGTTCGGCCGCGAAGTTGCCCATCATGTTCAGGTAGCCCTCGGCGGACTCCTTGAGCACCGGGATCGCCGTTTCCGGCCAGATGAGAAGATCGACGCGCCTGGAGCTGAAACTCATGTCGCGGTACAACGCCAGTTGCGCGTTGAGCTGCGTTGGGTCCCATTTCATGCTTTGTTCGATGTTGCCCTGAATGGCGGCGACGCTCAGCGGCGGGCCTGACGGGCTGGTCCAGGCGTGGTGCTTGAGTGCCATTCCGACCAGCCATGGGCCGACCAACAGCAATGCACCGGCAGCGATAAAACCTTTGCGCCCTGTGCGAACCAGGCGCAAGCCGTTGTAGATCAACGCAGCCGTCAGGGCCAGGGTGAAGGAAATCAGCCACATCCCGCCGATGGGTGCGAGCCCGGCCAGCGGGCCATCGAGCTGGCTGTAACCGGAATACAGCCACGGGAAACCTGTCAGGAACCAGCCGCGGAAGGCCTCCTGAGCGACCCACAGCGCCGCGAAGGCGAGGGCGTCGGCCAGCGGCGCCTCATTGCGGCGCAGCCAGCGCGCCCAGATCCAGGCGGGCAGGGCAAAGAACCAGGCAATCGCCGCCGTGAAGAGCAGCATCAGGAAACCGGCCAGCAATACCGAAGCGCCACCAAAGTGGTGAATGCTGTAGTAGATCCAGCTGGTGCCGGCACCGAATAGGCCGAAACCGAAACACCAGCCGCGCCCCAATGCCTGACGTGGGCTCAGTTCGCGCAGACCGGCATAGAACAGGCCTACGGCGAGCAGTGCCAGTGGCCAGATATCGAACGGCGCCAGGGCCAGTGTGGTGATTGCACCGGCCGCCACGGCCAGCAGGTTACCGGGCCAGCCGGGGCGGGTTGTCCAGCGCATTTCAATCCTTAGCGAGCAATGGGCGTCAGGCGAAGCAAGTGAATCCGACGGCTGTCGGCGTTCAGGATGCGGAAACGGTACGGGCCGATTTCAGTGATTTCGTTGCGTTTTGGCAAATGCCCGAACGCGCTCATCACCAGGCCGCCGACGGTGTCGAACTCATCGTCGGAGAATTCGCTGTCGAAGAACTCGTTGAAGTTCTCGATCGGCGTCAGGGCCTTGATCAGGAAATCACCGCTGGGCAGCGGCTTGATGTAGCTGTCTTCTTCGACGTCGTGTTCGTCTTCGATGTCGCCGACGATCTGTTCCAGTACGTCTTCGATGGTCACCAAACCGGCCACGCCACCGTACTCGTCAATGACGATGGCCATGTGATTGTGGTTGGCGCGAAATTCGCGCAGCAGCACATTAAGGCGCTTGGATTCCGGCACGAAGGTGGCCGGGCGCAGCAGGTCCTTGATGTTGAAGTTGTCGCCGTTCTCCTTGAGGATCAACGGCAGCAAGTCCTTGGCCAGCAACACGCCCATCACGTCATCGTGGCTTTCGCCGATCACCGGGTAGCGGGAGTGGGCCGAGTCGACCACGGCAGGCAGGAACTCGCGGGGTGTCTGGGTCGCCTTGATGCTGACCATTTGCGATCGCGGGACCATGATGTCCCGGACCTGCAAGTCAGCCACCTGGATGGCGCCTTCGACGATGGCCAGCGCTTCGCTGTCCAGCAGTTTGTTCTGGTGCGCATCGCGCAGCAGCTCCAGCAGCTCCTGGCGGTTTTTCGGCTCGTGGGCAAAAGCCTGGGTGAGCTTACCCAGCCATGACTTCTGCCCGTTGCTCGATCGATCTTCGCTCATAGCGATTACTCTGAATCCTTTGTTGTTTCGGTAGGGGATACATCTGCTTCGTCGTCCGCGTACGGATCGGGAAAGCCCAGTTCTGCAAGCAACGTTCGTTCCAGTGCTTCCATTTCTTCGGCTTCCTCGTCATCAATATGGTCGTAACCAAGCAGATGCAAGCAGCCGTGAATCACCAGATGTGCCCAATGGGCCTTGAGTTCCTTGCCCTGTTCAGCGGCTTCACGCTCGACCACGGCCACGCAGATCACCAGATCGCCCAGCAGCGGGATGTCGAGGAACTCATCCGGCACGTCGGCCGGGAATGACAAGACGTTAGTTGCGTAGTCCTTTTGCCGCCAGGTGTGGTTCAGCTCGCGTCCTTCGGCCTCGTCGACCAGACGAATGGTCATCTCCGAGTCGGCGGTGCGCTGGCGCAAAGCCAGCTCGCACCACTGGCGGAACTCGGCTTCGCTGGGGGCGCAGGCTTCGGTGGCGATTTGCAGGTCAAGCTCAAGCATCGCGGCGGCTATCCTTGGCGGCGGCATCATCGGCCGCTTTGGTTTCGAAGCGCTCGTAGGCTTCGACGATGCGCTGCACCAATGGATGGCGCACGACGTCCTTGGGCTGGAAATGGGTGAAGCTGATCCCCGGCACATCCTTGAGCACTTCAATCACGTGGTGCAGGCCGGACTTGGTGCCGCGTGGCAGGTCGACCTGGGTGATGTCCCCGGTGATGACGGCCGTGGAGCCGAAGCCGATCCGGGTCAGGAACATCTTCATTTGCTCGACCGTGGTGTTCTGGCTTTCGTCGAGAATGATGAAGCTGTTGTTCAGCGTACGGCCGCGCATGTAGGCCAGGGGTGCGACTTCGATTACCTGGCGCTCGATCAACTTGGCAACGTATTCGAAGCCGAGCATTTCGTAGAGCGCGTCGTAGAGCGGACGCAGGTACGGGTCGATTTTTTGCGACAGGTCGCCGGGCAGGAAGCCGAGTTTTTCACCCGCTTCGACCGCCGGACGCACCAGCAGGATGCGGCGAATCTGCTCGCGCTCCAGTGCATCCACCGCGCAGGCCACAGCCAGGTAAGTCTTGCCGGTACCGGCCGGGCCGATGCCGAAGTTGATATCGTTACCGAGGATTTCCTTCACGTAGCGCAGCTGATTCAAGCCGCGGGGGCGAATCATGCCTTTCTTGGTGCGCAGGGCCACGGACGGTTCGGCGGGGGAGTGATTGTCCAGCTGCTCGACGGCCGATTCCTGCAGGAACAGGTGCACCATGTCCGGCGACAGCTCGGTACCCTTGGTTTCCCGGTACAGGCGGCGCAGGAGGTTTTCCGCGGAGGTGGTGTGTTTGGGTTCGCCGATCAGCTCGAACTGGTTTCCGCGATTGCGGATCTCGATGGTCAGGCGCTGTTCGATCAAGCGCAGGTGCTCGTCGAATTGCCCGCACAGATTGGCGAAGCGACGAGCTTCAAAAGGCTCGAGGATGAAACGATGTGGTTCTATGGGTGCGTTCAAGGTCGTATTTAGCCGCCCTGGGGCAATAGTGATGAATCAAGGATAGCGCCAGTGGGCTGGGCGCGAAAGCTCTTATACAGACCAAGTTGATTCACTGGCCTGGCGCTGTCCCTTTGGGAGCGGGCTTGCTCGCGAAGAGGGGGTGTCAGTCGACAATAATGTAGCTGACAGACCGCATTCGCGAGCAAGCCCGCTCCCACAGGGATCTTCAGTGTTACTGGATCAACGAACCCCGCAACGAGTGCGGCTGCGCGGCATCGATGTGCACATCCGCGAACTGGCCGATCAGGGTCGGATTGTCGCAGCGGAAGTTGACGATACGATTATTCTCGGTCCGGCCTTGTAGTTCGCCCGGGTCCTTTTTCGAGTAATCGGTCACCAGGATCCGCTGGATCGAACCGACCATTTGTCGGCTGATCTCGAAACCTTGCTGGTTCAATCGATGCTGCAGGGCATTCAGGCGTTCTTTTTTCAGTTCTTCCGGAGTGTCGTCGGCCAGATCGGCGGCCGGTGTGCCCGGGCGCTGGCTGTAGACGAACGAGTAGGAAAAGTCGAAACCGACATCCTGGATCAGCTTCATGGTCTGTTCGAAGTCTTTTTCGGTCTCGCCCGGGAAACCGACGATGAAGTCCGAGCTGATGCAGATTCCCGGCACGGCGGCGCGCAGCTTGCGCAGTTTGGATCTGTACTCCAGCGCGGTGTGGTTGCGCTTCATCGCGGCGAGGATGCGGTCCGAGCCCGATTGCACCGGCAAGTGCAGGTGCTTGACCAGCTCCGGCACGTCGGCGTGGGCCTGGATCAGGCTGTCGGAGAACTCCAGCGGATGCGACGTGGTGTAGCGGATACGGTCGATGCCGTCGACGGCGGCGACCACGCGGATCAGCTCGGCCAGGTCAGCCAGGCGCCCATCATGGGTCGTCCCACGATAGCCGTTGACGTTCTGCCCCAGCAGCGTCACTTCGCGCACGCCGTTTTCAGCCAGGTGAATGATCTCGGCAAGCACGTCGTCGAACGGCCGGCTGACCTCTTCGCCACGGGTGTAGGGCACCACGCAGAACGTGCAGTACTTGCTGCAACCTTCCATCACCGACACGTAAGCGCTCGGGCCGTCGATGCGGGGCTCGGGCAAATGGTCGAATTTTTCGATTTCCGGGAACGAGACGTCGACTTGCGGCAGCTTGCTGATGCGCGCGGCGTCGATCATTTCCGGCAGGCGGTGCAGGGTCTGCGGGCCGAAGACCACGTCGACGTACGGCGCGCGATCACGGATGGCCGCGCCTTCCTGGCTGGCCACGCAACCGCCGACGGCGATCACCATGTCCGGGTTGGCCAGCTTCAGTTCGCGCCAGCGGCCGAGCTGGGAGTAGACACGGTCCTGTGCACGTTCGCGGATCGAACAGGTGTTGAGCAGGATCACGTCGGCGTCTTCAGCGCGGGCGGTGACTTCCAGGGCCTGATGTTCGCCCAGCAGATCGACCATGCGCGAGCTGTCGTACTCGTTCATCTGGCAACCGTGGGTTTCGATGTAAAGCTTCTTGGCCATGGAAAGAGTCATCACGTGATTCAAAGAACCGCGCATTATAGGGAACATGTACCCAGGTTCCTACCGCTGCGCGTCCGATGGCTATGCTATAGTTCGCGCCCTCATTTTTATCCCCCGATGTGTTTCGCCTGCCATGACCAAACGTGAAGCTCCAATCTACAAGGTGATTTTCCTCAACCAGGGCCAGGTGTTCGAAATGTACGCCAAGCAGATCTATCAAAGTGATCTGTGGGGCTTTCTGGAAGTGGAAGAGTTCGTCTTTGGCGAGCGCACGCAAGTGGTCGTCGATCCGAGCGAAGAAAAGCTCAAGGCTCAGTTCGAAGGCGTGGTGCGCAGTTTTGTGCCGATGCATTCGATCGTGCGTATCGACGAAGTCGAGCGTATGGGAACACCGAAAATCAGCGAAGCCCGTGGCGCGGTCGGCAATGTCATGCCGTTTCCGATGCCGATGCCTGAGAAGTAAGCCTCTGTGGTGTGGTGAGCTTTGTGGCGAGGGGGCAAGCCCCCTCGCCACAGGGGACCGAGTCGCTGTCAAGGCAGTGGCGAAAACGGCGTACGCCCGTCAGCGCTCTGCAATTCCATCAAATATTTACGGAAGATTTGCCCGAGCACCTGGGTAGCAAGCTCCAGTTCTTCGCGGGGCATCTTTTCGGTGACTTCGTCGGCGGTGTCCAGGGCATCTTCGGCGCCGTTGACCGCCGCCATCTTCAGCAGGATGTACGCCTGAACATTATTGGCCGGCACGCCTTCGCCGTGGAAGAACATGGTGCCGAGTTTGAATTGCGCCTGGGCGTGGCCTTGCAGCGAGGCCTTTTCGAAATAACTCAGGGCTTGATTGAGGTCGCGCGGGGTGTTTTTGCCTTCGTAGTAGAACTCACCCAACTCGTATTGCGCTTGCGCATCCCCTTCTTCCGACGCTTTCTGGCAGGCGGCGAGCGCCTGTTCCAGGTCTTGCGGCTGGGTATTGAGGGTGCAGCGACCCATCGCTGGGATTAACAACGAGTTGCCGCCTGCTTGTGCGTGCGCGAGCAGGGGCTGAAGAAGCAACAGGCAGCCCAGTGCAAGGGTGCGGCCGGTGCGGTTCATGGGAATCGACTTACCTCTGAAGGGCGCGCGGACCCATCGAGGGATCCAATAAGCGCGCATTATGAAATAAGCAGGGGCAACCTTACAAAGTCTTTACTCGTTTTTCTGCTGCGCGGGAAATTTATCGCCCACTTTGCGGGGGATTATTAGCAGATGAGTAGGGAAAAACGTGGGGATGCAGGCGAAAGCTGACGCTGGCAAGGGCCAGCGTCAGCATTTGAGCGTTACTTCAAGGCCGCGAAGGCGCGCTCGGCGGCGTCCAGGGTCAGCTGCAGTTCAGCCTCGCCGTGGGCAATCGAAGTGAAACCGGCTTCGAATGCGCTCGGTGCCAGGTACACGCCACCTTCGAGCATCAGGTGGAAGAAGCGGCCGAACAGGGCTGCGTCGCTGGCCATGACGTCATCAAAAGTAACGATGTCGTCGGCACCGCTGAAGTACAGGCCGAACATGCCACCGGCCTGGGTGGTCACGAACGGAATGCCGGCCGCATCGGCGCGCTGTTGCAGGCCGTCGAGCAGGCGAGTGGTGTAGTCGGTCAGCTCGGCGTGGAAGCCCGGGCGGCTGATCAGGCGCAGGGTGGTCAGGCCGGCAGCCATCGCCAGCGGGTTACCGGACAGCGTGCCGGCTTGGTAGACCGGGCCCAGCGGGGCGATGCGCTGCATGATTTCGCGCTTGCCACCGAAGCAGCCGACCGGCATGCCACCACCAATGATCTTGCCGAAGGTGGTCAGGTCCGGCGTCACGCCGTAGTGCGCCTGGGCACCGCCGAGGGCGACACGGAAGCCGGTCATCACTTCGTCGAAAATCAGCACCACGCCGTGCTTGTCGCACAGGGTCCGCAGGCCTTCGAGGAAACCCGGTGCCGGCGGCACGCAGTTCATGTTGCCGGCCACTGGCTCTACGATAATGCAGGCCACGTCCTGGCCGACTTCGGCGAGCATGGTTTCTACCGCGTCGATGTCGTTGAACGGCAGGGTCAGGGTGTGTTTGGCGAATGCCGCCGGTACACCGGCCGAACTCGGTACGCCCTGGGTCAGTGCGCCGGAACCGGCCTTGACCAGCAGGCTGTCGGAGTGACCGTGGTAGCAGCCTTCGAACTTGATGATGCTGTCGCGGCCGGTGAAGCCACGGGCCAGGCGAATGGCGCTCATGGTCGCTTCGGTGCCGGAGCTGACCATGCGCACCATTTCCATCGACGGCACCAGCGAGCAGACCAGATCGGCCATCTGCGTTTCCATCTCGGTCGGGGCGCCGTAGGACAGGCCGTGCTCAAGCTGCTTGCGCACCGCGTCCAGCACGTCTGGATGGCTGTGGCCGAGGATCATCGGACCCCAGGAACCGACGTAATCCACATAACGCTTGTCGTCCTCGTCGGTGACGTAGGCGCCTTCAGCGTGCTTGAAGAACAACGGCGTGCCGCCGACGCTCTTGAACGCGCGAACCGGCGAGTTCACGCCACCGGGAATGTGTTTCTGGGCATTGGCAAACAGCGTTTCGGAACGAGACATGATCGGGCTCTCAAATCAGATTTAAAGCTTAAATAGAAAACAATTCATTGAAGGCGCGGGCACGGCGGGTCACCTCAGCCGTGCTCTGGGCACCGAACAGGCCATGCACCACCGCCAGCAGATCGACGCCATGGGCCACCAGTGGGGCGGCGTTATCCAGGGTGATGCCGCCGATCGCGCAGATCGGCAGGTGCAATTGCTTGCGGGCCTGGTCGAGCAGGTCAAGGCTGCAGGTCGGTGCGCCGGGCTTGGTGTTCGAATTGAAGAAGCGGCCGAAGGCGACGTAGCTGGCACCTTCCTTGGCGGCCTGTTCGGCCAGTTCGAGCTGCGCGTGGCAGGTCGAACCGATGATCGCCTGACGCCCGAGCAGTGCACGGGCCGGAGTCAGCGGGCCGTCGGTCTGGCCCAGGTGCACGCCCACGTTCAGACGTGCCGCCAATTCGGCGTCGTCGTTGATGATCAACTGCGTCTTGTAGCGTTCGCACAGCCCGCGCAAGGCTTCGGCCTCACGCAGGCGGCGGGCCTCGTCGCTGCTCTTGTCGCGGTATTGCAGCAAGGTGACGCCGCCTTCCAGCGCCGCCTCCACGTACTTGAGCAACTTACCGTCCAGCAAATGGCTGTCGGTAATGGCGTACAGGCCACGTAGTTTCATCGGGCAAGCCTCACCGCATTACAAATAGAAGTTACGAACAGAAATCCAGTGGCAATCGTCGCGGCACAAACTGGCCTTTGCCCAACTGCTCGGCATCACGCAGGGTCCGCCATGTGTAGTTAAGCGCGGTCTGCACGGCACTGGCGAGGTTTTCGCCTTGGGCCAGACGACCGGCCAGCGCACTGGCCAGGGTGCAGCCGGAACCGTGATAGCTGCCCGGCAAGCGCTGGCAGGTAAAGGTTTCGCGCAAGCCGTCGCGGCTGTACAGGCGATTGTGGATTTCGGTTTCGTCGCCATGGCCGCCGGTGATCAGCAGGTGTTTGACGAACGGCAAGAGTTTTTCAGCGCACTCGTCCGCGGTGCCTTCTGGCAGTTCAGCGAGGATGCGGGCTTCGGGAAGGTTGGGGGTCGCAATGATCGACAAAGGCAGCAGGCGTTCGCGCATGGCATAGCCGACTTCGTCCTTGCCCAGGCGTCCGCCGCCGCCGGCGCGCAGCACCGGGTCGCAGACCACTGGCAAATGCGGGTGCGCCGAAAGCAGTTCGACCACGGTGTCGACCATTTCCAGGGAACCGAGCATGCCCAGTTTGACCGCAGCGACTTCGGAGTCGTTGAGCACGGCATTGGCCTGGGCCAGTACCCACTCACGGTCGAGGACGCGGAAGTCAGTGACATTGACGGTGTCTTGCACGGTCAGCGCGGTGACGGCCGGAGCCGCATGGCAACCCTGAGCGAGCAGGGCTTCGATATCTGCCTGCAAGCCGGCGCCACCACTTGGGTCGTGGCCGGAGAGACAGAGGACAACGGGGCGAGAGCTGTAGATATTCATGGTGCGCGAGCTTACCACCAAACCTGTTTTGCGGGTGTTGTGGCAGTGCAGTTGATCGATACATTGTGGCGAGGGGACGGGTCCCCTCGCCACAGTGATTTCCCTGCCATTGATAATCGTTCATTGATATCGCTGGAACGCCCGTTCTAGAGCCTTTTCAGGAAAAATTTCAATGGTGTTTAATGGCTATCAACAGCTATGCTAAAGTGGATCCAAACCAATAACAGGTGATACCGGTTTTACGTCTGCTCAAAAGGAATGGGGGGCTTCCTGACAGAACCGGACAGGCCACGCTGGGGCTTCAATGCACTATTTGCTGATGTTGCTGTTGTGTTTGCCCCTCCTGGCAAACGCCGTCGAGTTCGATGAGTCCACTCAAAGCCTCCCCTTGGGCCGTACCCTGCAGGTCTATGAGGACGCAGGTGGTCAGGCAACCATCGCGGATATCCGTGCACAAGCGGCGGCCGGCAACTTCAAGCCGCACCACAAAGACACGCTCAACGCCGGGTACTCGCGTTCAGTGTTCTGGCTGAAAATCGACCTGCATTACCGTCCGGTCAATCCGGCGGCGCAACGGACCTGGCTGCTGGAACTGGCCTATCCGCCCCTCGATCATCTCGATCTCTATTTGCCCGATGCGGCCGGCAACTATCAGTTGGTCAGGCAGACCGGCGATGCCTTGCCGTTCGCCAGTCGCGAGATTCATCAGAACAGCTATTTGTTCGACCTGACGTTCAAACCTGACCAGGCCGAAACCGTATTCCTGCGCTTGCAAAGCGAAGGCTCGATCCAGGCACCGGTCACCTTGTGGTCGAGCACCGCCTACCTCGAAGAGCAGCCCTTGCGCCTCTACGTACTGGGGCTGATCTATGGCGTGCTGCTGGGGATGCTGGTCTACAACCTGTTCATCTACCTCAGCGTGCGCGACACCAGTTACCTCTACTACATCTTCTATATCGCCTCGTTCGGTTTGTATCAGCTGTCGGTAAACGGTGCGGCCGTGCAGTATTTCTGGCCGGACAGTCCGTGGTGGGCCAATGCTGCGACGCCGTTTTTCATCGGCTGTGCGGGACTGTTCGGCAGTCAGTTCGCCCGCAGTTTCTTGCAGATTTCTACCCACAGTCGCTGGCTCGACCGCTTGTTGCTGGCGCTGGTTGCCTTCGGTGCGCTGGTGGTCGGCCTGTCATTGATGACCAGCTACGCCCTGGCCTTGCGCCTGGCCACGGCCCTGGCGCTGGCATTCACTGTGGTGATTTTTGCCGCCGGGATCTTTGCCTGGCTGCGGGGCCTGCGCGTGGCGCGGTATTTCATCATCGCCTGGTCGGCGTTTTTGCTCGGCGGCATCGTCAATACGCTGATGGTGCTGGGCTACCTGCCGAACGTGTTCCTGACCATGTATTCCAGCCAGATCGGCTCGGCCATCGAAGTGGCCTTGCTGTCCCTGGCGCTGGCCGACCGCATCAACGACATGCGCGAGCAGCAGGCGCAAACGCTGTTCGACGCCAGTCAGAAGCTTGAAGTCCTCAACCAGCAACTGGCTCGCAGCAACAAGCTCAAGGACGAATTCCTTGCCACCCTGACCCACGAACTGCGCACGCCCATGAACGGGGTGATCGGTTCGCTGGAGCTGATGCAGACGGTCGAGATGGACCCGGAGCTCGAGCAGTATCAGCAAACGGCTTCGGGATCGGCGCGGGACATGATGCGCATGGTCAACGGCATCCTCACCCTTACGGAGTTGCAGGCCGGCAAACTCAAGGCCTCGGCCGACACCTTCAGTTTGCGCGGTATGGTCGAGGCACTGCGCACGCAGTTCGAGGGCAACGCATCGGGCAAGTCACTGGACTTCAAGGTCGATGTCGCGCCAGGTGTGCCGGATCGTTTGCACGGCGACAACGTCAAGATCGCGCAGTGCCTGGAATGTCTGCTGGATAACGCCATCAAGTTCACCCGGATCGGCGGCCTGGCCTTGCGGGTGATCGGCAAGGCCATTGAGCCCGACCGGCTGGCGTTGACCTTTGCGGTGATCGACACGGGTATTGGTTTCACCGATTTGGGGGAGGCCACGATGTATCAACGGTTCTTCCAGCTCGATGGCTCGATGACCCGTGAATACGGTGGCCTGGGTGTTGGTCTGGCGATTTGCCGACAGTTGATCGAGTTGCTGGGTGGACGCCTGACGCATCGCACCGAGCCAGGACGCGGCAGCCGGTTTCAGCTGGATGTGGAAGTTGGGCTGGCGGTGGCCGAACGTCCGGTGACGCCGTTGATGACCGGGGATTTTCCGCGCCTGCGCTTGCCTCAGGATTGTGCGGTGCTGTTGGTGGATGACAACAGCATCAGCCAGTTGGTGATGCGCGGTATGTTGCTCAAGCTGGGGTTCCGCGTGCGTACGGCCGATAGCGCCTACGTTGCGCTCGATCTCTTGCAGCGCGAAGTGTTTGACGCAGTGCTGGTCGATTGTCAGTTGCCGCTGCAGGACGGTGAGTCGGTGTGCTGCCAGATCCGCGCGTTGCCGGGTTATACCGAACTGCCGCTGTTCATGATCGCTCTGGGCGGTGACCGTGAGCGCTGCTCGATCGGCGCGGTGATTGATCACTTGAGCAAGCCGGTGAAATTCGAAGACTTGCAGGCCGCGCTCTACCGCCGTGTGCTCTGCTCGCAATAGGGCGAAAGCGCCGACAGTTAGGCGCATATGACACTTTGTTCAGCCGGGGGGCGGTGCTTAACTGAAGTCCCTTGGCCGACCAAAGGAGCCCTGTCATGAACCTGCATCAGTTCGCCGAAACCCACGAAGTCACCAACCAGCCACCGTCACTGGACGGCGCCAACCTGTACCGCATCGACTTGCCGTTGCAGGAATGGTCGCGGCGGTTCGGGGCCGGTTGGGCCGAATCGCGGATCGACGCCTATGGCGCGCTGGCCGGTGGCCCGTTGATGGAGGCCGGGTTCCTCGCCAATCAGAACAAGCCGGTGTTCAACAGCCATGACCGGTTTGGTCATCGCATCGACCTGGTGGAATTTCATCCGGCCTATCACCAATTGATGCGCACGGCGGTCGAACACGGCCTGACCTCGCTGCCCTGGGCGCACCCGCAGGACGGCGCCCATGTGGCCCGCGCTTCCATGACTTACTTACACAGCCAGGCCGAGGCCGGCAGCGGCTGCCCGCTGACCATGACCTTCGCCAGCGTTCCGGCCATGCGTCTGCAACCGGACCTGGCGGAAAAGTGGCTGCCGAAAATCCTCGCCACCGAATACGACCCGCGCAACGTCGGCATGGCCCACAAGGCCGGGGTCACCATCGGCATGGCCATGACCGAGAAGCAGGGCGGCACCGATGTGCGGGCCAATACCACCAAGGCGTATCCGGTCGGTGCCAGCGGTCCGGGCCAGGCCTATGAACTGGTCGGGCACAAATGGTTTTGCTCGGCGCCGATGTGCGACGCCTTCCTGACCCTGGCGCAGACCGACAAGGGCCTGACCTGTTTCCTGCTGCCGCGCCATCGTCCGGACGACACGCGCAATCAGTTCTATATCCAGCGCCTGAAGAACAAGCTCGGCAATTGCTCCAACGCCTCCAGCGAAGTGGAGTTCCGTGGCGCACTGGCGTGGATGGTCGGTGAAGAGGGCCGTGGCGTTCCGACGATCATCGAGATGGTCGCCATGACCCGCTTCGATTGCATGGTCGGTTCCAGTTCGCTGATGCGTCAGGCGCTGACTCAGGCCAGCCATCACTGCGCTCACCGTTCGGTTGGCGGCAAGCTGCTCAGCGAACAGCCGTTGATGCAGAACGTGCTGGCGGATCTGGCGCTGGAAAGCGAAGCCGCCCTGGCCTTGAGCCTGCGCATGGGGCGGGCGCTGGATCATCTGGACGATTCGCAGGAAGCCAAGTTCGCCCGGCTGGTGACTGCGGTGGGCAAATACTGGATCTGCAAGCGGGCGCCGGCCATGATCAACGAAGCGGCCGAATGCATGGGTGGCGCGGGTTATGTCGAAGACAGCATCCTGCCGCGGCTTTACCGCGAGGCACCGGTGAATTCGACGTGGGAAGGTTCCGGCAACGTACAGTGCCTCGACGTGCTGCGGGCCCTGTCGAAAGAGCCGGGTGTGCTCGATGCGCTGTTCAGCGAGTTGGGCGATGGCCATGGCGACAAGCGCCTGGCAGCGCACATCAATCAATTGCAGGCGGCCTTCAAGGACACCAGCGACATTCAGTACCGTGCCCGCCAACTGACTGAAGACATCGCGCTGGGGTTGCAGGCGAAGTTGTTGTTGGAAGCAGGGAATGCGGTGGTCAGTGATGCGTTTATTGCAAGTCGTCTGGATGGTGGCGGCCGAGTGTATGGCGCATTGCCACGCGGCCTGGATGTGAAAGCCATTGTCGCCCGCTCGACTCCACAAGGCTTCTGATCACGATTGCATGATTGCCACTGGACCCATGTGGGAGCGGGCTTGCTCGCGAAGGCGTCGGGTCAGTCACTGAAAATATTGACTGGTCTACCGTCATCGCGGGCAAGCCCGCTCCCACAGGGTTTGTCTGCGCTGAATAAATTGAGGTACCGCCATTAAGTAAGCCACTGTTCCCGTGAAGCGACGATGCAGGCAAGATGAAGGTCTGCAAGTCAGAACACAGGATGCTGATCGTGACCGAAGCTTTTATTGTCGTTCAAACCGCCGAGCAAGCCGTGGACCGGCTTGCACACTTGCACAATCGTGCAACCACCGCGCTGAGTCAGGCGCTCAAGCGTTACCTCAAGGATCGCGTCGAGCCTGATGCCGAACAGCGAGCGTTGTTCCGTTATCCCGAACTGCGACTGACCTACCACTGCCAGGGCGAAGTCCCGCAGACCACCCGAGCCTACGCCAAGGTCCAGCTGCCGGGCACCTACAGCGTTACCGTCACCCATCCATCGGCTTTCCGTAAATACCTGCTGGAACAGCTCGTTCCGCTGATGCACGACTTCACCGTGACCGTCGAAGTCGGTGTCAGTCAGCAGAACATTCCGTATCCGTATGTGGTCGAGCAGGGCGATGAGCTGGGAGGTTCCGGCGTCACCGCCGCCGTGCTGGCGCGGGTGTTCCCGAGTACCGACCTGTCGGCGGCGACCGACGGCATTGCCGATGGTTTGTACGATTGGGAAAATACCGATCCGCTGCCACTGGCCCTGTTCGATGCCGCGCGGGTGGATTTCTCCCTGCGCCGACTGGTGCATTACACCGGCAGCGACTGGCGTCATGTGCAGCCGTGGATCCTGCTGACCAACTATCACCGCTACGTCGACCAGTTCATCGTCCATGGCCTGGAACAATTGCGCAGCGATCCGCGTTTTGTGCGCATGGTCCTGCCGGGCAACGTGATCATCGAAAAAAGCATGGATCACGGCGAAGCTTCGGCGATTGCCGCCGGGGTGGTCTGGCACCGCTACCAGATGCCGGCCTATCACCTGATCGCCAGTGACGGCCACGGTGTGACCCTGGTCAACATCGGTGTCGGCCCGTCCAACGCCAAGAACATCACCGACCACCTGGCCGTGCTGCGCCCGCATTGCTGGCTGATGATCGGTCACTGCGGCGGCCTGCGTCAGTCGCAGACCATTGGCGATTACGTGCTGGCGCATGCCTACATGCGTCGCGACGGGATTCTCGACCGGGTAGTGCCGCCGAACATTCCGATTCCGGCGTTGGCCGAAGTGCAACTCGCGCTTCAGCAAGCGGCGGCCAACGTCACCGGCGAGAAGGGCGACGAACTGAAGAAACGCCTGCGTACCGGTACCGTGCTGACCTACGACGACCGTAACTGGGAACTGCGCTGGGCGCAGGAACGACCGCTGATCAACCTGTCCCGCGCCGTGGCGGTGGACATGGAAAGCGGCACCATCGCAGCGCAAGGTTATCGTTTGCGGGTGCCGTACGGCACGTTGCTGTGCGTATCGGACAAGCCGCTGCACAGCGAAATCAAGCTGCCGGGCTCGGCCAACGCCTTCTATGAGCGCGCGGTCAGCCAGCACTTGAAGATCGGTATCGAGGCGGTGGATCTGTTACGCACCGAACTCAACTCACTGCACTCGCGCAAACTGCGCAGCTTCGACGAGCCGCCGTTCCGCTGATTTGTCGATGGTCATTTAACGGTCGGGCTACTAGCATTAGCAGCCCTGACCCTTAGATGTTGTTTTGCCCATGTCGCGTCCACCTCGTCCAACTTCCCGTCGCCCTGGCGCGAAACCTTCACCTTCAGCCCCGCGCCGTGTCGCCAAGGCACCACCGGCCGAGCCGAAGCTGATCCTGTTCAACAAACCTTTCGATGTGCTGACGCAATTCAGCGACGGCGAAGGGCGCGCGACCCTCAAGGATTACATCGATGTACCGGGAATCTATCCGGCCGGACGGCTGGACCGTGACAGCGAAGGCTTGTTGCTGCTGACCAACGACGGCCAGCTTCAGGCGCGGATCGCCGACCCGAAACACAAGCTGGCCAAGACCTATTGGGTGCAGGTCGAGGGTGAGCCGGACGCCGAGCAGTTGCAGCGTTTGCGCGATGGCGTGGAGTTGAACGATGGCATGACCCTGCCCGCCGAGGCGCGGCAACTGGACGAGCCTGAACTGTGGCCGCGCAATCCGCCGGTGCGCTTTCGTAAAAGCGTGCCGACCAGTTGGCTGGAGTTGGTGATTCGCGAAGGGCGCAACCGGCAGGTGCGGCGCATGACCGCGGCGGTCGGGTTACCGACTTTGCGCCTGGTACGGGTCAGAATCGGCGACTGGACGATCGAAGGACTCGATCAGGGACAGTGGAAAGAAGTGCCGGCGCGCTTATAACGTGCCGGATTCGATCAGGCCGATCACCACGCTCTTGATCACGAACGCCGCCACGCCCAGGCCCAGCACGAAGAACAGAATGAACGAGCCAAAGCGCCCGGCCTTGGACTTCTTCGCCAGATCCCAGACGATGAAACCCATGAAAATGATCAGGATGCTGACCAGTCCGGTCATCATCCACTCTTCGAAAACGGCAGGATCCATCGAACATCTCCAGCGCGGGCGTGGCTAAAAGGGCGCGGGGAGTATACGCCTGCGCGGGTTCGCGCTGTATTGACCTGTGTCGGTGTGTCGCAGTCATTCGTCGCCTGTGCCGGCCCCATCGTCGGAACGCCGCCCGGAGCAAGCTCGCTCCCACAATGAATCTCCAGCGCATGTGAGATCCCTGTGGGAGCGAGCTTGCTCGCGATGGCGCCTTCAGCTACGCAGATGAGTCAAAGGCAGTTCGGTGCTATTCAAAACCTGATTCAGCACAAAACTCGAGCGCACGCTGGTCACGCCTTCAATCCGCGTCAGATGCCCCAGCAACAGTTTCTGGTAGTGATCCATGTCCGGCACTACGACCTTGAGTTGATAGTCGGCATCCATCCCGGTCACCAGGCTGCATTCGAGCACTTGGGGCAGGGTGCGGATGGCCGCTTCGAAATTCTCGAAACGCTCCGGCGTGTGACGGTCCATGCCGATCAACACGTAAGCGGTCAGGCTCAGGCCGAGCATCTTGCGGTCGAGCAGGGCGACCTGGCGGGAAATGTAGCCGTCGTCTTCCAGTTGCTTGACCCGCCGCGAGCACGGCGAAGGCGACAGGCCGATGCGCTCGGCCAGCTCCTGGTTGGAAATGCGTGCGTCGCGCTGCAATTCCGCCAGAATACTCAGGTCATAACGGTCGAGCTTGCTCATCAAACGGTCCTTTGTCGTAACTATTGCGGAGGATTATGTATCCGGGGTTAAAAATTGCGCAAGTGATGTTTAATTCAGCAATCTTCGCAATCCCCTGCCGGTGCTCCCGGCCTATTCTTATCACCAGAATCACTGCTCGGACAAACAGTCCAGTGCGGCTCGCCGAATCAGGCCCGCCGCGGTCGCCACCCCCACCGGGGATGTGTCGGCCCCCGAGCTACACACTGTCCAGAAGACGGCGTGAGGTGAGCCGACGCCACAAGTGTCGAGCCAGGACGAAGTTCTCTAAGGGGAGGCCGACGGGTCTCCCCTTTTTCTTGCGTGGAATTTGACCCGCTGGCCTCAATAAATAAGTTGCGTGACAGATAACCTGTCGCAGAACCGACCTCTGCTTTCCCAGTCTTATGTACAGGCCCTAACCCTCAATGAGGAAAAGCATGAAGTCGCGCATCTGGCGTTTGGCCGGCGTTGGTTTGCTGTGTGTCAGTGTCACCGCGCAAACGATGGCCGATGAGCCGCAAAACCGTGGCCATGATGGCGGGCAACACGGCCAGGGTGGGCATCAGGGCGATAACCAGGGCCATGGTGGCAGCAACCAGACACACCCGAAAAATGGCCAGCAGCAGAATCAGCCCCGTGCGCAAAACAACGACAATCGCCAGTACGATCACAACGGCCAGAATCAACGTCAGGGCAATGACCAGAGGCAGAACCTTCCAGCGCCGGATTTCAACAGCCAGGTGCGATCGCCGCTACCCATGCCGCAGATGCCTGCCACTGACATGCCAATCCAGCCCCGGCCCGACACCGTGCGCCAGAGCCAGCAGCCGCAGCGCGGTTACTATCAGGACCAGCCGCGTCGCAACGATTACAACCAGCGCAGGAATGGCTACACAGTCGCACCGTCCTATGACAATTACGGGCAGGGGCGCCCGAGTGGATACGGTAACAGCTGGGGGCCAGGCCCCAGGTATCGCCCCGGCCAAGTGATCGATCGCTTCCCCGAGCGCAACTTCCGCGTGCCTTACCGTGGCATGGATTACTACTATTCCGGTGGCTACTGGTATCGCCCGCTGGGCCCGCGTTATGAGGTGGTAGAGCCACCGCGCGGGATTCGCGTCAGATACCTGCCCGATTACGCCCAGCAAGTGTGGATCGGCGGGGTATTGCTGTTTCTCGCGGCCGGTTCGTATTACGCCTATCAAGAAAGCACTCAGGACTACGTTGTGGTCGAGCCGCCGGTTGGTCAACCGCAGTCGCAACCACCAGCCGCCAGTAATGGTTATGACGTGGAGGCGTATCCAGCCAACGGTCAATCGCCGGAGCAGGTCAGTCGGGATGGTTACGAGTGTTATCAATACGCGGTGCAGCAGAGTGGTTTCGATCCACGAACCGCCACTTACCAGCCAGACCCGTCGGTGGTGCAAGCCTACCGACAGGCCCAGGGCAACTGCCTGAGCAGTCGCGGTTATCAGGTGACCTACTGATCCCGGGCGGCTTTCACCACTTCCTTCGGGTCGGCGTGCACCAGTACTTCGGCTCGCGGGTAGGCGCTGTGAATGGCTGCGGCAGCCTGATCGCTGATGCCGTGGGCAACGGATAGCGTCAGTTCCCCCGGCAGCTCCAGATGCAACTGCACAAACCACTGGTTGCCGGAGATGCGCGTGCGCAGGTCATGGGCACCCAACACGCCGGGCACGCTGCACGCCAATTCCAGCATGTGCTGGCTGACTTCCGGCGGCAGTTCTTCATCCATCAACACCGCGAAGCTCTCTCGGGCAATCTGCACCGCGCTCCACAGAATGTAGACGGCGATTCCCAGACCGAACCAGGGGTCGACCTGATGCAGTCCAAACCCGGCCAACACCAGCGCGATCAGAATGCTGCCGTTGAGCAGCAGGTCCGAACGGTAGTGCAGCGAGTCGGCACGCACGGCGTTGGAGCCCGTGGCCTTGATCACCCGATGTTGCAGCATCAGCAAGGCCAGGGTCAGGACGAGGGAGAACACAATCACGCCGATACTGATCCACGGCGCGCCGACCGGTTCCGGATGTTTGAGCCGATCAATGGCCTGCAATGCAATCAGTACCGCACTGCCGCCTATGAACAACGCCTGGGCCATGCCCGCCAACGACTCGGCCTTGCCGTGCCCGTAGCGATGATCATTGTCGGCGGGGCGCAGGGCGTAATGCACCGCCAGCAGGTTGAGCAATGACGTGACGCCGTCGAGAGTCGAGTCGGTGAGCCCGGCGAGCATGCTCACCGAGCCGCTCAGCCACCAGGCGATGGCTTTGGCGACGATCAGGATGCACGCCACCGCCACCGAGGCACGGGTCGCCAGCCGCAGCAGGCGGGCGTGTTCGGAGCTGGAGGTCATAGAGGCCATCGTTCCTTGGAGAGTCCTTTCGCGCGTAGGGATTACGCGGCGGGTTGCAGGCCGAACATCGCCAGTTGCTGGGCGCTGCCTTTGCTCTGGATCAGGCGTGGATCGTCCAGCGGGAAGCTACGGCCCAGTTCGCTTTCCAGAATAGTCTGCAACTTGCGGTTATCGACCTTGCCGTCGGCGCCGATGGCTTCCTTGAGTTTTTCCGGTGCAACTTGTGCGGTCTCTCCCGGCGCGTAGTAAATCGCGCCGGTGGCGAAGTCCACGGCAAACGCGATCAGGCCGGGGATGATGTAGAACAGCAGACCCACGGCGTCGAGCGCGGCGATGGCCGGGTCGATCTTGCCTTCGATCTGGCCACGGCGATCCGGATAGAAGATCGAACCGCAGGCGGTCACTTGAGTCAGCAAGGTTGCGACCAGAACACCGCCAATCAGGCGAAAGGGAACACGCATATGAAATCTCCTGAGTAGAACGCCAAGAACGTTACTGGTTAGAGCCCAGACTACGCCAAACAGTTCGCCGTTATACTCGCCGCTCTGTTTGGGAGCCAGCATGATTTCTTTGCCGATCGATGAAGTTTTACCCGCCCTGCGTGAAGCCCTCGCTACACGCCACGAAGCCGTGCTCGAAGCGCCGCCCGGTGCCGGTAAAACCACGCGCGTACCTTTGGCCTTGCTCAACGAGTCGTGGCTGGCCGGGCAGACCATCCTGATGCTCGAACCCCGCCGGTTGGCCGCGCGTGCAGCGGCGGAGCGGCTGGCCAGTGAGTTGGGGGAGAAGGTCGGCGAAACCGTGGGCTATCGCATTCGGCTCGACAGCAAGGTCGGCCCCAACACCCGTATCGAAGTGGTCACCGAAGGCATCCTCACCCGGCGTTTGCAGGACGACCCGGCGCTCGATGGCGTGGGCCTGCTGATCTTCGATGAGTTTCACGAACGCAGCCTCGACGCTGATCTGGCGCTGGCCCTGAGCCTCAATGGCCGCGAACTGTTTCGTGACGATCAGCCGCTGAAAATCCTCTTGATGTCGGCCACGCTCGAAGGCGAACGCTTGGCCGGGTTGCTCGACGACGCACCGATCCTGCGTAGCGAAGGACGCATGTTCCCGGTGGCGATGCGCTGGGGTCGGCCGTTTCAGGCCGGTGAGTTCATCGAGCCGCGTCTGGTGCAGACCATCCTCGAAGCCTTGAACGACGAGACCGGCAGCGTGCTGGTGTTCCTGCCGGGGCAGGCTGAAATCCGCCGCGTGCATCAGCAACTGGCCGATGCCTTGGGCGAAAACACTCAGGTTCTACTGTGCCCGTTGCACGGAGAACTGGACCTCGTCGCGCAACGGGCCGCGATCGATCCGGCACCGGCGGGCAAGCGCAAAGTGGTGCTGGCCACCAACATCGCCGAAACCAGTTTGACCATCAATGGCGTGCGCGTGGTGATCGATGCCGGGCTGGCACGGGTGCCGCGTTTCGATCCCGGCAGTGGCATGACCCGTCTCGACACCCAGCGCATTTCCAAGGCCAGCGCCACCCAGCGCGCGGGCCGGGCCGGGCGCCTGGAGCCCGGCGTGTGTTATCGCTTGTGGTCCCAGGATCAGCACGAGCAACTGGCGGCCTATGGCAGTGCGGAAATCCTTTCGGCGGACCTCGCCGGGTTGGCCTTGCAACTGGGACGCTGGGGCGTGACGCCCGGGCAACTGGTGTGGCTCGACGTACCGCCGGCCGCCGCTTATGCACAGGCCCAGGATCTGCTCGAACGCCTGGGGGCGCTGGAGGGTGAAGCGCTGACCCGTCATGGTCAGGCCATGGCCGAACTGCCGGCGCATCCGCGCATCGCGCATTTACTGTTGCGCGGCCAGGCGCTGGGACTGGCGGACATGGCCTGCGATGTCGCGGCACTGCTCGGCGAGCGCGATATCTTGCGCGGCGCCGGGGCGGACTTGCACAGCCGACTGGTATTGCTGTCTGGCGAAGAGCGCGCCGCACGGGGTGCCCAGGGCGGGGTGCAGCGCGCACGGCAACTGGCGCGGCAGTATCGTGGTTACCTGCGCGGCAAAGCGACGGAGCCGGTCAGCGATCCGGATCACCCGCGCTGGCTCGGCGCGTTGCTGGCGCTGGCCTATCCCGACCGCGTCGCCCAGCAACGGCGCGCCGGTGGTGCGGAGTATCGTTTGGCCAACGGACGTGCCGCACTGTTCGCCGAGACCGACAGCCTGATGAAGCAAGCGTGGCTGGTGATCGCCGATCTGGGCAGTCGCCAGGGCCAGCGTGAGGAGCGGATTTATCTGGCGACGGACTTCGATCCGGCGCTCTTCGATTCAGTGTTGGCCGAGCAGGTGCGCTGCGTCGATCAACTGGATTGGGATGAGCGTGAAGGCGTGCTGCGGGCCGAACGTCAGCGCAAGGTTGGCGAACTGATCCTCAGTCGCGAGCCACTGACCGGCCTCGACGAAACCGCCCGCAGCCAGGCGCTGGTGAACCTGGTGCGGCGCAAAGGCCTGGAGCTGTTGCCGTGGAACCCGGAGCTGCGTCAGTGGCAGGCGCGGGTCGCCTTGTTACGGCAGCTGGACCTCGCCGGCAAGGGCGAGAGCGAGTGGCCGGATGTCAGCGACGCGGCGTTGCTCAAGAGTCTGGAGCATTGGCTGATGCCGTATCTGGGCAAGGTTTCGCGGCTCAGTCACTTCGCTAATCTGGACCTGTCGAGCATCGTCCGTAACCTGCTGCCGTGGCCGCTGCCGCAGCGGCTGGACGAACTGGCGCCCCATCATTTGAGCGTACCGTCGGGCTCTTCGATTCGTCTGGACTACAGCGAACAGCCGCCGATTCTGGCGGTGCGTTTGCAGGAATTGTTCGGCCTGGCCGAGACCCCGCGCATTGCCGGGGGGCGGCAAGTGGTCAAACTGCATCTGTTGTCCCCGGCGCGGCGGCCGGTGCAGGTGACTCAGGACCTGGCCAACTTCTGGCGCAGCACCTATGCCGAGGTGAAGAAGGATTTGAAGGGGCGTTATCCGAAGCATTACTGGCCGGATGATCCGCTGGTGGCCGAAGCCACCGCGCGGATAAAGCCGCGAAAGTAGTTATGAGGCAGGTCTTTCAGCCTTGGCGGTCAGTTGTTCGCGGCAATAGTCCGCAAACAACTGCGCCGGTTTGGTCAGTTGCCCGCGCTTGAGCCATGCCGCCACCAGCCCGGATCCGGTGACGTCTTCGGCGATGTCCACGCACACGACTTTCTGCCCGTCGTAGGTGCACTCCGAATGCGGCTTGGTCACCAGTATCGAAAAACCAAACCCCTGGCCAACCATGCCGCGCACCATCTCAATCGATGGTGAACTGAAGGCGATGCGCGGCGTCAGGCCCAGCTCATCGAACAGGCTGACGAAATAGGTCCGGCTCGGCTGCACATCCAGAAGAATCATCGGCTCCAGGCACAAATCCCGCAGCGACACTTGCGCCTGCTGGGCAAAGCGGTGATCCGCCGGCAGCAGCGCGTAGGGTCGTTGCGCCGGCATCAGCGGTTCGGTTTCGATGGTGCCGTCGAGGTCGTGTTCATAGAGGATCGCCAGATCGAAGGCGCCGGAGGTCAGGCCCTGTACTAACTCCTGCTGCTCACCATCGCGGATGCGGATTTCCACCCCCGGGTACAACGCCGAAAACCCGGCGATCAATTGTGGCAGGTACAGCGGCGCGACGGTTTCGAAACAGCCGATATCAATCTGCCCGGACACCACGTCGTTGTCGGCCAGGGCGTTCTGTTCGAATTCCTTGGCCATGCGCAGAAGTTCCTGGGCCTTGCGGTAGAAGCGTGCACCACTGGGGGTCAACGACACGCCCTGGGCGTGATGGCGGATCAGCAGTTGCACGCCGAAACTGTCTTCCAGCCCTTTGATGGCCGTGGAGATCGAAGGCTGGGCGATGTACAGCTTGCGCGAGGCCTCGGCGACGCTGCCGCACTCGACGGTGGTGATGAAGTATTTCAGTTGACGCAGATTGTAGGCAGCCACAGCAAACCTCGGGGGAGAACGGATCAGGCATCCTGGCAATTTGCGCGCCACCCCTATCCGCTCGGGTAGCGATTTGTTGTGTTTGAACAATAACCACATGCTGCGCCAGAAGGGAGATTGGCTACGTAGTTTTTTCTTGGCCTGCGAACACATTTTTACTGGTTTTCCACCGCTTGGGCCTGAGCGACTATCCAATACACAAGAATGTCCTCTGGAGCATCTGAACGTGTTCGAGCTTGAGTATTGGCAACGCAAGGCCGCTTCCCTGCGGTTTCCCGACCAGGCCGTGATCGACGGCCAGCGCCGCGCGGCGCAGTCGGGGCAGACTTTCGCCGCGATCAACCCTGCCACCGGGCAATGCCTGGCCAACGTGGCGGCCTGCGGCGAAGAAGACGTGAACGCGGCGGTGCACAATGCACGGCAGGTCTTCGAGGCTGGCACCTGGGCTGCGCGCTCGCCGACCGAACGCAAGCAAGTGCTATTGCGCCTGGCCGACCTGATCCTCGAAAACCGTGAAGAGCTGGCGCTGCTCGATTCGCTGAACATGGGCAAGCCCGTCACGGACGCCTACAACATCGACGTGCCGGGTGCCGCTGGCGTGTTCTGCTGGTACGCCGAAAGCCTCGACAAACTCTACGATCAGGTCGCGCCGAGTGCGCAGAACGTACTGGCAACCATTACTCGCGAAGCCTTGGGCGTCGTGGCTGCCGTGGTGCCGTGGAATTTCCCCCTGGACATGGCAGCGTGGAAACTCGCCCCGGCCCTGGCCGCCGGTAACTCGGTGATCCTCAAACCGGCCGAGCAGTCGCCGTTTTCCGCCCTGCGCCTGGCTGAGCTGGCGCTGGAGGCGGGGATTCCGGCAGGCGTACTCAACGTACTGCCGGGTCTCGGCGAGCAGACCGGCAAGGCCCTCGGCCTGCACCCGGACGTCGATTGCCTGGTGTTCACCGGCTCCACCGAAGTCGGCAAATATTTCATGCAGTACTCGGCTCAGTCGAACCTCAAGCAGGTGTGGCTGGAGTGCGGCGGCAAGAGTGCGAACCTGGTGTTCGCCGATTGTCAGGACCTCGATCTGGCTGCGGAAAAAGCCGCGTTCGGCATCTTCTTCAATCAGGGCGAAGTCTGCTCGGCCAACTCGCGGTTGCTGGTGCAACGCTCGATCCATGACGAGTTTGTCGAACGCCTCAAGGCCCAGGCCGAACGCTGGTTGCCGGGCGATCCGCTGGACCCGTCGAGCGCCGCCGGGGCCATCGTCGACAGCCGGCAGACCGCGCGCATCATGAAGTTCATCCAGCAGGCCGAACAGCAAGGTGCGACCAAAGTTTGTGGTGGTCGGCAGTCGATCTTCAACGGCTCGGACAACTTCATCCAGCCGACGATTTTCACCGGTGTGACCCCGGACATGCCGCTGTTTCGCGATGAAGTGTTCGGCCCGGTGTTGGCGATCACGGCATTCGACGACGAGGCCCACGCCTTGCAACTGGCCAACGACAGCGTCTACGGTCTGGCGGCTTCGCTGTGGACCGACGACCTCAACCGCGCCCACCGTGTGGCGCGACAATTGCGGGCCGGTACGGTGTCGGTCAACAGCGTCGATGCGCTGGACGTGACCGTGCCTTTTGGCGGCGGCAAGCAGTCGGGTTTCGGCCGCGACCTGTCCCTGCATTCATTCGATAAATACACCCAGTTGAAGACCACCTGGTTTCAATTGCGCTGATAACAAAACGGAGAACTGGCGATGACCACACCACGTGACACCCGCGACTACCAGGCCGCCGACGCTGCGCACCACATCCATGCGTTCGTCGATCAGAAAGCCCTCAACGACGAAGGGCCACGGGTGATGGTCCGTGGCGAACGCCTGCACCTGTGGGACAACGATGGCCGGCGTTACCTCGACGGCATGTCCGGGTTGTGGTGCACCAACCTCGGTTACGGGCGCAAGGACCTGGCGGCTGCGGCTTCGCAACAGTTGGAACAGCTGCCGTACTACAACATGTTTTTCCACACCACTCACCCGCAGGTGATCGAGCTGTCCGAGCTGCTGTTCAGCCTGCTGCCGGCTCACTACAGCCACGCGATCTACACCAACTCCGGTTCCGAAGCCAACGAGGTGTTGATCCGCACGGTGCGTCGTTACTGGCAGGTGCTCGGCAAGCCCGAGAAGAAAATCATGATCGGTCGCTGGAACGGTTACCACGGTTCGACCCTGGCCGCGACGGCGCTGGGCGGTATGAAGTTCATGCACGAAATGGGCGGCATGATTCCGGACATCGAGCACATCGACGAGCCGTACTTCTTCGCCCACGAAGGCAACCTGACCCCAGCCGAATTCGGTCTGCGCGCGGCACAGCAACTGGAAGCGAAGATTCTCGAACTGGGTGCGGACAAGGTCGCGGGCTTCATCGCAGAACCGTTCCAGGGCGCCGGCGGGATGATCTTCCCGCCGGAAAGCTACTGGCCGGAAATCCAGCGCATCTGCCGCAAGTACGACGTATTGCTGTGCGCCGATGAAGTGATCGGCGGCTTCGGTCGTACCGGCGAATGGTTCGCCCACGAGTACTTCGGTTTCGAGCCGGACACCCTGTCCATCGCCAAGGGCCTGACCTCGGGCTACATCCCCATGGGCGGCCTGATCCTGTCGAAGAAAATGGCCTCGGTGCTGGTGGAGCAGGGCGGCGTGTTTGCCCACGGCCTGACCTATTCCGGACACCCGGTGGCGGCGGCGGTGGCGATTGCCAACCTCAAGGCGCTGCGTGATGAAGGCGTGGTGACGCGGGTCAAGGACGACATCGGCCCATACCTGCAACAGTGCCTGCGCGAAGTGTTCGGCAAGCACCCGCTGGTGGGTGACATCCAGGGCACCGGCATGGTCGCGGCGCTGCAACTGGCCGAAGACAAATCCACTCGCAAGCGTTTCGCCAACGAGAACGACATCGCCTGGCGTTGCCGTACGATCGGCTTCGAAGAAGGGGTGATCATTCGCTCGACCTTGGGCCGGATGATCATGGCGCCGGCGTTGATTGCCAGTCGTGAAGAGATTGATGAGCTGATCGGCAAGACCCTGAAAGCGCTGGATCGTACGGCGCAGGAATACGGTCGGCTCTGACTTTGTAGCGCTCTTGCGGGCCTCTTCGCGGGCAAGCCCGCTCCCACAGGTTATGTGTAATGCCCAAATATTGCGGCCGGCACAAATCCTGTGGGAGCGGGCTTGCTCGCGAATGCCATGGCCCATTCAACACATTTTTAACGCCTTGCACCCACCTCGGGCATCCCTGCCCACAGCGCCCTTTCGCGGTGCGCGCTAACGAGTTTTTTCATCGTTCGCATCCACATATTTCCTCATTTTCCTAATCCCGCCCTTGGGCCAACATCGATCTCGCCAGCCCGCCGAATGCTGCCCGCCGAAGGGTCCCAGAGAGACCACAGGTTGCAGCCGATTCAGGGCTCGCCGTACTGCCCATGACAAAACTAAATCAACAGCTTTGGGAGTGCTCCATGATCAAGTCCTTGCTTACCCGCGTTGCCCATCCACTGGCGGTCACCGCCATCGCCGCGACGGTCGCCACCAGCGCCCAGGCCGGCACCCTGTCCATCGGTCATACCACCTGGGTCGGCTACGGCACCCTGTACCTGGCCCAGGACCTTGGCTACTTCAAGGAAAACGGTTTGACCGTCGAGTTGCCGGTGGTCGAAGAAGCGGCGATGTACATGGCCGCACAAGCGTCCGGCGAGTTGTCCGGCTCGGCGTCGACCATCGACGAGGTGCTCAAGTACCGTCCGCAATTCTGCTTCAAGGCCGTGGCCGCGCTGGACGACAGCCATGGTGGCGACGGCGTGCTGGTAGGCAAGGATGTCAAGAGCCTGCAGGAGCTCAAGGGCAAGGCCGTTGCGGTCAACGAAGGTTCGACCTCGCAGTTCTGGCTGTCCTATCTGCTGAAAAAACACGGCATGAGCATGAGCGACATCACCGTGCAAAACATGACGGCCGACGATGCCGCCACTGCGTTCATCGCCGGTCGCGTACCCGCCGCCGTGACCTGGGAACCACACTTGTCGATGGTTCGTGACAAGAAACAGGGCAAGGTGCTGATCGACAGCAGCAGCACACCGGGGGTGATCGTCGATGTGGTCGCACTGAACTGCAGCGTGATCGAAAAGCAGCCGGAAGACGTCAAGGCCCTGGTGGCCGGTTTGTACAAAGCCGTGCAGTACACCAAGGATCATCCACAGGAAGCCTACAAAATCATGGCCAAGGGTGTCGGCGGTTACCTGGCCGATCCGAAGGAAATGGAAGCGGCCGCCCAGGGCGTGCGTTTCTACGATCAGGCCATGAGCGAAAAACTGCTGGGCTCGCCGGGCAAACCGGGTGACAGCGCACCGTTGATCAAACTGGCCAACGAGACCGCCAGCGAGTTGCAAGGCAAGCCCTACAACGTCAGCAATGACGACCTGATCGACAACCGTTTCGTCACCCCGCTCTAGGAGGCTGCATGTTCAAGCGCAATTCATGGCTGAGCCGCTGCATCACGCCCAAGACCGGTTTGCCGGTCTCGGTGATCTGGAGCGCGAGCGGCCTGGCCTGGGTGCTGTTGGTCGGCCTGTGGGCCGGCTTGTCCTACGGTGGCGTGGTGCCGGGCATGTTCCTGCCGACGCCGGGCGCGGTGGTCGAGGCCGCCGTACGCCTGGGGCGCGACGGCACCCTCGGCCAGCATGTGTGGGCCAGCGTCGAAGTGGTGATGGTCGGTTTCATCGTGTCGTCCCTGGTGGCGGTGCCGTTGGGGCTGTTGATGGGCAGCTTCCGCATCGTCCAGGCCTTCCTTGAGCCGCTGGTGAATTTCATTCGCTACCTGCCGGTGACCTCGTTCGTGCCGCTGTTCATCCTGTGGATCGGCATCGGTCTGGAGCAGCGGGTGTCGGTGATCATCTTCGGCGTGTTCTTCCAGCAACTGGTGATGATCGCGGATGTGTCCAAAGGCATCTCCAAGGACCTGATCAACGCCTCCTACACCTTGGGTTCGAACCGCCGCGATGCGGTGTTGCACGTGATCGCTCCGGCTTCGCTACCCGGCGTGCTCGACACCCTGCGCGTGACCATGGGCTGGGCCTGGACCTACCTGGTGGTGGCTGAACTGGTCGCCGCTTCCAGTGGCCTGGGATACCTGAGCCTCAAGGCCATGCGTGGCTTCCAGGTGGATGTGATTTTCCTCGCCATCGCGATCATCGGTCTGCTGGGCCTGGTCACCGATCAACTGTTTCGTTTCCTACGTCTGAGGATCACCGCATGGGCTCAGTAACCGCCGCCACTCATCGTTTTACCGCCCCTCATGCTGCCCCGGTGAACGCGCCTCGGCTGAAGGTGGACAAGGTCAGCCTGAGTTACAAGAAACCCGATGGCGGTACTTTTACCGCGTTGGAGGAAGTGTCGTTCGAGGTGCCGGACCAGCAATTCGCCGTACTGGTCGGACCTTCGGGTTGCGGCAAGTCGAGCCTGCTGTACCTCACCGCCGGCCTGGCCGAACCGACCTCGGGCGAGATTTACGTCGGCGGCCAACAGGTGGAAGGCCCCGGTGCGGACCGCGGCATGGTGTTCCAGAGCTACACGTTGTTCCCGTGGCTGACGGTGCGGCAGAACGTCGAGTTCGGCCTCAAGCGGCGCGGCATGCCGGCGGCGCAACGCAAGGACATCGTCGATTACTACGTCAACGAGGTGGGCCTGAGCGGCTTTGCCGACAACTACGCCAAGCAGTTGTCCGGCGGCATGATGCAGCGCGTCGCCATTGCCCGGGCACTGGCCAATGACCCGCAGATCCTGCTGATGGACGAACCCTTCGGCGCCCTCGACAGCCAGACGCGCCTGCAAATGCAGCAGTTGCTACTGCGGGTGTGGGGCAACAGCAAGAAGACCGTGTTGTTCGTGACCCACGACATCGACGAGGCGATTCTGCTGGGTGACCGGGTGTATGTGATGGGCGCCAGACCGGGGCGGATCAAGCAGATCCTGGATGTGCCGATCGAGCGTCCACGCAACCTGGACATGGTCATGGAGCGCTCGTTCATCGAGATGAAGCGCGAGATCTTCGGGCTGCTGCATGATGATCTGGAGGAGGTGCATTAAGCCAGGTTTGCACAGACCCTGTGGGAGCGGGCTTGCTCGCGAAAACGGTGTATCAGACAACATTGATGTCGGATGTACTGGCCTCTTCGCGAGCAAGCCCGCTCCCACAGGTATTGTGTTGCCTCGGTGTCAGGGAGCGGCCGGCAACAGGAACCGCGCAATCACCGGCAGGTGATCGGAGATACGCAACGTATCATCCTGTCGCACCATCGCCTCGACCCGTTTGATCCTCGGGCTGTAGAACAGGTAGTCGACAGTCCGGTCCGGGCCGTTCAGCCCGGGATCGTTCGGGTAATGGGTCAGCCAGCGTTCGCGGTCGATACCACTGGCTTCGTTGTTGGTCGGGATCATCGGGTATTTGTCCCACAGCAAGTGCAACGGGCTGTCGACGGAGTAGGGCGCGCGTTGCGCTTCGGACAGGCGTCGATACTGGCCCAGCGGCAACAGGTTGAAATCCCCACCAATCAGCCACGGCGTGCCACGGCTTTCGAGTTTATCGAGGGCCCTGGCCACGGCGTTCACCTGGTTCTGCAAGGTGTTGTCGGCTCGATTGGCACGGTCCAGATGAGTATTGAGCACCGCTATTTGCCCGCCATCACTCAACGGCAAATAACTCACCAGCAAGGCGTCTTTGGGTTTGAATTGACGGCTGAGCGGATTGCCCGACGTGATGGGCAGTTGTAGCCGTTCGGCATGTTCGATCTGGTAACGGCTCAGGGTTGCCAGTTGCCGGCCGACACTGCCGAAAATCTGCGGGTTCGGCACGAAGTCGGCCTTCCAGTCGAACGCGCTGGTGCCACACGGATACAAGTCGGCGAGGCGTTCTTGCAGCAGTTTGAACTGGTGCTGGTAATCGCTGGCCTTGGCGCCGTCGTCCAGTTCCTGCAACAGCACGATGTCCGGCTGTTCGTCGCGAATCACCCGCGCCACTTCGTCGAGGCTGAAGGCCATGTCTTCCGCTGTGGGGCGCTCGTCGGTACCGGCGGCCAGGTCATTCCAGAATACGTAGCGCTTACCGGCCAGGTACTGGACGTTCCAGGTCATCACCTTCAACGCCTGCCCGGGGACCAGGGAGGGGGCCTGGGCACTGCAACTGACTGGCGACACTTCTTTGGCATCGGGGCGCCAGGTCAGGCTGTAGATCATCACGGTGATCAGGCCGGTCACGATCAGCAGGCCCAGCAGGGTGTAGCGCAGTAGACGGGTCATGGCTCGACTTATTAGCGTTACAGGATTATTGCCGAGCATACCCGAGAGCGATGGTCGTGCCCAAGGTCAGAGCGAGCTGTCATTTCTCTCAGGCAACGGGTTGATCAGCATGAACAACCGGAACAGCACCACGCTGGTAAACAGCTGCAGGAAACTGTGGGCGCTGTCGATCAGCACTGAAACCACCGGGTTCTGAGGTTCCGGGTACGCCGCCAGCGTCACGCCTTTGAGCAGCCACAACGGCCCCATCACACACAGAATGCACAGCAGGATGCGCAAGAAATGCCCTTGGGTCATGCGCAGGCTTTCCTTCATGGCCGCCAGCGGCGCCAGGCCGCGCAACACCAGCAGGTATTCGCCAAACGCCAGGGTCACCATCAGGTAGATACCCGGCAGGAAATACAGCGACAGGCCCAGCAGAATCAGCACGGTATTGAGCGCCGTCAGCAGGGCGAAGCGCGGCCACAGGTAGGCGGACCTAGACAGCAGCTCGCGGTTGCTCGGCGATTCGCCGCGGCTGCGAGCATCGAGAAACAGAATCAGCGCGGCGGTGTACAGCGGGTACACCAGCAAGCCGACAATCACGCTGATGCCGGGGAAACTGTCCGGCTCGGTGGAATGGTCGACCACTTGTTGCAGCAGTGCCTCAAGCATCACCAGCGGCAGGCACAGCTGCACGATCTGGCGCAGATTGCGCTTGAAGAAATACAGGGAGTCACGCAGCACATCTAACGGATTCATCAGTTGGTATCGCAGGTTGGAAGCAGTGGCTCACTTTAACCGATCAAGCGCCGGGGGACGCAAACGTAAACGTTCGGTAAAGGACATTGAAACATCTTGTTTCAGCCTCCATTAAGGTCGAGCACCTTATCCTCATTGGATAAAGGCAACGATTTTCCCGGCAATCTACGAGGTCGCCATGAACAGCGAAGAACAAACCCTGATCGATGGACTGTTTTCCCGGCTGCAACAGGCCGAAACGGACTCAGCCCCGCGCGACGCCCAGGCCGAGGCGCGGATCAAGGAACACCTGACGCGCCAGCCCGCGGCAGGCTATTTCATGACCCAGGCGATTCTGGTGCAAGAGGCGGCGATCAAGAGCCTCGATGAGCAAAACAAACAACTGACCCAGCAAGTCGAGCAATTGCAGGCCGAACTGCAACAGGCCAAGGCTCAGGCGACTCCGGCTCCGGCTCCGGCTCCGGCTCCGGCTCCTGCGCCGAGTAGCGGTGGCTTTTTGTCGAGCATCTTTGGCGGCGGCTCTCGTGAGCCACAGCCCGCGCCAACCCAGAGCGCACCAGCATCGAACGGTGGCTGGCGTGAACCGGGACGTTCGTCGTTCAGTTCGCAACCGCCACAGCAGAACTTCGGCGCGCCGCCGCAAAACTTTCCACAACAGGGCTATGCACCCCAGCAACAGGCTCCGGCAGCGGCCGGCAGCAGTTTCCTCGGTGGTGCGCTGAAAACCGCCGCCGGCGTGGCGGGTGGCGTGATGCTGGCACAAGGCATCAGCAGCTTGTTCCATCACAATCAGCAACCGGAAGTCGTCGAAGTCATCAAGGAAGAGCCGGCCCAAGTCAGCGACCAGGGCAACAATGGCTGGGGCGATGACCAGCGCATGGCCGGTAACGATTCCTGGAGCAATGATCAGGGCGGGTTCAGCGACGCCGACTACAGCGATGACAGCTCATCGTTCTTCGGCGGCGACGACGATTCCTTCGTCTGACACGCCATTCGTCCGGAGCGCAACCGTGCTCCGGGCCGATTATTCGCGGAACAATCCTTCGGGCTGGCATACTGGGCGACTTTTCGGGCCTGGTGCCTGATTCAGCCTCGAGGAAAGCCGGTGAAAAAAATCGCAGTGTTCGCCGATGTCCAGAACCTCTACTACACCGTGCGTCAGGCTTATGGTTGCCACTTCAACTACGCCGCACTGTGGGCTGACATCAGCAAACAGGGCGAGATCGTCGAAGCCTACGCCTACGCCATCGACCGTGGCGACAGCAAACAGCAGCAGTTCCAGCAGATCCTGCGTAACCTCGGTTTCACCGTGAAGCTCAAGCCGTACATCCAGCGCAGCGATGGTTCGGCCAAGGGCGACTGGGACGTGGGCATTACCCTCGACATCATGGATGCCGCCGATCATGTCGATGAAATCGTCCTGGCCTCCGGCGACGGTGATTTCGACATGCTGCTCGAACGCATCATCAGCAAGCACGGGGTGCAAGCGGTGGCCTATGGCGTGCCGGGCCTTACCGCCAACTCGCTGATCCGCGCCGCCAGCCGCTACGTGCCGATCGAAGGCGCGTTGCTGCTCAAGAATTGATTTTTACGGAGTTGAACCAGGTTTGGAACGCATAGCAGTCATCGACTTTGAAACCACCGGGATCTCCCCGAGCAGCAGCTGCCGGGCCACGGAAATCGCCGTGGTGATCCTTGAACAGGGGCGCATCGTCGAGCGTTACCAAAGCCTGATGAACGCCGGTGTGCGCGTCCCGGCCTTCATCGAGCAACTCACCGGCATCAGCAACGCCATGCTGCGCACCGCGCCGTCGGCGGAGCAGGTGATGAACGAAGTGAATGAATTCGTCGGCTGCACCCCGTTGCTCGCGCACAATGCCGCGTTCGACCAGAAGTTCTGGGACTTCGAGCTCGGGCGAATCAAACGCACCCGCTTGCAGAACTTTGCCTGCTCACTGCTGCTGGCCCGCCGCCTGATGCCCGCCGCGCCGAACCACAAGCTCGGCACCCTCACCACGTTTGCCAACCTGCCCCACACCGGCAAGGCCCACCGGGCCATGGCCGATGCCGAAATGGCGGCCAACCTGACGGCGCATCTGGCCGATGAGTTGCGCCAGAAGCATGGCTTGCGCGAGTTGTCCCATGATTTGTTGTGCAAGTTGCAGAAGGTTCCGGCGGCGAAAGTGGGCGAGCACCTCAAGCGCTATCGCGGCTTCTGACGGCAACACAAATCCCCTGTGGGAGCGGGCTTGCTCGCGAAAGCGCCAGTTCAGTCAACATCAATGTTGAATGACACACCGCTTTCGCGAGCAAGCCCGCTCCCACATTTTGATCTGCTGTGGTCTTGGGTTTATTTGCCATTGCCTTCGATATGCCCCAACGGCACGCGCTTCTCTATCGCACTCGACAACACAATCGACGTCTTGCTGAACCCGAACGTGGCGATCCGGTTGATCAGCTCTTCCAGCTCCGGCATCGAACCCACTGCCGCTTGCATGATCACGCACGGGTCGCCGGTCACCCGATGGCATTCGGTCAATTGCGGGATTCTGATCAGGTCGTCGTAGGCTTTCTGGTTGCCGTGCTGGTTCAGGCGCAGTTCGATCACGCACTGGATCGGCAGGCCGAGCTTGGCCATGTCGACCTTTGCCTGATAGCCGGTGATCACGCCGCTGGCTTCGAGCTTGGCCACGCGCTCGGCCACGGCCGGGGCGGACAGGTTGACCTTGCGCGCCAGGTCCGCGTAGGACGCGCGCCCGTTTTCCAGCAGGGCGCTGAGCAGCATGCGGTCGTACTTATCCATCGGGGTGACTCCTGAAAATCGCTGACTTTCGAAAACACGGTTTATAGCGCTGAACTCCGTGTTTTGAAAAGTGTACTGGCGCTTTAAACAGGTTTTGTAACTTATTTTTCGACGCTGGCCTTTCTAGAATAGCCGTTCACTTGTCCTTGCCTGTGAGCTGCCCCCATGTCCGGCCTTCGTCGCTTTCCCTTACCCTTGATCGCTGCCTTCTTCGCCTTGTATGTGATTTGGGGCTCGACCTACCTGGTGATCCGCATCGGCGTGGAGTCCTGGCCGCCGTTGTTGCTTGCGGGCATCCGCTTCGTGATCGCCGGAACCTTGATGTATGCCTTCCTGCGCTGGCGCGGGGCGCCGGCACCGACCTGGGCGCAGTGGAAAGCCGCCGGGATCATCGGGATTTTGTTGCTGGCGTGCGGCAACGGCGCGGTGAGCGTGGCCGAACACACGGGCGTGGCTTCCGGGGTGGCCGCTTTGGCGGTGGCGACGGTGCCGCTGTTTACCTTGCTCTGTGGGTATTTCTGGGGTGCTCGTAATACCCGTCTGGAATGGGCCGGGATCGTGCTCGGGCTGATCGGCATTGGCATGCTCAACCTCGGTTCCAACCTGCAATCGAGCCCGTTGGGCGCGGCGTTGCTGATATTCGCGGCGGCAACCTGGGCCTTTGGTTCGGTGTGGAGCAAACATTTGCCGTTGCCTCAAGGCGCAATGGCCAGTGCTGTGGAGATGCTGGTGGGCGGCGTCGTGTTGTTGATCGCCAGCGCGGTCAGCGGTGAGCACCTGGAAAAGGTGCCGCCGATCGAAGGCTGGGCCGCGTTGGCTTACCTGACGGTGTTCGGTTCGATCATCGCCTTCAACGCCTACATGTACCTGCTGAAACACGTGCGTCCGGCCGCTGCCACAAGCTATGCCTACGTCAACCCGGCGGTGGCGGTGTTGCTGGGTATCGTGTTCGTCGGCGAGACCATCGGTATCGAGGAAGCCCTGGCGATGGCGGTGATCATCAGTGCCGTGGTGTTGATCGGCTTGCCACAATGGCGTCGCACGCCAGAGCGGCCAGTGGTAACGACGGCAGTACCGACAGAATCCCGTGTGAATTAGGGTAAACTGCGCGCCATTGCATCTTGTTTTGCACACTTGTTTTGAACAACCCGCGCTGAATTTTCCTACGGTACTCCCATGACTTTCGCCACCCTTGGCCTGATCGAACCCTTGCTGCGCTCCCTCGAGACGCTCGGCTACCAGACTCCGACGCCGGTTCAGGCGCAAGCCATTCCGGCGGTGCTGGCCGGTCGTGACCTGATGGCCGCCGCCCAGACCGGCACCGGCAAGACCGCCGGTTTCGCCCTGCCGCTGTTGCAACTGCTGGCTATGGAAGGGCCGAAAGTCACCGCCAACTCGGTCCGCGCGCTGATCCTGGTGCCGACCCGCGAACTGGCCGAGCAGGTTCACGAAGCCGTGCGCCAGTACGCCGAGAACCTGCCGTTGCGCACCTATGCCGTATACGGCGGCGTCAGCATCAACCCGCAGATGATGAAGCTGCGCAGCGGTGTCGATCTGTTGGTGGCGACCCCGGGCCGCTTGCTCGACCTGTTCCGCCAGAACGCGCTGAAGTTCAACCAGCTGCAGACCCTGGTGCTGGACGAAGCCGACCGCATGCTCGACCTGGGCTTTTCCGAAGAACTGGCGAACATTTACCGCGCGCTGCCTTCGAGACGTCAGACGTTGCTGTTCTCCGCCACCTTCTCCGATGACATCCGCCTGCTGGCCGGGCAGATGCTCAACGACCCGTTGACCATCGAAGTCAGCCCGCGCAACGTCGCGGCCAATACCGTCAAGCAATGGATCGTGACGGTGGACAAGAAGCGCAAGCCGGAACTGTTCGTGCACCTGATGCGCAAGGGCAAGTGGAAACAGGTGCTGGTGTTCGCCAAGACCCGCAACGGCGTGGATGCGCTGGTGGATAAACTCCAGGGCCTGGGCATCAATGCCGACGGAATTCACGGCGACAAACCCCAGGCGACTCGTCAGCGCGCACTGGATCGTTTCAAGGCGAGCGAAGTGCAGATTCTGGTCGCCACCGATGTGGCGGCCCGTGGCCTGGACATCGAAGACCTGCCGTTGGTGGTCAACTTCGACTTGCCAATCGTGGCCGAGGATTACATCCACCGCATCGGTCGTACCGGTCGCGCGGGTTCGACCGGCGAGGCGATTTCCCTGGTCTGCGCCGATGAAGTGAATCTGCTGTCGGCCATCGAGATGCTGACCCGCCAGACCTTGAAGCGGCAGAACGAGCCGGACTTCGAGCCCGAGCACCGCGTGCCGGACACCGATGCCAGTGGCCAGGTCGTCAAGAAGCCGAAAAAACCGAAGAAGCCCAAGGCTTCCGGTGGTGGCGGTGGTAAACGCAATCTGGGTCGGTGGGTTGATAGCGGAGAGGTTGCGCCGGCGGAGCCTTCGATCAAGCCTGTGCGCAAGGTGCCGGTGTTCAATACTGGGCCGCGTAAGCGCAAGCCTTGATTTTTCCCTGCGTCTGTTAGGCCGCCTTCGCGAGCAAGCCCGCTCCCACATTGGATTTGTGTTGTGCACAAATCCAATGTGGGAGCGGGCTTGCTCGCGAAGGGCGCGCCGCGGTCTTCAGCCTTTGCGCTGCAACCACTCCACCATCCCCAACCCCGCCGCCCGCCCGCTGGCGAAACACGCGGTCAGCAGATAGCCGCCGGTCGGCGCTTCCCAATCGAGCATTTCCCCGGCGCAGAACACGCCAGGCAATTGCTTGAGCATCAATCGCTCATCCATCGCCTCGAACAACACCCCGCCAGCGCTGCTGATGGCCTCGTCCAGTGGGCGGGTTTTCACCAGTGTCAGTGGCAATGCCTTGATCGATTTGGCCAGCAGGCTCGGGTCGGTAAACGCTTCGGCAGGCGTCAATTCGCGTAACAGCGCCGCTTTCACGCCATCGATGCCCAACTGACTGTGCAGGTGCTTGGCCATGGAGCGCGATCCCCGGGGCTTGCTCAACGCCGCTTGAACTTTATCCACAGGCCGGCCGGGCAACAGGTCCAGATGAATGGTTGCCGAGCCGTGCTGGTTGATCGCCTCGCGGATTGGCGCCGACAGGGCGTAGATCAAACTGCCTTCGATCCCGGTGGCGGTAATCACACATTCGCCGAGTCGCGGAACGTCGTCGTTAAGGCCGATGGCGATGTTTTTCAGTGGCGCGCCGGCGAATTTGCTGACCATCAACTCGCTCCAGGCCTGCACCTCGAAGCCGCAATTACTGGGTTGCAACGGCGCCAGTCCTACGCCGTGTTGCTCCAGTGCCAGCATCCACGCGCCGTCCGAGCCCAGTCGCGACCAACTGCCGCCACCGAGGGCGAGCAGGGTAGCATCGGCTTGCACGGTTTTTTCGCCTTCCGGGCTGTCGATGCGCAATCCGCCACGCTGGTCCCAGCCGAGCCAGCGGTGGCGGGTGTGGATAACTACGCCGCTGTCGCGCAGGCGCTTGAGCCAGGCGCGCAGCAGCGGTGCGGCCTTCATGTCGGTGGGGAATACCCGGCCGGAACTGCCGACGAAAGTTTCGATGCCCAGGTCATGAATCCACTGGCACAACGCTTCGGCGCCGAAGCTGCGCAGTAGCGGCGCGATCTGCGGGGCGCGTTCGGCGTAGCGTGAGAGAAACGCCGGGTAGGCCTCGGAGTGCGTGATGTTCATGCCGCCGACACCGGCCAGCAGGAACTTTCGTCCGACCGAGGGCATGCCGTCGTACAGGTCGACCTTGATCCCGGCCTGGCTCAACACTTCTGCCGCCATGAGGCCGGCGGGGCCGCCGCCGATGATGGCGACGCGGGAAGGGGAGGAGTTCGAGGGCTGGGTCATGGTGAGGGCTGCGGTCTGGCGGATTTAAGCCGGGCATTCTAGCAGCCCGAATCCCTGTGGGAGCGGCGGTGCGACGATTCGACTTGCTCGCGAAAGCGGTTTGTCAGTCGACATTGATGTTGAATGTTAAACAGCCTTCGCGAGCAAGCCCGCTCCCACATTTGGTTTGTGGTGTTTACAACTGCTGGTTAAAAAACAACCACCGCTCTATAGCCTATACACAGCATGGGCTGCAGGCCCTTTCACTCAGGTTATCCACAGGCAGTTCCACAGGCATTGTGGGTAAAGCATCCACAGCTCAGTGACAACCTGATGACTGCCAGACGCGCTGCGCGCTGTGATGGAGGATGCCGTGACGGCGGGCCAGGGCCTGGCGGTCCTTGCTGTAGCCGCCGCCGATTACCCCGACCAGCGGAATGTCGCGGCCAAGGCAATGGCGCATCACGCTTTCATCGCGGGCGGCGACGCCTTCGTCTGTCAGCTTCAGATAACCCAGGGCGTCGTCCTTATGCACATCGACACCGGCGTCATACAGCACCAGGTCCGGTTGGTAGAGCGGCAGCAGGTAGTTGAGTGCATCGTCCACCACCTTCAGGTAATCGGCATCGCCCATGCCGTTGGGCAGCGGAATGTCCCAGTCACTTTCGGCCTTGCGCGCAGGAAAGTTCTTCTCGCAGTGCAGGGAAACGGTCACCGCCTCCGGAGTGTTGTGCAGTATTCGTGCGGTCCCGTCGCCCTGATGCACATCGCAATCGAAGATCAGCACCCGATTCACCCGACCACTTTCCAGCAGGTAATGACTGATCACCGCCAGGTCATTGAAGATGCAGAAGCCGGCCGGGTAATCGTAGTGCGCATGGTGGGTGCCGCCCGCCAGGTGGCAGGCCAGACCATGCTCCAGCGCCTGCTCGGCCGCCAGCAACGAGCCACCGACCGCCCGCACCGTACGCCGGGCCAGGGCTTCGTTCCAGGGCAGGCCGAGGCGGCGCTGGTCTTCGCGGGACAATTCGCCACTCATGTAGCGTTCGATATACGAAGGGTCATGGGCGAGGGCGAGAATCTCTGCCGGACACAGCTCCGGGCGCAACAGGTCGGCATCGTGGGTCAGGCCGCTGTCCACCAGGTGATCGCGCAACAGGCGGAACTTGTCCATCGGGAAGCGGTGATCCGCCGGAAACTCGGGGCTGTAGTCTTCGTGATAAATCAGCGGCAGTGGCATGGTCATTTCATGTAGGAATGAGAGAAGGATCCTACCAGCGTTGTAGACTTGCGACATTGAAATGGAGGGGCGGGGCACGATGGAGCCAATACTGGAACTTGAAAGCGCTCGGCTGCTGTTGCGCCAGTGGCGCGATGAAGATTTAGCGGATTTTGCGGCGATGTGTGCCGATCCGCAGGTGATGCGCTATTTCCCGGCAACCTTGAGCCGGCTGGAAAGCGCATCATTGATCGGGCGAATCCGTGGTCATTTCGCCGAGCATGGTTATGGTCTCTGGGCCTTGCAGCGCAAGGACTCTGGCCAGTTCATCGGGTTTACCGGGCTCAACGTGGTCGGATTCGACGCGCCTTTCACCCCGGCCACGGAAATCGGCTGGCGCCTGGCCCGCGAGCACTGGGGCCTCGGTTACGCCAGTGAAGCGGCGTGGACCGCTCTGCGCTGCGGGTTCGACCGCTTGCCGCTGAAAGAGGTGGTGGCCTTCACGACGCAAACCAATCTGCCGTCAGAGAAAGTCATGCAGGCCATCGGCATGCACCATGATCCGAAAAATGACTTCGATCACCCGCGACTCGAAACCGGTCATCCGTTGCGTCGGCATGTGCTGTATCGCATCAGCCGCGAACAATGGCTGCAAACCTTGCATGGATAACCTGGCACGGACGTTTACAATGGCCCTCATGGGCCGAGTCCAGAAACTGAATCGACCGTTGCAGCCAAGGCTGCGCGGCAATGTTTTGCGTGAGGAGCATCTGAATGAGCCAAGTGTTGGATGATCTGGTCGACCTGCTGACCCTGGAACCGATCGAAGAAAACCTGTTCCGCGGCCGCAGCCAGGACCTGGGGTTTCGTCAGCTGTTCGGTGGTCAGGTGCTCGGCCAGTCGCTGTCGGCGGCCAGTCAGACGGTGGAAGAGGCGCGCCATGTGCATTCGATGCACGGCTATTTCCTGCGTCCGGGCGATGCCGGGTTGCCGGTGGTGTATCAGGTTGATCGGGTGCGTGACGGCGGCAGTTTCAGCACGCGTCGGGTGACGGCGATCCAGAAGGGCCACCCGATCTTCACCTGCAGTGCGTCGTTCCAGTACGACGAAGAAGGCTTCCAGCACCAGACTGAAATGCCGCAAGTGGTCGGTCCGGAAAACCTGCCATCGGAACTGGAAATCACCCAGCAGCGCGCGCACCTGATCCCCGAGAAAATGCGCGAAAAACTGCTGTGCCCGAAGCCGATCGAATTCCGCCCGGTGACCGAGAAAGATCCCTACAACCCGCTGCCCTCCGATCCGGTCAAGTACGTCTGGTTCCGCGCCGACGGGGCGTTGGCCGATTCGCCGGCGCTGCATAAATACCTGCTGGCCTATGCATCGGACTTCGGTCTGTTGGTCACCTCGATGCAGCCCCACGGCAAGTCGGTCTGGCACAAGGACATGCAGGTCGCCAGCCTCGATCACGCGCTGTGGTTCCACCAGGACCTGCGTGCCGATGACTGGTTGCTCTACGCGATGGACAGTCCGTGGGCCGGCAACTCCCGTGGATTCTCCCGTGGCAGCGTGTTCAACCGCGCTGGGCAACTGGTGGCCTCGGTCACCCAGGAAGGCTTGATCCGTCACCGCAAGGATTGGGCGTGAGCCTGGCCGACGTGCGTCACTGGGTGTTCGACATGGACGGCACCCTGACGGTGGCCGTGCATGACTTCGCGGCGATTCGCGTGGCATTGGCGATCCCTGCCGAACACGACATCCTGACCCACCTCGCCGCACTGCCGGCCGATGAAGCCGCAGCCAAACATGCCTGGCTGCTGGAGCATGAGCGGGACCTGGCCCTGGGTTCGCAACCGGCGCCAGGTGCGGTGGAACTGGTGCGCGAGTTGGCCGGGCGTGGTTATCGCCTGGGCATTCTCACGCGCAATGCCCGGGAGCTGGCACATGTCACGCTGGAGGCCATTGGCCTGGCCGACTGCTTTGCGCTGGAGGATGTATTGGGCCGCGATGATGCACCGCCCAAACCGCATCCGGGCGGGTTGCTGAAACTGGCCGAAGCGTGGAAGGTGCCGGCGAGCGAGATGGTGATGGTGGGTGATTACCGTTTTGATCTGGATTGCGGGCGGGCAGCGGGAGCGCGCACGGTGCTGGTGAATTTGCCGGATAATCCATGGCCGGAATTGACCGATTGGCATGCGGCGGATTGTGTCGAGTTGCGGCAGATGCTGTTGGCTTGAGTGCTCCGTTGCCTGGTCAACCGCTTTCGCGAGCAAGCCCGCTCCCACAATGATTCTGTGGTGTTCACGATGTTGTGTTCACTCAGATCCATTGTGGGAGCGGGCTTGCTCGCGAAGAGGCAGGCCCAGGCACTACAAGAGTCATTGTCCAAACAAAGCCTTCTGCCCCTCCGGCGAGGTAAACATCCCGTCTCCGTCATGCCCGATCCCGGGCACTTCAATCAGTTGCTGCTTCAACCCCTGCGGTTGCAAACGCTTCAGATAATCGAAGTAGTAACGCCCGCGGGCCAATCGAGACGGCCCTTGCGCCTTGGCCTCACAGCTTTTATCCAGCGCCGGATGATTCGGATCGATGTCCTGCTGCCCCAGCAGATAAACGACTTCACGCTTTAGGTAACTTTCCTGCAACTGCGCGGCAGTTTGCCCTTCGGCGTAGGCCGGTAAATCCGCCAGCCCGTACTTCCAGCGATTGAAGTTTGGGCAACCGGCGTGGCTGAACGCCACCGGCCGGCGCTCATCGAAATAAGCGTAGGAGGATGGATTGGCGATTACGTAGCGCACCTGCACGCCGGCCGCATCGAGGTCGGATTGCGCGTGACCGAGCAATGCATAGCGCTGAACCACCTGCGCGCCGCCAGAGTGCCCGGCGATGACGATTTGCTTCACATCCGGAAACTGCTGACGGTCACCCACGCGGGCGATGATTTCGTCGAGCGCCGCGTAGGAACTCAGCCGAAAGGGTGCCGTGGATTCGCCGCCGGCCATCCATTCATTGCCTTGCCAGCGCAAAACCGTGTCGGCCACCGGATGGACCGCAACGTCGGTTTCATTGAGGAATTGCGGGGCGATCACCAGGGTCGTTGCGCTTTGCCCGGCCAGTTCGGCCGCGTGCTCACCGCTCTGCAGATAGGTTTGCGCATTGCGCAAGCGACCGTGGAGGATGATCAGCACCCGTTCGATTTTTGCCGGGGCGGGGCTGATGCCCACCGCGATTTCACCTGATTTCAACAGCAGGCGCCCAGAGCTGAGGTCTTTGACCCCCTGCTCGGCGGCCTGGGACGTTGCGCAAGTAAACAGAACAACCAACAACCACTTCTTCATTTACAGATTTTTCGCCGCAAAGGTATCGCACTGGCCAACCTGGCCTTGGGCGAAACCGGTTTTGAACCAGCGCACCCGTTGCGCCGACGTACCATGGGTGAACGAGTCCGGGACCACACGGCCCTGACCCTGTTGCTGCAAACGATCGTCGCCGATGGCGTTCGCTGCGTTCAATGCTTCTTCGATGTCGCCCGGTTCCAGCCAGTTCAGGCGCTTCTGCGCGTTGTTGGCCCAGACGCCGGCCAGGCAATCGGCTTGCAGTTCCTGACGAACCAGCAAACCGCCGTCGCCTTCCATCTGCCGGCCTTGTTGGCGTGCTGCCTGAATTTTTGCGGACACCCCAAGCAGGGTCTGCACGTGGTGTCCGACTTCGTGAGCGATCACGTAGGCCTGGGCGAAGTCGCCCGCGGCGGAAAAGCGTTGGGACATCTCCTGGAAGAACGCCATGTCCAGGTAGACCTTCTGGTCGGTGGGGCAATAGAAGGGACCGGTCGCCGAGGTGGCCAGACCGCAGGCCGAATTCACGCGATTGCTGAACAGCACCAGGGTCGGGTCCTTATATTGGCGGCCGGCCTGCTGGAAAATTGCGCCCCAGGTGTCCTCGGTATCGCCGAGGATCGAGCGCACGAATTCCGCGCTCTCATCATTGACCGGTGGTGCCTGGCGACTCTGGTTGGTGGCGGGTGCCGATTGCTGGTCCATTTGCCCGGTCAGTTGTCCGAGGATTTGCAGCGGATCCTGGCCGGTGATCCAGCCAATGCCGACGATCAGGAGGATCGCCGTCAGGCTCAGGCCTTTGCCACCGCCAAAACGCATGCCGCCGCCACCGCCGCCAACATCATCGCCACGGGCGTCGACCACGTTGTCGCTGCGTCGGCCTTTTTTCCATAGCATGTGGGAATCCTCTTCTGTTCCGGGTAAAGCTCCGTGCGATGAGTGTTGCTGCCAAGTAGGAGCGGCGCCAGTCCGGTCGTCCGTCTTTTTTTCGCGCACAGGCTGATTCCCGGCACCCCGCGAGAGGCTGCCGAGAACATTTCAGGTTTGTATTGAACACGGATATCCCGTCGAATTCCGTCCTGCGATGGGTTTTTATCGAGAGGGCGATCGCCGGTCTTGCGGATTATTCGTCGAATGCATCCCACACAGGCGCAAAGTCAGGGCTGACCTGACGCTCGCGTTTGGACAGGCTGGCAATCAAGGCACGGCCTTCATCATCCAGTCGCACATCCAGCGCCGCGAGGTTGGCCAGTTGATTGGACTCGCTGCTGGCCTTGGGGATCGCGGCCACGTTGGGTTGATCGAGCAGCCATTCGAGCATTGGCCAGGTGCCGAGGCCGAGTTTCGGCATGTTCAAACCCTGTGCGTTAACGATGTGCTGCATGGTCGATCTCCTTTTCATAAGCAGTGACGCCTGCGATATGGCGCGCGGCGATGTAGCCGAAGGTCAGCGCCGGGCCGAGGTTGATGCCGCCAGCGGGGTAGTGACCGCCCATGATGCTGGCCATGTCGCCGCCCGCCGCGTACAGGCCGGCGATGGGTTGCGCCGCGCCGTCCAGGACCTGGGCATGTTGGTTGACCTTGAGCCCGGCGAAGGTGCCGAAGCAGCCCGGCTGGACTTTCACGGCATAGAACGGGCCTTGCTCGATCGGTGCGACGCATGGGTTGGGTCGTTGCAGTGCGTCACCCTGCTTGCGGTTGTAGGGCGTGGAACCACGACCGAACTGCGGGTCTTCGCCGTTGCGCGCGTGGCGGTTGTAGTCCGACACGGTGCTGCGCAAGCCAACCGGGTCGATGCCGCAGGCTGCCGCCAATTCCTCAAGGGTGTTGCCGGTTTTCAGATAGCCGCTGCGGATGAAGGATGACAGCGGCAGCGGAAATGGCCGAGAGATGCCCAGGCCATATCGACGCTGAAAGCCATGGGTGCAGATCAGCCACGACGCCACTTCTTCACCCGGCGGGGCGGCGGCGACCATGGCCGTGACGTAGTCGTAGTAGCCGTTGGCTTCATTGACGAAGCGCTGGCCGTTGCTCAGCACACCGATGATGCCTGGTTTGCCCCGCTCGATGATGTGCGGGAAGTGTCCCGTTCTGCCGTCGCTGTGCGGCACTTGCGAAACCGGCGCCCAGGCGACGGCGGACGCCATGTGGCTGTTGACCCGGGCACCGACACTTTCGCCCAGGCGCAGGCCATCGCCGCAAACGCCGAGGGGCGGCAAGGCCAGATGTTCATGCCCGGTCGGTGTGCGGGGGAACAGTGCCTTGCAGCGTTCGATGTCATTGGCGAAGCCACCTGCGGCGAGCACCACGGCCTTGTGTGCATGGATGCGCGCCGAGCCTTTGGCGGTGCTGACCACTGCACCTCGTACCTGATCATTTTCGCGCAGCAATCGGCTCACGGGCGCGGATTCCCAGAGCAACACGCCGAGGTCATCGGCGGATTTTGCCAGGCGTGCCACCAAGGCCACGCCGTTGACCAGTTGCATCGCCCGGCCATGTACGACGAGATCGAACAGGTGGCGGCTGAAACGCCGCGTAACGTGCCAGGCCGCCGACAGTGAACGGGTCAGGTTGAGGAATGCCGTGAGGTCCGCTCCCGCCATGATCGGCATGCCCATGAACGAAGTTTCCCGCATGGTTTTGCGCAGTCGCTTGAGCAATGTGCCGACTTTTCGTGCGTCGTAAGGGGCGGCAATCACCGAGCGTCCACCGGTACCTGCCCCGGGCGTGTCGCCATGAATGTCGGCAATGGCGTTACCGTCGGAAAATTGCAGCGAGGTGTGCTGCTCGAAGAACGACACCATCCGCGGGCCGGCTTCCAGGAAAGCGTCGATCATCGCCGGATCAAAGCGCTCGCCCAGTTCGTGTTTCAGGTAAGTGCGCGGCAGTTCAACGTCTTCGACGATGCCTGCGCGTCGGGCCAGCGGATTGCAGGGCACCCAGGCCCAGCCACCGGACCAGGCCGTGGCGCCGCCGAACACCGGGTCCTTTTCTACCACTATGACTTTCAGCCCGTGCCACGCGGCGGTCACGGCCGCCGACAGTCCCGCCGCACCGGAGCCAACGATCAGCACATCGCAGTCGATGTCGGGAAGAAAGTGCGCTTCGGCAGGCATTGTTTGAACTCCGGTGTTTTATTGTTTTGGAATCTGGTTCCAGAAAATATAAGAATCAGGTAAAGCCGAACAAGCCTGGAGGGCGTAAAGCGGGCGGTTATCGAACGCTCAGTTCCAGATTTCGCATTCGTGCGGTTGTCTTCTAGAATCGAGCAAATTTGCGTGGAAGCGACCATGGCCGGCAGTCAGATCGAACGTGTTTTCAGTGTGCTCGAAAGCCTCACCAGCGATCCCCGTGGCCTGCCGATGCAGACCCTGGCGGAGCAACTGGACATTCCCAAGAGCGCGACCCATCGCCTGCTGGCCGAGCTGATCCGCCTCGGTTATGTGCGGCAGAATCCGGATAATTTGCGCTATCACCTCTCGACCAAACTGGTGGCGATGGGCTTCCGTTACCTGTCGAGCAGCGGAGCCGACATCGTGCAGCCGGTGCTTGACCGCCTGGCTCAGGAAACCGGTGAACTGGTGCGTCTCGGGGTGATCGACGGCGAGCGTCAGACCTGGATCGCCAAATCCCAGGGTGCGCGTTCCGGTCTGCGTTACGACCCGGACATGGGCCGCGATGCGCCGTTGTTCTACACAGCCTCTGGGCATGCGTGGCTGGCGAGCATGAGCGATGCCGAAGCCTTGTCGCTGGTGGAACGGCAGGGCGCGCAGGTGCCGGAGCATGTGGGACCGAACGCGCCGCGCTCGAACATCGAATTGCTCGAACGCCTGCGTCTGGCGCGGGAGCAGGGCTACGCCTGGGTCGAGGAGAGCTCGGCGGTCGGCACTTCGGCGATTGCGGCAGTGGTGCGCCATCCCGCTGATGGGCGGGTGATCGGCGTGCTCAGCATTGCCGGGCCGAGCGCACGGATGCCGGGGGCGCGGCTGCATGAGCTGGCGCCGTTGTTGCTGGCTTACACCGCGGAGTTGTCGGCGGCGAGTCTGGCCTCGGAGTTGTTCAACTAAGGCCTGTGCAAATCGACTGTGGGAGCGGGCTTGCTCGCGAATGCGGTGTGTCATGCGATCTGGATGGCGACTGGCACACTGCATTCGCGAGCAAGCCCGCTCCCACATTTTGAACAGCGTTCAGCTTGAGAAGCTGTGCGCTGTTCGAACACTTTCAAGGCAGGTCTGTGTAAGAATCTGGAACCAGGTTCTAAATTATTGGAATTCATCGCTCCAATAACACTCACAAGAGGACCGCATCTTGAATTCGCCACTTCGCATCGCCCTGATCGGTGCTGGCAACATGGGCCGGCAGCACTACCAGCATCTGCAATCCCTGACCGAAGCGACGTTGTGCGCCGTGGCCGATCCCGGACCGCAGGCGGCCAGTCTTGCGGCGCAATGGGGTGTAGCCTGTTTCGCCGATCATCGTCAGATGCTGGAGCAGGCGAAGCCGGACGCCGTGATAATCGCCAACCCGAACACGCAGCACGTCAGCACGGCCCTGGATTGCCTCGCGGCCGGCGTGCCGGTACTGCTGGAAAAACCGGTGGGCGTGCATCTGGATGAAGCCAGGGAGCTGGTGGCTGCCTCGAAGGCCTGTGGTGTTCCGGTACTGGTCGGACATCACCGCCGGCACAATCCGCTGATCGTCCGCGCCCACGAACTTGTCCACAGCGGCGCATTGGGTCGGTTGACCACGGTCACGGCGCTCTGGCAGTTGCGCAAGCCCGACAGCTATTTTGAAACGCCCTGGCGCCGCGAGGCCGGTGCGGGGATGTTGTTGACCAACCTGATCCACGACCTCGATCTGCTGCGGCATTTGTGCGGTGAAGTGCGTCAGGTTCAGGCCATCACCAGCAATGCCATTCGCGGGTTTGCCAATGAGGATTGCGCGGCGGTGTTGCTGCAATTCGACAACGGTGCACTGGGCAGCCTGACCGGCTCCGATGCGGTGGCCGCGCCCTGGAGCTGGGAGCTGGATTCGGGGGAGAACCCGGTGTATCCACGTCATCCTGATCAACCGTGCTACTTGCTGGCCGGGACAGGTGGGGCACTGAGCATCCCGCAGCTTAAACGCTGGCACTACAACGAAGTCGACGGCGGCTGGCATCAACCGTTGCTGGCAACCCAGGAAAGCTTCAGTGCCGATGAAGCCCTGCGTTTGCAGTTGCAGCACTTCGTGCGCGTTGTGCGCCGGGAGGTCGAGCCGCTGGTGAGTGCCGCCGATGCCGCGCGTACGTTGGCGCTGATCGAAGCCATCCGCGAAGCTGCCGAATCCGGGCGTGCCTGCGCACCATCCTTGATCGAGGGTTGAGCATGAGCGAGCGTATCTTCTCCCTGGCCAGCCTGACCGTGCTGGAGTTGTCACCGCCCGACATGGTCGAGGTCGCCGCGCGGGCCGGTTACAGCCATGTCGGCTTGCGTCTGGTACCGGCGACGCCAGAGGAGCATCATTTTGCCCTGGTGGCCGACCACGAATTGCGGCGCCAGACCCTGGCGCGTCTGCGCGATACCGGTATTCGGGTGCTGGACGTCGAAATTCTGCGGCTCAAGCCGGAAACCGTCATTGCCGATTTCGAAAAAATCCTCGCGGTGGGTGCCGAGTTCGGCGCCAGTGAATTGCTGGTGGCCGGTAACGATCCTGACGAACAGCGGCTGACGCAGCGTTTTGCCGAGCTCTGTGATCTGGCGGCACCTTATGGGCTGCACCCGCATCTGGAGTTCATGCCCTGGACCGATGCGCGCAATCTTCAACAAACCGCGCGTATCGTGGAAAACGCCGGGCGTGAAAACGGCGGCGTATTGGTCGACACCTTCCACTTCAACCGCTCTGGATCGCGGCTGGAAGATCTGGCCAAAGTTGCCCCCTCACGGTTACGGTATGCACAGTTGTGTGACGTCGCAGGACCACGGCCGACCGACATGGCGGAGATCTTGCGTCAGGCGCGTAACGAACGGCGTTTCCCCGGCGATGGCGATTGTGACCTGCCGGGTTTGTTGCGCGGTTTGCCGGCTGACATTCCGTTGAGCCTGGAAATTCCCACCGTGCAGTTGCTGGAGCAGGGTGTGAGTGGATTGGACCGGGCGCAGATTGCGCTGGATAAGACCCGGGAATTGTTGGCGCGGCTGTAAGCGCTGCTGTGTATTGATCGCGGGCAGGCGACGCCTTCCACATGCTCTAGGCTGACTGTGTGGAAGCGTCGCTTGCCTGCGATGTTTTGACTTCAAGTAAGGAAACCCAATGACCGTCAGCACCCCGCTTTCCGGCGTCAATCAGCCCTTCAAAGGGATCCTGCTGATCGTTGTCGCAACCTTCCTGTTTTCCAGCCACGACGCCTTTTCCAAATATCTCTCCGGTTTCTATCCCATTGTCATGGTGGTCTGGGCGCGCTACGTGGTTCACACCTTGCTGATGGCCGGGATTTTCCTGCCGCAGTCCGGGCTGCGGGTGCTGCGTACCAAACGGCCATTGCTGCAGGTGATCCGGGCGCTGTGCCTGCTGGGCACCAGTCTGTTTTTCACCACGGGGCTGATGTACATCCCGCTGGCCGAGGCCACGTCGGTCAACTTCCTCGCTCCGGTACTGGTCACCGCGCTGTCGGTGCCGCTGCTTGGCGAGCGGGTGACGCGAGGGCAATGGCTGGCGGTGATTTTCGGTTTTAGCGGAGTGCTGATCATCGTTCACCCCGGTGGTGATCTGTTTACCCCGGCGGTGTTGCTGCCGTTCTGCTCGGCGCTGTTTTTCTGCTTCTATCAACTGCTGACGCGCAAGCTCAGCGAGATCGACAGCCCGACCACCAGCAACTTCTTCGCCGGCTTGTGCAACACGCTGGTGATGAGTGCGCTGGTGCCGTTCTTCTGGCAGACGCCGAACCTGGTGCATGGCGCGATGATGCTGGCGCTGGGGGCCTGCGGGATGACGGCTCACCTGTTCCTGACCCAGGCGTTCCGCCTCGCGGCACCGGCACTGCTGGCACCGTTCAGCTATTGCCAGATCATCTTCGCCGGCCTCTTGGGCTGGCTGCTGTTTTCCCACACGCCGACACTGACCACCGTGCTCGGCATTGCCGTGATCTGCTGCAGCGGGTTGGCAGCGGCCTGGCAGCAAAGCCGCCGCTAAGCTGCGGCAAAACGCAGGCAAAAAAAAGCGCAGACCCGAGATCGGGCCTGCGCCGAGGGAATATCAGCCTTCTACTTTCGGAATCTTGCGCGGTGCCATGAAGTACATCCAGATCAGCGCAATGAAGTACATCGCTGGAATCATGGAGAACAGCACGGTGTAGTTGTTGTTGGTGATGGTCAGGATGTGGCCGACCAGTTGGGTCATGAACATCCCGCCAATCGCCGCACACATGCCGCCGAAGCCGAACACCGTACTCATCATGTGCTTGGGCGTGTAGTCCATCACCAGGCTCCAGATGTTCGCGGTCCAGGCCTGGTGCGCGCCGATGGCCAGGGAGATGGCGAACACCGCGACCCACAGGTTGCTGGAGCCGGCCGCCATGATCACGCCGATGATGCAGCAGGCGAACAGGAACATGGACATCAGTCGCGCCTTGATCGGGTTGACGCCGCGACCGATCAGGAACGAGGAGAGGATGCCGCCGCCAACGCTACCGAAGTCGGCAGTGAGGTAGATGATGATCAGCGGGATACCCATCTGGGTGACATTGATGCCCAGGTTGTATTGCTGGTTGAGGAATGGCGGCAGCCAGTACAGGTAGAACCAGAACACCGGCGCGGTGATCGAGTAGGCGAGGGCGAAGGCCCAGGTGCCACGCATGCGCAGGATTTTCGAGAACGGTACGCGGGTTTGTTCCGGTTCGACTTCGTTCTGGATGTAGTCCAGTTCCGACTGTTTGACGCTCGGGTGGTCTTCCGGGTTGAAGTACTTCAGGCCCCAGAACAGCAACCAGATCCCGCCCAGTGCCGACATGCACAGGAACGCGGCCTGCCAGCCCCAGACGTGCAGGATCAGCGGCAGCAGCATCGGGGTGAACATCGCACCGACGTTGGTGCCGGCGTTGAAAATGCCGGTGGCCACGGCACGCTCGCCGGCCGGGAACCACAGGCGTGTGGTTTTCACGCAAGCCGGGTAGTTGGCAGCTTCGGTCAGGCCGAGGATGAATCGGCAAACCATGAAGCCGACCGCCGAAGTGGCCAGGCCGTGGGCGCCGGTCGCCAGGCTCCAGAGCAGCACCGCGCAGAAGAACACGCGCTTGACGCCGACCCGGTCGATCAAGCGGCCTTGCAGCACGAAGCCGATGGCGTAACCGACCTGGAACCAGAAGTTGATGTTGGCGTAGTCCATCGCCGTCCAGCTCATTTCCTTGGCCAGGATCGGCTGCATCACGCCCAGGGCGGCGCGGTCGATGTAGTTCAGGGTGGTGGCGAAAAACACCAGTGCCAGCATGCCCCAACGGGTTTTGCCGACGGCCATGGCGCCGCGGATTTTGTCGCCGATGCCACCGGCAGTGACGTTCATGGCCGGAGCCATGCGTGAGCTTTGGGAAGGAATCATGTGTACCACCCGTTTTTTTGAATTTGTTATTTGGTGTTTTGGACATCGCGGCCGGTGCTGCGTGTCCGGACTTAATGTGAGGACGATGTTGCGCAGTGAACAAAAAATCGTCAATTCGCTATCGGCCATTGTGTTCGATAATCGAACACAAAACTAACTGGGTAGTACACTTTAAATTGCCCAATGGACAACCTGGCTCAATAATCCGCTCACTCTTTTAAAAGCGGCGCAAATTCCCTGTAGCCGAAGCCTCCACCGGGAGCCGAAAACATGCAGCGTTCCATTGCCACCGTATCCTTGAGCGGTACCCTGCCGGAAAAACTCGAAGCCATTGCCGCCGCCGGTTTCGACGGCGTCGAGATTTTCGAGAACGACCTTCTCTACTACGACGGCAGTCCGCGGGAAATTAAACAGATGTGCGCCGATCTCGGGATCGCCATCACGCTGTTTCAACCGTTCCGCGATTTCGAAGGCTGCCGCCGCGATCGCCTGTCGCGCAACCTGGAACGCGCCGAGCGCAAGTTCGACCTGATGCAGGAGTTGGGCACTGACCTGGTGCTGGTGTGCAGCAACGCCTCGGCCGAGTCCATCGGTGATGAGCAGATCCTGGTCGACGACTTGCGGCTGCTGGCTGAGCACGCCGGGGCACGCGGCCTGCGTATCGGTTACGAAGCGCTGGCCTGGGGCCGGCATGTGAATACCTGGCAACAGGTGTGGAACATCGTGCGTCAGGCCGATCACCCAAGCCTTGGCGTGTTGCTGGACAGCTTTCACACCTTGTCGCTCAAGGGCGATCCAAGCGCTATCGCCGAGATTCCAGGCGACAAGATTTTCTTCGTGCAAATGGCCGACGCGCCGATCCTGGCCATGGACGTGCTGGAGTGGAGTCGGCATTTTCGCTGCTTCCCGGGCCAGGGTGAATTCGACTTGCCGGGGTTCCTCGCGCCGATCATCAAGAGCGGCTACACCGGGCCGCTGTCGCTGGAGATCTTCAACGACGGTTTCCGCGCCGCGCCGCCACGAGCCAACGCCGCCGACGGCTTGCGTTCGTTGCTGTACCTGGAAGAGAAAACCCGCGAGCGCCTGGCGCAGGAAGCCAAGCCTGCGGCCAACTCCGAGATTCTGTTCGAAACGCCCAAGGCCAGTGAGTACAACGGCATCGAGTTTCTGGAATTTGCCGTGGACGAAAGCCTCGGCGCCAAACTCGCCCATTGGCTTGAGCGACTGGGTTTCGTCAAGGCCGGGCAGCATCGTTCCAAGAGCGTCAGCCTGATGCGCCAGGGCGATATCAATTTGATCCTCAACTCCGAGCCTTACTCGTTTGGTCACAGTTTCTTTGAGGCCCACGGCCCTTCGTTGTGCGCGACCGCCGTGCGGGTCAAGGACAGCGCCAGCGCGCTGGCTCGAGCTGTGGCCTACAAGGGCCAGCCCTATCGCGGACTGGTCGGCCCGAATGAACTGGAACTCGCCGCCGTGCGTGCGCCGGATGGCAGCCTGATTTATCTGGTGGATCAGGATGCCGACGTCTACGGCACCGACTTCAATCTGCTGGCGGATGCGCCGGTCAGCGGCGGCCTCAAGCGCATCGACCACATGGCCATGGCGCTGCCGGCCGACAGCCTCGACAGCTGGGTGCTGTTCTATAAGAGCCTGCTGGATTTCGAGGCGGACGATGAAGTCGTGCTGCCGGATCCTTACGGTCTGGTGAAGAGCCGGGCCTTGCGCAGCCGGGACAGTTCGATCCGCCTGCCACTGAACATTTCCGAGAACCGCAACACCGCGATCTCACACGCGCTGTCGAGTTATCGCGGCTCCGGTGTGCATCACATCGCGTTTGATTGTGATGACATCTTTGCCCAGGTCAGCCGTGCAAAAGAGGCGGGCGTGCCGCTGTTGGATATCCCGCTCAACTACTACGATGACCTGGCGGCGCGATTCGATTTCGACGACGAGTTCCTCAGCGAACTGGCCTACTACAACGTGCTGTACGACCGCGACGCCCAGGGCGGTGAGCTGTTTCATGTGTACACCGAGCCGTTCGAGGGGCGATTCTTCTTCGAGATCATCCAGCGTAAAAACGGTTATGCCGGCTACGGCGCCGCCAACGTCGCGGTGCGCCTGGCGGCCATGGCCAAATCCCGTAGCGGTGCATTGCGCCAGGCGAAGTTGTAGGAAATTCGTAAACGCGGGATTAAACGTGGGCTGCGCAGCTTCCTTCACCGTGCCGCGCAGCCCATAATCGCCAGCCTGTGCAGTGATGGCCGTGAGCCCGCAATGACAATGACCTCAGAACTCCCCGCAGCCTCCGTAGAACCTGGTACCGAGCCGCGCAAGAGTCGCAAGAACAACCCGGAAAAGACCCGCGAAAACATTCTGCAGGAGGCGATTGTCGAATTCGTCCAGCAGGGGCTTTCCGGGGCTCGCGTCGATGCCATCGCCGAGCGCATCCACACCTCCAAGCGCATGATCTATTACTACTTCGGCAGTAAGGAACAGCTCTACGTCGAGGTGCTGGAGAAACTCTACGGCGATATCCGCAACACTGAAAGTCGCCTGCACCTGGCGGAGCTGGCGCCGGTCGAAGCCATTCGGCGGCTGGTGGAGTTCACCTTCGATCACCATGATCGCAACGTCGATTTCGTGCGCATCGTCAGTATCGAGAACATTCACAACGCCGAGTACGTGAAGCGCTCCGATGCGATCAAGGCGATGAACAACACCATCCTTGATTCACTGGGCGAGATTCTGCGTCGCGGTGCCGAGCAGGGGCTGTTCCGTACCGGGCTTGATCCGCTGGATGTGCATTTGCTGATCAGTTCGTTTTGCTTCTATCGCGTCTCGAACCGCCACACCTTTGGTGAGATATTTCAGATCGACCTGCCGGACGAGCGCATCAAGCAGCGTCATCGCGAGATGATTTGCGAGTCGGTCCTGCGGTACCTGCAAGCCTGAGGCGTGGTGAGGGGATTACCCCCTCACTTCACTCATTCAGTCATTCATGCTCTGGAAATGCTCAAGCATCCGCTGGGCATCCGGTACCACGCCGCTGAACAACTCGAACGCCTTCACCGCCTGAAACACCGCCATGTTGCCGCCGTCCAGCGTCCGGCAACCAAGGGCGCGGGCGTTGCGCAGCAGTTCGGTTTCCAGTGGGAAGTAGACGATCTCCGCTACCCACAATTCGGCTCGCAGCAACTCCACCGGCACCGGCATGCCCGGCAGCTTTTTCATGCCCATCGGCGTGGTGTTCACCAGGCCGTCAGCCTGGGCCATGGCGCCGGCCAGGTCATACCCGGCCACCGCTCGAGCGACGCCGAAATGCTGATTGAGATTGTCAGCCAGATCCTGGGCGCGGCGGATGTCCACGTCAAAAATGCTCAGCTGTTGTACGCCTTCGCTCAACAACGCGTGGGCCACCGCCGCACCTGCGCCGCCGGCGCCCATCTGTACGACACGTTCAACGGCAACGCCCTTCAAACCCCGGCGAAAACCCTCGGCAAAACCCAGGCAATCGGTGTTGTGTCCGATGCGTTTGCCATCCTTGAGCACCACCGTGTTGACCGCACCGATGCCGCGGGCCTCCGGCGAGAGTTCGTCGAGCAGCGGGATGATCGCCTGCTTGCATGGAAAGGTGATGTTCAGCCCGGTGAAGTTCATCCGTTCGGCAGCCATCAACAGGTCGGGCAGGGCGTTGCTGTCGAGTTTCAACTGATCAAGATCAATCAGGCGATAGAGGTAACGCAGCCCTTGGGCATCGCCTTCATGCTCGTGCATGGCTGGTGTGCGGGAAGCCTGGATGCCGGCGCCAATCAGCCCGGCCAGTATCACGTGGTTCTGAGTCACGGCGATCACCCCTTCAAACGATGACTGAAGTGTTCCAGCGCCAGGCGATAGCCATGACTGCCAAAACCGGCCAGCACGGCGATGGCGATGGCTGAAACGAAGGAATGGTGGCGGAAGGGTTCGCGGGCGTGGACGTTGGACAGGTGGACTTCGATCACCGGCAGTTCGCTGGCGACCAGGGCATCGCGGATCGCAACGGAGGTGTGGGTCCACGCGGCAGGATTGATGACGATCCCGGCGCAGCGACCGCGGGCGGCGTGAATCCAGTCGAGCAATTCGCCTTCATGGTTGGTCTGGCGAAACTCCACTGCCAGGCCGAGTTCTTCGGCGGTACGTGCGCACAGGACCGAAATGTCTGCCAGGGTTTCGTGGCCGTAAGTCGCCGGTTCACGGGTGCCGAGCAGGTTCAGGTTCGGGCCGTTGAGCACCAGAACGATAGGGGACATCGGAATCTCTCCACTTATTATTTTTGGAATCGGCCGAGGACTTCAGCCTGTGGAGATAAATTGTACTAACTAGTTAATTTGGTCAATTGAAGTGACGACGCACTGGCTGTTTGTGGGCGGTGATCGGACACTTTCGCAGGTCAGCGCGGCAGGTGCTCCACAAGGAAATCGATAAACGCCCTCAAGCGCAGCGGTACATGGCGACTTTGCGGATACAGCAAGGTAAACGGCCGCGAGCGCCCACCATAGGGTTTGAGCACTTCCACCAGCGAGCCGTCGGCCAGTTCCTTTTCCACGATAAAACGATAGGTCTGAAACAACCCCGCCCCGTGTTTGGCCAAGGTGACACCGCCCAGCACATCGTCGGAACAACTGAGGCTGCCCTCGGCCAGAATCTCCCGGGGCACGCCTTCATCGTTGAACAACCAGGCAATGCGCCGGCCGCTGCTGGGCAATTCGTACTGAATGCATTCGTGGTTTTCGAGATCGTTGAGGGTTTGCGGAGTACCGGCCCGTTTCAGGTAATCAGGGCTGGCGATCATCACCAGGGCGGCATCTTCCAACGGTCGGGCGATCAGGCCGGAATCCGGGATGGCTCGCACGCGAATCGCCATGTCGTAGCCTTCGCCGACGAAATCGATGTTGCGATTACTGATGTGCGACTCGACCTTCACCGCCGGATAGCGCGCCCGAAATTCGGGCAACAAAGGCAGGATTCGATGATGCGCGTAGGTGGTCGGAATACTGATGCGCAATGTACCGGAAGGCACTTGCTGCTGGCCCATCACCTCGCGCTGGGCCTCGATCAGTTGCGCCAGGGCGAGGCGGCACTCCTCGTAATAGCGACGACCACTGTCGGTCAGCTTCACGCTGCGGGTGGTGCGCGCAAACAGACGCACGCCCAGGCGTTCCTCCATGCGCGACACCGAACGGCTCACCGCAGCGGGGGTGACGCCCGCCACCAGCGCCGCGGCAGTAAAACTGCCGGCCTCGGCGGCCAGGCAAAACAGCTCAATGCTGCCCAACTGAAGATCGTCGAATTGTCGCTGCATGATTGATTACACCGGGGATCAGATGAAGATACTGGATCAGTATTTATCAGGTGCCAGCGCTGTAATGAAAGGATTTCTTACCATTGCGCGCGGTGTTCCGCAGGGCCGGGTAACGCCAGGACGCTAGCCTGAGGACACAAGAAATGATTCGACGGCCAATGCCAGCGGTCGGGTTTTCCAGAGAATGTCGAATCCTCGGATTCATTAACCTAACGGATGGGTTAGCATGAAGGTATGCAATTACAAAGGACTGTCGGTAGTGATCATGTTGCGAGACGAGCATTGTCCGCCTCATGCGCATGTGGAGGCGGGTACGTGGAGTGCGAGATTCAGGTTCAGCTTTTGGCACAACGGTGTCGAGCTCTGGGATGTCGTTCCGCTTTCGCGTCGGCCACTGTTGGCGATACTTGAGGGATTGCGCCAATCGCTCCAGCAACCTGCCCATTTGCGGCGCGCCCGGGGCATCTGGTGGCGAAAATTACAAACGGCCTGTCTTGATAATCAACTGTGGGACTGGCAAAGCAACGAAGTCGTTGTGGTGAAAAGGGTTGTCAGTACCACCAATATGATTGGATCGGCTTGCTACGAACCTGAATCGAACAAGACGTTGCTGTCCCTGATAGGCGCACAGGAAGGTGTGGAGATCGAATTATGAAAACGATAAAAGCCAAGGTTCAGGCCGATAGTCCCGTAACGGAAAGTAGCCTGGACAACGCCATTGAACGTGGCGAACTACGTAGAAAAAATAGCCTGCAAGCGACAGCGGTTACCTACCTGACCCCCTGTCTGGTCGTTAGCTTCGAAGACGGCAGCGGCGTATTGTTGCCCGTGGCCAACTATCCGGAGTTCGATGATTTTGAGGTCGAGGACTACGCCAGTCTGACTGTCGGCTACGCGGGTACTGCCCTGTGCCATGAAGGCAAGGACCTGCATGTATCTATTGCGGGGATGATTTCTGCGAGCAAGCCGCTGATGGCCATGGCGGCCTCGGTCGTCGCTTCGCGCAATGGTCGCCAGAGCAGCGCCGCAAAGTCTGAAGCCGCGCGGGCCAACGGCAGGAAAGGCGGGCGCCCGCGCAAGGTCGATGTTGTCTTGTAAGTGCCCACAAAAAAGCCGTCGTGAAGACGGCTTTTTTGTGCCTGGCAGGCGCCATCAACGCCGGGTCAGCATCACCCCGGATTCCATGTGATGGGTCCACGGGAACTGGTCGAACATCGCGCATCGGGTGATGCGGTGGGTGTCGTGCAGTTGGGCGATATTGGCCGCCAGGGTCTCTGGATTGCAGGAGATGTACAGGATGTTGTCGAAGCGCCGGGTCAGCTCGCAGGTGTCCGGGTCCATACCGGCACGGGGCGGGTCGACGAACACGCTGCCGAACTCGTAGCTCTTGAGGTCGATGCCATGCAGACGCCGGAACGGGCGCACTTCATTCAGGGCTTCGGTCAGCTCTTCAGCGGACAAACGCACCAGGGTGACGTTATCCACCGCGTTTTCGCTGAGGTTGCTCAGCGCCGCGTTGACCGAGGTCTTGCTGATTTCGGTGGCCAGCACTTTGCGCACGCGGGTGGCGAGCGGCAGGGTGAAGTTGCCGTTGCCGCAATACAGCTCCAGCAAATCATCGGAGCGATCGCCAAGCGCATCGTACGCCCAGTTGAGCATCTTCTGGTTCACCGTGCCGTTGGGCTGGGTGAACGCGCCTTCAGGCTGGCGATAGCTGAAGGTGCGGCCGCCGACTTCCAGCTTCTCGACCACGTAATCGTGACCGATGACTTCGCGCTTGCCCTTGGAGCGGCCGATGATGCTGACGTTCAGGTCGGCCGCGAGTTTCGACGCCGCCGCATGCCAGTGCTCGTCCAGCGGGCGGTGATAGCACAGGGTGATCATCGCGTCGCCGGCCAGGGTGGTCAGGAACTCCACCTGGAACAGCTTGTGGCTCAGGGGCGCACTCGCTTGCCACGCTGCCTTCAGCTGCGGCATCAACTGGTTGATGCGCAGGCTGGCAATCGGGAACTCTTCGATCAGGATTGGCGTGCGTTTGTCTTCCTGGGAAAACATCGCGTAGTGACGCTCGCCGGCCTCGCGCCACAGGCGGAACTCGGCGCGCAGGCGGAAGTTTTTCAGCGGCGAATCGAAAACGGCTGGCTCGGGCGCATCGAACGGGGCCAGCAGGTCACGCAAGCGCGTGACCTTTTCTTCGAGCTGAACGGCGTAGGCCTGGGAATCAAAAGTCATGCGTTGAACCAACCCAGCTTGATCACGAACAGAATCGACAGGATCACCAGCGCCGGGTTCAGCTCACGGCCACGACCGGACATCAGCTTGATGGCGGTCCAGGAAATGAAACCGAAGGCGATGCCATTGGCGATGGAGTAAGTGAACGGCATTGCCAGCGCGGTGATCACCACCGGCGCGGCGACGGTAATGTCGTCCCAGTCTATTTCGGCCAGGCCGGATGTCATCAGCACGGCGACGAACAGCAGTGCCGGTGCAGTAGCGAAGGCTGGAACGCTGGCGGCCAGTGGCGAGAAGAACAGCGCCAGCAGGAACAGGAACGCGACCACGATGGCGGTCAGGCCGGTGCGGCCGCCGGCACTCACGCCAGCAGCGGACTCGATGTAGCTGGTGGTGGTCGAAGTGCCCAGCAGGGAACCGGCCATGGCGGCGGTGCTGTCGGCGATCAGCGCACGGCCCATTTTCGGCATGTGACCGTCTTTGCGCATCAGACCGGCGCGCTTGGCGACGCCGATCAGAGTGCCGGAGTTATCGAACAGATCGACGAACAGGAAGGCGAAGATCACGCTGACCAGACCGATGTCCAGCGCGCCCTTGATGTCCAGTTGCAGGAAAGTCGGGGCCAGGGACGGCGGCATCGACATCACGCCGCCGAACGGGGTGAAGCCCATCACGATCGAAACGATGGTCACCACCAGAATGCCGATCAGCACCGCACCGCGTATTGCAAGGGCTTCGAGGGCGACGATCAGGGCAAAACCGAGGGTGGCGAGGATCGGAGCCGGTTGTTTCAGGTCACCGAGGCCGACCATGGTCGCCGGGTTGCTGACCACGATACCGGCGTTGTGCAGGGCGATCAGCGCCAGGAACAGGCCGATACCGGCGGCAATCGCCGAGCGCAGCGGCAGCGGGATGCTGTTGATGATCCATTCACGGATGCGGAAGATCGACAACAGGAAGAAGCACACCGCCGAGATGAACACCGCCCCCAGCGCCACTTGCCAGGTATGGCCCATGTGCAGGACCACGGTGTAGGTGAAGAAGGCGTTCAGGCCCATACCCGGAGCAAGGGCGATCGGGTAGTTGGCGATCAGGCCCATGGTCGTCGAGCCGATGGCGGCGGCCAGGCAGGTGGCGACGAACACCGCGCCCTTGTCCATGCCGGTCTCGCCGAGGATGCTCGGGTTGACGAACAGAATGTAGGCCATGGCCAAAAAGGTCGTGACGCCCGCAAGAATCTCGGTCCGCACGTTGGTGTTGTGTGCCTTGAGTTGAAACAGCCTTTCCAGCATGTCTGCTCCCCGTGGCGCGCCGGGCGCCGTGAATGTATCGACCTCAACAGCAAAGCACAGGCAGCAGAACGCGCCTGAAATTACTGTGGGCCGGAAAAAGCCGCGCATCATACCAGTAGCTTGGGAATATGGCTGCTTTGGCGGTGATCGTCGTCGATGTTTTGCGACAAAGCCAAGTGCGCCATACTGCGCGCTGGTTTTTGGGGGAATGGGTCCTGCATGAAAAAGCGTCTGGTTGCCGCCTTCGGTGTATGGATGGCGTTGTTTCTCGGGGCTCAAACGGCCGTGGCGGCCTCGGCCCCGCCGCTGACGCAATTGAAAGTGCTCAAGGTCGCGTCGCCGTCCTGTGGTGTCGAGAACATCGACGAAGGGCAAACCCGGACGCGTTGCGATCACAATGGCCCGAACATCACGGTGTACGTGCTGGAGGTGGGTTACGGGCGTGAGGCCCATGTCGCCCTCGACGGTTTCGAGGTGAACGGCACACGGACGCCGGTTTGCGCGTTCAAGAACGGCAACCTGACCAGTTGCTCCCCCGGGGAAAAAACCGTCGGCTATTTGTACTCCCTCGATCTGGCGGGCAAGCAGGAAGGCACACTGACCTTCAGCAATACCTCGATCAACGCGCCCGGCAACACGATGTCGACGCAGCTTTACATCAAGTAAACACACGCCTCGAACAAGGGTCGGGAAAGCTGACTACGCTTAAAAGATCATTCCGTGGACAATACCTGATGACCTTTAGAGCCTTGATTGCCCTTGCCGAGGGCACCGACGACCTGCAAACCGTGACCCTGATCGACGTACTGCGCCGCGCCAAAGTAGAAGTGGTGGTGGCCAGTATCGAAGGGCGGCGCATGCTCACCTGCGCCCGCGGCACTCGCCTGACGTCCGATGCGATGCTGGTGGACTTGCTGGCGCAACCCTTCGACCTGATTGCCTTGCCCGGTGGTGCGGTGGGTTCACAGCACCTGGCAGCACACCAACCCCTGCAACAATTGATCAAGGATCAGGCGGCAGCCGGCCGCCTGTTCGCCGCCATCGCCGAAGCGCCCGCCGTGGCGCTGCAGGCCTTTGGCGTATTGCGTCAACGGCGCATGACCTGCCTGCCCTCGGCCAGTCATCAACTGTCGGGCTGTACCTTTGTCGATCAACCGGTGGTGGTCGACGGCAACTGCGTCACGGCCCAAGGCTCAGGCGCCGCTTTGGCGTTTGCCCTGGCACTGGTGGAGCAACTCTGCGGTAAAGCCATACGTACGGCGGTGGAAGGGGAGTTGTTGGTTTAGATTACTTCAGGCTTTCGCTTCTTCCTTCTCTTCATCTTTAGCCACGTGCATGCGATCGCGGCTCGCCAGTGTCGGGAACAGTTTGACCCACACCCCGGTCACCACCAGCGTGCCGATCCCGCCCATGACCACGGCTGGCACGGTACCAAACCAATGGGCAGTCAGGCCCGATTCGAATTCACCCAACTGATTCGAAGCACCGATGAACAGACCATTGACGGCGCTGACCCGACCGCGCATTTCGTCCGGGGTTTCCAGTTGAACGAACGAGGCGCGGATCACCATGCTGATCATGTCTGCCGCGCCCAACACCACCAGCACCGCCAGGGAAAACCAGAACGAGGTCGACAGGCCGAAGGCGATGGTTGCCACGCCGAAGATGCCTACGGCGGTAAACATCACCCGCCCGACGTTGCGCTCTACGGCAAACCGCGCCAGGAACAGCGACATCAGTAGCGCGCCCACCGCCGGTGCCGAGCGCAGCAGGCCCAGCCCCCACGGGCCGGTCAGCAGAATGTCCTTGGCGAACACCGGCAGCAGCGCCGTCGCACCACCCAATAGCACCGCGAACAGATCGAGGGAGATCGCCCCGAGAATGTCCGGACGACTGCGGATAAAGCGAATGCCCGCCAGCAGTGAGTCCAGAGTGGCCGTGCCCTTGTTCAGCGGGGTTTGCCGGGCCGGCAGGTTGAGCATCAGCGAACAGGCGATGACATACAAAAGCACCGTCGGGCCATACACCCAGACACTGCCGAAGGCGTAGAGCAAACCGCCGAGGGCCGGGGCGACGATGGTTGCCGATTGCTGAGCCGATTGCGCGGCGGCCACCGCACGGGGAAACAGCGCGCTGGGCACGATACTGGGCAGCAGGGCCTGGGTGGTCGGCATTTCAAAGGAACGAGCGGCACCGAGCAGGAAGGCCAGGATAAAGATCATTTCACGGGTGACATGGTCGGTCGCGCTGCCGATGGCCAACGACAGGGCGATCAATGCCTGCACGGACTGGCAGATCGCCGCAACCTTGCGCCGGTCATAGCGGTCGGCGACGTGCCCGGTGTGCAGCATGAACAGCACGCGCGGGGCGAACTCGACCAGGCCGACCAGACCCAGGTCGAGCACGTTGCCGGTCAGTTGGTACAGGTTCCAGCCGATGGCCACGGTGAGCATCTGGAAGCCGCTGGCGGTAAATACCCGGGCCAGCCAGAACGCGAGAAAAGGGCGATGGTGACGTAACAGCAAGGGCTCTTGGCTGGGCATCTGCGGGAAAATCTGGGGAGAGGGGAACGGCGAGATTATCACCAACCTGTAACAGAAAGTTGCCGTGTCAAAAAATTTAGTTAGCCAGACATCGATTTCCTCCAGGTTCCCACAGGAAATGTATTTCAGCTCGTGATCAAGGCCGTGAGGCAACTTGTCACGCGGCAAAAGACCACGCGGTTCATCCCCGAAATTGGGACTACTCTTTCAACGTTGATTGATCCAGATCAAAACCCACAAAAGGAATTGATCCGGCGGCCGCAAGGCCAGACTCCCTGCGTTGTGATGCGTGCAAAAAAAGAACAAACAGAGATTCGCCACACTCCATACCCGTGGGGGCCGTGGGTGCAGGCTTCCAGCCAGCAGCCGTACTACCTGACAGAGGAAGACTTATGTTCGGTTTAGAGGCACTTGATCTCGCCCGAATTCAGTTCGCGTTCACCATCTCGTTCCACATCCTGTTTCCGGCCATCACCATCGGCCTGGCGAGTTACCTGGCAGTACTCGAAGGCCTGTGGCTGAAAACCCATAACGACACCTACCGTGACCTCTACCATTTCTGGTCGAAGATCTTTGCCGTCAACTTTGGCATGGGGGTGGTTTCCGGCCTGGTGATGGCCTATCAGTTCGGCACCAACTGGAGCCGCTTCTCGGACTTCGCCGGTTCCGTGACCGGACCGTTGCTGACCTATGAAGTGCTCACTGCATTCTTCCTCGAAGCCGGGTTCCTCGGCGTCATGCTGTTTGGCTGGAACAAGGTCGGGCGTGGCCTGCACTTCTTCGCCACCGTGATGGTGGCCATCGGTACATTGATCTCCACGTTCTGGATTCTCGCTTCCAATAGCTGGATGCAGACCCCGCAGGGCTTCGAGATCGTCAACGGTCAGGTCATACCCACCGACTGGCTGGCGGTCATCTTCAACCCGTCGTTCCCGTATCGCCTGATGCACATGGCCACGGCGGCGTTCGTCGCCACGGCCTTCTTCGTCGGCTCCTCCGCGGCCTGGCATTTGCTGCGCGGCAAGGACAACCCGGCGATCCGCAAAATGCTCTCGATGGCCATGTGGATGGCATTGATCGTCGCGCCGATCCAGGCGGTCATCGGTGATTTCCACGGCCTCAATACGCTTGAGCATCAGCCGGCAAAAATCGCCGCGATCGAGGGGCACTGGGAAAACAAGGGTAACGAGGCGACTCCGCTGATCCTGTTCGGCTGGCCGGACATGAAGGAGGAAAAAACCAAGTTCGCCGTCGAAATCCCGTACCTGGGCAGCCTGATCCTCACGCACTCACTGGACAAGCAAGTCCCGGCGCTCAAGGAGTTCCCGCCTGAAGACCGACCGAATTCGACCATTGTGTTCTGGTCGTTCCGGATCATGGTGGGCCTGGGCATGCTGATGATCTTCACCGGTTTGTGGAGCCTGTGGCTGCGCAAGCGCGACTCCCTCTATACCTCGCGGCCGTTCCTGTACCTGGCGCTGTGGATGGGGCCGTCCGGCCTGATCGCGATCCTCGCCGGCTGGTTCACCACGGAAATCGGCCGTCAGCCATGGGTGGTCTATGGCCTGATGCGTACGGCGGATGCGTCGTCCAATCACAGCTTCATACAGATGAGCATCACCCTGATCCTGTTTGTCGTGGTTTATTTCGCGCTGTTTGGCGCCGGTCTTGGCTACATGATGCGCCTGGTGCGCAAGGGGCCGAAGACCGACGAAGGCAAGGAAACCAACGACGGAGGCCCGGGCCAGAAACGCACACCGGCCCGGCCGTTTTCCGCAGCCGACGACGATCACACCGATGCCGGCCACAGCCTGACCAAGGAGATTTGAATCATGGGTATTGATCTTCCGCTGATCTGGGCTGTGATCATCATCTTCGGCATCATGATGTACGTGGTCATGGACGGTTTCGATCTGGGTATCGGCATTCTCTTCCCGTTCATTCCGGGAAAAACGGATCGCGATGTGATGATGAACACCGTCGCCCCGGTCTGGGACGGCAACGAGACCTGGCTGGTGTTGGGTGGCGCGGCGTTGTTCGGCGCGTTTCCGCTGGCCTATTCGGTGGTGCTCTCGGCGCTGTACCTGCCGCTGATCCTGATGTTGATCGGGCTGATCTTCCGCGGCGTGGCCTTCGAGTTCCGCTTCAAGGCCAGGGACGACAAGCGCCACCTGTGGGACAAGGCGTTCATCGGTGGCTCGGTCACTGCGACGTTCTTCCAGGGCGTCGCGCTTGGCGCGTTCATCGATGGGCTGCCGGTGGTCAATCGGCAGTTCGCCGGTGGTTCACTGGACTGGCTGACACCGTTCACGATGTTCTGTGGTGCGGCGCTGGTGGTGGCGTATGCCTTGCTCGGTTGCACCTGGCTGATCATGAAGACCGAAGGCAAGTTGCAGGAGCAGATGCATGACCTGGCACGGCCATTGGCCTTCGTGCTGCTGGCGGTGATCGGCATTGTCAGCATCTGGACCCCTTTGGCCCACACGGATATCGCCGCACGCTGGTTCACCATGCCGAATCTGTTCTGGTTCATGCCGGTGCCGATCCTGGTGCTGGTGACGATGTACGGTCTGATCCGCGCCGTGGCCCGCAACGCGCACTACACGCCGTTCCTGCTGACCCTGGTGCTGATCTTCCTCGGTTACAGCGGCTTGGGCATCAGCCTGTGGCCGAACATCATCCCGCCGTCGATCTCGATCTGGGACGCCGCCGCGCCGCCGCAAAGCCAGGGCTTCATGCTGGTGGGCACGCTGTTCATCATCCCGTTCATCCTGGGCTACACCTTCTGGAGCTACTACGTGTTCCGCGGCAAGGTCACCCATGAAGACGGCTATCACTAGCCCTGTGCACCGCGAAACTTGTGGGAGCGAGCTCGCTCGCGATGGCGTCGGATGCGACGCCATCAATCTTGAAGAGGATTGACGTTATGGCCGCCAAACATTCCCTGCACGACATTGAAGAAGCCGAAAAAAAGCCGCTGTGGCAGCGGCTCGGCTGGTTGACCCTGATCTGGGCCGGCAGCGTGGGCGCCTTGTTCATCGTCGCCAGCCTGATGCGACTGTTCATGAACGCGGCCGGCCTGACCACGCACTGACATCTCTCCCGTGGCCTCGAGGCACGGATTTACGACCCTCCGACCGGAGGGTTTTTTTTGCCAGTTACTTGCGCGCCTTGAGGATCACGAATTTCGGATTGGCCGCCACTTGCTCGACGCCACGGAACAATCGCGCCAGCTTGCTGTGGTAGCCCAGGTGACGATTGCCGACGATGTACAACGCGCCGCCCACGACCAGCGCTTCGCGGGCCTGCTGGAACATCCGCCAGGCCAGGAAGTCGCCCACCACTTGTTGCTGGTGAAACGGTGGATTGCATAGCACGACGTCAAGCGATTGCGGTTCCTGGCCGGCCAGGCCATCACCGGCTTGCACGATCACTTCCCGTTCACCCAACGCTGCGTGCCAGTTCTCGGACGCCGATTGCACGGCCATGAAAGACTCGTCCACCAGCGTGTAGTGGGCCTCAGGGTTTTGCAGGGCGCTGGCGATAGCCAGGACGCCGTTGCCGCAACCGAGATCGGCGACCCGTGCCGAGCCAAGGTTTTTCGGCAGGTGTGGTAAAAACGCCCGGGTGCCGATGTCCAGGCCTTCGCGGCAAAACACATTGGCGTGGTTGAGCAGTTCGATGGCCGGTTCATCGAGTCTGTATCGCGTTGGGTAAGGCGACACCGCTGGCGTTTTGTCTTGAACCGCGGCAATCAATAGCCGCGCCTTCTTCACCGCCAACGAGGCTTGCACGGGGCCGATATAACGCTCCAGCAAGTCGCCCGCCGCCCGGGGCAGATGCTTGATCATGGCTGCGGCAACCACTTGGGCGCCGGGTGCCAATTGGCCTTGCAGGCGGATCAGTTGTTCTTCCAGCAGGGCCAGGGTTTTCGGTACACGGATCAGCACGTAGTCGAACGGCCCGGCAAGGGCTTCGCTGGCGGGTACGCTCGGCACCGCATCAAACGCCAGGCCGTTGCGCACCAGGTTCTTTTCCAGCCCCTGGAAAGCCAGGAACGAATCACCGCTGCTGACCACCTGCACCTTGCCCGCCAGGCTGGCTGCCAACGCGCCGAAACTGTCATTGAGCACCAATACCCGAGTGTCCGACGCCGGCTGCTGTTCGGCCAGATGATTGAGCAGGTATTCATCGGCCGCATCGAAAGCTTGCAGCGGTTCGTTCTGCTGTTCGGGCTGGCGGATCAGGTCGAGGCTGGCGAAGGGTGTTTCGAGCAAAGGCATGAGGCGGGGCTCTGGGTAATCAACGAATGTCCCGCTGCCCGAAGGCGTTGGAGCGGGCGGAGCCGTCCGAGTGAACTGCGTCGTGGAGGTCTACACGCCATCACTCAGGAGGGACCGCAAATGGTACGTTTTTTTTGCCTGGATTACCCGCAGGTTTTCCCGCAATCGGGCGCTTTCAGATGGCTCCGGAGCGGGCCGCGACGATGACTGCCGCAATCTTGTTGTTGACACCGAGCTTCTCGATAGCCCTGTGCACATGAAAGTTGACCGTGCGTTCACTCAAATTGAGGATCCTGGCAATTTCATAGGCCGTCTTGCCATCGGCCGACAGTTTCAATACTTCGAGTTCCCGCCGTGACAAGGGGGGAGCCTGAGGGCGAGCCGGTTTTCTCGGTTGCATCTCGAGCGCCAGAGCGTGCAAATGGCGACTGATGAACACCGAGAATCCGAGATTCTCGTACAGCTCATAAGCTGAAATCGGACAGTGGCTTCTGGCCAGGCTGAGAATACTGTGCAGGCCGCTCTCCTCATCGTGGATCGCCTGGGACCAGCCATGCCGCAAACCTTGTTGCTGCAGCAACTGCCATAGCCATGGCGTCCTGGAAAAAAGCTCTTCGCTCCAGAGAACAGGCAACGTTGAATGATTGCAGTGCGCCACTATCGGGTCTATTTGCGTGGTGTTGTTTTTCTCATATTGAATGTTCCATTCATGGGGGAAATTGTTCAGGCTCACCGGACTGGCGCCGGTCACGACTGAGTTCGAAGTAATTGAAAAGCCACAAAATTTATATCCAAGGTTTCTAGCGAAGTTAAGCGCGATTCGATAGGCAGTATTGATCTCTTGCGTATGCGCCAATTGGTTGAGCTGTGACTCCTTCCAGATCTCCATACAACGATCTCCATGAGTGTGTCTTCTGGGTGCAATATTGGATCCAATATCCGGCACGTCACGAAGTGTAGGACAGTTCCTACGGTGAAGGTGCGACAATTTTGCTCTTTTAACTCTTGGGAAGTGTGTTCCTGGTTCTTAGGCGATCGATGAGTTATAAAATGCCATATGGCATTTTATAATCATGGCTGTATGTCGCATTTAGTAAACAGTCACTAGTGCAGATTAATGTCACTACAAATTGTCGGTGGTTACGCTGCTTTCTTTGCGGGACACTGGGGTATCTTTGATTGGAGCCTTCCATGTCCGTCAGTGAAGAAAAATTTACCCGTCAGACCTTGCTCGAGGTTCATCCGCTGACCCCGAACCTGTTTACCCTGCGCGCCACGCGGGATGCAGGGTTCCGTTTTCGCGCGGGCCAGTTTGCCCGATTGGGCGTCACCAAGGCTGACGGCAGCACGGTATGGCGCGCCTACTCGATGGTGTCCTCGCCCTTTGACGAGTTCCTCGAGTTCTTTTCCATTGTCGTACCGGGCGGTGAGTTCACCAGCGAACTCAGCCGGCTGGGTGTTGGCGATGCATTGCTGGTCGACCGCCAGGCCTTCGGTTACCTGACGCTGGACCGGTTTGTCGATGGGCGTGATCTGTGGTTGTTAGCCACAGGCACGGGCATCGCGCCGTTCCTGTCGATACTCCAGGACTTCGAAGTCTGGGAGCGATTCGAGCGGATCATTCTGGTCTACAGCGTTCGCGAAGCCCGGGAACTGGCTTATCAGGAACTGGTCGCAGGGCTGGCGCAGCGTGAGTATCTGGCGGAGTACGCCCATAAACTGCAATTCATCACCACGGTCACTCGTGAACAGCATCCCGGCTCATTGAACGGGCGGATCACCACGCTGATTGAAAACGGCGAACTGGAGCGCGCCGCGGGTGTTGCGCTGACCCCTGAGCATTCTCGGGTCATGCTGTGCGGCAATCCGCAGATGATCGATGACACGCGCAAGCTGCTTAAACAGCGCGACATGCACTTGAGCCTCAGCCGGCGACCCGGCCAGGTGGCGGTGGAAAACTTCTGGTAAGAAAAACGGCGCCTCAAAGGCGCCGTTTTTTTGCTAATGCAGTCAAGGCCGGTTGTTCTGGGCCTTGAGCAAGTCGCGGATCTCGCCCAGCAACTCTTCTTCCTTGGTTGGAACCGGCGGCAGGCTAGGGGCCACGGCCTCTTCGCGCTTCAAGCGGTTGATGGCCTTGACGCCCATGAAGATCGCGAAGGCGACGATGACGAAGTCGATGATGGTCTGGATGAATTTGCCATAAGCCAGCACCACTGCCGGAGCAGCACCCTCCGCTGTCTTGAGCGTTATGGCCAGATCACTGAAGTCCACGCCACCGATCAGCATCCCGATTGGCGGCATGATCAGGTCACCGACAAACGACGTAACGATCTTGCCAAAGGCCGCACCGATGATGATACCGACGGCCATGTCGACCACGTTGCCTTTGACCGCGAAGGCCTTGAACTCATTGAGCACGCCCATAGGTTATTTCCTTGTTACAGATGAGGTTGATGCACGCAGTGTAAATCAGCAAATCGCTTCCTGCTCGAATCAACTGCCTGCTGTGCTTGCCAGCAATCGACCCGGGTGGTGTTGAAAAATTCACCGATTGATCTCATCTGTGGGGCGGCCAGGCCTTCTGCGGAGTTTTGCATACGACGATTTTTTTCAGCGAAATGGCGTCGTTTGTGTGGGCGAGCCAAGGTTGAGAGACCATCTCTGAATCGGGGCGTTAAAGATGATCTGGCAGTTAGTGGTCAGAAGGCTCTATTGAAAATTAATTGTAGTTGCAGTGGTATTAACTGTTTCGTTAGTTTTGGGTGTCGGACAAGTTGCGTGTTTCTCTGAATCAATGCTGCGTATTGTGTGAATGTTTTCGGAGTTGTGCATAAAGTATGTAAATGAATAAAGTTTGTACAGGTTTTCAAAACGTGCGATATGGCAAGTCACTAGAGTTTGTTGGCCGAGTTGAGAAAAATACTTATACAAGGTTTTGTATGGAGGGTGTATTTCAATATACCTGTATTTAATGGGGTTATTTGAAGTCATCAAAGGGGTTGCGAAATATCTGGCCGCACTCGCGCGCCTTGGCTGAGCTATCATCGCGTTTTTTTCCGGGAGTTCCGATGGCCAAGGCCAAGCGCATGTACGGCTGCACCGAGTGCGGCTCAACCTTCCCCAAATGGGCCGGCCAGTGCGGTGAGTGCGGGGCCTGGAACACACTCACCGAAACCATGGTGGAAAGCGGCGGGGCAGCCGCCCCCAGCGGTCGTACCGGGTGGGCCGGACAGCAGGCGCAGATCAAGACCCTGGCCGAAGTCAGTGTCGAAGAAATTCCGCGCTTCTCCACCGCTTCCAGCGAGCTCGACCGGGTTCTGGGTGGTGGTCTGGTGGATGGCTCGGTGGTGCTGATCGGTGGCGACCCTGGCATCGGCAAGTCGACCATTCTGTTGCAAACCTTGTGCAACCTCGCCAAGAGCATGCCGGCGCTGTACGTCACAGGTGAGGAATCCCAGCAGCAAGTGGCCATGCGTGCGCGGCGCCTGGGGTTGCCTCAGGATCAACTGCGGGTCATGACTGAAACCTGCATCGAAGCCATCATTGCCACGGCCCGTCAGGAAAAGCCCAAGGTGATGGTGATCGACTCGATCCAGACGATCTTTACCGAGCAACTGCAATCAGCACCGGGCGGTGTATCTCAGGTGCGTGAAAGCGCGGCGTTGCTGGTGCGTTATGCCAAGCAGAGCGGTACGGCGATTTTCCTGGTGGGCCACGTCACCAAGGAAGGCGCGCTGGCTGGCCCTCGGGTGCTGGAACACATGGTCGACACCGTGCTGTATTTCGAAGGCGAGTCCGACGGGCGCCTGCGCCTGCTGCGGGCGGTGAAGAACCGTTTCGGTGCAGTCAATGAGCTGGGTGTGTTCGGCATGACCGACAAGGGCTTGAAAGAAGTCTCCAACCCCTCGGCGATTTTTCTGACCCGTGCCCAGGAAGAAGTCCCGGGTAGCGTGGTGATGGCAACCTGGGAAGGCACGCGGCCAATGCTGGTGGAGGTTCAGGCGCTGGTGGACGACAGTCACCTGGCCAACCCGCGTCGGGTCACACTGGGGCTGGATCAGAACCGGCTGGCGATGTTGCTGGCGGTGCTGCACCGTCACGGTGGCATTCCGACCCACGACCAGGACGTGTTTCTCAACGTGGTCGGCGGGGTCAAGGTGCTGGAAACGGCGTCCGACCTGGCGTTGATGGCGGCGGTGATGTCCAGTTTGCGCAACCGGCCGTTGCCCCACGATCTGCTGGTGTTCGGTGAAGTCGGGCTTTCCGGTGAGGTGCGTCCAGTGCCGAGCGGTCAGGAGCGTTTGAAAGAAGCCGCCAAGCACGGCTTCAAGCGGGCCATCGTGCCCAAGGGTAATGCGCCGAAAGAGGCGCCGACGGGGTTGCAGATCATTGCTGTCACGCGTCTGGAACAGGCGTTGGATGCGTTGTTCGAATAATTAGCAGGGGAAACTCAAAACCTGTGGGAGCGGCGGTGCGGCGATCCGACTTGCTCGCGAAAGCGGTGTGTCAATCAACAGAGATGCTGAATGTACCGGCCTCTTCGCGAGCAAGTCGGATCGCCGCACCGCCGCTCCCACATTGGAATGGGATTGACCTTCAGATTTCGATCAGCGCACCCAATTCTCGCTCCAGCTCCTGCGGATCTGCGAGATTGAGCTCGATCAATCGCCGCAGGCGCTCAATGGATTCCAGGCTGATGTGCCGACAGACAAAGCCGAGCTGGCCGTGGTCTTCGTGGGTCAGGTGCAAATCCATGGCGATATCGACGTCATCGCTCAGATGAATATCCACTGAAAAATCCTGCTGGCGATTGCCCTGCCAGTGTTCGGGTCGCTCGATCAGCAACCCCTTGAGCGACAGATCAATCAATTTTACCTGCCAACTGGACTCACCCTGACTCAGCTCGGTTCGGGCATCGAACGCAATACGTTTGAAGCGGCGACGTTCGGCAGGGTGCTCGCTCATGGTGCGATCCTCGGATAGATACTGACTATAGACCCGCGTGATCAAAGGCATGCCAGCGCATGCAGGTGTCCAGACCAATGTCGGGGTATGGTCTTTGTCGTCAGGAGCGCTAAACTCGGTGAGGCTGTCTTTCTTGTCCACTCTGGCTGGAATAAAAAAATGAAAAATAATAATAGCCCGCTACGCCATTTGCCTTGGCTGGTGTTGGCAATCGTAGGTGCGTGCGCTCTGGGTGTCGTGGCATTGCGCCGAGGCGAGGCAATCAACGCCTTGTGGATTGTGGTCGCTGCCGTGGCCATCTATCTGGTCGCCTACCGCTACTACAGTCTGTTCATCGCTAACAATGTCATGCAGCTCGATGCGCGACGGGCCACTCCCGCTGTGCTCAACAACGACGGTCTGGACTACGTTCCAACCAACAAACACATTCTTTTTGGTCACCACTTCGCGGCCATTGCCGGCGCGGGGCCTTTGGTCGGTCCAGTATTGGCGGCGCAGATGGGCTACCTGCCCGGCACGCTGTGGCTGATCGCCGGCGTGGTGCTGGCCGGTGCGGTTCAGGACTTCATGGTCCTGTTCATGTCCACCCGCCGCAATGGCCGCTCGCTGGGCGACATGGTCCGTGAAGAAATGGGCCGCATCCCCGGCACCATCGCGCTATTCGGCTGCTTCCTGATCATGATCATCATCCTCGCGGTGCTGGCGTTGATCGTGGTCAAGGCCCTGGCCGAAAGCCCTTGGGGCATTTTCACGGTGATGGCGACCATCCCGATCGCGATGTTCATGGGCATCTACATGCGCTACATCCGCCCGGGTCGCATCGGTGAGATCTCGGTCATCGGTGTGCTGTTGCTGCTCGGTTCGATCTGGCTGGGCGGGCAGATCGCTGCTGATCCGGTATGGGCCAAGGCATTCAGCTTTACCGGTATCCAGATCACCTGGATGCTGATCGGTTACGGTTTTGTCGCAGCGGTATTGCCGGTGTGGCTGATCCTGGCACCCCGTGACTACCTCTCCACGTTCCTGAAGATCGGCACCATCGTCGCATTGGCCATCGGTATCCTGGTGACCATGCCCGAGCTGAAAATGCCGGCCCTGACCCAATTCGTCGACGGCACTGGTCCGGTATGGAAGGGCGGTTTGTTCCCGTTCCTGTTCATCACCATCGCCTGTGGCGCGGTATCGGGTTTCCACGCGCTGATCTCCTCCGGGACCACGCCGAAACTGCTGGATAACGAAACCAACGCCCGCTACATCGGTTACGGCGGCATGCTGATGGAGTCGTTCGTGGCGATCATGGCGATGGTCGCCGCATCGGTGATCGAGCCTGGCGTGTACTTCGCCATGAACAGCCCGGCGGCTGTGGTCGGCGGTGATGTGGTGGCTGTTGCGACAGCCGTCAGCAACTGGGGTTTTGCGATTACCCCGGAAGCCCTGCAAGCGGTAGCCCACGACATTGGTGAAACCACGATCCTGGCCCGTGCCGGCGGTGCACCGACCCTGGCGGTGGGGATCGCGCAGATCCTGCACAGTGTCCTGCCGGGCGAGAACACCATGGCGTTCTGGTACCACTTCGCGATCCTGTTCGAAGCGCTGTTCATCCTGACGGCGGTCGACGCCGGTACCCGTGCCGGGCGCTTCATGCTCCAGGACTTGCTCGGCTCCTTCGTGCCGGCGCTCAAACGCACCGAATCCTGGACCGCCAACCTGATCGCCACCGCCGGTTGTGTGGCGATGTGGGGCTGGTTGCTGTATCAGGGCGTGATCGATCCGTTGGGGGGTATCAACACCCTGTGGCCGCTGTTCGGTATCTCCAACCAGATGCTGGCCGGTATCGCGCTGATGCTCGGCACCGTCGTGTTGATCAAGATGAAACGCCAGCGTTATGTCTGGGTCACCATGTTGCCGGCGGTGTGGCTGTTGATCTGCACCACGACAGCGGGCTTCATCAAGCTGTTCGACGCCAACCCGGCGATCGGCTTCCTGTCGCTGGCCAAGAAATACAGCGATGCCTTGGCCAACGGCCAGATCCTCGCCCCGGCCAAGGACATCACCCAGATGCAGCACGTGATCTTCAACGCCTACACCAACGCAACGCTGACCGCGCTGTTCCTGTTCGTGGTGTTCAGCATCCTGTTCTATGCACTCAAGGTCGGTATTGCCGCCTGGGGTAAAAAAGAACGTACGGATAAAGAATCGCCATTCCAGGCGTTGCCGGATGCGTAACCAGAGGATTGCAGCATGTTCAATGACTTGAGTCGCCTCGGTAAATACCTCGGTCAGGCTGCGCGCCTGATGGTCGGCATGCCCGACTACGACAACTACGTCGAGCATATGCAGACCAAGCACCCGGACAAACCGGTGATGAGCTATGAGATGTTCTTTCGCGAGCGTCAGGAAGCCCGTTACGGTGGCAAGGGTGGGCCGAAGTGCTGTTGATCCGACAGCCTGGTTGAGGCAGTCCCCCTGTGGGAGCGGGCTTGCCCGCGAAAGCGGTGTGTCATTCAACATTCATGTCGACTGACACGCCACCTTCGCGGGCAAGCCCGCTCCCACATTTGTTTTGTGTTGTTTTTTCACTGTGTGAAAAAGGAGATCCAGTTTGTCCTCTCCCATCCCGGTCACGATCCTCAGCGGCTTCCTCGGCGCTGGCAAGACCACTTTGTTGCGTCACCTGCTCAAGGCCGAGCACGGCCTGAAAATTGCCGTGATCGAGAACGAATTCAGCGATGCCGGTATCGATACCCAGTTGTTGGGCGATGAACCGGTACAAGTGATGACACTGTCCAACGGCTGCGTCTGCTGCACCATCCATACGGACCTGACCAAAGCGCTTTATCTGTTGCTCGAGCGTCTGGACAGCGGCGACATCGCCTTCGACCGCCTGGTGATCGAGTGCACCGGTCTGGCCGATCCGGCACCGGTGGCACAAACCTTTTTCATCGACGAAGAGCTGCGCGAGCGCTATATCCTCGACGGCATCATCACGCTGGTCGACGCGGCACATGCCGACTTGCACCTGACCCAGACCATCGCCCAGGCGCAGATCGGATTCGCCGACCGCTTGCTGGTGAGCAAGCGTGATCTGGTGGACGAGCCGACCTTCACCGCGTTGAGCGAGCGCCTGACCCGCATCAACCGGCGTGCGCCTATCCGCGTGGTCGACCACGGCAAGATCGACCTGGCCGAATTGCTCGATGTACGTGGCTTCAACCTCAATGCCGACCTCGGTGGTGGCGTGAGTTTGCGCCCGGTCAGCCAGGCTGCTCCGTCCATAGACCGCATTTCCAGCCTGGTGCTGCGCACTGAAAAACCGCTGGATATCGACAAGCTCAGTGAGTTCATGAACGAGTTGCTGGAGGAGCATGGCAAGCAGTTGCTGCGCTACAAAGGCGTGTTGAATATCCTTGGCGAATCGCGTCGCATGGTGTTTCAGGGGGTGCTGAAGCTTTATGGTTTCGACTGGGATACCGAGTGGGCTGAAGACGAAGTGCGCGAGAGCGTGATCGTGTTCATTGCCGATGATTTGCCAGAGGAAAAGATTCGCGAGGGATTTGCGCGGGCGGTTGCGGATCAGAAGTGAATTTTTTGTTGGCTGGAGGGGCCTCTTCGCGAGCAAGCCCGCTCCCACATTCGACCGCATTCTCTGCGACGGAATGCGGTCGAATGTGGGAGCGGGCTTGCTCGCGAAGACGATCTAACCGGCAACACAATGTTCATGGGTTGAATTGAGTAGGGTCTGCTCCAGATGATCCAAATGCCGGCTCATCAGCTCGACCGCTTTCGTAGCATCCCCATGCTCCACAGCCTCAACAATCGCCAAATGCTCCTGCCACGCGCAACAACTGCGCGTCCGGCCTTCGCTCCGCGCAATCGCTAGTGAGGTCAACGGCACCAGGCTGCCGAGAAAATTCGCCAACGGCGCGTTTCCAGCCATCTGTGCCAAGTGCAGATGGAAATCCCCTGACAACCGAATCGCCGCGCCACGCCGATCCTGTTCGACAGCCTGACGCTCGCGCTCGATCAAAGCTCGCAAGCGTTTCAAAGCCTCGACTTGCGGATGCTGGCAAGCCAACCGCACCAGCGTGCTCTCGGTCAGGCGCCTTGCGTGCAAGGTCTGTCGCGTCTGCTCCACATCAGGTGTAGCAACGCGCGGACAGTGATTGGCCCGCAGCACAATGATTTGCTCATGCGACAACTGCGTAAGCACTCGACGAATATCCGCGCGACTGGCCCCGAACATTTGCTTGAGGCTGTCCTCGGTGAAACGGCTGGCCGGATCGATACGTTGCTCCAGAATCGCATCGAACAGTCGCGGATAAAGATTATCGACCGGTGCCCGCAGGCGGGAGAAGGGCAGGGGCGCCGTGGTCTGGCGAGAGTGCAACGGTGTGGCGAAACTGTTCATGGCCTGTCTCCTGTGCGGGGTCAGTTGCTCAAGTTGTCTTCCGGGATGTTCAGTTCGATGCCCATGCGCTGGCCTTCGCGCAAAATGTGCCGACGCATCTCGGCGCTGGCCTGGGCGCTGTTCTTGCTGCGGATCGCCCGCACCACCGCTTCGTTTTCTTCAAGGCGCTCAGCCAGATGCTCCGGGGAGTTGCGCAACACTTCGGCGCTTTGCTTGAGGGCATTGCTGGTTTGCTGGACCACGCTCTGGAAGATCGGGTTCGACGTCAGCGTGAACAGCTCTTCGTGGAACGCGATGTAGGCGCTTACGCCGGCTTCACTGTCATTGGCCTCCAGAGCTTCGCGCATGTCCATCAGGGTCAGGCGCAGTTGCCCGACTTCCTTGCTGCTGATGGACTGCGCCACGAGGCCGACGATGAACGGCTCGAGGGTGTAGCGCAGTTGCAGCACGTCTTCCAGGCTCGCTGCGGCCACTGCACTGTCATACGTCTGGCTGTCGACGAGATTGGCTTCGAGCACCACCACGCCTTTGCCCGGCATCGAACGCACCAGACCGAGGGTTTCCAGGACGATGACGGCTTCACGCAGGCTCGGACGGCTGATACCCAGCTGTTCGGCCAGTTCACGTTGCCCCGGCAGCATTTCGCCGGAGCGCCACTGACCTCGGGCCAAAGCGGCCCGAAGTTTTTCTACCACTGAGTTGACGACGGTTGATGAGGTAATCACTTGTTCGCTCCATGAGCCGTGTCTGCGGTCGGCAGGCACGGCGGTCATTCAGAATTCTTTGGCTGCCGCTTGAGCAACCGGTTTTCTCGGCTGGAAGGTATAACCCGCCTGGCCGGAAAGTACCTTGTTCGCCCGCTGCACATCGATGTCCTTTTCCCACCGTGCGATGGCGACGGTCGCCACACAGTTACCGATCAGGTTGGTCAGCGCCCGGCCGATGCCCATGAACCAGTCCACGGCCAGCACCAGCACCAGACCCACCACCGGAATGGCCGGAATGGCTGTCAGGGTGGCCGCCAGAATCACCAGCGCCGAGCCTGGAATACCGTGGGCACCCTTGGAGGTGATCAGCGATACCAACAGAATCGTCAACAGGTCGGTCATTGCCAGCGGCGTGCCGGTGGCATTGGCGATGAACACGATGGCCAGGGTCAGGTAGATCGAGAAACCGTCGAGGTTGAACGAGTAACCCGTTGGAATCACCAGCCCGACCGTTGAACTACCGATGCCCAGGTGCTCAAGCTTGCGCATGATTTGTGGCAGCACAGCGTCGGACGAAGCCGTGCCCATGACGATCAGCAGTTCTTCGCGCAGGTACTTGAGCAACGGCCACATCTTCAAGCCGGAGAGGCGCATCACCAGGCCGAGAATCAGCGTCACGAAAGCCACGCAGGTCAGGTAAAACAGGCCGACCAGGCTGCCCAGGTGCTGCAGCGAGTCCAGGCCATATTTGCTGGTGGTGAAGGCGATCGCACCGAACACACCGATCGGCGCCAGGCGCACGATCATGCCCATGATGCGGAAGATCACGTGGCTGAGTTCATTGATCAGCCGTGAAATACCCGACGCCGCCTCACCCACCAGATTCAGTGCACTGCCGAACAACACTGAAAACAGCAGGACCTGCAAGATATTGTTATCGGCAAAGGCACCGATCACCGAAGTCGGAATCAGGTCCATCAGGAACTGCGTGGTGGTGTGCATGTGCTGACCGCGCTGGGCAATGTCGCCCATGTCGGCTGCGGAAAGCTGGTCCAGGTGAATGTTCGCGCCGCTGCCGATGCCGGTGCTGAAGGCGAACACCAGACCGATCACCAGGGCGATGGTGGTCAGCACTTCAAAGTAGATCACCGATTTGAGGCCGATACGGCCGACCTTCTTCAGGTCGCCGGCACCGCTGATGCCGCTGACCACTACGCAAAACACAATCAAGCCAATGAGCATTTTGATCAGTTTGATAAAACCGTCACCGAGCGGTTTGAGCTGAGCGGAGTATTCGGGAAGGGTCAGCCCGCAGACGATGCCGAGCACCAGTCCGAGAACCACTTGGAGGAAGATTGAACGCGAGCACCATCTGAGCATGGGAGGAATCCTGGTCGGTGTCCTGGCTGCCGTGCGCCAGGCGCATCGACTTCAGAACTTAATTATTGTGGTCTTACCGGTATGTCCAGTGCAGGCGCAGTCTAGGCGCTGTTTTTGGTCGTTCGCAAGCGAAAATTGAGAAATTGGCATGACCGGTCTTACCAGTTGATAAAGAGGTCCGGTCTAGAGCCTTTCCTTGGTCTGGAAAAAACGGGTAGAAAACGGTTGTCCGGGCTGCGTGATGTTAATGCGGCTGATCACGCGATGGAATTTGGAGTCGAGACGAAGTTGTGAGTCTGTTGCAATGCCCGAGCCAGACTAAAAAAAACCGATGCCTGTTCGGGCATCGGTTTTTGCTTTCTGCTGCCAAAGGTCAAGCGGATAGGCTTAAGAATCGGTATTAGACTTTAATATCGATTTTTTAACGGCATATGACAGGTTGTTAAGTTTGAGGGAGTGCGTACTAGTGATGACGAATAATGGTCGCGCGCAGCGAGCAATCATCACTTTAAGAATAACGTGTAATTATTTCCAAGTTAAAAACAGCCAGCGGTCCACCCCGGTTTTGCAAGTCGGTAATAACTTGGGTGTAAGGCTCATCGCCATACGTGCAAACAGGTCTGTGTTGAGGGCCGCTGTAAAGTAAGACTTCATACTCGTCGTTTGGCATGTTCGTCAATTTCAGTGTGTCGCCGTTGCGAGTTTTGATGCGGAAATAAGTTGGTTGATTGCCATCGAAAACTGTCAGGTTTCGAAGCGATGATTCCATGCTGACTGTATTTTTATAACTGTCGTTATCGCCTTTGATCTTGATGATGTAGACATCATCAACACTGCGATAACCGAAAAAAAACAGTTCGGGAGTTACGCCATCGCCGAAAGTAAGGAGGTTGTGAGTGGTTTCAAGCTCTTCCCGGTAAATACGACGCAGTTCTTCGGTCGTCTCTGGGTCGTCGAGTTTTTTTTGCAGGAGTTTTTGAGCCAGTACTACGGGTTTATTATTGATCGAAAGTGTTGCGGCGAACGATTGTTGAAGTTCGAAATTTTCCATAATTGGTGTTTCTCCTTGGATTGTATTAACAGGTGCTGCTGTTTGCTATACGTGATGTTGGTGGGTCGATTGTTGTAAGTTATTTTCGTGATCTGGTTTGCATCGATTGAGTTCGATTCGATTATTTTTAATTGAGAGTTACTGATTGCGTGTTGAAATATTAGCATCTTGATTGTCTGTGTGGCTGTTGTTAAGTCTGAATTGTTGTTTCAGGGTTTTTTCTGGCTTTTAACTGTGGAAATAATGTTATGCATTGTTTCTTTGTCAAAAGCGGAGTTTGAGTGAGGGCGAAAAAAAACCGGCACAAGTGCCGGTTTTTTCAACTGCGGTTTAGCGGGCTTATTAAGCGCCGTATACCGGCAGCTTCTTGCAGATAGCCTTGACCTTCTCGCGAACGGCATCGATCACCGCTTCGTTGTTCAGGTCAGCCAGGATGTCGCAGATCCAGCCGGCCAGTTCCTTGCACTCTGCTTCCTTGAAGCCACGAGTGGTCACAGCCGGGGTGCCGAAGCGCAGACCGGAGGTGACGAACGGGGAACGTGGGTCGTTTGGTACGGAGTTTTTGTTCACGGTGATGAACGCTTTGCCCAGAGCGGCATCGGCGTCTTTACCGGAGATTTCCTGCTTGATCAGCGACAGCAGGAACAGGTGGTTTTCAGTACCGCCGGAAACCACGTCGAAACCGCGCTCGATGAACACGCTGGCCATGGCCTGGGCGTTTTTCACCACTTGTTGCTGGTAAGCCTTGAACTCAGGCTGCAGCGCTTCCTTGAAGCAGATCGCCTTGGCCGCGATCACGTGTTCCAGCGGGCCACCCTGGGCACCCGGGAATACCGCGGAGTTCAGCTTCTTCTCGATGTCGGCGTTGGCGCGAGCCAGGATCAGGCCGCCACGTGGACCGCGCAGGGTCTTGTGGGTGGTGGTGGTCACCACGTCAGCGAATGGAACCGGGTTCGGGTAGACGCCAGCGGCGACCAGACCGGCCACGTGGGCCATGTCGACGAACAGGTAGGCACCTACCTTGTCGGCGATTGCGCGGAAGCGCGGGAAGTCGAGGATCTGCGAGTAGGCAGAGAAACCGGCCACGATCATTTTTGGCTTGTGCTCAACGGCCAGGCGCTCGACTTCGTCGTAGTCGATCAGGCCGTTGGCGTCGATGCCGTACTGGATGGCGTTGTACAGCTTGCCGGAGGACGAAACGCTGGCGCCGTGGGTCAGGTGACCACCGTGGGCCAGGCTCATGCCCAGGATGGTGTCGCCGGCCGACAGCAGGGCCAGGTAAACGGCGCTGTTGGCTTGCGAACCGGCGTGCGGCTGAACGTTGGCATAGTCGGCACCGAACAGCTCTTTGGCGCGATCGATAGCCAGTTGCTCGACGATGTCTACGTACTCGCAACCACCGTAGTAGCGCTTGCCCGGGTAGCCTTCGGCGTACTTGTTGGTCAGTACCGAGCCTTGAGCTTCCATCACCGCAGGGCTGGTGTAGTTTTCCGAAGCGATCAGCTCAATGTGCTCTTCCTGGCGCTGAGCTTCTTGCTCCATGGCGGCAAAGAGATCGGCGTCGTACTTGGCAATAGTCAAATCACGGCTGAACATGGCGGTCCTCAGGGATCGGGGGCGGAAAAGGGGGGCATTCTAACCCAATGGGTTTTAGATGGCATATGAAACGGCATCATGTCGCAGACAAGTGGTGTTCATGCGGGGATTAGCGGTGATCGTGCCGGCCTCTTCGCGAGCAAGCCCGCTCCCACAGGGTTCTCGGGTGCACACAAAATGTGCGAACACTGTAAATCCACTGTGGGAGCGAGCTTGCTCGCGATGAGGCCAGTCGCCGCGGCGCAAATCTCAATCGAACAAGAAGAGCGCATCATTGCTGAACTGCCCTTCGAACCGACTCGCCGGCATCGGACGGCCGAACAGGTAGCCCTGAACCTCGTCGCAACCGTGCTCCCTCAGGAAATCAAGCTGCTCGTGGGTTTCCACGCCTTCGGCGATCACCGCCAGATTGAGGCTGTGGGCCATGGCAATGATTGCCCGGGCAATTTGTGCGTCCTGCTCGCCGCTGGGCAGGCCATCGACGAAGGTGCGGTCGATCTTCAACACGTCGATGGGAAATTGCTTGAGGTAGTTCAGGGATGAGTAACCGGTGCCAAAGTCATCCACCGCGATGCTCAGCCCAAGGTTTTTCAGCCCGGCGAGAATCTGCATCGCCTCGCTGACTTCGCGCATCAGGATACTTTCGGTCAGTTCCAGCTCCAGGCACGCCGGTGGCAGGCCGGTTTCCTTGAGGATGGTGGCGATCCGCGTGCCGAGCTGACCATCGGAGAACTGCCGCGCCGAGATGTTCACCGACACCTTCGGCACTCGTACCCTGGCCTGATGCCAGGCCTTGAGTTGACGGCAGGCCTCGCTGATCACCCAGTCGCCGACATCCACCACCAGCCCGAGCTCTTCGAGCACCGGAATGAAATCCCCCGGCGGCACCAGCCCGCGGCGTGGATGACGCCAGCGCAGCAGCGCCTCTGCACCGGTCAGGCGTTTACCGTCACCGCTGAGCTGCGGCTGGTAATACAGCACGAATTCGTTCTGTTCCAGGGCATGGCGCAAGTCGCTTTCCAGCTCCAGACGCTCCAGCGCACTGGCGTTCATGTCCGCCTGATAGAACTGGAAGTTGTTCTTGCCGCGCTCCTTGGCGTGGTACATCGCGGTGTCGGCATTCTTCATCAGCTGGCTGAGCTCGTTGCCGTCCTGCGGACTCAGGGCGATGCCGATACTTGCCGTGACGAAGAACTCTCGACCTTCGAGCACGAACGGTTTCACCAGGCTGGCAAGAATCTGTTCGGCCACATGGATCGCCCGATTCAGGGCGATTTCACGGTTGGCTCGCGGTTGCAGGAGCAAGGTGAATTCGTCACCGCCCATGCGCGCCACGGTGTCGTCATCGTCTACGCAACCGAGCAGACGCGTGGCCATCTCCTTAAGCATGCGGTCGCCGGCGGCGTGGCCCAGGGAGTCGTTGATCGGCTTGAAGCGATCGAGGTCGAGGAACATCAGCACTACCCACGACTTCTGCCGTTCGGCGGATTGCAACGCCGTGTGCAGACGATCCTGGAACAGTGAGCGGTTGGGCAGGTGGGTCAGGGCGTCGTAGTAGGCGAGGCGGTGAATCCGCTGCTCGCTGGCCTTGCGCTCGCTGATGTCGCTGAAGAAACACACATAACTGGCCAGGTCGCCTTCGTCGTCGAGTACGGCGGTGATCCCGACCCAGGCCGGATAGTGCTCGCCATTACGGCGCTTGAGCCAGACTTCGCCTTCCCAGGTGCTGTGCTGGCCCAATTGTTTGAGCACATAACGCAGATGGGTTTCCTGCTGCTCGTCGACGGTCAGCATGTTCGGCAACTGGTCGAGGACCTGCTCCACGGCATAGCCGCTGACACGGCTGAAGGCTTCGTTGGCCTGGACGATGTAGCCGGCCGGGTCGGTGATCAGGATCGCCGAGGTCGAGTGTTCGAATACCGTGGCGGCCATGCGCAGGTCTTTTTCGGCCCGGCGTTGCTGGCTGATGTCGCGGCCGACGCCGAGCACGCCTTCGAACGTACCCTGTTCGTCCCAGACCAATACCAGGCGCAGTTCGATCGGGATTTTGCGCCCGTCGGCCCGCAGGCAATCGAACAGGAACAGTTGGGTTTGCACCTGGCTGCGTAACAGCGCGAGTTGGTCCGGTTGATCCAGCGCTTTGCTGACCCGGTCCATCAGGTGGTAGATGCCGGTCAGTTGTTGCGGGTTGGCGATGGTCGATTGCCAGCCGTTCTGGAAAATCCACTCGGCGTCGTAACCCAGCACTGCTTGCACCGAAGGGCTGACGTAATTGAGGTTGAGGCGGCTGTCGGTGGAAAAGATCACGTCGCTGATGCTTTCGGCGAGCATCCGGTAGCGCTGCTCGCTGTCGCGCAGGGATTCGCTGGCTTCGATCTGGTCGGTGATGTCCTTGGCCACGCCGATGATTCGCGTGACCTGATCGTCCTTGTCCCGGGCCAGTGCCTGCTCGCGAATCTCGAAGCGTCGCCACTGGCCGTCCCGATGACGGAAGCGCAACTGGCACTGCATCAACTGGCGATAACCGGCTTGGCGCTGGACCTGGCGGGAGCGATGGTAATAGTCGGCGTCTTCGGGGTGCAGGAGGATTTCCCAGAAATATTCGCCCATCTGGTGCAGTTCGGTGCGGTTGTAACCCAGTGTCTGGCCCAGATGGTGGTTGCTGTAGATCATGCGCTGGCTGATCACATCCTGCACATACAGGTGATCCGGCACGGTGCGCACCACGTCCGACCAGAACCCTTCGCGCTCCTGCAGCGACAGTTCGATGAGCTTGCGGCTGGTGATGTCGGTGATGCTCAGGATCACCGCTTTATAGTCGTCCGTTGCTTGCGGCAGGCGCAGCACCAGCCACAGGTGCTGGTCGCGACCGCTGGCATCCTGCAGTTTGATTTCCAGCTCAAGCTGTTGCTGCTGGTTGAGCACCGCGTCGAGTACCTGGTTGCCGATGGCGGTGCCGTGCTGTGGATGGCCATCGATCAGCAGTTGCCAGGCTTTGTCGGCGCTATCGACATTGAGCAGTTGCAGCGCGACCTGGTTGACCTCGGTGATCCGCAGTTCCTTGAGCAATTGCCGGCGTTGTTCCGGGATCGCCAGCCACGCTTGCAGTGGTTCGCTGCCCTGTAGTTGTGCCTTGTCGAAAAAGACCTTGAGCCCGGACATGTCGAGAACACATAAAGCCACGCCGGTGCCTTCGAAAATGTCCTGATAACGCCGGCGGCCTTCGCTCAATTGGCGCTGACGTCGGCGTGTGTTCAGCAAGGCGATGAACGGCAGCATGGAAAACGCCAGGCCCAGCAGGCATTTGCCGATGAACGCCGGCAGCAGCTCTTCCAGCACGCGCTGACGGTCGAACAAGCCGCGCAGTTGCCAATCGCTGCCGCTCAGCGCAACCGTCAGCACGCTGTTGGCGACATCATCCTCGGTCAGCGTGCCCGGATTGACCGAGGGCAGCGCTTCGTCGCGGCTGATGATCTGATGATTGATGCGGTTCTCCACCAGCCACAACGGGCGGCGGACGGCCTCGCTTTGCTTGGTCAAGGACGAAAAGAAGGTGGGTGTCAGGCGCAAGACCCAATAGCCTCGGGAACTGCCGCTGGCCTGATGCAACAATAAATGCACCACGGAACCGTCGGTGGCGTTGCTGAAGTAGTGCGCCTGGGCGTGGCTGCGGCGTACCAGTTCACCCAGGTAGTCGCTGTCATCGCTGCCGGGAGCGCTGTCACTGATGACTTTTCCCGAGGGGCTGAGCAACGCCAGGCTGCGCAGATCCGGCAGCGACTGTTGCAGCTTGCGCAGCAGGGCCTGCAGTTCATCGGCGCCTTGCGGTTGTTCGACGATCGGCAACAGGTTGAGGGCGATCTGCGCGTTGAGCGCCATGTTCAGGCTGACCTGCGCGGCCAGATCGGCGGTGTAGTCGATGGTGTACTGACGCTGGTTCTTCTGGGTTTCCCGCAACTGGTCGAGCAACTGCCAGAACAGCAGGGCCAGCAGCAATAATGCGAGTGTCGCCAAGGTGCCCTTCAAGGTCCCGCGCAGGGGAGAGCCGGGCGCTGTGGCCGGCGCGCTGGAAGTCAGAGGCGGAGGGACTTTGGACAAGCTGTCATCCTGCGGTTTGGCTGGACTGGCGCGACGTGCACTATAAGCCGGACGCCCGAAGGGCGGCTAGCATGCCTTGAGTTGTGGCGAAGTGCCAGCCCCTGTCCGTCGGCTGGACTGCCACCGGTCATTCAGGTAGCTTTGCCGGTTACGCGGGAGCGTTCCAGCTCCTAGACTCAGGCTTTTTCAGCGCGCACATATTGAAAGCTCTCAATCGGGCGACGCGCACAGCCTGGCCAGGCATCGCCTGTGCCCTAATCATTCATCAGTCACTGACCCTAGGTTCTCCATGGCTCAATACGTATTCACCATGCATCGGCTGGGCAAAGTTGTTCCGCCGAAGCGGGAAATCCTGAAAAACATTTCTCTGTCCTTCTTCCCTGGCGCTAAGATTGGCGTACTCGGCCTCAACGGTTCGGGTAAGTCCACGCTGCTGAAAATCATGGCTGGCGTTGACACCGAATTTGACGGCGAAGCCCGCCCGATGCCGGAGCTGAACATCGGTTATCTGCCGCAAGAGCCGATCCTGGACCCGACCAAAACCGTGCGTGAAGTGGTCGAGGAAGCGGTCAGCGTGATCAAGAACGCCCAGGCGCGCCTGGACGAGGTCTACGCGGCTTACGCTGAAGAAGACGCCGACTTCGACAAACTGGCTGCCGAACAGGCCAAGCTCGAAGCGATCCTGCAAGCCAGCGACGGTCACAACCTCGATCGTCAGCTGGAAGTCGCCGCCGACGCGCTGCGCCTGCCAGCCTGGGATGCCAAGGTCGAAGTCCTCTCCGGTGGTGAAAAACGTCGCGTGGCCCTGTGCCGTCTGCTGCTGTCCGCACCGGACATGCTGCTGCTCGACGAACCGACCAACCACCTGGACGCCGACTCCGTTGCGTGGCTCGAGCACTTCCTGCACGACTTCCCGGGTACCGTGGTCGCGATCACGCACGACCGTTACTTCCTGGACAACGTTGCCGGCTGGATCCTGGAACTCGACCGCGGCGCGGGCATTCCTTACGAGGGCAACTATTCGGGCTGGCTGGAAGCCAAGTCAGATCGTCTGGCTGCCGAATCCAAGCAGCAGTCGGCTCACGAAAAAGCCATGAAGGAAGAACTGGAGTGGGTGCGCAAAGGCGCCAAGGCCCGCCAGTCGAAATCCAAGGCTCGTCTGCAACGCTTCGAAGAAATGCAGTCGCAGGAATTCCAGAAACGCAGCGAAACCAACGAGATCTACATCCCGGCCGGTCCGCGCCTGGGCGACAAGGTCATCGAATTCAAGAATGTCACCAAGGGCTATGGCGACCGCGTGCTGATCGACAACCTGTCGTTCGCCATGCCTAAAGGCGCCATCGTCGGCGTGATCGGCGGTAACGGTGCCGGTAAGTCGACCCTGTTCCGCATGCTGATGGGCAAGGAAACGCCGGATTCGGGCAGCATCGAAGTCGGTGAAACCGTGCAGCTTGCTTGCGTCGACCAGAGCCGTGAAGACCTGGACGGCAGCAAGACCGTGTTCCAGCAGATCTCCGACGGTTCCGACCAGATCCGTATCGGTAACTACGAGATCCCGTCGCGTACCTACGTCGGTCGCTTCAACTTCAAGGGCGGCGATCAGCAGAAGTTCGTCAAGGACCTGTCCGGTGGTGAGCGCGGTCGCTTGCACCTGGCCCTGACCCTGAAGGAGGGCGGCAACGTCCTGCTGCTCGACGAACCGTCCAACGACCTCGACGTTGAAACTCTGCGTTCCCTGGAAGAAGCCCTGCTGGACTTCCCGGGCGCCGCTATTGTGATCTCCCACGACCGGTGGTTCCTTGACCGCGTCGCGACTCACATCCTGGCGTACGAAGACGACTCGCAAGCGGTGTTCTTCGAAGGCAACTACACCGAGTACGAAGCCGACCGTAGAAAGCGCCTCGGCGAAGCGGCTGCCCAGCCGCATCGTGTACGCCACAAGAAGCTGGCCTGATTTCGGGTTGGTTGCATAAAGAGCGGAGCCTTCGGGCTCCGTTTTTTTGTGCGCGTTTTTTTCAATGACACCGAGCCGCGCCATTCGCGAGCAAGCCCGCTCCCACAGGGTTTTGTGAAAGGCGCAAATCTCAATTCAGCAGAAGATCCCCTGTGGGAGCGGGCTTGCTCGCGAAGGCGGTGTTTCTAATGGTGCAAGACTTGAATTGATAATCCCTGTTCAGGTGCAAAAATGTTCAAAAAACCAGGTTGATTTATATCCTGCGCACCATTTAATTTCATAAATGCGACATTTTGCTCTGTTCTTGTGCACGAATCGTTTGTTACAGTCCGGCTCAATCTCCTCCAACGACAATAAATTTGCCGAGACTTTTCCATGATCGAATCCGTCGAATCCTTCCTTGCGCGCCTGAAAAAACGCGACCCGGACCAACCCGAATTCCACCAGGCTGTCGAAGAAGTCCTGCGTACCCTGTGGCCGTTTCTTGAAGCCAATCCGCATTACCTGACATCGGGCATTCTGGAGCGCATCTGCGAGCCGGAGCGGGCGGTGGTGTTTCGCGTATCGTGGGTCGACGATCAGGGCCAGGTCCAGGTCAATCGCGGATTCCGCATCCAGATGAACAGCGCGATCGGCCCGTACAAGGGTGGCCTGCGTTTCCACCCGTCGGTGAACATGGGCGTGCTGAAATTCCTCGCCTTCGAACAGACCTTCAAAAATTCCCTGACTTCGTTGCCCATGGGCGGCGGCAAGGGCGGTTCTGACTTCGACCCCAAAGGCAAAAGCGACGCGGAAGTCATGCGCTTCTGCCAGGCCTTCATGAGCGAGTTGTACCGCCACATTGGTGCCGACGTTGACGTGCCGGCCGGGGACATCGGTGTCGGCGCGCGGGAAATCGGTTTCCTGTTCGGCCAGTACAAGCGCCTGAGCAACCAGTTCACCAGCGTGATGACCGGCAAAGGCCCAAGCTACGGCGGCAGCCTGATTCGCCCGGAAGCCACCGGTTTCGGTTGCGTGTACTTCGCCGAAGAAATGCTCAAGCGCCGCGGTTTGGCAGTCGAGGGCAAGCGAGTGGCAATCTCCGGTTCCGGCAACGTCGCGCAATACGCGGCGCGCAAGGTCATGGACCTGGGCGGCAAGGTGATTTCGCTGTCCGACTCCGAGGGTACGTTGTATTGCGAAAGCGGTTTGACCGAGGAGCAATGGCTGGCGGTGCTGGAGCTGAAAAACGTACAGCGCGGGCGCATCCGTGAACTGGCCAGCCGTTTTGGCCTGGAGTTCCGCGCCGGTGAGCTGCCGTGGAGCCTGAGCTGCGACATCGCCTTGCCGTGCGCGACGCAAAACGAACTGGATGCCGAAGCCGCTCGCACCTTGCTGCGCAACGGCTGCATCTGCGTGGCCGAAGGCGCGAACATGCCGACCACCCTTGAGGCGGTGGATCTGTTCATCGAGGCCGACATTCTGTTTGCGCCGGGCAAAGCGTCCAACGCCGGTGGTGTGGCGGTGAGCGGGCTGGAGATGTCGCAGAACGCCATGCGCCTGGCGTGGACCGGTGGCGAAGTGGACAGCAAGCTGCACGCGATCATGCAGTCGATTCACCACGCTTGCGTGCATTACGGTGAGGAGAGCGGCCGGGTCAACTACGTCAAGGGCGCGAACATTGCCGGATTCGTCAAGGTCGCCGATGCCATGCTGGCCCAAGGTGTGGTCTAAGTCGGCTCGATACGGATCACTTCAATCAGTTGATCCCCGGCAGGCCGCTGCCACAGCACTTCATCGTTGAGTCGTGCGCCGAGCAGTGCCCGTCCCAGCGGTGAACCCCAATTGATCAGGCCGTGGGCGACATCGGCCTGATCTTCGCCCACCAGTTGTACCCGGCGTTCGGTGGCGTGTTCATCGGCGTAGGTCACCCAACTGCCGATCTGCACTTTCTCGGTCGAAGTCGCGGCGGGTACCACCTGAGCGCTGCCCAAACGCTGCTTGAAGTAACGCAAATCACGTTCGAGTTCCGCCAGGCGTTGCTTGTCGGCCTGCTCGCCTTTTGCCGATTGTTCGGCGTGCAGGGTTTGCAGTTCGGTGACTTTTCCCTGCAACAGGTCCAGGCCTTGCGGCGTGACGTAATTGGGCTGCGCGCTGACCTGCCGTTCGACAGGCTGATCGGCTTGCGCGGCAGCGTTATCTTCATTGACGAAAGCACGGCTCATGGAATTCTCCCGGTATAGGGTTTGGGCCATGGTCGCAGGCATTTGGTTTCAGCAAATGTCTGAAAGCGACTTACGGCGAGTGATAGGCCCGTGCGGCATCCTGATCCTTCTGCTGCTGCCAGGCTTTACACCCAGCCATCCCGCATACCACCACATCTCACTCTCCCAAGCCGATACGCGACCCATAGAGAAAGTCTAGAAGTGGATTCGTCGGGGGGTTGCGAAAGGTGTGTAGGTATTTCGTCGAACACCACATAACCCCTGTGGGAGCGGGCTTGCTCGCGAAAGGGGCGTGTCAGCCAACATCAATGTTGAGTGGCATATCGCATTCGCGAGCAAGCCCGCTCCCACAGGGAGTTGCGTTGCATTCGGGTCAGTAGTGATACCACTTCAGCTCCAGCATCACTTCGTTCTCGGCCGTCGCCAAATGGCTGAACTCGCGCTGGGCGCTCAAGCGCAGGCCGAGATTGCGGGATATTTCCCACTGCTGATTCAGGCTCAGGCTACGACGCACTTCACCATTGGTGAAAAAGTCGCCCTTGGCTTCCAGGCTCAAATTGCCCAGCGGGTTTTTCCACAGCACACCACTGTTGAAGCCGGCGGCCGGGGCAATGAACGCGGCGAAGTCGTTGTTGTGCTCGATACGCACGGTGCCCAGGGCAAAGCCAAGCGTGTCGTCGCCCAGTTGCCAGGTTCCACCGCCACCGCCGTTGACGTGGCTGACCAGGTTTTGGTCATCGTGTTTGCCCGGCACCCGCTCCAGACCGCCGGTCACTTGCCATGACAGCGGCTGCAGCAGTTCGTTACGCGGGGTCAGGGAGCGAATGGTTGCCAGATCCAGTTGCTGCACTTGCCATTCATTGCCTTCGTACTGGCGAAGTTTCAATTGCAGGATTTCGATCTGCGCGCCAAGGGGAAAGCTTTCGTTGTTGTCATTGAGGTCGTGATAAGCCATGCGCAAGCCGTACTCGCCAAAGGCTTTATCTCCACGGCTGCCGAGACCGAGTTGCCAGGTGCGGGACTCGTGACCGTCTTCAGGCAGGCCCGGTTGCGGGATATCCAGCTCCGGCGCCGGGTTCTGGTTGATTGCCCGCAACAGTTCGAAGCTGCGCTGGGCGCGCGCCGGGTCGCGTTCCTGACCGTTGGCGCGGTAACGCTCCAGGCGATAGGCCGCATCGATGATCAGCGCTTGGCGGTCGCGGGGTTGAGCCTTGAAGGCCGGGTCTTGCAATTGTTTCTGATCGGCGCTGACTTTCAGCACCCATTGCTGTTCTTCAGGGTTCAACGGCTCGGCGCGACTGAGCAACTCGCGCTCCCGGGACGGACGATACTGGATCGATTCGACCAGTCTGGCATTTTTCACGGCTTTGACGGTGTCGGTCGGGATGGCGGTGAGCGGGAATTGCTCGGTCAGGCGCAGGCCCGGGCGGGCCACTTGCAGCAGTTCCAGCAAGCGGTATGAGCAGTTTTCGTCGAAGAAGAAATAGTCGAACTTGATCTGCTTCAGCTCCCAGACGTGCTCGACCATGCGCGCGGTTTCCTGTCGGGTCAGGTTCAGGCGGTACTCCCACAGGTCGCGGTTTTCCAGGCTGCGGTATTCCGAGAGTTTTTCCTGGTAGGGCACCATCGCGAACAGGCCGGGATAGCCGCCCATCAGGCCTTTCCAGGCATAGAGGAGGCTGTTATCCGAGCCCTCGATGTAGGCGCCGAAGTTGATCGCGTAACTGAGCAGCGAAGTCTTGTCGCTCTTCACTTCGGCCTGGTCGATGCGCAGCAGGGTATGGCCGAACATCGAGGACGGGCTGTTCAGATAGGCCGCCGGGAAGATCATCACCGCGCTATCGGGCGAGACGTCCTTGAACCATTGCTTGAATTCGGCGCAGGCCGGCGTCGGCAGTCCGCTCAGGCCGAGTTGTTCCTTCAGCCAGCGGGTGCGGGCCGGGTAGACGCATTGCGCGTGTTTTTCACCGGCACTGGCCGGGGCGTACAAGGCTTGCACGGTCGCCGCCAGTTCATGGTCCGGATGTTCATTGCCGTCAGCGGCGAGGAAAAATTTCCGGTCGCTGACATAGCTGCGCCAGCCACCGAGCTTGGCGGTTTCGTAATGGCCCAGGGATATCCAGAAAGGGTCGTTGGCCAGTTGCTGCAAACGTTGTGGGTCGATCTGAGGCGCGGCGGACAGCGGGGCGCAGACACACAGCGCCAGCCAGGCAAGGCGTTTGAGCATAGATGGCAACTTAAATACTTGAGAAAAAGACCCAAAAAGAGGCAGGTCCAAAAAACAAAACCCGCTTCCCGAAAGAAGCGGGGCGGGTCGAGCTTAAGCTTGAGTCGCGTACTTGGCCAGACGAGGGTCGGCTTTGAGCACGGCCAGGGTGTTGGTATGCACGTCTTCGGCAGTCACGTCAGCCTTGCTGAAGATCAGCTGGAAGTGCTCGTGAGTGACGGCGGCGAAGTGCGCACGGTCTTCCGGCGCCACGCCCAGTACCACGGCGTAGGTGGTCAGCGCTTCGCCCTGACCCTTGGCCATGTCTTCGGACAGCTCGTTCATCATGCCATTCATGGCAAACCAGGATTTGCCGCCATAGGTCAGCGACGAATTGGTCGCGCAACCGTTGGTGCCGGAGGTCATGCCGAAGGTTGCGTTGCCGGAGGTGCCGTTGGTGGTGGATGCCAGGAAGTGAGCCGGAGTACCACGCTGGCCTTCGAACAGCATGTTGCCCCAGCCGCAATCCGGGCCGCCTGGCGCCTGAGCCATGGCGTTGATGGATACAGCAGTGAAGAGAGTACCGAGAAGAATCCGTTTCATAGCTTTGTTCTCTTTATGTGCCTACCAATGGACAAGGAGTCTGGCCCGTCTGGTGCCAGTGGGCCGGTCATTAGTCCAGCCGCGCAGTTTGGAGTTTAGGCATGATCACGGGGTTCCGTGATTTTTTGCAAAAACATTCATGGGAAACGGCAGCGCAGGCCCGGCCCGCCTGGGGTTGGTGGGTTGTCGAAGCTCAGGCCTGCGGCGCTCCTTGCCAGTCGGGCATGGGCGGCGCCAGAATGCTGTTATCTGCCCCGCCTGATTGTTAAGGAAGCCCGATGCCTGATCCTGTTGCTGCCAGCTTGCGTCTAGCGCCCGAAGCGCTGACCCGTCCGTTTTCCGCTGAACAGTTCAGCTTCTCTACCACCAATGATCTGGAGCCCTTTCGCGGTGTGCTTGGCCAGGAACGTGCGGTCGAAGCCTTGCAGTTCGGTGTGGCCATGCCACGCCCCGGTTACAACGTATTCGTCATGGGCGAGCCCGGCACTGGCCGGTTCTCGTTCGTCAAACGCTACCTCAAGGCCGAAGGCAAGCGCCTGCAGACCCCGGCGGACTGGGTCTACGTCAATAATTTCGATGAACCGCGCGAACCACGTGCCCTTGAATTGCCGTCGGGCACTGCCGGTAACTTCATTGGAGATATCAACGGTCTGATCGACAACCTGCTGGCGACCTTTCCGGCAGTCTTCGAGCATCCGTCCTACCAGCAGAAGAAAAGCGCCATCGACCGTGCCTTCAATCAGCGCTACGACAAGGCCCTGGACGTCATCGAGCGTTTGGCGCTGGAAAAGGACGTCGCGCTGTACCGCGACGCCAGCAATATCGCCTTCACCCCGATGAGCGACGGCAAGGCGTTGGACGAAGCTGAATTCGCCCAGTTGCCGGAAGCCGAGCGCGAGCGCTTTCACGAGGATATTTCGGTACTGGAGGAGCGCCTGAACGAAGAACTCGCCAGCCTGCCGCAATGGAAGCGTGAGTCGAGCAACCAACTGCGTCATCTGAACGAAGAAACCATCACTCTGGCCTTGCAGCCATTGTTGTCGCCATTGTCGGAGAAGTACGCCGAGAACGCGGCGGTATGCGGTTATCTGCAAGCCATGCAGGTGTACTTGCTCAAGACCGTGGTCGAGCAACTGGTGGACGACAGCAAGATCGACGCTGTCGCCCGCAAGTTGCTGGAAGAACAATACGCGCCGAGCCTGGTGGTTGGTCATTCGGCCAGCGGCGGTGCGCCGGTGGTGTTCGAGCCGCACCCGACCTACGAAAATCTTTTCGGTCGCATTGAATACAGCACCGATCAAGGCGCGCTGTACACCACTTATCGGCAGCTGCGGCCGGGTGCCTTGCACCGGGCCAACGGTGGTTTCCTGATCCTTGAAGCGGACAAAATGCTCAGCGAGCCGTTCGTGTGGGACGCGCTGAAACGCGCCCTGCAATCGCGCAAGCTGAAAATGGAATCGCCGCTGGGTGAACTGGGCCGTCTGGCCACCGTGACCCTGACACCGCAACACATTCCGTTGCAGGTCAAGGTCGTCATCATCGGTGCCCGTCAGCTGTATTACACGCTGCAAGACCTCGATCCGGACTTCCAGGAAATGTTCCGCGTCCTGGTGGATTTCGACGAAGACATCCCGATGGTCGACGAGAGCCTGGAGCAGTTTGCCCAGTTGCTCAAAACCCGTACTTCCGAAGAAGGCATGGCACCGCTGACCGCCGATGCGGTGGCACGCCTGGCGACCTACAGCGCGCGTCTGGCCGAGCACCAGGGGCGCTTGTCGGCGCGTATCGGGGACTTGTTCCAACTGGTCAGCGAGGCGGATTTCATTCGTCACCTGGCAGGCGATGAAATGACCGACGCAGGGCACATCGAGCGTGCGCTCAAGGCCAAGGCCACGCGGACCGGGCGGGTTTCGGCGCGGATTCTCGATGACATGCTGGCCGGGATCATCCTGATCGACACCGCGGGTGCGGCGGTCGGCAAGTGCAACGGCTTGACGGTGCTGGAAGTCGGTGACTCGGCCTTTGGTATACCGGCGCGGATTTCCGCCACGGTGTACCCGGGCGGCAGCGGCATTGTCGACATCGAGCGCGAAGTCAACCTCGGCCAGCCTATCCACTCCAAAGGCGTGATGATCCTTACCGGTTATCTGGGCAGTCGTTACGCCCAGGAGTTTCCGCTGGCGATTTCCGCGAGCATCGCCCTGGAGCAATCCTATGGTTATGTCGATGGCGACAGTGCTTCCCTGGGCGAGGCCTGCACCCTGATCTCGGCCTTGTCGAAAACCCCGCTCAAGCAGTGTTTTGCCATCACCGGTTCGATCAACCAGTTCGGCGAAGTGCAGGCGGTCGGCGGAGTCAACGAGAAGATCGAGGGCTTCTTCCGTCTGTGCGAAGCCCGCGGGTTGACCGGCGAGCAGGGGGCAATCATTCCTCACGCCAACGTTGCCACGCTGATGCTCGACGAGAAGGTGCTGGCGGCGGTACGCGCGGGGCAGTTCCATGTCTACGCGGTCCGTCAGGCCGACGAAGCCTTGAGTTTGCTGGTCGGCGAGCCGGCCGGCGAGCCGGACGAGAATGGCGAGTTCCCTGAAGGCAGCGTGAATGCGCGGGTCGTGGAGCGCCTGCGGGTTATCGCGGAAATGATCAGTGAAGATGATCTGAAGGAAGCCGAGAAGGAGTTGGCGCAAGAGGCGTTGGCGGAAACAAAACCGGCGTGATGCATCGTTGATCTGAAACTGTGCAATCCCTTGTGGGAGCGAGCTTGCTCGCGATAGCGGACTTTCATTCGACCAATATGTTGAATGTTCGACCGCCATCGTCGGAACGCCGCCCGGAGCAAGCTCGCTCCCACATTTTGTTTGGGGTGAATGGTAAAAAGCGTCATCGAAATGACGTCAATATTCACGCTGTGACCATTCGGCGCCTTTCGGTCTCGCCTCGGCCTGCAAGGCAGACTTTTCTTCTATTCTCAGCTCAAGGATATCGATAGTAATCACAGGATCGAAACAGCCTTCCCGTGGGGGCTGAATACCGGATCTACCGAGGGTCGCCGCCATGTCGCGCAACCTCTGCCTCACCCGTCAATGCCTGGGCCTTGTGACCCGTATCGAGTGTTCCATCCGCCCATTGGCGGGAGATACGGGCATGTGGACTCTGCTGTTCGCCGCTGGAATGGCCGGTGAACAACCTTCGGCCATCAAGGCCCAAGGCCCGTTTCACGGTCCATTCGTCGCTGAATCAATCCTCGACACCATCGTTGAAAGCCTGACCTTGCACGGCTACGAGTTGGCCGACGATCCGCAAATCTGGTGCCTGCACCTGCAAGCCCAACTGCGGGAAATCAACGGTGGTCGCTGCCGGAACATGGGCGGCTTCGAGTTTCACCCCGAGCACTGAGTCGCACTATTGATCAAGGCGCGTCATGTCGGCCTTGTCGAGTTTGACCTCGAAACCATATTGCACGGTGTCGAGGTCGGTGCGCTGATAGGTTTCCAGGCGCGTAGGCTGCCCGTAGAAGTAATGCACGGCAAACTGCGCCGAACCTTGTGCGCTCGCGTCATGACTGACCGATAGAATCTCCTTCAAGTAATTACCGCTGTCGTCCTTGGCGAAAAAGCGCCAGTCCTGGGCGGGAAATGCCTTCAGGTCCACCACCAGTGCGTTGTCCTTGAGCGCGAGGCCTTTGGGCAGTTGACGGGCATCGACGGTTTTCTTGTCGACCGTGGCCAGGAACAGCGGCATCGAGCCCACCGCATAGGCCGGCGTTTGCGGAAACAGATTCAGATCGTAAGTGATGGTGCCGCGCAGGGGGTCGATCTGGTATGCCTCAGGCGGCAGTTCGATCGGTTCGTCGCGTTTGCCAGCAGCGTCTTCGGTAAAGAAACTCACCGGACTTTCACCGGGGTTGAACGAGGTGCCGAGCAGTTCATCGTTAAAGGTGCGCAGGTGAGTGAACTCGATTCGCGCAGCGCTGGGGTCGTCGACCGACTGACTGATGTTGACGTTCTTTTTCAGTTGCTCCTCACTCAGCGTTGCTCCTTTCAGCCAGCCCACCGCCTGGTCGTCATAGACCACCACGGGCAGGTTCAAGGGCTGGATGGACTTGGCCGTGGTATTGGCATCGAAACGCCGGATCGGAAGGTCGAGGTTCTTTCGGGTGACCGTGACGGCGGAAAAATCCAGCATGCTGACTTCGAGGGTTTCGATCGTCCCGTTGAAGTACACCTTCGAATAATGTCGCGCCTGCTGTTTCTCAAAGTTGCGTTGTTCTTCGTCGAGCTGTTTTTCCAGGGCCTCGCTCCAGCTCTTCTGCTGCTGCATCTTGGCCAGCTGCTGCTGATAGAAGGCAATTTGTACCGAGGTTTCATTGATTGAGCCGGCGCGCGAGATGAATTGCCCGGTGCTGTCCGTGGCCTGGACGATCAGCGGGTTGAGCGGTGCATCACGGACTTCAGGCGCCAGCGGCGCGCTGTTGTTGTATTCGATTTCCGCGTAGTTGTTCGTCAATGTGAGCAGGGTGACGCTCAGGTTGTCATTGGTGCGGGTCTGGCCTACGTCCTTTTTCGTCAGGTCGAAGCTGTAGAGGCGGCGTGGCGCGATGACTTCGACTTTGCCTTGCAGGCTCACCGGTTGTGGTTGTTGCTTTCTGTCGATGTCGAGGCCTTCGATGAAGGGGTAGGCCAAGGTCAGGTCATCGGGGTTGGTCAGGTTGGAGCTCGATGGGCTGAGCTGAATGCCGGGGTCGGTTTCCGACCATTCCGGCTGGAATGGAATCACTCGTTTGTTGCTTAGCGTGACCGACTGCCATTCCAGGCCATGGGGAAACAGAAACGCGGCAGGAGCGCTGAAAGTGAAGGGGAACACTGGCTGCAGATCGGTCAGGTAGTCGGAGCCTGAGTCTTTTTGCAGCACGAACAACCCGTTGATGTAGGTATCGACCAGAGCCTGCGGGGTCGGGTAGTGCTTGAGCATGGTGAGGGCGTCTTCGCCGTATTCGGTTTCCACCGGTTTACTGTCGAGCTTGAGTTGCGCGCGTTCGAGCAGCAGCAGTGAGCCGCCCAGCTCCGACACGGCATCCTTGAGCTTCGGATCCTGGATGGCTTCCAGCGACTTTTCGAACTGCGCGGTTTTTTCTTCGAGGCTGAGCTGGCGTTTTTCATCGCTGGGTGAGCAGCCGCTCAGCAGCAGCGCCAGGAAAATTCCGGCACTCGTCAAAGGCAATCGCACATCCATTTCCAGTCTTCCTGTCCGACATCACTGAGCAGTCAATGATTTGGACACTAGCAGAAAAACTTTGATACACAGGCGCAGGTGGCGGATTTTTCGACGGTTTCTGGCTGCTTCTGGGTATAGACGGGCGGCTGGTATACTCGCCGCCATTTTCAGCCCAACATGTGAGATTCAATGGAACGCTTTATCGAAAATACAATGTACGCCTCGCGCTGGCTGCTGGCGCCGATCTATTTCGGTCTGTCCCTCGGGCTGTTGGCGCTGGCACTGAAATTCTTCCAGGAAGTCTTCCACGTCATCCCGAACGTGTTTTCGATGGCCGAATCGGACTTGATCCTGGTGCTGCTGTCGCTGATCGACATGGCGCTGGTGGGCGGTTTGCTGGTGATGGTGATGATTTCCGGCTACGAGAACTTCGTCTCGCAACTGGACATCGACGACAGCAAGGAAAAGCTCAACTGGCTGGGCACCATGGACTCTTCGTCGCTGAAGATGAAGGTGGCCGCATCGATCGTGGCGATCTCGTCCATTCACCTGCTGCGCATCTTCATGGACGCCAAGAACGTTGATCCTGAACATCTGCAGTGGTACGTGATCATCCATATGACCTTCGTGATCTCGGCATTTGCCATGGGTTACCTGGATAAACTCACCAAGCACTGATTTCAACTTCCATTGCGGGTTGCAAACCAGACGGGCGGCGTCGTTTGTGGCTTGTGCTTTGATGCGCCGACGCCTATCCCTGTAAAGAGGCTCGCTACTGCGTGAGGTGCGCTCATGAACCTGCAAGAGTTGAATGCGTATGCCATCGCCGGGAAGGTCGATGAGCTGAACCTGATCTCGATGGAGGGCGGCATCTACCTGCTGGAGGCGCGGATGCATGGCACGGCGTATCCCTTGAGCGATACGCACGGGCACATGATGAGCCTGCGTTCGGTGGAGCATGCCCGTGATGTGCTGCGCTCCTTTCCCAAGTTGCACTTCAACCTCGTGCACACGGTCGTGCATGACGAAATGTGCGGTCTGGTTGCCGATGTGGAGGAAAACCTGAAGGTGCCGATCGCCTGACGTCCCTCATCAATGGCATGACATCTGTGCTAGTCTGCTGGCCCTTTTGGTTCCGGGCGCTCCGGGACGCGCTGTGCACGCATGGCAAGTTCCCGAGCCGTCCGCACAGCGGAGCAGTGTCATGTCCGAAGTAAATCTGTCCACCGACGAAACCCGCGTCAGCTACGGTATTGGCCGTCAGCTGGGCGACCAACTGCGCGACAACCCGCCACCGGGCGTAAGCCTGGACGCGATCCTGGCAGGTCTGACCGACGCATTCGCCAGCAAGCCAAGCCGTGTGGGCCAGGAAGAAATGTCCGCCAGCTTCAAAGTCATCCGCGAAATCATGCAGGCCGAAGCTGCAGCCAAGGCTGAAGCGGCTGCTGGCGAAGGCCTGGCCTTCCTGGCTGAAAACGCCAAGCGTGACGGCATCACCACTCTGGCTTCCGGCCTGCAGTTCGAAGTGCTGACCGCTGGTGAAGGCGCCAAGCCATCCCGTGAAGACTCCGTGCGTACTCACTACCACGGCACCCTGATCGACGGCACTGTGTTCGACAGCTCCTATGATCGCGGCCAGCCTGCAGAATTCCCGGTTGGCGGCGTGATCGCCGGCTGGACCGAAGCCCTGCAACTGATGAACGCCGGCAGCAAATGGCGCCTGTACGTGCCGAGTGAACTGGCATACGGCGCTCAAGGCGTTGGCAGCATCCCGCCGCACAGCGTACTGGTGTTCGACGTCGAACTGCTCGACGTTCTGTAAGACCCGGCCCGATATGACGTCGGGCTAATGTGGGAGCGGGCTTGCTCGCGAAGGCGGTGGGTCAGTCAACGTTTCTGTGACGGAACATCCGCTTTCGCGAGCAAGTCGGATCGCCGCACCGCCGCTCCCACAGTTTTTTATGGTGTTTCATATTTCGATCTTGTGGTGCAGTTCACTGTGCGGGCGCAACGCCCGGGCATAGCAGAACAGAAACAGATTACGCACCAGTTCCTTGAGCACCACCGGCTCGCTGGAACTCAGGCCATTGAGGTCAAGATCACCCTGGTCCTGCAGTTCGCTCAAGGCTTCCTCTTCCAACACCGCACAGACTTCCCCGGTTTCCCGATGCAGGATCCTGAGGTAAGGGTGTGGGCGGTCCAGCCAGGCATCGATCAAATAAGTCATGGTTCTCATCTCCACTGAAGGTTTGATGAGAATAATTCTTATTCATTAAATAGCAAGGGCCTATTGGCGGTTTGCGTTTTTTTCCGGGTAAAGATTGCGTCAGGTCAAAACGACTGGCGTTTGGCTATTGCGAGGATTTACTGGGCGAAACGGGGGAGGGTGAGGCGCCATCCCACGCCGGGCGCGGGATGGACAACAGCAGGTTCAGACTTTTCTGACGAACTCGGACTTGAGTTTCATCGGGCCGATGCCGTCGATCTTGCAATCGATGTCGTGATCGCCATCGCACAAGCGGATGTTCTTGACCTTGGTGCCGACCTTGACCACCAAAGACGTACCCTTGACCTTGAGGTCCTTGATCACGGTGATGGTGTCGCCGTCCTGCAGGACGTTGCCGACCGAATCCTTTTTCACTGCGTCATCGGACACAGTTTCGGCTTCACCGCTGGCGGACCATTCGTGGGCGCACTCGGGGCAGATCAGCTGGGCGCCGTCTTCATAGGTGTATTCGGAATTGCATTTTGGGCAGGGTGGCAACGTGCTCACTAAGGCTCCTTGGATTCAGGATCGCTAAAAAGCGCACATTGTATAGGGTTTTAGCAGGGAGGGGGGGGCGCGTGGAAAAACCTGTGGGAGCGGGCTTGCTCGCGAAGACGGAATGACATTCAACATCTCTGTCGACTGTTACGCCGCATTCGCGAGCAAGCCCGCTCCCACAAGGGATATTCGTGGTCAGTGCGTACGCGCGACCGCGAACTCGCTCAACTCGACCAAGGCATCGCGATATTCGCTGGCAGGCAGCGCTTCGAGGCACTTGATCGCGCGGGCCACATAGTCACGGGCCAGTTGCGCGGTGTAATCCAGCGAGCCCGAGGCTTCCACGGCTTCGCGGATGCTTTCCAGGTCTTCGATTCCGCCTTTCTGGATCGCCTTGCGCACCAGGGCGGCCTGTTCCGGCGTACCTTCGCGCATGGTGTAGATCAGCGGCAGGGTCGGCTTGCCTTCGGCCAGATCGTCACCGACGTTCTTGCCCAGGGTTTCGGCGTCGCCTTTGTAATCGAGCAGGTCATCGACCAGCTGGAAGGCCACGCCCAGGTGATCACCGAAAGTACGCAGGGCTTCGGCCTGTTCCGGCGAGGCTTCGCACAGGGCTGCAGCACTGTGGGTCGAGGCTTCGAAGAGCATCGCGGTCTTGCCGCGGATGACTTCCATGTAGGTTTCTTCGGTGGTGCTGGCGTCACGAACCTTCGACAGTTGCAACACTTCGCCTTCAGCGATGATGCGCGTGGCTTGCGAAAGGATCTTCATCACTGGCATCGAGCCCAGCTCGACCATCATTTCGAAGGAGCGCGAATACAGGAAATCACCCACCAGCACGCTTGGCGCGTTGCCCCACATGGCGTTGGCGGTCGAGCGGCCACGGCGCATGCCGGACATGTCGACCACATCGTCATGCAGCAGGGTAGCGGTGTGCAAAAACTCGATGGTCGCGGCCAGCAGGCGCAGGTCATCGCCTTCGCGACCCAGGGCCTTGCCACACAGCAGCACCAATAAAGGACGCAGGCGTTTACCGCCGGCCGAGGTGATGTAATCGCCGATTTTCGATACAAGCGGCACGCGCGAAGTCAGCTGCTTCTTGATGATGCCGTCGACGGCGCTAAAATCGTCCGCCACCGCGCGGTAGAAAGCTTGGGGTTGCATCAGCGACAGTCGCTCCAGAAGGGTTGCGCGGCATGCTAGGACCCACGTCCGGGCCTGTCAAGGCGCGATGGACGGCCCCTTGCAAGGCGCTCGTGCCTTGCGTACAATCGCGCACCCTGAACTTCCTGGGCAGCACCTGCCTTACGCAATTGCAAGCGGGCCTCCAGCCCCATGCAGCCATGCCAGCCAATACCTCTTCTTATAAAGAGCTGGGTGAGCAGGATTATCGGAGAAATACCATGTCTTATGCAGTAATCGTTACTGGCGGCAAGCAGTACAAAGTCGCCCCAGGTGAATACCTGAAGATCGAAAAACTGGAAATCGCTACCGGCGAATCCGTTACCTTTGATCGCGTTCTGTTGGTTGCCAACGGTGACGACGTGAATATCGGCGCTCCAGTTGTTGCTGGCGCTACCGTTGTGGCTGAAGTGATCTCCCAAGGTCGTCACGATAAAGTCCGCATCATCAAGTTCCGTCGCCGTAAGCACCACATGAAGCGTATGGGCCACCGCCAGTGGTACACCGAGATCAAAATCACCGGTATTCAGGCTTAATTACAGCCTAATTCCTCACTAGGAGAATTGAACTCATGGCACACAAAAAAGCTGGTGGTAGTACCCGTAACGGTCGCGACTCAGAAGCCAAACGCCTTGGCGTGAAGATGTATGGCGGCCAGGCTATCAAAGCAGGCAACATCATCGTGCGTCAGCGCGGCACCCAATTCCACGCTGGCTACGGCGTTGGCATGGGTAAAGATCACACCCTCTTCGCTAAAGTCGAAGGCGTGATCAAGTTCGAAGTAAAAGGCGCCTTCGGTCGTCGTTACGTGAGCGTAGTCGCAGCTTAATTGCGCGATCGCTGGAAAAGCCCTGTCTCGCGACGGGGCTTTTTCGTTTGTGGGGTGAGTCTCTTGCAAAGCTGTTTGTATGGGCTGTCGGCGTACGATGTAGGTGTCGTGGTTTAGGGGCGCTGCGCTCATTTTTGCAAGAGTCTTATGTCTTGATTGTTTTTCGGCTCGTCCGTATGGCGAGAGGCGTTTGTTATGAAGTTTGTTGATGAAGTATCGATTCGCGTAAAGGCTGGTGACGGCGGCAATGGCGCCATGAGTTTCCGTCGGGAAAAATTTATCGAGAACGGTGGCCCGAACGGCGGTGATGGCGGTGATGGCGGTTCCATCTACATGATGGCCGACGAAAACCTCAACACCCTGGTGGACTACCGTTACACCCGGCACTTCGATGCCGAGCGTGGCTCCAACGGCGGCAGCACCGACTGCACCGGCAAGAAGGGTGAAGACCTGATCCTGCGCGTTCCGGTCGGCACCACGGTGATCGACTCCGCGACTCAGGAAGTCATCGGCGACCTGACCAAGGCCGGTCAGAAATTGATGGTAGTGCAGGGCGGCTGGCACGGTCTGGGCAACACCCGTTTCAAATCCAGTACCAACCGTGCGCCGCGCCAGACCACTCCGGGCAAGCCGGGTGAGCAGCGCGACCTGAAGCTGGAAATGAAAGTGCTGGCTGACGTAGGTCTGCTGGGTTTGCCGAACGCCGGTAAAAGTACCTTTATCCGTTCGGTTTCGGCTGCCAAGCCGAAAGTTGCCGACTACCCGTTCACCACGCTGGTGCCGAACCTGGGTGTGGTCAGCGTCGATCGCTGGAAGAGCTTCGTCATTGCCGATATTCCGGGTTTGATCGAGGGTGCTTCCGAAGGTGCTGGTCTGGGCATTCGCTTCCTCAAGCACCTGGCGCGTACGCGTCTGTTGCTGCACCTCGTGGACATGGCGCCGCTGGATGACGCCAGCGCACCGGATGCCGCTGAAGTGATCGTCAACGAGCTCATCAAGTTCAGCCCGTCCCTGGCAGAGCGTGATCGCTGGCTGGTCCTGAACAAGTGCGACCAGATCCTTGATGAAGAGCACGATGCACGCGTCAAGGAAATCGTTGATCGCCTGGAATGGACGGGTCCGGTCTACGTGATCTCGGCCATCTCCAAGCTCGGTACCGAGCGTCTGTGCCACGACATCATGCGTTACATGGAAGATCGTGCTGATCGCCTGGCCAATGACCCGGCCTACAAGGAAGAGCTGGCCGATCTCGATCAGCGCATCGAAGACGAAGCTCGCGCGCAACTGCAGGCGCTGGATGACAAGCGTGCCCTGCGTCGCAGCGGCGTGAAGTCGGTCCACGACATCGGCGACGATGATTGGGACGAAGAAGATGTGGATGACGAAGACGGTCCGGAAATCATTTACGTGCGTGACTGATTCGTTGCGATAAACTTAAGCGCCGCTCAATCGAGCGGCGTTTTAGTATCTGGAAATCGATTGTTGGTCACGAATAACCACGAATAACGTCACGGGCAGTGCTAGGTCGTGCTGCCCTCAAGCTAAGGTTGAAGATGATGCGGAGCAAGGTGACAGGTGCGCAGCGTTGGGTCGTGAAGATCGGCAGCGCTTTGCTGACGGCGGACGGCAAAGGCCTGGATCGCGCGGCAATGGGTGTCTGGGTTGAGCAGATGGTGGCCTTGCATGAGGCGGGTGTCGAGCTGGTGCTGGTGTCCTCCGGGGCGGTGGCGGCCGGCATGAGCCGTTTGGGCTGGACCTCGCGACCCAGTGCGATGCACGAGCTTCAGGCTGCCGCCGCAATCGGCCAGATGGGGTTGGTGCAGGCCTGGGAGTCGAGCTTTGCCGAGCATGGCCGGCATACCGCGCAGATTCTCCTGACTCACGACGACTTGTCCGATCGCAAGCGCTACCTGAACGCCCGCAGCACTTTGCGCGCACTGGTCGAGCTGAAAGTCATTCCGGTGATCAACGAAAATGACACGGTAGTCACCGACGAAATCCGTTTTGGCGACAACGACACTCTGGCAGCGCTGGTGGCCAACCTGGTCGAGGCGGATTTGCTGGTGATCCTGACGGATCGCGACGGCATGTTCGATGCCGACCCGCGCAACAATCCGGATGCCCAGCTGATTTACGAGGCGCGCGCCGATGATCCGGCGCTCGACGCGGTGGCGGGCGGCACCGGTGGTGCGCTGGGTCGTGGTGGTATGCAGACCAAATTGCGTGCTGCGCGCCTGGCGGCCCGTTCCGGTGCTCACACCATCATCGTTGGTGGGCGCATCGAGCGTGTGCTGGACCGCCTCAAGGCGGGCGAGCGTATCGGCACCTTGCTGTCGCCGGAGCGCGGCATGCTGGCGGCACGCAAGCAGTGGCTGGCCGGTCATCTGCAAACCCGTGGCACCCTGGTGCTGGATGCTGGTGCGGTGATCGCGTTGTCCCAAGGCAACAAGAGCTTGCTGCCGGTAGGCGTCAAATTGGTGCAGGGCAGCTTCCGCCGCGGTGAGATGGTGGTCTGCGTGGCGCCGGACGGTCGTGAGATTGCCCGTGGCCTGGCCAACTACAGTGCGCTGGAAGCGCAAAAAATCATTGGTCAGTCGTCCGAGGCGATTGTTGGTCTGTTGGGTTATATGGCGGAGCCGGAGCTGGTTCACCGCGATAACCTGATCCTGGTTTGAAGGAATACCTGAATGCGTGTGGCAAAAGGATTGTTGGGGCTATTGCTGGCGATGCCGCTGCTGGCTTCGGCCGAAGAGATCGGTCAGGTGTCGACGGTGTTCAAGTTTGTCGGGCCGAATGATCGGATCGTGGTCGAGGCTTTTGATGATCCCAAGGTCGACGGCGTGACCTGCTATCTGTCGCGCGCCAAGACCGGAGGGGTGAAAGGTGGTCTTGGATTGGCCGAGGATCGTGCCGAAGCGTCTATCGCTTGCCGACAGGTCGGGCCGATCAGCTTCAAGGGTGAGCTCAAGGATGGCGACGAGGTGTTCAAGGAGCGCACGTCCCTGGTGTTCAAGACCATGCAGGTGGTGCGCTTCCTTGACAAGAAGCGCAATACACTGGTGTATCTGGTGTATAGCGATCGCCTGATCGAGGGTAGCCCGCAGAATGCGGTAACGGCGATTCCGATTTTGCCGTGGGCGCACGCTCAGTAATTTCACGCAAATCAAACTGTGGGAGCGGGCTTGCTCGCGAATGCGGTGTGTCATTCAGCATAAATGGCGACTGACACGGCCTCTTCGCGAGCAAGTCGGATCGCCGCGCCGCCGCTCCCACATTTTTTTGCGTCGAAATCACTGAATCGCAGGCAATAAAAAACCGACCCTGAGGTCGGTTTTTTAATGAACGAGTCGCTTAGGCAGCAGCGGCAACGTTCAGGGCCTTGACGTGGCCATTCAGGCGGCTCTTATGACGAGCGGCCTTGTTCTTGTGGATGATGCCTTTATCGGCCATACGGTCGATAACTGGCACAGCCAGAACGTAAGCGGCTTGAGCTTTGGCAGCGTCTTTTGCGTCGATGGCCTTAACTACATTCTTGATGTAGGTACGAACCATGGAACGCAGGCTGGCGTTGTGGCTGCGACGCTTCTCAGCCTGTTTTGCACGTTTTTTGGCGGAAGGTGAGTTGGCCACCGTCGAGCTCCTCGAAAGACTTTTTAGGAAATAGCAAACAAAATAGGCCGCGAATCATGCCGATGAGTTGAGGTCTTGTCAAGGGCGGTTGAGACGTTCCGCTAAGTGGTAGGTGAAGCAAGCTTGGAGATTTCTTTCCAGCGTGCGACCTGTAAACTCGCGAGCTTTGGCTCTGTGCTGTTGCGGCGCGGAGTATCGCATAAGTAGGCGCGTAGTTCGCCTGCTGTTTATCGACAGGCACAAACTCTTTCCATGAATCTGCTCAAATCGTTGGCCGCCGTCAGCTCTATCACGATGCTTTCCCGGATTTTGGGATTTGTTCGGGACACCCTCATCGCGCGCGCATTTGGCGCGGGAATGGCGACCGACGCCTTCTTTATCGCCTTCAAACTGCCCAATCTGCTGCGGCGGATATTTGCCGAAGGGGCGTTTTCCCAGGCGTTCGTGCCAATTCTTGCCGAATATAAAAGCCAGAAGGGTGAAGAGGCGACGCGTACGTTCATTGCCTACGTCTCGGGCCTGTTGACGCTGGTGCTGGCGCTGGTCACGGCGTTGGGCATGATCGCCGCGCCGTGGGTCATCTGGGTGACCGCGCCGGGTTTCACTGACACGCCGGAAAAATTCGAACTGACGTCCAGCCTGCTGCGGGTGACCTTTCCCTACATCCTGCTGATTTCCCTGTCGTCGCTGGCCGGCGCGATCCTCAACACCTGGAACCGCTTTTCGGTGCCAGCCTTCGTGCCGACCCTGCTCAATGTCAGCATGATCATATTTGCGGTGTTTCTGACGCCGTACTTCGATCCGCCCGTAATGGCGCTCGGCTGGGCGGTACTGGTCGGCGGCCTGGCGCAGTTGCTCTATCAGCTGCCGCACCTGAAAAAGATCGGCATGCTGGTACTGCCGCGCCTGAACCTGCGCGACACCGGCGTCTGGCGTGTAATGAAGCAAATGCTGCCAGCCATCCTCGGTGTCTCGGTGAGCCAGATTTCGCTGATCATCAACACCATCTTCGCTTCGTTCCTGGTTGCCGGTTCCGTGTCGTGGATGTATTACGCCGACCGTTTGATGGAGCTGCCGTCCGGCGTGTTGGGCGTGGCGCTGGGGACGATTCTGCTGCCGACCCTGGCCAAGACCTACGCCAACAAGGATCGTCACGAGTATTCGCGCATCCTCGACTGGGGCCTGCGCCTGTGCTTCGTATTGGTGCTGCCTTGCTCCCTGGCATTGGGGATTCTGGCGGAGCCGCTGACGGTTTCTTTGTTCCAGTACGGCCAGTTCAATGCGTTTGATGCATCGATGACCCAGCGTGCCTTGATCGCCTACTCGGTCGGGTTGCTCGGAATTATTGTGGTCAAAGTGCTGGCCCCTGGCTTTTATGCGCAACAAAACATCCGTACACCGGTAAAAATTGCGATTTTCACCCTGGTGGTCACCCAGTTGTTCAACTTGATGCTGATCGGCCCCCTGGCTCACGCGGGCCTGGCCTTGGCGATCAGTGCCGGCGCCTGTCTCAATGCCGGGTTGCTGTTCTATCAACTGCGCAAGCAGCAGATGTACCAGCCGCAGCCGGGCTGGGCGAAGTTCACTTTGAAGTTGCTGGTCGCGGTGGCAGTGATGTCCGCGGTACTGTTGGGTACGATGCACTTCATGCCGGCCTGGGATCAGGGGCATATGCTCGAACGCTTCTTGCGTCTGGGGGCATTGGTGGCGGCGGGTGTGGTGGCTTATTTCGGCATGTTAGTGTTGATGGGCTTCCGTTTGCGCGACTTCAATCGCAAGGCGCTGGGCTGAGGTTCTGGCCTTGATATACACGGGCGAGCCGGCGGTTTTGTCGGCTCGATCACTTTGGGTTACGGTGTTGCCTGTCGTCGGCCGCCGGGTGTGGTTATAATCGACCACTTTATGAGCAAGAAGCGCGTTATGCAGCTGGTTCGAGGCCTCCACAATCTGCGCCCCCAGCATCGGGGCTGTGTCGCCACTATTGGCAACTTTGACGGTGTGCACCGTGGCCACCAGGCTATCCTGGCGAGGCTGCGTGAGCGCGCGCTCGAGTTGGGCGTGCCCAGTTGCGTGGTGATTTTCGAGCCGCAGCCGCGCGAGTTCTTCGCTCCGGACACCGCGCCGGCCCGTCTGGCCCGCCTGCGGGACAAGCTGCAATTGTTGGCCGCCGAAGGCGTCGACCGTGTTCTGTGCCTGGCGTTCAACCAGCGCCTGAGCAAGCTCAGCGCCAGCAAGTTCGTCGATACCATTCTGGTGGATGGCCTTGGCGTCCAGCACCTGGAGGTCGGGGACGACTTCCGTTTCGGCTGTGATCGCGCGGGAGATTTCGATTTCCTGCAACAGGCCGGCATCGTTCAGGGTTTTACCGTCGAAGCGGCGCAAACCGTCGAGCTGGATGGCATCCGGGTCAGCAGCACGCAGGTCCGCAATGCCCTGGCTGCCGCGGATTTCGCCCTGGCCGAACGCCTGCTCGGGCGGCCGTACCGGATTGCCGGTCGCGTATTGCATGGCCAGAAGCTCGCCCGGCAGTTGGGTACGCGCACCGCCAACATACAACTCAAGCGTCGTCGCGTGCCGTTCACCGGGGTTTACCTGGTGGATGTCGAGATCGACGGCAAGACCTGGCCCGGCGTCGCCAACATTGGCGTGCGGCCCACGGTTCAAGGTGATGGCAAAGCCCACCTGGAAGTGCATCTTTTAGATTTTGCCGGCGATCTGTATGACCGGCGTTTAACGGTGGTTTTCCACCACAAGCTGCGTGAAGAGCAGCGTTTCGCCTCTCTGGAGGCGTTGAAAACGGCGATCAACGCGGATGTCGCCGCCGCCCGTGCACTAGCCGCACCTAGCGCCCATCGCTAATGAAGAGCCTTAAATGACCGACTATAAAGCCACGCTAAACCTTCCGGACACCGCCTTCCCAATGAAGGCCGGCCTGCCCCAGCGCGAACCGCAGATTCTGCAGCGCTGGGACAGCATTGGCCTGTACGGAAAGTTGCGCGAGATTGGCAAGGATCGTCCGAAGTTCGTATTGCACGACGGCCCTCCGTACGCCAACGGCTCGATTCACATCGGTCATGCGCTGAACAAGATTCTCAAGGACATGATCATCCGCTCGAAGACCCTGTCGGGCTTCGACGCGCCTTATGTCCCGGGCTGGGACTGCCACGGCCTGCCGATCGAGCACAAAGTCGAAGTGACCCACGGCAAGAACCTGGGTGCGGACAAGACCCGCGAACTGTGCCGGGCCTATGCCACCGAGCAGATCGAAGGGCAGAAGTCCGAGTTCATTCGCCTCGGCGTGCTGGGCGACTTCGCCAATCCGTACAAGACCATGGACTTCAAGAACGAGGCTGGTGAAATCCGTGCCTTGGCCGAAATCGTCAAGGGCGGTTTCGTGTTCAAGGGCCTCAAGCCTGTGAACTGGTGCTTTGACTGCGGTTCGGCCCTGGCCGAAGCGGAAGTCGAATACGAGAACAAGAAGTCCTCGACCATCGACGTGGCGTTCCCGATTGCCGATGAAGCCCAACTGGCTGCCGCCTTCGGTCTGCCATCGCTGGCCAAGCCTGCCTCGATCGTGATCTGGACCACCACCCCGTGGACCATCCCGGCCAACCAGGCGCTGAACGTTCACCCGGAATTCAACTACGCCCTGGTCGACGTCGGCGACAAGCTGCTGGTGCTGGCTGAAGAGCTGGTCGAGTCGTGCCTGGCGCGCTACTCGCTGGAAGGTTCGGTCATTGCGACCACCACCGGTAAAGCGCTGGAACTGATCAACTTCCGTCACCCGTTCTACGACCGTCTGTCGCCGGTTTACCTGGCCGACTACGTTGAACTGGGCGCCGGCACCGGTGTGGTTCACTCCGCTCCGGCTTATGGCGTGGACGACTTCGTGACCTGCAAGAAGTACGGCATGGTCAACGATGAAATCCTCAATCCGGTACAAAGCAACGGCGTTTACGTGCCGTCGCTGGAATTCTTCGGCGGCCAGTTCATCTGGAAGGCCAACCCGGCCATCGTCGACAAGCTGACCGAAGTCGGTGCGCTGCTGCACACCACCATCATCGAACACAGCTACATGCACTGCTGGCGCCACAAGACCCCGCTGATCTATCGCGCCACCGCGCAGTGGTTCATCGGCATGGACAAGCAGCCGACCACCGGCGACACCCTGCGTCAGCGCTCGCTCAAAGCCATCGAAGAAACCCAGTTCGTTCCGGCCTGGGGCCAGGCGCGCCTGCACTCGATGATTGCCAATCGTCCGGACTGGTGCATTTCCCGTCAGCGCAACTGGGGTGTGCCGATCCCGTTCTTCCTGAACAAGGAAAGCGGCGAGCTGCACCCTCGCACCGTCGAGCTGATGGAAGAAGTCGCCAAGCGCGTTGAAGTCGAAGGCATCGAGGCCTGGTTCAAGCTGGACGCCGCCGAGTTGCTGGGCGATGAAGCGCCGCAGTACGACAAGATCAGCGACACCCTGGACGTCTGGTTCGACTCGGGCACCACGCACTGGCACGTCCTGCGCGGTTCGCACCCGATGGGCCACGAAACCGGCCCGCGCGCCGACCTGTACCTGGAAGGCTCGGACCAACACCGTGGCTGGTTCCACTCGTCGCTGCTGACCGGTTGCGCCATCGACAACCACGCACCGTATCGCGAACTGCTGACTCACGGCTTCACGGTCGACGAGTCCGGCCGCAAGATGTCCAAATCCTTGGGTAACGTGATTGCGCCACAGAAAGTCAACGACACCCTGGGCGCCGACATCATGCGTCTGTGGGTCGCTTCGACCGACTATTCAGGCGAAATGGCGGTTTCCGAGCAGATCCTGCAACGCAGTGCGGACGCCTATCGGCGTATCCGTAACACCGCGCGCTTCCTGCTTTCGAACCTGACCGGCTTCAACCCGGCCACCGACCTGCTGCCGGCCGAAGAAATGCTGGCTCTGGACCGTTGGGCCGTAGACCGTACTCTGCTGCTGCAACGCGAGCTGCAAGAGCACTACGGCGAATACCGCTTCTGGAACGTGTACTCGAAGATCCACAACTTCTGCGTGCAGGAACTGGGCGGTTTCTATCTCGATATCATCAAGGACCGTCAGTACACCACTGGCGCCGACAGCAAGGCCCGCCGTTCGTGCCAGAGCGCGCTGTTCCACATCTCCGAGGCGTTGGTACGCTGGATCGCGCCGATCCTGGCGTTCACCGCCGACGAACTGTGGCAGTACCTGCCGGGCGAGCGTAACGAGTCCGTCATGCTCAACACCTGGTACGAAGGCCTGACCGAATTGCCGCAAGGCTTCGAGCTGGATCGCGCTTACTGGGACCGGATCATGGCGGTCAAGGTCGCGGTCAACAAGGAAATGGAAATCCAGCGTGCGGCCAAGGCTGTCGGTGGCAACCTGCAGGCCGAAGTGACGCTGTTCGCCGAAGACGCGCTGACCGCCGACCTGGCCAAGCTGAGCAACGAACTGCGCTTCGTGCTGATCACGTCGACCGCCAGTGTTGCGCCATTGGTGCAGGCACCGGCCGATGCCGTGGTCACCGAAGTCAGCGGCTTGAAGCTGAAGATCGTCAAGTCGAGCCACGCCAAGTGCGCCCGTTGCTGGCACTGCCGTGAAGACGTCGGCGTGAACCCGGAGCATCCGGAAATCTGCGGTCGTTGCGTGGATAACATCAGCGGCGCTGGCGAGGTCCGCCACTATGCCTAATGCCGTTGGCCGTTTCGGACGGCTGAGCTGGCTCTGGTTGAGTTTGCTGGTACTGGTCATCGACCAGGCCAGCAAGTTCTACTTCGAAGGCAAGCTCGAGATGTACCAGCAGATCGTAATCATCCCCGATTACTTCAGCTGGACCCTGGCCTACAACACTGGCGCGGCGTTCAGCTTCCTGGCTGACAGCTCCGGCTGGCAGCGCTGGCTGTTCGCGTTGATCGCTGTCGTGGTCAGTGCGGTGCTGGTGGTGTGGCTCAAGCGTCTGGGGCGCAACGAAACCTGGCTGGCGGTTGCGCTGGCACTGGTGCTCGGCGGTGCGCTGGGCAATCTGTATGACCGCATTGCCCTGGGCCATGTGATCGATTTCATTCTGGTGCATTGGCAGAACCGTTGGTATTTCCCGGCGTTCAACTTTGCCGACAGTGCGATCACTGTAGGCGCTGTCATGCTGGCACTGGATATGTTCAAAAGTAAAAAGACCGGAGAAACCGTTCATGACTGATCAGGTATTGGCTGAGCAACGCATCGGCCAGAACACGGAGGTCACCTTGCATTTCGCATTGCGCCTGGAGAACGGCGACACGGTGGACAGCACCTTCGATAAAGCCCCGGCCACCTTCAAGGTCGGTGACGGCAACCTGTTGCCAGGTTTCGAAGCGGCCCTGTTCGGTTTCAAGGCCGGTGACAAGCGTACGCTGAGCATCGAGCCGGAAAACGCTTTCGGCCAGTCCAACCCGCAAAACGTGCAGATCATCCCGCGCTCCCAGTTCCAGGACATGGAACTGTCGCCTGGCTTGCTGGTGATCTTCAACGATGCGGCCAATACTGAATTGCCGGGCGTGGTGAAAGAGTTCGATGACGCGCAAGTGACCGTCGACTTCAACCACCCGCTGGCGGGCAAGACGTTGACCTTTGACGTGGAAATCATTTCCGTCAAAGCGCTGTAACTGACCGAGCACGGTCAAAATGTGGGAGCGGGCTTGCTCGCGAATGCGGTGTGTCAGTCAGCAAGAATGTTGGATGTGATGACGCCTTCGCGAGCAAGCCCGCTCCCACACTGGTTTTTTCTCTGTTTTCGATATTTCTTGCGCGCAAGACACGAGGCACAGCATGCAAATCAAACTCGCCAACCCCCGTGGCTTCTGTGCCGGTGTGGACCGGGCGATCGAAATCGTCAACCGCGCCCTGGAAGTCTTTGGACCGCCGATCTACGTGCGCCACGAAGTGGTCCACAACAAATTTGTCGTCGAAGACCTGCGCTCCCGTGGTGCGATTTTCGTCGAAGAGCTGGATCAGGTGCCGGACGACGTCATCGTGATCTTCAGTGCCCACGGCGTTTCCCAGGCCGTGCGCAGCGAAGCGGCTGGTCGTGGGCTGAAAGTGTTCGACGCCACCTGCCCGCTGGTGACCAAAGTCCACATCGAAGTGGCGCGTTACAGCCGTGACGGCCGAGAGTGCATTCTCATCGGCCACGCCGGTCACCCGGAAGTCGAAGGCACCATGGGCCAGTACGATGCCGGCAGTGGTGGCGCGATCTACCTGGTCGAAGACGAGAAAGATGTCGCGGCGTTGCAGGTAAGGAACCCTGAAAAGCTCGCCTTCGTGACCCAGACCACCTTGTCGATGGACGATACCAGCCGTGTTATCGACGCTCTGCGTTCGCGCTTTCCGGCCATCGGTGGACCGCGCAAGGACGACATTTGCTACGCCACGCAAAACCGTCAGGACGCGGTCAAGCAACTGGCCGACGAGTGCGACGTGGTGCTGGTGGTCGGCAGCCCGAACAGCTCCAACTCCAATCGCTTGCGCGAATTGGCAGAACGCATGTCCACTCCGGCCTACCTGATCGACGGTGCCGAAGACCTGCAAAAGAGCTGGTTCGATGGCGTCGAGCGTATTGGCATCACTGCTGGCGCATCCGCCCCGGAAGTCCTGGTGCGCGGCGTGATCCAGCAGTTGCAGGCCTGGGGTGCCACCGGTGCCGATGAGCTGGCCGGTCGCGAGGAGAACATCACGTTCTCGATGCCTAAAGAACTGCGCGTTCGCTCGTTGCTCTGAACTTATTCCTTTTTTCGCATAACGGATGCTCAGCCTTGTCGCTACGCAGGCTGACGCGACCGGTCCGGGCCAACACCACTTGATGTTGGCTTACCGGTTCGCGAACTGCGCAAATGTGTAATGTCCCTCCAAACAGTGGCTCGCCCTGACCTCTGAAGCGTATTGAGCTTTCGACCGGACTGTTCCCCACAATCGACATGCGTGCGCCGCTCTGGCGTTCGGCCAGCAGTGGATTGTTGCTGTCCATATCCCCCTTGCCGCTGATATCCAGAATGATCTGCCAGCCTTGGCTCCAGTCGCCATTGATGCCGTGAATCACAACGGCGTGGTTGCGGACGATGGCTTCGCTCCGGGCGGTGCGAATACCACTGAAAAGGGCCTGGGCCGCTTGCTCTCTTTGGTTCGACTCGACCAGCGTTGCGAACGCTGGACTGACCAAATGCAGAACAATTCCTGTAATTGCCAGTCCCATGAGCAGTTCGATCAGGCTGAAGCCTTGTTGCCGCATGACATATCCCTCCGTGGCGTGCTGTGGCTCGCACAATCCCTGCGCGAGAAATGGCAGCGCAAACACACTGCATCGCTCGAATGTTGTGCCGCGCAAGAGCAGGTATAGCCGAAGGAAACAGAAGGCCCCGATGGATCATCCTACAAAAGGTTTCACGCTGATCGAGTTGCTGGTCGCGCTCGCGATCCTTCTGATTCTGTTGACTCTGGCTGTCCCGGCGTTTACTCGCTCGACACAAACTACGAGGGCTGATACTGAAATCGCTGATCTGCGACGAGCCCTGAATTTTGCCCGGCTCGAAGCCATCGATCGGGGCAATACCACACGGTTGCGCCCGACGGCCGGTGGGGATGTCTGGAGTGGGGAGCTGGCGGTTTACGACGGTACTGGCGCTTTGGCCAATGTATTACGGGTTGTTCCGCCGATGAGCAGCGGCGCAACTCTGACGCTAACCTCTGGCGTCACGGCCATCGATTTCAACAGCCTGGGCGGATTGTCATCACCGTCCACAGAGGTGCTGATCAGCTATGGGCGGGGAGCACAAAGCAGGACGCTGACAGTGTGTTTGAACGGACGAATTCTATTGGGTGGAAGTTGCGGATGAGGGCATGGAGCAAACGTACGCAGGAAGGTATGACGCTGGTCGAAGTCCTGGTGGCATTAGTCATTCTGGGAGTGGGCCTGTTGGGGGCGGCGGCGTTTCAGCTCAATGCGCTGAAGTACACGGACAGCGCGCGCATGATCAGTCAGGCCAGCTTTATCGCCTACGACATGATGGACCGCATTCGCGCCAACGCCGCTGCGGACTACACCATTGCGCCGCCGGCTTCGGGCAACCCGGACGTTACCCGGGATCAGGACCTGTTTGACTTCAACGCCAACATTGTCAGTTCACTCGGCGCCACCGCGACGGGCAGTGTCAGCGTCAATCAGCAGGTGTACACCATCACAATTACCTGGGACGACTCACGGGCTGCGAAGGCTGTCGACTCTCGGCGCATTTTCGTCCTGAGCAGTCGCGCGGCCATTGATCCGGTGGTGATCCCGTGAGTCGCCGCAGCAGGGGGTTCAGCCTGGTCGAGTTGCTGATCGCCCTGGCATTGAGTCTGATTGTGGTGCTGGGCGTGGTGCAGGTTTTCATTGCGGCCAAGAACACTTATCTCAGCCAGAATGCCGCCGCGAACATGCAGGAGGACGCACGTTTCGTGTTGAGCAAAATGATTCAGGAAGTCCGCATGGTCGGGATGTTCGGTTGTCTGGAAACGATCACCGATTCAAGTGAGCAAGGTGATTTCCATGCCAGTCAGCTAACGCCGATTCGTTGGGACAATGGCGGCCGCAGATTGACGCTGGTTACGGCGGATGTCGGCGGTAATGGCGGCAAGCCGGACTGGACCGTGCTTTCCGATTGTCGAACCAGTTCGACGGCCTACAGTGAAGGTCGGACGTCAGTGGCGGGGCAACTGGCCTTTCCGATCCGGCGGCTGATTTACAGCTTCAGCAACAACCAACTGCTTATGAAGAGCGGGGCCGCAGCACCCCAGGTCTTGGTGGACAACGTAAGCGCTTTCGAAGTGAGCTTCGGCCTGGCCAGCACGGCCACTGATCTGGCTGCTTCGCGCTACAGCAGCAACCCGCCGGATCCCGCGCTGATTCGTAGCGTTCGCCTGAACCTGACCCTCACCGATCCGAACCACCGGGTGAGCGATCAAACCTTCAATGTGGTTGCCGCTCTGCGCAACCGCTTGCCATGAGGGAGTGCCAATGAATCGTTCTCCCATGATGTATTACACCCAACGCGGTATGGCACTGTTGGTCAGTCTGGTGTTCTTGCTCTTGCTGACGTTGATTGGTCTTTCATCGATGCAGAGCGCCACCTTGCAGGAAAAAATGGCCGGTAGCGTCGCCTTGCGCAACCAGTCGTTCCAGAGTGCCGAAGCCGCATTACGGGTGGGCGAGGGTACGGTGCAACTGGACAGTTATGCGCTACCTGTTTGCAGCGGCATCGTGCAATGTGCACCACCGTCCGAGTCTTCGACTATTACCGCTGCCGGTTTCAACGCCTCTTCCGGAGTGACCTGGATTGCATCGGGCAAGGGCTTTTATGGCGTGCAAAACATCGGTGTCAGCCAAAATGCGGTGAATGTGCCAATCAATACCCCGGCGACGTTGTATCGGGTAACGGCAGTCGGCATCGCGGGTCATTCGCGCAGCGTGGTGGAGAGCATCTATGCGAAGTACTGAGCGACGTGTCAGGTTATGGTCACAACTGTTCGGTATCGCCGTTGCGCTTGACCTGTCGATCTCGGCGCACGCTGCCACATCAGCGGATTCGCCCGCGCTGAACCGGCCAACCTGTCTGGCCAATGGCAACTGGTACGGTTTTTACCAAGGTAATCAGGGGTTGAAGGCCGTCTGCCTGAAGCTGCCCGAGGCGATCAGCGTTAAGATGCTCGACAGCAACGCCGATGGAGTGGTCGACAACAGCGACACACTGTCCGATGGCGTGATCTTTATCGGCGAGCATTCGACCCAGGACGCCAGCGACAATGGCGGGGCCGTGAACGATTCCACTGGCGACGGTACTGCGGGGATGGAAAAATCCGGCGGCAGCCGTCGCATCATGTGGCGACAAATACAGTGAGTGAGAATTGATGCATGCGTAGTTCCAACCGCGGTTTTACCCTGATCGAAATCATGATCGTGATTGCGATCATCGGTATTGTCATGACCATTGCTGCCCCGAGTCTCACCGAATACATGAACAAGGGCCGTCGCGCAGAAGTGGCCGGTCTGCTCTCGGAGCAGGCGCAACTACTGGAGCGCTTCTACTCGCAGAAAAATGCCTATACCGATGCGACGGGCCTCAGTGCCGGCAATGATTACTACAGCATCACTCCGAGCCTGACCGACCAGACCTTTCTGCTGACGGCGGTGCGCAAGGCTGACTCGAGCATGGCCACTGACAAGTGCGGTGATCTGACCATCACCAACACCGGTGTGCTCGGTATGGTCAACGCGAAATCGGGCCTGACCAGCAAAGACTGCTGGGGGCGCTGAGTTTCTTTTTCGGGTGCCTTTTGTACCCTCTGTCTATTTAACGATTGGATCAGAACATGACCAGGCAACAGCAAGTGGTGATTGTCGGCGGTGGGGTGATTGGATTGCTGACGGCGTTCAATCTCGCCTCCGAAGTGCAAAGCGTTGTGCTGCTGGATCGCTCGAACGTCGGTCAGGAGTCGTCCTGGGCCGGTGGTGGCATCGTTTCGCCGCTTTACCCGTGGCGCTACAGCCCGGCGGTCACCGCGTTGGCTCACTGGTCCCAGGACTTTTATCCACAGCTGGGCGAGCGCTTGTTTGCCGCCACCGGTGTTGATCCTGAAGTGCACACCACCGGTCTGTACTGGCTGGATCTGGATGACGAGGCTGAAGCGCTGGCATGGGCCGCCCGGGAAAATCGTCCGCTTAGCGCGGTGGATATTTCGGCGGCACACGACGCCGTACCGGTGCTGGGCAGCGGTTTTTCCCGGGCGATCTACATGGCCGACGTCGCCAACGTGCGCAATCCGCGTCTGGTGAAATCTCTCAAGGCCGCGTTGCTGGCGCTGCCGAACGTGACGATCCATGAGCAGTGCGAAGTCAGCGGATTTGTTCGTGATGGCAACAAAGTGGTCGGCGTACAGACCTCCACTGGTACTGTCCTGGGCGATCAAGTTGTCCTGACGGCGGGGGCCTGGAGCGGTGATTTGCTCAAGTGTCTTGATCTGACGCTGCCGGTCGAGCCGGTGAAAGGGCAGATGATTCTCTACAAGTGTGCGGCGGATTTCCTGCCGAGCATGGTCCTGGCCAAGGGCCGTTATGCGATTCCCCGGCGCGACGGGCACATACTGATCGGCAGTACGCTGGAGCATGAAGGCTTTGACAAGACGCCGACCGGGTCGGCACTGGAAAGCCTGAAGGCGTCCGCGGTGGAATTGATCCCGGCGCTGGCCGATGCCGAAGTGGTGGGGCATTGGGCCGGATTGCGCCCGGGATCACCCGAGGGCATTCCTTACATCGGCCCGGTGCCGGGGTTTGACGGGCTCTGGCTCAACTGCGGGCATTACCGTAACGGGCTGGTGCTGGCGCCGGCGTCATGCCAGCTGTTTGCCGATGTGATGCTGGGCCGGGCGCCGATTATCGATCCGGCACCTTATGCGCCTGCCGGAAGACTTTAAAGCCTCAATCCAATCCCAACTTCTTGAGCCTGTAGCGCATCGACCTGAATGACAGATTCAACCGCTGAGCCGCCGCCGTGCGGTTCCAGCGGGTTTCCTCCAGGGCCTGGAGCAGCAGTTGGCGCTCGACGTTTTCCAGGTAGGTTTCCAGATTGTCGATCCGGGTCAGGTCCGGCACGCAACCCTCCGCCCCACAGTTGCCTTCAGCCAGGCGCAGGTCGCCGGCTTCGATCTGTTTGTTCTCACACAAGGTGTGCGCCCGTTCGAGCATGTTTTCCAGTTCCCGCACATTGCCCGGGAAGCGATAGCTTTTCAGCGCAACGAGGGCTTGGGGGTGGAGTCTCGCGGCAGGTTGACCGGTATCGGCGGCCAGGCGCTTGAGTATGTGGCTGGCTAGCAATTCGATGTCATCACGACGCTCGCGCAAGGGCGGCACCGGGAGTTCGATCACGTTCAAACGGTAGTAAAGATCATGACGAAATCGCCCGGCGGCGACTTCGGCGCCAAGGTCCTTGTGCGTGGCGCAGAGAATACGCACATCCACTGCCACTTCCTGCTGCCCGCCGACGCTGCGTACGGCTTTTTCCTGAATCGCGCGCAGCAGTTTGACTTGCATGGTCAGCGGCAGGTCAGCCACTTCGTCGAGGAGCAGGGTGCCGCCGTGTGCAGTCTGGAACAGGCCGGATTTGTCTTCGATGGCGCCGCTGAAACTGCCTTTGCGATGGCCGAAAAACTCGCTCTCCAACAGTTCCGAGGGAATCGCCGCGCAGTTGATCGCAATGAACGGCTGATTGGCGCGGGGGCTTTGATCATGGATCAGGCGCGCAACCAACTCCTTGCCGCTGCCGGATTCTCCGCTGATGTATACCGTCGCATGGCTGCTGGCCAGTTTATTGATGTGTTTGCGCAGGTTGCGCATGGGCAATGAGTCGCCCAGCAAGCATCGATCAATGCCGCCCCCGCGGGCAGGAACCAGCAGGGCGCTGGTGACCAGTTCACGCAAGCGCGTAAGGTCCACCGGTTTGGTCAGGAAGTCGAATGCCCCGGCCTTGAGCACATTGATTGCGGTTTCGAGGCTGGCATAGGCGGTGATCATCGCCACCTGGACCTGGGGGTGGCGTTGCTGGATGTGCTGCACCAGCTCCAGGCCGGTACCGTCCGACAACTGCATGTCGGTCAGGCATAGATCGAAGGTTTCGCGTTTCAGCAGGGATTGCGCTTCGCCGACGTTGCGGGCGTTGAACGTCTCCAGCTTCATCCTTCCCAGGGTGATTTCCAGGAGTTCGCGAATGTCCGGCTCGTCATCGACGATCAAGACTTTTTGTCGGGGTCTCGTGTTCAACGTGGGGTTCGTCCGTGAGCATAGGTCATGCAAAAGCAGCCGCTTTCCTGGCGTGCTTTGAAGTCTAGGCGGGACAGAATGCTTTCGCCCGGCTGGCCGGACAGATAAAGCCCCAGGCCTTTGATATGGCGGGCTGGGGCTTCATTATCGAGTATTTCCAGTGATTTCAGGTCGAGCCGTAGCGGCGACATTTGCTCGCGGCGCAGCAGGTGCAGGACGTTTTCGATTACCCGGTTCATTCGCAGAGAGTGATCTTGAATAATCTGCGTCAGACGTCGATCGATGCCTTTCAGTTCCTTGGGCGCGCGCGATAGTTCTCAATCGGCCGCCATTTCAGGTGAGGTGTCAGCGGCCTTTGGAACCTTTGTCTTGCTCGAGATGAGCCTGGCTGCAATACCATTGCTGGTCGAGGCTCAGTGCGCGGTCACGGGGCAGGTGAACGCCGCAATGGGCGCAACGGACCATTGGCGCCGCTTCCCGTTCGGCAGGGGGCTTGGGGGTGGAGGCCTGCCCCTTGAATTTGCGCCAGAACCATACTGCAGCGGCAATCAGGGCAATCCAGAACAATAAACGAAGCATGGTGAGCTGCTTTTTGATTGATGAAGCGGCAGTTTAGCCAAGGACCAGACAGGCGCACAGTGTAATAAAGCGCTGAAATAAAAAAGGGAGACTCGAAAGTCTCCCTTTTTGCACAACCCGGGGTGTCAGTCGAACACGCCGAAGGTCATGTAGCTGAACCACGAACGGTCGCTGTCGTTGCCTTGCGCTTCGTGATTTTCTTCTTCGAGCGCTTCGCCATTGTCGTCTTTAGGCTTGAGCTCGCTCGGGATTGCGTCCTTGGCGTCCTGGAACTGCTTCTGCACGTCCTGGTTGGCGCGGGTTTCGCCCGGTGGCAGCGGCGGACGGGACTCGATCAGGCCCAGGGTCGTCTTGCTCAGCCACGAACGGTTGTCGGCTTCGGCCACGGTCGGTACGAACTGACCGTCTACCAGCGTCGGGTGGTTCGGGTAGTTGAGCTTCAGGGTTTCCAGGCTGGTGGCAGCCAGTTCGTCCAGGTGCAGGCGCTGGTAGGCCTCGGTCATCACCGCCAGGCCGTCGCCGACCGAAGGAGTTTCCTGGAAGTTTTCCACCACGTAACGACCGCGGTTCGCGGCGGCGACATAGGCCTGACGGGTCAGGTAGTAGTCGGCCACGTGAATTTCGTAGGCCGCCAGCAGGTTGCGCAGATAGATCATGCGCTGCTTGGCGTCTGGCGCGTAGCGGCTGTTCGGGAAGCGGCTGGTCAGCTGGGCGAACTCGTTATAGGAGTCGCGGGCGGCGCCCGGGTCACGCTTGGTCATGTCCAGCGGCAGGAAACGCGCCAGCAGGCCGACGTCCTGGTCGAAAGAAGTCAGGCCCTTGAGGTAGTAGGCATAATCGACGTTCGGATGCTGTGGGTGCAGACGAATGAAGCGTTCCGCAGCGGACTTGGCCGCTTCTGGCTCGGTGTTCTTGTAGTTGGCGTAGATGAGTTCGAGTTGCGCCTGATCGGCATAGCGACCGAACGGATAACGCGATTCCAGAGCCTTCAGCTTGGTGATGGCACTGGTGTAGCTACTGTTGTCCAGGTCATTTTGAGCCTGTTGGTACAGCTCGACTTCACTGAGGTTTTCGTCTACGACTTCCTTCGATGAGCAAGCAGCGGTCAATGCGAGGATGGCGATCAGCAGCAGGTGTTTCACTTGCATGGCGGCTTGCGTCCCTATGACGGCCGCTGTCTTGGGCGTGGCCGTCCTGTTATGATGAGCGCCCCGTTGAATAGCCTCGGGGCAAAAGACGCCGTATTTAACCACAAGCGCGCAGCCGAAACCAAAGGCTGTGCCGACGCCTAGTCTGAGCATGTCCGATAAAATTGAACTTCGCGCAGAGGTGCCGTCCGAATTGGGCGGCCAACGCCTCGATCAAGTCGCCGCACAATTATTCGCTGAGCACTCGCGCTCGCGCCTTTCCGCCTGGATCAAAGACGGCCGCCTGACTGTGGATGGGGCGGTTATCCGCCCGCGAGACATCGTCCACGGCGGCGCCATCCTTGAGCTGACTGCCGAGCAGGAAGCTCAGGGCGAATGGGTCGCTCAAGACATTGCCCTGGATATCGTCTACGAAGACGACGATATCCTGGTGATCAACAAGCCTGCGGGCCTGGTGGTGCACCCGGCTGCCGGTCACGCCGACGGCACCTTGCTCAACGCCTTGCTGCACCACGTGCCGGACATCATCAATGTGCCCCGCGCCGGTATCGTGCATCGTCTGGACAAGGACACCACCGGTCTGATGGTGGTGGCCAAGACCATTCAAGCGCAGACGCAGCTGGTTACACAGTTGCAGAGCCGCAGCGTCAGCCGGATCTACGAGTGCATCGTGATCGGTGTGGTGACAGCCGGTGGCAAGATCAACGCGCCGATCGGTCGTCACGGCCAGCAACGCCAGCGCATGGCCGTGATGGAGGGTGGCAAGCAAGCCGTCAGCCATTACCGCGTGCTCGAGCGCTTCCGCTCCCACACTCACGTGCGGGTGAAGCTGGAAACCGGTCGTACGCACCAGATTCGCGTGCACATGGCGCACATCAACTACCCGTTGGTCGGAGATCCTGCCTACGGCGGTCGCTTCCGTATTCCTCCGGCCGCCAACCCGACCATGGTCGAGTCGCTGAAAAACTTCCCGCGTCAGGCGCTGCATGCGCGTTTCCTGGAACTGGATCATCCGACCACCGGTCAGCGCATGAGCTGGGAATCGCCGTTGCCGGAAGATTTCGTCTGGCTGCTGACCCTGCTCAAGCAAGACCGCGAGGCGTTCATCGGATGAGTGACTGGCTGATTCCTGACTGGCCCGCGCCGGCCGGGGTCAAAGCCTGTGTGACCACCCGTGCGGGCGGCGTCAGTGTGGCGCCGTTCGACAGCCTCAACCTTGGCGATCACGTCGACGACAGCCCTGAAGCTGTTGCCGAGAATCGCCGGCGTCTGATCGATCATTTCTCCATTCAACCGGCCTGGCTGCAGCAGGTCCACGGCATTGTCGTGGCCTATGCCGACCCAAGCCAGGTGGTCACCGCTGATGCGAGCTGGACGTCGACACCCGGTATTGCTTGCGCGGCGATGACGGCCGATTGCCTGCCTGCGCTGTTTTGCGACCGTGCCGGCACTCGCGTAGCGGCGGCCCATGCCGGTTGGCGCGGGTTGGCTGCTGGCGTGCTGGAAGCCACACTCGACAGTCTGGCTGTGCCACCTGCCGAAGTATTGGTCTGGCTCGGCCCGGCCATCGGTCCGCAAGCCTTTGAAGTCGGCCCTGAAGTGCGCGAAACCTTTGTGCAGCAGTTACCGCAAGCGGCAGAAGCCTTTGTAATGAGCCAAAACCCCGGCAAGTTCATGGCCGACATCTATATGCTGGCCCGCTTGCGTCTGGCAGCTCGTGGTGTAACGGCTGTCTATGGTGGTGGTTTCTGCACCGTAACCGACCCTCGCTTCTTTTCTTATCGCCGTGCGTCCCGCACCGGTCGATTCGCCTCGCTGATCTGGCTCGCCCGCTAAGCTTCCCTGACCTGCATCAACGTCCCGACGCTTGAATCTCCCAGAATCGACCACATCTATTGTGGTATCTGGCAGGTTTCTTCATTCAGGATGTTTTATAGGTCCGGCCTGCTCAAAAGGAAGGTGACCCATGCGTATAGACCGTTTAACCAGCAAATTGCAGTTAGCGTTGTCCGATGCCCAATCCCTGGCTGTCGGTCACGATCATCCGGCCATTGAACCGGCGCACTTGATGCAAGCCTTGCTCGAACAGCAGGGTGGCTCGATCAAGCCCCTGTTGATGCAGGTGGGCTTCGACGTCAACAGCCTGCGTAAAGAGCTGACCAAAGAGCTCGACCAGCTACCGAAAATCCAGAACCCGACCGGTGACGTGAACATGTCGCAGGATCTGGCGCGCCTGCTCAACCAGGCCGACCGTCTGGCCCAGCAGAAAGGCGACCAGTTCATCTCCAGCGAGCTGGTGCTGCTCGCCGCCATGGACGAGAACAGCAAGCTCGGCAAACTGTTGCTTGGCCAGGGCGTGAGCAAGAAAGCCCTGGAAAATGCGATCAACAACCTGCGCGGTGGCGAGGCCGTCAACGACCCTAACCACGAAGAAGCGCGACAGGCGCTGGACAAATACACCGTCGACCTGACCAAGCGCGCCGAAGAAGGCAAGCTTGATCCGGTGATCGGCCGTGACGATGAAATTCGCCGCACGATCCAGGTGCTGCAACGTCGGACCAAGAACAACCCGGTGCTGATCGGTGAGCCTGGTGTGGGTAAAACCGCCATCGCCGAAGGCCTGGCCCAGCGCATTATCAATGGCGAAGTGCCGGATGGCCTCAAGGGCAAGCGTCTGTTGTCCCTGGACATGGGGGCGCTGATCGCCGGTGCCAAGTATCGCGGTGAGTTTGAAGAACGGCTCAAGGCATTGCTCAATGAACTGTCGAAGCAGGAAGGGCAGATCATCCTGTTCATCGACGAATTGCACACCATGGTCGGCGCCGGTAAGGGCGAAGGCTCGATGGATGCGGGCAACATGCTCAAGCCGGCCCTGGCCCGCGGTGAGCTGCACTGTGTCGGTGCCACCACGCTCAACGAGTACCGCCAATACATTGAGAAGGACGCCGCTCTCGAGCGACGTTTCCAGAAAGTACTGGTGGATGAGCCGAGCGAAGAAGACACCATCGCCATCCTGCGTGGCCTCAAGGAGCGTTATGAGGTTCACCACAAGGTGGCGATCACCGACGGCGCGATCATTGCCGCGGCCAAGCTCAGCCATCGCTACATTACCGATCGGCAGTTGCCGGACAAGGCCATCGACCTGATCGATGAAGCCGCCAGCCGCATCCGCATGGAGATCGACTCCAAGCCGGAAGTGCTGGACCGTCTGGAGCGTCGCCTGATTCAGCTGAAGGTGGAATCCCAGGCGCTGAAGAAAGAAAGCGATGACGCGGCGAAGAAGCGTCTGGAAAAGTTGCAGGAAGAAATCGCTCGGCATGAGCGTGAGTACTCGGATCTCGAAGAAATCTGGAACTCGGAAAAAGCCGAAGTCCAGGGTTCTGCGCAGATCCAGCAGAAAATCGAGCAGTCCCGTCAGGAACTGGAAGCGGCCCGTCGCAAAGGCGACCTGAACCGCATGGCCGAGTTGCAGTACGGGGTGATCCCGGATCTGGAACGCAGCCTGCAAATGGTCGATCAGCACGGCAAAGCCGAAAACCAGTTGCTGCGCAGCAAGGTGACTGAAGAAGAGATCGCCGAAGTCGTTTCGAAGTGGACCGGTATTCCGGTGTCGAAAATGCTCGAAGGCGAGCGCGAAAAGCTGATGAAAATGGAAAGCCTGTTGCACCAGCGTGTGATCGGCCAGGACGAAGCGGTGGTTGCGGTTTCCAACGCGGTGCGGCGTTCCCGCGCCGGGTTGTCCGACCCGAATCGCCCGAGCGGCTCGTTCATGTTCCTCGGCCCGACCGGCGTCGGTAAAACCGAGCTGTGCAAGGCGCTGGCCGAGTTCCTCTTTGATACTGAAGAGGCGATGGTGCGGATCGACATGTCCGAGTTCATGGAGAAACATTCCGTGGCTCGCTTGATCGGTGCGCCACCAGGCTACGTGGGGTATGAAGAGGGCGGTTACCTGACCGAGGCCGTACGTCGCAAGCCGTATTCGGTGATCCTCATGGACGAAGTCGAGAAGGCGCACCCGGATGTGTTCAACATCTTGCTGCAAGTGCTCGAGGATGGTCGTTTGACCGACAGCCATGGCCGCACGGTGGACTTCAAGAACACCGTGATTGTCATGACCTCCAACCTGGGGTCGGTGCAGATCCAGGAACTGGTCGGTGATCGTGAGGCGCAGCGTGCAGCGGTGATGGATGCGATTTCCAGCCACTTCCGGCCGGAGTTCATCAACCGGGTCGACGAAGTGGTGATCTTCGAGCCATTGGCGCGAGATCAGATCGCCGGTATTACCGAGATCCAGTTGGGTCGTCTGCGCAGCCGCCTGACTGAGCGGGAGCTGAAGCTTGAACTCAGCCCTGAAGCCATGGACAAGCTGATCGCGGTCGGTTACGACCCGGTGTATGGCGCACGGCCGCTCAAGCGCGCTATCCAGCGCTGGATCGAGAACCCGCTGGCGCAGCTGATCCTGTCCGGTCGATTCATGCCGGGCGATACCGCTCACGGTGTGGTGGAAAACGACGAAATCGTCTTCGTCTGATCCAAAACGGCAGCAAAATCGAAAAGGCCTCGCATAACGAGGCCTTTTTTTCGTTAGGCTGTTGAACTCAAAGGAAAAGGCTTGTAAAGTGCGCCCCGCAGTAAGTCACCCGCCAGGGTTTCCGCTCCCCAAGCAGGAATCCAAAATAAGTTGCAAATCATTAACTTGAAAGCAATTTAGGGGGTTGACAGAGGTGCTGAAGATTGTAGAATAGCGCGCCTCAGACACACGAACGCAGCGATGCGAACGGGTCGAAGAGAACGCAGTAAAGCTTCAAAGTTGTAAATTGAAATGTGTAGTTCCGTGATAGCTCAGTCGGTAGAGCAAATGACTGTTAATCATTGGGTCCCAGGTTCGAGTCCTGGTCACGGAGCCAATTTCAAACCGGGGTATAGCGCAGTCCGGTAGCGCGCCTGCTTTGGGAGCAGGATGTCAGGAGTTCGAATCCCCTTACCCCGACCATTTTTGGGTCGTTAGCTCAGTTGGTAGAGCAGTTGGCTTTTAACCAATTGGTCGTAGGTTCGAATCCCACACGACCCACCATTTTTGAAACCAGTTAACGCTGGAATCGAATCTTAAGATCAGAGGCCAAAAGCGCTGATCGAAGAAGGCGCCTTCAAGGGTGCCTTTTTTTTACCGGGGTATAGCGCAGTCCGGTAGCGCGCCTGCTTTGGGAGCAGGATGTCAGGAGTTCGAATCCCCTTACCCCGACCATATTAAAAATCCTCGTATCGAAAGATACGGGGATTTTTTTTGTCCATAGGAAACTCAAGAACGCCGCAAAGCCAATGTGGGAGCGGGCTTGCTCGCGAAAGCGGTGTATCAGTCAACATTTTTGTCGATTGATACACCGCTTTCGCGAGCAAGCCCGCTCCCACACTAGACCGAGTTAGTGCAGTTTCAGGCGCGGCTCAGTCCCGCGACCGATCTTGCTGCCCAGCATCAGCATCGCCGTGCGGAACGGCCCGTACAGCGCCATCTGGTGCATGCGGTACAGCGACACGTAGAACATCCGCGCCAGCCAGCCTTCGAGCATCACGCTGCCGGTGAGGTTGCCCATCAAGTTACCCACAGCCGAAAAACGCGACAGTGAGATCAGCGAGCCGTAGTCGGTGTACTTGTACTCCGGCAGTGCCTTGCCTTCGATGCGCAGTTTCAGCGATTTGGCCAGCAACGAAGCCTGTTGGTGAGCGGCCTGGGCACGTGGCGGCACATTGCGGTCGCTGCCCGGTTGCGGGCAGGCGGCGCAGTCACCGAAGGCGAAGATGTTCTCGTCACGGGTGGTTTGCAGGGTCGGCAGCACTTGCAGCTGATTGATGCGGTTGGTTTCCAGGCCATCGATGTCCTTGAGGAAACCCGGTGCGCGAATCCCCGCGGCCCAGACTTTCAGGCTGGCCTTGATTTCGTTGCCGTCGGCGGTGATCAGGCTATCGGCCGTCACTTCGCTGACAGCGGCATTGGTCATGACGTTGACCCCGAGTTTCTCCAGGGTTTTATGCACAGGCCCGCCAATCCGCTCCGGCAGCGCCGGCAGCACCCGTGGACCGGCTTCGATCAGGGTGATGTGCATGTTTTCCGGTTTGATCCGGTCCAGGCCATAGGCTGCCAATTCGTGGGCGGCGTTGTGCAGTTCGGCGGCCAGTTCGACTCCGGTGGCACCGGCGCCGACGATGGCCACGCTGATTTGTTCGATCGTGTCGGTCTGACCGGCGTGAGCGCGCAAATAGTGATTGAGCAGTTGCTGGTGGAATCGCTCGGCCTGTTTGCGGGTGTCGAGGAACAGGCAGTGCTGCGCCGCGCCCTGGGTGCCGAAATCGTTGGTGGTGCTGCCGACGGAGATCACCAGCGAGTCGTAAGGCACTTCGCGGGCCGGCACCAGCTCCACACCCGCTTCGTCATAGGTGGCGGCCAGCTGGATTTTTTTCTTCGCGCGATCGAGCCCGCTCATGCGCCCCAGCTGGAACTCGAAGTGGTTCCATTTGGCCTGGGCGACATAGTTGAGTTCATCTTCGGAAGAGTTCAGGGAGCCGGCCGCCACTTCGTGCAACAACGGTTTCCAGATGTGGGTCAGGTTCGCGTCGACCAGCATCACGCTGGCCGTACCGCGCTTGCCCAGGGTCTTACCCAGGCGGGTAGCCAACTCCAGACCGCCGGCGCCGCCGCCGACAATGACAATACGATGGGACATGGGGATAACTCGCAAGGCTAAAGGAAATCGGTGCAATTACCCGAGCGAGCGCGAGGCAGCTCATAGCGTCAGGTAACTGATAAGTCGGCTCAAAAGGCCCAGACCAATGGTCACTGCCAGGACCAGTACAAGGAGCATCCACGGCCGAAAAGGCCGGCGCTCGACTTGGTGCTGGGACAACTGCAGGTACTCTTCGACATGCTTTTGGTCGTCGGGGTTCAGGCGGCTGGTCATATCGGGCCTCGTCAGGGGTAGACGTTGCTGAATGTGTAGAAGCTACAGGGAAATTATTCAGCTGTGAACGGAGCTTAGCTGCTGACCGGGGAAAGGCTCGAGGCTCACAGGCTGATCCCGACGTCGAACACAATGCTGCGCCCCAGGTTGCTGCGCAAGAAGTCCGGCGCATCCGGGTGAGCGAACAGCACGCGGGCGAATGTCGGCCCAACCAATGACAGCGAACGCCAGCCTTGGCGCAGGTATTCGGTCGGCGGCGGGAAATGGCTGTTGAGGTCCAGCACTTCGCGTTTGAGGCTGGCGAAGGCAATGATGTCCAGCTCACCCAGATCCATGCCGCGCTCTTTGTAGTTGTGCGCTTTTTTGCGCAAGGTCGGCGCCAATCGCAGCAAGAACTCGTTGGCCGGTATGCGTCGTGGCTTGGCCTCGCGGCGCACCAGTTGACTCAGGGAAAACGCGCTGCGTCGGCGTTGCAGTTCGTCGCGCCATTCATCGTTGAGGCGCCGCCCCTCGTCGAGCACGAAGAACACCTCGAAACTGGCATCGCGAAACAACACATCCGGCGGCTCCCCGGCGGGGGCGAACTCATCGGCACGATAGGGAATGTTCAAGCCTTGCAGCAGGCGCTGGCAGACCCAACGCTCTCGCTCCCATTTGCGGGCATTGGACAGGAACGCGTTGGCTTGCTCGGCCGCGATGGTCAGCAGGCGTAAATAATCTGAGTCATCCATAGGCCCAAGCTTAGCGTTCAAATGTGATCGCAAAGAAGACAATTTGTCGCAGAGGCTCATAGCCTCCCGTTCCCATGCCCGTTCCAGGGCCCTGCACAAAATGGATAGTGATCTGCGCTCACTGGCTATTGCCACGTATCGGGCGGCTCTACCCTCGGCTGTACGGACGTAAGCCGTGTTACCGACGCTCTAAAAAAACAACAACAAGAGATATATGCCATGCGCAAGATCGACGTACATGAGGTTATCGACAACGCTCGTTTCAACCGCTTTCACTGGATGGTGCTGTTCTGGTGTGCCCTGATCATCATCTTCGACGGTTACGATCTGGTGATCTACGGCGTGGTCCTGCCGATGCTGATGAAAGAGTGGGGGCTCAGTCCTCTGCAAGCCGGTGCCCTGGGCAGCTATGCACTGTTCGGCATGATGTTCGGCGCGCTGTTCTTCGGACCGCTGTCGGACAGGATCGGCCGCAAAAAAGCCATCACGATCTGCGTGATGCTCTTCAGTGGTTTCACCGTGCTCAACGGTTTCGCCCGAAACCCCACCGAGTTCGGCCTCTGTCGCTTCATTGCCGGGCTCGGCATTGGCGGCGTGATGCCTAACGTCGTGGCACTGATGAACGAGTACGCGCCAAAAAAAATCCGCAGCACGCTGGTGGCGATCATGTTCAGTGGTTACTCGGTGGGCGGCATGCTGTCCGCCGGGCTGGGCATTGTGCTGATCCCGAGTTTCGGCTGGCAGTCGGTGTTTTACGTGGCGGTCCTGCCGTTGCTGTTGTTGCCGCTGATCATGTATTTCCTGCCCGAATCGGTGGGCTTCATGTTGCGTCAGGGGCGTAATGAAGAGGCGCGCAACATTCTTCAGCGCATCGATCCGGCCTACGTCGCGCAAACCTCTGATCAATTGCACATGGCCGAAGTGAAAGGCACGGGCACCCCGGTGTTGCAGTTGTTCCGTGAAGGCCGTGCGTTGCGCACGCTGATGCTATGGCTGGCGTTTTTCTGCTGCCTGCTGATGGTGTACGCGCTGAGTTCCTGGCTGCCGAAACTGATGGCCAACGCCGGTTACAGCCTGGGTTCGAGCCTGTCGTTCCTGCTGGTGTTGAACTTCGGCGCGATCTTCGGCGCGGTCGGTGGCGGGGTGCTGGGCGACAAACTCAATCTGCCGCGGGTGCTGTCGGTGTTTTTCGCCATGGCGGCGGTGTCGATCACCCTGTTGGGCTTCAACAGCCCGATGCCGGTGTTGTACCTGCTGATCGCCATTGCGGGTGCCACCACCATTGGCTCGCAGATTCTTTTGTACGCCTGCGCCGCGCAGTTTTATTCCATGACCATACGTTCCACCGGCTTGGGCTGGGCGTCGGGTATCGGGCGCAACGGGGCCATCGTCGGTCCGCTGCTGGGTGGCGCCTTGCTCGGGATCAGCTTGCCCCTGCAACTGAACTTCATGGCGTTTGCCTTGCCCGGTGCGGTGGCGGCCCTGGCCATGACCGTGTTCGCCATCAGCAGCCGACGCAGCGCTGCTGGCGTCAACCCAGCGTTGTCAGCGACCGGTGCCTGAATCATGAAAGCGTTTTTCCAGGACTTCTCGTTGTCAGCCGCCGTGGCTGGATTGATTGCCACGGTGATTTCCTATGCCGGCCCGTTGGTGATCATCTTTCAGGCGGCAGAAGCGGCACATCTTTCGCGGGAAGTGTTGTCGTCCTGGATCTGGGCGATCTCCATTGGCAGCGCCGTGCTCGGTATCGGTTTGAGCCTGCGCTACCGCGTTCCGGTGATCATCGCCTGGTCGGCGCCGGGCTCGGCGTTGCTGGTGACGCTGTTGCCGGACATCTCCATGGCAGAGGCGGTGGGGGCTTATCTGGTCAGCAGCCTGATCATTTTCGTGGTCGGCATCTCGGGGGCTTTCGACCGGATCATCAGCAAGCTGCCCGCCGCCATCGCGGCGGCGATGCTGGCGGGGATCCTGTTCAGTTTCGGCACCGGCTTGTTCGTGTCGATGCAGCACAAGCCGTTGCTGGTCCTGGCGATGTTTGCCTGCTACCTGATCTGCAAGCGTGTGATGCCGCGTTATGCAGTGATGATGGTGCTGCTGGTGGGCTGTTCGATTGCCGCGTTCACCGGTGATTTGCATCGTGAAGCACTGGTGATCGGCCTGGCTACGCCGGTGTGGATCACGCCTGAGTTCAGCCTGGGCGCGATCCTGAACATCGCCTTGCCGCTGGTGATGGTGGCGCTGACCGGTCAGTTCGTGCCCGGCATGGCGGTGCTGCGCGCCAGTGGATACCCAACGCCGGCGAGCCCGATCATCGCCAGTAGCGCGCTGGGCACGGCATTGCTGGCGCCGTTCGGTTGCCATGGACTGAATCTGGCGGCGATCACCGCAGCAATCTGCACCGGTCGCGAAGCCCACGAAGATCCTCGCAAACGCTACGTGGCCGGAGTTGTCGGCGGCCTGTGCTACCTGCTGTTTGGAATCTTCGGCGTCACGCTGGTCTCGCTGTTTTCAGCGTTCCCCAAAGAGTTGATCGCGGCACTGGCCGGCCTTGCCTTGTTCGCCGCCATTGCCGGCGCGTTGACGGGCGCGATGGCGGTGCCGAGCGATCGCGAAGCCGCGCTGGTGACCTTTCTGGTCACGGCTTCGGGCATGTCGCTGTTCGGTTTGTCCGCGGCGTTCTGGGGGCTGATTTTCGGCATGCTCACCCATGTGCTGTTGAGCGCCCGTCGTTCCGTCCCCCGTCGCAAATCCACTGCAACTGAAGTCCTTCAACCAGTCGATCAATAACAATAAGAGAAAAACGATGAAACAGATTCTCCCAACAACCGGTTCGGCGTTGTCCCTGGCTGTCGTCTCGGGATTTTCCACAGGCGCGATGGCGGCGGAAACCGGCTTTGTCGAAGACAGCACCGCGACGTTGCAGGCGCGCAATTACTACTTCAGCCGCGACTATTCCGACATCGTCGGCGCCAACCAGCAATCGAAGGCTGAAGAGTGGGCCCAGGGTTTCATCCTCAACGTGAAGTCCGGATACACCCAGGGCACCGTCGGGTTTGGGGTGGACGTCATCGGCTTGCTCGGCCTCAAGCTCGACAGCGCCCCGGACCGGACCAATACCGGTTTGCTGCCGGTGCAGGACGACGGCCGCGCAGCGGATAACTACAGCCGCCTGGAAGGTGCGTTGAAGATGCGCTACTCCAAAACCGAGCTGAAAGTCGGTGAGCTGCAACCCAATCTGCCGGTGTTGGCATTCAGCGATATTCGCCTGCTGCCGCCGAGTTATCAGGGCGCAAGCATCACCTCCAACGAGATCAATGGCCTGACGGTGCAGGGTGGTCACTTGAGTTCAACCAGCCTGCGCAACGAGGCTGGTGACGAAAAGATGCAAGCGATGCTGGGTCATGTGCCGCAGCGCCAGGTTAGCAGTGACGGTTTCAATTTTGCCGGCGCTGATTATGTCTTCAACGACAAGCGCAGCTCGGTCAGCGCCTGGTACGGGCAACTGGAAGATATCTACAACCAGCGTTTTCTGGGTTTAAAACACAGTGAGCCGGTGGGCGACTGGATCCTCGGTGCCAACCTCGGTTACTACGATTCGCGCGAAGACGGTAACAAACTGCTGGGCAACATCGACAACCAGGCGTTCTTCTCGTTGCTGTCGGCCAAGCGTGGCGGCCATACGTTTTACGTCGGCTATCAGGGCATGTTCGGTGACAGTGCGTTCCCACGGGTGTTTGCCAACATCTCACCACTGGGTAACGAAGTGCCGACCTACGAGTTTGCCTCCACCGATGAGCGCTCCTGGCAGGCGCGCTACGACTACGACTTCGCGGCGCTCGGCGTACCGGGGCTGACCAGTACCGTGCGCTACATCAGCGGTAACAATGTCGATACCGGCAAGGGCTATGAAGGCAAGGATCGCGAGCGTGACCTGGACATCGGCTATGTGCTGCAGAGTGGCAGCCTCAAAGGTTTGGGCATTCGCGTGCGCAATGCGATGGCGCGTTCAAACTACCGCAGTGATATCGACGAGAACCGCTTGATCCTCAGCTACACGTGGACCTTGCTGTGAGCCTGGTGATCACAGGTTGCTGGTGCAATCACCCATGACGTTGTAGGTCACGCGATGGGTCTGACCCTGATGATCGACATACTCCATGGTCGCCGGTACAACCCCGCACGCGGTCGCCGTGTCGGACACAGAAACCACCTTGGCGATGTCCAGGGGCTGTGCCGGGTTATACAGGACCGCGAGGGGTTCGTTGTCGGCGGCCATGGCCGAGGTGGCGATGACGGTCAGCAACAGGCTGATCAACGTTTTCATGTTGGCGTGCTCCGTGTCGGTTTTGATGTCTGAATTTTAGTCTTTGCCACCGACGGATAAAGGGGCGAACGGCGGATGCAGCCTTACATAAAACGTAACAGTCATCGCCCGAGGGGGGCTTATGGATGTGCTTAACAACTTGCGCGTGTTCATCCGGGTGGTGGACTGCGCCAGTTTCACCGGGGCTGCCGATGCGCTGGATCTGTCGACCGCGCAGGTATCCCGATTGGTGGCGGATCTGGAGGAGCATGTACAGGCGCGTCTGCTGCAACGCACCACGCGGCGCTTGAGCCTGACCGACGCCGGCGAGCGCTTGCTGCTGCGCAGCCGGCAAATCGTCGAGGCCATGGACGAGGCAACGGCCGAGGCCCGTGGCGCTCATATCAATCCGTCCGGACGCCTGCGGGTGCACAGCATGAACGGCCTGGGTGTGCTGCTCACGCCATTGATCGCCCGCTACAGCGAGCTTTATCCCGATGTGGTGTTCGAGCTGACCTTGTCACAGCGCAATCCCGATCCGCTGGAGGAGGGGCACGATGTGGTGATTTCGATCGCTCCGGAACTTGCCGACTCGCAAATGGTTGCGCAGGCCATCGGGCAGATCTACAGCGTGCCCTGTGCCTCCCCGGCTTACCTGCAACGCCGGGGTGTTCCGCAGCAGCCGCTGGCGCTGGGCGATCATCAATGCCTGCGCATGCTCGACCCCTTGTACAGCGATCAATGGCTGTTCCAGGATGAGCACGGCGAGCACGGCGAGCACGCCGTCAGCCCGGCCAAGACCTTTCAGTGCAATGTTGCCGAGTCGATGGTCAAGGCTTCAGAGGCGGGCATGGGCATCAGCCTGCTGCCGTTCTACACCGCGACGCGGCCCTTGAGCGACGGCACTTTGCTGCGCGTGTTACCGGCATGGCGCCTGCGCGAGCGCAATGTGTATGCGCTGTATCCTTCGCGACGCTTTCTCGATGCCAAGGTCCGCACCTGGGTGGACTTTCTCAAGTCTGAGCTACCGAAGCTGTTCGCCGAGCATGATGCGGTGATGAACGATCCGCGGCATTGGGCTTGAAGTCGAAGGGCAGGCGAGCGGCGGTGTAGACTGAGTGCCTGTTGTTCTTCGCCTGGGAGGCGTGCGTAGCCATGATCGGTGCAGAGTTGCTGTCATCGCAAACCCTTGCGGTCGGCTGGCTGATCTATGTGCCGGTGTTGATCTGGGCGATCTGTCGCACACCGTGGGTTGAACTGTTCACCGACAGCCGTCGCCAGCATCTGCTGTTTGGAACGGTGTTTGCGCTGTTTCTGTTGTGGCTGGTGCGGCGCGATTTTGATACCGGCGTGTCTTACCACTTCATCGGCATGACAGCGGTGACGCTACTGCTGGACTGGCCACTGGCGCTGGTCGGCGGGTTGGTGGCGCAAACGGGGCTGGTGTTGCTCGGCCGACAGGACCTGGCGGCGGTCGGGGTCAATGGCGCGCTGTTGATTGCGCTACCGGTGCTGGTCACCGAGTGCTGCGCCATTCTGGTGGAGCGGGCGCAGCCACGAAATCCCTTCGTGTATATCTTCGTTTCCGGATTCTTTGCCGCCGCGCTGTCGGCATTGCTGTGCCTGCTGCTGGCGCTTTGGTTGCTGTGGTTCGACGAGCGTTTTGCCATGCCGTACTGGCTGGAGGATTTTGTCGGATATCTGTGGCTGATCATTTTTCCCGAAGCGTTTATCAACGGCATGATCGTCAGTGCGCTGGTGGTGTTCTGCCCGGAATGGCTTGAGACGTTCAACCGCACACGCTACCTCTCGGCCCCCTGGAAAGACGACGATCCCAAGTCCTGATTCGCATCAAGACCTGGAATCGCCCACTCGATGGATCAGTGGCGCGGGTCGAAGTCACCGCTGAACATCTCGTCCTCGGCATCGGGAGCCACTGGAATCTTGTGTTCTTCGGACGCCCAGGCGCCCAGGTCGATCAGTTTGCAGCGGTCGGAGCAGAATGGCCGGAATTTGCTCTCGGCGGTCCATTCCACGGGGGCGCCACAGGTTGGGCATTCGACGGTTGTTGGTTGGCTCATGACTGGCCTCCACGCAAAGAAAGATAAAAGTGATGCAGGCGTTCAACCTCGCTGTGCAGCCAGGCAAGGTCGCGGTCATTGACCACGACGTCGTCGGCATGGCTCACGCGATCCTGGCGGCTGGACTGGGCCTTGAGGATCGCCTGGACTTGCTGCTCGCTGGTCTGGTCACGTTGCAGGGTACGTTCGATCTGCAATTGTTCGGGGGCATCGATCACCAGCACCCGTTGGGTCATGGCGTATTGCCCGGACTCGATCAGCAGCGGCGAAACCAGAATCGCATAAGGCGATTTTGCCAGCGCCAGGTGGTGAGCGATCTCCTCGCCGATCAGCGGATGCAGGAGCGCCTCCAGCCAGCGGCGCTCTTCAGGCACCTCGAAGATCAATTTGCGTAGCGCGGCGCGGTCCAGTAGCCCGTCGGCCTGCAACACGCCGGTGCCGAAGTGCCCGGCGATTTGTGCCAGTGCCGGGCGGCCGGGTTCCACTACCCAGCGAGCGGCATGATCGGCGTCGACCACATGCACGCCCAGATCGATGAAGTGTTGGGCGGCCGCACTTTTGCCGCTGCCGATGCCGCCGGTCAGGCCGAGAATCCAGGGTTTTTCCACAGGGCTATTCATTTCAAACCGACAAACTGCCAATAGAGGTCGGTTATTTGACCACCCCAGAGCAACGCAATCCAGCCGGCAATGGCCAGATAGGGGCCGAAAGGGATCGGCGTCGAGGTTTTTGCGTTGCGCCAGCGCAGCAGCATCAGCCCGATAATGGCACCCACCAGCGAGGACAGCAGGATGGTCAGCGGCAAAATCTGCCAGCCACCCCAGGCGCCCAGCATCGCCAGCAGCTTGAAGTCGCCGTAGCCCATGCCGTCCTTGCCCGTGATCAGCTTGAACAGCCAGAACACCGACCACAGCAGGCCGTAGCCGGCGATCGCCCCCCAAAGCGCCTCGTGCAGCGACACGAACAGGCCGAAACTGTTGACGATCAACCCCAGCCAAATCAACGGCAGCACCAGTACGTCCGGCAATATCTGATGTTCGGCGTCGATCAGGCTCATCGCCAGCAACCCCCAGCTCAGGACCAGCACCAGGGCGGCCGGCCAACCGAAGCCGAAGTGCCAGGCAACAAACGCCGACAACAGGCCGCAGGCCAGTTCGGTCAACGGATAGCGCGGGCTGATCGCTGCCGCACAGGCTGAACAACGGCCGCGCAAAAACACATAACTGAGCAGCGGGATGTTTTCCCAGGCGCGGATTCGGTGACCGCAGTGCGGGCACTGGGAGTGGGGCAGCAACAGGTTGTAGGTTGGCAGCGGCGTTTCGCCAGGCAGCCCGAGAATGTCATGGGCCTGCTCGCGCCAGTCGCGTTCGAGCATTTTCGGCAGGCGCCAGATCACGACATTGAGAAAACTGCCGACCAGCAGGCCGGTGATGCCTGCGAGAAGGACAAAGGCCAGCGGAGAGTGAATCAGAATTTCATTCAAGGGCATGTCAGATCGCTGAGCCAAGTTGGAAGATGGGCAGGTACATGGCAACTACCAGTCCACCGACGATAACACCCAGCACCACCATGATGAACGGTTCCATCAGGCTGGTGAGGTTATCGACCATGTTATCGACGTTGTCTTCGTAGAACCCCGCGACTTTGTCGAGCATAGCGTCCAGGGTGCCGGACTCTTCGCCGATGGCAGTCATTTGTATCGCCATGTTCGGAAAGACGCCGCAGGTGCGCATGGCGAAATGCAATTGCATGCCGGTCGAGATGTCCTGCCGGATGCGCAATACTGCACGCTTGAACACGACATTGCCGGTCGCACCGGCCACGGATTCCAGGGCCTCCACCAGCGGTACGCCGGCAGCGAAAGTGGTCGACAGTGTACGGGCGAACCGGGCCACGGCGGACTTGTGCATCAAGGTGCCCACCAGCGGCAGTTTCAGCAGCCAGGTGTCCATCCGGTCACGCAAGGCCGGGGATGTCCTGAGGGCGTGGCGCACGCCGAAGGCCGTTGTGATCAGCGTGCCAAGGACCACCCACCACCAGGCCTGCATGAATTGCGACAGGCCAATGACCATTACGGTGAAGGCCGGCAGTTCGGCACCAAAGCCTTTGAACACCGACTCGAACTGCGGCACGACATTGACCAGCAGAATCCCGGTGACAATCGCCGCGACGAACACCACCACCAGCGGGTAGGTCATGGCTTTCCTGATCCTGGCCTTGAGGCTTTCGCTTTTTTCCTTGTAGGTCGCCACCCGTTCCAAAAGGGTGTCGAGGGCACCGGCCTGCTCGCCGGCATCCACCAGGTTGCAATACAGCTCATCGAAATACCGGGGTTTCTTGCGCAGGGCGGCGGCGAAGCTGCTGCCTGCCGCAACTTCCTGTTTCAGTTCGTCCACCAGCTTGCGCATGGCCGGATTGTCGAAGCCTTCGCCGATAATGTCGAACGACTGCAACAACGGCACGCCGGCCTTCATCATCGTCGCCATTTGCCGGGTGAACAGGGCAATGTCCTGGGCCTTGATGCGCTTGCCCATGTTGAAGACCGAAGGGTTTTTCTTGCGAACCTTGCCGGGAGTGATGCCCTGCTTGCGCAGCTTCGCCTTGATCAGCGCCGGGTTTTGAGCGCTGAGTTCGCCGGTCACTTTTGTGCCTTTGCGGTCGATGCCTTCCCATGCATACACGCTGATTTTCGCTGCCTTGACCGCCATGTTCAGTCCTGGGTATTCCGATTGAATTGCTCTTATAGCCTAGTCAAAGGACGGGGCCAAACCCGCCAGGGTGAGGTGACAAAAAACGTCAGATAGTGCTGATCCTGGTAGTAGGCAAGGGCTGTGCTGCCACCACGCCCCTTGCCAACAGGGGCTTCTGGCCTTGGCACAGGCTGTGCTGCCATGGGGCAGGTCATGAGCCTTCGACTCATGCATGGAGCTTGTACATGAACAATCAGAAAGGTTTTACCCTGATCGAGTTGCTCGTCGTGGTGGCGATCATCGGGATCCTGGCAACATTGGGCCTGCCGATGTATTCCAAGTACCAGGCCCGGGCCAAGGTCACGGCGGCGCTGGCCGAACTGACTGCAATGAAGGTGCCGTTCGAGGATGTGATCAACCAGGGGGAAACCCCGACAATTGCCAACGTGGCGCCTGCCGGCGAGGCATCGACCAACCATTGCGCCCTGTCTGTGACGGCTACAACGCCGGGGGCGGGATCAATCGTTTGTACGTTGCACAATGCCCCGGGGGTGGTCCAGGGCAAAACCGTCACCCTGACACGGGACGAAGCCAAAGGCTGGTCATGTAGGAGCAGCGTTTCCCAGGATTACTTGCCTAAAGGGTGTTCCGGTTCTGCGGCATGATTTGCTGAATCTAGTCCCCGCTTTTGCGGGGATTTTCCTGTTTGTCGTCCCGTCGTCAAAAGCCACAGATAAAGCTCGGAAATTCAGCATCTTAGGAACTTTCCATAAACCCGCAACTTGCACGCAGTGTTTGTGCTTCTCGTGCATTTTGCATGATTTCGAAAATTGGCTTATTTTATAACTTATTGATTAATAAGGTTTTATTCTCTGTTTTAAAGTTGGCACAGCGTTCGCAATATCCTTGGTAACCCTGCCGACAAGACACCCGGCAGACTTTCCGAAAAACAGGAGTTACTCGTATGAAGAAGTTCGCTATCACTGCCGCTGCTGCTACCGCGCTGACCCTGACCATGGCCAACGCTGCGTTTGCTCAAACCACCCAGGCAACCCAGTCGCCAATGGTGCTGGCTGCCGGTGAAATGACCGAAGCGAAAGAAGCTACTTCCGATACCTGGATCACCACCAAAGTCAAAGCTGACCTGATGACCGAAAAAGGCATTCCAGGTACCGACATCAAGGTTGAAACCAACAAAGGTGTGGTATCGCTGTCGTCGACCACTGCCGTGACCGATTCGCAAAAAGAAATGGCTGTGGCCATCACCAAGAAGATCAAAGGCGTCAAGGCGGTCTCCGCTGACGGCCTCAAAGCCGAGTAAGGCAAGACTTCTCGCCTGGACCGGGAGAGGGTGCGACAGACGGGTCGAGTCATACGTCTGTTGCAACCAGAGGGTTCATGCGAACGGCCAAAGGATGTTGGCCACTACAGGCCCCGCGCATTTTTGCCGGGGCCTGTTCTATGTGTAGCGCTGAAAAACCAATGTGGGAGCGGGCTTGCTCGCGAAGGCTGACTGACATTCAACACATGCGTTGAATGAAAGACTGCTTTCGCGAGCAAGCCCGCTCCCACATTGGATAGTGCTAATTAATTGCCGCGTTTACTGGTGATCTGCTTCAGCCGATTACCTTCGAACCGCAAGTATTGATACATCCCGCCATTCGGTCCGTAGGTCCATTCCTCGACCTGAAATTCCTCACGCCGATCTGCACTGCGTTTGTAACCCAGCAGGTCGCGACTGACCGGTTCACCGCATTTCTGCAAAACCTCACTCGAGCGATCGCCGACGCTGATCAACTGGCTGCCACAGCGCAGGGTATCGGCCGCCCAGGCCTGACTGGCGGAGAGCGCCAGGATCAGGCCAGTCAGCTGCCGCCGCATCATCACTCGGCATCCAGATGCATCGGCGTCACCACGCGGCCGTCACTTTGCGCCTCGCCCAGATTGGCGTCGATGAAATACACCCGGTCATCTTCCAGCTGGGCCTTGTCGACCAGGTAATCCTTGATGCTGCTGGCGCGTTCCTGACCCAGTTGACGCAACAGCACGTCGCTGGAACTCCAGAACTTGATCACCTCGGCACGCATTTTCGCGGTGCGCTCTTCCTTGCCCAGGTCCTTCCATTCGGCAGGGGGCTGGGTTTTCAGGCGGGTGCGGTAGATACCTTCGAGCAGCGGGCCTTTTTCCCCGTCCGGCACTTCCAGCAACGAAGCCTGGGCCGGAACCTTGTCACCGCGGCGCTGGAGCATTTTGTAGTAGTTGTACTGGTATTCACGCTCCAGGCGTTGTTCGGCGATCAGCGGGCCATCGCTGCTCTGGGCGGCGGTGCCTTCGATTTCCAGGCGCAGGGCCGGGCGTTCCTTGAGTGCCTTGGACAGTTTGTCCAGGGCGCCTTCGGCGTCCTTGCCCAATTCACTGGAACCGGCTGCGAATGAAACGCTGCCCAGGTCTTCCGAGCCGCCACCGTTGACCAGCCCGCCAATGAGTTTGAACGGTGCTGCCGCGGTTTTGACGATCAGGTTGCGCAGGGTCTGCCAGATAATCGGCATGACGCTGAACTGAGGGTTGTTCAGGTCGCCGCTGACCGGCAGTTCGATGGAGATCTTGCCGTCGACGTCCTTGAGCAAGGCAATCGCCAGTTTCAGCGGCAAGCTCACGGCATCCGGGCTGTCGACTTTTTCACCCAGTTGCAGTTGTTCGACCACCACTTTGTTTTCAGCTTTGAGCTGACCCTTGGTGATCTGGTAGTGCAGGTCGAGATTGAGCCGGCCCTTGCGGATACGGTAGCCGGCGAACTTGCCGGAGTAGGGCGTCAGCGTGGTCAGCTCCACGCGTTTGAAGCTGGTGGCGATGTCGAGACTGGCCATCGGGTCGAACGGATTGACCGAGCCCTTGATGGTCACCGGCGCGTAGCGATCGACCTTGCCCTTGACGTCGACACCGGCCGGTTTCGGCTGGCGGCTGTCGATGGTGCCGATCTGCCCGTTGAGTTGCTGGATGGCGGTGGCGAAGTTCGGGGTCAGGCTGAAGTCGGCGAAGTTGGCCGAACCGTCATTGATGAAAATGCCGCCGATGTGGATGCCCAATGGTTTTTCATTGCTGGCCGGTTTGCTCGCCACCGGTTTTGCCCCGGAGTCCGCCGGCTGGGGAATCAGCAGGTCATCGATGTTGGTGGTGCGATCATCGTTGATCATGAAACGCGCATAGGGCTGGAGCAGGTTGATCTTGTCGATCGACAGGCTGTCCCCATGCTGATAGTTCAGACCTTCGACCACGACCTGTTGCCACTTGAGGAAGTCGCGGGTTTTCAGGGTGTCCAGGGTATGCAACTGATCAACCTGGGCGCGGCCGGTGACGCTGAACGCCAGGGGGGCGGTGCTTTTCAGGTCGACCGCCAGATCACTGCCGAGCATGCCGCTGCGCAGCTCCAGGCGAATGAACGGCGTGATGTAGGACTGGGCAACCCGCAGGTCGATGTCCTTGGTCTGTACCTTCAGTCTGGCGCTGACCGGGGCCAGGTTGACCTCGCCGTCGGCCATGATCTTGCCTTGCTTGCCCACGCCGGTATCGAGCTTGAGGGTAAAGGGTGAACCGTTGAGGCTGTCGAAATTCTGCAGGTCGAGGTTCAGCGGAGCCAGATCCAGGGCGACGGGAGGCTGTGCCTTGCGGTCAGCCAGATGCACCTGGTAATCGCGCAACTGCACATCCTTGAGCAACACCTGCCAGGGTTTGTCTGGGGCGGTCGGTTCAGGTTTCGGTGAGTCTGCCGCCGCCGGAGTGCTGGCCGGTTCGGCATCCGCCTTGGCTTTGGCAGCGGGTTTTGACGGTTGGCTGGCGAACAGTTTCTGCCAGTCGAGTTGGCCGTCCGATTCCAGCGCGGCCCAGGTTTCCAGTTTGTGGCTGCGGATCTTGCCGACCACCACTTGCTGTTTGGCCAGGTCCACGGTGGTTTCGCTGACGTCCAAGCGCTCGAGTTTCACCAGCGGCCGGCCATCCGGGGCCTTGATCGCGAAGGGTGCAATGTTGACCGCTACATTGCTCAGCAGCAGCTCGGTTTCCTTGGCCAGGCTGAATTTGTAGTCGGTACTGATGCTCATGACGCCGTTTTCGAGGTCTAGTGGCACGGCGTCGCGCACATAGGGCCAAAAGGCTTTCATCTTGCCATCAGTGATTTTCAGCTTACCTTCGGAAGCGATCGGGATCAGGCTGAAGTTGCCGGTCCAGTCGATCTGTCCGCCATTGGGGCCGACGGCCACCAAGGTCATGTCGGCGCTGTCATCGGGCAGGGTGCTGAGGTTCTTCAGCTCGAAATCGAGTGTGTCGTAGACAAACTCGATGGGCTCGCTGGGCCGGGCATCTTCAAAGTGCACGGCGCCGCCGGCCAGTTTGATCCGCTCGATGCGTAGCGGAAACGGCTTGGCATCCGGGTCGGCGGGTGTGGGCTCGCTCGCTGGCAGTTTGAACAGCCCCAGCAGATTGAGTTTGCCGTCCTTGCTGAACAGGATTTCGGTCTTGGGCTTGTCCAGTTCGACATCGGACAGGTGCACCGCCTTGGTCCACAGGCTGTCGAGTTGCAGATTGGCATACAGTCGTTCGAAACCGACCTGCTCCTTGCCGGGCTCGCCGATATTCAAGCCCCAAAGGGTCAGTTCAAGGCTGAACGGATTGAATTCGATTCGCTGGATCGTGGCGGGTGTGGTGGCGTAGTTGGCCAGTTGCTGGTTGGCAACGCGCAACGCGACACCCGGTAAAATCAGAAAACCCAGCAAGCTGTAGAGGGCCAGAGCAGTCAACAAGGCGCCGATGGCGCGAATCAATCCTTTGTACATGTGCGGCTTCATCTGTCTGGATCGGAGTGCCTTGGAGTATGGCACGCGTTTCCGGTTCCCAAGTGATTGGACTGATCAGGAAGTTTCAGATTTCTCCCACAGCGGTCAGAGCTGCAGAATCAGGGTTTTCAGCGGTGGTTGCTGATCCATCGACAGGAAGTCGGCGCCCGGTTTCATCACGCTCCACTCACGCACCGGCCGCCCGGCCTTCTCTGCGCAACGCAAAACCTGCTCGCGCCAGTCGTCCATGCTGACTTTCGCCAGGTTGTTGCAGCAGATCAGCACGCCGTTGTCGGCGGTGGTCAGCAGGGCCGGTTTGAGCAGGCTCTGGTAGTCGCGCAGCAGGTCGACGGTGCCGAATGCGCTCTTGGCCCAGGCCGGAGGGTCGAGCAGTACCAGATCGTACTGGCGCTGTTCCAGGCGCGGATAGCTCGGCAGTTTTTGCCCGCGGCGCTGGCTGATCGGCAGGCCGGCCAGTTGGCGAATGGCCGGGAAGTAGTCGGACTGGATAAATTCCATGGTCGGCAACTGCGGGTTGAGTTGGCCGTTCTCCCGACCGACCGCCAGATTGCCTTCGGCGAAGTCCAGGTTGCACACCTCGCGCGCACCACCGGCAGCGGCACTGAGGCCGACACCACAGGTGTAGGCGAACAGGTTCAGTACGCTTTTGTTCTTGCTGTGATCCTTGACCCAGCCGCGGGTGTTGCGCAGGTCGAGGAACAGCAGCGGGTCTTGTCCGGCATGGCGACCCCGTACCCGATAGTTCAGGCCCCATTCGTGGCCAACCAGGTCTTGCAGGGCGGCTTCGTCGGCGCGGTAGACGATGTCTTCGCGGTCGATGCGCGAGTTGCCGCGGGAGCGGTCGTTGTAGACCAGCAGGGTGTCAAAACCCAGGTGTTGATTGATCGCTTCGTGCAGTTGCAGCAGCGTCTCGCGCTCCAGCGCCTGGTGGAAACTCTGCACCAGCAATTGCGGGCCGTAGCGGTCGATGGTCAGGCCCCCGGCACCTTCCTGGCTGCCGTGGAACAGGCGATAGCAATCGGTCCCCTGGCTGTGCAACTCCGCCAGCAGATCCTGGCGACGTTCGAGGGCGGCGCGCAGCGCCTGATTCAAGGAAGACATGCTGGGCGCCTTGCAGGAGGGAATTGGGCGCGGGAGTTTAACAGTTTTGGCACGGAACCGAGGTGCTGCCTTCGCGAGCAAGCCCGCTCCCACATCGGATTTTCTGTGAACATAAAACTCGCGTTCGACATAGATCCAATGTGGGAGCGGCGGTGCGACGACTCGACTTGCTCGCGAAGCTTTTGATCTTTGTTCTTTCTAAGTAATCCCCATCCGTCGTTTAGCCCGCTGCACCGACCCATTACGCACGGCCCAGCGCAGCATCGGCGCACTGCGATTGACGCTGGCGCGGATCAGCTTGCGTTGCAGCGGGTTCTGGCTGACACCGAGCATATCGCTGGCCCAGTCCGGCAGCAGATCGATCCCGGCCTGCATCATCAAACCGCCAAACGGCTTGGCCAGGCGACTGGGGGAGGGGGCGTTCAGCAACAGGCGCATGACTTCGCGACTGCGTTCGTCGCACAGCAAATGTGGACGCATGCGCTCGAGGTAGTCGGCAATTTCCTGCCGCGAACGGGGCACATCCCTAGCTCCGAGGCGCTCGGCAACCAGGGCAATTTCAGCGTAGTAGCGATCCTGATCGACCAGCGACAGGTGCGGATTGCGATAGCGCAAATGCGCGGCCAGGAAGTTGCTGACTTCCGCCACATGCACCCACGTCAGCAATTGGGGATCGCTGGCGGCGTAGGCGCGTCCGTCCGGTGCCGTGCCGGTGATCTGCAAATGGATGGTGCGGACTTTTTCGATCAGCCAGTCGGCATCCTGTCGAGAACCGAAGGTGGTGCCGGAGATGAACTGCCCGGTGCGGCGCAAGCGGCCGAGCATGTCTTCACGGAAATTCGAATGGTCCCAGACCCCGGCCAATGCCAGAGGATGCAGGGCTTGCAGCATCAGGGCACTGATGCCACCGATCAGCATGCTGCTGAAATCGCCATGGACTTGCCAGCTCACCGAGTCCGGCCCGAACAGGCCGGGGTCGCCCTTGGGGTTTTCCAGATCGAGTTTGCCCAGGGACAAACCGGTCAGGCTCATGATCTGGGTTTCGATGCGGGTGCGGATGAATTCCATGGCCACTCTGTAATTCTGTAGGAGCGAGCTTGCTCGCGATGGACGTTAACAATAACGCGTGCTTCCTGAATATACGCGGCGCGTCGGCGTTCATCGCGAGCAAGCTCGCTCCTACTTCAGGCGCTTGTCGATCAGCCCTTGCACCACGCTCGGGTCAGCCAGGGTCGAAGTATCACCCAGGCTGTCCAGTTCGTTGCAGGCGATCTTGCGCAGAATGCGCCGCATGATCTTGCCTGAGCGGGTTTTCGGCAAGGCCGGGGCCCACTGGATCAAGTCCGGTTTGGCGAAACTGCCAATTTCCTGGCTGACGAGGGCCAGCAATTCTTTCTTCAGTTCATCGTTGGTTTCGGCGCCGTTCATGGGCGTGACGAAGACGTATATGCCCTGGCCCTTGATGTCGTGGGGGTAACCGACCGCAGCGGCCTCGGCGATGCTCTCGTGCAGCACCAGGGCGCTTTCCACTTCGGCGGTGCCGATACGGTGGCCGGATACGTTGATCACATCGTCGATGCGCCCGGTGATCCAGTAGTCGCCATCTTCATCGCGCCGCGCGCCGTCACCGGTGAAGTAGTAGCCGGGGTAGGGCTTGAAGTAGGTGTCGACCATGCGTTGCGGGTCGCGATAAACGCTGCGGATCTGCGCCGGCCAGCTGGACTTTATGGCCAGTACGCCGCTGCCGGCACCTTTGATTTCCCTGCCTTGCTCGTCGAGCAATACCGGTTGCACGCCGAACATCGGTTGTGTCGCACAACCCGGCTTGATCCGCTGGGCACTGACCAGCGGGCTGAGCATGATGCCGCCGGTTTCGGTCTGCCACCAGGTATCGACGATCGGGCAACGCTCTTCGCCGACTGCATGGAAATACCATTCCCAGGCTTCCGGGTTGATCGGCTCGCCGACCGTGCCGAGTAGCCTGATGCTGGCGCGGGATGTTTGCTTCAACGGTTCGGGGCCTTCGCGCATCAGTGCGCGCAGGGCCGTCGGGGCGGTGTAGAAAATGTTCACCTTGTGCTTGTCGATCACCTGCCAGAAGCGCGAGGTGCTCGGGTAGCTCGGCACACCTTCGAAGATCAGCGTGGTCGCGCCATTGGCCAGCGGACCGTAGACGATGTAGCTGTGGCCAGTGACCCAGCCGACGTCGGCGGTGCACCAGAAGACTTCGCCGTCGCGGTAGTCCAGCACGTACTTGAAGGTCATCGCTGCTTGCAGCAGGTAGCCACCGGTGGTGTGCAGCACGCCCTTGGGCTTGCCGGTGCTGCCGGAGGTGTAGAGGATGAACAGCGGGTCTTCGGCGTCCATCGGCTCGGGCGGGCAATCGGTGCTGGCTTCGCTCAGGGCCTGCTGGTACTTGATGTCCCGTCCTTCGACCCGGTTCACCGGCCCCTTGGTGCGCTCGACCACCAGCACGGTACTCACGTCCGGGCAGCTTCGCAGCGCCTTGTCGACGTTCTGCTTGAGTGGCACGACCTTGCCGCCGCGCACGCCTTCGTCCGCGGTAATCACGGTGCGGCAGTCGGCGTCGAGAATGCGGTCACGCAACGATTCCGGGGAGAAGCCGCCGAACACCACCGAGTGCACCGCGCCGATGCGGGTACAGGCCAGCATGGCGTAGGCCGCCTCGGGAATCATCGGCAGGTAGATGCACACGCGGTCGCCTTTTTTCACGCCACGGCTTTTTAGTACATTGGCCAGGCGGCAGACGTTTTCATGCAGTTTTTTGTAGGTGATCGATGTCGAGTCGGCAGGGTCGTCGCCTTCCCAGATGATGGCAACCTGATCGCTGCGTTTCTCCAGGTGCCGATCGATGCAGTTGTAGCTGACGTTCAATTGCGCGCCGGCAAACCAGCTGGCTTCACCGGTTTTCAGGTTGTAGCGCTGGACGGTTTCCCAAGGCGCGCTCCAGTCGAGAAAACGCGTGGCCTGTTCGGCCCAGAAGGTGCTGGGGTGTTCGACGGATTGGCGGTACATGCGCTGATAGTCGTCTTGACTCAATTGTGCAGCCCGGCGGACGGCATCGGCTTTGGGGAACGTGCTGATATCGAACATGACGGTTCCTTATTCTTGTTTTGCGACAAAGATTAAGATGCGCCGAGAGGTCAATGGGTTCAAGTCAGATGCAAAACAACTGTGGGAGCGGGCTTGCTCGCGAAGACGGTGGTTCAGTCAACAAGGATGTTGAATGTACCGGCCTCTTCGCGAGCAAGCCCGCTCCCACATTGGATATTCGTTGCCCACAGAGTTAGTACTCAATACACACTCTGTGGGCAGGCTTCAAATCACCCGCGGTGACGACCACGGAAGTAATTGATCAGCCCTTGGGTCGAGGCATCTTCGGCCGGGGTTTCTTCGCTGCCGACCAGGCGGTTGTAGACGCCTTTGCCCAGCTCTTTGCCCAGTTCCACTCCCCACTGGTCGAAGGCATTGATGCCCCAGATCACGCTTTGCACGAAGACTTTGTGTTCGTACATCGCCACCAGAGCGCCGAGGCGACGCGGGCTGATGCGTTCGACCACCAGGGTGTTGCTCGGACGGTTGCCCGGGATCACCTTGTGCGGCGCGAGTTTGTGTACCTCGGCTTCACTCATGCCTTTGTCGCGCAGCTCGGCTTCGGCCTCACCAAGGGTCTTGCCGAGCATCAGCGCCTGGCTCTGCGACAGACAGTTGGCGTACAGCCACTGGTGGTGGTCGGACACCGGGTTGAAGCTGACGATCGGCACGATGAAGTCGGCCGGGATCAGTTGGGTGCCCTGGTGCAGCAACTGGTGGTAGGCGTGTTGACCGTTGCAGCCAACGCCGCCCCAGATCACCGGCCCGGTGTCGGTGGACACTGGCTTGCCGTCCTGGCGCACGCTCTTGCCGTTGGACTCCATGTCCAGCTGTTGCAGGTGCTTGGTGATGTTACGCAGGTAGTGATCGTACGGCAGGATCGCGTGGCTTTGCGCGCCCCAGAAGTTGCCGTACCACACCCCGAGCAAGGCCAGCAGCACTGGCATGTTCTGTTCGAACGGCGCGCTCTGGAAGTGCTGGTCCATGGTGTAGGCACCGGACAGCAATTCCTTGAAGTTGGACATGCCGATGGCCAGGGCAATCGGCAAACCGATGGCCGACCACAGCGAGTAGCGCCCGCCGACCCAGTCCCACATCGGGAAGATGTTTTCTTCGCGGATGCCGAACGCTACCGCGGCGGCGTTGTTGCTCGATACCGCGATGAAGTGGCGATACAGCTCTGCTTCCGAACCACCCTGGGCCAGATACCAGGCACGGGCAGCCTGGGCGTTCTTCAGGGTTTCGAGGGTGTTGAAGGATTTCGACGAGACGATGAACAGCGTGGTCTCGGCGCGCAGCTTCATGGTCAGTTCGTGGAACTCGCTGCCGTCGATGTTCGCCAGGTAATGGCAACGCACGCCTTTCTGGGCGTAGGACAACAGCGCTTCGGACACCAGCTCAGGGCCGAGGAACGAGCCGCCGATGCCGATGTTCACCACGTCGGTGATCGGCTTCTCGGTGTAACCGCGCCACAGACCATCGTGGATACGGCCGACGAGGTCGGTGATCTGGTTCAGCACCTTGTGCACTTCGGGCATCACGTTGACGCCGTTGACCGACAGCTTGTCGCCAACCGGGCGGCGCAGGGCCGTGTGCAGGGCCGGACGGCCTTCGGAAGAGTTGACGATTTCGCCGTCGAACAGCGACTTGATCGCGCCCTTGAGGTCGACTTCGTTGGCCAGGCCCACCAGCAGATTGCGGGTCTCGGCGTTGATCAGGTTTTTCGAATAGTCGAGAAACAGGCCGCAGCTGCTGAGGGTGAATTGAGTAAAACGCTGCGGATCGGCATTGAAGGCTTCGCGCATGCTGAAATCCTGCATGGCTTGGCGGTGGTCATTCAGCGCTTGCCAGGCAGGCAGAGCGGTAACGTCGTGAGGAGTGCGGTAATACGCCATCGCTGCGGGTTTCCTTATTACTTGAACGGCCTTTTGAACACTAAAAATCCCGGAGCGCTATGGATGGGCGTTCCGGTCAACTGCGTCGACACGATTTCATGGCGCAGGGCGGATACAGTAAACCCCGCGCAATGATCTGTCTTGACTTTGTCTGACCTGTTTCCGGTACTTTTTTAACACCAAAGTTAGGAACGGTCCGACAAACGGAAGAGACAGGACTCGGATCAGGCGACCTGGACCGGAATGGCATTGCTGGTGTGGCTCAATTCATTGCCCGGTGCCATGTAGAGCATGCGCGGCTTGAAGTTGAGCAGTTCGGCTTCGCTGTAATGAGCGTAAGCGCAGATGATCACGCGATCGCCAACCTTGGCCTTGTGCGCGGCGGCGCCGTTGACCGAGATCATGCGCGAACCTTCTTCACCACGGATGGCGTAGGTGGTGAAGCGCTCGCCGTTGTCGACGTTGTAGATCTGGATCTGTTCGTACTCACGGATGCCGGACAGGTCCAGCCATTCACCGTCGATGGCGCAGGAGCCTTCGTAATCGAGTACAGCGTGGGTGACTTCGGCGCGATGCAGCTTGGCTTTGAGCATGATGGCGTGCATGAGTATTTCCCAGGTCGGAATCGAACGGCGGGCAGTTTGCCCGAAGGGTTTGTGGGCGGCAATACAGCCTGTTCGGGCGCAGCGGCCCCCTGTGGGAGCAAGCTCGATCCCACAGGGTTTTTCGGTGTTTAGTTTGGCGAGTCGAGGTTCAGGTGCAGGTTGTCGATCAACCGCGTCGTACCGAGGAACGCCGCCACCAGAATCACCAGGTCACGATCCTGCGCCGTCGCCGGGCGCAAGGTCAGGGCATGGCGAATTTCCAGATAGTCAGGACGCAGGCCGGCTGTTTCGAGCTGTTTGATCTGCGTGCCGATCAGCGCCGGGTAGTCGCGTTCACCCTGCTTGATCGCCTCGCCGATCGCTTTCAGCGTGCGGTAGACAACCGGTGCCACAGCGCGTTGCTCTTCGCTGAGGAAACCGTTGCGCGAGGACAGTGCCAGGCCATCGGTTGCGCGAACAGTGGGCTCACCGATGATCTGGATCGGCATGTTCAGGTCATGAACCAGTGCGCGTATCACCGCCAGTTGCTGGAAGTCTTTCTCGCCGAAAATCGCCAGGTCCGGCTGGACCATGTTGAACAGCTTGCTGACCACCGTCGCCACGCCTTCGAAGTGACCCGGACGGCTGGCGCCGCACAGTCCTTCGGACAATTGCGGGACACTGACGCGGGTCTGGCCGGCCATGCCGTCTGGGTACATATCTTCAACAGCCGGGGCAAACAACAGATGGCAGCCGGCCTGGAGGAGTTTCTCCTGGTCGGCGGCGAGGGTGCGCGGGTACTTGTCGAGGTCTTCGCCAGCACCGAATTGCAGCGGGTTGACGAAAACGCTCGCAACCACGAAGTCCGCCCGTTGGGAGGCCTTGGTCACCAGCGCCACGTGGCCGCTGTGCAGGTTGCCCATGGTTGGCACAAAGGCGATACGCTTGCCTTCGCCACGGGCACGGGCCACGGCGGCCCGCAGTTCGCGTACGGTTTTTACGGTGTTCATGCAGAAAATCCGTGTTCGATCCCAGGGAAAGTTGCCGCTTTGACTTCAGTCACGTAGGCATTCAATGCAGCGTCAATGCTGGTCTGGCCAGTCATGAAGTTTTTCACGAATTTCGGCACGCGGCCGGTAATGGACAGCCCCAGCATGTCGTGCAGAACCAGCACCTGGCCATCGGTGCGATTGCCGGCGCCAATACCAATCACCGGAATCTTCACCGCCTGGGTGATTTCTTCCGCCAGTTCGCTCGGGACGCACTCGAGCAGCAGCATTGCCGCGCCAGCCTGCTCCAGGGCGATCGCGTCGGCACGCATCTGCCGCGCCTGGTTTTCATTACGGCCCTGGACCTTGTAGCCGCCAAGGATGTTCACCGATTGCGGCGTCAGGCCCATGTGCGCGCAGACAGGGATGCCGCGCTCGGCCAGCAGGCGGATCGAATCGGCCAGCCACAACGCCCCTTCAACCTTGACCATGTGCGCACCGGCCTGCATCAGCAGGGCGCTGTTGGTCATGGCTTGCTCGGTAGTGGCGTAGGCCATGAAAGGCAGGTCGGCGAGGATCAGGGCATCGCTGTTACCGCGTTTGACGGCGGCCACGTGATAAGCCATTTCTGCAGTGGTGACAGGCAAGGTGCTGTCGTGACCCTGCAAAACCATGCCGAGGGAGTCGCCCACCAGCAGCACTTCGACGCCGGCCTGGTTGCAGGCGTGGGCGAAGGTCGCGTCGTAGCAGGTCAGCATGGTGATTTTTTCACCTTTTTGCTTCAGACCTTGCAGGGTGGTCAGGGTGATGGCTGGCATGAAAAGTTCCTCATTCAGGCGCTGTGGAAACTACTGCGAGTAACGCGCGTGATTCTTCGTTGAATACAGGCGCACGCTCTTTCGTCGTGCTTTTAAGGCCTGGATTGCGCCCTTGAACGCCGTGTAGGCGGCAGCGGGACGCCTATAGTCGTGAGGAGAACGAGGGAAGTCAATTGCGTGTGTTACCGCATTGTTACGGGTGGGGTGTTACCGGGGTAACTGATGCGATTCAGCAGGTTTGTTCGATTTGGCGGTTGGCTGCACTTTTGTGTTCGCCACAAACCAATGTGGGAGCGGGCTTGCTCGCGAAGGGGACATCACATTCAACATTAATGTTGATTGATACACCGCTTTCGCGAGCAAGCCCGCTCCCACAGGGGATTTTTGTCACGTCGGGAGGAGGCGTTCCAGGCCGACGAACGGGCATGCCTTGAGCAGTTCGGCCAAGGTCCGGCTATCGGCCAGGCGCAGATCCGCAGGTGCCAGTTCCGCCAGCGGATACAGCACGAAGGCCCGTTCCTGCATGTGGTAATGGGGAACCTTAAGGCGCGGTTCGTCGATCAGGCGATCACCGAACAGCAAGATGTCGAGGTCCAGCGTGCGTGGCCCCCAGCGCTCAAGGCGCTCACGACCCTGGCCGTTTTCGATGGCCTGCAAGGCATCCAGAAGGTCCAGCGGCGCCAGCGTACTGTCGAGAGCAGCCACCGCATTGGTGTAGCGCGGTTGTCCGGGTAGCAGCGAGTCGCTTTGATAAAACGCAGAAACCCCGACCAGTTCCGATTGCGGCAACTGCGCCAGCGCCTCGACGGCGCTGCGCAATTGGTCGGCGGGGTCAGCCAGGTTGCTGCCCATGCCGATGTAAATGCGTTCCATGGATTACTCGCCCGTGGTGCTCGAAGCGCCGGCGGCGCGTTTGCGCTTGGAACCACCGCTGCGGCGACGCTTGCGCGGGGCGCCGGTGCCTTCTTCCTTGCCGCTGAGGTCGCGAATCATGTCGCGACGCTCACTTTCGTTGGCGTCCTGATAGTCCGTCCACCATTCGCCCAGGCCATCGGTCTGCTCGCCGGCGCTTTCGCGTAGCAGCAGGAAGTCGTAGCCGGCACGGAAGCGCGGATTGTCCAGCAACAGATCGGCACGCTTGCCGCTGCGGCGGGGCAGGCGTTCCTGCATGTCCCAGATCTCGCGGATCGGCATGGTGAAGCGTTTCGGAATCGCGATGCGCTGGCACTGCTCGGCAATCAACTCGTGCGCCGCTTCCTGCATCGCCGGAATCGGCGGCATGCCACGCTCCTGCAGGCGCAGGACGCGGGCCGGCAGGGCAGGCCAGAGCAGGGCTGCAAACAGGAATGCCGGGGTTACCGGTTTGTTCTGCTTTATCCGCAGGTCGGTATTGATCAGGGCTTCGCTGATCAGGGTGTGGGTGTACGTCGGGTTGTATTCCAGTGCTTCGGCGCTGGCTGGGAACAGTGGATCGAACAACTGCAGGTCGACCAGCATTTCAAACGTATCGGCGGCATGGCCGGAGAGGAACAGCTTGAGCACCTCTTCGAACAGGCGGGCCGACGGGATCTCGCGCAGCATCGGCGCCAGGCCGCGGATCGGCAAGGCGCTGTGTTTTTCGATGCCGAAGTTCAGCTTGGCGGCGAAACGCACGGCCCGCAGCATCCGTACCGGGTCTTCCTGGTAGCGTTGCGTCGGATCGCCGATCAGGCGGATCAGGTGATTGCGGATGTCGTGTACGCCGTTGGCGTAGTCGAGGATGCGTTCGCTGACCGGATCGTAATACAGGGCATTGATGGTGAAGTCGCGACGTTGCGCGTCTTCTTCCAGGGTGCCGTAGACGTTATCGCGCAAGATGCGCCCGCTTTCGTTGCGCGAAGACTGATTGCTGTCTTCCTCGTCTTCATTTTGCGGGTGATTGGCGCGGAAAGTCGCGACTTCGATGATTTCGCGGCCGAAGTGGATGTGCACCAGTTTGAACCGGCGCCCGATGATTCGCGCGTTACGGAATTCGGCCCGTACCTGCTCGGGTGTGGCGCTGGTGGCAACGTCGAAATCTTTCGGTGTGATACCCAGCAGCATGTCGCGCACGCAACCGCCCACCAGGTAAGCCTGATAACCGGCGTTCTGCAGGCGTTCAACGATATTCACCGCGTAGCGGCTGAATTGCGCCTTCTGCAGCGAGTGTTGGCCGCTGTTGAGCACTTCAGGCGTGCTGCGAATGTGTTGCGTAGGACGCTTGGGAGTACGGAATGACTGGAACAGCTTCTTCAGCATGGGATGCACTGTTTGAAGGAATATTCGGCCATAACAGAAGAATGACCGCATGATGGGCGGGGATTCTAGCATTTAGTCGGGGGATGGTGTAGGACACAGCAGATATGAGCTGTAGGCCGCGGGCTGTAGGAGCTAGCTTGCTCGCGATGGACGTGAACGATGGCGCGTTAAGCCAGATATTCACTACACCCTCAGGTTCTTCGCGAGCAAGCTCGCTCCTACAGGTGCAGAAACCACAAGGGGAGCCGAAGCTCCCCAAGAAGTAGTTGCATGCTCTATTTTTATTTTTGGTTTCGGGCTTCTTGTTTTTGTTGAGTGCCCTCGCCATGAAGCTTTCCTTCATGGCCCTCCCAATCGGGAGCCAAGAGCAAACGGATTGCTTTGGTCGCTGAATTGCGGTGATCTTTCGATCCAACCAGTACAGGCTCTGTCTTAAGACAGTTTTTTGTTGTTCTCGGCCTGGTCGTGGGGCAAGCCCCAAATACAACGCCTCTCCAAAAGAATCAGTTAGCTGCGCCTCTCGCCGTCTTGTTTTTATTGTGCGTGAGTCGATTCGTCTTATTTTTATTGTCTTGTGCATTGCTTGTTATTGTTCTTGTACCAAACATATAGCAGGGTGCGTGCCAACTTTTGCGAAACCCAATAAAACAAGGGGTTAGGCCGGTCGACAGGCATTTCGCGGGCCAAAAAAAGCCGGGGCTTCGTTACCGTAAGCCCCGGCTTCTGTTACGTGAAAAAGCTGAGGTAACAGTTTTTTCAGAAAGTCACGTGTTACCCGCACATGAGACAGGTACGGTTCAGCTTTCGCTGGCCACCCCGGTCTTGCGCCGCGGGATGCCCAGGCGCTGACGGCGCTCCCACAGGCATTTGCGGCTGACCCCGAGCTTGCGGGCCAACTCGGTTTCGGTCATGTGGTCCTGATGCTCGAGGACGAAATGCTGGAAGTAGTCTTCCAGGGAGAGGTCTTCGGTCGGTTCGTGGTTGCTGTTACTGGCGTTGCCGTTGCCCTGTTGTGGCGGCAGGCCAATGAACTCGTCGTCTTCCAGGTCGCCCAGTTCGATGTCGATGCCCAGCAGCTCGGCGGAAATTTCCGGGCTTTCGCACAGGATAACGGCGCGCTCGACGGCGTTTTCCAGTTCACGAACGTTGCCCGGCCAGGAGTAGTGACGAATGGCTTGCTCGGCGTCCGCGGCGAACTTCAGGTCGGTGCGGTTGATTCGCGCACTTTGCCGCGCCAGGAACGCATTGGCGATTTCGTTGACGTCCGCACCGCGTTCGCGCAGGGCTGGCAGTTTCAGCGCGATGACGTGGAGGCGGTAATACAAGTCTTCACGGAACTGGCCGATTTTCGCCAGGCTCTTGAGGTCGCGGTGAGTCGCCGCGATCAGGCGCACATCGACTTTTTGCGATTGCACCGAGCCCACGCGACGAATTTCGCCTTCCTGCAATACGCGCAGCAGGCGAGCCTGGGCTTCCAGTGGCAGTTCGCCGATTTCGTCGAGGAACAAGGTGCCGCCGTCCGCCGCTTCCACCAGGCCGGCGCGCCCGGCGCTGGCGCCAGTGAACGCGCCTTTTTCGTGGCCGAACAGTTCGGACTCGATCAGGCTTTCCGGAATGGCCGCGCAGTTCACCGAAATCATCGGCGCCTTGGCGCGTTTTGACAGGTTGTGCAGGGCGCGCGCCACCAGTTCTTTACCGGTACCCGATTCGCCCTGGATCAGAACGTTGGAATCGGTCGGTGCCACTTTGCGGATCTTGCCGTACAGGTCCTGCATCGGTGGGCACGAGCCAATAATGCCGATTTCACCGTTGCTGTTGTCGGTACCGGATTTTGCCGCGCCGTTGGCTGCTTTGCCGGCAACGGCCTCACCACTGGTTTGTACCGTTTGTCGGTCACGCAGGATTCGTGCGGCGGCTTGCAGCATTTCGTCGTGGTCGAATGGCTTGGCAATGTAATCCACTGCACCCATTTTCATCGAGTCGACTGCCGAGCGCAGGCTGGCATAGCTGGTCATGATCAGCACCGGCGTGCCCTGGGCGAGCTTGATCAGCTCCGTGCCGGGCGCGCCCGGCAGGCGCAGGTCACTGATGATCAGATCGAACGAGGGAATGGTGAAGCGTTCTTGTGCTTCCTGCACTGATCCGGCTTCGCTGACCTGGTACTGGTTACGTTCCAGCAGGCGGCGCAAGGCGGAGCGGATAATGGTTTCGTCTTCGACGATCAAAATGTGCGGCATTGATTCGATACTCTCGACGGTCTCAGTTCACAGCGGACGTCGCTTCGACATGACGCGGCAAAGTAACCCTGATTCGGGTGCCGCGTTGGCTTTGAACATCAGCCGGGCTGTCGATGGTGATTTGTCCATAATGCTCTTCAACGATGGAATAGACCAGTGCAAGGCCCAGACCGGTGCCTTCGCCAGGGTCCTTGGTGGTGAAGAAAGGTTCGAACAATCGGTCCATGATGCTCGACGGAATACCGCTGCCTTCGTCTTCCACGATCAGATCGACCGTGTGTTCGCCGGCTTCACTCTTGACCCGTACCGCACTGCCGGGAGGCGAGGCGTCACGGGCGTTTGATAGCAGGTTGATCAATACCTGGGCCAGCCGTTGCGGGTCGCCTTCGACCCAGTGTTCGGGGTCGCACAGGTTGTAGAACTGCACTTCGAAATTGCGCCGGTTCAGGGCCAGCAGGCCGATGGCATCCTGAGCCACTTCGGCCAGACAGACGGGCTCGTCGTTGTGCTGATGGCTGCCGGCATGGGCAAAGCTCATCAGCGACTGGACGATGCGCGACACGCGTTTGGTCTGCTCGAGGATCTGGCCGCTGATTTCCTTCAGCTCGCCGTCTTCTTCACGTTCTTCACGCAGGTTCTGCGCCAGGCACGCGATACCGGTGATCGGGTTGCCGATTTCATGGGCCACGCCGGCCGCCAGTCGACCGATGCTGGCCAGACGCTCGGAATGCACCAGTTTGTCCTCGAGCATCTGGGTTTCGGTCAAGTCTTCCACCAGCAACACCAAGCCGCTGTTGCCCGGCGCGAGGGGTTCGTCGATCGCCGCTTTGTGCAGGTTCAGCCAGCGTGTCTGGCCGTCGAGGGCCAGGTGCTGTTTGTGCAAGTGCTCGTCCGGCAGATTGATGAAGCCTTGCAACAGTTCTTTCCATGGGTCGGCAATGGTGCTCAGGCGCGAACCGACCACGCGCTGCGCGGCGATGCCGGTGAGTTCCTCCATGGCCTTGTTCCACATGAGGATTTCCTGATCCTTGGCCAGCGAGCAAACGCCCATCGGCAATTCCTGCAGGGTTTGGCGGTGATAGCGGCGCAGGGCATCGAGTTCGGCGGCCAGGCCGGTCAGGCGCGAGTGGTAGTCCTCGAGGCGGCTTTCAATGAAGTGAATGTCTTCGGTGACGTAGTTTTCACCGCCAGCCTTGTACGGCAGGAACGTCTCGACCATGTCCTGGGCCACGCTCGGGCCCATCAGGCCGGAGAGGTTGGCCTCGATGCGGTCACGCAAGCGGCGCAGGGCATACGGTCGGCGTTCGTCGAAAGGCAGATAGAGATCGCGCAGTGCCTGTTCCACTTCTTTCTGCGCCGCTTTTGCACCCAGTGGCTTGGCCAGTTGTGTGGCGAACTCCTGGGGTGAGGCGGCGTGCAGTTCCCGACGTTGCGGGCGGCGCACGTTATCCACGGCGCAGGCTTCGGCGGCGCTGGCCTCTTCGGTGCTGGCGTTGGTGAACAGCGAGATCAGGGTGAACATCAGTACGTTGGCTGCCAGCGAGGCAATCGCCGCCATGTGCCAGCTGGTGTCGTCCAGCACGTAGATCATGTTCAGCAGCGGAATGTAGAAGCCCTGCAGGTTGCCGACCAGCGGCAACAACATGGTCACCAGCCACACCAGGATCCCCGCCAGCAAGCCGGCGATGAAGCCGCGACGATTGGCGGTCGGCCAATACAGGACCGAGAGCACGCCCGGCAGGAACTGCAACGTGGCGACGAAAGCGACAATGCCGAGGTTGGCCAGGTCTTGCTCGGCACCGAGCATCAGGTAGAAGCCGTAGCCGGCCATGATGATCGCGACGATCAGCGCCCGGCGGGTCCACTTCAGCCAGCGGTAGATGTTGCCTTCGGCCGGTGGTTGATACAGCGGCAGCACCAGGTGGTTCAAGGCCATCCCGGACAGCGCCAGCGTGGTGACGATGATCAGGCCACTGGCGGCGGACAGCCCGCCGACATAGGCCAGCAACGCCAAAGCCTTGCTGTTGGCGGCAATGCCGATGCCCAGGGTGAAGTATTCCGGGTTGGTGGTGGCGCCGAGCTTCAGTCCTGCCCAGAGAATCAGCGGTACTGCCAGGCTCATCAGCAACAGGAACAACGGCAGGCCCCAGCTCGCGCTGACCAGCGAGCGCGGGTTGAGGTTCTCGGTAAAGGTCATGTGATACATGTGCGGCATCACGATCGCCGAGGCGAAGAACACCAGCAGCAGCGTACGCCACGGGCCTTCCTGCAACGGTGTGTGCAGGGCGGCGAGCGCGGTCTGGTTTTGCAGCAGCCACAGTTCAAGCTGTTGCGGGCCGTCGAACACGCCGTAAAGCGCATACAACCCGACACCGCCGAGGGCGATCAGCTTGATCACCGACTCGAAGGCAATCGCGAACACCAGGCCTTCATGCTTTTCGCGGGTGGCGATGTGGCGGGAGCCGAAGAAAATCGTGAACAGCGTAATCAGTGCGCAGAAGCTCAGGGCCACGCGATGCTGTACCGGCTCTCGGGTGAGGATACTGATGGAGTCGGCGACTGCCTGAATCTGCAAGGCCAGCAGCGGCAGTACGCCGACCAGCATGAAAATCGTGGTCAGCGCACCGGCCCAAGTACTGCGGAAGCGGAAGGCAAACAGGTCCGCCAGCGACGACAGTTGATAAGTGCGGGTGATCTTCAGGATCGGGTAGAGCAGCACCGGCGCCAACAGGAATGCCCCGGAAACGCCCAGGTAGCTGGACAAAAAGCCGTAGCCGTACTGATAGGCCAGGCCCACGGTGCCGTAAAACGCCCAGGCGCTGGCGTAGACGCCCAGCGACAGGGTGTAAGTCAGCGGGTGGCGAATGATCGCCCGGGGAATCATGCCCCGTTCGCTGATCCAGGCCACACCGAACAGCACCGCCAGGTACGCGGCGCTGATCAGGATCATCTGGGTCAGGCTAAAGCTCATCGGCATCTTTTTGGCTCTGCAGGATGAAGGTCACGACGATCAGAATCAGCCAGAGCAGATAAGGGCGATACCAGGCGCCAGTGGCGTCGATCCACCAATCCATGATGGCCGGGGAAAACAGGTAAATCCCCACTACCAAAAGCAGGACCAAGCGATAGATGTACATCCCGGCCTCTCTTTTTTTATGCGCGTGCCCGAAAACGTGCGGCGATGGTAACGGATGGGCGCGCCACTGCAAGTGCGATCACAATAGCTGTGCCTCGGGCAGGCTCAGTGTGCGGGGGATCAACGAGGCATCCCAGTGGGCAATGCCCCAATCCAGCACTTCCCGTGGCGTGGCGTACGTCATTTCGGTTCCAGGGTTCTGTCCCAGCGCCCGTAGCGCCCGCAGCAGCAGGGGCGTTGCCTGATCCTCGGTCAACGGCGGCGAACGGTAGGATTTACCGAGTTTGTTGCCATCGGGCTGGGTAATCAGCGGGATATGCAGATAACGCGGTTGAGGCAGGCCAAGCAGTTCTTGCAGGTAGAGCTGGCGGGGCGTGGAGTCCAGCAGGTCGGCACCCCGAACGATATCGGTGATGCCCTGCCAGGCATCGTCCAGGACCACGGCCAATTGATAGGCGTAGAGCCCGTCGCGGCGGCGGATCACGAAGTCGCCGACTTCCCGGCCCAGATGTTGTCGGTATTGGCCCTGCACCCGGTCGATGAAGTGGTATTCCAGTTCCGGTACGCGCAGGCGGATGGCCGCATCGTCAGTGCCATGGCCGGCATTGCGGCACAGCCCCGGATAAATCCCGTGATACGGTTGCAGCTGTTTGCGCGAGCAGGTGCAGGCGTAGGCCAGGCCGTGATTGAACAAGCGATTGAGCACCTCGGCGTAGGCATCGTGCCGCTCGCTTTGGCGAACTAGGTCGCCATCCCACTCGAAGCCATAACTTTCCAGTGCCTTGAGAATGGCCGCCTGGGCGCCGGGTTCCTCGCGGGGTGGATCAAGGTCTTCCATGCGCATCAGCCAGCGTCCGCCCACCGAGCGTGCGTCGAGGTAGGAGGCCAGTGCGGCGACCAGCGAGCCGAAGTGCAGATGGCCGCTAGGGGTGGGGGCGAAGCGCCCGATGTAGGGGGTGTTGGCGGTCATGAATGCATTTAAAGCCAAAAAAACATCAGAAACAAAAACGGAGCGTTCGCACGCTCCGTTTTTCGTTCAAGTCGCAATTATTTGCCGACTTGCTTTTCCTTGATTTCCGCCAGGGTCTTGCAGTCGATGCACAGGTCGGCGGTAGGACGCGCTTCGAGGCGCTTGACGCCAATCTCGATGCCGCAGGATTCACACCAGCCGTACTCTTCGTCTTCGATCAGCTGAAGTGTCTTGTCGATCTTCTTGATCAACTTGCGTTCACGATCGCGGGCGCGCAGTTCGAGGGCGAATTCCTCTTCCTGGCTGGCACGGTCTGCCGGATCAGGAAAGTTGGCCGCTTCGTCCTTCATGTGGTCCACGGTCTTGTCGACACCTTCCATCAGCTCTTTCTTCCACTGATTCAGGACCTTGGTGAAGTGCTTGCGCATGGGCTCGCCCATGTACTCTTCGCCGGCTTTCTGAACATAGGGCTCGAAGCCGCTGATCGCCTGGTTTTGCTGCTTTGCTTGGGTGGACATGAAATAGACCGCCTCTACTCTTGTAATCCATCTGCGCAGGATTGCTCCATCACCGGCACCTGCCGGCCCTGCGGCTGCAAGCGGGCGAACTTACCAGATCAACTCGGGCCGCGCTACTCCCGGATGTCGAGCTCGCGGCACATGGTGCTTGCAAATGATGACAAACCGTTGTCTGGTGGCTCTGGAACCCTGCTCAATTATTGATTTTAGTCAAACCTTGCGCGCGCGCTTGAGTCGTTTGTGATCGGGGTTACAAGGCCTCTGACCGCTTTAGGTTCTCGCTCGTTCCTGCGCTTGGGTAGAATCGGTTTTTTTTCCGTTGAAGGATGGCCAATGGCTCAGCCCTACAGTGCCCGCAGTCGCGCGATCGAACCGTTCCATGTCATGGCGTTGTTGGCGCGGGCCAATGAATTGCAGGCCGCCGGCCACGATGTGATTCACCTGGAAATCGGCGAACCGGACTTCACCACCGCCGAACCGATCATCCAGGCCGGCCAGGCTGCGCTGACAGCGGGGAAGACCCGTTACACCGCCGCACGCGGCATTCCGGAGCTGCGCGAGGCCATTTCGGGCTTTTATCAGCAGCGTTATGGTTTGAACATCGACCCGCGGCGCATCCTCATCACGCCTGGCGGCTCCGGCGCGCTGCTGCTGGCCAGCGCCTTGCTGGTCGACCCCGGTAAGCACTGGCTGCTGGCGGACCCGGGCTACCCGTGTAACCGGCACTTCCTGCGACTGGTCGAAGGCGCGGCACAACTGGTACCGGTCGGCCCGGATGTGCGTTATCAATTGACGCCGGGCCTGATCGAGCGTCATTGGGACCACGACAGCGTCGGCGCATTGGTGGCGTCGCCAGCCAATCCCACCGGCACGATCCTGACCCGCGACGAGCTGGCGAAGCTGTCTGTCGCGATCAAGGAGCGCCACGGTCATCTGGTGGTCGACGAGATTTATCACGGACTGACCTACGGCACCGATGCGGCCAGCGTGCTGGAAGTCGACGACAGTGCATTCGTTCTGAACAGTTTTTCGAAGTACTTCGGGATGACCGGTTGGCGGCTGGGATGGCTGGTGGCCCCCGACGCGGCCGTCGGTGAGCTGGAAAAGCTCGCCCAGAATCTCTACATCAGTGCTCCAAGCATGGCGCAGCACGCTGCACTGGCCTGTTTCGAGCCGGCAACCATCAGCATTCTCGAAGAGCGTCGCGCCGAATTTGGCCGGCGCCGGGATTACCTGCTGCCGGCCTTGCGCGAATTGGGCTTCGGCATTGCCGTGGAGCCGGAAGGGGCGTTCTACTTGTACGCCGATATCAGCAAGTTCGGCGGCGATGCCTTCGCGTTCTGTAAACATTTTCTCGAAACCGAACATGTGGCATTCACCCCGGGGCTGGATTTCGGGCGATATCAGGCCGGGCACCATGTGCGGTTCGCCTACACGCAAAACCTCGCGCGTTTGCAGGAGGCAGTCGAGCGCATTGCCCGTGGGTTGCGGAGCTGGCAAGGCTGATGCGTTTTCATCCTCCCCTCGAAGAAGGGCGCCTGATCCGACGTTACAAGCGTTTTCTCGCCGATATCGAAACCGTTGGCGGCGAATTGCTGACCATTCACTGTCCGAACACAGGCTCGATGCTCAATTGTCAGGTCGAAGGCGGGCAGGTCTGGTTCAGTCGCTCAAACGACCCGAAACGCAAGTTGCCTGGCACCTGGGAGATCGGTGAAACCCCGCAAGGGCGGCTGTTTTGCGTGAATACCGCCCGCGCCAACGGTTTGATCGAGGAGGCGCTGCGGGCGGGCGTCATCACCGAGCTGAACGGGTTTACCGGGCTCAAGCGCGAAGTGGCTTATGGTCAGGAAAACAGTCGTATCGATTTCCGCCTCGATTACCCCGAAGGGCCTGCCTACATCGAAGTCAAAAGCGTGACCCTGGGCTTCGACGGTACGGCGGTGGCAGCGTTTCCCGATGCGGTCACCCAGCGTGGCGCCAAGCATCTGCGGGAGCTGGCGCACTTGGCCAGGGACGGTATTCGCGCGGTGCAGTTGTACTGTGTTTGCCTGACCGACATCGAGGCTGTGCGCCCGGCGCAGGAAATCGATCCGGCTTATGCGCAGGCCTTGCGTGAGGCTATCGCCTGCGGGGTCGAGGTATTGGCTTACGGTGTGCGGTTGAGCCACGAAGAAATGTTGGTCGACCGGCGTCTGGACGTGTTGCCGGGTGGTTAAAGGCTGATCCAGATCCCCTTTTCATCCTCGCGGCAGGTCACGCCGGTCAAGGCTTGCCCCGCGCAAGGGCCGGCGACGCATTCACCGTCTTCGATCAGGAACAGTGCGCCATGGGTGGCGCACTGGATCAGGCTGTTGCTGGGGTCGAGAAACTGGTCGGGATGCCACTCCAGGGCAACGCCCCGGTGCGGGCAGCGATTGATGTAGACGTAAACCTGGCCGCTGCGGCGCACCGCAAAAAACTTTTGGCCATCGATGTCGAACCCGCGACTGCTGTCATTGACCAGCTCGGCACCTGCGCAAAGCAACTTCATGTCTATCCTCGGTCCCGCCGCTCGTGACCGGATATGTCCAAGCTTGACGGTTAAATGCTATCAATTGGCCGTCTTGCCCGTCGGGGGCAAGTGCCTATCGTCGAGGATACTTGGCCTGATCATTCGATGCCCGGGAAACCTTCAGAGAAAGCTGTTTATGCGCCTGACACCCGCGTCAGCGTGATCTGCGTGGAGCACCCATCGCCGCATCCTGCCAGTACTTTTCCACAGGCAAAAAAAGACCCGGCAAGAGCCGGGTCAAATAACCGTGATTAGCCTGATGAGGAGATAATCCGAGAGTCCGAACCAAGGGCTTTTCAGAATATCGACCAGTCTCGCGACCAGTTGTGATAATCATATCGATTCTCATTACCAAGTCAACCGCTGTTTTTCGATTTCTTTGCGATTTGCCGGATTTGCGTCTGCAGGCCCCGTAATCATTGGGTTTCAGGTTGCAAAGCTATAGAAGTATTTGTCGGATCAAATCTTGTGTCGTGTAGAGATGGCTTCCAGTTGTTTGTTCAGCGCTTCCTTGCGCTCGGCAGGAATGTCGTTCCAGTGAACGTCCATCAGGGCGCCTTCAATTGCGTACAACAACACCTTGGACGCCCGAAAACCGCGCGTGCGCACGGCCCGATAAGCATCCACCGCCCCGAGGCGACGCAAGTCCGAAGCGCTATGGATGCCCACGGCATGCAACCATTGCGCTGACGTCTTGCCAAGATTCTTCAGGTGTTGCAGTTCATCATTCATCAAGCCTCCTTGCGATGGCCGAATGGAGAGCGTGGGCAATCTTCTGAGGAGTGTAGCCATCAGTAGGAAAAGCGTGATTGTTTGCTCGTTTTCGACGCAAATGCTTCTAAGAAACGAGTGTTGGCAGAGCGTGAAAAGTCCGCGAACGCGGTGGGAAGAGGTGGGGAAGAATCAGGAGTTACGGGTGAGCATCCCCCCACAGTCCAGCGCAACCAAGGGCGCTGGACGTGTCAGTCAGCGACGTTGGTCAGCGGGTGCGATAACGCAATCGCGTGCCGAAGTTCATCGACATCAGGATTTCGTCGGCGCTGAGTTCCACCGGAAAGTACGTACCGGAGATTTGCGCGTGGGCCAGGCTCGCGCCTTCCAGGTTCGCTTTGCGAAAATCGATGCCACGCAAGTCGGCGGAACGGAAGTAGGCGTTGCTGAAATCCACACCGTCGGCATTCAGCTCGCGCAGGTCCAACCCCCGGAAATCTCCACCCGCCATGTCGATGGGGCCATCCTTGGGGCGTTCACTGTTGAAGCCTCTGATGTCGTCTTTGTGCAGCAGGGCATAAAGCGGTGTGTCGAGAAGTTTCGGCTGGCTCATGTCGCATCACCTGTTGGTTTTATGACGCCAGTATAGTGCCACTATTTGACAGCCGTGAAGCCAGCGGAGGCTTCACGGCTGAAAAACTTCCTTACAGGCCCGGAAGGCGCTGACGAATTTGCGCGACAACGGTATCGAGCGTCCCGCTTTCATTGGTCTGGACGCGCTTGCTGCAGAGGATTTCTGCGGGTGTCAGCGCTTCACGGCTGGCTTGCTGCGCTGCGATAACAGCCAGGGTGGCGTCGGACGGGTCTTTCTTGTCTGCCTGGCGCATGGCCAGCCAGCTTTCGATCACGGCCTGCGGCGCATTGCAGTCGAGGATCAGGAAGGGTGCGCCCGTGGCCTCGGCCACCTTTGCGGCACTGTCACGCTGATCACGCTTGAGGTAAGTGGCATCGACCGCCACCGGGAAGCCTGCACGCAGAATGACGTCGGCGATTTCGTGCAGGCGGGCATAGGTCGCCGCACTGGCGTCGGCGCTATAGATGCCGGCCTGTACATCATTCTCGACGGTTTGCTCGCCGAACAGGCGCTTGCGCTCAACATCGGAACGCAGGCGAATCGCGCCCAGGGCTTCGACCAGGCGCATGGCGACATGGCTCTTGCCGACGGCGGAAACGCCGCAGGTAATGGCCATGAAGCGTGAAGGAATGGTGCTGTAGCTTTCTGCCAGGTTGGCGTAGTTGCGGTACTGGCGCAGGGTCGTGGCGCGCTGCACCGCAGTGGCGTCGGCCGGCATGCTGAACAGGGCAACCTTGGCGCGGACCAGTGCGCGGTAGGCTTTATAGAAGTTCAGCAGTTCGAGACCGCGATAGTCACCGGTCAGCTCCAGGTACTGGCTGATGAAGCGACGCGCCAGGCACTTCAGGCCGCGATCTTCCAGGTCCATCGCCAGGAAGCCGGTGTCGGCATAAACGTCGGTAAAGCGAAACGGTTCATTGAATTCGATGCAGTCGAAGATCACGACCTTGCCGTCGATCACGGTTGCGTTGCCCAGGTGGATATCACCGTGGCATTCACGAATGAAGCCATCGGCCTTGCGCTGGGCGAACAGCGGTTTGAGGCGCTCGAAGCTGCTTTCGGCCCAGGCTTGCAGGGCGTCGAGTTGCAACAGGTCGGCTTTGTCGCTGAGGAACGGACGGATCTGTTCGAAGTTCTGCCGCACCGGCGCCATGACGCTGTCCGGGGTGCCGGCTTCGTGCCCGGCCGGCACTTTCGGTGCGCTGAGGTGGAAACGGGCGATTTGCTCGGCCATCTCGTCGATGTGCGCGGTGGTCAGTTCGCCATTGGCTTGCAGGGTGCTGAGCAAGCCGGTTTGCGGGAACTGGCGCATCTTCAGTACATATTCGATGGCCGGGCCTTCGCCACCCAGTTGCGGAGCCTCGGCACTGCCGGTGACGGGCAGGACTTCGAGGTACAAATCGTCGGTCAGGCGCTGGTTCAGGCGCAGTTCTTCAGCGCAAAAGTGTTCGCGAGCCTCAAGGCTGGTGAAGTCGAGAAAACCGAAATTGACCGGCTTCTTCACTTTATAGGCATAGGGGCCGGTGAGCAGTACCCAGGAAATATGGGTCTCGATGACCTGGAATCCCTCTACAGGATGCGGGTAGAGGGCAGGGTTTTGCAGGGCAGCGATCAGGGACTGGCTCACAGGCGATCCTTCAGAGTCGGGGAAATTCAAGGCCGTCATTATGGCCGCAAGTCCGCTCGACGCAAACCTCGGAGCGCTCCTGTTGAGGATGAATAAAGTGCGTATAATCCGCCGCCATGACTCGTACTCGAACTCCCCGCACCCCGAAAAAACCACCCTCCAGGGGCCTGCGCCCGTGGCTGGGCTGGGCCATTAAACTCAGTCTGGTCGCCCTGGTGGTGCTGGCCGGATTCGCCGTTTACCTTGATGCAATCGTCCAGGAGAAGTTCTCCGGCAAGCGCTGGACCATCCCGGCCAAGGTTTACGCGCGCCCGCTCGAGCTGTTCGTCGGACAGAAGCTGAGCCGGGATGATTTCCTGACCGAACTCGATGCCCTGGGCTATCGCCGTGAAAGCGTGGCCAATGGTCCGGGTGCGGCGTCGGTCAACGGCAATACCGTTGATCTGAACACCCGTGGCTTCCAGTTCTATGAAGGCATGGAGCAGGCGCAACCGGTGCGGGTGCGTTTCTCCGGCGATTACGTGGCCGAGTTGGCGGGGGCAAAAGGCTCGAAGCTGTCGGTGGTGCGCCTGGAACCGCTGCTGATCGGCGGTCTGTACCCGAAAAACCTCGAAGACCGGATCCTGATCAAGATCGATCAGGTGCCACCGTACCTGCTTGAAACGTTGGTGGCGGTCGAGGACCGTGATTTTTATCATCACTTTGGTGTTTCGCCGAAGTCGATCGCCCGTGCAGTCTGGGTCAACGGTTCGTCCGGCCGCATGCGTCAGGGCGGCAGTACACTGACTCAGCAGTTGGTCAAAAACTTCTACCTGACCAACGAGCGCAGCCTGAACCGGAAACTCACCGAAGCGATGATGGCGCTGCTGCTTGAACTGCACTACGACAAGCGCGAAATCCTTGAGGCTTACCTCAACGAGGTGTTTGTCGGGCAGGACGGTCAGCGTGCGGTGCACGGTTTCGGTCTGGCCAGCCAGTTCTTCTTCAGCCAGCCGCTGGCCGAGCTCAAGCTGCATCAAGTCGCACTGCTGGTGGGCATGGTCAAAGGGCCTTCTGCCTATAACCCCCGTCGTTATCCGGAGCGTGCTCTTGAGCGACGCAACCTGGTACTCGATGTGCTGCAAGAGCAGGGCGTTGCGACTGCCGAGCAGGTTGAGGCGGCGAAGAAAATGCCGTTGGGCGTGACCAAGCGTGGCAGTCTGGCGGACAGCTCGTTCCCCGGCTTCCTCGATCTGGTCAAACGTCAGTTGCGCGAAGACTATCGCGACGAAGACTTGACCGAAGAAGGCCTGCGGATTTTCACCAGTTTCGACCCGATCCTGCAGATGAAGGCTGAAGCCTCGGTCAATGACACCTTCAAGCGTCTGGCGGGGCGCAAGGGTTCCGATGACGTCGAAGCGGCAATGGTCGTGACCAACCCGGAGACTGGTGAAGTGCAGGCCATGATCGGCAGTCGCCAGGCCAGTTTTGCCGGGTTCAACCGGGCGCTGGATGCGGTACGGCCGATCGGCTCGCTGATCAAGCCGGCGGTTTATCTGACCGCACTGGAGAAACCAAGCCAGTACACATTGACCAGTTGGCTGTCGGACGAATCCTTCTCGGTCAAAGGCGCGGATGGTCAGGTCTGGAAACCGCAGAACTACGATCGTCGTTCTCACGGTACGGTCTTCCTCTATCAAGGCCTGGCGCATTCCTACAACCTGTCGACCGCGCGTCTCGGTTTGGCGGTCGGTGTGCCGAACGTATTGAAGACGGTGGAGCGCCTGGGTGTGACGCGTGAATTCCCGGCCTTCCCGTCGATGTTGCTCGGGGCCGGCGGCATGACGCCAATCGAAGTGGCGACCATGTACCAGACCCTCGCCAACGGCGGCTTCAATACGCCGATGCGCGGGATTCGTAGCGTGCTGACTGCCGAGGGCGAGCCGCTCAAGCGTTATCCGTTCCAGATTCAGCAGCGTTTCGATCCGGCCTCCATTTACCTGATCCAGAGCGCCATGCAGCGGGTGATGCGTGAAGGTACCGGCAGCTCGGTTTATAGCGTGTTGCCAAGGACTCTGACCCTGGCGGGCAAGACCGGTACCAGTAACGACTCGCGGGACAGTTGGTTTGCCGGTTTCAGCCAGGACTTGCTGGCGGTGGTCTGGCTGGGGCGCGACGACAACGGCAAGACGCCATTCACCGGCGCCACCGGGGCCCTGCAGGTATGGACCAGTTTCATGCGCAAGGCCGACCCGTTGCCGTTGGACATGCCGCAGCCAGACAATATCGTTCAGGCCTGGGTGGATTCGCGAACCGGGCAAGGTTCTGACGCCGGTTGCCCGGGTGCCGTGCAGATGCCGTATATTCGCGGCAGCGAACCACCTCCCGGTGCCGCTTGCGGTGGTGAAAACCCTGCCGAGTCGGTGATGGACTGGGTCAAGGGCTGGATGAATTAAGCAAAGAGGGTTTCAAGTGAACAAGTGGTTGATTCCAGCGGTTGCCGCCGTAGCTTTGCTCAGCGGTTGCTCTAGCGTACAACGTGGCTCGATTCCGGTTGTGGATTCCGGCACCGCCGTGTCCAACAGTGAGCGGATCTCGGCCAATGGCGGTTTCCGCCAGACGACCGTCAAGCGTCCTGCGCAAGGTCAGTCGCAGACCCAGGCGATTCCGCAAGGTGACAGCGGCGTAGTGGTGATGGTGCCAGGCGCGGCAACGACGTCGACGCCGATCAGCACCACGCCGATCACCCCGGGTCCGATCACGCCGGGGCCGATTGACACGTCGCCGGTCCAATCGGCGCCGATCAATCAGGGCAGCTACAGCATGCCGTCGTCGCCAAGCGGGATTCCGTCGGCCAGTTCGGGCGGGCTTTCTGCCGACGAGCAGCTGGACGGCCCGGTATTGGCTTTGCTGACAACCGCTCAACAGCAACAGGCGAGCGGTGATCTCAATGGTGCCTCCTCCAGCCTCGAGCGCGCCCAGCGCGTTGCACCGCGTGAGCCGCAGGTGCTTTACCGTCTGGCGCAGGTGCGCATGGCTCAGGGCGATGCCGCCCAGGCCGAGCAGTTCGCTCGCCGTGGGCTGACCCTTGCCAATGGCCGTCCAGCCCTTCAGGCCAACTTGTGGGCGCTGATTGGCCAGGCGCGCGAAAAGCAGGGCGACTCCCAGGGCGCGGCATTGGCTCGTCAGAAGGCCAAGGTAACGCTGTGATGGATGCGCGCTTTCTGAAAATCGCCGATCAACTGTTGTTGATCGAGCGCGAGCTGCGGGTGCAAGGGTGGTGGGATGAAGTCCCGCCCTCTGCCGAAGCGCTTTCCAGTGTCGAGCCGTTTTCGGTCGACACACTGGATTTCGAGCAATGGCTGCAGTGGATCTTCCTGCCACGCATGAAGATGATCCTCGAGCAGGATTTGCCGCTACCCAATGCTTCGGGCATTCAGGAAATGGCTGAAATGGTCTTTGCCGGGCGCAATGTCCAGGGCAAGGATCGGCAGTTGCAGGTATTGCTCAAGCAGTTTGATCAGCTGATCACCGCGTCCCGCTGAGCCAGAAGCTGCCAGCGTCCGCTGGCAGTTGTTCACAATATCCCTCTATTTTGTCGGCCGTTGCTGGGTAAGTGCATGCGCGTGCCAATTTTTTGCCAAAAGTTGCGCAATCGAAGCTAACACAGGGCTGATTTACGGGTTTTTTCTTGCGTTCTCATGTGCTTAGTAGAATAAAGCACATAGACGACTTGACTTGCGAAGGACGAAACAGAAGAATCCAAAGTCCGCTGTACAGGGACTGCCAGAAGCAGACCCTCTCAGCAGATCATGAGGCGCATATCCGCGTCGACCTGTTACACCCGCAACGCGTTACCTCGCGCTGGGTGGGAAAGCCCCGCAACACTTGGGACGATCCCAATACTTGCTCAGTCAGTGCTGACGTAGTCGGCGACCACCGTCGCTCATGCTCTGCCGAGAAGTAAACCTATTAAGACCCGTCCCATTTTTCGTGGGCGGTATTCTGGCGTTTTAGAGGTGAGCAACGTGGAGCTTTTATCTGGCGGTGAGATGCTCGTCCGCTTCTTGCGTGACGAAGGCGTCAAATATATCTACGGGTACCCGGGTGGTGCTCTTCTTCATGTCTACGATGCCCTGTTCAAAGAACCGGAAGTGACCCACATCCTGGTTCGTCATGAGCAAGCGGCTACCCATATGGCTGACGGCTACGCCCGTGCCACCGGTAAAGCCGGTGTGGTACTGGTGACTTCCGGTCCTGGCGCAACAAACGCCATCACCGGTATCGCCACCGCCTACATGGACTCCATTCCGATGGTGATCATTTCCGGCCAGGTGCCTAGCACCATGGTGGGTACCGATGCGTTCCAGGAAACCGACATGATCGGTATCTCCCGGCCGATCGTGAAGCACAGCTTCATGATCAAGCACGCGTCGGAAATCCCGGAAGTCATGAAGAAGGCGTTCTACCTGGCGCAATCCGGTCGTCCTGGTCCGGTCGTCGTCGATATTCCGAAAGACATGACCAACCCGGCCGAGAAGTTCGAATACGTCTTCCCGAAAAAAGCCAAGTTGCGCTCCTACAGCCCGGCTGTTCGCGGTCACTCCGGTCAAATCCGCAAGGCGGCAGAAATGCTCCTGGCGGCCAAGCGCCCTGTGTTGTACTCGGGCGGCGGCGTGATCCTCGGCGGTGGTTCCGCACCACTGACCGAACTGGCGAAGATGCTCAACCTGCCAGTGACCAATACCCTGATGGGCCTCGGTGGCTTCCCTGGCACCGACCGTCAGTTCATCGGCATGCTCGGCATGCATGGCAGCTATACCGCCAACCTGGCGATGCACCATGCTGACGTGATCCTCGCTGTCGGCGCGCGTTTCGACGACCGTGTCATCAACGGCGCGTCGAAGTTCTGCCCGAACGCCAAGATCATTCACATCGACATCGACCCGGCTTCGATCTCCAAGACCATCAAGGCCGACGTGCCTATCGTTGGTCCGGTTGAGAGTGTCCTGACCGAAATGGTCGCGATCCTCAAGGAAATCGGCGAGACCCCGAACAAGGAGTCCGTTGCCAGCTGGTGGAAGCAGGTTGACGAGTGGCGCGGTGATCGCGGTCTGTTCCCGTATGACAAGGGCGACGGCAGCAAAATCAAGCCTCAGACCGTGATCGAAACCCTGTGCGAAGTGACCAATGGCGACGCCTTTGTGACCTCCGACGTGGGCCAGCACCAGATGTTTGCTGCCCAGTACTACAAGTTCAACAAGCCGAACCGCTGGATCAACTCCGGCGGCCTGGGCACCATGGGCTTCGGTTTTCCGGCGGCCATGGGCATTCAGTTGAGCTATCCGGATGCCGACGTTGCCTGTGTAACGGGCGAAGGCAGTATCCAGATGAACATCCAGGAACTGTCCACCTGTCTGCAATACGGTTTGCCGGTAAAAATCGTCATTCTGAACAACGGTGTTCTGGGTATGGTTCGCCAGTGGCAGGACATGAGCTATGGCAGCCGTCACTCGCACTCCTACATGGAGTCGTTGCCTGACTTCGTCAAGCTGGCTGAAGCCTATGGCCACGTTGGCGTGCGCATCACTGAATCGAAAGATTTGAAGTCGAAGATGGAAGAAGCGTTCGCCATGAAAGATCGCCTGGTGGTGATCGATATTTCGGTCGATACCAGCGAGCACGTCTACCCGATGCAGATCAAAGACGGCTCCATGCGCGATATGTGGCTGAGCAAGACGGAGCGTACCTAATCATGCGGCACATTATTTCCTTGCTTCTGGAAAACGAACCCGGTGCTCTGTCTCGTGTGGTTGGTCTGTTCTCGCAGCGCAACTACAACATCGAAAGCCTGACTGTGGCACCGACCGAAGACCCGACCCTGTCGCGTCTGACGCTGACCACGGTTGGTCACGATGAAGTCATCGAGCAGATCACCAAGAACCTGAACAAACTGATCGAAGTGGTAAAGCTGGTCGACCTGTCGGAGAGTGCTCACATCGAGCGCGAACTGATGCTGGTCAAGGTCAAGGCCACCGGCGCCCAGCGTGCCGAGATCAAGCGCACTACCGATATTTACCGTGGACAGATCGTCGATGTCAGCGCCAGCGTGTATACCGTTCAACTGACCGGTACCAGCGACAAGCTCGACAGCTTCATTCAGTCCATTGGCACCGCCTCGATTCTGGAAACCGTCCGTAGTGGCGTGACCGGCATTGCCCGCGGCGACAAAGTACTCAGCATCTAAACCAAATTAGCGAACGGCCTGAACGGCCTGATATAGGGGAAATTCATGAAAGTTTTCTACGATAAAGACTGCGACCTGTCGATCATCCAGGGCAAGAAAGTTGCCATCATCGGTTACGGTTCCCAGGGCCACGCTCAAGCGTGCAACCTGAAAGACTCCGGCGTTGACGTGACTGTCGGCCTGCGTAAAGGTTCGGCTACCGTTGCCAAGGCTGAAGCCCACGGCCTGAAAGTGACCGACGTTGCTTCCGCTGTTGCAGCTGCCGATCTGGTCATGATCCTGACCCCGGACGAGTTCCAGTCCTCCCTGTACAAGAACGAAATCGAGCCGAACATCAAGAAAGGCGCCACCCTGGCCTTCTCCCACGGTTTCGCGATCCACTACAACCAGGTTGTGCCGCGCGCTGACCTCGACGTGATCATGATCGCGCCGAAGGCTCCAGGCCACACCGTACGTTCCGAGTTCGTGAAGGGCGGCGGTATCCCTGACCTGATCGCTATCTACCAGGACGCCTCGGGCAACGCCAAGAACGTCGCTCTGTCCTACGCTGCCGGTGTTGGCGGCGGTCGTACCGGCATCATCGAAACCACCTTCAAGGACGAGACTGAGACCGACCTGTTCGGCGAACAAGCCGTTCTGTGCGGCGGTACCGTTGAGCTGGTCAAGGCCGGCTTCGAAACCCTGGTTGAAGCTGGCTACGCGCCGGAAATGGCCTACTTCGAGTGCCTGCACGAACTGAAGCTGATCGTTGACCTCATGTACGAAGGCGGCATCGCCAACATGAACTACTCGATCTCCAACAACGCCGAATACGGCGAGTACGTGACCGGCCCTGAAGTCATCAACGCCGAATCCCGTCAGGCCATGCGCAACGCCCTGAAACGTATTCAGGACGGCGAATACGCCAAGATGTTCATCAGCGAAGGCGCTACCGGCTATCCTTCGATGACCGCCAAGCGTCGTAACAACGCCGCTCACGGTATCGAAATCATCGGCGAGCAACTGCGCTCCATGATGCCGTGGATCGGTGCAAACAAGATCGTCGACAAAGCCAAAAACTAAGTCACGCGCTTGTACGAAAAACGCGGCTTAGGCCGCGTTTTTTCGTTTGGGGGGCCGGTTCTGGTATAAAGCTGCATCGTTTGCGGCCGAACCGTCGTCCCAGACACCTGTCCAAACTTTCCACCCGTTGCAAGGTAATGTCCATGAGCGAACGCCCCGAAGAGCCAAACCAGGCCTCTGACGCCGATAGCCTGCTGCCCATCGATGAACATGTCGAAGAAGGGCATGACGCCGAAGGTCGTAAAGTCCGGCATCGTGGTATCTATCTTCTGCCGAATCTGTTCACCACTGCGAACCTGTTCGCAGGGTTCTATTCCATCATCAACTCGATGAGCGCCCAGGCGGCCCTGAGTGCGGGTGACTCGGCCAATGCGAGCAAGTATTTCGCGTTTGCGGCCATCGCGATCTTCGTCGCCATGGTGCTCGATGGCCTTGATGGGCGCGTGGCCCGTATGACCAACACCCAGAGCGCCTTCGGTGCCGAGTATGATTCGCTGTCGGACATGGTTGCCTTTGGTGTTGCCCCGGCATTGCTGGCCTTCGGTTGGGCCTTGGGTGACATGGGCAAGGTTGGCTGGATGGTCGCCTTCATCTATGTCGCGGGTGCGGCATTGCGCCTTGCGCGCTTCAACACCCAGGTCGGCACCGCGGACAAGCGCTACTTTATCGGTCTGGCCAGTCCTGCTGCTGCGGGTGTGGTTGCAGGTATCGTCTGGGCGTTCAGCGATTACGGCATCCAGGGTTCCAAGATGTCTTTCCTGGTTGCGCTGATGGTTGCCGCGGCCGGCATGCTGATGGTCAGCAACATCAAGTACAACAGCTTCAAGGAGCTGGATCTGAAAGGGCGGGTGCCTTTCGTGGCGATTCTCGCCGTGGTGCTGGTGTTCGCGGTTGTTTTCAGTGATCCGCCGCGCATTCTGCTGCTGGTCTTCCTCGCCTATGCCGCGTCCGGCCCGGTTCAATACCTGTTACATCTTCGTCGGCGTAAAAGCGTCGAGTGATGTAATTTCCCTCATACTCCGCAGTCTGTTGGTGCATCTGTTCTCCAATACTGCGGAGTAGCCATGCTGATCAAAGTCCCTAAAGCATCCGACTGCCATGAGTCGGATGTCACGCCTGAATCCATCTATCTTTCTCGACGCAATGTATTGGGTGTTGCTGTTGCCGGTCTGGCCGTGAGCGGTCTTCCTCGGTGGGCGGCTGCCGACGATGTGGCGCGTTATGCGGACGTCGAGCCTGGCAAGGCGCCTTCCTGGTTCAGCGAAAAGCTTTCCTCGGTCAAGTGGGGGGCGGTTGTCGTCAAGGATGAGGCGATCACGCCGTTCAAGGACGCGACCCACTACAACAACTTCTACGAGTTCGGCACCGACAAAGGTGATCCGGCCGCGAATGCCGGCACGCTGAAGACGGAGCCGTGGTCGGTGGTGGTGGACGGGGAGGTGGGCAAGCCCGGGCGGTATGCGCTCGAAGACTTCATGAAACCGTATCAGCTGGAGGAGCGAATCTACCGATTGCGTTGCGTGGAAGCCTGGTCGATGGTCATTCCCTGGATCGGTTTTCCCCTCTCGGCCTTGCTCAAGGAGGTCGAGCCGACCTCGAAAGCCAGATTCATCCGCTTCGAAACCCTGCAGGATCCCAAAAGCATGCCGGGTCAGCGTTCCGGTTTTGCGTTGATCGACTGGCCCTATATAGAGGGGCTGCGTCTGGATGAGGCGATGAACCCATTGGCGATTCTTGCGGTAGGCATGTACGGGCGTGAGTTGCCTAATCAAAACGGTGCGCCGTTGCGTTTGGTGGTGCCCTGGAAATATGGCTTCAAGAGCATCAAGTCCATCGTGCGCATCAGTCTGGTCAGCGAGCAGCCGAAAACCACCTGGCAGAGCATTGCTGCGGATGAATATGGTTTTTATGCGAACGTGAATCCCACTGTTGATCATCCTCGCTGGACTCAGGCGCGTGAACGCCGCCTGCCCAGCGGTTTGTTCAAGCCCAATGTACGTGACACGCAAATGTTCAACGGCTATTCAGAGGAAGTCGCCTCTCTATATACGGGGCTCGACCTGAGGAAGAACTACTGATGCGCTATCCGTTTTGGCGTATCGGGGTCTTTGTCGTGGTGCTGGTGTGGCCGCTGCTCTGGTTGTATCAGGCCTGGGAGGATGTTCTCGGGCCGGATCCGGGCAAGGTACTGGTAGACCGGCTGGGTTTGGGGGCGCTTGTTCTGCTGCTCGTAATCTTGAGCTTGACGCCTTTGCAGAAACTCACCGGTTGGGCGGGGTGGAATGCCGTGCGGCGACAGTTGGGGTTGTGGTGTTTTGCCTATGTGCTGCTCCACCTCAGTAGTTATTGCGCATTCATACTTGGTTTTGACTGGTCGCAACTGGGTGTCGAGTTGCGCAAGCGGCCTTACATTATTGTCGGGGCGCTGGGTTTTCTTGGTTTGCTGGCATTGGCGGTGACTTCCAATCGATACAGTCAGCGACGATTGGGTTCCCGCTGGAAGAAGTTGCATCGCCTGGCGTATGTCATTCTCGGGCTTGGACTACTGCATATGCTCTGGATTGTGCGCGCCGACCTGAAGGAGTGGGCGATCTATGCCTCTATAGGTGCATTGCTGTTAGTGCTACGGCTACCGCCTTTGGCTCGTCGAATCCCGCGTTTAATGGCTAAAAAGGGCTCTTCCGCCAAAAAGGCGTAAATAGTGGTTGACGGCAGATTCCAGGTGTCTATAATTCGCCCCACTTCCGGCGCAGTCGAAACGGAAAACTCCTTGGTAAACAATGAGTTAAGTAGTTTTCGGCAGCAGGTTGCTTCAGTTCATCGAAGCCGAAAGGGGGTTGAAAAAGAGGTGTTGACAGCAGCGTGTAACGCTGTAGAATTCGCCTCCCGCTGATGAGAGATCTGAAGCGCAAGTGGTTGAAGTTGAAAAGGAAACTTGGAAAACTTCTGAAAATAATCACTTGACAGCAAATGAGGCTGCTGTAGAATGCGCGCCTCGGTTGAGACGAAAGATCTTAACCAACCGCTCTTTAACAACTGAATCAAGCAATTCGTGTGGGTGCTTGTGGAGTCAGACTGCTAGTCAACAGATTATCAGCATCGCAAGTTACTCCGCGAGAAATCAAAGATGTAACCAACGATTGCTGAGCCAAGTTTAGGGTTTTCTCAAAACCCAAAGATGTTTGAACTGAAGAGTTTGATCATGGCTCAGATTGAACGCTGGCGGCAGGCCTAACACATGCAAGTCGAGCGGATGACAGGAGCTTGCTCCTGAATTCAGCGGCGGACGGGTGAGTAATGCCTAGGAATCTGCCTGGTAGTGGGGGACAACGTTTCGAAAGGAACGCTAATACCGCATACGTCCTACGGGAGAAAGCAGGGGACCTTCGGGCCTTGCGCTATCAGATGAGCCTAGGTCGGATTAGCTAGTTGGTGAGGTAATGGCTCACCAAGGCGACGATCCGTAACTGGTCTGAGAGGATGATCAGTCACACTGGAACTGAGACACGGTCCAGACTCCTACGGGAGGCAGCAGTGGGGAATATTGGACAATGGGCGAAAGCCTGATCCAGCCATGCCGCGTGTGTGAAGAAGGTCTTCGGATTGTAAAGCACTTTAAGTTGGGAGGAAGGGCATTAACCTAATACGTTAGTGTTTTGACGTTACCGACAGAATAAGCACCGGCTAACTCTGTGCCAGCAGCCGCGGTAATACAGAGGGTGCAAGCGTTAATCGGAATTACTGGGCGTAAAGCGCGCGTAGGTGGTTTGTTAAGTTGGATGTGAAAGCCCCGGGCTCAACCTGGGAACTGCATTCAAAACTGACAAGCTAGAGTATGGTAGAGGGTGGTGGAATTTCCTGTGTAGCGGTGAAATGCGTAGATATAGGAAGGAACACCAGTGGCGAAGGCGACCACCTGGACTGATACTGACACTGAGGTGCGAAAGCGTGGGGAGCAAACAGGATTAGATACCCTGGTAGTCCACGCCGTAAACGATGTCAACTAGCCGTTGGGAGCCTTGAGCTCTTAGTGGCGCAGCTAACGCATTAAGTTGACCGCCTGGGGAGTACGGCCGCAAGGTTAAAACTCAAATGAATTGACGGGGGCCCGCACAAGCGGTGGAGCATGTGGTTTAATTCGAAGCAACGCGAAGAACCTTACCAGGCCTTGACATCCAATGAACTTTCCAGAGATGGATTGGTGCCTTCGGGAACATTGAGACAGGTGCTGCATGGCTGTCGTCAGCTCGTGTCGTGAGATGTTGGGTTAAGTCCCGTAACGAGCGCAACCCTTGTCCTTAGTTACCAGCACGTAATGGTGGGCACTCTAAGGAGACTGCCGGTGACAAACCGGAGGAAGGTGGGGATGACGTCAAGTCATCATGGCCCTTACGGCCTGGGCTACACACGTGCTACAATGGTCGGTACAGAGGGTTGCCAAGCCGCGAGGTGGAGCTAATCCCACAAAACCGATCGTAGTCCGGATCGCAGTCTGCAACTCGACTGCGTGAAGTCGGAATCGCTAGTAATCGCGAATCAGAATGTCGCGGTGAATACGTTCCCGGGCCTTGTACACACCGCCCGTCACACCATGGGAGTGGGTTGCACCAGAAGTAGCTAGTCTAACCTTCGGGAGGACGGTTACCACGGTGTGATTCATGACTGGGGTGAAGTCGTAACAAGGTAGCCGTAGGGGAACCTGCGGCTGGATCACCTCCTTAATCGACGACTCAGCTGCTCCATAAGTTCCCACACGAATTGCTTGATTCATTGAAGAAGACGATATAGAAGCAGCCTTGGGGTTGTAGCTTAGTTGGTTAGAGCGTACCCCATGCTCTGTGGTTAAGAGCAGGGTGAGGTCGGCCTTAGCAGCTCGAAATTGGGTCTGTAGCTCAGTTGGTTAGAGCGCACCCCTGATAAGGGTGAGGTCGGCAGTTCGAATCTGCCCAGACCCACCAATTTTGTGTGGGAAACGCCTGTAGAAATACGGGGCCATAGCTCAGCTGGGAGAGCGCCTGCCTTGCACGCAGGAGGTCAACGGTTCGATCCCGTTTGGCTCCACCACTAACTGCTTCTGATTGTATAAAGCTTAGAAATGAGCATTCCATCGGTGCGATGATGAATGTTGATTTCTAGTCTTTGACTAGTTCGTTCTTTAAAAATTTGGGTATGTGATAGAAAGATAGACTGAACGTTACTTTCACTGGTAACGGATCAGGCTAAGGTAAAATTTGTGAGTTTAATCGCGAATTTTCGGCGAATGTCGTCTTCACAGTATAACCAGATTGCTTGGGGTTATATGGTCAAGTGAAGAAGCGCATACGGTGGATGCCTTGGCAGTCAGAGGCGATGAAAGACGTGGTAGCCTGCGAAAAGCTTCGGGGAGTCGGCAAACAGACTTTGATCCGGAGATGTCTGAATGGGGGAACCCAGCCATCATAAGATGGTTATCTTGTACTGAATACATAGGTGCAAGAGGCGAACCAGGGGAACTGAAACATCTAAGTACCCTGAGGAAAAGAAATCAACCGAGATTCCCTTAGTAGTGGCGAGCGAACGGGGACTAGCCCTTAAGTGGCTTTGAGATTAGCGGAACGCTCTGGAAAGTGCGGCCATAGTGGGTGATAGCCCTGTACGCGAAAATCTCTTGGTCATGAAATCGAGTAGGACGGAGCACGAGAAACTTTGTCTGAATATGGGGGGACCATCCTCCAAGGCTAAATACTACTGACTGACCGATAGTGAACTAGTACCGTGAGGGAAAGGCGAAAAGAACCCCGGAGAGGGGAGTGAAATAGATCCTGAAACCGTATGCGTACAAGCAGTGGGAGCCCACTTTGTTGGGTGACTGCGTACCTTTTGTATAATGGGTCAGCGACTTATTTTCAGTGGCGAGCTTAACCGAATAGGGGAGGCGTAGCGAAAGCGAGTCTTAATAGGGCGTCTAGTCGCTGGGAATAGACCCGAAACCGGGCGATCTATCCATGGGCAGGTTGAAGGTTGGGTAACACTAACTGGAGGACCGAACCGACTACCGTTGAAAAGTTAGCGGATGACCTGTGGATCGGAGTGAAAGGCTAATCAAGCTCGGAGATAGCTGGTTCTCCTCGAAAGCTATTTAGGTAGCGCCTCATGTATCACTGTAGGGGGTAGAGCACTGTTTCGGCTAGGGGGTCATCCCGACTTACCAAACCGATGCAAACTCCGAATACCTACAAGTGCCGAGCATGGGAGACACACGGCGGGTGCTAACGTCCGTCGTGAAAAGGGAAACAACCCAGACCGTCAGCTAAGGTCCCAAAGTTATGGTTAAGTGGGAAACGATGTGGGAAGGCTTAGACAGCTAGGAGGTTGGCTTAGAAGCAGCCACCCTTTAAAGAAAGCGTAATAGCTCACTAGTCGAGTCGGCCTGCGCGGAAGATGTAACGGGGCTCAAACCATACACCGAAGCTACGGGTATCACCTTCGGGTGATGCGGTAGAGGAGCGTTCTGTAAGCCTGTGAAGGTGAGTTGAGAAGCTTGCTGGAGGTATCAGAAGTGCGAATGCTGACATGAGTAACGACAATGGGTGTGAAAAACACCCACGCCGAAAGACCAAGGTTTCCTGCGCAACGTTAATCGACGCAGGGTTAGTCGGTCCCTAAGGCGAGGCTGAAAAGCGTAGTCGATGGAAAACAGGTTAATATTCCTGTACTTCTGGTTATTGCGATGGAGGGACGGAGAAGGCTAGGCCAGCTTGGCGTTGGTTGTCCAAGTTTAAGGTGGTAGGCTGGAATCTTAGGTAAATCCGGGATTCTAAGGCCGAGAGCTGATGACGAGTGTTCTTTTAGAACACGAAGTGGTTGATGCCATGCTTCCAAGAAAAGCTTCTAAGCTTCAGGTAACCAGGAACCGTACCCCAAACCGACACAGGTGGTTGGGTAGAGAATACCAAGGCGCTTGAGAGAACTCGGGTGAAGGAACTAGGCAAAATGGCACCGTAACTTCGGGAGAAGGTGCGCCGGTGAGGGTGAAGGACTTGCTCCGTAAGCCCACGCCGGTCGAAGATACCAGGCCGCTGCGACTGTTTATTAAAAACACAGCACTCTGCAAACACGAAAGTGGACGTATAGGGTGTGACGCCTGCCCGGTGCCGGAAGGTTAATTGATGGGGTTAGCTAACGCGAAGCTCTTGATCGAAGCCCCGGTAAACGGCGGCCGTAACTATAACGGTCCTAAGGTAGCGAAATTCCTTGTCGGGTAAGTTCCGACCTGCACGAATGGCGTAACGATGGCGGCGCTGTCTCCACCCGAGACTCAGTGAAATTGAAATCGCTGTGAAGATGCAGTGTATCCGCGGCTAGACGGAAAGACCCCGTGAACCTTTACTATAGCTTTGCACTGGACTTTGAATTTGCTTGTGTAGGATAGGTGGGAGGCTTTGAAGCGTGGACGCCAGTTCGCGTGGAGCCAACCTTGAAATACCACCCTGGCAACTTTGAGGTTCTAACTCAGGTCCGTTATCCGGATCGAGGACAGTGTATGGTGGGTAGTTTGACTGGGGCGGTCTCCTCCTAAAGAGTAACGGAGGAGTACGAAGGTGCGCTCAGACCGGTCGGAAATCGGTCGTAGAGTATAAAGGCAAAAGCGCGCTTGACTGCGAGACAGACACGTCGAGCAGGTACGAAAGTAGGTCTTAGTGATCCGGTGGTTCTGTATGGAAGGGCCATCGCTCAACGGATAAAAGGTACTCCGGGGATAACAGGCTGATACCGCCCAAGAGTTCATATCGACGGCGGTGTTTGGCACCTCGATGTCGGCTCATCACATCCTGGGGCTGAAGCCGGTCCCAAGGGTATGGCTGTTCGCCATTTAAAGTGGTACGCGAGCTGGGTTTAGAACGTCGTGAGACAGTTCGGTCCCTATCTGCCGTGGACGTTTGAGATTTGAGAGGGGCTGCTCCTAGTACGAGAGGACCGGAGTGGACGAACCTCTGGTGTTCCGGTTGTCACGCCAGTGGCATTGCCGGGTAGCTATGTTCGGAAAAGATAACCGCTGAAAGCATCTAAGCGGGAAACTTGCCTCAAGATGAGATCTCACTGGGACCTTGAGTCCCCTGAAGGGCCGTCGAAGACTACGACGTTGATAGGTTGGGTGTGTAAGCGCTGTGAGGCGTTGAGCTAACCAATACTAATTGCCCGTGAGGCTTGACCATATAACACCCAAGCAATTTGACTACTCGAAAGAGCATCAGATTGCGGTGTGTGAAGACGAAACGAACCGAAAGTTCGAGATACTCACAAAACACCGAAGCTATCACATACCCAATTTGCTGAAGCGCGGCCAGCCGGTCACGACTCGGTACCCGAATTTCTTGACGACCATAGAGCGTTGGAACCACCTGATCCCATCCCGAACTCAGCAGTGAAACGATGCATCGCCGATGGTAGTGTGGGGTTTCCCCATGTGAGAGTAGGTCATCGTCAAGATTAAATTCCGAAACCCCTATCTGCGTATGCAGGTAGGGGTTTTGTTTTTGGCGTATAAAAAGCACGATCAATCAAGCACAAATTGGCGCAGTTATTTTTGTCCCGGGACACTAGAATAGGTCCAACTTTTTCAGAGTCAGAGCGCTTATGCCGGATTCGGTTGACGCCAAAGAGCTGTCAGAATTACCACTAGAAAATCTGATTGCCTGCCATGAGTGCGACTTGCTCATGCGTAAACCCGAACTCGCCCATGGCGAAAAAGCCCTGTGCCCGCGCTGTGGCTACGAGCTTTATGCCAATCGGTACAACGTCGTACAGCGCAGTCTCGCCTTGGTCATCGCCGCCTTGTTGTTGTTTATTCCGGCGAATTTTTTACCCATCATGCAGCTCAATCTACTCGGGCAATCTTCGCAAGACACTGTCTGGAGCGGTGTTGTCGCTCTTTTTGACACAGGCATGCAAAGTGTTTCAGTGGTGGTGTTCCTGTGCAGCATAGGAATTCCGTTACTCAAGCTGCTGTGCCAACTGGCCGTATTGTTGAGTATCCGTTTTGATGTCGGACGCAGCTACGGCTTGTTGCTCTATCGCATTTATCACCATATACGCGAATGGGGGATGCTCGAGGTTTACTTCATGGGCGTACTGGTGGCGATCGTAAAACTGGCAGATATGGCAACCATCACCGTAGGCGTTGGCTTGGTGTGCTTCATTGGTTTGTTGCTGATCCAAGTCTGGCTGGAGGTCGTAATGTCGCCTCACCAGATCTGGCAAGCGTTATCAGGAGAGGATGCCCATGCGGGCGATTGATGCAGGCATTCTGATTTGCAAGGAATGTCATGAATTGAACAGGCAGGAAGCTGATACCGATGAGCAAGTCTGTACACGCTGCGGAGCGCTGGTGCATGCCCGTAGCCCGAATAGCCTGGTGCGCACCTGGGCATTGCTGATTACCGCCGCCATTCTTTACATACCGGCCAATTTGTTGCCAATCATGACCGTGAACTCCCTGGGCAAAGGTGCGCCCAGCACGATCATGGCGGGTGTCATCGAGTTGGTGCACTACGGCATGTTTCCCATTGCGGCCGTGGTGTTTATCGCCAGTATCCTGGTGCCCACCTTCAAGCTGGCGGGCATTGGTTTGTTACTGTTTTCCGTGCAGCGTCGTCAGCCCCTTTCGGCTCGCCAGCGTATCTGGATGTACCGTTTCATTGAATTCATCGGCCGCTGGTCGATGCTCGATATCTTTGTGATCGCCATCCTCGTGGCGGTCGTGAATTTTGGGCGACTTGCCAGCATCGAAGCCAATCCTGGCGCCATCGCTTTCGCCACTGTGGTGATTCTGACGATGCTTGCCGCGGTAACTTTTGATCCCCGACTGATTTGGGATAACACGGAGTCGGACGACGACCATGACTGATTTGCCTGTAGCGAAAACCCGACCGGCTTCGAACTGGTCTGCCATTTGGGTGTTGCCCCTGATCGCCTTGATCATCGGCGGCTGGCTCGGCTGGCGTGCCTATAACGAGACCGGTATCCAGATTCAGGTGCGTTTTGAGAGCGGCGAGGGCATTCAGGCCAACAAGACCGAAGTTGTCTATAAAGGCATGTCGGTCGGCAAGGTCAAAAGCCTCAAGCTCGATGACGAAGGCAGTTCCAAAGGCGTGATCGCCAGCATCGAAATGAACAAGGACGTAGAGCCATACCTGCGAACCAGCACGCGCTTCTGGCTGGTCAAGCCGAGCGTGACGCTGGCAGGGATTACCGGTCTTGAGACGCTGGTTTCAGGTAACTATGTCGCCATCAGCCCGGGGGAAGGCGAGCCCGTGCGCAAGTTCAAGGCCCTGGCCGAGGAACCGCCGCTCTCCGATGCCCAACCCGGTCTGCACTTGACCATCAAGGCTGATCGCCTGGGCTCGCTGAACCGTGGCAGTCCGGTGTTCTACAAACAGATCAAAGTGGGCCAGATCAAAAGCTATGTGTTGTCCGAGGACCAGAACACTGTCGAACTCAAGGTCTTCATTGAGCCGACTTACGCCAAACTGGTGCGCAAACACACACGTTTCTGGAACGCCAGCGGCATCAGCATCGACGCCAATCTGTCGGGTGTGAAAGTTCGCAGTGAATCCCTGGCCAGCATCGTCGCCGGTGGTATTGCGTTCGCTACACCTGAAAACCGCAAGGACAGCCCGCCTACCGACCCAAGCCTGCCGTTCAGACTCTATGAAGACTTCGATGCAGCGGCGGCCGGTATCCGGGTCAAGGTCAAGCTCAGCGACTTCGAAGGCTTGCAGGCCGGTCGCACGCCGGTGATGTACAAAGGCATTCAAGTCGGCAATCTCAAGGCGTTGAAGGTCGATCCTGACCTGTCCGGGGCCACCGCCGAATTGACGATGGACCCATTGGCCGAGGATTACCTGGTCGAAGGCACCCAATTCTGGGTGGTCAAACCGTCGATTTCGCTGGCGGGGATTACCGGTCTCGAGGCGTTGGTCAAAGGCAACTACATCGCTGTGCGGCCTGGCGACAAGGGTTCGGCGCCACAGCGGGAGTTTGCGGCACGGGCCAAGGCACCGCCGCTGGATCTGCGTGCACCTGGCCTGCATTTGGTGTTGTTCACGGAAAATCTCGGCTCGCTGGAAGTCGGCAGCCCGGTTCTCTACAAGCAGGTTAAAGTCGGCTCCGTACAGAGCTATCAGTTCTCACGCACCAAGAAACAACTGATCATTGGTGTGCACATCGAGAAGGAATACGAAGGCCTGGTCAATGCCTCGACGCGCTTCTGGAACGCCAGTGGCATCACTCTCACGGGCGGGCTGACCGGCGGGGTCCAGGTTAAAAGCGAGTCGTTGCAGAGCTTGATGGCCGGCGGCATTGCCTTCGAGACCCCGCAGGACAAAGCCCCGCTGCAGAAGCGTATTCCACGTTTCCGTCTGTTCGCGAACCATGAAGACGCCACGCAGAAAGGCGAAGTCATCACGCTCAGGCTCGATCGCGCTGACGGCCTGCGTACCGGCACGCCGATTCGTTTCAAGGGGCTGGATGTCGGCAAGGTGGAGGATGTTGATCTCAGCGAGGACCTGCAATCGGTGTTGCTGACCGCGCGGATTACCGAAGTGCCGGAGCGCATCGCCCGAGTCGGCAGTCAGTTCTGGGTGGTCAAGCCTGAGCTGGGCCTGATCAAGACGTCCAACCTCGAAACCCTGGTGACCGGGCAATACATCGAGGTGCAACCGGCACCGAAGAACCTGGGGCCACAGAAGAACTTTGTCGCTTTGGCCGCCGCGCCGGAAACTGCCAAGCAGGAAGCGGGATTGAGTCTGGTGCTGAGCGCGGCTCGTCGTGGTTCGCTGAAGGCCGGCGTGCCAGTGACGTATCGCGAAATCACCGTGGGCAAGGTGACGGGTTATGAGCTGGGCGAGACCGCTGATCGCGTCCTGATCCATATCCTGATCGAACCGAAGTACGCGCCATTGGTACGCAGCGGTACACGGTTCTGGAACACCAGCGGTTTCGACTTCGATGTCGGTCTGTTCAAAGGTGCAACAGTGCGCACAGAATCCCTGGAGACGATGATTCAGGGCGGTGTGGCCTTTGCCACGCCGGATGGCGAGCGCATGGGAAGCCCGGCGCGACCGGAGCAGACGTTCGCGCTGTTCGACAAGTTTGAAGAGGAATGGCTGGGTTGGGCGCCGAAGATTTCTCTGGGTAAATAGTCTGAGGGTTATGTGGTGTCAGTGATGACGCCTTCGCGGGCAAGCCCGCTCCCACAGGGTTATCGGTTGGTCACAGACTCTGTGTTCGCCACAACTTCTGTGGGAGCGGGCTTGCCCGCGAAGAGGCCCTGAAGTTCACTGCAAAGCTAAATGACACACCTATGAAAAAGGCCGCGATCCATTGGACCGCGGCCTTTTTCATTGCCTTCTATTCAAGCCTCAGACCGCATCCAGCTCCGGTTCATCCGCTTCTTCGTTGACCGTCGTCTTCACCTGATCGTGACGACGGATGTACTTCCAGTCCGCCTCATCGATGTAGATGCCGGCCGGGCCGCTGCCGCCCTCCAGGTCGATGGCGACACTGGCGCAGACCTGCGGCTTCACGCTCGCCAGGATCGGCACGAAGCCCAGCTGCAGGCTGGTTTCCAGCAAGGCGGCCTGGTTTTTCTCATCGATGTCCGCCGCCTCGTCGAGGTAGTACGGCAGACGCACGCGACCGGCCTGGTCACGGTCCATCAAGTGCAGCAACAAGTACATGTTGGTCAGCGCCTTGATGGTCATGGTGGTGCCGTTGGAAGCGGCGCCGTCGATGTCGGTATGGATCACCGGTTGGCCGTTGACCTTGGTGATCTCGAACGCCAGTTCGAACAAGTCCTTGAGGCCGAGCTGGTTGTGGTTGGCCGCCACCAGCCGCGCCAGGTATTCCTTGGCCTCTTCGTTCTTGTTGTCCTGCTCGGCGCTTTGGCTCAGGTCGAAGACCGACAGGGTTTCGCCTTCTTCGTACTGACCGGCGCTGTGGATGATCTGGTCGATGTGCTTGAGCGCTTCCTTGTTCGGGGCGAGCACGATGCGGAAGCTTTGCAGGTTGGAGACCTGACGTTTGTTGATCTCGCGGTTGAACAGTGCCAGTTGGTGTTCGAGGCTGTCGTAGTCGCTGCGGATGTTGCGCAGGGTCCGGGCGATGTCCGTCACGGCGGCACGGCGAGCCTTGCCCAGGGTCAGGGCTTCGTCGGTACGGTGCGCATAGGCGTTGATCAGCAGTTGCAGGCGACGCTCCATATCGTCTTCGCTGTCGAATTTGGCCACGCCCTTGAGGCGCACCTGAGCGTACAGCGCTTCGATCTGGCCGTCGGCCCGCAGCAGGCCTTGCCAGCTGTCCTGGTAGTCATTGAGCAGCGGCAGCAGGTTGTCCATGGAATCGTCGATCGGGTCCATGAACGGTGTGCCGAACGGCAGGTCCGCCGGCAACAACTGGCGACGGCGCAGGGCGTCGTCGAGGGTGCGTTGCTTGGCTTCCATGTCGCCGATCTGCCGGCCGACCAGTTGCAGCTTGGCCGACAGTTGCTGGACGCGCTCGGTGAAGGCGTCGCTGGAGCGCTTCAGCTCGTCCTGCGCCGCTTCTATTTGCGCCAACTGCTCAAGCTTGTCGCCTTCCTCGGCGCTCAGGGTTTGCGCGCGACGGAAGTCTTCCAGGGCTTTCTGCGCATCCAGCACTTGCTGGTACAGCGCTTCGGTCTGGGTCTTGCTCGCGGCGCGGTCGGCGGCCACGGCCTGCTGGGTCTTCAGTTGCTTGAGTTCTTTGTCCAGGCGTTCCTTCTGGTCGCGCAATGCAGCGCGGTCAGCCAGGGCCTGCAATGCCGGCGGCTCGATGTGCGAGATGTCGATGGACAGGCCCGGCACTTCGAAGCGTTCGCCTTTGAAACCGTCGAGGATCAGTTCCACGGATTTCACCCAGTCGCCGTTCTCGTCGAGGGTGATGCCATGCTCACCCAGCGGCAGGCTGAACAGTGCGCTGTTGAACAGGCGCATCAGGCGTTCGACGTCTTGTTGCGAGAACTCTTCGCGCAGGCGGGCGTAGCTGTTGTTGTCGGCGTGATCGAGTTGCTGTTTAACCGACTTCAGGCGTTTTTCCAGGTCGCGCAGACGTTCGTCGAGGTCTTCGGCGCTGAACTGGCGGGACTGCGCCAGCGCACCGGCCAGTTCGTCGTGGGCGTCCTTGGCGGCCAGCAGTTGCTGCTCCAGCACCTTGACGTCATCGACCAGGGCAAAGCGATGCTTGAGCACCGACAGTTCGCCGAGCCAGCGCTGGATACCGGTGATTTCCCGCTCCAGACGCATCAGTTCCTGGGTGCCGCCGCGCTGGTCGTTTTGCAGGGCATCCTGCTCGTTGCGGTAGTGTTCGGCCTGAATGGTCAGCTCTTCCTTGCGCGCACTGGCGTAGTCCGACCAGGTACCCAGCAGCGAATCGAGCAGGGGCGAGATCCGGTGCAGTTTGCCGCGCAGGATGTCGCGTTGCTTCACGCCGTTGGCCAGGGCTTCGACCAGCGGGCCGGCGGCGACCAGCGAGTTGTAGTCCTGCTCCATGCGTCGTACATCACGGAACGCTTCTTCGCACGCAGCGATGTAGTCGACGCTGCCGGAACGCAGGCTGTGCTCGAAGGCATCGAGGAACAGCTGCTTGAGCTTGGCCGCGGTGATTTCGCGCATGTGCAGCAGGTTGATGAACAGTGCGCGGAAGGTCTTCAGGCTCTGCTCGCTGGTGGAGCGTAGCGGAATCAGGGTCAGGTCCAGCGGAATCGAGGTGTGGCCACCGACCAGCAAACGGCGCAGTTCATCCGGCTTGAGTTCGTAGGCTTTCAGGCCTTCGCGCTCAAGGTTGGTGAACAGTTCTTTCTGGCGCAGGCAGGTGTCGTTTTTCTGATAGTGGGCCAGGTCCAGTTTGCCGGCATAGGCAAAGAACTGGTGACCGAAACCGCCGCCCGGGCCGCGACCGACCACACCGATCACGTGGGGGCCGTGGGGCAGGTTCACTTCGACCAGGATGTAACTGGTGTCCGAGGCGAAGTAGAAGCGCCGGGACTGCTCCAGGCTGTACTTGCCGAAGCTCATGTCCGACATGCGCGCCAGGATCGGGAACTGCAGGGCATTGATCGAGGCGGATTTACCGAGGTTGTTCGCACCGTACACCGACAGCGGCTCTTCCAGCGGGAACAGACCGAGGCTGTAGCCGGCGGTGTTCAAAAGGGCAAAGCGGCGGATGCCGTAACGTTCCTTGCTCATGCGTCGAGCTCCTGTTCTTCGGCGATGGCGCGGGCCAGGGCGTCTTCTTCGCTTTCGTCTGCAAATTCCGCGAGGTCGAGCGGGTCGTCGGTCTGCAGCAGTTTTTCGTCACTGTCTTCGTCGATCAGCACCGGCACCGGCAATGGCAGGACGCTGTGCAGGCTGGCGGCCAGGTCGCGGTCCTGCTGCACCGACAGGCACACATCGAGGAAGCGGTGCATCGGCGGCAGGAAACGGTAGATGCCGTTTTCTTCGCTGGCGAAACCGAGCTGGGTCATGCGCCGCATGATCTTTTCTTCGAGCTCGTCCTGGGTCTGCACTTCGGCCTGGATGAACAGGTCGCGGTACTTTTCCAGCAGCGACGGCAGTTCGTCGCGGCCGAGGCTGCCGCCGTCAAGCACGGAGATCGGGTCGCGGCCCTGGTCGGCCAGGTGCTCGACGAGGATGAAGGTGAACAGCGCCAGACGCTGCGCGGTCTTGTTCACCGCGGCGGCAGCGAGGTCCGGCACAAAGTAGTAGAAACCGCGGGTGTCGCAGACCAGTTCAAAGCCCAGGGCCTTGAACAGCGTGCGGTACTGGTCCTGAAAGTTCGACAACTGTGCGTACAGCTCCGGATCGCGGCGGCTGACGTGGTAACCCTTGAACAGCTCGCGAAAAATCGGTGCCAGATGGGACAGTTCGGATAGATCAAGTTGCATAGGAAGTACTTGCATGGAGGGTGCTCGCAGAATTCTCGGTGCCGTCGCTGACCGAGAGCAGGGCGAAGGAGCGCAGGCTGACCTGATGCTCGTGTGTGTAGTAGTCGCGACGTTCCAGACGCTCGCGCGTGAAGCGTTTTTCCCGCGACAGACGCGAGAACCAGTACAGCAATTCGTCTGTGGCGCCGTCCGGTTCCTGCTCCAGTAGCCAAGTCATCAGGTCCGGCATCGGCAGGGCGTCTTCGCAGCGTTCGAGCATTTCCCGAACGGTGCGTGGCGCCCGTGGCGCTTCGCCTTTCTGGGTCTTGTGAGCCTTGGGGAAGCGCGCCGGTTTCGGCTCGAAGCGGGCCAACGCATAAACGTAGGCTTCGACCTGACTGGCACTGCCGAGGAAGGTGCTTTGCGGGCGAGTGAACATCGGCATCGCCGCTTGCGGCACGGCGTCGATGCCTTTGCGGCGGATCATCGACAGGGCCAATGCGGCGCCACGGGTCACGGCGTTGTGCCGGCGCGCTTCTTCACGCAGCGGCAGCAGCAGCTCGCGGGCGTGACGCAGGGTCAGCTGGGCGCTGGTCTGCATTTCGAGGATGCGCGCGTGGGTGCGCAGCAGCATGTCGTCGTCGACCAGGTGGCCGAGGCGCTGCTGTTCGCTGAGCATCTTCAGCAGCACGGTTTCGACCTTGCGCACGCCTTGTTCGAAGGCACCGTCGGCGTTCACCAGATCAATCATCGGCTCGACGTATTCGTCCCAGGTCGCCAGCACTTCAGCGTAACGCTGGCGCAATGGAATCTGCCGATCACTGGTTTTCGCCCGTTCGGCGACGGCTACCAGCGCCTGTTCGTCGTTATCGAGTTTTTTCAGTACATCGCGAACCCGCATGTCGAGCAGGCGCAATTGGCGCGCCAGGTCGTTGCCATCGCGGATATCGAACGCGTCCTGGATATAACCGGCCAGACGCTCGAGGTGGCGCAGGTAGGCTTCGATTTCCAAACACAGGCCAAGGCGGTGTTCGCGGCGCAGGTAGGCGAGGAAGTCGTGAATCTGCGCATTGAGCTCGAAACGGTTCGGGCTTTTAGCCACGGGAACCAGGATGTCGAGGCGAATCCACACGTCCAGCAGGCTGGTGATGTCCTGCGGCGTACTGTCGAGTTGCTGGGCGGCCAGTTGCATGCGCAGTTCGTTCAGGCTCAGTGTGCCTTGGTCGAAGTGCTCGCACAGTGGCTCCAGAAGTGCCCAGTGTTCAGCGAGGGCGCGCAAGACGCGCTTGGGTTCGATCATCGTAATGGCCGGCTGGTTGGCGATTAAAAGCCGCGATTGTACTGCATCGGGGGCAATGCGATTCAATCTCGGGACGGGCTGTCGCCTTCTTTTCGGTAAAGTGCATCGATCAACTGCGGGCGATCTTGAGCGAACGGCGGTAGAATCAGCGCACTTTAGTTATCCACAAGTGGCCGACCTTTGCTTATCGAGTCCCGTCGCCGCGCTTATCTGGCCGCCATGCAGGTGGTCAACTGGCTGCCGCGCACCGAATTGCCCTTTGCCGCGCCGTCGCGGCCCGAGCTGCTGGAGATCCCCGAGCCGGTTGTGGTCGCGCCTGTCGTGCCAGCAGTTGTGGCTCCGACGCCCGTGGCTCCTGTGGTCAAGCCGGCCGAGCGGGCGAAGATCGAGGTGCCGCGACCATCGCTGGCCAGCACCCGCACCGGGGCCAAACCGGTGGAGGAGGCCGAAGAGGCCCCGGTCGTGGTCAAGGCGCCGATCGTGCCGCCGCCGCGTTTTGCCCTGCAATTGCTGCGGGCCGGGCGTTGCCTGCTGCTGGTGGAGTTACCCACAGGCGAATCCTTCCAGACGCGCGATCCTGCCTACCTGCTGCTCAAGGACATGCTGCGTGCCGCCGGTCTGCCGGACAGCCCGCAGATCGTCGGCGAGCCGGTGCGTTGGCCGCTGCTGGTGCGTGGCACGATGGATCAGGGCCCGGAAGCGGCCCGCGACTTCGTGCAAGGTTTTCTCTCGGTGCGCATGGAAGAAACGCCCTGCGCCTGCTTGTGGCTGATCGGCCTGCCCGCGGTGCGATTTGCCGGCGAAGCGGATGCCGAGGCGTTCAATTGCGAGTTGCAGATCGAAGGCCTGGGCTCGGCCTGGGCGGTGCCGGGCCTGGAATTATTAATGGAAGAGCCACAGCGTAAGGCTGATGTCTGGCAAGCCATGCGTCGGCTGATGGCGCGCTGGAAAGAATCGAATGAGTGACGCTGTATCGTTTCGCCCGATGACCGAGGCGGACCTGGAAACTGTACTGAAAATCGAATACGCGGCCTACAGCCACCCCTGGACCCGCGGGATTTTCCTCGATGGCCTGGGCAAGTATCAGATCTGGCTGATGTTCGAAGGTCAGCAACAGGTCGGCCACGGTGTGGTGCAGATCATCCTCGACGAGGCGCACCTGCTGAACATCACGGTCAAGCCGGAAAACCAGGGCCGTGGCCTGGGGCTGACATTGCTTGAGCACCTGATGTCTATTGCCTACAAGGCCGACGCCCGGGAGTGCTTCCTGGAAGTGCGCGACAGCAATACCGCGGCGTTCAAGCTGTATGAGCGTTATGGTTTCAACGAGATCGGCCGGCGTCGGGATTACTACCCGGCGGTGGGCGGGCGCGAAGATGCGGTGGTCATGGCCTGCACTTTGGTGGATTGAGCCTCAAAAGCTTCGTCGGATCGCCGCCCGGAGCAAGTTCTCTCCCACAGAGATTTGTGTCGTACATAAAACCTGTGGGAGCGAGCTTGCTCGCGATGAGGGCCTGACAGACACCGAAGATCAGCGCTTGCCGTCCATCGGATCGCGCCGCGCCATTTCAGCCTCATCCAGGCCATTGCCACCGCCAATATCGTCCTCATCGACGATGCTCAGGTCCCAATCCGCGCGCTTATCATCGCCCGCCTCATGGGCATCCCGGGCGCCGTCTTCACGGATCAGGGTTTCCGGGCTCAGGTCGTCGTCGGTAGGCTGATGGTCACCGGTCAGACCCGCTTCACGCCCGCGCTGGCGCGGCATCCGTTGCTCGCGCTCCTTTTCCGGCGGTTCGTCACCAATTCTGGCGCCGGGCTCTTCTTCATCGAAATCCAGCTCACGCACCGAGCCCATGCGGTCTTCGTTGTCATCGACGGGTTCCGGTTGCACCGCATCGTACGGACGTCGTGAATCATTCATGGCAATTCCTCATACTGTAGGCCTTACTACGGTTGACCCTCGTGGCTACCGAGAATTCCACCGGCATGGAGCCCCGTGTTCCGGATCAGGAGAGCATCTGCATTTCGCGCGTGACCCCGACGGACGGTTGTCAGTCAAAGCTGCGCATCATTCTTGAGGCTTCAAAGCATGAACGAATTACAAGATCTGATTGATAACAACGAGCGTTGGGCCGCTGCGATCAAGGAGGAAGATCCTGACTTCTTCGCCAAGCTGGCTCGCCAACAGACCCCTGAGTTCCTGTGGATCGGATGTTCAGACGCCCGGGTGCCGGCCAACGAGATCGTCGGCATGCTGCCAGGTGATCTGTTCGTACACCGTAATGTGGCCAACGTCGTGCTGCACACCGACCTCAACTGCCTGTCGGTGATTCAGTACGCGGTCGATGTACTCAAGGTCAAACACATTCTCGTCACCGGCCATTATGGCTGCGGCGGTGTGCGTGCTTCGATGCAGGATCGCCAGTTCGGCCTGATCGACGGCTGGCTGCGTTCGATTCGCGATCTCTATTATGAAAAACGCGAAGAACTGGCCAAATACGCCACTGAAGAGGAGCGCGTCGACCGCCTCTGCGAACTCAACGTGATCCAACAGGTGGCCAACGTCGGTCACACCAGCATTGTGCAAAACGCCTGGCACCGTGGGCAGAGCCTGTCGGTCCACGGCTGCATCTACGGCATCAAGGATGGCCGCTGGAAGAGCCTGAACGCGACCATCAGCGGTTTCGAGCAACTGCCGCCGCAGTACCGCCTGCGTCCGTTCGAACCCCTGTAAAGCCCTTCAGCACGGACTTTGCCGACGCCACTGTTGCAAAAACAGCTGGCCGTCGGCGTTCGGCTCTTCATCGTAGCCGGTAATCCAGCCACGGCACTCGTATGAGCCACACTGGCAGGCGAACTGGCGTTGCAGTTTGTCTTCGGTGGCGGCGAAGTCCATGGTCAGCCAGTCCCCCTTGCTGATGTCCTTCAGCGCCCATAACCACAATTCACTCAAGTCGAGAAAGACATTGGGGTCGCAGGAGTGTCGCAACAGTCCGCAGAAGCGCGGGTCGTAGACGTGCACACCCGGGGCGAGCTGGCGGGTATGCCGGCAGCGGTAGGGCAGCAAGTGCCCCGACGCCCGGCAGATACGAGTGATTCGCGGGAATTCGCGCCGCGCGGCAATAGCCGTGGCCTCGCCCTTGGCGTTTTCAATGATTTCGAAGTCGGCCAGGGAAGGGAATCCCAGGCGAACGGGCAGCTCCGAAAAGGGGTAAACACCTTGTGGCGGTTGTGGGTGTTTTCGTTGAGGGGCGTGAGCTTTCATAACGATCCCTGTCTGCTGGGTGCTGCGACTTCCTTGCACCGACGGTCCTGTCAGCACAGCAGCACATGGGTTCAGCCCAAGCCTCTCGCAGATACTACGGGCGGTCTACTGTCATAAGTGACAGATTGGCAGCCGTTCATCGGGTTACAACGGCGGAGCAGGTTTTGCCGTGGCTGGCGCTGGGGCCTTGAGTTGTTTGAGCTGGGACACGATCGAAGCTGTCGCGCATTTACCCGCGGCCTGTTGGGGCGACAGGTGGCGGATCGAGGTGTAGAACAGCTCGCAGGTTTTTTCTTTGCGGGCCACTTGCCAGGTTTGCCTGCAGGTATTGAGCTCAACGTCTGGATTGCTGTCCGGTTGACGGCCCATGGCGGCCTGCCAGCACGCAGCACTCAAATCCTGGCCCATGACTTTCAGGCCTGCCGCATCGGCCTTGGCCTGGGCGTCACTGCCGGTGTAGCTTGCCGGATCGGCGGCATACCAAATGTAGCTCGGGTGGTTTGAGCCCAATACGGGGACATTCACGCCGTTGTCCGGGTTGATCTGGGTCAGGCCCAACACGTTCACCGTCGGCCCGTATTGCTCTTTGATCCAGTTACGCACCGGTGTGCCGAAGGCGACCATCGGCAGTGCTGCGCCGCTGGCATTCAGGCTGACTTCCTTGACCATGGTGGTCTGGTAATCCTTGAAGTAGCCGTAGACGCCTTCGAGGTCCTTGCCCGCGTTGGAAGGCGCGGCAATCGGGGCGATGTCGATGATGGTCTGGTAGCCCGGCGTCTGCTCGGCCGGGATGCCGTTGGCGGTCAGCAGCGTGGCCCAGCGATCCGTGGTGGCGGACCTCAGGTAATCCTGGGCCTGGGTCAGCGAATAATCTGGCGGGAAGTGCAGCAGTTCGACGCTTTTGCGATTTTCCAGGGCCATGCCCAGCGGCAGGAACAGATACCAGCTGTACGCCCACTTGCCATCGGCATTCAGTTTGCTGGCGCCGTTATAGGCCAGGTCACCGGCGTCGAGCAGCGCGGCCAAGGGCTTTTCATAGCCGTTGGGTACGCCGCTGATTTCGGCATATAGTTGATTGTTATCGGTCTTGATCAGAACCTTCGCCCCACTGTAGCCATCACGCTGCACACTTTGGGTCAGGTAATGCTCGACGGTTTGCTCAAGCGTCCAGTTGCGAAAGCAGATCACGTTACAGTTGTTGGGATAGGCGAAGAGACGGGTAACGCGTTCGGTAGTGCCCAGCTTCAGGTTGACATCGGCGTGGGCGGTGGTGCTCAGGGTGAGGGCTGCGAGGGTAAGTGCCGCGAGTTTGAACATGCTCAGATCCTTTTCAGCGTATTAAGACCAGCAGTTACTGAAGCAGACGGGGCGGAAGAAAAAGGGCCGATATCAATACCGGCCCTTTTTTATGGTTACGGCATGACCGGCGGTAAATACGCCAGCGTCGTCCCCAGAGCCCATAACAACACTAGCACCAACGGCGTGTGTACCAGTAACTGCACGAACGAGAAACCGATCAGGTCCCGCGCCTTCAACCCCAGCACGCCCAGCAACGGCAGCATGTAGAACGGGTTGATCAGGTTCGGTAAGGCTTCGGAGGCGTTGTAGATCTGTACGGCCCAGCCCAGGTGATAGTTCAGGTCGTTGGCCACCTGCATCACGTACGGCGCTTCGATGATCCACTTGCCGCCGCCGGATGGAATGAAGAAGCCGAGGATCGCCGAGTACACGCCCATCAGCAGGGCATAGGTGTCGTGGGAGGCAATGCTGACGAAAAAGGTCGAGATGTGGTGCGCCAGGGACTGTGCATCGGCGCCCTTGACCGTGGTCATCAGCGCAGCGATCGAGCCATACAGCGGGAACTGGATCAACACACCGGTGGTGGTCGGTACCGCACGGGACACGGCGTCCAGAAAACTGCGCGGACGCCAGTGCAGCAGGGCACCCAGCATGATGAACAGGAAGTTGTAGGTGTTCAGCCCGGAAATCGCACTGATGGCCGGTTTGGTCGAGAACTCGTGAAACAGCCATCCGGCTGCCAGCAACACCAGCAGAATCGTCAGCAGCGGGCTGTGTTCCAGCCATTCGCCGGGGCGGGTGCGTGGTTGCAGCGGTGGCAGGTTGAAACTCGGATCGACGCCGCACGCCTTGGCGTCACGCGCCGAGTTCGGGCCAGGCGCGGTGGCGTAGGCGATGATCAGCGAGATCACGATCAACGCCAGCAACATGGCACCGGATTGCCAGAGGAAAATCGTCTGCGTGAATGGAATCACTCCGGTGATCGACAGAATCGACGGCGGCAGGCTCGCCGGGTTGGCCTGCAATTGTGCTGCGGACGACGACAGGCCCAGGGCCCACACCGCGCCAAGCCCCAGATAGGCGGCAGCACCAGCGGCACGGTAATCCATTTTCAGATCGGTGCGGCGGGCCAGGGCGCGCACCAGCAATCCGCCGAACACCAGGGACAGGCCCCAGTTCAGCAACGAGGCGACCATCGAGATCAGCGCGACCCAGGCCACGGCGGAGCGGCCGTTTTTCGGGAGCATTGCCAGTCGGTCGATCAGCTTGACCGCTGGTGGCGAACTGGCGACTACATAACCGCCGATCACCACGAAGGCCATCTGCATGGTGAAGGGGATCAGGCTCCAGAAACCATCGCCGAACGCCATCGCGGCATCGGTGGGCTTGGCGCCCATCACCATGGTGGCCACGGCCACGATAATCACCGCCAGGGCAGCAAACACCCAGGAGTCGGGAAACCAGCGTTCGGCAAAACTTGAGCAGCGCAGGGCAAAGCGGGCGGAGCGGCTATCTTCGATATCAGCGGCCACGGGGGTACCTCGATTTTTTATGTTTGTTTTGGTCTTCGGGGCAGTAACCGCCCGTCTGGACAGGCGCCAACATTAATTCAAGCCGAGGATTTTTGCGGGGCTGTTTCGTGGCTATGGGACTTTGGTCTAACGGGTTGTCCGCCGATGCGTTTGCGTAGACCATGGGCGCCTTGGTTTTTGCCTGTGCCAGAGTTCTTTTCATGACTGCCATCACCGATTCGCCCCCGACGCCGTTCAACCGCTCGGACTACAAGACCCTCGGGCTCGCCGCGCTCGGCGGGGCGCTGGAAATCTACGACTTCATCATCTTCGTGTTTTTCGCCCTGACCCTCAGTCAGCTGTTCTTCCCGCCTGAAATGCCCGAGTGGCTACGCCTGCTGCAAAGTTTCGGGATCTTCGTCACCGGTTACCTGGCGCGACCGTTGGGCGGCATCCTGATGGCGCACTTCGCTGACCGTCTGGGGCGCAAGAAAGTCTTCAGCCTGAGCATCCTGATGATGGCGCTGCCCTGCCTGCTGATCGGGATCATGCCGACCTACGCGCAAATCGGCTATTTCGCACCCTTGTTGCTGTTGGCCCTGCGCATCCTCCAAGGCGCGGCGGTGGGCGGCGAGGTGCCCAGTGCCTGGGTATTCGTCGCCGAGCACGCGCCCATCGCCCATCGCGGCTATGCCTTGGGTTTCTTGCAGGCGGGGCTGACCTTCGGTTATTTGATCGGCGCATTGACCGCAACCTTCCTGGCGCAGGCATTCACACCAACGGAAATCCTCGATTACGCCTGGCGCTACCCCTTCCTGCTGGGTGGCGTGTTTGGTGTGATTGGCGTCTGGCTGCGTCGCTGGCTCAGCGAAACCCCGGTGTTCATGGCCATGCAGGCGCAGCGCGAGGCGGCCGGCGAACTGCCGCTGCGCACGGTCTTGCGCGAGCATCGGCTGGCCATTTTGCCGGCGATGATTCTCACCTGTGTGCTGACCTCGGCGGTGGTGGTGTTCGTGGTCATCACCCCGACCATGATGCAGAAAACCTTTGGCATGACCGCCAGCCATACCTTCGGCTTGAGCGCACTGGGCATCGTGTTCTTGAACATCGGCTGCGTGTTCGCCGGGCTGCTGGTCGACCGCATCGGCGCCTGGCGCACGGTGATGCTCTATAGCCTGCTGCTGCCGCTGGGCATCGGCGTGCTGTATGCCTGCCTGATCATGGGCGGCGACTGGATCGGCCTGGCCTACGCCGTGGCAGGGCTGTCCTGCGGGGTGGTCGGCGCGGTGCCATCGGTGATGGTCAGCCTGTTCCCGGCGCGGATTCGCGTCTCGGGCATTTCGTTCACCTACAACATTGCCTACGCCGCGTGGGCGAGTGTCACACCGCTGTTGTTGATCGGCCTGATGCCGTGGAGTCCATGGATCTGCGTGATGTTCAGTGCGGTGATGGGCGCGGTGGGCGTGGGCAGTGCGGCGTACTTCGGTGCGCGGATGCCGAGAATTGCAGGCTGTTCTGCGGCTGGCGCGCATTGATTGTGCGCGTCGTAACTATTTTTACAGGGCAAGCCTGAAACACGCTTAAGTAAATGTTTCCAAGGCCGATGGTTAGGCTGCATATCGCTTTCTACCCCTGTCCATCGGTGCTTTCCCATGTTCAATAAACGCTTGAAGCAGGAGCTGTCGGCTCTTCGTGAAGAACTCTCCAGCCTTCAGCAAGTGAAGGAAAGCCTGGAAAGCGAGATGCTGGTACTGACCCTCGAAAGCGATGGGCGGGTTCAGTCGGTCAATCAGAACTTCCTTGGCGAAATGCATTACAAGAGTGGCGACCTGATTGGCCGACACATCGACGACTTGGTCCCGGACCACGTGAAATCCGATGAATTCCAGTTGCGTTTCAAGAACGCGCTGACCCGTGGCGAGCACTTCGCCGGCGCGGTGCGCCTGTTGCGCGGTACGGGCCAGGAAGCGTGGTTGCGTTCGATCCTGCAGCCGGTGCGCTCGGCGGATGGGCGGATCAGGCATTATTCGATCTTCTCAAGCGACCTGACCCGCACCATCGAGGCCTCCCGCGAACACGAGAACCTGATCGGCGCACTGGTGCGCTCCACGGCGGTGATCGAATTCGACCTCAATGGCAATGTGCTCGCCGCCAACGACCGTTTCCTCAGCGGCATGGGTTACAGCCTGGCGCAGATCAAAGGCAAACATCACCGCATGTTCTGCGAGCCGGCGGATTACAACAGTGCCGAGTACCAGAACTTCTGGCGTCGCCTGAACGCGGGCGAATTCGTGGCCAACCGTTTCAAACGGGTCGACAGCCATGGTCGTACGGTCTGGTTGGAGGCGTCCTACAACCCGGTGGTCGATGCCAACAATAATCTCTACAAGGTGGTGAAGTTCGCCACGGTGATTACCGACCAGGTCAATCAGGAACAAGCCGTCGCCGAGGCCGCCAACATCGCCTACAGCACCTCGCAGCAAACCGACCAAAGCGCCCAGCGCGGTAACGCCGTGGTGACCCAGGCCGTGGACGTGATGCGCGACCTGGCCAGGCATATGCAAACCGCCGGCGATGGCATTGAAGCCCTGAACGAGCAGTCGCTGGTGATCGGTACCATTGTCAAAACCATCAGCGGCATTGCCGAACAGACCAACCTGCTGGCGCTCAACGCGGCCATCGAAGCGGCGCGAGCGGGCGAGCAGGGGCGGGGGTTCGCCGTGGTGGCGGATGAGGTTCGGCAACTGGCTTCGCGCACCAGCCAGGCCACCGACGAAATTGTCCTCGTGGTGCGGCAGAACCAGGACATGGCGCGTAACGCTGTGGCGCTGATGACCGACGGCAAGCTTCAGGCCGAGCAGGGACTGGCGCTGGCGGCGGAAGCGGGTACGGTGATTGTCGAGATCCAGGACGGCGCGCAGAAAGTGGTCAATGCGGTGGGGCAGTTTGCCAATCAACTCACTAACTGACCTGCGATCAGCTCTTGGTGGGAGCGGGCTTGCTCCGGGCGGCGTTCCGACGAAAGCGGTGTGTCATTCAACGCAACTGTGACTGAACTGACGCCTTCGCGAGCAAGCCCGCTCCCACAGGGTTACGTGGGCGCTACAATCGGCTCTTTTCCCCAGGAGCAGACTTCCATGAGCGTTTCTCACCGCCGTCCGGTTCCCTTGTCCAAGGCCTATCGTCTGCTCAATCATGGCCCGACCGTGCTGGTCAGCGCAGCCCACGGTGGCCGGCGCAACATCATGGCGGCAGCCTGGGCCATGCCGCTGGATTTCGAACCACCGAAAATTGCCGTGGTGCTGGACAAGTCCACCTGGACTCGCCAGTTGCTGGAAGCCTCGGGCACCTTTGTGCTGAACGTTCCCTGCGCCGCCCAGGCCGACATTGTGCAAACCGTCGGTTCGACCTCCGGCCTGGAATTGACCCAAGGCCAGGGGCGCGACAAGTTTGAGACCTACGACTTGCAGACGTTCACCGGCCAGTCGGTTGATGCGCCGATGCTCGAAGGCTGTGTGGCCTGGCTGGAATGTCGCCTGTTGCCGGAGCCGAACAACCACCAGCAGTACGATCTGTTCCTCGCCGAAGTGATTGCCGCCCAGGCAGACGAGCGTGTGTTCAGCGAAGGGCGTTGGCACTTCGAAGGGCAAGATGCCTTGCGCACCTTGCACCATGTGGCGGGCGGACACTTCCTGACCATTGGTGAGCCGGTGGATGGCAAGATCTTGCAGGCTTGAGCCGGTCAGCGCTCAAATCCACACATCATTCTCGGCTGTACGTTCGCCACCTTCACTGCCGGTATTGAACACGCCCTTGGGTTCGATCAGCAGGAGTTTTACTTCCAGCTCGGCACAGGGTTTGTGCTCGACGCCTTTGGGCACCACATACATTTCTCCGGCGTTTACCAGCACGTGGCCATCGCGAAAATCGATGCGCAGCCGGCCTTCGAGCACGATGAAGGTTTCGTCGGTATCGAGGTGGTCGTGCCAGATAAAGTCCCCCAGCAGCTTCACCACCTTGAACTGGTAGTCGTTCATTTCGGCGATGACCCGGGGCGACCAGTGCGAATCGATCCGGCTGATTTTTTCAGCGAAGTTCAGGCTTTCGTAAGCGTTCATGAAACAGCTCTCGCGGTGGTTGATGAACCCACAATAGCCAGCGACTCAACGCGCTTCTTGTACGATTGTGCTTGGCTCAACGGCGCTGCATGTTCATCCAGCGGGCCGGTGACAGGCCGTAGGTTTTGCTGAATTGCCGCGTCATGTGGCTCTGGTCGGTGAAGCCTGCGATCAGCGCGGCACTGACCAGGCTCTGACCCTGGATCAGCAGCGCACGGACCATATCCAGGCGGCGCATGGTCAGGTAGCGGTAGGGGCTAGTGCCGAATAACAGGCGAAAATCCCGGGACAGGCTCCAGCGATCCCGACCACTGTGCTGCGCCAGTTCATCCAGGGTCACGGTGCGATCCAGGGCGCCGTGGATGTATTCCCGCGCACGCTGCGCGGCCACGTAATCGAAACCCGAGCGTTTGCCCGGCGCACCGGAAACCGTGCTCATGGCTTGTGCCAGATCGAACAGCGCGTCCTGTTCTTCCAGTGGATCGAGCGGGCAATCCAGGCTGCGCAGCAACGCGCCCGTGGCGGCGAACAGGCGGGGATCGTTCGACAGCCCGGTCTTGATGAACGGCAGCGCTTGCCCGCCGAGCATCTGCTGGATCAGCGCCGGTTCGATGTACATCATCCGGTACTGGAAACCGGACTCGGTCCCGGCCTCGCCATCGTGGGCTTCGTCCGGGTGCAGCACGATCGTTGCGCCCGGCAGGCTGTGACGCCAGCCGCCGCGATACTGAAAGCTCTGCACCCCGGCCAGGGTGTGGCCGATGGCATAGGTGTCGTGGCGGTGAAGGTCGTAGCCATGGCCGGCAAAAAACGCCTCGAAACGCTGCAGCCCGCCGACATCGGGCGCGCGAAGGAACCAGTCATTGCGAGGCGGACGCTTGGCCATGGTGATGATCGTCTTGAGCTTGATGCGCAACACGGTAACCCAGCCAACGGTTCCCTGTCTTCTGATCGGAAGGCGGCTTGTCCGCTAGAAAACCAAGGGCAAATACTGCACTGTGGGGCGCATTCGCTACAGGTTGTTTTTTATTTGTCAGGATGAGGCCAGGTCATGAGCAAGTTGCGCGTGGGGATCATTTTCGGAGGCCGTTCGGCCGAGCATGAGGTGTCGTTGCAGTCGGCGAAAAACATCGTCGATGCGCTGGATCGTTCACGCTTCGAGCCGGTGCTGATCGGCATCGACAAACAAGGCCACTGGCACCTCAACGACCCTTCCAACTTTTTGCTGAACCAGGAAAACCCGGCGCTGATCGCCCTCAATCAGTCCAATCGCGAACTGGCTGTGGTGCCGGGCAAAGCCAGTCAGCAACTGGTGGAAACCTCCAGCCAGGAAATGCTCGGTCACGTCGATGTGATCTTCCCGATTGTCCACGGCACCCTCGGAGAAGACGGTTGCCTGCAAGGCTTGCTGCGCATGGCCGATCTGCCGTTTGTCGGCTCCGATGTGCTCGGCTCGGCCGTGTGCATGGACAAGGACATCAGCAAGCGCCTGCTGCGCGATGCCGGCCTGGCCGTGACGCCGTTCGTGACATTGACCCGCGCCACGGCGGCGCGCACCGGGTTTGCCGAGGTGCGGGGCAAGTTGGGTTTGCCACTGTTCGTCAAGCCGGCGAATCAGGGATCATCCGTGGGCGTGAGCAAGGTCACCGACGACGCTGAGTACAGCGCAGCGGTGGAGCTGGCCTTGAGTTTCGATACCAAGGTGCTGATCGAATCTGCCGTCAGCGGCCGCGAGATTGAATGCGCGGTGCTCGGCAATGAAGACGCCATCGCCAGTGGCTGCGGCGAGATCGTGGTGCGCAGCGGGTTCTATTCCTACGACAGCAAGTACATCGACGACACGGCTGCTGAAGTGGTGGTGCCGGCCAATATCAGCGTCGACGCCAGCGAGCGCATTCGCGCCCTGGCCGTCGAAGCGTTCCAGGTACTGGGCTGCTCCGGCCTGGCCCGTGTCGATGTGTTCCTGACCGACAGCGGCGAAGTGCTGATCAACGAAATCAACTCGCTGCCCGGCTTCACCCGCATCAGCATGTACCCGAAACTGTGGCAGGCCACCGGCATGACCTACAGCGAACTGGTGACGCGACTGATCGAGCTGGCGCTGGAAAAGCACCATGTTCGGCAGGGGTTGAAGATCAGTCGATAAGCGGAGTTCTGCATCGTCCGTACTATCGGTGGGTAGGATTGCAACAGCCGATCCTGATCAAGCGTGCTTGACCGGTTTGATCAGGCTCTGGGCGGGTATCCCGAACAGTTCGTGCAGTTTCCAGATCATCGGAAGCGTCAACGCTCGCTTGCCATTGAGTACTTCATAAACACGATTTGTGCGGCCGATGGCGGGTGCAAGATCGGCGGCGGACAACCCGGACTGCTCCATTCTGAACTTGATCGCATCGATAGGATTGGGTAAGTCGACCGGGAAGTGCTTCGACTCATACGATTCGATCAGCGTAATCATGATGTCAAAGTAATCTCCCTCGGGAGTGCCAATTTCTGGTTCATTCTCAAACAGTGCAGAGACGCTCTTGAGAGCGGCGCGGTAATCCTCTTCGGTGTGTATCGGATGAATGTTCATGGGTTACTCCATTTCGACGTTATCAGCGTCGACCGTGTCGTACTGCTTGTGAGTGCCGACAAATTTTATGTACACGGCGCCAAAGCGATAAGCCACGGCGACTATCAGCCTGAAGTCGTTACCCTTGATGTTGAACACGACTCTGCGACTCTTGAGAATACTGGCTGTAGCGAAGTGCAGCTTTATGTCGGCAGGCGTTTTCCAGGCTGCATTTCTTACCTCGTCAATCCAGGCCAACAAGGGTTGTTCTGCGCTCGGGTATCTCTCCCAAAATTGCTTCAGCTGATTGATGGCGATGATTCTCATGGCATGATTCTAGTCCCATTGTGGGACTGGTGCAAGTCTGTGGAGGCGCGGAAACTCTAACCAGTACGCAATTATTTGCGGGTAGGAAAAAGCAGCGGGAGAGAGGCGACCAGGACTCTTTACCTATAAAAATGGCCTACCCACCGGTAAGCCCTTTCTCATCCCCGCGTACGACTCAATCCCCCAACGCTTGCCCTTCACGCCGAGGATCGGCCCCGCCTGTCAGCGACGCTTTGCCTTGGGCGTCCTTGACCCGAACAATCGCCTGGGTGCCGCTGGTCATGTCGATTTCGCTCACGCTGTGCCCTTTGTCTTTCAGCGCCTGAATCAACGTCGGGCTGAACTGCCCCTGTTCCAGTTCAGTCGGGCCGTTGCGGCTGCCGAAGTTGGGCAGGTTGATGGCGGCTTGCGCATCGAGGTTCCAGTCGAGCAGGCCGATGGTGGATTTGGCCACGTATTCGATGATTTGCGAGCCGCCGGGGGAACCGACGGTGGCAAGGAATTCGCCGCTCTGGCGGTCGAAGATCAGGGTCGGGGCCATGGAGGAGCGCGGGCGTTTGCCGGGCTCGACGCGGTTGGCGACTTTTTGCCCGTTTTCCTCGGGGATGAACGAGAAGTCGGTCATCTCGTTGTTGAGCATGAAGCCCTGAACCATGATGTGCGAGCCGAACGCCGACTCGATGGTGGTGGTCATCGACACGGCACCGCCTGCATCATCGACGGCCACCACTTGCGAGGTGGAAATCCGCAGCGGCGAACGGTCCGGCGCATAGGCCACCCGGATGCCCGGCGGAGTGCCGGGTTTGGCCGTGCCCATGCTGCGTTCGCCAATCAGGGCGGCTCGACTGGCGAGGTAGGCCGGGTCGACCAGGCCCTTGACCGGCACGGGGACGAAGTCTGCGTCGGCTAAGTATTGTGCGCGGTCGGCGTAGGCCAGGCGTTCGGCCTCGGAAATCAGATGCACGGCTTGCGGATCGGGTTCGATGCCGGCCGGGGCCGTGGTCTTGACCGGTTTCAGCGGCGCCAGCGCCAGGCGCTTGTCGCGAGTCTCCAGGGCTTGCAGCGTGCCGAGGATCTGCGCCACGGCGATCCCGCCCGACGACGGCGGCGGCATGCCGCAGACCTGCCAGCGCTTGTAGTCGGTGCACAGCGGCGCGCGCTCCTTGGCCTGGTAGTTGGCGAGATCAGTCAGGGACAGGCTGCCGGGGTTGGCGTGTCCCTGAACCTTGGTCGCGATTTCCTCGGCGACCGGGCCTTTGTACAGGGCATCCGGGCCTTCATGGGCGATGCGTTTGAACACGGCGGCCAGTGCCGGGTTCTTCAAGTTTGTGCCGGCGGCTTTTGGGCTGCCATCGGCATTGCGAAAGTAAGCCATCATTTCCGCTGAACGCGGCATGGACGAATCCGCGGCGATCAACCGGTGCAGGCGTGGCGAAATGGCGAAGCCTTGCTCGGCGAGCTGGATGGCTGGTTCAAACAGCTGCGCCCAGGGCAGGCGTCCGTGTTTTTGATGGGCCAGTTCCAGGGCGCGCAGCACGCCGGGTGTGCCCACCGAGCGACCGCCAATCTGCGCCTGGGTGAACCCCATCGGTTGTCCGTTGGCTTGCAGGAAAAGCTTCTCGGTGGCGCCGGCCGGGGCGGTTTCACGTCCGTCGTAGGTGCGCACGACTTTGCCATCCCAGAGGACGATCAATGCACCGCCGCCGATGCCCGAAGACTGTGGCTCGACCAGCGTCAACACCGCTTGCATCGCAATCGCCGCGTCGATGGCCGAGCCGCCTCGGCGCAGCATCTCCCGCCCGGCTTCGGCCGCCAGCGGGTTGGCCGCCGCGGCCATGTATTTTTCGGCGTATTGAGTTTTCAGGTCGGTGCGGAAGCCGGACGCGCTTTCCGGTGCGAGCGGCAGCGTCGGCACCGAAGCGTTGTTGCATGCGGCCAGGGTCAAGGCACTGGCGAGCAGAACCAGGGCTGGCAAGCGATAGCGGCGTAAAGGGAAGGTTGAGAACACGTGGGGTACTCCGTCCGTTGGATCTACGATCAGCCGACTTTATCGGCCGACCGGGAGGGAAGCAAACCAGGTCCCACGGCACCGATGTTTTTGTCCTTCATCAATGGCAGGATTTTCTGTAGGGTCGTTGCCAACAGACAGGCCAGAAGATCAACAAGAGGCAGACATGCAAACCGAGTTCCCCACCCAGCCCGGCTATCGCACCCAGCGTGAACAATTCCTGGCCGCCGCGACCACGGCAGGCGCAACGCTGACGGAATATCCACACCCGCTCAAAGGACCGTTCGGCGAACCGCTGAGTACCGATGTGGCGGTGCTGGGGGATCCGGGCGCCAAGCGGCTGCTGATCGCGTTGAGCGGCACTCACGGGGTCGAAGGCTTCTATGGCTCGGGCTGCCAGATCAAATGGCTGCAGGAGTTGGGCAAGCGCTCCCTGCCAGCGGATGTCGCCGTGGTCATGATCCATGCCATCAACCCTTGGGGCATGGCGTGGTTGCGCCGGGTCAACGAAGACAACATCGACCTGAACCGCAATCACCTGGATTTCCAGCGACCGCTGCCAGACAACCAGGCCTACGACGCCCTGCATGAAATCTATGCCTGCCCGCAGTTGCACGGTCCGCAGCGTGATCGTGCCGATGCTTTGCTCGACGAGCAGATTCGCCTGCACGGCTGGCCGGCAGTCATGTCGATTGTCGAGGGTGGTCAGCATGCTCATCCCAACGGCCTGTTTTTCGGCGGGCTGGCGCCGAGCTGGTCGAACCGCACGTTGCACAAGGTCGTGCAAAAGCACGTGGCCCATGCCGAGGTCGCCATGTGTTTCGACTTGCACACGGGCGCTGGCGAGTACGGTCATCCGATGTTGTTGACCATCACCGAGTCCGCCTATCCGGCGTTGGCGGATGCGCAGGCGATTTATGGCCCGTGGCTCTACAGCCTGCAAACCGGCGCCGACACCCTGAGCGAAACCGGAGTGGCGGCAACGGCCACCGGCTACACCTCACAGGCATTGATCGACGCGCTGCCGCAGGTACGGTTGATGCCTTTCGTCATCGAGTGCGGTACGTACCCGGGGCCGGATGTTCACCGGCATCTGCGCGATGACCACTGGCTGCATCTGCATGGCAACCCGAATGACGCAACAGGGCGCGGGATCAAGCTGAGTCTGCTGGAGCAGTTCTATCCCGCCGACAGCGATTGGCAGGCGATGGTCTGGTTGCGGACGTGGCAGATCTGGGAGCGGGCGTTGTCCGCATTGCCGACGGCATAAAGTTCAGGGGGAAGCTGCAGGGTCAAGCTACTTTGTCTGGATGCAGTGTTTGGCTATCCATGGAAATCCGGACTGCGTCATGACGCCAGAACTCGCGATCGCAATCAAGAATCTGTCCATGCTGATCATAGTTGACGCGAATTATCATTAACAGCGGACTGCCTTCCGGCAGATTGAGATAATTCGCCACGCTGGCCTGCGCCGCGGTCGGGTAAATATCAAAAGTCGCGCGGCCGCAATGGATGTCATAGTGTTTTCGGTAAATCAATGTCAGCGACTGAGTCAGGTCCAGTTTCAATATGTCCGGGAAAAACTCTGGTTTCAGATAATGTTCAACAAACATCACGGGGCGCCCATCGACTGAGCGTAGACGGCGTATACAGTGCAGCCTGCTTAACGGCAGCACCGCCAACTTCAGGCATAACTCCGGGCTCGCCAATTCCGTACTGGTCGAAATGACCTGTGTGAGTGCCTTGCGCCCCTGGCTTTCGACCATCTGGTGGAACAGCGAATTTGTGAAGGGGTTGTACACCAGTCGGGGTGGGGTAACAAACCAGCCGCGCCTGCTTTCCCGATAGATCGATCCTTCCGCTTCCATTCTTTGCAGGGCTTCTCTGAGCGTGATGCGGGTTGTGGAAAACAGGTCGCTCAGCTCTCGTTCGGGAGGGAGCTTGCTACCGGACGCCAGAGTGCCATTGATGATTTGCGTTGCCAGGGCGTGATAGATGGTGGCAGCTTGGGTGGTTATTTTTTCTGTCACGGTGATGGTCTGGATGATTTTTGAGCGCTGATATTATCCCAGTTCATCATTTCATTACCTTTACTCGACTCAACTGACTCTCTTCGGGCACACCTCGCCCACTGTCCCTCTGACGATTGATCACCCGGAGCGGGTGCTCAGACCTTCGTCCGCGCCTGCACTCCGGTGCCGATTACCTTCGTTGTTTCCGGTCGTGCCGGGCAAGTGAATGAGGGTGGCATCGACAGACATTCCCTGGCGCAACGACAGCCCTGTTCTATCCCGGCCAGGTGCTTGACGCCTATTCAATTGCATTAGAGGGCTGAGTCGGAACGTCTCAAGTGTCACATTTCGGTCATTTCTTATGGGTAGCATCCAGTTTCCGCCCCAATCTGGTCTATACCACACGGCTATCCCATGAAAAAAATACTGATTACGAGTTTGCTTGCAGGTGCCTTGTCGATTGCAGTTTCCAGTGCGTACGCGCAGTCGGAGCTGGATGCTTTAGTCGCCGCAGCCAAAAAAGAAGGCGCGGTCAATAGTTTGGGCATGCCGGATAACTGGGCAAACTGGAAAGATACCTGGGCTCAGATCACGCAAACGTACGGCCTGGTACATCAGGACACCGACATGAGCTCGGGGCAGGAAATCGCAAAATTCGAAGCTGAAAAATCGAACGCATCAGGCGATATCGGTGACGTTGGCCAATCGTTCGGCCCGATTGCCGTCAGGAAGGGCGTTACCCAGGCCTACAAGCCGACCACCTGGGACGAAATTCCGGCTTGGGCCAAGGACGCAGACGGTCATTGGATGGTGGCTTACAGCGGGACCATTTCCTTCATCAGCAACAACAAACTGGTCAAAAATCCGCCTAAGAGCTGGGGCGATTTGCTCAAAGGCAACTACAAGGTGACGGTTGGCGAAGTGGGCGTCTCGGCGCAAGCCAATAGCGCTCTGCTGGCAGCGGCGATTGCCAATGGCGGCAACGAAAAGAACTTGCAGCCTGCGTATCAGTTATTTGCCGAACTGGCTAAACAAGGGCGGCTCTCCATGACCGATGCCAGTATCGCCAACATGGAAAAAGGTGAAGTGGAAGTTGCCCTGTTATGGGACTTCACGTCATTGAGCTATCGCGACAAGATCGATCCATCCCAGTTCACGGTATCCATTCCCACTGACGGTAGTGTGAGTGCCGGTTATTCAACCCTCATCAACAAATACGCACAGCATCCGAACGCCGCCAAACTGGCGCGTGAATACATTTTCAGCGATGCAGGCCAGATTAACCTGGCGCGTGGTTATGCGCGTCCGATTCGCAGCAACGTCGTCCTGCCACAGGATGTAAAGGACAAGATGCTGTCGGCTGAACAGTATCGCAACGCCAAACCGATCCAGGATTTCGCGGCATGGGAGACAACCACCAAGGCCATACCGCGGCAGTGGCAAGAACAAGTCATGATTTATAACAGGTAACTCCACCCGCGTTAGTTCGCTTCTAAAAACCTGCTGCGCGACTTGGGTCGTTCGCTGCGGTTTTTAGAAGTGAGCATTAGAGCAGAGAGCAGGGTAATGGTCGCACTAAGGATTGCGCCGGTCATATTTCGCGCTCGCTTATCAAAAACCATGTAACACGGAATGGCTAGCTGTATGACTTCTGCATCGAACCCGCTGGCAATACCAGTGACTCTCGACACCCGGCATCACCCACGCTTTCGCCACTGGCGGGCGGCGCTGGTTCTATTGCCCTTGTTATGTGTGTTGGCGCTGTTTTCACTGGCACCGACAGCCTGGCTGCTGATCAACAGTGTGCAGGTTGATGGCGCATGGTCGCTGGCGAATTTCAGTGAAATCCTGAATTCCCCGTTTTACCGGCAGGCCTTTGGTAACAGCCTTTGGGTTTCCGTCTGCTCCAGCTTGATCGGATTAGCCATCGCGCTGGTGGTCGCCGCTTCATTGAAGCGGGTGGATTGCGCGCTGCGCGACATGACGGTGGCATTCACCAATATGGCCAGCAATCTAAGTGGGGTGTCATTGGCATTCGCCTTCATTATCGTGATGGGAACTAATGGCGCCGTGACCTTGCTCTTGCGGCGATGGGGTTTGCTGGCTGATTTCAATTTATACACGCAGACCGGTCTGACGCTGATTTACAGCTATTTCCAAATACCGCTAGCGGTGTTGTTGCTCTATCCAGCCTTTGATGCGCTGCAAGATGATTGGCAAGAGGCAGCCTCTTTGCTGGGTGCCAGCCGTGCCAGTTACTGGCGTCTGGTTGCATTGCCGGTACTGCTGCCGGCGGTACTCGGCACTTTCATATTGTTGTTGGCTAATGCCATGGGGGCGTATGCCAGTGCGTATGCACTGATGACCTCCAACTACAACCTGGTCACCATCCGCATTTCCAGCCTGGTCGCCGGGGACATTTCTCTGGAACCGAATCTGGCGGCAGCACTGTCCGTGCTTCTGGTGGCGATGTTGGTGCTCGTGGCGATGGTCAATCAGCTCTTGATGAAGAGAAGCTACCATGCACACTAACCGTTATCACCAGTTCGTGCTGTATGGCGTGATGGCGCTACTCAGTGTCCCTGTTCTGGCGACCCTGGTGTATTCATTTTCCCAGCACTGGGGGGCAACCATATTGCCCGACGGGCTGACGTTCGACTGGTACCTCAAGTTGTGGCAAGAGCCGCGGTTCTTGAGTGCATTTAGCCACTCCCTGTTGATTGCACTGGGCACATTGGTCTTCAGCACAGTGGTCATCGTGCCTGCCGCATTTGTCGTGTTCCATTATTTCCCGAACCTGGATCGTTGGATGAACATCCTGATCCTGATCCAGTTCGCGGTGCCGCCTGTGGTCTCGTCAGTGGGCTTGTTACAGATTTATGCCGATGGCCCGCTTCCACTGATCGGTACGCCGTGGGTATTGATCGGGTGTTATTTCACGATTGTCCTGCCGTTCATGTACCGGGCACTCGCCAACGGTCTGCAAGGGCTGAACGTGCGTGACCTGATGGATGCGGCGCACCTGCTAGGGGCAAGCACTCCCGCCGCTTTTTTGCGGGTGATCTTGCCGAACATCCGCAAAGGCCTGATGGCCGCTTTGTTTCTCTCGTTCTCCTTCCTGCTGGGCGAGTTCGTGTTCGCCAACATATTGGTGGGCAGCCGTTACGAAACCTTGAACGTCTATCTCTATTCCGTGCGCTCCACCAGCGGCCATTTCATGAGTGCCGTGGTGATGAGCTATTTCATATTTACGCTGGGCGTGACCTGGATTGCCACCCGCTTGAGTCGATAGGACTGTGCGATGAATTATCTTGAAGTATCCAACTTGTCGAAATACTACGGCAAGGGCTCGGGCAAGACCCGCGTGTTTGACGACATCCATTTCAATATCAAGGAAGGCGAACTGGTGACCCTGCTCGGCCCCAGTGGCTGCGGCAAGTCGACCTTGTTGCGCTGCATCGCCGGTTTGACTGACGTCGATAGCGGTCAGATCCAGGTGGCGGGAAATAACATTACCCATGTTGCTCCGCAAAAACGTGGTATCGGCATGGTCTTTCAGAGCTATGCGTTGTTTCCGAATCTGACGGTGATGGGCAACATTGCCTTCGGCCTGAAAATGCAGGGCGTCAGTGTCGATGAAACCTTCCAGCGCGTGACCGAAGCAGTGCGCCTGGTTGAATTGCAGGGGCACGAAAACAAATTCGTGAGTCAGCTCTCCGGCGGCCAGCGTCAGCGTGTCGCCCTGGCGAGGGCATTGGTGGTGCGGCCACGCATCCTGTTGCTGGATGAACCACTGTCGGCACTGGATGCGCGCATCCGCAAGAACCTGCAGGAGGAGATCAGGCGGATTCAGTCGCAGCTGAAACTGACGACTATTTTCGTGACCCACGATCAGGAAGAAGCGCTGATGTTGTCCGACCGCATCATTGTCATGGATGGCGGTCGCATTGTGCAGGAAGGGAGCGCCGAGACAATCTACACCCGTCCCGCCAATGGTTTTGTCGCGCGCTTCATGGGTAGCTACAACCTGCTGGATGCCCGTCAGGCGGAACAACTGCTTGGCCTGCGCATACAAGGACAACTGGCAATCCGGCCGGAAGCGATCCATGTGGCGCAAGCCGGCCGCAGTTATGGCCCGCATCTGGGTGCGCCGTGCCGCGCCACGGTCCGTCACCATCAACTGCTCGGCAACGTCATTCGTTACCACGTCGATGCGCAAGGCTGCTCGTTGATGGTCGATATGCTCAATCGCAGTTCAGGTTCTTTACTGCCGGCAGGCGCGCCGCTCGATCTGCTGTTCAATCGTGAAGAACTGCAGGAGGTCGCATGACGGTTTTGGCTATTTTTGACCTGGACGAGACCCTTGTCGATTGCGATAGCTCCAGTCTCTGGCTGCGCTATCTGGTGCAACGTGGTGTGGCCGCAGCCGACATGCTGGTCACCGAGCAGGCGATGATGCAAGCCTATCATCTGGGCGAACTCTCCATGGCGCAGTACATGGACTTTACGCTCCAACCGTTGTCTGGAGTGGCCGTCAGCGAAGTGGAGCGATGGGCTGATGACTTTGTTTCCAGCATCATTGCTCCCCGCATATATCCAGCCGGACGTCGGCAAATCGAGTGGCATCGCCAACAGGGAAACCAGCTGTTGATCATCTCCGCGACGGCTGACTTTATCGTGCGCCGTGTCGCGGCCATGCTGGGCGTGGACGAGGTGATCGCCATCGAACTTGAACAGGAAGGTGGCAGCTTTACCGGCGCGACTAAAGGGATACTCAGTTTTCGGGAAGGCAAGGTGGAGCGCTTGCAGGCGTGGCTGAAGCACCATGGAAGCAACTTGCAAGGCAGCTATGGCTACAGTGACTCGGTGAATGATTTGCCGCTTTTACATGTGGTCCAGCATGCGTGTGTCGTCAACCCCGCACCAGCGTTGAAACAGGTCTCGGACCAGCATCAATGGCGACAGTATGACTGGCAGTTGGCGCAAGATGAGCACGGCGTCACGGGTTAATCCAGTCGCGCTTCAATGCATTATTGCGCCACAAGGCAGTGGACCCGCCGGTACCTCGGCTAACCCAGGATTTGTCATGGGCCGCCATGGGGACGTACTTCCAGGCAGAGGCCTTGTTCGTCATAAAGGCGGCAGGCCTTGTCCGGGTGCATGGAGTGAAAGAACAAATGCCCCAGACACAAGAAAGCCCGCACTAGGCGGGCTTCTTGAGGTTGTTTAGAGACTCATGGAGACATCTGTAAACAGGTACTTGGTGGCTACACAGGGACTTGAACCCCGGACCCCAGCATTATGAATGCTATGCTCTAACCAACTGAGCTATGTAGCCAAGTGGCGCGCATTATTCACCGGTAACGGGGATGCGTCAAGCACAAATCTAAAATATTTCTCTGCGCTTTCAACCGTTTATCAACTCTTTAGCAAAATCGACCCTCCGAGCAGGGGTGAAGGGCAGCGCTGGAACCAGCGGCTGGCCTGTTCGTACGCGTGCGCCAGTTGCAGGACAGCGAAGTCGGCCTGGTGTCTGCCGATGATTTGCAGGCCCATGGGCAGGCCGCTGGCGTTGAAACCGACCTGTACGTTAGCCACCGGGCAGCCGGACAAGGTGCCGGGAATCACCACCTCCATCCAGCGGTGATAGGTGTCCATGGTCACGCCTTCGATGGCGGCGGGCCACGGTCGGGTTTTATCGAACGGGAACACCTGGGCGCTGGGCAGCAGCAGGTAGTCGTATTTTTCGAATAGCCTGGAGATCGCCCGATACCAGTCGCTGCGCGTCACCGAGGCAGCAAACACATCGGTGGCCGAGAGTTTCAGGCCGTTCTCCACTTCCCAGCAGGCTTCCGGTTTCAACAGCCCACGTTTTTGCGGGTCGGCATAAGTCGCGCCCAACGAGCCGGCGACCATCCAGTGGCGCAACGTCCGCCAACTGCTCCACAGCTTCTCTGGCGTAGCCGAGTTGGTCGATAAACAGGTCGGCACTGTCATCGAAGGGCACGCGGACTTGGTGAAGCACAACCTGATCCACGTCGATGACGGCGAGTGGTGGAACCTGTGGTTCGCCGCCAACGACCTCGACATCCACCTCAATTCGGACATGCTCTACGTCAACAACGACCACGCATTGTCGGTGGCCGAAAGCGGGCAGGGCATTGCACTGGCCAACGAAGTACTGGTGCGCGAAGAACTCCATAGCGGCAAGCTGGTGCGGGTGGTGGACGCGCAGGTGAAGCTGGAAAGCTATCGGGTGCTGACGCCGTCCGCCGAGCTCTCGGCGGACGTGGCGTGGTTTATCGACTGGCTCAAGAGCGAACTGGAGCAGGACTTCCCGGAGGCGGTGATCCGCGCCTGAGAAGTCCTGGCGGACTCAACTCAAGCGGAAGCGCCCGGTGTTGGCGCTGAGGGCCTTGCTGCCGTGGCTCAAGGTGTCCGCCGCCTGGTTCACCGCGCGGGCACCTTCGAGCAAACGCACCGCCGCTTGATCGACCTGCTGGATATTGCCGCTGACCTCGTCGGCGGTACTGGCCTGTTCTTCCACCGCCGTGGCGATTTGCGCCAGGGTATCGGTGACGCTCTGCACCGCACTGGCGATTTCCCCGAGCCGTTCACCGAGGCCGGTAACCGCTTGTGCATCGCTTTCTGCCTGACTGCACGCGGCTTGCATCAGGCTGACGGCCTCATTCACGGTGTTGCGCAGGCTGTCGACCGTACCGGCAATCTGTGCGGTCGACGATTGCGTGCGTTGCGACAGGCTGCGCACTTCATCGGCCACCACCGCGAAGCCACGCCCTTGCTCACCCGCCCGAGCCGCCTCGATGGCGGCATTGAGTGCCAGCAGGTTGGTCTGCTCGGCGACGCCGCGAATGGTGTCGACCACCAGTTGAATCTGCTGTCCCTGCTCGCTGACTCGGCCCAGCGCCGCAGCGGTCTCGTTCAGGCGTTGATTGAGTTGCTGGATGCTCGCAGTGGTGCGCTGGCTATCACGGCTGCTGTCGGCGGCAATGCGCCGGGTGTGTTGCGCGCTGCCTGACGCCTGTTCGCAACTGTGGGCCACCCCTTGGGAGGTGGCGGCCAGTTGCGTCGCCGCAGCGGCAATCTGGCTGATCTGCAACTGCTGGGCTTCGACTTCGCCCAGGGCGTCGCTGGAATGATGATTGAGGGTTTGCACCGCGTTGCTCAGTTGCAGGGTTTCATGATCCACCCCTTGCAGGCTGGTGCGCAGTTGCACCACGGCGACGTTCAGCGCGGTGCTGATGACCGCCAGTTCGTCCCGACCCTGAACCGGCACTTGCAGGCTCAGATTGCCATCGCGCAAGGCCTCGGCCAGCACCGTGATGCCGCTGGCGCTGCGGCGGATCGAGGCCTGCAAACAGATGAACAGATACAGCGCGGCCAACAGCAGGCAGCCCAACACGGCGGCCACCACAATGAACTGGCGGATCGCCGAGTCGTGGTAGTAATCCAAACGTTGATCCAGCGACACCAGCGACTGTTGGCGCAACGCGGCGAGGTCGGAGAGCAGGGCATCGATACTGCGTTCGAAGTCCTCCGGCTTGAGGTTGATGCTGCCGCCGAACACGCCGTCATCCAGCACCTTCAGGCCCGCATCGAGGCGCTTGAGGCTGTCATGGTATTGCCCGGCCCAGGTTTGCAGGGCGCTGGGTAAGCGCGCTTCGAGCAGGCCTGCGGTTTTCACCAGCTGCTCGCGCGCATCGCCGATGCGGCTGCGCAGGTCGCGCAGTTGCAGGCGGCTTTGCAGGGTGAACTGTCCGGACACCACCGAGGCCTGGCCCACCGCCGCCAGACGACCGACCCGTTCGATCAGGTCCGGTGCATGCTGGGTGGAAATCTGCGTCAGCAAATAAGTCTCCAGCCACGGTGCCAGCGTCAGGCGATTGTCCATGGCGATCTGCTCGCGCAAGGCTTGCAGGGCGCTCAAGGCGTTGGTGAAGCGATCGTAGCCATCGGGCCACCAGCCGACATTGCTCAGGCTTTTTGAATCGAGGCCATCGAGGGCGGTTCGCAGGGCCTGGTAACGCGACAGGGTTTCACCCTCGGCACTTTCTTTTTGCAGGGCATTGCCCAACTCGGCAGTGGCCTGGCTGACGGCGGGCTGAACCGCATCGAAGGCGGCCATCGCGGCGAGGGTGGCCGGCGTTGGCTGGCGATTGGTTTCCGTGGCGCGCCATCGGGCGGCGCGATCACGCTGGGCAGCGAGCAGGTCATCCAGCGCATCGAGCGCAAGCAGTTGCCGCACCCCGGCGCGTTCGCCGGCGATCAGGCTGAGTTTGTCGCGATAGTCCTGGCCGATCATCCACAGGCTGCCAGCCAGCGGCAGGATAAACAGCAGAAACAACAGCTGGAATTTACGTGCGAAGCCAAAACGCCCCAGCAGCCCGATCCCCGGTGATAAAAAAGCCTGCATGCCCCATGACTCCTCTGGACACCACGCCCCATTGGCGTGCGTCGGAGGTTGTCGCACCTCCGACTCGTGCCCTCTAAAAAGGCCTCGAAAGTTCACCCTTGTCCGCTCTGTAGGCCGACTCTGTAGCGAAACTTCCCATTGTCGGTCTCCTTTGTAAGGAAGCCGCGTTCAAGCCGACAAGGAAGGCAAGATTCAGACCATGGCTTTGCGCCATCAAGGTTGTGGTGATGAAAAATCGAAGTCGTTAGCAGGCTAAGGGGATGGCGTTGCTGCACTGAAAAATGGCACATTGACGCACCTGCACGTTTGTACCTCCTGTTGTCAGGAAACTCCCATGGCTATCAGCAACGCCCAGTCCGGCTCAGTGCCGGCGTCCGCTACGCCGCAAAGCAGTCCTCTGGTGATGCGCATCATCGGCGCGGTAGCGCTGGCGCACTTGATCAACGACCTGATCCAGTCGGTGCTACCGTCGATCTATCCGATGCTCAAGGCCAACTATGGCCTGACCTTCACCCAGGTCGGCCTGATCACCCTGACGTTCCAGTTGACGGCCTCGCTGCTGCAGCCGTGGGTCGGTTATTACACCGACCGCCATCCCAAGCCGTGGTTGTTGCCGGCGGGGACGGTCTGCACCCTGGTCGGCATTCTGATGATGTCGGTGGTCGCCAGTTTCCCGCTAATCCTGTTGGCGGCGGGGCTGATCGGCATCGGTTCATCGACCTTCCACCCGGAAGCGTCCCGTGTGGCGCGCCTGGCTTCGGGCGGGCGCTTCGGGTTGGCGCAATCGACCTTCCAGGTCGGCGGTAACGCAGGCTCGGCGTTCGGCCCGTTGCTGGCGGCGGCGATTATCATTCCCTACGGTCAAGGGCAGGTGGCGTGGTTCGGCCTGTTCGCGGTGTTTGCGCTGTTCGTGCTCTACCGGATCAGCCGCTGGTACGCCAACCACTTGAACCTGTTCAAGCTCAAGCAAGGCCAGGTGGCGACCCACGGTCTGTCCAAGGGCCGAGTGACCAGTGCGCTGGTGGTACTCGGGTTGCTGGTGTTCTCCAAGTATTTCTACATGTCGAGCCTCACCAGCTACTTCACCTTCTACCTGATCGAGAAGTTCGACCTGTCGGTGGCCAGTTCGCAGTTGCACCTGTTCCTGTTTCTCGGCGCGGTCGCGGCGGGGACATTCTTCGGCGGGCCGATCGGCGACAAGATCGGACGCAAGGCGGTGATCTGGTTCTCGATCCTCGGCGTTGCGCCCTTCACATTGCTGCTGCCCCATGTCGACCTGTTCTGGACCAGCATCCTCAGTGTCGTCATCGGCTTCATCCTCGCCTCGGCGTTCTCGGCCATCGTGGTGTACGCCCAGGAGTTGGTGCCGGGCAATGTCGGGATGATCGCCGGGGTGTTCTTCGGCTTGATGTTCGGCTTCGGCGGGATTGGCGCGGCGTTACTCGGGCATCTGGCCGACATTCACGGCATCGAGTACGTGTATTACCTGTGTTCGTTCCTGCCGTTGTTCGGGGTGTTGGCGATCTTCCTGCCGCGTACCAAAAAGGCCTGAGCCGACACAAATCCCCCTGTGGGAGCGGGCTTGCTCGCGAAGAGGGCGTGTCAGTCAGTACAACTGTAAATGACACACCGCCTTCGCGAGCAAGCCCGCTCCCACAGGGGTTCGGTGGTGTGGCGGATGATTGTTTCAGGCACAAAAAAGCCGCGTATCAAACGCGGCTTTTTGTTGGGCGTGTGGCTTAGACGTTAAAGCGGAAGTGCATCACGTCGCCGTCTTTGACGATGTAGTCCTTGCCTTCCAGGCGCCATTTACCGGCTTCCTTGGTACCGGCTTCGCCCTTGTACTGGATGAAGTCGTTGTAGGCGATCACTTCGGCGCGGATGAAGCCTTTTTCGAAGTCGGTGTGGATCACGCCAGCGGCTTGAGGTGCGGTGGCACCAACGCGGACGGTCCAGGCGCGGACTTCTTCGACACCGGCGGTGAAGTAGGTCTGCAGGTGCAGCATTTCGTAGCCGGCGCGGATCACGCGGTTCAGGCCAGGCTCGTCGAGGCCCAGGGCTTCAAGGAACATGTCTTTCTCTTCGTCGTCATCGAGTTCGGCGATTTCCGCTTCGATCTTGTTGCAGACCGGTACAACCACGGCGCCTTCTTCTTCGGCGATGGCGCGTACAACGTCCAGGTGCGGGTTGTTCTCGAAACCGTCTTCAGCGACGTTGGCGATGTACATGACCGGTTTGGTGGTCAGCAGGTGGAAGCCCTTGATCACCGCTTTTTCGTCGGTGCCCATGTTCTTCATCAGGCTGCGCGCTGGCTTGCCTTCGGTGAAGTGAGCGATCAGTTGCTCCAGTAGGCCTTTCTGGACCACTGCGTCCTTGTCACCGCCCTTGGCATTGCGCGCGACTTTCTGCAGTTGCTTCTCGCAGCTGTCGAGGTCGGCGAAGATCAGTTCCAGCTCGATGATTTCGATGTCGCGTTTCGGGTCGACGCTGTTGGAGACGTGAATCACGTTCTCGTCTTCGAAGCAGCGGACCACGTGGGCGATGGCATCGGTTTCACGGATGTTGGCCAAAAACTTGTTGCCCAGGCCTTCACCTTTCGACGCACCGGCAACCAGGCCGGCGATGTCGACGAACTCCATGGTGGTCGGCAGGATGCGCTTTGGATTGACGATGGCCGCCAAGGCATCCAGGCGCGGATCCGGCATCGGCACGATACCGCTGTTGGGTTCGATGGTGCAGAAGGGGAAGTTTTCGGCCGCGATACCGGATTTGGTCAGGGCGTTGAACAGGGTGGACTTGCCGACGTTAGGCAGGCCGACGATGCCGCAATTGAATCCCATGGTGTTTCCCCTCGGATAAGAGTCAGGCCTTCTGGCTGTGCAGGTTTTTCATCGCGCGGTTCCATTCCCCGGCGAGGATATCCGGCAGCACGCCGAGGGCAAAGTCGATGCTGGCATCGAGTTTTTCCTGTTCGGCGCGTGGCGCACGACCCAGGACGAAATTTGAAACCATACTGGCAACGCCCGGGTGGCCAATGCCAAGCCGCAAGCGATGAAAGGTATTCTGATTGCCCAGTTGCGCAATGATGTCGCGCAACCCGTTGTGACCGCCATGGCCGCCGCCTTGCTTGAGCTTGGCAACGCCGGGTGGCAGGTCGAGTTCGTCGTGCGCCACGAGGATTTCTTCAGGCTTGATGCGGAAGAAACCGGCGAGTGCCGCTACGGCCTGGCCGCTGCGGTTCATGTACGTGGTGGGAATCAGCAGACGAACATCCTGACCCTGATGCGAATAGCGCCCGGTCAGGCCGAAATATTTGCGGTCCGCCACAAGGTTCACACCTTGTGCGTTCGCGATGCGCTCAACAAAAAGGGCCCCTGCGTTATGCCGGGTCTGTTCGTATTCAGCGCCTGGATTTCCCAGGCCAACGATCAGTTTGATGGCAGTCACGATAGGGGCCCTTCATTGGAGTGGTGGATAACATCGCCGCAATCAGGGAAAGCGGCGAAAGTGGACGAAAATTGCTCATTTACCATGATGTAAACTCCGCGTTCTCGCCCGCTTTCTCGCTATGCTCTAGTCCGCGATGTTTCCGGTCACTCCGGCGTACAGAGTAAAATTACTCTGCAGCGCCTTCTGCAGCTTCTGGAGCAACACGTGGAGCGTGGACGTTGGCAACAGCCTTGTCATCGCCGTGTGCCAGGGCCACGAACTCAACGCCTTTAGGCGCCTTGAGGTCCGACAGGTGAATGATCGAACCGATTTCAGCGTTAGCCAGGTCGACTTCGATGAACTCAGGCAGATCTTTCGGCAGGCAGGAAACTTCGATCTCGGCAACAACGTGCGAGATTTCGCCGCCTTTCTTGGTCGGTGCTTCTTCGTTGATGAAGTGCACTGGAACGATAGCGGTCAGTTTCTGGCCAGCGACTACGCGTACGAAGTCAGCGTGCATCACGTGGCCTTTGGCCGGGTGACGCTGCAGGGCTTTGATCACGACGTTCTGCTTGGTGCCACCAACGTTCAGCTCGATGATGTGGCTGTAAGCCGCTTCGTTTTCGAGCAGTTTGGCAACTTCTTTGGCCAGCATGCTGATGGATTCAGGGGCTTTTTCGCCACCGTAAACTACAGCTGGAACCAGGCTTGCGAGACGACGCAGGCGGCGGCTCGCACCTTTCCCCAGGTCGGAACGCACTTCAGCATTCAGGGTAAAATCGTTCATGTTGTATCTCCAAAATAACCACATTCGCCCCAGCGTTTGCGACCAGCGCTAAAGGCGATATGGGCAAAAAAGCCCCGCCCCGACAGGAATGCCGGGGCGGGGCGCTTTTCGTCAACGAGACATTTCGAGAAGGGCAGGGCCCTTAGCGGAACATCGCGCTGATCGATTCTTCATTGCTGATGCGGCGAACCGCCTCGGCAACTACCGGCGCGATATCCAGTTGACGGATACGCGAGCAGGCTTGTGCAGCAGCGGACAACGGGATGGTGTTAGTCACCACCAGTTCGTCCAGCATGGAATTTTCGATGTTTTCGATCGCCCGACCGGACAGCACAGGGTGTGTGCAGTAGGCGAAAACCTTGGCAGCGCCATGCTCTTTCAGGGCCTTGGCCGCGTGGCACAGGGTGCCGGCGGTATCGACCATGTCATCGACCAGAATACAGGTACGCCCTTCGACATCACCGATGATATGCATCACTTCAGAGTGATTGGCTTTCTCACGGCGTTTGTCGATGATCCCGAGATCCACGCCCAGGGATTTGGCAACCGCACGTGCACGCACGACGCCGCCAATGTCCGGGGACACGATCATCAGGTTTTCGAAGCGCTGATCTTCGATGTCATCCACCAGAACCGGGGAGCCGTAGATGTTATCTACCGGAATATCGAAGAAGCCCTGGATTTGGTCAGCATGCAGATCAACCGTGAGAACACGGTCGATGCCGACTACGGTAAGCATGTCAGCCACGACTTTCGCGCTGATAGCCACACGTGCGGAACGCGGACGGCGATCCTGACGGGCATAACCAAAGTAAGGAATAACAGCAGTGATACGAGTAGCCGAGGAGCGGCGGAAGGCATCAGCCATCACTACCAGTTCCATCAGGTTATCGTTGGTCGGAGCGCAAGTCGGCTGAATAATGAAGACGTCTTTACCGCGGACGTTTTCATTGATCTCGGCTGTAATTTCGCCGTCGGAGAATTTACCGACAGAGATGTCACCGAGAGGGATATGCAGCTGACGTACGACACGCCGAGCCAGATCGGGGTTAGCGTTCCCCGTAAAGACCATCATCTTGGACACGCGCAGTACCTGAAGGCTGAGGGTAACCTGGATGAGTATAGGAAAATGGCAGGGGCGGCTGGATTCGAACCAACGCATGGCAGGATCAAAACCTGCTGCCTTACCGCTTGGCGACGCCCCTGTATTTGTTGCAACGATTACCCGGTAATCGGTTCCTTTAGAGCAGACTTTGCAGCTTGCGATGCAACATCGAAACGTTGCTTCCTTTTGCTACAAACCCTGTAAGGGTCTCTGTAAGAAGGGCCGAGACTTTATCAGCTTCAACTTTGCTTGGGAAGCCCCCAAACACACAACTTCCAGTTCCGGTGAGTTTTGCTTCGGTAAATTTACCTAACAAATTCAAAGCGTTACGTACCTCTGGATAACGCCTTGTTACCACCGGTAAGCAGTCATTTCGACTGTTTCCCTTGGGAACGGGGCGCACTTTAATGGGAGGAGTGTTACGTGTCAACAACGGATCTGAAAAAATTTCTGCCGTACTTACAGAGACTTGCGGTACCAGCACCAGATACCACGGTTCTTCCGGGTCGACAGGGGTCAGTTTTTCCCCCACGCCCTCGGCGAAAGCCGCGTGGCCACGCACGAAAACCGGGACGTCGGCGCCCAGCGTCAACCCCAGCCCAGCCAGGCGATCTTCATCCCAGCCCAATTGCCACAGATGGTTCAAGCCAAGCAATGTTGTTGCCGCATTCGAGCTGCCGCCGCCAATGCCGCCGCCCATGGGCAGGATTTTTTCGATCCAGATGTCGACGCCCAACGAGCAAGCGGATTGCTCCTGAAGTTTTCTGGCGGCCTTGACGATCAGGTTGCTGTCGTGGGGGACGCCCGGGAATTCGGTGTGCAGTCGGATGACACCGTCATCGCGCAGGGCATAGGTGATTTCGTCGCCGTAATCGAGAAACTGAAACATCGTTTGCAGTTCGTGGTAGCCGTCTTCGCGGCGCCCCAGAATGTGCAGCATCAAATTGAGTTTGGCCGGCGAGGGCAGCGTCAGGCGATTGTCCGGCATGTCATTGCCCCAGTTTGCGCGGTTGCCAGACCTTGATCACCAGCGTGACATCAAGGTCGGTGCCGCTGAGCTTGATGCGCTCGGGCAGCCAGAAACCGTTTTGTTGCGTGTACGAGGTGTAGTCGACCTTCCAGCCATCCTGTTCCAGGCTGGCCAGGCGGCTGTCGCCGTCCAGGGTCAGGCGACTTTTGCTGTCCGGAGCCGGGAGCCCGCGCACCCACCAGGCCAGGTCGGACACCGGCAACTTCCAGCCCAGCTGTTCTTCGAGCAGCACTTCCGGATTCGGTGCGTCGTAACGTCCCTGGTTGGCGACTTCCAGCGACACCTTGCCCGGACGTCCGGTCAGGCGAGCTGCGCCGCGGCCCAGTGGTCCCGACAGGCGAATGTCGTAGTAATCCTGGCGCTGCAACCAGAACAGCGTGCCGCTGCCCGAGTCTTTCGGGGCGCGGATGCCGATCTTGCCGTCGATCTGCCAGCCATCGAGGCCGGTCAGTTGCTGTTTGTGCACGCGCCATTGGGCGGCGTTGCCATGGCCCACGACCGATTCGCGGGGACCCAGGCCCGCGCAACCGGCGAGCAGGGCGATAAAACTGAAAACGATGAAATGGCGCAAAAGCATAATCTTAAAGAGTCTCTGATCCGGTCAGGCGTTTGATGGTGCCGCGCAGGGTCGGGCTGTCAGGCTGTTCCTTGAGGAATTTGCCCCAGACTTGTCTGGCTTCGCGCTGTTTGCCGTTGGCCCACAGGACTTCGCCCAGGTGAGCGGCGACTTCCTGATCGGGGAAGCGATCCAGGGCCTGGCGCAGCAGGCGCTCGGCTTCGTCGAGATTGCCCAGGCGGTAATTCACCCAGCCAAGGCTGTCGAGTACCGCCGGGTCTTCCGGGCTGATCTGGTGTGCCTGCTCGATCAGGGCCTTGGCTTCGGCGTAGCGCGTGGTGCGGTCGGACAAGGTGTAGCCGAGGGCGTTCAACGCCATGGCATTGTCCGGGTCGCGCTTGATGATCGTGCGCAGGTCTTTTTCCATCTGCGCCAGGTCATTGCGTTTTTCCGCCTGCATGGCACGGGTGTAGAGCAGGTTCAAATCGTCCGGGTATTGCTGCAAGGCTTGATGCAGAACGCTCCAGGCCTTGTCGCCCTGATTGTTGGCGGACAGGGTTTCGGCTTCGATGAGGTACAGCTGGATCGCGTAATCCGGCTGCTCGTCGCGCTCTGCCGCCAGCTTTCTTTGCGCTTCGGCGGTCCTGCCGTTGTCTATCAGGATGTCGGCCTGACGCAATTGCGCCGGCAGGAAATCGTTGCCCGGGCCAACCTTGGCGTACTCGATCAACGCGCCTTGCGGGTCGTTTTGTTCTTCGGCGATGCGGCCGAGGTTCAGGTGTGCCGAGTCGACGTGGCTTTCCCGGGCGATCAGGTCTTCAAGATAACCCTTGGCCTCGTTCCAGGCCTTGGCTTCCAGGCAGACCAGTGCCAGGGAGTAACGCAGTTCGTCGTCTTCCGGGTACTGCTGAACCAGGCTCGAGAACTCGGCCTTGGCGTCGTCCATGCGGTCCTGTTCTACCAGCATGCGCGCGTAAGTCAGGCGCAGGCGCTTGTCGTCCGGGTATTTCTTGATGCTTTTCTGCAGCAGCGGCAAGGCCTCGTCACCGCGATCGAGGGTTTGCAGCAGGCGTGCGCGCAGCAGGATCGGGGCGATTTCGCCGTCTTCAGGCGGATTGTCTTCCAGCAGCTTCAGCGCGCCTTTGGTGTCGCCATCCTGTTGCATCAGCAAGGCCTTGCCGAAAATCAGCTGGCTGTTGTCCGGATGACGCTGCAACAAACGGTCGAAGCTTTGCATCAAGCCGTTGCGGGTGTCCTGGTCGGTGTCGGCCGCAGACAGCGCAAGGAAGTCGAAATGGGTGTCGCCCTTGCCTTGCAGGACTCTCTCCATATAGACCATGGAGTCGTCATAACGCCCGGCGCGTGCCAGTTGCACGGCGGCGGCACGTTGCGCTTCGAGGTCGTCGGGGGCGTTCCTGGCCCAGATCAGCGCAGTATCCAGGGCTGCCTGATCGGCGCCCAGATATTCGGCGATACGAAATGCCCGCTCGGAGATGCCCGGATCCTGGGTGTTGATGGCCTGGGTCACATAGTTGTCCAGGGCAATGTCGAAACGATTGCGCTGGCCAGCCAGTTCGGCGCTCAACAGGCTGAAGACGGTTTCCTCGCTGAATGAGCTGTAGACCTTGGGCTTTTCAGGGGCCGGGGTGCTGTCTTCAACCGGTGACGTGCCGTCCGGTGAAGCGGGTGCCAAGGCCTGGCAGCCGCTAAGGAAGACAAGAGCGAGGAGCAACGCGGAAGATCTATTCATATAGGAGGAGGACGACTAACCTGCGGTCGGATCATCATGACACAAGCTTTCGGCCAAACATAACCGGCCCGGCAATTTACCTGCCCGCCCGATAGACGACTCTGGGCGATCCTTTAAACGAGAACCGCTCGCAATGTCGGCGTCGTCTACTGGCACGATAGATATCGAGTAGTTGTTCTGATTCCGTCGAAGTAGGACAATTGTCGGCTTCACGTCACAATCAGCGACTTTGAATGGCCTTCCTTGCACTCGGTATTAACCACAAGACTGCTTCAGTAGACGTCCGCGAGCGCGTGGCTTTTACCCCTGAGCAGCTGGTTGAGGCCTTGCAGCAGCTCTGCCGACTCACCGACAGCCGCGAAGCTGCGATCCTCTCCACCTGCAATCGCAGTGAGCTCTATATAGAACAGGATCACCTGTCGGCGGACGTCGTGCTGCGCTGGCTGGCCGAATACCATCATTTGAGCTACGACGAGCTGCGCGAAAGCGCCTATGTGCATGAAGATGATGCGGCAGTTCGTCACATGATGCGGGTCGCTTCCGGGCTCGACTCGCTGGTGTTGGGCGAACCGCAGATTCTCGGCCAGATGAAGTCGGCCTATGCCGTGGCCCGCGAGGCCGGCACCATCGGGCCGTTGCTCGGGCGGCTGTTCCAGGCCACGTTCAATGCAGCCAAGCAGGTGCGCACCGACACGGCCATCGGCGAGAACCCGGTATCGGTGGCGTTTGCCGCGGTGAGCCTGGCCAAACAGATTTTCAGCGATCTGCAACGCAGCCAGGCCTTGTTGATCGGCGCCGGCGAGACCATCACCCTGGTCGCCCGCCATCTGCATGACCTGGGTGTGAAGCGCATCGTGGTCGCCAACCGTACCCTGGAGCGCGCGAGCATTCTGGCCGAACAGTTCGGTGCTCATGCGGTGTTGTTGTCGGATATTCCGGCAGAGCTGGTGCGCAGCGATATCGTCATCAGTTCCACCGCCAGCCAGTTGCCGATTCTGGGCAAGGGTGCAGTGGAAAGCGCCTTGAAACTGCGCAAGCACAAACCGATCTTCATGGTGGATATCGCTGTTCCCCGTGACATCGAGCCAGAAGTCGGCGAACTGGACGACGTTTACCTCTATAGCGTCGACGATCTCCACGAAGTGGTCGCCGAGAACCTCAAGAGTCGTCAGGGCGCAGCCCAGGCCGCCGAAGAGATGGTCTCGATCGGTGCTGAAGATTTCATGGTCCGCCTGCGCGAGCTGGCGGCGGTGGACGTGCTCAAGGCCTATCGTCAACAGAGCGAGCGCCTGCGCGACGAAGAATTGCAAAAGGCCCAGCGCATGCTGGCCAACGGCAGCAGTGCCGAAGAGGTGCTGGTGCAACTGGCCCGCGGGCTGACCAACAAACTGTTGCACGCACCGAGCGTGCAGTTGAAAAAGCTCTCTGCCGAAGGTCGCCTGGATGCGCTGGCGATGGCCCAGGAACTCTTTGCCCTCGGTGAGGGCTCATCGGATAGCTTTTCGGATAAAAAACCGCAATGAAAGCGTCACTGCTCAATAAGCTGGATATCCTCCAGGACCGTTTCGAGGAATTGACTGCCCTGCTGGGCGACGGCGAGGTCATTTCCGATCAGAACAAGTTCCGCACCTATTCCAAGGAGTACGCGGAAGTTGAACCGATCGTGGGCGCCTACAAAGAACTGCTGAAAGTGCAGGACGACCTCGAAGGTGCCCAGGCACTGCTCAAGGACAGCGACCCGGACATGCGTGAAATGGCCGTGGAAGAAGTCCGCGAAGCCAAGGAGCGCCTGGTCACGCTCGAAGCCGACCTGCAGCGCATGCTGCTGCCCAAGGACCCGAACGACGGGCGCAACGTGTTCCTCGAGATCCGTGCCGGTACCGGCGGCGACGAAGCGGCGATTTTCTCCGGCGACCTGTTCCGCATGTATTCGCGTTACGCCGAGCGCCGTGGCTGGCGGGTGGAAATCCTCTCGGAAAACGAGGGTGAACACGGCGGCTATAAAGAGGTGATTGCCCGGGTCGAGGGCGACAACGTCTACGGCAAGCTCAAATTCGAATCCGGCGCGCACCGCGTGCAGCGGGTTCCGGCGACCGAATCCCAGGGTCGCATCCACACGTCGGCCTGCACCGTGGCGGTATTGCCCGAGCCGGACGAACAGGAAACCATCGAGATCAACCCGGCCGATCTGCGCGTCGATACCTATCGCTCCTCCGGCGCCGGCGGCCAGCACGTCAACAAGACCGACTCGGCGATCCGAATCACGCACTTGCCGTCCGGCATCGTGGTCGAGTGCCAGGAAGAGCGTTCACAGCACAAGAACCGCGCCCGGGCGATGTCCTGGTTGTCGGCCAAGCTGAACGATCAGCAGACCTCCGCTGCAGCCAATGCCATCGCCAGCGAGCGCAAGTTGCTGGTCGGCTCCGGCGACCGTTCCGAGCGCATTCGCACCTATAATTTTGCCCAGGGTCGGGTCACCGACCACCGGGTCAACCTGACCTTGTATTCCCTCGACGAGATCCTCGCCGGCGGTGTCGAGGCGGTGATCGAGCCGTTGCTGGCCGAGTACCAGGCCGATCAACTGGCCGCGATAGGTGAGTAAATGACGATCATTGCCAGTTTGTTGCGCGCCGCTGATTTGCCCGACTCGCCGACGGCGCGTCTGGATGCCGAATTGCTGCTGGCGGCGGCCTTGGGCAAGTCCCGCAGTTTCCTGCACACCTGGCCGGAGCGCATCGTGCCGAGCGAAGCGGCGCTGACGTTTGCCGAATATTTGCAACGCCGTCGCGGCGGCGAGCCGGTGGCCTACATTCTCGGCCAACAAGGCTTCTGGAAACTCGACCTGGAAGTGGCACCGCACACGCTGATCCCGCGCCCCGACACCGAGTTGCTGGTGGAAGCCGCGCTGGAACTGTTGCCGGCCACGCCGGCCAAGGTACTCGACCTCGGCACCGGCAGCGGCGCGATTGCCCTGGCCCTGGCCAGCGAACGTCCGGCGTGGAACGTCACTGCCGTGGATCGCGTGCTGGAGGCCGTGGCCCTGGCCGAGCGCAATCGCCAGCGTCTGCACCTGAACAACGCCAAGGTACTGAGCAGCCATTGGTTCAGCGCCCTGGAAGGTCAGCGTTTTCAACTGATCATCAGCAATCCGCCCTACATCGCAGCGACCGATCCGCATCTGGTCGAGGGCGATGTGCGCTTTGAACCGGCCAGCGCTTTGGTGGCGGGTGTCGACGGGCTCGACGATCTGCGCCTGATCGTCGCCCAGGCGCCGGAGCATCTGGATGCCGGCGGTTGGCTGATGCTCGAACACGGCTATGATCAGGCCGAGGCAGTTCGCGATTTATTGCTGACCCGCGGATTTGAAGAAGTCCACAGCCGCACCGATCTGGGCGGTCACCAACGCATCAGTCTGGGGCGCCTGCCGTGCTGAATGATCAGGAGTTGTTGCGCTACAGTCGGCAGATTCTGCTGCAACACATCGATATCGACGGCCAGTTGCGGCTCAAGGAAAGCCGCGTATTGATCGTCGGTCTTGGCGGCCTTGGCGCGCCAGTGGCGCTTTATCTGGCGGCCGCCGGGGTTGGCGAGTTGCACCTGGCGGATTTCGACACGGTCGACCTGACCAACCTGCAACGCCAGATCATTCACGACACCGACAGCGTCGGCATGACCAAGGTCGATTCGGCGCTCAAGCGGCTGACGGCGATCAATCCCGAGATCCAGTTGATCGCCCATCGTGCGGCGCTGGATGAGGATTCCCTGGCCGCCGTGGTGGCCGGGGTGGATCTGGTCCTCGATTGCTCTGACAATTTTTCCACCCGTGAAGCGGTCAACGCCGCTTGCGTAACCGCCGGCAAACCGCTGGTCAGCGGCGCGGCGATTCGCCTCGAAGGGCAACTGTCGGTGTTCGATCCGCGTCGGCCGGAGAGTCCGTGCTACCACTGTTTGTACGGGCACGGCAGCGAAGCCGAATTGACCTGTAGCGAGGCCGGCGTAGTCGGTCCACTGGTGGGTCTGGTTGGCAGTCTGCAAGCGCTGGAGGCGTTGAAGTTGCTGGCCGGATTCGGTGAGCCACTGGTGGGGCGCCTGCTGCTGATCGATGCCTTGGGCTCGCGCTTCCGTGAGTTGCGGGTCAAGCGCGATCCGGGTTGCAGTGTCTGTGGGTCGAAACATGCGTGAAGCGCCGATTGGCGTGTTCGACTCCGGTGTCGGCGGGCTCTCGGTACTGGCCGAGATCCAGCGTTTGCTGCCCAATGAATCTCTGTTGTATGTCGCCGACTGCGGGAATGTTCCCTACGGCGAGAAAACCCCGGAGTTTATCCAGCAACGTTGCAGCGTGATGGCCGACTTCTTTCGGCAACAGGGCGCCAAGGCCCTGGTGCTGGCGTGCAACACGGCGACGGTGGCTGGCGTCGCCGACTTGCGTCGCGACTATCCAGAATGGCCCATTGTTGGCATGGAGCCGGCAGTCAAGCCGGCCGCCGCCGCAACCCGTTCCGGCGTGGTGGGGGTGCTGGCCACCACCGGCACTTTGCAAAGTGCCAAGTTCGCAGCGTTACTCGACCGGTTCGCCACGGACGTGAAAGTCATCACCCAGCCCTGTCCCGGACTGGTGGAGCTGATTGAAAACGGCGACCTGCGCAGCCCCGAGTTGCGCCAGCTATTGGCCGGGTATGTTCGGCCACTGCTGGCCGCCGGCGCGGACACCCTGATTCTCGGCTGCACCCATTACCCCTTTCTCAAGCCGATGCTGCGGCAGATGATCCCCGAGGACATCAGCCTGATCGACACCGGCGCCGCCGTCGCGCGGCAACTTCAACGGCTGCTGGCCGATGGCGAGCTGCTCGCCGAGGGGCCCGCCCGCGAAGCGCAGTTCTGGACCAGCGCCGATCCGCTTCATTTCAGAAATATCTTGCCGATACTGTGGAATACCGCTGGCGTTGTGCGAAGCTTCAACAGGTAGAAGGCTGTCCGGGGGGAGGACGAAAAATCGGGGTGAACTTCTGATAAATCGCTGACTTCTATAGTTTTGCAGGGCTGGGCAACAAAAAAACCATACGAAATCGTTCGGAAAAGGAAGTTTCTAGTGAAGCGACTATTCTGCTTGGCCGCGATTGCGGCCGCACTGATGGGGCACACGTTTACCGCGCAGGCGGCAGGTGTGGAGTTTGCCGTGGGGCAAACCGGCGAGTCGACCATGACCTATCGACTGGGCATGCAATTCGATTGGGACCAGAGCTGGTGGCAGAGTGACGTGGGTCGTCTGACCGGTTATTGGGATGGTGCCTACACCTATTGGGAAGGTGACAAGACATCCAGTAACCACAGCCTGTCGTTCTCGCCCGTGCTTGTTTATGAATTTTCCGGCCAGAACGTCAAACCCTACATCGAGTTTGGGGTTGGCGTGGCGGCCTTTGCCAGCACCGAAGTCGAAAACAACGATCTAGGCAGCGCCTTCCAGTTCGAAGACCGCTTTGGTTTCGGTTTGCGCTTTACCGGCGGACATGAAGTCGGGGTTCGTGCGACGCACTATTCCAACGCCGGGATCACCACTCCGAACGATGGTGTAGAAAGTTACGCATTGCATTACACGATGCCGTTGTAAGGCGCAACGCTGTACCAAATGTGGGAGCGGGCTTGCTCGCGAAAGCAGTGGATCAGTCGAGACTGTAATCGACTGACCTGACGCTTTCGCGAGCAAGCCCGCTCCCACATTGATATTGGGACAACTTCAAACTAGCGATACGCCGTCGAAATCCCCTGGCGTTCGTCGATGCACTCCGGTGCGCCCATCTCGAATTCCCGGCAGATCAGCGGGCGTTTTTCGTAGATGGTGCACATCATCGTGTTGCGATCCAGCGCGGCACACCAGCCGTCATCCAGGCGCAGCATCACTTCCCCGCCCCAGTCATCGGTATCGATGAACCGTTCAGGCACACCCGTATCGGTGATCAGCATGACTTCGAGCTGGCAGCAGCAGGCCGCGCAGGTCGAGCAGGTGACTGCGGGTTCCGCGATTTGCGTAAGGGGGATGGTTTTCATGGCGCGCAGTGTAAGGCAGTCACCGTGTGCTGTGTGAAAGGTCTGACGGACGCTCAAGCATCGGAACGTCCGAGATACCGCTGCCGATGATGGCGATTTTCACGGTTGATCCTTGATCGGTGGCTGGCTGCGCACCATGCGTTTGCCGATCTCCAGTTTCACTTGGTCCGGCCGTTTGGAGAGCGGCCAGAGGGTGGCCATGAACGCTGCCGGGAAAGCGATTTCCAGCGGGCGGTCCTTGAGTTTTTCGAAGATGTGGTGCGCAGCTTTCTCCACCGGCCAGCTCAAGGCCATGGGGGAGTCGTTTTTCGCCGTCAGCGGCGTTTCGACAAACCCGGGGCTGATTACCGTGAGTTCTATACCTTCCGGGGCCAGGTCGATGCGCAGGGATTCGAACAGGTAACGCAGCCCGGCCTTCGAGGCGCCGTACGCTTCTGCCTTGGGCAACGGCAGGTAAGTCACCGTACTGGCCATGGCTACCATATGCGGTGCGATGCCGGCCCGCAGCAAAGGCAGGGCAGCGTCGATGCAATAGCTGCTGGCCAGCAGGTTGGTGCGCACCACATGCTCGACAATCGACGCATCGAACTGCTTGGCGTCCACGTACTCGCTGGTGCCGGCATTGAGTATCACGGTGTCCAGCGAGCCCCAGTCCTCGGCAATCTGCTCGCCGATCTCGCGTACGGTCTGGCTGTTGGTCAGGTCTCCGGCGACCACCAGCACTTGACCCGGATAACGTAGTGACAAGTCTTTCAGTGGTGCCACGGTGCGCGAACTGACGGCCAGGTGCGCACCGGTTTTCAGGATTTCTTCGGCCAGGGCGGCACCGATGCCGCTGCTGGCACCCGTCAGCCAGTATCGTCGTGCGAGTGTGCGACTCATCCCAATCTCCTTTTCAGCCAGGCAATTGCCCGGCCCAATACGGGTAAATGTTCATAATGCAAAGCCCCGGCATCGAAGTAATCCCGGTGGCGGTAATTCATGACCCAACGGCGGCGTATTGCCGTGAGGGCAGGTTTTTGAATGCCGTCAACGCGCGCGTACGGGAAGTACTCAGGTCGACGATCGGTGAGGGGTAATCCACAACACCGAAAAGGCCGCCGAGATTGGCGGGGTTGTGCACGTCTTTTTTATTCAGCCTGGCTAGTTCCGGCAGCCATTGCTTGATGAACACGCCTTCGGGGTCGAATTTTTCCGACTGGCTCAGCGGGTTGAAAATCCGGAAGTAAGGCGCCGAGTCGGTGCCGGTGGAGGAACTCCACTGCCAGCCACCATTGTTCGCCGCCAGGTCGCCATCGATCAGGTGACGCATGAAAAAGCGTTCGCCTTCGCGCCAGTCGATCAACAGGTTTTTGCTCAGGAACATCGCCACCACCATGCGCAGGCGGTTGTGCATCCAGCCGGTTGCCAGCAGTTGGCGCATGGCGGCGTCGATGATCGGCAAGCCGGTACGCGCCTGTTGCCAGGCGGCCAGTTCTTCGGGGGCGTTGCGCCAGGCCAGCGCTTCGGTTTCCGGGCGAAACGCGCGGTGCCGGGAAATCCGTGGGTAGCCCACCAGGATGTGTTTGTAGAACTCGCGCCACAGCAGTTCGTTGATCCAGGTGACGGCGCCGGTCTTGCCGCTTTCGAATTCACCTTGATTGCTGTTCAAGGCGGCGTGCAGGCATTGACGCGGAGAAATTACCCCGGCGGCCAGATAGGCCGAGAGCTGACTGGTGCCGGGCTTCGCCGGGAAATCCCGTTCGCTTTGATAGTGCTCGATCTGTGCATCGCTAAAGCGGTCGAGGCGATGCCGGGCTTCTGCTTCGCCCGCCGGCCACAGGTTGCGCAGGTTATCAGCGGGTGTTGCGAAGCCGTCGACACTCAAGGGGATCGCATCGCTGGCAATGTTCAGCGGCGCTTGTTTGTGCGGCGCGCGGACCAGGCTGGGCAGCGAGTGGTGCAGTCGTTCGTAGCAGACTTTGCGGAACTGGCTGAAGACCTGAAAGTAAGTGCCGGTGCGGGTCAGCAAGCTCCCGGGCTTGAACAGCAACTGATCGAGGTAGCGGTGAACTTCGATGCCTTCGGCCTGTAGCGTCCGGGCGACCGTTGCATCGCGACGGGACTCGTGGATGCCGTACTCGTCGTTGAGGTACAGCGCGTCGACCTGCCACTGTCGGCACAGGTTCAGCAATACACTGGGTGCGTCATCCCAGCGGGGTGCCTGGCGGACCAGCAAGGGAATGTTCAGTTGACCCAGTTCACGGCTCAACTCGCGCAGGTTACGCAGCCAGAAGTCCACTTTGCAGGGCGCATCGTCGTGTTCCAGCCATTGTTCCGGACTCAGCAGATACACCGCCACGCAGGGGCCGCGAGCCGCGGCGGCCGAGAGAGCGGTGTTGTCATGTAGACGCAAGTCGCTGCGCAGCCAGATCAATTGCATTTTGGTATCCACGCGTTTCATTTAAATCAGCCCGCGCTGAACCAGTGCCTGATGTGCCGACAACGGATTTTCGGCCAGGTACAAATCAGCGATCTCGATAGTACTTACGGACAACTCGGTGTGGTGGATGCATACCGTTGGTCCGGCAATCATTTTTGGGCAACTGATTCCTTTCAATAGTTTCCGCAGTTGCATCAGATTCAGGGCTTTGCTTGAGTACAGCAGAACCCCTCGAGGTTGCAGCAGTTCGACCGCCAATGCCAGTTCGCCGACAGGCAGCGGCCAGTCGAAGACCTCCACCGGGCAGTCCGCGCTGCTGATCAGCCAGGCCGTGAGCCACAGGTGCGGTTCCACGGGCAGGTCCGAGTGGTTGACCAGCAGCAGCGGCGCGGTGCGCAACTGACGATTGTTATGGTAGATGCGTGCGCCGAATTTGCTGCGCAGCCAGGCACAGAAAAAGCCCCGCTCCATCTGCGCCCCGAACTGGCCTTGCCAGCGTTGCTCCAGAGCGGCCAGCAAGGGCATCAGCAAGTGCTCGCACAGGGTCCGCGGCGGATACAGCGCCATCGCCTGATTGACGCTGTCATCCAGGGCGCGTTCCTGCAATCGGCTGACCGCCTGCAGCAACGTTTGCAGCAAGGCGTGCCAATCGTTGTCGGCGAACTCGCTGAAGGCTTGCGGCGCGTCGAGCAATGGCTTGACCTGGCTGACGGCAACGCCACGGTTGAGCCAGGTGAGGATGGTCTGGATGCGTTGTACATGGTCGGCCGTGAACAGCCGATGCCCCTTGGGTGTGCGTTGCGGCACGATCAGGCCGTAGCGCCGCTCCCAGGCGCGCAAGGTCACGGCATTGACCCCGGTTTGCCGCGCCACTTCACGGATCGGCAGCCAGCCTTCGTCCAGCGCCTTTTTAAAGTCATCGCCGAGGTCTTCGCGGGCGCTGGTGTCGAGTGCTTTTTTCATCAGATGGCGTTTCGCAGGCTGAGGTTTTCCGGGTGCAGTTGCAGGTAAACCTGCTGTGCGATGTAGGGATCGGGGTGTTGGTTGAAGTGATGTTTGAGCAGCGTCAGCGGCACCACCAGCGGCACGATGCCCAGGCGGTACTGGCTGATCACGTGTTGCACTTCCTGCTTTTCTTCACGGCTGATGGCCTGTTTCAGGTAGCCACTGAGGTGTTGCAGGACGTTGGTGTGTGTGCGACGGGTGGCGCATTTTTTCAGCGCCGCCATCAGTTCGCTGAAATAGCGGGGCCCCAGTTCCTGCGGATCGGTATGGCCCATGTTGCCCAGCAGGTGGCCCAGGGTTTTGTATTGCACCGGGTTGTGGGCCATCAGCAGGTATTTGTAGCGCGAGTGAAAGTCCGTGAGCCCGCGCCGGGTCAGGCCTTCCTGGCACAGCTGCTGCCAGGCGTTGGAGGCGAACACGCAGGTGAGGAAGTTTTCCCGCAGCACCGGATCGTTGAGCCGGCCGCCTTCCTCCACTGGCAAGTCCGGGTGCAGCAGGCAGGCGTTGATGGCGATTTTCTGTTTGGCGGGAGCATGGGGCATCGGAGCACCTCGAATCTGAACCTGTGCAGACGGTCGAGTCTGTACAGGATAACTTCATCATAGATTCGAAGTTGTACAAGTCAAATGTTGTGTATAAGTTTTGTGGCGGGCTGCTGTCCATGGCGACAGCAGCGATTTGCTCGGGTCGATGCTCTTTACTGCAGGTGCTCATGCAAGCGGCGGGCGGCTTCCTGACCACTGAGCCAGGCTCCTTCGACGCGTCCGGACAGGCACCAGTCGCCACAGGCGTACAGCCCCAGGTCGGCATCGGCCAGGGTGCCCCATTCGTGACTGCTGGCGGGGCGGGCGTAGAGCCAGCGGTGGGCGAGGCTGAAGCTCGGCGCGGGCATGGAATCGTGCAGCAGTTCGGCGAAAGCACCGTGCAACTGCTCGATCACGGCTTCCTTGGACAGGTCGATGTGCTGGCGACTCCAGGCGCTGGTGGCATGCAGCACCCAAGTGTCGAGAGTGTTGTCGCGTCCGGGTTTGCTGCGGTTGCGGGCCAGCCAGTCGAGTGGGCTGTCCTGTACGAAGCAGCCTTCCATGGGCGTTTCCAGCGGCGTTTCGAAGGCCAGGGCGATGGCCCAGGTCGGGTCCATTTTCACTCCGGCGGCGGCCCCGGCGAGTTTCGGCGCTGACGCCAGCAGTGCCGTGGCCTGTGGGGCCGGCGTGGCGATGACCACGTGGCTGAACGGTCCGTGGGTGAAGCCTTCTGCGTCCTGCAGGTGCCAGTGTTCTTCACCGCGATAGACCTCGGTGATCCGGCAGGCGAAATGCACTTCGAGGTCACCGAGCAGTGCGCGGGTGATGGCGCTCATGCGCGGCGTGCCGACCCAGCGGGTCTGCTCGTCCGGTGACAGGTTGAGCTGGCCGCCGTGGTAGGTGTACAGCTGCGGCGTCCACTCGGCGACCCAGCCCTTGGCCTGCCAGCGCTGAACTTCGTTGACAAAACGCCGGTCGCGGGCCGTGAAATACTGCGCGCCCATGTCCAGGGCACCCGCATCGCTGCGCTTGCTCGACATGCGCCCGCCGCTGCCGCGGCTTTTATCGAACAGTTGAACCACATGCCCGAGGTCGGTCAGGGCCTGGGCGGCGGAGAGTCCGGCAATGCCGGTGCCGATGATTGCGATAGGTACAGTCATAGGGGCCTCGTTTACCTTTCTGTACAGACTACGCCGGGGTTCAAACCTGTACAATATTGTTTTTTGGTATAACTTTTAGCGTTCTCGTTCTGACAGCTTGGCCTATTGTTAAACATAGAGCCTGCTCGATACCAAAGATCCCTGCTTATAAAAATAGACTAATGGACAAGGTAAAACGCCACGCGAGGAAGAAGTCATGCACATATTGCTGACCGGCGGTACTGGTTTGATAGGACGTCAGCTCTGCCGGCACTGGTCAGGGCAGGGCCATCGCCTGACAGTCTGGAGTCGCCAGCCTGAAAAAGTCGCGAAAATATGTGGTACCCAAGTGCGTGGAGTTGCCCGGCTGGAGGATCTGGGGCAGGAGCCGGTCGATGCGATCGTCAATCTGGCCGGAGCGCCGATTGCCGACCGGCCCTGGACACACAAGCGTAAAGCCTTGTTGTGGAGCAGCCGCATCACGCTGACTGAAACCCTGCTGGCGTGGCTTGAAAGCCGCGAGCAGAAACCACGAGTGATGATTTCCGGTTCGGCTGTCGGCTGGTATGGCGACGGTGGCGAGCGCGAACTTACCGAGGACTCGGGGCCGGTCAGCGAAGATTTCGCCAGTCAATTGTGCATCGCCTGGGAAGAGACTGCACAGCGGGCTGAAGCGTTGGGTATTCGCGTCATCCTCATTCGAACCGGGTTGGTGCTGTCGGCGGAGGGCGGCTTTTTGTCGCGGCTGTTGCTGCCGTTCAAACTGGGCCTGGGAGGGCCGATCGGCAACGGCCGGCAGTGGATGCCGTGGATTCATATCGACGATCAAATCGCTCTGATTGATTTTCTTCTGCATCGCAACGAGGCCAGCGGTCCCTATAATGCGTGCGCGCCCAAACCGGTGCGCAACCGCGAGTTTGCCACGGCGTTGGGTGGCGTACTGCATCGCCCGACCTTCATGCCGATGCCGGCCTTCGTATTGAAGGTGGGGCTGGGCGAGTTGTCCTTGCTCTTGCTGGGCGGCCAGCGCGCCACTCCGGTGCGTTTGTTACAGGCTGGTTTCACTTTTAAGTTCACGGATTTGCGCGCGGCTCTGGACGATCTGTCCGGTCGCCTTTGAAATAGGACGTTGCATGACCGATCACGCGTTGCTTCTGGTCAATCTGGGTTCACCTGCCTCCACCTCGGTGGCGGATGTGCGCAGTTACCTCAATCAATTTCTGATGGACCCGTACGTGATCGACCTGCCATGGCCGGTTCGACGGCTGCTGGTGTCGCTGATCCTGATCAAGCGTCCCGAGCAGTCGGCCCATGCTTATGCCTCGATCTGGTGGGACGAGGGCTCGCCGCTGGTGGTGCTCAGCCGTCGCCTGCAACAAGCCATGACCCGTCAATGGCAACACGGCCCGGTCGAACTGGCGATGCGTTACGGCGAGCCGTCGATTGAATCTACGCTGGTGCGCATGGCCGCCGGGGGGCACAAGCGAATCACCCTGGCGCCGCTGTATCCACAGTTCGCCGACAGCACCACGACTACGGTCATCGAAGAGGCCATACGCGTGGTGCGCGAGAAAAACCTCGACGTGCAACTGTCGGTGCTGCAACCGTTCTACGATCAACCGGAATACCTTGATGCGCTGGTGGCCACGACCCGGCCGCATTTGCAGCAGGATTTCGATCACTTGCTGATGAGCTTTCATGGATTGCCGGAACGGCATCTGAAGAAGCTCAACCCCGGTCACAGCTTCGAGGGTGGTGGTGATTGCTGCGCCGGAGCTCCACCGGAGGTGGTCGCCACCTGTTATCGCGGCCAATGCCTGCGTACGGCGGCAGAGGTCGCCAAACGCATGGGGTTGCCGGAGGGCAAGTGGTCGGTGTCGTTCCAGTCGCGTCTGGGGCGCGCCAAATGGATCGAACCCTACACCGAGGCGCGCCTGGATGAGTTGGCCAAAAGCGGGGTGAAAAAGGTTCTGGTGATGTGCCCGGCGTTCGTTGCCGATTGCATCGAGACCCTGGAGGAGATCGGAGATCGCGGCAAGGAGCAGTTCCGCGAGGCGGGGGGCGAGGAGTTGGTGCTGGTGCCGTGCCTCAACGATGATCCGCATTGGGCGCGGGCGTTGAGTGCGTTGTGCGAGCGAGCACCGTTGGTGCTTTAAAAAGCTTCGTCGGAACGCCGCCCGGAGCAAGCCCGCTCCCACAGGTGGAATGCATTCCAAGTGTGGGAGCGGGCTTGCTCGCGAAGAGGATCTTTCAGTCAGCGAAGAATCCGAGCCTGCTTAGATCAGCGGCTCATTCGCCTTCTTGTGCTTCCAGCTGTCATTGCCCGGCAGGATCAGGTTCAAGCCAATCGCCACCACCGCGCACAGCGCGATGCCCTTGAGGCCGAAATCGTCCGGCCCGGTGCCGGTGCCGATCAGCACGCCACCGATCCCGAACACCAGGGTCACCGACACAATCACCAGATTACGCGCCTCGCCCAGATCGATCTTGTGGCGGATCAGCGTGTTCATCCCCACCGCCGCGATCGAACCGAACAACAGGCACAGAATCCCGCCCATCACCGGCACCGGAATGCTTTGCAGCAGTGCGCCGAACTTGCCGATGAACGCCAGGCTGATGGCGAAGATCGCCGCCCAGGTCATGATTTTCGGGTTGTAGTTCTTGGTCAGCATCACCGCGCCGGTCACTTCGGCGTAGGTGGTGTTGGGCGGGCCGCCGAATAGACCGGCCGCCGTGGTGGCAATGCCGTCGCCGAGCAGGGTGCGGTGCAGGCCGGGCTTCTTCAGGTAATCGCGACCGGTCACGCTACCCACGGCAATCACGCCGCCGATGTGTTCGATGGCCGGGGCCAGGGCCACCGGAACGATGAACAGAATCGCCTGCCAGTTGAATTCCGGCGCGGTGAAGTGCGGGATGGCGAACCACGGTGCCGCCGCAATCTTCGCGGTATCGACCACGCCGAAGTAGAACGCCATGCCGAAACCGACCAGCACGCCGGAGATGATCGGCACCAGGCGGAAGATGCCCTTGCCGAAAACCGCAACGATCAGTGTGGTCAGCAGCGCGGGCATCGAGATCATCATCGCCGTCTGGTAATGAATCAATTCGCTGCCGTCGCCGGCCTTGCCCATCGCCATGTTGGCGGCAATCGGCGCCATGGCCAGGCCAATCGAAATGATCACCGGCCCGATCACCACTGGCGGCAGCAGGCGGTCGATGAAGCCGGTGCCTTTGATCTTCACCGCGAGGCCGAGGAAGGTGTAGACGAAACCTGCCGCCATCACACCGCCCATGGTCGCGGCCAGGCCGAACTGGCCCTTGGCGAGAATGATCGGGGTGATGAAGGCAAAGCTCGATGCCAGGAACACCGGCACCTGACGCCCGGTGACGATCTGGAACAGGATCGTCCCCAGGCCGGCCGTGAACAGCGCCACGTTCGGGTCGAGACCGGTAATCAGCGGCATCAACACCAGGGCGCCGAAGGCCACGAACAGCATCTGTGCACCCGACAGCACCGTGCGCCAGAGCGGATCGTTGAACTCTTGCTGCATGGTCACGCGTCCTTCTGCTTGGTGCCGAAGATCTTGTCACCGGCATCGCCCAGCCCTGGGATGATGTAACCGTGTTCGTTCAGTTTCTGATCAATAGACGCGGTGTAGATGATCACGTCCGGGTGAGCTTTCTCTACGGCGGCGATGCCTTCCGGCGCGGCAACCAGCACCATGGCGCGGATGTCCTTGCAGCCGGCCTTTTTCAGCAGGTCGATGGTGGCAACCATCGAGCCGCCGGTGGCGAGCATCGGGTCGATGATCATGGCCAGGCGTTCGTCGATTTCCGGGACCAGTTTTTCCAGGTAGGTATGGGCTTCGAGGGTTTCCTCGTTGCGGGCCACGCCCACGGCGCTGACCTTGGCGCCCGGGATCAGGCTGAGCACACCTTCGAGCATGCCTATGCCGGCACGCAGGATCGGCACCACGGTGATTTTCTTGCCGGCGATTTTCTCGACCGATACGGTGCCGCACCAACCTTCGATATCGTAGGATTCCAGCGGCAGGTCTTTGGTGGCTTCATAGGTCAGCAGGGCGCCGACTTCCTGAGCGAGCTCACGGAAATTCTTCGTGCTGATGTCTGCGCGGCGCATAAGGCCAAGTTTATGACGGATCAGCGGGTGGCGGATCTCATGGATGGGCATGGGGAAAGGCTCCGGCGGCGGGCAAAAAAACCGGCCTAGATTAATCTATCCGAGAGTGTTGTCCTATAGACATACAGTACGTTAGTCCACAAACGCTTGATCTGGCCGTGCGGGATGCGTACCTTTGCCCGCTTTTCCGAATCCGTCACTCCCCCTCAAACCCCTTGGAGAGCGCCATGTCCGCTGATCTCGAGCATATCCGTCAAATCATGCGAGAGGCTGACTGCCTGTACACCGAAGCTGAAGTCGAGGCGGCTATCGCCCGCGTCGGTGCACAAATCAACGAACAAATGGCCGACAGCAACCCGGTGGTGTTCTGCGTGATGAACGGCGGGCTGATTTTCTCCGGCAAGCTGCTGACCTACCTGCACTTCCCACTGGAGGCGTCTTACCTGCACGCCACCCGTTATCGCAACGAAACCAGCGGCGGCGACCTGTTCTGGAAAGCCAAGCCGGAAGTTTCCTTCATCGACCGTGACGTGCTGATCATCGACGACATCCTCGACGAAGGTCACACCCTGGGCGCGATCATCGACTTCTGCAAACACGCTGGCGCACGTAAAGTGCATACTGCGGTGCTGATCGACAAAAACCACGACCGCAAGGCCCGTCCGGACCTCAAGGCCGATTTCGTCGGTCTGCCGTGCATCGACCGCTACATATTCGGTTACGGCATGGACTACAAGGGCTACTGGCGTAATGCCAACGGAATTTTCGCCGTTAAAGGAATGTAAGACATGGATACGCCTCGCTTTCTGGATCAGACCTTGTTCGCCGAGCTGGCCGGGAAAGCCGCGGCTAATCCTCGTGGGCGCCAGCATCACAACTTCCATCAGATGGAAGACGCTTGCCATCGCATGGCAGTGGGGTTGCAGCCGTCCACGTATATCCCGCCTCACCGGCATTTGGGCGACAACAAGGCCGAAACCCTGTTGGTCCTCAAGGGGCGGCTGGGCGTGTTGATCTTTGACGAGACCGGCACGGTGCTGAGCAAGACCGTGCTGCAGGCCGGTGGCGATTGTGTTGGCGTGGACCTGCCAACCGGTGTGTTCCACGGATTGGTGGTGCTGGAAGCCGACAGCCTGATGTTCGAATGCAAGGCCGGTCCTTACCGCCCGGTCGGTGAGGGTGAGCTGGCGCATTGGGCGCCGCGCGAAGGCGAGCCCGGTGTTGCCGAGTATCAGGCCTGGATGCGCGCGCAGTTCGACTGATTTTCAACCTGTGGGAGCGGGCTTGCTCGCGAAAGCGGTGTATCAGTTACAGTGATGTTGACTGGCACTCCCTCTTCGCGAGCAAGTCGAATCGTCGCACCGCCGCTCCCACAGGGGTTCGTGTTCACAGACCCACGTCCACTCGCCCATGCTAGAGTGCTCGGCCCCGATTCCGGAGCCTGCCATGAGCCCTTTTATCCGCAGCTGCGCCGCCCTGTTGCTGACCCTTAGCCTGCCATTGGCCGCCGCGCCGGCGCCCATGCATGCGCAGTTCCTGCCGCCCGATGACCTGACCCTGCGTGACAGCGATCCCGAACAGCAACAGTTGCTGCAGGTTACCGAGTACTCGGTGGTGGTCGGCGCTCAGCGTCAATCCAATCAACAGCCGATTCCGGTCACTTCGCCGCTGCTGATTCGGCTCAAGGGCAAATCCCTGAACAAGGGCGCCACCATCACTCAGGTGCTGGTCAACTTCGATGGTGAAAGCAAAAGCCTGAAAAAGCCGGTTTACGACGAGCCGAGCAAAACCCTGACCCTCTATTACCCGCTGGCGCAATACCGGGTGGTGGTCGACTTGTTGCGCAACGACACGGTGTATTGCCAGTTTCTCAGTTACGCCAATGGTCATGTCTGGGCCGATCTGCACACCGGCAGCACTCGTCCGCGTTGAGCCTTGAGCCCGCGCAGGGGTAAACTGCCCGCCCCGTGTAATGTCTGCGAGCTGGAGTCGGCAATGCGTAAAGATAAAAAACAAGTGATTGGTGACGAGATCGGCGATGAGCAGATCAAGTTGTTCCTCGATTTCGAACCGGTCGACGCGACTTCTCCGTCCCTGCACAAACTGGTCAAGGCCTACCGTGGCCTGCGCATCGACGATTTCGCGCGCTTTCTGACGTTCTTCGTCGAAGCGGGTTACGACGTGAATGGCAAGGATGAGCACGGCAATAACTTCATTGCCCTGATCAAGGATCAGCGCAATGCGGCGGATTACATCGAGCTGATCGAAAAGGCTCGCGGCTGATCCCTCGCCACAAATATGGTTTCGCCGGCCATAAAAAAACGCCCCGCTCTCGATGAGAACGGGGCGTTTTTCATGGAGCCGAATCAAGCGTAGCTTTCGGTCTCGCTGCTGGCTTCAACCAGTTCCAGGGCAACGTTGTTCTGCGTGTTGATCTTGCGATACAGCGCAGCGTCGGTTTCCAGGACCTTTTCCCGGGCCGGGAAAATTTCCGCCAGTTTGGTGGCCCATTCGCCCTTGGTTTTGCCCGGGAAGCATTTTTCGATCAGCTCAAGCATGATCGAAACGGTCACCGAGGCACCTGGCGAAGCGCCGAGCAGTGCCGCCAGGGAACCGTCCTTGGCCGCGACCAGTTCGGTACCGAATTGCAGGACGCCGCCTTTCTTCGGGTCTTTCTTGATGATCTGCACCCGTTGGCCGGCCACTTCCAGGCGCCAGTCTTCAGCTTTCGCCTCAGGGTAGAAGCGACGCAGGGATTCCAGGCGCTGCTCCATCGACTGCATCACTTCGCTGACCAGGTACTTGGTCAGGTCCATGTTGTTTTTTGCCACGGACAGCATCGGGCCGATGTTGCCGGCGCGAACCGACAACGGCAGGTCCATGAAGGAGCCGTGCTTGAGGAACTTGGTGGTGAAGCCGGCATAAGGTCCGAACAGCAGCGACTTCTTGCCTTCGACCACGCGGGTGTCCAGGTGCGGCACGGACATTGGCGGCGAACCTACTGCAGCCTGGCTGTAGACCTTGGCCTGGTGGTGCTTGACCACTTCCGGGTTATCGCAACGCAGCCACTGGCCGCTGATCGGGAAGCCGCCGAAGCCTTTGCTCTCTTCGATGCCCGAAGCCTGCAGCAGCGGCAGTGCCGCACCGCCCGCGCCGAGGAAGACGAATTTGGCGTCTACTTCACGGGTGTTGCCGCTGTTGACGTCCTTGATGCTGACAGTCCAGCCGCCGTTGCTGCGCTTGAGGCCGGTCACGCGCTTGCAGTACTTGACCTGGGCATCGGGTGCGCTGGTCAGGTGCTTGAGCAACTGGTTGGTCAGGGCACCGAAGTTGACGTCGGTGCCATTGATAACGCGGGTCGCGGCGAGGGTTTCGCCAGGATCGCGGCCAGGCATCATCAGCGGCATCCACTCGGCCATTTTGGCCTTGTCTTCGGTGTATTCCATGTCCGAAAAGGCGTGGTGCTTGCTCAGTACCTTGAAGCGTTCCTTGAGGAAGGACACGCCGCTGTCGCCCTGCACGAAACTCAGGTGTGGCACCGGGCTGATAAACGATTTGCACGAGCCGAACGTGCCTTTCTTGGTCAGGTACGACCAGAACTGCTTCGACACCTCGAACTGGGTGTTGATGTGCACGGCTTTCTTGATGTCGACGGCGCCATCGGCGGCCTGCGGCGTGTAGTTGAGCTCACACAGCCCGGCGTGACCGGTACCGGCGTTGTTCCACGGGTTGGAACTCTCCGCGGCACCGGAATCCATCAGCTCGACGACTTCCAGCTTGATCGCGGGGTCGAGCTCTTTGAGCAGTACTGCAAGGGTGGCACTCATGATGCCGGCCCCAACCAGTACTACGTCGACTGCTTCGTTATGCGCCATTTAACGCGTCTCCAAAATCTGCAGCACCAAATTGTCGGCATGGCTGCCAGGAGTGACGGGGCGTGTCAGTGTTACCCCAGGTACCCATGGCAGGATCGCCATGTCCGAATCTTCGCAATTTATCGCAACTTCGACGGACGCTACCTGCCGGGCCTATGAGCCATATGAACTCATTTCAGCGCGCGGGAGGCAATTCGACTTATGGTCGATACATCCGTTTGTGCAACCAAATCCGTAGCGGACAGGCTTCAGGCTCCGGTGTTCGAGGAATACTCGGTCCTGTGTCGTTGGGCTGTTGTAGACGCTAATGGTGCATGTTCAGACGCAAAACTATTCATTTGCTCGCCACACTCTTGTGAAGTTGTGAAAACCCGTTTTTTTCACGCTCTTTTGAAGACGTGAACCTCAAAAAGGGCTGTCCCAGCCTGGCACCGTGCCCGGATGGATTGCCGCCATGGGATACAGGGCAGGCAAAACGGGCAAACAGCTCAGTGACCGAGCGTAATGACAGCTCTGCAGATTCGCGAAAAGTGGAGGTTTTGCTCAACAAAAACAGCAAGCGCGCCAGCTTCACTCGATCTGTGTGGGCGGCTCTCTGTGGGCGGTGCGGGGTGTCAATACAAGCGCATTGACGATGCTGCGAGGCCCGATCAGGAGACGTCCTTATAATCGGGGGGAGATTGTATCTAAGAAACGCAGGGAAATGGTCGTGTTTAATGACTTTTATTAGGTGTTTGGTCAGGTCGTCATCAGTTGCTGTGCACGCGAGCGTGGCCGGTGCTGCTGCGAAACGACCCGGGCGCCGGCAGGCAGCGGTTGATTCAGCCAGTTCAGGCGGATCTCTTCGATTTCAACCCAGCCATCGCCCATGGGCTGAAGACTGCACTGCTTGAAGGCCTGGCAGTGGCCGTTGCGGTCGAGCAGGGCGAAGCTGCGATGCAGTGGGCGTGGCGCGAACAGAGAGATCAGATGGCGCATGGCGAAATACCGTTTGGGTGTCTGCCGAGAAGATTGCCTGTAGGCCATTACGTGCAAGTGTATGGGGGGTGACATCTGTATGACAGGAACCGCATTGCCAAGGGCTTGTCAGAGATTTCATCAAACACTGTGCGGTGCTGGTTACCCGCAGTGGCGCACCGCTATACTGCCGGCCTGTTTGTGCCTGATTCTGGAGAGAAGAGCATGTTGCAACGCCTGTTGTTCGGTTTGATCACTGTGACCAGTTTGACCCTGGTTGGCTGCGCCCACAGCCCGCAACAACTGAGCCCGGAACCCAAGCTGACCGCCCAGTTGGCCCCGGTCGGCCATGGCCAGCCCGTCGTGGTGCGTGTAGTGGACGGTCGCCCGTCGCCGACGCTGGGCACCCGTGGTGGTCTATACCCGGAGACCAGCGCGATCACCGTGCAGGGCGCGCAGATCCTGCCGAAGCTTCAGGCCCAGGCTGAAGCCGCCGTGCGGCTGTTGGGCTTTACCCCGACGAACAACGCCATGAATGCACCGCAACTGACCGTGACCCTGGCGGAGTTGAAGTACCAGTCACCCAAGGAAGGCATGTACGTGACCGAAGCCACCATCGGCGCGACGTTCCGCTCGGATGTGCAGAACGCCAACCGTCGCTACAGCGGCCGTTATGGTTCGTCCCTGGACCAGCGCTTCGGTATGGCGCCGAACCAGGAAACCAACACCAAGCTGGTCAGCGATGTGCTGAGCGATGCGTTGACCCGCCTGTTCAAGGACCCGACCGTGGGTCAGATTCTCGGCGAATAACCTTCGCTGGATGCGAAAAAGCCCGGTGCCAGCGATGGTCCCGGGCTTTTTCATGTCTGCGTTTTTTGTGGATATACACCGGCCCACTGTGGGAGCGGGCTTGCTCGCGAAAACGTTGTGTCAGTCAGCAAGGTTGTCGACTGACACGCCCCCTTCGCGAGCAAGCCCGCTCCCACAGGAGTCCAGGGGTGTCAGGCAGCTTGCGAGTAGAAGTCCAGCACGCTCACACCGGTAAGCAAATCCGTCTCCGGTAAATCCGCATGCTGGTGGCCACCGAGTGCGCAATACACCAGCCAATGGCGGTCCTGAACATTGAAAGCGAGACTGCCGACGAGGGCTTGTTGTTCTTCGCTGGGGGTGATGAGGTAAAGACGATCCTGGTTTTCGGCGTGGAGCATGACGTGGTCCCTGTCGGTTTCGAGGCGCATATGGTCGCCGATACAGATGACGAAGCCGTGACTCAGGACAGCCATTGATCAATTGCTTCGTTATTTGTCGGAAACAGAGGGCAGGTGCGCAGGCTTTCGGTAGAATTCGCGCCGCGGTCGCCGGCCCGGCACCTGCCACCTGATTTACCTGAGGTTTGTGATGTCGCTGCACTTGATGACGCTGTTTACTGCCCATCCCGCCAAATTGATCAATCTGCTGGCCTTGCTCTTTGCCTTCCCGGGCGGCTGGTTGCTGCACGCCACCCGTCGTCGCGAACTGCGCGCGATGGCCAGTTTGCAGGCGCAGCGCCAGAGCAGCCCCAACGTAGAGCCCACGCTGGATTGGGCGACCTTGCGCATGAACCGGTTTTTCTACATCTTCGGCTTTGCTTGCATGGGGATGGCGCTGCTGGTGTCGTGGATCAGCACGCAAGTCTGAATAACCGCAAACCTGTGGTGAACAGATACAAAAGCGGCGCCTCGAGGGCGCCGTTTTCACATCTGGCCGAAACCGCTTACAGCGGCAACCCTGCCTTCACGCGGTACTGATTGCGCACCGGCGTCGCATATTGCAGCACCAGGAATGGACGATACTCTTCAGGGCAGGCGTCCAGGCGGTGTTGCCATTCTTCCTGGGCCTTGACCAGTTCCTCGGCCGGGAACACCTCAGCCGCTTTCGGCACCTGCAACTGCGGATCGGCGTCCTTCCACTGTGCATAAGCCAGGTAGTGCACCGGGAACAAGCGGTATCCGCTGAGGATTTGCCTGTCCATCTCGACCGCCAATTGCTTGGTGTCGTCGAACAGTTCGGTGATCGGCGCGGCAAAGTTCACATGCACCCGGCCCTTGTAGCCGGTGATGCCCTTGGCGATGCTCACGTCATCCTCGCCCGACACCTTGGTGTAGCTGCCGGTGGTGGCGCGGATGTAAAGCTCGCGGGCCTTGGCCTGGTCGCACGGGTCGTACTCGTAGCTGATCGACACCGGGGTCAGGTTCAGCGACTGAATGACTTCGCCGAACGGCTCGTCCTTGCGGCTCATGTGGAACATCTTGAGAATCGCCGATTCGGTACGGTCGTCACCGTCCTTGGCGCGGCCTTCGGCCTGGGCGATCCAGATCGAGGCGCAATCGTTGCGGATCGAATGATTGATGTACGCCGACAACAGCTGATAAGCCGCCATTTTTTCCCGGCGTCCGCTGATCGAGCGGTGCACGATGAAGCTCTTGTTCAGGCGCATCAGGTCGCTGACGAAAGGCTTTTGCAGCAGGTTGTCGCCAATGGCGATGCGCGGGGTCGGCAGGCCGGCGTGGTACACGGCATAGTTGACGAAGGCCGGGTCCATCACGATGTCGCGGTGGTTGGCGATGAACAGGTAGGCGCTGCCGGACTTGAATTGCTCCACCCCGGTATAGGTAACACCGTCGGTGGCGCGCTCAATGGTGTGGTCGACGTAATGCTCGACTTTATCCTGTAACGTGGCCACCGAGGTAATGCCGGCAAACTCACGGCGCAGCCGATGGGCTATAAGAGGTTTGAGTGCCCAGCCTAAAGCGCCGGCGAAACGCGGGAAGCGGAAGTGGGTGAGGATATCTAGAAACGCCTTGTCGCCGAGCAGTCGTGCCAGCACTGCCGGGACTTCACTGTCGTCGTAAGGTCGGATGGCATCGAATTCGCCCATCATGCTCTCTTGTTAGAAACGGCTAGGGTAAGTAAAGGTTTTGATTGAAAACCGGCAGGGTACGGTCTGAAAAAGTAGCCAGACAAAAATAGCCCTGCAAATAGACCGGCGATTATACGCACAAGTCACCTGGGAGACCGCGATGCTGGAAACTGCGCAATATGAATGTCCGTATTGTGGTGAGGAAGTCGAGACGACGCTGGATTTGTCCGGTGGCGATCAGACCTATATTGAAGACTGTCAGGTGTGCTGCCGGCCGATAACCTTCGTGTTGCAGGTTCATGAAGAGGAATGGCATCTCGAAGTGTTCAGCGAAAACGAGTGAGGAGCGTGTATGCAGCGCATCTACGATCCGGAAAACCTGATGGAAGGCGAGTTGCTGCAAGGCATGCTCGCCAGCGAGGGTATCGAGGCGCATCTGGTGGGCCGTGATTTGCTCGGAGGCAGCGGCGAGTTGCCGATCTATGGCCTGCTCGGGCTGTCCGTCGAGAACGACCAGGCCGAATACGCCCGCGAGCTGATCACCGCGTACAATGGCGCGCTGCCACTGTCCGGCGATGAACCGGACAGCTTTCCCGGCACGCTGGTCTGTTAGGCTGGCGTTCGTTTGATCAAGAGCCGTGTTGCCCCATGTGTGGACGTTATGCCCTGTTTCGCTGGAACCCCGCCTTCGCGGCGCTGCCCGGTTTTCCCGCCGACCAGCAGGCGCAGTGGAACATTTCCCCCAATGATTCGGTGTTGATGCTGCGGGCCGAACCTGACGGCCAGCGCACGCTGGCCCGCGCCCGCTGGGGCCTGACGCCACCCTGGCTGACCGATCTGTCCCGCACCCCGGCCCACGCCCGCGCCGAAACCGTTGCCGAACAGCCAATGTTTCGCCAGGCCTTGCGCGAGCGCCGCTGCCTGTTGCCGGCCAATGGTTTCTACGAATGGCGCGGTACGACGCGCAAGCGCCCGTACTGGCTGACACCGGGGGAGGGCTCGTCATTATTTTTCGCGGCGATCTGGGAGGCGTATCCGGTGCAAGAGCAGGTGTGGCTGAGTACCGCGGTGATCACCCAGCCGGCGGCGAGCCAGCGGCGACCGTTGATTCTTGATGAGGCGGGGCAGGCCGCGTGGCTGGATCCCGAGACGCCGTTGCATGCTTTGCAAGCCTTGCTGGCCAGTGAGCCTGCCGCATTGCGCGAACGGGTCCTGGCCAACATGGTGAATGATCCGAAACTCAATGGTCCGGAGTGTTTGACCCCGGGTTGAGTTTTTTGGTGTCAGTGCTGGCCCCTTCGCGAGCAAGTCGGATCGCCGCACCGCCGCTCCCACACTGGAACTCTGTCGTACACATATTCTGTGTTCACTGAAGATCAAATGTGGGAGCGGCGGTGCGGCGATCCGACTTGCTCGCGAAGAGGGCCTGAAGGTCAAACCCTGAACTGATTGATCAACCGCCGCTGCTGTTCCGCCAACTTGGTCAAGTCCGCACTGGCCGCGCTCGACTCATCCGCACCACCGGACACTTCATTGGTCACCTGATCGATCTCGGCCATCTGCTTGAGCGGGCGGGTATGAGCGCGGGCAGTTGAAATGACTGTTTTTGCGTGCCTGATGTCGTAATTGAATCAATGCGCGGCGTGATGGGCGGCGGGTTGTCGCCGTATGTGAATTTTTTCTACAGCGATGAGAGCTTTGTCCGAATTGTGCGTCTTACGTCCATTGTATCTGGCGCCGATACATTTCCACGCCTAGGATACGCGGCATGTTTTCAGGGAGTTTTTTGATGAACAAGATTTTGGTTGTCAGTGCACTGGGCGCGGCGCTGCTGCTCACCGGTTGCCAGTCGGTCAATACCACCAGTGGTGGCGCCGTGGGTGTGGAGCGCAAGCAATACATGTTCAGCATGTTGTCCGCGCAAGAGGTCGACCAGATGTACGCCCAGTCCTATCAGAAGACAGTGGGCGAGGCGTCCAGCAAAGGTGTACTGGACAAGACCAGTAATGAAGCCCGGCGGGTTCAGCTGATTGCCGACCGGCTGATTGCCCAGGCGCCGAACTTCCGTCCGGACGCGGCCCAGTGGAAGTGGGAAGTCAACCTGATCAAGAGCGATGAACTCAACGCCAACTGCGGCCCTGGCGGCAAGATCATCTTTTACACCGGGCTGATCGACAGCCTGCAACTGACCGACGATGAAATCGCCGCGATCATGGGCCATGAAATTGCCCACGCCCTGCGCGAGCACGGTCGTGAAGCGATGTCCAAGGCGTACGGCATGGAAATGGCGAAGCAGGGCGCCGGCGCCTTGTTGGGATTGGGGCAGGACACCATGGCCCTGGCCGATACCGTGGCCAACTACGGTATGACCTTGCCCAACAGCCGCGCCAATGAAAACGAGGCGGACCTGATCGGCCTGGAGCTGGCAGCCCGCGCCGGTTACAACCCGAATGCCGCGATCACCCTGTGGAACAAGATGAGCAAGGCCTCGGAAGGTTCGCCACCGGAGTTCATGAGCACTCACCCGGCGTCGTCTAGCCGTATTGCGGCGTTGCAGGCGGCGATTCCGAAGGTCATGCCTTTGTATGAGCAGGCCAGGAAGTCCTGATAGTCATGCTGAGGCTACTGGCCTCTTCGCGAGCAAGCCCGCTCCCACATTGGTTTTGTGCTCGACGCCGAACCCTGTGGGAGCGGGCTTGCTCGCGAAGAACGATAACGCGGTCTATCGACCTAAACCGTTAAACCCACCCGCTGCTCTGCATCGCCTTGTACACCGCGACAATCGCCAGGATGAAGAACGCCGACGCCGCCAGTCGACGGATCAGGGTCAAGGGCAATTTGTCTGCGGCAAAGTTACCGGCCAATACCACGGGCACGTTGGCAATCAGCATGCCGAGGGTGGTGCCGATGATCACCAGCCACAGCTCCGGATACTGTGCAGCCAGCATCACGGTCGCGATCTGCGTCTTGTCGCCGATTTCCGCCAGGAAGAACGCGATCAGCGTGGTCAGGAACGGCCCGAACTTGCGGGCGGTGCTGGCCTCGTCGTCATCCATCTTGTCCGGGACCAGGGTCCACAGTGCCGTGGCGGCGAAGCTTGCGGCGAGGATCCAGTGCAGCATCGTATCCGAGAAGAAACTGCCGACCCAGGCACCGACAGCACCGGCGGCCGCGTGGTTGGCCAGGGTTGCGGCGACGATACCGGCGATGATCGGCCAGGGCTTGCGGAAACGGGCAGCGAGAATGAGCGCGAGCAGTTGCGTCTTGTCGCCGATTTCGGCCAAGGCAACGATTGCGGTAGGTACGAGTAGTGAATCCAGCATCAGGGGTTTTCCTAAGGGGCGGGTCGACACGGCTATGACACGTACAGCCTTCCCGCCCCGGGTAAGGTGTTCGTGTCATAGGTCTTGTCAAACCCTGCGATCCATCTGATGTGGATGCTTGGGTCGCATGCGCCATGGTCTGAGGACCAAGTATGTTGACGCATGCCGGACGAGCGTGGCGCTCGTGGGAGACTACTCCCCTAGGACGGAGCGGATTCTGCCTAGGCAAAATCCATTCGGCAAGCCTTCTTTTTCAAACGAAGTTCAACCGCGTTTGGCTCGGTAGATCCGGAAGCCCTGTCCTTCGGCCTTGATCGCACACACGCCAAGGTGCTCTTCGATCAGCGGTTGATACTTCAGGAAGCTGTTCGCTACCAGGCGAAGTTCGCCACCGTTTTTCAGATGTTTGGCTGCTTTTCGCAGCAAGTTCTCCGTTGCGAAATAGTCGGTGTGCACACCGACATGGAACGGCGGATTGCTCAGGATCGCACTCAAACCCATCGGCGCGGCATCGATGCCGTCACCGGTAATCACCTCGGCCTCCAGACCATTGGCCGCCAGGGTCAGACGACTGCTGGCAGCGGCGAAGGCATCCACATCCAGCAACGTGACCTGGTTGTGCGGGTAACGACGTTTCACTGCGGCGCCCAGAACCCCTGCGCCGCAACCGAAATCGAGCAAGTGACCGCTGGGCAGTTTGTCCAGATGCTCCAGCAGCAGCGCGCTGCCGCGATCGAGGCGACCATGGCTGAACACCCCCGGCAGGCTGATGACCTTCAACGGGCCTTCGGCCAGCGGCAGTTCGTAGGTCTGCGCCAGGCTTTCCAGCGGTTTGGCTTCAGGCGCGTTGGCCACGGTGACCAGCCAGAGCTGGCAGTGGCGCGCGCTGTCGAGTTTGCGCGGCTTGCCGAACGGGTTGAGTTGTTTGGCGGCACCTTCGATGCCGCTTTTTTTCTCGCCGACCAGGTACAGCTCGCGGCCGGCCAGCCGCGAGGCGAGGGCGTTGAGGATGTAGTCGGTCAGGTCCTTGGCCTTGGGCAGAAAGACTACGGCGCTATCGAACTCGCGCTGCGGCGCATTCACGCCAAAATGGCTGCGCTCGGCGAAGCGGGCGTCCAGCGCGGCCTGATCGCCGGCGTGCCAGCACCAGCCATGAGCTTCGGGCAGACGGCCCAGCAAGTCGTCGGCGGGCAAACCGGCCAACAACACCGAACCCTGGAATAACTCGGCCTGACGAAGCAGTACTTCACTGCGCGGATCCATAACTGCTCCCGTGGAAAAAAGTGCCGCAGTTTATCAACTGACGACCCGCAGCGCCTTACCGCTGAAGTATCCCTGTGCGTTTTCGGTCACTTGGCCAACGATCCGCTGGCGCGCTTCGCGGCTGCCCCAGGCATTGTGCGGGGTGACGATCAGGCGCGGGATGTCGTGGGCCAGCAGCGGATTGCCGTTGACGGGAGGCTCGACGCTCAACACGTCAGTGGCGGCGCCGCCCAGATGCCCGTTGCGCAAGGCGTCGGCCAGCGCCTGTTCATCAATCAATCCACCGCGGGCGGTGTTGACCACGAACGCGCCGGGCTTCATCGCGGCCAGTTCACGGGCGCCGATGAAGTGGTGGGTGTGCTCGTTGAGCGGGCAGTGCAGAGTCAGTGCATCGATTTGCGGTAACAGTTCATCCAGCGGCAAGCGGTCCGGCCGGGCAGGGCGTCCGGGAATTTGTCCCAGCAGAACGCGCATGCCGAAGGCTTCAGCCAGCCGTGCGACCGCGCCACCCAATTCGCCATGACCCAGCAGGCCGAGGGTTTTGCCTTCGAGTTCGACGATCGGGTAATCCAGCAAACAGAACTGTCTGGCCTGCTGCCAGCGGCCTTCGCCGACGGCCTTTTGATAATCGGCCAGGCGTGTGGCCAGGTTGAGCAGCAGCATGATCGTGTGCTGCGCCACCGACGGTGTGCCGTAACCCTGGCAGTTACACACGGTAATCCCATGGGCGCGGGCGGCGGCGAGGTCGACGTTGTTGGTGCCGGTGGCGGTGATCAGGATCAGCTTGAGATCAGGGTTGGCGGCCATGGCGGCGGCATCGATCAGGATCTTGTTACTGATGGCGACGGTGGCGCCCTTGAGGTGTTCGATGACTTGATCGGGCAAGGTCTGGGCGAACAGCTGCAAATCGCTGAAACAACTGCGCAGCGGATTTAGGTCAAGGTCGCCGAGGTCCAGGGACGGGTGGTCGAGGAAAACGGCGCGGCGAGTGTTCGTCATCAACTGTACCTTTTGTGCAATGAACTGAAGGCGTAATCTGCCGAGCCTACCAGATGAAATAAATAGTTACGCTTGGCCTGAAGGAGCCCTCATGTACTGGACAGAGTTCTTGACCGTTGCCCTGATTCACCTGCTGGCCGTGGCCAGTCCCGGCCCGGACTTTGCCGTGGTGGTGCGCGAGAGTGTTACCCACGGTCGCCGCGCGGGCACCTGGACCGCGCTGGGTGTGGGTACGGCGATTTTCCTGCACGTGGGTTACTCGCTGTTGGGTATCGGCCTGATCGTGTCCCAGTCGATCGTGTTGTTCAATGCCTTGAAATGGGCCGCCGCCGCTTACCTGCTGTACATCGGTTACAAGGCCCTGCGCGCGCAACCGGCCAAGCCTGTGGCGGACGATCTGCACAAGGAAGCCGGCGAGCGCACTGCCCGTGGTGCCTTCACCTCGGGTTTTGTCACCAACGGCCTCAACCCGAAAGCCACGCTGTTCTTCCTCTCGCTGTTCACCGTGGTCATCAATCCGCAAACGCCACTGGCCGTGCAGGCCGGTTACGGGGTTTACCTGGCGGTGGCGACAGCGGTCTGGTTCTGCCTGGTAGCGATGCTGTTCAGCCAGCAGCGCGTACGCGCCGGTTTCGCCCGCATGGGTCACTGGTTCGACCGGACCATGGGCGCGGTGCTGATTGCGATTGGCGTGAAGCTGGCTTTTACCGAGATGCATTGATTTCGTAGTGACTACAGACAGAGAATCCCTGCGGATGGTGGCGCAACGCTAGTATCTGCAGGGTTCTGCAAATCATTCCTTTGGCTGATTTGGCTGGCGTTCAAGGGCACTACAGTGCGTACTTTCAGTCACGACCGTGCAGTCAGATTAAAGGGATTATTATGTTGCAGACTCGCGTTATCCCCCCGGCCGAAGGCGCTTACCAGTACCCGCTGTTGATCAAACGGCTGCTGATGTCCGGTGCCCGTTATGAGAAAACCCGCGAGATCATCTACCGCGACAAGTTGCGCTATAGCTATCCGACCCTGATCGAACGGGTGGCCCGCCTGGCCAACGTGCTGACTGCGGCCGGGGTCAAGCCCGGGGATGCCGTGGGTGTGATGGACTGGGACAGCCATCGTTACCTGGAATGCATGTTCGCCATCCCGATGATCGGTGCGGTGATCCACACCATCAACGTGCGCCTGTCGCCGGAACAGATCCTCTACACCATGAACCACGCCGAGGACCGCTTTGTGCTGGTCAACAGCGAGTTCGTCGGCCTCTACAAGGCCATCGAGGGGCAACTGACCACGGTCGACAAGACCCTGCTGCTGACTGACCTGCCGGAAAAAACCGCGGACCTGCCGAACCTCGTCGGCGAGTACGAACAGCTGCTGGCTGCAGCGAGCCCGCAGTACGACTTCGAGGATTTCGACGAAAACTCGGTCGCGACCACGTTCTATACCACCGGTACCACCGGCAACCCCAAGGGCGTGTACTTCACCCATCGGCAACTGGTGCTGCACACCATGGGCGTGTCGACCATCATGGGCGCGATCGATAGCGTGCGCCTGCTGGGCACCAACGACGTGTACATGCCGATCACCCCGATGTTCCACGTGCACGCCTGGGGCTTGCCGTATGTGGCGACCATGCTCGGGCTCAAGCAGGTGTATCCCGGCCGCTATGACCCGGAGTACCTGGTGGAGTTGTGGCGCAAGGAGAAGGTCACGTTCTCCCATTGCGTACCGACCATTTTGCAGATGGTCCTCAATGCCAAGGCCGCGCAGAACGTCGACTTCGGCGGCTGGAAAATCGTCATCGGCGGCAGCGCCCTGAACCGCACCTTGTACGAGGCAGCCAAGGCCAAAGGCATTCAGTTGACCGCCGCCTACGGCATGTCGGAAACCGGGCCACTGGTGTCGTGCGCGCACCTCAACGACGAATTGATGGCCGGTACCGAAGACGAACGCACCACTTACCGGATCAAGGCCGGCGTGCCGGGGCCGCTGGTGGAGGCGGCGATCGTCGACACCGAGGGCAACTTCCTGCCCGCCGACGGCGAGACCCAGGGCGAGCTGGTGTTACGCGCACCATGGCTGACCGAGGGCTATTTCAACGAGCCGCAGAAGGGCGCCGAGCTCTGGGCCGGAGGCTGGCTGCACACCGGTGACGTGGCGACCCTGGACAGCATGGGCGTGATCGACATTCGTGACCGGATCAAGGACGTGATCAAGACCGGTGGCGAGTGGATCTCCTCCCTGGACCTGGAAGACCTGATCAGCCGTCATGCGGCGGTACGTGAAGTAGCAGTGGTGGGGATCCCCGATCCGCAGTGGGGCGAGCGGCCGTTTGCCCTGCTGGTGCTCCGTGAGGGTCATGCAATCGGGGCCCGGGAACTCAAGGAACACCTCAAACCGTTTGTGGAGCTGGGGCACTTGAGCAAGTGGGCGATTCCGAGCCAGATCGCCCTTGTTACTGAAATTCCCAAGACCAGCGTCGGCAAACTCGACAAGAAGCGCATTCGCGTCGACATCACCGAATGGCAAGCCACCAACAGCACCTTCCTCTCGACGCTTTAAGCGTCTCCCGGCGTGCCCGAAAGGGCACGCCAGCCCCACCAAGCAAGCGCTTGGCTTGTCAAATCAAAATTTTCAGCCATCCTTGCCGTGCCGACGGGTGTCGGACTGGCGAAAGGACTGTTCCAGAGTGGCTGGCAACTGCAAATCACACTTTAGAGGGATCAAGCGCTACTACCTGCTGGCTATAGTCCGCTCAAGGATTTTTAAGAACGGGGCAACCGCACGAACCGGGGCGATGCAACTTTGGAATGACTTTGGGATGCCATGGCTCCCGGTTATCCACAGCGTTTTTAGAAGTGCTCTTGCCATAAAAATAAAATGCACATGGAGTAGCGTCGATGACATCAGTTAACCAGTTCTGGCGCCGGGCGAAACTGCCCCTGGCTGTCAGTCTTGCCTCTACGCTCGCCGGGCCAGCATTCGGCGTCAGTTTCAACGTCGGTGAAATCGAAGGTCAGTTCGACTCATCCCTGTCGGTTGGTGCCAGTTGGTCTACCGAAAGTGCCAACAAGAACCTCATCGGTGTCAACAACGGCGGCAAGGGTCTGTCCCAGACTTCTGATGACGGTCACCTGAACTTCAAGAGCGGCGAAACCTTCTCGAAGATCTTCAAGGGCATCCATGACCTTGAACTGAAATACGGCGATACCGGTGTTTTCGTCCGTGGCAAATACTGGTACGACTTTGAACTGAAGGACGAAAGCCGTCCGTTCAAGGACATCAGCGACGAGGGCCGCAAGGAAGGCGCCAAGTCTGCCGGCGGCCAGATCCTCGACGCCTTCGTCTACCACAACTACGCCATTGCCGATCAGCCAGGCTCTGTGCGTCTGGGCAAGCAGGTCGTGAGCTGGGGTGAAAGTACCTTCATCGGTGGTGGCATCAACTCGATCAACCCGATCGACGTGTCCGCGTTCCGTCGTCCGGGTGCCGAGATCAAGGAAGGCCTGATCCCGGTCAACATGTTCTATGTGTCCCAGAGCCTGACCGAAAACCTCTCGGCCGAAGCGTTCTATCAAATTGAATGGGACCAGACCGTCGTCGACAACTGCGGCACGTTCTTCTCCCAGCCGGACATCGTTGCCGACGGCTGCGACGACAACCTGCGCGTACTGGCCAAGCGCTCGCAAATTCCGGCCATTGCCCTGGGGCCTTTGGCCGCCAACGGCGTCGATGTCAACAATGAGGGTGTTCTGGTGCGTCGTGGCCCCGATCGCGATGCCCGCGACAGCGGTCAGTGGGGCGCGTCCTTCAAGTACATGTTCGATCCGCTGGACACCGAGTTCGGCGCCTACTTCATGAACTACCACAGCCGTGCGCCGATCTTCAGCGCAACAGGCGCGCCGCAGTCGGTCTTCAACACTGCAGCATCACTCCAAGGTACCCCGTTCGCCGCGCTGGCGCCGTTGTTGGTGGCGGGTAACTCGCAGTACTTCATCGAATACCCGGAAGACATCCGCCTCTACGGCCTGAGCTTCTCCACCACCCTGCCTACCGGTACGGCGTGGAGCGGTGAGATCAGCTACCGTCCGAACGCTCCGGTGCAGCTCAACTCCACCGACATCCTGTTCTCCGGTGTCCGTCCTATAGGCAACAACAACCCGAACAACCCGTTGACCAATGCATCGCTGCTTACCGGCGTGCCGGGTCAGGACCTGCACGGGTATCGTCGCAAGGAAATCACCCAGTTCCAGACCACCCTGACGCACTTCTTCGATCAGGTCATGGGCGCCAGCCGTCTGACCCTGGTGGGCGAAGTGGGCGTGACCCACGTCGGCGGTCTGGAAAGCACTTCCGACGTTCGTTATGGCCGCGATCCGGTCTACGGCCCGGGTGAGTTGCCAGCCTCTGGCGCGCTCGATACCTGCGTGGCGCTCAACACCAGTACCATCAACGGTGCCGGCCCGGGTACGCCGACCAACAACCGCAGCCGCAACTGCAACGACGAAGGTTTCACCACCGCGACTTCGTGGGGCTACCGCGGTCGTGCCATCTGGGAATACAACGACGTGTTTGCCGGTGTGAACCTCAAACCGAACGTTGCCTGGTCCCATGACGTGAGCGGTTACTCCCCTGGCCCTGGCGGCAACTTCGAGGAAGGCCGCAAGGCGGTGAGCCTGGGTGTCGACGCCGAGTACCAGAACACCTACACCGCGAGCCTGGCCTACACCAACTTCTTCGACGGCAAGTACACCACCGTGGATGACCGCGACTTCGTTGCGCTCAGCCTCGGCGTGAACTTCTAAGCACAGTATTTTCAGGACGAACACACATATGAAAATAACAAAGAGTCTGTTCCACGCCGGTGTTCTGGGCCTTTCGCTGCTGGCGACCAGCGTCATCGCAGCGGTTCCCCAGGCCGAGGCCGACAAGCTGGGCAAGAGCCTGACCCCGATGGGCGCTGAAATGGCAGGTAACGCCGACGGTTCGATCCCGGCCTGGAAGCCGATGGCGAAGAACGCCGGTACGGTCGACAGCAAAGGTTTCCTGTCCAATCCGTTCGCCAGCGAAAAACCGCTGTTCACCATCACGGCGCAGAACGTCGACCAGTACAAGGACAAGCTTGCCCCGGGCCAGTACGCAATGTTCAAGCGCTACCCGGAAACCTTCAAGATGCCGGTCTATCCGTCCCATCGCGGTGCCACCGTGCCGGATGATGTGTTCGCCGCCATCAAGAAGAACGCCACCAACACCAAACTGGTGTCCGGCGGCAACGGCCTGGAGAACTTTGAAACCGCCATTCCGTTCCCGATTCCGAAAAGCGGCGTTGAAGTCATCTGGAACCACATCACCCGTTATCGCGGTGGTAGCGTGACCCGCCTGGTGACCCAGGCCACACCACAACCGAACGGCTCGTTCAGCCTGGTGTACTTCCAGGACCAGTTCGTGTTCCGCGACAAGATGAAGGACTACGATCCGGCGAACCCGGGCAACATCCTGTTCTACTTCAAGCAGAAAGTGACAGCGCCGGCTCGTCTGGCCGGTGGTGTGCTGCTGGTGCACGAGACCCTCGATCAGGTGAAGGAGCCGCGTTCGGCGTGGGTCTACAACGCCGGTCAGCGTCGTGTGCGCCGTGCGCCGCAAGTGTCCTATGACGGCCCGGGTACTGCAGCCGACGGCCTGCGTACTTCCGACAACCTGGACATGTTCAACGGTGCACCGGATCGTTACGACTGGAAGCTTGAAGGCAAGAAAGAGATGTACATCGGCTCCGATGCCTACAAGCTCGACGATCCGAAGCTCAAGTACACCGACATCATCAAGGCCGGTCACATCAACCAGGATCTGGCGCGTTACGAGTTGCGCCGTGTGTGGCATGTGGTTGCAACCCTGAAGGAGGGTCAGCGTCACATCTACGCCAAGCGTGATTTCTACATCGACGAAGACACCTGGCAAGCAGCGGTGATCGACCATTACGACGGTCGCGGTCAACTGTGGCGCGTCGCCGAGGCCCATGCCGAGAACTACTACGACAAGCAAGTGCCGTGGTATGCCCTTGAAGCCCTGTACGACCTGCAATCGGGTCGTTACCTGGCACTGGGCATGAAGAACGAAGAGAAGTCGGCGTATGACTTCGGCTTCACTGCCACCACCAGCGACTTCACCCCGGCCGCCTTGCGTCAGGATGGTGTTCGCTAAGGTGAACTGAGTAGAGGCCGCACCCTCTGAAAACGCCCCGACTGGTTCGGGGCGTTTTTTTTTGTTTGTAGACTTTTTGTAGCCATTTGTAGCAATTACCTTCATTCCCTATCCGTTTACGGCTAGGCTGCGGACATCTGCAACGCCGCCACCCGCAATTCAAACAAGAGCCGGCTATGACTGATTTGTCTACATCCCCAGGTTCTGCACACGTTGCTGTCGCGACACTCGACGGGCGCTTCTTTCGCCCGCCGTTGCCCGACGGCCATGTGCTGCGTCCACGCTTGTGCGAGCGCCTGAGTGCCGGGCTCGGTGGCAGGTTATTGCTGGTCAGCGCACCGGCAGGGTTCGGCAAGAGTTCGTTGGCGGTGGAGTTTTGTCAGGGGTTGCCGGCGCACTGGCAAAGTCTCTGGCTGGGGTTGAGCCCGCGCGACAGTGACCCTGGGCGTTTTCTCGAGCGCCTGCTGGAAGGCCTCCAGGACTATTTTCCGCACCTGGGCAGGCAATCCCTCGGGCTGTTGAAAATGCGCCAGCGCCATCAGCCGTTCGCGTTTGAAGAATGGCTGGACGGCCTGCTCGACGAATTGGCCGAGCACCTGTCCACCGCGACACCCTTGCTGCTGGTGCTGGATGATTACCATCTGGCCCAGGGGCCGGTGCTGGACCGTTGCCTGCAATTTTTCCTCAATCATCTCCCCGATGGCTTGCTGGTGATGGTCACCAGTCGCCAGCGTCCCGACTGGCACCTGGCGCGGCTGCGGCTATCGCGACAATTGCTTGAGTTGCATGAACAGGATCTGCGCCTGACTCATGACGAGGCCTTGAGTCTGCTCGATCGGCACGCCAGCTCCTTGCGCGGTGAGGCACTGGAAAACCTGATCCAGCGCAGTGAAGGCTGGGTCGCGGGGTTACGCTTCTGGCTGCTGGCCGCCTCGGAGGCGGGCACCGATGGCGCGCTGCCGCAATCGTTGCACGGCGGGGAAGGGCTGATCCGCGATTACCTGCTAGAAGAGGTCATCGATTGCCTGCCCGCCGAGGTCCAGTCGTTCCTCTATGACACGGCGCCCCAGGAACGTTTTTGCAGCGAACTGTGCGACGCCGTTCGCGACGCTCATGACAGCGGAGAGATCCTGCGCTTTTTGCTCGCCCACCAAGTGTTCCTGGTGCCGCTGGACGAACATGGCCATTGGTATCGTTACCACCATCTGTTTTCCGATCTGTTGCGCACGCGGCCGACTTCCCAGTCGATAGTGCCGGCCGCCAGCCTGCACCTGCGTGCCTGCCGCTGGTTCAATGCCCAGGGGTTGCTCGATGAGGCCGTGGAGCAGGCCTTGCGTGCCGGTCACCTGGACGTCGCGGCGAACCTGGTACAGAACCTCTCCGAAGAGCAACTGCTGGCCGAGCAGAATGTCGGCATGTTGTTGCGCTGGAAAATGGACTTGCCTGACAGTTTGCTGATCAGCACGCCGCGACTGATCGTGCTCTATAGCTGGGCGCTGGGGATGGCGTGCCAACTGGATGCCGCCGAAGAACTGGCCAGCCATTTGAGCCGTTTCCTGCCCGCTCCGTCGGCCACCGCCCAGAAGTCGATGCTGGCTCAATGGCTGGCGTTGAGTGGCATCATTGCCCGTGGGCGCGGCGACCGCGAACTGACGCTGCGGTATTGCGGCGAAGCATTGGAAAGTCTTCCGTGCAAGCGTTACGGCCAGCGGCTGATGTGCCTCTCGACCCTGTCCAACCTGGCCATTGCCGACGGTGATTTGTGGCGGGCACGAGGGCTTAACCGCGAATCGCTGGAGCTTGCGCAACGGGTCGGCAACCCCTTGTTCGAAGCACTGGCGCACTACGACCGCGCCCGTGTGTTGCAAGCGCGCGGGGAAATCTGTCGGGCGCTGGAAGAGGTCCGTCAGGGAATGCAGCGCCTGCAAAGCTTGTCTGCGCAACGACTGTATGCGGTTCGCGCCCGGCTGACCTTGTACGAAGGCTTTTTGCTGGCCTTGCGCATGCAGCCGCAAGCGGCGCGGGTGCGATTACAGGCCGGTTTGAGCGAGGCGCGCGCCTGCCGTGACATCAGCGTGTTGATCGGTCACTGCGTGATTGCCAGGCTGGAAGGCAGCAGCGGCGAGTTCGCCAAGGCCTTTGCCGAACTGGCCGAAGCCGAACGGCTGATGCACATCTGGGACGTGCCGCCGATCTACTACCTGGCCATGATCACCCTGGTCAAATGTGAACTCTGGCTGGCCCAGGGGCGCACCGATCTGGCCGAAGCCTGGCTGGCGCGCCTGGGGCAGACCTATAACGGCGAAAACGGGGCCGCGCCACCGGAATTCCACCCGCAATTGCCGCTGCATATCGAATTGCAACAAGCCTTGCTCGACGTCATCCAGGGCCAACCGATGCTGGCCGAAGGGCGTTTGAATGCGCTGCTCGAACATGGCCAGCAAAGCGGTCGGCAGATGCTCAGTGCCATGGCGCTGACCCAGAAAGTGGCGTTGTTGCTGGGCAACGGACGGGAACCGGAAGCACGCAAGGCTCTGGCCCAAGCGCTGGACGCCGCCGGCGGAGGGGTGCTGCAGCCCTTTGAGGGCTTGCTGGCCGCGCACCCGGACTGGCTGCGTGGGCAGCTTCAAAACTGTCCGCCAACCCCCGTTTCCCTGAGCCTCAGTGAAAAACTGCCGGCATTGGCCGCCCGTCCCGGGCTGGAGTCCTGTGCGGCCGCGGAACAGCTCAGCACTCGGGAAATGGCGGTCCTGCGCTTGATCGCCCAAGGCTGTTCGAACCAGGAAATCAGCGATCAGCTGTTTATTTCCCTGCACACGGTCAAGACCCACGCCAGCCACATCAACAGCAAGCTCGGGGTCGAGCGGCGTACGCAGGCGGTGGCGCGGGCCAAGGAGTTGGGGGTGCTTGGTTAAGGATTTTTCATGTTACCCATCACGGCCATTGGCTCGCGGCTCAATTGTGCGAAAATCGCTCGTCCCCGTTTATCGAGCAGGCCCCGATGTCCCAGCAACCCACCCTCATCCGCGAAACCTTCCCCGTCGGTCCGTTGCAGTGCAACTGCACGATCATCGGTGATCCGGTGACGAAAAAGGCCATTGTCGTCGATCCGGGTGGCAATCATGAACTGATCCTGGCGCGGCTCGATGCCTTGGGGCTGAAAGTGGTCAGCATCATTCACACCCATGCGCACCTCGATCATTTCCTGGCTTCCGGCCAACTCAAGGAAAAAACCGGCGCGACCCTGCATCTGCACAAGGAAGACCAGTTCCTGTGGGACAACCTGGAAATGCAGTGCCAGATGTTCGGTGTTCCTTATACCCCGGTGCCGTCCCCGGACCGCTGGCTGGCCGATGATGAAGAACTGGCCTGCGGTTGTGGCGTGGCGCTGCACACGCCAGGTCATACGCCGGGCTCCATGAGCTTCTGGTTTTCCGAGGCCAAGCTGCTGATTGCCGGTGATACGCTGTTTCGTCGCGGCGTCGGACGCACGGATTTGTGGGGCGGCGACCAGGCGACCATCGTGCGCTCGATCAAGCAGCGGCTGTACACCCTCGACGAAGACGCGACCGTGGTGACCGGGCATGGTCCGGATACCCGTCTGGGTGACGAAATGCGCGAGAACCCCTTTGTTCGGGGCTGATTTGTAACATTCGGAATTTTTACCCATTAACATGATCCAACGCCCGCAAAGGCTGATGCCTTGGCCCGTTGCACCACAGAATGCAAAAAAAGTAGGAGCTTTACATGTTCACCACGCGTCGTTTGATTATTCTCGCTACGGCTGTGGCCGTTTTGTCCGGTTGTGCCTCGCCTAACCCATACGGCGGTCAGGGCCAGGCTCAGGGCCAGACGGATAGCGGCTCCGAAGGCATGAGCAAGACCGCGAAATACGGTGGCCTCGGCGCTCTGGCCGGTGCGCTGGCCGGAGCTGCGATCAACCACGATAACCGTGGCAAGGGCGCACTGATCGGTGCTGCGGTGGTCGGTGCTTCCGCCGCCGGTTACGGCTACTACGCCGATCAGCAAGAGAAAAAGCTGCGCGCCAGCATGGCCAACACCGGTGTTGAAGTGCAGCGCCAGGGTGACCAGATCAAGCTGATCATGCCGGGCAACATCACGTTCGCTACCGATTCGGCGAACATTGCCCCAGGTTTCTATCAGCCGCTGAACAACCTGGCGGGCTCGCTGAAAGAGTTTAGCCAGAACCAGATCGAGATCGTCGGCTATACCGACAGCACCGGCAGCCGCCAGCACAACATGGACCTGTCCCAGCGTCGTGCCCAGAGCGTGGCAACCTACCTGACCTCGCAAGGTGTCAGCGGTGCCAACCTGAGTGCTCGCGGCGCCGGTCCGGATAGCCCGGTTGCCAGCAACGGCGACGTCAATGGTCGTGCGCAGAACCGCCGTGTAGAGGTCAACCTCAAGGCGATTCCGGGTCAGCAGTATGGTGCCCAGCAGCAAGGTCAGGTTCAGCAGTACCCTTGATCGTCTGATTGAACCCCAGGCGTAAAAAAGCCCGCACGATCCTCTACAGATCGGGCGGGCTTTTTTTGTCGTCAGTTCCGGCCCCTTCGCGAGCAAGCCCGCTCCCACAAGGGGCGATGTCGTACACAAAATCTGTATTCAAAGCATAACCCTGTGGGAGCGGGCTTGCCCGCGAAGGGGCCAGTGTGGGCACCGGAGATACAGGATCAGAAACAAAAAAGCCCCCGGACAAGTGATCGTCCGGGGGCTTTTTGCTAGGCGCGAAACCTGCTTACTTCTTCAGGCCATAATGCTCATCGAGCATGCCCGGCGAGTTCGGGGCTTTCGGTGCGTAGTCGCGCGGCGGCTCCTGATCGCGCGGTGGCGTCAGGCGTTCACGGGGTGCCTGCGCCGCATCGGCGTGCAGGGAGGCCAGCAGGCGTTGGCGAGTCTGTTCGTCCAGGGCCAGGCGGTTGGCGCCCTCGGCGAGATGGTCCTGCACTTCCTGATAGCTCTGAGTCAGTTTCTTGACCAGTGTCGCGGTGCTGTTGAAGTGGGTCACCACCTCGTTCTGATAACTGTCGAAACGTTCCTGAATATCGTCCAGCTGACGCTGCGTGCGGCTGGGCGCGGCGTTCGGTGCAACGCGAGCGATCAGGAACCCAATGGCGACACCCACAACCAGGGCAAGAGTCGGTAACAACCAAACTAAGAGCGAGTGTTCCACGAGTCCTTCCTCTATAAACGGCTTTGCTTTACGTTAACGGCTCGAACCTGCGCTGTATACCGCGATTCACTCGCAATAGACAGCCACAGACAATTTGCTAGACGAGTCGACCTGATCCGAGGTCACGGAGTTCCTTCCTTGCTTATGCGTGAAACCCCTGTAGTGATTGATGGCCCGGTGGGTCAACTGGAAGCACTGCTTCTGGAAAACAGCAGCCTGGACAACGAGCAGCCGCGTGGCCTCGCGCTCATCTGCCATCCGAACCCGGTGCAGGGCGGCACCATGCTCAACAAAGTGGTCTCGACCCTGCAGCGCACTGCGCGTGATGCCGGTTTGATCACTTTGCGCTTCAACTACCGTGGAGTCGGCGCCAGCGAAGGCGCCCACGACATGGGCACGGGTGAAGTCGATGATGCCCAGGCTGTGGCCGAGTGGTTCCGGGCCAGACACCCGCAATTGCCACTGACCCTGTTCGGTTTCTCCTTCGGCGGTTTTGTTGCAGCAAGTCTCGGCGGGCGCCTTGAGGCCAAGGGCGAGCAAATCAAGCACCTGTTCATGGTCGCGCCGGCGGTCATGCGCCTGGGCGATCAGGATCAACTGCCACAACAGGGCGAACTCACCCTGATCCAACCGGAAACCGACGAAGTGATCGATCCACAAGTCGTTTACCAATGGTCCGACAAGCTTGAACGCCCCCATGAGCTGCTGAAAGTGGCAGAATGCGGACACTTTTTTCATGGCAAGCTGACCGATCTCAAGGATCTGATCCTGCCGCGTCTCTCGAATTGATTGCAGTCTGACAAGCGATTACCCATGACGACTCGTACCCGTATCCTCACCGGCATCACCACCACCGGCACGCCGCACCTGGGCAACTACGCTGGCGCCATCCGCCCGGCGATCGTCGCCAGCCGTGACAGCAATGCCGATTCGTTCTACTTCCTGGCCGACTACCACGCCCTGATCAAGTGCGATGACCCGCTGCGCATCCAGCGCTCGCGTCTGGAAATCGCCGCGACCTGGCTGGCCGGTGGCCTGGATGTCGACCGCGTGACTTTCTACCGCCAGTCCGACATCCCGGAAGTTCCCGAATTGACCTGGCTGCTGACCTGCGTCGCCGCCAAGGGCCTGCTAAACCGCGCCCACGCCTACAAGGCCTCGGTGGACAAGAACGTCGAGACCGGTGAAGACCCGGACGCTGGCATCACCATGGGCCTGTACAGCTACCCGGTGCTGATGGCCGCGGACATCCTGATGTTCAATGCGCACAAGGTGCCGGTCGGTCGTGACCAGATCCAGCATGTGGAAATGGCGCGGGACATCGGCCAGCGCTTCAACCACCTGTTTGGCCAGGGCAAAGAGTTCTTCACCATGCCCGAGGCGTTGATCGAAGAGAGCGTCGCCACGTTGCCGGGCCTGGATGGCCGCAAGATGTCGAAGAGCTACGACAACACCATCCCGCTGTTCAGCAGCGCCAAAGAGATGAAGGACGCGATTTCGCGGATCGTCACCGATTCCCGCGCGCCGGGCGAAGCCAAGGATCCGGACAATTCGCATCTGTTCACCCTGTTCCAGGCGTTCGCCACCCCGGCGCAAGCCGACGAGTTCCGCAGCGAACTGTTGCAGGGCCTGGGTTGGGGCGAGGCGAAGAATCGTCTGTTCCAGTTGCTCGACAACGAATTGGGCGAATCCCGCGAGCGTTATAACCAGCTGATCGAGCGCCCGGCGGATCTGGAAGACATCCTGCAACACGGCGCGAAAAAGGCCCGTGCGGTAGCGACCCCCTTCCTCAACGAACTGCGTGAAGCGGTGGGCCTGCGCTCCTTCGTTGCCCAGACTCAAGTGGCGGCGACCACCAAGAAGAAAGCCGTGAAGGCTGCGCGTTTTGTCAGCTTCCGCGAAGACGACGGCAGTTTCCGCTTCCGTCTGCTGGCGGCCGATGGCGAACAACTGCTGCTGTCGCGCAACTTCGCCGACGGTAAAACCGCGGGGCAAGTGAGCAAGCAGCTGCAAGCGGGCCAGGATCTGGACGTGCGCAGTGAAGACCTGGGCTTCAGCGTCTGGCTGGAAGGCCAGTGCGTTGCCGACAGCCCGGTCTTCGCCGACAGTGCCGCACGCGACGTGGCTATCGAAGCCTTGCGCATCGCCCTGACGCCGGTTCAGGAATAAACAACGGTTCGGTCCGACCAAGGGCCGATTGCCATTCCTCGGGGCCGTCGCTACAGTGTCGGCCCGTTTTTGTTGCCTTGCTAACGAATTATGACGCCCCTAGAACGATATCAAGCTGATCTGAAACGCCCGGAATTCTTCCATGACGCCGCCCAGGAAACTGCCGTGCGTCATTTGCAGCGCCTGTACGACGACCTGGTCGCGGCCAAGCAAAACAAGCCGGGCCTGCTGGGCAAGTTGTTTGGCAAGAAGGATCAGACCCCGGTCAAGGGCCTGTATTTCTGGGGCGGCGTAGGTCGCGGCAAGACTTACCTGGTGGACACCTTCTTCGAAGCGCTGCCCTTCAAGGAAAAGACACGTACGCACTTCCACCGCTTCATGAAGCGCGTGCACGAAGAGATGAAAACCCTGGGTGGCGAGAAAAACCCGCTGACCATCATCGCCAAGCGTTTCGCCACCGAAGCCCGGGTCATCTGCTTCGATGAATTCTTCGTTTCCGACATCACCGACGCCATGATCCTTGGCACCCTGATGGAAGAACTGTTCAAGAACGGCGTGACCCTGGTCGCGACGTCGAACATCGTGCCGGACGGCCTGTACAAGGACGGCCTGCAACGCGCGCGCTTCCTGCCGGCCATCGCGCTGATCAAGCAGAATACCGAGATCGTCAACGTCGACAGCGGCGTCGACTATCGTCTGCGTCACCTCGAACAAGCCGAACTGTTCCACTACCCACTCGACGAAGCCGCCAACGAAAGCCTGCGCAAGAGCTTCCGTGCGCTGACACCGGAATGCACGGCGGCGGTCGAAAATGACGTGCTGATGATCGAAAACCGTGAAATTCGTGCCCTGCGCACCTGCGATGACGTGGCCTGGTTCAACTTCCGCGAACTTTGCGACGGCCCGCGCAGCCAGAACGACTACATCGAACTGGGCAAGATCTTCCACGCCGTGCTGCTCAGCGATGTCGAGCAGATGAGCGTCACCACCGACGACATCGCCCGACGCTTCATTAACATGGTCGACGAGTTCTACGACCGTAACGTGAAGCTGATCATCTCCGCCGAAGTCGAGCTTAAAGACCTGTACACAGGTGGCCGCCTGAACTTCGAGTTCCAGCGTACCCTCAGCCGACTGCTGGAAATGCAATCCCACGAATTCCTGGCCCGGGCGCACAAGCCTTAGGACGATTCTGGAAATAAAAAAGGCCTGCGATTGCAGGCCTTTTTTGTCAGCGCAAATCCTCCGCTCACAGGTTTGTACATTGTTTTGAAGTCAAATGTCCTCGTTGAGATACTGCGCAAGCTCGTGCTGCCGTTGGCAACCAAGCAGCAGCCAAAGCAGAATTCTGGCTTTTCGCGGACATAGAAAACCCGCCATCGATGCCCCCTTGCGGATCAAGTCCATTTCACCACCGCCAAATCCGTAAGAGGCACGTGCGGTGGAGCCGGAGCCGGTTCGGGTCGCAATGATCACGGGGATTCGTTCGGCAATATGCTCAATCATTGTCGCCCAGCGCTGCGAGATGTGGCCGGCGCCGAAACCGCCGATCACCAGCCCGTCGTAATCGAGTGCGAGAATATTTTCCAGTAGCAGGGTGTCGGCCGAAAGTGAGGCCTCAAGCAGCGCAACCTTTTGTGTGGTCTGTTGCGGCAACGGTAACACCGTGCGCGGCCCCGGCGGGCGCAGGTAGCGAACACGGTCTTCCAACAAAAGGCCCGCGGGCCCCACGACCGGAGAGGAAAACGCCTGCAATGCCAGCGAATCGGTTTTGCGTACGCTGCACGCTTGATGAATCTGTCCGTTCATCACGACCTGGACACCGCGCTGCCGGCTGTTCTGCGCCAAGGCAACGCGACATGCATCCAGCAGATTGGCCGGTCCATCGGCACCTGGCTGCGCTGCGGAACGCATGGCACCGGTCAGCACCAAGGGGGTGTCATAGGGCCACAGGTAATCCAAAAACACCGCGGCTTCTTCGAGGGTGTCGGTGCCCTGGGTTATCACGACCCCAGCGGCGCCCTGTTTGACCTGAAACTCAGCCCAGGACAATACCTTCAGCAAAAACTCGAAATCCAGGGAGGCACTGGGCAGTAGGCCGAGGGTCTCGATGGTGACTCCGGCCAGTGTCGTCAGTTCCGGTATGGAAGTCAGCAGGGCTTCGCCGCTGACGGTCGGGATGACGCCTTCACCGGCATTGCTCGCTTGCATGCTTACCGTGCCGCCAAGTGCCGCGATGGACAGTTTGGGCAGGTCCATGGGATACCTCGCTTGTTTGTAATGAAAAGTGGCTGTATCCGCTTTTGAGGCCGCGATACAGCCGAATGGCTGGGGCATTAATCAGCGATCAAGAAACCGATCAGCGGCACGATCAGCAGTGTGCTGATGGCCATCGACAGTACATTGGCGATGTAGGCGTGCATGTCGGCCGGTAATTTCCTGGCAATCACACAGGCCAGCGGTGGTGCGAGTAATGCCCCCAGCAGTGCACTTGAGACGATAATCTGCCAGCTGCCGCCATAGGCCAGGATCGCCGCGGGCACCACTGAAACCAGCGGGATGTAAGTGGGATACCAGCCGCGCAACATCCATTGTTGACGCCAGATCAGCACGCCGATGGCCGAGGCCAATGCCTGCGCGCCGATGATGTGCAGCAACAGGCCCGATCCGTACGCGGGGCTTGAAGGGTTCAAGCTGTACGCCAGCAATGCACCCAGTATCAGGCCAAGGCTGGCCAGCTCATTGCCGAAGAACGGTGCTTCGGAAAAATCCGCCAGAATCCGGCGCAGGCTCCAGATGACGCCATAGTCGGGCGCCTTGGCGGGAGCGATCGAGGCGGGTGGTGTTTCCGACGACCGGGATTTCACCAGATTTGGCCAATAGCGGCAGAACAGAAACGCCAGGACGCTGGCAACCGCCATGCCCAGTACATTGCCAATCACCGCAGGCAAGGCCAGCGGTTGGCACACGTAGTTGACGATCAGCAGGCACATCGGTGTGACGAGTACGGCGCCCATGAGTGCGCCGTTGATCGTGACTTTCCAGCCTCCGCCAAACATCAGCACCATCGCCGCTGGCAGCGAGACAAATGCTACGAACGTGGGTTGCCAGGTTGTGGCTGTCACCGTCCAGCCCCACAGCAGATTGCTCAGTAGCAGCCCGAGCAACGAACTGGTGACCAGCCAGGGCCAAAGTCCCGTTCCATAGGAGATGGCAAACCCTTGCCAGGATTTCCCCGTTCGATTCGCCCAGTAAGCCAGATAAGCACCCGCCAGCAGGCCGATCGAGGCGAACTCGTGCTTGTAGAAAGCCACCTCGCTGATGTCACCTAACACCCAACGCAACCAGGCACTCGGTTCGGGTAGCAGCGATACCATGTCGCCGTACCCGGGCCAATGCGCTCCCCAGAAAGTCCGGTTGCTGAAAGAAAGCCAGACGATCAGCAGTGTCGCGCCGATCATTAGCAGGACGACGGCTGTGTCAATCGGTGATTTGCGCGATGGTTGGTTTTTGTCGGTTGTAACTTCCATGCGATAGGCCTCCTGATCAACGTGGGAGGCAAGGGTGTTGGGTGTAGCCGAGCATCTGATCGTAAAGATCGGCTCGGCGATCGCGATGCAGATCGTTCAGGTTGTTCCAGATGGGCGCACTGCGGGAGCTGGTCAGGTCGACATCGGCAAACAGGATTTCCTGTCTGTCTGCCGAAGCCACGGCGCCAATCGGCCAGCCGTTGGTTCCGGCAATCAACGAGCAACCCAGGTAGCGCGCGCCGCGCTCCTCGCCGATTCGGCTGGCGGCAGCGATAAACACGTTGTTGACGTGAGCGGCGGTCATCGTCAGATACGACGCCATGCACTTACCGGCATCGTCGAACAGCGGCGGCGGTGTCCAGACCCAGTTGTTCAGGCTGCAAATGATGTCTGCGCCTTGCTGGGCGAGGATCCGTGGCACCTCCGGGAACCAGATGTCCCAGCAGATCAACAGCCCGATGCGGCCGATCGGTGTGTCGAAAACCGGGAAACCCAGGTCGCCGGGGGTGAACCAGAGCTTCTCCAGATTCCACAAATGGGCTTTGCGGTACTTGCCGATAAAACCGTCTGGTCCCACCAGAACGCCGGTGTTGAAGAGTCGCATGCCGTCGCGTTCGGCCAGACCGGCCACGAGGTAAACGTTGTGTTCGCGGGCGAAGTCGATCCAGCACTGCACGCTTGGCCCGTCGGGAACCGCTTCTGCGTGGGCGAAGGCATCCTGTCGATTACTGAAGAAATAGCCGGTATTGGAAAGCTCGGGCAGAACGATGAGATTCGCACCTCCATTTACCGCTTCAAGCGCCAATTCCAGGCTGCGACGCAGATTACCTACACATTTCTCGATGCCGACTTGTGGATCGAATTGCACGACTGCTACACGAACAGGGCTTGTTGGTTCAGTCATTCCGTCGTTCCTCTTTTTATTGTTTTTCAAGCTGTTAAATGGCGTGTGTATAAGAGGGGAATCAGGAATGGGGTGTAAGTCAGCTACTTCCGTTTAGGTCGTAGTCCTTGTCCGAAAATGGATCAGAGTGATGTTTGATGGCAGTGGGTAGCCGGCGCGAGAGGTAGAGCCATGTATTGCGTGCATGGCTCTGGAACGGGGACGTGATCAGATTTTGAGTTGGTAGTGCGGGTAGTCGCTCAAGGAAAATCCGCCATTGAAGGTCGCGGCGGTTTTGTTGCAGATATGAATCACTGCATCGACAGCACCGCGAAAACATGGCTCCGTCCAACCGGCATCGACGGAAAATGACCCGCCGGACAAATACAAGCCTGATACATGAGCAAAGTCCCGGTTGTACTTCATCAGGCCGACGGCATCGTAGTAGGTGCCCGGTCGGTAAAGCTTGGCACAGCCCAGAGCATTTTTATCAGTGATCCAACGCTGAACCACCGCTTGATCAATGCCGATGTAGGGAGAGATTTTTTCCTGGACGTTGGCAGAGTTCATGAGTATGCGATCCAGCTCTTCGGCGCATTTTGATACCAGCTCCTTATCGCTGAATGAGGCGAGCTTGGTTGCGTCATCTTCCCAGGTATAACTCAGCAGGATGCAGTCATAGCTGTAATTGTCGTTGTAGCGGTAGGTATATACATCGTGGATAAAACTGTCGGTTACGATGGCTTGCGGGATGTTTTTGTTTTTCGAGAGAAATGATTTTTTCAGCGGTGCAAACACTTTGCAGCTAGTTTCCCAGTGTGCGGTTTTGTAGGCGTTAATCGTCTCGAAAGGCAGCATCTCCCGGGTGAAATTTTCGAGCTTGATTCGAGTTTCAATCAGCCAGGAGGGTAGTGTCATAATGACCGAGTCAAAGTCATCAAATTGCTCCTGGATTTGCTCGGGTTGACTGTGTTTCCAGTTGTAATGGACGCGTATTTTTTGATTGGTCAGCTTTTCCAGTTTTGTGACGGATGAGTCGGTGAGAAGCCCATTGCTTCTTTCGAGGCAATGTTCGTAGATGGACTTTCCGGTTTCATCGGTTTTCACAAACAGCAGGCATTCATCCAAAGCGGCGAGGCCGATGTAGCGGGGCTTGTCGAAACTCTGTCCCATTGAGTCAAAAACGGCTTCGCTATTCAGGTAGGGCGAATCCAGCGGATCGCCGTTTGAGTCCACTCGACCATGGATCAGTTGCAACTGGCTGCTGAAACCGAAAATCGCGGTACGCAGAGGGTAGAGGCAGCAGACGTCGTAAAAAGCTCCCCAGCTACCGTCACCTATACCTATCGCGTAAAAAATTGCGGACTCTTGCGCAGACATTCCCATTCCGCCGAAATCCCCGGGTGAGCGGCCATCCCAAGCGTCCAGTGCTGGCATGCTGACCAGGTCGCGGAACGAGACACTCTCGTATTTTTCAACGATAGAAGCCCATATGGCTTCCCATTCCTGGCTCGCATAGAGCTCAGCAACGTGGCGGGTCATGCGATCGGCAAAGGCTTTCCACTTGGAATAAACCTTTTGCAATTCATCGCCTGGAGGCGGTGTGACGCCGTCTTCATTTTTCCATATCAACATTTGCGGCGCCGATCCGCCGCCCATGCTGCCCTCCCGGAGATAGATGCCTGTCGAGTTAACCCATTGGCTACCGGGGTTGGCGAAGTCTGAAAACGCCAATTCAAATTGATTGGCGTAGTAAGCCATCAGCGACCGACCTTCTGTCGGTGGCTCATCCGCCCGGTTGAAGAAGGGCATGCGCATGGCGCCCATTTCAAACGGTGTATGGCTTGTTGCCGAGTTTCGGCTACCGGGAACGGTCAGGTGCCTGCCGCCGATGCGTCTGGATTGTTCGATGAGAGTGATATGGGTAAAGCCGCAGCGATAGAGTTCTCTGGCGGCGGTCAGGCCTGTGACGCCGGCGCCGATGATGCAGATTTTATGTTGCGGGTCAGTTGCCCTGGCGATGCCGTTTTCCTGTTCTACCAGTGCACGATAGTCAAAGCACAAATCCGGCGGATTGGGAAAGCGAGCCGCCCATTTGTTTTTAGCCGAGCGCTTTGTTCGGGCGGCCTCCTTGGCGATGTATGAAGGGTAGTTGTAGCTTGATCCGATAGTCATGGTTGATCTTCCCTGATGGTGTTTGCAGGGAAGATGTTGAAGTTTTTTAAGGGGCTGCGTCTGTGGGCGGGGTTGGGTTCTCTGGCGCTCTGTATTCTGTTTTTTGCGTAGGAAAATGCACAGCGAAAGAACTGCGTGGCCGGCGCAAGATTCTATGTGGGAGCAAGCAGGCTCACTCCCACATGGGATTTGCTTGAGGCCTGAGGCCTACGCAGCCTGCTGAAATTGCTGCCGATACTGGTTCGGCGACAACTCCGTGTGCTGACGGAACAGTCGGGCGAAGAAGCTCGCATCGTCATAGCCAACTTCATAGCTGATGGTCTTGATGCTCTTGCGGCTGCCGGACAGCAAGCCCTTGGCGGTTTCGATGCGCAGGCGTTGCAGGTAATGCAGTGGTTTGTCACCGGTGGCGGTCTGGAAGCGGCGCATGAAGTTGCGGATGCTCATGCCGTGTTCGCGGGCGACGTCTTCGAAGCGGAACTTGTCGGCGAAGTGATCTTCGAGCCAGTGCTGGATCTGCAGGATGATCACGTCCTGGTGCAGCTTCTGGCCACCAAAACCGATACGTCCTGGCGAGTAGCTGCGCTGCACCTCATACAGAATGTCCCGCGCTACGGCCTGGGACACATTGGCACCGCAGAAGCGCTCGATCAGGTAAATGTACAAATCGCACGCCGAGGTAGTGCCGCCGGCACAGTACAGGTTGTCGGCGTCGGTCAGGTGCTTGTCCTGATTGAGTTGAACCTGGGGGAAGCGTTCGGCGAAGGCATTGAAGAAGCGCCAATAAGTGGTCGCTTCCTTGCCATTGAGCAACCCGGCTTCGGCCAGCCAGAAAACACCGGTGGCCTCGCCGCACAGTACGGCGCCGCGCGCATGTTGCTGGCGCAGCCAGGGCAGGACTTGCGGGTAACGCTTGCAGAGGCTGTCGAAATCGTCCCAGAACGCGGGAAGAACGATGATGTCGGCGTTTTCCAGCCCGCCATCCACCGGAATCATCACATCGCTGAAGGTGTTGACCGGTTTGCCATCGGGGCTGACCAGACGGGTTTCGAACGCCGGTGTCAGGCCCTGGCCCAGCTGTTTGCCGTAGCGCAGGCTGGCGAGGTGGAAGAAATCCTTGGCTTGCATGAGGGTGGAAGCGAAAACCCGGTCGATGGCCAGGATGCTGACGCGCCGCAGGGGCGTGGAGGCTTGGTTAGACATAATTCAACTTTATTTTTATAGGGGGAAGTGGTCACCAGACGGCTGGATCGTCTTATTTTTTGTCGGATGTGTCCAGTGTCCTGTATCGGAAGCGAGGCATAGTCTCTGAAGGTCAACTCCTTCTAAAAACAAAGAAAAGGTGCCGCATGATCCCCAGAACCCTGTTCAGTTCCGAGCACGAGCTTTTTCGCGACAGCGTGCGGACGTTCCTCGAAAAAGAGGCGGTGCCGTTCCATGGGCAATGGGAAAAACAAGGCTATATCGACCGCAAACTGTGGAACAAGGCGGGGGAGGCGGGGATGCTGTGTTCGCACCTGCCGGAAGAGTACGGCGGCCTGGGGGCGGACTTTCTCTACAGTGCGGTGGTGATCGAAGAAGTGGGGCGGCTTGGCCTGACCGGCATCGGTTTTTCCCTGCACTCGGACATCGTGGCGCCGTACATCCTGCATTACGGCAGTGAAGCTCTGAAGCAGAAGTACCTGCCGAAACTGGTGTCCGGCGAGATGGTTACCGCGATCGCCATGACTGAGCCGGGCGCCGGTTCCGATCTGCAAGGGGTGAAAACCACGGCCGTGCTCGATGGCGATGAGTACGTGATCAACGGCTCCAAGACCTTTATCACCAATGGCTACCTGGCCGATCTGGTGATCGTCGTCGCCAAGACCGATCCGAAGGCTGGTGCGAAGGGCACCAGTCTGTTTCTGGTGGAAGCCAATACGCCGGGGTTCGACAAGGGCAAGCGCCTGGAGAAGGTCGGGATGAAAGCCCAGGACACCTCGGAGCTGTTCTTCCAGGACGTGCGTGTGCCCAAGGAAAACCTGCTGGGCCAGGCCGGGATGGGCTTTGCCTACCTGATGCAGGAATTGCCCCAGGAGCGCCTCACGGTGGCCATTGGCGGGCTGGCTTCAGCCGAAGCGGCGCTGCAATGGACGCTGGACTACACCCGCGAGCGCAAGGCGTTCGGCAAGTCGATCGCGGATTTCCAGAATACCCGGTTCAAGCTGGCGGAGATGGCCACGGAAATCCAGATCGGCCGGGTCTTCGTCGACCGTTGCCTGGAACTGCACCTGCAAGGCAAGCTCGACGTGCCGACGGCGGCGATGGCCAAGTACTGGGGCACCGACCTGCAATGCAAGGTGCTCGACGAGTGTGTGCAGTTGCACGGTGGCTACGGGTTCATGTGGGAGTACCCGATTGCGCGGGCATGGGCGGATGCGCGGGTGCAGCGGATCTATGCCGGCACCAATGAAATCATGAAGGAAATCATCGCCAGATCATTGTAGGAGCGAGCTCGCTCGCGATGGTCGTCAACGATAACGTTGAAAACCTGACACCCAACGGGGTGCTCAGGTTTTTCGCGAGCAAGCTCGCTCCTACAAGTGGGGGTTACGGCGCCGGATTCGGATGATCCTTTTGAATCGCCTCGATCCCTTCCAGTACTTCTTCAGACAATTTCAGATCAAAACTGGCGATGTTGCTCTCCAGTTGCTCCATCGTCGTCGCGCCAATGATGTTGCTGGTCACGAATGGCTGCTGCGTCACGAACGCCAGGGCCATTTGCGCCGGGTCCAGGCCGTGCTCGCGAGCCAGGGCCACGTAACGGCTGCAGGCAGCTTCCGACTGCGGGTTGAAATAGCGGCTGAAGCGGCTGTAGAGGCTCAGGCGACCTTTTGGCGGGCGGGCGCCACCTTCGTACTTGCCCGACAGGAAGCCGAACGCCAGCGGCGAGTAGGCGAGCAGGCCGCATTGCTCGCGGATGGCGATTTCCGCCAGGCCGACTTCAAAGCTGCGGTTGAGCAGGTTGTACGGGTTCTGGATCGACACGGCGCGCGGCCAGCCTCGGGCTTCGGCCAGGGCCAGGAAGCGCATGGTGCCCCACGGGGTCTCGTTGGACAGGCCAATGTGGCGGATCTTGCCGGCGCGGACCTGCTCGTCCAGCGCTTCGAGGGTGTCTTCCAGTGGGGTCAGGTTGGCTTCGATCTTGTGCTTGTAGCCCAGTTGCCCGAAGAAGTTGGTGCTGCGCTCCGGCCAGTGCAGTTGGTACAGGTCGATGTAATCGGTCTGCAGGCGCTGGAGGCTGGCGTCCACTGCTTCGCTGATGTGCTGGCGGTTGTGGCGCAGGTTTTTATCGCGGATGTAGTCGATGGTGTTGCCGGGGCCGGCGATCTTGCTGGCCAGGATCCAGTCGGTGCGGTCACCGCGGCTTTTGAAGTAATTACCGATGTAGCGTTCGGTGGTGGCGTAGGTTTCGGCCTTGGGTGGCACCGGGTACATCTCGGCGGTGTCGATGAAGTTGATCCCGGCACGCTTGGTCCGCTCAATCTGGGCGAAGGCGTCTGCCTCGCTGTTTTGCTCGCCCCAGGTCATGGTTCCGAGGCAGAGGGCACTCACGTTCAGATTGGTTCGGCCTAGCTGGCGATAGTCCATCGGGTGCTCCTTGGGCAAAACAATCATAAAAGCAGGTTGAATTATTTTTCGCAATCTGCATAATTGCGCACCTCTTTCTGCAGTGGAAGTGATGCGCCGCCGCCGAAGAATCTTGCCGTTGAACGGACGCGCCGACCCGAGCCCCCGAAAGCGTCTGTATCCGGCTGCCTTTGACTTGTCAAAGTACGCACTATTCAGTAAGATCCGCCGTCTAATTTACAGGGCGGCCCCTGAGGCTATAAAGAATGAAAACTTTTACTGCTAAACCAGAAACAGTAAAGCGCGACTGGTTTGTCGTCGACGCTGCTGGTCAGACCCTGGGTCGTCTGGCCACCGAAATCGCGAGCCGTCTGCGTGGCAAGCACAAGCCTGAGTACACTCCTCACGTTGACACCGGCGACTACATCGTCGTAATCAACGCTGAGCAGATCCGTGTTACCGGTGCTAAAACCACTGACAAAATGTACTACTCCCACTCCGGTTTCCCGGGCGGCATCAAGTCGATCAACTTTGAAAAGCTGATCGCCAAGGCCCCTGAGCGCGTGATCGAGACCGCGGTTAAAGGCATGCTGCCTAAAAACCCACTGGGTCGCGACATGTACCGTAAGCTGAAAGTCTATGCGGGCGCTGCACACCCACATACTGCTCAGCAGCCCCAAGAACTGAAGTTTTAACGGAATAGTACATTATGTCGGCGACTCAAAATTACGGCACTGGCCGTCGCAAGACCGCAACCGCACGCGTTTTCCTGCGTCCGGGTACTGGTAACATCTCCATCAACAACCGTTCGCTGGATAACTTCTTCGGCCGCGAAACTGCCCGCATGGTAGTTCGTCAGCCGCTGGAGCTGACTGAGACTGTCGAGAAGTTCGACATCTACGTCACCGTGATCGGTGGTGGTGTGAGTGGTCAGGCTGGCGCAATCCGCCACGGCATCACTCGTGCTCTGATGGACTACGACGAGACTCTGCGCAGCGCCCTGCGTAAAGCCGGCTTCGTAACCCGCGATGCTCGTGAAGTTGAACGTAAGAAAGTCGGTCTGCGTAAAGCGCGTAAGCGTCCGCAGTACTCGAAGCGTTAATTCGCTTTCACGTTCAAAAAAGAACGCCCAGTTCCTCACGGAGCTGGGCGTTTTTTTGTGTCTGCGATTTATCAAAGAATTGCGCTGTGACAACTTGCCACATCCGCAGACGCCCTATACTACAAGGCTTGGGGGTGAGGGGCTCGGGTAATTACCTTGTCAGAATTGGGGCTTTTCATTACCATTCGGCAAAATTTTTATAAGTACATAGTTTTACTTAGTAGATGCCTGATTTAACAGGCCACAAAGCTGATGGGAGAGGACTGAATGAGCAATGACGGCGTGAATGCAGGCCGGCGTCGCTTCTTGGTAGCAGCCACATCCGTGGTGGGTGCTGCAGGAGCGGTGGGGGCTGCGGTCCCGTTCGTGGGGTCATGGTTTCCCAGTGCCAAGGCGAAAGCCGCAGGTGCACCGGTGAAAGTGAATGTCAGCAAAATCGAGCCAGGCCAGCAGATGATTGCTGAGTGGCGCGGCCAGCCGGTGTTCATCGTCCGCCGTACACAGGAAATCCTGGGGAATCTGAAGAAGATCGAGGGCCAGCTCGCTGACCCGACCTCCAAGAACTCGACACAACCGACTTACGTTGATCCGGAAACCCGTTCGATCAAGCCTGAGGTCCTGCTGCTGATCGGTATCTGCACGCACCTGGGTTGCTCGCCGACCTTCCGTCCCGAAGTGGCACCTGCGGATCTGGGTAAAGACTGGGTAGGCGGCTATTTCTGCCCTTGCCACGGTTCCCACTACGATCTGGCTGGTCGCGTCTACAAGTCGCAGCCTGCGCCTTTGAACCTGCCAGTTCCCCCGCATTCCTATGAGACCGATGAAATTATTATCATTGGCGTCGATACGGAGAAAGCGTGATGAGCAAGTTCATGGATTGGGTTGATGCGCGCTTTCCCGCCACCAAGATGTGGGAAGACCATCTCAGCAAGTATTACGCTCCGAAGAACTTCAACTTCTTCTACTTCTTTGGCTCCCTGGCATTGCTCGTTCTGGTCAACCAGATCGTTACCGGTGTCTGGCTGACCATGAGCTACAACCCGTCGGCGGAAGAAGCGTTCGCTTCCGTCGAATACATCATGCGTGACGTCGAGTACGGCTCGATCCTGCGTCTGCTGCACTCCACCGGCGCTTCGGCGTTCTTCATCGTGGTCTATCTGCACATGTTCCGTGGCCTGCTCTACGGTTCGTACCAGAAGCCGCGTGAGCTGGTGTGGGTCTTCGGCATGCTGATCTACCTGGCGCTGATGGCCGAAGCCTTCATGGGTTACCTGCTGCCGTGGGGCCAGATGTCGTACTGGGGGGCCCAGGTGATCATCTCGCTGTTCGGTGCGATCCCGGTCATCGGTAACGACCTGACCCAGTGGATTCGTGGTGACTACCTGATTTCCGGTATTACCCTGAACCGCTTCTTCGCCCTGCACGTGGTTGCCCTGCCGATCGTTATCCTGGGTCTGGTGGTGTTGCACATCCTGGCGTTGCACGAAGTCGGTTCGAACAACCCGGACGGCGTGGACATCAAGAAACACAAGGACGAAAACGGCATACCGCTGGACGGCATTGCCTTCCACCCGTACTACACCGTGAAAGATATCGTCGGCGTGGTGGTGTTCCTGTTCATCTTCTGCTCGATCGTGTTCTTCTTCCCGGAAATGGGCGGCTACTTCCTCGAAAAGCCGAACTTTGAAGTGGCGAACGCCTTCAAGACCCCAGAGCACATCGCTCCGGTCTGGTACTTCACCCCGTTCTACGCCATCTTGCGTGCGATTCCGGACAAGCTCCTGGGTGTGATCGCCATGGGCGCGGCCATTGCTGTGCTGTTCGTCCTGCCGTGGCTGGACCGTAGCCCGGTCAAGTCGATGCGCTACAAGGGCTGGCTGAGCAAGATCTGGCTCTGGGTGTTCTGCATCTCGTTCGTGATCCTGGGTGTGCTGGGCGTATTGGCCCCAACCCCTGAGCGTACGTTGCTGTCGCAGGTATGTACCTTCCTGTACTTCGCCTACTTCATTCTGATGCCGTTCTACACCAGGCTCGAGAAGACCAAACCGGTTCCGGAAAGGGTGACTGGCTGATGAAAAAACTATTTGCTGTATTGATGCTTGCTGCGCTGCCGGTGTTTGCTTTCGCAGCCGAACACGGTGGCCCCGAGCTGGAAAAAGTCGACATCGACGTTTCCGATAAAGCAGCCATGCAGGACGGCGCACGTACGTTCGCCAACTACTGCATGGGTTGCCACAGTGCCAAGTTCCAACGCTATGAGCGTGTTGCCGACGACCTGGGCATTCCCCATGAGTTGATGCTGGAGAAGCTGATGTTCACGGGTGCCAAGATCGGCGACCACATGAGCATCGGCATGCAGCCAGCGGACGCCAAGGCCTGGTTTGGCGCAGCGCCGCCGGACCTGACCCTGGTTGCCCGTGTACGCGGCACCGACTGGCTCTACGGTTACCTGAAGTCGTTCTACGAAGATCCTTCGCGCCCATGGGGCGTGAACAACAAGGTCTTCCCGAACGTGGGTATGCCTAACGTCCTGGCCGGCCTGCAAGGTCGCCAGGTGGTTGGTTGCAAACAGGTTCAGTTCGTCGAAGACGGCAAGAAGCAATTTGATCCGTTGACTGGCACGCCATTGACTCATGAAGCGTGCGATCAACTGACCATCGTGCCGAAAAGCGGTGCTCTGACTGAAGAGCAGTTCGATGAGAAGGTCAAGAATCTGGTAACCTTCCTGGCTTACTCGGCTAACCCGGTTAAGCTGCAACATCAGCGCATCGGTACGTACGTATTGTTGTACCTGGCGTTCTTCTTCGTCTTCGCTTACCTGCTCAAGCGCGAATACTGGAAAGACGTGCACTGATAAAGCTTCAAGCTATTGCTGTTAATCGCGCGCGCCCAAGGGCGCCTCTGAAGATGTAGCGAAACTGGTGATCCAGTCGTTACGGGAGGCGCCCTCTGGGCGCGCTCGTTTTTGAGCTTTCGATAATTTCTACAAGCGAGGAGGATCGCCATGGGCGTGACCAATCGGTTGGCCTGTTACTCCGACCCCGCCGACCACTATTCCCACCGAGTGCGCATCGTACTGGCAGAGAAGGGTGTCAGCGCCGAGATCATTTACGTGGAGGCTGGTCGCCAGCCACCTAAACTGATTGAAGTGAACCCTTACGGCAGCTTGCCCACCCTGGTCGATCGCGACCTGGCGTTGTGGGAGTCGACTGTGGTGATGGAATATCTGGATGAGCGTTACCCGCACCCGCCGCTACTGCCGGTTTATCCTGTGGCGCGTGCCAACAGTCGTCTGCTGATTCATCGTATTCAGCGTGACTGGTGTGGTCTGGTGGATCTGATCCTGGATTCACGGACTAAGGAAGCAGCCCGCGTTGTCGCTCGCAAAGAGTTGCGCGAAAGCCTGACGGGTGTGTCGCCGTTGTTCGCCGACAAGCCATTTTTCCTCAGTGAGGAACAAAGTCTGGTGGATTGCTGCCTATTGCCAATACTCTGGCGATTGCCGATTTTGGGTATAGAACTGCCGCGGCCTGCCAAGCCGCTGCTTGATTACATGGAGCGCTCGTTTGCGCGTGAGGCTTTCCAGGCAAGTCTGTCTGGTGTCGAACGCGATATGCGCTAAGGCTTAAGGAGCCGCTATGAACTCCAGTCGACCTTATCTGGTCCGCGCGCTCTATGAGTGGATTGTGGACAACGATTGCACCCCGCACATGCTGGTCAATTCCGAGTATCCGTCGGTCCAGGTGCCTCAGGGTTTTGCCAGTGACGGACAGATTGTCCTGAACGTGTCGCCACAGGCTGTACGTCACTTGCACATGGATAACGAGGCGGTCAGTTTCGAAGGGCGCTTTGGTGGCGTACCGCACACCTTGTACGTGCCCATTGCTTCGATCCTGGGTATCTACGCCCGGGAGAATGGCCAGGGCATGGTGTTTGATCTGGAGTCGCCGATGGGCGAGGACGACGAGATCGAACCGGATGACGATCTTCCGCCACCCGACAGCGAGCCACCGCGTCCAAGCGGTCGCCCCAGTCTGAAAGTGGTGAAGTAATAAAAAAGGCGATCCAGATGGATCGCCTTTTTTATTGCGTGGGATTGCAGGTCAGTCGATGTACTCGAACAACTTCACAATCTTCTGTACGCCGGAAACGCCTTGTACCAGGTTGGTCGCCTGCGCAGCTTCCTGCTTGGTCAGCAGGCCCAGCAAGTAGACGATGCCGTTTTCAGTGACAACCTTGATGCGCGAACCAGGGATGTTCGCATCGGCGAGCATCTGGGTCTTGATCTTGGTGGTCAGCCAGGTGTCGTTCTGGCGTGCCAGCAACGAGGAGGGTGGCAGGACTTGCAGTTCGTTGTGCACCTGTTTCACGCGCTGGACAGCGGCGGCGGCCTGTTCGGCCTTGGCCTTGAGGTCTGCGCGTGGCGTTTGCCCGGCGAGCAGCACGACACCGTTGAAGCTGGTGACGACGATGTGCGAATCCTTATCCAGGGCCGGGTCGGCCTTGGCGATGTTCACGCCGACCTTGGTGTCGATCAGGGAATCGTCGATCTTGCTGCCCAGTGTGCGAGTGCCACGGTCATCTTCAATCGGTGCTTCACGGCTGGCAGTCACCACAGAGGTGCAGCCGCTGATGCCGAGGCACAGGGTCAAGGCCAGTAGGCCAAGGCGATTAGGGGTCATTCTTCACTCCCGAACAATTGGCTGTCGATCAAGTCGCAAAGGCAGTGGATCGCCAGCAGGTGGACTTCTTGAATACGAGCGGTGACGTTGGCCGGTACGCGAATCTCGACGTCCTCGGGTAACAGCAGCGATGCCATGCCGCCGCCATCACGTCCCGTCAATGCTACGACAATCATTTCGCGATCATGTGCGGCCTGGATCGCTTGAATTATGTTGGCCGAGTTGCCGCTGGTGGAGATGGCCAGCAACACATCGCCCGGTTGGCCGAGTGCACGGATCTGCTTGGAGAAGATTTCGTTGTAGCTGTAGTCGTTGGCGATCGAGGTGATCGTCGAGCTGTCGGTCGTCAGGGCGATGGCCGGCAGGCTCGGGCGCTCGCGCTCAAAGCGATTGAGCAGCTCGGACGAGAAGTGCTGGGCATCGCCGGCAGAGCCACCGTTGCCGCAGGAAAGCATTTTGCCTTCGTTGAGCAGGGCGTTGACCATGACCTGGCTGGCTTGCTCGATGTGCGGTGCAAGTACTTCCATCGCCTGTTGCTTGGTATCGATACTGGCCTGAAAAAGCTGGCGAATTCGCGATTGCATGTCCATCTGTGTGACCTTAAGTAGCGCGGCTGTTCGGCACGTGAATGTGCAGCCCGCAAAGCAAAGAGCAAAAGTGTTGGGTGATAGTGTCCGGTTCGCAAAGCCGGCGATCAGCCGTCGAAGGCATTCTGTAGCCAGTTCAATTGATCGAGGTTGCTGTCGATGGCAATCACGTCGAAGCGGCAAGGGGAATTGGCCCAGCGCGGCTCGCGCTGAAGAAAATATTGCGCGGCGAAAATCAGTTTTTGCCGTTTGCGCTCATCGATGCTATCGAGCGCGCTACCCCATTGAGTGTTTTTTCTGTAGCGGACTTCAACGAATACTACTGTATCGCCATCTAGCATGACCAGATCAAGCTCGCCGCGTTTACACAACCAGTTCTGCGCCAGCAGGCGCAGACCCTGTTGTTGAAGATGCTCGAGCGCATGGCGCTCGGCATCCTTGCCGCTTTGCTGGCGTGACCTGTCGGGCATCAGCGAGCGGTGTCCGGCAGGCGCTGAACCTGGCCATTGGCGAACTCGGCCCATGGCAACTGGCGCACGACGCGCTGGCTCTGAGACATGCCAAGGCTGCCCGACTCACCGTCGATGCGGCTGTCCGGCAGGGACTTGAGCTGGCCCAGGCGTGGCGCCAGTCGATAGGCGTCCACACCCATGGCATACAGGCGCCCCAGGCTGCCGGCGGCTTGTGGCCACTGGGCGGTGACCTGGCGGCGCAGTGGATCATTGGCGTCCAGCAACCATGGCGTCTCGCAGAAGCGAATGCCATTCATGTCGTTGTACTGGTTGACGTCACCGCTGGCGCTGAACACGTGGGAGGTGGCGTAGACCGGAACATCGCCTGCGTACTGGAAGTTCAGGGTCGGTTTGATCTGCTGGGCCTGTTGCGGTGTTGCGGCGAGGAAAATGAACTCGATGTCCTGGCGGCGCGATGGCTGGGCAGCCACTTGCGAACCAACGGTGCTTTGCAGGCTCTTGGCGCGACCTTCGCTCTGGCGCAGCTGGAACATGTCGGCAATCTGCTGGGCCAGCTGGACCGGCTGGTCGACGCGTTCAGTGGCGACGATGGTGCCGCCATTGGCTTGCCAATCCTGGCTGAATGCCTTGAGCACGCGGTCGCCCCATTCACCTTTCGGCACCATGATGGCTGCGCGATGCAGGCCGTCGGCGCGAGCGCGGCGCGACACTTCGCGGGCTTCGTCTTCAGCGGCAAGACCGAACTGGAACAACTGCGCCGGGCCTTGATCGCCCTCGCTGTAATTCAGTGCCAGGGTGGTGATCGGCAATTGCGGACGAGTGCTCAGCTGTTTGACCAGCGGCTTCTCCAGCGGTCCGACGACCAGTTGCACGCCATCGGCCTGGGCCTTGCGGTAGAACTCGTCCATGGAGGTCAGGCGCGAGCTGTCATAGAATTCGATGGCGGGTGGCTTCTGCCCGGCCTGTTGGGCCTGGTAGTGAGCGGCCATGAAGCCGTCGCGCAGCGCTTTACCGACCGAGGCCAGTTGGCCTTCCTGAGGCAGTAGCAGGGCGATCTTGTTCAGGGGCTGGCTGGCCAGCTCCTTGAGTTGGGTCAGTGGCTGCGGCAATTGAACGGCTGCCGGGTGCTTCGGATTCTGCGCGCGCCAGTTGTCGATGGCGGCCTGTTGCTGCTCCAGGGTGCCGGCGGATTTAACGGCCAGTGCCAGGGCCATCCAGCCGCCGAGATCGTCGGTGGCACTTGGCTGCAACTGATTGGTCGGCAGCGAAGCGATCAGGGTCCAGATGGCTTCATGGTTTTTGCTCGCGGCTTCACCTTCGAGCATCGGGGCGATGAAAATGCGCTGGCGAGCGGCGGCGAGGGTCTGGCCATCGGCTTCAAGTGCGCGGGCGTGAACGGTGCCGGTGCGGACCTGTTGCTCGTCGGGCAGTTCGCTCAAGTATTGCAGGCTTGGGTGGCTCAAGGCAGCCAGCGCGGCCTTGGGCTGATTGCGGGTCATGGCCAGTTCAGCCGCCAGGGTGTTGGCGAAAACCTGTGGGCCCGGCTTGAGCTGTTCGACAGGAACCTGTTGCAGGATTTGCGCGGACTGGCCGGCATTGCCCTGGCGATAAGCCAGGTCGGCAGCGCTCAAGCGCAGCAGGGCGGCATCTTCCGGTGATTTGCTTTGGGAGGCCTTCTCAAGCAGTTGCTCGATACTGGCGTCCGGTGTCCGTGGAAGCTCGCCAAGGCTGGAGGAGGGCGAGCTGGCGCAAGCCGCCAGCAAGGCAGCGAGGCAGAGGGCAGATAACAGCCGCAGGCAAGCGATCATGTAAGCGTTCCTGATACTCGATCAAATTAGCGTGGAATTGTACCCAAGCACTGGCCGGGGCGCGATGTTACTGGCGTGAATCGATCAATTTAGCTGGTGTAAATGTTGCGCCAGCGCACAAACAGTCGCCGATACCTCGTTTGCTTGCGGGTATCGTGAGTCTCGCTACGCGCTACAATGGCGACTTTTACCGATCATGAGGTGTGCGCTTTGACTGCTCCAGGTGCTTTGAATTCCGCTGCTGGCTCGCTTTATGTGGTGGCGACGCCCATCGGCAACCTGGATGACATCAGTGCGCGGGCGCTGAAGATCCTGCGTGAAGTGGCCTTGATTGCCGCGGAAGACACCCGCCATTCCCAGCGCTTGATGCAACACTTCGGCATCTCGACGCCATTGGCGGCCTGCCATGAGCACAACGAGCGTGATGAAGGTAGTCGCTTTATCACTCGCCTGCTTGCCGGTGACAACGTGGCGTTGATCTCGGATGCCGGGACGCCGCTGATTTCCGATCCGGGTTATCACCTGGTGCGGCAGGCCCGGGCGGCGGGCATCAATGTGGTGCCGGTTCCGGGTGCCTGCGCGCTGATTGCAGCGTTGTCGGCGGCGGGTCTGCCTTCCGACCGTTTCATTTTCGAAGGTTTCCTACCGGCCAAGGCTGTGGGGCGGCGAGCGCGTCTCGAGCAGGTAAAGGAAGAGCCGCGCACATTGATCTTCTATGAGGCCCCGCATCGCATCCTTGAATGCCTGCAAGACATGGAGCTGGTGTTCGGTCCCGAGCGCCCGGCGCTGCTTGCCCGTGAGCTGACCAAGACGTTTGAGACCCTCAAGGGGTTGCCGCTGGCTGAGCTGCGCGAGTTTGTCGAGTTGGACAGCAATCAGCAGCGTGGCGAGTGCGTGGTCCTGGTGGCGGGCTGGTCTGCGCCTGAGGAGGAAGGTGCCGTCAGCAGCGAGGCGATGCGCATCCTCAATCTGTTGCTCGAAGAAATGCCGCTCAAGCGTGCGGCGGCGTTGGCGGCGCAAATCACCGGCGAGCGAAAGAATGTGCTGTACCAGATCGCGCTGGATCAGCAGAAGGGCGAGTAAAACCCGACGCACAGGCGTGCTCAATGGCGCTTGGCGCTTGTTCTTCGGGCGCTGTGCCGGTAACCTTCGCGGCGGAGAGTCGATCGGACAGTCGCTGCCCTCTATGAAAATTAGGGGGGGGAGGAAAGTCCGGGCTCCATAGGGCGAAGTGCCAGGTAATGCCTGGGAGGCGTGAGCCTACGGAAAGTGCCACAGAAAATAACCGCCTAAGCGCTTCGGCGCCGGTAAGGGTGAAAAGGTGCGGTAAGAGCGCACCGCACGTCTGGCAACAGTTCGTGGCTAGGTAAACCCCACTTGGAGCAAGACCAAATAGGGTCCCAAGGCGTGGCCCGCGCTGGGACCGGGTAGGTTGCTAAAGATGTCCAGTGATGGCCATCGTAGACGAATGACTGTTCAAGACAGAACCCGGCTTACAGATCGACTCTCCACCTTTTTCTCTCCTCTGCCTGAATCATTGAGCAGGGGGGGGGTGGTAGCAATCTCCCTCCGTGTACAAACGTCGGGAGAAGCGGTTTTGTGATATCGATTAGACCGCGCTTGTAGTGATCACATCAACACCGCGCAGCACCGGTTTTCTTCGTTACACGGTCGTCAGCAGAAGCAGTTTTGTGATATCGATTGGCCCGCGCTTGTAGTGATCGCATAAACTCCACGCAGCACCGGTTTCCCTCCTTACACAATCATCCGCAGAACCTCTTTTGTAATACCAAAAAAATCTTACTCTTAATAAATTACTTTAACTTCCGAACACAGCCTCCTGTGCTGATTCAAGTTATTGGACAGTTTCATCTGCCGGATCCTCGTTGCTCATCCTTTAATGCTCCTAAATCTCAGTTCTGTAAGGGTTTTCCTTTAATCCGCGCCTTGACGGTGTGGTGGGCGCATTCCTATAGTGTGCGTAAGTGGCGGAAAGTGGCATGAAGTGGGTTTTTTGAACTCAAAACGCTAGAATTTGGAGAAACGCTGACGTGTTTCGCGGAGCCAACGCTATCAGTCTCGATGCAAAGGGCCGTCTCGCAATGCCGAGCCGGTACCGTGACGAGCTCGATTCGCGCAGCTCCGGTCAATTGATCGTGACAATTGATGCCGTTGATCCTTGTTTGTGTGTTTACCCCCTCGATGAGTGGGAAATTATTGAAACCAAACTGCGCGCACTGCCTTCGCTTCGCGAAGAGAACCGCCGCCTGCAACGTTTACTGATTGGTAATGCCGTCGACCTCGAGCTCGATGGCAGTGGTCGTTTTCTGGTTCCGCCGCGTCTTCGTGAATATGCCAAGTTGGATAAGCGCGCGATGTTGGTAGGCCAACTGAACAAGTTCCAATTGTGGGACGAGGATGCCTGGAACGCGGTTTCTGCCGCTGACCTGGCTGCCATTCAACAACCGGGCGCTATGCCTGATGAACTGCGTGATTTGATCCTGTGACTATTGATAGCGGCTTTAACCACATCACCGTACTGCTTGACGAAGCCGTCGAGGCTCTCGCCGTACGTCCTGATGGCTGCTATCTGGACGGTACGTTCGGGCGCGGCGGACACAGCCGGTTGATCCTCAGCCAGCTCGGTCCCGATGGTCGGTTGCTCGGATTCGATAAAGATCCACAAGCGATTGCCACCGGGCAGACGCTAGCGGCCGAAGACGGCCGCTTTGTCGTTGTGCAGCGCAGCTTTGCCGAGCTCGGTTCGGAAGTCTCCGAACGCGGTCTGGCCGGCAAGGTCAGCGGCGTGCTGCTGGATCTGGGCGTGTCTTCGCCACAGCTCGACGACCCTGAGCGCGGCTTCAGCTTCCTCAACGACGGTCCGCTGGACATGCGCATGGATCCGTCCCGTGGCATCAGCGCCGCCGAATTCGTCAACACCGCGCCCGTGGAAGAAATCGCCCGGGTGTTCAAGGAATACGGCGAAGAGCGTTTCTCCGGCCGCATGGCCCGCGCCGTGGCCGAGCGCCGCGACATCAAGCCATTCGAGCGCACCGGTGACCTGGCGGAAGTCCTGAAGGTCGCCAACCCGGCGTGGGAAAAGGGCAAGAACCCCGCAACCCGTGCGTTCCAGGGGTTGCGTATTCACGTCAACAACGAACTGGGCGATCTGGAGACCGGCCTCGAAGCCGCGCTGGAATGCCTGGAAGTGGGCGGTCGCCTGGTAGTGATCAGCTTCCATTCGCTGGAAGACCGTATCGTCAAACTGTTCATGCGCAAGCTGGTCAAAGGCGAAGCTGACAACCTGCCGCGCAACCTGCCGGTTCGGCATGTCGCCTTCGAACCGAAAATCAAAGTCCATGGCAAAGCGCAGACGGCCTCCGACGCCGAACTCAAAGCCAATCCACGTTCCCGTAGTGCTGTCATGCGCGTGGCGGAGAAGCTGCGGTGAGCAAGCTTTTCGCCAAGCCATTGCCCGGCGGAAGCTTCTTCATGCTGCTGCTGTTTGTCGGCGTGCTCGTGTCGGCCATCGGCGTGTCCTACAGCGCGCACTGGAACCGTCAGCTGTTGAATTCGCTGTATAACGAATTGAGCGTGCGCGACAAGGCGCAGGCGGAGTGGGGCCGGTTGATTCTGGAGCAGAGCACCTGGACCGCCCACAGCCGTATCGAAGTGCTGGCCACCGAACAATTGAAAATGCACATCCCCGGTGCCGCTGACGTGAAGATGGTGGCGCCATGATGAAACTCGAAGGCGCGCTCTTCCCATGGCGGTTCCGTCTGGTGCTGGGTTTGCTCGGCATCATGGTGGCCGCGATTGCCTGGCGCATCATCGATTTGCAAGTGGTGGACCGTGCTTTCCTTAAAGGTCAGGGCGATGCCCGCAGTGTTCGTCATATTCCGATTCCGGCTCACCGTGGTCTGATCACCGACCGTAACGGCGAGCCTTTGGCCGTGAGTACTCCGGTCACCACCCTTTGGGCCAATGCCAAGGAAATGCAAACGGCCAAAGAGAAGTGGCCAGCACTGGCGGCTGCCTTGGGGCAGGACCCGAAAGCCCTGGCCGAACGTCTCGAAGCCCAGGCCAACAAAGAATTCATTTACCTGGTGCGCGGGCTGACGCCTGAGCAGGGCCAGGCCGTGCTCGACCTGAAGGTGCCGGGTGTCTATGGCATCGAGGAATTCCGGCGGTTTTATCCTGCCGGCGAAGTCACTGCCCATATGGTCGGGTTTACCGACATCGACGATCACGGTCGTGAAGGCGTCGAACTGGCCTACGACGAATGGCTGGCCGGGGTCCCTGGCAAGCGTCAGGTGATCAAGGACCGGCGCGGCCGGCTGATCAAGGATGTGCAGGTCACCAAAAACGCCAAGGCCGGCAAGCCCTTGGCGTTGTCCATTGACCTGCGTCTGCAGTACCTGGCCAACCGCGAACTGCGCAACGCGATCATCGAAAACGGCGCCAAGGCCGGCAGCCTGGTGATCATGGACGTGAAGACCGGCGAGATCCTCGCCATGGTCAACCAGCCGACCTATAACCCGAACAACCGCCGCAACCTGCAGCCGGCGATGATGCGTAACCGCGCGATGATCGACGTGTTCGAGCCAGGCTCGACCATGAAAGCGATCTCGATGAGCGCCGCCATTGAAACCGGCCGCTGGAAACCGAGCGACACGGTCGAGGTGTATCCGGGCACCTTGCAGATTGGCAAGTACACCATCAAGGACGTTTCCAAGTCCGAAGGTCCGGTGCTCGACCTGACCGGCATCCTGATCAACTCCAGTAACGTCGGCATGAGTAAGGTTGCGTTCGACATTGGGGGCGAAACCATTTTCCGTCTCGCGCAGAAAGTCGGCCTCGGCCAGGACACTGGCCTCGGCTTCCCGGGCGAGCGCGTCGGCAACCTGCCGAACTACCGCGAATGGCGCAAGGCTGAAACCGCCACGCTGTCCTACGGCTACGGTATCTCGGTTACCGCGATCCAGTTGGTCCACGCCTTCTCGGCCCTGGCCAACAATGGTCGTCTCGCGCCGCTGACCCTGATCAAGACCGACAAGGCGCCGCAAACCACTCAGGTATTGCCGGAAGCTGTCGCGAAAACCATGCAAACCATGCTGCAACAAGTGATCGAAGCCCCGCGCGGCGTATTCCGTGCGCAGGTGCCGGCGTATCACGTGGGCGGCAAATCGGGTACCGCGCGTAAAACGTCGGTCGGCACCAAAGGTTACGCCGAGAACTCCTACCGTTCGCTGTTCGCCGGTTTCGGCCCGATGAGCGATCCGCGTTACGCCATCGTGGTGGTAATCGACGAGCCGACCAAGGCCGGTTACTTCGGTGGCCTGGTTTCCGCGCCGGTGTTCAGCCGTGTGATGTCGGGCACCCTGCGCCTGATGAACATTACGCCAGACAACCTGCCACCTACTCAACAAGCGAACGCAACACCGGTCGTTCCGCTGAAAGCCAATGGAGGGCGCGGCTGATGTCCCTGAGCCTGAACAAGATTTTCCCTCACGCCGGCCACGATCTGCTGATTCGCGAACTCGCCCTGGACAGCCGCAATGTGCGCGCGGGTGATCTGTTCCTTGCCGTGCCAGGCGGGAAATTCGATGGGCGCGCACATATTGCCGACGCCTTGCAACGCGGCGCGGCTGCGGTGGCCTATGAAATAGAAGGCGCCACGGTCCTGCCGATCACGGAAGTGCCGCTGATTCCGGTCAAGGGCCTGACGGCTCAACTGTCGGACATCGCCGGGCGTTTTTATGGCGAGCCGAGCCATCACCTGAACCTAGTGGGCGTAACCGGCACCAACGGCAAGACCAGCGTGACGCAATTGGTCGCCCAGGCACTGGACCTGCTCGGCCAGCACTGCGGTCTGGTCGGCACGCTCGGTTCCGGTTTCTACGGCGCGCTGGAAAGCGGCCTGCACACCACGCCGAATCCGATTGCCGTGCAAGCGACCTTGGCGGACCTGAAGAAGGCCGGGGCCAAAGCCGTGGCGATGGAAGTTTCTTCCCATGGCCTGGACCAGGGCCGTGTGACGGCACTGGCCTTCGATGTGGCGGTGATGACTAACCTGTCCCGCGATCATCTGGATTACCACGGCACCATGCAGGCTTACGGCGAAGCCAAGTCCAGGTTGTTTGCCTGGAATGATTTGAAATGCCGCGTGGTCAATCTCGACGACGTGTTTGGTCGGCAACTGGCCGCCGACAAGTGCGAGTCGCGGCTGATCACCTATAGCCTGGAAGATTCCAGCGCCTACCTGTATTGCCGCCAGGCGCAATTCGACGACGAAGGCGTGCGCGCCACACTGGTCACGCCGCAGGGCGAGCACCTCTTGCGCAGCACCTTGCTCGGTCGCTTCAACCTGAGCAATGTCCTGGCGGCGGTCGGTGCGTTGCTCGGTCTGGATTACGCCCTGGACGAAATCCTCAAGGTGCTGCCGAAGCTTGAAGGCCCTGCCGGTCGCATGCAGCGCCTGGGCGGTGGCTCGCAGCCGCTGGTGGTGGTCGATTACGCCCACACCCCGGATGCCCTGGAAAAAGTACTGCTGGCTCTGCGTCCACATGCCAAGGGGCGGTTGCTGTGCCTGTTTGGCTGTGGCGGCGACCGTGATCGGGGCAAGCGTCCGTTGATGGCCGAGGTGGTCGAGCGCCTGGCCGATGGCGTGCTGGTGACCGATGACAATCCGCGCACTGAAGATCCATCGGTGATTTTCGATGACATCCGCGCCGGTTTCACGGCTGTGGATAAAGTGGAGTTCGTTGCCGGTCGTGGCCAGGCGATTGCCCGGCTGATCGCCAGTGCCTCGGTGGATGACGTGATTGTCCTGGCCGGTAAAGGTCACGAGGACTATCAGGAAGTCAACGGCGAGCGTCATGCCTTTTCCGATCTGGTCGAGGCCGATCATGCCTTGAGCGCGTGGGAGGTGGCCCATGCTTAAGGCCTTGAAACTGAGCGAGCTGACCGGTGCTCTGAATGCGCGCCTGATCTCTGCCGATGCCAGTTTCGACGGTGTCAGCATCGACAGTCGCGCAATCAAGCCCGGTCAACTGTTTATCGCGTTGGCCGGTCCGCGCTTCGATGGTCATGATTATCTGAATGAAGTCGCCGCCAAGGGTGCCGTGGCCGCGCTGGTCGAGCGTGAAGTCGCCGACAGCACGCTGCCGCAATTGCTGGTCAGCGACACTCGCCAGGCCCTGGGCCAGTTGGGCGCGCTGAATCGCGCCGCCTACACCCATCCGGTCGCGGCCGTCACCGGTTCCAGCGGCAAGACCACGGTCAAGGAGATGCTTGCGAGCATCCTGCGCACCCGTGGTCCGGTGCTGGCCACCCGTGGCAACCTGAACAACGACCTCGGCGTGCCGCTGACCTTGCTTGAACTGGCGCCGGAACACGCTGCCGCAGTGATCGAGCTGGGCGCCTCGCGCCTGGGTGAAATTGCCTACTCCGTCAGCCTGACCAAGCCGCACGTGGCCATTCTCAATAACGCCGGGACCGCCCACGTCGGTGAGTTCGGCGGTCTGGACAAAATCGTCGAAGCCAAGGGCGAGATCATTGAAGGGCTGGATGCCGATGGCGTCGCCGTTCTCAATCTTGACGACAAGGCATTCGGTATCTGGAAGACGCGCGCCGGTGACCGCAAAGTGCTGACGTTTGCGTTGAGCAACGCCAGCGCCGATTTCTACGCCAGTGACCTGGCCACCGATGCTCGCGGCTGCCCGGCGTTCAACCTGCACAGCCCTGAAGGCTCGGAGCGCGTTCAACTGAACCTGCTCGGTACCCACAACGTCGCCAATGCCATGGCCGCCGCCGCTGCCGCCCATGCCCTGGGTGTGTCGCTGTTCGGCATCGCCACCGGCCTCGGCGCGGTGCAACCGGTCAAGGGTCGTACCGTTGCGCAACTGGCCAGCAATGGCATGCGCGTGATCGATGACACTTACAACGCCAACCCCACCTCAATGTGCGCTGCCGTTGATATACTGGGCGGCTTTTCCGGTCGCACCGTCCTGGTGCTCGGGGATATCGGCGAGTTGGGCGAATGGGCGGAGCAGGGGCACCGCGACGTGGGCGAGTACGCCCGTGGCAAGGTTTCTGCGCTGTACGCCGTCGGGCCAATGATGGCTCACGCCGTGAACGCATTCGGTCCACAGGCTTTTCACTTCAGCACGCAGGCTGAGCTGATCAAGGCCCTGGACGCCGAGCAAGACACAAACACCACCATTTTGATCAAGGGGTCGCGCAGCGCTGCGATGGAAAACGTCGTCGCCGCCTTGTGCGGGTCCAGTCTGGAGAAACATTAATGCTGCTGCTGCTAGCGGAGTATCTGCAACAGTTCTACAAAGGCTTCGCGGTCTTCCAGTACCTGACCCTGCGCGGGATTCTCGGTGTACTGACCGCGCTGGTCTTGTCGCTGTGCTATGGCCCGTGGATGATCCGTACCCTGCAGAACCGTCAGATCGGTCAATCCGTTCGCAATGACGGCCCGCAGTCACACCTGTCCAAATCGGGTACGCCAACCATGGGCGGCGCACTGATTCTGTCGTCCATCGGTGTCAGCACCCTGTTGTGGGCTGACCTGAGCAACCGTTACGTCTGGGTCGTGTTACTGGTGACCCTGCTGTTCGGCGCCATCGGCTGGGTCGACGACTACCGCAAGGTCATCGAGAAAAACTCCCGCGGGTTACCAAGCCGCTGGAAGTATTTCTGGCAATCGGTATTCGGCCTGGGCGCGGCGATCTTTCTGTATGTGACCGCCGCCACGCCGGTGGAAACCACGCTGATCCTGCCGATGCTCAAGGACTACAGCATTCCATTGGGCGCCGGCTTCATCGTCCTGACCTATTTCGTGATCGTCGGTTCGAGCAACGCGGTCAACCTGACCGACGGCCTCGACGGCCTGGCGATCATGCCGACCGTGATGGTCGGCGGTGGCCTGGGTATTTTCTGCTACCTGTCGGGTAACGTGAAATTTGCCGAATACCTGCTGATTCCTTATGTACCGGGCGCAGGCGAGTTGATCGTGTTCTGTGGCGCACTGATCGGAGCAGGCCTGGGCTTCCTCTGGTTCAACACCTATCCGGCACAAGTCTTCATGGGTGACGTCGGCGCACTGGCGCTGGGCGCAGCCCTGGGCACCATCGCGGTGATCGTCCGTCAGGAAATCGTCCTGTTCATCATGGGCGGCGTGTTCGTGATGGAAACCCTGTCCGTCGTCATTCAGGTCGCCTCTTTTAAACTGACCGGTCGCCGCGTGTTCCGCATGGCACCGATTCACCACCACTTTGAACTCAAGGGCTGGCCCGAGCCACGCGTGATCGTCCGTTTCTGGATCATCACCGTGATTCTCGTGCTGGTCGGCCTTGCCACCCTGAAGCTGAGGTAGAAACACGTGTCTCTGATCGCTTCTGACCACTTCCGCATCGTTGTCGGCCTCGGCAAGAGCGGCATGTCCCTGGTTCGCTTCCTGGCGAACCGGGGCGTGGCGTTTGCCGTGGCCGATACGCGGGAAAATCCACCGGAACTGGCCACGCTCAAGCGTGACTATCCGCACGTGGAAGTGCGTTGTGGCGAGCTCGACGTCGAATTCCTGTGCCGTGCCGACGAGCTCTACGTGAGCCCCGGCCTGGCGCTGGCGACCCCGGCCCTGCAGGCCGCCGCCGCCCGTGGCGTGAAATTGTCCGGTGACATCGAGCTGTTCGCGCGTAACGCGAAGGCGCCGATCGTGGCCATCAGCGGCTCCAACGCGAAAAGTACCGTCACCACGCTGGTCGGCGAAATGGCGGCTGCGGCCGGCAAACGTGTTGCTGTCGGTGGCAATCTCGGTACCCCGGCGTTGGACTTGCTCAGCGACGACATCGAGCTGTACGTGATGGAGTTGTCGAGTTTCCAGCTGGAAACCACCGATCAGCTCAACGCCGAAGTGGCGACCGTGCTCAACATCAGCGAAGACCACATGGACCGTTACAGTGGTCTGCCGGCCTATCACCTGGCCAAGCACCGGATCTTCCGTGGCGCCAGGCAGTTCGTGGTCAATCGCCAGGACGCCCTGAGTCGTCCGTTGATGGGCGAAGGGCAGCCATGCTGGACTTTCGGCCTGAGCAAACCCGATTTCAAGGCGTTTGGTATCCGTGAACAAGACGGCGAGAAATACCTGGCCTTCGAATTCCAGAACCTGATGCCGGTGCGCGAATTGAAGATTCGCGGCGCCCACAACCAGTCCAACGCCCTGGCGGCCCTGGCCCTGGGCCATGCGGTCGGCCTGCCATTCGATGCCATGCTGTCGAGCCTGCGCACCTTCGCCGGTCTCGAGCATCGTTGCCAATGGGTCCGTGACCTCGACGGCGTGGGCTATTACAACGATTCCAAAGCCACCAACGTCGGCGCCGCACTGGCGGCCATCGAAGGTTTGGGCGCAGACATCGACGGCAAAGTCGTGCTGATCGCCGGTGGCGACGGCAAGGGTGCCGAGTTCAAGGACCTGCGCGATCCGGTGGCGGCCAACTGCCGCGCCGTGGTCCTGATGGGCCGCGATTCCGACAAGATCGGCGAGGCCATCGGCGATGCCGTACCGCTGATCCGCGCCGGCTCCCTGGTCGAAGCCGTCGAGCAATGCCGCGCCGCAGCCCAGCCGGGTGACGTGGTGCTGCTGTCGCCTGCCTGCGCCAGTTTCGACATGTTCAAGAACTACGAAGACCGTGGTCACCAGTTCGTCCAAGCCGTGGAGGATCTGGCATGAGCCTGAAAGGCATCATCAAGCCGTATCCATCGCCGCTCATCACCGGGCGCGGTATCGACCTCGACTTCCCGATGCTCGCCGGTTGCCTGACGCTGCTCGGTCTTGGGCTGATCATGATCGCCTCGGCATCGACCGAAGTGGCGGCCGTGCAGTCGGGCAGTGCCCTGTATTACATGATTCGCCACCTTATTTATGCGGTGCTGGGCCTGGGGGCCTGCATCGTCACCATGATGATCCCGATAGCCACCTGGCAACGCCTGGGCTGGCTGATGCTGCTGGGTGCGTTCGGCTTGCTGGTGATGGTGATCATTCCGGGGATCGGCCGTGAGGTTAACGGCTCGATGCGCTGGATCGGCTTCAGTTTCTTCAACGTCCAGCCTTCCGAGATCGCCAAGGTGTTCGTGGTGATCTACCTCGCCGGTTATCTGGTGCGTCGCCAGAAAGAAGTGCGTGAAAGCTGGATGGGCTTCTTCAAGCCGTTCATCGTGCTGCTGCCGATGGCGGGCCTGCTGCTGATGGAGCCGGACTTCGGTGCCACCGTCGTGATGATGGGGGCGGCGGCGGCGATGCTGTTCCTGGGGGGCGTCGGGCTGTTCCGTTTTTCCCTGATGGTGGTCCTGGCTGTCGGCGCGGTGGTGTTGCTGATTCAAATGCAGCCTTATCGAATGGCGCGTCTGACCAACTTTGCCGACCCGTGGGCTGACCAGTTCGGCGCCGGCTATCAGTTGTCCCAGGCATTGATCGCCTTCGGTCGCGGCGAATGGCTGGGCGTTGGCCTGGGCAACAGCGTGCAAAAACAGTTCTACCTGCCGGAAGCCCACACTGACTTCGTGTTCTCGGTCCTGGCCGAAGAACTGGGTGCGGTGGGTTCGTTGTGCACCGTGGCACTGTTCGTCTTTGTGTGTATTCGCGGCATGTACATCGGTTTGTGGGCTGAAAAGGCCAAGCAGTTTTTTGCAGCTTACGTGGCATACGGTCTGTCGTTCCTGTGGATTGGTCAATTCCTGATCAACATCGGCGTGAACGTCGGCCTGCTGCCGACCAAGGGGCTGACCCTGCCGTTCCTCAGCTATGGCGGTAGTTCGTTGGTGATCTGCTGTGCCTGTCTCGGCTTGTTGCTGCGCATCGAGTGGGAAAGTCGAACCCACCTGGGCAGTGAAGAGATGGAGTTCCATGAGAGCGACTTCGCCGAGGAACCGAACCATGGGCGCTAACGTCATGATCATGGCTGGCGGCACCGGTGGCCACGTGTTCCCGGCGCTGGCCTGTGCCCGAGAATTCCAGGCACGAGGCTATACCGTGCACTGGCTCGGCACCCCGCGTGGGATCGAGAACGATCTGGTGCCGGCGGCCGGTATCGAGTTGCATCGGATCAACGCCAGCGGTCTGCGCGGCAAGGGCAAATTGTCCCTGCTCAAGGCACCGTTCATGTTGTTCAAGTCGGTCTGGCAGGCGCGGGCGATCATTCGCCGTCTGCAGCCGGTCTGCGTCGTCGGATTTGGTGGTTTTGTGACCGGTCCTGGCGGTGTCGCGGCCAAACTGGCCGGTGTGCCGGTGATCGTTCACGAGCAGAACGCCGTGGCCGGTACCGCCAATCGGTTGCTGGTGCCGTTGGCCGCCCGAGTCTGTGAAGCGTTCCCCGACACCTTTACCCTGTCGGACAGCCGCCGGACCACCGGTAATCCGGTGCGCACCGAGCTATTCCTCGAGACATCGCGACCTGCCCTGGCCGGTCGCAAGGCGCGTTTGCTGATCCTGGGCGGAAGCCTGGGCGCAGAGCCGTTGAACAAGCTGCTGCCTGAAGCCCTGTCGCAAGTCGCTGGCGATTTGCGTCCGGAAGTGTTCCATCAGGCCGGCAAAAACCACGATGAAGTGACTGCAGAACGCTATCGCGCGGCTGGCGTCGAGGCGCAGGTGCAGCCCTTCATCAAAGACATGGCCCAAGCCTACAGCTGGGCCGACCTGGTGGTGTGCCGCGCAGGCGCGCTGACCATCAGTGAACTGGCCGCCGCCGGTCTGCCCTCGATGCTGGTGCCTTTGCCTCACGCCATCGACGATCACCAGACCCGCAACGCCGAATATTTGGCCCGTGAAGGCGCAGCCTTCCTGATGCCACAAAGAACGACTGGTGCAGCGGATCTTGCCGCTCGCCTGACAGAGGTCCTGATGCAACCACAACGACTCAACGAAATGGCTACTGCGGCACGCCGCCTGGCCAAACCCGATGCCACCCGTAACGTGGTCGACAGCTGCCTGGAGGTGGCCCATGGTTGAGAATCAGAAAGCCATGCCGCAACCGGAAATGCGCCGCATCCGCCGCATCCACTTCGTCGGTATCGGCGGTGTGGGCATGTGCGGGATTGCTGAAGTGTTGTTGAACCTGGGCTATGAAGTGTCCGGTTCCGACCTGAAGGCTTCGCCGGTGACCGAGCGTCTGGAGTCCTTCGGGGCGCAGATCTTCATCGGCCACCGCGCCGAGAACGCCGCCGCTGCCGATGTGCTGGTGGTGTCGAGCGCCGTGAACACGTCCAACCCGGAAGTCGCTACCGCGCTGGAACGCCGTATCCCGGTGGTGCCGCGTGCAGAGATGCTGGCTGAGCTGATGCGTTATCGCCACGGCATCGCCGTTGCCGGTACCCACGGCAAAACCACCACCACCAGCCTGATCGCTTCGGTGTTCGCCGCCGGTGGCCTGGACCCGACATTCGTGATCGGTGGACGCCTGAATGCCGCGGGCACCAATGCCCAGCTTGGCACCAGCCGCTACCTGATCGCCGAAGCCGACGAAAGCGATGCCAGCTTCCTGCACTTGCAGCCGCTGGTGGCCGTGGTTACCAACATCGACGCCGATCACATGGCGACCTACGACGGTGACTTCAACAAGCTGAAGAAAACCTTCGTCGAATTCCTCCACAACCTGCCGTTCTACGGCCTGGCGGTGGTGTGCCTGGACGATCCGGTGGTGCGTGAAATCCTCCCTCAGGTCAAACGCCCGACGGTCACCTATGGCTTCGGCGAAGACTGCGACGTGCGCGCCATCAACGTGCGCCAGCAAGGCATGCAGACCTTCTTCACCGTGCTGCGCCCTGACCGCGAGCCGCTGGATGTTTCGGTGAACATGCCGGGCAACCACAACGTATTGAACGCACTGGCAACCATCTGCATCGCCACCGATGAAGGTGTCAGCGATGAAGCCATCGTCCAGGGCCTGTCCGGGTTCCAGGGTGTCGGCCGACGCTTCCAGGTCTACGGCGAACTGCCGGTGGACGGCGGCAATGTGATGCTGGTCGATGACTACGGTCACCACCCGACGGAAGTCGCGGCCGTGATCAAGGCCGTACGCGGCGGCTGGCCGGAGCGCCGCCTGGTGATGGTCTACCAGCCGCACCGTTACAGCCGTACCCGTGACCTGTACGACGATTTCGTCAATGTGCTGGCCGACGCCAACGTACTGCTGCTGATGGAAGTCTATCCGGCCGGCGAAGAGCCGATTCCGGGCGCCGACAGCCGCAAGCTGTGCAACAGCATCCGTCAGCGTGGCCAGCTTGATCCGATCTACATCGAGCGTGGTGTCGACCTCGCGCCAGTGGTCAAGCCGCTGCTGCGCGCCGGCGACATCCTGCTGTGCCAGGGCGCCGGCGATATCGGCGGTCTCGCACCAAAACTGTTGAAAAGTGAGTTGTTCGCCGGTGCTGTCGCCGCGCCGGAGAAGGGGAAGTTGAAATGACTGCTGCCTACGCCAACCTGGTCTCCACGATCGCGCCGAAAGACTTCGGCCGCGTCGCCGTGCTGTTCGGCGGCAAGAGTGCCGAGCGTGAGGTCTCCCTGAAGTCGGGTAACGCCGTTCTGGACGCACTGCAAAGCGCCGGTGTGGACGCGTTCGGCCTCGACGTGGGCGATGACCTGCTGCAGCGACTGCTCAACGAAAAGATCGACCGCGCCTTCATCATCCTCCACGGCCGTGGCGGTGAAGACGGCAGCATGCAGGGCTTGCTCGAATGCCTGGGTATTCCGTACACCGGCAGCGGCATCCTGGCTTCGGCCCTGGCCATGGACAAACTGCGCACCAAGCAGGTCTGGCACAGCCTGGGCATTCCGACCCCACGTCACGCGGTACTGAGCAGCGAGGCCGATTGTATTTCGGCGGCAACGGAACTGGGCTTCCCTTTGATCGTCAAACCGGCCCATGAAGGTTCAAGTATCGGTATGGCCAAAGTGAGTTCCGCGTCCGAATTGATCGACGCATGGAAAGCGGCCAGTACCTACGATTCGCAAGTGTTGGTCGAGCAATGGATTCACGGTCCGGAGTTCACCATCGCCACCCTGCGTGACCAGGTGTTGCCTCCAATCGCTCTGGGCACGACGCACAGTTTCTACGACTACGACGCCAAGTACATCGCCAACGATACCCAGTACCGCATTCCGTGTGGTCTGGACAGCGCCAAGGAAAAGGAACTCATGGACCTCACGGCGAAAGCCTGTGAAGCGCTGGGTATCGCCGGTTGGGGCAGGGCAGACGTGATGCAGGACGCCGACGGGCAGTTCTGGTTCCTGGAAGTCAACACAGCACCGGGCATGACCGATCACAGCCTGGTGCCGATGGCGGCCCGTGCCGCCGGTCTGGATTTCCAGCAACTGGTTCTGGCCATTCTGGCCCAGAGCGTTGCCGGTAATGCTGCCGGTAACCAAGAGTCGACGAGAGGTTAAGGCCATGCAAGGCGCTCAGCTCAGACATCAGCCCACCGCACCGACCGGCCGCAAGCCGGTACCGCGGGGTGCCAGCCGAATGGTGGCCAAAGAGCCGATGTCCGCGCGCCTGCCGAAAGCCAATTTCGGTTTTCTGAAAAGCCTGTTCTGGCCGGTAGTGCTGGTGGCTTTGGGGTTCGGTACTTACGAAGGCGCGACACGGCTGTTGCCGTATGCCGACCGGCCGATCACCAGGATCAACGTGCAGGGCGACTTGAGTTACATCAGCCAGCAAGCGGTGCAGCAGCGGATCGCCCCGTACGTGGCGTCGAGCTTCTTCACCATCGACCTGGCGAGCATGCGCACCGAGCTGGAAACAATGCCATGGATTGCCCACGCCGAAGTGCGCCGGGTGTGGCCGGATCAAGTGGTGATCCGCCTGGAAGAACAACTGCCGGTGGCCCGTTGGGGCGACGAGTCGCTGTTGAACAACCAGGGTCAGGCCTTCACCCCGCGCGAGTTGGCGAACTACGAACACTTGCCTCAGCTGTTCGGCCCGCAGCGGGCTCAACAGCAAGTGATGCAGCAATACCAGGTGCTGAGCCAGATGCTCAGGCCGCTGGGCTTCTCGATAGCTCGCCTGGAACTGCGTGATCGCGGCAGCTGGTTCCTGACCACCGGCCCCGGCAGCGCGGGTCCCGGGATCGAACTGCTGCTGGGACGCGGCAACCAGGTGGAAAAGATGCGCCGATTCATCGCCATCTATGACAAGACGCTCAAAGAACAGATTACGAACATTGCGCGCATCGATCTGCGCTACGCCAACGGCCTCGCTGTTGGCTGGCGGGAACCTGTAGCGCCCACGGCAGCCCAACCCGCTGTCGCGAAGAATTAAGAAGAGGCAGGACCCATGGCAAACGTGCAAAGCGGCAAAATGATCGTCGGTCTCGATATCGGCACCTCCAAGGTGGTGGCGCTGGTGGGCGAGGTCGCGGACGACGGCACGCTGGAAATCGTCGGGATCGGTACCCATCCGTCCCGTGGCCTGAAAAAAGGCGTGGTGGTGAACATTGAATCCACCGTGCAATCGATCCAGCGCGCCATCGAAGAAGCGCAGCTGATGGCTGGTTGCCGCATTCACTCGGCGTTCGTCGGCGTGGCCGGCAATCACATCCGCAGCCTGAACTCCCACGGCATCGTGGCGATTCGTGATCGCGAAGTCAGCTCGGCGGACCTTGAGCGTGTGCTCGACGCTGCCCAGGCCGTGGCGATCCCGGCTGACCAGCGTGTGCTGCACACCCTGCCGCAGGATTACGTGATCGATAACCAGGAAGGCGTCCGCGAGCCGCTGGGCATGTCCGGCGTGCGTCTGGAAGCCAAGGTCCACGTGGTCACCTGCGCCGTCAACGCTGCACAGAACATTGAAAAATGCGTGCGCCGCTGCGGTCTGGAAATCGACGACATCATTCTCGAGCAACTGGCTTCCGCGTACTCGGTACTGACCGATGACGAGAAAGAGCTGGGCGTATGCCTGGTGGACATCGGTGGCGGGACCACCGACATCGCGATCTTCACCGAAGGCGCGATCCGTCACACCGCCGTGATCCCGATTGCCGGTGACCAGGTGACCAACGACATCGCCATGGCGTTGCGCACTCCGACCCAGTACGCCGAAGAAATCAAGATTCGCTACGCCTGCGCCCTGGCCAAACTGGCCGGTGCCGGTGAAACCATCAAGGTGCCAAGCGTCGGCGACCGTCCGCCGCGCGAACTGTCCCGCCAGGCCCTGGCCGAAGTGGTCGAGCCGCGCTACGACGAACTGTTCACGCTGATCCAGGCCGAACTGCGTCGCAGCGGCTACGAAGACCTGATCCCGGCCGGCATCGTGCTGACCGGCGGTACCGCGAAGATGGAAGGCGCCACTGAACTGGCCGAGGAAATCTTCCACATGCCGGTCCGCCTGGGCGTGCCTCACGGCGTGAAAGGTCTGGATGACGTAGTGCGCAACCCGATCTATTCCACCGGTGTCGGCCTGTTGATGTACGGCCTGCAGAAGCAGTCAGACGGCATCTCGTTCTCGGGCATCGGCAGCCGCGACAGCTACAGCAACGAAGAGCCACAGGCACCGTTGCTGGACCGACTGAAGAAGTGGGTCCAGGGCAATTTCTAAAGATTTACCGCAATACCGTTTCACCGAAGCACGCAGTAGGCGAAAAAACTAGAGAATGTAAGGAGAGGGAAAATGTTCGAACTCGTAGACAACATCCCCGCAAGCCCGGTAATCAAAGTTATCGGTGTCGGCGGTGGCGGCGGCAACGCTGTCAACCACATGGTCAAGAGCAACATTGAAGGCGTTGAGTTCATCTGCGCCAACACTGATGCCCAGGCGCTGAAATCCATCGGCGCGCGGACCATCCTGCAACTGGGTACCGGTGTGACCAAGGGCCTGGGCGCTGGCGCCAACCCTGAAGTAGGTCGTCAGGCTGCTCTGGAAGACCGTGAGCGCATTGCCGAAGTCCTGCAGGGCACCAACATGGTGTTCATCACCACTGGCATGGGCGGCGGTACCGGTACCGGTGCTGCGCCGATCATCGCCGAAGTGGCCAAGGAAATGGGCATCCTGACCGTTGCGGTCGTGACTCGTCCGTTCCCGTTCGAAGGCCGCAAGCGCATGCAGATCGCCGACGAAGGCATCCGTCTGCTGTCTGAAAGCGTCGACTCGTTGATCACCATTCCCAACGAGAAGCTGCTGACCATCCTCGGTAAAGACGCAAGCCTGCTGTCGGCTTTCGCCAAGGCCGACGATGTACTGGCCGGTGCCGTTCGCGGTATCTCCGACATCATCAAGCGTCCGGGCATGATCAACGTCGACTTCGCCGACGTGCGTACCGTGATGAGCGAAATGGGCATGGCGATGATGGGCACTGGCTGCGCCAGCGGTCCGAACCGTGCACGTGAAGCGACCGAAGCGGCCATCCGCAACCCGCTGCTCGAAGACGTGAACCTGCAAGGCGCACGCGGCATCCTGGTGAACATCACTGCCGGTCCTGACCTGTCCCTGGGTGAGTACTCCGACGTGGGTAGCATCATCGAAGCCTTCGCTTCCGAGCACGCGATGGTCAAGGTCGGTACCGTTATCGATCCGGACATGCGCGACGAGCTGCACGTGACTGTCGTTGCCACAGGTTTAGGCGCTAAAATCGAAAAGCCTGTGAAGATCATCGACAACACCGTTCACACTTCGATGTCTGCACAGCCACAACAACAACAGGCCCCTGTTCGTCAGGAAGCTCCAGCGGTGAACTACCGTGACCTGGACCGTCCGACCGTCATGCGCAACCAGGCCCAGGCCGGTGCTGCGACTGCCGCGAAAATGAATCCGCAAGATGACCTGGACTACCTGGACATCCCGGCTTTCCTGCGTCGTCAGGCCGATTGATGGAATGTATCAGGGCTATGAAGGTGATTGGTGTTCAGCAAAGGCTCGGTCTGCTATCATCGCCAGCCTTTGTTGATACCAGTTCGCAATTTGCGCTGAAGCGGCCCAAGCCATGATTAAACAACGCACACTGAAAAATATTATCCGTGCCACAGGTGTAGGCCTGCACTCCGGGGAGAAGGTCTACCTGACCCTCAAGCCTGCGCCTGTCGACACTGGCATTGTGTTTTGTCGCGCTGACCTCGACCCTGTGGTGCAGATTCCTGCCCGCGCGGAAAACGTCGGTGAAACCACTATGTCGACCACGCTGATCAATGGCGACGTCAAAGTGGACACGGTAGAGCACTTGCTCTCGGCCATGGCTGGCCTGGGCATCGATAACGCCTACGTCGAGCTCTCCGCGTCCGAAGTCCCGATCATGGATGGCAGCGCTGGACCCTTCGTATTCCTGATTCAATCGGCTGGCCTGGAAGAACAGGACGCCGCCAAGAAATTCATCCGCATCCTGCGTGAAGTGACAGTGGAAGACGGCGACAAGCGCGCCACTTTCGTCCCTTTCGAAGGGTTCAAGGTGAGCTTCGAGATCGATTTCGATCACCCGGTTTTCCGGGACCGCACCCAAAGTGCAAGCGTGGATTTTTCCAGCACTTCGTTCGTAAAAGAAGTCAGCCGCGCCCGTACTTTCGGTTTCATGAGTGACATCGAGTACCTGCGCAAGCACAACCTCGCACTCGGCGGCAGCGTTGAAAACGCTATTGTGGTCGACGCCGATGGCGTACTGAACGAAGACGGCCTTCGTTATGAAGACGAATTCGTGAAGCACAAGATTCTCGATGCAATTGGTGACCTCTACCTGCTGGGCAATAGCCTGATTGGTGAGTTCAAGGGCTTCAAGTCCGGCCACGCACTGAACAACCAGCTGCTGCGCAAGTTGATTGAGCAGACAGATGCCTGGGAAGTCGTGACGTTCGAAGACGCCAGCACTGCACCGATCTCTTACATGCGTCCGGTTGCGGCCGTGTAAGCAAAAAATCTCTCTAGTTTTTTAAGGGCTACCTTCGGGTGGCCTTTTTTTTTTATGTCCGAAGTTTGTGTTGCCTGACAGGCCGCTTTCGCGAGCAAGCCCGCTCCCACAGTTGACCGCGATTCCCTGTGGGAGCGGGCTTGATCCGGGCGGCGTTCCGACGAAGAGGCCAGTCGATTCAGCATAGAATTCAGCCGGCGCACACCACCCGGTTACGCCCCCCTTCCTTGGCCTGATACAACGCCTTGTCCGCACTGAACAGCAATTGCTCCAGGTTGATATCGCTGGCCGCTGTCCAGGTGGCAATGCCGATACTCACGCTCATCGGCGGCTCACCGGCGTCCACCAGTGACAGTTTTTGCACCGCCTCGCGGATATGTTCGGCGATCTGCTGCGCGCCTTCACTGCCAGTTTCGGCCAGGACCACTGAAAACTCTTCGCCACCATAGCGAGCCACCAGGTCCGCCGGACGATGGACATTGGCGCGGATGACCTCGGCCAATGCCCGCAAGGCTTCGTCGCCGGCCTGATGCCCGTGCCGGTCATTGAAGGCCTTGAAGTGATCGGCATCGATCATCAGCAACGACAACGGCTTGCCACTGCGCTGCGCGCGAAACCATTCATGGCGCAGGGTCTGATCAAGGGATCGACGGTTGGCCACGCCGGTCAAGGCATCGGTAGCCGCCAGTTGCGCCAATTCCTGCTCGGCATATTGGCGCAGTCGCAGCTCGCGGCAGAGCAGCCAGGTCAGCCACAACAGGCCGATGCACAAAACGCCGGTAGCACCGCTGATCACATAGGCCGTGCGGTTCCAGGTGGCGAACACTTCATCGATGGAAAGGGCCACGATGACGGTCAGCGGCAGATTGCCGACCCGGGTAAAGGTGTACAGGCGCCGTTGTTGGTCGACACTCGACACACTTTCAAAGGTGCCACTGCGCTCGCGCAGCATGCGTACGACGTTGGGGCGGCTGGAGAAGCTTTTGCCGATGACGTTTTGTTCCCGGTACGGTTTCTGCGCCAGGAGAATCCCGTCATCGTTGATGATGCCCAGCGTACTGCCGGAGCCGATTTCGAGGCTGTTGAACAGCTGGTCGAAGTAGCTCATGCGCATCGACGCCACCGCAACCCCCAGGAACTCACCCGTGGGCGAAGAAATGCGCCGACTGAAACTGATGCGCCATTCGTCGCTGTCATCGCAGTCGCAGCGCGGCTTGAACGGTCGGCTGATAAACATGCCGGAGTCACGATTGAAGGTATGGGCCAGGAAATAATCGCGGTCAGCGAAGTTGCCCGGTTTCGGTTCGATCAATGATGAGTCGGCCAGCACGTCGCCGTGCTTGTCCAGCAACAGGATGTCGCCCTTGTAGCGCGCAGTGGTAGAGCGGTCGAACAGCACCAGATGGCGGATCTGCGGCGAAACCTGTTTCAGGTCGTCCCGTTGGGCGGCGGCAATCAGGCCCTGCAAGGTCAAGTCATAGAGCTCGACCGTACGCAGGACATCGGCATCGATCAGTTGCGCGATGGTGGTCGCGCTGCGTGTGGCGGTCTGCTGGGCATTGGCGTGTTCGCGGATCAGCAGGAAAGTGACGATGCACAGGATCGAGATGACTGTCAGGGTGCTGCCGACGATCACCATGATCTCGGGTCGCCCGGGTGGGCCTTGAAAATGTGCGGTACGGCTTGCGGTCATAGGGCTGACGTCTGCTAAAGGGACGCTGTAAGCGTAGTTGCATAAACGCAGCAGCCGAGTGAATCGTTCCTGTTGCTCGTGCGATTGATCAATGGCGTGGGCGTCAGTGACTTTCGTTGCAGAAATTGCAATGAAGGTCGAGTCGCCACTATCAAAAAAGCCGCTGACAGCAGCGGCTTTGAAGACAACTTTTCAAAGGGAAGAGCCGATGAAAAGTGTCGAGGGAAACGGGAGTGATCGGTGCAGATCAGCTGTCTTTTTCGACCCGTGGCTGGGCCTGGATGCTGGATGCTTGCGGGGCTTGGGCGTCTTGCACAGCCTTGGCTGTCATCTCGATCCGATGCTCTTCGAACGTTGCAGCGCGTGCGGCGTTATGCGCAACGAAAGTCTGCGATTCTTCCGCCATCGCCAACGGCGACAGGAACAAAGAGGACAAAACGAAAGCGCTGGCAATACCCATACTGTTGGACATCTTTAATACCTTCTTGCTTGGCAAGTGCTGTTTGGTGCGGGCAAAGATAAGGATCTTGGGGGAGGGGAAAAAGAGTGGATTCATGAAAGGACTGTTGCGGCATGAGCAACAGTTGGCGGTGTCGAGCGTTTTTGTGGCGAGGGATCTTGCTCGCTCACCACAGTAGTTTGTGTGTTTCAGACGGGCAGGTGTATGCCGAACGTATTCATCCCATGATCACTACGCACGAACACATCCCCACCATGCATCAACGCAATCGCCTTGACGATTGCCAGCCCCAGACCGTGATTGTGGCCGCTGTTGCTGCGTGACGCATCGACCCGGTAGAAACGCTCGAACAGGCGCGGCAGATGCTCACTGGCAATCGGCGAGCCGGGGTTGGCGACGCCGATGCTGACTTGATGCTCCTGGGCTTCGATCCGCACTTGAATCACCTGCCCGGGCGCGGTGTGCTGCACCGCGTTATTCAACAAGTTGATCAACGCCCGGCGCAGATGGGCGATCTCGATCCGCACTTGCGCGTCACCACTGACCTCAACCTGGACCTGAGCGTCTTCGAGAATGAAGTCCAGATATTCCAGGGTCGTGGCTACCTCATCGGCCAGCGAGGTCGAGGTGAGTTTGGTCGCCTTGCTGCCCTGATCGGCGCTGGCGAGGAACAGCATGTCGTTGATGATCGAACGCAGTCGCTCAAGCTCTTCGAGGTTCGATTGCAGCACTTCGAAGTAATGCTCGGCGGAGCGCCCGCGGGTCAATGCGACCTGGGTCTGGCCGATCAGGTTGGTCAATGGCGAGCGCAGTTCGTGGGCGACGTCGGCATTGAATGATTCAAGGCGCGAGTAGGCCTGCTCGACCCGTTCCAGGGTCGAGTTGAAGGAGCTGACGAATTGATCGAGTTCCGGCGGCAATGGTGACAATCGCAAGCGCCCCGAGCGCAACGGCGGGGCCAGGCGCTGGGCTTCCTGGGACAGTTTGATCAGCGGCTTGAGCCCGATCCGCGCCACCCAATAACCCAGTGCCGAGGCCAGCAGGACGCCGACAATCGCCAGGCTGATCAGCGCGACCAGCAGGTGATGCTGGGTATGGAAAAACGTTTCGGTGTCGATGGCGATCATGAAGCGCAGCGCTGGGCGCTGATCCTTGGCCGGGAATTCGCTGACCAGCACTTTCTGCGGATATGGGTGATCCGGCAGATGCATGTCGCGCGTACCTAGCGGCCCTTGGGCAAAGGCGCGGATCTGTGGTGTCAGGTTGCCGTATTCGTAGTGCGGATCGCCGCTGATGATCCAGAAACTGATGCGCTTGTCTTCTTCGCTCAGCAGGTTGAGCTTGTTGTTGATCTTCACCCAGTGCTCGGGCGTGCCGTAGCGGCCGACCGTGGATTCGAGCACGCTGTAGCGTGCATCCAGTTCGGCTTCTGGCAACAGGCCCAGGCCTTTGTCGACCTGCTGGTACAGCGCCCAACCGATCAACAGAAAGACCAGAAGCGCCACCAGCGTGAACATTCCGCTCAGACGCAAGGCAATGGAATTACTGGACACCACGGCTCTCCAGCACATAACCCATGCCGCGAATGGTGTGCAGCAGTTTCTCTTCGAACGGCCCGTCGAGCTTGGCCCGCAGGCGTTTGATCGCGACTTCGACGACGTTGGCGTCGCTGTCGAAATTGATGTCCCAGACCATCTCGGCAATGGCGGTTTTCGAGAGGATTTCGCCCTGGCGCCGGGCCAGTACGCTGAGCAGCGAGAACTCCTTGGCGGTCAGCTCCAGACGTGTGCCGGCGCGGGTGGCCTTGCGGCTGATCAAATCTATCCACAGGTCAGCGATGCTCACCTGCACCGGCTCATGACCGCCGCTGCGCCGGGTCAGCGCTTGCAGGCGTGCCACCAGTTCAAGGAAGGAAAACGGTTTGCCCAGATAGTCATCGGCGCCTTCACGCAGGCCCTTGATGCGGTCTTCGACACGCTCGCGGGCGGTGAGCATGATCACCGGGGTTTGCTTGCGCGCACGCAGGGCGCGCAACACACCGAAGCCGTCGAGGCCCGGCAGCATCACGTCGAGGACGATCACCGCGTAGTCGCTCTCCAGCGCCAGATGCAGGCCTTCCACACCATCGCGGGCCAGATCCACGGTGAAACCCTGTTCCGTCAGGCCGCGATGCAGGTAGTCCGCGGTTTTTTCTTCGTCTTCGATAATCAGAACGCGCATGACCCCGCCTCAGTCTGTGGTCGCCAGCACCGGTTCTGGCGCAGGTTTAGGTCGATGGAATAGCCGCTCCAGCCACAAGTATATGACCGGCGTGGTGAACAGCGTCAGCGCCTGGCTCACCAGCAAGCCGCCGACAACGGCGATCCCCAGGGGCTGGCGCAACTCGGCGCCGGTGCCATAGCCGAGCATCAGCGGCAGGGCGCCGAGCAGGGCGGCGAGGGTGGTCATGATGATCGGCCGGAACCGCGTGATGCAGGCCTTGAAGATCGCATCCTCCGGCGACAGCCCGCCATTGCGCTGCGCTTCGAGGGCGAAGTCGATCATCAGGATGCCGTTCTTTTTCACGATACCGATCAGCAACACCAGCCCGATCAGCGCCATGATCGAAAAGTCCTGGCCGCAAATCCACAGCATGATCACAGCGCCGAGGCCCGCCGAAGGCAAGGTGGAAATGATCGTCAGCGGGTGCACGAAGCTCTCGTAGAGCACGCCGAGGATGATGTACACCGCCAACAGCGCCGCCAGGATCAGCCACGGCTGGCTGGCCAGCGAACTCTGGAACGCCTGGGCCGCGCCCTGGAAGTTGCCTCTGATGGCGGTCGGCATGCCGATGTCGGCCTTGGCCTGGTTGAGCATGATCACCGCATCGCCCAACGCCACGCCGGGGGCCAGGTTGAACGACAGGTTGGCGGCGGGAAACATCCCGTCATGGGCGATGGACAGCGGGCCGATGGTCGGCGCATCGAACCTGGCCAGGGCCGACAGCGGCACCATTTCCCCGCTCAGGGGCGAGCGCAGGTAGAAATAGTTGAGGCTTTCGGCCTTGCCGCGCTGTTTGGTATCCAGTTCCAGAATCACGTTGTACTGGTTGATCTGGGTCTGGAATTCATTGACCTGACGCTGGCCGAAGGCATCGTACAGGGCTTCGTCGACGTCGCTGGCGGTGAGGCCGAAACGTGCGGCGGCGCTGCGGTCGATGCTGATGTGGGTGATGCTGCCGCCCAGTTGCAGGTCGTTGGAAATGTCGCGGAAGGCCGGGTTGGCGCGCAGTTTTTCCGTCAGGCGTTGGGTCCAGGTGCTGAGGGTCGCACCGTCGTTGCTCTTGAGCACGTATTGGTACTGGGCGCGGCTCGGGCCGGAGCTGAGGTTGATGTCTTGCCCTGCACGCAGGTAGAGCACGATGCCCGGGACTTTCATCAGTTGCGGGCGAATCCGGTCGATGAACTGGCTGGCCGAGACATCGCGATCCCCGCGTTTTTTCAGGGTGATCCAGAAGCGGCCGTTGGCAATGGTCTGGTTGCTGCCCGAGACGCCGACGGAATGTGAAAACGTTTCGACTGCGGGATCGGCAGCGACGATTTCGGCCATCGCCAGGTGTTTTTTCACCATGTCGCCATAGGAAATATCGGCAGCAGCTTCGGTGGTGCCGAAGACGAAACCGGTGTCCTGGATCGGGAAGAAACCTTTGGGAATGAAGATGTAGCCGGCAACGGCCAGCCCCAGCGACAAAGCGAACACGCCGATCATCATTTTCTGGTGGGCGAGGGCGCGGCGCAGGCCTTTTTCGTACCACGCCAGCAGACGTTCACCAAAGCCCGGTTTGCTATGAGCGTGATGCACCGGTGCCCGCATGAACAGCGCTGCCAGCGTTGGCGCCAACGTCAGCGAAACCACCACCGAAATCAAAATGGTGGAGGTGGCGGTCAGGGCGAACTCCTTGAACAGCCGGCCGACCACACCGCCCATGAACAGCAGCGGAATGAACGCCGCCACCAGCGAGAAACTGATCGAAACCACGGTAAATCCGATCTCGCCAGCGCCTTTGATCGCCGCCTCGCGCATGCCGTCACCGGCCTCGAGATGCCGGTGGATGTTCTCCACCACCACGATCGCATCGTCCACCACAAAGCCCACGGCGACCACGATCGCCACCAGGGTCAGGTTGTTCAGGCTGAAGCCCATCACATACATCAGCGCAAAACTGGCGATCAGTGACACGCCGAGCACTGCCGACACGATCAGCGTGGCCGACAGTTGGCGCAGGAACAGCGCCATCACCGCCACCACCAGCATGATTGCAATCAGCAGGGTGATTTCCACTTCATGCAGCGATGCACGGATGGTCTGGGTGCGGTCGATCAGCGTCTTGACCTGCACCGAGGCGGGGAGCATCGCTTCCAGTGCCGGCAAGGCGGCCTGGATGCGGTCCACGGTCTCGACGATGTTGGCGCCTGGTTGGCGGAAGATCACCAGGTTGACCCCCGGTTGCGAGCCCGCCCAAGCCTGGATGTAGGCATCTTCCGAACCGTTGACGACTTTGGCGACATCGCGCAGATGAACCGGTGCACCGTCCTTGTAGGAAACGATCAGCTGGCTGTATTCGTCGGGGTGGAATAACTGGTCGTTGGTGGACAGGGTCGAGATGCTCGATTCGCCGTACAGCGCCCCTTTGGCCAGATTGAGGCTGGTCTGCTGGATCGCCAGGCGGATGTCGGCGAGGGTCAGGCCGATGGCCGCGAGCTTGTCCGCCGAAACCTGGACGCGAATTGCCGGACGCTGCTGACCGGTGATGACGACCTGGCCTACACCGTCGACCTGACTGAGCTGACGGGACAACAGGGTTTCCGTCAGGTCGCTGAGCTCAGGGCCTGGCATCAGCGACGAGTTGACGCTGAGGATCAGCACCGGGCTGTCGGCCGGGTTGACCTTGCGCCAGGTCGGCAGGTTCGGCATGTCCTTGGGCAGCTTGCCCGCGGCAGTGTTGATCGCCGCCTGCACTTCCTGGGCGGCGGTGTCGATGCTCTTGTCGAGGGTGAATTGCAGGGTCAGGATGGTCGAGCCCAGTGCACTGCTTGAGGTCATCTGGGTCACGCCGGGAATGGCACTGAATTGCACTTCAAGAGGCGTGGCCACCGAGGAAGCCATGGTTTCCGGGCTGGCGCCGGGCAGTTGCGCGGCCACCTGGATGGTCGGGAATTCTGCCTCCGGCAACGGCGCTACCGGCAGGCGCGGAAACGCGATGACACCCAGCAGCACCATGGCGAACGTCAACAGGACCGTGGCCACCGGGTGGTCGATGCACCAGGCTGAAACCGAACCATGGCCCTTCATTGCGCCGCCTCCGATCGCACCACTTGAGGCGGTTCGGTCAGCACTTGCACAGTAGCGCCGGGCTTGAGCCGCGACTGACCATCGCTGACCAGTACATCACCCGGCTTCACACCCTTGATGATGTCCTGGCCGCTGCCTTGATAAACCATCTGCACCTGCACGGCTTCGACCTTGTCGCCATTGATCCGGTACACGAAGTGCTGGTCGAGGCCGCGTTGTACGACTGTCGGCGGCACCACCAGCGCATCTTTATCCAGGGCTGTCTGAATCTTTACCGTCACCAGCAGGCCCGGCCAGAGCTTCTGCCTCGGATTATCGAACTCGGCCTTGGCGCGGATGGTGCCGGTGCTGGCGTTGATCTGGTTGTCGATCAGGGTCAGGTGACCTTCGCCGAGCAGGTTGCCGGTTTCGCCGTCGGTGTCGGCCCCGATGTAGGCCTTGACCCGGGCGTGCTGTGGGTCGTTGATCAGGCCTTGCAGGGTCGGCAGCATTTGCTGCGGCAGGGAGAATTCCACGGCGATCGGGTCGATCTGGGTCACCGTGAACAGGCCCTGGGTGTCGGTCATGCGCAGGAAGTTGCCTTCATCCACGGTGCGAATGCCGACGCGACCGGTCACTGGGGAACGAATCTGCGTGTAGGAAAGTTGTACCTGAGCTGCGTCGATTGAAGCCTGATTGCCTTGGGCGGTGGCTTTGAGTTGGTTCACCAGCGCCTGTTGCTGGTCGTAGGTCTGCTTGGAAACGCCGTCGTCAACGCTCAGCAGTTTGTAGCGTTTAAGGTTGACCAGCGCCACTTGCAGTTGCGCCTGGCTTTCGCCCAGTTGTGCCCGGGCCTGGTCGAGGCTGGCGCGGATCGACCGGTCGTCGATGGTGGCCAGCAGATCGTCTTTTTTCACCAGTTGGCCTTCCTTGACCATGATTTTGGTGAGAATGCCGTCGATTTGTGGGCGGACTACGACGCTGTGCAGGGACAGTACCGAACCGATGCCGCTGACGTAGCGCGGCACGTCTTTTTCGGCGACGGCGACCACGCGCACGGGGATGGCGGTGGGGGTGGCGAGTTTGGCTTTGGCCGGTTTGGTCGCGTACCACATGCCCAGCGCTGCCAGGACGATCAGAAGGGCGACGAGCAGGGCGGATTTTTTCTGGATTCGCATGCGAGTGGGGCGCCGGGGCTGGGTAGACGGTTGGTATTTTCCTTTATAAACCTGTTTGCCGGTCAGGAGGGTGACGGCTAACTGACGGCGCTGTCAGTTTGGGTTGCCTTGGCGGCCTATGGGCCGACCATGTTCTTGGTTGACCGTGTACATATCCGTTTCTTCGGTAAAGGCCACCTATGGTTTCGCCCTTACGGCGAGTCCCTTTTGGCAAACGCCCCAAAAGGAACCAAAAGGTCTCGCCCCTTACGTACGGCCCCTCGCCTGGGCTCGGGGTTCCTTCGCTCGGCATTCATCCGGGGGCATTGCCCTCCGGTCGGCTTCGCGACGACCTACATGCAATGAGTTCGACTGCGTCGAACGGCGCTGCGCGCCAATCCCCGGATGAACACCTCCACTCAGCCTCCCGAGGGGGCGGGTGGATCAAGATCAAGAGCTGCAGGCGAGCTAACGCTCGGCCTGATGAGTGGTGAAGAGCGACGCGGTGGTGGATGCTGCTCTGCTTTTGTTCTTCTGTGGGAGCGAGCTTGCTCGCGATGGCGGTGTATCTGCCCACAGAGATTTGAATGTGAGAACGCCATCGCGATCAGGCTCGCTCCCATAAGGGATCAATCTTTGAACCGATGGATCAGTTCGCCACCCGAACCCCACCCAGACTCCCGCTCAGTTCATACGCCGCCAATTCCGCCTGATGCGCCGCCAGCAATTCCGGCAACGATCCGCGCAAATACTCGACCCAGGTCTTGATCTTCGCATCCAGGTACTGGCGCGACGGGTAGATCGCATACAGGTTCAGTTCCTGGGAGCGGTAGTTGGGCATCACGCGCACCAGCGTGCCGTTGCGCAGGCCTTCTATTGCGGCGTACAGCGGCAGGACGCCAACGCCCATGCCGCTGATGATCGCGGATTTCATCGCGTCGGCGGAGTTCACCAGGAAGGGTGAGCTGTTGATGGTGACCATTTCCTGGCCATCAGGACCGTCGAAGGCCCATTTCTCCAGCGGAATCACCGGGCTGACCAGGCGCAGGCAGGCGTGGTTGAGCAGGTCGCTGGGTTTTTGTGCGCAGCCGTTGGTTTTGACGTAGGCCGGCGAGGCGCAAACGATGCTGTAGGTGATGCCCAGGCGCTGGGAGACGAAACCCGAATCGGGCAGTTCGCTGGCGAGGACGATGGACACGTCGTAACCCTCGTCGAGCAGGTCCGGTACGCGGTTGGCCATGGTCAGGTCGAAGGTCACGTCCGGGTGGGTCTTGCGGTAGCGGGCGATGGCGTCGATCACGAAGTGCTGGCCGATGCCGGTCATGGTGTGCACTTTCAGTTGTCCGGCCGGGCGCGCGTGGGCGTCGCTGGCCTCGGCTTCGGCTTCTTCGACGTAGGCCAGGATCTGTTCGCAGCGCAGCAGGTAACGCTTGCCGGCTTCGGTCAGGGCGATGCGGCGGGTCGTTCGGTTGAGCAGGCGGGTTTGCAGGTGGGCTTCCAGGTTGGAGACCGCGCGCGAGACGTTGGCCGTGGTGGTGTCCAGTTGCACGGCGGCGGCGGTGAAGCTGCCGGCTTCGGCCACGTAACTGAAGGCGCGCATGTTTTGCAAAGTGTCCATGGGGTGCTCTCTCGTCGAATGACAAATTGTGACACGAAGTTTCTGTTTATTTACAGGCGACTAAGGATCTACCTACGGATTATCTCGTTAACGGTAACAAAGATTCACAGGAATCCCAGCTTATCGCCCTTCCGGCCGCCCCATAGAATTGCGCAACTTGGGTAACCGGGGTTCGACCCACCGCATAACCTGTGGGAGCGGCGGTGCGGCGATCCGACTTGCTCGCGAAGACGGTCTGACATTCACCATCAGTGTCGACTGATGTACCGCTTTCGCGAGCAAGCCCGCTCCCACAAGAGCGGAACTCCAGTTTCCAAAAAATCTTGTACCTCCCCCTATTTCAGGAAATCGCAGCAGTGCCGCGTCGCATCAGCAGAGCGCTTCAGCCGCTCAGTGTTTTGGCTTTAACCCTGGCAATCAGCGGCTGCATCGGAACCGGAGGTATTGCCCCGCAGGGCAAGGCGCTGGAGGCCAATTCACTGGCCACCGACGAAGCGATCCAGAGCGCCGCGCAAGATGCGCACTGGCCCACGGCGCAATGGTGGCAAGCCTATGGCGACCCGCAACTGAATCGCTGGATCGACCTCGCCCTGCAAGGCAGCCCGACCCTGGCCATGGCCGCCGCCCGGGTGCGTCAGGCCCGGTCCATGGCCGGCGTGGCCGAAGCCGCTGAGTCGCTGCAGATCAATGGCGATGCCACCCTCAAGCGCCACAATTGGCCTACCGACCAGTTCTATGGCCCCGGCGAGCTGGCCAACAGCACCACCTGGGACAATAACGCGGCGCTGGGCTTCAGTTATGCCCTCGACCTCTGGGGCCGCGAAAGCAATGCCACCGAGCGCGCCGTGGACATGGCGCACATGACCGTCGCCGAGGCGCGTCAGGCCCAGCTCGAATTGCAGGAAAACATCGTACGGGTCTACATCGAGTTGTCGTTGCATTACGCCCAGCGGGACATCGTCGAGGCGACCTTGAAGCAGCAACAGCAGATCCTTGAGCTGGCGCAAAAGCGTCTGAGCGGTGGCATCGGCACTCATTTCGAAGTCAGCCAGGCCCAGACGCCGCTGCCGGAAACCCATCGCCAGATCGATGCCCTCGACGAAGAAATTGCCTTGAACCGCAACCAGCTCGCCGCTCTCGCCGGCAAGGGATCGGGGGAGGGCGCACAGTTGCAGCGGCCAACGCTGTCGCTGGGTGCGCCGCTGAAACTGCCGTCGTCGCTGCCGGCGCAATTGCTCGGCCAACGCCCGGACGTGGTCGCCAGCCGCTGGCAAGTGGCGGCGCAGGCGCGGAGTATCGATGTCGCCCATGCCGGTTTCTACCCGAACGTCGATCTGGTCGGCAGCCTTGGCTATATGGCCACCGGCGGCGGGGCCCTGGAGTTCTTGACCGGCAAGAAACTCAACTACAGCGTGGGGCCGGCGATTTCGTTGCCGATCTTCGATGGCGGACGCTTGCGCTCGGAGTTGGGTGAAGCCTCGGCGGGTTATGACATCGCCGTGGCGAAGTACAACCAGACCCTGGTCAGTGCGCTGAAAAACATCTCCGACCAGTTGATCCGCCGCGAGTCCATGGACAAGCAACAGGCTTTCGCTGCCGAGTCAGTGGCTACCGCGCAGAAGACCTACGACATCGCGATGATCGCCTACCAGCGTGGCCTGACCGACTACCTCAACGTGCTCAATGCCCAGACCTTGTTGTTCAAGCAGCAGCAGGTGCAGCAGCAGGTTCAGGCGGCACGCTTGAGTGCCCATGCCGAATTGGTGACGGCGTTGGGCGGTGGTCTCGGTGCCGGTAACGACGTGCCGAACGCCGAACAGACCCAAGCGCCGAAAACCCCGAGCCTTTTGCGTTGAACACAAAACCTGTGGGAGCGGCGGTGCGGCGATCCGACTTGCTCGCGATGAGGGCGGCACATCCAACATTGATGCCGGCTGATACTCCGCTTTCGCGAGCAAGCCCGCTCCCACAGGTTCCGAGTTTTGGCTGATTTTTCACTGAGCAGGATTTGATGACTCCCTTGCCCGCACCCTTGCGCTGGCTGTACTCCCTGGAATGGCGCCGGGGTTTCTTCGACTGGGCACGCAGCGACGGCGTGACCTGGGTCTATATCTTCAAGGTGCTGTTCGCGGCATTCCTGACGCTGTGGCTGGCTATGCGTCTGGAGCTGCCGCAACCGCGTACGGCGATGATCACCGTGTTCATCGTCATGCAGCCGCAAAGCGGCCAGGTGTTCGCCAAGAGTTTCTATCGTTTTCTCGGCACCCTGGCCGGGTCGGCGGTGATGGTCGCGCTGATCGCCCTGTTTGCGCAGAACACTGAGCTGTTCCTCGGTTCGCTGGCGATCTGGGTCGGTATCTGCACGGCCGGCGCCGCCCGCTGCCGCAATTTTCGCGCCTACGGTTTCGTACTCGCCGGATACACCGCCGCGATGGTCGGCTTGCCCGCGCTGGCCCACCCGGACGGCGCGTTCATGGCGGCGGTCTGGCGGGTGCTGGAAATCTCGTTGGGCATTCTCTGTTCGACCCTGATCAGCGCTGCAATCCTGCCGCAAACCGCCAGCGCTGCCATGCGCAACGCCCTGTATCAGCGCTTCGGCGTGTTTGCCCAGTTCGTCACCGACGGCTTGCGTGGCCGCAGTCAACGCGAGGCGTTCGAGGCCGGCAATGTGCGCTTCATTGCCGAGGCAGTCGGACTCGAAGGGCTGCGCAGCGTCACCGTGTTCGAAGACCCGCACATGCGTCGGCGCAATGGCCGCCTCAGCCGCCTGAACAGTGAGTTCATGGGCATCACCACGCGCTTCAATGCCCTGCATCAGTTGCTCGAACGCTTGCGCAGCAACAATACGGATCATGCCGTGGCGGCGATAAACCCGGGCTTGCAAGACCTCGCCGAATTACTCGACGGCTTCAGCGGTCGTGCCCTGACCAGCGCCGATGCGGCGCGTCTGGTTACGGTGCTGAGCGCCTACAAGGCAGGGTTGCCGGCGCGGGTGCGCAGCCTGCGGGCGGTCTTTCAGGAGAGCGAACCGAGCGACGACGAACTGCTGGACTTCCACACGGCGTACGAACTGCTCTACCGCTTCGTCGACGATTTGCACAGTTATGCACAGACCCACGCTTCACTGGCCGATCACAGTCACGAGCGGGAGCGCTGGGACGAGCCGTTCACTCCGCAAACCAACTGGATGGCAGCAGCCGCATCAGGGATTCGCGCAGCGTTCATTCTGGTGGTATTGGGCAGCTACTGGGTGGCAACCGCCTGGCCGAGCGGCGCGACCATGACCCTGATTGCCGCCGCGACCGTGGGTCTGTCCGCCGCCACCCCGAACCCCAAGCGCATGGCCTTTCAGATGGCGTGCGGGACATTGCTCGGGGCACTGATCGGCTTCGTCGAGATGTTTTTCATTTTCCCGTGGATCGACGGATTTCCGTTGCTGTGCGTGATGCTCGCACCGGTGATCGTACTCGGCTCGTTCCTGACCTCGCGGCCGCAATACGTCGGCGTCGGCCTGGGCTTGCTGATCTTCTTCAGCACCGGTTCGGTGCCGGACAACCTCACGGTCTATAACCCCTACACCTTCATCAACGACTACATCGCCATGGTGCTGGGCATGCTGGTGTGCGCAGCGGCCGGGGCGATCATTCTGCCGCCCAACAGCCGCTGGCTGTGGCGTCGGTTGGAGCAGGACCTGCGTGGTCAGGTGGTCTACGCCATCAGCGGCAAGCTCAAGGGTTTGGCGTCAAGTTTCGAAAGCCGCACCCGCGATCTGGTGCATCAGGCCTACGGCTTCGCGGCGGGTCAACCGCAAGTGCAGCGCGACTTGCTGCGCTGGATGTTCGTGGTGCTGGAAGTCGGTCACGCGATCATCGAGTTGCGCAAGGAGCAGGCGATTCTGCCGGTGCATCCGGCCTATGCCGAATCCCAGCCATGGCGCCAGGCGATCCGGGTGATGGGGCGTGCGCTGGTGCGGCTGTTTCTGCAACCGAACAGCAGCAACCTCGAACGCGCGCTGATTGCCGTCGATCACGCGATCAGCCGCGTGCAGTCCACCGACGAACCCTTCGCCCCTCACTTCGATACCTCGGCGTTGCGCCGGGTGAAGAGCTACCTGCACTTCATCCGCACCTCGCTGCTCGATCCGCAATCACCGCTCGCCGCCTTCGCAAGCAGCCAGCCACAAGGACTTGCACATGCCTCGTGAAATCGCCTTCCACGGCGTGTACATGCCGACCATGACCCTGATGTTTTTCATCGCGGCGGCGCTTGCCTGGGCGCTGGACCGGTTTCTGTCCGGATTCGACCTGTACCGTTTTTTCTGGCACCCGGCGCTGCTGCGCCTGAGCCTGTTTACCTGTCTGTTCGGCGCGTTGGCGCTGACTGTCTACCGTTGACTCTCTATCACTGACTCTCTATCTCTGAAGAATGCCCCGATGAAAAAGTTTTTCAGCCTGCTCGCGACCTTGCTGGTGCTGGCCCTCGCGCTGTGGATCGGCCGCTCCTTGTGGGAGCACTACATGAACACGCCATGGACCCGCGACGGCCGTGTGCGCGCCGACATCATCAACGTCGCCGCCGACGTCACCGGTGAAGTGGTGGACGTGCCGGTGCGCGACAACCAACTGGTGAAGAAGGGCGATTTGCTGATGCAGATCGATCCCGAGCACTACCGTCTGGCGGTCAAGCAGGCACAAAGTCTGGTGGCCTCGCGCAAGGCGACCTGGGAGATGCGCAAGGTCAACGCCCACCGTCGCGCCGATATGGACAACCTGGTGATCTCCCGGGAAAACCGTGACGATGCCAGTAACCTCGCCGACTCGGCCCTGGCCGATTACCAGCAGGCCCAGGCGCAACTGGAAGCCGCCGAACTCAACCTCAAGCGCACTGAGGTGCGTGCGGCGGTGGATGGCTACGTTACCAACCTCAACGTGCATCGCGGCGACTATGCGCGCATCGGTGAGGCGAAAATGGCCGTGGTCGACATGAACTCGTTCTGGGTCTACGGCTTCTTCGAAGAAACCAAGCTGCCCCATGTGCGCGTCGGTGATAAGGCCGACATGCAACTGATGAGCGGCGAAGTGCTCAAGGGCCACGTGGAAAGCATTTCTCGCGGCATCTACGACCGCGACAACCCGGAGAGCCGCGAACTGATCGCCGATGTGAACCCGACGTTCAACTGGGTGCGTTTGGCGCAGCGGGTGCCAGTGCGGATTCACATCGATGAAGTGCCGGAAGGGGTGCTGTTGGCGGCGGGGATTACTTGTACGGTGGTGGTGAAGCAAGGTGATGGTGCATAACCGAAAGACCGAGTTGCCTGCTTCGCGAGCAAGTCGGATCGCCGCACCGCCGCTCCCACATGTGATCTCATTCGTACGCAAATGTTGGGTTCACTGAAGATCCATTGTGGGAGCGGGCTTGCTCGCGAAGGGTGCAACGCGGTCAGTCAGACAGGCGTCGGGCGTTCACTCCTTGCAAAACGTCTCATGCAAATGCCGCCAGATCACCCGGCCATCGGCGTGCTTTTCAAACACCACGGTCGAGCGACGATCCGAGTGCAGGCCGGTCGCATCGGTCTGTTGCTCGCGGTAACTCACGGTCGCGCCGCCATCGTACTGAGCAATCCCGCGTAACTCGCTGAGCTCGATGCGGAACCCGAGCTTCTTGCCGCCCGCCAGCGTGAACAATTCGTTCAGCGCGTCAAAATCCAGCACCCGGCCGAGCGGTGAGACCATGGAAAACTGTGGCGAAAAGCGTGTCAGAAGTTTTTCGAGTTCGGATGCGTCGCGCTCTTCGGCCAGCCATTGTTCGATGGCCACGTGGGCCTGGATCACTTCGTCGAAGTATTCGGTGTAGTCGGTCATGTTGTTTCCTGAAATTCTGTGGTGTCTGTTCTGACGCCTTCGCGGGCAAGCCCGCTCCCACAGGATTAGCGCTATTTCAAAATCTGCGCATGACCTGTGGGAGCGGGCTTGCCCGCGAAGAACGATGACGCGGTCTCAGAGCTGCCCACGCAACCCGAACCGCTTCATCAACCCCGATTCCAGCAGCCCCTTGGGCAACAAACCCGCTAGCAGCGGCAACGCGCGACTGCCATTGCCGAGACGAATCAGTCGCGGCGGCTTGTCCTGCTGCACAGCCTTGAGCAAACCGGCGGCGAATTCATTGGCCGGGGTCGGGTTGTCCTGAGAGGCTTTGGCCCGGGCACGTATACCTTCGCGCAACGGAAACCATGGCGATTGCTCACTGATCAGTTGCTCGGCTTCGTGCCCGGCATTCCTGGCGAAACTGGAAGCGATGGCCCCCGGCTGGACTTCCATCACCCGCACACCGAACGGCGCCAGTTCCATGCGCAAGGCATCGCTCAAGGCATGCACGGCGGCTTTCGAGGCGCAGTAAGCACCGGCGAATGGCGTGACCAACACACCCGAAACGCTGCCGATATTCACGACCAATCCTTTGGTCCGGCGCAGCACGGGAAACATCGCGCGAGTGACGCCAACGACTGCGAACACATTGGTTTCGAACTGGCGCTGCATGGCCGGTACGCCGCCATCGAGCAGCGGTCCCATGGCGCCATAACCAGCGTTGTTGATCAGCACATCGAGACCACCACGCTCCTGGTTGATGCGGTCGCTCAACTGCTCAAGGGCAACACCGTCGTTTACGTCAAGTTGCACGGCGGTAAATCCGGCAGCGCTCAGCATGGCGACATCTTCGGCCTTGCGCGCACTGGCCCAGACTTCATAGCCGGCGACTTTGAACGCATCGGCAAGGGCACGGCCAATGCCACTGGAACAACCGGTAATCAACGCAACGGGCATGGCGCATTCCTTGTGCAAAAAATGGGGGAGGGATCAGTCGGAAAAACTACCCTGCAATCGCTCGGCGCGAAACTCCAGGGTTTCCGGACGGTAGCCAGGGCGCAGTGGCGGCAGCGGCAAACAGTCTTCCCAGTTGCCTCCGGCCTGCAATTCGCCGGGGCCACGATAGCGCGGGGCGGAGTATTGATTGTCGGCCAGGTTCACCGTATCGCCCGGTGCATAAGCCGCGACCCGCCAGCGCAATTCCGTCAGCGGCACGTCATTGCCGTTGTTCAGGGTCAATTGCAATGGGCGGTCAGCAGGACATTGTTGTGGTGCGTAACTGATGCGCAACTCCAGGCGTTGCAGTTGCTTGAGCTCGTGCTGGTCCATCCAGATGACCCAGGTGGCGACGATACCCAGCCCCACGGCAGCCGCCAGGGATACGGGCAAGGCCTTGGCTGGATAGCGCAGCAACAGGATCAGCCAGGTGATGACCAGCAGGGCGCCGATGAACATGACGTAAATCTCGGGAATAGAGAGGGTCATCCTACCTAAGCGCAGGTGGGGTTGGCGATGGGCGGGGCGTGGCGATGGTACAGAAGGCCGTCTGTCGACCCTGTAATTTCTGACAGTAGCCAGGCACTTGATCGACAGGCTTAGATGAGGGGAGTGATTCCGGAGCGGCTACAGTGACAGCATCCCTTTCAATCCACCGCCACACCCCGAGCCTGACTGCAGGTGACCCTCGGGGGTTGCCGGTACGCGCCGTGGGTTACTGGCGTGACATTGACGGCGTGCCTCCTCAGGCACGGGTCAACCGCACGGCCCATGATAGGGCAGGGCGCGCGATTGCGCAGTGGGACCCGCGGTTGTTTCTGGACGCTTCGGCGCCGCCTAATCTGCAAACGGATTACGCCCTGTCCGGTGCGGTGTTGAGTACCAGCAGCGTCGATGCCGGCTGGCGTGTGGCGCTGTCGGGTGAGGCGGGGCAGCCGCTCCATCACTGGGATGGGCGGGGCTCGCAACGCTGGCTGCGGTACGACACTCAGCTGCGCCCGGAATCGGTGTTCGAGCAAGCAGTGGACGGCGAAGCGGTTTGCACGGAGCGCTTGAGTTACGGCGCAAGCGGTCCGACTTCTGCCGAGCACAACCAATGCGGCCAACTGATTCGCCATGATGACCCGGCGGGCACGCAGCGGTTTACCGAGTTCGGCTTGCACGGCGCGGTGCTGGAGCAGACGCGGCATTTTCTGAAAGCGTTGACGCTGCCTGACTGGCCCGAGCCGATAGTGGATCGCGAATTGCTGCTGGAACCGGGCGAGGGCGCTATCACCCGTTCGCACTCCAACGCATTGGGCGAAACGATCTATCAAACCGATGCCAAGGGGCACCGCCAGTTATTCAGCCAGACCCTCGACGGCCAATTGCGCGCGGTTCGCCTGCAACTCAACGGCGCGTCAATCCCGAAAATGCTGGTCAGCGCCATCACTTACAACGCCCACGGCCAGACCGAACGGGAAGTCACCGCCAATGGCGTGATCACCACGCTGGAGTACAACGCGCAAAATGGGCGACTGACTCGCCTCCTGGCGCAACGCGGCAACGAAGTCCGGCAAGACCTGCGCTACGCCCACGATCCGGTAGGCAATGTGCTGAGCATCGAGGATGCCGCGCAGCCGATTCGCTATTTCGCCAACCAGCGCATCGAACCGGTCAATCGCTACGCCTACGACAGCCTGTCGCAACTGATCGAAGCCACCGGCTGGGAAGCGGGCGGCGCCAATAAGGGTCCACAGTTTTCGATGTTTGATGACCCCGCGCCCCGCGCCAATTACCGTCAGACCTATCACTACGATACGGGCAGTAATCTGCTGGAGCTGACCCACGAAGGTCCGCAAAGTCATGGACATCGACTGGTCGCAGCAGCGCACAGCAACCGCTGTTTGCCGGTGCTGGATGGCGTGGAGCCGGACGAAGAGGACTTCCATCGAGGCTTCGACGCAAACGGCAACCTGCTCAGCTTGCAACCAGGGCAGGCCCTGGCATGGGACCTGCGCAATCAGTTGGGTGAAGTGCGACCGGTGGTACGCGATTCAGGTCTCAACGACCGTGAACATTATGTCTACGGCGCCGACGGCATGCGCCTGCGCAAAGTCCGCGAGACGCTCGCCCATGCCCGGACACTGATCGCTGAAACCCGTTATCTGCCGAACCTGGAACTGCGCAATGACAGCGGCACGGGCGAAGTGCTGCAGGTGATCAGCGTGCAGGCCGGGCGCAGCAGTGTGCGGGTGTTGCATTGGGACTCAGAGCCGCCGAAGGACAGCGCCAATGATCAATACCGCTACCACCTGAACGATCATCTGGGCTCCTGCACCCTAGAGCTCGACGATGACGGTGAAGTGATCAGCCAGGAGCGTTATCACCCGTACGGCACCACCGCCTGGTTTGCCGGACGCGGGGAGGTAGAGGCGAGTTACAGAACGCTGCGTTATTCGGGGAAAGAGCGGGACGCGACGGGGCTTTATTACTACGGGTTCAGGTATTACGTGGCGGGGCGGCAGCGGTGGTTGAATCCGGATCCGGCGGCGGATGTAGATGGGTTAAATTTCTTTGCATTCGTAAGGAACAGTCCATTGCAGTTTGTGGATCCCGATGGGTTGGATCCTATTGATATTTCAAACTCGACAAAAGAACAACGCAAGAAAGTTGGACTTGACGCAAAACGGTCTAGTGTTGGGAAGAAGATGTACGAAAACAGAGTCAGTTGGCGCGAGGATTTTAAGCTTCAAAAGCCAAGTAAAACGGTTCACTCGGTAGGGGCCCGTGAGTGGAATAATTTACAGCTGGCGGAAAACGCTAATTATTTTACAAAGGCGATGTTTCCGAAGGGCTCCCCAAACCAATTAGTTGACTTGTGGAGGACTCGAGAAGACCTGCTTACTCAACTGACAGCGGCACGCTCTGTGGGGGGGATGGAAACCGCACGCATCGGTGTCGGTAACTGCGGCGAGCACGCGCGTATGAGTTTCAAGTTACTTGCCAGTGCGAAACGTACTGATCCAATTGCTCTTGTTAAGGCTGATAAAAACGATCATATGTTTGTCGCTATTGGTGATCACCGTGAAGTCAGCCTAGAGAAAATTGTATTCTCAGATCCATGGGTTACCTTTCCTCAGGCGCATTTAGGAGCTCATGGTTCCTATGCAATCGAGGCTGTCAGAGAGTGGGCTCCCGTGGGGGCCAGTGATCCTGCGCACCAAGTGGACGATGAAATACTAGCTCGCAGTGAGTCATTTAATTATCCCGTAAAGTCAAGGACAAAGGAAAGTGAGGTCTTTGCGTTTTCGGGAATCGATAAAAAAATAGGGATCTATAGTGAGTGGTTTTCTCTCAAGAGTGATTTGGTTGGGCTTGATTACACGGGGGCAGTTAGGGGGAATTGTGCAACTTTTGAAAAATCCCATGTAAAGGATCGATTGAATCATTATCGACGTTACTTGAAAGTCGAGCGGCGAGTGAATCAAAGCACTTTATATTGAGGTTTGCAGAGGTTTTCTTGAAATGAAAAAACCCCGGAGGCGCAAGCCTTCGGGGCTTTTTCATATGGTTTCACCCAACTCTTTGCGGATAGGGAACGCATTGGGCCGGGTGAATTGCTACGGTTTTACTGCGCGATAGTCTTCACCGCAACCCCACGCTCAACCGGCGTCGAGCGCCCGTAGATATCTTCAAACCGCTCGATATCGTCTTCGCCCAAGTAGCTGCCCGATTGAACTTCGATGATCTCCAGCGGAATCTTCCCCGGGTTGCGCAAACGATGCACCGAAGCGATCGGAATGTAGGTCGACTGGTTCTCGGTCAGCAGGAACACGTTTTCATCACAGGTCACCTCAGCGGTGCCGCTGACCACGATCCAGTGCTCGGCACGATGGTGGTGCATCTGCAGCGACAGGCAAGCGCCCGGTTTGACCGAGATGTGCTTGACCTGGAAGCGCCCGCCCATGTCCACCGAGTCGTAGGAGCCCCACGGACGGTAGACCTCACAGTGGTTCTGGGTTTCGCTGCGGCCCTGTTCGTTGAGGGTGTTGACCATCTGTTTCACGCCTTGGACCTTGTCCTTGTGGGCGATCATCATGGCGTCCTTGGTTTCGACCACGACGATGTTTTCCAGGCCGATCACCGACACCAGCTTGCCGTTGCCGTGGATCATGCAGTTTTTGCTGTCCTGGATCACCACGTCGCCTTTGGTGACGTTGCCGTTGGCGTCCTTTGCATTGACTTCCCACAGCGACGACCAGCAGCCGACATCGCTCCAGCCCGCGGTCAGCGGCACGACGCAGGCGCGTTGGGTTTTTTCCATCACCGAGTAGTCGATGGAATTGTCCGGGCAGCAGGCGAAGGTGGCTTCGTCGAAGGTGATGGTGTCGGCATCCTGATGGCTGCGTTCCAGGGTCAGCAGGCAGGTGTCGTAGATGTCCGGATCGTGCTTTTTCAGCTCTTCGAGGAAGCGGCTGGCGCGGAACAGGAACATGCCGCTGTTCCAGAAGTAACCGCCGGACTGGACGAACTCGGTGGCGCGCTTCACATCGGGTTTTTCAACGAAGTGCGAGACGCGGCTGACGCCTTCAGGCAGCAGCGAGTCGTTGGTCGACTTGATGTAGCCATAACCGGTTTCCGGCTTGGTGGCCGGCACGCCGAACAGCACCATTTCACCGTTTTCGGCGGCGACAGTGGCCAGGGCCAGGGCGCGTTGCAGGGCTTTCTGGTCTTCCAGCACGTGGTCGGCCGGCAGCACCAGCATCAGCTCGTCGCGACCTTCACTGACCAGCATCATCGCAGTCAGGGCCACGGCCGGCGCGGTGTTGCGACCGAACGGTTCCATCAGGATGCGTTGGGTTTCCAGTTTGCGCGCCGCTAATTGCTCGTTGACGATGAAGCGGTGGTCCTTGTTGCAGACCACGATTGGCGAATCCATGCCTTCGAACACCAGGCGTTCCAGGGTTTGCTGGAACAGGGTGTGTTCGCCGGTCAGGGCCAGGAACTGCTTAGGGAATTGTTTACGGGAAAGCGGCCAAAGACGTGAGCCACTACCACCTGACAAGATCACCGGAATCATGTTGTTACTCCTTGAATATCGATTGGTTAGAGCTACTGCGTTCTGTCGTTTCACTCTTGTTTTTGTCTCGTGTCCGGATTGGCGCCTCGGTCCAGTGTGGGAGCGGGCTTGCTCGCGAAGGCGGTGTATCAGTCGACATTGATGTTGAATGTCAGACCGCTTTCGCGAGCAAGCCCGCTCCCACAAGGGGAACAGCGTCAATCCGGCAAATGTATTAGCGCGTCGATACCGGGCGTTTAACCCAGACCGGCGACAGGCTGCTGCCGCTGCCGGTGACGTACAGCACCGCGGCTTCACCGCGTTCCAGGGCGACCGGTTTCACGTCGCCGACTTTGGTGGTGCCGTCGTACAAGGCCAGGCTGACCTTCACCGGGTTGATTTCACGCTCGCCGCGACCCTTGGGCGCAACGTTCGGGACTACGTCGGTCTTGCCGTCGGCGGTCTTCAGGGTCAGCGCCTTGTCGCTGAGGTTTTGCACGCGTACCAGGGACTTCTGCTTGTTCTTGAACGGCGGCTCTTCGATCAGTTGCGGTGCGCCGCTGGCGTTGTTGACCAGGGTGTAATAGTGGTCGCCGGCCAGTTTCACCGGCAGGCTCTGGCTACCGACCTTGGCGCTGTAGTCGCCGCCCGGCATGAAGCTGAAATCACTGCTCGCCAGTGGCGCGACGTCGCTCAGGTTGGTGCTGCCAACGGTGGCGCTGACTTCGGCGTTGCTGGCGTTGTAGATGCGCACGAAGGTCGAGCCTTTCGGCGCGACCGGGCCGTACAGGGCGGCGTCGCCAGCGGCGAAAGCCTGTACCGACAGCACGCTGAGGCCGGCAACCAGGGCAAAGCTTTTAGCGAGACGACGAGGAGTTGTAGTGAAAGTCATGGTGTACCTCTCTTTCAGTTTTGCGCCCGGTCGGGCGTCTCGGATTTAGTGTTTGCAGCTACGTTTTGTTGGCGGGCGCCGGCTTGTTTAAGCTCTGCGACCCACTGCGGGTCGGCGTCGCCGATTTCGTTGTTAACAGGCAGATATCGTTCAGGGAACTCCCAGATCAGCACCTGTGGCGGGCTGTTCTTGAAGGCATCGCTTTTGAGGTAGCTGAGCATCGGCAGAATCGGGCCGTGGCCGTCTTCGGCGTAATTGACCACGTCGCTGTTCAGCGCTTGCTTGAGCGCACCCACAAAATTCCAGCTGGGGTTGGCGCTGTAGCTGGTGCCGATCAGGGCCACCGGCACTTCGGTGTTGGCGAACAGCGCGTCGTCACCGGCGGGCTGATCTTGCGCCGCGACCGTATTGCGCTTTTGCAATTGCTCCTGTTTAGGCATCAGGTTTTCGAACAGCGGGTCCAGTGGCAGGAACAGACGCAGGTCGCCCTTGTGGGTGATGGTCTCGGCAGGTTCGGTAACGAAACGCTGCGGCTCGCCGCTCAGCGGGTACTTGTCGGCAATGGTCCTGGCCAGACGGTTGGCGGCGATCTCGGCGCCTTGCGGGGTCCAGTGGGTGTCGGTGCGCAGGAACACTTGCTGGCCATTCTGCTTGGCCTGTTGCAGCGGGCCGAGCAGGTCAGGGGCCGGAATCCGGTCGGTGGCCAGGCGCTGGTGGAAGTCCTTGTAGAGGTTTGCGTGGATGCTCGAAGGTTTCACTTCACCGAGGTGTTCCGGGTACAGGCGCACCTTGGCCGGCACCACTGCCATCACCAGTTGCACGCCTTTTTCCTTCAAGGTCTGGCGTACGCCTTCGACCAGCGCGTAGTTGCCTTGCAGATTCAGCTCTTCGTTGACCACCGGGTGGAATTCTTCATCGCTGTACAGCCACTGGTCGCGACCGAGCACCACGCCCGGACGACCTTCGTTGAACAGTTTGAAATCCAGCGCGGCCCAGAGGTTGGTGCCCAGGCGCTTGATCGGGAACTCGTCGTCGTAGTGCGTTTCCACGGCTTTGCTCCAGCGGCCGTTGAGCACCGTCGCATCGGCGTTGGTGCTGAAACCGAAGAAGCTGCGCACCGACCACAGACCGAGCACCAGCAGGGTCACCAGGAACAGCGCGATGTAGAAGATGCGTAATGAGCGGGTCATGGTCAGATCCCTCAGAACTGGAAGTAAAGGAACGGCGAGAAGCTTTGCGCCGAGAGTTTGAGAATCGAGGCGATGAACAGCAGCAGCACCAGCGCACGCATCACGTAACGCGACCAGTCAGCGGTCCAGTAGGCCGGTTGCACCTGGGCTTCGACGCCGACGGTGTAGCCAGGCTGGTGGATGCTCGCCGGGTTATCCCCAGGCACGGCCTTGATCGTTCCCGGTGTCGCAGCGGCCGGGCCATCAGAGTCGACGTTCACAGCGGGCTTGGTCTTGACCGGAGGCTGATTGCTGTAGAAATCCCGCAGGCCGAAGAACGCCAGGGTCACGTAAGCCACAATCAGGGTTGCCACTTGCAGACCGGTGAGGCTGGCCTGGTTGAGTTCCGACAGCGACCAGTCGCCGAAGCTGAACATCGCGCCGTACATGCGCCCGGCGACGTGCAGGTTTTCCGCGCGGAAGATCACCCAGCCCATCACCACCAGCAGGAAGGTCAGTGCCCAGCGGATCGGGTTGATGCTGCGTGGCGAGGTGTTCAGGCCAATGGCTTTTTCAATCGCCAGCCACATGCCGTGCCACGCACCCCAGACGATGTAGGTGATGTTCGCGCCGTGCCACAGACCACCGAGCAGCATGGTCAGGAACAGGTTGCGGTAGGTCATCAGCGTGCCCTTACGGTTACCGCCGAGGGTGATGTACAGATAGTCACGCAGCCAGGTCGACAGGCTGATGTGCCAGCGCCGCCAGAACTCGGTGATCGACTGGCTGATGTACGGCTGCTTGAAGTTTTCCATGAAACGGAAACCCATCATCAGGCCCAGGCCGATGGCCATGTCGCTGTAACCGGAGAAGTCGAAGTACAGCTGCGCGGTGTACGCCAGCGCGCCGAGCCAGGCATCGCCCGTGGTCGGGTTTTGCAGGGCGAAGCAGTGGTCGGCCACCACCGCCAGGGTGTCGGCGATGAAGACTTTCTTGATGAAACCCTGCATGAACCGCGTGCAGCCCTCGGAGAACTTGTCGAGGGTGTGGGTGCGGTTGTTGAACTGGTCGGCCAGGTCGCGAAAACGCAACACGGGGCCGGCGATCAAGTGCGGGAAGATCGCCACGAACGCCGCGAAGTCGATCAGGTTGCGGGTCGCCGGGGTGTCGCCACGGTAGACGTCGATGATGTAGCTGATGGACTCGAAGACGTAGAACGAGATCCCGATCGGCAGCAGCACGTGGGTCAGGATGAACGGCTCCAGGCCCACCGACGTCATCATTGCGTTGATGCTGTCGACACCGAAGTTGGCGTACTTGAAGTAGCCGAGGATGCACAGGTCGACGGCCACGCCGAGCAGCAGCCAGCGCTGCGCCGGTTTGGTCCTGACCCCGGCGGCCCCGACTTTCAGGCCGATCCAGTAGTTCCACAGCGTGACGCCGGCGAACAGCGCGAGGAAGTCCACACGCCACCAGGCGTAGAACACGTAACTGGCAATCAGCAGCAGTAAATTGCGATAGCGTTGCCCGCTCAGGTAGTACAAGCCGAGAAAGATCGGCAAGAACAAAAACAGGAACACGTTGGACGAAAATACCATCCCGATCTCTCCTTGTTTGAATCAACAGTCAAGGGCCAACGGCCCCCCCAAACCCCCCACGGAAATCCGGAGGGCTAACTCACAAAACATACTTTCGACACCGACCCTGTGGGAGCGAGCTTGCTCGCGATGAGGGAGTGTCAGTCGACATCGATGTTGAATGTCAGACCGCTATCGCGAGCAAGCTCGCTCCCACAGGTTTTGTGTCTGTCTTCAAGAACCCTTGCTGCCCTTTTCATTGGCCGGGTCGTAGACCTTGGTCAGGTCACCGCCGAGGCGGAAGGTCTTGAACGGTTGCATCTTGTGTTTCTTGGACAGCACCTCGGGCGAGCAGGTGTAGAGCGAACAGAACGGTTCGAGCCAGGCGAATTTCGAGTCGACCTTCAGGTCGGTCATGTCCTGTTCCTTGCCGTTCTTTTCCTCGAACTCATCCGGGTCTTTCACCCCGGACAGCACCCGGTCACCCAGGCGTTTCAGTGCGCCATTGTTTTCCTGACGCAAGTCCACGCCGTTGACCTGGGCGAAACTGGCGATCATCGCCAGCGGCGGCAGGGCGTAGTTGTGGTACGCCAGCGCCCGTTGCTGACGCTTGAGTTCGTTGGGCAGATAACCGTCGGCATCGACCTGGTTGGCGCCGACCTTGTATTCCTTCACGGCCCAGTCGAACAGGTCGCGGCGGTTGGTGGCGATGGAGGTGGCCATCACCGACCAGGCGGCCCAGTACGAGTGGTTGTTGGTCTGCTCGAGTGGCAGGTTGTCCCAGTCGCTGACCACCTGGTCGGCCATCTTGCTGAACCAGTCTTCGATCAACTGCGACTCTTGCTGATGGTTGGCCAGCGGACGGGAGTCGGAAAACTTCAGGCGAATGTATGAAGACGCCATGCTGCCCAACGCCCATTTACGCATCGACTTGCCGGTGTGGTTGAAGTCCTTGGACATCAGCGCGTCAGCCTGGGCCCAGGCCGTCAGCCAGCTCAACGTGCATTCCAGTTGTTCCGGGCGGCCGTCACGCATGAACTGCATTACGTGCTTGCTGATGCCGCGCTCGATCTTGGTGATGTCGGCGGTACTTTCGCGGAAGGCTTTTTCAGACTGAACGTTCAAGGTCGAACGGGCCTTGTCCGAGCCTTCGTACTTGCTGCGAAATTGCAGCGAGCCGGTGTAGGGCGTCGGCATCGCATCGCAGCCTTCGCTCTTGTCGCCGGTTTTGACTTTCTCAATCGGTGCGAAGTAACCCTGTGGCGGACGCAATGGCGCCGCTGCTTGTGTGGCGCCAGCAAACATCGCCAGGCTCAACAGCGTCGGTGCCAACAGATGCTTCAGTTTCGGATTTCGCATAGCAGACCTCATTGCCCGGCTGAAGCGGTACGTTGCTCAGCGCCCGGGAATACGTTGCGTTTGCAGATTTTCGCTTCGACTTTCTGTGGTGCGGCACCCGCTTGTTCCGGGCCCTGGACTTCAACGGCCAGCAGGTTCTGCGAGGCCCAGTCTTCGTCCGTGCGCAACTCGAAGGCGAAACGCCCGTCGGTGTCGGAGGTTTCCGGTTTGTCGATCTTGATGTCCTCGTGGCGACCGTTCATGTACCAGAGGGTGGCTTGCAGGGTTTTCACCGAGGTGTCGGCGAAGCGGATGTCGACCTGGTGGCTAGCGTTGCGCAGGTCCATGTTCTTGCTGTTGACCATCAACTCGTTTTTGCCCGGCTTGAGCGTGGCACTGCCGGACATCTGTGCATCCTTGCCTTCGCAACCGTTGTCCAGCAGCGCCATCATCTGGCGGTAGATGGTTTCCTGGTCGAGGCGGTACAGCGGCGAGAATTCCCAGATGAGAATCTTCGGCGGGTTCTTCTGGAACTCGTCGCTGCCCAGGTACTGCAGCATCGAACCTTCCAGGCCGCCGCCGGGGAACGCCACGTTGAGAATGTCGGCACCGATGGCCTCTTCGAGGAAACCGGAGAAGTTGTAGTTCTTGCCACTGTGGGAGGTACCCACGAGGGTGATTTGCGGGTTACCGGATTCGCCGAACAGATCGCCATCGCCCGCTTCGCCCTTCGGCTCGGTGGTGAACTGATCCATGTACTGGATTGCGTAGCTGGTGCCACAGAGTTGACCGGCCATGTTGTGCAATGTTCCGGTCTTGCCCATGCGACCCGACTTTTTGGTCTCGAATTCGCGCTTGGGAATGTCGGCGAACTCAGGCAATTGCTTGACCTTCTCGGCGACGATTTTCGCCGTACGTTGGGCACCATACGGAGTCCAGTGCTGGTCGCCACGGAAGTAGAAATCGTGGGCGGGCAGGGTGTCGGGCAACGACTCGTTGGTCAGCGGTGACAGGTCCGGGACGACATAGCCCATCTGCGCAAAACGACCGAGCATGGACTTGTAGTTCCTCAGCGCCTTGTCGAAGTCGTAGCTGGCTTTCTCCGCCGGGTTGAGCTTGTTGCGGTTCACCAGGCCACGGGTCGGCTGGTACACGACAACCAGTTCCACGCCTTTGCTCTTGAACGCATCGTGCAGTTGTTTCATGCGTTTGTAGCCAGCGGGTGTGGTGTCGAATTCGGTGCGCAAGTCTTCTTGCGTACGGAACAGCCAGTCACCCTGGGCCTGTACCAGCGTGGTGAAGTTCTGCTGATAACGGGTGGTGTAGTTCTTCGCGTCGTGGGCGGCCGGGCACAGGCTGCAGCAGGGTTCGGCAGTGAATTTGGGTGGGCTTACTTTACCGGCAGCTTCATCGGCACGCGCGCCACCGCTGGCCGCGAGAATGCCGGCGGTCAGGGCCGACAGGCTGAGTAATTTGATCAAGTGTGGGTGCATAAGATTATCCTCAGTCCCGCATTTCGGTCTGGCGTTCGACGGGGTCGATCAGCACGGCTTTCTGCTGGCGCACCAGCAGGTCGAGAATTTCATCCTGGCGCTCGCCAAGAATGCCGGTGAAGCTGATACCGCTGGATTTGGTCGGGGCGAGCATGGACACGCGATACAACTCGACACTCAGCGGCGAGTCGATGGACAGCGGGCCGCTGCCGTTGGCCGCCAGCTCTCCGCCGACCACGATCAGCGACACCTGGGCGTCGAACGGGTCGAGCTTGATGTCACGGTCGGTGTTGCTCAGGTCCTTGATGTGCCCGTAGACACCGGTCAGGCCGTTGGCCATGGCGACGTTTTCGTACAGGCGAATGTTCACGCTGTTACGAATGCGGATGCCGTGGCGGCGGTTGCTGACGACTTTGTTGCCCCACAGCAGGTTGTCGGCACTCTCGTAGAGGGTGATGCCGTCGGTGTGGTTCTGGTAGATCTCGTTGTGGGCGATCAGGTTGTTGACGCTGTTACGGTCGATCACCAGGCCCGACAACTTGTTGTCGTAGCTGCGGTTGTTAAAGATGAAGCTGTCGTTGACCTCACGGGAAATAATGATCCCGTGCTTCTTCCTGGTCCCGTACACCGTGTTGTCGGCAATGATCAGACCGTGGGAACGGTCGTGCGGGTCAATGCCGTAGACGATGTTGTCTTTGTAGGTGTTGCCCTTGACCACGAAGTCGCGGGTTTCATAGCAGTAGAAGCCGTACCACATGTCCGAGAATTCGGAGCCGACGATCCAGCCGGTCGGCTCAGGACGCTTGAGCACCTTGGCCATGTTCGGCGTGTACTGGGAAATACTCACGCCGTAGGACTTACTGTTGGCGTAGCCGAAACTGGCGATCTTGCTGTTGGCGATGTAGGTCTCGGTGCCGCCCCAGGACAGCAGGAACGGACGGAATTCCTTGGGCGAAGTGAACGTCGCCGGGCCGTTGTCCTTCTCGCGCCAGCCAGTGATCTTGGTATCGCGAACGAACAGCTGGCCGTCGTTGACCAGGAACGCACCGGCCTCCTGGGACAGACGCAGTTCCTGGGTCTGCTTGTCGATTTCCAGAATGCCGTGACGACCGACCACGATCGGCAACCGGGAGAGGAACACACCTGGCGAGGTTTCGCTGAAGTACTGCTTGGGGACTTTTTTCGCCAGGTCCTTGAGGTTCATGTAGCCGTCGTCGACGAAGATCGCCTGGGGGATGCCGTGCTGACGCACCACCCACTCGGCCATCTTGTTGTCGCCACCGATGAAGTCCTTCAGGGCGTCTTCCTGCATCATCCGGCGCACGCTGATCTTGCCGGCCTTGCTGCGCACGATTTTCGCGGCGATGGCCTCAGCTGTGTAGCCGGAAACGTCCGGCAGTTTCGGCTTGGCCAGTTCCAGCGGCGCGGTCGGTGCGCTGCTGACGGTATAGGTCTTGGCCTGTTGCAGTTCCTTGACCACGGTTGCCGGCTTCGCCGGTTCCACATTGGCCGGCTCTACATTGGCGAAGCCAGTCGCACTGGCCAGCAGCATCGCGCCGGCCAACAGACTGATCGAGCCTTTTCGGGCTGGATGATTCATCTGGGAGACTCCCTTCGCGGTTTGCATCAGAAGCGCCAGATCACGTCTACGAACGCGCGGTGCATGTACGAATCGACTTCCTTGCCGTACGCATCGCCCGGCTTGAACACGCCGCCACGGAAGCGCACCAGGGCCGAAGGCTCATCGATCGCCTGACTCATCGACGCCGGCAACAGGCCTTGCTTGAAGTACTTGGTGACCACCAGGTCCATTTCCTGACCGAGGTCTTTCTCGCCATCGTTCAGCGGCAGGGAAGTGCTGGAGAGGATCGCGCCGGTGACGTCGTCGGTGTTGTTCTCGACGGCGTTGATGCCGTTGCTGCCGACCGGCTTGTTGCCGTCGACGCGCCAGAACTTGTGGTAGATCAGGCTGGCGTCGTATTCGTCGTTGAGCATCCACGAACCGAACAGGGTGGCGCTCTGCATGTTGTTCATTTCGCCACGGAAGGCCTCGCCGAAACGGTGCACGCGCGAACGGGTACCGGTGTAGTTCGAGCGGTTGCTTTCCAGACCGTTCTGTTCGTACTCGGCGCTGGCGCGAGCATAGGCGGCACCGACTTGCCATTGCGGATCGAGGCGCAAACGCACGCCGACATCGGTGGCCCAGCCGTTGAGGTCTTCACCGCGCTTGGCTTCAGCCGGCGACGTGCCATCGGCGTTCAGCGGGTTGACCTTGTCGACGTCGCCGCTCATGCCGGTGATGCTGCCCCAGTAGTTGACGGTGTTGGTATTGCGCCAGTTGTAGGCGTCGCTGTCGGCGGTCAGGCCGAGCCAGCTGATGTCGCCGTTCTGTTTCTTGTCCAGCGAATCGGCCGGCACACCCGGCTCCGGGTAGTCGAGCTTGCCGTTGTCATGGGTGTGATGACCGCGAATGCCGACCCAGTTGCCCGGTGTCCACTGGTACGCGGCATCGGCGTAGGCGTGCAGGCGATCCTTGTCTTGCGGTGACAGTTCCTTGAGGTCGGTACGGTACTCGCTGAAACGTTCGGCGATACCGACGTTGGCGCGCAGCAGGGTAGTGTCGAAGGTCCAGTTCAGGGCTTCGATGTTGGTGTCGCGCCATTGGCCGTCGTCATTGCGCAGGCGCTGGCGACCGAACTTCAGGATCTCGCCGGGGTAAGGCGTGAAGCCGCTGTAGCCGACCCAGAACTCACGCATGGCCAGGTAGTTTTTCTTGGTCTCGCGATCACCGTTATCGGTGTTCTCGGCGCCATCGGATTGTTGCAGGGTGTCGGTCTCGATGATGTCGGTGGACGTCACCGCCTGACCCATGGCGTAGGCGCTCCACGCGCCGCTTTCGCCATAGACCCACGGACGCAGGTCGAGGCCGACGCCATTGACGTCGCCGCCAGGAGCGGTGCCGAGGTCGCGGTCATCTTCGGACTGGCCGGTGATTTTCACGTCCAGGCCGAAGTTCTTGGTTTCTTCAGTCATCGCAGCAAGCGTCGGGCAAGACCAGATCAGCGCGAACGTCAGGCCAATGCCGGCCTTCATGAATGGATTCAACTTCATTGGGATTCCTCGCCATCTTCTTCTTGCAGGGCATGCATTTCCGGTGTGTTCGGGCTCAGGGCACCGCGCACGGCCTGTTCTTGTTTCAACAGGCGTTGGGCTTCGGCCAACCGGTCGGGCGGCAATTGCGTTTGGATTGTTTGCGCAAGCTCGGTGGCTTGCGGAGTGTTCTGGGCCAGGGCCAGTTGGCTGAAAACGTAGGCGTTCAGCGGATCAGGCTTGGTGCCCTTGCCTTGGGAAAACAGTTGGGCAATGGCGAAGTCGGCGCTGTTCTGGCCGTTGCGCGCAGCGGTCAACAGATGGTCGAGGGCCTTCTGCGGATAGACCTTGCCCAGGTAGCCACGGCGATAGATCTGGCCGAGGTAGTAATCGGCAGCGACTTCGCGGCCGACGGCTTTCTGGAAATGCGCTTCGGCGACCTTGGCGTCGGCCGGCACCAGTTTGCCTTCGAAGTAGAGCTTGCCCAGCAACAGCTCGGCGCGGGGCTGGTCGGCGGCGCGGCCGTTGTCCAGGTACTTCATCATCTGGTCGACGTCGCCCAGTTCCGGGAAGTCGTAGAGCAGTTGCGCGAGGGTGACCCACGACGCCGGGTAGCCCGGTGCGATCGGTTCGAGCAGCGACTGTGCGGTCTTCTCGTCGGTCTTGCCCAGGGACGCATCGGCAAGCACGCGGGCGACGCTGTCGACGCGCTGCGCCGAAACGCTGCCTTGGGCATGAGCCGCTTGCATCTGCTTGATCAGCTCGGCCTGTTGCTCTGGCTTGGCCTGTTTCTGATAGACCGTGGCCAGTTCTACGTAGCAGATATCGCTGATGTTGAGTGTGGCTTTGCAGATTTTTTCCACGTCATCCAGATGCTGATCGTAGGTGCCCTGGGTGCGATAGAGCAGCACCTGCGCCAGACCCGCTTCCGGTTTGTTCTCGGCACGCCATTGGCTGATCTGCTGCTGGGCATTCACGTTGGGGAAACTGTGCGGGTATTGCAGGTACAGCATCGCCAACGGGATCAGCGTGTTGCCTTCGCCTGCCGCAGCGGCTTTTTTCAACAGGGTTTCGGCTTCGTGTTGTTCCGCTTCGGTGGAACCGGGCTTGGCCACCAGCAGACGACCGAGGCGTGCCTGGGCGCGCGGCGAAACGCTGGCCGCGGCGCGGTAAGTCGCCTCGGCCTGTTTCATCTGCGCCGGGTCACGGCTGTCGACCTGGATATCGGCCAGGCCGACCTGGGCTTCGCTGTAGCCCAGGTCTGCCAGTTGCCGGTAATTCTGCGCGGCGGTGGTGGTATCGCCACGTTTGAGCGCTTCGTTGGCCAGGCGCTGGTCGGGCAGGCCGGCGCAGCCGGCCAGGCTCACCGCCAATGCCACTGCACACAGAGACCCCATGTGGGAGCGGGCTTGCTCGCGAAAGCGGTGTGTCATCCCACATTGATGTTGAATATTAAACCGCATTCGCGAGCAAGCCCGCTCCCACAGGGGCTGCGGCGTGTTTTGAGTTTTTGTGATAGTCACAAGCATGTCCTCGACTTAAAGACCGACAGCCATGGCTTTGTCGATCAGCCAGTTCAGGTTCGGGCCACGGTCGCTGTTCACTTCCACCGGGCGGCCGGCGAGGGAGCTGTCCAGGGATTCGTCCGGCTGGATCAGCACGCGGATGTCCGAAGACAGGTCGGCGCTTTTCAGGCTAGTGCTGCTGACGATCTTGCCGGTGCGGCTCTTGTCCTCGCCGGCGATCTGGAAGCGCACCGAAGTACCCGGGCGCACGTCACCGAACTGGCGATAGGAGAAGCGCGCTTCAACATTGGCTTCGCTGCCCCGCGGGACCAGTTGGAAGATCACGTCGCCCTTGCTGGCGTACTGACCGTTGGCAACCATTTGCTGGGCCACGGTGCAGTCGCAAGGCGAGGTCAGGGTGCCGGTCATCTGCTTGCCGAACAGTTCTGCAACCTTGGCCGGTTGCAGTTGGTCTTCGTCCAGATGGCCCTTGAGCACGTCGAGCATGCTGGTGCTGAAGGTCGCCAGCGGTGCGCCCTTGGTGGCCACGCCGTCGGCTTTCACCAGGCTCTGCACGGTGCCGTCGCGGGGCATGGTGATGTTCACGCCCGGCACGCTGACCAGACCGGCCTGGGCGTGGCTGACGAAGTACATGCCGTACACCGATTTGAAGACAAAACCGAAAGCAGCCAGACCGACAACGAAGACCCCCAGGCTGAAGGTCACGGCTTTCATGCGGCCGAACGCGGACATGCCGTGGCCGCCGTCCTTCATCTTGCGCGCCTTGGTGAAGTTGTCGCGCTGCAGGGTCGCCAGCATTTCACCCACGCTGACGATGTCGCCAGCCAGGTGCGAAGTGATCAGGTGGCGCAGGGTCGAGATGTCCCGTGGTTCCAGGTTCTGGAACTGGCAGCCGGCGCGTCCGGTCTCGCGGTCGAAGGAGCGGACCTGCAACTCGACGTCCATGGCCAGGCCGAGGTTGTCGATCAGGAATTGCAGGCGGGCCTTGTACACGTCACCGATCTTCAGTGGCAATTGACCGGCGTTGAACGCCAGGCCACCGGCGGACAGGTCGATCACCCGGGCTTCGACCGGCGTCCGGTCAGGGCCGAAGAAACGCAACTTGGCCGGGATTTTCACTCGGGCGTGTTGGCGCTGGGCTTCGGATTCGTGCACTACGTTGGCGTTGACGGCGGTATTCATAGGGGGCGTTTTCCTAGTTAATTCAGGCGAGTTCGGTCAGACCATCAACAGCAGCACGGCGACAAAAATGCTGCCGGCAGAGAAGGTCATGGTCCGAGACGACCAAGTGTTGAACCAACGTTGAAAGCTGGCGAGATCACGGGTCAGAGAAGTGGGTTGGCGGGTCCAGGACTGTTGGTCGAGGCGGAAGAACACGTAGATCTTCACCAGCGCGCCGACGATCTGGTTGTAATAGAGAATCGCCGGGTAGGCCGGACCGATCCGGTGACCGGAGCACGACAGCAACAAGGTCAGGATGAACCGGGTGATGCCGATCCACAGCAGGTACACCAGGATGAACGCGGTGCCGTACTTGAAGCTGGCGATCAACGCCACGGTCAGGCCCAGCAGGGAGGTCCACATCGACACGCGCTGGTCGAACAGCACCACCGAAGTGAACGCACCGAGGCGTTTGATCCCCAGGCCCAGGGCGCGGGAGTTCTGCCGCAGGTTGTTGCCGTACCAGCGGAACATCAGCTTGCGACTGGCCTTGATGAAGCTCTTTTCCGGCGGATGCTCGACGGTGTTGATCGCGGCGTCGGGCACGTAGAAGGTGTCGTAGCCCAGGCGCATCAGGCTGAACCAGCTCGACTTGTCGTCGCCGGTAAGGAACTTGAAACGACCCAGGCGCCAGTGTTGCAGCGAGTCGCTTTCCACGTCGGCGATGAATTCCGGGTTGGTGACCACGGTGGCACGGAACACCGACATCCGCCCGGTCATGGTCAGCACGCGCTTGGACAGGGCCATCGAGCACATGTTGATGTGACGCTGGGCGAAACGCAGCTTGTGCCATTCGCTCATGATGTAGCCGCCGCGCACTTCGCAGAACTCGTTGGTGGTCAGGCCGCCGACGTTGCCGAACAGCTGGAACCACGGCACGGTCTTGCGCACCACGCCTTCGCCGAGCACGGTGTCGCCATCGATCACGGCCACCACGGCGCGGTCATCCGGCAGGTGCCGGGAGATGGCGCGGAAGCCGTAGGCCAGGCCATCGCGTTTGCCGGTGCCGGGAATACGCACGAAGTCGAGCTTGACCCGGGACGGCGGGTTCATCCGGTTCCACAGGCTTTTGACCAGCAGCTCATCGGACATTTCCACGATGGAGCAGACCACGGTGGTCGGCAGGCCGCAGTCGATGGCTTCGCGGATCACCGAGCTGTAGACCTGCGCAGTGGTCAGGGCGTCGATGCGGAAACTGGTGACCATCAGGAACACGTGGGACGGGTCAGCCGCTTTACCCAGCTTGCGCACTTTGCGCCGCAGGTGCGGGTAGACGATGTACAGAAAAATCATGCCGCGCACAAAGTGCGTGGCACCCATCGAGTAGCGCCAGATACCGACGATACCGATCAGGAAAATGAAGTCCTTCGACTCGGAGTCGAACGTGGACACGGGCAACGCCATGGCGAGGCCCATCAGTAAACTCAGGTAGAACAGCCAACCGGCGGCCTGGAGTAGGCCGTGCTTTAGCCTGTGCATAATCGGAATCCTAAAGTCAGTTGCAAGCCCCAAGCTTCAAGCCCCAAGCGAGGAGCTTTGAACTTGCGGCTTGGAGCTTGAAGCTTGCGGCTGCTTTACCAGCAGATACCTTCAGTCCGGCCAGTCACGCTGGTGGCCTTGGACATGAAACCGACCAGGTCGATCACTTGCTTGCCGTGTGGAACGTCCTGCACCAGGGCGCGGAATTTCTCGTCGCGGTTGCCGAGGATGATCACGTCGGAGTTGTTGATCACCGCGTCGAAATCGGAGTTCAGCAAGGACGAGACGTGAGGGATCTTCGACTCGATGTAGTCCTTGTTCGCGCCGTGGACGCGGGCGTACTCGACGTTGCTGTCGTAGATGCTCAGGTCATAGCCCTTGCCGATCAGCATTTCCGCCAGGTCGACCAGCGGGCTTTCGCGCAGGTCGTCGGTGCCGGCCTTGAAGCTCAAGCCCAGCAGGGCGACTTTGCGTTTGTCGTGGCTGGAAACGATATCGAAAGCGTTCTGCACCTGGGATTCGTTGCTGCGCATCAGCGAGTTGAGCAACGGCGCTTCCACGTCCAGGGAACCGGCGCGGTAGGTCAGGGCACGCACGTCTTTTGGCAGGCAAGAGCCGCCGAAAGCGAAGCCTGGGCGCATGTAGTACTGGGACAGGTTGAGGGTCTTGTCCTGGCAGACCACGTCCATCACTTCGCGACCGTCGACGCCGACAGCCTTGGCGATGTTGCCGATTTCGTTGGCGAAGGTGACCTTGGTGGCGTGCCACACGTTGCAGGTGTACTTGATCATCTCGGCGACCGCGATGTCCTTGCGGATGATCGGTGCGTCGAGCTCTTCGTACAGCGATTGCAGAACGTCGCCGGACGCCTTGTCGAATTCGCCGATGACGGTCATTGGCGGCTGGTCGTAGTCGGCGATGGCGGTGCTTTCGCGCAGGAACTCAGGGTTCACGGCCACGCCGAAATCAACACCGGCCTTCTTGCCGGAGCAGTCTTCGAGAATCGGGATGACCACGTTGGCCACGGTACCCGGCAGCACGGTGCTGCGCACGACGATGGTGTGGCGGGTGGTCTTGTCACGCAGGACAAAACCGATTTCGCGGCACACTGCCTCGATGTAGTTCAGTTCCAGGTCGCCGTTCTTCTTGCTCGGCGTGCCCACGCAGATCATCGACAGGTCGGTGTCGCGAATCGCCTCGGCGAAGTTGGTGGTGCCACGCAGACGACCGGTCTGGATGCCCTGTGCCAGAAGTTCGCCCAGGCCTGGTTCAACGATCGGCGATTTGCCGGCATTGATCATATCGATCTTGTCTTTGGCCACATCGACGCCAACGACGTCATGGCCCCGTGCAGACAGGCAACCGGCACATACTGCGCCGACGTAACCCAAACCAAAAATGCTGATGCGCATCGCAATTACCTCTGTATTGATCAAGCCATTAGATGGCCGGAGTTAATGGTGTTCAGCGTGTTTTTAGTGCACTCGCAAGTGTGCCTTACAGGCGCAACAATGCCGTGTGCTGGCATATAAGTTACGAGTGTCTAAATAAATGCACTCAAGGTGTGCGCAACTAGGCCTTGTTGTTATGATTTGCCCTGTTATGCAGCCGATCCTCCTTTCAGAAAGATGCAGGTGCAACGGCCTTGCACGCTTGATGTCAGGCCGAAAGCCCGTGGATCAAGCGGTTTGGTGCTCGGGTGAGCACGTTTATAGGGGCGCTGTCGTGGCCTTGTAGGGGATAGTCATATTGCGTTATCTCCTGTCAGTCTGGTGTTGTCCAAATCAGCGATCAGGTGAGTGTTACAACTTCGCTACATGAATCGCTTATCGGCGTAAGTTATCTCGTACACGCTCGGCGAGAATCGTTACCGGTGGTATGAGCGGCGCGTTTGGACATAGTTCCAGTCCGCTCATCGTCAAATCTGAAATTTCTTGAAATATTGAGAAAGATGGCACTGCTCTCAAATTGATAGCACTTGCCGTTTCGCCCTTTATATATAGGCGGATCATCGGGTGGGATATTTTTTTGCCACTACTGTTAAAAAAAGTCAGTGCCACTACGCAAAAAAATGTTCGAAGTCGAGTGAAACTAAAGTTAGAAAATCGGGCGATGTATTTTTGGCGCCATAAATATGGCGAAAAGGCGGGGAAGGCTGAAGTGAATCAAGGGTCGGCGCACGAGAGTTGTGGAGGTCGTGCGCCGACTGGATGCATCACTCTGGTGCGTGATCGCGCAGAAACACCAGATTGTCCGGTTTGGATTGTTCGGCGCTGTAGCGATAGCCTTGAACGTCGAACTGCTTGAGGGTGGCCGGGTCGTTGATGCGTTCTTCGATGACGAAGCGGCTCATCAAGCCGCGGGCCTTTTTCGCGTAGAAGCTGATGATCTTGTACTGGCCGTTCTTCAGGTCCTTGAATTCGGTATTGATGATGCGCGCGTTCAAGGCGTTGCGCTTGACCGCCGAGAAGTACTCGTTGGACGCCAGGTTGAGCAGCACGTCATCGCCTTGATCGACCAGGGCTTCGTTCAGCCATTCGCTGATGCGCGTGCCCCAGAAGGCATACAAATCCTTGCCCCGGGCGTTGGCCAGCCTGGTGCCCATTTCCAGGCGATAAGGTTGCATCAGGTCCAGCGGGCGCAGCAGGCCATAGAGGCCCGAGAGCATGCGCAGGTGTTTTTGGGCGTAATCGAAATCGGCTTCGCAGAGGGTTTGCGCATTCATGCCGGTGTACACATCGCCCTTGAAGGCCAGCAGCGCCTGCTTGGCGTTTTCCGGGGTGAACGCAGGCGTCCAGCTGCCGAAACGCGCGGCGTTGAGCCCGCCGATCTTGTCGGAGACGTGCATCAACTCGCTGATTTGTGCGGGCGTCAGCTCGCGCAATTGCAGGATCAACTCCTGGGAATGGTCGAGGTACTGCGGCTGGGTGAAGCGCTGGGTCGCCGGCGGTGTTTCATAGTCGAGGGTCTTGGCGGGTGAAATCACCATCAGCATGAAGTCGTCTCCTTTAATCGTGGCGGCGATTCTAGGGGGTTGTCGGTGTTGACTCCAGCTATCAGGGTCATAGTTGATCAGCGGTTCGCCACAAACCTGTGGGAGCGGGCTTGCTCGCGAAGGCGGTGTATCAGTCGACATTTTCGGTGAATGTCATACCGCATTCGCGAGCAAGCCCGCTCCCACAGTGGTTCAGTGTTGCTGCAGGAGGTGTGCCTGGATCAGCTATAGTGCCGCGCGGGTTTTGTTATGGAGACATCCCATTGCGTATCGCTTTTCTCATCTCGATCTGGCTACTGAGCTTTGGCGCCATCGCGGCACCGGGCGAGGTGGCGACGCTCGATCGCAGCACCTGGCCGGAAAAACTCGGTAACCCGACGCTGTTCGACGTCGCGTCGAGGGCCGAGATCCTCATGTTTTCCAGTGTGCTGTTGGTCAGCGAGGCGCTGGATGAACCCGCCCTGGCCCAGCGCCTGGGCCTGCGCACGATCAATCTGGAGTCGGTCAACCGGGTTCGCCAGCGCATGTGGCAACGGCTGCTGGCCAACTACAACTTCGCCCAACAGAGCTGCGACCAGGATGCCTCCTTCTGTTTTCTGGTCGAAGACCTGCCCACCCTGCGCGAGCAAGCTGCCAAATTCCAGGTCAGTACAGACAGCTATTACATCAAGTGGGCCGAGCCGAGCCGTGTGTTCCACACCCAGTACCTGGACGAACAGTTGCGCAAGGCTGCGCTGTTCCCGCAAACCAGCAGCGAAGTCGATCGTTTTGGCGACTATGAGCGCAGCGGTGAGGGGATGCATGACCGGCTGTTTCTGCTGACCTTCGACAGCGCCGCCAACGCCATGCCGGATAACACCGCCTGGGTCAGCGAGTACTTGCGCAAGTCGAACATGAGCGGGACGTTCTTCGTCCTCGGCAAGGACATCCAGGCGCGTTTGGCCGAGCATTCGGTGAGTAACCTGCAAGCGACCTACTCGAGCCAGTGCATCGGCGTACAAGGCTGGGAGTTCCGCTCCCACAGCCACTGGCAGGACTGGCAGGACTCGGTGCACCGCAGCGCCGAACTGGTCAAAAGCAAGTTGCCGGAGAACTACGTGCCCCTGTTCCGTCCGCCCGATGGCCAGCGCCGTTCCGATGCCGAAGGCTTCTTCAAGACTCAGGGCCTGCAGGTAGCGCTGTGGGACATCGACGCCCAGGACGGCGCCGGCAAACTCAAGGGCAACCCGAGTGCGCAACGGGTGCTGACCCTGATGCTTCTGTGGCGGCACGGGGTGATCAATTTCAATGTGAAACAGGATGCAGTGAAAACGGCGTTGCCGTGGCTGGTCACGCAAACGGCGCCTGTCGGGATCGGCTGGGAAGATTGCCAGGATGCGTTTCGCTGAAAACGACAAAACCCCGTAAACATTGGGTTTATGGCGATTCTGGAGGGGGATTCGTTGCAGGTGGACTTCCGACTTTAAACGGGTGATGGCAGTCCGCCAAGTGCTATTGGTCAATCTGCAAAATAAACTTCAAAAAAGCGTCAAAGTACTTTTTTCTGTCACACGTTTTGGAGTATTACGAAGACAGACCGCCGAAACCTGCAACACAGGTGGCGTCTTCCAAGACCCCGCATGTATGCAGAACACTTGAGTCCCCGCAGGTGTATTCGGCAGTCACTTCGAGGCGCAGCACCGTCAAGGTATTGCGTCGAATGGCTCCCACAAAGGTGACCGAGTATGGATGATCACGGACGTAGCTCTTCTTCCAACCAGCCAATCCTTTATGTACTCGATACCAACGTATTGATTCACGATCCAAACGCGCTGCTTAACTTCGAAGAACACCACGTCGCGATCCCGATGACCGTGCTTGAAGAGCTCGACAAGCTCAAGAGCGGGCATCACAGCGTAGCCGCCGAATGCCGCCAGGCCATCCGCCTGATCGACAAGACCCTGGGCGATGCCTCACCCGAGGATGTCGAGCAGGGTGTGCCGATCCAGCGTGGCAAAAGCGGACCCAAGGGTTTGCTGTCAATTCTGATGAGCAAGCATGCCGAGCCGAACCTGATTCTGCCCGAGCACCTGAATGACAACAAAATCATCAATCAACTGATCGACCTGCACGCGCGCGACCCGAAGAAGCCCGTGGTGCTGGTCACCAAAGACATCAACATGCGCCTCAAGGCGCGCGCCTGCGGGATCGCGGCCGAGGACTACAGCACCGACCAACTGGTCGATGACGTGTCCTTGCTGCCCAACGGCTACCACAACATGACCGGCTCTTTCTGGGACCGCGTGAGCAAGGTCGAAACCCGTCAGGACCACGGCCGCACCTGGCATCAGGTGCAATTGATCGACAACCTGCCAGCAGTGCACGTCAACGAATTCATCATTGATGAACAGGGCTTTGTCGGCTGGATCAAGGAGATCGAAGAGGACCGCTTGCTGATCCTCGACCTGCACCAGGAACCGCTGCTGCACCAGGAAGCCTGGGGCCTCAAGCCGCGTGATATCTATCAGAGCCTGGCGTTGTACGCCTTGCTCGATCCGGACATCCACCTGGTCAACCTGTCGGGTGCCGCGGGTTCGGGTAAAACCATCCTGGCGCTGGCCGCTGCGATCGAGCAGACCATGGTCAGCAAACGTTATCGCCGCATCATCGCCACCCGCAGCGTGCAGGGCCTGGACCAGGAAATCGGCTTCCTGCCCGGCACCGAGGCGGAAAAAATGGAGCCGTGGCTGGGCGCCATCACCGACAACCTCGAAGCCTTGCACATGGATGACGAAAGCACCCATGGCAGCGTCGACTACATCCTCAGCAAAGTGCCGTTGCAGTTCAAATCCCTCAACTACATCCGGGGCCGCAGCTTCCAGCAGAGCCTGATTTTGATCGACGAATGCCAGAACCTAACGCCGCACCAAATGAAAACCATCATCACCCGTGCCGGCGCCGGTTCCAAAGTGGTGTGCCTGGGTAACCTCGCACAGATCGACACCCCTTACCTGTCCGCGACCAGCTCCGGGCTGACCTACCTCACTGAACGCTTCAAGGACTTCCCGAACGGGGTGCACATCACCCTGCAAGGGGTACCACGCTCGATCCTGGCCGAATACGCCGAATCGCATTTGTAACTGTCCATCGGAACCGGGCGGCCCTACAGCCGCCCGGTTTTTTATGGGCGTATGAAAAACCTGTGGGAGCGGGCTTGCTCGCGAAAGCGGTGGATCAGTCGACATATATGCTGACTGGAACACCGCTTTCGTCGGAACGCCGCCCGGAGCAAGCTCGCTCCCACATTGGTTTGTGGTGGGCCGACAATCGTGCGTGCGAAAAATTGACCCGCAGGTTTACAATCGACGCTCCTGATCAGGAGTAATCTCGTGCTGACTCATCTCGATTCCCAAGGTCGCGCCAACATGGTCGACGTCACTGAAAAAGCCGTGACGTTCCGTGAGGCGACCGCTCAAGCGCTGGTGCGCATGCTGCCCGAAACCCTGCAGATGATCGTCAGCGGCGGCCACCCCAAGGGTGATGTGTTTGCCGTGGCGCGCATTGCCGGCATTCAGGCGGCGAAGAAAACCAGCGATCTGATTCCCCTGTGCCATCCGCTGATGCTGACCGGCGTCAAGGTCGAACTCAGTGCCGAAGGCGAGGATTCGGTGCGCATCGTGGCGCGCTGCAAGCTGTCCGGGCAGACCGGCGTCGAGATGGAGGCCCTGACCGCTGCCAGCGTCGCCGCGCTGACGATCTACGACATGTGCAAGGCCGTGGACCGCGGCATGACCATCGAAAGCGTGCGGCTGCTGGAGAAGGTCGGCGGCAAGAGCGGACATTTCCAGGCGGAGCAGTCATGAACGTTACCGTGAAATTTTTCGCCCGTTATCGTGAAGCGTTGGGTGTGGACTCGGTGAAAGTAGAAGGCAACTTCGCCACCGTCGACGACGTCCGCGCACTGTTGGCCCAACGTGACGGTGCCGAGGTGTTGAGCGAGCAGAACCTGATGTGCGCCCGCAACGAAGACCTGTGCCAGCTCGATGAGCCGGTCAGCGAAGGCGATGAAGTGGCGTTCTTTCCGACAGTGACCGGAGGCTGAGCCATGGCGATTCGCGTGCAGTCCACCGCGTTCGACCCGGGTGCCGAAGTCAACGCCATGCACGATGCCAATGTCGGCGTGGGTGCGGTGGTGAGTTTTGTCGGCTACGTGCGCGACTTCAATGACGGCCTCGACGTCGCGGGGATGTTCCTCGAACACTATCCCGGCATGACCGAAAAGGCCCTCGGCAAGATTGCCATCGAGGCCGAGCAGCGCTGGCCGCTGCTCAAGCTGGAAGTGCTGCACCGCATCGGCGCCCTGGAGCCGGGTGAGCCGATTGTCTTCGTCGGCGCGGCCAGTGCCCATCGTCAGGCGGCATTCGACGCCTGCGCCTTTGTCATGGATTACCTGAAAACCCGTGCGCCGTTCTGGAAGAAAGAAATCACCAGTGACGGGCCGCGTTGGGTCGAGGGTCGTGACAGTGATCATGCGGCGGCGGATCGCTGGAAGCAGTAAATCCTGCGGCGTTCTCAAGTCAGCCTTCGCGAGCAAGCCCGCTCCCACAATGGATCTGGTTGAACACAAAATTTGTGTACGACACAGAACCCTGTGGGAGCGGGCTTGCTCGCGAAGGGGTCATCTGACTCACCCAATACCTTGCAGAACCACCACCCGACCATCGGCCGGCACAGGCTGCATTTGCCTCATTGACGATTTATACGTAAAAGTCCAGTATGGAATTATAAGTACAAAAAAGGCTTCCACCCGTTTCAGCTTTTTCTTCTGTCTTGCCAAACCAACAACAACCGCGAGAAAACGAACATGAAGAAGTTCCCCCTCATCACCGGTCTGGCCTTGAGCCTGTTGGCGTGCAGTACTGTGTTCGCCGCCGAGAAAACCCTGCGCATCGGTATCGAAGCGGCGTATCCACCGTTCGCCTCGAAAACCGACAAAGGCGAAATCGCCGGTTTCGACTATGACATCGGCAATGCCTTGTGCGCACAGATGAAGGCCAAGTGTGTGTGGGTCGAAGGCGAGTTCGACGGTCTGATTCCTTCCCTGAAGGTGAAGAAAATCGACATGGCGCTGTCGTCCATGACCATCAATGAAGACCGCAAGAAGTCGGTGGATTTCACCCACAAGTACTATTTCACTTCGTCGCGCCTGGTGATGAAGGATGGCGCGGTGGTGGATGACCAGTACGCCAGCCTCAAGGGCAAGGCCGTCGGCGTGCAGCGCGCCACCACCACCGACCGTTACGCCACCGAAGTTTTCGAGCCCAATGGCATCAACGTCAAGCGCTACAGCAACAACGAAGAAATCTACATGGACCTGGCAGCCGGTCGCCTCGACGCGATTTTTGCCGACACCATTCCGCTCAATGACTTCCTCTCGATGCCGCGTGGCAAGGGTTACGCCTTTGTCGGGCCGGAATTGAAAGATCCGAAATATGTGGGCGAGGGTGCCGGGATTGCAGTGCGCAAGGGCAACACCGAACTGGTCAGCGAGCTGAACACGGCCATTGATGGCATTCGTGCCAGTGGTGAGTACCAGAAGATTTCGGACAAGTATTTCAAGTCCGACATCTACGGCGACTGATCTATAGCTTTCGCGAGCAAGCCCGCTCCCACATTTGATCTCCATAAGACGAAGATCCAGTGTGGGAGCGGGCTTGCTCGCGAAGAGGCCAGTTCAAGCAATGCAAATCTCAGGGCTCAGCCCTTCAATTCCTTCAAATGCTTGTACACCGTCGCCCGGCCCATGTTCAGCACATTGGCCACGTAGTTCGATGCGCTTTTGCCCTTGAACGCGCCTTCGGCGTGCAACGCCAGCACCAGTTCCCGCTTGTGGTCGCGAGTCAGCAGATTCAGGCTCAACTGGCGCTCGCGCAGCCAGGCGTGGAGGAAGGTGTTGATCCGTTCCTGCCAGTCATCGCGGAACAGTGCATCCGGTTGCGGGATCAGCTTGGTCGGTGACAGGAACAGATCCAAAGCGGCCTTGGCATTTTCGAACAACGAAATATTCAGGTTGATGCACAACATCGCCAGCGGACGATCTTCGCTGTCGCGTAGCACTGTGCTGAGGCTGCGAATCTTCTGACCATCCCAGTTGAGCTTTTCGTACGGCCCGATGTTTCGTTCGCTGACATCGTCGCTGAGCATGTCTTCCAGCGCCGAGTCGTCGCCGATTTCCCGTTTGGACAGGTTGTTGGCGATGTAGTCGACCTTTTGCGTGCGCAGGTCGTGCAGCACCACTTCGGCATGGGGGAAAAACAACGTGGCGATGGCATCGGCGATCGCCCGGAAGTTATCCAGCGACGCAGTGTTCGGGGCCGAGTCTTTTTCGGGGGCGTTCATACAGTGGAACTCCAGGCAGCGTCAGCGCCCCATCAAAGGGGCGCTGAAAGTGTGCCGTAATCGTGTGGGCACGTCACCTGAGGATCAGGATCCGCCAAGGCGGGCAGGGGAAAGCATTTCGGCATTCAGGCCGAAACGGCCGAGCGACTCGGGCAACGCGGCACCGCGCACCAGTGCCGCGCTGGCCTGGCCCATGGCCGGAGAGGTCTGGATGCCATAACCGCCTTGTGCCGCGACCCAGAACAGTCCCGGTACCTGTGGATCGAAGCCGGACAGCAAGTCGCCGTCGCTGACGAAGCTGCGCAGGCCGGCCCAGGTGCGGGTCGGGCGGCGAATGGTCAGGGTCGTGGCTTCTTCGATCTGGTAGATGCCCATGGCGATGTCCAGCTCTTCGGGCTGCACATCGTGGGGTTCCACCGGGTCGGCGTTGGCCGGCGAGCCGAGGAACATTCCGGCGTCGGGTTTCATGTAGAAGGATTCGTCGAGGCTGACCAGCATCGGCCAATGGTGGATGTCCACGCCTTCGGGGCCGGCGAAGATGAACGCGGCCCGGCGTTTCGGTTGCAGGCCCAGCGGCTTGGCGCCAGCCAGTTCGCCGATCTTGTCGGCCCACGCGCCGGCCGCGTTGATGATGATCGGCGCGCTGAAGGTCTGGTTGCCGGTCTGGACGTGCCATGTACCTTGGCCGTCGCGGCTCAGGCCGACGACTTCGCTGTCGGTATGCACTTCGCCCTGGTTGCGGCGGATACCACGCAAATAGCCCTGGTGCAGGGCATCGGTGTCGATGTCGCTGGCGGTCGGGTCGTAGATGGCGCCGTGGACCTTTTCCCGGCGCAGGATCGGCACCAACGCGCAGGCCTCGTCGACGCCGAGCAATTGCATCTCTGGCACCGTGGTTTTTGCGCTCTGGTATTGCCTGTTCAGTTCGTCCGGGTCACCGGTGAAATCCACGGTTATTTCGCCGCGCGGAGTCAGCAGAGGGTGTTCGCAGAAACCGCTGGGCGGGTTGTCGAAGAAGTCCCGGCTGGCCAGGGTCAATGCCCGCACTTGCGGGGTGCCGTAGGCCGCGGTGTACAGCGCCGCCGACCGGCCGGTGGAGTGATAGGCCGGATGGGATTCGCGTTCGAGCACGATCACGCGGCCGTGCTGCGACAGCCAGAAACCCGTGGAAGCACCGGCAATCCCGCCGCCGATGATGATGAAATCTGCCTGGCTCATGAACGTCTCCAGTGAAGTGCAATGCTGAAATTGTAATGATCCCCTGTGGGAGCGGGCTTGCTCGCGAAAGCGGTGTGACAGTCGACATTGCAGGTGAATGTCGGACCCTATTCGCGAGCAAGCCCGCTCCCACAGGTTTCGCGGTGTTAGTGATGTCGGCGATAGATCGCATTGGCCAGCGCAATGTCTTCCAGGCCCAGGCCGATCGAGCGGAAAAACACATGGCGATCGTAATCCGGGCGCTGGACTTTTTCGCTGAGCAAGTCAGGCAGGTCGCCGACAATCGCGCCCTTGTCCCAGCCGTGCCGTTCGGCGGCGATCAGCATTTCACCGGCCGAGCCCGGGGTGGTCAGGCGATAGTCGCAGAACACCTGCATGTCGTTGAGGCTCTGCGGCGGCACTTCGTGGGCACGCGGCGCATTGGTACTGATGGAGGTGATCAGCGCCGGTTTGCGCAAGCTCGACGGATCGATCACCGGACCGGCTGACGAGGTGCAGAGCATGATCACGTCGGCGTCCTGAACGGCAGCTTCGCGACTGTCGACGATGTTCAGGCGTGGCTCGATGTTTTTCAGCAGGCGCACGGTTTCGGCGTCTTCGCTCAAGCTCGGCGAGTACAGGCTGATGCTCTGCCAGTCGCGCAGGCCTTTCACGTAATGCAGGTGCGCTTGGGCCACTTTACCGCTGCCGATGATGGCCAGGCGATTGGCTGTGAGCGGCGCGAGGGCATCGACCGCTACAGCGGTGGTCGCAGCGGTGCGTGCCGTGGTCAGTTCGCCGGCATCGCACAGTAACAGCGGCTGGCCGGTCTGCATCGACATCAGCAGCGTCCACGCCGTCACCAGCGGCCCTTGTTCACGGACGATGTATGGCGACGTCTTGATCCCGTACACGCCATCTTCGGCCAGCACGCCCAGGTAGTTGATGAAATCGCCGGCGCCCTGTGGAAACTCCACCAGTTGCTGCGCCGGTTGTACGGCTTGCCCGGCGGCCAGGTCGCGGAACAGTTTGCGCAGGATCTGCGGCACATCGACCTGCGCCAGTAGCTCGCGAGCCTGGGCTTGGGGGATCACTTGGGGCGTACTGGACATGGTCGGCTCCGGAGCTGGAAGTAAACTAATTTGTCCATTATGGACTTTTAGATATCTCTGGCAAGCTCCTGTTGAAAAAAACCGGGCGAAAAAAAAGCGCAGTCCGTTTCCGGCTGCGCTTGTCTTTTCAGCGTCGCTTAATGAGGACGCTTGCGTTCAACGGCCCGCAACAGATGCGTCGGTGGCGTTTCACAGCTGATCTTGCGCCCCAGCTTTTCCTCGATGGACGGTAGCTGGTAGGAGTCGTCTTCACCGGCAAAGCTGATGGACACACCGTCGGCGCCAGCACGGCCGGTACGACCGATGCGGTGCACGTAGTCGTCCGGCACTTCCGGCAGGGTGAAGTTGATCACGTGGCTGATGCCGTCGATGTGGATGCCGCGACCAGCCACGTCGGTGGCGACCAGTACACGGATCTTGCCTTCGCGGAAGCCTTCGAGGGTCTTGATGCGCTTGTGCTGCGGCACGTCGCCGGACAGTTGCGCGGCGTTGATGCCGTCACGCACCAGGCGTTCTTCGATGCGCCGCACTTCATCCTTGCGGTTGGCGAACACGATGACCCGCTCCCAACCATTGTCGTTGACCAGGTTGTAGAGCAGTTTGTATTTGTCGGCAGCGGCCACCGCGTAGATGTGCTGCTCGACGTTTTCGTTGGCCACGTTCTGCGACTCGATCTCGACGATCGACGGGTCGGTGGTCCATTGCTTGGCCAGGTTCATCACGTCTTCGGTGAAGGTTGCGGAGAACAGCAGCGTCTGACGCTCGGACTTCGGCGGCGTCTGGCGAATGATCTGGCGCACTTGCGGGATGAAGCCCATGTCGAGCATGCGGTCGGCTTCGTCCAGCACCATCACTTCGACCATGTCCAGGTGCACGTCGCCGCGCTGGTTGAAGTCCAGCAGGCGGCCCGGCGTGGCCACGAGGATGTCGCAGTGGCGGGCTTCGAGGTGCTTGAGCTGCTTGTCGAAGTCCATGCCACCGACGAACGTCATGACGTTGAGGCCGGTGTACTTGGTCAGGTCGGCGGCGTCCTTGGCGATCTGCACCACCAGTTCGCGGGTCGGCGCGATGATCAGTGCCCGTGGCTCACCCATGTAGCGCTCTTTCGGCGGCGGCGTTTGCAGCAACTGGGTGATGATCGAGACCAGGAACGCAGCGGTCTTGCCGGTACCGGTCTGGGCGCGGCCGATGGCGTCTTTGCCCGCGAGGGTGAAGCCCAGCACCTGTGCCTGGATCGGCGTGCAATACGGGAAGCCCAGGTCCTGGATGGCGTGCATCAGTTCCGGGGCGAGTTTGAAATCGTGGAAGCGGGTCTTGCCTTCCTGGGGCTCGACGACGAAGTCTTCGAGTTTCCATGGGATGACCGGTGCCTTGGGCTTGGGTTCGCGGCGCGGTTTGGCGGGTTTCGGCGTTTCGCTGAGCGGCTGCTCCGGGGCTGTTATCGCCGCAGGCTGGGCAGCTATTGGGGGCTTCGGCTCATGCTTGGGTGCCGCGGTGGTGGCGGCTCGTTCAGATTGATTACCGTCGGTGCGGTGGCCGGGAGCGTGAGACGCAGGGCTGGGAACTGGCGCGAGTTGCTCAGTCTCGCTTTTACCGAACATTTTCTTGAGTGCTTTGAGCACGGTCATCTCATCAATTGGTTAAGGAATGTACGCCGGCCAGTGTAATGCAAGAATCGGGCGCGGCGTAGTGGGATGGATCAAAGGGCGCTTTTAAACAGAAATGCTTAACGCAAGCGCTCGGCGAGCCAGACGCCGATGTCGCGAATTTCTTCGGGTAACACTTCGTGACCCATTGGGTACTCCTGCCATGTCACGGTGACACCACGCAGCTTCAAATGCTCGTAGGCGCTGCGCCCCATCGAGTTTTGCACCACGTCGTCGTACTGGCCGTGCATCGACAGCACCGGAATGCGCTGCTGGCTGGCGGACAGTTGCAGTTCGTCGCTGAAGGTCGGTGCATAAGTAGATAGGGCAACTACGCCACCCAACGGTCCCTGCCATTTCAGAAACGCGGTGTGGAAAACCACGGCACCGCCCTGGGAAAAACCTGCCAGGAAGATCCGCGAGGCGTCTATTCCGCTGGCCTTCTGCGTTTCGATCAGTTCGATGATCCAGTTGGTCGACTCTTCCAGTTGCTCGCGATTGATCGCGCGCGCCGGGCTCATGGCCAATATGTCGTACCAGCTCGGCATCTCGTAACCGCCGTTGATGGTCACGGCGCGGTTCGGTGCCTGGGGCAAAACAAAGCGGGTGCTCAACAGGGTTTCCTGCAGGGCTTCGGCCACTGGCAGAAAGTCGTAGCGATCGGCACCCAGGCCGTGCAGCCAGATAACGCAGGCATCTGCGGTCTTGACGGGTTGAAGAATCAAGGGGTTGGTCATGGCTGCTCCAAAAATGTGCGTGCGCTCTCATTGAGTGCGAGGGCTGAGTGCGCGTCTGGTTGATCTGTTACGAAGATGTCGCAAGGTTACAAGTTTTGCTATTGACCTGCAGCTGAACCGCTTCGGCGAGCGGTGTGGTACGGGCTTTGCTATGGCGAAGTCTGTACGAAAAATCCCACGCCTGTCGGTAACACTATCAGGCCAAGGTTATCAGTGGGATTGAAAAGAATCCGGTGATGGATGTTCGCCAATGGCCGCTACGGGGCTTCGCGAACGTGAAAGGGCTACAGCCCGTTCGGCCGACTGGTGAGAGTGAGTTTTCCATGACGTGGATTTTCTCCTACTAGACTCATAGCTAACGTCTTACGTCGGTTGACCCCAAAAAAAGCCAACACGGGTCGACTACGCCTCAAAAGGGTGCGACAGGACTCACGCTCCGACACAACAAGAGCAAAACTGGAGGTTTGAATGAAGATGTTGAAATCCACCCTGGCTATCGTGACTGCAGCCGCGGTACTCGGTGTCAGCGGGTTTGCCCAGGCGGGCGCAACCCTGGATGCAGTGATGAAGAAAGGTTTCGTGCAGTGTGGCGTCAGCGATGGTCTGCCAGGCTTCTCGGTTCCGGATTCCACCGGCAAGATCGTCGGTATCGATGCTGACTACTGCCGTGCAGTGGCGGCGGCTGTCTTCGGCGACGCGACCAAGGTCAAGTTCAGCCAGTTGAACGCCAAGGAGCGCTTCACCGCGCTGCAATCCGGCGAAATCGACATCCTGTCGCGCAACACCACCATGACCAGCTCCCGTGACGCGGGCATGGGCCTGAAATTCCCGGGCTTCATTACCTACTACGACGGCATCGGCTTCCTGGTAAACAACAAGCTGGGCGTCAAGAGCGCCAAGGAACTGGACGGTGCAACCATCTGCATCCAGGCCGGTACCACTACCGAACTGAACGTTTCCGACTACTTCCGCGGCAACGGCCTGAAATACACCCCGATCACCTTCGACACCTCCGACGAAAGCGCCAAGTCGCTGGAATCCGGTCGTTGCGACGTACTGACCTCCGACAAATCCCAGCTGTTCGCTCAGCGCAGCAAGCTGGCTTCACCGAAGGACTACGTGGTTCTGCCGGAAACCATTTCCAAGGAACCTCTGGGCCCGGTCGTGCGTAATGGCGACGACGAGTGGCTGGCCATCGTGCGCTGGACTGGCTACGCCATGCTCAACGCTGAAGAAGCCGGCATCACTTCGAAGAACGTCGAAGCCGAAGCCAAGGGCACCAAGAACCCTGACGTTGCCCGTCTGCTGGGTACCGACGGTGAATACGGCAAAGACCTGAAAGTGAAGAAAGACTGGGTCGTGCAGATCATCAAGCAAGTCGGCAACTACGGCGAAGTGTTCGAGAAAAACCTCGGCAAGGGCACTCCGCTGGAAATCGACCGCGGGCTGAACGCCCTGTGGAACGCTGGCGGCATTCAATACGCACCACCAGTGCGCTGATGGTTCTATCACCCGGTGGGCCAACCACCGGGTGATGTTCTGTTCCATTATTTCCGGGGCACTTCATGCAAAATTCAATCGGCGCACCAAAGCAGAGGCTCAGCCTCAGCGATCCTAAAGTGCGTGCGTGGCTATTCCAGATCATCACCATTGTCGCAGTGGTCTCGATGGGCTGGTATCTGTTCGATAACACCCAGACCAACCTGCAACACCGGGGCATTACCTCCGGTTTCGACTTTCTGGAGCGCAGTGCCGGTTTCGGCATCGCTCAACACCTGATCGACTACACCGAATCGGACACCTATGCCCGAGTGTTTGTCATCGGCCTGCTCAACACGCTGCTGGTGACCTTCATCGGCGTGATCCTGGCGACGATCCTCGGGTTCATCGTCGGCGTGTCACGGCTGTCGAAGAACTGGATCATCAGCAAGGTAGCGACGGTGTATGTGGAAGTCTTCCGCAATATTCCGCCACTGCTGCAAATCCTGTTCTGGTACTTCGCGGTGTTCCTGACCATGCCGGGGCCGCGTAACAGCCATAACTTCGGCGATACCTTCTTTGTCAGCAGCCGTGGCCTGAACATGCCGGCGGCGCTGATGGCGGACGGTTTCTGGCCGTTTGTGACCAGCGTTGTCGTCGCCATCGTCGCCATCGTGCTGATGAGCCGCTGGGCCACCAAGCGCTTCGAAGCCACCGGTGTGCCGTTCCACAAGTTCTGGGTTGGCCTGGCGATGTTCCTGGTCATCCCTGCGCTGTGCGCGCTGATTTTCGGCGCACCGGTGCACTGGGAAATGCCGAAGCTGCAAGGCTTCAACTTCGTCGGTGGCTGGGTGTTGATCCCGGAACTGCTGGCGCTGACCCTGGCCCTGACGGTGTACACCGCGGCATTCATTGCCGAGATCGTGCGTTCGGGCATCAAGTCGGTCAGCCATGGCCAGACCGAAGCGGCGCATTCCCTCGGCCTGCGCAACGGTCCGACCCTGCGCAAGGTGATCATTCCGCAAGCCCTGCGCGTGATCATTCCACCGCTGACCAGCCAATACCTGAACCTGGCGAAGAACTCCTCGCTGGCGGCCGGTATCGGTTATCCGGAAATGGTTTCGCTGTTTGCCGGGACTGTGCTCAACCAGACCGGCCAGGCGATCGAGGTGATTGCCATCACCATGAGCGTGTACCTGGCGATCAGTATCAGCATTTCCCTGCTGATGAACTGGTACAACAAGCGCATTGCGCTGATCGAGCGGTAAGGAAAAGCGCATGAGTACTCATACTTTCAAACCTGACATGCCTCCACCGAACCGCAGCATCGGTGCGGTGGCGTGGATGCGCGCGAACATGTTCTCCAGCTGGCTCAACACCCTGCTGACCCTGTTCGCGTTCTACCTCATCTACCTGGTGGTACCGCCAATCCTGCAGTGGGCGATCCTTGACGCCAACTGGGTCGGCACCAGCCAGGCCGACTGCACCAAGGAGGGCGCCTGCTGGGTGTTCATCCAGCAGCGTTTCGGCCAGTTCATGTACGGCTACTACCCGCCGGTACTGCGCTGGCGCGTGGACCTGACGGTGTGGCTGGCGATTGTCGGCGTGGCGCCGTTGTTCATCTCGCGCTTTCACCATAAAGCGGTGTACGGGCTGAGCTTCCTGGTGCTGTACCCAATCATTGCCTGGTGCCTGCTGCATGGCGGCGTATTGGGTCTGGACGCCGTGGCGACCAGCCAGTGGGGCGGCCTGATGCTGACCTTGGTGATCGCCACCGTCGGCATCGCCGGTGCGTTGCCACTGGGGATCGTCCTGGCGCTGGGCCGTCGCTCGAACATGCCGGCGATTCGCGTGGTCTGCGTGACCTTCATCGAATTCTGGCGTGGCGTGCCGTTGATCACGGTGCTGTTCATGTCCTCGGTGATGCTGCCGTTGTTCCTGCCTGAGGGCATGAACTTCGACAAGCTGCTGCGGGCGTTGATCGGCGTGATCCTGTTCCAGTCGGCCTACGTGGCTGAAGTGGTGCGCGGCGGTCTGCAAGCGATTCCCAAAGGTCAGTACGAAGCAGCGGCGGCGATGGGCCTGGGCTACTGGCGCAGCATGGGCCTGGTGATTCTGCCGCAAGCCCTGAAGCTGGTGATCCCCGGCATCGTCAACACCTTCATTGCGCTGTTCAAGGACACGAGCCTGGTGATCATCATCGGCCTGTTCGACCTGCTCAACAGCGTCAAGCAAGCCGCCGCCGACCCGAAATGGCTGGGCATGGCCACCGAAGGCTATGTGTTCGCCGCCCTGGTGTTCTGGATTTTCTGTTTTGGTATGTCGCGCTATTCCATGCATCTGGAACGCAAGCTCGACACTGGCCACAAGCGCTAAGTCGCTACCTAATTTAGGAAGTTTTGTGATGAGCGAAGCAATCAAACAGCCTGTGAGCCCTGAAGGCATTATTCAGATGCAGGGCGTGAACAAGTGGTACGGCCAGTTTCACGTACTCAAGGACATCAACCTCAACGTCAAGCAGGGCGAGCGTATCGTGCTGTGCGGCCCGTCGGGTTCCGGCAAGTCCACCACCATCCGCTGCCTCAACCGTCTGGAAGAGCACCAGCAGGGCCGCATCGTGGTCGATGGCGTGGAGTTGACCAACGACCTCAAGCAGATCGAAGCGATCCGTCGTGAAGTCGGCATGGTGTTCCAGCACTTCAACCTGTTCCCGCACCTGACCATCTTGCAGAACTGCACGCTGGCGCCGATGTGGGTGCGCAAGATGCCCAAGCGCAAGGCCGAGGAAATTGCCATGCACTACCTGGAACGCGTACGCATTCCGGAGCAGGCGCACAAGTACCCGGGGCAATTGTCCGGCGGTCAGCAGCAGCGTGTGGCGATCGCTCGCGCGCTGTGCATGAAGCCGAAGATCATGCTGTTCGACGAACCGACCTCGGCGCTTGATCCGGAGATGGTGAAGGAAGTACTCGACACCATGATCGGCTTGGCTGAAGACGGCATGACCATGCTCTGCGTGACCCACGAAATGGGCTTCGCCCGCACCGTGGCCAACCGCGTGATCTTCATGGACAAGGGCGAAATCGTCGAGCAGGCTGCACCGAACGACTTCTTCGACAAGCCGCAGAATGAACGCACCAAGCTGTTCCTGAGCCAGATCCTGCATTGATCGAACCCAGGCACTGAAATAAACCCGGACCGAGTTCCGGGTTTATTTTTGCCTGCGATTTAACGTCCGAATGCAAAACCCTGTGGGAGCGGGCTTGCTCGCGAAGGCAGTGTGTCATTCACATTGATGTGGGATGTGCCACCGTCTTCGCGAGCAAGCCCGCTCCCACAGGATTTAGGCTCACCGCTCCAGCCGTTATGCAGTTGCCCGTCTGGAGGGTACTGACTAACATGTCAGAAAATTCATCCTATGATTGGATGAGAGGGCGAATTCCATGTCAGAAATCTCTCCATTAGTGAAACGATCCCTGGTTGATCAGGCCCTTGACCAGCTGCGCCTGCGCATCAACCAGGGCACTTGGGTCGTGGGCCAGCGTTTGCCCACCGAGCCTGAGTTGTCCGCCGAGCTAGGCATCAGCCGTAACACCGTGCGTGAAGCCATGCGCGTGTTGGCATTTTCCGGGTTGATCGAAATCCGTCAGGGCGACGGCAGTTACCTGCGGGCAGTGGTCGATCCGCTCGATACCTTGAAGGCGCTGTCCCGTTGTTCCCTTGAGCAGGCCCGGGAAACCCGGCACATCCTCGAAGTCGAGGCCATTGGCCTGGCTGCCATGCGCCGCACCGATGAAGACCTGGTGGCATTGCGCGAGGCGCTGGGTGTCAGTGGCAGCCACTATCACGGCGATCTCGACACCTACATTGCCTGCGATCTGGTGTTCCACCGCCGTCTGGTGGACGCCGCGCACAACCCGACCCTCAGCGAGTTATATCGCTATTTCTCCAGTATCGTCGGCGGGCAGTTGCGCCAGACCCTGAGTATTGTCCCGCGCCGCCAGGAAGTGTTCGACCTGCACATCGAGCTGCTCGATGCCGTCGAACAACGCGACCCGGAACGGGCCAAAGCCCTGTCGAGGCAGTTGATCAATGAACCTTGAAACCGAGAAGTCCATGCACCGCAGTGAGTTATCCACAGCCCTAAAACGCTCGGCCGAGCTGGAAGAGCTGCTGATCGATGCCGAGGCCGATGACGAACAGGTCCAGCAAACCCACCCGGTTCTGCGCCGGCCGTGGTTGTTGCTGCTGGGCCTGATACTGGTGGCGCTGAATCTGCGCCCGGCGCTGTCGAGCATGGCGCCGATGCTCAGCGAGGTCTCGAAGTCCCTTGGCTTGTCGGCATCCGCGGCGGGATTGCTGACCACGTTGCCGGTGCTTTGCCTGGGCCTGTTTGCGCCGTTGGCACCCGTGCTGGCGCGGCGATTTGGTGCGGAGCGGGTGGTGCTGGGCATTCTTCTGACTCTGGCGGGCGGGATCATCCTGCGCAGTTCGTTCGGTGAGATCGGCCTGTTTGCCGGCAGTGTGCTGGCCGGTGCCAGCATCGGCGTGATCGGCGTGTTGCTGCCGGGCATCGTCAAGCGCGATTTCCCGAAACAGGCCGGGACCATGACCGGTGTCTACACCATGGCCCTGTGCCTGGGCGCGGCGATGGCGGCGGGTGCGACCGTGCCGTTGAGTGAGCATTTCGACAAGCGCTGGGCGTTGGGTCTCGGCTTCTGGGTCATTCCGGCATTGGCGGCCGCGCTGTTCTGGTTGCCGCAAGTCGGCCAGAAACACGGCGCGCACAACGTCGCCTATCGCGTTCGGGGATTGCTGCGCGATCCGCTGGCCTGGCAGGTGACCTTGTACATGGGCCTGCAATCGTCCCTGGCCTACATCGTGTTCGGCTGGTTGCCGTCGATCCTGATCGGCCGTGGTCTGACCCCGACCCAGGCCGGGCTGGTGCTGTCGGGGTCGGTGATCGTGCAACTGGTCAGCTCCCTCGCCGCGCCATGGCTGGCGACGCGTGGCAAGGACCAGCGGCTGGCGATTGTGATCGTGATGGTGCTGACCCTTGGTGGCTTGTTCGGTTGCCTGTACGCACCGATCGAAGGCTTATGGGGCTGGGCGATCGTGCTCGGGCTTGGGCAGGGCGCCACGTTCAGCCTGGCATTGACCCTGATCGTGCTGCGCTCGCGGGACTCCCACGTTGCGGCGAATCTGTCGAGCATGGCCCAGGGCTTCGGTTACACCCTGGCGTCCATGGGGCCGTTCGCGGTCGGTATCGTGCATGACTGGACCGGCGGCTGGACGGCAGTGGGGTGGATTTTTGGCGGTATCGGCCTGGGTGCGATCATCGCCGGGCTCGGTGCCGGGCGGGCGCTGTATGTGCAGGTCAGCAGTGAGAAAATTTAATCGCGACGCAGGCCTATAAGTAGAGAACCTCCAGGGTCGCCGAGCCGTCGAGTGTTGCATCGTCACTCAAGTCCAGTGTTGAGGTGGGGGCAATGACCGTGACGATCGTGACCCGACTGCTCAGGTTCTGAATCATGATAGGACCTGCGGTGCTGCCCGCCACATCGGTAAAACCCAGATAACTTCGGGCGCCAACCGGTATGGGGCTGGACCTGGAGGAGCTCCACGCCAGCCCCCCAGTGGTGGAATCGGTTCGGTACACTTGAGGCAGAGCGTCCGCTACGGTATTGGCGGGATCGAAGTGCAGTGAATACAAGCCGATCTTGTTGCCGCTGCGGTCGAACTGCAGGCCGTAGTAGATCTCACTGTTGACGATGGCCGAGCCTTCCCGGTTGTCCCGCATGATCAATGCGAAACGGGCAGCTACGTTGCAACTGATGTTGAGGTCGAGTGATTTGTTACGCAGTTGCGTCCTTTTGTCGACGTTCAGGTCCTGCCGGGAGATTTTTCCGTAGTCGACAAGACCGTTGTTGGAAAAAGTCGGGGTGCAGGCGACCGGGGTGATGATGCCGTTGACGATCAGGTCAGCGGTAGACGCCGCCAGGGCGCAAGTCGCCGCGCTCATTAACAGCGCTACGGTCAGGGTTGCAGGGATACGCTTCATCGGTAAATTCCGTTTTGAGAAGAAGGTATAGGTGCTGAACCGCCCGTTCATTCAGGCAGCGAACGGTTCAGCGCCTTGGCCTTTATTAGTAAATTATTTCGAACGTCGCGGAGCCATCAATGTTGACTTCTTTGTCCAGGGTAAGCCCGTCGGCGCGAGCTATGTATGTTTCAACCTCAAGGTCCATGGTGACAACCTTTGCTTCGATCGGATCGGTATCGCCAGTAGTGGCAACGGACAACCGATATCCCGGTTGAGCAGAGGTCGCTGTCGCCCAGGTGAGTCCGTCGACTGATTCGATAGGATCAGCCGCCGATGCATCTGCTGTGGCTCGCAGAATTTTTGGGTAAAAGAATCCCAGCTTTTGTCCGTCATCGGTCAGACCAAGGCCAAACCAGTCATCAAGGGCCGTACCTGAATTATTGTCGATAGGATTGATGGCGAATGTAGCAGGTGCACTGCAGTTCACGGTCAATGTAAGCGAATCAGTGCTAACCAGAGTATTGCTGGTTTGATTAAGGTCTTTGGAAGAGATCTTGCCGAGATCAATGACACCGCCACCGGAGAAGGTCGGCGTGCAAGCGACTGGCGTGATGATGCCTGTAACCGTCAGGTCAGTTCTCGACGCTGCGAGTGCAAAAGGAGCGGCGCTGATCAGTGCCGTTGTGGTGAGTGCTACGAAGTACTTTTTCATGAGTGAAACTTCCTTACTATTGTTGTTGACCTTGAATAGCCCGAGGTGCGTGATTGCACTTCGGGTTCAACAAGGCCGGGTGGGTGTTACGGGTAAAGAATTTCGATCGTCCCTGAGCCGTCGAGGTGAACGGCGCTGCTCAGGTCCAGATTGGCGGTGGGGGCAATGACGGCATCGACCGTTACCGTGGTTGTGAGGTTCTGGATCGAGGTCGGCCCCGCAGTGCTGGCGGCGCTGTCGGTAAAGCCCAGGTAGCTTTTCCGGGCGATCGGTATGGGGTTCGAACTGGAGGTGCTCCAGGCCGCGCCTTGGGTGGTGGAATCGGTTCGATACACACGGGTGAAGCTGTCGGCGCTGGCGTTGGCGGGGTCGACATTCAGTGAGTACAGGCCAATCTTGTTGCTGCGGTTGTCCAGACCCAGTCCGTAGTAAATCTCGCTGTTGACCGTCGCCGAGCCTGAGCGGTTGTCATGCATGACCAGGGCAAATTGTGCCGGTGCGTCGCAGCCAACCCGCAGGGTCAAATCCTTGGGTGGCAGTCGGGTGCCTTTGTCGGGGTTCAGGTCGTTTATCGATAACCGCCCGAAATCCACCAGGCCGCCATTGGACAGTTCCACGTTGCACGCGGCGGGCACGAGACTGGCGCGCAGGGTTATCTCCCTTGAGCGTCCCGTAGCGACCGCATCGAACAGGCCGGTGGTTTCCCAGACAACGGCATCACGTACCTGCAATGCTTTTTTCTGCGCCCAGGCTGTCAGTTCCAGTTGCGCCGTAAGGCTTTGCCCTTGCACCGCTACACCGCCTCGAACCGGAACGATCGCCTGCTGCGGTCGCCAAAGCAGACTCGAAGCGGCTTCTTCGGGTACCTGGCCGATGGCGGAAATCAGGCCCAGGTCCACCGGTTGCCCATCGAGTACGGCGTCCCCCATGCGCACGGCATAGCTGCCGTGCTCGGTAAAGCGAAAGCGCTCGGCAGTCGCTGCCATGGCGCGGTAGAACAGGGTCATGTCGGTGGGTTGTAAGCAGTTCAGGTTCAGGCTCAGGCGGCGTTCGCCCAGTGGCTGCTCTGCGGCGGTATTGGCGCGTATTGCCCGATTCATCAAGCCGTAATCGAGTACCGTCTGACTCAAGGTGAGCTGGCATTCATCGGTGAGCGCCCAGGCCTGAGGCGTGAGTCCGCTCAACATCAGTGTGGCGAGTGTCAACAGCAATGGGCGGGACAGCTTCATAGGGTCATCCTTAAAGTGCTCGGCACTGGGCGGCGGCGGTCTCGTAATACACCTGGGTATTGGCCTTGGCCGGCAGTTCGAAACGCAGTTCGCAGCGCTCCAGCCCCGGTGCGGTTATCCACAGGTCGGGGGTGTCGAGGACGTTGGGCAGAAATACCAATCCCCCTTCTTGAGCGAGCGTGACGAACTCACCGTTTGCGCTGCTTACTGTCGCGCCACGGGGCAGGGGGGCACCGTTGTCCGTGGTAACTTTGAGCAAGGCACGACGGGTCAACGTGACACCGAATTCGACCTTGTCGACGGCCCCGCGCCCGGCGGAAACCACGGCCAGTCCGTTGTTGATATCGAGGTTGCGTGGCAGTGAGCGGGTGTCGACTTCTATCGGGCTACGACCATAGGCGCTCACTTGAGGAACCACGGCGTGACCTTGCCAATCGGTCCAGACCGGACCGCTGGGGGTCGAGACTTTGATGGCGCTCGTATCGCCTACCGAAAGCAGCGCGAAGGTGTCCCGTACGGGGTATGGCGATAACGTCAAGCCGTCGCCGTGCAGCACAGCGCCGCCACGCGCGCCAATCTGGTAGCTGGAGTGTTCGGCATCGGAGCGGGTGTAGCTCAAGTCCAATTGGCTGTAGCGCGGCAACAGGGAAACCCCTGCCGAGGACTGCACTTGTTTGTCTCGTGTGTCGTGTTCAACGCCGACCCGGTAACTCAACTGGTCGTTGATCTGTTCGTTCAAGCCGACACCGCTGCGGTATTCGCCAGCGGAACGGCGTACCCAGGTGCGGGCTCGACGGCTTTCACCCAGTGGAATACTCAGGCTCAGGTAAACACTGTCGTCGCTACGTTGGGTGCCGCTGACTTGCCATTGCGCCGTGGCCGACACCGACACGCCACCGATCCGGGTGCCCCAGGATGCCAGGGCGCGACTGCTGCTTTGTCCGTCGAATGTCGTTGAACGACTGAAGCCGCTGCTGAAGGCGCCAAGCCCGGGAGTTGACCAGGCCAGCGACAGGCTTTGCTGGTCACGGTAACGCGACTGACTGCGATCCGACTGAGTGTCGAATACGGCCTCCGACAGTTCGCGATAGCCGAAGGTCCGGTGCGAAGTGCCGGCATTGATCGACCACTGCTCACCCAGGCGTTGCGAAATATTCAGGTCGGCCTGCAGCCCTCTGTCGGCTTGGCGGGTGCTGGTGTCGGCCGCTTGCAGGGTGGTCTGGATCTGTGTGTCGGGCCCTGGCAGCAGGCCAAGACCTGCGCCCGCCGCACGGTAGTCGGCGGTCCCCGTGGCGCCGGTGCTGAGCAGGGCATAGGGGTTGAGTGCTCCGCTCCAGCCGCCGCTGATCACCCAGGGGTCGCCGTTCTGCGCCGCGCCGAGACTGCGTACCTGGCCGGCGGCCAGCGAAAAGCCGGGAGCCGGCAGGCCAACGCCAAGCATGGCGACGGGGACCGTGAAGCGTTGCTCGCTGCCATCCGCTTCCTTGACCGTGACTTCAACATCGGAGCGACCGTCGAGCCGACGCACGTTACTCAGGGAAAACGGTCCTGCCGGCACCACTGTCGAGTGGATCAGCGAACCGTTCTGCCGAATTTCGACCTGAGCCTGGCTACGAGCAATCCCTTCGATGGGATTGCTTTGGCCTTCGATCTGGAGCGCCTGCTCGGTCATGACCTGGACGCCGGTGATCTGCGCGCCGGCCAGTACCGGGTTGTAGAGATTGACCTGTCCCGCTTGAAGCACCGTCTCATGGCTGGCAAAGGTGCGCTGGGCGTAAGCCGCCAGGTGAGTGGTGCGTGACACATCGTTCTGCCAGGTCTGCACCTGACGACTGCGGACAATCCAGTCGCCGGCATTGAAACCGGCTTCGGTATTGGCCGACAGGTAGCGGTTAGATTGACTGCCGTATTGGCTGTGAAGGCTGTTGACGTCGTAGTTGAGTAACCCGGCGATTCCACCGGTTTGGTAACCAGAGATATCCCGGACTGTGGGACGTATCGCCTGGGTGGGCACTATCAATGACAGGCCGAGGTTGGCCGGATCCTGTTCGATTCGGGCTTGCGGCCAGGTGCCGAGTACATCGAAACAGCCTTTGTCGCTGCTCGGGGCTGGTGGCACGATCACGTTTGCCGCATCGAGCAGGCCACGGTCAAAGCACGGCGCGCCTTCCTGGTTGAACGAGACGTCTACCCGGCCACGGCGCAGGCCATTCACCGTGAGGGTGATCGGATTTCGGCCGGCGGTGAAGCGCGGAGTGGCCAGTAGCAGGTTTGCAAGGCCTGGGTCGATTCCGCGTTGTGTCAGCATCTTCTGGTCGAACGAAGTCTGCAACGAAGCGTCATTGAGATCTTCGGCATAGGCGTCGGTCCCCATCACTACGTTGCTTAGCAGCAGCACCATGCCGGTACGAAGTCGCGACAGACGAGGGAGTTTGCGGATCGCCCGAATCGCAGGCATGGCTTTGCCATCACGGTATTTCAATACGGTGTTCATGAGGTTCACTTGGGGTTTGCCGGTGTGCTGGCCTATTCCGCTACGGCTTCAGGCCTGCATGCAGCGACGGAAAAACAGGCCGTCACCTTGAAATATTGGCGCCAGCTATTCCCTGCACGGCGCTATCGGTGGTGTCAGTTTCAGGGGGCGAGCAGCGCGTCATAGGGCGGCACAGCAAAGCCATAGACCGTCGCGGGATGAATTCGAACCTGGGTGGCTGCCTTTACGGGGGCTGAAATGCTGATGTGGTCACCAGGCAGCACGTAGGTTCGCGGTAGCGTTGCACCGCTCCCGGAAGGCAGCAGTTGTACTTCCTGAGCCAGGCGTACGACATAAGGTGTTTCGTTGCGTACGGTCAGTTGACCATCCTGTAGCGACCATTTCAGGTCGGTCCACGGTGTGCGATTGGGCGCCAGGCCTGCGGGGTGAAGGATGATCGGCAGGTTCTGGCGCACCGTCACACCCACACGGGCATGCCCGGCTTCGGGAGCAGATTTGCCTTGGGGGATGCCTTCAAAGATCACCCGCTTCAAACGCTGGGTGAGCAGGGGTTTTTCTGATTGCAGGATGAAGCGCACCAACTGCGTCCTGGAGGCTTCGACGCGTGCCAATGGTGGCGTCACGAACACCAGTGGCTCGGTGTCTTCGGGAATGTCTTCGATGGTGACGTGTAGCAGTGCCAGGCTGGCATCGGTATTGGTCACCGATACAGCAGTTTCCCCGTTGGCTTCATTGACGATAACCACAGAGGTATCGGGCACCATGCCGTCAGCGTGAGCCTGCGCGGTCCATACCAGGGCGCATGCACCGATGCCCGCATGGGTCAAACGGCGTACCTGCTTCAAAAGTATCTTCTTGATGTCTTTCATTGAAAATCCCGGATAAAAGACCGTTGGCATGGCTCGCAATACAGGTAACGCAGGGATTCCGTGGGTAAGCGTTCAGTGCGCAGGGTCATTGGCGTCTTGTTCATGTATTCGATAGTCAGGTAGAGAGTGAGCGCAGTTCTGTGCAGGTATGGCCGGACTGCTTGGTAGACCGCAATTTAGCGAGCAGGCGGAGCGGGAGGAATGCAACTAGTACGAAAAGAGAGGGGGGCATGTATGAAAGAGTGTTGCGGACTACGTAACGTTTTCTGACGAAGAATTCTTTGGTAACAGCCCTCCTGCGTAGTCTTCAGCGCGCTGTAATGTAGGAACCATCTATTTGTTGGATGGGCAAAGAGTTAGCCCATTGAATACATTGAGGATGTGACGTTAGAGGTTTTTTCGGGGCGTTGTGGAGGGGTGAAGAACGGCGCTATTTTCCGCGCCTTTGCGCCACAAGCAGGAGGTATCCCACAATGCGAGTCGTAATTGCTGACGACCATTCCGTCGTTCGAGTCGGACTACGCATACTCATCAACGCCAGCCGACGATGCGTGATCGTCGGCGAGGCCGACAGTGCCGACAGCCTGATGAATCTGCTTTCAAGCACGTCTTGCGACCTGCTGATCACTGACTTCTCCATGCCGGGAGGGCAGCAGGCCGATGGCTTGAAAATGTTGAGTACGATTCAACGCCTTTACCCGGCCTTGCCGATCATTCTGGTAACGATGTTTACCAGTGTGGCGACGGCAAGGGCTGCGTTGGCTCAAGGGGCGATGGCCATCGTCGCCAAAACTGCATCGGCGAAGGAGTTGCCCCTGGCAATCAATGCGGTACAGCAAGGGCGCCGCTACCTCAGCGAGTCCCTGCGCACGCTGCTGGCCAACACCCGTAATCAGCTGCACGAATCGCCACTGTCGGCCAAGGAGCACGAAGTGGTCCGAATGCTCGCCAGTGGCATGACCGTCAGCGAAATCGCCATTCACTTCAAACGCAGCGTGTCGACCATCAGTAAACAAAAGAACATGGCCATGCACAGGCTGGGTATTTCCACGGACGTTGATCTTTTTTCCTACGCCCGAGACAACGGAATGTCGTACTGAAATGACGTGAATAATCACCGCGTTATTTCCGTCATGAATGCCGATAGTGTTCGGTGCATTTGCAGACTATCGTGCAGGCCATCTTTCGAAGCCATTGTGCATATCCAGGGGAACCCGCAAATGAGTGAAGCCCATAGCGCCTTGATCACCCGTTTCTACCAGGCTTTCCAGCGCCTGGATGCCGAAGCCATGGCTGCCTGCTACACCGATGATGTGGTGTTCAGTGACCCTGCGTTCGGCGAGCTTCGTGGTCGCGATGCCGGTGACATGTGGCGCATGCTGACCACGCGTGCCAAGGACTTTTCCCTGACTTTCGATCATGTTCACGCCGACGAGCGCACTGGTGGTGCCCATTGGGTCGCGACCTATCTGTTCAGCCAGACCGGCAACACCGTGGTCAACGATATCCAGGCGCGTTTCATCTTCCGTGATGGCAAGATTTGCGAACATCACGACAGTTTCGATCTATGGACCTGGTCGCGTCAGGCGTTGGGTTTCAAAGGCCTGCTGCTGGGCTGGACGCCAATTGTTCGCAACGCCGTTCGCGCGCAGGCGTTGAAGGGCCTGAAGGCATTCCAGGCCAGTCGCTGATAAGATCGCGGCTTGTTTCCTTTCAAGCCCTGATCGTTACGTGACCACCCTCAGCGAAAGCCCTGTCGACGCCGACACACCCGCGAACAAAACCTGGTTCGTCTACCTCGTTCGCGCGGCAAACGGTTCGCTCTATTGTGGGATCAGCGATGATCCCGTGCGTCGCTTCGCCAAGCATCAAAGCGGCAAGGGCGCGCGATTCTTTCTTTCCAGTCCTGCCATGGCCCTGGTCTACACCGAACGCTGTCGCGACAAAAGCGATGCGTTGCGTCAGGAACGGCTGATCAAAAAACTCAAGAAGAGCGCCAAGGAATGCCTGGTGGCGAGTGCCGCCCCTGACTCATCACTCTGACTGATCAGTTCCCATCAGGCAGATCTGTAGGCTGCCAGGTGATTGCGCGCTAAGCTGCGGACTCCTGATCCTTGCGGCGGAGCCGAGCATGTCCGAGTTGATTCTGCATCATTACCCGACGTCCCCCTTTGCCGAGAAGGCTCGCCTGCTGCTGGGCTTCAAGGGCTTGTCCTGGCGCTCGGTGAAGATCTCGCCAGTGATGCCAAAACCGGATCTCACGGCGTTGACCGGTGGCTACCGCAAGACACCGGTGTTGCAGGTCGGTGCGGATATTTATTGCGACACGGCATTGATTGCCCGGCGACTGGAGCAGGAAAAAGCCTTGCCTGCGTTCTTCCCGGAAGGTCAGGAAATGATCACTGCATCGTTTGCAGCCTGGGCCGACTCCGTGGTGTTCCAGCATGCGGTGAGCCTGGTGTTCCAGCCGGAATCGATAGCGGTGCGCTTTGGCAATTTGTCGCCGGAAGCGATCAAGGCGTTTCTGGCCGACCGTGCCGGTTTGTTCAGCGGAGGTAGCGCGACAAAACTGTCCACCGAACAGGCCAAGCATCAGTGGCCAACGATCATGTCGCGCCTGGAGTTGCAGTTGCAGCGCGAAGAGGGGGATTTCCTGTTCGGTGAGCCTTCGATTGCCGACTTCGCCTTGGCTCATTGCCTCTGGTTCCTCAAGGCCACACCGGTGACGGCTCCGCTGGTCGAGACTTATCCGGCAGTCAATGCATGGCATGCGCGGGTAATGGGCTTCGGTCATGGTGCATCCAGCGAGATGAGTTCCGAGGAGGCTCTGGCAGTGGCGCGCGCGTCCACGCCAGCGGCATTGCCGGATGAGCAGTTCGTCGATCCCAATGGATTCAAGGCGGGTCAGCAGGTAGTGATCGCAGCCACGGACTACGGCGTGGATCCGGTGGCGGGGGAGTTGTTGTTTGCCGGCCGCGAAGAACTGACTGTACGGCGAGAGGACGAGCGTGGCGGTGTGGTGCATGTGCACTTTCCGCGGTTTGGTTTCCGGATTGAAGCCTGCTGAAAAAAACCTTGTGGGAGCGAGCTTGCTCGCGATGGCGGACTGACATTCAACAAGATTGTTGGCTGTGTTGGCCTCATCGCGAGCAAGCTCGCTCCCACAGTTAATTCAACGCAGCCAGAATCGCATCCGGGTCATACCCGCGAATCAGCGTCCCGTTCACATCGATAATTGGAATGCCGCCACCGCCCAGCGCCTGATAGTCCTCGCGCGCGGCAGCATCCTTCTCGATATCGAATTCCTTGTACGCAATGCCTTTCTGATCGAGGAAGCGCCGGGTCAGCTTGCAGTAACCACACCATTCAGTGGCGTAGAGCACGACGTTGGCCTTGGCCTGGGTCTGCGCTGGCACCACTTGCGATGGATTGAACACCCGCTCGATCTTGCCCCAGTTCTGATAGGCCACGACCACCAACAGGATCAGCAGGAATTTCTTCAGTACGCCGCCGAGCATCAGTTGCGACGCTTCAGCTGATCGGTGAGCGAAGTGGGCAGGCCCTTGATGATCAGCGTGCCGGCTTCTTCGTCGTACTCGATCTTCGAGCCCAGCAGGTGTGCTTCGAAACTGATCGACAGGCCTTCGGCGCGGCCAGTGAACCGGCGGAACTGGTTCAGGGTGCGTTTGTCGGCCGGGATTTCCGGCGAAAGGCCGTAATCCTTGTTGCGGATGTGATCGTAGAAGGCTTTCGGGCGTTCTTCGTCGATCAGCCCCGACAACTCTTCCAGGCCCATCGGCTCACCGAGCTTGGCCTGGCTGCTGGCGTAATCCACCAGGGTCTTGGTCTTCTCGCGGGCGTCGTCTTCCGGCAGGTCTTCGCTTTCAACGAAATCACTGAAGGCTTTGAGCAGGGTGCGGGTTTCACCCGGACCGTCGACGCCTTCCTGACAGCCAATGAAGTCGCGGAAATACTCCGAAACCTTTTTGCCGTTCTTGCCTTTGATGAACGAAATGTACTGCTTGGATTGTTTGTTGTTCTGCCACTCGGAAACGTTGATCCGCGCGGCCAGGTGCAACTGGCCAAGGTCGAGGTGGCGTGACGGGGTCACGTCCAGTTCGTCGGTCACGGCCACGCCTTCACTGTGGTGCAGCAGGGCGATGGCCAGGTAGTCGGTCATGCCTTGCTGATAGTGTGCGAACAGCACATGGCCGCCGACCGACAGGTTCGATTCTTCCATCAGTTTCTGCAGGTGCTCGACCGCCACGCGGCTGAACGCGGTGAAATCCTGGCCGCCCTCTAGGTACTCCTTCAGCCAGCCGCTGAACGGGAACGCACCGGATTCCGGATGGAACAGGCCCCAGGCTTTACCCTGTTTGGCGTTATAGCTTTCGTTGAGGTCGGCGAGCATGTTCTCGATGGCCGCGGACTCAGCCAGTTCAGAGTCACGGGCGTGGAGAACTGCAGGTGTGCCGTCGGGTTTTTTGTCGATCAGGTGGACGATGCAATGACGGATCGGCATGGGCTTCTCGGCTGAATGAAGAGAGGAGGGCGTGCTCCCCCGAAAAAGCGCCCAGTGTACCGCAACCACTGGTTTTGGCGCGGTGCGAAGGGCAATTGGCGGGCGACCGGCGGCGCTTATGCGTTTTTTTCATGTTTTAGCGCAATAAAGCTGACCAAATGGGTAGCTAGAGGCGGATATTTCCACGTCTGTGTGCTAGCTTTGCCCGGTCTTGCGCGAAGTCACTGCGTTAAGCGTGCAGTCAGCATTTGTCAGGTCGAACCAAACCCTGATTTCGGTATCTATAACCCCGATCCCGAGGTTATTTGGCCGAGGGTGCCGGATCCAAAAGATCGGGCTCGATGGCTGACATTGCACTGTGCAATCCATATGAATTTGATAGGGAAGGAACACTAAATGGCTCTTACTAAAGACCAACTGATCGCCGACATCGCTGAAGCTATCGACGCGCCGAAAACCACCGCGCGTAACGCTCTGGACCAACTGGGCCAAATCGTTGCCGATCAGCTGGAAAACGGCGGCGAAATCACTCTGCCAGGTATCGGCAAACTGAAAGTGACTGAGCGCCCTGCCCGTACTGGCCGTAACCCTTCGACTGGCGCTGCCATCGAAATCGCTGCCAAGAAAGTGATCAAGCTGGTTGTGGCCAAAGGCCTGACCGACGCTGTTAACAAGTAAGACTTGTTAAAAAAAACCGTGCACCGGAGCAATCCGGGCACGGTTTTTTTGTGGGCGTTGTAACGATTTACGTAAGGTAGATTGTTGGGATAATCCATATGTTTGAAAGTAATTGTTACCCGCATATCTGACAGGAATAGTCGTTTGCGCTGAATTGCACTTTTCTCTCTTTATAAAACGAACGCTCCTACAGAACTGATAGTTGAGTGTGCGCCTTGGGTCGGTAGTATCAATAAGGCGTAGCGCTTGGCTTTGCGTAAAAAGCCAAAACCAAATTTCAGTTGTTGGTTACAGGGACGTTTTTATGAAACTTAAACAGTTGTTGATGTGCGTATCGTTACTAGTGTCCGGCCAGGCTTTGGCAAATGTTACCGAGTACTGCCCAAGCCCATCTGACATCAAGGAGTTTGCACCAGGTTCCTATAGAGCCCCGACAGCAAGTGGAGAGGGGGAATGGTACGGTGTTTCGCAAACCGGGCGTGGGCCGGTAGGTGAGTTCGAAGTGTCGATATTCGCACCTCGCAAAGAGGCTGAAGGTAGCACTGTCGTCGGTGAAATCCTGCGTTGTGGTTACATGCTGCAAAATGGGGGGGATCTGGATATGAGGTACAAGCGAGAGGGTACTATGGTAAGTATTGATACCGAAGGGCCATGGTCAGAGTGGCTGACTCGGTATTACTGCGATAGTAAAGAGGCGCGTGCCTGTGCGTTCAAAGAGATTGTTCGTGCAGCAAAACGCTGAAACGAAGTTGCATGAACTTTACTGTTGTCGAAATTGTCTGGAAAGTTGTCAATCAGTTTGTGTTACAGGTCTGAGCGTCACTGTTAACCGTTGAGGCTGGTTAAAAGCCGTGTCCAGAAGTCATCCGGGCACGGCTTTTTTGTGCGTTTGAGTTTTTTACTCAGCTGTAGCCTTCGACCATCGTGCCTGACGCCAGGCCTGTTGCTGCGCTTTGGTCTGGAAGGTCCAGGCGACGAAGCGGCTCTGCTTCTGCCCTTGGGACATTTCCACTACCTGACTTTCCAGGGCGCCGGCCTTTTTCAGGGCGGTTTGGATCGCCGGCAGGTTCGACGCCTTTGACACCAATGTACTGAACCACAGCACCTGCTGGGCTACCTGCACGCTTTCGCTGACCAATTGGGTCACGAAGCGTACTTCTCCGCCTTCGCACCACAACTCGGCCGACTGGCCGCCAAAGTTCAACACCGGCAACTTGCGTTTCGGATCGGCTTTGCCCAGGGCGCGCCATTTGCGCGTGCTGCCCCGTGTGGCCTCGTCCAGCGAGGCGTGGAATGGCGGGTTGCACATGGTCAGGTCGAACCGCTCTGCACTCTCCAGCAGGCCTGTGAGGATCTGCTTGGGGTGGCTCTGCTGGCGTACCTGGATCGCTTTGTTCAAGCCATTGGATTGAATGATGGCCTTCGCCGCGGCGATGGCGGTCGCATCGATATCGGAACCGAGGAACTGCCAGCGATAGTCGCTGTAGCCGATCAGCGGATACACGCAGTTGGCGCCCATGCCGATGTCCAGTACCTTCACGGCGGCGCCACGGGGGATCACACCGTCATTGCCGCTGGCCAGCAGGTCGGCGAGGAAGTGCACGTAATCGGCACGGCCTGGCACCGGTGGGCACAGGTAGTCGGCCGGAATGTCCCAGTGAGCGATGCCATAGAACGACTTGAGCAGCGCCCGGTTGAACACCCGCACGGCTTCCGGGCTGGCGAAGTCGATGCTTTCCTTGCCGTAGGGATTGATGATCACGAATTTCTTCAGTTCCGGGGCGCTTTTGATCAGCGTCGGAAAGTCGTAGCGACCCTGATGGCGATTGCGCGGGTGCAGGCTGGCCTTTTCCTTCGGGGCGACGGCCGTGGCCGGGGTCTTCGGGGCAGGCTTTTTGCGCGCAGGCTTGGGGGAGCGGGGGGCGGTCATGGCGGTGGTCGATTCGGGTATGGCTAAAAGTGGCGGGCATTGTCCCACATCCGGCCGATGTGAACCCAACTGTAGCAATCTGCAAATAACCCTGTGGGAGCGAGCTTGCTCGCGATGGCGGTGTGACAGACAACACATATGTTGGATGTGATGGCCTCATCGCGGGCAAGCCCGCTCCCACAGGGATCTTCATTGGTTAGTCGGGAAGTGGCAGGCATAAAAAAGGGAAGCCGCATGGGCTTCCCTCATTTATTGCGATTTACCCTTACAGGCTGGCAATTCGCGCATGCTGCTCGGCCAACTTGCCCAAAGCCTGTTCGGCCTCGGCCAGTTTGGCGCGTTCTTTCTCGATGACTTCGGCTGGCGCCTTGTCAACGAAACCGGCGTTGGACAGCTTGCCGCCGACTCGTTGCACTTCACCTTGCAGACGCTGGATTTCCTTGTCCAGACGCGCCAGTTCCGCACCTTTGTCGATCAAGCCGGCCATTGGCACCAGCACTTCCATCTCGCCGACCAGCGCGGTGGCGGATAGCGGTGCTTCTTCGCCAGCGGCCAGTACGGTGATCGATTCGAGGCGCGCCAGCTTCTTCAGCAGGGCTTCGTTCTCGGTCAGGCGACGCTGGTCCTCGGCGCTGACGTTCTTCAGGAACAGCGGCAGGGGTTTGCCCGGGCCGATGTTCATTTCGCCACGGATGTTACGAGTGCCGAGCATCAGGCCCTTGAGCCATTCGATGTCATCTTCGGCGGCCTGATCGATGCGTGTTTCGTTGGCCACCGGCCAAGGTTGCAGCATGATCGTCTTGCCATCGATGCCGGCCAGCGGTGCGATGCGCTGCCAGATTTCTTCGGTGATGAACGGCATGAACGGGTGCGCCAGGCGCAGGGCGACTTCCAGTACGCGCACCAGGGTGCGACGGGTGCCGCGCTGGCGTTCAACTGGAGCGTTTTCGTCCCACAGCACAGGCTTGGACAGTTCCAGGTACCAGTCGCAATACTGGTTCCAGATGAACTCGTACAAGGCTTGTGCGGCCAGGTCGAAACGGAACTGGTCGAGTTGACGGGTCACTTCGGCTTCGGTGCGTTGCAGCTGCGAAATGATCCAGCGGTCGGCCAGGGACAGCTCAAAGGCTTCGCCGTTCTGGCCGCAGTCTTCGCCCTTGTCCAGCACGTAGCGGGCCGCGTTCCAGATCTTGTTGCAGAAGTTGCGATAGCCTTCGACGCGGCCCATGTCGAACTTGATGTCACGACCGGTAGACGCCAGCGAGCAGAAGGTGAAGCGCAGGGCGTCGGTGCCGTAGCTGGCGATGCCTTCGGCGAACTCGTCGCGGGTCTGCTTCTCGATCTTCTTCGCCAGTTTCGGCTGCATCATGCCGGAGGTGCGTTTCTGCACCAGGGCTTCGAGCTCGATGCCGTCGATAATATCCAGCGGGTCCAGGACGTTGCCCTTGGACTTGGACATCTTCTGGCCCTGGCCATCACGTACCAGGCCGTGAACGTACACGGTCTTGAACGGAACCTGCGGCGTGCCGTCTTCGTTTTTCACCAAATGCATGGTGAGCATGATCATCCGGGCAACCCAGAAGAAGATGATGTCGAAGCCAGTCACCAGGACGTCGGTGGAGTGGAACTTCTTCAGGAACTCGGTTTGCTCCGGCCAGCCCAGCGTGGAGAAAGTCCACAGGCCCGAGCTGAACCAGGTGTCGAGAACGTCGTTGTCCTGTTGCAGCGCAACGTCCGGGCCGAGGTTGTGCTTGGCCCGCACTTCGGCTTCGTCGCGACCGACGTAGACCTTGCCCGACTCGTCGTACCAGGCCGGAATCCGGTGGCCCCACCACAGCTGGCGGCTGATGCACCAGTCCTGGATGTCGCGCATCCACGAGAAGTACATGTTTTCGTACTGTTTCGGCACGAACTGGATACGGCCGTCTTCAACGGCGGCAATCGCAGGCTCGGCCAAAGGCTTGGTGGACACGTACCACTGGTCGGTCAGCCACGGTTCGATGACGGTGCCGGAGCGGTCGCCTTTCGGCACTTTCAGGGCGTGATCGTCAACGCTGACCAACAGGCCGGCGGAGTCGAACGCGGCCACGATCTGCTTGCGCGCTTCGAAGCGGTCGAGACCGGCGTATTCGGCCGGGATCTTGCCGTCGATGGTTTCGTTCAGTGTGCCGTCGAGGTTGAACACCTGGCAGGCCGGCAGGACCGCTGCGTTCTTGTCGAAGATGTTCAGCAGCGGCAGGTTGTGACGCTTGCCGACTTCGTAGTCGTTGAAGTCGTGGGCCGGGGTGATTTTCACACAGCCGGTGCCGAATTCAGGGTCGCAGTAATCGTCGGCGATGATCGGGATGCGGCGGCCAACCAGTGGCAGCTCGACAAATTTGCCGATCAGGGCTTGGTAGCGTTCATCGTTCGGGTTAACGGCCACGGCGGAGTCGCCGAGCATGGTTTCCGGGCGAGTGGTCGCGACGATCAGGAAATCGTTGCCTTCAGCGGTCTTGGCGCCGTCGGCCAGCGGGTATTTCAGGTTCCACAGGAAACCTTTCTCGTCGTGGTTTTCCACTTCGAGGTCGGAAATCGCCGTGTGCAGCTTGGTGTCCCAGTTGACCAGGCGCTTGCCGCGATAGATCAGGCCGTCTTCGTGCAGGCGGACGAAAGCTTCTTTAACGGCTTCCGAGAGACCGTCGTCCATGGTGAAGCGCTCGCGGCTCCAATCTACGGACGAACCGAGGCGACGGATCTGGCGGCTGATGTTGCCACCGGACTCATCCTTCCACTCCCAGACTTTCTCGAGGAATTTCTCGCGGCCCAGGTCATGGCGGCTCTGGCCCTTGGCTTCGAGCTGACGCTCTACCAGCATCTGTGTGGCGATACCGGCGTGGTCGGTGCCCGGCTGCCACAGGGTGTTGCGACCCTGCATGCGGCGGAAACGGATCAGGGCATCCATGATCGCGTTGTTGAAGCCGTGACCCATGTGCAGGCTGCCGGTGACGTTCGGCGGCGGGATCATGATGGTGTAGGACTCGCCCGCGCCTTGCGGGGCGAAGTAATTCTCTGACTCCCAGGTGTTGTACCAGGAAGTTTCAATGGCGTGCGGCTGGTAGGTCTTATCCATGCGCGGCGGGACCCTATTGGCATTTATTCAGGAAAAGCCGGGAAGTATAGCGGGGATGAGCCGATGCGCGTAGAGCGAGGTGACAATGGGTGGGGGGAAAGTTGTGGTTTTTCGGAGGGTGTTTTGTCTGCAATGACGCCATCGCGGGCAAGCCACGTTCCCACAGTGTCGGTGTCGATCACAAAAAGGTAGTACGACACTAACCCTGTGGGAGCGTGGCTTGCCCGCGATGGCGATCTATCAGTCGATGCGATTCAAATCGTTATGCCGCGTTTCCTTCAGGCACAGTACCGCAATCAAACTCAGCACCGCCGCCCCGGACACATAACCTCCGACGTAACTCAACCCGCCCATCGCCACCAGTTTCTGGGCGAAGAACGGCGCCGCGGACGCGCCAACGATGCCGCCCAGGTTGTAGGCCGCCGAGGCACCGGTGTAGCGCACGTGGGTGGGGAACAGCTCCGGCAGCAGCGCACCCATCGGCGCAAACGTCACGCCCATCAGAAACAGTTCGATGCACAGGAACAGCGCCACACCCCAAGTCGAGCCTTGGGTCAACAGCGGCTCCATGAGAAAACCGGACAGGATCGCCAGCACACCGCCGATGATCAGCACCGGTTTGCGCCCGTAACGGTCGCTGGCCCAGGCCGATAGCGGGGTGGCGGCAGCCATGAACAGCACCGCGAAGCACAACAGGCCGAGGAAGGTCTCGCGGCTGTAGCCGAGCGTTGCCACGCCGTAACTCAGGGAAAACACGGTGGAGATGTAAAACAGCGCGTAGCACACGACCATCGCGCCAGCTCCCAGCAATACAGGCACCCAGTATTGGCCGAACAGCTCGAACAGCGGGATCTTCACTCGTTCCTGGCGCGCCATGGCGTTGGCGAATACCGGGGTCTCATGCAGCTTGAGGCGAACGTACAGGCCGACCATCACCAGCGCCGCGCTGAGCAGGAACGGAATACGCCAGCCCCACGAGCGGAACTGGTTATCGTCCAGCACCACGGCCAGGGTCAGGAACAAGCCGTTGGCCGCCAGAAAGCCAATGGATGGACCCAACTGCGGGAACATGCCGAACCACGCGCGCTTGCCTTTCGGCGCGTTCTCCGTGGCCAGCAATGCCGCGCCACCCCATTCACCGCCCAATCCAAGGCCTTGTCCGAAGCGCAGGACGCAAAGCAGGATCGGTGCCCAGGCGCCAATGCTGTCGTAACCTGGCAGCACGCCGATCAGCGTGGTGCATACGCCCATCAGCAGCAGCGAGGCAACCAGGGTCGACTTGCGGCCGATACGGTCGCCGAAGTGACCGAAAAGGGCTGAACCCAAGGGGCGTGCAAGGAAGGCGATACCGAACGTTAGAAACGCCGAAAGCATCTGGGCGGTGCCGGATGTCTGCGGAAAGAACACCGGGCCGATCACCAGTGCGGCGGCGGTGGCATAGACGTAGAAGTCGTAGAACTCGATGGCGGTACCGATGAAGCTCGCGGTGGCCACTCGGGTGGCGGAGTTCGTCGGTTGCGCAGGTGTGGATTCGCTGTAAGTCGTGCTGTTCGTCATGCGGTTATCCCTGACAGTCATGTGCTCCAGTGGAGCGAATTATTATGGTCGAGAACCCAGGGATGTGGGTGGAAGCACGGTGGCTGTTCAAGGTAGGAACAGTCGTCGGTTTGTTGCAGGCTTTGCGGGTGGACAGGCCGGAAGCTGCGAAGTGCGGGGTAAGCACGGGGCCGGCGAGGCTTGGGTAAGCGCTTCGATTATAGAAAGGTGGCTAACGATCGAACAAGAGGCTTGAGCCGCCACGGAAAGCTACGTTGACCTTTAGATAACCACAGGCATCGAGCTGGTCTGCCAGATCAGCACCCGCGTGACACGATTGTCCTCGGTCTCGAGAATTTCCAGGCGGTAGCGGCCGATCTTCAGGCACACCGCGCTTTCGGGAATGGTTTCCAGGGCCTCGGTGACCAAGCCGTTCAGGGTTTTCGGGCCATCGCTGGGCAGGTGCCAGCCGAGGCTCTTGTTCAGCTCGCGAATGGACGCGGCACCATCGATCACCAGGCGTCCGTCGGCTTGCGGATGAATGTGCGGATTGTCCAGGCTCTGCTGGCTTTCGAACTCGCCGACGATTTCTTCGAGGATGTCTTCCAGGGTGACGATGCCCAGCACTTCGCCGTATTCGTCGACCACCATGCCCAAACGCCGCTGCTGCTTGTGGAAGTTGAGCAGTTGCAGCTGCAACGGCGTACTTTCCGGCACGAAGTACGGCTCGTGGCTGGCCGCCAGCAACGCTTCCCTGGTCAGGCTCGCATCGGGCAGCAAGTGAAGGATATGCCGGGTGTTGAGGACGGCTTCGACCTGGTTGATATCGCTGTGGAACACCGGCAGGCGAGTACGTCTGTTGTGGCGCAATTGTTCGATGATTTCTTCGATGGAGTCATCGAGATTGATGCCGTCCACGTCGCTGCGCGGTACCAGGATGTCATTGACGGTGATGTTGTCCAGCGCGTGGATGCCTGGCAGCGGGTGAGGGCGGTTTGCGGTTTCGGAGTGCACATGCCGCTCCGTCAGCGCTTCGTCCTCACTCTGTTGCACCACTTTGGCTTTACGGGCGAATGGTCGCGTCAGCAACTGACTGATGCTATTGAGCAGCCATGCCGCGGGATAGATGATTTTCAGCGGCACCCGCAGCAGGTTGTTGCCCTGGGCCAGGATCGCATCCGGATAGCGAGCGGCGAGGGTGCGTGGCAAGTAGTCGGAAAACACCAGCAATATGGCGCCCGCCCCGAGGCAGGCGACCCACGGGCCGTTCTCGGCCCAGGTGAAAATGGCCAGCAAGGTGCTGATGACCACCACCAGTGCACGGCACAGAGTGTTGCAAAAAATCAGGCTGGCCAGGGGAAAGCTGAGTTTCGCCACCGGTTTGTCGCTGGAACGCGTTGCGGTGCGCTGGGCCAGCAAATGCTGGTGCGCCGCTTCGATGGCGGTAAACAGCCCCGACCATAGAACCAGCAGGGTCACTACCGCGAGCATCGGCCCTATGGGCAAGTCGTCCATTAATGCCGCCCGTCAGATATGCAGGATGTATTCACGAACCAGCTTGCTGCCGAAATACGCCAGCATCAACAGGCAAAAACCGGCCAGGGTCCAGCGAATGGCTTTGTGCCCGCGCCAGCCGAGGCGATTACGTCCCCACAGCAGTACGCTGAAAACGATCCAGGCCAGGCAAGCCAGCAGGGTTTTGTGCACAAGATGCTGGGCGAACAGGTTCTCGACGAACAGCCAGCCGGAAATCAGCGACAGCGACAGCAGCGTCCAGCCGGCCCAGAGGAAACCGAACAGCAGGCTTTCCATGGTTTGCAGCGGCGGGAAGTTCTTGATCAGCCCGGATGGGTGCTTGTGCTTGAGCTGGTGATCTTGAATCAGCAGCAGCAAAGACTGGAACACCGCGATGGTGAACATGCCGTAGGCCAGAATCGAAAGCAGGATGTGGGCGAGGATGCCCGGCTCCTCATCGATGACTTGCACCGTGCCGGCGGGGGCAAAATGCGCCAGCATCACGGTCAAGGCCCCAAGCGGGAGCAACAGGACCAGCAGGTTCTCTACGGGAATCCGCGAGCAGGCCAGCAGAGTCAGTGCGATGACCGCCACGGCAATCAGGCTGGCGGCACTGAAGAAGTCCAGGGCCAGGCCGGTCGGGGTCAGCAGGTGGGTGAGCAGGCTGACGCTGTGGGCCAATACGGCGAGCACGCCGAGCATGACCAGCAGGCGTTTGTTGACCTTGGCGCCGGACGCCAGGCGAGTGCCCTGGTAAATGGTCGCAGCGGCGTACAAGCAGGCGGCGGCGAGGGTAGTTAGCAAGCTGGGTGACAAGGGGAGCATAAATCCTGTTAGGCAAGCCCGAAAGTCGCTGAGTTTGGCATAGAACCCCCGCCACACGAAAGTCCGCGCAACCCGACAGCGAGGTGTCCGCCGGCCACAGTCTTCGCTATAATCCGCGACCTGCCCACGCCGCAGGCTCGCCGAGCACACGTTTAGTCCGGTCCGGGCCGCCATTATCCCGGTCTACACAGGGCCTGAAAGGATCGCGCAATGTTTGAAAACTTAACCGACCGTCTCTCGCAGACGCTGCGCCATGTCACCGGCAAGGCCAAGCTGACTGAAGACAACATCAAAGACACCCTGCGTGAAGTGCGCATGGCGTTGCTCGAAGCCGACGTCGCCCTGCCGGTGGTCAAGGACTTCGTCAATTCGGTCAAGGAACGCGCCGTCGGCACCGAGGTGTCGCGCAGCCTGACGCCGGGCCAGGCCTTCGTGAAGATCGTCCAGGCCGAACTCGAAAGCCTGATGGGCGCGGCCAACGAAGATTTGAACCTGAGCGCCGTGCCGCCAGCGGTCATCCTCATGGCCGGTCTGCAGGGCGCTGGTAAGACCACCACCGCCGGCAAGCTTGCGCGCTTCCTCAAAGAGCGCAAGAAGAAGTCGGTCATGGTCGTGTCCGCCGACGTTTATCGTCCAGCGGCGATCAAACAGCTGGAAATGCTCGCCGGTGAAGTCGGCGTTACCTTCTTCCCGTCCGACCTGAGCCAGAAGCCGGTCGAGATCGCGCAAGCGGCTATTAAGGAAGCGAAACTCAAATTCATCGACGTGGTCATCGTCGATACCGCCGGTCGCCTGCATATCGATGAAGAGATGATGGGCGAGATCAAGGCCCTCCATGCCGCGATCAACCCGGTCGAAACCCTGTTCGTGGTCGACGCCATGACCGGCCAGGACGCCGCCAACACGGCCAAGGCCTTCGGTGATGCATTGCCGTTGACCGGTGTGATCCTGACCAAGGTCGACGGCGACGCCCGTGGCGGTGCCGCCCTGTCGGTGCGCGCCATCACCGGCAAGCCGATCAAGTTCATCGGTATGGGCGAGAAGAGCGAAGCGCTCGATCCGTTCCACCCTGAGCGTATCGCCTCGCGCATCCTCGGCATGGGCGACGTACTCAGCCTGATCGAACAGGCGGAAGCGACCCTCGACAAGGACAAGGCCGACAAGCTTGCAAAGAAATTAAAGAAGGGCAAGGGCTTCGACCTCGAAGACTTCCGCGATCAGCTGCAACAGATGAAGAACATGGGCGGCCTCGGCGGGCTCATGGACAAGCTGCCGAACATGGGTGGCGTGAACCTGGCGCAGATGGGCAACGCCCAGGGCGCGGCTGAGAAGCAATTCAAGCAGATGGAAGCCATCATCAACTCCATGACCCCGGCCGAGCGCCGCGACCCTGAGATGATCAGCGGTTCGCGCAAGCGCCGGATCGCCATGGGTTCCGGCACCCAGGTGCAGGACATCGGTCGCTTGATCAAGCAGCACAAGCAGATGCAGAAGATGATGAAGAAGTTCTCCGCGAAAGGCGGAATGGCCAAGATGATGCGCGGCATGGGCGGTATGTTGCCCGGCGGCGGCATGCCCAAGATGTAGTGCTCTGTTAAGACAATACTGCTCAATTTTGGCGGTGTCTGGTGTCCTCATGCGGCGTTGCCGCTCCTCGCCATAGCGGGCTATGACTCGTCGCGGCGCCTTGCCTGAGGGCACCAGCCACTCGCCAAAATTGAGCGTATTGGCCTAACAGAGCACCAGAATTCGCGCCGGTCGTCGCACCGGCGCTAACCCACACGGACGTGGGATACACAGCAAACCCGCACTTGGCGGGAGCTGATCGGCCGTTTTCAACGACGGCTCTATAGCAAATCTGCATGGCGGCCGATAGACCGCCGGAAAAAGTCATTTGCAAAAGTCCGGATATTCCTTAGAATATGCGGCCTTTCGGGCACCCATGCCCGCTGTGCCTTTAGATTTGCAGCACCGACTACAGGAACGATGTTCACATGCTAACAATCCGTCTTGCCCTTGGCGGCTCCAAAAAGCGCCCGTTTTACCACTTGACCGTAACCGACAGCCGCAACCCGCGCGACGGTTCGCACAAGGAACAGGTTGGCTACTTCAACCCTGTTGCCCGTGGTCAGGAAGTTCGTCTGTCCGTGAACCAAGAGCGCGTAGCCTACTGGCTGAGCGTTGGTGCACAACCTTCTGAGCGCGTTGCTCAGTTGTTGAAGGAAACTGCTAAGGCTGCGGCCTGAGCAATATGAACGCGACGCCTGCCATTGCTGATGATTTGATCGTTATCGGCAAGATTTATTCTGTTCACGGCGTTCGCGGCGAAGTGAAGGTGTACTCCTTTACTGATCCGATTAAAAACCTGCTGGACTACAAGACCTGGACGCTCAAGCGTGACGGTAATGTAAAGCAGGTAGAGCTGGTCAGCGGACGCGGGAACGACAAGTTCCTGGTCGCAAAGCTCAAGGGTCTCGATGATCGCGAAGAAGCTCGTCTTCTGGCCGGTTATGAGATCTGCGTGCCGCGCAACCTGTTCCCTGAACTGACCGACGGCGAGTACTACTGGTACCAGCTGGAAGGTCTCAAGGTCATCGACACCCTCGGACAACTGTTCGGGAAAATCGATCACCTGCTGGAGACCGGCTCGAACGATGTCATGGTGGTCAAGCCTTGCGCTGGCAGCCTGGATGACCGCGAACGCCTGTTGCCCTATACGGAGCAATGCGTGTTGGCTGTCGACTTGGCAGCGGGCGAGATGAAGGTGGATTGGGATGCGGATTTCTAAGCGTGGCTAACTTGCGCGTAGAAGTGATCAGTCTGTTTCCCGAGATGTTTTCCGCCATCAGCGAGTACGGCATCACCAGTCGGGCGGTGAAACAGGGGCTCTTGCAGCTCACCTGTTGGAATCCGCGAGACTACACGACGGATCGACATCACACTGTGGACGATCGCCCGTTTGGCGGTGGTCCGGGCATGGTGATGAAGATCAAGCCCCTGGAAGATGCTCTGGTTCAGGCCAAGGCAGCAGCCGGGGAGGCGGCGAAGGTAATTTACCTGTCCCCCCAAGGCCGTCAACTGACTCAGTCGGCGGTACGCGAGTTGGCGAATCTGGATGCATTGATCCTGATTGCCGGCCGCTATGAAGGCATTGACGAGCGTTTTATTGATGCTCATGTCGATGAAGAGTGGTCGATTGGCGACTATGTACTGTCTGGCGGCGAGCTGCCGGCAATGGTCCTGATCGATGCGGTTACACGACTGCTGCCTGGAGCTTTAGGGCATGCGGACTCCGCCGAGGAAGATTCCTTTACGGATGGTTTGCTGGATTGCCCGCACTACACCCGACCGGAGGTGTATGCGGATCAGCGTGTTCCCGACGTATTGCTAAGTGGCAATCACGCGCACATCCGGCGTTGGCGTTTACAGCAGTCCCTTGGTCGGACCTTTGAACGACGCGCCGATCTTCTGGAAAGCCGCTCGCTTTCTGGAGAAGAGAAGAAGCTGCTCGAGGAATACATCCGCGAGCGGGACGATAGTTAACAACGTATCGATGGTAGATCCGACGATTTACCTTAGGAGCACAGCATGACTAACAAAATCATCCTTGCACTCGAAGCAGAGCAGATGACCAAAGAGATCCCTACCTTTGCCCCGGGCGACACCATTGTCGTTCAGGTGAAAGTGAAGGAAGGCGACCGTTCGCGTCTGCAAGCGTTCGAAGGTGTTGTTATCGCCAAGCGTAACCGCGGCGTAAACAGTGCATTCACCGTTCGTAAAATCTCCAACGGTGTTGGCGTAGAGCGTACTTTCCAGACCTACTCCCCGCAAATCGACAGCATGGCTGTCAAGCGTCGCGGTGACGTACGTAAAGCCAAGCTGTACTACCTGCGCGACCTGTCGGGTAAAGCAGCTCGCATCAAGGAAAAACTGGCTTAAGTCCAGCTTCCGATGCAAAAAAAGCAGCCTGCGGGCTGCTTTTTTGTTGTCTGCGATTTGGTGCCCGTCTGGATTTACACCGTCTCGGGCTGGATCAACGCCAACAACGTCCACCCCGCCGCGGGCTTGATCATGCTTTCCGGCGTTACCACGTGCACCCAACCGCTGTCGTCGCGCACGAACAGCAAGGTCGCACGCTCGCCATGCAGTGCGCGGTAGTCGTCCCAATTGAAACCATCCGTCAACGTTGTGCTGTACAACTCGGCGCCCTGACTCAGCTGGCTGGCCAGTTTGGCGTAGGTCAGTGCTTCGCTGCCCAATTGATTGCCGCGATGTTCCAGGCTGGTGCGATGCTTGTCGGTGCGGCGGCTTTCCTGGCCGCTGGCCAGACCGAACATGCGTTGATGGCCCAACTCATGACGAAAGCGCATCAGCGCCAGGGTGTTCATCTCGCCGGAGGGTGACAACGCCAGCAAATGCCCGAGGCCGACCAGGTCCAGATGCGCATCGGCATGTTGCGACGCCGGGTTGCCAAAATAGGTCGACAAGCCTTCCATCCGCGCTGCACTAATGTTTTCCCAGCTCGAATCCGTCAGCAGCACCCGGCTGCCCAGTTGTTGCAGGGCCTTGCCCAGCGTGCGTGCAGGTCCGTTGGCGCCGATGATCAGGAAACCGCTCGGTGCCGGTTCCGCCACCTTCAGCAGGCGAGCCAGCGGTCTTGCTGTCGCGCTTTGCAACACCACCGTGCCGATGATCACCGCAAAGGTGAGCGGCACCAGCAGCAAAGCTCCCTGGTGACCGGCCTCATGCAAGCGAATGGCGAAGATCGCCGACACCGCCGCTGCCACGATGCCCCTTGGCGCAATCCAGGCCAGCAGCGCTCGCTCGCGCCAACCCAGGCTGGAGCCCGCCGTGCTCAGCAGCACATTCAAAGGGCGGGCGATGAACTGAATGACCAGCAGCAAAATCAGCACCAGAGGCCCGAGGCCGATCATGGCGTTCAGGTCAAGCCGTGCCGCCAGCAGAATGAACAGGCCGGAGATCAGCAGCACGCTGAGGTTCTCCTTGAAGTGCAGGATGTGCCGCACGTCCACGCCTTTCATGTTGGCCAGCCACATGCCCATCAAAGTCACAGCCAGCAACCCGGATTCGTTGGTGACTTCGTTGGAGGCAATGAAAATACCCAGGACTGCCGCGAGGGCTGCCAGGTTGTGCAGGTATTCCGGCAGCCACTGGCGGCGAATCAGGGTACCGAGCAACCAACCACCAAAAACACCGAACAGGCTGCCGCACAAAATCACGCCACCGAAGGTCAGCAGGCTTTCCTCGAGGCCGTCACCTTCGGCGCTGGCGATGATGAAGCTATAGACGACCACCGCCAGCAGGGCACCGATGGGGTCGATGGCAATGCCTTCCCAGCGAAGGATGTTGGCAATCGACGCTTTCGGGCGCACGACGCGCAGCATCGGTACGATCACGGTCGGCCCGGTCACCAGGGTCAAGCTGCCGAACAGGATGGCCAGCATCCAGTCGAAATCCAGCAGCCAGTGAGTGGCGACAGCAATGACCACCCAAGTGGAGAGGGCGCCAATCGTGACCAGGCGATGGACGACGCTGCCGATTTCGCGCCACTCGGACAGATGCAGGGTCAAGCTGCCTTCGAACAGGATCAGCGCCACCGCCAGGGACACCAGCGGCATCAGCAGTGGCCCGAACATCTCCTGCGGGTCGAGCAAGTGCAGCACGGGGCCGGCCAGGATGCCGGTCAACAGCAGAAAAAGGATCGCCGGCAGTTTCAAGCGCCAGGCCAGCCATTGACAGAGCAGTGCCGCCGCACCGATTCCGCCAAATGCCAATAAAATCTGCTGCTCGCTCATTGCTGCTCCCTGTTCCTTGAAATCGCGGCCTATGAAAGACTAGCGGCCGTTTCCATGTCCAATTTTAATTTTGTGCGCAGTCCCAAGGCTGCGTGATTCGAGTGCCCATGCCTGCCATCGATCACCCGCTGATAGACCAATTCCTCGATGCCTTGTGGCTGGAGAAAGGCCTTTCCGATAACACCCGCGATGCCTATCGCAGTGACCTGGCGCTGTTCAACGGCTGGCTGCAGGACAAAGAACTGGAGCTGGTCAATGCCGGTCGCGAGTTGATACTCGACCACCTGGCCTGGCGCCTGGAGCAAAACTACAAGCCACGTTCCACTGCGCGATTTCTCTCGGGTGTGCGCGGTTTTTATCGTTACCTGCTGCGGGAAAAGATGATCTCGGTCGATCCGACATTGCGCGTTGATATGCCACAACTCGGCAGGCCGCTGCCAAAGTCCTTGTCCGAGGCTGATGTGGAAGCCTTGCTGAAGGCGCCTGATTTGAGCGAGGCCATCGGCCAGCGCGACCGGGCGATGCTCGAGGTGCTGTACGCCTGTGGCTTGCGGGTGACCGAGCTGATCAGCCTCACCCTGGAGCAAGTCAATTTGCGTCAAGGCGTGTTGCGGGTGATGGGCAAGGGCAGCAAGGAGCGGCTGGTGCCGATGGGCGAGGAGGCGATTGTCTGGGTCGAGCGCTACATGCGTGATGCCCGCAGCGAACTGCTTGGCGGGCGTCCCAGCGATGTGTTGTTCCCGAGCCAGCGTGGCGAGCAGATGACCCGCCAGACCTTCTGGCACCGGATCAAGCACCAGGCCAGGGTGGCCGGAATCGGCAAGTCGCTGTCGCCGCACACCTTGCGCCATGCCTTCGCCACGCACCTGCTCAACCACGGTGCAGACCTGCGGGTGGTGCAGATGCTGCTGGGGCACAGCGATTTGTCGACGACGCAGATCTACACCCATGTTGCCCGGGCGCGGTTGCAGGATTTGCATGCCAGGCATCATCCACGCGGGTGAACTTCCCGAGATCCGCTTTTCTGTGGGAGCGGGCTTGCCCGCGAAGAGGCCGGCACATACAACATTGATGTCGCCTGACACGACGCTTTCGCGAGCTAGCTCGCTCCCACAGGGGATTGTGTCGCCACAAGTGTCTTGCATCAGGTGCATTCGGCCATGTGGACCTAATGTGATAGGCTGGGCCGGTTTGCACGATGGGCGGTTATGACCCGGTGTTTCGGCACGGGCGTTCTGATCGTCCCATATGTTCGCCTTCAGGAGTTCTCATGCGTCTGACCCAGATTTTCGCCGCCGCAGCCATTGCGTTGGTCAGCACCTTTGCCGTCGCCGATGACGCGGCCGACAAAGCCATTCGTAAAAGCCTGGAAAACCTCCAGCTCGAAGTGCCGGTAGAGACCATCACCGCCAGCCCGTTGCCAGGCCTGTACGAAGTCAAGCTCAAGGGCAGCCGTGTGCTGTACGCCAGCGCCGACGGCCAGTACGTGGTCCAGGGCTACCTGTTCGATCTCAAGGACGGCAAGCCGGTCAACCTGACCGAGAAGACCGAGCGCCTGGGCATCTCCAAGCTGATCAACGCCATCCCGGTTGCCGAAACCGTTGTCTACCCGGCCATTGGCGAAACCAAGTCGCACATCACCGTATTCACCGACACCACCTGCCCGTACTGCCACAAGCTGCATGCCGAAGTGCCTGAGCTGAACAAGCGCGGCATCGAAGTGCGTTACGTCGCGTTCCCGCGCCAGGGCCTGGGCTCGCCGGGTGACGAACAGCTGCAAGCGGTGTGGTGCTCGAAAGACAAGAAAGCGGCCATGGACAAAATGGTCGACGGCAAGGAAATCAAGGCCGCCAAGTGCGATAACCCGGTTTCCAAGCAGTTCGCACTCGGTCAGTCGATCGGCGTGAATGGCACACCGGCCATCGTTTTGGCCGACGGTCAGGTCATTCCGGGCTACCAGCCTGCGCCACAAGTCGCCAAACTGGCGCTGGGCGCGAAGTAAATTCGCATCGTCACGGCAAGCCTTGACGATCATGGTCCGGCAGCGACATTCGCCGGGCCATCAATAGAGAGCCGCGAGTATGCGGTTGTTTTCACGGCCGGCCTCGAGTCGGCCGTTTTATGGGGAGTTCACAGTGAAACCGGTCAAAGTAGGCATCTGTGGGTTAGGAACCGTCGGTGGCGGTACCTTCAACGTACTTCAGCGTAACGCCGAGGAAATTGCTCGTCGTGCCGGGCGTGGGATCGAAGTGGCACAAATTGCCATGCGCACGCCAAAGCCTCAGTTCCAAACGACCGGTATTGCGATTACCAACGATGTCTTCGAAGTGGCCACGAACCCTGAGATCGACATCGTTATAGAGCTGATGGGCGGCTACACCGTTGCCCGCGAGCTGGTACTCAAGGCCATCGAGAATGGCAAGCATGTGGTCACCGCGAACAAGGCGCTTATCGCCGTTCACGGTAATGAAATTTTCGCCAAGGCCCGCGAGAAGGGCGTGATCGTTGCGTTCGAAGCGGCGGTGGCCGGTGGCATCCCGGTGATCAAGGCGATCCGCGAAGGCCTGTCCGCCAACCGCATCAACTGGGTGGCCGGCATCATCAACGGCACCGGCAACTTCATCCTGACGGAAATGCGCGAGAAGGGTCGCACCTTCGAAGACGTATTGGCCGAAGCCCAGGCCCTGGGTTACGCCGAAGCCGATCCGACCTTCGACGTCGAGGGTATCGACGCCGCTCACAAGCTGACGATCCTGGCGTCCATCGCGTTCGGTATCCCGTTGCAGTTCGACAAGGCTTACACCGAAGGCATCACCAAGCTGACCACCGCCGACGTGAACTACGCCGAAGCGTTGGGCTACCGCATCAAGCACCTGGGCGTGGCGCGCAGCACCGCGGCCGGTATCGAACTGCGCGTGCACCCGACGCTGATCCCGGCCGATCGCCTGATCGCCAACGTCAACGGCGTTATGAACGCGGTGATGGTCAACGGCGATGCTGCCGGTTCGACCCTGTTCTACGGCGCTGGCGCTGGCATGGAGCCGACCGCTTCGTCGGTGATCGCCGATTTGGTGGACGTGGTTCGCGCCATGACTTCCGACCCGGAGAACCGCGTGCCGCACCTGGCGTTCCAGCCGGATTCGCTGTCGGCGCACCCGATCCTGCCGATCGAAGCCTGCGAAAGCGCCTACTACCTGCGCATCCAGGCCAAGGACCATCCGGGCGTATTGGCTCAGGTCGCGAGCATCCTCTCGGAGCGCGGCATCAACATCGAGTCGATCATGCAGAAGGAAGCCGAGGAGCACGACGGCCTGGTGCCGATGATCCTGCTGACCCACCGCGTGCTGGAACAGCACATCAACGATGCCATCGCTGCTTTGGAAGCCTTGGCGGGTGTGGTCGGTCCGGTTGTACGGATCCGCGTCGAGCACCTTAACTAATTGAGAAGCAGCTGCAAGCCGTCAGCTGCAAGCTGCAAGCTAAAAGCCCCGGTGCTTTGAACTTGCAGCTTGAAGCTTGAAGCTTGAAGCCCAAACCGAAGGTTTGCCCCTATGCGCTACATCAGTACCCGCGGCCAGGCACCGGCCCTGAATTTCGAAGACGTCCTGCTGGCAGGCCTTGCCACCGACGGCGGTCTGTACGTCCCGGAAAACCTGCCACGTTTCACCCAGGAAGAAATCGCTTCGTGGGCCGGCCTGCCGTATCACGAGCTGGCTTTCCGCGTCATGCGCCCGTTCGTCACCGGCAGCATTCCGGACGCCGATTTCAAAAAGATTCTTGAAGAAACCTACGGCGTGTTCGCCCACAGCGCCGTTGCGCCGCTGCGTCAGCTGAACGGCAACGAATGGGTGCTGGAGCTGTTCCACGGCCCGACCCTGGCGTTCAAGGACTTCGCCCTGCAACTGCTGGGTCGTTTGCTCGACTACGTGCTGGAAAAGCGCGGCGAGCGCGTGGTGATTGTCGGCGCCACCTCCGGTGACACCGGCTCGGCTGCCATCGAAGGCTGCAAACACTGCGAAAACGTCGACATCTTCATCCTGCACCCGCACAACCGTGTATCCGAAGTGCAGCGTCGGCAGATGACCACCATCTTCGGTGAGAACATCCACAACATCGCCATCGAAGGCAACTTCGATGATTGCCAGGAAATGGTCAAGGCGAGCTTCGCCGACCAGGGTTTCCTCAAGGGCACGCGCCTGGTGGCGGTGAACTCGATCAACTGGGCGCGGATCATGGCCCAGATCGTTTACTACTTCCACGCAGCCCTGCAACTGGGCGGCCCGACGCGTTCGGTGTCGTTCTCGGTACCGACCGGCAACTTCGGCGACATCTTCGCCGGTTACCTGGCACGCAACATGGGCCTGCCGATCAACCAGTTGATCGTCGCCACCAACCGCAACGACATCCTGCACCGCTTCATGAGCGGCAACCAGTACGTCAAGGACACCCTGCACGCCACGCTGTCGCCGTCCATGGACATCATGGTGTCGTCGAACTTCGAACGCCTGCTGTTCGACCTGCATGGTCGCAACGGCGCGGCCATCGCCGGGCTGATGGATTCGTTCAAGCAAGGCGGCGGTTTCAGCGTCGAGCAAGAGCGCTGGACCGAAGCCCGCAAGTTGTTCGACTCGCTGGCCGTGGATGACGCGCAAACCTGCGAAACCATCGCCGAAGTCTACGAGCAGACTGGCGAAGTGCTGGATCCACACACGGCCATTGGCGTGAAAGCGGCGCGGGAATGCCGACGTAGCCTGGACATCCCAATGGTGATCCTGGGCACCGCCCACCCGGTCAAATTCCCGGACGCCGTGGAAAAAGCCGGTGTAGGAAAAGCTCTCGAACTGCCTGTGCATCTTTCTGATTTGTTTGAGCGAGACGAACGTTGCACCGTGTTGCCAAATGACCTGAAGGCCGTGCAGGCCTTTGTCAGTCAGCATGGCAACCGCGGCAAGCCGCTGTAACCGGTCAGCGCTGTTACATTTTGAAGCCCGTCTCCTGACGGGCTTTTTCATTTCTGCATGCACACTTGTCGTGTTATCGCCGCGAAAGGACAGGCGAGTGGATCACCAAGGACGTGGGAATGCTGTTTACAAGTGTGTTCAAGTCAGTTGTGCGCTGGCTGTTTTTGCTCGGCATCCTGGGTGTTGCCCAATGGGGAGGGGCGAGCCCTGCATCGATTCAGGAGCGTGGGAAGTCTGTCGCACGTTCAATGGTCGTGCTGGATGACCAGGAGTTGCAGTGGATGGCCAGCCATCCACGGGTCGTGGTCACGGCACTGGAATACCCGTTGTACCTGTTCAAGGATGAATATGGCCAATGGACGGGCTTGAACAGTGACCTGCTCAAACGCATCAGTGACATGACAGGGTTGCAGTTCGTTTACGAACAGTCTTTTTCCACCGATCAGATGCTGGCCCATCTGGAAAGCGGCGCGGCGGATTTGAGTACGACCCTGTCGATGAATGACGAACGCAAGGCGTTTCTCGATTTCAGCCATGCGTTCGGCGGTGCAGGGTGGGTCTTTGTCGGGCGGGCCGGGGCGCCGTCGGTGGAGTCGCTGGAGGATCTGGCGAAGCGGGTACTGGTGCTGCCGACCCGGCATGCACTGGAAGCGGTGATCCGTCGCGATTATCCATCCATCGAATTGCGTTCGGTTAAAACCTACGCCGAAGCCCGTGCCTGGGTTGAAAGCGATGAAGCCTACGTCACCATCGAAAACGAAATCGGCGCCCGGCTTTTTCCGTCGGGCCGGTTGCAGCTCGGGGCTGTGGTGCCGGGCAAATGGGATGCGGATTATCTGGTGGTGCGCAAAGGTCAGCCGCAGTTGCTGAGTATCCTCAACAAGGCGCTTGAGGCGTTTCCTGCGCAGGAGTTGCGCGACCTTCGCCTGAAATGGTTCGGTGGCGCTACCGTGCCACAACCGCCTGGCCTCTGGCAGCGGATTGACCAGTGGGTCTGCTGGGGCATGTTTGTGCTCAGCCTGTTCGGCCTGTTGTCCCTGCTCTGGAATCGGCGGTTGGCGGTGGTGGTCAGGCAGCGGGTCGAGGCCCAAAGGAGCCTGCACGACCAGCTCGCATTCCAGCATGCCCTGATGGATGCCATGCCTGACCCGATGTTTGTCCGAGATCTGCAAGGGCGCTTGATCATGTGCAACAAAAGTTATGAGGATGCCTTGTCGACGCGTTTTGATCGGATGCAGGGGCGGCAGTTGATTGAGGTCGATGTCATGCCCAGACAAACCGCGGAACTGCTGCATGCCGAGTTCCTGGCGCAATTGAGTACACGCAGGACGCGCTTCTTCGAGCGTCAATTGATGTTCAAGGACGGTGTCAGGGATATCTACCAGTGGACAGTGCCGTTTTACACGGCCGATGGCCAGCTACGAGGATTGTTGGGGGGCTGGGCCGACATCGCCCGGCGTACCCGACAGACGTGATGGTTGGGTTTTTTCTCTGTCATGTTCGCCGTGCATGCTCTCTTGACTGGGTTGCAGGTTCGCCTGCTGTCAGTATCCAGAACTTTCTTCTCGGGCCAGCGGTCATCTGTTGTAGGCATGCCCCAGGCACGTTGTTTTCGGACTATTGAGTGGTGATCGGGATGGAAAGTATCAGTCTGTTGCTCGGTGAGGCGCTGAGCCCGTATCAGGTCACACTGACCCCGTCAGGCATTCGTGGTGAATGCCGGGTGACCCTGAAGAATGCTATCGGCGCGACGGTGGTCGAGCGCGAGTTCAATCAGGTCCAGTTGAAAGACAAACGCTTGCTGACGGATGTGGTCGACGGTTTGCATCGCGACGTGCTGATCGCTGAAGGACGCCTTGAGCCTTGTGTCATCGCGGCATTGCGTAATGCGGCGCAGGACAAGCTGCTGGCCAGACGCAATTGAACGGATATTTGTGGGAACCTTCCCGCGCCCAGGTCAGTCAGACTTTGTAACAGCAGGATCGAGCATTGTGCTCCGGTGCTTGTAGCTTGCTGCTACTGGTCTCCAAGCAGGCCATGTTTAACCCCGAGTCGTCTCCCCACTTCTCGGGGTTTCTTTTGCCCGGGATTTGTCATGGCTGCGCCAGGTTGTCGAAAAACGCCTTGGTGTCTTTCAGGTAATCGCTACGACTCTCCGGATCCAGCCAGGCGGCGTAGGCCTCGTCAAGGCGTTCGCGGGGAAGGGTGCGCAGCACTTGGTTGATCTCGACAATGGCCTGCCGGCCCTTTGGCGTGTCGGTGCAACCGATGTAACCGGACAGGTATTTGCCCGTGCCACGGATCGGATAGAACTGCAATTCATCCTCGGCAATGCCTTGCAGCGAGGCCTGGTAGCGAATTTCCGGGCGATAACCCAATAGCAGGTGCAAGCGTCCCAGGCGCTGCATCTGCAGCAGGCTGCCCAAGGCGTCGTTACCGTAATGAGCGGTCAGCGCGTCGGCTGGCGCTTGCTTGAGCAGTCCGTCGAGGTATTCGCCGTAATTACGCTCGGCAATAACCCCCAGTTTTTCGCTGCCGCTGGCGAGCAGCTCTGCCAGGTCCACTTCGCCGTTCTTGATAAAGGGTGCCAGCACTTTCTGGTCGACGCGCCGCACGGCCAGGCCATTGCTCATGGCGCGGAAGACCGGGATGGAAAAGGCGATCCACTGTTCCCGTTCCTTGCTCCAGTTCAACGCCGCGTCGCAGACGAGGGACGGTTCGTGGAGCATTTGCAATCCACGTGCGCGATTGACCCTCATCACACTGTGCTGGTATTGCGGCATGCCGGCAATCAACAATAGAAGCAGTTGATCGATAACGCCCTGGCCCTTTTTCGGCCCGTCGAAGATCGTCAGCGGCGGCAGGTCGCGCTTGAGCCAGATCAGGGTCTCCCTGGTTTGCGCCAGGGCTGACGGGACCGGTTCAAGGAGCAGGAACAAGGTCGCCAACACGCACAGTAGCCACCCGCCGCGCGACGGGCAGTGTCCAATGGCCCATGCAGGCAGGTGCCTGCGTTCAGATGGCTCCGTCTTTGCGCAACTGTGCGATCTGTATCGCGTCATAGCCAAGTTCCTGGAGTACCTGTGCGTTGTGCTCACCCAGTTGCGGCCCGACCCATTCGCATTCACCGGGCGTCTCTGAGAGTTTCGGCACAATACCCGGCATCTTGAAGTCTTTGCCGTCCGGCAGCTTGGCTTGCAGGAACATTTCCCGCGCCAGGTACTGTGGGTCATTGAACATGTCTTCGGCGCTGAAGATCCGGCTGGCCGGCACCTCGGCCTGATTGAGCTGCGCCAGCACCGTGTCGAGCGGCAACGAGTTGACCCAGCGATCGATGACGCCATAAATCTCGTCGCGTCGGGCATCGCGGCCATCGTTGCTGGCAAGCAGAGGGTCGTTGGCCAGGTCTTCCCGGCCAATGATCAGCATGAAGCGTTTGAAAATCGCGTCGCCATTGGCGCCGATCTGCACGTGCTTGCCATCGGCGCTGGTGTGGATCGAGGATGGGGTGATGCCCGGCATGATATTGCCCGTGCGTTCGCGGATGAAACCGAACACGTCGAACTCCGGGACCATGCTTTCCATCATTGCGAAGATGGCTTCGTACAGCGCCACGTCCACCACTTGCCCCTGGCCGCCGTTGACTTCGCGATGACGCAGGGCCATCAACGCGCCGATCACGCCCCAGAGCGCGGCAATCGAGTCGCCGATGGAAATGCCGGTGCGCACCGGTGGCCGGTCTTCGAAGCCGGTGATGTAGCGCAGGCCGCCCATGGATTCACCGACCGCGCCAAAGCCGGGCTGGTCTTTCATCGGGCCGGTCTGGCCGAAACCCGACAGCCGCACCATGACCAGTTTCGGGTTCAGTGCGTGCAGGACGTCCCAGCCCAGGCCGAGTTTTTCCAGGACGCCGGGACGAAAGTTTTCGATCAGGATGTCGGCTTCACCCAGCAGCTGTTTCAGGATCGCCTGACCGTCGGGGTGCTTGAGATTGAGGGTCAGGGACTTTTTGTTGCGGGCCTGGACGAACCACCACAACGAAGTGCCTTCATACAACTTGCGCCATTTGCGCAACGGATCACCGCCGTCCGGGGATTCGATCTTGATCACGTCGGCACCGAATTCAGCGCAAATGCGCGAGGCAAACGGGCCGGCAATCAAGGTGCCCAATTCAATGACTTTCAGACCGGAAAGCGGTTTGGCGGTGAACGGCATGCTGGATCCTGTGGGGCGAAGGTTGGGCGAATAGAGCGTTTTAGCATAGCCGACTGTCCGACGCTCCAGCTTGATTGTGTTCGATTCGTGGATTGCCCGTCGCATCGGTTAGACTTGCCGCCTTTCCTCGTATCAAGAAGCCCGTTCATGGCCCAGCCGTCCACGACCTACAAGTTTGAACTGAACCTCACCGACCTCGACCGCAGCGTCTATGAGAGCGTGAAGCAGACCATCGCCCGTCACCCTTCGGAAACCGAAGAGCGCATGACCGTGCGCCTGCTGGCCTACGCCCTCTGGTACAACGAGCAACTGTCGTTCGGCCGTGGTCTGTCGGAAGTGGATGAACCGGCCTTGTGGGAAAAAAGCCTGGATGACCGCGTCCTGCACTGGATCGAAGTCGGCCAGCCCGATGCCGAGCGCCTGACCTGGTGTTCGCGTCGCACTGAACGCACCAGCCTGCTGGCCTATGGCAGCCTGCGCGTGTGGGAAGGCAAAGTGGTGCCCGCGGTGAAAAACCTGAAGAACGTCAACATCGCTGCCGTGCCTCAGGAAGTCCTGGAAACCCTGGCCAAAGACATGCCCCGAGTCATCAAGTGGGACGTGATGATCAGCGAAGGGACGATCTTCGTCACCGACGACCGTGGTCAGCACGAAGTCCAGTTGCAGTGGCTGGCCGGTGAGCGCGGCTGATTTTTCGCCGCTTTAGCGCGTCACCCGGTTTTATCCTACGTATTGAAGAGAAGCTCCCGTCACCCCATGCGCATCGAACCTCGCCTGCTGCCCGACACCCTGCCATTCCTCGGTGATATTCCGCCGCTGTTGACCCGCCTGTACGCGGCTCGGGGCGTGCTGTCCGAGGCGGAACTGGACAAGAGCCTGGCGCGGTTGATTCCGTTCCAGCAACTCAAGGGCATCGATGCGGCGGTGGATTTGCTGGTGATTGCGCTCGAACAGCGCCAGCGCATTCTGATCGTCGGCGACTTCGATGCCGACGGCGCGACGGCCAGCACCGTAGGCACGCTGGGCCTGCGTTTGCTGGGTGCGGCACATGTCGATTACCTGGTGCCCAACCGATTCGATTATGGCTATGGCCTGACACCGGAAATCGTCGCAGTGGCGCTTGAGCGTCAGCCGCATTTGCTGATCACCGTCGACAACGGCATCTCCAGCGTCGAAGGCGTGGCAGCGGCGAAAAAGGCCGGGCTCAAGGTACTCGTCACCGACCACCACTTGCCCGGTGACGAGCTGCCATTGGCCGATGCCATCGTCAATCCGAACCAGCCCGGTTGCGAGTTTCCGAGCAAGGCGCTGGCCGGTGTCGGGGTGATTTTCTATGTGCTGATGGCCCTGCGTGCGCGGTTGCGCGAGCTGGGCTGGTACACACGCAAGCCGCAGCCGAATATCGGTGAACTGCTCGATCTGGTGGCCCTGGGCAGCGTGGCCGACGTGGTGCCGCTGGATGCCAACAACCGGATTCTGGTGCATCAGGGCCTGGAACGGATTCGCGCCGGACGTGCCCGGCCGGGGATCAAGGCGATCCTCGAAGTGGCCAAGCGCGATCATGCGCGCATCACCTCCACCGATCTGGGGTTCATTGTCGGCCCGCGCCTGAACGCCGCAGGGCGCCTGGACGACATGAGCCTGGGCATCGAATGCCTGCTGACCGAAGACGCAGGTCTGGCCCGGGAGATGGCGGCGCAACTGGATGGCATGAACCAGGATCGCAAGTCCATCGAGCAAGGCATGCAGCGTGAAGCGCTGGCGCAGCTCAAGGATCTGCCGGTGGAGTCGATGCCGTTCGGCTTGTGCCTGTTCGATCCCGAGTGGCACCAGGGTGTCATCGGTATCCTCGCGTCACGGATGAAAGAACGCTATTTCCGCCCGACCATCGCCTTTGCCGATGCCGGGGATGGCCTGCTCAAGGGCTCGGGGCGTTCGGTCCAGGGCTTTCACATCCGCGACGCCTTGAGTGTGGTGGCGGCGCAGCATCCGAATCTGATCACCAAATATGGTGGCCACGCGATGGCAGCCGGCCTGACGCTGCCGGAAGCGAATTTCCCTTTGTTCGCCGAAGCCTTTGACACTGAAGTGCGCCGGCAGATGCGCGAAGAAGACCTGACTGGCCGCCTGTTGTCGGACGGTACCCTGGCGGTGGAGGAGTTCCACCTGGAACTGGCCCGTGCCCTGCGGCATGCCGGCCCTTGGGGGCAGCACTTCCCGGAACCGTTGTTTCATGGGGTGTTCCAGTTGGTCGAGCAGCGCGTCGTTGGCGAACGGCACCTTAAAGTCGTGCTCAAAAGTGAATGTGGTTCGGTGAAACTCGACGGTATTGCCTTCGGGATCGACCGCGACATCTGGCCGAATCCGACCATCAAGTGGGTGGAATTGGCCTACAAGCTCGACCTCAACGAGTTTCGTGGCAATGAGACGGTTCAACTGATGATTGCCCACATCGAACCGCGTTGACCCCCCCCTGTAGGAGCGAGCTCGCTCGCGATGGACGTGAACGATGGCGCTGGGAACCTGATACCCCGCGGTGTCCTGTCGTCCATCGCGAGCGAGCTCGCTCCTACAAGGGGGCGACATCCCTCGATGTCGACTAGGCTCTAAACACTGCTTGATTTTGGCCTTGTGACGTCTTGTCGAATTTTTTGCCCGCGGGGGCGGGTGTTGTACCTTTTTCCTGTCACTCGTCGACTATTCAAACAGAACCTGGAGCCTGCCCACTGATTCGAGAGGTGCCCCATGAGTCTGCTGCTTGAACCCTTTACCCTTCGCCAATTGACCCTGCCCAACCGCATCGCGGTATCGCCGATGTGCCAGTACTCCAGTGCCGATGGCCTGGCCAATGACTGGCATCTGGTCCACCTCGGCAGCCGCGCTGTCGGCGGGGCCGGGCTGGTGTTTACCGAAGCCACGGCGGTCACCGCCGACGGGCGTATCACGGCCGAGGACCTCGGTCTGTGGAATGACGAACAGATCGAACCCCTGCAACGCATCACCCGCTTCATCACCGCCCAGGGAGCCGTTGCCGGCATTCAGCTGGCCCATGCCGGGCGCAAGGCCAGCACCTACCGGCCGTGGCTCGGCAAACATGGCAGCGTCAAGCCCGAGGAGGGCGGCTGGGTGCCGGTCGGACCTTCACCGATTGCATTCGATCCACAGCACACCCAACCCAGACAACTCGATGACGGCGAGATCGCCAAGGTCATCCAGGCTTTTGTCGATGCGGCAAAGCGCTCACTGACGGCCGGTTTCAAAGTGGTCGAAGTGCACGCGGCCCATGGTTACCTGCTGCATCAGTTCCTGTCGCCGTTGAGCAATCAGCGTCGCGATCAATATGGCGGTTCGTTCGAAAATCGTATTCGGCTGGTGCTGCAGGTTACCGAAGCGGTGCGTGCGGTATGGCCTGAAGAGTTGCCGGTGTTTGTCCGGGTCTCGGCCACCGACTGGGTGGAAGACGGCTGGAACCCCGATGAAACGGTGGAGCTGGCACGCCGCCTCAAAGCCCTGGGGGTCGACCTGATCGACGTCTCGTCGGGCGGGACGGCGGTGAATGCCGAGATTCCCACAGGGCCGGGTTACCAGACCCGCTTCGCCGAGCGTGTGCGCAAGGAGTCGGGCATGGCCACTGGCACAGTCGGCATGATCACCGAGCCGGCCCAGGCCGAGCACATCCTGCGCACCTGTCAGGCGGACATCATCTTCCTCGCTCGTGAGTTGTTGCGCGATCCGTACTGGGCGCTGCACGCGGATGACGATCTGGGAGGGCACAAGGCCGTGTGGCCGGCGCAGTATCAGCGGGCGACTCACCGTGAGCAGCCGATTCATGAATCGGATTTGCGCGACTGAAATCCATCGATAAGAAAAAGCCCCTGAATCGTGAGATTCAGGGGCTTTTGTTTATGCCGGTGACCGATCAGGCCGCTTCGATCTTGCTGCGGTTCTGTTCGACCTGGTTCAGGTAGCCCTTGAGCTTTTCCTGTTCGGCCGCCGTCGTGAACAAGCCGAGTTTGCTGCGACGCCAGAGGATGTCGTGGGCGCTGGTGGCCCATTCTTCGCTGCACAGATAGTCGACTTCACGGGTGTAGAGACCGCCGCCGATGTGCTCGCCCATATCGCTGAGGTCCTGTACGCCTTCGAGCATGCGCCAGGTGCGGCTGCCGTAGGTGGTGGCCCAGCGGCGCGCGATCTCGCTCGGTAGCCAGTCGAATTTGTCGCGGATACGCGAGCTCAAGGCTTGCGGAGTGGTCATGTCTTCACCGCCCGGCAGCGTGGCGCTGGCGGTCCAGCTTGGCTTGATGTGCTTGAAGTACGGTGCCAGTTGCGCCAGCGCCGACTCGGCCAGTTTGCGATAGGTGGTGAGCTTGCCGCCGAACACCGACAGCAACGGAGCTTCTTCGCCAGTGCCAGACAGCGCCAGGGTGTAATCGCGGGTCACGGCCGACGGGTTGTCGGACTCGTCGTTGCACAGCGGGCGCACACCGGAATAGCTGTGCAGGATGTCGTCGCGGCCGATTTGCTTCTTGAAATGGGCGTTGACCACGTTCAACAGGTAATCGGTTTCGCCGTCGGTAATTGCCACTTTCGCCGGATCGCCGGTGTACTCGCGGTCAGTGGTGCCGATCAGGGTGAAGTGATTCAGGTACGGAATGGTGAACACGATGCGCTGATCTTCGTTTTGCAGGATGTGCGCGTGTTCGCCTTCGTACAATTTCGGCACGATCAGATGGCTGCCCTGGATCAGGCGGATGCCGTATGGCGATTCCATCTTCAAGTCATCGCGAATGAACTTGGCGACCCATGGCCCGGCCGCATTCACCAATGCCTTGGCGCGGATCGAAAACAGGCTGCCATCGGCGCGTTCCAGGTGCAGGTGCCACAGGCCCTTGGCGCGGCGTGCGCTGACGCAGCGGGTCTGGGTGTGAACGTGAGCGCCTTTTTCCCGGGCGGCCATGGCGTTCAACACCACCAGGCGGGCGTCGTCGACCCAGCAATCGGAGTATTCGAAACCTTTGGTGATCTCGCTTTTGAGCGCGCTGTCGGGGCCGAACTTCAGGCTTTTCGAACCTTGCAGTTGCTCGCGCTTGCCCAGGTTGTCATAGAGGAACAGACCGGCGCGGATCATCCACGCCGGGCGCAGGTGCGGGCGGTGCGGCAACACGAAACGCATTTGCTTGACGATGTGCGGAGCCTTGGCCAACAGCACTTCACGTTCGGCCAGGGCTTCACGCACCAGGCGGAATTCGTAATGTTCGAGGTAGCGCAAGCCGCCGTGAATCAGCTTGCTGCTGGCCGACGAGGTATGGCTGGCCAGGTCATCCTTTTCACAAAGGAACACCGAGAGACCACGGCCGGCGGCATCCGCTGCGATCCCCACGCCATTGATCCCGCCACCGATGACGGCGATATCGTAGACCTCGGCGAGAGGGGGCGTAGGCAAGGTGGAAGTGGGCATCGGCACGGCCTCGGAATTATTTGATGTTCTGTATTTGAATTCGAACATTAATGTTCATTTGCGAAAATACTAGCCCATAAAGACGCGTACAGCCAGTCAGCTTCGATTGAAAATACTCATCGAAGGGCCGCTAAAGGAAAATTTTCGAACATTTTGACGCGCGTTATGGCGCAAGAGGGATGCTGTATGTGCGATCGCCTTCGCGGGCAAGCCCGCTCCCACAAGGATCACACGGGACCTGTGGGAGCGGGCTTGCCCGCGATAGCGCCAGTGTAGGCACTGGAGATGGTGGGGTTAAACGACTTCCAGCCGAACCTTGTGCTGGTTCAACAGCTGCGCCAGCGCCGGGGAAGGCTGCTGATCGGTGACCAGGCAATCGACCAGGCTGATCGGCCCCAGGCGAATCATGGCGTTGCGCCCGAACTTGCTGGAGTCGGCCGCGAGGATCACTTGTCGGGCATTGGCAATGATCGCCTGGGATACCCGCACTTCCTGATAGTCGAAGTCCAGCAGACTGCCGTCTTCATCGATGCCGCTGATGCCGACCAGGGCGAAGTCGACCTTGAACTGATTGATGAAGTCGACACTGGCCTGACCGACCACACCGCCGTCACGCCGTACGTTGCCACCGGTCAGCAGCACGTCGAAGTCGTCCTTGGCGCTGAGCATGGAGGCGACGTGCAGGTTGTTGGTGATGATCTTCAGGTGATTGTGATTGAGTAGTGCCCGGGCTATGGACTCGGTGGTCGTGCCGATGTTGATGAACAACGAGGCATGGTCGGGAATCTGCGCGGCAATGGCTTCGCCGATACGCTGTTTCTCATCGCGCATCTGATCGGCGCGCATGGCGTAGGCGGTGTTTTCAACGCTGGAGTCGTAAGCCGCGCCGCCGTGGTAGCGACGCAACAAATTGGCTTCCGCGAGCTGATTGATGTCGCGGCGAATGGTCTGCGGGGTAACTACGAACAGCGTGGCCATTTCCTCGATGCTGACATAACCGCGTTCGCGGACCAGTTCGAGGATTTGCTGCTGACGGGGAGGCAGATTCATGGGGCGTCCTTTGGGCTGCCGTGCAAAATTTGCCCATGATGCCGCAGGAATCTGCTCCCGACCAGTTACATACAGATACGGGGACTGGAGTTCGCTTATTCAGCTTCGTCTTCAGCCGCCCAATTACGGGTGCGGCTGACCGCTTTTTTCCACCCTGCGTAGAGTTTTTCCTTCGCCGTTTCATCCAGCGTCGGATCGAACTTGCGCTCAATCACGGCCTTGCCGCGCAACTCTTCCAGGCTGCCCCAGAAGCCGCAGGCCAGGCCTGCCAGGTAAGCCGCGCCCAGTGCCGTGGTTTCGCGCATTTGCGGGCGCTCGACCTGCGTACCGAGGATGTCGGCCTGGAACTGCATGAGGAAATTGTTCGCCACCGCGCCGCCATCCACGCGCAGGGCCTTGAGGCGTTCGCCGGAATCCTGCTGCATGGCGTCGAGCACGTCGCGGGTCTGGTAGGCAATCGACTCCAGTGCGGCACGAATGATGTGATCCACGCGGACGCCGCGGGTCAGGCCGAACAGTGCGCCACGGGCGTACGGGTCCCAGTAGGGAGCGCCAAGACCGGTGAAGGCCGGCACCAGGTACACGCCGTTGCTGTCCTTGACCTTGTTGGCGAAGTATTCGGTGTCGTGGGCGTCGTTGATGATCTTCAGTTCGTCACGCAGCCACTGCACGGTAGAGCCACCGTTGAATACCGCGCCTTCGAGAGCGTAGGCCACTTCGCCACGTGGGCCGCAAGCGATGGTGGTGAGCATGCCGTGCTGGGACTTCACGGCCTTGTCGCCGGTGTTCATCAGCAGGAAGCAGCCAGTACCGTAGGTGTTTTTCGCCTGGCCTGGCTCGACGCACATCTGGCCGAACAAGGCGGCTTGCTGGTCGCCAGCGATGCCGCCGATGGCGATGCCGCTTTTGGTACGGCCATAAATTTCCGAGGACGATTTAACTTCCGGCAGCATTTCGCGCGGAATATCCAGCACCTCCAGCATCTTCGCGTCCCACTCCAGGGTGTGGATGTTGAAGAGCATGGTGCGCGAAGCGTTGGTGTAGTCGGTGACATGCACCTTGCCGCCGGTAAATTTCCAGATCAGCCAGCTGTCGACGGTGCCGAACAGCAGTTCGCCGTTGCGCGCGCGTTCGCGGCTGCCTTCGACGTTGTCGAGGATCCACTTGAGCTTGGTGCCGGAGAAATACGGGTCGGTGACCAGGCCGGTGGTGTCGCTGATGTATTGCTCGTGGCCATCGCGCTTGAGTTGCTGGCAGATCTCGGTGCTGCGTCGGCACTGCCAGACGATGGCGTTGTAGATCGGGCGACCGGTGTTCTTGTCCCAGACTACGGTGGTTTCGCGCTGGTTGGTGATACCGATGGCTGCTACCTGGTCGTGGTGCAGGCCGGCTTGCGCCAGGGCCTCGACCATCACGGCGCTTTGGGTGGCGAAGATTTCCATCGGATCGTGTTCGACCCAGCCGGCTTGCGGGTAATGCTGGGCGAACTCCCGTTGGGCGGTGCAGACCACGTTCGCGTCGCGGTCGAAAATGATCGCGCGGGAGCTGGTCGTACCCTGATCGAGGGCAATGATGTAGTTCTTATTCTGTGTGTCGGTCATGTCGATTGCCTTGGACGAAATAAGGGAGTGAGGTCTGGCGCGCGATCAAAGGGCACGCGCCAACGGTATCAAGAAGTTCTGGGTTTGCCGTCAATGGCAGCTGTTGCATCCTTTGTAGCAGGTACGGCGCTGGGCAGATGGCGGGCAATCAACCCACGATAGGCTGCAGCACCGAGGCAGGCACCGACAATCGGTGCAAAAACAGGAATCAGGAAATACGGAATATCGCGTCCGCCGGTGAAGGAAATTTCACCCCAGCCAGCGAAGAAAGTCATCAGTTTAGGACCGAAGTCCCGCGCAGGGTTCATGGCAAAACCGGTCAGCGGTCCCATCGAACTGCCGATCACCGCAATCAGCAGGCCGATCAGCAGCGGTGCCAACGGGCCTTTGGGCAGGCCATTGTTGTCATCGGTCAGGGACATGATCACGCCCATCAGGATGGCCGTAATGATCACCTCGACCAGAAATGCCTGGGCGGTGGTCAGCACAGGATTCGGGAAGGTGGAGAACACGGAGGCCAATTCAAGGCTGGCCTGGGTGCCGCGAACCATGTGGTGCGTTTGTTCGAATTCGAAAAATAGATTGCTGTAGAGGGTGTAGACCAACAGCGCTCCACAGAAGGCCCCCGCCACCTGGGCGAGTACGTAGAAAGGCAATTTACGTTTTTCGAAGTCCGCGAAAATGCTCAGGGCAATGCTGACGGCAGGGTTCAGATGCGCACCGGAAACTCCGGCGGTGAGGTAGATCGCCATGCTGACGCCGACACCCCAGATAACGCTGATTTCCCACAAGCCAAAGCTGGCACCCGCGACCTTGAGCGCGGCAACACAACCTGTACCAAAAAAGATCAGCAGCGCTGTACCCAGAAACTCGGCCATGCATTGGCTCGAGAGCGACGGTTGTTGTAAAGCAGTTGTCATTGAAACCTCAATTTTTTTTGTTGTCTGGCGCTTTTCCCATCATGGTCGGAGCGCGGTTTTCGCCGAGGCAGGATCCCCATCCTGGTCGCGGTTTACTGCTGGGTGCAGCGGTAGGACGTTTCGTACAGTTTCAGAAACGAAAAAATATAGACAAGAAACGCTGCTGTCAAAGGTCGAAAGTGAACCATCGGTCACAAAAAAACCATTCGTTGCATGAATGAGTGAGTCATTGCGCAATGGGATGGCCAGGCATTGGCGTTATGGATGCGCCGCCGTAGAGCCTTTTAACGATCAATGTCCTAGAATCGGGCGCAGTATTTTTCTTCTGCCGCCCAGTCTGGAGCTGTCATGACCCCCGCATTGGATTTGTTGAAAAAGGTTCGGGCCGAACATCGCGTACACAGTTACGAACATGACCCCAAGGCCGCCTCCTACGGGTTGGAAGCGGCGGAAAAACTCGGGCTCGATCCGGCCCGGGTGTTCAAGACCTTGCTGGCGGCCAGCGAAAAGGGCGAGTTGCTGGTGGCCGTGGTGCCGGTTGTCGGCAGCCTGGACTTGAAAGGGCTGGCCCACGCCGCGGGCGTGAAGAAGGTCGAAATGGCCGACCCGGCGGCAGCGCAGCGCTCCACTGGCTATCTGTTGGGCGGGATCAGTCCGCTGGGGCAGAAAAAGCGTTTGCGTACCTTCATTGATAATTCGGCCCAGCCCTTCGCCAGCATTTTTGTCAGTGCGGGCCGACGTGGGCTGGAAGTCGAACTGGCACCGGCGGTGCTGGCCGAACACACCCAGGCCAGGTTTGCCGATATCGGCCGTGCGTGAGCGTCGAAGCAGGTGTAGCGCTGTATGGTGAAAATCAGCCTGCTCTGTCACTGGCGCCGGCTGGGCCAGCGCGGCATGCTCAGCGGTCTGACAAAGGGAGAAGGTTATGCAACTGGAGTTTCATCAGGTCGACGCGTTCAGCAATCAACCATTCAGCGGTAATCCGGCGATGGTCTATCGGCTCGATACCTGGCTCGCCGATGAGTTGATGCAAAAGATTGCCGCCGAACACAACCTCGCCGAAACGGCGTTTGTCGTACGTGAAGGGCAGGGCTGGCACATCCGCTGGTTTACGCCGACCACCGAGGTGCCATTGTGTGGTCACGCAACGCTGGCTAGCGCCTATGTGCTGTTTGAGATCTATAAAGAGCCCGTCGAACGACTGGACTTCACCTGCAAGTCCGGCCCGTTGAGCGTGACGCGGGAGGGCGCAGGCCTGTGGCTGGACTTCCCGGCGATCACTGCGTCGCCGGTGAACGTGATCTCGGACATCGAGCGTGCACTGGGCGTGAAGGCTGTCGAGGTACTGGCTTCGAATGAGCTGTTCGTGGTGCTGGAGTCGGAGCAAGCCGTGCTCGACTGCAAGCCGGACATGGTGGCCCTGGCGAAACTGCCATGGTTGGGCGCCATCGTGACGGCGCGGGGCGAGCAGCACGATTTCGTTTCCCGCTACTTCGCCCCGGCAATCGGCATCAATGAAGACCCGGTGACCGGATCGACCCATTGTCTTCTGATTCCGTACTGGTCAAAGCGTTTGGGCAAGTCGAGCCTGACGGCTTTTCAGCGTTCGGCGCGGGGTGGGGAATTGTTCTGTCGACTGGAAGGCGATCGGGTGAAGATCGGTGGGAACGCGACGCTCGTGGCGAGTGGAACGCTGATGTTGGGTTGACGCAAATCCAGTGTGGGAGCGGGCTTGCTCGCGAAGGCGGACAGTCAGTTAACATCATCATCGACTGACACTCCGCCTTCGCGAGCAAGCCCGCTCCCACATTTAATCCATGTTTGTCAGTTAGCGGTGCTGTAACGCCGGACACCGGATTCAGCCGCCGGAATCTGCGCCGCCGTGCTGCCTGACGCCTGGAACAACACCAGGTGTTCAGCCGCGACACGAATACCCACATCCGCCCCAACCTGACGATCGACATGGCTCGGGAAAATCGATTCCAGTTGTGCGCCTGTCGGCAGTTGCAAGCGATACAGGGTCGATGCACCGAGGAACGTCTTGCCGGCAATTCGCGCCTTCAGTGCGCTGTCCGGCGCATAGACGATATCGTCCGGGCGCAGCAGTACGTCCACGGCGCCGCCTACCGGCCAGGTGTAGGCCCGATTGCCGCGTAGCTCACCCAGCTCGGTCTGCACCGATTCGGGGCTGCTCAACTGGCCGCGAATGAAATAGCCCTGGCCGATGAAACTCGCCACGAAGGGGGTCAGCGGTTCGTGATACAGGTTGTAGGGCGTATCCCACTGTTCCAGGCGACCTTCCTTGAACACCCCAACGTGGTCGCTGACCGCGAAGGCCTCTTCCTGGTCGTGAGTCACCAGGATCGCGCTGGTGCCACGGGCCTTGAGGATGTCGCGTACTTCATGGCTGAGCTTGCGGCGCAATTCGCCATCGAGGTTGGAGAACGGTTCGTCGAGCAACAGCAGTTGCGGTTCCGGCGCCAAGGCGCGGGCCAGGGCGACACGTTGCTGCTGACCACCGGAAAGCTCGTGGGGGAAACGCTTGCCGAGGTTCTTCAGGTTGACCAGTTCCAGCAACTCTTCGGTCACGCGATCCTTTTGCGGATGCTTGCGAATGCCGAAGGCGATGTTGTCGGCCACGCTCAAATGCGGAAACAGGGCGTAGTCCTGGAACACCATGCCGATGCGACGTTTCTCCGGAGCGAGGGTGAAACCGGCGCTGGAGATGGTTTCGCCAGCCAGCTGGATTTCGCCTTCGTGTACCGGTTCGAAACCGGCAATCGCCCGCAGGGTGGTGGTCTTGCCGCAGCCTGAAGAGCCCAGCAGGCAACCAATGTCGCCTGCGTTCAGGTGCAGGTTGAGGTTCTGCACTACGCGTTGGTCTTGATAGCCGCAGGCGAGGTTGCGCAGGTTGAGCAGTAATGGCTGGCTCATGCGTGGTGGTACGAAGGCGGAACGAGGAATTCGAGCAAGGCCTTTTGCGCGTGCAGACGGTTTTCGGCTTGATCCCAGGCCACCGAGCGCGGGTCGTCGAGCAGGTCGACGCTGATTTCCTCACCACGGTGCGCCGGCAGGCAGTGCATGAACAGTACGTCTTCAGCAGCCAGATCGAGCAGGGCGCGGTTGACCTGGTACGGTGCGAACAGTTGCAGACGCTTGGCGGTTTCCTCTTCCTGGCCCATGGAGGTCCAGACGTCGGTGCTCACCAGGTGTGCACCACGCACGGCTTCCTTCGGATCGCGAACGATAGTAACCCGATCGCCGGCCTTGGCCAGGAACACCGGGTTGGGTTCGTAGCCTTCAGGGCAGGCAACGCGCAACTGGAAGTCGAACTGGATCGCCGCCTCTATATAGCTGTTGCACATGTTGTTGCCGTCGCCGATCCAGGCCACGGTCTTGCCCTGGATGGAGCCGCGGTGTTCGAGGAAGGTCTGCATGTCCGCCAGCAACTGGCAAGGGTGCAGGTCGTCGGACAGGCCATTGATCAGCGGAACGCGCGAATTGGCGGCGAATTCGGTCAAAGTGCTGTGGGAAAACGTACGGATCATTACAGCATCGAGCATGCTCGACATGACAATGGCGGCGTCGCCGATCGGCTCGCCACGGCCCAGTTGGGTGTCACGGGGCGACAGGAAGATCGCCTGGCCGCCGAGCTGGATCATGCCGGCCTCGAAGGAGATCCGGGTACGGGTCGAGGACTTCTCGAAAATCATCCCCAGGACGCGGTTTTTCAGAGGCTCGAACAGTACGCCGCGGTTACGCAGGTCCTTGAGCTCAACGCCTCGACGGATCACGCTGACCAGCTCTTCGGGCGTGCAATCCATCAGGGAGAGAAAGTGCCTTGCGCTCATCATTGACTACCTTTTGCTACAAACCGCAGATGCTCAAAGCCTTGTTTAACGGAACAACGGGCGAGACCTGCGGCGTAAGCCGCACGGGGCGACGAAATAGGGGAAGGCGCGATCTTATAATTAAATGTCGCGTCTTACCAATAGGGCTACAGTTTTTAGGGAGTTTCAGAGGTGCTACGGGTTCACCGAGGTAGCGCTTTTGAAGCCTGTTTCCTGATAGCAACGGTTCATTTGTACACCGGCCTCTCGGGGCTTGGCAATCAGGCTGGGCGGCAATGGTGCGCTGACAGTCGGTTTCTGACCTGTCATTCATCAGCGCCGGGCTCGACGGATCGTCGAACTGACCGACGTGCAGGGCCCCCTCGGGCCGATTGAAAGCCTTCAGGAAATCCACTTGCAGGCGCCGCCCAGGCTGCCTTCGAATTGAACTCCGGCGGCCATCGGCTGGCCTGATAACCCTCGATTCACAAGACGAACGTCGCTGGCGCGCTGTCGGGTCTGGCGCCATAGTTTTGTTTCCGCGGCCAACGCTGCCCGCCCATGACAAGACAGAAACTGGCCATGACCAAGACTCTCCATCACCGTGCGTGCCATTTGTGCGAAGCCATCTGTGGCCTGACCATCGAAACCACCAGGGTCGAAGGCGGTAACGTCCAGATCACTTCGATCAAGGGCGACCCCCAGGATACGTTCAGCCGTGGGCACATCTGCCCCAAGGCGGTGGCCCTGCAAGACATTCAGAACGATCCGGATCGTCTGCATCAGCCGATGCAGCGGGTGGGCAATGAGTGGCAGCCCATCGAGTGGGAAGCGGCATTCAATCTGGTCACCGAACGCCTCGCCGCCATTCAGGAGCGTCACGGGCAAAACGCCGTGGCGGTCTATCAGGGTAACCCGAGCGTGCACAATTACGGGCTGATGACCCACAGCAATTACTTCCTCGGCCTGTTGAAAACCCGCAACCGGTTTTCCGCGACCTCGGTCGATCAATTGCCCCATCACCTGACCAGTCATTTGATGTACGGCCATGGTTTGCTGCTGCCGATCCCGGACATCGATCACACCGATTTCATGCTGATCCTGGGCGGCAACCCGCTGGCTTCAAACGGCAGCATCATGACCGTGCCGGATGTGGAAAAACGCTTGAAGGCGATACAGGCCAGGGGCGGCAAAGTGGTGGTGGTCGATCCGCGCCGTAGTGAGACGGCGGCGATTGCCGATCAGCATCTGTTCGTGCGCCCGGGTGGTGATGCCGCGCTGTTGTTCGGCATGCTCAATACCTTGTTCGCTGAAGGTCTGACCCGCGACAGCCATCTGCCGGTGGACGGCCTGGAGGAAGTACGGGAGGCCGTCGCGCCGTTCACCGCCGAGGCCATGAGCCCGTTGTGCGCCGTGCCGGCCGAACAGATCCGCCAATTGGCGCGAGACTTCGCCGCGGCACCGAGTGCAGTCTGCTATGGCCGCATGGGCGTTTCGACCCAGGCCTTCGGTACGCTGTGCCACTGGGTGGTGCAGTTGATCAATCTGGTCACCGGCAATCTCGATCGCGTGGGTGGTGCCTTGTGTACGGAACCGGCGGTGGATCTGGTGGCAACGACTTCGGGCGGGCATTTCAATCTGTGGCAGAGCCGGGTTTCCGGGCGCCCGGAGTACGCCGGAGAACTACCTGTCTCGGCGCTGGCCGAAGAGATGCTCACTGAAGGGGAGGGTCAAGTCCGCGCGTTGATCACCGTGGCTGGCAATCCGGTGCTGTCCACGCCCAATGGCCGAAAGCTTGAGCAGGCGCTGGACGGGCTGGAGTTCATGGTCAGTATCGACCTGTACATCAATGAAACCACGCGTTACGCCGACCTGATCCTGCCGTCGACATCGGCGCTGGAAAACGACCATTACGACACCACGTTCAATCTGTTTGCAGTGCGCAACGTCAGCCGTTTCAACCGCGCCATCCTTGCCAAGCCCGAAGGTGCATTGCACGACTGGGAAATTTTCGTCGGCCTGGCCAGAGCATTTGCCGCCAGGACCGGCAAAGAGCTGAAGCCCACCATCGCTCCTGCGCAAATGATCGATCGCGGCCTGCGCATGGGAATGTACGGCGACAATTCAGAGCACAAGCTGTCGCTGGCGACTTTGTTCGATCATCCCCATGGCGTCGATCTGGGATCGCTCAAGCCTAACCTGGCACCACGCCTGAAGACTGCCAATCAACGCATCCAGGCCGCCCCGGCCGCGATTCTCGCTGACCTGGCGCGCTTCGCAGCCTTGCAGGCGCCGGCCGCCGACGAGTTGTTGATGATTGGCCGCCGGCATGTCCGCAGCAACAACTCATGGATGCATAACTATCATCGGTTGGTGAAAGGCAAGCCGCGTCACCAGTTGCTGATGCATCCGGACGATCTGGCCAGTCGCGGGCTCAGTGACGGGCAGCGCGTTCGGGTCAGCTCGCGGGTGGGGGTGATCGAAGTCGAAGTGCTTGGCAGTCTGGACATGATGAAAGGCGTGGTCAGCCTGCCTCACGGCTGGGGTCACGCGCGGCCGGGCGTGCAAATGACGATTGCCAGCAGCCAGCCAGGCTCGAGCGCCAACGACCTGACCGACGAACGCCAGATTGACGAACTGTCGGGAAATGCCGCGCTCAATGGCGTGCCGGTGACCGTGGCGGCGGCTTGAATCAGTCAGACGGAGAGACCGAGCAGGGTGCTCGGCTTTCCGTTACAATGCGCCACCGTGCCGACCCATGAGTCGGAAAGTTCAGCCGAGGTGCTCCATGGATATCATCGAAACGATTAAAGAGCAGATTGCCAACAACACCATTCTGCTTTACATGAAAGGCTCGCCGAATGCCCCGCAGTGCGGCTTCTCCGCGAAAGCCGCGCAGGCCGTGATGGCGTGTGGCGAAAAGTTTGCGTACGTGGACATCCTGCAGAACCCGGAAATCCGCGCCAACCTGCCAAAATACGCCAACTGGCCAACCTTCCCACAGCTGTGGGTTGCCGGTGAGCTGGTCGGCGGTAGCGACATCATGACTGAAATGGCTGCTGACGGTTCGCTGCAGAGCCTGATCAAGGACGCCGCCGCCAAGGCCGCCGCTCCAAAGACCGAAGCCTGATTCGCTTCTGCCCGGGTTTCGGTCAAACCTGAAACCCGGGTAATAAAAAGCCCCGCCACTCGAAAGAGGGCGGGGCTTTTTATTGCATCGAGATTAATGGCGTAGAACTTACTCGTCTTCGCCCATCTGCGATTGCAGGTAGTTCTCAAGACCCACTTTATCGATCAGGCCCAACTGGGTTTCCAGCCAGTCGATATGTTCTTCCTCGGACTCGAGGATATCTTCAAGCAGCTCACGGCTGCCGAAGTCGCCAACTGTTTCGCAATGTGCGATGGCTACTTTCAGATCGGCATGGCCGATTTTCTCGATACGCAGGTCGCACTCCAGCATTTCCTTGGTGTGCTCGCCGATGTGCAGCTTGCCCAGGTCCTGGACGTTCGGCAGGCCTTCAAGGAACAGGATGCGCTTGATCAGCTTGTCCGCGTGCTTCATCTCGTCGATGGATTCGTGGTACTCGTGCTTGCCGAGCTTGTTCAGGCCCCAATCTTCGTACATGCGCGCATGCAGGAAATATTGATTGATCGCGACCAGCTCATTGGCAAGGATCTTGTTGAGATGCTGGATGACTGTAACGTCGCCTTTCATGATGGGGTCCTGCCCTGTATTAGCTGTCAATAGGGCAGAGTTTGAGCCGGGTATTTAATAGTGTCAAACCTAAGTTATTGAAACTTAAATGAAAATTAATCGGAATAAGAATGTTTGTGTTCCGCGTCTAGAGCATAACTAGTTGATTTTGAGGCATAAAAAAACCGGACATATGTCCGGTTCTTTGAAATTCGATATTCAAGCGGCTGTAAATTCTGCTGGAAAAGGAATTGCAGCCTGGGCCGATTGCAGTTTGGTCAGCGTCTCGCGGACCACTTCCTTGGCGAGGCAGGCACATTTGCCGCACTGACTGGCAACGCCGGTAGCCACACGGACTTCCTTGTAGCTGCAGCATCCTTCATAGATCGCATCGCGGATTTGACCGTCGGTGACGCCAGTGCAGAGGCAAACATACATAAGGAAGGTCCGTCGCTGATTGTGACTCAATTGCGATGGATCTTAATGTTAACGAGAATGATTGTCAAAGTGGTTTCAGAGCACTTTTCGCCATAAGCGGGTATGGCTGACGAACGGTCGGCCTGGCAAATCGGTGATACAAAACCGTCGGGGATTTCATCGTACGGGGAAAAAACAGCTAAGCCAGCTCAAATACGCGGTGTATGATGGCCGGTCTTTTGCGACCGGGGATCGTGTCACAGGGCTGTCGCCTCAGGGTGGCAGGCTGATGCGAACCCTGTTTCTCACGCTATTACACCAGGAGATATCCAATGAGCGTACTCGTAGGCAAACAAGCCCCTGACTTCACCGTACCGGCCGTACTCGGCAATGGCGAGATCGTTGACAGCTTCACCCTGTCCTCGGCGATCAAAGGCAAATACGGCCTGGTGTTCTTCTACCCGCTGGACTTCACCTTCGTTTGCCCGTCCGAGCTGATCGCTCTGGACAACCGCATGTCTGAGTTCAAGGCACGCAACGTTGAAGTGATCGCTGTTTCGATCGACTCGCACTTCACCCACAACGCATGGCGCAACACTCCAGTGAACAATGGCGGTATCGGCCAGGTTCGCTACACCATGGCTGCCGACATCAAGCAGGACATCATGAAGGCCTACGACGTTCAGTCCGCTGACGGCGTGGCTTTCCGTGGCGCGTTCCTGATCGACGACAAAGGCGTTGTCCGCTCGCAGATCATCAACGACCTGCCGCTGGGCCGTAACATGGAAGAGCTGATCCGTCTGGTCGACGCTCTGCAATTCCACGAAGCGCACGGCGAAGTCTGCCCTGCCAACTGGAAAAAAGGCGACAAAGGCATGAACGCTTCGCCAGAAGGCGTTGCCGCTTACCTGACCGAGCACGCTGCCGCTCTGTAAGGCACGCTCCAGGTACAAAAAAACCGGCCATCGAGGCCGGTTTTTTTATGGGCGGGATAACGCCGGGAGGGGATCAATCGTTGAAGTCTTCCCAGCCACCCATCTGTTTCCAGCGATTGACGATGCCGCAGAACAGCTCTGCCGTCTTCTCGGTGTCATAGCGAGCCGAGTGAGCCTCACGACCGTCGAAGTCGATGTCCGCTGCCTGGCACGCCTTGGCCAGCACGGTCTGGCCGTAAGCGAGGCCGGCGAGCGTTGCGGTATCGAAACTGGAGAACGGGTGGAACGGATTGCGCTTCATGTCCAGCCGCGCAACCGCTGCATTCAGGAAGCCCAGGTCGAAGCTGCTGTTATGCCCGACCAGGATCGCCCGTTTGCAACCATTGGCCTTGAGGGCCTTGCGCACGCCGCGGAAGATATCGTTCAGGGCAGACTCTTCACTCACGGCCATGCGCAGCGGGTGATCGAGCTTGATCCCGGTGAACTCCAGGGCAGCGGCTTCGATGTTCGCGCCTTCAAACGGCTCGACACGGAAGAAGTAGGTGTGATCCGGGTAAACAAAACCCTTTTCATCCATGGCGATGGTGGTCGCAGCGATCTCCAGCAAGGCATCGGTGGCCGAATTGAAGCCACCGGTTTCTACGTCGACGACAACCGGCAGGTAACCACGGAACCTGGCCGCCATTGGATGACGAGGGCCGCCTCCGCCGCCATTGCCTTCCAGTTCGTCGTCGAAATGGTCTTCACTCACGCGTGTTCCTCCAGCAGGCGCCAGCGCAGTTTTTCACCGGCGCGCAGCGGGATAACGGTCAGCTCGCCAAATGGCAGGCTGGTCGGGGCGGTCCACTCTTCGCGGACCAGGGTGATGCGATCGGTGTTCGCCGGCAGGCCGTAGAAGCGCGGGCCATTGAGGCTGGCGAAGGCCTCGAGTTTGTCCAGCGCATTGCGCTGTTCGAAGGCTTCGGCGTACATCTCGATGGCCGCATAGGCGGTGTAGCAACCGGCGCAACCGCAGGCCGCTTCCTTGGCGTGCTGGGCGTGAGGCGCCGAGTCGGTGCCGAGGAAGAACTTATCGCTGCCGCTGGTGGCGGCGTCGAGCAGGGCTTCCTGGTGGGTATTGCGTTTGAGGATCGGCAGGCAATAGAAGTGCGGCCGAATCCCGCCCACCAGCATGTGGTTACGGTTGTACAGCAGGTGGTGCGCGGTGATGGTCGCGCCGACGTTGGCCGAAGCCGAGTTGACGAACTGCACGGCGTCCGTGGTGGTGATGTGTTCGAAGACCACTTTGAGGGTCGGGAAACGCTCGACCACACGACGCATATGCTCGTCGATGAAGATTTTTTCGCGGTCGAACACGTCGACATCACCACGGGTGACTTCACCGTGAACCAGCAACGGCATCCCGACTTCGGCCATGGCCTCAAGTGCAGGGAAAATCTTGTCGATACTGGTGACGCCAGAGTCCGAGTTGGTGGTCGCGCCGGCCGGGTACAGCTTGGCGGCGTGAATGAATCCGCTGGCCTTGGCCTCGCGAATTTCTTCAGGCTGGGTGCGGTCGGTCAGGTACAGGACCATCAGTGGCTCGAACAGGCTGCCGGCCGGGCGGGCAGCGAGAATCCGCTGGCGATAGCCGTCGGCTTCGGCCGCGTTGCGCACCGGTGGAACCAGGTTGGGCATGATGATGGCGCGGCCAAAGGTGCGCGCGACATCCGCGACGGTATTGGTCAACACGGCACCATCGCGAAGATGAATATGCCAGTCGTCGGGACGCAGCAGGGTCAGGCGGTCGGACATGAGGGGATTCCAGGCGGGTCAAACTCAAGGGAATGCTACCGGAAAAGACTCTTGCAGGCACTCGCTATCAAGTTTTGCAGGAAGCTTCCGATATCCAACAGGTATGCCGTAAACATGTGTGTGTCGGTCTTTTTGTTGTAGAAGCCAGTGGAGCCTCCCGTGCGCCAGCGTTTTTTAGCCTTGCTCAGTGTGTTTGCCAGCCTTCCAGCGATGGCGCTCACTTTCCAGACCCGTCTGGAGAACATTGAGTGGACGGTCGAGGGTGACAAGTTCGAATGCCGCCTGACTCAGCCGATTACCGACTTCGGTTCGGGCGAGTTCGTGCGCCGTGCCGGCGAGCAGGCGACGTTTCGTCTGAAAACCTACAACCCGATGATTGGCGGCGGTTCGGCGACGCTGCTGGCCGCTGCCGCGCCGTGGCAACCCGGGCGTGACGATATCAACCTGGGCACCGTGAGAATTGGCAGTGGCAACGTTTTGTTCAACAGCTCACAGGTTCAGGCCGGACGACTGATCAGTGGCCTGATGGACGGTCGCAGTCCGGTGGTTCGCCATTCCTCGGGGGATGGTCGGGTGTCGGAAGTGCGCTTGCTGCCGGTCAGGTTCACCCAAGCGTTTGCCGATTACCAGAGTTGTGTGGCGAAACTGTTGCCACAGAATTTCGAACAGGTGAAGCAATCCGAAATCGGCTTCCCCGGCGGCGGAATCGAACTCGACAGCGCCGCAAAAGCCAAACTGCAGGTGATGCTGGAGTACATGAAGGCCGATCCGACGGTCAATCACATCGAGCTCGACGGTCACTCCGACAACAGCGGCAACCGCCTGACCAACCGCGACCTGTCGCGGCGCCGAGCCCTGGCAGTGATGGAGTTCTTCAAGGCCAACGGCATCCAGGAGTCGCAAATCACCCTGCGTTTCCATGGCGAGCGTTATCCGGTGGCGCCTAACACCAACAACACCAACCGCGCGAAGAACCGTCGAGTAGCTGTACGCCTGGAGCGCGGAGCACCAGCGGAACAAGTCGCCCCGCAAGCGACGAAAGCGGCCACTTCGGCCACTTCCTGATCCAGCTGTAATCGTCGCGCCCTCGACAGAATCTGTCGCTTCGTCGTCATAAGCTGTCGCGCCACTGTAAATTATTCTGTATGAGCGGTAGACTTCCCGGCTTTCCGTAGAACCCCGTGGAGTGATGGCATGGCGGACGTAAACAAGGTCGTTCTGGCGTATTCCGGCGGCCTGGACACTTCGGTGATCCTCAAGTGGCTGCAGGATACTTATAACTGTGAAGTGGTGACCTTCACCGCTGACCTGGGGCAGGGCGAAGAGGTCGAACCTGCACGCGCCAAGGCTCAGGCCATGGGCGTCAAAGAGATCTACATCGACGACTTGCGCGAAGAGTTCGTGCGCGATTTCGTTTTCCCGATGTTCCGTGCCAACACCGTTTACGAAGGCGAGTACCTGCTGGGTACTTCCATCGCTCGTCCGCTGATCGCCAAGCGCCTGATCGAAATCGCCAACGAAACCGGCGCTGACGCCATTTCCCATGGCGCCACCGGCAAGGGCAACGACCAGGTTCGTTTCGAACTCGGTGCGTACGCCTTGAAGCCAGGTGTGAAAGTGATCGCTCCGTGGCGCGAGTGGGACCTGCTGTCCCGTGAAAAGCTGATGGATTACGCCGATAAGCACGGGATCCCGATCGAGCGCCACGGCAAGAAGAAGTCCCCGTACTCCATGGATGCCAACCTGCTGCACATCTCCTATGAAGGCGGCGTGCTGGAAGACACCTGGACCGAGCACGAAGAAGACATGTGGAAATGGACCGTCTCCCCAGAGAAGGCTCCAGATAAAGCGCAATACCTGGAACTGACCTACCGCAACGGCGATATCGTCGCACTGGACGGCGTCGAAATGACTCCGGCCACCGTGCTGGCGACCCTGAACCGTATCGGTGGCGAACACGGTATCGGCCGTCTCGACATCGTCGAGAACCGCTACGTGGGCATGAAGTCCCGTGGCTGCTACGAAACCCCTGGCGGCACCATCATGCTGCGTGCCCACCGTGCGATCGAATCGATCACCCTGGACCGCGAAGTGGCTCACCTCAAGGACGAGTTGATGCCCAAGTACGCCAGCCTGATCTACACCGGCTACTGGTGGAGCCCTGAGCGTCTGATGCTGCAACAGATGATCGATGCGTCTCAGGTCAACGTGAATGGCGTTGTGCGCCTGAAGCTGTACAAGGGCAATGTGATCGTCACTGGGCGCAAGTCCGACGACTCGCTGTTCGACGCCAACATCGCGACCTTCGAAGAAGATGGCGGCGCGTACAACCAGGCGGATGCAGCGGGCTTCATCAAGCTCAATGCCCTGCGCATGCGCATTGCGGCGAACAAAGGCCGGAAGCTGTTCTGAGACCTTTGAAATCGTGATGGATACCTGACCTCGTCCTCGACGAGGTCAGGTACCTGAAAACGGGGTGTGACGCCAGTTACTACGTTGTCGGGTGTTTTCGTTTGCGCTGATGATTTCCTGTTTTTCCCCTTCTCGATGGTCTGACCTGTACTACACGTTGTTGTTCGCCGGTTGCCCGGTCTGATCAATGACCGACAACCTGTGCGAGTCCAGATTGTAGGCAACATAAAAGGCGACACTGCGCTTGCTGGCCTGCTTTGAATGTTTAAGCGCACTGGCTTTCAGTAAAATCTCCGAAACGGCACAAGTGACAAACAGAATCACGTACGCCGTCTTTTCCCGTGGCCTCTGGAGATTTTCCAGCAGCGCTCCAAACTCGACCTCCTTGCTCATCCAGCGTGCATCCACGATGTACAGGTCTTTTATGAGTTCCGGTAACTGAAGCTGATGTTGAACAGATACAGAGGTTTGCAGACCAATCTCGGTTGGCGGGTCCTGTGCGCCGCAGGGCGTTCGAGCTGACTGCCGGTCATTCGTTGAGGTTTCCAGAGCGGGATTCTCAGACGACTTCCCGGACGCTTTTTTTTCCGGCCGCCCGGCATCATCCATGACCTTCATGAAGTGTTTTCCCTTTTCAAAGTCGGAGGGCGCATAAAGGGATTTGTAGTTGAAGTTGAGTGTCGCGAAAAAAAGCAAAAGTAAATAAAACGGAAAGCTGATCAGAAACCAGACATAGAGTTCTCTTTCCTCTTGGTCGAGGAAGGGTAGAGAAACGGCTGCCGAAGTTTCAGAGAGTGCTGCGAATATCGCGATAATTGTCATTGGGTTGGTGATTCGTTTTTTTATCATGTTCTGTACTCATTCTGGATTTTTTCTCGAATGGTTTATGAAGTTGGTTTGATGTGGTAACTATTGTAGTGATTTTTGTTGCTTGTTGGTTTTGATAAGCGTTTTTATTTGCTTGCTGTATTGCTCTTCGATTTTTTGAGTGTGGGTGGTGCTTTAATGATTGCTCAAAAAATATTATTTGCTGTAAGAGTAATTGGATGCTTGGTGTGTGATATTTCTGGTGTGAATGTTTAGTGTGTAAATATCAGTTACGTTTTAGCGGAGGGGTAGAGGTTTATGTTTGTCAGGGTGCGACCGTTCAGGCTGGCTCTCGGAAAATTTTGGTCGTAAACGATTTAGGTGACGGCTGGAAAGTGCGACACACTGACGCTGATACAGTTTTCAATTCATTCTGTTCGAGGGATTTTTGTAGGAGGAATCCGTGTTGTTTGTAGGGGATGTCTCTTGGTGTGGGTGGCTGGGAGGGGCGACATGCCATGGGTGAAACGACTAGGCTATTGTGCGGGCTCTAAAAATTCGAACAGCGAAAATTGGACTTGCCCATGAATAAAGTGCTGATCGTGGATGATCACCCCGTCATTCGTCTTGCGGTACGTATGCTAATGGAACGTCATGGCTACGAAGTTATTGCAGAAACCGATAATGGTGTGGACGCACTGCAACTAGCCCGTGAACTTATGCCGGATATTGTCATTCTGGATATCGGGATTCCGAAGCTGGACGGGTTGGAAGTCATCGCGCGTTTGTCTTCAACCTCAATGCCTATGAAAGTACTGATTTTGACTTCCCAGGCGCCGGGGCATTTTTCGATGCGTTGCATGCAATCCGGTGCGGCTGGTTATGTCTGCAAACAACAAGACCTGACGGAGTTGCTCAGTGCAATAAAGGCGGTGTTGTCAGGCTACAGTTACTTTCCTAACCAAGCCTTGCATACCGTGCGTTGCAGTTTGGGGAATGCCAGTGAGGCCGATATGGTTGATCGCTTGTCGGGACGGGAAATGATGGTCCTGCAACAGTTGGCCCGAGGAAAGACCAATAAAGAGATTGCCGATGGAATGTTTCTCAGCAATAAAACAGTCAGTACTTACAAGACCCGCCTGTTGCTCAAACTGAATGCGCGGTCTCTGGTCGATCTGATCGAGCTGGCACAACGCAATGGTCTGGTGTGATGACGTAACTGCGCGACAAGGGGCGTCTACCGGAGTATGGCACTTAGAAAAAAGCCTCCGTTTCGGGAGGCTTTCAGGTGTCATAAGTCAAAATCGTAATCGGCCAATTGCTTTTGCAGTCGGCGCTCCTCCAGCAGGTTATCGATGGTGCGGCGTTTGCTCAGATTGGTTTTCGCTACTTCAACCACCGGCTCAGCGTCATCGGTTTCGGCGGTGGTGAAGTCGTCTTCTACGTCCAGTTGCTCTTTGCCAGTACTCATTTAGTTGCTCCAGGCTAAGAAGGCCTTTGGCGCTCCTTATATCGACAATCTCCCGGCGGGTAAAAAAGATTTTTTCAATCGATAATTCAATAAACCTAATAGCGCCTCAATCGTCGGAGGTTTTGTGCTTGTATTCGCACAAGTCCTCGATCCGGCAGCTCCCGCATCGGGGCTTGCGGGCCAGGCAAACATAGCGGCCGTGAAGGATCAGCCAGTGATGGGAGTCGAGCAGGTACTCCCGGGGCACGAATTTCATCAGTTTTTTCTCGACTTCCACCACATTCTTGCCGGGAGCAATGCCAGTCCGGTTGCTGACCCTGAAAATGTGCGTGTCGACGGCCATGGTCAGCTGACGGAATGCAGTATTGAGTACCACGTTGGCGGTCTTGCGGCCGACGCCAGGCAGTGCTTCCAGCTCTTCGCGGGTTTGTGGCACTTCACCGGCGTGACGCTCGACCAGCAAGCGGCAGGTTTCGATCACGTTTTTCGCTTTGCTGTTGTACAGGCCGATGGTCTTGATGTACTCCGACAGCCCCTCGACACCCAGGGCATGGATCGCCGCCGGTGTGTTGGCGACCGGGAACAGCCTGGCTGTGGCCTTGTTGACGCCGACATCGGTCGACTGCGCCGAGAGAATCACGGCAATCAGCAATTCGAACGCTGAGGAATAGGCCAGCTCGGTCTTTGGTTCCGGGTTGTCCTCATGCAGTCTGCGGAATATTTCCAGACGTTTTGCGGCATTCATGGGCGGTGCGTTTCCTCGAAGGCAATCAATGTGTGGGTGCGGGGCGCCAAGCCTGCCAGGCGGCGATCAGCAGTCCGAGCAGTATGAACCCGCCAGGGACCAACGTGGCCAGGCGCAGACCGCCATCAGCCACCAGCACCCAGCCTTGCCAGTCAGTTGGCGTTGCGCCGATCGGCCACGATAGATGGTTTCCAAGTGTTCCGTTGCCGATAAGTTCGCGCAGCAGGCCCAGCGCGATCATCAGCGTGGCAAACAGACCATTGAGTCGCAGGCGTTGGCGCCAACCGTTCTGAAAGAACCCGGTGTGTTCCAGTACGACGCATTGCAAGGCGATCAAGGCGCCATAAAACCCCAGATGCTGCTGCCATTGCAGCGACCAGGCCTGTGCCATGAGTTCCGCGCAACTGGTGAGCGTGGCCGCCAACAGGATGCTGGCCAGCAAGCGGGTCGCCGGGACCAGTCGGGACCGCAGGGCGCCCATGGCCAGGCTGAACAACTGGGTCACCACCATGAACATCAGGCACAGGCCAAGTGCGGCCATCAGCGAGTGGGTGGCGCCGATCAGTGGCGTCAGCATCAAGGCGTTGCGCAGATTAGATGAATTATCCATGGGCAGGGATTCCGAGCAGTTTTTGCCGGTGTTCATCGAAGTAGCGCAAGGCATCGTGGACGGCATTGATCACCGCTCTCGAGGTGATGGTTGCGCCTGCGATCTGATCGAACTGTCCCTGATCCTTTTTCAGCGCCCAGCCGCTGTCACCGGGTTCTGTTCGAGACTTGCCGGAAAAAACCTGGAGCCAGGTATTGGGCCAGTCGGCGATCCGTGCCCCCAGTCCTGGTGTTTCCGACTGTTTGAGGGTTTTGACGCCCAGCAACCTGCCGTTGGTGTCGACAGCGATCAACAGGTCGATGGCACCGGCGTAGCCAAGGGTTTGACTGCGCAGCAACACCGCGACGGGTTGATCGGCCCGGGTCGCCAGATAACCACCCAGCAAGGTGCTGTTGGTCAGTGCGGCTGCTTCAATCGTTATGGGCTGTTCGAGTGGTTGATTGTCGTAGCTGTCCGGTGCGATCAGGTCCAGCAGATGACGGCTGTCGATCAGACGCTGTTCGGCTGCAATGCGTGGCGCGCTGCCGAGCTGCACGAAGTACGTCACGCTAAGGCCCAGTGCGGCCAAAAGCACCACAAACGCGATGCTTGATGTCCGGTTCATGGCGCCTCCGGCTGTTGCCTGGCCGCCACGAACCGCTCCAGCGCCGGCACGCACAGGTTCATCAACAGCACGGCGAAGGCGATGCCGTCCGGATAGCCACCCCAGGTACGAATCAGATAAGTCAGAAGCCCGACGCCAGCGCCGAACAGCAGCCGCGCGCCAGGGCTTCTGGCGCCGGACACCGGTTCGGTGATGATGAAGAACGCCCCCAGCATGGTCGCGCCGGTCAGCAGATGAAACAACGGCGAGCCATGGGAGTCGGAGCCCGAACCGTTCCAGCACAGCAGGCTGATGATGAACAGACTGGCCAGCATGCCGACCGGTGCATGCCAACTGATCACCCTTCGTTGCAGGAGAAACATTCCACCCGCCAAAAACGCCAGGTTCAGCCATTCCACCCCCCGGCCGCCAAAGTGGCCGAATGCCGGGTTGCCGGCAAACAGTTCATCCATGGTCAGGCTTTTGTTGATCCGCAGACTGTCCAGTGCCGTGGCTTGCACCCAGGCATCAGGCGCATGGCCGGCACCGAACACTTGCTGCAAGCCGCTCAGCAGATCCATGCCATGGGATGACGGCCAATGGGTCATTGGTTGGGGAAAGGTCACCAGCACCAGGGCAAAACCGAGCATCGCCGGGTTGAAGGGATTCGAGCCGACACCGCCATACAAGTGCTTGCCAAACACCATCGCAAAAGCGGCAGCACTGAGGGTCAGCCACCATGGGCAGTAAGGCGGCAGCGCCAGAGCGAGCAACGTGGCACTGACCAACGCGCTGCCGTCACTCAAGGTTGGCCCCGGCGGTCGCTTGCGCCATTGCACGACGGCGGCTTCGACGGCCAACGCGGCAGCGGCCGCCAGAACCAGATTGATCAACACGCCCCAGCCGTACAGCCAGAACGCCACCAGCATTCCCGGCAGCGTGGCCAACAGCACCAGTTTCATCGCCTGTTGCAGGCGGTCATCAACCGCTTCAAGGGCTGGCATGAGCGTCCACCTGGCGTTCGGCTTCGCCGAGTGCGCGCTCCAGGGCTTCGATTTGCTCCGCAGGTGCTTCGTTGGCCTGAGCCTTCTTGAGTTCGGCGCGGCGCATGGCCAACTGGATCTTGGCGCGTTTCAGATCGGCATCATTTGACGACGCAGCAATTGCGACTTTCTGCGCAGGAACGGGTGGGGTGGCGCTTTCCAGTTGCGCCAGGTTTTGTTCGGCGGCTTCGAACTGTTGTTGCAGGACGATCAACTGCGATTGCTGCTCGAAGGTCGGCGGATGCCCGAAGGCCTTCAGCGATTTGTGCAGCTGTGCCCGACTCATCGCCACATCGATCTTGGCCTTTTTCAGCGCAGCATCGGCATTGGCGGTTTTCTGTGCACGGACACGCTCGAGGGCCGCCTGCACCGGGTCGGCTGCCGCCGCGGCAGGTTGCGCGGCTCGCTGCCTTGCCTGGCGCTCGGCGATTTTCTGTTGCTCCTCACGCTGCAAGCGGGCATTGCGTTGTTCGAAGCGGCGCCGCGCGTGATCGCGCTTGAGGGTGCGGGCCTGACGCGCCTGCGGTGTGAGGGCCAGGCCCCCGACAACGGGCAGTACCGTGTTCGGCTGCAGTGGGCGCATTTCGATGCAGTCCACCGGGCAGGGTGCCACGCAGAGGTCGCAACCGGTGCACTCATCGATGATCACCGTGTGCATCAGTTTGGCCGCACCAACGATGGCATCGACCGGGCAGGCCTGAATGCACTTGGTGCAACCAATGCACTCGGCCTCGCGGATATAGGCGATCTGCGCCGGGGCCGAGCCACGGCTGACATCCAGCTCCAGCACCGGCACCTTCAGCAGCTCGGCCAGGGCATTGATGGTTTCGTTGCCGCCTGGCGGACACTTGTTGATCGGCTCGCCATTGGCGATGCCTTCGGCGTACGGCTTGCACCCGGGGTGGCCGCACTTGCCGCATTGGGTTTGCGGCAAGAGTGCGTCGATGAGTTGAATCAGACTCATGTTTTGATCAGTCCGCTGAATCCGAGAAAGGCCACTGCGATCAGGCCGGCGCCGATCAGGTCGATCGGCAAGCCGCGAAAGGGCAGGGGAACATCGTTGTCGGCCGTGCGTTCACGTAAATCAGTGAACAAGCTCAACACCAGCCAAAAGCCCAGCCCTGCACCGAGGCTCAAGGCTGTGGCGTGAAAGAAGCCCTTGTCTTGCTGAGCATTGAGCAAGGCCACGCCGAGCACGCCGGCATTGCCCAGCAGCAACGGCCAGAGGCCTTCGAACGGCAGTGTCGAAAACACCCGAGCCAACAGCTTCAGCAACGGGCTGATCAGTAGCACGCTCAATGGCAGAAACACAAACAGACGCAGCGTCGTCAATTGCAGCGGCACAAGCAGCCATTGATAGAGCGCGTAGCCGAGTATGCCCACGACCAGCATCAGACATGTCGTCGCAATGCCCAAGGCATGGACCTGACGGCGCTGACCGGCCAACAGCGGATCGACGGCCAACGGCCAGTGCAACACGAGGTTGTTGATCAGGGCGGTGCTGATAAGCGTAAGCAGGATTTCGGTCATTGTTCGTGCCGGCAGGAACGGTAGTTTTTGTAGGAGCGAGCTTGCTCGCGATGGACTCAAGAGCGCCGCGTTCAACCTGTGGGCACGCATTATCGTTAACGACCATCGCGAGCAAGCTCGCTCCTACAGGAGATGGTCTGAAAAGCTTAGGCATTATCCGGCAAGGCGGGAGGGTGGGCCAGACATGAAAATCCCACAACCGCGCCAGGCACGACTGTGGGATCGATTTGCCGCAGACCTTACTTGATGCGCTGGCCCGGCTTGGCGCCGCTGTCAGGGCTGAGCAGGTAGATCTCTTCACCGCCAGGGCCGGCCGCCATCACCATGCCTTCGGAGATGCCGAACTTCATTTTCCGTGGCTTGAGGTTGGCAATCATCATGGTCAGGCGACCATCGAGCTTGGACGGGTCCGGATAAGCGCTCTTGATCCCGGAGAACACGTTGCGCTGTTCGTCACCGATGTCCAGGGTCAGGCGCAGCAGCTTGTCGGCGCCTTCCACGTGTTCGGCCTTGACGATCAGCGCTACACGCAGGTCAACGGCGGCAAAGGTGTCGAACTCGATTTCCGGCGACAGCGGATCCTTGGCCAGTTCGCCATTGCCGGCAGGCGCGGCTTCGCCGGTGTCGGTCTGGCTGGCGGTCAGGTCTTCTTTCGAGGCGTCGGTCATGGCTTGCACCTTGACTGGGTCAATGCGGGTCATCAACGGCTTGAACTCGTTCAACTGGTGGTTGCTGAGCAAGGTCGCGTGGTCGTTCCAGGTCAGCGGCGCGACGTTCAGGAACGCCTCGGCGTCGGCGGCCAGCAGTGGCAGCACCGGTTTGAGGAAGATCACCAGTTGGCGGAACAGGTTGACGCCAGTGGCGCAGATAGCCTGGACTTCATCCTGCTTGCCTTCCTGTTTGTTCAGCGACCACGGTGCCTTGTCGGCGATCCAGGCGTTGGCGCGGTCGGCCAGGCCCATGATCTCGCGCATGGCACGGGCGAAGTCGCGGGCTTCATAGGCGTCGGCAATGCCTGGCGCAGCGGCCAGGAAGGCTTCGGTCAGCTCAGGTGCGGCGTTGGTGTCGACCATCACACCGGCATTGCCCTTGTTGATGAAGCCGGCGCAACGGCTGGCGATGTTGACGACCTTGCCCACCAGGTCGGAGTTGACCTTCTGCACGAAGTCTTCGAGGTTCAGGTCGAGGTCGTCGACGCCACGGCCCAGCTTGGCCGCGTAGTAGTAACGCAGGTATTCCGGCGACAGGTGGTCCAGGTAAGTGCGGGCCTTGATGAAGGTGCCACGGGACTTGGACATCTTCTGGCCGTTGACGGTCAGGTAGCCGTGCACGTTGATCCCGGTCGGCTTGCGGTAGCCCGCGCCTTCGAGCATGGCAGGCCAGAACAGGGCGTGGAAGTTGACGATGTCCTTGCCGATGAAGTGGTACAGCTCGGCGGTGGAGTCCTTGCCCCAGAACGCATCGAAGTCCAGCTCCGGTGTGCGGTTGCACAGGTTCTTGAAGCTGGCCATGTAGCCGATCGGCGCATCCAGCCACACGTAGAAGTACTTGCCCGGCTCGTCGGGGATTTCAAAACCGAAATACGGTGCATCGCGGGAGATGTCCCACTGTTGCAGGCCGGCGTCCAGCCATTCGGCGATCTTGTTGGCCACGGCGTCTTGCAGGGTGCCGCTGCGGGTCCAGGTTTGCAGCATTTGCTGGAAGTCTGGCAGCTTGAAGAAGAAGTGCTGGGAATCCTTGAGCACCGGGGTGGCGCCGGAGATCGCCGACTTCGGATCCTTCAAATCTGTCGGAGCGTAGGTTGCACCGCACTTTTCGCAGTTATCGCCGTACTGGTCTTCGGTGCCGCATTTCGGGCAAGTGCCCTTGATGAAGCGGTCGGCCAGGAACATTTTCTTTTCCGGGTCGAAATACTGGGTGATCGAACGCGTGGCGATGTGCCCGGCGTCACGCAGTTTCAGGTAGATCTGGCTCGACAGCTCACGGTTTTCTTCGGCGTGAGTGGAGTGGAAGTTGTCGAAGTCCACCAGGAACTCGGCAAAGTCGGCGCTGTGTTCAGCCTGGACATTGGCGATCAGTTGTTCCGGGGTGATGCCTTCCTTTTCCGCGCGCAGCATGATCGCCGAACCGTGGGCGTCGTCGGCGCAGACATAAATGCATTGATTGCCGCGGTGCTTCTGGAAGCGCACCCACATATCGGTCTGGATGTATTCCAGCATATGGCCGAGGTGAATCGAACCATTGGCATAGGGCAGGGCGCTGGTGACGAGGATCTTGCGTGGCTCGGACATGGGGCTCGGCTACTTGATGAAACGGAGGTCGGCCACTATAAAGCGCCGGCGCATATTTTTCACCCTGTGAGCCTGTTTCATTGGATGAGTAACAGGTGAAGGTTCAACATCCCGTCGAACGCTTAGAACAGGTACGATACCCACTATCTTTTCCAGTCCTGTTTTCGGAGTTGCCCATGAGCGCCGTCAATCGCGCAGCGGTGGAAGCCGTCCTTCGCCAATACACCGACCCTTACCTGAACCAGGACCCGGTCAGCGCCGGGTGTGTGCGCAACATCGAGATCCAGGGCGAGCGCGTCGGCGTTCAGCTTGAACTGGGCTATGCCGCCGGTCTGTTCAAGAGTGGCTGGGCGCAGATGCTGGAAATGGCCATTCAGGGGCTGGATGGCGTGGCAAGTGCCAAGGTCGAAATCACCAGTGTGATCGCCGCGCACAAGGCTCAGGCGCAGATTCCGGGCCTGGCGAACGTGAAAAACGTGGTGGCCGTGGCGTCCGGTAAGGGCGGCGTGGGCAAATCCACCACGGCGGCCAACCTGGCCCTGGCCCTGGCCCGCGAAGGCGCCAAGGTCGGGATTCTCGATGCAGATATCTACGGTCCGAGCCAGGGCATCATGTTCGGTATCCCCGAGCGCACCCGCCCTGAGGTCAAGGACCAGAAGTGGTTTGTACCGCTCAAGTCCCACGGCGTCGAAGTGATGTCCATGGCCTTCCTGACCGATGACAACACGCCGATGGTCTGGCGCGGGCCGATGGTTTCCGGCGCCTTGCTGCAACTGGTGACCCAAACCGCTTGGGGCGACCTGGATTACTTGGTCATCGACATGCCGCCAGGCACTGGTGACATCCAGCTGACCCTGGCGCAGAAAGTGCCAGTGGCCGGTGCGGTCATCGTGACCACCCCGCAGGACCTGGCACTGCTGGACGCGCGCAAGGGCGTGGAAATGTTCCGCAAGGTCAACATTCCGGTGCTGGGCGTGGTGGAAAACATGGCCGTGCACATCTGCTCCAACTGCGGACATGCCGAGCATCTGTTCGGTGAAGGCGGGGGTGTGAAACTGGCCAACCAATATGGCGTCGAGCTGCTGGCTTCGCTGCCGCTGTCGATGGTCATCCGCGAACAGGCCGATGGCGGCAAGCCAACGGTGATCGCCGAACCTGACAGCCAGATTGCGATGGTTTACCAGGAACTGGCCCGTCACGTTGGCGCGCGGATTGTATTGCAGGAAGCATTGACGCCGGCGATGCCGAATATCAGCGTCAGCGACGATTGATTTTCGCCAGATAAACGCTGACCAAATGTGGGAGCGGGCTTGCTCGCGAAAGCGGTGTGTCATTCAACCAATAAGTTGACTGATCTATCGCCTTCGCGAGCAAGCCCGCTCCCACATGGGTTTTGGGTTGGGCTTAGATCCGCAACCCGCCATCCATCTCCAGAATCCGACCGGTGTAGTAGTCGTTCTCAAAGATGTAAGCCGCCGAATGGGCGATTTCTTCAGGCCTGCCCATGCGCTTGAGCGGAATCCCGGCAGTCATTTTTTCCAGTGCTTCAGGCTTCATACCCAGGGTCATTTCAGTTTCGATGAAGCCCGGTGCAATGCCGGCGACGCGAATGCCGTAGCGTGCCAGTTCCTTGGCCCAGGTCACGGTCGCCGCAGCGACACCGGCCTTGGCGGCAGAGTAGTTGGTCTGGCCGACGTTGCCGGCGCGGGAAATCGACGAGATATTGATGATTGCGCCGCTGTTGTTCAGCTCGACCATCTTCGCCGCGACTTCACGGGTGCACAGGAACACGCCGGTCAGGTTGACGTCGATGACCGCCTGCCACTGGGCCAGGCTCATCTTGGTCATTTCGCCATCCTTGACCTTGAGCAACAGCCCGTCACGCAGGATCCCGGCGTTGTTGATCAAGCCATGGATCGCGCCGAAGTCTTCAGCAACCTGGGCAACCATGTGGGTCACTTGCTCTTCGTTGGCCACGTTGCACAGGTAGGCGCGGGCCTCGACGCCTTGGGCCTTGCAGGCTGCAACTGTATCGTCGAGTTTTTCCTGGTTCAGGTCGACCAGCGCCAGCTTCGCGCCCAGGCCTGCGAAATACTCGGCCATGGAGCGGCCTAAACCCTGGCAACCGCCAGTGATAATGATTACTTTGTCAGTGAGTTGCATTCGCATGCCCCGGTAGCAGGTCTGAGTGGTTTCCTTTAGAGAGCCTCTCGATCTGCGCCTGACCTGGCTGGCTGCACATGAGAACTGCCCCGATGGCGTGCTGGGACTTTCTACCAGCAGCTCGTCCGTTTTTCTGACGGATTCTATTTAAGGAGTCATAAATTGAGCGTTGAAGCGGCTAAGCATGCACGAGAATTGCTCCTCAAGGAATACCGTGGGGTGCTCTCGACGCACTCCAAATCGATGCCCGGTTTTCCGTTCGGCTCCGTGGTTCCGTACTGCCTGGACGAGCTGGGCCGGCCGCTGATCCTGATCAGCCGCATCGCCCAGCACACACATAATCTGCAAAAAGACCGGAAATGCTCGCTCTTTGTCGGCGAACGTGGCGCCGAAGATGTCCAGGCCGTTGGTCGACTGACCTATCTGGCTGAAGCGCAGCAGCTCGAAGACGAAGCCGCCATCGAAGCCGCCTCCGAGCGTTACTACCGCTACTTCCCGGAGTCGCAGGGTTATCACCAGGCCCACGATTTCGACTTCTGGGTGCTCAAGCCTGTACGCCACCGTTACATCGGAGGTTTTGGCGCGATTCATTGGGTCAACGACCTGACCCTGGCCAACCCGTTCGCCGGCAAGGCCGAAGTGAGCATGGTCGAGCACATGAACGCCGATCACGCCAAAGCCATCGCCCATTACGTCGATCTGGCCGGGCTGCCGAAAAACGTGCCGGCGCATATGGTCGGAGTCGATACCGAAGGCATGCACCTGCGTATCGGTCAAAGTCTGTACTGGTTGCCGTTTCAAGCGCCTTGTAATACGCCGACACAAGTTCGCGAAGCCTTGGTTTCTCTGGCCCACGCCGATCATTGGCCGAAAAATGAAGTGGCCGACGCTTGAATTCACGAAACGGCGACGTCATCTAAGGTGAACTGGCAAGGCATTCTTGCGTTGAGGAACCATTTGATGCGCCCTTTTTTGTTGCTCTTTCTGCTGTTCCCGGTGTTGGAGCTGTTCGTATTCGTCAAGGTGGCAGGGTCCATCGGGTTTTTCCCGGCCCTGCTGCTGATCATTCTCGGCTCGATGTTCGGCGTGTTTGTGCTGCGCATCGCCGGCCTGGCCACGGCCCTGCGTGCCCGTGAAAGCCTGAGCCGCGGCGAACTGCCGGCCCAGACCATGCTCGAAGGCCTGATGCTGGCATTGGCTGGCGGCCTGTTGATTCTTCCGGGTTTCATCAGCGATGTGATCGGCCTGTTCATGCTACTGCCGTTCAGTCGTCGTCTGCTGGCCAATAAAATGCGCCAGCGCGCCGAAGAGCAGGCGATGCGTCAGCGAGCGTTCGCCGACGACCTCCAGGCCCGTGGCGGTCCGGCACCTCGCGAGCCGCTGGGCCGCGAGCCCAACGTGATCGAAGGCGAGTTCGAACACCGCGATACCAAGTAATGCGCACATCGACACGGCACCTTCGGGTGCCGTGTTCGTTTGCGGGGCAGCGAACTGAAAATTTTTCGATCCCCGCCCTTGTAATAAGCTTATGTGCCCTTATGTAACGGTCACCGCAAGGTTTCTGGTGAACACGCCAGACAGACTTCCGCGGTTCGCTTGACGAGCCGCAACCGGCACCGCCGGCCTTTGTTAAACCCGCCGGGACTACACCGGCCGATGAAAACCACAATTAGGAGAGATCGACAATGAAGCTTCGTCCTCTGCATGACCGCGTCGTCATCCGTCGCAGCGAAGAAGAAAAGAAAACCGCTGGCGGTATCGTCCTGCCAGGTTCGGCTGCTGAAAAAGCCAACAGCGGCGAAATCCTCGCTGTAGGCCCAGGCAAAGCACTGGAAAGCGGTGAAGTGCGTGCACTGTCCGTGAAAGTGGGCGACAAGGTTGTGTTCGGTCCTTACTCCGGCAGCAACACTGTGAAAATCGACGGCGAAGACCTGCTGGTAATGAGCGAGAACGAAATCCTCGCTGTTATCGAAGGCTGATACCCCCGTTCATTTTCCGCTACTACAAAGTATTTAAGGAATATCGATCATGGCTGCTAAAGAAGTTCTGTTTGGCGATTCCGCCCGCAAGAAAATGCTCAAAGGCGTCAACGTCCTGGCTGACGCGGTAAAAGCGACCCTGGGCCCGAAAGGCCGTAACGTGATCATCGAGAAGAGCTTCGGCGCTCCGACCATCACCAAGGACGGCGTTTCCGTCGCCAAAGAAATCGAACTCGAAGACCGTTTCGAAAACATGGGCGCGCAGCTGGTCAAAGACGTTGCCTCCCGTGCCAACGATGACGCTGGTGACGGTACTACCACCGCTACCGTTCTGGCTCAGTCGATCGTCAACGAAGGCCTGAAAGCCGTCGCTGCCGGCATGAACCCGATGGATCTGAAGCGCGGCATCGACAAGGCGACCATCGCCATCGTCAAAGAGCTGAAAAACCTGTCCAAGCCATGCGCTGACACCAAGGCAATCGCTCAGGTAGGTACCATCTCTGCCAACTCCGACAACTCCATCGGCGACATCATTGCCGAAGCCATGGAAAAAGTCGGTAAAGAAGGCGTGATCACCGTTGAAGAAGGCACTGGCCTGGAAAACGAACTGTCGGTTGTAGAAGGCATGCAGTTCGACCGTGGCTACCTGTCCCCGTACTTCGTCAACAAGCCGGAAACCATGGTTGCCGAGCTGGACAACCCGCTGGTTCTGCTGGTCGACAAAAAGATCTCTAACATCCGCGAAATGCTGCCAGTGCTGGAAGCCGTTGCCAAAGCCGGCCGTCCACTGCTGATCGTTTCCGAAGACGTTGAAGGCGAAGCCCTGGCGACTCTGGTCGTGAACAACATGCGTGGCATCGTTAAAGTCGCAGCCGTCAAGGCTCCAGGCTTCGGCGACCGCCGCAAGGCCATGCTGCAGGACATCGCCGTTCTGACCGGCGGTACCGTTATCTCCGAAGAGATCGGCCTGAGCCTGGAAGCAGCCACCCTGGAAAACCTGGGCAGCGCCAAGCGCGTGACCATCTCCAAGGAAAACACCATCATCGTTGACGGTGCTGGCGTAGCAGGCGACATCGAGTCCCGCATTGCTCAGATCCGTGCTCAGGTTGCCGAAACTTCCTCGGACTATGACCGTGAAAAACTGCAAGAGCGTCTGGCCAAGCTGTCCGGCGGCGTTGCAGTGATCAAGGTTGGCGCTGGTTCCGAAGTAGAAATGAAAGAGAAGAAAGCCCGCGTTGAAGACGCCCTGCACGCAACCCGTGCAGCCGTTGAAGAAGGCGTGGTACCTGGCGGTGGCGTTGCGCTGATCCGCGCTCTGGAAGCAATCCTCGACCTGAAAGGCGACAACGCCGACCAGGACGTGGGTATCGCCGTTCTGCGTCGTGCCATCGAAGCACCGCTGCGTCAGATCGCTGCCAACAGCGGTGACGAGCCAAGCGTTGTGGTCAACGAAGTCAAGAATGGCAAAGGTAACTTCGGTTACAACGCTGCGACTGGCGAGTACGGCGACATGATCGAAATGGGTATCCTGGATCCGACCAAGGTCACCCGTTCCGCGCTGCAAGCTGCATCGTCGATCGGCGGTCTGATCCTGACCACCGAAGCCGCTGTTGCTGATGCACCGAAGAAAGACGGCGGTGCTGGCGGCGGTATGCCAGACATGGGCGGTATGGGCGGCATGGGCGGCATGATGTAAGCCAGCCTTACCCCTGTACGAAAAAACCCCGCCTGCGAAAGCAGGCGGGGTTTTTTATTGCCCGGATTTCAATGTTCACATCGATCCATTGTGGGAGCAGGCTTGCTCGCGAAGGCAGTGTGTCAGTCGACATAGATGCTGAATGACATTCCGCTTTCGCGAGCAAGCCCGCTCCCACAAGGAACTGCATAAATCCTGTGGGAGCGTGGCTTGCCCGCGATGACGTCAGGTCAGGCGCTGACCGGATCCGCTTTGAGCGCCCGCTCAGTCTTCATCATCGGTCGATACAGAACGTAGTAATACGACCCCAAACAAATCAGCCAGCAGAACACCGCCGTCCACACGTTGTGCGAGAAAAAGTGCGCGCCCTGCATCATCCGCCCGATGGAGAACACCGAGCCGAGGGCAAAGGCGAAGACAAACGCTGCGCGAGCCATGCGCGGGCGACGGTCACGCAGTACGAAAAACAGGGCAAACAGAGTGAAACCGGTGGCCGCATGGCCGCCGGGCCAGCAACGTCCCGGTTTATCGGTGTGCGGGCGAGGGCTCAACAGTTCGCTGTAGGTCTCGTGACCGCCGAATTGCTCAAGGCTCCATGGGCATTGCACCGCGCTCACTGCTTTCATGGGCGTAACAAAGGAAGTCGCCAGGCCCAGGGACAACACCAGACAGCCCAGTTCGCGCTTGAGCGGTTTGAGCCTGGCCATGAAGAACGAAGCGATGAAGCCGAGGATGGCAAATACCGAGAACGCGATAACCACTTGCTTGGCGCGATCGTGCAGGATGTCCTCGAGGAAGTAACTGTGGCGTCCGATGAATTCCCCGGCGACCGGGTCGTAAAACAGCCTGGCCAGGTCCATGTCCAGGCTGGTCAATTCGAGCAGTACCAGAATGATCGCAGCTACGGCGGGGACTCCAAGGCACACCCGGAAATTGAGCGGACGAGGGGCAGGGCGGGCAAGGGTCGAAACCATGCTAGTTCCTTGATCAGTGAAATGTTCTCAAATGCGCAGCCGCGCAGAGTTTGAACCCGATTCTGTCGCCAGCGTGTGAATCGCTGGTGAAAAACTCGTTAAGGCTCTAACCGGTCAATTTCCACGCTTTTGCACTTCACTCAGTCCTAGCCGTGAGCTGAACTTCGCCTTAAGCTGCGCGGGCCACGACGGCCGTTACTGTGGACGGAGAGATACCCATGCGAATTCTATTGGTTGAAGACAACCGCGATATCCTGGCCAATCTGGCCGATTACCTGGGGCTCAAAGGCTATACCGTGGATTGCGCTCAGGATGGTCTGTCTGGCCTGCATCTGGCGGCCACCGAGCATTACGATTTGATCGTGCTCGATATCATGCTGCCCGGCATCGATGGCTATACCCTGTGCAAACGCCTGCGCGAGGATGCCCGTCGCGAAACGCCGGTGATCATGCTCACGGCCCGCGATCAACTGGATGATCGTCTGCAAGGCTTCAAGTCCGGCGCCGATGACTACCTGATCAAACCGTTCGCCCTGTCGGAACTGGCAGCGCGTATCGAAGCGGTCATGCGCCGAACCCAGGGCGGCGGGCGGCGGACCTTGCAGGTCGGCGACCTGAGCTACGACCTCGACACCCTGGAAGTCACTCGCGAAGGCCGGTTGCTGAAACTCAACCCGGTCGGCCTGAAGTTGCTGGCCGTTTTGATGCAGAAAAGCCCTCATGTGTTGCGCCGTGAAATTCTTGAAGAAGCGCTCTGGGGTGATGACTGCCCGGACAGCGACAGCCTGCGCAGCCATGTCCACCAACTGCGCCAGGTGATCGACAAGCCGTTCGCCAAGCCATTGCTGCAAACCGTGCACGGTGTGGGGTATCGCTTGGCCGAGGGCCGTGATGGAGTTTAAGCAGAGCCTTGCTCAACGCATCATCATTGCCTTTGCGCTGATGAGCGCACTGGTGGCGGGTGCCTTTGCCATGGGCATCGTGGCGACCGTGCACCTGGTGGAGGAAAAGCTGATTTCGGCCGGTCTGGGCGGCGATTTGCAGCGTCTGTTGCTGATGGACAATGTCACGGACTGGAGCCATCGCCCCGAACCGGACCAATTGTTCTACTTCAGCAACGGGCCTGGCGATTTCAGGTTGCCCAAGGATTTGCGGCACCTGGAGCCGGGTTTCCACGAAGTGTTCCGTGAAAACCTGTCGTACCACGCCATGGTCGAAATCGTCGACGGCCGACGTTATGTGCTGTTGCAGGACCAGAGCGACTTCGAAGAGCGTGAGCGGGTGCTGTTTGCCGTGGTGCTGGTGGGTTTCGTGCTGAGCCTGGCACTGGCGGTGTTTCTCGGCTGGGTGCTGGCACGCAAGGTCATGGCGCCGGTGGTGCGGCTGGCCCGCCAGGTACGCCATCGCGATCAGCTGTTGGGTTTGGCCCCCCCCTTGGCGCCGGACTATGCCGCCGACGAAGTGGGCGAGTTGGCCGTGGCCTTCGATGCCACTCTCGGGCGCTTGCGTCAGGCCCTGACCCGCGAGCGGTTATTCACCAGCGACGTCAGCCATGAATTGCGTACGCCCCTGATGATCCTGGCCAGTTCCTGCGAATTGTTGCTGGAAAACCCAGGTCTCGATCAGCGCGGTCGCGCCCAGGTCGAGCGCATCGCCCGGGCCTGTGAAGAAATGCGTGAGCTGGTGCAAACCTTCCTGATGCTGGCCCGCGCCCAGCGCGAAAACGCCAGCATGTCGCCGCAGCAGTCCCTGGGCCAGGTAGCCGAGGGCCAGGTCTCTCTGTGGCGCGAGCCCATTGAAAGCAAAGGGTTAAAGCTGATTTTCGAGCCGGGCAACCCCGAGGCCAATGGCTACAATGCCACGCTCTTGCACGCAGTGATGGGTAACTTGCTGCGCAACGCTTTGCATTACACCGAACGGGGCTTCATCCGCCTGAGCCTGACGGGCACGGGATTTCTGGTCGAAGACAGCGGTGTGGGCATTCCCGAGGAAAAACGCGAGGCGATGTTCGAACCCTTCGTTCGGGGCACTGAAAAACGCGGGGAAGGCTTGGGCCTGGGGCTTTCACTGGTGCAGCGGATCTGTGAAAACCAGGGCTGGAATGTCAGCCTGACTACGATGGAGCCCAGTGGCTGCCGTTTTCAGGTGGAGCTGTCCCGAGCTTGATCTGTTGAGTCAGGCGTCCAGCAAACCCTGTCAATTTCGTAAAGCCCTGTAATACTTCCGGGTTTCCCATAACGATATTTTCACAAATGGATGACCAGTCGCCGACACTACAAAATATAAGGTAGCTGCTATCAGAAGTTCAGGAGACCTGATGATGGACGGCCCGATCAAGCTCGATTTTTCAGAAAAATATGACGATCAACACGCGCAACGCTATTTGCGCAAACACCAGGAAGGTATCGGCCGTCGATTGTCCCACTGGCGTGACGAACAACTGGCGCGTAAGGCGCTGGCCCTGGTTGGCGAGCCTGGTCTGGTCCTCGATTTGCCTTGTGGTGCAGGGCGTTTCTGGCCCTTGTTGGCGGAAAAATCCAACCGCGTGATCATCGGTGCCGATAACTCGCAGTCGATGCTGACGATCGCAGCCCAGGCACAACCTGCCGACGTGGTGAAACGGGTACAACCCTTGCACACGTCTGCATTCGACATCGCCCTGCCGGACAACGCCGTCGACAGCATTTTTTGCATGCGCTTGCTCCACCACATCGGTGAAGCCAAGCATCGCATGGCTATCTTGCGTGAATTCGAGCGCGTTTCCCGTGACAGCGTGATCCTTTCGCTGTGGGTCGATGGCAATTTCAAGGCCTGGAAACGCAAGCGTTCGGAGAAAACCCGTGGGCAGGAAGGTTACCAAAACCGGTTTGTGTTACCGGTCGCTACCGTAGAAAAGGAGTTTGAGCAGGCGGGTTTCCGCATCCAGGAACAACTGGACTTTTTACCGCTCTATGCCATGTGGCGAGTTTACGTATTACGCAAGAGGTAACAGGATGGCAGTGCAGTATGCAGCAGAAACGGAAGTCGCTCCCCAGGACCGCTTCGATTACTTTTGGAATCAGCGCGGTGAATGGGTGGAAGAACCCAACGTCCGTCGCGGTGGGGAAAGCGGCGTTCAACGCCTGATGGGCAGTGATGGTCAGCTGCTCTATGTCAAGCGCCAGACCGGGCATATCCATCGTAGCTGGCAGCACCCTTTCGGTCGGCCTACGGTTATGCGCGAGCATGCCGCGTTCATCGGTGTGAACGAGCTTGGCGTACGGGTTCCACAAATCGTTTTCTGCGGCGCACAGCGCGATCCTGTGCACAAATGGCGTGCCTTGCTGGTCACCAAGTCACTGGACGGCTTCGAGGAAATCGATCGCTGGTACGCCGGTGGCGGTCGCGAGCGTCATGGTGAAGCCATAAACGAACGAGTGCTCAAGGACCTGGCTGAAAACCTGGCTCGCATGCACAAGGGCCGCTGGCAGCACGGTTGCCTTTACGACAAGCACGTATTCGTTCGCGTGACCGGTGAGGGCGAGTCGGCCAAGGTCGAAGTTGCCCTGATCGATCTGGAGAAGTGCCGGAAGCGTTTGACAGCCTATCGCGCAGCTGTCCACGACATGAAGCAATTGCGTCGCCACTCGTCGTTCAGCGAGGCAGACTGGAAAAAGCTCGTCTATTTTTATGAGACGGCGTTTGGCAGCGCTATCAAGGGTTTATAGCGATGAAACTCGAAATTGCACGAGGTTTGTTTCTGGTAGGAGCCTTGGCAGTTGCATCGATCGCGATGGCAACCTGGGAGCAACCGCGCCCCCAGGTTCTCAGCTCGATAAGCGCAGAAGAACATTGTCCATTACCACGGGTTGCAAAGGCATCCGTGGCCACCCGACCCGATCATGACTTATTGTTGTTCATGTTCGGACTTTCTCAGGGATTGAGGCCACAAAGTTGAACCGATTGAAGCCCAAATGAAAGGCCTCGCTGATCGAGGCCTTTTTTATTGCCCGGATCCAGGTTTCAACGCTGACCTGTGGGAGCGGGCTTGCTCGCGAAAGCGGTGTGTCGTTCAACCAATAAGTTGACTGATCTATCGCCTTCGTCGGAACGCCGCCCGGAGCAAGCCTGCTTCCACAGGTTTTTCTGCATCAGGGTTTATCCGGTTTAGCCAGCAAGGTGTAGACACAAGGCAACACAAACAGGGTGAACAACGTCCCGATCGACATGCCCGTCGCGATGACCGTGCCGATGTCGAACCGGCTGACCGCGCCAGCACCGGTGGCGATGATCAATGGCACCATGCCGAACACCATCGCCGCCGTGGTCATCAAGACCGGACGCAGGCGGATGGCCGCCGCTTCCTCCACCGCCTCTCGTGCGGTCAGGCCCTTGTCCTTGCGTAGCTGGTTGGCAAACTCGACGATCAGAATGCCGTGCTTGCTGATCAGCCCGATCAAGGTCACCAGCCCGACCTGGGTGTAGATGTTCATGCTCGACCAACCCAGGAACAGCGGAATCAATGCGCCGCAGATAGACAACGGCACGGTGACCAGGATCACCAGCGGGTCGCGGAAGCTTTCGAACTGGGCCGCCAACACCAGGAAAATGATCGCCAGTGCCAGGGCAAAGGTGACCCACAGGGCACTGCCTTCCTGAACGTACTGTCTCGATGCGCCGGCGTAGTCAAAGGCAAAGCCGGCGGGTGCCTCTTCCCGGGCGATCTGGCGCACGAGGTCGATGGCTTCCCCCATGCTCACCAGCGGCACACCGGACAGGATGGCCGAGTTGAGTTGCTGGAACTGGTTCAGCTGTCGCGGTCGAGCACGGTCGGTGACGGTGATCAGGGTCGACAACGCCAACAGTTCGCCCTTGGTGTTTTTCACGTAGTAATTGTTCAGCCAGTCCGGATTGTCGCGGAACGGCCGCTCGACCTGGGCAATGACCTTGTAGCTGCGGCCTTCAATGGTGAATCGGTTGATCTCGCCTTCACCCAGCAGGGTCGCCAGGGTTCCCCCCAGATCCTGCATGGAAACCCCCATCTGCGCGGCCTTGGCGCGGTCGATATCCACCACCACTTCCGGCTTGTCGAAGGCCAGGTCAACGTGGACAAACGCGAACTTGCCGGATTCCTTCGCACGTTTTTTTACCCGGTCGACCACCTGCAGCAGCAATTCGTAATCGTTGGCGGAGTTGATGACGAACTGGAACGGCACGCCTTCGCCGGTGCCCGGCAGTGATGGCAGATTGAAGCCGAAAATCTGCAGCCCCGAGATCTTTTCCAGTTTGGCCTGCACCTCGGGCAGGATCGCCATTTGCGTGCGACTGCGATCGTCCCATGGCTTGAGCAGGAAACCGCCGATGCCCGATTGCACGCCGTTGAAGCCGTTGATCTGGAATGACGAGTAGTACTCGGGAAACGCCTTGAAGATCGAGACGAACTCGTCGGTGTAGGTGTTCAGGTAGTCGAGGTTGGTCGGTTGCGGGGCGTTGGCTATCATGAAAATGATGCCCTGGTCCTCATCCGGCGCCAGTTCCGATTTGGTGAAACTGAGAAGGACCGGAATCAGGCACAACACGATCACGGCGAACACCAGCACCACCGGCCGGGTGTTGAGGGTGCCATGAAGCAGGCTCTGGTAGCGGCGCTTGAGGCTTTCGAAAATCATGTCCAGGCGATGGGCCAGGCCGCTGGGATTCTCGTCGTGACGCAGCAGAAACGCGCACATCATCGGCGACAGGGTCAGGGCAACGATGCCGGAAATCACCACTGCGCCAGCCAGGGTCAGGGCGAACTCCTTGAACAGCGCCCCGGTCAGGCCGGTCAGGAAACCTATCGGTGCATACACCGCCGCCAGGGTGATGGTCATCGAAACCACCGGCATGGCGATTTCCCGGGCACCTTCAATGGCAGCCTCGAGCGGTGTCTTGCCTTCCTCGATGTGACGGTGAATGTTTTCCACCACAACAATGGCATCGTCCACCACCAGGCCAATGGCCAATACCATTGCCAGCAAGGTGAGCAGGTTGATCGAGTACCCCATCATTTGCATGAAGAACATCACGCCGATCATCGACAGCGGGATGGTCACCACCGGGATCACCACCGAGCGCAGGGCACCGAGGAACAGGAACACCACCACGATCACGATCAGTACCGCTTCGAACAGGGTTTTCACCACTTCGTCGATCGAGGCCTGGATGAACAGGGTGGCGTCGTAGGCGATTTCACCTTTCAGGTTCGGCGGTAGCTGGGCCTCCAGGTCCGGCATGATCTTGCGCACTTCCTTGATCACTTCCAGCGGGTTGGCGCCGGGCGTCGCCTTGATGCCGATGTACACCGAAGGGGTGCCACCGAACGAGCTGATGGAGTCGTAGTTTTCCGCACCCATTTCCACACGCGCCACATCGCGCAGCAGCACACGGCTGTCGCCATCGACCTTGAGTGGAATTGTCCCGAAGGCTTCGGCGGACTTGAGTTCGGTATTGGCGTTGATGCTGGTGACCACGTATTCCCCCTTCACTTCGCCGGCGGCAGAGAGGAAGTTGTACTGGCGCACCGCGTTGGTCACATCGCTGGCACTGAGGCCGAAACCCGCCAGCTTCATCGGGTCCAGCCACAGGCGCATGGCAAATACCTGGTTACCGAGGATCTCGGCTTCGGCCATGCCGGGCAAGGTCGCCAGCTTGGGCTGGATCACCCGTGACAGGTAATCGGTAATCTGCGGGTTGCTCAACTCCTTGCTGAAGTAGCTGATGTACATCAGCACTGATGCATCGGCAGACTCCTTGCTCAGCACCGGGTCTTCAGCGTCCTGGGGCAGCTGGTTCTTGACCTCGTTGGCCTTGGCCAGCAGTTCGGTAAACAGACGGTCGCTGTTGGAGCCGACGCGCGCGTAGATCGAGATCACCGAGAAATTCTGGCGGCTGACCGAGGTCATGTAGTCGATGCCCTCGGCGCTGGCCAGGCTCTGCTGCATCGGTTGGGTGATATAGCCCTGGATGGTCTCGGCGTTGGCCCCGGGGTAGGCGGTGGTCACCGTGATCAGGGCGTTTTCCATTTGCGGGTACTGGCGCAGCGGCAGCTTGCTCCAGGCCTGGAAGCCCAGCAGCACGATCAACAGGCTGACCACCGTAGCGAGAACCGGACGGCGGATGAACGGGTCGGTAAAAGCCATGGGGATTCCTTGATCAGTCCGCGCGTGGCGGGCTGTTCTGCCCGGCCAGGGTCTTGTCGTCGCTGATGGCAACGCGTGAGCCGTTATCCAGTTTGAGCTGGCCGGCGGTCACCACTTTCTCGCCGCTCTGCACGCCTTTGGTGATCATCACTTGCCCGTCGCGGCGTTCGCCGGTCTCGACAAAACGCCGCTCGGCGATCAGCACCGGTTGGCCCTTGTCGTCCTTTACCAGACTGCCATCCTCGGCCTTCTTTGGTACGGCCACATACACCGAGTTGCCGTAGAGCGTGTAGGTGATCGCGCTTTCCGGCACCACGATGCGCGGCTGCGGGTCGGGCAGGAGCACCTGGAGGCTGGCGAACATGCCTGGAATCAACTTGCCATCGGGATTGGCGAGGGTGGCGCGGACCTGCACGTTACGGGTGCTGTTCTCGACTTTAGGGTTGATTGCACTGATGGTGCCGGGGTACTCCCGGGTCGGATACGCCGCGACAATGACCCGCACTGGCTGGCCGAGCGCAATCTTCGGCACCGACTGCTCGGGCACGAAAAAGTCGACATACAGGCTACTGAGGTCTTGCAGGGTGGCGATCATGGTGCCACTGGCCACATAGTCGCCGACGTCCACCTGACGAATGCCGATGGTGCCGCTGAAGGGCGCGACGATGCTTTTTTTGCCGAGCGCAGCCTTGAGTTGATTGACCGTGGCCTTGCTCTTTTTCAGCACCGCCGAAAGTCGGTCGAACTCGCCTTTGGAAATGGCCTGGCTGCCGACCAGTTGGCTGCCGCGACCGTAATCGAGCTGTGCCAGCCCGAGGTCGGCCTGAGCAGTTTCCAGCAGAGCACTTTCCACGGCGCTGTCGAGGCGCAGGAGTGGTTGACCGGCCTTGACCTTTTGCCCTGACTCGAACTGCAAATCGATGACGGTGCCATCGGTCTCCAGGCTCAGGTCCACGCCCTGCAATGCCTTGAGCGTGCCAACGGTAGGCAGGCGGGCTTGCCATGGGCGCTCGGTGGCGGTGGCCACGGCAACGCTGACGGCCGGTCTGGGCGCAGAGAAGCCTTGAACCATCGTGTAGATCGACAAGGCTTTGTACGCGGCCAGGACGAGCACAATCAGTAGAACAACACCCAACATGATCAGCATGCGGCGACGCAGCATATCCAGTTCCTTGGAGAAAATCAGGTGAGACAGTGGGGGCACATTACCGGGAGTGTAGAGGGTAATCCAACTGCCGTTTTTACAGGTTGTGAGGTATTAGAGAGGTGAAAGCCTGAAAGATTCGCCGCCTCGGGTCGCGCCTGCGGGGTGTACGTCATCCCGATGCAGGCGCGGCCCAAAGCGGCGATTTTTTCAATGATTCAGGCCATCAGATGCAGATGGTTGTCCCAGAGCCCTGCGGGTAGCTCCAGCGGTTTTGCAACAAGGTTTGTCTGGCGGCAGTCGTAGTAGCGGCAGCGTCCCTGGCCCGAGGTCACGACAAAACCATCGGCCACGGCACCGACCCCGGCGCAATCGGGCAGTGGCGCGTCCAGGCGTACTTCACCGCTGTCCAGGTCCCAGATGAAAAAACGGTTGCCCCGCGGTGCCGTCAACGCCACCAGGCGCAAGTCGCTGTGTACCGCGACGCTGGCGGTGTAGTGCCCCATGGCCTGCAACTGGTGCTCGGGCACCGGGAACGCGACAAAGGGCTGACCGGGCCGCTTGATCGCCAACAGCTCTGACGACTCGTGGGCCACGCCCATGAACTGCTGGCTGGCGACGATGGTGCCGTCGCTGGCGATGGCCAGATGGCGCACGCTGTTCATCTGCTGGGCCAGGGTTTCCTTGCTCAGCAGGGTGCCGTCACGTTGCATCAGGACCAGGCTCGGTTCCATGGCGTTGAGGTTCATCTCCACCCGGCTTTCGGCCTCGGTGCGAATCCCGCCGTTGGCCACCACCAGGGTTTCGCCATCGGGCATCCACGACACCTGGTGCGGACCGAGGCCGTGGGTGGAAATCTCAGCACTGTGCACCAGCCGTTCGCCTGCGAATCTGTACACGCCGAGCAGGCCGCGACCCGGATCTGTGGTGTCGTTTTCGGTGGCGTACAGCCAGTCGCCGCTGTGGTGAATGACCGCGTGTCCGTAGAAGTGCCGGTTCGGACGTGACACCACGGTTTGCAGGAGCGCGCCGTCGCGCAGGTCGATCAGGTAGCTCTCGGTGCCCGGACGGCGGGCGACAAACAGCGCAATAGGCTGTGTCGGGTGGTTGATGATGTCGTGGCAACGCTGGCCGACCCGGGTGGCGAACACCTGGGTGCCATCCAGTCGATAACCGACAGCGTAATGCTGGCCGTCGGTGTCGTCCCGTGCCGAAAGCAACAACGGACTCTGGTCCTTTTGCTTGAACAGCTTCCAGCCGCCCAGCGTCACTGCACCCAGCAGCAAACTACCTAATGTCAGAACCTGGCGTCGCAGCATGGAACCGGCCCTCATCAGTCACCGTCGTTGGCGTTGAAGCCCAGTTGGATGCCCAGTGCCTTGGCCAGATCAGCCTCGTGCAGGCGATGGACGACGTTGAGGCTGTCATACAGCTCGTTGAGTTGCTGGCGGCCGGCTTCGTCATTGAGCATGTCGGTCAGCGAACGCTGGTTGCCGGCAAACAGTTTCAGCGAGGCGGCATAGGCGGCGTCGATCTTGTCGGCCAACGGCTTCTGCTCGCTCGGCAACAGGCCGCGCAGGCCTTTGTTATCCACACCTTCCCAGACGGTCCTGGCAGCCGCGAGGCTGGCTTCCAGGCTAGTCAGGGACGCCTGGCTGCGCCATGCATCGGCCTGGAACGGTTGCGGCACGCCCTTGCTCTGGCGGCCCATCGGCGTGCCGAGTTTTTTCTTCAGGGTGTCGATGGCCGTGACTTGTACGCGCAGCAGATCGGCGATCGCTTCGTGGGAGTCCGCATAGCGCTGGTTTGGGAATTTGCTCATTTGCGCGAGCATGCCGTCGGTGTTGTTCCAGGTTTGCAGAATCTCTTCGGCCAATTGTTTCTGGCGTTCGCCGATGGCGATCAGCAGCGGGCAGTATTTGCTCTTCTGCTCAGCGTTGGCCACGTCAGGCTTGCTGTCGAACAGAATGTATTCGTAGGCCGAGAGCCCCTGTACCACAACGCTGGACTTGGCCAGGGCGGCGGCATCGATTTGCGGCTGGGCGGTGACCAGTTGCTCGACCTGACGGCCGACCAGGTTTTTCTTGTCCGGCCAGAACTGCACTTGCCACGAACGGTTGCCTTCGGCCAGCGGCCCGATCAGCAATGGTTGCAGCTCGGCCCAGGCTTTTTGCGCATGCAGGAAGTCGGCACGGGCGGTTTCCAGGTTTTCCTTGCCTTCGCAGTAGGCGAGGGCGCTGACCGCCAGTTGACGGTCGGCTTCAACCCAGCGGGTGTAGGTCGGCAGGATCACCGACTTGGCGATGGCCGCCGACGTGACCGCTTGCGGGTCCTGGGGCGAGCAGGCGCCCAGGGCGAGGGCGGCAAGGCTGGTGAACAACAGTTTGGGACGGAACATGTCGGGCTCCCGCGAGTGGAATGCGTGTTAAAGGGAATTCAGGAACGCCAGCAACGCAGCGCGTTGCTCGGCATTGAAAGACAAAACCTGTTGCTGCGCCGCAGTCGCCTCGCCGCCATGCCAGAGCACGGCTTCGAGCAGGTTGCGGGCTCGGCCGTCGTGCAGGAACTGGGTGTGACCGCTGACCGCCTGTGTCAGGCCGATGCCCCACAACGGCGGGGTTCGCCATTGGCGGCCGCTGGCCTGGAATTCGCTACGGTTGTCGGCCAGGCCGGCGCCCATGTCATGCAACAGAAGATCGCTGTACGGGCGAATCACTTGATTGGCCAGTTCAGGTTCGGCGGCATTGGCGGCGGTGGTGTATTTCGGTGTGTGACAGGACTGGCAACCGGCCTGATAAAACAGGGTCTTGCCGGCCAGCACTTCAGGTGCGCTGACGTCACGACGGGCCGGTACGGCGAGGTTTCGGCTGTAGAACAGCACCAGGCGCAGGATGTTGTCGCTGACTTCCGGCTCGCCATTGGGGCCGTTGCCACTGGGTGCCTGTTTGCAGGCCGTTTGCGCGTCCGTGCAGTCATCAAAGGGTCTAAGGCTGGTCGTGAGGCCCATATCCCCCGAAAACGCGTGAACATTCTGTTGATTGAGGTTCGGTTGTCCGGCTTTCCAGCCAAATCGTCCCAGAACGGTCTTTTGCTGGGCGTCGTCCCAGACCCGGTTCGGTCGTCCGCTGATGCCGTTGTCCGCCTTGGCCTGTGCCTCGGCGTTGGCCAGGATCGCTTCATCGGGGATCGCTTCGAGCAAGCCCAGGCCAATCATTGGCGGCGCCACGCGGGCCGAGAAACGGGTGTCGGGGTGCATCGGGCCGTAGCCCAGCTGGGTGATGTTCAGGCTCGGTTTGCGCAACTCGATTTCGGTGCCGTCCTTGAAGCGAACCGGCACGGCGGTGTAATCGACCCGTACTTTGCCTTCGGGGGCCACACCGGGGACGGACATGTCCTGGAACTGGCCGCCGTAGACGGGCTCCGGTACCACGCCGAGCTGTTCGATGACCTTGGCATACGCCGGGGCGTCGGGAATCGACAGGCGTACCAGCATCGACACGGCGTTCACATCGTCGGGAGTCGGCGGATGGCCGCGGCCGTCCTTGATGTGGCAACCCTGGCAGGCATTGGTGTTGAACAGTGGACCGAGGCCATCGCGAGCGGTCGTCGTCGACGGGGCGATCACCCAAGGGCTGCGGAAGAAACTGTTGCCGACGCTGAAATCCACGCGCCTTGACGGTGGCAGGTTCGCCGAGGGCATGGAAAACGCATTCTGATCGGTCTTGCGCACCGTCGCACTGCCGCCGGAGCGGGCTTCACCAGGTTCGGCCCGGGTGAATTTCGGGGCGTCATCGCAGGCACTCAGGCCCAGGGCCAGAAACAGTGCGGACAAGCGAAGAGGCAACGGGGGCATCAGACATCCTGCAAGACGAGCAAAACAAGGGCGCAAAGTCTAACAGGGGATGGGAATTTGAATAAGAGGAATTATCGTTTGCTTGATGTGGAGCAGGTAATTTGGCTGACCCATAACCCTGTGGGAGCGGGCTTGCTCGCGAAGACGGCGTCACATTCAACAATTGTGGTGACTGACACACCGCTTTCGCGAGCAAGCCCGCTCCCACAATGGACTGTGTAGGGCAGATATGAAAAAGGCGACCCCGAAGGTCGCCTTATCACTCACTGAGCCAGCGTTGATCAGAACTCGTGATCAGCGTTGTCCGGGTTCAGGTCGGCGATACCCAGTTTGCCAGCGGCAGCCTCGATCGAACCGGTCTGTTTGACCAGGGACGCGATGGCGTCACGGACGATCTGGTTGCCAGCGGTATTGCCGGCAGCGATCAGCTGGTCGTAGTGCTCACCCTTGTTGGCGTGATCGACGATGACCTGCATCTTGGCTTCGGTAGCAGCCAGGTCGGCTTTCAGCGCGGTGTCGGCAGCCGGGTCAACCTTGGCCACCAGGGACGACAGGCTGGCGCCGGTCATTTTGGTGCCGTCGACGCGGGTGTATTCACCCAGGTATACGTTACGAATGCCCTTGGCATCATAGAACTGCGAGTTGTGGGTGTTGTCGCTGAAGCAGTCGTGTTCGTCTTCCGGGGAGTTGGCTTCCAGGGAAACCTTCATGCGCTCGCCCGCCAGTTCGCCCAGGGACAGGCTGCCCATGCCGAACAGCATTTTGCGCAGGCCGGTTTCAGCCGGTTCTGCTTCCAGGGTGGCGCGGTAGTTGTCGGCCACGTTCGGCTTCCAGTTACCGACCATTTCTTCCAGGTCGCTGACCAGCAGCTGAGTCACAGACTTCAGGTAGGCACGACGACGATCGTTGTGACCGCCGGTAGCGCCTTTGCCTTCCAGGTAGTCCGAGGCCGGACGGTTGCCGGCGCCAGGGCCGGTACCGTTCAGGTCCTGGCCCCAGAGCAGGAATTCGATGGCGTGGTAGCCGGTGGCAACGTTGGCCTCGGAACCGCCCAGCTCGTTCAGGCTGGCGAGTTTTGCCGGGGTGATGTCTTTGACATCGACCTTGTCTTCGCCGATCTGCACTTGAGTGTTGGCGATGATGTTGGCAGTGGCACCCGGGTTGGCCAGGGCGTGTTCGTAGGATTTGTCGACGTAGTCGATCAGGCCTTCGTCCAGCGGCCAGGCGTTCAGCTGACCTTCCCAGTCGTCAACGATGGTGTTGCCGAAGCGGAACACTTCGCTCTGCAGGTAAGGCACGCGAGCGGCAACCCAGGCAGCCTTGGCGGCTTTCAGGGTGTCGGCGTTCGGCTTGGCGAGGAAGGCATCTACGGCGGTTTGCAGGGTCTTCGCGGTGGATTCGGCATCGCTGTAAACGGCGAAAACGATGTCGGCGTAATGGGCGACAACGGCTTTGGCGGCGGCTTCGTCGACTTTACCGGCAGCGGCAGGCGCAGCGGCTGGAGCAGCCGGGGCAGGCGCAGTGCTGGCAGCTGGCGCGGCAGCTTTTTCCTGGTCTTTACCTTCGCCGCAACCGGCGAGGGAAATAGCGATGGCCAACAGACTGGCGGTAGCCAGAGGCATACGAATCATGGCGAACATCCTGCTTCGTTAGGGGTGGTGTCGTGCTATGCGCACGTAAAACTGCGACATAATGCAAATCTTTCGCATTATGTGTAAAGGGTTGTACCTGTAAATATTTCTTATTCACTGTAGGAGCGAGCTTGCTCGCGATGGACTTTAACGATGACGCGTTCATTCTGAATGAGCGTGTTGCTCTCAGGTTCATCGCGAGCAAGCTCGCTCCTACAGGACCACGGGATTTACAAAATAGCGGCGTTGCTGCGTTGGGCTTGCTTCAGGTATAGGCCCAGTTCCCGTGCCGGCAACGGCTTGCTGTAGTGATAGCCCTGACCTTCGTGGCAGCCTTCGGAGATGATGTAGGCCTCTTGCTCGGCGGTTTCCACGCCTTCGGCAATCACCTGCATGCCCAGGCTCTTGCCCAGCTGGATGATGGCGCGAACGATGGTCGCATCGTCGTCGTCATCGAGCAGGTCCTGAACGAAGCTCTTGTCGATCTTGATCTTGTCCAGAGGCAGGCTCTTGAGATAGCTCAAGGACGAATAACCGGTTCCGAAGTCGTCGATGGCGATCAGCGCGCCGGAGCGGCGCAGGCTGAGCAGGTGCTGGGCCGCGGTGCTGATGTCTTCCATCAGGCCGGTTTCGGTGACTTCCAGTTCCAGGCTGCGCGGCGGCAGGCGGTACATCTGCAGCAGGTTGTTGACCACCCGTGGCAGTTCGGCGTGGTGCAATTGAACCGTAGACAGGTTCACCGCCATGCGCAGGTCGGAGAACCCCTGGTCATGCCACTCGCGTAATTGTTTGCAGGCCTGGTCCAGCACCCACTCGCCGATGGCAATGATGGTGCCATTCTGTTCGGCCAGGGGGATGAACAGGTCCGGCGGCACCAGACCGTGCTCGGGGTGTTGCCAGCGAATCAGGGCTTCGACGCCCACCACGCGGTTGTCGCGGTAGCTGATCTGCGGCTGGTAGACGAGGTAGAACTGATTGCGGATCAACGCATCGCGCAGGTCTTTTTCCAGCTCGCGGCGGCGGCGCATTTCGGTGTCGACGCTGGCGATATAGAACTGATAGCGGTTGCGCGAACGGGTCTTGGCCAGCGTCATGGTCTGCTCGGCCTTTTGCAGCAGTTTCTCGGTGCTGTTGCCGTCCTCGGGGAACAGGGTGATGCCGATGGTGGCGCGCAGGCGGATCTCCTGATGGTCGAGGGCAAACGCCGCCTCCAGGTCATCGAGAATGCTTTGCGCCAGCTCGGCGGCTTCGTAGGGCTGCTCGATGTCGGCCTGGACCAGGGCGAACTGGTCGCCACCGAGGCGGGCGAGGGCGCCCAGGCGACCGCTATGACCGCGCAGGCGATCGGCCAGGGCCAGCAACAACTGGTCGCCGGTCTGATAGCTGAACTGCTCGTTGATGCCCTTGAAGTCATCCAGGCCGACACACAGCACGGCGACCCGACGCTGTAATTTGCCGGCGTCGACGAGGATCTTGTCCAGTTGCTGCTGCAATTGCTGGCGGTTCGGCAGCCCCGTCAGGAAGTCGTACTGGGACATGCGCACCAGGCTGTTTTCCGCTTCGTGGCGCAGATGGGTATTGCGTTCGATGGACTCGAGCAACTGGTTGGCGGTGTTGATCCAGATGCCCAGTTCGTTGTTCTCGTGCCCCTTGAGCAGCGGAATCTTGTGTTCGCTGGGACGATCCGGATTGATTTCCGTGAGGTGCTCGATGATCCGCGACAGCGGCTTGGTCAGCAGCCAGTGGTAGACCAGATACAACACCAGCCCCATGGCGAGCGCGCGCAGTACGCCGGAAATGAAGATGACCACCGAGCTGACAATGAACTCTTGGCCGTAGGTGGCGGTATCGAGGGTGATGCTCAGGTCGCCGTAATACTCGCTGTAGGGCCCGCGACCGACCAGTTGGGTGGTGAAGGTGCGTTCCTTGCCAAGAATCAGGTCGGTCAGCCAGCGACTGTTGGAGTGCTGCAATTCGCGGGTTTTTTGCGCGAGCATGGCTTCGTTGGGATGGCCGATGGAGGCCTTGCGCACGGCGGCGTCCTGAAACAGGCCTTCGATCACCTGCATGCCCATTTCCCGGTCCAGGCTGTAGACGGCCTGGGTCGAGGGGTCGCGAAACATGTCGAGGATGCGCTCGGCATCGCTGGCGACGGCCTGGCGTGTTTTATAGGCATCGAACACAATCTGCGCGCAGCTCAAGACCACGCCGACGATCAATGCCGACAGGAGCACGACCCGGAGCAACTTCACCGACAAGCTGTTCTTGAGATCCAGCTTCAAAGGGTTATTCCTTGTTCCGTGCGGGTGGCATCAAGTTGCCATGAGTATTGGCAATCCTGTGATGGCAGTCAAAGGGACAATCATCCTTGGGGGATTTTGCCTTCAGCTTGGCCGATTTGCAGTTGTCTTGACGAGTTAGCCTATTAGCACTGTGTCGGTTGTCGAGTCCTTCAACTTGAGGGGCGGGGGTGGAGATATTTTCCTTTTGTTGATGTTAGTCGTCCGCGGCGGGGGAGCAAGGGCCAGGGGGGTTGTTTCATCGACGGAAAATGCCTTGGATTCTGTAGGTTGTTTTGGAGTTTTGACGGAGTACATATCCATTTCTTCGGTAACGGCGGCTGGCGGTTTCGCCCTTACGGCGAGTCACTTTTTTTACAAGCGCCTAAAAAAAGTAACCCAAAAAACGCTCGCCCCGAACGTACGGCCCCTCGCTAAGGCTCGGGGTTCCTTCGCTCCGGCATTCATCCGGGGGCATCGCCTCCGGTCGGCTTCGCTCGACCTCCTCTCGATGTGTTCGGCTGCGCCGAACGGCGCTGCGCGCCTACCCTCCGGATGAACACCTCCACTCAGCCTGCCGAGGGGGCGGGTGGATCAAGATCAAGAGCTGCAGGCGAGCTAACGCTCGGCCTGATGAGTGGTGAAGAGCGATGCGGTGGTGTGGGCTGCTCTGCCTTTGCTCTTCTGTGGGAGCGGGCTTGCTCGCGAAGGCGGCCTGGCAGCCGACCAATGTCTTGCTGATGTCCACCGATCAAATTGTGGGAGCGGCGGTGCGGCGATCCGACTTGCTCGCGAAGGCGGCCTGACAGCCGACCAATCTCCCACGCCTCTAAGCTGATCGTTCCCACGCTTCCCGCGTGGGAATGCTGCCAGAGACGCTCCGCGTTACGTTTTTGCGGGTTAACGCGGTGTAGGAAAGCGCCAGAAGTTTCCCACGCAGTTTTCAGGTTGTCCGTCGGAAGCGGGCTGAATAGTCTTTGGCTGTCGCTGAATACTCAGCGATCGGGTGTGAGAACCCGGCAAGTCATAGTCATCCAGTGCCAGTATCCGCATAATTGCCGCCAGCTTATCCGCTGACTGTAAATGCGTTATGGCGGCTGTGTGCGGGCAGACTTTTGTCTGGCCGGGTGCCTATGACCGGTTTTCTCACCTCGCACATAGCTGCCACCTCTTTGCCGTGTGAGAACGGCAATGGGTGGCACCCACCGCATAGGAATATTTCAGTGGATAAGTTAATCCCCGATCCGCCCTTAAATACTGTCAAACCCTACACCCCCAACACCATGTTCATGATCGTCCCGAACATGGATACCGAATCCCTGCTGGCCCACGCTTGTGAGTCATTGGCTTCGGCCAACGTCATGGCGAGTGATTTCGCCACCTTCCTGAATGGCCCTCAGCGCAACACGGCGTTGGCCATTGCGCAGATCATCATGCTGGCGGAACTGGCGGTGAATCGTGCGTTGGATAATGTCGACCCGCAGGGATAGGTATTCAGTCAGGTTGACCGCTTCGTCGTTCATCGCGAGCCTGCTCGCGAAGGGGCCCCGCCGAACGCTGAAAATCCCGGGCAATAAAAAACCCGGCTAAAAAGCCGGGTTTTCTTAACTGGCGTCGAGCTTAAGCGGTGAAGGTTTTGCCTTCGAACTGCTCAGCCACGAACTTCCAGTTGACCAGGTTCCAGAACGCTTCGACGTACTTCGGACGCAGGTTGCGGTAGTCGATGTAGTAAGCGTGTTCCCAGACGTCGCAGGTCAGCAGCGGGGTGTCGCCGTTGGTCAGCGGGTTGCCGGCGCCGATGGTGCTGGCCAGGGCCAGGGAACCGTCAGCCTTCTTCACCAGCCAGCCCCAGCCGGAACCGAAGGTGCCGATGGAAGTCTTGCTGAACTCTTCCTTGAACTTGTCGAACGAACCGAAGGCCGCGTTGATGGCTTCAGCCAGTGCGCCGGTTGGTTGACCGCCGGCGTTTGGCGCCAGGCAGTTCCAGTAGAAAGTGTGGTTCCAGACCTGAGCGGCGTTGTTGAAGATACCGCCCGAGGAAGTCTTGACGATTTCTTCCAGGGTCTTGCCTTCGAACTCGGTGCCTGGCACCAGGTTGTTCAGGTTCACGACGTAGGTGTTGTGGTGCTTGTCGTGGTGGAACTCCAGGGTTTCCTTGGAGATGTGCGGCTGCAGGGCATCGTGTGCGTACGGCAGTGGCGGCAATTCGAAAGCCATGATGATTCTCCTAATCAGGTCAGTTGCGGTGAGCGCAAGGCCGATCACGGGCGGCCAGACAAGCGCCGGGGAGTTTGTACTCTTTGCGGCGCAGGGAGTCGGATCATAGCACCGGGGGGGCGGCATAACCACGCAACAACTGTGTGGAATAGAGGTTCCGCGAATCAGATGGCCACGATCAACTGCAGTGCTACGGCAAACATCATCACCGCCACCAACAGATCGAGAATTCGCCAGGTGCTGGGGCGAGCGAGCCACGGTGCCAGCCATGCCGCACCGAGGGCCAAGGTGAAAAACCACAACAGCGAGGCACTGGCCGCGCCGACTACATAAGCGCCGGGCTCGGTTTGTTGAGCGCCCAGGGAGCCGATCAGCAAAACGGTGTCCAGATAGACGTGCGGGTTGAGCAAGGTCACCGCCAGCGCGCTGAGCATGACCGCCCGCAGCGAGCGTACGGTCTGGCCTTCGCCCTGCTCAAGGCTCTGCTTCGAGAAGGCCCGGCGCAGCGCCTGGCTGCCGTACCACAACAGGAACGCTGCGCCGCCCCAGCGGGCGATGGCCAGCAGCGTCGGGTTCTGCGCCAGCACCGTCGCCAGGCCAAATACCCCGGCGGCCACCAACAGGGCATCGCAGGCCACGCAGAGCGCCGCCACCGGCAGGTGATGTTCACGCCGCAGGCTTTGCGCCAGGACAAACGCATTCTGGGTGCCGATCGCCATGATCAGGCCGAAGGCCACGAGCAGGCCGTTCACATAACTTTGCCACATGATTTTTTACTCCGCGTTGGCTGCCAGATCCCGCAGCACTTGCAGGGCACGGTCGGCGTCGGCCTGGCCGACAAACAGATGGTCGTGGTAGTAGCCGGCAATCACGTTGCAGCTGATTCCGGCCTGACTCAATGCCGTGGCGAACGCGGCGGTCAGGCCGACGGCTTCGAGGGCCGAATGTACGTTCAAGGTGATCCAGGCGGCGATGTAGTCGAAGCTGAATCCGGCTTTTTCGGCGTGGGAACGCTCGAGAATCACGGTCAGGCCTTCCAGCTCGCGAAAGCTGCCGACAATCTCCAGATCCGTAGGCAACTTGCCGTCGCGCAAGGTGCAGAACACGTATTCGCCGGCGTTGAGTTGCGGGCTCATGCTGCGCAGCAGCGTTGCCAATGAAGTTTCGCCAGCCATGTGGGTGATCCTTGTTCAAGAGTTCTTGCTGGTCATTGTCCTTGTGAAGGTTGTATAAGAAAAACCAATCTTGCTGATCGCTCATTAGGAAAACTGATGTTCGACTATAAATTGCTTTCTGCCCTCGCCGCCGTGGTCGAACAGGCCGGTTTTGAACGGGCGGCCCAGGTGCTGGGCTTGTCGCAATCGGCGATATCCCAGCGCATCAAGCTGCTGGAAGCGCGGGTTGGCCAACCGGTGCTGGTGCGGGCCACGCCGCCAACGCCGACGGAAATCGGTCGGCGGCTGCTCAACCACGTGCAGCAGGTGCGATTGCTTGAACGGGATCTGCAAAGCCTGGTGCCGGCGCTGGATGAAGAGGGCCTGCCGGAACGCCTGCGGATCGCCCTGAACGCCGACAGCCTGGCCACTTGGTGGGCGCAGGCCGTGGGGGCGTTTTGCGCCGAACAGCATCTGCTGATGGATCTGGTGGTCGAAGACCAGACCGTCGGCCTCAAGCGCATGCGCGCCGGTGAAGTGGCGGCCTGTGTCTGCGCCAGCGAGCGGCCGGTGGCGGGGGCGCGCAGCGTATTGCTGGGCGCCATGCGTTACCGGGCGCTGGCCAGCCCCGCCTTCATTGCCCGGCATTTTCCGCAAGGCGTACGTGCCGATCAGTTGGCCCGAACCCCGGCGCTGGTGTTTGGCCCGGACGATTTCCTGCAGCATCGCTACCTTGCGTCCCTCGGCGTCGAGGGCGGCTTCGAACACCATTTATGCCCGTCCTCCGAAGGTTTCATTCGTCTGACGGAAGCCGGGCTGGGCTGGGGGCTGGTCCCGGAACTGCAGGTGCGCGAACAACTGGAAAGGGGCGTATTGCAGGAACTGCTGCCAGATAAGCCGATCGATGTGCCGCTGTACTGGCATCATTGGCGAAATGGCGGTCAGTTGCTGGGTTTACTCACCGATCAATTGGTACGCGCATCGAAGCAATGGCTGGTGCCCTTGGACTGACGCGCAGCGTCAAGACCTCACGTAATACGCAAAACGAAATATTCGGAGCAATTCATGAAGATTCTGGTTACCGGCGCAAGCGGCTTCATCGGCGGGCGCTTTGCGCGTTTTGCCCTGGAGCAGGGCCTGGACGTGCGGGTCAATGGTCGCCGGGCCGAGAGTGTGGAGCATCTGGTACGCCGCGGAGCCGAGTTCATCCAGGGCGACTTGAGCGACCCGGAACTGGCGCGCGAGCTGTGTTCGGACGTCGAGGCCGTGGTGCATTGCGCCGGGGCAGTCGGTTTGTGGGGACGTTATCAGGACTTCCATCAGGGCAACGTCCAGGTCACCGAGAACGTGGTCGAAGCCTGCCTCAAGCAACGGGTTCGGCGGCTGGTGCATTTGTCGTCGCCGTCGATCTACTTCGATGGTCGCGATCATCTGGGCCTGACCGAAGAACAGGTGCCCAAGCGCTTCAAACACCCTTACGCCGCCACCAAGTACCTGGCCGAACAAAAAGTCTTCGGTGCCCAGGAGTTCGGCCTCGAAACCCTGGCCCTGCGCCCGCGTTTCGTCACCGGGGCCGGCGACATGAGCATCTTCCCGCGCCTGTTGAACATGCAGCGCAAGGGGCGCCTGGCAATCATCGGCAACGGTCTGAACAAAGTTGATTTCACCAGCGTGCAAAACCTCAACGAGGCGTTGCTCAGCAGTTTGCTGGCCAGTGGTTCTGCGCTGGGCAAGGCTTACAACATCAGCAACGGCGCGCCGATTCCCCTGTGGGACGTGGTCAATTACGTCATGCGCAACATGGAAGTCCCACAGGTCACCCGCTACCGTTCCTACGGCCTGGCCTACAGCGTGGCCGCGCTCAACGAGGGCGTGTGCAAGTTGTGGCCGGGGCGCCCCGAACCGACGTTGTCGCGTCTGGGCATGCAGGTCATGAACAAAAATTTCACCCTGGACATCAGCCGCGCCCGGCATTATCTGGATTACGATCCCAAGGTCAGCCTCTGGACGGCCCTCGATGAATTCTGTGGCTGGTGGAAGGCTCAGGCTATTCGATAATGTCAGGACAACGACCCCTTACTGAACCGGATACGGGACTTCAGGGTCAATGGTTACGGCTGCGGGGTTTATACTGCGCGGCATAAAGCCATCATGTGTTTCACTAAGGTTTATTCAATGTCCATGCGTAACGATGCCAACGACGACTTCGACGATGTACCGAGCTTGCGTGCAGACGTTCTCGATGACGATTTTCCGCCCACTGCCCGCACGGTCGTGCATTCGCGCACGGCGCCAGTGGTGAAGGTCAGGGCGGCTAGCACCGGCCCCCTGTGGGCGTTGGTCGGGGCGCTGATCTTTGCGTTCGCGGGCCTGGCCTGGTGGAGCTTCCAGCAGATTTCCCTGATGGAACAGCAACTGGTGGCGACCCAGGAAAGCTTCGCGCGAATCAGTGAGGAAGCGGCAGGGCGCTTGCAGGATATTTCCGGAAAGGTTGTTGCCAGCCAGACCAACGTCACCACTGACAGCGAGGCCTTGAAACTGCAAATCCGCCAGCTGGAAAGCAAGCTCCAGGACCAGAGTGCCCAGCAGCAAGGTGTTGCCGGCCAGGCCTCGGACCTGGACAAGCGGCTGGCACAGATGACCGCGCAAACCAGCGAACTGGACAAGCGTCTGGTGCAGTTGACTGCCCAGGACACCGAACATCAGACGGTCAACACGCAGTTGCAGGCCCAGGTCAAAGCCTTGAGCGCTGAATTGGCCGCCCTGAAAAGTGCCCCGTCGGACGCCGAAAAACTCGATGCCCAACTGAAAAGCCTGGGCGCCGATATTGTCTCGCTGAAAAAGCAAGGCAACCCGAGTGCTGCCATCGAACGTCTTGAGCAAGACATGATTGTGCTCAAAAGCGAACAGGACAATCGCCCGGCCGCCGCGCAGGGTTCGACCAATACGGCCGAGTTCGATGCCTTCCGCAGTCAGGTCACCCGCAACATCAATACCCTTCAGGCGCAGATCCAGAACCTTCAGCAGCAACTGCGCGCCCGGCAGTAATTGTCAGTAGTGTGAGTATTTGTGGCGAGGGAGCTTGCTGTGGTGATCCGACAAGCCCCCTCGCCACAAAAGCCTCACGCTGCGTTTTCCTGAATACCCATACATCCCCCCAGGCCATGGCCTTGCTGAACAAAGCGGCAACCGATCTGGCCAAGGACGAAAAGGGCACCCTGACGGCGATCAATTCCCTCAAGGGCGGCTATCTGCAGGATGACCTGTACGTATTCGTCGTCGACCTGGACACCCAGCGTTACGTGGCCCACGGCACCAACCTGCGGCTGATCAATACCGACTTCAGCAAGATCCTGGACCCGGAAGGCAAGCCGGTGGGCGAGCCGATTCTGGCGTTGATGGCTCAGCAGGATGATAGCGAATACGAATATCGCTGGAAAAACCCGGTGACCGGCAAGGTCGAGAACAAACATGCCTACCTGAAAAAGGTCGGGCATTTTCTGGTGGCGGTCGGGTATTACAGCCCTTGAATGGTAGTGACTGTTAAACCGTCTTCGCGAGCAAGCCCGCTCCCACAGTTGACTGCGTACTCATGAACAACTCAGTCTAATGTGGGAGCGGGCTTGCTCGCGAATACAGGCAACGCGGTCTACCTACCGAACCTTGTCCTCCCGCCCGCGCAACAACATGTTCGGCATGGCAATCGCCGCCGCCAGCCCCAGCAACGACACCACCGCACTGACCGTCAACAAGTGCCGGAACGTCAGCAACAACTCGCCACGCAAGGCGTTCTGCGCGTCACCCGGTGCGGCGTTCAAACCGTCCAGCAACACATTCCCCGAGCTGCCTTCGGCAATCAGCGACGAACCGGCCAGGTGCGCGAAACTCGAATCCTGCAATAACGCCAACAGCAGCGCCGACATCAACGCCACACCCACGGCACCACCCAGCGAACGGAACAGATTGGTAGTGCTGGTGGCCACGCCGATGTCTCGCTGCTCCACCGAGTTTTGCGTGCCGACCAATGACGTCGGGAACTGCATGCCGGAGGCAATTCCGCAGAGCAGCATGAACAGACTGCTCACGACGAGCGCCTGCGGCGGGCTGAATGCCATGCCGATAATCGAGACAGGCATCAGCGCTGCACCGGCAAGGATCATCGGTTTGTAGCGCCCGGTCACCGAGGTGCGGCGGCCGGCGAAATACGCGCCGATCGGCAAACCCATGGCCAGCGGCAGGAGATGCAGGGCGGCGCTGTCGGCACCGGCGCCGGTGACGCTCTGAAAGCGCAGCGGCATCAATACGATCAGCGAGATGGCCTGGAAACTGGTGAAGAAAATCGTGCACCAGCACAGGATCGCGTTGCGGTTGGCGAACAGATGCATGGGCAACAACGGCTCCCGTGCCCGCCGCTCGTGAACGACAAACAGCCCCAGCACCAGCACCGCACTAGCCAGCAGCGCCAACACTTCGGCGCTGCGCCACGAATGGCCCTGGCCGACCTGGGTGATGCCCAGCAACAATGCCGTGAGCCCGATGATCATCAGCACGGTGCCCAGGTAATCGATGATCGGTTTGCGTTGCGGAATCGGCAGGCCCACCAGCGTGCGATGGGCCACCAGCCAGGCACCCAGGCCCAGCGGCAGGTTGATCAGGAACACCCAGCGCCAGGACAGGTATTCGGTCATGTAGCCGCCGAGCACCGGGCCGGCCACGCTGGCCACGGCGTACATGCTGCTGAAATAGCCCTGATAGCGACCGCGCTCCCGTGGCGGCACGATGTCACCGATGATCGCCTGGCTCACCGAGATCATTCCGCCGGCGCCGATGCCCTGGAGAATCCGCGCCAGCACCAGTTGCTCCATGCTTTGGGCCATACCGCAGAACACCGACGCCAGGGTGAACAGGCCCATGCCGAACAGCATCAGCTTGCGTCGCCCGTACAGGTCGCCCAGTTTGCCGTAGATCGGCACCGCCACGGTCATGGCCACCATGTAGCCGGAAATCACCCAGGCCAGCAGGCTGACGTCCTTGAATTGCGCGGAAATGGCCGGCATCGAAACGGCGACGATGGTCTGGTCCAGCGCCCCGAGAAAGATCGCCAGCATCAGGGCGATCAGCACGCTGCGAATGGCCGGTTTGGGCGTTTCAGGCTGGTGGAGATTGGTCACGGGAAAACCTGCGGGCGGTGATTGACCCGCAAGTAGCAAGGCGAGCGGGGATGCTCGCCAGTGTAAGTCGGTAGGAAGCTATTCGATAGCCTCATAAGGAAGCCCGACGTAGTTTTCTGCAATGGTTTTTCGACCCGCTTCGGAGCCGACAAAATACTCCAGCTCCGATTCGGCAATGCGTTGGCTGAACGCATCGTGATCATCGAAACGGTGCAGCATTGAGGTCATCCACCAGGAAAACCGCTCGGCTTTCCATACCCGGCGCAGGCAGATTTCCGAGTATTTCTCCAGCAGATCAAGGCGATCGTCGCGGTAAACCTTGACCAGGATGTTGAACAGCGTACTGACGTCACTGGCCGCCAGGTTCAGGCCCTTGGCGCCGGTGGGCGGGACGATGTGCGCGGCATCGCCGACCAGGAACATGCGCCCGTATTGCATGGGTTCGACCACGAAGCTGCGCAGTGGCGCGATGCTTTTTTCGATGGACGGCCCCGTTACCAGTTTGTCCGCCAGCTCTTGTGGCAGTCGCGACTTGAGTTCGTCCCAGAAGCGTTGATCCGACCAGTTATCCACATGATCGCTGGTGGGCACTTGCAGGTAATAACGGGTGCGTGTCGGTGAGCGCATGCTGCACAGCGCGAAACCGCGCTCATGGCGGGCGTAGACCAGTTCTTCGTGGACCGGCGGGGTATCGGCCAGGATCCCGAGCCAGCCGAACGGATAGATCCGTTCGAAGACTTTCAGGCTGTCGGCGGGAATCGATTGCCGCGCCACCCCATGGAAGCCGTCGCAACCGGCGATGTAGTCGCAATCGAGACGATACAGCTCGCCGTCCTTCTCAAAAGTGACAAACGCTTCGTCGGTTTTCATGCCGTGGGGAACGACGTTGTCGGCTTGATAAATCGTCTGCGCGCCAGCCTCCCGACGAGCGGCCATCAGGTCGCGTGTGACTTCGGTCTGGCCGTAGATCATCACGGTCTTGCCACCCGTCAGGGCGTGCAGATCGATGTGTACCTGGCGTCCGTCGAGGGCCAGTTCGAAGCCGCCATGCACCAGTCCCTCGGCGTCCATGCGCTGACTCACGCCAGCCTGACGCAACAGCTCTACCATGCCTTGTTCAAGCACGCCGGCGCGGATTCGGCCGAGTACATAGTCCGGGGTCTGACGTTCGAGAATGAGGGTGTCGATTCCGGCATTGTGCAGCAATTGGCCGAGCAACAAGCCAGAAGGGCCGGCGCCAATGATGGCGACTTGGGTTTTCAGCGTTTTCATTGTTCTTATGACTCGCAAGCTTCACGCGACCAGGGCCGGTGAATGATTTTTATGGATCGAGTGCTTGCATTTTTCCCTTGCGGGTCTGTCAATTGAAGGTGAAAACTGAGCCGATAGCTGTACATTCTGCCAATCGGTGCGATTATCGCCCGCCATCTACTCCGAGGCCTGGATTGAAGTGATGAACAAGCCTGACCTGCCTTCGATTCCAGTGTTCAAGCTCTACGGTGAAAGCCTGGATTGGCCGACCCCGGACTTGCTGCACTGTGAAACCATTTCCAAACGCAGTCGCGAACATCATTGGGAAATCAAACCGCACCGCCACGCTGATTTGTGCCAGTTGCTCTTCGTATTCAAAGGTCAGGCCGAGCTTGAAATCGAAGGCAAGCGAACGCAACTGGTGGAGCCGGCGATCCAGATCCTGCCACCGCTGTCGGTGCACGGTTTTCGCTTTTCCGAGGACGTGGAAGGGTTTGTCGTGACCCTGGCCGCGCCGCTGATTGCCCACCTGCAGATGCAGTTGGGGCACTCGGTCAATGCCCTGGCCCAGTCCGAAAGCTACCCGGCAGGCAAGGACGCCGAGTATCTCAACAGCCTGTTCAGTGCCTTGCAGAACGAATACACCAGCCATCAACCGGCGCGGGAAATGCTCATGCATTCGCTGGTCAGCGTGATCGTGGTGTGGGTCAGCCGCCAGGTGATCCAGCGTCGCACCGCCATGGCGCGACCGCAGCGGGCCCGGGAATACCTCAACGGGTTTATTCAGTTGGTGGAAGAGACCTATCGCCAGCACGTCAAGGTCGAGGACCTGGCACACCGGCTGGGGATATCCGTGTCGCACCTCAACGGCACCTGCCGTGAATTGGCGGGGCAACCGGCGTTGCAGATCATGCACGAACGGCAATTGCTGGAGGCCAAGCGTTTGCTGACCTACACCAGCATGACCATTTATGAAATGTCCGACGTGTTGGGGTTTTCCGATCCGACCAACTTCACGCGCCTGTTCCGGCGTCGAGTGGGGATTTCGCCCAAGGCATTTCGTGACCGCTTGAAGGCCGATCAGGACAACGAAGCCTGACGCCCTTCGTTACCGGAGGGTGTTGAAGGTAGCGTTGTGGGGGATGCAGCGCTCGAAGTTGCAGCTCGCGGCTTCACGGGGCAGGTTGCGCAACTGCTCGACGCGCCAGGCTGCAGCGCCATACAGCCCGAGTGTGACCGCACAGGTGATGAAAATCGCGAGGTATCTTCTTGTTCTGATGTTCATGGCGTTGACCTCTGAACGAATACCTGTCGGTATTACTTTGAGCATAGGTCAGCGCGGGTGAGTTACCAGCAAAGCACGTACGGCAATTGACGCGGTATTCAGAACATTGATGCCTCCCTTGTGGGAGCGGGCTTGCTCGCGAAAGCGGTATTTCACGCGCAAAATCTACGTCGGATATACCGACCTCTTCGCGAGCAAGCCCGCTCCCACATTTTTGATCCGGTTACAGACCGATATCCCACACTGGCTCTTCCGGAAATCTAAGCACCAGAAAATCCAGCAAGCTGCGCAGCGCAGCCGGCATGTGCTTGCGCGAGGCATACACCGCATACACGTTCATTTGCCGGGGTTCGGCCGTTGGCAGCAAGCGAATCAATTCGCCGCTGTGGATGTGCACGCCGGCCTGGTACGTGGGCAGCATGGCCACCCCGGCGCCGGCGATCGTTGCGCGCAGCAGCGTACTGGCCTCGTTGGCGCTGATGTTGCCCTGCACCGGTACTGAAACCTGCTCGCCGTCCTGCTCGAAATGCCACAGGCTTTTGCCGAAGTAGGAGTGGGTCAGGCAATTGTGCAGGCTCAGGTCCTCGACCCGTTGCGGCGCCGGGTGCTCGCGCAAGTAAGCGGGGGACGCGCAGATCACCGAGCGGCAAACCGTCAGGCGGCGGGCGATCAGGTTCGGGTCCAGGTCGTTGCTGGTGCGGATCGCCAGGTCGATGCGCTCATCCACCAGGTTCACGGTGCGGTCGAGCATCTGCATGTCGATGCTGACACCGGGGTAGCGTCGGACATACGCAGCCATGGCATCGGCCAGTTGCGCCTGGCCGAAGGAGGTGCTGACGCTGATCCGCAGCAGGCCGCGCGGCGCGTCATCCGGTTCGCTGACGGCGGCCTGCATGTCGCTGGACAAATCGAGCATCTGCCGACAGCGCGGCAGGATCTCGGTGCCGGCGGCGGTCAGGCTCAACTTGCGCGTGGTGCGATGCATCAGGCGCGCGCCGATCCAGTCCTCCAGTTCCGCCAGATACCGCGACACCACCGGCCGTGACAGCTCCAGATGATCGGCAGCGGCCGACTGGCTGCCGAGGTCGACCACCGTGACGAACACACGCATTGCTTGAAGACGATCCATGATTTGCCCGCTTTCAGAAACAAACTATGTTCAAGCATCGCATTTTTTGTACTGACTCAGGCAACTAAGCTCTGTTCCTCTGTAGGAGCGAGCTTGCTCGCGATGGACCCCCAGGCGCCGCGTTTTACCGGCAAGTACGCGTCATCGTTTACGACCATCGCGAGCAAGCTCGCTCCTACAAGGGACCACGACAGCCATTGGAATACGGAGCAACAGATGATCGGTTTCACCACTTTGAAGCGCATTTTGCTGGCAGGCGCGGCCTTCGGTTTCGCCGCCCATGCAGCCGCCTCGCCCCTGACGCTGGATGTCTATAACCCCGGCGAAAAAGCCATCTTCCCGGTGACCTCGGTGCTGGTCAGTGGCGAGAAAGAAGCGATCCTGGTGGATGCGCAATTCGGCAAGTCCCAGGCCGAGCAGGTGGTGGAAAAAATCCGCGCCAGCGGCAAGCAACTGACCACCATCTACATCAGCCACGGTGACCCGGACTACTACTTCGGCCTCGATACCCTGACGGCTGCGTTCCCCAAGGCCAAGGTCCTCGCCTCGCAGCCGACCGTCGACCACATCAAGCGAACCGTCGACGGCAAACTGGCGTTCTGGGGCCCGAAAATGGGTACCGACGTGCCGGCCAAAACCATCGTGCCGGACGTGCTCAAGGGCGACAGCCTGACCCTCGAAGGGCAGAAGTTGCAGGTGATTGGTCTTGAGGGCCCGCAGCCGGATCGCAGCTTTGTGTGGATTCCGTCGATCAAGGCGGTCGTCGGTGGTGTCGTGGTGGCGCAAAACATCCACGTGTGGATGGCGGACACGCAAACGCCACAGTCCCATGCCGATTGGTTGGCTACGCTGCATTCCATTGAAACCCTGAAACCGCAGACCGTGGTGCCGGGTCATTACCTCGGCGAGAGCGATCGCTCCCTGGCCGCCGTGCAGTTCACCGCCGCTTACATCAAGGCCTTCGACGAGGAAGCCGCCAAGGCCAAGGATTCTGCCGCGCTGATCGCGGCGATGAAAAAACGCTTCCCGACCCTGGGTGATGAAAGCTCCCTGGAGTTGAGCGCCAAGGTCGCCAAGGGCGAGATGAAGTGGTAACCCGCCTCAACTGAAATCCAAGAAGCTCAACCCACTGGAGAACGTCATGAGCAAAATCGCAATCATCGGTGCCACTGGTCGTGCCGGTAGCCAACTGCTGGAAGAAGCCCTGCGCCGCGGTCACAGCGTTACCGCCATCGCCCGCGACACATCGAAAATAGGCCCGCGTGAAGGTGTGGCCGGCAAGGCCGTCGATGCCCTTGATGCCGCTGCGTTGCAAGCTGCAATTGCGGGCCATGATGTGGTTATCAGCGCGGCGCATTTCGCCACGCTGCCTGCCAGCGCAGTCGTTGGCCCGGTGAAAAAAGCCGGGGTCAAACGTCTACTGGTGGTGGGCGGGGCGGGTTCGCTGCTATTGCCCGATGGCACTCGAGTGATCGATAGCGAAGGTTTCCCTGAGGCTTACAAGGCAGAGGCCAGCGCCGGTGCCGAATTCCTCGCCAACTTGCGTGAAGAGCGGGATCTGGACTGGACCTTCCTGTCGCCATCGGCCGAATTTGTCGAGGGCGAGCGCACGGGGACATTCCGCCTCGGTCAGGATGATTTGCTGGTGAGCAGCGCAGGGCGCAGCTGGATTACCTTTGCCGACTACGCGATTGCAATGCTCGACGAAGTGGAAGCGCCGAAGCATTCGCGGCAGCGCTTTGCGGTCGGGTATTGATGGCGTGGCTTAAACCATTCGCGAGCAAGCCCGCTCCCACACTTGATCACCGTCGTACACAAATAGTGTGTTCACGAGAGATCTACTGTGGGAGCGGGCTTGCTCGCGAAGCTTTTCAGCGGCTCTGCGCCTGCTCCACCAACCAGCCCATCAATTCACGCAACTTCGGCGAAGGCCCGGGTTTTTCGGGGAGCACCAGGTAATACGCCAGTCCTGTCGTCACCTTCAATTCGAATGGCATGACCAGCCGCCCGGCGTTCAGGTCATCACCGATCAGTGACCAGTCGCCAATCGCCACCCCCGTTCCCTGGGACGCCATCGACATCGCCAGGTCCAGTGTTTCGAAATGCTGGCCCTTGCCGACATTGGTCAGATGCACATCCGCCGCTTTCAACCAGGCCTTCCAGTCCCGCTCGTCGCGGGTCGGGTGCAGCAACAGGTGCTGTTGCAGATCCGCCGGTGTCTGCAGGGGCATGGGGCCTTCGAGCATCGGTCTGGAGCACACAGGCGTGAGTTGTTCGTCGAAGAGTTTTTGCGACATCAATGAGTCGTCCGGCGGTGCGCCGTACATCACCGCTGCATCGAATTGCTCGCGATGAAAATCCACGCCGTGCTTGACCGTGGTGGTCAGTTCCACCGGCACGTCCGGGCGTTCCCTTTGCCATTGCAACAGACGCGGCAGCAACCAGCGCATGACGCAGGTCGGTGCCTTGAGTTGCAGGGTTTCGCGCTTCTCGCCGATCTGTTCAACGGCCTCGTCGATCAGGCCGAAAATCTGCTGGACCCGTGGCAGCCATTCCCGTCCCTCGGCTGTCAGGTCCAGGCCTCGGGCCAGGCGGATGAACAGTTCATAACCCAAATGATCTTCCAGCCCGGCGATCTGCCGACTCACCGCGCCTTGGGTGATGTGCAGCTGTTCGGCGGCCCGGGTGAAATTGCAGCACTGCGCGGTAATCAGAAAGGTGTGCAGCGCCGGCAGGGGAGGCAGTCGTTTCATTGGGATCCAAGGTATGACGTGAGGACATGGCTAGTATGACTTTTTATCCATTGTTGCGGCTACCTGTCGCCCGTTCCAATGAGGCCATTCCACGGACCCTGTGGGAGCGGGCTTGCTCGCGAAAGCGGTCTTACATTCAACATTGATGTCGGTTGATACACCGCTTTCGCGAGCAAGCCCGCTCCCACAAGGGCCCTTGTGTCTCAAACGAACAAAAAGGGCAAAGACATGGCGACGTGCGGCGAAGTATTGGTCAAGTTACTCGAAAACTACGGGGTCGAGCAGGTGTTCGGCATTCCGGGGGTGCATACCGTGGAGCTGTATCGCGGGCTGGCCCGTTCGAGCATCAACCACGTCACGCCGCGCCACGAACAGGGCGCCGGCTTCATGGCCGACGGCTACGCCCGCACCAGCGGCAAACCGGGTGTGTGTTTCATCATCACCGGCCCTGGCATGACCAACATCACCACCGCCATGGGCCAGGCCTATGCCGATTCGATCCCGATGCTGGTGATCTCCAGCGTGCAATCGCGCAGCCAGTTGGGCGGCGGTCGCGGCAAGCTGCATGAGCTGCCGAACCAGGGCGCACTGTGCGCCGGTGTCGCGGCGTTCTCCCACACCCTGATGTCGGCGTCCGAGCTGCCGGGCGTGTTGGCCCGTGCCTTCGCCCTGTTCCAGGCTGGCCGCCCGCGTCCGGTGCACATCGAAATTCCATTGGACGTATTGGTCGAAGACGCCGATGACCTGCTCAGCAGCCTGCCGGTCAACATCGATCGCGCCGGTGCTTCGCCGAGCGCTGTTTCGCGCATGACCGAATTGCTGGCCGACGCCAAGCGTCCGCTGATTCTCGCCGGTGGCGGCGCCATCGACGCGGCCGTCGAGCTGACTGAGCTGGCCGAGCTGCTGGACGCGCCGGTCGCCCTGACCATCAATGCCAAGGGCATGCTCGCCTCCGGTCACCCGTTGCTGATCGGCTCGACCCAAAGCCTGGTCGCCACCCGTGCGCTGGTCGCCGAGGCCGACGTGGTCCTGGCCATCGGTACCGAACTGGCCGAGACCGACTACGACGTGACCTTCGCCGGTGGCTTCGAGATTCCTGGCAAGTTGCTGCGCGTCGATATCGACCCGGACCAGACCGTGCGCAACTACCCGCCGCACGTGGCGCTGGTGGCCGATTCGCGCAACGCCGCCCAGGCTTTGCTCAGTGCCCTGTCGCACAAATCCCTGGCCGAGCGCAGCAACGATTGGGGCCAGGTGCGTGCCGCCCGTCTGCGTGAAGACCTGGCCGCGACCTGGGATGCACCGACCCTGGCCCAGACCCGCTTCCTTGAAACCGTGCTGCAGGAATTGCCGAACGCCGTATTCGTCGGCGATTCGACCCAACCGGTGTACACCGGCAACCTGACGTTCAACCCGGAGCGTCCGCGTCGCTGGTTCAACTCGTCCACCGGTTACGGCACCCTCGGCTACGCCTTGCCGGCGGCGATTGGCGCCTGGCTGGGTGGCCGCGTCGAAGGTGGCGCGCGTCCTCCGGTGGTGTGCCTGATCGGCGACGGTGGCCTGCAGTTCACCCTGCCGGAACTGGCCAGCGCCGTTGAAGCGCGCACCCCGGTGATCGTGCTGCTGTGGAATAACCAGGGCTACGAAGAGATCAAGAAATACATGGTCAACCGCGCCATCGAGCCGGTGGGCGTGGACATCTACACCCCGGACTTCATCGGTGTGGCCAAGGCATTGGGTTGCGCCGCCGAAGCGGTCAGCAGTGTCGAGCAACTGCGTGGCGCATTGCGTGTGGCCACCGATCGCCAGGGTCCGACCCTGATTGAAATCGACCAGACCCAGTGGATGCAGGCGGTGTCGAAATGACCTTCCCTACGACTCTGGATGGCCTGTACATCAATGGCCAATGGTCGGCCGGTAACGAACACCTGCGCGTGATCAACCCGGCGACTGAAGCCCTGTTGACTACCGTGAATGGCGGCGACGAGCGTGCGGTTGAACAAGCGGTGAGCGCGGCGACCCAGGCGTTCGCCGACTGGTCGAAAACCACGGGCGCCCAGCGCGGCGCGATCCTGCGCAAAATCGCCGCGGGCGTGCAGGCCAATCGCGAAAAACTGATGCACTTGCAGTCGAGCAACAACGGCAAGCCGCAATTCGAAGCCGCGATCGACGTCGATGACGTGATCGCCACGTTCGAGTATTACGCCGGTCTGGCCGAAGGCCTGGACGCTAAACAAGACAGCGCGATAGAGCTGCCGACCGACGACTTCAGCGCGCGTTTGCGCCGCGAGCCGTGCGGTGTGGTCGGCCTGATCGTGCCGTGGAATTTCCCGATGGTCACCACTGCGTGGAAACTCGCCCCGGCCCTGGCTGCCGGTTGCTGCGTGGTGCTCAAACCTTCGGAAGTGACGCCGCTGCCAGAGCTGGAACTGGCGGCGATCATCGCTGAAGCCGGGTTGCCTGCGGGCGTGTTCAACCTGGTGTGCGGCACCGGCCTGGCCGTTGGCGCGCCCCTGTCGGCTGACTCGCGCATCGCGAAAATTTCCTTCACCGGCAGCAATGCGGTCGGTGTGCAGGTCATGCAACGGGCGGCGGAAACCGTCAAGGGCGTGAGCCTGGAACTGGGCGGCAAATCGTCGCTGCTGGTGCTGGCCGATGCCGATCTCGACCTGGCGGTGGAAGTGGCCTGCGGCGGTGGTTTCTTCAACGCCGGGCAGATGTGCTCCGCCACCAGCCGCGTGCTGGTCGCCGATGAACTGGCCGATGAGTTCCTGAGCCGAGTGAAGGCTCGTGCAGAAGCCATTCGCGTGGCCGACCCGTTCGACCCGAACGTGGAAATGGGCGCACTGGTCAATCAGGCGCAATACCAGCGCGTGCTCGGTCACATCGATCGCGGTTTGAGCGCTGGCGCCAAGCTGGTTTGCGGTGGCAATCGCCCGGCCGACCTGCCGCGCGGATATTTTTTGCAGCCGACGGTGTTCACCGAAGTGCCCCTCGACAGTGCACTGTGGTGTGAAGAGATTTTTGGCCCGGTGATCTGCGTACGCCGTTTCGCCTCTGAAGCCGAGGCGATTGCCCTGGCCAACGACAGCCAGTTTGGCCTGGTCGCCAGTGTGGTGACGCGCAATGCACAGACCGCTGACCGCGTCGCCAACGCCTTGCAGGCGGGGCTTGTGTGGATCAACGCGCCGCAGGTGATCTTCCCGCAGACCGCCTGGGGCGGCTACAAGCAGAGCAGCATCGGCCGTGAATTGGGGCCGTGGGGCTTGCAGGCTTTCCAGGAAATCAAACACGTGATCCGGGCCGTCTGAAGGCACGAAAAAGGTGAGTGCATGCCTCCTGTTGAGGCATGCGCTGGCGTCATGGCTTCAATGAGTTTTTATCGATAGTCAGGTGTTTTACACGACCTCAGGATGAACCTGCTGGCTCAGCCAAGCCCCCGAAAATACGAGGGCTAACGCTGGTCCGGTCGCGCGGATGCAACAGTTTCGACCTGCCTTATACCTACAAAAACAAAGGGAGTCCGTAATGGGCGAGCATGATCTGAACAGACGTCAATTTATCAAGACCGTGGGCGTAGCCTCGGTTGCAGCGGCAGCCATGAGCATGCCGTTCATCAAGGCCAATGCCAGCGACACACGTTTTGCCGGCAAGACCCTGCGTTTGCTGACCTGGTCCGATGACACCGGCCTGGCTGCACTGCGCAACATCGCCGCGACGTTCGAAGACAAGTACGGCTGCAAGGTCATCGCCGACCGCACCGGCAGTACCTCGGAAATGGTCGCCAAGCTCAAGGCCGGCGGTGATCGTCCGCAGTACGACATCATCACCCTGGCAGGCGTCGGTGCCGAAGGTCTGGCCGCCGCCAACCTGCTGGAAAAGCCCGACCTCAACCGCATTCCCAACCTCGTCGATGTACCGGAGAAATACCGCACCGGCGCCAACGGCCACGGCATCGGTTACCTGCTGTGGTGCAACAGCCTGGTCTACAGCACCCGCACCCAGAAAGAAGCCCCGACCAGCTACGCCTCCCTGTGGGATGCCGACGCGGCGCCGAACATCTTCCTGCCGCCGCCGAACTGGACCGAGGCCATGGACCTGATCATCATCGCCGCCAAACTGGCCGGTGGTGACGAACACAACATCGAGCCTGGCTTCAAGAAACTCGCCGAGCTGAAAGATCGTGTGGTGACCCTGGGTGAAAACCCGAACCAGATCGCCGAACTGTTCCGCACCGGTTCCCTGGACATGGGCGGCCTGTACGCCCCGGCCTTCTTCCCGAAACAGATCCGCGATCCGGCCTACGGCCTTGGCGCCACGTTCGGCATGAAGGAAGGTTTCTACACCGACCTGATGCTGTCGGTAATGCCGAAGAATCGTCCGGGCGATACCGACATGGCCTACGCCTTCATCAACCACTCCCTGGACCCGCTGGTGCAGGGCAAGATGGCTGAAGACATCTACAACGGTCCGGTCAACGCCAAGGCGATCATCTCTGCCGAAGCGCGCAAGAGCCCGTACATCCTCACGCCGGAGCAGATTGCCGAGAAGGCGATCATGCACGACAACGCCTTCCTGGCCAGCGTGCATGACCAATGGATTCGTCGTTACACGGAAATCTTTTCTTCCTGATCGAGTGACGTACACAAGCCCGTAAAGCACCACAAATCAAATGTGGGAGCGGGCTTGCTCGCGAATGCAGTGTGACATTCAACATTGATGTCGGCTGACACGGCCTCTTCGCGAGCAAGCCCGCTCCCACATTGGACCTCGGTGTCGTCAGGTCTTGTGTCTGTCAGCTGCTTTCCATTGACGAGACCCTTTGCTATGGAACACCAACCTTTGACCCATTCGGTCAGCGCCGCTGAGTCGCGCCCGAGTCGGGGTGTTTCGCCGACCGCGCGCGCCTGGCTTTTCCTCACGCCGTCGATGCTGTTTCTCGGCGTTTTGATCGCCGCGAGCCTCTTGGTACTGCGCATGAGCGTGGGCACCAAGGGCGCGGAATGGTCCGGGTTCAGCCTGGCCAGTTACGCCCAATTGCTGGAACCCTATTACCTCAAGTCGCTGATGCTGACCCTGCGCCTGGCGCTGATCAGCGCGGTGATCGCAGTGATTCTGGCGATCCCGGTGGCCTACACCATGTCGCGCCTGACCTCGCCGTTCGTGCGCCGGATCTTCCTTGCGGCGGTGTTGCTGCCATTGCTGGTCAACCTGCTGCTGCAAAGCTACGGCTGGCTGGTGATCCTCGGCCCCGGTGGCATGCTCAACCAGGCACTGATGGGCCTGGGCCTGATCAAGCGCCCGATCATGCTGCTGTACAACCAGAACGGCGTGTTGATGGGCCTGGTGCAAACCGCTTTCCCGCTGGCCGTGTTGCCGATTGCCAGCGCCATGCGCGGCGTCGCCCGCTGTTACGAAGAAGCTGCCGCCACCCTCGGCGCCAGTCGCTTCCAGGTATTCCGCCAAGTGGTGCTGCCGATGAGTCTGCCGGGGATCATTACCGGTGCGACCCTGGTGTTCGCCTACAACGCCAGCAGTTTCGTGGTGCCCTTGCTGCTCGGTGGCCGGCGCGTGCCGATGCTGGCGGTGATGGTGCATGACCAGATCGCTCCGCTGATGAACTGGCCCGCCGCATCCGCTGCCGGTGTGGTGCTGATCGTCACCACCCTCGCGATCATGACCCTGTCCGAATACATCACTGGCCGCCGTCGCCGCATGCTGGAGGCTTCGCAATGAGTACCCTGATCAAGAAGCGCCAGTTGTTGCCGGGTGATACCGGCAAGTTTGCCGGCATCCTCTCGGGCTTCATCCTGCTGTTGGCGGTGTTGCCGATCCTGACCATGATCGTGATGTCGTTCAGCGGGGCGTCGAACCTCGACTTCCCGCCGAGCAGCTACAGCCTGCAATGGTACAAGGCCGCCTGGCACACCTTCGTGTCGCCGGACGCCAGCGACGTCCTGAGCCTCGGCCAAGCCATGAGCACCAGCCTGCTGGTGTCGTGCCTGACCATGGTTTTCGCCACGATCATTGCGGTGCCGGCAGCCTACGCGTTGACCCGTTGCGAGTTCCGCGGCAAGGCCGTGGCGTTACAACTGATGTCGTTGCCGCTGGTGTTCCCGATGGTGGTGTTGGGCCTGGCGCTGCTACTGGTGTTCGACAGCCTGCCGTTCCACATGACCACCTCGCGCCTGGTGATTGCCCACGTGATCCTCGCGTTGCCATTCGTGGTGAAGAACTGCACGGCGGCGATGCTCTCCATCGGCAGCGAAGTCGAAGAGGCCGCGCAAATGCTCGGTGCTTCGCCGCTGCGGGCGATTGTCGATGTGGTGGTGCCATTGATGAAGTCGGGGATCCTGGCGGGCATGCTGCTGGCGTTCATCGTCTCGTTCAACGAATTCACCGTGACCTATTTCCTCTACACCATCGACGTCATGACCGTGCCGATCTGGATGTACAGCCGCACCGTGTCTTCGCTCGACCCAACCGTATTTTCGTTTGCCGTGCTGATCGTGCTGATCGACTTCGTCCTGATCTGGGCGCTGGAGAAGCTGGTCGGTGAAGGTGGCGTTTCGTTCTGATTTCTTGAGGTGATTCACATGTCTGGTCTGATTCTGGAAAACGTCGAGAAACATTACGGCTCGGCCTGCGCGGTAACGGATGTGAACCTGCATTTGCCCGAGGGCAAACTGGTGTGTTTCCTCGGCCCTTCGGGCTGCGGCAAGACCACCTTGCTGCGCATGATCGCCGGCCTTGAAACCCTGACCGGCGGCGAGATCCGCCTGGATGGCGAAGACATCGGCAACACCCCGGCGCACCTGCGCAACTTCGGCATGGTGTTCCAGTCCCTGGCGCTGTTCCCGCACATGACGGTCGGGGAGAACATCGCCTATCCGCTGAAACTGCGTGGGGTCAGCAAGGCTGACCAGCAGGCGCGGGTGGTGGAGTTGCTGGAGCTGATCCAGCTGCAAGCGATGATCAATCGTCCGGTGGCCAAGCTGTCCGGCGGCCAACGCCAGCGCGTGGCGATTGCCCGGGCGATTGCCTCGCACCCGAAAATCCTCCTGCTCGATGAACCGCTGTCGGCACTGGACGCCAAACTGCGCGAGTCGATGCAGGTGGAAATCCGTCAACTGCAACAGCGCCTGAACATCACCACCATCATGGTGACCCACGACCAGCGCGAAGCCATGACCATGGCCGATATCGTGGTCGTATTGGGTGAGCACAAAGTGCAGCAGGTGGGCACGCCGATCGAGATCTACCGGCACCCGGCCAACGAATTCGTCGCGGACTTCATCGGCTCGGGCAACATCTTTCCGGCCACGGTGCTGGGTAACGGCAAGGTCAGCTTGCCGGGCGGCGATGCGCTGCAAGTGCCGATCTGCAGCAGCATTGTGGCCGGGGAAAAGGTGAAGATGCTGATTCGCCCGGAAGACCTGCAACTGTCCGCACCCCAGGCGACCGCGGGCAACCGCTTGCTGGGCAAGGTGACGTTCGTGCGGGATATCGGGGCGACCATCGAGACTACGGTGGAGTGTTCCGGGGTGTCGTTTACCGCGCTGAGCACGCCTTGCCAGGGCTTTGGCCTGAGCGTTGGTCACCCGGTTTCGGTGACCTTGCCGGTGGAGGCTTGTCGGGTACTTGGGGCCTGATCCAAATTTGATTTTGGTCTTGCTGGCCTCTTCGCGGGCAAGCCCGCTCCCACAGGGTATGTGGCGTTCACAAAACCTGTGGGAGCGGGCTTGCCCGCGAAGGCGTCAGTAGCCACACCACTGGATCCGGATCAAACCGTCAAGCGCAACCGCGCCAGATCCCGCAACGGCGGAGCCCCGAACAACCGGCTGTACTCCCGGCTGAACTGCGAAGGGCTTTCATACCCGACCCGATACCCCGCCGCCGAAGCCTCCAGCCCTTCGGCCAGCATCAGCCGCCGTGCTTCCTGCAGGCGCAACTGCTTCTGATACTGCAACGGACTCATCGCCGTCATCGCCTTGAAGCGGTGATGCAGCGTCGACACGCTCAGGTTCACTTCCTTGGCCAGATCATCAATGCGCAACGGCTGTTCAAAATTGCCATTGAGCCATTTGATCGCCTGGCTGATGCGATGGCTCTGGCTGTTGGCAATGGCGATTTCGTACAGCCGATGCCCCTGTTTGCTGCGCAACAGGCGATAGAGGATCTCTCGGCGAATCAGCGGCGCCAGCATGGCGATGTCTTTGGGCGTGTCCAGCAACCGTGCCAGACGCAGCACGGCGTCGAGCATCGCGCTGTCGATTTTTTCGACATACAGCCCGCGCCCGGTCGGCCGGGTGGGCACGCCGAGGGGGCCAGCGTCGGCGATCAGTGCGGTGATTTCTGTCGGGTCGATGTCCAGGCGCAAGGCCAGGATCGGTTCCTCGGCCGAGACATTCACCACGCGCCCGCTCAGTGGCATCGAGACCGAGACCACCAGGTAGTTCAACGGGTCGTAGTTGAAGTATTCGTTGGCCAGCTGAACGTCCTTGCGCCCCTGGGCCATGATGCACAGCGCCGGTTGCGCGAGCACCGGGGCGAACTCGTGGGACTGGCTGTGGCGGGACATGAACAGCGAGCCGATGGCCGTGGCATAACTGCCATCTTCGGCGGTGTTGCGGCGAATGATCGCCGCCAGTTCCGCGCGCTGCTTTTCCATGTCGGTGTCCAGCGGGGCTTGAAAGTGATCGAGCGACGACATGCGAGGCATCCTCGGCAAGGCATGGAGGGAGTGGTGCAGAGCATAAGTTTGTGCAAGTGGCAGCGGTAGACACATCCTGCCGGATGCTTGCCTGATTCTGCCTGGTGGCGACCGGCGGTGTAGCCACTAGAGCCTTGTGCCGCAAGAACTTGCTTGAAACTCGTATGGCAGAACCGTGACAGGGTTTTACAGCTTGTTACAGGCTGGCAATGCAGTTTCGCAGGATTGTGCAACGCGCCGGCAGGAATCGACTAACGAGACAGGCGTCGCGGCCCTTAACCTTTGATCCTGTCGCAGCCCGTCCCCCGGCTGCCACGCGACTCCCCGGGAGGGTTGAACATGTCCACGCAGATCCCCGTCAGTCATATGGCCTTCGTTCGAGCGCGCGCCGGGCGTTCGGCGGAACTCGGTGTGCGCCTCAGCGCCCTGATCGAACCGTCCCGCGCAGCGCCAGGTTGCCTGAGCTTTGCCTTGCAGCATTCGCAGTGCGACCCGGAACTGTGGCTGGTGTCCGGTTTCTGGAGCGATCAACAGGCCATGACCGCGTACTTCAGCACGCCGGCGATGGAGATTTTTGCCGAGCTGGTGCAGGAGCTGGTGGTCAACAGCCTGGATTTCCACACCTTCAAGGATGTCTCGGTGGCGCAGGCCCTGGGTCAGTCCGCAGTGGCGGTACACAAACTGGCCGGTTGAGGGTTTAATGACGGCATTCTCAACCAGCCAGGATGCGCGACATGGCACGTAAAGCCTTTGATCACTTCGAAGCTGTTTCCGCTGTAGTACCGGGCGAGGGTGGTTATCACGCCGCTATCGCCGTCAAAGCGCTGGGTGGTGCCGGCGCCCCGCGTTTTCACAAAGTGCTGGAAGGCCAGATCTTCAAGACCGCTCACGAGGCCGATGATGCGGCCGCCAAGGAGCTGACCCACCTCAAGGACGTCAAGGAAAACACCGACCTGCTCTGGTGATTCTCACCGCCCCGGGCGGTACATCTTGAACAAGGCCTCAGGCCCCAGCTGGAAATAATCCGCCGGCCCGCCGCCGCGCAGAATCGGTTCTGCCGCGGCGGTGTCGTATACCCCATCCTTCAACAGCCATTTGGCGATATGCACGGCGACCACTTCGCCGAGGATCAGCCAGCTCGGCACCACATTGCCGTCCGCCCGTTGCAACTGGATGATCTGCGTGACCTTGCACTCGAAGGACACCGGGCTCTCGGCCACCCGTGGCACCTGAATGACCTTCGATGCTGCGGTCGTCAGCCCGGCCAGTTCGAACTCGTTGACCTCAGGCCCGACCATGGCGCAGCTCTGGTTCATCTGCTCGGCCAGCGGCCGCGTGGCCAGGTTCCAGGCGAACTCGCCGGTCTGTTCGATGTTGTTCAGGCTGTCTTTGCGCCCGACGCTGGAAAAACCAATGATCGGCGGGATGTAGTTGAAGGCGTTGAAGAAGCTGTAGGGCGCCAGGTTCAAGCGGCCCTCGGCATCCTGTGAAGAAATCCAGCCGATGGGGCGCGGGCCGACGATGGCGTTGAACGGATCGTGGGGCAGGCCGTGGCCGTTGGCGGGTTCGTAGAAGTGGATGTCGTTGGGCATGGGGATTTCCAGAGCTTTCGGGAGACGCTCATGGTGCAAGCACGCGCCACGGATTTCCAGTCGGATTCGGTACTTGAGTTGATGAGATCCTATGTGGGAGCGGGCTTGCTCGCGAAAACGGTGTGCCAGTCACATTGGTATTGGATGTGCCGCCGTCTTCGCGAGCAAGCCTGCTCCCACAGGTCTTCGGCCAATCTTGAGATTTGCTTTACCCCAAAAACGACTAAGCCCGGCCGAAGCCGGGCCGTGAGTTTCCCTCCACATTCAGCCGATAGCTTCAGCGCTACCGGTTTTGTCGAAACCGTCGGCAGCGACAGCGTCCGCGGTGCCGGTTTTATCGAAGCCGTCCGAGGCATAGGTGCCCGAGTGGCTGCGTTCGATGGCAGCGCTGGCATCGGAGCCGAAAGAGGCCGAGCCGGTTTTGTCGTAGCCATCGGCGGCGAACGTGTTGGCGGCCAGTACGGAAAGGGCCAGGGCAAGGATCAGTTTGGTTTTCATGGTGGTGACTCCCGTCTCGTTGGCGTTTTGTGAAAAAAAGCCAAGACGCCAGATAAATCGATTAAATATCGCAGTTAAATCCTGCTACTTATCGATTAATTGGATGTTAAGGCCGTCAGGCTTTTTCGCTTTCAAGGACTGAGTGAGCACATCGCAATGAATCGATCAGGCCGTTAAAGGTTGGGCGGCGAGCATTAACGCGTGATTAATCGGCTCTTTTACCTGGGTGACAGGTTTTTCATAAAGCCCTTGTCCATTTTTCACTGCCGCACGGCCAATCCGGGCACCGGTCGAACCTGGATTTGGCTGTCATGACTATGCTGGCTTGGTACCGGGTCGGCTCCATTCGCGAGCAAGCCCGCTCCCACATTTAACCGGGTTGTTCCAGAAGGAACGCGGTCGAATGTGGGAGCGGGCTTGCTCGCGAAGAGGCCAGTACTGCCAGCTTCGATCTATCTGTCAGTCAGTGACGATCCGCGAGTGCTTGCGGGTGTCTTTCATGGTGACGTACACCAGCAACGACACGGCAATACACGCGGTAACGTACCAGTAGTAACCCGTCTCCATGCCGATGCTCTTGAACCACAGCGCGATGTATTCAGCGGTGCCGCCGAAGATCGATACGGTCAGTGCGTACGGCAGGCCCACGCCCAGGGCGCGGATTTCAGTCGGGAACAGTTCGGCTTTCACCACGGCGTTGATCGAGGTGTAGCCGCTGACAATGATCAGCGCCGCCATGATCAGGAAGAACGCGCCCCACCAGGTCTGGATGGTGTGCAGGGTGGTGAGGATCGGCACGGTGAACAGCGTCCCGAGGATGCCGAAGGCGATCAGGATCGGCCGGCGACCGATCTTGTCCGACAGCCCGCCGATGATCGGTTGCAGGCACATGAACAGGAACAGCGTGGCGGCGGAAATGGTGGTGGAGTCGGAAATGCTCATGCCGACGGTATTCACCAGGTATTTCTGCATGTACGTGGTGTAGGTGTAGAACGCCAGGGTACCGCCCATGGTCAGGCCGACCACGGTCATCAGCTCCTTCGGGTGGCGCATCAAGGTGCGCATCGCGCTTTCCTTGGCTTTTTCTTTCTTGGTGAAGGACTCGGTTTCTTCCATGCCACGACGCAGGTACAGCGCCACCACGGCACACAGGGCACCGATGGCGAATGGGATGCGCCAGCCCCAGGCGTAGAGCTCCTCGGTGGTCAGGAAGTTCTGCAGGACAATCAGCACCGCCAAAGCGATGAGCTGGCCGGAGATCAGGGTCACGTACTGGAAGCTGGAGTAGAAGCCGCGACGCTCCTTGGTCGCCATCTCGCTGAGGTAAGTAGCGGAGGTGCCGTATTCGCCACCCACCGACAGGCCTTGCAGCAAGCGCGCGAACACCAGCAGGATCGGCGCACCGATGCCGATGACTTCGTAACTCGGGCTCAGGGCGATCAGCAGCGAGCCGAAGCACATCAGGTACACCGAGGCCATCAGGGCCTTTTTGCGCCCGACCTTGTCGGCATACAGCCCCATCAGCCAGCCACCGATCGGACGCATCAGGAAGCCCACGGCGAAGATCGCGGCGGTGTTCAGCAGTTGTGCGGTGGTGTCGCCTTTGGGGAAAAAGGTCTTGGCGAAGTACAGGGAGAAGGCGGCGTAGACGTACCAGTCGTACCACTCGACCATGTTGCCGACAGAACCGCTGAAAATCGATTTGATGCGACTGGCGGTGGTTCTTTCTTTAGCCGGCGTGGCAGCCGACCCAAGGGGCAGGGCGTTGGAGTTATCCATTGACGGATCCTTCATTTAATTGTTTTTGTGGAGCGCGATTAAACGCAGCCTGCAGGGGCTATAGCAGGAGCTGTGCCAAGGGGGAGAGGGCCGGTTTAGAGGGGGGAGGGTGTTTTAGTGAGCGGAAATCCGCTTATTCGTGGCGGGTGGTGGGCGGAAAGTTGCTCATGGTGTTGTTGATTGCTTTGCCTGTACAGGCCTCATCGCGAGCAAGCTCGCTCCCACAATGTTCGGCGTACACAGATCCACTGTGGGAGCGAGCTTGCTCGCGATGAGGCCAGAGCAGACACCAAAAAAAATCAGGCCTCGGGCAAAAACATCTCCCGACTCAACCCATGCCGCTGCATCTTTTCATTGAAGGTCCGGCGCGGCAGTTGCAGTTCTTCGAGCACCGCTTTCACGTCGCCCTTGTGCCGGGTCAATGCCGCACGCAGGCATTGCGCTTCGAACGCTTCCTGCTGCGCCGCCAGTGACTGGCCGGGCTCGATGCCCAAGGGCTCCGGCTCACCGAGCCCCAATACCTGACGCTCGGCGACGTTCGCCAGTTCGCGCACATTGCCCGGCCAGTCGTGGCTCAGCAGGTGACTCAATTGCGCGCCGCTCAACGGTGGAAATTTGCGTCCCAGGCGTTCGGCGGCGTTTTGGGCAAAGGATTCGAACAGCAGGGGGATGTCTTCACGGCGTTCGCGCAAGGGCGGCAGGCGTAGTTCAGCGACGTTCAAACGATAGGCCAGGTCTTCGCGAAAACGTCCGGCCCGCGCTTCGTCGAGCAGGTCCGGCTTGGTCGCGGCAATGATGCGCAAATCCACGCGGATGCTCTGGTTCGAACCCAGCCGCTCAAGCTTTTGCTCCTGCAACACCCGCAGCAATTTCACTTGCTGGGCCAGCGGCATGCTTTCGATTTCATCGAGAAACAGCGTGCCGCCGTCGGCGTACTCGAGTTTGCCGATGCGCTTGCCGGACGCCCCGGTGAACGCGCCGCTCTCGTGACCGAACAGCTCGGCCTCGAACAATTGCTCGGGGATGGCCGCGCAGTTGAGTGCGACAAAGGGCTTGTCGGCCCGCGGCCCGAAGTCGTGCAGGCAACGCGCGACCAGCTCCTTGCCGCTACCGGTTTCACCACGAATCAGCACGTTGACCGGCAGTGCTGCCAGGTCCAAAACTTGCCGACGCAGGGTCTGTAAGCCCCGGGACACACCCAGCAGTGTGGCATCCAGCTTGGCGCGGTTGTCTGCCTGCTCGTGCAGCGCGCGGTTCTCCAGCACCAGCCGGCGCTTGTCGAGAGCGCGGCGCAGGCTGCCGAGCAGGGTTTCCGGGCTGAAGGGTTTTTCGAGGAAATCGTAGGCACCGTCGCGCATGGCTTCGACGGCCATCGGTACATCGCCGTGGCCGGTCAGCAGGATCACCGGCAAATCTGCATCCCGGCGTTGCACCTCGGCCAGCAGTTCCAGGCCGGTCATGCCGGGCATGCGCACATCGCTGAGAATCACCCCGGCAAAATGCCTGGGCAATTGCGCCAGGCATTCATCGGCGCGGCTGAACAGCTGCACCTCGAAACCCGACAGGCTCAACCATTGCTCGACGGCACTGCGGATGCTGCTTTCGTCGTCGACCACGATCACTGAGTTCAGCATGGTTCATGCACCTCCAGGTCGATGGGCAAGGTCACGGTAAACACGGCCCCTTTGTCATGATTTTCGGCACTCAAGCGCCCGCCGGATTCGTGAACGATGGCAAAGGACACGGCCAGCCCGATACCCAAGCCTTCGCCCACCGGTTTGGTGGTGAAGAATGGATCGAAGACTTTGGACAGGTTCTCTTCGGCGATACCGCCACCATTGTCGATCACGCTCAGGCGCCACAATTGCTCGTCGGCTTCGAGGCGAATTTCCAGGCGTTTGCAGGGTTTATCCTGCATCGCATCGAGGGCATTGCGCAGCAGGTTGATCAGTACCTGTTCCAGGCGAATCGCATCGCCACGCACCCAGGCCGGGCGTGTCAGGTGCAGTACGGTGCTGACCTGTTCGTCGCGCAACCGGGTGTCGAGCAGTTGCAGCGACTGGTCCACCACCGCCGCCAGGTCCAGGCGTTCGCGCAAACCGCTGGGGCTTTTGCGGGCGAAGGTTTTCAGATGGCCGGTGAGGGCCGCCATGCGGGTGAGCATTTCATCCACCGGTTTGAGCGCCTTGTAGGCGTCGTCGATGCGACCGTGGTCGAGCAGCAACCTCAGAGTAGCAAGCTGCATGCGCTGGGCGGTGAGCGGCTGGTTGATCTCATGGGCCAGGGCGGCGGACATCTGCCCCAGCGCCGCGAGTTTGGCCGATTGCACCAGGCCTTCCTGGGCAGTGCGCAGGTCGCGGGTGCGTTCTTCTACCAGTCGTTCGAGTTCTTCGCGACTGCGCTGACGCAGTTTGGCCAAGCGCCAGCGCTGGTTGAGGAACAGCAGCAGGAACACCAGGGTCAGCCATAGCCCGGCCGCGGCAAGCGCGGCGTTGCGGCTGTCTTCGAAGGCGACCTGCGGGCGCCGCAGCAGGTGCAGGGTCCAGCCTTCAGTAGTCAGCGGCAGGGATTCCCACAGGTAATCCGCCTTGCCGTTGGGGCCATCGACCCGAGCCAGGTCACTGTTGTCGTCGAAGCGCCGCAACGATTGAAACTCAAGCGGCGTCAGCGGCTGCTTGTCGTACTGGCGGGTGGTCTTGAGTTCGGCATGATCGCTGTCGCTCAGCGGCTTGAGCAGGCGATAGCGCCAGCCCGGCTGGTTGGCGATGAAGATGATCCCGCGCGCATCGCTGACCAGCAGCGTGTCGTTGCCCTGACGCCACTCCCGCTCCAGTTCGGGGAATTCCAGTTTCACCACCATGGCACCGAGGAACTGACCGTCGTCATCGCTGACCGCGCTGGAGAGGAAGTAACCGGGAATCCCGCTGGTCACTCCCACGGCATAAAAGCGCCCCGTGCCCTGGGTGCGGGTCTGGTTGAAATAGGGACGGAAACCGTAGTTGTGGCCGACATAACTGCTGGGCAAACGCCAATTGCTCGCCGCTACGGCCAGGCCGGTGCGATCGAGCAGTTCCAGGGTCGAGGATTGAGCGGCGCCGTTGATCTTTTCCAGTTTGCGGTTCAGCGCATCCTGTTGCTCGGGACTCACCGTCCCCTTGAGCGCCGAGCGCAGCTCCGGGTCCAGCGCCAGCACCGCGGGCAGGGCGCGGTAACGTTCGATCAGGGTATGCAGGGACGTGGCATACAGCGCCAGTTGCTGATTGGCGCGGCCAGCGTCTTCGACCATTGACTGGCGCACGGTGTGGCGCATGGCCAGGGTGGCGGCGAGGGCGGCGCCGGCGATGATCAATAAGGTGTAGAGCGCCAGGCGCAGGGATCTGGAAGTCGGGAGCATCGAACGGAAATCGGACAAAAGATAGGAGGCGCAAGATAGCATGCGGACTATCTTGCGCCAGATCTCATCTCACTGCGCCCGAGTGGAAACCTTGAGCTTTCAACGATTCATGTTTCGTCTCATCTGCTCCAGTTCATCTGTCAGTTTCCCCAACGAAACTACCGTGTTCCCGGAGTTACTCAGATCATCATTGTTCAAGTGTGCTTCATGCATTCTGTTGGCTAGCCCGATCTGTTCAGACGGGCTGTCACCAGGATCCTGATTGGCTCCACCGATTTGGTAATGGGCGAGCCGGTGAAAACGCATGAGTGTTTCACGGAGAAACGTTTCCCATGCTCAGGGGGAAACTCGACGGGTAGATGGCCGCTGATGAGTCGCCTTGTGCGGCGTTACCCCGAGAACATTCCCAAGCGTTTCACTGTGAAACGCTTCGAATGACCAGCACCTCACGCACGGCACCGCCCTCGAGCATGGCACGCATCAAAACAACCCCGCTTGGATTTTCTGCTGCATCAGCGCAGCCAGTTCCCGACTGGGGTATTGGGCTTGCAGTCTCCAGGCTTTACAGCCGAGAGCATGCCGAAAAGCGCCGGCGTCCGTGAGGTCCTGAACGCTCCCACACTGCCGACAGCGCACCAGCGGGCCGTCGAGTGTCCAGTGTTTATTCCAGGCTTTCAGCGGCAGGTAGGTCACGGACATTCAAAACTAGGCCTTTGGCGAGGTACGACAGGGGCTACGTGCGCGTAAAACCACTCACTACAAGTGATGGTAGGCCAGTCCCCGGGGGGTGGTGACCAGAAGGTAAAAAAAAAGCCGCGCTGTCGTATAGACAGCGCGGCTCTTTTTTAATCAGCGGTTAAGTGCTTACTGCACTTCCACCGCCAGGCTTTCACTGATCTTTTTCTGCCAGATGGCAGGACCGGTGATGTGTACCGACTCGCCCTTGCTGTCGACCGCAACGGTCACTGGCATGTCTTTTACGTCGAACTCATAGATCGCTTCCATGCCCAGTTCGGCGAAAGCTACTACGCGGGATTTCTTGATCGCTTGCGCCACCAGGTAAGCCGCGCCGCCGACTGCCATCAGGTAAACGGCTTTGTGGTCTTTGATCGCTTCGATTGCGGTAGGGCCGCGCTCGGACTTGCCGATCATGCCCAGCAGGCCAGTCTGCTCGAGGATCTGACGGGTGAACTTGTCCATCCGCGTCGCGGTGGTAGGACCGGCCGGGCCAACCACTTCTTCGCGCACCGGATCAACCGGGCCGACGTAGTAGATGAAGCGACCCTTGAGGTCCACCGGCAGGGTTTCACCCTTGTTCAGCATCTCGACCATGCGCTTGTGCGCCGCGTCGCGACCGGTGAGCATCTTGCCGTTGAGCAGGACGGTCTCGCCCGGCTTCCAGCTCTGTACTTCTTCCGGGGTCAGGGTGTCGAGGTTGACGCGGCGGGCCGACGGGCCGGCTTCCCAGACGATTTCCGGGTAGGCGTCCAAAGGTGGCGCTTCCTGGGCAACCGGGCCGGAACCGTCGAGCACAAAGTGCGTGTGACGGGTGGCGGCGCAGTTCGGGATCATGCACACCGGCAGCGAAGCGGCGTGGGTCGGGTAGTCCATGATCTTCACGTCGAGCACGGTGGTCAGGCCACCGAGGCCCTGGGCGCCGATGCCCAGCTGGTTGACCTTCTCGAACAGCTCCAGGCGCATTTCTTCAATGCGGTTCTGCGGGCCACGAGCTTTGAGCTCGTGAATGTCGATGGATTCCATCAACACTTCCTTGGCCATGACGGCGGCTTTCTCGGCGGTGCCGCCGATGCCAATGCCGAGCATGCCTGGTGGGCACCAGCCGGCGCCCATTTCCGGGACGGTCTTCAGCACCCAGTCGACGATCGAGTCGGACGGGTTGAGCATGGCCATCTTCGACTTGTTCTCGGAACCGCCACCCTTGGCCGCCACGTCCACTTCCACGGTGTTACCCGGAACGATGGAGTAGTGGATGACTGCCGGGGTGTTGTCCTTGGTGTTTTTACGAGCGCCCGCCGGGTCGGCGAGGATCGAAGCACGCAGGACGTTTTCCGGCAGGTTGTAGGCGCGACGTACGCCCTCGTTGATCATGTCGTCCACGCTCATGGTGGCGCCATCCCAACGCACGTCCATGCCGACACGCACGAACACGGTAACGATACCGGTGTCCTGGCAGATCGGGCGGTGGCCGGTGGCGCACATGCGCGAGTTGATCAGGATCTGTGCCATCGAGTCGCGGGCCGCTGGCGATTCTTCGCGCAGGTAGGCTTCGTGCATCGCCTGGATGAAATCCACGGGGTGGTAGTAGGAAATGAACTGCAGGGCGTCGGCAACGCTCTGAATCAGGTCGTCTTGCTTGATCACGGTCATGAGTCGCGCTCCTCTAAAAGACGGGAACATTCAATAAGGTGCTTGCAGCTTGGGTGCATCGGTCGGTTGCAAGCACCTTTCAAGGCACGCCGGGCAAGCTGGCGCGACGCTAAAAAGGCGCGGCAGTATAACGCGCCTCGCGGACAGGCACACGCGCCGGCAGTCAATCGTTGGTCGCATGGAAGCAGCTGCAAGCGGCAAGTTACGAGCGGCAAATGTGTGGTGAAGGCTTTTGTGGCGAGGGGGCTTGTCGGACCGCCGCATCGCCCCGTTGGACTGCGGAGCAGTCCCGGAAGCGGACGAAGCGTTGTGTCAGACGGACTGTCTGTGACGGTTTTACGGCTGCTTCGCAACCGAACGGGGTGGTGCGGCATTCCGACAAGCCCCCTCGCCACAGGGTCGTGCAAGGCTCGGAAAGTCGATCCCGAAAATTGAATGGTCATTTATCGGTCTCGCCACTAAAGTGACATACGGTCTGTAGAGTAGGACGCTCTGTCAGTCTCCTTTCATTTGGTGAGTCAACGATTGACCCATAACGCCATCCAGCGCCTGTTGCTCAAACGTTTCGCCCTCGCGGCCGGCACCTATGCCCTGGCATTGCTGTTGCTGTGGCTGGCGTTTTTTACCGGTCACTATGATGCACCGCTTTCCAATATCGCCATCGGCAGCGCGCTGGTGGTGATCAGCCAGGCCACCCTGTTCGCGGTGTTCTACAGAGGCTACAACCTGCGCTTCGCCGACCCCAGCCTGACCGAGGCACAAGTGTTGCTGGGGCTGGGCTGGCAAACCTGGCTGATCGCCCATCTGGATGAAGCCCGGGGCGCGTTTCTGGTGTTTTACGTGCTGATCCTGCTGTTCGGCCTGTTCCATCTGTCACGCCGGTCTTTAGTACGATGCGCGCTGCTGGTGTTTTTCAGTTTCAGTGCGATCACGCTGTGGGAGGGCTACCACTTCCAGCTGCCTGACCCGGCCATGGCGGTGTTGCAGGTCTGTGTGCTGTTCATCGTGCTGGTGTGGCTGGTGCTGTATGCCCGCTATGTCCAGGCTTCGCGACAGCGTATGCGCCAGCGGCGTTTTGCCTTGCAGGCGCACCAGGACACGTTGCGCGGGATGATGCGCCAGCTCGAAGACCTGGTGGCCACCGACGAGCTCACGGGCCTGTTCAATCGCCGGCATTTCCTGCGCCTGGCGTCACGCGAGTTGAACGCCATGGACGCGGGTGTCGTGCATGGCCTGGCGCTGATCGACCTTGACCATTTCAAGCGCATCAACGACCTGTACGGTCATGCCGCTGGCGATCAGGTGCTGCAAGCCTTTGCCGGCGTTGCCAGCGCGTGCCTGCGCGACGGTGATGTTCTGGCCCGCTACGGCGGCGAAGAGTTCGTGGTGCTGCTGCCCGATTGCGATGCCGACAGCCTGACTTCGTGCTGCGAACGGCTGCGCATCGCGTTCACCGATGTCGAGCTGATTGGTCTGAATGTGCGCAACCTTAGCCTGTCCGCCGGCATGACCCTGCTGGAACGGGGCGACGACCTCGATGACGCCCTGCAACAGGCCGATCAGGCGCTTTATCGCGCCAAACGTGACGGCCGTAACCGGTGCGCGGCAGCGTGGGAGAACGTCGATGCCTGAGCTGCGGGTCGGCGAGCGCCATTGGTCGGTGGCGGCGGGCAGCAATTTGCTCGACGCGCTGAACCAGAACGGCGTGCCGGTGCCTTACAGTTGCCGCGCCGGCAGTTGTCATGCGTGCCTGGTGCAGTGTGTACGGGGCCTGCCGAGCGACAGCCGCCCCGATGCCTTGAGTGCGCTGCAGCGTGAACAAGGCTGGCGCCTGGCGTGCCAGTGCCAGGTGGTCGAGGACTTGCAGGTGCACGCCTTCGACCCGCAAACCGATGGCCGACCGGCCGAAGTGGCTGCCGTCGATTGGTTGAGCGCCACGGTCCTGCGTCTACGCGTAACCCCCCAGCGACCGTTGCGCTATGGCGCCGGCCAGCACCTGGTGTTGTGGGCGGGCAGCGTGGCGCGGCCGTATTCTCTCGCCAGCCTGCCGCAAGAAGACCGTTTTCTGGAGTTTCATCTCGATTGCCGCAAGCCCGGGGAATTCAGCGATGCCGCCAGGCAATTGCGCATCGGCGATCCGATCCGTCTCGGTGAACTGCGCGGCGGTGCCTTGCATTACGACCCTGACTGGCACGCCCGGCCGTTGTGGTTGATGGCGGCCGGCACCGGGTTGGGGCCCTTGTTTGGTGTATTGCGCGAAGCGCTGCGACAGGATCACCAGGGCGCCATCCGCGTCATTCACCTGGCCCATGACGCCGATGAGCACTATCTGGCCAAACCTTTGCAAGCCATGGCCGCCAGCCGTCCGAACCTGAGTGTCGAACTGTGGACCCCGGCCGAGTTGCCAGCGGCTTTGGCGCAACTGCGGCTTGTTTCGCGGCAAACCCTGGCCTTACTCTGCGGAGCCCCCGACAGCGTCGACGCCTTTGCCCGGCGCCTGTACCTGGCGGGATTGCCGCGCAATCAACTGCTGGCCGATGTGTTCCTGCCCCGTGGTTGAGCGCTGACTTTTCAGACGCGAGACCTGCCATGACCGATGCCATCCAAATTGAACGCGAACGCGGCCTGTTGACCCTGCGCCTGAATCGCCCGGACAAGAAAAACGCCCTGACCCGCGCCATGTACAGCGACCTGGCCGAGGCGTTGAAACAGGCCGACAGCGACCCCGGGATCAACGCCGTGCTGATCACCGGCTCTGCCGAATGCTTCACCGCCGGCAACGACATCGCCGATTTCATCCAGCAACCGCCGAGCGGCCTCGACAGCCCGGTATTCCAGTTCATGCTCAACCTGCTCGAATGCCGCAAACCGGTGATCGCCGCCGTGGCCGGAGCGGCGGTGGGCATTGGCACGACGATGTTGCTGCATTGCGACCTGGTCTACGTCAGCCGTGACGCACGCTTGCGCATGCCGTTCGTCAACCTTGGTTTATGCCCGGAGTTCGGCTCCAGCCTGATCCTGCCGCGCTTGCTTGGGCAGGCCAAGGCGGCGGAGTTGTTGCTGCTCGGTGAAGTCTTCAGTGGTGAACAGGCTGCGGCGTGGGGCATTGCGTCCGAGGCGCTGGGCAGTGGCGAAGAGACCTTGGCCAAGGCGCGGGAAATGGCCCTGCGCTTTGAGTCGTTGCCGCCGGAAGCGGTGCGCATCAGCAAGCAATTGATGAAGACGCCGGACCGGGAGTTGTTGCGCAAGGTGATTGAAGAGGAGGGGGTGTTGTTTACCCAGCGGGTGCGTTCGCCGGAGGCGCTGGCGGCGTTGACCGGATTCATCAAACGGCATTGAATTTTCGCTGACAAGGCGGGCATCTTCGCGAGCAAGCCCGCTCCCACAGGGATTCTGTGGACACCATAAATCCAGTGTGGGAGCGGGCTTGCTCGCGAAGGGGCCGGATCAGGCAATACAAAAAAAGGATCAGAAAGCAAAAAGCCCCGCCATTCACATGGCAGGGCTTTTGTTTTTCGAACAACCGGTCACTCAGACCATCGGATCGCCAACGTGCAGGATTTTCATGCCATTGGTGCCGCCAGTGGTGTGGTAGCTGTCGCCCTTGGTCAGGATGACCCAGTCGCCTTTTTCAACTACGCCGCGCTTGACCAGCTCGTCGATCGCCTTCTGGCTGACTTCGTTCGGCGCCAGCGAAGCCGGGTCGAACGGGATGGTGTACACGCCACGGAACATTGCCGCGCGAGCCTGGGCTTCGCGGTGTGGAGTGAACGCGTAGATCGGCACCGAGGAGCGGATGCGCGACATGATCAGCGGGGTGTAGCCACTTTCGGTCAGGGCGATGATCGCCTTCACGCCCGGGAAGTGGTTGGCGGTGTACATGGTCGCCAGTGCGATGCTCTCGTCGCAGCGCTCGAACTCTTTGCCGATACGGTGGCTGGAGGTCTTGCTGGTCGGGTGCTTTTCGGCACCGATGCAGATGCGCGCCATGGCCTGAACGGCTTCCAGCGGGTACAGGCCAGCGGCGCTTTCGGCCGAGAGCATCACGGCATCGGTGTAGTCGAGCACGGCGTTGGCTACGTCGGACACTTCGGCGCGGGTCGGCATCGGGTTCTGGATCATCGACTCCATCATCTGGGTCGCGACGATCACCGCCTTGTTGTGACGGCGTGCGTGCAGAATGATCTTCTTCTGGATGCCCACCAGCTCGGCGTCGCCGATTTCCACACCCAGGTCACCACGGGCAACCATCACTGCGTCGGACGCCTTGATCAGGCCGTCGAGGGTTTCGTCGTCGGCCACGGCTTCGGCGCGTTCGATCTTCGCCACCAGCCAGGCAGTGCCGCCGGCTTCGTCGCGCAGTTGACGGGCGTATTCCATGTCGGCAGCGTCACGCGGGAAGGAGACTGCGAGGTAATCGACTTCCATTTCCGCGGCGAGCTTGATGTCGGCCTTGTCTTTTTCAGTCAGGGCCGGAGCGGTCAGGCCGCCACCGCGACGGTTGATACCTTTGTGGTCGGACAGCGGGCCGCCGATGGTCACGGTGCAGTTCAGTTCGGTGGCCGTGGCGGTATCGACGCGCATCACCACGCGACCGTCGTCGAGCAGCAGCTCGTCGCCCACGCCGCAGTCCTTGACCAGGTCCGGGTAGTCGATGCCGACCACTTGCTGGTTGCCTTCGGTCAGAGGATGGCTGGTGGAGAAGGTGAATTGATCACCGATCTTCAGCTCGATCTTCTTGTTGGCGAATTTGGCGATACGGATTTTCGGGCCTTGCAGGTCACCCAGCAGGGCGACGAAGCGACCGTGCTTGGCCGCGAGGTCACGCACCAGCTTCGCGCGAGCCTTGTGCTCGTCGGGGGTGCCGTGGGAGAAGTTCAGGCGGGCGACGTCCAGGCCAGCCAGAATCAGCTGTTCGAGAACTTCCGGCGAGTTACTGGCCGGGCCAAGGGTGGCGACGATTTTGGTACGACGGACGGACATGCAAAGACTCCTGAGTTCAAGCGCTGAGTGAGGCTACTATGCTCCGAAGGTGTAGTCATTGTTCGTTTGCACTACTTTTTCGTGAAGAGCTTGGTTTTAAGGAAGAACCAGATGTTGCCCTGGCCTCTGTAGGAGCGAGCCTGCTCGCGATGAACTCAAGTACGACGCGGTTACTCAGAAAGTACGCATAATCGTTGACGTCCATCGCGAGCAGGCTCGCTCCTACAACAACGGTCCGCAGTGCCTTGATTGAACCCGACAACTTTGCATCTCGCAGCCTGAAGATTTCCGACCATGGGTCGATACAGGGTTCAAGACAGGAGATCCCCCCATGCGATTCGTGCTCATTGCCGCCCTTGCCATCAGCGCTCTCAGCGTCACGGGCTGCACCCGTTGGTCGATGAACCATCATTTGAACAATGCCTACAGCGCCTATGACCGGGGCAATTGCGAGCAGGTGATGCTCGAACTGTCCAAGGTCGAACGCGACAGCCGCGCGCGGCCTTACGTGTGGCCGGAAGTGTCGATGATGCGCGGCTTGTGCCTGGAGCGACAGAAGATGTTTATCGACGCGGCCCAGACCTATCAGTTCATCATGGCGTCCTATCCACTGAGCGAATATGCCTACCGCGCCCGTGCCCGCATTGAAACCCTGCAGAGCCTGGGCCACTACCCGACGCGCAGTACGGCGGCCGCAAAACCGACGCAGTTCTGATGTCGGTAACCCTCTGATTGCTGGCTCACCGGTGGTGCTGAGCTATAGTCCAATGAACCGGTTTTAGAGCCTTGTCTCTGGACCGGGGCAACACCTGTGACCGGCACAAGCAAGACTCTGCGCTACAAGGACTGGCGTACCGGAAGCGGGGAGAGCGGGCAACGACAAAATGCATACCCGTTCCGAAGCAGTAGTGCGGCTCTGCTTAAGAGCCTTGCATAGCGAAATTGCACATGTTCACTGACCGCCGAATCGAGCGGCATCAACTGCCGTACTTCCTGAAAGTGTTCAACGGCATCACCGGCAAACCCATCGGCTACCTGGGCAATGTCTCCGAAGACGGGCTGATGCTGATCAGTCAGCTGCCGATGATGATCGGCGCGGACTTCAACCTGCGCCTGAAAATTCCCGCCAGCGAAGGTGGCCAGCGGATCATCGACCTGCAGGCCTGTTGCCTGTGGTGCCACGAAGACGCGACCCCCCAACATTACGACACCGGGTTCAGCCTGCAACGGGCACCGCCGGAGTATGGGCAACTGGTGGAGGCGCTGAGGCGGTATTTCAGTTTTCAGCCGTTGCCGGCTTCGGCTTGAGATCACTGGAAAACCGGCTGTGAGTGATTGCTCAGGCTCAGGCTCAGAGTCCAGTTCTTTTCCAGCCCAGGTACCGCGTCACCAACTCTGCCCCCAACTCACCGGGCCGCGCATCCATCACCAACACTCCATGAGCGTTCAAGCGCTCATGGAGTTCGGCGCGTGCATTGAGGTAGTCCACGGTCCCGCAATAGGCCAGCGCCTCGGGCAAGGTCTGTACCGGTGACTGACGCAGGGTGTCGAGCACGTCTTCGCGCAGGCTCGCGACCAGCACCTGATGCTGCTGGCTCAGGCGGTTGACCGCCGAGAGCAATTCATCGTCGTCCTCTTCGCGCAGATTGGTCACCAGCACCACCAGTGCCCGGCGTTTTTGCCGTGCCAGCAGTTGCGTTGCCGCGGCTTGATAGTCGGCGCTGCGTTGGCTGCTGTTCAAGTCATAAACGCTGTTGAGCAGTGTGTTGAGATGGCTGATGCCTTTTACCGGCGCAAGGTAGCGCGGTTGTTCACTGGCAAAGGTACTCAGGCCCACCGCGTCGCCCTGGCGTAGCGCGACGTAGCTGAGCAACAGACAGGCATTGAGGGCGTGATCGAAGTGCGACAGTTCATCATCCTGGCTGCGCATGTGCCGGCCGCAGTCAAGCATGAAAATGATCTGTTGATCGCGTTCGTCCTGATACTCCCGGGCAATCGGCGTGCGCTGGCGGGCGGTGGCTTTCCAGTCGATCTGACGCAGGCTGTCGCCCTCACGAAATTCGCGCAACTGATGGAATTCCAGGCCCAGGCCCCGTCGTTGTTTCTGGCGGACACCAAGCTGGTTGAGCCAGTTGTCCACCGCCAGCAACTGCCCACCATACAAGCGGGCGAAATCGGGGTAGACGCGGGTGGCAGCGGGCAGGTCGAGCAAGCGTCTGTCCGACCAGAGCCCCAGGGGGCTTGGCAGGTCGATTTCGCAGCGTTTGAAGCTGAAGTGGCCGCGCTTGAGCGGGCGCAGGCGATAACCGGCCAGGCTGTGCTGGCCGGGTTGCAGCTCGACCGTCAGTGGCAGGTTTTCGAAGCTCAGGCCCGACGGTACGTGGTCGAAGACTTGTACTTTCAGCGGTTGCGCAAAGTCGTGTTCGACCGTCAGTTGCACCTCGCTCCATCGACCCAGCGCCAGGCTGCCGGGCAACTGGCGTTTCAGCCGGGGCGAAGGCCGGCGCTTCACGCGCACCGCATCCAGCAGGGCCAGAGCCAGCAGCGCCAGGAGCAACCCCCAGTTGATCGCCATGAGATTCGCCGGAACCGCGAATTCCAATGCCCGCAAAGTGCCCGACACGATGCCGATGGACAGCAGGATCAGCAACCAGGCGAGCATCAGGCGCGAGGGTTTCACAGGCGCGGCGCCGGCACTTGGTCGAGCATCTGCTGGAGTACCTGATCGACATCCAGGCCCTCGATGTCCAGCTCCGGCGCGATGCGCACTCGATGGCGCAGCACGGCCAGGGCGCAACCCTTGATGTCATCCGGAATCACGAACTCACCACCACGCAGCAGTGCGCGGGCCCGGGCACATCGCACCAGCGCGATGGACGCGCGTGGGCCGGCGCCGAGAATCAAGCCGGGCCAGCTGCGGGTGGAGCGGGCCAGGCGCACGGCGTAATCGAGCACCTGATCGTCCAGCGCCAGGTCGCTGGCAATGCGTTGCAGGGCCAGTACATCCTTGGCCTGCAACAACGTACGCATCGGTTGAACGTCGAGCATGTCGGCCCGGGTCGAGCGGCTGACCTGACGCACCATGTTCAGCTCTTGCTCGGCATCGGGGTAATCCATGCGCACTTTGAGCATGAAGCGGTCCAGTTCGGCTTCCGGCAAGGGGTAAGTGCCTTCCTGTTCGATCGGGTTCTGTGTGGCGAGCACCATGAACGGTTGCGCAATCGGCAACGGCTGGCCTTCGAGGGTGACTTGCCGTTCCTGCATGGCTTCGAGCAGTGCGGCCTGGGTTTTCGCCGGGGCACGGTTGATCTCGTCGGCCAGTAGCAGGTTGGTGAACAACGGCCCCTTGCGCAGCTTGAACTGCTCGGTCTGCAGGTCATACACCGCATGCCCGGTGACGTCGCTGGGCATCAGGTCCGGGGTGAACTGGATGCGCGCGAACTCGCCGCCGAAACAACGGGCGAGGGCGCGCACCAACAGAGTCTTGCCCAAACCCGGTACGCCTTCGAGCAACACGTGGCCGCCGGCGATCAGCGCGGTCAGGACGTCGTCGATCACGCGGTCCTGGCCAATCACTGCTTTTTGCAGTTCTTTGCGTACGGCCTGGGCCAGATGGCCGGCACGCTGACGTTGTTGAGCGGCGTGGTTCGGTACGTCGGGCTCGATCGGTTGACTCATGGGTTCCGGAGCCTTGTTAACAGTTATATTTGTTTTATCTTCCATAAATCAGTCACTTATTTAATCTAACTTTTTTCACGTATTTTTTTACGCGTGGAACGAGTGAGTGACTGCCAATCTGCCTCATTGCAATCCCATGGCAACCCTTCATTTGAGCGTTCGTCAGAGGTGGAGGTTAGTCTATGACGGTCAACCGATTCCCTCATTTCGTTGTCGTTGCAAATGCGCTGCGTCAAGGCGCGGGCTTGCCGCTTTAAATGAAACGATCAGGCAGTCGTCGCGGAGCGCGGGGGCGTCCGCTTTTTGGAGGCCGAGCGACCAGCCCGCTGTCAAAAAGTTGGTGCCAGCGAACCACAGCTCATGGCCGAAAGCTGCCGACCATCAAGGGCTGCTACCGACCTGGAGCAGTCGGCGAACAGAACAATGGCAAATTAGTGGCTATGCTTGGTCTGCTGTCGAAACTGATCAGGCAGTCCGGCAGGCTGCGCGGAAATGACCCGCAGCGTGCCCTATGTCACTCGACTATTCTGCGTGAAGCATCCAGTTCAGGGGCGCAAATCCGCAACGACACTCGGGAAGACATGGAGCAAACCCTGCACCTGCAGGCGCAGGGTTTGGACTAGATCTGTCGGGATCACTCAGGATCGAATCGGCTTTCGCTACGGTGCGGCTGGGCACTGCGAAAACGGGGATATGCTCACCCCAGACATGCTGGCCAAGGTCTGCACGCTCGCCAGAGGCGCAGAACGAGGCTGAGGAAATTGAAAGGAACAGAGCATCTGGCAAAAGTGATTGCCGACGTTCAGTTCTACAATGGAGAGCGAGGAGAATCGTTACCTGAAACGATGATGTCAAACACAACAAATGAAAATGATTTCGTTTTATCGCCGAAATGTTAAGAGACTGCTTCGGAGAGTAAAAAATTTCACCATGAAATTAGCATCGCCAAATGCATTGCTTAGTGTCGAATAGTTGGTTGGTGTGGCACTTAAGACGTATAGCTTCGGTAGCGATTGCTTGTCTCGGGAGCTTCGCTCACGAAAACCAGCGTGAATCCAGAACAGAGAAAAAATTTGGCTAATGCTACGTGCGGTGTGTTCTCAGGTTCAGGTGTCGGCACAAAAGGTTAATTGGTTTCCGAATACCGCTTCTATTGGTCAATTTAGAAGGATTATGTTTGGAGATTGTGAAATGGATTTTTTCAGGAATAAAAGCGCCGCAAAGCAAGCCATACCCACCAGTTCAAATAAGCCGCGCTCGACCAAATGGCACCGCATGTACTTTTTTCTTGCGGGATTCGACGTGCTGGTTGTTGTGCTGAGCGTGCTATTGAATCACCTGATCGTCGATACCTATCACCGCTCCATCAAGGCAAACCAGTCGTGGGTCCAACAGCTGTCGAGCTATTCAACGCTGGGCAGCCTGGCTTCCACAGTCAATGCGCCGGGCAATAATGTGTTCGATACACATAATGTTGAAGCCGAATCGCGGAACATGAATGAAGCCTTGCGCGCCTTCAACGAGCATTTGGCAGTGGCCAAAAAACAGTTGGAAGTACGGATCGCCAATGAGGCTGAACACAGTGCAGATATACAAGCCTTTACCCTTGCATTGAAGGATGAGGTGGGTGCAGTTGATGCCGCGATGGTCGAAATGGTGAACGAGGCCTTGCTGATCTTTTCCTACTTCAGGGAGGGGCAGTCGGATAATGCCGGCAAACGCATGGCAACGATGGACAGGAAGTTTGCCCTGTTGCTCGCCTCACTCAGTACCGTGCGGGATCGCGTTGGCCTGATTCAAAGCAAGCTCCTGGAGGAGGAGCTTGAGTCGGTCGAAGAACTGCGCCGGGTCGAATACGCGATCATGGTGTTCGTGCTACTGATGGTCAGTGCGGCCGTTATCTACGGGGGCAAGATCAGGCGCGAAATGGAGTCGCAAGCAGCCGAAAGGGAAGGTTATCTGGCAGTGCTGCGCGAAAGCGAGAAGCAGGCCCGCCAGCAAGCATCGCTGCTGGACAAGGCCCAGGACGCCATTGTCGTTCACGGGATGGATAACCGCATCCTGTACTGGAACAAAAGTGCCGAGCGTCTCTACGGTCTGTCAAAGGAAGAGGCACTCGGCAAATCGGCACAGGAGTTGATCTACCAGGGTAGCGCCGCTTTCAATGCGGCCACTAACAGCCTGATAGAAACGGGTGACTGGGCGGACGAAGTTACACTTCGACGCCGGGATGGCTGCACCATCACGCTCGAAAGTCATCGAACCCTGGTGCGAGACGATGATGGCCAGCCGCAATCCGTTCTGTCGATCAATACTGACATCACCCACCGTAAGACCGCTGAGCAAGAGGTCCAGCGTTTGGCCTTCTACGATCAGTTGACCGGGCTGGCCAACAGGCGGCTCATGTTGGACCGGTTACAGCATCTGCTGGCGGGCAGCTCCCGTAGCCTGCATACGAACGGGATAATTCTCATTGACCTGGATAACTTCAAGGCACTGAACGACACGCTGGGGCATGACAGAGGCGACATGTTGCTGCAGCAAGTTGCTCTGCGCCTTTGCGGCTGCATACGCGAGAGCGACACCGTGGCTCGCCTGGGCGGAGACGAATTCGTCGTCCTGCTGGATGGCCTTAATGAAAATCCTCCAGAAGCAGCTATCCAGGCCAAGGCTATTGGCGAAAAGATTCTCAACTCTCTGAACATTTCCTACCAGTTGGATGGATATGAGCACCACAGCACCCCCAGCCTCGGCATTGCGCTGTTCCAGGGGCAGCTGAGCACAGTGGACGATATTATGAAGCGCGCTGACCTGGCGATGTATCGCGCCAAGGCGGCGGGCCGCAATACCATGCGCTTCTTCGATCCGGAAATGCAGGCGGTTGCCACGGCACGCGCCAGACTGGAAGTAGACTTGCGCCAAGGCTTGCAAAACAACGAATTCCTTCTTCATTACCAGCCGCAGGTGAATAGTGAGGGCCGTATCATTGGCGCAGAGGCACTGATGAGATGGCAGAATCCTGAGCGCGGAGTCGTGTTTCCAGGCGAGTTCATTCCATTGGCAGAGGAAACGGGGTTGATTCTGCCGTTAGGCCGTTGGGCGCTGCAGACAGCCTGCACTCAGCTGGTTGCCTGGGCAAAGCATTCGGAAACCGCCCGACTGGGTATGGCTGTGAATGTCAGCGCCCGCCAGTTTCACCATCCGGACTTCGTCGAGGAGGTACTGCAAGTACTGAGATACACGGGGGCCGATCCGAAGAAATTGAAACTGGAACTGACCGAAGGCCTGCTGATAGAGGATATGGAAGGTACTGTCGCCAAAATGATCGAGTTGAAAGAGATCGGCATAGGCCTTTCGCTGGATGATTTCGGAACCGGCTACTCGTCACTGTCATATCTGAAGAGCCTTCCGCTGGATCAACTCAAGATCGACCAGTCCTTCATCAGAGATGTGCTGGTTGATCCCAACGACGCCGCCATCGCCTGCGCGATTGTGAGCCTGAGCCAGATATTGGGGCTTTCGGTGATTGCAGAAGGTGTGGAGACAGAAGCTCAGCGCACCTTTCTGGTCAAGCATGGCTGCCAGACCTACCAGGGCTTCCTGTTTTCCCGGCCACTGCCAGCCGAACAATTTGAGGAGTATGTTCACGAAAGATTAATGGCGAGCACTGATTTCCTACGGACCAAGACTAAATCGCCATAACTTCGTAGGTGCCTGGGAACGTCCGCTTTCGGCTGTGGATTCAACCCAATGCAGACGATGAGAGGTCGACTCAAATGTGGCTCGCACCTGCAACTGCCGGAGGTAGCCTCGAACAGCTAGTAGGAGCGAGCCTTCTTGCCCACCTGAGGATTTATTGTTGATACCTAACACTTGTTAGGTACCAGATCATAGGGCGTTCCTCAAGGATTGCAGGTGGGCGACCTGGCGGCTGAACTCAACGCTGGAAAGCCGTTGTTTCGGTCGCGGGCTCATGGCCTGGCTGATGGCGCGTGTGGGTTGGCCGGTCAGGCGCGCGAGCACCAACCATTGTTCGGCAACGCCGAGTTGTTCAAAGCCGGGATGGCGACGCCGCACGCGCCGCAGGATGTCTTGCTGCAAGGCTTGCAACAGGCCGGCCTGACCGTTGCGGCGCAACAGGAAGTCGGCACTGGCGCGCAGGTGCTCCTGCAATTGCCGGCGCGATTTCGGTGCCGGTTCCAGCAGTGGCCCCTGACGCACGCCAAAGTGCCAGAAACCCAGGCCGATCAAGGCGAGCAACGCGACCAGCGCCTGGGGGAAATATCGCAGCAGCAAAGTCGGCAGGCTGTCGTGATCGGTGTTGAAGATCAGCGTCACGCGGGTATCGGCGGTCAGGTACCAGAGCAACCAGGCGTTGTCGTACCGGTCGATGGCCGGTGTTTTCCACAGGTCGGCATCGGTGACCACGATGATTGAACCCTGCCCGTGCTTGAGTTGCATCATGTGCGTGGCCCTGGCGCTGTTGGCCCAGGCCAGGGCGAGGTTTTTCGGGTCTTCGAGATGGAACGCCGTATCGAAACCGGCGTAGGCCGGGGCGTCTTCGTTTTCCAGATAGAGCTTGGTCAGTTGCGGGTACGGATCTGCGCCGACATTCGGCGGCGGGTCTTTGAGGTCTTTGCTCAGGGATTGGTGCAGTTGCACCCGATCGAGCAGCAGGTCATTGCTTTGGCCGAGTTTTTCATCCCACAGCGACTCGGCGACGAACAGAAGCCGCCCGCCGGCCCGGGTCCAGTTCATCAGCTGGTCGATCTGCCGTGGGGTCATGTTGTAGCGGTCCCCGAGCAACAGCAGGCTGCGTTGACGCGGGTCGAGACTGGGCAGGATGTCGAGGCCATTGGCATGGTCGACGCTCAGGCCTTGTTTGCGTAGAAAGAGTTCCGCCGCCAGATAAGGGTTGGCGTTGGCTTCGGGGGAGGGACCGTGGTCGATTTCGGTCTGGTAGGGGGTAGCCTTGAGGTACAGATAAACGCTCAGCGCAGCCAGCAATACGGCAATCAATGCACCGGCTATCAAGCCCCAGCGCCGACTCAACGGACAGCCTCAGGGCCGAACAGAACGCGCCAGCCATTACACAGTTCCTGCTGCACCTGAGCGGGTGGCAGGCGATGCCCGTAGGCCATGTTTTGCCAGTGCCCGGTCAGGTTTTTACTGTAGGCCAGCAAGGCCGGTTGCTGCAGTAGCTCGACACGCCGAAGCACCTGGCCTTCGGTGTCGGCGGCTTTGAGCGCGATGTTGAAATCGTGCAGCAGACGGCTGAGCAGGGCGCGATAGAGCAAGCCGAGCGCTTCGCGCGGATGGGTCTGCCAGAGGCTTTCAGCGCGGGTGGCGATGTCGGCGGGCAGGGACTCGGGCTTGAGGTCCAGGCCGAATGCCTGCTGCGGTAACGGTCGTGTGGCTTTGATGTCGGGGATCGGTCGTCGGCTGACGAACGCCTGCAACCAGTCGCGATAGCGCCAGATCAACAGGCCGATGGCGCCAATGACGATGCCCCACAGCACGATTTCAATCAGTGTCGCCAATGCCCCGAAGCGTTGCCCCTCAAACAGCTTTAACAGCGCCTTCAACCATTGTGGTGTCTTGCCATCGTCCGCGGCTTCAGCACTCGGTTGCTCTTCGCCAAAGCGGTAGCGCGTGACCGATTCCCGGTTCTTGAAGGGCGGCTGTTCGAGGATCGTCTTGATGCTGTCCCTGGAGGCCTGGCTGCTCAGGGGCTGGTCCAGCAAGCGCGGGCTGTCGGGTGAGAGGGCCGGTTCGGCGGCCCATGCGTTGTGGGTGGTCGGCATCAGCACAATCACGGCCATCAACAGGACAGCGCTTGCACTGACCAGACGCTGGCGCATTCGACGGAACACCAGTTCGATATCCCAGGCCTCCAGTACGGTGCGCCGGTTCAGGTACAGACTGAAACCGCAGGCGACATAGATCGGTTCCCAGACCACCAGCACCAGTGCATAAAAGGCATTGGTCAGGTGTTCCAGCCAGTGCCAGTCCTGGTTGGCCGCCGAGATCAGCGACTGCCAGCTCCAGTCGAGCGCGACCTGTTGTGGCAGCAGCAGATAGAACAACACCATCAAACCGATCCACAATGCGCCTTCCAGGTGCGCGCCGATGATCGTCAGCCAGCGTGCGGCGCCAGCGTTTCGCTGCAACAGCACCTGTAGACGCTGTTGCCGTTGCTGCCCGTCCAGTCCTTCGAGTTGCACCACCGGCATCACGAAACTGCGGGGCAAACTCAGGCGTCGCCAGGTCAGGCTGGCCAGCAATTGCGGTTTGAGCAGGCGTGGCCATTGGCGCAGGGCCTGTTTGAGCGTGGGCGTTTCACCGAACATGGCCTGGGACAGGATGTACAAGGGCAGGCGTTCGAACGCCGGCTTCAGCCACCAGAAAATGAACACGGCGAGAGACGGCGAATCCCAGAATCCCCAGCTGAGCAGCGCGAAAACCGGCAAGGTGACCAAGGCCCAACTGGTCATCAACAGGCGTCGGTGGCGTTGGCTCAGCAGCACCCCAAGGTCCATGGCTTCCCAGGTCGAGCGCGGGCGAATCACCACCGTGGCGTCACTCAGGCGCATGGCGGCGACGTCCGGCAAACACGAGATAAACCACCACCAGCAACCAGAGCGCCGCGCCGACCAGGTACTTGGTCTGGTGCGACGGGCCGGTCATTGACGACCAATAGGCTTCGATAAACGCCGCGATCAACAGAAACAGCATGACCCCGCAGATCAGCAGCACGCTCTTGCGCGCCGCCAATCGCAAGGCCTCGGCGCGTGGCAGGCGCCCCGGGGCGACCAACGCCCAGCCCAGCTTCAGGCCGGCGGCACCGGCCAGGGCGATGGCGCTGAGTTCGAATGCGCCATGGCCGATCACGAATGACCAGAAGGTTTGCCCGTAGCCAACGTAGGTCAGGTGCCCGGCCACCGCACCGATCATCAGGCCGTTGAAGATCAGGAAAAACACGCTGCCCAGGCCGAACAGAAAACCGCTGGCGAAGGTCTGAAAGGCAATGCCGATGTTGTGCATGATGTAGTAGCCGAACATCGCCCAGTCCTCACTGGCGGCCCGTTCCACCGTGCGCCCGAGGTGGCCGGCAACGGGGTCGTACATGCTTTGCATTTCACTGACCTGCTCGGCGGGGATCAGGTTGTAGACCAGGTCCGGGTACAGGTACACCAGCAGCGCGAAACCGGCCAGGCTGCCAAAGAACATCAGGCTGGCGGCGAGGACGAAACGCCACTGTTCGCGCACCAGTCGCGGAAAGTCGGCCAGGATGAATGCCAGCACGTTGGCGCCCAAACGGCTGCGATGACGGTAAAGCTGTTGGTGTCCGCGCAGCACTTGTTGCTGCAAGGAGTCGATCAGGAAACTGCTGTAGCCACGCTCCCGGGCCAGTGCCAGGTGTTGGCAGAGGCGCCGGTAGTCCTTCGGGAAACTGCCGGCGTCGGTGGCCTTACCGTCCCGTTCCAACTGCTCGAGCAGGTGGGAGAAATGGTCCCATTCGGCCTTGTGCCGGCTTTCAAAAAGGCTTTGCTTCATGCCGGCCCCAACAAGCCGCGGGCGATGCCGTTGAGCTCGGTCACTGCCTGCGGGGGCTGGACTTGCAAGGGTTGGGCAAGAATCGAAGCCAGTTCATTGACCCGCGCTTCGGAGAGTTCACCCTGGCGCTCGGCAAACCCGAGGATGGCCCGTTGCTCGGTGAGTGTCAGGACAAAGGCCGGGCGACGCGGCTGGGCTTCGGGGAGTTCGGGGCGGGTGTGCGATTGTTCGCGGTAGATCACCAGGGTCCCGGCGGCGATATCGCCGAGGCGCTTGAAGTGGGGATGTTGCAGGCAACTGATGGCCCCGAGGAAGTAACCGAACGGCAGCAGGTCGACAACGCGCAGCAGGTTGCGCAGCAGCGACGCGGACCAGCCGACCGGGGTGCCATCGTCGTGCACCACCCGCAAGCCCATCCATTGCTTGCCCGGCGAGCGGCCGTGGTTCAGCACCTCGAACAGCACCATGTACCACCAGCTCACCACGAACAGCAGGATCGAACCGAGTCCGGCCCCCAGTTTGCCGAGCATCGCCAGTGCAATGAACAGCACGCCCAGGACCAGGCCGCGCAAACCAAGATCGATGGAGAATGCCAGCGCACGGACCATCAACCCGGCCGGGCGCAGTGGCAGGTCAACGCCCTCCGGCGTTTCGACCTGGTACCGCGTATCCAGCGGCGGTGACAGCGGCGCAGTCCCTGGCAGTGCTGTGGTCTCGAGCATGGGCAACCTGATGATGTGGCCTTATTCGGGATTGTGTATCCATTCGATGCTAGCAGCCTATTCGAGGGGCGGGGGCGGGGGGAAACGACATAACTATGTATTGCATGGTGAGCCGGGCAAGCTGCTTGAATGACAAGATTACTGGCCGGGGCGGGAGGTGAACGCCTAGACTTTGCCGATCTTCAGTTCAGGAATCGCCCGTGACCTCCATCTTCTGGTACGACTACGAAACTACTGGCATCAATCCCCGTTGCGACCGTCCGTTGCAAATGGCCGGCCTGCGCACTGACTTCGATCTCAATGAAATCGACGAGCCGGTCAATCTTTACTGCCAGCCCAGTGATGACATCCTGCCGCATCCGGCTGCTTGCACGATCACCGGAATCACCCCCGGGCAACTGCAGGCGCAAGGCTTGAGCGAAGCCGACTTCATGACCCGGGTGCATGCCCAGCTCGCGGCGCCCGGTACCTGTGGCGCGGGGTATAACACCTTGCGTTTCGACGACGAGATGACCCGCTACAGTCTGTACCGAAACTTTTTCGACCCCTATGCGCGGGAGTGGCAGGGCGGCAACAGCCGCTGGGACCTGATCGATGTGGTGCGCGCCGCCTATGCCTTGCGCCCCGATGGCCTGGTCTGGCCGACCGATGACGAGGGGCGGGTCACGCTCAGGCTCGAACGCCTGACCGCTGCCAACGGCATCGATCATGGCAATGCCCACGAAGCGCTGTCGGACGTTCGCGCGACGATTGCCCTGGCGCGCCTGATACGGGAAAAACAGCCAAAGCTGTACGACTGGCTGTTTCAACTGCGCAGCAAGCAAAAAGTCATGGACCAGATACGCCTGCTGCAACCGCTGGTGCATGTTTCCGGGCGATTTTCGGCTGCGCGCAGCTATGTGGGTGTGGTGTTGCCGCTGGCCTGGCACCCGCGCAACAAGAACGCCCTGATTGTCTGTGATCTGCACCTCGATCCCCAGGGCCTGTTCGACCTGGATGCCGAAAGTTTGCGCCAGCGCTTGTATACCCGCCGCGACGAACTGGCCGAAGGCGAGTTGCCGGTGCCGTTGAAGCTGATTCACATCAACAAGTGCCCGGTGGTGGCACCGTTGTCGGTACTTCGCAAAGAAGACCAGCAACGTCTGGGGCTGGATATGGCGCTATATCAGCAGCGGGTGTTGCGGCTAAATGACGCGCAGAAAGTTTGGCTGGATAAAGTCCTGGCGATTTATGCCCGCGAGGATTTTTCCCCGAGCCAGGATCCGGAGCAACAGTTATATGATGGATTTATCGGTGATCGGGATCGGCGATTGTGTGAACAAGTCAGAACCGTTGACCCGATGCAATTGGCACAAGAGCAGTGGCCTTTCGATGACGAACGTTTGCCTGAATTGCTGTTTCGATATCGCGCACGCAACTTTCCCGAGACGTTGAATCCCGAAGAGCAGGAACGCTGGCGAATATTCTGTCAGAAACGTTTGTCGGAGCCCGAGTGGGGGGCGCCAAATACCCTTGAAAGTTTTGTAGAAGCCGCGGCCCAATTGAGCGTTAGTGCTACTCCGTTTCAGCAGGGGGTGCTCAGTGAGTGGCAGGATTATGTCCAGGGACTGCGCCAGCGTTTGTGTCTTTGAAATCGAACATGCCAGGGTTTAAATACCCCGCAAAAAATAACGCCAGCATTTGCTGGCGTTATTTTTTGTCACGGATCCGTCTGCGACAAGCTCTGAGGCTTAGCCCAGCAGAGTAGCCCAGCCTTCCACCACGTCACCGCCCCACTTGGCTTTCCACTCTTTCAGAGTCTTGTGGTTGCCACCTTTGGTTTCGATGACTTCACCGTTGTGCGGGTTTTTGTATTGTTTAACTTTGCGAGCACGCTTGGTGCCGGTAGTTTTCACTGCACCGCCGCGTGGTGCCTTGGTTTTGGATTCTGGATCCAACAGCGCGATGATGTCACGCAGGGACTTGGAGTACTCGCCCATCAGGGTGCGCAATTTGCCTTCGAATTCCAGCTCGGTTTGCAGTTTGTCGTCTTGGGACAGGTTCTTCAAACGGGCTTGCAGCTCTTTGATAGCTTCTTCGGTGGCGCGGTATTCGTTGATCAAGGACATGTGGACTACCTTATGTTGTACGCTGGATGGCAGGTGACAGTGCGGCAATAATAGTCACGGTGTTTCATCAAGTAAACATTTAAGCCAACTTTATTTAATTTAATTGCTGTGTCTTTGGCGAACATCTGTAATGCATTTATTAGTGTGGTCCAGGTCTGTCAGATATACATAATTTAACAAATGACCCGCACCGCTAGAGCATCCGGGCGAACCGGCACTGGTGCTGTCCGACCTGCTGCACCGACCTTCCGGCAGGGCGAAACGTCAACAATACTGCAGTTTTGCTGCGCAATCGCTAGAATGGCGGCCTTTGCGAAGTTCTGGAGTTTCCCCCTCATGCGCACTTTTCGTCTGGTGATTTCTTGCCCGGACCGTGTTGGCATCGTTGCCAAAGTCAGTAACTTTCTGGCATCACACAACGGCTGGATCACTGAAGCGAGCCATCACTCGGACAATCTCAGTGGCTGGTTCTTCATGCGTCACGAAATCCGTGCCGACTCCCTGCCATTTGGTATCGAAGCGTTTCGTGAAGCCTTTGCCCCGATCGCCGAAGAGTTCTCGATGGACTGGCGCATCACCGATACCGAGCAAAAGAAACGCGTGGTCCTGATGGCCAGCCGCGAGTCGCACTGCCTGGCCGACTTGCTGCACCGCTGGCACAGCGATGAACTGGACTGCGAAATTTCCTGTGTGATTTCCAACCATGATGACTTGCGCAGCATGGTGGAGTGGCACGGTATCCCGTACTACCACGTCCCGGTCAATCCGCAGGACAAGCAGCCGGCCTTCGCCGAGGTTTCGCGCCTGGTCAAGCAGCACGACGCCGAAGTGGTGGTGCTGGCCCGCTACATGCAGATCCTGCCTCCTGAGCTGTGCAGCGAATACGCGCACAAGGTCATCAACATTCACCACAGCTTCCTGCCGTCGTTCGTCGGTGCCAAGCCGTATCACCAGGCCTCCCTGCGCGGCGTGAAGCTGATCGGCGCGACCTGCCACTATGTGACCGAAGAGCTGGATGCCGGCCCGATCATCGAGCAGGACGTGGTACGCGTCAGCCACAGCGACAGCATCGAAGACATGGTGCGTTTCGGCCGTGATGTCGAGAAGATGGTGCTGGCCCGTGGCTTGCGTTATCACCTGGAAGACCGCGTGCTGGTGCACGGCAACAAGACCGTCGTCTTCTGACGGACCTGCGGCATAGTTGAAATTCGAAGGGCCTGGGCGTTCAATCGCTTCAGGCCCTTCGCCGTTTCTGCACCGAGGACATGACCATGGCCGACCCACTGGACAAAGCTACATCCAAGGCTCCCGCCACGCTGGGCGAGGGTTGCCTGAGCCGCTACGACCCGGATGACATGGGGTCTGAAACCGGTACCGAGTTTCCTGATGCTGCGCGGTTGTGGGAGCAATTGCAGCAAGAGCGCGACTCAGGCGGCACGGCCCAGTCGGTCGTTTTGCAGCGCCAGCCAGTGGGCCTTGGTCATTGGCACCCGTCCGTTGTCGAGCAGGCGTTCGAGGGTTTGTAGCCAGTATCGACGCGAGAACTCATGGCGTATGTCCACCGGGTGCAGGCTCAGGCGAATCACCGGGGCGTGTTGCCAGCGTTGTTCACGCCGGTCGCTGACGAGCTTCGATACACCCCGGCGCCAGGCACTGCGCGCACTCCAGACCAGCCCCGGCGCCTCGATCGCGGTGAAATCCGGCAAGCGGTATAGATGCTGCGAGTCACTGGTGTAACTCAGCGGTAATTGGCGCAATGCCTGGCGAGTGCCTTGGCTCATCAGCCAGGCCGGGGCGACGAACCCTTCCAGCGGCCAGTCATGCCGGTGGAACATCTCGATACCCGAACGCAGGCGGGCGAAGGCGACTTCCAGCGACAAACGGTAAAACTCGCCTTCGTGGGTGTAGACCCGACGCATGAACCAGTCGCGGGGATTGCTGGTCATCGGTCCGTCGTCGCAATGGAAATAGCCGTGCAGTGCCAGTTCGTCGCCGCGGGCAACCCTGGCACTGAGCTGGCGGCAAAATTGCGGATGGGCGTCCAGATTGTTGTGTTTGTGGAAGTCCGGCACCACCAGCCAGGTGATCGGCACGCCACCCAAGGCGTCGACGGCTTTGACGAACGGTTGGTAATCGGCCCAGGTGGGTGGCGCCACGTCGTGCAGTACCAGCAGTAAAGCGGGACTGTTCATGGACTCAACCATTGGCTGTCAGCGGCCATTGGCTGCCAAGCACGGCGTGGTAGTGCCGCAGCAAGCTGTTGACCACCGTATCCCAGGCGTAATGCCGTTCGACATATAATCGCGCTTGTCGGCCCAGCGCTACGCTGCCCGACCCGAACAGTTCTCGAACGGCGGTGGCCATCGCGGCAGGATTGTTCGGCGTGCAGAGCCGGCCGCAGTCCTCGGTGACGATTTCCTCGAAGGCCCCGGCCGCCACGGCCACCACCGGAATACCGCTGGCCATGGCCTCCAGAATTACCAGGCCGAAAGTTTCCTGATCGCCGGCGTGCAGCAATGCGTCGGAGCTGGCCATCAGACGGGCCACCTGCGCTGCCGGGCAGAACTCGTCGATTACAGTTACGTTGGACGGCACGGTCGTGGGCATCGACGAGCCAACCAGCAGCAGGTGATAGCGTCGGCCCAGGCGTTTCATGCAGTCGAGCAGCACCGGCAGGTTTTTTTCCTTGGAACCGCGCCCGGCGAAGATCAAGAGGCGGGTGTTTTCGTCCAGGCCCAGTTCGGCCCGCAGCCCGGGGTCTCTGGCACCGGGATTGAAGGTTTGCAGGTCGACACCGAGCGGCTGCACGAAGACATTCCTGACCCCAAGCCCGGTGAGCTTGTCGGCCATGACCCGGCTGGGTGCCAGGACCCGGTCGAAGTTGCCATAGAGCTTGCTCACATAAGCCTCGACGTTGTTGGTCACCCAATGGCCCATGCGGTTGCTGACCAGCAGCGGCAGGTCCGAGTGATAAAAGCCGATGACCGGTACATCGAGTTGCCGCCGTGCATCCAGCGCCGCCCATGCGGTGAGATAGGGGTCGCCGACTTCGATCAGATCGGGTTGCAAGTCTTGCAGGACATTGCGCCAGGGCCCGAGACGCAGAGGGAAGCGATAGCCCTTGCCAAAGGGCAGGGCAGGTGCCGGAACGGTGTAAATGCCATCCTGCGCGCCAAAAGAAGATCCGGGAATCAACAAACTGTGGCGAATACCCGGTTTGATGCCCAGGCGACGGTGCTTGGCATCCAGATAAGTGCGCACGCCACCGCTGGCAGGGGCGTAGAACATGGTGATGTCAGCGATATGCACGATGAACGGTCCTCCGGTCCTGGTACTCCTTTGGTTGACCTATATGAAGGATAGATGTTCGGTTGGGGTTGTGCGGGTGGGGGGCGTCAGCGGGGGGGTTGTAGTGTTTGACAGGCTGCTATCGCGAGCAGGCTCGCTTGTGGATATGTGTTTACCAGCGGATCTGTGGCTATCCCCGATCAAATGTGGGAGCGGGCTTGCTCGCGAAAGCGGACTGTCAGTCCCATCACTTCTGAATGTGCTGCCCTCATCGCGAGCAAGCTCGCTCCCACAGGTTCAGTGACAACTTTGTGGGAGCGAGCCGGCTCCGGGCGGCGTTCCGACGAAGAGGTCCGTTCAGGCGCTAGATACGGAAACTGCCTACCAACTGCTTCAACCGCGCCGCCTGCTGCTCAAGGTCCGAACACGCGCGCAAGGTCGATTGCAGGTTTTCCACACCTTCCTGGTTCAGCGTGTTGATCTCGGTGATGTCGACGTTGATCGACTCCACCACGGCGGTCTGTTCCTCGGTCGCGGTGGCTACCGACTGGTTCATGCCGTCGATTTCACCGATACGCAGCGTCACGCTGTTCAGGCGCTCGCCCGCGAGGTTGGCGATTTCCACGCTGTCCTGGCTATGGCGCTGACTGTCGCTCATGGTGCTGACCGATTCCCGGGCGCCGACCTGCAGCTCCTCGATCATGGTTTGCACCTGTTGTGCCGATTCCTGCGTGCGGTGTGCCAGGTTGCGCACTTCGTCCGCCACCACGGCAAATCCACGACCGGCTTCACCGGCGCGCGCGGCTTCAATGGCGGCGTTGAGTGCCAGCAAATTGGTTTGCTGGGAAATGCTGGTAATCACTTCGAGAATCTGCCCGATGTTCACCGTTTTGCTGTTCAGCGATTCGATGTTGGAACTCGATGCACTGAGCATGTTCGACAGTTGATTCATCGCCACGATGCTGCGGTCCACCACTTGCTGGCCGTCTTCGGCCAGGCTGCGGGCATCGCTGGCCTGGCTCGAAGCCTGAGCGGCGTTACGGGCAATTTCCTGGGCGGCGGCGCCGAGCTGGTTGATGGCGGCCGCCACGCTGCTGGTGCGCGAGGCTTGCTGGTCGGAGTTGAACATCGACGAGTTGGAAGCGGCCACTACGCGCAATGCCACTTCGTTGACTTGCCCGGTGGCCGAGGACACTTCGCGGATCGAGCCGTGAATGCGCTCGACGAATCGGTTGAACGCGGTGCCGAGGGTGCCGAACTCGTCATTGTTCTGGATGGTCAGGCGCTTGGTCAGGTCGCCTTCGCCGTCGGCGATGTCGGCCATGGCGCGGGTCATGACGTGCAACGGCTGGATCAGGATGCGAATCAGCATGCCGAGCAGGGCGATGATGATGACCACGGCAATGATGGTCGCAACCACAGCCGAGGTGCGGAATTCGCTGAGCATCGAGTAGGCTTTTTCCTTGTCGACCGACAGACCGATGTACCAGTTGACCGACGACAAGCCTTTGATCGGGGTGAAGGTCACGATGCGGGTTTTGCCGTCGACCTGGATTTCGCTGATTGCGCTGCTGATGGCCGGCGTGTCTTGCGGGTAGACATCCTTGAGCGTCTTCATCGCCAGCGCTTTGTCGGGATGCACCAGGATCTTGCCGTCGGAACTGACCAGGAAGGCATAACCGATGCCGTTGAAATCCAGCGTGCCAAGGCTGTCGGCGATCACCTGCAAACTCAGGTCGCCACCGACCACGCCGATGTTCTGGCCGTCCTTGATAACGCTGTCGACAATGGAAATCACCAGTTGGCCGGAGGCCAGATCGATATAAGGCTCGGTCAATGCCGAACCGCTGCTGCCTTGCGCGCTCTTGTACCAAGGGCGTGCTCGCGGGTCATAGCCATCGGGCATCTTGCTGTCCGGGCGAATGATGAAAGAGCCATCCTTGCTGCCGAGGTAGGCGCCCATGAAGGTCGAGGTCACGGCTTTTTGTACAAGCAGGCTGGAAACGTTGTCGGCATCGGGGTTGAGCGCGACAGTTTGTGACAGGTTCTCAATCAGCAGGCTGCGTCCGTTCAACCAGGTCTGGATGTTGTTGGCGGTCACTGCACCCATTTGCTGCAGATAATTTTTCAGGTCATCGCGGATGGCGTTGCGCTGCAAATAGTCGTTGTACAGGGTGAATGAGGCGAAGGCGGCAATCACAATGAGGGCGGCGGCAAGCAGGATTTTATGGCTGAAACGCAGATTTTTGTTCATGGCTTGGGGTTCCGCTAAGGTCTTAATGTCCAGCGCGTGCTTTTATAAAGGGGCGCACAACGGGCAAGGTTGAAAGCAAGTGAATTTTCCGACTCTCCTTAGGGAAATTTCCGACCAGATCGTGTCTGACTGCTTTGTCGTTATCTCTATCGGCCGTGTAGGACCAAAGATTAATCATGGGTGACCAAATGCCTGACTCATTGCAACTCGTTATCGGCGCCGATCTCGAAGGGCTGCCGATTGCCCAGGCCATGCGCCTGGCGAACCGCCACGGTTTGATCGCGGGCGCGACTGGCACCGGCAAAACCGTCACTTTGCAACGAATGGCCGAAGCCTTCAGCGATGCGGGCGTGGCGGTGTTCGCCGCCGACATCAAGGGTGACCTGTGCGGCCTTGGCGCCGCCGGCAACCCCCAGGGCAAGATCGCCGAGCGGATTGCCGGGATGCCGTGGCTCAACCACAAGCCTCAGGCTTATCCGGTGACGTTGTGGGACATACACGGTCAGTCCGGTCATCCTTTACGCACAACCTTGAGTGAAATGGGGCCGCTGCTGCTGGGCAGCCTGCTGGAACTGACAGACAGTCAGCAGTCGGCGCTGTACGCCGCGTTCAAGGTGGCGGACCGCGAAGGCCTGTTGTTGCTCGATCTCAAGGATCTGAAGGCGTTGCTCAATCATCTGCGGGACAACCCCCAGTTGCTGGGCGACGATGCGGCATTGATGACCACCGGTTCCAGCCAGGCGCTGCTGCGACGACTGGCGACCCTGGAGCAACAGGGCGCCGAAGCCCTGTTTGGCGAGCCGGCGCTGCAACTCGAAGACATCCTCCAACCCACTGCGGATGGCCGTGGGCGCATTCATTTGCTCGATGCCAGCCGCCTGGTGCATGAAGCGCCGAAAGTCTACGCGACGTTCCTGCTGTGGCTGCTGGCCGAGCTGTTCGAGCAGTTGCCGGAGCGTGGCGATGCCGACAAACCGTTGCTGGCGCTGTTCTTCGACGAGGCTCACTTGTTGTTCAACGGTACGCCCCAGGCATTGCGTGATCGTCTGGAGCAAGTCGTGAGGCTGATTCGTTCGAAAGGCGTGGGCGTGTATTTCGTCACCCAGTCGCCGGGTGACCTGCCGGATGATGTACTGGCTCAGTTGGGCTTGCGCATCCAGCACGGTCTGCGTGCGTTCACCGCCAAGGAGCAGAAGTCCCTGCGCGCAGTGGCCGAAGGTTTCCGCCCGAATCCTGCGTTCGATGCGTTGTCGGTGTTGACCGAGCTCGGGATCGGTGAGGCGCTGGTCGGCACCCTGCAGGAAAAGGGCACACCGGAAATGGTCCAGCGGGTTCTGGTCGCACCACCGCAATCGCGGATCGGGCCTTTGACCGAAACCGAGCGCACGATATTGATCGCAGGCTCACCGTTCAAAGGGCGTTATGACCAACCGATCGATCGTGAATCAGCCTATGAAGTGCTGATGGGACGCAAGGGACTGGCACCGGAGCCCGAAGCGGAGCAGGGCAAACAGGAACCGAGCTTCACTGAGCAGGCGGGAGAGTTTCTCGGCACAGCGGCAGGGAAGGCGCTGAAATCGGCGATGCAACAGGCGGCGAACCAGATTGGCCGACAGTTGGTGCGCGGCTTGATGGGCTCGTTGCTAGGCAGCAAAAAACGCCGCTAGCTTGAGCGAGCACAGTCAATGTGGGAGCGGGCTTGCTCGCGAAGAGGGCATGTCAGTCAACGTTATGTTGTTTGACACACCGCTTTCGCGAGCAAGCCCGCTCCCACATGGGGTCTGTGTCAGGATCTTGTTTTTGCATGCGCCGCCAACCGCTCCAGCGCTGCCCGCAAATTCGGGTCGCTGATGCCATCGGCCGTGGCCTGAATGGTCGCTGCCGCGTCGTTGGACAAATCCATGGTATGCCCGGCCGCACCTTGCTGAACGGTCGGCGGTTGAACTTTGAACAGGATCCGGGTCAGATTGGCAAACTCGTCGAACATTTGCAGTTGCCGTTGCAGGCGCTTCTGCTGGTAGCGCAGGCGGGTTGCCCAATGACCGTCGGTGACAATCAGCAACAAACTGCCTTCGCGCCAGGAGGCCACGTGGCAATGCTCGCGAGCGGCGGGTTGCAATTGGCTTTCGAGCAAACGTTGCAGATGACCCAGGCGTTGAGCGTGGCCGAGAATGGCCTTCAGCGGCTTGGCTTCGCGTAGTAGAACGGCAGGTACTTTGGCCGTAAGTGGGCGAAATGCCATGATCAGACACCTGAAGTAACAGAGGCGCCATGGTAGCAGAAAGCGCCGGATGCACCCGCCCATTGCTTTTGTGGGTGCTTTGCCCATTAAATCAACAACTAACTTCTGTCTTGAACGGCTTGAAGTTGAGCAAAACGCCCTTATTTTAAGTGAGCCCCGTCAAAGCGCTGTGCCAGCATCGTGGAATATCGCCACTTTCCTCTCCATCGTTTCCGGGTAGAATGCTCGTTCGCATGCGGCCATGAGGGCTGCACGGGCGACTCACGGGGCCGCCCTCCATCCCTTTAGTGTGGAAGATCCTGCCGATATGTTTGCGCCTTTGTTAAAGAAACTTTTTGGAAGCAAGAACGAGCGTGAAGTCAAACGCATGCTCAAGACGGTGCAACTCGTCAATGCCTTCGAAGAGCAAATGGTGGCCCTTTCGGACGATCAATTGCGTGCCAAGACCAGCGAGTTCAAGGCCCGCATCGCCAAAGGGGAATCCCTCGACAAACTGCTGCCAGAAGCCTTTGCGGTCGCCCGCGAAGCCGGCAAGCGTGTCATGGGCATGCGCCACTTCGATGTCCAGCTGATCGGCGGCATGACCTTGCATGAAGGCATGATCGCGGAAATGCGTACCGGTGAAGGCAAGACCCTGGTGGCAACACTGGGCGTTTACCTCAACGCGCTGTCCGGCAACGGTGTGCACGTTGTGACGGTGAACGACTACCTGGCCCGCCGTGACGCCAACTGGATGCGCCCGCTGTATGAATTCCTCGGCATGACGGTCGGCGTTGTCACGCCGTTCCAGCCGCCGGAAGAGAAGCGCGCTGCCTACGCCGCCGACATCACCTACGGCACCAACAACGAATTCGGTTTCGATTACCTGCGCGACAACATGGCGTTCAGCATGGAAGAAAAATTCCAGCGCGAACTCAATTTTGCCGTGATCGACGAAGTCGACTCCATCCTCATCGACGAAGCCCGTACGCCGCTGATCATCTCCGGTCAGGCCGAGGACAGCTCCAAGCTGTACATCGAGGTCAACAAGCTGATCCCGACGCTTGAATTGCACGTCGAAGAAGTGGAAGGCGAAGTCACCAAGGCCGGCCACTACACCGTCGACGAGAAGTCCCGTCAGGTCGAACTCAACGAAGCCGGTCACCAGTACGTCGAAGAAACGCTGACCCGCATCGGCCTGCTGGCTGAAGGCGAGAGCCTGTACTCGGCGCACAACCTGAGCCTGCTGACCCACGTTTACGCCGGCCTGCGCGCGCACAAGCTGTTCCATCGCAACGTCGAGTACATCGTGCAGGACGGTCAGGTCGTACTGGTCGACGAGCACACCGGCCGTACCATGCCGGGCCGCCGCTTGTCCGAAGGCCTGCACCAGGCCATCGAAGCCAAGGAAAACCTGAACATCCAGGCCGAAAGCCAGACGCTGGCATCGACCACCTTCCAGAACTACTTCCGTCTGTACAACAAGCTGTCCGGCATGACCGGTACGGCCGACACCGAAGCGTTCGAGTTCCACCAGATCTATGGCCTGCAGGTCATGGTGATTCCACCGAACAAGCCGCTCGCCCGTAAAGACTACAACGACCTGGTGTTCCTGACCGCCGACGAGAAATACGCGGCAATCGTGGCTGACATCAAGGAAAGCATGGCCGCGGGCCGTCCGGTTCTGGTCGGTACTGCCACCATCGAAACCTCCGAGCACATGTCCAGCCTGCTCGTGAAGGAAGGCATCGAACACAAGGTCCTGAACGCCAAGTTCCACGAAAAGGAAGCCGAGATCATTGCCCAGGCCGGTCGCCCGGGCGCACTGACCATCGCCACCAACATGGCCGGTCGTGGTACCGACATCCTGTTGGGCGGTAACTGGGAAGTGGAAGTGGCTTCCCTGGAAAACCCGACCCCTGAGCAGATTGCCCAGATCAAGGCCGACTGGCAGAAGCGTCACCAGCAAGTGCTCGAATCGGGTGGTTTGCAGGTGATTGCCTCCGAGCGTCATGAATCGCGCCGTATCGACAACCAGCTGCGTGGTCGTGCCGGTCGTCAGGGCGACGCCGGTTCCAGCCGTTTCTACCTGTCGCTGGAAGACAGCCTGATGCGCATCTTCGCCTCTGACCGGGTGAAGAACTTCATGAAGGCCCTGGGCATGCAGCCTGGCGAAGCGATCGAGCACCGCATGGTGACCAACGCCATCGAAAAGGCTCAGCGCAAGGTTGAAGGCCGTAACTTCGACATTCGTAAACAACTGCTCGAGTTCGACGACGTCAACAACGAACAGCGTAAAGTGATCTATCACATGCGTAACACGTTGCTGGCCGCCGACAACATCGGTGAGACCATCGCTGACTTCCGTCAGGACGTGCTCGACGCCACCGTCAGCGCACACATTCCTCCGCAATCGCTACCTGAGCAGTGGGACGTGGCCGGTCTGGAAGCTGCATTACAGAGCGATTTCGGTGTGACGCTGCCGATCCAGCAATGGCTCGACGAAGACGATCACCTGTACGAAGAAACCCTGCGCGAAAAGCTGATGCAGGAACTGATCGCCGCGTACAACGAGAAAGAAGACCAGGCGGGCGCCGAAGCGCTGCGCACCTTCGAGAAGCAAATCGTTCTGCGCGTACTGGACGACCTGTGGAAAGACCACCTGTCGACCATGGATCACCTGCGTCACGGCATCCACTTGCGTGGCTATGCCCAGAAGAACCCGAAGCAGGAATACAAGCGCGAGTCGTTCACCCTGTTCTCCGAATTGCTGGATTCGATCAAGCGCGACTCGATCCGTGTGTTGTCCCACGTTCAGGTTCGCCGCGAAGATCCGATCGAAGAAGAGCAACGCCTGCGTCAGGAAGCCGAGGCATTGGCCGCTCGCATGCAGTTCCTGCATGAAGAGGCTCCGGGCCTTGAGCAACCGGAAGTGTTGGGCGAAGAGGTCGATGTTGCCCTCGCTGCCGCGCCGGTTCGCAACGAGCAGAAGCTGGGTCGCAACGAGCTGTGCTACTGCGGTTCGGGCAAGAAGTTCAAGCATTGCCACGGGCAGATTCAGTAAACCCGTTTCAAACGCTGAAATACCCGCGCCGCGACCGGCTTCTGCCGTCGCGGCGTTTTACCATTCGAACCACCGTTCTGCTGAAACGGTGCTGACATCATCTATAAAGGAGCGCATTCATGGCTGTTGGTCTTGGTCCTTTGCCAACGTTGCACCCGGTTGCCGGTTTTGAACTCGGTATTGCCTCGGCCGGCATCAAGCGCCCAGGGCGCAAGGATGTTGTGGTCATGCGCTGTGTTGAAGGCTCCACGGTTGCCGGCGTGTTCACCCTAAACGCCTTTTGCGCCGCACCGGTGATCCTGGCCAAGCAACGCGTACAAGGCCCTGTGCGTTACCTGCTGACCAATACCGGCAATGCCAATGCCGGCACCGGCGAACCTGGCCTGGCCGCCGCCGAGCGCACTTGCGCGAAACTGGCCGAGTTGACCGGTGTCGATGCCAGCCAGGTGCTGCCGTATTCCACCGGCGTGATCGGCGAGCCGCTGCCGGTCGAGAAAATCGAAGGCGCGCTGCAAGCGGCCCTCGACGACCTGTCGATCCACAACTGGGAAGCTGCCGCCACCGGCATCATGACTACCGACACCCTGCCAAAAGGTGCCAGTCGTCAGTTCCAGCACGATGGTGTGACCATCACCGTTACCGGTATCAGCAAAGGCGCCGGCATGATTCGCCCGAACATGGCGACCATGCTCGGCTACATCGCCACCGACGCCAAAGTCTCCCGCGACGTGTTGCAAAACCTGATGCTGGACGGCGCCAACAAGTCGTTCAACCGCATCACCATCGACGGCGACACCTCGACCAACGACTGCTGCATGCTGATCGCTACCGGTCAGGCAGCACTGCCGGAAATCACCCGCGCCGAAGGCGAGTTGTTCGCCAAGTTGAAGCAAGCGGTGTTCGAAGTGTGCATGGACGTGGCCCAGGCCATCGTTCGCGACGGCGAAGGCGCGACTAAATTCGTCACCGTTGAAGTCAACGGTGGCGGCAATCACCAGGAATGCCTGGACGTCGGTTACACCGTGGCTCACTCGCCGCTGATCAAGACCGCGTTGTTCGCTTCCGATCCGAACTGGGGCCGTATCCTGGCGGCCGTAGGCCGTGCCGGCGTACCGAACCTGGACGTGAGCAAGATCGACGTGTTCCTCGGCGACGTGTGCATTGCCAGCCGTGGCGCGCGCGCGGCGACCTACACCGAAGCCCAGGGTGCGGCGGTGATGCAGCAGGAAGAAATCACCATCCGTATCGAATTGGGTCGTGGCGATTGCAGCGAAACCATCTGGACCACCGACCTGTCCCACGAATACGTGAAGATCAACGCCGAGTACCGTACTTAATACACGGTTCAAGACCGAGTCGTCCCATTCGCGAGCAAGCCCGCTCCCACAGGAGATCTTCAGTGAACACAAGATGTGCGTACTGCCCGATCAACTGTGGGAGCGGGCTTGCTCGCGAAGGCTGACGACCAGACGCTAGATATTCTGGCTTGTTACCCTGACGAGAAGGCACCCCGAACATGAGCCTGCACCTGATCATCGGCGACAAACTGCATTCCTCCTGGTCCTTGCGCGGGGCTCTGGCCCTCGATCTGGCTGGCGCTTCCTACACCGAAGAACTGATCAAGCTGAACCAGCCGGACACCCGCGAGCGTCTGCTCAAGCATTCGCCGACCGGCAAGGTCCCGCTGTTGAAGACCGAACACGGCACCATCGCCGACTCCCTGGCGATTGCCGAATACCTGGCAGAACGGTTCCCCGATGCGAACCTGTGGCCCAAAGACACCGCCGCCCGTGCCCAGGCGCGTTCGGCGTGCGCGCAGATGCACAGTGGCTTTTTCGCCATGCGCGGCAACATGCCATTCGACCTGAGCCATGACGCAGCGCTGTCGCCGGTCCCGGCCGATGTCCAGGCGGACATCGAGCGCATGTCGGCGTTGTGGGCCGAGTGTCGTGCCACTGCGACCGAAAGCGGTCCGTACCTGTTTGGCCGCATCACGTTGGCCGATGCGTTCTTTGCACCCATCGCCGTGCGCCTGCGCACCTATCGGGTGAATCTGTCCGCAGCTGACGAAGCCTACGTTGAAACCCTCTACCAATGGCCTGCGTTCAAGGCCTGGCAGAAGGCCGGACTGGAGGAGTTGCAAAGGTGAAACGAGTCCATGTCGCCGCCGCCGTCATCCGCGATGGCAGTGGCCAAATCCTGATCGCCCGTCGTGCGGATTCACAGCACCAGGGTGGCCTGTGGGAGTTTCCAGGCGGCAAGGTCGAGGCCGACGAGTCGGTCGAAACCGCACTGGCCCGCGAACTCCATGAGGAACTGGGCATTGTGGTCGGCGCGGCGCGCCCGCTGATCAAGGTCCGGCACGATTACCCGGACAAACAGGTGTTGCTGGATGTCTGGGAAGTCTCGGTGTTTACCGGCGAGCCCCACGGCGCCGAAGGCCAACCGCTGGCCTGGGTGTCGCCCCGCGACCTGTCGGGTTACGAGTTTCCGGTAGCCAATCAGCCGATCGTCGCGGCCGCGAAGTTACCCGCTCAGTACCTGATTACCCCGGAAGATCTGGAAACCCCAGCCTTGCTGCGCGGCATCCAGAAGGCCATTGCCGGCGGCATCAAGCTGATCCAGTTGCGTGCACCGAACGGTTACGACCCGAAATACCGCGACCTGGCAGTGGATGCTGTAGGCCTGTGTGCCGGCAAGGCGCAATTGATGATCAAGGGGCCGTTCGAATGGCTGGGCGACTTCCCGTCCGCGGGTTGGCACATTACCTCGGCGCAGCTGCGCAAATACGCAGCGGCTGGCCGACCGCTCCCGGAATCGCGCTGGCTGGCGGCGTCATGCCATAACGCTGAAGAGCTGGCGCTGGCCGAACAGATGGGGGTGGATTTCGTGACCTTGTCGCCGGTGCAGCCGACCCTGACTCACCCTGGCGCCGAGCCGTTGGGTTGGGAGCAGGCGTCGAGCTTGATCGAGGGGTTCAGCAAGCCAGTGTTCCTGCTGGGTGGGGTTGGCCCGGCTGAGGTCGAGAAAGCCTGGGCTGCGGGGGCGCAGGGTGTGGCGGGGATTCGGGCGTTTTGGCCTGGGGTCTGATTTTGTAGCGCTCCTGCTGGCCTCTTCGCGAGCCCGCTCCCACAGGTTTTGTGTGCGCCACAAATCCACTGTGGGAGCGGGCTTGCTCGCGAAGAGGTCCTGAGAGGCGCCGACTAAACCTCAGGTTTCGCCGCCGGCTGCCAAAGAATCTCCGCCACTCCCTGACGCTTGGCAATCAGCCGCGCCACCACAAACAGCAAATCCGATAACCGATTGATGTACGCCAGGCCAACCCCGGCCAACGGTTCAATCGCATTGAGTTGCTGACAGCGCCGTTCTGCGCTGCGCGCCAGACTACGGCAGACGTGGGCCTGGGCAATCAGCGTCGAACCGCCGGGCAAGATGAAGTTTTCCAGTGGTCCCAGCTCTTCATTCCACACATCGATCGCCGCTTCCAGGCGTTCGATTTCCGCTGCATTCAATGCTTGGTACACCGGCATCGCCAGTTCGCCGCCCAGATCAAATAACCGATGCTGGCAGGGAGCCAATACCTCGATCACTTCGTTCAACCCTGGAAACCGAGCTGTTTCTGCCGCCAGCCCGGCCAGAAGCACCCCAACCTGGCTGTTCAGCGTATCGACCTCGCCGATTGCTTCAATGCGCGGGTGATCTTTCGGTACGCGACGACCATCGCCCAACCCGGTCTCGCCTTTGTCGCCAGTGCGGGTGTAAATCTTCGACAAACGAAAGCCCATGGTTACCTCGATAGCAGATTGAGTTCTTGCGGCACAGGCGGCGTGCTCGCCAGGGGCAGACGCAAGGTGAAGCAAGTGCCTTGGCCCAGGGTCGATTGCACTTCCATCTGCCCCTTATGGTTATTGGTGACGATGAAGTACGACACCGACAGCCCAAGCCCGGTGCCCTGGCCGATTTCCTTGGTCGTGAAAAACGGCTCGAAGGTGCGTTTGCGCACGCTTTCGCTCATACCGATGCCGTTGTCCTCGACCTGAATTTCCGCCCATGGCGGATTCAGCCGGGTGCGCAGAATGATCCGCCCCGGCTCGCTGTCGTCTTCGCGCTGGTGAATGGCTTGCGCGGCGTTCTTCAACAGGTTGAGCAGCACTTGCTCCAGTTCGTTGGCGGTGCCGGGGACCGCTCCCAGCGCGGGATCGAATTGACGAATGATGGCTTGGCCCTTGAAGTCGAAACCGATCGCCAGATCGAAATCGTTGCCGGCGATTTCCACGGCCTGGTCAATCAGGGCGGGTAGATCGCATGGGGCCATCTGGCGGGTGCTGCGGCGGCTGAAACTGAGCATGTGGGTGACGATTTTCGCCGCCCGTGCACCGGCCTGCTGGATGCCGTCGAGCAACTGCGGCACTTCACGCACCTGCAGATACTGATTGACCGTCGCCAGTTCGATGCCGGCCTGTTCGGCCACTTCAAGGTTCTTCGGTAGATCGGGGGACAGGCGTCGGCGAATGTTTTGCACGTTGTGCAGGATCGCACCCAGCGGGTTGTTGATCTCGTGGGCCATGCCGGCGGCCAGACCACCGACCGAAAGCATTTTCTCCGACTGCACCATCATCTCTTCCAGGGACAGGCGCTGGGTGATGTCGTCGATCCGGATCACCACGCCACGCCCGGCACCGCCCATCAGCGGATAGAAAGTCAGGGCGTAGTGGCGGGGTTCGTCGTCCTTGAGCCAGGTGACTCGTTCGATCTTGGCCACCGTATGCTGCTCGACCGTTTCCTTGAGTTGCGGCAAAAATGGCTTGAGCGGTTCGAAGGCAAGGAAGATGGGCTGGTTCAGGGCTTCATCGAGACGCGTGCCGGACAGGGCGCTGGCCTCCTGGTTCCATTGCGTCACGTAGAGCTGTTCGTCGAGGGCGATCAGCGCCGACGGCATGGAGTCGATGATGCTGTTGAGGTAGTTCTGGAAACCGGTGAGCTTTTTCTCGATCTTGCTGCGCACCTGGACTTCGAGCTCCAGTTTGCGGTTGGTATGGCGGGTTTCTTCCGCCAGACCCTGGGCCTGGTCGTAGGCTGCCTGGGAGTCGTCCCTGGCCCGCTTGAGTTGCTGCTCCCTGGCCTCGATCCGCGAAAGCATGGTGTTGAACGCCTCGGCGAGGCTGCCGATTTCATCGTGGTTTCCTCGCGAAGCACGCAGTGCGTAGTTTTCTTCACGGGTTACCTGCCGGGACAACTCTTCGAGTTGGTGGATCGGCCGGGTAATCAGGCGCTTGATCTGGCGGGCAATGATCAGCCACAGCAAGACGCTGAAGATCAGAATGCCCAGGCTGGCCGTCAGGGTCCCGGTGTAGAACGCCATTGGCAGTTCGCTCGAGGCCACCAACAGTAGGTGCCCTGGTGCAGCACCGGTGCGGGGCAGGGGGATGACTTGATTGGTGCGAAACTCGGTGATCTGCCAGTCTTCGATATGCCGGAAACGCTTCGGCAGTTCCAGATTGTCGCCATGCTGCAATTGCGCCAAACGCTCGCCCTTTGCGTCATACAGGGCCGCCGCGCGCAACGGCGAATAGCTGTTGAGTTCATTCAGCAGGCGCTCGGCGCTTTGCGGTGACGCCAGGGCTTCGGAGGCCAGGCTCGGGTTGGATACCAGCCGGCCGATGGTCTGCAGGGCCTGGGGCGCCATGCTTTCCTGGGAAATGTAGTAGGCGGCGCTGATAAAGGTCAGGTTGGCAACCAGCAGGACGGTGACCATCAGTACCAGCAGGGCGGCCAGCAGTTTCTGGCCGACGGGCAGGTTTTCAAGGCGCTGGCGCAATGGCATCGGATTCATCGCAGACAAGGAACAAGTGGCCAGCGTAGCCGCTGCTCAGTCGCTGGGCAATCCAAGGCTTTGCAGGCGGGCGATCAACCTTGCCTCAAGCTGATTGAGGTGAGGCAGGTTCAGTTGATGGCGCCCGGCCACTTTGCAGGCGTAACCCAGCAAGTAGCTGATTTCTGTGCGGCGCTGGCTCGTGACGTCCTGATGCATCGAGGAGTAGTTGGCTGCGGTGGCGTGAATCACCCGTTCGACTTCCTGCTGCAGGTTTTCGGCCGCTGCCGGCTGACCACAACGCTCGAGCAACTCCACCAGTTCACCGCACAGGGTGGCGACCTCACATTGATGTTGCTGCAAACCGCCGTTGCGGCAATCGTGCAGCACCGTCAGCGGATTGATCGCACAGTTGAGGGCGAGTTTGCGCCACAGCCTGGTCAGGATTTCGGTGCTCCACTCGTGGGGGATGCCGGCAGCGCTCAGGTCATCGAGCCAGATCGGCGCCACCGGATGGCTCGCATCCCCCAGCCAGGTGAAGCCATGCCCGGCAAACACCACGCGCCAATCGCCATCGCGGAAGGCGCCTTCGGTGCTCGATGCATAGATGCAGCGTGCCTGAGGAACCTGTGCGGCCACCGCGTCCTGACTGCCCAGGCCATTTTGCAGCAGGATCAGTTCGGCGCCTGGGGCCAGGCGTGGCGCCAGTCGGGCCACCGCACTTTCGGTATCGTAGGCTTTGCACGCCACCAGCAGGCGGTTGATCGGTTGGGGGCTGTCGGCTGTCTCGGCGGGCACGGCATAGTGTCGCGCTTCGCCGTGTTCAACCAGGGTCAATCCACCGGCCGCCTCATAGGCCTGCAGTCTCGCGGTGTCCCGCAGGATCAGCCTGACCGGCACGCCGGCCCGTGCCAGACGTGTCGCCCATAAAGTGCCGAGGCTGCCGGCGCCCAGTACATGCCAGGTGGTGGACATCAGCTTTTTGCTCTGTTTAACGCGTGCATCGGCAGCTCGCAGTGAATGATGGGAAAGACCCGTTATAATCAGCGCGGATTTTAACCGCAAGCCAGGCGTGCTCCATCAGTGCGCCTTTAAATTTGGAGAGATTACATGCCGTCGTTCGACGTGGTATCCGAACTGGACAAACACGAAGTCACCAACGCGGTCGAGAACGCCGTCAAGGAACTCGATCGTCGTTATGACCTGAAAGGCAAAGGCAGCTTCGAGTTCAAGGAAAAAGACCTGACCGTCAACCTGACCGCCGAAGCGGATTTCCAGCTCGAAGCGATGATTGAGATCCTCAAGCTGGCGCTGGTCAAGCGCAAAATCGACGTGCAGTGCCTTGAAGTCAAGGACGCGTTCGCGTCGGGCAAGCTGATGAAACAGGAAGCCGTCCTCAAGGAAGGCATCGACAAGGAGCTGGCGAAGAAAATCGTCGCTCATGTCAAAGATGCCAAGCTCAAGGTCCAGGCGGCCATTCAGGGCGAGCAGGTTCGCATCACCGGCAAAAAGCGTGATGACCTGCAAGAAGCCATTGCAGTGCTGCGGGCCAAGGAATTCGGTATGCCGCTGCAGTTCAACAACTTCCGCGACTGAGTCTGAAAGCGGGAACCTCTTGGCGTTTGTGACGTCGGAGGCCCAAGCAACGGCAGAAACGATTGAGCCCGTCGCGGTTCGATCTTTCTGCCGCTTTTTTTACGCATGCCGGGTAGCCGGAAAACAGGAGAGAGTAGATGGACTTAAATGCCGAGGTAGACAATCTGGTCAAGGTATCCCAAACCTGGATCCCGATGATCATGGAATACGGCAGCCGTGTACTGCTGGCGGTCATCACCCTGGCCATCGGCTGGTGGCTGATCAACAAGGTCACGAAAAAGCTCGGCGGCCTGATTGCATTGCGTAATGCCGACCTGGCGCTGCAAGGCTTTATCAGCAGCCTGGCGAACATCATTCTCAAGATCCTGCTGATCGTCAGCGTGGCCTCGATGATCGGTGTGGAAACCACTTCGTTTGTCGCGGCAATTGGTGCGGCGGGCCTGGCCATTGGCCTGGCCTTGCAGGGTAGCCTGGCGAACTTCGCCGGTGGCGTGCTGATTTTGCTGTTCCGTCCGTTTCGCATCGGTGACTGGATCGAGGCTCAGGGTATCGCCGGTACTGTCGACAGCATCCAGATTTTCCATACCGTGCTACGTACTGGTGACAACAAAACCATCATCGTGCCTAACGGCAATCTGTCGAACGGCATCATCACCAACACAAACCGTCAGCCGACCCGAAAGGTCGTGTTTGATGTCGGTGTGGATTACGAAGCGGACCTGCAGAAAGCCCGTGAAGTGTTGCTGGAATTGGCCAAGGATCCGCGGGTATTGGCAGATCCGGAACCACAGGCAGTTGTTTCTACCCTGGGTGACAGTTCGATCACACTTTCGCTTCGTGTCTGGGTAAAGACTGCCGATTACTGGGACGTGATGTTCATGTTCAACGAACTATCCCGTGATCGCCTGAGAGAGGCCGGCATCGATATTCCATTTCCACAGCGGGTTATTCGTGTGGTTCAGGAATCTGCGGTGCAGTGACAGGTCTTTTGAGCAATGTCTGACTCTTTGGTCAGGCATGTTCTGTAAGGGGCAGGTCGTTAAAGCAGTCAGGCGACAGCCAACAAAAAAAGGCCCATCCGAAGATGGGCCTTTTGTTTTGTTGCCGCAAACTAACTGGATGCGATTACAAAACCGACAGCGGGTAGTCGACGATGAAACGGAACTCTTTCACGTCGCCTTCACCTTCGTCGGCGTTAGCGAAGTGCCATGCTTGACGAATACGGAAGGACAGATCTTTTGCCGGGCCAGTCTGAACAACGTACTTGGCTTCGAAGTTGGTCTCGTTGTGCTTGCCGTCTTCGCCATACAGGCCAGCGTAAGGGCTGCCTACAGGAGTTTTGGTGCCGTCGATATCCCAACCTTTAACGTAACGGGTCATGAAGCTCAGACCTGGAACGCCGTACTCAGCCATTTTCAGGTCGTAACGAACCTGGGCAGACTTCTCGCCAGGGGCGTTGAAGTCAGAGTACTGGATGGAGTTGGCGAGGAAGATCGAGTCGCCGCCGCGGTTGTTTTTACCCACGCCGATGTAGTCGAACGGAGTGTCACCGTTAACCTTCTGGAAGGCGAGGGTGATGGTGTGTGCTTTCATGAACGAGAAAGCGGCTGCCAGGGAGTAAGCGGTGTTGCTGATCTCGCCCGCTTTGGCGTCACCGGTATCTTGGGTGTTGTAGATGTTACCGTCCAGGTTCAGCGACTCATCGCCACCAAACGGGATGGTGTAGTTCAGGTTGGCGTAGTACTGGTTCCAGATGTCTTCCAGCTTGGCGCCGTACAGCGATGCCGACAGGTTTTCGGTGATGCCGTATTTGCCACCGAAGTAGTCGATGGAGTTGGCTTCTACGCCAGCGTAGGTTGCAAACAGGCCGCCGTCACTAGCGTTTTTGTCCTGGCTGGACGCCGAGTAGAAGTGACCGGCTTCGAGGTCAAGGTCTTTGACTTCGCTGCTCTGCAGTTGGAAGCCAGTAGCAGTTTGAGGAAGGATACGGGAACCGCCAACAGCGAACACTGGCGCAGTGCTTGGCTGCATTTCGCCGAATTTCAGCTCGGTTTTGGAGATGCGGACTTTAACGGCGCCGCCGGCTTTACCCTGGCTGTCGTTAACGTCGCGAGAACCGTTGGCATTAACGGTGTCGCTACGGCTCATGTTGCCTGTGCCGGAGGTGCCGTCGCCGCCATCCAGTTTGACTGCCAGGTAACCGAATGCGTCAACGCCTACACCGATCAGACCCTGGGTATAACCGGAGCTGAAGTTACCCCAGATACCTTGGGTCCAGTCTTTCTGGTCGCGACCGCCATCTTTGTTGTCACGGTTGAAGTAGTAGTTGCGAACCAGCAAGTTCAAGGAGCTGTCTTCAACAATACCTTTGGCTTCAGCCTGGTCACTTACGAAAGGGGCGGCCGTAGCCAATTGGGTACTGGCTGCTGCTGCAACTGCCAGTGCGATCATGCTCCACTTCATCACGCGCATCGTGATTTGCTCCTTTGGTTTTAGAAGAGTACTGCCGTCCCACCTGTTTTATTATCTGGGCGGCTCTTTCTTTTTGTGTCGGCGCAAACTTATATCACGCCGACAATGTTGGCGATACTTGCGTATCTAACCTTTCGCCTTCTTTACGACCCTGTCGCAAATAGCATGGTAGATGTCGCAAATTTCCCGCTCCGACACAACCGGGCTGACAACTTTTGTGCTGTTTTCCGAGCCTTGGCGTCGGTAAAAAGAGTCCTGGTGAAACGTTTGAATCTCCATCGGGCTACCTTGCCACTGTTTTTTTTTGCCTGAGGGCCTCCGCTTCCAGCGGGTGCCACTCAGGCCATGTTGGGTATGAATGCAACAAGTGTGCACAAAATCGGGTTTTGTTGCAGCTTTTTTCCAGTTGAGTGTCTGACGCTGTAAAAACCTCATAAAACCGGGGGTTCAAGCGCGTTTAGTTTGGGCTTGACGCCTTGTCTGGCATCATGTTGCACCCTTCTGGTCCGCTGCATGACAACCAAAAATGTTACCGGATCACCCCGCCAGTGAGTAAATGGCGGATGTCGAAGCGTTCAGCGTAGACCCACTGTGCGGTTTTGGTGCAAAAAAAATTGTGTCGTGCTGAGTTCACCCAGGTTGACCGCTTGTCTGAAACGAACTCCTCCTTGTAAATCAGTCATTTCGGTATTTTTTGTCGGTTTGTCAGTTCTGTAATGGTGCGCAGCAGCGAAAAGTGTCTCATCCGGGGGCGGGCTGTCAGCCTTTCGTTGGCGCTCGTGACTTCTGCATAAGGTTCGTCGTGAAGCGTGCGCCGTTCACAGGTATGCTGCCGTCCGGTCGTTTGGCGCGCTGTCCCGTCAGGATGGGCGCTAAGCTGAAAAATGATGATCCGGCGGGAGTGCGCGCAGTGTTCGTTTTAGATCCACGACTTCAACAAGACACGTTACCGATCGGGGACTTTCCGCTCTGCCGGTTGCTGCTGTCCAACGATTCGAACTATCCTTGGTTCATCCTGGTACCTCGTCGCGAGGCTATCAGCGAGATATTTCAATTGGATGTCGCAGACCAGCAACAGCTCTGGCAGGAAACAACTGCGCTGTCGCAAGTGCTCAAGGACTCGTTCGATGCGGACAAGTTGAATGTTGCGGCGCTGGGTAATGTCGTCAGTCAGTTGCACATGCATGTGATTGTGCGCAAGCGCGAAGATGCCGCCTGGCCCGCGCCGGTTTGGGGTAAACACCCGGCAAAACCCTACAAGTCGGAGCAGATCGTCGCCATTCGCGAACGTTTGCGTCTGATTTTGACCGATGATTTTACGTTTCTGGAGGGCTGAACCATGAGCCTGGAAGAACGCGTTACCGAGCTTGAAAGCCGTCTGGCCTTTCAGGATGACACCATCCAGGCATTGAATGATGTGCTGGTGGCGCAGCAGCGGGTGGTCGAACGCCTGCAACTGCAAATGGCCGCACTGCTCAAGCGGCAGGAGGAAATGGTCGGACAGTTCGAGTCATTCGAAGAAGAAGCGCCGCCGCCTCACTATTAAGTAAATCGCAGGCACAAAAAAACCGCGGACAGCTCGGCTGTGCGCGGTTTTTTTTAGCCTTGAATCAGCGGCGCGGCAGCGCGGCGATCACATCTTCGGCTTGCAGGCCTTTGTCGCGATTCATGACGGAGAACTCCACGCGCTGGCCTTCGACCAGGACGCGGTGACCTTCACCGCGAATGGCCCGGAAGTGGACGAAGATATCGTCGCCGGAGTCGCGGGAGATGAAGCCGAAGCCTTTGGACGTGTTGAACCACTTGACGGTGCCGGTATCGCGGTTGCTCATGTCGTAGCTTGGCGAGGCGGCGGCTGGTGACGATTTGTAGAAGCTGATGCCCAGGTGCAGGGCAACGGCGATCAGGGCTGCGACCAGGCTGAACAGAACGGCGGGTTGACCGGCGATGACGGGCATCGGTGCGATCAGCGTCAGGGTTTGCAGGACCACGCTCAGAACCAGCAGGGCGCTGACCAGGTTTTGCAGTTGGTGACGCGGGCCTTTGTTCCAGTAAGGGATGACAGGTGCAAGCGTGAGGTTGAGCAGGCCGAAAAAGGCCAGGTACAGCGCGTCGGGTTGTTGCAGGTAAGGTAAGGCTTCGGATTGCAGGCTAGGGATGAAGGACAGCAGCAAGGCCGCTGCGCCTATCAACAGATGGACGATTTTCAACATTTTGATTAACTCACGTTAAGACAGCTCACAAGGAAGAGCTGATGGCGCACGGTTCGCTTCAAGATAATAAAGAGGCGTTGGACACGTACCCGGTATCAGCCTATGCGCCGCGCCCGGAAAAAATAGGCACTGGCGACACGCTGTCTATTTAACAGCAAAGCCGCAGGCTACTCAAATCAGGGCGTCCGGCGGCTCTTTGGGGATGATTTGCCGCAGGTTGCCCCGGGTTGCGGGGTTGTTGCGGTACCTACGGCTGATCAGTAACGCTCGCGTGCGTGGATGACGCCTTGAAGTGTTGTTCGCGCTCTTCTTTCCTACGGCATTCCATGCGGTGCTTCTGAAGGGGGCGTCACTTTGCTGCGTGGGAAATTGTCCGGAGTAGGACGATCTCCAGGGTCTGCCAACAGTTGTTGGCTTATCCTACGTCGAAGGTCATAAAGTCAGCTGGATATACCTTTGCACCTGCGTTTTTATAAGTCGACACACAGTTGCTCATAAAAAACCAGGATGGCAAAGGAGTGTCAGCGTTATGGTTTATGAACGGCAAAAAGAGGGGCGATACGGTTCGCACAAGGATGTAAGGGTCGATCCGTTTGTTCGCGAGTTCGATATGGGGCTGGCCCAGCCCTTGTCCCGCTCAGTACGGTTGAATGGTTTCGCCACCTGTTTGCGGCTTGAACAGGTTTATTGGGATATTTTGGGGGAGATGGCCCGGGCCAATGGTTGTTCGGTCAGCAGCCTGTTATCTCACGTGGACCGCGAAGTTCACTTGCGTCACGGCGGGGTAAGGAACTTCAGTGGATTGGTGCGGGTTGTCTGTGTCGTGCACAGTCTCAAGGAAGGGGGTTGCGCCGTCACGGCCTAGCCCAGGCGGCGAAAGCAGCAGAGTGTCGGTCTGTGCAGTCTTACGGCTGCACAGGCCGCATTTAATGGATATAATCCCGCTCTTTGCCGCAAAACCCTGCGTGTGCGGTAGCAATCTGATCGCCGAGACAACCTCCATGCCGATGTACGATTATCAATGTGCTTCCTGTGGTCATCAGTTGGAAGCCATTCAAAAGATCAGCGATGCACCGCTGGTCGACTGCCCTGCCTGTCAGGCGCCAGAGCTTAAAAAGTTGCTGTCCATGCCGGGCTTCCGCCTCAGCGGCACGGGTTGGTACGAAACCGATTTCAAGACCGGTTCCAAGAAGAACCTGGCCGGCGGCGACAAAGCTGACTAAGGTCTGGAACCTGAGTTGAACGACACGCGTGCTCTTGCATCACCCGGCGACTTTTTTAAAGGCGGGGCTGCTGTAGGATCTCCACCGAATTTCGAATTACGAGAAGTGAAACCACGACCATGATGCGCAGCCATTATTGCGGCCAACTGAACGAAAGCCTGGACGGCCAGGAAATTACCCTTTGCGGATGGGTCCATCGTCGCCGTGACCACGGTGGGGTGATTTTCCTCGATATCCGTGATCGTGATGGTCTGGCCCAGGTCGTGTTCGATCCGGATCGCGCTGAAACCTTCGCCGCTGCCGATCGCGTGCGCAGCGAGTACGTCGTGAAGATCACCGGCAAGGTTCGCCTGCGTCCGGCCGGTGCGACCAACGCCAACATGGCGTCGGGCATGATCGAAGTCCTGGGTTACGAGCTGGAAGTGCTGAACGAATCGGAAACCCCGCCGTTCCCATTGAACGAGTTCTCCGACGTCGGCGAAGAAACCCGCCTGCGTTATCGCTTCCTCGACCTGCGTCGCCCGGAAATGGCCGAGAAGCTGCGTCTGCGTTCGCGCATGACCACCAGCATCCGCCGCTTCCTGGACGAGAACGGCTTCCTCGACGTCGAGACGCCGATCCTGACCCGTGCTACCCCGGAAGGCGCGCGCGACTACCTGGTGCCGAGCCGTACTCACGCCGGTTCGTTCTTCGCCTTGCCGCAATCGCCGCAGCTGTTCAAGCAACTGCTGATGGTGGCCGGTTTCGACCGTTACTACCAGATCGCCAAGTGCTTCCGTGACGAAGACCTGCGTGCCGACCGTCAGCCGGAATTCACCCAGATCGACATCGAGACCAGCTTCCTCGATGAAAAAGAGATCATGGGCCTGACCGAGCAAATGATCCGCAACCTGTTCAAGGAAGTGCTGGGCCTGGAATTCGGCGAGTTCCCGCACATGACCTTCGAAGAAGCCATGCGCCGCTACGGTTCCGACAAGCCAGACCTGCGTAACCCGCTGGAATTGGTTGACGTGGCCGACCAGCTCAAGGAAGTCGACTTCAAGGTGTTCAGCGGCCCGGCCAACGACCCGAAATGCCGTATCGCCGCCTTGCGCGTGCCTGGCGGGGCGAGCATGCCGCGCAAGCAGATCGACGATTACACCAAGTTCGTCGGCATCTACGGTGCCAAGGGCCTGGCGTACATCAAGGTCAACGAGCGCGCGAATGGCATTGACGGTCTGCAATCGCCGATCGTGAAGAACATCCCTGAAGCCAACCTCAACGTGATCCTGGATCGTGTTGGTGCAGTCGATGGCGATATCGTGTTCTTCGGCGCCGACAAGGCCAAGATCGTCAGCGAAGCGTTGGGCGCATTGCGCATCAAACTCGGTCACGACCTGAACCTGTTGACCTGCGAATGGGCTCCGATGTGGGTCGTTGACTTCCCGATGTTCGAAGAGAACGACGACGGCAGCCTCAGCGCCTTGCACCACCCGTTCACCGCGCCGAAGTGCACCCCGCAAGAGCTGGAAGCCAACCCGGCTGGCGCTCTGTCCCGTGCCTACGACATGGTGTTGAACGGTACCGAGCTGGGTGGCGGTTCGATCCGTATCCATCGTAAAGAGATGCAGCAGTCGGTGTTCCGTCTGCTGGGCATCAACGAAGCGGAACAGGAAGAGAAATTCGGCTTCCTGCTCGACGCCCTGAAGTACGGCGCACCGCCGCACGGTGGCCTGGCCTTCGGTCTGGACCGTCTGGTGATGCTGATGACTGGCGCCCAGTCGATCCGTGAAGTGATCGCCTTCCCGAAAACCCAGAGCGCGGCAGATGTCATGACTCAGGCACCGGGTCAGGTGGATGCCAAGGCATTGCGCGAACTGCACATTCGTCTGCGCGAAACGCCTAAGGCCGAGTAAGGCTGACCTGAAGGGCGCATCTGTGGATGCGCCCTTTCTTTATAGATAGAGTTGTTCAAGATTTTTGTTTGTCGGCCGGCGCAATGCAGCGCAGCGGGCAATGTTTCAAAGAGAATTCGGAGCGAGTTATGGCAGGTCATTCCAAGTGGGCGAATATCAAGCACCGCAAAGAACGTCAGGATGCCAAGAAAGGCAAGATTTTCACCAAGTGGATTCGTGAGCTGACTGTCGCTGCCCGTCAGGGTGGCGGTGATCCGGGCTCCAACCCGCGTCTGCGTCTGGCATTGGACAAGGCCCTTGGCGCGAACATGAGTCGCGACATCATTGATCGGGCGGTTGCCCGTGGTGCTGGCGCCGCCGATACCGACGACATGGTCGAACTGACCTACGAAGGTTACGGTCCGGGCGGCGTGGCAGTGATGGTCGAATGCATGACCGACAACCGTAATCGCACCGCAGCCGCTGTTCGTCACGCGTTCAGCAAATGCGGCGGAAACCTGGGGACTGACGGTTCGGTGGCCTATCTGTTCGAACGCAAGGGGCAGATCTCTTTCGCTGCCGGCGTTGACGAAGACGCACTGATGGAAGCCGCCATGGAAGCCGACGCCGATGACGTGGTGACCAACGAAGACGGTTCGATCGACGTGTTCACCTCGTTTGCCGGGTTCTATTCCGTGCGTAACGCACTGGAAGCGGCGGGTTTCAAAGGTGACGACGCGGAAATCGTCATGTTGCCGACTACCAGCGCCGAGCTCGATCTGGAAGGCGCCGAGAAAGTCCTCAAGCTGATCGACATGCTCGAGGACCTGGATGATGTGCAAAACGTCTACTCCAATGCGGACATCCCGGAGTCGGTGGCTGCACAGCTCGGCTAAAGGGCAACAATGTCCCATGTGGGAGCGGGCTTGCTCGCGAACGCGGATTTGCAGGCAACGTTGTTGCTGAATATGAAACCGCTTTCGCGAGCAAGCCCGCTCCCACATTTGTTATTCGCTGTAATGAATTTCGTGTTTTTACTTAACCCGCAGGCGTTATGACTTTAATTCTTGGTATCGACCCCGGTTCGCGCATCACCGGTTACGGTGTGGTGCGTGATACCGGCCGTGGCTGTGAGTACGTCGCCTCCGGTTGTATCCGCACCGGTGCCGGCGAGCTGCATGAGCGACTGCAGATTGTCTATCGCGGGGTGCGGGAGATCATTCAGACTTACCATCCGGTGACCATGGGCATCGAAAAGGTATTCATGGCCCGTAACGCCGATTCCGCCCTGAAACTGGGACAGGCCCGTGGCGCCGCGATCGTGGCAGGTGCCGAGGAAAGCCTGGAAATTGCCGAATACACCGCAACCCAGGTCAAGCAGGCGGTCGTCGGTACCGGTGCGGCCAACAAGGAGCAGGTGCAAATGATGGTCATGCACATGCTCAAGCTCACCAGCAAACCGCAGATCGATGCCTCGGACGCCCTGGCCATTGCCATCTGCCACGCTCACACCCGTTCCAGTCTGTTGCCTCATGGGCTGGGAGCAGCACGCAGTCGTGGCGGGCGCCTGCGTCTCTGATAGCATCAGCAATCATTTTCATGGAGTGAGGGCATTCCGCCTGGGTTGTCGGCGGCATTCCCGCGCTCTATCAGTCGCTGGCCAAGAGCTGGCCAACGCTCAAGGATTTGTAACGTGATTGGACGTTTGCGCGGCACCCTGGCTGAGAAGCAGCCTCCCCATCTGATTCTGGATGTAAATGGCCTGGGCTATGAACTTGAAGTGCCCATGACGACCCTATACCGCTTGCCGTCGGTCGGTGAGCCGCTAACCTTGCATACCCATTTGGTCGTGCGCGAAGACGCACAGTTACTCTATGGTTTTGTCGGCAAGCGTGAGCGCGACTTTTTTCGCGAATTGATCCGCCTCAACGGCGTCGGGCCGAAACTGGCGCTGGCCTTGATGTCGAGCCTGGAAGTCGACGAACTGGTTCGTTGTGTGCAGTCCCAGGACACTTCGGCGCTGACCAAGGTCCCGGGCGTCGGCAAGAAAACCGCCGAACGCTTGCTGGTGGAACTCAAGGATCGCTTCAAGGCCTGGGAAGCCGTACCGGCCATGTTCGCCCTGGTGCCGAACCAGCCAAATGGACCGGCCCCGGTGAACACTGCCGAGACTGACGCCGTCAGCGCCTTGATTTCCCTGGGCTACAAGCCCCAGGAAGCGAGCAAGGCGGTGTCTGCGATCAAGGAGAAAGATTTGAGCAGTGAAGACATGATCCGCCGCGCCTTGAAGGGAATGATCTAAGTGATTGAAGCTGATCGTCTGATCGCTGCCACGCACAGCCCGCGTGAGCGCGAAGAAGTCCAGGACCGCGCGATTCGCCCGGTCAGCCTGGCTGAATACATTGGCCAACCGACCGTTCGCGAGCAGATGGAATTGTTCATTCAGGCCGCTCGCGGTCGTAACGAGTCCCTGGATCACACGCTGATCTTCGGGCCGCCCGGCCTGGGCAAGACCACCCTCGCCAACATCATCGCCCAGGAAATGGGCGTGTCGATCAAGAGCACCTCGGGGCCGGTGCTGGAGCGCCCCGGTGACCTGGCGGCGCTGTTGACCAACCTTGAGCCTCACGATGTGCTGTTTATCGACGAAATCCATCGCCTGTCGCCCATCGTTGAAGAGGTGCTGTATCCGGCCATGGAGGACTTCCAGCTCGACATCATGATCGGCGAAGGCCCGGCCGCGCGTTCGATCAAGCTGGATCTGCCGCCGTTCACCCTGGTTGGCGCAACGACACGGGCGGGGATGCTGACCAATCCGTTGCGAGACCGTTTCGGGATCGTTCAGCGTCTTGAGTTCTACAATAACGCCGACCTGTCGACGATTGTCAGTCGTTCGGCGAGCATTCTCGGTTTGCCGCTGGACCCGGAAGGTGCTTTCGAAATCGCCCGCCGTGCCCGTGGCACTCCACGGATCGCCAACCGTTTGCTGCGCCGGGTGCGTGACTTCGCCGAAGTTCGCGCCAAGGGCCACATCACCAAGCCGATTGCCGACCTGGCGCTGAACCTGCTGGATGTCGACGAGCGTGGCTTCGATCACCAGGACCGGCGTCTGTTGTTGACCATGATCGAGAAGTTCGACGGCGGGCCAGTCGGGGTCGACAGCCTGGCCGCCGCCATCAGCGAAGAGCGTCACACCATCGAAGACGTGCTGGAGCCGTACCTGATCCAGCAGGGTTACATCATGCGCACGCCTCGGGGGCGGGTGGTGACGCGGCATGCCTACCTGCATTTCGGTTTAAACATTCCGTCACGATTGGGCGAAATGCCCGTGGTAGACGAGCTCCTCGATGCTGCTGACGATTAATTAACGTTGCGTGCTGATTTTTTCGGGCAATGTAGGGTCCCAGGACCGTACTTTCACGAGAAAGCCGCAGAACAATGAAAAACAGTTGCCATGCCGGATTGGCAACCTGAGGAGTAAGCACTAGAGTATGCGCGCGCAAAACGGGCTTGAGCCTTTCGCACATCGCTGTCGCGTTTATTACGAGGACACCGATGCGGGGGGCATCGTGTATTACGTTAATTACCTCAAGTTTATGGAACGGGCTCGAACCGAGCGGCTACGAGATCTGGGCTTTGCCCAATCCACGCTTGTCGGTGAGGACCTGTTGTTCGTCGTGCATTCCAGCGAAGCGCGCTACCACGCGCCGGCGCGACTGGATGACGAACTGCTGGTAAGCGCTGAAGTAATCGAATTGAACCGTGCCAGCCTGCGCTTCAAACAGCAGGTAAGGCGGGCGACGGATAATGTGCTGCTCTGCGAAGGGCAGTTTCTGGTGGCCTGTGTGCGCACTGAAAGTTTGAAACCCCGGGCCATTCCCGAAGCTCTACGAGCGGCCTTTGCCGACGTGAGCGGCGCGGGTACACACTCAAAGCAGGAGATAAAGCGTGGAAGCTAACGTCGTCGACCATTCCTCCATGTGGAGCCTGGTCAGCAATGCCAGTATCGTGGTGCAACTGGTAATGCTGATCCTGGTAGCCGCATCGGTGACCTCGTGGATCATGATCTTTCAGCGCAGCAACCTGCTGCGCGCCGGTCGACGTGCCCTGGAGAGCTTTGAAGAGCGCTTCTGGTCGGGTATCGACCTGTCCAAGCTGTACCGTCAGGCCGGCAGCAATCCGGACCCTGATTCGGGCGTCGAGCAAATCTTCCGTGCCGGTTTCAAGGAATTCTCCCGTCTGCGCCAGCAGTCGGGCGTTGATCCGGAAGCGGTCATGGAAGGCGTGGCCCGTGCCATGCGCGTCGCCATTTCCCGCGAAGAAGAAAAGCTTGAGCAGAGCCTGCCATTCCTGGCCACCGTTGGTTCCGTCAGCCCGTACATCGGTCTGTTCGGTACCGTCTGGGGGATCATGAACTCCTTCCGTGGCCTGGCGACCGCCCAGCAAGCGACCCTGGCCACTGTGGCCCCGGGTATCGCCGAAGCACTGATTGCCACCGCGATCGGTCTGTTCGCCGCCATTCCAGCCGTTATCGCTTACAACCGTTTTGCTGCTCGCAGCGAAACCCTGCTGGGCCGCTACTACACCTTCGCCGACGAGTTCCAGGCGATCCTGCACCGCAAAGTGCACACCAGCGAAGAATAAGCAGGTAATTTCCAATGGCTTTAATCGCTCGAGCTCGCAAAAAGCGCAAGCCGGTCGCCGAGATGAACGTGGTGCCTTACATCGACGTGATGTTGGTGCTGCTGGTGATCTTCATGGTGACCGCGCCGATGCTCAATCAGGGCGTGAAAGTTGATCTGCCCAAGGTTTCCAGCGAAGCCTTGCCGCAGGACAACAACACCCAGGTCCTGACCATTTCCATCAAATCCGACAAGACCTACTACTGGAACCTTGGCAGCGAAGTCGACACCGAAAAGCAGCAGGATCGGGCCATGACCCTGCCGCAAATGACTGACGCGGTGACCAAGATCATTCGCGTCGGCAACGAAGGCGGCAAGCGTACCCAGGTCTTCATTCGCGGCGACAAGAGTGTCGATTACGGCTCCGTCATGGGCGCCATGGGCGGGTTGCAGAAAGCCGGGGTCGGTAATGTTGGCTTGATTACCGAGGCGCCCTGATGCAGCAACAGCGAGAGCCGTCCGCCTCGGAAAGCTACTTCTGGCCTAGTGTCTGGGCGATTGGCTTGCACGTGCTGGTGTTCGGCATGCTGTTCGTCAGCTTTGCCTTTACCCCGGAACTGCCACCGGCCAAGCCGATTGTCCAGGCGACCTTGTACCAGCTGAAATCGAAAAGTCGGGCGACCACCCAGACCAATCAGAAGATTGCCGGTGAGGCGCAGAAATCTGCTGCGCGTCAGACCGAAGTCGAGCAGATGGAACAGAAAAAGGTCGAGCAGGAAGCCGTGAAGGCTGCGGAACAAAAGAAAGAAGAGGCGGCTCAAAAGGCCGAAGAAGCCAAGAAGGCCGACGAGGCGAAGAAAGCGGACGAGGCGAAAAAGGCTGATGAAGCCAAGAAAGCCGACGATGCGAAGAAAACCGCGGAAGCCAAGAAGGCAGAAGAGAAACAATTGGCTGATATAGCCAAGAAGAAAGCTGAAGAAGAAGCCAAGAAGGCTGCTGAAGAAGAGGCCAAGAAAGCGGCCGCTGAAGAAGCCAAGAAAAAGATCGTCGAAGACGCGAAGAAAAAAGCCGCGGAAGACGCCAAGAAGAAAGCTGAAGCTGAAGAGGCGAAGAAGAAAGTCGCCGAGGAAGCGAAGAAGAAAGCTGCTGCCGATGCTGCGAAGAAGAAATCGCAGGACGCGGCGCGTAAATCCGCCGAAGACAAAAAGGCCCAGGCCTTGGCAGATTTGCTTTCCGACACGCCGCAGCGTCAGCAGGCGTTGGCCGATGAGCAGGGCGACGAAGTCGCCGGCAGTTTCGATGACCTGATTCGTGCGCGTGCAGCGGAAGGCTGGGCTCGTCCACCTTCGGCACGCAAAGGCATGACGGTCGTATTGCAAATCGGCATGTTGCCGGACGGTACGGTGACTTCGGTCAACGTGTCCAAGTCCAGTGGCGACGGTCCGTTTGACGCCTCGGCTGTTGCAGCGGTGAAGAATATTGGACGTTTGACAGAAATGCAGGGAATGAAGCCGAGTGATTTCGCTCCGTATCGTTCATTCAAGATGACATTCACACCTGAGGATCTAGCCTTGTGAGAAACCTTCTTCGAGGAATGCTGGTCGTTATCTGCTGCATGGCAGGGATGGCGATGGCAGATGAGAAAAACATTCTGGTTACCAGTGGCAGCGATCGGGCGACCCCGATCGCCGTAGTACCGTTCGGCTTCCAGGGCGGTAGCGTGCTGCCGGACGATATGGCGGAAATCATCGGTAACGACCTGCGCAACTCGGGTTACTACTCGCCGCTTCCAAAGCAGAACATGATCAGCCAGCCGAGCCAGGCCAGCGAAATCATCTTCCGTGACTTCAAGGCGCTGGGTGCCCAGTACGTCATGGTCGGCAGCATTGTTCCGGCGGGCGGTCGCCTGCAGGTGCAATACGCACTGTTCAACGTCGCCACCGAGCAGCAAGTGCTGACCGGCAGCGTGTCGGGCGGCGTCGATCAGTTGCGCGACATGGCGCACTACATCTCTGACCAGTCGTTCGAAAAACTCACGGGTATCAAGGGTGCCTTCTCGACTCGCCTGCTGTATGTAACGGCCGAGCGTTTCTCCGAGAACAACACTCGCTACACCCTGCAACGTTCGGACTATGACGGTGCTCGCGCCGTGACCCTGCTGCAGTCGCGCGAGCCGATCCTGTCGCCGCGTTTCGCACCGGATGGCAAGCGCATCGCTTATGTCTCCTTCGAGCAGAAGCGTCCACGCATCTTCATGCAGAACATCGACACCGGTCGCCGTGAGCAGATCACCAACTTCGAAGGCCTGAACGGTGCACCAGCCTGGTCGCCGGATGGCAATCGCCTGGCGTTCGTGCTGTCCAAAGACGGCAACCCGGACATCTATGTGATGAACCTGGGCTCGCGTCAGATCAGCCGCGTCACCAACGGTCCTGGCATCAACACCGAGCCGTTCTGGGGCAAGGATGGCTCGACCATCTACTTCACGTCCGACCGTGGCGGCAAACCGCAGATCTACAAGACCAGTGCCGGTGGTGGCGGTGCCGAACGCGTGACGTTCGTCGGTAACTACAACGCCAACCCTAAACTATCGGCTGATGAAAAGACGCTTGTCATGATTCACCGTCAGGATGGCTTCACCAATTTCAAGGTGGCGGCCCAGGATTTGCAACGCGGTAGTGTAAAAATCCTCACTGATAGCACTCTGGACGAGTCGCCTACTGTCGCGCCCAACGGCACCATGGTAATCTACGCCACCCGCCAGCAGGGCCGGGGAGTCTTGATGCTCGTGTCCATCAATGGACGCGTAAGGCTCCCGCTTCCTACCGCACAAGGCGAAGTCAGAGAACCTTCCTGGTCCCCTTTCCTGAACTGACGCGGCGCTATACGTTGTACTTAACACACTGGGGTTCATTAGGAGTTTCACGATGGAAATGCTGAAGTTTGGTAAATTTGCTGCGCTGGCACTGGCCATGGCTGTAGCTGTAGGTTGCTCGTCCAAAGGCGGCGACAATGCCGGTGAAGGCGCGGTAGATCCAAACGCTGGTTACGGCGCAAACACTGGTGCAGTTGACGGCTCCCTGAGCGAAGAAGCTGCACTGCGCGCTATCACCACTTTCTACTTCGAATACGACAGTTCGGACCTGAAGCCAGAAGCCATGCGCGCTCTGGACGTTCACGCCAAAGACCTGAAAGCAAACGGCGCTCGCGTTGTTCTGGAAGGCAACACCGACGAACGTGGTACTCGTGAGTACAACATGGCACTGGGCGAGCGTCGTGCGAAAGCCGTTCAGCGCTACCTGGTACTGCAAGGTGTTTCCCCAGCTCAGCTGGAACTGGTTTCCTACGGCGAAGAGCGTCCAGTTGCTACCGGCAACGACGAGCAGTCCTGGGCTCAAAACCGTCGCGTCGAACTGCGTAAGTAATTCGTCATGCGAACGTGCCGTCGTGCTGTAACTGTTCTGGCTCTCAGCCTCGCGCCGCTGGCGGTGTGGGCTGCGGTTCCTGTGGTCGATAATGACTCCGGCTATAACAATAGCGGGAGCAGTTATCCGCCTGCAGGTTACGGTACGAACGGCGCCTATGCCGGGGGAGGGGTTTCGGCCCCTGTCTCGGCACAGGGCGAGCTGTTCAACCAACTGCAATCAATGCAGCAACAGATCGAGCGCCAGCAAGGTGCGATCGAAGTTCTGCAAAATGATGTAGCGCGCATGAAGCAGGAAAACCTGGAGCGATACCAGGATCTTGATCGGCGCATAGGAACCGGCGTTGCACCAGCCGCGACTCCTGAAAATTCTTCCACCGGTGGTGATATGAATGCCGCTGGTGCAGCCGCAGGTGCGGCAGCTGGCGCAGCCGCCGCTCAAGCACCCGCCGCGGGTAGCGAGCCGGCAGATCCGGCGAAGGAAAAGCTCTATTACGATGCTGCCTTCGACCTGATCAAGGCCAAGGATTTCGATAAGGCCAGTCAGGCTTTTGCCGCTTTCCTGCGCAAATACCCGAACAGCCAGTATGCGGGCAACGCCCAGTACTGGTTGGGCGAAGTGAACCTGGCCAAAGGCGATCTGCAAGGCGCAGGTCAGGCATTTGCCAAGGTTTCGCAGCTGTATCCCAAGCACGCCAAAGTGCCGGACTCGCTGTACAAGCTCGCTGATGTGGAGCGTCGCCTGGGTCATACCGACCGGGTCAAAGGCATTCTGCAGCAGGTGGTGTCCCAATATCCGGGCACTTCCGCCGCTCAGTTGGCCCAGCGCGATCTGCAAAAAATGTAAGCCTGCTTGACCCGTTTCAAAGAAACCCGCGCTTGTCGCGGGTTTTTTCGTTAGAATTCACACCCTTTTTCTGAAACACGCTTTTTGGGATCTGCGCTTTGCCGGGGTTCCTTCAAGTGCCTGACGGAGGCGGACAGCCTGTTTAGCTGTTACGCCCGTGGCGACTATGCAAGACACATTGAGAATCACCGAAGTTTTCTACTCGTTGCAGGGTGAAACGCGGACTGCTGGCCTGCCCACTGTTTTTGTGCGCCTGACCGGTTGCCCTCTGCGTTGCCAGTACTGCGACAGCGCCTACGCGTTCACCGGCGGAACCATTCGCACGCTCGACGATATCCTCGAGCAAGTTGCCGGTTTCCGCCCACGTTATGTCTGCGTCACGGGCGGCGAGCCCCTGGCACAGCCCAACGCCATTCCCTTGCTCAAGCGCTTGTGTGACGCCGGTTACGAAGTGTCACTGGAAACCAGTGGTTCTATCGATATCTCGGCAGTAGATTCCCGGGTCAGTCGCGTTGTCGACCTGAAAACCCCGGGTTCGAAGGAAGCACACCGCAATCGCTACGAAAACATTGAGCTGCTCACGCCCAACGATCAGGTGAAGTTTGTCATCTGCTCGCGAGAGGACTATGACTGGTCCGTTTCCAAGCTGATCCAGTACGGTCTGGATCAGCGTGCCGGTGAAGTCCTGTTCTCCCCAAGTCACCATGATCTCAATGCCCGGGATCTGGCGGATTGGGTGGTGGCGGACAACTTGCCAGTGCGTTTGCAATTGCAGCTGCATAAATATCTATGGAATGACGAGCCGGGGCGCTGAAATGACTGAACAACTCAATACTGCTGAAAAACGTGCGGTCATCCTGCTGTCCGGTGGCCTGGACTCGGCGACCGTTGTGGCCATGGCGCGCGCCGAAGGCTACAGCTGCTACACCATGAGCTTTGATTACGGTCAGCGCTCTCACGCCGAACTGTACGCCGCCGAGCGTGTGGCACGGGACCTGGGTGTGGTCGAGCACAAGGTGATCGGTCTGAACCTGAACGGCATGGGTGGCTCGGCGCTGACCGACCGCAGCATCGATATTCCGGAAGAGTTGGGTGAGGGCATTCCCGTGACTTACGTGCCTGCGCGTAACACGGTGTTCCTGTCCCTGGCTCTGGGCTGGGCTGAAGTGCTCGGCGCACGGGACATCTTCATCGGCGTCAATGCGGTGGATTACTCCGGTTACCCGGACTGCCGTCCCGAGTTCATCGAGTCGTTCGAGCGTATGGCCAACCTGGCAACCAAAGCCGGCGTGGAAGGCAATGGCTTCCGCATCCAGGCTCCGCTGCAAAACCTCAGCAAGGCGCAGATCGTCCAGGCCGGCGTGAAGCTTGGCGTGGATTATGGTCTGACCGTTTCCTGCTATCAGGCCGACGATGAAGGCCGTGCGTGCGGCAAGTGCGACAGCTGCCGACTGCGTGCGGAAGGCTTTGCGGCGGCCGGAATCAGTGATCCAACCCCTTATTTTTGAATTATTTCAAAATAGGTGTTGAATAGTCCTTAAAAATCAGTATTATACGCGCCACCACACAGCGGGTCGTTAGCTCAGTTGGTAGAGCAGTTGGCTTTTAACCAATTGGTCGTAGGTTCGAATCCCACACGACCCACCATTTTTGGCGGTTTAGAAAATCCGGAAGGCCCACGCAAGTGAGGATTTCCGGGTTTTTTTTTGCCCGCGATTCAAGTCCGCTCGCTGCGGGCTGCTGCGTATGACGCAGGTCAGAATCACCTTTTGCATCCGTCGGATATTCTGTAGCCTTGCGCAGCTTCAACGCTGTCCGTGCCTGATCAATACTCACTTTCCCGGCGGTACCCTGTAGGGTCCGGAGCCGGGTGTATACTCGACTTTCGCGCGAATGCGCCTGCAGGTCTTGCGAACATGACGCAAATTTCCGAACGCCTTCTGGTTCAAGCCCACCTCGACGCCAAGCAGCCCAAGCCGCTGACTGCCGATGAAGAGGCTTATTACCGTGCTGCCATCGCTGCCGAGCTCAAGGCTCAGGACGCGGTGCTGGTGGCCCACTTCTATTGTGACCCTGTCATTCAGGCGCTGGCCGAAGAGACGGGCGGTTGTGTCTCCGACTCGCTGGAAATGGCTCGTTTCGGCAACGCCCATCCGGCCAAGACCGTGGTCGTCGCCGGCGTGAAGTTCATGGGTGAGACCGCCAAGATCCTCAACCCGGAAAAACGCGTGCTGATGCCGACGCTCGAAGCGACCTGTTCGCTCGACCTGGGTTGCCCGGTGGACGAATTTTCCGCGTTCTGCGATCAACACCCGGAGCGCACGGTGGTGGTGTACGCCAATACGTCGGCTGCGGTAAAGGCCCGGGCGGATTGGGTGGTGACTTCAAGTTGTGCGCTGGAGATCGTCGAAAGCCTGATGGACAACGGCGAGACCATCATCTGGGGCCCGGACAAGCACCTGGGGACCTACATCCAGCGCCAGACCGGTGCCGACATGCTGCTGTGGGACGGTGCCTGCATCGTTCACGAAGAGTTCAAGTCCAAGCAGCTTGAAGACATGAAGGCGCTGTACCCGGATGCGGCGATTCTGGTGCACCCGGAGTCGCCGACATCGGTGATCGAACTGGCGGACGCTGTTGGCTCCACCAGTCAGTTGATCGCGGCGGCACAGAACCTGCCGAACAAGACGCTGATCGTTGCGACCGACCGCGGCATCTTCTACAAGATGCAGCAGCTGTGCCCGGACAAGGTCTTTATCGAAGCCCCTACGGCGGGTAACGGCGCGGCGTGCCGCAGTTGTGCGCATTGCCCGTGGATGGCCATGAACACCCTTGAGCGCACGCTCAAGGCGTTGAAGGAAGGGTCGAACGAGATCTTTGTCGACCCGGCGCTGATCCCGCAGGCGATTCGCCCGCTCAAGCGCATGCTTGATTTCACTGCTGCGGCTCGGTTGAAGCTCGCGGGTAACGCCTGATCTCTATCAGGCCGTTCACAAAAAAACTGTGGGAGCGGGCTTGCTCGCGAAGGCGGTGTGTCAGTCAACATTGATATCGACTGACACACCGCCTTCGCGAGCAAGCCCGCTCCCACATTGGTTTGTGTGTTCCGGAATTATTTGGTCTTCTTCGGAATCCGCACCAGTTCGGTATTGGAGTAGATGTCATGCCAGCTGCGTTTTTGCTTGTCGAACAGCGACCAGAAGAATCCCAAGCCAACGCAAAGCAGCGAAGCAATCGACACCACAAAGCGCAGCAGCGCCTGCCACAGGCTGATGGACGAGCCATCGGCATTCTGCACGCGGATGCACCAGACCTGCATGCCCAGCGTCTGACCGGACCAGGTCCAGAATTTGGCGAAGAAGCCGAATAATACGAACAGCAGCACTGTGGAGAGCAGGGGATCGCCGTCCAGCGCACCCGCTTCGGTCAGGGTGCGCATCCTTTCTTCGCCGATGATCGCCATCTGGATCATCTTGTAGATGCCGCTGGTGACGATCAGCAGGGCGGTGCACAGCAGGAAATCATAGAACATGGCTGCCAGACGACGACCCAGGCCAGCGGCAGGAAAGTCGCCCTGGGGGGTAAGCAGGTGTTTCGACATGGCAGGCTCTCGGCGGAAAAAGAAGCCATTTTACGGATTTACGCGCACAAAAAAGCCCCTGATGTCAGCATCAGGGGCTTTTTCGTTACAGAAGATCAGGCTTCTGCTTGTACTTCGTCAGCCTGCATGCCTTTCTGGCCCTGCACGGCGATGAAAGTCACTTTCTGGCCTTCTTTCAGGCTCTTGAAGCCGTTGCCCTGGATGGCGCGGAAATGCACGAACAGATCCGGACCGCTTTCAGGAGTGATAAAACCAAAACCTTTCTCGTCGTTAAACCACTTGACGGTACCGCTCTGACGTTGGGACATTTCTTATTTCCTTTGACGCAAAAAATTAATGACAGTCTCCTTCTCATGAAAGAGTACTGGGGCTGGTTGCAGGAGAGTAAGAAGACGTCGAACGGGATGTAGCTAACTTGTAGGCTACTGCCCAGGTCACGATTCCAAGCGACCCATGCAAACACAGTGAACAAACTCTACGCCAACTACGGGAGAAAAAACAAGCCCCGTGAAGGCCCCGTATTTCCTCAGGTTGATGGCAAAGTCAGTCCACTAGCGGGGGCTTATTCCCTAGTGTTGTTCAATTGTTTTCGATCGTTATAAGCAAAGTTCATAATCGAAGCTTATAGCCAAACGATGCACTGTTATATGGCGGTTGCGTTACACATTAGTGCACCGTTAACGCAACCGCGTTACTTATAGGAACATTCAATCAGCCGCGATAGTAGCGTTGTGGAACAAATGGCATTTTGCTTACAAGCAAAGGCACCTTTTTCCCACGAACGATCGCCCAAACCGGTGTGTCCAGTGCGATGTAAGCGCTGTCGACGTAACCCATGGCCAGTGGACCGCCCAGGGTTGGCCCGAAACCGCCGCTGCAGACGCTACCGATGATGTCGCCGGCTTCGTTGACGATCTCGGCGCCTTCACGCACGGGTGTACGTTCCTGTGGTAGCAGACCTACACGTTTGCGGTTCACGCCTGCCTGTTGCTGGGCGAATACAGTTTCGGCGCCAGGGAAGCCACCGGCCCGTGCACCATCGGCGCGACGTGGCTTGGAGATCGCCCACAACAGGCTTGCTTCGATCGGGGTGGTGTCGGTGTTCATGTCGTGGCCGTACAGGCACAGGCCGGCTTCCAGACGCAGGGAGTCGCGAGCGCCAAGGCCGATGGCGGCCACTTCCGCTTCAGCGAGCAGTGCGCGAGCCAGGGCTTCGGCGTTGGCGGCGGGTACGGAAATTTCGTAGCCGTCTTCACCGGTGTAACCCGAACGGCTGACAAAGCAGTCCACGCCCAGCAGCTTCACGCGGGCGAACTGCATGAAAGTCATCTTCGCAACTTCCGGGGCCAGGCGTGCCAGCACGGTTACGGCAGCGGGGCCTTGCAAGGCGAGCAGGGCACGTTCTTCGAACAGCGGCTCGATCGTGCACTGGTCGCCAATGTGCTTGCGCAGGTGCGCCAGGTCCTGGTCCTTGCAGGCGGCGTTGACCACCAGGAACAGTTCGTCATTACCCAGGTTGGCGACCATCAGGTCATCGAGGATACCGCCCGTCGCATTGGTGAACATGGCGTAACGCTGCATGCCCACCGGCAGGTCGATGATGTCCACCGGCACCAGGGTTTCCAGAGCCTTGGCGGCATTGGTGCCGGTCAGGCGGATCTGGCCCATGTGCGAGACATCGAACAGCCCTGCCTGGTCGCGGGTGTGCTGGTGTTCTTTCATCACGCCCAGCGGGTACTGCACGGGCATGTCGTAGCCGGCGAACGGCACCATGCGCGCGCCAAGTTCGATGTGCAGTGCGTGCAACGGGGTTTTCAACAGTTGTTCGGTGGACATATTCAGCTCCTGAAGAAGGGTGCAGATGAGCGCGCATCAGCACTCGATAATGTTGACCGCCAAACCGCCACGGGCGGTTTCCTTGTATTTGCTTTTCATGTCGGCGCCGGTCTGGCGCATGGTGCGAATGACCTTGTCGAGGGAAACGAAGTGTTGCCCGTCGCCGCGCAGGGCCATGCGCACGGCATTGATGGCCTTGACCGAGCCCATGGCGTTGCGCTCGATGCAAGGCACTTGCACCAGCCCGCCAATCGGGTCGCAGGTCAGTCCGAGGTTGTGTTCCATGCCGATTTCCGCGGCGTTCTCCACTTGTTGCACAGTGCCGCCAAGTACTTCGCACAAGGCACCGGCGGCCATCGAGCAGGCGACGCCGACTTCGCCCTGGCAGCCGACTTCGGCGCCGGAGATCGAGGCGTTTTCCTTGTACAGAATGCCGATGGCCGCGGCGGTCAGCAGGAATCGCACCACGCCGTCGTCATTGGAGCCCGGGATAAAGCGCATGTAGTAGTGCAACACTGCTGGAATGATCCCCGCCGCACCGTTGGTGGGCGCCGTTACGACGCGCCCGCCGTTGGCGTTCTCCTCGTTGACGGCCAGCGCGTAGAGGTTGACCCAGTCGAGCACCGACAGCGGGTCGCGCAACGACGATTCCGGGTTCTTGCACAATTGCCGATGCAGCGCGGCGGCCCGGCGCTTGACCTTCAGCCCGCCGGGCAGGATGCCTTCATTGCGGCATCCAGCGGCGACGCAGTCCTGCATCACTTGCCAGATTTTCAGCAGGCCGACGCGGGTTTCCGCTTCAGGGCGCCAGGCACTTTCGTTGGTCAGCATCACCTGGCTGATCGACAGCCCGTATTTGACGCAATGACCGAGAAGATCCTTGGCACTTTTGAACGGAAAGGTCAGGGGGGTGGCGTCTTCGACGATGCGATCGGCGCCGGCGGCGTCCTCATCGACCACAAAACCGCCGCCGACCGAGTAGTACTCGCGGCTGCGGATCTGCAGGCCCGCCGCGTCGAAGGCGCGAAAAATCATGCCGTTGGGGTGATAGGGCAACGGTTTGCGAATCATCGCCAGGTGTTCTTTCTCGTTGAACGCAATGCTGTGTTCGCCGAGCAGGTTCAGGCGGCCGTTGCTGCGAATCTCTTGCAGGCGCGCGGCGACGGTTTCGGTGTCAACGGTGTCCGGGTGTTCGCCTTCCAGGCCCAGCAGCACAGCCTTGTCACTGCCGTGGCCTTTGCCGGTGGCGCCGAGCGAGCCGTACAGCTCGACCTTGACGCAGGTGGTGGCCGTCAGCAGCCCTTCACGGCGCAAGCCTTCGACGAAACGCGCAGCGGCGCGCATCGGGCCGACGGTGTGGGAGCTGGAGGGGCCGATGCCAATCTTGAACAGGTCGAACACGCTTAACGACATGGTGGTTCTCCGGTTTCTTGTTATTAGATATCGACGCAAATCTTGTGGGGAGACTGGACCCTGTGGGAGCGGGCTTGCTCGCGAAGGCGGCGTAACAGGCAGTACATCTGGCGCCTGACACACCGCCTTCGCGAGCAAGTCGGATCGCCGCACCGCCGCTCCCACAAAGGGAATGCGGTGTTCTTGACAGTGGGGGCGAGTAAACCCGCCCCCTCATTCGTTTAAGCGTAGCTTTCGATCGACGGGCAGGCGCAGACCAGGTTGCGGTCGCCGAACACGTTGTCGACGCGACCGACCGGTGGCCAGTACTTGCCTTCGATCAGCGACGCAACCGGGTACACCGCTTGCTCACGGCTGTACGGGTGCGACCACTCGCCCACCAGCTCCTTGGCGGTGTGCGGAGCGTTTTTCAGCGGGTTGTCGTCCTTGTCCAGGGTGCCGTTTTCCACTGCGCGGATTTCTTCGCGGATGCGGATCATGGCGTCGCAGAAGCGGTCCAGTTCTTCCTTGGATTCGCTTTCGGTCGGCTCGATCATCAGCGTGCCGGCCACCGGGAACGACATGGTCGGCGCGTGGAAGCCGAAGTCGATCAGGCGCTTGGCGACGTCATCGACGCTGATGCCGCTGCTGTCTTTCAGTGGACGCAGGTCGAGGATGCACTCATGCGCCACCAGACCGTTGCTGCCGGTGTACAGAACCGGGTAGTGCTCTTCGAGGCGACGGGAAATGTAGTTGGCATTGAGGATCGCCAGCTGCGAAGCACGCTTGAGACCCGCGCCACCCATCATACGAATGTACATCCAGGTGATCGGCAGAATGCTCGCGCTGCCGAACGGTGCCGCGCAAACGGCGCCTTCCTTGCGCTCCATCTGTGCGTGGCCCGGCAGGAATGGTGCCAGGTGCGATTTCACACCGATCGGGCCGACGCCCGGGCCGCCACCGCCGTGGGGGATGCAGAAGGTCTTGTGCAGGTTCAGGTGCGAAACGTCGCCGCCGAACTTGCCCGGGGCGCAGAGGCCGACCATGGCGTTCATGTTGGCGCCGTCGATGTACACCTGGCCGCCGTTGTCATGAACGATGCCACAGATTTCGCGGATGCCTTCTTCGAACACGCCGTGGGTCGACGGGTAGGTGATCATCAGCGCGGCGAGGTGTTCGCGGTGCTCGATGGCCTTGGCGCGCAGGTCTTCGATGTCGACGTTGCCGCGGGCATCGCACGCGGTGACGACCACGCGCATGCCGGCCATGTTGGCGGTGGCCGGGTTGGTGCCGTGGGCCGACGACGGGATCAGGCAGATGTCGCGACGGTCTTCGCCACGGCTCTGGTGGTAGGCACGGATCGCCAGCAGACCTGCGTATTCACCCTGGGAGCCGGCGTTCGGCTGCAAGGATACCGAGTCGTAGCCGGTGGCAGCGCAAAGCATGGCTTCCAGTTCGTCGGTCAGTTGCTGGTAGCCAGCGCTTTGTTCGGCCGGGGCGAACGGGTGCAGGGCGCCGAACTCGGCCCAGGTCACCGGGATCATTTCGCTGGCGGCGTTGAGTTTCATGGTGCACGAACCCAGCGGGATCATGGTGCGGTCCAGCGCCAGGTCCTTGTCCGCCAGTTTGCGCAGGTAACGCATCAGCTCGGTTTCCGAGTGATAGCGGTTGAACACCGGGTGGCTGAGGATCGGCGACTGACGCACCAGCGTAGCCGGGATGGCGCTGACGACCGAGACGGCGAGGGCGGCGAAGTCCGGCAGGGCCTTGCCGTCGGACAGCAGGCTCCACAGGGTTTCAACGTCGGCTTGAGTGGTGGTTTCGTCCAGGGACAGGCCCAGGCGCTCACCATCGACCATGCGCAGGTTGATGCGCTGGGCGTGTGCCTTGTCGTGCAGGGCGGCGGTTTGCGCGCCGGTCTTCACGGTCAGGGTGTCGAAGAAGCTCGCTTGCTCGACGCTCAGGCCCAATGCGCTCAAGCCTTTGGCCAGGATTGCAGTCAGATGGTGCACGCGATTGGCGATCTGCGTCAGGCCTTTTGGACCGTGGTACACGGCGTACATGCTGGCGATGTTGGCCAGCAGTACTTGCGCGGTGCAGATGTTGCTGGTGGCTTTCTCGCGACGGATGTGTTGCTCGCGGGTCTGCATGGCCAGGCGCAGGGCCGGGTTGCCGAAACGGTCTACGGAAACACCGACCAGACGGCCCGGCATGTCACGCTTGAACGCGTCCTTGGTGGAGAAGTATGCCGCGTGCGGGCCGCCGAAGCCCAGCGGCACGCCGAAGCGTTGTGCACTGCCGATGGCCACGTCGGCGCCGAATTCGCCTGGCGCGGTCAGCACGGTCAGGGCCAGCAGGTCGGCAGCCACGGCAACGAGGGCGTTGGCGGCGTGGAAGCGTTCGGTCAGCTCGCGGTAATCGAATACGTCACCGTTGCTCGCCGGGTATTGCAGCAGTGCGCCGAAGAATGGCGTCACGTCAGTCAGCTCGCGCTCGTCGCCAACCACCACGTCGATGCCCAAAGGCTCGGCACGGGTGCGCAGCACGTCGAGGGTCTGCGGGTGGCAATGCACGGAGGCGAAGAAGGCGTGGCTGCCCTTGTTCTTGCTCAGGCGTTTGCAGAAGGTCATGGCTTCGGCAGCCGCGGTGGCTTCGTCCAGCAGCGAGGCGTTGGCGATCGGCAGGCCGGTGAGGTCGCTGATCAGGGTCTGGAAGTTCAGCAGCGCTTCGAGACGGCCCTGGGAAATTTCTGGCTGGTACGGGGTGTAGGCGGTGTACCAGGCCGGGTTTTCCAGCAGGTTGCGCAGGATCGGCGACGGCGTGTGGGTGCCGTAGTAACCCTGGCCGATGAAGGTCTTGAACAGCTGGTTTTTAGTCGCGATGGACTTGATCAAGGCCAGGGCATCTGCTTCGCTCAGGCCGTCTTCCAGGCCGAGGACGCTGGTGCCCTTGATGCTGTCGGGAATCACGCTGGCGCTCAGGGCTTCCAGGGAGTCGAAACCGAGGCTGTTGAGCATCGCTTGCTCGTCACCGGCGCGCGGGCCGATGTGACGGGCGATGAATTCGTTGGCGGTGCTTATGTTAACAACGGCAGGATTGATCTGGGTCATCTCAGTGCTCCTCAGGCTTCGGCTTGGGCTTTGATCAGGCGGTCGTAGGCGTCCTGATCCAGCAGTTGAGCGACTGCCGAGGCGTCGCTTGGCTGGAAGCGGAAGAACCAGCCTTCGCCCAGCGGATCTTCGTTGACCAGTTCAGGGCTGCTGTCCAGCGCCGGGTTCACTTCCAGCACTTCGCCGTCCAGCGGCATGTACACGCCGCTGGCAGCCTTTACCGATTCCACGGTGGCGGCTTCGGCGCCTTTGTCGTAGGACTGCAGCTCAGGCAGTTGAACGAAAACCACGTCGCCCAGGGCGTTCTGTGCGAAAGCGGTGATGCCGACCGTGACGCTGCCGTCAGCTTCGGTGCGCAGCCATTCGTGATCTTCAGTAAAACGCAACTCGCTCATGGAAACTCCTAAGGGGCCAGACTCGTCTGGTGGACGCGATTGAATGCTTGGGCAATGCCCGGGTTATGGGGGAGTACATAGCAAGAACGCGGCCAACGTTGTTTTTCTTGTTATTGGTCAATGATTTAGGTGATTTCGACAAAGGCTGAAATTCAATCCTTGTAGCGAAATCGATACGGTATATGTCAATGATAAAAGCCGAGGTGGATCAAAGCCTTGCACAGCCGTGATCGGAGAGGGGTGTAGCGATATCGTTCCGCTGTAGCGCTTTCAGTACAGGTGGAGGTCGTTTTTGGAGTGGGGTTTTGAATGCAGCGCAAAATTACTGTGGGAGCGGGCTTGCTCGCGAATGCGGTCTGTCAGGCAGCATCGATATCGACTGATACACCGCCTTCGCGAGCAAGCCCGCTCCCACAGTTTTGTTCGGTGTCAGGCCTTGCTCGGAATCCCGTACTTGCGCAACCGATGGGCAATCGCCGTGTGGGAGGTTTGCAGGCGGGTCGCCAGTTGCCGGGTCGAGGGATAGCTGGCATAGAGTTTTTCCAGCAGGGTTTTCTCGAACTCGTCCATGGCCTGTTCCAGGCTGTCGACGTCATGGTCGCCCTGGCGGGCCACCGAGGTGCCGGCGATGTCGAGGTCGCCGATGTCCACCAGGCTGCTTTCGCAAATCGCCGCGGCACGGAAGATCACGTTCTGCAATTGCCGTACGTTGCCCGGCCAGCGGTTGCCCAGCAGCGCCGGGTAAGTGCCCGGCGCCAGGCGACAGATCGGTCGCTGGATCTGCGCACAGGCTTGTTGCATGAAGTAGCGGGCCAGCAGCAGGATGTCCTGGCCGCGTTCGCGCAGGGGTGGCACTTCAACGTTGAGGACGTTGAGGCGATAGAACAGGTCTTCACGGAACAGCCCTTCGCTGACCATTTTTTCCAGGTCGCGGTGGGTGGCGCTGAGGATCCGTACGTTGACCTTGACCTCACGGTCACCGCCGACCCGGCGAAAACTGCCGTCGTTGAGGAAGCGCAGCAATTTGGCCTGCAAATACGGCGACATCTCGCCGATTTCATCGAGAAACACCGTGCCCTGGTTGGCCAGCTCCATCAGCCCCGGCTTACCGCCCCGTTGTGCGCCGGTGAAAGCGCCGGGGGCGTAGCCGAACAGTTCACTTTCGGCGAGGTTCTCCGGCAATGCCGCGCAGTTCAATGCCAGAAAGGGTGAACTGTGCCGGGCGCTGATGGCGTGGCAGGCGCGGGCCACCAGTTCCTTGCCGGTGCCGGTTTCGCCCTGGATCAGCAGCGGTGCATCGAGGGCCGCCACCCGCTGGGCGCGCGCCTTGAGGGTGCGGATCACCGGAGACTCGCCGAGCAGGGCATCGAAACCTTCGGCGTGGTCATGGTGCAGCGCGGAAAGGCGTTCGCCGATGCGGTTCGGTTGGTACAGCGTCAGCAGGGCACCGGCGTCGGTGATCGGCGTGGCGTCGAGCAACAGGGTCTGGCCGTTGACGGTGATTTCCCGCAGCGGCAGGCGAAAGCCGTGTTCGAGCAGGGCGTCGAGCAAGGCCGGGTCGGCAAACAGGTCGCCCACGCTTTCACCGTTCGGTTCGCGGCCGTACAGGGCGATCAGGGCCGGGTTGGCCAGCAGCACCTTGCCGTCGCTGTCCAGTGCCAGCACCGGGTCGGTCATGGCTGCCAGCAAGGCGTCGAGCTGCAAGTGCCGGCGCTGGCCGGGCAGGATGTCGACCACCGTCACCGCTTGCACGCCACGCACGCTGAACAGGGCATCGCGCAGTTCCTCGAGGACTTGCGGGCTCAGGGTCGGGGCGTCGATATAAACATTGGGCGGGACCATCTCCACCGCATCCAGGTTCAGATTGCGCCCACCGAGCAGGGCCAGGACTTCCTGGGTGATACCGACGCGGTCGATGAAACTGACGTGGATACGCATGGGGCGGTCTTGGGGTCTGCAGTGCGAAGGGTGGCAAGTATGCCTTGGGGCGGGCTAATGGTGAAATTTTGAAACGGTTTTGCAAGTGCCCATCGAACCAATGTGGGAGCGGGCTTGCTCGCGAAAGCGTCGTGTCAGACACCATCGTTGGCGACTGATACACCGCTTTCGCGAGCAAGCCCGCTCCCACAGTAGATTGTGGTGAATCAGTTATTCCAGGTGCTCGGGTTTGACCGGGTCGCCCGATTTCATGTTCAACTGCACCCGCACATCTTCGAACATTGCGTCGTAATGCTTGTGGATCGAACCGATGTTGCTATGGGTTTTCGGGATGCCATGCTTCTCGGCAATCTTGGTGACGTTGCTGGCGAAGTTGTAGGCCATGTCCTTGGGCAGGAAGAACGACTCGCTCATGTCCTTGTTCTGAATGCTGCCGTGCATCTTGAACAGCATCCCTTTGCCTTCCTTGGGATCCTGGCTGACTTCATAGTCGAGGTAGATGTTGTAGCTGACGTCATCCTTGTTCAGCGCGTGTCGCTCGATGTGCAGGTGACCCGGCTCGAACGTTGCCATTGTTGACTCTCCTTCAAAAGATCTTGAATCAGGACAGGCCTCAGGCCTGCCCCGATGTTTCGTTTACTGATAGCTGATGCCCGGTGTCGCCGTACTGATGCGCGTGCCGGCCTTGCCCTGGACAATCGCTTCGATGTCCGCGAGCGAACCGATCACTGCGACTTTTCCAGTATGGCGCGCGAATTCGCAGGCTGCCTGCACCTTCGGTCCCATGGAGCCGGCGGCGAAGCCGAGTTTTTCCATTTCGTCGGGGTGCGCCTGGGCAATGGCTTTCTGCGTGGGTTTGCCAAAGTCGATGAACGCGGCGTTGACGTCGGTGGCGATCACCAGCAGATCGGCTTCAAGCTGTTCGGCCAAAAGTGCCGAGCACAGGTCCTTGTCGATAACCGCTTCGACGCCCTCGAGTTTGCCAGGCGAGGTATACATGGTCGGAATGCCGCCGCCGCCGGCGCAGATCACAATGCTGCTTTTTTCCAGCAGCCATTTGATCGGACGGATTTCGAAGATGCGCTTCGGTTTCGGGCTGGCGACCACGCGGCGGTATTTGTCGCCATCCGGGGCAATGGCCCAGCCTTTCTCGGCGGCGAGTTGCTCCGCCTCGGCCTTGCTGTAGACCGGGCCGATGGGCTTGCTCGGGTTCTTGAAGGCCGGGTCATTGGCATCGACTTCGACCTGGGTCAGCAGGGTCGCGAAGGGCACTTCGAAGTCCAGCAGGTTGCCCAGTTCCTGTTCGATGATGTAGCCGATCATGCCTTCGGTTTCGGCACCGAGCACGTCCAGCGGATAGGGCGAAACCGAGGTGTAGGCCGCCGCTTGCAATGACAGCAGGCCGACCTGAGGGCCATTGCCATGGGCGATGACCAGTTGGTTGCCGGGATGAATCTTGGCGATCTGTTCGGTGGCGATCCGGATGTTGGCGCGCTGGTTGTCAGCGGTCATGGGTTCGCCCCGGCGGAGCAGGGCATTACCGCCCAGAGCAACGACGATACGCATGGTGCAGTCCTTCTAAAAGAGAAGTCACAAACAACTCGATCTCCCGGTTGGAATCGGGCCAGTGTGGGAGCGGGCTTGCTCGCGAAGACGGAGTGTCAGTCGACATCATTGTTGTCAGACACACCGCTTTCGCGAGCAAGCCCGCTCCCACATTGACCGCGTTGCGTCAGTGGGAGCGAGTCAGCCGTTAGAGATCAGCCAGTGTCGACACCAGAATCGCCTTGATGGTGTGCATGCGGTTTTCCGCTTGCTCGAAGGCGATGCAGGCTGGCGACTCGAACACGTCATCGGTCACTTCGATGCCGTTCTTCAGGTGCGGGTACTGCTCGGCAATCTGCTTGCCGATCTTGGTGTCGCTGTTGTGGAACGCCGGCAGGCAGTGCATGAACTTGGTGCGCGGGTTGCCGGTGGCTTTCATCAGTTCGGCGTTGACCTGATACGGCAGCAGTTGCTGGATGCGCTCGGCCCAGGCTTCGACCGGCTCGCCCATCGACACCCACACATCGGTATGGATGAAGTCCACGCCCTTGACCGCCGCTTTCGGGTCTTCGGTGAGGGTGATGCGCGCGCCGCTTTCTTCTGCGTACTGTTTGCAGCGAGCCACCAGGTCGTCCGCCGGCCACAGGGCTTTTGGCGCGCAGATACGCACATCCATGCCGAGCTTGGCGCCAATCAGCAACAGGGAATTACCCATGTTGTTGCGCGCGTCGCCCAGGTAGGCGTAGCTGATCTCGTGGATCGGTTTGTCGGCGTGTTCACGCATGGTCAACACGTCGGCGATCATTTGCGTCGGGTGATATTCGTCGGTAAGGCCGTTGAACACCGGCACGCCGGCGAATTTGGCCAGTTCCTCGACGATTTCCTGCTTGAAGCCACGATACTCGATGGCATCGTACATGCGCCCGAGCACGCGGGCGGTGTCCTTCATGCTTTCCTTGTGGCCGATCTGCGAGGAGTTCGGGTCGATGTAGGTGACGTTGGCGCCCTGGTCATAGGCTGCGACTTCGAACGCGCAGCGGGTGCGGGTCGAGGTTTTTTCGAAGATCAGCGCGATGTTGTTGCCCTTGAGATGCTGCTGTTCGGTGCCGGTGTACTTGGCACGCTTGAGGTCGCGGGACAGGTCGAGCAGGTAGCGCAATTCGCGAGGGGTGTGGTGTTCCAGGCTCAGCAGATTGCGGTTATGGATATTGAACGCCATTTTGGATCTCCTAAGGTGAACAGGTTAGTAGTCAATCGGGTCGCGGATGATCGGGCAGGTCATGCAATGGCCGCCGCCCCGTCCCCGGCCGAGTTCGCCGGCGCTGATGGTGATCACTTCCACACCGGCCTTGCGCAGCAGGGTGTTGGTGTAGGTATTGCGGTCGTAGCCGATGACCACGCCCGGTTCCACGGCCACTACGTTGTTGCCGTCGTCCCATTGCTCGCGTTCGGCGGCGAAGCTGTTGCCGCCGGTTTCAACCACGCGCAGGGCCTTGAGGTTCAGGGCCTGGGCCACGGTGTCGAGGAAGTTGGTTTCTTCGCGACGGATGTCGATGCCGCCGGCCTTGCTTTCGTCGGGACGCAGGGTGAAGGCGACAATCTGGTTCACCACTTCCGGGAAGATCGTGACGAGGTCGCGATCGCAGAAGCTGAACACGGTATCCAGGTGCATCGCCGCGCGGGATTTCGGCAGGCCGGCGACGATCACTTTCTCGACGGCCTTGTTTTTGAACAGGTTCACCGCCAGTTGGGCAATGGCCTGGCGCGACGAGCGTTCGCCCATGCCGATCAACACCACGCCGTTGCCGATCGGCATCACATCACCGCCCTCAAGGGTGGAGTTGCCATGTTCTTTGTCCGGGTCGCCGTACCAGATCTGGAAGTCGGCGTTGGTGAACTCGGGGTGGAACTTGTAGATGGCGGTGGTCAGCAGGGTTTCCTGACGGCGCGCCGGCCAGTACATCGGGTTGAGGGTGACGCCACCGTAGATCCAGCAGGTGGTATCGCGGGTGAACTGGGTGTTGGGCAGCGGCGGCAGGATGAAGCTGGAGTTGCCGAGGAAGTCGCGGAACATCTCGATGGCCTTGCCGCCGAAACTGGTGGGCAAATCATCGCCCGAGACGCCGCCGATCAGGAACTCGGCGATCTTGCGCGGCTCCAGGCTGCGCAGCCACGAGGCCGTTTCGTTGATCAGGCCCAGGCCCACCGAGTTGGCGGTGATCTTGCGTTCCAGAATCCAGTCCAGGGCTTCGGGAATGGCGACGATGTCGGTCAGCAGGTTGTGCATTTCCAGCACATCGATGTTGCGTTCACGCATCTTGGTAACGAAGTCGAAGTGGTCGCGCTTGGCCTGGGCCACCCACAGCACATCGTCGAACAGCAGTTCATCGCAGTTGTTCGGGGTCAGCCGCTGATGGGCCAGGCCTGGGGAGCAAACCATGACTTTGCGCAGTTTGCCGGCTTCGGAATGGACGCCGAACTTAACTTTTTCCTTGGTCATTACAGTGATCCTCCAGATGACAAAACAGGGTTGTGCTTCTAGAAACAGGAGCTAAAGGGTCAGGAAGCCGTCGTAGAGACCGTAGGCCGCCACCACGGCGCCGACGACCACCGCAGCGAAAATCAGCTTCTCGACGTTGGTGAAAACCGGTTTGTTGATTTCCAGCTTGGCCTTGGCGAACAGGATCACGCCGGGGGCGTAGAGCAGGGCGGACAGCAGCAGGTACTTGATGCCGCCGGCGTACAGCAGCCAGATCGCGTAGATCAGGGCCACCGCACCGATGATCAGATCCTTCTGCCGCTCGCCCGCCGCGCCTTCGTAGCTTTCGCCACGCACCGCCAACAACAACGCGTAGGCCGCCGACCACAGGTATGGCACCAGGATCATCGAGGTGGCGAGGTAGATCAGCGACAGGTAAGTGCTGGCCGAGAACAGTGTGATGATCAGGAAAACCTGGACCATGGCGTTGGTCAGCCACAGGGCGTTGACCGGTACATGGTTGGCGTTTTCCTTGCGCAAAAACGCCGGCATGGTGTGGTCCTTGGCGGCGGCGAACATGATCTCCGCGCACAGCAGCACCCACGACAGCAGCGCCCCCAGCAACGAGATGATCAAACCGACGCTGATCAGCACCGCACCCCAATGACCGACCACGTGCTCCAGCACGGCGGCCATTGACGGGTTCTGCAGTTTGGCCAGTTCCGGCTGGGTCATGATCCCCAGCGACAGCACGTTGACCAGGACCAAAAACAGCAGCACGGTGACGAAGCCGATCACGGTGGCTTTACCCACATCGCTGCGTTTTTCCGCCCGGGCCGAAAAGATGCTCGCGCCTTCGATGCCGATGAACACCCACACGGTGACCAGCATCATCTTGCGCACCTGGTCCATCACGCTGCCCAGATCCGGGTTCTTCAGGCCCCAGATGTCAGCGGTGAAGATGTCCAGCTTGAAGGCGAACAACGCAATCAACATGAACAGCAGCAGCGGCACGATCTTGGCGACGGTGGTCACCAGGTTGATGAACGCTGCTTCCTTGATCCCTCGCAGTACGAGGAAATGCACGGCCCAGAGCAGCACCGAGGCGCCGATTACGGCGGCCACGGTATTGCCCTCGCCAAAAACCGGAAAGAAATAACCCAGGGTGCTGAACAGCAAGACGAAGTAGCCAACGTTGCCCAGCCAGGCACTGATCCAGTAGCCCCAGGCGGACGAGAAGCCCATGTAGTCGCCGAAACCGGCCTTGGCGTAGGCGTAAACCCCGCCATCAAGATCGGGTTTGCGGTTGGCCAGGGTCTGGAACACGAACGCCAGGGTGAGCATGCCGACGGCGGTGATCGCCCAACCGATCAGAATGGCGCCGACATCTGCGCTGGCCGCCATGTTTTGTGGCAGGGAAAAGATCCCGCCACCAATCATCGAACCCACGACTAACGCAACCAGCGCGCCGAGTTTCAGTTTTCCGGGAGTTTCAGACATTGCATGACTCCAATGCAGGAGAAGAGAGGCAACAGATTAATTCCGTTGGCTATCCAATCAGCTGACTTGGATCACTAAATGAGAGCGTTCCCAGTTTCTTGGCGGAGTGCCATCATTTGCAAGGCGGCTGCCTGTAATGCTTGTTCTAGAGCCTTTTCAAGATTATTTAAGTACTTTGTATAGTTTGTTTCGAATTATGACGCTAGTTGGTTTTTCAGAATTCGCAAATTTTCCCGGCGGGTTTTTTGTACGAAATTGATGTATTGGAAAAACGTATACAACAAATGATTATATCGGCGCCTCTAATAGCCGTTTTGTGCAAGTTAAAAGACGTATGTTGGCGTTATCCAATAAACGTTATTACTCTTCAACAGTTTAGTTGACGCCTGTTATGTGACGATCTCGCGGCAGTTGTCGCCCCTTTTCGGAAATGGAGATGCAACGATGGCGCAATCACCGAACAAGCTTCGCCTGAGCGCTTTGATTGCGTTGGTGGTGGGTTCGATGATCGGCGGCGGGATTTTTTCCCTGCCGCAGAACATGGCGGCCAGGGCCGATGCCGGGGCGATCCTGATCGGTTGGGCAATCACTGCGGTCGGCATGCTGACCCTGGCATTCGTGTTCCAGACCCTGGCCAATCGCAAGCCGGAGCTGGACTCCGGGGTGTACGCCTATGCCAAGGCCGGGTTCGGCGACTACATGGGCTTTTCTTCGGCCTGGGGCTACTGGATCAGCGCCTGGCTGGGCAACGTCGGCTACTTCGTGCTGCTGTTCAGCACCCTCGGTTATTTCGTTCCGGTCTTTGGCGAAGGCAACACGCCGATCGCCATCGTCTGCGCTTCGGTGCTGCTCTGGACCGTGCATTTTGTGGTGATGCGCGGGATCAAGGAGGCGGCGTTCATCAACCAGGTGACCACGGTGGCCAAGATCGTGCCGCTGATCATGTTCATCGTGATTGCTGCCGTGGCGTTCAAGGCGGACATCTTTACCCTCGATATCTGGGGGCGCAACAACCCGGAGTTCGGCAGCGTGATGGATCAGGTCCGGCACATGATGCTGGTCACGGTGTTCGTGTTCATCGGTATCGAGGGCGCCAGTGTCTATTCGGCCCGGGCAGAGAAACGCTCCGACGTGGGCCGCGCGACGGTGATCGGGTTCATTGGGGTATTGGCGCTGCTGGTGCTGGTGAATGTGCTGTCGCTGGGGATCATGACCCAGCCGGAACTGGCGAAACTGCAGAACCCCTCGTTGGCGGCAGTGCTTGAACATATCGTCGGCCCCTGGGGCGCGTTGCTGATCAGTGTCGGCCTGGCGATCTCGCTGTTGGGGGCCTTGTTGTCCTGGGCGCTGCTGTGCGCCGAAATCCTGTTCGCCACGGCGAAAGACAAGACCATGCCGGCATTCCTGACCAAGGAAAACGCCAACCGCGTGCCGGTCAATGCGATGTGGCTGACCAACGCGATGATCCAGCTGTTCCTGCTGATCACGCTGTTTTCCGCCGGCACCTACACCAGCCTGATTTATCTGGCGTCCTCGATGATTCTGGTGCCGTACCTGTGGTCGGCGGCCTATGCGGTGTTGTTGTGCGCGCGAGGTGAAACCTACCAACAGGCACCCGCCGAGCGGATCAAGGACCTGCTGATCGGTGGCATCGCCCTGGGCTACGCGGTGTGGTTGCTGTATGCCGGCGGCCTGAAGTATTTGCTGCTGTCGGCCTTGCTGTATGCACCGGGTGTGATCCTGTTCGCCAAGGCTCGTAACGAGCAGGGCAAGCCTCTGTTCACGGTGGTTGAGAAAGGCATTTTCACCTGTGTCATCGGTGGTGCGGGGCTGGCCGCTTATGGGTTGTACAGCGGAGTGCTCAGTCTGTGAGGTTGTTGCTGGCGTACCAGCCGCCCTATGACTGGCCGGCGTTGCTGGGGTTCTTGTCGGCGCGGGCGATCGTTGGCCTGGAAACGGTGGTCGAGAGTGTTTACTCGCGCAGCATCGACTTGCATGGCGTTCACGGTACGTTTTCGATCCAGCCTGCTGCATCCGATGCGCTCGAGCTGAGCCTGGACTTTCCGGATGCTGCTGCCGTGCCCGAGATCGTTGCGCGAGTGCGGCGAATGTTCGACCTGGATGCCGACCTGTCCACGATTCACCGGCACCTGGCGGTTGATCCGCTGATGGCGCGGTTGATTGCCGAGCGCCCCGGGTTGCGTGTGCCAGGGGCGTGGGATGGGCTGGAACTGGCGATCCGTGCGGTGCTGGGACAGCAGATTACGGTGGTGGCGGCGATCAAATTGGCGGGGAAACTGGTGGCGCAATACGGTGTGCCATTGAGTTCACCGCAGTCGGGATTGAGCCATGTGTTTCCCACGGCTGACGTGCTGGCGGGGGCGGATCTGGCCGCGCTGGGCATGCCGAAAAGCCGAGGCCGGACGTTGTCGGGGGTGGCTCAGGCACTGCTCGATGATCCGCGATTGTTTGAGCCGGGTCGGGAGGGGGGCGTAGCGCGGTTGCTGGCCTTGCACGGGATTGGTGACTGGACGGCGCAATACATTGCCTTGCGGCAATTGCGGGAGTTGGATGGGTTTCCCAATGGTGATGTCGGGCTGATCAACGCGTTGGCGGCGCTGGAGGGTGAGCCGGTGACAGCCAGGCAGCTGTTGTTGCGGGCTGAAGGGTGGCGGCCTTATCGAGGGTATGCGGCGCAGGTGCTGTGGACTTCGTTGAGTCGGGCGGACTGAGCTGATCCGGAATTTGTACTGGCAGTCCTGACGCCTTCGCGGGCAAGCCCGCTCCCACAGTTGACCGAGTACTAGCTGACGACCGCGATCAAATGTGGGAGCGAGCTTGCTCGCGATGGCTATCTGAAAGTCACCACCACTGCGCGCGATGTGAACCCAAATCAGTTGCTGGCAATCTCCATTGCAATGGTGTCCCCGTCATCTTAAGCGGCGCCTGCAACCGATGCGCCGGCCCCCAGGGCGTTTGCTCAACCTGTATCCCCTGATCGTTTTGATCCTCTGCCCGCAACGGCTCATCGGACCCGGCCCCAGCCTCGATCAACAACCTCGCCGTACGCGCCAACGACAATCGCGCCGAACCCCCCGTACCGTCGTTCAACCGCTGCGACAACAACCGGATCGCACTGGCCGCCATCAAATACCCGGTGGCGTGATCGAGGGCTTGCACCGGCAATGGCGTCGGTTTGTCCGCCTGCTTCCAGCGCATGCCCGCTTCGGCAATGCCACTGCTCATCTGCACCAGGCTGTCGAAGCCCCGCCGGTTTTGCCAGGGCCCGCTCCAGCCATAGGCGTTGAGGCAAACATCGATCAGACCGGGGTTCAGTTGCCGGCGCTTATCCATGCCCAGGCCAAGTCGCTCCAGTGCATCGGCACGATAGCCGTGGAGCAGAATGTCGGCATCCTTGAGCAGGCATTCGAATACGGCGCGGTCGGACCTGTCGTTCAGATCAAGACGCGCGCAACGTTTTCCCAAGGTGACTTCCGGCACCACCCCAGGCTCGTTCCAGGTCGGTGGATCGATGCGTAAGACATCGGCGCCAAGGCCGGCCAGAAAGCGACTGGCGATGGGGCCTGCCAGTACTCGGGTCAAGTCCAGCACCTTGATGCCGGCCAGAGGTCGAGCCACTGAACCTGTCCACGGTTTGCGGCTCTGGCTTGGGTGGTTGGCGAACAGAATCAAGGGTTCGACATTTACTGCCTGGCCTTGAGGGTGGGTCTGCCATTGTTCCCAGGTGCGCATTTCGGCGGCGCAACCACCGGCATCGACCACCGCCTGCTCCAGCTCGCTTTTCGCCCATCGGGCCACTTGGCCGGTCATCGCTGCGCGGTCGGCACAGGCGCCGAGCACGCTTTCGGCAGCGGCGCGGTGATGGGGCGCGTTGGTATGCAGGCGAATCCAGCCATCGCGGGTGGCGTAGTCACCGGCCACCGGGTCCCACAACGGCGGAACGCTCCAGCCAAGCGGGCGAATCGAGGTTGCGAACCAGAATGATGCGAGGCGTCGGTCGACCTCAAGACCGGGCAGGTGCCCGGTTTGCTGGTGCAACAGTTCGCTGGCGGCCTGGCCTGCGGCAGCCATGCTGGCGCAGGCCAGATCCGTGACGGCAAACGCCGAGGGCAGGGCGCCGCTGGACGTGAATGGAATCGGGGTGTGAGGCAAACCGAGTGCGGCTTGAATGGACGTGAGCAGATCAGTCATCGAAGGGCCCTCTGGAGCGAGAGCCAGATCTTAGTCCAAAAACTCGAGTCCCGATGACATCCCTTTGTGGGAGCGGGCTTGCTCGCGAAGAGGCCGGCACATTCAACATCGATGTCGCCTGACACTCCGCATTCGCGAGCAAGCCCGCTCCCACATTTCGTTGGTGCTGCTTACACGCGGAACTGATCCATCAACTTCATTTGCTGGGTGGTCAGGGAGTTGAGCTGGCTGCTGATCTGCGCCGATTCGGTGGCCTGGCCGGTCAGGGTTTCGGTGACGGTGCGGATCGCCGAGACGTTGCGGTTGACCTCTTCGGCCACGGCGCTTTGCTGTTCGGCGGCACTGGCGATTTGCAGGTTCATGTCGCTGATCACGGTGACCGCATCGCTGATCTTGCCCAACGCCTGGACCGCCTGCTGGATCTGCCCGGCGTTGCTGTGGGCCTGGGTCTGGCTTGAGTGCATGGTGGCGACCACGCCGCGGGTGCCGCTCTGGATGCGTTCGATCACCAGGCGAATTTCTTCCACCGAATCCTGGGTGCGTTTGGCCAGGTTACGTACCTCGTCGGCCACCACCGCAAAGCCGCGACCGCTCTCGCCGGCACGTGCGGCCTCGATGGCCGCGTTGAGCGCCAGCAGGTTGGTTTGTTCGGCGATGCTGCGAATCACCTCCAGCACCGAACCGATCTGCTCGCTGTTGACCGCCAGGGCTTCGACTTCGGTCACGGCCTTGCTGACTTCTTCGGCCAGTTGATTGATGTCGCGAGTGCTGCGCTCGATGATCGACATGCCGTCGCGGGCCGACTGGTCGGCACCCTTGGCGGCGTTGGCCGCGTTCGAGGCGCTGTTGGCGACGTCGTGGGCGGTGGCGCTCATTTCGTTGGACGCCGTGGCGACCTGGTCGATTTCGCGGAACTGCACCTGCATGCCTTCACTGGTCTGGCGGGCGATTTCCGAAGACTGGTCGGCCGTGCCACGGGCATCGGTGATGCTTTGCTTGATCTGCGCGATGGTCGGTTGCAGCTTGTCGAGGAAGCGGTTGAACCAGCTCACCAGTTCGCCCAGCTCGTCCTTCTTGCTGTAGTGCAGGCGCTGGGTCAGGTCGCCGTCGCCACTGGCAATCGCCTTGAGCATGTCGGCCACGCTGTTGATCGGGCGGGTCACGCCGGACGCGGTAAGCCACATCAGCAACAGCCCGAGCAGACCGGCAATCACCGCCACCGACAGCGCCTTGAGCGTGCCGCTTTGCTGGGCATCGTCGAGTACCGCTTGCAGCTTCACCGAGTCGGCCAGCAGCACTTGTTTGGGCAAGTCGATCACCACGGCCCAGGCCTTGGCATCGGCAATCGGGCTGACCGGGTACACCGCGCGGATCAGGTCGCCTTGCTGGAGAATCTTCGGCGCGCCATTGCCGAGCAATTGCAGGATGTCCTTGCCATCGCCGCCCAGGGTGTCGCCGATGTTCTTGCCGACTTTACCGGCATCGACACTGTAGGCGGCCAGCACGCCAGTGCCGGAAACGATGAGCATGTGCCCGGCACTGTTGAACAGGTCGCGCTGGGAGTCGACCGCCGCCGCTTGCAGGGCGTCGAGGGCGATGTCGATGCCGACCACGCCGATGGACTTGCCATCCACCAGCAGCGGTACGGAAATGGTGGTCATCAACACTTCCTTGCCGCCGACAGTATCGGCGTAGGGGTCGAGCAGGCAGGTGCGCTTGCTGTCCCGCGGGCAGGTGTACCAGACGTTGTACGGCGTGCCGCTGAGGTTCAGGGTGGTTTTGGTCATGTCCTCTTCGACCATGATGGTGTTCAGCGACTCACCACCGGCACGGCTCCAGTAGGTGGCGAAACGGCCGATCTCGTTGGACTGGCGGGCGGCGTCGTTGGCGAATTCGCTGTCCTTGCCGTCCAGCCCGTTGGGTTCGAACGCCAGCCAGATGCCCAGCACCTTGCTGTTGCGCTCGAAGGCGGTTTTCAGGCTCTGGTTCAACTCCTCACGCAGGGCGCCGGGCTCAAGCGAACGCTTGGCGGCCATGGAGCGCATGTCCTTGATCTGGTCCGCGAGGGCGGTCACCACCGTCAGGGTTTCACCGAAGGTCTTCTGTACCCGCACCGCTTGCTCGGCGGCCTTGGCCTGGAGCAGGTCCTGCACACTGGCGGTGAGCATTCTGCTGCTGGAATCGTTGACCAGGTCATCGTTCTGATTGGTCTGGTAGATGTTCATGCCCACTATCAAGGCGACTACCCCCAGCAGGCACAGACCGGACAGCAGGACGATTTTCAGGCGGATGGACAGTGAGTCGAACATAGGGCGAACTCGCGAATGGATGAAGTGTTGGCTGTGGGCCGTTGCGGCTCACTCGCTAAATCCATTTAGCGCCGATCAATGCACATCGGCGTGGCGCTGACGTTACATGAGGGGCAACTCGACGAACGGTAGTGGTTGAACGTTTGCGCAGAAAAATGTGCCGAAAATGGGGGTAAAAAGAGGAAAAGTCACGGATGGACGGTGATCAATTTGGCATCGACGTCCAGGGTGTTTTTTGCGCTTTAAATAAAATTCACGAAATACATATGTACCGCTTCTCATTAAGGGCGGACCGATTAAATGCAGATGCCACCTCGGTGGAACGCTTCCGGAAGTTTTGGCTTCTGGCATCTGACAGTAAATAATGAGAAAGCCATCATGTGTATTACTTGCATTAAAAGGACCGGGTTGCGCTCGGTGTTGTTTTTTTGGGGGATGTTATTGGCGGCAGGTGCGGCACCTGCCATGTCTTTTCTGAACTCGGCAGCTATTTCGGGTATCGCCTCTCAAATACCCTCGGCGACCACGGTACTGCCGGACAAACTGAACACCCTCGAGGACAGTCTGGCTGACGAAACGGATGTGAAGCATTACAGCTTCATGGCTGTGCGGGGCCAGGATGTGTTGATCCATGCGGGTGTGAAGAAAGGAGGGCCATTGAGGCTGGAATACAACCGCGATGGAAATTGGGCCGTAATCCCTTGGGGTAAACCCTTTACGGTTTCTGGCTTGCAGCCGAATCAGGAAGTTCAGGTTCGCATTTCGAAGATGCCGTCTGCCCCGTTCGTGGCGGATGATATCTACGACCTTGAGTTGGGTTCAGCGCCTTATTACGCCGACAGTCGCGTCCAGGGCGATACCGGTGATCTGCGGCACTACTGGGCGACTACGCAGGCCTACCGAGTCTTGAATTGGTCGGTCCGATTGAGGGATTCGACCGGGCAGCCGCTCGAAGGTGCTACCGCTACCTTGATATTGAACAAGGGGGCGGGGGCGGATGATGAAAGGTTCGACCTTATAACGGACAGCACTGGTAGCGCTGCGCAAGCCACTCCGTTGGGTGGGTGTTATGGCCAGCTGAAGTCTGATCCTTTCTGGACCAGTAGTGGCAAGTATCGCTATAAGTGGGAAGTTGAATACAACCTGGGGTATTGGTTGATCCAGGTTCAACGCAAAGAGGATTCGGGTGTGGGAGGTTACAACGTGCGGAACGTTTCATTTGCTCAGATATGCTATCAAAATATGTTGCGTAACTAAGTCTGTCATGTTCCCGGCAAAGCGCACATATATGTTCGCTTTGCCGGGTTTTATCGAACGATCAGGCCTCGATGTGCAGCCCCTGCCTTCTCTCGCTCGGCTCCTTCTCGGCTTTTTTATGCAATTGGTCCAGCCAGGAGTCTGAATTTCTCAGGTCAAGCGCACCTTTGTTCAGCAATAATCCATAGTCAATCATCTTATGGAAGTTGCGCAGGTCAAGATTCACCTTGCCTTCGAACTGTGGTTTATCCATCTGGACCAGTTCGATCACGAGCTTGGCATGCTTGAGTGTCAGGGTTTGCAAACCTTTGGTCTCGTTCAACAGAGTATTCAATATTTCCTCATCCCTGGCAGTCAGTGTGTCGGGCGGCGAAGTGACCTTCAACTGACCGTCTTCGGCCACGGTGAAGCCCATTGGCTTATTGGCCAGGCCAGACCATTTGTTCTGCAGGTCTTTTTTGAAATCGGAGTAAATCTCTTCCATTTCACGGAGCTTTATCCCTGCCTGGATTTCTTTACCGAGGAGGAACCCGTTTCTGGCCCTCTTCATTCGAAAATAAAGTCCACAATCGTCGGGGCCTCGATCGTTCGTCTCCAAAAACGCCTCCACCTCTTTCAGGTCTTCGAACGTGTAACCTTTTTGTTCTCCACGACCCATGATTTTGTCGATGAGAAACCTCCCCCTTTGCTCATTTATTACCGGGCCTTCAACTTTCTCGGATTGAGCCGTTTCTGTGTTCGCTTTCAATGTTTGCGGATACGGAACTTGAAAAGATGCAGCGGCACTTACATTCATGTCAGCTTCTCGTTGTGGGGTTTCATGGTGCTTAACGGCCAAACCCGGTCATGGATGACCTGATAAACACGTAGGAGAAATCCGAACAGGAAGTAGGTACTTTCAAGTGTGCTGTTGTCGGCTGTTACAGGGCAGTTTGAAGAGGTTTCAGGTGACTTGCGGCAATGATTCCGGCCGTGACCAGATCCACAGGTTGCCCAGCCCCATCCCGGCAATCGCCAGGTAGATCGGCCAGCCGTGATCGAGCATCACCAACATCAGGCCAGCACATAACAGCATGCTGACCGTGGCGCTGATTTTTGCCCGGCGCGCGATGATCTTGCCGTTGCGCCAGTTTTGGAGGATGGGGCCGAACAGCCGGTGGTTTTCCAGCCAGGCACTCAGGCGCGGCGAACTGCGGGTCGCGGCCCAGGCGGCCAGCAGGACGAACTCGGTGGTTGGCAGGCCGGGTATGACGATAGCGATCAGGCCGATGCCCAGGCTGACATAGGCGAGCAGACCGAAGAGGAGGCGGGAGAGTTTTGAAGAGGTGGGCATGGGCTCAAGGCAACACGTGAGGCGAATCGAAATCCTACAGACTTGCTTCGTCCAATGTGGGAGCGGCGGTGCGGCGATCCGACTTGCTCGCGAAGGCGGTCTGACATTCAAAAAACATGTCGACTGATACTACGCTTTCGTCGGAACGCCGCCCGGAGCAAGCCCGCTCCCACAGGGACAGCGGTGTGTCAGGCGACTTCCGGTGCGCTGGCGTAAGCCTGCTCCAGCAACACGGTAAACCGGCTGAACGCGTCGATGGCGCCTTTTTCCACGTCGGCTTCTTCCTGGGCGCTGAACGCCAGGCCGTCCAGGGTCTGGACGAAGCGCTTCCAGCCTTCAGCGCGGCCACCGGCCGGTTCGCCGAGGTGGCGGGCGCCGAAGGTTTCGCTCAGGCCAAGGCCCACGGCACGCTTGATCAGGAACGCCGCGCCGAGCTTCGAACCTTCGGAGACGAAGATCCAGCCCAGGGCTTGGGCCTTGGTCGGGCTCTTCAGTGCACCGGCGACAGGTGCTGGCACGTCGGTGTCCAGGTCCGCGAGGTCGGCCCTGGCTGCATCGGCACGGCAGCGGGCCGGCAGGTCCGGGACGATGGCGGTCAGTTCGGCATCGTTGTACAGCGACACCAGTTCCGACTGGAACAGGTACTGCGCCACCACGAAGCGGGCGAAATTGGCCGGGGTTTCAAACGGGGCATGGGCCTTGACCAGGGCATCGAGCTTGCTGTGCGGCTCGTTGGTGATCTGGTTCAAACGCTGCGAACGCAGGTTGGGGCGTTGTTCGGTGGCCTGGGTAGTCATGGCAATTCCTTGGAAAAGAAGAGGCGCTTGGTAACGAGACGAACAAGAAAGCGCCTGACAGTAAAAAATCCTCACCGGGCGGCTTGATGTAACCGCCCGGCGAGATGAGCGGATCAGATATCCCAGATCAGGTTGACCGCAAAGTTGCGACCCGGCTGGGTCAGGCGATCGAGGTTGGCCGGTTGGGTCACCGAGGCTTCGCCGACGCTGTCGTAGCCGCGCACGTCATCCCACAGCCAGTATTTCTTGTCGGTGAGGTTGTAGACGCCGCCGCTGACGGTCACGTCGTCGGTCACTTTGTAGAACGCACTCAGGTCCAGAATGCCGAAGCCGGGCGTCTTGAACTGGGTGCTGGTGCCATCCGGGGTTTTGAAACTGCTGCTGTCGACGCGGTCCTTCTTCTTCACCAGCGTCCAGTTGAGTACGCCGCCGTAGGTGTCCTGGTCGTAGCCGAGGCCGAATACGCCGGTCAGCGGGTTGACGCTGTTGAGCGGCTCGCCGTTGTCGTCGTTGCGCCCGTAGGCATAGGCCACCGAGCCTTGGGTGTAGAGGCCTTGCGGCGCGCCGAAGGCGTCGAGGTTCAGACGGCCCTTGACCTCGGCACCCTTGATGGTGGCGTGCTTGATGTTGTTGCTCTGGAACGTGGTCTCGGTGTAGCCCGGAGTGATGGCGTTCTCGTTAATGAAGTCGCGGTATTTGTTGTAGAACACCGCCACGTCAAACGAACCCTGCTCGAAGTTGCCGCGCAAACCCGTCTCGTAGCTTTTGCTCTTTTCCGGTTCGAGGTCCGGATTAGGTGCTACCCGATAGCCACCGGCGATGTTTTCGAAACGACCATATAACGCCTTGGCGGTCGGGGTGCGGAAGCCTTCGGCGTATTGGCCGTACCAGGTGTAGTGATCGTTGAAGCTGTAGGTGGTGCCGAACTTCGGCGACAGGCGATGCCAGGTCTTGGTCTCGTCGCTCACCACGCCGTTGCGGCTCTGGTCGGCGGTGGCCAGGAACTCGTCGGTGATGTGTGGTTTGAGCTGGGTGTAGTCGTAGCGTGCACCGGGCAGGAAGCTCCAGTTGCCCCAGCTGATCTGATCCTGGGCGAACAGGGCGTAGCTATTGATGGTCGGGTCCGGGAAGTCACTGGCGGGTGTCAGCGTGTCGCTGGCGCTAGGGGCACCAATGACACGGCAGGCGCCGGCCACGGTCAGGCAGGTGCCGCTACCGGTACGCAGGCCGGTAACCTTGTCCTGCTTGATGGTGGTGCCATAGGTGAGGAGGTGTTCGGTGTCGGCGATGGCAAACGACTTGTCAGCCTGGGCGTCGAACACCCATTGGCGATCCTTGTAAGTCGTATCGCGGTTACGCAGCACGGTCCGCGACGGCGCGTAGATCTCTTCGGTGCTCTGGTCGGTCTTGGCGATCTGGTAGTTCAGCGTCCACTTGATGTTGTCAGCCAGTGCGCTGTCCAGGCCGAAGCTGTGTTCCAGGCCAAAGCGTTCGCGGGTGATCGTGTCGTTACCGGTACGGGACTTGTAGAAGCCCATACCGCGTCCGGCATTGAACGGGCCGCCCACTGCGCTCAATTGATTGGTGTCGCTGTCGGCCTTGTAATGCTCGTAGGTCAGGCCCAGGCGTGCGTCGTCGGCGTAATTCCAGCCCAGTTTGGCCAGCACGCTGGTGGTGCGCACGTCCTGGGGGTTGGCTTCAGTGCGGTTAAGGCCAGTGCCGCCAGTTTCGCCAAAGGACTCTGTTTCATGACCGTTGCGTTGACTGAGATGCAACAGGCCATCGAACTCGCCGGTGCGGCCGGCGACGGTGCCGGACGTCAGCCAGCTGTCGTCGGCGGAGCTGTAGCCGGTTTTCAGGCGCGCGCCGACATCCTTGCCTGGCTTGATGATGTCGTCCGGGTCCAGCGTGTAGTAGCTGACCGCACCGCCAATGGCGCTGCTGCCATACAGCACCGACGCCGGTCCCCGGAGGATTTCCACGCGCTTGACGATTTCCGGGTCGACATAGTTGCGGTTGGTCTGGGCATAGGGGCCGTTGAAGAAACCGTCGGGCACCTGAACGCCATCGACCTGGGTCAGCACGCGGTCGCCATCGATGCCGCGAATGTTGTAGCCCGTGATGCCAGCGCGTTGGCCTGCGCCGCCTACCGAAACACCGGGTTCGTAGCGCACCAGTTCCTTGATGGTATTGACGTTGTTGCGGTCCAGATCTTCGCGCGTGTAGACAGAGACCGTGCTCGGTACGCTGTTCACATCCTGCTCGTTACGGGTGGCGCTGATGGTCACCTGTTGCAGGTTGAGCGTGCTGCTACCACTGCGCTTCTCCAGAACGATGCTGTTGTTGCCCAGTTTGCGATAGCCCAGGTTGGTCCCCACCAACAGGCGCTCCAGGGCTTTCTCCGGCGGCAGCGAACCACGGACTCCCGGCGAGGCCACACCTTGCGCCAGCTCTGCCGACACGCCGACCTGCCAGCCCGTCACGGCGGTAAAGGCATTGAGTGCCGACACCAGTGATTGCTGGGGAATGGCGAACGAGTAGTCGCCCATTTTGCGGGTCGATTGCTCGGTGGCGGTGGCGGCCATGAGCGGTGCGGTACCGGCCATCAGGATGGCAGCGGTCAGCAGCGACAGCACGCGGGAGGGTGAAGGGGCTTGGCGGGTAAGGCGAGGGGACATCGATAGCGCTCCGTGTCGCACGAATCTTTATAGGTGCTGATCGGCATGGTGAGATGCGAATCAATTGCATTGGCTATAACGAGACGTACGGGGTTTGGCTATCGAGTAAAAATAATTCTCATTCAGTTCAGAATGACCAGCGCCGGGAATTCCTGGAGCCGGGCCGAGGTGATGTGTGCCAGGGAGCGAACCACGTCCAGCGGCTGATCGAGGCGGTAGTTGCCCGTTACGGTGATACCGGCCAACTGTTCGTTGTTGTTGATGATCCAGCCCGGGTAGTAGCGGCGAAGTTCTGCCAGCACCTGGTTCAACGGGCAGTTTTCGAACACCAGCCGTCCCTGGACCCACGCCAGGTCGGTGGCGGCATCCAGCTTGGCCGGGCGGTCGAAGCCGTTGGGGCCGATGCGAATGCTTTCCCCGGCGGACAAGCGCACCCGCGCATCATCCCGGGTGGCGCGCAAGTCGACATCGCCGCGTTGCACCCGCACCTGCGCCACACCGTCGAGGTAGCGCACGGCAAACGCGGTATCGCGAACGCTGGCCGTGACCGGGCCAGCGTCGATTTCCAGTGGTTGGCCGCGATTGGCCTGCACTTCGAAGAACGCTTCGCCCTGATACAGGCGGGCAACACGTTGCTGGTCGTTGATGGTGCTTGAGAACGCCGAATTGGTATTGAGCAAAACCCTGGAACCGTCCTCCAGTTGCAGGCGCTGACGCTCGCCGACCACAGTCAGGTGATCGGCCTGCAGGCGCATTGGCAAACTGCTGAAACTGAACAGCCCGAGCAGCAGCACGGCGGCGGTGGCCAGTGGTTTCCAGTGCGGACGCAGACGGGCGAGGACAGTGACTTTCGCCGGACGCGCGGCCAGGCTTTGCGCGCACTGCGCCACTTGCGGGCCGTCCCAGATCGCCTGGGCCTTGGCGAACGCCTGGGCATTCAACGGATCGGCGTCGAGCCATGCATGGAATTGGCGGCTCTGCTCCTCGTCGGGACTGCCGAGCACGATCAGCCAGTCCAGGGCCTGGTCCATCGCGCTTGCGGGGTCCTGCGCCGATGAAGGCTCAGGGGAGCGGTGGTTGTCCGTCACGGTGTTTCCTCGGCAGTGTCTGTGCACGGCTGTTTTTTTAGTGAAGCGTAAAAGTGGGCCAAGGGTAGCAAAGCCCGATGATCAGCGCAGTCGGTCCAGATAAGCGCAGGGCCTTGACGCTCAGTTGGCGTTCAAGCGATCGGCAACCCCGATGCAGATCGACATGATCAATTTGAGTTCTTTCTGCACGGTGCTGAGGGACACGTTCAGCTCCTCGGCGATTTCCTGGTAGCTGTGCCCGTGCAGGCGGCTGAGGATGAAAATCCGCTGTTGGCGGGCGCTGAGTTCACTGAGGCTCACGTTCAGGCGCTCCAGCAATTGTTCGGCGTGGGCGGCGTCTTCGGCGCTGCTGGTGGGGGCGGCGATGCTGTGCACCAGCTCCTGCGGCACGTCCTCGACCATGGTGCGCGAATGGATGCGCCGCGCGCGCAAATGGTCCAGCGCCAGGTTGCGCGCCGTCTGGAAGACGAAGGGCTCAAGATGATCGATGGCCCGTTCGCTCAATGCACGGGTCACCCGCAGGTAGGTTTCCTGCAGGAGGTCTTCAGCAGTGCTGTGATTGTTGACCATCCGTTCCAGCGTGCGCAGCAGGGAGGTGCGCTGGGTGAGGAAAACGTGGTTGAAGCGCGACTGACTCACGGGAGAACCTGATCCATTTCGAGTAGATGATAATGCTTATCATCTACTCGAATGGTCAAGTACTGATTTGTGAAGCTTTACGCGCGACCCTGCAAATAGGTGGCGCAATCGGGAATCCGATGGAGGTGCGCCTGATCCATCAGCGGGCTGCTGAGCAGATAGTCGGCGCTGCATTCGTTGCACGCCACCGGGATGTTCCACACCGCCGCGACCCGCAGCAACGCCTTGATGTCCGGGTCGTGGGGCTGGGGTTCGAACGGGTCCCAGAAAAACACCAGCATGTCGACCCGCTGCTCGGCGATTTGCGCACCGAGCTGTTGGTCGCCGCCCAGTGGCCCGCTGATCATGCTTTGCACCGGCAGGTCGAGGCGTTGTTGCAACAACAACCCCGTGGTGCCGGTGGCGACCAGATCATGCTGGGCCAGTCTGTCTTTTTGCCGTTCGGCCCAGTCCAGCAAGAACACCTTACAGTGGTCATGGGCGACCAGGGCGATACGCTTGCGCGCCGCCAGGGTCTTTTGCGTAAAGCTGATGCCGATCATGGGTTGTTGCTCCAGAAATGACACGCACCCTGTAGGAGCGAGCTTGCTCGCGATGGTCGTTAACGATGACAAGGGTCGCCTGAATGAGCGCGGGGCCCTTACATCCATCGCGAGCAAGCTCGCTCCTACAAGACCGGGGGGCGTGCTGCTTATTCAGCGTTGCACAGCGCCAGGCAGTTATCGAGCATGCGGTTGGAGAAGCCCCATTCGTTGTCGTACCACGCCAGTACCTTGAGCAGCTTGCCGGTGGATTTGGTGTGGTTGGCGTCGAAGATCGACGACAGCGGGTTGTGGTTGAAGTCGCTGGAGACCAGCGGCAGGGTGTTGTAGCCAAGGATCTTCGAGTGCTGGCTGGCTTCTTTCATCAGCGCATTGACTTCCTCTGCGCTGGCTTCTTTTTTCAGATGCACCGTCAGGTCCACCAGCGACACGTTGATCACCGGGACGCGCACCGACATGCCGGTCAATTTGCCCGCCAGTTCCGGCAGCACCAGGCCCACCGCTTCAGCAGCACCGGTCTTGCTCGGGATCATGTTCTGGGTGGCCGAACGGGCGCGGTATGGATCGACGTGATAGACATCGGTCAGGTGCTGATCGTTGGTGTAGGCGTGGATGGTGGTCATCAGGCCGCTTTCGATGCCCAGCTCGCGATGCAGCACCTGGGCCACCGGGGCCAGGCAGTTGGTGGTGCACGACGCGTTGGAAATGATCTGGTGCGATTGGCGCAGAATGTCGTGGTTCACCCCGTAAACGACGGTGGCGTCGGCACCCTTGGCCGGGGCCGAGATGATCACTTTGCGCGCGCCGGCCGTAATATGCGCGGCGGCCTTGGCCCGGTCGGTGAACAGACCGGTGCATTCGAACACGACATCAATTTTTTCCGCGGCCCAAGGCAGCTCGGCCGGATTGCGGATGGCGCTGACCGAAATGCGGTCGCCGTTGACCGTCAGGCTCTCCTGGTCGTGTTGGACATCGGCATCGAACGTGCCGTGAACGGTGTCGTACTTGAGCAGATGAGCATTGATCGCGCTGTCGCCAAGGTCGTTGATGGCGACGATCTGCAGGTCCTGACGGTAGCCCTGGGTATAGAGTGCGCGAAGGACATTACGGCCGATGCGGCCAAAACCATTGATTGCGATTCGAAGAGTCATATTGCGGCGCTACCGTCGTTTTGTTGTTGGAATTACAAGATTATTCGTAAAAAAATAGAAAACAAGCCTTTTTGATGGCAATATTTTGTTCGATCTACAACGAGTGACCTGAATCAACTGGTCCGAATGGTCAAATAAACCGTCTGTCATCCCATCGACACCGGCCTTTGATCAGCATAGACAATCAGGTCGCCACATCCGTTAGCCTGGAGTTCTACACATGCATCCCCGCGTCCTTGAGGTCACTGAACGGCTTATCGCCCGCAGCCGCGCCACGCGTGAGGCCTACCTTGCATTGATCCGCGGTGCGGCCAGCGACGGTCCGATGCGCGGCAAGCTGCAATGCGCCAACTTCGCCCATGGCGTGGCCGGTTGCGGCAGCGACGACAAGCACAGCCTGCGGATGATGAACTCCGCGAACATCGCGATAGTTTCGTCATATAACGACATGCTCTCGGCGCACCAGCCGTACGAAGTCTTTCCCGAACTGATCAAGAAAGCCCTGCGCGAAATCGGCTCCGTCGGCCAGTTCGCCGGTGGCACGCCGGCCATGTGCGATGGCGTGACCCAGGGCGAGCCGGGCATGGAGCTGAGCCTGCCGAGCCGCGAAGTGATCGCGTTGTCCACGGCCGTGGCGCTGTCCCACAACATGTTCGACGGCGCGCTGCTGCTCGGCATCTGCGACAAGATCGTGCCGGGCCTGATGATGGGCGCGCTGCGCTTCGGCCATCTGCCGATGATCTTCGTGCCGGGCGGGCCGATGGTGTCGGGCATTTCCAACAAGCAGAAAGCCGACGTGCGCCAGAAGTACGCCGAAGGCAAGGCGACCCGCGAGGAGCTGCTGGAATCGGAAATGAAGTCCTACCACAGCCCTGGCACCTGCACCTTCTACGGCACCGCCAACACCAACCAGTTGCTGATGGAAGTCATGGGGCTGCACCTGCCGGGCGCGTCCTTCGTCAACCCGAACACGCCATTGCGCGACGCCTTGACCCGCGAAGCGGCACATCAGGTCACGCGTTTGACCAAGCAGAATGGCGACTTCATGCCGATCGGCGAAATCGTCGACGAGCGTTCGCTGGTCAACTCGATTGTCGCGCTGCACGCCACCGGCGGCTCGACCAACCACACCCTGCACATGCCGGCCATCGCCATGGCGGCGGGCATTCAGCTGACCTGGCAGGACATGGCCGACCTCTCCGAAGTCGTGCCGACCCTGAGCCACGTGTACCCGAACGGCAAAGCCGACATCAACCACTTCCAGGCCGCGGGCGGCATGTCGTTCCTGATCCGTGAACTGCTGGAAGCCGGGTTGCTCCACGAAAACGTCAACACCGTGATGGGCCACGGCCTGAGCCGCTACACCCAGGAGCCGTTCCTTGACAATGGCCAGCTGGTGTGGCGCGAAGGCGTGACCGACAGCCTCGATGAAAGCATCCTGCGCCCAGTTGCCCGCGCGTTCTCGGCAGAGGGTGGCCTGCGGGTGATGGAAGGCAACCTCGGTCGTGGCGTGATGAAAGTCTCCGCCGTGGCCGTGGAAAACCAGGTCGTCGAAGCGCCGGCCATGGTGTTCCAGGATCAGCAGGACCTGGCCGATGCATTCAAGGCCGGTTTGCTGGAAAAGGATTTTGTCGCGGTGATGCGCTTCCAGGGTCCACGCTCCAACGGCATGCCGGAGTTGCACAAGATGACGCCGTTCCTCGGCGTGCTGCAGGATCGCGGCTTCAAAGTCGCGCTGGTGACCGACGGGCGCATGTCCGGCGCATCAGGGAAAATCCCGGCGGCCATTCATGTCAGCCCCGAAGCTTACGTAGGCGGCGCTTTGGCACGGGTGCAAGAGGGCGATATCATCCGCGTCGATGGCGTCAAAGGCACCCTGGAGCTTAAGGTGGACGCCGAAGAATTTGCAGCGCGCACACCGGCCAAAGGTCTGTTGGGTAACAACATCGGCACCGGTCGCGAGCTGTTCGGTTTCATGCGCATGGCCTTCAGCTCGGCGGAGCAGGGCGCCAGCGCCTTCACTTCTGCCCTGGAGACGCTTAATTGAAACTGGCTTTGGTCGGTGACATCGGTGGGACCAACGCACGTTTCGCGTTGTGGAAAAACCAGCAACTGGAATCGGTCCAGGTGCTGGCAACGGCAGATTTCCCCAGCCCGGAGGAGGCAATCAGCCTCTACCTCAATGGCCTGGGGCTGGCGCCGGGTTCGATCGGTTCGGTGTGCCTGTCGGTAGCCGGTCCCGTGAGCGGCGACGAATTCAAGTTCACCAACAATCACTGGCGCCTGAGCCGCAAGGGCTTTTGCCAGACCTTGCAGGTGGACCAGTTGTTGCTGGTCAATGACTTCTCGGCCATGGCCCTGGGCATGACCCGTTTGCAGCCCGGCGAATTCCGCGTGGTCTGCGAAGGCACGCCGGAGCCGCTGCGCCCGGCGGTGGTGATTGGCCCGGGCACGGGCCTGGGCGTCGGCACCTTGCTCGATCTGGGTGAGGGCCGATTCGCCGCGTTGCCGGGGGAGGGCGGTCACGTCGATCTGCCATTGAGCAGTCCGCGTGAAACCCAACTCTGGCAGCACATCTTCAACGAAATTGGCCATGTCAGTGCAGAAACAGCCCTGAGCGGTGGCGGCTTGCCCCGCGTCTATCGGGCGATCTGTGCGGTGGACGGGCACACGCCAGTGCTCGACACACCGGAAGCGATTACCGCTGCCGGACTGGCGGGCGACCCGATTGCCGTGGAAGTGCTCGAGCAGTTCTGCTGCTGGCTGGGTCGCGTGGCCGGCAACAACGTACTGACCACCGGCGCGCGTGGTGGCGTGTACATCGTTGGCGGAGTGATTCCGCGCTTTGCCGATTTCTTCCTCGAAAGCGGTTTCGCCCGGTGCTTCGCCGACAAGGGTTGCATGAGCGATTACTTCAAGGGGATTCCGGTGTGGCTGGTGACGGCGCCGTATTCGGGATTGATGGGTGCGGGTGTGGCCTTGGAACAATCTCTCCCGGCCTGAAATACGATCAAAATGTGGCAGCGGGCTTGCTCGCGAAAGCGGTTTTACATTCAACATATTCGTTGACTGATACACCGCCTTCGCGAGCAAGCCCGCTCCCACAATTGTTCTTCAGTGTTTGTAAAATCGGTGCTTAAGGCATAATCCGCCCAATTCAAACAACAAGGACGCCGCCCGTGAGCTCAGTCAACAAGTCGATTTTGTTGGTCGATGACGATCAAGAGATACGCGAGTTGCTGGATACCTACCTGACCCGCGCCGGTTTCCAGGTACGTACCACGCCCGACGGTGCCGGCTTTCGTCAGGCGTTGAACGAGGCGCCGAGTGATCTGGTGATCCTTGATGTGATGTTGCCCGACGAGGACGGCTTCAGCCTGTGCCGCTGGATTCGCCAGCATCCGCGTCAGGCGCAGGTGCCGATCATCATGCTCACCGCCAGTTCTGACGAAGCCGACCGTGTCATCGGCCTGGAACTGGGCGCCGACGACTACCTCGGCAAGCCCTTCAGCCCACGGGAATTGCAGGCGCGGATCAAGGCGTTGCTGCGCCGCGCGCAGTTCGGTCAGGAGCGTAGTGGCGGTGAGGTGCTGGCCTTCGATGACTGGCGGCTGGACATGGTCAGCCATCGGTTGTTCCACATCGACGGCGAAGAGGTGATTCTCTCGGGCGCCGACTTCGCGCTGCTGAAGCTGTTCCTCGATCACCCGCAGGAAATCCTCGACCGCGACACCATCGGCAATGCCACCCGCGGCCGTGAACTGATGCCCCTGGATCGCATCGTCGACATGGCGGTCAGCCGGTTGCGCCAGCGCCTGCGCGATACGGAAAAACCGCCACGGCTGATCCGCACCGTGCGCGGCAGCGGCTACCAACTGGCAGCCAATGTGGTTGCCGGCAATGGCCACTGAGACTTTGCGCAAACTCGCCGCCAAGGTGCCGATGCCGCGTTCACTGCTTGGGCGGATGTTGTTGCTGACCTTGCTGGCGGTGTTGTTCGCCCAGACGTTGTCGAGCGTGATCTGGGTGTCGCAACTGCGCGCCACGCAGCTCGAGGGCCTGGTCACCAGCGCCCGCAGCCTGGCCCATTCAATGACCGCCAGCGTCAGTTATTTCCGTTCGTTGCCAGTGGCGTATCGCCCCTTGGTGCTCGACCAGTTGCGCAGCATGGGCGGCACCCGGTTCGTGGTGACGCTCAACGACAAGCCCCTGGGCATGGAAGTGCTGCCCATCACCCCGCGCAAAGAGGCGGTGCTCAAAGCGGTGGACGAAGTGCTGCGCCAGTCACTCGGCCAGGACACGGTCATCTCGGTGACCTTCGTCAGCCCGGAAGACCTGCGCATCTTCAATGGCGGCCTGAAGCTCGATGAGTTGCCACGCTCCTGGGCGCACTACGCGTTGACCCTGGAGCCGGTGAATCCGCCGGTGCTGGTCACGCAGATCCAGATGGCGCCGGGCGAATGGCTGTACATTGCCTCGCTGTTGCCCGAGCCCTACACCAGTCTTGAAGAGCAGGGCCTGCCGGCGCAGCAGGTGTGGTTCATCGTCCTCACCAGCAGCTTTTTGCTGTTGTTCATCGGCCTGCTGGTGCACTGGCAGAGTCGTCCGCTCAAGCGCCTGGCGCGGGCGGCGCGGGACCTGTCGCTGGGGGCCGACGTGGAGCCGGTGGCTGAGGGCGGCGGCAGCGAAGTGGTCGAGGTCGGGCGCGCCTTCAACACCATGCGCGAGCGCATCAGCCGTTACCTGACCGAGCGCAGCCAGTTGTTCAGCGCCATTTCCCACGACCTGCGCACGCCGATCACCCGCCTGCGCCTGCGGGTTGAATTGCTCGAAGACGAAACGCTGCAAGCCAAGTTCGGGCGTGATCTGGACGAGCTCGAATTGCTGGTCAAGGGCGCGCTGCAATGCGTGAAAGACACCGACATCCACGAGAACATCGAGCCGGTGGATCTCAACCATGTGCTCGATTGTCTGGTGGAGCCGTACCTTGCCCCCAATGGCAACGGCCGCGTGACCCAGCAAGGGCGGGCACTGGCGGCGTACCCGGGCAAACCGCTGGCGCTCAAGCGCTGCATCGGCAACCTGATCGACAATGCATTGAAGTACGGGCAGAACGCGCACCTGCACATCGATGACGACGAAAGCGCGTTCATCCTGCATGTCGATGATGAAGGGCCGGGCGTGCCGGAGCAGCGCCTGGAGCAGGTGTTCGAACCGCACTTCCGCCTGGCCGGGCAACAGCAGGGTTATGGCTTGGGGCTGGGGATTGCCCGCAACATTGCCCATAGCCATGGCGGTGAGGTGAGTTTGCAGAATTTGCGTGAGGGCGGATTGCGGGTGACCCTGCAGTTACCCCGCAGCGTTGACTAGTCAGACCGCGTTATCGTTCTTCGCGAGCAAGCCCGCTCCCACATTTGACCGAGTTCATCCAGATGGAATGCGATCAAGTGTGGGAGCGGGCTTGCTCGCGAAGGCGTCAGATCATCCAACACATACCTCAAGATGAATGTCACAGCCTGGTGACATAACCCACCCCCTTCGTTACAAGCCTGCCTTCCCCCGTTGTTTATGCTGCCCCACAGTCATAACAACAAAAAAGGTACGCCATGGACACCTTCCAACCGGCCTTCAGCAGTTGGCTGAACGCACCTGCCCATCAGCAATGGCTCGCCGCCGAAGGCTTGCGCCTGCTGGCCTTCGCCAAGGCTTCGAAGCTGCCTGAAGGCTTCGGCAACCTCGATGAAAAAGGCCGCCTCGCGGCTGATGCGCAAGCCCAGACCATGAACACCGCGCGCATGACCCACAGCTTCGCCATGGCCCATATTCAGGGCTTGCCGGGTTTTGCCGAGCTGGTGGATCACGGCGTTGCCGCCCTGCGCGGACCATTGCGCGACGCGCTGCATGGCGGCTGGTTCGCGGCCGCCGAACATCGTGACGGCAATACCGGCAAGAATGCCTACCTGCACGCTTTCGTCGCGCTGGCCGCCAGTTCTGCGGTGGTCGCGCAGCGCCCAGGAGCGCAAGCCTTGCTCGATGATGCGATCGATATCATCGACACCTGTTTCTGGAGCGAAGAAGAAGGCGCGATGCGCGAGTCTTTCAATCGCGACTGGAGTGAAGAGGAGGCGTACCGGGGCGCCAACAGCAACATGCACGCCACCGAAGCCTTCCTCGCCCTGGCCGATGTCACCGATGACAACCGCTGGCTGTGCCGTGCCCAGCGCATCGTCGAGCGCGTGATCCATGATCACGCCGCCGCCAACGATTACCTGGTGATCGAGCATTTCGACCGCGCCTGGCAACCGCAGCGGGACTACAACCGCGACAATCCGGCCGACGGCTTCCGCCCCTACGGCACCACCCCGGGCCATGGTTTCGAGTGGGCGCGGCTGCTGCTGCACCTCGAAGCTTCGCGGGTGAGAGCGGGGATGCTTACGCCCGGCTGGCTGGTCACCGACGCGCAAAAACTGTTCGAGCACAATTGCCTCCACGGCTGGGATGTCGATGGCGCGCCGGGCATTGTCTACACCCTCGACTGGGACAACAAAGCGGTGGTCCGCCATCGCCTGCACTGGACCCATTGCGAAGCCAGCGCCGCCGCCAGTGCCTTGCTCAAGCGCACAGGTGATGAACAATACGAACACTGGTACCGACTATTCTGGGAATTCTGTGACAGTCATTTCATCGACCGCGAAGGTGGCAGCTGGCATCACGAACTCGACCCGCTGAACCGCCCGAGTGCCGATATCTGGCCCGGCAAACCTGACCTTTACCACGCCTGGCAAGCCGTGCTGATTCCGCGCCTGGCGCTGGCACCGAGCATGGCCACGGCGCTGGCGCAGTTGTCCCAGAGCGGTTCTATGTAACCATGCGGTGACACTCGCGCATCCCTTCGTTACCTGCGAGGGGATATCCCCTGTTTAGAATCTTATGCAGCGCAAGCAACAGACTTGCATGCATAACAACAAGAAAGGTGCTCCTAGATGAATGCGATTTCTCGCCTCGCTACTGTCATTTCTCTCGCTTCCCTGTCTGCACTCCCTCTCAGTGTCCTGGCCGCCGAATCCAAAGGTTCCGTTGAAGTCGTTCACTGGTGGACTTCCGGTGGTGAAAAAGCAGCAGTCGATGTCCTGAAGGCTCAAGTCGAAAAAGACGGCTTCACCTGGAAGGACGGCGCAGTCGCCGGCGGTGGCGGTTCCACGGCCATGACCGTACTCAAAAGTCGCGCCGTAGCCGGCAACCCGCCGGGCGTTGCCCAGATCAAAGGTCCGGACATCCAGGAGTGGGGCAGCACCGGCCTGCTCAGCACCGACGCGTTGAAAGACGTTTCCAAGGCTGAAAACTGGGACGGCCTGCTGTCGAAGAAAGTCTCCGACACCGTGAAGTACGAAGGTGACTACGTCGCCGTGCCGGTGAACATCCACCGCGTCAACTGGCTGTGGATCAACCCGGAGGTGTTCAAGAAAGCCGGGATCGAAAAAGCCCCGACTACCCTCGAAGAATTCTATGCCGCCGGCGACAAGCTCAAGGCTGCCGGCTTCATCGCGCTCGCCCACGGCGGTCAGCCTTGGCAGGACAGCACCGTATTCGAAGACGTGGTGCTCTCGGTCATGGGCGCCGACGGTTACAAGAAAGCCCTGGTCGACCTGGACCAGAAAACCCTGTCCGGCCCGGAGATGACCAAGTCCTTCACCGAGCTGAAAAAAATCACCACCTACATGGACCCGAACCGCGCCGGTCGTGACTGGAACATCGCCGCGGCCGAAGTCATCAACGGCAAGGCCGGCATGCAGATGATGGGCGACTGGGCGAAAAGCGAGTGGACTGCGGCGAAGAAAGTCGCGGGCAAGGACTACCAGTGCGTAGCGTTCCCGGGCACTGAAAAAGCCTTCACCTACAACATCGACTCCCTGGCGGTGTTCAAGCTCAAGGCCGATCGCAAGGGCGACATCGCTGCCCAGCAAGACCTGGCCAAGGTCGCCTTGGGTACCGACTTCCAGAAAGTCTTCAGCATGAACAAGGGTTCGATCCCGGTGCGTAACGACATGCTGAACGAAATGGACAAGCTCGGCTTCGACGAGTGCGCCCAGAAGTCGGCCAAGGACTTCATCGCGGACGACAAGACCGGCGGCCTGCAACCGAGCATGGCGCACAACATGGCCACTTCCCTGGCCGTGCAAGGCGCGATCTTCGACGTGGTCACCAACTTCATGAACGACAAGGATGCTGACCCGGCCAAGGCCAGCGCCCAACTGGCCTCGGCTGTCAAAGCTGCCCAGTAATCCCTGACACAGCCTGACCCCATGTGGGAGCGGGCTTGCTCGCGAATGCGGACTGACATTCAACATTGATGTCGACTGACACACCGCTTTCGCGAGCAAGCCCGCTCTCACAACGGATCACCGTGTCGATTCATTTCTCTAAACCTGGATTATCCCGATGAGCTCTGTGGCGGTTTTCAGCAAAGCCTCACCGTTCGATGCGCTGCAACGCTGGCTACCCAAGTTGGTACTGGCGCCGAGCATGCTGATCGTGTTGGTTGGTTTCTACGGTTACATCATCTGGACGTTCATTCTGTCCTTCACCAACTCCAGCTTCATGCCGAGCTACAAGTGGGTCGGCCTGCAGCAATACATGCGCCTGATGGACAACGACCGCTGGTGGGTCGCGAGCAAGAACCTCGCGCTGTTCGGTGGCATGTTCATCGGCATCAGCCTGGTGCTGGGTGTGTTCCTCGCGGTGCTGCTGGACCAGCGCATTCGCAAGGAAGGCTTCATCCGCACCGTCTACCTGTACCCGATGGCGCTGTCGATGATCGTCACCGGTACCGCGTGGAAATGGCTGCTCAACCCAGGCCTGGGCCTGGACAAGATGCTGCGTGACTGGGGTTGGGAAGGCTTTCGTCTCGACTGGCTGGTGGATCAGGATCGCGTGGTGTACTGCCTGGTGATCGCCGCCGTGTGGCAAGCCTCCGGGTTTGTCATGGCGATGTTCCTCGCCGGTCTGCGCGGTGTCGATCAATCGATCATCCGTGCCGCGCAAGTCGACGGGGCGAGCCTGCCGACCATCTACCTGAAGATCGTCCTGCCGAGCCTGCGCCCGGTGTTCTTCAGTGCCTTCATGATCCTGGCGCACATCGCGATCAAGAGCTTCGACCTGGTCGCGGCGATGACCGCGGGCGGTCCGGGTTACTCCTCCGACCTGCCGGCGATGTTCATGTATTCCTTCACCTTCAGCCGTGGCCAGATGGGCATCGGTTCGGCCAGCGCCATGCTGATGCTCGGCGCCGTGCTGACCATCCTCGTGCCGTACCTGTACTCCGAGCTGCGAGGCAAACGCCATGACTAATCAACTCGGCAAATCGGGCATCAGTTTCAGCCGCATCGCGATCTACGCCACCCTGCTGTTGGCAGCGGCGGTGTACCTGATCCCGCTGGTGGTGATGCTGCTGACCAGTTTCAAATCCCCGGAAGACATCCGTACCGGCAACCTGTTGAGCTGGCCGACCGTGATCGACGGCATCGGCTGGATCAAGGCCTGGGACGTGGTCGGCGGCTACTTCTGGAACTCGGTGAAGATCACCGTGCCAGCGGTGCTGATTTCCACGTTTATTGGTGCGATGAACGGCTACGTGCTGTCGATGTGGCGCTTCCGCGGTTCGCAACTGTTCTTCGGCCTGTTGCTGTTCGGCTGCTTCCTGCCGTTCCAGACGGTGCTGTTGCCAGCCTCGTTCACCCTCGGCAAGTTCGGCCTGGCCAACACCACCACCGGCCTGGTGCTGGTGCACGTGGTCTACGGCCTGGCGTTCACCACGCTGTTCTTCCGCAACTACTACGTGAGCATTCCGGATGCGCTGGTCAAGGCCGCAAGGCTCGATGGCGCGGGCTTCTTCACGATCTTCCTGAAGATCCTGCTGCCGATGTCGATCCCGATCGTGATGGTCTGCCTGATCTGGCAGTTCACCCAGATCTGGAACGACTTCCTGTTCGGCGTGGTGTTCGCCAGTGGCGACGCCCAGCCAATTACCGTGGCCCTGAACAACCTGGTCAACACCAGCACCGGGGCCAAGGAATACAACGTTGATATGGCCGCCGCGATGATCGCCGGGCTGCCGACACTGCTGGTCTACATATTCGCTGGCAAGTATTTCCTGCGTGGGCTGACGTCCGGCGCGGTCAAGGGGTAGAAACATGGCAACTCTCGAATTACGCAACGTCAACAAGACCTACGGCCCCGGCTTGCCGGACACCCTGAAAAACATCGAACTGAAAATCGATGACGGTGAGTTCCTGATCCTGGTCGGCCCGTCGGGCTGCGGCAAGTCGACCTTGATGAACTGCATCGCCGGCCTGGAAACCATCAGCGGCGGCGCGATCCTGGTGGACGACGCCGACATCAGCGGCATGAGCCCCAAGGATCGCGACATCGCCATGGTGTTCCAGTCCTACGCGCTGTACCCGACCATGAGCGTGCGCGACAACATCGCCTTTGGCCTGAAGATCCGCAAAATGCCGACCGCCGAAATCGACGAAGAAGTCGCTCGGGTGTCCAAGCTGTTGCAGATCGAACACCTGCTCAGCCGCAAGCCCGGCCAGCTCTCCGGCGGCCAGCAACAGCGCGTGGCGATGGGCCGTGCCCTGGCACGGCGACCGAAGATTTATCTGTTCGACGAACCGCTGTCCAACCTCGACGCCAAGCTGCGGGTCGAGATGCGCACCGAAATGAAACTGATGCACCAGCGCCTGAAAACCACCACGGTCTACGTGACCCACGACCAGATCGAAGCCATGACCCTGGGCGACAAAGTGGCGGTGATGAAGGACGGGATCATCCAGCAGTTCGGTACGCCGAAAGACATCTACAACAACCCGGCCAACCTGTTCGTGGCGAGCTTCATCGGTTCGCCGCCGATGAACTTCATCCCGCTGCGCCTGCAGCGCAAGGACGGTCGTCTGCTGGCGTTGCTCGACAGCGGCCAGGCCCGCTGCGAGTTGCCGCTGGGCATGCAGGACGCCGGTCTTGAAGACCGCGAAGTGATCCTCGGCATGCGCCCTGAGCAGATCATCCTGGCCAATGGCGAAGCCAATGGTTTGCCGACCATTCGTGCCGAAGTCCAGGTCACCGAACCGACCGGTCCCGACACCCTGATCTTCGTCAACCTCAACGACACCAAGGTCTGCTGCCGCCTGGCCCCGGACGTGGCGCCGGCGGTGGGCGAGACCCTGACCCTGCAATTCGATCCGGCGAAAGTGCTGCTGTTCGATGCCAAGACGGGTGAGCGACTGGGGGTCGCCGGGGTGCCGAAAACCGAAGCGCACGCTGACAACGTCGCACAATTCAAAGGCCGCTGAAGATCAAGAAATGTGGGAGCGGGCTTGCTCGCGAAAGCGGTGGATCAGTCGACATCTGCGTTGAATGGCACACCGCCTTCGCGAGCAAGCCCGCTCCCACAGGGGGATTCGCAATGCACGGCCTGTCGCGCATCGCACCGGATGTAACCGCGTTAAAAAAAAAGAAAAGTTAATAACAATAAAACGAGGAAGTAGGGATGAAGATGAAGAACAAGGCCCGGTTGATCTGCCAGGTTTCAGCAGCGGCAGCACTGGTTCTGGCCGGCAATGCGATGGCCGATGAAGCGTTCAGCTCCGACTCCAAGTGGATGACGGGCGACTGGGGGGGCGAGCGTACCAAGTTGATCGAGCAAGGCATCGACATCAAGATGGACTACGTCGGTGAAGTCGGTGGCAACCTCCATGGCGGTTTCAACGATGACAAGACCGCGCGCTACGCCGACCAGTTTGGCCTGGGTGCGGCGCTGGACCTGGAGAAACTGTTCGGCTGGGATAACACCCAGGCCAAGATCCAGCTCACCAACCGTAACGGTGAGAACATCTCCAACGACCGTATCGGCGATCCGCGTGCCGGCACCTTGAGTTCCTCCCAGGAAGTCTATGGTCGTGGCCACATGGTCCGTCTGACCCAGCTGTGGATTCAGCACCAGTTCTTCGATAACAAGCTGGACGTCAAGGCCGGTTACTTCGGTGAGGGTGAAGACTTCAACACCTTCCCGTGCGAATTCCAGAACCTGGCGTTCTGCGGCTCCCAGGTGGGTAACTGGGCGACCAACATCTGGTACAACTGGCCGGTCAGCCAGGCGGCGATCCGCGTGAAGTACAACATCAATGACGAACTCTACGCACAGATTGGCGCGTACAACCAGAACACGTCGCAACTGGAACACGGTAACGGCTTCAAGCTCAGCGGCAGTGGCACCAATGGCACCGTCCTGCCGGTCGAGTTGGTCTGGTCGCCGAAGGTTAACAACCTGCCGGGCGAATACCGTGTCGGTTACTACAAAAGTACCTCTGATGCCGACGACGTTCTCGAGGACGACAACGGCCAGAACGCCGCGACCACCGGCAACCCTTATCGTGTCCACGATAGCAAGCACGGCTACTGGTTCGTCGCGCAGCAGCAACTCACCAGCCACAATGGCGATGCTTCCCGTGGTCTGAACATCGCGGCCAACGCCACTTTCCACGACAAGGACACCAACTTCATCGACAACTACCAGTCGCTGATGTTCGTGTACAAGGGCCCGTTCGACGCGCGTCCGAAAGATGACGTCGGCATCGGTTTCGCTCGTATCCATGTCAACGATGACGTGAAGAAAAACGCCGAGCTGACCAACGTCGCCAACGGTGTTTCGGAATACGACAATCCGCTGTTCTCGCCCATTCGTGAAACCGAATACAACTACGAGATCAACTACGGCTTCCACGTGACCAACTGGCTGACCGTACGTCCCAACCTGCAATACGTCACGCACCCGGGTGGTGTGGATGAAGTCGATAACGCGCTGGTGGCGGGCCTGAAAATTCAGTCGGTGTTCTAACGCGTCTGCGATAAGCTTCTCTCCATGTGCGCATATTTGCGGACAGCCATGGCTGTCCGCTTTTTTTTGCGGGCCGCGCACCCCGGTGACAGTTGATTTCAGGACCGTGGCACATGCTTGAGCATCCGCTACAACGCTTCTTCAAATCCTTGCGCGAACGTCCGGTGTTCGCGTGGGAGCGCTATCAGACGCGCGACGTGCTGGTGATCGATCATCCGCTGTGTCAGGCGGTGTTCAGCCGTCAGGGCGCGCAGTTGTTGCACTTCCAGCCCAAGGACCAGAAACCCTGGCTGTGGTGCGCGGCAAAGTGGCCGCAGGTCGGCGCCATTCGCGGTGGCGTGCCGGTGTGTTGGCCGTGGTATGGCCGGCATCCGAGCGAAAACGCCTGGCCGTCCCATGGCTGGGCGCGGTTGCTCGACTGGAAGCTGCTCGACAGCACCAGTGACGACGATGGCGTGCGATTGCACTGGCAACTGAAGCTGTGCGACTGGCAGGTGGACCTGCACGCGCACCTGGGTGAGCGCATGGAACTGCGCCTGAGCACCGAGCATCAGGACGACATGCCGTGCCAGTTGAGCCAGGCTTTGCATGCGTACTGGCGTATTGGCGATGTCAGTGAGATAGCGCTGTCTGGGCTCGAGGGGGCGCAGGGTTACGACCAGTTGAGTCGGCAGGTTTGTCAGCAGGAAGGCGAATTGCGCGTGGACGGCGGATGCCAGCGGGTGTTCCAGCATGACGGCGAATTGCAACTCAATGACCACGCCTGGGACCGGGCGTTGTGCATTGATACCGGGGATACGGCCGACACGGTGGTGTGGCATCCCGGCTCGCGGCCATTGCTCGGCGTGACCTGGAACGAGATATCCGAATTTGTCTGTGTAGAAGCGGCGAGTGGAGGCACCGACAGCCTGTGCCTTGCGCCTGGGGAGCGGGCGCATTTGAGTTTGCAGGCGCGGGTGGGGGGGTAGTTCAGGATCTTGCGGTGTCTTGACTGGCCCCTTCGCGGGCAAGCCCGCTCCCACATTTGACCGCGTTCGTTCTGACGGAACCGGGTCACCTGTGGGAGCGGGCTTGCTCGCGAAGGCGTCCTTTCAAGCAATAAAGATTCAGGATCGGTCAGTTGAACTCGTCACCCACCGGATACCGGCTGGCATTCAAACTCTCCTTGATCTTGCGCAAATGCGGCTGGAAATCCACGCCTCGGCGCAACGTCATGCCGGTGGCGAGCACATCCAGCACGGTCAACTGGATGATCCGCGAAGTCATCGGCATGTAGATGTCGGTGTCCTCCGGCAGCGGGATGTTCAGGCTCAGGGTGCTGGCCTTGGCCAGTGGCGAGTTCTCGGCGGTCAGGCCAAGCACCGAGGCGCCGTTTTCCCGGGCGATGCGCGCCACTTCCACCAGTTCGCGGGTGCGACCGGTGTAGGAAATGATCACGAACAGCTCGCCGGTATGGGCCACCGAAGCAATCATGCGCTGCATCAGCACATCCGCGTGGGCCGTGACGGCGAGGTTGAAACGGAAGAACTTGTGCTGCGCATCCAGTGCCACCGGGGCCGAGGCGCCGAGGCCGAAGAAGTGGATTTGCCGCGCCTGGATCAGCAGGTCGACGGCGCGGCTGATCAGGTTCGGGTCCAGTGCCTGGCAGGCGCTGTCCAGCGAGGCGATGGCGCTGCCGAAGATCTTCTGGGTGTAGGCCTCCGGATTGTCGTCGGCTTCCACCGCACGACTGACATAGGCGGCGCCACTGGCCAGGCTCTGGGCCAGTTGCAGTTTGAGCTCGGGGTAGCCGCTGACGCCGAACGAGCGGCAGAAACGGTTGACCGTCGGTTCGCTGACCGAAGCGGCCTGGGCGAGGGCGGCGATGCTGAAGCGGGTGGCCTGCTGCGGGTTGAGCAGGATCACCTCGGCGACTTTGCGTTCGGCCTTGTTCAGCTCTTCAAGGCGATTCTGGATTTGCTCCAGTAAATTTCGCACGCGGTCCATATAAGTTTCCTTGATTCACCGGCACCGATAAGCGCGCGGCTAATGCAAAAAGGGCCTTTGGTGAGGCCCGTAACGGTGGCCTATCCTACTGATGGCTCCGACCGACCACCACTCGGAATCTGTATTTTGCGAAAATGTTGTGGTTATTACTACATTTTCCCTTGAGTGATGCCTTGAAAAAAGGTATTTGTAGCTTAACTTGATAAAAGAACAAACATCATGCTCTCGATTACGGTTGAACCGTGCACCTTTGCCTTGTTCGGCGCCCTTGGCGATCTGGCCTTGCGCAAGCTGTTTCCTGCCCTTTATCAACTCGACGGCGCCGGCCTGTTGCACGAGGACACGCGGATCATCGCGCTGGCTCGTGAGCCAGGCAGCGAGCAGGAACACCTGGCGTTCATCACCTCCGAGCTGCGCCGCTATGTCGGTGCCAAAGAGCTGGATGAAGCCGTGGTCGAGCGTTTTCTGGCGCGCCTGAGCTACCTGCACGTCGACTTCCTCAACGCCGAAGATTATGTGGCCCTGGCCGAATCCGCTGGCAGTTCGCAGCGAGTCATCGCCTACTTTGCGACCCCGGCCGCCGTGTATGGCGCGATTTGCGAGAACCTGGCCAAGGTCGGCCTGGCGCAAAACACCCGTGTGGTGCTGGAAAAGCCCATCGGTTCGGACCTGGAATCCTCGCGCAAGGTCAACGACTCCGTGGCGCAGTTCTTCCCGGAGAACCGCACCTACCGCATCGACCACTATCTGGGTAAAGAGACCGTCCAGAACCTGATCGCCCTGCGTTTCGCCAACAGCCTGTTCGAAACCCAGTGGAACCAGAATTACATCTCCCACGTGGAAATCACTGTGGCCGAACAGGTCGGTATTGAGGGCCGCTGGGGTTACTTCGACAAGGCCGGCCAGCTGCGGGACATGATCCAGAACCACCTGCTGCAACTGCTCTGCCTGATCGCCATGGACCCGCCGGCCGACCTGTCCGCCGACAGCATCCGTGACGAGAAGGTCAAAGTGCTCAAGGCCCTGGCGCCGATCAGCCCGGAAGGCCTGACCACCCAGGTGGTGCGCGGCCAGTACATCGCCGGCTACAGCGAAGGCAAAGCAGTGCCGGGGTACTTGGAAGAACCCAATTCCAACACCCAGAGCAATACCGAAACCTTTGTCGCCCTGCGTGCCGACATCCGCAACTGGCGCTGGGCCGGCGTGCCGTTTTACCTGCGTACCGGCAAGCGCATGCCGCAGAAGCTGTCGCAGATCGTCATCCACTTCAAGGAACCGTCGCACTACATCTTCGCTCCCGAGCAGCGCCTGCAAATCAGCAACAAGCTGATTATCCGCCTGCAGCCGGACGAAGGCATTTCCTTGCGTGTCATGACCAAAGATCAAGGCCTGGACAAGGGCATGCAGCTGCGCAGCGGTCCGTTGCAGCTGAATTTTTCCGACACCTGGAGCAGCGCACGGATTCCCGATGCCTACGAGCGGTTGTTACTGGAAGTGATGCGCGGCAATCAGAACCTGTTTGTCCGTAAAGATGAAATCGAAGCCGCGTGGAAGTGGTGTGACCAGTTGATCGCCGGGTGGAAAAAATCCGGTGATGCGCCCAAGCCGTACGCGGCCGGGTCCTGGGGGCCGATGAGCTCCATTGCACTGATCACGCGGGACGGGAGGTCGTGGTATGGCGATATCTGATTTGAAACTGCCGCAGGGCGTCAGCGCCCATGCATACAAGAGCCCGGTGCTGCTGGCTGAAAGCCTGGCACTGAACGTGGCGAAACAACTGAGCGACGCGATCGACGCCCAGGGCACTGCGACCCTGGTTGTTTCCGGTGGCCGCAGCCCGGTGGCGTTTTTCCAGCACCTGGCCAAGCAGACGCTGGACTGGTCGAACGTGGTGGTCAGCCTGGCCGACGAGCGCTGGGTACCAGTGGAACACGCCGACAGCAACGCGGGTCTGATCAAGCGTTACCTGCTGCAAGGCGCGGCGGCCAAGGCGCAGTTCCTGAGCCTGTACAGCGCCAGCGCCAACCTGGAACAGGCGGCCGAGCAGGCCGACCGCTTGCTGTCGGAGTTGCCGGTGATCGACGTGCTGATCCTCGGCATGGGCGATGACGGCCACACCGCGTCGCTGTTTCCCAACAGCCCGAACCTTGCCGAGGCATTGCAGGCCGATGGCGTCCGTCGTTGCTGGCCGATGCTGGCGCCGACCGTGCCGCATCAGCGCCTGACCATGAGCCGCGCACTGCTGGCCTCGGCCAAACACAAGGTTCTATCGATTTCCGGCCAGTCCAAGCTGACCACCCTGAGTACCGCACTGGCCGGTGACGATGTCGCCGCAATGCCGATTCGCGCGTTTCTGCAACCCACGTTAGAGATTTACTGGTGCCCATGAGCCAAGGAACAGCCGCTATGACAAACCTATCCCCGACCGTTTCCATGGCGGACAAAGTTGCCCTGATCGACAGCATCTGCGCGAAAGCGCGGATTCTGCCGGTGATCACCATCGCCCGCGAGCAAGACGTTCTGCCGCTGGCCGACGCCCTCGCGGCCGGTGGCCTGACAGCCCTGGAAGTGACCTTGCGTTCGCAATTCGGCCTCAAGGCCATTCAGATTCTGCGTGAACAGCGTCCGGAACTGGTGACCGGTGCCGGCACCGTGCTGGATCGCCACATGCTGGCGGCGGCGGAAGCGGCGGGCTCGCAATTCATCGTCACGCCGGGTATCACCCGCGATCTGCTGGAAGCCAGCGTCGCCAGCCCGATTCCACTGTTGCCGGGCATCAGCAATGCCTCGGGCATCATGGAAGGCTATGGTCTGGGGTATCGCCGCTTCAAGCTGTTCCCGGCCGAAGTCAGCGGCGGCGTTGCAGCCATCAAGGCTTTGGGCGGCCCGTTCGGCGAAGTGAAATTCTGCCCGACCGGCGGCGTGGGACCTGCCAACATCAAGAGCTACATGGCATTGAAAAACGTCATGTGCGTGGGCGGTAGCTGGATGCTTGATCCGGAGTGGATCAAGAACGGCGACTGGGCCCGCATTCAGGAATGCACTGCCGAGGCTTTGGCGCTGCTGGACTGATCGCTTCACCCTACACCTCGTTGTGTGTTCTACGGCTTTACGGTGCGCTTGGTCGGTGCACCGTTTTTTTTTGCCCGGAACAAACAGGTACGACTCAAAACCTGTGGGAGCGGGCTTGCTCGCGAAGGGGGAGTATCAGTCGACATGATTGTTGCCTGACACGCCGCCTTCGCGAGCAAGCCCGCTCCCACAGGACCAAGGACATCATGCGATACATAGTTACCGCATACCTGAAATCGGCCAGTGCTAGCCTGCGTTCCATCTTATGGAAGAGAGAACGTCATGGACGCCAATACCCCAGATGCACCCGCAGCACCGGTTTACCTGCTGTCTCCCGAACAGATTGCCGGCCCGTATTTCCGCAACCCCAAACTGATCCGCAGGAACATCAGCGAAGGCGCCGAAGGCGTTCCGTTGGTGCTGCGGCTGACCATCATCGATGCCATGACCGGCGAGCCGGTCCCCGATGCGCTGGTGGATATCTGGCACTGCAATGCCCGCGGTGCCTATTCGGGCTGGAGCAAGATCAACCCGGACGTCGAGGTCGATACCGGTGACATCGGCGCCGTCCCGCGAACCGATGACGATACCTACCTGCGCGGCGGGCAGTTCACCGACAAGTCGGGCATCGTGCGCTTCACCACGATCTATCCGGGGTTTTACGCCGGCCGCGCTTTGCACATTCACGTCGCCGTGCGCATTACGGCCGGCAACAACTATCTGCAAGAACGGCATGTCGCCTGGGTCGGGCAGCTTTACCTGCCTGAGGTGGCCTCGCGCTCGGTACTCGGCAGCCGACCGTACAGCGGCCGAGCCGTGCCGGTACTGACCAACGATCAGGACTTTTTTTATACAACCATGGGCGGTGAAGAATCGACCTTGAGCGTGCATACCCTGGGGCGGGATTCGGCTGAAGACGGCTACTTCGGGCAGATGACCATCGGCATCGACACGTTCGCCGTGTCGACACAGATCAAGCCCGAGGACTTTGACAAGTACACCGTCTGACGTCAGCCCAGTTCGGTCAGTGCCCTGGCCAGCACATCCATGTCGGCCGCGGTGGTGGTAAGCCCTGGGGTAATGCGGATGCACGGACCGCATGCCGCACCGCTGCGGGTCACGGTGAACAGGTTGTATTCATTGAGCAGGCGCTGGACCATGAGTTGCTGGTCGGCATGCCGGGTAAAGCGCATCGAAGTGATACCGCAATACAGGCGCGGGTCATCCGGGGTCAGGACTTCAACGCCCGGCAACTCCCGCGCCGCACCGACCCAGCGGTTGCGCAGATAATTGAGCCGCGCCCCCTTGGCCGCGGCACCCCCCATCGCCCAATGTTCTTCAAGCACCAGCGGCAGGGTCAGCAGCGCCGGGATATTGGGGGTGCTGTACGAGGTACGGGCGCGAATGTCAGTGGGCGGAAAATGCATCTCGCCCATGTCCGGGTCGATGTCGACCAGGCGTTCGGGGGCAATGTAAATAAAGCCGAGGGTCAGCGGTGCGCCGATCCACTTGTGCAGATTGAAGCCGGCGAAGGCGATACCCAGTTCGGTGAGGTCGAATTCGAGTTGGCCGAGAGCATGGGCCCCATCGAGGATGACATCGATGCCATGCTCCTTCGCAGCGGCTGCAATCGCCTGCACCGGCATCACCAGACCCGTGCGATGGGTGACGTGGGTCAGGGCCATCAGCTTCAGCCGCGGATGCCGTGCGAAGGCTTCCCGATAGGTATTGAGCAGGCTGTCGAAGGTGGCTGGGTGTGCGTGTTCGATCTCGATCACTTCAACGCCGCGATTACGCGCCAGCCAGCGCATGGCGCCTTTGACCGTGTCGTATTCCAGGTCGCAAACCAGTACCTGATCGCCGGGCTGCAGCCGGTTGTAGTTGCGGATCAGCGACTGCAAACCTTCCGAGGCGTTGCGGGTCAGGGCGATGCTGTCGGCGGGTACGCCAATCAACCTGGCCAGTTGCGCGCGGATCTTCAGGCTGTCGCCCTGTTCGTAACGCTGGCGCACGTACACCGAGTTGCTGCGGTTGATCAGCTCGATGTTGCGCTGGTATTCCTCGACCACCGTGCGCGACATGCGTGCGAAGTAACCGTTCTCCAGGTTGAGCGGGCCAGGTTCGACATCGTAGCGGTCGGCAAAGGTTTGCCAGAAGGCTTCATCACGGGCGCGGCGGGTGTTGTCGGGCATGGGGTACTCGGTAGGTGATTCAGTGGCGCGGGGCAGGTTTGCCGTGTTTGGCGCGCAGCGGTTCGAGCAAGTCCGACAAACCGTTGTGATCGATTTCCTGCATCAGGGCCAGCAGGCCGCCCAACTCGCCGTGAGGGAAACCCTCCCGGGCGAACCAGTTCAGGTAAGGACCGGGCAGGTCGGCAATGATTCGCCCCTTGTACTTGCCGAAGGGCATTTCGCGGGTAATCAGCAGTTCGAGCTTTTCAGGATTCATCAATCGGTCGTCTTGATTCGGTCAGTCTGGAAAATACAGGCATTCTGCATGCAGGCCAAATGACAGATCATGCAAATAAAACGGATACAGATTTTCTGATAATAAGTAACTATTTGAAAAATAAAGAATAAGTGAGCAGTTCCGGACTGGCATGTAGGGTGCACTACTCATTGCATCTTTCATCAACCGCGAGCAACTGAAAAATGACCGACATGAATAAAGAAGCGATTTCTGTACTCAACGACCTGATTGAAACCAGCAAGGACGGTCAGGCCGGGTTCAAGACTTGCGCTGAAGACATCAAGCATCCTGAACTCAAAACCCTGTTCATCAAGCGTTCGACCGATTGTGGGACGGCCGCAGCGGAATTGCAGTCTGCCGTGCGTTCGATGGGGGGTGATCCGCAAACCTCCACCAGTGTCAGTGGCGACCTGCACCGGCGTTGGGTCGACGTGAAGTCGATGTTCACCGGCAAGGGCGAGGAGGCTGTACTCAATGAAGCCGAGCGCGGTGAAGACCATGCGTTGAAGGCTTACCGCGACGCAATGGAGAAAATCAACAAGCACAATCTGGTGGACATTCGCGACCTGGTTGAGCGTCAGTACCACGGCGTGCAGCGTAACCACGATCAGGTAAAAGCCCTGCGTAACCAGGCGCGTGCACGTTCGTAAGCCAGGCTGAGCTGAAGTAAATGTGGGAGCGAGCCTGCTCGCGAAAGCGGTCTGACAGTCACCATTTATAGTGACTGATACGCAGCCTTCGCGAGCAGGCTCGCTCCCACATTGTTTGTTTTTGACCCGTCAATCAGCCAATGCTGATGGCCGGCAGCGTGGTCAACGTCACGCTCTGTTGCTTGCGTGGCGCGAGGATTTCCGCCTCGCCATCCACCACCAGTTCATCGCGCTGGTTGAACACGCGAGTGGCAATGCGTACGCGAAACTTCGGCAGTTTTTCGAGGATTTCCAGGCGCACGGTCAGGGTGTCGCCGATCTTCACCGGTTTCTGAAAACTCATTTGCTGGCCGATGTAGATGGTCCCCGGTCCAGGCAATTCGCAGGCGACCGCCGCGCTGATCAACGCGCCGCTGAACATGCCGTGGGCGATGCGCTCCTTGAACATGGTGCTGGCGGCGTATTCGGCATCCAGGTGCACCGGGTTGTGATCGCCGGACATCGCAGCGAACAACTGGATGTCGCGCTCTTCGACTGTCTTGCTGAAACTGGCGGTCTGGCCGACTTCGAGGGCTTCGTAAGGGGTGTTGGTAACCTGGGTCATCTGTCTCAATTCCTGTGACGAATTAAAAAATTCACAAAAAAACTATTCGGATCGGTGCGGCCGAGGAGCGCTCAAGGCCTGTGCGATCCAGTTCAGTACATCGGCGATGATTTCATCGCGGTTGCTCTCGTTGAACAGTTCGTGTCGCGCCTGCGGGTAAACATTCAGTTGCAGGTGCTGGCTGCCGGCCGCCCGCAGCGCGTCGGCCAGATCCTTGAGACGTTTGCCTTCGCTCACCGGATCACATTCGCCGCCAATCACCAGCAACGGCAGGCCCGGGTCGATCTGGGCGAGATTGGACGCTTTGCTGATTTGCTGCAAGCCGCCGAGCAAATCGATCCACAGTTGATTGGTGCAGCGAAAACCGCAGAGCGGGTCGTTGACGTACAGATCGACCTGCGTCGGATCACGGCTGAGCCAGTCGAACGGTGTGCGCGCCGGTTTGAATTTGTTGTTGAACGAGCCGAACGACAGCCATTCGATCAATGCGCTGCGTCCTTTGCGGCCCTGGCGCAGGCGTTCGAAACGGGCGATTTGCCGTGCCGCGCGATAAAGCGCCACAGGCTGGAAGTTCGAGCCGCTGAGGATTGCCCCGTGCAGGCTGGCACTGTGGTGCAGCAGATAGCCCTGGGCGATGTAGCTGCCCATGCTGTGACCCAACAGCACGATCGGCACGCCTGGGTACTGCTGGCCGATGTGCTGGTTGAGGCAGGCCAGATCGCTGACGACCTTGCACCAGCCATCGTCATCGGCGAAATGCCCGAGGGTCCCGTTTTCGGCAGTTTTGCCATGTCCACGCAGGTCCGGCGCGCACACGCCATAGCCCTGTTCACAGAGCTTTTGCGCCAGGGGACCATAGCGGCCGCTGTGTTCGGCCATGCCGTGGGCCAGCAGAATCATTGCCTTGAGGCTGCCGTCGGGAAGCCACTGGTTGACGAAGAGGCGGCTGTGGTCGCTCGTGGTCAGCCAGAAAGTGTCATGGATCATGGCGGTTCCTTTGCATGAGGCTGCTTGGTCTGAAACAGCTCGTTGCAGTTTATAGCGCATCCTTGGCCGGGCGTCTGATCAGCCTACGCCACGGCGAATAGATTCATACGGTCAATGACGGCCGTGGGCATATTTGCCTGCTACGTCATAACTGCTAGTGTCCGTGAAGCTCCGCTTTTTGCATTTTTTTTGAAAAGTGACAGAAAAGTGGCCCCGGATAGATTCAGGTAAAGAGGACAACAACAATGCAACCTGATTTCTGGAATGACAAACGCCCGGCCGGCGTACCCCTGGACATCGATCTGGGAACCTACAAGTCGGTGATCGAGGTGTTCGAGCGTTCCTGCAAGAAGTTTGCTGACCGCCCTGCGTTCAGCAACATGGGCGTGACCCTGACCTACGCCGAACTGGAACGCCAGAGCGCAGCCTTTGCCGGCTACCTGCAAACCCACACCGACCTGGTGCCGGGGGACCGCATTGCGGTGCAGATGCCCAACGTCCTGCATTACCCGATTGCCGTGTTCGGCGCCTTGCGCGCCGGGTTGATCGTGGTCAACACCAACCCGTTGTACACCGCGCGGGAAATGCGTCATCAGTTCAAGGATTCCGGTGCCCGGGCGCTGGTGTACCTGAACATGTTCGGCCAGAAAGTCCAGGAAGTCCTCCCCGACACCGATATCCAGTACCTGATCGAAGCGAAGATGGGCGACCTGATGCCCACCGCCAAGGGGTGGCTGGTCAACACTGTGGTGAGCAAGGTCAAGAAGATGGTCCCGGACTATTCCTTGCCCCAGGCCGTTTCTTTCAAGAGTGCGTTACACATGGGCCGTGGCCTGGGTATCAAGCCACTGAGCGTCGGCCTCGACGACATCGCCGTGCTGCAATACACCGGCGGCACCACGGGCCTGGCCAAGGGCGCGATGCTGACTCACGGCAACCTGGTGGCGAACATGCAACAGGCACGGGCCTGCCTCAGCCAGTCGGCCAGCGACGGGCAACCGTTGTTGCGCGAAGGCCAGGAGGTGATGATCGCGCCGCTGCCGCTGTACCACATCTATGCCTTCACAGCGAACTGCATGTGCATGATGGTGACCGGCAACCACAACGTGCTGATCACCAATCCGCGGGACATCGGCGGCTTCATCAAGGAGCTGAAGAACTGGCGGTTCTCGGCGCTGTTGGGGCTCAACACGCTGTTCGTCGCGCTGATGGATCACCCGGACTTCAAGACCCTGGACTTCTCCAGCCTCAAGCTCACCAATTCCGGCGGTACTGCGCTGGTCAAGGCCACCGCCGAGCGTTGGGAACAACTGACCGGATGCCGCATCACCGAAGGTTACGGCCTGACCGAAACTTCGCCGGTGGCCTGCACCAACCCCTACGGCAGCCAATCGCGGATCGGCACGGTCGGCATGCCGGTGCCGGGCACCACGCTGAAAGTCATCAGCGATGACGGCGTCGAACAACCGCTGGGTGAGCCTGGCGAACTGTGTATCAAAGGCCCGCAGATCATGAAGGGTTACTGGCAGAAACCCGATGCCACGGCCGAAGTGCTGGATGCCGAGGGCTGGTTCAAGTCCGGTGACATTGCGGTGATCGACCCGGACGGTTTCGTGCGCATCGTTGACCGCAAGAAGGACATGATCATTGTCTCGGGTTTCAACGTGTACCCGAACGAGATCGAAGACGTCGTGATGGCTCACCCGAACGTCGCCAACTGTGCGGTCATCGGTGTGCCCGACGAGCGGTCGGGGGAGGCGGTGAAGCTGTTCGTGGTGGCCCGTGAAGCAGGGGTCAGCCTTGAAGAGTTGAAGGCTTACTGCAAGGAAAACTTCACGGCGTACAAAGTACCGAAGCACATCGTGCTGCGTGAGTCGTTGCCGATGACGCCGGTGGGCAAGATTTTGCGGCGGGAGTTGCGTGATATCGCTTGATTGGTGAATGGCCGCGCTTCGCGCGGATCGCGGGCAAGCCACGCTCCCACAAGGTTCAGTGTCGTCCACAATGGATGTGTACGACGCGAACCCTGTGGGAGCGGGCTTGCCCGCGATGCTTTTCGGCGGACGCTAAAGCCCCGGTTTTCGCGGGTCACAGGGCTTTATAGGTTTTTTGCTCTAAAATGACCACTTGAAAGTCTTGAGTCACAATTGTGACCGTAGAGGCCTCTTTTGGCTCTAGTCGACCCTTGGCAAAGCTGCTACTCTCGGCGCGCTTTGTGACTTCTCGGCCTTCTATCAGCCAGATTTACCAATGGCCAAACACCAATAATAATCGCATCAAATGCGGTGCTGAATTCGCGTTGCTGAGGAGTGGGCTTCCATGATCGAAGACTTTTGGAAGGATAAGTACCCAGCTGGGATTGCTGTCGACATCAATCCAGACGAGTATCCGAATATTCAGGCAGTGTTGAAGCAATCCTGCCAACGCTTCGCCAACAAGCCGGCATTCAGCAACCTGGGCAAGACACTCACCTACGGTGAACTGTACGAATTGTCCGGTGCGTTTGCCGCTTACCTGCAACAGCATACCGATTTGCAGCCTGGCGATCGAATCGCCGTGCAACTGCCCAACGTGTTGCAGTACCCGGTAGCCGTCTTCGGTGCCATCCGCGCCGGGCTGATCGTGGTCAACACCAACCCGCTCTACACCGCGCGGGAAATGGAACACCAATTCAACGACTCCGGTGCCAAGGCCCTGGTCTGCCTGGCCAACATGGCGCACCTGGCGGAAACCGTGGTGCCGAAAACCGGCGTCAAGCACGTGATCGTCACCGAAGTCGCCGACCTGCTGCCGCCACTCAAGCGTCTGCTGATCAACAGCGTCATCAAGTACGTGAAGAAGATGGTGCCGGCCTATCACTTGCCCAAGGCCGTCAAGTTCAACGACGTGCTGAGCAAAGGCCTGGGCCAGCCAGTGGCGGAAGCCAGTCCGGCCAGTGGCGATGTCGCGGTGCTGCAATACACCGGCGGCACCACCGGTGTGGCCAAGGGCGCGATGCTGACCCACCGCAACCTGGTGGCGAACATGCTGCAGTGCAAGGCGCTGATGGGTTCCAACCTCAATGAAGGTTGCGAGATCCTGATCACCCCGCTGCCGCTGTACCACATCTATGCCTTCACCTTTCATTGCATGGCGATGATGCTGATCGGCAACCACAACATCCTGATCAGCAACCCGCGCGACCTGCCGGCGATGGTCAAGGAACTGTCGAAGTGGAAGTTCAGCGGCTTCGTCGGCCTGAACACGCTGTTCGTGGCCCTGTGCAACAACGAAGGCTTCCGCAAGCTGGATTTCTCTGCGCTGAAAGTTACCTTGTCGGGCGGTATGGCCCTGCAACTGGCCGCGGCCGAACGCTGGAAAGCGGTGACCGGTTGCGCCATCTGCGAAGGCTACGGCATGACCGAAACCAGCCCGGTGGCGACGGTGAACCCGATCCAGCACATCCAGGTTGGCACCATCGGTATTCCGGTGCCGTCGACCCTGTGCAAAGTCATCAACGATGCCGGTGTCGAGCAGCCGCTGGGCGAAATCGGCGAGCTGTGCGTGAAGGGGCCGCAAGTCATGAAGGGTTACTGGCAGCGCCAGGATGCCACCGATGAAATCCTCGACAGCGAAGGCTGGTTGAAGACCGGTGACATCGCGCTGATCCAGCCCGATGGCTACATGCGCATTGTCGATCGCAAGAAAGACATGATCCTGGTGTCCGGTTTCAACGTGTACCCGAACGAACTCGAAGACGTGCTGGCCACCCTGCCGGGCGTGCTGCAATGCGCGGCCATCGGTGTACCGGACGAGAAGTCGGGCGAGGCGATCAAGATTTTCATCGTCGCCAAGCCGGGCGTGAACCTGACCAAGGAACAGGTGATGGAGCACATGCGCGCCAACGTCACCGGCTACAAGGTCCCGCGCGCCGTGGAGTTCCGCGATGCACTGCCGACCACCAACGTCGGCAAGATCCTGCGTCGTGAATTGCGCGATGAAGAGCTGAAGAAAATCAACGCGAAGAAAGCCACCGCGTAAAACAAGAAGCCCCGCAGATGCGGGGCTTTTTTTGGATGCCTGATAAGTCATTGGTGCCTGTCAGGCCGTCTTCGCGAGCAAGCCCGCTCCCACATTCGACCGCATTCTTGCTGGAGGAACTCGGTTAAATGTGGGAGCGGGCTTGCTCGCGAAGCTTTTGCTTTTTATTGACGAAACGGCGCGAAGTTGACGTTGGTGCCCGCCGGGCGCATGTCCTGCAGGAAGGAGTCCTTGTCGGCGCTCAGTTCCAGGCTCAATGCCGCCTTGCGTTTGCCTTCATTGCGCACCACCAGGCCTTCGAGCTTCTCGCGCAGGAACACGGTCGGTACTTTCAGGTGCAGCAGCTCGTCGGTGTCCGGCGTGTGCATCAGCAGGTGAATCCACTCGTACTGACCGATTGCAAGGCGCGTCACCGGGAGGTCGAACCACCAGATGTTGCGGTTACGGTTCAGTTCGGCGAAGTGGCAGTTGTTGACGCCAAGCACAGCACCGCCGAGTTCCTGGTTTCTGCGGGCAATGGCCTGCTTTTTATCGAGTTTCATAACGTTCCTACGGGATTGGATCTTCAGCGCCAAGGCCTGAATGTGATGCGCATTCTCAGGGGTTGGCCCGCAAACATAAAGCCCAACCTGCACTGAACGATGAAATGTCGCGTTGAAATAAATGAAACTCCCTGCAAAAGCCCTCGGTCAACCTTGTGTAACGACTTTCCTGCATTGAAATGTCTTTAATGAAATGAAGACGCGGCCATCTTCAGATGGCCGTTTTTGTGTCAGCCTGAACTTGCACGCTGAATTTGTTTCAAAGTCGCCAACTGGGCTACCTTGATGAAAGAAAACAGCCCCTGAGTCGCCACGACTTCAACCCAATCCGTATGCGGCGAATGGAGACGCGAATGATTTTCCCGGACATGAGAGGCTTGCCCCTGCACCGTGTGATGATGCGCACGGTCACCGAGTTCATCGCCGACGAGATGTCGACCTATGCCTCGGCGCTGGCCTATCAAATGCTCTTTTCGCTGTTTCCGTTCATCCTGTTCCTGATTGCCCTGATCGGCTTCCTGCATCTGCCCGACTTCTTCTCCTGGCTGCGCCTGCAATCGGAACTCGTATTGCCACCCCAGGCGCTGGAGCAGGTCAACCCGGTGATCGACCAGCTTCAGCAGTCCAAGGGGGGGCTGCTGTCAGTGGGTATCGTGATTGCGCTATATACCGCCTCCGCCGGTGTGCGGCTGATGATGAGCGCGATGAACGCAGCCTACGACGTGGTAGAAGGGCGCCCGCTGTGGAAACGCTTTCCGTTGTCGATCATCTACACCGTCGGCATTGCCGGCATGCTGCTGATCGCCGCAGCGCTGATGGTGCTCGGGCCGCAGGTGATGAGCTGGATCGCTGCGCAGGTCGGCCTTGAGTACTTCATCGTCACGCTCTGGACCATCGCGCGCTGGCCGGTGATCGTGATTTTGCTGATGGTCGCGGTGGCGTTGATCTACTACGTCATGCCCGACGTCAAACAGGAATTCCGCTTCATCACCCCAGGCTCAGTGCTGGCGGTGGTGGTATGGATCATCGCGTCCCTGGGCTTCGGTTTGTACGTCAAGGAGTTCGCCAACTACAACGCCATGTATGGCAGTATCGGTGCGATCATCGTGCTGTTGCTGTACTTCTACATTTCCGCCGCGGTGCTGCTGCTGGGCGCGGAGATGAATGCCGTGATCGAGCACATGTCGCGAGAGGGCAAGGACCCTGGCGAAAAAGTGGCTGGCGAGCATGGTCCCGTCCATGAGGAAAAACACCACGTGTCGGGGCTGGGCCGCGATCACTCACACAAACCGACCATTGATGAAACCTGATCATGATTCGTGAAATCCTGAAAATGGGCGATGAGCGCCTGCTGCGCATTGCCCCGCCAGTGCCGGCCGAAATGTTCGACAGCCCCGAGCTGTGGCAACTGATCGATGACATGTTCCAGACCATGGAAAGTGTGGGGGGCGTTGGCCTGGCTGCTCCGCAGATCGGTGTCGACCTGCAACTGGTGATCTTCGGCTTCGAGCACAGCGAGCGTTATCCGGATGCCGAGGCCGTGCCGCAGACGATCCTGATCAACCCGTTGATCACACCGCTGAGCCCGATCCTGGAAGAGGGCTTCGAAGGCTGTTTGTCCGTGCCTGGCCTGCGTGGCGCGGTGCAGCGTTACCAGCAGATTCGCTACGAAGGCGTCGACCCCAAGGGCGAGCCCATCGTACGCATCGCTTCGGGGTTTCATGCACGGGTGGTGCAGCATGAGTGTGATCACCTGATCGGCCGCCTGTACCCGTCGCGCATTACCGACTTCAGCAAGTTTGGCTTCACCGAGGTGATGTTCCCGGACCTGGATCCCAATGCTGACGACTAAATCGCCGCAAAGCCCTGTGGGAGCGGGCTTGCTCGCGAAGAGGCCCGGTCAGTCAATATTGCTGGCGACTGATACACCGCCTTCGCGAGCAAGCCCGCTCCCACATTTTGATCTCGATTACTTCGGCGCCAACCCCATCGCAATCATCGGCTTGCTGCGCGCATAACGGCTCAACCGTTCAACCATCGCGTAAGGCATTGGCGGATCGAACGTAAACCCGCGCCGCTCATAAAACCCCCGCAAGTCCGGATGACAGAACAACCACACCGGCAGTTCGCACTCCTTCACCGCGGCCGCAATCAACCCGGCGGCAAGCCCCTGCTCGCGACACTCCGGATCGACAAATAACCCGGTCAGCCAATGCCCACCGGACACCGGACGCAAACACAGCACGGCAACAATCTGCTCACGCCGGGCCACCCACAGCTGCGCGTCGCGCACGGCTTTCATCGACGATTGGTGAGCGCGGTAGAACTTGTTCATCAATGGCCATAACGGCTCGTCGAGCAGGGTGAATTGAGTATCGGGCATGGTCTCGGACTGTCGGTGTGCAAAGCGGGCGATTATAAAAGAACGCGCTCGCCGGGATAGGTGTATACCTGATCTCACATCCCCATGAGTGGAGTACGCATCATGTCCAAAGGTCTGGATTCAAAGAAAGCGGCGAAAAAGAAACCGGTGAAAACCGCCATTGAAAAGCGCGCGGACAAGAAGGCCAAGAAGGTCGGCGTGTTCGGTCACTGAACCCGCGTTGATTGATCGCTCCCATGCAACATGGGAGCGATCCTCCAGAAAATAATCTGCAAGATTTCCCAAGGCCAAGACACAGAAGGGGACTGGTCCCCGATCTGAGCTACGCCATGCCCCATTACTTTGATAGCGCTCACCAAGAAGAAATCGAAACCCTGCGCCGACGCTTCACCGCGCGTACCGAATGGCCAACCTGGTTGCTGTTGATCGGTGTATACGGCGCCTGGTTTGGCATCGTGTTGAACAGCCATCGATTGGGTTTGTGGTGGAGCACGCTGTTACTGATTCCATTGCTGGTGCTGTGGTTGTCCGTGCAGCACGAACTGCTGCACGGCCATCCCACGCGCTGGCCAACCCTGAACAAAATCCTTGGCTACGCGCCGTTTGCCGTCTGGTATCCGTACACCTTGTACCGCGATAGCCATTTGCTGCATCACCGCGACGAGGACCTGACGATCCCCAGTCGCGATCCGGAAAGCCGTTACCTGAGCGCCGGGCAGTGGCAGGGCAGTTCACTGCTGGTGCGCAGCCTGCACTGGCTGAACAAAACCGTGCTCGGCCGCTTTGCCCTGGGTGCACCGCTGGCCTTGCTGGCGTTGGCCCGTGAAGAGCTGCAACGCCTGAGAACGGGCGGGCGCCAAGCCTGGCTGATGTGGTTGAGTCACGGCTCGATGACCGGGTTGATGCTGCTGTTCATCGCGAGCTTCAGTGTGTTGCCGGTTTGGCATTACCTGTTTTTGATCAGTGTGCCGGCGCTGTCGATCGCCATGATTCGTTCCTACTATGAACATCGACCTCATGCTGCGCCGGAGCAACGCACGGTGCTCAATGAAGCGGCGTGGCCGTGGCGCTGGCTGTTCCTGAACCTCAACTTTCATCTGGTGCATCACGAGTTGCCGGGGTTGCCCTGGTACGACTTGCCCCGCGCTTACCGGGCCCGCCGCGAGCAATGGCTGGCGCGCAGTGGCGGGTTTCTGGTGCGGGGTTATGGGCAGCTGTGGCGTGAACATGGAGTGAAGGCCATCGACAGCCCGAGGCATCCGTTTTACTAATGCATGATCACCTCAAAACCCTGTGGGAGCGGGCTTGCTCGCGAAGGCGTCGTCCCAGCCAACATCCATGTTGAATGACACGCCGCCTTCGCGAGCAAGCCCGCTCCCACATTGGAAATGTGCCGCATGGGACTATTTCGATGACCCAACACATTGCCGAACTGCTGATGTACACCGCCCCCGAACCCATCCACCAGGCCAACGAACACTGGCTGGCACGAATCCTCGAGCACTTGGGCGGCACCCGCCGTGACACCGAAAGCCTGTCGCTGATGCAGATGTGGTTGTCGCCGCACTTGCTGCTGACACAAACCTGCGGTTATCCGCTGATGACGGCATTGCGCGGCAAGGTCCGGGTGCTGGGGCGGCCTCGTTATGAGCTGCCGGACAGCAGCGGCGGCAATCATTGCAGCCTGATTGTGGGACGCCTTGATGATGCGCGGCGAAACCTGGCGGATTTTCGTCGCAGCCGAGGCGTGATCAATGGCCTGGACTCCAACAGCGGCATGAACCTGCTGCGCCACCGGTTGGCGCCGCTGCAACGTGACGGGCGTTTTTTTGCCCAGGTCGGCGTCAGCGGTAGCCATCGCGAAAGCCTGCGCTGGTTACGCGAAGACCTTGCCGATCTGGCGGCCATCGACAGCGTGACCTTTGCCTATCTGGCACGCCATGCCGCAGAGGAGGTAGCCGGTTTGCGCGTGATTGCCCGCAGTGCGCTCAGTCCTGCCTTACCGTTCATTACCGCCGCTACAGTCAACGATGAGCAGGCTGAAGAGCTGCTAAGGGTGATGAACCTGGCGTTGCGCGAGCTGCCGGAGGTTGCCGAAACCCTCGGTTTACCAGAGGTACTGCCCGCCAACGAAAGCGACTATCAGGTTGTGCTCGATTATCAGCGTGAAGCCGAGACGTTGGGGTATGGGGATTTGCGATAGGACGCAATAGAGTTTTAATTTCAAAATAGAATATAAAAATAAGTTTTAAGTATTATTACTGAATAAGACTCCTTGCTAGGATTCGCCTCACCGGACCACCGGACATTCAGCGACCCCTAACCCAGGAGCCCCTATGTCCGGCGCCGATATTCTTCATCGCAAACACGTGGACGGCCTGTTCCGCGCTCACTACCACTGGCTCTGCACGCGCCTGCGTCAGTCCCTGAACGATGCCGCCGCTGTCGAAGACATTGCCGGCGAAACCTTCGTGCAACTGCTCCAGGCCGCTGGCCTGACGGCAATCCGCGAACCTCGTGCCTTGCTCACCACCATCGCCCAGCGCCTGCTCTATCAGCGTTGGCGTCGAGGTGACCTGGAGCGCCAGTACCTTCAGCAGCTGCAACAGGCCGAGCCGATCCACGCCGAATCGCCGGAGGAACTGGCTCAGTTGTCCCAGACCCTGACCCGTGTGGATCGCAGTCTTCAGCGGCTGCCCGGCAAAGTCCGCTCGACCTTCCTGCTGTCGCGGATCGACGGCCTGACCTATCCGCAAATCGCCGCTGTGCTGGGCATCTCGCTGCGCTCAGTCAGCGACTACATGACCCGTTCCCAGGCCCTGTGCGACCGGCACAGCGCCAACCAATCCCTGAACCGTCCACTCCAGAACAAGAGGTCCGCATGAGATCGATCAAAACCCTGCTCGGCAGTTCGCTGCTGGCCCTGAGCCTGTTGTCCCACCCGGCATCGGCCACGGAAAAAGCGGCGCCTATTCACTTTGGCGATATCACGTGGGAAAGTGGCAGCCTCATCACCGAAATCCTGCGCCTGATCGTTGAAAAAGGTTACGGCTACCCGACTGACACGTTGCCGGGCAGCACCGTCAGCCTTGAAGCGGCGCTGGCCAAAAACGATATCCAGGTCATCGGTGAAGAGTGGGCCGGACGCAGTCCCGCCTGGGTCAAGGCGGCGGCGGAGGGCAAGGTGTTCGGCTTGGGCGATACGGTCAAAGGCGCCACTGAAGGCTGGTGGGTGCCGGAGTACGTGATCAAGGGCGATCCCGAGCGCGGCATCAAGCCCTTGGCCCCGGAGTTGAAATCCGTTGCTGACCTGGCGAAATACAAGGACGTATTCCGCGACCCCGAAGACCCGAGCCGCGGACGCTTCCTCAACAGCCCGACCGGCTGGACCTCGGAAATCGTCAACAGCCAGAAACTCAAGGCCTATGACCTGACCGCCAGCTACGTCAACTTCCGCACCGGGTCCGGTGCCGCACTGGATGCCGAGGTGGCGTCGTCGATCCGCCGTGGCAAACCGGTGCTGTTCTACTACTGGTCGCCGACACCGCTGTTGGGGCGATTCAAACTGGTGAAACTCGACGAACCGCCGTTCGACGCCGAAGCCTGGAAAACCCTGGCCGACGCCAACAACCCGAACCCCAAAGGCACGCGCTCGATGCCGGCGAGCCTGGCCATCGGCGTATCGGCACCGTTCAAGGCGCAATACCCGGACCTGGTGACGTTCTTTGAAAAGGTCGATTTGCCGATCGATCTGTTGAACCAGACCTTGGGCCAGATGAGTGAAAAGCGGCAGAAACCCCGTGAAGTCGCCGAAGCGTTTTTGCGTGAGCAGCCACAGGTGTGGAAGGGATGGGTGCCGGGGGAGGTGGCTACCAGGGTGAGTGCCAGCTTGTAGTGCTTTCTGACGTATCTGCGGTGTTTGAACTGCCGTCTTCGCGAGCGAGCCCGCTCCCACATTGGATATTTGACGTCCACAAACTCTGTGGTCACCGCTGATCTCCTGTGGGAGCGGGCTTGCTCGCGAATAATCTCAAGTCTTACGCCAACTCGGCGGCCAACGCCACTTTCACCGCCGGCCGCTGATCCACCCTGGCTTGAAACCTTGCCAACGCCGGCCACTCATTCAATTCAATGTCGAACAACCGAGCCCAACGCAGCACCGTAAACAAATACACATCGGCAATGCCGAACCCGCCCGCCATCAAGCAATCCTGCCGCTCCAACGTCTGGTTCAACACGGCCAGACGCTTGAACAGTTTCGCCTTGATCAGCGCTTTCACCTCTTCGGGAAATCGAGCGTTGAACAGCCAGCCGAGCCCGCCGTGAATCTCCGTCGAGATGAAGTTCAGGCATTCCTGCAACCGTACCCTCTCGAATGTCCCCTGCGCTGCGGCCAGTTTCGCTTGCGGCCGCAGATCAGCCAGGAATTGCAGAATTGCCGGCCCTTCGGTCAGCACTTCGCCGTTATCCAGTTGCAAGGCAGCGACGTACCCCTTGGGGTTGATGGCGAGAAAGTCGTCGCCGTCTGCCGTGGTTTTGCTGATGTTGTCGACGCGGATCAAATGGAAAGGCAGTTCCAGTTCACGCAGCACGATATGCGGCGCCAGCGAGCAGGCTTGGGGGGCGTAATACAGCTTCATGGGGCGGGCTCTGGTTGTGGATTTACGCCAGTGTCATAGTGCGCGGCGCCCACGGTAAAATTAATCTTTCAGAAAACTGCCATAAGGAAAGCTACTGCCATGATGAACCTGATGCACTGGCGAATGGTGGTGGCCGTGGCGGATACCGGCAACATCACCCGGGCCGCCGAACGGGTCGGCATGACCCAGTCAGGCGCCAGCCAGGCCCTGGCCTTGATCGAGGAAACCCTGGGCGTTCAATTGTTCACCCGGGAAAACCGCCAGACGTTGCCGACAGCCATCGGCCTGCCGGTTATCGAGCAGGCACGGACCATGCTCGGTGCGCTGCAAGCCATTCGCAGCACCGTCGAGGCCGCAAAAGGTGTTGAACGCGGGACGATTCGCCTGGCCAGTTTTCCCATGGTACTGGCGACCTTTCTGCCGCCGTTGCTGCGTCAGTTCAACCGGTTTTACCCCGGCATTGAGGTGGTCGCCCTGGAAGTCAGCGATGACGAAGTGGAAACCCTGCTCGGCGCGGGGTTGGTGGATGTCGGCGTGGTGCTCAATCCGTCTGCCGAGCGCAAGGCCAGTCCCTTGGGACGCGATGCCTGGATGGCGGTATTGCCCGGGGGCCATCCGCTGGCGCGGCGTTCCCATGAAGAAGGCGTCTGCCTCGAAGAGTTGGTGACGCAACCTTTTGTACTGGCCACGGGCGGTTGTTCGACCAATGCGCGAAGCCTGGCTGCCGATGCGGGCCTGCAACTGCAGGATGTGCGCGTCGAGGTCCGTGAGTGGAGCAGTGCGTTCACCCTGGTGCGGGAAAACATCGGCGTTAGCCTGGTGCCGGAGATGACGCTGCCGGGTAATCGGCAAGGTTTGCGCGTGGTACCGGTGTTGCCGCGGATCGAGCGTGAGTTTGCCTTGGTGGTTGCGGCGAACAAACCACCGTCGGCGGCGGTGCAGGCGCTGCTGGACATGCTCGACGGACGGTAACCCCTGGCAAGCCACTGAACCGATTTTGTCCTCAATGCTGACCGACTAGTGGCCTTGCTGAGTGGCGATCCAGGCGGCAACCTGCGGCCATTCAAGGCAAGCCATTGCAGCAATGCTTCAGGAAACCGGGGTGTTGCGCCAGGCGTTTGAAATATTCATCGACAGCGGGGTAGTCAGGACGGTCGATCGGCGTCATCAGCCAGCGATTGACCGACAAACCGATGACAACGTCGGCCAAAGTAAACTGTGATCCGGCGACATAGGCCTTGGTGGTTGCGAGTTGATGTTCGAGGATGCCCATCTTCTGGTTCCAGCCGCGGATGCCGACTTCGAGGCGATGCGCGTCCTGGAACTCCGGGTCCTTGCGCACCAGCGCCATGAACGCATAACTCCACGACGGATTGAGCTCGGTGGCTTGCCAGTCCATCCACTGCTCCACCCGGGCGCGTGCGGCCGGTTCACCAGGCAGCAGCTCGTGGTGGTGTTGGTGTTTGCCGGCCAGATAGCGGCAGATGGTATTGGATTCCCACAACACGCCGGCTTCATCGATGATCACCGGTACCTGTGCGTTGGGATTGAAGCGCAGGAACTCGGGGCTGTGGGTGGACGCGAAGCCACTGCCCCAGTCCTCGCGTTCGTAGGCAATACCCAATTCTTCGCAGGTCCACAGGACTTTTCGGACGTTGATGGACGAGGCTTTGCCGAGAATCTTCAGTGTGTGTTCCATTTGAGCTACTCCATCGCGAAAGGCGTAGGTGTAATTGTAGGAGTGGTCTGTAGGAAAGGCGTTTCGGCAGGTTTCCGCTGCCTACGATTTATTGCGTCATTGCCTACAACTACGCCAGAATCCGCCGGCTTGTGCGCCTGGTATCCGGACTCTATCGTTCCGCGTCGCTGCAAAATCAGCGATCGGGTCTAGCAGCCTGGATACTTTAGGCGCATAGCGTCCACCAATCGTGAACAGGTGTTTTTTATGCCTGTCAGTTCATGTTATGGCGGCTGTGCGTGGGAAGATCTTCGGGTCTACCGGGTTCTAGAGTCCTGGTCTGCTAGCCCGCGCACGGCTGCCACCTTATTTTCGTCTAGCAGCGAATCGGGGCAGCTCCATCACTCTAGGAGCATCACCATGTTCAAACCCACGCCCAACCCCCCACGCAATCCCAGCCCAATGTTCTCTATCTCACCCGGCATCAATAACGAAACTCTGTTGGCGCACGCCTGCGAATCGTTGGCCTCGGCGAGCGTCATGACCAATGACTTTGCTGCTTTTCTGGAAGGTAGCCAGCGCAATACGGCGCTGGCGATCGCACAGATCATCATGCTGGCCGAGTTGGCGGTGAATCGGGTGCTGGATAACCTCGATCCGCAGGACTGAACACAGAGCGGGGGAGAGAGGTTTTCCCTGTGGTGAGGGGGTAAGCCCCCTCGCCACAAAATCTCACTTCACAGTGGTTTGTGTCGCGCCTACGTACTCTCCCGAACCTTCAACTCAAACCCCATGTCCTGCACCGGTCTGGCCACAGTATTGCCGGCCATCAGCGTCAGCATCTGCTCCGCCGCGCGGCGGCCAATGGCCTCTCGCGGGGTGTTGATGCTGCTCAGGCGCGGGACCATGTGTTCGGACATGGGCAAGTCGTTGAAGCCGAGGATCGCCACTTGCTCGGGGATCTTGATCCCATTGCGCATGGCTTCGAGCAAGGCGCCCTGGGCCAGGTCGTCGTTGCCGAAGAAGATCGCGTCGACATCCGGATGACTGGCCAGCAGTTGCAGGAACAACTCGCCGCCGAGGCCGACGGAGGAGGAGCGGGGCGTCAGCACTTCCAGGTCCGGGTCATACCGACCGGCCTTTTGCAGGGCTTTGCGGAAGCCTTCGCCGCGCAGCAAGGTGCGCTGGTCCAGTTGCGCGCCGATGTAGGCCAGGCGCTTGCGGCCGCGAGACAGCAAGTGTTCGGCAGCCGTTTCGCCGGCGGCCAGTTGCGAAAAGCCAACGCAATTGAGCCCGGCCGCGCTGTCCAGCTCCATCATGTACACGCAAGGAATGTTGCTGGCCTCGATCATCCGCCGCGAACTTTCGGTGCGGTCGAAACCGGTCAGCAACAAGCCGCGCGGTTGATAGGCCATGTAGTTGCGCAGCAGGTTTTCTTCTTCATCACGGGAGTAATGGAAGTTGCCGATCAACACTTCGAAGCCCTTGGGGCGCAAAACCTGATGAATGGCTTCCAGGGTGTCGATGAACAAAAGGTTGGACAACGACGGCACCAACACCACCACCGATTGGCTCTGGGCCGAGGCCAGGGCGCGGGCGGCAGGGTTGACCACATAGTTGAGTTCCAGCGCCGCTTTCTGCACCTTTTCCACAAGTTCAGTGGCCACGGTGCTGACCCCGCGCAAGGCGCGGGAGGCGGTGATCGGGCTGACGCCGGCCAGTCGGGCCACTTCGTTCAGGGTAGGGCGGCCAGTGGTGCGGGTATTTTTATCGTTTTTAGTTGGATTCATCGACGGCTTGCCAAACAAAATTCAAGGCACTAAGGTAGCGCTGTCTCGATGCAGCTGCAAATGCGTGAGCGAGGGTTCGCCTGATCCTCTCTTTTTGGCGTTGAGACCTAACCTGCTGCAACCCACAAAATGACAAGAAAGGCGTCGGCAACATCTGCTTTTGATCTAGTGTCATAACTGGCAAAGGTAGCGCTGTCTGCGCGCTGAGGTGTTACATGAATCATCCCATCACCGCCCTGGTCATCATGGGCGTTGCCGGTTGCGGCAAGACGTGCGTCAGCGAGGCCCTGTGCCATTTGAGCGGCGCCACGGCCATTGAAGGCGACTCTTTTCACCCTGCCGCCAACATCGAAAAAATGAGCGCGGGGATCCCCCTGAACGATGAAGACCGCGCCGGCTGGCTCGACAGCCTGTGCGATGAACTGCGCCGTGTCGACGCCAAGGGCCAGCGCCCGGTGCTAACCTGTTCGGCGCTCAAGCACGTCTATCGCGAACGTCTGCGCAGTGCCTTGCCGGGCCTGGGCTTCGTGTTCCTTGAGTTGACCCCCGAAGTCGCCGCCGACCGTGTCTCCCATCGGCCAGGCCACTTCATGCCGTCGACCCTGATCGACAGCCAGTTCGCCACCCTCGAATCGCCCGTCGGCGAGCCGTTGACCCTGGCGTTGGATGCTTCGACCCATAGCGTCGAGCAACTGGCGGCGCAGGCTCATGCCTGGTGGCAGGCGCACGGCCTGAAACAGGCGGTATGACTGTGTTGGCAAAGACAGCGCTGTCCTCACAATTTTTGATCAACCCGCTTTAATAACAACAACAACCAGGAGACACCCCTAATGTTTGGCATGTCCCACGAGACGTTCCTGCTGCTCGATGCAGTGGTCACGGTGATCGGACTTATCGTCCTGATCACCAAGTTCAAATTTCACCCCTTCATCGCCCTGATCATCGCCGCAGCCTTCCTCGGGCTGACCTCCGGCATGCCGATCGGCACCATCATCAAGGCGTTCCAGGACGGCTTCGGTGGCGTGCTTGGCTTTGTCGGCATCATCCTGGCGCTGGGCACCATGCTCGGCAAAATGATGGCCGAATCGGGCGGTGCGGATCAGATTGCGCAGACGTTGATCCGCGCCTTCGGCAAGGACAAGGTGCAGTGGGCGATGATGTTCGCCGCGTTCCTGGTCGGCATTCCGCTGTTCTTCGAAATCGGTTTCGTGTTGCTGATTCCGCTGGTGTTCATCGTTGCCCGGCGCACCGGCGTGTCGATCATCAAGATCGGTATCCCGCTGCTGGCTGGTCTGTCCGCGGTACACGGCCTGGTGCCGCCGCACCCGGGTCCGCTGCTGGCCATCGGCGTGTTCGGTGCCGACATCGGTAAAACTATTCTTTACGGTCTGATCGTTGCGCTGCCAACGGCCATTATTGCCGGCCCGATCTTCGGTACGTTCATTGCCAAGCACATTCCTGGTCATCCGAATCAGGAACTGGTGGATCAACTGGTGCGCGATGAGGATGCAGGCGATCTGCCTAGCTTCGGCATCACCCTGATCACTGTGCTGTCGCCCGTGTTCCTGATGCTGCTCAAGACCTTTGCCGATGTGGCGCTGCCGGACGGCAACTTCTTCCGCACCTTCATGGACTTGATCGGTCACCCGATCTCGGCGCTGCTGCTGGCGTTGCTGCTGTCGCTGTACACCTTCGGCTACAAGCAGGGCATCGGGTCGCAACAGATGCTCAAGTGGCTGGACGCGAGCCTTGCGCCGACCGCTGCGATCATCCTGATCATCGGTGCCGGTGGCGGCTTCAAGCAGATGCTGGTGACCAGCGGTGTGGGTAACGTGATCGGCAACATGGCGGTGGCTGCACAGATCTCGCCGATCCTGCTGGCCTGGCTGGTGGCGGCGGTGATCCGTATCGCGACCGGTTCGGCGACCGTGGCGACCATCACTGGCGCCGGCATCGTGGTGCCAGTGGTGGGGATGATTCCGGGGGTTAACCGTGAGTTGCTGGTGCTGGCCACCGGTGCAGGTTCCCTGATCCTGTCCCACGTCAACGACGCCGGTTTCTGGCTGGTCAAGCAGTACTTCAACATGACCGTGGCCGAAACCTTCAAGACCTGGACCGCGATGGAAACCATCCTCTCCGTGGTTGGCCTGGGCTTTATCCTGTTGTTGTCGCTGTTCGTCTAAGCGATTCGACAGACACAAAAAAACCGCAGCGATGCGGTTTTTTTGTGGGTGATCGATTTCAGGCTGAACACAATTCAAATGTGGGAGCGGGCTTGCTCGCGAAAGCGTCGTGTCAGTCAACCGAGATGTTGTTTGATACACCGCTTTCGCGAGCAAGCCCGCTCCCACAGGGGATATGTGTCAGGCGTTGGTTTTTGGTGCCAACCCATCCGCCCGAAACATCCCGCGAATCCCGCGCACGGCCTGACGAATCCGGTCCTGGTTTTCGATCAGGGCAAAGCGCACGTGATCATCGCCATACTCGCCAAACCCGACGCCCGGCGAGACACACACCTTGGCTTCGGCCAGCAGTTTCTTGGCGAACTCCAGCGAGCCCAGGTGCGCATAGGCCTCGGGAATCTTGGCCCAGACGTACATCGAGGCTTTCGGGTTTTCCACCATCCAGCCCAGTTCATGCAGGCCCTTGACCAGCACGTTGCGTCGCTGCCGATACTGCTCGGCGATGTCGCGCACGCATTGCTGGTCGCCTTCAAGCGCAGCGATGGCCGCTACCTGCAGCGGGGTGAAGGTGCCGTAGTCGTGGTAGCTCTTGATCCGCGCCAGGGCGTTGACCAGTTCCGGGTTGCCGACCATGAAGCCAATGCGCCAGCCGGCCATGTTGTAGCTCTTGGACAGGGTGAAAAACTCTACCGCAATGTCCTTGGCCCCCGGCACCTGCATGATCGACGGGGCTTTCCAGCCGTCGTAGACGATGTCGGCGTAGGCCAGGTCGTGCACCACCAGCACGTCGTACTGCTTGGCGAGGGCAATGACGCGCTCGAAGAAATCCAGCTCCACACACTGCGCGGTGGGGTTGGACGGGAAGCCGAGGATCATCATCTTCGGCTTCGGGATCGAGCCGCGAATCGCCCGCTCCAGTTCAGCGAAGAAATCCACGCCCGGCACCAGCGGCACCGAGCGCACCTGGGCGCCGGCAATCACGGCACCGTAGATGTGAATCGGGTAGCTCGGGTTCGGCACCAGTACGGTGTCGCCCTGATCCAGGGTCGCCAGCATCAGGTGCGCCAGGCCTTCCTTGGAACCAATGGTGACGATGGCTTCGCTTTCCGGGTCGATGTCGACCGCGTAGCGATCCTTGTACCAGTTGGAAATCGCCCGGCGCAGGCGCGGAATACCCTTGGAGGTGGAGTAACCGTGGGTGTCTTCGCGCTGAGCGACCTGCACAAGTTTTTCGACAATGTGCGGCGGCGTGGCGCCGTCGGGGTTGCCCATGCTCAAGTCGATGATGTCTTCGCCACGACGACGGGCGGCCATCTTCAGCTCGGCGGTGATGTTGAAAACGTAAGGGGGGAGTCGATCTATGCGCGCAAAGCGGCGCGGCGAACCTTGTTCGGCCATTGTTGCCTCGGATAACGTAAGCGCCCGGAACCGTCCGAGCGACGCAGGTCAGCGGTGACCTGTGGCGGAATGTAAGGGCAGCTGTGGCAGACTGTCCAGCCTCAATGTAAACAAATTTGTCCGAAGGATAGGGTTCGATGGAATTTACCAGCGGCTTCTTGCTGAGCCTCTCGCTGTGCCTGGATATCGGCGTGGCCAATATCGCGATGATCACGCTGGCCATGCAACGCGGCTATTTCCAGGGCTTTGCCCTGGGTCTGGGGACCTGTGTCGGCGACCTGATCTACGCGGTACTGGCGCTGGCCGGCATGACCGTGTTGCTGCAGTACGAAAGCGTGCGCTGGGTGTTGTGGATCGGTGGCTCGGCGCTGCTGGTGTACTTCGCGGCGAAGATGATCTATTCGGCGATTCACCACGAGGCGCTGCTGGCCGAAACGGCGGAGGTCGGGAACAACTCCCACCGCAAGGAATTCTTGCGCGGGATCTTTCTCGCCATGTCTTCGCCCAGCGCCATTCTGTGGTTCGCGGCAGTGGGCGGCACCCTGATCGCCCGTTCCGGTGGCGGTGGCCCGCTCAGTTCGGCACTGTTTCTCGGCGGTTTCCTCTGTGCCGGCCTGCTCTGGTCGGCAGGCTTGTGCTTCGCCGCGAGCCATGGCGGCAAGTTGCTGGGCGACAAACTGCTGCGTTATTCCTATATGGCATCGGCGGCGATCTTCTGCTATTTCGCGGTGTACGTGATTCTATCGGGTTACAACGAGTTCGTTGGTGCCGCTGCCGTCGAGCAATTGCACGCACTGTAATTGGGCGAATCGGGTTTGGCTTCTATACTCCCAGCCGAACCCATTTTTATGCGTCAGGAGTCGAGTCATGGATGAGTTAGCACGCGTCGAACTGACGCAACCGCGCTTCGAACACGGGCACTTCCTGCTGATTGCAGGGCTTGGTGGAACATTTACCCAACAAACGGTTCAAGGCATTCCCGAACTCTGGGAGAAGTTCAACCCGCATCTGGGCCAAATTCCGGGTCAAAAAGGCGAAGTCACTTACGGCGTCTGCTGTAATTTCGACGGCAAGGGCGGCTTCGATTACATCGCAGGGGTCGAGATCAGCAAACTCGACGACTTGCCGGAAACCTATCGCTGGGTTGAAGTGCAACCCCAGTATTACGCGGTGTTCGAGCACAAGGGGGCGCTGGATACCTTGTCGCAGACCTTTCGCTACATCTTCGACACCTGGCTGCCACAGTCCGGACACCAGGCGCTAGACGCCCCGGAATTCGAACGCTACAGCGAAGACTTCAACCCCAAGCTCAACACCGGCAAACTGGAAATCTGGCTGCCGATCAAGGCGTGACACGTGTATCGAGAGGCGGATCAGCCGATTCGTCTCTCGATGTCCCACGGCGGCTGATTTATCATCCCCAGCCTTTCCCACGCTGATTCCGAGCTGCCATGAACACCGTCATCCGCAACGTCACCCCCGCCGATCTGGACCGCTGCTTTGCCATCGAAACCCTTGCCTATGAAGGTGACGAAGCCGCGACCCGCGAGAAGATCGCCACCCGCATCGCCACCTGGCCCGAGGGGTTTATCGTCGCGCAAGTGGACGGGGTTGTAGCCGGATTCATCAATTCTGGTGCGGCGTTCCAGGTGGAAATGTCGGACGAGGCGTTCAAGGAACTGATCGGCCACGACCCGGCCGGGCCGCACGTGGTGATCATGTCGGTGGTGGTGCACCCGGATTATCAGGGGCAAGGCCTGGCCAAGCGCCTGATGGGCGAGTTCATCGAGCGCATGCGTGGGATGGGCAAGGTCACCATCAATCTGATGTGCAAGGAGCGGCATATTCCGTTGTATGCCGGTTTCGGCTTTGCCTATATCAAGCCCTCGGCGTCCGACCATGGCGGCATGGCGTGGCACGAGATGGTGCTGGCGTTGTAAGTCACACTGAAGAACCCCTGTGGGAGCGGGCTTGCTCGCGAAAGCGGAGTGTCAGTCGACATCATCATTGACTGACACTCCGCCTTCGCGAACAAGCCCGCTCCCACAGTAGTTTTGTGGTGTTGGTGGGGGCCGTGTCTAGAACACCAACCCCATCCGCCGCTCATAACCGATCCGGCCCTTGTACGCCTCGCCGCTGTCGACAAAGCCAAACCTGGCGTACAGGGCGATGGCAGCCTCGTTGTCGGCATCCACCGACAACTCCAGCCCCCTGATTTCCGGCCAGGCCAGGCGTGCCGCCTCGGGCAGCGCTTGCAGGCAGGCCTTGCCGTAGCCCTTGCCCTGGGCGTGCTGATCGACCTGTAGCGCATGCAGGGTGGCGCTGTGTTCATCGGCCCAGGCCGGCAACACCGGCGGGCGCTTGAGCAGCAGGAACGCGACGGGCACATCCTCGGCCAGCAGGGCGAATCCCTTGACGCCGGGGCCGGGCTTGGACAACAACGTGTGCAATGCGCCGTGGATGTCACCCGAGAATCTGATCTGTTGCGAATGCACTTCGATGGCCTCGACCTGTTGGCGCTGCAGCGCATTCAGGCTTTCATAAGGCACGAGTCGGACTGTCACTGGAGTGTCCTTTTTCCAACGGAAATGAACCTCGGATTCTAGCGAGTTTGGCTTTATGGTTTATTTTTATTTCGTCTGTCGATTTGCCGGATCGCCGGACGACTAAGGGTGTCTTCACTATAAAAACCACGGAGAACCACCATGAACTCGCAAACCCAGATCCATAACCTCATCGAGAACTATCGTCAGTCGGTCATGGCCAAGGACATTGAAAAAGTCATGGCCCTTTATGCAGATGACATCGTCTCCTTCGACGCAGTCAAGGCCCTGCAATTCAAAGGTAAGCCGGCGTATCGCGCACATTGGCAGGCCTGCATGGAAATGTGCCCCGGCCCGCACATCTTCGAATTCCACGAAATCACCATCGAGCCGTCCCAGGAAATTGCGTTCGCTCACTGGCTGGCCCATTGCGGTGGCACCAACGACAAGGGCGAAACCCAGTCCTGCTGGATGCGCGTCACCGCCTGCTATCGGCAAGAAGCCGGGCTGTGGCAGATCGTCCACGAACATTGGTCGGCACCGTTCGACATGACCAGCGGCGCGACGCTGTTCGATCTCAAACCCTGATCGTCGGGAAGCCGAGCCAGAATGCCAGTCAGCGGCCATAGTTGATCGTTCGATAAGGAGAGCGTGATGAAGTATTTATGCCTGGTCTACAGCGATGAGCGCCTGCTGCATTCGCTGCCGGAAAGCCCGAAGGACGAAGAGTGCATGGCCTATGCCGAGTCGATCCAGGGCAGCGGCCGGATGGTCGCCGCCGAGGCGCTGGAGTCGGTACAGACCGCCACCACCGTGCGCATGCGCAACGGCAAGATGTCGATCACCGACGGCCCCTTCGCTGAAACCAAGGAGCAGTTGGCCGGTTTTTATCTGATCGATGCCAAGGACCTCAACGAAGCCATCCAGGTCGCCGGGAACATTCCGGCGGCCCGGGTCGGCAGTGTCGAAGTGCGCCCCGTTCGGCAGTTGAATCCTTAAGATGCCGGGGCTGCCGGTTCAGGCGCAGGTCGAGCGGGTCTATCGCGAAGACTCGCGGCGGATTCTTGCGACCCTGATTCGCTTGCTGGGGGATTTCGACCTCGCCGAAGAAGCCTTGCACGAGGCGTTTTTCATCGCGGTCGAACGCTGGCAGCGTGACGGCGTACCGGACAATCCGCGGGCCTGGCTGGTGTCCACCGGGCGCTTCAAGGCCATCGATGCCTTGCGCCGGCGCGCACGTTTTGCCGCGTCGCAGCCCTTGCTGATCGCGCAACTGGAGGCGCTGGAACAGGCCGACTGGAGTGATGAAGACGTGGAAGACGATCGCCTGCGGCTGATCTTCACTTGCTGCCACCCGGCTCTGGCGGCCGACGCGCAAGTGCCGTTGACGCTGCGGGAGGTCTGCGACCTGACCACGGAAGAAATCGCCCGGGCCTTTCTCTCGGCGTCGGCCACCATCGCCCAGCGGATCGTGCGTGCCAAGGCGAAGATCCGCGATGCGAAAATCCCCTATCAAGTGCCGACACTCTCTGAGTTGCCCGAGCGCCTGGACAGCGTATTGCGGGTGATTTACCTGGTGTTCAACGAGGGCTACTCGGCGTCCATCGGGGCCGAACTGATCCGCGAGGATTTGACCCGCGAAGCGATCCGCCTCGGCCGGTTGCTGGTGGAACTGTTGCCGGAACCGGAGGTAATGGGCTTGCTGGCGCTGATGCTGCTGCACGAGTCGCGCCGCCCGGCCAGGACCTCGGCGAGTGGCGAACTGATCGTGCTGGACGAGCAGGACCGTTCGCTGTGGGACGCCGGGTTGATCAGCGAAGGCTGCACGCTGGTCGAGCGGGCGCTGACCATGGGACGATTCGGACCCTATTGCCTGCAGGCGGCGATCGCGGCGGTGCATGCCGAAGCCCCGACGGCGGGGGAAACCGATTGGCCGCAGATTGTCGGTCTGTATGACGTCCTGCTGCGGGCGGTGCCGTCGCCGGTGATCGAGTTGAATCGGGCGGCGGCGATTTCGCAACGCGATGGTCCACTGGCGGGGCTGACATTGGTCGACGCCATTCTGGAGCGGGGAGAACTGCTCGACTACCACTTGGCGCATTCGGCGCGGGCGGAGTTCTGTCGGCAACTGGGCCGGGTGCAGGAGGCGCGGGCGGCTTGGGAACGGGCGCTGGCGTTGACCCGGCAAGAGCCGGAGCGGCGGTTTATCGAAGAGCGGCTCAAGGTGTTGGATTGATGCGGCCGTTCTGGCCTCTTCGCGAGCAAGCCCGCTCCCACAGGTGACCGAAGTGTTCAGGCGAATGAGGTCTGAATGTGGGAGCGGGCTTGCTCGCGAATGGCCGCGCCGCTATTCCAGCATCTTGCCCAGCAACCAGCTCCCCGCCGGCCCCGGTGGATTCAGCCGCGACCACAACGCATCCACCGACACCGTTTTCGGCCAGCCGCGCACCACCAGTTCCTGCAACGTACCGGGCCCGAACCGCTCGACCAGCCAGCGCGGCAACGGCGCCCAGCCGAATCCACCCTGAGCCATTTCCAGCAGCATCAGATAACTCGGCGCCGACCAGACGCGGCCCTTCGCCCGACTTTCATAGGGATTGATGATGGTGGCCAGGCGCAGCTCGCGGTGCTGCTGCAGTACGTCCCGGTCGACATAGTCCAGTTTCGCCAACGGATGTGCCGGGGACACGAACAAGGCGATTTCCGTGCGCTCGTCCACCGTCGAACTGACCAGGTCCGGCGGGTAGCTGTCCTGCATTTCGGCGAAGGCAATCTGCGCCCGGCCGCTTTGCACCAGCGACATCAGGTCATCGCATTCGGCGATCAGGCACTCGAGCTCCAGGTCCGGGTAACGCTGCTCGAAGGCACTCAAGGCGGCTTCGAAGCGGTCCGACTGATAGGTATCGGACAGCGCCACCGTCAGCTTCGCTTCCACCCCTTGGGACAGTTGGCTGGCGGCTATTTCCAGGCGACTGGTGGCGGCCAGGATGTCTTCGGCCCGTTGCAGCATGACGTGCCCGGCCGGGGTCAGCCCGGGCTTGCGGCTGCTGCGGTCGAACAGCGTCAGGTTCAGGTCGATTTCCAGGCTGGCCACCGCCGCGCTGATGGTCGACTGACTGCGGCCCAACTTGCGCGCCGCGGCGGAAAACGAGCCTTGGGTCGCGGCTTCGACAAACGCCAGCAACACTTCGTGAGACGCCATGAACTATCGCCTTAATCGATGGTTATTGGTTATGAAGTATCGGCTTGATGATGGATCATGGCAACCACAGTCACTCAAGGGAGTTCGGCCATGAGCGCCAACAAATCCATTACTGAACGTATTTTCCAAGCCATCGGCTTCGAACTGCTGGCCATCCTGATCTGTACCCCGTTGCTGGCCTGGATCATGGACAAACCGATGTTGGACATGGGCGCTGTGACCATCGCCATGGCTGCACTGGCCCTGGCCTGGAACGTGGTGTTCAACGGTATGTTTGATCGCCTGCTGATGCGCTGGGCCATCGTGCACAACGCCTGGGTCCGTGTGGTGCATGCGCTGTTGTTCGAAGGCGGTCTGGTCGCCCTCGGCGTGCCGCTGATCGCCTGGTGGCTGAATGTCAGCCTGTGGCAAGCGTTCGTGCTGGATATCGGTGTGTTGCTGTTCTTCCTGCCGTACACCTACGTCTACCACTGGGTATATGACGTGGTTCGGGAGCGGATGCTGGTGACTCGCGAGGTTTGCTGAGTCGTGTTTTTGTGGCGAGGGGGCGGGTCAGTCATCTGAAACCGGTCCTTGTAGGAGCGAGCCTGCTCGCGATGACGGCATGACAGTCAATATCAATGTTGAATGTCAGACCGCTTTCGCGAGCAAGCCCGCTCCCACAGGTTTTGCGTCGTTGGATCAGACGTGGAAGTAACCCACGCACGAATCGAACGGCAGGCGCTTGAGTTCGATCTTGTTCAGGTCGAGCACTTCACGCAGGGCCTTGGTTTCGCCCGGGAAGTTGCGGTAGGCGACTTCGTCGAGTACCACGATCGCGCCTTTGGGCATGTACGGCAGGAAGGTTTCCAGCGCGACTTTGGTCGACTCGTACAGGTCGGTGTCGAGGATCAGCATGGCCACGACCAGGTCCGGACGGGTCTTGACCCACTCCGGCACGGTCTTGACGATATCGCCCTTGACCAGTTCGCAACGCGGAATGCGGTTGACCGGGCGCAACAGGTCGTTGGCGTCGATCATGTCCTGGATCAGCGACTGGTCGGTGTCGGCGAACATGGTCTCGTTGACGTCGGCCGGGTCTTCTTTCTTGTCGATGCTCTGGAAGCCTTCGAAGGTGTCGAAACCCACGATCGAGCGGTTGATCGCATACGGCTCGAGAATCATCGACAGGTGCATGTAGAGCATCAACGAGTTGCCCTTGTACACGCCGCACTCAATGATCGCGCCCGGCACTTCGGCGACCTTCTTGAACAGCTCCATGCGCGACAGCGCAGCGGTCACGCCAATGCGGTTGGCGAAGACGAACGGCGCGTCGGCCACGTATTCGGCATCGACCCGTTTCAGGACGTTGGTACGGGTTTCGTTGTACTGGGCCTCGGCGGGCGTGATGCGACGCTTGGTCATTGCGGGATTCCTCGGAAATTCGAAAAGTCGTGGACGTGGAAGTAGTCTTTGAAACCGGCGCCGACATCCGGGCAGGCGCTGTCGACGTTGATCGCGCCGCGCTGCTGCTTGAGGTCGTCGAGGTGCATCAGGCGAAAGTCCACACTGAAGCGGGTGTGTTGCGTGTAATTGGGCACGGTGCCGTGCAGGTGCGAACCCGAGAACACCAGCATCTCGGCGGTGTTGCCGGCAATGCGCAGTTCAGAGGCGCTGTTGATCGCTTCGGTGGGTACCGGGTGCTGGCGCGCCTCTTCCTTGACGTTGTCCTTGGCGCGCTGGCGTTGCACGCCGATCCAGTCGGACAGGCTCCACTGCGCCGAGGTGTTTTTCACCGGGACGTCGAAGTAGGCCGGGTTGATCATCATGGTCTGCTCAGGCTGGATCGTGTAGACCGGCATCCAGGTATTGATCTGGCAGTCGACACCGCCGTACCAGGTATCGCGATGGGGCTTGTAGGCGTAGCTGACGCCGGCGTGCAGGTAGTCGTAGTTGGGCACGACGCGGATGCGCGGTACGTCGAAAATGAACGCCTCGGGAGCGGCACCGATTTCGTCGGTGAAGCTGCGGATCAGCTCCTTGGCACGCAGGCTGTTGGTGAACTGGCCCTTGAGGCGAGTCACCAGCACCACGAACTCTTCCACCGGCATCAGTGTGTGCAGCGCCTGGTGGTTGGTCTCGCCATCGAAGGCGGCGGTGATGCTTTCCTGGGCAAAGGCACAGAGTTCCTTTGCCGCTTTCAGTTCGGTGTTGAGGAAGATGTCGCCAGCGTAGATCGCACTTCTGAAATCAGCGTGCTTGTGCAACTGATTGATGAATAAGTTCACGGTTCTCACCCAGGAATACTTTGGCTCTCATAAGAGTCGGCAACAGGCTGACAAACTGAAGGGCTGGCGGACGTGTGGTGCGTCAATAAAGCGCAAGCCTTTGAGCATGCGAGCAAATGCCGTGCCGCTGGACGAAAAAAATCCCGACGGGAAAACCCGCCGGGATGATGTGCTTCGAACCCAGGCTGCGACCCTGGGATTTGCACTTCTGTGGGAGCGCACTTGCTCGCGAAGGCGGTCTGACATTCAGCATCGATGTCGACTGATACACCGCTTTCGCGAGCAAGCCCGCTCCCACATTCAGAACAGTTGGGTGAACAACCAGTACAGGCTACCCGACAGCAGGATCGCTGCCGGCAAGGTCAGCACCCAGGCCATCAGCAGGTTGCGGATGGTCTTCATCTGCAAGCCGCCGCCGTTGGCGACCATGGTCCCGGCCACGCCCGAGGACAACACGTGAGTGGTCGACACCGGTAGGCCGAACATGTCGGCGGCACCGATGGTCAGCATCGCCACGGTTTCTGCCGAGGCGCCCTGGGCGTAGGTCAGGTGGGTCTTGCCGATTTTCTCGCCGACGGTCACCACGATGCGCTTCCAGCCGACCATGGTGCCCAGGCCCAGGGCGATGGCCACGGCGATCTTCACCCACAACGGAATGAACCGAGTGGAGTTGTCGATCTGCTGCTTGAACAGTTGCAGCTTGCCGCTGGTGTCGGCGTCGAAGTTGCCGACCTTGTTCTTGTCCATCAGGCGAATGGTTTCGCTGCTCAAGTACATGTCGTTACGCACGTTGCCCACGGCCTCGGCCGGGACTTTCGACAGCGAGCCATAACCCTTGACCTGGGCACCGATGCTGCCGGTCAGCGCCGCCAGTGCCGGTACCAGTTGCGGGGTGGCTTCCTTGCTGCGCACGTATTCGGACAGCACCGCGCGCGGGTCGGCGGGGGCCGGTTGCGGTGCCGCCTTGACCAGTGCTTGCTGGGTCACTTCGGCGACCGCGGCGAACTGCAACGCTTGATCGGCCGGCATGGTGCGGTTCAATGCGTAAGCCATTGGCAGCGTGCCCACCAGAATCAGCATGATCAGGCCCATGCCTTTCTGACCGTCGTTCGAGCCGTGGGCAAACGACACCCCGGTGCAGGTCACGATCAACAGGCCGCGAATCCACCATGGCGGCGGGGTCTCGCCCTTTGGCTCCTTGTACAGCGCACGATTCTTGACGAACGCGCGCAGGGCCAGCAACAGCAGCGCCGCGAAGCCGAAGCCGACCAGCGGCGAGAGCAGCAGCGCGTAACCGATCTTGGTGGCCTGGGCCCAGTCCACACCACTGGTGCCGTCGCGGCCGTGCATCAGGGCGTTGGCCACACCGACCCCGATGATCGAACCGATCAGGGTGTGCGATGACGATGCCGGCAACCCCAGCCACCAGGTGCCGAGGTTCCACAGGATGGCGGCGATCAGCAGGGCGAAGATCATCGCGAAACCGGCGGACGAGCCGACTTGCAGGATCAGCTCCACCGGCAGCAGGGCGATAATGCCGAATGCCACAGCGCCGCTGGACAGCAGCACCCCGAGGAAGTTGAAGAAACCGGACCAGACCACGGCAACGTTCGGCGGCAGCGAGTTGGTGTAAATCACCGTGGCCACCGCGTTGGCGGTGTCATGGAAGCCGTTGACGAACTCAAAGCCAAGGGCAATCAAAAGCGCCACGCCCAACAGCAGGAACGGCGTCCAGGTGGTCACCACCGTGCCGAGTTCGTTCATGTCGTGCATCAGGCTGTAAGCGGTAAACAACAAACCGATGGCCAGCACGGCGAAAAACACCACGATGGTGAGCAGGCCGGGTTTCTTGTCGAGTTGCGGTATGGCGCTACTGGCGGGCGCCGGGGCGGCGGTGAAGGAGGGCGTAGCCATCACTGACATTCCTGAGGAGGGAGGTGTATCAGTGATAATCGTTGCCAATTGTTACAGGGAGGCTGCTCTGGGTCAGTGTTTGGGGGATTTGCGGGCCGTTGATTTGAAATCACCGGTCTTTGAAGGTGAACCCTGTGGGAGCGGGCTTGCTCGCGAAGGCGGTGCGTCATTCAACATTGATATTGACTGGCCTGACGCCTTCGCGAGCAAGCCCGCTCCCACAAGATTCCAGCTGCGGTCAGTAATCCTGCTGCTTGCGAAACGCCCAGCGCCCGGCGATCACGGTAAAGGTCGCGACCAGCGCCACCAGGATCCAGAAACCCTCTGGATCATCGGCCAGCGGAATGCCGCCGACGTTCATGCCGAAGAAACCGGCGATGATGTTGATCGGCAGCGCCAGCACCGTCACCACTGTCAGGGTGAACAGCGTGCGGTTGGTCTGTTCGTTGATGTTGGCGGCGATCTCTTCCTGCAACAGCTTGATCCGCTCACCCAGCGCCGTGAGGTCGTTGATGATCAGCGCAAACTCCTCAGTGGATTTGCGCAACTCCTTCACGTCTTCCTTTTGCAGCCATTGCGGCGGCCGGTTGAGCAGGCGCAGCAACGAGCCCGGTTCCAGCGCCAGCAGCCGTTGCAAGCGCACCAGCACCCGGCGGTTAGCGCCCAGTTCAGCGCGGTTGGTCGACAGCCGCGAGGACAGCAACTCGTCTTCGATCTGGTCCACACTCTGGCTGGTCTTGCGCACGATCTGGGTCAGCACTTCACCCTGGTCGCGCAGCAAATGCACCAGCAACTCCAGCGGGGAGCGAAAGCACTCCCGGGCCTTCACCGACGAGCGCAATTTGTCCACCGAGTGCAGCGGTTGCAGGCGTGCACTGATGATCAATTGGCTGCGGGCGCACACCCACAGGGTCGAGACATCCGACGAGACCATGTTGCTGAGGTTGAACACCACATCGTTGACCACCGCCAGCAACGCGGAGTCGACATGTTCGATGCGCGTCGAGCGCGAGCCTTCGTGCAGCGCCTCGAAAAATTCCTCGGGCAACTCCAGATGACTTTTCATCCAGCGTTCGCACGCGGCATGGGCGAGGTTCAGGTGCAGCCAGAGAAATTGCTCATCGCTTTGCGGCTGTTGCAGGTACTGCAAGGCCTCGGCGGAATTGATTTCCCGGCCGGCCTCACCGGGGCGAAAGGTGAAACCGTAAAGCAGGCCGAACAGATCCGTGTCGCGATGACTGTGATCGATGCTGTGGTTCATGAGGGCTCGCAAGGGGAGACGCCTGTCGCAGGTTTCGCAGGTTCACTTGAGCGGCATCATCGCAAGCGGGGGTGACGTTTTTGTGACGGGAAAATAACGCAAACGATTGCTCTACCGGCGGTCGGGATGTTCTCAAGAATCGCTCTGGCTAGCCGATTACGCTTGGGTTGAGTTGCGCGCCGCAGGCCTAGGCCGGGACCGCAGACAGGGATGTCCGGACACTTTTCACGCCTTACCGGGGCGTGCCTCATTCCTGTCATGAGTACCATTCGATGCTTTTGCAAAAGTCCCTGAGAGCACAAATTCTCGCCCTGCTGAGCGGCAGCCTGCTGGCGATGCTGTTGATCGCCCTGGCGTGCTTTCACTTCCTGTCCAGTGGCGTGCAGAGCTACGCCAATCTGATCGAAGGCCCGCTGCATACCTCGCAATTGATCGATGAAGCCAACCTGCAATTCAAGGTGCAGGTGCAGGAGTGGAAAAACGTCCTGTTGCGCGGCAAGCAACCGGCGGACCTGAGCAAGTACTGGGGGCAATTCGAAGACCGTCAGCGCGATGTGCAAAACATCCTTGGCGAGCTGGCTGCGCAGAAGGGCATCGAGCCGCAACTCAAGAGCCGCATCGAGCGCTTGCGTGACGAACATCGCCAGTTGGGCGCGGCCTATCAGAAGGGCCGGGACGCGTTCGTGGCCGCCGGTGGTGACCCGACGGCGGGCGACACAGCGGTCAAGGGCGTGGACCGCGCCGCCAGCGATCAGATGAGCGAACTGGTCAGTGAGTTGCGCAAGCAGGGTGCTGAGCAATCGACATTGATCAGCGTCGCAGCCGATCGCACGGTGATGCTGGGGATCATTGTGATGCTGGTTTCGGGGCTGCTGATCGGCTTGCTGAGCCTGTGGCTGGTCAACCGCAACCTGGTCGAGCCGATCCGCAAACTGATCGAATACGTGGCGCAACTCAGCCAGGGGCGTATTGCCGAGCGCGTGGCCAGCACCCGACAGGACGAGTTGGGCAAACTGGCGATGGCCGCCAACACCCTGCGCGATTTCCTCGCCGAAACCTTCAGCCGTTTGCAGCGCAGCGCATCGGACCTGGACAGCGCCAGCGGTGAGTTGAACTCGATCGCCACCGTGATGGCCGGCGGTACCAACGAGCAGTTCAACCGCACCGATCAGGTGGCCACGGCGATGAACGAAATGTCCGCTACGGCACAGGAAGTCGCCCGTCATGCCGCCGAAGCGGCGCGGGCCGCCGACGATGCCGACCAGTCCGCCCAGCAGGGCGAAAAAGTCATGCAGGGCACCATTCACACCATCACCCAGATGCGTGGCGAAATCGCCAACACCGCCACGGTCATCCGCCAACTGGAAACCGACAGCGGGCGCATCGGCAAGGTCCTGGAAGTGATTCGCGGCATCGCCGAGCAGACTAACCTGCTGGCGCTCAACGCGGCCATCGAAGCGGCCCGTGCCGGTGAAGCCGGACGCGGTTTCGCGGTGGTGGCCGATGAAGTGCGCAGCCTGGCCCAGCGCACGGCGGCGTCGATCATCGAGATCAACCAGATCATCCAGACCGTGCAGACCGGTGCAATCGAAGCGGCCCAAGCGATTGAAAGCGGTCAGTCACGCAGCGAACAAAGCGTGCAGCAAGTGACGGAGGCCGGCGCCATGCTCGAACGCATCACCCTGGCCGTGGAAGCCATCCGCGACATGAACCGCCAGATCGCCACTGCCGCCGAAGAGCAGACCTCGGTGGCCGAAGACATCTCGCGCAACCTCACCGAGATCACCAGCATCGCCAGCACCAACCTGGACAACGTGCAGCGCACTGAAGCGGCCAGCACCAACCTGCACGGTTTGTCGGGGCGGTTGAATGAGGTGACGGCGCGCCTGAGCGCTTGATGAAAGGGACTGTGTACCGGGTTCCTTATCGAGTCGGTACACAGTCGGTCTCAAGTGCAGATATAGGGTGTCGATGACGGGTTGAACCTGAATCCACATTGGAAAAAAAACGCCATGGTCAGCACGTCGGCCTGATCAATCATCCAGACGCAGAAAAGCCGCACGATCCGAAAACCGTGCGGCTCTTTGTTGTGTGCATCAGACGTCTTTTTTGTTCTTCAGGACTTCGCCGGTGGTGGCGTTCAAATCCACGTCCCATTCAACGTTGCTGGCGTCACGCAGTTCGACTTCGTACTCGTAGATGGTGGAGTGTTTGTCCAGGTCGCTGTCGGTAATGGTGGCCCCCGGGTGCAGCTTCAACACGATCTGGTTCAACTCTTCCATAGGCTTGATCTTGCCCTCCTTCACCAGCTGAGGGATCTGGTCGACAGGAACGTCTTTGGCCTGGGCCAAACCAGCGGTGAGCGTCAGGGCGGCAGCGGTGAAGAGGGCAGTCAAAGTCTTCATGAGTTCTTTCCTTGGGATAGCCGTTTAAGTGGGATCAGGTTAGTCGTCACAACTTAATTCATCCTTAAAACCGAGCGTTCGATTGCTTCGTTTGTTCAATTCTGTGCCGGTATCAACTCGCATGCTTTGCCTTCAATCAATGGAGGTGGCGATGAAAACTATCTTTGCGGGGTTGTATGCACCGGTATTCTGGGGCGGATTCATCGGGGCAGGGGTGTGGCTGATCGGTGTCGGTGGCCTGTCGACGCTGTGGTTGATGCTGCTGTTTATTGCAGCCTTGCTGGTGTCGTTCCTGGCTGAATGGGCACTGCCCTATGAGGCTTGCTGGAACCGCAGCGCCGGCGATCGTCGGCGGGACATCCTCCATGCACTCATCAACGAAACCTTGGGCGCCCTCGGGCTTTTGGCATTGCCGCCTCTGGTGGCGTTGCTGGCGATTGAGGGTGCGTGGCCACGAGGCTGGCCGTTATGGCTGCAACTGGGGCTGGCGATTTTCGTCGCAGACGCCGGGGTCAGCCTGATGCACTACGCCAGTCATCGACTGCCCTGGCTGTGGCGATTGCACGCGGTCCATCACAGTGTGCAACGCCTGTATGGCTTCAACGGCTTGATGAAACATCCGCTGCATCAAATGCTGGAAGCCTCGGCGGGGCTGTTGCCGCTGCTGGTGCTTGGCATCCCTCAAGATATTGCAGCGCTGTTGGCGTTCGCCATGGCGATCCAGCTTTTGCTGCAGCATTCGAATGTCGACATGCGCCCCGGTCCCTGGCGCTGGATCTTTGCCTGGGCACCGATGCACCGCTTTCACCACATCAAGTACGGCAAAGCTGGCGACGTCAATTTCGCCTTGTTCTTCAACCTGTGGGACTGGCTGCTGGGGACCGGGTTTTACACGCAGGACTATCAGGTTCGCCAAGGCGATCTCGGGATCGGCAGTCGTCCGGATTTTCCTGTGGATTATGTGGCGCAGTTGCTCGACCCGTTTGAGTCGATAGCGCTGGCAGAAGAGCCGCTCGTGCCGCCAGCGTTGCGTCGCTGAGTCAGTCCAGCAGATGCAGGTCGAGATGCCGCAAGGCTTGGCGGGCGGTCACGCCAAAGAGTTTTTTCAGGCTGCGGGAAAAGTGCGCCGAGTCGGCAAACCCGGCCGCATGGGCCGACAGCGTCACGGCTTCGCCCGCCAGGATCAATTCCATCGCCAGACGCAGGCGGCGCCACAGCACCAGCCTGCGCACCGGCAAGCCGACCTGGCTGACGAACAGTCGCTGTAGCTGGCTCATGGATAGATGAGCAGTGTCGGCTACCGCGCGCGCGGCCACTTTGTTTGCCAGGGATATATCGATGGCAGCGATGGCGCGTTCGATCCGTGGGTCGGTCGGTGCGCGTCGCGAACAGTTGCGCACCGCCTGATCGAGACCTTGCAGAGACTGCTCGGCGTCCGACGTTGCCTGGCTGAGTGTCGGCGCATCAAAGACCAGCGGCTCGGCATATAGCGTGAACAGCGGATCCGGCGCTTCGATAATGGCATGCCGAACGTGTGAAGGAATCAGCAGGCGAGTGGCGGTGACCGTCGTGCCGTCGAGCTCAACGGTCACCGGCCTGTCGGGTGCGAAGATCAATTGATGGGCGTAGTGAGAGTGGGGCGCGGTGCGCCCCGACCGACCGTGGATCAGGGCATAGTCACGCCCGAGCCACAGTTGGCCAGTCCACTCGTTACCTTGGGTCATTTAGAACCCGTTGTTCTTCAACACCTGATCGACACTCGCCGCCGGGCGTTTATAGAACTTCAGCAATTCGCTGGCGCGATTGGTGAAGATGCCGTCGACTCCGGCGTCCATGACTTTCTGGTAGTCCACCGCATCGTCGATGGTGTAGACGTGCACCAGCAGGCCCAGGTCGTGGGTGTACTGGTTCATCCAGGGTTGTACCAGATCCGAGTAACTCTGGTCGCCACCCTGGGTCAGTGCGGCGGACGGGCCGGTGCCGATGGCGCCTTGGGCCTTGGCGTAGTCGACCCATTGCTGGAATTCGGCCTTGTCCTTCGGTTGCTGTTTGGCGTAGTAGGCGGCTTTGTCCTTTTCGCCGGACTCGGCAAATGTCACCTTGGACTTGGGCTCGATACTGCCTTCACCGACCCACAACAGCAGGATCTTCGGCACCTTCGGCATCTCTTTTTGCAGCAGTTCGAGGCTGCTCTTCTCGAAGGTCTGCAGGACCACCTTGCCTTTGCCCTGACCGACCGCCAACTCGCTTTTTGCCAGTTTCGAAGCGGTCGGGCTCAACCAGCCCCGGTCCTGAAGTTTTTCCTTGAGGTCGTGTTCGATGCCGGGAAACTGCTTGGGCTCCTTGGTCTCGATGTACAGGCCGGGCTTGTGCAGGCTGTTGCCCTCGGCGATGTCGATGATTTCATCAAGGGTCAGAATCTTCAGGCCCTCGAAGGCCGGACGTGCGCGATCCGGGTACGCGGCATTGAACCAGCTGCCCGCATCCAGGGTTTTCAGTTCGGCCATGGTGAATGCATTGGCGGGGCTGTCCTTGCGCTCGGGGAATTTTGCCGCGACGTCGGTGGTGCGTTGCAGATTGTTGTCGTGCAGGGCAAACAGCACGCCATCCTTGCTGCGCTGCAGATCCAGTTCCAGGTAGTCGGCGCCCAGGTCGCGGGCAGTCTTGTAGGCGGCGGCGGTGGATTCCGGCGCATCGAACGACGCGCCACGGTGGGCAATCACCGCTGGATGCGGAATGCCCAAACGGGTCGCCAGTGCCGAGGGGCCAGGCTCGCTGGCGGCCTGCGCGTGACCGAGGGCGAGCAACAGGCTCAGTAACAGGGCGCTTTTGGTAAAGGTTGCGGGCATGGTCGAGATCCTTTCGCAATAAGTGAGCGGTCCCTTTTAACAATTCATCTTTGCAGGCGCTATCGCCAGACCGACATAAACCTGTCGAAAGCTGATTTTCGTCAGCGTTTTTGTGCGCCCGTTTGCAGTACGCTGGGGCCCTGCAATTTCCCCGGCAGAGGGAAACGCAGGCCCTGCGTGCATACCTACGATCACCATTGCGGGGTTTACCATGCGCATCACTTCCCAGCTCATCTGTCAGGCTGCCGACCAACTCATAGGCTTCGTCGGCCTCAACCGCAAGACCGGGCACTACATCGTTCGCTTCAGCGAAGACTCGTTTGGCATGGACGTGGCGGACGACGGCATCATCCCGACCAGCGAATTCGTCTGGGCCGCGGGGCCCGAGCAGACCATGATGCTCAAGCGTGAGTTGATTCAGTTGCTGCTGGACCAGAACATCGATGACCGGATCAACATCACCGAGCCGTTGCGGGTGTACATGAACCGGCGGGAAGTGCCGGAGATTTCGGCGGTTCGCAGTCTGGTTCGGGGCTGAGTTTTTGTACTGACTGTTCTGGCCTCTTCGCGAGCAAGCCCGCTCCCACAGGGTATGTGGGTGTACGTAAGACATGTTCCCGACACAAAAACCTGTGGGAGCGGGCTTGCCCGCGAAGACGGCCTCAAGAACACCGCATCATTTACAGACTGGACCCATAAGCCCGCTCAACCCGGCACACCCGCGTATGACACCGCGCATACCAGGTCGAGCGCCCACGCTCGCGAATGGCCGCATGTCAGGATGATGCTTCCACGCCAGAATCGCCGCTTCACTGGCCCAGTACGACACCGTAATCCCAAGCCCATCCTCGCCCCGCGCTGACTCCACACCGAGAAACCCCGGCTGTTCACGGACCAGTTCCAGCATCCGTGCGGCCGCTTCGGCGTAACCCTGGTCACCCTCGGTGCGCAGTGAGGTGAAGATCACCGCGTAATAAGGCGCGGCTGGCGTATCGGCGATCATGACGAGCGCCCCGCACAAGCTTCGACAAAGGCGCCAACCAACGGCGGCAAGACGCCCTTGAGCGCGGCCCGCTCGGGCTGGAACAAGGTTGCGACAAAAAACGGATGACCGCTGAGTTCGACCGCCCGCAGTCCGTGTTCCGAATCGTGGCCGACCGCATGAAGTTCGCGCTTGAGCAACTCCCCTTCGAACTGTGGATTGACCCCATAACGACAGCGATAGCCTTCACGAGTCTCGGCGCTTTCGTAGGCCTTGGCGATCAACGAGCCTTCACGTAAATGAATGGTATCGACCGCTTCCACCAGCGCGCACGACAGCGGCGTCAGCAGCGCCCGTGCGGCATCGGGATTTGTCTCGCCGTGTTCGGCCTCCGACCAGCCCAGCACGTTGCGCGCATATTCCAGCACCGCGTGTTGAAAACCACCGCAGGTGCCGAGGAAAGGTCGTCGTTGTTCGCGGGCAAAACGGATCGCTTTTAAAGCGCCGTCCGTGCTGCGGTAAGGGGTGGCCGGTACGCACCAGAAGCCATCGAATGTATGCAGCGGCGTCTCGGCGTGGATTTCATCGGTGGCCAACCAGTGCCATTGCAGGTTCAGGCCAGTGTGTTCAGCGGCCTTTTCGAGGGCGACGGGAATGGCCTGGTGGGCGGTGACTTGCGGGTCGTGGTCGCCGATCAGGGCGATGCGAATCGGGCGGGTTTCCATGTGGGGCCTCTGCACTTGTTGATTGCTGGTGCCCACTATAGATTGGCGTTCACGCACTCAATATTGGCGTTTTCCCAAGTGATCAATGCAGCGACGCACTATCGACTCGACTACCCGGACCTGGCCCTGATCCTCGCGCTGGTGCGTGGCGGCTCTCTGGCCCGGGCCGCGCAACTGCTGAAGGTGGATGTCTCGACGGTGTTTCGAGCGGTGCGCCGGTTGGAGGCTGCGCTGGGCCAGCAACTGTTCGAAAAAAGTCGCGCCGGTTACCTGCCCACCACCCTGGCGCAGTCCCTGGCGGAACAGGCCGAGCGCGCTGAGCAGGCGCTGGAGGCGGCGCGCATCGGTGTGGAGCAGGGCGGTGAAGTGATCAGCGGCATCGTGCGCCTGACCTGTACCGATTCGGTCCTGCAAGGTTTGCTGTTGCCGGCGCTGGCGCAGTTCATGCCGAACTATCCGGCGCTGACCCTCGAACTCAGCACCTCCAATGATTTTGCCAACCTCAGCCGTCGGGATGCCGATATCGCCCTGCGCCTGACCCGCACTCCACCGGAGCATTTGGTGGGACGGCGGCTGGCGGAGATTTCCTACCGCGTGTGTGCCAGCGAGCGATACCTGCAATCGGTCAATAGCACTGACCTGGCCGCATTGACCTGGATCGCCCCGGATGACTTCCTGCCGGATCACCCGACCGTTACCTGGCGTCGCCAAGCCTTGCCGGGCGTAACGCCGGGATATCGCTGCAACAGCATGCTGTCGGTGACCGAGCTGGTCAGGACTGGGCTGGGTGTGGCGGCGTTACCGGACTTTTTGATCGGCGACGGATTACAGCCGCTGAGCGAACCGCTGCACGGATACGACACCGCGCTGTGGCTGCTGACCCGTCCCGACTGCCGCGCCTTGCGCTCGGTGGTCACCTTGTTCGATGAGTTGGGGCGGGCGTTGAAACTGCCGTGAAACCGTTCAGGTTCTTGGCTGAAGCTCACTATAGCCTCAGCGCCAGTTTCATTCTGAAACACATCGCGCCATTCAAATCAGAGCCATCGATCCTTCGACACCGCCGTCGAACTTGTCATTTATTGCAACTGATAGCAGGCCAGAAACATGTCCAGCGCGGACTCGGCGACCTGGTGTTGTTCTTCGGGTGACAAGCCTGGCTTGCCCATGGAAATCTGCGGCCAGAAGGCAAACGACTTGAGCAGCCCCTGCACCTGTTGTGCGGCAAAATCAGGGGCAATGGCTTTCAACCGGCCATCGGCATGAGCGGCACGAATCCACACCGTCAGCCCTTCTTCACGTTCGCCCATTCGCGCCACCATATCCTGCGCCCGCTCCGGGGAATGAATCGTCGCCGCTATCGCCACCCGCGCCAGGTCGAGAAAGTTGTCATCACCCAACATTTGCAGTTTGGCCATCAGCAATCCGCGCAATTGGTCGCGCAACGGCAGGTCGGGACGGTAGGACGTTTCCTGTTCTGCCGTCACCCGGATCCATAACTGATTGAGGATCTCGGCGAACAACTCTTCCTTGCTGGGAAAGTGGTTGTACACCGTGCGCTTCGACACACCGGCAGTGGCAGCAATCTTGTCCATGCTGGTGATCTCGAAACCGTTGTCACGGAATTCGTTGATCGCGGCTTGAATGATCGCTTGGCGTTTTCGGTCGGTGAGGCGCTGTGGAGCTGTCATAAGTACGCTTCGGCAGGGAGAAGGGGGGAATTACACTCAGCAGTTTACTTGTCATCGACTTTGATGCAACCTAGAAACTACACTGTGCAGTGTAATGTTTTGTTAACCCTGCCCAGCAAAAATAGAAAGTCCGGCTGATGCGTGCGTGCCTTGGCCATTTATCGTCCCAAAGAGGAAAATCGTGATACGTGCGGTTTTTCTGGAGTCATTCAGTCATGGCCAATTCAAACTCCCCGGCGGACAACGCCTCCACACCTGAAGCGTCCCGACAGGCTCAAGGGCAGTATCAAAACTTCACGCCGGTTCAACGTTTAAGCTTTGGCAAAACCATGGGCGTCCTGTGGAACGTGCTGTTCCACAAGCCGCAAAACACCCGTCCGAGCGCACCCGTTCCGGTACAAGCCCTGACTCAAGCCGCGCTGATTGCCGCGCCGAACCACAGCGTCTATCGCCTGGGCCACTCCACGGTGTTGCTCAAGCTGCGCGACAAATTCTGGATCACCGACCCGGTCTTCGCCGAACGTGCCTCGCCGGTGCAATGGGCCGGCCCCAAGCGTTTCCACCAGCCACCGATCAGCCTGGAAGAATTGCCACCGATTGAAGCGGTGATCCTGTCCCACGATCACTACGACCACCTGGATTATCAGGCGGTGCTGAAGCTCGCGGACAAGACCAAACACTTCCTTACCCCGCTGGGCGTAGGCGACACCCTGATCAAGTGGGGCATCGACGCCAGCAAAGTCCGCCAACTGGATTGGTGGCAAGGCACGGAAGTCGATGGCATCCAGTTCATCGCCACCCCGTCGCAGCACTTTTCCGGCCGTGGCCTGTTCGACAGCAACAGCACCCTCTGGGCTTCGTGGGTGATGATCGACGGCGACACACGCCTCTTCTTCAGCGGCGACAGCGGCTACTTCGACGGCTTCAAACGCATCGGCGAACAGTACGGCCCATTCGACCTGACCCTGATGGAAACCGGTGCCTACAACGTCGACTGGCCGCACGTGCACATGCAACCTGAACAAACCCTGCAAGCCCACCTCGACCTCAAGGGCCGCTGGCTACTGCCGATCCACAACGGCACCTTCGACCTGTCGATGCACGCCTGGTACGAACCCTTCGACCGCATCCTGGCCCTGGCCTGGGAACGCAACGTATCGATCACCACGCCGCAGATGGGCGAGGCGTTCAACTTGATGCATCCGCAGCGTGGTGGGGCGTGGTGGCTGGCGGTGGAAGGGGAGAGTGATCGGGTGGTCGCTCATAACGCTTAGAGTGATGGGCCCTGTAGGAGCGAGCTTGATCGCGAAAAACATCTGGACAACGCGATCATTCAGACAGCACGCGTTTTCGTTAACGTCCATCGCGAGCAAGCTCGCTCCTACAAGGGGCCATTTATCGTCAGTCAGTGAGTTGGCTCACTCCACCATCGCAAAATCCGCCCGCCCAACCGGATTCGGCGTCGACCCTCTCACATTCATCCCTCGACCCGGCGCAAACCCCGGGAAGAACACCAACCCCTCCGATTCGAATCGATAGGCCAGCGCCAGGCGCGTGACATCCAGCACCTCTTGGCGCGCCTCGAAGCGTTGAATGGCATCCACCGAGACTCGGGATTCCCGCGACAGCTCTTGCACACTCCAGCCCAGCATCGCTCGGGCCTGGGCGCAGTGGGCCGGGGTGAATTGGAAGAGGGCGATACGTTCCAGGGTGATTTTCATCGCTTGAGAGGCCATGGTGTTCTCCGGGCTCGAGAGTGTTGGTCAAAATATACTGTGTTTTTGTACAGTTGTTTTGGGCCGAGATCAAATGCAATTTTTGAAGTTTCTTTTTGGCCGGACGAACGGTGACTGTCCCGATGCGTGGGGAAACTGTCGAAGTCGCCAAGGAATCACAACTCGATTTGAGGGTTGGTAAAGGCGGTTTTTTTCGCAAGAATAGGGATTCGCACTGTTCAGGTTTTCATGCAGGAGAATCTCATGCCGATCCTCGAAAGCGACTGGAAGAAGTTCAAGGAACTGCGCAAGATTGCGCTCGACCGTTTCTGCCAAGGTGTTCTTGCCGATGCCAAGACTATTGCGCAACATGGTGCGTTGTCGGCTCATGCTCGCTACGGCATGCTTTACGGCATGATCCATGATCGAAACAAGGACATGGCCCAGGCGTTTGACCACAACAGCCAATCCCGTTCAAGTGCGCTCCGGGGCTTGTGGCTGATGGTCATGCATGACTTGCTGACCGAAGCAGAGCTATCAACTCTCAGCGAAGATGCGCTGAGATACATTGCCGAGGTTGTTCGCCAGCCTTACGAACTTGAATGGGTCGACGAGATCGTCCCGCATGACTGACCAACCTTTACCAGAGAACCAGGGATGCTGATTTTCAACTGCACCGAAGCGGCCAGCAAATTCTTCAGTCGTGTACACAAGGGCAAGAAAATCACCAGGGTGGAAAGTCCACCATCGCCCGTCATTGAAGACGATGAGCCTGATGAGTCCGCCGAACAGTGGCTGGTCCACGCCGTCTCTGTTCAACGTAAACATGTGCTGTTCGCCATTCACATCCCGACTCGTTACTGCATGATCTTCGCCGATGCCAAAAAGGCCGACGTCGAGGGGTTTGTTCAACGTTTTGCAGATCGCTGGATTAGCGGGCTGATACGCCATGCAGGGCAGTTCGATATCCTTCAGTGGGTCGATGACGAGCCGATGATGGAGCGCTTTCAGGAAGGCAGCAGCCAGTTGCGCCTGTACCGACGCAGCCATCGCAGCGCGCAAAAACACATTGATGAAATCGCCTGGGTTTTTCAGGGTGTTGCCGCTGAGCGGGGCTCTTTACCGCCGGACGAGATTTCGGCAGAGCGCTTCGATGGCGAAATGAATGACTACCCAAGAAACAGCAAAGGCCATACAGACTATTTCTACCCGGATTCGGAAATGATGGCCCACTGGTTACGTCGATACTGCGGCCTCGACGAATCAGGCGTCCAGACTGCACTGGATCGACGTATGGAGGTGAAACGGGAGATCTGGGCATTGCAAAGGCAACTCGACTCGCAATGAACCAACGCTGCGTTTCGTATTACTTGCCCGCCAAACCCGGCGCTTCCCGCACAATAAAGTGATCCAGATTCTCGATACTGGCGCTGAACACCCCGAACGTCTGCTCGGGGTTTTTCTTGCTCGGCACCTGCTTCAGCTCGGGCGTCACGCCATAAAAGAAGCAGTACAACTCCCGTCCGCTCTCGATGGCGTGCTTGATCTCCTCCAGGAACGCCTTGCGTTTGCGGTAGCTGTCGATGAGTTTCTTGCTCAGGTAGACATTGACCGAGTAAGGCTTTTTCTCGAACCAGACCTTCTTCTCGAAGTCGATGCGAAAGCTCTGGGTGTAGTCCTTGATCTCCTTGACCTTGCCCCAGTAAATCAGCCCCTTGTTGTCTTGCAGATACTCGATCTTCTTGAAAAACGACCCGTAAGGCGCGGTGTGCTCGCCAATCTTCAGCGGCACGCGCTTGAGCAAATCCTTGTCGTCGAAGTTTGAAACGAAGCATTCCACCGGATGGGCGAAGACGCTGGTCTTGTCCGGGGCCGATTCCCGGCTCGGTTGCTCGACATTACTAGCCGCCTTAGGCGCTAATGGCTCATCCCGAACCACATCGGCAATCACCACCGGACTGGGCGGCTTACGCACATATTCGCGCCGAGTCAGTAACAATTCCGACGGGAAATTTTCCTCGCGACTGTCATCCGTTTCCGCCTCATCCACACCCGAAGCCGGCGTCTTCAAGCTGACATAAGGGCAGCCCTCGACATGCCGCGTACTCGGCAAGTTCTTGAAGTGTGGCGTGCGTACGTAATTCACATTCTTGGCGTTGAACGTGCCCAACTCATTGGCCGCATCGAACGTCAGGCGACAGGCATCGTTGGGGCATTGGAAATGCTCCTTGGCGGAGTCGAAATCCATCGTCTCGTCGAAATTCAGATCCCGAACGTCGTAGATCGACAACTTGTCGTTGAGGCTGAGGCAATAGGCGAGGTCGAATTTCATGTCGGGTTCCAAGTCCTTTAGATGAACAGCTTCCAGTGATGGCGCATTCGAAGCAATAGCTACACTCAGATCACTTCGATATCCCGGAGTTTGCACAGTCCATCAAAGAGGGCGGTTCATGAGCCATTCAGATGCTTCGCCCCCTCTCCCGGAGCCGGGCCGGATAGCCCGCCGGGATGAACAGACCGGTTGGCGCCGCTGGCTACCGGGGCTGGGCATGCTGCGCGAATACCAACCGGCATGGTTGCGTTACGACATCGTGGCCGGCCTAGTGTTGACCACGATGCTGGTACCCGTCGGTATTGCCTATGCGGTGGCTTCGGGCGTGCCCGGCATTTATGGCCTCTACGCGACCATCGTTCCGCTGCTGTTCTATGCCCTGTTCGGCCCTAGCCGAATTCTGGTGATGGGGCCGGATTCCTCCCTGGTGGCCGTGATCCTTGCCGTGATCATTCCACTCTCCGGCGGCGACCCGCAGCGTGCCGTCGCCCTGGCGGGGATGATGGCGATCGTCTCGGGAGCCGTGTGTATCCTGGCCGGTATGGCGCGCCTGGGTTTTATCACCGAGCTGCTGTCCAAACCGATCCGCTACGGCTACATGAATGGCATCGCACTGACCGTATTGATCAGCCAGTTGCCCAAGCTGTTCGGTTTTTCGATTGAGTCCGAGGGCCCATTGAGAAACATAGGGGCCATCGCCTCGGCGGTGATGGAGGGAAAGATCAACTGGACCACCTTCACGGTGGGCGGGCTCACCCTGGCGGCGATCCTGCTACTCAAAAGATGGCCGCGACTGCCGGGCATCCTGATCGCCGTGGTAGGCGCGACAGTCGCCGTGGGTGTACTCGACCTTGCGACACGCGCCGGTGTGTCGGTCCTCGGTTCGCTCCCCCAAGGCTTGCCCGGTTTCGCCATCCCCTGGATCACCAGCGCCGACATCGTCCCGGTGTTGATCGGCGGGTGCGCCGTCGCACTGGTCTCGTTCGCCGACACCAGCGTGCTCTCCCGCGTCTATGCGGCGCGGACCCGAACCTACGTCAACCCGAACCAGGAAATGGTGGGCCTGGGCATCGCCAACCTGGCTGCCGGTTTTTTCCAGGGCTTCCCGATCAGCAGCAGCTCGTCACGGACGCCCGTGGCCGAGGCCGCCGGAGCCAAAACCCAAATGACCGGCGTCGTCGGCGCACTGGCGGTTGCCCTGCTGCTGGTGGTGGCACCGGACCTGCTGCAACATCTACCGTCCAGCGCCCTGGCGGCAGTCGTGATCGCCTCGGCCATTGGCCTGATCGAGATCACTGACCTGCGCCGGATCTATCGCATCCAGCGCTGGGAATGCTGGCTGTCGATTGTCTGTACCGTCGGCGTGGCCGTGTTCGGCGCGATCGAGGGCATAGGCCTGGCCATCGTGATTGCCGTCATAGAGTTCCTCTGGGACGGCTGGCGCCCGTACTCCGCGGTATTGGGCCGCGCCGAGGGGGTCAAGGGCTACCACGACATCAAACGCTACCCCGACGCACGCCTGATCCCCGGCCTGGTCCTGTTTCGCTGGGATGCCCCCTTGTTTTTCGCCAACGCCGAACTGTTCAGCGACCGAGTGCTGGACGCCGTGGCGGCATCGCCCACGCCCGTGCGCTGGCTGGTGGTCGCCGCAGAGCCGGTCACCAGCGTCGACGTGACCTCTGCCGACATGCTGGCCGAACTGGGTGACACCTTGCACGCGGCGGGTATTGAGTTGTGTATTGCCGAGATGAAGGACCCGGTCAAGGACAAGCTGAAGCGGTTCGGGTTGTTTGCGCGTTTGGGGGAGACAGCGTTTTTTCCAACGATTGGGACGGCTGTGGATAGTTATGTGGCGAATTATCGGGTGGATTATGTGGAGGGGGAGGAAGGCGGGAAGGTGGGGCGTTGAGTGGGGAATGGCAGCTCTTACACCGATGCGGCAGACAACACCTTACAGTGGCGAGGGACTTGCTCCCGCTGGGCTGCGAAGCGGCCCCAAACTCAGCAAACGCGGTCGATCAGACAGAGCACGTAATTCGCTGGGCGACTGCTCCGCAGCCGAACGGGACGGTGCGGCGATCCGACAAGCTCCCTCGCCACAGAATCCAGCTTGTCCGACTATTCGGGAATCAATCGCCCAACCTTTTCATAAAGCAACGCTGTGAACTCATCCCGATCACTCGAATGATGACAACGCCGATGACAGTTCGGGCATAGCGCTACAGCATTGCTCGGACGGTCTGAACCTTCCTGTGCCAAATGCTTAACGTGGTGAACCTCAAGAAACGGACTGCCCGACTTTTCAAACGGAGCAGACACACTCCGTTGACCGTTAAAAGCTTCTTCTTCACCTGATCTGCTTGCTTGAACCAGACCTTCTGTTCGGAATCGATACGAAAGCTCGGCGCGTGACCCTCGATCTTGCCCCAGCAAATTAGCTCCTAATTGTCCTATAGATACTCGAACCTGTTGAAGAAGGAAACGTAATGCGCCGTGCATTGATCTTCAGCAGCATGCGAGCGTTAAACAAAACTATCCAGAGGCCATTACTATTTCCTTTTTTCTCTTGCTGGTAATAAACAACACAATGGCAGAGATTATTGCCAATACCCCCCAGCCATAAGCAAAGGTTCCGAGGCTGTCTCTTGACAGACCAATAATTGGTGGCACCAATACGACGGAAATCTGATTAGCTGTCATCGCCATTCCAAGAGCAAAGCCCTTGCGATCAGCGGGAGCGGTCTCGGCTACATAAGCCACCCAAGGGCCGTACCACCCATATGCGAAAAATCCTGTCAGAGCCATAAATACACTGACGATCGCCAGGTTTTTGGTTTCCAAAAGTGGCAGTAGTGTTAGAAATACAGTAACTGCACCCAAACAAGTCAACACAGGGAAGTATCTACCAGCCTTGCAACGGTCGCTCCACGCTGCAAGTACAATTCTTCCAGTTATGCCAGCCCCAAGCACTACAAAGAACATCGTTGTCGCAACGAAGCTATCAAGTCCAAGCGAAGTATGAAGGTACAAGACAAGAAAAACTGAGATGGCGTACTGCGAAGCGGTAAGGCTAGCGCCCGACAGCATAATGTTTCTCATGGATGGGTCCTTTGCCATCAAAAGTCGTGATGCAATCGCTGACCTTAAGTCGACTTGTTTTTTTTGGGGGCAGAGTTGTCGCTCAGGAGACTTATATAGCAGCATAAATAGAGTAGCGCCAAACAAGGCGACCATACCTCCCGTTAGGAAGGCTGCTTGAATCGAGTAGCGGGTAGCAATAAATGGAAGCAGTAGTGCTGCCATTGCGCCGCCAAGTGGTAATCCAGCTTGTCGGATTCCCATTGCGAATCCTAACTGATTACCTGCAAACCAATTGGATACTGATTTGCTTCCTCCAGGCTGAGCAGTGCTGTACCCAAGGCCCAATATTGTAAGAAGTATAAGCAGCTCTATATAAGAATTAGCCAACGCTGCTCCGCACAATGCGACTCCGACGATCACCGTTCCCATTCCTACAACAAACCGTTCGCTGTACTTGTCCAGCAACTCGCCAGCGACCAAAAGTCCAATAAGAGGAATGAACTGTGCTGCTGATACTAGTATTCCTATCTGCCAGTTGCTGAGGGCCATTTCAGTTTTTACATGTATTGCAATGGCTCCAAATCCTTGTACAAAGAAGCAGGCGCACGCTTGAGCTAAAGTGGCTACAGTTAAAATTACCCACCGATACTCCTTGGTAAAAAATTTCATATACTTGATCTCCATTCTTGAAAAGACTGGGTAGGGCTATACTGTGTGAAGAGTAAAATGTACAGGGCCTAGTTGCGTAGAGAACAGTGCAGTGCAATGTAACTAAATGCTCGGATGGCTAATTTGGTTGTAAAATTGTATCTCTATTGAAGGATGGCATTATACTGAATCCGTTATTCGAAAATGCCTTGTGGTATTTGGTCAGTCCGTGCTTGCTTGTGAATGTGGTGATTTTAAACGGGGAATTAATGGGTACTGCTTTTTTTGTCGTTAAAGATGCTACCTGCGAAGCAAGCTTTTTGGCGGGATCAATCCAGTTTCCAGCAGTTGGAAAGATCTTGCGCAAGTCATCGATCAAGTGAGGGAAGTGAGTGCAGCCTAGAATAACTGTGTCGACTGATAATCGCTGTTCTTTTGTAAGGTGATTATCGATCAGTTCAGCAAAGCCATCGAAACTTGTGTCCTCTCCTGCTAATTTAGTCTCAGATAGTGTTACTAGCGCTTGGGTCGCGATTGGCCATATTCTTGCGCGCATTTTAGCTTTGGTTATCTTCTGAATGATGTGCCTGCTTTCAAGCGTGCTGGGAGTAGCAAGCAAAACAATATTTTTGTTTTCGGAGGTTTCAAGCGCTTCATCTATCGGTGGTGTGACAAAAAAGCAATTGTGCCTAAACTGGTCGAGGCCGTTCTCTATTATCGCGATTGAAGCAGTGTTACACGCTACGACTATCGCTGACGGGCTTACCTGCGTACAAAGTTCATCGAACAACTGTTGGACCCGTTGAGCTACCGCAGGTCCAGTCTTGTTACCGTAAGGGAACCAATCGTTATCCGCCACATATAGAATATTTGCGTCGGGAATTAACTTTTCCAGTTGCCGTGCTACTGTTAAGCCACCCACACCTGAATCGAACACGACAATCGGGCGATTAGAGTTAAAAAGCTGCGCACCATCAAACGCCGTCTCGTCGCCTAGCCAGAATTTCGGGGTGGTTGCTAATGTTGAGTTGTGGGCGTCCATCGACATTCCCCTTACGCATTGATGGCGCGAGTTTCTACCGAGCTTCGCATTTCGCGCGATTTTCTCAGGCTCGAAGCGAATACTACTCTTGCGAGCCATCGAGCACCGTCGCCGTAGTTTGCCTTGAATGAGTCTCGTGCGTGGACGCAACGGTAATTATCTATGAAAAAGCAATCCGTAGCTTCGAGCATGACTGCATTGCGGTTCTCTGCAAAGTGACGTAGAAGTTTTTCTAAAGCTTGACGTTCGATGCCATCATACTCATCAATATTTAATGCGGCAGCATTAATCTTGACATATGGCGCGTTGCTGTGACCGAACAGGATGGGTTGGGAGATTTCTTCTACTATGTCAGTAGTGTTGTGGATCGGATTGTGAGAGATTTTAAACCTCGGCTCAAATAGTATTTGTTTCTCCTCTGCACTAAGTTTTATGCCGTCGATGCACGAAATAGTGGTCGCAGCACGTTCATTATTACGCATGCAGACGAGTCCCAAGTATTCGGCACGTGCGGGGTGAAAAGCATCTTCCACGTGAAATCCAAAGTCGAGGGCAGATCCGCTACTCGAGTTTGAAACATTGCTAAGTTCTTTAAGTGGAATAATATTGTTATAAGGGCTGCCACAGCGTTGCGAAGTAAATCCGACTCCCTCGCCAAGCAGTGATCCATATAATCCATGCATAATTTTGGCGTCATTTAAACGGTAGTCATTATCTAACTCAATATACCTGGAGGGACTTGGACCTGCGCCATCAAGAAGCACCGGACTGCCGGAAATTAAGAGCGCCGCAAGTTCCTCGTTGCGCTTGAAATCATAGAATTCCTGGCGGATTCTTCGCGGAAGTTCCTGAGCGTACAGGGCTGCCTTTTCGATGAAGTTGTACTGGTTCGTCATCGTAGGGACCTGGATGATCTCATCGAGCAGGCCACGAATTTGTTGTTTTTCTTGGTTGGTAAGAATTATTTTTTTGACTAAAGTTGCCATGGTGTCGATCCGTGAAATTGATGGTTGATGTCAGTGTGTAAATTTTCTTGATTTGAAAATTTCCCGAAGTTTGCATAGGGCGGTATGCTCCACTGCTCCAGTTCATGCCCCTAGGCACATTGTTTTGGTATTTCTTTTGGTTGTATTGTTGATTTTTAACAAAAGAAATCGGTCCCTCAAGTTCGTGGGTAGGCATGAAAAATAAGTGGCTGAGTTTTGCTTGGATTTAAATTAGATTAGTGAATGTGTCGAGCGGTCGAATTGGATTAAGTGGCTTAATATTTTACACAGCACTCGAATTGCACTTTTTGTTTTTGTTGTGAGTTAATGTGAAATGGTTGGCGGCGGCGCTTTCCCAGAGAAGTGCGAAAGAAGGTATTAATTTTGATGTGGGGAGTCAACTTTCTTGCTTGTAGGAAGTTTCTGATTTTACTATGGGCACAAAATAGATCAGCGTTTCAGGCTGTGCGAAAGCGCTCTGATGGTGATGAAAAAAAGCGCTCCGATTTGTTCGGTGCATTTGTTTTTGTGCGGGCAGCAGACCATGGCAATTCGAGTAAAGTGCGACGGCGTTACTCGTCCGATCCGGACCTTTTTGAACTGCAGCATGGGGATTTAAAGTCATTTTTACGTCGGTTGAATTAGCGCCTTACTTTTTGAAATATTAGGTTTCAGCTACCTTGGCTATCTCTGCGGAGGTGCCATATGGCTGAGCAGGAACAAGTAAATATGCGCGAAGCCAACTCCCAACTCGCGGAACGCGCATGTCAGGGCGATAAGGTTGTGATCGTTAATGGCGGCACGCCTTATGTTGATCTGCTCCATCATGTCGATACCGCTCGCTTGCACGAGCCTGGTCGGTTGAAGAAGAAAGGCCTGTGATAGCGCACCTGTTGATTCACGTTCGTCGCCTCAACCCTCGCCCGTCATTGGACAAGCCCCCATCGCCTGACTAGCGTTGTCTGGCAGATCGAATCGCCGCATGCCTCATGGGCAAGTGCCGGGCCAAGTGGACTCTCCCGCCGTCCAAGCCTTGATTGCCGTGAAACCCGAGAGGTCGACATCGAGACTTCACAGCAAGGAGCGCACTATGCCGAACAACTGGCCCGCCGGGATTGAGCACGTTGTTGTGTTGATGATGGAAAACCGTTCGTTCGACCATTTGCTGGGGGATTACACAAGCATCAATCCCGCGTGTGACGGTATCAACCGCAAAGCGCCCAGCACCAACCCGCTGAAGCTGGCCAATGGCAATTCGACGGTGATCACCCAGGCATCGGAGTTCCCGGAGAACTACAGCCTGTGGGCGCCGCCGCCCCCTCTGCCTCCGGCGCTGCCGCCGAGCAACAGCGAGGGTTTTGACCTTGGCCACGAGTTCGTCAACGTAGAGAAACAACTGGGCGTCTCCTTCAAGACCAGCCCGGCCAACCCCACGCTCAATGGTTTTGCCCAGGACGCCTACGACAAGGCCCGCACCGACCTGAAAGTCTACAAAACCTGGTCGCAGTCCATGGCCCAACGGGCAATGAACTACATCCCGTTCGGCGCTACGCCCGCGAAGGATACGCTGCCGGCCATCCACGGATTGGCGCGTAACTTCACCGTGTGCGACCGCTGGTTTTCCTCGGTGCCAGGCCCGACCTGGCCGAACCGTTTTTTTGCCATGCTCGGCAGTTGCAATGGTCACCTGCTGATGCCGTCCACCGGCACGGTACTGGCCGGCATCAAAAGCCTGATCGCACAGTTCGGCGGCGAGAGTATTTTTTCGCTGCTGCGCAACAACGGCCACGACGCGCGCATTTATTCCGACGGCGCCGTGCCGCTGGCGGCGCTGGTCAAGGGTGGTTTGCAGCACCTGAGCATCGACGACTTCAAGTCGGACGTCGCCGGTAACAAACTCCCTGAACTGTCCTGGATCGAGCCGAGCTATGGCCTGCTCAACGGCAAGCTCGGGCCAAACGTGTCGCATCATCCACCTGAAGACCTGCGCTTTGGCGATCAGTTTGTCGGTGAGGTATTCAACGCCTTGTCGGCCAACACCGCTGTCTGGAACAAAACCCTGTTCGTGCTGCTGTACGACGAGCATGGCGGTTTCCATGACCACGTGGTGCCGCCGACTTGCGTGGCGACCGGTTCAACGGTCGATGTCCCCTGGAAAAATCCCTTCACCCGCCTCGGCGTGCGTGTACCGGCGATCCTGGCTTCGCCGTGGCTCAAGCCGGGCTTGATCCCCTGGACGGGCGATGTCCAGGCGCAGCACTACGATCACACCAGTTTGCTGGCCTTTCTTTGCGATCACTTCAAATTGCCACGCAGCGCCCTCGGCCCACGGGTGGTTGCCGCGCAGCACTTCGGCCATGCGCCCATCTGGCGCACTGCACCGGGCGTATCGGCTGCGCCAAAGTTGACGGCCACCGTGGTGCCGAGTCGCGCCGGGTTGCCCTTGATCGAGTCCGAACTGGCGACCCAGAGTCGGCAGGTGGTGGACAGCGCCACCGGTTACCTCGACGGCCTTGATCCGGAGCAGATCTGGAAGAGCAGCGCCCAATGGGTCAGCGGTTTTCTCGGCAATCGCAGCCGCGCCCTGGCTGATCCGGGTCAGGCGGCACTCACGCCGGCCGCGCCCAGTGCGGACAGCCTGGAGGCGAAACTGCGGCGCCTGCAGGATTTGATGGTCACCGCTCAAGGGCAAACGGTGCCTCCGGTGGCGGCGCCGGCCAGCAAAGCCTTGGTCGAGCCGGGAGCGGAAGTCGCGCCAACACGGCTGCGCATCCTGTGCCTGCCCGGTGTGGGGTTCACGCCGGCCAGCCAGGGGCAGGGCGGCGTCGATGGGAACTGGCAGGAACAATGGTGCACCTTGATCCGTACTCAACTGGCACAGAACGGTCGCCTCATCGATGACCAGGACATCGACTTTCTGACTTTCGATGAGCAGCTCAAAGAGGGGCCGGACTTCGCCCAGATCACCCGAGGCCTGGCGATGCTGAGGGCCGACGCCAGGGGCAAGGCCGACGAGAATCTCGGCAGTTGGGGCCTGCCGGTCAACCAGATGTTGCGCACCACGGTGGGCGCCACCGTGCAATGGATCGAAGACGCCGAATTGCGTACTGAGTTGACTCAACATCTGCTGGCGAAGATCGAGGCATTCAATCCACAGATCATCTTCGCCCAAGGCCTGGGCAGCCTGATCGGCTACGACGCCCTGCGCCGTTCGGTGGCGAAAAAAGGTTCGGCACTCAAGCGCATCGATGGCCGAGTGTTCGTCAGTTTCGGCTCACCGATCGCACTGCCGCTGGTGATGCGCGAAGTGTGGGGCGGGCGGGTCCTGCGCCTGAGTGAAAACGGCCGAGGCATCCGCCGCTGGTTCCACCTCTACAACCCCAACGATGGATTGCTGACCCGGCCGATCACCTCGCCGGATTCCGCACGAGTCGACCTGCAAACCGAATTCACTTTGCCATTGCGCGATGACCTGCTCGACCTCAATCACGCCGCCCAGGCCTACTTGTCGTCACCCACCAGCCAGACCGGCCTGTGGCCGCAACTGGCCCGCGATGTGGTGGCTGCACGGGCACTGGAAGTGCCGGCGTTCCTGTCCCGCAGCGGCCAACGCAAACGTCGCGCCCTGGTGGTCGGCATCAACGATTACCTCGACCCGAGCGCACGCCTCGACGGCTGCATCAACGACACCTACCTGATCAGCCGCATGCTCCAGGAAAGCGGCTACGACGCCGGCGACATCCGATTGCTGCACGACGCCCGAGCGACCCGGGCCAACTTCGTCGAGCGCCTCGAATGGCTGGTGGAAGGTGCCCGCGCCGGGGACGAGCGCGTATTGTTCTACTCCGGCCACGGCACGCAACTGCCGGTCTACAGCAGCAGCGGCGAAGCCGACTGCATGGACGAAACCCTGGTGCTCCACGACTTCGACTGGGACGACGAAAGCACCCACTTCACCGACAAACTGTTCCGCCAGTTCTACAGCCACCTGCCATTCGACCCGGACGGCCACGGCGCCAAACTCACCGTCATGTTCGACTGCTGCTACGCCGGCGGCATGACCCGCGGCAACGGCCGCGTGCGCGGCATCACCCCACCCAGCGACATCCGCCACCGCATGCTGCGCTGGGACCCCTACGCCGGCGACTGGGACCGCCGCGTCTACGCCGTCGACAGCGACCGCCGCGACTTCAGCGAACAAGACAACAAAACCCGCGGCCTCACCCGCACCCGCACCACCCAAGGCGCCGCCACCGGCCTTCGCCCCGAGAAAAAAGCCCAACTGCTGCGTCAGGGAAAACTCTACGGCCACCACGGCCCGTACATGCCGCTGATGCTCTATGCCGCGCGGGAAAACGAAAAGGCCAGCGAATATGTGGCGGGCTCCAACCACTACGGCGCGTTCACCTATGCCCTGGTTGAACAGCTGCGTAAGTTGCACCAGGAGGATGCGACGTTGGGGTTTGATCAGTTGATTGAGCGGGTGGGGAGTGTGTTGAGTGCGAGGTCGTTGGGGCAGACGCCAGAGATTGTAGGGCCGAGTGGGGTTAGGGCGGCGGTGTGTCCTTGGCGGATTAGTGGGTTGGGGAGGTGAGGGGGCTGGCCTATCGAAAAGCTACGGCTTCGGCTAGTTTGGCTAACTCCATGGAGGTGCCAAATGACTGAGCGGGTAAAAGTGAACATGCGCGAAGCCAAATCACAGCTTTCCCAACTTGCCGAGCGTGCATGGAATGGCGACAACGTAGTGATTACCAAAAACGGTAAGCCTTACTTGGTTCTGCTGCCCCATGTTGATACACCTCCGGCTCGAGTGCCTGGGCGGTTGAAGGGGGCAATTTGGATGTCTGCGGATTTCGACAAGGCACCCGATGATTTAGTCGATGGGTTTGAGGGCCGTCTATGAGGCGCTTGCTGAATTGATGTTTCCCAAACCGACGCAGATTCCCTGTGGGAGCGAGCTTGCTCGCGATTCGCAAGAGCAATGTAGCAACCAAGCCAGACACCAACCTTGTGGCGAGGGGGCTTGCCCCCGTTGGGCTGCGAAGCGGCCCCAAATGCTGCAACTCGGAAGCATCAGGCAATCCGAATTGTGCGGATTGACGATTTGCACTCAGAACAAAAAATCCGCTGCCTGTAATTCAGGCAGCGGATTTTTGTAAGGGTGAACTAATGTTTCTAAACCCACCACCGCAGATCCCTTGTGGGAGTGAGCTTGCTCGCAATTCGCAATACTAACGCTGTAATTAAGTCAGGCACCAACCTTGTGGCGAGGAGGCTTGCCCCCGTTGGGCTGCGAAGCGGCCCCAAATGCTGAAACTTGGGAGCATCAGACAAATCGAGTTTTGCGGATTTACGACTGCTTTGCAGCCGGTGAAAAAACGGCACCTTCCGGTGCCGTTCGAATTTTGTAGTCCTGCTTTAATTTCCCTTGCCCAGTGTCCCAGTCTTGTCACAGAGGTCCACCAGGCTTCGACTGGAAATGCCGAGGGCCGTCTTTAGCTTGGAGTATTCGTCCATCCTATAATCTGAATTCCACTAGCAGAGATGCAACCAACAGCCAAACACCGCTACCAACCAACATCACTGCTTTGATTTTAAGAAGACGCTTAAGGTACGGAGGGAAGTTTTTAATATCCACGGGGTCCAGCTCACCAATCCGGATTGATGCTTTGGGCATCATCACCATCCCGGCGATTTTTGCTACCAGCATGAGGCACCCAAACCATCCCTGATTCCGCAGGCCCGGCCCCCAGATGTAGATATAACGACTGTTTTTCAGGGCTTCCATCATGGCGTCCAGATGACGGCCCAAATAAAGGGAGTACGCGATACCCGCAACTCCCAATAGCAGTGGCCCGCCATTGAAAACGAGAACCGCCCAGACAGGCCAATTGCTGATCAAGGCTGAGCAGCCTCATACAGTGTCTCGCCGATGACCTCTCCCCGTTGAGCACCTCTGGTCGTACCCACCCATGCGCCAACACCAATTACTGTTGCCACACAGATAACTCCTCCCACGCCTGTAGAGAATCCAAGCGCCAAGCAGACAGGGCCACTTGTATATTTGCCTATCTCACCACCGATAATTCCACCAACAGTAGACCCAGCAAATTTCCCCCCTTCGGTGAACCTGACCTTCTCGCAAGCCGCTCCAGAGTCACCAACACAAACCTCCTGAATAGCCAGCAATGAAGAAACCCCGCCAATACCAATACCGATGTAACCACCGGTGCTCATGTACTTGGCAGCTCGACTGACCGCATTCACATGAGTCGCATAACCCGGTATCTGCCTCGGCGCACCGGCCTTGTTCCAGTGGTGCACCATACTGCGGCTGAAGATGCCGAGGATCGTTTTTAGTTTGGGGGGATCGCCCATAAATCTACTCAAACTTCATCAGCACATATCCAGCTAATGCCCAAATTGCGCTACCAAAAAGCATCACCGCATCGATTTGCAGAAGTCGTTTGAGATGAGGAGGGAAGTTTGCGACATCGATAGGGTCCATATCTCCGATGCGGATATACGCCCTCGGCCACATCATCATGCCGGCAATTTTACTAATCAATATGAAGCCCCCAAACCAACCCTGATTCCGCAGGCCCGGCCCCCAAATGTAGATGTAGCGACTGTTCTGCAAGGCCTCCATCATGGCATCCAGATGACGACGGCTGAGGTACAGAGTAAATGCAATACTTATATAGCCCAGCAAGATTGGGCCGGCCAGAAGCCAGAAAGCAAACCAAGACGACCAAAAGTCCTCACCCATCATGGCTGTGTTTTTTCGTACAAAATCTCACCAACTTTCTCACCGCCTTCACCTACGTCAGTCGTACCCACCCATGCGCCAATCCCTATCACGGTCGCAACGCAGGCAACCCCACCAACTCCTGTAGCCCCAAGCGCCAGGCAGATTGGACCGCTGGCAGATTGGGCTATCCTTGCACCCAGAGCGCCACCAACGGTGGATCCAACAAACTTTCCTCCTTCTGTAAAACGGACCCTCTCGCAAGCCGCTCCAGAGTCACCAACACAAACCTCCTGAATAGCCAGCAATGAAGAAACCCCGCCAATACCAATACCGATGTAACCACCGGTGCTCATGTACTTGGCAGCCCGACTGGTTGTCTCCACATGAGTGGCATACCCCGGTATCTGCCCCGGTGCTCCAGCCTTGTCCCAGTGGTGCACCAGACTACGACTGGAAATGCCGAGGGCCGTCTTCAACTTGGGGTGATCACCCAGGGTGGTCTGGCCACGCAGGCGAGTGGAGTTCAGCAGGTGGGCGTCCAGTTGTGCGAGCAGGCGCTGGCGTTCGGCGAAAAACTGCGGCGATTTGAGGTGGCCGTGCTGACGATAGCTGTCCTGATGCAGGCGCTCCATGGCTTGCAGGGTGTCACGCAGTCGGGCCAGGTGTTTCTCCATCACCACCGCGCCGACGCCAAGCCAGGTCGAAGTATCGCCGATAAAACTGGCGATTTCCGCCGCGTGGCGGAACATGAATTCGGCTTCTTCCGGCGTCAGGGGATCGAGTGCCGATTTGACCTGCTGCGCGGCCTGCATCAGCTGCGCTTCCTGGTAGGTGCAGGAGGTGTTGTTCGGGTCGCCCAGCACAATCAACGAGCCGGCCTTGATATCGCCTTGCTCAGGATTGAGCGCTCGAAACTTGCGCATCACGGCAGCATCGGGCGTGGCGAACAGCGTGCCCTCCAATGCCTCCCGGGTCATGCTTTTGGGCACCACATAGAAGCCCGGTTCTTGAGGTTCCGCGCGGGCGAATATCGCAGGCGCTGGAGGGTTCGAAGGGGCGAAACCAGGCTGACGTGGCGCGGCCGGTTGACTGGTTGCAGCACTGGAAACGGGTTGCACAACGCTCCTGCCCGTTCGCGGTGCAGAATTAGCGCTGCGATAGGTGGCCGTGACCACCGAGGGGATCAACCGGGCCTTGCAGGGGCAATCGCTGTGGCTGTCCAGCGTGCCCGCCACGGCTTTGCCATGACTGATCATGTAGGAAATGCCACCGACGATCTTATAGGTCTTGCCGTCCTTGCCACAGGTGACCCGATCACCTTCGCGGGCATGGGCGATGCCGTACATCATGACGCCGGTATGGCCATCCAGGACCTTGCCGCCACAGGTGGTCTTGTCATGCAGACCAATGAAATGTCCTTCGTTCATTGATGTTCTTCCTCCTTGATGGAAGGCAGAAAGTCCTCGGCCATCGGTACACCTTCACGCCCCACCAACAAACAACCGCCTTGTAGTGTGTTGATGACCTCGTCGCCATTGCAGAGACGGCTGCCGACCAGCGCCACATCGCTATTTTCTTGTCCCGCGCCCGTGACGATCTGCGCCATACGCCCATCGGCGTACAGAACGTAGTCGCCTTTCTGTGCCGCACGTACGCTCCGGCCACTCTCCAGGGTGAACTCCAGCGGCGATGTCGCTTGCTGGACTACCCCGCCGTCGCGGGTTTGGCTGCCTTCGGTTGCGAAGCGATAAACGGCGCGAGCGGGATGAGCTTCTACGTAAGCCTGCTGCTGGCGAACAACCGCCAGAGCTTCGTCACAAAAGTGCGCAAGCCGCTCTTCAGTAAAGTGGGGGGCGTCAAGACTGCGAAGAAATTCAGCGGAGACTTCGTTGGTATACAAGGGGTGCACAGGTGCATTCATTTGCAACTTCCTTATCGTCATCGGTTTGAGTTGCCTTTCCTTCTCATCTCGGCAGAAGCGCTGAGCAGAGAGAATATTGGGCGACGACGAATAAGACGGTGGGACGCTTGCTGAACGCAATCCAATGGCATAGCCAAAATGAACGAATAGGAATTTTCGCAATAACGAACAACCCATTTCCTACAACGGTAGTTACAAGAAGTATTTTTTTGCGCTGTAGGAGCCCGCCGTGTATGTGGTTATTTCACGTGCGAACGTAGTCCGGAGTATCAGACAAACCGAATTCTGCGAATCCCCTGTGGGAGCGAGCCTCGCGATTCGCAAGACCAACGCAGCAACCAAGCCAACCACCAACCCTGTGGTGAGGGGGCTTGCCCCCGTTGGGCTGCGAAGCGGCCCCAAATACTGCAACTCGAGAGCATCAGGAAAACCGAGTTGTGCGGATTGACGACTGCCCCCCGGAAAAAGTTGGCTGCCTGAAACTCAGGCAGCCAACTTTTTAAGTGTGTAGACAATCAGTATCCACGCATTACCCGTGATGCCTTCCGCCACCAGGATTCACGACGATTGAAAGGATCATCCGCCAACACACACGGCATATCCCGCAACCGAATCCACGGCTCATCCTGCCAATGCAACATACAGAGCGACATCTTCGGCCAATCAAGCACACTCAATGTCGGGCGCTCCACCATTCGCGACGGCCGCGCATCACGCAGCGCAGGCACCACCTGATGAGTGAGCCACTCTCGCAACAACCGATTCTCAGGGCAGTAGTGATAAATCAACAACGCATACACACCTGACTCGCTCACCATCAAACGCTCTTTAACTGCGCCAAAGAGGTCAACGAACATTAATTGCCTCTGGTCCGCATCGAGCTTGCGCGTCATGCGCTCATCAAGGTGTTTACCCATCAGCCGCCCGAGATCATGCGCGCAGAACCAGGCTTGGTTCTCCAAAAGAAGAGCATGCAGGTGGACGTTGTGACGAGTGAAAACGGTGGGTTTGAGTGATTCAGGCATGGCGGGCCTCCTGAAATGGAAGCGCGTGGCTGGATCTGTGGGTACGGCGATGCACCTTCATCTTGAAGGTTGGATGGTCAGGCATTTCCTTTACCTCTGGCTGCTTTCTTAGGGCATTCGTTAAGGGTGTCGGGAGCTAAGAAACCCACCAGAGACGGGCCGGACATATTCCCCTTTCGGGTCTTGTATTCGCCCACTCCCGACATAACGGGGATTTTCTCGCAGGCGTAGAGAAACCGCAGACGAAAAAAAGCCGCATGACTGTCGGGTGCGGAGGGCCGCTCTGGTTGGGGCGTTTCTTAGGCGCCGAATTGAAAGCCTAGAGGTTCAACGCAGCGTGGTCAACAGTTCAAAATCGGTCATGACTTTTCAACCGCTAGCTTGAGGGCTCAAGCACTCAATCCGAATATCTTTCGGATTTCAGTGCGTAGGAACCCTCTGTTTTTGGTGTGGCATTCCCAAATGATCGCCACTCTCCATCCCTGCTTGACTAGCGCCTGCTGTACATCAACATCTCTCTCTACGTTCTTCGCCAGTTTTGGTAGCCAAAAGTCCAGCCTACTCTTGGGCGTATACGCATATTTGCAGCTAGGATGTCTGTGCCAAAAGCAGCCGTGGACGAATATGCACAACCGGTATTTGGGGAACACCAAGTCAGGTTTTCCGGGCAGATCCTTCCTATGCAGACGATAGCGAAGCCCCATTTCATGACACACCGATCGCACGACCATTTCCGGCTGCGTGTTCTTGCCTTTGATCATCGACATGATCTTGGAGCGGTGTTGTGGGGAAACTATGTCTGCACTCAACGCATGCGTCCTGGCTTGTTCATTAACTCGACTTTTTTCGGTACTACCTCACTCGATTTTAGCTTTTTCTTTGCCGAAACTCGCTCACACCGCTAGCTCACGATGATCCCCTATAAAGTCTGGATTCATGTGCACCATGCAGCAATCTCTCCGGCGCGACGATACCGACACGCGTTGCCCTCACTCAGAGTTTTCTTGAACCACGGCCAGGTTGTTACCTTGGGCTCCTCTGTCCTTTACGTGCTTCTGACAAGTAGATATTGTGAATGGCATTGCGCCACTGCAAATTTATTGATGACATATCAAGATAAGTGATTTCTCAAAGGCTCACATTCAATCACTTTGTCATTAAGGTCACGCCAGCTTTGAGGTTGCCCATGGTTTCGCAAGTCTTAAAGGAGTGAAACATGGACAAGGAGTCGCCCCTGAAAATAGATGTATGCAGTCAACTCATTTCTCGAGTCGTTGTTACCGAAGCGACTTATGAGGCTTACGCATGGGTATGTGGGGCGCTCCGTGGCTAAGCTGAACCCTCTGCTACGCATGGCAACCATTGCTGGTGTCGAGGTTGCAGTCAAACTTCACATCGCGCGGGGCGACGACCTCAACGCCCGCGACGCTGGAGGTGCTACTCCTCTGATGCTGGCCTCTGGCCGAAGGAAAAAGGGCATTGTGCAGTTGCTTCTGGCTGCTGGCGCAAAGCCGGAGCTTCTCGACCCCGAAGGCAGGAACGCTCTCCAATACGCGGAGAAGGGTGAGTGTGGCCAATGCATCGCTCTGTTGAGAGAGGCTCTTGGTTTTTCTGGGCAAGTAAATGAAAACGACGTAAGCGGTGAAGATTCGCCTCAGACCGACGTGCGGACGATGGAGTCTTTTCATCCCCCCTTCTTGAGCGAATCGTCGTATCACGACGCGGAGGATGAAAAGGCTGAGGTGGCGTCTCAGTTCGATGAAGAAGTAGCTGTGTTCGACACCCTCCCAGCTCTTGAGCCCGCTATCTGTGAGGAGCAGCCTTGCACCCGAATTGGCGAGTATATCGTCGTGGCCGCCGAGGCGGAGGCGCACCCAAATCTGATCGACCTTGACGACGAGCCACTCGATTGGGGATTCGAAGGTGACTGGGTGGCGGAGTCCGAAGCGGTTGCCCCAGAGGGGGACATAACCGTAGCTGAAGAAATCAGCGCACTTCAAGGAACGATAGGTCGGCACAAGGCGATCGACACCGATGTGGAATGGGACGATGTCGATCTGTTTCTTCCAGAAAGGGCTCTTCCCTTAGCGAGTGATGATGGCGGGGGCATCCGTGGCCTGCTCTTCCGGGGACTGCGCGAAGGTACAGTATCCGAGACAGCTCTTATCGATGTATGTCTAGGCGCTGACATCACCCGCAATGAAGACGCTGAACGTCTTCTGACTTTCGTTTTAGGCGATCTCGGCGTTGTGATCGATGAGTGGACGGGATTGGCCGAGCAGTCGGATCTTCTCGAGCCGACAACTGATGAAGAGTTGAGGTTATCAGATGCCTTAGAGTTCGTAGAAGACCTGGCATCAGGTCGCAACGAGCCGCTGAGGTTTTACGCAAAGGGGTTGAAAAAAGACCTACTACAGGCAGCAGAGGAAATCGCTTTAGGTCGGGAGATGGAGGGCGCAAGGGGACAGGCGCTGGATGCGCTCTCTTGTTGGTCCTTGGGCCTTGGTGTCGTTTTTGAAGCTGCCGACAAGGTAGCTCGCGGGGAAGCAAGTCATGAGGCGTTCACCTCTCGAGATGATCTTGTTGGCGAAGGTGAAGGTAACGAGAACTCAAGTGAGACACCTTCCCGTGAGGAAGTTGAGTACGAGGACGATGAATTCGGACTCGATTCGGTCGCAGCAACCTTTGTCTCTGCAGTTTCAGCTGCACGTTCTGCCGGCAATGACTCCTTGAAAGTCCGTGATGCGCTTGCCGCCGCCAATCTTTCCCGAGTTTTTCTCATCGAGCTTTCGAGAAAGGCAGATTGTGATTTGGCAGGTGCAGGCTTCTCTTCTGCGATTCGACGCCAGGAAGCGGCGCGGGAAAGGATGATTCTTTCCAACCTTCGCTTGGTGCTTTCTATAGCCAATAAGTATCGATGGTCTGAGCTTCCTTTTGATGATCTTGTGCAGGAAGGCAACATAGGTTTGATGAGGGCGGTCGAACGCTTCGACTGGCGCAAAGGGTTCAGGTTTTCCACTTATGCGACATGGTGGATTCGCCAGCAAATTTCGCGTGCAATTGCTAATCAGGAGCGAGCGGTCCGTGTTCCCGTTCACATGCAAGACTTGGCAAGGAGTATTTTACGTGAGCGGGATAAGTTTGAGTTTCAGATGGGGGGGGCTGAAAGCGAACGTGAAACATCCCATCGAACGGGGATAGCCCTCGATAAGCTCAAGCTTCTTTTGACCGTATTCGAGAAGGTCAGCAGTTTGGACGAACGCTTTGGAGGCTCCACAACCTCCTTGCTCGATATCCTCTTGGAGGAGGAACCATCAGACCCGGCGATTGCAGCAGAAAACGCTTCCTTACGGGCAATTTTGTTAGACATGATTGGAGAACTTGACGAACGTTCGGCCAAGGTTATCACTCTCCGTTTTGGCTTGGGTCATGATGACGCCATGACCTTGGAAGAGATTGGGTCCCTATTTGATGTCACTCGTGAGCGTATTCGACAAATCGAATCGAAGGCACTTAGAAAGCTATGCCATCCGATAAGAATGGAAAAGTTAGCCTTGTATGTGGGCGACTACTTTGAGGCAAAACAGTCCCTGTCCTCAGGGGACCAGCCAGGGGCGGTCACAACTGAATGTGCCAAGCAACACGGTGCAGGTGAGCCTCGTCAATCGGTAGCTAAGGGTTTGGAGAACGTTCATCAGGTCTTAGATGAGTCTGCTTTGTCCGAGCCTCCTGCGGAGACAAGTGTCATTCCTCACGAGCGACGTTTATTCGATCTTCTAGAAGAAGCTAGGGCTCTTGGCCTTCGCGTTGAAGAGCAACCTTCTGGTGATGGCCGAATTCACGTATTACTGCCAGCACAGCCGGATGCTCGGGTTAGTAAAGTAGCTCGCCGGATGGTTGATATCGGTTTCACACTTCTTTCTGGAACTACTTACGTCAAATGAACGAACGCACCAGGTATGCCCCGCCGCGAGCTGGCGCGATGCTGGAAGCCCTACGTGGCCTCGGATATTCGACCGCCGCAGCTTTAGCTGATGTGATTGACAATGGTGTTTCCGCCGGAGCATCAGAAATTCATGTGACGTTCGCTTGGGATGGTGAGAGAAGTCGGATTTCCATCTTGGACAACGGGCGAGGCATGGACGACTCTGAGTTAGAGGCAGCAATGACTCTTGGGGCTAAGAGTCCCCTCGATGACCGTGCGCCTAGTGATCTCGGGCGATTTGGGATGGGCTTAAAAACCGCTTCCTTCTCTCAATGTCGCTGTCTCACTGTTGCGTCTAAACGGATGAATGGTCCAGTTTCCTGCCTGCGTTGGGATCTCGATGCCATTGCGGCATCGACGGATGTTGGCTGGAGGATGTTTGAAGGGGCGGCGCGAGGCTCTGAAGCTTTCGTTAAGCCAGCCGATGCACTTCACTCCGGAACAATAGTCCTCTGGGAGCAGTTGGATCGAATTGTCACGCCTGGCTATACCCTCGACCACTTTGCCGACTTGGTAGACGATGTGGAGCTACGTCTGGCAATGGTTTTCCATCGCCTGTTAGAAGGGGCGAGCCCGACTTTCCGGCTGTTCCTCAACGACAAGTTGGTTAGTCCGTGGGATCCCTTTATGACAGGGCACCCTGCGAAGCCTTGGCATTCTCCAGTCGCCCGAATCATCACGCCATCAGGCATCGTGGAGGCCCAATGTCATGTTCTACCACACAAAGATCGGCTTTCCGAAGAGGAATTCCGTAGGGCGGGGGGAGCAGAAGGGTGGACCTCTCAACAAGGATTTTACGTATATCGAAACCATCGTTTGCTTCTGGCAGGCGGATGGCTTGGGATTGGGCAGGGACGCGCATGGAACCGAGAGGAGCCTCACCGGCTTGCCAGGATCAGGTTGGACATCCCTAATACTGCCGACTCCGCTTGGAAGATCGACGTCAAGAAGTCCACTGCTCGACCTCCCGTAACCGTGCGTCCATGGCTTACGAAGTTGGCCGAGGATACGAGAGAAAGAGCCAGAAGAGTCTTTGCTTATCGTGGTACGCCAATACCCGGGCCGGGAGGGCTCAAGATTGAGCACCAGGCATGGCGTGTCGATAGGCTCAAGGATGGTGTTCGGTACCGCATCGACGAGAGGCATCCGGCGGTTGCTGCGGTAATTGAGGCGGTTGGCGGTAATGCTGACCTTGTTCGGGCCATGTTACGCGTCGTCGAGGAGACAGTGCCTGTCCAGCGGATATGGCTCGACACAGCTGAAAACAAGGATACCCCAAAGACCGGCTTTTCAGGAGAACCCGAGACGGCTCCCGATGGCGTCAGAACGGTCCTTCTGACGCTCTTTCGAGATATGGTCGGGCGGCGAGGAATGAGCCCCGAGATGGCTGTCACTTCCCTGTCCTTGACGGAGCCTTTTCAGAACTACCCCAATCTCGTCGCGTCCCTTCCGAGTCTCGCGGCGATACCCGACGAAGGGAAAGCAGGATGACGGAAGAGCAGAACAAGGTATTTCAGCGAGTCGTCAGCGTCACTCAGACCTTCTTGGTTGAGGCTATGGAGAAGGGCTCGGTCACGCCCACGCTCATCGCCGAGAAAGTCGACTTTGTCGCGACTCATATGGCCCCGGGCGAAAACGTTGACCGGAAAAAGGCCGTCGCAGAACTCATTCGTCGATTCAGCCTCTGGATCGGCGGAGCGTCCACGCTATCAGACAAGACTGGTCATAAGGACTGGCTTATCGCCGCCCGCAGAAAAGACTGGCGCTACTGGCAGCGCTACCGCGATTTCCTTGAGAGCCAGATCTCTGTCAAGGCTGTGGACGCCTTGGACGATGCGACCAACAAAATCCTCGAACTGCTTGAGGACCCGCTTCGCGAGGAGGGCTGGGACAGGCGCGGACTCGTCGTCGGACATGTCCAGTCCGGTAAGACGGGTAACTACACGGGGCTGATTTGCAAAGCGGCCGACGCGGGCTACAAGATCATCATTGTGCTTGCCGGCCTCCATAACAATCTGCGTTCCCAGACCCAGATTCGCCTAGAGGAGGGCTTCCTCGGCTACGAGACCTCGGCGAAGAACGACGTCGTACGCTACATCGGGGTCGGCGAGAACGGGCGCGACTCCGAGATCCGCCCCAACTGCGCGACGAACCGCTCGGACAATGGCGACTTCAACACTAAGGTCGCGAAACACCTAGCTATCTCCCCGGAGCAGAGGCCTTGGCTATTCGTCGTCAAAAAGAACAAGACGGTGCTAGATCGCCTCCTCAAATGGATTCGCAATCATGTCGCGGACTCTAAGGACGCGGACGGCCGTCCGCTAGTATCAGGCTTTCCTCTGCTTTTGATCGACGACGAGGCCGATCACGCCTCGGTCGATACCGGGGACCAAGTGGTAAGCAAGGACGGCTCCGTGGACGACGAATACCAGCCGAAGGCCATCAATAGCCGCATCCGAAAAATCCTCCACTCCTTCTCCCGAAAAGCCTATGTGGGATACACCGCTACGCCGTTCGCTAACATCTTCATTGATCGGCGCAAGGCGACCAAGGAGGAGGGGGCTGACTTGTTCCCGCAGTCTTTCATCATCAACATCTCTGCACCATCGAATTACGTCGGCCCTGCCCGTGTCTTTGGACTGCGCGCGACAGAGGGCAGAGCTGGAGGCCTACCCTTGACTCGCGAGGTTGACGATCAGGCGGCCGAGACAGGAGAGGGCGGCTGGATGCCTCCTCGGCACGACAAGAACCACGTTCCCCTGTTCAAAGGGCGCGACGAAGTGCCCCCATCCCTTAGGGAGGCAGTCTCGGCTTTCGTTCTGGTCTGCGCCGTCCGGGTCCTACGTGGACAGGGTCGCAGACACTGCTCGATGTTGATTCACGTAACTCGCTACACCGCCGTTCAGGAGGAGGTTCGTCGCCAGGTCGAGAATCTAGTCAGGGGCTATCGCCAGCAGATAGAACGCGGCTTCGAGAAAGACAAGTTAATGGCGGAGTGGCGGGAGCTCTGGGACTCCGACTTCGCTCCGACGTCGGCCGCCGTAGCAACGGCCATGGGTGAGACGGGCGGTGAGTTCGACCTCCCGGAATGGGAAGACGTAGAAGCTGTTCTGGCGGATGTTCTGGGAGACTTGGCGAGTAGCGTCAGGGCGATCAATGGTTCGGCGGGGGACGTCCTCGATTATGCGGAACGCGAAGAGACCGGGCTGAAGGTCATCGCCGTCGGCGGCGACAAACTCGCGCGAGGCCTGACCCTCGAGGGGCTCTGCGTCAGTTACTTCGTGAGAACCACGAAGATGTACGACACCCTGATGCAGATGGGCCGTTGGTTCGGCTACCGTCCCGGATACCTCGATATCTGCCGCCTCTATACGACCTCTGACCTCGTGGAGTGGTTCGGGCACATCACCGATGCAGCGGAGGAGCTTCGCCAAGAGTTCGACACCATGGCTAAGGTACATGCCACCCCCGAGAATTACGGAATGAAGGTTCAGTCGCACCCCGTTCTTATGGTTACCTCGCCTATCAAGATGCGCAGCGCCAAGAGTCTGCAAGTCTCCTTCTGCGGATCGGTACTTGAGACCGTCGCCTTTCATCGTGACTCCTCTGTCATCGAGAAGAATCTAGTAGTCATGGAGAGGCTCCTCGACGCTGCTGGAACTCCTGCGGAGAGCGGCTCAATCGTCCGGAAGCGAGGCGAGAACACTCAAGAGTGGAAGGGGTTTCTCTGGAGTAACGTTCCGGCCGAGCACGTGATCGAGTTCTTCTCCGGGTATCTGACTCACCCTGCCGCGCGGAAGGTAAACAGCGCCGTGCTGGCCGACTTCGTGAAGGTGATGGCAGGAAGGGGGGAGCTCACGTCTTGGACCATTGCACTTGTAGGCGGTAGCGAAGGAGCAGATTGCGTAATCTGCGGAAAATATGCGCTAGGAAACATGATTGTTCGAAACCAAAATCCAAGTTCGAAAGGGGAGCATTACTCCATCGGGCGCCTTCTATCACCCAGAGACGAGTCGATCGATCTCGATGAGGACGCTTGGATGGCCGCTCTGAATCTCACAGTCGAAGATAGGATGATGGACCCTGCGCGAAGGACGGAAGAGACAGGCAAGGAGCCGCCTAAAGCCCCGAGCGGGGGCTTCGTTCGACAGGTTCGAGGGTTAGGTGCGAAAGGAGTCCTTGGCCATCCCGAGCGAGGCCTTCTACTTATATACCCCATTGACCCTTGCGGTGCAGGACTTCCGGTGGACGCTCATCCGGTCATTGGCTTCGGAGTGAGTTTTCCCGCGAGCCGCTCGACGGCAACCGTCAAGTACGAAGTGGATCACTTGCTCTGGGAGACTGAGTATGCGCCGGCCGATTGACGAGTTCGTCGCAGCTTGGGACGCACTCTCCGGGAGTCGAGGGGAGGAGGGCGGCTGGCTTGGCATCGCAGTGACTTCCGTCGGTAAGTGCGAACTCATGGCGGCCCGGCGCTGCCCGGGCAACGAAGAGTCTCTTCTTGTTCGCTTCCCGACGGCCCGCCTAGGATCGTCCGAACGACTGCCCGAGGGCAGGGGGTTCGAGGTCGTCCGGGCGGATCCTCGTGGCGACGGCAAGACTTGGATAGCCCTGTCGCGCAAGGAGTCCGGCAGCCCCGAGCTGTTCTCAGAGATGGTAGGTGATGTCGCCGGAGCCATGGACGCTTCCACTGGAGAGGGCGAGGATGCCGTTTTGCGGACAATGTTGCGCAGGGTTCGCATGTGGCAGCAGTTCATGTCCCGTGGGGCGGTTCCTCTCAGTCCCGAGGCGGAGCTTGGTCTGGTGGGCGAACTCGTCTTTATGGTCGCTCTAATGGATTCGGGAATTTCGACTGAGGAAGTGCTCAGAGGCTGGGTTGGGCCCGACGACGCTCTGCAGGATTTTCTGTTGGGTGACGGAGCGATTGAGGTAAAGGCGACGATGTCCTCGTCTGGCTTCCCAGTGAAGATAGCCTCCCTTGAACAGTTGGACGACTCGGTGGCATCGCCACTCTTTCTCGCTGCCGTCCGGTTCGCTCGTGAGGATGATGGACTCACCCTCCCTGAAATTGTTGCGGAGGCCGAGCAACGCCTCGGCGGCGAGCCAGGAGCGGTCGATTTCCTCAAAGATAGATTGATGGTTGCCGGTTACACCGAAATCCACTCGAGGCATTACACCCGAAGGTTCGAGCGGAAGGAAATGCGAGTTTTCTCCGTGTCTGAGGGCTTCCCTCGGTTGACTACAGGAACCGTCCCTGTCGGTGTAACGCGAGCCCTATACGAAATCAATTTGGACCACGCTGGGGACTTCCTGTTGGATCTCGAGGCGGCTCTCAAACTATTAGGAGTAAATGGATGACACTTGATGATTTTTTCACTGAGACCCGGGGCGAGATAGCGACGCTGATGTCTGACGGCCCCCCCTTTGGTGAACTCGTTTTTTCCGAAGTGGTGATGCAGCATCTCGTTGATGCGGGAATGACTTTCGACCCAGTTGTCTGCCACTTTCAGGGGAAGGTCGGAAATGCGAATTTGCGCTTGAGCGGTTATGCCATGTCTGAAGACGCTGACCAGCTTGACCTGTTCGTAAGTCTGTACGAAGGCTTCGAAAGCCTGAACCCGATTCCCGATCAAGACGTCAAGACAGCGGCGGCCCAATGTGTTCGCTTCTTGGAGCTCTGTGCAGCTGGTCGCATTGCCGAAAAGCTTGATCCGTCAAGTGACGTCCATTCCCTGGCGCTGACGATTCGAGAAATTTACGACGGGCTTGAACAGGTACGTGTTTACGTACTTACGGACGGTATAGCCAAGTCGAAGAGCTTCAAAGCCCGAGACGTTGGCGGAAAGCACGTGAAGCTTGAAGTCATGGATATTGAGCGACTTTTTCGCCATCGTTCTGAAGGTAAGCCACGTGATGAGCTTGTCGTTGACTTCAATGAGGTGTCAGGTTCTCCACTGCCGTGCGTTTTCGTACCAGGCGAAACAGGGGACTATGACTATGCACTTACCGCAATCCCTGGTGAGGCGCTTCGGTTCGTTTATGAAAAATTTGGACCTCGCCTGCTTGAGGCCAATGTGCGCTCATTCTTAAGCGTGAAGGCCAAGGGCGTGAATGCGGGACTCCAGAATACTTTGCGGAGTGCCCCGGAAAGATTCATGGCCTATAACAACGGAATAGTATTAGTCGCTGATGAGATGCGGCTGGATCGTACCGCAGATGGATCACCAGGCATCGCTTGGTTGCGTGGCATGCAAATCGTTAATGGTGGCCAAACTACAGCTTCAATTTTCTTCGCCAAGAAAAAATATGCAGAAACGGATTTGAGCAAAGTTCGCGTTCCAGCCAAAATCATCGTTATGAAAGAGCAAGATCCTGCAAAAGAGGAGGCTCTTGTCTCCGATATTTCGCGCTATGCCAACAGTCAAAATGCTGTGCGGCAATCAGATCTATCAGCCAATAAACCATTCCATGTTGATATTGAGCGGTTATCGCTTTCGGTCTATTGCCCTGATGGCATGGGCCGATGGTTCTACGAGAGGGCTGCGGGCAGTTACAACACTCTACTCTCACGTGAAGGTGTCACTCCAGCTAAGCTTCGCGCCCTGAGGGAGTCTGTACCAACCTCGAGGAAAATAACAAAAACTGAGTTGGCAAAGTACTCTACTGCGTGGGATGGCCAAGCTGATGTTGTCAGTCTTGGCGCACAGAAGTGCTTTGACCGGTTCATGTCTGGTATGACTGACGTTGAAGCTAAAGGTACAGTTTTTACTCCGGATGTTTCTTATTTTAAGGCTATTGTCTCGAAAGCTCTGTTATTCAAGGCTGTCCACAAGACTGCGCGACCATTAGTGCCTGCGTTTCTCGCGAACGTTGCGGCTTACACTGTTGCATTAATTTCTCAAGCTTATGGCCAGTCCTTTAACCATGAGCGTGTCTGGAGTAGACAGGGTATTTCTCCTCAGCTTGTTAAGCAGATCGAAATTTGGGCTCGGGAGGTCAATGATCGTCTTCATGAGACAGCAAATGGGAGGATGATCTCTGAATGGGCAAAGCGTCCAGAGTGTCTAGAGGCAATGTTCTCTCGACCGTTCTCTCCTCCCTTGGCAGATATTCCTGAGGCGCTCTGACATCCCATGACCCAGACAGAAAGCTCAAAACTATGCGCAGGCTTAGTAAGTCGCGAATTTTCATTGGCTGAGGTTGGCTGAGAATTCGCCGGATAGTTTCGGGGCGGAAGGGCTGACTGCCCCCCTTAAACTATCCGGCGCAGATTGCGCTGCTCGATAGTCTGTCTTGTTCGATCAAATGCCAAGTGACGCTTGGCGGTTTTTCCCTGAACGATAGGAATCGATGATTTCAGCGACAACAGCTGCGATCTTTCTAGCAAGAAGCGGCGGGACTGCGTTTCCGATTTGTGTGTACTGCTGTGTTCTATTTCCCTCGAAGAAGTAATTGTCAGGAAAAGTCTGCAGTCGCGCGGCTTCGCGAACAGTCAAACTGCGGCACTGGCTTGGGTCCGGGTGAATGTAGTAATGACCATCTTTAGCTATGTGGGCGACAACTGTGGTAGACGGACCATCTTCCATTTGAACTCTGAAACGGTCACTAAAGGGAACGGAATCGGAAGACACGTTTTCATGAGCTGGCAGGAGTTGGGCAGGGAATTGGTGTATTTTTGGTGAGGTGCCGTTCAACCGTGCGTAGCTTGCTGCAAAAATATACCTATGCAGGTCAGAGCGCATATGGCTCCGAGCCTCATGCTGTAGCACCCCATTCAGTCTGGGGTCGAGAAACCACTCACGTTGCTTGGCACTCATTTCTGGAACTACTTTCCAGGGTATGAATCCACTGCCATTAGATTTCAGCCGCTGTGCTTTAACAGCCGCATCCTTCATGGTATCTATTAAATCCCCCCAACCAGCCACATAGGGCCGTAAAAGCATAGAGCTGGCCTCATCCAAGGCTGAGAGCCAGGCTTCGAGGGAATCTCCTCCCCTTGAAATTTTGCTCCGTATTGGAGGGAGTCCTGATAAAGCCTGCCCAACTGTGAAAACCGTTTTGCTGGGTTCCATTACAAGCTTTTGCGGACGCTCTAATAGAGCAGGACAGCTCGAGGCAACGTCAGAGCGAACCCCAAGCAGGATAACCCTGTGTCGAGCCTGAGGAAGACCGTGACGTTCCGCTTGAATGACAAAGTCATGTGGATCTGGTTTCTCCACATCTTTAGGGACGACTAAGGAACGGATGTTGTACGAAAGATCGCCACCAGGAGTCGAGAGGTCCTCGAGAATTTGCTGGAAAATGTTCGAGCCGCTGTGCTTCGAGGACAGTATGCCTTTCACGTTCTCCATGACGAAGATCGTCGGTTTGAACTCGCGAATAATCCGCAGATACTCTTTGTAGAGAAAGTGCTTCTCGTCGCTTTCAAACTCCTCTTGGCTCTCGCGTGTTCGACGGGCACGTCCTGCTACTGAGTATGCTTGGCACGGCGGGCCGCCAATGAGTACCCATTCATCTGCGTCTATCAGGGCTTCCCTGATCCAATTGTCGACCTCATCGGGCGAAATTTTACCAAGCTCTGCGAGCTTAGCTTCTTGTGCAGCCTCCACTGCTTCTGCCGGTACGTCCGGATGCTTGAAAAGCTCTTCACGAGTGATTTCGCCCCGGACGTATTGGTAGTAAGCCTCCGGTGCTTCGCCTTTTGGAAAAGCGCGAAACAATGCGCGGAGGGATAAAGTCGCGTGAGCGACAGGATCTTTCTCGATCGAGACACGTAGCTGAAACTTACGTACTCCCTTCTCAGGGCCACCGATTGAAGAGAATCCCTCCCCGAGTCCGCCCGGGCCGGCAAAGAGGTCGATGACCGGGATAGAATCCTTATATTTCATTGATTTAGTCGATGCGCCTAAGACGAAAATAAAAAAAGCGCACTGTAGCGCTCAGGTGAGTTGCGGCCCCGAAGTGACACGCCCTATATGCGATAAATGGTAACGGTTCACTAGGTACCGGGCAAGAAATGAACTTTAAGTAGAGGTGCCGAATTCCACCGAATGTAGGTACGCGGTAAGGCTTCCGGCCCAGTTCATTTTGTAGCAAAGGCCTCAACGGTCGGGCTGTCATAACGGTTAGGAGTTTTGAGTGGCCATTGAGGTGGAAACTGCTGTAAGTGTTGTAGGTATTTTCTAAGCGTGAGGGGGGGAATATCCATGGCCGAACAAAAAAGCCCCGATCAGATCGGGGCTTTCAGTTTTTCGATTTTTCGATGTATGACACCATCGTCAAATCACGGAGAAACTAGGGAATCAATCCCAGCTCAAAGCCCCACCAGTCTGATACTCAATAACCCGAGTCTCAAAGAAGTTCTTCTCTTTCTTCAAGTCCATGATCTCGCTCATCCAAGGGAACGGGTTAGTGGTCCCTGGGTACTCTTCCTTCAAACCGATCTGCGACAGGCGACGGTTAGCGATGAACTTGAGGTAGTCCTCCATCATCGCCGCGTTCATGCCCAACACGCCACGAGGCATGGTGTCACGAGCGTATTCGATCTCCAGCTGAGTACCCTGCAGAATCATCTGCGAAGCTTCTTCCTTCATCTCGGCATCCCACAAGTGCGGGTTTTCGATTTTGATCTGGTTGATCACGTCGATGCCGAAGTTCAGGTGCATGGATTCGTCGCGCAGGATGTACTGGAACTGCTCGGCGACGCCGGTCATTTTGTTGCGGCGGCCCATGGAGAGGATCTGGGTGAAGCCGCAGTAGAAGAAGATGCCTTCCAGAACGCAGTAGTAGGCGATCAGGTTGCGCAGCAGTTCTTTGTCGGTTTCGACGGTGCCGGTTTCGAACTTCGGATCGGAGATCGAGCGGGTGTATTTCAGGCCCCAGGTGGCTTTTTTCGCGACCGACGGGATCTCGTGGTACATGTTGAAGATTTCGCCTTCATCCATGGCCAGCGATTCGATGCAGTACTGGTAGGCGTGGGTGTGGATCGCCTCTTCGAAAGCCTGGCGCAGGATGTACTGGCGGCATTCCGGGTTGGTGATCAGGCGGTACACGGCCAGGACCAGGTTGTTGGCAACCAGGGAGTCGGCGGTGGAGAAGAAGCCGAGGTTGCGCATCACGATGCGGCGTTCGTCGTCGGTCAGGCCTTCCGGGTTTTTCCAGAGGGCGATGTCGGCGGTCATGTTGACTTCTTGCGGCATCCAGTGGTTTGCGCAGCCGTCCAGGTATTTCTGCCAGGCCCAGTCGTACTTGAAGGGTACGAGTTGGTTGAGGTCGGCGCGGCAGTTGATCATGCGCTTTTCGTCAACGGCGACACGGGCGGAGGCGCCTTCGAGTTCGGCGAGGCCTTCGGCGACGTCGAGGGAATCCAGGGCGGCTTTGGCGCGGGCAACGGCGGCGGAGTCAGCGGCGGTCACGGCGCGGGCTTCCAGGGCGGCGGCACCGCCAGCGCTGTCGAGACGGTCCATGTTGGCTTCGGTGGCGTGGCCAGCGTTGGCGCTCTTGACTGCTACTTCCGTGTCTTCTTTGTCGAATTCGTCCCAGCTCAGCATGACGTGTCGTCTCCTGCGTGAGGGCCAGTGTGCCCGTGTGAAAATGGATAGGTCAGTTTTTCACACGGCCTTACTGGCCGCGTTGGATCTAAAGGAATCGTTTTTTGCAGCAGCTATACGCAGGCATCAAACAGAATTTGTACGGGGTTCCGAGAGCCACTGATGGGCGCAGCAAGCTTTGATCGCTTGTGCGGGGCTTCAGACTGGCTTTTTATCCCTGTAAGGGAATATTGCAGGCCCGTTTAAGGCCGCATTATAGGGAAGTTTTGCGTGCTGTGGTGCGGCGAAATGGCTCACGGATCGGTCGACGGGGGCCGTTTTTCGGTCGGAGTGAGGGTTTACAGGGCTTTGAACGATGTTGGCGGGGGAAGATTTTTTTTCCTGATTTTTTGCCCTGGACTATTTTTGTTCAAGAAATGACCAAAAAAGGCTTTTTTCACTACATCTTGTGTTTCGGTGGGGTTTTCTCAGGCTCCAGACACAACTAAACCCGACCGAAGTCGGGCTGTGAAGTGACGCTGGCGGATCAGCTCAGGCGAGCGGCACCGACGTGATCGGCGCCATCGGCGGCGAGGCGGGCGGCGCCGGTGTGGTCAGAACCGTCGGAGGCGAGTTTGCCTGCGCCAATGTGGTCTGCACCATCGGCGGCGAGGCGGGCAGCGCCGGTGTGGTCAGCGCCATCGGAAGCGACAGCGGCTTCAGTGGTGTAAGCCGCCGAGCCGGTGCGGTCGTAACCATCGGCAGCGAAGGTGTTGGTAGCCAGGACGGAGAGGGTCAGGGCGAGGATCAGTTGGGTTTTCATGGTCGTTACTCCAGTTTCGCAGGTGTTGTTTGTCTTGGGTTGCAGTTGATACTACGCCGACTATTTCGATTAAAAAGCGCAAATAAATGCTTAAAACAATCGACTTAATCGATCATTTAGGTTCGGCGCTTCATCTGCCGGATCGCGGCGGGTGGGTCGAACCTTTTGGGGGAGGGGTGAAGCAGGAGATCAGCCGTTGGAGCAGCCATTGCCCATCATGCTGTAGCGCAGGATATGCCGTTGGCCGTGGGAATCTTCGTATTCCATTTTCATCGGCACAACTTCACACACGTTCGGGGCTTCGCTCATGGAGATCACTTTGGCGATGTCCAGATGGGTGGAGTAAGTGTATTCCTCGATGGGCGGTTGTTGCTCGGCGACATCAGTCGGGACCTCGCCGGCCATGGCGGTCAGGCACACGCTGCTGAGGGCCAGAACTAATAAAGCTTTCATTTAAGATTTACCTTTTGGAGGTCGAAAGGGGGCACGCAATCCTTTTGAGATTGCGTGTGGGGCTTCGGTATCAGGGGTTTGATTAACTGCCTTCGTGGGGGCTGCAACTGGGTTAATCAGGTTGCCTTGTTGGCGTGGCTGATTTTAGGTGTGCGCGCCTCGTCCATATAGCCGTGGATTTGATAAACACTTTTGACAGATCCTGTAACAATCCCCGAATAGCCTCTTCTTTTGTAGGAGCGAGCTTGCTCGCGATGAGCCAGAGAGCACCGCGGGGTGTCAGATTGGGCGCGTTATCGTTGACGACCATCGCGAGCAAGCTCGCTCCCACAGGTACCGCGGCGATAGTGGGTTTGACGGTTTTTCATGACATTTTGTAGGGGCTTGTTACTACCATCGTCGAATGGTTCTATAGGCCCGGCCCCGCTAAAACGTGGTCATACAAAAACAACTATTCCACCGAGGTAAGAAAGATGAGTGCGGCTTCCCTGTATCCCGTTCGTCCCGAGGTTCTGGCTAACACGCTGACCGACGAGGCGACCTACAAGGCCATGTACCAGCAGTCGGTCGTCAACCCCGACGGCTTCTGGCGCGAGCAAGCCAAGCGCCTCGACTGGATCAAGCCTTTCACCACGGTGAAGCAGACTTCCTTCGACGATCACCATGTCGACATCAAATGGTTCGCCGACGGCACCCTGAACGTTTCCTACAACTGCCTCGACCGTCATCTGGCCGAGCGCGGCGATCAGGTCGCGATCATCTGGGAAGGCGATGACCCTGCCGAAAGCCGCAACATCACTTACCGCGAGCTGCACGAGCAAGTCTGCAAGTTCGCCAACGCCCTGCGTGGTCAGGACGTGCACCGCGGCGACGTGGTGACTATCTATATGCCGATGATCCCCGAAGCCGTGGTCGCCATGCTGGCCTGTACCCGGATCGGCGCGATTCACTCGGTGGTGTTCGGCGGTTTCTCGCCGGAAGCCCTGGCCGGTCGCATCATCGACTGCAAATCCAAAGTGGTGATCACTGCCGACGAAGGTATTCGTGCCGGCAAGAAGATCCCGCTCAAGGCCAACGTCGACGACGCGCTGACCAATCCGGAAACCAGCAGCATCCAGAAAGTCATCGTGTGCAAGCGCACCGGCGGCGACATCAAGTGGAACCAGCATCGCGACATCTGGTTCGAGGACCTGATGAAAGTGGCGGGCACCGTGTGCGCGCCGAAAGAGATGGGCGCCGAAGAAGCGCTGTTCATCCTTTACACCTCCGGCTCCACCGGCAAGCCGAAGGGCGTGCAGCACACCACCGGCGGTTACTTGCTGTACGCAGCCATGACCCACGAGCGCGTGTTCGACTACCGCCCGGGTGAAATCTACTGGTGCACCGCCGACGTCGGCTGGGTCACCGGCCACAGTTACATCGTCTACGGCCCGCTGGCCAACGGCGCGACCACGCTGCTGTTCGAAGGCGTGCCGAACTACCCGGACATCACCCGGGTGGCGAAGATCGTCGACAAGCACAAGGTCAACATCCTCTACACCGCACCGACCGCGATCCGCGCCATGATGGCCTCGGGCACCGCCGCTGTTGAAGGTGCCGATGGCAGCAGCCTGCGCCTGTTGGGTTCGGTGGGCGAGCCGATCAACCCGGAAGCCTGGGACTGGTACTACAAGAATGTCGGCAAGTCCCGTTGCCCGATCGTCGACACCTGGTGGCAGACCGAAACCGGCGGCAACATGATGAGCCCGCTGCCGGGTGCTCACGCGCTCAAGCCAGGCTCTGCGGCGCGTCCGTTCTTCGGCGTGGTGCCGGCACTGGTGGACAACCTGGGCAACATCGTCGAAGGCGAGGCCGAGGGCAACCTGGTGATTCTCGATTCGTGGCCAGGCCAGGCGCGTACGCTGTTTGGCGACCATGACCGCTTCGTTGATACCTACTTCAAGACTTTCCGTGGCATGTACTTCACCGGTGACGGTGCCCGTCGCGATGCCGATGGCTACTACTGGATCACCGGTCGCGTGGACGACGTGCTCAACGTGTCCGGCCACCGCATGGGCACCGCCGAGATCGAAAGCGCGATGGTCGCTCACCCGAAAGTCGCCGAAGCCGCTGTGGTCGGTGTGCCGCACGACATCAAGGGGCAGGGCATTTATGTCTATGTCACCCTTAAAAACGGTGAAGAGCCGAACGAGCAGTTGCGTCTGGAACTGAAAAACTGGGTGCGCAAGGAGATTGGTCCGATTGCTTCGCCGGATGTTATCCAGTGGGCACCGGGGCTGCCGAAGACTCGCTCGGGCAAGATCATGCGCCGGATTCTGCGCAAGATTGCTACGGCTGAATATGATGGGTTGGGTGATATTTCCACCCTGGCTGATCCGAGTGTGGTGCAGCATTTGATTGATACGCACAAGACGATGAATGTCGCGTAAGCGGCGGATCTGAGTCACTGAAAGCCCTGTCAGGTGTTGAGCCTGGCGGGGCTTTTTTGTGCCTGAGGTTTTTGTGTTGGCTGGGCTGGCCTCTTCGCGGGCAAGCCCGCTCCCACAGGGATTTGCGGTGTATATGCGATCTGAACCACACCACAAAATCTGTGGGAGCGGGCTTGCTCGCGAAGGCGATCTGCCATGCGTCGAAGCAACATCTACCAATAAATATCGGTTTCCTCTGTCGGCATTTTCCTACTGTTACCTGCGTTCTTTCAGGTTACTGAATGTGTAACCGCATCGCTTCAACACGGGGTATTGGGAAACGCCAAGCCCCACATCGGTGTTTAAAAAGCACCGCTGAAAAATAAGAACCCACGCTGCGCTTGCCGGATTAGAAGGGTTTGCCAATAATAGGCCCGCAATTTGCAACACAGATCGGTTTAATGTCTTTTGCTCTTGCATGATTTTGCAGGGCTGTCAACGCGCTAAAACGGCTTTCTCAGTGCTTCTGTAATTAGTTGTCGCATTGAAGAAATATCGGCCTCGGGCCTGTCGTTAGAATGCCGATCACTCGCTCGTCGTTGCTCGTGTTGAATTTCAACACCCGCTTCCCAGGACGCAGCACTGCTTTCCGGTTCCACTCACTCGCATATTGGGCTGTTGCTCACTCTGCCGTTTTTGCCCTTTACCGATGGAGTCCCAAGATGAAGAAACTCGTGCTGCTTGGCGCCCTGGCACTGTCCGTGCTGTCCATGCCAACCTTCGCCGATGAAAAACCTCTGAAAATCGGTATCGAGGCGGCTTATCCTCCGTTCGCGTCCAAGGCACCGGACGGCAGCATCGTTGGTTTCGACTACGACATCGGCAACGCGCTGTGTGAAGAAATGAAGGTCAAGTGCGTTTGGGTCGAGCAAGAGTTCGACGGCCTGATCCCTGCGCTTAAGGTGCGCAAGATCGACGCCATCCTGTCGTCCATGTCGATCACTGAAGATCGCAAGAAGTCCGTGGACTTCACCAACAAGTACTACAACACCCCGGCTCGCCTGGTCATGAAGGCCGGCACTCAGGTCAGCGAAGGCCTGACCGAGCTCAAGGGCAAGAACATCGGCGTGCAGCGTGGTTCGATCCACGAACGTTTCGCCCGCGAAGTCCTGGCCCCGCTGGGTGCCGAGATCAAGCCTTACGGTTCGCAGAACGAAATTTACCTCGACGTGGCCGCCGGCCGCCTCGACGGTACCGTGGCAGACGCTACGCTTCTGGATGACGGTTTCCTGAAAACCGACGCCGGTAAAGGTTTCGCCTTCGTCGGCCCTGCGTTCACCGACGTCAAATACTTCGGCGACGGCGTAGGCATCGCGGTGCGCAAGGGTGACAAGGAAGATCTGGACAAGCTCAACAACGCTATCGCGGCCATTCGTGCGAACGGCAAGTACAAGCAAATCCAGGACAAGTACTTCGCCTTCGATATCTACGGCAAGTAATACGTCCCAGCGACAAGTCCGAAATGGCGCAAGCAACAGGATCTCTGAGGTTTGCGCCATTTTTTCATCCTACTTTCGAGGACCTGAATCATGTTGAAAGGCTACGGGGCTGTCATCCTCGATGGCGCTTGGCTGACGCTTCAGCTCGCCTTGTCGTCCATGGCCATGGCCATCGTTCTGGGCCTGATCGGCGTGGCACTGCGTCTGTCGCCGGTGCGCTGGCTGGCCTGGCTGGGCGACCTGTATTCCACGGTGATCCGCGGTATTCCCGACCTGGTGCTGATCCTGCTGATTTTCTACGGCGGCCAGGACCTGCTCAACCGCGTCGCACCGCTGCTCGGCTTTGACGATTACATCGACCTGAACCCGTTGGCGGCCGGTATCGGCACACTGGGTTTCATCTTCGGTGCGTACCTGTCGGAAACTTTCCGTGGCGCCTTCATGGCGATCCCTAAAGGCCAGGCTGAAGCCGGCATGGCTTACGGCATGAGCAGTTTCCAGGTGTTCTTCCGGGTGTTGGTGCCGCAGATGATTCGCCTGGCGATTCCGGGTTTCACCAACAACTGGCTGGTATTGACCAAGGCTACCGCGCTGATTTCGGTGGTGGGTCTGCAAGACATGATGTTCAAGGCCAAGCAGGCGGCCGATGCCACCCGCGAGCCTTTCACCTTCTTCCTCGCAGTGGCGGCGATGTACCTGGTGATCACCAGTGTGTCGTTGCTGGCATTGCGTCACCTTGAGAAGCGCTACTCGGTAGGCGTAAGGGCGGCTGATCTATGATCTTCGACTACAACGTCATTTGGGAGGCCTTGCCGCTGTACCTCGGCGGCCTGGTGACCACCCTCAAACTGCTCGCGCTGTCGCTGTTCTTCGGCTTGCTGTGCGCCTTGCCGCTGGGCTTGATGCGCGTTTCGAAGAACGCGGTCGTCAACATGTCGGCCTGGCTCTTCACCTACGTGATCCGCGGCACACCGATGCTGGTGCAGCTGTTCTTGATCTACTACGGTCTGGCGCAGTTCGAAGCCGTGCGTGAAAGCTTCCTCTGGCCGTGGCTGTCCAGCGCAACGTTCTGTGCGTGCCTGGCGTTCGCAATCAACACCAGCGCCTACACCGCCGAAATCATCGCCGGCAGCCTGCGCGCCACGCCGAACGGCGAGATCGAAGCGGCCAAGGCCATGGGCATGTCGCGGGTCAAGATGTACAAGCGCATCCTGCTGCCGTCGGCCCTGCGCCGCGCGCTGCCGCAGTACAGCAACGAAGTGATCATGATGCTGCAGACCACCAGTCTGGCGTCCATCGTGACCCTGATCGACATCACCGGTGCCGCGCGCACGGTCAACGCCCAGTTCTACCTGCCGTTCGAGGCGTACATCACCGCCGGCGTGTTCTACCTGTGCCTGACCTTCATCCTGGTGAAACTGTTCAAGATGGCCGAGCGCCGCTGGCTGGGCTACCTGGCCCCGCGCAAGCACTGAATACCACTGACTGACTGTTTTTGTGAGAACCGACAGCATGTACAAACTTGAAGTCCAAGACCTGCATAAACGCTATGGCAGTCACGAAGTGCTCAAGGGCGTGTCCCTGAAAGCGGCAGCCGGCGATGTGATCAGCATCATCGGTTCCAGTGGCTCCGGCAAAAGTACTTTCCTGCGCTGCATCAACCTGCTGGAGCAGCCGCACGCGGGCAAGATCCTGCTCAACAACGAAGAGCTGAAGCTGGTGGCGAACAAGGACGGCGCGCTCAAGGCTGCCGACCCGAAACAGCTGCAACGCATGCGCTCGCGCCTGTCGATGGTGTTCCAGCATTTCAACCTGTGGTCGCACATGACCGCGCTGGAAAACATCATGGAAGCGCCGGTGCATGTACTTGGCATGTCCAAGGCCGAGGCTCGCGACAAGGCCGAGCACTACCTGAACAAGGTAGGCGTTGCTCATCGCAAGGATGCTTACCCTGGCCACATGTCCGGCGGCGAGCAGCAGCGCGTGGCGATTGCCCGTGCGCTGGCGATGGAACCTGAGGTGATGTTGTTCGACGAACCGACCTCGGCCCTCGACCCGGAGCTGGTCGGCGATGTGCTGAAGGTCATGCAGGCCCTGGCCCAGGAAGGCCGGACCATGGTTGTGGTGACTCACGAAATGGGCTTTGCCCGTGAAGTGTCGAACCAGTTGGTGTTCCTGCATAAAGGTGTGGTCGAAGAAAGCGGCAACCCGCGCGAAGTGCTGGTGAACCCGCAATCGGAGCGTTTGCAGCAATTCCTGTCCGGCAGCTTGAAGTAATCAGGACTGCCGTTGTGCACAGGGATAGTGCATGCTTCGCAGCCTGGAGGCTGGCCCCGATCCCCTGTGGGAGCGGGCTTGCTCGCGAATGCGGTGTGACATTCAACGCAGATGTCGACTGATCCACCGCTTTCGCGAGCAAGCCCGCTCCCACATTTGATCTCTGTTGGTTCTGAGATTTGCGTTCATTTACGGGCTAGCATTGGCCCATGCCTTCATCACTGTTCTCCGCTTCGGATTGCCCACCATGACTGCCCATCGAATTGGTTTCCTGATTTGGCCCAGCACTAAAGCACTGACGCTTGCGCTGGCTGAGGAGGCCTTGCGTGTTGCCCAGCGTGTGCATCCGGACGTGGTTTACGAACTGTCATTCCTGCAGGCCGAACCGCCGGCCGAAAGCGCCTGGCAATTGCCGGGTGAGGCGTGGACCGGCAAGCTCGAAAACTTCCAGAAACTGTTCCTGCTCGCTGACGAACCACCGACCGCACTGGCGCCGGCGCTCAGCAGTGCGCTCAAGCAACTGGTGCGTTCCGGTTGCGTGATCGGCGGTCTGTCGGCCGGTGTTTACCCGCTGGCACAACTGGGCTTGCTCGACGGTTATCGCGCGGCCGTGCATTGGCGCTGGCAGGACGATTTCGCCGAGCGCTTCCCCAAAGTCATCGCCACCAGTCACCTGTTCGACTGGGATCGCGATCGCCTGACCGCGTGCGGCGGCATGTCGGTACTCGATTTGCTGCTGGCAGTGCTGGCCCGCGACCACGGTGCGGAACTGGCCGGTGCGGTATCCGAAGAGCTGGTGGTCGAGCGCATTCGCGAGGGCGGCGAACGCCAGCGTATTCCGTTGCAGAATCGCCTTGGTTCCAGCCATCCGAAGCTCACACAAGCGGTGTTGCTGATGGAAGCCAACATCGAAGAACCGCTGACCACCGACGAAATCGCCCAGCACGTGTGCGTGTCCCGTCGGCAGCTGGAGCGGATTTTCAAGCAATACCTCAATCGTGTGCCGAGCCAGTACTACCTGGAGCTGCGCCTGAACAAGGCCCGGCAGATGTTGATGCAAACCAGCAAGTCGATCATCCAGATCGGCCTGTCGTGCGGTTTCTCCTCGGGGCCGCATTTCTCCAGCGCCTATCGCAATTTCTTCGGTGCCACGCCGCGGGAAGATCGCAACCAGCGGCGCAGCAGCAGCCCGTTCGAATTGTCATCGGTGCCGCCGGAGCGCGGTTGATCCGCGCCTGACCCCGATCAATCTTCCGGTTCGGACGCCTCGGAAGTCGACATCTCCAATTCTGCCCGTTCGATCACTTCCTGAACCCTGAAGTCGACACCGGTCAGCCTGAAATACTCAAGCAGTATTTGCAGGCCTTCTTCAGAGAACGGATTACCCCGCAAGCTGATGCTTTCGGCGACCTCCAGCGGCAGTTCGAGGAGGTCGGCGGGTATCTGGCTGATTGCGTTGTCACCCAGGTCTACGGTTTCCAGGTTCTTGAGCTGCATCAGTCCGGTGGGTAATTCGCTGAGCCCGCAGTTGTCCAGTTGCAGGGTCGTCAGGTCTGCCATCTGGCTGATATCCGGAGCCAGCCCCAGCGGATTGTTTCTCAAGTCGATGAATTCCAGGCGGGCCATCTCGGCCAGGTTCAGGACCGACTGCGGGGTCAGGGTGATGTTGCAGTCGAGGAGATTGAGCGACTTCAAATCGCCCATCCGGAAGATCGCCTCCGGGATATCGCCCAGCCTGAAGTCGTTGATAACCAGGGTCTTGAGTTTGGGGAAACGCTCCAGGAACCCGGTGACGCCTGTGGTCAGGCCGCTCTCGCTACTCAGGTAAACCAGGGAAACATGGCTGAAGTCTGCGCTCAGTGTCGGCAGGTGACCGGTAATCCGCGTCTCCAGACTCAGATCATAAGTAATCGCTTGCAGCGAATCGTTGAAATCATCCAGATCGCTTTCCCGGCGCCAGCAGCGCAGTACGGACTCTCTGAAGGCGTCCCGCGTTGAATGTTCGATCTGCAGTTGCTGGGCAGTGAATGGTTGATTGCTGTGAGGGTGGACGGCAGGGATATCCGCGGTCCAGGCGGACAGGTCGTTCTCCAGGGTGACGAGTTCTGCCTCCAGGCGTGTCAGTTCGACTCGCCCCTCATCCAGGGTCCCGGGCAGTTGGTAGACGAATTTGCTGGCATCTTCCTGGTCCATCCAGGGGTACAGCGCCTGCGCGCGGTGGATATCTGTTTCTTCGGCGTAGATACCGAAGTCTTGACGGGTCTGCTGGAAGTGCTGTTTGAGGCGTTCACGGGTTGCGCTTGAAAACGGATTGTTGCCCAGGTCGAAACCCTCCTGGGTGCTTTGTTGCAGTGTGAACAGTGCACTAGGCAACTCTTTGATCTGGTTGTCATTGAGCAGGGCGGTGCGCAGGCGCGGACGAGTCAGCAATTCGCGCGGGAGTTCAGTGATGCCTGTCTGCGATAAATCGATGTAGTTCAAATCGGGCATGCTGCCGACATTGGGTGCCAGGCCCAGGGGGTTCTTGTACAAGTCCATTGCGGTCAACCGATGCTGGCCCGCGAGCCCGATCTGGGTTTCGGGGCTGAGGGTGATCGCGCAATTGCTCAGAATGAGTTCTTCGAGTTGCAGCGATGCAAGGGTGTCCGGCAAGTGGCCAAGGCTGAAGTTGCGCAGTTTCAGGATGCGTAAACCGGTAAAGCTGCGCAGAAACTCATGCACGCCCCGCGTGGCGCTACTGCCTTCCAGTCTCAGCATTGTCACGCCGCTGAAGTCGGTGCTCAGGGTCGGCAATTGGCCGATGATGGGTTGGAAGAAGTTGAAGTCGGCCGTTTCAAGGGTGGTATCGGGAACGGTCCATTGCTGTCGCCAGCAGTCCATCAGATCGAAGGTGAATTGTCGGCGGACCTGCTTTTGTACAGCGAACTGCTCGGGAGTGATCCTGATTGGCGTGTCTGGAATGAACAGCGGAATTTCATCGCGCCAGGACGAAAGCGTCTCCAGCAGTTGCGTGTGTTGAGCCATGAGCCGACCCAGCTCTGCCCGCGGTCCGCTGGGGTGCTGTTGCAAGCGTTCGACGAAGGTGTCGAGCTCTTCGGCTGATAGGTGGGGAAACAGTGTCTGCACCCGGGTTTGCAAGGTGGGTGTGTTACCTGGCATTCGACGATACCCGTCACTGCCACCGAGCAAGCGCATCACCTTTGGGTCGTAGGTGGGTTTGAGGTCGGGGTGTTGAATCAGCAGCGCGCGCAATGCATCACGGCTCAAGGCGTGCTGGCGTATCAGCTGCTTGAGCCGTATACCTTCACCGATATTTAGATTCAAGGCGGTGCGTTCGCTGTCCGGCATGGCCTGTAGCAGGCAAGTGTATAGCGAGCCCATGCCGCTGAGTTCTTCGCCGTCATGATCGAACGCTTGATACGAGCCTTCTTCTCTGAGTACCAACACCTTACGCAGGGGGGCGTCGGCACTGCCGACGCTGTCGATCAGGAGGCCCTCATGGGCGTACTGGCGGATTTCCAGGCGTAGTTGTCCCGTCCAGCCCGGCAGTTTTTCCAGGGTGTGCAAGGCAAGCCGGTCGGTGTCGAGGTTGTTCTCGGTTGACGGCAAATCAAGCCCCTCGTAGGCGCGTGTCACGCGCACTTGCAATCCGGCCTCCCGGCTCAGTTCGGCCAGGCGAGGGGCAACGGTTGAGTTTTTTAGCTGTTGCAGTTCCAGATCGCTTGCAGTGTCCACAATCGCTTGAGCAACGCTGCGTGGCAGGCCGGGCTCGGCATCCATGACCACTTGTACGGCTGCGCGAGCGCCACGTTCGAGTCTGCGATAACGCTGATCGAACAGGCTTTGCCGTTTCTGTTCGGCAAGTTGCGCGAGTATCTGGCGCAACCGTTGCGCCCGGTTTTCCGGGGTTGAGGAGGGACGGCCGAACTCTTCGCCCACCAGCGTTCTGGCTTCCCTGTCCGACAGGGCCAGGAGAAAGGTTTTCAGCAGGTCGTCGTCGGTGAGGCGGGCGGTATCGATTTGCACCACGGGCACATCGGGCGCCGGGCTTTGCCAAAGGGTTTGCGCATTTTTGTCGATCAGTCGCAGGCCTTTGTTTGCCGGCCAGTAGCCGTTTTCATTGAGCAGTTCCAGCTGTGTCACTGGATCCGCCTTGAGGAAGTGTTCCGGCTGATCGCTGCCGATCTGATCGATAAAGGCTTGTATGTCCTGATCGATCCTGAAGCGTTTGAGTGTGTCGGCCAATAGCGGTGGCACCTGCTCTGCATTCACGTGCATCTTGCGCAGGACATCTTCGTGGCTGCCGCTGATATTGAGGATGCGCTCGCGGGTGCTGGCCGAAAATCGCTGCATGTTCGGGCCGACACGGTGCAGTACGGTGGCCTGGTCCCAGTTCAACGGCTGGTCGAGTTCGGTTTGCCAGGCACCGCTGCCGTTGTGTCGCAGTTGTGGTTTGTAGGCGTCAGGGCGGGAGGGGTGGTCGATGCGGTACTCGCCGGTTAGCGGATCCTTGCTCACGGCGTAGTGTCTGTTTTCCAGGGGCAGCAGGTTTTTGCCCTGATGCAGGTGCAGCCCCAGTTCATCCGGTTTTGCATCCTTGGGTAAAACCGCAGGGTGTTCATAGGTGGTCAGGTCGGGCTGCCAGTAACGGGTGTCGCCGTTCGGCCTTTTTACCGTATTGAAGCGGTCGATGAATTCAACGATCTCCCGGGGCAATACCGAGCGAAATTCGCCGGCCGCGATCGCACCACCGGCGGCAAAGGTTCCCAGTTGCACTACGGACTCCACCACGCCCATCAAGTGCCCTAAGGCCTCGCGACTCTGTCCCTCGGCCCAATCGACCACGCTTTCGAAGGTTTCGTCGAGCAATTGGTAGGCCATGTAGCCCAGCATCAGTTCGCCGAGAAACGGCACGAATGGCAGTGCCACGAAAGCGGCGATGTTCAGCAGTGCCGAGGCAATTTCCGTGAAGGAATCCCACAGCGCCCAACGGGCTTTCTGGTCGACCGTTGCAGTGGACACCGCGATCACCCGCGCATCGTTGAGGATCTTGTCGAGCTTGCTCTGGTAGAGGTGAGTCCACAGTTCTGCTGTGACAGGCGTTGCCACGATCTGCAGATCCGCACGCGAGTTGGGTTGTTCCCGCCAGGTCGGACGAGAATCGCCTGGCTGGACCGGTTGCCAGGTGATCGGGACAAGCAGTTGGTTCAACTGTGCGAAAAAGTGACCGCGGTCCTCATGGTTAATGAAACGGCTGAAAAACTGTTGATAGGCGGGGTCGCATAGACGCCGACCCAGTTCCTCGGCGAAGGCTGCGGACGAGGGGTATTCCTTGATCGGCTGTTCGGGGTCGCCCGGTATATAAGCCACCACGCGCACCACTTCCCGGGCGCGCTCCAGGTCCGGGGCAAACAGCAGGATGCCGGTGAGGCGCGCGTTGAGGATCGTCAAGTCATGACAGCGCCATGGCTGCTTGTGCAGGCGCAGATGCGGCAGGTTGTCGAGCAGGCCGAGAATCAGGCTGTGGGTGCCGCTGCCCAGGAGGTTTTGCATCTGTGCCAGGTGCAATGCAGCGGTGATTGCGGATTTCTGGCTGTCGCGGATTTTCCCTTGCAGCAGCGCCGAGTCCACCGGGTTGCCGATACTCAGATTGTCTTCCAGATAGGTTTTATAGCGCTGGCCAATGTCCAGCTCCCGGCACATACCGGTAAATGCCGTGACAGGCATTTTTTCCAGGATCAGCGGCAAGGTCAGGAATTGCCCGTTGGAAGACGGCGCGGTGATGTAAGTCGAGGCGGGCTCGAAGGCGTCTGCGTGGGTCTCGGCACTTTCGAAATTGTGCAGTGCGGCGTCCAGCAGCGATACCGTCCAGGTGCGCGCAGCGCCTGACTTCAGCCGTAGCCACGGCAGGTGATCAGGTAGGTAGAGGCGCAAAAACGTTTCGCGCACATTCAAATCCAGACCGAAGCGGCGCTTGAGTTCGGCCTTGAGCAACGGTTCGGTGAAGTCCGCGGGGTTCTGCAGGTTGGCCAGTGCCTTGTCGACCTGGTTCTGGCTGGAGGCCTGTCGGGCGATCAGCCGGGCGAGTTCGGTGTGGTGATGTTTCGACGCATTCCGTAGTCCGGCGGGCAGGGCGGGGGTGATGTTGCGCAGCGCCCCACGTCTGTGCGGCGCCGCCTGACGGAGCCAGGAGGGGATGACATTCTGCAGATGCTGGAAATGAGCGTCCGGCCTGAAAGCGTCGGAGGCAATAGTGGCAGTGGATTCGGTAATCATCGGGTCAGTGGCCGTTGGCTTTGAAAGGCCACTAGGAAAACCCGCGAAGCTGGACGCTGTGCGGTACATATTTACCGCACTCGGACCCTTGGCAAGCGTTACAACGCAGCAAGCCTGCCGCAAACGCCCGCCGCCAGTTAAACTGCGCCTTTGCGACCCTATATGTCGCATTGCCGTAAACCCGGGAAAATCCGGGGTTTGCGCTATAAGAAGTTGTCGCTTGGCGGCAAGGCCGGGCTGAAAACTGTCCTTACAATCCTCACCAAGCTCGCCAGTTTCAGGCGAGTGTTTTCTCTTCAGGAGACTCCGATGTCCGTTGAGCACGCTGCGGTACAACGCGCCGATTTCGATCAGGTAATGGTTCCCAACTATGCGCCTGCCGCATTCATTCCTGTGCGTGGCGCCGGTTCCCGCGTTTGGGACCAGTCCGGTCGCGAGCTGATCGACTTCGCCGGCGGGATCGCCGTCAACGTGCTGGGCCACGCGCATCCGGCGCTGGTCGGCGCCTTGACCGAGCAGGCGAACAAGCTGTGGCACGTGTCCAACGTGTTCACCAATGAGCCGGCCCTGCGCCTGGCCCACAAGTTGGTCGACGCCACCTTTGCCGACCGCGCCTTCTTCTGCAACTCCGGCGCCGAAGCCAACGAGGCCGCCTTCAAGCTGGCCCGTCGTGTCGGTTTTGACCGTTTCGGCAGCGAGAAGTACGAGATCATCGCCGCGCTCAACAGCTTCCACGGCCGTACCCTGTTCACCGTGAACGTCGGTGGCCAGTCGAAGTACTCTGATGGCTTCGGTCCGAAAATCACCGGCATCACCCACGTGCCGTACAACGATCTGGCCGCGCTGAAAGCCGCCATTTCCGACAAGACTTGCGCCGTGGTGCTGGAACCGATCCAGGGCGAAAGCGGTGTAATCCCGGCCGAACTGGAATACCTGCAAGGTGCCCGCGAGCTCTGCACCGCGCACAACGCGCTGCTGATTTTCGACGAAGTGCAAACCGGCATGGGCCGTACCGGCCATCTGTTCGCCTACCAGCATTACGGCGTGATCCCGGACATCCTGACCAGCGCCAAGAGCCTGGGCGGTGGTTTCCCGATCGCGGCGATGCTGACCACCGAAGACCTGGCCAAGCACCTGGTCGTCGGCACCCACGGCACCACTTACGGCGGCAACCCGCTGGCGTGCGCTGTCGCGGAAGCCGTGATCGACGTGGTCAACACCCCTGAGGTGCTGGCCGGTGTCAACGCCAAGCACGACAAGTTCAAGGCCCGCCTTGAGCAGATCGGCGAAAAGTACGGCCTGTTCACCAAGGTTCGTGGCATGGGCCTGTTGATCGGTTGCGTCCTGAGCGATGCCTGGAAAGGCAAGGCCAAGGACATCTTCAACGCCGCTGAGCAAGAAGGCCTGATGGTCCTGCAAGCCGGCCCGGACGTGGTGCGTTTCGCCCCGAGCCTGGTGGTGGAAGACGCCGATATCGATGCTGGTCTGGACCGCTTCGAACGTGCCGCAGCAAAACTGACGCAAGCCTGATAGACCCTTCGACGCCTGAGTTTTCAGGCGTCGAACCCAATTTTTGTTCCGGGCCGGATCAAATGTGGGAGCGGGCTTGCTCGCGAAAGCGGTGTATCAGTCAACATTTTTGCTGTCTGACCCAGCGCTTTCGCGAGCAAGCCCACTCCCACAGTCTCCTGCGGAGATGGCCCGGGATTTTTTTTCTGTAAATTCTGAGATTAAGGAGTGACACCATGCTGGTGATGCGCCCCGCGCAAATGGCTGATCTGGGCGAGGTACAGCGTCTGGCTGCGGACAGTCCGATTGGTGTCACTTCCTTGCCGGATGACGTTGAGCGCCTGAGCGACAAGATCGCGGCAAGCGAAGCCTCGTTCGCCGCTGAGGTGAGTTTCAACGGTGAGGAAAGCTATTTCTTCGTCCTCGAAGACTCCGCTACCGGCAAGCTGGTCGGTTGCTCGGCCATCGTGGCTTCGGCCGGTTACTCCGAGCCGTTCTACAGCTTCCGCAACGAAACCTTCGTGCACGCTTCGCGCGAGCTGAAGATTCACAACAAGATCCACGTGCTCTCGCAGTGCCATGACCTGACCGGCAACAGCTTGCTGACCAGCTTCTATGTGCAGCGCGAGCTGGTGGGTTCGCCGTGGTCGGAGCTCAACTCCCGTGGCCGTTTGCTGTTCGTGGCCAGCCATCCGGAGCGTTTTGCCGATTCCGTGGTGACCGAGATCGTCGGTTACAGCGATGAAAACGGCGACTCGCCATTCTGGGATGCCATCGGTCGCAACTTCTTCGACCTAAACTACGCCGAAGCCGAACGTCTGTGCGGGCTGAAAAGCCGTACGTTCCTCGCCGAACTGATGCCGCATTACCCGATCTACGTGCCACTGCTGCCGGACTCCGCGCAAGAAGCCATGGGCCAGGTACACCCGCGGGCGCAGATCACCTTCGACATCCTGATGCGCGAAGGCTTCGAGACCGATCACTACATCGACATCTTCGACGGCGGCCCGACCTTGCATGCCCGTGTCTCGGGGATCCGTTCGATCGCCCAGAGCCGTGTGGTGCCGGTGAAGATCGGCGAGCCGGTCAAAGGCGTCGGTCGCCAGTATCTGGTCGCCAATGCCCAGTTGCAGGATTACCGCGCAGTGATGCTTGAGCTCGATTACGCGCCAGGCAAACCGGTGACCCTGGACCTGGACGCGGCCGAGGCCCTGGGCGTCGGCGAGGGTGCCAGCGTGCGCCTGGTCGCGGTTTAACAGCGGCCTGGCCTGATTGCTTGTTTAGTAAAGCAGCGAAGTTTCACGGGTGGCGCAAGCGGCCCGTTTGAGGAGATAGCATGATCGTTCGTCCCGTACGCAGCAGCGATTTACCCGCTCTGATCGACCTGGCCCGCAGCACCGGCACCGGCCTGACCACCTTGCCGGCCAACGAAGAGCGGCTGGCCCATCGGGTCGGCTGGGCCGAGAAGACCTTTCGCGGCGAAGCCGGGCGGGGCGATGCGGACTACCTGTTCGTGCTCGAAGATGACGACGCTCGCGTGGTGGGTATTTCCGCCATTGCCGGCGCCGTCGGCCTGCGTGAGCCCTGGTACAACTTCCGGGTCGGTCTGACGGTCAGCGCTTCGCAGGAGCTGAACATCTATCGCGAAATCCCGACGCTGTTCCTGGCCAACGACCTGACCGGCAACTCCGAGCTGTGCTCGCTGTTCCTGCACGCCGATTACCGCAGTGGCCTCAACGGTCGCATGCTGTCCAAGGCGCGGATGCTGTTCATCGCCGAATTCCCGCAATTGTTCGGCAACAAGATCATTGCCGAAATGCGCGGTGTTTCCGACGAGGCCGGGCGTTCGCCGTTCTGGGAAAGCCTGGGCCGGCACTTCTTCAAGATGGAGTTCAGCCAGGCTGACTACCTGACCGGTGTGGGCAACAAGGCGTTCATCGCCGAGCTGATGCCGAAATTCCCGCTCTACACCTGCTTCCTGTCGCCGGATGCGCGCAACGTGATCGGTCAGGTTCACCCGGACACCGAGCCGGCACTGGCCATGCTCAAGAGCGAAGGTTTCAGCTACCAGGGCTACGTCGACATTTTCGACGCAGGTCCTGCGATCGAGTGCGAAACCGGCAAGATCCGCGCCGTGCGCGACAGCCAGGCGCTGGTGCTGGCCGTTGGCACACCGGGTGACGACGCCACGCCATTCATCATTCACAACCGCAAGCGCGAAGACTGCCGGATCACTGCTGCGCCAGCACGTCTGGCCGCCGGTACCCTGGTGGTCGATCCGCAGACCGCCAAACGTCTTCAACTCAACGCGGGCGATCAAGTGCGCGCCGTGGCGTTGTCCGCAGCTCGGGAGTCGAAATAATGAAGTCGCTTTACATCGCAGGTGAATGGCTGGCAGGTGGGGGCGAAGCCTTCGAGTCGCTGAACCCGGTGACCCAGCAAGTGCTGTGGTCCGGCGTTGGCGCCACCGCCGCTCAGGTCGAGTCGGCTGTGCAAGCGGCGCGTCAGGCGTTCCCGGACTGGGCGCGGCGTACCCTGGAAGAGCGTATCTCGGTGCTGGAAGCCTTTGCCGCCGCGCTGAAGAATCACGCTGACGAACTGGCCCGCACCATCGGCGAAGAAACCGGCAAACCCCTGTGGGAAGCGGCGACCGAAGTCACCAGCATGGTCAACAAGATCGCGATCTCGGTGCAGAGCTACCGCGAGCGTACCGGCGAGAAGAGCGGCCCCCTGGGCGACGCCACCGCTGTGCTGCGTCACAAGCCACACGGTGTGGTGGCGGTGTTTGGTCCTTACAACTTCCCGGGTCACCTGCCGAACGGCCACATCGTGCCGGCGCTGCTGGCCGGTAACAGCGTGCTGTTCAAGCCAAGCGAACTGACACCGAAAGTCGCCGAGTTGACGGTCAAGTGCTGGATCGAGGCTGGCCTGCCGGCCGGCGTATTGAACCTGCTGCAAGGCGCTCGCGAAACCGGCATCGCCCTGGCGGCGAACCCGGGCATCGACGGGCTGTTCTTCACCGGTTCCAGCCGCACCGGCAATCACCTGCATCAGCAATTCGCCGGTCGTCCGGACAAGATCCTCGCGCTGGAGATGGGCGGTAACAACCCGCTGGTGGTCGATCAGGTCGCCGACCTCGATGCCGCGGTTTACACCATCATTCAGTCGGCGTTCATTTCCGCCGGCCAGCGTTGCACCTGTGCCCGTCGTTTGCTGGTGCCACAAGGCGCCTGGGGCGACTCGCTGCTGGCGCGCCTGGTGGCGGTCAGCGCGACGATCGAAGTCGGTGCTTTCGATCAGCAACCGGCACCGTTCATGGGCTCGGTGGTTTCCCTTGGCGCGGCAAAAGCGTTGATGGATGCGCAAGAACATCTGCTGGCCAACGGCGCCGTGGCGCTGCTGGAAATGACTCAGCCTCAGGCTCAATCGGCCTTGCTGACCCCGGGCATCCTGGACGTGTCCGCTGTTGCCGATCGTCCTGACGAAGAGCTGTTCGGCCCGTTGCTGCAGGTGATCCGCTACGCTGATTTTGCAGCGGCGATCGCTGAAGCCAACGACACCGCCTACGGTCTGGCCGCCGGTCTGCTGTCGGACTCCGAAGCGCGTTACCAGCAATTCTGGCTGGAAAGCCGCGCCGGTATCGTCAACTGGAACAAGCAACTGACCGGTGCCGCAAGCAGCGCGCCATTCGGCGGTGTCGGCGCCTCGGGTAACCACCGCGCCAGCGCCTACTACGCGGCGGATTACTGCGCGTACCCGGTTGCCTCGCTGGAAACGCCGAGCCTGGTGATGCCTACCGCCCTGACGCCTGGCGTGAAGATGGCGTGATGCCCAATCGCGAGCAGGCTCGCTCCCACAAGGACTGCGTCGAACACAAAATTTGTGAACACTGCTGAACCTGTGGGAGCGGGCTTGCCCGCGAAGGCCGCGACTCGGTCGCACTGAACAGTTAGTTACTGAAGCCATAACAACAGATTCTCGTGGAGCCTCGCTGATGAAATCCTATGAAGTCAATTTTGACGGTCTAGTGGGGCCGACCCATAACTACGGCGGCCTGTCCTACGGCAACGTCGCGTCCCAGAGCAACAGCCAGCAGTCTTCCAACCCCAAGGAAGCGGCGCTGCAAGGCCTGGCAAAGATGAAAGCGCTGATGGAAATGGGTTTCCAGCAAGGCGTGCTGGCACCGCAAGAGCGCCCGGATGTGGCCGCCCTGCGTCGCCTGGGTTTTGGCGGCACCGACGTTCAAGTGATCGAGCGCGCTGCCAAAGACGCAATGCCGCTGCTGGTGGCCAGTTGCTCGGCCTCGAGCATGTGGGTGGCCAACGCCGCCACCGTCAGCCCGAGCGCCGACACCGCTGACGGCCGTGTGCATTTCACCGCCGCCAACCTCAACTGCAAATATCACCGCAGCATCGAACACCCGACCACCAGCCGCGTGCTGGGTGCGATGTTCGCTGACCAGAAACACTTCGCCCACCATGCGGCCTTGCCGGCCGTGGCGCAGTTCGGTGACGAAGGCGCGGCCAACCACACGCGTTTCTGCCGTGAATACGGCGAAGCCGGTGTCGAGTTCTTCGTGTTCGGCCGCAGCGCGTTCGACACCCGCTACCCGGCACCGCAGAAGTACCCGGCGCGCCAGACCCTCGAAGCGTCCCAGGCCGTAGCCCGTTTGCATGGCTTGAGCGATGACGGCGTGGTCTACGCCCAGCAGAACCCGTCGGTGATCGACCAGGGCGTGTTCCACAACGACGTGATTGCGGTCGGTAACGGCGAAGTGCTGTTCTATCACGAGGACGCGTTCCTCGAAACCGAGAAGATGCTCGCTGAATTGCAGAGCAAACTCGCCAAAGTCGGTGGGAAATTTCAGTCAGTCTGCGTACCGCGTTCCGCAGTAAGCGTGGAAGACGCGGTACGTTCCTACCTGTTCAATAGCCAGCTGCTGTCGCGTCCTGACGGCTCCATGCTGTTGATCGTGCCGGAAGAATGCCGTGGCAACGAGCGTGTCTGGCAATACTTGCAGGGTTTGACCAGCTCTGGCGGCCTGATCCGCGAAGTGAAAGTCTTCGATCTCAAGCAGAGTATGCAGAACGGCGGTGGCCCGGCTTGCCTGCGGTTGCGCGTCGCACTCAACGAAACCGAACTGGCGGCCGTCAACCCAGGGGTTATCATGACCGCACCGTTGTACGGCACACTGACCGAATGGGTCGAGAAGCACTACCGCGACCGCATGACCGAAAACGATCTGGCGGACCCGCAATTGCTGCTTGAGTGCCGGACGGCACTGGATGAACTGACGCAAATCCTTAAACTGGGCGCGGTTTATCCATTCCAGATCAATTGATCGACGGCGCGCCGCCTTCTACGGCAGTGCGCTGCTTCATCTCAAACGAGAGCGTAAAGACATGAGCGATACCCTGCAGCTGATCCTTGAAGACACCGACGGCACGCAACTGGAGACTTCCTGCACCCGTGTCGCGGTCCTGTGGCAAGGCAAAGAGCTGTGGATCCAGCAGGACGGCCGCGGCCAACTGTTGATCGGCGTGGACGTCGAAGAAGGCGACGCCGAATACGCCAACCTGCTGTTGCGCCCATTGGCGACTAATCTGGTAAGTCTGCAACTGGAGATGGAACCGGCTGAACTCGGCGACGACGAAGATCACGTTCACGGCCCGGATTGCAATCACGACCACTAAGGAAACCGCTCTATGCTCGCCCTCGGCAAACTGCTTGAACTGACCCTCGCCGGCCGCGAACCGGCGGAGAAGACTCAACTGACTGTCGAAGGCGTGCGCATGCGCTGGTTGAGCGAAGGTGCGCTGGAAGTCCGGCCACCTGAAGCGCGTGACAATGGCCTGGACCTGCTGCTGTCGGCGGGGATCCATGGCAACGAAACAGCGCCGATCGAGTTGCTCGATCGCCTGTTGCACGACATTGCCCGCGGTGATCTGAAGCCGCGCGCACGTATTCTGTTCCTGTTCGGCAACCCGGAAGCGATTCGCAAGGGCGAGCGTTTCGTCGAGCAGGACGTCAATCGACTATTCAATGGTCGTCACGAACAAAGCAGCGGCTCCGAAGCCCTGCGCGCCTGTGAACTGGAGCGTTTGGCAGCGAGTTTCTTCAATCTACCCGACCGTCAGCGCCTGCATTACGACCTGCATACGGCGATTCGTGGCTCGAAAATCGAGCAATTCGCCTTGTACCCGTGGAAAGAAGACCGCCAGCATTCGCGTCAGGAACTGGCGCGCCTGCGTGCTGCCGGCATGGAAGCGGTGTTGTTGCAGAACAAGCCGTCTATCGTGTTCAGCGCCTACACCTACGACAAGCTGGGTGCCGAGGCCTTCACCTTGGAGTTGGGCAAGGCGCGGCCGTTCGGTCAGAACGACGGGGTCAACGTCTCGCTGCTGGAGAAGCGCCTCAAGCAGATCATCGAAGGCACCGAGCCGGAAATGACTGAAGAAGCACTGGACGGTTTGCAGCTGTACAGCGTGGCGCGGGAAATCATCAAGCACAGCGACAGCTTCCGCCTGAACCTGCCGGCGGACATCGAGAACTTTTCGGAGCTGGAAGTGGGTTACCTGCTGGCGGAAGACATCGCCAACACCCGCTGGATCATCGAGGAGGAGGGCGCCCGGATCATCTTCCCGAACCCCAGGGTGAAGAATGGTTTGCGTGCCGGCATCCTGGTCGTGCCGACCACTGACGAAAACCTGGCCTGAAATCAGCGTAGAACCAATGTGGGAGCGGGCTTGCTCGCGAAGGCGGTGGCACATCCAGCATCGATGTGACTGTTACACCGCTTTCGCGAGCAAGCCCGCTCCCACATTTGGTTTTGAGTGAGGCCATAGACCTCACTTAGCCTTTAGACGGCTACTGCGCGCGGCTCAGTGCGACGCAGGCTACGGATCTTCAGCAGCGTATCCGCACAGGTCTTCGCCGCTTCCTGGCCTTTATGCAGGAAATGCTCGAAGAAGAACTTCTGGTGCTCTTCACCGGCATGGAAGTGGTGCGGGGTCAGGGACACCGAGAACACCGGCACTTCGGTTTCCAGTTGTACCTGCATCAGGCCGCTGACCACCGACTGGGCGACGAACTCGTGACGGTAGATCCCGCCGTCCACCACCAGGGCTGCCGCGACGATGCCGGAATAACGACCGGTCTTGGCCAGCAACTTGGCGTGCAGGGGCATTTCAAAGGCACCGCCGACTTCGAAGCAGTCGATGTCGGACTCCTGATAACCCTGGGCAATCATTTCGGCGACGAAGCCTTTACGGCTCTGGTCGACAATGTCCTTGTGCCAGCAGGCCTGGATGAACGCAACGCGCTCGCCGTGATGGTGTTTACTTTTGCTGTCGATTGCGGTGGGTTGCATGTTCTGACTCCTGTTTGTGTGAAAAACAGGGCGTTATGAATCGAAGGGGATCTGAGGGTACGCACGCTCGCACGAATGCCGGCGGACGGCCCTTTGTTGTCAATCCCGTTCTCTCTTCATCCGGACTATGACCGTCGGCCCCGGGATCACACCGGGTCTGCTGACCTTGCTGCCAGGCACCGCCGAAGCCGTGCTGTCACCAAGCGCTCGCGGGCTATGCGCATTGTGCGCAATTACCGCCGGTGGGGAGTTGCACCCCGCCCTGAGAACGTTTTTGCCGCCGGAATGTTTGGCGGCGCAGCGTTTTTATCACATATTTCCGGTATGCGCATGACCCCTTTTGGATGATTGTCATCGACTTTTCCGTTGGTTTAATCGGCCTTTTCCTACGCGAGGGTTGATTAATCGTCGCCATGCCCGCAGTAATTCTTTCCTGAAAGGGATTTCCCCTGCTTACCGAGGCCAGATTCATGAGCGTTATCGATCTTCGCAGCGACACCGTCACCCAACCCTCCGCCGGCATGCTCGACGCGATGGCCAAAGCCGCCACCGGCGATGACGTGTATGGCGAAGATCCGACGGTCAATCACCTGGAAGCCGAACTGGCCAGGCGCCTGGGTTTTGCCGCGGCACTGTTCGTGCCGACCGGCACCATGAGCAACCTGCTGGGGTTGATGGCCCATTGCGCGCGCGGTGACGAGTACATCGTCGGCCAGCAGGCCCACACTTATAAGTATGAAGGGGGTGGCGCGGCGGTGCTTGGCTCGATCCAGCCGCAACCGCTGGAAGCACAGGCCGATGGTTCGCTGGACCTGGCGCGGGTTGCCGCCGCGATCAAGCCGGACGACTTCCATTTCGCACGCACCCGTTTGCTGGCGCTGGAAAACACCATGCAAGGCAAGGTCCTGCCGTTGGAGTACCTGGCGCGGGCGCGCAGTTTTACCCGCGAGCATGGCTTGCAACTGCACCTGGACGGCGCACGCCTCTACAACGCGGCAGTGAAACTGGGCGTGGATGCCCGGGAAATCACCCAACATTTCGATTCCGTCTCGGTGTGCCTGTCCAAAGGCCTGGGCGCACCGGTCGGTTCCGTGCTGTGCGGCTCAGCCGAGTTGATCGGCAAAGCCCGGCGACTGCGCAAGATGGTTGGCGGCGGCATGCGTCAGGCCGGCATTCTCGCGGCGGCGGGCCTGTATGCACTGGATCACAACGTAGAGCGCCTGGCCGACGACCACGCAAACGCACAGCTGCTGGCCGAAGGCCTGCGCGGGGCAGGCTACGAGGTCGAGCCGGTGCAGACCAACATGGTTTACGTGCAGATGGGCGACCAGGCCGAGGCCATCAAGGCCTTTGCCGCCGAGCGCGGGATCAAGCTCAGTGCCGCCGCGCGTCTGCGCATGGTCACGCACATGGACGTCAGCCGTGCGCAAATCGAGCAAGTCGTCGCGACATTCGTCGGCTTTTCGCGCAAGTGATAGCGTTAGCGCTCCAATTGAGCGTTTCTATCGTATAAACACGCTGTACCCCGCGCGCAGGGCCGATATAATGCGGCCCTTTGCCGTCGCTTCGTCTGTTGACGTTTCGAACAGGCCTTTGGCCGCAGCCTCCGTGGAAGAACCTAATGAAAAGCGCAGAAATCCGTGAAGCCTTCCTTCGCTTCTTCGAAGAGCAAGGCCACACCCGTGTAGCCTCCAGCTCTTTGATTCCGGGCAACGACCCAACCCTGCTGTTCACTAACGCGGGGATGAACCAGTTCAAGGACTGCTTCCTGGGCCAGGAAAAGCGCGCGTACACCCGCGCCGTCAGCAGCCAGAAATGCGTGCGCGCCGGCGGCAAGCACAACGACCTGGAAAACGTCGGTTATACCGCTCGTCACCACACCTTCTTCGAAATGCTGGGTAACTTCAGCTTCGGCGACTACTTCAAGCGTGACGCCATCACCTACGCCTGGAACTTCCTGACGTCCGACAAGTGGCTGAACCTGCCAAAGGAAAAGCTCTGGGTCACTGTCTACGCCAGCGATGACGAGGCGTACGACATCTGGACCAAGGAAATCGGGGTCCCGGCCGAGCGTATGGTGCGCATCGGCGACAACAAGGGCGCGCCGTACGCCTCCGACAACTTCTGGACCATGGGCGATACCGGCCCGTGCGGTCCTTGCACCGAGATTTTCTACGATCACGGCGCCGACATCTGGGGTGGCCCACCGGGCTCGCCGGAAGAAGACGGCGACCGTTACATCGAAATCTGGAACAACGTGTTCATGCAGTTCAACCGCACCGCCGATGGCGTGTTGCACCCGCTGCCAGCGCCGTCGGTCGACACCGGCATGGGCCTGGAGCGGATCAGTGCCGTGCTGCAGCACGTTCACTCGAACTATGAAGTCGACCTGTTCCAGAGTCTGCTGAGCGCTTCGGCCAAGGCCATTGGCTGCACCAACGACGCCCAGGCTTCGCTGAAAGTCGTGGCTGACCACATCCGTTCCTGCGGCTTCCTGATCGCCGACGGCGTGCTGCCGTCCAACGAAGGCCGCGGCTACGTGCTGCGCCGGATCATCCGTCGCGCCTGCCGTCACGGTAACAAGCTGGGCGCCAAGGGCAGCTTCTTCTATCAGATCGTTGCGGCGCTGGTTGCCGAGATGGGCGAGGCGTTCCCAGAGCTGAAATCCCAGCAGGCGCACATCGAGCGCGTGCTGAAGGCCGAAGAAGAGCAATTCGCCAAGACCCTGGAGCAGGGCCTGAAGATCCTCGAGCAGGATCTGGCCGAACTCAAAGGCGACGTGGTGCCCGGCGACGTGGTGTTCAAACTCTACGACACCTATGGCTTCCCGATGGACCTGACCGGCGACATCGCTCGCGAGCGCAGCCTGACCATCGACGAAGAAGGTTTCGAGCGTGAAATGGAGGCCCAGCGCGTCCGTGCCCGTTCCGCCAGTTCCTTCGGCATGGACTACAACAGCCTGGTCAAGGTCGATGTGGACACCGAATTCACCGGCTACACCGATACCCGTGGTTTGGCAAAAATCGTTGCGCTGTATAAAGATGGCCAGTCGGTCGACGTATTGAGCGAAGGCGATGAGGGCGTGATCGTGCTCGACAAGACGCCGTTCTACGCCGAGTCCGGTGGCCAGGTCGGTGATTGCGGTTACCTGCAGGCGAGCAGCGCGCGTTTCGACGTGCGTGACACCACCAAGACCGGCGGTGCATTCCTGCACCACGGTATCCTGGATTCGGGTAGCCTGATCGTCGGTGCGCCGGTCGAGACCCACGTTGACGCCGAGGTGCGTCACGCCACGTCGTTGAACCACTCCGCGACTCACTTGCTGCACGCTGCATTGCGCCAGGTGCTGGGCGATCACGTTCAGCAGAAAGGCTCGTTGGTCGACAGTCAGCGCCTGCGTTTTGACTTCAGTCACTTCGAAGCCATCAAGCCTGAACAACTGAAAGCGCTGGAAGACATCGTCAACGCCGAGATTCGCAAGAACTCCGAAGTTGAAACCGAAGAAACCGATATCGAAACCGCCAAGCAGAAAGGCGCCATGGCGCTGTTCGGCGAGAAATACGGCGACAACGTGCGTGTACTGAGCATGGGCGATTTCTCCGTCGAGCTGTGCGGCGGTATCCACGCCAACCGTACCGGCGACATCGGCCTGCTGAAAATCATCAGCGAAGGCGGTGTGGCATCGGGCGTACGTCGTATCGAAGCCGTCACCGGTGCGCAAGCGCTGGCCTACTTGAACGCGGCGGAAGAACAACTCAAGGAAGCGGCCAGCCTGGTCAAGGGCAGCCGCGACAACCTGATCGACAAGCTGTCGGCTGTGCTGGAGCGCAACCGTCTGCTGGAGAAGCAACTCGAGCAGTTGCAAGCCAAGGCTGCCAGTGCTGCGGGCGACGATCTGTCGGCCCAGGCGCTGGACGTCAAGGACGTGAAAGTGCTGGCCGTGCGTCTGGATGGTCAGGATGGCAAGGCGCTGCTGGCGCTGGTCGATCAACTGAAAAACAAACTCGGCCGCGCAGTGATCCTGCTCGGCAGTGTCCATGAGGAAAAGGTCGTTCTGGTTGCAGGCGTAACCAAAGACCTGACTGGCCAACTCAAAGCCGGTGATTTGATGAAGCAAGCCGCTGCGGCAGTGGGCGGGAAGGGTGGTGGTCGTCCAGACATGGCGCAAGGCGGCGGTACCGACGCTGGCGCACTGGATGCGGCACTGGCCCTGACCGTTCCGTTTGTAGAGCAGGGTCTATAAGGCAGTACTTGCGGCCCGCAGTCTAGTGGTGGGCCGCAACGCTGTTTGAGTGATTATTTGGGCGCCCTTCATGGGCAGAGGCGGCTTTGAAATGGCTTTGATCGTACAGAAATTTGGAGGCACCTCGGTCGGCACTGTCGAGAGAATCGAGCAGGTCGCCGACAAGGTTAAGAAATTCCGCGATGCCGGCGATGACCTGGTGGTTGTGCTGTCTGCAATGAGCGGCGAAACCAACCGTCTGATCGATCTGGCCAAGCAAATCAGTGGCGACGGCCAACCGGTTCCGCGCGAGCTGGACGTGATCGTCTCCACCGGTGAGCAGGTGACGATTGCCCTGTTGGCCATGGCGCTGATCAAGCGTGGCGTGCCGGCGGTGTCGTACACCGGCAACCAGGTGCGGATTCTGACGGATAGCGCGCACAATAAAGCGCGTATCTTGCAGATTGATGACCAGAAGATTCGCGGTGACCTGAAGGCAGGTCGTGTGGTGGTTGTCGCCGGTTTCCAGGGCGTCGACGAGCACGGCAACATCACCACCCTCGGTCGTGGCGGTTCCGACACCACCGGCGTGGCGCTGGCGGCAGCCCTGAAGGCTGACGAATGCCAGATCTACACCGACGTCGACGGTGTCTACACCACCGACCCGCGTGTGGTGTCCGTGGCTCAGCGCCTGGACAAGATCACCTTCGAAGAGATGCTGGAAATGGCCAGCCTCGGTTCCAAGGTGCTGCAGATCCGCGCGGTCGAGTTCGCCGGCAAGTACAACGTTCCGCTGCGCGTACTGCACAGCTTCAAGGAGGGTCCGGGCACCCTCATTACTATTGATGAAGAGGAAACCATGGAACAGCCGATCATTTCCGGTATCGCTTTCAACCGCGATGAAGCCAAGCTGACCATCCGTGGCGTGCCAGACATCCCGGGCGTTGCCTTCAAGATTCTCGGCCCGATCAGTGCCGCGAACATCGAAGTCGACATGATCGTGCAGAACGTCGCGCACGATAACACCACCGACTTCACCTTCACCGTGCACCGCAACGACTACCAGGCGGCGCAAGCCGTGCTGGAAAAGACCGCTGGCGAGCTGGGTGCCCGTGAAGTCGTGGGCGACACCAAGATCGCCAAGGTGTCGATCGTCGGCGTTGGCATGCGTTCTCACGCAGGCGTGGCCAGCCGCATGTTCGAATCCCTGGCCAAGGAAAGCATCAACATCCAGATGATCTCGACGTCGGAAATCAAAGTCTCCGTAGTGATCGAAGAGAAGTACCTGGAACTGGCTGTGCGCGCTCTGCACACGGCTTTCGAACTGGACGCACCGGCCCGCCAGGGCGAGTGATGCGTTTGCCAAAAGGCGCGGTCTGACCGCGCCTTTTGTTTTTTTGAATGGCGTGACCCCCGAGGCTGTTCTTTTGCTCGCGCTAGTCAATACTCAGGCATGTAGGGCTGCGACCGCTCCGGTTGTGGGTCGAGTGCCTTTTTTTTGCAGACTGTTGTCCCTGAAATGTAATGCGTGAGGAGAAAGGTATGCTGATTCTGACTCGTCGGTGTGCAGAAAGCCTGATTATCGGTGATGGCGAAATCACCGTGACCGTGCTCGGCGTCAAAGGAAATCAAGTGCGCATCGGTGTTAATGCCCCCAAAGAGGTAGCTGTTCATCGGGAAGAAATTTACCTGCGTATCAAGAAAGAGAAGGACGAAGAACCAAGCCATTAATTTTTATCGTTTTTTATGTTTGCAAACGGGGAAGAAGCTGGTTAATATACGCCCCGTGTTGCGGAGAGCTGGCCGAGTGGCCGAAGGCGCTCCCCTGCTAAGGGAGTACACCTCAAAAGGGTGTCGGGGGTTCGAATCCCCCGTTCTCCGCCATTATTTGCGTAGTACGTTGTAATCTGGCTTCTTCGGTAAGTTGTTGAAATTACTAGAAAAAGTGCTTGACATAGAGATTAGACGGCCTATAATGCGCGGCAACAAATGCACTCGTAGCTCAGCTGGATAGAGTACTCGGCTACGAACCGAGCGGTCACAGGTTCGAATCCTGTCGAGTGCACCATTTAAGAGTTAGTTGCAGTAATGCAAGTAACTTGGCTTCAACCAGTTGTGGTCTGGTCTAAAAACACAAAATGCACTCGTAGCTCAGCTGGATAGAGTACTCGGCTACGAACCGAGCGGTCACAGGTTCGAATCCTGTCGAGTGCACCATACAACAAAAAGCCCGCATCTAATGCGGGCTTTTTGCCGTCCGGGATTTGGCTTTTCCTTTCGTGCATCCCCTCTCGTCGAACTCCACCTGTGCGCTGCGACCTCGCAGGGTGTCGTAACGATAGCTCGTAGCTGAATTGCGAATACTGATCTTGTCCGGCTTGCCGAGCGCGCTTTCGACGTCTTGCTGGCTCATGCCGGCGACCACTCGCTGATTGATGATCGCCTCCCGGCGCTGCCTGGCACTGATCAGGTTTCCGCACTTGTCCTGCGCCTGACCGACCACGGTCGGCTCTTTCCTTTGGATTTTCATTCCTGATGTTTCACGGGGTTCGGCTGGCGGCATAAGCGCCATCGTGCTGCCGGGTGTAAAGGCGCGGACGTCCTGAAGTGAAACACTCTCTCCCGCGGCACAACTCAGTGTGGTGAAAGTAATGCGCCCATTGGCCGCCTCGCAGCGCTGAACGGTGGTGGCGAGCGCCAGGGGCGAGGGGCTGACCAGGCCGAGCAGTAAAAAGAATTGTGCAACTGATGGCATCAGGCGTCCTCCATGACGTTCCTTTACAAGGGTAGCGGCTACAATTTTCGAAGGGCGGTGTGTTTTCTTTTCAGAATACGTCGTCGCATTTTCATGGATCAGGACGATGCTCAAGTTTGTTGTGCAAGCGCTTGTTTCAGCCAAGATTTTTTAACGTTTAAAACCGTCAGGCGGTGTATCATTGCGCCCGTCAGCCCCGCCGGGGCTTGTGGAATACCTCCATGGACTTACCCAGTAGTTACTCAGTACCCCGTTTCACCAATCATGAATTGACTGATTGATCCTTCCGGCGTGCCCCGCTGCTGGGAGTGGAGTTCGCCTATGTCCGATGTTGAAGTAAAGAAAACGCAGGAAAGCTTGCAGGATCGCCTGGCTCAGGTGGTTGAGTTGCTGCAGCGCCAGCGAGTGGTAGAAGACCTGACTCACCGCCAGGAAGGCCCGCATCATGACCGGGTCGAGAACCTGGTTCACCGGCAGAACCTCGTCGAGTTGCAACGCAAACTCGATGACCTGCACTCCGCCGACGTCGCCTACATCCTTGAAGCCTTGCCGCTGGACGATCGTCTGACGCTCTGGCAACTGGTCAAGGCCGATCGCGACGGCGACATCCTTCTTGAAGTATCCGATTCGGTCCGTGAATCGCTGATCGCCGACATGGACGATCACGAGCTCCTGGCAGCCGCCAAGGACATGGATGCCGACGAACTCGCTGACCTGGCCTCCGAGCTACCGCGAGACGTCGTCCATGAGCTCATGGAGACCCTCGACCAGCAACAACGCGAGCGCGTGCGTTCGGCACTGTCCTACGACGAGGAACAGGTCGGTGCGTTGATGGACTTCGAGATGGTGACCATCCGTGAGGACGTCAGCCTTGAAGTGGTCTTGCGTTATCTGCGTCGTCTCAAGGAGTTGCCGGGCCACACCGACAAACTGTTCGTGGTCGATTACGACGGCGTCCTCAAGGGCGTGTTGCCGATCAAGCGTTTGCTGGTCAACGATCCGGACAAACAGGTTTCCGAGGTGATGGCCAGCGATCCGGTGAGTTTCCACCCGGACGAAGACGCCTACGATGCCGCCCAGGCGTTCGAGCGTTACGACTTGATCTCCGCGCCTGTGGTCGACAAGAACGGCAAGCTGATCGGCCGTCTGACCATCGATGAAATGGTCGACCTGATCCGTGAAGAGAGCGAAAGCGAAGTTCTCAACATGGCGGGTCTGCGTGAAGAAGAAGACATTTTTGCGTCGGTCTGGAAATCCCTGCGTAACCGTTGGGCCTGGCTGGCGATCAACCTGATTACCGCGTTCGTGGCTTCTCGGGTCATCGGTTTGTTTGAAGGTTCGATCGAGAAGCTCGTGGCGCTTGCAGCGTTGATGCCGATCGTGGCGGGGATCGGCGGTAACTCGGGTAACCAGACCATCACCATGATTGTTCGGGCCATGGCGCTGGACCAGGTGAGCACCGGCAATACCTCGCGCCTGATGCGCAAGGAAATGGCAGTAGCGTTGATCAACGGCGTGATCTGGGGCGGGGTGATCGGTGTGGTTGCCTACCTGCTCTATGGCAGTTGGTCATTGGGCGTGGTGATGACCGCCGCGATGATACTCAACCTGTTGCTGGCGGCGTTGATGGGGGTCTTGATCCCGATGACCCTGGCGAAGATGGGACGCGATCCGGCAATGGGGGCCAGTGTGATGATTACTGCCATGACCGACAGCGGCGGCTTTTTCATCTTCCTCGGGCTTGCGACAATCTTCCTGCTCTGAAGTCCGTTTCACTAAAACCCGCCGTCAGGCGGGTTTTTTGTGCCCGGATTTCAGGCAAAAAAAAGCCAGCGATCAGGCTGGCTTGAGCTTTTTGGGTGAATCAGGACGCGTCGGCGGCCATTTCAGCGTCATGGGCGATCAGCGAAACCAAGGCGTTCTGCTGACGATGGGAGAGTTGGCGGAAGCGCTGCAGCAGTTCCCGTTCGTGCAAGGAAAGCTCCGGGCTGTCCAGGCGCATGCTCAACTCTTCTCCCAGTGCGCCTTCCTGAATAAGACTCTGCTCAAGGCGCGCAATGATTTCGGAGTTCATGCTGCGATGATGATTGCGAGCCACCTCGGCAATGCGTTCACGCATTCCGTCTGGCAGACGTACGACGAACTTGTCAGCCGTACGGCTGGAATAAATTGCCTGTTTCAATGGGCGCATATATTTAACCGGTTAGTTCAGGGGAGCGGTTTTCGGGATTGGCCGCAGGATGTCTGGTAGGACAAGCGCTCTGACCAAATGTTCAACCTGAATTGATAGGCGCGCATCATGCCTCAAACAAGCCAGATCCTTGGCGTCAATTCTGTGACAAATATTGAACTGTATAAAGGCTTTCTGCCAGCACCAATTATCAGAAATGCAGACTGGTTTGAAAAGTTCGACCGGGCCGTATCGCTTAGCGCTTTCTCCAACCCACGAAAGGCTTCTGAGGGGCAGAAAAAGCCGACTCGATCCCTGTTCCTTGCCTTTTACAGAATAGTGGCAAATGGCCGATTTACTAGGGGAGGTCGTATAGAGGGGGTGAATTCAGGATGGATGGCAGGCCCTTGCACTGGATCTGCCATGTCGGATCAACGCAGTACCGGATCAAACTTGATCTTGCGTCCGGCAATCAATGCGAGCACGAACAGGGCGCTGAATACGCCACAGGCGATCAGGGGGAGGGTGACGACCATGTCCTGGGTCAATGACAGATGAAAAATGCCACTCAACATGGCGAGGATGAAGAAACTCGCGGCTGATCTGGACATGCTGTGCTCCTGGTGGGGGTCATTTCAAAATACCAAGCGTTCGGTAGATGGAGCCGGTACCAGGATGTTTTCCTGGCTGACAAAGCCGTGCTTGTCGCTGCCAGCAGCTCGCACGCCAGAGTCTATCGGCAATTAAATTCTTTAAAAACAATGAATTAAGTTATTTTTGGTAAAGCGCAATATTGCATTTTGCAATGATGGCTTTTTGCGGTGATGCAATTTGCACGGTAAACAAGTCCGCGCCCGGCCGAGGCGACTGCCTACACTTAAAAAGCCCTACGGACGACATGACAAAAGCCAGCCCGGCCGTTAACATGCACGCCGTCCATCGCATCGCGTTTCGTCGCGGTCAACGTGTGTCTCAGTAGCTCAATTGGATAGAGCATCCCCCTCCTAAGGGGAAGGTTGGCAGTTCGAACCTGCCCTGGGACACCATATAATTCGAGCCTCTCAAGACTTTTCCCTGACAGATCAGTTTAGCTGTGACAGCAGGGTGGCAGCGGCAGGCAAAAGAAAAGCCCCGCCGGGCGATGCTCGGGCGGGGCTTTTTATTCCAAACGATCTCGGGGCGAAGACTACCCATTAATCAGTATGAAGGGTGCGAGCCTGCAACGAACCCAAGACTCCGGTGCGGATCAACTCGGCTCCTTCCCTCAACGTTTGGGTCGATTGATAGGCGCGTTACAGCAGATGATCGGTCTGGCTGAAGTCGAACACTGAAGCGTCCGGCGGACACAACGGCGCGACAGCTAGGCAGGCTTGTCCATCCATTTGCATTCGATCTGGCCAGTACTCTTCGTTGGCATGACCGGCAGAGATCGACCCAGAAGCGACACTTACTGTCCCGAACGCGTAGCCACGAAGAAGCCCCTCATTGTGGATATCCTGCAGCCAAGCGAGCTTGCCCAAACGGCGGGAGGGCATACTGGCGAATGTGACCCTGCGGGGAGATTTGAGGTGTGGTTGAACCAGTAAGTGCGTCATTTACCATCGGCATGACGGCGTTGGCCATGTGGGCTGCTGATCTGTCATGGGATCGGACAAAAGGTGGGGGCGGCAATGAATTGCAGCTACAGTTGCGCGGGAGTCTGCCGGAAGCCTATGCGCGCATCACGCGCGACAAGCTTCCCAGTCGTGACCAATAATTTTCGCATCGTCGTATTCAACCGCATCGCAGATTTCGCGGCGCGTGCCGACGTTGTTCTCGCGGCGCAAGGGACTGCAAACGATGACTGAGAACATCAAGAATACGGCGATCACCTCCGCCGGCTACATCTATCAGAACCGGCAGGGGCTGCGGGTATTGTGCGACTGGCTGGATGCACCGTGTCGCTACGCGAAGGTCAAGTTCGAGTGTGACGTTGAGGCGGAAGCACCAACGGGTTTGGACGACATCGTGGTCGAGCGCATGGACGGACTGCAAGACCTTAAGCAGGTCAAGTTCACGCCAAACCCTGATGCACATCCGCTGTCCTGGGATTGGCTGCTTGAGAAATCCGGCAAGACGGAGCGGTCCCGGTCGATGCTGAAGAAGTGGTTTGATGCGTACAGGTCGCTGGACCTGGCACGTATCGGTGATCTCTCTCTGTTGACCAACCGGCGGCCTGATGCTGAGATCGAAGCCTGCCTGGCCGGGGGCAAGATTGATTTCGCCAAGGTATCTGACCCGAGGCGCGCGGCGCTCATCGCCGAACTCGGCGGCGAGACGGACTGTGAGGAGTTTCTCGGTCGACTACAGATCACGCATAGCGACAAGGGCTACGAGACCCTCGAGCACGAGGTTGACGCGCGGCTTCGTGCACATGGCACGCCGGAGGGCATCGCCGTCCTCAAAAACGTCGCCCTGAATTGGGCGACGCAGAAGAACTCTCCGCCGCCGTCCGGCTGGATCACGTTGCCAGATCTTCGCGCGATCCTGCAGGCGACACCGCCGGCACCTCTCCCGGAAGACTTTGCGGTCCCCAAGGGCTATGAGGTGCCCGATGCTGACTTCCACGACGCTTTCGTCGAGGATGCTCTGCGGTCAGGCGGCAAGGCGATCGTTCTGACCGGTCCGCCTGGTCGCGGCAAGAGCACCTACCTCAGCGCGCTGTGCGACATACTCGCCGACAAAGACATTCCGACGGTCCGCCACCACTACTTCCTGTCCACGACGGAGCGCGGCCGGGATCGCTTACACAGCTACATCGTCGAAGAGTCGATCCGATCGCAGATCGAGCGATTCCATCCCGGCGTCCTCCGCCCGCTCGGTGGCCTGCGCGCGCAGTTGGAAGCCACTGCGGCGCACTACAAAGCGCTCGATAAGCCCTTCGTGCTGATCTTGGACGGTCTCGACCACGTCTGGCGCATCAATGGGGAGGATAAACAGCCGCTGGAGGACCTGTTTGCCCAGTTGGTGCCGTGTCCTGAGAACTTGGTGCTGCTCGTGGGCACGCAGCCGGTGGACGACGCCCAACTTCCGGCAGACTTGTTGATCGCGGCGCCGAAGGCAAGTTGGAAGACGCTTCCCGCCATGTCCGGCGACGCCGTCCTTTCGTACTTGCTTCAGGCGGTGCACTCCGGTCGGTTGAGCACGGGCTTTGAGCCTGCGGAGCCCAATGAGAAGGACGTTCATGCAGAGCCGGAGGCGGCTGAACCGACTGAGGTTACCGCAGCGCACGAGGCTGTTGGTGAGGATGAGTTGCAGAGCGCCGCGGCCGCGCTCCGCGCCAGGACCAACGGTCACCCACTGCACGTCGTCTACGCGACCTCTGCGCTTGTGCTTGCCGGTGGCAAGGTCACGCGATGGGACGTCGAGCAACTCACCGGTGATCTGAGTCAGGACGTGAAGTTCTACTACGGGTCGCTATGGGAGCGGCTTTCACCCAGCCTAAAGGATGCGCTGCGACTGGTTTGCGCCTTCCCGTTCTTCTGGCCGCGGACTGCATTCGGAGAGATCGCGAGCGCGATGAGGCTGGCGGCCCCCGAGATCGAAAAGGTGGAACATCTGCTTCATTCGTCGGCCGCCGGTTTGAAGGTCTTCCACGAGAGCCTAGCCGTGTACGTGCGATCGACCGATGGCTACGCCGATCGCATCGCCGCACTGAGGCCGGAGGTTGCGCGTTGGCTGGAGACGTTGGCGCCCAATGCTTTGCGGGTGAACTGGCTCTGGACGGTCCAGGCACAGCTCGGCGATGCAAGCCATCTGATCGCGGGCTTGACCCGAGACTGGGTGCTGCTGCGGCTGGAAGAGGGCTATCCGCAGTCGCTGTTTGACACGTTGATCACCGACGCCGTGGCTGCGGCGCTGGACCGGGCTGAGTTCGCGCAGGCCTATCGCCTTCAGCACCTGAAGGCCCGCATGGTTGAGGGCAGCCAGTACCAGATGCCGGACGAGGACATGGCACAGCTGGTCTCTTACACCTGGACGCTGGCATCGGACGATGGGGTGATTCGAGAGGCCGTTGCTTCCAGGCACGAGACGGATGTCAAACTTGTGGCGGCGCTGGGGCTGGCGCTGCGAGCGCGCGGCGACCATCTCCTGGCCGAGACATGTGGCGAGGAGACGCTGCGACGCTTCCGGGGCGCGAGTCGATTCTCGAGAGAATACGCCACGGGTAACGGCTTGGATGCTTTCAGGTTCCTGGCGGGTGCGTTTGCGCGCTTGGGCGCGGTAGGGACCACGCCGGAAGGGCTCAAGCAGCTCGTGACACGGGCTCACCCAGAGGGGTGGTTACCGCGCGTACGGCTGATGGCCGCGGAGGGGCAACTGGACGAGTTGATGTCGCTCGCAGCGTCGATAGGCGATACCCGGCGCAAGTGCGTTGTCAGCGATGCCTGCCTCCGGGCCGCAGCTCAGGTCAATGTAAGCATCGTCGAACGCGGTGACTTCAAAGCACTCGCCAGAACGCCCTTCGTAGCAGCCATCGAGGCGGCCCACGTGCCGGCCGTGACGACCTTAAACGCTTCGATCCCGATCGACTGGCTGGGACTCGACTACCGCGAGCGCAAGCTGGGCCTTGCGAGGCTGGTGCACCACTGGTTCTTCAGCGCTGTGCACTTGAGCGTGTGCATGGCCGCGGAAGGGCAGACCGAGTTCAGCTTTGCACGCGCACCGGTATATGCCGACAGAGAGAATGTCACAGACTTCCTGAACGCGCTCTCGGGCGTCGCCGCCCAAGTGGCTCATCACTGGTGGCGGGGGGAGTTCGTAGACTTCCACGCGGTCTTTGAGCTACTAGACCCGGTGGAGTTTAGGCATTTCCGACAGAACTACGACTGGCAATCTGCGGCAGAGGATTTTCGGGCTGCCCTGCATCAGGTTGCCTGCGACGTCCGTCTGGGCAGCATTCTGTTGGGCCATGCCGTCGAGGCTGATCTGACCGAGGCGACGCTCGCTGCCGCAGAGTCGTTCAAGTGGTTCGACGCGGCGTCTTTCCGCGAGCAGTACGCCGCAGGGCTGCTGACGAAGATGTCTGATGAGGCCGCTGAGAAATTCGTTCGCTCCCAGCGCGAGCAGTTCGATGCGGAGGTGCGGCAGGAGACCAGCGTGCATCTGCAAACGCCGCTGCAGTTGTGTGGGATTTCGGTGGCCCATGGTTTGGAAACGACGGCGCGCGAACTCTGTCGGCAGACCTGGGAGCTGGCGACAGGCTTCTCGCATCGCAAAGATCCGACGCTGAACAAGACCCTCGACGCGATCGGCTTCCTGGTCGAAGCCGCGCCGAAAAATGCACGTCGATTGTTAGCGCGGGTCGCCTCTCAAGTCCACTCCGTGCTGGACTACACGGACGGTAGTGGCACCCGGCACGTGCTGACTGAGGCGGACGCGCTGCTGGCCAAGCTGGCTCCCGACGCATTGGTGGCCAAGTACGAGGAGCATGTCGACGCCGGGCAGTGGTCTCAGGCTGAGAACAGCCTGAGTGTGTACGTCGAGCAGGGCGTGAAGGCCGGCTGGCCGCTTGATGCGCTAATGCGCACGGGCCTGCCCCCGGAAATTGGGGATGTGCTGCAGCGTCTAGCCAAGGAGGGCGTCGAGGGTGCCGCCGAGCACCTGCAGGTACTCAACGCTCACGGGGGGTGGGACATCGGCGTGCTGAATCGCGAGGAGCACGCGAGCTCCAACACGGATCGAAAGCCCTTCGATGGTGACGTCTCGACCTTCGAGCCTGAGCAGCTAATGGCCTTGCTCGATCGCTTCTCGGGTGGTGGCTACGACGACGAGGCGGCGCTTCTGGACTGGTATCGGTACTGGGAGGGCCAGGGCCAGGGGAAACGGATTCTCGATGCACTGGATGACTCGCTCTTGTCCAGCCGAGGTCGAGGCCGCGATCTGCTCCACCTGTCTGGCCATGCCTTTCACACTCGACGCAGGCAGGGCGGCCTGAAGGCGGCTTGGAAGTACCTCGTCAGCGCGCAGATTAACAGCGGCGCCTGGATCGGCTATATGGAGCGCGAAGAGAAGACGCTCGCGCGGCTCGACCTCGTGGCTCAGTACTACCCGAAGTCTTGCGATGATTTCGTGACCAAGACGGCCTATGCCATGTTCGGCGAACCGGAGCGGCCGCGATTGGCGCCGGGTGAGGCGATGGTCTATTTCTACGTGAAGCAGGGACGCATCGATGCGGCGGTTGAGTTCGCGGAGGTTATGGTCGACTGTGTGCTCGAAGACACCCGAACCCTCCCGCTAGCTAACCCGCGCTGGGGGACTGAACTGGCTGCTGCCGACGCGCGGAGGGGTTGATGGACGAGCTTCGAATTCTCATCGCTCGCCTGGGATGGCCGACGCCATCCTGCCGATGGTGGACCTTGCAGGAGTTGGCAAAACGGCTGAGCGACCCTGCGACGACGGCAGAGACCGAGTCTGCGCTGCTGAAGTTGCTGCATTCGCGCAACCTCGAGGCGGAAGTCGTCGAGGCTCTCTGCATCTTCTGGATGGCTGCAGGTGAGCACGGGTACGTCCCCAATCCCGATTTGCCGAACCGCACGCCGAAACCGTCACTGCTGTCCAACCTGTTCCTCGAGGCGCTCGGCTTCGAGGCGCAGGCGCTCGATGCCGACCTCAAAACGGCGCCAAATCACTTCGAGATTCCCGGTGATTTCGGCGGTGTGCAGGGGGTGGACCTGCCCAGGATCTTCCGGACCACGCTTAGCAGACTGGAGCTTCGAACAAAACTCCCGCTGATTCGCCAGATGGCGTTCGAGTGGGCTCAAAACCAGAAGGCCTATCCCGAGGCTCCCCTGCAGGGCGACATCGGGCACTTTGCGCGGCCGTTGGGCAAAGGTTTCGTGGGCCCTTACTCCGCCCGGGCCGCCCTTCGTGCGATCTCGGCCTACTTGCGCACCTTGGTGGTAGCGGAACGGTTGTGGGGACTGCCGTCTGGTGTAGTGCGCCATTACGCACTGATGGCGCTGCCCATTCATCCAACGCTGGCCGCGCTGAGGCCTTCACGCCCGGCATGGGTGCCGGTGCGGGAGGACTTCAGCGGGGACGCGAACGCGATCGAGGGAATCATGCGAGGAGTCGTCCATCGCGTCGCGGCCGAGCGACCCGGCGATGAGCTAATCGCGCTCAGCACTCCCGTCGAGATGATAATGGGACGCTGCGTGGAGGTGTCGCTTGTGCGCTGGCTGCAGTTCGGCAACAGCGAAGTGGCTGACCAGGATCTTGCTTCACATATCGATTCCTTCTGGCGCGACATGCCGATGCTGCCAAGCGTGCCCACGACGCCGCTCGACGAGATGACTTGGTTGGGGACAATGCCCATCGATCAGTTACTGGACGCCCCGTCTGCGTCGCTGCCTTTGGCCGGACGGATGGACCGTGGTCGCATGGGATACCTGCAATTGAACCTCTATCCATCTCGACTGTTCGTGCCGACGCTCATGGGGACTGCTCAAACCGAGGTGCGTCAGGTGGGCACCACGCTCGAGGTCCTCGAGGATGAACAAGTGGTGGCGGACTACGCTCACTGGAATACGGGCTGGGGGCCGGTGCGTCCGGGGCCGCTGAGTGGAGCCTGCGGTGCGGCCTTGGTCTCTCGCGGAACGACCTACCGCGAGTTCCCGGCCGCCGAGGGGCAGGTGGTTCGATCGTTCTATCTCTGGCAAGTGCGCCTGCTTCACCGGAGCAACACGTACGACGCGTTCGACGAGGCCCTAAAGAGTGGCGTCTTCTTCGTTTAGCCAGCTGCCGCTTCTGCGTTCAGGGGCATAGCGAGTGTGATGACGAAAAGCGACATACCGACTCGAGTTGCTGCGCGGACGGCTGCTTCTGGCCGATTTCTACCTGTCGCGAAGGGCAGGAGGGCGTGAAGCTGCCGGTCATTTCTTTCTACAGAATTAGGGGGAAGTCATGGTGGATGAACACATGTGTGCGAAACGCTGCCTGTTATACCCTAAATAGGCTGCTATCTACCTTTGCCTCTGCAAATCTCCCTTTTACATTCGAAGGCTTCAGCATTACGATGCGCGTGGCCAGTTGCTATTACTTTTGAGTTCTCACACATATCACTGCCCGTAGTGGCTTGTGCTATTGGATTTTACAGTTAGAGAAATGGAATTATGACAATATTAAAGTCTTTTGTAATCGAAGGTTTGTGGGGTGATGGGCCTACAGTCAAATCGAACCTAGATGAGAAATTCAATTTTTTAATTGGTCAAAACGGCACAGGTAAAACTACTGTAATAAATTTGATTGCTGCTGCATTAACGGGTGACCTTGAGAAGTTAGAGAGATTTGATTTTAAAAGAATTTCTTTAGTATTAAAAGAAAGCGGAACTAGGAAAACCCCATCCATCGAAGTAATTAAATCTGACGGAGCAGGTCGCCCGTTTTCAAAAATAAATTATTATTACAAGCCTTCGTCAAAAGAAGAGCCAATTGATTTGGGTGTGGATGACTTCGAATTCAACAGTTTGTTTTCAACTGGTTCTCAGTCGATGCGAATGGCCAGGGCGCATCGAGATAGAGTTGAGCTGGTTCGCAACACATTGGCCCAGCGGATACGAGTCTCTTGGTTACCTCTTCATCGAAGTATTGAAGACTTAAAAAGCAATGATGAGCGTCGTTATCTTCCTGCTGTAGATCAAAAGCTCAAAGATCTCAACAACAACCTTGTTAGGTATTTCTCTCAGTTGGCGAAGAGGTACTCCGATCATACGTTGGAATTCCAGCGTAAAAGCTTTTTGTCAGTCCTGACACCAGAAAATTTTGACTTTATTTTTGGCTTTGCTAAAAGCCTCGACATGGATGATGAAAGAAAAACCCTAGGAGAGATTTTCGAAGTCCTCGGGGTGGAAAGCAAACAATATTCACCAAAACTGAAAACGCATTTCGACAAACTTACAAGGGCTGTTCAGACTGACCGAACGAAATCTATGAGCCCCGATGTTTTTGCTGCCCTCTACAACTCTTGGCGAGCCCATTCGTTGGTTGATGACTACAAGGCTTTGCAAAAAAAACGAACGGAAATTTTTACACCTAGGGATACCTTTTTAGAGCTAATAAACCAATTGTTCGCTGGAAGAAAAGCCGTTTCCGTTTCAGAAAAAAATGAATTGACAATTGCTTCGAGAGGGAAGGTTATTCCCTTGGAGGCATTGTCGTCGGGAGAAAAGCAACTTCTTATCATTTTGGGTGAGGCGGTTCTGCAGAACTCAGAGCCTTGTATATATATTGCTGATGAACCTGAGTTGTCATTACACATACTGTGGCAAGAGTTGCTAACTACAGCAATTTCTAGTCTTAACAAAAATGCACAAATAATTTTTGCTACTCACTCCCCGGATATAGTCGGACAAAACTCCGATTGTCTAATCGACATGGAGAAGATTCTGGGATGAGCACCTTTATGCGTTCCTCCGGCGGCATGAAGAACTACCCGCTTTTTTTTGGCGCTGATTTTACATTGTATATAGAGGGTCGCTGCCTTGTAAATGAACCCATTGAGGATCTAAGAGCCTACGATCACAAATACTACGATGCAATGGCGAAGGCTTTTTTACCGGGTAAATCAGTAAAGATTAAGTTAGTCGGCGGGAAAAATAATGCCTTGGATTACCATGACGACATTGTGAAAAACAAAACCGAACGATCCTATGTATTAATTGATAAGGATTTGGATGGTTTGATATTTAGTAGATTTGGGAGTAAGTTTCTACTATCTACGAATGGTTACAGTTGGGAAAATGATTTTTGGACGGACGCGCTTTGCTCAAAAACCCTGAACATCCTTACACTAAATGAGATGCAGGCGTTGGCGAGTTTCAAAAGTAAGCTTAAATTTACCTTGCCGCGCCTGCAAAAGATAGCGTCGCTCGGTGCCAGCTCACAGGTAAACGGACTCTCATTGTTTCCTGCAGATGCAAAATCAAAAGGAATAAATGTCTCGGTGAAAAGTCGATACCCTATAAGGCGACAGGAGTTTAGTCGTATATTTAGAGGGCAATATAAAAAAGGTGTGGATTATTGCGCATGCACTATAGGTATTTTTAATGCTGCAATAAAAATGCCTGTCAATGCAGTTGCCCAAGGACACTTATATGAATATGTGATTCTAAGTCTTTTATCTCACGAATATAAACAGGCAACCCGGGAGACTACCTGTTCGCACTCCATTTTAAAACGGGTTGCTTTCTCGAGTTTCATTGAGTCTCCAGGTAGTTATCTGTCGCCGGAGTCTATAGAGCACTATCGCAAAGAATTTTCGAAAGTGTGTTGAGAGGCGCTATGGGCGAATGGAGTCGCCCTATTTTTCGGAGCGGATAGCGGATTGAACTTCCCACGCTAGTTCCCCGGCATACAGTGTCAGTTAGGCTCCAGGTCTATGTCCGCTTCTGACCGTTTTCTGCCGATCATGGCCACGAAGCGTGCTGGTCAAATCCGATGCAATCGGTGGTCAGAACGAATGCAAATGCGTGCAATGTCGCAACCACAGCGTAGCCGCTTTTGACACAGAAATAGCCAAGGCCGAAGCTCCTGCGAATCCAGCCGTCACCTAGAACACGATTTTCACCGAGGACGCAGCCGAGAAGGCGCGCGCCATTCTGAAGGCCAAGCTGACTCAGCTAAACAGCGGCATCGACCCGGAAATCATTCAGGCAGGCATTACGCTGGCCGGCTACCATATTGGAAAAGGCGCGCACACCTTTGCCGCTTACGTCTACGTCTACGTCTACGCCAAGGCCATGGCTGAAGACTTGGGCTACGTGGTGAAACCGAACCTGAAGTCCTGGTACATGGGCGTTAAGTACGACCCGCGCGCCACGGGCTTTACCGGCATGAGCAGTGCCACCGAAGTTGAAGCCTTCGACGTTGACGCCCCGGAAGTCGGTTTGGGCTCGCCAGACACCAACGAGGTTCCGCTTGATGAACTCGGAACAGCTAAGACAGACAATTCTGCAAATGCTGACGGACACCAACCCGGCGCAAGTCAAGCGGATGACGCGGGCAGGGACGCTGGAGCCGTTCGTAAACAGCCTGATGGCGGACTACGCGGAGAGCGAGGACAGCGCCCGGCAGATGGCGCTAAACCAGTACGTCCAACACAAGGACTGGGACAAGCTGAACTACCAGTTCCAGACGATTCCGCGAGTGGCCCTGCAACAGGTGCAAGAGCGGATCAACGAAACTACCGGATTCAGCCAGGCGAGCTGAAGCGCACCGGTTCGTGGAAAGCCACGGCTGAGCAGAACGTCAAGCTCGTTGAGCTGGTCAAGCAAATCCTGAGCGAAAATCGCCAGACCACGCCGGAAGAAAAGGCGCTGCTGACCAAGTTCACCGGCTGGGGCGCCTCGGAAATCGCCAACGGCGTGTTCCCAAACCAATTCGGCCGCTACAAGGATCAAACCTGGCAAGATCTGGGGGGCGCCTGAAGGCGGTAATGACCCCGGAAGAGTACGCTCAAGCCAAGCGCCTCCAATACGCCCGCTACACCAGCGAGCCAATCATCCGTAGCGTCTACAAAGTTTGGATCGCTTGGGCTTTAACGGCGGGCAAGTGTAGCTGTCCGGAGACTGTCTTACCGTAACCGCAGGTGCGGCTCCCTCCTGTACAGGTCATATCCCGAAAAGTCACGCCCATGCTTTCCGTAGTTCGGGACACTCGGGGCGGACTAGGGGTAATGAGATTTTAAATCGGAAAAGGTGGTCGTCATGACGCTCCCCTATGATCCTGGCCGCAAAGCCTTTTTTATTGGTGCTTTCAGGCGCTGGCCAAGTCCCTGATCCTGAGGACTGTGGTGGTTGAGCAGTTGGCGTGCCTGGCTGTTGCGCGGATGCCAAGGCCGGCACAGAGCAGTTCCGTAACGCGCTTGTGCAGATCTTCATCGACCGGCCGGCCCTGATACTTACCGGCAGCTTTGGCCTTCTCGATACCCTGGGCCTGGCGCTCGCGGCGTTGCTCGTAATCCTTGCGCGCAATGGCGGCCATCATTTCCACCAGCATCGAGTTGATAGCGCCCAGCATCCGCCCGGTGAACTCGTCGCCCTTCGTGTCCTGCATTCCCTGGTGACTGGTCGGCAGATCGAGCGCGACGATGCGCAGGCCCTTGGAATCAATCGTGGCCTTGAGCTTCTGCCAGTCCTCTACCGGCAAGCGGGAGAGCCGGTCTATCGACTCCACCAGCAGCACGTCACCCTTGCGCGCATCTTTGAGCAGACGCAGCAACTCGGGCCTGTCTGCGGAGGCGCCGCTGGCATTCTCCAGATACACGCTCGCGATGACCTTGTTATGGTCGCTGGCGAACTGCTCAAGCGAGGCTTGGGCGCGACTGGCGTCTTGTTCTTCGGTGGATGCTCGGAGGTATGCGCGGATGAACATGATGGGTGCCTGTATCAGTTAGGGCGTTCTACTAATACTGTTGCACTATGGGTGTTACTTATCAAGCGGAAAGCGCAAATAAAATCGAATTTGCGCGTATCAGCTCAGGCATAGCTAAAGCGATACCCAGATACCCAGGCACTTTCGATTGGCTGCTTTTGGCCGTGGATTCAACCGGTCGATGGAAACCAGCAGCAGAGTTCTGGATCATCAAGCACGGTATCAAGTCCACGGGCACGCCTGCCTGGGGTAAAAGCATGGCCGATCCCTATATTTGGGGAATGGTCGCCGTTCTTTAGCAGCTTCCTGGTATGGATGCTCAGGAATACAGAGCGCTAGCCGCGAGCAGCGGTGGCTACCAGCATGGTGGTGAAACCAAGATGCATAACCATGAAAATCAGCATGATGGGCAAAAAGAAGCGACATCTGGACATCGTCATGATGCAGGTGGCACTGAAGAGTTCGCCGAAGCTGACGTTCACTGCGGTGACACAAGCGGCGCCCATGCTCCCGGTGATGTGCTCAAAGCAATACGGCGTTGGTAGATATCCTGGTTCCAGAGTGGGTGGCTGCGCAGACAGAGTTCCTTGTTTTGAAGCGAAGCGGGCCGATCTGTTGGCCGCGGCTCGTCAGCGGCTACAGCATCACAGAGGTGCCGGCAACACTGATTGCTCAGGTTGAACGTGGGTGTTTTGAGGGTTGAGCCAGCGCCTTCGAGCGACCCTGCCATCGCTCGAAGGCGCTCCGGTTACTTCAGGTTGCCGCTGAGGAATTGCTGCAGGCGCTCGCTTTTGGGGTTGCCCAATACGTCCTCGGGCGCACCCTGCTCTTCGACCCGCCCCTGGTGCAGGAACAGCACCTGGTTCGACACTTTGCGCGCAAAGCTCATTTCGTGGGTCACCATGATCATGGTGCGGCCTTCTTCGGCCAGCCCCTGGATCACCTTGAGCACTTCGCCCACCAGCTCCGGGTCCAGGGCCGAAGTCGGCTCGTCGAACAGCATGATCTCCGGTTCCATGCTCAGGGCACGGGCAATGGCGACCCGTTGCTGCTGACCACCCGAGAGAAACGCCGGGTATTGATCTGCAACCCGTGCCGGCAAACCGACCTTGTCCAGGTAGCGCCGGGCGCGATCCTCTGCGTCCTTCTTGCTGACGCCCAGCACCCGGCGTGGGGCCATGGTGATGTTGTCGAGCACGGTCATGTGGCTCCACAGGTTGAAGTGCTGGAACACCATCGCCAGGCGAGTACGGATGCGTTGCAGTTCATTGGCGTCGGCCACGCGCATGCCGTGGTGGTCATGGACCATTTGAATCGGCTGGTTGTCCAGGCTCATGGCGCCGTCGTTGGGCGTTTCCAGGAAGTTGATGCAACGCAGAAAGGTGCTCTTGCCCGAACCACTGGCGCCAATCAGGCTGATCACATCGCCGGTCTTGGCGTTCAGCGAAACGCCCTTGAGGACTTCATGGTTGCCGTAGCTTTTGTGCAGGTTTTCAACGGTCAGTTTGTACATGAACAAGCATCCTGAATTAGTGAGCCGGGCCGAGGAAAGACAACCAGCGGCGTTCAGCCAAGCGGAACAGGCCGACCAGAGAGAAAGTGACTGCCAGGTAGATCAACGCGGCGATGCCGAAGGACTGGAAAGTCAGGAAGGTCGCCGAATTGGCGTCCCGTGCGACTTTCAGGATGTCCGGGATGGTCGCGGTGAAGGCCACGGTGGTCGAGTGCAGCATCAGAATCACTTCGTTGCTGTAGTACGGCAGCGAGCGACGCAGAGCGGACGGCATGATCACGTAGGTGTACAGCTTCCAGCCGGTCAGGCCGTAGGCTTTGGCCGCTTCGACTTCACCGTGGTTCATGCTGCGAATGGCCCCGGCGAAGATCTCCGTGGTGTAGGCGCAGGTGTTCAGGGCGAAGGCCAGGATGGTGCAGTTCATCGCATCGCGAAAGAACGCATCCAGTACTGGCTGAGCACGCACCGCGGCCAGGCTGTAAATGCCGGTGTAGCAAATCAGCAACTGGATATACAGCGGCGTCCCGCGGAACAGGTAGGTGTAGAACTGCACCGGCCAGCGCACCCAGACATTGGTCGAGACCCGGGCAATCGACAGCGGGATCGACATCACGAAGCCGAAGAAGATCGAGGCACTGAGCAGCCAGAGGGTCATGGCCAGCCCGGTGATGTGATTGCCGTCCTGGAACAGAAAAGGTTTCCAGTATTCCTGCAGTAGCTCGATCATCGCACGGCCTCCCGGGTGCCTGCGGCGTAGAAGATTTCCATCCGGCGCAAGACGTAGTTCGAAACGGTGGTTATCACCAGATAGATCAAGGCGGCCAGAATCAGGAAGAAGAACAGCTGATAGGAGCTCTTGCCCGCGTCCTGGGCCACTTTGACCAGATCGGCCAGGCCAATGATCGACACCAGCGCGGAGGCCTTGAGGATCACCATCCAGTTATTACCGATGCCCGGCAGGGCAAAACGCATCATTTGCGGGAACACCACTAAGCGAAAGCGCTGAGCGCGGGTCAGGCCGTAGGCGGTAGCCGCTTCCATCTGCCCTCGCGGTACGGCAAGGATGGCGCCACGGAAGGTTTCGGTGAAATAAGCGCCGTAGATGAAGCCCAGGGTAATGACCCCGGCGCTAAAGGGGTTGATTTCGATATAGTCCCAGCCCAGTGCTTCGGTCAGGCTGGTCAGCCAGGTTTGCAGGCTGTAGAAGATCAACAGCATCAGCACCAGGTCCGGCACTCCGCGGATCAGCGTGGTGTAGGCCTGCGCAGGGACGCGCAGCAGTGCTGATTTCGAAAGCTTGGCGCTGGCGCCGATCAGGCCCAGGCCAACGCTCACCAGCAAGCACAGAAAGGATAATTTGACAGTCATCCAGGAGCCTTGCAGCAACAGCGGGCCGAAACCCTTAAGGCTAAAGCCTGACAGCCCAAGAATCTGCAATAGGTTTTCTAGCATTGAGCAGCCCTACGTCAGTCAAAAAAGTGCCCATTCGCAAATGGGCGCAGGGTCATTATTTGCCGCTGTAGAGATTCAGATCGCCAAAGTGCTTCTGCTGGACGGCCGCATAGGTGCCATTGTCGTGCAGTGCCTGGATACCTTTGTTCAGCAAGGCCTGGAGCTCGGCGTTGCCTTTGGTGAGACCCACGGCGGTTTTGGCAGGCAGTAGCGGGCTTTCGACTGGCTCGCTGACTTGGAAGTCGGCGCCTGGTGGCGACTTCAGGAAGCCCAGTTCGGCTTGCAGCATGTCCTGGATTGAGGCATCGAGGCGTCCGGAGATCAGGTCAGCGTACACCTGGTCCTGGTTGGCGTAGGCCTGAGTCTCTACCCCGGCCTTGTCCAGCACGGCCTTGGCATAGGCTTCCTGGATGGTGCCTTGCTCGTAGCCGACTTTCTTGCCCTTGAGGGAGGCCGGATCGGTGCCGAGGGCCACGCCTTTCTTGAAAACCAGCGCGGTCGGGCCAGAGAACAGCTCGTTTGAGAAATCGATAACTTTCTCACGCGCTGGCGTGGCGGTCATGGAAGAGATCACACCGTCGAACTTGTTGGCCTTGAGGCCGGGAATCATGCCGTCGAAGTCGCTTTCAACCCATTTGCACTTGACCTTCAGCTCGGCGCAGATCGCATTGCCCAAGTCGATATCGAAACCCACCAGGCTGCCATCAGCGGCCTTGGATTCAAACGGCGCATAGGAAGGGTCGACGCCAAAACGCAACTCCTTGTACTCCTTGGCCAGCGCAGAACCGGCAGCCACACACAAAGCCAATGCAGAAAAGGTCAGAAATATTTTTTTCATTGTTTTTATTCCTAAGGACCAAAATAAGCGCTTGTGGCACATGAGCACGGGTATGGAGCTCATATATCACTTTGGAAAAAGCAATACCCAAAAGCTCGCGCTCTTGGCGAACAAGGAGCTAGAGCTCCCGGGAAGAGGAGTCTAGAGGCAATCGTGTGCGACAATAAGACGCAGAATGCGTTGATTTGACGAGTTATTGGTCATTATGACGAGCAATAGTGAACATATGATGCTTTGGCTGTTGCCACTGAAGAAAAACCTCCCCAATAAAGGCTATTTTGCCGACTAAAAACTGACCTAGGTGTTCAACTGCTTCTGCTCAACTTTTGAACAAGACAGCACAGGGTGAACAGCATGGAAATGGTGGGTAAAATTCTGCGGATGTATTTTCGCGGCAAGATGTCGCTGCATCAGATAGCGAGGCGTACCGGGCTGTCGAGAAACACCATCCGAAATGGGTCAGAGCGCCCGAAGCAACTCAACCGGCGTATCGGCGTTGCGCAGCCTTCAACAAATTCAGTCGATTTGCCCAACGATTGCTGTTGGTTGGGAGTTGCCCATAGGTGACCGTCTGCTTTTGGCCGTTCTCTGCCTGTCACGAAGGACAGCAGTCGACCCATTGCGGGCACTCAGAATGATGCGACGGGATGATTCAGAGGGGACTAAAGGCGCCGTAGAAATGACCTGACAATTGATTTCGTAACATCGCTTGTGTCTAGCTCATGAAACGTACTCAAGGAATGCCAAATGCACTCAATGATCTCGTTTTGAGGTGCGGCGCTTTCGGCATCTGGAACAGAAGCCTCAAAAACATGGTGGCGTGTGTTGCCTGCATCGAACTCAAAAATGTACAGGAGCTGATCAACATTTAGCCCGGTTTCTTCTTGGAGTTCTCGAGCGGCAGCTCCAGCAATAGCTTCGCCAGCTTCCACCTTGCCACCAGGCAAAGACCATTTTGATCTCGGTTTGCGAACGAACAAGATTTCCCTATCTCTCTCGCATATAACTGTAGCTCTGACTTTCATATTTTGGCCCGAAACGCTTGTCATTGAATTGTAATGAAAATGCCATTTTCAGGACGCGCTTCTCGACGAATGCAACATATAGAGCCAGTCAAACTCAAAAAAGTGCCAGATTGCCTTAGCAATCAGTGATTTTGATATGTCTTTAGCGACTAACCGCTTCTGGCCGGTTTCTGCCTTCTACGACCGGCTGAAACCGACTGAAGCGGCCCTTCTCGACCAGTTAAATCCACGTCGCCTCAGGTCAAACAGCCACTACCAAAAGCGGTCGGTGAAACAGGGTCGCTACTCTCTCCATAAATGGGGTACTAGACCCCACCCAACCAGGCGTTTACCACCAAGTTTGAGGAATATCCCCCTCACCCGTTCTCTCGCTTGAAACCCTTAGAACCAGCTTGTTAATTCATTTGAGTTTTTTCTTCGCCCTATTGAAATGGCTCATTAGTTGCACCTCCCCTGATACCCGTAGCAGCTGTCGTCCCCGACATTATGGAGACGGCGGGGCTCGTCAGATTCGGCATGATGCGAGGGGTGAAAAATGAAACGAACGACATCACCATACAGTTCCATCGCCTTAGTGCCCAGGTCAAGCCTGTGGTGCGTGTTCCACGCAAACGTGAGGATGGGTGATGGCTTCCACTGATAGATCAATTGCTCGAATCACGAAACGGCCGATGCCCCTTTATAAGCAGCTCGCTGAGTTGAGCCTGATGTTTATCGCGTTGGTGATGACGCTGGCGCTGTCCGCTGTACTGGCGATGGAGTTGACCCTTGGAGCAGTGCTATGACGAGTCCGGTAAAAGTAGATGAGAGCCCCGCTGATTTTTTGTCTTTAGACGAAGCACACGCAGTGATCGGGGCCAGCCTGAGCATCGATGCTGCGCAGCTAAAAGTGTGCCGTATCTGGCCCGACAACTGACAGGCTGGTCGACAGGGGTACACTCAAGCGAGTACCACTGCGTTACGAATAACGTACTGAAAGGAACCCCGCCATGCCGATGATCGACAGCGAACATCTCAAGCCCGGCCTGCGCCCGGTACAGATAGCCGAAGCAGCTTGGTATGAGGCATTGGTGGCCCGCGAAGTCGCCGCTCCCGAAGATTTACCCGCCGCCCGTGAAGCGGCCGATAGGGCACTCAAAGCGTATACCGATGCCTGCGTGGAGTTGTATGGCTATATTCAAAGCGCGGTGCAAAACGCCGAAGCGGAGGCCGTACAAAAAGGTAGCCCAGTATCCCGAACCTAAGGCCGAGCAGATGGTGCTGCTTCAGGGGGAGCCTGCTGAGGACTTGTGCTTCAAAGTTCACCCCGCGCTGGGCAGCGCACGAAACTAGGGATGCGGATTTATCGAACCGGGAGGAATCTGCAATGAGTATCCAAAATCGCAAACTCACAGATTTCATCTTGAAGTCCGGCCCGTTTGAGGCTGCGCACCGGTTTCAATGGGCTTGAACTTCACTACCTCCTCGCCAAGCCATTCGTTGATTCGATCAAGATTGAATGACCGCTTGTGGCCGGTTTTTGCCTGTCGCAACCGGCTAAAAACGACCCATAGCGGACACTGGAAGCAGTCGGCCAAAAGCGGCATCCGATTCACAATGGGGCTGTCGCTGATAAGTCGCGGATCATCTCTTGCGAGTTGACCCGCGTGCTTTTTCCTAGTCTTTGTTGCCGACCTTGTTCTGAGCTGTTTCCTTGCCCGCGACATTCAACTGCGTTGGTTCGAGCTTGACGGTAAGTTTGTGCAGTGAACCGGTGAATGCAAAGGGCACCTGGTAATCCTTGTCATCGACGGGGGTGCCAGTGTCAGAGCCGACATCGAAACTTTCATCCACACCGAAGACGAATGGAACGCTGTGGGGGATCGTATGGCTAGCCAGTTGCTTGCCATCCACCGACAGCACGCCGGTGCCGCCTTTACCGAATCCCGGCCCAGCGTATTTGAAATCAAAGCTGATGCTGTGCTTTCCGGGAGTGAGCGCCTCGGTCCCTTCCCAGCGGAATAGCGCAACGCCTTCAAGGTTGTAGCTGAAAACCGGCTTACCTTTCAGGAGGTAGAGGGCATAACCACCAAAGCGGCCGCCGTCGGTCACCAGCACACCGTCGCCGCCATTTTCCGGAACAGTGACGTCAGCCGTAATGACGTAGGACTTGTTCAACACGTTGGGCTCGTTGCCCGGAAGAATGCCGGTCACTGGCGACAAGTAATTGAACTCGGTGCGTCCGGCCACGATGCTCGGCCGCTGCGCAATGACGCGTGTAAAGCCGGAAGCGTCGAGCGGCAATACCTGATACTTGTTCGCTTCCACCCAGAACAGATCCTGTAGTTCCTTGAGCTTGCCAGGGTTGGCGGCGGCGATATCGTCGTTCTGCGTCCAGTCTTTGGTGATGTCGTACAGCTCCCATTTGACGCCATTGACGATGTCTTTCGGTGGCTGAGCGGTGATGTCCCAAGGTGCGCGGTAGGGTGTCGTCGATGCCATCCAGCCCTCGTGATAAAGCGCACGCAATCCAAGCATCTCGAAATACTGCGTGGTGCGTGTAGAAGGCTTGTCGGCACTCTGCTTGTCGAAGAGGTAAGCCATGCTCGTGCCTTCGATGGGTTTTTGCGCAATGCCGTCTACCTGCAGAGGCGCATCAATACCGGCGGCTTCAAGGATCGTCGGCTCGATGTCAATGACGTGGTGAAATTGGTTACGGATGCCGCCGGCATCCTTGATCCGGTTCGGCCAGGAAATGGCCATACCCTGGCGGGTGCCGCCAAAATGCGATGCAATTTGCTTGGTCCACTTGAAGGGGGTATCCATTGCCCAGGTCCAGCCCACGGCCATGTGCGGATAGGTCTGGTCCGAACCCCAAGCGTCTAGATACTTCATCTGGTCGGCGACCGGCACGTCGATTCCGTTGAAGGTCGTCATTTCGTTTGGTGTGCCATTAGGGGTGCCTTCTGCGCTACCACCGTTGTCGCCACTGATGTAAATAATCAGCGTGTTGTCGAGCTTACCTATGTCATCAATTGCCTGGATCACCCGGCCGATTTCGTGATCGGTGTACGCCAGATAGGCCGCGTAGACTTCCATTTGGTGGGCATACAGTTTTTTCTCGTCCGCCGGCAGTTCGCCCCATTTTTTCAGGGAGTCCGGCCACGGCGTGAGCTTGGCTTCCTGCGGGATGACGCCGAGGCGCTTCTGGTTGGCGAAAATCTGTTCACGCGCGGCATTCCAACCTATGTCAAATTTGCCCTTGAATTTGTCAATCCATTCGGGCGTCGGGTGATGCGGCGCGTGAGTGCCGCCGGGGGCATAGTAAAGAAAGAACGGCTTCTTCGGATCGAGCGCGTTCAGTTCATTGACGTAGCCGACGGCATCATCTGCCATCGCGGTAATAAGGTTCCAACCCGGTTTACCGACGTAAGGATGGATTGGCGTGGTGTTGCGCATCAGATTGCCCGGTTGCCATTGGTTGGTTTCGCCCCCCATGAAGCCGAAAAAATAATCAAAGCCCATACCAATGGGCCATTGATCAAACGGACCGGCCTGACTGATCTGGAATGACGGCGTGTTGTGGTTTTTGCCAAACCACGACGTTGCATAGCCGTTGTCCTTGAGGATTTTGCCGATGGTCACCTTATCCTTGGTGATGACGCTGTTGTAGCCGGGATATCCGGTTGAAACTTCCGTGATGACGCCGAAACCGACGGAGTGATGGTTGCGCCCGGTAATCAAGGCGGCGCGCGTTGGTGAGCACAGTGCCGTCGAATTGAATTGCGTGAAGCGCAACCCGGCTGCCGCGACGCGATCCATGGCTGGCGTCGGGATGATGCCGCCGAACGTACTGGGCGCGCCGAAACCGACGTCGTCGGTGATGATCAACAACACATTGGGCGCGTCTTTGGGCGGGACGACGGTCGGTGACCAGTAGGGCGTGGAGTTCCCGGCGTCGAGGTTGATAACACCACCGAATGACGCTGGAGGATTAGGGAGATATCTCCCATCGATGGTCGTGGTCGCGCTGGGTGAACCGGGCGTTCCGTTGACTTCTTGTGTCGCTGCATTGGCGCAAGAGAACGCAAGCAAGGCAACTGCAAGTCCTGAACTGATGTGCTGGCGCAGCCATAAAGGTTTATCCCAGTGTGCAGTGGCCATGGCCAGCTCCTGTAAACCCCCGAAACCCCAAGCTCGGAGTGTAGAACCGTTTTCTTCTCTCGCCAGTCCATCTCAACGTTAACCCGAGTGGCCGTTGACTTTGGGGGAGTGGTGTCTATACCTGATCTTGATACTAGGCAGGTTCAGCCGAGGCCGCAGACTGATATCAAGAGGAGCGCAAATGCTTATCAGGAAACGGCGTTTTGGTATCGCCATCGTCTGCGCCGGGATCGTGTCGGTTTGCCTGGCGTTTGCGGTGTATCAGCACATTCGCGGCCCCGTGCCGTTGACACTGGGTGATGGAAACAATGGTCCCTTGGGAATGGTCTGGCTTCCTGCCGGCGAATTTTTAATGGGCAGCGATCATAAGCAGGCGCGTCCAAACGAGGGGCCGGCGCACAAGGTTCGCCTCGACGGGTATTGGATCGACCGTTACGACGTCACCAATGCCGATTTCGCCCGTTTCATTTCTGAAACTCATTACGTCACCACCGCCGAACGCAAACCCAAATGGGAAGACCTGAAAGTCCAACTGCCGCCGGGGACGCCTGAGCCGGATGACAGTGTCATGGTGCCCGGCGCATTGGTCTTTGTCGGCACGGACAGGCCAGTCCCGCTCAATGATTTCAGCCAGTGGTGGACATTTGTCCCGGGAGCCGACTGGCGCCACCCGCTGGGACCTGACAGTACCATCGAGGGCAAGGAAACCCATCCGGTTGTTCAGGTTTCACGTGAGGATGTACAGGCGTATGCCGCATGGGCGCACAAGCGCCTGCTGACCGAGGCTGAATGGGAATACGCCGCAAGAGGCGGACTGGAACAAGCGAATTATGCGTGGGGTAATGACTTCTCGCCCGGCGGGGAACAGATGGCGAATACCTGGGATGAGGTACAGCCGTTTCCCGTGACCGGGACCAGTAACAAATTCAAGATCGGCACCAAACCGGTAGGCAGTTACCGAGCTAATGCCTACGGGCTCTATGACATGTCCGGGAACGTTTGGCAGTGGGTTGCAGACTGGTATCGTGCCGATGCATTTAGAGTTGGGCCCAAGCGTCAGCCGGCGGGTGAAGTAGCGGTGAACCCGGAAGGTCCTTCCGACAGCTACGACCCGGAACTTGGGGTGACGGCCAATGCACCACAGCGTGTCATCCGAGGTGGATCTTTCCTTTGTAGCGATAGCTACTGCACGAGCTTTCGAACCAGCGCCAGGCAGGGCGCAGACCCTATGAATTCCATGTCACATCTCGGCTTTCGCTTGGCGATGAGTAATGATCAATGGGAAAAGCACCGTTGAATACAACATGCACGCGAGCGATACGTGAAAATACGAATGACCGCTCTTGGCCGATTGCTGACTATTTCAATCGGCGGAAATCGACGAGAAACCGCCATCCAACGTACATAAAGCCACGGATTTTATGAGTGTTCTGCTTTATATACGCGCGCACGCGCGCATGCGCGTACTGGTCTGAAAATCATCAAAATTCGCACGCTTTAGGGCCGACGAAAATCCACCTGTTTCAGAACGCTTAGGGAACTGCTGAAACACGGTTCTGGAACAGAACCACGTCACGCTCCAGCTTCTCTTCGATAGCCAGACGCACGAACTCTGAACGGTTGGCGCTGGGATAACGGATCAGCCGATCAATCGCGGCCACGGTTTCAGTTTCAACTGACACAATCAGCCGGGTCTTGGGTGTTTCCTTGAATATCCTGTTTTTGCTCATGGTTTTTGGCCTGATGGGTGCTGCGGTTTTATGGGGGCTCAGCAGTGTTTTGGCGATCAGTGATCCACAGGAGGAGCATGCCAGGCCGGATTGCTACGGATCAGACATGCCACGGCCTTGGGCAATTGGTGTTGGTGTTCCACCAGGTCATGCCTGTCGAGAAAACCTTGCTTCAGCAAGTACTCGGGCGAGGCGCCCAGATGGGCCGTCACGCGACGCAACCAGTCCTCACCATCCATGACGGGCGTCGGCTGCGTCGCCAACGTGCCGGCAAGGGCCTTGGCGATTTCCTTGTCGGTCAACGCTTTCGATACCTGGCACGGGCACTACGGATAGCAGGAGAGCGCCATGGCGCCGCAAAGCATCCTGCTCGACCTCTGCCGTAGTCTGCTCGAGGAAATGCTGCACGACCGCTCCGGACTCCAGAACCACCAAGTGGAGCCAGGCCAGTGGTGCGTGTGTATGCACGGATGAGCATGATGTGCTTTTAGTATCAGTTTAGGTGCACTCTATGTGCTACACGTAACCGGATTAAACGGGACTGAAATAGTTGGGTTGGAGGGGAGCGGGGAGGGGATTTTTGTTCCAGTAAGTCAGGGGTAGGCAAAGTGATACGTGGCCGGGTTTTCGGCTCAGTCACTTGCCTCTAGGTATGGATCAGAAAGATCGGAATACCTTCGGATAATGGCGGAAGGTCGCCGCAGTTTGATGTCGGACTTTCGGACATCAAACCTGGCCTCCCATTTTGGTAGGTCAGATGTCGCGACACGTTTTGCGAATTCTGAAAACGTGTCGCGAAGTCGATGCCGAGGCAAAGTGAGGTAGTCCCATTTCAATTTGAATGGCTCAAATGTGAGCCAGGATCACTATTGAATCCCGCCTGCTCCAGCCTGCTTTCAGGGGGTACTCAGTGCATTTTTTGGACATTCGAAGATCCTAGACTAGCGTCATGGGTGCAAGGCAAACCGTTGCTTTACCCATGAAATCACTTGCTCAAAGGAACGACGATGGAACGCTATAGGAACCTGGGAGGAGACTCAAATGTGGCTGCATTTGAGATAGGGAATGGATCTATCACCGTCGAATTTATGGACCGGACGCAGTACCTGTATACAAATCAGAGTGCGGGTCCTGGATCTATTGCAGAAATGCATCGATTGGCTAAAGCCGGTAGAGGGCTGAATAGCTACATTTCGCGCGTAGTTAGGAAAGGCTACGCAAGGAAAATTCGCTAGGAGCTGGAGAGCGCGACACGTTTTGCGAATTATGAAAACGTGTCGCGGAGTTGGTGCCAAAGCAAAGTGAGAAAATCCCACTTTGGTCCAAATGGTTCAAATGTGAGCCTGGATCACGATTGAAACGTGCCTGTTTCAGCCTGCTGCCAGGACTGCGGATTAGGCTTCAGAAAACCCGAGAGCCGTAAGCTTGAACGCTTCCCCGTTACGCAAGACCTCTACCCATCCTTGTTGAGCAGCAAATGCCATCCCAGGCTTGAAGTCTTCAGCCTCAAGACCACGTGGATGCCAGACAGCGTTGAAATTTTTGATCTGTAGGACGTGATCAGGGCGACTTTTAAAATGATCAACGAATATCGCAAGAATCTCGCGAGCAGTTTCTTCTGGGGTGGGCATAGAGGCCATTCGTAACTCCTTTGATTGGACTAAAGTGGTGCCTTCGGTGAGGGCCGGGCCATTGAAGCTATCAATAGGGCCACTTGTTGTCCATTCTCGAAAAGCTAGCAACGTTACCTGCCTGTCTCACTGAGACCAAAACGTCACACATCGCGATGTTTCACTGTGGGAGCGAGATTTTGCAGGGTGGTTGCCTGGCTGCCAGATTTGCACTCAAACCTGAGGGCACTAGCCAGATGCGCGGAACTCTGCTCGCATCTCGTACATACACCAGGTGTGCTCAGATTTGAGCACACCGATGATGGCCCAGCTTTGGACTATCCCTACTTTTCGATTTGAAATCCAGAAGGGGCAGATTTGAGATCCGATCCTTGGCCTGGGTGTAGGGGGAATCCCTCATGCTGGTCTGTGGCTCAGGCTACCAATGGTGTGGCGTCGAATCCCACGTCCACCGCCTGGGTTAGTGCATCGTGGACCAGAGTAGCGAGGTCGCTATGAATTTCATTCCCTTCTAAATGGCGGTATAGCGTTTGTTTTAGGTAATCATCCCAACTGTTGTCCCAGCGTGATGGCTCGCTACACCATGCCTTAAGGGCGGCTTTAGCTGTATCGTCGGCTTGTCCACGGGCTAGTTGTACTAGATGAGTTAGATACTGTCCTTCAGGAAATTGTCTAAGCAGCTCGCGCCAGTGGTCAGTATCGATATTCTCTGGGCTTAGAGCTAAGCGCACTGGTAGCGAACCAGCGAAACGGTCGATACGCCCTCGCATTTCTATTCTGTATTCCGGCAGTGCCAGCCCTTTCACCACCTGGGCGTAAGCATCCGCTGAATCATTCAGGGCAGTATCTATCAGCTGTAGGGCATCTGCTTGACGTTGTTCGCCGAGACGAAACAGTAAGTCCGCCTGTGCCACCTTACTGATTCTCTCCAGCCGTGGGAACTCCACTTGTTCCGCAGCCAGCGCCCGTTCGGTGACTTCCTCTTCCCAAGTAACTCTTTGTTGTGAGTCACCGCGCTGACGAGCTCTTTGCAAGTGTTCTCGCACTTCTTCCTGACCGGCAGAACCAGCAGTGACAAGGCGTTTCAGAGTCGCAATACTTGCCCTTCTGCTTGCTACATGGGTGTACTGTTCCAGCACCTCAGTTGCTTCCGCATTCCTCCCTTCAGCTACTAACAAGATGCCAAGGGTGTACAAAATAGTATCTCCCTCCTTGATCCCCTTATTGCTACGCAGTAGTGCTAAGGCCTCATCGGAGCGATCGCTTAACCATAGCACCCGCGCCAGTTCAACGTGGCTAAGGGCGTCATTTGGGTCGAGGGCTACAGATTTGCGTAGCAATGCTTCCGCCTCAACCAAGCCACCGCGCTCAAGCCACTTCAGAGCGAGCTCAGCGCGGAGCACCACGTTTGAGGGAATGCGCCGTATTGCTTCCCACAACACCGCCTCGGCTAGGTCTGAGCGGCCCAAGCGTTCAAGGGCTGTGGCGCGAACACTCCAGGCGTGGCCATTAGCGGGGGCCCATAGCAAGGCGCGCCGTGTAAGTGTGAGCGCTTGGCCTGGCGCACAATCCAAGATCATCCGGGCAATATTGGTACAACTCGTGACGAGGTAATAGCTTTCTCCAGTGGCGTCGGCGTAGCTTTCCACTTGATCGAGAAGTATCGAAATTTTACCCCAAAGTTTCCGAGTTAGACCCTCCTCTCCGTACTCTTTCTCCACTGCCTTAATTGTGCCTTTGATATCCCTTGGCAGCTGGGGTACGCGGCGCGATGGTGCGGCTTTACTCGGCCCTTGCAGGGCTGGATCGGACTCTTTCAGCCAGTCGGTAAACGGGTGGGCAGCAATGCGTTCATCATTGAGAATCGCCTGCCAATGGTCACGCCAGAAGCTCGGCTGACGCGGAAAAGCAGCCTTAAGTGAGCGCCACTCCTTCACGACTTCACTTTTGAAATGCTCATTTCGTGGTAATAGTGACGCCCAGCGAGCTAGACCGACAATCAGGTCATGGGAAGGACCACCAACTTTTCCTACAGGGATAAATGCAAGTCCCAGCAAGGCGGCATCCAAGCGTTGGCGCAGACGTGGTACGGCCGCTTCGTCGCAGATACGCAGCCAAAGAAAACGGAATTCATTGCCTTGTTGCATATGGCTGGCTGCGATGAGCACTGTTCGGCCTAAGTCAAAGGTTGCGTCAACACTGAAATTGTCAGCCCAGCGCAGCAGATCGAAGAGCTCGGTGCGCATCCAGGTACAGCTATGAGGAAGGTTACATCTTCCAGCAGCATTAAGGCGCCAAGTTGCTCGGAAAGCCTCCCCAGTTTCGCGAATAAAACGCTCTACACCTCCAGGTCGGGTGAGTGCCTCTTCGGTGTTAGCTCGTCGCACCTGCAACCATCGCAGTAGTGCTCGATCAAGGAGATCCCATTCAGGTGCCTCCGGCGTTAGATCGCCCATCAGTGCCATCAACGCTTCGCTTTGGCTGGCTCGTTGCAGTCCCGGAAGATATGCAGCGCCACGCAGCAAAGTATCCACCGCACGCTCCGGCTCCGCATTCAGGCGTTCCAGCCAAGGATGGCGTGCGGAAAAAAAGTTTGAGGTGACGCTCATAGGACTCCGAAATCATCCCGATTGCTGAGAAGTTGAAGCAGCGCCAAGTGGTCACCGCGCAGCTTTGATACCCGCTCTGGAGAGGCGTCGGCCCGAGCAGTGATGGAGCCTATCTTCCAAATATGGTTAGGATTGTAGTCCATCTGCATATGCAGGACCTCTGAAGTGAGCCTGTTACCGTCACCGATACCAGCGAGATTTAAGGTTCTACCGTAGTCCTGTTCCCTTGGTGATGGATGGAAAATTTCATAAGGTTCGGCATCTAGGGCCGTAGGGACCGCAAGGGGGTGTCCTGCCTGGAGTATATGAGCTCGCTCAGTAACTTCTTTCACCTTATAACGCATCAGCACCACTGGGTGAGGGCCGTAGCAATTAGTGGGGGGTAAGTGCGCAAGGCCAAGAAGGTCCCGCAATCGCTGGGGCCAGTTTGAGGCATCTATATCTTCCTCTAGTTCCTGAGCAAAAGCGGCAAAGCGTGGTCGCACCGCATTCGGGTTGCGATTGAGAGAGTTGCATACTTTCTGAAGAAGCGCTTTCGCATCACCTGCTGTGATATTGGAGTCGCGCTTTCCCCTATAAATTTCCAGGATGTCTTCTAAATCGGCCAAAGAAGTCTTGATTTCAGTCAGGGCATAGTCCAGAGATTCAACGCGAATGAGGACCTGTTCTTCACCAAGAGCAGAAGAGACAGCGCTCGGTAGGGCAGCGTCGGCGTTTAGTATCTGGAACGTCTCTGGTAGCGCTTTATAAACAGAGGCCGCCAAATAATCGGCATGACTTTCTAGCCAATGTTCATAGGTTGGTCCAGTAGGTCCATGGTTGGATTCGTACTTTTCCTGCCTCGCCACACTTACGCGCTCTTCGAAGCGAAAGTTCTCCGCCCGGGCCCGCAGAATGACATCGGATGACTCAAGCAAATCTTTGAGCAGGTGGCATAGAGGCGGGTGTGACGGATTCACAGACTCATCCATTTATCTAGAAATGCGAATGATGATGCCATAGTGGTATTAACAAAGCACCACTGGAGAAGGTCAGTTTGATGCATGAACTCCGAATCAACTCCCAGCAGCAGCTCATTTTCGCGATCGCCCAAGGCACGGAGCCATACCAAGTGATAGCCAGAGGTGGGTGTAGGAGGGGGCACGCACGGATCGCGGCCTTATTCCACGTTCCCCCCCCCCAACTCGAGGATATGCATTTTTTGCACTTTCGTATTGCGTTACCACTCACGGCAATGCATTTTTGTTTTGTTGTGAGTGGTAACGGAAGTGGATATGACAGATCAGAAGGTCCTTAAGGGGCCGTTATCGGCGGCCGATCGCCAGAGACTCTACAAGGAGCGCCAGCGTGAGGCAGGGTTCAGGCACACCACGGTATGGATTCATACAGAAACAGAGGAGGAGGGTAAGCAGGCTGCACGGGATGGAAAGCCACTCAAGCCGATGGCGTCGAAAGACCCATTGAGCTGGGCGGCGGGCTGGATCAGCGAGAAGTGTAAGCAGTAGGTGAGCGATCCGTTCACCCATAAATCGGCTGAACGATGCGAGCTATGACGTCTTCCGCAAGTTCCGGCTGAAAGGGGGTGAGCAATGACTCTTGATAATGCGTCTCTTCAGGTTGCAACGCTTTTTGTGCTCACCGGCGCACAACGCGCGCTGCTGGCCGAGCTAATAGTCGCGGAGCAACGTCACGCAAGCCGTTAGTGGACGCACTTGAATGAGATGCGGTGGCGCAAAGAGTGGCAAGAATGGGCAAATGCTGCGGTAGCGGGCGGCCACCCTGAGTACGACCTGTGGTGTGAGAGCAGGAAGGCATTGAATCAGGCGCTTTTCGGTTCAGACGACCCTGGTGCTGATCGGCCTCGGCTTGAGGTTGAGGTGTAAGCAGGTATACAACGAAAACTTCGTAGTAACCAAGGCACTACCCCGTAACAGGGTGGTGCCTTTTCGGCTTGAAACACGGCTCGACTTCTAGGGTGGCGGGTCGGCGACTATCGACCTTTGCCCTTTTCAACTTGGTAGATCAGATCCTTCCTCACTTCCTCCGCGCATGGGCGACACATACCGATTAGCGTCCAAGGCAAGTAGTCGAGAACAAGGAACGTGAAGCCCCTGATGCGCTTACATTTCCCTGCGTGGCTGTGTTGGCAGCGGGTCTGTTTGATGGCGTGCAAGGTCACTTAATAACCCCTATGGTGGTGTAATTATATAAGACTGGGATTTTTTCCCGTTGGCCCCACCTCTGGAGACCCCGGTTTTACTGGAAGGCACTGGGAAAAAACCCCAGTGGTTCATCGGAACCAAAGAGCAACGGGATATAACCGGACAGAAAACACTCTTGCCACTGGGATTTTTTCCCAGTACTCGGCGGAAAAAATCCCACCGGAAAATTCGAAATTAAATGAATCTGAACCGGGGAGGGCCCGGAGAGACTTCCAGATTTTTGCCCGGGCAATCGTCTATGGCCGCCCAGGTGATCGCGTAGAGCGCTGGTTGATGTTTGCCGTCCCTCGCAAAGGGACCGTGCTCCCTTGTTTTCACAATCAGCCCAGCAGCTATCAGCTCCTCCAGCGCAGACCTTAAAGTTTTGTCATCCATGCTCCTTCCGGATGCGAGCATCGCAACAGTGCAGGCAAGGTCGCCGTTGTTTTTGCCGTTGTAGTTCCTGGCCAGCTTGATCAGTACCACCACTGCTTTTGGCGACAGGTTGTCGAAGGCGTCACTGACCAGCAGTCGATACGGCAGGGCCAGCACTCGACCGCCGCCAAAGTCGACCTTGTAGGATTTCTTTCTGGCCATTCAGCGGCTCACAGGCAGGTGCGAGCGCTCGCCCCAAAAATGGGGAGAGCGCTGCATATCTGGTTTACGACGCTTCGCGCATCAAGATGTACTTGGCTACGCGATGCGGTGGGCGGCCTGGCTCAGTGGACTGATGCGTCCAGTAGGTGCGGATTTCGTGCCCCTTTTTCCTGAGGCGTCGAATGGTGTTTGGTGGCTGGACGATATCCAGATCCTTTGCCGCTTCGATGGTCGAAACTGGACCGTTTCGCAGCGCCTCCATCATCTTGTGGTCTTGCTCAGTTGAAGAATGGCGTGTCATAGTTTGCCCCTCACGTTGGTGCTATCCAGTGTGTTTTCGCTAAGGCGGTGTTCGAGCACCGCCTTGGCAATCTTCCGCGCAGTCCTGCGCAATACTTCCCCTTTATTCTTTTCGTGCTTCACCGTGCGCCGGCCTTAGCTGCGCGCTCAATGAACACCTTCAGTTCAGACGCCAGTGCCAGGCGCCGCCGACCAATCTTGAAAGTCTTGATTTCGCCTTGGGCGATGAGCTCGTAAGTAGCAGAGCGCGAAATACCCAAAATGCGGGCAGATTCTTCGACGCTCACCGACAGCGGAGCCATTTGTTGCGGGGTTTGTTCCATGGTCGTCTCCCTAAATTCCGGCACCGAAGAGGATGCCAGATGTTGCTAGGTTACAACGCATAAATCTATCAGTGCAAGCAAATGCTAAACAGTATCGTATTCGCATGGATTGACAGTGGTTTGCGTGTCGCGCAAGCTGTGGTCATCAGGTCAGCTAAGCTGATCTTTACAGAGCAGATGGAATGGTATGGCCACTAAGACAAGTAAGCGGATCGGCGAGACCAGCACGACCGTTAGTGTGGGAATAAGGATTGATCCAAAGATCAAGTTCGCCCTAGATATGATGGGGAGATTGCAAAAGCGATCGCTCACCGCTGTGATCGAGTGGGCTATTTCTAATGCGATGAGCCAGCAAGCCATTGATAGCTCGAAAGGCGTCACAAAAATTACTGAGGCTATCGATGCAATCTGGTCTACGGACGAAGCGACCAGATTCATTAATATGTGTTTTGAAGTTCCGACAATGCTTACCTACGATGAGCTAAGGCTTTGGGATACGATCAAGCTAAGCAAGCTTTTTTGGACGACCAGCTACCCTACTGACTATAGGGAACACCTCAATGAATTGGTGCTTCGGTTGAATTGGAGCCTGCTAAAAGACCACGTTGAAGAGCACAAGAATTCCCCTTCGGTGGTGGAATTCGACGACATCCCGTTCTAGGCATCAATAATCAGATCAACTCAACAGCCGCGGCCTTGGTCCCTGGCGCTAGGTGGGCATAGCGAAGCGTCATCTTGATATCAGTGTGCCCCAGTAGATCCCGTACCGTGTTGAGCGGTACGCCGGCCATTACCAGGCGTGACGCGAAGTCGTGGCGCATATCGTGCCAGCGAAAGCCGTCGATCTTGGCTCGTTCAAGCAACTTGAGCCAGGCGCTTTTAACATCCTCCAGGCGGCCGCCTCCCTGGCTCGGGAAAACGTACTGAGACTTCCCGACCTGCTTTTTCCAAGCCTCAAGTACTCCAAAGGTTTCCTTGTTCATCGGGATATGCCGTGTGTCGCTCGTTTTGGTGGTGGCGCCGGCGGCGGTGATCGTTTTCGTTTGGAAGTTCACTGCTGACCATTTCAGGTCGAACAGTTCGCCGCGCCTCATGCCGGTATTCAGCGACACCAGCACCATGGGTTTCAGGTGGTCAGTGAAGGGCAGTTGCAGCAAACTTTGCATCTGCTCTTTGCCGCGATCTGCTCGCCATCTGTTCGCAGTTTCGCGTTCGGCCCGCGTCTCATCTTGGCGGGCGTCCAGAGCTTCGCGCAGGCGTTTGGTCTCGTCAGCATCCAGATATCGGATCTTTCCCACTGAATCGACTTTGAGCTGTTTCAGTTTGGCCAGTGGATGTGCGGCGATGTATTCCCATTCGACAGCTCGGCTAAAGACGCCGCTGATCGAGCCCATTTTTCTGTTCACAGTTGAAGGTTTGTTGCCGGCCTGCATCCACCCCGTACGGATCTGCTCCAGGTCGCGGCCAGTGATCGCGTCGAGCCTCTGAGGCATAATCGCCTCGAAGTTGTTGTTGAGCGTGTGCAGGGTTTTCTCGTGGCCTTTGTGATGAGTTTCGAACCACGGCATATAGGTGTTGTCGATGAACTCGCGCAGGGAGGGTAGGGTGGCACCCTTGCGGCCTTGGGTGATCACCAGCGGCTCGCCGTGCTCGTGTGCGTCGGCCAGGTATCGGGCAGTCTCGGTGCGCGCCTGGTCAAGCGTCATCACCCCGACGCGGCCGAGGGTGGCATTCTTGTTGCGGCCCCAAGTGATCATGTAGGACTTGTGCCCGCTCGGCAGCACGCGGATGAACAGACCCGGCTGCACAGTGTCATGCACCCGGTACGCTTTCTGTTCGGTAGTCAGGCTGTTGATGAGCTTTTGGGTGATCTTCGTTTTCAAGCAGTACAGCTCCGTGACAGCACCGTGGCAGCAAAAAGGACTATACGGCGCCGTTTTCACGGACGCAACTGGACAAGAGGCCGCGTAATTGCTGGGCTTGTCCGGCCTTGGCTCGCTATAAATTGACCCTCCTAAGGGGAAGGTTGGCAGTTCGAACCTGCCCTGGGACACCATATTTTGCAGCTCCCCCGCCTGTTTCAACGCTTCGTTTTCACGACTTGTAGATAAAGTTCGACAAATTCAGGTGCCAGGGATTTTCGAAGCCATCAACTTTACCTTCGTGACGTTCCATCTCTTCTCCGTAGTCTGAATCTCCCATCCCGCCTGTACACGCCGATCGTCACCACTTCGTGGTACGTGAATCCCGACGACTCGGCAGGCGCGACCCAGCAGGAGACGCTGACGACAACGACACCCAGAGTTTCGCCGCCAACTTAAAACAACGACCATCACCTTGGTCGGGGTCGATCTTCAGAGTAACGACATCTTTTTTGGCAGTGCCTGAGGCATCGCGCGCGTGAACGGATCCGCATGATCGCATCCGCCGTGAACTATCGAGCAGCACAAGGCTTAATGAGCGCGGCGGGTAGATACAGGTTAACGCGGCAGGAGATACCAGGAACGACATCAGCATTGCGGGTACCCTGTTCTGGGTCTTCGACAAGGATGGCGACACAGTGACGACCTACCCCCTGAAAGTGAAGGGCAGACCGTCTTGTATTGACTTGAAATTCAATCCAGTTCCACCCAGACGGACTCGGTCGGTGCTTCGTTGGTGAGCCCGTGTTTCAGCGCATACATCAACAAATCGATGCGGTTGATGAGATTAAGCTTTTGATAGATGTTGCTGAGGTGGTTGTGCACGGTGTGCTCGCTGATCCCCAGGCGCCCGGCGATGCTCACATATTTGGCGGACGGTTCGCCCACGATGGCGCGAATCAGTTCTCTCTCGCGCAGCGTCAACCGCGCCTGTTTCGCCTGCTCCAGATTGCATTTCATGGGTATATGCCCGGTCGCGGCATAGCCGGAAAGGCCGCCAGCCCAGGCTCTATCCATTGCGAAGTCGCTATGGTGGACCTTGAGGATGGCCTGGATAATCGATTCCGTCGGGTCTTCCGCCAGCACGATGCCGCGAGCGCCAGCCTCTATCGCCTGGGCAGCGGGGACGACTTCGTACAGACCCTTGAGCAGCAGCACTTTCATTTCGGCGCTACGGGTGAGTCCCGCGACGATCTCCAGAGGATTTAGTGCATCCGGAAAGAAACTGAAAAAAATGACATTGGGCCGCAACTGATCGGCAAGATCCAGCGCACTGGTATAAGTGGTGGCCTGTGCTATCACTTCCATCTGGGGCTTTCTGGCATTGATCAAGTCGTGAAGGCCCTTAAGCACGAGGGGGCGACAATCGATCAACATCACGCGAATGGGGTCTTTTTGGTCAGTCATGATCTTCCTGACCCCCTTGAAAAACCAGCGATGGCCTCCAGAGGTCCTTGGGCCATTTCCATCAACAGCACCGGCAGGGAGGGCGAACGTTTCCAACAGGCAGACAAAGCCCGGGAGAGAAGATCAATACGAGTAATTTTCAATGGTTTGCGCATGATGATGTGCTCCCGCCCGCCTCACAACTGATTCTAGGCCAGCCCGGAGCGCTACCTGTCTGCCCATCCGTCGGTCCTCGATGTAAGCCCAGTGCGAGTAGGCCTGACCGCTGTTCTCAAGAGGGGGGGTAACCCTCGAAAATCAAGGTATTAGGCTCGCCACAGGTGGCCAGTGGCCAAGGTCTGATCCTGATTGAAGTCGTCAATTAATCGACGAGTGGTGTTCACTTAGGAGTGCCAATATCGACTTAGTCAATTTATCGGCGAATTCTGCCTGACCGGCCACCGGCATTTGCTGATGTTCATGTATTGCTGGTGTTCATGTATCAGCATTTTTTTGTGCGTGAGGTGTCGTTTTCAGTAAGGGCTTCACATATTCAGAATGAGCGTCGGGGAAGGCTCTCAAGGGAACGCTGTTGCTGGCCGATAACCCGGACAGTCAGGGGCTTGTTCGTCTCTTCCGGTCGGCATGGGGGCTCATTGTCTATGCGAAGGTGTTTGATAGCCTAGTGCCACCCGTTATCATCTGCGCGCCAAATCAAGGGCTGCGAAGCTGAGTCCGTCCGTGTATTTGTCTTTGGGTTCTTCTTCTTAAATTGCCTGGAAATCTTCGATGCTGTCGTATCACCAAAAGCGTTTTCTGATCGTCGATGATTTCTCGGACTTTCGCAGTTCGGTCAGGTCGATGCTGCGCGAACTGGGCGTCAAGGAAGTGGACACTGCCGATACCGGCGAGCAGGCGCTGAAAATGTGCTCGCAGAAGGCCTACGATTTCATCCTGCAGGACTTTCACCTGGGTGACGGCAAGAAGAATGGCCAGCAGGTGCTTGAAGACCTGATGGAAGAAAAGCTGATCAGCCATGAAGCGGTGTTCGTCATGGTCACCGCCGAAACCAGCCAGGCCATGGTACTCAGTGCGTTGGAGCATGAACCCGATGCCTACCTGACCAAGCCATTCAACCGTTCCAGCCTGGCCCAGCGCCTGGAGCGCCTGGAGCAGCGCAAGACCCTGCTCAAGCCGATCCTGCAGGCCCTCGACCGGGGCAAGCCGATGGAGGTGCTCAACGCCTGTATCGCCCTGTGCAAGCAAGATATCCGTTACTCGCCATTGTGCCTGCGCTATCGCGCCGATGCCCTGCGCGACCTGAATCAGAACGAAGCGCTGGAGCGCCTCTACGACGGCATCATCGCCGATCGCCCGTTGCCATGGGCGTTTGCCGGGTTGGGCAAGTTGTTGTTCAAGCGTGGCCAGGTCGGGCAGGCCAAGGGCATTTATGAAAAAGCCCTGAAAGTCTTCCCGATGATGCCGTCGTTGTATGACGGCATGGCGGATGTACTGGTCGCCGAAGGGGACACCAAGGGTGCACAGCGCGTTCTGGAGGAGGCGATTCGCCTGTCGCCGCTGGCGGTGCGCCGGCAAGCGTTGCTCGGTAAGCTGGCGATGACCAACGAAGACTTCGACACCGCAGCCAAGGCCTATCGCCAGGCAGTGAGCCAGGGCGCGCAGTCGCGGTTCAAGGATGCCGAGAGCAACCTCGGCCTGGCCCATGCGTTGATCAGCAAGGGCAGCGAAAGGGGCCTGGACACGCGGACCCGACTGGAAATCAACACCACATTGAGCGCCGTGGCCAAGGAAAACCCTTCCGATCCGGGCCTGCAAATCCGGGCGCGCCTGATGAAGGCCACCAGCCTGTTGCTCAACGATGCCGAGACGGCGGACAAGCTCACCGAGCAAGCCTTGTTGCGTCTGGACGGCATGGAGCAATTCATGAGCGCCGAAGCGGCGTTGCTGGTGGCCAAGCAACTGAAAATGCTCGGGCAGACCGAGGCCGGCACCGCGATGCTGAAAAACTGCGTGGAAATCTATGGCGACGATCCGGTGGTCATGAAGGACATCGCCAAGCAGACGGACGACCCGAGCATCCTCAATTCCGGCAACGCCGCCGCGGAGCTCAACCGTCAGGGCGTGCGTGTGTACAAGACCGGCAACCTGGTGGAGGCCCGGCAGGTATTCCGCAAAGCCCTGGCGATGCAACCGAAGAACATCAGTATCGCCCTGAACATGGCGCAGTCGTTGTTGCACGGCACCGATACCAGCGCTCCTTCGGCGGAGCTGGAGGAGTGCCGGACCTGCCTGAAAATGGTCGGCCTGATGCCCGACTCCGACGCGCGCTATCCGCGTTACCAGAAGCTGAAAAGCAAGGCATTTGGCCAATGAGCGACAACAAACAGGCACTGGATTTCTCCACGGTGATCGCCTCTACCGTGCATGACATGAAGAACTCGCTGGCCATGCTGATGCAGGCCCACAGCCAGTGGCTGGCGCGATTGCCGGAGTCGGCGCAGAAGACGCCGGAGCAGGGCGTGATCGACTTCGAGTTCGCCCACCTCAACGGCATGCTGGTGCAGTTGCTGGGGCTGTACAAACTCGGCGTCAACCAGATGCCGTTGCAGCCGGCCTACCATGAACTGGACGACTTCATCGAAGCGCAACTGGCATGCCATCAGGAGGTGTTCGCCAGCCGCGGCATCATGGCCACCTTTGAAGTGGACCCACTGAGCCCGCTGGGTTTCTTCGACCGTGAGTTGATCGCGTCGGTATTGGCCAACTGCATCAACAACGCCATTCGCTTTGCACGGCATGCCGTTTTGATCAGCGTCAGCGACGAAGCCGGGCAACTGGTGTTGACCATCAATGACGATGGCGAGGGATACCCGACGCAGATGCTCGAGCGTCAGGCCGATTACGTGCAGGGCATCAATCAAAGCACTGGCAGCACCGGGCTGGGCCTGTACTTTGCCGGGCGAATTGCCGCACTGCATCAACGCAACGGCGTGGGTGGGCGTACCGAAATCAGCAATGGTGGTCTGTTGGGCGGTGGGGTGTTCCGCCTTTACCTGCCCTGACGGGCAGCATATTTTTCGACGCTGCTTGAAATTCCGAACACGCGGAGCCTATTTTGTACGGTCGCCGTTCGCGGCCCGCACAATAACAAGGATAGCGTCATGAGGACCGTTGGCCTGAGTTCACTCGCGCAGCGATTGACGGGCATTGATGAAGTTGAGTGTGTCACGCCGGATTTGAATGGCGTTCCACGGGGCAAAGTGATGACCTGCGAGGGCTTTCTCGACGGTCGACGCTTGCAGATGGCGCGGGGCGTGCTGCTGCAATGCATCATGGGCGGATACCCGCCAGCGCGTTTTTACGGCAGCGATGACGGCGACCTCGCGTTGATCCCGGACCCTGCACAAATCCACCGCTTGCCCTGGAGCCATCCACCGCGGGGCTTGGCCATTTGCGACGCGAATGAACTGGGCACCACCACCAGCTCCAGCCTGTCGACCCGTGGTCAGCTCAAGGCCGTGATTGCCCGTTACGCGGCCCGCGGCCTGGCGCCCGTGGTGGCGACCGAGCTTGAGTTCTTCGTTTTTGCGCCTAACACCGACCCGACTCAGTCGTTCCAGCCGCCGTTGGGGCTGGACGGTCGCCGCGAAGACGGTCAGTCGGCGTTCAGCGTCAGTTCCAATAACGGCTTGCGGCCGTTCTTCAATGAAGTCTACGAGTGCATGGCGGCGTTGGGGTTGCCTCGCGATACCTTCATGCACGAAATGGGCGTCAGCCAGTTCGAGATCAATCTGCTGCACGGTGATCCGTTGGTGCTGGCCGACCAGACGTTCCTGTTCAAGCACTTGCTCAAGGAAGTGGCCCTCAAGCACGGCCTGAGCGTGGTGTGCATGGCCAAGCCGTTGCCGCATACGCCGGGCAGTTCGATGCATATTCACCAAAGTGTGGTGGAGATCGATTCGGGGCGTAACGTGTTCAGTGATGAAGCGGGGCAGGAGACGCCGACGTTCCGCCACTTCATTGCCGGTCAGCAAGTTTGCATGGCCGACTTCACCGCGTTGTTTGCGCCGAACGTGAATTCCTATCAGCGCTTGTGCCACCCTTACGCCTCACCGAATAATGCCTGCTGGTCCCACGACAACCGGGCGGCCGGCCTGCGCATTCCGGCCAGTTTGCCGGTGGCCCGTCGGGTCGAGAACCGCTTGCCGGGGGCCGATGCCAATCCGTATCTGGCGATTGCCGCAAGCCTGGCGGCGGGCTTGCATGGTATCGAGAACGCACTGGAACCGAGTGCGCCGACCCAGGGTGAGTTCGAAGTGCCGGACAATCTTTCGTTGCCGTGTACCTTGCATGCGGCACTTGAGCGTCTGAAACGTAGCCAGTTGGCCAAGGAACTGTTCGGCGCGGAATTCATCGAAGGCTACATCGCTTCGAAGACCCTGGAGCTGAGCAGTTTCCATGATGAAATTACGCCCTGGGAGCGTCGTGTTTTAGCGACCCAGGCCTGACGATCCGTCGACATCCGGCTATCGTTTAGCGGTAGCCGATTCTCACTGCAAGGAGCCGCTCGTTGCGCCAAATCTGGAAATCCTTTCGAGCGCTGTATTTCGCCTCGCTGATGATGTTGATCGGCTCGGGCCTGTTGAGTACTTACCTGGGCCTGCGCCTGGCGGCCGACCATGTCGACAGCCTGTGGGTCGGTGCTTTGATGGCCGCCAACTATTTCGGCCTGGTGCTGGGGGGCAAGATCGGTCACCGGTTGATTGCCCGGGTCGGGCATATCCGGGCCTACTCGGCCTGTGCCGGGATTGTCGGCGCGGCGGTGTTGGGTCATGGCCTGACCGATTGGTTGCCGGCCTGGCTGTTCCTGCGGGTGATCGTCGGCCTCGGCATGATGTGCCAGTACATGGTGATCGAGAGCTGGCTGAACGAACAGGCCGAGGCCACGCAGCGCGGGTTGGTATTCAGCGGTTACATGATCGCCTCCTACCTGGGCCTGGTGATGGGGCAACTGATTCTGGTCATGCATCCGGCGCTGGGGCTGGAGCTGCTGATGCTGGTCGCCCTGTGTTTCGCCCTGTGTCTGGTGCCCGTGGCCCTGACGCGGCGGATCCACCCGGCACCCTTGCATCCGGCACCGATGGAGCCACGGTTCTTTATCAAGCGCGTGCCACAGTCATTGAGCACGGTGCTCGGGGCGGGCCTGATCGTCGGTTCGTTCTACGGTCTGGCACCGCTGTATGCCTCGCAGCAAGGGTTGTCCACGGAGCAGGTCGGTCTGTTCATGGGTAGCTGCATTTTTGCCGGGCTGCTGGTGCAGTGGCCATTGGGCTGGTTGTCCGATCGCTACGACCGGGCCGTGTTGATCCGCAGTTTTGCATTCAGCCTGGCCCTGGCTGCACTGCCGCTGGCGATCATGCCGCAGGTGCCGTTGGAGATTCTGTTTATCGCCGGATTTGTCTGTTCGCTGGTGCAGTTCTGCCTGTATCCATTGGCAGTGGCGTTCTCCAACGACCATGTCGAAGGCGATCGCCGGGTGTCCCTGACGGCGATGTTGCTGGTGACCTATGGTGTTGGCGCGAGTATCGGACCGCTGGTGGCAGGCGTGCTGATGAAGCTGTTCGGCAGCCAGATGCTCTACGCGTTTTTCAGCTTCTTTGCGTTGGTACTGGTGTGGCGGATTCGCCCGAAAGCGGTGACCAACCTGCATCAGGTCGATGACGCACCGCTGCATCACGTGGCCATGCCGGACAATATGACGAGTTCGCCACTGGTGGCCTGCCTCGACCCGCGTGTTGATGAGCAGGTGGTGCAGGATCAGATGTGCAACCCGGTGAATCCGGAACCGCCAGCCGAACCTGAATCCGAATCAGAAACCGATCAACCGCCAGAAGACCCTGATTCGGGGCGCGAGCAAAGCTTTACCGAGGCCAGGCCTTAAAACCGGGGCACAAAAAAACGGGCAGTCACCGCAAGGGACTGCCCGTTTTTTGTTGACGCTCTATCAGATGTCGTCTTTGTCGAAGCGACGTGCTTCGCGTTGCAACTGATAGACGAAGCGCTCGACCTGACGCTGCACCAGCCCGCTCATGTTGTGGAAGCGAACGCCGGCGAAGGTGGTGGAGATCTTTTCTTCGAAGTGCAGATAACGCAACTCGACCGGCGCGGTCATCTTGCCAAAGGGCAGTTCGGCGTTGAAGCGGTCGTAAACCTGACCCAGTTGCAGGCTGCCAGTGATGTCGCCGTCGAAGCGCAGTTTGCAGCCGGTAGCGGAAATATCCAGCAGCTTGCCGCTGATGGGAGCCTTGAGCTTTTCGCCGTCGAGGTTGACGTTGACCAGTTGTGCCAGTTTCAGCGCGGCGCGGAACGCATTGCGGCGCTGGTGGTACACCACTTCATCGGGCAGGGCGCCGCGATAGCAGCGGCTGCCAGCGGATTCGTCGATATTCAACCGGCCGTTGCTTTCCCAGGCAATGCGTACGCCTTCGTGGAAGCCTTCGACCCTGAACGGCTCGCCCGCCAGCAGGTAGCGCTCGCCATCACGGGGGATCATTTCGTCCAGGGCAATCATGTTGCTGTCACGGTCCAGGTCCACCAGATAGCTCTGGAAGCGCTGGCTGCGCTCGTGGAACGTGATGATCAGCGGGTCATGGCTTTCGAGCAGCTGGCGCAGGTTGCTGGAGATTTCCAAGGGCGTGGAGAGCACCTTGGGTGGCTGCGGAGCATCATCCACGGATAAGGCATTGGACACGGTTAATCAATCTCCAGACAAAATTTGACTACGGCAGTCTGGCAGTTTGCCAGTATGTTGCGCGTCTTGATAGAGCGGGGGCATTGACCGGCTCATGCCTGACTGAGCGGGCGCGGCTTGGCAAGCTTGGAGAATGTTCCGCTGGCATCGTAAAGCGCCGGGGTTTCACCGCCGGTGAGGATTTTCAGCTGGGTGGCCGTAGCTGCCTGCTGAGTGAGGATCGACTGGCCGTTGTTGGCGTTGATGGCCTGGCACTGGGCCAGGAGATCGGTCAGCACGTCACTTTGCGCCAGCAACTGCTCGCCAATGCTCGACTGGCCGGCCAGTTGCTCCAGACCGCCGCGGTTGGTCGGCAGGTTGAGGCTGGCGAGGATTTCACTGCGCTTGCGGCCATGCTGTTCGAGCAAAACGACCAATGCCTGTTTCTGCGCCAGGATGTTCTCGAGCAATGGCATGTCGCGGCCATGCAATGCGAGGGATTCGGTCTGCAGTAACTCCAGCAGGTGTTGCGCCGGGGCGAAGTCGTCGGTGATCAGTTGCAGTAGATGAGTGTCGTGCATGGCTGGCCTTGGGTTTTAAGCGTCCAAAAGCCTGGCGCCGGCGGTGGCCTAGCGCTGGGCTTCGAAGTTGAGCAGTTTGCTGGCTACACGGTTGCTGTCGACTTTATAGCTGCCATCGGCAATCGCTGCTTTCAACTCGGCCACGCGGGCGTTGTCGACGGCAGGCTGATCGCGCAGCTTGTCAGTGACCTTCTGCAACTGTTGAGCCTCATTGCTGAGATGTACCGATTCCCCGCTTTTGACGGTACCGGCCTGTTCGGCCGCGGACTCCAGCGGCGCGGATTTGCCGGCCTCGGCGCTTTCCTTGCTGGCGCTGGTACGTGTACTGCCCGTAAGGGACGAGGAGCTGTTCAAACGGCTGAAATCGATGACCATGATAAAAACCTCTGGGAATTTGGACGCTTGCCATGGTTTCGGCCATTCCCTGGAAAACTTTAGGCCCATTTATCAATGAACCTTGCGCGCGCCAGCGCTTGCCGTGCATGGAACACAGTCTAGGGAACAGCCGCGGCAAGCGCCACATTCTGATGAGCTGAGCGCCTTACATGGACACTTCCACCTGCCCCGGCGCCATGACCTGCGCCTTGATGACTCGCTGGGAGTTGAGGTTTTTCACCCGGATCTGTTCGCTCAAGCTGCCGTTTGACAGCGCTTCGCCCGGCATGCGCACGCTGAGCGTACCGCTGCGGGCGGTAATCACCACCTGATCACCCTTGCGGATGACCTCGGCCTGTTCGATATGCACCAGGGTAATCACCTGGTCGGCGACCATTGGTCGGGTCAGTCGTTGCCCGATCGCCTGATCGAGGGAGGTCAGGTAGCCCTGGCTGGTGAGGCTGATATCGCGCTCGCGCAGGACCACATCCCCAGGCTCGACAATGGCGGCGCGGCGCAGTGGCCGGGCGCTGGTGACGACATCGCGAAACAGGCGGACTTGAGCGGGTACGAAGACTGTCCAGGGGGAAGCGCCCTCGCAGCGAACCTTGACCGTAACCCGTCCCAGCGGCTTGGGACTCTCAAGCGTTGCTGTCAATTCCTTGTCGCACATGGGCATGTGCATGCGCGGATCGAGCGGGTTGACCTGGATCTCGTAGCGACCTTCCGTTTGGCTGGTAGCCAGATAGTCTTCTACGGTGAATTCAAGAAAGCCCTGAGTGACGCCGATAAGCATGTCAGGCAAGGTAACCGCGTCAGCAAGGGCAAGGCTGCCAGCGTTGAACAGGCAAACAGCCGCCAGCACGCCGAGCAATTTTTGGCAGGGTGTGGTCAGGCGTCGGAAAAATGTCGGTTCTGTGTTCATAACGATTAAAAAAGCAAGCGCCGTGCCGTTTAGTGATGAAGGCGCGTCGCAACAACACTTGGCGTTGGTGTAGGAGTCTGGGCATGGCTGGTGTAATGGATTCGGTAAACCAGCGCACGCAACTGGTGGGGCAGAATCGCCTTGAGCTGTTGTTGTTCCGTCTCGACGGCCAGCAACTGTATGGGATCAACGTGTTCAAGGTTCGGGAGGTGCTGCAATGCCCCAAACTGACGCTGATGCCCAAGTCCAGTCCTGTCGTGTGCGGCGTGGCGAACATCCGGGGGGCGACCATTCCGATCCTTGATCTGGCGATGGCGACCGGCTCCGGTGCGTTGAAGGACAAGAACAACCCCTTCGTGATCATCACGGAGTACAACACCAAGACTCAGGGTTTCCTGGTCCGCTCGGTGGAGCGCATCGTCAACATGAACTGGGAGGAGATCCATCCGCCGCCCAAGGGCACCGGGCGCGATCACTACCTGACGGCGGTGACGCGGGTCGACAATCAGTTGGTCGAGATCATCGACGTCGAGAAGGTGCTGGCGGAAGTGGCACCGACGCCGGAGGCGATTTCCGTGGGTGTGGTGGATGTCGAAACCCAGCACAAGGCGCTTTCATTGCGCGTGCTGACGGTCGACGACTCATCGGTGGCGCGCAAGCAGGTCACGCGTTGCCTGCAAACGGTCGGCGTCGAAGTGGTGGCGTTGAATGACGGTCGGCAAGCGCTGGACTACCTGCGCAAACTGGTCGACGAGGGCAAGAAGCCGGAAGAAGAGTTCCTGATGATGATCTCCGACATCGAGATGCCAGAGATGGACGGGTACACCCTGACGGCGGAAATCCGCAACGACCCGCGCATGCAAAAGCTTCATATCATCCTGCACACTTCGTTGTCGGGGGTATTCAATCAGGCGATGGTCAAGAAGGTCGGTGCCGATGACTTCCTGGCCAAGTTCCGTCCTGATGACCTTGCATCCCGGGTAGTCGACCGGATCAAAGCAGCAGATATCAGCTAGGGGTTCGCACCCCTGGCAGTCAACACGATTTAAGAGGCGGCATCATTGTCTACGGGTAATTTGGATTTCGAACAGTTCCGGGTATTCCTGGAAAAAGCCTGCGGCATTTTGCTCGGTGAAAACAAGCAGTACTTGGTCTCCAGCCGTCTCAACAAACTGATGGAACAGCAAGGCATCAAGTCTTTGGGTGAGTTGGTTCAGCGTATGCAGACCCAGCCGCGTAGCGGTTTGCGCGAGCAGGTGGTGGATGCCATGACCACCAACGAAACCCTGTGGTTTCGTGACACCTACCCGTTTGAAGTCTTGAAGAACAAGGTGCTGCCCGAAGCGATCAAGGCCAGTCCCGGCCAGCGCCTGCGCATCTGGTCGGCGGCGTGCTCGTCGGGCCAGGAGCCGTATTCGCTGTCGATGTCCATCGACGAGTTCGAGCGGGTCAACCTGGGTCAGCTGAGGATGGGTGTGCAGATTGTTGCCACCGACCTGTCCGGCACCATGCTGAACAACTGCAAGACCGGCGAGTACGACAGCCTGGCCATCGGTCGCGGTTTGTCACCCGAGCGCCTGCAGCGTTATTTCGACCCGAAAGGGCCGGGGCGCTGGGCGATCAAGGCGCCGATCAAGAGCCGGGTGGAATTCCGTTCCTTCAACCTGCTGGACAGCTACGCGAGCCTCGGCAAGTTCGACATCGTGTTCTGCCGCAACGTGTTGATCTACTTCTCCGCCGAGGTGAAGAAGGACATCCTGTTGCGTATCCACAGCACGTTGAAGCCGGGCGGTTACCTGTTCCTCGGTGCTTCCGAAGCGTTGAACGGTTTGCCGGATCATTACCAGATGGTCCAGTGCAGCCCGGGGATCATTTACCAGGCGAAGTGATTTTGTTGGTGTTGTCAAAAACGGGAGTCCTCTGGGGCTCCCGTTTCTTTTTGCCTGCTGCTTTCTCACAGGCACCACCTACCCCTGTGGGAGCGGGCTTGCTCGCGAAAGCGTCTTGTCAGCCAGTATTTGTTTTTCTGACACACCGCTTTCGCGAGCAAGCCCGCTCCCACAGTTGTTCGGTGGCGTTGGTGAGATGAGTGCCAAGCGGCAGAAAAGCGGCATCCGGCGGAAAACCGTTGCCGCTTTTCTGGCATTGCCGCGTTGCCATGGCCGGCAAAGCCCCGGTTTCCGGGCTTTTTTGAATTGGCATGGGGCTTGCTAAGTTGATCCTACGAAAAATCAGGTCACCCGAAGGTTTCCCGACATGAGCATCAGCTTCGATAAAGCGCTCGGTATCCACGAACAAGCCCTGGGCTTCCGCGCCCAGCGCGCCGAAGTCCTGGCCAACAACATCGCCAACGCCGATACCCCGAACTACAAGGCTCGGGACCTGGACTTCTCGAAAGTGCTCGCCGAGCAGAACGAGAAAACCAAAAGCGGCACCTTCGCCTTGAACATGACCAACAGCCGTCATATTGAAGCTGAAGGCCTGGGCAATGGCGACGAGTCGTTGCTGTATCGCACGCCGATGCAACCGTCGATCGACCAGAACACCGTGGACGCTCAGCTGGAACAGTCGAACTACGCGGAAAACGCGATCGGCTTCCAGGCCAGCTTCACCCTGCTCAACAGCAAATTCAAAGGGCTGGTGTCAGCCCTGCGCGGAGAGTAAGCCATGTCTCTATCCAGTGTTTTCAACATTGCCGGTAGCGGCATGAGTGCGCAGACCACGCGCTTGAACACCGTCGCTTCGAACATCGCCAACGCCGAGACGGTCTCGTCGAGCATCGACCAGACCTACCGCGCGCGCCACCCGGTATTCGCCACCATGTTCCAGGGCGGCCAGAGCGGCGGCAGCGACTCGTTGTTCCAGAGCCAGGATGCCGCTGGCCAAGGCGTGCAGGTGCTGGGTGTGGTCGAAGACCAGAGCAATCTCGAGGCGCGCTACGAGCCGAACCATCCGGCGGCCGATGCCAAGGGTTATGTCTACTACCCGAACGTCAACGTGGTGGAGGAAATGGCCGACATGATTTCCGCGAGCCGTTCGTTCCAGACCAACGCCGAAATGATGAACACCGCCAAAACCATGATGCAGAAGGTCCTGACCCTCGGTCAGTGATAAGGGGCGACTCAGATGAGTGTTACCGATTCCACCAGTGGTTTGAGCCTCAACGATATCCTGGCCAACTCCTCGATCAAGACCAACACCACGACTGACGGCCTCGCGTCGGCAACCGGCAGCGCCGCGGGCAATCAGGCGCTGGGCAAGGATGCGTTCCTGCAGTTGCTGGTGACCCAGCTGAAAAACCAGAACCCACTGGAGCCCCAGGACAATGGCGCGTTCGTGGCCCAGTTGGCGCAGTTCAGCAGCCTGGAAGGCATCACCACGCTCAACAGCACCGTGAGCGGCCTGGCCAGCAACTACAACTCGTCCCAGGCCTTGCAGGCGTCGTCGCTGGTGGGCCGTTCGGTCATCGCGCCGGGCGACAAGGCCGTGGTCGATACCACCAAGAGCCTCAGCGGCACGGTGGTGGTTCCGTCTTCGGTGGCGTCCGCCACCCTGAAGATCACCGACGCCGACGGCAAGACCGTGCGCACCATCGACCTCGGTTCGCAGAAGGCCGGCAACGCCAGCTTCATCTGGGACGGCAAGAACGATGCGGGTGAGACGGTACCTGCGGGCACCTACACCTTCGGCGCCACGAGCACGATCGATGGCCAGTCCGTCGCGTTGATCACCAACCTGCCCGCCACCGTCAACAGCGTGACCATCAGCCAGACCGGCGGTGAGTTGATGCTCAATCTGGCCGGGCTGGGCAGCGTTGCCCTGTCCAAAGTACAAACCATTGGTATGTAGAGCCGACTAACACGGCACAAAGGAGTGGATGATGTCTTTCAATATCGGCCTTAGCGGTCTCTATGCAGCCAATAAACAACTGGACGTGACCGGCAACAACATCGCCAACGTCGCGACCACCGGTTTCAAATCGTCCCGCGCAGAATTCGAAGACGTGTACTCGGCGACCCGCCTGGGCACCGGCAGCAAGACCGTCGGCAACGGCGTGCGCCTGGCCAACGTTTCCCAGCAGTTCGGCCAGGGTGACGTGAGCAACACCGGCAACGTGCTCGACATGGGTATCCAGGGCAACGGCTTCTTCGTCCTGAGCAACAACGGTTCGCTGACCTACACCCGTGCCGGTACGTTCAAGACCGACAAGGAAGGCTACGTCACCAACAGCGACGGCACTGCCCGCCTGCAAGGTTACGGTGTGGATGCCAACGGCAAGATCGTCAATGGCGTGCTGACCGACCTGCGGATCGACACCTCCAACCTGGCGCCGAAATCCACCAGCACCGTGTCGTCGACGATCAACCTGAACTCCACCTCGGCGGTGATCGACCAGGCAGTGGCGGCGAACAAGTTCGACCCGTCCAAGACCGAGACCTTTACCAAGTCGTTCAGTACCCCGATCTTCGATACTCAGGGTAACCAGCACACCATGGATCAATACATGGTCAAGACTGGAGCGAACACGTGGGACACCTACACGCTGATCGATGGCCGCAATCCGGATGGCAGTGATCCTACCGTTACCGCGCCGGTTGCTTCGACCATGTCGTTCGATTCCACCGGCAAACTGACTTCGGTCAGCACACCCGTGACACCGCCAACCACGCCACCGACTTCAGTAATCAGCAGTGACCTGAAAATCACCAACTGGACCCCGGGCAGTGTCACCAATGGCGTCTGGACAGCCAACGGCGCGGCAGCCGATCCAGCAGGTTTGACCATCGCCATGGCCAGCACCACCCAGTTCAACGCCGACACCGCGCGTTCGATCCCGGCGCAGAACGGTTACGCCACGGGCCAGATCACCAACCTGACCATCGACGGCAGCGGTGTGCTGCTGGCCAACTTCAGCAACAACCAGACCAAGCCGATCGGCCAGATTTCCCTGGCCAGCTTCACCAACGAGCAAGGCCTGCAACCGGTAGGCGGCACCAGCTGGAAAGAAACCTACGCGTCGGGCATCCCGGGCTACGATGCACCGGAGACCGGCACCCTGGGTTCGATCGTTTCCAACTCCCTGGAAGAGTCCAACGTCAACCTGACCAATGAACTGGTCGACCTGATCAAGGCGCAGAGCAACTACCAGGCGAACGCCAAGACCATCTCCACCCAGAGCACCATCATGCAGACCATCATTCAGATGACCTGATGCTGGAAAGTGCTGTGCAAGGAGCCCCTCATCAGAGGGGCTTTTTTGTGCCCTGAGGTTTTGTGTTGGAGGTGATGGCCTCTTCGCGGGCAAGCCCGCTCCCACAGTTGATCGTGTTTATCTGGAAAAACTCGGTCCCCTGTGGGAGCGGGCTTGCTCGCGAAAGCGTCAGATCAGTCACCCATTTCCTCGAGGCAAAAGAAAACCCCCGACCCGCCAGAGGCTGATCGGGGGTTTCGAGTAAGCGCCTTGCAGCGCTTACCGGCTCAGCTTATTGGCAAGCTTCGCAATCCGGCTCGTCGATGGCGCAAGCCTTCGGCACTGGAGCAGGACCGGCAGGCGCTGCCAGGACCGAGTCGTCACCGTGGTTGCCGCCGCTGGAAACAGCGTTCAGCTTGCCGGTGTTGATGGTCGACTTCTCGGTGCTGGTCGCAGCCAGGGCACGGAGGTAGTAAGTGGTTTTCAGGCCACGGTACCAGGCCATGCGGTAGGTCACGTCCAGCTTCTTGCCCGAAGCGCCAGCGATGTACAGGTTCAGCGACTGAGCCTGGTCGATCCACTTCTGACGACGGCTTGCCGCGTCGACGATCCACTTGGTGTCCACTTCGAAGGCCGTCGCGTAGAGCTCCTTGAGTTCTTGCGGGATGCGCTCGATCTGCTGCACCGAACCGTCGTAGTACTTCAGGTCGTTGATCATGACCGAATCCCACAGACCGCGAGCCTTCAGGTCGCGAACCAGGTACGGGTTGATCACGGTGAATTCGCCCGACAGGTTCGATTTCACATACAGGTTCTGGTAGGTCGGTTCGATCGACTGCGATACGCCAGTGATGTTGGCGATGGTCGCGGTCGGTGCGATGGCCATGATGTTGGAGTTACGGATGCCTTTCTGTACACGGGCGCGAACCGGTGCCCAGTCCAGGGATTCGTTCAGGTCGACATCGATGTACTTCTGGCCACGGGACTCGATCAGGATCTGTTGCGAATCCAGCGGCAGGATGCCTTTGGACCACAGCGAACCCTGGAACGTCTCGTAGGCGCCGCGCTCGTCGGCCAGGTCGCAGGAAGCCTGGATCGCGTAGTAGCTGACCGCTTCCATCGACTTGTCGGCGAACTCGACGGCAGCGTCGGAGCCGTAAGGGATGTGCTGCAGGTACAAAGCGTCCTGGAAGCCCATGATGCCCAGGCCGACCGGACGGTGCTTGAAGTTGGAGTTCTTCGCTTGCGGCACCGAGTAGTAGTTGATGTCGATCACGTTATCGAGCATGCGCACGGCGGTGTTCACGGTGCGTTGCAGCTTGGCGGTGTCCAGCTTGCCGTCGACGATGTGGTTCGGCAGGTTGATCGAACCCAGGTTGCAAACGGCGATCTCGTCCTTGTTGGTGTTCAAGGTGATCTCGGTGCACAGGTTCGAGCTGTGGACCACGCCCACGTGTTGCTGCGGGCTGCGCAGGTTGCACGGGTCCTTGAAGGTCAGCCATGGGTGGCCGGTTTCGAACAGCATGGACAACATCTTGCGCCACAGGTCTTTGGCCTGGATGGTCTTGAACAGCTTGACCTTGCCCGGGTACTCGGTCAGGGCTTCGTAGTACTCGTAGCGCTCTTCGAAGGCCTTGCCGGTCAGGTCGTGCAGGTCCGGTACTTCGGATGGCGAGAACAGGGTCCACTTGCCGTCATCGAAGACGCGCTTCATGAACAGGTCAGGGATCCAGTTGGCAGTGTTCATGTCGTGGGTACGACGACGGTCATCACCGGTGTTCTTGCGCAGTTCGATGAACTCTTCGATGTCCATGTGCCAGGTTTCCAGGTAGGCACACACAGCGCCTTTGCGCTTGCCACCCTGGTTAACGGCTACAGCGGTGTCGTTCACTACTTTGAGGAACGGAACCACGCCTTGCGACTTGCCGTTGGTGCCCTTGATGTACGAACCCAGCGCACGCACCGGAGTCCAGTCGTTGCCCAGGCCGCCAGCGAATTTCGACAACATGGCGTTGTCGTGGATCGCGTGGTAGATGCCCGACAGGTCATCCGGCACGGTGGTCAGGTAGCAGCTCGACAGCTGTGGACGCAGGGTACCGGCGTTGAACAGGGTCGGGGTCGAAGCCATGTAGTCGAAGGACGACAGCAGGTTGTAGAACTCGATGGCGCGGTCTTCTTTTTGCTTCTCTTCGATCGCCAGGCCCATGGCCACGCGCATGAAGAAGATCTGCGGCAGTTCGAAGCGGATACCGTCCTTGTGGATGAAGTAACGGTCGTACAGGGTTTGCAGGCCCAGGTAGGTGAATTGCTGATCGCGCTCGTGGTTGATCGCCTTGCCCAGTTTTTCCAGGTCGAAGGAGGCCAGCACAGGGTTCAGCAGTTCGAACTCGATACCTTTGGCGATGTAGGCCGGCAGTGCCTTGGCGTACAGGTCGACCATTTCGTGGTGAGTGGCGCTTTCGGCCACGCCCAGGAAGCCCAGGCCTTCGGCACGCAGGGTGTCCATCAGCAGGCGGGCGGTCACGAACGAGTAGTTCGGCTCACGCTCAACCAGGGTACGCGCGGTCATCACCAGTGCGGTGTTGACGTCGGTCAGGGCCACGCCGTCGTACAGGTTTTTCAGGGTTTCGCGCTGGATCAGGTCGCCGTCGACTTCTTCCAGGCCTTCGCACGCTTCGGTGACGATGGTGTTCAGGCGGCCCATGTCCAGCGGCGCCAGGCTGCCGTCGGCACGGGTGATGCGGATCGACGGGTGAGCATTGACCGCTTCTTCGGCCGGTGCGTGGGCAGCGCGTTCTTTCGAACGACCGTCACGGTAGATCACGTAGTCGCGCGCAACTTTCTGCTCGCCGGCACGCATCAGGGCCAGTTCGACCTGGTCCTGGATTTCTTCGATGTGGATGGTGCCGCCCGATGGCATGCGACGCTTGAAGGTCGCGGTGACCTGTTCGGTCAGGCGGGCAACGGTGTCGTGGATTCGCGACGAGGCAGCAGCGGTGCCGCCTTCAACTGCGAGGAACGCTTTGGTGATGGCGACGGTGATTTTGTCATCGGTGTAGGGAACGACAGTGCCGTTACGCTTGATCACGCGCAGTTGGCCAGGCGCGGTGGCGGACAGATCCGAATTCGAATCAGCGGCCTGCGGCAAGGTGCCCTGCGGGTTCTCGCGAGTTGTGTCGGTTTGCATGGGGGAGTGTCTCCACATTCTCTATGTTTGTTTGGGCACCATCACGGTGCCCACCGTTCCGTCCTGAAGCACTACAACCGGCGAGCGCCGGGCATAACAACTTCGGGACAGTAGGAAGGGGGCTTTATCGAGCGCCGCTTCCATGCCGAAGTCTTTGGTCTCACGCCTTGGGCCTGAAACCTTGGTCCTTTGCAGGTGACAGTTGGGACTGCAACACCCGTACCGTTTTCACCACTCGGGGCCGAAACACAGTAGCCATCCGCATGCGCGGTTTGGTCTTTCGAAAATACGTATGGTTCAACCGGACAGAGGCAATAAAAGCGCTTGAAATTGGTGTCTGGTTTGTGTTTGGTTTTTTACGCAAAACCCTACATCTAGGGTTTTTTTAGCGCCGGGCTACAAGATAATGCGTTTTGGGGGGCGATTGCAACGTACTGCCTGTGGATAAACCTGTGCGTAAATTGTGTGTGAAAGAGGGAACCGGCGTGTAGGCCGCGACCTTGCTGGACCGGACCTTTTTTCAGCGATTTTCAACGATCGAAAACGGCCGGGCGGATTTTTAAGGGCGCGAACCCTATCACAAAAAACCCTGTTGTCCGAACGCATTTACCCGCTTGTGTTCTCGACGAGCGACGTTTATACAATCGGCCCAGCGTGTATACATTTTTATCCCCCCGAATCATTACAAAAAGACGGGCGGATCCTTCCTTATTGGTGTTTTTGGCAAGCAGAGGTCACCCGTGGAGCAAGAAGCCTGGCAGGTATTGATTGTGGAGGACGACCAGCGACTGGCCGAACTGACCCGAGATTACCTGGAAGCCAATGGCCTGCGTGTATCGATCGAAGGGGATGGTGCGCTCGCTGCGAATCGCATCATCAAGGAACAACCGGACCTGGTGATCCTCGACCTGATGCTCCCCGGTGAAGATGGCCTGAGCATTTGCCGCAAGGTCCGCGCCCGCTATGACGGCCCGATCCTGATGCTCACCGCCCGCACCGATGACACTGACCAGATTCTCGGCCTGGACCTGGGGGCTGACGACTATGTGTGCAAACCGGTACGCCCGCGCCTGCTGCTGGCGCGTATCCAGGCACTGCTGCGTCGCAGTGAAACACCCGAAGTTGCCCCGGAAAAACAGCGGCGCCTGCAGTTCGGCCCGCTGATCGTCGACAACGCCTTGCGCGAAGCCTGGTTGCAGGGCAACGGCATCGAGCTGACCAGCGCCGAATTCGACCTGCTCTGGCTATTGGTGGCCAATGCCGGGCGCATCCTCTCCCGGGAGGAGATCTTCACCGCGCTGCGGGGCATCGGCTATGACGGTCAGGACCGCTCCATCGATGTGCGCATCTCGCGCATCCGCCCGAAGATCGGCGATGACCCGGAGCATCCACGGCTGATCAAGACCGTGCGCAGCAAGGGCTATCTGTTCGTTCCCGAGGCTTGCGTAGACCCATCCCTGTGAACTCGATCTTCCTGCGTATCTATGGCGGCATGTGCGCCGCGCTGATTCTGGTGGCGGTGCTCGGTGTGCTGGCGTTGCACCTGCTCAATGAGGTGCGCAGCGAGCAATACCGCGAGCGCCTGGCTCACGGCACGTTTTCGCTGATGGCCGACAACCTGCAACCGATGAACCAGACCGAGCGCCACCGGGCCTTGCTGGTGTGGGAGCGGCTGCTGGGGATTCCGCTGGCGCTGAAAACCTTTGCCGAGACTGACCTCGACCTGACCCAGCGCACCCGTGTGTTGCGCGGCCAGGCATTGGTGGAACAGACCGGGCCGCACGCGGCGAAGGTCTACAAGCTGGTCAGCGACAAGGAGCAGTTGATGCTCACCGGGGAAGTGCAGCAGATCAGCGAGCAACTGGCCCGGGCCACCATCTACCTGTTGACCGATGAACTGGTGCGCACCCCGGTCGCCGACCAGCCCTTGCGCCTGGCGCAATTGAAGGAAAGCAAGGGCTTCGGCTTTGACCTGCGGCTGGTCACGGTCGACCAGGCGGACATGGACGAAGACCAGAGCCGCCGGGTGTCCGAGGGTGACACCGTGATGGCGCTGGGCAAGGGGGGCGACTCGATCCGGGTATTTGCCGGCATGGTCGGCACGCCGTGGGTCCTGGAAATCGGCCCGTTGTATCAGATGAATCCTTATCCGCCGGAATGGCTGGTGCTGATCGCCGCGCTGGGCCTGACGCTGATCGGTTTGATCGTCTATCTGTTGGTGCGTCAGCTCGAGCGACGCTTGCGTGGCCTGGAGGCCGCCGCCACGCGCATCGCCAAGGGCAGCCTGGAAACCCGCGTGCCGGCGCGAGGCGCGGACTCGGTGGGGCGGCTGGCTTCGGCGTTCAACGGCATGGCCGAACACTTGCAGCAGTTGCTGGCGATCCAGCGTGAACTGGTGCGCGCGGTGTCCCACGAATTGCGCACGCCGGTGGCGCGCCTGCGCTTTGGCCTGGAGATGATTGGCTCGGCCACTACGCCGCAAGCCCTGGAAAAATACTGCCAGGGCATGGACCACGACATCGAGGACCTCGACCGGCTGGTGGACGAGATGCTGACCTACGCGCGGTTGGAGCAGGGCTCGCCGGCGCTGAACTTTCAGCGGATCGATCTGGATGCCTTGGTCGACCAGGTGATCGAAGAACTGGCGCCGTTGCGCGCCGACGTCACGGTGCAACGCGGGTTGTGCCTGTCAGCTGCCGATAACGACGACGCCTGGGTCGAGGCTGAACCGCGCTATCTGCATCGGGCGATCCAGAACCTGGTGACTAATGCCATGCGCCACGCGCAATCACGGGTGACCATCAGCTATCAGGTGGGGCAGCAGCGATGCCGGGTGGATATCGAGGATGACGGGCCGGGCGTACCGGAGTCGGCGTGGGAGAAGATCTTTACGCCGTTCCTGCGTCTCGACGACAGCCGCACCCGTGCATCTGGAGGCCATGGGTTAGGCCTGTCCATTGTGCGCCGCATCATCCATTGGCATGGCGGGCGCGCGTTGATCGGCAAGAGCAAGAGCCTGGGCGGGGCGTGCTTCAGTCTGAGCTGGCCGCGCAATCAGGAGAAGCGTTGAGAAATGCGCTGAATGATGACCCGCCGTCGCGAGCAAGTCGGATCGCCGCATCGCCGCTCCCACTTTTGATCTGTGATGTTCATAAATAGTGTGTTCAATGAAGATCCAGTGTGGGAGCGGCGGTGCGACGATTCGACTTGCTCGCGAAGAGGCCCGGTCATGCGCCAAAAAACTTCAGGCCCTGATGCTGACCAGACTCAACAACTGCCCATCCTTGACCCCGAACTGCGCATCCAGCTCGGTGCCATTGCGCCATTCCCTGGACAAATCAGTAAGCAATCGCAACCGCACCTCACCCGACTCACTCCATTCCAGCACTTCGGCGTGTTCGAAATAAAAACGGCGCCGAACGATCGGATAGAGCGCCTTGAACAGGCTTTCCTTGACCGAGAACGTCAGGGTGACCAGCAACGCCCGTTGATCGTGATCACCGGCCGCCAGGCGACGTAGCTCCGGCGGATTGAGGATTTCCCCGGCCAGGCGTTCGGCCCGTTCGGCATTGAGCAGGTTTTCCAGGTCCATGCCCAAGCCGCGCCAATGGCTTTTGTTCGCCACGATCGCCGCGGCCCGACCAGTGCTGTGGGTGATCGAGCCAGTGATATGAGCAGGCCAGACCGGTGCCCGATCTTCACCGATGGCCGGAATGAAGCTCAATCCTTCGAGCTGCTGTAACGCGGCCCGGGCACACACTCGCCCAGCGAGAAACTCCGCCTGCCGTTTGGCGACAGAGCGCTGAATGCTCGCCGGCGCTTCGACAGCGCTGCGCTGAAAGTCATCGCTGGCCAGTCGGGCGCTATCGAAGTGAGTACTCAACAGGACCGTATCGGGCAGCACAAACGGCAGCGGCCAATGGTCATCGAGGGGCGTGCAGCAGACGGGCAGGGCGGGGGTTGGATTCATATCTGGCATTTTGCCGGGTTGGCTTGAGGCTGGGTAGTGCAAAGCTTCTGACGAATGGGTGGTCGGCGCCGACCTTGTCCATTGCATGGTCGGATTTCCTGTTGAAACGTGTCGAAATATTCAGGGCGGGTCGGTTCAGCCCAGGTTCAGAGTGTGTTCAGGGGGAGTTCAGGGCGCGGTGCGTAACCTTGCCCCGTACCCAAAAAGCAAACGGCACATGAGGAAACTTCCCAATGACTGGATTCAAAAAACTGCTTCTGGCATTCACGATTCTGGGCGCAAGCACTGCGGCTTTCGCGTCCGACGATAACTTCGCCAGCCTTACTCTTGGACAGACCAGCGACAAGGTCAAAAAATCCCACGCCTTGAACGACAACCTCAATCACCCGAACGCCGATAGCGTGATCGGCAAGGACACTACATGGGGTGTTCGTCTGGGCCAGCAAAACACCAAGGGCCGCTACTACGCCACTTACGACAATGTGTCGGGCTCGCACAACGGCATTAAGCTGCGTCAGGAAAACCTCCTGGGCAGCTACGATCTGTTCTACCCGGTAGGCGGCAGCACCAGGCTGTTCGGTGGCGCCACAGCCGGCCTGACCAAAATGACTCAGGAGTCGCCAGGCTTCAGCCGCGACAGCGATATCGGCTACGCCATCGGCGGCCAGGTGGGTGTGCTGCAACAGGTTTCGCAGAACACCTCGGTTGAACTGGGTTACCGTTACCTGCGCAGCAACGCCAGTACCGAGATGAGTGAACGCGGCGGCAGCAAGCAGGGTTCGCTGGACCTGACCAGCAGCGCCCAGACTTACCTGTCCGCGAACTACGCTTTCTGACAAGCGTTTCGTGAGCGGCCTGCGCCGGATCAGCCCGAGTGACTGATCCGGCGTTGCCATGTTAGCTATTGAGGTGCGACGTTGTGCCTCTGGAGATGTTGATTTGCCCGGGAGAGCGTTATGAAACTGCTGGTTGTCGAAGATGAAGCGCTGCTGCGTCATCACCTGCAAACCCGCCTGACGGAGAGCGGCCACGTGGTCGAGTCCGTGGCCAACGCCGAGGAGGCGCTGTACCAGACCGCACAGTTCAACTTTGACCTGGCGGTGATCGACCTCGGTCTGCCGGGCATGAGCGGGCTCGACCTGATCCGCCAGTTGCGCTCAAGTGGCAAGAGCTTCCCGATCCTGATCCTCACCGCGCGCGGCAACTGGCAGGACAAGGTCGAAGGCCTGGCCGCCGGTGCCGACGATTACGTGGTCAAGCCGTTTCAGTTCGAAGAGCTGGAGGCCCGCCTGAATGCCTTGCTGCGCCGCTCCAGTGGTTTCACCCAGTCGACCATCGTTGCCGGTCCCTTGCTGCTGGACCTGAACCGCAAGCAGGCGTCCCTCGACGAACAGCCGCTGGCGCTGACTGCGTATGAGTACCGCATTCTCGAATACCTGATGCGTCACCATCAGCAAGTGGTACCCAAGGACCGCTTGATGGAACAGCTCTACCCGGATGACGGCGAGCGTGATCCGAATGTGATCGAGGTGCTGGTCGGCCGTCTGCGCCGCAAACTGGAGGCGCCGGGCGGGTTCAAGCCGATCGACACCGTGCGCGGCCTGGGCTACCTGTTCAATGAGCGTTGCACTTGATCCGTTCGCTGCGCATTCGCTTGATGCTCGCCGCCACGCTGTTGGCGGTGTTGTTCATGCTGGCGTTGCTGCCGGCGATGCAGGGTGCCTTCAGCCTGGCGCTGCAGGACTCCATCGAACAGCGTCTGGCATCCGACGTGACCACGCTGATCTCTGCCGCCCGAGTGGAGAACAACAGCCTGCAGATGCCGGCGCAATTGCCCGACGAACGCTTCAACCTCACCGATAGCCGATTGCTCGGCTACATCTATGACCGTGAAGGGCATCTGGTCTGGCGTTCGAAGGCGACCCAGGAAGAACGCATCAATTACAAGCCGCGCTACGACGGGCGTGGCAACGAGTTTGCGCGGATCCGCGAAGCCAATGGCCAGGAGTTCTTCGTCTACGACGTCGAGGTCAAGTTGCTCGGCGGCAAAAGCGCAGCCTTCAGCATCGTGGCGTTGCAGCCGGTTCGCGAGTACGAGGTGACCCTCGAAGGCCTGCGGGAAAATCTCTATCTGGGTTTTGGCGCGGCACTGCTGGTGCTGCTGGCGTTGCTGTGGATCGGCCTGACCTGGGGCTTGCAGGCATTACGGCGTTTGAGCCAGGAACTGGACCAGATCGAAGGTGGCACCCGCGAAAGCCTCAGTGAGGAACATCCCCGGGAATTGCTGCGTCTGACCGGCTCTCTCAACCGTTTGCTGCACAGTGAGCGTGAGCAGCGCAGTCGCTACCGTGATTCCCTTGATGACCTGGCCCATAGTCTGAAAACGCCCCTGGCGGTGTTGCAAGGCGTCAGTGAAGACCTGGCCCAGCGTCCCGAGGATCGCGATCAGGCCTGGGTGCTGCAAACCCAGATCGAACGCATGAGCCAGCAGATCAGCTACCAGTTGCAGCGTGCCAGCCTGCGAAAAAGCGGCCTGGTACGTCATCAGGTGCACTTGCGGCCAGTGCTGAAAAGTCTGTGCGACACGCTGGACAAGGTCTATCGCGACAAGCGCGTGCACGTCGCGTTCGACCTGCCCGACCCGTGCTACGTTCCGATCGAACAGGGCGCTCTGTTGGAGATGATGGGCAACCTGCTGGAAAACGCCTATCGCCTGTGCCTGGGCGAAATACGCATCAGTGTGCGTGAAACCCTCAGCGGCACCGAGTTGTGTGTCGAGGACGACGGCCCCGGCGTACCACAGGATCAGCGCTCACGGATTCTCGAGCGCGGAGAGCGCCTGGACCGCCAGCACCCGGGGCAGGGCATCGGCCTGGCGGTGGTCAAGGACATCATCGAGAGCTACAGCGCCAAGCTGACCCTGGGCGATTCGCCGATGGGCGGAGCGGCGTTCCGGATTCATTTTCCGGCGCTTTGAACGGGTATTTGATAGCGGTCTTTTCGGGCCGCTACAGGCATCAAGCGTTAAACGACCGGCAACAATGTTTTGTTGGCGTTCAGCCGTTTGCTGGCAGGTAATAAGCCTCGCCTTATTGACGACATGCACACGCAGAGCCTGTGTTGGTGCATGAGTGGATAGGGGCTGAAGCGTTACAAGCCACCAAAGGAGATAAAAATGGAAAGGAAGAAAGTTTGGCTGACGTTTGACGACGGTCCTCGGCAAACCCAGACCGAAACCGTGCTCGAAACACTGGCGCTGTTTGATATCAAGGCAACGTTTTTTATTGTTGGCAATCTGGTTGCCAGGCATGGCGAGCGTATCAAGCGCATCCTGGGCGAAGGGCACCGGATCGGCAATCACACTTACGATCATCTAAGGCTGGTCGGCCAGGACAAGGACACGATCATCGATCAGATCAAAATGACGGAGCAGGCACTGGCTCCCTACCAGCAGCCGGACCTGATCATGAGGCCGCCTTATGGCGCTCACGATGCGCTGGTCGATCGCACTGTCGCCGAGTTGGGGTACCGGCAGGTTCTCTGGAGCGTGGATACCCTGGACTGGAACAGCAACTACCAACCGGGAGGCTGGGTATCCCATGGTGTTGAGCAAATAAGGAACAGAAAGAACTCCATTGTGCTCATGCATGACATACACGCGACCACGGCCAATAATCTTGGCCGGTTCATCGAACAGATAAACCGGCTGGGCGATGTGGATTTCGAATCACCGGCCACACTGGCGATTCCGCCGGTCAGTCAGTTGAATATGTATGTGGTTGTAAGGGGCGATACATTGTCCAAGATTGCCAGAGAGTTTTATGGTGATGCCGCCAAGTACCCACTGATCTTTAATGCGAACAGGTCGGTGCTGGATCATCCAGATAAAATTTACCCTGGCTTGTCACTCATCATCCCGCCTTTAGAGTAAGCGTTCGCAAAACCTGGACGGGGTATTTTCGAGTGTGTTCGCAAGGGTGCCAGTGATCACTGCGCAACGCGGGTGCTGAAACTCAGCTCTCCTGCGCCCGATAAGCCCCCGGCGTCAGCCCCGTCCACTTCTTGAACGCCCGGTGAAACGCCGACGGCTCGGAAAACCCCAGCTGCTCGGCGATCTGTTGCAACGACAGGTCAGCGCGACTCAGGTGATAAATCGCGATGTCCCGGCGCAACTGGTCCTTCAATTCCTGAAAGCTCGAACCCTCTTCCCGCAAATGCCGGCGCAAGGTCTGCGGGCTGATGTGCAGGTGCGCGGCCACGGCTTCCAGGTCGGGCCAGCGTGAGCTGTCGCGACTGAGCAAGCGCCGCAGCCGACTGCTCAAACTGTCGCCATCGTCCGGGCGCGAGAGCAGGTCGGCGGGGGAGCGCTCGAGGAAATGCTTGAGGGTGCGTTCATCCTGCAACAGCGGCATGGTCAGGTAGCGGCTGTGAAACAACAAGCTGCTCTGGGGCCTGGAAAACTCAAGCGGACAGGAAAACAGCAGGTCGTACTCGGCGCCGTGTTCGGGCCGGGGGTAGCTGAACGTGGCCTGTTCCAGGCGAATGCGCTGGCCGATCAACCAACTGCCGAAACGGTGCCAGATCACCAGCAGGCTTTCGCTGAGGAAATGATCCGGGTCCCAGAGTTGCGAGTCGTCCAGGCTCAGGCGCACCCATTCATCTTCGCGGCTCAGGGTCAAACGCGGAGCCCCGGGGAATAGGCTGTAAAACAATAAGCCGCGATTGAGTGCCTTATCCAGGTTGCGACAGTGAATCACGGCATGGCACATCATCGCGAAGCTGCCCGGCCTGCTTGGGGCTTGCCCGAACCCCAGGTACTCGTCGTCCAGTGCCAGCCATAACGCCTGGATCAGTTGGGTGAATTGCTCCGGAGCGATGCGTGCCCGGGGCTCGTCCAGCAACTCGGGGCTGATTCCCAGTTGCTGTAGCAGGCTCGAATAGTCGTAGCCGTGCCGACGCGCACCACCCAGGGCGGCGCGGGCGAAATGACTGGCGATGGTGCGTTCGCGCATGGCAGCAGATCCGACCGTTGATCGACGGATGTTAGCTGCGCACCGCGGGCATGAACAGGGCGGATATCCGCCAAATAGCAGGACGACTTTTAATGGAAGGGCGGAAATCCGCCACATGCTTGTAGCCGTTCGGTGACAAGGAGTTCGCTGCAACCCCAGATATCAAAAGGCTAGCAGGGATTTTATGGAAGGTGGCACGGGCCTTGCGATACAACGAGCAGATGCCTGCCGTTGCGCAGCTCGAAAAAACAAATCCCTCCAGTGCAGGAGGGTTCGCAATTGCGGTGTTGCGGGCAACAGATGGATGTTGTTACCGGGCACCCTTGAGGAACTTTGCAATGACGACTCGTCAGCCACTGTACAAATCCCTGTATTTCCAGGTGATCGTTGCAATTGTCATCGGTATCGCGCTCGGTCACTACTATCCACAGCTCGGTGTGGCCGTTAAACCATTGGGTGACGGGTTCATCAAACTGATCAAAATGATCATCGCCCCAATCATCTTCTGTACCGTCGTCAGCGGTATCGCCGGCATGCAGAACATGAAATCGGTCGGCAAGACCGGCGGCTACGCACTGCTGTACTTCGAGATCGTTTCGACCATCGCCCTGCTGGTCGGTCTGGTCGTGGTCAACATCGTGCAGCCGGGCAATGGCATGCACATCGACGTCGCTACCCTTGATGCCTCCAAGGTTGCCGCTTATGTGGCGGCCGGCGCTGACCAAAGCGTCGTCGGCTTCCTGCTGAACGTGATCCCGAGCACCATCGTCGGCGCCTTCGCCACCGGTGACATCCTCCAAGTGCTGATGTTCTCGGTGATCTTCGGTTTCGCCCTGCATCGCCTGGGCGCCTACGGCAAGCCGCTGCTGGACTTCATCGATCGCTTCGCCCACGTGATGTTCAACATCATCAACATGATCATGAAGCTCGCGCCAATCGGTGCCTTCGGTGCCATGGCGTTCACCATCGGCGCCTACGGTGTCGGCTCGCTGGTACAGCTGGGTCAGTTGATGGCGTGCTTCTACATCACTTGCCTGCTGTTCATCCTGATCGTGCTGGGCTCCATCGCCCGTCTGCACGGCTTCAGCGTGCTGAAAGTGATCCGCTACATCCGTGAGGAACTGCTGATCGTGCTGGGTACTTCTTCTTCGGAATCGGTACTGCCACGCATGCTGATCAAGATGGAGCGTCTGGGCGCGCAGAAATCTGTCGTGGGTCTGGTGATCCCGACCGGCTACTCGTTCAACCTCGACGGTACCGCCATCTACCTGACCATGGCCGCGGTGTTCATTGCCCAGGCCACCGATACGCCCATGGACATCACGCACCAGATCACCCTGCTGGTGGTGTTGCTGCTGTCCTCCAAAGGCGCCGCCGGTGTGACCGGTTCGGGTTTCATCGTACTGGCTGCGACCCTGTCCGCCGTCGGCCACCTGCCGGTTGCCGGCCTGGCGTTGATCCTCGGCATCGACCGCTTCATGTCTGAAGCCCGTGCCTTGACCAACCTGATCGGCAACGCCGTTGCCACTGTCGTCGTGGCCAAGTGGGTCAAGGAGCTGGATACCGACGTGCTGCAAGCGGAGCTGGCCTCGGGCGGTCGCGGCATTGCCGACGAGCCTAAAGACGATGTTTTGGGCCACGTCGAAGAGGTAGCCCCGGCTAACGCCAAGTAAGCCTTGTTGTAATGAAAAACCCGCTTCGGCGGGTTTTTTCATGCCCGGCGATTGAGCGTAACGGTCACTGCACGTGGCGTATAAGGTGATTGCTGCAAAGCGATCGGCTGCCTAGTCTGGGGGCATCGTATAGGGAGAACGCTCATGCTCGGTCCACTGGCATCACTCAAGGTTCTGGATTTCTCGACACTGCTGCCGGGGCCGTTCGCCTCGTTGCTTCTGGCGGACATGGGCGCCGAGGTGCTGCGCATCGAATCACCGACGCGCATGGATCTGCTGCGGGTATTGCCGCCCCACGATCAAGGCGTGTCAGCCAGTCATGCCTACCTCAACCGTAACAAGCGCAGCCTGGCCCTGGACCTCAAGCAACCTGAGGCGCTGGAGGTGATCCGGTCGTTGCTGCAGGATTACGACGTTGTGCTCGAGCAGTTCCGCCCGGGCGTCATGGAACGTCTGGGCCTGGGTTACGAAGCCCTGAAGGCGATCAATCCGAAATTGATTTATGTGTCGATCACCGGCTACGGCCAGACCGGCCCCTACAAGGACCGCGCCGGCCATGACATCAACTACCTGGCCCTGTCCGGGCTGGCGAGTTACACCGGCCGAACCGACAGTGGGCCGCTGCCGTTGGGCATGCAGGTGGCGGATGTCGCCGGTGGTTCGCTGCACGGGGTGATTGGCTTGCTGGCGGCGGTCATTGCCCGGCAGCAAACCGGTCAGGGCCAGCACCTGGATGTGAGCATGACCGACTGCGCGTTCAGCCTCAATGCGATGGCGGGTGCCGGGTATCTGGCCTGTGGCGTCGAGCCGGGTCCGGAAAACCAGGTGCTCAACGGCGGCAGCTTCTACGATTACTACCGCTCCCGGGATGGGCGCTGGCTGTCGGTGGGCAGCCTGGAACCGGCCTTCATGAAACAGTTGTGTACGGCGTTGGGGCTGGAGGAATTGGCCAGCCTCGGCCTGTCACCGCATCCGGCGCATCAGAAACAGCTTAAAGACGCGCTGAGGGTCGAATTCGAAAAGCATGACTTCGCCGATTTGCGCGCGCTGTTCGCCGAACTGGATGCTTGTGTCGAGCCGGTGTTGAGTCTGGGAGAAGCGCTGTGTCATCCGCAGTTGCAGGCGCGGGAGTTGGTGACCGACGTGCCCCGTGGCGATGGCTCGACCCAGGCGCAGATGGCGTGCCCGCTGAAGTTTTCGCAAGGTTTGCCTGAGCCTCGGCATATTGGCGTGGCGCTGGGGCAGCATACGGATCAGGTGTTGGGGGAGTTGGGGTTGAGTGCTGAGCGGATTGCTCAATTGCGGTTCGCCAAGGTAATTCTCTAGCGTCAGCACCAACCTCTTCGCGGGCAAGCCCGCTCCCACACTGGTTTTGTGTCACGCCACAGATCCCCTGTGGGAGCGGGCTTGCCCGCGAAGAGGCCAGTACAGCCACTGTACATCCCGCTATTCGACCCGCATCTCCCCACTGAACACCAGGGTATTGCGACACCGTCGGCACAAATATCGCCGACCTTGCCGAACCAGGCCGTGGCGCTGCGCCGAGAACGGGAAGTCGCTGTCGGCGCACGGGCACTTGTAGATGTAGCGGGTCACGCTGCGGCGTTTGACGTCATAGGTGTGGCAGCGGTTGGGCGGCAGTTCGTACACGCCGCGCATGATCAGTTGCCACTCTTCACCATGGGGCTGGATGCGGTCGCCGAACAGCTGGTGGGCGATCAGGTGCGCGACTTCATGGGCCACGGTCTGCTTGAGGAAATCTTCGGTGTTTTCCCGGTACAGCTGCGGGTTGAAGCGCAGCAGGTTCTCGTGCAAATGCGCGACACCGGCTTTTTGCCCGCGCAGCTTGAGGCTCACCACGGGGCGCTTGAAAGGTCGTTTGAAAAAGGATTCGGCTAGTTGGAAACAGTCTTCGACGCGGGTATTGAGTTGCTCGGGCATGCTTGATGGATCTCCAGAGCGCTCGAGTATGCCGCAACCCTCGGACCTTGCGAATCGCCAAGTTGCCGAATGGTCGTGTGCGTTTTCGTTGCTGAAGAATGAAAAGGCCGCCTTGCGGCGGCCTTTGTCGGCAGTTCTGATTATCAGTGATGAGCGGCTAACTGGTGTAGACCGGGCCCACGCCGAGTCCCCAGACAATTACAGTGAACGCCATGATGGCGACCAGCACCACCAGGCCTACGGCGAGCACCGAACTTGAAAACAGGAAACCCTCGTCAGATGGAATGTTCATGAATGTCGGCAAGCCCACGTACAGCAAATACACCGTGTAGCAGATGGCGGCGGTGCCGACGATCATCCCCAGCCACAAGTGCGGGTACAAGGCGGCGAGGCCGCCGATGAACAGCGGTGTGGCGGTGTAGGTGGCAAACGCAATGCAGCGGGCGAGGCTTGGGTTGGCGTCATAGGTGCGGGCCATCCAGTGGATGAATGCGCCCATTACCGCGACACCGCCGAGCATCGCCAGGTACGACATGATCGTCATCCATATCGCACTTTCTACGGTCAGCATTACGGGAGGCCGATTGCCGATGACCCAGCCGACCTGTGTGGTGCCAATAAAGGCAGACACGGCGGGGATCGCCGCCAGGATCAGCGTATGGGTCAGGTACATGTGGCTGATGCTTTCCTCTTGGTCGCCACGGATTTCTTTCCATTCTTGGTCAGGGTGGGTGAAGAGCCCCACTACGTGATGGATCATGCCAGTCACTCCTCTTGTTTTACCGTCGCCCCCCAGTGGAGCGCCTACGGGCCAATGTGGCCAAGTAAGTCATAGGTCTGAATTTGTATGTGACCTTATGTCGCAGTATAGGGAGGAGTTTCCCCAGAGGAAGTAGGGGCTTTAGAGCAAATCGCGCTGTAAACCTGTTTGTTAATCGCTGCAGGGTCTGTAGGTGAACTGGAGATGTTGCCCCCTCGCCACAAGTGCAAAGAATTTGCGTAAAATGCCGGCCTTTCGTCACACCTCACGGATTTCGCGTCATGGGCAATCTCACGGTCAACCAGAACAAACTGCAAAAGCGCCTTCGCCGACTGGCCGGTGAGGCGGTTGCCGATTTCAACATGATTGAAGACGGCGACAAGGTCATGGTCTGTCTGTCCGGTGGCAAGGACAGCTACACCATGCTCGATGTGCTGATGCACTTGCAGAAGGTCGCGCCGATCAAGTTCGAGATCGTGGCCGTGAACATGGACCAGAAACAGCCGGGCTTCCCGGAGCACGTATTGCCGGCCTACCTCAAAGAACTGGGTATCGAGTACCACATCGTCGAGAAAGACACTTACTCGGTGGTCAAGGAACTGATTCCGGAAGGCAAGACCACCTGCTCGCTGTGCTCGCGCCTGCGTCGCGGCACGCTCTACACCTTCGCCGATGAAATCGGCGCGACCAAGATGGCCCTCGGTCACCATCGCGACGACATCGTCGAAACGTTCTTCCTGAACATGTTCTTCAACGGTTCGCTCAAGGCCATGCCTCCGAAGCTGCGCGCCGACGATGGTCGCAACGTGGTGATCCGCCCGCTGGCCTACTGCAACGAAAAAGACATCCAGGCCTACTCGGACTTCAAGCAATTCCCGATCATCCCGTGCAACCTCTGTGGTTCCCAGGAGAATCTGCAGCGTCAGGTGGTCAAGGAAATGCTGCTGGACTGGGAGCGTAAGACCCCGGGCCGTACCGAGAGCATTTTCCGCAGCCTGCAGAACGTGATCCCGTCGCAACTGGCGGACCGCAATCTGTTCGACTTCACCAGCCTGAAGATCGACGAAAGCGCGGCTTCGCGTTTCGTCAACGTGGTCAACCTCTGATTAAAACCGTGGGAGCGGGCTTGCTCGCGAAGGCGGTGTGTCTTCAGTATTGATGTTGGCTGACACTACGTCTTCGCGAGCAAGCCCGCTCCCACAGGTTTTTCGTTTACCTCAGGAGAGGGCATGCGCGATTACAAGTGGCTCAATGAATACTGTCTGAACCGCTTCGGATCGGCAGCTGAACTGGAAGCCCATCTGCCCGTTCCCAAAACCCCGGCGCAACTGCGCAAGATCAGCGACGATCGCTACCTCTCGATGATGGCGCTACGGGTATTCCGCGCCGGGCTCAAGCACAGCCTGGTGGATGCCAAGTGGCCGGCCTTCGAAGAAGTGTTCTTCCAGTTCGACCCGGAAAAAGTCGTGCTGATGAGCGCCGAGCACCTTGAGCGCCTGATGCAGGACACGCGGATCATCCGTCACCTGGGCAAGCTCAAGAGTGTGCCGCGCAATGCGCAGTTCATACTGGACGTGGCCCATGAAAAGGGCAGCTTCGGTGCGCTGATCGCCGATTGGCCGGTGACCGATATCGTCGGGCTCTGGACCTTCCTGAAAAAACGCGGACATCAGTTGGGCGGGCTGTCAGCCCCGCGCTTCCTGCGCATGATCGGCAAGGACACTTTTGTGCCGAGCTATGACGTGGTGGCGGCGCTGAATGCGCAGGACGTCATCGACAAGGTGCCGAGCAGTCTGCGCGACCTGGCGTTGGTGCAGGACGTGTTCAACCAGTGGCATGAGGAAAGTGGCGGGCGGCCGATGAGCCAGATTTCGATGATGCTGGCTTATACCGTCAATCATTGAGACCGAGTTGTCCCCTTCGCGAGCAAGTCGAATCGTCGCACCGCCGCTCCCACATTTGATCGCATTTCAATGTGGGAGCGGCGGTGCGACGATTCGACTTGCTCGCGAAGGCGTCAGATCAGGCGACGGAAATCTCACCCTCGCCAGCCAATTTACGGTCCAACTGATACCGCCAGCGCACATACAACAGCGCCGAGCAAAACACCGCCAAACTCGCGCCCATTTCCAGCAAACCGAAGATTTGCCGGTTCGGGTCATAGGCCGCCAATGCGCCCTTGATGAAATACAGGTTCACCACAAAGCACATCCACGAATGCCCGCGAGGGCTGCCGATGATCATCCCTGGTGCCAGAATCAGCAGTGGCACCAGTTCGATCAACAGGATCACCCAGGGGCGTGCCCCATGCAGGTCGGCTATCGCCAGGTAGTAAGCACACAGCAGTCCCACCAGGCCGAAAAAGCACAGCAGGCTGATGGCGCGCATCGCCTTGACGCGTGGTTCGAGCCATTCGAGGGCGGGCAGAATCTTCGGTTTCTTGGCCACCTCAGCTCTCCAGTTTCTGTGCGGTCTTGGCCAGGCGCATACCCAGCGCGCGGCACAGCGCCACTTCATGGGCATCCAGACCGCTTTTGCCATCTGCACCGGCGTGGTGGCTGGCGCCGTAAGGCGTGCCGCCGCCCTGGGTTTCCAGCAGTGCCGACTCGCTGTAGGGCAGGCCGGTGATCAGCATGCCGTGGTGCAGCAACGGCAACATCATCGACAGCAGCGTGGTTTCCTGGCCGCCGTGCAGGCTCGCCGTGGAGGTGAACACGCCCGCCGGTTTGCCCACCAGAGCGCCGGTCAGCCACAGGTTGCTGGTGCCGTCGAGGAAATACTTCAGTGGTGCCGCCATGTTGCCGAAGCGGGTCGGGCTGCCGAGTGCCAGGCCGGCGCAGTTCTTCAGGTCGTCGAGGCTGGCATAGAGCGCGCCTTCGTCAGGAATCTCCGGCGAAACGGCTTCGCACTCGCTGGAAATCGCCGGCACCGTGCGCAGGCGGGCCTCAAGCCCGGCCTGTTCGACGCCGCGGGCAATCTGCCGGGCCATTTCGTTGGTCGAGCCGCTGCGGCTGTAGTACAGAACCAGAATGTACGGTGCACTCATGGCAACAGTTCCAGGATCTGCTCCGGTGGGCGGCCGATGATGGCTTTGTCACCGGCCTCGAGAATAGGTCGCTCCATCAATTTCGGGTGGGCGGCGATGGCGGCGATCAATTGCGCTTCGCTCAGGCTGCTGTCAGCCAGTTCGAGGGTCTTGTACTCGTCCTCGCCGGTGCGCAGCAATTGCCGGGCGCTGATCCCGAGTTTGCCCAGCAGGCTCTGGATCTGCGCGGCGTCCAGCGGGGTTTCCAGGTAACGGACCACGGTCGGCGTCAGGCCACGGGCTTCAAGCAGTTCGAGCGCACCGCGGGATTTCGAGCAGCGCGGGTTGTGATAAAGCGTCAGATCGGTCATGAGCGGGTCGCATCTTGCGTAAGGTGGCGGCTATTCTAACTGTGCAGCGCGCAATCCAGAACCGTGAGAGGCGATGGGTCGCAGGCGCATTCAATTTTTGACAAGGAACACGACATGACAAGGCGACTGGCAGCAGCATTGACGATCATCGGAACGTTGATGCTGGGGGGCTGCGGTAATGACTATGGCATCGACCAGGACGGTCATGAAATCGCCTCTGACCGCCTGGACGGCAAATGGCTGGTGCTCAACTACTGGGCAGAATGGTGCGGGCCTTGCCGTACCGAGATCCCGGAATTGAACACCCTGGCCGAGCAACTCAAGGACAAGAAAATCGGTGTGTTCGGGGTCAACTTCGACAATGTCCAGGGGCAAGAGCTGAAGGGCGCGAGCGAGAAACTGGGGATCAGGTTCACCGTGCTGGCCCAGGACCCTTCCGAACTGTTCGAGCTGCCGCGCAGCGAGGCGTTGCCGGTGACGTACATCATCGATAACAAGGGCAAGGTGCGTGAGCAGTTGATGGGTGAACAGACGGCGGCGGGGGTGATGGCGAAGCTTGAGGCGTTGCAGGCTAAAAACTGATCATTCAATTTGGCGAAGGGGTAAGCCCCTCGCCATAGTCATTCATATGGACAGAGGCGGGATCAACCCTCCTCAAGCCACCAACGCAGCGGCTTGCCTTCGGCTGGCCAGAAGCGCATCTGCTCGATCGGGGAGACGTCCCAGCGCTGGACGTTTTCCAGGGCCTGAAGGAAGCGTTTTTCCTGTTCCATCAGCGCTGGCGCGCACAGTTTGCGGGTACTGCCGATTTTGCCGAAGGTCAGCTTGTGGCCTTCGAGGATGTACGGCGCGAACCAGTGGTTGCAGCCGCCATTGCCGTAGGCCCGGCCGTCTTCGCCGAGGGTGATGGTCAGGTGGCTGTAGTCCATCAACGGCCGCTCGCCGATCCACTCCAGAATGTAGCTGCGGTTCTGTTGCAGTTGCACCGGCTCGGCGGCGCAGCCCAGCAGGCTGGCGCCGACCATGGCGCTCAGAGCGAGGCGTTTCATCACGCAGGCTCCTGGCATTTCGGGCACAGGTGTTTCTCGCCAACGGTGGTCCAGCCCAATTCGGCAATCCGCGCGGTGGCGGCAGGCTTTTCGGCCTTGTTGCCCAGCTTGGCATCGACGGCGAACTCGAAGCTCAGCTCTTTGGCGCAGCTGTCACAGTTCACTTGCCAGGTGTGGATGGCCAGTTCGCCGAACACCGGGCCACTGGCCACCGCGACCCATTGGCCGGGGGGATTGATCAGGTGGCGAACCGTTTCGACTGTCAGGCGCATGGACAAGTCCTTGGCACCCTTGAGGGTCACGACCAGCACGTCATTGTTGCGAATCGAACCACCGTTGCCGGTGACTTGATAGCGCCCCGGCACCAGGGCGCGGCATTCGGTGAGGGTGTGTTGCGGGTTCATCAGGCTGTAGCGGAAATCGTGTTCGACCATGGGTCCTCCAAATATGCGCGATATGCTATCACGGGCTTGCACGCCGCATCGCGCAGGCAGATGACCTTCGATCCGTTTCAGTCTCCCGTCACCTGGTTTTCCGGTGTGCCCGCCGTCCAGGCTGCAATGTTGCGTAACGTGGTGGTGGCAATTGCGTCCAGCGCTTCGCGGGTCAGGAATGCCTGGTGCGCGGTGACGATCACGTTGGGGAAGGTCAGCAGCCGTGCCAGCACATCATCTTGCAGCGGCAGGTCGGAGCGGTCCTCGAAGAACAACTGCGCCTCTTCCTCATACACATCCAGCCCCAGGTAACCCAGGCGACCGTCTTTCAAGGCATCGATCAGCGCCGGGGTGTCCACCAGGCCGCCACGCCCGGTATTGATCAGCATCGCGCCCGGTTGCATGAGCGCCAGGGATTGGCGGTTGATCAAGTGCTTGCTCTGCTCGTTGAGCGGGCAGTGCAGGCTGATGATCTGCGATTCGGCCAGCAGCTGCGGCAGGCTCAGGTAGCGCGCGCCAAGGGCTTCGACCTGTGGGTTGGGGTAGGGGTCATAGGCCAGTAACTGGCAGCCGAAACCGTTCATGATTTTGGCGAAGGTGGCGCCAATCTGACCGGTGCCGACCACGCCGACGGTCTTGCCTGCCAGATCGAAACCGGTCAGCCCCTGAAGTCTGAAGTCGCCATCGCGGGTGCGGTTACAGGCTCGGGGCAAGCGGCGGTTGAGTGCGAGGATCAGCGCCACCGCATGTTCGGCCACCGCGTGGGGCGAATAGGCCGGGACGCGCACGATGGCCAGTCCCAGACGTTTTGCGGTCGGCAAGTCGACATGGTTGTAACCGGCCGAGCGCAGGGCGATCAGGCGTGTGCCACCGGCGGCCAGACGTTCGAGTACCGCCGCGCCGAGGTCATCATTGATGAACGCACAGACCGCTTCATACCCCTGGGCGAGCGCCACTGTGTCGAGGCTCAGGCGCGCCGGCTGAAATTGCAGCTCGATGCCGGCCGGTTGTTCGGCAGCGAGAAAACTGTCGCGGTCGTAGTTCTGGCTGCTGAAAAGAATCGTACGCATGCGGTGCTCCTTGAAGGTGGCCTGCGCCGTTGAGCAAGCCGGCATTCGACAGTCGTCAGGTTAGCTCGCCGGCAGCCCTTCGCGATTGCGCTGCATCAAGCATTCATGCGCGCCTGGGCTGCCAGGCGATTGATTGCCCGGTCGAGCTCTTCCAGTGCCACGCCGGCTTTCGGGTCCTGTTGCTTGAGCAGGGTTTCGCTGCGTTGGCAGGCCGCACGTAATTGCGGTACGCCGCAGTAACGTGTCGCGCCATGCAGGCGATGGACCCGTTCGATCAGGCCGTTGTGGTCGTTGCTTTGCTGAGCGAGGCGGATGGCTTCGCGGTCAGCCTCCAGGGACGCCAGCAGCATCGCCAGCATGTCCGCCGCCAGATCAGCCTTGCCGGCGGCCAAGCGCAATCCTTCGTCGTGGTCGAGCACCAACAGGTCGTGGGCGCCTGCATGCCCATCGCCGGAGCGCTCCGGGCTGTGATTGCGCAGCGCCAGGCCGCTCCATTTCAGCACCACCTGGGCCAATTGCCGTTCGCTGATCGGTTTGGTCAGGTAGTCGTCCATGCCGCTTTGCAGCAGCGCGCGTTTTTCGTTGGCCATGGCGTGAGCGGTGAGGGCCACGATCGGCAGCGGCGTGCAATGACGTTCGCTTTCCCACTGGCGGATCGCCTCGGTGCTCTGGCGGCCGTCCATGCCGGGCATCTGCACGTCCATCAACACCAGATCGAATGTCTCGTTCTGCACCGCCTTGATGGCGGCAAAACCGCTTTCCACCGCGAGCACATTGGCGCCCATGTCTTCGAGCAGGGTCTGCACCAGCATCAGGTTGGCCGGATTGTCGTCGACGCAAAGCACCTTCGGTGCACGGCTGGACAACGGTTCGCCCGGCTCGCTGCGCATCGGGCGCGGGTTGACCAGATCAGACAGGGAGCGTCGCAACTTGCGGGTACAGGCTGGTTTCGCCTGGAGCTGGCTGTGGGGGTTGGGCACGGAAAGATGGAACAGCGTCTGTTCCGTGGTCGGGCACAGCACCAGCACTTTGCAGCCAAGATGCTCGAGGTCCCAGATGTGCTGGTTGAGGCGTTCCGGCGGCATGTCGTTGCTGGTGATGCCGAGCACTGCAAGGTCGATGGCCTGATCGGTCTGGTGGGCGGCGGTGACGCCATTGGTCAGGCTTTCCAGGGTGTTGAACGGTGTGGTGCTGAGGCCGCAGTCTTCCAGTTGGTGCTGCAACGCCTGCCGGGCCAGTTCGTGGTTTTCCAGTACCGCCACCCGGCGCCCGAGCAGCGGCGCGGCGGGCAGGTCTTCGGCATCGTCGCGGGCTTTCGGCAGGCTCAGGCTGATCCAGAATTCCGACCCTTCCCCCGGCGTGCTGTCGACGCCGATCTCGCCGCCCATCTGTTCGATCAGGCGTTTGGAAATCACCAGGCCCAGGCCAGTGCCGCCGGGTTGCCGCGACAGCGAATTGTCGGCCTGACTGAAGGCCTGGAACAGGGCGCGTACGTCCTGGTTCGACAGGCCGATGCCGGTGTCCTGAATGCTGATGCGCAGCTGCACGGTGTCTTCGTGTTCTTCTTCGAGCATGGCGCGGGCGACGACAGTGCCTTCGCGGGTGAACTTGATCGCATTGCTCACCAGGTTCGTCAGGATCTGCTTGAGCCGCAGCGGGTCGCCCACCAGTGACAGCGGCGTGTCCCGATACACCAGGCTGACCAGTTCCAGCTGCTTGGCGTGGGCGGCCGGGGCGAGGATGGTCAGGGTGTCCTGGAGCAGGTCGCGCAGGTTGAACGGAATATGGTCGAGCACCAGCTTGCCGGCTTCGATTTTCGAGAAGTCGAGAATCTCGTTGATGATGCCCAGCAGGCTGTCGGCGGATTTTTCGATAGTGCCCAGGTAGTCGAGCTGGCGTGGGGTGAGCTCGCTTTTTTGCAACAGGTGGGTGAAGCCGAGAATGCCATTGAGCGGCGTGCGGATTTCGTGGCTCATGTTGGCCAGGAATTCGGACTTGATCCGGCTCGCTTCCAGGGCTTCCTTGCGCGCCAGGTCCAGCTCGATGTTCTGGATTTCGATGGTTTCCAGGTTCTGGCGCACGTCCTCGGTGGCCTGGTCGATGCTGTGCTGCAATTCTTCCTGGGCATTTTGCAGGGTGCCGGCCATGCGGTTGATGCCGGAAGCCAGTTCATCCAGTTCCTGGCTGCCGAGGGGCGGCAGGCGGGTCTCCAGGTGGCCGTCCTTGAGTTGGGCCACGGCCTGCTTGATCTGGCTCAACGGCCGATTGATCGTGCGGCCCATGCGCACGGCCAGCAGTGCCGCACCCGTCAGTCCCGCAGCGATCAGCATCAGGCTGGCGAACAGGCTGCGGTAACCGCGCAACAGCATGCCGTTATGGGACAGTTCAAGCTCGACCCAGCCGAGCAGGCGGTCGGCTTCTTCGGGAATCACGTCCCCGGCCAGGTTGCGGTGTTTGCCGAATACCGGCAGCAGATAGCGGGTCGCATCGCTGCCACTGCGGCGCAGCATTTGTGTGCCACTGCCAGAGGGCGTCTGATTGAGCATGGTCGGGCCGGCGTGGGCCAGCGACGTGCGGTCGGGAGCCAGGAGGGTCACGGCCCGTACGTCGGTTTGTTCCAGGGCCTGGGTGGCGATGCGTTCGAGCAGTTCGTTGTCCTGATGGCCCATGGCTGGCGCCACCAGTGGAGCCAGCTGCTCGGCGATCATTTCGCCGCGCTGCATGAGTTGGGTTTGCAGGTCAGCCTGTTGCATCCAGGTAAAATAACCCCCCAGCACCAGCGCCATCAGGCTGGTGGGCAACAGGGTCAGCAACAGCACGCGGCCTTTGATTCCCAGTTTCTTGAGCACGCATCTCTCCTGCATCCCGCTATTTATAGGCCTGCACATGCATCCGCCATGCACCACTTGTGCAGTGTAGCGATTTGCTCGCGGGCAATCCTCGTAAAAATGGTGCCGTCATTCGTCGGCCCGGACGACTCAATGGCGATACGGACAAACGGTGGGTTGCCCCTGGCGAGGCAATCTTGAATAATCGCTCAACTGAGAATTATTTGCAGATAGTCATGACTCCCATCACTGCTGGCCTCCCTCGAATCCTGTCCATTGAAGACGACCTTGTGCTCGGAGCCTATGTTCATGAGCATCTGGACCGCAGCGGCTTCCAGGTGACCTGGTGCCAGAACGGCCAGGAAGGCCTGGACATTGCCCGCCGGCAGCCTTTCGACGTGGTGTTGATGGATATCCTGCTGCCGGGCATGGATGGCCTGGCGGTACTGACCCAGTTGCGCCAGAGCCATTCCACCCCGGTGTTGCTGATGTCGGCGCTCGGGGCCGAGGCCGATCGCATCAGCGGCTTTCGCCTGGGGGCCGATGATTATCTGCCAAAGCCCTTCAGCATGGTGGAGTTGCGGGTGCGCATCGAAGCCATTCTGCGGCGGGTGGCACTCGACCGCCGGCCCGCACCCGCAGTGCCAGCCCCGTCGATGGACTGCCTGCGTTTCGACGATGAAAGCTTCGAGGTCTTTTACGGTGAACAGGCCGGTGGCCTGACCCGCAGCGAGTATCGGTTGCTGGAGACGCTGCACCGCAGCGCCGACGAAGTACTGAGCAAAGCCTTCCTTTATCAACAGGTGCTGCAACGCGGTTACGCGGCCCATGACCGCAGCCTGGACATGCACATCAGCCAGATCCGCCGCAAGCTCAAGGCCATTGGCTACACCGAGCGCGAAGTGCGTACGGTATGGGGCAAGGGTTACATCCTGAGCGCCGCCGATGAAATGTAACTTGCCGGGCAGGCATTCGCTGTTCTGGAAACTGGCCTGTCTATTGGTTGCTTTCTGTCTGCTGATGATCTGGTTGAGTTGGTCCTGGGGGCGTTACATGGAGCAGCGCAACCAGTTCCTCTCCGATGAGGCCCGCGGCACCCTGACGCGCTACGCCGCCGAAGCCGAGCAGGCTTGGCGGCAGCACCAGAGCGCCGGTGTCGATCACTGGCTGCAAGGCATGCGTCAGCGGGAATACGGCTGGGTCGGTGTCATCGGCGGTGATTTGCAGTCCTTGAGCAACCAGTCGCTGACGGACAAGGAAGTCGAACGCCTGACTTTTTTACGCGGCCTCGATTGGCCCATCCACAAGAAAGGCCGACCGTGGATGCGCATACCGTTTCCCGTTGACCCATCCGCCGGCAGCCTGGTGATCGAGTTGCCCGAACGCTTTCTGCCTGGGCAATACCGGGTGTTCTGGCGGGTGATCACCAACGGCGTGATTCCGGGGCTGTTCACTTTGCTGCTGTGCGTCGGGCTCTACCGTTTGTTGGTGGTGCCACTCAATAACTTGCGTGAGCAGGCCAACGCCTGGCGTGCCGACCAACTGAATGTGCGCCTATCGAGCCGCACCACCAATCGTTCGGATGAACTGGGCGAGTTGGGCAGGGCGTTCGATCACATGTCCGAGCGCCTGCAAAGCACCGTGGCCTTGCAGCAGCAACTGCTGCGCGACTTGTCCCACGAATTGCGTACACCTTTGAGTCGTCTGCGGGTGGCCAGTGAAAGCGAGCAGGGGCTGGAGCCATTGCGCGAACGCATCGGCCGTGAGGTCGATGGCATGCAGCGCCTGGTGGAAGACACGCTGCAACTGGCGTGGCTCGATACCGAGCGCACCCGATTGCCCGACGAAGCGATCCAGATCCAGGCCCTGTGGGAAATGCTCACGGAGAACGCCTGCTATGAAAGTGGCTGGCCCGATACGCAGTTGCAATGCACGGTGGATGCATCCTGCTGGGTTCGAGGTCATCTCAACACCCTGGCCCAGGCATTGGAAAACATTCTGCGCAATGCCATTCGTCATTCGCCGGCGGGAGGCATTGTCCACCTGGGCGGACGGTGTGATGGCGATTTCTGGCATCTGTGGCTGGAGGATCAGGGCGGCGGTGTGGCAGAAGCTGATCTGGAGCGGATCTTCCTGCCGTTCACCCGTCTCGATGGTTCACGGCCGGGGGATGGTGGATTCGGACTAGGCTTGAGCATCGCCCTGAATGCGGTGCAGCGTCAGGGTGGACAGCTTTGGGCGCAGAACACCGGGACCGGGTTGCGGCTGAATATGCGCTTGTTGGCGGATGATGGTGATGCCAGTGACGGCGTCATCGCGAGCAGGCTCGCTCCCACATTGACCGTATTTCAACCGCAAAACGTATGATCACCTCAGCCCCCTGTGGGAGCGAGCCTGCTCGCGATGAGGCCCTTCCACACACCGATAAATCCGGCCTTATTCCCATAAACCATAAGCACCACACTTTGCGTGATATGGCCTGCGAACGTTTGCCGGTATGATAGGCACCCCCGCAGTCTGGATTGCGAATACGCCATGACCTTGCAGTACCCAACCATCGCCGATTGCGTCGGCAACACTCCGCTGGTCCGTTTGCAGCGCCTGCCCGGCGCCACCAGCAATACCCTTTTGCTCAAGCTCGAAGGGAACAACCCGGCGGGTTCGGTCAAGGACCGTCCGGCGCTGTCGATGATCACCCGCGCCGAACTGCGCGGGCAGATCCACGCCGGCGATACGCTGATCGAGGCGACCTCGGGCAACACCGGGATCGCCCTGGCCATGGCCGCTGCGATCAAGGGTTACAGGATGATCCTGATCATGCCGGACAACTCCAGCGCCGAACGCAAGGCGGCCATGACCGCCTATGGCGCCGAGCTGATTCTGGTCAGCCAGGAACAGGGCATGGAAGGCGCCCGTGACCTCGCGCAGAAGATGGAAGCCGAAGGTCGCGGCAAGGTGCTGGATCAGTTCGCCAACGGTGACAACCCCGAGGCGCACTACACCACCACCGGTCCGGAAATCTGGCGCCAGACCCAGGGCACCATCACCCATTTCGTCAGCTCCATGGGCACCACCGGTACCATCATGGGCGTGTCGCGCTACCTCAAGGAGCAGAACGACAACGTGCAGATCATCGGCCTGCAACCGATGGAAGGCTCGGCGATCCCGGGTATCCGCCGCTGGCCTCAGGAATACCTGCCGAAGATCTACCAGGCCGACCGCGTGGACCGCATCGTCGACATGGCCCAAAGCGAAGCCGAAGACGTGACCCGTCGTCTGGCCCGCGAAGAAGGCATTTTCTGTGGCGTGTCCTCGGGCGGTGCCGTGGCGGCAATGCTGCGTCTGTCCAAAGAAGTTGAAAACGCGGTGATCGTCGCGATCATCTGCGACCGTGGCGACCGTTACCTGTCGACCGGCATTTTCGACGCGCCCAACTGATGGCCAAACATGAAAGAGGCCTGCGCTTCCAGCCCACCGGCGGCAGCAAGGCCCCGCAAGTCCCGACCGGCAAAAAGCAGCGCCTGACCATCGAGCGCCTGGCCAATGACGGTCGCGGTATCGCGTTTTTCGAAGGCCGCACCTGGTTCGTCATCGGCGCATTGGCCGGTGAAGAGATCGAGGCGCGGGTACTCGGTGCCCACGGCAAAGTGGTCGAGGCGCGCACCGAACGGGTGTTCAAGGCCAGCGAATTACGCCGCCCGGCACCGTGCGCCCATGCCGGCCGCTGCGGCGGTTGCAGCGTGCAGCATCTGCCCCACAACGAACAGCTTGCCCTGAAACAGCGCATGCTCGCCGAGCAGTTGTCGAGGGTCGCGGGCGTCGAACCCGAAGAGTGGGCGGCGCCATTGAGCGGTGCGGAATTCGCTTACCGGCGTCGCGCCCGCGTGGCGGTGCGCTGGGACATGAAGGCGAAAAAACTCGAAGTCGGTTTCCGTGCCGCCGGCAGCCAGGACATCGTTGGCATTGATGACTGCCCGGTGCTGGTACAACCCTTGCAACCGATCATGAGTCGCTTGCCCCAGATGCTGCGGCGCTTGAGCAAACCCCAGGCACTCGGGCATGTGGAGTTGTTCAGCGGCTCGACGCTGGCCGTGTTGCTGCGGCACATGGCGCCGTTGTCCGACGCCGACCTGACGATCCTCAAGGATTTCTGCGCGTTCCATGAAGCCCAGTTGTGGCTGCATGGCGACGGCGAACCGCAACCGGTCGAGGCCGATCAGTCGTTGGGTTATCGCCTGGAACAGTGGGATCTGGAACTGGCTTACCGGCCAGGGGATTTCATCCAGGTCAACGCCGCCGTCAACGAAGCGATGGTCGCCCAGGCGCTGGACTGGTTGAAGCCGACAGCGGATGAACGTGTACTCGATCTGTTCTGCGGCCTGGGCAACTTTGCCTTGCCGCTGGCCAAGGCCGCTCGTGAAGTGGTGGCGGTCGAAGGCGTGCAGGTGATGGTCGATCGGGCGGCGGCGAATGCGGCTAGCAATAATCTGCATAACGCGAAGTTTTTTCAGGCCGATTTATCCCAGCCTTTGACGGACGCCGAATGGGCCGCCGAAGGCTTTTGTGCGGTACTCTTGGACCCACCGCGTGACGGTGCTTTCGAGGTCGTGCGCAAGCTCAAGAGCCTTGGCGCCGAACGATTGGTGTATGTGTCGTGCAACCCGGCAACGCTGGCGCGCGACACGGTCGAATTGATCAAGCAGGGCTACCGGTTAAAACGTGCCGGGATTCTCGATATGTTTCCTCAAACGGCACATGTCGAGGCCATGGCGTTATTTGAAGCGAGCTAGGATGCTCGTCTGGTCCGACTGGCCCGCCCGTGCAGCCGCGCACCCAGCCCGACGTGGGCGCACGGGCAACGAAGGTCAGCGATTTGACGCATTGAATCTGCGTCGTAGGGAAGGTAAGCAAGATGGTACAGGTGAGAGCACACCAGCCGATCAACACCGACGGCAGTATCAATCTCGAGGCTTGGCTCGATCATGCGGTCAGTGTCGATCTGGCACTGGATCGCGAAGCCTTGAAAGAGGCCTGCGAGTACGCTCGCGAGGCCGAACAACAAGCCAATGCGGCACAGAATCTGTGGTCGGAAGGTAACTCGACTTTCCGTACCGGGCTTGAGATCGCCGAGATCCTCGCCGACCTCAAGCTTGACCAGGACTCTTTGGTTGCCGCGATCCTGTATCGAGGCGTGCGCGAAAATCAGATCAAGTTGCCGGCCGTCAGCCAGCGCTTCGGTCCGGTGGTGTCCAAGCTCATCGACGGCGTGCAGCGCATGGCCGCGATCAGCGACAGCCTGAGCCCGCGCAAATCCCTGGTGCTGGGCACCCAGGGCCAGGTGGAAAACCTGCGCAAGATGCTGGTGGCCATGGTCGACGACGTTCGCGTCGCCCTGATCAAGCTGGCCGAGCGTACTTGCGCAATCCGTGCGGTGAAGACCGCTGACGACGAAAAGCGCAACCGCGTGGCCCGGGAAGTCTTCGACATCTACGCGCCACTGGCCCATCGCCTGGGTATCGGTCACATCAAGTGGGAACTGGAAGACTTGTCCTTCCGTTACCTGGAGCCGGACCAGTACAAGCAGATCGCCAAGTTGCTCCATGAGCGGCGACTGGATCGCGAGCGTTTCATCAGCGACGTGATGAGCCAGCTGAAAAACGAATTGCAGGCCACCGGCGTCGATGCCGACATCAGCGGCCGGGCCAAACACATCTATTCGATCTGGCGCAAAATGCAGCGCAAGGGTCTGGAGTTCAGCCAGATCTACGACGTGCGTGCCGTTCGCGTGCTGGTGCCGGAAATGCGCGACTGCTACACCGCGCTCGGTATCGTCCACACCCTGTGGCGACACATCCCGAAAGAGTTCGACGACTACATCGCCAATCCCAAGGAAAACGGCTATCGCTCGCTGCACACGGCGGTGATCGGGCCGGAGGGCAAGGTGCTGGAAGTGCAGATCCGCACCCACGCGATGCACGAAGAAGCCGAACTCGGCGTGTGCGCGCACTGGCGCTACAAGGGCACCGACGTCAAGTCCGGTTCCAATCACTACGAAGAGAAAATCTCCTGGCTGCGTCAGGTGCTCGAATGGCACGAAGAGCTGGGCGACATCGGTGGCCTGGCGGAACAGCTGCGGGTCGATATCGAGCCGGACCGGGTCTACATCTTCACCCCGGACGGTCACGCCATCGACTTGCCGAAGGGCGCGACCCCGCTGGACTTCGCCTACCGCGTCCACACCGAAATCGGTCACAACTGCCGTGGCGCCAAGATCAACGGGCGCATCGTGCCGCTCAACTACAGCCTGCAAACCGGTGAACAGGTCGAGATCATCACCAGCAAGCACGGCACCCCGAGCCGCGACTGGCTGAACCCGAACCTGGGCTACGTCACCACGTCGCGGGCACGGGCGAAGATCGTTCACTGGTTCAAGTTGCAGGCTCGCGACCAGAACGTCGCGGCCGGTAAAACCCTGCTTGAGCGCGAGCTCAATCGCCTTGGCTTGCCGGCGGTGGATTTCGACAAGCTGGCCGACAAGGCCAACATGAGAACCGCCGAAGACCTGTTCGCCGCCCTCGGCGCCGGGGATTTGCGCCTGGCGCAACTGGTCAACCTGGCGCAGCAACTGGTCGAGCCGGAGCGTGGCAACGAACAGCTTGAACTCATACCGCGCAAGGCCACCGGCTACAAACCGGGCAAGCGCGGCGACATCCAGATCCAGGGCGTCGGCAACCTGATGACCCAGATGGCCGGCTGCTGCCAACCATTGCCGGGTGATGCCATCGTTGGTTACATCACCGTGGGGCGCGGCGTGAGCATTCACCGCCAGGACTGCGCGTCGGTGCTGCAACTGAGCGGGCGCGAGCCGGAGCGAATCATCCAGGTCAGCTGGGGCCCGGTGCCGGTACTCACCTATCCGGTGGACATCGTCATCCGCGCCTACGACCGTTCCGGTTTGTTGCGTGACGTTTCGCAGGTACTGCTCAACGAGCGGATCAACGTGCTGGCGGTCAACACCCGCTCGAACAAAGAGGACAACACCGCGTTGATGTCCCTGACCATCGAGATTCCGGGGCTGGATGCATTGGGGCGGTTGCTGGGGCGGATTTCCCAGTTGCCGAACATCATCGAAACCCGGCGTAACCGTACGCCTTGAAGACCGGCGCCGACCCAATGTGGGAGCGGGCTTGCTCGCGAAGAGGGAGTGTCAGTCGACATCAATGTTGCCTGATGTACCGCTTTCGCGAGCAAGCCCGCTCCCACAGGGTTTTATGGTGAGACAGAATAATGATGTACAACCTTGAAGATTTACTGCACCTCATGAACCGCCTGCGCGACCCGCAGTACGGCTGCCCGTGGGACATCAAGCAAACTTACGCCACCATCGTCCCCCACACTCTGGAAGAAGCCTATGAAGTCGCCGACGCCATCGAACGCGGTGACTTCGATCACTTGCAGGGTGAGCTGGGCGATCTGCTGTTCCAGGTGGTGTATTACAGCCAGTTGGCCCGGGAAGAAGGGCGCTTCGAGTTCGCCGGCGTGGTCGACAGCATCACCCGCAAGCTGATCCGCCGTCATCCCCATGTGTTCCCTACGGGCGATCTCTATGCACCGCTGGATGTCCCGCGCCTGAGTGAAGAGCAGGTCAAGCAGCGTTGGGAGGAGATCAAGGCCGAGGAGCGCGCGGAGAAATCTTCAGCCCCCGAACAGCTGTCGTTGCTTGATGACGTCCCTGCTGCATTACCGGCGCTGTCACGCTCGGCAAAATTGCAAAAGCGCGCAGGGCAGGTCGGTTTCGACTGGCCGGACGCCTTGCCGGTGCTCGATAAAGTGCGTGAAGAGCTCGATGAAGTCCTCGAAGCTATGTCGGAAAATGATCCCGAGGCCGTGGCCGACGAGATCGGTGACCTGCTGTTTTCCGTGGTCAATCTGGCGCGGCATCTCAAGGTTGATCCGGAAACCGCACTGCGTGACGCCAACGGCAAGTTTGAAAGACGCTTTCGTTTTATCGAACAGGCATTGCGCGACACCCGCCGTCCCATGGAAGATTGCACCCTCGAAGAGTTGGACGCCTTGTGGGGCGAAGCCAAACGTCAGGAAAAGAATTTGCCCAGCTGTGGTTGAGCAGTGGCCTAAGTGAGTAATAAGCACCATGAGCATTTCCCTTCGCGACCAGTTGCTCAAAGCAGGGCTGGTCAACCAGAAGCAGGCCAAGCAGGTCAGCAAAGACAAGCAGAAACAGCAGCGCCTGGCCCACAAAGGCCAGATCGAGCTGGATGACTCCCAGCAGCGCGCGGCACAGGAAGCCATGGCCGAGAAGGTCAAGCGCGACCAGGAACTCAACCGCCAGCAGCAGGAAAAGGCTGAGGCCAAGGCCCGTGCCGCGCAGGTCAAGCAATTGATCGAAGTCTCGCGCCTGCCGAAATTGACGACCGAGGATTACTACAACTTCGTCGACGACAAGAAGGTCAAGCGCATTTCCGTCAACACCCTGATGCGCAACAAGCTCAGCAGCGGTTCGCTGGCCATCGTGCATCACGCTGGCAGCTACGAAGTGATTCCGCGCGAGGCGGCGCTGAAGATTCAGGAGCGCGACCCGCAACGCATCGTGCAGTTGAATGTGCAGACTGAAGAAGTGAGTGTCGAGGATGATCCGTACGCCGCCTATAAAATCCCTGATGATCTGATGTGGTAACACGCTGAAGGCTGCAATACGACAAACCCCGCTCATGGCGGGGTTTGTCGCTTTCAATGCTGTGTTTGCCTATGCGGAACGCAATTCGCGTTGCTGCTCCAGGGTTTCCAGTTCGGCCTTGTAGTTTTGCGCATCGGTCTCGCAATGGAACATCCCGACCAGCAGGTCTTGTTGGTGCACATCCCAGATCCGGATACCGGCGGCTACACCCTCGTGGGATTTATGTGAATCGTCGCGTTCAGTTACTTTTACAGTCATCTGCTAGCTCCAATCTCTGTTATCTGCAGCAAGGCATGTGCAGGCCTCTGTTATAGGGTTTGGTAGCTTGCTAAGTAAACTCTTCGATTTGGAAACAGACTTTTGCAAATCTTGAGAAAGTCCTGCAGCCCCCGGAATACGTGACATTCAGTCGCAGGGCCTTGAGTTTTATGACAAAGGTTTCATGTTTGCGAGGAAGGAAATCGCGGGTCTAGCACCGAACCTGTGGGAGCGGGCTTGCCCGCGAATGCGGTGTATCAGTCAATGCAGGTATCAGCTGACACGACGCCTTTGCGGGCAAGCCCGCCCCCACAAGGATTGCGGCGTTTTCCATTTTTTGCAGGCAAAAAAAACGCCCCGAACCAGTCGGGGCGTTTTCATGTGCGGCGTTATGGCGGGGGTATTACTTACCCTGCCAGCGCTTCAGTACCAGCGTGGCGTTGGTGCCACCGAAACCGAAGCTGTTGCTCATCACGGTGTTGATGGTGGCGTTTTCGCGGGTCTTGGTCAGCACCGGCAGATCGGCCACTTCAGGGTCCAGCTCGTCGATGTTGGCGGAACCGGCGATGAAGTTGCCTTCCATCATCAGCATGCAGTAGATCGCTTCGTGAACGCCGGCGGCGCCCAGGGAGTGACCCGACAGGCTCTTGGTGGAGCTGATGGCCGGAGCCTTGTCGCCGAACACTTCACGCACACCTTTCATTTCCGCGACGTCGCCGACCGGAGTCGAGGTGCCGTGGGTGTTCAGGTAGTCGATCGGGGTATCGACGGTGGAGAGCGCCTGCTGCATGCAGCGGATCGCGCCTTCGCCGCTCGGGGCGACCATGTCGTAGCCGTCGGAGGTCGCGCCGTAGCCGACGATTTCCGCGTAGATCTTCGCGCCGCGGGCCAGAGCGTGTTCCAACTCTTCAACCACGACCATGCCGCCACCGCCGGCGATGACGAAACCGTCACGGTCGGCGTCGTAGGCACGGGAAGCTTTTTCCGGAGTGTCGTTGCGCTTGCTGGACAGGGCGCCCATGGCGTCGAACAGGAACGACTGGCTCCAGTGCTCTTCTTCACCGCCGCCGGCGAAGACGATGTCCTGCTTGCCCATCTGGATCTGTTCCATGGCGGTACCGATGCAGTGAGCACTGGTGGCGCAGGCAGAAGCGATGGAGTAGTTCAGGCCCTTGATCTTGAACGGAGTGGCCAGGCAAGCGGAAACGGTGCTGCTCATGGTCCGCGTTACGCGGTATGGGCCGACGCGCTTGACGCCTTTCTCGCGCAGGATGTCCAGCGCTTCCATCTGGTTCAGGGTCGATGCGCCACCGGAACCGGCGATCAGGCCGGTACGCGGGTTGGACACCTGCTCTTCGGTCAGGCCGGAGTCGGTGATGGCGTCTTTCATGGCCAGGTAGGCATAAGCTGCCGCGTGGCCGACGAAGCGATAGATCTTGCGATCGATCAGTTCTTCAAGGTTGAGGTCAATGGAGCCGGAAACCTGGCTACGCAGACCCATTTCGGCATATTCCGGGTTGAACCGGATGCCAGGGCGGCTTGCACGCAGGTTAGCGGAGACGGTCTCTTTGTCATTGCCCAGGCAAGAAACGATGCCCAGACCAGTGATAACGACGCGGCGCATGCGGATAACCCTTAGAAGTTGTCAGTGGAGGTGAACACGCCGACCCGGAGGCCTTCGGCGGTGTAGATTTCGCGACCGTCGACAGTCACCGAACCGTCGGCAATGGCCAGGTTCAGCTTGCCCTTGAGGACGCGCTTGATATGAATGTTATAGGTGACTTTCTTGGCGGTTGGCAGGACCTGGCCGAAGAATTTCACTTCGCCCGAACCCAGCGCACGGCCACGGCCCGGCAGGCCTTGCCAGCCCAGGAAGAAGCCGACCAGTTGCCACATGGCGTCGAGGCCCAGGCAGCCCGGCATCACCGGATCGCCTTCGAAGTGGCAGGCGAAGAACCACAGGTCCGGATTGATATCCAGCTCGGCGACCAATTCACCTTTGCCGTACTTGCCACCTTCTTCGCTGATCAGGGTGATGCGATCAACCATCAGCATGTTCGGGGCGGGCAGTTGCGCGTTACCAGGGCCGAACAGCTCACCGCGACTGCAGCGCAGCAGGTCTTCCCGGGTAAAGGCGTTTTGTTTGGTCATGCGAGCTCCTCAATAGTCCCATGCGGCAGGTGGGGCAAATCTTCCCGGCCGATCGAAGCGTTCATGCCTCGAACCGGCAGCCTACTCATAGACTATTGCGTTGTGGTGAAAGTCACAGCACCAAGGACATGAATGTACACTTGTGCACTGAAATTATTATTCAAGCCCCTTTTCGGGCCTGTTCGGGGGCTTAAGACTGCCGCACTTTCGCCTTTCACGCCAGTCGCAGATGCTCGAAAGGCCTGTACTACTGCACCCATCGCTGCAGAATTTGCTGCAGATCAGTCCGTTTGAACGGCTTGGCCAGGTAATCGTTCATCCCCGCCGACAAGCAGGCTTCGCGGTCACCCTGCAAGGCATTGGCGGTCAGGGCGATAATCGGCAGGTCGGTGCAACCGGGTAGCTTGCGGATTTGTCGGGTGGCTTCATAACCATCGATGATCGGCAAGCGGCAATCCATCAGGATCGCTTCGAAAATCAGGCTCTCGGCACTGCGTACCGCCTGCGCGCCGTCGGCGGCGACACTGACCTTGAAGCCCAGGCTGCGCAACATCGCTTCGATGACCGTCTGGTTGACCGGGTTGTCTTCGACCAGCAGCACATTGCACCCTTCGCCGCCGCTGTTGCCGGTTTGCGTGCGCGGGGGCAACAGTGGCTGCGTCTGCTGGTGCAGTGCCAGGGGGATTTCCAGGGTGAATACCGAACCGCGGCCTTCCTCACTCTGCGCGCGCAAGGTGCCACCCATGCGTTCGGCGAGGGTACGGGCAATCGGCAGGCCCAGCCCTGTGCCGCCGTAGCGCCTTGAAATGGAGCTGTCGGCCTGCTGGAACGCGTCGAACATCAATTCCAGGCTTTGCGCCGGGATGCCGATGCCGCTGTCACGCACGGTGCAGGTGAACCACAGCAACTCGTGGTCCAGCGACTGCCACTGTGCCTCGATGGTGACGCGGCCCTGCTCGGTGAACTTCAGCGCATTGCCGATCAGGTTGACCAGTATCTGCCGGATCCGCGTCGGGTCGCCCTTGACCTGCAAGCCGCGCATGTCATCGGGGATCATCAGTTGCAGGTCGAGACCGCGTTGCGCGGCGCTGTGCTGGAACGACTGGGCGCAACTGCCGATCAGTTCGACGAGGTTGAACGCAATGTGCTCCAGTTCCAGCTCCGAACGTTCGATCCGCGAGAAATCCAGGATGTCGTTGATGACCTTGAGCAAGTGCTCGGTGGATTCCGAGGCCAGCGCCGCGTACTCGAGCTGTTCCTCGGTCATGTCGGTGGTTTCCAGCAACTGCAGCATGCCCAGTACGCCATTCATCGGCGTGCGCAGTTCATGGCTCATCATGGCGAGGAAGTCGGATTTGGCGTTGTTGGCCTTTTCCGCTTCTTCGCGGGTCTGGATCAACTGCGCCATGGCCTGATGCTGTTCGCGGCTGGCTTGCTCGAGACCGCTGGCGAGGTTGTTGATATGTTGCGACAGCGCCCCCAGCTCGGTGTCGTCGACAATCGGCAGCGGTGTCTTGTAGTCGCCGTCCTGGATCGCCTTGACCGCATTGCCGATATCACGGATCGGTTGCGACAGGCTGCCCGCCAGACGCCGCGCCAGGAAGAAGGTAAACAGCAGGGCAAACAGGGCCAGAATGGCGGCCTTGAGCACGATTTCCTGCTGGCGCCGGCTGAAGGCATCGTTGGACAGCCCGACGATCACCCGGCCGAGATAGTCTTCGGTGGGGGCCACGCTGGCGGTTTTGCTGCTCTGGAAAAAATCGTTGTGCAACGCGATGCGCTGGAGCCGTATCGGTGCCTGGAACACTTCGAGCTGTTGCGCGCGATTGTAGTGTTCGCTCGGTTGTTCGACGTACACCAGAACCCGGCTGGCGCTGTCCTGGATTTCCAGAAAGCTCACGTTAGGTGTGGCCAGCGTCGCCTTGAGCAAAGTTTCGAGCACTTCGATGTTGCCCGAAATCACTCCGTACTCGGTGGCCGGGGCCAGTTGATTGGCGATCAACTGGCCGGTGTGGGTGATTTCCTGACGCAGATCCTGGATGCGCACGAACGTGAAGAAGCTGATCAGCAACAAGGTCAGCAGCAGAGCAGGGCCGAGGCTGATGAGTTGGGTGCGAGTATTGATGTCCCAGCGACGGCGAAAGTTCATGGGCGGCGTTCTCCTTCAGCCAGCAGTGTGGCGACCGACGCGTCGTTTATCTCTTCGATACCCAATGAACGCGCCACCTGCGGATTGCTCGCGACTTTGAATCGATGGGGATAGTGCGTGCGCGGCCAGGTGGCCGGTGGCCGGTCGAGCAATTCGTCGAGGATCGCCAGCCAGTCGCTCTGATCGCTGTAGGTGCTCGCCAGGCTTCCGGCCTTGACGAAGCCTGCGTTGGGTCCGATCAGCGCGATTTGCCGTGAATAGCTGCTCAGCAGCAGGTTCTTTGCGGTTTGCGGGTTGTACAGGTCGGCATCGTCCAGGCCCAGCAACACGTCGCTGTTATTCAGCAGGGCCTGTAACGGACGACTGTCGTGAATGTTGTCCCAGCGCTGGGTGACCACTTCCAGACCCAAGGGGAGGGCGGCCTGACGCAGCTCATTCAAGAGGAATTCACTGTGGTTGTCGTAGAGCACGCCGATGCGTCTGGCTTGGGGCAACAGGGTGCGGGTCAAGCGCAACTGGCGGTCCAATGGTGGATCGCTCCATAGCAGGGAAAGACGCGCAGGCAGGGTGTTGTTCAAGCGTTGCCGGGCTTGCAGGCGGCTGATGCGCAACACCAGTGTCGCCGGGCCCTGGGCGTCCTGCAGGCGCCAGTCGAGGCTGGGCAGGTCGAGCAGTATCAAACGGATGTTTTCCGGCAGTTTGTCCGGTATCGGCAAACTGGCCAGTGTCTGGAATCGGACGTTATCGCGCGGGCGCAACTCGCTCAGGGCGTGGGTAAACGCCCGCACACCGGGGCTGTCTTCGGCCCCCGTGAGCAAAATGTCGGCCGCGTTACCCGGCAGGCTACCGAGCATGCTGCTGAACAATAGACAAAGCACGACCAGCAGCCGGCGCAGGGGCGGCGCTTTCCAGGCCGGACGATACGGCATCTTAAAGCTCCAGCTCCGCGCTGAAATACATCACGTGGCGCTGGTCATAATTGTTGTCGATGAAGGTGGTTGGCTGATTGTCCAGCCGTTGCTGGAGCACCCCGGCCAGTTCCAGGCTGGCCTTGCCCAAGGCGAAGCGTTTGGCGATGCGCGCATCGACCCGTTCGAAGCGGTAGCCGTTGAGGGCGTCATCGCCGTAATAGAAAAGCGCACTGTTCCAGCCTTGGCCCCAATCGCGCAGCCATCCGGCCGAACCACTGTTGTTTGCCGTCTGCCTGGCATCCAGCGGGTTGCTGGCGTCGGCATCGACGTAGGCATAGGTCAGTCGCAGGCGATCGAGGCTGCCGACACGCCAGTCGAGCTGGGTTTCGCCCCCCGAAAAACGCGCTTTGTTGGCGTTGCTGGCGATGTACTGATTGTTGCGCAGCGGTTCACTGATCATGCCGGTGATTTCGTCGTGGAACAGCTTCACGTCGAGCGCCAGCCCCGGTCCGGGGAAATAGCCGTTGTAGCCCAGCTCCCGGGAGCGCATGCGCTCTTGATCGAGGTCGCCGGGGCCACGGGTCTTGACGAAATAGCGGGCGCTGGACTGGCCAAAGGCACCGGGTCTGAGGTTGGTGACCTGATAACTCCAGTTGACGTTGTTCTCGAACATGTCCGGCGAACGGATGGCCTCGGAGTACACCGCACGCAAGCCGTGGCGCGGGTTGATCAGGTAGTTGACTGCCATGCGAGGTGTCAGCGAGCTGCCGGTCAACCGGCTGTCCTCGAACATGGCACCGCCTTGCAGCAGCCAGTGTTCGGTGGCACGCCACTCGAACTGGCCGAACGCCCGCCAGATCGTGTCATCGAGAGTGCCATTGAAGTAGGTCTCGGAATCCGCCCGGTCGTAACGATAGTTCATCCCGCTGACCAGCCGCAGGTTATCGGCAAGGCTCAGGGTGTCCTGCAGTTCGAGGTCGTAGCGCGATTCCCGTGTGCTCTGGTCGATGTCGCCGCAAACCGTCTGGCTCGCGCCGTTGCGCCATTGATCGAGTACCTGGTTGGCCAGCGCCTGTTCGGCGGGCGTGCCGGCCGGCGCACCAGGACCGATGAAACGCGTGATATTGCGGGCCAGGCGTTCGGTGTAGTTCGGGTTCAATTGCCAGAGTTCGGTCAGTTGCGGGCTGAACGATATTTCAGCGTCACAGGCGCGCCAGGTTTGCTGGCGATCCCAGTGTTGCGCCGAACCCTGGATATAAAGGCTGTGGTCGGGATTGACGTCCAGATTCCAGCGCAAGGACCCGGCGTAGTCCTTGGCGGTGACGTCGGAGTCGTTGCCCGCGCGGGTAATCCCCGGGAACACCGGGCGGTAGGTATAGGGTCGTTGGTTGGTGCCGTCCTTGGCATTCAATTGCCAATCGAGGCTTTGCCGTTCGTCGAGGTTCTGGCTGACGGCGAGATTGAAGCGATCGAGGCGACGGCTGTCATGGTAGTCCGCGCCGGTTCGATCGGTGTCGAAACCGTCGTCTTGCTGGCCGGACAGGGACAGGCGCAAGTCACCGTCTTCCCAGCCCAGGCCCTGGCTGGCGTAAAAATCGTTGATGCCGCGCTGGCCCCGGGTGACCTTCATGCGCGTACCGTGACTGTCAGCCGGCCGCCGGGTAATGATGTTGACCACCGCCATCAGGGCATTGGCGCCGTAGCTGACGGTATTCGGCCCGCGAAAGACCTCGATGCGCTCGATGTCTTCCATGGCCACCGGAATGTCGCTCCAGTCGACGGTGGACAGGCCGGCGCGATACACCGAGCGCCCGTCGATCAGCACTTGCATGCGTCGCGCTTCAGTCGCGTTGGTGCCGTGGTAGTTCACCGCTGCCTGGTTGCCGCTGATGTTGCCGACCATCATCCCCGGCACCAGGCGCAGCAGTTCGCTGATGTCGCGGGCACCGCTGGCATGGATCAGGGCGCTGTCGATCACCGTCATGCTTCCCGGAACCGCCGCCGGCGACTGCTTCAGACGTGTGGCGGTGAGCACTTGCGGCAGCGGTTCGCTGTCCAGGAACAAGTCGTCGGCCAGCACTGGCGAGCTGAATATCAGCGCCAGTACCAGAGGCGAATGCGGTGAAGGAGAGCCCGGAGACACAACACATTCCTGTCAGTGATCGATGGCGCGCATGTTAACCGAGCCGAATGACTTTTCCATTCACGATGTCTGCATTTTCCTCGGTTTTATCGGTCTTCTTCCTGCGGGTGCAGGTATTTGATGTCGGGGCTGGCCGCCGGTGGGCTGCCCCGTATAATGCCGACATCGCCACTGGTATGGATTAACGGATTGCATATGACTGAACAGCGCCCGATTGCGGTCCTGGGAGGCGGAAGTTTTGGAACCGCCGTGGCTAATCTGCTGGCCGAGAACGGGCATCAGGTCCTTCAGTGGATGCGTGACCCCGAACAGGCCGAGGCCATCCGGGTCAATCGCGAGAACCCGCGTTACCTCAAAGGCATCAAGATTCTGCCCGGCGTCACACCGGTCACCGACCTGCAAGCCACCCTGGACGCCTGTGACCTGTGTTTTGTCGCATTGCCCTCCAGCGCACTGCGCTCGGTGCTGGTGCCGCACGCCGAACGCTTGACCGGCAAATTGCTGGTGAGCCTGACCAAAGGCATCGAAGCCCACACATTCAAGTTGATGAGCGAGATCCTCGAAGAGATCGCCCCGCAGGCACGCATCGGCGTCCTGTCCGGGCCCAACCTGGCCCGCGAAATCGCCGAACATGCACTGACTGCCACGGTGGTCGCCAGTGAAGACGACGAACTCTGCCAGCAGGTTCAGGCCGCACTGCACGGCCGTACCTTTCGTGTGTACGCCAGCGCCGACCGTTTCGGCGTGGAGCTGGGCGGGGCGTTGAAAAATGTCTACGCGATCATCGCCGGCATGGCGGTGGCACTGGGCATGGGGGAAAATACCAAGAGCATGCTGATCACCCGGGCATTGGCGGAAATGACCCGCTTCGCGGTGAATCAGGGCGCCAACCCGATGACCTTCCTGGGACTGGCGGGCGTGGGCGATCTGATCGTGACCTGTTCGTCGCCCAAGAGCCGCAACTATCAGGTCGGCTTCGCCCTCGGCCAGGGCCTGAGCCTGGACGAGGCCGTCACGCGCCTGGGCGAAGTCGCCGAAGGGGTCAATACCCTTAAAGTGCTCAAGGCCAAGGCCCAGGAGGTTGGCGTGTACATGCCGCTGGTCGCCGGGCTGCACGCGATCCTGTTCGAGGGGCGCACGCTGGAGCAGGTCATCGGCCTGTTAATGCGTGGCGAGCCGAAAACCGACGTCGACTTTATTTCCACCAGTGGTTTCAACTAATCACGCTTGCCAGAAAAGCAGGGAGTTGCGCATGAACGATCCAAAAGTAGAAGCCAAGTACGAGTCCATCCTGCTGCGGGTGCTGTGGATGATCGTCTTCGTGCTGGTGTGGCAAGTGGCGCAGTTCATCCTCGGCGCCGTCGTGCTGGTGCAGTTGATCTATCGTTTGTTCTATGGCGCCCCAAGCGCCAGCTTGATGAATTTCGGCGACAGCCTGAGCCAGTTTCTGGCGCAGATCGGTCGTTTCGGCAGCTTTCACAGCGACCAGAAGCCCTGGCCGTTCGCCGACTGGCCGACGCCGCGTACACCGGAAGGTGAGGCGCCGCATGTCGTGGCACCGGCACCGCATCCGGCTCGAGATGAGGAACCCAAGCTATGAAACTCTGGGTATTGCGTCATGGTGAAGCTGTACCGCACGGCTCCCGCCCCCACGATTCGGAGCGGGAGCTGACGGACCACGGTCGTAAGGAAGTGCTGCGCAGCGCCGAGCAGTTGATGGGGCAGCCGTTGACGGCGATCTATGCCAGCCCGTACCTGCGAGCGCAGGAGACCGCGCATCTGGTGCGCGAGGTTTTGGGGTTCGAGCCGGAGATCCGCACCGTCGAGTGGCTGACGCCGGACACTGAGCCGGACAAGGTCGCCGAGCAAATGGTGGCGGTGAGCGATGTCCTGCTGGTCAGCCACAATCCGCTGGTGGGGAATTTGTTGAGTTACTTGCAACATGGCGCTGGACATCCACCGGAGCGGGTCAGCACCGCCGGCCTGGCCGAGCTCGAGAGCAATGAGTTGGTGGTCGGGTCGATGAGGCTCAACAGCATCAAGCACCCTTAGCGCAGCTTTTCTGTGGGAGCGTGGCTTGCCCGCGAAGGCATCGACTCGGTTATGCCTGATAAACCGCGGAGCCTGCATCGCGGGCAAGCCACGCTCCCACAGGTACGTCATAACCCGAAAATTTTTGTATGAAATAGTCAACCAAGCACTTGCTTGGTTGGCTACGCTTGCTCCAGACCAAAATCACAGGAGCGAGTCGCATGTCTGCTGCTTTTCGTTTGCCACTGGACGTTTTCTACGAACGTGAGGCCCGTCATCCCCGTCAGCGCTTTCTGGTCCAGCCTGTCGGCGGTGGCCAGGTCGAGACTTTGACCTGGGCGGACGTCGGCCACCAGGCCCGTTGCGCGGCCCATTGGTTGCGAGCGCGGGATCTGCCGCAGGGCAGCCATATCGCCCTGATCTCGAAGAACTGTGCGCACTGGATCATTGCCGACCTGGCGATCTGGATGGCCGGGCATGTGTCGGTGCCGTTGTACCCCAATCTCACCGCCGAGACCGTTTCCCAGGTACTCGAACATTCGGAGGCGGCGCTGGCATTCATCGGCAAGCTCGACGACTGGCCGGGCATGTCCCGTGGCGTCAGCCCCGACCTGCCGACCATCAGCCTGCCGCTGCATCCGTCGGGTACGTTCGATTTCAGTTGGGCCGACTTGCAACTCAGCTCGCCAATCCAGGACGATCCGAAACCTGCCGCCGATCAACTGGCGACCATCATTTACACGTCCGGCACCACGGGCATGCCCAAGGGCGTGATGCACAGCTTCGGCAATCTAGGGTTCGCCACCTCACGCGGCACTGCGTTGTTCGGCCTCAACGAGTCGGACCGGTTGTTGTCCTACCTGCCGCTGTGCCACGTTGCCGAGCGGATGTTCGTCGAACTGGCGTCGATCTATACCGGCCAAACGGTGTTTTTCGCCGAGAGCCTGGACACGTTCCTCTCCGATCTGCAGCGTGCGCGCCCGACCGCACTGTTTGGCGTGCCGCGTATCTGGACCAAATTCCAGATGGGCGTGTACAGCAAGATCCCGGCAAAACGTCTCGACTTCCTGCTCGGCCTGCCGATCATCGGCAAACGGGTCGGGCATAAAGTCCTCGCCGGGTTGGGGCTGGATGCGTTGCGCATCGCGTTGTCCGGCGCAGCTCCGGTGCCGCAGACCTTGCTGCAGTGGTACCGCAAACTGGGGCTGGATGTGCTGGAGGTCTACGGCATGACCGAGAGTTGCGGTTACTCCCACATCGGCATCCCGGGCCAGAACAAACCGGGCTGGATCGGCAAACCGTGTCCGGAGGTCGAAGTGCGGATCGCCGAGACGGGGGAGGTCATGGTGCGCAGTGGTGCGACCATGCTCGGGTATTACAAGGAGCCGGAAAAAACCGCCGACACCATTACCGAGGACGGCTTCCTGCGTACCGGCGACAAGGGCGAGCAAGACGCCGAAGGCAATCTGCGCCTGACCGGACGCCTGAAGGAAATCTTCAAGACCAGCAAAGGCAAATACGTGGCTCCGGCACCGATTGAAAATCGCCTGGCCGTGCATTCGCGCATCGAGCAGGTCTGCGTGGTGGGCGATGGCTTGAGTGCGCCGCTGGGCTTGTGCGTGTTGTCGACGGTCGGCCAGCAGGATGCCGGCGGGGCCGCGCGCGCCGGCCTGCATTCGAGTCTGGAAAAACTGCTGGAAGAGGTCAACGGCGCCCTCGACAAGCATGAACAACTGCGGCGCCTGGTGGTGGTCAAGGACAGTTGGGCCGTGGAAAACGGCTTTCTCACCCCGACCCTGAAGATCAAGCGCAACGTGATCGAAGCGGCTTACGGTGAGCGCTTTGAGGAATGGAGCGAGCGCAGCGAAGCGGTGCTGTGGCAGGATTGACTCACGAAAAAAACCAACAAGGAAACCCTGCGATGAGCCTGTGGCGCACCACCCCGAACATCGATCAGTTGAACGCAATCCAGAAAAACACCATTGGCGAAGTGCTGGACATCCGCTTCGAAGCCTTTGACGACGAGTCCCTGACCGCCAGCATGGTCGTCGATCACCGCACCCATCAGCCCTACGGCTTGCTGCATGGCGGTGCCTCGGTGGTGCTGGCCGAATCGGTCGGTTCCATGGCCAGCTACCTGTGCATCGATGCCAGCAAATTCTATTGCGTGGGCCTGGAAATCAACGCCAACCATTTGCGCGGTCTGCGCAGCGGACGGGTGACGGCGGTGGCCAAACCGATCCACATTGGCCGCACGACCCATGTCTGGGACATTCGGCTGACCAGCGATGAGGGCAAGGCCAGTTGTGTGTCGCGGCTGACCATGGCGGTGGTGCCGTTGGGTGAGACGCCGCCGGGGCGTTAAGGCGAGTTCGAAGCACGGGGCCTGCTGAACGTTATCATCGGAGTGTCGTTGTGAGTGGGCATCTCCGGGTGTCCCGTCCACACCCTGTTCGGTTGGGTGAAGTGGTCCAGAGTGAAGTCCGCATCGTCGTATCTGAACAGCGCGGCAACGCCGCGCTGCACATGTTGCCCCAAATACGTTCTGGCTTCGGTAGGCGTTGCCATTACTGCAACGAGGCCCATCCGCACATTGGCGTTTTCAATCGCACTGTTCAGGGGGGTGAACATGAACCTCAGTGAGGAGGTCAAGCCTGAGCCGGCTGTACGCGTAGACCAGCCATACATCAGCTCCCAGAAATGTGGCATGGATAGTTGGTTGGTACCTGATGCGTAGGTACCTCCACGCAATGCGTTGATGCCGACGATAGACGCCCCATCGAGACCTTCGACGATCGCACTGACGGCTACTGCGGCCACGGCCGGGAACTCTGCTTGAATGGCGCCGCCGCTAAACAGCAACACCCCGTAGGCGCCTGCGCGCAGGGTCGTTGCCACGCCGGACGGGGCGAGGGTGAGCCGGGGGCCAAGCTCTGCGGAGACTCGTTGCCCGGTTTCCCTTGTCAGCCCCGCTGGCACACTGCTAATGACGCTGATGGCTATCGTATTCAATGCCCCAGGGTTGCTCAAGTATGAATAGAGTGGAGCCGCTGCTCCCGCTGCAGCACCCAACAAACCGCCAATACCCGCCCCGATTCTTTGCGCGGTACGGTTGTTGCTGTAACGGGAGACGATATTGCTGCCCGCACCCATCCCCATCGATCCGCCGGCCAATGTACCCACCATTGAGCCTGCTACGGTCAAAGCGAGGTTGAGGCCAGGGTCTACGGCTTGACTGTCTGCGTCGTCAGACGGTGTTGCCCATTGCGTCAGTGCCTGTGCCACAAAATACTTGACCGTTCCACCCGCCAAGGCACTCAGCCCATCACGCGCAAGCGTTGCGCCGGCAGCGTTAAACACTTCATCTACAGTGATCAGCCCCTGAAAGTCGACGTGTCCCATCGGATTGCCATGCACCATGACAAACAGGTTCAACCCATCGGCAACTCCCGCCGGGTCCGCGTTCAGCCAGCGTTGGCACCAGGGCACGTAGTAGCGCAACCCGTAGTAGTACAACCCGGTGGCATCCCGTTCCTGGCCGCAATAGCGCAGCGTCTTGTAGCTGGCTTCGAGTTTGTTGCGCCCGGCCCACCAGCAGGTTCCGCCGTAGGGGTAGTAACTTTCCCGGGAGATGAGCAAGGCCGCTTCGTCCAGCTCCAGGGCGCTGGAGCCCAAATGATCGGAAAAACTGTAGCGATGCTGGTATCGGGAAATGCCGGCTGGTGGTTCAGTCTGCCAGTGCAGGATTTGCACCGTGCTGCGTCCGGCCTTGATCGTCACTACGTGCAAGATCTCATTGGCAGAGGTGCGCACTTCCACGCCCGGCAAGTAACGGGTTTCGTGGGTGCGGGTCAATGTGCCGGTGTAGGCCCGACGGATTTTTCGCTGACGCAGGCCACTGCCGTCGTACACATAAAACTCGCAATCGTCCGGTTCATCTTCACGAACCACCTGATCGACCTGCCGCAGTTGATTGCGCAGGTCCCATTGCAGGGTTTGTCCCGGTTGTAGACCGGTACGGTTGCCGTTCAGGTCGTGACCGACGGCAATTTCCTCTTCGTCGGGCAGCTCGCCATCGGGCTTTTCGGGCAGGCTGCGATTACTGAACCGGGCGACAGCCGTGCGTTCGATCCGGCTGGCGCTGTCTGCCTGATGCTGCACGACCTTCAGGTTGCCGGCTTCATCGTAGGTGTAGAAACGTGTGTAGTTTTCCAGTTGTCCGGGATCAGGGGTGGGCTGGAAATCCGGTAGCTGTGGCCCACCCGGCGCGTTGCGCAATTGCCGGCCACTGGCCTCGATCAGGCGGGAGAGGCTGTCGTAGCGGTAGCGATTAACCGGCTCGATGCGCTGATTGCGATGATAGTGAGTCGCTTCAGCGGCGTCGGTGATGCAGGTGACATTGCCCACAGCGTCGTATTCGTAGGTCAGGTCTTGCAACGCCGGTTGCCCTGGCACATAGGCTTTCAAGTGTTTCAGTCGGCCGTCGTCGGGCCGATAAGTCGCGCATGAAACAACGCCGTTTCCCGCACGCTGTTGTTCGATCTGGCCGAATGCGTTGTACTGGATGTCCCGGACCAATGCCGTTTCATCGGCCTGTCCGGCAAGGTTCACGCGAATTTCGCGCAGTTCGCCTGCACAGGTATGAATGAACGTCTGCCGGTTGCCCAATGCATCGGTCTGGCTGACGGGCTCGCTGGCGGCGTTGCAATAAAGGCGAGTGATGGCTGGTCCGTTCTCCAACAAGGCGTCGCGTTCAGGCTCTGACTCGGGCCAATCCACCAGCCATTGCGGGTCGGCGAGGAAGGTGCGGCCGTGCTGCAACGGCGTAGCGTTCAGACTGAACCCGGTGAAGAGCAGGGTGCCGGCGGTGTCGTCGTGCCGAATCAACTGACCGCGCAGGTTTCGGCCGGCATCGGCGTTGGTATCAGTATCAGTATCAGTATCGGCATAGGTGAACCGTGCGATGCAGCGTTCCGCTCCTTGCCACGCGCGCTCGAACGCAGCCACCGGTCGGCACTGAGGGTCATAGTCCACGCGGCTCTGACTGAGTTTCTGATCCCAGCCTTCAACACGTTGCCCATGCGCCCCGAGCAATCCCAGGCGCCAGCCGGCATCGCTGTTTTGCGAAAGCACGACAGCGCCCGACAGACTGAAAACGTTTTGCTGATTGGCTGCCGTCTGGCCGTCTTGATGCAAACGGAACAGGCGTGGATCACGATTCAGAACAGCTCGACCGGCACCGTCATATTCCTGTTGGGTGATGCAAGGCTCTGGTACCGACGCGCTCTCGCGCCGGTGATACGCCACACCGCGCACGCTCAGCCCGCGCGGGTCAAGTACCTGGATGGCCGGAGTGTTGGCGTGGGGCATAGTGAGTTTGCCCATGGCTCGGCGGAACAGCCCTTCTTATCCACTTGATACTGGTTGGCAGTCAACTGTCAGAAATAACAGGTGGCGCCCGCAGTGGCGTAATAGCCACGGCAGGTCTGTCATCATTCCTGGCAGTTACGGTCATTGCTGTAGGACGCGGTCTTGCGGACAATCAACGCCTGTTCACGCTCATGGAATTGCAGGTATGTCGCAACAGATCTTTTTCGCCCACGCCAATGGTTTTCCTTCGGGGACCTACGGCAAGTTGTTTGCGGCGCTGGCACCCGAATTTCAGGTGACGCATCTGGAGCAGCACGCCCACGACCCGCGTTTCCCGGCGGACGACAACTGGTACAACCTGGTGGATGAGCTGATCCATCACCTGCAACAACAGGCCGAGCCCGTGTGGGGCGTCGGTCACTCCTTCGGTGGCGTGTTGCACCTGCATGCGGCTTTGCGCTGCCCCGAGTTGTATCGCGGGGTGGTGATGCTCGACTCGCCGGTGCTGACCCGAACCGATCAATGGGTGATTCGCGCGGCCAAGCGTTTCGGCTTTATTGATCGCCTGACCCCGGCCGGGCGTACCCTGGGCCGCCGTGAAGAGTTCACCGACCTGGAAAGCGCCCGGAAGTATTTCGCCGGTAAAACCCTGTTCCGCGGCTTCGACCCGGAATGCTTCGATGCCTACCTGCAACACGGCTTGCATCAGGTCGGCGACAAGCTGCGCCTGCGGTTCGACCCGGCCACGGAAATCAGCATCTACCGTGGCGTGCCGCACACCAGCCCGGGCAGCACCCGGCAGTTGCAAGTACCACTGGCGGTGGTTCGCGGGCACAACAGCCGCGTGGTGATGCGCCATCACGCCAGTTCAGTGGACCGCCTGCCGCTGGGCGAGTCGTTGACCATGCCTGGCGGCCACATGTTTCCGCTCGAACGTCCCCTTGCTACTGCTGACATGCTCAAAGGCCTGTTCTATCGCTGGGATGGCCGTCGACAAAAGGAATGCGCATGAACCACGTCGTCGAAGAGGTCCGCCTGAGCCTGCCGCACATCGAACTGGCGGCGCACCTGTTCGGTCCTGAAGACGGATTGCCGGTGATTGCCCTGCATGGCTGGCTGGACAACGCCAACAGCTTTGCCCGTCTGGCGCCCAAACTCAAAGACCTGCGCATCATCGCGTTGGACATGGCCGGTCACGGTCATTCCGGGCATCGCCCGCCGGGCGCCGGTTACGCCATGTGGGACTATGCCCACGATGTGCTGCAAGTCGCCGAACAGCTTGGCCTGCGCAAATTTGCGCTGATGGGGCATTCGATGGGCGCCATTGCTTCGTTGATCATTGCCGGGTCGATGCCTGAGCGGGTCACCCACCTGGCGTTGATCGACGGCATCATTCCTCCTACAGACAAAGGTGAAAACGCTGCCGAACGAATGGGCATGGCCCTGCAGGCGCAACTGGACCTGCGGGAAAAGCGCAAACCGGTCTACGACACCCTCGACCGAGCCATCGAAGCGCGCATGAAGGGCCTGGTGGCGGTCAGCCGCGAGGCCGCTGAACTGTTGGCGCAGCGTGGCCTGATGCCGGTGCCGGGCGGTTACACCTGGCGCACCGACAATCGCCTCACACTGCCATCGCCGCTGCGACTTACCACCGAACAGGCCATGGCCTTCGTCCAGCGGATCAAGTGTCCTGCAACATTGGTGGTGGCTGCCGACGGCATGCTCGCCAAACACCCGGAATTGCTGGAGCGTCTACCCTTTAGCCGGGAACAGCTGCCAGGCGGCCACCATTTGCACCTGAATGACGAGTCCGGTGCCGAGCTTGTCGCAGACTGTTTCAATCGGTTTTTCGCCATTCCTTGACTTGCGCCGGGCAACTGTCGAGGCTTGGCGGGTTGAAAAGGGAGACAACCATGATAGATCTCTACACCGCTGCGACCCCGAATGGCCACAAGGTCTCTATCGTGCTCGAGGAACTCGGCCTGCCCTACACGGTGCATGCCCTGAGTTTCGACAAGAAGGAACAGAAGTCCGCGGACTTCCTCAAGATCAACCCCAATGGCCGGATTCCGGCGATTGTCGATCGCGCCAACGGCGATTTCGCCGTGTTCGAATCCGGCGCCATCCTGATTTACCTCGCTGAACAGACCGGCAAACTGATGCCATCGAACCCGAAGGGCCGTTCGCTGGTATTGCAGTGGCTGATGTTCCAGATGGGCGGGATCGGCCCGATGCAGGGTCAGGCCAACGTGTTCTTCCGCTACTTTCCGGAAAAGCTCCAGGGCGCCATCGACCGCTATCAGCATGAAACCCGCCGCCTCTACGAAGTGCTCGACACGCGGTTGCAAAGCGTGGAGTTCCTCGCCGATCAGTACAGCATTGCCGACATCGCCACCTTTCCCTGGGTGCGCGGTTACGAGTGGTCGGGCGTCTCGGTGGAGGGCTTGACGGCGTTGCAACGCTGGATGGCAACCATGGAGGCCCGGCCGGCGGTGCAGCGTGGTCTGCAGGTACCGATACGCGCCGATGAAGCCAGTGTCATCAAGGGCGCCCAGGCCATGCTGATCCGATGAGTCTATCCATGCGTTCATTCAGTTTGCTGGTGCTGGGCAGTTTCAGTCCCTTGTTGTTCGCCGCCGATGTTCCGGGCAGTCAGGACCTCCCGATAGTGCCGCGCATGGTCGACGCCCAGATTGTCGACTATCGCCCCGCCGCCGAACTGGAGCGGATCTACCCGTTGGGCTCGATCCGTAAAATCAGTGGCCAGTTACGTTTCGACGGTCAGGTCAGTGCCCGCGGCAACGTCACTTCGGTGACCTACGAGTTGCCACCGGAGCATTCATCCATCCAGGCGTTCACTGCTGCCCGCGAGGCTTTGCAACAGCAGGGCGCCGGGTTGCTCTTTTGGTGCCAGGCGCGCGATTGCGGCGAAAGCAGCCTCTGGGCCAATGAGGTCTTCGGCAATGCCAAGCTGTACGGCGCCGACGATCAACAAGCCTATCTGCTGCTGCGACTTGCCGCTCCACGAGACAACACGCTCGTCGCGCTGTACAGCATCACTCGGGGTAATCGCAAAGCTTACCTGCATGTCGAGCAGTTCGACGCTTCGGCGCCGCTGGGCGAGTTGTTGCCGACTTCCGCGACCTTGCTGCGTGAACTCAAGAGCACCGGCGAGCTTGATTTTCCCATGTTGAACAGCGTACCTGACGAGACATGGCTACGCCTGATTTCTCGCGGACTGAATCTGGACACCACCTTGCGGGTCAGCATTTCCGGAGCGAACGCCGAAGCCTGGCGTCAGGCACTGATTGGCCAGGGCGTGCGTGCCGCGCGGATGGAAACCGGCAGTGCCGAAGGCTCTGGCCTGCACATCGAGCTATTGCGCTAGGCTGTACCGGGCGAGCGTGCAAGCTGCGTTCGCCTACTCTTTTGCTGACTGACTTTTTCGAGACTTTTGATGATCAATAACGATCGCCTGTTGGTGCAGATCCTGCTCGTGGTGTTGTTCGGCGCGAGCTTCTGGGTGATGGCGCCGTTCTGGTCGGCGATGTTCTGGGGCGCGGTCCTGGCGTTTGCCAGTTGGCCGCTGATGCGCTTGCTGACCCGTTGGCTCAATGGCCGCGAGTCGCTGGCGGCGGCATTGCTGACGCTGGGCTGGATGGTGCTGGTAGCGGCACCGCTGGTGTGGCTGGGTTTCAACCTTGCCGATCATGTGCGCGATGCCACGGCATTCATCAAGGATGCGCAGGTCGAGGGGCTACCCGAAGCACCGGTCTGGCTGGGTTCGATTCCCTTTGTGGGCGAGCGGTTGGTAGGCATCTGGAACAGCATCGATGAGCAGGGCGCGGCGATGATGGTGTCGCTCAAGCCTTACCTGGGGCAGGTGGGTAACTGGTTGCTGGCGCGCAGTGCGCAGATCGGCGGCGGTATTCTCGAGCTGACCCTGAGCATTGTCTTCGTGTTCTTTTTCTATCGTGACGGACCGCGCCTGGCGGCGTTTGTACACACATTGCTGGAGCGGCTGATCGGTCAGCGGGCCGGCTATTACATTGAACTGGTGGCGGGCACGGTGCAGCGGGTGGTGAACGGTGTGATCGGCACCGCGGCGGCCCAGGCGATCCTGGCGCTGATCGGGTTCCTGATCGCTGGCGTACCGGGAGCATTGGTGCTCGGCATCGTGACGTTCATGTTCAGCCTGATCCCGATGGGCCCGCCGCTGGTGTGGATTCCGGCGACCGCGTGGCTGGCCTGGAAAGGCGAGTACGGGATGGCCATATTCCTCGGCATCTGGGGCACATTCGTCATCAGTGGTGTCGACAACGTGCTCAAGCCGTACCTGATCAGCCGTGGCGGTAATCTGCCGTTGGTCATCGTGCTGCTTGGGGTGTTTGGCGGGTTGATTGCCTTTGGTTTCATCGGCCTGTTCATTGGCCCGACATTGTTGGCGGTGGCCTACAGCCTGTTGATCGACTGGAGCAAGACTCAGGCACGGGTTGAAGATCGCCGGCCCTGAGATTTGTATTCTGCTTAGGGCCTCTTCGTCGGAACGCCGCCCGGAGCAAGCCCGCTCCCACAATGGTTTTGTGATCGACACAGATCAATGTGGGAGCGGGCTTGCTCGCGAAGAGGGAGTGTCAGTCGAAGAAAATGTTGTCTGGCACACCGCATTCGCGAGCAAGCCCGCTCCCACAAGGGGCCGGTGTGGCTTTCAAGTGCGTGGCAGATGGATAACCGCCGTCAGGCCACCGCCCGGAGTTTCTTCCAGTGTCAGCTGCCCGCCCATCCGTTGCGCGGCCTCGCGGGCAATGGTCATGCCCAGGCCAACGCCGCCGGAGTTGCGATTGCGCGAGCCTTCAAGGCGAAAGAAGGGTTCGAACACCGCTTCGCGTTGTTCTGCGGCGATGCCCGGGCCATGGTCGATGACCCGAATCACCAACTGCTCACGGTGGTCTTGCAGGGTAATCAGCGCCTGGCCGGCATAGCGCAGGGCATTGTCCATCAGGTTGTTGATGCATGAGCGCAAGGCCATTGGCTGCACCTGCAAGGGCGCGCAGTGACCGCTGGCCTGGACGTTCGCGCCCTGGTCCTGGGCATTTTCGCTCAGGGACTCCACCAACGCCTGCACGTCCATCCACTGCGGCGCTTCGCTGGTGCGCTGTTCATGCAGGTAGGTGAGGGTGGCGTCGAGCATGCTGATCATGTCGTCGAGGTCCTGGCGCATCTGGCCTTGCAGCTTGTCGTCGTCGATTTTCTCCAGCCGCAGCTTGAGCCGCGACAACGGCGTGCGCAGGTCGTGGGACACGGCGTCAAGCATGCGCGAGCGCTGCTTGACCTGTTCCAGGATGCGCCGCTGCATTTTGTTGAACGTGTGCGCCGCTTGCCGTGCTTCCCGCGGTCCCGATTCATCCAGTGGCGGGCTGTCGAGGTCTTCGCTCAAGCGCTCGGCCGCGTCGCTCAGGCGCTGGATCGGCCGGCTCAGCAGTTTGGCGCCGTACCAGGCGGCAATGATCAGTGTGACCAATTGAAACGTCAGGGGCACCAAGGGGCCGCCGAACCACGGCCGTGGTGGCCGTTTCTCGAGGTTGAGGTCCAGTGGCGGGCGTGGCCCGTCCAGGCCTTCGGAAAACTCCGGTGGCGGCGGCGGTGGCGGCGGGCCGTAATGGTGAAACCAGGCAAAGGCCAGCAGGTGCGCGAGGATAATCGCCAGCAACAGCACGCCAAACAGGCGGCCGAACAGCGTATCGAAGCGCCCGCGCATCAGCCGATGTCTCGGGCATCGAACAGGTAACCCTCGCCGCGAACGGTCTTGATCAACTGCGGAGCCTTGGGGTCGTCGCCGAGCTTCTGGCGCAGGCGCGACACCAGCAGGTCGATGCTGCGGTCAAAGGCTTCGATCGAACGACCACGGGCTGCGTCCAGCAGTTGTTCACGGCTGAGCACGCGGCGCGGACGTTCGATAAACACCCAGAGCAGGCGGAATTCGGCGTTGGACAGCGGCACCACCAGGCCATCGTCGGCAATCAGTTGCCGCAGCACGCTGTTCAGGCGCCAATTGTCGAAACGAATGTTCGTCCGCTGTTCGCTGCGGTCATCGCGCACTCGGCGCAGGATGGTCTGGATCCGCGCCACCAGTTCGCGGGGCTCGAACGGCTTGGCCATGTAGTCGTCGGCGCCCAGTTCGAGGCCGATGATCCGGTCGGTGGGTTCGCAGCGGGCGGTGAGCATCAGGATCGGGATGTCCGACTCGGCGCGCAACCAGCGGCACAGAGACAGACCGTCTTCACCGGGCAGCATCAGGTCGAGCACCACCACGTCGAAATGCTCCGCCTGCATCGCCAGGCGCATCGCGGCGCCATCGGTGACGCCGCTGGCGTGGATGTTGAACCGGGCCAGGTAGTCGATCATCAATTCGCGGATCGGGACGTCATCGTCGACGATCAGGGCGCGAATGCTCCAGCGTTTGTCGTCACCAGGCGTCTTTTGGTCGTCGTTCACGGGTGCTTGGGTGTTGTGCGTGCGTGCGTTCATCTGCCAGGTAGGCTGCCAACCACAGAGATAGGCTGCGAGGTTGTGGTTCCAGCATAGGCGTCCGGCCCGGAGGCGGGAAGTGCTGTTGCAGGGACCTGTTGCGGTTGCCGAGGGTAGCGGGCCGGGGTATTGCGGGCGTGTCGTGTGTGTATCGAACTCGACACAATCGCCTCAAGGGCTAGTCTTGCCGGAGCCGTCGCGACGATTTACCGATCATCGGGTCCCGCAGCGGCGCTGGTTCCGCTACAATGCGCGCCGATTTCGACTTGCCTGAGAGCCCACTCATGTCCGCCTGCCAGACTCCTATCATCGTCGCCCTGGATTTCCCTACCCGTGACGCCGCACTGAAGCTGGCCGATCAGTTGGACCCGAAGCTGTGCCGGGTCAAAGTCGGCAAGGAGCTGTTCACCAGCTGCGCTTCGGAAATCGTCGGTACCCTGCGCGACAAGGGTTTCGAAGTGTTCCTGGACCTCAAGTTCCACGACATCCCGAACACCACCGCGATGGCCGTCAAGGCGGCCGCGGAAATGGGCGTGTGGATGGTCAACGTGCATTGCTCCGGCGGCCTGCGCATGATGGCTGCGTGCCGTGAAGTGCTGGATCAGCGCACCGGTCCCAAGCCGTTGCTGATCGGCGTGACCGTGTTGACCAGCATGGAGCGTGAAGACCTGGCGGGCATCGGCCTGGACATCGAGCCTCAGGAGCAGGTTCTGCGCCTGGCCGCCCTGGCGGAAAAAGCCGGGATGGACGGCCTGGTGTGCTCGGCCCTGGAAGCCCAGGCGCTGAAAGCGGCGCACCCGTCGCTGCAACTGGTAACCCCGGGGATTCGTCCGGCGGGCAGCGCCCAGGACGATCAGCGCCGCATTCTGACGCCACGTCAGGCGCTGGATGCAGGTTCCGACTATCTGGTGATCGGGCGTCCGATCAGCCAGGCGGCGGATCCAGCGAAGGCATTGGCCTCGGTCGTGGCCGAACTCGCCTGATCAGACACCGCAGAACCCATTGTGGGAGCGGGCTTGCTCGCGAAGAGGGCGTGTCAGTCGACATCAATATCGACTGACCCACCGCTTTCGCGAGCAAGCCCGCTCCCACATTGTTTTGGTGATCACTTCAAATATTGAATTAAACCTTCAACACCAACTTCCCGAAATTCTCGCCGCTGAACAATTTCATCAGCGTCTCCGGGAAAGTCTCCAGTCCTTCGACGATGTCTTCCTTGCTCTTGAGCTGCCCCTTGGCCATCCAGCCGGCCATTTCCTGGGCGGCGCTGGCGTATTGGGCGGCGTAGTCCATCACCACAAATCCTTCCATGCGTGCGCGGTTGACCAGCAGTGACAGGTAGTTGGCCGGTCCCTTGACCGCTTCCTTGTTGTTGTACTGGCTGATGGCACCGCAAATCACCACCCGTGCCTTCATGTTCAGGCGGCTCAACACCGCGTCGAGAATGTCGCCACCCACATTATCGAAATACACGTCGACGCCTTTCGGGCACTCGCGCTTGAGGCCAGCGAGGACGTCTTCGCTCTTGTAGTCGATAGCGCCATCGAAGCCCAGTTCATCGATCAGGAACTTGCACTTGTCGGCGCCGCCGGCGATGCCAACCACCCGGCAGCCTTTGATCTTGGCGATCTGCCCGGCGATGCTGCCCACGGCGCCGGCCGCGCCCGACAGCACCACGGTGTCACCGGCCTTCGGAGCGCCGACGTCGAGCAGGGCGAAGTACGCCGTCATCCCGGTCATGCCCAGTGCGGACAAGTAACGTGGCAGCGGTGCCAGTTTCGGATCGACCTTGTAGAAGCCTCGCGGCTCGCCGAGGAAGAAATCCTGCACGCCCAGGGCGCCATTGACGTAGTCACCCACGGCGAACCCAGGGTTGTTCGAGGCAACGACTTTGCCCACACCCAAGGCGCGCATGACTTCGCCAAGCCCGACCGGCGGAATGTAGGACTTGCCCTCGTTCATCCAGCCACGCATGGCCGGGTCCAGGGACAGGTATTCGTTTTGAACCAGGATCTGACCCGCCGCCGGCTCGCCGACCGGCACTTGCTGATAAGTGAATGTCTCGCGGGTCGCCGCGCCAACCGGACGTTTGGCGAGCAGGAATTGGCGATTGGTCTGGGAGGTCATGGCAGGCACTCAAGATGAATGAAGCTTTGTTGATAGCCGGTCAGCGCCGATGTCGCAAGTTCGGCTGATGCGGCGAATGGAGGTTGATCCAGTGCAGTGATAGTTGGTACGGCAGTTCCATCACTGCAACTCATGGGCGCCCAACCGGAGCCTTGATAGTGCTGCCGTGTTCAAGACCTCCATGGCTAGACTGGTCCCACGCGATTCCCCGCATTCTTCTTTTCGAGGACATAACAATGAGCATGACGTTTTCCGGCCTGGTGGTCGTGGTGACAGGCGGGGCGGCCGGTATTGGCCGCGCGACCGCCCAGGCATTTGCCGCCGAGGGCCTGAAGGTCGTGGTGGCCGATATGGACGTGGCGGGCGGCGAGGGCACGGTGGCGCTGATTCGTACAGCCGGTGGCGAAGCGACCTTCGTGCGCTGCAACGTTACCCTGGAAAGCGATGTAAAAAATCTGATGGAGGAGGTGATCAATACTTACGGTCGCCTCGACTATGCCTTCAACAATGCCGGCATCGAAATCGAGAAAGGCAAGTTGGCCGAAGGTACGCTCGACGAGTTCGACGCGATCATGGGCGTCAACGTCAAAGGTGTCTGGCTGTGCATGAAGTACCAGTTGCCGCTGTTGCTGGCGCAAGGGGGCGGCGCGATCGTCAATACGGCATCGGTGGCCGGCCTCGGGGCCGCGCCGAAAATGAGCATCTATGCAGCCTCTAAACACGCAGTGATCGGCCTGACCAAGTCGGCGGCCATTGAGTACGCCAAGAAAAAGATCCGGGTCAACGCAGTGTGTCCGGCGGTGATCGATACGGATATGTTCCGCCGCGCCTATGAAGCCGACCCGAAAAAAGGCGAGTTCGCCAACGCCATGCACCCGGTCGGTCGCATCGGCAAGGTCGAAGAGATCGCCAGCGCGGTGCTGTACCTGTGCAGCGATGGGGCGGCATTCACTACCGGCCATTCGCTGGCGGTGGATGGCGGCGTTACTGCATTTTAAAAAGCGACGCACAGACTCACGAATACACACGGCACCTGTGGGAGCGGCGGTGCGGCGATCCGACTTGCTCGCGAAGGCGTCGTGTCAGTCGATATCACTGTTGCCTGACACACTGCTTTCGTCGGAACGCCGCCCGGAGCAAGCCCGCTCCCACTTTTTTGGGGTTCCGTTAAAGGGCCGGGCATTTTGTTTCAAATGATTAGAACAAAGGGTTTTGGCGGCGTTGTCGCACATGTTTTCGAACACTCCTGTGATTAACTGCTTCTCGCAAAATCAACAGGAGTTTGCTTGCTCATGGAATTGAGAATCGACCGACAGGCGCTGGTGCCCGTCGTACAGCAAATTGTTGACGCACTGACCTGCTGGCTTCATTCCAGCGGGGTATTGCCCGGTACGCGCCTGCCTTCGGTGCGACAGATCGCGCGGATCAATTTGCTCAGTCAGTTAAGCGTGGCTCAGGCCTGTGAACGCCTGGTGACGCAGGGGATGCTGGTGTCAGGCCATGGGGCCGGCTATACGGTTGCCGCCCCGGCATTGGCCGCGAGCGCAAAGCATGAGCCTGCGTGGTTCGAGGGGGCTGAGCCCGAGTACGGGCCTTTTTCGAGTGAATTGAGGCTGGGCTGTGGCGGGCTGCCTGAAAGCTGGCGCGAGACCGACGATCTGATTTACGCGATTCGGCAAGTCAGTCGTACCGATACGGCCAGCCTGTTCAACTACGGCACGCCGCTGGGATTGCCAGCCTTGCGACAACAGATACTCAAGCGCCTCAGGCAACTGGATATCCCGGTGCAGGACAATCGGATCATGACCACGGCGGGTGCCAGTCAGGGGCTCGACCTGATTGTGCGGACACTGTTCAAGGCCGGTGACTGTGTAGTCGTGGAGAGTCCCGGTTATCCGCTGCTGTTCGATCTGCTCAGGCTGCACGGCGTCCACATGGTCGAGGTGCCGCGAACACCGCGCGGGCCGAATGTTGAAGTGCTCGAATCGGTGCTGATCAAACACCGGCCTCAAGGGCTGCTCATCAATAGTTTCTATCACAACCCGACCGGCAGCAGCCTTGCACCGGTGGTGGCGCGCCGCGTGCTGCAACTGGCCAGGACCTTTGGCGTGCAGGTGATCGAAGACGACGTTTATGCGGACTTGCACAGCGGTTCCGGTACGCGACTGGCTGCGCTGGACGACAACGTGATCTACGTGGGCAGCTATTCCAAGACCCTCAGCAGTTCCTTGCGGGTCGGTTTCGTGGTGGCCGGTTCCGAAGTCATTACGCGTCTGGCCGAGGTCAAGATGATCAGTGGCATGGGCGCCTCACGATTTTGCGAGTCGGTGTTGGCCTGCCTGTTGGCTAACGGTGCCTACGGCAACCTGGTGCAGCGTCAGCGCCAACGCTTGAGCAGCGGCCGGCTGGCGGTGTTGCAATTGCTCGAAGATGCCGAATGGGAGGTTTTCGGCAAGCCGACGGGAGGCCTGTTCATCTGGGCGCGATCACCAATGTCCGACTTCGATCAGGTGCGCACCCAGGCACGGCGTCTGGGTGTACTGCTGTCATCGAAGACCGCCTTCAACCCCTCGGGTGAGGCCAGTGACTGGCAGCGTATCAACGTGGCCTATGCCTGCGACCCGCGTGCCCGTGCGCTCTTTCAGGCCACTGCCCGGGATCGACCTCAAGCGTTCTGAAAACGACGTTGGTGTAGCTTTTTGCCATTATTCAGGCGCCAGAGCCTTGTGTTGCTACTGGCCCGTTGCGAATCTGCGACTACAGACTTTGGCAGGGGACTAAGTGCAATGAATTCGGCCGTGCAAGGACGTTTTGCCAACCTCGGTATGGCGAAAAAACTGGGTGTCGGGTTTGTCCTGGTGCTGTTGTTGACTGCACTGGTGGCGGGGATTGGTGTCTGGTCCCTGCAAACCATCAGCCAGCGCTTCGACGGGCTCAAGCAAATGTCATCGCTCAACAGCGGTTTGCTCAAGGTGCGGCTACTGGAGCGGGAGTACGCCTTGCACGGCAATCCGAAAACCGTTGATGCCCTGCACGAGGGCGTCGATGGCCTGATCGCTCTGGCCGGCCAGCTCAAGGCCGCGTCTGCGGCCAACGTGCCGGTGATGAGTGATGTCGAACAGTCCCTGGGGGCCTATCGCAAGGCCTTCGACGAGTTTGTCTCGCTCACCCAGGCCAAGGACCTGGCGTTGGAAATGGCCAGTTGGTCGGTCTCCAGCGTGGCCAATAATCTTGATGTATTGCAATCCGGGCTCGCCGATGACGGCGCCTATACGCTGAAAGATTCCGAAGGCAAGGACGGTGCGCAGTTCATCGAGCAGGCCAGCCAGGTCAGCCAGGTTTCGCGCTTGATGCTGCAAGCCATGAATGAAGCTCGCGTGCGTCTGGATCAAAGTCGCAAAGGCGACGACAGTGCCGGGCATGGCAAGATCGAACAGGCCAGCCAGGCACTGGCCCAGGCTGAGCAGCTCAAGACTACGGTCAAGGATGAGGGGTACCAGACCGTCCTCAATGAGGTGACAGGTCATATCGCCAGTTTCAGTGACAGGCTCGCCGAGTACACCGGCTTGCTGGAACAGGAAAAAACCGTCTACCAACAATTGCACCAACGTGCTGCCCACGTGGTCGAGCGGGTGGATCAGGCTTATGTCGCGCAAGACTTGGCGATGCAGGCTGAACTGAAAAAGAACTCGCTGCTGATCATTGGCTCCTCGGCCCTGGCCTTGCTGGTTGGGCTGGTTGCCGCGTGGTTCATCACCCGTTTGATCGTGGCACCCCTGCGCAGAGTGATCCAGGTGGCGCAGCAGATTGCCTCGGGGGATTTGAGTGCGACCATTGACGTGACCCGCCGTGACGAAATCGGTCAGCTGATGCAGGCAATGCAGCAAATGGGCGCGGGGCTCAGCCATATTGTCAGCGGCTTGCAGTCGGGTATCGAGCAGTTGGCGACTTCCGCCCAATCGCTGTCGACGGTGACTGAACAGACCAACCTCGAAGTCAGCACGCAGAAAGAGGAAACCGAACAGGTCGCCACCGCAATGAATCAGATGACAGCCACGGTGCATGATGTCGCGCGTAATGCCGAGGAAGCGGCCCTGGCCGCGCAAACGGCTGACGGCAAGGTTGAAAGCGGTCAGCAGGTGGTGCGCCAGAGCATGGCGCGGATCGAGCAACTGGCGGACTCGGCCACCTCGGCCAGTTCGAGCATCGAAAGCCTGAGCGCGGAAATCCAGAACATCGGCACGGTGTTGAGTGTGATCAAAAGCGTGGCGGAGCAGACCAACCTGCTGGCATTGAACGCGGCGATCGAGGCGGCCCGGGCCGGCGAGCAGGGCAGGGGCTTTGCAGTGGTGGCCGATGAAGTGCGTGCGCTGGCCAAGCGAACCCAGCAATCGACCGAGGAAATCGAACGCCTGGTCAGCGCCTTGCGCTCGGCGGCGCAGTCGTCGGTGCAGCAGATCCAGAGCAGTGGCGAGTTGGTGAAGCTGGCGGTCAGCGATGCCTTGCAGACCGAGAGTGCGCTGGGAAGCATTGCGGCGGCGGTGTCGTTGATCCAGCAGATGAACCAACAGATTGCCGCGGCGGCCGAGGAACAGAGCTCGGTGGCCGAGGAGATCAACCGCAGTGTCACCAGTATTCGCGCCAGTGCCGATCAGTCATCGCTGGCGATGCAGGGCAATGCAGCGTCGAGTATTCAGCTGGCGCAACTGGGGGTTGAACTGAAGGGGATGGTGGGGCATTTCAGGCTTTGAAATGATCTTCGGCCAGACCAAAAAAAGCCACATCTCGATTAAAGCTTCCTGTAGGAGCGAGCATGCTCGCGATGGTCGCAAAAGATAACGCGCGTTTACTGGCTGAACGCGGCGCTTTGGAGTCCATCGCGAGCAAGCTCGCTCCTACAGTGTTTTTCGATGATTAGTCGTAGATCGCTTTCTTCTTCCAGTCCGCGTCAGCCTCGACGTCCTTGAGGCCTTCGGTCAACGGGTTGACCTCGCCTTCGACCGGCGCGATGCGATCCATGACCTGGTCGTTGGCCCGGGCCAGGAGTTTTTCCAGGTACTCCAGTTGCTCGGCATAGACCTGTGGTTCCTGCTGTTTGCGCAGGTATTGCACGCCGCGCTCGAATGCCAGGCGGGCCTGCCCGGGCTGGTTCTGTTGCAGGGAGTGCTGGCCGAGGTTGTTGAAGAACTCGATGTGCAGCAGCACCAGGATGTGGCGCACTTCACGAATCCAGCGCTTGGCTTCGTTGGGTGGCAAGAAGCCGTCCTGTGCCGCGCGGGTAATCTGGCCGTGCAGGGCCTCGAGCAGGAAGCGGACATCCTTGGCCTTGGCTTCGGTCTGGATCGGTGCTGGCGGGTTGTTGACCGGGATGGATTCACCCTGGCCGACAAGGGCCTCCAGTTCGGCGATCCGTGCCTTGAGGTTGGCGCTGGATTTTTCCAGGTTAAGCAGACGCTGGCAGACGTTCAGTTCCAGGCGGGCCAACAGCAGCTTGATTGCCGGGGTCATCAGCTGGCCGGGGAACGTCTCGGTGATTTCGCCGCAGCGTCGCAGGCGATCGTTGAGCTCGATCTTGGTACGGGCCTTTTCCAGCTTGTTGTTTTCCACCACATGGTTCATGTAGCCAATGGCGATCAACAGGGCGATCCCGGCTACGACTAGCAGGGTGATCATGAGTGGCGTCACCGGTAAGACCTCTTTATAGGTTACGCATGCGAGTCTGGTGGCTTGGCATTTGAGCGGCCAGGTCCGCACGACGGGTTGGTTCGGACATGCTTGTACTTATATCGGCCGGAGCCTCGTTTCTATGAATGATGGCACTCGATGCACGGATTGCCATCATTGGGTGGGCAATAACGTCTTGGCGGGTGCCAGAATTTAAGCGTCAAACGCCGGGCAGCGGAAAACCGCAACGGCTCCCAAAAGCAGGGTGAAGTCATTGATTTAAATAAATTTATATCAGGGGGTTGACGACATCTCAATCCATCCATAGAATGCGCGCCACTTGCAGCGTAAAGCACACAGCGAAACGAAGCAGGGAGTGAATGTAGTATGTGTGTCCCCTTCGTCTAGTGGCCTAGGACACCGCCCTTTCACGGCGGTAACAGGGGTTCGAGTCCCCTAGGGGACGCCAATGCGGGAATAGCTCAGTTGGTAGAGCACGACCTTGCCAAGGTCGGGGTCGCGAGTTCGAGTCTCGTTTCCCGCTCCAATTTTAAACAGCGTTGCTTTCGGGCAGGGCTGAGTGAAACCAGAACCAAGTCTTCGGATACGGCTCTGGACACCGAAACACACACCATGTGTTCCGGGTAGCGTGTCCCCTTCGTCTAGTGGCCTAGGACACCGCCCTTTCACGGCGGTAACAGGGGTTCGAGTCCCCTAGGGGACGCCATTTGCGGGAATAGCTCAGTTGGTAGAGCACGACCTTGCCAAGGTCGGGGTCGCGAGTTCGAGTCTCGTTTCCCGCTCCATATTTAACGAAAACGCCGCTCATTGAGCGGCGTTTTTGTGTGCGCGTAAAAAACCGGATCAACCGCTGAGGGTTTGTACCAGGCTTTCGAGCGCTTCAGTGGTTTTCTCATCCTGCACCGGTTGCGTAGCGGCAGCCGCTTTGATTTGGCGTGCCAGGCGGTATTCGCTGGGCGTGCAGTTTGCGAACTGCTTGAAGGCACGGGCGAAGTAGGAAGGATCCTTGAAGCCGGCCTCATAGCCGATGCTGGTAATCGGCATCTGGCTATTGTCGAGCAGATCTTTGGCGAAGTTCATGCGCTTGTCCAGGATGTAATCCGTGAAACCAAGTCCATTGGCTTCCTTGAACAGGCGGCTGAAGCGAAATGTCGTCATGCCGCAGCGTTGCGCCAATTCCCTCTGATCGATGCCGTCACGAAAGTGCTGTTCGATGTACAGCATGACATTGCTCAGCGCCTGGTGTTTTTGGTGTTCTGAGGTCCGACGGATGCTGTCCGGCAGGGTCGGGGAGTGGTCGATCTGCGATGACTTGCCCCGGCCGTTGGCATTTCGGCGCAGCTCGCAGAGCTGCACCACCGCCGTCAGGTAACGATTCCTCTCGGTGGTCGAGAGCGGGAGCACCATGTATTCCCAGACGCTGGAGCGCATGGCCCATACAGCCAGTTCCTCCGAGTGCTGCACGGTGAACATGGTGATCGGGATGCTGGGGGTGGTACGTTTGATCTCCAGCAACAGCCTCAAGCCTGGGGTGTCGGGGCGATCAAAATGGATGCAGATCATGTCTGCCGGTTCCCCGATGGGCAACACGGAGTTTTTCGCCAGTTTGCAGTCGCAGGTACCCTCGAACTGCGCGACGAGTTCTTTCGTGGACCGATCATGAGTCAGATCGAACCACAGGAGCGATGGCCTTTTGGTCAAGTTGGACGTCATGTCTCTACTCTGGGGTTCTTGGTGACTCACTTCGCTAGTATTGCCAATGTGCTATCACCTTGCAGATTTAATCCCGATAGGAAAGACGGTTTTTAGTTCTATTCGCTCTATGGGTTGCCTGGAAGGCAGCCCGGGCGAGTATTCGTTGGTGTGTTTTCGACAAACCGCGTTTAACCGCTTGTCGCTTGTGAATCAATGACAATTGGCTTTGCGTTTCAATGCCTTGTTTACCCCCTCCGTTACTTCTGCAAAGACCAATGCTGCGTATTTGGCCGCCCCGCAAAAAAGTCCTAACGATGTGCAAAATCTTCCTAACGCCTATGCCTTGCCACTGACTAGTGTTGCATCAGGCAGCGCAGAAAGTACTGCCTCAGAAAAAACAACATTCGAGTGAGGTGGGCGAAATGATCATGCAAACAATCAAGGCTTCGGTAGTGAAGTTCATCAAAGACGAAGATGGTCTGACCATTGTGGAATACGCGGTGGCGGGTGGGCTAATAACCCTGGCGGTTGTCACTGCTTTTACCACCTTGGGCACCGCCGTTGGCACCCAGCTCGCTAGGCTAGCTACTTGTATGACCCCCGGTGGGGCGTGCGTGTAAGTCTATTCCCCGTGAGAGATGCAGCGATGCCTAATGAACAGATGTTTATATCAGTTGTTCTCTTAGGGCTGCTAGGTATTGCGGTGGTGAGCGACCTTCGTCGCCACCGCATCCCCAACCTGCTGGTTCTTTTAGGACTTGTTTTGGGTTTGACCAGTCAGGCTTACACAAGTGGAGTTGAGGGGCTTGGTAGTGCTGCGCTGGCCATGCTGATCGGCTTTGCAGTGTTTCTACCCTTGTACGCCCTGGGCGGTATGGCCGCCGGGGACGTCAAGTTGATGGCCATGGTCGGATGTTTTTTTACACCGCTTGACGCGTTGTGGACGGCGCTTTTCAGTCTGACGGCCGGTGGTTTGTGCGGTTTTTTGATCATCCTTTTTCGTGGCCAGCTGCTGCAAACCTTAGCGCGCTACGGGTTGATATTAAGGGCGCGAACCTACTTGGCTCCGGCGGTAGATGAAGTAGCCGGAAAGCCTTTCCCATACTCTGTTGCAATTTTGCTCGGAACTCTGGCCAGTGGCTATTGGCTGCAGATCGGCCCGTAGCCCAGGAGGCTAGTCATGCACGTCATCGTCGAAAGTGATGCCTACCCCAGCGATCGGGGAGCGGTGCAACGCCTGGCTCCTCAGCCCTGCACTATCCGTGAAACCGGCCTGACCGACAGTTTTCTCGGAGAGTTGGTGTGCAAGCATTTGTTTGATGCCGGCGTGCTGGACATGTCGCGGCTGGTGGAGCGCCTGGCGCTGACTGGCGCGGTACTTGAAGAGGTCCTGGCGTTTCTGCGCAAGGATGGCCGAGTCGAAGTGCTGGGCCAGGTGAGTCAAACAGGTGGGCAGTCGCTGCGTTATGGCCTGACCGAACGTGGTCGCAGTGCCGCCCGCGATGCCCTGTCGCGCAGCGGCTATATCGGTGCGGCACCCTTCCCGGTGAGTACCTACCGCTCTCTGATCAAGCTACAGACCATTCACCATGGTCGCATCAACGCCAACGATATGCGCAATGCCCTTGCTGGCGTAGTGCTCACGGAGGCGATGCTCGACCAGTTGGGCGTAGCGATGAACTCCGGGCGCGCAATCATGATTTATGGCCCTGCGGGTACCGGCAAGACTTATGTCAGCAGTCGACTGATCCGTCTGTTCGCCGAGGCCATCTGGGTCCCTCATGCCATCGTCATCAACGAGTCGGTGATCGAGATCTATGACCCGCAGGTGCATCAGCGGCTAGATGACAACGTTCAACAGAACACTCTGATGCTCAACGAGGGCATTGACCGCAGACTGCTGCGCTGCAAACGTCCGATCGTCATCACTGGCGGTGAGTTGAGCATGGAGCAACTGGACGTTCGCTATGACCCCTTTACCCGTCAATACCAGGCCGCCTTGCAACTCAAGGCCAGCAATGGCCTGTTCATCATCGACGACATGGGACGCCAGCGCATGGCTCCCGCCGAGCTGCTGAATCGCTGGATCGTCCCGATGGAAGAGAAACGCGATTTCCTCAATCTGGGCGGCGGTCGGCATTGCGAGCTGCCGTTTGATCTGATCCTGGTGTTTTCCACCAACCTCAATCCCCTGGAGCTGGCCGATGAGGCCTTCCTTCGCCGGATTGGCTACAAGCTGCAATTCGGTTACCTGAAGCCCGAGGAGTACGAAAAGATCTGGCGTCAGGAAAGCGAGCGTCTGGGCATTTCCTATGACCCGTTGCTGGTGCGTTATGTACTGCAAAGGCTTTATGCAAGTGAAGGCATGCCCCTGGTGCCTTGCCATCCCCGCGATCTCCTGAACATGGCACTCGATCGCCAGCGTTATATGGGCGGTTCCGGACCACTGTCACCGAAAGAGTTGGAATGGGCCTGGCACAACTACTTCGTCCAGCTCGACTTTCTTTGATGCGGAGATACTGACATGAGCTCTCGTACGCTTACCCTGATAGGCGCTTCCCTGGTCATGGGCCTTGGGGCTGCATGGATGGCCGACTCCTGGCTGAGCGCGCGGCTCAATGCCAGCCCGGATGACCACCTTCGAAACGTGGTGGTCGCCACAGTAGAGATTCCATTTGGGCAGATGGTCGAGGCCCAGCAGGTCACGACCGTACGCATGCCCATGGATACGATCCCGGATGATGCCTTCGATGCCAGCGAAAAAGCTGTGGGCAAGATTGCAACGTTCGACATCCTGCGGGGCGACATCGTGCGCGGTGCGCGTCTGAGCGAGCACCTGGGCGGTAGCACCCTGGCCTCTTTGATTGCCCCCGACAAGCGCGCCATATCGGTACGCGTGGACGATGTGGTAGGCGTCGGCGGATTCCTGTTGCCGGGTAACCGGGTCGATGTACTGGCAACCAAACGCACGGAAAATTCCGGCAATAACGCTGTGTCCAGGACCATCCTCGAGAATTTGCGGGTGTTGGCGGTAGACCAGACGGCGGGTACCGACAAGACCCAACCGGTAGTGGTGCGCGCGGTGACCCTGGAGATGTCGGCCGCTGAAGCGGAAGCCTTGGTCACGGCGCAGACGGAAGGCAAGTTGCAACTGGCGCTGCGTAACCCGCTGAACCTCGAGAAGAAAAGCCCGGCCGTTGCGCCTGTTGCGCCTGTTGCCCCGGCCATGGCTGTGGCCACCGCCGAGGCGCCAAAACGCGTGGTACAGCGCAGCAGTGGCGAGAGCGCGGGTATCACCGTTATCCGCGGGATCGAAGCCAAAGTAGTCAACATTCGCTGACAGTGCGCAACAGCTGCCTGGGTACTTGGGAATTGGTGGAGCCGATCCGGATCAGTATCGGCAATCGAGGGCTTGATGATGAATCTTCGTATTCAGCGGCCGTTCACTTCGACGCCTAGGCGCCAGGAAGGATCGGTGAGTGTATTGATGGTGGTCGCGTTGGCGGCGATGGCCATGATGGCGGCGTTGGCTTTGGACGGCGGGCATATGATGCTGAACAAAACACGCCTGCAGAATGCGGTGGACGCCGCCGCCCTGAGCGGCGCCAAAACCCTGAGTCAGGTGGGGGGTGGCATCAACGGTGCCAGCACGACGCAAACCGCCGCGCTCAATACGCTGATACAGAATGCCAATGCCACGGGCAACAAAGAATTGGCCACGGCGGTCGGCGGCGACGTAGGCGCATTTGCAGTGGTGCAACTGGCAAGTAGCGTCTATGGCCCGTTCTCTTATCCCGGGCCAACGGATGCCAAGTACGTTCGGGTATCGGTAGCGAGCTATAGCCTGACGGAGTTTTTCTGGAACTTCGCCCAGTCATTAGGCATCGTGGGGAACAAGGCGGTGGCGGCTATCGCCACCGCGGGACCCAGCCCTACCAGCCCCTGCGATCTCGCGCCTTTGATGGTCTGTGGCGACCCGGCTCAATACGACCCGGCCGCCGGCATGTTCTGGGGCTTTCAGTTTGGTGATTTGAAAGTATTGAAGACGGCTTCCGGCAATAATTCGCCCATTGGTCCAGGCAACTTTCAGTTGCTCGATTTTGGCTCGGGCGGCAATGCGGTCAGGGAGGAGATGGCCGGAGGCGGCCAGGTCTGCCGCAATGTAGGAGACAACGTCACGACCGAGCCTGGCAACAAGGTCGGCCCTGCGTCTCAAGGCCTGAATACGCGCTTCGGCATCTACAACGGCCCGGTCAGTGCCTCGGCCTATCCGCCGGACCTGGTGACCACGTCCAGTAATCCCGCAATCACTGACAACGGCACAGGCCCGAAGTACCAGGGGCAAGCCGTTACCTCGAGCAATGGCAATCTCACGGCGGGCGGCAACCCGATACTGGACTACAACGACTGGCGTGCGAGCGTTGCCGCGTGTTTGGCAGGAGGCAGTGGCTGTCAGGGCGGGGTGTTCGAGCGCCGGATGCTGAAAATCGTGGTGGGCAACTGCGCCGGGAAAAATAGTGGTTCAACCTCGATCCCCGTCCTCGGTTTTGGCTGTTATTTCGTGGTGCAGCCCATGGATGGCGGCGGCGCGGAAGCGGAGATATTCGGCCAGTTCGTGAAGGAGTGCGAAGGCGACAACGTGGCCGGCCCCTCGCCGTCCACCGATTCTGGCCCGCAGATCATTCAGCTCTACAAAACCTATCTCAACGGCAGCGGCACTCCGAGCACTGACTCGTAGGGGGGGCGTCATGAGACTTCATGGATTTAAACATCGGCAGCGCCAGCAAGGCCTGGCCATGGTGGAATTCACCCTCGTGCTGCCGGTGTTGCTGTTGCTGTTACTGGGCTTTGGTGAGTTCGGCCGCATGTTCTATCAGTACAACTTGTTGCTGCAGGCGAGCCGCGATGCCGACCGTTTCGTCGCCAGCCAGGCCTGGGACTCGACGCTGGGTGCGGTCGCTCTGAACAATACGCTACTGACCCAGACGAAAAACGTTGCGGTGTATGGCGTACCGGCCAACACCGGGACCGCTGTGATGTCAGGGTTGACGACTGGCAACGTGGTCGTCGCCGCAGTGGGCACTGACCATGTGCGGGTCACCATCACTTATACGTTCTGCCCGGTGATTGGCGCTGGCAATTGCGCCGGATCGCTTCCCGGTTTTTTTGGCAATTCGATTGCACTGGGCATTCCGTTGGTCGCCACTACCGTGATGAGGGCACTGTGATGAACAGAAAACACATGCGCGGCACCTATGTGGTGGAGTTCGCCATCGTAGGTCTGCTGGTGTTCACAGTGTTGTTCGGCGTAGTGGAAATGGGCCGCCTGTACTTTACGGTCAATGCCCTGGATGAAGCCGTGCGTCGTGGTACGCGCCTGGCGGCGGTGTGCAATATCAGCGATCCGGTGGTGTTGCGGCGGGCGATCTTCAATGCCGCGGGCAATGCAGGTAATAGCCAGTTGATCGGCGATCTGGCCACCACCCATCTGACGTTGACCTACCTGGACGCAGACGGTGCTCTGGTGGCCAACCCCGCCGACACTGTCAGCGCCAATGGTTTTCGTGCCATCCGCTATGTCCGGTTGAGTTTGCAAAATTTCGTATTCAATCTGTTTATTCCCGGGTTCGGTGTGCCCTTTACGCTGCCTACATTCAGGGCAACGTTGCCACGTGAAAGCCTCGGGCGTCATTCCGATTCCGGGGAGATCACACCATGCTGAATACCAAGGAAAATCCACTCCCTACCTCGACCGGCAGAGCCGGGCTACGGTTGCTGATCAGCAGCCGTGATGCCACGTCGTTGCGCGACCTGCAGAGCGTCTGCCAACGCATGCCCAGCCTGGAGGTGAGTACTCGGTTGGTGAGCAATGGGCATGTCGACCCGCTCTACGGCCTGGACCGGATGCCCGATCTGTTGCTGTTGCGCGTCAGCCACCTGTGGCGTGAAGAGCTGGCGGCACTGTTGCAGCGCCCGGCCCATGAGCGTCCACCGATGTTGGTGTGCGGTCTGCTGAGCGAACAGGAAGGCATGCGCCTGGCGATGCAGGCCGGCGCCCGTGACGTGCTGCCCGAGCCCGTCGTCGAGACAGAACTGGTCGCCGCCTTGAATCGGCTGGTCATGGAGGTTCGGACCGGTAGTGGGACAGAAGGCAAATTGCTCGCCGTGATCAGTGCCAAGGGCGGATCCGGCGGCACCATGCTGGCTTGCAACCTGGCTCAGCAGCTCAGCATGAAGGGTGGCAGTACCCTGTTGCTGGATATGGACCTGCAATTTGGCAGCGTGACGCATTACCTGGATGTGGCGCAGGCGCACAGCCATCTGGAGGTGTTGCATCAGATCGATGGCATGGACAGCGTCGCGTTACGGGGTTTTTGCAGCCACTTCAGCCCGACCTTGCATGTATTGGGCGGACGGGCCGGTGAGCTGTGCCTGCCGCAGGATGCCCAGCCTGAGCAACTTGACACCCTGATGCAGTTGACGCGCGCCAGCTATGACTGGGTAGTGATCGATCTGCCACGGCAAATCGACCACCTCACCGGCTCCGTACTGGAACAGGTGGATCGGGTGTACGTGGTGGTGCAGCAGAGCGTCAGCCATCTGCGCGATGCCAGCGCCCTGGTGCGGATTCTTCGCGAAGACCTGGGCGTGCGTGGGGATCAGCTGCAGATAGTGGTCAACCGCTATGACAAGGGGGCAGCGGTCAGCCTCAAGGATATCGGCGAGGCGCTGCGCTGCACGAATCTGTCGAAATTACCCAACGACTTCAACCTGGTCAGCCAGAGTCAGAACACTGGCGTGCCGTTGGAGCTGCATGCGCCGAAGGCGGCGATCACCGCTGCCCTGCGCAACGTGGCCGATGACCTGGTCGGCAATCAGATGGCTGGAAAAAAAGGCGTGTTCAAACGCGCTTTCAACCGTTTTTTCGGGGGGTGACCCATGATCAGCGACTTTCGTAACCGCTTGCGCAAACAGTCCGGTAAACCCGCCTCATCGTCGGCTAACCAGCCGGGTGACGACCAGCCGGATCCGGCCGAGGAAATAATGGCGTGGGAACGTGCAACGCCGGATGTACTTTACGAAACCAAAAGTCAGGTCACCCCGGTGGAGGCCGAGTGGCGAGAAAAGATCTACCAGCAGTTGCTCAAGGTCATGGACCTGTCCTTGCTGGACTCCCTTGAACAGGCAGAGGCCGCGCGGCAGATTCGCGATATTTGCCAGCGTCTGCTCGATGAACACTCGGCACCGGTGAGTACCTCCAGCCGCCAGTTGATCATCAAGCAGATCACCGACGAGGTGCTCGGTCTGGGTCCTCTGGAACCGCTGCTGGCCGATCACACGGTTTCCGACATTTTGGTCAACCGGCATGACTCAGTGTATGTCGAGCGCTTCGGCAAGCTGCAACGCACCGATGTGCGTTTTCGCAATGATCAGCATTTGCTGAACATCATTGACCGCATCGTCTCCAACCTGGGTCGGCGTATCGACGAGTCTTCGCCGTTGGTGGATGCGCGGCTCAAGGACGGTTCGCGGGTCAACGCGATTATTCCGCCGCTGGCCATCGACGGCCCTAGCATGTCGATCCGGCGCTTTGCGGTGGACCTGCTCAATACCGACAGCCTGATCCAGGTGGGGGCGTTGACCCCGGCCATTGCCCTGCTGCTCAAGGCGATTGTCCGTGGTCGCTTGAACGTGCTGATTTCCGGCGGTACCGGTAGCGGCAAGACCACCATGCTCAATGTGCTGTCCAGTTTCATCCCGCACAACGAACGGATCGTTACCATCGAAGACTCAGCCGAACTGCAGTTGCAACAGCCCCATGTGGTACGCCTGGAAACCCGGCCTTCGAATATCGAGGGGCGTGGCGAGGTGAGCCAGCGGGAGTTGGTGCGCAACAGCTTGCGGATGCGTCCGGACCGCATTGTGATCGGCGAAGTGCGCGGCGCCGAGGCGCTGGACATGCTGACGGCGATGAACACCGGTCACGACGGTTCGCTGACCACGATCCACGCCAACACCGCACGCGATGCGTTGGGGCGGATCGAGAACATGGTGTCGATGACCGGGGCGACCTTCCCGATCAAGGCCATGCGCCAACAGATCGCTTCGGCCATCGGAGTGGTCATCCAGCTGGAACGCCAGGAGGACGGCAAGCGCCGCCTGGTCAGCGTGCAGGAGATCAACGGCATGGAGGGCGAGATCATCACCATGACCGAAATCTTCTCTTTCATACGCCACGGCGTGGGCGAAAACGGCGAAGTACTCGGTGAGTTTCGGCCCAGCGGCATGATCCCCGCCTTCCGCGATGTGCTGGCCAAGCGCGGTATCGAGTTGCCGCTTGCGATGTTCAGGCCTGAGTGGATGGAGGCACGGCAATCATGAACCAGGTTCCTGGTGAATTCATTCTGATGTTCCTCGGCATGGTGTTTATTGCCGTCTTCCTCTTGTCCCAGGGCGTGGCGGTGCCGGTATTCGGCGAGGCCGGCAAGATGCGCAAGCGTATTCGTGGCCGCTTGCATGTACTGGAGAAAGCCAACAATCAGTCCAGCATGCAGACCGTGTTGCGACAGAAATACCTGACGCGTTTGTCGCCATTGGAGGCCAGGCTTGAGCAGCTGCCTTTTATGGAGGCATTGACGCAAATGATTGAGCAGTCCGGGCACGAATACCGGGCGTATCGGGTATTGCTGCTCGGGCTGGTGCTGGGTGTCTGGGCGGGTATCTTGATCTGGATGGTTTGGTCAGTCTGGTGGATGGCGCTGCTGGCGGGTTTCGCGGTCTTCTGGTTACCCATACTGAAAATCTCTCGCGACCGTGGCAAGCGGTTCGCTGCGTTCGAGGAAGGCCTGCCGGATGCGCTGGACGCGATGTGCCGCGCTTTGCGCGCCGGACACCCCTTCAACGAAACCCTGCGCCTGGTGGCCGAGGAACACAAGGGGCCGGTCGCTCATGAGTTCGGCCTGACTTTCTCCGATATCAACTATGGCAACGATGTGCGCCGGGCCATGCTCGGTCTGCTGGAGAGGATGCCAAGCATGACGGTGATGATGCTGGTGACCTCGCTCCTTATCCATCGCGAGACCGGCGGTAATCTGACCGAGGTGCTGGAGCGTCTGAGTCAGCTGATCCGCGGGCGCTTCCGCTTTCAGCGCAAGGTCAAAACCCTGTCGGCCGAAGGGCGGATGTCGGCCTGGATACTGGTGGCCATTCCCTTCGTACTGGCGGCTGTGATTTTGTTCACTACCCCTAAATACATGCCGTTGCTGCTCAATGATCCGGTGGGCCATAAGCTGATACTTGGGGCTTTTGGTGCCATGTTGGTCGGGATTTTCTGGATTCGCAAAATTATCCGGATTCAGGTTTAAGCGGTATTCGCTACCGGGAGGTACAGGCCATGGATTTTTTACTCGGGTTATTCAGTCGGGTCACGGGGAACGAGGATATGGCGCGCCTGTTGTTCCTTGGCGCGATCGGTTTGAGTACGGTACTTGCGGTGGGTGCCGTGATCCTGCTGGTGATGGGGCTTCAGGATCCGGTGCAGCGTCGTCTGGCGCTGATCAAGCGTGGTCATTTAGGCAACGCGACCGGGCAGGAAGCTCCGGGTAACCTGCAACTGTTGCTGGAGCGGATCGGCCAGCGCTTTGCCTCGGCCGAGTCGGCTCAAACATCCGCCACCCAGACCCTGTTAATGCATGCGGGGTACCGCTCCTCGTCGGCGGTGCAGATGTACTGGGCCGTGCGCTTGATGTTACCGCTGTTATTGATCGGTATTACGTTGCTGCTGTTGCCGATGATTCCCAAGGTTTCCCTGATCATGGGGCTGCTGTTGGTGGCCTTGGTGGCCGGTATCGGATGGTTGGTGCCAGCGCTGTATGTCGCCAAACGCAAACAGAAGCGACAAGGCCGACTGCGTGCTGCGTTTCCGGATGCGCTGGATCTGATGGTGGTGTGCGTGGAGTCGGGCCTGGCCTTGCCCACGACCATCGAACGGGTGGCTGAGGAGATGTCGGTCAGTCAGGTCGAACTGGCTGAAGAACTGGCCCTGGTCAATGCACAAATCCGCGCGGGCATTTCGAGTACCGCGGCGCTCAAGCAACTGGCTGTGCGCACTGGCCTGGATGACGTACAAGGTCTGGTCAACCTGTTGGCGCAGAGTATCCGTTTTGGTACCAGCGTGGCCGACACCTTGCGCATCTATGCCGAAGAGTTCCGTGACCGGCGTACGCAGGCCGCCGAAGAGATGGGGGCGAAAATCGGTACCAAGCTGATATTTCCACTGATTCTCTGTTTATGGCCGAGCTTCTTTCTGGTCGCTATCGGCCCCGCCATGATCGGGGTACTCAAAGCATTCGGGTGAGGTAAAACGGCCGGAGGCTGTCGAGCGCGATGGCCTCGCCACCCGAGCCTGATCTGCACTTGATCTACACATCTCCCGTAGGAGCTGCCGCAGGCTGCGATCTTTTGATTTTTCTGGCAGGCGATGCGTTACCTAGGCCTTTAATTCAAAAGATCGCAGCCTGCGGCAGCTTCGGGGGTAATTCGGTAAGGATTGAATAATGTGTAGATACCACTGCTTTCCTGCGCACGACATCAAGCCCGGCTTTGCAGCCAGGCTACTCTGGACGACACCAGAGGCTGATCACCCATCGATATGCCTCAGTTGCCGATGGTCATTTCTCCCGCTGCATCCTGGTCAAAAAATTCCGGAATCGGGTAGTTGAAGCTATTGAGCCAGCGCTGCATGGCCAAGTCACGTTCGGTGGCCGAAGCGGTTTGCAGGTGAGGGGAGGCAACCACACCGCGAATCTGCAGCTGCAACCACTGCTCGGTGCCTTGTTGATACGGCGAGGAGGGCCCCGGCTCAATGGCCCAGGCAGTGGTGGACAGGCAAGCCGTGCACACGATCAACAGCCGTTTGGTATTCATCTCGACTCCTCGTACGTTCTACTTGTTCGCACTGGTAGAGGCATCGGCTACCTCAGCCTTGCGATTGCCATCGGTAGCCACCACTTTTTTGGCAGAGGCCTTGAGTTTTTCCGCGCGGGTTTGAGCCTCTACGACTTGCTTGGGGCTCAAGTCGGCGCGGGTCACGAGTTCGGCTGCCGCCTTCCAGTTATCCTGATAGATCAGCAACGTCACCATATTGAGTGCCGCCAGTGTGTTTGCCTGCTTGAGCTCCATGGCGGTCATGAACTCAAAGCGTGCTTCAGGGATCCGTCGCTGATTGAGGTAGACGACCCCCAGGTCATTGCGCATCCTGTCGTCGGTGGGGGCCATCTGCACCGCACGCTCAAGGTGAGTGGCAGCGCTGGCGTTATCATTTTTGGCGGCGGCCAGCTGGCCCAAGCCATGTTCCCCTTCAGCCGCCAGACAGGTGCCGAGCAGGCTTTCGTACAACGGCTGCGCGTCGCCGCTACGTCCCATCAAGCGCAGCACCCGAGCCTTGCGCAGGCGAACCTGGACCAGGTTATCGGGCAAACCTTCCAGATTCGCCAGGCTGGCATACAAACGGCCTTCTTCGGCCATGCTGTCGGCCAGGTTCAGGGCCAGTTCTTGCTCCGAATCGGGCTTGGCACAGCTGGCCGGTCGCGAAGACAGGCCATTGCTGGCACAACCAGCGAGCATTAATGTCGCCGCTATTGCAATGACTGCTTTCATCGAAGGTCCCCTGGCTACAACAGGTTGAACGCCTGGCCAATGGCAATAAGGCTGGCCCGGCAAGCGTGCAAAGTCACCGTCAGGCGTGAGGACGAGGCCCGTCTGGTTCAGGCTCCGGTTCATTGCGAGAGCCCCATGCGACTGTCGAAGTCGCCATTTTCCAGGAAAAACATGCGGTAGAAGTTCGGGTCGTAATTGCGCAACTGCTCGCCAGGCAATGACGGTAGTTGTGCATTGGCCGCCAGTGGCTGGACCAGATGCGGGGTGACGATCATCAGCAGTTCGCGCTCTTCACGGTTGATGGTGTTGTCGCGGAAAAACGCGCCCAGAACCGGGATATCGCCCAGCCCCGGAAACTTGTTCACCTGGGAATCGTTGTGGGAGCTGATCAAGCCGCTGATGACGAAGCTTTCGCCGTCGGCCAGGGAGATGCTGGTATCGGTACGGCGCACGGTCAGGGCCGGGACTATCGTGCCGGCGATGCTCACGGCGTTGGTGAAGTCCAGTTCACTCACTTCCGGCGCGACCTTCAGCGCGATACGGTTTTTCCCGACGATGGTCGGCGTCAGGGTCAGGCGGATACCGAACTCCTTGTATTCGATGAATATGTTATCGCTGCCTGAACTGGGCACCGGAATCGGTATTTCACCGCCGGCCAGGAAGCTCGCACTCTGCCCGCTGAGCGCTACCAGGCTTGGCCGTGCCAGGGTGTAGGCGAAACCACTGCCTTCCAGCGCATTGAGCGCCACCAGGGTACTGCCGGTAGCAAACGTGAGGTTGAACTGGTCGTTTCTCACCGGTATCGACGGCGTGACAATGCCGCCAATGGTGGGCAAGGTTCTCGGCGAGCCGAACAGCCAGTTGCCGCGGACGCCGAAAATCGAGGCGGAGGCTTCCTTGAGCTTAGTCCGGCTAACTTCAACGAAGCGGATATCGGTCTGCACCTGGCTCGGCAGCAGCGGGTCGTCGGAAGGCACCGACGGCACGCTGGTCAGCGCCGACGTGGCCTTGCCCTTGACGAATACCATGCTTTGGCGCGGCGTTTTCGAACAGGCGGTCCAGACCATCAGGCTGGTGGTCCCCGGCGCAATGCCCGTAAGTATGAAGGCGTTGCTGCCGCTGGGTTGCACGTCGGCAATTTTCGGGTCGCCCACCGCCAGTTGCGTTACCGGAACGGGGCTGCGCAGTTCATTCTGCAGCCCCTGACCGACCTCGTACGTTGTCGGCCAACTGTCCAGTTGCTGGCAATTGGCCGGCGCGGCCTGAGCCGCATCCACGCTGAGGCCCATCCAGAACAGGCCATGGAAAATTCGCTTGAAAGCGGGCACGGTACGAAGGCTCATTAAGTACATCCTCACTGGATAGACCGTCTTTAGGCGGACTGAGTTGTCTCGGATCACTTCACGGGGATCGGGCTATCCCCCCCAATGCGCCCGACCACTCGTCCATGGCCTTGGCGTTATTCCTTGCGTGCTACACACGAGCGGGCGCAATTCGCTGATCTGGCGGGACAGCGAGCGACCTTTGCTGAATCGGTTTTTAGTGATCCGGTTACCTGGACTGCCCGTCTGAGCGATACTCGCGCCTATGGGTCGACCTGGTTCCCCCGGAAAGTCATCGGCAATGAAGGTACAGAGCCGAAAAGCGCCTGCCAGGATCATGGTGAGGTAACTCCTTTTGCCAATCCGCTGTCTGATCACTGAAGCTGACGTGAAAAATCGAGCCGTCATGACTTCTTATTGTTTGAAGGTAGTTCAATCAAACCAAAGTGCCATGAATTTAAGGAAAACCATTGGTGCAAAGGCTGGAGATAGGCGGGTGGGCAAGGTCGCAGCACAGTGCGGTTGCCGAAATTGACGGGTTGCGCTGAAGGCAATAAAAAAGGCCCGCATGCTCAAGCATGCGGGCCTTTTGGCATCACTGATTGAAGATCAGTGCTTGCTGTCCTGGTTCGATAGCGCCAGCAGCTGCTTTTCCTGGTTCCAGTCGAAAGGCTCGTCGTTCTGTTCGGCTTCGAAACGGCGCTCTTCCAGTGCCTGATACAGGTCGATTTCATCATCGGGCATGTAATGCAGGCAGTCACCGGCGAAATACCACAGCAGGTCGCGCGGGACCAGGTGAGCGATTTGCGGATAGCGCGTGATGACCTGGCACAGGATGTCCTGGCCCAGGTACTGGCTTTCGATCGGGTCGATCGGCAGCGATGCAAGCAGTTCGTCGAAGCGCTCAAGGAACAAGGCATGACTTTCGTCGGGAACCTGCTCGGCCTCACCTACGGCGACCAGGATGCTGCGCAGGTGGTCGAGTAAAACGAGATGATCGGCAACGATGTTGGACACGAGATAAGTCCTCAAGAGCAAAACGGGCGCGGGAGTATAAAGCGCCTGCGCCCGTTTTTACATGTTTGAGGGGATCAGCGGACTTTTCCCTTGGCCAGTGCCAAAGCCTTTTGGTCAAAGTCATCGACATCGATCACCTTGCGCCGGGCTGCTTCGGCTTCACGCAGGGTTTGGGCTTCCACCGGCTGCAACACGCCAGCCTCGAGCGCGGCATCGATCACCGACTCGCCGGCCACGGGATTGACCTGGCCACTCTTGAGTGCCACGTGCAGCTTCTTGTGCAACGGCTGTGCGGCGCTCAACAGATTGCAGGCGTGTTGCAATGCACCGACCGGATCGTCGCTCGCTTGTGGGCGATAGCAACCCAGCAGCAATTCCTCCAGGGCAGGGTCGTCCTTGGCGCGGCCAATCAACCCAGCGACTTCGGCTCCGAGTTTGTCCGATGGCCCTTTGTGCCGGCGACCGAACGGGAACACGATCACCCGCAACAGGCAGCCGACGACTTTGTTCGGGAAGTTGTTCAACAGCTCATCCATGGCCCGTTCCGCCTGGCCCAGGCTTTCTTCCATGGCCCAGGCCAGCAGCGGTGTCATGTACTGCGGTGAGTCGAGATCGTTGTAGCGCTTGAGTGCGGCCGAGGCCAGGTAAAGGTTGCTCAGCACGTCACCCAGCCGTGCAGACAGACGCTCGCGGCGTTTCAGTGCGCCGCCCAACAGCATCATGCTGAGGTCGGCGAGCAGGGCGAATGCAGCGGCCTGACGATTGAGGGCGCGGAAATAACCCTGGCTGAGCTTGTCGCCCGGGGTGTGTTCGAGGTGTCCGAAACCGAGATTCAGCACCAGCGTGCTGGCGGCGTTGCCCACGGCAAAACCGATGTGCTTGAGCAGCAGGCCATCGAATTCTCTGAGCACCTGATCCTTGTCTTCACGGTCGGCGAGGGCCATCTCCTTGAGCACGAAGGGATGGCAGCGAATCGCACCCTGGCCGAAGATCATCAGGTTGCGCGAGAGAATGTTCGCGCCTTCGACGGTGATGAAAATCGGCGCGCAGTTCCATTTGCGGCCGAGGTAATTGTTCGGCCCCATGATGATCGCCTTGCCGCCGTGCACATCCATGGCATCGCTGATGCAGTCGCGGCCGCGCTCGGTGAGGTGGTACTTGAGAATCGCCGACAGCACTGACGGTTTCTCGCCCAGATCGACCGCGTTGGCGGTCAGCATGCGGGCGGCGTCCATCATCCAGGTGTTGCCGCCAATGCGCGCCATGGCTTCCTGAATGCCTTCGAAAGCGGCAATCGGCACGTTGAACTGCTCGCGAACCTGAGCGTATTGGCCCGTCACCAGGCTGGTGAACTTGGCCATGCCGGTGCCCACCGCCGGCAGGGAAATCGAACGCCCGACCGACAGGCAATTCATCAGCATCATCCAGCCTTTGCCGAGCATCTCCTGGCCGCCGATGAGGAACTCCAGCGGGACGAACACGTCCTTGCCTGAGTTCGGGCCATTCATGAACGCGGCGCCCAAGGGCAGGTGCCTGCGCCCGATTTCGACACCGGCGATGTCGGTTGGAATCAGCGCCAGGCTGATGCCCAGGTCTTCGTTGTCGCCCAGCAGGTGATCCGGGTCGTAGGCCTTGAAGGCCAGGCCGAGGAGGGTGGCCACCGGGCCGAGGGTGATGTAGCGCTTTTCCCAGTTCAGGCGCAGGCCGAGGACTTCCTGGCCCTCCCATTCACCTTTGCAGATCACCCCGGAGTCCGGCATGCCGCCGGCGTCGGAGCCGGCCAAGGGACCGGTCAGGGCAAAACACGGGATGTCGTCGCCGCGTGCTAGGCGTGGCAGGTAATGATTGCGTTGTTCGTCGGTGCCGTAATGCAGCAACAGTTCGGCCGGGCCGAGGGAGTTGGGGACCATTACGGTGGTTACGAGGTCGCCACTGTGGCTCGCCAGTTTCATCGCCACTTGCGAGTGGGCATAAGCGGAGAAGCCCTTGCCGCCAAACTCCTTGGGGATGATCAGGGCGAAAAAGCCGTTGTCCTTGATGAAGGTCCAGACGTCGGGCGACAGGTCCATGGTTTGACTGAGCTGCCATTCACTGACCATGGCGCAGAGTGTTTCGGTCGGCCCATCGATGAAAGCCTGTTCCTCTTCATTCAATTGTGCTTTGGGATAGGACAGCAGTTTGTTCCAGTCCGGACGGCCACTGAACAGTTCGCCGTCCCACCAGACCGTGCCGGCGTCAATGGCATCGCGTTCGGTTTGCGACATCGGCGGCAGGGTTTTCTGGAACCATTTGAACATCGGCGCGCTGAACAATTTGCGGCGCAGGTCGGGCAGCAGCAAGGGTACGGCGACGGCGGCGATCAATACCCAGTAAACCAGCAATAACCAGCCCGGCGCGCGGCTGAAAGCGCCCATGGCCACGACATAGACGGCCACGATGCTCAGGGCGGGCAGTGGGGCGATGCGGCGGTGGGCCAAATAAGCAATCCCGACCAGCAGAACCAGTATCCACAACAGCAGCATATTCATTCCTCCGTGAAACCAGGGCGAACCAGCCCACAGAGCTTAGACGGCATCCGCGAAACAGGCTGGTTCGAGCGATGTGTTTGGAATCGTGGGAAAAGCGTTCATCGAGCAAGCGGCAAAGCGCCCATGTTTGGCCGAAATGTCGTTATCTCTGTGCTGAAGCTCTCGTTAGACTCGGGGCTTCCCCAGGAGATTAATCTCATGCACGAGTATCTGAGCCCCGGCCGCTTCATCGATAGTGACCATCCGTCCGTCGTGGAGTTCGCCGAACAACATCGTGGTGCCAGTCGCGATCCGCTGGAGCAGGCGATCAGTCTCTATTACGCCGTGCGCGAAGCGGTGCGCTACAACCCGTACACATTCAGTCGCGATCCGCAGACCCTGCGCGGCAGTTATGCGCTGGCGACCGGGGAGAGTTACTGCGTGCCCAAGGCCACGCTGCTCGCAGGTGCAGCGCGGCATTGCGGGATTCCCGCGCGGATCGGCCTGGCGGATGTGCGCAATCATTTGTCGACGCCACGGCTGCTTGAGTTGCTCAAGAGCGACATGTTCGCCATGCACGGCTACACCGAGTTCTATTTGCAGGAGCGCTGGGTCAAGGCGACACCTGCGTTCAACCGCAAACTCTGTGACCTGTTCAATGTGGCGCCGCTGGAATTCGACGGGATCAACGACAGCGTTTTTCATCCCTTCAACCGCGATGGCGCGAAGCTGATGGAGTACCTCGTCGATCACGGCCAGTTCGCCGACGTACCTGAAACGTTCTTTTTCGAACACCTGGAAAAATGCTATCCGCACCTGTTCGGCGAGCAACAGCAAGCGCTGTTGGGCGACATGCAGAGCGATTTGAGTCGCGCCTGATCCGGCGTATGCTGCCTGCCCACTTATCGAAAAAGAGGCGGTCATGCTGAAGATTTTGGGTCGGAAAAACTCGTCGAATGTCAGAAAACCATTGTGGGCCGCCGAAGAACTGGGGCTGGCCTACGAGGCGATCGATGCCGGTGGCGCCTTTGGTGTCGTCGATACGCCCGAATACCGCGCCATGAATCCCAATGGTCGCGTGCCTGTCATTGAAGACGACGGTTTTGTGTTGTGGGAATCCAACGCCATCGTGCGTTACCTGATGGCCTTGCATGCTGACGGCACGGCCTGGTACCCGAACAATCTTAAGGACCGCGCCACTGCCGACAAGTGGATGGACTGGACCACCTCAAGCTTTGCCAGCCCGTTCCGCACCGTGTTCTGGGGCGTGCTGCGTACCCCGGCAGACCAGCAGGACTGGCCCGCCATCAAGGCGGCGATCAAGGAATGCGAGACGTTGCTGGCGATGGCCGATCAGGCGTTGGCGAACAAGCCCTACCTGTCCGGAGACGAGATCGGCATGGGCGATATTCCCTTGGGCAGTTTCATTTATGCCTGGTTCGAGATGCCAATCGAGCGTGCGCCGCAACCCCATCTGCAGGCCTGGTATGCCCGGTTGAAACAGCGTCCGGCGTATCAAAAGGCGGTCATGACCGCGTTGACTTAATACTCACTATCGACACGCTTGACTGTACTTGTGTGGCGGCGACAAGCACCATTGTGCCAGTTCGCTGCGGTTGTATTGTTCGCCGCCGCCCATACTTATCCCTTTCTTCCCTTCTTGGTGCGTAAATCAGATATGAGTTCCGCTCTGTCCATCCGGCAGCTAACCAAAACCTACGGCAACGGTTTCCAGGCCCTGAGTGGTATCGATCTGGATGTCGCCGAAGGTGACTTTTTCGCCTTGCTCGGCCCGAACGGCGCTGGCAAATCCACGACCATCGGCATTCTCTCGACCCTGGTGAACAAGACCAGCGGCACGGTGAATATCTTCGGTCACGACCTGGACAGGAATCCTGCGCAGCTCAAGCGCTCCATCGGCGTGGTGCCTCAGGAATTCAACTTCAACCAGTTCGAAAAGACCTTCGACATTGTCGTGACCCAGGCCGGCTACTACGGCATCCCGGCGAAAATCGCCAAGGAACGCGCTGAACAGTACCTGACCCAGCTCGGCCTGTGGGACAAGAAGGACGTGCCGTCGCGTTCACTGTCCGGCGGCATGAAGCGGCGCCTGATGATCGCCCGCGCGCTGGTGCATGAACCGCGCCTGCTGATTCTCGACGAACCGACTGCCGGAGTGGACATCGAACTGCGTCGCTCGATGTGGAGCTTCCTCACCGAGCTGAACCAGAAAGGCATCACCATCATCCTCACCACCCACTACCTGGAAGAGGCTGAGCAGTTGTGCCGCAACATCGGCATCATCGACCACGGCACCATCGTCGAGAACACCAGCATGAAGCAGTTGCTCAGCCAATTGCATGTGGAAACGTTCCTGCTGGATATGAAGAACACGTTGCAAGTGGCGCCGCAGTTGCTCGGCTACCCGTCCCGGCTGGTCGATAGTCACACCCTGGAAGTCCAGGTGGACAAATCCATGGGCATCACCGCGCTGTTCACCCAGTTGGCGCAGCAGAACATCGAAGTACTGAGCCTGCGCAACAAAACCAATCGGCTTGAGGAGTTGTTCGTGTCCCTGGTGGAGAAAAATCTGTCGAAGGTGGCGGTATGAGTTCCGAGTTGCGCCCCAACCTCGTTGCCCTCAACACCATCGTTTACCGTGAAGTCCGGCGTTTCACCCGGATCTGGCCGCAGACCCTGCTGCCACCCGCGATCACCATGGTTTTGTACTTCGTGATCTTCGGTAATCTGATCGGTCGGCAGATCGGCGACATGGGTGGCTTCACTTACATGGAGTACATCGTGCCGGGGCTGATCATGATGTCGGTGATCACCAACTCCTACGGCAACGTGGTGTCGAGTTTCTTCGGCAGCAAGTTCCAGCGTTCCATTGAAGAATTGATGGTCTCGCCGCTGTCGCCGCACACCATTCTGATCGGCTACACCCTGGGCGGTGTGCTGCGCGGGTTGATGGTGGGGATCATCGTGACCCTGCTGTCGCTGTTCTTCACCGATTTGCAGGTGCATCACCTGGGCGTGACCATTCTGGTGGTGGTGTTGACCGCGACGATCTTCTCGCTGCTGGGCTTCATCAACGCCGTGTTTGCGCGCAACTTCGATGACATTTCGATCATTCCGACTTTCGTGCTGACGCCACTGACCTACCTGGGTGGGGTCTTCTACTCGATCACCTTGCTGCCGCCGTTCTGGCAGACCGTGTCCCTGGCCAACCCGGTGCTGCACATGGTCAACGCGTTCCGTTACGGCATCCTCGGCGTATCGGATATCCGCATCAGCGTGGCCATCGCCTTCATGCTGGTCGCGACCGTGGTGCTGTATCTCGGTAGTGCAAGGTTGCTGGTCAGTGGGCGCGGGATGCGTACCTGAGAAATACCGAGTCGTCTGTTTCGCGAGCAAGCCCGCTCCCACACTGGATCTATGTAGCACTGAAGATCCCTGTGGGAGCGAGCTTGCTCCGGGCGGCGTTCCGACGATGGCGTCAGCCCAGACACCGCATAAAAAAAACGGCCTCCCAAGTGGAGGCCGTTTTGCATTCTCACATTCGACTTTGCTTGCGCCGCTTCCATTGCCGCGCCACCCACCAGCGCCAATACATCATCACCAGGCAGTAGGCCAGTGCACCAAGGGCCAGTCCCGTCACTACCGAGCCCAACAGAAACGGTTGCCACAAGGTCGAGATTTCGCCCCTGATCCATTCCCAGGTCAGTGAGTCCGGCAACTGCCGGGTGGGAACGTCCATCAGCCAGGCGCCAGTCTGGTAGGTGCAGAAAAACACCGCAGGCATGGTGATCGGGTTGGTCAGCCAGACCAGGCTCACGGCAATCGGCATGTTGCCGCGCACGATAATGGCGAGGATTGCCGCCAGCAGCATCTGCAGCGGGATCGGCAGGAACGCGGCGAACAGCCCCACCGCCATGGCGCGGGCAACGGAGTGGCGGTTGAGGTGCCACAGGTTCGGGTCATGCAACAGCGTGCCGAGAAAGCGTAAGGACTTGTGTTCCCTGATGCTCATCGGGTCTGGCATGTAACGTTTGAATAAGCGCCGGGGCATAAGGTTTCTCGGTCGGTCAGGGCGGCAAGTATGTCTGGATTCTATGAGCTGCCCATTCAGACTTTGTGACAATTATTGACGACGCCCATGTGACGGGCGGGCTAAGCCTTGAAGGGTACTCTCAAGGACGGGCTTATGCGCACTGGGATGATGGCGCTGGCGTTGGGTCTGTTGACCTTGCGTTTTTTACCGGCATTACCGCCGGTCTGGTTGTGGCTGGCGATGCCGGTGGCGGGTTTGATGTTGCTGCCGTTCAGGACCTATCCGGTGGCGTTTTACCTGTTCGGTTTGAGTTGGGCCTGCGCGAATGCGCAGTGGGCGCTGGATGACCGGTTGCCGCCGACGCTGGACGGAGAAACCCGCTGGGTCGAAGGGCGGGTCACAGGCTTGCCCCGGCATGACGACGGTGTCGTGCGTTTCGAATTGACCGACATCCAGTCCCGACGTACCCGGCTGCCGCGGCAAATGCGTCTGGCCTGGTATGGCGGGCCGCCGGTGAACAGTGGCGAACGCTGGCGCCTGGCAGTCAAGTTGAAGCGCCCGGTCGGGCTCCTCAATCCGCAGGCCTTCGATTACCAGGCCTGGTTGCTGGCACAACGCATCGGCGCGACCGGGACGGTCAAGCAGGGCGAACGCCTTGCACCAGCCCAATGGGCCTGGCGCGATGCCATCCGTCAGCGTTTGCAAGCGGTGGATGCCCAAGGGCGAAGCGGCGCGTTGACGGCGTTGGTGCTCGGGGATGGCGCCGGGCTGAGTCGCGAAGACTGGCAGGTATTGCAGGACACTGGCACGGTGCATCTGTTGGTGATTTCCGGGCAGCACATCGGATTGCTGGCGGGAGTCGTGTATCTGCTGATCGCTGGCCTGGCCCGCTTGGGGCTATGGCCGAGCCGTCTGCCATGGTTGCCCTGGGCATGTGGCCTGGCATTCGCCGCTGCGCTCGGTTACGCGATGCTGGCCGGTTTCGAGGTGCCGGTGCGACGGGCCTGCCTGATGATTGCCATGGTGTTGTTGTGGCGTCTACGGTTCCGTCATCTCGGTGCATGGTGGCCACTGTTGTTGGCACTCGACGGCATATTGCTGCTGGAGCCGCTGGCGAGTCTCCAGCCTGGTTTCTGGCTGTCTTTCGCGGCCGTGGCAGTCTTGATATTGACCTTCGGCGGACGTTTGGGGCCGTGGCGTTGGTGGCAGACCTGGTCCCGTGCCCAGTGGCTGATTGCAATCGGCCTTAGTCCGTTGTTACTGGCTTTGGGGTTGCCAATCAGTCTCAGCGGGCCGCTGGCCAATTTGTTCGCGGTGCCCTGGATCAGTCTGGTGGTACTGCCACCGGCGTTGCTCGGGACGCTGTTGCTGTCGGTGCCTTACGTGGGTGAGAAATTGCTGTGGCTGGCGGGCGGCCTGATCGACGGGTGGTTCAGGGGATTGAGGCTCGTCTCCGGTCAGGTTCCCGCGTGGTTGCCCGCGGCAGTCCCGCTATGGGCCTGGGTAATCGGTGCCATTGGCGCCTTTTTGCTATTGCTGCCGCGAGGCGTACCGATGCGCCCGTTAGGGTGGCCCATGTTGTTGATGCTGGTTTTTTCGCCCAGGCCGATGTTGCAGGAGGGCATGGCCGAAGTCTGGCAACTGGATGTGGGGCAGGGCCTGGCGATCCTGGTGCGCACTCGGCATCACACGTTGCTGTATGACGCCGGACCGCGTTTCGGTGAACTCGACCTAGGGGAACGGGTGGTGCTGCCGGCATTGCGCAAACTGGGGGTGAAGGGGCTCGACCTGATGCTGATCAGCCACGCCCATGCCGATCATGCCGGCGGTGCCCCGGCGATCGCCAGGGGCTTGCCGGTGAAACAGGTGGTCAGTGGTGAACCGTCAGACTTGCCTGCGCAATTGCAGGCCGAGAGCTGTGAGAGCGGCCGGCAATGGACCTGGGATGAAGTTGATTTCCAGCTCTGGCACTGGCCATTGGCCGGCGATAGCAACCAGAACTCCTGTGTCTTGCTGATCGAGGCCAATGGCGAACGGTTGCTGTTGAGTGGCGACATCGATGCCGCCGCCGAGAGAGCCCTGCTGGACAGTCCGTTGGCCCTGCCCACCGATTGGCTGCAGGCGCCACACCACGGCAGTCGCAGCTCATCGTCCATGGCCCTGCTGGATGTCCTGCAACCCAAAGGGGCGCTGATCTCCCGCGGGCAGGGCAATTCGTTTGGCCATCCGCATGCGACGGTCATCGCGCGGTATCAAAAACGTGGAACGGCGATCTACGACAGCGTCGAACAGGGTGCCATTCGTCTGCAACTGGGACGCTTCGAGCCGCCATGGTCAATGCGCCAGGAACGGCGTTTCTGGCGCGATCCGCCACCCTTGAACCCATAACCGAGCGTTATCAAAGCCCGACCGGATGCGACATCACGGTCTTCGGTGCTTGCACCCCCTATGTTAGAGTGGCGCACTTTTTCGAGGGGACTGTCACTGTGTGGGAATTGGTCAAATCCGGCGGCTGGATGATGTTGCCGATCATTCTGAGTTCCATCGCGGCCATGGCGATCGTCGCCGAACGCCTCTGGACCCTGCGAGCCAGCCGCGTGACCCCTGAGCACTTGCTCGGGCAGGTCTGGGTCTGGATCAAGGACAAACAGCTCAATAAGGAAAAACTCAAGGAACTGCGCGCCAACTCCCCGTTGGGCGAGATCCTGGCGGCCGGCCTGGCCAACTCCAGGCATGGTCGCGAGATCATGAAGGAGTGCATCGAAGAGGCCGCACAACGGGTCATCCATGAGCTCGAACGCTACGTCGCCGCCCTCGGCACCATCGCCGCCATGGCGCCGTTGCTGGGTTTGCTGGGTACGGTACTGGGCATGATCGATATTTTCAGTGCGTTCACAGGCAATGGCATGACCACCAACGCCTCGGTACTGGCCGGTGGTATTTCCAAGGCCCTGATCACCACGGCAGCCGGTTTGATGGTCGGTATCCCGGCGGTATTCTTCCATCGTTTCCTGCAACGCCGGATCGATGAACTGGTGGTGGGCATGGAGCAGGAAGCGATCAAGCTGGTCGAAGTGGTGCAGGGCGATCGCGATGTGGACCTGACCGGGAGCAAAGCGTGAAATTCCGCCGCAAAGCACGGGAAACGGTGGACATCAACCTCGCGTCGCTGATCGACGTGGTGTTCATCTTGTTGCTGTTTTTTGTCGTGACCACCACTTTCACCCGTGAAACCCAGTTACGCGTCGATCTGCCGGAAGCGGTCAGTGGCACGCCAGCCGAAGATCAGAGCAAACCTTTGGACATCGCCATCAGCGCCGACGGTGTGTTCTCGGTGAACAACCAGATTTTGCCGAAAAGCGACCTGGCTTCGCTGATGGACGCGCTGCAAAAAGCAGCCAACGGCGACACCAACCGACTGCTGTCTATCAGCGCAGACGGCAAGTCTCAGCATCAGTCCGTGGTGACTGCCATGGATGCGGCCGGCAAACTCGGCTTCAGTCATTTGCGCATGACCACCATCGAGGCGGCGCCCCCGGCGCCCTGATGGCCATGTCCGATCGATTGCTCGCCGCGTGGTACGCAGGTCATCCGGCCCTGAAGCTGTTGCAGCCATTGGAATGGCTTTACCGGCGCGTGGTCATGAACAAGCGCAAGCGCTTTCTGGCGGGTGAGGGCGAGATCTATCAGCCGCCGGTGCCGCTGATCGTGGTTGGTAATATCACCGTGGGTGGTACCGGCAAGACGCCACTGATTCTATGGATGATCGAGCACTGCCAGCGCAGCGGCCTGCGGGTTGGCGTGGTCAGCCGCGGCTACGGCGCCAAACCGCCGCAATTGCCGTGGCGGGTCGAGGCCGAGCACAGCGCCGACGTCGCCGGTGACGAGCCGTTGCTGATCGTCCAGCGCACCGGCGTGCCGCTGATGATCGACCCCAATCGCAGCAACGCTGTAAAAGCCTTGCTGGCCAGTGAACCGCTGGACCTGATCCTGTCCGACGACGGCATGCAGCACTACCGCCTGGCCCGTGACCTGGAACTGGTGCTGATCGACGCCACCCGCGGCCTGGGCAACCGCCGTTGCCTGCCTGCCGGGCCATTGCGTGAACCGGTCGAGCGCCTGCAAAGCGTCGACGCGGTGCTCTACAACGGTGCCGTGGCTGACCGCGATGATGGATTTGCCTTTCAATTGCAACCCACCGCGCTGGTCAACCTGCACAGCGGCGAACGGCGTCCCCTCGACCACTTCCCCAGCGGCCAGGCCCTGCACGCGGTGGCTGGCATCGGCAATCCGCAACGTTTCTTCAAGACCCTCGAAACGCTACACTGGCAGCCGGTTCCACATGCGTTTGCCGACCACGCCGAATACAGCGTGGAGGCGTTGAATTTCACGCCGTCATTGCCGTTGGTGATGACGGAAAAGGACGCGGTGAAATGCCGTGCCTTTGCCGCCGCCGACTGGTGGTACCTGGCGGTCGATGCCGTGCCGTCGCCGGCCTTCGTGGCCTGGTTCGACACACAGCTGATGCGCCTGCTGCCGGCTCGTTTGTTGCCTTAACTCCGTTTTTTCCAGGGAATGCTCATGGACACCAAATTGCTCGATATCCTCGCTTGCCCGATCTGCAAAGGCCCGCTCAAGCTCAGCGCCGACAAGACCGAGCTGATCAGCAAGGGCGCAGGCCTGGCCTACCCGATTCGCGACGGCATCCCGGTGATGCTCGAATCCGAAGCACGCACCCTGACCACCGACGAGCGCCTGGATAAATGACCACAGCCTTTACCGTCGTCATTCCATCGCGTTACGCCTCCACCCGCCTGCCGGGTAAGCCGATGCTGCTGATCGCCGGCAAGCCGATGATCCAGCACGTCTGGGAACAGGCGAGCAAAAGCAGCGCCGAGCGGGTGGTGGTGGCCACCGACGACGCGCGCATCGTCGAAGCCTGCAAAGGCTTTGGTGCCGAAGTGGTGCTGACCCGTGAAGATCACAACTCCGGCACCGATCGCCTGGCCGAAGTCGCGATGAAACTGGGCCTGGCGCCCGACGCCATCGTGGTCAACGTCCAGGGTGACGAGCCGCTGATCCCGCCGAGCGTGATCGATCAGGTCGCCGCCAACCTGGCCGCTCACGCCGAAGCGCGCATGGCCACCCTGGCCGAGCCGATCGAAGACGCGGAAACCCTGTTCAATCCCAACGTGGTCAAGGTCGTCAGCGACCTCAATGGCCTGGCGCTGACGTTCAGCCGTTCCACCTTGCCCTGGGCGCGGGATGCATTCGCCGTGAACCCTGAGCAGTTGCCGGAAGGTGTGCCGTACCGCCGCCATATCGGCATCTATGCCTACCGCGCCGGTTTCCTGCAGGATTTCGTCAGCTGGGGTCCATGCTGGCTGGAAAACACCGAGTGCCTGGAACAGCTGCGTGCCCTGTGGCATGGCGTGCGGATCCACGTGGCCGACGCACTGATCGCGCCGCCAGCCGGTGTCGATACCGTTGAAGACCTAGAGCGCGTTCGTCGCCTGCTGGAGGCGTGATGCGGGTTCTGTTTGTCTGCCTGGGCAACATCTGCCGCTCTCCCACGGCCGAAGGCGTGCTGCGGCATAAGTTGCGTGAGGCGGGGCTGGCCGACCAGGTCGAAGTCGCTTCCGCCGGCACCGGTGACTGGCATGTCGGCAAGGCGCCGGACCAGCGCAGTCAGGCCGCGGCGAAGCTGCGCGGTTATGACCTGTCCGCCCAGCGCGCCCGGCAAGTCAGCCGTGCCGATTTCGTCACCTACGACCTGATCCTGGCGATGGACAACAGCAATCTGCGCAACCTCAAGGCCTTGCAACCGGCCAAGGGCAAGGCCGAGTTGGATCTGTTCCTGCGTCGCTATCAGTCGGACGTCGATGAGGTCCCGGACCCGTATTACGACGGCGACCAAGGCTTCGAACAGGTGTTGGACCTGATCGAGCGCGCCAGTGATTTGCTGGTGATCGAATTGAAGGGACGGTTATGAGTTTGCAGGTTCGGTCGCAGGTTTCGCTCAAGCCGTTCAACAGCTTTGGCGTGGATGTCCAGGCCCGGTTGTTTGCCGAGGCCCATAGCGACGCCGATGTGCGCGAAGCACTGGCCTATGGGCTGGAACACGAGGTGCCGGTGCTGGTGATCGGCGGCGGCAGCAACCTGCTGCTGACGGCGGATATCGATTCGCTGGTGCTGCGCATGGCCACCCGCGGGACTCGCGTGCTGAGCGATGACGGCAGCAAAGTGGTGATCGAGGCCGAGGCCGGTGAGCCCTGGCATCCCTTTGTGCAACACACACTGTCCCAGGGACTGTCCGGCCTGGAAAACCTCAGCCTGATTCCCGGCACCGTCGGCGCAGCGCCAATGCAGAACATCGGCGCTTATGGCGTCGAGATCAAGGACGTGTTCGCCGGCCTGACCGCCCTCGATCGCCAGACCGGCGAACTGCGTGACTTCACACTGCAAGAGTGCAACTTCGCTTACCGCGACAGCCTGTTCAAGCAAGAGCCAGGGCGTTGGTTGATCCTGCGTGTGCGTTTCGCCCTCGACCGTGCCGCGCATCTGCACCTGGAATACGGCCCGGTGCGTCAGCGCCTGACCGAACAAGGTATCGAGCATCCGACCGCCAGCGATGTCAGCCAGGCCATTTGCAGCATCCGCAATGAAAAACTCCCGGACCCGGCCGTACTCGGCAATGCCGGCAGCTTCTTCAAGAACCCTTTGGTGTCGGTGGCGCTGGCTGCACGGCTCAAGGGCGAATACCCGGACCTGGTGGCCTATGCGCAACCCGACGGGCAGATGAAGCTGGCCGCCGGTTGGTTGATCGAGCGGGCAGGGTGGAAGGGTTTCCGTGAGGCTGACGCTGGCGTGCATAAATTGCAGGCGCTGGTGCTGGTCAACTATGGCGGCGCGACGGGCCTGCAACTGCTGAACCTGGCGCAGCGCATCCAGAAAGACATTTTCGAGCGTTTCCATGTCGATCTGGAAATGGAGCCGAACCGGTATTGAGCTAAGCTTTCAAGGCGGATCAAAAAGCCCTGCACGATGTTTATTGTGCAGGGCTTTTTTGTTAATGCTCGGTTAACTTAGTCAGCTAACGATGCACACTCTTGTTCCACCAAAGGCCCGGTGCAGACCGATTGCGTCCGCATAAGAGAGCCCTTTAGCCTGAGTCGATCTGCGTGCGACCCACCGAGATCCAGCGGCAGATTGCTCGACCCCATAACTCAAGACCTATGCGGGCGTGCCCATGATTACCCTGAAACTCAATGGTCAAGACCATCAACTCGACGTCACCGAGGACATGCCGCTGCTCTGGGCGATCCGCGACGTGGCCGGTTACAACGGCACCAAATTCGGCTGCGGCATGGGCCTGTGCGGGGCCTGCACCATTCATATCGAAGGGGCTCCGGCACGCAGTTGCATCACGCCCATCGGCTCCGTCGCCGGGCAAAATGTCAGCACTATCGACAACCTGCACGCCGACCCGATCGGCAAGGTCGTGCAGCAAGCCTGGCTCGACACGGCAGTGGCTCAATGCGGCTTCTGCCAGGGCGGGCAAATCATGTCGGCGACGGCGCTGCTCAAGACCAATCCGAATCCGAGCGACGAGCAGATCGAAGAAGCCATGGTCGGCAACATCTGCCGCTGCGGCACCTACAACCGCATCAAGACCGCGATCCGCCAGGCCTCCACTCACCTGAAGGAGGCCAAGGCATGAGCCAGTTACCGAATGATTTCGCCCTGAGCAATCTCAGTCGCCGTGGTTTTCTCAAGGGCGTGGGGGCGACCGGTGCGCTGGTGGTCGCCGCGAGTTGGGGCTGGCAAGACGCTTTTGCCGGAGAAAAAGACAAGAAGTTCGGCGCCGACGGTATGCCCCACGGCTGGGTCGACGATCCGAAAGTCTATGTGAGCATCGCCGCCGATGGCACGGTGACCGTGATCTGCAACCGCTCGGAGATGGGCCAGGGCGTGCGCACCAGCTTGACCATGGTGGTGGCCGATGAATTGGAAGCCGACTGGGCGATGGTCAAAGTGCAGCAGGCCCCCGGCGATGAAGTGCGCTTCGGCAACCAGGACACCGACGGCTCGCGCAGCATGCGTCACTGGTACGAGCCGATGCGTCGCTGCGGTGCCGCCGCGCGGACCATGCTCGAACAGGCCGCCGCCGCGCAATGGAAAGTGCCGGTCGGTGAATGCCATGCGCAATTGCACAAGGTTGTCCATGAGCCTTCTGGCCGCGAAATCGGATATGGCGCCCTGGCCTTCGCCGCAAGCGAGTTGCCGGTACCGGCCCGCGACAGCCTGAAGCTCAAGCAACCGACGGAATTTCGTTACATCGGCAAGGAAGGCACCAAGGCCATCGACGGTGAAGACATCGTCAACGGCCGTGCGGTGTACGGCGCCGACGTGCATTTCGACGGCATGCTGTACGCGACCATTGCGCGGCCCGCGGTGTATGGCGGCAAGGTCAAAAGCTTCGATGGCAGCGCAGCAATGAAAGTCCCCGGCGTGGTCAAGGTGCTGCAGATCGAAAGCCGGCCTTTGCCTTCGGAGTTCCAGCCGCTGGGCGGCATCGCCGTGGTGGCGAGCAATACCTGGGCGGCGATCAAGGGCCGCGAGGCACTGAAAATCGAGTGGGACGACGGCCCCAATGCCAGCTACGACTCGATTGCCTATCGCAAGGAACTGGAAGCCGCCTCGCTCAAGCCCGGCAAGGTGGTGCGCAATGCCGGCAACATCGACCAGGCCATGGCCAGCGCCGATAGCACCCTGGAAGCCTCCTACTACTTGCCGCATCTGTCACAGTCGCCGATGGAGCCGATGGTCGCCATTGCGCGGTTCAAGGACGGTGCGTGTGAAGCCTGGGGGCCAAGCCAGGCGCCGCAGGTCTCTCGGGAACGGATCGGTGAGCGCCTGGGCCTGCCGTTCGACAAAGTCACCTTTAACGTGACCCTGCTGGGGGGCGGATTCGGGCGCAAGTCCAAGCCTGACTTCATCATCGAAGCCGCCATCCTCGCCAAGGAGTTCCCCGGCAAAGCGGTGCAGGTGCAATGGACCCGCGAAGACGACATCCACTGTTCCTACTTCCACACCGTGTCGGTCGAATACCTCAAGGCCAGCCTGAACAAGGATGGCCTGCCGTCCGGCTGGTTGCACCGTACGGTGGCGCCGAGCATCACCGCGTTGTTTGCGCCGGGCATGAACCATGAGGCGGCGTTCGAACTGGGCATGGGGTTCACCAACATGGCCTATGCGATCCCCAACATTCGCCTGGAGAACCCCGAGGCCACGGTGCATACCCGGGTGGGTTGGTATCGCTCGGTGTCGAATATTCCCCATGGCTTCGCGATCCAGAGTTTTATCGACGAACTGGCGCACAAGGCCGGGCAGGACCCACTCAAGTACCAGATCAGATTGCTCGGTCCGGACCGTCAGATCGATCCGCGCACCTTGAGTGAAGAGTGGAACTACGGCGAATCACCCGAGCGTTATCCGATCGACACCGCGCGCCTGCGCACGGTACTGGAGACCGCCGCCAAAGCCGCCGGTTGGGGGCGTGAGTTGCCCAAGGGGCGCGGTCTGGGCCTGGCGGTGCATTACAGCTTCGTGACGTATGTGGCGGCGGTGATCGAGGTGGAGGTCAAAGACGATGGCACACTGGTGGTGCACAAGGCCGACATCGCCGTCGATTGCGGACCACAGATCAACCCCGAGCGGATTCGCGCACAATTCGAAGGTGCCTGCGTCATGGGCCTGGGTAATGCGGTGCTGGGGGAAATCAGCTTCAAGGGCGGCAAGGTCCAGCAGGATAACTTTCACATGTACGAGGTAGCGCGCATGTCCCTGGCGCCAAAAGAAGTGGCCGTGCATCTGGTGACGCCGCCGGGCAACGTCCCATTGGGCGGTGTGGGTGAGCCGGGCGTGCCACCGATTGCTCCAGCACTGTGCAATGCAATCTTTGCTGCCACCGGCAAACGCATCCGCAATCTTCCGGTTCGTTATCAGCTGTCGGACTGGCAGAAGGCTGGCGCCTGATGGACAGCGCCGATCTGAACGTCCTGCGCAGCGTGTTGCAATGGCATCGCGCCGGTCAGCGGGTGGTGTTGTACAGCGTGGTCGAAACCTGGGGCACTGCGCCCCGGGCACCCGGCGCCATGCTGGCCTTGCGTGAAGACGGCATGGTGATTGGTTCGGTTTCCGGCGGGTGTGTCGAAGATGACTTGATCGCCCGGCTGCACGACGGGCGCCTCGCGCTTGACGGGCCGCCGGTGCAATTGATCACCTACGGCGTGACCCGTGAGGAAGCCGCACGTTTCGGCTTGCCCTGCGGTGGCACCTTGCGCTTGACCGAGGAGCGTATCGACGATGGGGATTGGGTCGAGCAATTGCTCGCCCGATGCGAGGCCCATGAAATCGTTGCGCGCGAACTGAACCTGGTCACCGGTAGAGTGCTTTTGCAGCCGGCCAATAAAGCTGACGTGTTGACGCTCGACGGACAGACCTTGCGGGCGATCTATGGCCCGCGCTGGCGCTTGCTGCTGATCGGCGCGGGGCAGCTGTCGCGCTATGTGGCGGAAATGGCCCGGCTGCTGGATTTCGAGGTGTTGATTTGTGATCCGCGCAGCGAGTTCGTCTACGGCTGGGAGGAACAGCACGGACGATTTGTTTCGGGCATGCCGGATGAGGCGGTATTGAACATCCAGACCGATGAACGCACGGCCATCGTGGCCTTGACCCATGATCCGCGTCTGGACGACATGGCGCTGCTCACTGCCCTGGATTCCAGGGCTTTTTACGTCGGGGCGCTGGGATCGCGGGTCAACAGCCAGAAGCGCCGGGAAAACCTGGCTCAACTGGGTTTGTCGCAATCGGCGATTGACCGCTTGCATGGTCCGATCGGTTTGCACATTGGCAGTCATAATCCTGCGGAAATTGCCTTGTCGCTCATGGCGGAAATCGTGGCGGTCAAAAATGGCGTCGAACTGAAGCAGAAGAAAGCCGTGCGGGAGAGCGTATGAGCGAGACCATTGGCGTCGTCGTACTGGCGGCGGGGCAGGGCAGTCGGTTTCGTCAGGTGGCGGGTGCCGAAAAGGATAAATTGGTGGCCGATTGCACCGGGCGTGACGGCGTGGTGCGGTCCGTCATCGAGCACACGTTGATCAACCTGCCGGCGACGCTGGACAAACGTGTATTGGTAACCACTGCTGACCGCCCGCAAGTGGTTCGCATGGCTCAGGCCTATGGTTGCGAGATTGTACTGATCGAATCGACGGGAATGGGCGACAGCATTGCCGCGGGAGTCGTTGCCTGCAAGCAACTCGATGGCTGGCTAATGGTGCTGGGGGATATGCCGTTCATCCTGCCATCCAGTATCGAGCAAGTGGTGGCGGGTATTGGTGATGACAGTATCAGCGTGCCCGTGCAGGGCGGCGAGTACGGGCATCCGGTCGGGTTCGGGCGGGACTTCGCTGCGGGGTTGATGGCGTTGTCGGGGGATCGCGGTGCCAAACCGCTGTTCGCCCAAGGGCGGGTGGTTGAAGTGACCGTGAATGATCCTGGTGTGGTGTGGGATGTGGATGTACCTGAGGCGTTGGTCTTCAAGTAGTTCCGGAGGTGATCCCCTGTGGGAGCGGGCTTGCTCCGGGCGGCGATCCGACGAAGACGGCCTGGCAGTCAACTGAGATGTTGGATGATCCACCGCCTTCGCGAGCAAGCCCGCTCCCACAAGGGATTGCTGTGAAGTCCGGATATAAAAAAGCCCCGCCTGGGATCACCAGGCGGGGCTTTTTAATGGCCGATGGAATCAGACGAGAGGTTTAGGCTCGTGTTCTTTTTCCTGGGCTTGCTCGTGTTGCTCTACCGCTTCCTGAACGGAGCGCGGTGCTTCGTGGATCACCGACTCAGCTGGCTCGGCAGCCACTTCAGCGGCCGGGGCAGGGGCTGCCTCAACCACTTCAGCGGCAACCGGTGCAGGCTCGGCAGCAACAGCCACTTCAGTCGGAGCCGCAGCGGCAGCCAGTTCAGCTTCCTTCTGCAGACGCTCGGCTTCACGCTTGCGACGACGCACTTCACGTGGGTCGTTAGGCGCACGGCCACTTGGCGTCAGGGCGCTGACAGGAGCGGCTTCGACTACCGGTGCAGGTGCTTCGGCAACGACCGGCGCTTCTACGGCTGGCGCTTCAACCACCGGCGCTGGAGCAGGTTCCGCGGCGGCAACCACCGGTTCGGAAACCATGGCTTCAGCCACCTGAGGTTCAGCAACGGGTGCAGCGGCTTCAGCGACGGCTGGTTCGGCAACCCAGTTGAATGCGGTTTGCTCTTCGCGAACTTCACGCACGGTTTCAGTCACGGTTTCAACAACCGCTTCTGCAACCACGGCAGGTTCTTCAACCACTGGAGTCGGCTCGGCAGCCGCTTCAACAACAGTCTGAGCCTCAGGCGCTGACGCCACTTCGATTTCCGGCGAGGCGGTGACTTCGACCGGGGTGGTCGCTTCAACGACTGGCGCTTCAACCGGAGCTGCTTCCAGGGTCGCGGCAGTGGCGCGTTCGGCTTGCACATTGGCTTCAGCTTCAGCTGGAGCGCTAATCACGCTGCTGGCAACGGCTGCGGTGACAGCCAGGCCGGCGGCCAGGTCGGCAACGCTTGGTGCTTCAGCGTTTTCGCCGGACTCGGACTCTTCCGAACCCTCGATCACGTTGCCGTTGGCGTCACGCTGACGCTCGCGACGGTTGCTGCGACGACGCTGACCACGGGAGCGGCGGCGTGGACGATCGCCTTCGGCGCCTTCCTGACCGTCTTCCTGCAGTTGCTCTTCGTTGGTGACCAGTTCTTCTTCAGTGGCGGCTGCGGCAGCTTGTTCGGCGCGTGGCTGACGTTCTTCACGCGGTGGGCGTGGAGCGCGTTCTTCACGTGGCTGGCGAGCTGGACGCTCTTCAGCCGTAGCAGCCGTAGCAGCCGTAGCAGCAGCCGGAGCGGCGGCCGGAGCAGCCGGAGCGGCATCCAGAGGTTCGCGCAGTTCACGAACGCGCTCTTCACGCTCGCCACGTGGCTTGCGATCTTCACGCGGAGCGCGCGGTGCACGTTCTTCACGAGGAGCGCGTGGTGCGCGTTCTTCGCGGGCTACTGCCGGAGTTTCTTCGCGGGTCTCGCGCGGTTCGCGCACTTCCCGTGGCTGACGCTCTTCACGCGGCTCACGTGGTGCGCGTTCTTCACGCGGTGCACGCTCTTCGCGAGGCTTGCGCTCTTCATCGCGGCGACCGTTACGGTTGCGGCTCTGCTGGCGACCGCTGCGACGCTCTTCGTTGCGCGCCGGACGCTCGGCGGCAGGTTTTTCAACCACAACCGGAGCGGCAGGCTCTTCCTTGGTGGCGAACAGGCTCACCAGCGACTTCACCAGGCCTTTGAACAGGCTTGGCTCCGGTACGGCGACCGGGGCTGGGGCTGGAGCGGCAACTTCGGTCGGCACCGGAGCGTTGGCGCGGGCCGGGGCCGTTTTGACCGCGGCTTCCTGGCGAACCAGGGTGCGGGTCGCAGCGGCTGGCTGGACTTCTTCGACTTCGGCAGCGGCAGCGGCGATTTCGTAGCTGGACTGGTTGATCGCGGCTTCCGGGCTGTCATCACGCAGGCGCTGCACTTCGAAATGCGGCGTTTCGAGGTGATCGTTCGGCAGGATGACGATGCGGGCGCGGGTGCGCAGTTCGATCTTGGTGATCGAGTTGCGTTTTTCGTTGAGCAGGAACGCCGCCACCGGGATCGGCACTTGTGCACGAACTTCGGCGGTACGGTCTTTCAGGGCTTCTTCTTCGATCAGGCGCAGGATCGCCAGGGACAGCGATTCAACGTCACGGATGATGCCGGTGCCGTTGCAACGCGGGCAGACGATGCCGCTGCTTTCGCCCAGGGATGGACGCAGGCGCTGACGGGACATTTCCAGCAGGCCGAAGCGCGAAATGCGACCGACTTGCACGCGAGCGCGGTCGGCTTCCAGGCATTCGCGGACTTTCTCTTCCACGGCGCGCTGGTTCTTGGCAGGGGTCATGTCGATGAAGTCGATGACAATCAGGCCGCCGATGTCGCGCAGGCGCAACTGACGGGCGATTTCCTCGGCCGCTTCAAGGTTGGTTTGCAGTGCGGTTTCTTCGATGTCGCTGCCTTTGGTGGCGCGCGCCGAGTTGATGTCGATGGACACCAGGGCTTCGGTCGGATCGATAACGATGGAGCCGCCGGAAGGCAGTTCGACAACGCGCTGGAAAGCGGTTTCGATCTGGCTTTCGATCTGGAAACGGTTGAACAGCGGAACGCTGTCTTCGTACAGCTTGATCTTGCTGGCGTACTGCGGCATCACCTGGCGGATGAAGGTCAGGGCTTCGTCCTGGGCTTCAACGCTGTCGATCAGCACTTCGCCGATGTCCTGGCGCAGGTAGTCGCGGATCGCGCGGATGATCACGTTGCTTTCCTGGTAGATCAGGAACGGCGCGGCGCGGTCCAGCGAGGCTTCCTTGATCGCGGTCCACAGTTGCAGCAGGTAGTCGAGGTCCCACTGCATTTCTTCGCTGCTACGGCCCAGGCCGGCAGTGCGCACGATCAGGCCCATGTCGGCCGGGGCAACCAGGCCGTTCAGGGCTTCACGCAGTTCGTTGCGCTCTTCGCCTTCGATGCGACGGGAGATACCGCCGGCACGCGGGTTGTTCGGCATCAGCACCAGGTAACGACCGGCCAGGCTGATGAAGGTGGTCAGGGCGGCGCCCTTGTTGCCACGTTCTTCTTTTTCGACCTGAACGATGACTTCCTGGCCTTCGCTCAGGACGTCCTTGATGTTGACGCGACCTTCCGGGGCTTTCTTGAAGTATTCGCGGGAGATTTCTTTGAGGGGCAGGAAGCCGTGGCGCTCAGAGCCGAAATCGACAAAGGCAGCCTCGAGGCTTGGTTCGATGCGAGTAATCCGGCCTTTATAGATGTTGGCCTTCTTCTGCTCGCGTGCACCGGATTCGATGTCCAGGTCGTAGAGGCGCTGGCCATCTACCAGTGCAACACGCAACTCTTCGGGTTGAGTTGCGTTAATCAGCATTCTTTTCATGTAGTACCGTCGGTTTCCGGGCTGCCGGAAACGGCGTTCGGCACACACGACTTCTCACGGTCGGTGTCAGGTGCGTCGGGAGTGGTTGGCCATTTCCCGTGTCCAGCGAAGTCCGGCCAATGTGGGCCTTCATCGCGACGTACGCGTCCTGCTTGCTGTGGCTACTTAAGCACTCAGTCAGGAGGAGGAATCAACCAGCGGCTGTGGACGAGATGAAGCGTCTTGAGAAAGCCTGTTGCTACACAGTCCGGCGGTTGTGCATCTCCACCCTACACGTATCCCTGATAATTCGGGTGCTGCCGCGCGCAGAATCCGCAGCGGGTTGGCATTTACCGTGAGCTCCGATAGGGGAGGTCACGCATCATGGCTAATTTAGGCGTTGTTTCCGATGCCTTCGCTCGGGGTCATTCGCAACTGACTGCACTTTGTGAACTGGCCGTGAATATGGCTCGCAAAACGAGTGGAAAACTCTGCTTTGTGGCGTGATTCAGGCCTCATGTCACCTGCGCTCGTTACACCTGCGAACTCCACCGTTACGTAGCGAAAGCCCCGTAGGACGGCCTCGCGTCCTGGTGAATTGCGTTGGTCAGGGCCGGTTTTTGACCGTTGGTCCGCTGTCCAGGCCGCTTTTGGCGACGTTCGCGACTATAGCAGCAATGATTAAGTGCTTCAATTCCATAAAAAATTGTTATCATCCGCGGCATGACGACGACTACCCCCCCGACTCCAAGCGTACAACTGCTTGAGGTCTCGCCGGAATATGCCGGCCAGCGTATTGATAATTTCCTTCTCGCCCGACTCAAAGGCGTGCCCAAGACCTTGATTTACCGCATTTTGCGCAAGGGCGAAGTGCGTGTGAACAAAGGTCGGATCAAGCCCGAGTACAAGCTGCAGGCGGGCGATATCGTGCGCGTGCCGCCGGTTCGCGTGCCCGAGCGCGACGAGCCGGTGCCACTGGCACAAGGCCTGCTGCAGCGGCTCGAAGCCTCGATTGTCTTCGAAGACAAGGCGCTGATCGTGATCAACAAGCCTTGCGGCATCGCCGTTCACGGCGGCAGCGGCTTGAATTACGGAGTCATCGAAGCCTTTCGTCAGTTGCGTCCCGATTGCAAGGAGCTCGAGCTGGTTCATCGTCTCGACCGTGACACCTCCGGCCTGCTGATGATCGCCAAGAAGCGCAGCATGCTGCGTCACTTGCACACAGCCTTGCGCGGTGATGGCGTTGATAAGCGCTATATGGCGCTGGTTCGCGGTAACTGGGCATCCTCGATCAAGCAAGTTCGAGCGTCGCTCGGCAAGAGCAATCTGCGCTCCGGTGAACGTATGGTCGAGGTCGACGAGGAGGAGGGCAAAGAGTCTGTGACCGTGTTCAAGGTCCTGCGTCGCTTTGGCGACTTTGCCACCCTGATTGAAGCCAAGCCGATCACTGGCCGCACTCACCAGATCCGCGTCCACACGTTGCACGCCGGGCACTGCATTGCCGGCGACACCAAGTACGGCGATGACGATTTCAGTAAGGAAATCCGTGATCTGGGTGGCAAGCGCCTGTTCCTGCACGCCTACATGCTGACCGTGCCGCTTCCCGATGGCGGTGAGCTGAAGCTGCAAGCGCCGGTCGACGAGATGTGGGCCAAAACCGTGGAGCGATTGAGTGCGCCCATCTGATTACAAGCTACTGATCTTTGATTGGGACGGCACCCTGGCTGATTCCATTGGCCGGATTGTCGAGGCGATGCACGTTGCCTCGCAGCGTTCCGGTTTTGAGCGGCGCGATGATCTGGCCGTCAAGGGCATCATCGGCCTGGGCTTGCCGGAAGCGATCCGCACCCTGTACCCCGAAATCGATGATGCCGAGCTGATCGCGTTCCGTGAGCACTATGCTGAGCATTACATTGCGTCGGAGGCTGTGCCTTCGCCGCTGTTCGAGGGTGTGGTCGAGTCGCTCGAGGCGTTTCGTGCCGAGGGCTATCATCTGGCTGTGGCGACCGGCAAGGCCCGTCGCGGGCTGGATCGGGTGTTGAAGTCCCATGGCTGGGAGAATTACTTCGATATCACCCGCGCTGCCGACGAGACCGCCAGCAAGCCCCATCCGCTGATGCTCGAGCAGATTCTCGCGCATTGCGAGGTTCGCCCGGAGCAGGCGTTGATGGTCGGTGATTCGTCCTTTGATTTGCAGATGGCGCGCAACGCCGGCATGGGCTCGGTGGCCGTTAGTTATGGCGCTCAATCGATCGATGCGTTGAAGTTGTATGAGCCGCGACTGGCCATCGACCGTTTTTCAGAATTGCATGCCTGGCTCAGTCAGCGGGCTTAACCGGTTGTATTTGGGGTGGATGGCATGGCCGACGAATGGAAGGCGCCCGCCAAGGCGAGCGCAGAGAGCGGTGACGACAAGAGCTGGAAGCTGCTGGAAAAGACGCTGCTGGCCAGCGTGCAGGAGCAGCGCCGTTCCCGTCGCTGGGGGATATTCTTCAAGTTACTGGCTTTTGTGTATCTGTTTGGCGCAATTGCCCTGTTTTCGCCGCTGATGGATATGGAGAAGGCCGCTACCCTCAGTGCCAATTACACGGCGTTGATCGATGTGACAGGCATGATTGCCGACAAGGAGCCGGCCAGCGCAGACAATATCGTTGGCAGCCTGCGCGCGGCTTTCGAGGACAAGAAGGTCAAGGGCGTCATCCTGCGCATCAACAGCCCGGGCGGCAGTCCGGTGCAGTCGGGTTATGTGTATGACGAGATCCGTCGTCTGCGCGGCCTGCACCCGGATATCAAGCTCTATGCGGTCATTTCCGACCTGGGGGCTTCCGGCGCTTACTACATCGCCAGCGCGGCGGATCAGATCTACGCCGACAAGGCGAGCCTGGTCGGCTCCATCGGTGTGACGGCAGCCGGTTATGGTTTTGTCGGTACCATGGAGAAGCTGGGAGTCGAGCGTCGTACCTACACCTCTGGCGAGCACAAGTCGTTCCTCGATCCGTTCCAGCCACAGAAGCCGGAAGAAACCGCCTTCTGGCAGGGCGTGCTCGATACGACCCACAAGCAGTTCATCAGCAGCGTCAAGCAGGGCCGTGGCGATCGCCTGAAGGACAAGGAGCATCCGGAGCTGTTCTCCGGCCTGGTCTGGTCCGGCGAGCAGGCGCTGCCATTGGGGTTGATCGATGGGTTGGGTAATGCCAGTTCGGTTGCGCGGGATGTGATCGGCGAGAAAGAGTTGGTGGACTTCACCGTTCAGGAGTCGCCATTCGATCGCTTCTCGAAAAAACTCGGTGCCAGCGTGGCTGAGCATTTGGCGATGTGGATGGGCTTTAACGGTCCGTCGTTGCGCTGATTCTGAAGTGACATGAAAAACCGGCCTGCGTGGCCGGTTTTTTAGTATTGAGATTCAAGGAACCTGTACGCCTTCAGTCAATAACATGTCGATCAGGCGAATCAGCGGCAGGCCGATCAAGCTGGTGGCGTCAGGTCCCTCGGTGCTGCGAAACAGGCTGACCCCCAGGCCTTCGGCCTTGAAGCTGCCTGCGCAGTCGTAGGGTTGCTCGGCGTGCAGGTAGCGTTCGATTCGGGTCGCATCAAGTGTGCGCATGTGTACGGTGAACGGCACGCAGTCGACCTGGCAGTGCCCGGTCTGGCTGTTGAGCAGGGCCAGGCCGGTCAGGAACGTCACGCTGGCGCCGCTGGCGGCCAGCAGTTGTTCGCGGGCTTTTTCGAGCGTGTGGGGCTTGCCGATAATCCGGTTTTCCAGCACGGCAACCTGGTCGGAGCCGATTATCAGATGAGCGGTATGGCTGTCGGCCAGGGCGCGCGCTTTCTCTTCGGCGAGGCGCTTGACCAGTTCGGTGGCGGATTCGCCCGGGCGATGGCTTTCGTCGATATCCGGCGAGCTGCAAGTGAATGGCAGTTGCAGGCGGGTCAGTAATTCCCGGCGATAGACCGAGCCAGAAGCGAGTAATAAAGGCAGCATGCGCATCTCCAGAAGGCAGGTGCGAATTCTAGCGGGGCTTCCAAGTGACGGACAGGGCTGAATTTCCTTTGACATGGGCGGGGGCATCCCTATAATGCTGCGCCTATGTTGAATGACCCGATTCCACCTCACGTTGACCCGCGCAAATTGGCTGATCGTGGCACCACCCTTCAAGGTGAAATGCTGCTGGCCGATTTGGAGAGACTCTGCGACCCGCTTTCCGACAATGTCGGTACGGTGCAGGCTAAATTCGTTTTTGAACGAGATGAACGTAAATCTGTGGTCATCCACAGCTTTATCGACACTGAAGTCAAAATGGTTTGCCAGCGTTGTCTTGAGCTGGTCACCCTGCCGATCCACAGCGAATGCAGTTACGCCGTGGTGAAGGAGGGTGCGAATACCCAGTCGTTGCCGAAAGGTTATGACGTGCTGGAACTGGGCGAAGATCCTTTGGATCTGCAGTCACTGATCGAGGAGGAGCTTCTGCTTGCCTTGCCCATTGTGCCTGCTCATCATCCGGAAGAATGCCAGCAGCCGGCGGGTCTCGATGAGCCCGAACCGAGCGAGGACGAGGTAACGCGGTCCAACCCGTTCAGTGTATTGGCGCAGTTAAAGCGTGACCCAAACGTTTAGGAGTTAATCAATTATGGCTGTTCAGCAGAACAAAAAATCCCGCTCTGCCCGTGACATGCGCCGTTCGCACGACGCTCTCGAGGCTAGCACCCTGTCTGTAGAAAAAACCACCGGTGAAGTTCACCTGCGTCACCACGTATCGCCAGAAGGCGTATACCGTGGCCGTAAAGTGATCGACAAGGGCGCTGACGAGTAATCACTTGTCCGCTCAAGTCATCGCGATTGACGCAATGGGCGGGGACTTCGGTCCCCGCAGCATTGTCCAGGCCAGCCTTGCTTGCCTGTCTGCTACACCCTCGCTGCACCTGACCCTCGTCGGTCAACCCTCCCTTCTTGAAGAATTGATCGCTGGCCATCCGGCTGTGGATCGCGCGCGCCTGTCGATTGCCCCGGCGAGCGAAGTCATCACCATGGACGAAAAACCCGCCCAGGCCCTGCGTGGCAAGCTCGACTCATCGATGCGTGTTGCGCTTGAGTTGTTGCGTGACGGCAAGGTCCAGGCCTGTGTCAGTGCCGGCAACACCGGGGCGCTGATGGCGTTGTCGCGGTTCGTGCTCAAGACCCTGCCGGGCATTGACCGTCCGGCCATGGTCGCGGCGATTCCGACACAGAAGGGTTACTGCCAATTGCTCGACCTGGGCGCCAACGTCGATTGCAGTGCCGAGCATCTGTTGCAGTTTGCGGTCATGGGCTCGGTTGCGGCGGAAACCCTGGGCATAGTGCGCCCACGGGTAGCGTTGCTGAACATCGGCACCGAAGACATCAAGGGCAATCAGCAGGTCAAGCTGGCAGCGACATTGTTGCAAGGCGCCCGGGGCATCAATTACATCGGCTTTATCGAGGGCGACGGTTTGTACCGTGGCGAAGCGGATGTGGTGGTGTGCGACGGTTTTGTCGGCAACATCCTGCTCAAATCCAGCGAAGGTCTGGCGACCATGATTGCCGGGCGCATCGAGGCGTTGTTCAGGAAGAACGTGGCCTCTCGCGTGGTCGGTGCGCTGGCGCTGCCGTTGATGAAGCGTCTGCAGGCTGAACTGGCGCCTGCCCGGCACAACGGCGCGAGCTTTCTCGGCTTGCAGGGGATTGTGGTGAAAAGCCACGGTTCTGCCGGGGTTCAGGGGTTTCAGAGTGCCATTGCGCGCGCCTTGATCGAGATACAGGAGAATCTCCCCGAGCGCCTGCACGGTCGTCTGGAGGATTTGTTGCTTTAGGCGTTTTCGTCGGACAATGCTTAAATGTGACCGCTTGGTTCGATGGGCCATCCAACTGTCAGTTTCTTGCGTCCCCAAAGCGGGGCGCCAACTCTCCGACGACAAGATCATTAGGGGCTTGTTACATGTCTGCTTCCCTCGCATTCGTCTTTCCCGGACAGGGTTCGCAGTCCCTCGGCATGCTCGCCGAGTTGGGCGCACAACATCCGGTTGTCCTTGAAACATTCAAAGAAGCTTCCGATGCACTGGGTTACGACCTGTGGGTACTGACCCAACAAGGGCCGGAAGAGCAACTCAATCAAACCGATAAAACCCAACCGGCCATTCTGACCGCCTCTATCGCCCTGTGGCGTCTGTGGCTGGCCGAAGGTGGCGCGCGTCCGGCTTACGTTGCCGGGCACAGCCTGGGTGAATACAGCGCGCTGGTCGCGGCAGGCAGTCTGAGCCTGGGCGATGCGGTGAAGCTCGTCGAGCGTCGTGGCCAACTGATGCAGGAAGCCGTTCCGGCGGGGCAGGGCGGCATGGCCGCCATCCTCGGTCTGGACGATGCCGACGTACTGGCAGCCTGTGCCGAAGCGGCGCAAGGCGAAGTGGTCAGTGCGGTCAATTTCAACTCGCCGGGCCAAGTGGTCATCGCCGGTGCCAAGGCTGCCGTCGAGCGCGCCATCGAAGGCTGCAAGGTGCGTGGTGCCAAGCGCGCCATGCCGTTGCCGGTCAGCGTGCCGTCGCACTGCGAGCTGATGCGTCCGGCGGCCGAGCGTTTCGCCGAGTCGATCGCCGCGATCGACTGGCAGGTCCCGCAAATTCCTGTGGTGCAGAACGTCAGTGCTGACGTGCCTGCCGATCTGGAAACCCTCAAGCGCGATCTGCTTGAGCAGCTTTACAAGCCAGTGCGCTGGGTTGAATCGGTCCAGGTGCTGGCCGCCAGGGGCGCGACCCAACTGGTCGAATGCGGTCCGGGCAAAGTGCTGGCCGGTCTGAACAAGCGCTGCGCCGAAGGCGTGTCGACATCCAACCTCAATACCCCAGACGCTTTCGCTGCCGCCCGTGCAGCGTTGGCCTGAATCAGGAGAAGCTTGCATGAGTCTGCAAGGTAAAGTTGCACTGGTCACTGGTGCAAGTCGTGGCATCGGCCAGGCTATCGCCCTGGAACTGGGTCGTCAGGGCGCCATCGTCGTGGGTACCGCGACCTCTGCGTCGGGTGCTGAGCGCATTGCCGCCACCCTGAAAGAAAACGGCATCCAAGGCACCGGTCTTGAGCTCAACGTCACCAGCGACGAGTCCGTGGCTGCGGTCCTGGCGAGCATTCAGGAGCAGTTCGGTGCGCCGGCGATCCTGGTCAACAATGCCGGCATCACCCGCGATAACCTGATGATGCGCATGAAAGACGACGAGTGGCATGACGTTGTCGATACCAATCTGAACAGTCTGTTCCGCCTGTCCAAGGGCGTTTTGCGTGGCATGACCAAGGCCCGTTGGGGCCGAATTATCAGTATTGGTTCGGTTGTGGGTGCCATGGGCAACGCAGGCCAAGTAAACTACGCTGCCGCCAAGGCCGGTCTGGAAGGTTTCAGCCGTGCACTGGCGCGTGAAGTCGGTTCGCGTTCGATTACGGTAAACTCGGTGGCCCCAGGGTTCATCGATACCGATATGACCCGTGAACTGCCCGAGGCGCAGCGTGAAGCCTTGCAGACGCAGATTCCGCTGGGTCGTCTGGGGCAGGCTCAAGAGATCGCGTCCGTGGTCGCTTTTCTTGCGTCGGACGGTGCGGCTTACGTTACCGGAGCTACAATCCCGGTGAACGGCGGGATGTACATGTAATTCAAATGTGACGGATTGCTTCAAAAAAATGTCATACGAGCTGTCTAAAATCCGTTATAAAGCTGCAATCTATTTTATAGGCATAGGGTCACCGGGTTCGAGGAGTGAAGCTTTCAGTTGAAAAGCTGAAAAGTCTTTCTATACACTTACCCACTGGCCAGCTGCCTGAATTTGTCCATTAGGAGTGAAAACAAGGTATGAGCACCATCGAAGAGCGCGTCAAGAAAATCGTTGCTGAGCAACTGGGCGTTAAAGAAGAAGAAGTGGTCAACACTGCTTCCTTCGTTGAAGACCTGGGTGCCGACTCCCTTGACACCGTTGAGCTGGTGATGGCTCTGGAAGAGGAATTCGAGACCGAAATCCCTGACGAAGAAGCCGAGAAGATCACTACTGTACAAGCTGCAATCGACTACGTTACTAGCCACCAGGCGTAATAGTTTGTAATCGTTGCTCGCTGTCATGGAAAAACCGCACTGCCATCACGGCGTGCGGTTTTTTCTTTAGGCCTGATGCAAAGTCGTCATTTGAAAAAGGAGAGTGCTGTGTCGCGTAGACGCGTCGTAGTCACCGGTATGGGTATGTTGTCGCCACTGGGCACGGATGTGCCGAGCAGCTGGCAGGGCATTCTGGCTGGCCGCAGTGGCATTGGTCTGATCGAACACGCCGACCTTTCTGCCTATTCCACCCGTTTTGGCGGCTCGGTAAAGGACTTCAATGTCGAGGAATACCTGTCGGTCAAGGAAGCCCGCAAGCTCGACCTGTTCATTCAATACGGTCTGGCCGCAGGTTTTCAGGCGGTACGCAATTCCGGTCTGGAAGTCACTGACGCCAACCGTGAGCGTATCGGCGTGGCCATGGGCTCGGGTATTGGCGGTCTGACCAATATCGAAGAAACCGCCCGCACGCTGCACGAGACCGGCCCACGACGGATTTCCCCGTTCTTCGTGCCAGGCTCGATCATCAATATGATTTCCGGTTTCCTGTCCATCCACCTCGGTGCACAGGGACCCAACTACGCCATCGCCACTGCCTGTACCACCGGTACTCACTGCATTGGCATGGCGGCCCGCAACATCATGTACGACGAAGCCGACGTGATGATTGCCGGCGGCGCCGAGATGGCGGCCTGCGGTCTGGGCATGGGCGGCTTCGGTGCCTCCCGCGCGCTGTCGACCCGCAACGACGAGCCGACCCGCGCCAGCCGTCCATGGGACAAGGGCCGCGATGGCTTTGTATTGTCCAATGGTGCCGGTGCGCTGGTGCTGGAAGAGCTCGAGCACGCCAAGGCGCGTGGCGCGACCATCTATGCCGAGCTGATCGGCTTCGGTACCAGTGGCGATGCCTACCACATGACCTCGCCGCCAGCCGATGGCGCAGGTGCAGCGCGTTGCATCACCAATGCGCTGCGCGATGCCAAAATCAACGGCGATCAAGTGCAGTACATCAACGCCCACGGCACGTCGACTCCCGCAGGCGACCTGGCCGAAGTCAATGCGATCAAGTCGGTGTTCGGCGATCACGCCTACAAGCTGGCTGTCAGTTCCACCAAGTCCATGACCGGTCACCTGCTGGGTGCGGCGGGCGCGGTCGAGGCGATCTTCAGCGTGCTGGCGATCAATAGCCAGGTAGCACCGCCGACCATCAACCTCGATGAGCCGGACGAAGGCTGCGACCTCGATTTCGTGCCGCACACGGCGCGCAACATGGATATCGATGTGGTCGTTTCCAACTCCTTCGGTTTTGGCGGCACCAACGGCTCGCTGGTGTTCCGCCGGTTCGCAGGCTGATGGACAGCTGGGTCGACGGTCAGCCGGCTGACACTTTGTCGCTGAAGGATCGCGGCCTGGCTTATGGCGATGGTCTGTTCGAGACCATCGCCGTGCGCAACGGGCAGCCCGTGTTGCTGGACCGGCATCTATCGCGTCTGGCGGACGGCTGTTCGCGTTTGGCAATGACTGCCGATCATGAGTTGGTCCGCAGCGAGTTGCTGGCCTACGCCGCGGCACTGGGTGACGGGGTGCTCAAGCTCATTCTCACTCGTGGCGACGGTCTGCGCGGTTACGCCCCCGATCCTTCGGCCCAGGCCCGACGCATTCTGCAAGGCAATCCACCGGCGGCTTACCCTGCCGCGCACGGTGAGCAGGGGGTACGTCTGTTTCCCTGCGTCACGCGATTGTCCAGGCAGCCATTACTGGCCGGTCTCAAGCACCTGAATCGTCTTGAACAAGTCCTCGCCCGTGCCGAATGGCAGGACACCGAGCATGCCGAAGGCTTGATGCTCGATCAGGCCGGACGGGTGATTGAAGGTGTGTTCAGTAACTTGTTCCTGGTGCGTGATGGCGTGCTCATCACTGCTGACCTCAAGCGCTGCGGCGTGGCAGGCGTGATGCGCGCCGAAATATTGTTTCAAGCCAAGTCGCTGGGAATTCCCACGCAAGTCACCGATATCCCTCTCGAACAGCTGCAATGGGCTGACGAAGTCTTTGTCTGCAACAGCGTGTATGGTATCTGGCCGGTGCGCGCCTATGCTGCTCTTCACTGGCCGGTTGGGCCGCTCACCCGTAAACTCCAAACCATTGCCCGTGTGCTACTGGATGCTTGATACGTGAGACGTAAACTCTTGCTGCTGCTGGAAACCGGAGTGGTTCTGGCGGGGCTGCTGATGGGTGCTTCAGCCTGGAAGATCCATTCGGCGCTGGCACAGCCGCTGAACATTGCCCAGGAACAATTGCTGGATGTGCCCAAGGGCACTACGCCGACCCGCACCTTCTACCGACTCGAAGCCAATGGCGTCATCAAGGACGCATTCTGGCTGCGGGTGTATTGGCGCTTCAACCTCGCCAAACAACCCCTGCACAGCGGGGAATACCGCATTCAACCTGGCATGACCGTCGAAGGCCTGATCGACCTGTGGAAACGCGGGGAAATGGTTCAGTACAGCCTGACCCTGGTCGAAGGCTGGAATTTCCGTCAGGTCCGCGCAGCGCTGGCCAAGGAAGAAAAGCTCGATCATAGCCTCAACGGTTTGAGCGATAGCCAGGTCATGGACAAGCTCGGCCACACCGGGATTTTTCCGGAAGGGCGCTTCTTCCCTGACACCTATCGTTACGTGCGGGGCATGTCCGATGTCGAGGTGCTGAAAACCGCTTACGACCGCCTCGATGAAGTGCTCGCCAAGGAGTGGGAGAAGCGCGCTGCAGATACGCCGTACACCGAACCCTACCAGGCGCTGATCATGGCTTCGCTGGTAGAAAAGGAAACCGGTGTGCCACAGGAGCGCGGGCAGATTGCCGGTGTGTTTGTGCGGCGCATGGCGATGGGCATGCTGCTGCAGACCGACCCGACGGTGATCTACGGCCTCGGCGACCGCTACAGCGGCAAGCTGACCCGGGCTCACCTCAAGGAATCGACGCCCTATAACACCTACATGAATGCGGGCCTGCCGCCGACGCCGATTTCCATGGTCGGTCGCGAAGCCATCCATGCGGCACTCAATCCGGTGGAGGGCAACAGTCTTTACTTCGTGGCGCGTGGCGATGGCACTCACGTGTTCTCCGACGACCTGGATGCCCACAACAATGCCGTGAAGGAGTTCCAGCTCAAGCGTCGCGCCGATTACCGCTCCAGCCCGTCACCCGCTGCCGCGCCAGAGACATCGCCGACCCAGACTGAACAAAATGGTGCGCAGGAGGCGAAGACTTCGCAGGAGCTGGCACCGATCCCGGCCGCTTCACCGAACACGGCTCCCGAGGCGCTGCCGCAGGTGCCGGCGCAAGATCCTGCGCCAGCTCCTGAAACACCAGAACCCGATGCCAACGCACCGGAAAGCCCGCAATGACTCTGACTAAGGACTGCCTGTGACCGGCTTGTTTATTACTCTGGAAGGCCCGGAAGGCGCCGGCAAGAGCACCAATCGCGAATACCTGGCCGAGCGCCTGCGCGCCGCCGGCATCGAGGTGGTGCTGACCCGCGAGCCGGGTGGCACGCCGTTGGCCGAGCGCATCCGTGAAGTGCTGCTGGCCCCGGTCGACGAAGTCATGAACGCGGATACCGAGTTGCTGCTGGTGTTCGCGGCGCGAGCCCAGCACCTGGCCGAAGTGATTCGCCCGGCGCTGGCCCGCGGTGCGGTGGTCCTGTGTGATCGTTTTACTGATTCGACATACGCTTACCAGGGTGGCGGTCGCGGCTTGTCGCTGGAGCGCATCGCGACCCTGGAAACTTTCGTCCAGGGCGAACTGCGCCCGGACCTGACGCTGATTTTCGATCTGCCTGTCGAGGTCGGCCTGGCCCGCGCCAGCGCTCGTGGTCGTCTGGATCGCTTCGAGCTCGAAGGTCGGACCTTTTTCGATGCCGTGCGCAGTGCCTTCCTCAAGCGTGCCAAGGCGGATCCGGCGCGTTATGTGCTGGTCGATGCTGCCCAACCGTTGGCAAAGGTTCAGCAATCGCTGGATGCCTTGCTGCCGCGCCTGCTGGAGTTGAGCCGTGGCTGAGGCCTACCCGTGGCAGGAAACCCTCTGGCAGCAACTGGCCGGTCGCGCCCAGCATGCGCACGCCTACCTGCTGCATGGCCCGGCGGGAATCGGCAAGCGGGCACTGGCCGAGCGCTTGATGGCCAGCTTGCTGTGCCAGCGCCCGAACGCGCTGCAAGCCTGCGGAGAATGCAAATCCTGCCTGCTGCTCAAGGCTGGCAGCCACCCGGATAACTACATCCTGGAGCCGGAAGAAGCCGACAAGGCGATCAAGGTCGATCAGGTTCGCGACCTGGTCGGTTTCGTGGTGCAGACCGCGCAGTTGGGCGGGCGTAAAGTGGTGCTGATCGAACCGGCCGAGTCGATGAACATCAACGCCGCCAACGCCTTGCTCAAAAGCCTTGAAGAACCGTCCGGCGATACCGTTCTGTTGCTGGTCAGCCATCAGCCGAGCCGCTTGTTGCCAACCATCAAGAGTCGCTGCGTGCAGCAGGCCTGTCCGCTGCCGGGCGAGGCCATGAGCTTGAAGTGGCTGGCTCAGGCGTTGCCGGAGTGTTCCGAAGACGAGCGCGTCGAACTGCTGACGCTGGCCGCCGGTTCGCCACTGGCGGCGGTCAATCTCCAGGCCCAGGGCGTGCGTGAACAACGCGCACAAGTGGTGGAAGGGGTGAAAAAACTCCTCAAGCAACAGCAGTCGCCGACGCAGCTGGCCGAAGAATGGAAAAACATTCCGATGTTGCGCCTGTTCGATTGGTTCTGCGATTGGTCGAGCCTGATCCTGCGCTATCAGTTGACCCAGGACGAAGCCGGCCTCGGCCTGACCGACATGCGCAAGGTCGTGCAATACCTGGCGCAGAAAAGCGCCCAGGGCAAAGTCCTCGATATCCAGGACTGGATCCTCGCCCAGCGACAGAAAGTCCTGAGCAAGGCCAACCTCAACCCGGCTTTGCTGCTGGAGGCATTGTTGGTGCAATGGGCGTCGTTGCCTGCCCAGCGATGACTGTCTGCGCCTAGACTCTGAGTATCAGAACATCCGACCGTCCCACCCATTCGATGCAAGTAGCAGCCCTTTATGCTCGTAGATTCCCATTGTCACCTTGATCGCCTCGACCTGACCGCCCACGACGGCTCCCTGGATGCTGCCCTGGAGGCTGCCCGGCAGCGTGGGGTAGGGCACTTTCTGTGTATCGGTGTCAGCGCGGACAACGCGGCCGACGTCAAGGCCCTGGCCGAACGTTATGACGACGTCGACTGCTCGGTGGGCGTGCACCCTCTGGATGTGCAGCCGGGTGCCGCGCCGGCGCTGGACTGGCTGTTGCACGAGCTCAACCATCCGCGGGTGGTCGCCATTGGCGAAACCGGCCTCGATTACCACTACGAGCCGGAAGCGGCAGAGTTGCAGCAGGAATCGTTCCGCCTGCACCTGCAAGCGGCGCAACAGACCGGCAAACCGGTGATCATCCACACCCGTGGCGCCCGCACCGATACCCTGGACTTGCTGCGTGAAGCAGCGCTGCCCCAGGCGGGCGTGCTGCATTGCTTCACCGAAGACTGGGAGATGGCGAAGGCTGCGCTGGACATGGGCTATTACATTTCCCTGTCCGGGATTGTCACTTTCCGCAATGCCGACGCGTTGCGCGATGTGGCCAGCAAGGTGCCGGCCGACCGCTTGCTGGTGGAAACCGACTCGCCGTACCTGGCGCCGATTCCCTATCGCGGCAAGCCAAACCTGCCGCAGTACGTGCGTGAAGTTGCGGAATTTCTGGCAATGTTGCGTGGTGAGCCCTACGAGCGGTTTGCCGAGCAAACCACGGCGAATTTCAAGCGACTGTTCCCGCTGGCACATGTAAAAGGTTAAATCGCAGGCAAAAAAAACCCGGGTTCTGGGGGGTGAATCCGGGTTAAGACCATTAGGAGTAAAACAATGGCACGCGGTCCGTTGGTACCAATATCGGCGTGACACTTGGGGGAGATGCCCCGCCGACAGTTCAAGTATTGATCAGGATTGCGCCTCGTCCAGTTTGCTGGTCAGGGTTTTTAAACAAATTTGGAATACGTGCGCTTCGGAAGAGTTCTCATCACCCTGTAAACGTGCGCGGAATGACCAGAAAGCGCAGATATGGTCGGATGATCCGTGCATTTTTGCGTAAGTTAGGCATAATACGCGGCTTCGAATTTTGACCCCGACAGACCTTTTCTTATGCATAAAGAACCTCGTAAGGTCCGTGAATTCCGTCGCCGCGAGCAGGAAATTCTCGATACCGCGCTCAAGCTGTTCCTCGAACAAGGTGAAGACAGTGTCACCGTCGAGATGATTGCTGATGCCGTCGGTATCGGCAAAGGCACGATCTACAAGCACTTCAAATCCAAGGCGGAAATCTATCTGCGCCTGATGCTCGACTACGAGCGCGATTTGAACGCTCTGCTGCATTCGGCCGATGTCGACAAGGACAAGGAGGCCCTGTCCCGGGCCTACTTCGAATTCCGCATGCGCGATCCACAACGCTATCGCCTGTTCGACCGCCTCGAAGAGAAAGTGGTCAAGGGCAACCAGGTGCCGGAGATGATCGAGGAGCTGCACAATATCCGTGCCTCGAACTTCGAACGCCTGACCTTGCTGATCAAGGGCCGGATCAGCGAAGGCAAGCTGGAAGACGTGCCGCCTTACTTCCATTACTGCGCGTCCTGGGCGCTGGTGCACGGTGCCGTCGCGCTGTATCACTCGCCGTTCTGGAGCAATGTGTTGGAAGATCAGGAAGGTTTCTTCCAGTTCCTGATGGATATTGGCGTGCGCATGGGCAACAAGCGCAAGCGTGACACCGACACTTCCGGCAGCTGAGCCATTCAGTTGCCTTATTGCGCCATGATTTCGCTACTTGGCGCAGTACCGCAGGAATATACTCAGGTAGAGGACTTGCTAAAACTTGATTTCTGAGTCAAGTTTTAGCGGCCCGATATTCTTCCGCCGGAGTGACCATGATCGTTGACCGTCAAGGCAGGCGTTTTCGCAACTTGCGAATCAGTCTGACCTCAGCCTGCAATTACGCCTGTACCTACTGCGTGCCCAACGGCAAGCGGCTGGTGGCTGCGCAGGATGAATTGTCGGCCGAGGCCATGGCGCGCGGCGTGGCTTATCTGATTGAAGCGGCGGGGATCGAGCGTCTGCGCATCACCGGTGGCGAGCCGCTGGTCAGTCCGAAACTCGAAGCGTTCATGACGGCGGTCGGGCAGATGGGCCTGGAAGACATCAGTCTGACCACCAATGGCCAGTTGCTGGCGAAGAAACTGCCGCTGCTGGTGAACGCCGGCATTCGGCGCCTCAACGTCTCCCTCGATACCCTCGACGCCAGTGCGTTCCGCGGCATTGCCCGGGGTGGCGACCTGGCCACCGTGCTCAATGGCATGAGCGAGGCCAGTGCGGCCGGCATGAAGATCAAGGTCAACATGGTGCCGCTGCGCGGACAGAACCTCGATCAAGTGATGCCGCTGCTCGACTACTGCCTGGAGCGCGGTTATGAGCTGCGCTTCATCGAGCTGATGCGCATGGGCCACCTGGCCAGCGATTCCAACGCCTTTCTGCAACAGTTCGTCAGCCTCCAGCAATTGCTGAGCCTGATCGGCGAGCGCTACGAATATCTGCAAGCCGACGCACCTGTCGATGCGACGGCCGTTCGCTATGAAATTCCCGGCCAGGGTTATTTCGGCGTGATCGCCAATGAGAGCGTGCCCTTCTGCCGGACCTGTTCACGCTTGCGTTTATCTTCCACCGGGTGGCTGCATGGTTGTCTGTCATCGAGTAATCGCCATTACATCGGCGACCTGCTGGACAAGCCGCGCCATCAGGCCCTGCCGGCCTTGCAGCGGCTGCTGGTGAAAGCCTTGGGGGACAAGCAGGAAGTGGCGTTCTCTGGTGGTGCGACTGTGATGAAAATTATCGGCGGTTGATCCGGCCTCATCGCGGGCAAGCCACGCTCCCACAAGGTTTTGCGTAAACCCTGTGGGAGCGTGGCTTGCCCGCGATTGCGTTTGATCAGGCAACGATCAACTTGGACTGGCGCGGAAGCTGCATCCTACGGCCATTCGCCGGTTTTCCGACACCGGCCTCTGGAGGATAGGATGCGTAGCCTGGTTTTGCTGCTGGCCGTTTTGGCACTTGGTGGCTGCATGAACGTCAGCGATATGGCCGAAGGGACTCGTTACCATATGAGCGATGCGGGGTTACTCGATCACAGTGACAGCCATCGCGTAAACAACCTGCGCATTCAGCCGGACTCGTTCGTCTACATCGCCCAGGGCGCTTTCATGCCGCCCGGCAGCGCCGTTTACCCGCGGCCCAACGTGATTGCCGAAGTCGCGTTCGATGGCTTCGTCGAATACTTTCCGATGGTCCGCCGTGCCCGTACGCCGGAGGGCCTCGACCAGGCCATGGGCGAAGCCCGTGCCGCCGGTGCGCACTATCTGCTCTACACCCGCTTCGCCAAGTCTGACGACCGTATCGGCAACTCGGACGAGTGGCTGGACCAGGAAGCCCTGGATCGTCTCGGCATCGACAGCGGTATGATTCAGATCATGTTGATCGAGACCAGCACCCAGTATTTGATTGATACTGCAACCATCAAGAGTCGTGGCGGTTTACTGACGTTCCACGATAAAAAACCCGAAGACCTGATGGGCCCGCCGCTGGAACAATACGCGCGCAGCCTGTTGGGGCTCAGCGACCAGTAATTTCAAGGAGAACGCCATGAGTGGCCCGCAAAAAGCCAACGACCTGCTGGGGCAAATCCCCAAGACCAAAGGCTTGCCGCCGGTGCACCTGTGGAATCCCGATTTCTGCGGCGACATCGACATGCGCATCGCCCGCGACGGCACCTGGTATTACCAGGGCACGCCGATCGGGCGCAAGCCGATGGTCAAGCTGTTCTCCACCATCATTCGCCGCGACGGCGATGATTATTTCCTGATCACTCCGGTGGAAAAGGTCGGCATCAAGGTCGATGATGCGCCGTTCGTGGCGATCGCGGTGGACGTGGAAGGCGAGGGCGAGACGCAGCTGTTGCGCTTTACCACCAACGTCGATGAGACCTCCGAGGCCGGCGCCGATCATCCGATGCGCGTGGTCATCGACCCGGTAACGCAAGAGCCAGCCCCTTACGTGCACGTGCGCAGCAATCTTGAAGCCTTGATCCATCGCAACGTGTTCTATCAATTAGTGGAACTGGCGGTGAGTCGCGAGATCGACGGCCAGCGCTGGCTCGGTGTATGGAGTGGCGGCGAGTTTTTCCCCATCGGCCTTGAGCCCTGACCCCTGACCCTGTGGGAGCAAGCTCGCTCCCACAGGTTGTCAGGCGAACACAACATCTGTGAACACCCTCATTCCCTGTGGGAGCGGGCTTGCCCGCGAAGAGGCCATCAGCTTCAGCACAGAAAACTGGCCTTAACCCGCCTTGCGCTTTTGCTCGGCGGTGTATTTGGTTTTGCTTCCACGAGGCATGGGATTTCTCCTGGCTTCATTATTGGCTCAAATTGCTTTCCTCGTCCTCGGTGGTGCTTGAACCGAGGCCACCACTGCCGGGTGTTTTTTTGTCTGGCAGGTTCGTCCCGCCCTGACGTCCCGCGTCATTGCCTTGAACCCGCGGGTCGGTGCCGGTGGAGGGCGGCAGGTTATGGTCGATCGTCGTGCCATCGGTGTTCATGCCGGGGGCACTCTGGATGGCGGGGGCCCTGGGTTTTTCCACCGGATTGGTCGGGCCGGTACTCGAGCCGATGGTCCCGGCGAAGGAGGCTGCGGACAAAAGCGCAGTGAGAACGAGGGCGATCAACCTGGACAGGGTCATGGCGGTGTCTCCAACGAGTAGAGTCCTTACCTGATTAGTCCGCCCTCGATCCGGATGGGTGCATTGTCAACGACGAACGGCTCAGGCCTGCTCCAGTGCCCTGACCGCTGTGGCCCTACGCCAGATCAACCGGCCCAGGGTGATCAGCCAGTTGAGCGAGGCAACTGCCAGCACGGTGAGCAACAGCGTAGCCATGCCTTGCTCGACGATGATTTTCCCGGCCAGCAATGGAAAGCCGAACACGCCGATGAAGTACGACAGACTGAACAGCAGCAAGGATTGCGCGGTGGTGCCGTTCGGCGCTTCATTGGCGGCCAGGCCGTTGATCACCGAGTAGGTCAGGCCGTAGCCGATCCCAAGCATCACCGCCGCGAGCACGTAGCTGAAGCTGCTGTCGACGACAAAACCGAACATCACGATCGATGCCAGCATCAACCCCGAAAGCACGCACGACGCACGGAATGGATCGCGCTTGACCACGAAACCGGCAACCAGCATGCGGCCGCTGATCGCCGCGCTCATGAAACCGAGGAAGAACAGCGAATAGTCGAGTGAGTGCGCCGCCGCGTAACTGGTTTGAAAGCTCGACAGACCACCGAACACACAACCGCCGAGGCCAACCATGATGATCGGGAATACGGCCCTGGAGGACAGCACCTGAGCCGCTGCGCGCCAGGAGATCCGCGACACGCTGCCAGATTGCGCGGGCGCCGGTTTCAGTTGTCGATCCAGGCGCCAGAACAGCAATACGCCGATCAGGCTGGCCAGCGCTGCCAGATAAAACGCCGCGGTCACCGGGTAGCCGAGCACACTCGCCGCGCGGCCGAGCAACGGGCCGCTGCCGATCCCGGTCATCATGCTGCCGGACAGCAGGGCGAAGTATTTGGCGCGCTGCGCGGGTGTCACCAGACTCGCCACGATGATCGGCCCCAGGGTGTAGAACACGCCCCAGCCCAGGCCCAGCAGCAGCCCGAAAAACAGCAGCAGGTGACCGAAGCCCGGGGTCAGGGCGAAGCCCAGGCTGGCCGCCACCAGCAATACACCGAACAGCGCCACCGATCGGGCGGCGCCGAGCAGGTCGGACAAATGACCGGAAATAATCACCGCCGCAAAGGTGCTGAGCATCGCTGCCGAAATCACACTTCCGGCGTCGTGTTCGTTACCGCCGCGCGAACCAATCAGCAATGAGAGCAAAAACGTCGAACCGTAGGACAGCGACAACAGGTAACTGGCGAGGCAAAACAGGCCGAACAGCTTGCTTGAAACTGGAGGTGTTGCGGTAGACATGACGCGGTTCCTTGACCGGCTAGATGAGCAGCGCAGGTATCTAACCATGCAGTGACCGAATATTAGGTCCGAGGTTATCGATTCCAGGGTTAGTGTTGGCCGGAGTAAAGCTTCCAGACACTTTGCGGCGGATCAGTTTTTGTGGCGAGGGAGCCCCTCGCCACAAGTACCGCGTCGACTTAGTATGGCGTTTTCCACTTTTGACAAGGCACGTCCATGACGATCGAAATCCGCCCGGCGACCCCCAGTGACGCACCGCAAATCCTCGCGTTCATCACTGAACTGGCCGACTACGAACGTGCCCGCCATGAAGTCATCGCCAGCGTTGCCGATATCGAGCGCAGCCTGTTCAGCGAAGGCGCCACCGCCCATGGCCTGATCTGCCTGCGCGAGGGTGCACCCATCGGTTTCGCGGTGTTCTTCTTCAGCTATTCCACTTGGCTTGGCAGCAACTGCCTGTACCTCGAAGACCTCTACATCACCCCGGAACAGCGCGGCGGTGGCGCGGGAAAGACCCTGCTGCGGCACCTGGCGAAAATCGCCTGCGCCAATGATTGCGGGCGGTTCGAGTGGAGCGTGCTGGAGTGGAATACGCCGGCCATCGACTTCTACAAATCCCTGGGCGCGCAGCCGCAGGAGGAGTGGGTGCGCTATCGGATGGATGGGGCGGTGTTGCGGGATTTTGCAGCGGGTAACTGATCGCTTTTAAAAGATCGCAGCTTTCGGGCTGCGATTTTTTTGTCTTGTCTCATAATATGGGATTGATATTTATATATTGAGATTTGTCCCGTCTCAGGTTTATAGTCGCGCTCACTCACTGCCAAAAACCAGAACAGGTGAAGCGATGCAGGCGCAATTGATCGCGCTCGACTGGGGGACAACCTCATTACGTGCTTACAAACTGGCTGAAGACGGCCAAGTGCTCGAACAGCGTTCGCTGTCGTCGGGGATCATGCAACTGCCGAAAGCGCCGCGAATCATTGGCGGCCGGGAATGCGCCGATGGTTTCGAACTGGCCTTCGATGAGGCTTGCGGCAACTGGCTCGATGCCCAGCCGCATTTGCCGGTGATTGCCTGCGGCATGGTCGGCAGTGCCCAGGGCTGGAGCGAAGCGGCCTACCGCGACACACCGGCGAACGTCGCCACGCTCGGTACTTCCTTGCAAACCGTGCGCAGCCTGCGCGGCGTTGATGTACACATCGTGCCCGGCGTCATCGAGCGTTCGCCTTTGCCGAATGTGATGCGCGGTGAAGAAACCCAGGTGCTCGGCGTGCTGCAAAACCTGGCGAGCGAGGCGGGCGCTGATCTGCTGATCGGCCTGCCGGGCAGCCATTCGAAATGGGTGGAAGTGGCCGACGGCTGCATCATGCATTTCGATACTTTCATGACCGGCGAAGTCTTCGCTGTGCTCAGTCAACACAGCATTCTCGGACGCACCCAACAATGTGGTGCGTCTTTCGATGGCGATGCGTTTGATCGCGGCGTGAAGGTCGCGTTGTCGGCGGACGGTGAAATCGGTGCGCTGTCGACGATGTTCAGTGCCCGCAGTCTCGGGCTGACTGGTGTACTAAGCGCTGCGGCGCAAGCGGATTATCTGTCAGGCCTGCTGATAGGCCATGAACTGTCGGCCCTGGCCAGCGTTCAGCGGCGCCGGCGCAACAGTGTGCATCTGCCTTCGATCATCCTCATCGGCAACACCCAACTCTGTGCCCGCTACAGCCGTGCGCTCGACGCCTGCGGTTTTGCCCGGGTGATCCTGGCCGAACAGGCCACCGAACGCGGATTGTGGCAACTGGCACTGGCTGCCGGCCTGGTCACGTGCACCGCATCCCGTTAAACCTGACTGGAGTCCTGACATGCTCAAACAAGCCCTGGCGCAAAACGGCCTGATCGCGATCCTGCGTGGCCTGCGCCCGCAGGAAGCGGCGGCCATCGGCGAAGTCCTGTACGCCGCCGGATTTCGCGTCATCGAAGTGCCGCTCAATTCCCCTGAGCCGTACGAAAGTATCCGCATCCTGCGCAGTACCTTGCCCGCCGATTGCCTGATCGGTGCCGGCACGGTGTTGACGCCGGAGCAGGTCGAGCAAGTGAAAGCTGCGGGTGGCCAGGTGATCGTCATGCCCCATAGCGATCCGAAGGTCTTGCGCGCGGCGAAAGCGGCGGGCCTGTACCTGTCGCCGGGTGTCGCCACGCCGACCGAAGCCTTCGCGGCACTGGCGGAAGGCGCGGATGTGCTGAAGCTGTTCCCGGCCGAGCAGATGGGCCCGGCAGTCGTCAAAGCCTGGCTCGCCGTATTGCCTGCCGGGACCCTTCTGGCGCCGGTCGGCGGGATCACGCCAGACAACATGCAGTCGTTCATCGACGCTGGCGTCAAAGGTTTCGGCCTCGGTTCCGGCCTGTTCAAACCGGGCATGACGCCTGCGCAAGTGGCGGCCAATGCCAAGGCCTACGTCGCTGCCTGGAAAGCCCTTCGCTAAGACTTCTTTGAGCGCCGAGCGCGCTGCATCTAATAAGAGAGCCAAAAGATGAAAATCACCAAACTGACCACCTTCATCGTTCCGCCGCGCTGGTGCTTCCTCAAGGTCGAAACCGACGAGGGCGTCACCGGTTGGGGCGAGCCCGTGGTCGAAGGCCGCGCCCACACCGTTGCCGCTGCCGTTGAAGAATTGTCCGACTACCTGATCGGCAAAGACCCACGCAACATCGAAGACATCTGGACCGTGCTCTATCGCGGCGGCTTCTACCGTGGCGGTGCGATCCACATGAGCGCCCTGGCCGGTATCGACCAGGCCTTGTGGGACATCAAGGGCAAGGCGCTGGGTGTGTCGGTCAGCGACCTGCTGGGTGGTCAGGTGCGGGACAAGATCCGTGTGTATTCGTGGATCGGCGGCGACCGTCCGGCGGACACCGCGCGGGCGGCGAAAGAAGCGGTCGAGCGTGGTTTCACCGCGGTGAAAATGAATGGCACCGAAGAGCTGCAATTCCTCGACACTTTCGACAAGGTCGACCAGGCCCTGGCCAACGTCGCTGCCGTGCGCGATGCCGTCGGCCCGAACGTCGGCATAGGCGTGGACTTCCATGGTCGGGTGCACAAGCCCATGGCCAAGGTGCTGATGAAGGAGCTTGATCCGTACAAGCTGATGTTCATCGAAGAGCCGGTGCTGAGCGAAAACTACGAAGCGCTGAAAGAACTGGCGCCGCTGACCAGTACGCCGATTGCCCTGGGTGAGCGGCTGTTCTCGCGCTGGGATTTCAAGCGCGTGCTCAGCGAAGGTTATGTCGACATCATCCAGCCGGATGCGTCCCACGCCGGCGGCATCACCGAAACCCGCAAGATCGCCAACATGGCCGAAGCCTACGACGTGGCGCTGGCGCTGCATTGCCCGCTGGGCCCGATTGCCCTGGCGGCCTGCCTGCAACTGGACGCGGTTTGCTACAACGCGTTCATCCAGGAACAGAGCCTGGGCATCCACTACAACGAGAGCAATGACCTGCTCGACTACATCAAAGATCCACGGGTGTTCGACTACGACAAAGGCTTCGTGAAAATCCCGAACGGCCCGGGCCTGGGTATCGAGATCAACGAGGAGTACGTGATCGAACGCGCCGCCATCGGCCACCGCTGGCGCAACCCGATCTGGCGCCATGCCGATGGCAGTTTTGCCGAGTGGTGAGTTCTTCCTGACTCAACACAAATCTAATGTGGGAGCGGGCTTGCTCGCGAAGAGGTCAGCACATTCAACATAGATGTTGGCTGACACTCCGCTTTCGCGAGCAAGCCCGCTCCCACATTTGATCTCCATAGGTAGTGAGATCTGCGTTAACCCTGTTTACGACCTCAATAACCATAAGAAGAGGCACCCCTCATGCAACCGCAAACCCTCACCGGGCAGGCGTCGTTGGTGACGCCCAGCCGCAAGCGTTTTTTCATCATGGTGCTGTTGTTCATCACCGTGGTGATCAACTACCTGGACCGCAGCAACCTGTCGATTGCCGCCCCGGCATTGACCAGTGACCTGGGCATCGACCCGATCCACGTCGGCCTGATCTTCTCCGCGTTCGGCTGGACCTACGCCGCCATGCAGATCCCCGGCGGCTGGCTGGTGGACCGCGTGCCGCCACGGATTCTGTACAGCGTCGCCTTGCTGCTGTGGTCAGTGGCCACGGTGATGCTCGGCTTCGTCAGCAGCTTCATCGCGCTGTTCGTGTTGCGCATGGCCGTCGGTGCGCTGGAAGCACCGGCGTATCCGATCAACAGCCGCGTGGTCACCACCTGGTTCCCCGAGCGCGAGCGCGCCACGGCCATCGGTTTCTACACCTCCGGGCAGTTCGTCGGCCTGGCCTTCCTGACGCCGGTGCTGGCCTGGCTGCAGCACGAATTCGGCTGGCACATGGTGTTCGTCACCACCGGCGCGGTGGGCATTGTGTGGGCGGTGATCTGGTACGCGGTGTATCGCGAGCCGCGGGATTTCAAAGGCGCCAATGACGCAGAGATTGACCTGATCCGCGAGGGCGGCGGGCTGGTGGATATCCAGGCCGAACAGGCCAAGGTCAAAGCCAAGTTCAGCTGGACCGACTTGGGCATCGTCCTGACCAAGCGCAAGCTCTGGGGCATTTACCTCGGGCAGTTCTGCCTCAACTCGACCCTGTGGTTCTTTCTCACCTGGTTCCCGACGTACCTGGTGAAGTACCGCGGCATGGACTTCATCAAGTCCGGCCTGTTGGCGTCGCTGCCGTTTCTCGCGGCCTTTGTCGGCGTACTGTGTTCCGGTTTCTTCTCGGACTTTTTGATCCGTCGCGGGTACACGGTAGGCTTCGCCCGCAAGTTGCCGATCATCAGCGGTCTGCTGATTTCCACCTCGATCATCGGCGCCAACTTTGTCGAGTCGACGCCGCTGGTGATTGCCTTCCTCGCGCTGGCATTCTTCGGCAATGGCCTGGCTTCGATCACCTGGTCGCTGGTGTCGACCTTGGCCCCGGCGCGCTTGCTCGGGCTGACCGGCGGGGTGTTCAACTTCATCGGCAACCTGTCGGCGATTGCCACGCCTATCGTGATCGGTTTCCTCGCGACGGGTGATTCTTTTGCCCCGGCGATCACCTACATTTCGGTGCTGGCGTTGATCGGTGCACTTTCCTACATCTTGCTGGTGGGCAAGGTCGAGCGTATCAAGTTGTAGTCGTGGCCTGCGGGCGACCATAATGCCGCCCGTTCACTCGCTCAACGGTAAAGGCTGGATATGCAGGAAGACGCCCCAAAAATCGCCAAGGACGCCGCGCCGACCGGCACCCAGACCCTGCTTCGCGGGTTGGGTGTGGTTCATGCCGTGGCCAGCGGCGCCCGCGATCTCAAGGAAATCGCCCGGCTGATCGGCACCACGCGCAGCACCACCCATCGCCTGGCCAGTTGCCTGGTGGATGAGCGTTATCTGCGGGTGGTGCCACAAGTCGGTTATCTGCTGGGGCCGAAACTGATCGAGCTGGGCTTTCAGGCCCGTGAAGAGTTGCCGTTGGTGACCCTGGCCGGGCCGTATCTGGATGAGTTGTCGGCGTTGACCGGCGACACCATTCACCTGGCGATCCGTGAAGGCGACGAAGTGCTGTACCTGCACAAGAATCCGGGGCGCAATGGCCCGGAAATGCGTTCGCGGGTCGGCCATCGCATGCCGTTGGCGCGCACCGGGATCGGCAAGGCGCTGATGCTCGATGATTCGCCGCAAGAGTGGCAGCGCCTGTACGAAGTCAGCCTGCCGGTGGGTGGGAAAAACCAGTTCTGGCCGCAGCACCCTGAGCAGTCCTGGGAGCAGTTCGAGCAGCGCATGGCCGAGTACGTGGCCGGCGGCTACGCCTTCGACCTGGAAGACAACGAACCGTCGATCCGCTGCGTGGCGGCGCCGATCCGTGATGCCAGCAAGCGCATCGTCGCCGGCATCAGCATCGCCAGTACCGTGCCGTATATGCCGCTGGAAAAAATGGCCGAGCTGATTCCCCTGATCAAAGGGGTCACGGCCCGGCTGTCGGCGGAGCTTGGCCTTAAGGTTTAAACCTTGAGGGTCGCCATGTCGATGACGAAGCGGTACTTCACGTCACCGGCGATCATGCGGGCGTAAGCCTCGTTGATCTGGCGGATGTCGAGCATTTCGATGTCGCAGGTGATGTTGTGCTCGGCGCAGAAATCCAGCACTTCCTGGGTTTCTGCGATGCCGCCGATCAGCGAGCCGGCGAGCACGCGACGTCCCAATACCAGTTTGGCGGCATGTACCGGCGGCTCCACCGGTTCGATCAACCCCACCAGAATATGCACGCCGTCGAATCGCAGCGTATCGAGGTAAGGGTTGAGGTCGTGCTGCACCGGAATGGTGTCGAGCAGGAAGTCGAAGTGACCGGCGGCAGCCTGCATCTGCGCGTCATCGGTAGACACGATCACATGGTCCGCGCCCTGGCGGCGAGCCTCTTCGGCCTTGCTTGCCGAACGGGTGAACAGCGTCACTTCGGCGCCCATGGCCTTGGCGAACTTGATGCCCATGTGGCCCAGGCCACCCATGCCGAGAATCCCGACCTTGTCACCGGCCTTCACGCCGTAGTGCTTGAGCGGTGAGTAGGTGGTGATGCCGGCGCACAGGATCGGCGCGGCGCTGGCCGGGTCCAGTGACTCGGGGATACGCACCACAAAGTGCTCGCTGACCACGATGCTGTCGGAGTAGCCACCCATGGTGTTGCTGCCGTCGACCCGGTCCGGTGTGGCGTAGGTCAAGGTCGGGCCTTCGAGGCAGTATTGCTCCAGGTTGGCCTGGCAGGCTTCGCAGCTGCGGCACGAGTCGACCATGCAGCCAACACCGACCAAGTCGCCGACTTTGTGTTGGGTGACATTCGCACCGACGGTAGTAACTTTGCCTACGATTTCGTGGCCGGGCATCAGCGGGTAAACGGCAATGCCCCACTCGTTGCGGGCCTGATGGATGTCGGAATGGCAGACGCCGCAGTAGAGAATCTCGATGGCAACGTCGTCAGGCCTTGGGCTGCGACGTTCGAATTTCACGGGGGCGAGGGGAGTGGTGGCCGACTGGGCGGCGTATCCGATGGCGGTGTACATGGTGAACCTCGCAAGAGCGGTGACGGGTGAGGTGGCGCATTCTGGGCGCCGAACCCTGTACCGGCCATGGCGATTCCTCCGGGTGTCATGCCTATTCCTCCGGCATGCGGGTGTGAGCCGTCGCATTGGCCAGCGGATCTGCGATGATGCTTTTGTCCCTTTTTCCGTGATTTTTTTGTGAAGAGCTCCGATGTTGCTGACCCGTCATCTTGATGCCAATGCCACCCTGGTTTCGCTGATCGAACCGCTGTCCACTCGCGACGGTTTTGTCCCGACTGCCTTGCCAGGTGTGCAGGTTCTGCGGGCCAGTTGCGATGTGGCCCGTGGGCCGCAGATCTACGAGCCGAGCCTGGTGATCATCGCCCAGGGCAGCAAACTGGCGTATCTGGGGCCGCGCACCCTGGAATATGGCGCAGGGCACTACCTGATTCAGGCGCTGCCGGTGCCGTTCGAGTGTGAAACCTTTGCCGCGCCGGACGGGCCAATGCTGGGTGTTTCCGTTGCGATTGACCGGGTGATGCTGGGCGAACTGGTGTTGGCGATGGGCCTGGCGCCAGGGCGGCATATTCCGGCGCAAACGCCTGAGTCCATGACCTCGGCAGTGCTCGATGACGCCATGCGCGGTTGTGTCGAGCGGCTGTTGCGTTGCCTGCACGATCCGCTGGAATGCCAGATCATGGGGCAAGCGCGTTTGCGCGAATTGTTGTTCGTCGCATTACGTGGTCCGCAAGCCGATGTGTTGCGGGCGCTGGTTGAGCAGCAGGGGCAATTCGCCCGGATCGCGGCATCCCTCAGTCATCTGCATGCGCATTTTGCCGAACCGCTGAACGTCGAGACCCTGGCCAGTTGCGCGAACATGAGTGCGTCGACCTTTCACGAGCATTTCAAGCGCAGCACCTTGTTGTCGCCGGTGCAGTACCTGAAGCGATTGCGTCTGCTCAGGGCGCAGCAGTTGTTGGTGGGGGAGGGGCTGGGTGTGGCGCAAGTGGCGCATCGGGTGGGGTATCAGAGCACGTCGCAGTTCAGTCGCGAGTACAAGCGGTACTTCGAGCGTAATCCCGGAGACGAGCGCGCGGCCTGATCCACCAACTGACCCTGTGGGAGCGGGCTTGCTCGCGAAAGCGGTGGATCAGTCAATACAAGTGGTGAAGGATCAACCGCATTCGCGAGCAAGCCCGCTCCCACAATGGGTTTTGTGGTTTGGCTTGAATCGCACGCAACAAAAAGGCCCCCGTTTCGGGAGCCTTGATGTTCGCAGTTCGGCTTACATGTTCGGGTAAGTCGGGCCGCCAGCGCCTTCCGGTGCCACCCAGGTGATGTTCTGTGCAGGATCCTTGATGTCGCAGGTCTTGCAGTGAACGCAGTTCTGGGCGTTGATCTGGAAGCGCTTCTCGCCGTCTTCCATGGTGATCACTTCATACACGCCAGCCGGGCAGTAACGTTGTGCCGGCTCATCGTACAGCGGCAGGTTCTTGCTGATCGGGATGCTTGCATCGGCCAGCTTGAGGTGGCACGGTTGCTCTTCTTCGTGGTTGGTACCGGAGATGAACACCGAGCTCAATTTGTCGAAGCTGATCTTGCCGTCCGGTTTCGGGTAGTCGATTTTCTTGCAGTCGGCCGCCAGTTTCAGGCAAGCGTAATCCGGCTTGGTGTCGTGCAAGGTGAACGGCAGTTTGCCGCCGAAGATGTTCTGGTCGAGCCAGTTGAAACCGCCACCGACGATGGCGCCGAACTTGTGGATCGCCGGGCCGAAGTTGCGGCTGGCAAACAGTTCTTCGTAGAGCCAGCTGTTCTTGAACGCGTCGACGTAGGTGGTCAGCTCTTCGGTGCCATCCTTCTCGGCGAACAGAGCTTCAGCCACGGATTCAGCGGCGAGCATGCCGGACTTCATCGCGGTGTGGCTGCCTTTGATCTTGGCGAAGTTCAGGGTGCCGAGGTCGCAACCGATCAGCGCGCCACCCTTGAACACCATTTTCGGCAGCGAGTTCAGGCCGCCCTTGCTGATGGCACGTGCGCCGTAGCTGATGCGCTTGCCGCCTTCCAGGTACTGAGCAAGCACCGGGTGATGCTTGAGGCGCTGGAACTCGTCGAACGGCGACAGGTAGGTGTTGCTGTAGGACAGGTCGACGATCAGGCCGACAACCACCTGGTTGTTTTCCAGGTGATAGAGGAACGAGCCACCGGTGTTCTCGGTGCCCATGATGTCCATCGGCCAACCGGCGGTGTGCACCACCAGGCCTGGCTGGTGCTTGGCCGGGTCGACTTCCCAGATTTCTTTCAGGCCGATGCCGTAGTGCTGGGCATCAGCGTCGGTGTCCAGGTTGAAACGCTTGATCAGCTGCTTGCCGATGTGGCCACGGCAACCTTCGGCGAACAGCGTGTACTTGCCACGCAGTTCCATGCCCGGGGTGTACAGGCCTTCCTTCGGATTGCCTTCGCGGTCGACGCCGAGGTCGCCGGTGATGATCCCGCGAACCACGCCGTTTTCGTCGAACAGCGCTTCCTGAGCGGCGAAGCCCGGGTAGATTTCCACGCCCAGGTTCTCGGCCTGCTGGGCCAGCCAGCGGCACAGGTTGCCCAGGGAGATGATGTAGTTGCCTTCGTTGTGCATGGTCTTGGGCACAAAGAAGTCTGGAATTTTCTGCGCGCTTTCAGCGTTCTTGAGCACGAAGATGTCGTCGCGGGTCACCGGCGTGTTCAGCGGCGCGCCTAGTTCTTTCCAGTTCGGGAACAGTTCGTTCAGAGCCCGAGGTTCGAATACGGCACCGGACAGAATGTGAGCACCGACTTCGGAGCCTTTTTCGACCACGCAGACGCTGATTTCCTTACCGGCTTCGGCGGCCTTCTGCTTCAAGCGGCAGGCGGCGGAAAGACCAGCGGGGCCGGCACCGACGATGACCACGTCGAATTCCATGTATTCGCGTTCCACAGGTTATCTCCTACTCAAGGCTCAACAGTTTTTTTTCTAATTTGGAAGTCGGGTGTCGCATCCATGAATCCCGGAACAGCGCCGGGAGCGGACAATCGATTGACCACCTTTCTCTTTGTGTGGCGCATTATATCTACACCACTCTCAGCGTCCAATACAAACGTTTGTTTGAATTGGCTCAAAGCCAGAGAAATCAAAGTCACGCGCCTTATGAACGGCCATTTTGGCGTATTGACCGGAATAGGCGTTCCGGTCAAGATACGGGCGGTTTTGCGCTCGCCGTAGGCTGACTGTTGGTTTCAAGAGCACCTCTAAAGACAGGGCGATGGCAGTAGAGAGTGATGCGCTGCGCGGGTTTGATGTGCAGTTTACACGCCGCGATGTTGAATGACTCGTCAGTCACCACTGACGAACGGTCATTCAGATCATGAGCGATGGTCACTTGACAGCTTTGCCGGCGTTTTTGGAGGTGCCCTTGCGCCCGATGAGCATCAACCGCCAGGTTCGCCTAGGCGACTTTCTTTTCACCGGAGAGTAACGAGGAATCCATGAAGGTTCTTGTAGCTGTCAAACGCGTTGTGGATTACAACGTCAAGGTTCGCGTCAAGGCGGACAATTCCGGCGTCGATCTTGCCAACGTCAAGATGTCGATGAACCCGTTCTGCGAAATCGCCGTGGAAGAAGCCGTACGCCTGAAAGAGAAGGGTGTTGCGACTGAAATCGTCGTCGTCTCCGTAGGCCCGTCCACCGCTCAAGAGCAACTGCGCACCGCGCTGGCTCTGGGTGCCGACCGCGCCATCCTCGTCGAGTCCGCCGAAGACCTGACGTCCCTGGCTGTTGCCAAACTGTTGAAAGCTGTTGTCGACAAGGAACAGCCTCAGCTGGTGATCCTTGGCAAACAGGCCATCGACAGCGACAACAACCAGACTGGCCAGATGCTCGCTGCATTGAGCGGCTACGGTCAGGGCACGTTCGCGTCCAAAGTCGAAATCAGCGGCGACAGCGTAGCTGTCACCCGTGAAGTCGACGGCGGCGCGCAGACAGTTTCCCTGAAACTGCCGGCCATCGTCACCACCGACCTGCGTTTGAACGAGCCGCGCTACGCGTCTCTGCCAAACATCATGAAAGCCAAGAAGAAGCCTCTCGAAGTGCTGACTCCGGACGCTTTGGGCGTTTCCACCGCCTCCACCAACAAGACCCTGAAAGTCGAAGCGCCGGCTGCACGCAGCGCGGGTATCAAGGTCAAGTCGGTGGCTGAACTGGTCGAGAAACTGAAAAACGAAGCGAAGGTGCTTTGAGTTAAGGAGCCGAATCATGACTATCTTGGTAATCGCTGAACACGACGGCAAAGCAGTGGCCCCGGCCACGCTGAACACCGTGGCCGCTGCTGTCAAAATCGGCGGCGACGTGCACGTACTGGTTGCAGGTCAGGGCGTTGGCGCCGTGGCTGAAGCCGCTGCGAAAGTCGCTGGCGTGGCTAAAGTGCTGGTGGCCGACAACGCCGCCTACGCTCACCAGTTGCCGGAAAACGTTGCTCCGCTGGTAGCTGAGCTGGGCAAGGGCTACAGCCACATCCTGGCTGCCGCTACTTCCAACGGCAAAAACATCCTGCCGCGCGTTGCCGCAGCCCTGGACGTTGACCAGATCTCCGAGATCATCTCGGTAGAAAGCGCCGACACCTTCAAGCGTCCGATCTACGCCGGTAACGCCATCGCTACCGTTCAATCGAACGCTGCGGTCAAGGTGATCACCGTGCGTGCCACCGGTTTCGACCCGGTTGCAGCTGTTGGTGGTTCCGCTGCCGTTGAAGCCGTTGCTGCTGCCCACGACGCTGGCATCTCCAGCTTCGTTGGCGAAGAACTGGCCAAGTCCGATCGTCCGGAACTGACCGCTGCCAAGATCGTCGTTTCCGGCGGTCGCGGCATGCAGAACGGCGACAACTTCAAACACCTGTACGCCCTGGCCGACAAGCTGGGCGCTGCCGTCGGTGCATCGCGCGCCGCGGTCGACGCAGGTTTTGTTCCGAACGACATGCAGGTCGGTCAGACCGGCAAGATCGTTGCTCCACAGCTGTACATCGCCGTCGGTATCTCCGGCGCGATCCAGCACCTGGCCGGCATGAAAGACTCCAAAGTGATCGTTGCGATCAACAAGGACGAAGAAGCGCCGATCTTCCAGGTGGCCGATTATGGCCTGGTGGCGGACCTGTTCGAAGCCATCCCTGAGCTGGAGAAGCTGGTCTAATCCGGCTGCTTCACTTATAAAGAGCCCGGCCTTTTGGTCGGGCTTTTTTTTGCCTTTTTGTAGGAGCGAGCTTGCTCGCGATGGGTTCAAGGGCGCCGCGTTTATCCAGAATGAACACGTCATCGTTAACGACCATCGCGAGCTCGCTCCTACAGGTGTTACATCCAAGTGGAGTGAATTGCCATGGATCTGCGACTTGTGTGGAGCTTGCTGGGATTGACGCTATTGCCGGCGCTGTCTGTCGCCGCAGGCAAATGCGAACGCCTGGTGGTCACCGGCAGCCCGGATGCGCCACCGTACCTGTGGCAAGACCCGCAGAACCCCAAATACCTGATCGGTGCCAGCGCCGATTTACTGCAGCAAGTGGCGGGGGAGTTGGGGCTCAAGGTCGAACTGCTTTATGCCGGCAAACGCGCCCAGGCCCTGGACGAAGTGCGCAGCGGGCGCATGGACATGCTGGCGGACGCGACGTTGGCCGTCAGCGAGCTGGAAACCCTGGACTACATCCATCCACCCTTGCTGGAAAACGACTATCTGGTCTGGACTCGCAAGGACTCGGCGCTGGTCTACAACGAAGCGCAGGACCTGCACGGCCATCCCGGTGCTGTGTCGGAAAAGGCCCGATTGACCGCGCAATTCAGCAACTTTGCCGGACAGCAACTGAGCCTCACGCGCACGTCCAACCTGACCCAGGCCTTTCAGAAGCTGCTGTTGGGCGAGGTCGAATTTGTACTGGCAGGGCGTTACTCGGGCATGGCGACTGTACAGACACTGGGCATGGCTGGCGATCTGGTCGCGCGCTCGCAACCGATCGACAAGCCTGGCCTGTACCTGGCGATTTCCCATGACTCTGCCTGCAACGATCCATGGTTGCGCGGACAGTTGGCCAAAAAGATGACAGAATTGCCCGCGTCCGGACTGACGGAGGCCGTGCTGATGCGCAATATCGAGCGATGGAAAGCACAACGCTCACAACCACAGCCAAGCCCCCCGCAACAACCCGTCAGTACCCCAAAACAGTAAGGATTTTCAGTGAGTATTCGACCTCTTTTCGCTGCCGTGGCCTTTGTCGCCCTGGCGGGTTGTGCAACCGATCCTGCGCCGAATGAACAGATTCGCCTGACCGAACAGGCACTCGAGCAGGCCAAGGCCGTGGGCGCCACCGCCGACGATGTGCCGGAAATGAAACTGGCCGAAGACAAGTTCAATCGCGCCAAGGGCAACATGACCGATCAATCCTTCAAAAACGCACGCATGCGGGCCGAACAGGCCGAGCTCGATGCGCGTCTGGCTGAAGCCAAGGTGTTGACGGCCAAGAGCGAGGAACAGTTGAACGTGCTCAACACCCGCATCGCCCGCCTGCGCAAGCAACTGGGAGATGCCCAATGACTCTCAAGAGCAAAACCCTCGGTGGTTTGATCCTGGCAGGCTGCGCGAGCCTCTTTGGCTGCGTCAGCCAGCACAGCGAGACTGCGTTGCAGCAGGCTGGTGCCGACTTTCAGAAGGTCAAGGAAGACTCCAATGTGCTGCGAATCGCCCCCAAGGACGTTATTCGCGCCGGTGAGTCTCTGGCCCGCGCCGATCGCCTGTCCAGCTATTGGGGCAGTGGTTCGGACGTGGTGCATTACGCCTACCTGAGCCAGCGTTACAGCGCCATTGCCCGGGAACACACCAATCAGGTGCTCAACGAAGAGCAAGCGGCGAAACTCGAACTTGAACGGCAGCGACTGCAACTGGCACTGCGTGAATCCAAACTGTTCAGCGTGCAGCAGCAAGGCAAATGGCTCGAGGAGCAGATCCTCGCATTGACCACCAGCCAGACCGACCGTGGTCTGGTGATGACCTTGGGCGACATGCTGTTCGACACGGGCGAAGCGGAATTGAAACCGTCGGCCAACCGTGTGGTGTTGAAGATCGTGCAGTTCCTGCAACTCAACCCCAAGCGTGTGGTGCGGATCGAGGGTTATACGGACAGTACCGGGGGCAAGCAGGAAAACCTCAAGCTGTCCCGCGACCGCGCACAATCGGTGGCTGACGTGCTGATGGACCTGGGGGTCGACGACAAGCGTATCCAGGTCGAGGGTTATGGCGACGAGTATCCGGTGGACGCGAATGCGTCGGAACGGGGCCGAGCGCAGAATCGTCGGGTGGAAATTGTGTTTTCCGACGAAAAGGGCCAGCTCGGCGCTGCCCGCTAAGGGTTGCGTCGCTGGAAAACCCGGCCTGCCATGCAGTGCCGGGTTTTTTTTTGCCTGCCGATTACCGCACAAAACAGTACAGATTTTGCTGACACTGCACTGTACGGTCGACTATTGTGGCAACTGTTCCCGTACACTTCTAAACTGTTCCGGTATTGTTTCACACAAGAATAAAATGCCCGTGAAATCGAGTGCTGCGTCATGACCAACCTTTTGCTCTATCAACGTATTGCTCAACAACTGGCCGAAGACATCCGCCGTGGGGTCTATCAGCCGGGAGAGCGCGTGCCTTCGGTGCGCAAGATGAGCTCGCAGCTCAATGTCAGCCATGCGACGGTGTTGCAGGCGTATGCCAATCTCGAGGATCAGGGGCTGATCCGCGCCCGGCCGCAGTCGGGTTACTACGTGCACCAGACACCGGCACTCACTGCACCGACGCCGGACATCGCCCGGGTCGAGCGCCCCGGCCTGGTTACCCGCAGCAGCATCATTCAGCAAGTCCTGGTCGAGTCCCGTCGTGAAGGTGTCTTCCCGCTGGGCGCTGCGGTGCCGAGTGTCGACTATTTGCCGGTGCGGGCACTGCATCAGCAATTGGCCAAAGTCACCCGCTTCCATAGCCCGCGGGCCTTCAGCTACATGTTCAGCCCCGGTTTCGAGCCGTTGCGCCGACAGGTGGCGATCCGCATGCGCGATGCCGGCGTGGTCGTCGATCCGTCGGAAGTGGTGATCACCCACGGTTGCGTCGATGCGCTGCAGATGTCCTTGCGTGTGCTGACCCGTCCCGGTGATCTGATCGCGGCCGAATCGCCGACCTATTACGGGTTGCTGCAACTGGCCGATCTGTTGGGCCTCAAGGTCATCGAGATCCCCAGCGATCCCGCCACGGGCATGAGCCTGGAAGCCCTGCAACTGGCGGCCAACCAATGGTCGATCAAGGCGTTGGTGCTGACCACCCGTCTGAGCAATCCATTGGGCGGTACCATGCCGGAGGAGCGGCAGAAACAATTGCTGCGCCTGGCGTCGGACTTCGATATCCAGATTGTCGAAGACGATATCTACGGTGAGCTGATGTTCGAGCAGGGGCGCACCAAGTCCCTAAAGGCCTACGATCGGCTGGATCGGGTGATCTATTGCTCGAGCTTCTCCAAGACCCTGTCGCCTGGCGTGCGGATCGGCTGGATGATTGCCGGCAAGTACCAGCAGGAAATCCAGCGCTTGCAGACCTTCAGCACGCATTCCGCGTGCAGCGTGACCCAGATGGGCATTGCCGCGTATCTGGAAAATGGCGGGTACGACCGGCATTTGCGCTTCATCCGTCAGGAATACCGGAAAAACCTCAGTGCCTTCCAGTTGGCCGTGCAGCAGTATTTCCCGGAAGGCACGCAGATGACCCGGCCTACCGGTGGCTTCATTCTGTGGGTCAGTCTGCCGGGGCGGGTCAACACGCAAGAGTTGCACGTGCGGGCGTTGCAGCAGGGCATCAGTATTGCGCCGGGACTGATCTTCAGTAATACCGAGCAATTCAATCACTGCATCCGGCTCAATTGCGGCATCCCGTGGAACCGTGAAGCCGAGCGCGCTTTGATGACCCTGGGCATGCTGGCCACCCAACTCTGCCAGGAGATGGCTAGCGGTTTGTAACAGGCTGCTGCTGCGCTTGTCATGTGGGCTGCAACAGGCGAGCATATGCATCTCTGCCGTTTGCACCCACCGTGGGATACATGAAACCGACTTTTCCTGCCGCCTGGCTTTTGCTCTGCCTGATTGCGAGTATTCAGCCGGCATCCGTCATGGCGGCTACCGAGCAGGATCAGACTACCGGCAGTTTCCAAGTCGCACCGATAGAAACCGCACCTGCGAAAAAAGCCTCGGCGGCCAGTAAGCAGGCTGCGTCCGTGAAAAAGCGTGCGCCCATTGCCTCCAAATCGAAACCGGCCAGCGAGGTGGTAAAGACTGAGCTTCCATCTGCCAATCTGGACTTGAGTTTGCCCCGGGACATGGTTCAGGAGCTGAAGCCTGTCGGTACGGTGCCGTTGACCAGGCGTGAACCGTTGTTACCCCAGATGTTCGGTGACAAAAGCGGCAGCAGTCCGTTCCAGCTCAACGGCCGCCTGCTCAGCAATGAAATGCAGCTGCAACTGCGAAATGAAGAGCGCCACGAGGTCGAAGGCGCGGCACTGGATTTCGAGTTCAAGCAGTAATCTCATCCCGATCCGCGAGCCGCAGACCAGACGCTTTGTCGGAGACTGGTCGGTCATGCTCGGTTGAGCTGAAAAACCCGCTCGCAGGTAATTTAAAACAACTGTTTTAGCGGGTACTCTGTGCCCCGTCCTTTAACACACTGCTCGTCGCGAGGAGCTTGTCGTCATGAAATGCCGTGAGGGCTGTGGCGCCTGTTGCATTGCCCCTTCCATCAGTTCACCGATTCCCGGTATGCCCAACGGCAAGGCCGCGGGGCAGCGTTGCCTGCAACTTTCCTCCGATAACCTGTGCAGTATTTTCGGCCAGCCAGAACGGCCGGCGGTGTGTTCTGCCTTCGAGGCCGACCCCGAGGTGTGCGGAAGCAGCAGCGAAGAAGCCATCCGGTTGATTGGCTGGTGGGAGCAAATGACGGCGGCGTGATGTGTGGGCTTGCACCTGCGATCACCTCCGAAAAACCTGAAGGTGATCGGAGGTGCAAGCCCAACGAATGGAACTTCAACAATAAGGAATAAGACTATGGGTTCGCTGCATCGTATGACTGTGCTGTGTGGTTTGACGGTTGCGCTGGTTACCTCGACGGCCCTGGCCGAAGACTGGAAAGTCAAAAAAGACGAAGACGGCATCAAGATCTCCCTGAGTGAAGTGGCCGGCTCCGACTACAAGGCCTACCAGGGCGTCACGCTGATGAAAACCACCATGGCCAAGCTGCGTGCGTTGCAGGAAGACGTGCCCGGAGCCTGCGCCTGGATTCACGAATGCAAAACCCAGAAGCTGCTCAAGCACGAAGGTGACCAGAGCTGGACCTACACTCAGTTCAACACCCCGTGGCCGGTTACTCCGCGAGATTCGGTGTTGCACATCACCACCCTCGAAGGGGCTGATGGCAGCCTGACCCGCAAGCTCGAAGGCGTACCGAAATACGTTCCTGAAGAAAAAGGCTTCGTCCGGGTCGCCAAGGTCGACGGTTTCTGGAAGTTCGTACCCAAGGGCGACCAGATCGAAGTGACCTATCAGGTGCACACCGAACCGGGCGGCAGCGTGCCGTCGATGGTGGCCAACAAGTTCGTGGTGGATGCCCCGTTCAATACCTTGAAAGCCCTCAAGGAACGCGCCGAGAAGTAACTGTGTCGCTCTTTTGAGGTGACTTCGTAACGCCCCGATTCGATCGGGGCGTTTGCGTTTTTGACCGGTGCGCAGGCTTTAATTTGTTTCCGGATATGCGTTGCACGAAATTTTCACCCACTCTCCAAGACAATTCGCCGGCTCTCCCGTAAGGCGCTGCGTATTGCTGAATGCAGGATGAAACAGTCGGGATGAGGGTAGTTATCAATGGCAATGCTGCCGTTGATCGTGCAACATTTGCGCACCGCGCAAACCCCCAGGCCTTGTACGGGCCGAAAAGAGGGCAAGGCGCAGCTGTATTTTTGAAACTTCAACTTCCAATGGGTCCTAAAACGACATGGCAATCCCGGACGCCCTGAGTCAGCAGCGAGCTTCTAGTCGCCTGCTGCAACCGACCGTCAAATCGCATCTGGCCTACACGCTGTTGTGTGCCCTGGTCATGATGGTCATGTTCAGCCTGCTGCGCGTCGCGCTGCTGGCTTACAACAGCTCGATGATCCTCGATACCCCGGCCTCGACCTTCCTCGAGGCATTCGCCAACGGTCTGCGTTTCGACCTGCGCCTGGTGGTCTATCTCAGTATTCCGTTGCTGCTGGCCTTGTTCAGTGCCCGGGCCATGGCCGCACGCGGGCTGTTCCGTCTCTGGCTGACGATCGTCTCCAGCATTGCGCTGTTCCTGGGCCTGATGGAGATGGACTTCTATCGTGAGTTCCACCAGCGCCTGAACGGGCTGGTCTTCCAGTACGTCAAGGAAGACCCGAAAACCGTGGCCAGCATGCTCTGGTATGGTTTTCCGGTGGTCCGCTATCTGCTGGCGTGGGCCGTGGGTACCGTGATCCTGAGCATGGCATTCAAGGGTGCCGACCGTGCGACCCGCCCTCGTGGCCCGTTCAGTGGCGGCAGCATCGGCACACGCAAGGTAGCGCCGTGGTATGCACGCATTGGCGTGTTCGTGGTTTGCCTGCTGATCTGCGTCGTCGCGGCCCGTGGCACCTTGCGTCAAGGCCCGCCGATGCGCTGGGGTGATGTCTACACCACAGACTCCAACTTCGCCAACCAGTTGGGTCTCAACGGTACGCTTTCTCTGGTCGCCGCCGCCAAGAGCCGGATGTCCGAAGATCGCGACAATATCTGGAAAGCCACGCTGCCACAGCCACAAGCCCAACAACTCGTGCGCGACATGCTGGTGATGGCGGATGACAAACTGGTGGATGGCGAGACCGCAGCGGTACGTCGCGATTACACCCCACCAGCCGACAAGACCCTGCCGATCAAGAACGTCGTCGTGATCCTGATGGAAAGCATGGCCGGTCACTCGGTGGGTGCGCTGGGTGGGCCGGGCAACATCACGCCGTACCTCGACAAACTGTCGAAGGAAGGCTTGCTGTTCGACCGCTTCTTCTCCAACGGCACCCATACCCACCAGGGCATGTTCGCCACCATGGCCTGCTTCCCGAACCTGCCGGGCTTCGAATACCTGATGCAGACCCCGGAAGGCAGCCACAAGCTGTCCGGTCTGCCGCAGTTGCTCAGCGCCCGTGACTTCGACGACGTGTATGTCTACAACGGCGATTTCGCCTGGGACAACCAGTCGGGTTTCTTCAGCAACCAGGGCATGACCAACTTCATCGGCCGTAACGATTTCGTGAATCCGGTGTTCTCTGATCCGACCTGGGGCGTGTCCGACCAGGACATGTTCGACCGTGGCCTGGTCGAGCTCAAGGCACGGGAAAACGGCAAGCCGTTCTATGCCTTGCTGCAAACCCTGTCCAACCACACGCCTTACGCCTTGCCGACGCCATTGCCGGTCGAGCCCGTGACCAATCGCGGCAACCTGAACGAGCACTTGACCGCCATGCGTTACGCGGACTGGGCACTGGGCCAGTTCTTTGAAAAGGCCCGCAAGGAGCCGTACTTCAAGGAAACCCTGTTTGTCATCGTCGGTGACCACGGTTTTGGTAACGAACAGCAGATCACCGAAATGGACCTGGGCCGCTTCAACGTGCCGATGCTGATGATTGCGCCGGGCATCCAGGAAAAATTCGGCCAGCGTGACCACACCGTGGGCACTCAGATCGACGTCGTGCCGACCATCATGGGCCGCATCGGTGGCGAAGTGCGTCATCAGTGCTGGGGGCGCGACCTGCTCAACCTGCCGGAAGGCGACATGGGTATTGGTGTGATCAAGCCGTCGGGCAGCGAGCAGACCACGGCCATCCTCACCGCAGACCAGATTCTGGTCCTGCCGAAGGACAAGGACATGGCGCCGAAGTTGTATCAGTATGAATTGGGTACCAAGCCTCGCGCCGAAGTCATTGCTGATGTGCCGCGTACCGCCGAGTTGAAACTCAAGCTCGAAGCGTTCCTGCAAACAGCGACCAAGAGCCTGCTGGACAACACCGCTGGTGTTGTTGATGGCACGCCGGACTAAGTTGTGACGCAATAGAAAAGAGGCCCTTCAAGGGCCTCTTTTTTTGCCTGGCGGATATTTATATTCGGCCAAGCAAGAGCAGGATCAACAGCACCACCAATACGACGCCGATGATACCGGACGGGCCGTAACCCCAACTTCTGGAGTGCGGGAAGACCGGTAAACCACCGATCAGTAACAGGATCAGAATGATGATCAGTATTGTGCCCATGTCTATTTCCTTGTCGAAAATGCAGTGGATTGACCATGCCAATCAAGCTCAGCGGGAATGAAGTAAATTCGAGCTGCTTAAAAATTCCGACTCTTGCGTTTGCAGGAAAATTCCAGGTTTTTTTCAAGTATTTCGAGCAGGTTCTTATTTCTATTTTTGTTGCCTTAGTTGTTTCAGACACTCCCGCAGTTTGCTCGGGCCATTCAGCAATCTGATGGAGCGTGGGTCGGGCAATTTCCTTCGCTACACTCGGTGCATCTTCCGAGAACAACAAGGCTGTTTGCTATGCAAAATCGCATGATGATCACTGGTGCAGGCTCGGGCCTGGGTCGCGAAATCGCGCTGCGCTGGGCGCGTGAAGGCTGGCAACTGGCCTTGTCGGACGTCAGCGAGCCCGGGTTGCAGGAAACCCTCAAGCTGGTCCGCGAAGCGGGCGGCGACGGTTTTATCCAGCGCTGTGACGTACGCGATTACAGCCAGTTGACGGCGTTCGCCCAGGCCTGCGAAGTCAAGCTCGGCGGCATCGATGTCATCGTCAATAACGCGGGCGTGGCGTCTGGCGGGTTCTTCAGTGAGTTGTCCCTGGAGGACTGGGACTGGCAGATCGCGATCAACCTGATGGGCGTGGTCAAGGGCTGCAAGGCTTTCCTGCCACTGCTGGAAAAAAGCCAAGGCAAGATCATCAACATCGCGTCCATGGCCGCGCTGATGCAAGGCCCGGCGATGAGCAACTACAACGTGGCCAAGGCGGGCGTGGTGGCGTTGTCCGAAAGCCTGCTGATCGAGCTGGCGCATCAGGAAGTCGGCGTGCATGTGGTGTGTCCGTCGTTCTTCCAGACCAACCTGCTGGACTCCTTCCGTGGCCCGACCCCGGCCATGAAAGCCCAGGTCGGCAAGTTGCTGGAAAGCTCGCCCATCAGTGCCGCCGACATCGCCGACTACATCTATCAGCAGGTCGCCGCCGGCGAGTTCATGATCCTGCCCCACGAACAGGGCCGCATGGCCTGGGCGATCAAGCAGAAGAACCCGCAATTGCTCTACAACGAAATGACCGCCATGGCCGACAAAATGCGCGCCAAGGCCAGGCAATCGGCAAGCTGATCTTGCCCGCAGGCAACGCTATGGTTAGGGTGGCCGCCATCGGCCATCCTCGCGAGACGCTTGCATGCTCAATTACCTGTGGTTTTTCCTCGCTGCGCTGTTCGAAATTGCCGGTTGCTTTGCCTTCTGGATGTGGCTGCGCCAGGGTAAAAGCATGTGGTGGGTGGTGCCGGCGCTCCTCAGCCTGACCCTGTTCGCCCTGCTACTGACCCGTATCGAAGCAAGCTACGCCGGCCGCGCCTACGCCGCTTACGGTGGCATCTACATCATTGCCTCAATCGGCTGGTTGGCCGTGGTCGAGCGGATTCGTCCTCTGGGTTCGGACTGGCTTGGTGTGGCGCTGTGTGTGATCGGCGCGAGTATCATCCTGTTCGGGCCGCGATTCTCCGCATCCTGACAGATCGGCCCTACAATCAACCAACCTGTCAGACCTTTCCGTAAGCGTGGTGCGTCAGGGGCTGTCAGTCCGGTCTGGTTTGCTGTCGGAGCATTGTAGGCGTACCGCGGGCCGGGCATCTTCAAGGGCCAGTAACCCCTGAAGGACACTCCTCATGCTCGTACTCACTCGCATTGTGGGCGAAACCATTTCCATCGGTGACAACATTTCCGTGCGTGTTCTCGCGATCAACGGAAGCAACGTTCGCTTTGGCGTTGAAGCGCCTCAGGACGTCAATGTGCATCGCTGCGAAATCTACGAACGCATCCAGAACAAACTGGCGAAAACCAAGGAGCGCTGAAGGCCTCAGTCAAACAGGTGCTTGGGCACGTCGTGCTTGAGCATCAGTTGGCATTGCTCGCTTTCCGGATCGAAGACAATCAGTGCCTGGCCCTTGGTCAAGGCCTGGCGCACGCGCAGTACGCGGGTTTCCAGTGGAGTGTCGTCTCCATTGTCCGTGCCGTCGCGGGTCACGAAATCCTCGATCAGGCGGGTGAGGGTGTCGACTTGAAGTTGGTCGTGGGGGATCAGCATAGGCACCTCGGTTGGATCAATGGCGCGATGCTACGGCCAATGGGCTGTTGCGGCTAGCCTTGGGCTGATGTGTCGTCTGGTCCGGCGTCTTCGCGAGCAAGCCCGCTCCCACAGTAGGTCGCATTCCCCTGTGGGAGCGGGCTTGCTCGCGAAGGCGGTTTACCAGGCGATGAAGAGCCTGAATCAGTTCTCCGACCGCTGCCCCACCAGGCTGTCCACCGAAGGCACCCGCGTATCGCTTTCCATCTGTGTGTCATGTTCAAGCTGATGGCTGAAGCGGTCCAGTGAGCCCTTGGCCGGTTGTGCATCGCTGGCAAACACGGGCGGGCTGAGGATGTATGCACCGAGCAGGCGGCTCAGGGCGGCGAGGCTGTCGATGTGGGTGCGCTCGTAACCGTGGGTGGCGTCGCAGCCGAAGGCAAGCAGGGCGGTGCGAATGTCGTGGCCGGCGGTCACTGCTGAATGGGCGTCGCTAAAGTAGTAGCGGAACAGGTCGCGGCGTGCCGGCAACTCGTTGTCGCTGGCCAGGCGCAAGAGGTGGCGCGACAGGTGATAGTCATACGGCCCGCCGGAATCCTGCATCGCAATGCTTACCGCGTGCTCGCTGGAGTGTTGGCCAGGCGCGACCGGTGCGATGTCGATGCCGACGAACTCACTGACGTCCCAGGGCAACGCCGCCGCGGCACCGCTGCCGGTTTCCTCGGTGATGGTGAACAGCGGATGGCAGTCGATCATCAGGTCTTCGCCACTGTCGACGATGGCTTTGAGCGCCGCCAGCAGCGCGGCCACCCCGGCCTTGTCGTCGAGGTGGCGGGCGCTGATGTGGCCGCTTTCGGTGAACTCCGGCAGCGGGTCGAAGGCGACGAAATCGCCGACGCTGATGCCCAGCGACTCGCAGTCGGCACGGGTGGCGCAGTAGGCGTCCAGTCGCAACTCGATGTGATCCCAACTGATCGGCATTTCATCCACGGCGGTGTTGAATGCGTGCCCGGAAGCCATCAGCGGCAAAACGCTGCCGCGGATCACGCCGTTGTCGGTAAACAGGCTGACTCGACTGCCTTCGGCAAAGCGGCTGGACCAGCAGCCGACCGGCGCGAGAGTCAGGCGGCCGTTGTCCTTCACCGCGCGCACCGCCGCGCCGATGGTGTCCAGGTGGGCGGAAACGGCGCGGTCGGGGCTGTTCTTCTTGCCCTTGAGCGTGGCGCGGATGGTGCCGCGACGGGTCAGTTCGAAGGGAATGCCCAGTTCTTCAAGGCGTTCGGCGACGTAGCGCACGATGGTGTCGGTGAACCCGGTGGGGCTTGGAATGGCGAGCATTTCCAGCAGGACTTTTTGCAGGTAACCGAGGTCCGGTTCAGGGATTTTGCTGATCATGGAAACTCCTGATGAGTTGAGCGCATCGATGGTTTCGATGAGGGAATTGTGTTGTCTGTCAGGCCGCCTTCGCGAGCAAGCCCGCTCCCACAGGGGAATGCGATCACATGTGGGAGCGGGCTTGGTCCGGGCGGCGTTCCGACGAAGGGGCCAGTCCAGACAACACATGGCTAAGAGACCACCGGCTGACTGTACGGAAACAACAAATCCACAAACCGCTCTGCCGTCGGCTGCGGTTCATGGTTGGCCAGCCCGGCCCGTTCGTTGGCTTCGATAAACACATAGTCCGGCTGGTCAGCGGCGGACACCATCAGGTCGAGGCCGACCATGGGAATGTCCAGCGCCCGGGCCGCGCGGATGGCGGCGTCCACCAGCGTCGGGTGCAGGATCGCCGTGACGTCTTCAAGCACGCCGCCGGTATGAAGGTTCGCCGTGCGTCGCACGAACAGGTGCTCACCGGCCGGCAGAATGCTGCTGTAGTCGTATCCGGCGGCACGCAGGGTGCGCTGGGTTTCCTGGTCCTGCGGGATCTTGCTTTCGCCGCCCGTGGCCGCTTGTCGCCGCCGGCTCTGGGCTTCGATCAATGCACCGATGGAGTGCTGGCCGTCGCCCACCACTTCGGCCGGCCGGCGAATGGCGGCGGCGACCACTTCAAAACCGATCACCACAATGCGCAGGTCCAGGCCTTCGTGGAAATGTTCCAACAGCACGCGGCTGTCGAAGTGGCGAGCGGCTTCTATGGCTTGCTGCACTTCCTCGATGGTGCGCAAATCCACTGCCACCCCTTGGCCCTGTTCACCATCCAGTGGCTTGACTACTACGCGCTGGTGTTCATCGAGGAACGCCAGGTTGTCATCGGCGTTACCCGCCAATTGCTGCGCCGGCAGGTTCAACCCGGCAGCCTTGAGCACTTTGTGGGTCAGGCTTTTGTCCTGGCACAGGGTCATGCTGACGGCGCTGGTCAGGTCGCTCAGGGATTCACGGCAGCGTACCCGGCGCCCGCCATGGCTGAGGGTGAACATCCCGGCGTCGGCGTCATCGACGTGCACATCGATGCCACGACGGTGCGCTTCCTCGACAATGATCCGTGCGTAGGGGTTGAACGCGGCTTCCGGGCCGGGCCCGAGAAACAGCGGCTGATTGATGCCGTTCTTGCGCTTGATGGCGAAGGTCGTCAGGTTGCGAAAGCCGAGCTTGGCGTAAAGGCTTTTCGCCTGGCGGTTGTCGTGCAGCACCGACAGGTCAAGGCAGGCGAGCCCGCGACTCATGAAGTGTTCGATCAAATGCCGCACCAGTACTTCACCGACACCTGGCCGCGCACAATGCGGGTCGACCGCCAGGCACCACAGGCTGCTGCCGTTTTCCGGGTCGTTGAAGGCCTTGTGGTGGTTGAGACCCATGACGCTGCCGATGACCGCGCCGCTGTCCTCGTCTTCGGCCAGCCAGTACACCGGGCCGCCCAGATGACGCGGAGTGAGCAGGGTGGCATCGATCGGCAGCATGCCGCGGGCCTGATACAGCTGGTTGATGGCCTGCCAGTCGGCATCGCTTTGCGCGCGTCGAATGCGAAAACCACGAAACACCCGGGTCGCCTGACGGTAGTCGCTGAACCACAGGCGCAAGGTATCGGACGGGTCGAGGAACAGCTGCGTCGGCTCCAGCCCCAGCACTTGCTGGGGCGCGGCGACGTACAGGGCAATGTCCCGCTCGCCGGGCTGCTCGTTGAGCAACTCGCCGGCCAGGCTCGCGGCATCGGCAAAGGTATGGCCGATCAGCAAGCGGCCCCAGCCGCAATGCACGGCAATCGGCGCCCCGCCGAGTTCACAGCGATCCTCGGCCAGACGTGCCTGCAAGCGTTCGTAGGAAGGTGACTGGCCGCGCAACAGGCGTTGGCTGAAAGCCGTGGCGTGAGGTTTCATCGTTCAGATTCCTTGTTCGCTGAGCCACAGGTTGAGGGCTGCCAGTTGCCACAGCTTCGAGCCGCGCAACGGTGTCAATTGCCCCTGTGGATCAGTCAGCAGACGGTCGAGCATCGCGGGTTTGAACAGGCCGCGATCCTGGCTGGGATCGAGCAGCAGCTCGCGCACCCATTCCAGCGTATCGCCCTGCAAATGCTTGAGGCCCGGCACCGGGAAGTAACCTTTCTTGCGGTCGATCACTTCACTGGGAATCACTTGTCGCGCCGCTTCTTTCAAGACTTGCTTGCCGCCGTCCGGCAGCTTGAAACGCCCCGGAATTCGTGCCGACAGCTCCACCAGGCGGTAGTCGAGAAACGGCGTGCGCGCTTCCAGGCCCCAGGCCATGGTCATGTTGTCGACGCGTTTGACCGGGTCGTCCACCAGCATCACCGTGCTGTCCAGACGCAGAGCCTTGTCCACTGCCGCATCGGCTCCGGGCTGGGCGAAGTGGGCTTTGACGAAGTCACCGGCGGCGTCATTCGCGGTCAGCCATTTCGGCTGCACGGTGGCGGCGTAGTCGTCGTAACTGCGGTCGAAAAACGCTTCGCGGTACGCGGCATATGGATCGCTCGCACCGTCCACTTGCGGATACCAGTGGTACCCGGCGAACAGTTCATCGGCGCCCTGGCCGCTCTGAACCACCTTGCAATGCTTGGCCACTTCCCGGGACAACAGGTAGAAGGCGATGCAGTCGTGGCTGACCATCGGTTCGCTCATGGCGCGGAACGCGGCGGGCAGCTGTTCGATGATTTCCTTTTCATCGATGCGCAGTTGGTGATGCTGCGTGACGTAGTGTCGGGCGATCAGGTCCGAATACTGGAACTCGTCCCCACGCTCGCCGCCGGCATCCTGGAAGCCGATGGAGAAGGTCGACAGATTGTCCACGCCGACTTCCCGCAACAGGCCCACCAGCAAACTCGAGTCGACACCACCGGACAGCAGCACGCCGACATCCACCGCCGCACGCTGACGAATCGCTACTGCTTCGCGGGTGCTGTCGAGCACACGGTCGCGCCAGTCTTCGAGGGTCAAATCCGTCTCATCGGCGTGAGGGCCGTAGGGCAGGGTCCACCAGGTTTTCTGCTCGGTGCGACCGTCGGCTTCGATGCGCATCCAGGTGGCCGGCGGCAGTTTTTCAACGCCCGCCAGCAAAGTGCGCGGTGCCGGGACCACGGCGTGGAAGTTCAGATAATGATTGAGCGCCACAGGATCGAGGAGCGGGTTGATGTCGCCGCCCTTGAGCAATGCCGGCAGGGCCGAGGCGAAGCGCAGGCGCTGGCCGGTGCGCGACAGGTACAGCGGTTTCACACCGAGACGGTCGCGGGCGATGAACAGGCGTTGGGCATCGCGTTCCCAAATGGCAAAGGCAAACATGCCGTTGAGTTTTGGCAGCAAGGCTTCGCCCCAGGCGTGATAACCCTTGAGCAAGACTTCGGTGTCGCCACCGGAATAGAAGGCGTAACCCAGGCTTTCCAGTTCCGAGCGCAGTTCCGGAAAGTTGTAGATCGCCCCGTTGAAGGCCAGGGACAAGCCCAGTTGCGGGTCGATCATCGGCTGCGCCGAGCCGTCCGACAGGTCCATGATTTTCAGGCGCCGATGGCCCAGGGCAACCGGCCCCTGGCTATGAAAGCCCCAGGCGTCGGGGCCGCGGGGGGCCAGGTGATGGGTGATTCGCTCAATGGCTGCAAGGTCTGCAGGTTGATGATCAAAACGTAACTCGCCAGCTAATCCGCACATAAATTCCTTACCGGTTTTTCCGTTGGGGAGGGTCGATCGATACCGCGCCAAAACGGCGGGTACTCAGAAAGTGACCTTCCTCGGTAAGGGGAGTTTTAGACCGATGAGTTATATGCGCGCCAGACCACGGCCGAATCGCCCCGTGAGGGCGACTTCGGCTGCTGTATCGACTACTTGCCCCGGATCAGACGCCGCAGGGCAAACCGGTTGGGGTGACAGGCCTCGGCCACGCTTCTGGGCAATGGCAGGGGTTCGTTGTCCAGCCAGGCTGCCAGCAGCTCTCCGGACAGCGGCGCAGTGATCAGGCCGCGCGAGCCGTGACCGCTGTTGACGTACAAACCGTCAAGCCATGGGCATTCGACGTCCGGCACCTGCCGGGCGTCTTTGCCCAGCGCTGCATAAGCCTCAGCGAACGCCTGGGTGTCGGCCAATGGGCCGACGATTGGCAAGTAGTCGGGGCTGGTGCAGCGAAATGCAGCGCGACCCTGGAGATGCTCGGGGTCGAGGTGTTCGATCTCCAGCCGCTCGACCAGATCGTGGGAAATCTCTTCGAGCATGGCCAGGTTGCCCAGGTGTTCTGCCGTGGTCGGCGTCAGGTCATCGCTCTTGAAATCGAAACTGGCCCCCAGGGTGTGTTCGCCCAAACGGGCGGGGGCGACATAGCCTTCGGCACACACCACGGTACTCAGGGCCTGGCTTTGCGGGGTTTGCGCCAGGCGCGTGATTTGCCCGCGAATGCGTTTGAGCGGCAACTCGGCGCTCTCGGGGAAACGCTGGATTTCAGCCGCACCGGCGAGTACCACCACGGGTGCGCTGGCAAGCAAGCGCTCGCCGTCCCAGGCTTGCCAGCGGCCCTCAACCTTGCGCAGTTCCAGCGCATCGTGGTGGGTGAGCAGTTGAATCTGTGGATGCGCAGCCTGCCACTGGCACAGCGCCGGTGGGTGAACCCAGCCGCCTTCGGGATAGAACAGGCCCCCGTGTGCCAACCCGATACCGGCCACGGCCTGTGCCTCGGGTTGATCCAGCAGGTGCAGCAAGTCCGCCGGAAATGCCGCGGCCAATTGCACTTGGCGTTCGGCTTCCTTGGCATTGAAGGCCAGTTGCAACACGCCGCAATCGTCCCAGTCGTGACCCCGTTGCAAGTGTTCGAGCAGTCGTCGGGTGTAGCCGAAACCGCTGACGATCATTTGCGACAGCGCCGTGCCGTGGGCGGATAACTTCAGGTAGAGCACGCCCTGCGGGTTGCCCGAGGCTTCCCGGGCGATGTCGTCATGACGCTCCAGCACTGTCACTTGCCAGCCCCGCGCGGCGAGGCTGGCGGCGCTGGCACAACCGGCCAGGCCGGCACCGATCACCAGTGCCTGGCGCTCGCCGGTCAGCGGGGCCGGGCGGGCAAACCAGGGTTTATCCAGGGCCGGGGCCGGCGTTTCCTGGGACCAGCCGAGGAACTCGCCGCGCAGGATTTCCCATTTGTGGCCGATGCCGGGGGTGCGTTTCATCTTGAAGCCGGCGGCGTTGAGCAGGCGCCGCACCCAGCCGGTGCTGGTGAAGGTGCTGATGGAAGCACCGGGGGCGGCCAGGCGCGCCAGCTCGGCAAACAGTTCGGCGGTCCACATGTCGGGGTTTTTCGCCGGGGCGAAACCGTCGAGGAACCAGGCGTCGATTCGGGCATCGAGTTGCGGCAGTTGCTCCAGTGCATCGCCGATCAGCAGCGTCAGGGTCACGCGGCCGTGGTCCAGCGTCAGGCGCTGAAAGCCCTGATGGATGGCCACGTATTGCTCAAGCAGTTGATCGGCAAACACCTTGAGTTCCGGCCACAATGCCAGGGCCCGCTGCAAGTCGTCGGGGCTCAACGGGTATTTCTCGACGCTGACAAAATGCAACCGCGCACCGGCCGCCGCGTGTTGCTCGAACACCTGCCAGGCGCACAAGAAATTCAGCCCGGTGCCGAACCCCGTTTCCCCGATGACCAGCCGCCCGCCCTCGGGCAAGGCCGCAAAGCGCTCGGCCAAACGGTTCTGTTCGATAAAGACATAGCGGGTTTCGTCCAGCCCCGACTGGTCGGAGAAATACACATCGTCGAACACTCGCGAATACGGGCGACCTTGGTCGTCCCAGTCGAGCTGGGCGTGGGGCAATACAGGTTTCATGGCAGGCTCGGCAACGGCAAGGCCGCCATTCTAGCCGATCGCAGGCGTGGTGCTTGATCCGTGGCAAGGTATGCATTGGCCGAGACCGGGAGAATCTCTGCTGGCCTTCAGTTCAATCCGCTAGTCTTGCTCACATCTGGAAGGGAGCCGCTCATGTTTGAATCCGCCGAAATCGATCACGCCATCGACAAAGAAATCTACGACGCCGAAGTCCCGGCCCTGCGCGAAGCGTTGCTCGAAGCGCAATTCGAATTGCAGCAGCAACGCCGCTTCCCGGTGATCATTTTGATCAATGGCATCGAAGGTGCCGGCAAGGGCGAGACGATCAAGGTGCTCAACGAGTGGATGGACCCGCGCTTGATCGAGGTCCGCACGTTCGATCAGCAAACCGACGAAGAACTGGCGCGGCCGCCGGCCTGGCGGTACTGGCGGATGCTCCCGGCCAAGGGGCGCATGGGGATTTTCTTCGGCAACTGGTACAGCCAGATGCTGCAGGGGCGGGTCCATGGCGAGTTCAAGGATCCGCGACTGGACCAGGCAATCAATGCCGCCGAGCGCCTGGAAAAGATGCTCTGCGATGAAGGTGCGCTGATCTTCAAGTTCTGGTTTCACCTCTCCAAGAAGCAAATGAAGGCACGCCTCAAGGCGCTGGCCGACGACCCGCTGCACAGCTGGCGCATCAGCCCGCTGGACTGGCAGCAATCGCAAACCTACGACAGGTTCGTGAAGTATGGCGAGCGGGTGCTGCGCCGCACCAGTCGCGACTATGCACCGTGGCATGTGATCGCCGGGGTGGATGCCCATTATCGGAGCCTGGCCGTGGGGCGGATTCTGCTGGCGGGCCTGCAAGGCGCATTGAAGCGACCGAAGATCCATCCGGAAAAGGTCAGCGCCGCGCCAGTGTTCCCCAGTGTCGATCAAGTGAACCTGATCGACAGCCTGGACCTGACCCTGCACCTGGACAAGGATGATTACGAGGAACAGCTGATCACCGAGCAGGCGCGGTTTTCCGGGTTGATGCGTGACAAGCGCATGCGCCGCCACGCGCTGGTGGCGGTGTTCGAGGGCAACGACGCGGCAGGCAAGGGCGGGGCGATCCGCCGGGTCGCGGCAGCGCTTGATCCGCGCCAGTACAGCATCGTGCCGATTGCCGCGCCCACCGAGGAAGAACGGGCGCAACCGTATCTGTGGCGTTTCTGGCGGCACCTGCCGGCCCGGGGCAAGTTCACCGTGTTCGACCGCTCCTGGTATGGCCGGGTGTTGGTGGAGCGCATCGAAGGGTTTTGCAGCCCGGCAGACTGGCTGCGCGCCTACAGCGAGATCAACGATTTCGAGGAGCAGGTTACCGACGCCGGTGTGATCGTGGTCAAGTTCTGGCTGTCCATCGACAAACAGACGCAACTGGAGCGCTTCGAGGAGCGCGAAAAGATTCCCTTCAAGCGCTTCAAGATCACTGAAGACGACTGGCGCAACCGTGAAAAATGGGATGACTATCGCGCGGCGGTCGGTGACATGGTCGACCGTACCAGCACCGAGATTGCGCCATGGACCCTGGTGGAAGCCAACGACAAGCGCTGGGCACGAGTCAAGGTGCTGCGCACCATCAACCGGGCACTGGAGGAGGCTTTCGAAAAATCCGACCGGCATGAACGCAAGCGTAAGGACAAGGATTGAGGCGATGGTTACGCATATGCGAGGTGAATGATTGTCGCGGTCGGTCAAGGGCTGGACTTATGCTCGGTCCACTCTCAACCGATAACAACAATGAGGTATGTCATGCGTGAAGTGGTGATCGTCGACAGCGTGCGGACCGGCCTGGCCAAATCCTTTCGCGGTAAATTCAACATGACCCGCCCGGACGACATGGCGGCACACTGTGTCGATGCACTGTTGGCGCGCGCCGGTATCGATCCGGCGAGCGTCGAGGACTGCATCGTTGGCGCCGGCTCCAACGAGGGCGCCCAGGGTTTCAATATCGGTCGCAACGTCGCGGTGCTGTCGCGCCTGGGTGTTGGCACGGCCGGTATGACCCTCAACCGCTTCTGTTCCTCGGGCTTGCAGGCGATCGCCATTGCCGCCAACCAGATCGCTTCGGGTTGCAGCGACATCATCGTCGCCGGCGGCGTCGAGTCCATCAGCCTGACCATGAACAGCGTCAATAACGACAATCTGATCAACCCTCTGCTCAAGGAGCAGGTGCCGGGCATCTACTTCCCGATGGGCCAGACTGCTGAAGTCGTCGCGCGTCGGTACAGCGTCAGCCGTGAGGAGCAGGACCTGTACGCGCTGCAAAGCCAGCAGCGTACCGCAGAGGCTCAGGCTGCCGGGCTGTTCACCGATGAAATCGTGCCGATGGCGGTGAAGTACCGCGTCGAAGACAAGACCACCGGTCAGGCACAGATCCTCGACGGCATCGTCGACCGCGATGACTGCAACCGCCCGGACACCACCCTGGAAAGTCTGGCCGGGTTGAAGCCGGTGTTCGCTGAAGATGGCTCGGTCACGGCGGGCAACTCTTCGCAGCTGTCTGACGGTGCGTCCATGACCCTGGTGATGAGCCTGGAGAAAGCACTGGAACTGGGACTCAAGCCGAAAGCGTTCTTCCGCGGTTTTACCGTGGCCGGTTGCGCGCCGGACGAGATGGGCATCGGCCCGGTGTTTTCGGTACCGAAACTGCTCAAGGCCAAAGGCTTGCGGATTGACGACATCGACCTGTGGGAGCTCAACGAAGCGTTCGCCTCGCAGTGCCTGTACAGCCGCAACCGGCTGGAAATCGACAATGCCCGGTACAACGTCAACGGCGGTTCGATTTCCATCGGTCACCCGTTCGGCATGACCGGCTCGCGCCAGGTCGGGCATCTGGTTCGTGAATTGCAGCGACGCAATCTGCGTTACGGCATCGTCACCATGTGTGTGGGTGGCGGGATGGGGGCAACCGGGCTGTTTGAAGCGGTGCGTTAAGCCTCGATATTTCTCGTTGTCAGTTAGATAGTCATCGCGAGCAAGCTCGCTCCCACAGTGTTCAGCGGCGATAACAAATGTTGTGTACGTCGCAAAACCTGTGGGAGCGAGCTTGCTCGCGATGGGTGCGCCACGGTCAAAAAACATCACCTGAAGATTACGACCCGCACAGTTTCATTCGCGGCCAGTCCGAAACTGTGCCTGTGTACGCCAAGGCGCCGGGCCTAGAATGACGACTCCTGTCAGTTGGCGTTGGGGTTCACATGCACATTTCATCGGGTCGCTGGGGTTACGGTCTGTTCCTGGCCTTGTTGACCGCGTTGTTGTGGGGAATCCTGCCGATCAAGCTCAAGCAGATATTGCTGGTGATGGACCCGGTGACGGTGACCTGGTTTCGCCTGCTGGTATCCGGCGGTTGTCTGTTCATTTACCTGGCGGCCACCAGGCGCCTGCCCAGCCGCAAAGTGCTCGGTCCTCGTGGTGGCTGGCTGGTGCTGATGGCGGTGCTCGGCCTGGTCGGTAACTATGTGTTGTATCTGATGGGCCTGAACCTGCTCAGTCCCGGCACCGCGCAACTGGTGGTGCAGATGGGCCCGATCATGCTGCTGATCGCCAGTCTGTTTGTGTTCAAGGAGCGTTTCAGCCTGGGGCAGGGGATTGGCCTGCTGGTGCTGCTGATCGGCTTTGCGTTGTTTTTCAATCAGCGCTTGAGTGAGTTGCTCACGTCGCTGACCGACTACACCGCGGGCGTACTGCTGGTGCTGCTGGCGTCCACGGTCTGGACTTTCTATGCCTTGGGGCAGAAGCAATTGCTGACGGTATGGAATTCACTGCAGGTGATGATGGTGATCTACCTGTTTTGCGCACTGTTGTTGACGCCGTGGGTGCATCCGCTCGAAGCGTTGCAATTGAACCCGTTGCAGGGTTGGTTGCTGCTGGCGTGCTGCCTCAACACCCTGATTGCCTATGGTGCGTTTGCCGAGGCCTTGGCCCATTGGGAAGCCTCCCGGGTCAGCGCGACGCTGGCCGTTACGCCGTTGGTGACCTTTGCCGCGGTTGCCATGGCGGCGTGGCTGTGGCCCGACTATGTGCATGCCGAGACGATCAATGGTCTGGGTTATGGCGGCGCGGTGTTGGTGGTGCTGGGGTCGGCGTTGGTGGCGTTGGGGCCTTCGTTGATTGCGGGGCTCAAGGCGCGGCGGATGCGGATTGCTGCAGGTTAATTCGCGTTATCGTTCTTCGCGAGCAAGCCCGCTCCCACAGGTTTGTCGTCGACCATCATATTTGTGATCGACTCAGTCCTTGTGGGAGCGGGCTTGCCCGCGATGACGGACGATCAGGCGCTACAGATTCAGCCCTTGGCCCCAGCCTCCAGCATATTCTCCGGCCTCACCCACGCATCGAACTCTTCGTCAGTCAGATACCCGAGCTGCAATGCCGCCTCGCGCAAGGTCAGGCCTTCGCTGTAGGCTTTCTTGGCGATTTCCGCCGATTTGTCATAGCCGATGTGCAGGTTGAGCGCCGTCACCAGCATCAGGCCACGCTCCAGGTGCTCAGCCATTTTTTCCGCATCCGGTTCCAGACCGGCCACGCAGTGCTGCTGGAAGTTGCTGCAGCCATCAGCCAGCAAACGGATCGATTGCAGCAGGTTATGAATGATCACCGGTTTGAACACGTTCAGCTGCAAGTGGCCCTGACTGGCGGCAAAGCCGATGGCGACGTCGTTGCCCAGCACCTGGCAGGCCAGCATCGACAATGCTTCGCACTGGGTCGGGTTGACCTTGCCCGGCATGATCGAACTTCCCGGCTCATTGGCCGGCAGCCTGACTTCGGCGAAGCCGGCACGCGGGCCGGAACCCAGAAGGCGCAGATCGTTGGCGATTTTCATCAGCGTCACGGCGAGGGTTTTCAGCCCACCGGACAGCGTGGTCAGCGGCTCATGGCCGGCCAGCGCGGCGAACTTGTTCGGCGCGGTGATGAACGGCAATCCGGAGAGGGCGGCCAATTCTGCGGCGATGGCCTCACCGAAGCCGTGGGGTGAATTGAGCCCGGTGCCGACGGCCGTTCCGCCCTGGGCCAGTTCGCAGACCGCGGGCAGTGCGCTGCGGATTGCCCGCTCGGCGTAATCGAGTTGCGCGATGAAGGCCGAGATTTCCTGGCCGAAGCTGATCGGTGTCGCATCCATCATGTGCGTACGGCCGGTCTTGACCAGTTTCATATGGCGGGCGGCCAGCTCGGCCAGTCCGCCGGACAGTTCGCTGATCGCCGGCAGCAAGTGCTGTTGCACCGCCTGGACGGCGGCGATGTGCATGGCGGTGGGGAAGCAATCGTTGGAGCTCTGGGAGCGATTGACGTGATCGTTGGGGTGCACCGGGGACTTGCCGCCACGGGGGTTGCCGGCCAGCTCGTTGGCGCGACCGGCGATCACTTCATTGACGTTCATGTTGCTCTGGGTGCCGCTGCCGGTTTGCCAGACCACCAGCGGAAACTGGTCGTCATGGTCGCCGGCGAGCACTTCGTCGGCCGCCTGCTCGATCAGGCGGGCGATATCGGCGGGCACGTCGCCGTTGCGATCGTTGACCCGGGCCGCGGCTTTCTTGATCAGCGCCAGGGCATGCAACACGGCCAGCGGCATGCGTTCGTTGCCGATGGCGAAGTTGATCAGCGAGCGTTGCGTCTGAGCGCCCCAGTAGGCTTCATCCGGGACTTCAACCTGGCCGAGGCTGTCGGTTTCGATACGGCTCATCTTGCTCACTCCTGTAGGTCCGATTGCGCAGTTTAGGCCGTGATCGACGGCCGTGGTTCCATCAGTCTGAATTTGACCATCCAACCCCTCTAAATCAGGTGCGACAAGGCTTGGGGTTGAGCGACACACTTTTTTAGGCGCAGAATGGACGCCCTTGGGGTTTTACCTCGCCAGCTAGAAAAGGAAACTCGATGACTCGTCTTCGTGCCATCTGTACCGCCGTTGCTTTGGTCTGCGCCAGCGGCCAGGTTCTTGCCGACACCGCCAGCCATAACGCCAGTGCCGAGGCTTTCCTGACCATGGCGCACGCTGACAAACTGGGCACCCCGGTGTACATGCAAGTACAGCAGATGTTTGCCCAGCGTTTCGAACAAACCAAAGCTCCTGAGTCGAAAAAAGCCGTGCTGGAAACCTACCAGGCCAAGGCCAACGCCGCTCTGGACCAGGCCATTGGCTGGAACAAGCTGAAACCGGACATGGTCAAGCTCTACACCACCAACTTCACCGAATCCGAGCTCAAGGACCTGGTTGCGTTCTACCAGTCGCCACTGGGCAAGAAAGTCCTGGAAAAAATGCCTCAGCTGACCCAGCAATCGGCCCAGATGACCCAGGCCAAGCTGGAAAGCGCGGTGCCGGTGGTCAACAAGCTGCTGGCTGACATGACCGCTGAGCTGACGCCGAAAGACGCGGCCGCTCCAGCCAAGAAAAAGCCTTAAGCGGAGTTCGGTATGACCATGCAACAACGCATCGAATCGACGCTCGCCCTGCTTCAGCCCGAGCATCTGCAAGTGCTGGATGAAAGCCATATGCATAGCCGTGGGCTGCAAACCCATTTCAAGGCTGTGGTGGTCAGTACGCAGTTCGAAGGCCTGAACCGGGTCAAGCGCCACCAGAAGGTCTACGGCACGCTCGGCGAGCTGATGGGCGAGTTCCATGCGTTGGCGCTACATACGTACACGCCAGAGGAATGGGCACAGATCGACGCGGCCCCTGCCTCGCCGACCTGTGCTGGCGGCAGCAAGCACTAAACAGCGGTTTTTTGTTAGAATGCCCAACGCGCCGCTAACCCGGCGCGTTTTTTTTCGCATCCGGTTCACCCCTTACGAGGGTAGCCACCTGGAGATTTACCCATGACACAACAGATTGTCGTGGCGGCACTGTATAAGTTCGTCACCCTGGAAGATTACGTCGCCCTGCGCGAGCCCCTGCTGCAAGCTATGGTCGACAACGGCATCAAAGGCACCCTGCTGATTGCCGAAGAAGGCATCAACGGCACCGTGTCCGGCAGCCGCGAAGGCATCGACGGGCTGATGGCCTGGCTCAAGAACGACCCGCGCATGGACGACATCGACCATAAAGAGTCGTACTGCGATGAACAGCCGTTCTACCGCACCAAGGTCAAACTCAAGAAAGAAATCGTCACCCTCGGCGTGGAAGGCGTGGACCCGAACAAAAAGGTCGGCACCTACGTCGATCCACAGGACTGGAATGCGCTGATCAGCGACCCGCAAGTGCTGTTGATCGACACCCGTAACGATTACGAAGTCTCGATCGGTACCTTTGAAGGCGCCATCGACCCGAAAACCACCAGTTTTCGCGAATTTCCCGATTACATCAAAGCCAACTTCGATCCGGCCGTGCACAAGAAGGTCGCGATGTTCTGCACCGGTGGCATCCGCTGCGAGAAGGCCTCGAGCTACATGCTCAGCGAGGGCTACGGTGAGGTTTTTCACCTCAAGGGTGGCATCCTGAAGTACCTCGAAGAGGTGCCGCAGGAAGAAACCAAGTGGCAGGGCGACTGCTTCGTGTTCGACAACCGCGTGACCGTTCGTCACGACCTGAGCGAAGGCGACTACGATCAATGTCATGCCTGCCGCACGCCGGTGAGCGTGGAAGACCGCGCGTCCGAGCATTACGTGGCCGGCATCAGTTGCCCGCATTGCTGGGATAAGCTGAGCGAGAAGACCCGTCGCAGCGCGATCGACCGGCAGAAGCAGATCGAACTGGCCAAGGCTCGTAACCAGCCTCACCCGATCGGCTTCAACTACAAGCAAGCATCCTCCGAGGTCTGAACCATGTCTGCGCGCCTGCTCTATGTGATGGACCCGATGTGTTCCTGGTGCTGGGGCTTTGCTCCGGTTGCAAACGCATTGGTAGAGCAGGCGGCGGCGGCCGGTGTGGACGTGCATCTGGTGGTGGGTGGTTTGCGCACTGGCAGTGGCGCTGCGCTGGAACCGACCACCCGGCGCTACATTCTTGAACACTGGCAGGCGGTCACCGAGGCTACCGGCCAGCCGTTCAAGCGCGAAGGCGCGTTGCCTGACGGTTTTGTCTACGACACCGAACCTGCCTGCCGGGCGCTGGTGACTGCACGCAACCTGGCGCCGGATTGTGCGTGGAAACTGCTCGGGCTGATTCAGCACGCCTTTTACGCTGAAGGTCGCGATGTCACGCGCGCCAGTGTCCTGGTGGAGCTGGCAGAGCAGGCCGGTCTACCACGAATTGAATTCGCCGCCGCGTTTGACCGTGCCGATACGCACGCCGCGACATCTGCCGATTTCACTTGGGTCCAGGACCTGGGCATCGCCGGTTTTCCTACGTTGCTGGCTGAGCGAAATGGGCAGTTGGCGTTATTGACCAATGGCTATCAGCCGTTGAGCGAGTTGTCCCCGCTGCTCGGCCGCTGGCTGGAGCGTGCTGCCTGTGCATGACCTGCCCGATGATGTTGCTACCGCTAAACGTGTCGACCGTCTGAGCTGGGCGGAAATCCGCCGCCTGGCCCTGCATCACAAGAAATCCCTGTGGATCGCCAACGGCGTGGCCGTGCTGGCGACCTTGTGCAGCGTGCCGATTCCCTTGCTCCTGCCGTTGCTGGTGGACGAGGTGTTGCTGGGGAATGGTGATGCCGCGCTGAAGATCATGAACCACGCGCTGCCCGAAGGCTGGCAGAAAGCCGCGGGCTACATCGGCCTGATGCTGCTGGTGACCTTGACCCTGCGATGCATGGCGTTGCTGTTCAACGTGGTGCAGGCGAAATTGTTCGCCGGGTTGGCCAAGGACATCGTCTACCGCATTCGCATTCGCCTGATCGAACGTCTCAAGCGTATTTCCCTTGGCGAATATGAAAGCCTGGGCAGTGGTACGGTGACCACGCACCTTGTGACGGACCTGGACACGCTGGACAAATTCGTCGGCGAAACCCTCAGCCGTTTCCTCGTGGCCATGCTGACCCTGGTCGGTACGGCGGGCATTCTGATGTGGATGCACTGGAAACTGGCATTGCTGATTCTGCTGTTCAACCCGCTGGTGATCTACGCTACGGTGCAGTTGGGCAAGCGGGTCAAACACCTGAAGAAACTCGAGAACGACAGCACTTCGCGCTTTACCCAGGCGCTGACCGAAACGCTGGATGCCATCCAGGAAGTTCGCGCTGGCAACCGCCAGGGGTTTTTCCTCGGTCGCTTGGGGCAACGGGCCCGGGACGTGCGTGATTATGCGGTGAATTCGCAATGGAAAACCGATGCGTCGAACCGGGCCAGCGGTTTGCTGTTCCAGTTCGGCATCGATATTTTTCGGGCCGCGGCGATGCTCACCGTGCTGTTTTCCGACCTTTCAATCGGCCAGATGCTCGCGGTGTTCAGTTACCTGTGGTTCATGATCGGTCCGGTTGAACAGCTGCTGAACCTGCAATATGCCTATTACGCTGCCGGCGGTGCGCTGTCGCGGATCAACGAGCTGCTGTCCCGGGCCGATGAGCCAGACTACCCGGGCGGCGTCGACCCTTTCGTCGGTCGCGAGACGGTCGGGCTGGAAGTACAGGGGCTGAGCTTCGGTTACGGCGATGAACTGGTCCTGAACCAGATGAACCTGTCCATCGCCCCTGGCGAAAAGGTCGCGATCGTCGGCGCCAGTGGCGGCGGCAAGAGCACGCTGGTGCAACTGCTGCTGGGCTTGTACACGCCGTTGGCCGGAACCATTCGCTTCGGCGGTTCGCCCCAGCAGGAAATCGGCCTGGAAACCGTGCGGGAAAATGTTGCCGTGGTGCTGCAGCATCCGGCGCTGTTCAACGACACCATCCGGGCCAACCTGACCATGGGCCGCGAACGCAGTGACGAGGCCTGCTGGCAAGCGCTGGAAATCGCCCAATTGCACGGCACGGTCCGGGATTTGCCCAATGGCCTGGACAGCGTCGTCGGGCGCTCCGGGGTGCGGTTGTCCGGTGGGCAGCGTCAACGCCTGGCCATCGCCCGGATGGTACTGGCCGAGCCCAAGGTGGTGATCCTCGACGAAGCCACCTCCGCGCTGGACGCCGCCACCGAATACAACCTGCACCAGGCGCTGGCGCGTTTCCTGAGCAACCGCACCACGTTGATCATCGCCCACCGACTTTCGGCGGTAAAACAGGCTGACCGTGTGCTGGTGTTCGACGGCGGGCAAGTTGCCGAGGATGGCGATCATCAGCAGCTGATTGCCGAGGGTGGTCTATACGCCAAGCTCTACGGTCATTTGCAGCGGTTGTAGCGAGATGATATCAAGGTTACAGGACGCTACTTCATTACTATAAAAAAACATCGCCGCGACCGGATTCAGCGGCCGCGATACTCCCACCGGGCATAGCGTGTCGCTTGCCGGGATTGGAATCGCAACCTAGTCTAGCTACAGCGATTTCGTCCGGAAGACGAGCAGGCAGTGCTAATGCAAGGGACCACATGAATCAAACCCGGACTCTCGGAACGCCACGGTTGTTGGGCATCGTCTGGCCATTTATCGCCGTTGTGGTGTTTCAAGCCTTGTTGGGCGGCGTTAGCCTTTACGTGCTGTCGGCGGTTCGCGGCTATGTTGCCGGCGAAAGCCTATGGTCCAAGGGCCAGAAAGACGCCATCTATTACCTCAACCTCTACGCCGACAGCGGCGACGAAGCGATTTTTCATAAATACCAGAACGCCATTTCCGTGCCTCAGGGCGGGCATGAATTACGTGTGGCGCTCGATCATCGGCCGCCGAACATCGAGGCGGCACGTGTGGCGATCCTCAAGGGCGGCAACCATCCGGATGACATCACCAGTGTGATCTGGCTGTACCTGAATTTCCGGCACTTCAGTTACCACGAGAAAGCCATCGACCTTTGGAGAGTGGGCGACGCGTATCTGGTGCAACTCGATGCCATTGCGCGGGAGATGCATCAACGCATCACCACCAGGCAGGCCACCGATGCCGATATCAAGCGCTGGAAGGATCAGATATTCGTCATCAACGAAAGTGTGACACCGGCGGCGAAGGCCTTCAGCGATGCCTTGGGCGAAGGCTCGCGGATGATCCTGCGACTGTTGCTGGTGACCAACCTCGCCACCGCCCTGGGCTTGATTGCATTGGCCTTGATGCGCACCCATAAACTGCTCAAGCAGCGCCATGCCTTCGCCGATGCATTGCAACTGGAGAAAGAACGGGCGCAGATCACCCTGCAATCAATTGGCGACGGCGTGATCACCACGGATGTTTCCGGTGCGATTGCCTACATGAATCCGGCGGCCGAAGCGTTGACCCACTGGAAGGCCGAGCAGGCGACGGGGTTGCCGCTGGCGGCGCTGTTCAACCTGTTGGACGAAAATGCCCAGTCCGACGGTTTCACTCTGATCGAACATATTCTGAGCGGCCAGCTCAGTGGCGGCAGTGAACACTCCAAGCTGATTCAACGCCTGGATGGCAGCACGGTGTCGGTCACGCTGGTGGGCGCGCCGATCCGCAATGCCGGCAAAGTCAGCGGGACGGTGCTGGTGCTGCATGACATGACCCAGGAGCGGCAATACATCGCCAATCTGTCGTGGCAGGCGACCCACGACGCCTTGACCGGGCTTGCCAACCGCCGAGAGTTCGAATATCGCCTGGAACAGGCGCTGCATAACCTGACCCGCTACGCGGGTCGCCATGCCCTGATGTTCCTCGATCTGGATCAGTTCAAACTGGTCAACGATACCTGCGGCCACGCGGCGGGCGACGAACTGTTGCGGCATATCTGTGCCTTGTTGCAATCCGGGCTGCGCGAAGGCGATACCCTGGCGCGCCTTGGCGGCGACGAGTTCGGCATCCTGCTGGAAAACTGCGCACCGGAAGCGGCGGAGAAAATTGCCGAAAGCCTGCGAAAGACTGTGCAGAATCTGCATTTTGTCTGGAAGGGCCGGCCTTTCGTGACCACTGTCAGTATCGGGCTGGTCCATGTCGCACAGAATCCGACGACGCTCGAAACCTCGCTGCGTGCTGCCGACATGGCGTGCTACATGGCCAAGGAAAAGGGCCGGAACCGGGTCCAGGTCTATCATCCGGATGACTCGGAATTGTCCCTGCGCTTCGGCGAAATGGCCTGGGTGCAGCGTTTGCACATGGCGCTGGAGGAAGACCGCTTCTGCCTGTATGCCCAGGAAATTGCCCCCTTGGGTCATGTCGATCAGGGCGGCGGGCACATTGAAATTCTGCTGCGATTGCATGATGAAGCCGGGCGGATGATCTTGCCTGACAGCTTCATTCCGGCTGCCGAGCGTTATGGCCTGATGAGCTCGCTGGATCGTTGGGTGGTGCAGAACGTGTTCAAGATCATTGCGCAATGCCGGGCCGAGCAAGGCCCCGGGCCACTGGCCATGTGTGCGATCAATCTGTCAGGCACGACGATCGGGGATGAGGCGTTCCTGGACTTTTTGCGTGAACAGTTTGTGACGTATTCGGTTCCGCCTGAAATGATTTGTTTTGAAATTACTGAAACCAGCGCCATTTCAAATCTTGGCAGCGCCATTCGATTCATTAATGAACTCAAAGGCTTAGGCTGCCATTTTTCACTGGATGATTTTTGTGCCGGAATGTCCTCATTCGCATACCTGAAACATTTGCCTGTAGACTTCCTGAAGATCGACGGGAGTTTCGTAAAGGATATGCTGGACGACCCGATTAACCGCGCCATGGTCGAAGTGATCAATCACATCGGCCATGTGATGGGTAAGCGCACGATTGCCGAGTTTGTCGAAACGCCCCAGATCGAGCAGGCATTGCTGGAGATCGGGGTGGATTACGCTCAAGGGTATGTGATTGAACGCCCGCAGTTGTTTACCGGCGATAGCTTGTTAAGTCGTCCTGCCAGACCTCAGCCGCTGTTATTCAAGGCGCCTGGCACGTTCCGTTGAAATTCCTGCCGGTCTCACAATCACAATCAAAAGGAGCTCGACAGTGATCGACACATTCATCCGAACCGGACCGCTCATGGAAGCTGCAAGTTACCCTGCCTGGGCCCAGCGCCTGATCCAGGATTGCAGCGAGAGCAAGCGCCGGGTTGTCGAACACGAACTGTACCAACGCATGCGAGACAACAAACTCAGTGCGAAGACCATGCGCCAGTACCTGATCGGTGGCTGGCCGGTGGTCGAACAGTTCGCGTTGTATATGGCACAAAACCTGACCAAGACACGCTTTGCCCGTCATCCCGGCGAAGACATGGCCCGTCGCTGGCTGATGCGCAACATCCGCGTCGAATTGAACCACGCCGATTACTGGGTGCACTGGAGTCGCGCGCACGGTGTCAGCCTGGAAGACCTGCAGGCACAGCAGGTTGCACCGGAGCTTCACGCTTTGAGCCATTGGTGCTGGCACACCAGTTCATCCGACTCGCTGATCGTTGCGATTGCCGCCACCAACTACGCCATCGAAGGGGCGACCGGGGAATGGTCGGCGGTAGTGTGTTCCAACGGTATCTACTCCGCCTCGTTTCCCGAGGAAGATCGCAAGCGGGCGATGAAGTGGCTGAAGATGCATGCCCAGTACGACGATGCCCATCCATGGGAAGCCCTGGAGATCATCTGCACATTGGCGGGCACCAACCCGAGCAAATCCCTGCAGGTGGAGTTGCGTCAGGCCGTTTGCAAGAGTTACGACTACATGCACCTGTTTCTCGAACGTTGCATGCAATTGGAGCACGCAGAGCGGGCACCGGTCGTGCGTGAGCGGATGGCACTGGCCGAAGGCTGATTCAACGTCTGCTTGAAACAACTGTGGGAGCGGGCTTGCTCGCGAATACGGACTGTCAGTCAACATCATCGTTGAAGGTCAGATCCCATTCGCGAGCAAGCCCGCTCCCACATTGATTTGTATCGTGGCTGAAAAATCAGCCTGCCATCTCCAGCCGGTTACGACCTTCGCGCTTGGCCACATACAACGCGCTGTCTGCCCGTCGCAACAGGCTTTCGGCAGACTCGCCGGGCAACAGGGTCGAACAGCCGAGGCTGACCGTCAGCACGATCGTATGACCATCGGCCAGGTACTCTTCAGACTGCGCTGCAAACCGCAGCCGCTCACCGACCATGGCCGCGGCCTCGCGGCTGGTATTGGACAGCAGGATCAGGAACTCTTCACCGCCATAGCGAAACACCATGTCCACGTTGCGCAGCTGGTTTTTGATCGTGGCGGCGACCGCCTTGAGTACGTCATCGCCTGTGCTGTGGCCATGGGTATCATTGACTTGCTTGAAATGATCGATGTCCAGCATCAGCACCGACAACGGTTGCAGATGGCGCCGGGACAGTTCGATTTCCCTTTGCAGCGTCTGGTCCATGGCGATGCGGTTACCCGCGCCTGTCAGCGGGTCGCGCAGTGCGCTTTGGGTGGCGGTACGGTAAAGCAGCGCGTTGCGCATCGGGAAAAGCAGCGCGGCCAGCAGTGATTCGAGATTGCCCTGTTCCTGTTCGCTGAAACGCTGATTGCGACGGAAAATCAGCTCACCCAGGTGTTCGCCTTCGTGGCTGAGGCTGTAACTGATGGAATGGTGGCCGCGCTGGCCGAACTCCAGGCGCAGGTCACTGCTCTTGTGCAGGTAGCACAAGGCGTCCAACGGCACCAATCGCTGAATTTCGCGATAGAAAGTCCCAAGAATGCGTTGCGGCTCCAGACTGGTTTGCAACTGCAGGCTCAGTTGCTGGCGCAATTGCGCAAGACTGACAGGCCTTTCCAGAAGAGGCGGCTGCTGACCAAAGCCCAGGCGCTGCAATTTGGCGCTATCGAAGTCAATTGCGTTGGTCTGGGAAGGTGGTTTCATAAGGCGTGCGCCCCTAAGCAGTAAGGCTGTCTTACAAGCAGGGTGAGAGCGGCTTAGGGCTGCGCGTCGTACTGGTCCGTCAGTCCCGTAGGACATTTCGTACAAGTTTAATCCGCTTTGTAGAAGATGAGTAATCTCAGCACTCAAGCTTCACCCCCGTCTGCTTTCACGTTGCGTGTCTGAGCAAACTTAGAGCGAAAGTCGTGCCATTCGGTTCATCCGAATAAAATCTGTATTAAATCAATTAGTTGTGACTTATCTGTTAGCTGTGTAGCGCTGCGTGCGACGTTTGTTTGACAGGTGCCTGGCTCGAGTTCGAGCGCCGCGACAGGAAGCTGGCGCGGCACCAAAAAGCGACGTGCGGTCGTTACTGGGCGTTGAACGCCTGGCCATTGATACCGGTGCTGTCCGGGCCCATCAGGTAGAGGTAGACCGGCATGATCTCCTCGGGCGTCGGGTTGTTCAGTGGGTTTTCGCCCGGGTAAGCCTGGGCGCGCATGCTAGTGCGGGTAGCGCCCGGGTTGATGCTGTTGGAGCGTACCGGGGCCACGGTATCGACTTCGTCAGCCAGGGTTTGCATCAGGCCTTCAGTGGCGAATTTGGAGACGCCGTAAGCGCCCCAGTACGCACGTCCCTTGCGGCCGACGCTGCTGGACGTGAACACCACCGAGGCATCCTGCGACAGCTTGAGCAGCGGCAGCAGTGTGCTGGTGAGCATGAACATGGCATTGACGTTGACTTGCATGACCCGCATGAAGTTTTCGCCGGAAAGCTGCTCGATCGGCGTGCGCGGGCCGATGATCGAGGCATTGTGCAGCAGGCCGTCGAGATGCCCGAATTCGCTTTCGATCATCGCCGCCAGCTCATCGTATTGATGGGGCAGGGCGGTTTCGAGGTTGAACGGGATCACCGCCGGTTGTGGATGGCCGGCGGCTTCGATTTCGTCGTAGACCTGGGTCAGGTTGGCTTCGGTCTTGCCCAGCAGCAGCACGGTTGCGCCGTGGGCCGCGTAGGTTTTTGCCGCAGCGGCGCCGATGCCGCGTCCTGCGCCGGTGACCAGAATGACCCGATCCTTGAGCAGTTCGGGGCGGGCGGAATAATCAAACATAAAAAACCTCGACAAATCAGAAGACAGGCGCTGCCCTTGTAGGAGCGAGCTAGCTCCGGGCGGCGTTCCGACGATGGTCGTCAACGATTACGCGTAAAGCCTGACACCCAGCGGCGTTCTCAGGTTTTTCGCGAGCAAGCTCGCTCCTACAAAAAAGCGATTCGACTTAGCAGCTGCAAAGCGCGCTATCGAGCACCTTGCGCAACTCCAGCGGATGATCGACCACCACATCCGCACCCCAATGCCGCGGATTATCATCCGGGTGGATATAGCCAAAGGTCACCGCAGCAGTCTTGGTGCCGGCATCACGGCCCGACTCGATGTCGCGCAGGTCATCGCCGACGAACAGCACGCTGGCCGGGTCCAGGTCGAGCATCTTGCAGGCAAGGATCAGCGGTTCCGGGTCCGGTTTGCTGTTCTTCACGTGATCCGGGCAGATCAGCAGCGCCGAGCGTTCAGCCAGCCCCAGCTGTTGCATGATCGGCTCGGCGAAGCGCAGCGGCTTGTTGGTGACCACGCCCCAGATCAGGTTGGCCTTCTCGATGTCCGCCAGCAGTTCGCCCATGCCGTCGAACAGTTTGCTGTGGACTGCACAACCGACGAGGTAGCGCTCCAGGAACTCCAGGCGCAGTTCCTCGAACCCCGGCGATTCCGGGTCCATTGAGAAGGTCACCGCGACCATCGCCTTGGCGCCGCCGGAAATCTCGTCGCGGATGTGCTTGTCGTTCATCGGTGGCAAGCCGCGGTCGGCACGCATTGCCTGACAGATCGCAATGAAGTCCGGCGCGGTGTCGAGCAGGGTGCCGTCCATGTCGAAAAGAACTGCTCTGATTGGCATCGGCTTATTCCTCGCGCAGGGTCTGGATCATGTAATTGACGTCCACGTCGGAGGCCAGTTTGTAGTGCTTGGTCAGCGGGTTGTAGGTCAGGCCGATGATGTCCTTGACGGTCAGGCCGGCCATGCGGCTCCAGGCGCCGAGTTCGGAAGGGCGGATGAATTTCTTGAAATCGTGGGTGCCGCGCGGCAGCAGCTTCATGATGTATTCGGCGCCGACGATGGCGAACAGGTACGCCTTCGGATTGCGGTTGATGGTCGAGAAGAACACCTGGCCGCCGGGCTTGACCATGCGGAAGCAGGCACGGATGACCGACGACGGGTCCGGCACGTGCTCAAGCATCTCCAGGCAGGTGACCACGTCAAACTGCTCGGGCATTTCCTCGGCCAGGGCTTCGGCGGTGATCTGCCGGTATTCGACGCTCACGCCCGACTCCAGCTGATGCAGCTGGGCAACCGCCAACGGCGCTTCGCCCATGTCGATGCCCATCACGGTCGCGCCGCGCTGAGCCATGGCTTCGCTGAGGATGCCGCCGCCGCAACCGACGTCGAGGACCTTCTTGCCGGCCAGGTTGACCCGCTCGTCAATCCAGTTGACCCGCAGCGGGTTGATGTCGTGGAGCGGTTTGAATTCGCTTTCGCGGTCCCACCAGCGATGGGCCAGGGCCTCGAATTTGGCGATTTCGGCGTAGTCGACGTTGCTCATGGTTTAAGTCCTCTAAAACTTGAAAAATCCTGTTGCCCCGGATTGTGCTCCAGGGTGCTTACGATTCGGTGCGGCCGCTGATGCGCTGGCCCCAGGCCTTCGCGACAGTGCCAAGCTGTTGTTCATCCAGGCGTGTCAGGCGACGGTCGTCGAGCAGTTGCTTGCCGGCAACCCAAAGGTGTTTCACACAGTCCCGGCCGGTGGCGTATATAAGCTGCGAAACCGGGTCGTAGACCGGCTGCTGGGCCAGGCCGGAGAGGTCGAAAGCCACCATGTCCGCCGCTTTGCCGATTTCCAACGAGCCGGTTTCGGCCTCGATACCCAATGCCCGGGCGCCATTGAGGGTGGCCATGCGCAAGGCACGATGGGCATCCAGCGCGGTGGCCGAGCCGGCGACAGCCTTGGCCAGCAGGGCTGCAGTGCGGGTTTCGCCAAGCAGGTCCAGGTCATTGTTGCTAGCTGCGCCGTCGGTGCCGACCGCAACATTGACCCCGGCCTGCCACAAACGCTCGACCGGGCAGAACCCGCTGGCCAGCTTCAGGTTCGACTCCGGGCAATGAATCACATTGCTGTTGCTTTCTACCAGCAACGCCAGGTCTTCTTCGCTGATCTGGGTCATGTGAACCGCCTGGAAGCGCGGCCCCAGCAAGCCCAGGCGCGCCAGGCGGGCCAGCGGTCGTTCACCGCGCTGCTCGACCGATTGCTGCACTTCGAAGGCGGTTTCATGTACGTGCATGTGAATCGAAGCGTCCAGCTCTTCGGCAATCACCCGGATTTTTTCCAGGTTTTCGTCGCCCACGGTGTAGGGTGCATGGGGGCCGAAGGTGACTTTGATGCGTTCGTGGTGCTTGAGATCGCCAAACAGTTCAACGCCCTGACGAATGGCTTCGTCCGCGGTAGCGGCGCCCGGAATGGGGAAATCGAGGATCGGAATCGCGATCTGCGCGCGAATGCCGCTGTTGTGCACGCGCTCACTGGCAACCTTCGGGAAGAAGTACATGTCAGAGAAACAGGTGATGCCGCCTTTGATTTGCTCGGCAATGGCCAGATCCGTGCCGTCGCGCACGAAGTCCTCGTCGACCCACTTGGCTTCGGCGGGCCAGATGTGGTTTTCCAGCCAGGTCATCAATGGCAGGTCATCGGCCAGGCCACGAAACAGTGTCATCGCCGCGTGCCCGTGGGCATTGATCAGGCCGGGGCTGAGCAGCATGTCGGGCAATTCGCGGGTTTCGGTTGCGTTAAGCTTCAGCGCGGCGGAACGTGGGCCGATAAACACGATGCGTCCATCACGGATGCCCACGCCATGTTCCTTGAGGACAACACCAGCGGGTTCGACGGGTACCAGCCAGGTCGGCAGCAATAACAGGTCGAGCGCAGCGGCAGTGTTCGGCATCGAGGGTCGGTTCCAGTGCTTTTGTAAGGGATGGCGAAGTATACCCGAGCGTCTTCGCGGGGGGATCGCTATAATCGGCGGCTTTTGTTCATGAGTGCGGGGTGAGGGATGCGCGATCGACTGTTGGCTGCGGAAAAGGTAAAGGCCATCGATTGGCGTGATGGCGCTCTCCATCTGCTGGATCAGCGTATTTTGCCGTTCGAGGAAACCTGGATTGCCTACACCAGCGCCGCTGGCGTGGCCGAAGCCATTCGCTCGATGGTGGTGCGTGGCGCGCCGGCCATCGGCATTAGCGCCGCTTATGGCATCGTACTGGCGGCCCGTGCCCGGATTGCCGAGGGTGGCGACTGGTACGCTGCACTGGAAGAGGATTTCATGCTGTTGGCCGATTCCCGTCCTACTGCGGTCAACCTGTTCTGGGCGCTGGGTCGCATGCACGACCGGCTTGATCGCCTGAAGGACAATGCCGATCCGCTGGCGGTACTGGAGGCCGAGGCCATCGCCATTCACGAAAGTGATCGCGAAGCCAACCTGACCATGGCGCAACTGGGGGTGGACCTGATCCGCAAGCATCAGGGCAACGCCCAGGCGATCCTCACCCACTGCAATACCGGCGCGCTGGCCACGGGCGGCTTTGGCACCGCGCTGGGGGTGATTCGTGGCGCATTCATCGAGGGTATGGTCGAGCAGGTCTATGTCGACGAAACCCGCCCATGGCTGCAGGGCTCGCGGCTGACCGCGTGGGAACTGGCCAATGAAGGCATTCCCGTGACCCTCAATGTCGATTCCGCCGCGGCGCATATCATGAAGACCAAAGGCCCTACCTGGGTCATCGTCGGCGCGGACCGGATCACCGCCAATGGCGATGTGGCCAACAAGATCGGCACCTATCAACTGGCCGTCAACGCCATGCACCACGGCGTGCGCTTCATGGTGGTGGCGCCGAGTTCGACCATCGACATGAACCTGGCCAGTGGCGATGACATTCCGATTGAAGAGCGTGATGGTCGCGAGTTGCTGGAGGTCGGTGGCAAGCGCGTCGGCGCTGATGTCCATGCCTTTAACCCGGTGTTTGACGTGACGCCGGCGGATCTGATCGATGCGATCGTCACCGAAAAAGGCATCGTCGAACGCCCGGATACGGCGAAGATGGCGCAGTTGATGTGCCGTAAGCGTCTGCATTAATTATCTTTGGCGTCTATTCAATCGCTTTCGCGGGCAAGCCCGCTCCCACAGTGTTTTATGGTGTTCACAAAACCTGTGGGAGCGGGCTTGCCCGCGAAGAGGCCCTCAAAGCCAACAAATCAACCAGAATCAGCCACAAATTCTCCATTCAACACAGCTCTAAGCCTCTCTCGTCCCCTTCAAGCCTGTCACCGGTCAACTAACTACTCTCCATGCGCATCTGGGGGATAGGTGCGTGGCGGCTCTTGTGATAACATCCGGCGGTTTCCAGGGTTGCCCAAAGTGGCGACCCGTACTGCGCAGATCCATGGCATAACTCGTTGATTTGTTGTAAGCCAATGCATGGCACTGAGCCTGCAGCGGCGAGCTTCGTTGGTCCTGACGAAGTTTCACCAGAAAAAGGAATCAGGCTTCTCATGGGCGAACTGGCCAAAGAAATCCTCCCGGTCAATATCGAAGACGAGCTGAAGCAGTCCTACCTCGACTACGCGATGAGCGTAATTGTCGGGCGGGCACTGCCGGATGCGCGCGATGGCTTGAAGCCCGTGCACCGGCGCGTGCTGTTCGCGATGAGCGAGCTGGGCAATGACTTCAACAAGCCGTACAAGAAATCTGCCCGTGTTGTCGGTGACGTGATCGGTAAGTATCACCCGCACGGTGATACCGCGGTGTACGACACCATCGTTCGGATGGCGCAGCCATTCTCCCTGCGCTACCTGCTGGTAGACGGCCAGGGCAACTTCGGTTCGGTGGACGGCGACAACGCCGCGGCCATGCGATACACCGAAGTGCGCATGACCAAGCTGGCGCACGAGCTGCTGGCTGACCTGCATAAAGAAACCGTGGACTGGGTGCCGAACTACGACGGCACCGAAATGATCCCGGCGGTCATGCCGACCCGTATTCCCAACCTGTTGGTCAACGGCTCCAGCGGTATCGCCGTGGGCATGGCGACCAACATTCCGCCGCACAACCTCGGTGAAGTCATCGACGGTTGCCTGGCGCTCATCGACAACCCTGAACTGACCGTCGACGAGCTGATGCAATACATCCCCGGTCCGGACTTCCCGACCGCCGCGATCATCAACGGTCGCGCCGGCATCATCGAAGCCTACCGCACCGGTCGCGGACGCATTTACATGCGCGCCCGCTCGATGATCGAAGACATCGACAAGGTCGGTGGTCGTCAGCAGATCGTCATCACCGAACTCCCTTACCAGCTGAACAAGGCACGTCTGATCGAGAAGATCGCCGAGCTGGTCAAAGAGAAGAAGCTCGAAGGTATCACCGAACTGCGCGACGAGTCCGACAAGGACGGTATGCGCGTCGTGATCGAGCTGCGTCGCGGCGAAGTGCCTGAGGTCATCCTCAACAACCTCTACGCCCAGACCCAGCTGCAAGCGGTGTTCGGTATCAACATCGTCGCGCTGATCGACGGCCGTCCGCGGATCCTTAACCTCAAGGACCTGCTGGAAGCCTTCGTGCGTCACCGTCGCGAAGTGGTGACCCGTCGTACCGTGTTCGAACTGCGCAAGGCGCGCGAACGTGGTCACATCCTTGAAGGTCAAGCGGTTGCCCTGTCGAACATCGACCCGGTCATCGCCCTGATCAAGGCGTCGCCAACGCCGTCGGAAGCCAAGGAAGCGCTGATCAGCACGCCTTGGGAATCCTCGGCCGTGGTGGCGATGGTCGAACGTGCCGGCGCCGATTCGTGCCGTCCGGAAAACCTCGATCCGCAATACGGTCTGCGCGACGGCAAGTACTTCCTGTCGCCAGAACAGGCGCAAGCCATTCTGGAACTGCGTCTGCACCGCCTGACCGGTCTGGAACACGAAAAACTGCTGGCCGAGTATCAAGAGATCCTCAACCAGATCGGCGAGCTGATCCGCATCCTCAACAGCGCCACGCGCCTGATGGAAGTGATCCGCGAAGAGCTGGAAGTGATTCGCGCCGAATACGGCGATGTGCGTCGTACCGAAATCCTCGATGCCCGTCTCGACCTGACCCTGGGTGACATGATCCCGGAAGAAGAGCGCGTCGTGACCATTTCCCACGGTGGCTACGCCAAGACCCAGCCGCTGGCTGCGTACCAGGCCCAGCGTCGTGGCGGTAAAGGCAAGTCGGCGACCGGCGTCAAGGATGAGGACTACATCGCTCACCTGCTGGTTGCCAACAGCCACACCACGCTGCTGCTGTTCTCCAGCAAGGGCAAGGTGTACTGGCTGAAAACCTACGAAATCCCTGAAGCGTCCCGCGCTGCCCGTGGTCGTCCGCTGGTCAACCTGTTGCCGCTGGATGACGGTGAATACATCACCACCATGCTGCCGGTCGAGGAATACACCGAAGGTCACTACATCTTCATGGCCACCGCCAACGGCACCGTGAAGAAGACCCCGCTGGAATCCTTCAGCCGTCAACGCAGCGTCGGCCTGATCGCGCTGGAGCTGGACGAAGGCGACGTGCTGATTTCCGCGGCCATCACCGATGGCGAGCGCGAAGTGATGCTGTTCTCCGATGGCGGCAAGGTCACCCGCTTCAAGGAATCCGACGTTCGAGCCATGGGCCGTACCGCCCGCGGTGTGCGCGGCATGCGCCTGCCGGAAGGCCAGAAGCTGATTTCCATGCTGATCCCGGAAGAAGGCAGCCAGATCCTCACCGCTTCGGCGCGTGGCTACGGCAAGCGCACGGCGATCACCGAGTTCCCTGAGTACAAGCGTGGCGGCCAGGGCGTTATCGCCATGGTCAGCAACGAGCGTAACGGCCGTCTGGTCGGTGCGGTCCAGGTGCTCGACGGCGAGGAAATCATGCTGATTTCCGACCAGGGTACCCTGGTGCGCACCCGCGTCGACGAAGTGTCCAGCCTGGGTCGTAACACCCAGGGCGTGACCCTGATCAAACTGGCCAACGACGAAACACTGGTCGGGCTGGAGCGGGTTCAGGAGCCGTCGGAAGTCGAGGGCGAAGAGCTGGAAGGTGAAGAGGGTGAGGGGTTTGTCGGTGAGGTCGTGATCGACGACGTTGCCGAAGACCAGCAACTCGACGCCGCCGCTGACGAAGAACCACAGGAATAAGCGGGTAAGCAGGGGGCGGATGAAAATTCGCCCCCTTGTTGTTTGTCCGATGAGAAAATTTCGACACCCACGAAGATCCAGTGTGGGAGCGGGCTTGCTCGCGAAGACGGACTGACATCCAATGAAGATGTCGCCAGTCCAACCGCTTTCGCGAGCAAGCCCGCTCCCACATTGTATTGGTGTCGGCTGATGATTTATTGCGTGATACCACCAAATCAGAGCGAGATTGGATGTGAGCAAGAGAGCCTATAACTTCTGTGCCGGTCCTGCGGCGCTTCCCGAAGCTGTCCTGCAGCGCGCCCAGGGTGAACTCCTCGACTGGCACGGCAAGGGTCTGTCGGTCATGGAAATGAGCCATCGCAGCGATGAGTTCGTGTCCATCGCCACCAAGGCCGAGCAGGATCTGCGTGATCTGCTGAATATCCCGTCGAACTATAAAGTGCTGTTTCTGCAAGGTGGCGCCAGCCAGCAATTCGCTCAGATTCCTCTGAACCTGTTGCCGGAAAACGGCTCTGCCGACTATATCGACACCGGTATCTGGTCGCAGAAAGCCATCGAAGAAGCTTCGCGCTTCGGCCACGTCAATGTTGCCGGCACCGCCAAGCCTTACGACTACTTCGCCATTCCCGGCCAGAACGAATGGAAGCTGTCGAAAGACGCGGCCTACGTTCACTACGCGCCGAACGAAACCATCGGCGGCCTGGAATTCCAATGGATTCCCGAGACCGGTGATATCCCGCTGGTCGCCGACATGTCCTCGGACATCCTGTCGCGCCCGGTGGATGTTTCGCGCTTCGGCATGATCTACGCCGGCGCCCAGAAAAACATCGGCCCGAGTGGTATCGTCGTCAACATCGTTCGCGAAGACCTGCTGGGTCATGCGCGCTCCATTTGCCCGACCATGCTCAACTACAAGGTCGCGGCCGATAACGGTTCGATGTACAACACCCCGCCGACCCTGGCCTGGTACTTGTCCGGCCTGGTGTTCGAGTGGCTCAAGGAGTTGGGCGGCGTCGAGGCCATCGGCAAGCTCAACGAAGTCAAGCAGCGCACGCTGTATGGCTTCATCGATGCCAGTGGCCTGTACAGCAACCCGATCAACAAGTCGGATCGCTCGTGGATGAACGTGCCGTTCCGCCTGGCTGATGATCGTCTGGACAAGCCGTTTCTGGCCGGTGCCGACGAGCGTGGCCTGTTGAACCTCAAGGGTCACCGTTCCGTGGGCGGCATGCGCGCCTCCATCTATAACGCCGTCGACATCAACGCGGTCAACGCGCTGGTTTCGTACATGGCAGAGTTCGAGAAGGAACACGGCTAATGTCTGAGCAAGAACTCAAGGCACTGCGCCTGCGCATTGATGCCCTGGACGAAAAGGTCCTGGAGCTGATCAGTGAGCGTGCGCGCTGCGCCCAGGAAGTCGCGCGAGTAAAGATGGCCTCGCTGGCCGAAGGCGAAGTGCCGGTGTTCTATCGTCCTGAGCGTGAAGCTCAGGTGCTCAAGCGTGTCATGCAGCGTAACCAGGGGCCGCTGGGCAACGAAGAAATGGCGCGGTTGTTCCGCGAAATCATGTCTTCGTGCCTGGCGCTCGAGCAGCCGCTGAAAGTGGCTTACCTCGGCCCTGAAGGTACGTTCACCCAGGCGGCGGCCATGAAGCACTTCGGCCACGCGGTGATCAGCAAGCCGATGGCGGCGATCGACGAAGTGTTCCGTGAAGTGGCGGCGGGGGCGGTGAATTTTGGCGTGGTGCCGGTGGAGAACTCCACAGAAGGCGCAGTCAACCACACCCTCGACAGCTTCCTTGAACACGACATGGTGATCTGCGGCGAAGTCGAGCTGCGTATCCACCATCACCTGTTGGTCGGCGAAAACACCAAGACCGACAGCATCAGCCGCATCTACTCCCACGCCCAGTCCCTGGCCCAGTGCCGCAAGTGGCTGGACGCCCACTATCCGAATGTCGAGCGCGTGGCGGTGTCCAGCAACGCCGAAGCGGCCAAGCGGGTCAAGGGTGAGTGGAACTCGGCGGCGATTGCCGGCGACATGGCGGCCGGCCTGTACGGCTTGACCCGTCTGGCCGAAAAAATCGAGGACCGTCCGGATAACTCCACGCGCTTCCTCATGATCGGCAACCAGGAAGTGCCACCGACTGGCGACGACAAGACATCGATCATCGTTTCGATGAGCAACAAGCCGGGTGCGCTTCACGAGTTGCTGGTGCCGTTCCACGACAATGGCATCGACCTGACGCGAATCGAGACTCGTCCGTCGCGCAGCGGTAAATGGACCTACGTGTTCTTCATCGACTTCGTCGGCCATCATCGTGACCCGCTGGTCAAAGGTGTGCTGGAAAAGATCAGTCAGGAAGCAGTGGCACTCAAGGTGCTGGGTTCCTACCCGAAAGCAGTTCTCTAAGGGGCGGTAGAAATGAGTGGCAATTTCCTCGCTCTGGCACAGCCGGGCGTGCAACAACTTTCGCCTTACGTTCCGGGCAAGCCCGTGGACGAACTGGCGCGTGAGCTGGATCTCGATCCAGCCAGCATCGTCAAACTGGCGAGCAACGAAAACCCGCTGGGCGCTGGCCCCAAGGCGCTGGCGGCGATCCGCGATGCGCTGCCCGAGCTGACCCGTTATCCGGACGGCAACGGTTTTGCGCTCAAGAGCCTGTTGGCCGAGCAGTGCCGCGTCGAACTCAACCAGGTCACGCTGGGCAACGGTTCCAACGACATCCTGGAGTTGGTCGCGCGTGCTTATCTGGCACCGGGCCTGAATGCCGTGTTCAGCGAGCATGCGTTCGCGGTCTACCCGATTGCCACCCAGGCGGTCGGCGCACAGGCCAAGGTGGTTCCAGCCAAGGATTGGGGGCATGACCTGCCTGCCATGCTGGCGGCGATCGATGCCAACACCCGCGTGGTGTTCATTGCCAACCCGAACAACCCGACCGGGACCTGGTTCGACGCCGAGGCGCTGGACGAATTCCTGCAGGATGTGCCGGAGCATGTGCTGGTCGTACTGGACGAGGCCTACATCGAGTACGCCGAAGGCAGCGATCTGCCGGATGGCCTGGACTTCCTGGCGGCTTATCCGAACCTGCTGGTTTCCCGTACCTTCTCCAAGGCCTATGGCCTGGCAGCGCTGCGTGTGGGTTATGGCTTGTCCACGGCGGTGGTCGCAGACGTGCTGAACCGTGTGCGCCAGCCGTTCAACGTCAACAGCCTGGCCTTGGCCGCGGCCTGTGCGGCGTTGAAGGACGAAGAGTATCTGGCGCAAAGCCGTCAGTTGAACGAGTCCGGCATGCAGCAACTGGAAGCCGGTTTTCGTGAGCTGGCGCTGAGCTGGATTCCGTCCAAAGGCAATTTCATCTGCGTCGATCTCGGTCAGGTCGCGGCCCCGGTGTTCCAGGGCTTACTGCGTGAAGGTGTGATAGTGCGTCCGGTGGCCAACTACGGCATGCCGAACCACCTGCGCATCACCATTGGCCTGCCAGCAGAGAACAGCCGCTTCCTCGAAGCGCTGACCAAGGTTCTGGCTCGTGGTTGATGTCACTGCGCTGCAATCTGCTGAACCTATGATCGGTCGCCTGGTGGTGGTCGGTCTCGGCTTGATCGGCGGTTCGTTTGCCAAGGGTTTGCGTGAAAGCGGTCTGTGCCGCGAAGTGGTCGGGGTCGATCTCGATCCACAATCGCGCAAGCTCGCGGTCGAGTTGGGTGTGGTGGATCGCTGCGAGGAAGACCTGGGCGTTGCTTGTCAGGGCGCCGACGTCATCCAACTGGCGGTGCCGATCCTGGCCATGGAGAAAGTGCTCGCGCGTCTGGCGGGCATGGATCTGGGGCAGGCAATCCTGACCGATGTCGGCAGTGCCAAGGGCAATGTGGTGCGTGCGGCCACCGAAGCATTTGGCAAGATGCCGTCATCCTTCGTGCCGGGGCATCCGATTGCCGGTTCGGAGCAGAGTGGGGTGGAAGCTTCCAACGCCGAGCTGTTCCGTCGCCACAAAGTGATCCTGACGCCGCTGGAGCAAACCGATCCTGCAGCCCTGGCGGTAGTCGACCGTTTGTGGCGCGAACTGGGTGCCGATGTCGAGCACATGCAGGTCGAGCGTCACGACGAAGTACTGGCCGCGACCAGCCATCTGCCGCACTTGCTGGCGTTCGGTTTGGTCGACTCACTGGCCAAGCGCAATGAAAATCTTGAGATCTTCCGTTACGCTGCGGGCGGTTTCCGCGATTTCACAAGAATCGCCGGAAGCGACCCGGTCATGTGGCACGACATCTTCCTCGCCAACCGCGAAGCTGTCCTGCGCACACTCGATACATTTCGCAGCGACCTCGACGCCTTGCGCGACGCGGTCGATGCAGGGGATGGGCACCAATTGCTGGGCGTTTTCACTCGCGCCCGTGTTGCCCGCGAGCATTTCAGTAAAATCCTGGCCCGCAGGGCCTATGTGGACGCTATGAATTCCAACGATCTGATTTTCCTGGCTCAACCTGGTGGCCGCCTGTCCGGTCGGATTCGCGTACCGGGTGACAAATCGATTTCCCACCGTTCGATCATGCTTGGCTCCCTGGCCGAAGGCGTCACCGAAGTCGAAGGTTTCCTGGAGGGCGAAGATGCCCTGGCGACCTTGCAGGCATTCCGTGACATGGGCGTGGTCATCGAAGGTCCGCACCACGGTCGTGTGACCATTCACGGCGTCGGCCTGCATGGCCTGAAGCCGGCACCGGGCCCGATCTACCTGGGCAACTCCGGTACTTCGATGCGCCTGCTGTCCGGCCTGCTGGCTGCGCAGAACTTCGACAGCACCTTGACCGGCGACGCTTCGCTTTCCAAGCGCCCGATGAATCGCGTGGCCAATCCGCTGCGCGAAATGGGTGCGGTGATCGAAACCGCCGCCGAAGGTCGTCCGCCGATGATCATTCGCGGTGGCAACAAGCTCAAGGGTCTGACCTACACCATGCCGATGGCCAGTGCCCAGGTTAAGTCCTGCCTGCTGCTGGCCGGTCTGTATGCCGAAGGCAAGACCACGGTTACCGAGCCTGCTCCGACCCGCGACCATACCGAGCGCATGCTCCGTGGTTTCGGCTACCCGGTAACGGTCAACGGTGCGACAGCATCGGTCGAGTCCGGCAATAAGCTGGCTGCGACCCACATTGAAGTCCCGGGTGATATTTCGTCCTCGGCGTTCTTCCTGGTGGCGGCATCGATCGCCGAAGGTTCGGAACTGGTGCTGGAACACGTCGGCATCAACCCGACCCGTACCGGTGTGATCGATATCCTGCGCCTGATGGGCGCCGACATCACTCTGGAAAACCAGCGTGAAGTGGGTGGCGAACCGGTGGCTGACTTGCGCGTACGTGCAGCTAAACTCAAGGGTATCGAGATTCCCGAGGCGCTGGTTCCGCTGGCGATCGACGAGTTCCCGGTGCTGTTCGTCGCCGCCGCCTGTGCCGAAGGGCGCACCGTGTTGCGTGGCGCCGAAGAGCTGCGGGTCAAGGAGTCGGATCGTATCCAGGTCATGGCTGATGGCTTGCTGGCGCTGGGCGTCAAGTGCGAGCCAACCCCGGATGGCATCATCATCGACGGCGGCCAGATCGGCGGCGGTGAAGTACACGGCCATGGTGATCACCGTATCGCCATGGCGTTCAGCGTTGCTTCGCTGCGCGCCAGTGCGCCGATCCGCATTCATGATTGCGCCAACGTCGCGACGTCGTTCCCGAATTTCCTGGCGCTGTGCGCACAGGTCGGTATCCGCGTGGCACAAGAGGCACAGTCGTGATCAACATTGCACCGGTCATCACCATCGATGGGCCAAGCGGCTCGGGCAAGGGCACGGTAGCCGGGATCCTGGCCAAGCGCCTGGGCTGGAACCTGCTGGATTCCGGTGCGTTGTACCGATTGCTGGCCTTCGCCGCGCATAACCATGGTGTTGACCTGACCAATGAAGAGTTGCTGAAGAAACTCGCCGCTCATCTGGATGTGCAGTTCATCGCAGCGACGGACGGTCAGTTGCAACGCATCATTCTGGAAGGTGATGAAGTCAGCGATGTCATTCGCACCGAAAGCGTCGGTTCCGGCGCTTCCCAGGTGGCTGCACTGCCCGCTGTACGCGAGGCGCTGCTGCAGCGCCAGCGAGCCTTTCAGGAAGCGCCGGGCCTTGTGGCGGATGGTCGCGATATGGGCACGGTGGTTTTTCCTGACGCGCCGCTGAAGATTTTTCTGACCGCCAGCGCCGAGGAACGGGCTCGTCGTCGATATTTGCAGTTGAAGGGCAAGGTCGAGGGTGTTAGTCTGTCGAGTCTGCTAGATGAGATACGTGCGCGCGATGAGCGTGACACCCAGCGAGCGGTAGCCCCGCTCAAACCGGCGGCTGACGCCATACAGCTGGATTCCACGGAATTATCCATTGACCAGGTGCTGGAACGCATCATGAGCGAGATCGCCATTCGCGATATCGCCGGGTGACCAAGAAGGCCGCAGGGGACCAGTCATAGTCCTGCGGTGGCTTCTTTTAAATGAAACTAACCCACACCGTCTGGGGTGTGGAGATGGGCGTATTCTTCGCCCTCATCGACAGGAATTAAAATGAGCGAAAGCTTTGCGGAACTCTTTGAAGAAAGCCTAAAAACCCTGAACCTTCAGGCAGGCTCCATCATCACCGGTGTTATCGTTGATATCGATTACCAGGCTCGCTGGGTAACCGTTCACGCTGGCCTGAAGTCTGAAGCACTCATCCCGCTTGAGCAGTTCTACAACGACGCTGGCGAACTGAACATCAACGTCGGTGACGAAGTTCACGTTGCTCTGGACTCGGTTGAAGACGGCTTTGGTGAAACCAAGCTGTCCCGTGAAAAAGCCAAGCGCGCTGAATGCTGGATTGTTCTGGAAGCAGCCTTCGCAGCCGAAGAAGTGGTCAAGGGCGTTATCAACGGTAAGGTTAAAGGCGGCTTCACTGTCGACGTTAACGGCATCCGTGCGTTCCTGCCAGGTTCTCTGGTTGACGTCCGTCCAGTGCGCGACACCACGCACCTGGAAGGCAAAGAGCTGGAATTCAAGGTCATCAAGCTGGACCAGAAGCGCAACAACGTTGTCGTTTCCCGTCGTAGCGTCCTGGAAGCCGAGAACTCCGCCGAGCGCGAAGCTCTGCTGGAATCCCTGCAGGAAGGCCAACAAGTCAAAGGTATCGTCAAGAACCTCACCGATTACGGCGCATTCGTCGATCTGGGTGGCGTCGATGGCCTGCTGCACATTACCGACATGGCTTGGAAGCGTATCAAGCATCCTTCCGAAATCGTCAACGTTGGCGACGAGATCGATGTCAAGGTTCTGAAGTACGATCGCGAGCGCAATCGTGTTTCCCTGGGCCTGAAGCAACTGGGCGAAGATCCATGGGTTGCTATCAAAGCCCGTTACCCAGAAAGCACTCGCGTTACCGCGCGTGTAACCAACCTGACCGACTACGGCTGCTTCGCTGAGCTGGAAGAAGGCGTTGAAGGTCTGGTACACGTTTCCGAAATGGACTGGACCAACAAGAACATCCACCCTTCGAAAGTCGTACAAGTCGGCGACGAAGTGGAAGTTATGGTTCTGGACATCGACGAAGAGCGTCGCCGTATCTCCCTGGGCATCAAGCAGTGCAAATCTAACCCATGGGAAGATTTCTCTGGCCAGTTCAACAAGGGCGATAAAATCTCCGGCACCATCAAGTCGATCACCGATTTCGGTATCTTCATTGGTCTGGACGGCGGCATCGACGGTCTGGTTCACCTGTCCGACATCTCCTGGAACGAAGTGGGCGAAGAAGCCGTTCGCCGCTTCAAGAAGGGCGACGAGCTGGACACCGTTATCCTGTCGGTTGACCCAGAGCGCGAGCGCATCTCCCTGGGTATCAAGCAACTGGAAAGCGATCCGTTCTCCGAGTACGTTCAAGAGAACGACAAAGGCGCCATCGTTAAAGGCATCGTGAAGGAAGTTGACGCTAAAGGCGCCATCATCACTCTGGCCGACGATATCGAAGCGACTCTGAAAGCCTCCGAAATCAGCCGTGACCGCGTTGAAGACGCGCGCAACGTTCTGAAAGAAGGCGAAGAAGTAGAAGCCAAGATCATCAGCGTTGACCGCAAGAGCCGTGTAATTCAGCTCTCGATCAAGTCGAAAGACGTTGAAGACGAGAAAGAAGCAATCCAGAGCCTGCGCGACAAGCCAGTAGCTACTGATGCTCCTGTGGCCACCACTCTGGGTGACCTGCTGCGTGCACAAATGGAAAAGCAGAACTAAGTTCTGATTTTCTGAAAAAAAAAGGGCGACTTCGGTCGCCCTTTTTTGTGCCTGGAGTTTGGTGAATCAAGCGAGGCTGTAACTGCTTGGGTCGTGAACCAAAAACGCCGAAAGAAGGTCTGATTGTTTAGTCGGATCAAACGCTTATTTGCAGCTAGTCTTTAGCCTGAGACTGATGATCGCCCGTAGGCTTTCTGGCAAAAGGATGTGAATGAACAAGCTCATTGTCGCAGTGGCGGTGCTGGTACTGATGCTGGCGGGTTGTACCACCAATGCCAAAACTCACGCGGTGCGTGGGGTTAGTGGTATTGAGGTGGATTGTTCGGGGCTCGGTTCGAGATGGGAGCGGTGTTACAAGCGCGCGGCCAAGGAGTGCAGTGGGGCAGGCTACAAGGTTGTAGCAAGGTCTGATGATATCAAGGAAGAGGAGGAGGGATTCCCCTTTGGATTCAACCCGGCAGGTTTCCTGACGCGCAGTATGTTGGTGATTTGCCGATGACATTGTGATCGCCCAGAAGTCTTCCCCTTCCAGGAATCAAGCATTTTGGGGTGGTGGGATAGATGGAAAAACTCGGGCTGTTCAAAATCTTGCGGGCGTGCTAAAACCTTTGAAGCGCTGACCTAGCTGCTTGAAAAAGAAGGGAAAAATATGACGAAGTCGGAGTTGATCGAACGAATTGTCACCCATCAAGGGCTGCTCTCATCCAAGGATGTGGAGCTGGCCATCAAGACCATGCTTGAGCAAATGTCCCAATGTCTGGCTACCGGGGATCGTATCGAAATCCGGGGGTTTGGCAGCTTCTCTCTGCACTACCGCGCGCCACGGGTAGGTCGCAATCCGAAAACCGGCCAGTCTGTCAGTCTCGACGGCAAGTTCGTTCCGCATTTCAAGCCGGGGAAAGAGCTTAGGGATCGGGTGAATGAGGATGAGGATGATGCCGGTGAGTTTTAGTGAGTTTTCCGGAGTAGGCTCTAATGAATAGTTTCAGAAAGGCTGTTCTAGGGCTGTGTTTGCTAGTGTTTTTTGCTGCTATTCTAGTTTTTATGCTTGAGAATCAGCAGCTTACCTCTATTTCTTTTTTGGGGATGACAACGCAGCCACTCCCGGTTTCTGTTTTCGTAGCGACATTTTTGCTAGGTGGTATTTTGCTTGGTCCGCTTTTGGCGATGGCTTTTAAGCAAAGGCGAAGCCGTACCTGATTGGGCTGAAGATTTGATGGGCTGAGCGATCAGTCTCTAGTGGAAATCAAGAATTTTGAATAGTAAAGAATCCAATGACAGGGGCGAGATTGATATCTCCGATATTTTTCGCGTACTGTGGAAAAAAAAATGGACGATTTTCGCTACTACAAGTGTAGTGACCTTGATTGCCGTAGCCTACGCTTTTTTGGCCCGCCCGGTTTATGAGGCAAGTGCATTTGCTATGCCTCCTACTTACAATGATATTGCGAATCTAAATTACGGCCGAAGCAGCGAAACAGAGTTGGTTCCTATTACAGTTAAAGATGTTTACTCGATTTTTTTGCAAAGTTTAAAAGGTGAGACTCTCCGTCAAACATTCATTGCTGAAGTAATGGCCCCCGGATCAAGTAAAGACGAGGATAAGGCCGGCAGTAATCTTCTTTATTCCGAGCTTTCCAAACGCTTGATTGTGTCTCAGTCAAGAAAAGATCTTCCTGATGAGTATGTGGTTACTATTCAAAGTAGTAACCCCGACCAAGCTGCGCAATGGGCGCAAGAATATATTCATCGAGCAGGCAAGTTGGCGCAGCAGGAAATAATAAAAAACGTTTCATATGAAGCGGATGTCAAGGTTCGCAGTCTTGATCGACAAATTGCCGATTTGCGTGAAAATGCTCAAAAAGTCCGAGAGGATACCATCACAAAACTGCGTGAAGCTCTTCGGGTTGCAAGCGCCATTGGATTGGAGAAACCTCCTATTATTACTGGCAATCCCGCGGTTCAAATCGCTGGCAGCGTCGATGGGCAGCTCATTTACATGCGTGGCACTAAAGCGCTGGAGGCGGAAATTGAAAACCTGGAGACGCGAGGTACGAATGACCCTTTCATTGGGCGTCTGCGGGATCTTGAGTCAACGCGGGCGTTTTACAAGTCCATTTCTTCAAATCTTCAGGATGTTGTCGCCTATCGCTTGGATGGAGATGCGAAGCCACCGATCAACCCTATAAAACCTAAAAAATCTTTAATAATTATGTTCAGTTTTCTCTTTGGCGTGTTGTTGGGGGTGGGCCTTGTCTTGGTGTGCTATTTCCTTCCTTCGGGTTCATCCAAGAAGTCGGTTTTTTCTCAGTGAAGATTTGGTAGCCCTTGTCATATCAATGACTGGCGGATTGATCAAGTTTTCGCGCGTATCATGATGCGGTTGCTTCTCAATGGGGGGCGAAGTGATTAGGGTAATGCATATTCTTCAGTTTTTTGGTTGATATCCTGCACTTTTGACTCTTTTTCTGCCCCCCCCCCCCATTCGTAACATCTATCAAGCTATTTAGTTGAAGAAGTTGCTGGCTATTTGTCGGTATTCTGAAGACTCGGCCTTGATTTTTCATTCTGGGAATTCCCATTTAAACCTACAGTTTTGCCATGCGCCCGTTCGTCTGGAGATCAGAGTCTGTGCATTTTGCTCGGTCTTGCGTTGCTTGAGCGTGCCACCGGTAAATTCCGACGGATTTGGGTCGACAGGAATGAATTTGTGCTTGATGGTGAGATTGTCGAATTGTGTGGCAGCGATGCTACGTGCGCACAGGTATAATCAATTTTCTGTAGCTGTACGGACACAGTCCGATGGGGGCTTTGAATGGCCTGGTTGGCGGGTTTCGGTATTGGTTTCGAGCCCGATTACTGAGAGCTATTTGTCATTTCAAGGCTTACTCCCGGTTTGTATCGGCAGCGTGCCTTGAGCAAGGCGTTCTGGCTGATGAGTGAGGGTTGACTCTGGAGCGGTAAGTGTGTTGAATTTGCGGGTTTTCTCAGTCGTACGTTGCTGTGTGGCCAGCATTTCTCGTCTGGTAGCACGTAAGGGTGTGTTTGATGGTGGCACTGATGGTTGCTTGGATAAAGGAATTCAGGGGGCGTAGCTTTTGTTGCTCCATTCGTATTGGGACGTGTGCTTAAGTGATGGATTACCCAGCAGTGGACGCCACTGCTTGGGTGTAGCTTTCTTGGCGTGATTCCAGGCTGCAAGAAAAAGGGCACTGCGATGAGGTTTGAAGTTTGGCAAGGTTGAAAGCTGGTATCCATTTCGCCTCCTCAATACTAGTGAAGGCCGTAGCAGGGCTCATAGTAATAAAACTACTGGCTTGGAAGTTGGGGCCGGATGGTTTTGGATTGCTTGGTCAGCTCATGACACTGGTTGCTATTACGGGCATGTTTGCCGGCGGCGGAATAACCAATGGTTTGATCAAGGTCCTGGCGGAGTCACCTGTTGCATCGAAGGAGGGGAAGGCCTGGTTTGCTACGGCATTTACACTAACGACCGTAATCTCTGCAATTGTTGCACTGTTATTGATGCTTTTCTCCACCGCACTTTCAAGTCGTTTGATGCAGGGAGGGTTTACCGCTCTTTTCGTAGGCCTTGGGTTGGTTCAAGCGATTGTGGGTTACGCAAGCTTGGTTCAGGCAGAGGCAAGCAGTCGTGGTGAGAGCGTTTTCTATGCGAAGGTCAATATATTAGGAACCGTACTTGGTACGCTTGTGTTGGCCCTTGCAGTCAACTCGTTTGGTTTTGACGGTGCTGCGTACTCGGTAATGCTAATGCCGGCATTAACCGCAATTGTCACATTGTTGTTTATGGCTTCAGGCCGGAGAGAGCTATTCCATTTTTCGAGATTCCTGGTCGATAGGGTTAGAATGCGTCACCTGTTGTCTTTTTCAGTTTTGGCCTTGGTAGGTTCTACATCCGTTCCAGTTGCGCAAATTTTGATGCGTGATGGTATGGCGCAGAGGTTTGGCTGGGAGCAGGTGGGGCTGTGGCAGGGTGTGATTAAGCTGTCTGATGTCTATATGCAGTTCGTTGGTGTTGTTTTGATGAATTATGTGTTGCCTCGGTATGCATCAGCAGCCAATCTTAACTTGGTTATTAAAGAGTTTAAAATCAGTTTATTGTGGTTGTTGTCAGCTCTCATGTTAGGTTTTATCGCTCTTTATAGTCTGAAAAATATTGTTGTTAAGTTGGTTTTTTCAGACGAGTTTCTTCCGATGACTGACTATTTTTTACCTCAAATGGTTGGAGATATTTTTCGAACGATCGCGTCTGCAATATCTTTGATATTCATGGCTAGAGGTGCTGTGCGAGTGTCGATAATATTCGAATTCGCACAAGGTATTTTTATTTTTAGCGTGTTTCTCATGCTGCTGAGTACTTTTGGGTCTATGGCTCCAGTGTATGCGCACGTGATTACTTACGGGTTGCTTTCCATATTCATGGCCGTAGGGCTGGGATTTTGGTTTAAGAGAGGGAAGTCATGAAGATTCTTATGATGTGTACCAAGTTTTCATTGTCTGAAAATGATCCTTGGCTTACAAATGAATTGGCCGATTCTTTCCAGGAGTTGGGGCATGAGGTGACCGTGCTATGTCTCGACTGGTCGGCAAAACCCGGCAGCACCCGTTCGAATCTAAAGCTGGGAAACGGGGTCGAAGTGATTTCGATCCCTCCGGTGTTGGTGAGTTCCCCATTTGGGTTCGTTACTCGTATCCTGAAGTGGAGCCTCTCGTCATTTTCTGCATATTCGATTTCGCGAAAGCTGGTCAAGCAACGTAAATTTGATGCGGTGATTGGGTTTTCACCTGCCATTACCATGGCTTTGCCAATTATGTTGTTGGCCCGAAACAAAAAGCTTACGTCGCTATTGATTCAGTGGGATTTCTTTCCGCATCATCACCGACAAATCGGTTTGTTTTCGTCTGGTGTTTCTTTCTTTGTAGCAAGAAAGGTTGAAGAGACGCTGATACGCAAATTCGATGTGATTGCGTGTATGTCGCCTGCGAACGAAACTTACCTTCGTACTCATTACCCTATTCGCGATGAGCAGAAAATTTGCATCACCCCAGTGTGGGGGAAAGAAACTACGTTGCCTGGGGTGGATCGTGCCGATATTCGCCAAAAGTATTCTTTGCCGCAGGATAGGCCGCTTGTTGTTTTTGGTGGCCAACTCGTTCACGGTCGAGGTCTTGAAGACCTGATAGGGGCCGCTAAGCTTTCGCAGCAGCGTGGTTCTCCCGTAACGTTTCTCGTGATCGGGAGTGGTTCCCTTGAGTCACTTGTGGAGGCAAGTATCGAGCAATGCGGTGGAAATCTTATCTGGATTCCACGTATACCTCGAGATGAGTATGTGGGGTTGATAAAATCCTGTGATCTCGCTCTTGTATGTACGGTCAGGGATGTTGATGTCCCAAGCTTTCCATCTAAAACGATAGATTATTTGAGAGTGGGTTTGCCTATTATCGCGTCGGTAGAGTCCTCGACGGATTATGGGGACTATATAGCCTCATTAGGCGTAGGCATCAGTGTTGAAGCTGGAGAACCTGATAAGTTGCTCGAATCTATCGAGGTGTTGCTGCGCGATACTGATAAGATGAGGGTAATGAGTGAGTTGGGGCCGGTGCGTTTTAAAGAAGTGTTTGAAGTGAAGCACATTACGTCCCAACTTCTTGATTTGGTCGTATAGCTCTGTGCTTGTGGAGTGTGATTTATGTCCAATGAATTAGGCAAGGTTCTTCTGCCTCCTCTTATGTTGGGCATGGCCTGTGCTTTGCTGGTGACTGTAGAAAGTGACGATGGCTCGCAGTGGGTGACCATCTTTCCGCGGCTGACTAGCGATCCAGATTTTCTGGGAGTTACTCTGCCAATAGTCGTGATGGGGCTTTTCTGGCGCGGCACATGGAAAAATGCAGTACTGTGGAAAATGAGTGCTAAAACCTTGGTGCTCCTGTGCCTGTTTGTGTATTTGTCGGTGTTAAATACACTAGCTAACAATCAATCGGCACACGTGTCAGATTTGTTTTTTTGCATTGTATTCCTGATGTTTGTTGTCATCAGTTTTCAAGGCAAAGAATATGAGTCTTCTTGTGGCTGTTTGAAACAAATAATGTTGTGAGGATATTATGTTTCAGAATAAGACGCTTTTGATCACCGGTGGTACCGGGTCCTTTGGTAATGCTGTCTTGAAGCGCTTTCTTGATACCGATATTGCCGAGATTCGCATATTTAGTCGGGATGAAAAAAAGCAGGATGACATGCGTAAGCATTACGCGAGCTCCAAGCTGAAATTCTATATTGGTGATGTTCGTGATTACCAGAGCGTCCTGAATGCCACTCGTGGCGTCGATTACATTTTCCACGCGGCGGCGCTCAAGCAGGTTCCATCCTGCGAGTTCCACCCTATGGAGGCTGTGAAGACCAATGTCCTGGGTACGGAGAACGTACTTGAAGCTGCTATTCAAAATGGTGTCAAGCGCGTTGTTTGCTTGAGTACTGACAAGGCCGTTTATCCCATCAATGCAATGGGAATCTCCAAGGCGATGATGGAGAAGGTGATGGTAGCCAAGTCGCGTAGTGCTGATGATGAGAAGACTGTCATTTGCGGAACGCGCTACGGCAACGTCATGGCTTCGCGAGGTTCGGTTATTCCGCTGTTCATTCAGCAGATTCGCGACGGCAAGCCTTTGACCCTGACCGACCCTAGCATGACTCGCTTTATGATGACTCTGGCGGATGCGGTGGATTTGGTGTTGTACGCTTTTGAGCACGGCAACAATGGCGACCTGTTTGTGCAGAAAGCGCCAGCAGCTACAGTCGAAACTCTTGCCAATGCGCTGACTCAAATGCTCAATCTGCCGGAGCACCCGATTCAAGTGATCGGTACTCGCCATGGCGAAAAGCTGTATGAAGCGCTGTTGAGTCGTGAAGAAATGGCCTGCGCGGAAGATCGTGGTGATTACTTCCGAGTGCCGCCTGATCTACGCGATTTGAACTACGCAAAATTTGTGGAGCAAGGGGAGGAAAAGATTTCTCGCACTGAAGATTATAACTCCCATAATACCGAGAGACTGGATATCGAAGGTATGAAGAACCTGCTGTTGAAGCTGGACTTTATGCGCGCTATTCAGCGTGGTGAACACGCGACGCCGGAGGAGTGAAACCATGAAAGTGCTGGTCACCGGTTCCAATGGTTTTGTGGGCAAGAACTTGATAGCGCATCTGAACGAGCGCGCTGATATTGAAGTCGTCCGGTTCACTCGGGACGATAGTATCAATCAGTTATTGGCACTAATAAGCAGTGTGGATTTTGTATTTCACTTGGCAGGAGTGAATCGACCACAAGATCCGGAAGAGTTCAAGGCCGGTAATACGGACTTGACGCAAGCTCTTTGTGAAGCGGTATCAGCATGCGGTAAACCGGTGCCAGTACTTTATACTTCATCCATTCAGGCTGAGCAGGATAATCTGTACGGCCATAGCAAGCTTGGTGCTGAAGAGGCGCTGACCGCGCTCGCGGAAAAGTCTGGTTCACCCGTTTACTTGTTCAGGCTTCCAAATGTCTTTGGCAAGTGGGCTCGGCCGAATTACAACTCGGCAGTTGCAACGTTCTGCCATAATATTGCGCGTGGACTGCCGGTTACTATCAATGACCGACACGCAAATATTAATCTTGTCTATATCGATGATGTTATCAAGCACTTCATTTCAGCGATGGATGGAAAGTTGTCAGATGATGGATTCGTAGACGTCCAGCCTCAATACTGTATCAGTGTTGGAGCTCTGGCAAAGCAGTTGGAGGCGTTTCGCGAAAGTCGTGACACCTTGATCACAGAGCCGGTAGGTACTGGCTTGGTGCGTGCGCTTTACTCCACCTATGTCAGCTATTTACCTCCCGAGAGTTTCACCTACCAGGTTCCAAAGTACGGTGATCCTAGAGGGGTATTTGTCGAGATGCTGAAAACCGGAGACAGTGGCCAATTTTCATACTTTACCGCTCATCCGGGTGTTACACGTGGTGGTCACTACCACCATTCGAAAACTGAAAAGTTTTTGGTAATAAAAGGTAGGGCTTGTTTTCGCTTTAGGCATATCGTATCTGACGAGTTTTATGAGTTGTACACCACCGGTGATCAACCGGAAATCGTTGAGACGGTTCCGGGTTGGACTCATGACATCACCAATGCCGGGGATGAGGAGATGATTGTGATGCTTTGGGCGAACGAAATTTTTGATCGCGAGCTACCGGACACGTACGCACGTCCGGTCGGCAGCGAGGCCTAGGTTGGAAATGCTCTCTGCTTTGATCGCCTGAGCGAGCAGGGCAGGGAGTCATTTTTCGCATGACCCTGCAGTGTTGATTTGATGATACATGCTGGCGTATGTTCGTTCAGGTGATGCGGCCTATTAAGATGGCAGGTCTAATTAGATCACGGTAAGATGGATGTAACGGTTAATAAATTTTAAATATTCGGATCGTTAGTCGCCGTCTTTGGTCTGTAGGTGTTAAGGAAAGGATTGTCATGTTTTTTTATCTTGGTATTGGTGTCTTGCTTTGGGTCATAACAATTCCAGGACTGTTCATTAAGACGAAGACTGGCATAAGCTTTTTCGTAGCATTACTCGCCTTTTGGTTAATTTGCGCATTTAGATTCGAAACAGGCTTCGATTGGGTGGTTTATGAGCAATATTATAATGCCATAGAAAACTCCGCGTTTATGGATTTTCCACGAGATGTGGTCTCAATGGAACCACTTTTCTATTTGTTGAATTACCTTGTTTCTCGGGTTGGTAACTTTCAGTTTTTTTTGTTTTTAGTTGGTACTTTCAATACATATTGTGCGTGCAGATTTTTTTATCGGTTTGATTCGCGTGTTTCACTTGGTTTGGCTTTTGTTTTTTGTTGGGTGTATATTCCATTGGAGATGGGGACGATACGTCAGTCTATTGCTGTTTCCATTATGCTTTTGTCAATGGAAAGCTTTGTTTTCGGACGGTCGAAGAAAGCCTTTTTTGGTTTTTTCATAGCGATGGGTTTTCAGTACTCGGCGCTTATGTATGCGCCCATATTCTTTCTTCGCGGAATTCGTTACCTGATCACGCATGTATGGATCTATATTGCAGTCTGTTTGCTTTTTTATAGTGTTGGTATCGGTTCAGGCCAAGTGGCTCTCGGCTTGGGTGCCGTCGCAAATATTCCGTTCGTTTCCGAGAAACTCAGTGTCTATGCTGGTTTTGGTTTTTCCCAGCGTTCAATAGCGGGGGCCGGTTATTTGGTTTTGAATTGTATGCTGCTTGGGTTGGCCAAGCTGTATATAAAAGAAATAACGCGTCGAGAGTTAGTGTCAATTGGTGCGCTTATATGTTTGATCGGTGCGCAATCATTTTTGTTTGATTTTGCTCTAATATGGAACCGCATTCAATATCTGGCTTGTTTTGCACAGGCGGTAATCATATACGACATTCTCAGGCAGTTGCGGGAGCCTGCTCGCGCAATGGTAGCTGCAAGTGTTGCGGCTGTTAGTCTCGCTTCATTGTTGCTTTTTGTTTCTGCCAGTTCTGCGATGCCATTTACTCCCTATCAGTCATATATAAAATATGTGCTGACCAATGAAGAAGGTGATGGTCGACTGCGAACGCAACAGTATTACGAAGACTTCAACGCTGCGAATAAGGTAAGCGAGTGATGGTGCCAGGCGCGCTGTCTACTGACGACGTGCTGGTGTCGGGGTCGGGGCGCGATGCTAAAATGGTCGCCTTTGGATGGTGCGCCGACGATACTCAAAGAATTGGACTCAAATGTGTCATTATGCCAGCCCAGTGAGAGCGCAGTCCTCAGTCAGGCCTGGTCAGCAGCTGTGACAAAAGCGAAGGTTACACAGTGATGTGTGACGGGGTTGCCGACGAGTTAAGCGCTTTTATCGTGCTGGCTGATGATGAAAGCACTGGCTCGTGTTAATTACTTATCTATCACTTTTTGAAATGTGACGTTTAAAATCATGAAAAAATTAAAAGTCGTAACCGTAGTGGGAACCCGTCCGGAGATCATTCGTCTGTCGCGCGTAATGGCTGCTCTGGATCAGTATTGTGATCACGTACTTGTCCATACCGGGCAGAATTACGATTACGAACTGAATGAAATTTTCTTTCAGGACTTAGGGATCCGCAAGCCTGATCATTTTCTGAACGCTGCGGGTGCCACTGGCGCCGAAACTATCGGTAACGTGATTATTAGTGTGGACCGCGTCCTGGCCGAGATTGAGCCAGAGGCTCTGTTAGTCTTGGGAGACACAAATAGCTGCATGGCAGTCATTCCTGCTAAGCGCCGCAAGATCCCGACCTTCCATATGGAGGCTGGTAATCGCTGTTTCGACATGCGTGTTCCCGAAGAGATCAATCGTCGTATTGTCGATCATACTGCGGATATCAATCTGACTTACAGTACGATCGCTCGTGATTACTTGCTGCGCGAAGGTCTTTCGCCTGACATGGTAATCAAGACCGGTAGCCCGATGTTTGAAGTGCTCAATTATTACCGTGAAGGCATTGAAGCGTCGGATGTCCTTGCTCGTCTCGGTCTGGAGAAGGGTAAGTTTTTCGTCGTTAGCGCACACCGCGAAGAGAATATCGATTCCGATAAAAATTTCGGCAAGCTAGTCGAGGTTCTGAATACGGTCGCCGAGCATTATGGCTATCCCGTTATTGTTTCGACCCACCCACGTACCCAGAAGCGGGTTGACGCCATGGGTGTGAAGTTTCATGAAAATGTTCGCTTGCTCAAACCATTGGGGTTCAAGGACTACAACAAGTTGCAGCTTGATTCCAAGGCAGTCCTTTCTGACAGCGGCACGATCAACGAAGAATCTTCCATTCTTAACTTCCCTGCGTTGAATATTCGGGAAGCTCATGAGCGTCCAGAGGGCATGGAAGAGGCCGCGGTAATGATGGTTGGTCTCGAGATCGAGCGGGTGATGCAGGGCTTGCAAGTGCTGGAAGGTCAGGATCGTGACGAAGAGCGTACGCTGCGACTTGTAGCGGACTACAGCATGCCTAACGTGGCTGAGAAAGTGGTTCGAATCATTCACAGCTATCGTGATTATGTCATGCGGACCGTTTGGAGAAGGTACTAATACGAATGACCATTCGTGTTTTACTGTTCACTCAGTGGTTTGATCCTGAGCCTACGTTCAAAGGGCTTGTTTTTGCTCGTGAGTTAGTTGCGCAGGGTTTTGAAGTCGAGGTTGTCACCGGGTTTCCAAACTATCCCGGTGGTAAATTGTATCCTGGCTATAGGATCAAACCCTTGCAGCGCGAAGTCATCGACGGCGTCCATGTGACGCGTGTACCACTCTACCCAAGCCATGGGCAGAGTGGTGTCGGCCGACTTTTTAACTACATAAGCTTTGCAGCCAGTATTTTGCTGTATGGCCTTTTTCGGGCGAAAAAACCGGATGTCATTTATGCCTACCATCCTCCATTGACGGTAGGTATTGCGGCGGCGCTGGTTCGTTTTTTTCGGCGTGTGCCCGTGGTATACGATATTCAGGATATGTGGCCTGACACGCTCAAGGCCACAGGGATGTTTTCCAACGAAAAGCTCCTGAAAATTGTCTCTCGCGTCTGCGATTGGGTATACGGTCACGTAGACCAGATTGTCGTATTGTCTCCTGGTTTCAAGCATCTATTGATCGAGCGGGGAGTGCCTTCGCAAAAAATCGATGTCATCTACAACTGGTGTGCCGAAGATATGGTTCGTTCCACTTCGAGTAATCCACCGGCCAATTTTCCAGTGACTTCGAAGTTTCGAATTCTGTTCGCTGGAAATATGGGCAAGGCGCAGTCGCTTGATACAGTCATTGCAGCTGCACAGTTGTTGCAGGAAAAGGCCAGTCAAGTAGCGTTTATCTTCCTGGGCGGGGGAGTTGAGGCCTCCAGGCTGGAAGCACTTGCGAAAAGCAGACAGCTCGACAATGTATTCTTCCTGCCTGCTGTTCCGATGCCTGAAGTGGGAGCCTATCTTTCCAGCGCCGATGCCTTGCTTGTACATTTGAAGAAGGATCCGTTGTTCACCATCACTATTCCTTCTAAAACCCAGGCGTATATGGCGGCCGGTAAGCCGATCTTGATGGCGGTAGACGGTGATGCTGCCGATCTTGTGCGCGACGCCGGTTGTGGAGTTGTCAGCGAGTCAGACAATCCGCAGGCTCTTGCGGACGCGGTCCTGGCCTTGATAGATGTCTCGGTACAAGGGCATAAGGACATGGCTGAAAACGGATTGGCGTTCTATCACAGAGAGCTGTCCTTGCATGTCGGTGTCAAGCGTTTTGGTGAGCACTTCAAGCGTTTGTCGAAATGAACTCCAACGCTTTTTCCCCACAATAATTTGTCTTTCAAGGACCTTCGATGTCAAAACGCTTCTTCGATATTGTGGCTTCCGTAGCCGGGTTGATTGTCTTGTCTCCCGTGATCGCGATTGTCGCATACCTGATTCGCAAGCGATTGGGGTCTCCGATTTTGTTTCGACAAGTCAGGCCGGGTCTCGGTGGTAAACCCTTTGAGATGGTTAAGTTTCGCACTATGCGGGATGCGTTGGACGCCAACGGTAATCCGTTACCTGATTCTGAGCGAATGACAGATTTTGGCAGATTTCTTCGATCCAGCAGCTTGGATGAGTTGCCGGAGTTGTGGAACGTCATCAAGGGGGATATGAGTTTGGTAGGGCCTCGCCCGCTATTGATGGAATATCTGCCTCTGTACGATGAAGTGCAGGTTCGCAGGCATGATGCGCGACCCGGGGTTACCGGGTGGGCACAGATAAATGGTCGCAATGCGTTGTCCTGGGAAGAAAAATTCAAACTTGATGTTTGGTATGTAGACAATCAGTCGCTGTGGCTCGACCTGAAAATTATTTTTCTCACCATCAAAAAAGTTTTGATCCGGGATGGGATCAGCGCTGAGGGTGAAGTAACAATGACCAAGTTCACCGGGTCAAAAAAATGAAGAGGCTGGCAATTCTTGGCGCGAGTGGGCATGGAAAAGTTGTCGCTGACACGGCGGAGTGTTGTGGATGGCAAGTCATAGAGTTCTTTGATGACGCATGGCCACAAGTGTCTTCCATCGGGGTTTGGCCGGTCGTTGGAAACACCAGCGACTTGCTCGGCCGTGTAGGGGAGTTTGATGGAGTTCTGGTTGCTATTGGCAACAACAGTGTCCGTCGACGTAAAATGGACGAACTGAAAGCCTCAGGCGCACAACTTCCTGTTTTGATGCACCCTTCTTCGATCATAAGCCGATACGCTAAGATCGGGTCCGGAACCGTCGTGTTTGCATCAGCAGTAGTCAATGCCTATTCGATCGTTGGTGAAGGGGCAATTCTGAACACCGGCTGCAGCATTGATCACGACTGTGTTCTTGGGGCGTGCGTGCATGTCAGTCCAGGTGCGCGGTTGGCTGGTGCGGTAACCGTCGGCGACGGAAGCTGGATTGGTATCGGTGCCTGCGTCAGACAGGTGCTCAGCATAGGTTCTAACGTGATGGTGGGGGCCGGAGCCGCGGTGATCTGCGATATCTCTGATAACATGACGGTCGCAGGAGTGCCCGCTCGAGCGATCGTGAGATCCTGAGTGTTTAACCATCGGATACACGTGACTGATTGGCCGGCCTGGATTACCGATGGTTCTTTATTAATTATGTGTGGCAGGTAAAAACCGTGTTGAATACCCCATTTTCTCCTTGGCCTTCGTTCACTGAGGAAGAGGCCGATGCCGTTCGCGACGTAGTGCTTTCCAATAAGGTCAACTACTGGACCGGACAGGAATGCCGCGAGTTTGAGAAAGAGTTCGCCACATGGGCAGGCACTGAATATGCCGTCGCCCTGGCGAACGGCACTGTAGCACTTGACCTTGCACTGATTGCGCTGGGTATTGGGCGTGGAGACGAGGTCATCGTTACGCCTCGCACCTTCCTCGCCTCAGTTTCCAGCATTGTCAATGCCGGTGCGATTCCGGTCTTCGCCGAGGTCGACCGCGATACCCAGAACATTACCGCACAGACAATCCAGGCCGTCTTGACCCCTCGTACCCGGGGTATTATCTGTGTGCATTTGGCCGGCTGGCCGTGTGATATGGATCCGATCATGGAGTTGGCAGCACTTCATGATGTCAAGGTAATCGAAGATTGCGCCCAGGCACATGGTGCGAAGTATAAGGGACGCTCCGTAGGTTCCATTGGTCATATAGGCGCCTGGTCGTTTTGCCAGGACAAAATCATGACCACTGGGGGGGAAGGTGGGATGGTCACGACGAATGACCGCACCCTCTGGTTGAAAATGTGGGCATTCAAGGATCATGGAAAGAGCTGGGAAGCCATTTACGAACGGGAGCATCAACCAGGCTTCCGGTGGTTGCATGAGAGCTTTGGTACGAACTGGCGGATGCTGGAAGTGCAAGCGGTCATAGGCCGGATTCAGCTTCGTCGCATGGCGCAGTGGCGTGCTAGCCGAATCAATTATGCGGAACGTATTTGGTCGCAGGCTCGTGAGCTTAAAGGTTTGCGTGCTCCAGCGGTTTCCGAAAACTATGCTCACGCTGCCTATAAATGTTATGTGTTCGTAGAGCCGCAGCAGTTGAAGGCTGACTGGAGCCGAGACCGTATTCTGTCCGAGATTTCTGCTCTTGGCGTTCCATGTTTTTCGGGTTCTTGCTCTGAGGTGTACCTCGAGAAGGCGTTCGACGATACGGGCTGGCGTCCAGAAGTACGACTATCTATTGCGAAAGAGCTGGGTGAGACAAGCTTGATGTTCTTGGTACACCCGACGTTGACTGAAGCCGAAATCCAAAAGACCTGCGAGGCGATTCGCAGTGTTATGCAGCAAGCCGTGAAGCCTTAGACCTGTTTGGGGCCTCACAATTTCCTTTTGGTGCGAGTCGGTTCTTGCTGGTGAGGAAAAGGGGATGGCGAAAAACCGCCTGATATTCGCGATATCTGATCCCCTTCTCCTCACGGTTTTCAGTTCTTGCCGGTAGTATCGGTCGAGGCCTGCATTCCTTGCACACGCCCCGTGATGGTGATTTGGCTCCCTTATGGCGCTACCGGTTTCAATGTATTGAACCAGATAAGTTATTTCAAAGTTACGAGAGCGTCGCAGACGTGCACTCGTCAGCATGATCAATAGGTGAGCGGTTCGAGGTGTAAGACGGGGTTATGGATAAATTGCGCAAACTGTTGCTTGAGCTGCCACGCCGTCAAAAACGGCTCATTCAGGTTGTGGCCGACGTCGTTCTTGTGTGGGTAGCCTTATGGATGGCGTTTATTGTGCGTCTGGGACCAGACGAGATGGTCAACCCGTTTGTTCAGCACGTCTGGTTATTTATTAGCGCTCCTGTGATTGCTATTCCGCTTTTCATTCGCTTTGGCATGTATCGCGCAGTCATGCGCTACTTCGGCAACGATGCGTTGATTGCGATCATCAAGGCGGTCAGCTTGTCGTCGCTGATTCTTGTCGTAGTTGTTTATTGGTACAGCAATCACCAAAACGTCGTTCCACGCTCAATCATTTTCAACTACTGGTGGTTGAGTCTGATCATGATCGGCGGGCTTCGCCTGGCCATGCGTCAGTACTTCTTGGGCGACTGGTTCAGTGCGGCTCAGCATGTCCCGTTTACCAATCGGGACGATGGCTTGCCGAAAGTTGCCATTTACGGTGCGGGCTCAGCCGGTAACCAGCTGGTCGCTGCCTTGCGGATGGGGCGCCTCATGCGCCCGGTGGCATTTATCGATGACGATAGCGGGATTGCCGACAGGGTTATTTCCGGTTTGCAGGTCTATAAACCCAAGCATATCCAGCAGATGATCGATAACACCGGGGCTCAGGAAGTCCTGCTGGCCATTCCTTCGTCAAACCGTGGGCGGCGGCGTGAAATTCTTGGTTATCTCGAAGGTTTCCCGCTTCACGTTCGAAGCGTTCCCGGTTTCATGGACCTGGCCAGCGGGCGGGTAAAGGTCGACGACATCCAGGAAGTGGATATCGCTGACCTCTTGGGCCGGGATACGGTTCCGGCCCAGGGCGACCTGCTTGAACATTGCATCAAGGGACAGTCTGTTCTTGTCACCGGGGCCGGTGGCTCCATCGGTTCAGAGTTATGCCGACAGATTCTTGCCCTGCATCCAACTACGCTGCTGTTGTTCGAGCACAGTGAATTCAATCTCTACAGTATCTTGTCCGAACTTGAACAGCGGATTGCTCGTGAGTCTTTGTCCGTCCGTCTTTTGCCGATTCTCGGTTCCGTGCGCAATCCGGAGAAGTTGCTCGACGTGATGAAAACGTGGCGGGTTGACACTGTCTACCATGCCGCCGCGTATAAACACGTGCCGATGGTCGAGCACAACATTGCCGAGGGTGTGCTAAATAACGTAATCGGCACACTCAATACCGCTCAAGCGGCGTTAATGGCGGGTGTCGCCAACTTTGTTTTGATATCGACAGATAAAGCGGTGCGCCCGACCAATGTTATGGGCAGCACCAAGCGGCTGGCCGAGTTGACGCTACAGGCGCTGAGTCGTGAGTTGGCGCCGGTGTTGTTCGGAGATACGAGCAACGTTTCGCGGGTAAACAAGACGCGCTTCACCATGGTACGTTTTGGCAATGTTCTGGGGTCTTCTGGTTCGGTCATTCCGTTGTTTCACAAACAGATCAAGTCGGGCGGGCCATTGACGGTTACCCATCCGAAGATCACTCGTTACTTCATGACCATCCCTGAAGCGGCGCAGCTGGTGATTCAGGCGGGCTCCATGGGGCAGGGCGGTGATGTTTTTGTCCTGGACATGGGCGAGCCCGTGAGGATCGTCGAGCTGGCCGAGAAGATGATCCATTTGTCCGGCCTGAGCGTCCGCTCGGAAAAAAACCTGCATGGTGACATCGCTATCGAATTCACCGGGCTGCGTCCGGGCGAGAAGCTCTACGAAGAGCTGCTGATCGGTGACAACGTGGCGGCCACTCAGCACCCGATGATCATGACGGCCAACGAGGATCACCTGTCCTGGGATTTGCTGAAGGTCAAGTTGACCGAGTTGCTCGCTGCGGTGGATCAGGACGACTATGCGCGCGTCCGCCAGCTGTTGCGCGACACGGTCAGCGGCTATGCCCCAGACGGAGAGATTGTCGACTGGATCTACCAGCAGCGCCGCCTCGAACCCTGATTGTTTCACATTCCGAAACAGACATTTTTTTGACAGGCTCCACACATCGTCTAATTTGGGGGGTAGCTTGGGAAAAACTGCTTTCTCAAATCGTTGTCATGGAGCTCCGACTATGCGTAATGGCTACGGTACGCTGGGTACCGCATGCCGAATATTGCCGATAAAGTAAATGGGATTGTGTGCAATAGCTTGATTGTATAAACGGATAAATGCTGAGTTGAGCTGCAGGAATGGATGAAAATAAATTAAAGATCCTGATAGTTACACAGTATTTTTGGCCGGAGAATATGCGTATCAATGACCTGGTTCGTGCCTTCTCGGAAAATGGTCATGAGGTCAGTGTGTTGACCGGATGGCCAAATTACCCTGAGGGTTCGGTTTATTCGGAATTTAGTGCCAGTCCTGAGCGTTTCAAAAGCTACTTCGGCGCGCGCATAGTTAGAGTTCCATTAATTTCGCGTGGAAAGCGCAGTGTCAGCCTGATTTTCAATTACGTTTCTTTTTTTCTCAGCGCTTCCACACTTGGCGTTTTCAAACTTCGAAATGAAAAGTTTGATGCGGTTTTCGTATACGCAGTTTCTCCTATAATGGCTGCGATTCCCGCAGTTGTGTTAGGACGGATAAAAAAGGTCCCGGTATTTGTCTGGGTCCTTGATCTTTGGCCGGAAACTCTGAGGGCTGTAGGGGTACTCCGTCAGCCTGCCTTGTTGGCTTTGGTCGGACGCGTGGTCAGTGCAATCTACAATCGTGCTGATTATTTGCTTTTACAATCCAAAGGTTTTGCCGACAACGTAAAACAATATTGCACCAAGGAAATCACCCCAGAGCGTTTGATTTATTTTCCAAGTTGGGCTGAGGATGACTTTTCGGCCTCCACTCCTCCCACTTCAAATTTGCTAGAGCGAGATGACTCGGTCTTCACCATTGTTTTTGCAGGAAATTTAGGCGAAGCGCAGGATTTCCCCGCGATCCTGGAGGCCGCAGAAGCATTGAAGGACAAAGTGGCAGTGCGTTGGGTGATCGTGGGAGATGGACGTATGAGCAAATGGTTGCATGAACAAGTCACGACAAGAAACTTGAGCAACGTATTGCTGCTGGGACGACACCCTCTGAGCGAGATGCCAGGGGTGTTTGCTTGTGCCGATGCGTTGCTGGTTTCATTGAAAACCAATGATGTATTCGAGAAAACGATTCCCGGGAAGGTCCAGGCGTATATGGCTTCGAGCAAGCCGATCCTGGGCATGATCAATGGGGAGGCTGCACGGGTAATCGAAGAGTCAGGCGGGGGATTTTCCTGCCCCTCAGGTGATATCCAGGGGCTTGTGCGGATTACTCTGCAGTTGGCCACCACATCCCCTGCTCAACGTGAAATTATGGGGCGTGCAGGTCGCTCCTACTATTTGAGCCACTTTTCCAAACCTGCACTTATGGGGCGTCTGGAAGAGTTGTTTCGAGTTGCTACTTTGCGAAGGATCGCCCAATAATGTCGAAGACCGTATTTTTAACCGGTGCAACAGGGTTTGTTGGTGGCGCGACGCTAAGGTGTCTGGTCGCAAGAAACTACACTGTCATTGCCGCACTGCGTAATGGGTCGCAATTACTTCAGAGTAAAGTCTCGTCGATCCACGTTGACAGTATCGATGGTGCTACGTCCTGGAAAAACGGTCTCACCGGCGTAGACGTTGTCATACATGCCGCGGCTCGCGTTCATGTGATGAATGATACCGAAACCGATCCCTTGGCGGCATTCAGGCGAGTCAATGTTGAAGGTACAGTGAATCTCGCGCGCCAGGCTGCGTCTGCAGGCGTCCGACGCTTCGTATTCATCAGTTCCATCAAGGTGAACGGCGAAAGTACCGATTTGGGTTTCACGTATTCTCCCGAGGACACGCCAGCCCCGGCAGATCCCTACGGGATATCCAAGATGGAAGCCGAAGACCGGTTGCGTGAATTGGCCGTGGAGACCGGGATGGAGGTCGTGATCATAAGGCCAGTGTTGGTTTACGGTCCCGGGGTCAAGGCTAACTTTCAAAGCATGATGCGATGGCTCGATAAAGGTATTCCCTTGCCATTTGGGGCGATTCACAACAGCCGCAGTCTCGTAGCATTGGACAATCTGGTGGATTTGATTGTTACCTGTATCAGTCATCCGGCGGCCGCTAATCAGACCTTTCTGGTCAGTGATGGTGAGGATCTTTCCACCACTCAATTGCTGCGCAAGATAGCGCTTGCCCTTGGGCGTACAGCTCGGCTTGTACCAATACCTGCCGGCATCCTGCGCGGCGTGGCTACATTGCTCGGAAGGAAAGCCCTGTCAAACCGGTTATGTGGATCCTTGCAGGTAGACATCAGCAAAACTCGCTCATTGCTGGGGTGGACACCTCCGGTCTCGGCAGATGACGCACTGAAGGCTACCGCACAACATTTTCAAGAAAGTAAACAACAATGATCTATTGGTGGTTAATTCCTGCAGTGGCGAGTGTTTCCTTAATATTGACAGCTGTATTACGTCGTTATGCATTGGCGCGAAGTATTGTCGACGTCCCCAATGCTCGCAGTTCTCATTCAGTACCCACTCCCAGGGGCGGCGGTGTCGCGATCGTCATCGCATTTTTGTTGGCGCTGCCATTTCTGGCATGGGCGCAGTTGGCAACCATGCCACTGTTGATCGCTATCGGGGGGGCGGGTGGCCTGATCGCAATTATCGGCTTCATAGATGATCATGGTCATATAGCAGCACGTTGGCGCTTGTTAGGCCATTTCTGTGCGGCCGCCTGGTCCTTGTTCTGCCTGGGAGGTCTGCCTCCGATCACCTTGTTTGGATTGGCTGTGGATCTTGGTTGGCTGGGATGCATCCTGGCGGCGGTCTATCTTGTCTGGATGCTCAATCTTTACAATTTCATGGACGGAATCGATGGTATAGCCAGTGTTGAAGCGATTTCGGCGTGCCTGGGTGCTTGTCTGCTTTATTGGCTGAATGGATTCGAAAGCCAGATGTGGGTTCCTGGACTGTTGGCGATGGCGGTTGGAGGATTTCTGTTCTGGAATTTTCCCCCTGCACGCATCTTCATGGGAGACGCTGGAAGCGGATTCATCGGCATGGCGCTCGGTGTCATCTCGATTCAGGCTGCCTGGATAGCACCGCAGTTGCTCTGGGCCTGGCTGATCCTGTTGGGGGTGTTTGTTGTAGACGCAACCTTTACCTTGATTCGTCGCCTGGTTCGCGGTGACAAAGTTTATGAAGCTCATCGTAGTCACGCCTATCAGTTTGCATCACGCCGGTATCGCAAGCATTTGCCAGTCACTCTTGCTGTCGGAGCAATCAATGTCGGCTGGTTGCTACCCGTGGCGGTTTGCGTGACTTCCTTTGGAGTAGATGGTGTGCTGGGGCTGATAGTCGCCTACCTCCCTCTCGTGATTCTGGCGATCAAGTTTCACGCGGGTGAAATCGAAAAAACCAGGCCCTCAATAGCTGATTTATGATTATTTGAGTTAACTGGTGCGTCTGGAGATGTACACTGATCAAGCAAGGTCATGGGGAGTGGTTCGAGGTGTACGACGGGGTTATGGATAAATTGCGCAAACTGTTACTTGAGCTGTCACGCCGTCAAAAACGGCTCATTCAGGTTGCGGCCGACGTCGTTCTCGTGTGGGCAGCGTTGTGGTTGGCTTTTCTGGTTCGCCTCGGCATTGATGATATGGTCAATCCACTGATCGTCCATACCTGGCTTTTTTTGAGTGCCCCGGTAGTTGCAATCCCGTTGTTCATCCGATTTGGCATGTATCGCGCAGTCATGCGCTATTTCGGCAACGATGCGTTGATTGCGATCATCAAGGCGGTCAGCTTGTCGTCACTGATTCTTGGTGTAGTTGTTTATTGGTACAGCAATCACCAAAACGTCGTCCCACGCTCAATCATTTTCAACTACTGGTGGTTGAGTCTGATCATGATCGGCGGGCTTCGCCTGGGCATGCGTCAGTACTTCTTGGGCGACTGGTTCAGTGCGGCTCAGCATGTCCCGTTTACCAATCGGGACGATGGCTTGCCGAAAGTTGCCATTTACGGTGCGGGCTCAGCCGGTAACCAGTTGGTCGCTGCCTTGCGGATGGGGCGCCTCATGCGCCCGGTGGCGTTTATCGATGACGATAGCGGGATTGCCGACAGGGTTATTTCCGGTTTGCAGGTCTATAAACCCAAGCATATCCAGCAGATGATCGATAACACCGGGGCCCAGGAAGTCCTGCTGGCCATCCCTTCGTCAAACCGTGGGCGGCGGCGTGAAATTCTTGGTTATCTCGAAGGTTTCCCGCTTCACGTTCGAAGCGTTCCCGGTTTCATGGACCTGGCCAGCGGGCGGGTAAAGGTCGACGACATCCAGGAAGTGGACATCGCTGACCTCTTGGGCCGGGATGCGGTTCCGGCCCAGGGCGACTTGCTTGAACATTGCATCAAGGGACAGTCTGTTCTTGTCACCGGGGCCGGTGGCTCCATCGGTTCAGAGTTGTGCCGACAGATTCTTGCCCTGCATCCAACTACGCTGCTGTTGTTCGAGCACAGTGAATTCAATCTCTACAGCATCTTGTCCGAACTTGAACAGCGGATTGCTCGTGAGTCTTTGTCCGTCCGTCTATTGCCGATTCTCGGTTCCGTGCGCAATCCGGAGAAGTTGCTCGACGTGATGAAAACGTGGCGGGTTGACACTGTCTACCATGCCGCCGCGTATAAACACGTGCCGATGGTTGAGCACAACATTGCTGAAGGCGTGCTGAACAACGTGGTGGGTACGCTCAATACGGCCGAGGCTGCCTTGAAGGCAGGTGTTGCCAACTTCGTCCTGATCTCGACAGACAAGGCCGTGCGCCCGACCAATGTTATGGGCAGCACCAAGCGGCTGGCCGAGTTGATGCTGCAGGCGCTGAGTCGTGAGTTGGCGCCGGTGTTGTTCGGAGATACGAGCAACATTTCGCGGGTAAACAAGACGCGCTTCACCATGGTACGTTTTGGCAATGTTCTGGGGTCTTCTGGTTCGGTCATTCCGTTGTTTCACAAACAGATCAAGTCGGGCGGGCCATTGACGGTTACCCATCCGAAGATCACTCGTTACTTCATGACCATCCCTGAAGCGGCGCAGCTGGTGATTCAGGCGGGCTCCATGGGGCAGGGCGGTGATGTTTTTGTCCTGGACATGGGCGAGCCCGTGAGGATCGTCGAGCTGGCCGAGAAGATGATCCATTTGTCCGGCCTGAGCGTCCGCTCGGAAAAAAACCTGCATGGTGACATCGCTATCGAATTCACCGGGCTGCGTCCGGGCGAGAAGCTCTACGAAGAGCTGCTGATCGGTGACAACGTGGCGGCCACTCAGCACCCGATGATCATGTCGGCCAACGAGGATCACCTGTCCTGGGATTTGCTGAAGGTCAAGTTGACCGAGTTGCTCGCTGCGGTGGATCAGGACGACTATGCGCGCGTCCGCCAGCTGTTGCGCGACACGGTCAGCGGTTATGCCCCAGACGGAGAGATTGTCGACTGGATCTACCAGCAGCGCCGCCTCGAACCCTGATTGTTTCATATTCTGAAACGTACACGTTTTTGACAGTCCCATGACATAGCCTAAGTTTAGAGAGCAGCTTAGGAAAAGCTTCTTCTTTCAATTCATGTCATGGAGCATCATCATGCGTAAAGGTTACTTCTACTCTTTGGTTTTTGCCCTTTTGAGCGGCGCTTCTGTTGCAGCTATTGCTGCTCCGGAAGCTAAAGCTGTTGAGTCTTCCGTGGTCACGGAAGCTGCTACTAGAGCGAAGGCCTATAAAGTTGATCTCAATGGTGCAGATGCACCAACACTTCAACGTGAGCTGGCCGGTGTTGGGGAGGCGAAGGCCAAGGCAATTGTTGCGTACCGTGACAATAATGGGCCGTTTGCGTCAGTGGATGAACTCCTTGAGGTCAAGGGGATTGGTAAGGCAATTCTGGAAAGTAACCGAGACAAGATTGAAGTGAATTAATCGCGAGAGTCAGAAAAAAGGCCGATCATTGATCGGCCTTTTTATTGGAGCGGGAAATAAGCTTGCAGCTTTTAGCCTGCAGTGCGTTTGTCAGTCGGGTTTTTTAGGCAGCATGATTGTCCGGGCAGCAGCGAGCATTGTTCCGAGCATCAGTCCGAATATCAAACCTAAGCCAACGATTAACGCTTTCTTCGGTTTGATAGGGCCTTGCGGGGGAGACGCCGGTCTGTCGATATTAACCAGATTAAATTGTTCAAAATTGACATGCAGGTTTTTCAGGTGTGCCAGCTCTTCCCGGATCTCACCTAAGCCTTTTAAGAACAGTTCTTCGTTATTACGCTGTTTAAGCAGGGCAACTTTTCGGTTGTTGGCGAGGAGGCTGAGTTCTTTCTGGATTTCATCAACGCGAGGTTCAGTAAAGTCATCAGAGTTTCGGGAGACGAGTGTTGTGCGCTCTGCTTCAAGTGCCGACTGGCCCATAAAATAAAGAGGTATTTGTTGGTTGCTTACTTCTGTGCGAATCATGTTGCCTTGCCTTGTCTGCCCAGCCTCTCCAAGGGCTGATGGCGTGGTAGGCGCAACAATTCCCAGCTTTTTGGCAATCGATATTGCCTCATCCAACTGTTTCACACGATTTTGTCGACGAGTTTGCAATTGTTGCCGCAGGGCTTTGAGTTCGTCCTGTAGAGTTTCTTTATTTAACTGATCCTTTTCAAGGAGTTCTGCGATTTCCGAGTCTTTGTTGGCTTCGTATGCAGCTTTCTTGGATAACAGCTTTCTTTCTGTTTGCGCGATCCGGTTCTCAACAAGAGTTTTAAAGTCCGCTTCGACCTTCTCTTTTTCGCGCTTGACTACAAACTCGGTGAAGTTGTTAACAATAGCCACCCCATCCACGCCAGATGGATACTCTACGCTAAATCGAATTGCCTCCGAAAGATTAGAGGTTTTTTTAGGATCGATTTGCTCAATCGTAAACGCATTTATATTGAAACGTTCGAGGGTCTCTTCGATTGACTCGCCGTCGGTTTGTATGGAGGCGAGTAAATCCGGATTGGTCTGGAAGAAACTTAAACGTTCGGTATAAGAACCCATGGACGAACCAATACGTCTTAAGGCTTGCTCTGGTTGAATCTTATAAAGACCGGACTCGTTTAACATATCCAAATCTGTAGTCGCTGCAGGCCTGATTTCGTTCTGCACTTTATATTGAGGTTGCGCCGTTAATACATAAGTTATTGCGGCTGCTGTGGAAAGCCCGGTGAAGAGTAGAATAATCCTTCTTTGGTTCCATAAGTCGTGAAGAAACTCTGCAATATCGATTTCATGACGCTCACTGTCAGGACGTATTTTTGTAGGGAAGTTCATGAAACCCTCAAGTCACAAAAAGTCAGCTGGCGTTGAGAAATGCTCTATCGGTCTTCGCTGACTGTGTTGGTGAAAAATATTTAGAAATATTTTGCATTCTCCCGTATCTACATTCTGGCGGCAAGCTATTGACAAGTTAAACGGCTATTTTATGCAGTCTATTCCTACTCGGCGGACCGGCAGAATCCATGGAAGGCGGCGGCCAGGTCTTTGATGCGCTGCTGTAAGCGTTCGAATTACCGTTGTGCTGAAGGAAGGGACAGGAAGGGGCCATATTTTTTGGCTTGTCCGCTTGTCCGCGCACTAAAATTATGTGTGTAATAAAACCTTTGAATTATGCTTATAATAAAAACCTTGTTCTCATCCTCGTGTCCCCAGGAGCATAGTCATGAATACTACCCAGTTCCAAGGTACAGCCCTCGTCACTGGAGCTTCATCCGGCATCGGGGCGATCTACGCCGAGCGTTTGGCTGCGCGTGGTTTTAATTTGCTGTTGGTTGCTCGCGATCAGGATCGCCTAGAAACCACCGCCAGCAAGCTGCGCGCCGAGCATGGTGTTCAGGTGGAAGTGCTCAAGGCCGATTTGACCCAAAGCGAGGACGTTCTGAAGCTCGAACAACGGTTACGCAGCGATTCAAGTATCAGCCTCTTGCTCAATAACGCGGGTGTGGCTGCGGATGGACTATTGGCTAATGCCAATCTGGATCAACTGGAACGCTTGATTCAGTTGAACGTCACAACTGTCACGCGGCTTGCCTCAGCAGCAGCCGCAAGCTTTGCCAAGGCGGGGCGAGGAACGATCATTAATATTGCTTCAGTTGTCGCGCTGTTCCCTGAGCGTTTCAATGCGACGTACAGTGCCAGCAAGGCATATGTTCTGAGTTTGACTCAGTCTTTGAACGCCGAACTGGACGGCACCGGCGTCAAGGTTCAAGCCGTTCTGCCAGGCGTCACACGTACCGAAATCTGGGAACGCTCTGGTATCGATGCTTCGCAGATTCCGGCCGAGATGGTCATGGAAGCGGGCGAGATGGTCGACGCGGCACTGTCGGGTCTGGATCAGGGCGAGTTGGTCACCATTCCTTCGCTGCCGGATGCCGCCGACTGGGATGCCTTTGTTGCGGCACGCCATGTGATGGCGCCCAATCTTTCCAAAAGCAAAGCCGCTGCGCGTTACAAATGAAACGCCCCTAATCGACTGAGGTATTGCGGTATGAGTGATCGTCGTGTGGTTGTAACGGGCATGGGCCTGGTGTCGCCGCTGGGGAGCGGTGTCGAAGCAGTCTGGGCGCGGCTGTTGGCCGGACGCTCCGGGCTGCGTAATTTACCGCAAGAGGTGGTTGCCGATCTGCCGGCCAAGGTTGGCGGCGCAGTGCCTGCGCTGGCTGACGATCCGGAGGCGGGGTTCGATCCGGACCGGGCAACCCCACCCAAGGAACAGAAAAAGATGGACCGCTTCATCCTGTTCGCCATGGAAGCGGCGCGTCAGGCACTGGAGCAAGCCGGCTGGCAAGCATTGGACGCCAATGCCCAGGAGCGCACGGCCACTATCATCGGTTCAGGTGTGGGTGGATTTGGCGCGATTGCCGACGCGGTGCGCACCACCGATAGCCGTGGTCCGAAACGTTTGTCTCCATTCACTATCCCTTCATTTCTGGTCAATCTCGCGGCAGGTCATGTGTCGATCCAGCATGGCTTCAAGGGGCCATTGGGCGCGCCGGTCACGGCATGCGCCGCCGGGGTTCAGGCAATCGGCGACGCGGCGCGGCTGATTCGTGCGGGGGAGGCGGATATCGCGGTGTGCGGCGGTGCGGAAGCGGCGATCGATCGGGTCAGCCTTGCCGGGTTTGCGGCTGCTCGTGCCTTGTCCAGCGCTTACAACGAAACGCCTGAGCGCGCTTCGCGACCTTTCGACAGTGGTCGCGATGGATTTGTCATGGGAGAAGGGGCCGGGCTGCTGGTCATCGAGTCTCTGGACCATGCGCTGGCCCGGGGTGCCCACCCGCTGGCGGAGCTGGTCGGCTACGGCACCAGCGCCGATGCCTATCACCTGACCGCCGGCCCCGAAGACGGCAGCGGTGCGCGGCGAGCGATGTCGTTGGCATTGGCGCAGGCAGGTGTTTCACCGGCTCAGGTTCAGCATCTGAATGCTCATGCAACCTCTACTCCAGTGGGGGATCTGGGTGAGCTGGCGGCGATCAAGGCGTTGTTCGGTGCACAAAACGGCATCGCCGTGACATCGACCAAGTCGGCGACCGGGCATTTGCTCGGTGCAGCGGGTGGACTCGAGGCGATCTTTACGCTGCTGGCGATCCGTGACCAGATCGTGCCGGCGACCCTCAATTTCGAGAACCCGGACCCTGCCACTGAAGGTGTCGACATCGTTCATGGCAACGCGCGGCCGATGGCCATCGAATACGCGTTGTCCAACGGCTTCGGATTTGGCGGGGTCAATGCCAGTGTGCTGTTCAAGCGTTGGCAGGGTTAATCCTGCGAGTGCTTGAGGTGATCGCGTGCGACGTCGAGAATCCGTTGGGCAAACTCGGCGTCGGCGACGCTGCGCGATAACAGCAAGGCGCCGACCAGCGTAGACATGATGACGATGCTGCGTTCGTCGGTGCGCTCTCCGTCAAGGGTGTGCTGGATCTGATCGAGTCGCGCCTGGAGTACGACGTCGCTGGTCGGACTCGGTTGACCACGCAGCCCCAGTTCCGAAGAAATGGTCAGCAGTGGGCAGCCTTCCTGAGGTGAGGTTTGATGCCATTCGGACAGATAAGCGTCGATGAAGGCTTCGAGTGGATGCTCCTCGGCGAAGATTTGTGCGCACAACTCGTCGACTTGTACGCCAGCCTCTTGCAAGGCTTTCTCTACCAGTTCGCCTTTGGACTTGAAGTGCGAGTAAAAGCCACCGTGGGTCAAGCCCAGTGCCTTCATCAGAGGTTGCAGTCCGGTCGCGCCGATACCGTCGCGTCGAAATCGCGCTGAAGCTTCCTTGATTATGCGTTGGTGGGTCTGGGCTTTATGGTCCTGCGAGTAACGCATCTGATATCTCCGCATCAATGCGGCCATATTAACCAATGAAAATTGCATGGTGACTGTACTTCTACTTCTTAAAAGCATGCAGATGCATCGATATGGGCACTAAGCGGCATGATTTCAGGAGATTTCACGCAAAAACAAACCCCGCCTTTCAAGGCGGGGTTTTCAGTCAGCGGTCCTGCGCTTCCTTGGCGTCCATTTCCGCATTGCGTTCGGCGACGCGCTTACGTTGCTCTTCGGTCAGTTCGACCTTGTTGGCGGTCTCGCGCAGCATCATCAGACCACCAACGATCGAGCCAATGGCAACGACCAGAATCAACCAGGCATACCAGGGCATAGGACTCTCCTTGAAAGCAGGCGGGTTGGCGAGGGCTCGCCAACCGATCGTGCATACCACTTTGAGTGATGGGGTTTCATCGCAGTTCCGTCGTTATCACCCTCATTCTATGCCTGTTGTTCAAGGTTCACTCGAACGCTTTCAAAGTCCGGTCAGCATCGCATCCGCCGGTGCGTCGGCGCGCAGTTGCGCGGTGAGCATGAAGTACACAAAACCTGCCGCCATGAAGCCGAGGAAGATCAGGCCGATCAACGTGTTGAACCAGGCCATCGCCACCAGGCAAACCACCGCCAGCATCAGTGCAATGAACGGTACCAACGGGTAGCAGGGGGCGCGGAAGGTGCGCTCCAGGTTCGGTTCGGTTTTACGCAGTTTGAACAGGCTGAGCATGCTCATGATGTACATCACGATGGCGCCGAACACGGCCATGGTGATCATTGCGGCGGTTAGCGTCATGCCGCCGAGGTTGATCAGGCCGTCGCTGTAGATGGCTGCAATGCCGATCACACCACCGGCGATGATCGCCCGGTGCGGGGTTTGAAAACGCGACAGTCTGGCCAGGGATACCGGCAGGTAACCGGCCCGGGCGAGGGCGAAGAACTGCCGCGAGTAGCCGAGGATGATCCCGTGAAAACTCGCCACCAGACCGAACAGGCCGATCCACACCAGCATGTGCAGCCAGCCCGAGCTTTCGCCGACCACGGTTTTCATTGCCTGTGGCAGCGGGTCGTTGATGTTCGACAGGGTGCGCCAGTCGCCGACGCCACCGGCGAAGAACATCACGCCCATCGCCAGCAGCACCAGGGTCAGAATACCGCTGATGTAAGCCTTGGGAATCGTGCGTTTCGGGTCCTTGGCTTCTTCGGCGGCCATGGCTGCGCCTTCGATGGCGAGGAAGAACCAGATGGCAAAGGGGATCGCCGCGAACATCCCGGCAATCGCCGGAGCACCGAATACGTCGGAACCGGCCCAGCCATTGAGGGCGAAATGGCTGAAGCTGAATGCCGGGGCGACCACGCCCATGAACACCAGCAATTCGGCGACGGCCAATACGCAGACCACCAGTTCGAAGGTCGCTGCCAGTTTCACGCCGAGGATGTTGAGGCCCATGAACACGATGTAGGCACCGACTGCCGCGTGTTTCGGGTCCAGGGCTGGAAACTGGACATTGAGGTAGGCGCCGATGGCCAGGGCAATCGCCGGTGGGGCGAAGACGAATTCGATCAGTGTCGCCAGCCCGGCGATCAAACCGCCTTTCTCGCCAAAGGCGCGACGACTGTAGGCAAAGGGACCGCCAGCGTGAGGAATGGCAGTGGTCAGTTCGGTGAAACTGAAGATGAAGCAAGTGTACATGGTGGCGACCATGAACGAGGTCACCAGAAAGCCCAAGGTCCCGGCCACGCCCCAGCCATAGCTCCAGCCGAAATACTCTCCGGAAATCACCAGCCCGACCGCAATGCCCCACAGGTGCAAGGTGCCCAGCGTGGGTTTGAGTTGTGTGTTCATGGGTTTGCTCCCTGAGTGGTTTGGAAAGCTCAGGGGAGACCAGTGCAGTGGGCGTGCCATTTCGCGATTGTGCGTCGTAATGGGCTGAAAGCTGTCGTATCGGGGATGTTCGCCACTGGATGCACGAATTTTGTGCGTCAGTCAGGGGCGCAGTTGTTGCAAATGCGGCTTTCGCGAGCAAGCCCGCATACCCGCTCCCCAACACCGCTGCAACGCGCAGGTTTGGTATTTAAATGCAGGGGCGGGCAGCGGTTGATGCTCAGGCTTGCTGAGTGAGGCACTCGCGCAATGCCGTTTGCCAGTCAGGTTGACTGACACCCCAATCGCGCTGCAAGCGACTGCAATCCAGGCGCGAGTTGAGCGGCCGGGCTGCGGGTGTCGGGTAGTCACTGGACGGGATCGGCAACAGGTCGGCGCAGGGCTTGCCCTGTTGTCGCAATGCTTCGCCGATAGCCTGGGCGAAGCCGAACCAGGAGGTTTCACCTTGAGCACTCAGGTGATAAGTACCCCAGTTTGCAACGTCGTTCACCTGCCAGCGTTCAATCAGGGCAAGGGTGCTGTTGGCGATTGTACCGGCCCATGTAGGTGCGCCGATTTGATCGGCGACTACACGTAACTCCGGTTTCTCTTGCAGCAAACGCTGCATCGTCAGCAGAAAGTTACGGCCATGAGTTGAATAGACCCAACTGGTACGCAGGATCAGATGTTTACCTTGCACGTCCCTGATGGCCTGTTCGCCGGCCAGTTTGCTCTTGCCGTACACCCCGAGCGGATTTGGCGTGTCGTCCTCGTTGTAAGGTCCGGCTTTACTCCCGTCGAATACATAGTCCGTGGAGTAATGTATCAACGGGATGTCGAGCGCCAGCGCTTCTTCGGCAAGGATGCCGGGTGCTACCGCGTTTATGGCAAAGGCTGATTGCGGCTCGCTTTCTGCCAGATCAACCGCTGTATGGGCCGCGGCGTTGATGATCAGATCGGGCCGGACGTTTTGCACCTGACGGCGAATCTGATCGGGTTGCGCGAGATCGAGCTGATCGCGACCCAATACGATCAGTTCGCCGACAGCCCCCAGTCGCCGTTGCAATTCATGTGAAACCTGACCGTGTCGGCCATTGATGAGTATTTTCACGGGAACAGTCCAGTCTCGTTACCGGGCAAACCGGGCTCGCACAGGTTCATTGCTCTTCCCCCGCCAGTTTGGCCAGGTACTGGCCATACCCGGTTTTGCCAAAGTACCGGGCACGCTCCAGCAACTGTTCGCGGTCGATCCAGCCATGTTCATAGGCTATCTCTTCGAGACAGGCGACTTTGAGACCTTGGCGGTGTTCGATGGTTTGCACGTACTGAGAGGCTTCGAGCAAGCTATCGTGGGTGCCGGTGTCGAGCCAGGCGAATCCTCGACCAAAACGCTCGACCTGCAGATCGCCACGTTGCAGATAGGCATTGTTGACGTCGGTGATTTCCAGCTCGCCGCGAGGCGAAGGTTTCACCGCCTTGGCAATCTCGATCACATCGTTGTCGTAGAAATACAGGCCGGTAACGGCATAGCTGGATTTCGGCTTTTTCGGTTTCTCTTCGATCGAAAGCGCACGGCCATCTTTGTCGAAATCGATCACGCCGAAGCGCTCGGGGTCTTTGACCCAATAACCGAACACGGTGGCACCGCAAGTGCGTTTTGCCGCGTTCTGCAATTGTTCGCCAAAGTGCTGACCATGGAAGATGTTATCGCCGAGGATCAGGCACACAGGGTCATCGCCAATGAACTCTTCGCCAATCAGAAAAGCCTGGGCCAGACCGTCCGGTGAGGGTTGCTCGGCAAAGCTGAAATTCACCCCGAACTGGCTGCCGTCGCCCAGCAGATTGCGATACTGGGGTAGATCCTGCGGGGTGGAGATCAGCAGAATATCCTTGATGCCGGCCAGCATCAGCACCGAGATCGGATAGTAGATCATTGGCTTGTCGTAGACCGGCAACAGCTGTTTCGACACTCCAAGCGTAATCGGGTGCAGGCGTGTGCCCGAGCCACCCGCCAAAACGATGCCTTTCATCATGCGAGCAGCTCCTTGGGATTGATGGCGCCAAGGCGTTCGCCCTGATAACTGCCGTCTTGAACACGGCGGCACCATTGCATGTTGTCCAGATACCATTGAACGGTTTTGCGCAGGCCGGTTTCGAAGGTCTCTTCGGGTACCCAGCCCAGTTCGCGTTCAATCTTGCTGGCGTCGATTGCGTAGCGCAGGTCATGACCAGGGCGATCCTGGACGAACGTGATCAGGTCAGCGTAATGCGCAACGCCCTCGGGCTTGTGCGGTGCCAGTTCTTCAAGCAGGGCGCAGATGCCACGCACCACGTCGATGTTCTTTTGTTCGTTGTGTCCGCCGATGTTGTAGGTCTCGCCGACGCTGCCGGTGGTCACCACTTTGAGCAGTGCCCGGGCGTGATCTTCGACGAACAGCCAGTCGCGCACTTGCAGGCCATTGCCATACACCGGTAGCGGCTTGCCGGCCAAGGCATTGAGGATGACCAGCGGAATCAGTTTCTCGGGGAAGTGGAACGGCCCGTAATTGTTCGAGCAATTGGTCAGCAGCACCGGCAAGCCATAGGTTCGCTGCCAGGCACGGACCAGGTGGTCGGACGCAGCCTTGCTGGCGGAGTAGGGCGAGCTCGGCGCGTAGGGAGTCGTTTCCGTGAACAGATCGTCGACACCGTGCAGGTCGCCGTAAACCTCGTCAGTGGAAATGTGATGAAAGCGGAAGGCGCTTTTCTCAGGCTCCGGGAGGGCGTGCCAATAGGCACGGGCGGCTTCGAGCAGGCTGTAGGTGCCGACAATGTTGGTCTGGATGAATTCCGATGGCCCGTCGATGGAACGATCGACGTGGGACTCCGCTGCCAGGTGCATGATCGCGTGAGGCTGGAAACGTGCCAGCACCGCACTGACGGTCGCCTGATCGACAATATCGGCCTGAACGAACTCGTAGCGAGTGTCGTTGGCAATGCTGGTCAGCGACTCGAGATTGCCGGCATACGTCAGTTTGTCCAGGTTGAGCACATCATGCTCAGTGTGTTGAATCAGCTCGCGGACAAGGGCCGAGCCTATGAAACCGGCTCCGCCGGTAATAAGGATACGCACGTTGGGCCAGCCTTCTTCAGTAATGCGGATAGCGGTAGCTTGCAGGCGCGAGCGGGGAGGTGCAAGAGTTCTTGACCCCATTCGGTTGCGTCGCGCCAATCGGGCGGGATTATCCACGACTTGCAGCAGTCACTCACTACTCGCGCGCGCAATTTAGAGTTCTACCTGCGACACTCCCGGTTTTTCCGCACCGGAGCTCCTCCCCCGCACCCTGTAACCCCGGCGTAAACCCACTCTTTACGCTTTTTTTATGCCTCTCCCGCACCCTCGATCTCGTTCCTTTACAGCCTCCCTGCCGACAATGACTCCACACACGGCAATACGCCGTAACACGGAGAACTTCCATGAGCGTTCTGGACGGGGTGTCGCTGCTGCTCGCAGTGGGGCTGTTCATTTATCTGTTGGTTGCGCTGCTGCGCGCGGACCGGAACTAGGGAGCGGTTATGCACAGTTATGACTATTGGCTGATCCTCGGTTTTTTCGCCCTGGTATTGGTCCCGGCGCCGTTTCTCGGGCGCTTTTACTACAAGGTAATGGAAGGTCAGCGCACGTGGCTGTCGCCGGTCTTCGGGCCGGTCGAACGTGGCTGTTACCGGCTGGCCGGGGTTGACCCGCAAACTGAGCAGAGCTGGCAGAAATACGCTCTGGCCCTGCTCGCTTTCAACCTCGCAGGTTTCCTGTTGCTTTTCACGATCCTGTTGTTCCAGGACCACTTGCCGCTGAACCCGCAGAACCTGCCGGGTCAGGAGTGGACGCTGGCGTTCAACACCGCCGTCAGCTTCATGACCAACACCAACTGGCAGGCCTATAGCGGTGAAGCATCCCTGAGCTACTTGAGCCAGATGGTTGGCCTCACCGTGCAGAACTTCGTCAGCGCCGCCACCGGCCTGGCGGTACTGGTCGCGCTGTGTCGAGGTATCGGTCGTAAATCCACCCGGACTCTGGGCAATTTCTGGGTCGACATGACCCGCGCCACCCTCTACGGCTTGCTGCCGCTGTGCCTGCTGCTGGCGCTGTATCTGGTCTGGCAGGGCGTACCGCAAACCTTCGCGCAGTATGTGAACGCGGTGACGGTGCAGGGCGTCGACCAGGTCATTCCCCTGGGGCCTGCTGCCAGCCAGATTGCGATCAAGCAATTGGGTACCAACGGTGGCGGTTTCTTCGGCGTGAACTCGACGCATCCGTTCGAGAACCCGACGGCGTGGAGCAACCTGTTCGAAATGGCTTCGATCATTCTGATCCCCGTCGCGCTGGTGTTCACCTTCGGCCATTACGTGAAGGACCTGCGTCAGAGCCGCGCGATCATCGCCTGCATGCTGGCGCTGTTCCTGATCGGCGGCGCGACCTCGCTGTGGGCTGAATACCAGCCGAACCCGGCCCTGAACAACGTCGCCGTCGAACAGACCGCACCGCTGGAAGGCAAGGAAGCGCGCTTGGGCACCACTGCCACGGTGCTGTGGTCGGTGACCACCACGGCCGCGTCCAACGGTTCGGTGAACGGCATGCACGACAGCCTCAATCCGCTGAGCGGCATGGTGGCGCTGGTCAACATGATGGTGGGCGAAGTGATCTTCGGCGGCGTTGGCGCCGGGCTCTACGGCATGTTGCTAAACGTGCTGATCGCGGTGTTCCTCGCCGGCCTGATGATCGGTCGTACTCCGGAATACCTCGGCAAGAAACTGCAGGCCAGGGAGGTGCAATTGTTGGTGGTGACCCTGATGGTCATGCCGATTGGCGTACTGGTGCTCAGCGCGATCGCCGCCAGCCTGCCAGGCCCGGTCGCTGCTGTGAGTAACCCCGGTCCACACGGTTTCAGCCAGTTGCTCTACGCCTACACCTCGGCCAGTGCCAACAACGGCTCCGCCTTCGCTGGTTTCGGCGCCAACACACCCTTCCACAACCTGATGCTGGGCCTGGGCATGTTGATCGGTCGCTTCGGCTACATCCTCCCGGTCCTGGCCCTGGCCGGCAGCCTGGCGATGAAGAAAACCGCGCCGATCGGGCAGAACAGCTTCCCGACCCACGGCCCGCTGTTCGTGACCCTGCTGACCGTGACCATTTTGCTGGTGGGCGGCCTGACATTCTTGCCGACTTTGGCGCTGGGCCCAATCGCTGAACATCTGAGTATGGGCTTCTAAGGAGCTGATGATGAATATGCCCGTAACCAAAACCGTCGCCGCCAAGGCGCCGGAACAAACTAAAACCGCCATCTCGGCCTTGTGGCGCCCGGCGCTGCTGCAAGCCTTCGTCAAACTCAACCCACGGCAGTTGCAGCGTGCGCCGGTGATGCTGGTGGTCGAACTGACGGCGATCCTGACCACCGTGTTGTGCTTCATTCCCGACACGGCGGTGCCGACCTTCGTCGCCGCGCAAATCGCGGTGTGGCTGTGGTTCACCGTGCTGTTCGCCAACTTCGCCGAAGCCCTGGCCGAAGGTCGCGGCAAGGCCCGCGCCGACAGCCTCAAGGCCGGTAGCGAAGGCCTCAGCGCCCGGCGCAAAACCAGCAACGGCACCTTTCAAGTGGTGCCGGCCACCAGCCTGCGCAAAGGCGATGTGGTGCGCGTCGAAGCGGGGGAAATGATCCCCGGTGACGGCGAAGTGATCGAAGGTATCGCGGCAGTCAACGAAGCGGCGATTACCGGTGAATCGGCCCCCGTGATCCGCGAGTCCGGCGGCGACCGCTCGGCCGTCACCGGCAACACACGGCTGGTGTCCGACTGGCTGTTGGTGAAGATCACCGCCAACCCCGGCGAGTCGACCCTGGACCGCATGATCGCTCTGGTTGAAGGCGCCAAGCGTCAGAAAACCCCGAACGAAGTGGCGCTCGACATCCTGCTGATCGGCCTGACCCTGATCTTCCTGCTGGTCGTGGTGACCCTGCAACCGTTCGCCCACTTCGCCAACGGCAGTCTGCCGCTGGTGTTCCTGGTGGCGCTGTTGGTCACGTTGATTCCGACCACCATCGGCGGCTTGCTGTCGGCCATCGGTATCGCCGGGATGGATCGTCTGGTGCGCCTGAACGTGATCGCCAAGTCCGGTCGTGCGGTGGAAGCGGCGGGGGACGTGCATGTTCTGCTGCTGGACAAGACCGGCACCATCACCTTCGGTAACCGTCGTTGTTCGGCGGTGTGTGCCGCGCCTGGCGTGACAGCCGGAGAACTGGCCGAGGGCGCATTGCTGGCTTCGCTGGCCGACGACACTGCGGAAGGCAAGTCGATCGTCGAGTACCTGCGCGGCACTCATCCGCAACCGGAACCGTCCGCTGAGGTGCTGACATCTGTGCCATTCAGTGCCGAAACCCGCTTGTCCGGTGTCGACTATCAAGGGCGTGTGTACCGCAAGGGCGCGGTGGATTCGTTGCTGGCGTTCGTGGGTCTCAAGCGTGCTGACCTGGCACCGGCCTTGTCCCGTGAAATCGACAAGATCGCCCAAAGCGGCGGCACCCCGCTGCTGGTATGTGCCGACGGCAAGTTGCTCGGGGCGATCCACCTCAAGGACGTGGTCAAGCCCGGTATCCGCGAGCGTTTCGCCGAGTTGCGCAAACTGGGGATCCGCACCGTCATGGTCACCGGCGACAACCCGTTGACCGCCGCTGCCATCGCTGCCGAGGCGGGTGTGGACGATGTGCTGGCCGAAGCCACGCCGGAGAAAAAACTGGCGCGCATTCGTCACGAGCAAAACGACGGTCGTCTGGTCGCCATGTGCGGCGACGGCGCCAACGACGCCCCGGCCCTGGCCCAGGCGGATGTCGGCATGGCGATGAACGACGGCACGCAAGCGGCCCGTGAAGCGGCCAACATGGTCGACCTCGACAGCGACCCGACCAAGCTGCTGGACGTGGTGCAGATCGGCAAGGAGTTGCTGGTCACCCGCGGTGCGCTGACGACCTTCTCCATCGCCAACGACGTGGCCAAGTACTTCGCAATCCTGCCGGCACTGTTCGTCGCGATCTATCCGCAACTGGGTGTGCTCAACGTGATGCACCTGAGCAGTCCGCAGAGCGCGATTCTCTCGGCGATCGTGTTCAACGCCTTGATCATTGTGGTGCTGATTCCGCTGGCGCTGCGCGGTGTGCGGGTGCAGGCGGCGAGTGCGGCGGCGTTGCTGCGGCGCAATCTGCTGATCTATGGCCTGGGCGGGATTCTGGTGCCGTTCGTGGGCATCAAGGCGATCGACATGCTGTTGACGGCGTTGCATCTGGTTTAAGCACACTCACCCACTGTAGGAGCGAGCTTGCTCGCGATGGAAGTTAACGATAACGCGTTCTGTCTGCATGAGCGTAGCGCCCTCCGGTTCTTCGCGAGCAAGCTCGCTCCTACAATTCGAGGATTTTGAAATGTCCACATTGATACGCCCGGCCCTGAGCCTGCTGGTCCTGATGACGCTGATCACCGGCGTCGCTTATCCACTGGTGGTCACCGGCGTGGCCCAGGTCGCGTTCCCGGATCAGGCCAACGGCAGCCTGGTGCGGGATGCCGAGGGCAAGGTCCGCGGCTCCTCGCTGATCGCCCAGGATTTCGTCGGCGACGCCTGGTTTCACCCGCGCCCTTCGGCCGGTGCCTTTGCCACCGTGTCGAGCAGTGCCAGCAACCTGTCGCCGAGCAACCCGGCGCTGGCGACACGGGTGATCGACGATACCAGCAAACTGCTGGTACCCGGCCAGGGGCCCGTGCCATTGGCGCTGGTCACTACGTCCGGCAGCGGTCTCGATCCGCACTTGCCTCCGGCGGCGATTGCCTATCAACTGGCGCGTGTCGCGGCGGCGCGCAACCTGCCGGTAGCGACGCTGCAACAACTGTTGGACGCTCACATCGAACAACCACTGATAGGCCCGCCGGTGGTCAATGTGCTTGAGTTGAACCTGGCGCTGGAAAAACTTTAGGTCCGTGGCGCTGCCATTCGCGAGCCAGCCCGCTCCCACACTGGATAAGTGTCGTACACACAACTTGTGGCCACTGAAGATCTAATGTGGGAGCGGGCTTGCTCGCGAAGGCGGTAGAACGTTCACCCATTCCCTTCAAGAAAAAAGAGAGCTTCAAGCATGAGCAACTCCGGCCGCGCCGACGCGCTGTTAGCAGACCTGCCCCGTGATGGCCGTGGCCGGCTCAAGGTGTTTCTCGGCGCCGCGCCGGGTGTCGGCAAGACCTACGCCATGTTGCAAGCGGCCCACACCCAGTTACGCCAAGGGGTGAAAGTGATCGCCGGCGTCGTCGAAACCCACGGCCGGGCCGAAACCGAAGCATTGCTCGGCGGCTTGTCGCAGCAGCCTTTGGTGCGCTCGGAATACCGTGGCGTGTTGCTCGAAGAAATGGATCTCGACGGTCTGCTCCTCGCCAAACCGAAGCTGGTGCTGGTCGACGAACTGGCGCATACCAACGCACCCGGTAGCCGTCACGAAAAACGCTGGCAGGACATTCAGGAACTGCTCGCTGCCGGCATTGACGTGTACACCACGGTCAACGTCCAGCACCTGGAAAGCCTCAACGACCAGGTACGCGGCATCACCGGCGTGCAGGTCCGCGAGACCCTGCCGGACTGGGTGTTGCAGGAAGCCTACGAACTGCTGCTGATCGACTTGCCGCCACGGGAACTACTGGAGCGCTTGCGCGATGGCAAGGTCTATGTACCGGAGCAGGCGCGGGCGGCCATCGACGCGTTCTTTTCCCAGACCAACCTCACGGCCCTGCGCGAACTGGCGATGCAAACCGCGGCGGCTCAGGTCGATAACGATCTGGCCCAAGGGTATCGCCAGTTGGGGCAAGCGGCGCCGGCCGTGCGCGGGCGTTTGCTGGTAGGGGTCGACGGCGATGCCCAGGCCGAGCGTCTGGTGCGCCATGCCAGTCGCGTGGCCCAGCGGCGGCACCTGCCCTGGAGCCTGGTGCACGTAGACAACGGCCGCGTGCGTGACGAGCAGTCCCGCCTGCGTCTGCAGAGCGCCCAGCAACTGGCCGAGCGCCTGGGCGGCGAAGTGGTGTTGCTGCGCGCCGGTGAAGTGGCGAAAACCCTGATCCAGCATGCCGCCGAACGCCGCGCCAGCCTGGTGCTGGTCGGCCAGTCCCGGCCGCGTTTGCGCCGACGTCTGTTCGGTGGCGGGCTGGCGGCGCGTCTGCTGCGTAATGCGCGCGGACTGGAAATCAACGTTCTCGACAGCGATCACCAACAGCTTCAACCCCATCAGCGATCGATGCATTCACTGGTCTGGTTCGACTACGCATTGGCTGTGGTCGCGACGGTTCTGGCCAGCGCCCTGGCCTGGGCCGTGGCGGGCGTGCTGCCACTGCCGAACATTTCCCTGGTGTTCCTTGCAGCGGTATTGCTGGTGGCGGTGCGCAGCAGTCTCGGGCCGGCGCTGGCCTGTGCGGCGCTGTCGTTCCTGACCTATGACTTCCTGTTCATTCCACCGAATTTCTCTTTCAGAATCCAGCGCGAAGAAGACGTGCTGACCCTGCTGTTCTTCCTGCTGATGGCGGCCCTCACCGGCAACCTCGCGGCGCGCCAGCGCAGGCAATTGCAGGCATTGCGCGATACCCAGGAAGAGACCACCGAACTGCTCGACCTGTCACGCAAACTCACCGCCGCCACCGACCGCCAGGCCGTGGTCAGTGCGGCGGCCCAGCACCTCAATGGTTGGAGCGATGTGCAACTGTGCCTGCTCAATCGCGACGGGCAAAACGGCTGGAAAGTCGAAACCGGTGGTCCGCTGGAGTTCAGCGAAGCCGAGCGCGCCGCCGCCGATTGGGCCTGGCAACACGATCAACCCGCGGGTGCGGGCACCGGCACCTTGCCGTTCGGCCGCTGGTGGTGGTGGCCATTGTCGGTGGAGGACGGCCCGCTGGCCTTGCTTGGCGTGTGCGCCAGGGAAGGCCAGACCCTGAGTGGTCAGCGCCGACGCTTGTTGACCGCGCTGAGTCAGCCGCTGGCCCAGGCGCTGGCCCGGGCGCAACTGGCCGATGATCTGGAAGCGGCGCGGCTGCACGGCGAAACCGAGCAACTGCGCAGCGCCTTGCTGGCGTCGGTGTCCCATGATTTGCGTACCCCGCTGACGTCCATGCGCGGCAGTATCGACAGCCTGCTGGCCCTGGGAGAAGCGATCCCGCTGGAGGACAGACGTGAGCTGCTCGAAGGCACCCGCGATGAAGCCGAGCGCCTCGATCGCTATATTCAAAACCTGCTCGACATGACCCGCCTCGGCCACGGTGCCTTGAAGCTGGCGCGGGACTGGGTGTCGCCGGCGGACATCGTCGGCAGCGCGCGCAATCGCCTGCGGGCAGTCCTTGCGCCGTTGCAGGTCAGCACCGACGTACCGGCCGAGTTACCGTTGCTGTATGTGCATGCCGCGCTGATCGAGCAGGCACTGATCAACGTGATGGAAAACGCCGCGCGGTTTTCGCCACCCCACGGGCGTTTGCAATTGCGCGCCGGGGCCGATGACACTGAGTTGTTTTTCTCGGTCAGTGATGAGGGCCCGGGGATACCGGAAGAGGAACGGGCGAAGATTTTCGACATGTTCTATACCGCGGCGCAGGGTGATCGTGGCGGGCAGGGTACCGGGCTGGGGCTGGCGATTTGTCAGGGCATGGTCGGTGCCCATGGCGGGCGCATCAGCGTCGCCGACGGCATCGAGGGGCGCGGCACCTGCATCACGTTGCACCTGCCGCTACAGGCTCAGCCGGGATATGAAAGTGAAGCCTGATCGCACTTGCGCTACTCTCTTGCCACTTCTTTGTGTTGATGTGAATTCATGAGCCAGACCTCGACCATTTTGGTCATTGACGACGAACCGCAGATCCGCAAATTCCTGCGCATCAGCCTCGCTTCCCAAGGCTACAAAGTGCTGGAGGCGGGTACCGGCAGTGAAGGATTGGCGCAAGCCGCGTTGAACAAGCCGGACTTGCTGGTGCTCGACCTCGGCTTGCCGGACATGGACGGCCAACAGGTATTGCGCGATTTTCGCGAGTGGTCGACAGTGCCGGTGCTGGTGCTCTCGGTGCGCGCCGGTGAAGGGCAGAAAGTAGAGGCCCTGGATGGCGGCGCCAATGACTACGTGACCAAGCCGTTCGGCATTCAGGAGTTCCTCGCGCGGATTCGGGCGTTATTGCGCCAGGCGCCCGCAGGCGAGATGCAACAAGCAGCGCTGAGCTTCGGTCCGTTGACGGTCGACCTGGCGTATCGCCGGGTGCTGCTCGACGGTGTCGAAGTCGCGCTGACCCGCAAGGAATACGCGGTGCTGGCGCAACTGGCGCGGCATCCGGGGCGGGTGATCACCCAGCAGCAATTGCTCAAGGACATCTGGGGGCCGACGCATACCGAAGACACTCACTACCTGCGTATCGTGGTCGGGCACTTGCGCCAGAAACTGGCGGATGACCCGACCCAACCCAGATTCATTGTCACTGAGGCTGGGGTGGGATATCGGTTGTTGAGTGAGGGCAGCCTTTAGATCTTCGTTGCCTGATCTGACGTCATCGTCGGAACGCCGCCCGGAGCAAGCTCGCTCCCACAGGAATTTCGGTTAGACACACATTTTGTGAACACCAAAGATTCACTGTGGGAGCGGGCTTGCCCGCGAAGAGGCCCTGATAGTCACCCGAGAACTTTCAGACGCTCAATTCTGCTCATTCTCATACCGGTCCAGCGTATCCCGCGCAATCTCCCGTCCCAATGCGATCAACTCCGGCGCCTTGTAGAACTCGAAAAACCGACACACGCGTTTGGGCACGTTGATCAGGATGTCCGGCGGATACCCGGCAATCTTGTACTGCGCCAGCGACGTCTGCATCACCTCGAAACTCTGGTTGATCAAATCCAGCAAGGACGCGGGTCCGACGTTGTCGATGATGAACGAACCGGTGGCGGAGCGGGGTGCGCCACTGGCTTGCGGAGCGGCCGCGGGTTGCTGCGCCTCGGGCTCGGCGGATTCGATCCACGGGTTGAGCTCCGCACCTTCGGCCTTCAAGGCTTCCTGTTCCAGAATCAACAATTGCTCGGCCTGTTTGCGGCGGAACGGCAACTTCGAGCCGACGGAGTTGATCAGGCTGTCGAAGCGGGTCTTGAACGCGGCGGGACGCTGGATGACCGGCAATTGATATTGGCGCTGGTTGGTGGAGTTGAGGTTGACCGCGATGATCAAGTCGCAATGGCTCGACACCACCGGCACGATCGGCAGCGGGTTGAGAATGCCGCCATCGACCAGCATGCGATTGCCCTGCATCACCGGGGTAAACAGGCTGGGAATCGCTGCCGAGGCGCGCATGGCCTGATGCAGGCAACCTTCCTGGAACCAGATTTCCTGCTGGTTGGTCAGATCGGTGGCAACCGCGGTGTAGGGGATACGCAAATCTTCGATGTTGACCTCGCCGACGATCTTGCGGATCTGCCCGAAGACTTTCTCGCCACGAATCGCCCCCAGACGAAAACTGACGTCCACCAGGCGCAACACGTCGAGATAGTCCAGGCTCTCGATCCAGTCGCGGTAATCATTGAGTTTGCCGGCGGCGTAGATCCCGCCCACCACCGCGCCCATGGAGCAACCGGCGATACAGGCAATGTCATAGCCGCGCCGTTCGATCTCTTCAATGACCCCGATATGTGCATAACCCCGGGCTCCGCCCGAGCCCAATACCAGTGCGACACGCTTTTTCATGAATCGCCCTCGTTTCAATGGTTCAACAATGCACCCATCGAGGGCCATGCTTCAATCGCCATGGTCGTTCGAGGGGACAAGAGCGTCGTATTTTCGACACTCCATGGCGGCACATGGTTATTCTCGTCAGCGCTATAGTTTGCACAGCGGACCAACGGCACTTTTCAGGTGCCACAACGTCTTACCTGCACGACTGTTGACCTATTTTTGAGGAGTGAGTGATGAAAGCCTGGATCTGCGTGCCATTGATTGCCCTGGCGCTCGCCGGATGTGCCGGCAAAACCGCTTATCGCGACAGCTGCGGTAGTAACCTGGATGCGGCATGGCATGAACTGGACCTGGCCAAAGCCGAAGGTTTCGCCGGGACCGTCAGCTACTCCAAGGCCCTGTCGCTGTTGACCGCGGCCAAGACCCAGCAGCAATTCGAGGGGTTCGAAGGCTGCACCAAAAAAGCCGAAAAGGCTCGTTTCTATATTCGTGAGTCGCGCGCGGGGCGTTAAAAGCGAAAAGCGGTTACAAGCTCTAAGCTGCAAACTGCAAGACCCATCGAGCTTGCAGCCTGGAGCTTGCAACCTGGCGCTGTTTACGGAGTAAACCCCCATGATCGATCGGCTGGTGGCTCAGGTTCTGGGCCTGGAAGTTCGTCTGCTGGCCTGTCAGGCCCGCCTGAAAGAGCGTACTGACCCTGAAGCGTTACACGATCTGCGCACAACCATGCGTCGGCTGCGCAGCCTGCTGCGCCCCTTGCGCGGGCTGCCCGGCGTCGAACAACTGGAAGCGGCAGCTTCTCGGGTGGGCGACCTGAGCACGCCATTACGTGATCGCGAAGTGCTGGCGGCGTACCTGCTCCAGCACCATCAACCCCAAGCCGCACAGTGGCGCATGGCGCAAATGGCTGAGGCCTATCCGGCCGTGGCGGCCAGCCCCGAACTCGCGCAAATGTTGATCGTCCTCGATGCGTTTCCGCGTTTTCTGCGTGCAGCCCAGCGCCAGGGATTGCTCAAGGGTCTGCGCAAGCGCATCGAAAAGCGCCTGGGCAAGCAGTGGGGAAAACTCGACGAGGCACTGCACGATCCGACTCATGACCGTCATCGGCTGCGCCTGCTGATCAAGCGCGTGCGCTATGGCATCGATGCTTACCCCGAGCTGGACCGTTTGCCAAAAGCAGCCATGCCCCGATTGAAATCGGCCCAGGGCGCGCTGGGTGACTGGCACGATTGTGTGCAATGGCTGGCCATGGCTGAACGGGAAGCGGATTTGCAGCCCTGTGTTGCGGTCTGGAAAACTACCATGGCCGAGGCTGAACAGCGTGCGGACCTTGTGCTGGAGAAATTCAGCCGCGACTGCTTCAAATCCTGATCACCACCGATCAAATGTGGGAGCGGGCTTGCTCCGGGCGGCGCTCCGACGAAAGCGGTGTGTCAGTCAGCATTAATGCTTAAGCTGATGGCCTCTTCGCGAGCAAGCCCGCTCCCACAGGGTTTTTATGTTCGACATGAAACCTGCACGGCTCTTCTGTCAGTACTTTTGGCCGGAATGGGTGCTGTATAGCCTTCGCCAGCTGGTTAAGATCCCTTCATCTTTTTCCGATCCCAGAGGTTTTCATGCGTTTTTCCGAACTGCTCGACGCTGTCCGCAGCCAGCCGCTGGAGCTGTCTATTCCGGCCTCCTGGGCCCAGGGACGGGCCAGTTTCGGTGGCCTGGTGGTCGCTTTGCAGTACGAAGCCATGCGTGCCCGGGTTCCGGCGGATCGTCCGGTGCGTTCGTTGGCAATCACCTTCGTCGGCCCGGTTGAACCCGAGGTACCGGTCAGTTTTGAGGTCGACGTACTGCGCGAAGGCAAGGCCGTCAGCCAAGTGCTGGGCCGGGTGATGCAGAAGGGCCAGGTGGTGACGTTGATCCAGGGCAGCTTTGGTGCCTCGCGCCCCTCGGAAGTGGCGGTGGCCGCTGAACCGGCACCTGAAATGAAGCACTGGGACGAGTGCCAGGAATTGCCTTTTGTCGAAGGCGTCATCCCGGAGTTCATGCGGCATCTGGCGATGCGCTGGAGTATCGGCGGGCTGCCGTTCAGCGGTAGTACATCCCGGTATATGGGCGGCTGGGTACGCTTGCGCGGCGACGTAAAGGAAGAGGCCATCAGCGAGGCGCATATCCTGGCGCTGGTGGACGCCTGGCCGCCGGCCCTGATGCCGTTCTTGAAGAAGCCGGCGATGGGTAGCACGCTGACCTGGACCATCGAATTCGTGCAGCCGCTGCTGGAACTGAACACCCTGGACTGGTGTAAATACCTCGTCGAAACCGAATACGCCGCCGACGGCTACGGGCATGCCGCCGCAAAAATGTGGAGCGCGGATGGCCGGTTGATCGCCATGAGCCGGCAGACGGTGACCGTGTTCGCCTGATCAGTGACGGCGGTGGCGCTCACGCCAGGCGCGCCACCAGCCACCGCTGAGGAAGAACCGCGGAAACGTCAGGAACTGCTCGACCAACAAGCGCGATACCGCATCCTTGCGATCGCTGAAGGGTTCGGAGGCTTGTGTCTCCAGGCTGTGGCCGTGGCGTTGCAAGGCCAGCGCCGCAATCATACCGATCACGCCGATGGCGATGTTTGCCAGGCTCAGGCTGAACACCCCGGACACAATCAGCAGAAACGCCACGATGAACAGCGGCACCGCGATCAGGTGCAGCACCAGATTGGTCGGGTGCTGGTGATTGTTCGGGTACGCTCGCCATTGCCAGGCGGGAAGGTTGGGGTGACGTTTGCCCATGATGCTGATCCTCGATCCATGTTGAACACATGTGATTAAGAATAGGCCCGGTCTATGCTGGCGGCGAATCAAGGCTGGCTATTGGCTCGATAGGTGTCATGGTCTGGATTGATGTTGCCGGTTCCGGCCTCATCGCGGGCAAGCCCGCTCCCACATTCGTCCGCATTCTAATGAAAGAACTCGGTCACCTGTGGGAGCGGGCTTGCTCGCGAAGAGGCCCTCAAAGTTTCAGTTGACCGATAGCCCTGCTCAACTCCCCGGCCAATGCCGCCAGCTCATTGCTGGTGGTCGCCGACGTCACCGTCTGCTGCACCGTGTTCTCGGTCACGTCACGGATGCTCACCACCGCCCGGTTCATCTCTTCCGCCACCTGGCTTTGCTGCTCGGCCGCCACCGCGATCTGTGTATTGCTCTCACGCATCTGCGCCACCGCGCCGGTGATCTCGGCCAATGCCGCGCCGGCCTCTTGCGCCTGTTGTACGCAATCATCGGCCTTGAACGAGCTCTCTTGCATGAAATCCACGGCGTCCCGCGTACCGGCCTGCAACGCCGAGACCATGAGGGTGATTTCATCCGTGGAGGCCTGCACGCGTTTGGCGAGGTTGCGTACTTCATCGGCGACCACCGCGAAGCCGCGCCCCATCTCGCCGGCCCGGGCCGCTTCGATCGCGGCGTTCAGCGCCAGCAGGTTGGTCTGCTCGGCGATGCTGTGAATCACCTTGACCACGCCGTTGATCTTCTGGCTGTCCTTGGCCAGGCGTTGAATCATCTCGGCGGTCTGCTGGACGCCGGTGGACAGTCCGGCAATCGACCGCTGCACCCGTGTCACGACCTCCTGCCCGCTGCCGGCCAGGGTATTGGCCGATTGCGAAAGGTCACGGGTGGCACCCGCGTGTTGGGCGATGTGATAGACCGTGGCGGTCATTTCATTGATCGCCGTGGCGGCCTGATCGGTTTCGCTTTGCTGGCCGAGCATGCCGTGGCGCACTTCATTCATGCTGGCCGCCAGCCGCGCGGCGCCGACGTCCAGCTGCCGGGCGGTGCTGGCGACGGTGTTGACCACCCGTTGATAACCGGCCTGCATGGCGTTGAAAGCGTTGGCCATTTGCCCGACTTCGTCGCTGCAAGCCAATGGCACGCGGGCCGACAGATCGCCGGTTTTCTCCACGTGCAACATGACGTCTTTCAAGGTGTTGAGCTGGCTGAGCAGGAAGCGGATCAATAACTGCGATGCGCCGAGCATTGCCAGCATCAGGATGAACACCGCCACCGCGTAGTTGGCAAAACGCTCGTTGAACACCTGGCTCAGGCTCGGACCGTGGGCAATCACGGCGACCCGCTGGCCGTCGGCACGGGTAAACACTTCGGCACCCATCAACGGATTGTCACCGAACAGCGGCATCGGGTTGATCTCGACCCAGCCGTTTGCACTGATGAGTTCGGGAATGGGTTGTTCATTCAGTGAGGGCGCCTGTCCGCGATTGAACGTCAGCAGGTTATCGATTTCGGGCAGTGGCTGCCCGGCAGGCCAGGCGCCAAGCAATCGCGCCTGCGACTGAGCCGAAGCCTGGGCGGCATGACTGCGGGCCTGCTGTTCGAGCTGCACCGCGTACAGCACCAGCAACAGGGTGGTGACGAAAGCGACGGCGTTGACCGCCCAGAATTTGTATTTCAGCGAGATATTGCTAAGCCAGGCACCCATGGAGGTCTTCTCTGATAGCGGAAACAGTTTTGGCAAGGTGCCATTATTGTGCCGCTATTCAGGTGGCAGATTCTTGATGCAGATCAACTTCAAACCTGTGGGATTTATGTTTATCAGGAGATCAATGGCAGGCCATAAAACGCCCGCGCACAGGCTGTGGTATGCGCCGCCAGATCTTCCTGGCTTTCCCCGCGATGCAGCGCCACTTCGCGCAATACTTCGGTCAGGTACGCCGGCTCGTTGCGCCCGTTTTTCGGCTTGGGGCGCAGGCTGCGCGGCAGCAGGTACGGCGCATCGCTTTCGAGCATCAGGCGTCCGCGCTTGATCTCCTTGACCAGCGGATGCAAATGCGTGCCCCGGCGCTCGTCGCAGATCCAGCCGGTAATGCCGATGTGCAAGTCCAGGTCGAGGTAGCTGAACAACGCCTTCTGTTCGCCAGTGAAGCAGTGCACCACCGCGGCCGGCAGTCGGTCGCGGAAGTCGCGCAGGATTTCCAGCAAACGCTGGCTGGCGTCGCGTTCGTGCAGAAAAACCGGCAGCTGCAATTCGACGGCCATGGCCAGGTGTTCTTCGAGGACCTTTTCCTGCTGCGGGCGCGGCGAGAAATCACGGTTGAAATCCAGCCCGCATTCACCCACGGCCACCACATTCGGCTCGTTGAGCAAGCAGTGCAAACGGCGGGCGCTGTCGGCGTTCCAGTCGCTGGCGCAATGAGGGTGAATACCGGCAGTGGCGAACAGGCGCTGGGCGCTTTCGTCCAGTTGCTGGCACAGCTCAAGGGCCTGTTCACTGCCCTCGACACTGGTGCCGGTCAGCACCAGTTGGCACACACCAGCAGCGTAGGCGCGGTCGAGTACGGCCTGGTGTTTGTCGGCAAAACTGGCGTTGGTCAGGTTGACGCCGATATCGATGAGTTGCATGGTGCTACCTCGGCCCAAAGGCCGGAAAGCATATCAGAGCCGTGGATTTATAAGAAAAACCAAGAACTACAACGGGTTAACGCTGTCTCTTGAGCCGCGGACCAGGCCGGGTTGGTAGTTTTGCCATCATTGTGCCAGTCTTTCGCACTTTGCCAGCGCCTTTGGCGCTCTGTTTTTGTCGCCGTGCTTGATGGTTTTCGTCATTGAAGCGGGCCTCATATTCTTTCCGGAGAGTGGATGATTCGTCCCTCGGTTTTGCTACTGCTGTGTTGTTCGCTGCTACTGCCGATGTCGGCGGTCGCGCGTCTGCCCGGGCCGCTGCAAGCCGTACCGGCCAGCAAGGTGCGCGACCTTGCCCAAATTCGCAGCAGTCGTGTGCTGCGGGTGTTGGTCAACCAGAGCCGCAACAGTTCCGGCGAAGTCCAGGGGCAGGCGATCGGGGTCGAATACCATCGCCTGAGAGCGTTCGAGCAATACCTCAACGGCCACGCCCGTGACGGTCAGGAAATTACCCTCAAAATCATTCCCAAGGCCAAGGATCAACTGCTCGGCGCATTGCAGCGAGGGGAGGGCGATCTGGTGGCGCCAGGCGAATTGCTCGATCTGCAACCGGGCTTCGCCGTCAGCACCAGTGAGCCGATTGCCAGCAACATCCCGTTGGTCCTGGTGGGCATCAAGGGCGAACGTCGCTACACCAGGCTTGAACAGCTTTCCGGCAAGACCCTGGCGTTACCCGCCGGCAGCGCCGCCGGGGATGCCGTCAGCCAGATCAATCAAAAGCTCGCCTTGCACAAACTGCCACCGGTCACAATCGAATGGGTCGATCCGAGCCTTGCCGTCGAGGATGTACTGGAGATGGTGCAGGGCGGGATCTTCCACCTGACCATCGTCGAGCAGCCGATCGCCGAACGCTGGGGCAAGATCCTGCCCAAGCTGCGTTTCGACAAGCAGGTACTCATCAGCGAGCCGGGAGAAGAATTCTGGTTCGTGCGCCGTGATGCCTCGATGCTGCGGGCCAGCATTGATCGCTTCCTCACTGTCTACAAAAAACCATCGGATCAGGACGCCGCGTTCCTGCGGATCTATCGTCGACTCTACCAAGTGCACTATCCGCTGGCCAAGGCGGACCGGCAGCGCCTGGAAAAACTTCGTCCGGTGCTGCAGAAACACGCCGATGCCCAGGGCATGGACTGGCTGAACCTGGCGGCGCTGGCCTTCAAGGAGTCAGCCCTGCAACCTGCCGCCCGCAGTGGCGGTGGCCCCACCGGTCTGATGCAGATCACGCCTTCTGCGGCGCAGCGGGTGGGGGTCAACAATATTCAGGACCTTGACGGCAATGTGCAGGCCGGGGCCAAGTACCTGGCGATGATCCGGCGCAAGTTCTTTGCCAGCCCCAAACTCAACGAGCGCGAACGCATGGCCTTCGTGCTGGCGGCCTACAACATCGGGCCGGAGCGGGTGCAAGGCATGCGCGCCGAAGCCCGGCGGCGAGGTTTGAATCCCAACCAGTGGTTCTTCCAGGTCGAACGCGTGGCCATGGAGCAAGTGGGTATGGGGCCCGTCAGCTATGTTAATAGCGTGAACAAGTACTACTTGGCGTTCGACCGGGAGCGGGAGTCGTTGGAGCCCCAGGGACAAAAGGTTGCTTCACGCAAATGATCAACTAATCTGATTGTTATGACGGGTTTTTTGCGCTTTTAACATGCGATTTACTGATTAATATAGCGGCCAACCAACACACACTGACAAGGAATGAAACAGCATGAGCACTCTGATCAACAAGGTACTGTCCACCCGCGCTGGCTACGGCCTGACCGTTCTGCGCATCGTGGTCGGCATTGTTTTCGCCGCTCACGGCTCGCAGAAACTCTTCGGGGCATTCGGCGGCTATGGTCTGGCTGGAACCGCGCAGTACATGGAAAGCCTCGGACTGACGCCGGGTTACCTGATGGCGGCACTGGCGGGCGGCACCGAATTCTTCGCCGGCCTGGCCCTGATCATCGGCTTGCTGGTTCGCCCGGCCGCACTGGGCCTGATCTTTCTGTCGCTGGTCGCAATTTTCTCGGTGCACATCAGCAACGGACTGTTCATGGCCAACAACGGTTATGAATTCGCCCTGGCCTTGCTTGGTGGCAGTATCGCGGTGTTGATCGAAGGTGCGGGCAAACTCTCGGCGGACCGTGTCATCGCCGGTTGACCGCTCTGGCTCAACGAAAAGGCCCGCATTGTGCGGGCCTTTTTTGTTGAGCGTCATTCTTGACACTGTCCAGTCAGCTTCTCTAGGATGTTGCTCATGCGCCGATTTAAACAGCTACTTGCGGGGCGCCAGGTGACTCATCCAGTTGCCGATAGAAGCCGGAACAGGCTTCGAAATACCGCTAAAGCGCTGGTTCGGTGTTGCCTCTCACCTGCCATGCAGACTTTTGAGGCAGAGACACGACACAATGAATGCACTAAACGCCGTTGTACGTCCCGCGCCGATCACGGCACACCTGACCCAGCGCAATCCAAAAATCCTGCTTGGCGGCCAACATCAGCCGACGCTCTTGCGTTATCTCGATGGTTGGCCACGTCGTACCGGCGGTCCCGCTGCCTTCCTGATCCAGTTTGTCGAAGACGGTGAGTCGCTCGCTCGTTTCGCCGACGACAGTTTTGATCTGGCGGTGATTCAATCCCCCAGCCTCGAAGATGCGCCTGAAGTGATCCGGCAACTGACCCGCGTTGCCCGGCAAGGGCTGATTACCCGGCGTTAAAGCTCACGGGTAGTCGATCGCCACGATGTAGACGCACTGCTCACCGGTGGGTGTCTGGACCCGGACTTCGGCGTCCAGTGCCTTGCCGATCAGGGCGCGGGCCAACGGCGAGTCAATGCTGATCAGACCCTGCTTGAGGTCCAGTTCATCGGGCCCGACAATGCGGTAGCGCGACTCTTTGCCATCCTCGTCCTCGATCGTGACCCAGGCGCCGAAATAGACCTTGTTCGGATCGCTGGGCTTTTCGCTGACAACCTTGAGCGCTTCCAGGCGTTTGGTGAGAAAACGCACGCGGCTGTCGATTTCGCGCAACATCTTTTTGCCATAGGTGTATTCGGCGTTCTCCGAGCGATCACCCTGGGCCGCGGCTTCGCTGACAGCCTGGGTAACCTGGGGCCGACGTACATGCCACAACTCATGGAACTCGGCGCGCATCCGCGCTTCACCCTCGGGGGTGATCAGCGCGGTGCCAGCGGTGCGGGGAGGGCGGTAACGGCTCATGACAGCTTCTTGTGGTGAGGATGGCTGGAGTCTATCAACCCTCGCGCAGGACTGTCAGCGGGCTGGCGTTCAATGCCCGACGGGTGCCGAACACCCCGGCCCCACCAATGAGTACGGCGCCCACCAGTGGCAGCACCAACAGCCATGGATGCGGATGCCACGGCAGATCAAAGGCGTAGCGGTAGAGCACCCAACTCACCACTTCCGAACCCAGCGCCGCCAGCAAGCCACTGACTGCGCCAAGCAAACCGAACTCGATACGTCGCGCCTTGACCAGCAATTGCCGCTCGGCCCCCAGCGCCCGCAGCAACGCGCCCTGTCGAATGCGTTCATCCAGCGTCGCTTGCAAGCCGGAGAAGAGTACCGCCATGCCCGCCGCCAACACGAACAACAACACGTACTCCACGGCCAGGGTCACCTGGGCGAGGATGCTGCGCAGTTGCTCCAGTAAGGCTTCGACCTGCAGGATGGTTACCGCCGGGAAGGCGCGGGACAGGTCGACAATCTGCTGGTCGTGACCCTGTGCCAGATAGAAACTGGTCAGGTAGGTCGCCGGCAGATCCTTGAGGGTGCCGGGCTGGAAGATCATGAAGAAGTTCGGCTGGAAGTTGTCCCAGTTGATCTCCCGCAGGCTGGTGACTTTCGCTTCGCGATTGACCCCGCCAACACTGAAAACCAGATGGTCGTCGAGCTTGATTTTCAGGCTTTCGGCGACCTTGCCTTCTACCGATACGCCAGGAACATCGTCCGGCGTCTGTTGGTTCCACCAATTGCCGGCCGTGAGTTTGTTGCCCGACGGCAGGTCTGCGGCCCAGGTCAGGCTCAGGTCGCGCTGGATCGCCCGGTCGCCGGCCGACTCCTTGGTGACGATTTGCTGCACCGGTTCGCCGTTGATGCTGATCAAGCGCCCCGGCACCACCGGGTACAGCGGAGCCGATTGCGCCGACACGGCAATCAGGTGATCGGTGAAGGCCTGCTTATCCGCTGGCAGGATGTTCAGCGCGAAGTAGTTCGGTGCATTTTTCGGCAGTTGGTTCTGCCAGGTGTCCAGCAACTCGCCGCGCAGCAGCGCAATCAGCGCCATCGACAGCAGAATCAGGCCGAACGCCAGGGACTGGCCCGCCGCAGCGAGGGGATGACGCAGCAGTTGGCCCAGTCCCAGGCGCCAGGGCAAGGACGCACGCGCCAGCATGCGCCGCAGACTCTTCAACAGCAGCAACAACAAGCCGCCCAGCACCAGCGCTGCAATCACGCCGCCGCCGAGCAGGGCAAAGGTCAGCACCAGGTCCAGGCTCAGGCGCCACATGATCAGGGCGAGGGCGCCCAGCGCTGCGCCGTAGACCATCCAGGTGCTGGAAGGGATCGGCAGCATGTCCCGGCGCAGCACGCGCAATGGCGGAACCCGGCCCAGAGCCGCCAGTGGCGGCAAGGCGAAACCGGCCAGCGCCACCAGTCCGGTGCCGATCCCGGCAATGGCTGGAAACAGCCCGCCCGGAGGCACGTCGGTCGGCAACAAGTCATGCAGCAGGGCAAACAAGCCCAATTGTGCGAGCCAGCCGAGGAGGGCACCGCTGATGCTGGCCAGCAGTCCGAGCACAGTCAGTTGCAGGCTGAACAACACCATGGTTTCCCGGCGCGACAGCCCGAGGCAGCGCAGCAAGGCACTGGCATCGAATCGGCGGGTGGCGAAGCGGGTTGCCGACAGCGCCACCGCCACGCCGGAGAGCAATACTGCCACCAGGCTGGCCATGTTCAGGTAGCGTTCGGCCTTGCCCAGGGCGCCACCGATCTGCCGGTTGCCGTCGCGGGCGTCCTGCAAGCGCTGATTGGCGGCAAGCCCCGGCTTGATCAGTTGCCGATACGTCTCGAGTGCCTGAGCATCGCCTCGCCATAATTCGCGATAGCTGACCCGGCTGCCGGGCTGCACCACGCGGGTGGCCGCAAGGTCGTCGAGGTTAATCAGTACTCGGGGTGTCAGGCTGTAGAAATTGCCGGCGCGGTCGGGTTCGTAAGTCAGTACCCGCGCCAGTTTCAGGGTTTTCATGCCGACATCGATGCTGTCGCCGATCTTCAGGTCCAGGGCGGTCAGCAGGCGTGCCTCGACCCAGGCTTCACCGGGTTGCGGTCCGCCACCGACTGTTTGCGTGGCGAAGGGGGCGGGTGCGCTTTTCAGTTCGCCGCGTAGCGGGTAGGTGTCATCGGCCGCCTTGATGCTGGACAGCTGGATGCTGTTGTCGGTGGCGATGACGCTGGAGAACTCCACCACTTGAGCGTGTTCCAGACCCAGTTCGGTGCCGCTTCTTATCTGTTCGGGGCGCGCCGGTGAACTGCCTTCGAGCAGCAGGTCGGCACCGAGGAATTCGGTGGCGCGCAGCATCATTGCGCCGTTCAGGCGCGCGCCAAAGTAACCGATGGCGGTGCTGGCGGCCACGGCCACCAGCAAGGCGAAAAACAACACGCGCAATTCACCGGCGCGGGCATCGCGCAGCAATTGGCGGATGGCGAGACTGAACAGGCGCAACAGCGGCAGACGTGCCATCAAGGCTCCAGAGGGGCGACCAGCAGGCCGGCTTCAAGACGGATCAGGCGCCGGCAGCGATGGGCCAGGCGTTCATCGTGAGTCACCAGCACCAGGGTCGTGCCGCGCTCCTGGTTGAGCTCGAACAGCAAGTCGCTGATGCGCTCGCCGGTGTGGCTGTCGAGGTTGCCGGTCGGTTCGTCGGCGAACAGCACATCGGGCTCGGCGGCAAACGCGCGGGCAATCGCCACGCGTTGTTGCTCGCCTCCGGAGAGCTGGCGCGGCGAGTGCGTCAGGCGTTGGCCCAGTCCCACCCGTTGCAGCAATTGGGTGGCGCGTTCGCGGGCGTCTTTGCGGCCATCGAGCTCCAGCGGCAGCATGACGTTTTCCAGGGCATTGAGGCTGTCGAGCAACTGGAATGACTGGAACACAAAACCCACGTGCTCGGCGCGGATGCGCGCGCGCTGGTCTTCATCGAGGTTGCTCAGGCCCTGCCCGGCGAGAGTGACTTCACCACTGCTTGGCAAGTCGAGGCCGGCGAGCAGGCCCAGCAGGGTGGACTTGCCGGAACCGGAAGCGCCGACGATGGCCAGGCTATCGCCCTTGTTCAGTTCCAGGCTGAGTTGGTGCAGGATGGTCAGTTCACCTTCCGCGCTGGGAACCACTTTGCTAAGGTCCTTCGCGATGAGAATGCTTGCGCCCATGGAGAGTCCGATGCGTGTCTGGTTTTTGAGTGCTGGCCTGGCCTTGATGTGCATGGCCCAAAACGCAGCGGCGGGTACAGTCCTGATCGTTGGCGATAGTATCAGCGCCGGTTTCGGGCTGGATACCCGGCTGGGGTGGGTGTCGCTGCTTGAGCAACGGCTCAGGCGCGAAGGTTTCGACGACAAAGTGATCAATGCGTCCATCAGTGGCGACACCAGTGCCGGAGGCCAGGCGCGCCTGCCCGCGCTGCTTGCAGAGCATAAACCGGAACTGGTGATCCTCGAGTTGGGCGGTAATGACGGCCTGCGCGGGATGCTGCCAACTCAATTGCAACAAAATCTTGCGTCGATGATCGACAGTTCCCGAGCCAGCGGGGCCAAGGTGTTGCTGCTCGGCATGCAATTGCCACCCAATTACGGTGCGCGTTACACCAAGGCGTTCGCCGAGGTCTATAGCAACCTGGCCGATGAGAAAAAGATCCCGCTGGTGCCGTTTTTCCTCGACGGCGTGGGCGGCCATCCGGACTTGATGCAGGCCGACGGCATACACCCGGCGGCCGGGGCCCAGGACAAGTTGCTGGAAAATGTCTGGCCTACTCTAAAACCGCTGTTATGACACTTTTCTAGACGCAGGCTTTCGGCTAAGGTGGCGCCCCCGATTTGGAGCCCCCGATGCCGCGTCCCGCCTGGTCACTATTTGCCTATCAACTGATCGAGCCTGACGAGCAGCTGGATCTGTTCGCCTGCCAGGAAGTGCGGGTGCATCTGGTGACCCGTCAGCTGGAGTTGGGCGGTTCGGCGGACCGGACCTTGTGTGGCAGTCTGTTGCCGGCTTCGCCTCGCTGGTCGAGTGTTGATCGTCGGGTGTTTCAGGACCAGCGTCTGTGTTCGTTGTGCCGGGCCATTCTTGAGTCGCAGAAGCGGGGGACGTCGCCGATTTGGCCGGAGTTGCGGTTCGAGCTTTGATCCGTAATTGCGTGCTAGCCCTGTTATTTATTGATTGTGTACATATCCGTTGTTCGGGTAACGGCGGCTTATGGTTTCGCCCTTACGGCGACTCACTTTTTTTACAAGCGCCTAAAAAAAGTAAGCAAAAAAACGCTCGCCCCGAACGTACGGCCCCTCGCTAAGGCTCGGGGTTCCTTCGCTCCGGCATTCATCCAGGGGGCATCGCCTCCGGTCGGCTTCGCTCGACCTCCTCTCGATGTGTTCGGCTGCGCCGAACGGCGCTGCGCGCCTACCCCCGGATGAACACCTCCACTCAGCCTTCCGAGGGGGCGGGTGGATCAAGATCAAAAGCTGCAGGCGAGCTAACGCTCGGCCTGATGAGTGGTGAAGAGCGTGGGGGTACGCGGCTCTGCCTTTGCTCTTCTGTGGGAGCGAGCCTGCTCGCGATGGCGGCCTGCCAGTCGACCAATGTCTTGCTGATGTCCACCGATCAAATTGTGGGAGCGGCGGTGCGGCGATCCGACTTGCTCGCGATGGCGGCCTACCGGCCGACCAGTTGCCTCACAGGCGAACGAAACCCGCGAAAAGGCCGACCGGTAGGCCGCCTCGCTTTTGCTTTTGCGGTACACGCCCCCTCGTGAGGCCGAGTGGAGGTTCTGCGCAGTGGGCGACCCGGCATGGATGCCGGGTTAGCCGCCGCCGGCCCAGAGTGTGTCAAAACTTCTAAGCAAACCCTTGCTATGATTTCCCAGGATTTCATCGCAAGGGCTGCCCATGAAACGCTTCATTCAAGGTGAACACCGAGGTCAAAGTACCTTGCTCCCCGAGAGCCTGGACGATTACGTCAGCGACACCAATCCGGTGCGTGTTGTCGATGTCTTCGTTGATGAACTTGACCTGATCACCTTGGGTTTTGAAAGCGCTGTCCCCGCTGAAACCGGCCGACCGGCTTACCACCCGGCAGTCATGCTGAAGATCTACATCTACGGCTATCTAAACCGCATCCAGTCGAGCCGACGCCTTGAGCGCGAGGCGCAGCGCAACGTCGAGCTGATGTGGCTTACCGGTCGACTGATGCCGGACTTCAAGACCATCGCCAACTTCCGTAAAGACAACAGCAAGGCCATTCGAGGCGTTTGCCGACAGTTTGTTGTGCTGTGTCAGCAATTGGGGCTTTTCACGGAAAATTTCGTCGCCATAGATGGCAGCAAATTTAAGGCTGTGAACCACCGCGACCGCAACTTCACCAGCGCCAAGCTGAAACGCCGGATGGAAGAAATCGAATCGAGCATTGCCCATTATCTGAAGGCGCTGGATGCAGCTGATCGGGAAGAGACCAAGTCTTCAGGGCCCAAAGGCGGCCTGGAAGAGAAAATCGCCAAACTGAAGGAGCAGATGAAGGCGCTTCAGGCGATTGAAATACAGCTTGAGGAGTCCCCGGACAAACAGGTCTCACTGACCGACCCGGACGCGCGCTCCATGATGACGAGCGGCAAAGGAATCGTGGGTTACAACGTACAGACGGCGGTCGATACCAAGCATCATCTGATCGTCGCGCACGAGGTGACCAATGAGGGTCATGACCGTGATCAGCTCAGCTCGATGGCGCTGCTGGCCCGTGAGGCGATGAAACTCGAATCGTTGTCGGTGGTGGCTGACCGAGGGTATTACAAAAGCGGGGAGATCCTTGCCTGCCACGAGGCAGGGATTAGCGCTTATGTGCCGAAGACGCTGAGCTCGCGCGCCAAATTCGATGGCCGCTTCAACAATGACGAGTTTGTTTACGACGCGGACAAAGATGTGTACGTCTGCCCTGCCAAGGAAGTGCTGATCTGGCGCAATTCTTACGTCGACAATGGCAAGACGCTGAACAGTTACTGGAGCTCGAACTGCAGGTCCTGCTCGATAAAGGCGCAATGCACACCGGCCAGGGAGCGAAAGGTTCGTCGCTGGGAACATGAAGCCGTGCTGGAGGAAATGCAGGTCCGTCTGGAGAATGCGCCGCAGATGATGAGCATCCGCAAGCGGACCGTCGAACATCCCTTCGGGACGCTCAAACAATGGATGGGTGCGACACACTTTTTGACCCGGCGGCTTGCCGGGGTGAGCACCGAAATGAGCCTGAATGTGCTCGCCTACAACTTGAAGCGAGTGATGAAAATCCTCGGTGCGCAAAATCTGGTGAAAGCGCTGGCGGCCTGAAAAGGCCCTTGTTTTGCCCCGATTGAAGCGCTGTGACGTGTTGGTAGCGACCCTGAGAACCGGCTGCGGCTACGTGGAACGCTTTAGCTGTGATTAGCAGGCCAAAGCAGCGTCTGCGCTGCGCGCCGACGCTGCTTGAGCCGGTTTTTACACACTCTGGGCCATGGATGGCCGATGGCGGCGGGCCCACGGAGCAGGACCGGAGCGAGGCACCGAACGTCAGGGGCAAGAGCCCTTGGTTACTTGGGGCTCTTCCAAGTAACCCGCTGTAAGAGCGGAACCATAAGCGGCCGTGACCGCAAAAACGGATATGTACACCCTCAAAAATCCACGCCGCCTGCCACACAGCCATCACAAGCAAGCTCGCCCCCACACGGGATCGAGGAAAATCGCAAAATCGCCTAGCACTGCCTGCAATCGGGCCATCTCCCCGAAATAACGGATGGCGGTGTACAATCGCGCTCTTATATCTCTGTTGATCATGCGAAGGATTTTCCGGATGTTGCCGCGCTTTCCTGCCGTCACCCGCTGCCTGACTCTTGCCGCCCTCTTTATGGCCGGTCCAGTCGCAGCATTGGAGTTTCCCCTGCCACCGCCCGGTGAGGACATCATCGGCCAGGTGCAGGTGATCAAGGCCAAGTACGAAGACACCTTCGCCGACCTTGGTACCGCCTACGATCTGGGCTACACGGAAATGCTCGCGGCCAACCCGGGAGTCGATGCCTGGCTGCCAGGCGCCGGCACGGAAATCATTCTGCCGACCCGCTTCATCCTGCCGCCAGGCCCGCGTGAAGGCATCGTGATCAACCTGGCCGAGTACCGCCTCTACTACTACCCGAAAGGCAAGAACGTGGTGTACACGTTCCCGCTGGGTATCGGTCGTGAAGGCTGGGGCTCGCCGATTGCCCACACCAACATTACCGCCAAGACACCTAATCCGACCTGGACGCCTCCAGCTTCGATCAAGGCCGAGCACGCAGCCGACGGTGATCCGCTGCCCAACGTCGTGCCGGCCGGCCCTGACAACCCGCTGGGGCCGTTCAAGTTCACCCTGGGCACACCGGGCTACCTGATCCACGGTTCGAACAAGAAGTTCGGTATCGGCATGCGCACCAGCCACGGTTGCTTCCGCATGTTCAACAACAACGTGCTGGAAATGGCGGGCATGGTGCCGGTCGGTACGTCGGTGCGGATCATCAACGATCCGTACAAGTTTGGTTTGAGTGGCGGCAAGGTCTATCTGGAGGCGCATACGCCGCTGGACGACAAGGGCAATCCGTCGGTGGTCGACAAGCACACCGCAGTCATCAATGCGATGCTCAAGCGTGAAGACATCACCAACAACCTGCGCATGAACTGGGATGTGGTGCGTGATGTGGTCGCCGCTGAAGACGGCCTGCCGGTTGAGATCGCTGTGCCGGGCAACGGCGTCGTACCGATGGTGTCGAGCACGCCGGTCGACCCGCTGCAGTAACGCTGGCAAAGAGCCCGTCGGCGCGGACCGCGTCGACGGGTTTTTTATTGCCTGGAGAAACGCCGGGCAATAAAAAAGCCGACCCAAAAAATGGGTCGGCTTGATAACAATCCCGAAGGATTATTACTTGCGGCTAGCTTTGTCCAGCATGCGCAGAGCACGCTCGTTAGCTTCGTCAGCAGTCTGTTGTGCTTTTTGAGCAGCAGCCAGAGCTTCATCAGCTTTACGGTAAGCTTCGTCTGCACGAGCCTGGGAGCGAGCAGCTGCGTCTTCAGTAGCGGTCAGACGTGCTTCGGTTTCTTTCGATGCGCTGCTGCAACCGGTAGCCAGAACTGCGGCCAGAGCCAGAGCAGAGAATTTCAGAACGTTGTTCATCGTGTTCCCCTTCAAGGACTTTCTATTAAGTAGCTATCTCCTCCGATTGAGGAAATAGCCGGCGTACATACTACCCATTACTTGTAGTAAGTAAAACTGACGTGACGCAAGAAGCAAAAAAAATTGTAGGCGTTGATTCTTTTTCGAGCAACTTTTAACTGAATTGTTTAAAAAACATCCAGCTGCAAGGCCCGTGGCTGAGCGAGCCGACGAGAAAAAGTTCCTGTGGCACGGCGCTGTTTTTCAGTCTGGCTAAAGTCCGCCTACATGGATTCGTCTACACTTTTGTTCGGCTTTTGTGTGGCGCCTCTCAATATCTTTCTCGATGTTCAGGTGACTTTAACAACGGGCGCTCGTCTTAAGTCTCAACATCCGGCAATGTACAGGCTATCGACCCCGAGTGATCTTCGGTCGAGCCATTCCTGCGTGATCCGGAGCAGCACCCGCCAACCCGCACGATGACGAGCGCACCTTGAGCATTTTCTGCCAATGGTGCCTACTATTTGTACGTGCTCGGTAGCGCGAGATCGGTGCAGCTCTTCTCGGTGTCCATACAGGCACGGGGTGGCGTAGATGTTCCTTCGCCGGAAAAACATCGGTAAGGTAGGGGTCGGAATTCCAGACCCGCGAGGAGTAGTGATGAGCGAGGCGTTGTCCATCCACCATGACCAGGCTGGTCATCAGTTCGAGACCAATGTGGACGGTCATCGTGCCTATCTGACCTATATGGATCTGGGGAAACAGACCCTGGATATCTATCGCACCTTCGTGCCCAACGCATTGCGTGGTCGCGGTATTGCGGCAGCCTTGACCGAGAAGGCGCTGGAGTACGCTGACGAAATGGGCTACACCGTCATTCCATCGTGCTCCTACGTCGAGCGCTACATGGAGCGTCACCAGCGGCACGCGGCCAAGCTGAGTCAGTGACCTTCAACAAAACGAACGCATAAAAAAACGCCGGGTTCAGCCCGGCGTTTTTTTGTGCGCTTTTTAAGCAACCAATCAGGCAGATCAGCTGCGATCGCGTTTAGGCAGCACATCCTTGAGCTTGGCATGCATGCTGCGCAAGGTGTTTTCGGTCGCGGTCCAGTCGATGCAGGCGTCGGTGATCGACACGCCGTACTGCAGGTCGGCGAGGTCTTTCGGGATCGCCTGGGCGCCCCAGTTCAGGTGGCTTTCTACCATCAGGCCAATGATCGACTTGTTGCCTTCGAGGATCTGGTTGGCGACGTTCTCCATCACCAGCGGTTGCAGGGCCGGATCCTTGTTGGAGTTGGCGTGGCTGCAATCGACCATGATGTTCGGCTTGATCTTCGCCTTGTTCAGCGCCTGCTCGCAGAGCGCAACGCTGACCGAATCGTAGTTCGGCTTGCCGTTGCCGCCGCGCAGCACCACGTGACCGTAGGCGTTGCCCTTGGTGGTCACGATCGACACGCCACCTTCCTGGTTGATGCCCAGGAAGCGGTGCGGGCTGGAAACCGACTGCAGGGCGTTGATCGCCACGGTCAGGCCGCCATCGGTGCCGTTCTTGAAGCCGACGGCCGAGGACAGGCCGGAGGCCATTTCACGGTGAGTCTGGGATTCGGTGGTGCGCGCGCCGATGGCCGACCAGCTGATCAGGTCCTGCAAGTATTGCGGGGAGATCGGGTCGAGGGCTTCGGTGGCGGTCGGCAGGCCTTTTTCGGCCAGGTCCAGCAGCAACTGGCGACCGATGTGCAAGCCGTCCTGGATCTTGAACGAGTCGTCCAGGTACGGGTCGTTGATCAAGCCTTTCCAGCCGACGGTGGTACGTGGCTTCTCGAAATACACGCGCATGACCAGATACAGGGTATCGGACACTTCGGCAGCGAGAACCTTCAGGCGCTCGGCATATTCGTGGGCGGCCTTGATGTCGTGGATCGAGCAAGGCCCGATGACGACGAACAGGCGATGGTCGGTGCCATCCAGAATGTTGCGAATGACTTCGCGGCCCTTGGTGACGGTGCGCAGTGCGGCGTCGCTCAGGGGAATATCGCGCTTGAGCTGATCGGGAGTGATCAGTGTCTCGTTGGAGGCGACGTTTAGGTCGTTGATCGGTAAATCAGCCATCGTTTACTCGTCAGGTCACGGGTGCCGGCCGCCAGCGAACCCGCGCGGCGGAGCACAGCAAATTAAGCGCGTCGGGGAGCCGAACCTTAGCGCGTTACACCGTGGCTCGACAATGGGCAGACGCCGGTTTGGTGGGGTTTCGCAGTCAGTTTCCCTGCCATGAGGGGCAAATCGATCAAGAACGCCTCTATTCCAGCACCGGTTGCGCAAAAGCCTTGCGCACCGAATCGTGAGAGAACTCGTCGGCATGCTCCTGGACCCATTCGAGGGCCAGGGCCTGGATATCCTGCAGGTCTTCGTGGGCGTCATGCAGGCGGCAGTAGCGTTCGATCTGGCACACCTGCTCGCCCATTCGGGCGCTGAACAGCGTTTGTTCATCAACGAAGGCGATCCCCACCAGATAACCGCGTTTGCGCCGCAGGCACCAGGCCACATAACCCAGGTAGCGCATGTCCGGGTTCACGGTCGGCATGCGTACCACCAGCGCCGTGCCGTGGCGCCACGCGCGGTGATAATTGCAAGCCATGCCCCCGAGACTGATAGTGTGCAGCTGTCGTCGCGAAAGACACTCGGGTTTCAGCAACGTTAACTCGACGGGCACATCGTCAGGGTGAGGAATGAATCGTCCCATGAACACAGACTCCATGTGTCGGCCATCTGACATTGGTCCCTCCAGTATAGTGGTCGAATTGGAACTGACCGATTTTGACGTCGACCAACGGCTGCTGGCGATGAGCGGTGTATCGCTGGTCATTTTCACCAGTGTCGGCTGCGCCAGTTGCCGTTTTGCCCGCGAGCAATTGCCGACACTCGACCTGGCAGTCGATCGACTGTGCTGGATCGATGCCGGCAACAACGGCGGGGTGGTCGAGCGTTATCAGGTCTTTCACTTGCCGGCGCTGTTTGTCGTTCGCGACGGCGAATTCTTTGGAGCACTGAACTCGCGCCTGACCGACACCGAGCTCAATCGGGCCGTGCGCCAGGCGCTGAGTCGAACAGCAGAGGAGTTGCCATGATGGGAACAGTTGCCAGGCCGACGATCGGCATTATCGGGACCGGCGCAATCGGCGGTTTCTACGGGGTGATGCTGGCGCGTGCCGGTTTTGATGTGCATTTTCTGCTGCGCAGCGAGTTTTCCGCTGTGGCCGAGCACGGGTTGCAAGTCGATAGCGCACCCCACGGTGCGCTGAAACTGAACCCGGTGCAGGCTTACTCGAAGGCTGAAGACATGCCGCCCTGCGACTGGCTGCTGGTGGGCGCGAAAACTACCAGCAACACCGACCTGGCACCCGCCATCCTGCAGGCGGCAGCACCGAACGCCAAGGTACTGCTGTTGCAAAATGGCCTGGACGTCGAAGACAGCCTGCGCGAGCTGCTCCCCGATTCGCTGCATGTGCTCGGAGGGCTCTGCTACATCTGCGTCCATCGCGAGGCGCCGGGTGTCATCACCCATCAGGCGCTGGGCGCGGTGCATGTGGGTTATCACAGCGGTCCCGCCGATGGGCCGGCACGCGGCGCAATTGTCGAAGAGGGCGTCGGACTGTTTCGCAGCGCCGGCCTCGATTCCCAGGCCATGGCGAATTTACATCAGGCGCGTTGGCAAAAACTGGTCTGGAATATCCCTTACAACGGTCTCTCGGTTTTGCTGGGGGCGAGCACCACACCGTTGATGGCCGATGCCGACAGTCGCGAGCTGATCAAGGCGCTGATGGCTGAAGTGGTGCAAGGGGCAATCGCCTGCGGGCACGATGTACCGGCAGGGTATGCCGAGCATTTGTTCATGGTGACCGAGAAAATGCCCGACTACTGGCCGAGCATGTACCACGATTACTTGCACAAGCGACCGCTGGAACTGGCCGCGATCTACGCCCGGCCGTTGGCGGCGGCGAAGGCAGCCGGGTGTGAGATGCCACGCATCGAGGCCTTGTATCGCAGTTTGAGTTTCATTGATCGACGCAACACCTGAGTCGACCGACCTGAGGGGGAAGGGCATGCCAAAGGCAATTGACGACAAGCTGGTGCTGGCGATTTCTTCGCGGGCGTTGTTCGACCTGAGCGAAAGCCACAAGGTCTACCTGTCGAGTGGCGTCGAAGCCTACAGGCAGTATCAGATCGAACATGAAGACGAAATCCTCGAGCCCGGCGATGCCTTCCCGTTGGTGCAGAAACTCCTGAACCTCAACAACAGCCTCGGCCGCGCCCGGGTCGAGGTGATCCTGGTGTCGCGCAACAGCGCTGACACCGGGCTGCGGGTGTTCAACTCGATTGACCACTACGGACTGGCAATTTCCCGTGCGGCCTTTGTCGGCGGGCGCAGTCCGTATCCCTACCTCAAGGCCTTTGGCTGCGACCTGTTTCTCTCGACCCACGCCGAAGACGTACGCAATGCACTGGACGCCGGGTTCGCGGCCGCGACCATTCTGTCGGGTGGTGCCAGCCGTGCGGCCAGCGACGAGTTGCGCATTGCCTTCGATGGAGACGCGGTACTGTTTTCCGATGAGTCGGAGCGCATTTATCAGGCCGGTGGTCTGGAGGCGTTCCAGGCCAGCGAGCGTGAGTCCGCCCGCGAGCCGTTGCGCGGAGGGCCGTTCAAAGGGTTTCTCGCGGCCCTCAACCTGTTGCAGCGTGAGTTCCCGGAGGACACCTGTCCGATCCGTACCGCGCTGGTCACGGCGCGATCGGCACCGGCCCATGAGCGGGTGATTCGCACGTTGCGCGAATGGGACATCCGTCTCGACGAGTCGCTGTTCCTCGGCGGCCTGACCAAGTCGGCCTTTCTCGAAGCCTTCGCGGCCGATGTGTTTTTCGACGATCAGGCCGGCCACTGCGAATTGGCCCGTGAAGTCGTCGCCACCGGTCATGTGCCCCATGGCATAAGCAACGAGCAAAAGGTTTAAGCCCACCGTTCAATGCGTTGCGCCGCACGTCGCAGTCGCCAAGGCACTGCTAAGCTGAATCAAATCTCCGCCATGTTGGCAGTCGAGGAGGTCATATGATTCGTTCGATGCTGTATGCCACTGACCTTGGCCTGTACGCGCCCGTGGTGATGCAGCATGCCCTGGAGCTGGCCCGGATCTTCAATGCCGATTTGTATGTGGTGCATGCGGTTGAACCCATGGGGTTGTTTGCTGAATCGGTGCTCGAAAGTTATCTCGATGAACAGGCGCTGAACGAGTTTCACAGCCAGGGCCTGAATACTGTGATTGCCAGTATCGAGCAGCGTGTGCTCGACAGTTTTCGTGAGGAGTTGGGGGATGAAGGGGAGCACGATCTGGAGCGGATTCAGGCAGTACGGGTGGTGCAGGGCGACCCATCGCAGGTGATTCTGGACCAGGCGCAGAAACTCTCCGTGGATTTGTTGATCGTAGGAAGTCACAGCCACGGTGCGGGTGCGGAAACGCCTCTGGGGCGAACCGCCGCCCGTGTGCTGCAACTGTCCAAGGTACCGGTCTATCTGGTGCCGCTGATGCAACGTCGTCGGCAAGGGGATCGCTAGAACAGAATAATGGCAATTTGATAAAAAAGTTCTAGATTTATTCTTCGTACCATTAATATAGTTATATACCGTCGCTGATGCCCGTGGCGTCTACCTGCTTTGAGGGATTCATATGAAGCTTCAACAATTGCGCTACATCTGGGAAGTGGCGCACCACGACCTCAACGTTTCCGCTACAGCCCAAAGTCTTTACACCTCTCAACCGGGCATCAGTAAACAGATCCGTCTGCTGGAAGACGAACTGGGCGTCGAGGTTTTCGCCCGCAGCGGCAAGCATCTGACCCGCGTTACCCCGGCCGGCGAGCGCATCATCACCACCGCTGGCGAGATTCTGCGCAAGGTTGAAAGCATCAAGCAGATCGCCCAGGAATTCTCCAACGAGAAGAAAGGCACCCTGTCGATTGCCACCACTCATACCCAGGCGCGTTATGCATTGCCGCCGGTGATCAGCAATTTCATCAAGCAATACCCGGACGTTGCCCTGCACATGCACCAGGGATCGCCGATGCAAATCGCCGAAATGGCCGCTGACGGCACCGTGGATTTCGCCATCGCCACCGAAGCGCTCGAGCTGTTCGGTGACCTGGTGATGATGCCGTGCTACCGCTGGAACCGTTGCGTGGTCGTGCCTCAGGGCCACCCGCTGACCAAGCTGTCGAAACTGACCCTCGAAGCACTGGCCGAGTACCCGATCGTGACGTACGTGTTCGGTTTTACCGGCCGTTCGAAACTCGACGAAGCCTTCAGCCATCGCGGCCTGACGCCGAAAGTGGTGTTCACCGCTGCCGACGCCGACGTGATCAAGACCTATGTTCGCCTGGGGCTGGGCGTGGGCATCGTGGCGAAAATGGCCGTCGACAGCAAACTCGACAGCGACCTGGTGGTGCTCGACGCCAGCGAACTGTTCGAGTCCAGCGTGACCAAGATCGGCTTCCGTCGCGGCACCTTCCTGCGGGGCTTCATGTGCGACTTCATCGAGAAGTTTGCGCCGCACCTGACCCGCGAAGTCATGGCCAAGGCCATTCAGTGCCACAACAAGCAGGAACTGGAAGAGCTGTTCGAGGGCGTTGAGCTGCCCGTTCACTGACAGCGTTTCTGCCGGTCAAACCACCTCGGTGACAGCGAACTGTTGCCGAGCGCCCGCTACCAGAATCTCCACCTCATCGCCCTCGAACTTGCCCAGCAGGCATTTGCCCAGCGGTGAACGCGGGGTGATGACGGTGATCAGTTGCCCCACCAGATCGACCTTCAATCCGGCGGCATCGGGGGCCAGAAACAGCCATTGTTCGCGCCCCTTTTCGTCCTCCAGCCCGAGCAGCGCGCCCACTTCGATGCCCCGCTGATCGTCATACGGGCGCAGGGCCAGGTTCTGGCAGAGGCTCAGTGACTGGCGAATCTCTTCGACCCGCCTGGCTTGCCCGGCCGCGAGATAGGACGCTTCCAGCCCCAGGGTGTCGTACTTGTTCTCAGCGATGTTTTCTTCATGGGTCGCCGTTTCGTAGGCGGTTTGCGCGGCCCGTTCGGCGATGTCGAGATCGATCCGCAGCTTGTCGAGAATCAGTTGGTGGACGGTATGCTTATTCATGATCAATCGCAGAATTGCAGGACGTTGGCGCGGCTTTTTTCGCTGGGTGCAGTCCGGTCCTGTTGCAGCCAGAACTGACAGTTCGGGTTGGCCAGGTTGCGACTGCTGCTGCGTGCCTGATCGAGCCGTTGCTGTTGCTCGTTCTTGCGCAGGTTTTCTTCATATTGCTCGAACAGCGGGCTCTGTGGCGGAATGTCCGGCACTGGTTGAGTCACCACCGGTGGTTTGCCCAGTTGTTCCACAGCTGCCGCCACAGGTGCCAATTGTTCGCTGAACAGAAGGCGCGAAGCGAGCCAGCAGGTCAGCACAATGGCAATGAATCCCAACCACATGCCGAGGGCGATGCTGCCGGTCAGTTGCAGGGCGTTGAGGCTGATCGGGAAGGATCGGCGTGGAGTGGGGCGGTGGGGCATGATTGCCTCTTGGCGAAAGGTCACTGGCGAGTGGCGATTGTCGCATGAAGAATAATCGCCGTCGGCTCTTCTGCACGGGGTAATTTATGCGGACAATCGGCGCCTTTGCCAACGGGAGCCTGGAATGCCTGTATTGAAAACCCGCTGGGATATTTTTTGCACCGTGGTCGACAACTTCGGCGACATCGGCGTGACCTGGCGACTGGCCCGGCAACTGGTGGCCGAACATGGGCTGGCAGTGCGTCTATGGGTCGATGACCTGCGAGCATTCGAGCGCCTGTGCCCGGAAATCGACATCCACGCTGTGCAGCAGTGGCAGCACGACGTCGAAGTGCGCCAATGGCCCGCCGAGTGGCAGCCGACCGAAGCCGCCGATGTGGTGATTGCTGCCTTTGCCTGCCAATTGCCGAGCGCCTATATGGACGCCATGGTCGAACGGGAAAAGCCGCCACTGTGGATGAACCTCGACTATCTGAGCGCCGAGGACTGGGTGATCGGTTGTCACGGCTTGCCCTCGGTGAAGTACAAAAGCGTACAGAAGTTCTTTTTCTTTCCGGGGTTCCAGAAGGGCACAGGCGGACTGCTGCGTGAGCGCGGGTTGCTGGAACGGCGTCGGCAATTTCAGCAAAACCCGCAGGCTCAAAGAGAGTTCCTGCAAGGTTTGGGGATTGATCCTGCGCCCGGCGCGCAGCTGATCTCATTGTTTGCCTACGAAAACACCGGTTTGGCCAGTTGGCTCGATGTGATGGCAGGCGATTCGACGACCACTCATCTGCTGGTGCCTGAAGGGCGGATTCTCGGCGACGTCGAGCGTTGGCTCGGTGTGCAGGGTTTGGCGGTCGGTGCCGTGCATGTGCGTGACGCTTTGACCGTGCAAGTGTTGCCATTCGTCCGCCAGGACCAATACGACCGGTTGCTGTGGTGCTGCGATTTCAATGCCGTGCGCGGCGAAGATTCCTTCGTGCGCGCTCAATGGGCCGGCCGGCCATTTCTCTGGCACATTTACCAGCAGGAAGAAGACATCCATCTGGACAAGCTCGAAGCCTTCCTCGAACTTTATGTAAAAGGGTTATCTGCGCCTGCGCGGGAGGCGATCAGCGGTCTCTGGCGGGCGTGGAACGCCGGTGAAAAAATAGCCGACCACTGGCAATTCACCCGTAAACACTGGCCAGAGCTGGAAAAACACGCCGAGGCGTGGTGTCAGGAACAGGCCTTGCAGGCCGATCTTGCCACGGCGCTGGTACAGTTTTATGGAAATTGGATATGATACGCGGCCTAGATTTTTGTAAATCCCATCCAAATTCGGATATTCGCAATGAAAACTGGTAAAGAACTGAAACCCGGGACCGTGATTCGTCTCGAAAACGATCCTTGGCTGGTTCAGAAAGCTGAATTCACCAAGTCCGGTCGTAACAGCGCGATCATGAAGACCAAGCTGAAGAACCTGCTGACCGGTTACAAGACCGAGATCGTTTACAGCGCCGACGACAAACTGGACGACGTAATCCTCGACCGCAAAGAAGCGACCCTGTCCTTCATCAGCGGCGACACCTACACGTTCATGGACACCACCGACTACACCATGTACGAGCTGAACGCTGAAGACATCGAAGCCGTTCTGCCTTTCGTTGAAGAAGGCATGACCGATGTTTGCGAAGCGATCTTCTTCGAAGAGCGTCTGGTTTCCGTAGAGCTGCCGACCACCATCGTGCGTCAGGTTGACTACACCGAAGGTTCCGCTCGCGGCGACACTTCCGGCAAGGTAATGAAGCCTGCCAAACTGAAGAACGGTACCGAGCTGTCGGTTGCTGACTTCATCGAAATCGGCGACATGATCGAGATCGATACCCGCGAAGGCGGTTCCTACAAAGGCCGTGCCAAATAAGCACAGCTTCAGGAATGAAAAAGCCCGACCATTGAGTCGGGCTTTTTTGTGCCTGTCAGATTCTACGCTGAACCCCTGTGGGAGCGGGCTTGCTCGCGAAGGCGGCGTGTCAGGCAATGACGATGTGTCTGGCAAATCGCCTTCGTCGGAACGCCGCCCGGAGCAAGCCCGCTCCCACATGGGGTACTGCGCTATTTCTTCAGGTGTTGCTTGAGTTCTTCAGACGCCTGCAGCATCGCCGAACGCACCGCTGGCACCTGGCTCACCACGTTGAGCAAACCGTAGTCGTGGATCAAGCCGTTATAGCGAACCGCAGTGACCGGCACACCGGCCTCGTCCAGTTTGCGGGCGTAGGCTTCGCCTTCGTCGCGCAACACGTCGGCACCGGCGGTCTGCACCAGGGCAGGTGGCAGTCCTTTCAACTGGGCGGTGGTCGCGCGCAGTGGTGAGGCGTAGATCTCGTTCCGCTGATTGGCGTCGGTGGTGTAGTTGTCCCAGAACCACTTCATCATGTTTTTGGTGAGGAAGTGCCCCTCGGCAAACTGGTTGTAGGACGCGGTTTCGAAGTTGGCATCAGTCACCGGCCACAGCAGCACCTGGAACCTGATCGCCGGAGTGCCCTTGTCCTTGGCCATCAGCGCAACTACCGCCGCCATGTTGCCGCCGACACTGTTGCCGGCTACCGCCAGGCGCTGGCCATCGACGTTGATCTCTTTACCGTGCTCGGCCACCCATCGGGTTGCGGCATAAGCCTGGTTGATCGCCACCGGGTAATGCGCTTCCGGCGACGGCGTGTAGTTCACGAACACGGCCGCGGCACCCGAACCCGTCACCAGGTCACGCACCAGTCGCTCGTGGGTCGGGAAGTCCCCCAGCACCCAGCCACCGCCGTGGAAGAACATGAACACCGGCAGCTCGCCCTTGACCCCGGCCGGCCGGACGATGGTCAGGCTGATCGGTTGGCCGTCGACTTGAATGGTCTTCTGGCTGACATCGGCTTTTGGCAGCGTCAGCTTCACTCCCGCCTGCGCGCCTACCAGAACGGCGCGGGCCTCGGCGGGCGTCATTTGCTCCATCGGCTTGCCGGTGCCGGCATTCAGCACATCGAGGAATGCCTGGGTGTTGTGTTCAACCCCGGTACCTGCGAACGCGTTGCTGATGGACAGGGCGAGAAGGGTACCGGTCAAGACTTTGCTGAAAGTGTTCATGTTCGTTTCCTGTTCGGGCCTGGGTAGTCAGCGCTTAGACGGTTACGTGCAGACGCACATCGACGTTGCCACGGGTGGCGTTGGAGTACGGGCAGACCTGGTGGGCCGCATCGACCAGTGCTTGTGCGTCAGCTTGTTCAAGACCCGGCAGGCTGATGTGCAGGTCGATGTCCAGGCCGAAGCCGCCCGGGATCTGGCCGATGCCGACGTGGGCGGTGATCGAAGCGTCGTTCGGGATGCTGCGCTTGGTCTGGCTGGCCACGAATTTCAGGGCACCGATGAAGCAGGCGGAGTAGCCGGCGGCGAACAGTTGCTCAGGGTTGGTGGCTGCGCCGCCGGCACCGCCGAGTTCTTTCGGCGTGGCGAGCTTGACGTCGAGGATGTTGTCGCTGGAAACCGCACGACCGTCACGGCCACCGGTGGAAGTTGCGATTGCGGTGTAGAGAGTTTGCATGGTGAAAGCCTCGTTCAGGTTTTGTGTTATTGCGCTAAATGTTTGCGCGCTAAGTAAGTGCGATGTGAATGTACCGCGCTAATATTTAGCGCGCAAGATAAAATTTCAAAGAAATTTGAAAAAGACGAAAGGCTGTGGGGCGGTTTGGGTTGGAAGTATTGAACTAGAGCTGTCGAGGGGCAGCGGGGATTTTTTCAGGAGAGGGAGGTGAACCCGGTTTTTCAGTACTGCGCAAAACAAATGTGGGAGCGGGCTTGCTCCGGGCGGCGTTCCGACGAAGGCGGTAGATCAGTCGACTCTTGTGTTGACTCAAACACCGCCTTCGCGAGCAAGCCCGCTCCCACAGGGGGGGCTGTGCTGGCCTTGAAATTACAGGCTGTCTTGCAGGTGACGACGCAACTCCTGCAGCTCCGCTTGCAGGTTTTGCAGGCGCTCCACGGTCATCCCGCTGGCGCCGAGGATGCACTGCGGAATATCCCGCGCCTTGTCGCGCAACGCCCGGCCCTGTGCGGTCAGTTCGACGATCACCACCCGCTCATCCTCGCGGCTGCGGGTCCGGCTGAGCAGGCCTTCGGCTTCCAGGCGCTTGAGCAGCGGCGTCAACGAGCCAGGATCGGTCAGCAACCGCGTGCTGATTTCGCCTACGGTCAAACCGTCCCGTTCCCACAAGACCATCATTGCCAGGTATTGCGGGTAGGTCAGGCCCAGCGCTTGCAGCAAGGGTTTGTAGACCTTGGTCATCATCAGCGAAGTGGAATGCAGGGCGAAGCAGGCCTGATTGTCCAGCAACAGGTTGTCGCAGTTGTCCGGGGTGTTGCGCTCGGTGGTCATGTCGAAGCCTTGATCTGTGATCTGAAGAATCTAGCGGGCGAATCTTTAATGCGCCAGATAATTTTGCTCAGTGCCGTTGCAAATGGGTTTGCAACACCAGATCCCAAGGTGGAACCGGGCTGAAGCGGGTTTTCAGGTACTCCAGCAACAAGCGACTGCGGGAGTTGGGTTGCTGTTCCAGGCGCAAGGCGTAGATGCCGGCGCTTTCCGGTTTCGGCAGGCCGCTGTCGCAGAACAACGGCAGCAACTCACCGCGCAACAGGTACTCGCTGGCCAGCCAGGTCGGTAGATGCGCGATACCCAGTCCGGCCAATGCGCCGCACACCAGCGCCTCGGCATTGTTGGCGCTCATGCGGATCCGCGCCGGCCGGTGCAACTGCATTTGCCCGTCGCGCTCGAAACGCCAGGCGAAGGGCGGGGCCAGGCCATCCCAGTCGAGTCCGTCGTGTTCCATTAGCTGTGACGGCTCGGTCGGCACGCCGCGACGCTGCAAATAATCAGGGCTGGCGCAGGCGATACGCACCATGCTCGCCAGTGGCGTGGCCACCAGCCGGGTATCGGCCAATTGCCCGGCGCGCAACACCAGATCGACCTTGCCGAGGTTCAGGCCCTGCATGTCGACGAAGCTGTCGATCAAGTGCAGCTGCACATCGAGCCCGGGATAGAGCATCAGGAAGTCGGCAATTACCGGTGCCAGGTGCCGCCGCCCAAAGGCTGCCGGCGCATCGATACGAATCAGGCCTTCCGGCGCGCTGCTCAGGGACACGGCCTCGGCCCGGGCCAGGCGCAACTCGGCGACGATCCGCCGTGCGCGCTCGGCAAAGGCCAATCCCGCAGGGGTGGCGCGTACGGCATGAGTGCTGCGCAGGAACAGCTGACTGCCGACCGCGCTTTCCAGGCTGTCGATACGCCGTGCCACGGCCGAAGGGGGCAGCGGATGACGGCGCGAGGCGGCGGAAAAACTGCCGGTTTCCAGCACGTCGAGGAACAAGGCCAGTTGGTCGGTCAGTTGATTGGGGTTCATGGCAGGTTTGCGCCTGTGCGAATTTGGCACAGCCATTGTGCGTTGCTGTGCGTTTCCGTGCCAGAAGCAACTGCGTAGGATCAAAGGCCTGACAGCAACGGGGGAAAATGCTGTGATTGAGTTCTTGATGTATCTGGTGTTCGGCGCTGCGCTGGGCACGCTCGGCGGGTTGTTTGGCATCGGCGGCGGCCTGATCGCCATTCCGCTGCTGGGCGTGCTGTTCGGGCTCGATCAGCAGATAGCCCAAGGTACGGCGCTGGTGATGGTGGTGCCGAACGTGATGCTGGCGCTGTGGCGCTATCATCAGCGCAACCGGATCGAACTGCGCCACGCGTTACCGCTTGCGATCATGGGGTTCTGCTTCGCCTGGCTCGGATCGATCTGGGCGGTGGGCATTGATGCGCAAACCATGCGTATAGGTTTTGTCGCGTTTCTAATCGCACTGTCGGCGTACAACCTCGTTCGCATGTTCGCCGCCACCGCCGCGACGGCTTCGCAGATGAACTACTCATGGCCCTGGCTGGGCGTACTGGGTGCTGCATCCGGCACGATGGGCGGGTTGTTCGGCGTGGGGGGCGCTGTGGTGGCGACACCGGTGCTCACCAGTCTGTTCGGCACCAGCCAAGTGGTTGCGCAGGGGTTGTCGTTGGCGCTGGCCTTGCCGAGTACCGGGGTGACGCTGGTGACTTACGCCGCGCACCATCAGGTCAGCTGGGTGATCGGCTTACCCTTGGCGGTCGGCGGGCTGATGAGCATCAGTTGGGGCGTGAAGGTTGCCCACGCTTTGCCGGAGCGGCTGCTGCGCGGGCTGTTTTGCGGGTTCCTGGTGTTCTGTGCGGTGATGCTCGCCTTTAAAGTTTGAAGCCTTCTACGATGTGCTCGGCCAGGCACTCGGTGATGGGGGACGGGTTATGCAGGTTGCGCACGAGCATGATGCTGGCCTCGGGCAGCAGCGGCAGGTCCTCGGCCTCACCGAGGATGCGCATGTCCGCGGTGATCAGGCTTTCAAGCTGCGCCGTGACGGCCAGGCCGGCGCTGACCACCGCCATGATCGCCGACAGGCTGTCGCTGTTGTACGCCACCCGGTAATCACGCCCCCGGGCATCCAGGGCATTGCAGGCCCACAGACGGCAGAAGCAATCACTGTTGAACATCGCCAGCGGCAGCGGCGTCTGCTCGTGAGCGCTGTAGCATTGCGCTTCAGCCCAGACAAAACGTTCCTTGCGCAACAATTGACCGATTTCACTGCCCGGTTCGCGGGTGACGATGGACAGGTCCAGGTCCTGGCGCATCAACAGTTGTTTTGATGATTCGCAGTGCACTTCTATCTGAATCAGCGGGTAAGACTGGGCAAACCGGCGCAGAATCCCCGGGAGGAATCGCATCACATAATCGTCCGGCGTGCCGATGCGCACGGTGCCGACCATGTCGGGTTCACGCAAGGTGTTGAACACTTCGCTGTGCAGCTTGAGGATCCGTCGCGCATAGCCGAGCAACACCTGGCCTTCAGCCGTCAGTCGCACTTGCCGCCCGTCGCGCTGGAACAACTGACGCTGCAGCACATCTTCTTCCAGTCGTTTCATCTGCATGCTGACGGCTGACTGGGTGCGGTTGACGATTTCGCCGGCGCGAGTAAAGCCGCCCTGGTCGGCGATGGCGACAAAGGTGCGCAACACTTCGGTATCGATACTCGGGTAGGCGGACATCCATCAATCTCCGAGATATGTGACATCAGAAACATTCGTTGGATTGATCTTAGACCCGGCGCGAGACTGGAGCCATCCAAACGGAGGGCAACAAGATGAAAGGTCAACATGAGTTCCATGGTGCAGAAAAACACTCGATTCACGTGATATCCGATCTGCTGCACAAGGTCGGCCGCTGGTACGAACTGCATCGCGAGCGCGAACTGCTGGCGAGCTTGAGCGACGAAGCGCTCAAGGACATCGGCATGAGCCGTGCGGATGTGGAGAACGAGTCGATCAAACCGTTCTGGAATGACCCGATGCATAAATGATGAATGGCACGCTACACAAACCCCTTACCGGTGAGGTAGGTTGCGAGCAGACAAGGAGGCACCCATGCCCGCAACATTGTCCTTTACCCTCAAACAGGCTCGGCGTCTGGCGCTGGCCGCCCAAGGGTTCAACGGGCGGTCGCCGCCAGCGGCGATCAAGGCTGTTGCGCTCAATCGCCTGATCGAACGGCTGGGCATTCTGCAGATCGATTCGGTCAATGCATTGGTGCGTTCGCACTACCTTCCGCTGTTTTCCCGCCTCGGTAATTACTCCTCCGATTTACTCGATCAGGCGGCCTGGAGTCAGGGCCGGTGCCGTACGTTGTTCGAGTATTGGGGCCATGAAGCCTCGTTATTGCCACTTTCCATGTACCCGTTGATGCGTTGGCGCATGCAGCGTGCGAGTCGTGGCGAAGACATCTATCAGCAATTGGCGCGCTTTGGTCGTGAACAGCAAGACACCATTCGCCGGGTGCTGGCTTCGGTCGAGGAGCAGGGCGCGCTAGGCGCTGGCAGCCTGTCGACCCGTCAGGAGCGGGCCGGCCCCTGGTGGGACTGGAGCGCGGAAAAACATGCGCTGGAATGGTTGTTCGCTGCCGGTGAAGTGACCGTTGCCGGACGGCGCGGATTCGAAAGGCTCTACGATCTGCCGGAGCGGGTGATTCCCTCGGCGGTGCTTGCGCACCCAGTCCTGAGTGAAGACGAGGCCCAGCGCGGCCTGTTGCGGCATGCGGTAACGGCCTTGGGGGTCGGTACGGAGAAGGACTTGCGTGATTATTTCCGCTTGAACCTTGCGGACAGCCGCTCACGTTTGGCCGAGTTGGTCGAGGCCGGGGAGTTGCTGACCTGCGAAGTTCAGGGCTGGCGGCAACCGGCCTATTGTCTGGCCGAGCCAAAAGTGCCGCGCAAAGTCGTCGCCAGTGCATTGCTCTCGCCGTTCGATTCGCTGATCTGGGAGCGCAGCCGGACCGAGCGGCTGTTTGATTTCCGCTATCGGCTGGAGATCTACACACCGCAAGACAAGCGGGTGTACGGCTATTACGTCCTGCCGTTTTTGCACAACGAGCGGATTGCTGCGCGGGTCGATCTGCGCGCCGAACGGGCGGCGGGCCGTTTGGCAGTGCATGCGGTGCATGAAGAGGACGCGGGGCTGGATGAGGAGGGGATGCTGGCGTTGGCGGTCAATCTGCGGCAGATGGCGGATTGGCTGGGGCTGGCGCAGGTTCAGCTCAATTGCCCGCGGGCGAGTGCGGCAAGGTTGCGGGTGGCGTTCACACAAATTGACGGTGACTGAGCTGGCCTCTTCGCGAGCAAGCCCGCTCCCACAATGACTGCGCCGGTCACAAATAATGTGTACGACGCGTACCCTGTGGGAGCGGCGGTGCGGCGATCCGACTTGCCCGCGAAGGCGGACTATCAGGCAGCAAAAAGGTTAATGACTCACCGCCGAACCTGCTTCAGTGTCTCAGCAATCAAAAACGCCAGCTCCAGCGACTGATCGGCATTCATCCGTGGGTCGCAATGGGTGTGGTAGCGATCCGACAAGCCATCCTCGGTGATCGGCCGCGCACCACCGATGCACTCGGTCACGTTCTGCCCGGTCATTTCGATGTGGATACCACCGGCATAACTGCCTTCGGCTTCGTGCACCTGGAAGAACTGCTTCACCTCGCCAAGGATTTGCGCAAAGTCGCGGGTCTTGTAGCCGCTGCTGGCCTTGATGGTGTTGCCGTGCATCGGGTCGGAACTCCACAGCACCTGTTTGCCTTCACGCTGCACGGCGCGGATCAGCTGCGGCAAGTGATCGCCGACCTTGTTCGCGCCCATCCGTGCGATCAGGTTCAGGCGACCCGGATCGTTCTGCGGGTTGAGCACGTCGATCAAGCGAATCAGGTCGTCGGGGTTCATGCTCGGGCCGACCTTGACCCCTATCGGGTTGTTCACCCCGCGCAGGAATTCGACGTGGGCGCCGTCGAGCTGGCGGGTGCGGTCGCCGATCCACAGCATGTGGGCCGAGCAGTCGTAGTAGTCGTTGGTCAGGCTGTCGCGACGCACGAAGGCTTCTTCGTAGTTCAGCAGCAGCGCTTCGTGGGCGGTGAAGAAACTGGTTTCGCGCAACTGCGGCGAACTGTCCATGCCGCAGGCACGCATGAACGCCAGGGTTTCATCGATACGGTCGGCCAGGTGACTGTACTTTTCCGCCAGTGCCGAGTTGGCAATGAAGTCCAGGTTCCACTTGTGCACCTGATGCAGATCGGCAAACCCGCCCTGGGCGAACGCGCGCAACAGGTTCAGGGTGGCGGTGGACTGGTGGTAGGACTGCAGCAGGCGTTCCGGGTCTGGCACGCGGCTTTTTTCGTCGAAACCGATGCCGTTGACGATGTCGCCACGGTAGGCGGGCAGGGTCACGCCATCGATGGTTTCGTCATTGGCCGAACGCGGTTTGGCGAACTGCCCGGCCATGCGCCCGACCTTGACCACCGGGCAGCCGGCGGCAAAGGTCATCACGATCGCCATCTGCAACAACACCTTGAAGGTGTCGCGGATTTTCGCCGCGGAGAATTCGGCGAAGCTTTCGGCGCAGTCGCCACCTTGCAACAGAAACGCTCGGCCCTGGGTCACCTCGGCAAACTGACGGCGCAACTCCCGGGCTTCGCCGGCAAACACCAGCGGCGGATAGCTGGCCAGGGTCTGCTCGACCTGCTGCAGATGCGCGGCATCGGGGTATCGGGGTTGTTGCTGGATCGGCAGGGCGCGCCAGCTGTCAGGGCTCCAGGGTTGGCTCATCACGGTCTCTAGTGTTTTCGCTCGGACGTCCATGTTATCAGCAAATTAGTGCGTGACCTGTTCCCGTCGCTTCGCCGACAATCTCGCCTTTGCCGCTCTCTACACGCGGTGTTATTGCGTTGCCGGCCCCGGTGACGATCAGGAGATGAAATGACTGAGGAGCGCGTCGAGCATCTGCTCGCCGAGGTACAGGACGAGTTCGGCGTGATTCGTGTGCTGGAAGTGGCCGATTACCGTTTTCTCGAGTTCGGTGATGCCATCGAGCAAAGCTGCGTGTTCACGGCCGATCCGAGCTGGCTCGAGTACGACTACACCCGGGCGATGCTGATCGGCGCGCTGTGCCACGAGCAACCGGAAAGTGCGCTGTTTCTCGGCCTCGGCGCCGGGACGCTGACCCAGGCCTGCCTCAAGTTCCTGCCGCTGGAAGATGTCGAAGCCATCGAACTACGCCCGGATGTGCCGCGCCTGGCCATCGAGTACCTGGGGCTGGATGATGATCCGCGCCTGTACATCCGCGTTGGCGATGCGCTGGAGCTGCTGGACACCGCCGAATCGGCGGACCTGATTTTCGTCGACCTTTATACCGACGTCGGTCCGGGTGTCGGGCATCTGGCCTGGAGCTTTCTGGAAAACTGCCAGAAGCGATTGAATCCGGGCGGCTGGCTGGTCATCAATCAGTGGGCTACCGATGATGGCAAACCCTTGGGCGCCGCCTTGTTGCGCGGTTTGTACCACCGACATTACTGGGAGCTGCCGGTGAAGGAGGGTAACGTGATTCTGATCGTGCCGTCGGAGCTGGACCAGGAACTGGACATGGACGGCCTGATCGCCCGCGCCGAAGCGCTGGCGCCGCGGTTGGGGTATTCGTTGCAGTCGTTGATCAAGTGCATTCGCCCGGCTACCTGATTAATTGATTGTCTGGACTGGCCCCTTCGCGGGCAAGCCCGCTCCCACAGTAGATCTTCGGAGCTCACCGGACCCTGTGGGAGCGGGCTTGCCCGCGAAAGGGCCATCAAAGCCAGTATAAAAATCAAAGCCCTTTGAAGACCCCAGGCCGCCGCTCCACCATCGACCGCACACCTTCCTTGACGTCCTCGCTGGCCATCAACTTCTTGACCAGCAGCGGCAACGCCTTTGCCGCCGCGGTTTCCCCTTCATACCGGGCCTGTCGAGCAGACATCAGCGTCGCCTGCACCCCAAGCGGTGCCTGCCGGGCGATCCGTTCGGCCAGTTCAAACGCCCGGGGCAGCAAGTCCTCACTGGCCATGACCTCCTGCACCAGACCCAGGTGCAAGGCATCACGGGCGTCGAATTCATCACCGGTCAATAACCAGCGCATGGCATTTCCCCAGCCGGAGACTTGATGCAGACGCAGGGTGGCGCCGCCGAACGGGAAGAGCCCGCGTTGCACTTCCATCTGCGCGAATCGGGTGTTGCTGGCGCACAGGTTGATGTCGGCGGCCAGCATCAATTCGATGCCGATGGTCAGGCAATAGCCTTGGGCGGCGACAATTACCGGTTTGCTGACCCGGGGACCTGCGAACACCCCCCACGGATCACAGCCGCCGGGCGGAACCTGCCAGCCGTCTGCGAGCGTGGTGCTGGCATTGACCAGGTCGAGCCCGGCGGTGAAGTGCTCGCCATGAGCGAACACCACCGCCACCCGCGCCTCGCTGTCGGCTTCGAACTCGCCATAGGCCAGGCTCAATGCGTTGAGCAGGTCGAGATCGAAGGCATTGCGCTTGGCTACCCGATCCAGACCGATCATGAACACATGACCATGCCGTTCGCGGCTGACTCGACTGGAGCTGGGCTGATTCATGGAGTGATCCTCGGGGTGGGAAAGGCGTGCCAGACCGGCGGTCTGCACGGCAATGGGTGAACCGTTTTAGCGCCATCACCCGCAAGGCTGGGCCTTTGAAAAGTAGACGGCTGATCGATTATTCGCAAAGCCTGTGACACAACGGTGTATCCGGTGAATTTCCGATAAAAAAAGCTCCCTTTTTGGGCAAATTCCGGTATAGTGCGCGCCGGCCTTTAGCCGGGCCGCGTTTAGGTAGAGCAATTCCCCGAAGTCAGCTTCGGCTGCACGTCCGTACTGCGGACTCTTCCTTGACGATTCTTTTCATTCATTCGTTTTCGCAAATCCCCGCCGACAAAGCTGCCAGGGCGACTCTTGAGTCTCAACACGGCACGCGCAGCTTTGGAGCATGGGTCTTTGCGGATGCACTTAGAGGCAGACCCATGACCCAGGAAACCGGCGGCTTCGCCGCTTTTAATCTTAATCCGAATATTCTTGCAGCCGTCACCGCGACTGGCTACGAAGAGCCATCGGCTATTCAGCAGCAATCGATCCCGATCATCATGGCCGGTCACGACATGATTGGTCAGGCGCAAACCGGTACGGGTAAAACCGCTGCGTTCGCCCTGCCGATCCTGCATCGCATCGATCCTGCAAAGCGCGAACCGCAAGCCCTGATCCTGGCGCCAACTCGTGAGTTGGCGCTACAAGTTGCAACCGCTTTCGAAACCTACGCCAAGCAAATGCCGGGCGTAACTGTTGTGGCTGTCTACGGCGGCGCGCCGATGGGCCCACAGCTGAAAGCAATCCGTAATGGCGCACAGATCGTTGTCGCCACTCCGGGCCGTCTGTGCGACCACCTGCGTCGCGACGAAAAAGTACTGGCGACCGTGAACCACCTGGTTCTAGACGAAGCCGACGAAATGCTCAAACTGGGCTTCATGGACGACCTGGAAGTTATCTTCAAGGCCCTGCCTGTCACCCGTCAGACCGTATTGTTCTCGGCCACCCTGCCGCAGTCGATCCGTGCCATTGCTGAACGCCACCTGCGCGATCCGCAACACGTGAAGATCCAGACCAAGACCCAGACCGTTACCGCGATCGAACAGGCTCACCTGTTGGTTCACGCTGACCAGAAGACTTCGGCCGTTCTCAGCTTGCTGGAAGTGGAAGATTTCGACGCCCTGATCATGTTCGTGCGCACCAAGCAAGCGACCCTGGACCTGGCCAGTGCCCTGGAAGCCAAAGGCTACAAAGCCGCTGCGCTGAACGGTGACATCGCCCAGAACCAGCGTGAGCGCGTGATCGACTCCCTCAAGGATGGCCGTCTGGACATCGTTGTGGCGACCGACGTTGCTGCTCGTGGCCTGGACGTTCCGCGCATCACTCACGTGTTCAACGTTGACATGCCGTACGATCCAGAGTCCTACGTTCACCGTATCGGCCGTACCGGCCGTGCCGGTCGCGAAGGTCGTGCACTGCTGCTGGTGACTCCGCGTGAGCGCCGCATGCTGCAAGTGATCGAGCGTGTAACCGGTCAGAAGGTTGCTGAAGTTCGCCTGCCGGACGCTCAAGCCGTTCTGGATGCGCGCATCAAGAAACTGACCAACAGCCTGTCGCCGCTGGTTGCTGATGCCGAATCGACTCATGGCGATCTGCTGGATCGTCTGACCGCCGACATCGGTTGCACCCCGCGTGCCCTGGCCGCTGCTCTGCTGCGCAAGGCTACCAACGCTCAAGCGCTGACCCTGGCCGCTATCGAGAAAGAACGTCCACTGGTGCCGAACAATGCACCGCGTGGCGATCGTCCAGAGCGTTCCGGTGATCGTCCTGAGCGTGGCGACCGCGAGCGTCGTGCTCCGATGCCACTGGGCGAAGGCCGTGCACGTTGCCGTACCGCGCTGGGCGCGCGTGACGGTATCGCTGCCAAGAACCTGCTGGGCGCCATCCTCAACGAAGGTGGTCTGGCGCGTGAAGCGATCGGTCGCATCCAGGTACGTGACAGCTTCAGCCTCGTCGAGCTGCCGGAAGATGGTCTTGAGAAGTTGCTGACCAAGCTGAAGGACACTCGCGTTGCCGGTAAGCAGTTGAAGCTGCGTCGCTACCGCGAAGATTGATCCGCTCTCGGGCTGATTGATCGAACATGAAAAATCCCCGACTGGTTCGGGGATTTTTTTTGCCTGCTGTTTTGTGGCCGGCGATTGATTTGTGTCGCCGCCCTTCGCGAGCAAGCCCGCTCCCACAGGCGACCGCGTTACTTCAGAAGGAATGCGATCAAATGTGGGAGCGGGCTTGCTCCGGGCGGCGTTCCGACGAAGGCCGCGACGCGGCCTGTCTGTCAGCCGAAGCGGTAAATGTCCATGCCCAGTGCACCCATGGTGAACCCTTGGTGAGCAACGCTGAACTGCCCCCCGGCAGCGCGGGCAAAGTACAACGGCAACAAGTGCTCATCACTCGGATGATTGCGTACAGCGTTTGGCGCCTGCGCACGATAGTCATGCAGCGCGGCTTCATCGTTCGCTGCGAGTTTCTCGATCATCCAGTCGCGAAATGCCCGGGCCCAGGGCTCAACGCTCTCGGGGCCGGCATGCCAGTCCAGTTCCCGCAGGTTGTGAGTGATGCTGCCGGAGCCGATCAGCAGGACGCCATGTTCGCGCAGGCTGGCCAGCGCGTGGCCAACACGGGTCTGCAGGGCGGGGCCGCCACGGGTGGGCAGCGAAACCTGGACAATCGGGATGTCTGCTTGCGGGTACATCAGCGATAAAGGCACCCAGACGCCATGGTCGAAAGGCCGGTTGCTGTCGATACGTGCAGCAAAGCCAGCGGATTTCAATAACTCGGCAACCTCTGCGGCGAGTGATGGGTCGCCGGGGGCTGGGTACTGGACTTCGAACAGGGCTTTGGGAAAACCACCAAAGTCGTGCCAGGTTTCCGGTTGTCGATTGCCGCTGACCAGCAGCTCATTGCTTTCCCAGTGCGCGGAAACAATCACAATGGCTTTGGGCTTCGGTATCTCGGCGGCCAGGCGGGCGAGCGCCGGCCCGCTGGCACCGGGTTCCAGGGCGAGCATGGGGGAGCCGTGGGATATGTACAGACTGGGGAACATGAACGAGCTCCTGAGAGTTAAGATGCAACATCTTCAGTCAGATCATTAATCTAAATCTAATATAAGTTTTAGGGTGTTTTGATCGAATTTTCGGGGTTATTTATGCAGCCGGAGTTTTGGCACAAGAAATGGGCGGCGAACCAGATCGGCTTTCACCTGCCGCAGGTGAACCCTCATCTGAAGCGGTTCTGGCCAGCGTTAAGTCTTGAAGAAGGCGCACGCGTGTTGGTGCCGTTATGTGGAAAAAGCCTGGATTTGCTATGGCTCTCCCATCAAGGTCATGAGGTCCTGGGAGTCGAACTGTCGGAAAAAGCCGTCGAGGAGTTTTTCAGCGAACATGGCTTTGATCCGGCCGTCAGCGAGCAGGGGCCGTTCAAGGTTTATCGGGCAGGTTCCATTGAACTGTGGTGCGGCGATTTCTTCGAGCTTACGGCAGGCGATGTTGCCGATTGCTCCGCACTTTATGATCGCGCGGCGTTGATCGCGTTGCCGACGGAAATGCGAGAGCGCTACGCCGCCCATTTGAAGAGGATTCTGCCGAAGGAGTCCCTTGGCCTGTTGATTACCCTGGACTATGACCAGGCGCAAATGCCCGGCCCGCCGTTTGCTGTGCTCGATGATGAGGTGCGGCGGTTGTTCGGGGACTCGTGGGCGCTGAAGATCATGGAAGATCAGGATGTGTTGAGCGAGAGCGGGAAGTTTCTGGAGGCAGGTGTCACGCGGCTGGAGGAGCGGGTGTATCGGGTTTCCAGTCGGTAGGAACGGTTAGCTGCACTGGCCCCTTCGCGAGCAAGTCGAATCGTCGCACCGCCGCTCCCACATTTGACCGCGATCCCTTGTGGGAGCGGGCTTGCCCGCGAAGAGGCCCTGAAAAGCACTGAAGCTTTTTGATCAGACAAAAAAGGCCCGCATCGCTGCGGGCCTTTTCATTTTTGCTGTGAAGTCTCTTAGCCGCGGCGACGAGCCAGAGCGTCGATGCGCTCTTCCAGCGGTGGGTGGCTCATGAACATGCGAGCGAACCCTTGCTTGATGCCACCGTTGATGCCGAAGGCGTTCAGGGTGTCGGGCATGTGTACCGGCAGCCCTTGTTCCGCCCGCAGGCGTTGCAGGGCGCCAATCATCGCGGCGGTGCCGGCCAGGTTTGCACCGGCTTCGTCGGCACGGAATTCGCGCTTGCGCGAGAACCACATGACGATGGCGCTGGCCAGGATGCCCAGAACCAGTTCGGCGAAGATGGTTGCCACGTAGTAGGCAATGCCCTGGCCTTCTTCGTTCTTGAAGATCACCTTGTCGACGAAATTGCCGATGATCCGTGCGAAGAACATCACGAAGGTGTTCACCACGCCCTGGATCAGCGCCAGGGTAACCATGTCGCCATTGGCTACGTGGCCGATTTCGTGGGCCAGGACGGCTTTCACTTCATCCGGCGAGAAGCGTTCGAGCAAGCCCTGGCTGACCGCGACCAATGCGTCGTTCTTGTTCCAGCCGGTGGCGAAGGCGTTCGCCTCGTAGGCCGGGAAGATACCGACTTCGGGCATCTTGATCCCGGCTTCGCGGGACAGTTGCTCGACGGTTTGCAGCAGCCATTGCTCGTGACGGGTGCGTGGCTGGGTGATGATCTGGGTGCTGGTGCTCATCTTCGCCATCCACTTGGAGATGAACAGCGAGAACAGCGAACCTGCGAAACCAAAGACCGCACAGAAGATCAGCAGCTGATTGAGGTTGAGGTCAACCCCATTGGCCGCCATGAACCCGTTGAAGCCGAAAAGGCTCAGGGTGATGCTGGCAATCAGCACGACCGCCAGGTTAGTGGCCAAGAACAGCAGGATGCGCATCATGGTTGTAGAAATCTCCTCAAGCTAAAGATGTAGCGTACTGCGGGGTATATAAGGTGCTGCACCGGGGTATTCAACCGGGTGACTATTTCAAACTGTGTCCTACGGCAACAGTCTAGCTGCTTGCAGGGCATTTCCGACAAGTATGCGGGAAGTGTTTGTCAGTCAATTCGTGTCGAAGGCCCCGCCTTTGTTAGGCGCGAGCAGGCAAGGCGCTGTCCGGCAGCGACAAAGCGACTGCCAGCGGCGTAATGCAAACAAATGTTGCCGGATGAATCACCGTGCGACCTGCGGGAAGGTCGCACGGTGACAGATCGCTTACTGGCGGTAGGACTTGAGGAAGCCGCCGATGCGTCCGATGGCCATTTCCAGGTCATCGACACGGGGCAGGGTCACGACGCGGAAGTGGTCTGGCCATGGCCAGTTGAATGCGGTGCCTTGAACCACCAGCAGCTTCTCGGAGAGCAGCAGGTCGAGGACGAACTTTTCGTCATTATGGATCGGGCAGACCTTGGGGTCGATCCGCGGGAACGCATACAGCGCGCCCATTGGCTTGACGCAGCTCACGCCCGGAATGTCGTTGAGCAACTCCCAGGTGCGGTTGCGTTGCTCCAGCAGGCGGCCCTGCGGCAGCACCAGGTCATTGATGCTCTGATAGCCACCCAGGGCGGTCTGGATCGCGTGCTGGCTCGGCACGTTGGCGCACAGGCGCATGTTCGCCAGCATGTCGATGCCTTCGATGTAGCTCTGGGCGTGGTGTTTCGGGCCGGAAATGGCGATCCAGCCGGAACGGAAACCGGCCACGCGATAGGATTTGGACAGACCGTTGAAGGTCAGGCACAGCAGGTCCGGCGCCAGGGAGGCGGTGCAGATATGCACGGCATCGTCGTAGAGGATCTTGTCGTAGATCTCGTCGGAGAACACCACCAGGTTGTGCTGGCGGGCCAGTTCCAGCATGCCCAGCAGCACTTCCTTCGAATACACCGCGCCAGTCGGGTTGTTCGGGTTGATGATCACCAGGGCCTTGGTGTTCGGGGTGATCTTGGCCTTGATGTCGGCCAGGTCTGGCCACCAGTTGGCTTGCTCGTCGCACAGGTAATGCACCGGATTGCCGCCGGACAGGCTCACGGCTGCGGTCCACAACGGATAGTCCGGCGCCGGCACCAGCACTTCGTCGCCATTGTTGAGCAGGGCCTGCATCGACATCACGATCAGTTCGGAAACGCCGTTGCCCAGGTAGATGTCTTCAATGCCGACGCCTTCTACCTGCTTTTGCTGGTAATACTGCATGACGGCCTTGCGCGCACTGAACAGACCCTTGGAGTCGCTATAACCCTGGGCGGTCGGCAGGTTGCGGATCACGTCCTGGAGGATTTCATCCGGTGCTTCGAAACCAAAGGGCGCCGGGTTGCCGATGTTCAGCTTGAGGATGCGATGGCCTTCCTCTTCCAGGCGCTTGGCGTGCTTGAGCACCGGGCCGCGAATGTCGTAGCAGACGTTGGCGAGCTTGTTCGATTTGCTGACCTGCATGGCGATGTGTTCCCGAAAATGAACGATCCAGACGGCGTTTGGGCAACCGTGCTGGGAATCCTGCGTATTCACACAGGCCTGACGCCTTGAGATGCAGCACCCATATTTCCGTTTGAATGCGCGTGGTCTGGCTGCCAGACTGGCGTTTGACGAGGCGCAATCATACGTGCCGCCCGATCCGTGGAAAAGGTACAGATCGGGCTTTTTCAGCCGCTGAGGTGTGATCATGGAAAAGTTGGAAAAAACCCTGGAAGAATGGAAGGCGATGCTCGATCCAGAGCAGTACAACGTGTGCCGCCTCAAAGGCACCGAACGTCCGTTTTCCGGCAAATACAACGCCACCAAGACCGACGGTGTCTACCACTGCATCTGCTGTAGCGAGCCGCTGTTCGACTCCAGGACCAAGTTCGATTCCGGCTGCGGCTGGCCGAGTTTCTATGCGCCGATCGGCGACAGCGCCATGACCGAAATCCGTGATGTCAGCCACGGCATGATCCGCACCGAAGTGGTTTGCGCCAAATGCGACGCGCACCTGGGGCATGTATTCCCTGATGGTCCGCCGCCGACGGGCCTGCGTTACTGCATCAATTCGGTGTGCCTGGACCTGGTACCGCGCGAGTAAGTCCCCGAAGCGATCCGATGATCGCTTTCCCGATATTTAAATTGCACGCAATTCAATTGCTCGCTATTTTGTTGTCTCTGCCATTCACTTGGAGCCTCAAACATGAGCGACAACCTGCTGAGCATCCCTTGCACCACGATCAAGGGTGAGCAAAAGACCCTGGCGGATTTCGCCGGCAAAGCCGTGCTGGTGGTCAATACGGCCAGCAAATGCGGTTTCACTCCGCAGTACAAAGGCCTGGAAGAGCTGTGGCAGACCTACAAGGACCAGGGCCTGGTGGTGCTCGGTTTTCCCTGCAACCAGTTCGGCAAGCAAGAGCCGGGCAACGAAGGGGCGATTTCCGAATTCTGCGAGCTGAACTTCGGTGTCAGCTTCCCGCTGTTCAAAAAGATCGACGTCAATGGTGCCGACGCCCATCCGCTGTTCGTGCAATTGAAAAAGCGCGCACCGGGGGTGCTGGGTTCCCAGGGCATCAAGTGGAACTTCACCAAGTTCCTGATCGGCAAGGACGGGCAACTGGTCAAGCGCTTCGCCCCGGCGACCAAGCCGCAGGACCTGACCCGCGAGATCGAAGCCCTGCTCAAATGAACACTTTGTCAATCGATTCCCTGAAGCTCGACAGTCAGCTGTGTTTCAAGCTGTACGCGGCTTCCCGGGCGGTGATTCGCGCCTACAAGCCAATGCTCGATCAGTTGGGCCTGACTTACCCTCAGTACCTGGCGATGCTGGTGTTGTGGGAGTGGCAGGAAGCGGCCCCGGAGCAACCAACCGTCAAGGCACTGGGCGAGCGTTTGGCCCTGGATTCCGGCACGCTGACACCCTTGCTCAAGCGCCTGGAACAACTGCAACTGGTGCAGCGTCAGCGTTCGGCGCGCGATGAGCGTGAAGTGCATCTGAGCCTGTCGCCAGCCGGCACGGCCTTGCGCGATCAGGTCGGGCCACTCAAGGCGCGCCTGTTGTGCGACAGCGGGGTCGATCTGAATCGTCTCAACGACTTGCGCGATGGCCTCGATCATCTGTTGGGACAGATCAAGGCACTGTCATAGCGGGGATCCACAAGTCCAGCAGGGCGGCCAGTTCTTCGCGCCGGAAGGGTTTGGCCAGGTAGTCGCTCATGCCCGCGGCACGACAGCGTTCGCGCTCCTCCGACATGGCGTTGGCCGTCAGGGCGACGATGGGCAGTTGGGGCCAGCGTCCGCTGCGGCGGATTTGCCGGCTGGCTTCATAGCCGTCCATCACCGGCATGTTGCAGTCCATCAGCACCAGGTCGAAATCCCGTTGCTCGAGTTGATCCAGGGCCTCTCCACCATGAGCCGCGGTGGTGACCTCGCAACCGAGTTTGCCGAGCATGCCCTTGGCCACCAACTGGTTGACCGGATTATCTTCCACCAACAGCACGCGCCCGCGGCGTTGCGGGCATTGCGTGTCGAGCCGGGCCTCGTTGATCGGGTGGGTTTGCGGTTGCAGGATCCGCCGCAACGTCTGAAGCAGCGAATTGCGGGCCAAGGGGCGGGCCTGTTGTTGCAGGGGGGCGAGGGCGTTGGCCTCTTCGCTGGGCATGAAATTGCCATAAGCGGTGATCAGCAGGATCGGCGCGCTGAGGGTGGGGCGCAAACTGAACAGGCATTCGGGGCAGTCGGTGATGAGCACGTCGGCTGCCAGGCCAAGCAGTGGGTCATCCATGGAACGCCGTTCATAGTCCAGCCCCCAGCCAGGCAACAGACTGTTGAGCAGTTCGCCCAGCCCGCTGCTGGCGGCCGTGATGGCAATGACTTTGCCCTTGAGCGAAACAGCCGTTGCACGGGTATGGCTGGGCAATGGCAAATCCACGCAGAACTGGCTGCCAAAACCCGGCTCTGAGCTGATCGTCAGGCGCCCTTGCATGGCTTCGCAAAGGTTGTAGGTCAGGGCCAGGCCCAGGCCGGTGCCGCCAAACTGGCGGGTAATACCGACACCGGCCTGGGTGAAGGGCTGCAAGATTTTGACCTGGGCATCCTGAGGGATGCCGATGCCGGTGTCACACACTTCGATTCTGACGCCGTCGCCGAACGTCGACAGGCGCACGTCGACCCGTCCGAAACGGGTGAACTTGAGGGCGTTGGACAGCAGATTACTGACGATCTGCCGCACCCGGGTCGGATCGCCGAGCACCAGTGCCGGGAAATGCGGATCGATCAGGCAGGTCAGTTCGACGCTGGGGGCGGCGTTCTGCGACAACAGGTTGGCGGTGTCTTCGATCAGCGAGCCGAGGTCGAAGGGGATGTGTTCGAGTTCGAGCTGACCGGCATCGAACTTCGACAAGTCGAGAATATCGTTGAGCAGTTCCACCAATACTTTGCCCGAGTCATGGGCGATCGACAGTTGTTGCTGTTGTTCGGCATTCAGCGGCCCGTCGAGGGACAGCGCGATCATCCCGAGCAAACCATTGAGGGGCGTGCGGATTTCATGGCTCATGTTGGCGAGGAACACCGAACGGGCTTCGGCCATGTCCAGTGCTGTGCTGCGAGCGGCTTCCAGTTCCTCGTTGGATTGGCTCAGCCGGGCGTTGATCGCCTTGAGTTCGGCAGTGCGGGCCGAGACGATGTTTTCCAGTTGGCCGAGGTACTCGGTCAGGCGGTTTTCCGCGTTGCGCCGCTGCTGGATTTCGGTGGTGGTGTTCTTGAATTGCTGGTTGGCAACCTTGACCAGCACGCCGATCTCATCGTTGGCGTGCCCGGCGGGACACTCCAGTGAGGTCGGCTCGGTGCTGCTCGGGTCGCGACCGCTGAGTTCACGGATGACCCGCACCAGGGGTTTGGTCAGCATCACATAGAACAGTGCCAGCAGGATGCCGGACAGCAGCAGGCTGCGGGCGAACCCATTGAGCAGGGTCACTTCGGCCCGGCGCAGGAATCGGTCGCCGAAGGCGTAAGTGTCTACGTTAAGCCGCAGCGTACCCAGGGATTCGTTGGGTAAATGATCCAGGTAAAGTCGGTCTTCGAACTGTCGATTGGCGCCGAACAGGAAGTCACTGAGCATCCGGTAACCGTTTTCCACACCGGGTCGCTTGACGTTGGCCAGCACAATGCCGTTGTTGTCGGTCAGTTTCGCGCCAATGATCGCTGGCGAGCGTAGCAGGCCCAGGGTCAGTTCCTTGGCGAGTTCGGCGTCGATGTTGTAGGCGATTCGCGAGGCCGGGTTGTGGCTGATTTCCAGTAATGAAAGGATTTCACGATTGATGGAGGCGTCTTCACTGGCATAATCGATGCCTATTTGCAGCAGGCTGAGCAGCGTGCCCAGAATGAAACCAACCAGCACGGTAAGCCGGGCTTGCTTGAATGACAGCCGGTTGGTGAATTTGATATCCATGGGGGGGTGAACCACTTCTGTTTCCTTTCGCTGCTCAAGCATAGTTGATCATGCCTGCCTACTGATGTTCTCGCGAGGCCTGTACTGCGGGGGCAGCCGCTTGTGTGACGCTGTGTTTCGTCGCTGTATCACCATCATTACTGTGAACGTGCCCGAGGAGAAGTCGTGGATTCCCGATTGAATGCTTTTCTTGAACGCGCCGATGCCGTTCTGGCCCGTATCGAGCCGTTGCTGCCGGCACCACGGCCAGCCATCGACTGGACGCAATGCCTGGCCGCGCGCTGGCAGCGTGAGTCGCGCGGCGGTTATCTGATGCCGCTGGAAGTCAGCCTCGACATGCGTTTGTCGGACCTGATCGGCGTCGACCGGCAAGTCGAGCAGCTTGGGCGCAATACCCGGCAGTTCCTCGACGGCATGCCGGCCAACCACGCCTTGCTCTGGGGCTCGCGTGGCACCGGCAAGTCATCGCTGGTGCGCGCCTTGCTGGCCGAGCACGCTCAATCCGGTTTGCGCCTGATCGAGATTGAGCGTGATCACCTGGCAGACCTGCCGCGAGTGGTCGAACAGATCGGCAAACTGCCCCAGCGTTTCGTGCTGTTTTGCGACGACCTCTCGTTCGAGTCGGGCGAGGGTGATTACCGAGTGCTAAAAAGCGTCCTTGATGGCTCGCTGGAACAGGCGCCGGACAACGTTTTGCTGTACGCCACGTCCAACCGTCGCCACCTCGTGCCGGAAAAGGAAAGTGACAACGAAAACTGGAAACGGGTCGATGGCGAACTGCATCCGAGCGAGGCGGTGGAAGACAAGATCGCGCTGTCGGACCGCTTCGGCCTGTGGCTGTCATTCTATCCGTTTACCCAGGAACATTTCCTCGACGTCGTCGAGCACTGGATCGGCCAGTTGGCCGGCAAGGCCGGACTGGCGTGGCAGCGCACCGAGGAACTGGACATCCTGGCGGTACGCTGGGCCACCGGCCGAGGCAATCGCAATGGGCGTTGCGCCTATCAATTTGCTCGTTATTGGGTCGGGCTGAAACTGTTGGAGCACAAGGCATGATCGATTTACAAAAGAGCGGCCAGGGCCTCGAAGGCTACGGCATGCTGCACGCGCAGCTGGAATCATTGCTGGCGGACGAGCGGGATTTCATCGCCAATGCCGCACAGTTCTCGGCGTTTCTGTTCAATCAACTCGATGACTTGAATTGGGCCGGTTTCTACCTTAACCGTCATGAAGAACTGGTGCTGGGCCCGTTTCAGGGACAGATCGCTTGCGTGCGAATTCCGTTCGGGCGCGGCGTATGCGGGACGGCGGCAGCCACCTTGCAGACCCAGCTAGTCGAAGATGTGCACGCGTTCCCTGGTCACATTGCCTGTGACAGCGCCTCGAACAGCGAACTGGTGGTGCCACTGGTCAAGGACGGCCGATTGATCGGTGTGCTCGACCTCGACAGTCCGAAGCTCGCCCGTTTCACTGCGCAGGACCAGGCCGGAATCGAACAGTTGGCGGCGATTTTCCTGCGCCTGACCGACTGCTGATCAAGATGCCAGGCCGGCGTTGGCCAGCAAGCCCGATGTGGTGCATCGCGCTTGCGGGTTTCTCCATGACGGTCAACACACTGCCAAGGGTCCGAGCATAGTTAAGGCTCTTTCACTTTACCTTCGTCGTAATGTTCGATCTGACGTAGTAACGCGTCCTCCAGCTCAAGCATGGCGCGTTCCATGGATTTGCAGCATCCAGCCACTTTTTCGCGATCGGAATCCTCATGGCAGGCTGCTTCGAGCGCCTCGCAGCAGTCGATCAAGCGGGAGGCCTGCACTATCCGGGCTGCGCCCTTGATTTTGTGGGCAATGTCCTGCAACGCCTGCGTATCCCCGGAGCTGGATAGTGGCAGCAGTGTTTGCAGATCCTGGCGGTTGCTACTCACCAACTCGTTGAGCAATCGCCTGTTCAACATCGGGTTGCCTCCGGTCATCAGTTTCAACCCGCGCAGGCTGAACGCCGGGGCAGCATGGGTTGGTTCAATGCCTTCCACCCATTGACTCAAGGCACCGAGGCTGAGGGGTTTGAACAGGCAGTCGTCCATTCCGGCCTGTTTGCAGCGTTGTATTTCTTCCGGTTGGGCGTTGGCGGTAAAGCCGAAAACGGTGCAGGGAGGACGATGGTTTTGTCGTTCATGCTGGCGAATGGCACGGGCCAGCTCGTAACCGTTCATGACCGGCATGTTGCAATCGGCAATCACCAGATCAAACGGTTGGTCTTTCCATGCCGCCAATCCCTCCTGCCCATCGGCCGCGACGGTAAATTGATGTCCAAGAAACTCCAGTTGCTGGCACGTGAGCAAACGATTGGCCGAGTGATCGTCGACTACCAGAACATTCAATGGGGTTGTGGCGACGACGATTTGCGTCTCGGCCACCTGGGCTGACTGTTGCAGCGGCAACGTTTCCAGCTGCAGCAACACCTCCACCTGAGTGCCGACGCCCGGCTCGCTGCGCAATTGCAGACTACCGCCCATCATCTCGCAGAGGTTGCGGCTGATCACCAGTCCCAGCCCTGCGCCCCCCCTGGCCGATTGTATGGCGTTGTCGGCCTGAGCGAAGGGTTCGAACAGGCGTTGTTGATCCTGTTCGCTGATCCCGATACCACTGTCGTGAACCTGCACCCGCATTTGCACGCGCTCAGGTTGCGTTGCCGGGTGCAGGTCGACAATGACCCGGACCTGGCCTTGCTCGGTAAACTTGATGGCATTGCTGACCAGATTGGACAGCACTTGCTTGAAGCGCAATGGGTCCAGCAACACATCGAAAGTCGGGTTGGCCGATGAAAACTCCAGCACCAGCTCGAGTTCTTTCTGCCGGGCCAGGCCTTCGAAAATCCGCACGACCGAGGCCACAAGCTCACCGGGGTTAACGCGCTCCGGGCTCAGGCTCAAGCGTCCTGATTCGATTCTGGCAATGTCGAGAATGTCGCCGATCAGTTCGAGCAAGCCTTTCGCCGAGTTGTACGCGACATCGATGGCCGGACGCTCCGGGTGCTGATGATCAAGACGCTTGAGTGCCAGTTCAAGCATGCCAATGATTGCATTCATCGGTGTGCGGATCTCATGGCTCATCGTGGCCAGAAACGTGCTTTTGGCCCGGTTGGCGTTATCGGCGCGCTCTTTCGCGCAACGCAGATCATCGAGCAGTTGCCGCCGCTCGCTGATGTCGATCCAGCCACCGATAATGCCTTGCACTTTTGCGCTGGAATCCCGATAGGGAAGAATCCAGTGATAGATCGTCAGCCGCCGGCCACCAATGTGCAGCTCGCGATCGACGATCAACGGTCTGCCCTCGGCCACCACGCGCTGGTAGTCAGCCTGGTACTCCCGGGCTTCGAACACATTGCTCATCGATCCCTGCATGACGCTTTTGCCAATGACATCTTCACGCCTGGCGCAGAACGCTTGCAGGTAACTGTCGTTGCAACTTTGCAGCAGCCCCTGGCGATCACGTACGTAGATCGGATGGGGCGTGCCATTGACCAGCGAGCGCATGAACTCGAACTGATCGTTAAGCGCACGCTCGGCGGCCTTGCGCTGCTTGATCTGGCGTCGCATGTAGTCGTTCCACGCAATCGAAATCAGCAATAGCACGCCGGCACCGATGACGATTTGGTAGAACAGTCTTTGATAGTTGCGCCAGGTACTTTGCGAGGACGCCGAATAGCCGCGCCAGCGACTGTTGATGATGCCCAGCTCTTCCGGCGAGATGCTCAATAACGCTTTGTCGAGAATCGCATTCAGCTCTTTGGCGCCCCGAGCGGTGGCAAGGGAAAACGCCGCCTGCTCGGTGCCGATGGTGGTGCTGATTTGCAATGTGTGCTCGAACAGCCGCGAGGAAATGAAGTAGTTGGCAATGACCAGTGAGTTCACCGCGCCCTCGGCCTGGCCTTCGGCGAGTGACTCTACGGCGCTGAATGTGTCCGGGGTTTCGATCAACTTGATCCGGGGGAACTCTTTGCGCAGGTAATCCATGAGTGGATTGCCGCGGGCAATGGCCAGACGCTTGTCCTGTAACTGCGCGAGGTTGGTCGGGCTGTCGGCGGCTTTGCGGGTCAGCAGGACGTAGGAATTTTCCAGAAAGGGGCGAGTAAAGTTCAGCTGGGTTTGACGTTGGGCGCTGGGAAGCAACGCGGCGATCACATCGGCCTTGTTGTCCTTGATCTGTTTGATCATTTCGTCATCGCTTCGACTGCGCCGGATGTCAAAGCGCAAGCCGGTGCGCAGCCTGATCAGCTCAAGCAAATCCGCGGTGACCCCGCGGAAATTGCCATTGCTATCGAAAAACGTCAGTGGCGCAAAGGCTTCGTTGACGACGACGCGCACAATCGGGTGGTGTGTCAGCCAGCGTTCTTCCCGGTCAGTGAGTTGCAGCTTTTGATCGGTCAGCAGAGTGTCGCTACCGGCGCTCCAGCGTTTGGCGATGTTTTCTCGTTCACTGGAGGGGATGGCCGTGATCATCGCGTTGATGATGCCGAGCAGCTCGGGGTTGTTCCTGTTAACGGCGAAGCTGAAACCATAGGCTTCATGTTTGCCGAAGTTGGCCATGCGGATGTTGTTCAAGTACCCCTTGTTGATCATGTAGTGAGTTGAAATGGTGTCACCGAGAAACACGTCCGCCTGATCGAAAGCCACGGCATTGATCGCATTCTGGTAGGACGGATAGGACGTGATGATCGCCTTCGGGTACAACGCCCTGACTTCCGCCAGCGGCAAGTAGTGATACACCATGCTCAGGCGCAATCCGGCCAGGCCATTGGTGAGGGATCGGGTTTCCCCTTCGCGGGTCACCAATACGGGTTGGTCGACGGCATAGGGTATGGACAGTGCAATGTCGGTATTGTCAGCTTCGAATCCATTGGCGCTGCCAAGCAGATCGACTTCGCCGTTCTTCAACGCAGCGATCGCGGCCCCTCGGGAATCGAAACGCTGAACCGTGACGGGCAAACCGGTTACTTTTCCCAGAAGACCAGCGTAGTCGGCGGTAAATCCTTCATAGTCCTGACCACTGGTGGTCAGGTCGAAAGGGGGATAGTCCGGGGCCGACGTACCGAGCCTTAGTTGGTTTTTATGTTTTAGCCATTGTCGCTGGGATTCATCCAGCCGAACCTCCAGTGACCCGGCCTTCGAGCGGCTGAGCAGCGTGTAGTGTTCATTGCCCGGTGCCCCGAACAACGAGGTGCTCACGCATAGACCTGCGGTCACTTGAATCAGATAGACCTTCAAACGGCTGGGCATCGAGGTTCTCACACTAGCGCGTTACGTTTTGCCATCTCGATCAGTTCAACCAGGGATTTGGCTTTGAGTTTCTGCATGAGGCGCTTTTTGTAGGTGCTCACGGTCTTGTTGCTCAGAAACATGCCCTTGGCGATTTCCTTGTTTGTGCGACCTTGGGCAAAAAGTTGCAAGACCATCAGTTCCCGGTCGTTTACCGATTTGAACAGTTCCAGTTCGATACAGCGTGTTTCATCTCCGCGGACGGGGTTCAAGGCCTCGCTCGGGAAATAGTTGTAACCTGCAAATACCGCTTTTATGGCGCTGACCAGTTCACTGATGTCCTCTTGTTTGCAGACATAGCCCGATGCACCGGATTGCATGCAACGAATACCGAAAAGTGTCGGGCATTGTGCTGTCAGTACCAGCGTTTTAAGGGGGGTACTCATTGCGTTGAATCGGGATAGCACTTCCAGGCCATCCAGTTTTGGAATGCTGATGTCGAGAATGACCAGGTCCGGCATGCATTCGCGAACCATTTGCATGGCGTCGACCCCATTGTCAGTTTCGCCGACGACTTTGTAACCTTCATGTTCCAGTAACATTCGAACGGCAAGGCGGATAACCGGGTGATCGTCGACAATAAAAACGGAGTTCATAATCAAGTCCCATGCGAGCTCAAATAAAGCGCGCACCATAGCTCAGATACTTGAACGGACGCATGAACTGACCGAGCTGTAGCGGCAATATAGGAGAAATCCTACAGATAAAAAAGAATGGGACTACGTGTTAACTAGGTTTCTTATTAGGAAAGCTGAAAAAACCTAATGCTTTGGTGCACTTTAAAAGGAAGTTTCTTGTAGGTTTTTTTTGCTGTGTATTTGTCGGATTTCATATGTGTTTTTTCGATAGTGATGCCGAGGTCAATAAGCCTCTAAATTCAAATTGTTTCAATGGTTTTATCAAGTAACCCAATAATGGAAGCCCGTGTTCAATGGCCGTTTTTTCAAGTTCATCCAGTTCAGACGTCGTCAGGCTACTCAGAATGATTGCCTGTCTGATCAGCCCTCGCTGGCTGGCGAACCGGACCAGATCGAGTCCCGTCAGATCGGGCAGGCATTGATCGCATAAAAGGATGTCGAACGGTTGATCGGCCTCGAGCATTTGCTGCATGGCGCCTTTGGCGCTGTCGGTGGTCGTGAGTCGGGTGAAGCCATAACTTTCCAGCAGGTATTGAGTGGCTATTAGTTGGAAGGGATGGTCTTCCACCACGAGGATGCGTAGATCGTCTTCGGCCATGGGGCGTACTTCATCTGTCGAACAGAAGGGAGGGCGATTGTTTCGCGAGAGTGCCGGGCATGCGATCAGTTTGCTCGCCATGTGCTGTAGGGCGATTCGACGAAACTTGAGTGCTGTTGGATGTTGAAGGGGGGATCAGCCATAACGAATGCCGTAATGGCTGATCAATCGATACACCTCAGTGGCTGGCGCGGCCGGTCATTTCCAAGGCCATGTCGCTGGCATAGCTGTCGGTCATGCCGGCGATGAAATCAATCATGCGCAAAAACGAAGTGTGCAACGGGCCGTGAGGATCGGGTGCATTGTTACCCAGCAGGTCAAGGATGCGGCGGCTCTTGAATGACGGGGTCCGACCGTTGTGCTGCTCCAGTGCTGCACCGCAAAAGGCATTGAGCAGGATTTCCAGCGTGGTGTAGGCGCCGATCTCGTGCAGGGTCTTGCGCTTGTCCTGGAAGATTTTCTTGCGGGCCATGTCCTTGGCATTCAGCACGCAACGCTTGGCGGGACCGTGCATGTGTTCCACCAGATCGCCGGGCAGTGTACCGGCCAATAGCGCCTCCTGTTGCTCGACGAAGGCGCGGGCCGCGGCATTGGTCAAGTGCTCGATGGCTTTGCCGCGCAGGATCGCCAGTTTGCGTCGGCGCGAATCGCCGGGACCGAGCTGGCGGTAGGTCTCCGGCAAGTCATCGCCCACCAGTCCCAGCAGCAGGGACTCGACTTCGGCGTATTCCAGCAACTCCATTTCCAGGCCGTCTTCCAGGTCGATCAGCGCATAGCAGATGTCGTCGGCGGCCTCCATCAGGTACACCAGCGGATGCCGCGCCCAGCGCTGGTCCTCCAGTTGTGGCAGGCCGAGTTTATGGGCGATCTGTTCCAGCAGCGGCAGCTCGCTCTGATAACACCCGAACTTGTGTTTCTTGTATCCCAGCGAGTCGGCGTGCCTGGCCGTCCATGGATACTTCAAGTACGTGCCCAGCGTTGCATACGTCAGTCGGGTGCCGCCGTCGAACTGGTGATACTCCAGTTGAGTGAGTACCCGAAAGCCTTGGGCATTGCCTTCGAAATTCAGGAAGTCATTGCGCTCGGCTTCACTCATTGCATCCAGCCAGCCACGGCCGGAGGCTTGCTGGAACCAGTGACGGATCGCGTCTTCACCGGAATGGCCGAAAGGCGGGTTGCCGATGTCGTGTGCCAGGCAAGCCGATTGCACCACCATCCCCAGGTCGCTGGGTTCGCACCAGTCGGGCAGGGTGCTGCGGATGGTTTCGCCGACCCGCATGCCCAGTGAGCGACCCACGCAACTGACTTCCAGTGAGTGGGTCAGGCGCGTATGAATGTGATCATTGCTGGACACCGGATGGACCTGGGTCTTGCGCCCGAGGCGGCGGAAAGCCCCCGAGAAAATGATGCGGTCGTGGTCTTTGTGAAAAGGGCTGCGGCCGAGTTCTTCAGGGCTGTGCAGAGGTTTTCCGAGGCGTTCGCGGGTAAGCAAGGTGTGCCAATCCAAGGCGGGTCTCTCCGTCAGGTGACTGATGGCCTAGCTTCCCGTTTCGTGCCATGGCCTGCAAGCGGAACTACAACCCGGCGGAGTCGATATCGAGGCCTCCTTGCAAGATCTTTTTCTGGAGGGTGCCTGTCGACCGGGTAGGCGCACTGGATTGCGCCCCTCGATAGAGGGGCGCATCCCGTCGACATTGCAAGAATGCAGCCTGAAAGAAACTGATCAGTCTTTGCGCGAAGAGCCCTGCATGATCAGTTTGATCAGCGGCCCCAATGTGGTGCCAAGGCGGATCAGCCGGGTCAGGCTGCTGAGGCCATCCCCGTTTTTTGCACCCTTGCCGGTCAGAAAACCCAGCAAGGTGACGGCGGCCACGCCCCAGAGTGGAGCGTGCTTGATGCCGAAACCGTCCTGCAGGTTTTGCGTCATCCCGCGTACCCGTTGCAAGGGTTGCAGCAGTTGCGCGGATTCGTGGCGGATTTCCTGACGGTGCATTTCCATGCGCAAACGGATCAAGGCCTTGCGCATTTCCGCGCGCGAGCTGTTTTGTGGCAGTTCAGGCAGGCTCATGGCAGCAGGCGCTCCCGATCGTTGGCCAGCTCTTCCAGAGTGCCATGGAAGGGCGAGGACTCATCGAAAATCGCCGCTCTCAAGCGCATTCCACAGAATATGGCGGCGAGGGAGTAGAACACACAGAGCCCGATGATGGCGGTCAGGCGATACGTGTCCCAGAACACGATAAGCACCAGCGTCGACAACCCTACCAGCAGCAGCAATGCAAACACCAAGGCCAGGCCGGCAAATAGCAACAGGCTGACGGTGCGGGCTTTTTGTTCCTGCAACTCGATGCCGAACAGTTCGACATGGCTGTGTAGCAACCCAACGAAGGCAGCACCCAGGCGCCGCGATGAGGAGCTGGTTCCCGTTTCAGACGGGCCGGATTCGCCGATCGACATATCAGCGCCGGCTGGCCAGCAGGCCGATCAGGAAGCCCACGCCGGCCGCGATCCCGACGGATTGCCAAGGGTTGGCCTGGACATAGTCTTCCGTGGCGGTGACAGCAGCCTTGCCGTGTTCGCGCAGGGAGTCTTCGGTCAGTTTCAGGGTTTCACGGGCACGCAAGAGACTTTCGTGGATCTGCTCGCGCAGCTCGTCGGCCTGATCGCCGGCCAGGGTCGCGGTGTGCTCCAGCAACCGTTCGGTGTCACTGACCAGTGTCTGAAAGTCGTTCATCAGGATTTCTTGAGCAGTCTTTGGCTGGGGGCGGGCCATGGTGGATCTCCTTAAGTGGCGTTCTGATGCGTTCGAGTATGAGCCTTCGGCGAAGGTTCAGTACAAATGACTGGTACAACTTTTGCTGGGTCGTGGTGCGCCGGTCCGCACCATTGCGCTATAGCCGGGCATGATTTCAGTAAAACCGCAGGACCAACAATCAAAAACTCGCGTAAACGTCCGGGGCGCGTTTTTCCCGGGCGGCGTCCGTGCGCCAAAGTGGTTCAACGGGATCAGTGCGCTGATGCCTTGAAGCTGCAACTTGGTGCATGGGCAGTCGTCGCGAACTGCTTTGGTGCTTTTTTCTGCCATAAGGTCTGCCCATTCCATGGAAAATCTGCAAAACGCTGTGGACACCCTGGTCCATAGCTCCAACACGCTGTTCATTCTGATCGGCGCCGTCATGGTTCTGGCCATGCACGCCGGTTTTGCCTTTCTCGAAGTCGGAACCGTGCGACAGAAAAACCAGGTCAATGCGTTGTCGAAAATCCTCAGCGACTTCGCTGTTTCGACACTGGCCTACTTCTTTATAGGCTATTGGGTTTCTTATGGCGTGACGTTCATGCAGCCAGCGGCTGTGCTCAATGCCGACCATGGTTATGGACTGGTGAAGTTTTTCTTCCTGCTGACCTTTGCCGCGGCGATCCCGGCGATCATTTCGGGAGGGATCGCCGAGCGCGCCCGGTTTGTTCCCCAGCTGTGTGCAACCGCGTTGATCGTCGCGTTCATCTATCCGTTCTTCGAAGGCATTGTCTGGAACGGCAACCTGGGTTTGCAAGCCTGGTTGCTGGAGCGCTTTGGCGCCGGTTTCCATGATTTCGCAGGCTCGGTAGTGGTGCATGCCATGGGCGGTTGGCTGGCACTGGCGGCGGTGCTGCTGCTCGGGCCGCGTAATGGCCGCTATCGCGACGGTCGGCTGGTCGCGTTCGCGCCATCGAGTATCCCGTTTCTGGCGTTGGGCTCGTGGATCCTGATTGTTGGCTGGTTCGGCTTCAACGTCATGAGCGCACAAACCCTGCAAGGTGTCAGCGGACTGGTGGCGGTGAACTCGTTGATGGCCATGGTTGGCGGTACGGTGGCGGCGCTGATTGTCGGGCGCAACGACCCGGGCTTTCTGCACAACGGCCCGTTGGCGGGGCTCGTGGCAATCTGTGCCGGTTCCGACCTGATGCATCCTGTGGGGGCGCTGGTCACCGGTGCCGTCGCGGGGGCGCTGTTTGTCTGGTGCTTTACCGCGGCCCAAGGCAAATGGCGCATCGACGATGTGTTGGGTGTGTGGCCGTTGCATGGCTTGTGTGGCGTGTGGGGCGGCATCGCCTGCGGCATTTTCGGCCAGACCGCATTGGGTGGGTTGGGCGGGGTCAGCCTGATCAGCCAGTTGATCGGCACTGCGCTGGGGGTCACTGTGGCTCTGGCCGGCGGGTTTGCGGTGTATGGCGTGATCAAGGCGTTGCATGGACTGCGCCTGAGCCAGGAAGAGGAGTATTACGGCGCGGACCTGTCGATCCACAAGATCGGCGCCGTGAGCCAGGACTGACTCGGGTCTTTTTATCGTCGGTGGCATCAGGGCAGGGGCCGCAATGGCTCGACGGTTTTTCGGGGCAGGCCTAGAATGGTCACTTCATTTTCTGGTTGAGCGCTCATGCTTCCCGAATGTCAGCTGTTCGGCACCCTTGGATGCCATCTCTGTGAAGTAGCCGAAGCCATGTTGATGGAGTTCGTCGAGCGCGGTCTGCTGGTGGAGCTGGTGGACATCGCCGACGATGAATCATGGTTCGCAGCCTACAGTCTGCGAATTCCGGTGTTGCGGCGAGTCGATACCGGTGCTGAACTTGGCTGGCCGTTCAGTGCCGATCAGGTGGTGGCGTTCCTGCGTTAAACGGTTTTTGCGTTCAGGGCATCTCCCGCCTGTCGAACTTTGCGATCGATCCCCTTGGCTTATTCGGCGTTGATCGGATACTGTATGCGCATACAGTTATTCGCGGTGCCTGCCTTGCCGTTCCTTATTTTCGGGAGTGAGCAGGCAAACCCGGGCGTGAGAGGGATGAATCGTGGTCAATGTCGAACAGTTGAAGAACAGCGTGAACCGGATGTCCGCAGACGTCGTGCGCGAGGCTGTCCTTGAGTTGCGTCTGGATGGTCTGGTGACCGAGGGGAAAACGCCCTTCAACAAAACGCATTTCAATACCTGTTTCGCAGAAATCGAAGCCTTGTTTCAACGCGCGGGTTATCACCGGCAACTCGATGTCGTGGGTTATCAGGGATTGTTGTACGCCCTGTACGACCCTGCTCGCTGGGAGGCGGTCGATGTACTGCGCTGGCTCAAGGAGTACACCGAAGCGGCGGCGCGCACACAGATCCCGGCTTGAGGAATCTTAGGGGGCGTTTTCAATTAGTTTTCACGCCGCGCCGGGCCTGCTGTTGTGCAGGGCAAGGCGACGGGAAAACTAATTGAGAACGCCCCCTAGGTTCATTCCCCTTGCTGTTGGATAATGCCGCTCTGCACTGAGGTTAGAGCTTTCGTATGTCCACTTCTTCTTTTTCCGCGGCACACAGTCAGGCCAGTACGCTCTACTTGCCACCTGGCCCGTGGCAGACCGTTGTTGATTGCCTGTGTGAGCATTTCAGCGCCATCGGTCGTGAACAATGGCTGGACAGAATTGCCCGTGGCCGGGTCCTCGATGGGCAGGGCATGCCGATTGCCCTCGACCTGGCCTACCGGGAAGGTTTGCGGATTCATTATTTTCGTGAAGTGCCGGATGAAAAGCCGATCCCGGTGACCGAGTCGATCCTGTACGCGGACGAGCATCTGGTGGTGGCCGACAAACCACACTTTCTGCCCGTGACGCCGGCTGGCGAATACGTCGAACAGACGCTGCTCAGGCGCTTGATCCGACGCCTGGATAATCCGCACCTGGTGCCATTGCATCGCATCGACCGACATACTGCGGGGCTGGTGCTGTTTTCCGCCAATCCGCAGACTCGTTCGGCTTATCAGTCGTTGTTTCCAACCCGGCAGATCGAAAAGCGCTACGAAGCCATCGCAAAGGCGTTGCCCGGCCTGGCTTTCCCGTTGGTGCATAAAAGCCGACTGGTCGATGGCGAACCGTTCTTTCGCATGCAGGAGGGGCCGGGAGCCAGTAACACGGAGACTGCGGTCGAAGTCAGGGAAAAACAGGGGGATCTCTGGCGTTATGGTCTTTACCCGGTGACGGGCAAGAAACATCAGCTGCGGGTACATATGGCGGCGTTGGGAGCCGCTATCTGCAACGACCCGTTTTACCCCGAGGTGCTCAAGGATGCGCAGGACGACTACGCCAATCCTTTGAAACTGCTGGCTCAGGGGCTGAAATTTATCGATCCGGTCACGGGCCAGGCGCGTGAGTTCGAGAGTGAAATCACCCTGCAATGGTGATCAAGGAGCGACCCTGAAGAGCTGTTCTCCAGGCATGAAAAAGCCCGCATCAAGCGGGCTTTTCTGTATCCGGTGGCACCAGGATTACAGCTCTTTGACGGTACGAACCTGATCTTTGTTGATGCGGGTCTGTTTGCCATCGAGCTGTTCGAATTCGTAGAAACCGGAATCCTTGTCGAATTGTGGCGTGTCGACGGCCTGGATTTCGCGACCGTCATTCAAGGTGATCACCGTAGGCGATGCACAACCGGCGAGGGTGGCAAGGCCCAGTGCAAGCATGAAAGTGGCGAGGGTCCGTTGAGTCATGAGTTGTGTCTCCGAATAAGAATTCTGTGGTTGCTGAACTTGAGACGTATAGCGTCCGCGCAAGTTCCGGATCATTGTCAGTCTGACACAGTGTCATGACCGCTTAAAAGTTCCGGTGTGTTGAGGTTGGCCAGCCGAGGGTCTTTGTCGGGGCATTGCAGCGCGGTTGCGCCGAGCTTGCGCATCAATCGGCCAGGGCTGCGCTCACCTTCGTTCCAGGCATTTTCAAAAGCTGCACTGTGTAGCACAGGAATCACGCACAACAACGGTTCCCAGTGGTCATCATGCCGCACCATCAGCGGCTTGTCCGGATGCAGGTTGGCGGTCTCGCGCATATTGTCGATCAGCGCCGCATCAATGCCCGGAACGTCACAGGGCAAGACCAGCAGATGGCTATGGCGAGCCGCTTTCAGGCCTGCGCGAATACCGGCCAGCGGCCCGGGGAAGTCACCTTCATCATCATGGACCAACTGGTCGGCGTAGGGGGCGTACTTCTCAAGGTTGCGATTGCAGGAGATGATCAGGTCATCGCTCAGCGGACGGGTCTTGCGATGCAGATGCGCAATCAGGGGTTCGCCATGCCAGTCCAGCAACCCTTTGTCCCGACCACCCATACGTTGGCCGCGGCCGCCCGCCAGGAGCAGAATGGAGCAGGGTGGCAATTGTGAATTCGTGGTCATGGCAGGCCTCCATGGGGGCGGCGAAAAAACGGAGCGCTGTGATATAACACCGGGCTGTTTCTCCTACAACTGGACGAGCCTATGAAAGCCAAGGCTGATGTACCTTTCGCACCGCTCAATATTGCAGTGCTGACTGTCAGCGATACCCGCACACTGGAAACCGACACCTCAGGTCAGGTCTTTGTCGACGGCTTGACCGCTGCCGGTCATTACCTGGCAGCCCGGGTGTTGCTCAAAGATGACCTGTACAAAATTCGTGCGCAAGTCGCCAACTGGATTGCCGACGATGTCGTGCAGGTGGTGCTGATCACCGGCGGCACCGGTTTTACCGGGCGTGATAGCACGCCGGAAGCCGTCGGCTGCCTGCTGGACAAACAGGTTGATGGATTTGGTGAGCTGTTCCGCCAGATCTCGGTTGCCGATATCGGCACCTCGACCGTTCAGTCCCGGGCGTTGGCCGGTCTGGCCAACGGCACGCTGGTTTGCTGCTTGCCGGGCTCGACCAATGCCGTGCGCACCGGTTGGCACGGCATATTGGCCGAGCAGCTGGATTCGCGGCATCGCCCGTGCAATTTCGTGCCTCATTTGAAACAGGCAGCGCCTTGTGAATCCCGTGGGTAAGCCTGGCAAGGCTGGCAGTCTGATGCCTGTCGAGCAGGCGTTGGCGCGCTTGCTGGAAATGGCCGAGGCTTCGAGGATTGTCGAGCGCGAATGCTTGCCGTTGGCGCAGGTACAGGGGCGTGTACTGGCTGAAGATCTGGTGTCGACGCTTGATCTGCCGCCCTGGCCCAACAGTGCCATGGACGGTTATGCCTTGCGCATGGCTGACTGGACGGGAGAGCCGTTGGTGGTCAGTCAGAAGGTGTTTGCCGGCCAGGCACCCGATCCGTTGCAGCCAGGAACCTGTGCACGCATTTTCACCGGGGCGCCTGTTCCCGCCGGTGCCGATTGCGTCGAGATGCAGGAGAACGCCGAGGTTCAGGCCGATGAGCGAGTACGTTTCACTGAAGCCTTGACCCAAGGTCGGAACATCCGTCCGCAAGGCCAGGAAACCACCGTCGGCGAGTTGATTCTGCCAGCAGGTACGCAACTGGGGCCGATCGAGCAAGGATTGGCTGCCTCCTTGGGATGCGCTGAGCTTGAGGTGGTTCGCAAGGTGCGTGTGGCGGTACTGTCTACCGGTGACGAATTGATTGAGCCGGGGCAGACGCTGGGGCCGGGACAGATCTACAACAGCAACCGGGTGTTGTTGTGTAGCTGGTTGCTGCGTTTGGGGTGTGAGGTCGTCGACGCGGGAATTCTGCCGGACAATCTGGAAACCACTCGCTCCCGATTGGGTGAGTTGAAGGATGTCGACCTGATCCTCTCGACCGGTGGCGTATCGGTAGGAGAAGCCGATTTTCTGGGCATCGCCTTGCGTGAAGAGGGCGAACTGACGTTGTGGAAACTCGCCATCAAGCCCGGTAAACCGCTGACGTTCGGGCATTTTCGCGGTGTACCTGTGATTGGCTTGCCGGGCAATCCGGCATCGACCCTCGTGACCTTTGCCTTGTTGACCAGGCCCTATCTCTTGCGTCGTCAGGGTGTGCAAGACGTTGAGCCGCTGAAGGTGCAGGTGCCGGCAGGGTTTGACTGGCTCCAACCCGGCAATCGGCGTGAGTATTTGCGCGCACGGCTGGAAAACGGCAGGGCGACGATCTACAAAAACCAGAGTTCCGGTGTGCTTCGCAGCGCTGCCTGGGCTGATGGACTGGTAGAAGTCCTAGAAGGTCGCACGCTGGTTCAGGGCGAAAGCGTTTACTTCATTCCGTTGAGCGAAGTCCTGAGCTGATAGCTACAACGGCTTAGTCACACAAGGCCCGGTTGATTGAACCGGGTCTTGTGTGGATGGCAATTCAATGCGCCAGAAACAATGAAATAACCTGTTCGAAACGGCTGTTGGCGATCCAGCCAAGGAGGCCGAGGATCACGGCTGTTCCGCCGGCTGAATAGGCAAGCCTGTGCTTGATGGATTTGACGTCACCCCGGACTTCGTCCATGTCCCTGCGTATGTGCTTGAGGTGTGTTTCCAGCTCGGTGACGCGAGGTTCCATATCGACTTCTCCCGTGGTTTTTGTGCTGTTACTGCATTCAGCTCGATGGCCTGCAGTTTTATTATCCGTAAGCGGCAAGACCGAAATGGCCGGTGATGCGAGGTTTTGGCATTGCATGGCACGTCCTTGTGATGTCCTGCAGCCCAAGGTCTACCAATTCAGATTTGTGGTCAATTGAGCCGATTCCTCACGTTTTGTAAGAAAAATCCTGCCATGTAGGGATCAAATCCTTCCGACTGGAAATAATTCGTTTTCTTTCGACTTTTAACGGAGGGGTTTCTGGCGTCGACAGCATGTTCACTCGTGCGCGCCTGCCCTGGAAGGGGACAATCTGCGATTCTCGGTGCGGTCAGCGGCGTTACTCGTGCATCTGCCTGACGATTCGCCGCTGTTACGTGCCGCAGAAGTGCCTAGTCATCAAGGCTGATGATTTGTTCACGCACGGCAAACAGCACCAGGCCGGCCACATCGTAGATCTGCAGGCGCTTCATGATCTGCGAACGGTGGGTTTCGACGGTCTTGACGCTCAGCCCCAGGCCGTTGGCGATCTCTCGGGTGGATTTTCCGCGAACGATCAACCGCAGGATTTCCAGCTGACGTGCCGTCAGGTTGTGCGAGTCGGCAGGTTCTGGCTGGTGTTTCTGGTTTCGGGTCAGCGCTTGAGTGATCACCGTGTGGGCAATAGCCGGGCTCAGATAGCGCTCGTTGTTGCGCAACGCCTCCAGTGCTTGTTCGAGTTCGGTCGCCGTAGTGTCCTTGAGCAGGTAGCCATGGGCTCCGGACTCCAGCGCCTGCATGATCAGGGCCGGGTCGGTGTGCATCGAGAGGATCAGGACCTTGCTCTGCGGGCGCACTCGCTTGAGCTGCTGCAAGGCTTCGAGGCCGCCGGTCTGGCGCATCGAAATATCCAGCAGGACAATATCCGGGGACAGATGCCCGACCATTTCCAGTAACTGGGAGCCGTCACTGGCCTCGCCGATGACGGCATAGCCTGGCAGATCCATTACCAGGGCGCGCACGCCAGCCCTGATCAGCGAGTGGTCATCCACCAGTAGTAAATTACAAGTCAATGCATAACCTTATTCGAACTGGCCCGTTCGAGCGCACGGGGCGCCCAGGGAAAAAGAGCTTCGATTTGAGTGCCTTTGCCCGGCTCGCTGGTAACGGTCAGTGTGCCGCCCAGTTGATCGATCCGTTCCGACATCCCGGCCATACCGCGTTGCCCTTCACGAGCTGGGTCTATTGCGGGCGCAAAGCCCTGACCGTCATCGCTGATCTGCAACTTCAGACCTTGGGGCAGGCGCTGCAGGCACACTAGCAGGTTCTTGGCCTGGGCATGTCGCAGGATGTTGGTGACCGCTTCCTGGGTGATACGGAAAGCTGCCACGGCCATTTCCTCCGGTATGCCGGTCAGGCGCTGCTGGCATTCCAGGCTCCAGTGCACCGGGGTGTTGGCCAGGGTCTTGAGCAGGTGTGCCCGCAGACTGGCTTCCAGCCCAAGGCTGGTCAACTGCCGGGGATTGAGAATGACGGATACGTCGCGAACTTTGGCCAGGGTTTCTTCCAGCGTGTCGCAGAGGACCGAGCATTGCTCCTGGAGTTCTTCGGGCATCCGGCGTTTGAGCCAGTCACTTTGCAGTTTTGCGGCGGTCAGCAATTGACCGATGTCGTCATGCAGTTCCCGGCTCAGCCGGTGACGCTCGTTTTCCTGAACCTGCAACAGCCGGTCGGCCAGTTCCTGAGGCTGGAACTTGATGGATTTGCGCGAGAGGCAGTACTGCACGGCAACACTGGTCAGCGCCGCAACGCTGAGCAACAGCAACGACAGGGGCAACGGGATGGACAAGCCATAGACCAGTAGACTGCCGAGGGTCGAGCAGGTGCATAGCAACAGCGTGAATGTGCGTGCATATGCTCGGGAAGGTGGCCACATGGCGATTGACTTGAGGCTGGCGTGCATAGCGGATGGAGCCAATGGATGTTCGCTGCGGGCTGACCGGTCATGCTGGCTGACAGGCCCCTGTTTTTAATGTGGAGCGCCGACTTCAACGGGATGTACTTTTTGTTGGAGAGTTCAGCTCCGAACCGGAGCGAGCTGTATCCGGCTGAATTCACACTGCCATTAATTGGCGTCAACTAACAGGCGGCATAGTAGCACTTAAGATACCGTTGGTCGCGTCCGTATGTATGTCCGAAAAGTCAGGAACCCACTCGTCTGGACGACGGTTCCATAATGGAACAAGTTGGTTGTTGCCGTCGCAAAATGCCGATTGCCCCTGGGTTTTGTTGTTGATACCAGGCAATGCCCTGGTCAAGACAGGCACGCAATTGTCGATGGGCAATAGTGGTTGTTAAAAGCTGTCGCTTATAGCTATGGAGTATTCATTTGCGACATGTGCGCACTCAAGTTACAGCGCGGTATTGATAACTAAAACACGCCATACGGCATGGTTTGGCAAGTTCAGGCCTGTCGTTCCGAATAGGATACGAGGGTGAAAGGCCTGGAATTGACCGGTGGTCGAAATCGGCTTTGCCCGACCTGAAAGGCAAAGGCTTCGATCAGGGTAACCTGCTCGCTGTCGTCGAGACTGAGCTGTCCGGTGGTCTGGTCGATGAGTTCGAGTTGCCAGGCAATCAGGGTCAGGCAGTCTTTCAGGGCACTCAGCGCCTCGTCGTGCAGGCTCATGGTGTTCTGGGCGTGGTTCAGCAGGCCATGAATATGCAGAGAAAATTCAGACACGGCCGCCAACGCCAGGGCATCGGCCTTGTTGGCCAGCTTGAGCAGTATGCTGAGCATGCAGTCGATGGCGTCCTTGTCATTGCTGATCAATTGCAGATGACTCAGGCATTCCTCGGTTTTAGCCAGGAGTGTTTCAGCTTCGACGAGAAACTCGGGGAGCCGCTGGGCCCACTCTTTACGGTCGTTCGGCATACTTATCTCCACAACGTCATTTCAAATGAGGGGATATCGTGTGTGTCGACAAGGGCGGTCGGAACCCCGGCATTGCCGAGTCGTCGGGTGAACGAGCTGCGGCTGGCCCGGAGGCAGGCTGGGGAACACGAGAGGGTGGTTGGCCACTTACTTGCGATCGCACACAAAAGCCTGACTCCGTTCATGCAATGAGAATGGCGTCACATTAATGGCTATTGGATATTGCGAATATCAGGTTGCACCTGATTGTTGATAGGGGAATCCCTTACACAGGGGAACCTTTCGCGCGAACCATGGTCGCGTGACGCAGAGGTGCAGCAGATGGAATCACGGTGCTAGTAAAGCATGATGTTAATATGACATCAATGCGCGGCGTGGCATTTTAGAACGGGTCAAGCTTCGGCAAAAACAGCCGATAACCTTCTTTAAGTGAATTCATCCGAACAAGACCAGGAGTCATTGATGGCCGGCATTCTCGACACGGTAGACCAACGCACGCAATTGGTGGGTGAGAATCGCCTGGAAATTCTCATGTTCCGGCTCGCCGGACGGCAATTGTTCGCGATCAACGTCTTTAAAGTGCAGGAAGTCCTGCAGTTGCCAAAGTTGACGCTGATGCCGCAGCGCCATCCTTTTGTGTGCGGCGTGGTCAACCTGCGTGGCCAGACCTTGCCGGTGATCGACCTGTCCCAGGCCATTGGCATGCGCCCGTTGGTGCCGGGGCCTGGCAGCACGATTATCGTCACCGAGTACAACCGTTCGGTTCAGGCCTTCCTGGTCGGTGGCGTGGACCGGATCGTCAACATGAACTGGGAAGCCATCCTGCCGCCCCCGAGCAGCGCCGGCCGCCAGCACTACCTGACGGCCATCAGCAAGGTCGATGATCAACTGGTGGAAATCATCGACGTCGAAAAGGTCCTGGCCGAAATCGTCCCGTACAACGCCAAGGTCTCCCGCGACAAGCTCGAGGATCCGGTGCTGGAACGCGCCCGTGGCCGAGAGGTGCTGCTGGTGGATGACTCGAACGTGGCCCTGGCGCAATTGCGCGATACCCTGGGACAGCTCGGCGTGAAGATGCACATCGCCAGCGACGGGTTGAAGGCCTTGAACATGCTCAAGGCCTGGGCTGATACCGGCGTTGGCATGACCGAAAAACTGCTGATGGTCTTTACCGATGCGGAAATGCCGGAAATGGATGGCTATCGCCTGACCACCGAAATCCGCAACGACCCGCGCCTGCGCGGCTTGTACGTGGTGCTGCACACCTCGCTGTCCGGCAGCTTCAACGACTCGATGGTGAAAAAGGTCGGCTGCGACAATTTCCTCTCCAAGTTCCAGCCGGACAAACTTGTCGACGTGGTGCGCCAGCGCCTGATGCTTGACGAAGTACCGGCCTAAGCGGGTCTGCACAATTGTGGGAGCGGGCTTGCTCGCGAAGGCGGTGTGACAGTTGGCATTGTTATCGACTGACACACCGCCTTCGCGAGCAAGCCCGCTCCCACAGGTTTGCGGTGTCTGATCGTCAGTCTTTGATTCGGTTGTAAAGCTCGTATAGGGTGGCGTTTTTACCTCCCAGGGAGCTGGCCATGTTGCGTCTGAGCGCGCTGTATCGTTATCCGTTGAAGTCCGCCAAGGGCGAGACCTTGCAAGCGATCGGTCTCGATAAACTCGGGCTGGACGGCGATCGCCGCTGGATGCTGGTGGACGAGGCCAGCGGTCGTTTCCTGACCCAGCGTGCGGTGGCGCAGATGAGCCAGTTGTCGGCGCTGTGGAATGCCGAGGGCGGCTTGACCCTTAGCGCGCCCGGCCATTCGCCGATCGACATAGCCTTGCCCGGTAACGATGCACAACTGCGTGGCGTGACGATCTGGCGCGATACCTTGCGAGTCCCCGATGCAGGCGATGAAGCAGGGGCCTGGGTCAGCCAGTTCATCGGAAAACCGACACGCCTGGTCCAGGTGCCGCTGGATCGGGCGCGGATGACGGAGGCCGGCTACGGCAAGGATGACGACCAGGTGGCGTTCGCCGATGGCTATCCGCTGCTGCTGATTGGCCAGGCCTCTCTCGAGGACTTGTCGCAACAGGTCGGGCGTCCGTTGGAGATGCTGCGTTTCCGGCCAAACCTGGTGATCGAAGGCAGTGAAGCGTTCGCCGAGGACGGCTGGAAGCGTATCCGTATCGGCGAGGTCGAGTTCCGCGTGGTCAAGTCCTGTTCGCGCTGTATCCTGACTACCATCGACCCGCAGACAGGGGAGCGTAGTGACGACCGCGAACCCTTGGCCACCTTGCAGAAATACCGTTCCCAGGCAGACGGCGCAATGTTCGGCCAGAACCTGGTCAACGACGGCAACGGTCGACTGGAAGTCGGCATGCCGGTGGAGATCCTCGAGTAATTTTGCGCAGAATAAAAAATGCCCGTGTCGAAAAACACGGGCATTTTTTATTGCGGCGACTTTTTTGGTTGAGGCCCCGCAGGCTTAGCCGCGGTATTCGCACAGGTAAGCGGTGTCGACGGCGACTTTCAGCTGGAACTTGCTGTTGGCCGGTACGTTGAACTGGCTGCCGGCGGCGAAGGTTTCCCAGTCGCTGCTGTCTGGCAGCATGACGGTCAATGCGCCGCTGACCACGTGCATGATTTCACGCTGGCTGGTGCCGAATTCGTACTCGCCCGGAGCCATGACGCCGATGGTCGCTGGACCTTCTGCGGTGCCAAAGGCGATCGACTTGACGGTGCCGTCGAAGTACTCGTTGACTTTAAACATGGGCGATTCCTCGAAAAGGGCTAAAAAGGGCCGGCCAGTATGCACAAGGCCCCGGGAGTCGTCACCTGTCTAAAGCGGAAGAACCAGCGGCAGCAGGCGTGCGGTATTGCGCGCATCTTCCAGCGCCCGGTGTTGCTGGCCGGTGAACTGCAGGCCGGCCAGTTGCAGGGCGCCGTTGAGCCCCAGCGGGCGCTCCAGGCGTCGAGCCTTGGCAAAGCGCTGCTTGAGGTTCATGTGCGGCACGTTGGCCAGCACGCTGGCGAGTCCCAGCTGCTGCCAATCCTGAAGCAGTTGTTTGCGATCGTAATCGCCCCAACTGACCCAGCCTTCAAGTCGCGTGTGGTGTTGGCCGAGCCAGCGTTCAAACGCCGGCCAGACTTCGCCCAGCGGTTGCGCGGCATCGATGTTGGCTTGGGTAATGTGCGTCAGCTCGCGGCAAAACGGCGTCAGCAACGGCCGCCGCAAAGGCCGGACGAAGCGCTGGAACTGGTCCAGTTCGCGTCCCTTGCGGTCCACCAGGGTGGCACCGATTTCAATGATTTCCATATCTGTTACGGGCCATCCACCCTCATCGGTGGTGGCCTCCAGATCAATGACCAGCCAATGAGGCATTGCAGGGTTCCTGGTATCCGCGTCCTGTAGGGTTTGAGCGTAGCCAAACCCGGCAGTTCCGCCTAGCGCCTTATTCGACCTCCAACAGAATCTGCCGGTTTTTCACCTGATCCCCGACTTTGACTTGCAAGCGTTTGAGAACACCGTCGATGCCCGACTTCAATGGGTGCTCCATTTTCATCGCCTCCAGTACCACCAGCAGTTGGCCCTTGGTCACCTGGCTGCCTTCGTTGACGAGGACGTCGACAATCGCCCCGTCCATCGGTGCCTTGAGGGTGCCGGAGCTGATATTGGCCTGGCTGCGGACCTGCGCCTGAGTGCGATCCATGAACTGCAGACTCCCCGGCCGGGTAAACAGCCAGAGACGCCCGGCCTCCAGGCGATAAGCGTGGCGTTGGCGAACGCCTTCGATTTCCAGGGTGACCCAGCGTCCGTCGCTGTGAATGATCTTCAGTTCGAGGCTGCGCTCGGCGACCTGAATGCGCATCGGTTGGCCCGGGGTCGCCTGCAACGCTACCGGCCAGTCCTGATCTTCAAGGCCGATGCGATAGTGCAGCGGCACGCTGGCGTTGTTGCGCCAACCGCCAAGCGGGGCCGGGTGAGCCTGTGCCGCAGCCTGATAGAACAGGGCGGCGGCGATGGCCAAGTGGTGCGAGCTTGGGGTTTCGGGATGCAGGCAGGCGTGGTCGGCGAAATACTGCGGGATGAAACCGGTACTGAAATCACCGCTGGCGAACTGCGGGTGTTCCAGCAGGCTGGCAAGCAGGCGTTGATTGCTTGGCAGCCCCAGCAACACGCTGTCTTGCACGGCCCGCAGCAATTTGCGCCGGGCTTCTTCGCGGGTGGCACCGTGGGCGATGAGCTTGCCGAGCATCGGGTCGTAGAATGGACTGATGACCTGGCCTTCGATCAGGCCGTGGTCGATCCGCACGCCGTCCTGCGATGCCGGTTCCCAGGCCACGACGCGCCCGGTTTGCGGCAGGAAACCCTGGGCCGGGTCTTCGGCATACAGGCGCACTTCCATGGCGTGGCCCTTGAGTTGCACCTGTTCCTGGCGCAGCGGCAATGGTTGCCCTTCGGCGATATTCAACTGCCAGGCCACCAGGTCCAGCCCGGTGATCAGTTCGGTGACCGGGTGCTCCACTTGCAGTCGGGTGTTCATCTCCAGGAAATAGAACTGCCCGCGCGCATCCAGCAAAAACTCCACGGTGCCCGCGCCGACGTACTTCACCGCTCGCCCGGCCTTGAGCGCCGCCTCGCCCATGGCTTGGCGCAGCTCAGCGGTCATCACCGGGCAGGGCGCTTCCTCGATGACTTTCTGATGCCGGCGCTGCACCGAGCAATCGCGCTCGCCGAGGTAAATCAGGTTGCCATGCCGATCACCGAACAGCTGGATCTCGACGTGACGGGGTTCGACCAGTGCCTGTTCGAGAATCAGTTCGCCGCTGCCAAAACCGTTCAGGGCTTCGGAGCGCGCGGTACGAATCTGTTCCAGCAAGTGGCTGGCGTCGTGCACCAGGCGCATGCCGCGTCCACCGCCGCCGGCGCTGGCCTTGATCATCAATGGGTAGCCGATGCGCTCGGCTTCGCGGCTCAAGGTGGCGTCGTCCTGTCCGGCGCCTTGATAGCCGTTGATGCACGGCACACCGGCTTCGATCATGGCGATCTTCGATAGGCGCTTGCTGCCCATCAGTTCGATGGCCTCGGGGCTGGGGCCGATGAAGGTGATGCCGGCGTCCCGGCAGGCAAGGGCAAACCCGGCGTTTTCCGAGAGGAAACCGTAGCCCGGATGGATCGCATCCGCGCCCGTGCGCCGGGCTGCGTCGAGGATGGCCTGGATGTTCAGGTAAGACTGTTGCACCGGGGCCGGACCGATGTTGACCGCCTCGTCGGCCATCCGCACGTGCAGTGCATCGGCATCGGCGTCGCTGAACACGGCGACCGTGCGATAGCCCAGCGCCTGGGCCGTACGCTGGATGCGACAGGCGATTTCACCGCGGTTGGCGATGAGGATTTTTTTGAGTCCGGGCATGGGTTGTTCCCTTGGTTTTGCGATGTCTGTTCGGGCCTCTTCGCGAGCAAGCCCGCTCCCACAGGGTTTATGAACGACATAAATCCAGTGTGGGAGCGGGCTTGCTCCGGGCGGCGTTCCGACGAAGCTTTTCAGGAGGCCCACCCCGGTTTGCGCTTTTGCACGAAGGCCATCGTTCCCTCGATGCCTTCGGCTCCGGTGACTGCCTCGCTGAACCATTCAGCCGCTTGATCAAGCAACTCATCCGACGGCTGTCCGGCACTGGCCAGCAAGAGTTTTTTGGTCGCCGCATTCGCCCCCGGCGCACAACACAACACGTGGGCCAACACCTCATCGAGACGTTCGGCCAGGGCCTGCGGATCGTGCTCGACAAAATGCACCAGCCCCATGCGCCGTGCCTGGTGACCATCAAAACGCGCCGCTGTCAGGGCCAGGCGCCGGGTCTGGGTCAAGCCAATGCGTTGCACCACGAACGGCGCTATCTGCGCAGGCAACAGGCCGAGGCTGGTTTCCGGCAGGCCGAATTGCGCCTGGTGATCGGCCAGGGCGATATCGCTGACGCAGGCCAGGCCGAGACCGCCGCCGAGCACCGCACCCTGCAGCACCGTGATCACCACTTGCGGTGCGTGTTGCACCTCTTGCAATAGCGCGCCGAACACCCGGTTCAGATCCCGGTGCGCAGTCGAGCCTTGAGCGCGGGCGTTGGCCATGTCCTTGAGGTCGCCGCCGGCACAGAAGTGCCCACCGACGCCGCCGATCACCAGTGCGCGAACCCCGGGTTTATCACGTACCGCGGCCAGCACCGAGCGCAACTCGGCGACCATCTGCAAGCTCATCGCATTGCGGCATTCCGGGCGGTTGAGGGTGATGTGCAGCACGCCATTGTGCAGCTCCAGCAGTAAGGTCTGGCAAACCGGCAGGTTGTTCATTTCTTTTTCCCCGGCAGAATGCCCATCAGTTTGCAGATGATCCCCAGCATGATTTCGTCGGCGCCGCCGCCGATCGACACCAGCCGTACATCGCGGTAAGCCCGGGCCACCGGGTTGTCCCACATGAAGCCCATGCCGCCCCAGTATTGCAGGCAACTGTCGCTGACTTCGCGGCCCAGTCGCCCGGCCTTGAGCTTGGCCATGGAGGCCAGGCGCGTGACGTCCTGGCCTTTGATGTATTGCTCGGTAGCCTGATAGACCAGCGCCCGCAGGCATTCGATTTCGGTTTGCAGTTCAGCGAGGCGGAAGTGGATCACCTGATTGTCGATCAGCGCGTTGCCGAAGGTTTTTCGCTCCTTGCAGTATTCGATGGTGCTGTCGACGCAGTACTCCAGGCCCTTGATCATGTTGGACGCGCCGAACAGGCGTTCCTCCTGGAACTGCAGCATCTGCATCATGAACCCCGCGCCTTCATGGCCGATGCGGTTGCGCTGCGGTACGCGCACATTGTCGAAAAACACCTGAGCGGTTTCCGAGCTGCGCATGCCGAGCTTGTCCAGGTGCGAGCTCAAGCTGATGCCCGGCGTGTTCATCGGCACCATGATCAGCGACTTGTTGATGTGCGGTTTGTCGTCCGAGGTGTTGGCCAGCAGGCAGATGAAATCGGCGCTCGGCGAGTTGGTGATCCACATCTTGCTGCCGTTGATCACGTAGTCGTCACCGTCCTTGCGCGCCGTGGTTTTCAGCCCGGCGACATCGGAGCCGGCACCGACTTCAGAGACGCCGATGCAGCCGACCTGCTCTCCGCTGATGGCCGGGCGCAGGAATTCCTCGCGCAGCTCATCGGAGCCGAACCGGGCCAGCGCCGGGGTGCACATGTCGGTCTGCACGCCGATGGACATCGGTACGCCGCCGCAATGAATGGTGCCGAACTCTTCGGCAGCGACGATCGAATAGCTGTAGTCGAGCCCCATGCCGCCGAATTTTTCCGGTTTGGATATGCCCAGCAAGCCGAGGTCGCCGGCCTTGCGGAAGATTTCGTGGATGGGGAAGCGTCCGGCCTTTTCCCACTCCTCAACGTGCGGGTTGATCTCGTGTTCGACGAACTGGCGCACGGTGCGGCGCAGTGCTTCGTGTTCCTGGGTGAAGATCATTTTTATTGTTCTCCTTGAGCGGGCCTAGAGCCGGGCTACGCCAAAACTGTTGGCTTGCAATGGCCGCACCTGGGCCTCGTGACAGATATCCAGCAGATAACCAAGCAAGGTCCGGGTATCGCGCGGGTCGATCAAACCGTCATCCCAGAGGTTGGCGCTGCCGTAGAGCGCCGTGGACTGGCTGTCGAGTTTCTGCGCGGTGACCTGTTCGAGCATGTCGAGCATTTTCGGATCGGGCACCAGGCCGTCCTTGGCCTGTTTGGCCTCGGTGACGATGCGCAGTACCTTGCCCGCTTGTGCACCACCCATCACGGCGGTGCGGCTGTTGGGCCAGGCGAAGATGAAACGCGGGTCGAGGCCGCGACCGCACATTGCATAGTTGCCGGCGCCGTAGGAGCCACCGACGACGATGGTCAGCTTCGGCACCCGGGCGTTGGCCACCGCCTGAATCATCTTCGCGCCGTGCTTGATCACCCCTTGCTGTTCCGATTCGGTGCCGACCATGAACCCGGTGGTGTTGTGGAAAAACAGCAGCGGCGTCTGGCTCTGGTCGCACAGCTGGATGAACTGGGCGGCCTTGCTCGCGCCTTTTGGCGTGATCGGGCCGTTGTTGCCGATGAAGCCACAGGCGCGGCCCTGGATTTTCAGATGACCGCACACAGTCTGCTGATCGAACTCGCCCTTGAACTCTAGAAAGTTCGAAGCGTCGGCGAGACGGGCGATGATTTCGCGCACGTCGTAGGGTTTTTTCGGGTCATCCGGGATCAGGCCCAGCAGTTCGTCGATGGGGTAGAGCGGCTCCTCCCAGCGACGTTCGGGGAGTGGGGGCAACTGCTCGTTCCACGGCAGCAAGGCGACGATCTCGCGCACCTGACGCACGCCGTCAGCGTCGTTTTCAGCCAGGTATTCGGCGGTGCCGGCGGTTTGTGCGTGCATCTCGGCGCCGCCCAGTTCTTCATCGGTGGCGACCTCGCCGGTGGCGGCCTTGAGCAATGGTGGGCCGGCGAGAAACAGCTTGGCCTTGCCGCGCACCACCACCACGTAATCCGACAATCCCGGCTGATAGGCACCGCCCGCAGTGGCCGAGCCGTGCACCACGGTGATCTGCGGCAACCCCATGGCTGACATCCGCGCCTGATTGGCAAAGCTGCGCGCGCCTTCGACGAAAATCTCCGCCGCGTAATTGAGGTTGGCACCGCCGCTTTCGGCGAGGGTGATCACCGGCAGTTTGTTTTCCATGGCGATCTGTTGCAGGCGCAGGGATTTTTTCAAGCCGCTGGGGGAGATGGTCCCGCCCCTGATCGCGCTGTTGTTGGCGACTACCAGCACACGCACGCCGGACACGTAGCCGATCCCGGCGATCAAGCCGCCACCGGCGGAGCTGCCATCCTTGTCGTCGTGCAGCTTGTAGCCGGCCAGGCTCGCCAGTTCGAGAAACGGCGCGCCGGGGTCCAGCAGCAGGTTGAGACGCTCGCGAGGCAGCAGTTGGCTGCGTTTTTCGAACTTCGGCTTGGCTTCGGCAGCCTTGTTCAGCAGGTTCTGTTCGAGCACGCGAACTTGCTCGATGGCGCTCAGCATCGCCGCATGGTTCTGGGCGAACGGCTCGCTGTGGGGATCGAGTAACGACTGAATCACCGGCATGGGTTATTCCTTGTCCTTCAATACGTCTGGTATGTAGGCGCGGTGGAAACCGTTGTACGACTGGCTGTTGGTCGCTTTATGGATCGGCCAGGCGCGACCGCCGAGGCTGGCGGCGCCGTCGATGCGCAAGGTGCTGCCGCTGACAAACGCCGCTGCGGGGCTGAGCAGGAAAACAATCGCCGCGCTGACTTCCGATTCGGTGCCGATGCGCTTGAGCGGCACGTGTTCGCGCAAGGTCGGAATCGCAGCCTTGAACGCTCCTTCGTAGGTGTCCATGCCGCTGGAGGCAATCCAGCCCGGCGCCACGGCGTTGACCCGCACCCCGGCATGACCCCATTCGTAAGCGGCGGTCTTGGTCAGGTTGTCCATGCCCGAACGTGCCGCACCGGAGTGGCCCATACCGGGCATGCCGCCCCACATGTCGGCGAGCATGTTGACGATGGCGCCGCCGTGCTGGCTCATGGACTGGTTGAACACTTCCCGGGCCATCAGGAAACCGCCCACCAGGTTGGTGCGCATCACCGTTTCGAAACCCTTCTGATTGATCGAGGCCAGGGGCGACGGGTACTGCCCGCCCGCATTGTTGACCAGGCCATGAATGGGGCCATGCTTGCGGATCAATTCGCTGACCAGGTGCTGCACTGGTTCTTCCTCGCGGATGTCGCAAACCGCCCAGTCGGCCTTGCCGCCGTCGTCGGCGATCTCCGCTGCAACGGTTTTGAGCTTGTCGGCCTTGCGCCCGACCAGCAGCACATGGGCACCGAGGGCCGCCAGTTCGTGGGCGGTGCAGCGGCCGATGCCACTGCCGCCACCGGTGACGATGATGTTTTGGCCGGCAAACAAATCGGCTTTGAAAATCGAATCGTAGGCCATGGCGGCAATCCTCTAGTTGAACTGGTCGGCGATGCGCTGCGGCACCGGGATCTGGATTTCCAGCAGTTGCTGGGCGAAAGCCTTGCCTTGCGGATCGATGCGCAGGCTGGCGACACCGCCGCCGCCGAGGGCGTTTTCCAGCAGGAAATTCAGGCTGTGGCTGGCGGGCAAGTACCAGCGTTCGACCCGCCCGTGGATTGGATCGAGGACGTGGCCCATCCAGTCGACGATCACTTCCGGGGTCAAGGCTTCGGCAATCCATGGCAGGAATTCGGGCGCGCGGGCCATGACGCCGATGTTGCTGTGGTTGCCCTTGTCGCCAGAGCGGGCGACCGCCAGTTTGACCAGGGCCACGCTGGCATCGGCCAGGCCAACCGGTTGCGGCGGGGCGAACGGGGCTGGCAGGTCCAGCGGGTCGAGCACATCGAGGGCGGGCAGGGCACACGGGTGGCGCTGGCCCATGCAATCAATGTCCAGCGTGCAGGCGGTTTTGTCGATCAGGAACGAGAACAGCCGGATCAGCGGATACACCGTCGGCCGGCCACCGACAATGCCGGTCAGCCCGGGCGCCATGCCGGTGGCGGCCTGGGCGATTTCCCGGGAGAACACGATCAATGCCTGCTTGTCCGGATGGCGCACCGCGAGTTTGATCACCACTTCGCGACTGTCCTGACGCTGGCCGTGGGGGCCGTAGGTGGCCTCGCTGCCCAGCAACTCGATACTCACGTCGCTGTACGGCGCCCAGCCGCGCTGGCGGAACATTTCCGAGGTCTTGTTGATGATCGCATCACCGACTCGCCGCGCCTTGTCGACGGCATCGATGCCGGCGATCAGGCAACTGGCGGTGCAGCGGAATCCATCGGGGTACGTGGCGCTGACCTTGTATTGAGCGGTCGGCGCCAGGCCTTTGGCGCCGTGCACCTGCACCGCGTTCCTGCCTTGTTGCAGCAATTTGACCTGAGTGAAATCGCACACCACGTCGGGCAGCAGGTAGGCACGTGGGTCACCGATTTCATACAGCATCTGTTCGCCCACCGTCAGCGGCGTGACCAGCCCGCCGGTACCTTCGGGTTTGCTGACGATGAACTGGCTGTCGGCGCTGACTTCGACGATGGGAAATCCGATGTGTTCGTAGTCGGGGACGTCGCGCCAGTCGGTGAAGTTGCCGCCCGTGCATTGGGCGCCGCATTCGATGATGTGCCCGGCCAATGCCGCCTGGGCGAGCTTGTCGTAGTCGTGCCATGACCAGCCGAACTCATGCACCAGCGCGGCGCTGACCACCGCGCTGTCGACCACGCGCCCGGTGATCACGATGTCCGCCCCCAGGCGCAGGGCTTCGACAATGCCGGGTGCGCCGAGGTAGGCGTTGGTCGAGACGCACATCGATGGCAGGGGCGCGCCGCTGAACATTTCATGAATGCCCAGGTTGGCCAGCTGTTTGAATTGCGGCTGCAGGTCATCACCCAGCAGCACGGCGATCTTCAGCGCCACCCCGGCCTTGTCGCAGGCCGCTTGCAGGGCGGCGGCGCAGGCTTGGGGATTGACCCCGCCAGCATTACTGATAACCCGGATGTTTTGCTGCGCGAGCTGCGGCAGCAAGGGCGCGAGCACTTCGATGAAGTCGCCCGCATAGCCGGCCCGGGGATCTTTCATCCGCGCGCCGGCCATGATCGACAGGGTGATTTCCGCCAGGTAATCGAAGACCAGATAATCCAGATGCCCCTGTTCCACCAGTTGCGCGGCAGCGGTCGAGGTATCGCCCCAGAAGGCGCTGGCGCAACCGATGCGAATTGTTTTAGGCGCAGTCCATTCCATAGCCACCTCCAACCGAAGTGCGTCGACATTACCAAGCAAGCGCTTGGTTTGTAAATGACTTGATTATCTTCTGCCCAAGCGCTTGCTTGGTTGCATCCGTCAGCTTAAATTGCCCGCGCAACTCCGGTGTTTTCGGGGGGATCGGCGTTACTGATTGATCGACTGTAGGAGAGAATGGGTGGACGAGCAAAAAGCCCTGAGGGTCATGCGCCAATTGGTCGACGACGGCCAATTGACCGATCCGGACAGCGCCCGTGGCAAGTTGCTGCAAGTGGCGGCCCACCTGTTCCGCAATAAAGGCTATGAGCGCACGACCGTGCGCGACCTGGCCGGCGCCGTGGGCATTCAGTCCGGAAGCATTTTTCATCACTTCAAGAGCAAGGACGAAATCCTGCGGGCTGTGATGGAGGAGACCATTCGCTACAACACCGCGTTGATGCATGCGGCCATCGCCGAGGCCGGCAGTGTGCGCGAGCAGGTGCTGGCGCTGATCCGCTGTGAGTTGCAGTCGATCATGGGCGGCAGCGGCGAGGCCATGGCCGTGCTGGTCTACGAATGGCGCTCGCTGTCCGAAGAGGGCCAGGCGAAGGTCCTGGCGCTGCGGGATATCTACGAAGACATCTGGCTGCAGGTACTGGGTGAAGCCAAGACCGCCGGTTTTATCCGCGGCGATGTGTTTATCACTCGGCGGTTCCTGACCGGCGCATTGTCCTGGACCACCACCTGGTTTCGTGCCGACGGCAGCATGAGCCTTGATCAGTTGGCCGATGAGGCGTTGATTCTGGTGCTGGAAGACCGGCAATAAGTTAGTGTTGGTCAGCATTAAACTGGCTAACTGGAAGAAACCGCCTAGCTTGAATGCATTGATGCTGTTTTATTGGGGAGTGGGGTCGTTTTGATGGGTTCGCCAATTCGGTCAGCCTCGCGGCTGTTGCTGTCGATGTTTGCGGCGTCAACGATGATGCCATCCCAGGCTGCGCAACTGGTGCGCATTGGTGCCGCGCACTTTCCGCCCTACACCGTGCGCCCGGAATCCGGGGCCGATACCGGGTTGCTGCCGCAACTGGTCGAGGCCCTGAATGCATCGCAAAGCGACTACCAGTTTGTCCTGGTGCCCACTTCCATTCCCCGGCGCTTCGGTGACTTCAAGCAGGGCCGGGTCGACATGGCCATCTTCGAAAATCCCGCCTGGGGTTGGGAAGAGATCCCCCACACGGCCGTCGACATGGGGCTGGAAGACGCCGAGATTTTTGTCGCGCAACGCCTGCCCGATCGACAGCAAAGCTATTTTTCCGACCTGAACGGCAAGCGCCTGGCACTGTTCAGCGGCTATCACTACGAGTTCGCCAACTTCAATGCCGATCCCCAGTACCTCGCGAAAAACTACAACGCCACGCTGACCTATTCCCATGACAGCAATCTGCTGATGGTATTACGCGACCGGGCCGACATTGCCCTGGTCACGCGCTCCTACCTGAGCGACTACTTCTTGCGCAATAAAAAAGTCGCCGATGAATTGCTGGTGTCCCAGCGCGTCGACCAGATCTATCACCACTACGCCATACTGCGTCCTACCGCGCCTATCAGTGGCGAGGCCTTCAGCAAGTTATTGCAAGGCTTGCGGAACAACGGCCAGATGCTGAAGATTTTCGATCCGTACAAGATTGCTCTGGTGCCAGTCCCGCGCAAAGGACTGGCGCCACAAGTCGCCAATTGACGGTCTTTTGTTAAATTTCCTGCCGTGGCTCACGTCACTTCGTTGAACTGTCGACGATTATCGTGAGCCCGACCCATGCCCAATTTGAATGACCTGACTGCCCTGTGCCTGCCGACAGGCAGCCGTCTTGCCGCTGATGAAACCGATTGCCGTCTGAGCCTCAGTCTGGATGGGCAACCGTTGCTCACCCTGCGGCTGATTCGTGGCCCCGAGTTGCACGTGCAAATGGAGGCGCATTTCAGTCGCCCTGAAGGGCAGGCGTTGTGGGCGGCCTGTTACTGGCTGTTCGCTCGCGACTCCGACTGTCAGCGCCTGGTCTGGCAACTGCAAGACGTGCCGGACGAAGCCGTGTTCAGCGGCCTGCTGATTGCGACTTCCGTCAGCGGTCAGTATCTCTGCGAGCGCACCTTGTTCTGGCAGTTGCCGCAACCGTGGCTGGGGCATTCACTGACCGGCAGCTATCCACAGCAAATGCTCATCACTGATGGCAAGCGTCATCCACGGCGGCCGGTCAAACCCCGGGGTGAAGTGTATCGACGCTTCGATGCGCGGCTGGGTGCCCGGGTTTCCCTGCGCGCGCTGGACATCGAGCAAGACCTGGCGCGCTTCAACCGCTGGCAGAACAGCCCGCGTGTCGCCAGTTTCTGGCAGGAGGAGGGCAGCCTCGAACAGCATCGCCAATACCTGAGTAAACTCGAAGCCGACCCGCATACGCTGACGCTGATCGGTTGTTTCGACGATCAGCCGTTCGCTTATTTCGAAGCCTACTGGGCCAGGGAAGATCGCATCGCGCCGTTCTACGAGGCCAGCGATTACGACCGTGGCATTCACATGCTGGTGGGCGAAGAACATCATCGCGGTCCGCACAAGGTGGCGAGCTGGTTATCGGCGCTGGTGCATTACCTGTTTCTCGATGATCCGCGCACGCAGCGCGTGGTTGCCGAGCCGCGTGCCGATAACGCAAAGATGATCGGGTACATGCAGGAGCAGTGCTTTCACTGCGAGAAAGAGTTCGACTTCCCGCACAAACGCGCGGCCCTGATGGTGTTGGGGCGGGAGCGGTTTTTTTATCGGTGCAGACTGGCTTGAGGCGTGAGACTCAAGGTTCGTTGTGGTCTTGAGTCAGCCTTCGCGAGCAAGTCGAATCGTCGCACCGCCGCTCCCACATTTGTCCTGTGTTCGCAGGACCCTGTGGGAGCGGGCTTGCTCGCGAAGGGCGCGATGCAGATCCCGGATCTTATTGGCGAGCAGCCATATCGCCACGCTTGCCCGACACCTTGCGGCAATGCACCAACGCATCGCGGATCATGAAGTTCACCAGGGTCGGCGAGACGCCGAGTTCCTTGGCGATGTCTTTTTGCGGTACGCCGTGCAGCCGATACATCTCGAAGGCGTAGCGGGTACGGCTCGGCAACTCGGTCAACGCATCGGCAATGTGCTCCAGCGTCGAGAAATTGATGTGCGAGGTTTCCGGTGACGCACCCTGGATCACCACATTCAGCCCTTCCTCTTCAGGGCCGGAATACTTCTGCTCCAGCGCCTGCTTGCGGTAGTGGTCGATCGCCAGGTTGCGCACGATCTGGAACAGGTAGCTGAGCTGGGCCTTGATCGAACTGGTGATGGGCGGGGCCGATTGCAACCGGAAGAATGCATCCTGCACAACATCTTCGGCACGTGAGCGGCAACCGGTAATTCGGGCTGCGATCTTCACCAGAATCAGTCGATTGTCGACGAATGCCTGAAGTAGCGGTGTATCGCACCTGCTTGTGGATACTGGTTCCATCATGGAAATCACCCTGCTGCCAAAAGGTTAGTGGGACGGCGAATGAACCGGGGGGGCGTCCTGCACATCGAGCGACAAATTATGCTTAATGATAATTATTGTCAAATGAGAAAAATAACTAATTGGCATTCAAGAATGCAGCGTGATAACTGCGACACGCTGACTCGCTTCCGTCCGCTTTGTGTTCCAGCCGGCAACTAATTATTTCAAGACGTCATCCGTTCTCATTGGTGAATGGAACAGCGCAATCCTCATAACCCTGTAGGAGCGAGCTCGCTCCGGGCGGCGTTCCGACGATGGTCGTCAACGATGGCGATGGGCGCCTGACACTCCGCGGCGCTCTCCTTTTTTTCGCGAGCAAGCTCGCTCCTACAGCCGAATTCAGGCAGGAAACCTCATGACCGACGCGTTCGAACTCCCCAGCACAATGGTCCAAGCCCTTCAGCGCCGCGCGGCCCTGACGCCGGATCGGGTGGCCCTGCGCTTTCTTGCCGAGACCCCGGATCAGGCTGTGGTGCTCAGCTATCGCGAACTGGATCTGCGGGCGCGGACGATTGCCGGCGCATTGCAGGCGCAAGCGGATGTTGGCGATCGCGCCGTGTTGCTGTTCCCCAGCGGCCCGGATTACGTCGCGGCGTTCTTCGGTTGCCTGTACGCCGGAGTGATCGCGGTGCCGGCTTACCCGCCGGAGTCGACGCGCCGTCATCACCAGGAACGCCTGCTGTCGATCATCAGCGATGCCCAGCCGCGCTTGCTGTTGACCAGCGCCGGGCTGCGCGATGGGTTGCAGCAGATCGAAGGGGCACCGCCGCTGCTGTGTGTCGATACCCTCGACGGTGCACTGGCCGAGCGCCGGGTCGCGGTGGACTTGCAGGCCGATCACATCGCCTTCCTGCAATACACCTCCGGCTCCACTGCGCTGCCCAAAGGCGTGCAAGTCAGCCACGGCAATCTGGTGGCCAACGAATTGCTGATTCGCCACGGTTTCGGCATTGACCTGAACCCCGACGACGTCATCGTCAGCTGGCTGCCGCTGTACCACGACATGGGTCTGATCGGCGGCCTGCTGCAGCCGATTTTCAGCGGCGTGCCTTGCGTGTTGATGTCTCCGGCGTATTTCCTCGGCCGGCCGCTGCGCTGGCTGGAGGCGATCAGCGAATACGGCGGCACGATCAGCGGCGGGCCGGATTTTGCCTATCGCTTGTGCAGCGAGCGAGTCAGCGAGTCGGCCCTGGAACGGCTCGACCTGAGTGGCTGGCGCGTGGCGTATTCCGGTTCCGAACCGATTCGCCTCGACACCCTGGAACGCTTCGCCGACAAGTTCGCCACCTGCGGCTTCACCGCGGACAGTTTCATGGCCTCCTACGGTCTGGCCGAAGCCACCTTGTTCGTGGCCGGCACAGCGCGCGGTAAAGGCATTGGCAACCTGCGGGTGGACGATCAGGCCCTGGCGCAGAACCGTGTCGAAGCGGGCGAGGGCAGCCCGATCATGAGTTGCGGTATCAGCCAGCCGGCGCACGCGGTGCTGATCATCGACCCGGTCGCGCTCAGCGAACAGGCCGACAACGTCGTCGGTGAAGTCTGGGCCAGCGGGCCGAGCATCGCCTCAGGCTACTGGCGCAACCCCGAGGCGTCGGCCAAGACCTTCGTTCGGCACACCGGCCAGACCTGGCTGCGCACCGGAGACCTGGGCTTCCTGCGCAACAGCGAGCTGTTCATCACCGGGCGCCTGAAGGACATGCTGATCGTGCGCGGGCACAACCTGTACCCGCAGGACATCGAGCAGACCGTCGAGCGCGAAGTGGAAGTGGTGCGCAAAGGCCGGGTTGCCGCCTTCGCCGTTACCATCGAGGGTCAGGAAGGCATCGGCATCGCGGCCGAAATCAGCCGCAGCGTGCAGAAAATCCTGCCGCCCGAGTCCTTGATCAAAGCCATTCGCCAAGCCGTCGCCGAGGCGTATCAGCAAGCGCCGAGCGTGGTGCTGCTACTCAATCCGGGCGCGCTGCCCAAGACGTCCAGCGGCAAATTGCAACGCTCGGCGTGCCGCAGTCGCCTGGCGGACGGCAGTCTCGACAGCTACGCGATGTTCCCGTCGGCCGCCACCGAAAGTGCAGGCCCGATCGAGTCGGGCTCCGAGCTGCAAAGCCTGATCGGCCGGATCTGGTGTGAGCACTTGCAAGTTGCGCAGGTGGGCGCCGACGATCATTTCTTCCTGCTCGGCGGCAACTCCATCGCGGCGACGCAAGTGGTGGCGCGCCTGCGTGAAGAGCTCGGTCTGGAGTTGAACCTGCGCCTGCTGTTCGAAGCGCCGACCCTCGGCGCATTCGCCGATGTCGTGGCCCTCCAGCAACAGGACGGTGGCCTGGCCCAGGGCGCGATCACGGCGCTTTCGCGCCAGCAACCGATGCCGCAATCCCTGGCACAAAACCGCCTGTGGATCACCTGGCAACTCGACCCGCACAGCAGCGCCTACAATATTCCCGGCGGCTTGCGCCTGCGCGGCGAGCTGGATGAGGACGCCTTGCGCGCCAGTTTCCAGCAGTTGATCGAGCGCCACGAATCCCTGCGCACGCGATTCTTCGAACGTGACGGCGTGGCGTTGCAACAGGTGGATGCGGCGGCCGGGTTCAACCTGCAGCTGATCGATATCAGCGACCTGCCGGCTGCCGAGCGTGAGGCCCGGGCACAGCAGATCCGCGAGGACGAAGCGCGGACCCGGTTCGATCTGGAGAAAGGCCCATTGATGTGGGTGACGCTGGTGCGCCTCGACGACGAAGACCATCAGTTGTTGGTGACGATGCACCACATCATCGCTGACGGCTGGTCGCTGAATGTGCTGATCGACGAATTCTCGCGCCTGTATGCGGCCGCCTCCCAGGGCCAGCAAGCGCTGCTGGCGCCATTGCCGACGCAGTACGCCGATTACGCCAGCTGGCAGCGGCAATGGCTGGCGCAAGGGGAGGGCGAGCGGCAACTGGCCTACTGGAAAGACCGCTTGGGTGATGAGCATCCAACCCTGAGCCTGGCCACCGACCATCCACGCGCTGCCCAACAACTGCACAGCGCCGCTCGCCACACCGTGCGTCTGGGCGCGGCCCTGAGCGATGCGATTCGGCAGACCGCCCAGGCCCATGAATCGACCGCCTTCATGCTGTTGCTGGCTGCGTTCCAGACCTTGTTGCAGCGCTACAGCGGCCAGCGAGATATCCGCATCGGCGTGCCCAATGCCAACCGTCCGCGCCTGGAAACCCAGGGCCTGATCGGCTTCTTCATCAATACCCAGGTGCTGCGTGCCGAGGTGGACTCACGCCTGCCATTCGTTGAGCTGCTGGCGCAGACCCGTCAGGCGGCGTTGGGTGCGCAAGCGCATCAGGACCTGCCGTTCGAACAACTGCTGGAAGCCTTCCCGCAAGCCCGCGAGCAGGGCCTGTTCCAGGTCATGTTCAACCATCAGCAACGCGACCTCAGCGCCTTGAAGCGCCTGCCGGGGCTGTTGGCCGAAGAGCTGCCGTGGCATAGCCGCGAAGCCAAGTTCGATTTGCAATTGCACAGCGAAGAAGACCGCAACGGTCGCCTGACTTTGTCCTTCGACTACGCCAGCGAATTGTTCGAGGTCGCGACCATCGAGCGTCTGGCCGAGCATTTCAGCAACCTGCTGCGGGCTGTCTGCGAGCAAGCGGACACCGCCGTCGGTGACCTGCCACTGTTGACGGCTGCCGAGCAGCTTCAGCAATCGGGTTGGGCCAGCGCACCCTGCGCAGCGGCCAGTCAATGTCTGCCTGAGTGGCTCAACCAACAGGCCCGCCTGACACCTGAGCGCCCGGCGTTGATGTGGGACGGCGGCCAGATGGACTTCGCCGAACTGCACACCCGGGCCAACCGTCTGGCCCATTACTTGCGCGACAAAGGTGTGGGGCCGGACGTCTGCGTGGCCATCGCTTGCGAGCGTTCGCCGCAACTGCTGATCGGCCTGCTGGCGATCATCAAGGCCGGTGGCGCCTACGTGCCGCTGGACCCGGATTACCCCGCCGAGCGCCTGGCCTACATGCTCAGCGACAGCGGTGTTGAATTGCTGCTGACGCAAACCCGATTGCTCGAGCGCTTGCCGGCCAGCGAGGGTGTCAGCGTGATCGCCATGGACACCCTGCACCTGGACAACTGGCCAAGCCATGCGCCGGGACTGCACCTGCATGGCGATAACCTTGCTTATGTGATTTACACCTCCGGTTCCACCGGCCAGCCCAAAGGCGTCGGCAACACCCATGCGGCGCTGGCCGAGCGCCTGCAATGGATGCAGGACACTTATCGCCTGAACGAAAGCGACGTGCTGATGCAAAAGGCGCCGATCAGTTTCGACGTGTCGGTGTGGGAGTGCTTCTGGCCGCTGATCACTGGCGCACGCCTGTTGATCGCCGGTCCCGGCGAACACCGCGATCCGCACCGCATCGCGCAGTTGGTGCAGGCGTACGGCGTGACCACATTGCACTTCGTGCCGCCGCTGCTTTCGCTGTTCATCGACGAACCACTAAGCGCTGAATGCACCAGCCTGCGCCGGGTGTTCTCCGGGGGCGAGGCCTTGCCGGCGGAGCTGCGCAACCGGGTGCTGGCGCAGCTGCCAGCGGTGCAACTGCACAACCGTTACGGCCCGACCGAAACCGCGATCAACGTCACCCACTGGCAATGCTCCAGCGCCGATGGCGAACGCTCGCCGATTGGCCGGCCGCTGGGCAATGTGATCTGCCGCGTGCTCGACAGCGATCTCAATCCCGTTCCGGCCGGCGTGCCGGGTGAGCTGTGCATCAGCGGCGTTGGCCTGGCCCGTGGTTACCTCGGCCGCCCGGCGTTGACTGCCGAACGATTTGTGGTCGATCCATTGGGCGAGCCGGGCGCACGCCTGTATCGCACCGGCGACCGGGCACGCTGGACGGCGGACGGCGTGATCGAGTACCTCGGCCGTCTCGATCAGCAGGTCAAGTTGCGCGGGTTCCGCGTTGAACCGGAGGAAATCCAGGCGCGGCTGCTGGCCCAGGACGGCGTTGCGCAAGCCGTGGTGCTGGTGCGCGACACCGTGGCCGGGGCGCAGTTGATCGGTTACTACACCGCAGCGAACAATGCCGGGGACGAAGCCGAGCAAACCGCGCGCCTGAAAAGCGCATTGGCCGCCGAACTGCCGGAATACATGGTGCCGGCGCAACTGATGCGCCTGGAACAAATGCCCCTCGGCCCGAGCGGCAAACTCGACCGCCGCGCCTTGCCGGAACCGCAGTGGCAGGTTCGCGAGCACGTCGAGCCAGTGACTGAACTGGAACAACGCATCGCCGGTATCTGGCGCGAAGTGCTGGGCCTGGCGCAAGTCGGCCTGCGCGATGATTTCTTTGCCCTCGGCGGCCACTCGCTGCTGGCCACGCAAATCATTTCCCGCACCCGCCAGGCCTGCGACGTCGAGTTGCCGTTGCGGGCGCTGTTCGAACACAGCGAACTCGGTGCCTTTGCCGAACAGGTTCGCCTGATCCAGGCCAGCGGCAGCACCAACAAGCAGCCGCCAATTGAAACAGTCGACCGCAGCCAACCGGTGCCGCTGTCCTATTCCCAGCAGCGCATGTGGTTCCTCTGGCAGATGGAGCCCGACAGCCCGGCCTACAACGTCGGCGGCATGGCGCGGCTGCGCGGCGTGCTCGACGTGGCGCGTTTCGAGGCGGCGCTGCAAGCCCTGATCCTGCGTCACGAAACCCTGCGCACCACGTTCCCGAGTATCGACGGCGTCGCCCGCCAACAGGTGCACACGCAAACCGGCGTGCGCATGGCGTGGAAGGATTTCACCGCGCTGGATGCCGAAGTCCGCGAGTGGCAGGTGCAGCAACTGGCCGACGACGAAGCGCACCAGCCATTCGATCTGGAAACCGGACCCTTGCTGCGCGCCTGTCTGGTCAAGACCGCCGAACAGGAACACTACTTCGTTCTGACCCTGCACCACATCGTCACCGAAGGCTGGGCGATGGACATTTTTGCCCGGGAGCTCAGCGCGCTGTACGAAGCGTTCGTCGATGATCGTGAATCACCGCTGGCGCCGTTGCCGGTGCAGTACCTGGATTACAGCGTGTGGCAGCGTCAGTGGCTGGAGTCCGGCGAGCGTCAGCGCCAGCTCGATTACTGGACCACGCAACTGGGCCGCGAACACCCGTTGCTGGAGTTGCCGGCCGACCGTCCGCGTCCGCCGGTGCAAAGCCATCAGGGGGAGTTGTATCGCTTTGACCTCAGCGATGAGCTCGCGGCAAAGGTCCGCGCCTTCAACGCGCAAAACGGCTTGACCCTGTTCATGACTATGACCGCCACCCTGGCTACGTTGCTGTACCGCTACAGCGGCCAGACCGATCTGCGCATCGGCGCGCCGGTGGCCAACCGCATTCGTCCGGAAAGCGAAGGGCTGATCGGTGCGTTCCTCAACACGCAGGTGCTGCGCTGCCGGCTCGACGGGCAGATGTCCGTGGGCGAGTTGTTCGAGCAGGTGCGCCACACGGTGATCGAAGGCCAGTCCCATCAGGACCTGCCATTCGATCATCTGGTGGAAGCCTTGCAACCACCCCGCAGCGCGGCCTACAACCCGTTGTTCCAAGTGATGTGCAACGTGCAGCGCTGGGAGTTCCAGCAAAGCCGCAGCCTGGCCGGCATGACGGTCGAGTACCTGGCCAACGATGCCCGCGCGACCAAGTTCGACCTCAACCTGGAAGTCACCGACCTCGACCATCGCCTCGGTTGCTGCCTGACCTACAGCACCGATCTGTTCGACGAACCGCGCATCGCGCGCATGGCCGGGCATTGGCGCAACCTGCTGGAGGCGCTGATTGCCGATCCGCAGCAGCGCTTGAGTGAGCTGCCGCTGCTGGCGTGCGGCGAACAACAACATCTGCTCGACAGTCTTGGCGTCGAGCCGGGCGAACACCGGCTGGATCAGTGCATCCATCACCTGTTCGCCGAGCAAGCCTTGATGCGCAATGACGCTCCGGCCCTGACCTTCGCCGGGCAGACCTTGAGCTATGCCGAACTCGACAGCCGCGCCAACCGCCTGGCCTGGATGCTGCGCGAGCGTGGTGTCGGGCCGCAGGTGCGTGTGGGGCTGGCACTGGAGCGCTCGCTGGAGATGGTCGTCGGCCTGCTGGCGATCCTCAAGGCCGGCGGCGCCTATGTGCCGCTGGATCCGGAGTACCCGCTGGACCGCTTGCACTACATGATCGAAGACAGCGGCATCGGTTTGCTGCTCAGTGATGCGGCGATGTTCAAGGCGTTGGGCGAATTGCCGGCGACCGTCGGCCGCTGGTGTCTTGAAGAAGACACCGCCGCACTGGCCAGCTACCCGACTTCCGAGCTGCCGTTGATCAGCCTGCCGCAACATCAGGCATACCTGATCTACACCTCGGGTTCCACTGGCAAGCCGAAAGGCGTGGTGGTGTCCCACGGCGAAATCGCCATGCACTGCCGCGCCGTGATCGAGCGCTTTGGCATGCGCCCGGACGATTGCGAACTGCACTTCTATTCGATCAACTTCGACGCCGCTACCGAGCGTTTGCTGGTGCCGTTGTTGAGCGGGGCGCAAGTGGTGCTGCGTGCGCAGGGCCAGTGGGACGCTGAAGAAATCTGCGGATTGATCCGCACCCATCAGATCAACGTTCTCGGTTTCACCCCAAGCTACGGCAGCCAGTTGGCGCAATGGCTGGCAACGCAAAATGAAACCCTGCCGGTGCGCATGATCATCACCGGCGGCGAAGCGCTGACCGGTGAACACCTGGCGCGCATTCGCGCAGCCTTCAAGCCGAGCCAGTTCTTCAACGCCTACGGCCCGACCGAAACCGTGGTCATGCCGCTGGCCAGTCTTGCCCCTGAAGTACTGGAAGAGGGCGCCGGTAGCGTACCGATCGGTAGCGTGATAGGCGACCGCGTGGCCTACATTCTCGACGCCAACCTGGCGTTGGTGCCGCAGGGCGCGACGGGCGAGTTGTACGTCGGTGGCGCGGGCCTGGCCCAGGGATATCACCAGCGTCCGGGCATGACCGCGGAGCGTTTTGTGGCCGATCCGTTTGCCGCCAGCGGCGGGCGTATCTACCGCACCGGCGACCTGGTGCGCCAGCGCGCCGACGGCCTGGTGGAATACCTCGGACGCATCGACCATCAAGTGAAGATTCGCGGCTTCCGCATCGAGTTGGGCGAGATCGAAACCCGTTTGCTTGAGCATGCGTCGATTCGTGAAGCAGTGGTGCTTGCGCTCGACGCACCGAGTGGCAAGCAACTGGTCGGCTATCTGGTGACGGACGTCGCCGAACAGAACGAAGCACCGCAATCGGTCTTGCGCGAAGCCCTCAAGGCGTATCTGAAATCGCAGCTGCCAGACTACATGGTGCCCACGCACCTGATCCTGCTGGCCAGCATGCCGCTGACCGCCAACGGCAAACTCGACCGCCGCGCGCTCCCGGCGCCGGACCCGGAGCTGAATCGCCAACACTACGTGGCGCCCGGCAACGAACTCGAAATCACCCTCGCGCAGATCTGGTGCGAAGTGCTGAACGTCGGACAGGTTGGCCTCAACGACAACTTCTTCGAACTGGGCGGCGACTCGATCCTGTCGATCCAGGTGGTCAGCCGGGCGCGGCAGCAGGGCATTCACTTCAGCCCTCGCGACCTGTTCCAGCACCAGACCGTGCAGACCCTCGCCGCCGTGGCCACTCGCAGCGAGCAGGTCAGCGCCGAGCAGGGCTTGATCATCGGCGAGTCGCGTCTGACGCCGATCCAGCACTGGTTCTTCGACACCGACGTCCCGCAACGCCAGCACTGGAACCAGGCGTTGTTGCTGCAACCGACTGTCGTCCTCGAACCCCATCGTCTGGAGCAAGCACTGCTGGCGGTGATCGAACAGCACGACGCCTTGCGCCTGCGTTTCAGCAAGGTCGCCGGCCAATGGCATGCCGCGCACCAGTCGATGTCCGAAGCGCCGGTGTTGTGGCAGGTGCACGTTTCGTCCATGGACAAATGCGCGGCCTTGTTCGCCGATGCCCAGCGCAGCCTCGACCTTGAAGACGGGCTGTTGCTGCGCGTGTTGCTGGTCGATGGCCCTGAAGGTCAGCAACGACTGTTCATCGCGATTCATCATTTGGTGGTCGATGGCGTTTCATGGCGCGTGCTGCTGGACGATCTGCAAACCGTGTATCGCCAACTGGACGCGCAGCAGTCGGTGAAACTGCCGGCGAAAACCAGCGCCTTCAAGGACTGGGCCGCACGCTTGCAGGCCTACGCCGGCAGCGAGTCCCTGCGCGAAGAACTGGGCTGGTGGCAGGCGCAACTGGCCGGGGCCACCGCCGATTTGCCTTGCGACCACCCCGAGGGCGGGCGGCAGAACCGGCATGCGCAAACCGTCAGCGTACGCCTCGACAGCGAGCGTACCCGGCAGTTGCTGCAACAGACACCGAGTGCCTATCGCACCCAGGTCAACGACTTGCTGCTGACTGCATTGGCCCGCGTGCTGTGCCGCTGGAGCGGTCAGCCATCGGCGCTGATTCAACTGGAAGGCCACGGCCGCGAAGCGCTGTTCGACGACATCGACCTGACCCGCACCGTCGGCTGGTTCACCAGCGCCTATCCCCTGCGCCTGACCCCGTCGAACATCGAAGAAGCCGCCGGGCACGGCGCGTCGATCAAGGCGATCAAGGAGCAATTGCGTGCCGTGCCGCACAAAGGCCTGGGCTATGGCGTGCTGTGCTACCTCGCCGATGACCAGAGTCGCCAGCGCATGGCCGGGTTGCCGGTGGCGCCGATCACCTTCAACTACCTCGGCCAGTTCGACCAGAGCTTCGGGGCGGACGCGCTGTTCCATCCGCTGGATGAAGCCATTGGCGCGGCCCACGATGGCAATGCCCCGCTGCCCAACGAACTGAGCGTCGACGGTCAGGTGTATGGCGGTGAACTGGTGCTGCGCTGGACTTTCAGCGCCGAACGCTTCGATCCGCAATCCATCGACGAGTTGGCGGACGCTTACCTCGGCGAATTGCAAAGCCTTATCGAACATTGCCTGCGCGATGACGCGGGTGGCCTGACGCCGTCGGACTTCCCGCTGGCGAATCTCAGCCAGACGCAACTGGATGCGCTGCCGGTCCCGGCCGCCGTCATCGAAGACGTCTACCCGCTGACCCCGATGCAGGAAGGCATGCTGCTGCATACCTTGCTGGAGCCGGGCACCGGCCTGTACTACATGCAGGACCGCTACCGCATCAACAGCGAACTCGACCCGCAGCGTTTCGCCCAGGCCTGGCAAGCGGTGATCGCCCGCCACGAAGCGTTGCGCGCGTCGTTCTGCTGGAACGTCGGCGAGGACATGCTGCAAGTGATCCACAAACCGGGCAGCACGCCGATCGAATACCTCGACTGGCGCGATCTCGCCGAAGCCGAGCAGGAGCCGAAGCTGCAATCCCTGCTCAAGACCGAACGCGAGGCCGGGTTCGATCTGCTCAATCATGCGCCGTTCCACTTGCGTTTGATCCGTGTGGGCGCAGCGCGCTACTGGTTCATGATGAGCAACCACCACATCCTCATCGACGCCTGGTGCCGTTCGCTGCTGATGAACGATTTCTTCGAGATCTACAGCGCCCTCGGCGAAGGTCGGGAAGCGCAGCTTGGGCTTGTGTCACGTTATCGCGACTACATCGGCTGGCTGCAGCACCAAAGCCTGGCCGAAGCACGGCAGTGGTGGAAAACCAACCTGCAGGGTTTCGAACGGACCACACCGATCCCGAGCGACCGGCCATTGCTGCGCGAACATGCCGGCGACAGCGGCGGCATGATCGTCGGCGACCGCTACACAAGGCTCGATGCCCGTGACGGCGCGCAATTGCGCGAACTGGCCCAGGCCCATCAGCTGACCATCAATACCTTCGCCCAGGCGGCATGGGCGCTGGTGCTGCGGCGTTTGAGCGGTGATCGCGACGTGCTGTTCGGCGTCACCGTGGCCGGGCGTCCGGTGGACATGCCGCAGATGCAGCGCACCGTCGGCCTGTTCATCAACAGCATCGCGCTGCGGGTGAAGATGCCCGAGGACGGCCAGCGTTGCAGCGTGCGCCAGTGGCTCAGCGGTTTGCTCGACCACAACATGCAATTGCGTGAATACGAATACCTGCCGCTGGTGAACATTCAGGAGCAAAGCGAACTGCCCAAGGGCCAGCCGCTGTTCGACAGCCTGTTCGTGTTCGAAAACGCTCCGGTGGAGGTCTCGGTGCTGGACCGTGCGCAGAGCCTCAACGCGAACTCGGATTCGGGCCGGACCCACACCAACTTCCCGCTGACAGCGGTGTGCTATCCGGGGGATGACCTGGGTTTGCACCTGTCTTACGACCAGCGCTATTTTGATGAGGCCACAGTCGAGCGCATGCTCGGTGAGTTCAAGCGTCTGCTGCTGGCGTTGGTGGACGGTTTCCATGGCGACATGGCCGACCTGCCGTTGCTGGGGGCCGAGGAGCAGGACTTCCTCATCCATGGCTGCAACCAGAGCGAACAGGATTACCCGCTGGAGCAGAGCTACGTTGCATTGTTTGAAACGCAAGTCGCCCGGCACCCGCAGCGGATTGCCGCCAGTTGTGTTGATCAGCAGTACAGCTACCTTGAGCTGAACCAGCGCAGCAACCGCCTCGGCCATGCGTTGATCGCCGCCGGTGTCGGGCGCGATCAACCGGTGGCCTTGCTGGCCGAACGCAGCCTCGATTTGCTGGGCATGATCATCGGCAGCTTCAAGGCGGGGGCGGGTTACTTGCCGCTGGACCCGGGTTTGCCGAGTCAGCGTCTGAACCGGATCATCGATCTGAGCCGCACGCCATTGCTGGTGTGCACGCAAGCGTGTCGTGAACAGGCGCAGGCCTTGCTCGACGAGTCCGGCTGCGCCAGCCGGCCACGGCTGCTGGTCTGGGAGGAAGTCCAGGCCCTTGCGCTGTCGGCGGACAATCCTGGTGTCTACAGCGGATCGGACAACCTCGCCTACGTGATCTACACCTCCGGCTCCACCGGTTTGCCCAAAGGCGTGATGGTCGAACAGCGCGGCATGCTCAACAACCAGTTGAGCAAGGTGCCGTACCTGAACCTGAGCGACGCCGACGTGATCGCGCAAACCGCTTCGCAAAGCTTCGATATTTCAGTCTGGCAGTTCCTCGCCGCGCCCTTGTTCGGCGCCCGGGTGGACATTGTGCCGAACACCATCGCCCACGATCCCCAGGGCTTGCTGGCCCATGTACAGGGCCAGGGCATCACCGTACTGGAAAGCGTGCCGTCGCTGATCCAGGGCATGCTCGCCCAGGAGCGCATGAGCCTTGACGGCTTGCGCTGGATGCTGCCGACGGGTGAGGCGATGCCGCCGGAACTGGCGCATCAATGGTTGCTGCGCTATCCGCAGATCGGGCTGGTGAATGCCTACGGTCCGGCAGAGTGTTCGGATGACGTGGCGTTCTTCCGCGTAGATATGGCTTCGACTCGCGGCAGCTACCTGCCGATCGGCACGCCGACCGACAACAACCGTTTATACCTGCTCGACGGAGCGCTGGAACTGGTGCCGCTGGGCGCGGTGGGTGAACTGTGCGTGGCGGGGACCGGGGTCGGCCGCGGCTATGTCGGCGATCCGCTGCGCACCGCACCGGTGTTTGTGCCGAACCCGTTCGGTGCACCGGGTGAGCGCCTGTATCGCACCGGCGACCTGGCCCGCCGTCGCAGTGACGGTGTGCTGGAATACGTCGGCCGTGTCGACCATCAGGTGAAGATCCGTGGTTACCGTATCGAACTGGGTGAAATCGAGTCTCGCCTGCATGAGCAAGCGGAGACTCGTGATGCCGCAGTTGGCGTTCAGGAAGGGGTGAACGGCAAGCATCTGGTGGGTTATCTGGTCGCGGCGGATGTGGTGTTGAATCCGGCTGAACGCCTGGAGCGCATCAAGCAACGCCTGCGTGCCGAGTTGCCGGAATACATGGTGCCGCTGCACTGGCTGTGGCTGGACAAGCTGCCGCTCAACGCCAACGGAAAACTGGACCGCAAGGCCCTGCCGGCGCTGGAGATCGGGCAACTGCAAAGCCAGGATTACCAGGCGCCGCGCAATGAGCTGGAGCAGACCCTGACAGACATCTGGGCCGAGGTATTGAAGGTCGAGAAGGTGGGCGTTCGCGACAACTTCTTCGAGTTGGGCGGGCATTCGCTGCTGGCCACGCAAATCGCCTCGCGGGTGCAGAAAACCCTGCAACGGGATGTGCCGTTGCGGGCGATGTTCGAGTGCAGCACGGTGGAGGAGCTGGCCCGGTACATCGACGGGTTGGCGGCCAGCGAGATCACCGAGGAGAAGGTGGATCGTTTGAACGACCTGATGGCGGAGCTGGAGGGGTTGTAATCTCGAGCGACTGGACCGGCCTCATCGCGGGCAAGCCTGCTCCCACAAGTTAGATGGTGTACTCATGGTGGGTGAACACCTCGAACCCTGTGGGAGCGGGCTTGCCCGCGATGGCGATTGTACAAACGCATACATTCTGGCGATTGACGGCTGTCCGTCAGCCGCTCAGTCTTCCTGCTCCATTTTTTCTAGCGGAGACACTCGATGCCCTTCGTAACCCTGGACGGACAACCCCTTCACTACATCGATCAAGGCACCGGCCCGGCAGTCCTGCTAGCCGGCAGCTACCTGTGGGATCAGGCGATGTGGGCACCGCAGATCGCCGCGCTGTCGCAACAGTATCGGGTGATCGCCCTGGACCTGTGGGGCCACGGCGAATCGGGGCCAATGCCTGTCGGTACGACGTCGCTGGATGACATTGCGCGTCAGGCTCTGGTCCTGCTCGATCATCTGGACATCGAGCGGGTCACGCTGGTCGGTTTGTCGGTTGGCGGCATGTGGGGCGTGCGCCTGGCGCTGTCGGCAGCGCACCGGCTCAACGGCCTGGTGTTGATGGACACCTACCTCGGCGCCGAACCGGAGCCGACTCGCCAGTATTACTTTTCACTGTTGAAGCAGATCGAAGAGGCGGGTGTCATCACGCCAGCGCTGCTGGATATCGTGGTGCCGATTTTCTTCCGGCCGGGCATTGATCCGCAGTCGGCGCTCTACCGGGATTTTCGTGCTTCCCTCGCGGCTCTACCCGCGGATCGCCTGCGTGAAAGCATCGTGCCGATGGGGCGGATTACATTTGGGCGCGATGACCAGTTATCGCGTCTGGGCGAACTGGACGCAGCGACCACACTGGTGATGTGCGGCGATCAGGACAAGCCTCGACCACCGAGTGAAGCCCGAGAAATGGCTGAGCTGATTGGCTGCCCGTGGTTGCTGGTACCGGAGGCGGGGCATATTTCCAATCTGGAGAATCCTGGGTTTGTGACTGAAACCTTGCTGGCGTTTTTGGCCGACCGGGATTAATCGAATCTACCGACGCCATCGCGAGCAAGCTCGCTCCCACAGGTAATCACCTTTCCCTGTGGGAGCGAGCTTGCTCGCGATGGCGTCAGTGCTGTCACTTCGGCCCGAGAATCTTCGCCAGTTTGTCCGGCGACGGCGCGCCTTGCTGCTGTTGCAGATTACCCTTGTCGTCCATGTAGAAAATCGCCGGCGTTGCCTGTAACTCCAGTTCTTCCATCAATTGCATGTTGGCCGCGAACTTTGCCTGAATCGCCGGCGGCACTTCCTTCAAGGCCTTGAGCGAACTGTCCTTGCCAGCGCCTTCGTGGTCCTGCAGGGCTTTTTCCGGGTCTTTGGCCGCGAGCAGTGCGGCGGATTTCCCCGGGCTGTCTTCGCGGATGATGCCCACCATGATGTGGCGCAACTGCACCTTGCCGGCCTTGACCCACGGCCGGGCCTGTTCCCAGAACATGTTGCAGTACGGGCAGTTCGGGTCGCTGAACAGGTACACCACGCGCGGCGCATCCTTTTTGCCGTCGCCGATCCAGTTGCTGGTTTCGAACTTGGCCCAGACTTCCTTGGCCATCGGGGCATACACCAGTTTCTGCAATGGTGCGCTGCTCAGGTCATTGCCCTCGGCGTCATACAGGTTGCCCAGCAACACGTGTTTGCCATCCGGGGTCAGGTACAGCGCCATGCCGCGGTTCTGGTATTGCGCGGCATAACCGCGCAAGCCGTCAGGGGCATCGAACTGGCCGACGATTTTCGCGCCCTTGGCCTCGATTTTCTTGATCGCATCGGGCAACTCTTCGGCCTGCACCGATGGCAGGTGCAACAGGGCGGCACCGAGGCTCAGGGTCAGCAGGTGGCGGAGGCGGGGCATGGCAATTTCCTTGAAGAGGTGGCGGGTACGGTGTCGAAGTTTTCCAGTGCGCGGGCCAGGCTGGCCTCCGACAACTCGCCCAGATGGCTGCCCAGCAGGCGACCCTCGGGGTTGTAGAACAGCGTAGTCGGCAATGCCATGGAACCGACGGCCTGGCCCAGACGTCCGCTGCCGTCGAACAGCACGTTGGACAGGCTCAGACCCTGGGTTTCCAGAAAGGTCGCGACGCTTTGCATGCTTTCCGCCTGATTGACGAACAGGAACGTCAGGTCCGGCCGTTGTTGCTGGGCGTTTTCCAGCACCGGCATTTCCCGGCGGCACGGTGGGCACCAGGTGGCCCAGAGGTTGATCACCAACGGGCCGCCCTTGTAGTCGGCCAGTTGCACGGTTTCGCCGGCGGCGTTGCGCAGGGCGATTTCCGGCAGGCGTGTGCCTTGTTCATAAATCGACAGGGAGAACGTCGCCAACAGCCAGAACGCCAGGCCACTGGCTACGCCAAAGCCCAATGGACGGCGCAGACCCGGGCGACGCCAGCCGCGATACAGCGTGGCGAGCAAAACCACGACCACCCCCGGCCAAGCGAGGAAACCGCCATCGCGCAGGTCGATGACCTGCCACGGATCATTGCGATAGTGCACCCAATAGGCCGCCACGAAACTGATTCGGGCCGCCAGCATGCCCAGTAGAAACAGGCTGAACAGCACCGACTCGGGGTTTTCACCACCACGCTTGGCGACCCGCCAGCCGACAAAAGTGGCCAGCGCCAGCGCACTGATCAGCAGCAGGTGATTAAGCGCGATGGCAAAGGTGCCGAGGGTGAAGGTCAGCATTAACGGGCGTCTCGGGTGGTGGTCCAGCGTTGCAGGAAAGTATCGGCATCGACCTCGCCGGTGATGCGCTGGCTGCGCCGCTCTTCACCGTCCACGCCAATCCACAGCAGACTTGGAGGCCCTGGCACTTTGTAGCGGCCGAGCAGTTCGCGGCTGGCGGCATTGTCGGCGGTGACGTCCAGTCGGAGCAAGCGCACATCGCTCAGGGCTTCCTTGACATTGGCTTTGCCGAACACCTGTTTTTCCATGACCTTGCACGACACACACCAGTCGGCGTAGTAGTCCAGCAGCACCCACTGGCCCTGAGCCTGCGCGGCGTCGAGCTCCCGTTGCAGTGCCTGCGGATCCTTGATGGTGGTGAAGGCATCGTGGCCAACCGGCACGGCGGCCACAGCCTGGTTCGAGGCGCGGTAGACCTGCAATGGCTTGAACGGATCATCGCCGCCACCGGCCGCACCGATCACCAACAGGCCACCCCATAAACCGAGCAGCAACGAACTGGCGCCAAACAGGTGCGCGATACGGCCAAAACCTTCCGACTGTTTCCAGGCGCTGTAGGCCACGATCAACAGCAGCGCACCGCACAAACCGACCCACAGGGATTCGTCCAGCACCGGGCGCAGCATCAGCAATGCAGTGGCGAGGAACAGGAAGCCGAAAATGCCTTTGACCAGGTTCATCCAGGCGCCGGGCTTGGGCATGAAGCGATTGCCGACGGTCACCAGCAACAGCAGCGGCACACCGATGCCGATGCCCATGGCAAACAGAATCAACCCACCATGCAACGCGTTACCGCTTTGCGCGATGTAGAGCAGGGCGCCGGCCAGCGGAGCGGTCATGCACGGGCCGACCAGCAGACCGGAGAGCGCACCCAGCACTCCGGCACCAATCAGGTTGCCGCCGCGTTGATTGCGCGAGACGTTTTCCAGGCGATCACGCACTGCCACTGGCAGTTGCAGTTCGAAGAAACCGAACATCGGCAGCGCCAGCAAAACGAAAATCGCCGCGAAACTGCCCAGCAGCCAGGGGTTCTGCAACCAGGCTTGCAGGTTCGCCCCGAGGGAGGCGGCCAGGACACCCATCGCCGCATACACCAGCGCCATGCTGACCACGTAACTGCTGGCCAGGACGAAACCGCGTTTGGGCGAAGCGCCGCTGCCGACGATCAACCCGGCCAGGATCGGCAGCATTGGCAATGAACAAGGCGTGAAGGCCAGCAACAGGCCCAGGCCGAAGAACAGCAAAAGGCTCCAGCCCAGTGCCCGTTGTTGCAGGCCGCTGGCCAGCGCCTGGTCCGGTGCTTCAGTGGCCGCATTCCGCGCATTGGTATTGCCCAGGTCCACGACTCTGGTTTGCGGCGGATAACACAAACCGGCATCGGCGCAGCCCTGGTAACTGACCTTGACCTGACCGCTGGCCCCCGCCGGAATCTTCAGTTCCAGGCCCTGACGGTAGACTTGCTGCTCACCGAAAAACTCGTCGCTGTGGGCTTCACCTTCCGGCAACGCAGGATGCTGCCCGACAGGCAATCCGTCGAACTTCAAGCGTTTCTGGTACAGGTAATAGCCGTCGGTAATTTGCCAGAACAGTTGAGTCTCACCGGATTCCAGGCGTTCGGAAGTGAAGGTGAAGGCTTTGTCGACGGGAAGAAAGTCGGGTTTGGTTTCAAATGGATTGTTGCCAGCCTGGGCCTGGCCCAGGCTGGCAAACAATGCCAACAACAAAAAAACTAGGTAACGCATCGACAACACCTGGGGGGCTTACATAATTTGCCCACGATGATGGTCATCGATTAACCGGGTGTTAACGCCAAAAAATCGAGCGTGCGCCTGGGCTGATACAACTTGGCGTTACTGGCCACGCCTAGTCACTTGATATCGTTATAGGTCAGCCTGTACTCGGACATTGGTGGATGATCGGCCTCCCACTGCCGGGCAAAGACTTTGGCCGCGGCGATCTGATCGGCTGTCATGTCTGTTGCAACGGACTGGAGGTCCTGCGTGGCCAGGGTATGCACGGGCAACTCCCGGGTGGTTTCGGTGATCAGCCAGAACAAACCGTAACTTTTGACCGGATCCTCCGTGAAGCCATATTCGTCGGTGCCATCTTCAGCTGTGTAGAAACCACCGAGGGCACGGCCATAATTCAGCAGTCCGTAGACATCATTGCGCTGTGCGCGTTTTTCAACCAATTGACGCCTGACAGGGAGATCCCAGAGGGCCGGCGGTCGATTGGCAGACCAATGCATAGCTCTGGAGAAACCATTGTCAGCGGCTTTTTTCAGCAAGTCGTTGATGGCGGTATCTCTCTCTGTCTGGTCGACAATGAGCGTTTTGTCCTCCTCGTACTTGATCGCGAGAATGTACTGAGCCTCCATCGATCCGGTATCGGCCGCTTTTTTCAGCGTCGCAATGTCCTGGTCCAATTCGTACAGCTCAAGCATGGCGTCGGCGTTGCCTTTGTCCGCCTCTACCTGGGCCAGTTCTTTGGCTTTTTTCAGCGAGTCATCGTCGCCCAGCCGCATCAAGGCGTACACGTGATTTTGCGCCGCGGCCAGTCCATACCATTTTTTTGCGTCATCGGTCAGGCCATTTGCCCGGTGCCTGAAGACTTCGCCCAAGGCGTATTGCGCATCCCGATTGCCAGCCGTCGCGCCGATCGTCAGATAGGTTTGCGACTGGGTGAACTCGCCCAGGTTGTACAATGCCAGACCCTTGGTCGTGGCTTGTGTTTGCAGTTCGGTCACTTGGGTGGTTTGCATGACCAGCCCGTCACGCAGATTGAAAAGTGTCTTGAGCGCGGATTCGTGGGTATACATAGTAATAAGTGCCTGTGTTGAATTGAATTTGAGTGCTACCCGACACAGACTATTGAGAGGAGTGGGTATGGGTGCGGTACATATGTATTGCATTCAATCAATTCTGGCGCGCCATCGTTACTCTCTGGATCGCAGGCATAATCCGGGGTTAATCGGCGGTGTATCCAATCGTCATATTTGCGAAGGTTTCACCATGCACGTACTGGTTTGCGAAGACGATGAATTGATCGCCAGCGGTATCGTCGCCGGCCTGACCGCCCAGGGCCTGACCGTGGAACACGTCGCCACGGCGTCCGCCGCCCGGGCGATGCTCAAGGTGGCGGAGTTCGACGTGATGGTGCTCGACCTCGGGTTGCCGGACGAAGATGGCCTCAAGCTGCTGCAGCAGTTGCGCCATCAAGGCCTGGAGTTGCCGGTCTTGATCCTCACCGCCCGGGACTCGGTCACTGACCGCGTCGATGGCCTGCAGGCCGGCGCCGACGATTATCTGCTCAAGCCGTTCGACTTGCGCGAACTCGCTGCACGCTTGCACACGCTGTTGCGGCGGGTGGCCGGGCGCAGCGTCAACCTGATCGAGCATGGCGCCCTGACCTACGACCCGAGCAGCCGCGAAACCAGGCTCGCGGGGCAGCCGGTGGACCTGTCGCGTCGCGAGCAGTCATTGCTGCAGGCCTTGCTGCATAACCGCGGCCGCGTGTTGTCCACCGAACAACTCAAGGACAGCGTCTACGGTTTCAACGACGAACTGGAAAGCAACGCCCTCAACGTCCATATCCATCACCTGCGGCGCAAGCTCGGCAACGGCATTGTCGAGACGGTGCGCGGCCTGGGCTATCGCCTGGGGCCGGCTGATGGCGGAGAAGAATCGAAGTGATGAGTCTGCGTTTGCGCCTGAGCCTGACGCTCGGCGCCGCCTTTGCCTTGATCTGGGCCTTGGCCGCGGCCTGGATGCTCAGCGATTTGCGCAATCAAATGATGTTTTCCCTCGACCAGCGCCTGGTCGCGTCGGCACGCATGGTCGCCGGCCTGATGGAGCAGCTGCCACCCGTGCCGAGCAAGGGCGAGGGCACCCACTTCAGTGCCGAACAGCTGAACATTCCGGGCGGCATGGCCTGTCAGGTCAGCTCGTTGCGCGGTGAAATCCTCGCCCGCAGTCACACCGAGCCGCAGCAGACCCTGGAGGCCGAGAAACTCGGTTTTCACGATCAGATGATCGACGGCGCGCCGTGGCGCAGCTTTACCCTGGCCCGGGGCGATCTGCGCATCACCACCGCCGACCGGCAGATCGAGCGCGAGGCGTTGAACATGTCGATCCTGCTGGCCGCTTCGGTGCCGGTGGGCGTGGCGCTGCTCGGTTGTCTGTGTTTGCTCTGGCTGGGCATCGGCCAGGGGCTGGCGCCGCTCAACCGCATGCGCGACGCCTTGATGCGCCGCAGCGCCGACTCTCTCGAACCCTTGCAGATCCAGCCGCTGCCCAGCGAGCTGCAACCTTTGCTGGAAACCCAGAACCAGTTGCTCCAGCGCATCGGCAAGACCATCGAGCGCGAGCGTCGCCTGACCGGGGATGCGGCTCACGAACTGCGCAGCCCGTTGACCGCGATCAAGACCCACCTGCAAGTGGCGCGGATGACTGAAGGCAGTGCCCGTGATCAGTCCCTGGCCCGAGCCGAAGAGGGCGCCGACCGCATGCACCGCACACTTGAGCAATTGCTGTTGCTGGCGCGCGTCGAGGGCAGTCTGTCGTTTGACGACGGTGTGCAATGCAATGCCGAGCAAGTGGCGAAACTGGCGATCCAGGACGCGGCGAGCGGCGATCGCCAGCGCATCAGGTTTCAGGCACCGGACAAGGTTTCCGCCGCGCCGGTACAAATGCCCGCCGTACTGTCGATTGCCGCGCTGCGCAACTTGCTCGACAACGCACTGCGCCATACCGCTGCCGACAAAACGGTGGAGTTGAGCCTGGAAACCACCGGCAATCGTGTGCAGTTCGTGGTGCGCGACCATGGGCCGGGGATCGCCGAAGAAGATCTGCAACACCTGACCCAGCGCTTCTGGCGCAACGGCCAGAGCACCGGTTGTGGTCTGGGGCTGGCGATTGTCCAGGCCATCGTTCAGCGTTGCGGGTGCACGCTGCATTTCGATAGCAGGCCGGACGGCTTGCGGGTTGAGCTGACGATGCCGCTGCAACCGGTCTGAAAACACCACCATACCCTGTGGGAGCGGGCTTGCTCGCGAAGAGGCCATCACATTCAACATCTATGTCGACTGTTACGCCGCCTTCGCGAGCAAGTCGGATCGCCGCACCGCCGCTCCCACAAGGGAACTGTGTTTGCCATCGACTGTAACTTCTCTCCATCCGCCTAAATCCTTCCAGCGCTGATGCGTTTCCAGAACAGGAAAACCTGACAAGTGCGCCCCGTGACCGGAGCGCGTACCTGCCCGGTGTGCAGTTTTGGTCACTATCCACAGCGTATTGAGGGGTCGAGAGATGTCAGTCGCTACCAGCCTTATCGAAGAGCAGCCGGCGACGCCCGCCGAGACGCTTTATCAATTCAACGAATCGCCGCTGCTCGCCCGTCAGAGCCGGCAGGAATCCAACGCCCGCAGCTATCCGCGGCGCATTCCCCTGGCACTCAAGCGCGCCAGGGGCCTGTATGTCGAAGACGTCGAAGGTCGAACCTTCATCGATTGTCTGGCGGGAGCCGGAACCCTGGCCCTGGGGCACAATCACCCGGTGGTGATCGAAGCCATTCAACAAGTGCTGACCGATGAACTGCCGCTGCACACCTTGGACCTGACCACGCCAGTCAAGGATCAGTTTGTCCAGGACTTGTTCGGCTTGCTGCCACCAGCACTGGCCGCTGAAGCGAAGATCCAGTTCTGTGGCCCGACCGGCACCGATGCCGTGGAAGCCGCACTGAAATTGGTGCGCACCGCCACTGGTCGCAGCACCGTGCTGTCGTTCCAGGGGGGTTACCACGGCATGAGTCAGGGCGCGTTGAGCCTGATGGGCAGCCTGGGGCCGAAAAAGCCCTTGGGCGCCTTGCTCGGCAGTGGCGTGCAGTTCATGCCGTACCCTTACGATTACCGCTGCCCGTTCGGGCTCGGCGGCGCGCAAGGGGTCAATGCCAACCTGAGTTACCTGGAAAACCTGCTCAACGATCCCGAGGCTGGCGTGCAATTGCCGGCGGCGGTGATCGTGGAAGTGGTGCAGGGCGAGGGCGGGGTGATCCCGGTGGATCTGGACTGGTTGCGCGGTGTGCGGCGGATCACTGAACAGGCGGGTGTCGCGCTGATCGTCGATGAAATCCAGAGTGGCTTCGCCCGCACCGGCAAGATGTTCGCCTTCGAGCATGCCGGGATCATTCCCGATGTCGTGGTGCTGTCCAAGGCCATCGGCGGCAGCCTGCCGCTGGCGGTGGTGGTCTATCGCGACTGGCTCGACACCTGGCTGCCGGGCGCCCATGCCGGGACGTTCCGCGGCAATCAGATGGCCATGGCCGCCGGTTCCGCGGTGATGCGTTATCTGGTCGAACACAAGGTCTGCGAGCATGCCGCCGCGATGGGCGAGCGCCTGGCCGAGCACCTGCGCATCCTGCAGCGGGACTTCGCGCAACTGGGTGACATTCGCGGGCGTGGCTTGATGCTCGGCGTCGAACTGGTCGACCCGGCGGGCGCGCTGGACGCCCAAGGCCATCCGCCGGCCTTCGCCCGCCTGGCACCCCTGGTGCAGCGCGAATGCCTCAAGCGCGGCTTGATCCTGGAACTCGGTGGCCGTCATGGCGCGGTGGTGCGCTTCCTGCCGCCGCTGGTGATTACTGCTGCGCAGATCGATCGCGTGGCCGAAATCTTCGGCCGGGCCCTGGCCGCCGCCACCGCCAGCCTTTAAATTTTCCGCCCTGCGGAACGTTCTTTCTACATAACGGCTGCGCACACAGCGCAGCCCGCCCGATAACGATGGAGAGACACCATGACGTCAGTATTCGACCGCGAGGACATCCTCTTTCAGGTCGTGGTCAACCACGAAGAGCAATACTCGATCTGGCCCGACTACAAGGCCGTGCCACAAGGCTGGCGCACCGTGGGCAAAAGCGGGCTGAAAAAGGAATGCCTGGCCTACATCGAAGAGACCTGGACCGACATGCGCCCGTTGAGCCTGCGGCAGAAGATGGACGAGCAGGCGGCTGTGGCGCACTGATCCGTCATGCAAAAAGAAGCCCGCTGGACTGGTGACAGTCAGCGGGCTTTTTCAGGTCTGGAGTTTGTGTTGTCTGTCCGGCCGCTTTCGCGAGCAAGCCCGCTCCCACATTGGATTTATGGCGCGACACAAATCCACTGTGGGAGCGGGCTTGCTCGCGAAGAACGATAACGCGGTCCAACTGAGGTTACACGCCACTAAGCCCCTTGATGACCAGATCCACATTCCCCTCCAGCTCAGCCACCGGATCCTCGGCATCGGTGCTCAACACCACCAACCGGCTACCCGACCCGGTAATCACCGCTTTCAGCGCATCCGACGGCTGCCGGTGATGCAGCACCACCGCCACGTCATTGTCCTTGAGCGTCGTGGCCAATTGCGTGAGCGCTTCGGGTGTCCACTCGGCATCGGCGCGTGCGTCCTGTTCGATCAATTCCAGATTGAGGCCGCCGACCAGGTAACCAAAGTGATCGCTGAGGCTCATCACACTGAGGTTGTCCGCATTGGCCAGCCGCGCTTCGCTGGCGGCACTGAGCTTTAGCAAGCGCTGCTTGAGTGCTGCCAGGTTGGCGTCGATTTTCGGCTTGGCCTCGGGCGCCAGGCGTACCAGGTCCGCCGCCATCACATCGGCCATGCGCCCCATGTTATTGCTGGAGAACCACGGCTGACTGTTCAGCCCCTCGACCTTGTTGTCGGGCTGTACGGCTATGCCGGGCAGGGCGGCGTCCACCGGGCGGGCGGCGTCGACTTCGACGATACGGATGTTGCTGCGCCGGGAGATCGGGTACAGCGGGTCATCCGGCCACAGTGAGCGCAGGCCGATCACCGCATCGGCTTCGTCCGCCAGTTTGGCCAGCGCCGGGGCGCCACGGCCGGTGAAGTAGGCGGTCTGACGGCTGCCGGGCAGGTTGGCCGGGGCCGCGCGTTCGAGGCTGACATCGGTGCCCTTGAGCAAGACTTCACCCAACCCGTAAGTAATCGGCAAGGAGGCCAGTACACGCAGCGGTTTGCCGTTGTCGGTGGCCATGGCCGTTGTCGCCAGCCCGCACAGGGCAACGGCGAGGGTCAGTTGACGCAGTGAAAAAGTCATTTATCCAAGGTTCCCTTTCAGGCTGGGGACGACGCCGCGCGCGAGGGCGGCCAGGGCGAAGGCGATACCGGCCACGAGGATGATTGCGGCGCCGGACGGGATCGGCAGGTCGAAGACGATCGGCGCGAGAATCCCGCACAGGGTGCTGACGGTGGCGATCAGCACCGAACACCAGAAAAAGCCCTTCAGCGATTGGCTGAGCAGGCGTGCCGCGGCGGCCGGAATCACCAGCAGGGCGCCGACCAGAATCGCGCCGATGACCTTCACTGCGGCGACGGTGATCAGCGTCACCAGAATCACGAACAGGTAATCCAGGGTTTTCACCGCCACCCCGCGTACCGCCGCCAGTTGCGGATTGAAACTGGCGAGCATGATGCGGTTGTACAAAGGCAAGGCCAGGGCCATGACCAGCGAACCGACGATGGCCAGCACCAGCAGGTCATTGCCGTTGACCGTCAGCACCGAGCCGAACAGCACGTTTTCCAGAATATGCACGTTGATCTTGCCCGCCAGAATCAGCAGCAGGCTCGCGCCCAAGGCGAGCGACACCGAGAGAAACACACCGATCAAGGTGTCCGGCGCCAGGCCGGTGCGGTTGCGCAGGTAATTGAGCAGGATGCCGAACAGCAGGCAGTAGCCGAACAGGCTGCCGTAAGGCCCGGTGTAGGGTTCGCCGAGCAGAATGCCGATGGCCACGCCGGTCAGCGCAGCGTGACCGACCGCCTCGGAGAAAAACGCGAAGCGCTTGACCACCACCAGCGTGCCCAGGCCTCCCAGCACCGGGCCGATCAGCAGCCCGGCGATCAAGGCGTTGACCACGAACCCATAGGCCAGCGCCTCGGGCAGATAACCCGACGACGCCCAGCCCTGGACCATCAGGCGAAAAGCTTCGTAACTCATCAGGCAAGGCTCCGTGGGTGGGTCGAGAACAGCGTCAACAGACGCTCCGGTGTCAGCGCCTGTTGCGGCGTGGCGTCGAACAGCACCCGGCGATTGAGCCCGGTGACGTGATCGGCCAGGCGCCCGACCGCTTCCAGGTCGTGCTCGATCCACAGCACCGTAATGCCCGCTGCTCGCCAGTCGCCGAGCAAGCGTTCGAACACCCGGATGCCGGCCTCATCGAGGGCCGACATCGGTTCGTCGAGCACCAGCAGTTGCGGAGGCGGAATCAGCCCTTGGGCCAGCAACACCCGTTGCCGTTCGCCGCCAGACAGCGCGCCCATGCGGCGCTTGCGTTTGTCCTGCATGCCGACCCGCTCCAGCGCCTCGCCAATCGCTGTCGCGTAGTGTTTGCTCAAACCGAGAAAGGCCGGGCGACGCTGGCACATGGCGGCCATGAAATCGTCGACGGTCATCGGCAAGCCCCGGTCGAACTCCAGCGCCTGTGGCACATAGCCGATGGTCCCAGGCACCGCGGGCCATTGCAGGCTCAAGCGACCCTGATGCGGCATTTGCCCGAGCAGGGTCTTGATCAGCGAACTCTTGCCGCCGCCGTTGGGGCCGACCAGGGCGTGCACGCTGCCGGGGCGGACCTGAAAGGTTACGTTGTCGAGGATCGTCGTGCGCCCGAGGGTCAGGCTGACGTCAGCAAAATCCAGGGTCGGCCCCGAAACCTGTGGGAGCGGCGGTGCGACGATTCGACTTGCTCGCGAAAGCGGTGTGTCATTCAACGATGATGTTGACTGACTGGGCGTCTTCGCGAGCAGGCTCGCTCCCACAGGGGATTCTGCATCGGCCAGGATGGTTTCTTTCGATGTCATTGGCCGGACTCCTGAATCGCCCGCACCACGGTGTCGAGGTTGCCGGTCATTTCCTTTTCGTACTTGCCGGCGGTGTATTCGCCGTAGGAGATGTGCGACAGCGGATACAGCTTCACCCCGGATTCGCGCTGGATGGTGTCGACGTAAGTGGAAGGGAAATCCATCTCCGAGAAGATCACCTTCACGTCCAGCTCACGCAGTTGATCGATGGTTTTTTTCAACTGGCTCGGGCTTGGCTCGATACCGTGGGCCGGTTCGACCACGGCCGTCACTTCCAGTCCGAACTCACGCAGCAGGTAGTCGTAGGCCGCGTGCACGGTTGCCACCCGCAGTTCGGCGTTCGGTGCCTGGGTCAGTTTGGCCAGGGCATCGGCGCGCATCTTGCGCAGGCGCTTGCCGTAGGCGCGGGCGTTTTCGGTATAGGTCTTGGCGTTGGCCGGATCGAGCTTGCCCAGCTCCCGGGCGATGTTGTTGACCTGGGCGATGGAGGCGCTGATCGACAGGAAGGTGTGCGGGTTCACCACCTTGCCGGCACCGCGGGCGGCAACGCCGGTGGCGGCCAGCAGCGGTACGTTTTCGTTGGCTTCGATCACCGGCACGTTCGGGGTTTCGCTGGCGGCGATCATGCGGTCGGCGAAATCGTCATGACCGACGCCATTGAGGACGATCACGTCCAGCCCGCTGATGCGCTTGATGTCTTCGGCGCGGGGCTCGTAGGCATGCGGATTGAAACCGGCCGGAATCAACGGCACCACCTCGGCCTTGTCGCCGACGATGTTCGCCACGTAGCTGTAGTAGGGATGCAGGGTGATGCCGATGCGCAGGCGCTTGGCTTCGTCGGCGCTGGCCAGTGAGGGCAGCAGGCAGGCGAGCAAGCCGACCAGCAGCAGGCGCAAAAAACTACGGTGAGATGAATTGGGCATGGGAAAGCGGTCTTCTCTCGGAAAAAGGCGAGGGTTCAGTGCCGGTGCTGGCGGGTCACGCCGGCATCGAATTGGGCGATGACCTGCTGCCAGCCGGCGCTTTCGAGCGCGGAATCGCTGAGGTCGGCCGGTGCCGTGAGCGTGTTGGCGCGGTTGAGCCAGATGTCCGGTGCGGCATCGGCGGTTGCGCTCAGGCGCAGCAGAAACGAACCGGCGACCGTCGGCGTCTGGCTCTGGCCGAAATAGGCCTTGGCGTCGAGCAATTGCCAGGCATGGCCGCCCCGGCTGACGGAGCTTGCGTCCCGGGCAAACGGTGCAAACCCTTCCTCGGCCAGCGCCTCGGGTGTCGGCAGCGCTTGATGTTCCTGGCGCAGCAAATGAATCTCGTCCAGCGTCACCCGCAAATCGGCGTAGATACCTTGCTCGGATGCACTGAGGTCACGGCGCGCATCCAGTTGATGGCTGCTGACGCTGCTCTGCTCATGGGGTTCACCACGCCAAAGTACCACCGAGCCGGCCACCGCCAAGATCATCAGGCACAACAGCAGAACGTAGAGGCTTTCGTGACCGGCCCCGGCCGGGCGCACGACTTGAGTTGTTGGAGTGCTCATGGTGCCTCGATGTCCGCTTGGTCGATTTCCACGACGTGACCGGGGCCGGCATCGAACAGCACATAGAACTCGGCGCCGGGCTTTTTGAAGGTCAGGGTCGAATCAGGCCCGAGCTTGCCCGGCACCAGGATGGTTTCGTCGTAGCCGATCACATCGAGGGTCACGCCCGGAGCGCCGCTGCCGTCGGAAAAACCGCCGGTGCACTTGATCTGCTCCGCGTCGATGGCCTTGCATTCGCACATCGGGTTATGGGCCAGGGCGCTGGCGCTGAAGCCGGCGCAGAGCACCAGCAACAAGGCGTTGAGCGGGCGAAAAGGGTTGATCATGGTTTGCCTCCTTGTTTGTTCAACCAGGCGATGGTGGCGGGGGAGGCCTGGCTCAACGGAATGGATGCCTGATGCATGGCACCGTCCCAGCCTTCCATGGTGATCCACAGTTCGGCGTCGGCACTGGTCTTTTCCGGGACGGGCAGCGACGCGCCCATGCGGTACGGGGCGCCGAAGAAAATCACCCCGGCGGCGCGCAGGCTGCGGGGCTTGCCGATACGCAGGTAAGTGGCCTTGACCTGGCCGATACAGGCCTCGCACAGCGCGGCGTTGAAACCCTTCATGTAGCCGGCGGGGCCTTCGAGCATCGGCGCTGAGTTGCGCAATTCCGCCAGGCGCAGGCTCCAGGGGCCGACCCGGACTTCGCCGACCTCCCGTTCGCCAAGGCCACTGTCGCCGCGCATTAATGCCTCGTCGGCGAAGTACTTGGGCATGAAACCGAGTGGGATGAGCAGCAACAGGACGTTCAGGTGAAAGCGCCATTGGTGCCAGAACACACTCAGGCGCGAAGGTTGCGGTGCTGCAATGTCTTTGCTCACAGGTCGACCTCCGACACTTCGTTGTTTGTGGCCGGTTGTGCCCTGGTGTCGCGTTGTTTCTTGTTGCTGCGTTTGAAGGCATTAGTCGTGGCCAGCGCCGTGCGCTTGGTCCAGACCAGCAGACCGCTGAGCACCATCATGCTCAGCAACAGGCCGAAGAATGCCCAGATCAGCTTGATCCACAGTCCGCCGAAATCGCCGGTGTGCAGCGGGCGCATGGACTCGGTGACGAACTCCAGGGCCGAACGGTCCGAGATCAGGCGCGAGGCGGCGATTTCGCCGTTGTACGGGTTGATCGTGGCGGTCTGGAACATCAACGGATACCAGCCGCGTCCGCCGACATCCAGGTGGCTGTAGGCATTACCCGGCAGACTGACGAAACTGGCTTCCAGCCCGGAGATTTCCTGTGTGGCGATTTCAATCGCGCGGTCGAGGTCGATACGCGTCGGGGGCGAGCCATCGGCTGACAGCGGCACCGCTTCGCGGGACATCGCCGGGATGATCTTTTCCGTGGAAATGGAAATCTGGTTATCGGACAGCAAGGCCTGGATCAGGAACCAGGTGCCGGTGACGGAGATCACCGCGATGAACCAGATCGACCAGATGCCGCTCAAGCGGTGAAAGTCGCCCCAGAAAATCCGCGCGCCGTGGCGAATGCGCAGGGTCGGGCGGAAGAAGCCTTTCCAGAAGCGTTTGTAGACCACCAGCCCGGTGATCAGCGACGCCAGCAAGGGCAAGCCGAGAAACGACACCAGGTACCAGCCCCAACTGTAACCATTGGTGAACGGCACCAGCCACCAAGCGTGCAGCGCGCGGGTAAAGGCGCGGAAGTTGAACTCCGGCGCGACGCCCTGGATCACGCCGCTGTACGGATTGACATAAATCACCACCGAGCGCCCGTCGGGGTAGCTGACTTCGACATCCAGTGCGAAGTGCGACTCGTCGGGGCGGCTGATGCTCTGCACTACGGTCTGCGGTTCGGCCCTGTTGATGGCCTCGAGGACCTGCTGGTAGCTGAGCAGCGGAGCATCGTCCGAGGGCTGGCTGGCGCGCATTGGCGGGTTGGCCAGCCAGACGATCTCCTGGCTGATGACGGCCAGGGTTCCGGTCACACAGACGATCAGCACGAAAAACCAGATCGGCAACGCCAGCCAGCTATGGACCAGGAACCAGATTTTTGAACGGGACTTCTTTGACATGTTGGAGGTCTTGGCTCGATGAGAGGCAGCTCGGCTGCGGGCTTCGCAGGGATGAGCGCCCTGAAGGTCCAGTCGTGGCTTTTGCCTAGGCGAAAGGACTGCATCTATGTAGGACGAATGAGCAGGGGAAATCCCGAAAGGGGAAATGAAAGAAAATGTTTCTCATTGCCGACGCTTGTGGGCGGGCTTGCTTGCGCAAGTGATCAGCAAGTCGGCGGTGCTGTTGAAGGCGGGGCCCCTGTGGGAGATTCTATGGTTGAGGGGAAGCCCTCAACCTGCTTTCGGTTGGTATTCACCTTGCCCTTTCAGCAGTGCAAATACGATCCGGGCCAGTTTACGGGCCAAGATCACCAGTGCCTGCGTAGTACTGAACCCTTTAGCTCTTTGTTCTTGGTAAAAACCTTTCCAGGCGGCTGTGCGGCTGGCCGACATGGCAGCGTTGTGCAAAAGCCGACGCGCCTCCGGATCGCCTCGCTTTGTCAGGCTGCGGCGACCGTCTTTTTGTCCTGACTGCGATACCCGCAAATCCATCCCCAAAAACGCGATGAAGGCATCTGCATTTCTGAAATCGCCTCGCTGAAAGGCCGCGATCAAGCGGGCGCCAGTCAGAAAGCCAATACCTTCAACTTTCATGCAACGCTTCAACTGGGCAAGCAAGCCGGCCTCTTTCAGGCGGTCGTTGATCATTTTCTCGACCAGCCCTTCAAGCCTCTGCATGGAGGCCACTTGCTCGGCAAAAGCGGCTTTGAGCAGCGGTTCATTTGTCCAGCTCTGCACCAGGCCAACCCGCGCCTGAACCAGCGCCGCGCGCCGGCGGAAAAGGCTCAAGAGGCAGCGGTACAGCGGCGATGGCGGAATCCATGGATGGAGCTCTTCATACTCGTTCTTCAGATAACGAGCGAGCAACTTTGCATCCAGTGCGTCCGTTTTGGCGCGAACCTTCACACCTTTGCGGTAGTGACTCAGTTCATAGCCGCCGACCATGTAAATGGTGCAACCGGCCTCATGGGCCAGGTCGGCGAACTCCAGGTGATAGATATTGGTCGACTCAATCGCGACATCGACCGGTGCCGGCAAGGCTTTCAGCCATTTCTTGATGGCTGGCTTGTTATTGGGAAGCGTCTCAAGCAGATCCAGTTCGGCCTGATAGATCATCAATTCATTCTTGGCGACATCCACGCCCACGATTGGTTTGATAGCAGAAACCGGCATTGCCATTGAACATCCCCCGAGATATGGTTTTGAGCACTTGAAGGGCTCACCCAGAGGCGCAGGCTTGTTCCTATCGTCGGTCTAGCCAGATGCATTCTTTATCGGCGCTTGGGTGAAAGGAGGAGGGGCGAAATCTCCCACGGATCTGTACTGCGCTAACAGTCAGAATCGAGCCTTGTCCCTCCTCCTCCCTTCAAGTCCTAGCATACAAGCGAGCCTGCTCGCGAAGAGGCCCGCTCCAGCACCAGGGATTTCAACCCTGGGCAAACATCTCCTTGGCCCGTTGCTCGATCTGTTCCTGGGTCAGGTCTTCCTTGTGCGTGGCCAGGAACCACAGGTGCCCGAACGGATCTTTCAAGGTCCCTGAACGGTCGCCGTAAAACTGATCCTTGACCTCCGACACAACGGTTGCGCCGGCATCGATCGCCTGTTTGTAGGACTTGTCGACATCCGTCACGTACAAATGCAGACCCACGGACGGCGAATTGTCCGGGTTGCTCAGCGGCCCTTGATCGCACGGTGTGCCCAGCATGATCGGGCAATCGCCGATGCGCAGTTCGGCGTGGCCGACACCGCCATCGGGCATGTCCAGGCGCATGATTTCAATGGCGCCAAAGGCTTTTTTGTAGAAGGCGATGGCTTCGGCGGCTTTGTTGATGCCCAGATAGGGGGTGACGCTGTGATACCCCTCTGGAATGGGTTTGACGCTCATGATGGATCTCCTTGTTCCTGTTTTGTGAATAGAAAGTACCTGTGCCGTTGTACGACCGAATAAATATAGGCCAGCCTCTTTCGCCTCACCGAGTGCCCGACGAGCAGCAGCGCCATTCAAGTGCCATCAAGTCGACTCCAACCAGTGCGCTCCCGGGCCGCGTTCTCCCAGCACATCGACAATGATCGCCATTTCTTGATAGCCACTATTGAAAGCGTTGATTTCTGCTGCCCGGGAGGCGCGAGTAGCCTGTGTTCATTGCCTCGAACCCAGTCGCCAGGACGCCAAAATGAAACCGATGATTGCCACTTTGCTGATGCTCGCCGTCTCCGTACTCGCCGGATGTGCCAGCCATGTTTCCCCTGAGCTTCGGCCTTACACGGCTGAAGAAAGCAAGGAACTGGCGCTGGAGGCGCTGAACCGCCGCGGATTGTCCTTCGACGAATACCACGCGAAAAAAGCCGAACTGCTCGGCCAGCCGCAAAAGTCGTTCAACTTCGACAACCAGGGTGAAATGAACGCCGGGCGATCTGTACAGCTTCACGGTCGTCCAAGCTGAGGCGAAACTGTACTGCTCCAAGTTTTGCCTAACTGTCCATGGGTTTCGCCCAGGGTGTGCGATAGGGTCAACACCTGACCGACCCTGACGGACTACCACCCATGACGCTCTCACTCGACCTGCTGCTGGGCTTCGCCCTGTTTGCCCTCGTCACCTCGATCACACCTGGCCCGAACAACACCATGTTGCTGGCATCCGGGGTGAACTTCGGCTTCAACCGCACGATTCCGCACATGCTCGGCATCACTTGTGGCTTCTTTGTTCTGGTGGTGGCGGTCGGTTTCGGCCTTGGTGCGGTGTTCCAGACTTACCCTTTGCTCTACACCGTGCTGCGTTATGTGGGGGCGGCGTATTTGCTGTATCTGGCTTGGAAAATCGCCCATTCCGGGCCCATGTCGGAGAGTCAGCAGGGCGAGGCGAAACCGATCAGCTATCTGGGCGCCGCCGCGTTCCAGTGGGTCAATCCCAAGGCCTGGATCATGGCCATTGGCGCTATCAGCACCTACACGCCGATGCAGGGTTACTTCACGAATGTGATCGTGATCGCGGCCGTCTTTGCGATCATCAACCTGCCGAGCGTCGGTGTCTGGGCCGCTTGCGGCACGCTGTTGCGCAACGTTCTGAAGGATCGCCGCTGGCTGCGCCTGTTCAATTGGGGCATGGCCGCGCTGCTCGTGGGTTCGCTGTATCCGCTGTTGCTTGAAAGCTTTAGCTGACGCATTGCTTCAACCGGTTGCCCGATGCCTGTTAAGCTGACTTTTCAGGAGCGTTCCTACGCACTTTTAAATGAAGTAATTCTTCTTTAACGGCATCCGATCAGGTATTGGTAGCGTTCTGAAAACAGCGCGCAGCTCACAAGGCTGCGCTTTGCCGTTTGCAGTCACGAGCTTCCTGATCCCGGAACACGCTCTGCGAGTCTTTTATGAATAAACGTCCGTTGTATTTCGATTACGCCGCCACCACGCCGGTGGATGAGCGGGTCATCAAGGTGATGGTCGAGTGTCTGGGCTTTACCGGCAATTTCGGCAACCCGGCCTCCAGCTCCCACGTCTTCGGCCAGCAGGCCCGGCAATCGGTCGAACAGGCGAGGTGTCAGGTCGCCGAACTGGTCGGCGCGACGCCCGGGCAGATCGTCTGGACCTCGGGCGCCACCGAATCCAACAACCTCGCGCTCAAAGGCGTGACCCAGGCCCGCGGCACTGGCGGCGGCCATATCATCACCAGCCAGATCGAACACAAGGCCATTCTCGATACCGCCAGGCAACTGCATGAGGCCGGTGTCGCGGTGACCTATCTGGTGCCGGACGCCGAGGGCCTGATCACGGCGCAAGCGGTCAGCGAAGCCATGCGCGAGGACACCTTCCTGGTGTCGCTGATGCTGGTCAACAACGAACTGGGCACCCTCAACGACATTCCCGCCATCGGTCAGGTCGTGCGTGATCGCGGGGCGTTGTTCCATGTCGACGCCGCACAGGGCGCGGGCAAAGTGGCGATCGATCTCGCGCAGTGGCCGGTGGACCTGATGTCGTTTTCCGCGCACAAGCTCTATGGCCCCAAAGGCATTGGTGCGTTGTACGTCGGCCCACGTGCACAACAGCGTTTGCAGGCGCAGATCCATGGCGGCGGGCATGAGGGCGGTTTGCGTTCCGGCACGCTGGCGACCCATCAGATCGTGGCCATGGGCGCGGCCTTTGCACTGGCGGCGGCTGTGTTCGATGAAGAGAAAGCCACCATCGTGCGTTTGCGTGAGCGCTTGCTCGAGCAATTGCAAAGTGTTCCAGGCATGCGTCTCAACGGCAGCCCGACCCGGCGCATTCCCCATACCCTGAGCCTGACCTTCGACGAAGGTGAGTTCAACCCGGCGGCGTTGCTGGCCTCGATCGCGTTTTCCGCGACCTCGGCCTGCAATTCCGCGAGCAATACCCCATCCCATGTACTGCTGGCCCTAGGGCACGACGCCCGCTCGGCTGGTCGTACCATCCGCTTGAGCCTCGGGCGTTTCACCACCGAGCAGGACATCGACCAGGCGGTTCAACTGATCAAGGCAGCCTGCGCCAGTGCTCCGGCATTCTGGCAATAGGGCGACGAAGTGCCGGCGCTGATCGGCACTCAACAATAATGATGAAGTGATTAGCAGGAGACACGATGAATACGCAGCTTTCGATCAATGGATCGGTGCCCCAGCGCCTGGCGCAAACCCGCGAACTGATGAGCCGGGAGGGCATTCACGCCTTGCTGGTGCCGTCGGCCGACCCGCACCTGTCCGAATACCTGCCGGGTTACTGGCAAGGGCGCCAGTGGTTATCGGGTTTCCATGGTTCGGTCGGCACCCTGATCGTGACCCCGGACTTTGCCGGCGTCTGGGCCGACAGCCGTTATTGGGAGCAGGCGACCAAGGAACTCAAGGGCAGCGGCATTGACCTGGTCAAGCTGCAACCGGGTCAACCCGGGCCACTGGAATGGCTGGCCGAGCAAACCCCCGAGGGGGGCGTTGTCGCGGTCGATGGCGCGGTCATGGCCGTGGCTTCGGCACGGACCCTGAGCGGTAAACTTGAAGAGCGTGGCGCCCGCCTGCGCACCGACATCGACCTGCTGAGCGGCGTCTGGAGCGACCGCCCAGGCCTGCCGAACGAACCGATCTATCAGCACCTGCCACCACAGGCGACCGTCAGCCGTGGCGAAAAACTCGCCAAACTGCGTGAAACCCTGCAGGCGCGGGGTGCCGACTGGCATTTCATCGCCACCCTGGATGACATCGCTTGGCTGTTCAACCTGCGTGGCGGCGACGTGTCGTTCAACCCGGTGTTTGTTTCTTTCGCCTTGATCAATCAACAGCAGGCCACGCTGTTTGTCGCCTTGAGCAAAGTCAGCGCCGAGCTGCGCGCCATCCTCGAGCAGGACGGCGTGACCTTGCGCGATTACAGCGAGGTCGCCGCCGCACTGCGCGCCGTGCCGAGCGGTGCGAGCCTGCAAGTCGACCCGGCGCGGGTCACGGCGGGGTTGCTGGACAACCTGAACAGCGGGGTGAAGCTGATCGAAGGCCTGAACCCGACCACCCTGGCCAAATCGCAAAAAAGCCTGGCCGATGCCGAACACATCCGTCAGGCCATGGAACAGGACGGCGCAGCGCTGTGCGAATTCTTCGCCTGGCTGGACTCGGCGCTGGGGCGCGAGCGCATCACCGAACTGACCATCGACGAAAAACTCACCGCCGCCCGTGAGCGCCGTCCGGATTATGTCTCGCTGAGTTTCAACACCATCGCCGCGTTCAATGCCAATGGCGCGATGCCGCACTACCATGCCACCGAAGAAGAACATGCGGTGATCGAAGGGGACGGTCTGCTGCTGATCGACTCCGGCGGCCAGTACCTGGGCGGCACCACCGACATCACGCGGATGGTTGCGGTGGGCACACCGACCGATGAGCAAAAACGCGACTGCACCCGCGTGCTCAAGGGCGTGATTGCCTTGTCCCGCGCGCAGTTCCCGAAAGGCATCCTGTCGCCGCTGCTCGATGCCATCGCCCGTGCGCCCATCTGGGCGGAAAGTGTCGACTACGGTCACGGCACCGGTCATGGCGTCGGTTACTTCCTGAACGTCCACGAAGGTCCGCAAGTCATCGCTTATCAGGCCGCGCCTGCACCGCAAACCGCGATGCAACCCGGCATGATCACGTCCATTGAGCCGGGCACCTACCGTCCGGGTCGTTGGGGTGTGCGGATCGAAAACCTGGCGATGAACCGTGAGGCAGGCAAAAGCGAATTCGGCGAGTTCCTGAAGTTCGAAACGCTGACCCTGTGCCCGATCGATACGCGCTGCCTGGAAACCTCGCTGCTGTCGGACGAGGAAAAACAGTGGTTCAACGCCTACCACGCCGAAGTGCGCGGACGCCTGAGTCCGTTGGTCGAAGGTGCTGCGCTGGAGTGGCTGAACACTCGCACCGCGACTATCTGATTGGCTGTAACCGGGCGCTGTCTCCAGCGCCTGGCTCATGTAGTCGACAAAGGCTCTGACTTTGGCGAATTGGCGACGATTCGCCGGGGCACAGCCTAACAGCCCATGTACTGCTCTTGTCGGGAGCGGTAAAGGGGCGGTTGATGGTCGGGACTTAACTCAAGGCTTCGAGAACGAAGTCCAGTCGATCCTGGCCGAAGTACAGCTGGTTATCGACAAACATGCTTGGTACGCCGAATACACCGCGCTGCACCGCTTTGTCGGTATTGTCCTTGAGCGTTGCCTTGACTGTTTCGTCGGCGGTCAGTGCCAGCACCTCATCGGGATTAAAACCGTTGCCGCTCAGCACCGCGGCCACGGTTGCCGGGTCATTGAGGTTGCGGCCGTCGACCCACAGGGCCTTGAACAGGCAGTCAATGAACGCGACAAAACGCTCGGGATAGAGCAGCTGAATGCCGGTCACGGCACGCATCAGCATCAGGGTGTTGATCGGGAAATGCGGATTGAACTTCAGTGGCACGCCGTAGCGCCGGGCATAGCGGTCGAGGTCCTGAATCATGTGGCGGCCCTTGGCCGGAACGGTCGCCGGGGAGGCGTTGCCGGTGGCCTTGAACACACCGCCGAGCAGGATCGGGACGTAGATCAGTTGGCTGTCGGTTTGCTCACAGATTGCCGGTAGCTGGGTATACGCCAGGTAAGTGGTGGGGCTGCCCAGGTCAAAAAGGAATTCCACGGTTTTGCTCATGGTCGGTGCGCTCTGCTTATTGTTGTAGGGGAGGGCTTACCAGCGTTCGCTCCAGGGGCGAAGGTCCAGTTCGAAAGTCCAGGCGTCGCGGGGCTGGCTGTGCAGGTACCAGTAATTCTCGGCAATGTGTTCGGGGTTGAGGATGCCGTCCTGATCCTTGGTCGCGTATTTCTCGGGGAAGCTGTCGCGGATGAAATCGGTATCGATGGCGCCGTCGACGACGACATGGGCAACGTGAATATTCATCGGGCCGAGCTCTCGGGCCATGCTTTGCGCCAGTGCACGAATGCCGTGCTTGGCACCGGCAAATGCGGCAAAGCCGGCGGCACCGCGTAGGCCGGCGGTAGCACCGGTGAACAGGATCGTGCCCCGCTGGCGCTTGGCCATGCGTTTGGCCACTTCACGGGCATTGAGAAAACCGGAAAAACAGGCCATTTCCCAGATCTTGAAATACTTGCGGGCGGTTTCTTCGAGAATGCTGCACGGCACGTTGGCGCCGATGTTGAACACGAACGCCTCGATGGGGCCGATCTCGCTTTCGATCTGCTCGACCAGTGCCACCACATCGTCTTCCTTGCGGGCATCGCAGGCGAAACCGTGGGCCTCGCCACCATCGGCCTCGATGGCATCCACCAGTGGCTGGAGCTTGTCCGCACTGCGGCGGGTGACGCAGGCGACAAAACCCTCCTGGGCAAAACGCTTGGCAATGGCGCCGCCCGTGGAATCACCTGCACCGACGACCAGTACGACCTTCTTGTTATTCATGGGTAGATCCCTTTTGGTAAACGATCGTTAACTAAACGAACGTTATGCTATGATTCGACAGACGTCAAGGCGAGCAATCCAGGGGGAAGGACAATGCGTTATTCGGCCAGTCACAAGCTGGAAACCAGGCAAAGGCTGCTGGAAAGCAGTGCGGTATCGGCCAAGAAGTCCGGATTTTCAACGGTGGGCGTGGACGGCCTGATGAAAGCGATTGGCTTGAGTGGCGGCGCCTTCTATAGCCACTTCTCGTCGAAAGACGAGTTGTTCGCAAGCATAGTCGAGCGTGAGTTGGGGCAAAGCCTGACGCGACTGGGGGAGGGGCAGGACCGTGACAAGCTTGAGCGCTGCTTGAAACAGTACCTGAGTATGTCTCACGTCGAGAATCCGGAAACCGGTTGTGCATTGCCGGCATTGGGAGCGGAAATTGCCCGTTCCGACCTGACTGTCCGTCAACAGGCAGAGCACTGGATTTGTCGGCTTCATGAACGTTGGGCGGGTGTTCTGCAAAGCGACAGCCTGGCATGGGCGATTCTGTCGCAATGTATTGGCGCGCTGGTCGTGGCGCGCATGCTGGCTAGCCCGGATATCCAGCGCACAGTGCTGAAGTCCAGTTACGAGGAAATCGGCCGTCAGATCGCAAGTCCGAGAACCTGACGCGACAGCGCTGCCTATTTGCAGATGACAATCATGCTGCGGCTGGTATAACCCGCAGGATTGAGGCCAAACGGATAATCGCCGGGCTCTTCCACGGCATCTCCCGATTTGGCGATGACCTTGTATCCCTTGGGTGCGCAGGAGTTGGCAGCGCTGGCGTAGCACTTGTCCCAGGACGAAGACAGTCCGGAACAGTTGATGTGTAGCCCTCTCTTGCCGTGCTTGATCTGTGTGTCTGATGTCGCCGCGCAGCCCGCAATTGCAAGTACGGCGATCAAAATCAAAATTCGTTTCATTACTGTCCTTATAGCGTCCCCGGATCTTGTGCCCGGGTCTGGCTGCATTCGCTTTCGCGAGACGCGTACCGATATCCCTACCTGAAATTATCCGTGGTATGACTCTGGGTTGCGGGGCTAAACATGGCCTAATTGGGCGGCAAATACCAGACCCGTGTCATATCCGCTCTCAATCTGCCGTTACTACTGGCCTGGCGGCAGTGCTCATGGTCATGGTTGCGCCGACGGATGCCAGAATGATGCACATGATTGCCATCCATTGTGACAGAGAGAGGTATTCATGAAGGAACAGCAAGCCAGATAGCGCGCCGAAGGCAGGCTCGATACTCATCAGTGTGCCGAAGGTTCTGGCCGGCATGCGGGTCAGTGCGACCATCTCCAGGGTGTAGGGGAGGGCAGTGGACAAGATGGCGACGCCGAGGGCTACCGGGATCAATGACGGGGTCAGCAGAGCGGAACCGGCATGGACAATGCCGATGGGGGCTACGAATAGCGCAGCGATCATCACCCCCAGCGCGGCGGTTTGCACGCCATTGTCGGCCCCGGCTTTTTGGCCGAACAAAATGTACAGCGCCCAGCAGACCCCGGCACCCAAGGCATAACCGGTGCCTACCAGATCGATGTCTGCGCTCGCTTCTCCTGTCGGTATCAGTAACAGTAAGCCGACGGCAGCCAGGGCGATCCACAAAAAATCGATCGCGCGACGCGAGGAGTAGATCGCCACCGCCAGCGGGCCGGTGAATTCAAGAGCCACCGCGATGCCGAGCGGGACTGTTTGCAATGACATATAGAAGAGGAAGTTCATGCCGCCCAGCGCCATCCCGTAGACGATGACGGTGCGCAGGGATCTTGCGGTGAGTTTTGCCCGCCATGGACGCAGTATCAGCATCATTATTATGCTGGCAAAAATCAGTCGTAATGTTGTCGTCCCCTGAGGGCCGACAACCGAGAACATGCTTTTGGCCAGGGAGGCTCCGGACTGGATCGACGCCATGGCTATGAGCAGCAGCCCAACCGAGAACAAGGTAGAGGCTAGGCTGCGAGGATGGTCATTCATTGCGTGGCATCGTCCGAAATATAGGAATCAAGGGTATTTCTATTTGTGTTGGGCAATATACTGCGCATTCCCTGCGGGCGCGTCTATATATAAGCAGCGTTTTTGCACATTTCGGTAGAAACCCAAATCAGTGCTTGACGGCAGATTCTGGGAGCCTATAATTCGCCCCACTTCCGGCGCAGTCGAAACGGAAAACTCCTTGGTAAACAAAGAGTTATGCAGTTTTCGACAGCAAGTTGCTTCAGTTCATCGAAGCCGAAAGGGAGTTGAAAAAGAGGTGTTGACAGCAGCGTGTAACGCTGTAGAATTCGCCTCCCGCTGATGAGAGATCTGAAGCGCAAGTGGTTGAAGTTACAAGGGAAACTTTGAAAACTTCTGAAAATAATCACTTGACAGCAAATGAGGCTGCTGTAGAATGCGCGCCTCGGTTGAGACGAAAGATCTTAACCAACCGCTCTTTAACAACTGAATCAAGCAATTCGTGTGGGTGCTTGTGGAGTCAGACTGCTAGTCAACAGATTATCAGCATCACAAGTTACTCCGCGAGAAATCAAAGATGTAACCAACGATTGCTGAGCCAAGTTTAGGGTTTTCTCAAAACCCAAAGATGTTTGAACTGAAGAGTTTGATCATGGCTCAGATTGAACGCTGGCGGCAGGCCTAACACATGCAAGTCGAGCGGATGACAGGAGCTTGCTCCTGAATTCAGCGGCGGACGGGTGAGTAATGCCTAGGAATCTGCCTGGTAGTGGGGGACAACGTTTCGAAAGGAACGCTAATACCGCATACGTCCTACGGGAGAAAGCAGGGGACCTTCGGGCCTTGCGCTATCAGATGAGCCTAGGTCGGATTAGCTAGTTGGTGAGGTAATGGCTCACCAAGGCGACGATCCGTAACTGGTCTGAGAGGATGATCAGTCACACTGGAACTGAGACACGGTCCAGACTCCTACGGGAGGCAGCAGTGGGGAATATTGGACAATGGGCGAAAGCCTGATCCAGCCATGCCGCGTGTGTGAAGAAGGTCTTCGGATTGTAAAGCACTTTAAGTTGGGAGGAAGGGCATTAACCTAATACGTTAGTGTTTTGACGTTACCGACAGAATAAGCACCGGCTAACTCTGTGCCAGCAGCCGCGGTAATACAGAGGGTGCAAGCGTTAATCGGAATTACTGGGCGTAAAGCGCGCGTAGGTGGTTCGTTAAGTTGGATGTGAAAGCCCCGGGCTCAACCTGGGAACTGCATTCAAAACTGACGAGCTAGAGTATGGTAGAGGGTGGTGGAATTTCCTGTGTAGCGGTGAAATGCGTAGATATAGGAAGGAACACCAGTGGCGAAGGCGACCACCTGGACTGATACTGACACTGAGGTGCGAAAGCGTGGGGAGCAAACAGGATTAGATACCCTGGTAGTCCACGCCGTAAACGATGTCAACTAGCCGTTGGGAGCCTTGAGCTCTTAGTGGCGCAGCTAACGCATTAAGTTGACCGCCTGGGGAGTACGGCCGCAAGGTTAAAACTCAAATGAATTGACGGGGGCCCGCACAAGCGGTGGAGCATGTGGTTTAATTCGAAGCAACGCGAAGAACCTTACCAGGCCTTGACATCCAATGAACTTTCCAGAGATGGATTGGTGCCTTCGGGAACATTGAGACAGGTGCTGCATGGCTGTCGTCAGCTCGTGTCGTGAGATGTTGGGTTAAGTCCCGTAACGAGCGCAACCCTTGTCCTTAGTTACCAGCACGTAATGGTGGGCACTCTAAGGAGACTGCCGGTGACAAACCGGAGGAAGGTGGGGATGACGTCAAGTCATCATGGCCCTTACGGCCTGGGCTACACACGTGCTACAATGGTCGGTACAGAGGGTTGCCAAGCCGCGAGGTGGAGCTAATCCCACAAAACCGATCGTAGTCCGGATCGCAGTCTGCAACTCGACTGCGTGAAGTCGGAATCGCTAGTAATCGCGAATCAGAATGTCGCGGTGAATACGTTCCCGGGCCTTGTACACACCGCCCGTCACACCATGGGAGTGGGTTGCACCAGAAGTAGCTAGTCTAACCTTCGGGAGGACGGTTACCACGGTGTGATTCATGACTGGGGTGAAGTCGTAACAAGGTAGCCGTAGGGGAACCTGCGGCTGGATCACCTCCTTAATCGACGACTCAGCTGCTCCATAAGTTCCCACACGAATTGCTTGATTCATTGAAGAAGACGATAAGAAGCAGCCTTGGGGTTGTAGCTTAGTTGGTTAGAGCGTACCCCATGCTCTGTGGTTAAGAGCAGGGTGAGGTCGGCCTTAGCAGCTCGAAATTGGGTCTGTAGCTCAGTTGGTTAGAGCGCACCCCTGATAAGGGTGAGGTCGGCAGTTCGAATCTGCCCAGACCCACCAATTTTGTGTGGGAAACGCCTGTAGAAATACGGGGCCATAGCTCAGCTGGGAGAGCGCCTGCCTTGCACGCAGGAGGTCAACGGTTCGATCCCGTTTGGCTCCACCACTACTGCTTCTGATTGTATAAAGCTTAGAAATGAGCATTCCATCGAATCGATGGTGAATGTTGATTTCTAGTCTTTGACTAGTTCGTTCTTTAAAAATTTGGGTATGTGATAGAAAGATAGACTGAACGTTACTTTCACTGGTAACGGATCAGGCTAAGGTAAAATTTGTGAGTTTAATCGCGAATTTTCGGCGAATGTCGTCTTCACAGTATAACCAGATTGCTTGGGGTTATATGGTCAAGTGAAGAAGCGCATACGGTGGATGCCTTGGCAGTCAGAGGCGATGAAAGACGTGGTAGCCTGCGAAAAGCTTCGGGGAGTCGGCAAACAGACTTTGATCCGGAGATGTCTGAATGGGGGAACCCAGCCATCATAAGATGGTTATCTTGTACTGAATACATAGGTGCAAGAGGCGAACCAGGGGAACTGAAACATCTAAGTACCCTGAGGAAAAGAAATCAACCGAGATTCCCTTAGTAGTGGCGAGCGAACGGGGACTAGCCCTTAAGTGGCTTTGAGATTAGCGGAACGCTCTGGAAAGTGCGGCCATAGTGGGTGATAGCCCTGTACGCGAAAATCTCTTGGTCATGAAATCGAGTAGGACGGAGCACGAGAAACTTTGTCTGAATATGGGGGGACCATCCTCCAAGGCTAAATACTACTGACTGACCGATAGTGAACTAGTACCGTGAGGGAAAGGCGAAAAGAACCCCGGAGAGGGGAGTGAAATAGATCCTGAAACCGTATGCGTACAAGCAGTGGGAGCCCACTTTGTTGGGTGACTGCGTACCTTTTGTATAATGGGTCAGCGACTTATTTTCAGTGGCGAGCTTAACCGAATAGGGGAGGCGTAGCGAAAGCGAGTCTTAATAGGGCGTCTAGTCGCTGGGAATAGACCCGAAACCGGGCGATCTATCCATGGGCAGGTTGAAGGTTGGGTAACACTAACTGGAGGACCGAACCGACTACCGTTGAAAAGTTAGCGGATGACCTGTGGATCGGAGTGAAAGGCTAATCAAGCTCGGAGATAGCTGGTTCTCCTCGAAAGCTATTTAGGTAGCGCCTCATGTATCACTGTAGGGGGTAGAGCACTGTTTCGGCTAGGGGGTCATCCCGACTTACCAAACCGATGCAAACTCCGAATACCTACAAGTGCCGAGCATGGGAGACACACGGCGGGTGCTAACGTCCGTCGTGAAAAGGGAAACAACCCAGACCGTCAGCTAAGGTCCCAAAGTTATGGTTAAGTGGGAAACGATGTGGGAAGGCTTAGACAGCTAGGAGGTTGGCTTAGAAGCAGCCACCCTTTAAAGAAAGCGTAATAGCTCACTAGTCGAGTCGGCCTGCGCGGAAGATGTAACGGGGCTCAAACCATACACCGAAGCTACGGGTATCACCTTCGGGTGATGCGGTAGAGGAGCGTTCTGTAAGCCTGTGAAGGTGAGTTGAGAGGCTTGCTGGAGGTATCAGAAGTGCGAATGCTGACATGAGTAACGACAATGGGTGTGAAAAACACCCACGCCGAAAGACCAAGGTTTCCTGCGCAACGTTAATCGACGCAGGGTTAGTCGGTCCCTAAGGCGAGGCTGAAAAGCGTAGTCGATGGAAAACAGGTTAATATTCCTGTACTTCTGGTTATTGCGATGGAGGGACGGAGAAGGCTAGGCCAGCTTGGCGTTGGTTGTCCAAGTTTAAGGTGGTAGGCTGGAATCTTAGGTAAATCCGGGATTCTAAGGCCGAGAGCTGATGACGAGTGTTCTTTTAGAACACGAAGTGGTTGATGCCATGCTTCCAAGAAAAGCTTCTAAGCTTCAGGTAACCAGGAACCGTACCCCAAACCGACACAGGTGGTTGGGTAGAGAATACCAAGGCGCTTGAGAGAACTCGGGTGAAGGAACTAGGCAAAATGGCACCGTAACTTCGGGAGAAGGTGCGCCGGTGAGGGTGAAGGACTTGCTCCGTAAGCCCACGCCGGTCGAAGATACCAGGCCGCTGCGACTGTTTATTAAAAACACAGCACTCTGCAAACACGAAAGTGGACGTATAGGGTGTGACGCCTGCCCGGTGCCGGAAGGTTAATTGATGGGGTTAGCTAACGCGAAGCTCTTGATCGAAGCCCCGGTAAACGGCGGCCGTAACTATAACGGTCCTAAGGTAGCGAAATTCCTTGTCGGGTAAGTTCCGACCTGCACGAATGGCGTAACGATGGCGGCGCTGTCTCCACCCGAGACTCAGTGAAATTGAAATCGCTGTGAAGATGCAGTGTATCCGCGGCTAGACGGAAAGACCCCGTGAACCTTTACTATAGCTTTGCACTGGACTTTGAATTTGCTTGTGTAGGATAGGTGGGAGGCTTTGAAGCGTGGACGCCAGTTCGCGTGGAGCCAACCTTGAAATACCACCCTGGCAACTTTGAGGTTCTAACTCAGGTCCGTTATCCGGATCGAGGACAGTGTATGGTGGGTAGTTTGACTGGGGCGGTCTCCTCCTAAAGAGTAACGGAGGAGTACGAAGGTGCGCTCAGACCGGTCGGAAATCGGTCGTAGAGTATAAAGGCAAAAGCGCGCTTGACTGCGAGACAGACACGTCGAGCAGGTACGAAAGTAGGTCTTAGTGATCCGGTGGTTCTGTATGGAAGGGCCATCGCTCAACGGATAAAAGGTACTCCGGGGATAACAGGCTGATACCGCCCAAGAGTTCATATCGACGGCGGTGTTTGGCACCTCGATGTCGGCTCATCACATCCTGGGGCTGAAGCCGGTCCCAAGGGTATGGCTGTTCGCCATTTAAAGTGGTACGCGAGCTGGGTTTAGAACGTCGTGAGACAGTTCGGTCCCTATCTGCCGTGGACGTTTGAGATTTGAGAGGGGCTGCTCCTAGTACGAGAGGACCGGAGTGGACGAACCTCTGGTGTTCCGGTTGTCACGCCAGTGGCATTGCCGGGTAGCTATGTTCGGAAAAGATAACCGCTGAAAGCATCTAAGCGGGAAACTTGCCTCAAGATGAGATCTCACTGGGACCTTGAGTCCCCTGAAGGGCCGTCGAAGACTACGACGTTGATAGGTTGGGTGTGTAAGCGCTGTGAGGCGTTGAGCTAACCAATACTAATTGCCCGTGAGGCTTGACCATATAACACCCAAGCAATTTGATGCTCCTAGTTGAAGAAACGAAAGAGACCAGATTGCGGTGTGTGAAGACGAAAGAACCGAAAGTTCGAGAGCAACACACAAATCTATTACATACCCAATTTGCTGAAGCGCGGCCAGCTGGTCACGACTCAGTACCCGAATTTCTTGACGACCATAGAGCGTTGGAACCACCTGATCCCATCCCGAACTCAGCAGTGAAACGATGCATCGCCGATGGTAGTGTGGGGTTTCCCCATGTGAGAGTAGGTCATCGTCAAGATTAAATTCCGAAACCCCTATTTGCGTATGCAGGTAGGGGTTTTGTTTTTGTCCGCCATGTAGGAGCGAGCTCGCTCCTACATGGTCATTGTAAAAAAAATCACATAAACCTGACTTCGCGCTTTTGGTAAGGTGCAGCTCATTTTTAATGGACTGAGTTTGCGCCCACGGATCGGCATTCTTTTCAAAGAGCTGCTGTAGAAATGCCCGGACCGATACCCATCAAGGACCACGAGAAAGAGACACGCCTGGTCAATAAAAGGCTGCTGGCCTGCGGCTTGTTCGTTGCCGCTGTCACCTGTGCACTGGTGGTGCGCATGTATGTCCTGCAGGTAGTCGAGTTCGATTATCACTCGACCATCTCCGAAAACAATCGCGTACATGTCCTGCCGATTACGCCGACCCGCGGGTTGATCTATGACCGCAACGGCGTACTCCTCGCAGACAACCGTCCCAGCTACAACCTGACCATCACCCGCGAACGTGCTTGCGATGTAAACGAAGAGCTGGACGAGGTAGTCAATCTCCTGCAATTGCCCGCTGAAGATCGCACGCTGTTCGACAAGGCAATGAAGCAGGCACGTCATCCGTTCGTACCCGTGACGCTGTTCTATGAGCTGAGCGAAGAACAGATTGCCGTACTCGCCGTCAACGAGTTCCGCCTGCCGGGCCTCGATGTCGAGCCGCAATTCGTTCGACACTATCCATTGGGCGAGCACTTCGCTCATTCGGTCGGCTACGTCGGACGTATCAACGAGAAGGAGTCAAAGGCTCTGGATACCGTTGAGTACCGAGGCACCCAATCCATCGGCAAGACCGGGATCGAAAAATTCTACGAGTCGCAGCTGCACGGCCATGTCGGTTATGAGGAAGTCGAAACCAATGCCCAGGGCCGCGTGCTGCGAGTGCTCAAGCACACCGACCCGGTGCCCGGCGAAAACATTGTCCTGAGCCTCGACGTCAAGCTTCAGGAAGCCGCCGAGCACGCCCTGGGCGATCGCCGTGGTTCGGTGGTCGCGCTGGATCCGTCGACCGGTGAAGTACTGGCCATGGTCAGCAACCCGAGTTTCGATCCAAACCTGTTCGTCACCGGTATCAGCTCCAAGGAGTACTCGACGCTACGGGACTCAATCGACCGACCGCTGTTCAACCGTGTGCTGCGTGGTCTCTATGCGCCGGGTTCGACCATCAAGCCGGAAGTGGCAATCGCCGGCCTCGATGCGGGTGTCGTCACGGCACAGACCCGTGTGTTCGACCCGGGCTATTACCAACTGCCGGATTTCGATCACAAGTACCGCAACTGGAACCACAGCGGTGACGGCTGGGTAGATATGGATGCGGCGATCATGCGTTCCAACGATACCTACTTCTATGACCTGGCACACAAGCTCGGTATCGATCGCCTGCACGACTACATGGCCATGTTCGGACTGGGTGAGAAAGTCTCCCTGGACATGAATGAAGAATCCCCCGGCCTGATGCCATCCCAGGCCTGGAAGCGTGCCACCCGCCGTCAAGCCTGGTTTCCGGGCGAGACGGTGATTCTCGGCATTGGCCAAGGCTACATGCAGGTCACGCCGCTGCAGTTGGCCCAGGCGACGGCACTGATTGCCAACAAAGGCGTGTGGAATCGCCCGCACCTGGCCAAAACCGTGGACGGTGTCGCGCCGGTGGATGAGCATCCGATGCCGAACATTCTGCTCAAGGATCCTCGCGACTGGGAGCAGGTCAACCACGGGATGCAGATGGTGATGCACGATGCCCGCGGGATCGCCCGGGCGGCAGCGGCGGGCGCGCAGTACCGTATCGCCGGCAAGAGTGGTACCGCGCAGGTGGTGGCGATCAAGCAGGGCGAACGTTACAACCGGGAGAAAACCCGCGAGCGTAACCGCGACAATGCCCTGTTCGTCGGTTTTGCCCCGGCCGAGCATCCGAAGATCGTGATTTCGGTGATGATCGAAAACGGCGAGGCCGGCGGTCGCGTCGCAGGTCCCGTGGTGCGGGAGATCATGGACGCCTGGCTACTCGATCAGGACGGGCACCTCAAGCCGCAGTACGCCGCGCCGAACAAGGCGCCGGGCGATCCTCACGTCTGAACCCTCACGGCTTCACAGCGCAGGCTCACGGATGTTGAGCATGTGCTGGAAGCTCTCGAGGAACTCCCTTTCGGCTTGGCTCATCTTCTGTAAAGCCTCACGCGTAGGCGAGGGCTTTTTCTTCCAGCAGTTCCTCATACAACTCCGCCCATTTGCGGCCCATTTCGTCCGCCGTAAACAGATTTTGATAACGGGCCTGCGCCTTCTCGCCCATTTGCGCCGCCAGCACCGGGTTTTCCCAAAGCGTACGCATTGCCTCACGAAATGCCGATGGATTGCTCGGCGGCACCACCAGCCCGGTCTCGTTATGGATGTTGATGTAACTGGTGCCGGTGCCAATTTCACTGGAGATCATCGGTTTGCCATACATCGCGCCTTCCAGCAGCGAAATGCCGAATGCTTCGGAGCGCAGGTGCGATGGGAACACGATGGCGTAGCTCAGTTGCAGCAGCGCCACTTTGTCCTCGTCCCCCAGACGCCCGAGGAAGTGAACATTGCGTAAACCCAAGGCGGCGGCCTGGGCATGCAGCTCTACTTCCAGTGGGCCGGCACCGACAATCACTGTCGGGTAATCCAGGTCCTTCAGGGCATCGAGCAGGATGTGCAAACCCTTGTAGTAGCGCATCACACCGACAAACAGAAAAAACTTGTCGCCGAGTTTTTGCCGCCAGTGGGCCGTTCGATCACTGTCAGGCTGTGGATAACCTGCCTTGTTCAGTCCATAGGGAATCACTCGGGTCTTGTCCTGAAACTGTTGCAGCACATCACTGGTGTGCAGGTAATTGGGCGATGCAGCGACGATCCGGTCGGCGCTGTGCAGAAAGCGATTCATCAGCGGCCGGTAAAGTTTGAGCAGCTGTTTCTGGCGAATGATGTCCGAGTGGTACGTCACCACGCTGGGTTTGTTCAGGCCGCTGGTGAAATGCACCAGGTCCATGAACGGCCATGGAAAGTGGTAATTGACCACGTCGGCCTCGGCTGCCAGCTCGCGAAACTGTTTGAAGACGCTCCAGGAAAACCCTGTAGAGGCGAACTGAATGTCGAGCCTGGCTCGATGGACTTCATGTTGAGCGATCTGCATCACCGGCGGTGTCGGATCGGCACTGAGTGTCAGCACCTTGCCTTCAACGCCGTGCAAGGCACCGCTTTCGCACAACTGGAAAATCACTTGTTCGATCCCGCCGACCGAGTCAGGCAGGTACGTCTTGAAAAAATGAAGAACTCGCATTCAACCTCCCATTGCCTGGCGGTAAGCGCTGGCCGTGACTTGCGCGCAGCGTTGCCAGGTAAAAAGCCTTGCCTGTAGCAATCCGGCTTCTCGGCATGCCTGCCAATGCGCTAGATCCTCGATCAGACGACTCATTGCATCTCGCAAGCCGTCGGTTTCATCCGGTTCAACATAGTTACCTGCAGAGCCTGCCACTTCTGGCATGGCCGAACGTCTGGTCAGAATGACCGGTGTGCCGCAAGCCATGGCCTCCAGCACCGGCAGGCCAAAACCTTCGTAAAGCGACGGAAAAATCAAGGCCCGGGCGCCGGCCAACAGCTGCGCAACGTGTTCGTCTGGCAGATAGCCGAGCAAACAGACATGACCGCTGGCCAGGGCCTGGTGCAATTCTTCGCTGAACTGCTCGCGCTGCCAGCCAGCCATGCCGACGATCAGCAATGGAAAACGCTGACGGACTGATTCCGGCAATCGGGCGTGGGCGCGCAGGGCCAGGGACAGATTCTTGCGCGGTTCCAGGGTACCGACACAGAGGAAGTATTCCCGCGCTTCGACGCCATGGGTCTTGAGTACGGCGTCGATAGCCTCGGGGGACCGCGGGTGAAAACGCGCGGCTACACCCAGCGGTGCGACGACAAATCGCTCGGCCGGTAACCCGAAATGCGCCTGGGCTTCGTCAGCAATGAACTGCGAGTCGGTAAGAATCAGGCTTGCCTGTCGCACGCCGTCGGCCACGCGCCGTTCGATTTCTCGCAAGCGCGCCGGTGGCTGCGTTTGCGGATAGTGCAGGTGAGTCAGGTCATGCAGGGTGATGACGGTCGGGCCTTCGAACGACAGCGGCCACAAACTTGGTTCGTGGTAGAGGTCGATGGCTTGCGCGCGGCCTTGATCGAAGCGTTTCTGCTCCAGCCACCGTCGGGCCTGATAGGCCCCCGGAATCTGCCGCAGCAATGGCGTCAGTCGGGAATAACCGGGCATGGCCGCTTCAGGCAGCACAGCACTCCAGCCCCAGCCATGAAACAGCGCCAGTTCAATATCCGGTTCACCCGCCAGGGCGTTCGCCAGTTCGGCGACGTAGTGGCCGATGCCGGTGCGCGGCGCCTGGAGGATGCGGGCGTTAAGGGCAATGCGCATGCTGACTCTCAGGTACCTTCGCATCGCTGTGCAGGTTGCTCTGGATGCGTTCGACCAGTTGCGCACTTGCCTCGCGCCAGCTCAGCCAGCGCCAGTTATCCAGGTTGAGGGGCGCTGGAAACGCACCGCCACTTTCCATGTCGATGACCAGGTCGGCCAGGTTCTGCGGGTCGGCGAGGTCGAAATACGCCATGTACTCACCGCCGATTTCGCGGAACACCGGGATGTCGCTGGCCATGGCCGGCAGGCCTCGCTGCATGGCTTCGACCAGCGGCAAACCGAACCCTTCGACGTAGGAGGGGAACACCAGCGATGTTGCGTGGGAGTAGGCGTGTTCCAGGCTCTTGTCCGAAAGCGTGTTGAACATGAACAGGCGCTGGTTCAATTGCGGATGCTGGCGAATACGCTCGATCAGCGCCTCGCACTTCCAGCCAATCTTGCCGACGATGCACAACCGGGCCTTGGACCCGGCCGCCCAGGCGCGCTCGAACGCGTCCAGCAGATACGCATGGTTCTTGCGCGGCTCGATGGTGCTGACCATCAGGAACACAGGGTCCGGCGTCTTGAACATTTGCAGCAGCCCCGGGTCGACGGTGGACCGGGCATCGGTCAGGTCGAGTTCGGAACCGAGGTGAAAGTAGTCGAACCAGCGTTGCTGAACCTGCGCGGTGCCGATCCTGCGGGTCATCTCCTGGTGAACCTGGTCGCGGATGGTGGTCGAGATCGCCACGTAGCCATCGGCGGTGCGGGCGATCCAGTCGAACCATTCGTTGAAGACCTTCACCAGTCCGGCGTCGCAGAACTGCGGGTGGGTCAGGGGAATCAGGTCGTAGATCACCGAAACGATGCCCACCCCGTCACGCTTGAGTTGTTCGGCCAGGGGGAAGAAGTTGGCGTGCCAGGACGAATCCAGCAGTACCAATTGATCGCCGGCGCGATGCTGCAACGGCACGCAGCGCTCGGGAACCTTCTGGCCCTTGAGTGCCCGATCGAGCAGGCGCATCGGCAGGCTCAGACAGGCGAACGCGGTGAGGCGGCAACCGACGTAAAGCACCCGGCGGGCGAACTTCGATTGGCTGAAAGGGCGGCGTCGTTCCAGCGCGCGGTGGCGCAGCCAGAACTGATTGGCGAACTGTTCGAGCTTCACCCGCAGGCTCATCAGGTCCACTTTGACGGTCGGCAAGGGCGCCAGGCTTTTCACCTCGAACAACGCGCCATTGATCATCACCACCGGAACGCATTCACGCCGGGCGTCTGCGGCCGGCAATTGCTGAATCACATTGCGCACGACCCGCTGGATGCCCGAGTTGGCATCCGGGTGTTCGAAGACGTAGGTACATTCCACCAACAGTCTGGTCATCGCGTCACTCCAACGGATTCCACCCGTGTTTCGCTGGAACGGGTCACGCTGGTCTGCGCTTCGAGCCAGGAGCAACCCACGAAGTCTTCCTGGCGATTGTTGATCACGTGGAAGACCAGCCCGTAGTCACGCCATTCGAAATTGCGATCCAGGTGCGAATCCAGCCGCGACAGGCTCAGGGCCACCGAATAATTGCCCTTGCCCAGGCGCATGTCGAAGGCAAAACGGTAGGTGACGCGTTCGCCGGCACTCAGGTCGGTGAGGGCTTTGTCGACCCGGTGGGTATTGATGCCGTACATGGGCTGACCGAGGCGATCCTTGATCATGAAACCGAGAATCAGCCGCTCGATGTCCTGGCGCACCTCGACCTGCACTTCCAGAACCATCGCCTGGCCGACTTCAGCCACCTCCACCGAACGGCCCTTGGGGTCAAGCAGGCGGACGCTGAGAATGCCCGCTTCGCCTGTCCCGGAAATGGTTTGCACCTGCCCGTTGGCGAGCATTTCCTGGCGCACCGTCTGGCCCTCGCGCTGGGCGAGCATGGCGTTGTAGTAGTCCATCACTTCTTCGGGCTTGCCGCGCATGGCCATGCGCCCGTTTTCCAGGAGGATGGCGGTGTCGCAGATCGACTGGATCGCCGAGCGGTCATGGGACACGATCAGCAACGTGGTGCCGGCCTTGCGGAAGTTGCGGATGCGATCGAAGCTTTTGTGCTGGAAGTAGGCATCACCCACGGACAGCGCTTCATCGACGATCAGAATGTCGGGCCGCCGCGCGGTGGCCACGCTGAAGGCCAGGCGCATCTGCATGCCGCTGGAATAGGTGCGAACCGGATGGTCGATGGCCTCGCCGATTTCAGCGAAATTCTCGATCTCCGGCATCAGCGCTTCGATTTCTTCTACCTGCATGCCAAGCAATTGCCCGGCCATGAAGGTGTTCTGCCGACCGGTGAAGTCCGGGTGGAAGCCCATCCCCAGTTCCAGCAGCGCCGCCACGCGACCTTGCAGCTGGATCTCGCCGCAGGTGGGCTGGGTGGTGCCGGTGATCATCTTCAACAGCGTGCTTTTGCCGGCTCCGTTGACCCCGACGATGCCCACGGCTTCGCCCGGCTGAATCTCGAAATCGACCCCTTGCAGCACCCAGTGCAGGTGATGCCGGGAGGGGGAAAACGGTACCAGCCATTCGAACAGCCGGCTCCAGCGATTCGGATATTGCTTGTAGGCCTTGCCCAGGCCACTGACACGTATATGTCCCATCAGAGCTCGTCCACCATTTCACCGACACGCTGGCGGAACAGCCGCAGCGCCATCCCACAGAACAACAGGCCGATCACCAGCAACGGGACCAGCGAGCTCCAGTCTGGCCATTGGTTGTAGAGAAACAGGTTCTGGTAGCTGTTCATCAGTGCCGTCATCGGGTTCAGCTCGATAAAGCGCTGGATGCCCGGCGGCAGGATCGACAGCGGATAAACGATCGGCGTCAGCCAGAACCAGAATTGCAGGCAGATGCCGAAAAACTGCCCGACGTCGCGAAAGAACACGTTGAGCACGCCCAGGATCATCCCCAGCCCCGCGGCGAAGATCACTTGCAGCACCAGCAGCGGCACCAGCGCCAGCAACGCCATGCCGGGCAGCCGCCCGCTGATCAGCAGGAAGCCGAGGAACAACCCCAGGATGATCGCGAAATTGATCCCGGCATTGAGCAGCACGATGACCGGCAGGCAGATGCGCGGGAAGCTGATTTTCTTCAGCAGGTTGGCGTTTTCCAGGAACATGCTCTGGCTGCGCGTCGTGATCTCGGCGAACAGGCCCCAGGTCAGCAGGCCGGCGCACAGGTAGACGCTGTAGGCCAACCCGTCATCCACGCCCGGCAAGCGGGCGCGCATGATGGTGGAGAAGATCACCGTGTAGACCAGGATCATCGACAGCGGATTGAGCACGGTCCACAAGGCACCGAACAGCGAGTTGCGATAACGCGCCTGAAACTCCCGTTTGACGCTGCCGAGGATGAAACCCCGGTAACTCCACAGCGATTGGTAAAGATTACGCAGCATTCAATCCGTCCTGCCGTATTGATCTTCGAAGCGGACGATGTCGTCCTCCCCCAGGTATTCGCCGCTTTGCACTTCGATGATCACCAGGTCAATCACGCCGGGATTCTCCAGGCGATGCTTGTGGCCGGCAGCAATGAAGGTCGATTCGTTCTTGGCCACCAGGTGCGTGCCGGTGCCATTGTTGGTGACCTTGGCCATGCCTTCGACCACCACCCAGTGTTCATTGCGATGGTGGTGCATCTGCAGCGACAACTTGGCGCCGGGCTTGACCACGATGCGTTTGATCTTGAAGCGCAGGCCTTCCTCGAGCACGGTGTAGGTGCCCCATGGCCGGCTGACCGTACGGTGCAGGCGATAGGCTTCGTGCTCTTTGTCCTTGAGTTGCCTGGCCACCCGGCGCACATCCTGGGCGCGGTCGGCGTGGGCCACCAGCACCGCGTCGGCGGTGTCGACGATGATCAGGTTATCCACACCCACGGTCGCGACCAGACGGTTATCGCTCTGGACGAAGTTGTTGTGGCTGTCGATGAAAATCGACTCGCCAACGGTGCGGTTGTTTTGTGCGTCCGCCGGTACCAGCGCAGCCACCGCACCCCAGGAGCCGATGTCACTCCAGTCGAAACGGGCCGGCACGACGACCACCTTGTCGGAGCGCTCCATCAACGCGTAGTCGATGGAAATGTCCATGATTTCGCCAAACAGGGCCGGCGACAGTTCCTGTTGCAGGCTCCCGGCGTTTTCCACCGCAGCGCTGGCGGCCATGCAGGTCTGCGTCTGCTCCAGCAAGGCGGGCGCATGGGTTTGCAGTTCGGCCAGCAGGCTGGCGACCGAGAAGCAGAACATCCCGGAGTTCCATAGGAAGTTGCCGCTTTCCACGTAATGCGTCGCGGTTTGCAGGTCGGGTTTTTCGACGAAGCGCCGCACGCGTGCAGCGCCTTTATCGTCCAGCGATGTGCCGGCTTCAATGTAGCCAAAACCGGTTTCCGCAGCGCTCGGCACGACACCGAAGGTCACCAGGTGACCGCGCCTGGCCAATGTCACGGCATGCTCGACCGCGTCCTTCAGCGCGTCGACATTGACGATCAGGTGGTCGGCGGGCATGACCAGCATGATCGCGTCGTCACCATGCAGGGCCTGCAGGGAGAGGGCGGCGGCGGCAATGGCCGGCGCCGTATTGCGCCCCGTCGGCTCCAGCAGGAAGTGCCCGCGATGCCGGCCCAGGTGCGCGTCCCGAAAGTGATCCTTGCTCTGGAAGTAGTGCTCACGGTTGGTCACCGTGACGATATCGCCCCAGCCATCGAGCAGCTCCGCGGCACGCCGATAGGTCTTGCCCAGCAGCGACTGGCCGTCGGGCAAGGCCATGAACGGTTTGGGATGGCCTTCACGCGACACCGGCCACAACCTGGTCCCGGCACCGCCGGAGAGAATCACGGGAATCAGCATGGCCTACTCCTTGGCGACGCGTTTCATGTCCGCATCCATCATCATGCGGATCAAGGTATCCAGATCGGTTTTTGGTTTCCAGCCCAGCACACGCTGGGCCTTGGCCGGGTTGCCGAGCAGCACTTCGACTTCGGCCGGGCGGAAGAACGCCGGGTCGATCTTCACGTAATCGCGGTAGTTCAGTCCCACATGATCGAAGGCGATCCGGCACATCTCGCGCACGGTGGTGGTGACGCCGGTGGCCACCACGAAGTCGTCGGGCTTGTCCTGTTGCAGCATCAGCCACATGGCTTCGACGTAGTCCCCGGCAAAGCCCCAGTCGCGCTTGGCGTCGATGTTGCCCAGGCGCAGTTCCTGCTGCTTGCCCTGCTTGATTCGGGCGGCGGCGTCGGTGACTTTGCGCGTCACGAACTCGATGCCGCGCAGCGGAGATTCATGGTTGAACAGAATGCCGCTGCTGGCGTGCAGGTTGAAGCTTTCGCGGTAGTTCACGGTGATCCAGTGGCCGTACAGCTTGGCCACGCCATAAGGGCTGCGCGGATAGAACGGCGTGTTCTCGTCCTGCTGCTCGGCCTGGATCAGGCCGAACATTTCGCTGGTGGACGCCTGGTAGAAACGTGTATGCGGGCTGAACTGACGAATCGCTTCGAGCAGGTGGGTAACGCCCAGGCCGTCGACGATGCCAGTGGTCACCGGTTGATCCCAGGAGGCCGCGACAAAGCTTTGCGCGGCGAGGTTGTAGACCTCGTCCGGCGCCGACTTGATCACCGCGCGCTGCACTGAACAGGCATCGGCCATGTCGCCGTCCAGGTAGACGATGTCCGCCTCGATTCCCATCTCGCGCAGGCGCCAGCGCGAGTCGCTGCTGCGACGCGCCACCAGGCCGTGGACTTTGTAGCCCTTGTCGAGCAACAGTTTCGCCAGATAAGCGCCATCCTGGCCGGTGATACCTGTGATCAATGCACTTTTAGTCATTCTTGTCGTACTCGCTTCTCCCAGTCGGACAGGATCGCCCGCAGGGATTGTTGTGTTGTGATTTCAGGCTTCCATTCGGTGGTTTGGGCCAGCCTGGCAGGGCTGCCACACACCCGACGCTGATCCGCGCGGCGAAGTCGCGCAGGGTCCTGGACCAGTTGCAGGTCGACCTGGGCAAGATCTGCCAGCTGTTCGATCAAACTGCGAATGCTCTGCTCGCGCCCCGAGCAAATGTTGTAGACCTGCCCCGGCGTACCTTTTTCCAGCAAGGCCAGGTAGGCCGAGACCACGTCCCCGACATCGAGGAAATCGCGCGTGACGTCGATGTCCCCGACCTCCAGTTGTGGCCCTTGCAGGCCTTGCTTGATCCGGCAGATCTGACGTGCGGCGCTGGCGATGACGAAGCTGTCTTTCTGCCCGGTTCCGATGTGGTTGAACGGGCGGGCAACCAGTACGGGCCAGTCTTCGCTCAGGCCCCATTGCAGGCTCAGGAACTCTGCCGACAGTTTGCTCACGGCATATGGGTTGCGCGGGCAGGGTGGTTGCAATTCAGTGATGGGCAAATCGGCTTCAGTGACCTGGCCATAGACATCACCGGAGCTGACGTACAGGAACGTGCCGGTGAATCCGCGCGCCTTGAGGGCTTGCAGCAGGTTCAGGGTGCCCAGCAGATTGATGTTCAGGGTGCGCGCCGGATCACGAAAGGCCTCCGGGACGAAAGTCTGGCCCGCCAAGTGAATCACCGCATCGGGCATTTGCGGCCACAAGCCTTCGAGGCTTTCCGGTACGCCGAGATCGTAGCGGCAAGGAACAGGCAGAAGCTCCCATTCCGAGGCATCGGCCTGCAAACGCGATTGGATGTGTTGCCCTGTGAATCCAGTCAGGCCCGTGACAAACAGACGTTTTTTCAACAGCGACCCCCCGGTCATACATTTCATCCAGTCCTACAGACCTGATGGAAGGGTCTCACGAATCAACAGGATCGCTCGCAAAGACAGATGAAATGTTTGTTGTAGTTGTTTGGTGGTCAATCTGTGCCATTTGCTCGGCAATTTCAACAGGTCCAACCGTGACTGATCAGTTCTCGTCAGCGTAGCCTGATTTATTCTCGTCGGGCGGTTCACGGATCCTCAACGGATGTGGTTAGAATGCCCCTCGTCACGATTACCCGGGGTTCTCCAGCGTCGCTTCGAAACTGCGAGAAACTGACCACTAAAACAAGAACGAAGACGGGCGGGAAGACGATGGACGAGCGCCAGTAAACACTGACTCGAACCGTATCCTCCCCGTCATAGCGTGAGGCTGCCGGGATGGCGGCGTCACCGTGGGATGCCATGAATTTCATTCTTTACTCCGACGTCAACGACAGCTCCATCAGCCAGAGTCTCGGCCGTCCCGAGTACAGTTACTACTTCGTGCTCAAGGCGTATCGACCGCGGTTCGAAAGCCTCGGACCGGTGCATGTGGTGTCATCGGCCGCCGAGGTCGACCCACTGTATCGGCAGTTGCAGCAGGCCGGTCAGGACTGCCTGTTCATTTCGTTCGCACCACCGCACAAGACCCCCACCGACTTGCAATGCCCGATGGTGTGCGTGGTCGCCTGGGAGTTCGACACCATTCCCGCCGAGCACTGGGACAACGATCCGCGTCAAGACTGGAGCCAGACACTGGCGCGCCTGGGGCGGGTGATCACCTTGTCCACCCACACCGCCGAAGCCATCCGCCGGACCCTGGGCGACGACTTCCCGGTGCTGGTGCTGCCGACGCCTTTGTGGGAACGCTTCGCCGACATCCGCCAGCAATATCCCGGTACGCCGGTGAACGCGGGCACCACGTTGCAGATCAAGGGTTGCATCCTGGACAGTCGCTCGATGGGGTTGTCCGCCGATGGTTTGATCGCGCCTCTGATCGAGCAACCGCCGCAGGAAATCGTCGAACCCGAGTCAGAACAAGAATCCGACCCGGTACCGGAACCAGCGCCACCGTTGACCCCGCGGCGACGCCTCTTCATCACCAAGCATTACCTGCGCGAAGCCTGTCGAGCGTTTTCGAATGAGAGCGAGCACTCGACGCTGTTCCTGCTTAAACACAACCTGCTGTTGTGGTACCGCGAAGCCGTTCGCGATCTGGTACCGGATGTCGTTCGTCCATGGCTGGCCAGGTTTCGCACGCCTCAACCGTTGCCGGTTGAACCTGCCGTCAGCGAAGCGCCCGCGCCGGATGCGCCTGCAATCAGCCAAGCCCCTTTGCAGGACGAGCATCCACAAGCGGCTTTCCCCGACACCAGCCAAACGGTGGAAATCGAGGTCGATGGCGTCATCTACGTGAGCGTGTTCAACCCCGATGACGGGCGCAAGAACTGGCACCACCTGATCACGGCGTTCTGCTGGGCGCTGCGTGATGTGCAAGACGCCACGCTCGTGTTGAAGATGACCCAGAACGACCTTTCGACCTATTACGTCGAGCTCATCACCTTGCTGTCCCAGCTCTCGCCCTTCGCCTGTCGCGTGGTGGTCATGCACGGTTATCTGCAGGACGAGCAGTTCGCCCGGCTCTATGGCGCGGCGAGTTACTACGTCAACGCTTCACGCTGCGAAGGCCTGTGCCTGCCGCTGATGGAGTTCATGTCCTGCGCCAGGCCTGTCATCGCCCCGAACCACACGGCGATGCGCGACTACATCGACGAGCGTGTGGCCTTCGTCGTCAAGTCCAGCCAGGAGCCGACGATCTGGCCGGAAGACGCGCGCATCCTGTACCGCACCTTGCGCCACCGTCCGGACTGGGGCTCGTTGAAAATGGCTTATGAGAACAGCTACTCGATGGCAAAGAACCAGCCGGATGCCTGGCAGGCCATGGCGGATGCGGCCAGCGAACGCATGCACGCGTACTGCAGCTTCGCCCCGGTGCAGCAGCGTCTGGCGCTGTTCTTCAAACAGGAACCTGCCCGTGACGTCGTGCCGCTGGTTGCCGAAACGGGGGCTGCATCGTGCTGATCATCATTCATTCGGAAACCAACAAGAGCAACATCCAGCAGAACCTGGGGCGGCCCGAGTACAGCTATTACTTTGTCCTCAAGGAATTCCGCCCGGTGCTCGAACGGCTGGGGCAGGTGATCGAGGTCAGCAACCCGGACGAGCTGGTCGACCGGCTGTATTTTGATTGCCTGAGCCGGGGCGAAGACTGTGTGTTCCTGTCCTTCTCCCCGCCGCATCGCACGCCGGTCCACTACGCGTGCCCGACGATCCCGGTGTTCGCCTGGGAGTTCAGCACCATTCCCACCGAGAGCTGGCAGGGCGAACCACGGCATGACTGGCGGATGGTGCTGGGCGCCAGCGGGACGGCGATTACCCACTCCAGTTTTACCGTGAATGCCGTGCGCGATGTGATGGGCCCCGATTATCCGATCAGCGCTATCGCGGCGCCTGTCTGGGACCGTTTTGCCGCCCGTGGCGAGCTACTGGACAAGCGTCCGGTCGTGGGCCCCACGCGCCTGAACCTGCGCGGGCTGTTGATCGACAGTCGCACCACGGACTTGCGCCCCTACGGCCCCGAACGCTTGCGCGAGGGCACGCCGATCGCCTTTGACCAGCCGCCGCGCGACTGTGAGCTGCTGCTCGAGGGCGTGGTCTACACCTCGGTGTTCAATCCCTACGACGGACGCAAGAACTGGAAGGACATGATCAGTGCGTTCTGCACCGCCTTCCGCGACACGCCCGACGCGACCCTGGTGCTCAAGCTCACGCACCATGACATCGCCAACGCGCTGAACGACATGCTGCACCACGTCTACAAGAATCAGTCCTATCAGTGCCGCATCGTGCTGATCCACGGCTATCTGTCCGACATCGACTACGAGCGCCTGGTCGAGGCCACCAGTTACGTCGTCAACTGCTCCTACGGTGAAGGGCAGTGCCTGCCGTTGATGGAGTTCATGTCCTGCGGCAAGCCGGCGATTGCGCCGCTGAACACCGCCATGGCCGACTACATCGACCGTGACGACGCGTTTATCGTCGAAGGCACCGACGAACTGACATCCTGGCCCCACGATCCTCGGGCAGCGTATCGCACTCTGCGTTACGTCACGGATTGGGACTCGCTGTGCACGGCATTTTCCACCAGCCATGACGTCGCCAGGCAAGACGTCGAGCGCTATCAACGGATGTCGGCCCATGCCGTGCGCCGCCTGCAGGGATTCTGCAGCCAGGCCGTTGCCGAGCAGCGCCTGAAGGCGGTGTTCGAGCAATTGCTGCAACGGCGTGAAGCAAACTGCGCACAAGCGTCGGGCACATGATTCGGCGCCTGCTTGCGAAGTTGCGGCCCGCACCGGTAGCGGTCGCCCAGCCAGAAACGCGGGTCTCGCCCAGGGACATCGGTTTGTACGATGCCCTGCTCGACGGCTGGTTTCTCGGCGACAGCGGTGAATTGCTCAAGGGGTTTGCCATCACCGCCGACGACACCTTGCTGGATGTCGGTTGCGGTGAAGGGGTGGCGACTTTGTTCGCGGTCCGCCAGGGCGCTTCGGTGATCTTCACCGACAGTGAACACGACAAGGTCCGCGAGCTTGCCTGGCAAGTGGCGGCACAATCGGACAAACCGAACCTGGGTCTGGTCAGCAACAGTTTGCCGCTGCCATTGGCCGACGGCTGCGCCAGCAAAGTCGTGTGCATGGAAGTGCTGGAACACATCGATCAGCCAGAACCCTTCATGGCCGAACTGGTGCGCATGGGCCGCCCCGGCGCGCTGTACCTGCTGAGCGTACCGTCCCCGGTGGGCGAGCATCTGCAGAAAGGCATTGCTCCGGCCAGCTATTTTCAATCGCCCAATCACGTGCAGATTTTCAGCCCCGAGCGATTCGCCGCGCTGGTGGAAGACGCGGGCCTGGTCATCGAGCATCGCCAGGCCACCGGGTTTTTCTGGGTCATGGGCATGATTTTTTTCTGGGCCAGCGAGCGGGCTGCCGGGCGTGAATTGGGTGGCGCGGTTCGCGACCGGATTCAGGCACCGTATCCGCCGCTGATGGAGAGCTGGGCGAAAACCTGGCAGGACTTGCTGGCCCAGCCCGACGGGTTGGCGATCAAGCAGATGCTGGACCGGTTCATGCCCAAGAGCCAGGTGATCATTGCTCGCAAACCTCATGTCCAGGAGGGCGCATGAGCAACGAAAAACGGATCATGGACATCGAGTTGCTGCGCGGCATTGCGGTGCTTGGCGTGTTGTTTCATCACCTGCAGGACAGCCTGTTCGCGGCGTCTGTGCCGTTGTTGCAGGCCATCACGCTGTACAGCCAGCCGTGGTGGGGCGTGGATCTGTTCTTCGCGATCTCGGGCTTCGTCATTGCCCGCAGCCTGATCCCGGCCTTGCGCCGCTGCACCACGCGTCAGGAGTATTGGCAACAGACGCGCAATTTCTGGTTGCGCCGGGCCTTTCGTTTGCTGCCGTCGGCCTGGTTATGGCTGGCGCTGATGTTGCTGGCGTGCCTTTTTCTCAACCACTCCGGCGCGTTCGGCACCCTGCACGCGAACCTTCAGGCGACCCTGGCCGGCGTCGCGCAGTACGCCAATTTCCGCTTTGCCGACAGTTTTTATCGCTACGAGTACGGCACCAGTTTCGTGTACTGGAGCCTGTCGCTGGAGGAGCAGTTCTACCTGCTGTTTCCGCTGATGATCGTGCTGTTTCGCAAGCACCTGGTGTGGGCGTTGCTGGCGCTGGTTGCGCTGCAATTGTTGACCTTGCGCACGCCGATCCTGATGGTGGTGCGCACCGACGCGCTGGCCCTTGGCGTGCTGTTGGCGATGTGGAGCGTGCAGCCTTCGTACCGGCGTTGGGAGCCGACTTTCCTGCGTCGCCCCTGGGCCGGCTTGTCGGCATTGGTCGGGATTGCATTGGTGCTCGGTTTCATGGCGACGGACCGTTTCACCTTTACCCATTACCGGATCGGTGTGATTGCGCTGTTGTGCGCGCTGCTGGTGTGGATCGCGTCCTACAACCGCGATTACCTGATGCCCAAGGGAACGTTCAAGAACCTGATGACCTGGGTCGGCAGTCGTTCCTACGGGATTTACTTGATCCACATCCCGGCCTACTTGCTGGTTCGTGAGTTCATTTGCCGTTTACAGGCTGCCGGGCTACCCAGTCCGGCTGGCCATCCGATTCTGATGTTGCTGATGGCTGGCGGCCTGATCATGCTGCTGAGCGAACTCAACTATCGCTTCATTGAAATGCCCATGCGCAACCGCGGTGCCTCGCTGGTCAAACGCCTGGGCACCTCCCGAACAGCCGTCCCATCCTCTGGAGCCACCTCATGCTGAGCCTTTTGAAGAAACTCACGGCGGGCACGCCCGCGCCTGTGCAGCCAGAGACACCGCCCGCGGCGCCAGTGGCGGAGAAGGTCGACCCCTACATGCTCGGCCTGCACGATGCGATGCTCAGCGGCTGGTTCAATCAGCAGACCGGCGAACTGTTCACCGGATTCCCGGTGGCCCCCGAAGACACACTGCTGGATGTCGGCTGTGGCGACGGCGGCAATGTGCATTTCTGCGGGATGCGCGGGGCGAAGATCATCATCGCCGATATCGATGCGGCCAAGGTCGAGGCGACCCGCCAGCGCCTGGGCGATACACCTGCCCGGGACGTCGAATGCCATGTCACCGACTGCAACCCGCTGCCGATAGCCGATGCGACCGCCACGCGGGTGGTGTCCACCGAAGTCATCGAGCACGTGGACGATCCGGCGCAGTTCCTCGCTGAACTGGTGCGCGTCGGCAAACCGGGCGCGTTGTATCTGCTGAGCGTCCCGCACCCCAGCTCCGAAGACCTGCAGAAAGATATCGCGGCGGCGGAGTATTTCCAGAAGCCCAACCACATCCGCATCATCAGCGAGGAGCAGTTCAAGGCGATGGTCAGCGATGCCGGCCTGGAAGTGATCAGCCACAGCCAGTACGGATTCTACTGGTCGATGTGGATGCTGCTGTTCTGGGAAGCCAAGGTCGATTTCAGCAACCCGGACCATCCGTTGCTCAACCACTGGGCGGATACCTGGCAGGCGATCCTGGCTTCGCCACGGGGTACGCAGATCAAGCAGGCGCTGGATGCGGTGGTGGCGAAAAGTCAGGTGATCATTGCGCGCAAACCCTGATTAGCCGCCTGTGTGAGCGACGGTCTTCACCAGGCCGTCCGGCACCACCATGCGGTGCCGATCCGGTTGGCGGCCCATTATTGGCTGGAGCGAACAGCCCCACCATCAATCAACAGATTCTGCCCGGTCAGGTAGCCCGCATGACTGCTGCAAACGAAGGCACACAGCGCACCGAATTCCTCGGCTGAGCCGAAGCGTTTGGCGGGAATTTCGCTGCGGCATTGGTCAAGGAATACCTCGCTGTCCTGCCCCGACTCCTGAGCAGCAGCGACCAGGTTGTCACGCAGTCGATCGGTGTCGAACGAGCCCGGTTGCAGGTTGTTGATCGTCACATTGCGACTGGCAATGTTTTCTTGCCGGGCAAGCCCTGCGACAAACCCCGTCAGGCCACTGCGTGCGCCGTTGGACAGACCCAGGCTTTCGATAGGGGACTTCACGGCACTCGACGTGATGTTGATGATCCGGCCAAATCCGCGTGCCGCCATACCGTCGACCGTGGCCTTGATCAGCTCGATAGGCGTCAGCATGTTGGCATCCAGCGCCTTGAGCCAGACGTCGCGATTCCATTCGCGGAAATCCCCGGGAGGAGGGCCACCCGCGTTGTTGATCAAGATATCGAAATGCCCGTGGGCCGTGAGCGCTGCCGCCCGACCCTCGGGCGTCGAAATATCTCCGGCGACGGCGATGACCGTCACTTCAGGATTGATCGCCCTGAGCTGACGGGCTGTTTCATTCAGCGTCTGTTCGCCGCGTGCGGTGATCACTACGTTCACGCCTTCGTTAACGAGTGCCTGTGCGCAGGCTTTGCCCAGACCTTTGCTGGCGGCGCATACCAGCGCCCAGCGTCCTGCTATTCCCAGATTCATGTACGTTTTCCTGAAAGAAGGAAGTTCGAAGAAAGTGGTTGTCTGTTCACGCATGATCCAGCGTTGCAGACAGGCTCGGCGATCGAGTACTGATGCCCATGAAGCGCCGTACTCTTTCTCCTACGGCATCGCATCGTATGGTTTGCGGTGCGGCATCCAGTTGGATATTACCGTTCTCCATGAAGACGACCCGGTCGGATATCGACATGGCAAAGTCCATTTCGTGGGTCACGATCAGCATGGTCATGCCTTCTTTGGCCAGGTCGCGGATCACGTTCAGCACGTCGTTGACCAGTTCCGGGTCGAGGGCCGAGGTCGGCTCGTCGAACAGCATGATCTGCGGCTCCATCGCCAGGGCTCGAGCGATCGCCACGCGCTGTTGCTGCCCGCCGGAGAGCTGGTGCGGGTACTTGTGGGCATGGGCCAGCAGGCCGACCTTGTCCAGTAGCGCATAGGCTCGATGTTCACTCAGCTCGCCCGGCTGGCCGTGGTAACGCGGTGCCAGCGTGACGTTGTCGAGAATGGTGCGGTGCGGGAACAGGTTGAAGTTCTGGAACACCATGCCGATGTGCCGCACGCCTTTGCGCAGGCGGGAGCTGTTGGGTTTGTCCGACGCTTCGATGAATTTTTCACCGAACAACAGAATGTCGCCGGTATCGATGGTTTCCAGGCCGTTGACCGTGCGAATCAGCGACGTCTTGCCGGAGCCGGATGGCCCGATGATCGAGACCACCTGGCCGTATCCGACATTCAGGTCGATACCCATCAGCACCTTGTGGGTGCCATAGCTCTTCTGGATGTTCTTCAATTGCAGGATGGGCGTCGCGTTGTTGCCGGCAGCTTTGCGCGCAGTGTCGGGCAACGCTTCGGCGCTAGCCCTGAACCGGTCGATGGTGGCCGTGTCGAGCGTGTGCGGCTTGCGGAAGTTCAGGTCCAGGTAGCGCTCCAGGCGCTGCAGGAAGTAACCGAACACGGTGACGATCAACACATAATAGACGCCTACCGCCGCCAGGGTTTCCATGACCAGGAAGTTGGTGGCATAGAGGCGTTGGCCGACCGTGAGGATTTCGGTCAGGGAGATGACCGAGACCAGCGAGGTCAGCTTGACCACCGTGATGTATTCATTGATCAGCGTGGGCAGCGAAATACGGAACGCCTGGGGGATCACGATCAGGCGTTGCATGCCGAACAGGCCGACACCCAGCGCGCGCCCGGCTTCCTTCTGACCCTTGGCCACGGAGATCAGGCCGCCACGATGGATTTCCGCCATGTACGCAGCTTCCGTGACCACCAGCGCCAGCAACCCTGCGTAGAAGGGGTTGGACAGAATCGGTCCGCTACCGGGAAACAATTGCGGCAGGTTGTAGACGAAGACCACCAGCACCAGCAACGGGATGCTGCGGAAGAACCAGATGTAGACCGCTGCGGGAATGCGCAACAGGGGCGTTTGGGACAGCTTGGCTGTGGCCAGGACAAAACCCAGCAGCATGCCGATGAACCAGGCCAAAGCACTGAGCTGGACCACCGTGACGCAGGCCTTCCAGAAGTCCGGCAGGGAGAACAGGGATAAGAAATACGACCAATCGAATTGCATGGGGCACCTCGATCTGCCGCCCCGGTGCAGGGGAGGCAGATGACCAGACTACAAGGACAGGTTCTTAGTTGGCAGTCGGTTCTTCCAAGCCATATTTCTGGAGAATTGCCGCGTATTCACCGCTCTTTTTGCTCTCCTCGAAGGCCTTTTGCACGGCCTGGTAGGTTTCGTCGTTACCCTTCTTGACGAAGATGCCCAGGGTTTGCTGATAAATCGGATGCTCGGTGGTGATCACTACCCGGCCATTGGTCTTTTCCGCGATCATTTTTGCCGCGCCAGCGATTTCAACCTGGGCCTGGATGTTCTTGGACAACAGGGCCTGGGTCACTTCGGGTGCCGAGGGGTATTCGCTGACGGTGATCGCGCCTTTGTTGTTCGGCACGCAGTATTCATCGGACAGCTTGCGGAATTCCTTGACCCAGGTAGTGCCCTGTTCCAGGCCCAGTTTCAGGCCGCACAGGTCTTCAGGCTTCTTCGCATTGATCTCGCTGCCCTTGGGCACCATGACCGCGGCACCGGTGTTTGCATAGGCGATGGTCTGGGCCTGGGTCTGGCGCTCCGGTGTGATGTACATGCCGGAAATGATCGCGTCGTACTTGCCGGAGTTCAGGCCGAGGATCAGGCTCGGGAACTTGGTGTCGACGAACTCCACCTTGGCGCTCATGTGCTTGGCCAGTGACGTTGCCAGTTCGGGGTCGGAACCCACCACGTTTTTGTCCTTGTCATAGGACTCGAAGGGCGGGTAAGTGATCTCCATGCCGACCTTGAACGTATCTGCCGCGGCCATGCTCACCGAGGCACCGAACATACCGGCTGCCAATACAGCCAGGCTCAAAAGGTTTTTCTTGTTGTTTTTCATGATGTGCTGACTCCGGCGTAGGTAGGGGTTTAGCTGAAAACTTCAATCAGGACGGTTGAGCCTGATTTTTCAAATGTCCGAAACTGGCGGGCTTGCGTGCCTTGCCTGGCAGTTGAACGTCCCCGCTGGCCACCCTCTGGCGCAGATACCGATAGGTCTGCAGCGCCTGGCCATACATGTGTTCGCCGATAGTTAGTTCTTCGTAGTCGTTGCCTGCCTGGGCGAACCCGGGCAGCGGTCTGATCTGGGTGTGATAGTCGCAGGCGTAAAACAGCGGAAAGGAATAACGCTCCTCCTTCACGCTGCGCACCCGGTGCGCGGTGGCAACGAAAGCGCCTGCCGTCATCACTTCCAGCATGTCGCCGATGTTGACGACAAAGGCATCGGCAATCGGTGGTGCATCGATCCATTGGCCAAGACTGTTCATCACCTCAAGGCCCGGTTTGTCGGCCAAAAGGATGGTGAAGCACTCGTAGTCAGTATGGGCGCCAAGACCCGGTGCGTCATGGGCGGCACCGTCGAAGGGGTAGTGGATCAGGCGCAGCTTGGACGGCGGACGGGTAACCAGGCTGTCGAAATAGTTCTCTTCCAGTCCCAGGGTCAGGGCGAAGCCGCCGAACAAGCGCCGGCCCAAGGCAAAGATGGCTTCATAGTAGGCCTGCACCGACGCCTTGAAACCTTGCAGCTGCGGCCAGTCGTTGGGCCCCAGCAATGGGGTGTTGGCCAGCACCAGCGGGTCATCGGCCGGGACTTCGAAGCCGACGTCGAAGGCTTCCTTGTGGTCCGGCTTGCCCTTGGAATAGACCTCTTCGCCTTCGGGCACAAAGCCCTTGTGGGTTTGCGAGGCGCCGATGTAGTGGCGCATCTTGGCGTCCAGGGGCTGGTCGAAAAAGTCCTTGGCAGCCTTGCGCAGGTTGGCGATCAGTTGCGGGTCGATACCGTGATCGGTGATGTAGAGGAACCCGACCTCGCTGGCGGCGCGCCCCAATTGTTCGGCCACGGCCAGACGGTGTTCCAGTTCAAAACTGAACAGACCGGCGATGTTGACCACCGGGATGCTATTGAAGTTGGCTCTGTGTGTGTCATTGCTTGCGCTGTTGTTTTTGTTGTCAGGCATGACGCATCGGCTCCCTAAGGATGGCTTGAGTGGCTGAAACGGTCGAAGTGTTCGCGTTCGGTCTGGCCCATCCACACGTTCAATGACCACAGGTCGGCGACCGGGACATTGGTGAAGGGCAAATGATGCAGGTAGCCGTCGGCGCCGAATTCCGGGGTCAGGGTGCTGACCTGGTAACCGCGGGCTTGCTGCGAGCGCCAGATGCTTTCCCAGTGCTGCTGATGGAAGGCCAGTTCCCTTGCATATTCGGGAGCCGCCGGGTGCGGAACCTGCGGTCCCTGGTCATAACCGACCCGGGCCTGGATATGGTGCACCCGCTCGATGAAAGCGCTCAGGTCATCGGCCGGGTCATTCAACAGGCGCTCGCAGGTCACGACCCAATGGCTGATGTCACTGGTGAACAACAGATCGGGCAATTGCCGGATCAACTCGAGGGTCACCCAGGGGTTGAACAGCGAACGCGAGCGGTGGGTTTCAAAGCTGCAGACCTGGCCGTGCTTGCGCGCCAGATCCAGCGCCTGGCCAAAAAAATCCACTTGTTGTGGCAAGGACCAGCGGTCATTGCCCGCCAGCACGTTGACGAAGCGTGGGCCGAGTTCGGCAGCCCAGGCGAGTTTCCGGTCGAGGTCATCGAGGTGGACGGCAGGCGTTGCCGACTGCTCCGGCAGCACGTCGTACGCGGTGAAGACTGTGCTGATATAGCCCAGGCGATTGGCCTGCAGAAAAGCGCCAAACTCGCTCCGTTCACGGGCGTCCAGTGGCAGGCGTGCCTCCATGCCATCAAAGCCCGCTTGCAGCAACTCCTCGAGCGCCTGAGCCTTGCTGGCGGTATAGCCCCACAGCGTGCGGAAAATTTCCAGCTTCATCGGTGATCCTCAAAAATCCCAAGGCCTACTGCAAATGCACTTCGACGGCGCCAGGCTGCCAAGAGGCTGGTTCGCTGTGGAGCCGATGTTAGGCACAGGCCGCGCACTGAAAGAATCTGAAAGTTCAAATGAATACTTCAGGCTTTCATTAACAAATAGCTAGCTACTTATCCCGTTGGCCAGGAGGGGTTTTGAGGGCGAGTATGTGACTACGTTGGATATTAGAGAGATGCCACTGTTACGGCATCATTTTGAAGAGTCCCAAGCAACAGGTCCGTGCGCGGCTGCCGGCGATAGCCGACGCTCGCGGTTTGAACCTGGCGATCACCCCGCACTGGATCAGCCCGGCGACGCCGTTCGACGCGGACTGCGTGGCGGCGGTGCAACAGGCCGTGGACGCCCTGGGCTACGCTCAGCAATCGATTGTCAGCGGCGCCGGGCATGACGCGATCCACCTGGCGCGGTACTGCCCGACGGCCATGGTGTTCATCCCGTGCGTGGGTGGCTTGAGCCACAACGAAGCCGAAGACGTGCTGCCTGAAGATGTGCTCCAGGGCACGGATGTGTTGCTCAACGCGGTGTTGGCCCGCGCCGGAAGCACTGAATAAACACGATCCCTGTGGGAGCGAGCTTGCTCGCGATAGCGGTGGGTCAGTCACCATCAATTTTGAATGTGCTGGCCTCATCGCGAGCAAGCTCGCTCCCACAGTTGAATGTGGTTGGTTTCAAGATCTACGTTAACTGACAGGTATTCATCCCATGCGCAGTTTTTTCCACCCAGAACAATTGCTCCACCATCCACGCAGTTACTACTCCCGTGGCCAGATGCGCACGCCGCAGGAAGTGCCGGAGCGTGTGCAGCGTCTGGTGCAGGCGTCTCATGTATTGGGTTTCAATGTCGAGCAACCGGCCGATGCCGGGCTCGATCCGCTGCTGGCGGTGCATGGCGCACCGTACCTGAGGTTCTTGCAGGAGGCCCATCAGCGCTGGAAAGAGATTCCCGAGGATTGGGGCGACGAGGTGATGTCGAATATCTTCGTCCGCGAGCCCAATGCCCTGCGCGGGATTCTCGCGCAAGCGGCGCGCTATCTGGCCGATGGCAGTTGCCCGGTGGGCGAGCAAACCTGGCGTTCGGCTTACTGGTCGGCGCAAAGCGCCATCGCCGGGGCCCGGGCGTTGCTCGATGGCGAGCCGGCAGCCTATGCCCTGTGCCGTCCACCGGGCCACCACGCCCGGGCCGAAGCGGCGGGTGGTTTCTGTTATGTGAACAACGCGGCGGTGGCGGCGCAGGTATTGCGCGCCGGTTTTTCGCGGGTAGCGGTGCTGGATACCGACATGCACCACGGCCAGGGCATTCAGGAAATTTTCTACGACCGTGACGACGTGCTCTACGTTTCGGTCCATGGCGATCCGACCAACTTCTATCCGGGCGTCGCAGGTTTTGCCGATGAGCGCGGTGTCGGGGCGGGCGAGGGTTTCAACCTCAACCTTCCGATGGCCCATGGCGCCAGCGAGGCAGATTTTCTCGGGCAATTGGATGTAGCACTCAAGGCGGTGACGGACTTTGGCGCCGAGGTGCTGGTGCTGTCCCTGGGCTTCGATATTTTCGAACTGGACCCGCAGAGCAAAGTGGCGGTGACACGGGAAGGGTTTGCCGTGCTTGGTGAGCGGATTCGCAGCCTGGGGTTGCCGTGCCTGATCGTGCAGGAGGGCGGGTATCACCTGGAGAGTCTGGAGGATAATGCCAAGGCGTTTTTTGTGAACCCTGAGGTGTGGCAACTCTGAGATCTTGGGTGTCTGGAAGATCGCTTTCGCGGGCAAGCCCGCTCCCACACTTGTCCGATGTTGACCACACATTTTTGGTTCACACGGTCAAGTGTGGGAGCGGGCTTGCTCGCGAAGAACGATAACTCGGTCTATCTGGTGAATTACAAGCGCCCTACGGCACTTGCCATAGCCCTTACGTTAACGTAAAGATTGCGCCAGGGCGCCGACGTATGAAGGCGCAGGGCTGATGACCCGGAGCGCTTGATGACGCCAATAAAAACAAACTCCCCCAAACTGCATCGCGAAGCCCGGCTGGCCCGGGAAAAGCTGCACCTGGAAGGCGAAGTGCCGGATGGCGTCCTGCGAGCGGAAATCGATGCCTCGTGGCGACGCAGCCTGAGCCATGGCGTGCATTTCAATGCCAAGCATGAGCTGGCGCTGGAATCGAGTGCCAGCCTCGACGTGTTGCTGGCCAGCAACCGCTTGCTGATCGACGCCGCGCTGCCGGCCATCGATTACCTGGCCGAGCGTCAGGGCAAGGAAGGGCTGATCATCCTCGCCAACTCCGATGCCACCATCCTCGCCGTCGAAGGCCGCGCCGACCGTCTCAAGGGCAGTGGCCTGCAGGACATCACCCTCGGCGCCTGCTGGAGCGAAGCCGTTCGCGGCACCAACGCCCTCGGCACGGCACTGGTGGAAGCCCGGCCGACCCTGATCGATTGCGGCGAACATTATCTGGATCGCCTCAGTGATTTTTCCTGCACTTCGGTGCCGATCCATTGCCCCCAGGGCGACATTCTTGGCGTCCTCGACCTGACCCGCGAAGGCCCCCTCGGCCGCGCACACGACAGCACTGCGCTGCTGGCCATGGCGGTCAGCCAGATCGAAAGCCGGGTGTTCAACGCCAGTTATCCGGACGAAATCGTCCTGGCCTTCCACAGCCGCAGGCAATACCTGGAATCCCCGTGGCAAGGCCTGCTGGCCGTGAGCCTCGGCGGGCAGATCCTGGCGGTCAGTGCCCAGGCCTGCCAGCTGCTCCACGCCGAGCGCTCAGCTCTGGTCGGTCGGCGCTGCGAGGAGTTTCTCGGCGTCGACGGCCTGCAGTTGTTGGCGCGTCTGCATCAGGGTGGAACCGGCAGCCTGCAAACCGCCAAGGGGGAGTTCTTCTACAAAACCCTGCGCGCGCCGCAACGCTCGATCAACCTCAGCAGCTCACCGCGCACTGCAGCGAAACCCGCCAAGACGCAACCGGATCTGGAAGCGCTCGCTGGCAGCAATACGCGCTACGCCCGAGCCTTGCGCATGGCCCGTCAAGGCCTGGCCAATGAATTGCCAGTCCTGTTGCTGGGCGAAACCGGCACCGGTAAAGAGGTTATCGCCCGCGCCCTGCACATGGCCGGAGCGCGCTGCGACAAACCCTTCGTGGCGGTGAACTGCGCGGCCATTCCCGAAGGCCTGATCGAGTCCGAACTGTTCGGCTACCGCGAAGGCGCGTTCACCGGTTCACGCCGGGGCGGCATGGTCGGACGGCTGCAGCAGGCCCACGGCGGCACCCTGTTCCTAGATGAAATCGGCGACATGCCATTGGCCTTGCAGGCCCGGCTGTTGCGGGTGTTGCAGGATCGCAAGGTCGCGCCCCTGGGCGCTGGCGAAGAGCAGGACATCGACGTCGCGCTGATCTGCGCCACTCACCGCGACCTCAAGCGTCTGGTGGAAGAAAAACACTTTCGGGAAGACTTGTTCTATCGGGTCAACGGCATCAGCGTGATGCTCCCGGCCCTGCGCGAACGCGAAGATTTCGGCGCGCTAGTCAGTCGCATGCTGACGACACTGGGCGCACCCGCCGTGGTCCTGCACGACGATCTCGATCGCTTGCTCAGCGGCTATCACTGGCCGGGCAACATCCGTCAGCTGGAGATGGTCCTGCGCACCGCGCTGGCCATGCGCGAGCCGGGTGAAACTGTGCTGACCCTCGACCACTTGCCCGACAGCATGCTCGACGAGTTGACCGCCAGCGAACGGCCCCAGGCCGGCAGCATCCGGGAAAACGAACTGGAGCTGATCCGTCAGTCCCTGGACACGCACCAGGGCAACGTCTCGGCCGCCGCCGACGCCTTGGGCATCAGCCGCGCGACCCTGTATCGCAAGCTCAAACAGTTGCGTCCGTGATGCAGCGCCTGATCGTTCGGCTGATCGACAGCCAGAACCCCGAGGCGCTGCAAGCGTCACTGCGCTGGCTGTACAGCTTCGTGCGACCCCATCGCCTGGCGATTGCCGGGCTGTTGGGTTTGTCGGTCTGCGCTTCGGCGCTGGTGCTGGTGCAGCCGTGGCTGACCAAACTGCTGATCGACGATGGCCTGTTGGCGCGCAACTTCCCGATGCTGGTCATGATCGCCGGGCTGATGATTGTCGCCGGGTTGCTGGGCACGGCGCTTTCGGGCATCAACCGCTACCTGCACACGCGACTGTCCGGGCGCATGCTGTTTGCCCTGCGCGATGACCTGTACCGGCATTTGCAAACTCTGTCGCCGGGCTTTTACGGTCAGCGGCGCATCGGCGACCTGATGTCGCGCCTCGATGGCGATGTCGCGGAAATCCAGCGGTTTGCCGTGGACTCGCTGTTTTCGGCCGTGTCCAGCGTGATCGGCCTGGTGGTAGCGGTGGCGATGCTGCTGACCTTGTCCTGGAAGTTATCGCTGTTGGCCCTGGTGCTGATTCCCCTCGATGTCCTGTGGCTGCGCTGGATGCGGCGCAAGGTCGAGCGCGATGTGCGGCAGTTGCGCGAGCGTTCGGCGGACATGTCGTCGTTCATGGTCGAGACGCTGCCGGTGATGAAGTTCATCCAGTCCGCCGGCCAGCAACAGCGCGAAGCACGGCGCCTCGAGACGCTGGGGCAGGGCTACATGAGCCAGTTGCTGCGCCTGCAAGTCACCGAATTTTTCACCCAGGCCGTGCCCGGTACCCTGACCTCGCTGTCCCGGGCCTGCGCATTCTTGATCGGCGGTTACTGGGTGGTGCAGGGCACCTGGCAACTCGGCGCCCTGATTGCGTTTTCCACTTACTTGGGCATGGCCGTGGGACCAGTGCAGAGCTTGCTCGGGCTCTACGTCGCGATCCAGCGGATGACCGTCAGCCTCGGCCGGGTCATGGAGCTACGCGGCGAACAACCGACCGTGCTGACGCCCGCCACGCCACGGGCGATGCCCAATGGCGGCGATCTCTGGTTCGACAACGTGCACTTCGCTCATCCCGGCCGCCAATCGACCCTGCGCGGCATCGAGGCGCGGATTCCCTACGGTATGAAAGTGGCCCTCAGCGGCGGCTCGGGCGTGGGTAAATCCACCCTGATCGACCTGCTGCAACGTCATCACGATCCGCAATCGGGCCGGGTACTGCTGGGCGACGTCGATCTGCGCGAACTGGATCTGTTCCAGTTGCGTCGGCGCATCGCCATCGTCAGCCAGGACATCGTGCTGTTTCGCGGCAGCCTCGCCGACAACCTGGCCTATGCGGTGCCCGACGCCAGCCGCGAAGCGATTGCCGAAGTGGTGCGACTGGCGCAACTCGACAGCCTGATCGAGCTGTTGCCCGAAGGCCTCGACAGCCCGTTGGGCGAGCGCGGTCAGCAGTTGTCCGGCGGGCAGAAACAACGCATCGCGATTGCCCGGGCGCTGTTGCAGGACCCTTTGATCCTGGTACTCGATGAAGCCACGTCCGCGGTGGATGAAGCCACCGAGCGCGAAGTCATCGACGCCATCGACCGCTTGTTTGCCGGGCGTACGCGCATCCTGATCAGCCATCGTCCTTCAACCCTGGCCGATGCCGATCTGCGCTTCGAGTTGCTCGACGGCGTGCTGACTTCGAAAACGGTGCTGCATGAAACCTGAGTTGCGCATTGGTGTGGTGGACAGCGGCCACTCGGCGGCACAACGGGTGCAAGTGATCGCCGGTCGGCGCTTTTCATTGCTAGAAGACGGCCTGGCCGAGGGCGACTTGCGCGAAGACCCGCTGGGGCATGGCAGCGCGGTGATCGAGGCGATCGGCCGGCGCGCCCCCTCGGCGCTGTTTTGCGTGGCGCAGGTGTTCGACCAGCGGGGTGTCACCAGCGCCTTGCAGATCGCCACGGCGATTGACTGGCTGCTGACGCAGGACGTGCGACTGATCAATTTGAGCCTTGGCCTGCGCCAGGATCGCAGCCTGCTGCGCGCGGCCTGCGCGGCGGCGGTCGCAAGGGGCGTGTTGCTGTGTGCGTCGAGCCCGGCCCAGGGGGAAGGGGTGTTTCCGGCGAACTATCCGCAGGTGGTGCGGGTGACCGGCGATGCGCGGTGCGCCGAGCAGGAATGGTCGTGGCTCAACAGCGCCCAGGCGGATTTCGCCGCCTGTGTGCATGGCACCTACCCGGGGCAATCCGGGGCGAGCCTCGGTTGTGCCGCGTTGAGCGGACACATCGCCGGATTCCTCGCCGAACAGCCTGACGCCAGCAATGCGCAAGTCATCGAGTGGTTGCGCGAGCATGCCCGTTATCGTGGCCCTGAACGGCGCTTCGGGCCATGACCGACATCGTCATTCTTGGCGCCGGGCCGGCCGGTGCCGCCGTCGCATTGGGACTGCGACGGTTGGGCCATGGCGTCACGCTGATCAGCGAATGGCGCCGGTTTGCCGCGCTCGAAGGCGTGTCAGTGCGGGTTCTGGAAGCCTTGCGCGGCGCGGGCCTGCATCAGGCGTTGGCGCAAGCGGCGCTGCCGTCCCAGCGCCAGGTTTCGTGGAATGGCCAGCACCACGCGCAGAACATCGAATACTTGCTCGACCGTCCGCTGTTTGACCGAGGCCTGCGCGAGGATTTGCGCCTGGCGGGGGTCGAGCTGATCGAAGGCCGGGTGCTGACGGTTCAGTCATCGGCCAATGGTCATCGAATCGAAATCAACGGGCGCGAACCGCTGCTCGCGCCGTTTCTCGTGGAGGCCCGCGGACGTCAGGCCCCCGCTATCGGCAAAGGCTTGCGTTGCCCCGAGACCGTCAGCTTGCTCAATCGCTGGCAGGGTTCGCCGGGCAACACCGCCAGCGCCGTGGAAAGCCTCGAGGACGGTTGGGCATGGATGGCGCGGCGCGCCGACGGCCAGTGTTACTGGCAATGGACGGTGGACGTGGCCAGCGCCGGATTGCCGGGCAAGGCCATGTTGCTCGATTACTGCCGACAGCGGCGCCAGGGTTCGAAGCTGGCCAAGGCATTTTTTGCTGGCGAAACGGAAGCTGATCTACAGCTGCACGCCCGCAGTAGCACGGCGATTCTCAGCCCGCAGGTGTGTGGCGACAACTGGATTCGGGTCGGCGATGCGGCAATGGCGGTCGACCCGTTGTCGGGCAACGGGATCTTTCAGTCCTTGTCTTCGGCGTTGCAGGCGCCGGCAGTGATCAACACGCTGCTGTGCAAACCCGAGCGGGCGACTCTGGCCCAGCGTTTCCACCAGCAGCGAGTGGAACAGTTGTTTTTGCGATTTGCGCGGATCGGCCGGGATTTTTATGCCGATGAGCAACGCTGGCTGGATCAGCCGTTCTGGCAGGCACGACGAAACTGGCCGGACGCCGAGGTGGCCCATGCAGAGGCGGATTTCAATGCGCTGAGGATTGAGCGGGCGCCGGTATTGCGTGAGGGGTTTGTCGATGAAGCCGAGGTGGTGATCACGATGGATCAGCCGTTGGGGATCTGGCATGTGCATGGAGTTGAGGTGGCGGCGTTGGTGCAGAGGTTGCGCAGTGAACCGGCTGAGCAGGTGTTGGCTGGGTTGACGGTGGAACAGGGGCGAATGGTCAGGGGTTGGTTGTTGGCTCAGGGGTTCAAACCCTGAGATTTTAGCTGCCTGGACCGGCCTCCTCGCGGGCAAGCCCGCTCCCACAGTGGATTTGCGTGTTGCCCTAAATTGCAGCTACACCACAAAAACCCTGTGGGAGCGGGCTTGCCCGCGAAGGCGGCCTAAAGGACGCTACAAATCACAACTTGATCAACACCGACTTCAACTCGGTGTAATGCTCGATCGCCGCATACCCCATCTCACGCCCGACCCCGGACATCTTGTAGCCGCCGAACGGCAGCGCCGGGTCCAGGGCGCTGTGGCAGTTGACCCACACCGACCCGGACTTGATCCGTGGAATCATCCGGTGCACCGCCGCCAGGTCATTGGACCAGATGCTCGCGCCCAACCCATACGGACTGTCATTGGCCATGCGCAATGCATCGGCCTCATCATCGAACGGAATCGCCACCAGCACCGGCCCGAAGATTTCTTCCTGCACCAGTGAGTGCTTCTGATCGACGTCGACAATCACCGTCGGCTTGACGAAGAACCCCGGGCCGAACTGCTCACCGCCGCAGGCGATGGTCGCGCCGCTTTCCCGGCCCTTTTCGATATAGCCGTAGACGCGCTCCTGCTGGCGCGCCGAGATCAATGGCCCCATGTCGACGCTCGGGTCCAGGCCGTTGCCGAGTTTCATGGCGTTGGCGATGTCGCTGATGTCCGCCACCACATTGTCGAAGTGCTTGCGCTGTACATACAGCCTGGAACCTGCGCAGCAGACCTGACCCTGGTTGAAGAAGATCGCGCTGGCGGCCCCGGCCGCGGCGGTTTTCAGGTCGGCGTCGGCCATGACGATGGTCGGTGATTTGCCGCCCAGCTCCAAGGTGACCCGGGTCATGGAATCCATGGCGATCTTGCCGATTTGTTTGCCCACCGCAGTGGAGCCGGTGAAGGTCAGCTTGTCCACCAATGGGTTATGAGTCAGGGCGGAGCCGGCGGTGATGCCGGTGCCGGTGACCACGTTGAACACGCCTTCGGGGTAACCAGCCTCCAGCACCAGTTCGGCGAGTTTCAGTGCGGTCAGCGGGGTTTCGTCGGCGGGCTTGAGCACCACGCTACAACCGGTGGCCAGGGCCGGGCCGAGTTTCCAGCAGGCCAGCAACAGCGGGAAGTTCCAGGCAACGATGGCGCCGACCACGCCCACCGCTTCGCGGCGAATAAAGCTGTGGAACTGGTCGTTGGGCATCAGCGGTGCCGACACGTCAACCGTAGAACCTTCGATCTTGGTCGCCCAACCGGCCATGTAGCGCAGGAAGTCGATGGCCAGTTGCACGTCCATCACCTGGGCCACCGCCGCGCTTTTACCGTTGTTCAGGCATTCCAGCTGCGCCAGCAGTTCGGCGTCGCGCTGCATCAGGTCGGCGAGTTTCCACAGCAGGTTCTGCCGCTCCCGGGGACGGGTGCGGGTCCAGGCTGAATCGTCGAACGCCTGGCGGGCGGCGAGTACCGTGCGGTCGACATCCTTCGGTGTTGCCCGTGGTACCACGCACAACACCTCACCGGTGGCCGGGTTGTGCAGGGGCATGGTCTGGCCGTCGGCGGCCTCGACCCAGTCACCGCCGATGAGCATGCGCGGGGCGCGCTGGATGAATGCCGAAGTGGCGGGAAGCAGGTTTGGGAGCGACATGATGAGACCTCGTCTTGTTCGTGTGGCGAGGTCTTTCGCAACGGTTGTGCCAGTTGTTGATTTCTTTGTTTCGAGCCCGAACGGGCGGGCTTGCAGGTTGTTTTTCGAATGGCCTCGGCGTGGGCAAGCGTCGCAAATTGCGACGACGTGAGACATCAGTACACCCTTGTAGGAGCGAGCCTGCTCGCGAAAAACCTCCAGACAACCAAGGCATTCAGACACCCCGCGTTATCGTTGACGTCCATCGCGAGCAGGCTCGCTTGTATGCTAGGACTTGAAGGGAGGAGGAGGGACAAGGCTCGATTCTGACTGTTAGCGCAGTACAGATCCGTGGGAGATTTCGCCCCTCCTCCTTTCACCCAAGCGCCGATAAAGAATGCATCTGGCTAGACCGACGATAGGAACAAGCCTGCGCCTCTGGGTGAGCCCTTCAAGTGCTCAAAACCATATCTCGGGGGATGTTCAATGGCAATGCCGGTTTCTGCTATCAAACCAATCGTGGGCGTGGATGTCGCCAAGAATGAATTGATGATCTATCAGGCCGAACTGGATCTGCTTGAGACGCTTCCCAATAACAAGCCAGCCATCAAGAAATGGCTGAAAGCCTTGCCGGCACCGGTCGATGTCGCGATTGAGTCGACCAATATCTATCACCTGGAGTTCGCCGACCTGGCCCATGAGGCCGGTTGCACCATTTACATGGTCGGCGGCTATGAACTGAGTCACTACCGCAAAGGTGTGAAGGTTCGCGCCAAAACGGACGCACTGGATGCAAAGTTGCTCGCTCGTTATCTGAAGAACGAGTATGAAGAGCTCCATCCATGGATTCCGCCATCGCCGCTGTACCGCTGCCTCTTGAGCCTTTTCCGCCGGCGCGCGGCGCTGGTTCAGGCGCGGGTTGGCCTGGTGCAGAGCTGGACAAATGAACCGCTGCTCAAAGCCGCTTTTGCCGAGCAAGTGGCCTCCATGCAGAGGCTTGAAGGGCTGGTCGAGAAAATGATCAACGACCGCCTGAAAGAGGCCGGCTTGCTTGCCCAGTTGAAGCGTTGCATGAAAGTTGAAGGTATTGGCTTTCTGACTGGCGCCCGCTTGATCGCGGCCTTTCAGCGAGGCGATTTCAGAAATGCAGATGCCTTCATCGCGTTTTTGGGGATGGATTTGCGGGTATCGCAGTCAGGACAAAAAGACGGTCGCCGCAGCCTGACAAAGCGAGGCGATCCGGAGGCGCGTCGGCTTTTGCACAACGCTGCCATGTCGGCCAGCCGCACAGCCGCCTGGAAAGGTTTTTACCAAGAACAAAGAGCTAAAGGGTTCAGTACTACGCAGGCACTGGTGATCTTGGCCCGTAAACTTGCCCGGATCGTATTTGCACTGCTGAAAGGGCAAGGTGAATACCAACCGAAAGCAGGTTGAGGGCTTCCCCTCAACCATAGAATCTCCCACAGAGAGCAGAACTATGCTTGTCTCAGGTTGCAACAGCTGTCGCGAAATTAAACGAGGAACGTAGATCCAGCCATTGGCAAAAAACCGGTATTAAGCGGCAAATCATTGATTCATAGAGGTATTCATAAGCTGGCACGCTCCGTGTATTGCTCATCGCAGACGTTTCTCTTGCCTCCGTCAGCGGATCAAAGCTGGCGGCAGAAACCATAAAAACGATAAGCCACAACAATAAGAACGCACCGTGCGAGGTTCGACGTTGATGAAGAGAAAACTCCGATCAGGCATGAGCGCCAGCCTGCTGGCCGTAGCCGCTTGTGTAGCGCTGCATTCGCCTCATAGCCTGGCAGCCCGCGACGCCCAGACCATCCTCAAGGAAACCTGTCAGGGCTGTCACACCCCCGAAGCCGATAACGCCCTCAGCCGCATCAGCCACCAGCGCAAAACACCGGAAGGCTGGTTGATGAGCATCGCCCGGATGCAGACCATGCACGGTTTGCAGATCAGCGATGACGACCGTCGCACGCTGGTCAAGTACCTGGCCGACACCCAGGGCCTGGCGCCGAGCGAAACCGACGGCGTGCGCTATGCGCTGGAGCGCCGGCTCAATACCGTCGAGCAGTTCGACGACCAGACCAGCCAGATGTGCGGCCGCTGCCACTCCGGTGCGCGGGTCGCCCTGCAACGGCGTCCGGCCCAGGAGTGGGAACGCCTGGTGAACTTCCACCTCGGCCAATGGCCGTCCCTGGAATACCAGGCGCTGTCCCGGGACCGCGACTGGTTCGATATGGCCCGCAAAGAGATGGTGCCGCTGTTGGCCAAGCGTTATCCGCTGGACAATCCGGCCTGGAAAAAATGGCAGAGCGCGGCGCCGAAAGCCGAAGCCCTGGTGGGCGACTGGAGCTTCAGCGGCCACTTGCCGGGCAAGGGTGAGCTGGCCGGTGTCATGACCGTGAGTGCCGATGGCAGTGACACCTTCAAGGTCAGCGTCAAAGGCCAGTACGCCGACGGCAGCCCGTTCAATGGCGACGGCAGTGCGATTCTCTACACCGGCTACGAATGGCGCGGCAACGTGACCATCGATGGCGTGACCATGCGCCAGGTGTTCGCCGCCCGGGGCAATGCGATGCAGGGCCGGATGTTCGAGGCCGAGCATGACGAGCGCGGCCTGGACTTCGTCGCCGCCAAGCAAGGCTCCAACCGTTTGCTGGCGGTGCAGCCGGGTTATCTGAAGGCCGGCAGCGAAACCGAAGTGACCCTGATCGGCAGCGGCCTGACCGGCAAGCCGGACTTCGGCAAAGGCGTGGAAGTGCTCGAAGTGGTCGAGCAGAGCCCCGAGCGGATCAAGGTCAAGCTCAAGGCTGCGGCCAATGCCCAACCGGGCGTGCGCGCGGTCAGCGTCGGCGCGTTGAAAGGCCCAAGCCTGTCGGTATACAGCAAGATCGCCTCGGTCAAGGTTGTGCCGGAATTCTCGGTGGCGCGGATCGGCGAGGGCGGTGGTTCGACGCCGAAAGTCCAGGGCCGTTTCGACGCGGAAGCCTGGGGCAAGGGCGCTGACGGCAAGCCGTATCGCATCGGCGTGTTCCCGGCGCAGTGGAAAGTCGAGGCCTTCGACGACCGCGCCAAGGAAGACGAAGACGTCAAGTTCGCCGGCACCATGCAGGCCGACACCGGCGTGTTCACCCCGGGCGATGCCGGGCCGAACCCGGCACGCAAGATGTCCACCAACAATGCCGGCAACCTCAAGGTGATCGCCGCCGTCGACGACGCAGGGAAATCCCTGACCGGCGAAGGCCACATGATCGTGACCGTGCAACGCTGGAACAATCCACCCATTCCATGAGTTGGCTGTCCTTGGCTTAACACAGCTTCAAGGCTACAGACACTTTTCGGAATGACCGCAAGCCCCGCCAAGCGGGGCCTGCACAGGAGGTTGGTTATGGGCGCTATCTTGAATCTGGTCGAACGCAACCTGCACGAAGTGCAGGTCGATGCCGACCGCATGCTGTTTCACATCCCCAGCAGTTCGCTGTTCGCCAGCGATGAACTGACGGGCACCATCATCGATACCTTGCGCGGGCCCGGTTGTTCCTCGGACGACCTGATCCAGCGCCTGGCCGCGCGGTTCAATGGCGAGGAAATCACCGAGACCCTGCGCGAGCTGATGGCCCTGGAACTGGTCAGCGACGGGTCGCCGCTGACCCCGGACATCGCCACCAAGCGCGTTGAGCGCACGGCGATCAATACCGTGGTGCTCAACGTCAACACCGGCTGCAACCTGAGCTGCACGTATTGCTACAAGGAAGACCTCGACAAGCCGTCGGCGGGCAAAAAGATGGACGTCGAAACGGCGATCGCCTCGGTGGAAATGCTGCTGCGCGAATCCCCGGACGAAGAGCGTTTCACCGTGGTGTTCTTCGGCGGCGAACCGCTGAGCAACCGCAAGCTGATCGAGTACATGGTCGACTACTGTGAGAAGCGTTTTCGCGAGGCGGGCAAGTTCGTCGAATTCGTCATGACCACCAACGCCACGCTGCTCACCGAAGAAACCGTGGACTACCTCAATGCCCACCGTTTCGGGCTGTCGGTCAGCATCGACGGGCCGAAGACCGTGCACGACCGCAACCGCATCACCGTGGGCGGGCAGGGCACCTATGACGTGGTGCGGCGCAAGGCCGAGATGCTGCTGTCGCGCTACAACAGCCGTCCGGTGGGCGCCCGGGTGACCCTGACCACCGGCGTGACCGACGTCGAAACCATCTGGGATCACCTGTTCAACGAACTGGGTTTTGCCGAAGTCGGCTTTGCCCCGGTGACCTCCGGCGACATCAGCAGCTTCAACCTCACCAGCGATGAACTGGTGCAGGTGTTCGCCAACATGAAGGCCCTCGGTCGTCGTTACCTGGAAGCGGCGCTGGAGCACCGCAACATCGGTTTCTCCAACCTGCACCAACTCATCACCGACATCCACGAAGGCCACAAGAAAGCCCTGCCATGCGGCGCGGGCCTGAAGATGCTGGCGGTGGATCACAAGGGCGAGCTGAACCTGTGCCACCGCTTTACCGGTTCGAGCCTGCCGACCTTCGGCAACGTCCACAGCGGTGTGAAACAGGTGGAGTTGAACGACTTCCTGTCCCAGCGCCTGGACCGCACCAACACCGGTTGCGAAGACTGCCAGATCCGCAACCTGTGTTCCGGCGGCTGCTACCACGAGAGCTACGCCCGCTACGGCGACCCGACCCACCCGACCTATCACTACTGCGAACTGATGCGTGATTGGGTCGACTTCGGCATCGAGGTCTACACCCGGATCATGGCCAATAACCCTGCGTTCATCAGCAGTTACATCACTCCGCGCAAGGCTCACTGATATGAAACATCTCAAGGCAATCAATAACAAAGCGTTGAAGCTGGATCAGGCCGCGGATGAAAACCGCATAGAGGAAGTGGTGGCCATGAGTTCCGTGGCGGGCTGTGCCTCGACCACCGACCCGGGCTGGGAAATCGATGCGTTCGGCGGTGTGTCGTCGCTGTGCCAGCCGATGGAGGCCGACCTCTACGGTTGCTCCGACCCCTGCTGGTGGCCGGCCCAGGTGCCCGACATGATGAGCACCTACCCGGACTGGAACAAGGATGCCCAGGCGTCCAACGACAACTGGCGCAACCTCGGCACTGTCTTCCCCAAAGACAAGTGATCACAGAAGAAGGATTCCAGCATGCACAACATCAAAGCCTGCGGCCTGGCCGCGTTCGCCGTCCTGAGCAGCTGTTCTGTCAGTGTTCTGGCCGATGAAAACACCGCGCTGCAAGTCGGTCACGAATACATGTTGACCACCAACTACCCGAACAACCTGCACGTGATCGACCTGGCCACCGACACCCTGTTCAAGACCTGCAAGATGCCCGACGCCTTCGGCCCCGGCACCGTGCAATTGTCGCCGGACCGCAAGACCGCCTACGTGCTGAACAACCACTATGCGGATGTCTACGGCGTCGAACTGGACAACTGCAAGCAGGTGTTCCACGCCAGCATCACCCAGAAGCCGGGGGAGAAGGCCAAGTCGATGTTCGCCTTTACCCTCAGCCACGACGGCAAGGAGCTGTACACCGTCGCCAACCCGACGCTGATGATGAGCGATCGCTACGAAGTGCAGCAGCCCCGGCTCGACGTGTACAAAACCGACGCTGGCATGGACGCCAAGCCTGTGCGCAGTTTCCCGGCGCCGCGCCAGTTGACCATCATGCAGAGCGGTGACGACGGCACGCTGTACGTGGCCGGGGCGGACGTCTACAAGGTCAATGTGCAAACCGGCAAGTTCGACGTGCTGATCCCCAGCCGTCACTGGAAACGCCCGAACTACAGCGCACCGGACGTGCTCTACGTGTGGAACCAGCAGACTTACCGGCATGACTTCTCGCTGCTGTACACCGCGGCGAAGTTCAAGGACAAGAAACAGGACCCGGCCACCGCCGAATACCTGTACGGCCTGTTCAGTATCGACCTGAAGACCGGCAAGACCGAAACCACCGACTTCGGCCCTCTGACCGAAATCTACTTCAGCGGCATGCGCTCGCCCAAGGACCCGAACCTGATGTTTGGCGTGCTCAACCGCCTGGCCAAGTACGACATCAAGCAGAAGAAAATGCTCCAGTCCGCCACGCTGGATCATTCCTACTACTGCATTTCCTTCAACAAGGACGGCAGCAAGATCTACCTGGCGGGGACCTTCAACGACGTGGCGATCTTTGATGCCGACAGCCTCAAGCAAACGGGCAGCATCAAGTTGCCGGGCGGAGACATGGCGATTACCACGGCGCAGATTTTTGTCCGGTAATTGCGGCGCCTGAACTGACGCCTTCGCGGGCAAGCCCGCTCCCACAGTGGATTTTCAGTGTGACCACTATTGTGTGAACACCCCCGAACCCTGTGGGAGCGAGCTTGCTCGCGATGAGGCCCTCAAAAACACTGCAACACTCAAACCCCCGGCACCGGACAACTCAAATCCCCCTCCTGGCACTTCAAGTACTGCTTGAAAGTCTGAACCCGTGCCTTGGTCAGCTCCGTGGTGCAGTTGCTGTAGATCAGCGGATACACACTCCCGCCTTCCACCCCGGACGCCGAGAACTTGCACTCGGCATCGCGGAACGCAACCCACGCCCGCTGCGCACCCATCAGCTGCTTCTTGCTGTCCGGGTTGCTCTTGAGTCGCGAAGTGATCTGCTGGTACAGCGCATTCAATTCCTTGTCGGCGGCCGCATTCTGCTGCGCCGCGCACTGGTTCATCGTCGCCTGGTCGCTGGCATTGTCGCAGTCCACGGCGAACGCCATGGAGGTGAACATCAGGGGCGTCAGCGCCAATAGTAAGCGTGGTTTCATGCTGGAGTGTTCGCTGTGACCGAAAGAGAGATGCAGTGTAGCGCCGAGGGGCATTCAGCCCGCTACGCTTGCCATTGCGCGTGCTTTTCCACCGAATCGTATTCCAGCCATGGCACGTCATGGGCCGTCCAGATATGCGCCTGGGGCGTCATCTGCGGATCGGTATCCAGTGTCGCCACCCGAACGATCACGTGCGGCTGGGTCGGCCGTTCAGCTATCAGGTGTGAACCGCAGGCCGAACAGAAATACCGAATCTTGCCCGGCGACGATTCATGGCGGCTCAGGCGATCCTGGCCTTTGGTCCAGCGAAAATGCTCGCGCATGACCCCGGCGGTCGATGCAAAAGCCGCCGCGTGAGCCTTGCGACAGGTTTGGCAATGGCAATGGCTGATGGGCATGTCGAGGCTATCGAGTTGGTATTCGATGGCCTTGCACAGGCAACTGCCGCGCAGTTTATTCATGGCTGACTCCTTTCAGGGGAAGATTTCGATGGAGAACGTTAGCAGTTTCGATTCTCTGACTATTCTCCCGCTCCAGAACTTATTGTCGTAAATGCAACCGAATATCTCAGGTATGGTTGATTGCACATCCCGATTGGTACAACTTTAGGGTTGGTCTTGTGCTCTTACTGACCTACTGTTCATGTACAGGAGGTGACTTATGAACCCAGCATCTGATCGCATTGAAAGGAAAATCCTGCTCAAGGCCAAGCGTTCACAGGTCTGGCGTGTGCTGGCCAATGCCGAATTGTTCGGACAGTGGTTTGGCGTGGCACTGGAAGGCAAGCGTTTTGTGGCCGGCGAGTGGACCCAGGGGCAGATTACCTATCCCGGTTATGAGCATTTGCGCTGGAATGTACTGGTAGAGCGGGTCGAGCCGGAGCGGTTGTTTTCGTTTCGCTGGCACCCTTATGCCGTGAACCCGGAAGTCGATTACTCCCAGGAGCCCACCACACTGGTGAAATTCGAGCTCGAAGACATGGACGACGGCACGTTGCTCAGGGTCTCCGAGTCCGGTTTCGATCACGTTCCCCAGGCCCGTCGCGAGAGGGCTTTCCGCATGGACAGTCGTGGTTGGGAAGAGCAAATGAACAATATCGAGCAGTTTTTGATCGACAATGCCAAGTCCCACGAGCAACAGAGTGGCGGAAGTCGGCTCGAAACCTGAGGCGTTCAAGGGTTTCGGAAGGCGGTTTATAGCGAATGTCTTACACGCGATGGTAGCAATGTCGCCTGTTACAAATTGGATCCGATGCGTATTCTCGCCTCACCCACTGAAGCACAGGATGTGCTCAGGATCATGGATGATCGACCATCTGCAAGGAACGCTACGACAAGGAGTCGTCATGGTCTTGGAAAAACCCGCTTCGGCGGGTTTTTTTGTGAGCGCATGAAAGGTCCTGGCGGCAGGAACCGGGTTCCCGCCGCCATTTCTTCACTGTCGGTCGAGTTTCGCCGCCGCGCGCTCGGTGATCTGCGCCCGTAGTTTCAACGAGCCGGTAGCCCGTTGGCGAGCCTCCTCCAGCACACTGGCCGGGGCCGTCTCGGGGCTGCCCGCGCTAAACGGCGGGGCCGGGGCGTATTCCAGTTGCAGCTGCACCAGCTCGGCGGTGGCCTGGTCGAACAGCTCGGCGGCCAGGGTCAGGGCGAAGTCGATACCGGCGGTGATACCGCCACCGGTCAACAGATTGCCGTCGCGAACCACGCGGTCTTGCACCGCAATTGCGCCCAGCGGCTTGAGCAATTCGTGATACGCCCAGTGAGTGGTGGCGCGTTTGCCCTTGAGCAATCCCGCCGCGCCCAGCACCAGCGAGCCGGTGCACACCGAAGTGATGTAGCGGGCGTTGGCGGCCTGGGCCTTGAGAAAGTCCAGGGTCTGGTCATCTTCCATCAAGGGGCCGACGCCACTGCCACCGGGCACACAGATCACATCCAGTGCCGGGCAATCGTCGAAGGTGGTGGTGGGTTTCAACAGCAGGCCGGTGCTGGCGGTGACCGGCATCAGGTCTTTCCAGATCAGATGCACTTTCACATCCGGCAGCGAGGCCAGTACGTCGTAAGGGCCGGTCAGGTCCAGTTGCTGGACCTGTGGAAACAACAGAAAACCGATCTGCAACGTCATGGTGTTTTTCTCGTGAAGTGGGTGGACGGTTTGACTTTAGGCTCGTAGGCTTTGGCGCATACGCCAATATCCCCACGAATTACGCCAAATGTCGAAAACCATCCATGTGCTCGCTTTCGCCAACGTGCAATTGCTCGACGTCACCGGGCCGTTGCAGGTATTCGCTTCGGCCAACGACATAGCCCGCCAGCAAGGCCTGCCGCCACCCTACGCGCCGACGGTGATTGCCAGCGGCGGCGGGGCGGTGATGTCGTCGGCGGGCTTGGCGCTGTTGGCCGAACCGTTACCGGAGGAGGGCACCGATACCCTGATCATCGCCGGTGGCTGGGGTGTTTACGCAGCGGCTGAAGATGCGCCGTTGGTCGCCTGGGTGCGCGAACATGCCCGTGGTTGCCGGCGCGTTTCCTCGGTGTGCACCGGCGCGTTCCTGCTGGCAGCCAGCGGCTGGCTCGACGGCCGGCGCGTGGTCACCCACTGGACCCGTTGCGAGCAACTGGCGCAGCAGCACCCGCAATTGCACGTCGAGCCCAACCCGATCTTCATCAACGACGGCCCGGTCTGGACCTCGGCCGGGGTGACCGCCGGCATCGACCTGGCGTTGGCCATGGTCGAACAAGACCTCGGGCGCAGCATGGCCCTCGAAGTCGCCCGGCAACTGGTGGTGTTTTTAAAGCGTCCGGGTGGCCAGTCGCAATTCAGCGTGACCCTGTCACTGCAACAGGAAGGCAACCGTTTCGACGAACTTCATGCCTGGATCAGCGAAAACCTGACCCACGACCTTGGCATCCCGACCCTGGCCTTGCAGGCCGGCATGAGCGAACGCAGCTTCGTGCGCCACTACCGCGCCGACACCGGCCAGACCCCGGCCCGGGCCATCGAACTGATCCGCGTCGAAACCGCGCGGCGTTTGCTCAGCGATACCGGCGTGCCGATCAAGCGGGTGGCGGTGCAATGCGGCTTCGGCAGCGAAGAAACCCTGCGCCGCAGCTTCCTGCGGGCCATGGGCGTGACGCCACAGGCCTATCGGGAGCGGTTTTCGGTCAGTGCTGGCGTAGATCCAGTGGTGTCTTGAACCACCTTCTGCCTGAGTTCGAATATTGTTTACCTGTATTCACGGCTGCCAAATAACCTTCTCCCCACTCAACCTCCGATCCAGAAAGCACGCCGCACTGATCAACGCCAGATGCGTCAATGCCTGCGGCGTGTTGCCCATGTGCCGCCCATGGCTGTCGAACTCTTCGGCATACAACCCCAGCGGGTTGGCGTACCTGAGCAGTTGTTCGAATTCCAGGTGGGCCTTGTCGAGTTGGCCGGCGCGGGCCAGGCATTCGACGTACCAGAACGAGCAGGCGGCGAAGGCGCCTTCGCTGCCGGGCAGGCCGTCGATCTGGCTGTCGTCGTTGCGGTAGCGGTAGATCATGCCGTCGCGCACCAGGCTCTTTTCGATGGCTCGCAGGGTCGCCAGCCAGCGCGGGTCGCGGGCGCTGACGAAACGCACCAGTGGCATCAGCAGCATCGAACCGTCCAGGCCGGTGCCGCCGATGTGCTGGACGAAATGTCCGCGTTCCTCGCACCAGAAGTTCTCCCAGATGTCGGCGTAGATCGCCTGGCGGGTCTGGTCCCAACGCGCGAAGGGTGCCGGCAGCGAGCGTTTTGAAGCGAGGCGGATGGCGCGGTCCAAGGCGACCCAGCACATCAGCCGTGAATGCAGGAAATGGTATTGCGCGCCGCGCATCTCCCAGATCCCGACATCCTTTTGCTCCCAGGTTTCGCAAACCTGATCGATCACCTCCACCGTGTGTTTCCAGCCTTCATGGGAGATGGCTTCGCCGTATTTGTTGACCAGGTAAATCGCGTCCATCAACTCGCCAAAGATATCGAGCTGGACCTGTTCGTAGGCCTGATTGCCGATGCGCACCGGTTGTGCGCCAGCATGACCGGACAGGTGTGTCAGCTCGATCTCCGGCAATTCCTGGCGACCGTCGATGGCATACAGGATATTGAGTTTCATCGGCTTGCCCCGGCAGTCGCTGACCCGCCCGCGCAACCAGCGCATGTAGGCGTTGGCCTCTTCGACGAAGCCCAGGCGCATGAACGCATAGACGGTGAACGAGGCGTCGCGGGTCCAGGTGAAGCGATAGTCCCAGTTGCGTGCGCCACCCGGGCTTTCCGGCAGGCCGAAGGTGGCGGCGGCGAGAATGGCGCCGTGTTTGCGCGAGGTCAGCAGCTTCATCGCCAGGGCCGAGCGGTTGACCATTTCGCGCCAGCGGCCGCGGTAGTTGGACTGGCCGATCCAGTCGCGCCAGAACTTCAGGGTGCGCTCCAGGCACAGTTGCGCAGCGCCTTCCTTGAAGCGCGGATCGTCGAGGGCGCCGAGCAGGAACTGACCGGTCTGGTCTTGTTCGAGGGTGAACTCGGCGACCGCCACGTTGGCGTCGATGCGCAATGCCTGATCCGCAGAGAGCCGCAGAGTCGGTTGGCCGTCAGCCTCAAACACCACATCCTGTTTGTTCTGGCGTGCGCGAGTGTGGGCGCGGGCGTAGTCATGGCGCACGGCGCAGCACATGTGGAAGGTGGCGCGGCCGCTGACCACTCGGACCCGCCGCATCAGCAACGGCAAGTCATCCTCGGTGTCGCCGACGGGCAGCAGGTCGGTGACTTCGACCACGGCGCGATCACTGAGCCAGCGGGTCAGCAGTACATTGGTGTCGGGCAGGTAGATTTGTTCGCGGCGGGCGTCGGGCAAGTCCGGTGACAACTGGAAAATCCCCGCCTCGGGGGTGTCCAGCAGCGAGCAGAAGATCGACGGGCTGTCGAACTCCGGCCAGCAGAAAAAATCCACGCTGCCCTTGTCGTTGACCAGCGCCGCACTGCGCATGTCGCCGATGATGCCGTGGGCGTCGATGGGGCTTTGGCGTTCGGGGGGATCAACCATTGTCGCGAAACTCCGGGAACCTGAGGCCTAATCAGCTGACTGGTTTGGGTGGCCGAGAGTTCATTTGGCGGGGTGGTTGTGGTGGTTTAGCTGGCCCCTTCGCGAGCAAGCCCGCTCCCACATTGGACGGCGTACACAAATCAACTGTGGGAGCGGCGGTGCGGCGATCCGACTTGCTCGCGAAGGGGCCTTCACATTCAACCAACAATTCCACGCTTCCCCCACAATCAGCCGTTATGGCAACGTGCAGTCCCCTGATGAGACCCGTCCCATGGCAAACCCCTATCGCGAGTTGTTCAAAGCCCCCGGCAGTAGCGCATTCGTGCTGGCCGCAATGATCGCGCGCATGCCGATTTCCATGACCGGCATCGGCCTGATCACCATGCTTTCGCAGTTGCAGGGTGGCTACGCAATGGCCGGCGCGGTGGCGGCTACGTTCGCCCTGGCCACGGCCTTTTGTGCGCCGCAGGTTTCGCGGCTGGTGGATCGCTATGGCCAGGGGCGGATTCTGCCGGTGGCGGCGTTGCTGGGCGGTGGGGCACTGTTGCTGCTGTTGCTGTGCACGCGATTGCAGGCGCCGCACTGGATGCTGTTTTTCTTCGCCGCGCTGGCCGGTTGCATGCCGAGCATGTCGGCGATGGTCCGTGCGCGCTGGACCGAGGTGTATCGCGGCCGCCCCGAGTTGCAGACTGCCTACGCCCTGGAGTCGGTGCTGGACGAAGTCTGTTTCATCGTCGGGCCACCACTGTCGGTGGGGCTGTGCGTGGTGGCATTCCCCGAGGCCGGGCCGCTGGCGGCCTTGCTGGCGCTGGCCATCGGCGTCACCGCGTTCGTCTTGCAGCGCAGCACGGAACCGCCGGTGCATCCCCATGAAGAACACCATCAAGGCTCGATCATCCGCTCTCGCGACATTCAGCTGCTGATGCTGTTGATGGTGGCCATGGGCACCATCGTCGGCGTGGTGGACGTGGTCAGCGTCGCCTTCGCGCAACACCAGGGCCAACCGGCGGCGGCGAGCATCGTGCTGTCGGTGTATGCCATCGGCTCGTGCCTGGCCGGGTTGGCGTTCGGCGCATTGCGCTCGAAAGTGCCGCTGGCGCGCCTGTTCCTGTACGGCGGGGTAGCGACGGCGGTGACCACCTTGCCGTTGCTGCTGGCGACGAACATTTTCGGCTTGTCCCTGGCGGTGTTTGTCGCCGGCCTGTTTTTTGCCCCGACGCTGATTGTCGCCATGGCCCTGGTGGAGCAGATCGTACCGCCGGCCAAACTCACCGAAGGCCTGACCTGGCTGGTCACCGGCCTGAGCATCGGCGTGGCGATCGGCGCCGCCGGCTCCGGCTGGCTGGTGGACGCCTTCGGCGCACGCAGCGGGTTCTGGCTGGCGATTGCGGCGGGGGCGGTGGTGCTCGGTTCGGCGATCCCGAGTTATCGCCATCTGAAATGAAGATTTACCTGTGGGAGCGGGCTTGCTCGCGAAGGCGTCGTGTCAGTCGACATCAATGTTGCATGACACACCGCCTTCGCGAGCAAGCCCGCTCCCACAGGGTTATTCGTATGGCTAATTCTTTGGGCACCTCATCCGTTCTCCAAGCAGACAACTCTCGAGGAAAACCCGGTGACCCCGCTGACATTGCTGTGCCTGCCCTATTCGGGCGCGAGTGCCATGGTCTATAGCCGTTGGCGGCGCAAGCTGCCGCAGTGGCTCACGCTGCAACCGGTGGAACTGCCGGGGCGCGGCGCGCGGTACGGCGAGCCCTTGCACACCGACATGCGCCGCCTGGCGCTGCAATTGGCCCAGGAACAGAAAGCCACGCTCAAGGCGCCGTACGCGTTGTTCGGGCACAGCATGGGCGCGCTGCTGGCCTGCGAGATGGCCCACGCGTTTCGCTCGCTGGGTTGCCCGGAACCGGTAGCGCTGTTCGCCTCGGGCACCGCCGCGCCGACCCTGCGCGCCGACTACGACCGGGGCTTTGCCCAGCCCAAGACCGACGCCGAACTGATCGAGCAACTGCGCACCCTCAACGGCACCAGCGAAGAGATCCTGGCCAACGAAGAGTTGATGAGCCTGACCCTGCCGGTGCTGCGCGCGGACTTCCTGCTGTGCGGACGTTTCGAACCGGTGCAGCGGCCGTTGCTCAAGTGCCCGGTGCACGTGCTCGGCGGCAAGACCGATCGCGCCACCGCCGAACAGTTGATCGGCTGGAGCCAGGAAACCCGCGGCAGTTTTTCGGTGGACATGCTGGCGGGCGGGCACTTCTTCATCCATGAGCAGGAAGCGAAGGTGCTGCGGGTGATCAAGGATCAGCTTGAGGTGCATCATCGGCGGCTTTCCATGGCTGCCGTGAGTTAACACCACTCCCAAATTTCACCCGATCCCTGTGGGAGCGGGCTTGCTCGCGAAAGCGGTGTATCAGACGCTATGCATGTGACTGACCCACCGCCTTCGTCGGAGCGCCGCCCGGAGCAAGCCCGCTCCCACATTTTGAACTGCAACAACCGCGCTTTTTCGTGTTTTACCTCCCTCCTGATACTTGTTCCCATCCGCTAATTTTTCCCGCCTGCATTCGTTTTATAGGCACGACGCGCCTTTGCGCCTGCTGCCTACTGATGCGGATGCCGATAGATGAATGCTGAAGACTCCTTGAAACTTGCTCGCCGGTTTATCGGGTTGCCCCTGGAAAAGCGCCAGATGTTCCTTGCGGCCTTGCACAAGGAGGACGTGGATTTCGCCCGTTTCCCGATTCCGGCCGGCATCGAGGCCGAGGATCGCCAGGCGCTGTCGTACGCCCAGCAACGCATGTGGTTTCTCTGGCAACTGGACCCCCACAGCGGCGCGTACAACCTGCCGGGCGCGGTGCGGCTGACTGGTCGCCTGAACCTGTCGGCGCTGGAACAGGTATTCGCCAGCCTGGTGGCGCGGCATGAAACACTGCGCACGGTGTTCCAGCGTCAGGCCGATGACAGCTTGCAGCAAGTGCCGGCCGCTGCGCCGCTGGTCATCGAACAGGTGGATTTCAGCGCATTGCCTGCCAATGAGCGCGAAGGTGCAGTGGCTGAAACCGCCGAACAGCAATCAGTTCTGCCGTTCGATCTGTCGACCGGTCCGCTGCTGCGGATCACCTTGCTCAAGCTCGCCGAGCAGGAACATGTCCTGCTGCTGACCCTGCACCACATCGTCTCCGACGGCTGGTCGATGAACGTGCTGATCGACGAATTCATCCGCTGCTACGACGCCTTCGATGCGGGCGCACAACCGCAGTTGGCACCATTGCCGATCCAGTACAGCGACTACGCCCTGTGGCAGCGCCGCTGGCTGGAGGCGGGCGAGCAGGCGCGGCAACTGACGTACTGGCAGGCGCAATTGGGTGGCGAACACCCGGTGCTGGAATTGCCGCTGGATCATTCGCGCCCGGCGATGTCGAGTTATCGCGGTACTCGCTATGAATTCGCGGTCGAGGCGCAACTGGCCGAGCAACTGCGCAGCACCGCGCAGAAGCACAACATCACCCTGTTCATGCTGTTGCTCGGCGCCTTCAACGCGTTGCTGCATCGCTACACCGGGCAAACCGACATCCGCGTCGGCGTGCCCATCGCCAACCGCAACCGCGCGGAAATCGAAGGCTTGATCGGCTTCTTCGTCAACACCCAGGTGCTGCGCACGCAACTGGACGGCCAGACCCGGGTCGACGACCTGCTGCGCGCCATCAAGGAAACCGCCCTCGGCGCCCAGGCCCATCAGGACCTGCCGTTCGAGCGTCTGGTCGAAGCGCTGAAACTGGAACGCAGCCTCAGCCACACGCCGTTGTTCCAGGTGATGTACAACCACCAGCCGCAGGTGGCCGACATGGCTTCGGTCAGCACAGCGTCCGGCCTGGAACTGGACAGCATCGACTGGCAAAGCCGCACCACCCAGTTCGACCTGACCCTCGACACCTGGGAGAAGGGCGGCAAGCTGCACGCCGCGCTGACCTATGCCAACGACCTGTTCGAGGCCGATACCATTGCGCGCATGGCCGGGCACTGGACGCGCCTGTTGCAGGCGATTGTCGACGACTCGACGCAAAAAATCGGCGAGTTGCCGATGCTGACGGCGGATGAGCAGCGAGTGCTGGTGCAGGACTGGAACCGCACCGCCGAGGCCTATCCGGTCGAGCAGTGCATGCACCAGCTGATCCAGGCCCAGGCCCGACGCACCCCCGACGCGTCGGCGCTGGTGTTTGGCGATCGTCAGCTCAGCTACGGGCAACTCGATGCCCGCAGCAATCAACTGGCGCACTGCTTGCGCGAGCAGGGTGTCGGCCCGGATGTGCTGGTGGGGATCTGCGTCGAGCGTTCGCTGGAAATGGTCATCGGCCTGCTGGCGATTCACAAGGCCGGTGGTGCCTACGTACCGCTGGACCCGGAGTACCCGGCCGAACGCCTGGCCTACATGATCGAAGACAGCGCGATTGGTTTGTTGCTCAGCCAAAGCACTTTACTCGGCGCACTGCCCACCGAGGGCGTCAAGGTCATCGCCCTGGATCAGGAGCAAGACTGGCTAGACCGCTACAGTGAGTCTTGCCCGCAGGTTGAAGTGCATCCGCTGAACCTGGCTTACGTGATCTACACCTCCGGCTCCACCGGCAAGCCCAAAGGCGCCGGCAACAGTCACGCCGCGCTGGTCAACCGCTTGTGCTGGATGCAGCAGGCTTACGGGCTGGATGGCAGCGACTCGGTGTTGCAGAAAACCCCGTTCAGTTTTGACGTGTCGGTGTGGGAATTCTTCTGGCCGCTGATGACCGGCGCGCGCCTGGTGGTGGCGCCGCCGGGGGCGCACCGTGAACCGGCGCAGTTGATCCGCCTGATCGATGACCACGGCATCAGTACGCTGCACTTTGTGCCGTCGATGCTGCAGGCGTTCATCCACGAACCGGGTGTCGGGGCTTGCACCGCCCTCAAGCGCATCGTCTGCAGCGGTGAAGCCTTGCCGCTGGATGCCCAATTGCAGGTGTTCAAAAAGCTGCCGGGCGCCGGGTTGTACAACCTGTACGGCCCGACCGAGGCGGCCATCGACGTCACCCACTGGACCTGCATCGACGAAGGCGCCGACAGCGTGCCCATCGGCCGGCCCATCGCCAACCTGCGCACCCATGTGCTGGATGCGCAATTGCTCCCGGTTCCGGCCGGCGTGGCGGGGGAGTTGTACCTCGGTGGCGCCGGGCTGGCGCGCAGTTATCACCGGCGTCCGGCGCTCAGCGCCGAGCGTTTCGTGCCGTGCCCCTTCCATGACGGCGCGCGCTTGTACCGCACCGGCGACCGCGTTCGGCAGCGTGCCGACGGGGTGATCGAATACCTCGGGCGCCTCGACCATCAAGTCAAATTGCGCGGCCTGCGCATCGAGCTGGGGGAAATCGAAACCCGCCTGATGCAGCATAAGCTGGTGCGTGAGGCCGTGGTGCTGGTGCAGGGCGGCAAGCATCTGGTGGCGTATCTGGTGCTGGAAAATCCCGATGCCGACCCGCAGTGGCCGCAAACCCTCAAGGCCTGGTTGCTCGGCAGCCTGCCGGAATACATGGTGCCCACCTACCTGATGCCGCTGGACGCCTTGCCGGTGACCGCCAACGGCAAGCTCGACCGCAAGGCCTTGCCGCCACCCGACGCCGTGCCGCAACAGGCATTCGTCGCGCCGCAGGATGCGCTGCAGACCGCGCTGGCGCAGATCTGGCAGGACGTATTGGGCGCGGGCCCCGTGGGGCTTGAAGACAATTTCTTCGAACTTGGCGGCGACTCGATCATTTCCATCCAGGTGGTCAGCCGTGCCCGTCAGGCCGGCATTCGCCTCAGCCCGCGCGACCTGTTCCAGTACCAGACTGTGCGCAGCCTGGCGTTGGTCGCGGCGTTCGACAGCCACAGCAGCATCGATCAAGGCCCGGTCAGTGGCGAAGTGATCCTGACCCCGGCGCAGCATTACTTCTTCGAACAGGCCATCGCCCAGCGCCGGCACTGGAACCAGTCGCTGCTGCTGACGCCCCGGGAAGCGTTGAATCCTGAAGCGTTGGAGCGGGCGTTGGTTACCGTCATCAACCACCACGACGCCTTGCGCCTGCGCTTTATCGACGGCTCCGAAGACGGCCCCGAAGGCTGGCAGCAGCACCATGCAGCGCCAGTCGAGTCAGCTGGATTGTGGCAGCGTCGGGCATTTTCGAGCGAAGCCTTGACCGCCCTGTGCGATGAGGCGCAACGCAGCCTCGATCTGGCCGGCGGGCCGCTGCTGCGTGCCTTGCTGGTCAGCCTCGACGACGGCAGCCAGCGCCTGCTGCTGGTGGTCCATCACCTGGCGGTGGACGGGGTGTCGTGGCGGGTATTGCTCGAAGACTTGCAGCAGGCTTATCGGCAAGTGGCGCTGCCCGAGAAAACCAGCGCCTACCAGGCCTGGGCCGCGCAACTGCAACAGCATGCCGGCACCGTGCCTGGGCAAATGCCGTACTGGCAGGCGCAACTGGCGGATGCCCGGGACCTGCCGTGTGACAACCCCCAGGGCAGTTTGCAGCAGCGCCACGGGCAAAAGATCGAGTCGAAACTGGACGCCGAACTGACCCGCCTGTTGCTGCAACAGGCCCCGGCGGCCTATCGCACCCAGGTCAATGATCTGTTGCTCACGGCGCTGGCGCGGGTCATCTGCCGCTGGAGCGGGCAGGGCTCGACGCTGATCCAGCTGGAAGGCCACGGCCGCGAAGACCTGGGCGACGACCTCGACCTGAGCCGCACCGTCGGCTGGTTCACCAGCCTGTTTCCAGTGCGCCTGCAACCCGAGGCCGAGGTGGCAAACTCGATCAAGTCGATCAAGGAACAACTGCGCGCCATTCCCGGCAAAGGCCTGGGCTACGGCTTGCTGCGTTATCTCGGTGAACCGGCACAGCGTCAGGCCCTGCAAGACCTGCCGGCGCCTCGGATCACCTTCAACTACCTGGGGCAGTTCGACCGTCAGTTCGACGACGCCGCGCTGTTCGTCCCGGCCCCGGAAAGCGGCGGCCAGGCCCAGGGCGACGATGCGCCGCTGGCCAACTGGCTGACCGTGGAGGGCCAGGTGTATGGCGGGCAGCTCTCGCTGCAATGGGGCTTCAGCCGTGACCTGTTTGCCGAGTCCACAGTGCAACGACTGGCCGATGCCTACGCCGAAGAACTCAAGACGCTGATCGAACATTGCTGCTCGACCGTGGCAGGCCAGGTCACGCCGTCGGACTTCCCGCTGGCGCGCATCACCCAGGCACAACTCGATGCCTTGCCTGTTGCGGCGCCGGCCATCGAGGACGTTTACCCGCTGACGCCGATGCAGCAGGGCATGCTGTTCCACACCCTGTACGAACCCCAGGCCGAGGCCTACATCAATCAACTGCGCCTGGACATTCAGGGCCTGGAGCTGGCGGCATTCGGCCGGGCCTGGCAGGCGGCGATCAACCGGCATGACATCCTGCGCAGCAGCTTCCACTGGCTGGGGCTCGAGTGCGCGCATCAGGTGATTCATCGCCAGATCGACCTGCAACTGCAAGTGATCGAAGCGGCCGACGTCGACCTCGATGCACTGGCCGCCGAGGAGCGCAGCCGTGGCTTCGAACTCAGCGCCGCGCCGTTGTTCCGCCTGCTGCTGGTGCGTCGGGGCAGTGAAGACTGGCACCTGATCCATACCAGCCATCACATCCTCATGGACGGCTGGAGCAACGCCCAGTTGCTCGGCGAAGTGATCCAGCACTATGCCGGCCAGACGTTGGCCAGGCCGTTGGGGCAATACCGCGACTACCTGGGCTGGATTCAACAGCAGCCGCTGCTGGCCGCCGAGCAGTTCTGGAAACAGGCGCTGGCGCCGCTGGAAACGCCGACGCTGTTGGCGCAAGCCTTGCCTGCGCCCGCCGAGGGGCACGGCATGGGCGAACATCAATTGAGCCTTGAAAGCGCCGCACTAGAGCGCCTGAGCGATTTCGCCCGCCAGCGGAAAATCACCCTCAACACCTTGCTGCAAGGCGCCTGGGGCCTGCTGTTGCAGCGCTACACCGGCCAGTCCTGTGTGGCGTTCGGCGCAACGATAGCCGGACGCTCCGCGCCGTTGCCGGGCATCGAACAGCAGTTGGGGCTGTTCATCAACACTTTGCCGATCATCGCCGCGCCGCAGGCAGGGCAGTCGGTGGCCCGGTGGCTCAACGACCTGCAAGCCCTGAACCTGAGCCTGCGCGAGTTCGAACACGTGCCGCTGTACGATATTCAGGGCTGGGCCGGGCAACAGGGGGCGCTGTTCGACAGCCTGCTGGTGTTCGAGAACTTCCCGGTGGCCGAAGCCCTCAAGCAAGGAGCGCCGGCGGGCCTGACCTTCGGCGCGCTGCACAATCACGAAATCACCAGTTACCCGCTGACCCTGGGTATTGAAGTCGGCGCCACGTTGCGACTGGATTTCAGTTTCGACCGCACCCGGTTCAGCGCGGAGCAGATCAGCCAGTTGGGCGCCAGCCTGCTGTATGTGCTGGCGCAATTTGTTGCCCAGCCACAACAGGCGCTCGGTGCCGTCAGCCTGCTGGACGCTCAGACCCAAGCCCAGGTAATACGCGGCTCGCGTCCACCGGCACCACAACTGGACAGTCCGTTGCTGGCCCATCAGCGCTTCGAGCAACAAGCGGCCCGCACCCCCGATGCGTTGGCGGTGATGGTCGGTGACGAACGCCTGACGTACGCCCAACTCAACACCCAGGCCAACCAGCTCGCCCATCGCCTGCGCGCCCAGGGTGTGGCGCCGGGGCAGCGGGTGGGTCTGTCGGTGCGGCGCAATGCGCAGATGATCGTCAGCCTGATGGCGATCCTCAAGTCCAGCGCCGGTTATGTGCCGCTGGACCCGGACTACCCGGCCGAACGCCTGGCCTACATGATCGAAGACAGCGGCATGGACCTGCTGCTGGCGCAACCGGGCCTGCTGGCCGATGTAGCGTTGCCGCAAGGTTTGCCGCGCCTGGCGCTGGAGCCGGGGGCAGACGCCGGGTATTGCACCGACAACCTGGTCAACCTCGCCAGCGCCGAAGACCTCGCCTATCTGATCTACACCTCTGGCTCTACCGGACGGCCGAAAGGCGTGTGCCTGGCCCATGCCGCACTGCGCGAGTTTTGCGTGATCGCGGCGGACTATTCACAACTCACCGCGCAAGACCGCGTGCTGCAATTCGCCACGTTCAGCTTCGACGGCTTTGTCGAGCAGTGCTACCCGCCACTGTGCGTGGGCGCGGCGCTGGTGATGCGCGACGATGAACTGTGGGACACCGACACCCTCTATCGCCAGATCATCGAACAGGGCGTGACCCTGGCGGATTTGCCGGCGGCCTACTGGTTCCTGCTGGCTCAGGAGTGGGCCGCGCAACCGCAGCGGAACAAGGGGCGCTTGCGTCAGGTCCACGTCGGCGGTGAAGCCATGTCGCTGGAAGGCCTGAAGCTGTGGCACACCGCCGGTTTGGGCGATGTGCGCCTGCTCAACACCTACGGGCCGACCGAAGCCACGGTGGTGTCCAGCACCCATGAGTGCACGCTGGCCGATACCCGCAATCACCTTGGCGTGCCCATCGGCAAAGCGTTGCCGGGGCGTGCGCTGTATGTGCTGGACAGCGAAGGCCACCTGCTGCCGACCGGCTGCGTCGGTGAATTGTGCATCGGTGGCGACGCCGGCCTTGCCCAGCGTTATCACCAGCGACCGGGCTTGAGCGCCGAGCGCTTCATCGCCGATCCGTTTTCCAGCACACCGGGTGCGCGGCTGTACCGCAGCGGCGACCTGGCTCGCTATCGCGAGGACGGTGCGCTGGAGTACCTGGGGCGCATCGATCATCAGGTGAAAATCCGTGGTTTCCGGGTCGAACTTGGAGAACTCGAAGCGCATCTGCAAGGCTTGCCGATGATCAGCGAAGCCGCAGTGCTGGTGCACGAAGGCGTCGGCGGCAAGCAATTGATCGGCTATGTGGTGCCGGCCTCAGATGAATGGCTGGACGCTGATGCGCGTCAACTCACCGACACCGTACGCCGCGCCTTGGGCGAGCGCCTGCCGGACTACATGCTGCCGGCGCAACTGGTGTTGCTGGCCTCATTGCCGCTCAACCGCAACGGCAAACTCGATCGCGCCGCGTTGCCGGCCCCGCAGGTCTGGGAGGCCGAAGTCGGCAGCGCACCCCAAGGCGCACTGGAAATCGAACTGGCGCAGATCTGGCGGCAGGTGTTGCAGGTCACTCGCGTCGACCGGGAAAACAGCTTCTTCGAACTGGGCGGGCATTCGTTGCTGGCGACGCAAATCGTCTCGCAGATCCGCCAGCGCCTGGGCCTGTCGGTGAGTCTGCGCAGCCTGTTCGAACATCCGCGCCTCGAGGATTTCGCCGCTCAGGTGCAAACGCTGCAACACAGCTGTGAACGCCCGGCGCTGGTGGCGGACACCTCAGGCGAACGCCAGCCGTTGTCCTTTGCCCAGCAGCGCCTGTGGTTCCTGTGGAATCTGGAGCCGGACAGTTCGATGTACAACATGCCCGGTGCCTTGCGCCTGCGCGGCGAGTTGAACCTCGAAGCCCTGCGCCGAACTTTCGAAACCCTGGTGCAGCGTCACGCCGTATTGCGCACCACCTTTTACGAAGAAGACGGCCAGGCCTGGCAGCGGGTCCACGGGCAATTGCCGTTGAGCTTCGAGGCCAGCGACCTGCGGCATCGGCCGGCGCCGGACGTCGAAGCGCAGCAACTGGCCCGCGAGGAAATCGCCCGGCCATTCGACCTGCGCCACGGTCCGTTGCTGCGGGTGCGGGTGCTGCGGGTCGCGGATGACCAGCATGTGCTGTTGCTGACCGTGCATCACATCGTCGCCGATGACTGGTCGTTCCGCGTGCTGATCAATGAATTCGTCACGCTCTATCCAACCCTCAACCGTGGCCAGACCCCGCAACTGCCGGCGCACAGCGTGCAGTACGCCGACTTCGCCAAATGGCAGCGCCAGTGGCTGGAGCAGGGCGGCGAGTTGCAGCGCCAACTCGACTACTGGCAGCGGCGCCTTGCCGAGCCACAGGCGGTACTGGAGTTGCCCGCCGATGGTGACGGGCGCGCGGCGCAGGAAGGTGCCAGCGCCCATTTCACCTTCAGCGGCGAACTCAGCCAGCAGTTGCGCGACTTTGCCCAACAGTGCGATCTGTCGCTGTTCATGCTGCTTCTGGCCGGATTCACCCTGGTCCTGCGCCAGCGTACCGAGGTCAGTCGGGTGCGCATCGGCACCGATATCGCCAACCGAAATCAAGCCGAGCTTGAAGAAATGGTCGGCTTCTTCGTTAACCAATTAGTACTGCAAGTGGAGGTCGATGCCGAGCAGTCGGCGGCGCAGTTGCTGGAGGTTTGTCGCCGGGCGGTGCTGGAGGCTTCGGACCATCAGGACCTGCCGTTCGAGCGTCTGGTGGAAGCCTTGCGCCTGCCACGCCGGGCCGGCCGTTCGCCGCTGTTCGACATCAAGCTGATTTATCAGGAAGGCGTCGGTCGCCTGCCGTCGATGGAGGGCCTGCAGGTCGAGGACTTCCCGTCCGGGCGTCAGGCCGCCGAGATCGGCATGGTCGCCGCGTTCTACAACGATGCCGAGCACATCCACTTGAGTTTCGAAACGCCAGTGGGCCAGTACCTGCCGAGCACGCTGGAGTCCTTGTTCGAGCAGATCCGGGCGGTACTCGAAGCGCTGATACGCGCTGACGGGTTGCAGGTCGGCGAGTTGCTGGACCTGGCGGCCGATGTGCAGCGCCGTGCCGATGCGCGCTTGAACGAGCAACGCAAGGCCTTGCTCGGCGGCGCCATGGCGATCAAGCGTCGCTCGGCGAACCGTGGCGCGCCGGCAGCGCAATCCGCGGCGGACTGATTCAGTCGGCGGCGCCTCTGAGCGCCGCCGTCAACATTTTCTGGAGGGGTTTATGACCGTTTCAACGACCAAGTCCATGCCCAGGATGGGCCGTGGTGCCCGCAAAAGCCTGTCCACCGATCCGACGCGGCTGGTGAGTTTTGCGCCAATGTTCGAAGGCCTGAGCATGCCACTGGTGTGCCGTCCGGCCGTGTCCGGCGTGAGCCTGGTGGAGTGGGCGGCCCAGAATCGCGCGCTGATCGAAAGCAAGCTGCTGGAACACGCGGTGATCCTGTTCCGTGGCTTCCAGGTGGCGGACATCAGCGAGTTCAACCGCTGCGTCGATGCAATTTCCGGCGGTGCCCTGGAGTACCTGTTCCGCGCCTCGCCACGGACCCAGATCAGCGGCCAGTTCAAGATCTACAGCTCCACCGATTACCCGGCGCCGGAAAAAATCTTCCCGCACAACGAACACTCGTACTCGCCGGTGTTCCCGCGTCACCTGTACTTCTACTGCGACACGCCGTCGGCCACCGGCGGTGAAACGCCATTCGGCGATACCCGCCGGATTCTGGCGCGGATCGACCCGGCAGTGCGCGAGGAATTCCAGCGCAAACGCATTCAGTACGTGCGCAACTACGGTGACGGCATGGGCCTGCCGTGGCAGACCGTGTTCCAGAGCGAGGACCGCGCAGAAGTCGAGGCGTACTGCGCCAAGATCGGCATCCAGGCGGAATGGAAGTCGGGCAACCGCCTGCGCACGCGGCAAAACGGCCCGGCCATCGTGCGCCATCCACTGACCGGCGAGCGCATCTGGTTCAACCACGGCACTTTCTTCAACGCACTGACCCTGCCGGACAGCATCCGCGACAACCTGCTGCGTGAATTCGGCCCGCAGGACCTGCCGCAAAACACCTTCTTCGGCGACGGCTCGCCGATTCCCGACGATGTGATCCGCCACCTGCAAGGCATCTACCGCGAGGTGATGGTCGAGTTTGCTTGGGAGAAGGGCGACGTGGTGCTGCTCGACAACATCCTCAGCGTGCATGCGCGCAACGAATTCACCGGCTACAGAAAAATCCTCACGGCCATGGCCATCGCGCAGAAAAGCGCCGACCTGGATCAGGAATAAGGACACCCGACATGAACACCACCGCCCTCGAACCTTCGGTAGACGTATTCCAGACCTCGGCCCAGCAGGCCTTTTATTTGCGGGCCCAGGAGTTGGGCGCACGGCCGCTGTTCGCCGCGCTGACGTTGCCGGTCGCCAGGCCAGTGGACGCCCGGGCGTTGCGCACGGCACTGGAAACCCTCGGTCAGCGCCATGAAATCCTGCGCACGGTGTACCGCCGCCTGCCGGGCATGAAGTGGCCGGTGCAAAGCCTGTGCGATGGCTTGCCGCTGACACTTCTGGGCAACCAGCCTTCGGTGGCCGATGCCTTGAGCCGCAGCCGCGAAGTCATGGTGGAAGATTCGAGTCAGGCGCTGGTGGTGGCGCAGGTTGAAGGCGGAGCAGGGCAGCCTTTCATCACCCTGCTGGCCCCGGCATGCAGTTTCGATGAGGCATCGCTGCGGGTGCTGGCAAGTGAGCTGGACTGCCTGTTGCGCGGTGAAACCCTGGGCGACGACGAGGACGCGCTGCAATACCTGGACTACAGCGCATGGCAGGAAGAACTGCGCGAAGAAGACATCGGCCACCAGGGCGCGGCGTTCTGGCGCAACCTGCAACAGCAATTCGCCGTGGCCCATCGCTTGCCGTTCGAACGAGCCGTCGAGGTCACGCTGGCTCGTCGTCAGGCAAGGTTGATTGACGCCCCATGGCTGGTTGGCGTGCAACGGGTCGCGCTTGAAGCTGGCGTTGAGGCAGAGCAATTGGCGCTCTTGCTGTGGACCGCATTCGTTGCGCGCATCGGCCATCAGGAAAAGCTGCTGATGGGCTGGCAGGTGGAAGGTCGCAACGAACAAACCATCGCCACCCTCGGACGCTTCGCCCGGCGTTTGCCGGTGGCTTTCGAGCACCGCAGCCAGCAGACCCTGGCGCAAGCGCTGGTGGCGTTTGCCGCCAGCGTCGAACAGTCGCTGTCGTGGCTCGATTGCCTCAATGAATTCGAACTGAGCGCCGAAGGTACCGCGCCGCTGCGTTATGGCTTCGTCTATCAGGCCGCCATTGAAAGCGCTATCGAGATGGACGACGGCAACCCAGAAGTCCTGCGCCTGCGAGTGCAGGGCGATCAGTTGCAGTTGTCGTGTCTTGACGGTGCGCTGCCCGAATCGATGCTGGTTGAATGGCTGCAGCAGTTTGTCGAGTTCAGCCACCAATTGCTGGGGTCGCCCGAATTGACCTTGGCTCAGGCTGATCTGCTGAGTGCTGCGCAACGGACTCGCCTGATCGAAGGCTTCAACCCGAACGCCACCGAGCAGGCATTGCCGTGCCGCTTCCTGCAAGAACTGTTCAGCGAACAGGCGAGCCTGCATCCGCAACGCATCGCCGTGAGCGTCAACGGTCAGCGCCTGACCTATGCCGAACTGGATGCGCGCTCCAACCAGGTGGCCAATACCCTGCACACCCAAGGCGTGGCGCCGGACCAGATAGTGGCAGTCTACGGCCAGCGCTCGCTGGAAATGGTCATTGCGTTGTTGGGCACGCTAAAGGCCGGCGCTGCGTACTTGCTACTGGATCCGAACTACCCGATCGAACGTCTGGCGTTCATGCTTGCCGATACCGGCGCGCGTCATGTGCTGGCCTGTCAGGCACTGCCGGATGCATTACGCAGTGAGCGGACAATATCCCTGAAGCCGGGGGCCGAAGTCTGGTCCGCCGCGCAAACCCGGCCTGAGCCACAGGGCGACAGCGCCAATCTGGCCTACGTCATCTACACCTCCGGTTCCACCGGCAAACCCAAGGGCGTGATGATCAGCCATGCCAACGCCGTGGCCTCGACCCTGGCGCGCAACGCTTTTTATCGCCAGCCGCTGCGGGCATTCCTGATGCTCTCGTCGTTCTCCTTCGACAGCTCGGTGGCCGGGGTTTTCTGGGCGCTGGGGCAGGGCGCGACCCTGTGCCTGCCGGACGAAGACAGCTACAAGGATCCGGCCCGACTGGCCGAGTTGATCCAGCGTGAAGAGGTTTCCCACTACCTGACCTTGCCGTCCTACCACGCACAGATTCTCGAGTACCTCGACCGCCAGGCGCTGGCCTGTGTGATCGTCGCCGGCGAAGCCTGCGGCAACGCACTGGTACAGCGACATCGCGAGGCATTGCCGGGGGTGGCGCTGGTCAACGAATACGGCCCGACCGAAGGCACCGTGTGGTGTTCGGCCTGGGAACTGCCGCTTGATCAGGACGATGACAACATCCCGATCGGCCAGCCGATTGCCGGCATGCGCCTCCACGTGCTCGGTCCGGACCTGCAACCGGTGGCCGTAGGTGTCGAAGGCGAGTTGTACGTCGGTGGGGCCGGCATCGCCCGGGGTTATCTGCAACGGGCCACGCTGACGGCCGAGCGTTTTGTCCCCGACCTGTTCGCGAAGGCGGCGGGCCAACGCCTGTACCGCACCGGCGACCTGGCGCGCTATCGCGCCGATGGCGTGCTGGAGTATCTGGGCCGGGTCGATCAGCAGGTGAAAATCCGCGGCTTCCGCATTGAGCTGGGCGAAATCGAGTCGGCCATGCGCAACGCGCCGGGCATCGAAGACGCCGCCGTGATTGCCCGGAAAACCCCGACCGGTCCGCAACTGCTGGGCTTCGTGGTGTCCCCGGCCGACACCGCCGACATCCGCCTCAACGAATTGCGTAGCCATCTGGCCGAAGCGCTGCCCGAGCACATGCAGCCGACGCGCTTGCAGGTGCTGGAGCGTTTCCCGCTGATGCCCAACGGCAAACTCAATCGCCAGGCCTTGCTCGATCTCGATGTGCGCCGCAGCGTTTTTGTCGCGCCGCGCAACGAACTGGAAAAAACCCTGGCGGCGATCTGGGCCGAAGCGCTGCACGTGGAGCGTGTCGGCGTGCACGACAACTTCTTCGAACTCGGCGGGCACTCGCTGCTGGCCACGCGCATTCGTGCGCGGATTCAGGAAGAACTGAACCTGGCGATCCCGCTCAAGCTGTTTTTCGACGGTGACACCCTGGAACGACTGGCGGCGCAGATCGAGCAGTTCCGTCAGCACAGTGAACATAAAGAAAACGATGTAGACGCCCTTGAAGCGTTGTTCGACGAAGTGGATGAGGAACACGCGCGATGAGTGCTGCACCGGACAGAATGATGACCCTGGCCCAGCGTTTCTGCGGCTTGAGCGCGGACGCCCGGCGTGCGTTGCAACAGAAGATGCACGCCCAGGGGCTGACCCTGGAACTGCTGCCGATCCCGCCTCGGGACCGCGCTGTCGACACGCTGCCGGCGTCCTACGCACAGCAGCGCTTGTGGTTCCTCTGGCAGATGCAACCCCAGGCCACGGCCTACAACCTGACCGGTGCCTTCCGCCTGGGCGGCGAGCTCAACACTGAGGCGCTGGCGCGGACCTTGAGCGCGCTGGTGCAGCGTCACGAAGTGCTGCGCACCACCTTCGTCTTCGATGAGCAACAAGTGCTGCAAAAGATTCACCCACGGATGGATGCGCCGCTGGTTGAAGTCAGCGCTGGCGACGAGGTCGAACTGCAACGGCAGATCGCTCTGAACGCCGAGCAGCCGTTCGACCTGCACAGTGGTCCGTTGATGCGCTGTCGCTTGATCCGCCTCGATGCGCAGCAACATGTGCTGGCGCTGACCTTCCACCACATCGTCACCGACGGCGGCTCGCTGCCGATCCTGTTGCAGGAGTTCACCCTGCTTTATGCGCAACTGAGTGCCGGACAGCCTGCGCAGCTGCCGGAGCTGGGCATCCAGTACGCCGACTTCGCCCGCTGGCAGCGCCTGTGGCTGGAGGCGGGCGAGGCTGAGCGCCAGCTCGATTACTGGCGCGGGCAGTTGGGCCGCGAGCATCCGCCACTGAATCTGCCGACCGACCGTCGTCGCCCGGCGATCCCGAGCCAGCAGGGCGCCAGCGTCGAGCTGGAAATCTCCACTGCGTTGACCACTCAACTGCGTGATCTTGCCCGCCGCGAAGGCTGTACCCTGTTCATGCTGCTGATGGCGGCATTGCAGACGTTGCTGCATCGCTACAGCGGCGAACAGGACATCCGTGTCGGCGTGCCGATCGCCAACCGCACCCGCCAGGACGTGGAAAACCTGCTGGGCTTTTTCGTCAACACCCAGGTGCTGCGCAGCCAGCCACGGGCCGACCAGCCGTTTGGGCAATTGCTGACCGAGATCAAGGCCGCGGCACTCGGCGCACAGGCCCATCAGGACCTGCCGTTCGAGCAACTGGTCGATGGCCTGGGTGTGGAGCGCAGCCTGAGCCACACGCCGCTGTTCCAGGTGATGTTCAACCACCAGCGCGACAGTGGCGGCCCGCAACGCTGGGACCTGCCGGGGCTGAGCGTCGAACCGCTGATCTGGGATGAGAAAACCACCAAGTTCGATTTGATGCTCGACACCGTCGAGGGCGACGAGGGCATCCATGCGTCGTTCGTCTACGCCACCGAACTGTTCGACGCCTCGACCATCGAGCGCCTCGGCCGGCATTGGTTGAACCTGTTGCAGGCAATTTGCACGGACAGCACGGTTGCCCTGGCGGACCTGTGCATGCTCGATGCCGCCGAGCAGCAGGCCACCTTGCTCGACTGGAATCGCACTGCCGGATTGACCAGCGATCAGCCGAACCTGCTGTGCGCCCATCAACTGATCGAAGCCCAGGCCGCCGCGCACCCGAACAACATTGCCGTGACCTGCGACGGCGTCACCCTCACTTACGCCGAACTGAACCGCCGCGCCAACCGCATCGCCCATCGCCTGCGCGAGCGCGGTGTGGGCCCCGACGTGTTGGTGGGCATCGCCCTGGAGCGTTCGCTGGAGATGATCGTCAGCCTGCTGGCGATCCTCAAGGCCGGTGGCGCCTATGTGCCGCTGGACCCGGAGTACCCGCAGGATCGCCTGGCCTACCTGCTCGCCGACAGCGGCACGCGCCTGTTACTGACCGATTCCGCGCTGTTGCCGCGCCTGCCGTTGAACGAAGAGATTGAAGTGATCTGCCTCGATCACGCAGGCGACTGGCTGTCCGAGGCCAGTGCCGACAACCTGCCGAACCTGACCGCGCCAGCGAACCTGGCCTATGTCATCTACACCTCCGGTTCCACCGGCAAACCGAAAGGCACGCTGCTGCCCCACAGCAACCTGACGCGCCTGTTCAGTGCCACCGAACATTGGTTCGGTTTCAACGCCGACGATGTCTGGAGCCTGTTCCACTCCTATGCCTTCGACTTTTCCGTGTGGGAAATCTTTGGCGCGTTGTTCTACGGCGGCAAGCTGGTGGTGGTGCCCCACGCGGTCAGCCGCTCTCCGGAAGACTTCGCCCGCTTGCTCAGCGACGAGCGCATCACCGTACTCAACCAGACGCCCTCGGCCTTTCGCCAATTGATGCCGTTCGCCTGTGCCGACGCGCAAGCCATGGCCCTGCGCTGCGTGGTGTTCGGCGGCGAGGCACTGGATGTGGCCAGCCTGCGTCCGTGGTATGACGCCTTCGACGACCGGCAGCCGTTGCTGATCAACATGTACGGCATCACCGAAACCACCGTGCATGTGACCTACCGGCCGCTGTCCCGCGCCGACCTCGATGGCGCCAACAACTCGCCGCTGGGGGAGCCGATCAGCGATCTGCGCTGGTACGTGCTCGACCCGCGCCTGAACCCGGTGGCCAAGGGCTGCGTCGGTGAGTTGTACGTTGGCGGTGCCGGTCTCGCTCGCGGCTATCACCAGCGTACCGACCTGACCGCCACGCGGTTTGCCCCGGACCTGTTCGCCGCCGAGTCGGGCGCGCGCCTGTATCGCACCGGTGATCTGGCGCGGTACTGCGCCGATGGCAGCATCGAGTACGCCGGGCGTATCGACCATCAGGTGAAGATTCGCGGTTTCCGCATCGAACTGGGGGAAATCCAGGATCGCCTGCAAAGCCATCCGGCCATCGAACAAGCGCTGGTGCTGGCGCCCGAGGTCAATGGCAGCCAGCAGTTGGTCGCGTGGTTCACCGCGACCGGCGACGACAGCGATCTACGCCAGTCCCTGCGCGAACATTTGCAGGCCGGTTTGCCGGATTACATGGTGCCGTCGCACCTGATCAAACTCGACCAATGGCCGCTGACCGGCAACGGCAAACTCGATCGCGCTGCATTGCCCAAGCCTGACGCAACGCTGGCGCAGCAGGTTTACACGGCGCCGATGGATGAGCTGCAAACCGAGCTGGCGGCGATCTGGCAAGACGTGCTCAAGCTCGAGCGCGTAGGCATCGACGACAACTTCTTCGAACTGGGCGGCGACTCGATCATCTCGATCCAGGTGGTCAGCCGCGCGCGACAGGCCGGGATTCGCATCACCCCGCGGGACCTGTTCCAGCACCAGACCGTGCAGAGCCTGGCGAAGATCGCGGTACGCAGCGCCGGATTGGTGATCGATCAGGGGCTGGTGCGTGGCGAGGTGCTGCTGACGCCGATCCAGCACTGGTTCTTCGAGCAAGACATCGAGGCCCGTCACCACTGGAACCAGTCGCTGCTGCTGGAACTGCGCGAACCGCTGGACAGTGCCAGCCTGCAACAGGCCTTGGCCGCGCTGGTAGAACATCACGACGCGTTGCGTCTGCGGTTGCGTCAGGTCGACGGCGTCTGGCAACAGGCCCAGGCCGAGCAGTGGAACAGCGCCGAGGTGCTGTGGCAGCGCCAGGCCGCCGATGCCGATGAATTGCTGGAACTGTGCAACGCCGCGCAAGCCAGCCTGAATCTGCAGGACGGCCCGCTGTTGTGTGCCTTGCTGGTGGACATGGGCGCGGCGGGCCAGCGCCTGCTGCTGGTGGTGCATCACCTGGCGGTGGACGGCGTGTCCTGGCGATTGCTGCTGGAAGATTTGCAAACCGCGTATCAACAAGCGCAGCAAGCTCAACCCCTGCGTCTGCCAGCGAAAACCAGTGCCTATCAGGCCTGGGCCGCTCGCCTGCAATCCCATGCGCAAAGTGCCGGGTTGGCCATCCAGACCAGTTACTGGCAAGACCAGTACCGCGACGTGCGGGTGGAACTGCCCGCCGACAAGCCCCAAGGCAGCCTGGCCAGCCAGCACGCCGTCAGCGTGGAAACCGTGCTCGACAGCACCTTGACCCGCCGACTGCTGCAAGACGCTCCGGCGGCTTACCGCACCCAGGTCAACGACCTGTTGCTGACGGCGCTGGCGCGGGTGTTGGGCAACTGGACCGGTCAAACTTCGACACTGGTGAAACTCGAAGGCCATGGCCGTGAAGACCTGTTCGACGACATCGACCTGACCCGCACCTTGGGCTGGTTCACCTCGATTTTCCCGGTGAAACTCACCCCGGCCGGCGATCTGGCCGGCAGCATCAAAGCGGTCAAGGAACAGCTGCGCGCCGTGCCCGACAAAGGCATCGGCTTCGGCATCCTGCGCTATCTGGCTGACGCCGGCCTTGAAGGTCTGCCGACGCCGCAGGTCACCTTCAACTACATGGGCCAGTTCGACGCCAGCTTCGACGAGCAGGCACCGTGGCGCCCGGCCCGGGAAAACGGTGGCGCCGAGCAGGGTGTCTCGGCAGCACTTGACCAAGGCCTGAGCATCAACGGCCAGGTCTACGCCGGGCAACTGCGCCTGAGCTGGACCTTCAGCGGTGAAGTGTTCAAGCCGCAGACGGTGCAACGTCTGGCCGATGCCTACGCCCTGGAACTGCAACAGCTGATCGAACATTGCCTGAGCGGTGCCGGTGGCTTGACCCCGAGCGACGTGCCACTGGTGCATGTCGATCAGGCGCAGTTGGATGCCTTGCCGCTGGCGGCCAGCCAGATCGAAGACATCCTGCCGCTGTCGCCGATGCAGCAAGGCATGTTGTTCCACAGCCTGTTCGCCCCGGATGCCGGGGCCTACATCCCGCAAATGCGCGTGGATGTGCAGGGGCTCGACGTCGAGGCGTTCCGCGATGCCTGGCAACAGGCGCTGCAGCGCCATGAAGTGCTGCGCGCGGCGTTCTTCAGCGAAAGCAACGGCTCGCGGCCGCTGCAAGTGATACTGGCCGACGCCACGCTGCCGTTGACCGTGCTCGACTGGCGCGATCAAACCAAGGTTGCCGAAGCGCTGGATCGCCTGGCCGAGGACGACCGTTTGCGCGGTTTCGACCTGACATTGGCGCCGTTGTTGCGCCTGACGTTGGTGCAGACCGCCAATGACCGCCATCACCTGATCTTCACCAACCACCACATCCTGCTGGACGGCTGGAGTACCTCGCAGTTGTTCGGCGAAGTGCTGCAACGCTACTCCGGTGTCATACCGGCGCCAGTCGTTGGCGGTTATCGCGATTACATGACCTGGCTGGGCACCCGTGATCGCGCCGCGTGTGAAGCATTCTGGCTGGAGCAATTGCAGTCGTTCACCGAGCCGACTCGTTTGGCCGGCGCCTTGCAGGGGCCGGTTGCGGGGCAGGGCGATGCTCATCGCACCCTGCACCTGAGCCTGGACCGCGCGGCCACCGAGCGCCTGAGCGGGTTCGCCCGTCAGGCCCGCGTCACGCCCAACACCGTGCTGCAAGCGGCGTGGCTGTTGCTGTTGCAGCGCTACACCGGGCAGCAGACTGTGGCGTTCGGCGCCACCGTGTCAGGTCGTCCAAGCGAATTGCAAGGCATCGAGCAGCAGATCGGTCTGTTCATCAACACCCTGCCGGTGATCGCCACACCGCACCCCGAACGCACGGTCAGCCAATGGATCGATGAAGTCCAGGCGCTCAACCTCAGGTTGCGCGAAGTCGAATACACGCCGCTGGCGGATGTGCAGCGCTGGGCTGGTCACTCTGGCGAAGCGCTGTTCGACACGCTGGTGGTGTTCGAAAACTACCCAGTGGCGCAAGCGCTGGAGGAGGGTAACGCCAGCGCATTGAAGTTCTCCGGCATCAGCAACCACGACCAGACCAGCTTCCCCCTGGCCATCGCCGCCGAGCTGGGTGAATGCCTGGACCTGCGTTTCAACTACGACACGGCACTGTTCAGCGCCGAAGCCATTGAAGGCTTGAGTGCACGCCTGCTGGCGTTGCTCGATGCCATGGTCCGTGCGCCGCAGCAGCCATTGGGGCGCTTGAGCCTGCTCGATGCCGCACAAACTGCGCAGCAGGTCGAAGGTTTCAACCGCACCGCGCAGGCCTGGCCGGATGTACGCCCGGTCTACCGATGCTTCGAAACCCAGGTACTGCAAACCCCGGACGCCCCCGCCCTGGTGTTTGCCGGCCAGACCCTCAGCTATCGCGAACTCAACCAACAGGCCAACCAGCTGGCGCACTACCTGCGCAGCCAGGGCGTCGGCGCCGAAGTGCTGGTGGGCATTGCCGCCGAGCGTTCGCTGGAGCTGGTGATCGGCCTGCTGGCGATCATGAAGGCCGGTGGCGCCTACGTGCCGCTGGACCCGGACTACCCGCGCGAACGCCTGGACCACATGTTCGAAGACAGCGGCGTGCACCTGCTGCTGACCCAGCGGCATCTGCTGCAACAGTTGCCGATTCCAGCCGCCACCACCGCGATCTGCCTGGACGACATGGCGTCGTTGCTCGAGGGCCTGAGCGAAGAAAACCTGCCCTGCGTGGTCGAGTTGCAATCGCTGGCCTACATGATCTACACCTCCGGCTCCACGGGTAAACCCAAGGGCGCGGCCAACCGTCACGATGCCTTGTACAACCGCCTGTCGTGGATGCAGGGAGCGTACCCATTGGACGGGCGTGACACCGTCTTACAGAAAACCCCGTTCAGTTTCGACGTGTCGGTCTGGGAGTTCTTCTGGCCATTGATGACTGGCGCACGCCTGGCCGTGGCCGAACCGGGCGCCCATCGCGATCCGGCGCAACTGGTCAGCCTGATCGAGCAGTACCAGGTCAGCACCCTGCATTTCGTGCCGTCGATGTTGCAGGCGTTTGTCCAGGGCGAAGGCTTCGAGCGTTGCGCCAGCCTGCGGCAGATCCTGTGCAGCGGCGAAGCCTTGTCGGCGGATTTGCAGCACAGCCTGTTCCGCGTGCTGCCCAACGTCGGCCTGTACAACCTCTACGGCCCGACCGAAGCGGCCATCGACGTGACCCACTGGACCTGTGTCGACGACGGCGGCTTCAGCGTGCCGATCGGTTATCCGATCGCCAACCTGGTGACCTACATCCTCGACGACAGCCTGCAACCGCAAGTGCAGGGTTGCGTCGGTGAGCTGTACCTGGGCGGCATCGGCCTGGCCCGTGGTTATCACAACCGTGCGGACCTGACCGCCGAGCGCTTTGTCGCCAGCCCGTTCGGTGAGCAGGGCGAGCGCCTGTACCGCACCGGCGACCTGGCGCGTTACCGCGAGGACGGCGTGATCGAATACGTCGGGCGCATCGACCATCAAGTGAAGATCCGCGGCTTGCGCATCGAGCTGGGGGAAATCGAAGCCTGCCTGCTGGAACATCCGTCGGTGCGCGAAGCGGTGGTGATCGCCTTGGACATTGGCAAGTCCAAGCAACTGGTGGCTTACGTCACAGGTGATGCTGCCCTTGATCCACTCAAGCAACACCTGCGCAACGCGCTGCCCGAACACATGCAGCCGAGCCACGTGCTGCTGCTCGATCAGTTGCCGGTGACGCCCAACGGCAAGCTCGACCGCCGCGCATTGCCGCAGCCGGACCAGCAAGTGCGCGAATACGTTGCGCCGCGCAGTGCCGTGGAAGCGACGCTGCAAGCGGTGTGGGAGGCGTTGTTCGAAGTGCCGCAGGTGGGCGTTTTCGACAACTTCTTCGAACTGGGCGGCGATTCCATCGTCTCGATCCAGGCCGTCAGCCGCGCACGCAAGGCCGGTTTGAGCATTTCACCCAAGGACGTGTTCAGCCACCCGACCATCGCCGAACTGGCGACGGTCGCTCAACCGCTCACGGCGGATCAAGCCTTACCGGCTGTGGTTGCACCGGCAGCAAAAATCGAACTGAGTGAAGCGCAATATCAGGCGTTGAAACTGACGGCGGACGAAGTCGAGGACGTGTATCCGCTGTCGCCGATGCAGCAGGGCATGCTGTTCCACTCGGTGCAGGACGGCGACTCGGGGTTGTACGTCAACCAGATCGAAGTGGGCGTGCGCGGGGTTGATGGCGCGCGTTTCCGCGAAGCCTGGGTGGATGCTGCCCAACGTCACGGGATTCTGCGCACCGCATTCCTCTGGGAAGGCGACAAGGAACCGCTGCAAGTGGTGCTGCGTGACGCGCCGTCACTGCTCACCGAACTGGACTGGCGTGGCCTGGATGATCAGCCCGGGCGTGTACGCCAACTGGCGCTTGAGGAACGTGAACGCGGCTTCTCGCTGAACCGTGCACCCTTGTTGCGCCTGTTGCTGGTACGTCTGGAGGACGACCGCTATCGCCTGATCTGGACCTACCACCACATCCTCATGGACGGCTGGAGCGTGTCGCGCCTGATCGGTGAAGTGCTGCGCCATTACAGCGGTGAGGAGCACGAGCCGGTGGCCACCTATCGCGACTACATCGACTGGCTCGGCCAGCAAGTCGCCGAGGCCAGCGAGGCCTTCTGGAAAGGCAAACTCAATAATCTCGAAGGCGCCACCCACCTGGCCCGCGCACTGCCGGTCAAGGCGCCGCAAGCGGGTTATCACGCGATCTACACGCACCTGAGTGCCGGGCAGACCGCGAGTTTGCAGGCCTTTGCCCAGCAACAGCAAGTGACCCTCAACACCCTGGTGCAAGCCGCGTGGCTGTTGCTGTTGCAGCGCTACACCGGCCAGCGCACGGTGACCTTCGGCGCCACCGTGTCCGGGCGCCCGGAAACCCTCAACGGTTCGGAGAACATGCTCGGGCTGTTCATCAACACGTTGCCGGTGGTCAACACGGTGCCGACTGAAGCCAGCGTCGGCGACTGGCTGCGGGAAATCCAGGCCTACAACCTCGACATCCGCGACTTCCAGCAGACCCCGCTCAGCGATATCCAGCGCTGGGCCGGGCAGGGCGGGCAGTCGTTGTTCGACAGCATCATCGTGTTCGAAAACCAGCCGGTGGACCGCACCCTGCGCGAGTGGAACGGCGACTCCCTGCGTTTCGAGGACGTTTCCGATTTCGGCCTGACCAGCTTCGCCATGGACCTGATGGTCAGCCTCGATGAAGGGCTGCGCATCGAGTACATGCACCAGCGCGATCAGTTCGATCTGGCGACCGTCGAAGTCCTGCGCGGCCACATGGAAAGCCTGATGCAGCGTCTGTGCGACGACGCCGGGCGCGCCGTCGGTGAGCTGGGCCTGCTGACCCTGGACGAAGGCCGGGCGCTGGACGGCGAACTACCGGTGGTGGCCGAGGGTGACGAGACGCCGGTGCACGAGCTGATCCGCCAGCGTGCGCGACTGCAACCGGATCACACGGCGCTGGTGCTCAGTTACGCCGAGCGCGACGCCGAGCAGTTGAGCTACGCCGAGCTGGACCGTCGCTCCGATGCCCTGGCGGCGCATCTGCTGGAACAAGGCGTGCAGGTCGAAGACGTGATCGGCGTGTTCATGGAGCGCTCGCTGGAGCTGGTGGTGTCGCTGCTGGCGGTGATGAAGTGCGGCGCCGCCTACGTGCCGCTGGACCCGCAATACCCGCAGGAACGCTTGCGCTACATGATGGCCGACAGCGACATGCGCCTGTTGCTGACCCAGGAGCGGCTGCGCGATAGCGCGCAACTCAACCCGGGTACGGCGATGGTCGCAGTGGATCGCTTGAACCTTGATGTCGATGTGACGCAGCCTTCGTGTTCCGTGCATGCCGAGCAACTGGCCTACCTGATCTACACCTCGGGCTCCACCGGCAAGCCGAAAAGCGTCGCTGTGGCCCACGGGCCGCTGAGCATGCACGTGCAAGCCATCGCCGAGCTGTACGAGATGGATCCGGACAATCGCGAACTCCATTTCATGTCGTTCGCCTTCGATGGTGCCCATGAACGCTGGATCACCGCGTTGATCAGCGGCTCGACCCTGGTGATCCGCGACAACACCTTGTGGACCGCCGAACAGACCCTGGCCGTGCTGCACCGCCAGCGCATCAGCGTCGCCTGCTTCCCGCCGGCGTACCTGCTGCAACTGGCCGAGCACGCCGAGTTGCAGGGTGGCGATCCACCGCCGGTGCGCATCTATTGCTTCGGTGGTGATGCGGTGCCGGACGCCACCTTCGAACGGGTCAAGCACACACTCAAGCCGCAATACCTGGTCAACGGCTACGGCCCGACGGAAACCGTGGTCACGCCACTGCTGTGGAAAATCGCCGCCGACGGCCAGTGCCAGGCGATGTACGCGCCGATTGGCCGACGCGTCGGCGCCCGCAGCCTGCACGTGCTGGACATGGACCTCAACCCGCTGCCGGTGGGCATGGTTGGCGAGCTGTACATCGGTGGTCGGGGTGTCGCGCGCGGCTACCATCGCCATCCGTGGCAGAGCGCCGAGCGCTTCGTCGCCGACCCGTTCAGCGCCGAAGGCGGGCGCCTGTATCGCACCGGCGACCTGGTGCGCCGTCGCGAAGATGGCGTGTTCGATTACGTCGGGCGTATCGACCATCAGGTCAAGGTGCGCGGCTTCCGCATCGAACTGGGCGAAATCGAAGCCCGCTTGCGCGAGCAGGCCGGGGTCAACGATGCGCTGGTGGTGGTGCGTGACAACGGGCAGGGGCCGCAACTGGTGGGCTATGTGGTAGCGGCGCAAGACGATGGCCTCGGCCCGCGTTGCCAGGCGGCATTGCGCGAAAGCCTGCCCGACTACATGGTGCCGACGCAGGTCGTGGTGCTGCCGCGCTTCCCGCTGACCCCCAACGGCAAGCTCGACCGCAAGGCCTTGCCGGACCCGGCCTTCAGCGGTCGCGACTACGTGGCCCCGCGCACGCCGCTGGAATGGGCGCTGGCGGAGATCTGGCAGCAGGTGCTGGGCATCGAGAAGGTCGGCATCACCGACAACTTCTTCGAGCTGGGCGGTGATTCGCTGCGCACCCTCAAGGTGATCTCGAAAGTCCGCGCCCTGAATGAGCCTGGCTTCCAGCTCAAGCTGCGGGACATGATGGCAAAGCCGACGATTGCCGGGTTGTCCGGTGTCGATGAGCAGCCGCTGCGACAGAGTCCGCAACCGCTGTTGCTGCTCAATCAGGTGGTAGGCGATCAGCCGCCGCTGTTCTGCCTGCACGCCGGTTTCGGCACAGTGTTCGATTACGAGCCATTGGCCCGGCGCCTGGAGGGTGAGCGCACGGTGTACGGCGTGCAATGCCGGATGCTGCTCGACCGGCAGTGGCACGACACCTCGCTGGCGCAGATGGCCGCCGACTACGTCGAGGCGACCCGCGCCCGGCAACCCCAGGGGCCTTACCACGTGCTGGGCTGGTCGCTGGGCGGGGCGTTGGCGTTGATGGTGAGTGACCTGTTCGAACAGCAGGGCCAGCCTGTGGCGTTCGTTGGTCTGGTGGACAGCTTTGTGCCGACCCAGGCCAATGCCGTCGCCAGCCCGGATGAGTGGCGCACCGATCTGGCCGAGTTCCTCGGTGCAACTTTGGGCATGGACGACGCAGTGATCGCCCAGGCATTGAGTGCCGAGAGAGCGGGGGACCACGACGCCGTGGCGCGGATCATTCGCGCGGTGATCGACAGCGAAAGCGATCAGGCCAGCGGTTACGCGCTGCTTGGAGCCGACGAGTTGGCCCAGACGTTCATGGTCAGCACACGGTTGAAGGCGCTGTCGCGGCAGGTCGAAACCCTGCCGATTCCTCAGGCCGAACTGCATTGCTGGTGGGCCGATGGCAACCCGACGGCCGAACGCGCGACCCTGGAGCGTCAGCAACCACGGCTGCGCAAGGTGCAAAGGGTAACGGCCGGCCACTTCGATATCCTGCAGCAGGATGAGTGCCTGGACGCCGTGGTGGCGGCGCTGGGCCGGGAGGTGGTGCCGCAGCCCTAGGGCTTGCCCGCGACAAAAACAGGCTCTCCCTAATGAACGGCCCTCACGGTTCGTTTATTGGGCGAGCCTGTTTATTTTTGGAGACTACCGCCCATGGCACTGCACCCGGACATCGAAGGATTTCTAGAGCTGGCCGAGTTCGGCCGCCTCAGCGGCAAAAGCCAACCCATGCATGAACTGAGCCCCGGCGAAGCACGGCAGCAGTTCGAACAGACTTCGCAATTGCTCGATGCGGCGCCAACGGGCGCGTTGACGGTGAAGTCGGTCAGCATTCCTGCGCGGGACGGTCATGTGCTCAACGCGCGGCTGTACGCCAAACCGCAACCGGACGGTGAGTCGCGCCCGGTGTTGCTGTACTTCCATGGCGGCGGCTACGTGGTGGGCAGCCTCGACTCCCACGACACCCTGTGCCGGCGCCTGGCGCTGGCGGGGGAGTTTGCCGTGTTGTCGGCGGATTATCGCCTGGCGCCGGAACACCGTTTTCCCACCGCTTACCACGATGCCGAAGACATCACCCGTTGGCTGGCCATCACCGGAGCCAAGGCCTTGGGCCTCGACGCCAGGCGCATTGCGCTGGCGGGGGACAGCGTCGGCGGCAGCCTGGTGGCATCGCTGTGCATCGCCATCGCCCAGGACCCATTGGGCTGGCCGCTGGTGCCGCGCCTGCAAGTGCTGCTGTACCCGGTGATCGACGCGGTAAAAAAGCGCCCGTCCCTTGAACGATTCGCCGAAGGCTACCTGCTGGAAGCCACCACGCTGGAGTGGTTCTATCAGCAGTACCAACGCACTGAAGCGGACCGCGCCGACTGGCGTTTTTCGCCGCTGTACGCCGAGCACCTGCAACGGCTGACACCGACGGTGCTGTGGCTGGCCGAGTACGATCCATTGATCGATGAAGGCCAGGCCTGGGTCGAGAAACTGCGCGCGGCGGGGCAACCCGTGGTGCTGGAGGTCAAGGCCGGCATGACCCACGACTTTGCGCGCATGGGCGAAATGGTCCAGGAAGTGCCGGGGATGCTGGTGCAACTGGCGGCGCAGATCAGCGAGAGCCTGGCCTGACATATTAGTGATCAGCGACGCTGTCCCCCTGTGGGAGCGGGCTTGCTCGCGAAAGCGATATTTCAGCCGACAAATAAGTTGCCTGACACACCGCCTTCGCGAGCAAGCCCGCTCCCACAGGTCTATCGGTGATCTGGAGATTGTGGTCAGGGCGGATCAAGCCGATCCAGCGCCCGATTCACCGCCAGCTCCCCCAACATGATCACCTGCGCAATCCCCAACAGCGCATTGCGGCTTGTCCCCTCCAGATGATCCACCAGATCGTTGGCCATGACATTGGCCGACGCCAGCGATTCGCAGGCGTGCACCAGCAAGGTTTCGGTACTGAGTTCGGGATTGACGATGAACATGGTGCTGGGTGTGCGCGGGGTGGCCATGATGTTGGCGCCCGGGTTGAGGTAGTGATTGAGCGCGCGTTCGGCGGCTTCGTGGAATTGTTTTGAGTCGGGGCTTTCGTTCGGGGAGGCCGGATCGGATTCCGGCGGATTCGGAGTAACTTTGAACATAGGTGGATTTCCTAATGGGGGCCACAACCACTTCGCTACTAAACGAAAGGGTGGCGGCTGTGCGCAAGTTAGTAGACCGGAGAACCCACCAAATCCGGCGCGTCCGAGGACGCCATGCGCACAGCCACCATTGAGTGCAGGCGAGCCTGACCAAATGATGCTTGTGCAACCGAGAGTGGGGAGTGCGGGCTACTAAACCCGATCACTGACAATCAGTGACCCGAACCAAGTTACCGACACCCCCCCAAGGCGCACAAGCCGGCGGATTCTGGCGTACCTGTAGGCAACGGCGCAAGGCGTTGTGGCTTTCACAAAGTAACCTGTAGGCCGCTTAAACAGACGCTATCGAGTGGTTTTTAACCTGCTGTTTTGCCTTGTCAGAGAGCGTTGAAATCCTCGGAATCGGCAGGAAGAGTCCTACGACAGTTTGCGGTTGGCCCTCGGAAGTACAGCCCTTACGATCTGACGCGACGCAATGGTTGGCTAACCCAATGACATTCATCATTGCCAATGACGACAGCGGCTCTGGAGGCCATTATGAGCGCCGACTTTTCCCCCATCGTTTCAGGGCTTGAGACCGAAGAGCAGGCCGCCAGCCATGACCGTTGGTTCCGCGCCAAGGTGCAAGCTTCGATAGACGACCCGCGCCCGAATGTCCCACACGATCGGATGATGGCTGATATGCGAGCCCTCATCGAACGGAGCTCTGAAAAAACCAAGGACGATTCAATGATGGATCTTAAAAAAAACCTCATCAGTTGCCTGATATTCCCCATCGCCCCTGTCGCGGTCATTTATCTGACTTTCGCCCTGTGCAGGGACATCTGGGCAGAAAACTTCTACACACCCGGCGAGGACGGCGGAGAAATCGAACCCACGCTGGCTCTCTTTATCATTCCGATCCTGCTGGTGATTGCTGCGCCGTTGCTGGCGGGGCTGACAGGGTTGACTCGATGGGTTACGCGGCGCTTTGAACCCGGTGCCTGGTGGCGGTGGGCAATGGCGATTCCACGCGTCACCCTGGCGGCCATTTCATTGTTTCTGTTTCTGCTTTCAAGCGGTTTTCTGATGGGAGACGTGCTCGGTCCACTCAGGCATTGGCAGGTGGCTTGCGCATGGGCAGCCTGCGCAGCCACCGTGAGCGCATTCCTGATTCAGCAATTTTCACGCCTGAAGGAATAGTCATCAGGCCTCGGACAGGGTTCTGCCGAGCCATCTTCCGCATCCCCTATCGGCTATGTATCATCGACATCGGTCTGATGCTGCCCGCCGCTCGCTCCCGTTGGGAAAGGTGAAAGCATTTCCTCCTTCTACAAACCCTGTCGCCTCTCTTGACGGTCGAGGTTTGGCAATGCGAGCACCAAAGCATCTCGGCTACAGGAGCAGTCATGTTTTCAATCGAGCAAGCCAAGCAAATGGCCAAACAGTTGCGCGCCTCGCTGGAGGAGCGCAATCAGGCGGTGACCCATTCCACCGCGCTGGAACTGGTCGCGCAACAACTGGGCTACAAGGACTGGAACACCGCGTCGGCGATGCTTTCCCAGGCAAGTACGCCGTCCACGCCTGCTGTGACTTTCGACAAACCCATTCCAATCCTGCGCAGTTTCGACGAAGCCAAGGCGCGCGAGTTCTATCTGGATTTCCTCGGGTTCAGCGTCGAGTTCGAGCATCGTTTCGAGGCTGATCTGCCGCTGTACCTGGGCATCAGTCGCGACGGCCTGCAACTGCACCTTTCCGAGCATCACGGTGATGCCAGCCCGGGCTCGACGGTGTTCGTGCCCATGCAAAACATCGAACTGCTCAGGGACGAATTGCAGGGCAAGCGCTACGGGTATGGACGCCCTGATATTGTCCAGCAGGGCTGGGGCAAAGAGCTGCAAGTCTACGACCCGTTCGGCAACCGGATTCGCTTCTGCCAATATTGATCAGGCGCTGCGGGCCGGGGTGACCCGGTCCGCTTTCAACCACCCGGTATTAAGGAGGAACACGGTATGACCACGCAGGACACTTCGCTTCAAGACATCGCCGCGCCCGAAGGCGTTTGTTATGGCTGCGGCAGCCAGAACCCGCACGGGCTGCACATCAAGAGCTTCTGGCATGAAGACGGGGTGCATGTCGTGGCGCAGCACATGCCGGATGAAAAGTACTGCGGCTGGCCGGGTCTGGTTTACGGTGGTTTGATCGCGATGCTGGTCGATTGTCACTCCAACTGGGCAGCGATGGCTTATCACTACCGGGCAGAGCAACGCGAGGTGGGCAGCTTGCCCCACATCACCTGCGTCACCGGTAACCTGGGCATCAAGTACATCAAGCCCACCCCGATGGGTGTCCCCCTGACACTGCGTGCCAGAGTCGAGGGCGAGGTCGGGCGCAAAAGCCGGGTCATTTGCGAGGTCTTCGCCGGGGATGTCCTGACCGCTGTCGGGGACTCCACGTTTGTCCGCGTCGATACCGACCAACTCAGGGCCGCCGCGCACGAGCGTCAGGTGGAATCCTGACGATAAGCGCAAACTCTTCACCACCGGGCCCCTGTAGGAGCGAGCTTGCTCGCGATGGTCGTTAACGATAACGCGTGTTTACTGGCTAAACGCAGCGCTCTTGAGTCCATCGCGAGCAAGCTCGCTCCTACAACGGCCCGGTTTCTTGTTGCAGATGAAGTTTTTAGCCATCAGTACTGCGCGCGCAGGCTCAGGGTCAGGGTGCGCGGGTCGCCGTAGAAGTTGGTGCCCCAGGAGGCATCGACGCGGTCGTAGTACTTGCGGTCGAACAGGTTGTTGGCGGTCAGTGTCGACGACAGGTGTTGGTTGAACTTGTAGCCGACCTGCGCCGAGGTAACGGCATAGCCGCCTTGCTGGAACTTCACGTCACGCTGGTAGTAGGTGTCGCTGACCACACGCACGCCACCGCCGACGCTGAAGTCCTTGAGCGCACCGTCGGTGAACTCGTACTTGGTCCACAGGTTGTAGTTGTGCTTGGGCGTGATGGTGCTGAAGGTCTTGCCTTTGTTGGCCTGATCGCCGTCCAGGAACTTGGTGGAGGTGTAGGCGTAACCGGTGACGATGCTCCAGTTGTCGGTCAGGTTGCCGCTCAACTCGGTTTCCCAACCCTGGCTGCGTGCCTTGCCTTCGGTCATGTAGGCACCGGAGGTGTTGTCGTATTCGGCGCGGTTTTCATCGTAGATGCGGAAGGCGGCGAGGCTGGCGTTCAGGCGTCCGTCATAGAATTCGCGCTTGAGGCCAATCTCATACTGCTTGCCTTCGCGCGGGCCGACCGGCTCGCCATTTGTTCCGATTTCACTCTGCGGTTTGAACACGCCGGTGTAGCTGAAGTAGGTCGACAGTTGCGGGGTGATCTTGCCGATGATGGCGCCGTACGGCACGACCTTGCGGTTGATGCTGGTGTGGGCTTCGCCGAAGTTGTTGAAGAAGGCGTTGGCGTTCTTCGCATCGCTTTCGTACCAGGTGACGCGGCTGCCGCCGATGACATCCAGCCAGTCGGTGACGTTGAACTTGGCGCGGGTGTAGACGCCGTACTGATCGGACTTGGACCAGTTGCCGTTGACGTGCGCATAGTCGTTGCGGGGAATGTCGATGCTGCCCGGATCGAACACGTTGATCGGGAAGTACTCACCGCCGCCGTAGGTGAAGTCCTTGTCCAGGTGCTGGTACTCGGCGCCCACGGTGAACTCGTGCCGACGATCGGCGAATTCGAACGGCGTGGTGACGAAGCTGTCGACACCGATGGTCTTGATATGGGTGTAGTAGTCGTAGGCCACGGCCCAGCTGTCACCGGTGGCCGGGTCGACCGCGCCGTCGGCCCAGGTGAAGTTACGCTCCGGGGTTTCGGCGTCGCGGTAGGTCAGGGTGGTCTTGAACTGACCGCCGTTGTCCAGTTCGTGGTCGAGTTCGGCGAAGGACTCCCAGACTTTTTCGTTGAGGGTGTTCCACTTGGCATCGACGAAGGTCGAGCGCGGTACGTCGAGCAATGAGCCGTCGGCGTAGGCCGGCAAGCCGAAGGCCGGGGTGGAGTTGTTCTTCTGGTAAGCGCCGCCGACCGACAGGGTGGTGGCCGGGTCGAGGTCGAACTCCAGGCGACCGTAGACCATCGGACGTTCGTTCTGCGCGTAGTCGACGAAAGACTGGTTGTTCTCGTAGGCGGTGATGAAACGACCGCGCACGGTGCCCTGGTCGTTCAACGGGCCGGTGACGTCCACCGAAGAACGGTAGCGATCGTAGGAGCCTGCGGCCAGTTCGCCACCGAGGGCGAATTTGCTCAGGGCGCGCTTGCGCACCACGTTGATCGTACCGCCGGGTTCGCCCGCGCCCTGGTACAGGCCCGACGGGCCGCGCAGCACTTCGATGCGGTCATACATCGCCAGGTCGAAGCTGGTGGCCATGTCGCCCTGGCCGGTGGGCTGCGAGACGCCGTCGACTTGGACCTGGTCGACGAGGAAACCACGCATGTAGACGTCGTTGAGGCTGGAGCCGGAGTTGTAGGTCTTGATGGTCACGCCGGTGACCTGACGCAGGGCGTCCTGCAGGCTGTTCAGGTTCTGGTCGTCCATGCGCTGGCGCGTGACGACGGACACCGACTGCGGGATGTCCTTGACCTTGATGTTGCCTTTGCCGATGGTCACTTCATCGCTGGTGTAGGAGTGCGTGCCTTCGGTGGTCGGCCCCAGCGCCACGCCGGTGATGGACGTCGCACCCAGTTGCAGTGCGCTGGAGTCACCGGCCGATGGCACCAGCGACACGGTGTTGCCATTCAACTGAAAATTGATGCCGCTCCCCAGCAGCAAGGTTTTCAGTGCCTGTTCCGGTTCCATGTTGCCGGACACCGCCGTGGACTTGATGCCGTTGACCATGTCCTGGCTGTAGAGAATCTGCAGGTTGGTCTGCTGGCCCAGTTGGCGCAATGCGCTGGCCAGCGACTGAGCCGGTACATTGACGTTCACCGGGGCTGCCTCGACCTGGGACGTGCCCAACAACAACAGGGTCAGCAGCGCGCCCGGCACGACCGTTCGGAATTTCTTTTGCCGTTCGATGGCTAACGCCAAGGGTGCGCGGGACAGAGTAAGGCTTTGCATTGCTCGAATCGCTCCAGAATGGTGTGTGCAGTGTTTTAGTTAATGATAATTATTATTAGACGTACCACTTTGGCTAAACCGGAAAACAAACTTCAAAAAAACAATGATTTGCGTGCGGCAACGGCACTCAGGCGGTTGCGCGCTCGGTGACGACCCGGCCCGATTCCATGCGTACCAGTTGATCGGCCATGTCGAAATAACGGTCGTCGTGGGAGATCACGATGATGGTCTTGCCCAGGCGTTTGAGGTCAGGCAGCAGCTCGGTGTAGAAGATGCGGCGGAAGGTCGGGTCCTGGTCGGCGGCCCATTCGTCGAACACCAGCACCGGGCGTTCTTCCAGCCAGGCATTGACCAGCGCCAGGCGCTTGCGCTGGCCGGTGGACAGGTCTGTGGTGGTGAAACTACCGTCCCTGACGCTGACCTTGTGCGCGATCTCCAGCCGTTGCAGGTATTTGTTGGCGTCTTCGGGGATGTGCTGGTCGTCCTGGACCACGTCATCGAACAGGTAGTAATCGGCAAAAATCGTGGTGAACAATTGGCGGTAGTCGTCGCGATTGTGCGCATCGATGCCTTGGCCATTGAGCAGGATCGAACCCTGTTGCGGCGCGTAGAGGCCCAGCAGCAACTTGATCAGGGTGGTCTTGCCGCAGCCGTTTTCGCCGACGATGAAAATGATCTCGCCTTGCTCGATGGTCAGGTTCACCGGGCCCAGGCGAAACGCGTCGCTGCCCGGTGCGGCGGGGAAGGCGTAGCTGACGTTGTCCAGTTGCAGGCGGTTGACCACGGTCGGCGGGGTGCCTTGGTCGTTGAGCAACAGGTGCGGCTCGGGCGAGGAAAACTGGCTGGACAGTTCGGCGATACGGCGGAAGGCAATGCGCGCCCGGCTGACGATCGGCAAGGTGCTGACCAAGTGCTCGATCGGGCCTTTCATGTACAGCAACACCAGCACGAAGCCGCTCATCACCGCCTGGTCGGCGCTGGGCCAGAACGATTGCAGGGCCAGCGCCAGGCCGATCACCACGAAGAACAGCATCGAGCCCAGGGTCTTGGCGATCACGAAGGTGTTGATCGAACGCACCTGGGTGTTACAGATGAAATCGGCAGTGCCCTGGATGCCCTTGACGAACATGCGCTGGCGGCGCGGGCGGTGGATGCGCAACTCCTTGGCGCCGCCGGCGATGGCGTTGTAGTGCTTTTGCAAGTCGTCCTCGGCGTCGCGGGCGGCCATGAAGCCCTGGATGCCCTTGCCTTGGGCGTAGAACTGGATGCCGCTGCCGATGGCGATCGCCAGCACCATCATCAGGAACATCGGCCACGACAACATCGCCAGGTAACCCATGCAGCCGAGGGTCACAGTCAGGGAAATCGCCAGCGGCGCGAAGGCGAAGGCGAAGTCGCTGATGGTGTCGACGTCGTGGGTCAGCACTGGGATCAAGCGGTGGCTGCGGTAGCGCTCGATCTGCTCGATGGGCGCTGAAAGGACTTTCTCCCCCAGCGTTTTGCGCAGCCTGGCGATGATGTGTTGGCCGACGTAGTTGGTGCCGATGTCCGAGCAGATCGAACTGCCCAGTGCCAGCAGGCACAGGCCGCCGAACAGGGCGACCACGCCTTGGGTCAGGCCATCCGCCGAGTGCAACGCGTTGTTGATGGTGGCCAGCAGCACCGTCACGCTCAGGCCACCCACCATGCCCAAAAGGATCGACAGACTGACGACGAGCCGGAACGGTTTGAGGAGGGTGAACAATTCATGAATTGCACCGCGCGTTGGCTGGGTCATGAGCAGAGGGTTCCTTGGGTCTTGAGGCAGATACCCAGTAGAACGTCTGATGGAGGGCTTAATTTAAACGGTGGGTGACACAAAATCTGTGGGAGCGGCGGTGCGGCGATCCGACTTGCTCGCGAAGGCGTCGTGTCAGCCAACATCAACTTCTCTGATCCACCGCTTTCGCGAGCAAGCCCGCTCCCACAAGGGTTGGGGGAGGGATTAGAGAGTGCGTACTACACGGAATCCGATCCAGTCGCCACGGGTTTGCGGGTCGATGTCATTGCGGTTGCCCGAGCGGGAAAACACCGGCGCTTCGCCCCAGTCGTTGCCACGGATACGCAGGGTGTCGCAGTTCGGTTCGGTCCAGGCGCTGCCATCGGTGGGTGCGCCGACGTAGTCCGGGTGGTAGCAGTCGGCGATCCACTCGTAGACGTTGCCATGCATGTCGTACAGGCCGAAGGCATTCGCCGGATAGTTGCCCACCGGTGAGGAATAGCTGTAGCCATCGGTGGGCCCGTAGGTGTTGGCGTGGGTGGCGATGCTGTATTCGGTGCCGGGGTCGAACGGGAAGGGGAACGGCCCCGTTGACCCGGCGCGGGCCGCGTACTCGCGCTGGGCCTCGCTGACGATGTGGTAGTGCTGGCCGGTCTTCATCGACAGCCAGGCGACGTAGGCGCTGACTTCGGCGAAGTTCATGCACACCGCCGGTTGGCGCAGGGCCTGGGGGTAGCTCGGCTTGCCGTTGGTGCACGCGCGGCTGGGGCGGGTATCGCCATCGGGCAGAGTGATCCCGGTTTCCTTCATGTATTGGTTCCATTCGCCGGCGGTGATCTGGTAACGGCTCATGGCGAACGGTTTGTCGAACGTCACCTCATGCATCGGGCCCTCATCAGGCTCGCGGCCGACTTCGCCTTCCGGGGTGCCCATGGTGAAGGTGCCGGCGGGCAGCACCACCATTTCCGGGCAGTTGCGGCAATCCTTGAAGACCTTGCCCGGCAATGGCGCGGTGTAGGCCTGGGCGAGGCCGGGCAAGGCGCTGCCGAGCACGGCCAACAGCGTCAGGGCGCCGAGTTTTTTCAGGGTGCTTTTCATATTGGCTCTCGCTCAGTCAGACCTGGTTGGCCAGCAGTTCCATCAGGCGGTCGATGTGCGCTTCGGTATTGAGCAGCCCCGGCGACACACGAATGACCGGTCCGACATCGCGGTCGACGGCGTCACACACCACGCGCTGATCCATCAGGTAATTGGCGACTGCTTCGCAGTCTCGGTGCTTGATGCGGAAGAAGGTGAAACCGGCGGAATACTCCGGTGACAGCGGCGTGACCAGCTCCACCGACGGGTGTGCCTGCAAGCGTTTTTTCAGGTAGCTGTTGATGGCGTGAATGCGCATCGCGACCTCGGCCTTGCCCAGCTCCAGGTGCAACTTGAAGGCTTCGGTCAGCGCCCAGCGGTGTTCGAACGAGTGGTAGCCGCCGTAGGTCATCACCGTGGAAAACTGGGTGGCTTCGGAGAAGGTCGGGATGGTCGGAGTCACGTCCTTGAGCTCGTCGGAGCGGGCGCAGATGATCCCGGTGCCCCGTGGGCCGAACATCCATTTGTGGGTGCCGGCGATGAAGAAGTCGCAGTGCATGTCCGGGAAATCGACGTTCTCCACGCCGAAGCCGTGGACGCCATCGATCACGTAGAGGATGCGGTCCTTGTCGGCGCGACCACGGTTTTTCTCGGCCACCAGTTTGCCGATCTCGCCGATGGGCAGCTTCACGCCGCTGCCGGAATGCACCCAGGTCATGCCGAGTACGCGGGTTTCGGGGCGGATGTTGCGTTCAATCGCGGCCAGCACTTCAGCGGTCGAGACCTTGTACGGGTCTTCGAACAATTTGATCTTGCGAACCCGGGTGCCGTCCTTCCGGGTGCGGTATTCGAACACGCTGTTGGCAGCGTAGTGCTCGTGTTCGCTGGTGAGGATTTCCTGATCCGGGCGCACGTGGATGCCGGCGTAGATCATCGCCAGGCCTTCGGTGGTGCTGCCGGTCAGGGCGATCTGCGACGGCTTGGCCTTCAGGTAACGCCCGGCCCACACGCGCACCTCTTCTTCGCGGCGTTCGGTTTCGCCGCGATGCCAGTCCATGGCCAGGCCCGGGTTGCGATCCAGATTGATGCGGTGCATCTCGATGGCGTCGCGCACAGGAAGCGGGTGCGAGGTCACCAGGAAGTTGGCGAAGTGCAGGTAGTTCGGGTCCTGGGTGAACAACTGGCGCAATTGGTCCCATTTGTCCTTGGGCAACGGCGCAGGGCTGGCGGCCAGTGCCGGCAGGTTCACGGCCGAGGCCAAGGGGAAACCGGCTGCCAGAATGCCGGCCTGCTTGAGGAATGAACGACGGTTGGTCATGGATTCGGTTCGCTTTGGCAATAGATGAAAATCAGTTCTGGACCACAGGCCGGGAGGACTTCTGCACCTGGTCCCAGACCCGCAGGAAGTTGCCGCCCCAGAGCTTGGCGATGTCGGCGTCGCTGTAGCCGCGGCTGATCAGTTCGGCGGTCACGTTGCGGGCCTCGCTGACGTCTTTCCAGCCGTCCAGGCCGCCGCCGTCGTTGAAGTCGGAACTGATGCCGACGTGGTCGATGCCGATTTTTTTCACTGTGTAGTCGATCGCATCGCCGTAGTCCTTGAGGGTGGCCTTGGGTTCTTCGTCGAGGATCGAATAGAGCTGGCTGGCGTACTCACCGAAGCGCTGCTCGGGCCAGACGGTGATCACCGGGTCGCCGGGCATCAGGGCCATCTCCAGGCCTTGCAGCGGTTGCAGGTCGAAACGGGCGCGCAGGGCGTTGAGCTTGTCCTGGGTGGCCTGGCTCAGCGGGCGGATGTAGGTCGGGAAGCCGACGATCTGCACCACGCCGCCGCTGTTCTTGATCAGCTGCATTTCCAGGTCGCTGAGGTTGCGCGGGATATCCACCAGTGCGCGTGGTGCCGAGTGGGAGGCGACCATCGGCGTGCGGCTCAGTTGCGCCACTTGCTCCAGGGCCTTGGTCGACATCTGCGACACATCGATGATCACGCCCAGGTCGTTGAGGCGATGCACCGCTTGCTTGCCGATGTCCGACAGCCCGCCCAGGGCATCCCGCGAATCATTGAAAAACGGCAGCGGCCGCGATGAGTCGGCCCAGGCGTTGTTGCCCACGTAGCTGAAGCCGAACATGCGCATGCCGCGCGCTGCCCACTTGTCCAGGGCGTTGAGGTCATTGCCCAGCGGGTAGGCGTTGAGCATGCTGATGAACACCGCGAACTTGCCTTCGCCGTGCAGGCGGCGGAAGTCGTCGGCGGTGTAGGCGATGGCCACTTGGTTGGGGAAATCACGGACCATCGCGCTGATGATCTTGTAGCGGGTTTCCTGCTCAAAGCGGGCCTCGTCGACGAAACCGGTGGTAGGGCGATGGGGGGCATTGGGGCCGTTCCAGATTTCCGGCCAGCCGAAAATCGTCAGCGCCGCCCCGGACAAGCGTCCGCGACCGGTCTTGACCAGGTCGAACTGGCCTTCGCCGTCCTTGTCGACTTCGTTGCCGGCGGTGCCGAAGTCCATGGGCACGGTGATGTGGCTGTCGAACGAGAGGATGCGTTCCTGCAACTGATCGGCCTGTTTCATCACCTTGACCGGGTAGCCGGGGTTGTCCCTGAACCAGTAGTCCCAGACCGCGAAGCCTGCACCCGCGCTGATCGCCAGGGCCAGCGGCAGGCCGATGAAAAGAGCCTTTTTCGAACGTGGTTTTGTCATTGCCGTCTCAGTCAGGTTCGCCGTCGAGGATCAGGCGCGGGGGCCTTTGCTATCTGGGGGGAACGAGTGGCTGGGCCGAGAATTTAGGTGTTTGTGCCGGCCTCTTCGCGAGCAAGCCCGCTCCCACAGGTGACCGCATTCCAATGTGGGAGCGGGCTTGCTCGCGAAGCTCTTAAATTCTCCGGCGCAACAAACGTTCTAGCTTGGATAAAGCCTGCTCCATGGCTGACACAGGTAGGGCAATGACGATTTCTCGACGATGGTTCCTCGCGGGTCTGGCGCTGACCAGTGCCGCCGTGCCGGCGGCGTATTACGGGCATCGCGAACTGACCAGGCCGGACCCGACCATCACCCCCGGCGAAGCCTCGTTCGATGTGGCGGATGTCGCCGGCCAACGCTTGGCGGATACCTTGCGCGGTGTCTGGCAGATTCGTTTCGAGGGTCGTGACGCCGGCATCGAAGGGTTGCCCCTCGAAGGTCTGGAGGTGTTCCTCGACATCGGCCACAAGGGGCGCGGTGTCAGTGGTTATCTCGACACCGCCGAGCGTTTGCGTTCCACCGAAGAGCCCCGTTACCGGGTGCTCGGCGATCTGTCCGGGACCAACCCGAAGCAGCTGGGTTGGCGATTGCTGGGCGCCAGCGGCTGTTGCGATTACGAATTCGAGATGACACTGGACGAGGTCTGGGCCGGTTTCGGTAACGCCGGCAGCGGCAGTCTCAGTGGGCGCGTGCTGGACCTGAATCGCCCGCTGATGCTGACGGCCCAGGACAATCGATTCATTGCCGTCAAACGGGTATTCCCTGAAGCCCGCGAGCGCGCCGGCCTCAATCCGACCCTGCTCGCCTGGCTGGTATCACCGGAGCACCGGTTGTTCCACCAGCTCTGGCATGCCACCCGGGACAAGTGGCACAAGCTGTCCGAAGATCAGCGCGGCGCCTTGCACGGGCTCGGCTGGCAGCCCGGCCCTCGGGACCAGGAGCGCGATGCCCGTGGCGAGCGCAAGGATCGCAACGGTTCGGGCGTGGACTTTTTCTTCATGCATCGGCACATGCTCGGTACCGCGCGCTCGATGCAGGACCTGCCGTCCTGGACGCACTTCCCGTTGCCGCAGCCGGAACTGGCGCGGGACCGGCTGGGCTTTGCGCGTTACTTCGACAACCACGACGGTACGGCGCTGCCGCCCACCTGGCTGGCCGAGGACGATGACGAGTACACGCAATGGGTCAGCGATATCAAGACTGGCGAGACGTATCACAGCAACTTCCAGGTCTGGGAATCCCGCTACCGTGATCCGCGTTACCTGTCGACACTGACCCTCGGCCAGTTCGGCTCGGAGGTCGAACTGGGCCTGCACGACTGGCTGCACATGCGTTGGGCTTCGGTGCCGCGTGATCCGTCCAACGGTCAGCCGGTGCCGTTCGCCCGGGATCCGGCGGACTTTTCCGCGCGCTGGTTTGCAGCGGAAAACGATTTTCTCGGCGACCCGTTTTCTTCCCATGTGAGCCCGGTGTTCTGGCATTTCCACGGCTGGATCGACGATCGCCTGGAAGACTGGTTCCGCGCCCACGAGCGCTTCCATCCGGGGCAGGTCAGTCGGCTGCAGGTCAACGGCGTGCAATGGTTCGCGCCGGGACGCTGGGTCGAGATCGATGACCCCTGGCTCGGGCCGATCACCCATGGCTGTAGCACCACGCCGGGATTGCAGGCGGGCAAGTCAGTGGAAATGGACCCGGAAACCATGAAGCTGGCGCTGCGCATCACCTTTGGCGAGGACGAGAAGAAGCTGAAGGATCTGTTGCGCAAAGTGCCGCAGCGGCCGTGGTATGCGCGCAATCTGAAGGCCAGACAGAGCCAGGCTTGATACCGCGTTATCGCTCAATCGTCGGATCGCCGCCCGGAGCTAGCTCGCTCCCACAGTGAATCGTCAGTGAACACAAAATTTGTGTACGACCAAGATCAAATGTGGGAGCGGGCTTGCTCGCGATGCAGGCGACGCGGTTTCACAATCCTGTTGAAAACCAAGCAAGCGCTCGGTTAACTTCACTGACCCCTTCAATGGAGCTCGCCGATGTCTGCCTTTCAGGAGTACTTCGACCCCAGCCACCAATTGGTCCGCGACAGCGTCAGACGTTTCGTCGAACGCGAGATTCTTCCTGATATCGAGCAGTGGGAAGAAGCCGAAAGCTTCCCTCGCGAGCTCTACCTCAAGGCCGGCGCAGCGGGGATTCTCGGAATCGGTTACCCCGAAAACTACGGAGGCAGCCACGAAGGGGATCTGTTCGCCAAGGTTGCCGCCAGTGAAGAGTTGATGCGCTGCGGCTCAGGCGGGCTGGTTGCCGGCCTGGGGTCGCTGGATATCGGCTTGCCGCCCATTCTCAAGTGGGCCCGACCCGAAGTAAGGGATCGTGTGCTGCCCCAGGTGCTGTCGGGAGAGAAGATCAGCGCCCTGGCAATCACCGAGCCTGGCGGCGGCTCCGACGTCGCCAACCTGCAAACCCGTGCCGTGCGCGACGGCGATTTCTACCGGGTCAGTGGTAGCAAGACCTTTATCACCAGCGGCGTGCGCGCGGATTTCTACACTGTTGCAGTGCGAACGGGCGAGCCAGGTTTCGGTGGCATCAGCCTGTTACTGATCGAGAAAGGCACACCCGGTTTCACCGTAGGACGACAGCTGAAGAAAATGGGCTGGTGGGCGTCAGACACCGCTGAACTGTTCTTCGATGATTGCCGAGTGCCTGCAGGAAACCTGATCGGCGCCGAGAACATGGGCTTTGCCTGCATCATGGGCAACTTCCAGAGCGAACGCCTGGCCCTGGCGTTGATGGCCAACATGACCGCACAACTTGCGCTGGAGGAGAGCCTGAAATGGGCACGCCAGCGCGAAGCCTTTGGCAAGCCGATCGGCAAGTTTCAGGTGATCAAGCATCGCCTCGCCGAGATGGCGACCGCGCTGGAAGTGTCCCGGGAATTCACTTACCGCCAGGCGGCGAAGATGGCGGCGGGGCAGAGCGTGATCAAGGAGATCTCCATGGCGAAGAATTTTGCGACGGATACGGCAGACCGGATCGTCACCGATGCGGTGCAGATACTCGGTGGGCTGGGTTACATGCGCGAGAGTCTGGTGGAGCGGCTGTACCGCGACAGCCGGATCCTGTCGATTGGCGGCGGGACGCGGGAAGTGATGAACGAGATCATCAGCAAGCAGATGGGGCTTTGAGTTTGGTGGTGTAGCGGCTGACGCCATTCGCGAGCAAGCCCGCTCCCACATTTGACTGCGTTCTGTCGGAAGGAATGCAATTCACTGTGGGAGCGGGCTTGCTCGCGAAGGCGTCAGTACAGGCGCCAGATTACTTGTCGCTCAACGCAAACTGCGTCAGGCAGAACGTAGGAATGCCCATGTCCTCCAGGCGCTGCGAGCCACCCAGCTCCGGCAGATCGATGATCGCCGCCGCTTCATGCACCCGGGCGCCCATGCGGCGGACCAGGTTGGCGGCGGCAATCAGGGTGCCGCCGGTGGCGATCAGGTCATCGAACATCACCACCGAATCCCCTTCGCACAGGCTGTCGGCGTGCACTTCCAGGAAGGCTTCGCCGTATTCGGTCGCATAACCCTCGGCCAACACTTCAGCCGGCAGTTTGCCTTGCTTGCGGAACAGCACCAGCGGCTTGTTCAACTGATAGGCCAGTACCGAACCGATCAGGAAGCCACGGGCGTCCATCGCGCCGATGTGGGTGAAGTCAGCCTCGACGTAACGGTGGGCGAAGGTGTCCATCACCAGGCGCAGGGCCGTGGGCGACTGGAACAGCGGGGTGATGTCGCGAAAGATCACACCTGGTTTCGGGAAGTCGATGACAGGGCGGATGAGGGATTTGATGTCGAAGGAGTCGAAGACCATCGTCGTGGTGTCCTGGCAGGGCTACAAACAACGAAGTATAACGGCGGCTGAACCGTTTCGCTCAGCCGCAACGTTTTGTTTCAGCCTTCCAGCGAGCCACCGGCCAGGGCGCACAGCTGGATCGGGTCGATAATCCGGATTTCCTTGCCTTCTGCCGCAATCAGTTCGTTTTGCTGGAAGCGCGTAAAGACCCGGGACACGGTTTCCACTGCCAGGCCCAGGTAGTTGCCGATTTCGTTACGCGACATGCTCAGGCGGAACTGATTGGCGGAAAAACCCCGGGCGCGGAAACGTGCCGAAAGGTTGACCAGGAAGGTGGCGATGCGTTCGTCGGCGGTCTTTTTCGACAACAGCAGCATCATCTGCTGGTCGTCACGGATTTCGCGACTCATCACCCGCATCAACTGACGGCGCAACTGCGGCAGTTGCAGGGCCAGTTCGTCGAGGCGTTCGAAAGGAATTTCACACACCGAGGTGGTTTCCAGGGCTTGTGCCGACACCGGGTGCTTTTCGGTGTCCATGCCCGACAGGCCGACCAGTTCGCTGGGCAGGTGGAAACCGGTGAGCTGTTCCTCACCGGTGTCGCTCAGGCTGAAGGTCTTGAGGGCGCCAGACCGGACTGCGTAGACAGAATCGAAGGTATCGCCCTGGCGGAACAGAAATTCGCCTTTTTTCAGCGGCCGGCCGCGTTTGACGATTTCGTCCAGCGCATCCATGTCTTCCAGATTCAGCGAAAGTGGCAGGCAAAGAGGGGCCAGGCTGCAATCCTTGCAATGGGCTTGATTATGAGCGCGCAGTTTTACTGGCTCGGACATTTCTTCAATCCTTGTGGGAATTCACACATAAGACGTAAGGGTAACTCACCATAGGATATCGAGGCCAGTCTGGGGCGCTTGCTTGCAGAATTAGATTACCCGTGAAAAGCGCTGGCGACTGTGTTGTTCCAGGTACGCGTCGAACACCATGCACACCGAGCGCACCAACAGCCGCCCAGCGGGCAGGATGGTGATCCTGTCGCGATCGAGCTCGATCAGCCCGTCTTTGGCCATGTCTTGCAGTTGGGGCCAGAGATCGCCGAAATAGCCCTGGAAATCGATGTTGAAGGCCTGTTCGATGTCAGCGTATTCGAGACTGAAATTGCAGATCAATTGCTGGATGACCGCGCGCCGCAGCCGGTCATCGGCATTACACAGCAGGCCGCGGCTGGTGGCCAGTTGCGACGTGGCAAGGACGTTCTGATACTCGGTCAGGTCGCTGCTGTTCTGGCAGTACAGGTCACCGATCTGGCTGATCGCCGACACGCCGAGGCCGATCAGATCGCAATGACCGTGGGTGGTGTAGCCCTGGAAGTTGCGTTGCAGGGTCGATTCTTCCTGGGCAATCGCCAGCTCATCGTCGGGCAGGGCGAAGTGGTCCATGCCGATGTAGCGGTAGCCAGCGCCGGTCAATTGCTCGATGGTGCGCTGCAGCATCTCCAGTTTCTGCGCGGGTGTCGGCAGTTCATTGCTGTTGATGCGCCGCTGCGGCATGAAGCGTTCCGGCAAGTGGGCGTAGTTGAACACCGATAGCCTGTCCGGTTGCAGGTTGATCACCTCTTCGACGGTGCGGGCGAAGTTCTCCGGCGTCTGTCTCGGCAGGCCGTAGATCAGATCGATATTGATCGAGCGAAACTGCAAGGTGCGGGCGGCATCGATCACTGCGCGGGTTTCTTCCAGGCTTTGCAGGCGATTGACTGCACGTTGCACCGCCGGGTCGAGGTCTTGCAGGCCGATGCTGACCCGATTGAAACCCAGTTCCCGCAGCAGGCCCATGGTCGACCAGTCGGCCTCGCGCGGGTCGATCTCGATGCCGTAGTCGCCAGAGTCGTCGTCCAGCAAATTGAAGTGTTTGCGCAGATGCGCCATCAACTGGCGCAGTTCGTCGTGGCTGAGAAAGGTCGGCGTGCCGCCACCGAAGTGCAGTTGCTCGACTTTCTGCGTGGGGTCGAGGTGACAGGCGATCAACTGGATTTCCTGTTCCAGGCGCTGCAAATACGGCTGCGCCCGCCCGCGATCCTTGGTGATGACCTTGTTGCAGGCGCAGTAATAGCAAATGTTCGCGCAGAACGGCACGTGCACGTACAGCGACAACGGGCGTTGGGCCTTGCGGCTGTCGCGCAGGGCATGGAACAGGTCGAAGGTGCCGACCTGGCTGTTGAATTGTACGGCAGTCGGATACGAGGTGTAGCGTGGTCCCGCCAGGTCATAACGGCGGATCAGATCGGTGTCCCAACGAATGGCGTCGAGCATCATGCGGGCATTCCCCGGATAGGCTGGCAGTGTCAGCCACTTTATGCGAGGGCGGGGTGGGGCATCTTGATTTGCATCAAGAGTCAAGAATTGTGGTGTCTGTGCTGGCCTCTTCGCGAGCAAGCCCGCTCCCACAGGTTTTGTGTACACAGCGACTCCCCTGTGGGAGCGAGCTTGCTCGCGATGGGCGCGCCGCCGGTTTAATGCCCCATGAGCCAATGCTGATGCGGCCCCGGCAAGGTCCAGATGCCGAACAGCATCACCAGCAATCCGCCCGCCATCCGCACGCTGCGTTTGCGCAACACTGCGGTGACGCGCTCGGCGGCAAGGCCTGTCGCCAGCAGCACCGGCCAGGTGCCGAGCCCGAACGCGAGCATCAACACGGCGCTGTCCAGCGCGTTGCCCTGGCTGGCCGACCATAGCAAGGTGCTGTAAACCAGACCGCACGGCAGCCAGCCCCAGAGCGCGCCCAACAGCAGCGCACGCGGCACGCTCGACACCGGCAGCAATCGGTTGGCGACTGGCTGGATATGCCGCCACAGGCCGCGACCGAGGCTTTCGATACGGGTCAGGCCGCTCCACCAGCCGGCCAGGTACAGGCCCATGGCAATCAGCAGCAACCCGGCGAGGATACGCAGGAACATCGCCGCCGGGCTGCTGGCCACGGCCCATCCGGCCAGGCCGATCAGCAGTCCGGCGCAGGCATAGCTCAGAATCCGGCCCAGGTTGTAGGCCAGCAGCAGGCGAAAGCGCCGGCTGCGTTGTTCCTTGGGAATCGCCAGGGTCAGCGCGCCCATCAAGCCGCCGCACATGCCCAGGCAATGGCCACCGCCGAGCAAGCCGAGGATCACCGCAGACACCAGCAGTGGCGCCAATTCAAGCATGGGGCGGGGCCTTGTCTTGCGGCTTGGCCGGTTGGCCGCTGGCCTCATCGACGGCAGCGGTGTGGTTCGGGTCCTGGTCGTCGAACAGGATGCTGTGGGCCGGGCCGTCGAGGTCGTCGTACTGACCGCTGTCCACCGCCCAGAAGAAGATATAGACGGCGATGGCCACGATCAGCAGCGCAGCGGGAATCATCACGTAAAGAGCTGGCATCTGGACTCCATGCCCGCGCGGCTCAGGCCGGCAGCGGGCGGGTTTCTGGCGTGGTGCCGGGGGCGGGCGCGCTCGGCATGCGAGTCAGGCGCAGCGCGTTCAACACCACGGTCAACGAACTGATCGACATGCCCACCGCCGCCCATACCGGGGTGATCCAGCCGAGGGCGGCGAAGGGCAACATGAGGCCATTGTACAACCCCGCCCACAACAGGTTCTCGATAATGACCCGGCGGGTGCGCCGCGCCAGGCTGAAGGCTTGCACCAGCGCATCGAGGCGGTTGGACAGCAACACGGCATCGGCACTGGTTTTCGCCAGGTCAGTGGCCGAGCCCATGGCGACGCTGATATCCGCAGCCGCCAGCACCGGCACGTCATTGACCCCGTCCCCCAGCATCAACACCTTGCGGCCTTCTTTGTGCAGTTGTTGCAGGACTTGCAGTTTATCGTCCGGACGCAGGCCGCCACGGGCTTCATCGATGCCCAGTTCCGCCGCCACGCTGGCGACCATCGGCGAGCTGTCGCCAGACAACAGCAGCGTGCGCCAGCCCCGCGCCTTGCACGCGGCCAGCAGCGCGGGCGCATCGGCCCGCAAGCGATCATCGAGGACGAACCAGGCCAGCGGCCCCTGGCTGTCGCCAAGCAGCAGCCATTGGCCGGCTTCTTCGGGCATCGACGGCACCACGGCGCCGCTGAGTTCGCAGACGAAACGCGGCTGGCCAATGCGCAGGCGTCGCCCATCAACCAGGCCCTCCAGGCCAAGGCCCGGTGTGCTGTGGACTTCTTCGGCAGCCATCGGCGCACGACCGAAAGCACGGGCGATCGGGTGTTCGGAGCGGTTTTCCAGGGCGGCGGCGAGGCCCAGGCATTGATCGCTGTCGAGCGCGCCGAGGGGGCGGATCGAACGCAGCGCCAGGCGCCCTTCGGTGAGGGTGCCGGTCTTGTCGAAAATCACCGTGTCGATCTGGTTCAGGCCTTCCAGGACATGGCCGCGCGTCAACAGCAGCCCTAGTTTGTGCAATGTGCCGGTGGCAGCAGTGAGTGCAGTCGGCGTCGCCAGCGACAGGGCGCACGGGCAGGTCGCGACGAGCATCGCCAGCACGATCCAGAAGGCTCGCGAGGCATCCAGCTGCCACCACAACAGGCCAATCGCGGCAGCAGTGATCAACGACAACAGCAGGAACCATTGCGCGGCGCGGTCGGCGATTTCCGCCAGGCGCGGTTTTTCGGCCTGGGCACGATCGAGCAGGCGAACGATGGCCGAAAGGCGGGTGTCCTGGCCCAGGGCCTGGACCTCGACGGTCAGTGCGCCTTCGACGTTCATTGTGCCGGCGGTGACCGCGTCGCCGAGGGTGCGGGGTTGTGGCAGGTATTCGCCGGTCAGCAGCGACTCGTCGACACTCGACTGGCCGTCGAGGATCTTGCCGTCAGCCGGGAGAATGGCACCCGGATGAACCAGCACCTGATCGCCAATACGCAGTTCACTGAGCAGAATGCGTTCGCTCTGGCCATCGGCTGTCAATCGCAGGCACGAGGCGGGCAACAGATTCACCAGCTGCGCGGTGGCGGCGGCGGTGCGCTCGCGGGCGCGCCGCTCCAGATAACGCCCGGCCAGCAGGAACAGGGCAAACATGCCGACGGCATCGAAATACAGTTCGCCAACCCCGGTGATCGACGTCCAGATCCCGGCGATGTAGGCGCTGCCGATGGCCAGCGACACCGAAACGTCCATGGTCAGGTGACGGGTGCGCAGATCGCGCATGGCGCCTTTGAAGAACGGCGCGCAGCTGTAGAACACAATCGGGGTGGTGAGGAACAGCGCGACCCAGCGCAGGATGGTGTGCAGTTCAGGGCTGAGGTCGATGTTGAATTCAGGCCAGGTGGCCATGGTTGCCATCATCGCCTGGAACCACAGCAGCCCGGCCACGCCGAGCTGGCGCAGGGCCAGGCGGTTTTCGCTGGCCAGTTGTTCGCAGGCTTGGTCGGCCTGATACGGGTGTGCGGCGTAACCGATGTGGCGCAGTTCACTGAGGAGATGGCTCAGCGGCAATTGCCCATCGGCCCAGCGCACGTGCAGGCGATGGTTGGACAGATTCAGGCGCGCCTCGGCCACGGCTGGCAAGGTGCGCAGGTGTTTTTCGATCAGCCAGCCGCAAGCCGCGCAGCTGATGCCTTCCATCAAGAGCGTGGTTTCGGCGAGTTCGCCTTCGTGGCGAACGAAGGGTTGCTGCACATCGGCACGGTCGTACAGCGCCAGTTCATCCACCAGTTGCACCGGCAGCGCTTCGGGGTTGGCCGAGGCTTCGCTGCGGTGCTGGTAATAGCTTCCCAGGCCGCCGGCGACAATGGCTTCGGCCACGGCCTGGCAACCCGGGCAGCAGAATTCGCGGGTTTGCCCGAGGACCGCAGCGGTGAAGCGGCTGCCGGCGGGGACGGGCAGGGCGCAGTGGTAGCAGGGGAGTGGGGTGGTGGTCATGGAGTATTCACTGGTACTGCTGAATCTCTATCGTCGGATAGGGCCTCTTCGCGGGCAAGCCCGCTCCCACAGGGATCATGGGTGTACTCAGGTTCTGAGCATGGCGGTGATCAACTGTGGGAGCGAGCTTGCTCGCGATGCGCGAAGCGCGGCTTTATTTCTTCAGGTCTTCGGCACCTTGCAGCGGTTCGTCACCCAGCAGCAGGTCCTTGTCATGGCCGACCAGTTCCTCTTCGAACATGCGCCAGATGTGCTCGTCCTGAGTGCCAAGCAACTCGACAAAACGCCGACCTTCGATCTTGTCGCTCAACTGGCCGATGTAGCGGCCCTGTTCGGTTTCGCTGCGGGTCAGGGTGATCTTGCGGTCCTTTTCCGGCTGGGTCGGCGAGATCAGGTTCAGCTCCAGGGTCCCGGGCTGGCTGTCGCCGCTCAGGCGCAGGTCAACCTCGCCGGTCATGCCGTCGAGATGAACGCTGGCGCGCATTTTCAGGGTCTGGGCCAGCAGCTCACGGTCGAGGGAGCGGTTGATGCCTTTGCCGGCCTCGTAGTAGTTGTCGTTGACCAGGTTGTCCGGGTTGTTCACCGCGATGGTCACCATGGACAAGGTCAGGGCCACCGAGCAGGCCAGGATCCCGATGATGATCCACGGCCAGAGGTGCTTGTACCAGGGACTTGCGGCAGTTGCTGCGGGCATGTTCAGTTCTCTCAACGAATTTGTGGGCCGATGAACCGGCTCTTGGCTTCAATGTGGACGCTGTCGTCATCGGCGTCCTTGAGGATGAATTTCACCTCGTTGGTGCTCGACGGCAGTTTTTCCGGTGCGACGGACAGCTCGGCAGGCTGGCTGACGATCTCGCCGGCCGCGACCTTGATCTCGCGTCGGCCCTGCATTTTGAGATCCGGCAGGCCGGAGGCTTCGAGCAGGTAGGTATGGTCGCGCTGGTCCTTGTTCATGATTTTCAGGCTGTAGACGTTTTCGATCCGGCCTTCGGCGTTCTCGCGGTACAGCACGCGGTCCTTGCTGACATCGAAGCCCACCAGCGCACGCATGAAGAACGCCGTCGCCAGCAGGCTGATCATCGCCAGCAGCACCACGGCATAGCCAATCAGGCGCGGACGCAGTTTATGGGTTTTCTGCCCGGACAGGTTGTGCTCGGTGGTGTAGCTGATCAGCCCGCGCGGGTATTCCATTTTGTCCATGATGGCGTCGCAGGCATCGATGCAGGCGGCGCAACCGATGCATTCGATTTGCAGGCCGTCGCGGATGTCGATACCGGTCGGACAGACCTGGACGCACATGGTGCAGTCGATGCAGTCACCCAGGCCCTGGGCCTTGTAGTCGATGCCTTTTTTACGCGGGCCACGGCCTTCGCCACGGCGCGGGTCGTAGGAAACGATCAGGGTGTCCTTGTCGAACATCACGCTCTGGAAGCGTGCGTACGGACACATGTAGATGCACACCTGTTCGCGCAACCAGCCGGCGTTGCCGTAAGTGGCGAGGGTGAAGAAACCGACCCAGAAGTACGACCAGCCATCCGCCTGGCCGGTGAAGAAGTCGAACACCAGTTCGCGGATCGGCGAGAAGTAGCCGACGAAGGTCATGCCGGTAACGAAGCCGATCAGCAGCCACAGGCTGTGTTTGCTGAGCTTGCGCAGGAACTTGTTGGCGCTCATCGGCGCCTTGTCGAGCTTGATGCGTTGGTTTCGGTCACCTTCGGTGACTTTTTCGCACCACATGAAGATCCAGGTCCAGACGCTTTGCGGGCAGGTATAGCCGCACCAGACCCGTCCGGCGTACACCGTGATGAAGAACAGGCCGAAGGCGGCGATGATCAACATGCCGGACAGCAGAATGAAATCCTGGGGCCAGAAGGTGGCGCCGAAAATGAAGAACTTGCGCTCCGGCAGGTTCCACCACACGGCCTGATGACCGCCCCAGTTCAGCCACACCGTGCCGAAATACAGCAGGAACAACAGGGCTCCGCCGGAAATCCGCAGATTGCGAAACAGACCGGTGAAGGCGCGGGTGTAGATTTTTTCCCTGGAGGCGTAGAGGTCGACGCTGTTGTTCGCGTTCCTGTTGGGTGGAGTGACGTCGTGTACCGGAATCTGGTTGCTCATCATTGCATCCCACGGCAGTGGAAAATGCCTCGGTCAGTACGTGCCGACCGCGGTCAAAAAGGGGTATTGCAGTGGCGCAATGATACGCCTGTCGCTCTAGTCCAAGGGTGCGACCTTTGGTCACGTTTGGCAAAATCATTTGATGGTGTAATGACTTGAATCAATTGACTTGGAAATTATGGACGGTTTTGCGCATGTCGCCGGTCATTCGGCCCATGGGTTGATCAGTTGTACACCGCTGGACTGAAAGTCTGCGACATTGCGTGTAACGACGGTCAATCCATGAACCAGCGCCGTAGCTGCAATCAATGCATCGCTTTCATTGGCACGGTCCGGGACATGCAGTCCTGCACAGCGGATCGCTACGGCCGTATCGACCGGCAGGATTCGGCTATCGAATGCTGGCATAACGTGATGCTTCAGCCAGGTGCGCAGTATCTTCCCTTGGACGGCATCCCGGCGCTCTATTCGTAGAACGCCAGTCTCCAGTTCCTTCAAGGTGATAGCTGAAATGAACATGCGTGGTGCAATCACGCTTTTGGCCCATGCAACGACGTTTGTGTCGGCATGCGGTTTGCGCAGTTCAGAAATCACGTTGGTGTCGAGTAGATACATCAGGTCAGATCCACAGGGCGATGATTGATCACGGCGCGCTCGGTTTCGAATTCGATGTCTGCTGCGTCCGGCATCACCAGCAATTCAACGATGTCGGCGTTGGTGCCAGTCAGTTTTTGGTAGTCCTCAATGCTTAGCAGTACATGGGCCGGTTTGCCTCGGTCAGTGATGAAAACGGGCCCCTGGCGAGTGGCTTTTTTGGCACCACTTGTGTCCTGGTTGAATTCGCGGCTGGATATTGTGGTGATGGCCATCATGGTTGGCCCTCCTGAAGTAGCTTTGTAGAAACGTTACTACTGTGTGTGGCGATCGACAACCTCGAAGTAGGTGCCGGGCATTACCATCGGTCGAAACCATTGGACACTGCCGAACAAACAAAACGGCCCCGCCAATTCACATTGGCGGGGCCGTTTTTTGTTGCTTCAAGCGTTTGCCTTACTTGGCGTCCGCTGCCTTCTCACCGTGAGACAGGCTGTAGACGTAAGCGGCCAGCAGGTGAACCTTGTCGTTACCCTGCATTGCCTCTTGCGCAGGCATCTGGCCCTGACGGCCGTAACGGATGGTCTGCTGCAGTTGAGCGAAGCTCGAACCGTAGATGAACGCTGCCGGGTGAGTCAGGTCAGGTGCGCCCATCGCTGGCGTGCCCTTGCCTTCCGGGCCGTGGCACGCCACGCAGTTGGTAGCGAACAGTTTCTGTCCGGCAACCGGGTCGGCCTTGGCGCCTTCCGGCAGCTTGCGGCCATCGAGGTTGGTCAGGATAAACGCGGCCACGTCGGCCACGCCTTGTTCGCCGATCACTTCAGCCCACGCAGGCATCACCGCGTGACGGCCGCCCATGATGGTGGTCTTGATGGCTTGCGCGTCGCCGCCCCAGCGCCAGTCGGCGTCGGTCAGGTTAGGGAAGCCGTAGGCGCCCTTGGCGTCGGAACCATGGCAAACCGAGCAGTTGGAGGCGAACAGGCGGCCACCCATCTTCAGGGCTTGCGGGTCCTTGGCCACTTCTTCGATTGGCATGGCCGCGAACTTGGCGAAGATCGGGCCGAACTTGGCGTCCGACCTGGCCATTTCCTTTTCCCACTCGTGAACGCCGGTCCAGCCGGTCTGGCCGTTGGCGAACGCGGTCTGCTTCTCGTTATCGAGGTAGTTGTAACCCGGCAGCAGGCCTTTCCAGTTGCCCAGGCCCGGGTACAGCACCAGGTAGCCGAGGGCGAAGATGATGGTGCCCACGAACAGCATGAACCACCATTTCGGCAGCGGGTTGTCGTACTCCTCGATCCCGTCGAAGGAGTGACCAACCGTCTCGTCGGTTTGCTCGGCGCGCTGGCCCTTGCGGGTGGACAGCAGCAGCCAGGTCAGGGCGAAGATGGTGCCGAGACTGAGGACTGTGACGTACAGACTCCAGAATGTAGTCATTCTTTGTTACTCCTAGAAGCTTGCTCGACGTGCTTGATGGCTTCGGGATCATCCGCGAAAGGCAGCAAGGTCGCGTCTTCAAACTCCGACTTGCGCTTGGGACTGAACACCCACAGTGCCAGTCCGATGAAGGCCACCATCACGACAACGGTGCCCAGGCCACGAATCATCCCGATATCCATCCAATTCACCGTTTGCTTTTGATGATGGTGCCCAGGCCTTGCAGATAGGCCACCAGCGCGTCCATTTCGGTTTTGCCCTTCACAGCATCCTTGGCGCCGGCGATGTCTTCGTCGGTGTAAGGGACGCCGAGCGTGCGCAAGACTTCCATTTTCTTGGCGGTGTCTTTGCCGTCGAGCTTGTTTTCCACGAGGAACGGGTAGGCCGGCATTTTCGACTCGGGCACTACGTTGCGCGGGTTGTACAAGTGCGCACGCTGCCAGTCATCGGAGTAACGACCGCCGACACGGGCCAGGTCCGGACCGGTACGCTTGGAACCCCACAGGAACGGGTGGTCCCAGACGCTTTCACCGGCGACCGAGTAGTGGCCGTAGCGTTCGGTTTCGGCACGGAACGGACGGATCATCTGCGAGTGGCAGCCGACACAACCGTTGGCGATATAAACGTCCCGGCCTTCCAGTTCAAGGGCGGTGCGGGGCTTCATGCCCTCGACCGGCTTGTTGGTGACATCCTGGAAAAACAGCGGAACGATCTGGGTCAGGCCGCCGATGCTGACGGCGATGACCATGAAGAAGGCCAGCAGGCCAATATTCTTCTCGACTGCTTCATGCTTCATCAGTGAGCTCCAACTACGGCAATCTGTTCGGCGGCTTTGGCTTCAGCCGGGTTCGAGGCGCGTACGGTACGGAATACGTTGTAGGCCATGAACAGCATGCCGGTGGCGAAGAACGCACCGCCCAGGGCGCGGACGATGAAGCCCGGGTGGCTGGCTTGCAGCGCTTCGACGAACGAGTAGGTGAGGGTGCCGTCATCGTTGATTGCACGCCACATCAGGCCCTGGGTGATGCCGTTGACCCACATCGAAGCGATGTAGAGCACGGTACCGATGGTCGCGAGCCAGAAGTGGGTGTTGATCAGGCCGGTGCTGTGCATCTGCGCACGACCGAACAGTTTCGGGATCATGTGGTAGATGGCGCCGATCGAGATCATCGCAACCCAGCCCAGAGCGCCGGCGTGTACGTGGCCGATGGTCCAGTCGGTGTAGTGCGACAGCGAGTTGACGGTCTTGATGGCCATCATCGGGCCTTCGAAGGTCGACATGCCGTAGAACGCCAGGGAGACCACCAGGAAGCGCAGGATCGGGTCGGTGCGCAGCTTATGCCAGGCGCCCGACAGGGTCATCATGCCGTTGATCATGCCGCCCCAGCTTGGCGCCAGCAGGATGATCGACATCGCCATGCCCAGGGATTGTGCCCAGTCCGGCAGTGCGGTGTAGTGCAGGTGGTGCGGACCGGCCCAGATGTACAGGGTGATCAGTGCCCAGAAGTGCACGATCGACAGGCGATAGGAGTAGATCGGGCGTTCGGCCTGTTTCGGCACGAAGTAGTACATCATGCCCAGGAAGCCGGTGGTCAGGAAGAAGCCCACGGCGTTGTGGCCGTACCACCACTGGATCATCGCGTCCGTCGCACCCGAGTAGGCCGAGTAGGACTTGAACAGGCTGACCGGCAGCGACATGTGGTTGACGATGTGCAGCATCGCGGTCACGACGATGAACGCGCCGTAGAACCAGTTACCCACATAGATGTGCTTGGTCTTGCGCTTGACGATGGTGCCGAAGAACACCAGACCGTAGGTGACCCAGACAATGGCCAGCAGAATAGCCAGGGGCCATTCCAGTTCCGCGTATTCCTTGGTGGTAGTGAAACCCATCGGCAAGGTAATGATCGCGCCGACGATCACCGCTTGCCATCCCCAGAAGGTGAAGGCGGCGAGGCTGTCGGAAATCAGTCGCGTTTGGCAGGTTCGCTGCACGACGTAATAAGAAGTGGCAAACAGTGCACATCCACCGAAGGCGAAAATCACCAGGTTGGTGTGCAGCGGGCGCAGGCGTCCAAAGCTCGTCCATGCCAGACCGAAGTTCAACTCCGGCCAGACCAGTTGCGAGGCAATGAAGACACCGAGCCCCATGCCAAGGATCCCCCAGACCACCGTCATGATGGCGAACTGGCGGACTACCTTATAGTTATAAGCAGTCGGACTGATTGCTGTGCTCATTCTAAGGTTCCACGGTTTGGGTGTTTTATTAGGATTAAAAATCGGCCGCAAGTATGGAGAAAGCAAGGGGTCATTGCAACGCGCCATGACCTGGGTCAATGCTTTCAAAAGCTGATTCTGCGGCCTTTCCATGCGCCGCGTAAGGACAAATTTGCCCGCGGGCAAAACATCCCGGCGGACTGATCAGGCGAGGGGGTCAGGTCGGATGTAACGGGGTGTGTTCAAACGCAACGTTTGGCTGACCGAAGGCAATTGGTGCGACAGCCGGTATCTACCAGCCTTTGCGGCCTGTCATCGGGCAGATTCGTCGAACACATCGTTCAGGATCGACCTGGAACCGGCACCGGCCAGTCCGCATCGGGGGAAGCTTAGACCTGAATCCGGGGATCCGAAAGAAAGTCTGTGCGGGGGTGCGACAATGAGTCGCAAAGGGGCAGGGAACTGCCGCATCCGGGAGAATGCGGCAGCAGAGCGGTCGGGATTTATTTGCGGTTGTCTTCAGCCTGTAAGCGTTCGGTATTCAAACCGTGGGACAGGCTGTACACATACGCGGCGAGCAATTGCACCTTGTCATTGCCGAGCAGTTCGTTCTGCGCCGGCATATGGCCCTGGCGACCATGCCGAATCGTCTGTTCAAGCTGCGTCAGGCTCGTACCGTAAATGAAGCCGGCCGGGTGCGTCAGGTTCGGCGCGCCCATGGCTTCAGTACCCTGGCCGTTAGCCCCGTGACAGGCGACGCAGGTGGTGCTGAAGGCTTGTTGTCCGGCTTGCAGGTCGGTTTTGCTTTCGGCGGGCAACGGCAGGCCGGCCAGATCATGGCGCACATAAGCGGCGACGTTTTTCACGCCTTCCTCCCCCAGGACTTCACCCCAGGCCGGCATCATCGCCATCCGGCCACCCATGATGGTGGTCTTGATGGTTTCTGCGTTGCCGCCCCAGCGCCAGTCGCTGTCGGCCAGGTTGGGGAAGCCGAATGCACCCTTGGCGTCCGAGCCGTGGCACACCGAGCAGTTGGAGGCAAACAGGCGGCCGCCCATTTTCAGTGCCTGCGGGTCCTTGGCCACTTCTTCCACGGGCATCGCCGCGAACTTGGCGAAGATCGGCCCGAACTTCGTGTCGGCCTTGGCCATTTCCTTTTCCCATTCGTGCACGCCGGTCCAGCCGTTTTCGTAGCCGGGGAGGACGCCTTTCCAGTTGCCCAGGCCCGGATAGAGGATCAGATAACCGACGGCAAACACCAGGGTGCCAACGAACAGCATGAACCACCATTGCGGCAGCGGGTTGTCGTACTCCTCGATGCCGTCGAAGCTGTGGCCCATGGTCTGGTCGACACTGCCCTTGGTTTCGCCCTTGCGGGTGCTGAGCAGCAGCCAGGTCAGGCCGATCAGGCTGCCGATGGTCAGTACGCAGATCCACGTACTCCAGAAGGTGGTCATGGCCGGGGACTCCTTGTTGCTGATTCTTCAGTGATGTCGGGTTGTGGCTCGTCGGCGAATGGCAGCAGGCGCGCTTCGGCGAATTCCGGGCTGCGCTTGCCGTTGAATACCCACAGCGTCAGGCCGACGAAGGCCACGAACACCACGACGGTGCCGAGGCCGCGGATCATTCCAGTGCTCAATTCAAACATTGCTCACCTCTTGCTCTTGATGGCGGTGCCGAGCACTTGCAGGTAGGCGACCAGTGCATCCATCTCGCTCTTGCCTTTGAGCGAAGCGACGGCGCCGGTGATGTCCTCGTCGGTGTACGGCACGCCCAGGGTGCGCATGGCCTTGATCTTGGTTTCGGTATGACTGCTGTCGACCGGGTTGGCCACCAGCCACGGGTAGGCCGGCATCTTCGACTCCGGCACGACGTTGCGCGGGTTGTACAAGTGCGCGCGGTGCCAGTCATCCGAGTAGCGTGCACCGACCCGGGCCAGGTCAGGCCCGGTGCGTTTCGAGCCCCACAGGAACGGGTGATCCCAGACGCTTTCGCCGGCCACCGAGTAGTGCCCGTAGCGTTCGGTCTCGGCGCGGAACGGACGGATCATCTGCGAGTGGCAGCCGACGCAGCCTTCACGGATATAGATGTCGCGACCTTCCAGTTGCAGCGCGGTGTAGGGCTTCATGCCTTCCACCGGTTTGTTGGTCACGTCCTGGAAGAACAGCGGGACGATCTGGGTCAGGCCGCCGATGCTCACGGCCAGGATCATCAGCAGCAGCAACAGGCCGACGTTTTTCTCGATAGTTTCGTGTTTCATGGCGGACTCCTCAGGCCATCTGCGCGGCAGCGGCGACTTCGGCAGGCTGCGAGGCCCGCACGGTGCGCCAGGTGTTGTAGGCCATCAGGAACATGCCGCTGAGGAAGATCGCACCGCCCACCAGCCGCACGACGAAGCCAGGGTGGCTGGCCACCAGGGTTTCGACGAAGGAGTAAGTCAGCGTGCCGTCTTCGTTCACCGCACGCCACATCAGGCCCTGGGCGATGCCGTTGACCCACATCGAGGCGATGTACAGAACGGTGCCGATGGTGGCGAGCCAGAAGTGCGCGTTGATCAGGCCGATGCTGTGCATCTGCTCGCGGCCGAAGACTTTCGGGATCATGTGGTACAGCGCGCCGATGGAGATCATCGCCACCCAGCCCAAGGCGCCTGCGTGTACGTGGCCGATGGTCCAGTCGGTGTAGTGGGAGAGGGCGTTGACCGTCTTGATCGCCATCATCGGCCCTTCGAAGGTCGACATGCCGTAGAACGCCAGCGATACCACGAGGAAGCGCAGGACCGGGTCGCTGCGCAACTTATGCCAGGCGCCCGAGAGGGTCATCATGCCGTTGATCATCCCGCCCCAGCTCGGTGCCAGCAGGATCAGCGACATCACCATGCCCAACGACTGTGCCCAGTCCGGCAGCGCGGTGTAGTGCAAGTGGTGCGGACCGGCCCAGATGTACAGGGTGATCAGCGCCCAGAAGTGCACGATCGACAAGCGATAGGAGTAAACCGGACGCTCGGCCTGCTTCGGCACGAAGTAGTACATCATCCCGAGGAAACCGGCGGTGAGGAAAAAGCCGACGGCATTGTGCCCGTACCACCATTGCACCATCGCATCGGTGGCGCCGGAGTACAGCGAGTAGGACTTGGTGAAGCTGACCGGCAACTCCATGTTGTTGACGATGTGCAGGATCGCCACGGTGATGATGAACGCACCGAAGAACCAGTTGCCGACATAAATGTGTTTGGTCTTGCGCTGCATGATCGTGCCGAAGAACACGATGGCGTAGGCGACCCAGACGATGGTGATCAGGATGTCGATCGGCCATTCCAGCTCGGCGTATTCCTTGGAACTGGTGTAGCCCAGCGGCAGGCTGATGGCTGCCAGCAGGATCACAAGCTGCCAGCCCCAGAAACAGAACGCGGCGATTTTCGGCGCAAACAGCTGGGTCTGGCAGGTGCGCTGCACTGAGTAGAACGAACTGGCGAACAACGCGCAGCCGCCAAACGCGAAGATCACCGCGTTGGTGTGCAGCGGGCGCAAACGGCCGAAGCTGGTCCACGGCAAATTGAAGTTGAGTTCGGGCCAGACCAACTGGGCAGCGAGAAAAACCCCGAGCCCCATGCCGACGATGCCCCACACCACCGTCATAATGGCGAATTGGCGGACCACCTTGTAGTTGTAGGCGGTACTGATAGAAGTGTTCATGGTTCCCCATCCACGGTTCAGCCGAAGTGAGCGCGCGTAGCGCTTGGCAGTGCACCCTTCGGCCGGAGTTATAGGCAGACTAAAAGCGAGGCAAGCATGGACAAAGGGCACAAGGCCGGTATTGACGGGGATCAATGGGCGCAGTGCGTGCGGGATCATGGATGGTTGTGGAATGCCGCCGCTGGCAAGGCTGCGGCGACGCTGATCCTCGCCCATGGCGCCGGTGCACCGATGGACAGCGAGTGGATGAGCGACATGGCTGCACGCCTTGCCACGCAAGGCGTCAACGTGTTGCGCTTCGAGTTTCCCTACATGGCGCAGCGGCGCCTCGATGGCGGCAAGCGCCCGCCGAACCCGGCGCCGAAACTGCTGGAATGCTGGCGCGAGGTGTATGCCCAGGTGCGACGCCATGTCACTGGGCCGCTGGCCATCGGCGGCAAGTCCATGGGCGGGCGCATGGCCAGTTTGCTGGCCGATGAGTTGGGGGCGGATTGGCTGGTGTGCCTGGGGTATCCGTTTTATGCGGTGGGTAAACCGGAGAAACCACGGGTTGAGCATTTGGCCGGGCTGAAGACTCGAACCTTGATCGTGCAAGGCGAACGCGATGCATTGGGCAACCGGGAGGCGGTCGAGGGGTATGCGCTATCGCCGGGTATCGAGGTGTTCTGGCTGGTGGCGGGGGATCATGACTTGAAGCCGTTGAAGGCTTCGGGGTTTAGCCATGAGCAGCATTTGGCGGCTGCGGCGCAGCAGGTGGCTTCATTCCTTCAGTGAAATGAATGGCGTCTGGGCCTGCCTCTTCGCGGGCAAGCCCGCTCCCACAGTGATCTTTGGTGTGGCTCGATTTTGTGATTAATGCACAACCCTGTGGGAGCGGGCTTGCCCGCGAAGAGGCCTGTCCAGGCGATATGCATTTCAGACTGGCAATAAAAATCAGCGGTTAAACCGCTCCACCAGCGAATACTGGGTATTGGCAGTCCTGGTCAGCTCTTCACTCAGCAACGCCGAGTTCTGCGCCTGTTCCGCGGTCTGGTCCGCCAGCTCCGAGATGTTGCTGATGTTGCGGCTGATTTCTTCGGCCACGGCACTTTGCTCTTCGGTCGCGGCAGCGATCTGGGTGGTCATGTCGGTGATGTTGGCCACCGCTTCGCTGATTCCTACCAGTGCCTGGTCCGCTTCCAGTACCCGCGCTACGCCTTCTTCCGCCTGACGATGCCCGGCCTCCATGGTTTGCACGGCGGTGCCGGCGGTTTGCTGGAGCTTGGCGATCAGTGCATGAATCTGCCCGGTGGATTCGCTGGTGCGTTGCGCCAGCTGACGGACTTCGTCGGCCACCACCGCAAAACCACGACCCATCTCGCCGGCACGGGCCGCTTCGATGGCGGCGTTCAGGGCCAGCAGGTTGGTCTGGTCGGCGATGCCTTTGATCACGTCGACCACGCCACCGATTTCGTTGCTGTCCTTGGCCAATTGGGTCACGGTCACGCCGGTTTCACCGACGACTACCGACAGGCGCTGGATGGCTTCGCGGGTTTCCCCGGCGATGTCACGACCACGACCGGTCAGGCGATTGGCTTCCTGTGTGGCATCGGCGGTGCGTTGCACGTGGCTGGCGACTTCCTGGGTGGTAGCGGCCATCTGGTTGACCGCGGTGGCCACTTGCTCGGTTTCGACGCGTTGACGTTCCAGGCCGCTGGAGCTGTTGTGCGCCAGGGCATCGGACTGTCTGGCCTGATCGGTCAGGTGTTCGGCCGTGTCCTGCAGACGCGTCAGGCAGGTTTTCAGGCGTGCTTCCTGACTGAGGATGGACATTTCCAGACGCGCCTGGGCGCCGCGACTGTCGGTGTACATCTGTGCGATCAACGGATCGGAGGTGGTCTGCTCGGCCAGGCGCAGCAAACGCTTGAGGCCACGCTGTTGCCACTGGAGACCCATCAGGCCCAGCGGCACCGAAAGACCGGCAGCCAGGGCAAACCCCCAATGGGAGTTCAGCGAGGCACCGATCATGAAGCTCAATTGACTGACCAGAATGAACGGCAGCCAGTCCTGCAGGATCGGCAACCATTTATCCGAGGAGGGAACGGCCGACTTGCCCTGATTGATGCGTTGGTAGAGCGCTTCGGCGCGGCGGATCTGTTCGGCGCTGGGCTTGACTCGCACCGACTCGTAACCGATCACCTGATTGCCTTCGAAGATAGGTGTCACATAGGCATTCACCCAGTAATGATCACCGGTCTTGCAGCGATTCTTGACAATGCCCATCCATGGCAAGCCTTGTTTCAGCGTGACCCACATGTGTGCGAACACCGCGGCCGGGACGTCGGGGTGACGGACCAGGTTGTGCGGTGCACGGATCAGTTCCTCTCGGGGAAACCCGCTGATCTCGACGAAAGCGTCGTTACAGTAGGTGATCATGCCCTTGGCATCGGTGGTGGAAATCAACCGTTGCTGAGCCGGGAAGGTCCGCTCGCGTTGTGTAATAGGCTGGTTGTTACGCATGGCTTTTTTAATCCGCAAGGCTTTCAAGTGCTGTATCGGCAAGGCCGGCGGATTGTTGAGATTATTTTTCGATCATCAGTGATGCGTCGCAAAATGACCCTTGCGTCAGCCGGCGAGCATCGGATAGGTGAACAGGCCGAAGTGCAGCAGGTTCAGGCAAAAGTGGCTGGCGATGGCGGCGCCCAGCCCGCCGAACCGGTAGGCCAGGCCATAGCCGACCCCGGCCAGCGTGGCCAGCAACACCCATCGCCATCCCGCGCCGGCATGGGCCAGGCCGAAGACCAATGACGCCAGCAGCAGGGCGAGGTGTTCACCGTAGGGCCGGTCTTTGAGGTACCGGCTCAGGCCGCCCTGGATGTAGCCACGGAACAGCGCTTCCTCGACCAGCGTCACCAGCAGCAGATTGTTCAGCAACCACAGCCAGGCTTGATCCGGCCATTTCGGCGCCCAGGCGATGACCCCGAGCAACAGTGCGCCGCCCAACGCCAGCAGGGCGCTCAAGGTCAGTGCCAGTGCGGTGGCATACAGCGATAGCCGAAGCGAACGGCGGCCGACAATCCACGGACAAACCAGTAACAGCCAGAAGCCGATCAGCGGTTTGTCCAGATTCAGGTGCATGGCGAATATCGCGGCGTTGTCGGTGAAACGCTGAGGATCGATAACGCGACCGTTGTAGAAGCCGGGTAACCAATGCGTCGCCAGGACCAGAGCCAGGACGATGAACAGGCCGTGGCCGAGGTAGCGGGCAAAAGGGATCTCGCGTTGGCGGACGGCGACACCCGCGACCAGCAACAAAAACACCGAGATTGCCGAGAGCCAGCCGAGATGGCCGTAGGTCAGTGCCAGGCCGTAGCCGATGGAAAGCAGGGCCAGAAACGTCCATGGCAGGGCAATCATTTGAAGTCCTTGAGTCGGAATTTGCGATGCGCCACCAACCTCTGTGGGAGCGGGCTTGCTCGCGAAGGCGTCGTGTCAGTCGACATCAGCGCTGCTGACACACTGCTTTCGCGAGCAAGCCCGCTCCCACAGTAGTCCGTGTCAGGTCGCCGATTGATATCAAAGTGGGAGCGAGCGATAGCTTACTGACTGTCCCCAACAAAAACACCGCCCGAAGGCGGTGTTTTTGTCGGTCGTCCGTTACGAAGCGATCAACTGCCGCAACACGTAATGCAGAATCCCCCCCGACTTGAAGTACTCCACCTCATTGAGTGTATCGATGCGGCACAACACCTCGATCTTCTCGCTGCTGCCGTCTTCGCGGGTGATGGCCAGTGTCAGGTTCATCCGTGGCGTCAGCTCGACGCCGGTCAAGCCGAGGATGTCCAGGGTTTCGCTGCCATTGAGGTTCAGGCTCTTGCGGTTCTGATCCAGCTTGAACTGCAACGGCAGCACACCCATGCCCACCAGGTTGGAGCGGTGAATCCGTTCGAAGCTTTCGGCGATGACCGCTTTCACCCCCAGCAGATTGGTGCCTTTGGCCGCCCAGTCGCGACTCGAACCGGTGCCGTATTCCTGGCCGGCGAACACCACCAGCGGCGTGCCTGAAGCCTGATAGCGCATGGCGGCGTCGTAGATCGACATTTTTTCCCCGGTGGGAAGGTAGCGGGTGTTGCCGCCTTCTTCGCCGCCGAGCATTTCGTTGCGTATGCGAATGTTGGCGAAGGTGCCGCGCATCATCACTTCATGGTTGCCGCGCCGCGAACCGTAGGAGTTGAAATCCCGCGGTTCCACGCCTTTGTCGCGCAGGTATTGCCCTGCCGGGCTGTCGACCTTGATGTTGCCGGCCGGGGAGATGTGGTCGGTGGTCACCGAGTCGCCGAGCAGTGCGAGGATCCTGGCGCCGTTGACATCCTTGACCACTGGCGGCGGGCCGCCGATGTCGTCGAAGAACGGTGGGTGCTGGATGTAAGTCGAGTCGGACTGCCAGACATAGGTCGCCGCCTGCGGTACTTCAATCGCCTGCCATTGCGCGTCACCGGCAAACACTTCGGCGTATTCCTTGTGGAACATGGCGGTGTTGACCTGACTCACGGCGTCGGCAATTTCTTTGCTGCTTGGCCAGATGTCTCGCAGGTACACCGGTTTGCCGTCCTTGCCATCGCCCAACGGCTCGCGGCTGAGGTCGGTGCGCACCGTGCCGGCCAGCGCGTAGGCGACCACCAATGGCGGGGAGGCCAGCCAGTTGGTTTTCACCAGCGGATGCACCCGGCCTTCAAAGTTGCGATTGCCCGAGAGCACGGAGGCCACGGTGAGGTCGGCTTGCTGGATGGCTTTCTCGATGGGTTCCGACAGCGGCCCGGAGTTGCCGATGCAGGTGGTGCAGCCATAGCCGACCAGGGCAAAGCCCAATTCGTCGAGGTAATGGGTCAGGCCGGCCGCCTTGTAGTAGTCGGTGACCACTTTCGAGCCGGGGGCCAGCGAGCTCTTCACCCAGGGTTTGCGTTTCAGGCCTTTTTCCACGGCCTTCTTCGCCACCAGCCCGGCCGCCATCATCACGCTGGGGTTGGAGGTGTTGGTGCAGGAGGTGATCGCGGCGATGACCACGGCACCGTTTTTCAGGCGATAGGTCTGGCCTTCGTAGTCGTAATCCACTTCGCCGGCCATATCGGCATTACCGACGGCAACACCGCCACCGCCTTCACTTTCCAGGCGGCCTTCTTCTTTGCTGGTGGGCTTGAATTGCAGGTCGGCGAAGTCGCTGAACGCTTGCGCGACATTGGGCAGCGACACCCGGTCCTGTGGACGTTTTGGTCCGGCGAGGCTGGCTTCGACGCTGCCCATGTCCAGCGCCAGGCTGTCGGTGAACGCCGGTTCCTGGCCGGGCAGGCGCCACAGGCCCTGGGCCTTGCTGTAGGCCTCGACCAGTTGCACCGTTTCCAGGGTCCGGCCGGACAGGCGCAGGTACTCCAGCGTGATGTCGTCCACCGGGAAGAAACCGCAGGTGGCGCCGTATTCCGGGGCCATGTTGGCGATGGTCGCGCGGTCGGCCAGGGGCAGGTCGGCCAGGCCGTCGCCGTAGAATTCGACGAATTTGCCCACCACGCCTTTCTTGCGCAGCATCTGGGTCACGGTCAGCACCAGGTCGGTGGCGGTGATGCCTTCCTTGAGCTTGCCGGTGAGTTTGAAACCGATGACTTCGGGAATCAGCATCGACACCGGTTGCCCGAGCATCGCCGCTTCCGCCTCGATACCGCCGACGCCCCAGCCAAGCACGCCGAGGCCGTTGATCATGGTGGTGTGGGAATCGGTGCCGACCAGGGTGTCGGGGAAGGCATAGGTACGGCCGTCTTCGTCCTTGGTCCAGACCGTGCGGCCGAGGTATTCAAGATTCACCTGGTGGCAGATCCCGGTGCCCGGCGGCACCACGCTGAAATTGTCGAAGGCACTCTGGCCCCAGCGCAGGAACGCATAACGCTCGCCATTGCGCTGCATTTCAATGTCGACGTTCTGCTCGAAGGCGCTGCTGCTGGCGAACTTGTCGACCATCACCGAGTGGTCGATCACCAGGTCCACCGGCGACAGCGGGTTGATCCGCTGCGGATTGCCGCCGGCCTTGGCCATCGCCGCGCGCATGGCGGCCAGGTCGACCACCGCCGGTACGCCGGTGAAGTCCTGCATCAGCACCCGCGCCGGGCGGTACTGGATTTCGCGGTCGGAGCGACGCTCCTTGAGCCACGCGGCCAGCGCCTTGAGGTCGGCGCCGGTGACGGTCTTTTCGTCCTCCCAGCGCAGCAGGTTTTCCAGCAGGACTTTCAGCGACATCGGCAACTTGTCCAGATCGCCCAGGCTTTTGGCGGCCTCGGGCAGGCTGAAGTAGTGGTAGGTCTTGTTGCCGACTTGCAGGGTCTTGAGCGTTTTCAGGCTATCGAGGGACGGCATTACGATCACTCCTTTGAGTCCGCACGGCTACGGACTGAGGGGACGGGCAGAGCATTAAACCTAGCCCTGTTTTAAGTAGCTGGCTAATAACTGGACTCTATCGCTAAGTCCGAGGTTCCGAAGTCGGCTATCATGCGCGGGTTTTCGTGACAGGCTTTGCTTCAACGCAAGCCTGGGCATCGCGCAGTGGCCGAAATTCCTCGCCATTGCCCAGGAGTAAGAATGAACACCCTCTTTATGCATTGCCGGCCGGGCTTCGAAGGCGAAGTCTGTTCCGAGATTTCCGACCTCGCCGCGCGCTTGAACGTGGCCGGTTATGCCAAGGCCAAGGCTGCAACTGCTTGCGCCGAGTTTGTCTGCACCGAAGAAGACGGCGCCGAGCGCTTGATGCGCGGGCAGCGTTTCGCCGAGCTGATCTTCCCGCGCCAGTGGGCCCGGGGGATCTTCATCGATCTGCCGGAAACCGACCGCATCAGCGTGATCCTCGCGCATATGGCGGACTTTCCGCTGTGCGGCAGCCTGTGGCTGGAAATGGTCGACACCAATGACGGCAAGGAACTGTCGAACTTCTGCAAGAAATTCGAAGTGCACCTGCGCAAGGCGCTGATGGCGGCCGGCAAGCTGGTGGAGGATGCCCACAAGCCGCGTCTGTTGCTGACCTTCAAGAGTGGCCGCGAAGTGTTCATGGGCCTGGCGGAGTCGAACAACTCGGCGATGTGGCCGATGGGCATTCCGCGATTGAAGTTCCCCCGCGAGGCGCCGAGTCGTTCGACCCTCAAGCTGGAGGAGGCCTGGCACCACTTCATCCCGCGCGACCAGTGGGACGAGCGTCTGCACGGCGACATGACCGGCGTCGACCTCGGGGCCGCCCCCGGTGGCTGGACCTGGCAACTTGTCAACCGCGGCATGCTGGTGACCGCCATCGACAACGGCCCGATGGCCGAAAGCCTGATGGACACTGGCCTGGTGCAGCACTTGATGGCCGACGGTTTCACCTTCAAGCCCAAGCAACCGGTGGACTGGATGGTCTGCGACATCGTCGAGAAGCCGGCGCGCAACGCCGCGATGCTGGAAGAGTGGATCGGCGACGGCCATTGCCGCGAAGCGGTGGTCAACCTCAAGCTGCCGATGAAACAGCGCTATGCCGAAGTGAAGCGCTTGCTCGAACGCATTGCCGATGGCTTCAAGGCCCGGGGCATCAAGGTCGAGATCGGCTGCAAGCAGCTGTACCACGACCGCGAGGAAGTGACCTGCCATTTGCGCCGGTTGGACGTGAAGAAGCCCAAGTCCCGCTGATACACGCGGACCAATGTGGGAGCGGGCTTGCTCGCGAAGGCGGTGGGTCATTCAGTAATGATGTCAGCTGACAGTTCGCCTTCGCGAGCAAGCCCGCTCCCACAGGTACGGTGCTAGCCAAAAGATGACGTTACACCCGGCAATGCGCGACAATGCCGGCCAGTTTCAGGAGTGAATCATGAGTGAAATGCTTGATACGCCGGTAGACGGCACCCTCGACGCCACCGGCCTCAACTGCCCAGAGCCGGTGATGATGCTGCACCAGCACATCCGTGACCTGGTGCCCGGCGGCCTGCTCAAGGTGATCGCCACTGACCCGTCGACCCGTCGCGACATTCCCAAGTTCTGTGTGTTTCTCGACCATGAACTGGTGGCGCAGCACGAAGATGAGGGCACCTACCTCTACTGGATTCGCAAGAAGTCCGTTTAACGGTAGCCAAAAAAGACCTGCAAAAGCAGGTCTTTTTGTTTGTGCAGTCAACCCGCCGAGCGGCTGTTACGAATCCGCCGGCGCGCACTGAGCGTCAGACGGATCGACAGCATCAGCGCCGCACAGCTCAAACCGGCAATCAACCCTTCCCACAGCCCGCTCGGGCCGCTGGCCGGGCCGAACCAATCGGTCAGTCCCAGCACGTAGCCGACCGGCAGGCCGATGCCCCAATAGGCAAACAAGGTCAGGATCATCGTCACCCGGGTGTCCTGGTACCCACGCAGCGCACCCGCGCAAATCACCTGGATGGCATCGGAAAACTGGTACAGCGCGGCATAGACAATCAACATCGATGCAATCTGGATCACGGCCTTGTCAGGCGTGTAGATAGAGGCGATAGGTTCACGCAGGAGCAGGATCAGGGCTGCCGAGAACGCCGCGAACACCAGTGCCGCGCCGAGCCCGACCTTCGCCGCGAAGCGCGCCTGCCAAGGATTGCCGGCCCCCAGTGCCTGACCGACGCGCACGGTCACCGCCATGCCCAGCGAATAAGGAATCATGAACAGCAATGAGCTGATATTCAGGGCGATTTGATGCCCAGCCACCACGGTAGAGCCAAGACTGCCGATCAACAGGGCGATGACCGCGAAGATGCTGGACTCGGCGAACACGGCGATACCGATCGGCAGGCCAATGCTGACCAGACGCTTGATCACGGCCCATTTCGGCCGGTCGAAGCGCACCAGCACACGGGTGCGGGCATAGAACGGCGCCCAGAACGTCCAGCCGGCCATGCTCAACGCCATGAACCACATCACGATGCCGCTGGCCCAGCCGCAACCGACGCCGCCCAGTGCCGGTGCGCCGAAATGGCCATAGATCAACGTGTAGTTCAGCGGGATGTTCAGCAGTAGACCGCACAAGCCAATGACCATGCTCGGACGGGTGCGCCCCATGCCATCGCTGTAGCAGCGCAGCACGTAATAAAACGCCATGCCCGGCAAGCCGAAGGCGATCCCGTGCAGGTAACCCATGCTCGGTTCGATCAATTGCGGATCGACTTTCATCCAGTGCAGGATCGGCTCGGCGCCGAGCAGCAGGCCGCTGCCGATCAACCCGACACACAGTGCCAGCCACAGCGCCTGGCGTACCAGCGGGCCGATTTCGTCAAACTGCCCGGCGCCAAAGCGTTGCGCGACCTTGGGGGTGGTGGCCAACAAAACGCCGGACATCAACAGGTAGACCGGAATCCAGATCGAATTGCCCAGGGCCACCGAGGCCAGGTCCCGTGGACTGACACGGCCAGCCATCACCGCATCGACGAAGCCCATGGCCGTGGTGGCCAGTTGCGCGATCATGATCGGCAGGGCCAGGCCGAGCAGGCCTTTGAGCTCCAGGCGAACGGGTGTCGTCCGCGCAGGAGCAATGGCGGCGGTATTCTCAATTACAGGATTCAATGGCGAAACGTCCAAAAGGTATCGATGCACAGGCGCGCATTCTACGCGTTGACGCGGCAGTCAGGAAAAGACCCGTGTTACCGATTTGTAATCAAAAACCTGTGGGAGCGGGCTTGCTCGCGAAGGGGGAGTGTCAGTCACCATTGATGTTGCCTGGCACACTGCTTTCGCGAGCAAGCCCGCTCCCACAAAGTAACTTGTGCTTCAGACCCAAGTGAACAATGCCCACTGGCCCACCACCAGCATCTACGCCTACACTGCCGATCCGCCAAAGGAGCCTGCCATGCTGATTGTTGCCGACGAAAATATCCCCCTGCTCGATGCCTTCTTCGAAGGTTTCGGTGAAATCCGCCGGGTACCGGGTCGCGCCATCGACCGTGCCTCGGTCGAACAGGCCGATGTGCTGTTGGTGCGTTCGGTGACCAACGTCAATCGCGCGCTGCTCGAGGGCAGCAAGGTGCGCTTTGTCGGTACGTGCACCATCGGCACCGATCATCTGGATCTGGATTACTTTCAACGAGCCGGTATCACCTGGTCCAGCGCGCCGGGCTGCAATGCCCGTGGTGTGGTCGACTATGTACTCGGCAGCCTGCTGACTCTGGCCGAAATCGAAGGTGTCGACCTGACCCGGCGTACCTACGGCGTGGTCGGTGCCGGCGAAGTGGGCGGACGGCTGGTCAAGGTCCTGCAAGGCCTGGGCTGGAAGGTGCTGGTGTGCGATCCGCCACGGCAGGCCGCTGAAGGTGGCGACTACGTTAGCCTCGAGCAGATCATCGACGAGTGCGACGTCATCAGCCTGCACACGCCATTGACTAAACAGGGTCAGCAATCGACCTGGCACTTGTTCGATGAAAAACGTCTGAACCAGCTCCGGTCCGGCACCTGGCTGATCAATGCCAGTCGCGGGCCGGTGGTCAACAACGCGGCCCTGCGCGACGTGCTGCTGGAGCGCGAAGACCTGCAAGCGGTGCTCGATGTCTGGGAGGGCGAGCCTGAAGTCGACGTGGCGCTGGCCGAGCTGTGCGTGCTGGCAACGCCACACATTGCCGGTTACAGCCTCGACGGCAAGCAGCGGGGAACCGCGCAGATTTATCAGGCGTATTGCGATTTCCTCGGGCAGCCGGCCCGTGTCAGCCTGGGCGATTTGCTGCCGGCACCGTGGCTGTCGCACGTGACCCTGAATGCGCAAAGCGACCCGGCCTGGGCGTTGGCGATGCTGTGCCGTGGCGTGTATGACCCGCGTCGTGACGATGCCGATTTCCGTCGCAGCCTTGTCGGCAGTGTCAGCGAGCAGCGTGCGGCATTCGATGTGTTGCGCAAGCAATACCCCTCGCGTCGTGAGATCGACGGGTTGCAGGTGCGGATCGAGGGGGATGCGCCTGAGTTGCAGCGGATTGTGGCGGCGTTGGGCGCAACGGCAATCTGATAGACCGTGGCGGCCCCTTCGCGAGCAAGCCCGCTCCCACAGGAGCCGCTATTGGATACAAATGTTGTGTACGACCCGGATCCCCTGTGGGAGCGAGCCTGCTCGCGATGGGCGCACCACAGTCCCGGATTGGATTAAGCAGGCATAAAAAACCCGGCCAACAACGGGCCGGGTCAAGAAGACGGTGGCTATATCACTTTTGTTCGGCAGGTTTGACCAATCGCTTTTCCAGTTCGCTGCAAGCTTTCTGGATCATTTTTTCAGTGATCGGTACTTCGCGACCCTGCTCGTCAATAATCGAGCAACCCAGAGACTGGTCTGGTTGCGTGCGGATCACTTGAATCTTGTCATCGCTGCTGTGTTGCAAGGACATGGCCTGTCTCCTCATCAGGTTGTTTGCTTACTGTAGAACCGCCAGGTGACCGGGCTATGACAACTCCCTGCGATCTTTCCGGGGGGACAGAAACAGTCCAGCAGAAATGCCTTCGCGTGGCTACCCGAACTTTAGACCAATAGCGTCTAGCCTCTAGTGTTGGTGGACATAATTAACCTGACTCATTGTGATTTGCAGCGAGCCACCCCATTGAGCGGTATAGGCTGACCCTAATGACTGCCTTGTCCAGGATGATTACGATGCTCTCTGCCCGTCACCGCCGTGCCATTCGCCTGACCAGTCGTTTCATCGCGCCGTATCGCTGGCAGGCCTTTGGCGCCTTGCTGGCGTTGATCGCCACCGCGGGCATCACCTTGTCCATGGGGCAGGGCATCCGCCTGCTGGTGGACAAGGGGTTCATGACCCAGTCCCCGCATCTGCTCAATCAGTCCATCACACTGTTCATGTTGCTGGTGGCGGGATTGGCGATCGGTACGTTTGCACGGTTTTACCTGGTGTCGTGGATTGGCGAGCGCTGCGTCGCCGATATCCGGCGCAACGTGTTCAATCATCTGATTTACCTGCACCCGGGGTTTTACGAAGACAATCGCAGCTCGGAAATCCAGTCCCGCCTGACCGCCGACACCACGCTGCTGCAATCGGTCATCGGCTCTTCGCTGTCGTTGTTCCTGCGCAATCTGCTGATGGTGATCGGCGGGATCGTCCTGTTGTTTGTCACCAACCCCAAGCTCACCAGCATCGTGGTGGTTGCCTTGCCCCTGGTGATCGCGCCGATCCTGATCTTCGGTCGCCGGGTGCGTAACCTCTCACGCCTGAGTCAGGACCGGATTGCCGACATCGGCAGCTATGTGTCGGAAACCCTGGGCCAGATCAAGACCGTGCAGGCCTACAACCATCAGGCCCAGGACGAGCGCCGGTTTGCCGTGACTGTGGAAGAGGCGTTCAACACCGCACGCAAACGCATCTTCCAGCGGGCCTGGCTGATTACCCTGGTGATCGTGCTGGTATTGGGCGCGGTCGGGGTGATGCTCTGGGTCGGCGGCATGGACGTCATCGCCGGGCGAATTTCCGCCGGCGAGCTGGCGGCGTTCGTGTTCTACAGCCTGATCGTCGGCAGCGCGTTTGGCACCTTGAGCGAGGTGATTGGCGAGTTGCAACGGGCAGCCGGCGCGGCCGAGCGGATTGCCGAGTTGCTGCGTTCGGAAAACTTCATCCTGCCGCCAGTGGCTGGCGCGGTGAAACTGCCGGAACGGGTCGATGGCCAACTGCAACTGCACAATGTGCGTTTTTCCTACCCGTCGCGGCCGGAAAGTTATGCCGTCGACGGCTTGAGCCTGACCGTCAATGCCGGTGAGACGCTGGCGCTGGTCGGGCCATCAGGGGCCGGTAAATCCACGGTGTATGACTTGCTGCTGCGTTTTTACGACCCGGCCGAGGGACGCATCCTGCTCGATGGCGTGCCGTTGACTCAACTCGATCCGCTGGACCTGCGCCGCTGCTTCGCCCTGGTGTCGCAAACCCCGGCGCTGTTTTTCGGCAGCATTGAAGAAAACATTCGCTACGGCAATCCGCAGGCGACCTTGGCCGAGGTGCAGGAAGCGGCAAAAATCGCTTACGCCCATGACTTTATCGAAGCCATGCCCAATGGTTACCAGACTCATCTGGGGGACGGCGGTCTCGGCTTGTCCGGCGGCCAGCGCCAACGCCTGGCCATCGCCCGCGCGTTGCTGGTGGACGCGCCGATCCTGCTCCTCGACGAAGCCACCAGCGCCCTCGACGCCCAGAGCGAACACCTGATCCAGCAGGCGCTGCCGAGCCTGATGAAAAACCGAACCACCCTGGTGATCGCCCATCGCCTGGCCACGGTAAAAAACGCCGACCGCATCGCGGTGATGGATCAAGGGAAGCTGGTGGCGGTGGGCACGCATCAGGAGCTGATTGCCAGCAATGCGTTGTATGCGCGGTTGGCGGCGTTGCAGTTTGGTGCCGACGATGATCACGACGCTCACCTTTCCAAAAAAATCGGGAAGGGACATGAGGTTGAATAAATGCCGAAAGGTTCGGGCAATATGGCGGTCTCAGTGACGAGCCAGGATGAGGAAATGAACCGATATCAACCGCCGTTGACGTTGACCACAAAAATACTCGCGTTGATTGCAGAGATCAGTGAGCAGATTGGTCAGCTTTCGGCTGTGGATGATTCTCGTCAGACACCTCAATTACGGCGTGGCAATCGAATTCGAACGATTCAGGCTTCGTTGGCAATCGAAAACAATACGCTCAGCATTGAACAAGTGACCGCCGTTCTATCGGGGCAGCGCGTCCTGGGTTTACCTCGGGAAATCCAGGAAGTGCGTAATGCCTTTGCTGCCTACGAATCGATGCCGGGCTGGCAGCCGGGCAGTCGAGCCGACCTGCTTCGAGCGCATGAGCTGTTAATGCATGGGCTGATCGACGATTTCGGACGGTTCCGGCGCGACGGCGTGGGAATTTATCGTGGCGAACGATTGGTTCATATGGCTCCGCCTCCAAGTCGCGTTGCGCATTTGATTGATGATTTGCTGGCATGGGTGGACGCCTCGGATTGGCATCCGTTGATTATCAGTTGTGTATTCCATTACGAGTTCGAGTTCATTCACCCATTCGCAGATGGCAACGGCCGCATGGGACGTCTTTGGCAAACGCTGATACTTAGCCAGTGGCGTCCGATAATGGCTTATCTACCCGTCGAAGCTGTTATCCGGGATCAACAGGATGCCTACTATGCGGCGTTGTCCGAGGCGGACCAGACGGCCGAGCCGACGCCTTTTGTCGAGTTTATGCTTCAGGCCTTGAGCGTGGCGCTCAAGGAAGCGTCACGGAGCGCATCAGTAACCGACCAAGTAACCGATCAAGTAACCGACCAAGTAGCGAGGCTGCTTTTGGTGCTTGAAGGGACTGAGCCGCGCAAGGTAAGCGAGTTGATGGCAGAAGTGGGATTGGCTCACAAGGCGACTTTCCGGGCTAACTATCTGAAACCGGCATTGGGTAAAGGATTGATTGAAATGACTCATCCCGACTCGCCCAATAGCCCGGCCCAACGATATCGATTGACCGAATATGGCAAGCAATCTGCAAAAAAAAACCGAGCAGTGTCGACGTTCCCGAAACCTATAGGCGGCCCCTGATTTGACCCGTCAATAAAAATGCCCGCATCAATCAATGCGGGCATTTTTTGTCGGCGAGTTAAATCACTTCATTATTGATCATCAAAATACCGCTCATGCCAATCCACGATCGGCTGCGGTGAGTTGAGCTTCTCGCCATAGATCACCGAATACGACAGCACGTTTTGCACGTACTGGCGGGTTTCGTCGAACGGGATGCTTTCCACCCACACGTCGAAACTCAAGTGATCCGCACCGCGCAGCCACTGGCGAACGCGGCCCGGGCCGGCGTTGTAGGCGGCGGAGGCGAGGACGCGGTTGCCGTTGAACTGGCTGTGCACCTGGCTCAGGTACGCGGCGCCGAGCTGGATGTTCTTGTCCGGGTTGAACAGTTGCTGTGGCGAGCTATAGGGAATGCTGAACTTGCGTGCGGTTTCCTTGGCGGTGGCGGGCATCAGTTGCATCAGGCCCGAGGCGCCGACCCCGGAGCGGGCATCTTCCATGAAGGCGCTTTCCTGGCGAGTGATGGCGAACGCCCAGCTCGGATGCAGGCCGCGATTCTTCGCTTCACGCACCAGCGTGTTGCGGTGGGCCATCGGGAAACGGATATCCAGATCGTCCCAATACTGCGCCTGGCTGATGGTGCGAATGGCCGGGAAATACCATTTCAGGTCGTAAGCCAGTTTGGCCTGGGCAACCATCTCGTCACGGCTGAAGTGGCGGCTGACGTGGTACCACTCGCGGCGACCGTCGACGATTTGCCCGCGAGCGTGGAACTCCAGGGCGCGACGTATGCCGGGGGTGTTGCGCACTTTGTTGATCAGCGCCTGGCTCATCACCAGCGGTTTGTTGTTCAGCGAGTACGGAGACTGTGAGCGGTCGGCGGCGAGGAAACCATAGAAGTCGCGTTCGCGGGCCAGGTTTTTATAGAGTGTCAGCGCTTCCGGATTCTGCGGTTGCGCCAGCTCCAGGCTGCGGGCCTGCCAGTAACGCCAGCGGTTGGTGTTGGCCAGGTCCTGGGGCAGGCGGCGGGTCAACTGATAGGCATCGTCCCAGCGCGCCAGGCGCAGGAGCAGGCGCAGGCGCCATTCGGAAACCGTGTTGTCGCGCAGTTCCGGATCGTATTTGGTCATGACGTCCAGGGCTCGGCCGTCGAAACGTTTGGCGAGGGTCAACCCGATTTCCCGGGCGATTGCGACTTTTTCATCCCGGGAGAAATGCATGCTGCTGGCGTAACCGTCGAGCAGATTCATGGCCCTGTCCGGGTCCTGGCGGGCCAGGCGGCGCAGGCCGAGGCTGACCACGTCGGACATGGCTTCATCGGCCGGAGTGAAGCGTGACGGCTGGTTGAGCAGTTCCGGTTTCTGCGCCACGTCCACCAGCAAGCGACCGCGAGGGGCGAGGGTGGTCAGGCCGTTGACCAGGCTGTTGGCCAGCGGGTAGTTGCGCGCCTGGGCGGCGAGTTTGGTGCGTTCCCAGCGTTTTTGCTGGGTCAACTGGCCATCGGCGGCCCACATGCCGAACAGGGCATCGCAGGCTTCGGGCTGGGATTTACCGGTCAACCAAAGCTTTTCAGCATTGGCATAACCTTCGGCTTTGAGGTTGTGGCTGATCTGGTACTGCGCATTCAGGCAGTCCAGTTCGGTGAAGTTCATTTTCGGGTCGTAATACTTGATGAAGGTCGCCCAGTCACCCCGGTCCGCCAGCCAGCGCAACCAGCGCAGCTTCATCCAGTTGGCCTGGGGCAGGTCGCCGTGTTCGGCGAGGAATTTCTCGATTTCGGCGTTGCTCGCGGTTTTCAGGCGCGCGGTCAGCTCGTCGTACGCCAGGTAGGGTTCCAGCGGATAATCGGCGAGGGCCTGGCTGTAACGGAAATACGGGCCGCTATCGCCCTTGGCCAGAGCGCGTTTGGCTTCATCGTAATACTGGCGTTGGGTGGACAGGTCCACCGCCTGGGCGGATTGAACGGCAGCGGCAGACAGTAAAAATGCAGATAAAAGATTGAAAAGGCGACTGCGCATGAGACGTCCGGGCAGAGAAAAATCATGACAAGCGCGGGCCAGGCCCGCGCTGAATTGTCTGTAGCTTAGCCTTTTGCCAGCAGCCGGTGAAAGCTTTGCGGGTCTTCCCGCGTCAGTTCGCAACATTTGTCATGCAGAGTGCTACGAGAGTGAAATTGCCGGCCTTCTGAAGCCTCAAGTCAGGTAGAATGCGCGCCCGGTTTTTGGAGAAGCTCATGACCCTGCTCAAATTCAGCGATGTGTCCCTTGCTTTCGGCGCTATGCCGTTGTTGGACAAGGTGTCCTGGCAGATCGCCCGTGGTGAGCGGGTGTGCATCATCGGCCGCAATGGCACTGGCAAGTCCAGCATGATGAAGCTCGTCAAGGGCGACCAGAAGCCCGATGACGGCTCCGTTTGGCGCGCACCAGGACTCAAGATCGGCGAATTGCCGCAAGAATTGCCGGTGGCCGACGAGCGGACAGTGTTCGACGTGGTGGCCGAAGGCCTGGACGGCGTTGGCGCCTTGCTCGCCGAATATCACCACCTGAGCCAGAACATCGTCACTGACGCCGATCTGGACAAGCTGATGCACGTCCAGCACGACCTCGAAGCCCGCGATGGCTGGCGCTTGCAGACCCTCGTCGACAGCACCTTGAGCCGCCTGCAACTGCCGGCCGACAAGACCCTCGCCGAGTTGTCCGGCGGCTGGCGTCGTCGCGTCCTGCTGGCCCAGGCCCTGGTGTCCGAGCCGGACCTGCTGCTGCTCGACGAGCCGACCAACCACCTGGACATCGGTGCCATCGCCTGGCTTGAAGAAGCACTGAAGGATTTCCAGGGCGCCGTGCTGTTCATCACGCACGACCGTTCTTTCCTGCAGAACCTGGCCACCCGCATCCTCGAACTGGATCGCGGCGGCCTGATCGACTGGAACGGCGACTACGCCAGTTTCCTCGTGCACAAGGAAGCCGAACTCGCTGCAGAAGCCACCGCCAACGCGTTGTTCGACAAGCGCCTGGCCCAGGAAGAAGTGTGGATTCGTCAGGGCATCAAGGCCCGTCGCACCCGTAACGAAGGCCGCGTACGTGCCCTCAAGGCCCTGCGTGTCGAGCGCAGCGAGCGTCGTGAGCGTACCGGCAAGGCCAATATCCAGCTGGACACTGCCGACAAGTCCGGCAAGCAAGTGATGGTGCTCGAGAACGTGAGCTTCGCTCACCCGGGCGGCCCGTTCCTGATCAAGGACTTCTCCATGGTGCTGCAGCGCGGCGACCGTATCGGTCTGCTCGGCGCCAACGGTACCGGCAAGACCACATTGCTGAAGCTGATGCTCAGTGGCCTGCAACCGACCAGCGGCAAAGTGGAAGAGGGCACCAGGATCGACGTCGCCTACTTCGACCAGTTGCGCCATCAGTTGGACCTGGAAAAAACCGTGATCGACAACGTGGCCGAAGGTCGCGACTTCATCGATATCGACGGCCAGAGCCGCCACGTGCTGAGCTACCTCGGCGACTTCCTGTTCAGCCCGCAGCGTGCCCGCACGCCGGTCAAGGCGCTGTCCGGTGGTGAGCGTGCCCGACTGTTGCTGGCCAAGCTGTTCAGCAAGCCGGCGAACCTGCTGGTACTCGACGAACCGACCAACGACCTCGACGTTGAAACCCTCGAACTGCTCGAAGAGGTCTTGCTGACCTTCAACGGCACCGTACTGATGGTCAGCCACGACCGGGCATTCCTCGACAACGTGGTCACCAGCACCCTGGTCTTCGAAGGTGAAGGCAAGGTTCGCGAGTACGTCGGTGGCTACCAGGACTGGCTGCGCCAGGGCGGCTCGCCGCGCCTGCTGGGTGTGACCGAGAGCAAGTCCGGCAAGGCCGACCTGAACTCCGCCGTGGTGAAGGCCGAGCCTGCGCCGGTTGCGGCAGTCGTCGAAGCGCCAGTGGCGAAGAAAAAGCTCAGCTACAAGTTGCAGCGCGAGCTGGAAGCGTTGCCGGGGCAGATCGAAGCCATGGAGCAGCAGATTGCCGTCGTTGAGGCGCAGATGGCCGATGCGGGCTTCTATCAGCGTCCAGCTGCGGAAACCGCTGCGGTGATTGCTCAGCTGGAGCAGTTGCAGGCTGAACTCGACATCATGGTCGAGCGTTGGGCCGAACTGGATGCCTGATTGATCCTGCAATAAACAAAGCCCGGCGTTCAGTGATGAACGCCGGGCTTTTCATATGCAATGCAATCTGCGGGTTGCCGCAGATCCAATGTGGGAGCGGGCTTGCTCGCGAAGGCGGTTTAACATTCAACGAATGGGTCGTCTGTCACACCGCTTTCGTCGGAACGCCGCCCGGAGCAAGCCCGCTCCCACAATGATTTGTGTTGTCAGCTTTTGTTTTGCAGACGCACCGCCAGCACATCGCAAGGTGCGCCATGCAACACGTCATTGGCGGTGGAGCCCAGCAGCAGTGCCAGGCCATGCCGGCCATGGCTGCCGACCACTATCAGGTCGCATTGCTGTTCCTTGGCGAAGTGATGGATTTCCTGGCGTGGCTGGCCGTAGGTGAGGTGGCAATTGGAGCCCTCAAGCTCTGAGTATTTGTGCTTCAGGCGTTCAAGACGCTCCTTGGCCTGATCGAACTGCTGCTGTTGCAGTTGTGACAGGTCCATCGGCACGTCGCCGCCGAAGGCCATCGCCATCGGCTCGACAATGTGCACCAGCGACAATTTCGCGCCATTGCTCACCGACAGTTCGCGAGCGCGGTGAATGACAGGGTCGCACTCTTCGGTCAGATCTACAGCGACCAGAATATGGTTGTAGGGCATGAGGTGCTCCTCCTGAGGGATGCAATATTGGTAAGTATGGCTGGTTTCAAGCGCATTGGTTCCAAAGTGACACAATGGGCTCATTCAAATTCGGGAGTACAGATATGACGGTCTGGATAGTGGTGTCAATCCTGCTGGTGGTACTCAGCCCGCTGGCATGGTTGCGCCCCTCACGTGCCCAGAGTGGGCGTATCGCCCTGCGGATGGAGGCCCGGCGCATCGGGCTGGCCATGCAATTGGCACCTCAGGAGTGGCCACACTGGCTCAGCCAGGAGCCGCCGAGCCCCTGCGCCCAGTATCATCGTCCGCGGCGTGGCAGTCAGCCGGCGTGCTGGAGTTACTGGCAAAAATCACCGGGTGTCTGGGTCAATCAATGGCAGGAAATATGTGAAGATCGGCCGCTGCTCGATCATTTCGAAAAATTGCCAGGCAATGTCTTCAAGGTCGAGGCCGACAAGCAAATAATCGCCTTGTATTGGGGCGAAAAGGGCGAGGCCGAGGTGTTGCAACAGATCGATGCCACGCTCAAGGCATTAGCCTGACACCGCAAGCAGTAAAAATCTTCAGGCAATAAAAAGCCCGACAAAATCATCGGGCGGGGTTGGCCAGGCAGGCCGGTAAAGCGGTGTGGGCTGATCTTACGCTGGGCATTCGCCAAAGCGTTCAACTTTTTCCCCTGGTTGCGCCAGCGTAGCTTGTTAAACACGGGCTGCAGCGAATTAGGGCGACTTTTCTAACAATTGATTCTATGAATGACCTTGCATGCTTCGGCGTGTTTAAGGTCTTCGCAGTACGGAAATGACCGGAAAGTCGCGTTTCAACCCGTTTTTCAGGCGATTGACAATTGTCGGAAATTCCGTGAAGGTGACGTACCCAAATCAAACGGGCGTATGAATTGAGCGTTTGTATTTCAGATCGCTCCTACAGAATCCCGACTATCGCGTTGGCGGGTGTGCCGGGGGAATGGGCGTAGCATTGACGATCAACGTCCCTGCCAAGCCATTCGCCTGCGTCCGACGTGTACTGTTCAGCTTCCATATCGTGGAGATCAGTTGATGATTTACGAAGGTAAAGCCATCACGGTTAAGGCTCTTGAAAGTGGCATCGTCGAACTGAAGTTCGACCTCAAGGGTGAGTCCGTCAACAAGTTCAACCGTCTAACCCTGAACGAACTGCGTCAGGCCGTAGACACCATCAAGGCAGATGCTTCGATCAAGGGCGTGATCGTCAGCAGTGGCAAGGACGTCTTCATCGTCGGCGCCGACATCACCGAATTTGTCGACAACTTCAAGCTGCCGGATGCAGAACTTGTTGCTGGCAACCTCGAAGCCAACAAGATTTTCAGCGATTTCGAAGACCTCAACGTCCCGACCGTAGCCGCGATCAACGGCATCGCGTTGGGTGGCGGTCTGGAAATGTGCCTGGCGGCGGACTACCGCGTCATGTCCACCAAGGCCAAGATCGGTCTGCCGGAAGTCAAGCTGGGCATCTACCCGGGCTTCGGCGGTACCGTGCGCCTGCCGCGCCTGATCGGTGCCGACAATGCCATCGAGTGGATTGCCGCCGGCAAGGAAAACCGTCCTGAAGACGCGCTGAAAGTCGGCGCCGTCGACGCAGTGGTTGCTCCAGAGCAGCTGCAGGATGCTGCGCTGGAACTGGTCAAGCGCGCCATCTCCGGCGAGTTCGACTACAAGGCCAAGCGCCAGCCGAAGCTGGAAAAGCTCAAGCTGAACGCCATCGAACAAATGATGGCTTTCGAAACCGCCAAAGGTTTCGTGGCCGGCCAGGCTGGCCCGAACTACCCGGCGCCGGTTGAGGCGATCAAGACCATCCAGAAAGCCGCGAACTTCGGTCGCGACAAGGCGCTGGAAATTGAAGCTGCCGGTTTCGTCAAGCTGGCCAAGACCTCTGCCGCGCAGAGCTTGATCGGCTTGTTCCTGAACGATCAGGAACTGAAGAAGAAGGCCAAGGCCTACGACGAAATCGCCAAGGACGTGAAGCAGGCCGCCGTACTGGGCGCCGGCATCATGGGTGGCGGTATCGCCTACCAGTCGGCTTCCAAAGGCACGCCGATCCTGATGAAGGACATCAACGAGCACGGTATCGAGCAGGGTCTGGCCGAAGCCGCCAAACTGCTGGTTGGCCGCGTTGATAAAGGTCGCATGACCGCCGCGAAAATGGCTGAAGTGCTCAACGGCATCCGTCCAACCCTGTCCTACGGTGATTTCGGTCACGTGGACCTGGTGGTCGAAGCGGTCGTCGAGAACCCGAAGGTCAAGCAAGCCGTACTGGCTGAAGTTGAAGACCAGGTCAAAGAGGACACCATCCTCGCGTCCAACACCTCGACCATTTCCATCACCTTGCTGGCCAAGGCCCTCAAGCGTCCGGAAAACTTCGTCGGCATGCACTTCTTCAACCCGGTGCACATGATGCCGCTGGTGGAAGTGATCCGTGGCGAGAAGTCCAGCGAGCTGGCGGTTGCCACCACCGTTGCCTACGCCAAGAAAATGGGCAAGAACCCGATCGTGGTCAATGACTGCCCGGGCTTCCTGGTCAACCGCGTCCTGTTCCCGTACTTCGGCGGTTTCGCCAAGCTGGTCAGCGCCGGTGTGGACTTCGTCCGTATCGACAAGATCATGGAAAAATTCGGCTGGCCGATGGGCCCGGCCTACCTGATGGACGTGGTCGGCATCGACACCGGTCACCACGGTCGTGACGTGATGGCTGAAGGCTTCCCGGACCGCATGAAGGACGACCGTCGCTCGGCCGTCGACGTGCTCTACGAAGCCAAGCGCCTGGGCCAGAAGAACGGCAAGGGCTTCTACGCCTACGAGACCGACAAGAAGGGCAAGCAGAAGAAAGTCGCCGATCCGTCGGTGCTGGAAGTGCTCAAGCCGATCGTTTACGAGCAGCGCGAAGTCACCGACGAAGACATCATCAACTGGATGATGATCCCGCTGTGCCTGGAAACCGTGCGTTGCCTGGAAGACGGCATCGTCGAAACCGCTGCCGAAGCCGACATGGGTCTGGTCTACGGTATTGGTTTCCCTCCATTCCGTGGCGGTGCGCTGCGTTACATCGACTCGCTCGGTGTGGCAGAGTTCGTCGCCCTGGCTGACCAGTACGCTGATTTGGGCGCGCTGTACCACCCGACCGCGAAGCTGCGCGAAATGGCCAAGAACGGCCAGAGCTTCTTCGGTTAAGCGCCCCCAACTAGAGTGAGAGTGAACTTATGAGCTTGAATCCTAGAGACGTCGTGATTGTCGACTTCGGTCGTACTCCGATGGGCCGCTCCAAGGGCGGCATGCACCGCAACACCCGCGCCGAAGACATGTCGGCGCACCTGATCAGCAAACTGCTGGAACGCAACGTCAAGGTTGACCCGAGCGAAGTCGAAGACGTGATCTGGGGCTGTGTGAACCAGACCCTGGAGCAGGGCTGGAACATCGCGCGCATGGCGTCGCTGATGACCCAGATCCCGCACACCTCGGCCGGCCAGACTGTCAGCCGCCTGTGTGGCTCGTCCATGAGCGCTCTGCATACTGCTGCGCAAGCGATCATGACCGGAAACGGTGACGTTTTCGTGGTTGGTGGCGTCGAGCATATGGGCCACGTGAGCATGATGCACGGTGTCGATCCGAACCCGCACATGTCGCTGTACGCGGCGAAAGCCTCGGGCATGATGGGCCTGACCGCGGAAATGCTGGGCAAGATGCACGGCATCACTCGCGAGCAACAGGACGCTTTCGGCGTGCGCTCCCACCAACTCGCCCACAAGGCGACTGTGGAAGGCAAGTTCAAGGACGAAATCATCCCGATGCAGGGCTACGACGAGAACGGTTTCCTGAAAACCTTCGACTACGACGAAACCATTCGTCCGGAAACCACCCTGGAAAGCCTGGCGGCTCTGAAGCCGGCGTTCAATCCGAAGGGCGGCACCGTGACAGCGGGCACCTCGTCGCAGATCACCGATGGTGCCTCGTGCATGATCGTGATGTCAGCGCAGCGCGCACAGGACCTGGGCATCCAGCCTCTGGCGGTGATTCGCTCGATGGCAGTGGCAGGTGTGGATCCGGCAATCATGGGCTATGGTCCAGTACCGGCCACACAAAAAGCATTGAAGCGCGCGGGTCTGGGTATCTCCGACATCGACTTCTTCGAGCTCAACGAAGCTTTCGCCGCACAGGCCCTGCCGGTGCTGAAAGATCTGAAAGTGCTCGACAAGATGAACGAGAAGGTTAACCTGCACGGCGGCGCGATCGCCCTGGGCCACCCGTTCGGTTGCTCCGGTGCGCGTATCTCCGGCACTTTGCTCAATGTGATGAAGCAGAATGGCGGTACCTTCGGGGTAGCCACCATGTGCATTGGTCTCGGCCAAGGCATCTCCACCGTCTTCGAACGCGTTTAAGCGTTTCGTTGATGGAAGCCGGGGCCAAGTGCCCCGGTTTTTGTTTTTCCGGATTTATTTTTGTTTTTATTTTGAAAAAATTTCAGTGAGGGCCAAAGCATGCCGATACAACCTGGGCTCTACCAACATTACAAAGGTCCGCAGTACCGCGTATTCAGTGTTGCGCGGCATTCGGAAACCGAAGAAGAAGTGGTCTTCTATCAAGCCCTGTATGGCGATTACGGCTTTTGGGTGCGTCCCTTGAGCATGTTCCTGGAGTCTGTCGAAGTTGACGGCGAACAGGTGCCACGCTTTGCTTTGGTGCAGGCCGAAGAAAGCCTTTTCAACAAGCCATAAGCTGAGTGCGCGCAAAACCCTGCGCTTGACCTCACCTTGTTGCCACTATATATAGCGGTGCCGCGTCAGGCGCCAACCGCCTTTCACTTCTCGAATTCAGGAATTTTCTGATCCATGGGCAAATCGCTGGTCATTGTGGAATCCCCGGCTAAGGCCAAGACCATCAACAAGTATTTGGGCAACGAATACGTGGTGAAGTCGAGTATCGGCCATATCCGAGACCTGCCCACCAGCGGTTCGGCTAGCGCCAGCAAAGAGCCAGCCGCCAAGCGCGGCAAGGCTGCTGCGGGTGAAGTGCCGGCACTGTCGCCGAAAGAAAAGGCGCGCAAGCAACTGGTCGCGCGCATGGGTGTCGATCCGGATCATGGCTGGAAAGCCAAGTACGAGATCCTCCCGGGCAAGGAAAAAGTCATCGAAGAGCTGCGCCGGCTCGCCAAGGATGCTGACACCATCTATCTCGCAACCGACTTGGACCGCGAGGGGGAAGCCATTGCCTGGCACCTGCGCGAAGCCATCGGTGGTGACGACACCCGCTACAAGCGCGTGGTGTTCAACGAAATTACCAAGAAGGCGATCCAGGAAGCCTTCTCAAAACCAGGCGAGCTGGATATCGATCGTGTCAATGCCCAGCAGGCGCGTCGTTTTCTCGATCGCGTCGTGGGCTACATGGTTTCGCCACTGCTGTGGGCCAAGATCGCTCGCGGTCTGTCCGCCGGTCGCGTGCAATCGGTTGCCGTGAAACTGGTCGTTGAGCGTGAGCGCGAGATCCGTGCGTTCATCCCGGAAGAATACTGGGAAGTTCACGCCGACCTCGGTACCGCCAAAGGCGCGACCGTGCGTTTCGACGTGGCTCGCGAAAAGGGCGAAGCCTTCAAGCCGCTCAACGAAACCCAGGCCATGGCCGCGCTGGAGAAGCTCAAGGCTTCCAGCTACAGCATCGTCAAGCGCGAAGACAAGCCGACCAGCAGCAAGCCGTCGGCACCGTTCATCACCTCCACCCTGCAGCAGGCCGCGAGTAACCGCCTGGGCTTCGGTGTGAAGAAGACCATGATGATGGCCCAGCGTTTGTACGAAGCCGGCTACATCACCTACATGCGTACCGACTCCACCAACCTCTCGGTTGATGCCGTGGCGATGGCGCGTACCTATATTGAAGGCGAGTTCGGCAAGAAGTACCTGCCGGAAACCCCGAACGTCTACAGCAGCAAGGAAGGCGCACAAGAGGCTCACGAAGCGATTCGTCCGTCCGACGCCAATACCGAGCCAAGCAAGCTGTCGGGCATGGAGCGTGACGCTGAGCGCCTCTACGAGCTGATCTGGCGCCAGTTCCTCGCTTGCCAGATGCTGCCGGCGCAATACCTGTCGACTACGGTCACTGTGGGTGCCGGCGACTTCGAGCTGCGCGCCAAGGGCCGCATCCTGAAGTTCGACGGTTACACCCGCGTCATGCCGCAAATCGCCAAGCCAGGCGATGACGACGTACTGCCGGACATGGCCCAGGGCGACGCGATGAAGCTGATCAAGCTTGATCCGACCCAGCACTTCACCAAGCCGCCGGCGCGTTACTCGGAAGCCAGCCTGGTAAAAGAAATGGAAAAACGCGGCATCGGTCGTCCTTCGACCTACGCGGCGATCATTTCGACCATCCAGGACCGCGGCTACGTGGCGCTGCACAACCGTCGTTTCTACTCGGAAAAGATGGGCGACATCGTCACCGAGCGTCTGGCCGAGAGCTTCTCCAACCTGATGGACTACGGCTTCACCGCCGGCATGGAAGAGCATCTCGATGACGTGGCCCAGGGCGAACGCGACTGGAAAAACGTACTCGACGAGTTCTACGGCGACTTCAAGAAGAAACTCGAAGTAGCCGAAAGCCCGGAAAACGGCATGCGGGCCAATCAGCCGGTCATGACTGACATTCCGTGCACCACCTGCGGTCGACCGATGCAGATCCGTACCGCGTCGACCGGTGTGTTCCTCGGTTGCTCGGGCTACAGCCTGCCGCCGAAAGAACGCTGCAAGGCCACCGTCAACCTGGTGCCGGGCGACGAAATCGCTGCGGACGACGAGGGTGAGTCGGAGTCGCTGGTGTTGCGTGGCAAGCATCGCTGCCCGATCTGCAGCACGGCGATGGATGCCTACCTGCTCGATGAAAAGCGCAAGCTGCACATCTGCGGTAACAACCCGGATTGCGATGGCTACGAAATCGAAGAGGGCACTTATCGCATCAAAGGCTATGAAGGTCCGAGCCTGGAGTGCGACAAGTGTGGCAGCGAGATGCAGCTCAAGACCGGCCGTTTCGGCAAGTTCTTCGGTTGCACCAATGCTACCTGCAAGAACACCCGAAAACTGCTGAAGAGCGGTGATGCGGCGCCGCCGAAGATGGATCCGGTGAAGATGCCTGAGCTGAAGTGCGAAAAGGTCAACGACACCTACATCCTGCGCGACGGTGCATCCGGTCTGTTCCTGGCGGCCAGCCAGTTCCCGAAAAACCGCGAGACCCGTGCTCCGCTGGTGATGGAAATCGTCCCGCACAAGGATGAGATCGATCCGAAGTATCACTTCCTCTGCGAAGCGCCGAAGAAAGATCCGGATGGCCTCCCGACTGTGATTCGTTACAGTCGCAAGACCAAGGAACAGTACGTGCAGACCGAGGTCGAGGGTAAGCCGACTGGCTGGAAAGCGTTCTACGACGGCGGCAAGTGGACGGTCGAAGACAAGCGCCCGGCAGCGAAGGCGTAAAGCGTCGCGGCACTGAAAAGGCCGCATGAGAACCCTCGGGTTTTCATGCGGCCTTTATTGTTTTGGGCTTGCGGTCGGATCGGCTGATCCACGACACTGTCCAACCTGCATGAAGCAATTATTTCGTTGTGGAGGCTGCCGTCATGGCCCACGAACTGTATACCCGTACCAATCAGAAGATTTATTTCGCCGGCTTGTCGCTCGAAGCACTGGCCCGCACTGAAGAGGGGCGGGCGATGAATTCGCTGGCGCTGATCCAGGCCGGACGCGAATCCGCGCTGTTTCACCTGTACGGCGCGCTGTTGGGTCTGTGTCACGAAATCGCCGGTTTCTATCGCTTGCCCCAGGCCAATGCACCCCGTGCAGAGTTGTTGCTGACTCGCGAGGTGCTGGAAACCATCGCCATTCCGGAAATGGCTGAGCTGGTCGAGTTGGCCAATAACCCGGAGACCTGGCTGGCCAAGCTGTTGGCCGCCCATGCTGCGCTGTTTCAGCCGCCACGCGCACCCCACAAGCCGAAAGGGGACGTGACCCAGCCACTGATTCAGGCTGTCAATCTGGATGAAGAGGAGGCAGTGGAGGAGCTGAGTCGGGAGGAGCTGGAGAGCTGGCGCCAGAATCTGAAGGGGTTGGCGATCCGCTTTCGTGAAGGCCTGAACGAGTGCTGACAGAAACATTTTTGGGATGACATCTGGTCAAGATCCCAAGCGAAGCCCGCGCGATGCCTATATAATCCCCGCCTTTCGTGGAGAACAGTCCTTTATGCCAACGTCCTTTCTAGAAATTGTCGAGTTACCAGACGGCCGTATCGAGCTGCGCAGGGCCGAGGACGAGGGTTCTCTGGTTACTTTGGATTTCTCCGAGGACGCCAAGGCATTCCTGCAGGGGCAGCACGTGGAGGTCGCCAAGGCGATGTTGAGCGTGGGTGTTCAGATGGCGGGTCGCCTGGTTGAAGGCGAATTCGACAAGGAAGAGGGGTCGCGGGTTCTTCATTGACCCCCGTCTGTCGCTTTTCTTGATGTCGTTACTCATCGGCTTCTCTGTCCCTGGAGAAGCCTCACGCGGTGAAGCACGCGTCTTGTCTGCCAGTTAACCCAATCGAATATTCAGGCTCTGAGCGTCCCCGGTACGGGCGGCGCTGATCAGTTGTTGCCGCGCTTGGGGGCTCAACGGGTTGATCCAGCTGACCACCGTGTGGCTGCGACCCAGGCGCAGGGCTTCGCAGGTCAATTGCTGGGCGCTCTGGGTGCCCCGCGGTTGCAGCAACAGAATGCGCTCGCGATTGAGGCCGGCATCTCGCAACCAGGCTTGAGTCAGGCTGGCGGGCGGCGCGATCAGTGTCAGCCAGCGTGCGTCCTGGTCCTGGCTCAATTCCCTGAGGATCGGTGCCAGGAGGTTCAGGCAGTTCCCGGCTGCACCACGCAGTGACAGCTCGCTGAAAACGTCAGGTTCGGCGCTCCAGGGGGACTCGACTACGTCTTTCAGGATCGGCGCCAATGGCTGTGCCATGAACGCTTCGAACAACGGCAGTTGGGTTTGCTGTGGTGATGGCTGTGGGAACTGCATGGAGCCTCCTTTAGCGGCGAATGACGCCGACACTCAAGCCTTCGATCACCAGTTCCTGGTCTTGAAGGTTCACTTCAATAGGGGCGAACTCGGGGTTCTCGGCGATCAGCCAGACTTTGCTGCCGTCACGCTTGAAGCGCTTGACGGTCACTTCGTCGCCGATTCGCGCCACCACGATCTGGCCGTTACGGGCTTCGCGGGTGGTGTGGACCGCCAGCAGGTCGCCGTCGAAAATGCCGATATCCTTCATGCTCATCCCGTGGACGCGCAGCAGGTAGTCAGCGCGCGGATGGAAGAAGGCGGGATTGATGTTGCAGGACTCTTCGATGTGTTGCTGCGCAAGAATCGGGGCGCCGGCTGCGACCCGGCCAATGATCGGCAGGGTGGAGTCGTCGGCCTTGGCTTCGAAGCCAGGAATGCGGATGCCACGGGAGGCGCCAGGCGTCATCTCGATTGCACCCTTGCGGGCCAGTGCCTTGAGGTGTTCTTCCGCCGCATTGGGTGACTTGAAACCCAGTTCCTGAGCGATTTCCGCGCGGGTGGGTGGATACCCGTTGTCTTCCAGGCAGCGTTTGATGAAGGCCAGAATCTCTGCTTGTCGTGGCGTCAGCTTTAGCATATCGATCGCTCTGTTTTTTTATACAGTGACTGGGATTATATACAGTGAGGCGGTCTTGGCAATGCCCCATTTTTCAGTCGCCGCCGGACGGTCGAACAGTCAGTGGATTGAAGCTTCGCCGTTGTGTGGTTAAATGTCTGACCGACCATTCCCGAAACGAACTGCCAGACTTGACAATGCACAGGCTGAAACGTATGTTTCAAACAAGTGTTTGTCAGGCGGAGTAGCCATGGCCCAGTCGGAAACCGTTGAACGCATTCTTGATGCTGCCGAGCAGTTGTTCGCGGAAAAAGGTTTCGCCGAAACCTCGTTGCGCCTGATCACCAGCAAGGCCGGTGTCAACCTGGCAGCGGTGAACTATCACTTCGGTTCGAAGAAGGCGTTGATCCAGGCGGTTTTCTCGCGGTTCCTCGGGCCGTTCTGCATCAGTCTCGATAAAGAGCTGGAGCGGCGCCAGGCCAAGCCCGACATCAAGCCTACTCTCGAAGAGTTGCTGGAAATCCTTGTCGAGCAGGCACTGGTGGTGCAACCGCGCAGTGGCAACGACCTGTCTATCTTCATGCGTTTGCTGGGGCTGGCGTTCAGCCAGAGCCAGGGGCACTTGCGTCGTTATCTGGAAGACATGTACGGCAAGGTGTTCCGCCGCTACATGATGCTGGTCAACGAAGCGGCGCCACGTATTCCGCCCATCGAACTGTTCTGGCGCGTGCACTTCATGCTGGGTGCGGCGGCGTTCAGCATGTCCGGTATCAAGGCCTTGCGCGCGATTGCCGAAACCGATTTCGGCGTGAACACCTCCATCGAGCAGGTCATGCGCCTGATGGTGCCATTCCTGGCTGCCGGCATGCGTGCCGAATCCGGTGTGACGGATGTGGCCATGGCCACGGCCCAGTTGCGTCCACGCAGCAAATCGACTCCGGTTGCCGCCAAGGTTTAACCGCACACGGGTGGGCGCGGCAGCTGACATCCGCTAAGCTAGCCGCCCATGCCGACTCTCGTTCTGAACCCGTTTCCCATTGATATCGCCGACCTGCCGGGCACTGTGCCAGGCGGCGAATCCGTGTGGGCCGGGTTAACTGTTATCAAGGAATTTTTATGACTGCTGGCTTGCAAGGCTCGTTGATGGTGGACGTCGCCGGTACCTGGCTGACGGCTGAAGATCGCCAATTGTTGCGCCAGCCCGAAGTGGGTGGCCTGATCATTTTTGCCCGTAACATCGAGCACCCACGCCAGGTGCGTGAATTGAGTGCGGCGATCAGAGCCATTCGTCCGGATCTGCTATTGGCGGTGGATCAAGAGGGTGGCCGCGTGCAGCGCCTGCGCCAGGGTTTCGTGCGCTTGCCCGCCATGCGCGCCATTGCCGACAATCCGAACGCCGAATACCTGGCCGAGCAGTGCGGCTGGATCATGGCGACCGAAGTGTTGGCCGTTGGCCTGGACCTGAGCTTCGCCCCGGTGCTCGACCTCGATTACCAGCGCAGCGCCGTTGTCGGCACCCGTTCGTTCGAAGGTGATCCCGAGCGCGCTGCCTTGCTCGCGGGTGCATTCATCCGCGGCATGAATAGCGCCGGGATGGCGGCTACCGGCAAGCATTTCCCTGGCCATGGCTGGGCTGAAGCGGATTCCCACGTCGCGATTCCCAACGACGAGCGCAGTCTCGACGAGATCCGCGCCAATGACCTGGTGCCGTTTGCCAAATTGAGCAAGCAACTGGCCGCGGTCATGCCGGCCCACGTTATTTATCCACAAGTCGATTCCCAGCCCGCTGGTTTCTCCCGCCGCTGGTTGCAGGACATCCTGCGCGGCGAGTTGCAGTTCGATGGCGTGATCTTCAGTGACGACTTGTCCATGGCAGGCGCTCACGTGGTCGGCGATGCCGCCAGCCGTATCGAAGCGGCGCTGACTGCCGGTTGCGACATGGGCCTGGTGTGCAACGATCGAGCGGCCGCCGAACTGGCCCTGAGCGCTGCGCAACGCCTGAAGGTCAAGCCTTCCGAGCGCATTGCGCGGATGCGCGGCCAGTCGTTCGCCAGTACCGAATACCGTCAAGACCCGCGCTGGCTGGCCGCTGTCGGCGCGCTCAAAGAAGCTCAATTGATTGATTAAGGACTGTTCGTTATGACGGTTTACGCGATTATCGGTGGCACTGGCCTGACTCAACTCGAAGGCCTGAGCATTCGCCAGTCACTGGCAGTGGACACGCCTTATGGCGCGCCTTCGGCCGACGTTCAGATCGGCGAGTATGCCGGCAAGGAAGTGCTGTTCCTCGCGCGTCACGGTCATCCCCATCGTTTTCCGCCGCATCAGGTCAACTACCGCGCCAACCTCTGGGCGCTGAAGCAGGCCGGTGCCGAAGCCATTCTGGCGGTCAACGCCGTGGGCGGCATCCATGCCGCGATGGGCACCGGGCATTTCTGCGTGCCGCATCAGTTGATCGACTACACCAGCGGTCGTGAGCACACCTACTTTGCCGATGACCTGGAACACGTTACCCATATCGACTTCAGCTACCCCTACAGCGAACCATTGCGCCAGCAATTGATTGCGGCATTGGCAGCGGAAGGTGTGGGCTACAGCAGTCATGGCGTGTATGCCTGCACGCAAGGGCCGCGCCTGGAGACAGTGGCTGAAATCGCCCGACTGGAGCGCGATGGCTGCGACATCGTCGGCATGACCGGTATGCCGGAAGCGGCCCTGGCTCGCGAGCTGGAACTGGATTACGCCTGTCTGGCGCTGGTGGTGAACCCGGCGGCGGGCAAGTCGACGGCGGTGATCACCATGGCCGAGATCGAGCAGGCGTTGCATGACGGCATGGGCAAGGTGAAATCGACACTGGCGCGGGTGCTCAAGGGCTGAGTCAGGCGCTATACCGAGTCGCTCCCTTCGCGAGCAAGCCCGCTCCCACATTTGATTTGTGTTTAACCTCAACAGTGGAGGCAACACAAAAACACTGTGGGAGCGGGCTTGCCCGCGAAGAGGCCGGATCAGGCGCCGAAAGTCTCAACGCTTTTCAAGGTTTTCCGGCAGCGGCGCAAACAGCGCCTCGATATCATCGCTCTGCAGCTTCCAGTCCCCGGCCTTGCGCCCATCCAATACACCGGCCGCGAGGTCGGATTTTTCCTTTTGCAGGTGCTGAATCTTTTCTTCCACCGTGCCGCGCGCAATCAACTTATAGACAAACACCGGCTTCTCCTGGCCGATGCGATATGCGCGGTCGGTCGCCTGGTTTTCCGTCGCCGGGTTCCACCACGGGTCGTAATGAATCACCGTGTCGGCCTCGGTCAGGTTCAGGCCAACGCCACCGGCCTTCAGGCTGATCAGAAATATCTGACGCTTGCCACTCTGGAATTCCTTCACCGGGGTGCGGCGGTCGCGGGTCTGGCCGGTCAGCAGGGCGTAGGCCACGCCGCGTTTGTTCAGTTCGTCTTCGATCAGTGACAGCATCGAGGTGAACTGCGAGAACAGCAGGATCCGTCGACCTTCCTCGAACAATTCCTCGAGCATTTCCATCAGGCTGTCGAGCTTGCCCGACGTGCCGCCACGGCTTGGCAGGGTCGCCTCGTTGACCAGGCGCAAGTCGCAGCAAACCTGGCGCAGCTTGAGCAGTGCTTCGAGAATGATGATCTGGCTGCGGGCCACGCCTTTGCGGGTGATCTCGTCGCGGACTTTCTTGTCCATGGCCAGGCGCATGGTTTCGTACACGTCGCGCTGGGCCTCGTTGAGTTCGACCCAGTGGATGATCTCGGTTTTCGGCGGCAGCTCGGTGGCCACCTGTTCCTTGGTGCGGCGCAGCAGGAAAGGTTTGATCCGGCCGTTGAGGTGCTGGAGCCTGACCTCGCTGGTGCGTTTTTCAATCGGCACGCGGTAATCGCGGTTGAAGCTTTTGACGTCGCCCAGCCAGCCGGGCAAGAGGAAGTGAAACAACGACCAGAGTTCGCCGAGATGGTTTTCCAGCGGTGTGCCGCTCAGGCACAGGCGCTGCCGGGCATTGAGCTCGCGGGCAGCCTGTGCGGCCTTGCTGCTCGGGTTCTTGATGTATTGCGCTTCATCCAGCACCAGTATGTGCAAAGGCTGCGCCGCCAGGCGTTCGACATCCTTGGGCAGCAGCGCATAGGTGGTCAGGATCAGATCGTAGTCAGCCAGCTTGTCGAAGTGCTTTTTGCGGCTGGCACCGTACAGCGCCAGTACCTTGAGCTGCGGCGTAAAGTGCGCCGCTTCGTCGAGCCAGTTGGGGATCAGGCTGGTCGGCATCACCACCATGCACGGCCGATCGAGGCGGCCGGCGTTTTTCTCGCTCAGCACGTGCGCCAGTGTCTGCAGGGTTTTGCCCAGGCCCATGTCGTCCGCGAGAATTCCACCCACCTCCAGCTGCCGCAGCGATTGCATCCAGCTCAAGCCCTCAAGCTGATACGGACGCAGCGTCGCATTCAGGCCGTCCGGGGCGGTGGCCGTGTGGTTCTTGATGTCACGCAGGCGCTGGGCAAAGGTGCGGATCTGTTCGCCACCCTCCCAGAGCAGTGGCATGTCTTCCAGCGGGTTCAGGCGCGTGGCATCGGCCTTGCTCAGGCGCAGCGTGGTGTCGCCGGGCTCCTGCAGGTAGAACTCGCCGAGGGTGGCCAGCACCGGCTTCAAGCGGCCGAAGGGCAGGGCGACTTGCAGTGGGCCGTGCTCGGAGTTCGGGCGATTGGGGATATTGACCAGGATCAGCTCGTCGTCGCGGCGTCGGGCCAGGCGTTCCGGGTTGAGGATTTCGGTGTGCGAGCGCATCAGGTTAAGCAGGATCGGCAACAGGCTCAGGCGTTCGCCATTGACGATGATTCCCAGTTCCAGATCGAACCAGTCGCGCTCCGGAGCCTGTTCGACCGTGGCGTACCAGTCGTCTACCGCGGTCAGGTCGAAACCGAAGTCCTCGTCGATCTGCAATTCCCAGCCCTGGGTGCGCAGCTTCGGCAGTTCATTGAGGGTAAAGGTCAGCCAGGCGCTGTCATTGACCATCTCGAACAGCTCGCCGGCACTTTCCGGCAAGGCCTTGCTTTGCCGGGTGGCGACTTTGAAGCCGAGGATTCGCAATTGTTCCCGGTAGGACTGTTCCACTTCCGGGTGGCGTTTTATCCGCAGCGTCTGGATTTCCTGGCGTATCAGGATGTCGGCGTTTTTCTGCCCGCAAACGTACTCGTCCAGGTAACTGAAGGACAGTGCCGCCCGATGCTGGATGTAGCGCTGCATTCGGCCGTTGCGCGGTTCGAACGCGCTGAACTCGATGCTGGCCAGCCACAGGCGCGGTACCGGTTGCACGTTGTCCACCAGCACTTGCGGCGGGGCTTTCGGGCTGCGGTTTTCCAGGACTGCCTGGAGCTTTTCCAGGAGTTCGGCGTCTTTGGCGGCAGCGGGGTAGTCGAGGGTTTCCTGCACTTGCAGGAGCACCGCTGCACAATGTTTGCAGTTGTTGTGGACCGGACAGGAGCAGGTGGCGTCGACCATCAGTAGCGTGCCTTTGGCTGACTCGCGCAGGCGAATGGTCTGACGGTAAACGTTACCGCCAGAGCCTTCGCAGGCGGCAATGATCGTGGCGTCGCCGGCCTCGACGATCCTGACACGATTCTCCAGCGCGTAGCGGCGGCCACGCTCCAGGCTCTGTTCCTTGAATCGGCTGACCCAGGACGGTGCCAGGGGTTTGCTCAGGGTCGCGGACATAGAGACTTCAATCAGTCCGGAATTTCTTCGGGAGCTGCTCGGGGGGCGGGAGCGGTCAGCGAAGTGATCTTGATCAGCAGGCCGAGGTGCCCGTTGTCGAGGAAATTCAACTGGCCGTTCTTGGTGTGGCTTTCCTGTTTCAGACGCTCGCTGGCGGTCACCATGCCATTGGCATCGATCTGGTTGACCCAGAAATCGGCGTCGACGTCGGTAAAGCGTCCCAGCGTCATGTTCAATGTGCCCTCGATCGGGAACTGACCATACTGTTCCTTGCCGTCGCTGATCGCCACTTTGCTGGCAGTTTCGCCGAGGGGCTGTTGCCAGGCCTTGTGCAGCAACACCGTGTAGTCGGCGCTGCTGGTGAGTTTTTCCACCTCGCCATTCAGGCTTGGCGTACGCAGGCTGTCGGGGCTGACCGGTTGGGCGCCAGCCGCCCAGTCTTCCGGTGCGGCGCGGCTGACAACCGCCGGCACGGCGTTTTGACGGACCAGAATCATTTCGACCTGATACAGGTCATCGGCATATGCCGTGGGTGCGACCAGCGCTGGCATCAACAGGGTCAGCAAGGTCAGAGAGCGAAACAGGCGCATGCGGCGTCCTTCAAGCAGTTTTCGGAACGAGGCGCTCGAACAGCGCCTCTACAGTATTAAAGCGCTCTTCCGGGCGCTCCATCGGAACCATGAACTTGAACATCGTGGCGCCTTCGAATTTGTAGCGTTTTGGCTGGCTCTGGATCAGTTTGATCAGGGTCAGCGGGTCGACCGGCGTCTGTGCCGCGAACTCGACGCGACCGCCTTGCGGGCCGCCATCGACTTTCTTGATGCCCAGTAGCTCGGCCTGCAATTTCAATGCTGTGATGCGGATCAGGTTCTTGGTCGGTTCCGGCAACAGGCCGAAACGGTCGATCATCTCTACCTGCAAATCCTTGAGGCCGTCCTCATCGGTGGCCGAGGCAATGCGCTTGTAGAGAATCAGGCGGGCGTGGACATCCGGCAGGTAGTCTTCCGGGATCAGCGCCGGTACCCGCAAGTTGACTTCCGGACCGCCGCCGAGCGGTTGATCGAGGTTTGGCTGCTCGCCCTTGCGGATCGATTTCACCGCGCGCTCGAGCATTTCCATGTACAGCGTGAAGCCGACAGCCTGGATCTGCCCGCTCTGACCGTCACCGAGCAGTTCGCCGGCGCCACGGATTTCCAGGTCGTTGGTGGCGAGCACGAAGCCCGCGCCGAGGTCCTGGGTGTTGGCAATCGCTTCCAGGCGCTTTTCCGCGTCCGGGGTGATTTGCTGGCGCGGCGGCGTCAACAGGTAGGCGTAGGCCTGGTGGTGGCTGCGTCCGACCCGGCCGCGCAACTGGTGCAGTTGTGCCAGGCCGAACTTGTCGGCGCGCTCGATGATGATGGTGTTGGCGCTCGGCACGTCGATGCCGGTCTCGATGATGGTCGAGGCGATCAGCACGTTGAAGCGCTTGTGATAGAAGTCGCTCATCACCTGTTCGAGATCGCGCTCGCGCATCTGCCCGTGACCGATGCCGATCCGTGCTTCCGGCACCAGTTCGGCCAGATCGGCGGCGCATTTGTCGATGGTTTTCACGTCGTTGTGCAGGTAGTAGACCTGGCCGCCACGCAGCAACTCACGCAGCAAGGCCTCTTTGACCGTGCTCTTGTTCTGCTCCATGACGAAGGTGCGTACCGACAGGCGACGGGCCGGCGGCGTGGCGATGATCGACAGGTCGCGCATGCCCGACACCGCCATGTTCAGCGTGCGCGGAATCGGCGTGGCGGTCAGGGTCAGGATGTCGACTTCGCTGCGCAGGGCCTTGAGCTGTTCTTTCTGGCGCACGCCGAAACGGTGTTCCTCGTCGATGATCACCAGCCCGAGGTTTTTGATCTTCACGTCGTCCTGCAGCAGCTTGTGCGTGCCGATGACGATGTCGATCTTGCCTTCGGCCAGGTCCGCAACCGCCGCATTCACTTCCTTGGCCGACTTGAAGCGGCTCATCACTTCCACGCTCACCGGCCAGTCGGCAAAGCGGTCGCGGAAGCTGTTGTAATGCTGTTGGGCGAGCAGGGTGGTCGGCACCAGGATCGCCACCTGGCGTCCACCGTGGACTGCAATGAACGCGGCGCGCATCGCCACTTCGGTCTTGCCGAAGCCGACGTCGCCGCACACCAGGCGATCCATTGGCTTGGGCGCGAGCATGTCTTCGCGCACCGCTTCGATGGTGGTTTGCTGATCCGGGGTTTCTTCGAACGGGAAACCGGCGCTGAAGGTGGCGTAGTCGGCTTTCGGATCGGCAAAGGCATAACCTTCGCGGGCGGCGCGGCGTGCATAGATGTCGAGCAACTCGGCGGCCACGTCGCGCACCTGTTCGGCGGCTTTGCGCTTGGCTTTTTGCCAGGTCTCGGAGCCGAGGCGGTGCAGCGGGGCCAGGGCATCGTCGCTGCCGGTGTAGCGGGCGATCAGGTGCAGGTTGGCCACCGGCACATAGAGCTTGGCGCCTTCGGCGTATTCCAGGGCGAGGAATTCGGCGGTCTGGCTGTCGATTTCCAGGGTCGCCAGGCCCAGGTAGCGACCGACGCCGTGGTCGATGTGCACCACCGGTGCACCTTCGCGCAGCTCGGTGAGGTTCTTGATCACGGCATCGTTGTTGGCATCGGTGCGCTTTTCGCGGCGACGGCGCTGCATCACGCGCTGGCCGAACAACGGGCTTTCGGCAACCAGGGCCAGGGCCGGGTCGTCCAGCAGCAAGCCTTCGTCGAGCGGGGCGATGGTAATCGCCAGGCGATCCTTGCCGGCGACAAAGTCTGGCCAGCTGTCGACGGTCTTCGGTCGCAGCTTCAGGCGTTCCAGCAGTTCCAGCAGCACTTCGCGGCGGCCTGCCGATTCGGCGGTAAACAGCACGCGACCGGGGAACTGGTCAAGGAACTCTGCCAGTGCGGCCAACGGTTGGGTGGCTTTGGCTTCGATCGCCAGGTTGGGCAACTCGCGTGCCGGGAAACGCTCGCGACCGCTACCGCTTTCTACATCCTGTTGACTGGCCACCACGCGCGGCCAGTTCTTCAGGCGCGCGAAGCAGTCTTCCACCGGCAGGAACAGTTCGGCGGGCGGTAATAAAGGACGGGACGGGTCGACGCGGCGTTCTTCATAGCGATTGCGCACGTCGTTCCAGAAGTTTTCCGCGGCTTGCTCGATGCCCGGCAGGGAAAACACTTGCGTGTCCTGGGGCAAGTAATCGAACAGCGTCGAGGTTTCTTCGAAGAACAGCGGCAGGTAGTACTCGATACCGGCCGGGGTAATCCCGCTGCTCAAGTCCTGGAAAATCGGGCAGCGGCGGAAATCGACGTCAAAACGCTCGCGGAACCTGGCCTTGAAGCGAGTGACCGCTTCTTTCTGTAGCGGGAATTCCTTGGCCGGCAATAGCTTGACCGAGTTGACCTTGTCGATGGAGCGCTGGTTCTCCGGGTCGAAGGTGCGCAGGGTTTCGATTTCGTCGTCGAACAGATCGATGCGATACGGCAGCTTGCTGCCCATCGGGAACAGATCGATCAGCGAACCGCGAACGGTGAACTCGCCGTGTTCATACACGGTATCGACGTAGCGATAGCCCGTGGCTTCAAGGCGGGTGCGCATTTGCTCGACGTCGAGCTTCTGGCCGATATCCAGCACCAGGCTGCTGCCGAGCAGGAATTTGGTCGGTGCCAGGCGGTGCAAGGCGGTCGTGATCGGCACCACCAGCACGCCATGGCTCAGTTCCGGCAGCCGGTACAGGCTGGCGATGCGCTGGGAAATGATGTCCTGGTGCGGCGAGAACAGGTCGTAGGGCAGGGTTTCCCAGTCGGGAAAGTGCAATACGGGCAAATCCGGGGCGAAGAAGCCCAGCTCCTGTTCCAGCCGTTCGGCACTTTGGCTGTCGGCGGTCAGCAGCAGGGTAAAGCGCTTGGCAGCGCTGGCGGCCTCGGCGATGGCCAGGCTCAGGGCGGCACCGGGCAGGTTGCCCCAGTGCTGTTTACCTGCCGCGGCAGGGAGAAGCGGTAGACGCAGAACGGGCACGGAAGGTTGAGCTCCAAGCGTTGCGACAAAGTCGGCAATTGTAGCGGTCAACGATGCCGCCTGTCAGTTGCTGACTGCGTCTAAAGCGCTGGTCGGACGAAATGTAGTGGTAAAGACAAAATTCGGCGGTTTTTTACCTAAAATTACTGAATATGTAGTGGCAAAAACAACGAGTGTTACGGAGGGTTACGGACAAGGAAGCGTGACCACCAAAAAATTGACTGCGCTGAAAGCCCCGGCTTTATTGGGCTGGCGCGATGCGTGATTTTTTTGAACGACGATTTGTTACGTAAAGCACGACGGGCGCGCATTGCTACGGCGCTCACTCGGCGGCATAATGTAGCCCCTTTTTTCTGCCCCTACATGTGGAAGGTTCCCGTGACTCAGAAGCCCGACCAGTGTCTTGGTGAATGGATCGACCGTGAAGCACTCGCAGAAGCGATGATTCCGCTTATCGGTCAGCTCTACCGCAATAACAACGTGGTGAGCTCGATCTATGGCCGCAGCCTGATCAATCGTTCAGTCATTGCGATTCTCAAAGCTCACCGCTTTGCTCGTCACCGTCAGTCCGACGAAAGCGAGCTGTCCGTCCACGAAACATTCCCGCTGATCAAGGCGATGAGCGAGCTCAAGCTCGGCGCCGCTTCGGTGGACCTGGGCAAGCTGGCGGCCAAATTCAAGGCCGAAGGCAATGGCCGTACTGCCGAGCAGTTCGTCCGTGAAGAACTGGCTGACGTGGTTGGCCAGCAAAACGCATCGGCCCGTAAAGGCACCGACGTTGTCCTCTACGGCTTCGGTCGTATCGGCCGTCTGCTGGCGCGCATCCTGATCGAGAAGACCGGTGGTGGTGACGGCCTGCGCCTGCGCGCCATCGTTGTCCGCAAGGGCGCCGAGAACGACCTGGTCAAGCGTGCCAGCCTGCTGCGCCGCGACTCGGTCCATGGCCCGTTCGATGGCACCATCACCATCGATGAAGCCAACAACACCATCACCGCCAACGGCAACCTGATCCAGGTTATCTACGCCAAGAGCCCGGCCGAAGTCGACTACACCCAGTTCGGCATCGAAAACGCTCTGATCGTCGACAACACCGGTGTATGGCGTGACGCTGACGGCCTGGGCCAGCACCTGGCCTGCCCGGGCGCTGCCCGCGTGATCCTCACCGCACCTGGCAAGGGCGCGCTGAAGAACATCGTGCATGGCATCAACCACGGCGAAATCACTCCTGACGACAAGATCATCTCGGCGGCTTCCTGCACCACCAACGCCATCGTGCCGGTGCTCAAGGCAGTCAACGACAAGTACGGCATCATCAACGGCCACGTCGAAACCGTTCACTCGTTCACCAACGACCAGAACCTGATCGACAACTTCCACAAGGGCAGCCGTCGTGGCCGCGCCGCGCCGCTGAACATGGTTATCACCGAGACCGGTGCCGCCACCGCAGCCGCCAAGGCGCTGCCAGTGCTCAAGGGCAAGCTGACCGGCAACGCGATTCGCGTTCCTACGCCGAACGTGTCGATGGCCATCCTGAACCTGAACCTGGAAAAGGCCACCACTCGCGAAGAGATCAACGAGTACCTGCGCCAGATGGCCATGCACTCGGACCTGCACAAGCAGATCGACTACGTGAGCTCCCAGGAAGTGGTTTCCACCGACTTCGTTGGTTCGCGCCACGCAGGCGTAGTGGACGCTGAAGCGACCATCACCCAGGATAACCGCGTTGTTCTGTACGTTTGGTACGACAACGAGTTCGGTTACAGCTGCCAGGTGGTTCGCGTGATGGAAGACATGGCCGGTGTAAACCCGCCAGCATTCCCGCGCTAAGCCTTTAGCTGCACATGAAACGCCCCGACCTTGGTCGGGGCGTTTTTGTTTGTGCTGCTTTTGTCTGTTGAGGGATGTGTTGTTCGGACTGGCCTCATCGTCGGATCGCCGCCCGGACCAAGCCCGTTCCCACAGGGATTGTGGCCGGCCGTGGGATTGGCGGTCACTGAAGTTCAAAATTGTGGGAGCGGGCTTGCTCGCGAAAGCGGTGGATCAGTCGACATCTCTGTTGAATGTGCCGGCCTCTTCGCGGGCAAGCCCGCTCCCACAGTTCTATCGCATAATGGCTGGCCCTGGCGGTGTGTCAGGGGATATTTCGGGGAGCTCGGGAATTGTTGATCAGGTGGCAGGGGGTGGCATTTTTGCTGCTCGGCGCACTATCAGGCTGCGGCAACGGCGACACTCTGGAAACCTTCGGCGGCCCGACCATGGGCAGCACTTATTCGATCAAGTATGTGCGCCATGCCGGCCTTCCGGCGCCGGACGAGGTCCGCGTCCAGGTTGAGCAGATCCTCGCTGACATTGACCGGCAAATGTCGACCTACCGCAGCGACTCGGACATCGAGCGCTTCAATGCATTGCCGGCCAACCGCTGTCAGGCAATGCCGGCGTCGATCCTCGAATTGGTCCGCGTGGGCGAGCGACTGTCAGTGCAAAGTGAAGGCTCCTACGATCTGACAGTGGAGCCGTTGCTCAATCTCTGGGGATTTGGTCCGCTGGCCCGTGGGGAAAGTGTCCCGACCGCCGACGCGCTCGCCGAAGCCCGCAAACGCGTCGGCCATGAGCACTTGCGCATCGAGGGCGACCAGTTGTGCAAGGATGCCGCCGTCGAGGTCGACTTCAACAGCATCGCCGCCGGTTTTGCGGTGGACACGATTGCCGCAAGACTCGAGGCGATGGGCATTCACGACTACCTCGCCGAAGCGACGGGCGAGCTCAAGGCGTCCGGCAAGAAGGCTGATGGCTCGCCATGGCGCATCGCTCTGGAAGAGCCGCGGGATGATCGGCAGGTGGCCGAGCGCGTCATTGTTGTCGACGGCCATGGCCTGTCCACCTCCGGCGACTATCGTAATTACTTCGAGCAGGACGGCCAGCGTTTTTCCCACACCTTCGATGCGCGCACCGGTGCGCCGGTCTCACATAACCTGGCGTCGGTCACAGTGATTCATCCTTCGGCGTTGATGGCCGATGGCTTATCGACGCTGTTGCTGATTCTCGGCCCGGAGCGCGGTTGGGACTACGCAGAAAAACACGATATCGGCGCATTTTTTGTTATTCGTGCCGATACAGGTTTCGTCACGCGCAGCAGTCACGCTTTTGAACGCCTCAGTGGCGAAAAAACCGAATGATTTCGGCGATTTGAGCATTGAAAACTGGCGTTGTAGCGCAGGCAAAAGTAGCCTACGACGCGACCAAGGGTTAATGTGCGCGGCGTTGACGCTTCTATAGACTGTGTCCGGGTTCTGCACTGGCCCCAAATTGTTCCTTCATGCCACGCATTGGCGTGATTTAGCCGCAGGTGCCGAGGGTGCCGCGGCCTGTTCTGAGGAGTACGCATGGCTGTCTACAACTACGACGTGGTGGTGTTGGGTTCCGGCCCGGCGGGGGAAGGCGCGGCAATGAACGCCGCCAAGGCAGGGCGCAAGGTGGCGATGGTCGATAGCCGTCGCCAGGTCGGCGGCAACTGCACTCACTTGGGCACCATCCCGTCCAAGGCACTGCGTCACTCGGTGCGGCAGATCATGCAATTCAACACCAACCCAATGTTCCGGGCCATTGGTGAGCCGCGCTGGTTCTCCTTCCCGGACGTGTTGAAAAGCGCCGAGAAGGTCATCTCCAAACAAGTCGCTTCGCGTACCGGCTACTACGCCCGTAACCGCGTCGACGTGTTCTTCGGCACCGGCAGCTTCGCCGACGAGCAAACCATCGAAGTGGTCTGCGCCAACGGCGTGGTCGAAAAACTGGTGGCCAAGCACATCATCATCGCTACCGGTTCGCGTCCTTATCGCCCGGCGGACATCGATTTCCACCACCCGCGTATCTACGATAGCGACACCATCCTCAGCCTCGGCCACACCCCGCGCAAACTCATCGTTTACGGCGCCGGCGTGATCGGTTGCGAATACGCTTCGATCTTCAGCGGTCTGGGTGTATTGGTCGAACTGGTGGATAACCGTGGTCAGTTGCTGAGCTTCCTCGACTCGGAAATTTCCCAGGCCCTGAGTTATCACTTCAGCAACAACAACATCACGGTTCGCCACAACGAAGACTACGACCGCGTCGAAGGCGTGGACAATGGCGTGATCCTGCACCTCAAGTCCGGCAAGAAGATCAAGGCCGACGCCTTGCTCTGGTGCAACGGCCGTACCGGCAACACCGATCAGCTGGGTCTGGAAAACATCGGCGTGAAGGTCAACGGCCGTGGCCAGATCGAAGTCGATGAGGCGTACCGCACCTGCGTGCCGAATATCTACGGCGCCGGTGACGTGATTGGCTGGCCGAGCCTGGCCAGTGCCGCCCACGACCAGGGCCGTTCGGCCGCTGGCAGCATCGTCGATAACGGCAGCTGGCGCTTTGTGAATGACGTGCCGACCGGCATCTACACCATTCCGGAGATCAGCTCGATCGGCAAGAACGAGCAGGAACTGACCCAGGCCAAGGTGCCGTACGAAGTGGGCAAGGCGTTCTTCAAGAGCATGGCGCGGGCGCAGATCGCCGGCGAGCCGCAAGGCATGCTGAAGATCCTGTTCCACCGTGAGACCCTGGAAGTGCTGGGCGTTCACTGCTTCGGTTATCAGGCGTCGGAGATCGTGCACATCGGTCAGGCGATCATGAACCAGCCGGGCGAACTGAACACGCTGAAGTATTTCGTCAACACCACGTTCAACTACCCGACCATGGCCGAAGCCTATCGGGTAGCCGCGTACGACGGCCTCAACCGGCTTTTTTGACGGGCTCCGGCCGGTGGCCTGAGCCGGCCGGGGAGACCGATTTCAGCAATTCTCGAGCGTGGCGGTGGCCAAACCGGGAAAGTCTGTAATCAGGCTGTCAACGCCGAAGTCGGCGAGTCTGCGCATCAGCGCAGGCTCGTTGACGGTCCACACCGACACATGCAGCCCCTGACGCTGCGCCCTTTGCAGGCGTTCCGGCGTGCACAGGGTCCAGTTCAGCGCCAGAATCTCGCAGCCATAGCTCGCCGCGACCTTCAGCGGGTCGAGCCAGGCGTACTCGGCCACCAGCCCGCGGGACACGTCCGGCACCAGTTCCAGCGCGGCCTTCAATACTTCGCGTGAACTCGAGGTGATGGTCACCTTGTCCATCAGGCCATGACGCTGCACCATTTCGCGAATCGCCAGCACGGTGGTCGCGGCACGCATCCTCGATGCGCTTTTGACTTCCAGTTGCCAGTGATCGAAGTCGCATTTCTCGAACAGTTGTTCCAGCGTCGGAATCGGGCACGGCTTGAGCCAGCCCGGGCCACCTTTGCGCGCGTCGTAAGTCACAAGCTCGGCCGCCGTGTGTTCGACGACCTTGCCGCGACGGTCCGTGGTGCGCTTGAGGGTCGGGTCGTGGATGACCATCAACTCGCCGTCCATGGACAGGTGCAGGTCCAGTTCGCAGCGACGCACGCCGTGCTTGAGACATTCCTGAAAGCTGGTCAGGGTGTTTTCCGGTGCTTCGCCCTTGGCGCCGCGATGGCCGTAGATGAGGGTCACGGTTCTTCCTTAAATTAATTGCCTGATTCGAGTTGGTCGCGGGCCAGGCGTCGTTCCTGGGCCTGCTTCTGCAAGATGTGGCGGGCCAGGAGCTGGCGCTGGGCATCGGTCAGGTGTTCGAACTCTGTGCCGACGTCATAGCCATCACCCTTGCGGTCGCAATGGGTGACGCGAGCGCGCAGCAGCAGGCCCAGGGCTTGCGGCATCAGTACCAGCTTGACCGACAGGCGTGCGCCGGTGGCAATGGGCGATGGATGCTGAAAGTCGATGCCGCCTTCGGAGATGATCACCGGCTGCGGTTCGCCGATCTGCCCGAGCACGGTGATGGCGATCACCTGGCTCAGCAAGTCGATGCGTTTGTTCTGGGATTTGAGGAATGCGGCGGTCGTGCGGTCGCGTTCGCTGATCTGGCGCAACAGGTGTTGCGACTCGAATTCGCTCAGGTGCAGTTCGCTGAGCAAGTTGAAGAGTGGGGAAGCATCCTGCAACACTTCTTGGCCAGCGGCTTCGGGAGCGGACAGGGGCCGAATTTCCAGTGCGATCGTATCCTCGATACGGTAGTATTCGCGGCGATCTTCTTCATCTAATGTCGACATGGCGAACCCATGGTAGCGGCGGTGGTCTGAGTGTAAAGCTGGTTATCGACCCCCGCCACAAGGACGTTCCTTTTCCCTCCGAACAAGCCCCGACATGTTCAGACCTCTCTTCGTATTTATCGGCACGCGTTACACCCGTGCAAAGCGTCGCAATCATTTTGTGTCATTCATTTCCCTGACTTCGATGATCGGGCTCGCCCTTGGCGTGGTCGTGATGATCGTGGTGCTGTCGGTGATGAACGGCTTCGATCATGAGATGCGCACCCGCGTGCTGGGCATGGTGCCCCACGCGACCATCGAGTCCGGCGAGGCGATCAGCGATTGGCAAAGCCTGGCCGCCAAGGTCAAGCAGAACCCGCAGGTGACGGCCGTGGCGCCGTTTACGCAAATGCAGGGTTTGCTGACCAACAACGGCAAGGTTTCGAAAGTCCTGCTCAATGCCATCGACCCGGCGCAAGAGCGCCAGGTGTCGATCATCGATCAATTCATGACCCAGGGAAAACTCGACGACCTGGTGCCGGGCGAGTTCGGCATCGTCATCGGCGACAAGGCCGCAGCCAAGCTCGGGGCCGCGATTGGCGACAAGCTGACCTTCGTCGCGCCCGAAGTCACCGTGACCCCGGCCGGGATGTTCCCGCGCATGAAGCGCTTTACCGTGGTCGGCATCTTCCATGTCGGCGCCGGTGAGCTCGATGGCTATCTTGGCGTCACCAACCTGCAGGATCTGGCCCGGCTGCACCGCTGGAAACCGGATCAGGTCCAGGGCCTGCGCCTGAAGTTCGACGATCTGTTCCAGGCGCCGCGCACCGCGTGGAGCATCGCCCGCGACCTCGGCGAAGACCGCTTCTACGCCCGCGACTGGACCCGCACCCACGGCAACCTGTACCAGGCGATCCGCATGGAAAAAGCCATGATCGGCCTGTTGTTGCTGCTGATCGTTGCCGTCGCTGCGTTCAACATCATTTCCACGCTGGTGATGGTGGTGAACGACAAGAAGGGCGACATCGCGATCCTGCGCACGCTGGGCGCCACGCCGGGCACGATCATGCGCACGTTCATGGTGCAAGGCACCGTCATTGGCGTGGTCGGCACGGCCATTGGCGCCGTGGTCGGGATCTTCGCCGCGCTGAACGTCAGCGCCGCGATCTCGGCCCTCGAAGGCCTGATCGGGCACAAGTTCCTCAACGCCGACGTGTACTTCATCGATTACCTGCCGTCGCAGGTGCAGAGCCAGGACGTGGTGATGGTCTGTTCTGCGGCGTTGGTCCTGAGTTTCCTCGCCACCCTGTATCCAGCCTGGCGTGCCGCGCGCACCCAGCCTGCGGAGGCGCTACGTTATGAGTGAGTCGGGCATGAGTGATAAAGCAATCTTGAGCTGCCGCAGCCTGGGCAAGTCCTACGAGGAAGGCCCGGAATCGGTGGAAGTGTTGGCCGGCCTGCAACTGGAGTTGCACCCGGGAGAGCGTGTGGCGATTGTCGGCAAGTCCGGCTCGGGCAAAAGTACCTTGCTCAACCTGCTGGGCGGCCTCGATACACCGACCAAGGGCAGCGTCTGGCTCGACGGCGAAGAGCTGTCGGCGCTGAGCGAGAAGAAACGCGGCCTGCTGCGTAATCGCGCCCTCGGCTTCGTTTACCAGTTCCACCACCTGCTGCCGGAATTTACCGCCCTGGAAAACGTCTGCATGCCGCTGCTGATCGGCAAGACCGCGATCCCCGAAGCGCGTCAGCGTGCCACGGCGTTGCTGGAGCGGGTAGGGCTGGGCCATCGCCTGGAGCACAAACCGGCCGAATTGTCCGGTGGTGAGCGTCAGCGCGTGGCCATCGCCCGCGCCCTGGTGAACAATCCGGGCCTGGTGATGCTCGACGAACCGACCGGCAACCTCGATTCCCACACCGCCCAGGGGATCCAGGACTTGATGCTGGAACTCAGCACCTCGATGCGCACGGCGTTCCTGGTGGTGACCCACGACATGAACCTGGCCCGCCAGATGGATCGCGTCCTGCACCTGCAGGAAGGTTGCCTCACTCCTATCTGATTGGCTGAAACCCGATGCCTGAAAAGGCGTCGGGTCATTTATTTCCATACGGTGCCCCAGCGAATGTTCAGACCGTTATCGATCTTTATCGGCATGCGCTATACCCGCGCCAAGCGCCGCAATCGCTTTGTTTCCTTCATCTCGATGACCTCGATGATCGGCCTCGCCCTCGGCGTGCTGGCGATGATCGTGGTGCTGTCGGTGATGAACGGCTTCCAGCGCGAAATGAGCTCGCGCATCCTCGGCATGGTGCCCCACGCCACCATCGTCGGCGTCAATCCGATTGATGACTGGAAGCCCGTGGCAGCGGCCGCGATGAAAAACCCGGAAGTGACGGCGGCAGTACCGTTCACCGAGATGGAAGGCATGCTGTCCTACAAGGGCACGATGCAGCCAATCCAGGTCAGCGGGGTCGACCCGGCACTGGAAGGCCAAGTGTCGATTGTCGCCAAGCACATCGTTCAGGGCAGCCTCGAAGCCCTGAAACCGGGCGAATTCGGCGTGGTGATCGGCGAGATCACGGCGCGCCGCTTCCGCTTGAACGTCGGTGACAAGATCACCCTGATCGTGCCGGAAGTCAGCAATGCGCCGGGCGGCATCACCCCGCGCATGCAACGGCTGAATGTGGTCGGCGTGTTCAAGGTTGGCGCCGAACTGGACGGCACCATGGCGCTGATCCACATGGCCGATGCCGCGCAGATGCAGCACTGGGAGCCGAATCAGGTGCAGAGCGTGCGCCTGGCGGTGAAGGACCTGTATGCCGCGCCGCAAGTGTCGAGCGACATCGCCACGGGGCTGGGCGCCGCCTACAAGGCTGACGACTGGACCCACACCCAGGGTAGCCTGTTCAGCGCAATGAAAATGGAAAAAACCATGATCGGCCTGCTGTTGCTGATGATCGTCGCGGTGGCGGCGTTCAACATCATCGCAACCCTGATCATGGTGGTGAACGACAAGGGCGCGGACATCGCGATCCTGCGCACCATCGGCGCCACGCCACGGGAGATCATGGCGATCTTCATGGTGCAGGGCACGGTGATCGGGATTGTCGGCACCCTGATTGGCGGCGTGTTGGGCGTGATTGCCGCGCTTAACGTCAGCCAGATCGTGGGCTGGATCGAGCGGGTCAGCGGACAGCACATCTTCAGTTCCGACGTGTATTTCGTCAGCAACCTGCCGTCTGAACTGCAAGGCGCGGATGTGGCATTGATCTGCACGGCGGGGTTTGTCATGAGCTTCCTGGCCACGGTTTACCCGGCCTGGCGGGCGGCGAAGATCGAGCCGGCTTACGCTCTTCGGTATTCGTAACCTGCCACACCGCCTTCGCGAGCAAGCCCGCTCCCACATTAGATCTGAGTCAACTCGGTCAACTGTGGGAGCGGGCTTGCTCCGGGCGGCGTTCCGACGAAGGGGCCGGAACTACTGGCCTCAATCCCCCCTTGGCAACTCGATCACAAACCTGGTCCACCCCTTCTCCGATTCGCAACGAATCTGCCCGCCATGGGCACGGATGATCGACTGGGTGATCGCCAGTCCCAGTCCCGCATGTTCACTACTGCCTTCACGACGCGCAGGGTCGGCCCGGTAAAACCGGTCAAAAAGGCGCGGCAATAGATCTTCGGCAATCTGTTGGCCCGTATTTTCAACGGTCAGGCGCAATTCTTTTGGCTGATCGACGATTCGTACCCGAACCTCGCCCTCGGCCGGCGTAAACCGCAGTGCGTTGTCCAGCAGGTTCGACAATGCCCGCCGCAACATGCTGCGATCACCCTCCATGCGGCCCAGCCCTTCACGTGTGAGCGTGACCCGGGCGTCTTCCGCCAATGGCGCAAAAAACTCCAGCAACAGATCCGTTTCCTGTCCCAGCTCCAATGGTTCGCGCTTGGGAATCAACAACCCATGATCAGCCTTGGCCAGATAAAGCATGTCGTTGACCAATTGCGCCATCCATTGCAGCTCTTCAAGGTTGCTGTGCAGGGCTTCGCGGTAGTCCTCGATGGGGCGCGGGCGGGTGAGGGTGACCTGGGTGTGGGTCAGCAGGTTCGATAATGGTGTGCGCAGCTCATGGGCAATGTCGGCAGAGAACGCCGACAGGCGCTGAAACGAGTCGTCGAGGCGTCCGAGCATGGCGTTGAAGTTGTGGGACATTTCCGCCAGTTCCGGCGGCATGTTTTCTTCAGGCAGCCGCGAGTTCAGCGACTGCGCGGAAACACCGCTGGCCACCGCACTGATCCGCCGCAACGGGCGCAAGCCGCTGCGTGCCGCCCAGGCGCCCAGCAGTGCGGTGGCCAGGGCTGACAGGCCGACGGTCAGCCAGATCAAATGCTGCATGCGTTGCAGAAAGTGCTGGTGGTGGGTGATGTCCAGCAGCAGGGTCAGTTGCGGTGACTCGGGTTTGCCCGCGAAAAGCGGTGCATTCAGGACTCGGTAATCCATGCCTTCATGGCTCACCGTCGACAACCCGGGCTGGCGCGGTAATGCCTGGGGAATGTTGGTCGAACTGTCATACCAGCGCTGGCCGTCGCTGCCGGTGATTCGCAGGGACAGGTCAGCCTGCCGGCTCAATTCCTCGGCCAGTTTTACCTCGCTGTCACTCGACTGAAGGTCGTGCAGGGCTCGACGCAAGCCAATCAGCTTGCCGTCCAGCAGTTGCTGGTCGAGCTCAACGAAATGCGCCTCACTGGCGCGGCTGAACAACACTCCGGCGAACAACGACACCACCGCGGTGCACGCGGCAAACAGCAGCGCCAGGCGGCTGCTCAAGGACAGCTGGCGCATCAGGCGGGGCGCTCTTCAAGGACGTAGCCCATGCCGCGCACGGTGTGAATCAGCTTGTTGGGGAATTCATCGTCGATCTTCAGGCGCAGACGACGGATCGCCACCTCGATGACATTGGTGTCGCTATCGAAATTCATGTCCCAGACCTGGGAGGCAATCAGCGACTTGGGCAGGACTTCGCCCTGGCGGCGCAGAAGCATTTCCAGCAGGGCGAACTCCTTGGCGGTCAGGTCGATACGCTGGCCGCTGCGTTCGACCCGGCGCCGGATCAGGTCCAGGCGCAAATCGGCCAGTTGCAGGCTGGTCTCCTGCGGCGTGGTGCTGCCGCGACGCAACAGGCTGCGGACCCGGGCCAGCAGTTCGGAGAAGGCAAACGGCTTGACCAGATAGTCATCGGCGCCCAGTTCGAGGCCGTGAACCCTGTCCTCCACGGCGTCACGCGCGGTCAGAAAAAGTACTGGCGTGTCCAGGCCGGCGCTGCGCACCGCTTGCAGAATCTGCCAGCCATCACGACCCGGCAGCATCACATCGAGAATCAGCAGGGCATATTCGCCGCTGAGGGCCAATTGCTGACCGGTGTTGCCATCGGCCACCAGTTCGGTGTTGAACCCGGCCTCGGCCAGGCCCTGGCGCAGGTATTGGCCGGTTTTCGGTTGGTCTTCGACGATCAGCAGTTTCATGGGCGACTCTTGGCAAGTGGAACGAACGCTTTATACCGTGGGCAGCATTGGCGCAGGGCAATCTGACAAAGTTGTAATCTGGCTGTCAGGTTGCGGGCAGTGGCAGCAGTTTAGAGTTTTGCCCATGCTGAGCCTTATCTTGTTGGAGTATGACGATGTTTTTACGCAAATCCGTGGCGCAAATCGTTTGTTTGCTGGCGCTGAGTTCACCGGTGTGGGCGGACGCCGGGCATACCTACGATTTCGGTCAGCCGGCCCCGGCGGCCAAGGCGACCCGCAGCATCGAGGTGGTGATGGAGGACATGTCCTTCACGCCGCAGGCCATCGAGATCAAGGCCGGGGAAACCGTGCGCTTCGTGCTGGTCAATAAAGGCCAGTTGCTGCATGAGCTCAACCTGGGGGATGCGGCGATGCACGCCAGACACCAGCAGGAAATGTTGCAGATGCAACAGAGCGGCATGCTGACGCCCACCGGCATGAAGGCCATGGACCACGGCAACATGGCCGGCATGGATCACGGCAAAATGGACCACGGCATGAAGCATGACGATCCGAACAGCGTGCTGGTGGAGCCGGGCAAGACCGCCGAGCTGACCTGGACCTTCAGCAAGGCCACCAATCTGGAATTTGCCTGCAATATCCCCGGTCATTACCAGGCCGGCATGGTCGGCAAATTGACTGTCAGTCAGTAAGCACTCAAAGGCGGGAGCAAAGGCTGATAGAATCCGCTGATTCTTCAGTCAGGTTTCCGCCATGCATCCCGCAGCCGAACACTCGCCGCTGGGCAAGTCCAGCGAATACATCGCCACCTACACGCCGTCCTTGCTGTTCCCGATCCCGCGTACCGCGAAGTGGGCGGAACTGGGCCTGACGGCGCAAACCCTGCCGTACAAAGGCGTGGACTTCTGGAACTGCTTCGAGCTGTCCTGGTTGCTGCCGTCGGGCAAACCGGTGGTGGCGATCGGCGAATTCAGCATTCCGGCGGATTCGCCGAACATCATCGAGTCGAAGTCCTTCAAGCTGTACCTCAACTCCCTGAACCAGACGCCGTTTGCCGATACCGCGAGCCTTGAAGCGACGCTGGCCAAGGACTTGTCGGCGGCTGCCGGCAAACCGGTGGGCGTGCGTATTCGTAGTCTCAAGGATGTCGAGAGCGAAGGCGTCGTGGCCTTGCCGGGCGTGTGCATCGATGAACTGGATATCAGCGTCAGCAACTACGAGCATCCACGGCCGGAACTGCTGCGTTGCGATGATTCGCGCATTGTCGAGGAGAGCGTGCACAGCCATTTGCTCAAGTCCAACTGCCCGGTCACCAGCCAGCCGGACTGGGGCAGCGTGGCGGTGGAGTACCGTGGCGCGGCGCTGGACCACGCGAGCCTGCTCGAGTACATCGTCAGCTTCCGCCAGCATTCGGACTTCCATGAGCAGTGTGTAGAGCGGATCTTCCTCGACCTGCAGCGGTTGCTGAAACCGGAGAAACTGACGGTGTATGCGCGTTATGTGCGTCGTGGCGGGCTGGATATCAACCCGTATCGCAGCACTGAAGAGGTGCAACTGCCGAACCATCGCCTGGTCCGCCAATGAAGATCTAATGTGGGAGCGGGCTTGCTCGCGAAGGCGGTGGGTCAGTCAACATCATCGTTGAATGTGAAGCCGCCTTCGCGAGCAAGCCCGCTCCCACAGGGGATTTGCATTGCCAGTCGTAGAAACGAAAAAGCCCTGCTGGCGATAGCAGGGCTTTTTTGCATCAGCAGGGTTCAGATCCCCATGTTGGCCAAGGCCTGCCCTATGTTGCGCAGGGTGCCGGCAAGGGTAGGGTGTTCGAGTTCGAAGCGTTCCACGGCCAGATTGACGCCATCGGCGAGGCTGGAATCCTGGGTTTTGGTTTCGAGCTCAAGCTTCAACTCGATCTGTTGCATCAGTTCGTGTAGCTCGGCGCGTTCGGCATCAGACAATGGAGGATTCTGTTCCAATTGCTCGCGCAGGGCATTGAGCTGTTCTTGCAGTTCGCGGGCAGGCATGGCGTTCTTCCTTCTATCGATAGGCACTGGCATAGACCCAGGCGGCACGCCAAGGCGGCGCGCCAAAGGTCGATGGCTAATCTTTAGATTAATCCACTCGCGCCCAACGTGCATGATCTCGATCAGGGCTTTTCGCCCTTGAGCCGACGCAAGCTGATATCGGCCAGGCAGGTGTCGAGTTCACCGAGGTGATCGATCACCGAATGCACACCCAGGCCGAACAGTTGCATCGTCGCCTTGGCACGTTTGATGTCGCGCTCCTGCGGGGTCAACATTTGCCATTGCCCGGGCGTCATCCCGCACAGCGAGCCGCAGGACGCCAGGCCGATGGTCCACAACCCGGCATTGAGCCCCGCTTGCAGCAAGCGGGGTTCGCCGCTCACCAGCACGCAGCCGTCGAGTCGCTCGACGTTCAGGGTCATCAAGGCTTGCCAGCAGGCATTCGGTGCGGGCCATGGGGTATTTGTTGCTGGATAATGCGAAGGTTTGATCCATTCCGGCAGCGCCGCGGCCAGGGATTGGCTGAGGGCAGGGGGCAGTTCATCGAGCCAGGCGCAGGGGATTTGCTGGCGCTGCAAGCTGCGCAGGCTATCCAGTGCGCCGGGTGTGGCCTCGGCGTGTTCGGCCGAGTGGCTGCCGTGCCGGTGCGTGTGTGCGCCGAAATCCACCAGGCAGCCACTCAGGCCGAACAGTACGGCGGTCAGGCTGGGTGCGGTTTGGGGCAAGGCTTCGGCGAGCGGCATGTGGACGTCCCTGAAATAGCCTGAAGGCTAGTGGGTGACGGTGACAGTTGAGTGACATGGATGTGAATCGCTCACATTGGGCACGATTGCTTCGGTGTGGATTCCGTGCAAAGTGCCTTAAACGGCGTTTACGCCTTATACTTGCCAGCTTATTGCCTGGGCCGAGCGCCCGGGCCAGTACAAACCAAGGAGTTTTTTTCTATGCGCTGGAGCAATCATCTAGCCAGGATTTGTGTATGCGCCAGTGTGATGCTGGTTCCGTTCGTTGCCCAGGCAGCCACGGAAGATGATCCTTGGGAAAGCGTCAACCGCCCGATTTACAAGTTCAACGACGTGATCGACACTTACGCGCTCAAACCCCTGGCCCAGGGCTACCAGTACGTGACGCCGCAGTTTGTCGAAGACGGTGTTCACAACTTCTTCCGCAACATCGGCGATGTGCGCAACCTGGCCAACGATATCCTGCAGGTCAAACCTCGCGCCGCAGGCGTTGATACCGCACGAATCATTTTCAACACCACCTTCGGCTTGCTGGGCGTCATTGATGTCGGCACCAAAATGGGCCTGCAGCGCAATGACGAAGACTTCGGTCAGACGCTGGGTTACTGGGGTGTCGGCAGCGGCCCTTACTTGATGCTGCCCCTGCTGGGGCCAAGCACCTTGCGTGATGCGCCGTCCAAGTACGTCGACAGCTATACCGGTGCTTATCGTTACGTAGACGACGTTCCGGTGCGTAACTCGTTCCACGCACTGGACATCGTCGATACCCGTGCCAACCTGCTGTCGAGCGAGAAGCTGATCACCGGCGACAAGTACACCTTCATCCGTAATGCGTACTTGCAGAATCGTGAGTTCAAGGTGAAAGACGGTCAGGTTGAAGACGATTTTTAACCTCGACCGGTAAATTGAGAAGGCGGCCATCAAGGCCGCCTTTTTTGTCTGCGAAGACCTGCATGCGGATAAAACCGCGCTTTTCGCTGCAGTCCCGAGCGGTTTGACTCATGGGTTCCATCCTTCCATTGGGTTACGGATTTGCCTGTTCTTATAACTCTCGGTGATTTGACAAATAAAGACGTCAAGCGACCATCGGCGTGAGCTTGAAACGCCCCGCGGATGGGAGTACCGTCTGCGCCTTAGAAGGGCACCTCTGGTGTACATGTGTGTAGGGCAAATGCCCGAAAGCGGTGCGACAGAGAGGCTAGAAAGCGAATCCAGTAGTCAGTGCCGGGCCAAAATCCCCGCCTGCTACGCCAACCTAATTCTGGCGCCGTTTGCCCACATGCCAAAAACCAGTGCCACGCTGCTGATAATCGATGATGACGAAGTAGTGCGCGCGAGCCTCGCCGCCTATTTGGAAGACAGTGGTTTCAGCGTCTTGCAGGCCAGCAATGGTCAGCAGGGTCTTCAGGTATTCGAGCAAGACAAGCCCGACTTGGTCATCTGCGATCTGCGCATGCCGCAGATGGGCGGACTCGAACTCATTCGCCAGGTGACCGAACGTTCGCCGCAAACGCCGGTGATCGTGGTGTCGGGTGCCGGCGTGATGAACGACGCGGTCGAAGCCCTGCGCCTGGGCGCAGCGGACTACCTGATCAAGCCTCTCGAAGATCTGGCCGTGCTCGAGCACTCCGTGCGCCGGGCCCTGGATCGTGCGCGCCTGTTGCTGGAGAACCAGCGCTACCGCGAGAAGCTGGAGAAGGCCAACCGCGAGCTCGAAGCCAGCCTGAACCTGCTCCAGGAGGACCAGAACGCCGGTCGCCAGGTGCAGATGAACATGCTGCCGGTCAGCCCCTGGACCATCGACGAGTTCAAATTCGCTCACCAGATCATCCCGTCGCTGTATCTGTCGGGTGATTTCGTCGACTACTTCCGCGTCGACGAGCGCCGGGTCGCCTTTTACTTGGCGGACGTTTCCGGTCACGGCGCCTCTTCAGCCTTCGTCACCGTGCTGTTGAAGTTCATGACCACGCGCTTGCTGTTCGAATCCAAGCGCAGCGGTACCTTGCCGGAATTCAAGCCTTCAGAGGTTCTTGGTCATATCAACCGGGGCCTGATCAGTTGTAAGCTGGGTAAACACGTCACAATGGTCGGTGGAGTCATCGACGAGGAGACCGGTTTGTTGACCTATAGCATCGGCGGTCATCTGCCGTTGCCAGTGTTGTACACGCCAGACAGTGTTCGTTATCTGGAAGGGCGTGGTCTGCCGGTGGGCCTCTTCAACGAAGCCACCTACGAAGACCACGTGCTGGAACTGCCACCGACGTTCAGCCTGACGCTGATGTCTGACGGTATTCTGGACCTTTTGCCAGAACCCACACTCAAAGAAAAAGAGGCAGCGTTGCCCCAACGGGTCAAGGCTGCGGGCGGCACCCTGGATGGGCTGCGGCAGGTTTTTGGATTGGCCACGCTAGGGGAGATGCCGGATGATATCGCCCTGTTGGTGTTGAGCAGGAATCTTTGATGAGTACCGGTAGAATCCAGTTCGCCGAGCAGGATGGCACCTTCGTCCTGAAGTTCGTCGGTGAAGTTCGCCTGACCCTGTGTTCGGCGTTGGATGCGACTATTGAGCGGATCTTCAGCGCGTTGAATTTCAACACGATCGTGATCGATCTGACCGAAACCCGCAGCATCGACAGCACCACGCTTGGCCTGCTGGCCAAGCTGTCGATCCTGTCGCGGCAGAAAGTCGGCCTGCTGCCGACCGTCGTCACCACCCACGAAGACATCACCCGTCTGCTGCAGTCCATGGGCTTCGAGCAGGTGTTCAACATCGTTGATCAGCCGGTGCCGTGCCCGGAATGTCTGGACGACCTGCCAGACCAGGATCAGTCCGAAGAAGTGGTGCGGATCAAGGTGCTCGAAGCACACAAGATCCTCATGGGCCTGAACGACACCAATCGTGAAGCCTTCCATGACCTGGTGAATGCGCTGGAGCGGCACTGATCCCCTGAAGTGATGTGGGCCGGACTGGCCGAACACAGATTTGCAATTCACTACGATCCACTGTGGGAGCGGGCTTGCCCGCGAAGGCGTCAGTCCGTTCACTGCGATGTTGAGTGCGAGGCCGCCTTCGCGAGCAAGCCCGCTCCCACATTTTGAAATGCATTCCCCTGTGGGAGCGAGCTTGCTCGCGATGGCGTCCTGACAGTCACCACACATACAAAAAAGGGCGAACCTGTGAGGGTTCGCCCTTTTTGCATCACACCCACTCAGATCACAGCTTGGCCTGCAACAACGCCTCAAGCTTCTCTTGATCCCGCGCGAACTGACGAATGCCTTCAGCCAGTTTCTCGGTCGCCATCGCATCTTCGTTGGACAGCCAGCGGAACTGCGATTCGTTGAGGCTCAGGCGCGCTTCACCGGCATGGCCTGGCACCAGTTTGCGCTCCAGCTTGCCGGTATCCGCGGCCAGCTTATCGATCAGGTCCGGGCTGATGGTCAGGCGGTCGCAGCCAGCCAGCTGCTCGATCTGGCCCAGGTTGCGGAAGCTCGCCCCCATGACCACGGTCTTGTAGTCATTGGCCTTGTAGTAGTTGTAGATGCGCGTCACCGACTGCACGCCCGGATCATCCGCGCCGGTGTAGTCGTTGCCGTTGGCTTTCTTGTACCAGTCGTAGATACGGCCCACGAACGGCGAAATCAGGAACACCCCGGCGTCGGCACAGGCGGCCGCCTGGGCGAAGGAGAACAGCAGGGTCAGGTTGGTCTGGATGCCTTCCTTTTCCAGGATCTCGGCAGCGCGGATGCCTTCCCAGGTGGACGCGACCTTGATCAGCACGCGGTCGCGGCCAATACCGGCATTGTCGTACAGCTCGATCAGGCGATGCGCACGCTTCAACATGGCATCAGTGTCGAACGACAGGCGCGCATCCACTTCGGTGGAGATACGGCCCGGGATCACTTTGAGGATTTCTTGCCCCACGGCCACGCCAAAACGGTCGCTGGCCAGGCCCACATCGCCCTTGCAGTCATTGACGCTGGCGTTCAGCAGCTCGGCATACGCAGGAATGGCCGCGGCCTTGAGCAGCAGGGAAGGGTTGGTGGTGGCGTCCACGGGTTTAACGCGAGCGATAGCTTCGAAGTCGCCGGTATCGGCAACCACGGTGGTCATTTGCTTAAGTTGTTCCAGCTTGGAAGTCATGGGCGTGCTCTGTCCTATGGGTCTGATGACATTACCCGAGCGCTGACAGCCACTCAAGGGCGTGTACGTGTATCGATGGCCCCTGCGGCAACAACCTGAAAACAGGTGTTTGAAAGGTCGGGTGCCGTATAGATGAATAGGATGCCAGGCGGGCTCACAGGTTCAACTGATCTGACGGTCAGCGCCTGGCAATCAGATCATCTGACGCCCTAGTCCTCTGATAACGCTCGCGGCACCTTACGTGTAATTACCGATATCGTTGAAGTCTATATAGTTCGATTGCGGGCTCAATAATTGTTATAAAAAGTCAATTAACACCCTGGCAAAGTTGATCTCCGCGGTAACAACTGTAATGTTATCTGGCGGAGATTTTGATCGTTAGAATACGTCCAGTACATATATAAAATAAAGTGTAATGTGATATTGAGAATTCGTGTTTGTAGAAATAACTTCACAACGTGAAGAGGTATATGTTTTTGGATGCGTTTGATGATTTGATGCTTGGCTACGCACTAAAAAAGTTGACCGGCGTGTTTGAAGAAATCGTGGAGGTTTCGAAGAACACCGCTTCGGACAAGGCAACGGGCGTGCTGGATATCAGGCCATCCAAAACCGCAAAAAAAATCCCCGTCTGGTTGGGGCGTTTGAGGGTCAACACCCCTTATCAAGTGACCCATGTTCTGATCGATCAGATGCACGCCTCTCGAAAACTCAACCTCGACCTGCGCTTCGCGGCACAAGCTGCCTTGCTGGACGCGCTGGTAGAGGACGGACTGGCAATGCACATCGCCAGTTATTCAGTGGTTGTCGTAGAGAATCGTCTGAAGTGCTTTGTTGATCGATGAACGTGGTATCTACTGTGCACGCGGCCAGTGTCCAGCACGCTGGGAAATTGCATGAGACGTGAGAAAGTAGATTGGTGTCAAAACTGTACATCGCACAATACGCCGGAATCACCGTCATGCTTCCTGCGGCCATGGTCGTCGCTGGTTGGTTATGGAGCATGGCATCCAGAAAACTCGCCCTCCTATGGCTAGGCGTACTGTTCGTAGCCTATTTCGTCGTAGGTCTCAGTAAAGTGCTGTTCAAGGGCTGGGGTATCGGCCTGGAAAGCCTGGATATCGCGGTCATCAGCGGCCACGCAATGAACGCCTGCCTGGTGTCGACCGTTGTCCTGAGTTTGCTATTGCGCCAACTGGATCATCGGCTTCGATGGTTGGCACTGGGGGCGGGGCTGCTGTCGACCTGGTGGTTCAGCGTGCAGTATGTCGGGCAGACGATTCATCCTCTGCCGGAAGCGATTGCCGGGGCGGTTGTGGGGTCAGCCGCGGCGTGCGTATTTCTTTTCAGGCTGGAGAGAAAGGAAGTTCGCAAAATTCCCCGCACGGCCCTCATGCTAGGGCTCGCGATTATCATGCTGAGTACGAGTATTCCAAAATATACCGCTGAGAGGCTCTTGAACTCTTTCGCAGTCACTCTTTCGGGGGCAGAAAAGGCATTCATGCAGCCTCACTGGCGCTCTCCCGGCGGATCGTCACGGTTGTAGGTTTTGATTCGAGTTCTGGCGGAGTGGACTCACCAGGATTCACTACTATGTTTTTCTTCGATTCGCTCCAGCAGCTCTGCAGTTTTTTTCTGCATCAGTGCAACATCGCCTCGACTCTCAACCTTCAACAGGATCTCGCTCTCCGATGGGCAGATCTTGAAGCGCCATTCAGTGAACGTCAGGCTCAGGCCGTCACTGTCATCCACATCCAGTGCTTCACTGGCATACAGGGTCCGCAAGTACTCGAGTAGCGCAATGGGATTACCGACCATGCGCCGAATATCACCTGAGGAAGGAAAGAGCCCGATGCGCTCCACCAACAACTTTGGCTGTGGGGTGACAGTGGAGGGCGCACTTTCGTATGTCCGCAACCAGGCCATCAATCCACTGTTGCCCTCGGTGAACGGCTGTCCAAAAACCATATTGCCCGGTGCAAAAGGGTCCAGCGATTTATAGACAGCGTCGATCGGTGATCTGGAAGCGTTCATAGTGGTCTGCCTTGCAAAAGGTTTATAGCCGCTCAAAAAACGCGGCACCCAAGAGCTAAAAAATACCGTTTACAGGCCTTTCTTATAAAAAATCGCATAACAGAAATGGGTTGCGCCAATTCAGTGCTTTGATGTTTACAGACGTGTTCGCGCGATGCTCACGGACGAAGCCATAGTCTTGAGTGGGAACCCAACGGACTGTCTGACCGGCTGCCTAACGGTTTCGCTCTGTCATGCGATGCATGACATCGAGAGCTTCTCGCTGCTTGTACGACCAATGGCGCATCCCACGCCACGCAATCAAGCCGATCGATACACCGACAGCATTGGCCAAGGCGTCGTAAGGTGATGCCGTGCGCAGCGGCATCAGTGCTTGTGCATATTCGATCATGACTCCCGTCAGCAGACAGCCCAAGGCGATCCAGCGCGCCTTGGCCCGCAGGAAGGCCAGCTGGCAACTAAAAGACAACGCGAAAAAACCAAGCAGGTGATGCAGCTTGTCTTCCTGGGCAAAGGCTTCGGGAACCGGTTGCGCTCGCAAAGCGGCTGTCAGCAAGACCACACTGACGCCGATGAAAAGCAGCGTGCGCAGGCTTTGGGAAAGTTGTGTGACACCCAGGAGTAACGAACTCATTCGGTGATTTTCTCAAAGTTCTTATAGAACGCATCTTTGTCGCGGCCATCGGTCATTGTGTACAGCGAATATTGGCGGTTAAGACGCGCGCCACCATCGCGGGTCAGCGGAGCCCAGACCAGGTTGGCGCGACGCATCGTGGAAACGCTCATCAACTCGTCGAAGGGGACCGAGATATAGATGCCTTTGTCGAAGCTACCCTCGCCGAACTCTTCTTTCGAGGCCGTGGTGCGGGTAACCCAGCCACCGAACTTCACGCCGTTACTGAACTCATGCGACAGATCGACCGTGGCCCCCCAATCGCGCGCCAGGTAACGTCCAACACTGACCGCCGCCTGCAATTCGAACGGCAGTTCGGTATAGGTGGTGATGTGACCGGTCACGGTATCGTAATCGCGCAGACCAAAACCCTGGTCAAAGTCACGCTGGCGTACAAAGTTCAAATCAGCACCCAAGGCCCAGCGCTCGCCCATGGGGCGGTACAGCAATTCACCTCCGACCCCGGCGAACATTGACTCCAGATAACCGCCATACACCATGCCAAACAAGTCTTGATCCAGTTGCTTGGCATGGTTGAGCTGGAATGTCGGCATTGTTACATCAGAGGTGATGACGTACTTGCGCAAATCGGTGCGCACTCGGGGCAGATTGCTCGGCGCGTCGTACGTGAACTTATCAAAGTTGTTCAGCAGATTGGTGCTGATGACCCCGCTCGTCCACGTGCTGCGGGTAAAGCGGTATTCTGCGTCCACATCAGCAGTCAGCTGGTACAGCAAGCCGTCGGGACCGCCTATGTTTTGCTTGTAACCCAAGCCGATACCATAGGTGAAACGCTCGAGTGCCTGGGTGTACAGCGTGTTTTCAATGTGCGGCGTGGCCCGGTTCAATTCGGTGGTGCGGTGCAGGTCTGTAAGGTCTTGTTGGTTGTTCACCACGGCCCGGAAGGTTTCGCGCGGCACACTGGTTTCTTCCACGGGCATGTCGTAACGCTTGTTCACCATCGTGAACCAGTCGATTTCGTCATTCGCGCTGTTGTCCAGAATCCGGCTGGCCCGGCCCACGCCTTTGGCTGAGTAGAAATAGCGCGACTGCTCGCCATACACAATCAGCTCGGAATCGCGTTGAGCAATACGCTCGACCTTATAACCTGCGTTGTTTTCCAGTCGTTTGGAAACCCCAGCCCAGTCGACCTGATCGAGCGGCGTGGTTGGCTCGCGTGCCGGCAGCGCTTCGACAGCGGGGTCGTAGCGTTTGGCCGGCGCCTTGCGGCTGGCGAAATTGGTGTGAAAAGTAATACCGAACAACGCGGTGTTGCCGCGCTCCCAACCGGCGGTCAAATCGACTGAATCAGTTAGCTTGAACACCGCCCCGATGTTAATGGGCGAGTCCTGCTTCAGGCTATTGTCCAGCGGCTCGTGCTTGTAGTCGTTACCGTCGAACTCGAGTTTCAGGCTCAAGGGCGCCCAGGGCGTTTGATAGGCCACGCCGCCAAACAACGCGGGCGAGCCGCGAAAATACGAGTTGGTATTGACGTTGCCCGCGTCCGCGCCCGTGTTTACCGGGCGAGTATCAAAGCGCTCATTGAGGTACCCCAGCGGGTTATCGATATCCCCGCGGTTACCGATGTAGCCCCAAGCAACGCCCAGGCTGAAATCCAGATCGTAGTAACGTTTGTTCGCCACGAAGTATTCGCTGGAGAACAGGCCGGTGCCCCCGACGTCCCGAAAGCCGAGTGCGACCTCGGGCAACCAGTGGCTTTCTTGCCAGAGGCGGGCTTTGACATCGACCGCCTTGTCTTTATAACTCTGGTCGCCACTGAACGATTCGGCCCCGTATTTACGGTCGCTGATAGCGGTATAACGGAAACTGCCTTCCAGCCAATCAAGGGGCTGTATTGAAATGCTATAGCGCGAATAGGGGTCGGTCCGGTTGGCGTTCAGGCTGAATTCGCCGGCAGGTGCCATCCGTGCGGTGGGGGTTTGCAACAAACCCACGCCACCGAAATCATTCTGGGTAAAACGCGGCTCTCCATGAGCCAGGCTGTAGGGCAACAACACTACGGCGGCAAAACGTAACTTCAAGGGGCCACCTCGGGCAGCGGTTGGGTGGCGAGAAACTGGGCAAGCTGCTCGTTCAAGTCGGGGGTGGGCAGGTCCGGATCATCGTTTCGCACGGGTACCAGGATTGTGCTGCCTGCGGCGGCAAACACCCCGTCTTCGCGGTTCCAGGCGGCGTTACCGACTCGCCTGACCTGACCATCGGGCTGAATCAGCCACAGGTAATCGGCATCGGCGTCGGTCACTGGCAGACAGCTTTTGAGATATTCCTGGACTGGCTGCAGGGCGCGATAAGGCAGCGTGCAGGGCTGTTCAACTGCGCCCAGGACAGTGACCGTAGTCGGGCGTAGAGGGTAAATCAGCTGGTCGCCGTCACTGAGCGAGTAGTTGCGGGCGAACGCAACCTCCAGCGCCACGGGGTCGAGCACCGCGACTCTGCGGCCGGTAACGGGCAGTCGGCTGACCTCTTCAAACAGGCGCGCCGCCAGGGCCGCAAGGCTGCTTTTTTCTTCAAGCAAGGCCCCACGTTGCAGCAATTTCAGATCGAACAGCACACCGGCTTTAAGGCGGACTTGCTGCTCCACCAGTGGCTGGTGCAACCAGGCGGCGGCCAGCCAGTAACTTTCGGCGTTCGGGCGTCCCTGGCTGACGGCATCGAGCAAGCGGGTGCCTGGCACGAACGCAAAGGATCCAGCGTTTTTTACATCACCCGTGACCGTGACAGCGGCCTGAGTCATCGCAGAACTGGCCAGCAACAGGCAAGCCGACAGCGTTTTCGAATATCTCACCGAGCCGTCTCCCGGTCAGGGCGCAATTGCACAATCTTCAAGAAAAGTTCCGGCGTAAGATGTTGTTCGCTCTGCAGGATCAAGCCATCGTCAGGCCTGACCCAAAAACGGTTGGTGGCCTTGAATCCCAGCTCGGGTATGTCGATGCGTTCGTCTATGCGCAGCAGCGCATAGTCCTTGTCCAGGATGGTGACGGTTTCGATGTCTTGTCGGCTGAAACGACTGTTGACCGCCAGTCCGACCTGCGGCCCCTGATAGACATCTATCCAGCGGGTACTGCTGTAGCCGTCGGGCAATCGCTGCAAGCCAAGCTTGAACGGCGACTCCCCGTCGAAGCGCGTGCCATCGAGATTGATGCCCAGGCCGACGCTGCGCACGACCAGACCGTCGCGCATCAACAACACCTGTTTGCCGGAGGCGACCCAGAACTCCAGGTCGCCCTGCTGGCGTAGCTTCGCCAATACACCTTCGCTGGCGTCCGTGGTGACCTTGATCTGCGCATAGGGCACGGCGTCCACTTGCGCCGCAGTCAACTCCAGCGGCTGGACGCCCAGTGTGGAGGCCTTAAAGGTATCCAGGGACGCCTGCATCAAGGGATTGCAGCCACACAGCAGTAATCCCACCGCCAGGCATGAGCTATTACGCAAAGTTTTCAAAGCGGCTCAAACCTTATCGACTGCTGGCTTCACTGAGATTGTTTGTGGCCGATGCTCCGGTACCCAGGATAGCGGCCGAAGGCAGCAACTGACTGATCAAGCGGTTCCAGCGGGTCACGCCTGCAGGGCCGACGTAGACAATGTCCTGGGGTTGCAGATCGAAGCGGCTGGCGAGAGCAAACGCGGTCGGCGATTCGGCTTCCAGCTGAAAGACTTTTGCCGGCTCGGTTTCAAGGTTCTCGGCGCCTCGAATGACATACAGTGCATTGCCGTTGGATGTGGTCTGGTTCAGTCCACCGACCGTTCCGACTGCATCCGCCAGATTCATCCGATTGATTTTGAACGTGAGCGCCCGAGGCTGGTTGACCTCACCCATGACGTAGATCTTTTTCCGGTCGTTGTAGGGCAGGTACAACTGATCGCCGTCTTTCAAATAGACATTATGCAACATCGAGCCTTTGCTGTTAAGCGAGTCCAGGTCGAGCGGATACTCACGCCCGTCCCGGGTCAGTGTCAGGCCGGCAAGGTCGGCATTCAATGGATCGACAGTAGCAGTACCCATGGCTTCGACGACACTGAGCGGCGAAGTGGTAATGGGCTGTTGACCGGCTTTCAAAATAGCACCGGAAATAACGACTTTTTGACTGGCAAAGCGCAAAACACTCAAGTCAACCTGGGGGCTGTCGACGAATTGAGTCAGGCGCTCAGCAATAAAACCGCGAAGCTCCTCGATGGTTTTGCCTTCGGCATGAATATTGCCGATATAGGGGTAAAACATGGTGCCGTCCGGGCGTACCAGGCGACCGTTCGCATCAATTTGCTGTTGCGCACCCGATGGCGCAGTCAACTCAGGATGGTCCCACACAGTGATGTACAACACATCATTGGCGCCAATCCGGTAAGCACTCGGCTTGTACGCCAACAACTCGGCGGGCACCGAGGCTTGCACTTTTGTCGCCGCGTTCTGGGCAATCAGTTTGGGCGTTATCGGAATCAACTCGATCCGACTGCTTTCCGGTGAGCCTTCACGGCCGACCTGGCTGGTATCCAGGTGTTGACCGGGTGAGAACATACAGCCTTGCAGGGCAATACCTGCAAGCACAGCGAGCGACAAACTACGAATCATGATTGAGGACACTTGTGGAGGGAACACATCAAAACGGAACCACCCGGATTGCTCCGGGTGGTAGAAGGCTATCGACCTCGCGGTGCGCTTAGCGTGTACCGGTGGTGCCTGTGGTGCCGGTAGTGCCAGTAGTGCCGCCGTCATTGTTGCTTCCGCCACCACTGGATGACACAGCAGCAGCACCGGCGATAACCGCGGCGCCGATGCCGAGAGCAGTCCCTGTGGTCAGGCTGCCCACGAGAGGGGTGTTCAGACTCAAAGGAGCGTTTGCTGCGGGTTTTGCAGGTGTGCCTGGAGCAGAAGACGCTGCGGGAGGCTCAGCGGCCAAAACGGAGGCACTCAAAGAAAGCATTAGAACGGAAGCAAGTAGTTTGGTCATGGTAGATTCCTTTTTGATGCATCGTCGGTATTGGCGGTGAAGCTAAGAAGCGAGCGTGCAAAGCCAAAAACTCTGAGCGTCCAGTAGCGTTAAGTATAGTTATTGATTCGAACTCGATGAGAGTGGACCTCTGGAGGTGTTTCTCAGTGAGACTTATCTTGCGATTATTACTCAAGAATACCTGTGTAGGACGCCTGGCAGGTCTGACGTTTTCTAACGCGATCGCTGTTTCTAACATTGCTTCGCCGCGGCACGAGCACGGCGATGATATTCAAGACCGCTTGAGCTTTTCCTTGATGAGTAACCAGGCGAATTTGCTGTTGGTAGTCAAGTAACGTTTCCACATCCTGCCGGGTTCCTGGATAACACGGTACAGCCATTCCAGCCCGTACTTCTGCATCCATTGCGGCGCGCGTTTTACCTTCCCTGCGACCACATCGAACGTTCCGCCCACCCCCATGACAAAGGTGACACCCAACTGATCGCGCCAGCGGTTGATAAAGTTTTCTTTCATTGGCGAGGTGATGGCGACGAACAGCAGCTGTGCACCTGAAGCCCGAACCTTCTCGACCAGTGCGGCTTCGTCGTCCCAGAAATAGCCATGGTGATATCCGGCGACTTTGAGCCCAGGGTAAAGCGCCTTCACCTTGCTGGCGGCGGTGGAAACGACGTCGTCCTTGGCGCCTAACAAGAACACCGAAAAGTGGTTGGCCGCGCTCATCTCCAGCAATTCATGAAACAGGTCGACACCCGCGACGCGTTCGGGCACTGAGTGGCCGAGAAAGCGGGCCCCCAACACCACACCCATACCGTCGATATTAATGATGTCACAAGAACGAACGGATTCGCTCAACTGAGGGTCGTCGCGCATGTTTACAAGCTTGGCGACATTCACTACCACGTGCTGGGTGAAGTGGCCGGCAGTAATCGCGTTGCGAATTGTCACGACGGTGTTGTTCATGGAGGCGACATCCATGGGGCAGCCCAGTACCTCAATTCTCTTCATGATGAAATTCAGTATTCCTATAGTATTGGGATAATTCACGTGAGCGATGTGGCAGCATTCTATGCGTTGCACGAAAATTTATAGCTGTGAGTATTGTTATGTGCTCTAACTTTGCGGTTAGCTATCCATTCGATTAATAAACAGATTAATTGATGGCTGATGAAGTGGTAGTTGCGCGGATTATTTCAAAGCTGCGCGATAGTTTTCTAAAAATAGTTTCATGCCATACTGATTAGCTATCAAGCTACTTCGGTCGATGAGGGTTTTCATTCGTGTTTCTTGTTTCGATAAGTCGATAGCATGGGTGAGCGCCGTTAAAAACGATGCAGGGTTGGCGTGACTGAAAGAAATTGATAAGTCGTCGAGGGAGCATAGTTCTATCAATGCGGGAACGTCAGAGTGGATTAGAATCCTACCGTGGTACATCGATTCAATTGCTACTAAGCCGAAACCTTCTTCAATAGAAGGCATGATATTTATATGGCAGTGCGCAATTTTTGTGAAAGGGCTTTCAACTTCACCTAGAAGAGTTAAGTTTATATTGTCAGGCAGGTGTTTGGTTTTATCTAGAATCTGCTCTTTTAACGGGCCGTCACCTATAATGGTTAATCGAATTTTGGCGTCGGATAGCGCAATATAATCTATTAACTCCAGAATGCCCTTCCAGGGATGAAGCCCCCCTACGTAGCTTAGGTCTATGGTGTTTGCCGGATACTCTGGATATGTGGCAGTGTCGGCTGTTATAGGGTTTTTAATTAACTTTATCTTGCGAGAAAGAATTCCCATTTTAACAAACCCGTCGCGGACGGTTTCGGAGACTGCGACATAGTTATCAGTTTTAAAAATTCGAAATATTATTTTTTTTGATTTGTAATCTGCATGGGCGTAGAAGCAGGTCTTTATTCCAAGAAAACGAAGGAATGGTACCAGCGGTAAATAAAATCTAGAATGGATGATGATCCATTCGGGTTTCAATTGAATTGAAATCCATAGAGCTTTGAGAGCCCAACACCCTCCGCCAATAATGTTGTGTTTGTCACAAAGATTGTCTTGTCTATATTTGCTAAAGCTGAACGTTTCTTTTCCTTGTACGGCATCATCTTTTCTTAGAATTGCTAAAATTCGTTGCGCGCCGCCTCGTAACGGGGTTGCATCATTTATGAGGTGTAATATTCGCTTCATTTATAGAGTTGTCTCTTGATGCTGTGAGTTTAGTGAATTGTGTTAATTTGTTCCATGTGAGAGATTTATCTATATTTGTCTCGTGGTAATAATGGTTGCTACTAAAAAGCACTTTCTCGAAAGTCAGGAGTCGGAGAGCGACAGAGTTAATATCGATAAGCCATACGAAACAACTGTGGCTGTTTATCAGTTCGCCTATTATGCATAAAGACTGGCCTAAATTACCTTCCCTCCCAAAAAAAGTAGTAGCTTGCGAGGCTTTTATGCTATGGGTTGAACGAACTCCATCTCCAGTCGCTATGCCTATGGGGTGCGGCATATATATATATATATAGCTGTAAAAATTTGCTCTATAGTTAATGCTGGTCTGAACTAAAAAAGTTAATGCGCTGCATGGCAATTTCTTAATAAGTGGATTGTTAAAATCTAAGGTTTTTGCGCAGGGCGGTACAAGAACTTAACAGGTAAACAGCAGGGCGCGCACCTAATAGAGCATCTGGTTCTGTGTTGTGCGCAGTGTATTTAAGATTGGGTTTGATAAGAACCAATTTGTCCTGGCGGAGTACTTCTTAACGAGCAGTAAGTTCTGGCGGCAAAGTATGGTGCTAGATACATCATGAAGTAAAATGTGGGGTAATAAAAAGCCGCGCAAAATACTAGTGAGGACAATACTATCATCTGCGTTTTTTCCGTTCTTTTAGTTTTAAAATTGCATGTTGCGTAAAAGTCGAAAAAGAACAAAAGGGCGCCAATTAAGCCTAGTTCAAACACTACTACATAAGATTCGCTTGTATCCCGTGACGATTTACTTCTTTCCGAATTTGCCCGAGATGATAGATTTTCTTGGTAAGCCATTTCCCCCCAAGTAGAAAGGCCATTGCCAAACAATAATGAAGGTAGTGAAAAATTTTCTTCGATATAGGTTGCGGTCTTAAGAGCTGTAACGCTTCTTGCGGATGCTGATCGATCATCCCCCGCCGCGCCCGATAAAGCGTCACTAAAGGTTAAGACTAAAAGAAATATCATTGGGATTAGACATACGATGATCAGTAAATATTTTTGGATTTTGTGGACGTATTTTTCGTAAAAAAATATAGAAGTCGAAAGCAAGGCAAAGTATAGCGTTAGCCTATTTTCACTTAGGTATAGGCATGTAAAAGAAAGGGTCATCAAGAGGATGGGAGGATACTTTTTATTTATGGTCATTATGTATCCTATAAAAGCTGAAGCTAGATACAAACCATACCAGTTAGGTTCAAGGAATAAACCTCGCATACGATTGGCAATGCTGCCGCCATCGTTGTAATAGGTGTCCGAAAGCCCGCCTAGTGAAATTTGATAGTTAAATACTGCGTATAATAAATACTGGGCGAAGCCAGTTGCTACTAATAGGATTAGGGTTCTTTTGAAAAATAAGTTGAAGTTGATTTGGTTGGCGTGCGTGAAGATTGCGGCGTGTGTCATTATGGCTAAAACAAAATATGAAAGTACGACTATATATGTTTTTAAGTCTGTGGCGATAAAGGCGTGAAGCGAAAGGTAAATAAGTAGAAGGATAATTGTTTTGTTGTGGTATGTGTAATGCCTAAGCCATTTTTTAGCAGATAACGCGCTTAGCGCCATTGCTATTATTAATAGCAGGTGTGATATATGAATTCTGAAATCTTCAAGGTTGATTTTTATCAAGCTGTCGAGCGAGAATAGTAGGATTGCAGGTATAATGATTTTTGATGTTTTCACTTTTGCATGCGCCTAATGGCTCGCGATAGAATAATGCTTAAAACAAAACTTAGTGTGATGCATGTGATAACTTCATTTAGATTTTTTGCTAGGAAACTAATTGTAATAAGTGTTAAAGCTGAGATGATGCTGGAGATAAGGATCGGAGTGATATGTTTCTGTATTCGCAATGATATTGATGATAACCCGGCGCTATTGTTTGCAACTGCTAAAAGTGTGGCGTATGCGAGTTCCTGCGTGGTTATAGGGATGTTGGTAATGCTATGGATTGTTTTAGAGCCTATAGCTATTAGTGTTAATCCATAGGCTGCGGTAATCAATAAAATTATAGGGAGAGCGGCCCTGTGGGTTGTTTTCTTCGATATAAGAACAGATCCTGCTATTGTACCTGCTTGGAGGATGGGCATGAATAAAGTATAGATGACTCTTAGTTGGCCGCTTTCATCCGCTCGTCCAACAGCCGGTAAATAATAAAAAAAATAATTACTGCATATCCAGAGCATGATTGCTGTGGTTAGGCTGCTTAAATCAGCGGCGACTTTCTCTTCGCTTTCGTGTTTGATTGCGGGTAAAAAAAACAGATATATAACGCCTATCACTCCATAGATAATAAGCCATGCGTCTAGCGATATTTCTGTGTGGTTAAGTGGCCATAGCAGTATCATGGTAACTGCGAAGCTGGATGTAGAGACTAATGTTGATTTTTTATGCTCTCCACTTAGTGCGTTAATTCTTCTAACTGTGAATAGTGCCGAGTTTCCTAGAGTGAATGCTAATATTGGGATGAATTGGGACTGCTCTATAAAAAACAGGCAAAGTGTTGAGGCTATTAAACTTAATATCGAGAGCTTTGTAACTATTGCTCCTCGAGAAAGTCCTGCTTTTCCTTTGAGTACTGTGGGCTCGATGTATGCGGAATTGAATACTGCAGTTACCATCAGGCTCGTGCTTAGTGCAATTGCGTATATTGAAAAGTCTGCAGCGCCAAATTTGCGGGCTAGCGTAATGGAGAAAATAAATAGTGATAGTGATGACAGTCCTTGATCTATGGAAAGTCTAATTATGTGCTGCATTGTTTGTTTCTCATCTTGATTCGGCTTGTTGAGTCTTGGAATTTAAATTATTAGACATGTTGTCGAGTCTAAGCGATGGCCAAGTTTAAATTGTGGCCACCGCTTTAGATGGGGTTGTATGTGAAATGGACAGATTTGTAGCTGATTGTTTGCTTTGTTAGTTGCTCATTAGTCCGCGTGCATCAACTATATGGTTACCCGCGAAAATTTGCAATTTAGCTTCTTTGAACTCCTTGTGGTCAACTAAAACTACAACTATGTCTGACTCTGTCAATGCTTCCTCAATAGTTTTTAGTGATAGTTTTTTGTTTAATGTATCCGGTAATGTCTGAATATTCGGTTCCACTACGACCAATTGCCCTGAATGCGTTGCTGCGATCTCAGTGGCAATAAACAGGGCTGGACTTTCCCGCAAGTCATCAATATCTGGTTTGAACGCTAAGCCGAAGCACGCAATCGACACCTCTCGCGCCGTCTTATCCGGGTTGGCTTGCAGAAACTCGGCTACAGCCAGTTTGACCTTGTCAATCACCCATTGAGGCTTGCTGTCATTCACTTCGCGGGCCGTACGAATCAGGCGCGCCTGCTCCGGCGTTTTACTGACGATAAACCACGGATCAACTGCGATGCAGTGTCCGCCAACCCCGGGGCCAGGTTGCAGGATATTGACCCTTGGGTGGCGGTTGGCCAGGCGGATCAGTTCCCAAACATTGATATCCAGCTTGTCGCAAATCATCGAGAGTTCGTTGGCGAATGCGATGCTCACATCGCGAGAGCTGTTCTCGGTGAGTTTGCACATTTCCGCAGTGCGGGCGTTGGTGACGATGCATTCGCCCTGGACGAAGATCTTGTAAAGGCTGATGGCCAATGCGGAGCATTTCGGTGTCATGCCACCGATAACTCGGTCGTTCTGTACCAGCTCGTGCAGTACATGGCCGGGCAGTACACGTTCCGGGCAGTGGGCAATGCGGATGTCGGAGCTTTCACCGTGGGTTTGCGGAAAACTCAGGTCTGGACGGGCTTCGGCGAGCCAAGCGGCCATCTGTTCGGTGGCGCCGACCGGGGAGGTCGATTCTAGAATGACCAGGTCGCCTTTCTTCAACACCGGTGCAATGCTTTTACTGGCCGATTCGATGTAGCTCAGGTCCGGTTCATGGTCGTCCTTGAACGGAGTTGGCACCGCAATCAGAAAAGCATCGGCGGGTTCGGGCCGGGTGGAGGCGCGCAGGTAGCCTTCAGTCACGGCGGCATGCACAACCATGTCCAGGTCTGGTTCAACGATATGAATCTGACCGCGGTTGATAATATCGACCGCATTTTGATTAACGTCGACACCGATCACTTGTTTTTTGCGCGAAGCGAAGACGGCCGCAGTGGGCAAGCCGATATACCCGAGACCAACGACGGAGATGGTGTTGAAAGGCATGGTGCGTCCTTGAATGGTGATGTGTAGATACGTTGTTCATGCGAGCTAACAGCCGGGCAAAGCCACGGCTGTTAAGTAAGGGAGGGGGTTAACGAGCGAGCAGCGCCTCGATGATGCGCTGGCAGGCGTTACCGTCGCCGTAAGGGTTATGGGCGTAACTCATGGTGCGATAGGCGACCGTATCGGTCAGCAAGCGGTTCAACTCGCGGGCGATATCGGCGGTTTCGGTGCCGACCAGTTTCACCGTGCCTGCGGCAACAGCCTCTGGCCGTTCTGTGGTATCGCGCATCACCAGCACGGGTTTGCCCAGTGACGGCGCTTCCTCCTGGATGCCTCCGGAGTCGGTCAAGATGATGTGCGCACGGCTCATCATGTGGACGAAAGGCAGGTAGTCCAGGGGGTCGATCAGGTAGATGTTGTGAATGCCGGTCAGGAGTCGATTGACCGGCTCGCGCACATTGGGATTGAGGTGCACGGGATAGACGATATCAACCTCTGGATGTTGCTGGGCAACTTCCATCAACGCCTGACAGATGCGTTCGAAGCCGTCGCCGAAACTTTCCCGGCGATGGCCTGTAACGAGGATCAGTTTTCGAGCGGGGTCCAGGAAGGCCGCCGGTGCCGAGGCTTGGGCAAGCAGTGCCTGGTCCTGATCGAGACGCTTGACGACATCCAGCAGGGCATCGATCACTGTGTTGCCCGTGACGACGATCGTGGCTGGATCGACGCCCTCGCGCAGCAGATTGGCTTGTGACGTTTCGGTTGGCGCGAAATGCAGGTTGGCCAACGCCCCCGTGAGCTTACGATTGCCTTCTTCCGGCCACGGCGAGTAGAGGTTGCCCGTGCGCAAGCCGGCTTCGACGTGCGCAACCGGAATCTGCTGGTAGTAGGCCGCGAGGCTGGCAGCGAAGGTGGTGGCGGTATCTCCGTGAACCAGCACAATATCGGGTTTGAATTCTGCCAGGACTTTCTTCAGCCCTTGCAGGATCGCGCTGGTGACATCGGTCAGGTCCTGGCCGGGTTTCATGATGTTCAGGTCGAAGTCCGGCTCAATGGCAAACAACCCCAACACTTGATCGAGCATTTCACGGTGCTGGCCGGTGACGCAGACTTTCGCCTCAAAGCGTTCATCTGCCGCCAGTGCCAGCGCAAGTGGAGCCATTTTAATGGCCTCAGGACGGGTACCAAAAATGCATAGGGTCTTCATAGGGCGATCCATTGCTATGTTCGTAGCTGAAGGTGGAGGGATGTTTGGACTGACTAACAAATGCCGTTTCAGATCGATGCTGTATAAAACAACGTTGACCCAACCTTTGTTGATCCAGAGAAATACACCGAATTAACGGATAACCATCGACGTGGGGTACCACGAATTTGATTTTTTCCACGCTACCGCCCCAGGATTAATTGCCAGTCCCTGAGAGCGCCATTATTTATTAATGTGTCTGCATCTTTTTTCAGCAGCAGGTAGCAAGGTGGAGTTGATATGGCTACCGCCATGCACTTCTGCTCGACGGTAGCGGGGTATCGACAGCAGTTAGTTAACTAAACGTTCTCTGATTTATATTCGTAGTTGTAATAACCATAATCGGCATAACCATATTTGGCCGAGGCGCGTTTTTCAACGCCATTGAAAATGGCGCCTTTCAAATCAATGCCATTTTGTGCAAAGCGGCGCATGGTCAATTCAATTTCACGAACCGGGTTAAGTGCAAAACGCGTCACAATCAAGCTAGTGCCCGACTGGCGACCGACAATCGCCGCATCCGTCACTGCGAGCAACGGTGGGGTATCCAGAATCACCAGGTCGTACTGGGCGCTGACTTCGTCCAGGAAGGCACTGAAGTTCGCATGCATTAGCAGTTCTGAAGGGTTGGGCGGTATTTGCCCGCGGCCAATAATGTCAAGGTGCTCGAATTCGGTTTTATTGATCGCGGTTGCCAGGTCGCAGCGCTTGACGAGTAAATCCGACAGCCCGTTTTCAGCGGGAGTCCCGAATACTTTATGCAAATACCCTTTGCGCATATCCACGTCGATCAGCAATACACGTTGGCCGGTCTGAGCGATGACGGCAGCGAGGTTGGCAGAAACGAACGTTTTACCAACCTTGGGGCTCGGGCCGGAGATCATCAGGCGATTATTGCTGGCTTCGAGCATGGCGAAGTGCAGGCTGGTGCGCAGGCTGCGCAATCCTTCTATGGCCAGGTCGGTGGGGTGAGTGCTGGCCAGTATGGGGGCGGCGTTGTTAGCGCGGCCTCGACCACTTCGGAGGGTTTTGTTTTCTTCACCTTTTTGCAGTGCGCTGAAAGGAATGGATGCGTACACCGGCAATCCCAGCTGTTCAATTTGATCCGGATTTTCCACGCCGCGGTTAAGTGCTTTGCGAAAAAGCACCAATGCAGTAGCCAGAAAAGCCCCGAACAGGGTGGCAATAAGTACGATCAGGGGCTTTTTGGGTTTGACGGGCTTGCGCAGATCCACATCGGCGGTATCGATCAAGAGCACGTTGCCCACGGTGCCGGCGCGCATTACATCCAGTTCCTGGGATTTATTCAGGAGCTGGGTATAAATTTCGGTGCTGACTTTTACATCGCGGGTGAGGCTAAGCAGTTCTTGCTGTGTTGAAGGCAGGCCCTCGACTTTTTTGGCCAAGCCATCCTGCTTGCTTGTCAGCTCGCCTAATTGGCTGAGCAAGGCCCGATAGGCGGGATGCTGACGGGTAAACTTGCGATCCATTTCCGCTTGCTGCAATTTCAATTCGGAGATGCTGGTATCAAGCGCCACGATCTGATCGAGAATGGCTTTGGCTTCCAGGCTGATATCGATGGATTTACTACGAATTTGATACTTGTTCAGGGCGTTTTCGGCTTTTTCCAGGTCTTTGCGGACCTGAGGCAGTTGATCGTTTAGAAACTCCAGGCTTTGAGCGGCTTCGGCCGATGTCCGCTCAACATTTTGCCTTACATAGAGCTTGGCGATTTCATTGAGGATTTGAATGGCTTTGGCCGGCTCCTCGCTTTCAAGAGCCATTCCGATCATGCCGGATTCTTTACCGCGCTCTGATACATCAAGTACTTTTTGGTACTTCAAAATACTGGTCAGGCGTGGGTCACGCACAATGCTGAACGTTGTACCAGGATTTGCCTGCAACACTTCGACCTGCAGTTTAATGCCGTCTTTGTCATAGGCTTGGCCTACTTGGCCTTCGACCAGGACATTGTCATCTTCATCCAGCAAAGTGAAGTGGCCACTTTCACCGCTGACGAAAGTTAGTTCCTCACCCAGAAGTTCCTGTGGGAGTTCGAGCTGAAATATTTTCAGGGTTTCACCACCCCAGGCAAAACTGTTCATGCCGAACCATGGCGTCGCGACCGCATTAACAGTGTCTGGCTTGAACCGGCGAGCAATAAAGTCGCCGATCACCGGAAAATGGTTCGGCTCGACAGTGATATCGAGCGATAGATTGTCGACAACCTTGCCGATGATGGCGCGCGACTTGATTAATTCAATTTCTGTGGCTGAAGGTGACTCTTTACCCAACATGCTGTTGATATCGGAGAAACCGAGCATGTCATTTTTTTTAGCCTCCACCTGTATCAAGGCAGTTGCCTGGTAAACAGGATTGGCCAACACCGCATAGGCCGTTCCAACGGCCATGGAGGCAGCAGTGATCCCGGCAATCAACCATTTATGATCGACCAGTGTTCCGAGTAGGCCCATCAAGTCGATTTCATCATCATCGTCATGTGAGGTTAATGCTGGAGTTTGCTGCATAAGTGAGTTCTTTTTTAACAAGTATTCGAGGAATGGTTTAGCGTGCGAGACGCCTTGCCCAGGCGGTTACTGCTTCTTCAATCAACGCGTATGCATGCACAAAAGACGGTTTGCCTTGACGGTAGGGGTCGCTGATTTCGCGGTTGTTCTGCCACTTGCCCAGCAAGAAGACCTTTCCTCGCGCCTCAGGCGCGATCTTGAGAACACGGTCTATGTGCGACTGCTCCATCACCAGGATCAGATCCGATTCGCTGATGGCGGCAGGGGTCAGTTGATTGGCTTTGTGCTCTGTTGGCAGATGGCCATGCTCTTCCAGTACGATCCGGGCGGTGGGCTCGATAGGGTGGTCTTGTAGCGCGCCAAGACCCGCGGAGCTGACTTCGATGTCGGACCGGACCAGTGCTTCTCGCAACAAATGTTCTGCAGTAGGACTTCGGCAAATGTTGCCAATGCAAACGATTAGAATCTTGTTAAACAAGGCAACCTCCCTGGAAATTCCACACTTGCGGTGATGGTGCAATTGGAAAGACTGAAATTCTGTTTTTCTTCAATGGCACTTTTATGACGGCTTGCAGCTATTGGGTGTGTGCCTCTTTCCGTGAGGAGTTACCGTACTGGATGAAACTTTTCACTGCGAAGACTCTGGTCTGCTGGAATCTGGACTGGGAGCGTGCTTGACAGTTGCTATGCTAAAAATCATAACTGGCAACCCACGACAAACTCAACCATTAAATGCCACGTGATTATTGAGTGCGCGCGGAAAAAAAATATCAATATATAAAGTCAGATATTAAATAACATTGCCAACTCTTAAAATAACATTGCCGGGTGTTATCGGACAAATTCTAACATTCTCGACTTTTTTGTGTTGTGCAGTATTGGGCTGTGTTAAATAGCGTGAGGCGCGGTTTGACGATTAGTGTCGGGGATTGCTTTGGGTAAAGCGTTCTCCAGCATTCGTTTATTGACAATAAGTTTCGCATGTTTTTAAAGGGCGCAGTTTCCATGGTCGGCCAATTCCGTTTCTCGGGTGCGTTTCCATCCTTGGGAGAAATCCGTCGCAAGGTCGAGGAGAAAACCACGGAGCTACTTGGCCACATAGGCGTAGAAGGGGTTGATTGTGTCCATCCATAGTGCTTCGGCAGTTCAAACGACCTTGCCTGAGAGTCTCACTGCCAGTGCCTGGTATTTGGTTCAATGCAAGGCGAGCCAGGACGAGCGTGCAGAGATCAATCTGGTTAACCAGGGGTATACCTGTTTTCGCCCTACGCACCGGCGCGAGCGTGTTTTACAGGGGCGCAAGAGGGCTGTTCGCGAATCGCTGTTTCCGGGTTATCTGTTTATCCAGCTCGGCTCAGGTGAGAGTTGGGCGCCTTTGCGTTCTACCCGCGGTGTATTGCGAATTGTCAGTTTTGGAGGCAAGCCGCTGCCCGTAGGTGATGACTTGATCGCCCAACTTTATGAGCACGATAGCGCAGCCCCTGTGGAGGCTCGGTTTGCCTGTGGGGAGAGGGTGCGTATCAATGAGGGGCCTTTTGTCGATGTGGAAGCGATCTTCCTGGCGATGGAGGGAGAGCAGCGAGTGTTGCTCCTGATGACACTGCTGCAGCGTGAGCAAAGAATCAGCGTCCCCTTGGTTGATATCAGTAAGCATTGATACGGTGCATTGCTCGTTTGTAATCATCGGAATCTTCCTTGCGGCGTCTTTCAAGGTCGATGTCGTGCCGCTCTCAGGGTATGGATCTGGCGGTTGTAGCCCGTGCATCCGTCAGGATGTTTGTGGGCTCCCGTCACAATGCGCTCGGCCAGCCAATCAATGAGCGGATACCGTTCCGGCAACAAGGTCCGTTGCCCTCATCTTCGCTTCCCCCCTAGGCATTAAGCTTCTTTCGCAGCGCCAGGAAAGCAGCGCTCTTAGCCAAGGCTGCATCTTTGCGGCGTAGCTGTTGTTCCGGCTCGCGAATACGGTTTTTGTCGTCATGGGATTGCCCGGCATCCACTTTTTAGCGATCGACTGCTGTCGTTGCGCCTGCCTGACGTATGTTTGTTGAGGTACAAAAGGTTCAGCCTGAAGGTAAGTCCGGGCGTGCCGATATCGCCCTGATATCGGGTCAACAAGCTGTACGGTATCGAGCGGAGATTTAAGAGAAGTCGGCGATGAACATCGCCACGAAAGTCGGCAGCAGAACAACTTGCCGGTGTTGGTGCGGTTGCAGGCGTGGCTGGTGAAGATCCAGCCACGGGTGACGAGGCTAACGCACTGGGAAAATGGCTTGCTTTCCCTGGTTAGCCTGCAGACGCACCATCAATAAATGTCTTTTGACAGCAAGGTGAACGGCGTCTTCACCAGGATTTTCACGTCCAGCCACAACGACCAGTTATTGATGTACTTGAGATCGATCTCGACGCGTTTCTGCATCTTGTCGATGGTGTCGGTCTCGCCGCGGCAACCGTTGATTTGAGCCAGCCCGGTGATCCCCGGTTTGATTCGGTGGCGCGCCATGTAGGCGAGAATCTTGCCGGAGTAGTAGTTATTGTGCGCAACGGCATGAGGGCGTGGCCCGACCAGCGCCATATGGCCCTGCAAGACGTTGAACAATTGCGGTAGCTCATCGATGGAAGTGCGACGGATAAAGCGCCCGATCGGGGTGATCCGCGAGTCGTTACGACTGGCTTGCTTGACCTCGTGATCGTCATGCACGCGCATCGAGCGAAACTTCCAGACCTTGATGACCTTGCCGTTCCATCCGTGACGGTCCTGTTTGAAAAATACCGGACCATGGGAGGTGAATTTGACGGCCAGGCCAATGATCAACAGTAACGGGCTCAGAGCGACAATGGCCATCAGTGCCACGCTTTTATCAAGCAGGCTTTTGCTCAACGCGGCAGTGGGTTGGCTGGACAGCGGGCATTCAATCAAATGGATTGCCGGCATGCCATCCACATCACTGACCGAGTGATTGAGCAGCGTCAGGCTGTTCAAGTCCGGGACCCAGACAACATCTACGTTGGCATCCAGCAAGTCGACATACATTTCTTCGATTTGTACCGCTTCGCTCAGGGGCAGCGTGATGTACAGGCGGCGGATGTCATGGGTCTTGATCAGTTCGAGCAGTTCTTCTTGCGGGCCTACGACAGGTGGCGCACCTGTCTCCAGTAAAGGAGTGGTGTCGGAGCTTACCAGGCCGACCAATGGGAAGTGCTCGAGGGCGCGAAGCTTGTTAGCCAATCCCAGTGCCAGCTCGCCAGTACCAACAATCAGTGTTCTGCGCTCAATTTGAAGCGCCCGTTGGTAGTACTTCGAAAAACCATGCAGTGGGACGTACAGCAGCGCCTGCCCGATGTAGCTGCAGAAAGCCCATGTCAGAATGATTTGGCGAGAAAACAGTTCGTTGGCCTTGCAGAGGAAGGCGACAATAGCCAGCGCTGCCAGTGTCATGGACCAACCCATCAGGAGTCTTACCAGGCCCTCCAGGTAATTGTCCTTCTTTGCATAGACGCCGCACCATGTATAGGCCGGAACCGATGCAAGCACAGTAAGCGTTGCGCAGACTCGATAATAGAACTCTACCGTCCCCGTCTGGTAGTAAACCAATATTAATAACAGGGCAACAACAAAGCCTTGGCCAAGTGCCCACTGTCCCCAGAAGGTCAGTCCTTTGGGGGTGGTATTTCGATTGATACGAAGATTGTTAACCATACGGTATCCCCAAAATACGTCCATTCGCGTTTCGACAGACAAGAGCCAAAATACGTGCAGCAAGAGTTATTGTTCATATCAGATGGCGAAGCATTGACGACCGAAACGCCACGCGGGCGGCGCTGTCATCGGTACATAGGTTAAATTATTAGTGCGGGCACTGTCTGACGACTTTTAACGAGTGGGTGGTGTATCTGGTTGATATGTCTGGACAAGAACTGCGTTATAAATAGTCTGGATTAGGCTTTTTTAACGTAGCTTTATAGAGGGGGGGAGGGGGGGTACGGGGGTAAAATGGCGTGCTTTATTATTGTTGTATTGCACTGCCGGGGCGAACAATTTGAATTGTTCAGGCCAGATTTTTTACGCGTACGATTTTTTGTATCACGCAGTACCCACGATTCCTTACGGCACGAAAAAGGCGTTCGCCGTTGCTGGCGTTTTTAAACTTTTCCTGTAACCGGCTCAGGCACATTTCGAGACCCCGATAATGCTCAGGTTCTCTGCCGATGCTGCGGATAAGGTCGTCCTTGCTGACCACGCGATCATCATGGTGCAGCATTTTTTTAAGCAGCGTGGCTTCCAGGCCAGTCAAGGCAATCTCCACGTCATCTTTGATCAACACGCCGCTGACATCGCTCAGTCGCCAGGTTTCAGTCGGCGCAACGTGCGGTTTGGCCGGCTGGGAGACGCATTCCCTGGTGTCATCCCTGGAGTCGTTTGCAGTTGATGTGAAATGAGTAAATTTCGTTATGGCTTGCGCAGCTTGCCATTCGGACTTGAAGCTCGAAAGTATGCGCTGCGTATCATGCTTGATAACCGGAGGAGCCATTTTGGCCACATGCGGGGAAATAAACTCCATAAGCTTGGGGGCGGAAGTGGGTGGAGCGACGCCTTCAAAAAACATCTTTGCCTGTGACGTGCCGTAAGCGTTATATCGCTTGCTGGACAGCAATGCCTCAAGCTCTAGTTGTAGTGCGGGGTTGTGTGTCACCACGACAAAATATTTTCTGGGGAGGTTTGTGCTGCTATCCATGGCTCTCTCCTGAGTTGCACGTCTGGGTCTTGGTTCAAAGGTTGTCGGCAGGGGAGTAATGACTCCCCTGGAAGTAATCGAAGGGCAGCGCGCGTGCGAGTATATGGCTGGCAGCATGCTCGACTCTGTCCGCTATAAAGGAGACTTTTGTGTTGTGAGTGAGCGTGGTCATGCGTTCGTGGAGGCGATTGAATAACTCTGGGTTGCCACTGAGCTTGAGGCTCAAGTCTAGAGAGGATGTGGAAATCTTTATATAGTCGAATAGATTCAGGGTTGTGAAGATTTCGATACTTTCATCGTCGATGTTGTAGTCGTCGAGCGCGATTTCTATGCCGTGATCTTTCAACAGATATACGTTGTGAAGGATTTTCTTTTTTTCTGCGAAGCTGACTGCCGAGAGGGGGAGTTCATTAAGCACGATAACCAGTGTCTGGCCAAATTCGCGCAGAGCAGCGCCGGACTGAATCAGCTCTTCGGTGAGCGCAGAGTTGGCGAGATCTGACTGTCCTACGCAAACAAATCTGCGGCTTAAATATTTATTTCCGTTGGTGGTGTTGTGATCTTTCAGCGAAAATGCAATCAGCCTGGTTTGCATCAGTACTTCACTGTAGATCCCACTCATCTGATGCGCCTCTGGCGCGTAGGCGGCGGAAGCGGAGTCGTCAAAATGTATTCTGATCTCGCTACCAAACGGACAATCATCCCGAGTGAGGATCAATTGTCGAGACAGGTAATGCTCTGCGTGACCGTAGAGTCGCACGCTCCCTGTTGCGTTCATAAAACAGAAACTCCCTTTTACATTAAGAATCAGGTTGTCGAGATCAGACCCCTGATTAAACGATATCCATGCCCACGGATACTTTGAATGGCGTTGCTGCCATACATGCCTTTTATTTTGCCGCGAAGGCGACTGATCGACTTTTCCAAGGCTCTTGGGTCATAAAAATTTATATTCAGCCCCATGATCCTGGCGATTTCATCATGGCTCAATATCTGGTTTGTTGTTTGAGAAAAAGCCTCAAGAATTTTCATTTCCGCAAACGATACATCCAGTTTTTTATAGTCGCCAGTCAGGCACATCCGGGTGGGGTCCAAAAGCAGATTATGCTTTTTTTGCCATTCTGGGCTGTTAAAAAACTCGGACAGTGCGTCCGTATTTTCGTCTGTAATAGTGTCGCAATTAATACAGTAGTCGGCCCCGGCCAGATAATATTTCATCTTGTTGTAGGTGCCTCTGCCGGTGATGGCTACAATCACTATTGACGCCAAATTATCGGCGCGAATATTTTCTACCAAGGCAAGGCTTTCAACAAACGCTTGAGGGTTGTCGATAACGATAAAAATGGCACGGTATGAATGGGTACTATTGTTCCTTTTGAATGAGTTGCTATAGCACATCGCATCAACGGCAATATCCTTGCCTATGTGGCTTGCGACTAATTCCCTAAAGCCCTCAGCTAGCGTATGGGTTCGCCCAATGGTGAGAATACCTGTCTCCTCCTTCACGTCGCTGTGGCCTGTAGTCGTTAATTTCCCTGTAAGCATCATGCTTTGACTCGGATGGGTGCGGGCATTTGAATGTTAAAGCAGCAATTCTCGTTTGTGACTGACAATTGGTAACATTTCACTGTTTTTTCTAGCGGTCGTCTCGTTTTTTTAACATCGTCGGTGATTCTGGTGTGATCGTCTGCCCGCCTGTGGTTCGAGGTGCCTAATCATCGATGACAATCTCGTGGGCTGACCAGGCATAGCATTGTGCCATCTAATGGCCAAATGTCCCGCATTTTCGCCCCCATATGACCGTGCATCTCGCTAAAGTTTCAGCTGCCTGATTTTTTTTGTTCGGGTGCCATGAGGCTGCGGGGTTTTGTTGTTTCGAGTGCGAGTTGTCGCTCTTGTTTGGCCCGACACTCTCCGATATTAACTGTTATCTAACGTTCATATTGGTGAGGTCGGTCATGGACATTTCATAACATAGAGTTTTATTAAGCGGCCTGATGCGCTTTACTATCGTGTTGGCGTTGAGTTGGAACAAAGTCGACGCATTGGTATTTGTCGCTGAGGGAGGATTAATGGATCTTTGGACAACCATAACAGTGTTGATTTTAGGGATGGTTGAAGGTCTGACGGAGTTTTTGCCTATATCAAGTACAGGGCACCAGATTGTTGTCGCGGACTTGCTCAGCTTCGGCGGCGAGCGAGCCATGGCCTTTAACATCATCATTCAATTGGGCGCGATCCTGGCGGTTGTCTGGGAGTTCCGTCGCAAGATTCTCGAGATCGTCACGGGCTTACCGACCCAACGCAATGCGCAACGTTTCACCTTGAATCTATTGATCGGTTTTTTTCCGGCAGTGGTCTTGGGAGTGTTGTTCGCCGATAAGATCCATGAGTATCTGTTTAACCCGATCACTGTAGCGGTGGCATTAGTGGCGGGTGGCATCATCATGTTGTGGGCCGAGCAGCGGGAACACGTGGTGTATGTCGAGCATGTTGACGATATGCGCTGGCAGGACGCTCTCAAGGTCGGTTTCGCGCAATGCCTGGCGATGATTCCGGGTACCTCGCGCTCTGGGTCGACCATTATCGGTGGGTTACTGTTTGGTCTGTCGCGTAAGGCTGCCACGGAGTTTTCGTTTTTTCTGGCGATGCCGACCATGGTCGGTGCCGCCGTGTATTCAGGCTATAAGTATCGGGATCTGTTCCAGGCCGGTGACCTGCCAGTGTTTGCGCTGGGTTTCGTGACGGCGTTCTTTTTCGCCATGATCGCCGTGCGTGGTTTGCTCAAGTTTATCGCCGCCCACAGCTACGCCGTGTTCGCCTGGTACCGGATCGGATTCGGTTTGCTGATTCTGGCAACGTGGGTATTCGGTTGGGTTGACTGGACCGGGGCTGCGGCGCACTGACACTCGCACCAGGCTGCAGGACATGCAGCCTGGTCGCAGGGAGGCGGCTAACCGTTAACGTCCCTCAAGCAGCTCCGCGGCTTGATCCAGCAACACCAAAGGTTCTTTGGCCTTGTGAATATCCACCGACAGTAACTGCCGAAACTTGCGTGCTCCCGGAAACCCGGTGCCCAGCCCGAGCACATGTCGGGTGATGTGGTGCATCGAACCACCTGCAGCGATGTGCGCCGCTATATAAGGACGCAACTGCGCCAGCGCCTCGGCGCGGCTGATCACCGGCGCCGTGCTGCCGAACAGCTGCTGATCCACCTCGGCCATCACATAGGGGTTGTGATACGCCTCGCGGCCCAACATCACGCCGTCGAACGTCTGCAAATGTTCGTGGCAGGCCTCCAGCGTCTTGATCCCGCCGTTGAGAATAATCTCCAGCTCAGGAAAGTCCGCCTTCAACCGCGCCGCCACGTCATAACGCAGGGGCGGGATGTCACGGTTCTCCTTCGGCGACAACCCCTCCAGAATCGCAATCCGCGCGTGCACGGTAAAGCTGGTGCAGCCGGCATCCCGCACCGTGCCGACGAAATCACACAGTTCTTCGTAACTGTCGCGCCCATTAATGCCGATACGGTGCTTGACTGTCACCGGAATCGACACCGCATCCCGCATCGCCTTCACACAATCGGCCACCAGCTGCGGATGCCCCATCAGGCATGCGCCGATCATATTGTTCTGCACCCGATCACTCGGGCAGCCGACATTCAGGTTCACCTCGTCGTAACCATGCTCCTGAGCCATGCGCGCACACGCGGCCAGGTCCAGCGGGACACTGCCGCCGAGTTGCAGGGCGAGCGGGTGTTCGGCTTCGTTGTGACGCAGGAAGCGTTCGTGGTCGCCGTTGAGAAGCGCGCCAGTGGTGACCATTTCGGTGTAGAGCAGGGCGTTTTTCGACAATAGGCGCAGGAAGAAGCGGCAGTGTCTATCGGTCCAGTCCATCATGGGCGCAACAGAAAACCTCCTGGATACCGTATCTGTTGGGGAGGCTAGGTTTTCTGCGGGTTTCATCGGCATTTAGCTACTTCTCATTTGCTACGGTTTTTTGCTTAATAATGAGTGAGCCTTGCTGCTATGTAACAACGCAAACCACTCGTGTAGCAAAATCCATGGGATCGATCACCGTTCGCAAGCGCAAGGATGGCTCTGCAGCGTACACCGCACAGATCCGCATCATGCAAAAGGGTGTGACAGTTTATCAGGAAAACCAGACCTTCGATCGCAAGGCCGCGACCCAGGCCTGGCTCAAGCGGCGCGAAGCTGAGCTGGCCGAACCTGGTGCAATTGCCAAGGCCCATCGCAAGGGCGTGACGGTCTGGGAAATGATCGAGCCCCCTCGGCCTCCCGTTTCCGGGGTGCCGAGGGCACTAATGCCGGTAACGCTAGTCAGATCTTGCCGAAATTGACACAGCAGTAGCCCATATCGTCCTTCTCCTGCGCCTGCCGGAATTCAGACGGCACCCATTCGCAACGCGTGATCAGGCCTGGGCTGTTCAGTCCTTTGAGAAATGGCAGCAGCCTGCCGTTGCTCAAGTCGCCACCGTAGCCGAACTCAGACACGTAGAGCACGTGGATCGGTTTCTTGTCGCGCAAAAAGGCAAAATATGTCATGTGGTCCACTACGACATTTTCTGCCGACTCCGCGGGAATACCACATGACGCCCCCAGCTTGCTGATTGAATCCAAGTGAAGCTGAGTCCCCAGCACCGGAATCGAAAGTGGCTGCCCGGGCAAGCTCGATTGAGCGAAGGAGGAGTTGCCTGTGATGCCAGGGGTCACGAGGGCTAACAGTGTCACCATCGACGCCATAGATAGCAGCAACAACAGTGAATAGGCTGCTAGCGTGGGTATGTTACTTGGCTTCACTGCGCGTCGGGAATGCATCAACAGGGCTGTGATGATGATCGACACAGGCATGAATTGAATGCCTGCATAAAAATTCTGGATGTTGTAGAAAAACGCATTGATCAAATCTGCGCCGACCAACAACAGCGCCAGCACGACAGACGCAGACACTTTGCGGCGAACCACTTGGAACAGAAATACCGGGATGCTTACAACGTGGATTCCGATAATAAACGCGTACAGAAAATAATAAATGGCAAGGTTGAGGTGCGGCAACTCTTCAAAGCTACCGACGATAGGAGGCAGCCAGCCTGATTGAAAAGTGGCATTAAAGGTCAGGTGTATCAACACCCGGTCAGGGAAGCTTATTAAATTATTGTATGCGGCGCTGACAAACTCAGCTGGTGCAGAGAACAGCATACCCGGTAACAATGTGTTGGCCGCCAGCATTTTTTGAATGTTCGGCGCATCCTGACAGCCCGCCAGCGCGCTGAAATAGTGAAAGTTCTGAATGCACAGAACCACGACGAACAGCCACAAGCCATAGCGAATCGCTTTGTGGTACGTTGCCGTCGCCAACCACACGGCCGCTAGCGCGAATGGCGCATAGAACAGGCTCTTCGGGTGAGCATAGAAAAATAATGTCAGCAGCAATGCAAGCCCAACAGTCATTGCCACCTGCGCGCGCGCAGACTTCTGCTCCTTGAAGAAGAGTGCCAACAAACAAAGCACCAGGATCGGCAGCATCAGAAGTTGTTCAGGACGCGACAAGACCCACAGATAGGGGAGGACACCCAGTGAAGCCACCGCCACCAATCCAGCGAAACGCTGAAGAGCCCCTTCAACATCACGCGCCTGCTTCAAGCACCAATAAGCGAGCAAGGCAAACCAGATCAGCGATAAAGAAATACCGCTCACTCTCAAGCCTAACGGACCCAGGTGGGCATAGATCGCCGACAGTAATATACCGGCCGGATAAAATACCCATGAAACTGTCCGCCCTGCAGTTGTTGTGCATTGTGGAAAAAGGGTAACCGCATTTCCGTCCTCCAGAAAGAGCCGCGCAACCCTGAACTTTGTCATGACTTCATCGGAATAAACCGGAAGAAATACCCCGCTCAGTAATACAGCAAAGAACAATGCCAGAACAATTATTGGAATTTTATTTGTTAAAACATCTCTCATTCTTTGGCATCCAGTCGATTTAAAAATCGATTATTCCATATTCGTCAGTAAAGGCTTATTAATCGGCGCCAATGATAGCCCAATCCCAGCATTGAATCTGCATTGTACCCATCGAGCCTGAAAGCTCTCTGGAAGCTCCAGGTAAGTCCTCAGATGTGCTGAGCGGTTAGTTCATTTATCTACTGGCAACGATATACCGTGCGTCCAATGTCATGGGTGCAGCTACGCAGTGTGCAGATCAGCAATTGCACGCTGCGTGTTCCCCTTCAGGAAACGGCGCGCTGTAGCGAGTCGACGACACCTGCCTGTTGTTCCTCTGTCAGCCCCACCCACAGTGGCAAGCGGATCAAGCGGTCCGACAGGCTGTCTGTATTTGTCATCGCGCCATGTTTTCGGCCGTAGCGCAGTCCTGCCGGTGAGGAATGCAGCGGTACGTAATGGAATACCGGGTGGATATTGTCGTGTTTAAGCTTCTCTAGCGTGCGTTGGCGATCGATGCCGGGAGCAAGCAAGACATAGTACATGTGTGCATTGTGTGTGCATTCTGCCGGAATGATCGGGCGGCGTACTGCGCCTGTCGATTCAAGCCCTTCGAGCGCTTGGTGATAGTGGTTCCAGCTATCCAGGCGATTTTGTGTGATCGACTGTGCCTCTTCCAGCTGCGCCCAAAGAAAAGCGGCGGTCAATTCACCTGGCAGGTAGGAAGAGCCGACTTCCTGCCAAGTGTACTTGTCCACTTCACCTCTGAAGAAACGGCTGCGGTCCGTACCTTTCTCCCGAATGACCTCGGCGCGTAATGACAGTGTCGGGTCGTTAACCAATAGCGCGCCGCCTTCGCCGGATATCACGTTCTTGGTTTCATGGAAGCTATATGCGCCCAGATCACCAATACTGCCCAAGGCTCTTCCTTTATAGGAGGCCATGACCCCCTGCGCAGCATCCTCAACCACGCGGAGACCGTGCCGGCGGGCGATCTCCATAATCGTGTCCATTTCGCATGCGACGCCGGCGTAGTGAACCGGAACGATTGCCTTGGTGCGAGGTGTAATCGCAGCCTCAATCAAGCGTTCGTCCAGGTTCAGTGTGTCTTTTCTGATATCGACAAACACCGGTATTCCACCGCGCAATACAAAAGCGTTAGCAGTGGAGACGAAGGTGTAAGAGGGCATGATGATCTCATCCCCAGGTTCAATATTGAGCAATAGGGCTGACATTTCCAGGGCAGCAGTACACGAGTGCGTCAACAGTGCCTTTTCGCTGGCGGTGTACTGTTCAAGCCACTGATGGCAACGTCGAGTGAAGGGGCCGTCACCAGCAAGCTTATTAAGGAACTTTGCTTCTGCAATATAGTAAAGTTCCTTTCCCGTCATGAAAGGGCGATTGAAGGGAATTTTAAAGTCGCTCACTGTAGGTCTCCAGATTATGGTTTTTTGGCTAACAGCAAGAGTGAGCCGCCGAGAGGAAAGGTGATGCCTGCCTTCAAAAGGCCAAGCTCTATCTTCATAACGAACTCAAGGAGCCGATTGGTCCGGTCAGAAATATCGAATTCGCTGTTTACTTGCGCATTTTTTTGACCGGGGCGCTGTCGTGCCAGCCACATCAAGGAGACGAGCAGGGTGACAAAGGATGTGACGTATTGAACCTCAAGGCCGGCGCGGCCTACCTTGTCGACAAGCTCGCGTCGTGTGTAGCGGCGCACATGACAGGCGCGTTCATCCGCGGCGGACCACAGCCAGCGGTGCTGGGGAACGGTCAGCAATAGATGACCATCCTTATGCAGTGCGCGGGAAAGATTCGCCAGTACCTGTTCATCTTCATCGATATGTTCGATGACATCAAAAGCGCCAATTACATCAAATCGCTCTGCATCGTTCATGGCGCGCGCGTCCAGCTTTTCAAAGCTTGCGCTGGGCACGCGTCGACGTGCATGCATCAGGCCTTCTTCGAAAAACTCGGTGCCGGAGAGTGTCGTTTCGGGAAATTCCTGGTGAATCCCTTCCAGCACAAAGCCGGTACCGCAACCAATCTCCAGGAAATTCCGGATTTTGCCGATGCGAGATTTCAGCACCCAAATGATCACGCGGTTACGGGCGCGAAACCACCAGTGGCGTGCCTCTGCCTGGGCAAGCGCCTCAAAGGCGGACTTGGGGAACGGGGTGCGATCTGGGGACATCAATCTGGCTCTCTGTTTTAGTTTTTATCTTTCAGGCGATTTTCCTGAATAGTATCCCACAAGTAAATAAAGCCACCGCAAGCGGCAGGGATCAGGACCATTAGAATGTAGTTTGCCAGGGAGGCGCCCACGGCTATATTGGCTGGAACGTCAAGTAGACCATAAAAATAAACAAAAAAACCTTCGCGTACCCCAAGCCCACCCACTGTTATTGGAACCATGGTCAGGATGGCGATGACCGGATAGAGAGCAAAGTGCTGAATGAAGGGGATGTCATAGCCGTAGGCACGAAATACCAAATACACTACCGATATCAGGGATATTTGATAGCAGCAGATAAAAAGCAGGGATGACGTGAGCGCCTGCCGGTAGGGGAAGTTAATCGTGCTGGCATGTAGTTTCTGAATATACCCCAGCAATAGGGAAAGTAACGGGTTATTGACGGTGCGGCCGCTATAAAGTGTATGGATTTTTTTGCTGGTCAATATTATTTGGGCCACTACGGCTATGCTGCTGACGGCGCCGACGGTCATGATGAGCAGCGCGTAGTTGTCTGATGCCGGCAAGAAGGGCAGGGCAAAAAGGGTAAAGGTACATAACACCAATAGTCCAATCATGCGCTCAATGATTACCGTACTGCCTGCGGTACCCCGCTTTTTCGGGTGGCGTCGTTCGATGTGAAACATACGAAAGGCATCCGCTCCCTGCGACGAGGGCAAAATCAAACCTTGAAATTGAGAAACCAGGTTTATTTTCCAGAGGCTTGCTAACGCTTCGTCAATCGAATTGAGCCGCAGGAACACTTGCCAGCGGTTGACAGAAAAAAAAGAACTCAAAGTGATTGGGATAACAGCCGCCAGCGCAAGGTAGTGCCATGCTGTAATGTCGCTGATTAATGCCGTTAGTTTAAGGTCAAATGTGTGTATGAGAAATGCACAGATAAAAAACGCGATCAACAATTTCAAAAACGTCAAAGGCATGCAGGGTGCTCAACGTAGGAGGGCGAGGCTGACGCTGTGTAGATAATAGGTAGGTGAACCCTGTCACGGTCGAGAACGGCATGAGGGAGAGTGGACATGCTGTCTGCCTCCCCTACATGACAAGGGATGTCGGTTATTGCAGTTTTGATTTTATGTAATCGGCCAGGTCATTGATGGTTTTAAGGCCTTCAATATCCTCGTCAGGTATCTCGATGACGTAGTGATCCTGGATAGACAGAATGATATTGAACATGCCGAGAGAGTCAACACCCTGGTCGCTGAGGCTAATATTGTCGCGTAGCGTTGAGGCATCTGCTACAACATCAGCCTGGGAAATGATGTTGATAAGTTGTTCTTTTGTCTGGGGCATGGTTAGTAATTCATCGTAGAGGTGTTGAAGTTACCCCGGCCGGTACGTTTGTACTGCGGGAGGGAAGCTTTGTGGCATTGCTGGCAGTTGACGAGGTTGCCTGCTTCAAAAAGATGTAGCACATTAGCAGCTGTCGAGAGAGGCGTGTAGTGTTGATCGTCGAGCCATAAGCTTCGCTGAACTGGCACCTCGCCTTACTGCAAGGTTCGTGTGCCAGCGGTAGGCTACTCGACCTTGAGGGCGCTGAAGTAGAGCGTACCGATATGTTCTGCATTGAGCTCAATGCGACTACGGGTCAATCGAGTGCCCAGTGTCTGCTCAAGTGTCAGCCCTACCCCGCTCAAGTCAGAACACGGCGGCCACTTCGGGCTTTCCCAGCGACAGAAAACCCACTGGCTGCCACTGGGTATGCTCAATTCCTTGAGAAGCAGTGCCTTGTTCATGGATACCAGCACTTCGATCGGAGAGAAGTCATCTGGCATGGTCGTCAGGCTCACTGACCGATGGGCGGGTGTGAAAACACATTGTTTTTCAACCAGCGACTCGTCGTAAGCACGTCGTGTATCGGCGCAACCTTCGCCTTGAATCAATTTGCCTTCATGATCAATGCCATCGAGTTGAAAGGTGAAGGTAGCGACAGCCTCACCTGGCAATGATCGAGGGGTTGCTCTCGGCCACCAGTGACAGGTGAGTAGGTGGTTGGTCATTCTACTGATTCTGAAGTCCAGCTTTTCGATCCGTGCGTGCGGCGCATGGCGAGTGATGGCCTGCATCGTGGCATTGAGCATGTCGGACCCGTGTATGTAGGTTCGTTCGCCTTTGAATCCCAGTGATAGCTCGGTGAAGTGCATCACTTTTGTTTCCTGAGGTGGGCTGTCATGTTAGCCCTGTGATTGATTGCGAAGTTTCCAGAAACGACGCTGTTTGGCGCGATGTCGCTGATGACAACCGAGCCCATTTTTATTTGTACCGCGTCGCCAATCACAAGGCCCTGTGCGATGGAGCAAGAGGCGCCAACCCATGCGCCGGCCCCCAGGCGTGTGCGTCCTGCAATAACGGTATTGCCAGAAATCACAGAGTTCTTGCCAATCACGGCGCCATGACCAATGTTGGTCATGATGCCGATCTGGCAATTTTCTCTGATGGTTGTCGGCTGCTGGAACAAGGACCTCGCGATTACTGCGCCAGCAAGTATCTGGCAACCCGATTCAATGCGTACACCGCCCTGATGTTTAACCACCATCAGCGTGCCGTTGTCGTTGCGTAGCGTGATCAAGCCCTCGGCGCCTACAACGGCATTTGAACCGATGTAGACATTGTCTCCGATCTCGACAGGGCCTTCGATCACCGCATTTGCTGAAATTTCGACATTGTTACCCAGTGTGGCCAGTGGCGAGATAACGGCGCTGGGGTGCAGGGTGCAATTGTCGCCGATGCTCGGTGACTGCGCAGTTGCGCACTTTGTCTCTTCACTCAAGCGGTTGTAGAGGCGGAAAAAAGAGGTGCGTGGGTCGGCACAGAATACAATTGATTTTTCAGTCGCTAATTCTTCATTTTTTAAACTTTCGGGGCACAGGACACACGCGACGTTGGGCGTAGCCAAAGCCTTTTGCAAATAGTGCAAATTCTGACAGTACACCAGTGCGCCTGGTGTTTGCGCATCGATTTCGTCGAGGTGTGCAAAGACCCCATTGTTTAAAATGTGTTCAGCAGGGAAATAATCCACGACGCGGTAAGCGGATGTCATCTTTACTCCACATGCTCTTCAATAATGGGGAATTGACTAAGGTGGGTTGCATTTTCGACCAGTCTTCCGAGGTACTCGCCTTGCACACCTAGTGCCAGAAGGATGTTACCGGCGAGGAATGACAGCAAGATCGCCAGCGATGCCCAGCCTGGCACTATTTGATCGGTCAGGAGGGTGCGCAGCAGAACATACATAGCGAATAAAATGCTCGACGCGCTGACCAAAAAGCCCCAGATCGACACGTAGCGAAGTGGCAACAGGGAGTAATTGACGATAAGGAACGAAAGCGTTTTGAACATCTTGCCAAGGGTGTAAGTGCTCGGGCCGCCATCAGCGCGCGGCGCGTGGCGAATGCTCACGTTCGCCATCATGCTGACGGGCACCGAATTAAAAAGCATCGCGGCGATATGTGGGTGTGAACCCTGGTATCTGGCGAGCTGTCTAGCCACTTGTTGACTCATGGCCCTGTAGCTCGAGAGGCTGAAACCGGTCGGTTTGCCCATGACCTTGCTAACCAGTTTCTGGTTGATGCGCGAAGCAATGTTGCGCCAGGCGCTGTGCTGTTTTTCAGCCAGCGGGATCTTTCCGATGACGACATGCTTGCCGGCTTGAAGTTGATCAATAAACAGTGGGAGGTCTTCTGGGAAGCACTGCAGGTCATCGTCGATTGTCACGACATAGCGTTTGCAGGCATAGCCGATGCCGCACAACGTAGCATGTTGTTGCCCCTTGTTCTTCGCGAAGCGAACGACTTTGACTCTGCGGTCTTGTTCGTGCAGTGCCAGAGCGGCAAGCCACGTCTGGTCCGGGCTCGCGTCATCGACAAGAATAATCTCCCAGTCGTCGCAAATCTGATCAAGAGTCGCGCGCGCGCGCTCGTAAAATTGCGGGAGCGTACTTGCGCTTTTATAAACGGGTACCACCAAGCTTACTGAGACGGTTTTATCAATCACCTTGAGCCTCATCCTGATCATTCGATTGTGCGATGACGCATGCTGCTAACGCGTCCTGTCTGGATTTTACAGGCTTGTAGAGTTGTTGTTTGCTACTTGGCATCACGTGCAGCGGGGGTGGTATGCCATATGCCTATCGATTGGTAATCCTCAGGGAACCGGCCACCGAACACAGGAACTACATTACTGCTCATGTAAAGTGGGCCATCAGGCTCTACCAGCAGCCAAGCGTCGGACAACTGTGTACAGGGCACCGAACGAAGCAAGTTGATAGGTCGGTTAAGGGCGCGGATTTTAAGCTAAGGGGGGAGAGGTGTCACGGTGCTGGAAACTTTACCTCTCGTTTTCAATCTGTTCGGGGTGTAGTGGTCTTCAGTCTGGCGTTGTCGATTCAGCAACTGGCTGTGGTGGGGGAGTTGTTAGTGAATCGAACATTGGACAATGTCGATCCGCAAGGCAAGGGGAGTTTGGGCTAATGGGGCTTGGGCATGCCTCAGGACGATTGGGCAGGTGCTGGGTATTGCGTTGATAACATCACGAAAAAGTAGGAGATTTCCCTCAAGTCGCGTCCCCATTGCCCATATTGCCCTCCCTCTGATCACCCGGCTAACCTCCCTCCGTCGCTGCAAATTCAGCGACAAGGGTGTGGAAGCCCTTCACAGGATCTAGGCGCACAGGGCGCCACCTAAATTTAAGCAGGCGCTTTTTTCATGTCTGCTGTTAAATTATGGCGGCTGTGCGCGGGGCACTTTCGGGTGCGCTGGGTTCCTAGATCCCCGGTCTTCCACACCCGTGCACAGCTGCCACCCCATCATGTGGAAGTGATGCTGGCAGTTCCTTTGGTTAATTCTAGGAACGAAAACGATGAAAAAGATAACGCCTGACCCTCCGGAAACCGCAATGGCTTCCGATTCTCTCGATCTTGCTCAACTATCCGCTGACTCTCAGCGGGTTGTCAGTAAACGTCTGCGAAACCCGAATCACGCTGATCCCGTCTGCCATGTGTTCACCATTCTTCCCAACGTCGATACTGAAACGCTCCTGTGTCACGCCTGCGAAACTCTTGCATCGTTGAACGTCTTGACCACTGACCTGGCTTGCAAGCTCGAAGGTTCAACCCGCAGTTTGGCGCTGTCGATTCAGCAACTGGCGGTGGTGGGGGAGTTGTTGGTGAATCGAGCATTGGACAATGTCGATCCGCAAGGTGTTGGGGGGTGAGATATCGCCAGGTGCACACGGTTCCTGAACCAACGCTGTCACCCCAAAAAGTTTCACGTTGTCCGGCACAGACGAAGCATAGGATGACCGCCAAAGGTCACGTCCCCGCGCCTCAACCCACAGGAATAAAAAAATGATCGCAAACCTCGTCAAAGTTTCGCTGATGGCTGGTGCTTTGTTGTTGAGCGCCTGTTCGGGTGTGAGCTCTCATAGCGATTATTCGACCGACTCGGTGCAGCCGGGCGGCTTTGGCCCGGGGCCGACCAACAGCAACCCCGACAAGATGAATTTCCATGGCAGTGCGCTCGGCAATAGCTTCGGCGAATACAGTTCAGGTTTGCTGCACGACGATTGATACGCGATCCGCAATGAAAAAGGGCGCTCCTTTGGGAGCGCCCTTTTTTTGTGAGCAAAAACGATCCGTTACTTGGCGTCAGGCACCGCCAGCCATTGGCGCAGGATCTTCTGGTAGTTGCCCGTCGCCTTGGCCAGGTGCAGCCACTGATCGACGTACAGCTTCCAGGTGATGTCGTCGCGGGGCAGCAAGTAGGCTTTTTCGCCGTATTGCAGGTAGTGCGTGGGGTTGACCGCGCATAGGCCCGGCTTGAGCTTCTGCTGATACAGCGCCTCCGAGGCGTCGGTGATCATTACGTCGGCTTTTTTATCCAGCAGTTCCTGAAAGATGCTTACGTTGTCGTGCAGTTGCAGTTGCGCCTTGGGCAGGTGGGCGTGGACAAACGCCTCGTTGGTGCCGCCGGCGGGTTCGACCAGGCGAACCGAGGGTTGGTTGATCTGTTCGACGGTCTGGTACAGCGCCTGGTCTTCGCAACGCACCAACGGGATTTTGCCGTCGACGTCCAGGATGCTGCTGAAGAAGGCTTTTTTCTGCCGTTCCAGGGTGACCGAGATGCCGCCCATGGCGATGTCGCACTTGCCGGCGAGCATGTCGGGCATCAGGGTTTTCCAGGTGGTGGGCACCCACTCGACCTTGACGCCAAGGCTGTCGGCCAGGGCGCGGGCCATGGCGATGTCGATGCCGGAATGCTCGCCGTCCTCGGTTTTGAGGGTGTAGGGCTTGTAGTCGCCGGTGGTGCAAACGCGCAGTTGTCCCTGTTGCATGACGCTGTCCAGGTGCGACGGTTCTGCCTGGGCGCCAAGGGAGAGTGCGAGCAAGCCGCCGAGCATCATTGCTCTTTTGATTTTCGTCATTGTTATCGGGCTTTTGTGCTGGAGTGGTTTTGAAGGGGAGTGTAGTGAAACTTTCACCGGTGTGAAAAATCAACGCAGCCTAAAGATTGCTCATTTCCACTTCCGGGCTCAACGTCCCCAACCACGCCACCAACCCCACAATCAATACCGCCGCGACCATTTCCACTACCACACTGCGCCGAAGTGCGTGGGCTGCCGCGCGATACTGGCCCTTTCGCAACGACTGCTCCAGCAAGGGACCAAGATGAAAGCGGTTCAACGCCGCCAACACCAGCATCCCGGCAAACAGCAGCACCTTGATCGCCAGCAGAATTCCGTAGTGGCTGAGTAAAACCTCATCGAGTTTCGGCCCGACGATGAACAGGTAGTTCACCACGCCCGTCACGGTGATGATCACAACGATCAGCGCACCGACAGGTTCGAATCGCTTGACCGCACGAGCCAGCAACCGTATGTGGGCTTCGGTTTGCAGGGTCCGGGTTTGCGCCATCAAGGCAAACGCCAGCAGCGCGCCGAGCCAGGCGCCCGCCGCCAACAGGTGCAGGATGTCCGCAGTAAAGTGCCAGAAACGGCGACTGCCTTCGTCCATGGCGCCATGCCCGCTCCAGGCCAGGCTGGCGAGAGCGATGCCGCCGGCCGTGGCGGCGATCACCAGGCTGATGCCGGGTGCGCGTGGGTTGAGCATCAACGCCAAACACGCGACCGCTAACGCAATCATCCGTACAGCACAGGCCAACCCGACGTCTGTCTCGAACAGCATCATCTCGAGGTGAGGGCGCAACTCGGTAACGTCTGATTCGCCGCTCATGGCGCGGACCATCAGCACCATGCCGGCGATGGACAGCAGCGCGCCGAGCCCGGCTGTTGCCGTCAACAATCGGCGAAAGGGCAACACGGTGCCGGATAGCCGTTCCTGTCCCTTGAAGCTGTAGAGCCCGAACAGCGCCACGCCAAACAACAGCATCAAATCCACATACAACACAAACCGCAGCACGACGTTGGCCGAGTCGCTCATCGATCATTTCACTTTGAAGGTGACGTTGCCGGTGATCGGGTGGGTGTCCGACGACACCGCGCGCCATTCGACCTTGTAAGTGCCGGCAGTCAAGGGGGTTGTCGGGGTGATGAACATGGTTTTCGGATCGCTGCCGCCGCTGACCTTGGCCTTGACCGGCATCGGTGCGTGGGCCATGCCGGCCATTTCGGTCATCAGCAGTTTGGCGCCGGAAAACTGGGTGACGAGGTTTTCGGAAAAGTGCAGTTCGATCTTGTCGGGTGATGCACCTTCTGCGCCTTCCGCCGGGGTGGAAGAGAGTAGTTTGGGGTGCGCTTGAGCGAGGGTGCTGACAAGCAGGCCGCTGAGCAACGCGATTGCGATAGCGGTGGGTTTGAAGATGCGCATGCAAGGTCCTTTACCGCTTGAAGCGGTTGTTGTTGGTTTGAGGTGAGTCTGTTCAGAACCACAGCCGAACACCGAGCACGAGGCGGGTTTCGCTGCGGTCCTCGCCTTCGTCGTTGGCGTAGTCGGCGGTGTTGCCGTAGGTGCGGTTCCAGGTCACGCCGAGGTAGGGCGCGAATTCCCGGCGGATTTCGTAGCGCAGGCGCAAACCCGCCTCGGTGTTGGACAGCCCGGCGCCGATGCCCCGTTGCGGGTCGTTTTTGCCGTAGGCATTGACCTCGACGGTCGGCTGCAGGATCAGCCGATTGGTCAGCAGGATGTCGTAGTCGCCCTCCAGCCGCACGGCGCTCTGGCCGCCTTCGCCGATGAAGGCCGTGGCTTCGGCCTCGAAGTTGTACAGCGCCATGCCCTGCACGCCGAACGCGGCCCAGGTTTGCGGGGCGCCGGGTTTGAAGTCCTGGCGCACGCCGCTGACGACGTCCCACCACGGGGAAATGGCGTGGCCCCACAGGGCCTGGATTTCCGCGTCCTCGGTCACGCCGTTGCTGCGTTCGCCTTCGGAGCGCAGCCACAGGCGATCAATGTCACCACCGACCCAACCGGACAAATCCCAGGCCAGGGTGCTGCCGTCATCGGCGTCCTGCCACTCGAGTTTGTCGGCGAGGAAAAATGAATTGAGCGTGCTGTCGTGTACGTGGTGACCGGCGGGATCGGCATACACCGCCGCGCGATCGGCATCGGTCAGCACCGGGATCGGCGTGCGGCTTTCGCTGGGGGCGGCGGGCTGCATCTGGCCGTCTTCCATGCCTTGCATCTGGGTGTGGTCCATGCCTTGCATCTGGCCGTGGTCCATCTGGCTGTGATCCATGCCTTGCATGTCATCGCTGGCGGCCATCGCCGTCGAGGTCGCGAGGGCCAAAAAAAACGGGGTGAATCGAATCATGGGGTGCGCCTCATTCTTCCACGCGAACTTCACGGAACATGCCCATTTCCATGTGGTACAGGAGATGGCAGTGATAGGCCCAGCGGCCGAGCGCGTCGGCTGTGACCCGATAGCTGCGCCGGGAGCCGGGTGGCATGTCGATGGTGTGTTTGCGCACCATGAACTGGCCGTTCTCGTCTTCGAGGTCGCTCCACATTCCGTGCAGGTGGATGGGGTGCATCATCATCGTGTCGTTGACCAGCACGATCCGCAGCCGCTCGCCGTACTTGAGGCGCAGCGGCTCTGCATCGGAGAACTTCACGCCGTTGAACGACCAGGCGAATTTTTCCATGTGCCCGGTCAGGTGCAGCTCAATGGTGCGGCCAGGCTCGCGGCCGTCCGGGTCTTCGAAGGTGCTGCGCAGGTCGGAATAGGTGAGCACGCGGCGACCGTTGTTGCGCAGGCCCATGCCGGGGTCGTCGAGTTTCGGTGAGGTGGACATGGCTTGCATGTCCACCAGCGGGTTGTCGGTTTCCGAGGCCGGGTGGGACTGCATGCCGGGCATGTCACCCATGGCCATGTTGCTGTGATCCATGCCCGCCATGCTGCCGTGGTCCATGCCGCCCATGCCCATGTCATCCATGGTCACCAGGGGGCGCGGGTCCAGTGGCGGCAGTGGCGCAACCTGTCCCGCCTTCACCGCCAGGGTGCCGCGTGCGTATCCGGTGCGATCCATCGCCTGGGCGAACAGAGTGTAGGCCGCTTCGGTGGGCTCGACGATAACGTCGAAGGTTTCCGCCACGGCGATGCGAAACTCGTCGACGCTCACCGGTTTGACGTGCAGTCCATCGGCGGCGACCACGGTCATTTTCAGGCCGGGGATGCGCACGTCGAAGTAGGTCATGGCCGAGCCGTTGATGAAACGCAGCCGCAGCTTTTCCCCTGGGCGGAACACCCCGGTCCAGTTCGAATTCGGCGCCTGGCCGTTCAACAGGTAGGTGTAGGTGGCGCCGCCGACGTCCGCCAGGTCGGTGGGGTTCATCTTCATCTCGGCCCACATCTTGCGGTCGGCGACGGTCGGCCCCCAGCCTTTTTCGCTGACGTCGTGGATGAAGTCGCCCACGGTGCGCTTGTTGAAGTTGTAGTAATCGGACTGTTTTTTCAGGGTCTTCATCAGGCCGACCGGGTCTTCGTCGGTCCAGTCGCTGAGCATCACCACGTAGTCGCGGTCGTACTGGAACGGCTCCGGGTCTTTGGCGTCGATCACCAGCGGGCCGTAGACGCCGGATTGCTCCTGAAACCCCGAATGGCTGTGATACCAGTAGGTGCCGTTCTGCCGCACGGTGAACTGGTAGACGTACATGCCGCCCGGCTCGATGCCCTTGAAGCTCAGCCCCGGCACGCCGTCCATGTTGGCCGGCAGCAAGATGCCGTGCCAGTGAATGGACGTGCTGTCCTTGAGTTTGTTGCGCACCCGCAGTGTCACCGTATCGCCTTCACGCCAGCGCAGCAGCGGGCCGGGGATGCCGCCGTTGATGCTCATCGCGGTGCGTGGGCTGCCGCTGAAGTTGACCGGGGATTCGCCGATGTACAGCTCGAAATCATTACCGGCCAACACCTGCGGTTCGCCGGGACTGCTGATCGCCCAGACCGGCGTGCGCCATAACCCGAGGCCGCCGAAGAGCCCGCCGATGGCCAGGCTTTTGACGAAGGTGCGTCTTGAAGTGTGGGAGTGCATGCCGTGTGTTCCGCCCGTCAGCCTGTTGAACTTGTCGACGAGTCTAGCGGGCGGTGCTTTCAGCAGGCTGAGGCGAAGATTACAGTTTTGACAGGTTGGGCGTCGTTTTCTGGCTTGAAGTGGACTTTTCCCTTGAAGCCACGGTGTCGCCGCCGCAGTTGATGTAGGAGGAGGACTTCAGCCAGCGTTGGTCCGGGTAGTAGGAAAACAACAACTGCCCGTCCTTCATCGAGTCAATCAGCCGATGGGCAATCGCGGGCCTGACGGCCGGGCAACCCAGGCTGCGGCCGATGCGGCCATTGGCGCGGGCCAGCACCGGGCTGACATAGGGCGCGCCGTGAATGACGATGGCTCGGTCAAAGGCGTTATCGTTGAAGCCGGGCTCCAGGCCTTCCATGCGCAACGAGTAACCGTTCTGGCCGCGGTAGCTTTGCTGGGTGCGGAACAGGCCGAGGCTGGTGGCGTGGCTTTCGTTGCGGTTGGAGAACAGCGTGGCCATGTTTTCACCGCTGTTGCGGCCATGGGCGACCAGTTCGTGAAACAGCAACTTGCGTCGCTTAAGATCAAAGACCCACAGGCGTTGTTCGGTCGAGGGCAGGGAGTAATCGATCACCGCCAGTCTTTGGGCGGGGGCGACACCTTGGGCGCGGCTGCATTGGGTGGCGCGAACGGCCAGGGCAATCACTTTGGCGTCGGCGCCGGGTGCTGCTTTGACCAGCGCGTTTTCAAGCGAATCGGCGTAGGCTGACGTTACTGAAAGGCACGTCAGTAAAATGGCAAATAAAAGGCCAAAGCGGTTTAGCGCCATAGTCGGGTCTCATCATGATAATTTCGAGTCTAGCTAGCAGCTAGCGGAAAGCCAGTCGTTTGAAACGGGGGATTAAGGATTATCCATGGTGCAGTTAACAAGGTCATTCGTCATAAGCCGCATGTTTTTTATGGGCTTTCTGATCAGCGGTGCGGCGTTTGGGCAAACTTCGCCGATTGAGCCGGTATCTGTGGCGAGCAGCACAATCGATGCCGCAGTGCCCGGCGATGCGGTCGGCCATGCGATTCAGGCGACGCTGGAACCGCTGCGGTCGGCCTTTCCGCCGTTGCTCACCTCCAGGCGCCATCAGCGTGTGGATGTCGGCCGGGTGGTGCTGGATTTCTATATGCATCGCAACTATCGCGCCGCGTGGACGGATGATCGTGATGTGGCCCAGTTGCTCAAGAGCCTTGAAGACACCCGGATCGACGGCCTGAATCCGGCGGATTTCCGCATCACCGAACTGGCGCAAGCCCATGAATCGCTGCTGGCCGCCGTGCCTTCCACGGCGCAACGGGCGATGTTCGACATGGCGGCGACCCGCACGTTCATCACCGCGCTGCTGCAACTGCGACAGGGTAAAGTCGATCCGTCGCGGCTGGACATTCACTGGAATTTCGATCCTGCCGGCGGCGATGCCCACGAGGACATGAACAATCTGTTTGCCGCCCTCGATGCCCACGACGTGGCGCGTGCATTCGCCGATGCACCGCCTCAGGAAGAGATTTACCGCAATTTGCGTGAAGGCCTGGCCCGGTTGCGCCAGGTGCACGCTGCGGGCGGCTGGCCGAAAGTGACCGAAGGGCAATCGCTCAAGCCCGGCATGGACGGGGTGGCGGTCGCACAATTGCGTGCGCGCCTGGTGGCGGGCGGTTACCTGGATGCACACCTGTCGAAAAAAGCCGGTTACGACGACAAGGTCATTGCCGCGGTGAAGAAGTATCAGACCGAGCAATACCTGGGGGTCGATGGCGTGGCGGGGGCGGCGACGCTGGCGGCGCTGAACGTGCCGGTCGAGGCGCGGATCGATCAGGTGCGGGTCAACATGGAGCGCGCCCGCTGGCTGTTGTACAAGCTTCAGGGCACGTTCGTGATCGTCGATATCGCCGGCTACAAGGTGGCGATGTACCGCGACGGTCTGCCGATCTGGCGTTCGCGGGTGCAAGTCGGTAAACCGGTGCGCAGTACGCCGGTGTTCCAGGCCGAAATCACCTACATCACGTTCAACCCGACCTGGACCGTGCCGCCGACCATCCTCAAGCAGGACGTGATTCCAAAAGTCCAGAACGATCCGGGCTATCTGGCGGCCAACCGGATTCGCGTGCTTGATCGCGAAGGCAATGTGCTCGACCCGTCGGACGTTGACTGGAGCAACCCGCGGGGCATCCATCTGCGTCAGGATGCCGGGCCTGACAGTTCGCTGGGGCAGGTGGTGATCCGTTTTCCCAATGACTATGCGATTTACCTGCATGACACCCCGCACCGCGAGCTGTTTGCCAAAACGGTCCGGGCCACCAGTTCAGGCTGCATCCGCGTGGAAAACCCCTTGCAACTGGTCGAGCTGTTGTTCAACGACCCGGTGCGCTGGAACAGCGCCGGCATCCAGAAGCAGTTGGCCAATGGCAGGACCGAGAACGTCCTGCTGCCGGTGAAAGTGCCGGTGTTGTTGGCTTACTGGACCGTGGACCTGAGCAATGACGGGCGGGTGACGTTCAAGCCCGACATTTATGATTACGATGCCAGGGTACTGCAGGGCTTGAGTCAGCCTACGAAGTTGCCGGCCCTGGACTTGCGTCTCGCAGAGATACCATTGGTGGTGACGGGGCAGAGCAAGCAGTAACGAATAACACCGGGCATTGTGGGAGCGGGCTTGCTCGCGAAAGCGGTGTGTCAGCGCACCCTGAGGCGATTGACACGACGCCTTCGCGAGCAAGCCCGCTCCCACAGGATTTGCGGTGGGTACCCTTTTTAAAGCGCCAGCCCTTGTTGCACCACTGCCAGCAGATCGCTTTCCGTCAGCGCCACCGCGTCCAGCTGCGCGGTGGCCTGCTCGATCGTTTGTAGCCACCAGTGTGTTTCACCGTGCTCGTCCACGGTGCGCAACAGGGCGAGTTCGTTGCCTGTTGTGTGGACCTCGACCCGCCCCTCGCCATCGGCGGTGAAGCGTGCAACCGGGTCAAAGGTAATGCTGTGCTCGTTGCCGCTAATCACCAACTGGTCGATGGCGTAGTCGTAAGCGTCGCCATCGGGGTGACTCTCGAACACGTGGGTGGGGTTGCGCCGCAGGACCAGACCCGCTTCGGTCAAGGGCAGCAGCCAGGCCTCTATCCGTTGATACAGTTCGTAGACCTGGCCCGGCCAGCCATCGATCGCCTGATCCGCGCTGGTCAGCCGTGTCTGTTTCAATTTTGCGGCGAGTTCGTCTGCTTTGCTCATGTCGATTCCCTGTGTTGAGGTCTGTCTAATCGTAGCTCGTTGACGCACAGGCAGCGCTTGCCCTGGGTCATGTTTGCAGCGCAGGCCGGGCAGGAGTGATACCGCTGGGCAAGTGGCCACCCATTTGTCCTGGATAACCCCGTAAACTACGCCCCCCGAAGACTGAGGCGTTGGGTTGTTGCCCATGCCTTGCCCCTGACAGGATGACTTTTTGCCCACTCGCTTTAACGACCCGGACCACGCCCCTGGCGTCGCATTGAAACGCATACCGCTGCGCAAGGCCGCGGTATTGTTCATTGCCACGGTGTGTCTGTGCCTGTGCGGTTTGCTCTACCTGCAACTGGAACAGTCCCGTCGCCATGACCTGAGCGTGGCGCAAGTGGCGTCTTCGAACCTGACGCGGGCCATGGCGCAGCAAGCCGAAGACACCTTCATGAAGGCCGACCTGGTGCTGACCAGTCTGGTGGACTGGATTCAGGAAGACGGTTTCGGCCCGGACCAACGGCCACGCTTGCAGCAGACTTTCGCCCGGCGGGTGCTGGCGCTGGGTCAGTTGCACGGCATCCTGCTGTTCGACCAGAAGGGCCAGTGGGTAGTGACCTCGTTTGAAAACCTGCCCCGGGGGGCCGGGGTCGCGGATCGCGAGTACTTCAAGTACCACCAGCAGAACGTATCGTCGGTGGCGCATATCGGCCCGGCCATCCGCAGTCGGGAAAACGGTGAGTGGATCATTCCGATTTCCAAGCGGGTCAACGACAGGAACGGGCATTTCCAGGGCGTGTTGCTGGCCGGCATCAAGATGTCGTACTTCGACCAGTTCTTCAAAAGTTTCAGCCTCGACGACAACGGCTCGATGTTTCTCGGCTTGACCGATGGCACGCTGCTGGCGCGTCGACCTTTTGTAGAGGCGCAGATCGGCGTGTCGCTGGCCCAGGGCGAGATTTTCCAGAAGTTCCTGCCACTGGCCACCTCCGGCAATGCGCTGTTCACGTCCACCATCGATGGTGTGACTCGCATGTACGGCTACCGACAGCTAGAGGCGTATCCGCTGGTGGTCGCCGCTGCGTCGTCCACTGATGCCATTCTTGCAGGCTGGTACGACACGGCGTTTCGCTCCAGTCTCATCGTTGCCCTGGTGTTGCTGGGCGTGGGGTTGTTCGGGTGGGTGTTCCTGCATCAGGTGCGTGTTGGCGAGCGGGTCGAGTCGGATTTGCGCAGGGCCCAGCAAGCGCTGGAGCTGATCGCCACCCACGACAGCCTGACCGGGCTGGCCAACCGCCGACTGTTCGAGCGGGCGCTGGGCATCGAGTTCGGGCGCGGCGCCAGGCAGGCCAGCCCTTTGAGCCTGATCATGCTCGATATCGATTACTTCAAGCGCTACAACGACACCTACGGCCACGTGGTGGGGGATCACTGCCTGGCCGAAGTGGCACGCGCGTTGAAGAGTTGTTGCCACCGCAAGGCCGATCTGGCGGTGCGTTACGGCGGTGAGGAGTTTGCGGTGCTGCTGCCGGACACCGACATCCACGGCGCCATGACGATTGCCGAGCAGATCCGCCGTAGCGTCATCGACAAGCACATCAATCACACCGGCTCGCCCAACGGTTACGTGACGGTCAGTCTGGGTTGCTATTCGTTTGTGCCGTCGGGGCGTGACAGCATGGACGTGTTCGTCGAGCGGGCGGATGCGGCGTTGTATCAGGCCAAGCATTCGGGGCGAAACCGCGTGGCAACGTTGTCGATGGCCGGCGGCGTCGAGGCGTTGATGCGTTCCGACCGTTGAAGTGCTTTTGCTGCCGGTGGTCCGTCTCCCGGGCCTGGCTGAATTGATCGTCTAGAGTTCCGTTAGCGCTGCCGAACCCGACAGGCTCCCCCTCGCACGGACGATCGCCAACATGTTGCTACCTCCAACATTGACAGCCGTTGCTCTGACCGTCGCAGCCGCTGCCATTTTCCCGCTGGCCAGCCACGCGCAATCGAAAATCACCGCCGAAGAAGCTCACGCGATCGGCGTGGATGCCTACATCTATTTTTACCCGCTGCTGAGCATGGACATTACCCGCAAGCAATTCACCAATATCGAGCCGGGCAAGGAGTTCGGCAAAGGCCCGATGAACATGTTTGTGAGTGTGCCGCAGTACCCGCCTGCCGATTTCAAAGGGGTGGTGCGTTCCAATTTCGACACCTTGTATTCGATTGCCTGGCTGGACTTGAACAAGGAACCGCTGGTGATCGCCGCGCCCGATACCGACGGGCGTTTCTACCTGTTACCGATGCTGGATATGTGGACTGACGTGTTCGCTTCGCCGGGCTGGCGCACCACAGGCACCGAGGCCGGGCAATTTCTGGTGACGCCGCCAGGGTGGACCGGCACGGTGCCCGCCGGGATGAGTCACCTGCCGGCGCCAACGCCCTTTGTCTGGGTCATCGGCCGCACCAAGACCGACGGCGCGGCGGATTACGCGGCGGTGCACAAGATCCAGGCCGGCTACACGGTGACGCCGTTGTCCCGGTTGGGTAAGGAACCTGAAGTCGTCACTGTGAAAGTCGACCCGGCGGTGGACATGAAAACGCCGCCGAAGATTCAGGTCGATTCCATGTCAGCCGCCAATTACTTCACTTACGCTGCCGAACTGCTGAAGGTGAACCCGCCGCACAGCACCGACCAGCCGATGCTGGCGCAGATCAAACGGATCGGCATCGAAGCTGGCAAGCCGTTCAACATGGACGCTCTGGACCCGCAAATCCAGGCGGCGTTGCAAAGGGTGCCCCAGGATGCGCAGGCCTTGATGACCTGGAAAGTGCCGACCCTGGCGCGGGAGGTCAATGGCTGGTCGATGAACACCGACACCATGGGCGTCTACGGCAACTACTACCTCAAGCGCGCCATCGTTACGCAGATGGGGCTCGGCGCCAACCTGCCCGAGGACGCGATCTATCCGCTGAACATCGGCGACAGCAACGGCAAGCCGCTCGAGGGTGCAAACAAGTACGTGCTGCATTTCAACAAGGGCGAGGCGCCGCCGGTGAACGCCTTCTGGTCGATCACCCTGTATGACCCGGAAGGGTTCCAGGTCGCCAACTCACTCAATCGTTTTGCGGTCAGTAGCTGGATGCCGTTCAAGGACAACGCCGACGGCTCGCTGGACCTCTATTTCCAGAATGAAAGCCCCGGCAAGGACCTGGAGACCAACTGGCTGCCGGCACCCAAGGGGCCGTTCAACCTGACCATGCGTTTGTACGGCCCGAAAGCCGAGGTACTGAATGGCAAATGGAACCCGCCGGCGGTCAAGCCGATGTAAGCCTCAGGCGACAAAAAGCGGCCAATGACTGCAGGTCATTGGCGGCTTTTACCTGTCCAGCTACCCGTTCCGCCGCCAGCACCGCCGGTTCCGCCACCGGGCGCACCGGTGCCACCGCCCGCGCCACTGCCCGGACCATTGACGCCAGTACTGCCGCTTGACGTGCTGGGGCCGCGACTGCTGCGGTTGTTGCCCGAGGGGTCACTGGGTCGGTTGTTGTCTGGCAGCAAGGTTGAGTTGCGGGTTGCGCCGGGTGCCGTACCGGGCGCGCCAGGGCTATCGCCGGACGCTGCAAAGGTGGCCAGGGATGTTGCCGACAACCATCCGGCCAAGAGCAGCGAAGTCATTCTGATGTTCATCATGGTCGTCTCCTGGGATGAGTCGTTACCTGATGTTGGTGTGAAGGGGCACGCGGTGGGTGCCGACCGGATGACGAGTGGCGCGGACTTGAGCGTAACCGGCACTGGGCCGCAGTGGGGGGAGGCACCTCATCCTTAGGAGTGCCCGTTCAGGAAGAAGTTGCGGATCGCTTCGTTCACCGTCAATAGCCTGCGCGCATTATCCGCACAAGGCGATTGGCTAAATCAATTGTCGGCGACAGTGCTTGATCCCGTATACATAGCGGCCACTGGCGGAGCAATCCGCCGCTTGCGTGCAAAAGGATTGAACGATGAGCGAGCCACGCCTGACCGACCGTGCTTTGTATCTGCGACGCCTGGGTTTCGATGCACCTCCTGCACCGACCCTGGAAACCTTGCGCCAACTGCAATTGCGCCATACCGGCGTTTTCCCGTTTGAAAACCTCACCACGTTATCCGGCGAGCCGGTGCTGATCGACTTGCCGTCCATCGAGCAGAAGGTCTTGCACGATGGTCGTGGCGGTTACTGCTACGAACTCAACAACCTGTTCCTGGCCTTGCTTCAGGATTTGGGTTTCGACGCCCGTGCCATCAGCGGCCGGGTGGTGATGGGCCAGCCGGAGGGCGCCTGGACTGCCCGGACCCATCGCCTGAGCCTGGTCATCATCGATGACGTGCGCTACATCACCGACGTCGGCTTCGGCGGCATGGTGCCGACCGCGCCCCTGTTGCTTGATACCCGCGCCGAACAACCCACCCCGCACGAGCCTTATCGCATCGACCTGCACGTCGACGGCTTTACCCTGCGCGCCAGCGTTGCGGGCGAATGGCGAGCGATGTACATCTTCGACCTGCAACGCCAGGAAGATATCGATTTTGCGGTGGGCAACTGGTACGTCTCGACCCACCCCGAGTCGTCTTTCGTCAAGCAGTTGATGGTGGCGCGCACCGGGGAGGGCTGGCGGCGTACGCTCAACAATGGCAGCTTCGCGATTCACCGGATTGGCCATGACAGCGAGCGACGGGAGGTGACGGATGTGCAGGAACTGATTGGCCTGCTGGGCAGCGAGTTCGGCATTCGCGTACCGGAACAGGCGCAATTGGCGCGGACGCTGGAGCGATTGATCGCCGCGCCGCAATAGCTGGCTGATCGTAGACATCGCAAAGGGCTGATCCGATAGATCGGCCCTTGGTGTTTCAGGGCCGGACACCCGGCTCCATCACCCGTTGAATTTCGCGCAAGGCCTCTGTCAGTTTCTGCTCCAGGCCCTTGAGTTCGGCTGGGGTGAGGGTTTGTTTCAGGTGTGTGGTCTTGCCTTCGTTGAGCAGGGCTCGGCGCAAGGTATTGTTGATCGCCGTCTGGTAGCCGTACCCCTCGTTTTCTGCCAGGGCCCGGGCGGCTTCGATGACGGCGTCATCGAGCATGATGGTAATGCGGGTCTTGCCTTTGGCGGGCACCACGGCCCCGCGCCTGGCGTTGCTGAAATCGTATTCGTCTTTCATCGGTCATGCCTCCAGATACTGACGGCGCTCGCTTTTGGTGGCGATGCGCGCGGAAATGATTCGAACGAAATCCGGATCGCGGTGGGTGTACGCGACGACCAGCAATCGGCCTTTGGCATCCAGCCCCAGGGTGATCCAGCGTTGTTCATCATGGTGGTTGTCCTCGATGGTCAGCGCTCGTTCGTCATGGAATACCGGTTCAGTCTCTGCGAGGCTGATGCCTTGGTGCTTGAGTTTGTTGGCTGCGTTCTTGGCCTTGTGGAACTGAATTTCGAATGACTTCATTATGCATACTTTATATGTATATAGAAGGGGCGGGCCTTACCGATGGTCGCCAGGAATTCAAAAGACTAGTCAGCGCGCGGGTGTGGGCGGCGAGGGATGTATTTCAAGGTTTTTGGCGGGGCCAGGAGGGTGGGTATCAGGTGGAAATGGACAAGTATCCATTTTGTGACTGATAAGTTGTATACAACTCTATAGACAGTTGTCCTGACTATTGCATACAGTGTGCGCATAACAAAAACCAGGGAACCCCCTCCATGAAAACGCCCCATGTTTCACACCAACGGCCCGAGGACGAAAATCTTGGGATCGGCGCGAATATGGCTTATGGCCTGCAACATGTTCTGACCATGTATGGCGGTATCGTCGCGGTGCCATTGATCATCGGCCAGGCGGCCGGGCTCTCGCCGGCGGACATCGGTTTGTTGATTGCTGCTTCATTGTTTGCGGGGGGGCTGGCAACGTTGCTGCAAACCCTGGGTTTACCGTTTTTTGGTTGTCAATTGCCGCTGGTACAGGGCGTGTCCTTCTCCGGCGTCGCGACCATGGTGGCGATTGTCAGCAGTGGCGGGGAGGGCGGGTTTCAGTCGGTGCTGGGGGCGGTGATAGCAGCGTCCCTGATCGGTTTGCTGATAACCCCGGTGTTCTCGCGCATCACCAGGTTCTTCCCGCCGCTGGTGACCGGCATCGTGATTACCACCATCGGCTTGACGCTGATGCCGGTAGCCGCGCGCTGGGCCATGGGTGGCAACAGTCATGCGCCGGACTTCGGCAGCATGGCGAACATCGGTCTGGCGGCGGTAACGCTGGTGCTGGTGCTGCTGCTGAGCAAAATCGGCAGTGCGACCATCTCTCGCCTGTCGATTCTGCTGGCGATGGTGATCGGCACGATCATCGCGGTGTTCCTCGGCATGGCGGATTTCTCGTCCGTAACCCAGGGCCCGATGTTCGGCTTCCCGACGCCGTTCCACTTCGGCATGCCGACCTTCCACTTCGCTGCGATCCTGTCGATGTGCATCGTGGTGATGGTGACGCTGGTGGAGACCTCGGCGGACATTCTGGCCGTCGGTGAGATCATCGGCACCAAGGTTGACTCCAAACGCCTGGGCAACGGTCTGCGCGCCGACATGCTGTCGAGCATGTTCGCGCCGATCTTCGGATCCTTCACCCAGAGCGCCTTCGCCCAGAACGTCGGTCTGGTGGCGGTCACCGGCATCAAGAGCCGCTACGTGGTAGCCACTGGCGGTCTGTTCCTGGTGATCCTCGGCCTGCTGCCATTCATGGGCCGGGTCATCGCCGCCGTACCGACCTCCGTATTGGGTGGCGCCGGCATCGTGCTGTTCGGTACCGTTGCGGCCAGCGGCATTCGGACCTTGTCCAAGGTCGACTACCGCAACAACGTCAACCTGATCATTGTCGCGACCTCGATTGGCTTCGGCATGATCCCGATCGCGGCACCCAGCTTCTACGATCACTTCCCGAGCTGGTTCGCGACCATTTTCCATTCGGGCATCAGTTCTTCGGCGATCATGGCCATCGTGCTGAACCTGACCTTCAACCACCTCACTGCCGGTAACTCCGACCAGCAGTCGGTGTTTGCGGCCGGTACCGAGCGGGTGCTGCGTTATCAGGATCTGGCGGCGTTGCGTGAAGGGGACTACTTCAGCGACGGAAAGCTTCACGACTGCGATGGCAAGGAAATTCCGGTGGTTGAGGTGGACCACGAGCATGGCGAGCCACGCGCGGTGCATGCGAAAAGCAGTGAGCATGTCTGACGTTTAGACGGATGAAAAAAGGCCGATCTGTTGAATGACAGATCGGCCTTTTGCATTCATGCGGTCTCTATTGCTCGCTTTGCGTCCAGCGCCCCATCAACGTATTGGACGGCAGTTGTTCATCCAACAGCTTTCTCGCCGTTTCCACCCCGGCCACCGGGAGCCCTTCAGGGTTCAACAAGCCAATCTGCACCAGCACACTGGCCTGATCCCAGTAGATATGCTCGTGGTACAGCTTGTCCCCCCGGAACTTGATCACCCCCAGCATCGGAATCTCGACGTACTTCCCGGTCGGTGCCACGTTGGGCAGCATCCAGTCGATTTCGGTGCTGTGGGTGAAGCACATGATGAATTCGTCGACGATCTGCAAGGCGCCGATGGTGCGCGAGATCGGGATGAGCTTCATGTCCGGCGGATTGCCGTGGACAAAATGGTGTTGGTAGAAGCGGCTGAGTTCCCTGGCGCCGACGCCGCCGGTCATGGTGGGAATATGGTTGACGTAGGGCTCGGCGACCATGGTCGCCATGGTGGCAGGTACGTCGCGGGTCTCGAACTCGTGGCGGATGTGGTCTTCCCACAGGGCTGACAGGTTGAAGTGGGGGCCGATCTCGCGCTTGAGGGCGGCGATGCTGCGTTCATGGGCCATCAGCGAGGCTGGTTTGTCGTAGTGTGAACTCCCGGCCCGGGCGAAGGCGTGGTCGACGCCTGGGTACACGTAGACTTCGGCTTTGTCGTTGCCGGCCAGGTGTTGGCTGATTTGGGTGCGGGCACTGGCGTCGCAGTAGCCATCGTTTTCGGCAAAATGCAGGACCAGGCGGCCCTTGAGGTTTTCCGATTCGTGCAGCAGGTGTTCGATGCCCATACCGTAGTAGCCGACGGCGCAAGCCACATCGGTGCGCGTGGCGGTCAGCCAGGCCAGCTTGCCACCCATGCAGAAGCCGACATAACCCAGGCCCGCGCCTTCGACTTCAGGCCGTGCACGCAGGGCGTTGAAACTGGCGTCGATGTCAGTGACGGCCTTGTCCACATCCAGGCGCTGGAACAGGTCGATGGCCAGCGCAAAGTCGGCTTCGGTGTAGCCCAGGTCGATGCCCGGTTGCAGGCGCCAGAACAGGTCAGGCACCAGCGCTACATAGCCTTCCTCGGCATAGAAATCGGCCACGGCGCGCATGTTGGCGTTGATCCCGAAAATCTCTTGGCCGATCACCACCCCGGGGCCCTTGCCGCTGGCCGGCAGGGCCAGGTAACCGCTGAACGTGGCGTTGCTGTCCGTTGCCCGGATCTCAATCATCTTGCCCATGTCATCTACCTCATTCGGTTATCAGATTTATTGGCTGTCACGGTGTTGTTGGAACCACACGCGCGGCGACACGCCGCGGTCTGGCCCGAGAATCGAAAAACCGCCGTCCACTGGCACATCGACACCGGTCATCCAACCGGCACCGGCGCTGCACAGAAAGGCCACAACGCTGCCGATCTCATGACCCCGGCCGATGCGCCCGAGCGGATGAAAGGGCGCCCCGACCCGATCGGCCAGCTGCGGATCGTTATCGCTGAACTCGGCGACGCTGGGCGACCAGGTCCAGGCCGGGGATACGCTCAGCACTCGGATTTGCTCCGGGGCCAGGGTCATGGCCAGGTTTTTCGTCAGTTGCAGGATGCCGGCCTTGGAAGCGGGGTAGAGCGCGCGCCCGGCTGCGCCGAATTTGCCGCCGGTACTGCCGATGTTGATCACCACGCCACCGCTGGGCAGGTGCACGGCGGCTTTCTGGGTGAAGATGGCCGCCGATACCAGATTGACGTTCAGGGTTTTCAGCCACTGTGCGCGGTCCGAGGCCAGCCCCTGATCGGCGTACAGGCAAGCGTTGTTGACCAGTATGTCGAGCCTGCCGAAGCGGGCCAGCGTGGCAGCGATGCACGCGTCTATGTCTTCGTCGCGCTCCACATCGCAGGCGCAGAATCCGCAATCCAGCGCTTGCGCCAATGCCTGACCACTGTCGGCGTTGCGCCCCACCAGCATCACCCGGGCACCCTCAGCCAACAGCTGCCGAGCGATGTCCAGACCCAGCCCCTGGGTGCTGCCGGTCACAATCGCCACTTTGCCTTCGAGCATCATGACAAGTCCTCCAGAGCTTCGTTGACGTGACTGATACGGGCGATCAGCGCCATGCTCGCCAGTGAGGCCGCGTGTGCGCCGCTGTCCGCGCTGGCGCAGGCATCCGCTGCGACCGTCACCTCGAAACCGCAATCCACCGCATGGCGCACGGTGCTTTCCACCACCGAGTGGGTCGCCACGCCGGCGATCAACAAGTGCGAGGGATTGAACCGGCGCACCACGGTTTCCAGCGGTGAGCCATAAAACGCATTGATCCGGTTATGGGTGACGACGAACTCGTGGCGGCTGTTCAGTGGGGCAAGAGCGCTGAGGAACTCCGCGCCCCAACTGCCTTCCCGGACCGCGCCAAGGGCGGCGACCGTGCGCAGGATCGGCGCGTTCTGGATAAGGTCGGCGTAGTCCGGGCGGAACGCCACACGCACGTGGACGATCGGCCAGCCCTTGGCGCGTGCGCCGGCGAGCAATCGACCGGCAGCATCGAGCAGCGCGGAACGCACGCTGTCATCGGCCCCCAGCCCGACCCGAATCTTGCCCTCGGGGTGCAACACGTCGTTCTGATAGTGCAGGGTGATCACCAGCGGCGCGTTCATCACACGAACACCTCAAGGTTGGCGAACACATCGTTGCAGTTGATGAGGTCCACGCGCTTGAGCTGGATCTGCCAGCCACCACCGTCCTGGGCGGCCAACTTGTAGGTGTAGCGACCGGCGAGCTGGCGTTGTTCCAGGCGCCATTCGCTGTACTGGAAGCTGGCGCTGACCACCAGCAGGCCCAGGGCGTCGAGACCTTCGACCATCACGTTGCCGACCAGGTGCGCGGTTTGGGTCTGCGGTTGCTGGGACCAGTTGCGGGCGTTTTCCACCCGCCGGATCCGCACTTCGCGCAGCATGCGGTTTTCCCAGAACAGCGAGATATGGTCGAACGGGTTGGCTTGCTCGTGTTTGTGCGGCACCCAATACATGCCGGTGTCGGTGAACAGCTTGTCCCACTCCCAGAAACGCCGCTCATCCAGCAGGCGCGCCTCCTGATAAAGAAACTGTTCGATCTGGCGCAGGGTCTCGGCAGGGACCTGGGCAGGGGTCAATTGGCGGGTGTCGACGTCGATTCGGCGGTCAAGCAGCATGGGTGCTTTCCTTGGCAATCAGGGTGGCGGTCATGAACTGTTTCCAGGCGGCGAACTGGTTGCGCATCGGCAGTTCGCTGGTGCCATTGGTGGACACTGCGCCGTCCTCCAGCGGCTTATCGGTGCCCGCGTAGCGGTGCATGCTGATCCACTCGCCACCGCGGGTCATGTTGCCTTCCTGGCAGCGGGCATAGACTTCGACGTCGTCGGGCATCACGTTGGAGGAGGGCGAGTTGATGACGTTGGCGTAGGTCAGCGCGCGGTCGAACACGGCATCCGGAGCACCCTTGCAGCGGAAGGTCTGGATCTCGACCATGGTCTGGTCCACGGCGATCGGGCGAATGACCCGGAATTGCATGAACACCGTGTGCGGCGATCCGCTGCCGTAAATCACCGTGTTGTGGCGGTTCATGCCCAGGATCTCCTTGGCACGCAGCTCGCCGTAGGCCTGGCTCAGGCATTCGAAGTGGGCGCGGGAGACCTCGTCGCGCTCGGCGGCGGCCGGGTCGAAGATCGCTTCCATGTAGCCGTGGCCGTTGTGGTAGGCGCGCAGTTCGAGCTTTTCCCAGAAGTCGTAGGGTTCGCCGTTACCGTCCATGATCAGCAGTTCGAAGGGCATTTCACCGATGGCTTCGGCTTCGCCACGCGCAGCGTCTACCGACGATTCGTGGGTCACGCGGGCGTGCATGGTGTCATGCAGGTTCTCGTAGAACACTTTCCAGTTCGAGCGCTGCTGAACACGGAAGATACCGCCGGCCACCTCGACTTCACCGACCGGTGAGCGGTCGCACAGGTTGTCGATGGAGGTGATGACGCCGCCCAGAAATGTTTTCAGGTCCGGTCCGAACGCCGCCTGGCTGGCGAACACGAAGCCGCGATACGTCTCGACGCGAGCGACGCTGACCATGGAAAAATCCGGATGCCTGGGGTCGTAGCAAGTGCCTTCGAAACCACTCTTGAGCGGCGCCGACAGATGCTGGCCGTCGAGTTTGAAGGTCCAGGCGTGGTACGGACAGCGGAAGAATTTGCCGACACTGCCGTCTCCGTCGGCCACCAGTTTGGCGCCCTTGTGCGGGCAGCGGTTGTACAGCACGCTGACCTGCTGGTTGGCGCCGCGCACCATGATCACGTCCTGATCGCCGATGCGCGTGGTGTGATAGTCGCCGGGGTTCTTGACCTGGCTTTCATGGCCGACGTAGATCCAGGCGTTGCCGTAGATGCGCTCCATCTCCAGCTTGAACAGGGTCGGGTCGGTGTAGACGCTCTTGTGTACGCTGTCCTCGCGGATCAAGGCAGCGATTTGCTCGTTGGTCGGTATCACGGGATGTCCTCGGCTTGTCACAGATCGAGCACCAGCAGCGCGCTGCTGGCACGGGAGACACAGGTACAGAAACTGCCGCTGGCGCGGTCGCGCTCCGACAGGCAGATGTCGCGGTGATCGGGCTGACCGCCGATGACTTGGGCGACGCACACCCCGCAGTCACCCCGTCGGCAGTCGAACATCGGGTCCAGGCCGGCCTGGAGCATGGCCTCCAGCACGCTTTGCCCGGCGGCCACTTGCAGGTTCACGCCGCTTTCGCGCAGGTGCACCTCAAAGCCTTGATCGCCGGCCACTTCCAGGGCGCCGCTGAACAGTTCGTAATGCAGGTGATCTTCTGCCCAACCCTGTTCACGAGCGCAGGCCAGCACGCTGTTGAGCATGGCGCTCGGGCCGCAGATGTAGAGGTGCAGGCCGGGTCTTGGCGCGGCCAGGATCGCGGCGGCAGGAAAGCGCTTTTGCGGGTCGCCGCCGCTGATCCAGCAATGGTTGTCCAGGCAGGCGCGGGCCTCTGGCAGATAAGCCATCTGTGCTTCATCGCGACCGGCGTAGTGCAGGGTGAAGGGCTTGCCCGCCGCTTGCAGCGACCTGGCCATGCCAAGCATGGGCGTGATGCCGATGCCACCGGCGATCAGCAGGGCATGTTCGGAGTTTTCACACAGTGGGAAGTGGTTGCGTGGCGCATCGGCCAGCAGTTCATCGCCGACCTTGAGCGAGTGCACCCAACGCGATCCACCTGTACTCGCCTCTTCGAGCTGGACGGCGATTTCGTAGTGTTCGCCGTCGGGCAGGTTGACCAGCGAATAGGCACGGCGTTGAGCGCGACTGCCTGGGACATGCAACTCGAGGTGCGCCCCGGCGGTGAAACCCGGCAGTGGCTGGACGTTGCTGGACACCAGCAGCACGCGGCGGATTCTGGAGGTCAGAGGCTCGATCTGTTGGACCCTGAGCGAGAGGCTGGACATACGCAATTCCTGTCTGAATTCGTAGTCACTTTATGAAGCTTGAGGGGGGCAAAAAAGCCGCAAACGGCAAACCGGTATCCACATCTGGCGAGAGTGATTCACTTCCTGAAAACACCGCGCGCAATCTGGATACTGCACCCCGTACCCTGTAGGAGCGAGCTTGCTCGCGATGGTTGTCAACGATGACGCGGGGATCCTGATTCCCCGCGGTGTTCTCTGGTTCATCGCGAGCAAGCTCGCTCCTACAGGGAATGGGGGGGCAGGTGTTTCGACAGTGCCCGCACGTGTTCGCCATCAACCCTGGCCAGATCGTCCAGAACCGCGAAGTGATGACACCCTGCAAGCTCGACGAGGCTTGCGGTTTGGCCGGCCTCAAGGCAGGCACTGACGTATTCGCGCGAGTGCCGAATCAACTCCGGCAACTCATCCCCGCCCACGGTCACCAGCAACGGTGCGCCATCGCCGATCAGCCTTTGCGGGCTATAGCGCTCGATGTCCTCTGCGCTCAGTTGCAGCTTGTCGTTCAGCCAGCAGCGACTGATGGGTTCCAGCTCCATCAGGCCGCTGATCGGCATGGCCAGGGTCACCAGCGGATGCCGGCGATGCAGCGCGGTCAGATGGCCACCCGCCGAGTGCCCGCACAGGACCACCTGCTGACCGATGTTCAAGGCTTCGCGATGCGCCAGCAGGTAGTCCAGTGCCTTGCCGATCTGGCCGACGATGGTGCCCATGCTCGCCTCGGGCGCCAGGGTGTACTCCAGCAACCCGACATTGAAACCCGCTTCGATCAGGCCCTCGGCGATAAAGGCGTAGACGTCCTTGTCCGAGGCCTGCCAGTAACCGCCATGAATGAACAGCAGTGTCGACGCCCCGACATTCGCCTGGGCATACCAGTCGAAACGCTCGCGCATGGCATTGCCATACGCCACGTCACGCTGCCAGGCGTGGCTCGCATAGGTCTGGGCACTGCGCTGGCGAAAACGCTGCATGATCTGTGGAAAATTACCCACGGCGGCGACGTTGTTGTAGGCCTGATTGAGGTCCATGGTTGCTCACACTCCCAGGTAGCGTTGCGACAGTTCGGGTTGAGCGGCCAGCTCCAGCGGTGTGCCATCCCAGACCTGTCGTCCCTTCTCGATAATGTGATGGCGGTCGACCACTCGCGCCATTTCCTTGAGGTTCTTGTCGATCACCAGAATCGTCTCGCCCTCAGCCTTGAGGGTGGCCAGGCAACTCCAGATCTGCTCGCGAATGATCGGCGCCAAGCCTTCAGTGGCTTCGTCAAGAATCAGCAGGCTGGGGTTGGTCAGCAGCGCGCGGCCGACCACCAGCATCTGCTGCTCGCCACCCGACAGCGTGCGTGACAGCTGCTCCTGGCGCTCCAGTAAGCGCGGGAACAGTTCATAGACTCGCGCCAAATCCCACTTGCCCCGCGTGGCGGTGGCCAGCAGATTTTCCCGCACACTCAAGGTGCCGAAGGCGCGTCGGCCCTCCGGCACCAGCCCCAGGCCGGCCTTGGCGATGCGATAGGGTGCTGCACCGCGCATTTCCGTGCCGTTGATGCGGATGCTGCCGGCGCTGGGCTTGAGCAACCCCATGATTGATTTGACCGTGGTGGTCTTGCCCATGCCGTTGCGGCCGATGAGCGACACCACCTGGCCCTGCTCGATGCTCAGGTGCATGTCGAACAACACCTGGCTCAAGCCATAGCCCGCTTTCAAGCCTTGAACTTCAAGCATGTTCTTCTCCCAGGTAAGCGGCCCGTACTTGCGGGTCGTTGCGCACTTGTTCGACGCTGCCGGTCAGCACTGTCTGGCCGTACACCAGCACCGTGATGCGGTCGGCGAGGGCGAATACCGCGTCCATGTCGTGTTCGACCAGCAGGATCGCGTAACGGCCCTTGAGGCTGTGCAGCAGCTCGGTCATGCGCGCGGATTCGTCGGCCCCCATCCCGGCCATCGGCTCATCGAGCAATAGCACCGAAGCTTCCTGAGCCAGTGCCAGGGCGATCTCCAGTTGCCGCCGTTCTCCATGGGAAAGTTCGTGGACCGGGTCTTGCGCGCGAAGGCCCAGGCCCACCTGCTGCAAGTAGCCCAGCGCCGGCTCCAGCAGGCGGGTGTCGCGGCTCAGCGGACGCCACATGCCGAACGTCTTGCCGTCGCGGGCGGCGATGGCCAGGGCGACGTTTTCCAGCAGGGTGAACTCGGTATACAGCTGGCTGACCTGGAAGGCCCGCGCCAGTCCCAGGCGCGGCCGCTGCCAGGCCGGTACGCGGGTGATGTCCTGGCCATTGAGATGAATCTGGCCCTGGTCGGGGAAAATCTCGCCGGCAATCTGTGCGATCAAAGTGGACTTGCCAGCGCCGTTGGGGCCGATGATGGCGTGCAGTTCGCCCTTGAGCAGTTCGAGGCTGGCGCCATTGGTGGCTTTTACTGCACCGAAGGCTTTGTGTAGATCACGAATCGACAGTTGTGCGCTCATGGGCGTGCCTCCACGGCGGCGTTCGGTTTGACGGCAACCACCTTCGGCTTGCGCTGCAACAGGCTCAGCAGCAAACCGTAGACGCCTTTCTTGCCGAACAGCACCACCAGTAACAGCAGGGGGCCGAAGATCAGCATCCAGTGCTCGGTCCACTGGCTCAGTACCTGTTCAAGGCCCAGGTAAGTGGCCGCGCCCAGCAGTGGGCCGAGCAGGGTGCCGACGCCGCCGAGGATCACCATCGCCATCAGCTCGCCGGACTTGTGCCAGGCGCCCATGTCGGGGCTGACGAACAGCGCGTAGTTGGCCCACAGAATCCCGGCCAGGCCACCGCCGGTGCCGGCGATCACAAACGCCGTCAGGCGATAGCGCAAGGGTTTGAGGCCCAGGCTGACGCTGCGCCGCTCGCTCTGCTTGAGCCCGCGCAGGACAAAACCGAATCGTGAATTGACCAGTCGCCGGCACAGCAGCAACCAGCCGGACAGCAAGACCACGCACAGGTAGTAGAAGTGGTTGGCGTCACCCAGATCCAGTGCGCCGAAGGTATTGCGCTCGTTGAGCAGAATGCCGTCGTCGCCTCCGTACAGCGACAGCGAGCCGAGCACGAAGTAGAGCATCTGGCCGAACGCCAGTGTGATCATGATGAACTGCACGCCGCTGGTGCGCAGCGACAGGTAACCCACCAGCAGCGAGAGCAGCGCGCACACCAGCAGGGCCAGCGGCCACACCACCAGCGCACTGTTGCTGCCTTCCCAGCCCCACAGCGGCAGGCCTTGGGAAGTGTGAAAGGCAATGATGCCAACGATGTAACCGCCCAGGCCGAAGAACGCGGCATGGCCGAAGCTGACCATGGCGCCATAGCCGATCAGCAGGTCCAGGCTGATGGCCGCCATGCCGTAGATTGCAAGACGAGTGAAAAAGCTGACCAGGTAAGGTTCGTGTAACCAGTGGGCCAGCAGCGGCATGCAGGCGAAGGTCGCCAGGCACGCAAGGTCGATGATGAGGCGTGGTGACATAGCGTTCTCCTCAGGCGCGGGCCGGCAGCAGGCCGCGCGGGCGCACCAGCAGCACCAGGGCCATGACGATGTAGGCGCTGGCGGAAATCAGCCCGGCGCTCAGGGTGCCGCTGGTTTCGCTGGGCAGCAGTTGGTCCAGCAGCGGCGGAATGTAGGCACGGCCCAGGCTATCGACCATGCCGATCAGCAAGGCTCCCACCAACGCGCCGCGCACCGAGCCGACACCGCCGACGACGATGACCACGAAAGTGGTGATCAAGATCTTTTCACCCATGCCGATCTCCACCGACAGCAGCGGTGCCGCCATGAAACCGGCCAGGCCGCACAGCACGCAGCCGAATACGAACACCAAGGTGTACAGCCGGGCGATGTTGACGCCCAGCGCGCCGACCATTTCATGGTCGTCGGCACCGGCGCGAATCAGCATGCCCAGGCGCGTGTGGTTGATCAGCAGCCACATGCCGACTGCCACCACGAGCCCTGCGGCGATAAACAGCAGCCGGCTGACCGGGTACATCAGCCCTGGCAGCACTTCGACAAAACTTGAATACCATTGGGGCGTGGGCATCGCCGGTGGGCTGCGGCCGAAGATCAGGGTCAGCAGTTCGTTGCTGAAAAACACCACGGCCAAAGTCGCCAGCACCTGATCCAGGTGATCGCGATTGTAGAGGCGGCGCATGATCGAGGTTTCGATCAGCGCGCCGTAACAGGCCGAGCCGATCAGCGCGGCCAGGCCACCCAGCCAGAACGAACCGGTGGCCATGGCGGTGTAGGCGGCACAGAAAGCGCCGACCATGTAGAAGGCACCGTGGGCCAGGTTGATCACGCCCATGATGCCGAAAATCAGGGTCAGGCCTGAGGCCAGCAGAAACAGCAAGGCGCTGTATTGCAGGCCGTTGAGAATCTGTTCGAGCAATAACATTGCTGCGTTCCTCATGAAAACGCCCCGCAGTTGTGCTGCAGGGCGAGGACGGGATTCAGGTGCCGGTCAGATCGAGCATTGAGCGGCGTAGCTGTCGACGTGGCGGGTCGCCAGGGTCTTGATCGGCACTTCGATCAGCTTGCCGTCGGCGCCGGCCTGCACTTGCAGCAGGTACCAGTCGATCACCGGGTGCTGGTTCTGGGCGAAGCTGAAGTCACCGCGAATGGAATCGAACTTGACGTTCTTCATGGCCGCGCGGAAGGCCGCCTGGTCTTTGAGATTGCCCTGGGAGGTTTTCAGGGCGGCGCCGATCAGTCGGGCCGTGTCGTAAGTCTGGGCGGCATACACCGTCGGGACGCGCTTGTATTTCTCGGTGAAAGCCTTGACGAAGGCCTGGTTGGCCGGGTTGTCCGATTGCGGGTTCCACAGGGTGACGATGTTGGTGCCCTTGGCCACTTCGCCGGTGGCGGCGAGCATGCGTTCATCCATGGAGAACACCGGTACCACCATCGGGATGTGCGCCGACAGGCCCGAGCCGCCGTATTGCTTGGCGAAGTTGATACCGCCGCCGCCCGGGTGAAACTGGAAGATCGCATCCGGCGCCAGCGCACGCACGCGCGCCAGTTCCACCGAGAAATCCAGCTGGTTGAGCTTGGTGTAGATCTCGGTCACTTCGCCCTTGAAGGTGCGCTTGAAGCCGGCCAGTGCGTCACGGCCGCCCTGATAGTTGGGCGCCAGGATCACCATCTTCTTGTAGCCCAGCTCATTGGCGGCGACACCGGCCATTTCGTGCGGGGTGTCGTTCTGGTAGGAGCCGACGAAGTAGTTGGCCATGCACTTTTCACCGGCCAGGGTCGAGGGCGCGGTGTTGTTGCTGACGTAGAAACCGTCCTTGGTGGCGGTGTTGATCACGGCCGCCAGCACGTTGGAAAAAATCACCCCGGTGTACAGCGAGATACCGTCCAGGCTCATGCGGTCGGCGATCTGCTTGGCCTTGGCCGGTTGCAGGCCATCATCTTCCACGATGAGTTGCACCGGCACGCCGCCGAGCTTGCCGCCTTCCTGATCGATCGCCAGCTGAAAGCCATCTCGCGAGTCTTCGCCCAGGTAGCCGGCGGGGGTGGAGAGGGTGGTGATGAAGCCGATTCGGACAGGCTCCACGGCCTGGGCAGCCGTCGCTGCGCAGAGGGAGGTTGCCAGACATGCACGCAATACCAGGTTTTTCATGAGGCGGCCTATGAAGTAGGTCGTGCCAACGCACGGTAGATATCGATGAGGGCAGTGATTCAGTGTTCGGTCGGGCCGATTGATTGTTGTTATGGGTCGCTGTGTCAGCTGTTGCTCTCGGTGAACTTCTCCAGGTAAAGGCGGCTTTGATCCAGGTCTTGCTGCTGACGCCAGTCCTTGATCGACTCGACCATTGGCGGCGGGCCGCACAGGTACAGGTCGAACGGCTGGTCACGCAGCTCGGCCAACTCCAGGTGTTCGGCGATATAGCCGGTCTTGCCCGGCCAGTCGGGGTCGGGGTTGCTGACCACGGGTGTGAAACGGAACCCCGGGATCCTGGCGGCATAGGCCTCGATGCGCGAGACCTCACACAGGTCCGCGGCCTCGCGCACGCCGTAGTAGAGGTGTACCGGGTGACCGCAGCCATGCTGCTCGGCGATCTGGTCGAGCATGCCGAGGAACGCCGACAGCCCGGTGCCGCCGGCCACCATCACCAGCGGGCGGTCGATATGGCGCAAGTAGAAGGCACCCAGCGGCGCTTCCATGTGAATCACGTCACCGACCTGGCATCGATCGCGTACATAGTCGGTCATCACGCCGCTGGGCAGCAGGCGAATGAGGAACTGCAAGTTGCTGCTGCCCGGCGCGCAGGCAAAGGAGTACGAGCGCCGATGCTCGGTGCCCGGTACTTGCAGGCGTGCGTACTGGCCCGGCAGATAGTCCAGCGCCGCGCCTGCTGCGCCGACTTCCACGTGCACGATCGCGGTGGTCGGGGAGACCTGTCGCACCTCGCTCACGGTGCCTTGCAGACTGCTCGGGCCGCTGCTGCCGCAGAGGCTGGAATCGAAATCGAAGTAGAAAGCGGCGTCCGACTGCACACGTGTCTGGCAGGTCAGCACCTTGCGCTCAGCCAGGTCGCCGGCCGACAGCGCTTCATCGTCCACGTAGTCCTGGGTGTACTGTCCGGATTCACAGCGGCCCTGGCACGTCGCGCAAACCCCTTCGCGGCAGTCCAACGGAATCTTGATCCCGCTGCGCAGGGCCGCGTCGAGCAGGATTTCATTGTTCTGCACGTTGCAGAAGAGTGTTTTGCCGTCGGCGAAACTGAAGGCGACCTTGTACGTCATGGGCGTTAATCCGCAGGGTTCAGAGGTGGTAGAAATCGAGTACGGAGTTGATCGTGTCGTTGAGCAGCACCACGTGTTTGCGGGCGATCTTCCAGCTCTCGCCGTCGGGGCGCAGGCGATAGGTGGCGCGGCCGAAGAACTGTTCAGCGGTTTGCATGCGGTAGTACAGGGTGCTCCAGTTGACGCGCACCTCCAGCTCATCATCCTGCAGCGGCACGATGCGCACGTTGCTGATCAGGTGCAGGGTGCGCGGCATCGGAATGGTCGACGCCGCCTTGCCGGTGCGAATGCGGAACACCCGGTCTTCCAGGCCACCCCGGTTGGGGTAGTAGATCAGCGACATGCCTTTTTTCGGGTCGGTGGTGTAGACGTGCTCCGAATCCCATTGCGGCAGGTGGAACTCGCTGTCGTCACTGAACATGGCCAGGTAGGTGTCCCAGTCCTGGGCATCACAGGCCTCGGCGTTGCGGTAAAGAAATTGCTCGATGCGGTATTGCAGTTGCGAATTCATGTTCACACCTCACGCAGTTTCAACGGTTGTTGTTCGGCCGCCTTGCGCGCCAGGCCTTCGAGCAAAAAGCGTTGCCAGTTGGCGTGCTGGTTGACGTACAGGCCTTCATGGGTGAACTCGGTGCCGGTCAGTGCCGGCGCGATGCCAATGGCTTCGCTGTTGCGGGTGGCGCCTTTGACCCACTTGCCTTCGCCACGGGAAATGTCGCTCCAGCGTTCCAGGCGGGCCTGGAAGCCGCGCTGGGCTTCACGAAACTCCACCAGGTCATCGGGGGTGCCCATGCCGGACACGTTGAAGAAGTCTTCGAACTGGCGAATGCGGTTTTCCCGATCGGCATCCGATTCGCCGACCACACCCAGGCAGAAGCTGTTGATCTCGGTTTTGTTCCAGGCCAGCGGGCGGATGATCCGCAGTTGCGAGCTGATCTGGTCGAGGAAGAACATGCTCGGGTAGACGTTCAAGTTGCGCAGGCGATGCATCATCCACTCGGCCTTGCCCTGGCCATGTTCCTTGACCAGGCGCGGCATGATGCTGGCGTAGCCCGGGCGCACGGCCGGGTTGGGCATGTCGCTGAACAGCACGCTGTGACCGTTGTGGAACGCGAACCAGCCGTCGTCGGTTTCCTTGTCGCCGGCACCCAGCTTGCTGTAGTCCAGGGTGTCGCCGGCGCTCAGGCCTTTTTCGGTGTTGACCTGCTGGCGGTGCTGCACAGTGGCCACGTAGTTGTAGTGGACAGTGCTCACGTGATAACCGTCCAGGCCGTTCTCGTTCTGCAGTTTCCAGTTGCCGTCGTAGGTGTAGGCCGACTTGCCCGGCAGCACTTCGAGCTGACCGGTAGGCGACTGCGCCACCATCATGTCGAAGAACACCTTGGCGTCACCGAGGAAGTCTTCCAGGGTGTCGGTGCCCTCCACGTTGAGGCTGACGAACACAAAGCCGTTGTAGCTTTCGATACGGGCCTTTTTCAGGCCGCGGGTGGCCTTGTCGAAGCCTTCGGGGTATTCGCCCGGCGCCTTGACCTTCACCAGTCGCCCGTCGCTTTTGTAGCACCAGGCGTGGAAGGGGCAGGTGAAGGTTGACTGGTTGCCCTTGCCGACGCGGGTGAGGGTGGTGCCGCGGTGCTGGCAGGCGTTGATCAGGGCGTTGAGACGACCTTCACCATCACGGGTGATGATCAACGGCTGGCGCCCGGCACGCATCGTCATGAAGTCGTGATTATTGGCGATCTCGCTTTCGTGGCAGGCGTAGATCCAGTTCTTCTCGAAAATCAGTTCCATTTCCAGATCGAACAATTCCGGGTCGGTAAACATATCGCGGGCAATACGATAAACACCGTCTTGCGGGCGGAAGTCCAGGCAACTTTCTATGTAATTTTTCCACTGTTCGACACTTCGTGCAGTTGTCATATCCCAGTCCTCGGCCAATGGGCTAATTCATGGGTTAATTTAACGCCGTGGTGGCTGGCAGGGTCTATCCGCTTATTAGTGGAAACCCATCCGGAAAATAAGCCCTGATACTCGACTGTCGGCGATCTATCCCCGTAAACACTGGCTTTTGTCGCGCTTGTCGGCTGAGCAAATGGCTATTTGTCGTTCAGTAACGGGATAGCCGCTGACGAACTTGTTGCGGCTTAATTTCAATCGAAGCACCACCAGAGTGTCTCGCTGCAGGTCGCTGGAAACTGCCATCTCTCATGGCCTTGGGTTCCGTACCAGAAGTGCCTTCTATTCATGTGTTGCTATATAAGCGGCCGGGGGAAGAAATAATATGTTGCATAAAGCGTGGTTAGTTCGGGGGGTTCAAACAGTTGGCTTGTTGACGCCATTGTTGGCACAGGCGGATGTGGTCAACGACAGCAAGCTGACGTTGGGTACCCGCAACTTTTACATTGATCGGGATTACAAGGAGAACAACCCGCCCCATTCGCGAGTGGGCAGTTGGACCCAGGGTTTCGACCTGCGTTTCGCCTCCGGCTATACCGAAGGCCCGGTGCAGTTCGGCCTCGATGCAGAGGCGCAGTATGCCTATCGTCTGGACGGCGGTGGCGGGCGCGGCGATGACACCATCATCCCTTACAGCCAGAGCCGTCAGGAGCAGGCCGATGAATACGGCCGTGGCGGTGTGACGCTGAAAATGCGCTACTCGAAAACCGAGCTGAAAGTCGGTGAGTTGCGGCCGTTGCTGCCCGTGGTGATCATTGACGATTCGCGCCAACTGGTCACGACCTATCGCGGTGCCTTGCTCGAGTCCAAGGAAGTCGACCGTCTGACATTGACCGCCGGACGGCTGACGGAGATCGGGGCGCGTAACTCCTCCAACTACGAAAAGCTGTACCTGCAGACCGGTTCCGGCGTGCGCCACGGCAGCGACGGCCTTAACCTCGCCGGCGCCAGTTATGCCTTCACTCCTTCGCTGACCGGCACCTACTTCTACGCGCAACTGGAAGACATCTATCAACAGCACTACCTGGGTATCACCCATCTGGCGGATCTGGGCGACGGTTATGGGCTAAAGACCGACCTGCGTTACTTCAACAACAGCGAAGACGGCGATGCCCTCTACGGCGACATCGACAACCGCTCCTACGGTGCCATGACCTCGCTGAAAAAGGGCGGGCACCGCTTTGGCGTGGGATATCAGCGCATGCTCGGCGACAGCAACTTCCCGACCCTGGGCGGTTTTGTCCCGCAGCCGTTTCTGGTGAACTGGTCGCGGGTGGGGTTCATCAAGCCCAACGAAAAATCCTGGCAGGCCCGTTATGACTACGATTTCGCCGCCCTCGGCGTGCCCGGCCTGAATTTCATGACCCGCTACTTCAAGGGTACGTCGGTGGACCGTGGCGACAACCTCAGCCAGGCGGCGGAGCAGGAGCGTGACCTGGTGCTGTCTTATGTGGTGCAAAGTGGCCCGCTCAAAGGCGTGGGGGTGGAGGCCGGCAACGTCGTTGCCAAATTCAGCCACGGCAATGACTGGGTGGAGAACCGCCTGATCACCACTTACACCTGGAAATTTTGGTAACGTCCTGCCCTCAAATCGAACGCGGTTGTGCGCTGAAGTGACGCCTTGGGTAGCGCATTACCCATGGCGTTGACCCTTGCCGGCACCGTTGCTGTGCGCATCAACGCCGCACAGCGCGTTCGATATCCAGATAGTTTCCGATTACTAGCCAAAAAATGCGGATATCGCCTGTTCGCACCGGCTGGGCATAGCCCTTGCAAACCCAATGAAAATACGCGCCGAAGAGCGTGTCGATGTCCATTGCCGTGGGTGTACTGAGATGACCGAACCAAATGTTGCCCAGTTTCGAGATATCCGCATAGATCGCTACGACCTGGCCGGTGCCCGCGCGTGGATGGCCGGTATTTGCGGGCCGCACGAACTGCAGACCAGCCAGCCAAACCGGATTCAGTTTCACCACAAGGCCAATGTGTTCAAATCCATGTCCACGACCTTGGGCCGGATGGAATACGGCACCGACGTGACCATCGGCGTCGAGGATGCCGAACACCTCAATTGCTACAGCCTCAGCCTGCCGATTCGTGGCGAACAGGAGCTGCTCAAGGACGGTCGCCGGTTGTACTCCAACCAGGACCAGGGCCTGATCGTAACCCCCCACGAAACCCAGGCACTGACCATGGCCGGTGACTGCCACAAGATCTCCGTGGTGATCACCCGCATGGCCATGCGCCAGACCCTGGAAGGCATGCTGCAACGCCCGCTGGAAATGCCGCTGAAATTCGAGCCGGTGATGGATGCGGTCAACGGTGCCTCTGCCTCCTGGTGGCGGCTGGCCCGTTACTACATCGATGAGCTGGAGCGCGGCCAGGATCTGTTCAATCAAGTGTTCTTCACCCGCGATATCGAAAGCGCGCTGATCAAGGGCCTGATCCTTTCCCAGCCCAACAACTACAGTGCCGAACTGCGTGACCAACTGGGCGTCAAGTTGCCGTACTACCTGGTGCGCGCCAAGGACTTCATCGAAAGCAACGCCCGCGAAGACATGCACCTGGAAGACATCGAGGCGGCAGCAGGAGTGTCCCGCTTCAAACTGTTCGAAGGCTTTCGCAAGCACTTCGGCGTCTCGCCCATGGCTTACCTGAAAAAGTATCGCCTCGGCGCGGTGCGCCAGGAAATCCTCGAAGACGCCTCGGTGCGCAACATCTCCGTGATCGCGATGTGCTGGGGGTTCTCGCATCTGGGCCGGTTCGCCAGCGAATACCGCAAGCTGTTCAACGAAACGCCCAGTGCCACCCTGCAACGCAGCGAAGCCCGTCGCAACCGGTCGCTTTGAAATGACGACTTTACACGCGGCCACCGCCAACAGTGTGGGCCTGAACTTGTCGCTGATGTGCCGCGAGCCGGTCTTTACCAGCCGCTCGGCGCAGGAAACCCAGCGGTTGATGAGGCAAGTGCTGGTGGAGCATGAGCTGGATTGGCCGCGGGGCGGTGTCGATACGGCGTTCTATCGCGGCCAGGTCGCCAGTTGCGAACTGTATGCGCTGCGCTACGGCGGCCAGGTAGAGATCCGGCCGCAGCCTTTCGAAGATTTCGTGCTGGTACAGATGCCGCTGCGCGGCAATGCCACCCTTGAGTCCGACGGCATGGGCTATGGCGTCAGCCCCGGAGAAGTGGCGATTCTGTCCCCGCGTGAACACGCGCGTGTGGTGTGGGAGGAGGGCTGTGAGCAACTGATCCTCAAACTGCCCCGGGCATTGCTCGACGCCAGCCAGAGGGCGCTGGCCGATGACTTGCCGTCGGGCTTCACGTTGGCGCCGGTCAGCCGCCTGCAACGGCCACTGGCGATGCGCTGGTTTCGACTGGTCAGCGAGTTGCTGGAGCACTTGCCCGAGGGCGAAGCGAGCGCAACGCCTTCGCGCTGGTTGCAGCATCTGGAGCAAAGCCTGCCGCTGTTTCTGCTCAGCCATTGTGGCGTTGCGCAACAAGAGTCGCCTTCGCCGCGGCAGCCTACCCGCCAACTGCAAAAAATCGACAGTTGTATGCGCGAACACCTTGCGCAGGGCATCAGCCTGGCTGAGCTCGCGGTAGCCGCCGGGGTGAGCATTCGCAGCTTGAACACGCTATGCCAGCGCGAATACGGGCAAAGCCCGATGGACCGGTTGCGCGGATTACGGCTTGAAGCCGCGCGGGAATACTTGCTGGCGCGGCCGCACGCCAGTGTGACTGAAGTGGCGCTGGAGTTCGGGTTCGGGCATGTGGGGCGGTTTGCCAATTACTATCGGCAGCGGTTTGGAGAGTTGCCCAGGCAGACGATGAAGTCTCAGGCATGAACAAGAAACGCCAAAACGAAAAAACCCGCCAGAAGGCGGGTTTTTTGTGCTCAGAGATTTTGATCTCCGAACCTTGTCGACGACATGGACTCGAACAGATAAATAAGCATTTGTTTTACAATGAAATTATTTTGTTTTTTAGTATTCATATCCCTACGATTATCCTAATCCAGCCCGTATTTTATTGGAGTTCTTTCGATATCCCTGGATCAGGAAAAAACATTCGAGTTTCCGCTCTTTTTGAGACAACGCGAGCATCTGAGTCGTCTCGCTGCCAACCGCCGCCCAATGCTTTGAACGTGGCCACTGCAGCGCGAGCCGATTCAGTTTGTGCCTGGGCTCTGCCATCAGATGCCGCTAGGAGATGTTCATCGGCATCCAGCACTTCGATCAAGCTGACCACGCCTTTTTCATAGGCGGCAAACGATGTCGCTCTGGCTTTCGCATACGCCGACTCGCCCTGGGCGAGCTGGGTCGATTGTTGCTCGCGGTTGATCCGTGCCGAAACAGCGCTTTCCACATCTTCGCAGGCCCGCAGAACGGACTGGCGGTAAGCGGCCAAGGCTTCGGCTTCCTGGCCCTTTGCCAAATCAATCTGGGCGTTGATGCGGCCAAAATCGAACAGCCGCCAGCGTAATCCCAGTGCCGCCGAAGCCTGACTGGCGCCGTTGCTGAACAGGTTTGCGCTGGATACCGATGTAGCACTGCCGAGCAGCGCAGCCACAGACAGTTTGGGGTAGTACTCGGACATGGCTTCGCCGATGCGCGCGCTGGATGCCGCAAGACGGCGCTCCGCGACGATCAAGTCTGGACGCCGACGCAGCAGGTCGGCTGGAGCGCCCATGTCCGAGAGGCCTGGCACCTCAGGGATGGGCGCCGGCTTAGTCAACTGCGCGCTGTAAGTGCCGGGCGCCTTGCCCAACATGACATCCAGCGCATTCATTGCCGTGTCAATGCCTGCTTGCAGTACCGGCACGGTGGCCTGCGCTTGGTTCAGCGCGCCTTGGGTCTGGTTCAACTGCAGTTCAGCCGCCAGGCCTTTTGCGTAGAGATGTTCGATGGTGGTGAGCAGTTGTTGTCGTGTGTCTACTTGCTGCCGGGCAATTTCCAGGCGTGCTTGCAGGCCACGGATGCTGATGTAAAGGTCGGCTGTTTGCGCGACCACTGCCAGGCGTGTGGCAATCGCTCCGGCTTGCGAGGCCTGATAATCGGCGAAGGCCGCTTCTTTACCTCGGCGCAGCCCGCCAAACACATCCAGCTCCCAGCCGGCATTCAAGTTCGCCTCATAGGCACTGCCGTAGCGATTATAGGAAGGGTCTGAATTCAGCACTTGGCCCAACGGAGTCTCCAATGACTGACGGGCTCGGGCCGCTTGACCATTGACGGTAGCCGACGGCAGGAGGGCTGCGTTAGCTGCGCCCAAACCGGCGCGAGCCTGCTCGATCCTTGCGTTTGCCTGGGCTAAATCGAGGTTCTGTTCAAGTGCTCGATTTATCAGCTGACTGAGTATTGGGTCATTAAATGCGTTCCACCAAGCGGCGAGATCGTCATTTGCGGCGCCCAGTTGTCGTGCCTTGGACGTTTGCGCGGAGAAATGCTCGGGCAATTCCACACGGGGTTTTGAGTAGTCGGGGCCCACTGCGCAACCTGCAACCATACCCAAACACAGTAAGACGGCGAAACGAGGAGGAGGGTGCATGCGATACCTGCGAAAGGGTCGGTTTGTGACGATATTACAATTTGGTCACAAGTTGTCAACCGCCTTTGGGATGAGTAAGCTGCTCGCATGAATCAGCCATCCGTTTCTTCGCCCAGCGCCCGTGGCCCAGCCGATCACGACATCCGAGACCAGATTGTCGCGGCGGCCAACGAGCATTTCAGTCAGTACGGTTACGGTAAAACAACGGTTTCTGACCTAGCCAAGGCCATCGGTTTTTCCAAGGCTTACATCTACAAGTTCTTTGAATCCAAGCAGGCGATTGGTAACGCTATCTGTACAAATTGCCTGACGGAAATCGTTGCAGCTGTGGAGCAGGCCATCAATGCAGACGGCATCTCGCCGACTGAGCGTTTTCGGCGATTGGTCAAAACCCTAATCGCTACAGGTGTGAGCCTGTTCTTTAACGACCGCAAACTCTATGACATCGCAGCGTTCTCCGCGTCGGAGCGCTGGCCGAGCTCGCAAGTCTATGACGCTCAGATCAAGAACTTTGTGTTGCAAATCGTGCGTGAGGGGCGAGAACTCGGCGAGTTTGAACGCAAGACTCCGCTGGACGAGACGGTAGAGGCGATTCATCTCGCTCTGCGGCCCTTCATCAATCCTCTGCTATTGCAGTACAACCTCGATTTTGTTGAAGAAGCCCCTTCTCTCATCTCCAATCTTGTTCTGCGCAGCCTGATGCCTTAAACCTCTGCTGACGGATGCACTGCGCATCCGTATCAGCGTGTGCGCCTGAAAAAACTAGATATCGAGCCTCTTTGCTTTGCTCTGATCAAGTGGGCGATGTTCCTTCATCTCGGTAGTGACTATTGACAGAAATGGTCACTTGAATAAACATGGGGCATCCGCTACTGAGAGGTCTCTATGATCCAGCGCCCCCACCTGTCATTCATTTTCATTGGCTTGTTGCCGTTTGCCCTGACGGCCTGCAACGAGGCCACGCCTGCAGATCCTCGTCTCCAGATGCCCTTGGTGCGCATTGGTGTGGTTCAACCCTCAGCACCTGCGGCACGGGTATTCACCGGTATCGTCGCGGCTCGAGTTCAGAGCGATCTCGGTTTTCGGGTGCCTGGGAAAGTCTTGGAGCGCTTGGTGGACTCTGGGCAGAGTGTCAAGCGCGGGCAGCCCCTTATGCGCATCGATGCCAACGACCTGACGCTGACCGCGCGGGCACAGCAGGAAGCGGTACTGGCCGCCATGGCCCGAGCCCGGCAGGCCTCCGATGACGAGCTTCGCTACCGTGATCTGGTGTCCGTCGGAGCGGTATCTGCTTCAGCTTACGCAGGGTTCAAAGCAGCTGCCGACTCGGCGAAAGCCCAACTCAACGCTGCCCAGGCCCAGGCTGATGTGGCGAAAAACGCGACCGGTTATTCGACGTTGCTGGCGGATGCTGACGGGGTGGTAGTGGATACCTTGGCGGAGCCGGGGCAGGTAGTTGGCGCAGGGCAGGTGGTGGTACGCGTTGCCCATTCAGGGCAGCGCGAGGCCGTGATCCAGTTACCCGAGACGCTACGTCCTGCGCTGGGCTCGGCGGCGACGGTTGAGCTATACGGCCAGCACCAGACTGCAGGTAAAGCGCGTTTACGCCAGCTGTCCGACTCTGCGGACCGACAGACCCGAACGTTTGAAGCGCGTTATGTGCTGGAGGGGGCGCTCTCCAACGCCACCCTGGGTTCGACGATCTCAGTGGTTATCGCTGACACGGATGTTGCTGATGCCAAGGAATTACAGGTGCCCATGGGGGCCCTCTACGACGCCGGTAAAGGCCCGGGGGTCTGGGTGGTGGGCGGGGAACCTGAGCAGGTGGCATGGCGCCCGATCAAGGTTCGCGGCCTGAATAATGAGGCCAGCGTGCGCGTGACGGGGGATCTGCAGGTGGGTGATCGTGTTGTCGCATTGGGTGCTCACTTGCTGAGCGAGGGAGAGAAGGTCAGGACTGAACTCGCCGATGCTCCGCAAAATTCAGTGGTTGAGGTAAGTCGATGAGCGGCTTCAATCTTTCGGCGCTGGCCGTACGCGAGCGCTCAATCACCCTGTTTTTGATCCTGCTGATTTCTGTGGGTGGGTTGTACGCCTTCTTCAAACTGGGGCGTGCGGAAGACCCTGCATTCACCATTAAACAAATGACGGTGGTCACCGCCTGGCCTGGGGCGACGGCCCAGGAGATGCAAGACCAGGTGGTAGAAAAGCTGGAAAAACGCATGCAAGAACTGCGTTGGTACGATCGGACCGAGACCTTTACCCGGCCCGGCTTGGCATTCACTACGGTGTACCTGCTCGACAGCACGCCGCCTTCAGCCGTCCAGGAGGAGTTTTACCAGGCGCGCAAGAAAATTCTGGATGAGCAGAAGGGGTTACCGTCTGGGGTGATCGGCCCGATGGTCAATGATGAGTATTCCGATGTCACCTTCGCGCTCTATGCGCTCAAGGCCAAGGGCGAGCCCCAACGTCTGTTGGTGCGCGAAGCCGAGAGCTTGCGCCAGCGTTTGCTGCATGTAGCGGGTGTGAAGAAGGTCAACATCATCGGTGAACAGGCCGAGCGCGTTTTTGTCGAGCTGTCCTACGAGCGTCTGGCGACACTGGGCATTTCTGCACGAGACATCTTCAGTGCGTTGAACACGCAAAACATGATAACGCCGGCCGGTTCGGTAGAAGCGAAGGGGCCCCAGGTTTTCATCCGCCTGGATGGCGCGTTTGATGACCTGCAGAAGATTCGCAATACCCCGCTGACAGTGCAGGGCAGAACCCTCAAGTTGTCCGATGTGGCTGAGGTCAAGCGTGGTTATGAGGACCCCGCGACGTTCCTGGTACGCAACAACGGCGAGCCGGCACTGTTGCTCGGCGTGGTCATGCGCGACGGCTGGAACGGCCTGGATTTGGGGAAGTCGCTGGACGCTGAGGCCACAGCGATCAACGAGCAGATGCCTTTGGGCATGAGCCTGACCAAGGTCACGGATCAGGCGGTGAATATTGGCGCCTCCGTCAACGAGTTCATGGTGAAGTTTTTTGCTGCCTTGGGCGTGGTGCTGCTGGTGTGTTTTCTCAGCATGGGCTGGCGTGTCGGCGTTGTGGTTGCCGCGGCGGTGCCGCTGACCCTGGCGGCCGTGTTCATTGTCATGGCGGCCACGGGCAAGGACTTTGATCGAATTACCCTGGGCTCGTTGATTCTGGCGCTGGGACTGCTGGTGGACGATGCAATCATTGCCATTGAAATGATGGTGGTGAAGATGGAGGAGGGCTACGACCGAATCAAGGCCTCCGCTTATGCCTGGAGCCACACGGCCGCGCCGATGTTGTCGGGAACGTTGGTGACGGCGATCGGCTTTATGCCCAACGGTTTTGCCAAGTCGACCGCTGGTGAGTACACCGCGAACATGTTCTGGATCGTTGGCATCGCGCTGATCACCTCCTGGGTGGTGGCCGTGGTGTTTACACCTTACCTGGGCGTCAAACTGCTGCCGCAGATCAAGGTGCCTGAAGGCGGGCATACGGCGATTTACGGTACACCGAACTACCAGCGTTTCAGGCGCCTGCTGGGCAGTGTGATCCGCCGCAAAGGCCTGGTGGCGACATCTGTCGTGGGCTTGTTTGTTGCTGCGATTCTGGGCATGGGCGTGGTCAACAAGCAGTTCTTCCCAACGTCCGACCGACCTGAGGTGCTGGTTGAGGTGCAGATGCCTTACGGCACCTCTATCGAACAGACTGATTTGGCGGCGGCCAAGGTCGAGGCGTGGTTGGCTCAGCAGCCGGAGGCCAAGATCGTCACCGCTTACATTGGCCAGGGCGCGCCGCGCTTCTACTTGGCGATGGCCCCTGAACTACCCGATCCGTCCTTCGCAAAAATCGTCGTCCTGACGCGGAATCAGCAAGAGCGTGAGGCGCTCAAGATTCGGCTCAGGCAAGCCGCGGCCGATGGTTTGGCGCCTGAAGCCCGCGTGCGGGTGACGCAGTTGGTATTTGGTCCTTACTCACCGTATCCGGTGGCCTTTCGGGTGATGGGCGCCGACCCCGCAGTGTTGCGGGATATCGCCGCTCAGGTGCGTGCGGTCATGAGCGTCAGCCCCATGATGAGGACCGTCAACACCGACTTGGGCGAGCGCGTGCCGGCACTTCATCTCACGCTGGATCAGGATCGCCTGCAAGCATTCGGCTTGACCTCGAGCGATGTCGCGCAACAGCTGCAATTCCTGCTCACGGGGGTGCCTGTCACCGAGGTGCGTGAGGACATTCGTTCGGTTCAGGTGGTCGCTCGCTCCGCTGGTGAGACGCGTCTGGATCCATCGAAAATTGCCGCCTTCACGCTGACCGGTGTCCAAGGCCAGCGCGTTTCGCTGTCCCAGGTAGGGGCGGTGGATGTGCGCATGGAGGAGCCCATCCTGCGGCGTCGTGATCGGACGCCGACCATCACCGTGCGCGGTGACGTGGCTGAAGGTCTTCAGCCCCCCGATGTCTCCAACGCCTTGATAACGCAGTTGCAGCCCATCATCGAAAAACTGCCGGCGGGCTACCGCATTGAGTTTGCCGGCGCGATCGAGGAGTCGGGTAAAGCAAACAAGGCATTGTTGCCGTTGTTCCCGATCATGATCGCGCTGATGTTGCTGACCATCATCATTCAGGTGCGCTCGATGTCGGCAATGATGATGGTGTTCGCCACCGCGCCTTTGGGCCTGATTGGAGTGGTGCCAATTCTGCTGCTGTTCCAGCAGCCGTTCGGGATCAACGCCTTGGTGGGATTGATTGCCTTGTCAGGGATTCTGATGCGCAACACGCTGATCCTCATTGGCCAGATTCACTCTAATAAGCAAGCCGGTCTGTCGCCTTATGACGCAGTGGTCGAAGCCACTGTGCAGCGTGCACGGCCAGTGATTCTCACGGCGTTGGCGGCGATGCTGGCGTTCATTCCGCTGACCCATTCGGTGTTCTGGGGAACGCTGGCGTACACCCTGATTGGCGGTACGTTTGCCGGCACCGTGCTGACCTTGGTGTTCCTGCCAGCGATGTACGCCCTCTGGTTCAAGATCAAGCCTGAGCCCGCGCATGAGCGCGTTACCGCGTGGCATTCATCGTAGGCACGTGACAGCGCCTGAAACATGTCTGCCCCGTAGCGTTGCGCAGAAAAGGGCACGGTACCCTGCAGCTCGGCCAGCCATTCGCTGTCCTATTTCTTGCTCAGCGCATTGGCCAGGCGCAGCATGGCCGCTTCGATTTCATAGGCGGCCAAGGACGAATAGCCCAATAGCCAACCTTGTTTCTTTTCCTGGCCGGCGTACAGCCGGCTGAGGCCGGGCAGTTGCACGCCCGCGCTGGCGGCTTGGCGGATGGTCTTTTCCTCCGACCAGCCATCGGCCAGCAGGCAGGGAATCTGCAGCCCGCCTTGGGGGCGTAAGGCCGTGGCAATGCCGTCCAGGTGCTTGCCGATGGCATCGAGCATGGTTGCACGGCGTCCGGCGTAGAGTTTGCGCATGGCCCGGACGTGGGAGTTGTAGTGGCCGTCTTCCATGAAGCGCGCCAGGGTCAGCTGAAGGATCTGTGGCGTGTGGCCGTCCATGATGCTTCGCGCGTAGGTGAAAGCTTTGACCAGCTCGAAAGGCAGCACCATGTAGCCCATCCGCAACCCCGGATAGAGCGTCTTGCTGAAGGTACCGAGGTAGATCGTGCGCTGGTATTTGTCCAGGCCCTGCACGCACGCGGTCGGCAGCCCGTCGTAGTGGAACTCGCTGTCGTAGTCGTCCTCGATGATCCACTTGCCATGCTCGGTCGCCCATCTGATCAGCTCGAGTCGGCGTTCCAACGGTAAGGTCGCCCCGGTAGGGTATTGATGAGAAGGCGTGACATAAACGCAATTGGCGCCGCTGCGGTCTGCCTGCAGCAGGTCCGTGCGTATGCCCAGTGCGTCGACGTCAATGGGCACGACCTTGGTCTCAGCCGTTTCAAAGGCCTTCTTGGCGCCGTAGTAGCCCGGGTTTTCCAGCAGGATCGGTTTGCCGGCGTCCACTAGCAGTTGGGCACACAGGAACAGGGCTTGGCGAGTACTGCTCAACACCAGGATCTGGTCGGGGGAGCATTTGGCCCCGCGTTCGAGGTTCAAGTAGGTGGCGATGGCCTTGCGCAGAGGCTCGGCGCCTTGCGGGTCGCCATGCAGCAGGACGTTACCCCGGTAGTCCTTCATGACCTGGCGTTGCAGGCGTTCCCATATATCGGTGGGAAAGGTACGGGTTTCCGGCAGCCCTGTGGCAAAGGCCTTGATCACCTGTTGATCGGTAACTCCACCACTGTCGAAAATCATCCGGCCGCGCCGGCTCAAGCCCGATCCTGGCGTCGCCTCGCTGCGTTTGGTGTCTTGCAATTTCATGCGCCGGCGCGCAGCCCCGCGTAATTCGGTGCCAACCGTCTCGGATACATAGCTGCCCGAGCCCTCGCGCCGCACGATGAAGCCATCACGGTGCAATTGCACATAGGCGTTCTCGACCGTGTCGCGGGCAACGCCGAGCGTCTTGGCCAGGGCCCGGGTCGCCGGCAGCTTCAGGCCAGAGTCAAGGGCACCATCGAGGATCAGTGCACGCAGGGCTCGCTGAATCCGCTGATGCAGATCCAGCATCTGAAACTCGGCATCGTTGAGTCGCATCTTCAGCGTTTCGAGCTCGAAGGTTTTCGCCATGCGGTCTGCCTCATGTGAATAAATTGGCCTGCAAAGGCAGGCCAGTTTATCCGTAGACTCTGTCCGTCGCTATTGCCTTTGTGCTCGGCGATCTATCGCTGGGTGGGCAACTTTGAACAGGGCTGGATTAAGGTATGGCAAGGTCACACAACTTCAGCGCAGGGCCAGCCGCGCTGCCGCTTGAAGTGCTTCGGCAAGCGCACGAAGAGTTTTTCGATTTCGCCGGTACCGGCATGTCGGTGATGGAAGTCAGCCATCGCTCAGAGGTGTTCATGGAACTCGCTTATCAGGCCGAACAGGACCTGCGGGCGATTCTGCAGGTGCCCAACCAGTACAAGGTGCTGTTCGTGCAGGGCGGCGCCTCGCAGCAGTTTGCCCAGGTGCCGATGAACCTGTTGGGCGACAAAGGGACTGCGGACTATCTGCATACCGGGCTCTGGTCGGGCAAGGCCATCCAGGCTGCTCAGCGCTACTGCGACGTTCGTATCGCCGCCAGCAGCAAGGCTTCTGACTTTGATCGCATCCCCGCCGTGACGGACTGGAACCTCAACCCGAACGCCGCTTATCTGCACTACACAGAGAACGAAACGGTACACGGCGTGCAATTCGCCGGCGCGCCATGCGTGTCGGTTCCTCTGGTCTGTGACGCGTGCTCAAGCCTGCTCTCCAAACCCATTGATGTGGCCAAACACGGCCTTATCTATGCCGCGGCGCAAAAGAACATGGGGCCGGCGGGGCTTACCATCGTGATCATTGACGCCGCGCTACTCGATGCCGCGCTGGAGGTAACTCCCGACATTCTAAATTACGCGCACATCGCCAACGCGGATTCGATGCTCAATACGCCGGCGACCTTTGCCTGGTACCTCACCGGTTTGACACTCAAATGGATTCAACGCTGCGGGGGTATCGAGAAGATCCACCAGACCAACCAGGCCAAGGCCGAGCTGCTGTATCGCACGATTGACGACAGCGACGGGTTCTATCGCAACAGTGTGCAAGTGCCGTTTCGCTCGATCAACAACGTGCCGTTCGTGCTCGCCGATACCGCGTTTGAAAAGGACTTCCTGCACCAGGCCGATCAGTCCGGATTCAAAGGCCTCAAGGGCCATGCCTCGGTCGGCGGCGTCAGGGCCAGTATCTATAACGCGGTCACGCTGCTGGCTGTCGAGGCATTGACCGATTTCATGAAGGACTTCGCCCGGGTGCATGGCTAAGGCAAGGACCGCCGCAGGGCTAAACAGGCCATTGCAGCGCTATAAATCACTTTCCAGTCGAGGCCAAGCACCTCGCTTTGCAAGGAGCAAAGTAAAGCCATGTCTTCTTCAGCATCCAGGTCACCTGTTCGCCTCAGCGATCTCATTCATCCGATTGTCGCCGGTCTGATCTCGGTCATCGTCAACTATGGCGGCACCTTCATTCTGGTCTTCCAGGCAGCCAAGGTAGCTGGGCTGAGCCCTGAGTTGACGGCTTCGTGGGTATGGTCCGTGTCGATTGGCGTGGGCGTTACCGGGCTGTTCCTCAGCTGGGTTTCCCGTGAGCCGATCATCACCGCCTGGTCGACACCCGCGGCGGCATTCCTGGTCGTCGCCTTGGCCACCACGCCCTATGCCGAGGCGGTGGGCGCCTACATGATCTCGGCCGCTGCCTTCGTGCTGCTGGGCTTGTCCGGCTATTTCGAAAAAGTCATCCGACTGATCCCGCCGGGTGTGGCCGCAGGGTTGCTGGCCGGTATCCTGCTGCAGTTCGGCATCGGTGCTTTTGGCGGCATGAGCCTTGACCCGATGCTGGTCGGGTTGCTGATTGTTGCCTACATCGTGCTCAAACGCTTTACCGCACGCTACGCGGTGGTGGGCATTCTGGCACTGGGGCTGGTCTTCCTGCTGATTCAGGAACGTGTCGATTTGTCGGGGCTGGAGCTGCAACTCGCGGCACCAGTGTTCACCCTGCCTGAGTTCTCGCTCAATGCCTTGCTCAGTGTCGCGCTACCGCTGTTTCTGATCACCCTGACCGGTCAGTACATGCCTGGCATGCTGGTGCTGCGCAACGATGGGTTCAGCACCAGTGCCAATCCGATCGTGACCATCACCGGGCTAGGTTCCTTGCTCATGGCGCCCTTTGGTTCCCACGCGTTCAACATCGCGGCGATTACCGCAGCCATCTGCACCGGCAAAGAAGCCCATGAAGAGCCCTCCAAGCGCTGGATCGCCGGCATTGCTGCGGGCGTCTTCTACATCTTCGTCGGGGTCTTCGGTGTGACCCTCGCTGCGCTGTTCATGGCCTTTCCGGCAGCCTTCATCACTACTCTGGCCGGGCTCGCCCTGCTGGGCACTATCGGCGGCAGCCTGGCCAGCGCCATGGCCGATGCCAAATCCCGCGAAGCCTCGCTGATTACCTTCCTGGCAGCCGCCGCCAACATCACGTTGTTCGGGATCGGCGGGGCGTTCTGGGGGCTGCTGATTGGTCTGGTGGCGTACGCCGTACTCAACGGCCGTTTGCCGCGTCGCGAGCCGGTCGTCAATCCTGCTGCCGAGCCTGTCACCCGTAAAGGAGCCGCCAACTGATGCAAGCTCGTATTGAAGAGGTCGCCGCAGTCGACACCCTGACCCTGCACGAGTACCACGGCCGCTACCCGCAGGCCAACAGCGTTGAGGACTTTCGCCGCAATCTGGCTGCAGTGCAGCAGCGCATCGCCAGCGCCTGCCAGCGTGTCGGTCGTGACTCGGCGAGCGTGCGTCTGCTGCCGGTGAGCAAAACCTTTGACGAAGCACACCTGCGCCTGGCCTACGCCGCGGGTTGCCGGCTACTGGGCGAGAACAAGGTGCAAGAAGCGCAGCGTAAATGGAAAGCCATGGATGACCTGACCGACCTGCAATGGTCGGTCATCGGCCACCTGCAGACCAATAAAGTCAAGCAGGTGGCTCGTTTTGCCTGCGAGTTCCAGGCGCTGGACAGCCTGCGTGTGGCGGAGGCACTGGACCGTCGCCTGCAAATCGAAGGTCGGCAGCTGGATGTGTTCGTCCAGGTCAATACCTCCGGTGAGGTCAGCAAGTACGGCCTGACGCCCGAAGAGGTCGCCGACTTTTTGCGTGCGCTACCTGCGTTCTCTGCGCTACGCGTGCGAGGCCTGATGACGCTGGCACTGTTCTCTGCCGACGTCGCCCGTGTCCGCCCTTGTTTCGTGCTGCTGCGCGAACTGCGCGAGCGCCTGCGCCAAGACGCACCGGCCGGTGTCGGGCTGGAGGAGCTGTCCATGGGCATGTCCGGTGATTTCGAAATCGCCATAGAAGAAGGTGCGACCGTGGTGCGTGTCGGTCAGGCCATCTTCGGTGCGCGCGCCATGCCGGACGCCTATTACTGGCCTGCGGCGGATGCCAGGCCCGGCGGTAATGACTAGCGCGAACCCTCAACCCCCCGACCCCCTTTTGACCCGCGACCTACTGGAAGAAATGCCATGACCTCTTCACCCTCGTACCTCATGCAGACATACGCACGCCAGCCAGTCTCGTTCAGCCGAGGCCTGGGTGCACGCCTGTGGGACACGCAAGGGGTCGAGTACCTGGATGCGATTGCCGGTGTGGCCGTTACCAGCCTCGGTCATGCCAACCCCGAAATTGCCGCTGTTATCGCCGAGCAGGCCGGCCAACTGCTGCACACCACTAACATGTTCCGCATTGAATGGCAGGAGCAACTCGGTGAGCGCTTGTGCGCCTTGTCGGGCATGCGACGCGCGTTCTTCTGCAACTCGGGGGCCGAAGCCAACGAAGCGGCGCTCAAGCTGGCCCGGCTGCACGCCAACGCCAGGCAGGTGGCACAGCCGCAGGTGCTGGTCATGGAGAACAGTTTCCACGGCCGTACTCTGGCAACCTTGGCGGCGACCGGGAACCCTGCCGTGCAGCTCGGCTTCGGGCCATTGATGCCGGGCTTTTTACGGGTGCCTTACAACAACATCGAGGCGGTCCGTCAGGCAGCGGCGCAATCACCCGACATCGTCGCGGTGCTGGTCGAGCCGGTGCAGGGGGAGGGCGGTGTGCATGCGGCATCCGCCGGCTATCTGCAGGCCCTGCGGCAGCTGTGTGACGAACACGACTGGCTGATGATGGTCGATGAGGTGCAAACCGGTATGGGCCGCACCGGTACCTGGTTCGGCTTCCAGCACTCGGGGATAGTGCCTGACGTCATCACGCTGGCCAAGGCGCTAGGCAACGGCTTTCCGATTGGGGCCTGCCTGGCGCGGGGCACGGCGGCCGAGCTGTTTTCCCCGGGCCATCATGCCTCCACATTCGGTGGTAACCCACTGGCCTGTCGCGTGGGTTGCACCGTGGTCGACATCATGCAGCGCGGGCACATCCCGCAGCGGGCCGCCACCTTGGGCCACCGGCTGCTGGCAGCCCTGCATGAGGCGCTGAACAACCACCCCAATGTCGTTTCCATCCGCGGCTTGGGCCTGATGGTCGGGATCGAGCTGGATCGTAACTGCGTCGAGCTGGTTGGTCGGGCGCGGGACGAACAGCACCTGCTCATCACCGTTACCCGCGGCACCACCATCCGACTGCTGCCGCCGCTGATCTGCGATGAAGCGCAGATCGACGACATCGCGGAGCGTGTCACTCGGCTTTTGTCGTAGCAGGCACTGCAACCGGTTCATTTTCCCAATCCACAGGACCCTATCATCATGTACGACTCATCCCTGACCCTTGCAGAATTCGACGCCGAGCTGTGTGAGGCGATTCATGACGAAGAACACCGCCAGGAAGACCACGTCGAGCTGATCGCTTCCGAGAACTATGCCAGCCCATTGGTGATGGCGATTCAGAACTCGGTGTTCACTAACAAGTACGCCGAAGGTTACCCGGGCAAGCGCTACTACAGCGGCTGCGAGTATGTCGATGTGGCCGAGCGCCTGGCCATCGAACGGGTCAAGACGCTGTTCAATTGCGATTACGCCAACGTCCAGCCTCATGCCGGTGCCCAGGCCAACGCCGCAGTGTTCCTGGCACTGATCAGTCCTGGCGACACCGTGATGGGCATGAACCTGGCCCAGGGTGGTCACCTGACCCACGGCAACCCCTCCAATTTCTCCGGCCGCCATTACAGGATCGTTCCCTACGGTCTCGACCCGCAGACAGGGTTGATCAACTACGACGAGATGGAGCGCATCGCCCTGGAAACCCGACCGAAGATGCTGATTGGTGGTTTTTCCGCCTACTCCCGGTACAAGGACTGGGCGCGCATGCGGGCCATCGCCGACAAGGTCGGGGCAATTTTCTGGGTCGACATGGCCCACGTAGCCGGTCTGGTGGCTGCTGGTGAGTATCCGAATCCGTTGCCGCACGCCCATGTGGTAACCAGTACCACCCACAAGACCCTGCGCGGCCCACGGGGCGGTTTGATCCTGTCCAAGGGACAGGACGATACGTTTTACAAGAAGCTCGACTCGGCGGTGTTCCCTGGTATCCAGGGCGGTCCGCTGATGCACCTGATCGCCGCCAAGGCCGTTGCCTTCAAGGAAGCTCTGGCGCCCGGGTTCAAGACCTATCAGAAGCAGATCGTGATCAACGCTCGGGCCATGGCCGCCGTGCTGCAGCAGCGTGGTTACAAGATTGTCTCCGGGGGGACTGACAACCATATGATGCTGATCGACCTGTCCGACAAGCCTTACACCGGCAAGGACGCCGATGCAGCCCTGAGTAATGCCTACATCACAGCCAACAAAAACTCGGTGCCAAACGATCCACGTTCGCCGTTCGTGACCTCAGGACTGCGCATCGGCACCCCGGCCGTGACCACCCGCGGGTTCGGAGTGCCGGAGTGCGAGCAACTGGCAGGCTGGCTCTGTGACGTGCTGGACGCACTGGAATCCGGCGGCGGCGAGCAGGTTGCGCATCATGTGCGCGAACAGGTGGTGGCGCTGTGCCGTCGTCATCCTGTATATCGGTAAACCCCATGTCCATTATGGATGCCGGCCGTCGCCTCGTATTTTTGAGCAGAAAAGGGGACTCCCATTCGCCGGTCCCAAGTCGAGGCTAAAAGCCTGCTCGCCCTGCAGTTCTGACTGCAGGGTTGCTCCTCAAATTCAAGCTGCCTGGTTGAACCCGTCGAATCCGTTTCCTCATCATTGACTACGACCGAGTCGTACCTGAGCGAGATCCTGAGTCAGGTGAAGGCAGTGATGCGATGATCGGGGCATACCTGACTGTCAGTCAGGTGCAGTCCATTCCGTGGGCTGCGGCACCATCATCGGCAGGTCGTAAGCAGGGTTTACGGTAATAAGCCGGAGGCGCTTTGCCTCGCGCATGATGCTCTGCAGGTAGTTTTGTACCCTTAAAGCAATGTCTATCGTTCCGCGCTTCTTAATCGCGCCCAGGGGCCGCATAAGGTCGTGGGTATCTAGGTCGACAATTGCGCGGGCGCCGATCAGCGGGAAGAGGTGAGTTCTGAGGCGACTCATCACTGTCTTGGAATAGTCCGGTGCCCACTTGGCTGACATTTCCGTGTGCCAGCCGAGAGCAACACTTTCAAAGGTGCGGCCTTTGATCAGAGTGTCCGTCTTGGCTTGATTCTTGGCTCCTATAGGGTCGATGCCATCCGCCAGCATTCGCTTGACCTCCAGGCGCTTGCGGCGCGCAGCCGCGAGGCCAACGATGGGGTAGTTGCCGAATGAGGTCAGTCCTTCCCGGCCATCAGGTTTGACGTATCTGAGACGCCAGCCTTTGCGGCCATTGGGTTGGACTGGAAGGTAAAGGCCGTCGCCGTCGAAAAGCTTGTAGGCGCGGTCTGTGGGCCTGGCCGAACGGCAAGCGGCGTCGGAGAGTGGAGCAGTAGTGCGCGACATAAGGGTACTCCCTTTTATCGAACTGACCTTTATCCCAAACTCTACCCTTAAAACGGCTGGTACCCACCGGGGTCCGATGGAACGCCAAAACGAAAAAACCCGCCAGAAGGCGGGTTGTTCGGGGGTTTCAGAGATTTTGAAAGCCTTCTCTGGAACCTTGTCTGGCTCCACGACCTGGACTCGAACCAGGGACCCAGTGATTAACAGTCACTTGCTCTACCAACTGAGCTATCGCGGAATGGCGCGTATCTTACTGATTCAAAAAGAGAAGTCAAGCATCGAATAACAATTGGAGCGAATCATCGGGACGGGCGGTGGTTTAGCGGCGATTGGCGGTTACCAGGATCGCTTCAGAGGTCTACCATGGCCGCCCGGAAGTGGTGACACGCGCTGCCGGCCATTCGCCGAAAAGGTACGCGCCATGAATCATTTGACCCTCACACCCCGACACCACGGGGTGCGCCCATGAGCATCTCTCAGATCAGCCTGCCCAAGGGTGTCGGCCCCCACGCCGAAAAGTTGTTCGACGCCATCACTCAGGCCGGCACCGCTGAAGCATTGAACCGCGCGGGTGGCAAGGCCGAAGGGTTTGTCCTGGGCCTGGAAAGCACTAAAGCGATCAAGAGCCAGGTCGCGGAATCGCTGTATGTCGCCTACGACGACGCTGCCAGCCAGCGTGCGACCGAACTGGCTTAACCGCCGAAGGTAATCGTGGCAAGCATCAGTTTGGCGTAGAGCGCCGTGGCCCCCAATTGCACCAGCCACAGGGCCAGGCCGCCGAGGAATACACCAGCAGCGACTTGCATTACCAGGTTGTTGCCGCGTTTTGTCGGGGCGCGGGGGGTGAAGTGATCCAGGTCATCCAGGTCATCGCGGTCAGCGCGTAGGTCATCGTTTTTCATGTGGGTTCTCATCGGAATAACAGAGTGTACGCATAACCTGTGGGAGCGGGCTTGCTCGCGAAAGCGGCGGCACATTTGGCATCAATGTCACAGACAGATTGTCTTCGCGAGCAAGCCCGCTCCCACATTTTGAATTGTGTGGAGTTTAGAGGGCTGCGTCGTTGCGTTGAGAATTATCTGAAGTAAATAAAAAACGGGAAGCCACATGGCTTCCCGTTTTCAAATCAAGGCGTAATCAGATGACTTGAACGATAGCGTCCGTCACAACCTTGATGTTGCTCTGGTTCAGCGCGGCCACGCAGATGCGGCCGGTGTCCAGGGCGTAGATGCCGAACTCGTTGCGCAGACGGTGAACTTGCTCAACCGTCAGGCCGGAGTAGGAGAACATGCCGCACTGACGACCGACGAAGCTGAAGTCGCGCTGAGGCGCTTTTTGTGCCAGCAGGTCGACCATCTGGGTACGCATGCCACGAATGCGCAGGCGCATTTCGGCCAGTTCGGCTTCCCACTGGGCGCGCAGTTCCGGGCTGTTCAGCACCGCAGCGACAACGCTGGCACCGTGGGTCGGCGGGTTGGAGTAGTTGGTGCGGATCACGCGTTTGACTTGCGACAACACGCGCGCGCTTTCTTCTTTCGATTCGCTGACGATCGACAGGGCGCCAACGCGCTCGCCGTACAGCGAGAACGACTTGGAGAACGAGCTGGAAGCGAAGAAAGTCAGGCCCGATTCAGCAAACAGGCGTACGGCAGCGGCGTCTTCGTCGATGCCATCACCAAAGCCCTGGTAGGCCATGTCGAGGAACGGCACGTGGCCTTTGGCTTTAACGACTTCCAGGACGTTTTTCCAGTCCGCCGGGCTCAGGTCCACGCCGGTCGGGTTGTGGCAGCAGGCGTGCAGAACAATGATCGAGCCGTTTGGCAGCGCGTTCAGGTCTTCCAGCATGCCGGTGCGGTTCACGTCGTGGGTCGCGGCGTCGTAGTAACGGTAGTTCTGTACCGGGAAACCGGCGGTTTCGAACAGGGCGCGGTGGTTTTCCCAGCTCGGGTCGCTGATCGCCACGACGGCGTTCGGCAGCAGTTGCTTGAGGAAGTCGGCACCGATTTTCAGTGCGCCGGTACCGCCGACGGCCTGGGTGGTGATGACGCGGCCGGCAGCGATCAGCGGCGAATCATTGCCGAACAGCAATTTCTGCACAGCCTGGTCGTAGGCGGCGATACCGTCGATTGGCAGGTAGCCACGGGAAACGTGTTGAGCGGCGCGAATGGTTTCGGCTTCGACAACGGCGCGCAGGAGTGGAATTCGCCCCTCCTCGTTGCAGTAAACACCGACTCCCAGGTTGACTTTGTTGGTCCGGGTATCGGCGTTGAATGCTTCGTTGAGGCCCAGGATTGGATCGCGTGGTGCCATTTCGACAGCGGAGAACAGGCTCATTATTGCGGCGGCTCTGAATGGAGTGTGGAGGGACGTGTCGCGCTCCAGCCGAATGCACTAGAGCGGTGCACAAACGGGGAGCTAGTATAGAGGCCATCGGCGATGGCTGGCGACAGGCGAATCAGCATTTCGGGTAAGTTTTTCCGATTATTTATCGACCGTTAGTCGAATGGCGTCGGCAAAGGTTTTGCGCGATGTAGGACGTTTGCCTTGAAAGCGCTGGCAATCGGCTCCACATTGAGCACAATCCAGTTTTTTCCTCGGGCGACATCGGTCGTTTGCGGTCTTTCTCGTTCGTGCCGATTTTACCGGCAAGAGTGATCCAGAGGTATTTCATGTCTGAATTCCAGCTAGTCACCCGCTTCGAGCCCGCCGGCGATCAGCCGGAAGCCATCCGCCTGATGGTCGAGGGCATCGAAGCCGGGCTGGCGCACCAGACGCTGCTCGGTGTGACCGGCTCGGGCAAGACCTTCAGCATCGCCAACGTGATCGCCCAGGTGCAGCGCCCGACCCTGGTGCTGGCGCCGAACAAGACCCTGGCGGCGCAGTTGTACGGTGAGTTCAAGGCGTTTTTCCCGAACAACGCGGTGGAATATTTCGTTTCCTACTACGACTACTACCAGCCGGAAGCCTACGTGCCATCCTCGGACACCTTCATTGAGAAGGATGCGTCGATCAACGACCACATCGAGCAGATGCGTCTGTCGGCGACCAAGGCGTTGCTGGAACGCAAGGACGCGATCATCGTCACTACGGTGTCCTGCATCTACGGTCTGGGCAGCCCGGAAACCTATTTGAAGATGGTGTTGCACGTAGATCGCGGCGACCGGCTCGATCAGCGTGAATTGCTGCGACGCCTGGCGGACCTGCAATACACCCGCAACGACATGGATTTTGCCCGTGCGACCTTCCGCGTGCGTGGCGATGTGATCGATATCCATCCGGCGGAATCCGATTTCGAGGCGATCCGCATCGAGCTGTTCGACGATGAAGTGGAAAGCCTGTCGGCGTTCGATCCTCTGACCGGCGAAGTCATTCGCAAGCTGCCGCGCTTCACCTTCTACCCGAAGAGCCACTACGTGACGCCACGGGAAACCCTGATGGGCGCGGTCGAAGGCATCAAGGTCGAGTTGCAGGAGCGCCTGGAATACCTGCGCTCCAACAACAAACTGGTGGAGGCCCAGCGCCTGGAGCAGCGCACCCGTTTCGATCTGGAGATGATCCTCGAGCTGGGTTACTGCAACGGCATCGAAAACTACTCGCGTTATCTGTCCGGCCGCGAAGCCGGCGCGGCGCCACCAACCCTTTACGATTACCTGCCGGCCGATGCCTTGCTGGTGATCGACGAATCCCATGTCAGCGTTCCGCAGGTTGGCGCGATGTACAAAGGTGACCGCTCGCGCAAGGAAACCCTGGTCGAATACGGTTTCCGCCTGCCTTCGGCCCTGGACAACCGGCCAATGCGTTTCGATGAGTGGGAAAGCATCAGCCCGCAGACGATTTTCGTCTCGGCGACCCCGGGCAACTACGAAGCCGAACACGCCGGGCGCGTCATTGACATGGTGGTGCGCCCGACCGGGCTGGTGGACCCACAAATCGAGATTCGCCCGGCACTGACCCAGGTCGACGACTTGCTTTCGGAAATCAGCAAGCGCGTCGCTCTGGAAGAGCGGGTGCTCGTCACCACGCTGACCAAGCGCATGGCCGAGGATTTGACCGATTACCTGGCCGACCACGGCGTGCGCGTGCGTTACCTGCACTCGGACATCGACACCGTGGAGCGGGTCGAGATCATCCGCGATCTGCGCCTTGGCACCTTCGATGTGCTGGTGGGCATCAACCTGTTGCGTGAAGGCCTGGACATGCCGGAAGTGTCGCTGGTGGCGATCCTCGATGCCGACAAGGAAGGTTTCCTGCGTTCCGAGCGCTCGCTGATCCAGACCATCGGCCGGGCGGCGCGAAACCTCAATGGCCGGGCGATTCTGTATGCCGACCGGATTACCGGTTCCATGGAGCGTGCGATCGGCGAAACCGAGCGCCGTCGCGACAAGCAGATTGCCTTCAACCTGGCCAACGGCATCACGCCCAAAGGCGTGTTCAAGGATGTCGCCGACATCATGGAAGGCGCCATCGTGCCTGGTTCGCGCAGCAAGAAGCGCAAGGGCATGGCCAAGGCCGCCGAGGAAAACGCCAAATACGAAGCGGAATTGCGTTCGCCGGGCGAGATCGCCAAGCGCATTAAAGCCCTGGAAGAGAAGATGTATCAGCTCGCTCGCGACCTGGAGTTCGAAGCCGCGGCGCAGATGCGCGACGAAATTGTCAAGTTGCGCGAGCGGTTGCTGACGGTCTGAGAGTTGCGGTGAATGTGCGGGTCTCTTCGCGAGCAAGCCCGCTCCCACAAGGTTCAGTGTGATCCCTGTGGGAGCGAGCTTGCTCGCGAAGGGGCCAGTCTTGGCGCCACAATACTTGACTAGTGCGCCTCACCCGCCTTCAACCCCTCCGGTAACTTCTTGGTCAACAACACCGCCAGCATGCTGATCCCCAACGCAATCCCGACAAAATGAAACGCATCGTTGTAGGCCATGATCGACGCCTGTTGGTGGGCGATCTCGCTGAGTTTGCCCAGTGCTGCCGTTTCGTTGCCCAGCCGATCAGCCAGCGAGGCGATCCGTTCTGCCACCTGCGGATTGCTCGGCACGATGGATTCACGCAGGTAGTCAAAGTAAACCTTGGTCCGCGCATCCAGCAGCGTGGCGAGCAGGGCGATGCCGATGGCCCCGCCGAGGTTGCGCAGGATGTTGAACAGGCTCGAGGCCGATCCCGCATCCTGGGGCAGGATGTAGGCGGTGGCGATCAGCGAGATGGTGACCATGATCAGCGGTTGGCCCAGGGCGCGGATGATCTGGATCTGATTGAACTGCGGCCCGGCGAAGTCCGGGTTCAGCACGCCCGAAGAGAAACTCGCCAGCCCGAACAGCCCGAAGCCCAGCGTGCACAGCCATTTCGGCGAGACATACTTCATCAACTTGGGCACCAGCGGGATCAGAAACAGCTGCGGCACGCCCATCCACATGATCACTTCACCGATCTGCAGGGCGTTGTAGTTCTGGATCTGTGCCAGATATAGCGGCAATAAATAGATCGAGCCGTACAATCCGACCCCCATCCCGACGCTGGAAATACTGGATAACCCGAAGTTGCGGTTGCCGAGGATGCCGAGGTTGATCAGCGGATTGGGTTTGGAAAACTGCACGATCACAAAGCTGATCAGGCTGACCACCGCGATGCTGCCCAGGGTCACGATCAGGCTCGACTCCAGCCAGTCCTTGCGATGGCCTTCCTCCAGGAACACCTGCAAGCAACCGAGCCCGACGCCGAGGGTGAGAATGCCGGCGTAGTCGGTGCTTTTCAGCAATTCCCAGTGCGCTTCTTTTTTCTCCAAGCCGTACATCAGGCCGGCGATCATGATCAGGCCGGGCGGGATGTTGATGTAGAAGATGTATTCCCAGCCCCAGTTTTCCGTCAGCCAGCCGCCGAGGGTCGGGCCGATGGAAGGGGCGAAGGTGGCGGTCATGGCGAACATGGCCATGCCTTTGGCGCGGTGGTGTTCCGGGAGCTTGATCAGGGTCAGGGTGAACGCCAGCGGAATCAGCGCGCCACCGGTAAACCCTTGCAGGGCGCGGAACACGATCATGCTTTCCAGGCTCCACGCCATGGAGCAGAGCAGGGAGGCTGCGAGAAACCCGAGTGACACCCAAACCGCCAGGCGCCGGGCCGACAGCAACTGCACGAGCCAGGCGGTCAGCGGGATCATGATGATTTCCGCCACCAGGTACGACGTGGAAATCCACGAACCTTCTTCCAGGGTCGCCGACAGTGCACCCTGGATGTCCTTGAGCGAGGAGTTGGTGATCTGGATGTCCAGCACCGCCATGAACGCACCGAGCATCACGCTCATCACCGCAATCCAGTCCCGCCGGGTCGGTTCGCCGACCGGGCGGATCAGTTGATCACCGGCCATCGTCAGGGGCGTCTTTGTGGCTCACTTTGGGGGTGACATCTTCAGGGGCGTCCTTGATGTTCACCTTGGCGGTGACCGACATGCCCGGGCGGATCTTGCCGCGCAGCGGATTGTCCGCGGCGAAGGTCAGTTTTACCGGAATCCGTTGCACGACTTTGGTGAAGTTGCCCGTGGCATTGTCCGGCGGCAACAGGCTGAACTGCGCACCCGAGGCGGCGAACAGGCTGTCGACCCGGGCTTTGATCGGGGTGTCGCTGTAGGCGTCGAAGGTCAGCTCGGCTTCCTGGCCGGGCTGCATGTGGCCAATCTGGGTTTCCTTGAAATTGGCCTGAATCCAGATGTCTTCGTCCGGCACGATCGACAACAGGTAAGCGCCGGCCTGCACGTATTGGCCTTCGCGGGCTGCACGCTGGCCGATCAGACCGCTGATGGGCGCGTGGATTTCGCTGCGGGTCAGGTTCAGTTCGGCCTGGGCCAGATCGGTTTTGGCATTGGCGATCTGCGCATCCAGGCGTTTGATCTCGGCGGTGAGTGCGTTGACCTGCTGGCGCTGGCTTTGCGCGTCGGCCTGGGCCTTGACCACTTGCGAGCGGGCGATGTGGTTGTCGGCGGAAAGGGTGGTTACCCGTTCTTCCGAGATATAGCCGGGTTTGCGCAAGGTTTCGGCGCGGGTCAGGTCGATCTGCGAACGGCCCAGGCTGGCCTGGCTGGACGCGACTTGCGCTTCGCTGGCGGCAATCAGGCTGGCCTGCTGGGTCAGTTTGCTCTGGGCTTGCAGGCGCTCGGCCTCGCGGGTGGCGAGGGTCGCGTTGGCGCGGTCGACAGCGAGGCGGAAGTCGTCGCCTTCGAGTTTGACCAGCAACTGGCCTTTCTCGACATGCTGGTTGTCCTGCGCCAGTACCTGATCGATACGCGCCCCCAATTGGCTCGACACGCGGGTGATCTCGCCCTGGACATAGGCGTTGTCGGTGCTTTCATAAAAGCGCCCCTTCAAGAGCCAATGGGCAAACAGGCCCCCGGCAATCAACAGGACAATCAGCAGGAACGTGAAGAGGCGACGCTTGAGTTGGGCAGGCATGAGGCAAACTGTAGTCGAGAAATTGTAAGAGAAATTATCAGCAGGCAAATCTGGCATACAGCCGATAAACGGTAAATGCCATCGGCTGATATTTGGCCATTCACCTCGTCATACGGGCGTTACAGACGCAACCTTGGCTTAAATGCCCTGTTCACTGGAGCCGGGCGGGTGTCGCCTGTTACCATTCGCGCCTTGTTTGAACTTCGCTTTTATTCTTTTCGAGACATGCCATGACCACCGTCCGCACTCGCATCGCGCCATCGCCTACCGGGGATCCCCACGTAGGTACCGCCTATATCGCCTTGTTCAACTACTGCTTTGCCAAGCAGCACGGCGGTGAGTTCATCCTGCGGATCGAAGATACCGACCAACTGCGTTCGACCCGCGAGTCCGAACAGCAGATTTTCGACGCCTTGCGCTGGCTCGGGATCGACTGGAGTGAAGGCCCGGACGTCGGTGGTCCGCACGGTCCGTACCGTCAGAGCGAGCGCGGCGATATTTATCAGAAGTATTGCCAGCAGCTTGTGGAGCTCGGTCATGCCTTCCCGTGCTTCTGCACCGCCGAAGAGCTGGACCAGATGCGCGCCGAGCAGATGGCTCGCGGTGAAACCCCGCGTTACGACGGCCGCGCGCTGCTGCTGTCCAAGGAAGAAGTTGCCCGTCGCCTGGCCGCTGGCGAGCCCCACGTTATCCGGATGAAAGTACCGAGCGAAGGCGTCTGCGTGGTACCGGACATGCTGCGTGGCGACGTTGAAATCCCGTGGGACCGCATGGACATGCAAGTCCTGATGAAGACCGACGGCCTGCCAACCTACTTCCTGGCCAACGTGGTCGACGACCACCTGATGGGCATCACCCACGTATTGCGTGGCGAAGAGTGGTTGCCATCGGCACCGAAGCTGATCCTGCTGTACGAATACTTCGGCTGGGAACAACCGGAGCTGTGCTACATGCCGCTGCTGCGTAACCCGGACAAGAGCAAGCTGTCCAAGCGCAAGAACCCGACCTCGGTGACCTTCTACGAGCGCATGGGCTTCATGCCGGAAGCGATGCTCAACTACCTGGGCCGCATGGGCTGGTCGATGCCGGACGAGCGCGAGAAGTTCTCGTTGCAGGAAATGGTCGACAACTTCGACCTCAAGCGCGTGTCCCTCGGCGGGCCGATCTTCGACATCGAGAAGCTGTCGTGGCTCAACGGCCAGTGGCTGCGCGACCTGCCGGTGGAAGAGTTCGCCGCACGGGTGCAGAAGTGGGCGTTCAATTCCGAATACATGATGAAGATCGCGCCGCACGTGCAGGGCCGGGTCGAAACCTTCAGCCAGGTGGCACCGCTGGCCGGGTTCTTCTTTGCCGGTGGCGTGAACCCCGATGCCAAGCTGTTCGAATCCAAGAAGCTGTCGGGCGATCAGGTCCGCCAGTTGATGCAGTTGATCCTGTGGAAGCTCGAAAGCCTGCGTCAGTGGGAGAAGGACAGCATCACCGCGACCATTCAGGCGGTGGTCGAGTCCCTGGAGCTGAAGCTGCGTGATGCCATGCCGCTGATGTTCGCTGCGATCACGGGGCAGGCCAGTTCGGTGTCGGTGCTCGATGCGATGGAAATCCTTGGGCCGGACCTGACCCGTTTCCGTCTGCGCCAGGCGATTGACCTGCTGGGCGGCGTGTCGAAGAAAGAAAACAAGGAGTGGGAAAAGCTGTTGGGCGCTATCGCCTGAGCACGTCTGACTCTGCGGTAGCCGTCGGAGGCCGGGATCTTTTGTTCCTGTCCTCCGGCGTTTCCCCCCGAATTTGTGGGGGGAGGGCGGTAAGTGGTTGTTATGTCGGCAAAAAATTTCAATTTTTTTGAAAAATAAGTTTGACAGACTTTCGATACGCCCTTAAGATTCGCCCCGTCCTCAGCGATGACATCAACGATGAGGGGCTATAGCTCAGCTGGGAGAGCGCTTGCATGGCATGCAAGAGGTCGACGGTTCGATCCCGTCTAGCTCCACCAATTTATACTTCAAGGCCTGGCCACACCGGTCTTGAAGCGATCAACACTCAGCGTTGATCAGTTGTATAGAAGGGTTTGCGTCCCCTTCGTCTAGTGGCCTAGGACACCGCCCTTTCACGGCGGTAACAGGGGTTCGAGTCCCCTAGGGGACGCCAGTTTTACAGAAGCGATGTTGCAAGATGTCGCTCCGCCGCGAGGCGAAAAATCCGGGGCTATAGCTCAGCTGGGAGAGCGCCTGCATGGCATGCAGGAGGTCAGCGGTTCGATCCCGCTTAGCTCCACCAATTTTACAGTTCAAGGTCTGGCCACACCGGCCTTGAATCGATCAGCTCTCAGCACTGATCAGTTGTATAGAAGGGTTTGTGTCCCCTTCGTCTAGTGGCCTAGGACACCGCCCTTTCACGGCGGTAACAGGGGTTCGAGTCCCCTAGGGGACGCCACGATTACCCGCTCTGCGGGATTTTATAAGGGTCATTCAATTATTGAATGGCCCTTTTGTTTGTCTGGCGTTTGGCCAAATTCCTCCATTTCCAAAAAAAACTGTTCTTCAGACCAGCGGTCACACCCATGACTTGCTAAAATTTATTATGAGAATAATATTTCAATCGTAATATTCGGAGGCAACGATGAACGATAAAAAAGCTCAAACCCGCGAACGCATCCTCAAGGCTGCCAGCGCAGCGCTGATTCAGCGCGGCCCGGCCGAGCCAAGTGTTGGCGAAGTGATGGGCGCGGCGGGCCTGACGGTAGGCGGCTTCTACGCCCACTTCGAAAGCAAGGACGCGATGATGCTCGAGGCGTTCAGGCAATTGCTCGGTCACCGCCGTGACCTGATTGCCGACATGGACGCGGAGTTGACGGGTGAAGAGCGCCGCGCGCTGGTGGCAGCGTTTTATCTGTCGCGCAAGCACCGTGATTCCTCCGAATCGGCCTGTCCGATCCCGGCATCGGTCGGCGAACTGGGGCGGCTGCCGGAAGCGTTTCGTGTTGCGCTCAATGAGCATGTGGAATTGATGGTCGCGCAGTTGGCGGCCAGCCCTGAAGAAACCGAAAAAGCCCTGGCCGACATGGCCTTGATGGTGGGTGGGCTGGCTCTGGCGCGGGCGCTGGGGCCAGGAGAGTTGTCCGATCGATTACTGCGCGCCGCCAAATCGGCAGTGCGTTGACCTGAAGGCTGCGGCCTGAGGAGAATGCGATGAGCGCGTTAAAGTGGGTTCGTGGCGTTAATGGCACCTTGGGCTGGTTTGCCCCGAAACTGGTCGCCAGCAAAATGCGACAGGCGTTCATGACGCCACGGGATCTGCCGCTGCGTGACTGGGAGCTGCCACTGTTGGCCAGGTCCGAGCGGATTACCCTGCGCTTCGGCCTCTCGGCCTTGCGCTGGGGCCAAGGCCCGGCAGTCTTGCTGATGCATGGTTGGGAAGGGCGGCCGACGCAGTTTGCCAGCCTCATCACCGCACTGGTCGATGCCGGTTACTCGGTCGTAGCCCTGGATGGTCCGGCCCACGGTCGCTCACCGGGCAGTGAAGCGAATGTGGTGCTGTTCGCCCGCGCCATGCTTGAAGCGGCCGCCGAACTGCCACCCCTGCAAGCGGTCATCGGCCATTCCATGGGCGGCGCCAGTGCGATGCTCGCGGTCCAGTTGGGCTTGCGCACCGAAACCCTGGTCACCATTGCCGCTCCGGCGCGAATTCTCGGCGTGTTGCGTGGTTTTGCCCGCTATGTCGGGCTGCCACCGAAGGCCCGCTCGGCGTTCATTCGCCAGGTCGAGCAAGACGTCGGCATGCGAGCCGCGACGCTGGATGTCGCGCACTATCAACTCGACATGCCTGGCCTGATTGTCCATGCCGAAGACGACAACCTTGTCCCGGTGAAGGAATCCCAGCTGATTCACGAAGCCTGGTTCGACAGCCGCTTGTTGCGTTTGAAGGACGGAGGTCATCAGCGAGTGCTGGCCGACCCGAGGGTGATTGATGGCGTGTTATTACTGCTGACCGGGCGCAGCCTGCAATCACGCCAATCCGCCTGAGCTTCCGTTACACTGCCCCGGTCGAAATTATCTGACCAGGGAGTCGGGCATGGGCTGGGATCGGGAAACGCCGTTCATCATTGATCTGCAAGTGAGCGCCGAGGACATTGACGGGTTGGGGCACGCGAACAACGCGGTGTACGTGACCTGGCTCGAACGCTGTGCCTGGCGCCACTCCCAGCGCCTTGGTCTGGACCTGGTCGAGTATCGCCGGCTGGACCGGGCGATGGCGGTGGTGCGGCACGAGATCGATTACCTGGCGGCAGCCTATGAGGACGATGAGCTGCAATTGGCGACCTGGATCGTCGATTGGGACCAGCGCCTGAAAATGACCCGGCACTTCCAGTTGATCCGCCCCAGTGACAACACCACGCTATTGCGCGCGCAGACCACGTTCGTTTGTATCGAACTGTCCACCGGCAAGCCCAAACGCATGCCGGTAGAGTTCATCGAGGGCTATGGCCCGGCGATCCGGGCACAGGAGTTGGTGCAACCCTGATTCCATGTGGGAGCGGCGGTGCGGCGGTCCGACTTGCTCGCGAAGGCGCCGTGTCAGTCAACATTTAATTCGCTGACACACCGCCTTCGCGAGCAAGCCCGCTCCCACAATGGATCTGCGATGTTCTGCAGATTTTCTCTGAACCCAGTAAACTGCCGCACGTTTTTCCTCGAGTGTGTTTTTCATGCAAATTGCTTTGGCGCCCATGGAGGGGTTGGTCGACGACATCCTGCGCGATGTGCTGACCCGCGTGGGTGGTATTGACTGGTGCGTGACCGAGTTCATTCGGGTCAACGACCAGTTGCTCACACCTGCCTATTTCCACAAGTTCGGCCCTGAGTTGCTCAACGGCGCCCGGACAGCCTCCGGTGTGCCACTGCGTGTGCAACTGCTCGGTTCCGACCCGGTGTGCCTGGCAGAAAATGCCGCGTTGGCTTGTGAACTGGGGTCCGAAGTGATCGACCTGAACTTCGGCTGTCCGGCCAAGACCGTCAACAAATCCCGTGGTGGCGCGGTATTGCTCAAGGAGCCCGAGCTGCTCAACCAGATCGTCGAACACGTCCGTCGTGCCGTCCCCGCGCACATTCCGGTCACCGCCAAGATGCGCCTGGGTTTCGACAGCCCGGACGGTTCGCTGGTGTGTGCCACGGCCCTGGCCGAAGGCGGCGCCGAACACATCGTGGTGCACGCGCGGACCAAGGTGGATGGCTACAAGCCGCCGGCGCACTGGGAGTGGATTCCGCGGGTGCAGGACGTGGTCAAGGTGCCGGTGTTCGCCAACGGCGACATCTGGAGCGTTGAAGACTGGCGTCGCTGCCGCGAGATCAGCGGCGTGGAAGACATCATGCTCGGTCGCGGCCTGGTTTCGCGTCCGGACCTTGCTCGGCAGATCGCCGCGGCGCGGGCCGGTGAAGAAGTGGTCGAGATGACCTGGGCCGAGTTGCTGCCGTTGATTCAAGACTTCTGGCTGCAAGCCAAGGCACAGATGACGCCACGCCAGTCGCCGGGTCGCCTGAAGCAATGGCTGGCGATGCTGACCCGCAATTATCCCGAGGCGGTAGAGCTGTTCACCGTGCTGCGTCGTGAGACCGAGCTGGATAATGTCTCGCGCTTGTTGGGTTTGCCGGTGGCTGAAGCGGCCTGATACTTTTTAGAAAATAATCTCTTGAAATGCAATCAGCGGTCCCTATCTAAGGATTACGCGATGCCGAATTCGGGTCGCGGAGACAAAAAACCTTGCTGATTTTTTTCAGGAGATTTGAATCATGGCTACTACATTTTCCCTGGCCCCACTGTTCCGTTCCTCGGTAGGTTTCGACCGTTTCAACGACCTGTTCGAGACCGCCCTGCGCAACGAGCCAGGCAGCAGCTATCCACCCTATAACGTGGAGAAACACGGCGACGATCAATACCGCATCGTCATTGCCGCCGCAGGTTTCCAGGAAGAAGATCTGGAACTCGAAGTCGAGAAAGGTGTGCTGACCATCAGTGGCGGCAAGCGTGACGCGAACGAAGACGTCACTTATCTGTACCAGGGCATTGCGCAACGTGCCTTCAAACTGTCCTTCCGTCTGGCGGACCATATCGAGATCAAGGCTGCCGGCCTGAGCAACGGTCTGCTGAGCATCGACCTGCTGCGGGTGATCCCGGAAGAGGCGAAAGCCAAGCGCATCCCGATCAACGGAGCGCAGAAGCCGGCTCTGCAACACTAAGTCAGAACCAGAGGTCGGGCTGAGTGAGTGTCACCCAGCCGACTGACACCAGAAGACCCCGACTTGTCGGGGTCTTTTTTTGACTCAAGTCCAGCCGTAGCGCACCAGGTGAAAGAAGATCGGTGCCGCAAAACAAACTGCGTCGCCAGCCTGCTCGATACCCTGGGTCAAGGGTTCGTCCATGGCTTGGCCAGTGCCAGCGTGATGAGATAGCGCTCTTCCGTGGGGCGTTTTTTGTCCTTGAAACGTCCGACTACCAGCATCACTTGATACTGGTTACCCGCATGCCAATAGGAGGTGCCGCCCTTGTTCACGTCGCGCAATTGGGCTCGCCATTGCGGCGTATCGGCGAATGGTGGATCTTCCTCGACCCGGATCGGAGTCCAGCCGGCTGCGCGCAATTGCTCCTGCAGATCCAGCACGACCTTGAGGGTGTCATCAAGCAATAGCGGCTCGATCTGCGGGGACATGCGGACATTGCCGACTCGCTCATCGTCGAAACTTACGCTGAGAAAACGCGCCAATGGGGTCACAAATCCGTATTGAGGGTCTACGAAACGCAGGCGAGCATCAGACTTCGGCAATCGCCCCCAGTAATGCCCAGGAATCGCTGGATCAATGGCTGCACTGGAGCGCTGTCGCATATCTTCCCAAGGCTCGCCAATCATCAGGGCTATTTCCGCTTCATCCGACAGGACTTCAATCGCCGCCAACGTCAGGAGGACCGCGCCAGCCAGTGCCAACGCACCCCGTCGCCAGCCTATGCACTGCAGCAAACTCATTGCATGCCCCGTGATCGGTGGATTCCCAATGTGATGAGATAGCGTTCCTCGGTGGGACGCTTGCTGTCCCTGAAGCGACTGACCACCAGCATCAGTTGGTACTTGTCACCTGCTCGCCAATAGGCTGTACCGCCTTTGTTGACATCGCGAAGTTGGGCTCGCCATTGCGGGGTGTCGGCGAAGGATGGGAAGTTCTCGGTTCGGACAGGTATCCAACCAGCGTTGCGCCATTGCTCCTGCAAATCCAGCACGACTTTGAGGGTGTCGTCGAGCAGTAGTGGTTCGATTTGCGGGGACATGCGGACACTGTTTATCACCTCCTTGTTGTAAATAATCGTAAAAAAGCTGGCTAGCGGGGTTACGAAGCCGTACTCGGGATCCATGAAACGCAGACGGGCATCCGTCTTTGGAATGTTGAACGACACCTGCCCGGGAATAGCCGGACCGATGGCCGCGCTGGAGCGCTGACGCATAACCTCATAGGGCTCACCTAGGAGTAGAGCAATTTCCGGTTCATCCGACAGGACCTGAATCGCCGTTGCTGTCAGGAGGGCCGCGACTGCCAGCAACGAGAAGCTGCGGCGCCAGCCCAAACGATGCAACAGACTCATCGCACGCCACCACCGACGGCAATCTCCCGAATCGACTGCTCAATCCGATCGCGCTGGTCGCTATGCAGCAGATCGTCAAACTGCGCCGCGGCCTTGAGCACGAAGGCCATGCGCCGCTCGACGTCAGCCAGGTCGGCGAAGGGAAAGTTGCTAAACCCAACGGTGCGCCCGTCCTCGATGGGACGGCACTGACTGGCCAGGGTCAGTTCAATGGCCTGAGCAGCCCCGGAAGGAAGGTTGGTGACGTAGGAGAAATGGTTACCGCGCAGCAACCATTTCAGTCCAGTGTCGTCGTACATCGCCGGTTGCAGGATGTTGACCTGCTCGTGCGTGGCAAGAAACGCCACACTTTCCGCGATATTGCCAGCGTCAATCGCCTCGAAGGCCAGGAGGATTTCATCATGGTCAATCCCGAACTTCAGCGTTTCCTGTCCGACCGGCCACAGTACCGGATGCTCACCAGTGCCATAGATGTTCTTCCGTGAAGCCAGACAAGCCTTCAACGCCTCCAACCCCCGCTCCGCATAAAACACATGCAACGGATACACATCCAGGAACAGCGTGGTATTGCCCATGGCCAGCATCTCGTGCACGAACCGGTACATCCGTTGCGCGAGGGGCAACGCACTGTCGACACCCCAATGGGTGAAGCCCCACACCGGGTTGTCGCGGTTGGCCTGTTCGTAGTCGCGCTGGCGCTGTTCAAACTCCCGAATCGTCGCCCGCTTTTCCCGCTCGCTGGGGCTGAGCAAACCCACCAGCCCTTGCCTGGCGCTGTCCCTCAACTGCTGCATCGTCTCTTCTTCAGTCTGCATCTTGTCGATCGACTCTGCCGCGTGCAGCAGGCCGCAGCCCACCTGCTTGGAGGCAAAGGCCGCAAGGCCGGCCCACTGGAAACGCGGGTCGTGGCGCCACAGCTGGGCGTAGGCGGCGTTGATCGCCTTGTTGCGTGCTTTCGGGTCGGTGATCAGCTTGCCGCCCGGCGCCACGACGTTTTCGACCCGTTGCTGGTAGCCGCGCCAGAGGTTCTCGCAGGCCGTTCCCGGCCGTTCGCTGAAGGTCGGCGTGGCAGTCTTCGGTGCCGAAGCAGGCCCGGACTGGCGAGGCGCGACCGGATTGGCAGGGGCAGGAGGAGTCGCGGGTTGAGGGACGGCCCTGGCTGTGGGGGGCGCTGGAGTAGCCTGAGAGATATAGCTGGTTATCGTAATCGAATGCTGCAGCGTGGCTTTGCAGGGACAACTGCTGACACTGTCCAACGTGCCGGCTACGGGCCTGCCGTGACTATCAATGAACGAGACACCACCCTGGATTTGAAAGAATTCGCTGCTCTTGCCGCAAGACACCCGGTCCCCTTCGCGGGCATGGGCGAAGCCAAACATCGTGATGCGGGTATCGCCCTCCAGCACCTCGCCGCCGCAGCTGGTCTTATCGCCCTTGCGAATGAAATATCCCTTGGCCATTGCATCAACTCCTGTTTTTTCGCGACTTGAGCGAGCCGCTCCAAAGGGCCCGCCAGCAAGCACATGGTGCCGGCTCCCGAGTGAAAATCGAGGCATGGCAACGTGCGGCGCACAGGGTCAGCGCCGGAGAAATAAACGTAAATAGGATGTTTCCGAGATGCGTGTAGGAAATGGGGATGAATGGCTTTTTTCAACGGTCGTACGACGATTAGGGTGATGGAGCCGCGTTTTTCCAATCAGCCCGCGTCATCGTTAGCGTGCATCTCGAGCAAGCTCGCTCCTACAGGAAGGGTTATTTCAATAGTTTTTGAAACTCTTCCACCGGCAACGGCGGGCTGTGCAAATACCCTTGGTAGAAGTGACACTCCAGCCCCTGCAAGAACTCCAGCTGCTCGGCTGTTTCCACCCCTTCGGCAATCACCTTCAAATCCAGGCTGTGGGCCATGGCGACGATGGCGCGGATGATCTCGGCGTCGTTCGGGTCGCTGGTGGCGTCGCGGATGAATGACTGGTCGATTTTCAGGGTGTCGACCGGCAAGCGCTTGAGGTAGGTCAGCGAGGAGTAGCCGGTGCCGAAGTCGTCCATGGCGAAGCTCACGCCGAGTTTTTTCAGGCGGCGCATTTTGCTGATGGTGTCTTCCAGGTTCTGGATGACGATGCCTTCGGTGATTTCCAGCTTCAACAGGGAGCAGGGCAGGCCATAGCTGGTCAGGCTGTTTTCGACGCGCTCGACGAAGTCGTTCTGGCGGAACTGGCGTGGGCTGATGTTCACGCACAGGCTGAATTTGTACGGATTCACCAGGCCGTCGTCGATCAATTGCTTGAAGGCCTGGCAGGCTTCGTCGAGGATCCAGGTGCCGACCTCCAGAATCAGTCCGCTGTCTTCCAGCACCTTGATGAACTCGGCGGGTGATTGCGCGCCGAGCTCCGGATGATTCCAGCGGACCAGTGCCTCGGCGCCGACGATGCGGTCGCCCCGGGCGTCGATCTGGGGTTGGTAATGCACGCGAAACTCGCCCCGGGAAAGCGCCAGGCGCAGGTCGGTTTCCATGCGCAGGCGTTCGCTCGCGGCCTTCTGCATGGTGTTGTGGTACATCTGCGCGGTATTGCGACCAGAGTCCTTGGCGCGATAAAGCGCGATGTCGGCACGCTTGAGCAGGTCGGTCGGGGTCGAGCCGTGATCGGGGATCAGCGCAATGCCGATGCTTGGCGTCACTTGCAAGCGCTGGCCGTCGAGGAACATTGGTTCGGACAGCAGTTCGCGGATGGTGTCGGCCAGTTCGCGAACCTGATCGCTGACCTCGCTGCGCGAGCCTTCAAGGCCGCTGAGCAGTATCACGAATTCGTCACCGCCCAGGCGCGCGACGGTGTCTTCCATGCGCACGCTGGCCTCCAGGCGCGCTGTGATGATTTTCAGCACGGTATCGCCCACCGGGTGCCCGAGGGAGTCGTTGATGTGCTTGAAATGGTCGAGGTCGAGGAACATCAGCGCGCCGCGCAGGTTATGCCGTTTGAGCAGGGCGATCTGCTGGCTCAGGCGGTCCATCAGCAAGGCGCGGTTGGGCAGGTTGGTCAGTGGGTCGTGGTAGGCCAGGTGGCGGATCTGCGCTTCGGCGTTTTTCAGCAGGCTGACGTCTCGCGCGGTCAATAGCAGACAGGCGGTTTCATTGAGGGTGATCGGTTCCACCGAGACTTCGACGGTGAGCAGTTCGCCGCGCTTGTTGCGTCCGAGCATTTCCTGGTGATGAACCCGGCCCTTGATCTGCAGTTCGGCCAGCAACGCCGAGCGTTGTTTTTCTTCAGCCCAAATCCCCACCTGATACACCGTGCGGCCCACCACTTCCTCGGCGCGGTAACCGGTCAGGCGGCAGAAACCGTCGTTGACCTCCAGATAGCGTCCGGTGTCGCGCTCGGTGATGGTGATGGCGTCGGGGCTGGAGTGGAAGGCCTTGGCGAATTTCTCTTCACTGGCCTTGAGCGCCGCTTCCGAGCGCTGTTGCTGGGTGATATCGCGCAGCGTGGTGACGATGCAGGCCTGGTCGCCGACGCTGATCTGACGGCTGGAAATCACGCAAGTCAGGACCTGTCCGTCCTTGTGCTGGACCAGAATGGCCACGTTGTTCAGGCCTTGCTCGCGGATCACTTGTTCGATCCGTCGCAGGCTTTTCGCCGAAGCGTCCCACAGGCCGATTTCGTCGGCGCTGCGGCCGATCACGTCGGCAGTGCTCCAGCCGAAGGTCTGGGTGAAGCTGGAGTTGATTTCAATGAACTGGCCGGTGTCCTGGTGGGTGACGCAGATCGGATCGGGGCTGACCTGGAACAGCGTGGCGAATTTTTCTTCGGAGGCCACCAGCCGTTGTTCGCGCTCCACCTGGTCGGTGATGTCGAGCAATGTGCCGGCCATGCGCACCGGCACGCCGTTGTCATCGCGGTAGAGGCGGGCGCGGCTTTCCAGATAGCGCGAGCTGCCGTCGGGCAATTGCACGCGGTAGGTCAATTGATAGTTGCCGGCCGGGCCTTCACGCAGGCTGCGGTAAGCGTCGCGCATGGTGTCGCGTTCTTCGCCGGGCACGCCTTCGAAGAACTCGTCGAAGGACTCGTGAAAGGGTTTGGCGTCCAGGCCGTGCAGTTGGGCGGCCCGTGCCGATCCGTAGAGCATGCCGCTGGGAATGTGCCAGTCCCAGGTGCCGAGTTGCGCCGAGTCCAGGGCCAGGTCGAGGCGTTCCTGGCTGTCCTTGAGGGCCTGTTCGGCGACTTTGCGTTCGGTGGTGTCAAGGAACGTGCTCAGTAGATAGGGCTGGCCTTCGAGCTCGACTTTCTGCGCACTGAGGATGCCGTCATGGACCTGGCCATTGCTGGCGCGAAACTGCACTTCCATGCTGACCAGGTCGCCTTTGGCTTTGGTGGCCTTGACCAGGTCGGCCCGTTGTTCGGGATGCACCCACAGGCCCAGTTCCAGGGTGGTGCGGCCGATCGCGTTTTGCACCGGCCAGCCGAACAGGCTTTCGAAATACTGGTTGGCTTCGGAAATCAGGCCGTCTTCCTGGCGGGTCAACAGGACCATGTTCGGGCACAGGTGGAACAGGGTGGCGAAGCGTTTTTCCGAGCTGCTCAACGCCTGTTCGCGCTGGCGCTGGTGGGTAATCTCGCGGATTACGCCGATCATCCGTGGCCGGCCGTGCTTGTCCGGCAACAGGCTGCCGTTGATTTCCAGCCAGTGCAGGCTGCCATCGGGCCAGCGGATGCGGTGATGCATCGCTTGCTCCAGCGGCGCGCCAGCGATGACCGCGTGGAATGCGCGAAGGGTTTTCGCGCGATCTTCCGGGGGCAGCAGGTCGAGGTATTCCAGATCCCGTGGCAACGGTTTGCGGGGATCGAAGCCGAACAGCGCCTGCGTACCCCGGGACCAGCTGATCTGCCCGCGCTCGATGTCCCAATACCAGGCACCCAGGCGCGCGCCGTTGAGCGCGGCCAACAATTGCGAGGCACTTTCCCAGCTCTGTTCGGAGTTTTTCGGGTCAAGTGCCTGTATACGCGGCATTGGCGGAATACGATCGACAGATTTGGGCATTGGCAAGCCTTAGGCTGAATGGGCGTTTGGCACAGGAGTTCGCGGCTCTATAGGAGTAGCACAAGTCAGCCTTGAGTCCCTGGCGGATCGAGTTGAGCATCCAGCAAGGCCATGAAAGCCCGCGCGGCGTTCGACAGCGTCCTTTCCGTGTGCAGGATATAGCCTAGCTGGCGAGTGAGCTGTATGCCCGGCAAAGGTATGCGCGCCACCTGGTCATCGAGCATGGTGCGCGGCAAAACGCTCCAGGCCAGGCCGATCGAGACCATCATCTTGATGGTTTCCAGGTAGTTGGTGCTCATGGCGATGTTGGGCGTCAGGCCCTGGGCTTCAAACAGCCGCTGCACAATGTGGTGGGTAAAGGTGTTACCGCCGGGGAAGACCGCCGGGTGTCGGGCGATGTCCGCCAGGCTGACTTTGCCGTTATTGAGCAACGAATGCTCCGGGGCAACCACGAAATCCAGCGGGTCGTCCCACACCGGGGTGGCCTTGACCAGCGCATGGGGTTCCGGCGCCAGGGTAATGACCGCCAATTCGGCACGGCCATGGAGAATTTCCTCGTAGGCCACTTCCGAATCGAGGAACTGAATATCCAGCGCCACTTGTGGGTAGCGTCGGGTGAACTCCCTCAATAAGGGTGGCAAACGGTGCAGGCCGATATGGTGACTGGTGGCCAGGGTCAGACGACCGGTCACTTCGCCCGTGAGGTTGGTCAAGGCGCGGCGCGTATCATCGAGGACATTGAGTATCTGGTAGGCCCGCGGCAGCAGGGCGCGCCCGGCCTCGGTCAGGCCCACTTCACGACCCAGGCGATCGAACAACCGTACCTTCAATTGCTGCTCCAGCCCGGCGATACGTTTGCTGATCGCGGGCTGGGTCAGGTGCAGCCGTTCGCCGGCGCCGGAGAAGCTTCCGGTCTCGGCGATGGCGATAAAAGCATTGAGGTTGGCCAAGTCCATGGTTGTATTCCAGTTGGTTATCCAAAGCATAAAAAATATGAATTTGAGTTATTTAATGTAACCCCATAGGATCAGCCTCACAAGCCAAAGGGTTATTGAGCATTTCAAAATCCGGGGCATAGAAACAAGCTGATGAGGAACCGTCTGATGGCCGGCAAAACGCTCTACGACAAGCTCTGGGATTCGCATTTGGTCAAGCAGCGCGACGATGGCTCGGCGCTGATCTACATCGATCGTCACATCATTCACGAAGTGACTTCGCCGCAAGCCTTCGAAGGCCTGCGTCTGGCCGGGCGCAAGCCATGGCGCATCGATGCCAACATCGCTACCCCGGACCACAACGTACCGACCACGCCGGAGCGCAAGGGCGGCATCGACGCCATCGTTGACCAGGTCTCGCGCCTGCAAGTGCAGACCCTCGACGATAACTGTGACGAATACGGCATCGTCGAATTCAAGATGAACGACGTTCGCCAAGGCATCGTCCACGTCATCGGCCCGGAGCAGGGCGCAACCTTGCCGGGCATGACCGTGGTCTGCGGCGACTCCCACACCTCGACCCACGGCGCATTCGGCGCATTGGCGCACGGTATCGGCACTTCCGAGGTCGAGCATGTGCTCGCCACCCAGTGCCTGGTCGCCAAAAAGATGAAAAACATGCTGGTGTCCGTCGAAGGCGAGTTGCCGTTCGGCGTAACCGCCAAGGACATCGTCCTCGCCGTGATCGGCAAGATCGGCACCGCCGGCGGTAACGGCCACGCGATCGAGTTCGCCGGTAGCGCGATTCGTGACCTGTCCGTCGAAGGCCGCATGACCATCTGCAACATGTCCATCGAGGCCGGCGCTCGCGTAGGCCTGGTAGCTGCGGACGAAAAGACCGTGGCTTACGTCAAGGGTCGTCCATTTGCTCCGAAAGGCGCGGAATGGGACCTGGCTGTTGAAGCCTGGAAAGACCTGGTTTCCGATGCCGATGCCGTCTTCGACACCGTTGTCGAACTCGACGCAGCCGATATCAAGCCGCAAGTCAGCTGGGGCACCTCGCCGGAAATGGTGTTGGCTGTTGATCAGAACGTTCCGGATCCTGCCAAGGAAATGGACCTGGTCAAGCGCGGTTCCATCGAGCGCGCCTTGAAATACATGGGTCTGACCGCCAACCAGGCGATCACCGACATTCAGCTCGACCGTGTGTTCATCGGTTCCTGCACCAACTCGCGGATCGAAGATTTGCGTGCGGCGGCCGTGATCGCCAAGGGCCGCAAAGTGGCCTCGACCATCAAGCAGGCCATCGTCGTGCCAGGCTCGGGTCTGGTCAAAGCCCAGGCTGAATCGGAAGGCCTGGACAAGATCTTCCTCGAAGCCGGTTTCGAATGGCGCGAGCCGGGTTGCTCGATGTGCCTGGCGATGAACCCGGACCGTTTGGAGTCCGGCGAGCACTGCGCTTCGACCTCCAACCGTAACTTCGAAGGCCGTCAGGGCGCCGGTGGTCGTACCCATCTCGTCAGCCCGGCCATGGCCGCGGCCGCCGCTGTGAACGGTCGTTTCATCGACGTCCGTGAATTGATCTAAAGGAGCGCAGCATGAAAGCTTTTACCCAGCACACTGGACTTGTCGCGCCTTTGGATCGTGCCAACGTCGACACCGACCAGATCATCCCGAAGCAATTCCTGAAGTCGATCAAGCGCACGGGTTTTGGCCCGAACCTGTTCGATGAGTGGCGTTACCTGGATGTGGGTCAGCCTTACCAGGACAACTCCAAGCGTCCGCTGAACAAGGACTTCGTCCTCAACGCCGAACGTTACCAGGGCGCCAGCGTATTGCTGGCCCGCGAGAACTTCGGTTGCGGCTCCAGCCGTGAACACGCGCCGTGGGCGCTGGAAGAGTACGGTTTCCGCAGCATCATCGCGCCGAGCTATGCCGACATCTTCTTCAACAACAGCTTCAAGAACGGCTTGCTGCCGATCATCTTGAGCGATGCCGAAGTCGATGAGCTGTTCCAGCAGGTCGAGGCGACTCCGGGCTACCAGTTGCAGGTTGATCTGCAAGCTCAGACCGTGACCCGTCCGGATGGCAAGGTGTTGAGTTTTGAGATTGACGCGTTCCGTAAGCACTGCCTGCTCAATGGCCTGGACGATATCGGCCTGACGTTGCAGGACCACGAGGCGATCGCCACGTTTGAAGCCAAACACCGTGCGAGCCAGCCGTGGTTGTTTCGCGATGCGTGATTGATCCGAAATTGATGTAGGTAGGGCCGGCCTCTTCGCGAGCAAGCCCGCTCCCACATTGGAATGCATTTCAAATGTGGGAGCGGGCTTGCTCGCGAAGGCGGCAGATCAGACAACACAAATATCAGGACATAACTATGACCAGCACCGCCCAGCACACCCAGGTAGTCCAGAAGCAATTCGGTGAACAGGCCTCGGCCTACCTGAGCAGCGCCGTCCACGCTCAAGGCACTGAATTCGCGCTGCTACAGGCCGAACTGGCCGGGCAGGGCGATGCCCGGGTCCTGGACCTTGGCTGCGGTGCCGGTCACGTGAGTTTTCACGTAGCTTCATTGGTGAAAGAAGTGGTGGCCTACGACCTGTCGCAGCAGATGCTCGACGTGGTGACCGCTGCCGCTGTCGATCGTGGCTTGAGCAACGTGACCACGGTCAATGGTGCCGCTGAGCGCCTGCCGTTCGCCGATGGTGAATTCGATTTCGTCTTCAGCCGTTATTCGGCGCACCATTGGAGCGATCTGGGCGTGGCCCTGCGGGAAGTGCGTCGAGTCTTGAAGCCGGGCGGTGTCGCGGCGTTCGTCGACGTGTTGTCACCGGGTAGCCCGCTGTTCGACACTTACCTGCAAAGCGTCGAAGTGCTGCGCGACACCAGCCATGTGCGCGATTATTCCGCCGGCGAGTGGTTGCGCCAGGTCAGCGAGGCGGGGCTGCACACCCGCAGTACCACTCGTCAGCGTTTGCGCCTGGAGTACAACAGCTGGGTCGAGCGCATGCGCACACCTGAAGTGATGCGCGCGGCGATCCGCGAGTTGCAGCAGTCGATGGGCAATGAAGTACGCGAATATTTCGAGATTGAGGCCGATGGTTCGTTCAGTACCGATGTACTGGTGCTGATGGCTGAACGATAGAATTTTTCCGGGTGCGTCCATGGGCGCACCGACTGATGACATGAGGAAAGCATGAGCAAGCAGATTCTGATTCTCCCAGGTGACGGTATTGGCCCGGAAATCATGGCCGAAGCGGTTAAAGTACTTGAGCTGGCCAGCGACAAGTTCGCCCTGGGCTTCGAGTTGAGCCATGACGTGATCGGTGGCGCTGCCATCGACAAGCACGGCGTGCCGTTGGCCGACGAGACCCTGGAACGTGCCCGTACGGCCGACGCCGTGTTGCTGGGCGCCGTTGGCGGCCCGAAATGGGATGCCATCGAGCGTGACATCCGCCCTGAGCGCGGCCTGCTGAAGATCCGTGCGCAACTGGGCCTGTTCGGCAACCTGCGTCCGGCGATCCTGTACCCGCAACTGGCCGAGGCTTCCAGCCTGAAGCCGGAAATCGTGGCCGGCCTGGACATCCTGATCGTGCGTGAGCTGACCGGCGGCATCTACTTCGGCGCGCCACGCGGTACCCGTACCCTGGAAAACGGCGAGCGTCAGTCCTACGACACCCTGCCGTACAGCGAAAGCGAAATCCGCCGTATCGCCCGTGTCGGTTTCGACATGGCCATGGTCCGTGGCAAGAAACTGTGCTCGGTGGACAAGGCCAACGTACTGGCCTCCAGCCAACTGTGGCGTGAAGTGGTCGAACAAGTGGCCAAGGATTATCCTGAGGTCGAACTGAGCCACATGTACGTCGACAACGCCGCGATGCAGCTGGTGCGTGCACCGAAGCAGTTCGACGTGATTGTCACCGACAACATGTTCGGCGACATCCTGTCCGACCAGGCCTCGATGCTCACCGGTTCGATCGGCATGCTGCCGTCGGCGTCCCTGGACACCAACAACAAGGGCATGTACGAGCCGTGCCACGGTTCGGCGCCGGACATCGCGGGCAAGGGCATCGCCAACCCGTTGGCGACCATTTTGTCGGTGTCGATGATGCTGCGCTACAGCTTCAACCAGCAAGCCGCGGCCGATGCCATCGAGAAAGCCGTCAGCCTGGTGCTGGATCAGGGCTTGCGCACCGGTGACATCTGGTCGGCCGGTTGCACTAAAGTCGGTACGCAGGAAATGGGTGACGCAGTAGTCGCCGCGCTGCGGAATCTGTAATCTCTCGGGCCCGCTGCCAAATTCAAGACAAGGTAGCGGCCCACATTTCAAGAAGGTGTAGTTGCGATGAAACGTGTAGGTCTGATCGGTTGGCGCGGTATGGTCGGTTCCGTGCTCATGCAGCGGATGCTGGAAGAGCAGGATTTCGATCTTATCGAGCCGGTGTTCTTCACCACTTCCAATGTCGGTGGCCAAGGCCCGTCCGTGGGCAAGGACATTGCTCCGCTCAAGGACGCTTACAGCATTGAAGAGCTGAAAACCCTCGACGTGATTCTGACCTGCCAGGGTGGCGACTACACCAGCGAAGTCTTCCCCAAGCTGCGTGAAGCCGGCTGGCAGGGTTACTGGATCGACGCCGCTTCCAGCCTGCGCATGCAGGATGACGCGGTGATCGTTCTGGATCCGGTCAACCGCAAGGTGATCGACCAGCAGCTGGATGCAGGCACCAAGAACTACATCGGCGGCAACTGCACCGTCAGCCTGATGCTGATGGGCCTCGGTGGCCTGTTCGAAGCTGGCCTGGTGGAGTGGATGAGCGCCATGACCTATCAGGCGGCCTCCGGTGCCGGCGCGCAGAACATGCGTGAACTGATCAAGCAAATGGGCGCGACCCACGCCGCTGTTGCCGATCAACTGGCCGATCCGGCCAGCGCGATCCTCGACATCGACCGTCGTGTAGCCGAAGCCATGCGCAGCGACGCGTACCCGACCGAAAACTTCGGCGTACCGCTGGCCGGCAGCCTGATCCCGTGGATCGACAAGGAACTGCCGAACGGCCAGAGCCGCGAAGAGTGGAAAGCCCAGGCCGAGACCAACAAGATCCTCGGTCGCTTCAAGAGCCCGATTCCGGTCGATGGCATCTGCGTGCGCATCGGCGCCATGCGCTGCCACAGCCAGGCGCTGACCATCAAGCTGAACAAAGACGTACCGATCGCCGATATCGAAGGGCTGATCAGCCAGCACAACCCTTGGGTCAAGCTGGTGCCGAACAGCCGTGAGACCAGCATTCAGGAGCTGAGCCCGAACAAGGTCACCGGCACCCTGAACATCCCGGTTGGCCGTCTGCGCAAGCTGAACATGGGTTCGCAGTTCGTCGGCGCGTTCACCGTCGGCGACCAGTTGCTGTGGGGCGCGGCCGAGCCGCTGCGTCGCATGCTGCGGATCCTGCTCGAGCGTTGATCGGTTGATGCAATGAAAGAACCCGCGCCTTGAAAGAGGCGCGGGTTTTTTTATCCCTGACAGTCTGAGGCTTCTTCGTTGTCTGGTCGGCCGTCTTCGCGAGCAAGCCCGCTCCCACATTTGATCTCCGGTGCTCATGGGATCAAATGTGGGAGCGGGCTTGCTCGCGAAGGGGCCATCACAGGCCCCACAAGGCCCGGCAGAATTGCCTGTATCCCACCCACCCGGTAAAGTGCCGCTCCCCCCGTTTCGCCAGAGGTCAAACCATGAGCCAGTCCATTGATATTGCCGTGATCGGCGCCACCGGTACTGTCGGCGAAACACTCGTGCAGATTCTCGAAGAGCGCGATTTCCCGATCGGCAACCTGCACCTGTTGGCCAGCAGCGAATCCGCCGGCAGTTCGGTGCCGTTTCGCGGCAAGAACGTGCGGGTGCGGGAGGTCGATGAGTTCGACTTCAGCAAGGTGCAGTTGGCATTCTTTGCCGCCGGCCCGGCGGTCTCGTTGAGTTATGCTTCCCGGGCGACAGACGCCGGTTGCTCGGTGATCGATCTCTCCGGTGCCCTGCCGGCCGAAAAGGCGCCACAGGTCGTGCCTGAGGCCAACGCCCAGGTGTTGGCCGGCTTGAAAAAACCCTTTCAGGTCAGCAGTCCAAGCCCGTCGGCCACTACCCTGGCGGTGGTGCTCGCACCATTGATGGATTTGCTCGATTTGCAGCGCATCAGCCTGACCGCCAGCCTCGCGGTATCGGCCCAGGGTCGCGAAGCCGTGAGCGAGCTCGCCCGGCAGACCGCCGAGCTGCTGAATGTGCGGCCGCTGGAGCCAAAATTCTTTGATCGGCAGATGGCCTTCAACCTGTTGGCCCAGGTCGGCAAGCCGGATGAGCAAGGTCATACGTTGCTGGAAAAACGCCTGGTGCGTGAGCTGCGTCAGGTCATGGCGCGGCCTTCATTGAAGATTTCCGTCACTTGCATTCAAGCCCCGGTGTTTTTTGGCGATAGCTATAGCGTGACCCTGCAGTCCGCGAGTGAAATCGACCTGTCAAAAATCAATGCAGCCCTGGAAGACGCACCCGGCATCGAGCTGGTGGAGGCCGGCGATTACCCGACCCCGGTGGGCGATGCGGTAGGGCAGGATGTGGTCTACGTTGGTCGTGTTCGCCAGGGTATCGACGACCCGTCGGAACTTAATCTGTGGCTGACGTCAGATAACGTACGCAAAGGCGCAGCGCTCAACGCTGTGCAGCTGGCCGAGTTGTTGCTTAAAGACCTGCTGTAAAAGATACTTTGCAACAATTTGTCGAATGATTCCGCGCGAGCCTATGCTTGCCGGAGTGCTGAAGGCAGAGCCACTCTGCAGGGCTTTGCCGGGCATCAATGAAATGACCGCGCGCGACGACCCTCGCCGTTGCGCGCAATGTCTTACGGCAGCGACTATCAATACCTTCTCGCTGGCCGAGGAATGTTCAAACTAAGGATGAGCTAATGGTTCAAGTTCGCAAACTGGTGTTAGCAATAGCGGCCGCCTCGGCGCTGTCCTCCGGTATGGCGCATGCCCTCGGGCTCGGGGAGTTGACCCTGAAATCGACGCTCAACCAGCCGCTGGTAGCGGAAATCGAGCTGCTCGATGTCAAGGATCTCACCGCCGCCGAAGTGGTGCCGAGCCTGGCCTCACCAGACGATTTCGCCAAGGCCGGTGTCGACCGCCAGGCGTTTCTCAACGACTTGACCTTCACCCCGGTGCTCAACGCCAGCGGCAAAAGCATCCTGCGCGTGACCTCCAGCAAACCACTTTCCGAACCCATGGTGAAGTTCCTGGTTCAGGTCATGTGGCCGAACGGTCGTTTGCTGCGCGACTACAGTGTGCTGCTCGATCCGTCCAAATTCTCTCCGCAAACCGCTGAAGCGGCTGCGCAACCGACGTCAACGGTTGCCGCGCCCGTCACCGGTGCGACCAAACCGTCCCAATACACCACCACGCCGCGCGATACCCTGTGGGAAATCGCCGCGAAGGCGCGTAATGGCGGTTCGATCCAGCAAACCATGCTGGCCATCCAGGCGCTGAACCCGGATGCCTTTATCGACGGCAACATCAACCGCTTGAAAACCGGCCAGGTGCTGCGCCTGCCGGACCAGGCACAGAGCACGGGCCTGCCGCAAGCCAAGGCCATTGCCGAAGTGGCTGCGCAGAACACCGCATGGCGCCAGGGGCGTCGCTACGTGGCGAAACCCGGGGCAGGGCAGCAACAGCTTGACGCCACCAGTCGCGCTCGTACCGATGGTGCTCCGGCGCAAGCGACCACCGACAAGCTGAGCCTGGTGTCTGCCGAGTCCGGCAAGAGCCGTGGCAAAGGGGCTGCCGGAGATGCCAAGGCCCTCAGCAACAAGCTGGCGGTGACCCAGGAAAGCCTCGACAGCAGCCGTCGTGATAACGCCGAACTGCAAAGCCGCATGACCGATCTGCAAAGCCAGGTGGACAAGCTGCAACGCCTGATCGAGTTGAAGAACAATCAACTGGCCAAGTTGCAGGCCGAGGGCGCTGCGGGTGCACCAGCGGCTGCGACAGCTCCGGCGATGTCGGCCGAGCTGGCTGCCACCCCGGCAGCGCCTGGTCCGGCTGACACTGCACCAGCGCCCGAGGCAACTGCGGCGCCGGCCGAGAAGCCCGTTGAGGCGACACCGGCAGCATCCGACGATCAGAAATTCAATGAGTTGCTGACCAATCCGGCGCTGCTCGGCCTGGTGGGTGGCGGTGCGGTGATTCTGCTGCTCCTGCTGCTGTTGCTGGCGCGCCGCCGCAAAGCCCAGCAAGAAGCCGAAAAGCATATGCGCATGGCCCGTGCCCTGGCCGAAGAACAGCCGTTCCCGGCCGATTTCGACTTGCCGGAAAGCAGCTTCGAAGGCCTTGAAGTTCCGTCGCCGAGTGTGAAGCTGGCGACTGCCCCGACGCCTGCTCCCGCGCCAGCGCCGGTGGTTGCTCCGGTGGTGATGACCACGCCGATTGCCGCACCATTGGTGGCTCCGGCCGCCGAGCGTTCCGACGACGTGCTGGGCCAGGCTCAATCGCACATCAATGCCGGTCGCCTGAACCAGGCTGCCGCGTTGCTGGAGGACGGCGTCAAGCAAGAGTCGAAGCGCAGCGACTTGCGCTTGAAACTGATGGAAGTCTACGGCCAGCAAGGCGACCGCGATGCGTTCGTCGGCCAGGAGCGTCAGTTGGTGGCCAATGGCGACAACTTCGCCCAGGTTGAAAAACTCAAAAGCCGCTTCCCGGCCATGGCGCTGGTGGCTGCCGGTGGCATCGCCGCAGCCGCCGTTGCTGCCGAGCTGGACGCGCAATACGTCAAGGATCTGTTGCTCGATGAGCCGCAAGCACCGGCGCCAGAACCAGAACCAGAACCAGAGCCAGCGTCGTTCGAGGATGACCTCGACAGCGCCTTCGACCTGAGCCTGGATGATCTGGACGCGATTACGCCTGTGGCACCTGCACCTGCGCCGGAGCCCGAAGTGGCGGCGCTGGCAGGCCTGGACGAGTTCCCGCTGGATGACGATCTGAGTTTTGAATCGGTGTTGCAGCAACAGACTGAAATCAAGGAAAACCTCGACGATCTGTCGGACTTCGATCTGGACCTGGATCTCGGTGCAGAACCGTTGCCGGCGATACTGGCTGAAGACGATTTCCTGCTGGATCTGGACGAAGGCGTGAAGGATTTTCCGGTCGCCGAAACCCCGGCTATTCCCGAGGTCGCGCTGGATGACCTGGAATTGCCGGCCGATTTCGATCTGTCGCTGGCCGACGAAATGGACGCGCCGGATGCGTTCGCAGCCGAGCTGGATGATGTCAACGCCGAGCTGGAGAGCTTGTCCAGCAGTATCGGCGAGCCGACGTTTACCGAAGCTGATGCAGCACTGGGTGACGATGATGACTTCGACTTCCTCTCGGGTACTGACGAAGCCGCTACCAAGCTCGATCTGGCCCAGGCCTATATCGACATGGGCGACAGCGACGGTGCTCGCGACATCCTCAATGAGGTGGTGAGCGAAGGCAGTGCCGAGCAGAAGAGTGAAGCCGAGGAAATGCTTTCGCGCCTGGCTTGAGTGATCGGTAGGTTGTAAACAGAACGGCAGCCCATTGAGGCTGCCGTTTTTGTTTGGTCCATGAATTGATGTTGTTTGCTCGGGCCTCATCGCGGGCAAGCCCGCTCCCACAGTGATTTATGTTGCCCACAAAACCTGTGGGAGCGGGCTTGCCCGCGATGAGGCCGGTGCAGTCAAAGGAGATCCCTCTGGCATCCCCGCCCGGCGGCCTTATAATGCCCGCCTTTGGTACATCATCAGGCTGTCCCTCCTTGGCAAATATAGATAACCCGGCCGCCGAAATGGCAGCCGACGGCTTTTTCCGGATCGCGCTGGGCGTCGAATACAAAGGCTCGCGCTACCGTGGCTGGCAGCGCCAGGCGTCCGGGGTGCTCACCGTGCAGGAAACCCTCGAAAACGCCTTGTCCAAAGTCGCCGACTCACCCGTTTCGCTGATGTGTGCCGGGCGTACCGACGCCGGGGTGCATGCCTGCGGACAGGTGGTGCATTTCGACACCCAGGTCGAGCGTTCGATGAAGGCCTGGACCATGGGCGCCAACATCAACTTGCCCCACGACGTCAGTGTCAGTTGGGCCAAGGTCATGCCGGCGCATTTCCATGCGCGGTTCAAGGCCATTGCCCGGCGTTATCGCTACGTGATCTACAACGATCAGATCCGCCCGGCGCACCTGAACGAAGAAGTCACCTGGAATCACCGTCCGCTGGACGTCGAGCGCATGGCCGAGGCCGCTCAATACCTGCTCGGCACCCATGATTTCAGTGCTTTTCGCGCCGGCCAGTGCCAGGCCAAGTCGCCGATCAAGGAACTGCATCACCTGCGCGTCACCCGTCACGGCAAGATGATCGTGCTGGATATTCGCGCCAGCGCCTTCCTGCATCACATGGTGCGCAACATTGCCGGCGTGCTGATGACCATTGGCGCCGGAGAGCGTCCGGTGGAGTGGATGAAAGAGGTGCTGGAAAGCCGGATTCGACGGACCGGTGGCGTGACCGCGCATCCATTCGGTTTGTATCTGGTTCAGGTCGAGTACCGTGACGAGTTCCAATTGCCCGAGCGTTACATCGGTCCACACTTCCTGACCGGTTTCTCGGAACTTGGCGGCTGACGCCCTCGAATGCTTTTGTTACCATCCGGGACTTTCCCGGATTTGTCTTGGAGTTGTGTCGACATGTCAGCCGTTCGCAGCAAGATCTGTGGGATTACCCGCATAGAGGATGCGTTGGCAGCCGTCGAGGCCGGGGCGGATGCCATCGGATTCGTGTTCTACGCCAAAAGCCCCCGTGCGGTGACGTTCCAGCAGGCGCGCTCGATCATCAAGGCGCTGCCGCCGTTCGTGACCACCGTGGGCTTGTTCGTCAATGCGAGCCGTTGCGAATTGGGTGAAATCCTCGACGCGGTGCCCCTGGACCTGCTGCAATTTCACGGCGATGAAAGCGCGGCCGAGTGCGAAGGTTGGCATCGTCCGTACATCAAGGCGCTGCGGGTCAAGGCGGGTGATGACATCGCCGCGGCCTGTGATGCTTATGCCAGTGCCAGCGCAATCCTGCTCGATACCTATGTCGAAGGCGTTCCCGGAGGAACCGGCGAGGCGTTTGACTGGTCACTGATACCGCAAGGCTTGAGCAAGCCGATCATTCTGGCGGGCGGTCTGACGCCGGATAACGTCGCCGAAGCGATTGCCCGCGTCCGGCCTTATGCCGTGGATGTCAGCGGCGGGGTCGAGGCGAGCAAGGGCATCAAGGATCACGCAAGGATTCAGGCATTTATCAAAGCGGTACGCGGTAGCACCTGTTGATGTGACGGCTGGCAGACTGCCGCCGTCCACTGCACTGTACAAAGCGGATGCACTGCACACAGCAGGCAGATCCGAGGGATTGTGGTTGCACGCAGGTCATGTTTCGCGCTGACCGTGGCAGTCCATCGACCCTCTTCGCACACATGAATTTAGCGCTAGGGCATACACGGGGCTGCGAACCAGAGCGTTCGGGCCACCGGTACTGGAGAAAGAAAGCATGAGCAACTGGTTAGTAGACAAACTGATCCCTTCGATCATGCGTTCCGAGGTCAAGAAGAGCTCGGTGCCTGAAGGTCTTTGGCACAAATGCCCGTCTTGCGAGGCTGTGCTGTATCGTCCGGAGTTGGAAAAGACCCTGGACGTTTGCCCCAAGTGCAACCATCACATGCGTATCGGCGCCCGCGCCCGTATCGACATCTTCCTCGACGTTGAAGGTCGTGCCGAGCTGGGTGCAGACCTGGAGCCGGTTGACCGTCTGAAATTCCGCGACGGCAAGAAGTACAAGGACCGCCTGACCGCTGCACAAAAGCAGACTGGCGAAAAAGACGCACTGGTTTCCATGAGCGGCACCTTGCTGGGCATGCCGGTCGTGGTTTCGGCGTTCGAGTTTTCCTTCATGGGCGGTTCGATGGGCGCCATCGTCGGTGAGCGTTTCGTGCGCGCCGCCAACTACGCCCTGGAAAAACGTTGCCCGATGATCTGCTTCGCCGCTTCCGGCGGTGCGCGGATGCAGGAAGCGCTGATTTCCCTGATGCAAATGGCCAAGACCTCCGCGGTGCTGGCTCGTCTGCGTGAAGAAGGCATCCCGTTCATCTCCGTGTTGACCGATCCGGTCTACGGCGGCGTTTCCGCCAGTCTGGCGATGCTGGGCGACGTGATCGTCGGCGAGCCGAAGGCGTTGATCGGTTTTGCCGGTCCGCGCGTGATCGAGCAGACCGTGCGTGAAAAACTGCCGGAAGGCTTCCAGCGCAGCGAGTTCCTGCTGGAACACGGTGCCATCGACATGATCATCGACCGTCAGGAACTGCGCCCGCGCCTGGGCAACCTGCTGGCGCAAATGATGGGCCTGCCGACGCCGCAGTTCGTGGCTGCACCCATCGAGCCGATCGTGGTTCCACCGGTACCCGCCAGCCTATGACCCAACGTACCCTTGGCGAATGGCTCGCCTACCTTGAGCAGTTGCACCCTTCGGCCATCGACATGGGCCTGGAGCGGTCGCAGCAGGTAGCGTCCCGCATGGGACTGGGCAAGCCGGCGCCTCGGGTGATCACGGTCACCGGGACCAACGGCAAGGGTTCCACCTGTGCGTTCGTGGCGTCCTTGCTACGAGCCCAGGGCTTGAAAGTGGGGGTTTACAACTCCCCACACCTGCTACGTTACAACGAGCGGGTAACGGTCAATGGCTTCGAAGCCACGGACGCCGAGCTGTGCGAGGCCTTTGCCGCGGTAGAGGCCGGGCGCGGCGACACTTCCCTGACTTACTTCGAAATGGGCACTCTGGCGGCATTCTGGCTGTTCCAGCGCTCCGGGCTCGATGCAGTGGTGCTGGAAGTTGGTCTGGGCGGCCGCCTGGACACGGTCAACGTGGTGGACGCCGACATGGCGCTGGTCACCAGTATTGGCGTCGATCATGCGGATTACCTCGGTGATACCCGAGAGTCCGTGGCCTTCGAGAAGGCCGGTATCTTCCGCCAAGGCGCGCCTGCGCTCTGCGGCGATCTGAATCCTCCACAACCGTTGCTGGACAAGGCGCGCGAGCTCAATTGCCGGTTTTTCCTGCGTGGGCGCGATTTTGATCTCGGCGTCACCGATCACAACTGGCAGTGGCGTGGTGTCGATGCGCAAGGGCGTGCGGTTGAACTGCGCGACCTGCCACTGCTCGATCTGCCGATGGAAAACGCTGCACTGGCGTTGCAGGCGTACCTGCTGCTCGGCTTGCCTTGGGTGGATGCGCAGATTATCGAGGCGCTACGGGCCACCCGGGTGGTCGGTCGCCTGGATCGCCGCGAGTTCGAGTGGCAAGGCAAACGCTTGAATCTATTGCTGGATGTGGGGCATAACCCCCATGCGGCGGAGTATCTGGCTCGTCGCCTGGCCAGTCGTCCGCCGGTCGGCAAGCGTCTGGCGGTGTTCGGGCTGCTGGCGGACAAAGACCTGGGTGGTGTTGTCGGCGAATTGAATGCTAGTGTCCAGCACTGGGCTGTCGCACCTCTGGATTCGCCTCGGGCGCGTTCGGTTGCGGATTTGCACGACGCGCTGCAAGGCCTTGGGGCTTCGGTCGCGTCATACGACAGTGTCGCGGCCGCCCTGGAAGGGCAGTGCGCGCAGGCTACGAGCGACGACGAAATTCTGTTGTTCGGATCATTTTATTGTGTCGCCGAGGCCCTTGAATGGCTGGCCCGGCGCTCCACGGAGGACGCGGCGAATGGCATTGCTGGATAAGGCATACAAGCAGCGCATGGTTGGCGCCCTGGTGTTGGTCGCGCTGGCGGTGATTTTTCTGCCGATGCTGTTTTCCCGCCAGGACGAACAGCGCCAGGTGACGGTCGAAGCGCCTGCGGCTCCGCAGGCGCCAGCGATGCCCCAGGTACAGGTCGAGCCCGTGGTGGTGCCTGAACCGCAAGCCTTGCCTCAGGAACCCGTGCCGAGCGATGACGAAATCGCCCAGCAGGAATCGGCGGTGCCAACTGCGCCGGTGGTCCCGGCGCCTGCGGCTCCAGCGCCAGCAGCCAAGCCGGCTGCACCCGCGCCGGTCCCGGCTCTGGCGGCTAAACCTGCGACAGCGCCTGCCCAGCCCATCACGGCGGCACCGGGCAAGCCGGACACCACGCAAAGCCGTGTCGATGCCAATGGTTTGTCTGTCAGCTGGTCGGTGCAACTGGCCAGCCTGTCGAATCGTGAAAGCGCAGAAAAGCTTCAGAAAACCCTGCGCAGCCAGGGTTACAACGCCTACATCCGTACCGCCGACGGCAAAAACCGGGTGTTTGTCGGGCCGCTGATCGAGCGTGCTGAAGCCGACCGGCTGCGTGACTTGCTGAACCGCCAGCAGAACCTCAAGGGGTTTGTCGTGCGCTTTCAGCCAGAACGTGGCTAAAACTATCGCCCCGATTTGAAATGCACAGACAATCGCAGCTTACCGATAAGCACGGGCTCTGCTAAAATGCGCCGCCTTATCCGTCTGTAGGCTGCACTGTGCCATTTACCTGGGTTGACTGGGCGATCGTTGCAATCGTCGCCATCTCCGCATTGATCAGTCTGAGCCGCGGCTTCGTCACAGAAGCACTGTCGCTGCTGACCTGGATCATCGCAGGAGTCGTAGCCTGGATGTTCGGTGGCTCACTGTCCGAGTACCTCGGCGGGTACATTCAAACGCCATCGGCACGTATAATCACGGGCTGTGCCATCATGTTTGTCGCCACTTTAATCGTAGGCGCAATGATCAATTATCTTATCGGCGAACTGGTTCGCGTCACCGGGCTCTCCGGGACCGACCGATTCCTCGGCATGGCCTTCGGCGCCGCGCGTGGCGGGTTGCTGGTGGTCATCGCCGTCGGGCTGTTGAGCCTGGGGCCGGTACAGCAGGACGGGTGGTGGAAAGAGTCACAGCTCGTGCCAAAATTTCTATTGGTTGCAGACTGGTCCAAAAACCTGATCCTCGGGTGGAGCAGTCAGTGGCTTGCCAGCGGAATCAGCGTACCCGCTGATATTCCGTTCAAGGAGCAACTCTTGCCGATGGCCAAAACGCCTCAGTGAGTAGTGCTCAGTTCAGATCCATTAAGTAGGGGTTGCGTCGCATGTGTGGCATCGTCGGTATCGTCGGTAAGTCGAACGTCAATCAGGCGCTGTATGACGCGCTAACCGTCCTCCAGCACCGCGGCCAGGACGCTGCCGGTATCGTGACCAGCCATGATGGCCGGTTATTCCTGCGCAAGGACAACGGCCTGGTGCGTGACGTGTTCCAGCAACGTCACATGCAGCGCCTGGTCGGTCACATGGGCATTGGCCATGTGCGTTATCCAACCGCAGGCAGCTCGACGTCGGCCGAAGCTCAACCGTTTTACGTCAACTCGCCTTACGGCATCACCCTGGCGCACAACGGTAACCTGACCAACGTTGAACAACTGGCCAAGGAGATTTACGAATCTGACTTGCGCCATGTCAACACCAGTTCCGATTCGGAAGTGCTGCTCAACGTGTTCGCGCACGAACTGGCCCAGCGCGGCAAGTTGCAGCCGACCGAAGAAGACGTTTTCGCCGCCGTCACCGACGTGCACAACCGTTGCGTCGGTGGTTATGCCGTCGTAGCGATGATCACCGGCTACGGCATCGTCGGCTTCCGCGATCCGCACGGCATCCGCCCGATCGTTTTCGGCCAGCGTCACACCGACGAAGGCGTCGAGTACATGATCGCCTCGGAAAGCGTTTCCCTGGACGTGCTCGGCTTCACCCTGATTCGCGACCTGGCACCCGGCGAAGCGGTCTACATCACTGAAGAGGGCAAGCTGTACACCCGTCAGTGCGCGACCAACCCGTCCCTGACGCCGTGCATCTTCGAACACGTCTACCTGGCGCGTCCGGATTCGATCATCGACGGCGTGTCGGTCTACAAGGCCCGCCTGCGCATGGGTGAAAAACTGGCCGAGAAGATCCTGCGCGAGCGTCCGGATCACGACATCGACGTGGTCATCCCGATTCCGGACACCAGCCGCACCGCCGCGCTGGAGCTGGCGAACCACCTGGGCGTGAAGTTCCGCGAAGGCTTCGTGAAGAACCGCTACATCGGCCGGACCTTCATCATGCCGGGCCAGGCTGCGCGGAAAAAATCCGTACGCCAGAAGCTCAACGCCATCGAGCTGGAATTCCGCGGCAAGAACGTGATGCTGGTGGACGACTCCATCGTTCGCGGTACTACTTGCAAGCAGATCATCCAGATGGCCCGCGAAGCCGGCGCCAAGAACGTCTACTTCTGCTCCGCGGCGCCAGCGGTTCGCTACCCGAACGTCTACGGCATCGACATGCCGAGCGCTCACGAACTGATCGCCCACAACCGTTCGACCCAGGACGTGGCTGACCTGATCGGCGCCGACTGGCTGATCTATCAGGACCTGCCTGACTTGATCGAAGCGGTCGGTGGCGGCAAGATCAAGATCGACAAGTTCGATTGCGCGGTGTTCGACGGCCAGTACGTCACCGGCGACGTCGACGAGGCTTACCTGAACAAGATCGAGCAGGCACGCAACGATGCCTCCAAGGTCAAGACGCAGGCAGTCAGTGCGATCATTGATCTGTACAACAACTGAGTTTCTACCGGCCCTGAGGGGCCGGTTTTGTATCTGGCAAAAAGACTTTCATCTATCAAGAGCAGGGCAAGGAGTGACAGCATGAGTCAGGAATGGGATGCCGGTCGGCTGGACAGCGACCTCGAAGGTGTAGCGTTCGATACCCTGGCCGTACGCGCCGGTCAGCACCGTACGCCGGAAGGCGAACACGGTGATCCGATGTTCTTCACTTCCAGCTATGTATTCCGCACCGCTGCCGACGCCGCCGCGCGTTTTGCCGGGGAAGTGCCGGGCAACGTTTACTCGCGCTACACCAACCCGACCGTACGCGCGTTCGAAGAGCGCATCGCCGCGCTGGAAGGCGCTGAGCAGGCCGTGGCCACGGCCACCGGCATGGCGGCCATCATGGCCGTGGTCATGAGCCTGTGCAGCGCCGGTGATCATGTGCTGGTGTCGCGCAGCGTATTCGGCTCGACCATCAGCCTGTTCGAAAAGTACTTCAAACGCTTCGGCATCGAAGTCGATTACGTGGCCCTGGCGGACTTGTCCGGTTGGGATGCGGCGATCAAATCCAACACCAAATTGCTGTTCGTCGAGTCGCCATCCAATCCGCTGGCCGAATTGGTAGACATCGCCGAACTGTCGAAAATCGCTCACGCCAAAGGCGCGATGCTGGTGGTCGACAACTGCTTCTGCACCCCGGCCTTGCAGCAGCCGCTGAAAATGGGTGCGGACATCGTCGTGCACTCGGCCACCAAGTTCATCGACGGCCAGGGCCGTTGCATGGGCGGCGTGGTCGCCGGTCGTAGCGAGCAAATGAAAGAGGTGGTTGGCTTCCTGCGTACCGCCGGGCCGACCCTGAGCCCGTTCAACGCCTGGATCTTCCTCAAGGGCCTGGAAACCCTGAACCTGCGGATGAAGGCCCATTGCGCCAACGCCCAGCAACTGGCCGAGTGGCTGGAGCAGCAGGAAGGTATCGAGAAAGTCCATTACGCCGGCCTCAAGAGCCATCCGCAGCACGAACTGGCGCTGCGCCAGCAGAAGGGCTTCGGTGCGGTCGTCAGTTTTGAGGTCAAGGGCGGCAAAGAGGGCGCCTGGCGCTTTATCGATGCCACGCGCCTGATTTCGATCACCGCCAACCTGGGCGACAGCAAGACCACCATCACCCATCCGAGCACCACCTCCCATGGTCGCCTGGCGCCGCAGGAGCGTGAAGCGGCGGGCATTCGTGACAGCCTGATCCGCGTTGCGGTCGGCCTGGAAGACGTGGCGGACCTGCAAGCCGATCTGGCGCGCGGCCTGGCAGCGTTGTGATCGAGTTGCCTGTGCCGACCACCGGCTCAAATGGCCGCGTAGCGCTGGTGACCGGTGCTGCGCGGGGTATTGGCCTGGGGATCTCGGCCTGGCTGATCAGCGAAGGCTGGCAAGTCGTGCTGACGGACCTGGACCGGGAGCGCGGTTCGAAAGTGGCGAAAGTGCTGGGCGATAACGCTTGGTTCATCGCCATGGATGTCTCGAATGAAGGGCAAGTCGCGCTGGGCGTGGCCGAGGTGCTCGGCCAGTTCGGGCGCCTGGATGCGCTGGTATGCAACGCAGCGGTTGCCGATCCGCACAACATCACCCTGGAAAGCCTCGACCTGGTCCACTGGAATCGGGTGTTGGCGGTGAACCTCAGTGGGCCGATGCTGCTGGCCAAGCACTGTGCGCCGTACCTGCGCGCTCACAGCGGTGCCATCGTCAATCTGGCCTCGACCCGCGCCGGGCAGTCGGAACCCGACACAGAGGCCTATGCGGCGAGCAAGGGCGGCTTGTTGGCCCTGACGCATGCGTTGGCCATCAGCCTTGGCCCGGAGATTCGGGTCAATGCCGTCAGCCCTGGCTGGATCGATGCGCGCGACCCCTCGGTGCGACGTGCCGAACCATTGAGCGAAGCCGATCATGCCCAGCATCCGGCGGGCAGGGTAGGGACGGTCGAGGATGTCGCGGCGATGGTGACCTGGCTGCTGTCGAGGAACGCCGGGTTTGTCACCGGCCAGGAGTTCGTGGTCGATGGCGGCATGACCAAGAAGATGATTTACAGCGAGTAAGCTTCGGGATTGATGTTGAATGTGCTGCTTTCGCGAGCAAGTCGAATCGTCGCACCGCCGCTCCCACATTTGTAATGCATTCCCCTGTGGGAGCGGGCTTGCTCCGGGCGGCGTTCCGACGAAAGCGCACTCGCTGCACATACATAATTTTGTCTTTTTCAGAAAAACTTCAATCCTGCTATTGACTTAGGTTCGCTACCTGCGTAAATTTCGCGGCCTCGGAGATGCAAACGGGTGATTAGCTCAGCTGGGAGAGCGTCTGCCTTACAAGCAGAATGTCGGCGGTTCGATCCCGTCATCACCCACCACTTCCGAGATACTTGCGAAAGCAAGAGGTAGGCTGAAATGCCTCCACCGACGCGCAGCGGTAGTTCAGTCGGTTAGAATACCGGCCTGTCACGCCGGGGGTCGCGGGTTCGAGTCCCGTCCGCTGCGCCATATTTTCCGAGTCAGGTCCGCCCTGATTCGAGATTAAAAGAGAGATTGAAAAGTCTCAGAGCTTTTAATCAGACGAGTTAATTGAGCGTCAGCTCAAAGCGATACGCAGCGGTAGTTCAGTCGGTTAGAATACCGGCCTGTCACGCCGGGGGTCGCGGGTTCGAGTCCCGTCCGCTGCGCCATATCTGCCCCGAGGCCCACTGAACGCCTTGGAGCTACGAAGAAGCCACTGGTTACTTCGAGTCGATAGCAAAGACCCTGGTCGAAAGACCGGGGTTTTTTGTTTCTGCGATTTGGCTTTTTCTCCTTCCTTACAACCCTCAGGGTTTCGCAGCTGCCGACCACGCGCGGATGGCCAGTGAATTCCGTTGTCTCTTGAAAACTCCCCTCAATAATCCGCAGCCTCGATAAACCGGCACCGCGCGGCCGAAATATCGGCCTGTCATCAAATTATTCAAGCCTTTACCAGGTGCAATTCACACAAAGGACTTGGTTTGATCTCTCAACACTAATTAGAATGAGTCGCATTTAAAATATTTCTTCGCGCAGGGTTTCTTTAGATGAGTGATGCAGCGTTGCCGCCGGAGCAAACCTTCCACGACCTGTACCGCGACCATCGGAGCTGGCTCGAAGGATGGTTGAGACGACGCATGGGCAATGGCAGCGATGCGGCGGATCTGAGCCAGGATACCTTCGTTCGTTTGCTCGCCAGCTCTCAGCGCATCGCCGACCTGCAAGAGCCTCGCGCCTATCTGGCGACAGTCGGTAAGCGGCTGCTGGCCAACTTCTACCAGCGCCGCAGCCTGGAGCAAGCCTATCTCGATGCATTGGCGTTGCTGCCCGAGGACTGCGTGCCGTCCCCGGAGCAACGCTGGATCCTGCTGGAAACCCTGCAAGCCCTGGATGAACTGCTCGATGGATTGCCGGGCCCGGTACGCCGCGCGTTTCTCTTGAGTCAGCTGGAAGGCCTGGGCTATCAAGAGATTGCCGAGCGTCTGCAGGTCTCGGAACGCACGATCAAGCGCTACATGGCTCAAGCCTACGAACATTGCCTGCTGGTGGACATGTGAACGGTTCGGCACCTTCGGCCCAGGCCCGGCAAGTCGTGCGGGCCGCCGCGCAGTGGCTGGCCCTCATGGAATCCGGCTGCGCCAATGAACAGGACCGGTCGCAGCTGCAGAGCTGGCGCGATAGCCATTGCAGTCACGAGCAGGCCTGGCAGAAAGCGCAACTATTGCGCCAACGCTTTGCCGACCTGCCATCGGCCCTGGCCATGGCCAGCCTGGACCGGCCACAAGCCAGTCGACGTACCGTGCTCAAGCGCGTTGTCGGGGCGGTGGCTTTGCTGCCGACCGCCTGGCTGATCAGTCGACAGTTGCCGCTGGATACCTGGAGTGCCGACCTGCGGACTGCCACCGGGGAAAGCAAAAAGGTCCGGTTGGCCGATGGCAGCTCTGTGCAACTGAACACTGCCAGTGCCGTCGATATCGACCTGAAAAACCAGCGCCTGAAGCTTGTCGAGGGCGAGATTGCGCTGAATGTGCCTGGGGCCTCGCCGCTGACGATTTTCACGCGTTTCGGGCAAGTGGTCGTCAGTCAGGGCGAAGTATGCGTTCGTCAGGGGCTGGCGGGCTGCAAGGTCTCGGTGCTCAAAGGCACGGCGCAGTTGCAGCCTCTGCACGGGCCAGTCTTTTCGTTGCGCGGTGGCCAGCAGGTCAGCCTTCAAGCAGCGGGTGCCGGTGCCGTGGAGCCATTCGATGTGCTGGCCCCAGGCTGGCGTGAGGGTGTGCTGATGGCGCAGAACCAGCCCTTGGGGGATTTTCTGCGCGAACTCAGCACCTATCGTCCCGGCGTATTGCGTTGGGAGCCTGAGCTGGAATCGCTGCGCATCACCGGCAGTTTCCGCCTTGAAGACACTGATCGCATTCTGGCTCTGCTGGCGGCCAGCCTGCCGCTGGAAGTGCATTCGCGTACGCGTTACTGGGTAACGCTGGTACCGCGAAAAAATAGTGTTTAAAGCGTGTCCCCTTTTTTCGCCTCGCTTGTCATTCAAGGTAAGCGAAACGAAATCAGAGAGATTCACAATGCCCGCAGTGATGTCTTGCAGTATGCGTCCGGCTCCATCCAGGTTGCGCCCGTTGTTGCACTTGAGTCTGTTGTTGAGCCTGAGTGCCTGTCCGTTGTTCATCACTGCCGGTTGGGCCGAAGACGCGCCGCGCCGCAGCTATCAGGTGCCAGCCGGTAGCCTCGACGCTGCGCTGACCCGTTTCGCCGGGCTGGCCGGGGTCAATCTGTCAGTGGACCCGGCACTGGTGAGCGGGCGCACCAGCCCCGGTCTGTCCGGCGACTTCGCGGTGGAGGAGGGCTTCGCCCGGCTGCTACAGGGTTCCGGTCTGCAACTGCAGCCGGTGGGCGAACAGGCGTACATGCTGACCCCGGTGCCAACCGGCAGCAGCCTGCAATTGGGCGCTACCTCTATTTATGCGACGGCGGACACGGCGCACGGTGATCCGTATGTCGGCGGGCAGGTGGCACGCCGTGGATCGCAAGGCTTGCTGGGCTCGAAAGATTTCATGGAGACGCCGTTCAGCGAGACCACCTACACCAGTGAGTTGGTGAAAAACCTGCAGGCGCGTACCTTGGGCGACCTCGTGGCCAGCGATCCCTCGGTTCGCGCCACCAATCCGGCGGGTGGGCGGTATGAGCAGTTCACCATTCGCGGAATGAGCCTGTTCAACAGTGATGTCTCCTACAACGGTCTCTACGGCATCCTGCCGACGTACACGATTGACATGGAAATGGCCGACCGCGTCGACATCCTCAAGGGCCCGAGCCAGCTGATCAATGGCATCTCGCCGCGGGGCAGCGTGGGTGGCGGGATCAACGTGGTGCCCAAGCGCGCCACCGACGTGCCCATTACTTCGTTTACCGGCAACTACGCTTCCGACAGCCAGGTCGGCGGGGCCGTGGACATCGGTCGGCGCTTTGGTGAGGGGGACATGTTCGGTGTTCGTTTCAACGGCGTGAAGCAGTCCGGCGACACCGAATGGGATCACCAGAGCGTTGACCGCGAGATGGCTGTGCTGGGCCTGGATTTTCGCGGTGAACGCCTGCGGCTCTCGACGGACGTCGGACATAACGAGCGTGACACCGACGCCCCGCAGGAGCGTGTGCAGGTGGGCGCTAACGCTCAGGTTCCGCACGCCAGCGATGTTCGCCACAACTATGCGCAGCCGTGGAGCAAGGCGCGTACCAAGGACACCTTCGGTACGGTGACCGGCGAGTACGATGTCAGCGATTCCGTCATGGTGTACGCCGGTGCGGGCGCGCGTAAAAGTAATCATGACTTTCTCCGGCACGCCGTAGCGGTCACCAACGACGCGGGTAATTTCAGCGTTTTGCCACGTGACTTCACCCGTGACGAAAATGTCCGCACGGCCAATGCCGGGGTGCGCAACTGGTTCCATACCGGTCCGGTGAGCCATGAGATCAACCTGGCTGCCAGCTATTTCTACATGGACTTCGAAAACGGCGGCGCCCGTTATGCCGCCGCCCCGAGCAACATCTACAACCCGGTGCAAACACCGACGCCCATCACTCCCACGCGACTCGATTCTGAGGTGTATACCGAGAACCGCTCAAGCAGCGTGGCGTTGTCCGACACATTGGGGTTCTTCGATGATCGGGTACTGTTGACCCTCGGCGCCCGCTGGCAGCGAGTGCAGGTTGACGACTGGACGGATGATGTCAAAGGCGACAAGGGCTACGATGAAGAAAAGGTTTCGCCCTCGGGCGGCATCCTGTTCAAGGCCACCGATAAACTCTCGTTGTATGCCAACTACATGGAGGGCCTGAGCCAGGGCAAGATCGCGCCGTCGACCTCGGTGAACGAGGACGAAATCTTCCCGCCGTTCATCAGTCGGCAGGTCGAGGTCGGTGCCAAATATGATGCGGGTGCGTTCGCCATCACCACTGCGGTGTTCCGGATCAAACAGCCAGCCTATGAAACCAACGCCACGACGCGGGTTTTCGGCCCGAACGGCAAACGCGAAAACAAGGGTGTGGAAGTCAGTGTGTTCGGTGAGCCGCTCAAAGGCTTCCGCCTGCTCGGCGGCGTCATGTACATCGACAGCGAGCTGACCGATACCACCAACGGCACCTTTGACGGCAACCGCGCTCCCGCCACGCCGGAATACAACGTCAACCTGGGGGCCGAGTGGGACGTGCCGAATGTACAAGGCCTGACCCTGACCAGCCGCAGCATCTATTCCAGCTCGCAGTATCTGGACCAGTCCAACAACAAGGAAATCGATGCCTGGACGCGTGTCGACGTGGGCGCGCGCTACGCGTTCAAGGTCGAAGAAAAGAACATCACCCTGCGTGCCAATGTCGAGAACGTGGCCGACAAGCGCTACTGGAGTTCCGCCGGGGCCTCGGATGACAGCGAGCCTGGATTGACGCTCGCGACGCCACGCACCTACCTGCTTTCGGCGACCGTCGACTTCTGAATCGATTCAACCGTGCGTTGCGCCACAGGGAAGGGCGCTGCCGAGTTGTGTCATGCATCGATTGCAGAGGACCAGAGCATGCCCAGCCTCACTAACCCGCTCAAGAACGAACAGGTCAACACGCCCTCCAGGCGCACGCTGCTGCGCCTGTCCCTGGGCATGCTCGCACTCAGGTTCACTCCGTCGGCGTGGGCTCTGGCCGATGCCGCGCCGCTGCGGGTGATCACCCTGTTTCAGGGCGCCACCGACAGCGCCGTGGCGTTGGGCATCACACCCTGCGGCATCGTCGATTCCTGGAGTGAAAAGCCCACCTATCGCTATCTGCGCTCGGCGCTGGAGCCGGTGCCCCATGTCGGCCTGGAAACCCAGCCGAGCCTTGAAGACATCGCGCTGCTGAAGCCGGACGTGATCATTGCCTCGCGTTTTCGCCATGAGCGAATCGCACCCTTGCTCAAGCAGATCGTCCCGGTGGTGATGCTGGAGGAGGTGTTCGAATTCAAGAAAACCCTGGCGTTGATGGGCCTGGCCTTGCACCGCCAGCAACGGGCCGACGAGGTGTTGGCCCGCTGGCAACTGCGTACGGCGCAACTGCGCCGGCAACTGCAGCAGAAGTTTGCCGGGCGCTGGCCGCCTACGGTGTCGATTCTGGATGTCCGCGAAGACCATATCCGCAGTTATTTGCCGGCCAGTTTTCCAGGTTCGGTAGTCACTGAACTGGGGTTGGGCTGGAGTGAGGCCAGTCGGGCGGCGAGCGGGGTATCGATCAAACTCACCAGCAAGGAGAGTCTGGCGGTGGTGAATGCCGACATTTTCTTTGTCTTCTTGCGCGCGGAGAAACCGGCGGTGCAGCGAAACTATGAAAGCCTGGTGCAGCATCCGCTGTGGCAGCAAATGCGTGCGCCGCAGCAGGGGCGGGTGTGGCGGGTCGACGGCGTGGCCTGGAGCCTGTCGGGCGGAATGCTCGGGGCAAACCTGATGCTCGATGATGTTGCGCGGTTGGTCACGGCGGATGTGGCCTGATGAGCAATGGGTTGAAGCTGTGCTGTGCCGGGGTCGTGTTGCTGCTCAGCAGTGTGCTGAGCCTGGCAGTCGGAGCGACCTGGATTCCGCTTTCGCAAATTGCCGCAGCCTTCGTGCATCCCGATCCGCTGAGCGTCAGCCATGTGCTGGTGACCACCACACGCCTGTCGCGAACCTTGATGGCAATGGCCGTGGGCGCGAGCCTGGCCGTGGCGGGGGCCTTGATGCAGGCGCTGACGCGCAATCCGCTGGCGTCCCCCGGTTTGTTCGGGATCAATGCCGGCGCGACTTTTTTTATCATCCTGTGTTCCTCGCTGTTTTCCCTGTCATCCCCGGATGCCTGGCTGTGGTGCGCGTTCATCGGCGCGGCCGTGGCCGGCAGCCTGGTGTGGCTGATCGGCAACATGGGGCAGGGCAGTCTCAGCCCGTTGCGTATTGTGCTGGCGGGTGCGGCGATGGCCGCATTGTTCTCCGCGTTCAGCCAGGCGTTGCTGGTGGTCAATCAGGATGGCCTGGACACGGTGCTGTTCTGGCTGGCGGGCTCGTTGACCGAGCGCAGCCTGTCGGTCGCCGCACCACTGCTGATGTGTGGCGTACTCGGGCTGTTCGGCGCGATGTTGCTGGCGGGGCAGGTCAACGTGCTGAGCGCGGGAGAGGAGATTGCCACCGGCCTGGGTCAGCGCACCGGTTTGATCCGGCTGCTGATGAGCGTGCTGGTGGTCTGTCTGGCGGGCAGTGCCGTGGCATTGGCCGGCAGCATCGGGTTTATCGGCTTGCTGGTGCCGCACATGGTGCGCAAGGGCTTGTCCATCGATCATCGCTGGTTGCTGCCGGGTTGCGCGCTGCTTGGGGCGATTGTCCTGCTGCTGGCGGATACCTTGTCGCGGGTGTTGATCCTGCCGCAGGAGGTACCGGTGGGGGTGATGACGGCGTTGTTCGGCGCACCGTTCTTCATCCTGTTGGCCCGGCGTGGAGGTCGTTATGGATAAGGTCCTGATTTGGCGCCGCAGCGGGTTTTCCCGGCGGATCAATGTCGCCACGCTGTGGCGGTTGCTGGCGGCGTTGATGGTGACGGCGCTGATCATGCTCGGCTCGCTGTCGTTGGGTAAAGTCATGCTGTCGCCGCTGCAGGTGCTGCGCATTTTGCTGTCGAGCCAGGACCCCAGCCTGACGTTCATCGTCGAGCAACTGCGCTTTCCGCGGATGCTGCTGGCGGCGCTGGTGGGCGCGGCGTTGGCGGTGTCGGGGCTGATTCTGCAAAGCATCATCCGCAACCCGCTGGCATCGCCCGACCTGCTGGGTATCACCAGCGGCGCCAGTGCGGCGGCGGTGCTGTACCTGTCGTTTTTCTCCGTCGCACTGGGTCAACAGTATCTGCCGCTGGCGGCGATGCTGGGCGCGGGGCTGGCGGCATGGGCGATCTATCTGCTGGCCTGGAAACAGGGGGCTTCCCCGCTGCGCCTGGTGTTGATCGGGGTCGGCATCAGCGCGATGTTGACCGCCGCGACCACCTTCATTCTGGTCTTCAGTCCGCTGACCACGACCCTGTCGGCTTATGTCTGGCTGACCGGCAGCGTGTACGGCGCCAGTTGGCCGGAACCGCTGGCGCTGGGTCGCTGGTTGTTGGGTATTTGCCCGCTGCTGGTGCTGCTGGCCCGGCAGGTGATGGTGCAACAGCTGGATGACCAACTAGCCCAAGGCATTGGCGTTCCCGTGCAGTGGTTGCGCGCCGGTTTGTTGCTGGTAAGCGTGGCATTGGCCGGTGCGGCGATTGCCTGGGGCGGGGCGATAGCGTTTGTCGGACTGATTGCGCCGCACATTGCCAAGCGTTTGGTGGCCCCGGGTTTCGGCGGTCAGGCGCTGATGGCGGCGTTGGTTGGGGCGAACCTCGTGGTGCTGGCCGACCTCGCCGGGCGTGTGCTGTTTTTGCCGCTGGATCTGCCGGCCGGGATTTTTGTCGCCGTGCTGGGCACACCCTTTTTTCTCTATTTGTTGATCAAACAGCGTCATTGAGGAATTCAACGTATGACGTCGATTGCAAGTCGCGGCCTGACCCTGAGTTATCAGCGCCAGGTGATTATTGACGCGCTGGACATGCAACTGCCCCAGGGCAAGATTTCGGTACTGATTGGCAGCAACGGCTGCGGCAAAAGCACCTTGCTCAAATCCTTCGCCCGACTGCTCAAGCCGCAGCAGGGCTCGGTGATTCTCAACGGTGTGGATATCCAGCAAAAGTCCACGGCCGCCGTGGCCCGGGAGTTGGCCATTTTGCCCCAGACCCCCAGCGCGCCGGAGGGCATCACCGTCCGCCAGTTGGTGGCGCTGGGGCGTTATCCGTATCAGAGCTGGATGCAACAGTGGTCGGCGCAAGACGAAGCCATGGTCAACCGCGCGCTGGCGCAAACCAGTCTGCTGGCCCTGGCGGACCGACCGGTGGACGCGTTGTCCGGTGGCCAGCGCCAGCGCGCGTGGATCGCCATGACCCTGGCCCAGGACACCGGTATCGTGCTGCTCGACGAACCCACTACCTTTCTCGACCTGGCGCATCAGATCGAAGTGCTGGACCTGTTGCGCGACCTCAACCGGCTCGAAAACAAGACCATCATCATGGTGCTGCACGACCTCAACCTGGCCTGTCGTTACGCCGACCACATGGTTGCGGTGCACAACCGGACGGCCTTTGCCCAGGGGCGGCCCGACGAGGTGTTGACCGAGGCCCTGGTCAAGACCGTGTTCGACCTCAATTGCCGAATCATTCCCGACCCGTTCTTCGCAACGCCGCTGTGCATTCCGTTTGGCCGGGAGTTGCCGCAATGAATCTGGCCTGTCATTTCACGGCGTCGGAGTGGGCGCTGTTGTCCGGTGGCTTGCGGCTCAAGGACAGCGACGAGCGCGACCCGTTGCGTTCGATGAAGGCCCGGGACTTGTTGCAGGAAGACGTGTGCGAGCAACTGCTGGATGCGCTGGGCCCGGTGATCGGCTCGCCGACCCGGGCGATCACGGCCTCGCTGTTGGGCAAGCGCTTGTCGTTTCTGGCGACCGGCGCCTGTTTGTATGCGATGTCGGCGTATGACAAAGGGCTATTGCTGACGCTCGACAACACGGTGATTGAATACGGCCACGATGACGGGTTGTGGACGTCTTCGATGCCGCTGCATCACGGTGAGCCGCTGACCTATGGCCTCAATGAGCGCGAGGCTTGGCGGGAAATGCTGGTGCAAGGACTGTTCGCCGGACTGCTGAAACCGTTGTGGCAAACCTTCAATCGTGTCACCGGAGTTTCCCGGCGCATTCTCTGGGAAAACACCGCCGTGCGTATTTATTCGCTGTATGAAAAGCGCATGGCGAAAATAGAAGACTCTTCAATTCGCGAGCGCTGTGAAGCGGACTTCAATTGGTTGCTGACACAAGCCGAGCCTGCGTTGTTCGGCCTCGATTACAACCCGCTGAGCCATTTCCGCCGACCGCCGACGCTGGTGGACGAAGGGCAGCGGAGCATCCGCTTTCGCCGAACCTGTTGCTTTTATTACCTGGCCACCGAACCCGCTGAGTACTGTTCGACCTGCCCATTGCTACGACCGGGGAAATGCCGATGAGATGTCTATTTCAGGGTGATGGGGCAGGCGCCCAAGCGATGGCATAGGCGCGTGCTCTTCACAGAGGGTGCGTGGCTCAGCCTTGCAGATAGACCGCGTGGGTATGGGTGTATTCGTACAACCCGTGTTTGCCATCCGCGCCACCGATGCCGGACTTGCGCACGCCGGCGTGGAAACCCTGCATCGCTTCGAAGTTCTCGCGATTGACGTAGGTTTCGCCAAAATCCAGTTCGCGCATCGCCTGCAGGGTTTTGCTCAGGTCGCGGGTGTAGATCGATGAGGTCAAGCCATAGTCGCAGTCGTTGGCCAGGGCGATGGCTTCGTCCAGGTCGTCGATTATCTGGATCGGCAGCACCGGTCCGAAAATCTCTTCGCGCATGATCTCCATATCCGCGCGGCAACCGGCCAAAACGGTGGGCTGGAAGTGGAAGCCATTCGGCAGGTCGGCAATCTGTCCGCCGCTGATCAGGCTTGCGCCCTGGCTCAACGCGGTGCGGACTTTGCGATTGACGCTGTCCAGCCCCTGGCGGTTGATCAGCGGACCCATCTCCACGTCCGGCTGGGCAATCGGGTCGCCATAGCGGGTCGCGTTCATGGCCGCTGCGATGCGTTCGATGAACTGATCGGCCACCTTGCGCTCGACGTACACCCGCTCAGCGCAGTTGCACACCTGGCCGCTGTTGATGATGCGCGAATCGCGGATTGCCCTGACCGCGAGGTCGAGGTCTGCATCCGCCAACACAATGGCCGGTGCCTTGCCGCCCAGTTCCAGGTTGAGCTTGGTGATGTTTGGCGCGGCGGCGGCCATGATCCGCGAGCCGGTGTCGACGCTGCCGGTGAAGCTGATCATGTCCACGCCTTTGTGTCCGCTCAATGCCGCGCCGACTCGGCCGTCGCCACAGACCACGTTGAACACGCCGGGCGGCAGGTCGGTTTTGGCCACCAGTCGGGCAAATTCGAAGCAGTTGTTCGGGGTTTCTTCGCTGGGCTTGATGACGATGGTGTTGCCGGTCAGCAGGGCCGGGGCCATCTTGCGGGCAATCAGGAAGAAGGGGAAATTCCACGGCAGGATCCCGGCCACCACGCCCAACGGTTTGCGGAACAGGAAGATGTTTTCGTTCTGACGATCGCTGGTGATGATCTCGCCTTCGATGCGCCGGGCCCATTCGGCCATGTAATCGAGATAATCGGCGGTGAAATTGACTTCGACTTCCGCCAGGCCACTGATCTTGCCTTGCTCCAGAGTGATGGTGCGCGCCAGGTGCGAGACGTTTTCCCGCAGTTTGGCGGCGATCCGGCGCAAGTATCCGGCGCGGTCGTTCGCCGGTTTGCGCGCCCAGTCCTTTTGCGCGGCACGGGCGGCAGCGAGGGCGCGGTCGACGTCCTCGGCGGTCGAGGCCGGGACTTTCGACAACAGGGCGCCGGTAGCCGGGTTGATCACATCGAGGTGGGCAGCGCTGGCCACGAACTGGCCGTCGATGAAGTTTTCGTAAACAGGCACGGATGACATGGTGCGACTCCTTGGCAGATCAGTAAGTGCGTGACGGCGCTTGAGTGGTGGCGGGTTCGCGGTAGCGAGCGAGGGTGGCCATGGCGCCTTGGCGCAGCAGGCTGATGTCGATGGCCACGGCAATGAACTGGCAGCCCCAGTGCTGGTAGCGGCGGGCGTCTTCTTCGTTGGGGGCGAGAATCCCGCAGGCCTTGCCGGCCGCCAGCGTGGCGTTCACGGCGTGTTGAATCCGCTCCTGGACTTCCGGATGGCCGGGGTTGCCGGCGTGGCCCAGGCCGATCGACAAATCCGCCGGGCCGATAAACACCGCATCCACGCCCTCGACGGCGGCAATCGCTGCGACGTTTTCCACGCCGGTGCGCGATTCCACCTGCACGATCAGGCACAGTTGTTCGTGGGCTGTATTCAAGTAATCGGGCACACCGTCCCAGCGGGTGGCGCGGGTCAGGCCGCCGCCGACCCCGCGAATGCCGTGGGGCGGGTAGCGCATGGCGCGCACCAGTGCCTGTGCCTGCTCAGCGGTTTCGACCATCGGGATCATCAGCGTCTGCGCGCCGATATCCAGCAGTTGCTTGATCAGGTTGGCATCGCCATTCACCGCGCGCACTACCGGCGCGGTCGAGTAAGGCGCCACGGCCTGCAACTGGGCAAGTACGCCGGGCACTGTGTTGGGTGCGTGCTCGCCATCGATCAGCATCCAGTCGTAACCGGTGGTGGCGACGATCTCGGCGGCGTAGCCGGTGGCGAACCCGGCCCAGATGCCATATCGGGTCGCTGAGCTGTTCAGCGCGGCCTTGAACGCGTTGTGCGGCATGTTCATGTCGAACTCCTTTCTCAGCGGTTATACGGCCGATGCAGTTGGCATTCGGGGTTGAGGGTCACGCCGAAACCTGGCTGGTCGAGCGCGGACAGGCGCATGCGGCCATTGACCGGCACCGGTTCACCGAGCAATTGCGGATGGAACATCGGCACCACTTCGTCGGCCTTCGGCGCCATCATCAGGAACTCGGCGAACGGGCTGTTATGCCGGGTGGCGACGAAGTGGTAGCTGTACACCGACGAACCGTGAGGAATCACCAGCGCGTTGTGGGCATCGGCCAGGGCCGAGATCTTCACCAGTTCAGTGATCCCGCCGCACCAGCCGACATCCGGCTGGATGATGTCGCAGCAACCCATCTCCAGCAGCATGCGGAAGCCCCAGCGCGTGGCTTCGTGTTCGCCGGTGGTCACCAGCATGCCCTTGGGCACGTTGTTGCGCAGGGCTGCGTAGCCCCAGTAGTCGTCCGGCGGCAGGGCTTCTTCGATCCATTTCAAGCCGTATGCGTGGGCGCCAACCGCCAGTTTGGTGGCGTAGTTGAGGTCCAGGCTCATCCAGCAATCGAGCATCAGCCAGAAGTCCGGGCCGACGCGTTCGCGCATGGTCGCCAGTTCTTCGAGGTTTTTGCGCAGGCCTTCCTCGCCTTCGGCCGGGCTGTGGTGCAGCGGCATCTTGCCGCCGATGAAGCCCATTTTCTGTGCCAGGTCCGGGCGGGCGCCGGTGGCGTAGAACTGCAATTCGTCGCGCACCGCACCGCCGAGGAGCTGATGTACGGGCTCCTGGCGGATCTTGCCGAGCAAGTCCCACAGCGCCAGGTCGACGCCGGAAATCGTGTTGATGACGATGCCCTTGCGCCCGTAATACAGGGTCGACTGGTACATCTGGTCCCAGATTTTTTCGATGTCGGTGACCCGGGCGCCTTCGAGGAATCGGGCCAGGTGCTTCTCGACGATGTAGGCGGCAGGCTCGCCGCCAGTGGTCACGGCAAAACCGACGGTGCCGTCGCTGGCTTCGATTTCCACCACCAGGGTGCCGAGTACGTTGATGCCGAAGGTGCGGCGGCTCTGGCGGTACTCGGGGTATTTGCTCATTGGCGTGGCAATGTGGTCGTCGATCCAGTGGCCGTCGGCCTGGTCGTGATAATCGGCGCCGCCGCCTCGCAGAGTGAAAGCGCGGACGTGTTTGATGGTTGGAATGCCCATGGTGTGACTCCTCAGGTTTAAACGGTGGCCGGTTTGTTCGAGGCTTTATGGCCGGGCGCGCGTATGCCCAGCACCAGCAACGCGGCGATGACGGTGGTAGCGGCCAGCACGTACAAGCCTGCTGCCGGTGAATGGAAGGCGCCTTCGGCCCAGTTCTTCAGCACCGGGGCGATGAAGCCACCGAGGGCGCCGAACGAGTTGATCAGGGCGATCCCGGCCGCGGCGGCGCTGCCGGCGAGGTAGCTGGAGGGAAAGGTCCAGAACACCGGTTGCACGGCGATGAAGCCGGAGGCGGCAAAGCACAGGGCGATGATCCCCAGCAGCGGGTTGCTGAAGGTCACCGAGCAGGCGATCCCGGCGGCGGCCATCAACAAGGTCAGGCACGCGGTGCGGCGGCGTTCGCCAGTGCGGTCGCTGTAGCCGGGAATCAGGTAGGCGGCGACCAATGCGCAGATCCACGGGATTGCCGTCACCAGGCCGACCATCAGCCCGACCTTGGTGCCCAGCAGTCCGCCAACCTGGCTCGGCAGATAAAACACCACGCCGTAGACGCTGGCCTGGATCAACAGGTAGATCAGGCACAGGTGCAGCACCGAGGGTTGGCAGATCACGTTGAGCAGGCTGCGGCCGTGGTTCTGCTTATGGCTGTCTTCCTGATCGAGCAGGCTCTGCACTTGCTGGCGTTCCTCGACGGTCAGCCACTTGGCGTCGGCCGGACGGTTGTCCAGGTACCAGTAGGCCCAGATGCCCACCGCCGTGGCCATCAGGCCTTCAACGGCAAACAGCCACTGCCAGCCGTGGAAACCGGCAAAGCCGTCCAGCTCCAGCAGCAGGCCGGACAGTGGACTGCCGAAGATGAACGCCAGCGGCGCACCGAAATAGAAGAAACCCATGGCCTTGCCGCGCACGGCGCTGGGAAACCAGTAGGTGAGGTAGAGGATCACCCCGGGGAAGAAGCCGGCTTCGGCCACGCCCAGCAGGAAGCGCAGGACGTAGAAGCTGGTTTCGGTGTGGGCGAAGACCATGGCGGCGGAGACCAGGCCCCAGGTGACCATGATCCGGCACATCCACAGGCGGGCGCCGACGCGGTGCAGGATCAGGTTGCTTGGCACTTCGAGCAGTGCGTAACCGGCGAAAAAAACGCCGGCGCCGAAGGCGAAGGCGGCATCGCTGATGTTGGTGTCGGCCTGGAAGGCTTGTTTGGCAAACCCGACGTTGGCGCGGTCGAGGAAGGCCATGATGTACATCAGCAGGAGAAACGGGAGTAGCCGCCAGGAAATTTTGGCGAGCAGAGGCGCGGGTAGAGTCTTCATCGCAGTTTTCCTTTGGTAGGGCATTTGTTCTTATGGGGAAGACTGTACGGCCGCTGATCGATGCGTTACAAATCGAATCTAGCTCACAACTGATACCCTCAAGGTATCGATAAAAAAGGCCCGCCATGACCACGCCGACCATCTCCCGCAGTCTGCTCAATCGCCTGCGCTACAAGCATCTGCACATGCTGGTGACGCTCAGCAGCAGCCAGAACCTGCACCGCGCTTCGCAAAGCCTGAACATGTCGCAACCGGCGGCAACCCGCATGCTCCATGAGATTGAAGACATGTTCGGCTGCGATCTGTTCGAGCGCCTGCCGCGGGGGATGCGCCCGACAGCGCTGGGCCAGGAACTGATCCGCTTTGCCGAGTCGGCCCTCAGCGGTCTCGACCGTTGTGCCGAGGACCTGATGGCGCGGCAACAGGGCGGCTACGGCTATCTGTCGATCGGTACCATCATGGGCGCGGCGCCGGGTCTGGTCATGGATTCGATTGCCGAAATCAAGTCGCTCAATCCGCAGTTGCGGATTCGCATCATGGGCGACACCAGCGACCAGGTGATCCAGTTGCTGGAGCAGGGCCGCATCGACCTTGCCATCGCCCGGCGCAATGCTGCCACCGACAGTGAACATTACGTCTTCGAGCAATTGGGTAACGAACGCTTGCTGGTGGTGGTGCACGCCGGCCACCCGCTGGCCCGGCGCAAAAAACTGGAAATGGCGGAGCTGGTCAGCGGTTGGCCGTGGATCCTGCAACCGGAAACCAGTCCGGCGCGCATCGGTCTGGATCAGGCGTTGCAGCGCCTGGCGTTGCCGTTGCCGGCAGACATCATCGAATGCAGTTCGGTGTACTCCATGCAGCAACTGATTCAGCTGACCGACGCGATCATGGTGCTGTCGGAAACCGCATTGCGCGACTATCTTAAAATGGGCTTGGTAGTGGCGCTGCCGGTGGAACTGGATGTGCAGATGGCGCCCTTCGGATTGTTGTTGCGCAAGGGCGAGCACATCAGCCGGGAGTTGGGGTTGTTCATCGATCTGCTGCGTCGAAAAGTCGCGGTTTTTTGATTCCTTGGTCAGTTTTTGGTTTTCCGCGAAGGCATAAGCCTATAAACTTAACCTTTCGGTCAGCTTTGCACTGTCAACAACAGCCCTTTGCATCGTCGAAAAGGGCTTCTGCAAGACTCGAGATTTCCAGAACATAACCAGAAGGGCGGACCCCATAACCGCCCAGAGGATGATCCATGTCCAACCGTGATATATCCCGGCGCTCGTTCCTTCAGGGCGGGCTGGTAGCGGGTGTGAGCGTGACGCTCACGCCATTGAGCAGCCAGGCGCTGGCCGCCTTGATGGAGAACAGCGTGACCGTGCCGTCCGAGCAGTGGCTCGGCAACAATGGCAAGGCGCGCGCCCGTAACGATGCCTTGTCCAAGGTCTGCGGCAGCAAGGTCTTTGCACGCGACATCCGCGCCAAGGACATGCCGGGCTGGCCGCAGCAGCAAGGCCACGCCATGTTGCTGAAAACCATCAAGGCCGACCACATCTTTGCTGGCATCGACCTGTCGTGGCTCGGTGCCGAGTTGCAGCCGGACCGCATCGTCACCGCCGAAGACCTGGTCAAGGACGGTATCGTGTTCCCTGAGGAGCACGCCCCGGATCCGCTGTTGCCGGCCGGCAAGGTGCCGATGTTCATCGGGCACCCGGTGGCGATCCTGATCTGGAACGATTTCGAGCGCTTCCGTCAGGCCAAGAACCAACTCAAGTTCAATGACAAGGCAATCCGCTACGGCGATAAAGCGCCGTTCTATGAAGGCGATCCTTACGGCAGCTTCCGCTACGTGCGCGTTGGCGGCGCGACCTCGGCGGACGAAGACGAGTTCGCCAGCCTCAAGGATTCGATCCTGTTCCCGATGCTGAAAAACCGTCGTCCGGTGTGGAACTCCCAGCCGAACCTGCACGGCAACCTGACCGAGCGCGGGCTGTTCTACGCCGAGCGCATGAAGCAGCAGATCGATACGCCGCCGGACAACTGGCTGGTGTTCGACGAGCGCTACAAGACCCCGTCGATCGAGCCTGCCGCCCTGGAGCCGGACAACGGCAACGGCTGGTACGACCCGGCCACCAAGACCCTGCATTTCGTCGTCGCCACCCAGTGTCCGCTGGAAACCGCGACCGAGACCGCGAAGATGATCGCGCCGTCGCGTTTCGGCCTGGCCAACCTGAACATGCACCCGGGTTACACCGTCGGTTATGGCTCCAAGGACCACAACATATTCGTCTACTACGCAGCCCTCGCGGCGTTGTACGGCGCCGGTGTGCCGGTGCGCCTGGCCAACGACCGCTACGAGCAGTTCCAGAGCGGCATCAAGCGTCACCCGTTCGACATTCGCTACCAATTGGCGGTGGACAAGACCGACCACAGCTTCAAGATTTTCCGCTCCGAGATGAGTGTCGACGGTGGCGGACGAATCAACTACAGCCCGTCGGTGGCGGCGGTGGGCGCTACGGCCGCACAGTCGATCTACTACATGCCGCAGAACGATCTGCAGGTCACGGCCTATCACTCCCGCGCCGTTGAAGCCGGGTCGATGCGCGGCTACGGCACCCTGCAAAGCATGGCGGCGACCGAGATGATGGTCGACGAAATCGCCGGTCGCCTCGGTGTCGATGCCATCGAACTGCGCCGCAAGAACGCACTGCGCTCGGGCATGAAAAACACCCAGGGCGCGATCCCGGCCGGTGCCTTGCGCCTGCACGAGATTCTCGACAAGGCGGCCGTCCACGACACTTGGAAAAACCGCGACGCGATCAAGAAACAACGCGAAGCCGCCGATCCGGACAACTGGTACGGGGTGGGTTTCGCCATCTGCCAGAAAGACTTCGGCACCGGTTCCGAAGCGCCGATGGCCAGCATTGAATTCACTGCCGAAGGTCGCATCAGCCTGCGCCACATCGGTATCGAAATCGGCACCGGTATGTCCACCTCGCAAGCCATGGTCGTGGCCGATTTCCTCGGTATTGCGGCGCACGAAGTGAAGACCGGCGAAACCGAATGGAAAGAGTTGCAGCTGATCAGTGGCGGCAACCCGTACATCATGAGCCAGGCCGAGCAGGACAACTTCCTGCGCAATCCGCGCTGGGTCGGCAAGGTTGCCTCGGCTTCGTCGGCAACCAACTCGGCGTACTACTTCAGCCACGCCACCCGTGAAGCGGCGCGCGTGCTGTTCAACCACGGCCTGTGGCCGGCGGCGCTGGAGATCTGGCGACAAGGCCCTTACGGCGGTCAGGCCAACCCTTACGTGGTGCGCCGCGAAGACGCCCATTGGGTCGACGGCAAGCTCACGGCCAACGGGATGGAGCCACTGCCATTCGCCATGCTCGCCAAGCGCGTTCACGAACGTGGCCTGGTAAGCGGCGCCACCGTGCATGGTTTCAACCGCTGGAGCTGGGCCGAGGCCGAGTTCAGCATCGACGGCGTGCGTGAGCGCTTGCCGCTCGACGGCCTGGCCGTGAAGTACGGCGACGGTGCACCGAAGGCGAAGAAGGCGCAGATGAACAGCGCCGGTTTCCATCTGCTGGATCGGCAGGGCATCGCCTACCCGGCGACCCAGCTGAACAACGCGGCGGTGACTTACTACAGCCCGGTCGCGACGCTGGTGGAAGTGAAGGTCAACAAGGGTTCGAACGAAGTGTCGGTACTTAACCATCACTCGTGGGTCGAGTGCGGTCGGGTGCTGGTGGAAGAACTGGTCAGGGGCCAGCTCGAAGGCGGGATCGCCATGGGCATCGGCCATGCGCTGATGGAAGAGATGCCGCTGTACGAAGGCGGGCCGGGGGAGGGGGACTGGAACTTCAACCGTTACCGCCTGCCAATGGCGCGGCACGTTGCGGTGTGGAAACAGACGGCGGACATCCTGCCGCCATTGTCGCCGAGCGACCCGTCCAAGGGCATCGCCGAGGTGGTGATGATCCCGGTGGTCGGTGCCATCGGTAACGCCGTGGCCCATGCCATCGGTAAACGTGTCCGCGACCTGCCTATCACTTCTGCACGCATCAAGGAGGCCCTCAATGGCTAACCGTCCGCTTCAACTGACCCTCAACGGTCAATCCGTCGGCCCGGTGGACATCCCTGATGACCTGCCGATGATCGACTACTTGCATGAATACAAGAACCTCACCGGTTCGCGCCTGGGCTGCGGCCAGGGCATCTGCCACGCCTGTGTGGTGATCGTCGACAACCCCGACGGCACCAGCGAAGAAGTGCGCACCTGCATCACCGGCGCACACTATTTCGAAGGCAAGAAGGTGCGGACCATCGAAGGCCATGCGACCCGCGACGAGCAGGGCAAGGTCACCGAGCTGAACCCGATCCAGCAGCGCTTCGTCGACGAATTCGCCTTCCAGTGCAGCTACTGCGCGCCGGGCTTCGTCAATGCCGCGACGGTGTTGGTGGAGAAGCTGCAGCGCCAGCCAATCGTCAAAAGCCAGCTGGAAAAAGTCATCGAGGACAGCCTCGGTCATCACATCTGCCGTTGCACCGGGTACGTGCGCTACTACAGCGCCACCCGCAACGTGCTGACCGATCTCGGCCTGGTCAAGGAGGGTTAAGCATGAAGCTTCTACTTAGCCGCCTGGCGTTGGCGGTTGGTCTGGCTGCGCCTGTGGTGGCGGCTCACGCGGATGATGCGCAGGTCAAGCAAGGCGAGTACCTCGCCCGCGCCGCCGATTGCATGGCGTGCCACACCGCACCGGGTGGCGCGCCCTATGCGGGCGGCCTGCCGATCGTGTCGCCGTTCGGCACGATCTACGGTACCAACATCACCCCGAGCAAAGAGCACGGCATCGGCAAGTACAGCGATGACGAGTTCTTCGCCGCGCTGACCGAAGGCAAGCGCCGCGACGGGGCGAACCTGTATCCGGCGATGCCCTACACCTCGTACCACCTGATACCGCGTGCGGATTCCGACGCGATTCATGCCTACCTGAAAACCGTCGAGCCGATCGAGCGTGCAGCGCCGGTCACCAGCCTGAGCTTCCCGTTCAACGTGCGCCTGGGCCTGATGGGCTGGAACATGATGTACGGCAAGGACGTGAAGCTGGAGCCGGTTGAAGGCAAAAGCGAAGCCTGGAAGCGCGGCCAGTACATGGTCGACGTGCTGGGGCACTGTGGCGAATGCCACACCCCACGCGGCCTGCCCGGTGCGATGCAGATGGACAAGCGCATGACCGGTGGCATTCTCAATGGCTATCTGGCGCCGAGCCTGTTGGCCACTGACCTGGCGGCCCGTGGCTGGAATCATCAGGACCTGAGTTCGTTCCTCAAGCACGGCATGAGCGCCCAGGGCACGATGTTCAACGAGATGTTCCCGGTGTTCCACAACAGCACCCAGGGCCTCAGCGATCCGGATCTGGCGGCGATGGCGACTTTCCTGCTCGGCGATCAGCCGCCAGCGGCGAAAGTGCTCACCGAAGTGCCTTTGGACAAGCTGAGCCCGAGCGCCCAGCGTGGCCGTCAGGAATATTTGAATGTCTGCGCCGGTTGCCATGCGCCGGGCGGTGAGGGCAAGCCGCACATCGCCGTGGCCATGCGCGGTAACACCACGCTACGCCTGGAAGATCCGCGCAACCTGGTACGGGTGATCGACGACGGTATTGGTGAGCAGAAGTTCTCCGGGTTCGAACACATGCAACCGATGCCGGGATTTGTCGACAAGTTGAGCGACGCGCAACTCACGGATCTACTGAACTACCTGCGTCAGGGTTGGGGCGGTCAGCCGAATGATCTGGCTGTAAACGACGTGCAGAAGTTGCGGGCCGATGCGCCGCCGCTCGAGCACAAGGCCCACTGATATGCAGCATCTGGATCTGCAAGTGATACGCCGGGCGCTGGAGTGGTCGGCGGCCGGTCAGCGCATCTGGTTGTGTACAGTGTTGGCCACTTATGGTTCGGCACCGCGCGCACCGGGTTCGCTGCTGGCGGTGAACACGCAGGGGCACTGGATTGGCTCGTTGTCCGGTGGCTGTGTCGAGGAAGACTTTCTCGAGCGAGTCGCCGAGGGCGCGTTTCTGGAGCCGGTCAGCGTTGTTCGTTACGGCGAAGGCGACGATCCACGCTCGCGCGTCAGCCTGCCCTGTGGCGGGGTGCTGGATGTGCTGGTCGAGAAGCTTGACGCCGATTGCGAGGTGCAAGCGCATCTGCGGGAACTGGAGTCGGCGCTGCTGGGCCGGCGTCGGTTGATCCGCGAAGTCGACCTGCAAAGCGGTGCGCGCAGTCTGTTCGATGATCGTGAGCAGGGTGTGCGTATCGAGCGTGAAATCGACCGGGTGCGCGTGCGCGTCGGCGCGGCCCAGCGCTTGCTGCTGGCGGGGTATTCCAGTGTCGCCCAGGCCTGTGCGGAGTTTGCCGTGGGGCTTGGCTTCGAGGTGATTCTGTGTGACCCGCGGGACGAAGTGCTGGAAGGCGTCGTGCTGGAAAACGTGGAGATTCGGCGCCAGCTGCCGTCGGTGTTCATCGCCGATGGAGGCTGTCACAGCGACACGGCGGTGGTGGCGTTGACCCACGATCCGCGTATCGATGACCTGGCGATGATGGAGGCGGTTCGCACCGAGGCGTTTTACATCGGTGTGATGGGCTCCATGCAGACCTCGCAAAAGCGCTTCGAGCGCTTGCGGCGTATTGGTGGCTTGGGGGAGGTCGAGTTGGGGCGGATTCATGCGCCCATCGGGCTGAACCTGGGCAGCAAGACGCCAGCAGAGATCGCGCTGGCGGTGCTGGCGGACATCCTGCGGATTCGCAGCGGTATCCCCCGAGATCGTCTCTAACCCCCCCCCAAAAAAAACCTGTGGGAGCGTGTCGCTTAGTACCCGAACCTGTCCCGCAATCCGTAATACCACGCACCCAATGCCGCGAACGGCGTGCGCAGCATTTGTCCGCCCGGGAACGGGTAGTGGGGCAGGTCGGCAAAGGCGTCAAAACGCTCGGCCTGGCCGCGTAATGCTTCGGCCAGCACCTTGCCCGCCAAATGCGTGTAGGTCACGCCATGGCCGCTGCAACCCTGGGAATAGTAGATGTTGTCGCCCAGCCGTCCGACCTGGGGCAGGCGCGACAGAGTCAGCAGGAAATTGCCCGTCCACGCGTAATCGATCTTCACGTCCTTGAGTTGCGGGAATGCCTTGAGCATCTTCGGCCGGATGATCGCTTCGATATTCGCCGGATCCCGCGCACCATACACCACGCCACCACCGAAAATCAGGCGCTTGTCGCCGCTGAGGCGGTAGTAGTCGAGCAAGTAATTGCAGTCTTCGACACAGTAATCCTGGGGCAGCAGGGTCTTCGCCAGTTCTTCGCCCAATGGCTCGGTGGTAATCACCTGTGTACCGCAAGGCATCGACTTGGCGGCCAGTTCCGGCACCAGGTTGCCCAGATAAGCGTTGCCGGCGACGATGATGAATTTGGCCCGGACCTTGCCCTGCGGCGTGTGCACAACAGGGTTGGCGCCGCGCACAATGCGCACCGCCGGCGACTGCTCATAAATCGTCCCGCCCAGGGACTCGACCGCCGCCGCTTCACCCAGTGCCAGGTTAAGCGGATGGATGTGGCCGCCACTCATGTCGAGCATGCCGCCGACGTACTGATCACAAGCCACTACTTCGCGAATGCGGCGTTGATCCATCAGCTCAAGCTGGGTATGTCCGAAACGCTCCCACAGGCGCTTCTGGGATTCGAGATGCCCCATCTGCTTGGCGGTCATCGCGGCGAACACGCCACCGTCCTTCAAGTCGCACTGGATGTTGTACCTGGCGACTCGCTCACGAATGATTCGCCCACCCTCGAACGCCATCTGCCCCAGCAACTGGGCCTGCTTGGGACCGACCGTACGCTCGATGACATCGATATCGCGGCTATAGCTATTAACGATCTGGCCGCCATTACGCCCGGACGCCCCGAAACCCACCCCGGCGGCTTCGAGCACCGTGACCTTGAAGCCGTTCTCCAGCAGAAACAGGGCAGAGGACAGCCCCGTATAACCGGCGCCAATTACACAGACATCGGTCTCCACGTCATCCTGCAACGCCGGGCGCGACGGAACCGCATTGGCCGATGCGGCGTAGTAGGACTCGGGGTAGGGAGTGTTAGCCATCCGGCAGCCTCTGTTTAATATATTTTACGAGTGCGTTGATCCTACCCGAGTTGAAAATCGCCCGCCAGCCACCCGGAAAATCTTCTTTGTACCGGTGAAATTAAATATTTTGCATATTCATAGGGTTAGCTCGAAAAAAGGTGTTGACACCCCTCCGGAATTCCGTAGAATGCCGCCTCACAGCAGGCACGTAGCTCAGTTGGTTAGAGCACCACCTTGACATGGTGGGGGTCGTTGGTTCGAGTCCAATCGCGCCTACCAAACAAAATCCGCTCTGCTGGGCGGTCTGGAAGGGCTCACCGAAAGGTGGGCCCTTTTTTGTTGCCTGGGGTTTGGGCAAACTTTGGGAATATTTTGGACAAACGACCACCGCGCTACACCTTCAGGTCGGCTTTCACCTTCATGTAAACCACCGCGTCATCACCGTGTCCTGCCTGGTAGTGCTCCGTCATCTTCACGTCAGCGTGCCCCATCAGACCCTGAATATATTCCTGCTCGAAACCCTGTTGCTCATACAGCCAGGCGCCGAGTGCTCGGATTTCGTGGAAGGTCGGGCGCTCGCCGACCGGTACGTCTTCATAGGCTTTCGAATCGTCCCGCGCCTGGGCGAAAGACTTGGTCAGAGAGTCCGCCGTCACTGCCTTCCAGTGTAGCTTGGCATCGAGCTGAGTCCGCTTGCGTGCCTTCGGTGAGTAGTGGATCAGGTACGGGCAGACGACCGGCGGTTTCATACACTCCTGCACCACCTCCCGCCGCTGAAGACTCAGCAACCCCAGTCGAATGGCGCGCCTCAGCCAGACCGGCGTCCCCGCGTACTCCAGTATCTTGTTTAGACCCTCTACGGTGTGTCGCTGCCGCCATTGGGCGGGCTTCGACATCTGTCGGTTACATGACTGAAAATCCTCCGTGCTGCGGAAATTAAAAAACGCAGGGCGCTCGGAAGAACCGGGGCATTCGTGCGTCGTAACTATTGGTGGCAATAATTCTCTATGGAGATGTTAGTTAGTCGTCTCTAACATTGAACCGTGCCCGCAGCCTGATTAGACTGCGCGCAAATTAGGACGCACAGATTTATCAAGGACTCTTATGATCAAAAAATGCTTGTTCCCGGCAGCTGGTTACGGCACTCGTTTCCTGCCAGCGACCAAAGCCATGCCCAAAGAGATGCTGCCGGTGGTAAACAAGCCACTGATCCAGTACGGCGTTGAAGAAGCACTGGATGCCGGCTTGACCGAAATCTCCATCGTCACCGGTCGCGGCAAGCGCGCGCTGGAAGACCACTTCGACATCAGCTACGAGCTGGAAAACCAGATCAAGGGCACCGACAAGGAGAAATACCTGGTCGGCATCCGCAAGCTGCTCGACGAGTGCTCGTTCTCCTACACCCGTCAAACCGAAATGAAAGGTCTGGGCCACGCGATCCTCACCGGCCGTCCACTGATTGGCGACGAGCCGTTCGCCGTGGTACTCGCGGACGACCTGTGTGTGAACCTTGACGGCGACGGCGTGCTGACCCAAATGGTCCAGCTGTACAAGCAGTATCGCTGCACCATCGTCGCGATCATGGAAGTCGACCCGCAAGAAACCAGCAAATACGGTGTGATTGCCGGCGACCTGATTGGTGACGACATCTACCGCGTGCGCAACATGGTCGAGAAGCCAAAGCCGGAAGACGCCCCGTCGAACCTGGCGATCATCGGTCGTTACATCATGACGCCGGACATCTTCAGCCTGATCGAACAAACCGAGCCAGGCAAAGGTGGCGAGATCCAGATCACTGACGCCCTGATGAAACAGGCGCAGGATGGTTGCGTGATTGCCTACAAGTTCAAGGGCAAGCGTTTCGACTGCGGCGGTGCTGAAGGCTACATCGAAGCGACCAACTTCTGCTTCGAGAATTTCTACAAGCAGGGCAAGGCGTACTGATAGCGCCTGAGCTGCTTGTCTTGTATTGAAAGCCACCTTCGGGTGGTTTTTTTATGTGTGCTCAGAGTACCGATTGCTCCCGTGCTCTTGTCACGCATCGAAGAGGTGGCCGACCTCATAGCCCTGTATGCCGAGTCAGCACTGGTGTGGGCCCTCTGGTTTTCTGACAACCCAAAGCTCATTGAAGTCGGTGACTTTCCGGCAAGCTTCAAGGCGGTGCTGCTGATCGGGTATTCCTACGCGAATCGGGAGGCGGTTGGTGGGCGCGGTAGACATTCTTGAGGTGACCGAGCCGCTCGACTGGAACGTGGAAAATCCGCGCATCTTGATTCGGCGGCACGATGGCTCGGCCACGCCACTGATCGCGTCGACTCAGCTGTCGGACTACACGATGAGCATCCCAGCCGACGCCCTGGACTTTGACCTGATCACAGACCTGTCGATCGAGCCGGCGCGCTTGCTTTGCTGTTCGCAGCATCCACGCAAGTGGGCTACAGCGCAATGCTCAGCGAGATCGCCCCCGATAGCGACGGAACGTGCAGCTTCACAGCGATCGAGTATCGCGACGACTACTACGACAACGGCCTCGCGCCCAATTAAGGACTGCTCATGATTGCCTATCCGGAGGGATTGCCCCTGCCGCTGCTGCGGTCACAAAAAATGAGTGGGCGAGCTGTGCAGCGGCGCTTGTACCGCAACGTTCCCACCGAAGCTTCTGTGTCCTGGCTGCTCAGCGACGAGCAGACGCAGCTGTTCGAGGGGTGGTTCGATCAAGATCCTGATCTAGGGGACCATGTGGTTTGAGTGCCGCCTGAAAACGCCGCTCGGGTTGGAAACATACGAGGCCCGGTTCAAGGATATTTACTCGGGGCCGACGATGGTCGGCGTGAGTCATTGGCGATTCACGGCCGTGCTCGAGCTGTTCCAGCGGCCAGTTGTGGGTGCCGAGTGGGTGCTGATTGCGCCTGAATACATCCACATGTCCAGCATCTTCGACCAGGCGATGAATCAGGTGTGGCCTCGCCACTTGGACGAATAAACGCCCATTGATGACCGGCCCGGTCTTCACGAACTCATGACTCCACGACCGGTATACTGCCGGCCATTTCCGTTTCCAGGTTTGGTCGTCATGGTTAATCGCCGGCAATTACTAAAAATCAGCGCCCTCGGCACCGCCTCTTTCGCGGCGCCGCTGGCGTACTCTGCGAGCAACATAACCATGGCCTACAACACCGGAAACGCGATTGGCTCTACTTCTCCGAAAGATCTGTCCGATAACGCCCGGAATTTGGATTATTTGGTCAATGGGGAGAACGCGTTCTACCCCGACCGAAAGGGCATACCTCGTAAATCGTGGAAGGGGATGGAGGAGGAGCACAGCGCGGACCAAGCTGATCGCGCGGTCGAGTTTCATAACTTTCTTGAGAGCAGCGGATTCGAGATCCCAGTCGATTACTCAGCTGGTCTTGGTATCACCCGGCCTACGCAAGTTGTGCGCTTGGGTGGCGAGCTGTACCGGGCACACGACGCGAACCTGCCATTCACGACGACCACCTGGGCGGCGGACTCCGCTAAGTTTTTCGCTATGGGGGACGCCTCGATTCGGCAGGAACTGGCTGATCCCAGAAATAGGAACGTGGCCTGGGTTCGGGCGCCGCTCCGCGAGGTAATTAGCAGCGTGCATCAGATGCTTGATGCTCAGCCCCGGTCCATTTGGGAGTTCGCTAACCTCGTGACGTCTCGTCCAGCCCCTGCGGACCCGGCTACATGGGACTGGACTCCGGCCTTTACGGCAGCTTTAGCGGCTGGCGGAATCCTTGATTTGGTGTACGGGGAAACCTACCGCTGCACCAATTTGGTCGCCCCTTCCCCGGTGACTCTGCGAGGCGAAGGGGCGACGCTAATCGTCAATTCTGTCCGGATCAAGACCAGTAACTTCACAGCGAAGAATATACAGATGTCGCCGCCTTCGTACCTTTCTACCAACAGAGGTTTCCTCTGCTACGCCTATGAGGACGCGGTTGACTACGCAAACATCACCATTGAGGACATCCGTTTTAGCGGATTTTACTACAGCACAGACTTCCGGGCCCGGGCCTTTGACGCCACTACTACCGACCCGACTAACAGGAGCATCAAGAAGATCACTGTTCGCGGATGCGTATCCACAGCACCGCCTGGTGGCGTCAATGCTGCACACTTTCAGCATGTCGGATGCTCTGATGTTGTGACTGTCGGCAACAGTTCCTACGGCGGTATCGGTGCGGCCTCTTACAATTACATCAATCGCAACACCAACGTTAAATGCATCGGTAATTACGAGCAAAACAATACCTATGCATCTTTCGAACTTGAGAATTCCGGCGCATCTTTTTCGATAGTAGAGGGAAATACGTTCGGTGGTGATCTTTGGATCGATGACACTTCAAACGTATCCGTGGTGGGTAACAGTGTTGCACTCGTCCTGAAGGTTACGTCTCAAACCATCGGTGTCGATAACCTGAATATCACCGGAAACACTTGCGGCCGAATTACATGTACCCAATTCGGCGTATCACCAACAAAAAAAATATCGAATCTGCTTATCTCCGGGAACGTGTGCAGGAATCCAACACTTCAGGCGCGCTCGTTGTTCATGGATGATTTCGTACTAAGTGCACGTATCGACGGGAACATCTTTCGCGCAAAGGATGTATCCAACCAGTCGGTCGCCATCTCCATGGATGCTCTAGCCTCCATCATCATGACCAACAACACCATGGATGGATCGGTGGCCGTCTCCGGCAACGTGGAAAATTTCATTGAATACGGGAACTCAAGTGCACCTGTCCCAGGCTCGGGAGCAATCCACGTCAGCCGAGCATTAAATCCAAGCTCGGTTTATTTCGACCTTCCCGGTCAATACATGTACCCAGGCCGATACAGTGGCACCCTGGCCATCGCAGGCATTTATACCTCCGATGTGGCAATCCCGACCTTGAGCGACTTCGCAGCCAGGGTGATCACTGCCACCGTCATTTTCCGCAACATTACGGCGAGTACATTCGCCTCGTTCAAGCAAGACATTGTGATCTCGAAGGTTGGCGGAACTCGGATCGCAGCCCTGAGCGCTCCATATGCTGCCGCTGGAGCATCCGCCGGTAGTGTGACGCTTTCGGCGTCCGTTACGGCTGACAGTGTTGTTTCGTTGTCGGCAACAAATGGCACCGGCACGACAGCGCAAATCGGCATCATCTTGGAAGTGTCCAGCCAGCTAACAGAAATCAGCTAAGACCCTAGGCTAATCCCAACTCACAAAAGAAGCCCGCCATCGCGCGGGTTTTCTTTCGCCTGGAGAAAGTATGACCATCACCCAACAGCAGCTGCTGCAGATCCTCCCAAACGCCAGCGCAGTCGCGGGCGTTTTTATTTCTGCGATCAACCGGGCCATGACTCGCTTTAAGATTGATACCCGGGTTTCGCAGGTCGATTAACACTTCCGCCCGATTGTCCAGCGGCTTCAGCGTAGCAAGTGCTCTACGGAGGCCGTTAAGCGTAATGGTGTAGGCAGGTACTGCCGCAGCTGGACTTGGCCAAATGTTCGGGATGGTCTGTGTTTGCAGGTACTGAAGGCGTCGATGGTAATCGTTGAGGGTTGGTTCACAGCTACCGAGGTCGTCGCTTCCGTACTGGTCGATAAGATCCTGGGCGTCATCAATCAAGTCCGTTTTAGCTAAACCAGGAAAGGACTAGTTGCCGTGGCCTATGTTAAACGGCTCATCGCTGGGGATCTTTGCCTGCAACTGACCAATAATGCCGGTGAGTTCATTCTTTATATTCGTCAGTGCGCTATGCATTCCGCCTCTCCTTGAGTGGGGGGCCAGCCTTGATGTCAGGTGGCTATTAGTACGACGACTATCGGATTTTGCAATAGGTCGAGGATGGTGTGCGGGCAGAGTTCCGGTCGTAGCAGATCTGCGTCGCGGGTCAGGCTGCTGTCTACCAGGTGATCGTGCAGCAGGCAGTATTTCAACTTATGTAGTGGAGGCGGCGTGCGTTCTACGTCGCTGCATTGGTTTGGTCGTAAGTGTCCGGTTTGCCACCCATCCCCTACGGATTGAACTGCATCGCCTATCACGATACTGTCTGTATATACAGTGTATGGTGCGTGCGTGATGGAAGACGATTTGATCGATGACAGCGGGTTCGAACTGGGGATGCCTAGCCGCCACGCCTACCGACTGGTGCTCCTTGAGCGTCTCCAGGAAAGACTTCCACGAAGGCGACTCGAGCGGGCCTTGGAATAGTCCCATTGGACGATGAGTGATGCTTGCGCGCGCTCGACAATGGCGGCTTCTCAATTAATCCGGAATTTGCCAATCATGCCAACAAATATCCATGAGCGCAGGTCCAGGAAAAAGATCTATATTCTTCTGTCAGCTTCGATGCTGGTGCTGGCCTGTATTGGTATAAAGTTCCTGGTTGCGGATAAGCTGCCCCTCTCGCTGACCGCCTTTCGGGAGATCCTCGGGGGGGCAGGCGATATTGGCCACCTGGCCAATGGATCGGCAAACCGCGAATTTCAAGTGGCAGACGGAATCAGGGTGCCAACGCTGGTTGGAAGCCACCCGCTGATTCCGCACCCCCTGCCGAGACTGCCTATGCCAGACCATCCATTTCTTATGGATGAAACCGCGAGCGGCGGGGTTCATGGGGATACGTATAATTCCAGTACCACGCCATATGCGGGGCCTCTCGGGATCGCGCCAATAGCGACATATGTGCCGACACGCCTCGGCAACGAGATTTCGATGTGCACGCCCATGCTCATGACGCCCAGTGAAAAACTGGCGTCCTTGTGCGTCGGCTTGGGCAATCCGAGCCAGCTGGTGCTTTTTGATCCCAAGAACAATTTCAAGGTCGCGGCGCAGGTCGCCACGACCAGCAAGAAAATGAATTTCCTGGAGCCGGGAATGGGGTGGTACACCGGCCTCGACGCTCTGGGTCGGGCCATCGTGGCGAACCCGGAACAAAAAGTTCAGATATATTCTATTGTTGGAAGCAATGACCAATACAAATGGTCTCTTGAAAAAGAGTATGACCTAAGCAGCGCCTTGCCTGATGGCCAACCAATTTCAGATGTTCATCCTGACTGGAAAAATAATCTCTGGTTTAGCACGATGTATGGCTATGTCGGCTACATCAACCAAATGACCGGCAAGATAGAACGTATGAAACTTCCGGGGGGTGAGGTTTCAGGTACGGCACTGGCATTGAACGCGGATGCGACGTTCGTACTCACTACCATGGCACTTTATCGCTTTGAAATAGATGATGATGGAAAGATTATCACTCGCTGGCGATATGAATATGGACAGTCCAACTCAAGTGGTGATTTGACCGCTCCGACGCTGTTCGATGAAGGTAAGTTGATCTCATTCGGTTTGAACGATGACTCGCATCGCTTTGCGAGGGTGCTGGTACTTAAAACCGACGGCGCAGCAATGGCAAGCAGCTCCAGGGTCGTATGTGAGCATCCCGTGTTTAAAGAAGATAGAGGATATCTTGATAATACATTTGTGGGTTACGGAAAGTCACTTGTAATTCAAAATAATTATGGGTCGAAGTTCTTTGAACCGGCAGCATCCGAACCCGGGCTTGCGAGAGTCGATGTCAGGCCTGGATACAGTGGATGCAACACGATCTGGGAGAATTACTCGGTTTCGTCAAAGGTTCCACCCAAACTTTCGACTGCCGATGGTTATGTTTATCAATACACTATGAAATCGGGCGCTGGAGACAAGCTGGACGCATTTTATCTCAGTGCCCTCGATTTCCAGACTGGCAAACTAGCTTCAGAAATATTTATTGGAAGTGGAAAGAGGCTGGACAGCCCGATGCTGTCAATCAATTTCCTGCCTGGCGGTGTGATGGTTGCCGGCGTGCGGAACGGGTTGGTCACGTTGAGAGATCGCCCCGAGGCAACGGCCGGTGCCAGATAGGTTCAAATTGTGCCCAGACCTGTTGGTGACCATGGTGCGCGAGTTCGGCGTGAAGGCTTCCTGCTGGTTCTGAACACAACGGATGGCCCCGGCCCGGACGGCCCGGGGCATCGAAATCCTAAGGGTCACTTAACCTCCAAGGCGAAGGACTTTGGAACGTACCGTCCGCATTTCAACGGGCTCAATGCGGACAACTGAGGAGCAAGCAGTTGAAATCTATCGGACGAATGATCAGTCTGTCCGGGATGGCTTTGGCTATCGGCGTGCCTGCGAGTATGACGGCTTGACGACGTAGGCTTCGGCGCTGGGCGTGATGGCAGCCACCAATGAAGCGGTCGAACACGCCGAGGTGGTGATGCTGGTGTCGATCTTCGGTGCCATCACGCTGCAAAGGGGTCGTGACAATCGGGGACAGACAACGGTTATCTATTTCGATCTTGTCTGACTAATCGTGGACTGTCCCTGGTTATCCCCGCTGCGCGAACTACAGAGTGGCCAGGGCGGTAACGTCCAGTACAGGCCGAATATACGAATGCAACCGCACTGACGACAGGGTTGGAAGAGCTTTACTCACTACTTGTGAGGAGAGTCCATATACGCATTGTTTGTTAGGTGCTATTTGAACCCAACCAGATTTATGTAGGATATGCCCTTCATACCCATTTGGGGCTCTGTGTGGGCTGACTCAATGTAAGCGTTTCTAACTCCGCACTGGCATAATTTGTTGATATGGTTTTTGATTGCACCTTCAGTGCTGTGGTCGAAACTAAATGCACTGCTGCCCTCTACAATGCATATTTCTTTGGTCATGCCATTTTCTATGGCCTGATTCTTTGTTTGATATACCGTGACCTCGCAGCTTGGCTCTACGCGGACAGCGTCGACCCCGATCGACAAGCCATTCTCGCATCGCCGACTTCCTTCGAGGAGCTTGTCGCCCTTGCGAAGGGAGAGATTTGCCAGATCCGCTTGCGCGTACAGCCTGGGCACGAACCGGGGCTGACACATTGCCTTCAAGGCGCTCATCGTTGTCAGCGAAACGCACCAGGTCGTTGGAGAAGGCCACGAATGGGCGCTTTGACCTGCACAATGCGCAGATAGTGTGATGCTTGCGATCCACCGTCACGGCTTCGAGATGGTTCGCCCATGACTCAGCTTCTGCCTTGGTGCTGAAGGTTTTCGACTGGGGAGATTTGCCTTTAACCCGTACCTGAGCATTCCAGTTGCCGGACGGAAGTAAGCGGAAAGTGGCCATTTTTGACGCCTCATGTTGTGAATGGGCGTTCTGTGAAACCCTTGAGCACCAACGCTTGCAGCTTGCTCAAGCAGACATTGACATGGTGGGGGTCGTTGGTTCGAGTCCAATCGCGCCTACCAAACAAAATCCGCTCTGCTGGGCGGTCTAGAAGGGCTCACCGAAAGGTGGGCCCTTTTTTGTTGTCTACGATTTGCAAAATTTTTGCAAAAGCCCCACTCAAAACGCCAGGTGCCATTGCTCGATCCGGCGGATGTACCCATCAACGTCCAGGCTGCCGCCTTTTTTCCAGATCGAAAATGCACCGTTGTCGAAGACGAACGACTGGCAGGCATCAGCGACAATGCCCATGTCGTCTTGGCGCGTGAACGGCACCGGCGCATGCCGCCCGGCAAGGAAGCGAGCCCCGTCCTGTCGGGTTTCGCCGATTGGTGTGTCGATAAGTATTCACACGCGGTCCTCGCCCGCCATTCAACTGCAGGCTCAATGTTAATTTTGTTCAGGATTGTGTTCGGGACACTTGGCGCTGCGCTGGGTAAAGTCATGACCGCTCGCCCGGCCTGGTGTGTTTCAGACGGATTACTGAATGGCCAGCAACTGGTCAGGGTGGGCACCCATTCAGGCAAGATGCAGGTGACAAGCCAGGTAGTTCAGCTTCTGCATAACACCGACGCGGTTAAAGTCACCGGTGATCCTGGCGACCCAGGCATCTGGCTCGGCTGTAGACCCTGCCGCGCGAGCGGGGCCTCGCCACCCTCCAATCATGTTGCGAGAGCCCGAAACATGTAACCATGTCGGCTCCATGGTCAGTGAATACTGGTCAAGATTTGAGATCAGACACGATCCCGCATTAGTTTCTAACGAGCCGCCATCCGCAGTAATCTGATCGCTTGCAACCGCTTGCAACCGCTTGCACTTGTTCAGTTCATGTCTCCCTGAAAGCAATGTAGAATAGTGCAATAAGTGGGCGCTCTTTTGTATGTTCCTTCGAGAGCCTCACTGAAATAGTTCCCACCTTCATTTCGCATGCCAGTGGACATTATGCGGTTCGCGGTTTGTCCAGCTGTCTCCGTTATTGTCGCGTGCAACCGAAGCATTGTTAGATGTGTTAGTTGCGCACTCAGTTTAACGGCCACCACGAGTGCCCCATCCGATTACAACGTGATCTATTGCAACTGGCAGGCCGGTGCGGGTAAAGGCCGAGAAGTTTTCAGATGTCACAAAGTCTACGTTTGATCCCGCTTGCCATAGGAGGATAGATACCAAGGGGGTCTCGTCCAGGATAATTACTCCCCTTGGAATCACCAGGGTGCTTGCTACGTACGTTCAAGCCCAAAGTGGCACTGTTCCGCCAGATGGGCCGGGAGCAGCAACTGCTTGTGCCACGAGGTACGAAAGGAATAAGAGAAGATTCCTGGTCGGGATCAATCAGGCCTTTTACATGTGGAATAATTTCAGCCAGTTGAGTTGATTCGCTATCAGTCATATTTACCTCTGGTTATGTTGATCCCATGACAAGTTTTTTTAAGTTTCCTTGAGCTGGATGAATCATGTCCAACTTGGCGGAATATAAAGCCAGTTGTGGCACTGCTGCGGGCAGGACGATTGGACTACCAATAGCCTTATTGTCACTCTTGTGGATGACAGGTATAGCGATTGATTCAGGCAGGCATCACTAAAGAAGGAGTCTATAGAAACTCTTGTTTTTTTCTCTCATCGTTAACATTTTTCAGGCGCCAAATATTTGAACTTTGGAGTTGATCGAAAAGCGATTGGCCTTAGCGCGATTTATTCATACGCGTCATTACAAACTCAGCCATAAGTAAGAAAACGTCCAACTAGAACAAGCGGCGAGGAGTATTGCAACCCGACAAAAGCCAAAATACTGACAACAAAAAACAGTCACATTCTCCCAATTAAGTCGGTGATATATCATGATCAAGATCATGGCCTACTTTTTAATTGGAGCTGTAACTGCAGGATGCAACGGCATCGTAAAACCCGACTTTTCGGGTCCTGCCAATGATTCATACTTTTCAGTCTATTCGGGGTTTCCCGCACCGTATCTATACATGGCCTCGGCCGTGCAATGGAACGATGACTATGCGGTAACCACCCGCCACACTCCGTTCATCCCCAACGTGAAGTACAGCTGCAGCACAGGCTGCGATCTCGTCTTCATCCTGCACAAGGCCAACGGCCGCTACCCATCATGGCGCGCACCGCGTGTGGGCGAGAGCATCACTGCCGTTGGGGCGAGTCCTTACCTCATGACCGCTACCGGGAAAGGCAAGGTGTATCAAACGCCGTTCGTCAATGCCGATGAACACAGCGGTGATCTCTATGCCATCCATGATGCCCCGCTGGTCAAGGGCATGTCGGGTGGGCCGGTCCTCACCAGTGACGGCTGTATTGTCGGCATCAATATCGGTTTCTATTCAACCACTCTGAACGATGTGAGCAATAACTCCGGCGTAAAGGGGGCTGAGAGGATCAGCATTTTCATTCCTTACTCGATCATTCAGCGCGAGTGGGGGATATTGCAGGCGAAACTTAACGATCCACAGGGCGCGAGGTATGTGGTGAAGTAGCTTTCAGCTATCAACCAAATGGCCATCGTGCCTAACAAAAAAATCCGCTCTACCGGGCGGTCTGGAAGGGTTCACCGAAAGGTGAGCCCTTTTTTGTTGTCCTGGATTTCTTGCAGAATGTTCATGACATCGTAAACACTTAAAAACATGCGCTGGTAATCAATTCTGTAACCAAGGCTACAGGGTCATAATTAACGTATGACCCTGAGTTAAGGCTTGGCCGAATGCGCTTTTTTCGCATCCGACTCCCCCATAATCTTTGTTGGCACTTGAGTGGTTGGCGGTACAACAACTTGCTCAATTGACTTTGACGATCTCGGGCGGACTCCACGTCCCTTTGCCGGGAGGCAGGATGGAAGGCGCTTGCGTCTTCGGCCAATACAGCCGCATGACGAGGTAGATCAGATCATTCGGTGCGGGCAGCCAGTTGCTTTCCTTATCCGCGCCCGGTGAATCCTTCTGGATGTACAGCGTCAACGAGCCGTCCGCATTCTTCTTCATCTCGGGCAGCATCGGCGAGTTGATGAGGTAGCGATTGATCGGATTTTTGATCAGCAGTTGCGATTTACCGTCGTACATGGTCACTGACCAGAAGGCGTTGACTGGCGGGAGTTGTCCGGCGGGCAGGGTGATGGCGTAGTTGTGCTTGCTGCCGTCAAGCGGCTCGCCATCGGGCAGGGTTTTGGACAGCGGATACGTGGCTTCCTCGGCATCGTTGGCATAGATGCCCGCTTGCGCGACGGCGGCACGCTTGAGCCAGTCGCCGTTGTAGAAGGCGCTGTCGCCGCCGGCACCGACAATGTTCCAGCCATTGATCTTCGTACCGAGATTCTTGATCCCTTCCTCGACCTGTGCGTGCCCGGCCTGCATGCCCTGAACCACTGCGGCCTTTTGCTCGGCGGACAGATCCTGGAAGTTGAAGTCCTTGCCAGCGCCAATGCCGATCCGGGCAAGTTTCTCCCGGATCGCCACTTCATCCGGTGCGGCCGGGGCGTACTGCAAGGCAAAGTCGAGATACTTGAAGAAGCCGGTCTTCGCGAGGTCCGTGTTGATCTTCGGGAAGTCGATCGCCGGCGCGGCAGGCGGCGCAGGTTGCTTGAGAAAGGTTGATAGCGGCTGTGCCTTGTAGCCTGACTGGACCTTTATTACGTTCGGCAGGTCAGCCGTGTTGAAGAGCTGGGTGCGAAAGAGCGCAAAGGGGAATTGCGTGCCGGAACGAAAAACCTTCTTGATGCCCGGCGGGGTCGCGCCCTTCCAGTCGGGTCCGACTACCATGTAGTCGCCAGCTTCGTTGCCGGTGGCGCGGCTGCCGATGTAACCGTAGTTGTAGGTGTTGCCGTCGATGAGCTGTACCGAGTAATACCGCGGTTTCTCTACCGCCGGAACCGATAACACCATTGGCTCGCTGCGCAGGTCCATGAATACCATCGAATAGGGCGTGTCGCTGTTTGGCGATATTACAGCTGTGTCCATGTAGGTCGCGACATGGTGCAGGCTATGAATCTGGTTGAACGGCGCCTTGAACTGTCCGGAGTTTTTGTCTACGGCGTAGTCGTACATGATCGCGTAGTTCATCACAATGGGCAGGCCGTAGATGTAGCCTTCCGTGGCGATAGCCTTCATTTCAGCGGGAGTGATATCAGCTGCGTGGGTGAAAGTGGATATGAATGACGCCAGCAATATCACCGTACCGCCAAGGGCTCTCGGTAGTGGGTTTTTCATGAACATGCATCTCCATTCGTCAAGCCGGATAAGTGAGTAGGTCAACTAACTGCGAATCAGGCGCTAGCGTTTGCTCAAGGCATGGGCTCGCATAACGCACCTTGTTTTATTGCTCGTACGGCAAGGAGCATAAAACCCTTACTAGTACCAAGAATCATTATTGGTTTGTGGGGAAGCTGACTGTGGGGTTATGTCTAGTCCATGGATTTTCAATCCACAAGTAATTGCGTGTTATTTGCTGAACCTGGCATCCAGTTGGCAGTCACTTCGCTGTGTTTGAAAGATGAGATGCCCGGATGAGTAAAGTAGGACGGTACTTCGAAGCTCCCTACGATCTGGAGGTGGCGCTCGCTCAGTTCGGTCGACTTTTCTGCTTTTTCCTTGGCCATTCTCGCGTGGTTCATTGCGATTTCGTTGAGCGTTGACACGTTACATCTCCCGGTGACTGACCAAGCGTATCGCTGGCGTCCTTAAGCATTGATTGAGTGGCCGCTGCGTCAGAATCATGTCGCTCCGGCGCTGCAACACGCGATCTGTGCAAGCCACAAGCCATGGATGCGGGCGAATTCCTCGTTGTGTTTTGGCAGGCGACGAATGGCGGGCCACTGTGAGTGATGACCAGGATTCTTGGTCATTCGGGCGTAAACTAGTGGTGCTGCCTCATTGAAAGGAGCCGCCTATGAACGTCGATCAAATCATCAAACCGGCATCTGTGGACAAGGCTGTCTGGGATCAATACTTCTGCGCTGCATTGATTGCCGAAAGCAATTTGACTGCCCCGGTTGTTGGCGGGGCTACTCACGAAGACAGGCAGAACCTGTTGATCGAGAGGGCCAAAACCCTCGCCGACAAAATGATGGAAAATCGAAAATAACCAGAGCCCAGCCCTCGCGCTGGGCTCTTCGCATACGCGGATATGCACCGATGCTGGTGATGTGCGCGTTGTGGGTCAAACGATCAGCTCTACCTTGCCGCTTGCCAGACGATAGATACCGCCCACGATCTTCAGCGCGCCTTTGCTCTGCGCATCAGTCAGCAGTGGCGAGGCCTGTTTCAGGCTGTTGACCGAATTCTTGACGTTTTGCGCGGTGGCGTTCTCCATCAGGTTCCCGGGCTGCTTGAGTACTGCCTCGACGGCTGACTTGAGTGCGTCAGTCAGTTTCGGGATATGGCCGGGGAAAATCGTCTGATCCTTGACGGCCTTGATACCGGCCTCGATGGCGCCGCAGCTCTCATGTCCAAGTACGAGAATCAGCGGGGCGCCAAGCACGGCAACCCCGTATTCAAGACTGGCCAAGCCTTCCGGGGTAACGAAGTTGCCGGCGACGCGGATGGAGAAAAGATCGCCTCGTGCGGTGTCAAACGCATATTCCGGAGCGATGCGCGAGTCAGAGCAGCTCAGCACGGCCACGAACGGATTCTGACCGGACACCAGGGCCTCTCGCTCTGCCTTGAAATCATGCGTCTTGGAAGTACCGCTTACATATCGTTCATTGCCCTCCATCAGTCTTTTCAACGCCATATCGGGACTGATTACGTTTTGAGGTTTGGGTGGGGCTGACGCTTTTTCGGCTGCCTGGAGGATCTTGCCGGGCAGTATGCCGGTCAGCAGCAGGGCGCCTGCGCTCAATCCGGCAAATTGAAGAAAACGACGACGGCCTGTTGTGTTTGAAGCAGAGCTTGAATCACATGATTCACACATGATTTTGTTTACTCAGTTCAATGCGGTGAGAGTGAGTTGCTGTCGGGGCCGGTACTGCCACGGACGCTCAATGCCAGCGCAGTGGAGTCTAGTTGGTCTGTCATTTTGTGTTCCGGACATTGTCCGCAGATGCCGTGCAAGCAGCCATTTCATGGGCTACTACTGACAGGCTCATACAACTTCGACCTGGCAGGAGTTTCTCGATGCTGACTCACTGGTTTCTGGCGGCGGTTCACCTTCTGGCTTTGGCCTTGGGATTTTGGGCGGTGTTGGTTCGAGGCACGGCTTTTCGGCGTTTGGCCGACGGGGCGGCACAAGTGCGCAGTGTTCTGATGGCGGACAATATCTGGGGTATTTCAGCTGTCGTTTTACTGATCAGTGGGGGGATGCGAGCGTTTGGCGGGTACGAGAAAGGCACGGACTATTACCTGCATCAGCCGCTGTTTCATCTGAAGATGACGCTGTTCGTCCTGATCTTGCTGCTGGAAATTGCACCCATGGTGACGCTGATCAAGTGGCGGATAGCGCTGGGCCGTAAAGTGGCGATCGATACCGGCCGTGCGAAGCTGTTTGCACGGATCAGTCATATCGAGGCGCTGCTGGTGCTGCTGATGGTGGTGGCGGCGACTGGCATGGCACGTGGCGTGATGCTTGGTTAACCACGCAGCGAACGCGTCCTTCCCTGGGGTAAACCAGAAACGTCTGACAGCAAAAGAGTGGAGCTTGCCGCTAGTATCGGCCCCTGGGGTTTGAGTGGGAGCGCAAGCGGAGGGCGATGGGGTGATGAATCTTTAGCCAGCCGTGGTTCCGGGCTGAACGGGCTGGCTACTGACTGCAGCAGAATTCAGGGTTGCGGCTTTTCCGGGGCGGTGAGGCCGGCCTGAATGCGCTGATAAATTTCTTCACGATGCACTGCAACGTCCTTTGGGGCGTTGATGCCGATCCTGACTTGCTGGCCGCTTACGCCCAGGATGGTGATCGTAATGTCATCACCAATGTTTATGCTTTCACCGACTTTGCGGGTGAGTATCAGCATGGTCTTCTCCTTGATTGCTTTGTGGGGCACCTGATTCGGACAGTGCAGAGGTCGGTGGTATGTATAGATTAGTGCGAAGTCTCACGGTTTGGGTGCCTCTTTCTGACGCGCAGACGCGGCATTAATTCCCAAGGCGTAACTATACAGAGGCCGCAACCATCAATCTCGTTGTTTTGAGCCCATTTTACGGCACTCGCGAAGTATTCATGGATGTTAAAATCTGCGCTTTATGCATTTGGAGGGAAGCGTCGTGCGCAAAATGGTTTTGGTAATCGCGATATTGGCACTGGCGGGATGTGGTGAGGGTAGCAGTGTGGATGCGCCGAAGCCTAAGCCGGCCATGGCTGCCGTACCTGCGCCGGTGTCCGGCCCGCAATGGGATCTTGAAGTGCGAGGGGAAACCCCTCAAGCAGTCAGCGATTTGAGTGGCTGGCTGATCGAGCACAGTTTCATGTCCAGCGTCGTCAAGGAGAATGGAAATACCCGAGTCCTGATGGGGCCGTTCAATTCGAAAGCCGAAGCCGAAGCCAAGCAGGATGAAGTCCGCGCGGCGCTCACTCGCGCGAAGAAGCAGAACATCGAATTGCTGGTGCTTGAGCGTCCGGTCGCTCAATAACGTTCTGTAGCGCAGACGTTGAAGAAACAAAAAAAGGCCTCGGGGTGTTTAGCTCCGAGGCCTTTTTTGTTTCATTGACCTGGATTCAACCGCAGGCCTTCATGTCTACCGGGCCGACGAACTCGTTGCCGCGTCCCATGACGCACCCCACGCTCTGGTTGCGTTGGCGCTCCCAGGTCTGTACCGGATAGGTCTTGTCCCAGGCTTCATACAGTTGCCGATCCTGTTTCGACAGGCGCAAGCCGTATTGCTTGCTCATGTAGAAGTAGGTCCTGGCGATCATGCCGCGAATGGAAGGGCGGGGCATGACTTTCTTTGCCTTGAAGTCGACCTGGGTCAGGCAGGAACCATATTGCCCTGACTGCTCGGGCAACCAGCCGAAGCTGAAGTTGCTGCGATCGCCATTGACCTCGCCAATGCTGGGCACCAGGTTGTGCAAATCAGCCTCGGCCTTCTGGTAAACCGGGTCGTAGCGGGTGCAGTTCTTGCGGCCGCCCTGTTGCCAGCACTGGCGTTGATGGCCGATTTGCCAGGCCGGAACAATATGCTCCCACTCGATGCGGGCTGCGCGTTTGGCATTTTTACGTGGCACATAACCGCAGGCGGCAAGGTTCACCCGGTTGCCGGTGTACTTGCAGCCACAGTAAAACTCGGTGGACTGGGGAGCGTAGAGCTTCCACGCCACCTTTTTCGCTTCGGTGAAGGTGCGCGGAGCGTCGGCTTGCGCGCCCACGACAAAAAACAGGAACAGCAAAGCAAACCAGCGGACACTCATCGACTCAATCTTCCTTCGGCAAGACCCAGAAAATCTGCACGCCGCCATCGTCGCGATAGGCGAGGGTGACGTTGTCGTTCTCGTCGATTTCTTCCAGCAAGCGTTCCCATTCATCCACCGGTTCGTCAGGAAGGCGGAAGATCAACGCTGCCCTGGCCTTTTGTGCGGTGGGAGAGTTGATGATTTTCTGAACGCGCAGGCCCATGCGTACATAGGTGTCAGGAGAGGAGGAGGTGGTATCCACGGAATTATCCTTATTAAGCTGTACGTGCATACAGTATTTAACTGTAGGCCATTTCGCAACTGCTTAAAAAACAAGAAAACCCTCTGACAGCGGTTTGTTCCGTTTGGCGTAAGACGAAGGGAGTTTTTTTGTCAGATCCAGCGGCAGCCACTCGCCAAGGCTGGCGAATGGCGCACGGGGTGCCCGACCGGATCCGGTCGGGCGAGGGCGAATCAGTATTCCCAGAACATCCGTTGCAGTTCTTTGCTGTCATTGGTTTTGGTCAACGCGACCATCGCCAGGATCCGCGCCTTTTGCGGGTTCAGGTCGTGAGCCACGACCCAGTCGTATTTATCGTCAGGCTGTTCGGCGTTGCGCAATACAAAACCGCCAGCGTTGACGTGGGAGGAGCGAATGATCTGCACGCCGTCCTTGCGCAGGGCTTGCAGGGTCGGGACCACCCGCGACGATACCGAGCCATTGCCGGTGCCAGCGTGGATGATGGCTTTGGCGCCCGATTGAGCCAGGGCCTTGTAGGCGGTATCGCTGACGTTGCCGTAGGAATAGGCGATCTCGACGTCAGGCAGGCTCTTGATGGTCTTGATGTCGAACTCGGAATCCATGGTGTGACGCTTGGCTGGCAAGCGGAACCAGTAGGATTTGCCTTCTACTACCATGCCCAGCGGACCCCAGGCGCTTTTAAACGCTTCGGTCTTGATGTTGATCATTTTGCTGACGTCGCGACCCGACTGGATTTCATCGTTCATGGTCACCAGCACACCTTTGCCCCGCGCGTCTTTGCTGCTGGCCACGGCCACCGCGTTGTACAGGTTCAGCATGCCATCGGCGGACATCGCGGTGCCCGGGCGCATGGAGCCCACGACGATGATCGGCTTCTCGGTTTTTTCCACCAGGTTCAGGAAGTATGCGGTTTCTTCCAGGGTGTCGGTGCCGTGGGTGATCACGATGCCATCGACGTCTTTGCTGTCGGCCAGTTCGGCTACGCGGCGACCCAGTTGCAGCAAGTTCTCGTTGGTGATGCTTTCGGAGGCGATTTGCATGACCTGTTCGCCGCGAACGTTAGCCAGTTGGCTCAGTTCTGGAACGCCGGCGATCAACTGTTCAATGCCGACTTTCGCCGCTTGATAGGTCGCGCTGTTGGCGGCGCTGGCGCCCGCGCCGGCAATGGTGCCGCCCGTGGCCAGGATTACCACGTTGGCCAGTTTCTGTTGGGTTTCGGCTTCTTTGGCCTGAAGGGCAGTGGGCAGAAGCAGCAGGAGGGCCAAGGCGCCCGGAACAAAGGTCTTGAGTGCAGATGTCATTATTTTTCTCTTCTAGTTGTGAGGTGGTGCAGATGCAAGTTCATCTAGATGCGCCCCAGACGAATCTGAACGCTGGGGTGTGAGGGGAAGAGCAGGATCTGTACCAGTAATACTCTGAATCGAAAAACACGCTTAAGTTAATGATTTGTAATGGTATTGCTGTTTGTGTCCAGTGTGATTTGGCGTCTGTATGTTCGGATTGCCGAACATATGCAGCTTTTGCGTTCGGCTCTCCGAAACGGATTGCAGTTCTGTTTAAGATTTCAACGCGTCAAATCATCAGTAACCCTTAAAGAAACACCCGCGTCGGTCGATGCTCCTTCAAGGGATCTTTTTCTGCAGGAGTTCACATGTCGTTATCTATTGGCTTGCCAAATGCCGCGGGCATCACCATCGGGGGAAAGGCTGCGACGACCATTCGTGCTTTAGGCGATGCGACAGCTGATGCGGCTGCTCAAACGCCGGGTGCAAAGGAAAGCGACGGCATCCAGGTCAAAACGGGCTCGGTAGGTCTGGGAGAAAGTGCCGGGGCACAGGCCGAATCGCAAACCAGCGATAACACCAGCGTTACGGTGAAGGTCTTGCTCAAGCGTCTGAAGGAGCTGCAGCAGCAATTGCGCGAGCAACAGCAGCAACTGGCGCAAACCCAGGCGGCGTCCTATCCGACTCCGCAAGCCAAGACCACTGCGGTAGCGGCCATTCAGGGGCAGGTTGCCGACACCAACGGCGCCATCCTGCAAGTGAGTGCGAGCCTGATCAAGGAGCTGGCCAAGGGTTCAGGCACGGGATCGGTGGTTAACACCACGGCATGAGCTGAATGCCGTTTTTCGCTAAACATCCGTGAAAGCACTTTTCCGGTCGTTGACAAATACCGGCAGGGTTCGCATAGTTTGGTTCACGCAAACGTTTGCGCGACGCCAGTGATGACTTTTCATCGCGGTGGGTCGTGAAGCTTACGTCAGCGCAAGCGTTGCTCACAATAATCATAAGATCGGAGTGAACCCATGAAGCTGCCATTCGCTGGACGTCTTCTCGCTGTCGCTATGCTGGCTGCCGCATCCGCTGCATTGCCTGTCTCTTCGGCTTTTGCTGAAACCGCTGAAAAGCCGAAAGTCGCACTGGTCATGAAATCCCTGGCCAATGAGTTCTTCCTGACCATGGAAGACGGCGCCAAGGCCTACCAGAAAGATCACTCCGGCGAATTCGAGCTCATCTCCAACGGCATCAAGGATGAAACCGACACCGCAGGCCAGACGCGCATCGTCGAGCAGATGATCCTGGCCAAGGTCAATGCACTGGTGATTGCGCCGGCGGACTCCAAAGCCATGGTCCCGGTGATCAAGAAAGCCATCGATGCCGGTATCACCGTGATCAACATCGACAACCAGTTGGACCCCGCCGTCGTCAAAAGCAAAAACATCAATGTTCCGTTCGTAGGTCCGGACAACCGCAAGGGCGCGCGGCTGGTGGGGGATTACCTGGCCAAACAGCTGAGGGCTGGTGACGAAGTCGGCATCATCGAAGGTGTGTCCACCACCACCAATGCCCAGCAGCGGACCGCGGGTTTCAAGGATGCGATGGAGGCGGCGCAGATCAAGGTCGTGTCCCTGCAATCCGGCGACTGGGAGATCGACAAGGGCAACAAGGTCGCCGCATCGATTCTCAGCGAATACCCGCAAACCAAGGCCCTGTTGGCCGGCAACGACAGCATGGCGGTCGGCGCGGTGTCTGCGGTGCGCGCCGCGGGCAAGGCCGGCAAGGTGCAAGTGGTCGGCTACGACAACATCAATGCCATCCAGCCAATGCTCAAGGATGGTCGCGTGCTGGCCACCGCGGACCAGTTCGCGGCCAGGCAGGCGGTGTTCGGCATCGAGACTGCATTGAAGATTCTCAAGGGCGAGCAGGTCGACGGCGGCGCCAATGGCGTGATCGAAACACCGGTAGAGCTGGTCACCAAGTAGCCTTCTGGCGACGCAACGGCGCTCGTCCAGCCGGACGAGCGCATGGAGAGTTTTTATGTCAGTTTGCGCTCCGAACGCTGTCCTCTCGGTCAGCGGTATCGGCAAGACCTACGCCCAACCGGTCCTGGCCGGCATCGACCTGACGCTCATGCGCGGGGAAGTGCTGGCGTTGACCGGCGAGAACGGTGCAGGCAAAAGCACGCTTTCGAAGATTATTGGCGGGCTGGTCACGCCGACCACCGGCCAGATGCAGTTTCAGGGGCGGGACTATCGTCCGGGTAGCCGGGCTCAGGCCGAAGCGCTGGGTATCCGTATGGTCATGCAGGAACTCAATCTGCTGCCGACCTTGTCGGTGGCGGAAAACCTGTTTCTCGACAACTTGCCCAGCAAAGGCGGCTGGATCAGTCGCAAGCAGTTGCGCAAGGCTGCCATCGAGGCCATGGCACATGTCGGGCTCGACGCCATTGACCCGGACACCCTGGTCGGCGAACTGGGCATCGGCCACCAGCAAATGGTCGAGATCGCCCGCAACCTGATTGGCGATTGTCATGTGCTGATTCTCGACGAGCCGACCGCGATGCTCACTGCACGCGAAGTCGAAATGCTGTTCGAGCAGATCACTCGCCTGCAGGCGCGTGGCGTATCGATCATCTACATCTCCCATCGCCTCGAAGAGCTGGCGCGGGTCGCGCAGCGCATTGCCGTGCTGCGCGATGGCAACCTGGTTTGTGTCGAGCCGATGGCCAACTACAACAGTGAGCAACTGGTTACCTTGATGGTCGGGCGCGAACTTGGCGAACACATCGATATGGGGGCGCGCAAGATCGGCGCTCCGGCGTTGACGGTCAAGGGCCTGAACCGTGCCGACAAGGTTCGCGACGTGTCGTTCGAAGTCCGTGCCGGAGAGATTTTCGGCATTTCCGGTTTGATCGGCGCGGGGCGCACCGAGCTGCTGCGCCTGATCTTCGGTGCCGATATCGCCGACAGCGGCACGATTGCCCTGGGGGCGCCGGCGCAGGTCATCAATGTGCGCTCGCCAGTGGATGCGGTCGGGCATGGCATCGCGTTGATCACTGAAGATCGTAAGGGCGAAGGCCTTTTGTTGACGCAGTCGATCGGCGCCAATATCGCCTTGGGCAACATGCCCGGCATCTCCAGTGCGGGCTTTGTCGACAACGATGGCGAAAACGCCTTGGCCCAGCGTCAGATCGATGCCATGCGCATTCGCAGTTCCGGTCCGGCACAGTTGGTGTCCGAGTTGTCCGGCGGCAATCAGCAGAAGGTCGTCATCGGCCGCTGGCTGGAACGCGATTGCTCGGTGCTGCTGTTCGACGAGCCGACCCGCGGCATCGACGTCGGCGCCAAATTCGATATCTACAACCTGCTCGGCGAATTGACCCGCCAGGGCAAGGCGCTGGTGGTGGTCTCCAGCGATTTGCGCGAGCTGATGCTGATCTGCGACCGGATCGGCGTGCTGTCGGCCGGGCGCCTGATCGATACATTCGATCGCGACAGCTGGACCCAGGATGAGTTGCTCGCCGCTGCTTTCGCTGGCTACCAAAAACGTGATGCGCAGCTCGTTGAAGCCGCGCCTAGGGATCTTCCATGAAAACCGCTTCTTTCGCCGGCAATCGCAGTGGCAACTTCTACGGCCTGGGCACCTATCTGGGGCTGGCGGGTGCCTTGTTGGCGATGATCGTGCTGTTCTCGGTGCTGAGCAGTCACTTCCTGTCGTACGATACTTTCAGCACCCTGGCCAACCAGATTCCGGACCTGATGGTGCTGGCGGTCGGCATGACCTTTGTGTTGATCATCGGTGGCATCGACCTGTCGGTAGGCTCGGTGCTGGCGCTGGCGGCCTCGACCGTGAGCGTGGCGATTCTTGGCTGGGGCTGGGGCGTGCTGCCGGCGGCGCTGCTGGGCATGGCCGTCGCGGCGCTCGCCGGTACCGTCACCGGCTCGATAACGGTGGCCTGGCGGATTCCGTCGTTCATCGTGTCCCTGGGCGTGCTGGAAATGGCTCGCGGGGTGGCGTACCAGATGACCGGTTCGCGTACGGCCTACATCGGCGATGCGTTCGCCTGGTTGTCCAACCCGATTGCCTTCGGCATTTCGCCGTCGTTCATCATTGCGTTGTTGATCATTTTCGTCGCCCAGGCCGTGTTGACCCGCACGGTGTTCGGTCGCTACCTGATCGGGATCGGCACCAACGAAGAGGCTGTGCGGCTGGCGGGGATCAATCCGAAGCCATACAAGATCCTGGTCTTCAGCCTGATGGGGTTGCTGGCCGGTATTGCCGCGTTGTTCCAGATTTCTCGCCTGGAAGCCGCCGACCCGAATGCGGGCTCAGGACTTGAGTTGCAGGTGATCGCGGCCGTCGTGATCGGCGGCACCAGCCTGATGGGCGGCCGCGGTTCGGTGATCAGCACGTTTTTTGGCGTCCTGATCATTTCCGTGCTGGCCGCGGGGCTGGCGCAGATCGGGGCAACCGAGCCGACCAAGCGCATCATTACCGGCGCGGTGATCGTGGTGGCGGTGGTGCTGGATACTTATCGCAGTCAACGCGCAAGCCGGCGGACCTGAGTCATGGCGACTATTAAAGATGTGGCAGCCCTTGCCGGTATTTCCTACACCACGGTTTCCCATGTGGTGAACAAGACCCGCCCGGTCAGTGAAGAGGTCCGGATCAAGGTCGAGGCGGCAATCCAGACCCTCGACTACGTCCCCAGCGCGGTGGCCCGTTCGCTCAAGGCCAAGACCACGGCGACCATCGGCTTGTTGGTGCCCAACAGCCTCAACCCGTATTTCGCCGAACTGGCCCGGGGTATCGAGGATTACTGCGAGCGAAACGGTTACTGCGTCATCCTGTGCAACTCCGACGACAATCCGGACAAGCAGCGCAGCTACCTGCGTGTGCTGCTGGAAAAACGCATCGACGGCCTGATTGTCGCCTCGGCCGGTGGCGACAGTGGCTTGGCACAAGGCCTGAAAGGCGTCCGCACACCCATGGTGATCGTCGACCGCGGACTGGACGGCGTCGATGCGGACCTGGTGCGCATCGACCATGAATACGGCGCGTATCTGGCGACCCGGCACCTGCTGGAGTTGGGGCACCGGGATATCGCCACCATCAGCGGGCCGGAAAACACCAGTGTGGCGCAGATGCGTCTGGCGGGTTATCGCCGGGCCTTGAAAGAGGCGGGCGTCGAAGTCTCTCCCGAGCGCATGCTGGAAAGCGATTTCACCAGCACCGGCGGTTACAGCGCTGCCGCGATTCTGCTGGAAAAAAATCCGCCTACCGCCATTTTTGCCGCCAACGACATGATCGGCATCGGCGTGCTGCGGGCCGCCGCCGAGCGCAATATTCGCGTACCGAGCGAGTTGTCGGTGATCGGCTTCGACGATATCCAGATGAGTCGGTATGTCTACCCGTCGTTGACCACGGTCGGGCAATCGATCCTGCAGCTCGGCGAAATGGCCGCCGAAGTGCTTTTACGGCGAATCGCCACGCCGGGCCTGGCGACCGATCAGCGGATCGTGACGCCGAGTATCGTCATGCGCGAATCGACGGCGCCGCTGGCCGGCGTGTTTGCCCAATTCCGTTGAAACAAAAAGCCGTTGAAAGCAGAAAGCCGTTGAAAACAGAAAGCCGCTGAATCAAAAGCGCCGCCGAAACAGAATCGATGAGTAGCAATGTATGCCAGCAAAAGTAGTGGTAATAGGCAGTTTGAACATGGACCTGGTGACCCGGGCACCACGCTTGCCCAAGGGCGGTGAAACGCTGATTGGTCAGTCGTTTATCACCGTCTCCGGCGGCAAGGGCGCCAATCAGGCCGTGGCTGCGGCGCGCCTGGGAGCCCAGGTCTCGATGATCGGCTGCGTGGGCAATGACGCTTATGGTGAGGCGCTGCGCGGGGCGCTGTTGGCCGAGCAGATCGATTGCCAGGCGGTGAGCACCGTTGACGGTTCCAGCGGCGTGGCGTTGATTGTGGTCGACGACAGCAGTCAGAACAGCATCGTGATCGTCCCCGGTGCCAACGGGGCGTTGACCGCTGAAGCCATTGACCGTTTTGATTCGGTGATACGCGCGGCGGACGTGCTCATCTGTCAGCTGGAAGTGCCCGATGCTTCTGTTGGTCATGCGCTCAAGCGCGGCCGCGAGCTGGGCAAGACGGTCATCCTCAACCCGGCACCGGCCAGCCGTCCGCTGCCAGCGGACTGGTACGCGTCCGTCGATTACCTGATTCCCAACGAAAGCGAAGCGTCGGCCCTGAGCGGTCTGTCGGTAGACTCCCTGGACACCGCGCAAGCGGCGGCGACGCGCCTGATTGCCCTGGGCGCCGGCAAGGTGATCATCACCCTCGGTGCGCAAGGCTCGCTGTTTGCCGATGGCCAACGCTTCGAACATTTCCCAGCGCCCGTGGTAAAGGCGGTCGATACCACGGCGGCCGGCGATACGTTTGTGGGCGGTTTCGCCGCGGCGCTGGCCGCGGGTAAGGATGAGGCGCAGGCGATCCGCTTCGGACAGGTGGCCGCGGCGCTGTCGGTCACCCGTGCCGGCGCGCAACCTTCGATTCCCGCCTTGAGCGATGTACAGGCGTTTAAAACCCCATGAAAAAGACACCCCTGCTCAACATTGCGCTGTCGCGGCTGATCGCTTCATTGGGGCATGGCGACCTGGTCGTCATCGGGGATGCGGGGTTGCCGGTTCCGCCGGGCGTTGAATTGATCGACCTGGCCCTGACCCATGGCATTCCGGATTTTGTCAGCACCTTGAAGGTCGTGCTCAGCGAGATGCAGGTCGAAAGCCATGTGCTGGCTCAGGAAGTCTTCGATAAAAAGCCGTCGGCCCTGGTCGCGCTGGAAGAGCTGAACGGCGAAGGCGCGTTGGGTCGGCGTGAAGTGCTTACCCATGAACAATTCAAGGTCCTGAGCCGACAAGCGAAGGCGATTGTTCGTACAGGCGAGTGCCAGCCGTACTGCAACATTGTGCTGGTCGCCGGCGTTACGTTTTGACTGGTTGTCCGCGTTTTGATGTCCCTGGCACAAGGAGTGCTCCCGTATCGCTATGCTTAGAAACTGCACCCATTGCTCCGGAGTCTGCTGCTTTTGTCCCTGATTACCGCAACCAACGCCCAGGCGGCACCAAAGATCGACCTGATCATCGACACCGATCCGGGGGCGGACGACGTTGTTGCGCTGTTGTTCGCCCTGGCGTCGCCGGACGAGCTGAATGTCCGCGCATTGACCACTGTTGCCGGCAATGTTCGCCTGGACAAGACCTCGCGCAATGCGCGATTGGCCCGGGAGTGGGCGGGGCGCGAAGAGGTTCCGGTCTATGCGGGGGCGCCGAAGCCCTTGATGCGTACACCCGTCTACGCCGAGGACATTCATGGCAAGGAAGGGTTGTCGGGCGTTGCCGTGCATGAGCCCAAGAAAGGTCTGGCCAAGGGCAGCGCCATCACTTATCTGATCGATACCCTGAAATCGGCCAGGCCCCACAGCATTACCATCGCCATGCTAGGCCCACAGACCAACCTGGCCCTGGCGCTGATCCAGGAGCCGGGTATCGTTCAGGGCATCAAGGAAGTGGTGGTCATGGGCGGTGCGCACTTCAACGGCGGCAACATCACACCGGTGGCCGAGTTCAACCTGTTCGCCGACCCGCAAGCGGCCGAAGTGGTGCTCAACAGTGGCGTGAAGCTGACCTACCTGCCGCTGGATGTGACCCACAAGATCCTTACCAGCGAAGCACGCCTGAACCAGATTACCGCGCTGAATAACAACGCCAGCCGATTGGTGAGCGACATTCTCAATGAGTACATCAAGGGCGACATGGAACACTACGGTCTTCCAGGCGGCCCGGTGCATGACGCCACGGTTGTCGCTTACCTGCTCAAGCCGCAATTGTTCAGCGGTCGCTCGGTCAACGTGGTGGTCGACAGCCGTGAAGGACCGACTTTTGGACAAACCATCGTCGACTGGTATGACGGCTTGAACGCGCCAAAGAACGCCTTTTGGGTAGAAAGCGGCGACGCCCAGGGCTTCTTCGATCTGCTGACCGAGCGCCTGGCCCGTCTGAAGTAAGCATCATCTCCTGCAGGTACTTTCCTGCGGGTTTTACTCCCTCGCGCTAACCGCTTAGGTCTTTTGATCCGATAGGTGTTTCTCGAAAATCTGCTCGATGAACGATTGGGCGGCTTCGGTTCCAAGGTCCCTGACCAGCAGGTCGATACCGATAATGGCGAGCTCTTCCGTGCTGCCTGGGCTGTAGGAGCTGTGGCCGTCTTGCCACTTGGCCTTGATGTCAGCGTCGATGCTTACGGTGGTCATGATGGCGCTCGTGAGGTCGGGGAAGTCTGAGTGCCGAGTTAACCATTTTGCGGGGCTTTTGACACCTCGACTTAGGCATGAAAGGAGGGCTGTGCGACACTTGGTCTCTGACGAATATTCAAGGAATGCGCTGTGCAGATCGATTTGAACTCCCCGGATGGCCTGACCCTTGAGGCGGTGCGTCAGTTGCTGGCCAGCGCCAGTGACGATGAGCACACCCAGTTGCGGGTCACCAAAGGCGGCATTGCCTACATCTCCTCGGGTGTCGTGGGCGGCACCGATATCGACGGGTTGTTGTTTCGACTCGAAACCTGGGCCAAGGGCTCCGGTTATGTCGGGCGGGTCGCAGCCAGCGATGAAGTCTGGGTCATGCAAATCTTCAATGCCTTGAAAGAGAACTGGCCCAATCCGCCTTACGACTACATCGACGTCTATTGAGCGCCGTTCATATTCAGTCACGATTCAGTGATTAAGGGCAGGGCGACGCTCAGGCAGAATCGCGGCTCGTCCGGATCATGGGCAGGGTGTAAGTGCTCCCTGAGAAACCAAACGCCAGTCTGGTTGTCGCACGATCTCAGCTCAATCATTGAATAAGGAGGCTTCATGCCTTGGAAGCTCGCGTCATTGGGTACTTTGTTGGCCGTTGCCATGCTGGCCGGCTGCAGCACTGCCTCTACGGAGCCGGCAACAACGGATGTTGCGACGACTGACACGGGTCACAGTCGCTGCGAGGCAAAGGCTGCCGAGTTCACCATCGGCAAACAGGCGTCGCCGCAGCTGCTCGAGCAGGCGCGTACCCGCTCAGGCGCGCAAAGTGCACGGTTCCTGCTGCCAACCGATATGGTGACGCTGGAGTACCGTTCCGATCGCCTGAACCTGAACACCGATGCCAGCCGGGTAGTGACCCGCGTCAACTGCGGCTGATCGCCCGGCTTTTGTTTCACCCATAAAAAACCCCGTCACATGGACGGGGTTTTTTTAGTGCGCCTGGAAATTACTCTGGGCGAACTTGAGCAGCTTGCATACCCTTTTGGCCTTTCTCAGCCACGAAGGAAACAGTCTGGCCTTCTTTCAGGCTTTTGAAACCGTCGCTTTCGATAGCTTTGAAGTGTACGAACAGGTCGTCACCGCCACCTTGAGGAGTGATGAAGCCGAAGCCTTTTTCATCGTTGAACCATTTAACGGTGCCGGTTTGGCGATTAGACATGGTGTATCTCCAAGAAACATATATTTTCAGTAGTACTGTGCTGCTCAGGCCAACTGGGCACACCCGGGTATCATAGTCGAAATGTACGCTTTGGGAGCCCCCCGGACGCACTGTTTGCCATCCAGTCGTGTTTTCTTTGTGTCCTTTAGCGGCTGAAAGCCCCGTTCTATAAGGCTTACGGCCGAAAGTTAAGGCGATAAAAAAAGCTGAAAAACCTGAATAAATTGTACGAAAGGACCTGTTTCAGCAGCTTTTTAACAGTATTTCAGGGGCTGAAAGCGCGGTGACGAGCTTATTTTTGCTCTTTTTTGGTGGCCTTGCAGGCTGCAATTTTGCTCAGTGCCTGTTGCTTCAATGTGTCGCTGGCCGTGTTGTTCATCAGGGCCTGAATATCGGCGGCAGGGTACGATTTGATAGCATCGGCACCGCAGGCGCAGTGGGATTTCGCTGCTGGCGTACCAATCTTCTCGGCAGCGGCAGGAACGCACTGAGCCATGTATTTCTCTCGTTCGCCTTTCGGCCATTCTGCGTGGGCGACCAGTGGCAGCAGGAGAATGACGGGGGCGACTACTGCGAACAAACGATTCAGACGCATGCTGAGATACTCCTTGTGGGTCAAATATCTTGTTATCTGAGGGGGAGAGTGCGCTTCAAGTTCAGCACTCTGGCATAAAAACAGCCAATTTACCCTGCCGCAAAACCTGCGCACCGTGGCAACCGTTCATCTGTGCTAGCATGCGTGGCTCGGGCGTTTGCAGGCTCCGACGGACCTTCAGTCCCGGTGGCGGCAGATGCACGATTAACCCTGATTTGAATCCCAGTCACTCTGGTTCGGTTTCCCGGTTGGCCGCAAGGCTCCTGCCGCTGTAAGGCAGGCGTTCGTCATTGAACGGCCTGGACCGGATCTTGTACTGGCTCATCCCAACCCACGTGACCTTTGGTAGGGGTCACCACTAGGAGAGGAGGCGCCATGCCAACTATTACTCTTCCCGACGGCAGTCAACGTTCATTCGATCACCCGGTTTCCGTAGCCGAGGTCGCCGCATCCATCGGTGCTGGCCTGGCCAAGGCCACCGTTGCCGGCAAGGTCGATGGCAAGCTGGTCGACGCCAGCGACATCATCGACAGCGACGCGTCGCTGCAAATCATCACGCCAAAGGATGAAGAGGGGCTGGAGATCATTCGCCACTCTTGCGCCCACCTGGTTGGCCATGCGGTCAAGCAGTTGTACCCGACCGCCAAAATGGTCATCGGTCCGGTCATCGACGAAGGTTTCTATTACGACATCGCCTTCGAGCGTCCTTTCACCCCGGACGACCTGGCCGCCATCGAACAGCGCATGCAGCAGCTGATCGAAAAAGATTACGACGTGATCAAGAAAGTCACTCCGCGCGCCGAAGTGATCGAAGTGTTCAAGGCCCGTGGCGAAGACTACAAGTTGCGCCTGGTCGAAGACATGCCGAACGAGCGGGCCATGGGCCTGTACTATCACGAAGAATACGTCGACATGTGCCGCGGCCCGCACGTGCCGAACACCCGCTTCCTGAAATCCTTCAAACTGACCAAACTGTCCGGCGCCTACTGGCGCGGTGATGCCAAGAACGAGCAATTGCAGCGCGTCTACGGCACCGCATGGGCGGACAAGAAGCAACTGGCGGCTTACATCCAGCGCATTGAAGAAGCCGAAAAGCGCGACCACCGCAAGATCGGCAAGCGCCTGGGCCTGTTCCACACCCAGGAAGAGTCGCCGGGCATGGTGTTCTGGCACCCGAACGGCTGGACTTTGTACCAGGTGCTCGAGCAGTACATGCGCAAGGTTCAGCGCGACAACGGTTATCTCGAAATCAAGACGCCGCAAGTCGTTGACCGCAGCCTGTGGGAGAAATCCGGGCACTGGGCCAACTACGCCGACAACATGTTCACCACCCAGTCGGAAAACCGCGACTACGCGATCAAGCCAATGAACTGCCCTTGCCACGTGCAGGTGTTCAACCAGGGCCTGAAAAGCTACCGCGAGTTGCCGATGCGCCTGGCCGAGTTTGGTGCATGCCACCGTAACGAGCCATCGGGTGCCTTGCACGGCATCATGCGCGTGCGCGCGTTCACTCAGGACGACGCCCACATCTTCTGCACCGAAGAGCAGATGCAGGCCGAATCCGCCGCGTTTATCAAGCTGACCATGGACGTCTACGCCGATTTCGGCTTTAAAGATGTCGAGATGAAGCTGTCCACTCGTCCGGAAAAACGCGTCGGTTCCGACGAGCTTTGGGATCGCGCCGAAGCTGCACTGGCCGCAGCCCTTGATAGCGCGGGCCTGCCGTACGATCTGCAGCCGGGCGAGGGTGCGTTCTACGGTCCGAAGATCGAGTTCTCGCTGAAAGATTGCCTCGGTCGCGTCTGGCAATGTGGTACCCTGCAGCTCGATTTTAACCTGCCTGTCCGTCTGGGAGCCGAATACGTCTCCGAAGACAATAGCCGCAAGCACCCGGTCATGTTGCACCGGGCGATCCTGGGGTCCTTCGAACGTTTCGTCGGAATTCTGATCGAGCACTACGAGGGTGCATTCCCTGCGTGGCTGGCGCCGACCCAGGCAGTGGTGATGAATATCACTGATAAACAGGCCGATTTTGCCGCTGAAGTTGAAAAAACCCTCAACGAAAGCGGATTTCGTGCCAAGTCTGACTTGAGAAATGAAAAGATCGGCTTTAAAATCCGCGAGCATACTTTGCTCAAGGTTCCTTATCTCTTGGTTATCGGAGATCGGGAAGTCGAGATGCAGACTGTCGCTGTGCGTACTCGTGAAGGTGCTGACCTGGGCTCGATGCCCGTCGCCCAGTTCGCTGAGTTTCTCGCGCAAGCGGTTTCCCGGCGTGGTCGCCCAGATTCGGAGTAATTATTATTAAGCGTGAAATGAGACAAGATAAACGAGCTGCACCGAAAGCCCCGATCAACGAGAATATCTCGGCACGCGAGGTTCGGTTAATTGGGGCTGAAGGTGAACAGCTTGGGATTGTGTCAATTGAAGACGCGCTTCTTAAGGCTGAAGAGGCCAAGCTGGATCTGGTGGAAATTTCCGCCGATGCAGTACCCCCTGTTTGCAAACTGATGGACTACGGCAAATCGATCTTCGAGAAGAAGAAGCAGGTTGCCGCGGCCAAGAAAAACCAGAAGCAGATTCAGGTTAAAGAAATCAAGTTTCGTCCAGGGACGGAGGAAGGGGATTACCAGGTAAAACTGCGCAACCTGGTACGTTTCCTGAGTGATGGGGACAGGGCCAAGGTATCCTTGCGATTCCGCGGCCGTGAGATGGCCCACCAGGAGCTGGGGATGGAACTCCTCAAGCGAGTTGAAGGTGACTTGCTCGAGTACGGTTCGGTCGAACAGCATCCTAAGATGGAAGGACGCCAGCTGATCATGGTCATCGCCCCGAAAAAGAAGAAGTAATCAACAGGGCACGGCAGGCCTTCTGATTATGTTTATCAACTGAATGCGGAGTATCCGAACATGCCAAAAATGAAGACCAAAAGTGGTGCTGCTAAGCGGTTTCTGAAAACTGCTAACGGTATCAAGCACAAGCACGCTTTCAAGAGCCACATCCTGACCAAAATGTCGACCAAGCGTAAGCGTCAACTGCGCGGTAGCAGCTTGCTGCATCCGTCTGACGTGGCAAAAGTCGAGCGCATGCTGCGCCTTCGTTAATTTTAGTCAAGAATAGAGGAAGTAACTCATGGCTCGTGTAAAGCGTGGCGTCATTGCCCGTAAGCGTCACAAAAAAATTCTGAAACTTGCTAAAGGCTACTACGGCGCACGCTCCCGCGTATTCCGTGTTGCCAAGCAAGCGGTAATCAAGGCAGGCCAATACGCCTACCGTGACCGTCGTCAGAAAAAACGTCAGTTCCGCGCTCTGTGGATCGCTCGTATCAACGCTGGTGCTCGTATCAACGGTCTGTCCTACAGCCGTTTCATCGCCGGCCTGAAAAAAGCGTCCATCGAGATCGACCGTAAGGTTCTGGCTGATCTGGCAGTGAACGAAAAAGCGGCGTTTGCTGCGATTGTCGAGAAAGCTAAAGCCACCTTGGCTTAAGTACCCCCGACAGTCACCCGGCCTCACCTCTGTGGGGCCAGGTGTTAAACGTCATAAATAGGGGAAGAGCCTTCAAGCTCTTCCCCTATTTTGTATCTGGAGTCTGTACATGGAAAACCTGGATGCGCTCGTCTCTCAAGCACTAGAGGCTGTGCAAAGCGCTGAAGATATCAATGCCCTGGAGCAAATCCGGGTTCACTACCTTGGCAAGAAGGGTGAATTGACTCAGGTGATGAAGACCCTGGGGAATTTGCCGGCAGAGGAGCGTCCGCAGGTCGGTGCGCTGATCAACGTTGCCAAGGAGCGTGTCACAGAGGTCCTCAATGCGCGCAAGGCATTGTTTGAAGAAGCCGATCTGGCTGCCAAACTCTCCGCCGAGTCCATTGACGTGACCCTGCCTGGCCGTGGTCAGACCTCCGGTGGTCTGCATCCGGTTACCCGCACTCTGGAACGTGTCGAACAGTTCTTCACCCGTATTGGCTACGGCATCGCCGAAGGCCCTGAGGTCGAAGACGACTACCACAACTTCGAAGCGCTCAACATCCCAGGCCACCACCCGGCCCGGTCGATGCATGACACCTTCTATTTCAATGCGAACATGCTGTTGCGCACCCATACCTCGCCGGTACAGGTCCGCACCATGGAGTCGAAACAGCCACCGATCCGCATCGTCTGCCCAGGCCGTGTGTACCGCAGCGACTCCGATATCACCCACTCGCCGATGTTCCACCAGGTCGAAGGCCTGCTGATCGATCGCGACATCAATTTCGCCGACCTCAAAGGCACCATCGAAGAGTTCCTGCGGGTGTTCTTCGAAAAGGAACTGGCGGTGCGTTTCCGTCCTTCGTACTTCCCGTTCACCGAGCCATCCGCTGAAGTCGACATGGAATGCGTGATGTGCAGCGGTAAAGGCTGCCGCGTCTGCAAGCAGACCGGCTGGCTGGAAGTGATGGGCTGCGGCATGGTTCACCCGAACGTGCTGCGCATGTCCGGTATCGATCCGGAAGAGTTCTCGGGCTTTGCCTTCGGCATGGGCGTAGAGCGTCTGGCCATGCTGCGTTACGGCGTGAACGACTTGCGTCTGTTCTTCGACAACGACTTGCGGTTCCTCGCGCAATTTCGCTAGTCGTAACGAATTCTTAGGAGAGCAGGATGAAATTCAGTGAACAATGGCTGCGTGGCTGGGTTAGCCCGCAGGTAAGTCGCGACGAGCTGGTTGCTCGTCTGTCGATGGCCGGTCTTGAGGTCGATAGCGTTACGCCGGCCGCCGGTGTTTTCAGTGGCGTGGTCGTTGGCGAGGTGCTGAGCACCGAGCAGCACCCGGATGCCGATAAACTGCGCGTGTGCCAGGTCAGCAACGGTTCGGAAACCTTCCAGGTTGTTTGCGGTGCGCCAAACGTGCGCCCGGGCCTGAAGATTCCTTTCGCCATGATCGGCGCCGAGCTGCCAGGCGACTTCAAGATCAAGAAGGCCAAGCTGCGTGGCGTTGAGTCCAACGGCATGCTGTGCTCGCAATCCGAGCTGCAGGTCGGTGAAGGTAATGACGGCCTGATGGAGCTGCCGGCCGATGCGCCGGTAGGCAAGGATTTCCGCGTTTATCTGGACCTGGAAGACGCCAGCATCGAGGTCGATCTGACCCCGAACCGTGGCGACTGCCTGTCCCTGGCCGGTCTGGCCCGTGAAGTCGGTGCCTTGTACGCCGCTGCGGTGGTCCGTCCGGTGGTGGCTTCGGTTCCTGCCGCCCACGACGAAGTGCGTTCGGTAGAAGTGCTGGCGCCCGCCGCGTGCCCGCGCTACCTCGGTCGTGTGATTCGTAACGTCGACCTGTCCAGGCCTACGCCGCTGTGGATGGTTGAGCGCCTGCGTCGTGCAGACGTGCGCAGCATCGATGCTGCCGTCGACATCACCAACTACGTGATGCTGGAACTGGGTCAGCCGCTGCACGCCTTCGATCTCGCCGAAATCAACGGTGGCATCCGTGTGCGCATGGCCGAAGAGGGCGAGAAACTGGTGCTGCTCGACGGTCAGGAAGTCAGCCTGCGTAGCGATACGCTGGTGATTGCCGACCACTCCCGCACACTGGCAATCGCCGGTGTCATGGGTGGCGAGCACAGCGGTGTTTCCGCGACCACCCGTGATGTGTTCCTGGAAAGCGCTTTCTTCGACCAGATCGCCGTAGCAGGCAAGGCCCGTTCCTATGGCCTGCACACCGATGCATCGCATCGCTATGAGCGTGGCGTGGACTGGCAACTGGCCCGCGAAGCCATGGAGCGCGCGACTGGCTTGCTGCTGGAAATCACCGGTGGTGAAGCGGGCCCGATCATCGAGACCGTCAGCGAACAGCACCTGCCGAAAATTGCTCCGATCACCCTGCGTGCCCAGCGCATTACCCAGATGCTGGGTATGGAAATGGATTCGGCCGAAGTGGAGCGTCTGCTCAATGCCTTGGGCCTGACCATTACTGCCGACGGGGCAGGGCAGTGGCGTGTAGACGTACCGAGCCATCGCTTCGATATCAGCCTGGAAGTCGACCTGATCGAAGAACTGGCACGCCTGTACGGCTACAACCGTTTGCCCGTTCGTTATCCGCAAGCGCGTCTGGCGCCGCAAGCCAAGGCGGAAGCCCGTAGTGACCTGCCTGAACTGCGCCGCCTGCTGGTTGCCCGTGGTTATCAGGAAGCTATTACCTACAGCTTCATCGATCCGAAACAGTTCGAACTGTTTAATCCGGGTGTTGAACCGTTGCTGCTGGCCAACCCGATTTCCAATGACATGGCCGCCATGCGTTCGTCGCTGTGGCCGGGTCTGGTCAAGGCGCTTCAGCACAACCTGAACCGTCAGCAGGATCGCGTGCGCCTGTTTGAAAGCGGCCTGCGTTTCGTTGGTCAGCTTGAAGGTTTGAAGCAAGAGCCGATGTTGGCGGGTGTTGTTTGCGGCAGTCGCCTGCCGGAAGGCTGGGCGCAGGGTCGCGATACCGTCGACTTCTTCGACGTCAAGGCTGATGTGGAAGCGGTGCTGGGCTTCGCCGGTGCCCTGGATGCGTTCACTTTCGTGCCGGGCAAACACCCAGCGCTGCACCCGGGTCAAACCGCGCGCATCGAGCGTGACGGTCGTCTGGTCGGCTTCATTGGCGCGATCCACCCTGAATTGTCGAAAACCCTCGGTCTCGACCGTCCGGTCTTCGTCTTCGAGTTGGTTCTGGCGGAAGTAGCGTCGGGCAAAATGCCAAAATTCCACGAGTTATCGCGCTTTCCTGAAGTGCGTCGTGACCTTGCACTGATTGCGCACAAAGACGTTGCAGCCACGGCTGTGCTGGACGTAATCCGTGAAAATGCAGGCGAATGGCTGACAGACCTCAGGCTATTTGACGTGTATCAGGGTAAAGGCATTGATCCTGATAGAAAAAGCCTTGCAGTCGGCTTGACCTGGCAGCATCCATCGCGCACTCTTAATGACGATGAGGTGAATACCGCAACGCAAAACATCCTCACCTCGCTCGAACAAAGGTTGAACGCCACGTTAAGGAAGTGACGTATGGGGGCTCTGACGAAAGCTGAGATGGCGGAACGTCTGTATGAAGAGCTGGGCCTGAACAAACGGGAGGCCAAGGAATTGGTCGAACTGTTTTTTGAAGAAATCAGGCACGCTCTCGAAGACAACGAACAAGTCAAATTGTCCGGTTTCGGCAATTTCGACCTTCGGGACAAACGCCAGCGGCCTGGCCGCAATCCGAAAACGGGGGAAGAAATCCCGATCACGGCTCGCCGTGTGGTCACCTTTCGTCCAGGGCAGAAGTTGAAGGCCCGAGTTGAGGCTTATGCTGGAACCAAGTCATAACGACGAGCTCCCCGTCATCCCGGGCAAACGCTACTTCACCATTGGTGAAGTCAGCGAGCTGTGTGCGGTAAAACCACACGTGCTGCGCTACTGGGAGCAGGAGTTTCCTCAACTCAACCCTGTCAAACGCCGCGGAAACCGCCGGTATTATCAGCGCCAGGACGTGCTGATGATCCGGCAGATCCGCGCGCTACTTTACGATCAGGGGTTCACCATCGGCGGAGCGCGCCTGCGTTTGTCCGGTGATGAAGCCAAAGACGACACCACCCAATACAAGCAAATGATCCGCCAGATGATCGCCGAGCTCGAAGATGTTCTGGTGGTACTCAAGAAATAAATTCTCGCTTTTAAATACTTCCAGTTTTCAAAAGCTTGCGATATATTCTTGAGCGTTCTTCGAGATGAGGGATGAGTTTCACGCCTAGTCGGGGCGTAGCGCAGTCCGGTAGCGCACTAGCATGGGGTGCTAGGGGTCGAGTGTTCGAATCACTCCGTCCCGACCATATTTTTCAAGGGGTTGCGAGATTTTATCTCGCGACCCCTTTTTATTTTAGGTCGTTTTTACCCCTACAAAACGGCTGGCTTTCGGTGGAATCCTCACCTCTTGGGAAGGAGATGGACGCAAGATTTCGGTGTGCCAATGCCCCCCCCAGTGTTCGTGCCGACGCCGATTTGATCCAGTTGCCGAAATGCCACTGATCCAGTCCGACTCCTCTCGAACCTTCGCCTACGCTGGATTCGTACCAATTTGGAGGTGGGGCAGTCTTGCGTCGGCACGTGGGTCAATTCGGTGTCGGCGTGAACACACAGTGGCGGGATGCTGAAATACCGCAAGACCACCATTCACCAAGCTTGTGAGCTCGCCCACTCTCCAGCGGTGGGCGGCCTGCAGGCGAAAATGGAAGCGTAGCGTCTGCCCGAAGCGTGCTACTGATTTATGTTGGGTCCTTGCGTAGTGGCACCTCAACCGCCGGTTCACTACGGGGTGATCTTCCCGAGGGTGATGATGCTCGCTGAGGCTCTGCTTCGCCATGTCGGCTCCTGGGCACCGTCGCTGATGGTGCCCAGGTTCTTGGCTTACTCTGCCTGAAAGTTCCGACGGGTACGGCTATCAGAAAAGGCTGATGTTATAGCTGAGGATCAGCCGGTTCTCATCAATATCGCTACGGTAGTTGGAGCGCGCAATAGCGTTGCGGATGCGGATACCCACTCCACGCAGCACTCCACTCTGGACAGCGTAGCCAATATCCAGATCGCGCTCCCAGTCCTGACCTTCAAACCCCCGCCCAGTGGTGACGTTGTCTCCAGTCACGTAGCGCAGAGTGGTGGTCAGACCGGGAATTCCGAGGGCGACGAAGTCGTAGTCGTGCCGGACTTGCCAGGAGCGTTCATCCGGTGCGGCGAACTCGTAGGTAGGCAGGGTATTGCCAAGCGGGTTGGTGTTGGCGCCAACCTGGATGAAACCATCGTCGCCGCCGATCTGCTGGTAGCCCAGGTAGAAAGTATGGCCGCCGCGCTTCGCCGACAACAGGTTGAACAGTGCATGGTTATCGAGCTTGCCGGCGATGCTTCGGCCGTCGTCGCGAGCATCGAAGTAGCCGACACTTATGCCTAGCGTCCAGTCAGCTACTGGCTCGGCGTGCTTGAAGCTGTAGTAACGCTGTTGGTAGATGTCTTCCAGTTGCGCCTGCCAGAGACCGACGCTGGTGCGATTGGAGTTGAAACTGTAGTCGGCACCCAGATAGTTGAAGCGGTCGCTGGTGAAATTGGCGATACGCGCCGGGTTGATCGGGTCATTGATCAGTGCATACATCTCCTGGGTGTTACTCGAGTCGCGCAGGCTAGTGGAGTGCAGCTGGCCAGCGTTTACGGTTAGTCCGGACAATTCGTTGGAAACCAGCGAAGCACCCTGGTAGGTCGGCGGCAGTAGGCGCAGATCGCTGTAGACCAGTACCGGCAGGTTGGGCCGCAGCTCACCAACCTTCAGCTCAGTGCTGGAGACCTTGAGTTTCATCGCCGCACCCAGGCGGCCGTACTCATCGGCGGATCTGCCGTCGTCGTGTGTCGGCAGCAGTCCGGTCCTGGCCCGGCTCGGGCTGCTGTCGAGCTTGACACCGTAGAGGCCGAGCACGTCCACGCCGACACCGATACTGCCCTGTGTGTAGCCTGAGCGGGCATCAAGGATAAAGCCCTGGGCCCACTCCTCGGCCCTGGATTGCTTGTTGGGGCCGACGATGTCGGAGAAGTCGCGGCTAAAGTAGTAGTTGCGCAGTTGCAGGTTGGCCGTCGCGCCTTCGATGAAGCCGGCTTCTTCGGCCAGCAGTGGTGGGGCCAGGCCCAGCGTCAGGCAGCCGCCGAGGGTGCTGCTGATTGCATGGGCTTTGCGCAGTGCAGGAGTGTGCATGCTGTTGATCTCTGGAATGAGGACAAAGCGCCTCCTGTCAGACGAGGTCGAGGCCTGTCCGCAGGAGGGGTTTGAACATGAGGTGGCTGATGGCTCGCGGGCCTGGCTTGAGCTGTTCCGCGTCGGTGGGATCAGCCGCAAGGGGGGCTGTATGAGATCCCCTTGCGACTCACATCAGGACGCGCAGTCGCCTGGCTGAAGTGTCTCAACGATTGACCAGCTTGGCCGGCAGGGCGATCACCAGGAAGCTGCTGAGAATCAGGCAGACGGCGAAGAACCACAGTGCGCCGGCGCTGCTGCCGGTGACGTCGATGGCCACGCCCATCAGCGAGTTGCTGACCAGCCCGGCAATGTTCGCCACCGAGCAGGCGAGGGCGAAGCCGGTGGCCGCCGCGGTGCCTTTGAGAAAGGTTGCCGGCAGGCTGAAGAACACCGGCACCGCGCCGATGATCGCCGCCGACGCAATAGCGAACAGCGCCACGGTCGCCACCACGTTGTCGACAAAGAAGGGCGCACTGGCCATGGCCGCTGCGCCTACCAGAAAGGGCACGATGATGTGCCAGCGGCGTTCGCGGTGTTTGTCGGAGCTGGCGCCGATCAACAGCATGCCCAGCAACGCGGCGATGCTCGGCAGCGCGGTGAGCACGCCGATGTGAAAGGTATCGACGACGCCTGCGTTGCGGATGAAGGTCGGCATCCAGAACCCCATGGCATAGGCGCTGAGCAGGATCGAGAAGTCGATGCCGCCGAGCATCCACACCTTCAGGTTGAAGAAACCGTCGCGAAAGCTGTGCTTGCTGCCGGTGGAGTCGGCGTCGTCGGCGCGCAGTTCCTGTTCCAGCAGGTTTTTCTCGTCATCGTTGAGCCATTTGGCCTGGCGGTAGTTGTTCGGCAAAGCCCAGAAGGTCAGCACACCGAGCAACACGCTGGGTATCGCTTCGAGGAGGAACAACCACTGCCAGCCGCGCAGGCCGCCAGCGTTATCGAAATGCCCCATGATCCAGCCGGACAGTGGGCCGCCGAGCACGCTGGACAACGGCAGGCCGATCATGAACAAGGCGATGATGCGGCCGCGGCGATAAGTCGGGAACCAGGTGGTCAGGTAATACAGCACCCCCGGCAGAAAGCCCGCTTCGGCGGCGCCGAGCAGGAAGCGCAGGATGTAAAACTGCGTGGTGGAAGTGACGAGCATGGTGCAGGCCGAGAGCAGCCCCCAGGTGATCATGATGCGTGCGATCCAGATCTTCGCCCCGACTTTTTCCAGGACCAGATTGCTCGGAACCTCGAAAATGATGTAGCCGACGAAAAACAGACCGGCGCCCAGGCCGAAAGCCGTTTCGCTGAAGTGCAGATGCTCAAGCATTTGCAGTTTGGCGAAGCCGACGTTGATCCGGTCCAGATAGGAGGCCAGATAGCAGAAGCAGAGGAAGGGAATAAGCTTCCAGGTGATCTTGCGGTAAAGCGCCTGGACTGGGTCTGCGACGGTGGTCGCAGTGGGTGTACCTACATTTGCAGAGGGCATGGGTGTCTCCTGGCGGTGACTTTGTGATTGTTGTTTAGCCGCGGATCAATGCTTTGGTAGCACCGGACGGCGGCTTCCAAAGGCAGTGTCAGAAGACTGGGCAGGGTTGATGTCGACCCTTGCTCAGTATTTGGCGACCAGTGCTCTACGGCCTGGTTCGACGGCAGATATCCATTTCTGCCGGTTATTCGGTAAAGCCGTGAATCTGTGGAGGTTGCAGGCTTGCCCGGGAGGGCACTGTGTCAGCCCGGGAAAACCAATGGCCCTCTCATTTTCTGAACTGCGTCATGGCCTCCTGTTTACTCACCACATCGCCATACTTGTTATCAATGTCGAACAGGTTGGCTTCGTGTGGTGCGGGGTGTCGATCGCCGACGCATTCGCGAACAACGATGGTCCGGAATCCATGCTGCACGGCATCTACCGCCGTCGCGCGAATACAGCCACTGGTTGAGCAGCCCGCCAGTACCACGGTGTCGATACCTTTGGCGCGCAGCATCGACGCCAGGCTGGTGCCAAAAAACGAGCTGGCGTATTGCTTGCTGATGACCACTTCGTCCGGGTTGGGCAGCACCGGCTCGCAGAAGGCTGCCAGTGGGTTGCCCTCGATCATGTCTTTCATCACGGGGGCTTTTTTGACCCATATACCGCCGTCGGCAAAATGCCCTGGGTGGTAGCGAATGTTTGTATGCACTACCAGGACTTCATGTTGGCGGGCGCAGGCCAATAGTTCGACGCTCTCGGCTACAGCGCTGACCACGCCTGGCGCGTACAGCGGTGCGCCCTCTTGGGTATAGCCCTGCATGAAATCGATCATCAACAGCGCAGGCTTATTGCCAAAGCCGATGCGCTGGCCCCACACGCCCTGATAGTTGGCATCGGCACTTTGTTCTTGGCTCATGACACTCTCCTATTTATAGGCGCCAGACAGCAGCGCGCCCGCACCCGGAACGATGGGCTCCAGGTCCAGTGCCTTGAGCATGGCGTAGGTGGTGGCGATGGCGGCGGTGAGTACCGGTTTGCCGGTTTCGGCCTCGACTTGTGAGACCACTCCCAGCGATTGCATCTGCACGCAGGCCGACAGGACGATCACATCCACGCCTTCAAGGTTCATGTCGCGCACAATGGCGGGCAGGTTGGCCGGGTCGTGGCGGGCGACGGCCAGGTTGTCGGGAATTTCCAGGGCGCGCCAGTCCACCACCTCGAAACCTTCTTCGCGAATGTAATCCACCACCAGCTCGGTCAGCGGCTTCATGTACGGCGCGACAATGGCAATGCGTTTGGCGCCCATTACTTTCAAGCCATCGATCAAGGCGCCGGCGCTGGTGATGACCGGTGCGTTACCGTCGTTGTCGGCGGTGGCCTGGCGCAGGCGTTTCTCGGACTGGCGATGGTAGCCCAGGCCCATGGCCATGATTGCGACCAGGCAGGCATAACCCAGTACATCGACCTTGGCGTCCGACAGCTCAATGGCACAGCGGTCGGACTCGCCGTCCATGGCCGCCAGTTCCTCCTTGCGCACTTGCTTCATGCGCATGCGGCTGGAGTGAAAGGTGAAGCGTTCGGGGCGGATCAATTGGCGTGCTGCCAGCATCGCCGGGATCTCGGTTTCCATGGTGGTGTTGGAGCTCGGCACAATCTGGCCGATACGATAAGGCTCGATCACAAGCTATCTCCTTTGCAACGTGCGTTGAATTCAGGTCAGGGGCTGGCCGAGGAAATCGCCGAAAGCCGCGAAAAAACCTTCGAGGTCATCCCACGGAATCATGTGCCCGGCGTTTTCAACGTGAGCAATCTGGATCGCGGGTTGCAGGTCGCGAATTTCCGCTTCGTCCCCGGCCTGGATTACGCCGCCGCGACCGGCAACGATCAGCAGGGCAGGGACAGGCAGGTGCGGCAGATCTTGATGAAAGTCCACGTCATGAAAATCGTTGAAGGCGCGGACGATGGCCGGTTCGTAGCAGGTGTGCAGCCACTCGGCGCGTACTTGCAGCTGCTCCTCGGTCCAGGTCGGGCAGAAGGCGCGCATGGCGTCGGCGTCCATCCCGCTTAGTGATTGGCGGATAGAGTCCACGTACCACGACAGCTTGCTCGGGTACTCGCGCCGGCCGGGGCCGGAGACGGGAGGATCGATCAGTACCAGGCTTTGCAGACCTTCTGGATTGCGTACGGCGCTGCGCACGGCAAACCGCGCGCCCATGGAGTGGCCGACCAGGTGATAGGCATTGATGCCCATGGCTTTGGCGAATGCGCCGATGTCATCGGCGCAGGCGTCGGTGCCGTAGTCCAGTTCCGGTCCGGTGGAGGACAGGCCGCGGCCACGAACGTCGAGTACGTAGGTATCGAAATACTGGCCCAGGCGCTCGGCGACAAACCCCCAGGTGATAGCCGGGCTGGTGATGCCGGGAATCAGCAACACTATCGGTTTGCCGGTGCTGCCCTGACCGCCATAACGCAGGTAGTGCTGGCGGATACCATTGGCTTGAACGTTGCCGCCCTGAATGAAGGTGCTCATGCGGCCACTTCCGATTTCAGTGGGTGGCCGTAGAGGTCATAACCATAGACCCAGGCCGGATCTTCCTGTGCGCGCAGCCAGGTGTTGGCATTGGACACCGCCTGTACTCGCGAGGCACGGTCCTTGCGGTTGGCTTCGTATAGCTTGAACGCGGTGCGGTAATCGGTGAGCCCGGTTTCCTGCAGGCAGCGGGTCAACATGGCGGCATCTTCGATGGCCATGCCCGCGCCTTGCGCCATGTGCGGTTTCATCGGGTGGCAGGCATCACCCAGCAACACCATCCGTCCACGGCTCCAGAGCGGTAGCGGGTTGCGATTGAGCAGCGGCCATTTGGTCACGCTTTCACTGGATTCGATCAACGCTTGAACGGTGGGGTGATAGCCCTGGAATGCGTCGTACATTTCGTCGCGGCTGCTATCGACAAAGCTGCCCTGGAAGTCCCAGGCCGGGTGCGGTACGCCGGTGACGTAGTAGTACTCATCGCGCTTGCTGGTGGTGTGGTAGACCATCATGTGACGATCTTCGCTCCACCACTTCACGCAGTTTTCAAAGTCCATGTTGTACTTGGCCAGCACCTCGCCGCGAATCAAGGCGCGGTGGGCAACCCAGCCGCTGTACAGCGGTCTTTCCGCTCCGAGCAACTCTTCGCGAATTCTGGAGTTGATGCCATCGGCGCCGATGACGATGTCGACCTCGGTGGTGGTGCCGTCGCTGAAGTGCAGGCGCACCAGATCATCGGTTTCCTCGATCCCGGTCAGGCGCTTGTTGAAGTGCACAGTGCCCGGCGCAATAGTTGACATTTGCAGTGCATGCAGGTCCCCGCGGTGCACGGTGATGTAAGCCGCGCCGTATTCCTTACGAGCGAATTCACCCAAGGGGATGCGGGACAGATAGTCACCGCTGGCGCCGTCGCGGCTGAACCAGAAATCAGGGTGCGAGCCCATGTCGCTCAACTTCTGCTCAATGCCCATGCGGCGGAAGATTTTCATGATGTTGGGGCCCATGTGGATGCCCGCACCAATACGGGAAAACTCTGGCGCCTGTTCATAAACGTCGACTTCGAACCCGGCTTTCTGTAACAGCGTTGCAGCAGCAGCGCCACCTAGACCGGCGCCGACGATTGCGATTTTTTGTTTGTTTCGCATGGGGCTTTTCCTTCGATTTGAATATTTGGCTGGTGAGATCGGGTTGTCGTCTCGCCGCGAATTGAAGTGTATACGCTATTGTTTTTCGAATGGAAGAGACCGCTTGAAAAATAAAAATCAACGATAAACGGTACGCGTAACGCTTCGTAACCTATAAATAGCGGGTGAGTGTCGCTTTGTAACGTTTCGCTCCTTCTCTTGAGACGTCCGTTAATTTGTTGTGCTATCGTCATTAAATAGCGTATACACTTCAAATTCGTGCAGCTGCCAAGCCCGCTGCCTTGCTTTGGTGCGCAGAGCGCGAGGCTCGAACGAACTCAACAGGTTAAGAGGAAGACAAGAAATGCCGGTAAGCGATTGCGAACTGACCCAGATGTTTGAACACGTGTTGAAACTGTCGAAAGTGGACTCCACTCAAAGTGTCGCGGTGCTGAAAAGCCACTACTCCGACTCGCGTACCGTGCGGGCGGCCATGGACGCCGCCCAGCGTCTTGGGGCCAAGGTCTATGCGGTCGAGTTGCCGTCATTCAATCACCCGATGGCCATGGGCAACGACATGACCGCTTACTGCGGCGACACCTCGCTGACCGGCAATATCGCCGCGCAACGGGCGCTGGAAGCGGCGGACCTCGTGGTCGACACCATGATGTTGCTGCACTCGCCGGAGCAGGAGCAGATCCTCAAGACCGGGACGCGCATACTGCTGGCGGTCGAACCACCGGAAGTGCTGGCGCGGATGCTGCCTACGCTGGCGGACAAAGAGCGGGTGATGGCGGCCGAGAAGCTGCTGAAGCAGGCGCGCTCGATCCACGTGAAGTCCAGGGCCGGCAGTGATTTCAAGGCGTTGCTCGGGCAATACCCTGCGGTCACCGAGTACGGTTTTGCCGATGAACCGGGGCGTTGGGATCACTGGCCCAGCGGTTTTCTATTCTCCTGGCCAAACGAGGAAACCGCCGAGGGCGTACTGGTGATCGACGTCGGCGATATCCTGTTGCCGTTCAAGAATTACTCGCGAGAGAAGATCACCCTGGAAATCGAAAAGGGTTTCATTACTTCGATCCATGGTGGCTTCGAGGCCGAATACCTGCGTGACTACATGAAGTACTTCAACGACCCCGAGGTGTACGGCATCTCCCATATCGGCTGGGGTTTGCAGCCGCGTGCGCAGTGGACCGCCATGGGCTTGCATGACAAAAACGACGGCATGTGCATGGATGCCCGGGCGTTCTACGGCAACTTCCTGTTCTCCACCGGGCCCAATACCGAGGTGGGCGGTACCCGAAAAACCCCGTGCCATCTGGACATCCCGCTACGTCATTGCGATATCTACCTCGATGATCAGGCGGTGGTCCTGGGCGGTGATGTGGTAGCGCCGCAGGCCTCTATCGCGCGGTGATATAAAAGAGGGGGCCCAAGCCAGTGACCCACCACGATTGAGTTACCTTGATCCCCCTCGCAGGTTAATGTAAACGCCACTTACTTTTTTTTGATAGAGCCCGCCGTGCCGGATACGACAGACAACACCCCACAGACAACCGCGCCCTATGCCTTTTCCGAGCAGGTCGGTCATTTGCTGCGCAAGGCTTACCAGCGCAACATGGCGATCTTCCAGCAGAACGTCGACGATTCGCAGCTGACCGCTGTGCAGTTCATCACGCTGTGCGCCGTGCGTGATGCCGGACCTAGCTCATTGACCGAGCTGGTCAAGGCCACTGCGGTGGACCAGGCGACCATTCGAGGCATCGTCGAGCGGCTCAAGGCGCGCGACCTGATCACCCTGGAGCCAGACCCTCAAGATCGGCGCAAAGTCATCGTTGGCCTGTCCGACAGTGGCCATCAATTAGTGCGTGACACCGTGCCTCATGCTGCCCGCGTCAGCGAACTGACCATGGGTAATCTCAACCCGGCCGAGCGCGTTGCGATGCTGTATCTGCTGCGCAAGATGATCGATGACGCCGACGATTGACGAGTAAGAAACCGCCCCTGGCATTCTTCTTGCGTCTGACTCATGAAGTGGATACTTCATGAAAAAAATGTAGTCAGGGGTAACGTGAGGAGTCGGGTAGCCATCCCCCTCTTCAAGCTTTAGAACCCGCAATGGCACTGCGCAGGATCTGCGCAGCCTGCGCATGCGGTACCGGTCACGCCTTTTTCATGTAGTGATTACTTAATAAAAAGCCGCGCCTCATCAAGAGAGCGAGCGGTAACACCTGGAGAGTGCGACATGAGTGAGCAAGCACTGGCGCCGGAAAAGACCGTGACGCTTCACGTCAATGGCCAGACCACTACGGTCTGTGCCATGGCCGACACACCGCTGTTGCTGGTGCTGCGTAACGATTTACAGCTCAACGGCCCGAAATATGGTTGTGGCCTGGGCGAGTGCGGCGCCTGCACGGTGATCATCGATGGTGTTGCGGCGCGGGCTTGTGTGTTTCCGTTGTCCGGCGCCGAGGGCCGGGAAATCATCACCCTCGAAGGCATTGGTACCCGTGAGCATCCGCACCCGGTGCAGCAGGCCTTCATTGAGGAGCAGGCGGCGCAGTGCGGCTACTGCATGAACGGCATGATCATGACCGCCAAGGCCCTGCTCGATCGCACCCCGCACCCCAGCGAGGCACAGATTCGCAACGAACTGTCGGCCAATCTCTGCCGCTGCGGCACCCATATCGAAATTCTTCGAGCGGTACTGCGTGCCGCCCGTCAAAAGTCTTGAACGGATTGATGACCATGACCCATGCAACGCTCACCCGTGCTCAGCTGTTGACCAAGTCCGGCGTCTTGTTGATCGTCGATCAGATCCAGCCACCCTCCGGTCCTGTGGCCAAAGGTGGCGTACCCTTGATCAAACCCCAGGAGCTGGCGTTGTTCATTGCGGTCAACGACGACGGCAAGGTCTATGGGTTCAACGGCCACGTGGATCTGGGCACCGGGATCCGTACTTCGCTGGCACAAATCGTCGCCGAAGAGCTGGACCTGGCGCTGGATCAAGTCTGTATGGTCCTTGGCGATACCGATAGCGCGCCGAACCAGGGCGCAACCATCGCCAGTGCGACCATCCAGATTTCGGCCATCCCCTTGCGTAACGCGGCGGCTGAAGCCCGGCGATTTTTGCTGGCACGGGCGGCCCGGCGTTTTGCCGTTGCGGCTGACACCTTACGGATAAACAGCGGGGTAATCAGCAGCGAAGACGGTCGCCAGCTAACGCTTGCCGAACTGGTGGAGGGCGAGCGTGACCAGTTGACGATTTCCGGCGATGCGCCGCTCAAGCGTCTGGAAGATTATCGGCTGGTGGGCAAGGGCGCAGCGCGGGTGGACATTCCGGGCAAAGCCACCGGTGAGCTGACCTACGTGCATGACATGCGGCTGCCGAACATGCTTCATGGCCGGGTGATTCGCCCACCTTACGCCGGGCTCGACAGCGGTGATTTCGTCGGCAAAAGCCTGCTGGAGGTGGACGAGTCTTCCATCGCGCACATTCCCGGCATCGTGCGGGTGGTGGTGATTCGCGATTTTGTCGGCGTGGTCGCCCTGCGTGAAGAGCAGGCCGCGAAGGCCGCCCAGGCGCTGAAGGTCACCTGGAAAGCCTGGAACCACAAACTGCCGAACATGGGTGACATCGCGCAGGCCATTCGCGACAACCCCCGGGTGCAGCGCGTCGTGCTGGACAAGGGCAATGTTGAGCAAGCCTTGGAGCAGGCCAGCGAGCGCATGGCCCGCACCTACCTGTGGCCGTATCAGCTTCACGCCTCCATCGGCCCGTCATGCGGGCTGGCGGACTATCACGAGGACGGCATTCGCGTCTGGTCCGGCACGCAAAACCCGCATTTACTGCGCGCTGACCTGGCATGGCTGTTGGAGTATCCGGAAGAGCGGATCGAGATCATCCGCATGGAAGCGGCAGGTTGTTACGGGCGTAATTGCGCCGACGACGTCTGCGCCGATGCGGTGTTACTGTCCCGGGCCGTCGGCCTGCCGGTACGGGTGCAACTGACCCGGGAGCAGGAGCATGTCTGGGAGCCCAAAGGCACGGCGCAACTGATGGAAGTCGATGGAGGCATCAACGCCGATGGTAGTGTGGCCGGTTACGATTTCCAGACCAGCTACCCGTCCAACGGTGCGCCGACCCTGGCACTGCTGCTGACAGGGCGTGTCGAACCGGTAGCGGCGATGTTCGAAATGGGCGACCGCACTTCGATCCCTCCGTATGATTTTGAACACATGCGCGTGAGCGTAAATGACATGGCACCCATTGTCCGGGCTTCGTGGATGCGGGGCGTGTCGGCGCTGCCCAATACGTTCGCCCATGAGTCATATATCGATGAATTGGCCTTTGCCGCGGGCGTCGACCCTGTCGAATACCGCTTGCGTTATCTGAATGATGAGCGCGCCTCGGATCTGGTCAAGGCCACGGCTGCCCGCGCCGAATGGACGCCGCGTACGCAGCCGATGCAAATCCCGGAACAAGACAACATCCTGCGCGGCCGTGGTTTTGCCTATGCCCGTTACATTCACAGCAAATTTCCAGGTTTTGGCGCTGCGTGGGCAGCGTGGGTCGCGGACGTGGCGGTGGACAAGCGCAGCGGTGAAGTGTCAGTCACACGGGTCGTGATCGGTCATGACGCCGGGATGATGATCAACCCGGCCGGCGTGCAACATCAGATTCACGGCAATGTGATTCAGTCCACCAGTCGCGTGCTCAAGGAGCGCGTGACCTTTGAAGAGTCCACCGTTGCCAGCAAGGAATGGGGCGGCTACCCGATCCTGACATTCCCCCAGGTACCGGAAATCGATGTGCTGATGATGCCGCGCCAGAACGAAGCACCCATGGGGGCGGGTGAGTCGGCGGCAGTGCCGAGCGCGGCAGCGATAGCCAATGCGATCTACGACGCCACCGGGATTCGCTTTCGTGAACTACCGATCACCGCTGAGCGTGTGCTGGCCGCGCTCAAAGGCTCGGCGGACGAAGCGAATGCCAATCCCCCTGATTCGCCAAAGGCCAAGCGCTCGAAATGGATGTTTGGCTCATTGTTCGCAGCGTTCGGCGCGATACTTGGCGTTGCTGCCACGGCTTTGCCCTGGCGTGCAGAAATCGCACCGATCACGCCACCCAGTGCCGGCACCTGGTCTGCGGCGACGCTGGAGCGAGGGCGTTTGCTGGCGGCAGTTGGCGATTGCGCGGTGTGCCACACAGCGCCAGGCGGCGCGACCAATGCGGGCGGGTTGGCCATGCAGACGCCTTTCGGAACGCTGTACAGCAGCAACATCACACCTGACCCGACAACCGGGATTGGCAATTGGTCCTATCCTGCGTTCGAGCGGGCCATGCGCGATGGCATCAGTCGCGATGGCAGGAATCTGTATCCGGCATTTCCTTACACTGCCTTCAGAAACATCAATGATGCCGATATGCAGGCACTTTACGCGTACCTGATGTCTCAGTCCCCGGTGAGCCAGCCAGCCAAGGTTAACGACATGCAGTTCCCGTTCAACATGCGGCCGCTGATGGCGGGTTGGAACGCTTTATTCCTGCGCAAGGGTGAAATCCAGGTGCAGCCGCAACGCAGCGAGCAGTGGAATCGCGGCGCCTACCTGGTCAATGGGCTGGGTCACTGCGCGGCCTGTCATTCACCGCGCAACCTGATGGGGGCGGAGAAGGGCGGTAAAAATTTCCTGGCGGGCGGCATGGTCGATGGCTGGGAAGCCCCTGCGCTCAATGGCTTATCCAAGTCGCCTACGCCGTGGACCGAAGACCAACTGTTCACCTACCTGAGCAGTGGTTATTCCGATGCCCACGGTATCGCGGCGGGACCCATGGGGCCAGTGGTGAGTGAATTGGCGAAGCTGCCCAAAACAGACATACGGGCGATGGCGGTTTACCTCGCGTCGCTCGATGGAGCGGCGCAAGCACAGACCCGCTCAAGCACCGAAACCGTAGCGCAACCCAGCATCACAGAGGTGTCGTTGAGCAATGGTCGGCGGGTGTTTGAAGGTTCCTGCCAAGGCTGTCACGCCGATGGTCTTGGGCCGAAATTGTTTGGTGTCAGCCCCTCGTTGGCGACTAACACCAACCTTCACAGTGCTCTGCCAGACAACCTGCTGAAGGTCATTTTGCAAGGCATCTCCAACCCGGCGACGCCGGACCTTGGTTATATGCCAGGTTTCAAGGACAGCCTGTCCAACAGGCAGATCGCCGAACTGACGGCCTATCTGCGCAATCGCTTCGCCTCAGCTGAACCTGCATGGCAAGGGCTGGAGCAGAAGGTCGCGCACTTGCGGGCCAATCCCGGCACTCATTGATCAGCGGGTAACCGAGGCACAGGCAGTGTCAGCACGCCGCGCACCACCAGATCGCTGATGAACGCCAACCAGTCCTGCTGCTGGCCTTGATCCGCCAGATCTTGACCAAGAAATGAGGTGAGGGTGTACCGGTTGGAGTTATAGAAGTAGCAGAGCGAGGCGATCATCAAGTAGACGTGATTGATGTCGATGTCCTGGCGAAACACCCCCTGCCGCTGACCCGCTTCGATGATCGGTGTGATCACGCCCAGCGTGGTGCTGGACAAGCGACGAAGCTCACTGGACTGTCTGGCGTGCGTGCCCTCGTGCAGGTTTTCGATATTGAGGATAGCGACGAATTCCGGATGCTTTACGTAGTAATGCCAGACGAATGCTACCCGATCACGCAAGGCCTGCACGGGGTTCGAAAGGTCCGGGTGTAGCATGCTTTCGGCTTGGTTGAATGCTTCATAAGTGTGTTCAAGCACCCGTACAAAGAGGTTTTCCTTGCTGCCGAAATAGTAATAGATCATCCGGTCATTGGAATCGGCTTCACTGGAAATCTGTTCGATCCGCCCGCCCGCATAACCATCACGGGTGAAGATCTTGACCGCGGCTTTGAGAATACGAGCCTTGGTCTGGTCGGCCTGCTGGGCTCTGATACCTGTTTTTTTGTTCACGCTGTTGCCCTTGACGATTATGCGTAGCGATATTTATGGCTAGGAAATGACATGACATTCCGTGGTAGTGCGCCACCGATCTCTGAACTGGGCACTCCGGCCAAAGGGTTTATTTGGGCGCCCCGGGTTTTCTCGTACACCGTATGCATTAGATCGATAGATCGATGGCGCATTGTTCTTCGACGAATGCAAGGGAATGAATAGTACTCCCGTTCACTGCGTTCGGCGGGTTGTTGGCAACGCTGTTTTTCCCCGCAAACTAGGGGCGATCACTTGAAGACGATGCGCAGCAATCAACTGAATTTGACCCGGGAGTGACCATGTCTGATTTGTACGCCTTGCTCGATGCATTGGATCAAGCCAGCAGCACAAAGATCGATGCTGTACTCGCCACGGTCGTCAAGGTCGAGGGCTCGGCCTATCGGCGTCCGGGTGCGAGGATGCTGATTCCGCTTTTTGGCCAGACAGTCGGAACTATAAGCGGTGGTTGTCTGGAACAGGAATTGGCCAGGAAGGCCTGGTGGTTAACCGAGTCCGGTGGCGCAGTGGTTCGTCGTTACAGCACTGCAGCCAAGGAAGATGAGGACGCCGATGATGAAGACGCGGCGCTGACGTTTGGTCTGGGCTGCAACGGTACCGTGCATGTACTCCTGGAGCGCCATGATGCCGGCAAGCAGAGTCTGTTGCTCGATGTGCTGCAACAGGTGAAGGCCACCGGTCAACCGGCAGCACTGGCAACGGTCATCTCGGCGGGTCGAAAAAACCGTGTGCGAGTCGGTGCTCGAATGGGACTGAACGCCTTTATGAACGCGTGTGAGGGCATCCAGTGCCAAGCGCTTCAACACACCCTGCAGGGTGATTTGCGCAGTACCCTTGCGCGCAAGAAGTCTCAGTTGATGATTTACGGAAGCGGAGCCGATGAAGTCGAGGTCTTTCTTGAATACATCGCGCCACAGCGTCGACTGATGATCTTTGGCGCGGGTCATGACGCCCATCCTTTGGTGCAGTTCGCCAGGGATTTGAACTGGCATGTCACGGTGGTGGACGGGCGTGCGCACTTTGCTCGCCCGGAACGGTTCCCTGGAGCAAACCACGTCATTGTTGCGCCTATCAACGAGCCCTTTAACTTATCCAGTGCTGTCGACGGTGCCGCAGTGGTGATCATGACCCACAGCTATCGACAAGATCGGTATTGGCTGGAAAACGTTTTGCAATGTTCTCCCGCCTATGTCGGGCAGTTGGGTCCTCGAGAGCGAACAGAACGACTGCTTGATGAGATGGGCGCATCGGCCCGTTCGCCAGAAGTTGTGCCCGGGCTTCATTATCCGATTGGGTTGGATTTGGGGGGCGATACCCCGGCGAGCGTGGCCTTGGCCATTGTTGGCGAGATCACGGCCTACCTCATAATGAACGCAGTGGCGGCATGCTGAAATACCGCAAGACCACCATTCACCAAGCTTGTGAGCCAACCCGCTCTCCAGCGGTGGGCGGCCTGCAGGCGAAAATGGAAGCGTAGCGGCTACAGGGACTTGTGCAGTTTTGCGGTTCAGGCTTTCTAAACTGGCAGATCACCTGCTGTGTCCTCTGTACCGCCGTTTTTATTTGTTCGGCCTCCACGTTAGCCGCGGCTTATGCCTGTGCCTTGGCGGTTTTCTTGTGTTCGTTGGGATTGATCTGTTCATCGATAAGTGCTCGGGCCTGGTTACGTGTCTTGCGGATGTCGGTCAGGAATTTGCGTGGCCAGGTTCCGCAGGCGTACTCTTTGTTCTGCTCGCCCCAGCGATACCGATAGAAAAAGCTGACCGACACACCGTCCTTACGCACGGAGATTCGACCGGCGAGATTGCCATCCTCCCTGAGGATGTGGCCGGCATCGTTGGCGGTCAGCGACTCGAGTTCTTTGATGGTAATTTTGGCCATGAAATGGGTTACCCCTACTTTTCCCCCCACAAAAACGTCGGCTCTTGATGGACGTTCCTGGACTCTCGTAGCGCCGAACACCGCTGGAGCTCAAGTAAATACTCGCTTGTGAAAATCCAGAGGAGGATTTTCGAAGCTTTCAAGACGTATGAAAAAGGAGATGGGGTGCTAGGGGTCGAGTGTTCGAATCACTCCGTTCCGACCATATAAATCAAGGGGTTGCGAGATTTTATCTCGCGACCCCTTTTTATTTTTAGGCGTTTTTACCCCTACAGAACGACTGGCTCTCGGTGGAATCCTCACTTCTTTCGGAGGAGATGGGCGAAAGCTTTCTCGGTTCCGGATCGCATATCCATCGGCACGGCGACCAGCCAGATGGCGTCGATGTGGATCACGGGGCAAGTCTCGCAGCTACCTACACAAAAGGAAGCTGCTTTTCGGTCACTTGCTTATCGGTGTGTTCTTTTTACTACGTAGTTCAACGCTCAGCACGCTGGAAATAACGCCAGAACAGTAATGCATAGACGATGTCACCCGATGCCACTACTGGCAATGGCCAGGGTATGCTGCCCGCCAGCCAGTGACCATAAACCACCACAACAAACAGTACTTTCAGGATTACCCCGAGCAGGATATAGGGACGATACTGCAGCGGATCGCGAGCGATCATCCAATAGGCCCAGCCGAATACGATAACCAGGCACGTGGTGAGTTGAATGAAGAGGGTTGAGGTAGGGGTAATTTGCAGCCCCAACAGTGCAGCTACGGGTTGTAGGGCTACGAGTAGTGGAAGGCCCGCGAGTACGTTGAAACAAGCGGCAGAAATAAACAGCTTGCGGGTATAACTGTCGGTCATGGGGTTGTTCCTGAGAGGTGGTGACGCCTCGCATCACGCAGAGACATCCTGTAGCTTTTGGGTCTCAGCCAAGCAGCTTGAGTAATGCCGGATAGCTATTGGGGAACAGCCTGCTCATCCAGAACAAGGTGCTCGACTTGTTCCCTGTGATAATGCGTTTGGTTCCGTTGCGGAGCCCCTTGATGATGTCGCCGGCACAATCCGCCGCTGGCGTCAGTAGCATCTTGTCTGCGAGTGCCGTGAACCTTTCTTCTGTTTTGCCGGCGGCTTTACAACGTCGTCCGGACTTCTCGATATTGGTTCGAATTCCTCCGGGGTGCACACACACGGCGCGTACACCGCTACCATCGAGTTCAGACCATAATGCTTCGGTCAGACCACGTACGGCGAACTTCGACATGTTGTAAGCGCTTTGCATCGGGAAACCCACCAGGCCAAATACGCTGGAAATGTTGACGATGCAGCCCTCTCGCTGGGCCTGCATCATCGGCAGGAACGCTTTGGTACCGTACAACACGCCCCACATGTTGATACCGAGTTGCCACTCGTACTCATCGATGGAGGTGTTGGCAACTGTCCCGATGACTGCGGCACCTGCGTTATTGATGACGAAGTGCGCCGTGCCAAAATCTCGTTTCACCTCGTCGGCATGAGCCTGGAAGGCGTCCCAGGACGATACGTCCAGGAGGTAACCTTTCGCTTTGCTGGCGTCAGGCAATAGCTTCATGGTTTTGTCGAGACCAATCTGGTTGATGTCCGACAGGGCGACATGCGCGCCAGCTTCCACCATCTGGATAGCCAACTCCCGACCAATGCCTGATCCTGCGCCGGTGATGACGACTACTTTGTTTTGGAACATGTTTTTTATCCTTCTTGTTTTGATTGGTTTGGCCACTACAAATTTTTCTGACAAGAACTATTTGCTGAGAATGTGGATCGCGACGGCTGCCTCCTCAATACCCTGCAAACCGCCGCCGTTCTCCTGGATTGCATGGCGTGCGCCATATACCTGGCGTGCGCCAGCCTCTCCGCGCAGTTGCGTCACAAGTTCGTAGAGTTGTCCGATCCCGGTAGCGCCGAGTGGATGGCCTTTCGATTCCAGGCCACCTGAGGTATTGACCGGGATGCGCCCGCCCAGCGTGAATTCGCCACGTTCAGCCGCAGGTCCGCCCTGACCGAACGGGACCAGGCCCAGGTTTTCGACCTGAATGATTTCGCCCATCGCCGAGGCGTCATGGACTTCGGCGACATGCATGTCTTGCGGCCCCAGGCCCGCCTGTTCATAGGCCTGGTTAGCTGCCAGGTGACTGACGTTCAGTTCCGGCTGATCGAGCCGGCGATGGCTGAAGCTACGGATGACGCTGGCCGCTATCTTGATGCAGCGGCTTCTGTCGGCACCGATGCGTGCGAGTCCTTCCTCGGTGCACAGGATGGCTGCTGCTGCGCCGTCCGACAGCGGCGCGCACATTGGCAGGGTGAGCGGGTAGGTGATCGGAGGGGCGGCAAGGATTTCGTCGATACCGAAGGCTTTGCGAAATTGCGAGTAGGGGTTATGGACCGAGTGGGTGTGGTTTTTCGCCGACACCGCTGCGATCTGCCGCTGCGTGGTGCCGTAGGTTTTCATATGCTGGCGGCATAATGCGGCATAGATGGCCATGAACTTACTGTAAGGCTTGTCCGATTCCGACCCGGCGGGCGGCACCACGCCTTCGCCCATTTTCACCAGCGTCTGATAATTCTCTTCGGCGCGAGAAACATCCCATCCAGCCTCGAACAGCGAGAGGGCTTTCAGTTTATCCGGGATGTTCATCTTTTCCGCACCCAACGCCAGCGCGATACTGGCCGTACCGGCCTTGAGACTTTGCACGGCCAGATTGAAGGCTGAGCTACCCGAAGCGCAGGCATTCTCGACGTTATAGATAGGAATGCCTTGAATACCGATCTTGCTGAACACGACTTGACCGGGGATCGAGAGCTGGCCTTGCAATGGGCCATTGGTCATGCCGGCATAAAATGCGATATCGAGATCGGCGGCAGTGCAGTGGGCGTCCTTCAATGCGCCATGGAATGCCTCGCGTGCCAAGTCGTCGAGGCTGCGTTCGGTGTGGCGACCGAAGACGGTCATGGCGATGCCGGCGATATAGATATTGCTCATTGAAAATTCCTTATATTCAGTTGGTCGGTGTCCAGTTCGCACCCCTCCGGTTGTGTCAGATCTTGCGAGCTGCGTTTTCCCAATACGGCTGACGCAGTTCTTTTTTCAGCACCTTGCCCACCGGACTGCGTGGCAGGCTGGTAGTGAAGTCGACAGACTTCGGTGCCATCACGCTCCCCAGCTTGACTTTGCACAGCTCGATAAGCTCCTGCTCTGTGGTTTCCTGGCCTGGGTTGAGCTCGACCACGGCCTTGACGGCCTCGCCCCATTTCTCATCGGGCACGCCAATCACGGCGCAGTCCTGAACGGCCGGATGTCCCCACAACACTTGCTCGACCTGGCTGGGATAGACGTTGAAACCGCCGGAAATAATCATGTCCTTTTTGCGATCGGTGAGGTGCAGATAGCCTTCGGCATCGATATGGCCGATGTCGCCGGTATGCAGCCAACCGTCGATGATGGTCTCGGCGGTCTTCTCCGGCTGCTTGTAGTAACCCTTCATGATCAGGTCGCCGCGCACGCATATTTCACCGGTTTCACCGCGCGGCAGGATCTGGTGGGTGTCGCTCATCACTTCGACGCGGACCAGCGGGTTAGGGCGGCCGACCGAGGACAGGCGTTCGTCGTCGGCGAATTGGTCACCCACCAGATGTTCGTCGGGACGAAAGTTGGCGATGCTGGCCGGTGCTTCGGTCTGACCATAGCCGCCGGTCATGACCGGACCGAAAATCTCGATAGCTTTCTTCAGCTTGTCTACCGACATGGGAGCCGCGCCGTACATCAGGTACTTCACCGAGGAGAAATCCAGCGTCTCGATACCGGGAATTTCCAACAGCCTGTAGATCACCGTTGGCGGCAGAAAGAGCTCGCTGACCTTGTGCTGCGCAATGGCGTTCAACATCAATGCCGGATCAGGTTTGGTAATAACTACTACAGTGCCACCTTGCGCCGTGCAGGGTACGGACAACAGGCCGGCAGTGTGGGTCATCGGTGCGGCGGCCATATTCACCGGCTTTTCACCATTGCGATAAGCACAGGTCAGCATGAAGTGGGCGATGAACGTCTGCAGGCTGCGGTGGGTGTTCATCACTCCCTTTGGCGTGCCCGTAGTGCCACCCGTGGGTGAGACCGCCACCACGTCGTCCATGTCATAGGCGACTTCGGGACGGCTCGCCGGCTGGCCGGCACTCCATAGCTCCAGCGAAGGTGCATCGACAGCGTCGGCATCGATACAGATCCAGTGCTTGATCTTCGGCAGCTTGGGCCGTAGCTCGGTGATGATTTGCGCGAAGTCGTTCTGGTAGAACATCACCTCGCAGTCGAATGCATCGAGGATGTAGTGATTCTCTTCGCTCGAGTTGCGCGCGTTGACTGGAATCCAGGTCATGTTGGCGCGCCATAGACCCAGTGTGCAGGCCCAGGCGGTGACGTCGTTACCTGACCAGACGGCCCCCTTGGTTTCCTTCGGCAAGCCCAGTGCGAGCAATTTGTTGGCGATGCGACACGAGAGCTCGCCGATTTCGTTGAAGGTGTAAGAGCGCTCGCCTTGGATGTAGGCGACCCCGGCAGGGTTGATGCCCCAGCCGCGATCGTAAAAGTCGATGATGGCCATAAGTGGTTCCTGTGCCGGTAATCAGAGTTTGGTAACGGTGGCACGGGCCAGGCCGCGCTCTTCCAGGAAGCCGAGCAGATAGCGGTGTCCAAAAGCCTTGGAACCGGAAGCGAAGCCGACCTTGTTGGTGTCGCCGTCGAGCAGCTTGACCGCCGCCGCGGCCTGTAGGGCACCGGTGGAAATATAGGGTGTGACGCCATGCACGGTAGCGCGCACGGCGGCCAGGTGACCGCGGCCGATAGCGATGTCGACGCTACGTTGCAAGGTGGTGCGTTCGCGGGGCGGCATGCTCGGCGTGGTGGCTTCTACCAGGCTCCTCACCACCGCGTCCTGCTGCTCCTTGGACAAGTGCTTGTATTCCGCTTCCCACTTCTGGCTCAGACCATGCACCATCGGCATCACATTGTTGTCGTAGAAACCGACCGCGGAGGTGCAGGCGCGCACGCGCGGATCATGCTCGAAGTAAATCGGCAGCGAGGTTCCTCCCCAAGGCAGAGAGAAAACCGGCTGCATGAAGTTGGGGTCGACAATGTTGAACGAAGCGGTGGCGGGGTGCTGCACCAGCTTGTTTTCCCACAGGTAGAACTGCTCCCTGTGGAACAATTCGAAAATCGAGGCCGCCGAGCCCAGGCTGACCCCGGCGACATCACGCGGGCCGCGGCACAGGGCGGCGGTTTCCAGCACGTCGATGCCGGGGGTTTCCAGCGCCAGTTCGGCGGCGATCTCGGAGAAGCTGAACATGTAGGACAGCGATGGCGAAACCAGTAAGCCAGCCTGACGATAGAGTTCACCAAATTGCTCGCGAACCTGACGAACATAGCTTTGCTCGCCGGTGGTATCTATGTGGTGGCAGCCGGCCTTGAGCGCGGCCTCGACGGTGGTCAGACCGAAGTTGACGAAGGGGCCAACGGTGTTGCAGACCACCTTGGCCCCCTTGAAGGCGGCGCTCAGCGACTCGACGTTGTGCTCGGCCTCAATGATTTCATAGGTCGCGGACTCCAGGCGTACCACACGTTGCGCCATCATTTCCTGTGCGCGCTTGGCATTGCGCGCTACGGCGGTGAACGGGATGTTCTGGTCGATCAGCCAATCCATGGTCAGCATGCCGGTGTAGCCACTGGCGCCATAGACAACTACGGGGAATTTAGCCATTTTTGCGTCTCTTGTTTTTGGTTATTGGATAACTGCAAACATCAATTCTGTGACCAACCTTCGGCATAGAGCTGTTGGCACAAGAGGCCAACGCGCATCGTGATGATGGTGTTCTCACCATCCTCGATCAGTGCAGAGCGGGCATCGCGGAAGATCTTTTCAATCGGGTATTCACGTGAAGTGCCCGCGCCACCGAACAGCTGCAGCGCCTCGCTGGCAACCTTCATGCACTCTTCGGTGACCGTCACCTTTGCTGAAGCTGTCGCGTAGGGGTGCGCGCACGGCGACAAACGCGCATAGGCCAGTGACCGCCGTGCGACGCCGCGCGCCAGTTCGACGCGTCGCATCATGTCGCCCAGGCGGTAGCGTGTGAGCTGATGGTCGATCAGCAATTGGCCGCCCTGTTTACGTTCATGGCAATACTGCAAAGCCATTTCGAAGGCCGAGCGGGCGACGCCGGTGAACACCTGCGACATGTGCGTACCGGCGTAGGACCAGGCCGAGGATTGGTTGCCGTAATATTGATCTTTCAGGGCGACGGCAAAGCGGCGTGGTATTTTCACGTTGCTGAAATAGATTTCACCCTGTGGCAGGGCGCGTTGACCGATTTTGTCCAGCGGCTTGCCGCGTGAAATACCGGGCAGGTCGAGCGGGATGATCACAGCTACGCCGTGGGGTCGGCCATCGGCATCGAAGTAGCCGTCACCATAGTCAGCGGTCATGTGAGCCAGCGCGACTTGCGCCACGGCACCGTTTGAAACCCAGGCCGAACATTGGCCATTGATAACGATCTCGTCCTTGCCGACTTTGGCGCAGAGGCTGCCCTTGTTGCCTTCCTGCCCGGGCGGCCATTCGCGCTTCATGTCGTAGATCATCAGATCGCTGCCTTTGTCCGGATGAGTAACCATCCAGCAGCCGATCTTGCCCGCGCAGAGCTCTACGAGCTCCTGATTACCGGCGGCCATGGCCATCTGCAAGGGAGCACCGCAGACAACCAGTGAAATCCCCAGGCCGGCATCGCCCCAGCCCATTTCCTCGCCGATCAGTGACTCAAGACGAACAGCGGTCTGGGGTTCGAACTGAGAGAAGAAAGTTGGCTCGATACCGAGCTTGGCGGCCTCTTGAAACACCGACCAGAATGGCGAACCTGGTGCGCACACGTCGGCGGCACTCATTTTGTCGAGCTCCCGGCCGATGGGACGTAGTACGTGCTTGGCAAACTGATGCACCGTCTGCTGTATGGCGCGCTCTTCTTCAGTCAGCGGCGTTTCAAAGCCAGTCAGACCGACGGCAGGCAATCGCAGGGTTTCGTGCAATGTGATCATTGTGAAGGCCTCACCTGGAGTTGTGATCGATCTGCCTCGCACTTATGCGAGCGGCGGAAATTCGGTTGATTATTGTTCCTCCCGGCATCGACAACTCACCTGAAAAGCGGTCATATTTGTCAAAATATGCTCATCCCGAGATGCCCATGAATCCGCAACAACAGGTCCATGAAACACTGGGATTGCCCTTGCTGGGCGGCTTGGTGTGCAGTGAAATCCCCTTGTATGCGGAGCGCTACTTCCTGCATAAAACTGATCTATCCGTCCCGCCAGTTGACTTCATGGCCCTGTTGACCCAGTTCGGTGGCTCGCGGGCGGATGAGGGAGCAGGGGGCGAGTTGCGCTCAACATCGATGCCCCGCTTGTCAATGCTGCTGCCTGCAGGTTGTGCCACTCAATGGCACTATTCCGGCAGCATTGATTTCGCGGTTTTTTATTTGCCCGAGCGCACTGATGGCGTGTTTCGACAATTGCGTGAGATATGCGCTGGCGCGCAGGCACCATTGCCCGTCAGTGATGGTTTGGTGAGCGTAGCGGCCCGGCAATTGATGGATGAGCTAAGTCTTGGGAAAGGGGCTGATCAGGGGTTCATGGCAAGGTTGGCCATGGTCATGCTTGAGCAGGTGTATCGTGCGCTACGAGTTGACGCGAGCAGAGGTATTTATCCGCCGCATATTCATCTGGCGCGCCTGCATACAGTACTGGTCTTCATTCGCGAGAATCTTGGGCAGGAACTCTCGATCAGCACGCTGGCTGGCCAGGCGGGTGTCAGCCCGGCTCATTTCCGACGGCTGTTCCAGCGCGCCATGGGTATGCCGCCCCATCGCTATGTGATGAATCTACGACTGGAACATGCACGTGATCTGCTCATGCAGACCGATCTGCCTATTTTGCATGTGGCACTGGAGTGTGGTTTCAGCTCTCAGAGCCACCTGACTGCAGCGTTCAAGGTTGCGCACGCCAGTACGCCGGCCGAATACAGAGCCCTGGCTGGAAGGTAACGGATGCTTTGGCGTGGCGAGCAGGTCACTCCACCGAAAGTACGCAAGCGGCTTGCGTTGGATTGCACCGGGGTTCAAACCCCCGGACTATTCCATGGTAGTGTTCGACCGTTTGGAACTGTATCCAGCGACCTTCAGACGCTCCTTGGGTAAGCGTCTCTCAACCACCAGGGTCTGAAAGAAATGGATTGCATAGAGCCCCAACTGATCCTCAAAACGACACCGCCGCGCAGTCAGAAATCAGCACGGATGCGAAACCGCCTGGGTATCCATACCCAGGAACTGACAGACAAAGTGGTGATCGCCGTTCAAGCGCCGGCAGGCTTCGGCAAAACCTTTCTGCTGACCCAATGGCGCCGTGAATGTTTGTCTCACGGCGCCGTGGTGGCCTGGATGACGCTGGATGCACAGGATGATGGTGCTCGTTTTGTCCAGGGGCTGGGAGCTGCCATGGCAATTGGTAGCGGTCGGCCGTCGTTTGCCCGCGCATTCGAGCCTATTGCGGGACTGGGGCGTGACGAACAGGAAGGGCTGACGCAGTGGTTGGCGGAAGTGGCTGATCTGGGTAGCGAAACCGTATTGATTCTGGATGAAGTGGATACCCTGCCCGAGCTGACGATCCGTTACTCCCTGACGTACCTGTTGCACAACGCGCCGGCCAATTTGCGCATCATCATGGCCTCTCGCACACGGTTGAATCTGCAGGTGGCGGACCTCGTGGCAAGAGGGCTTTTCACGACGATCATGACTGCGGCTTTACGACTGAATGTGGAAGAGGCGATCGCCATCCTCAATGACCGTTTCGGCACAAGGGTTGATGCCGACCTCTGCGTGCGACTGCACGAGATAACCGAAGGCTGGCCGCTTGGCCTGCAATTAGCGATTTCGGCGTTGGAGAAGAGCCCGAATCGGAGTGCGGCAGTCGAAGAGTTGTCGACTTGTCTGGGTGATATCCAGCGTTATTTCGTCGACAGTTTGCTCGCACATCTTCGGGAGGAGCAGGTTCGCTTTCTGACCGGCATTGCATTGTTGGAAATGGTCCAGCCCTTGTTATGCGAGGCGCTGACGGGCAACTGTCGCTCGGGTGAATTGCTGAAGGAGTTATGTGCCTCGACACCGATTTTTGTTGAAAGTATCGACAGTGACTGGGTGCGCATCCATCCATTGGCGCGGGAATTTCTGCTCGGCCGTTTTGCCGACTTACAGTTGGAGGAACGTCAGGGTTATCACCGGCGCGGCGCTGTGTGGCTGGAGCACCACGGTTTCCTGGAGCAGGCCGCCCGGCAATATCTGTTGGCCGGCATGCCTCAACCGGCCTATACGTTGATCGGCAAATGCCTGTACGAAGTCATGTTGCAAGGGCAGTTCAGCCGGGTGCTGGAGTGGGTCGAGGAGCTTGGCCCCGCTGACGTGTTGTCGCATCCACGCATCTGCCTGGCGGCGGCCTGGACATTAGCATTGGGAGAGCGTCAGGCAGAAGCGGCGCAATTGATTGCTGCTATCAAGCAGCATCCGTCCGCCGACGAGGCGACACGTTGTGAAGCGGCCGCCATCGCCGCCGCAGCCGCCTACTTTGCGGACCATCCGGATCAATCGCATGAACTCATCATGCCTTGGGTCGATCGATTGCCTTCATTCTCAATCAAGGTGCAAGCCATTGTCGCGAGCCAGATCGCCCGGCTGACGCTATTGCAGGGACAACCGGAGAAAGCCCGACGAATCCTTCAGCGAGCACCGCGTTACGCGGGTAATCCTGGCCTTGATGCCATTCGCGGGTATGGCGAGTGGGTGGTCGGTCTTGCTTATTTATACGAGGGCCGAATGGTGTCGGCGCGCACGGCGTTGCACGACAGCCTGTTGCATGCCGAACGGGACATCGGTCGGCGCAGTCCGGTGGCGGTCATTTTAGCGAGCGCTCTGGCGACGGTGTTGCTGGAACAGGGGGAAATTCAGGAATCCGCTACGGTGCTGGCGAACAGGCTGGATATCGTTGAACGATTGGCGTCCCCCGATGCCATCGTGCAGGGTTTTCTCGCCGCCGCTCGGCTGGCTTCAATCCAGGGGCAGGGGCATCGCGGGCAGGATCTGCTTGAGGCGTTATTCGCCCTTGGAGAAGAGCGAAATATTCCACGATTTTGCATTGCCTCCCTGGGAGAACAAATACGCCTGCATGCCTTGCAGGGACGCAGCGATACCTGTCAGGCATTATGGCGACGGCTGGACAGTTTTACGCCGGTTATTGCCCGTGAGCGAGCAGGGTTGCTGGGGCCGGAGCTGGACTTGCTGGCCGGGGTAGCCAACGCTTATGCCTTACTGGCCCAACGTGATTGGGAGGCTATGCTGGCGGTGCTGGACAAGGTTAGCGAAACAGCCGAATACCTGCGTCGTGGGCGAGACATCGTGCAGATCAAGCTGCTCAGGGCACTGGCACTCAGGGCGACCGGGCAGGGCGGCACTGACTATTTGCTGGAGGCTGTCAGCCTCGCGCAAGAAAACGGTATGTTACGCGTGGTGCAGGACACCCATCCGGACCTGATCAAATGGGAGCAGACGCTCCAGCGCGATACCGTCGATTTGCTCGCGGCGACCTCTACGCCCGCACCTGTTGCGCGACCGGAATCCACCCCATTGAGCGTGTCCCCAAGTCGTCTTTTGACGCCCAAGGAACGCGAGGTATTGCAGTTATTGGCTCGCAACCTGTCCAACAAGCAAATCGCCCTGGCGCTGAATGTCGGCGAGGAAACCGTGAAGTGGCACCTGAAAAACCTGTTTGGAAAATTCCAGGCCGGTACAAGACAGCATGTTGTCGCGCGTGCATACATGCTGGGAATTCTCGAGACGGCGGGCTAATGCGAGCCCACCACCCGAGGTGATCCGTTCGGATCATCCTTCAATCCCCCCCCCGTCCCCCAAAAAAATCGATTTCCAGCCGCCCCCCCAGTCAATGGGGGGGTTCGCTTTTCGACTTCGCAATAGTCTGACCCCCACAAAAGCGCCAACGTATCGACGAGTGGGAGCAGGTTCATGTCTGAAAGAGTGCTGATCGCCGGTGCAGGAATGGTGCCGTTTCTACCGCTGGGTGGCTCTGACAGTCATGCGGCGTTGGCGGGGCAAGCCATTCGCGTGGCGCTGGCCGATGCGCGGATCGACTATGACCTGGTCGACCAGGTGTTTACTTCCTGCGTACACGGTGAAGCCGGTATCGCCGAGCAGATGTTGTCGCAGATTGGCTACTCGGGCGTGCCGATTTTCAGCCTCGGCGATGGCTGTGGGTCGGCCAGTAGTGCTTTCCAGTTGGCCCGCAATAGCCTGCTGTGCGGTCAGGCTGAATGTGTCCTGTTGGTTGGCGTCGAGTGCATTCCGGCACGCATTTCCCATCATGAGTTTTTCGGTTTGAAAGATCTCGCTCGCGATGAGTCGGCAAAGGTCAGGCAGGGTGAGAACCCCATCGGCTTTATCGAGCGTCGACAACAACCGGCGCTGCTGTTCGCTGCCCAAACCAGCTGGTTATTGACACGCATGGGCATTGCTCAAAGCAGCTTCGATCAAGTGCTTGAGCGGGCACGGGTCCAGGCCGGGCTCAATCCCTACGCCGTGTTGAACCGCGTGCCGGATCGCGACGGCTGGCTCCCGCCTTATCTGTGCCCGCCAGCCTGCGGTGCGGCGGCCATCCTGCTCTGTACCCCAGCCTTCGCCCTGCGCTTCGGCGCTCGGGCGGACGTCACCGTGCTGGCCAGTGCCAGGGGCAGTGACAGCGCTTCAGAGCAGGAATCGGGTTGCGTGCTGGATGTGCTCGGACAGGCGACCACCCGGCGAGTCGCACAACTGGCCTATCAGCAGGCGGGCCTCGGTGCGGAAGACATCGACGTGGTTGAACTGCACGACCAAAGCGTCGGCGACTTCATGATCAATAGCGCCGCGCTGGGCTTTTGCCGGGATGACGAGATCGATCGATTCGTGCAGCAAGGACACCGCCTGAAAGGACAGATGAATGCGGTGTGCCCATCGGGTGGCTTGCTGGGACGTGGTCACGCCCCGGGTGCCACCGGGTTGGCGCAATTGGTCGAGTTGGTCTGGCAACTGCGCGACATGGCCGACGGCAGGCAAATTGCTGGTGCCCGCACGGCTTTACAACATAGCACCGCCCTGGGCCGGGCGGTGTCGGTCACCCTTTTGCAGCGCACCTGAGAGGAGGCTCATTACGCCGTGATTCACCCCATGACTTTTCGTAAACCATAGAGCAGGTGGCAAGCTAGATGAACAAAAATAATAAGATCTGCCATGCAAACCTTCGCAAAGGGTTGTTGGCCTCCGCCATTCTCACCGGCCTGGGCATCGCGCCCGTGGGGGCTGTGGAGATCAACACGGGGAATGAAGACTTTGCGGTTCGCTTCGACAACACGCTGAAGTTCAACTACGCCCAGCGCGTGGAAGCCCCCAATAGTAAGTTGGCCAATTCATGGAACAACAATGACGGGGATCGCAACTTCTCCTCCGGCAGTCCCGTTGCTCAGCGACTGGATGTGCTGTCCGAACTGGACGTGGTTTACAAAGAAAAAGTCGGTTTCCGTGTCAGCGCCAACACCTGGTACGACCACGCCTACGACGATATTGGCAGCGATAACGCCTCGACCAATCAGCTCAACAACGGTAAGCCGGACTCTCGTCATCAAAGCGGTTACGCCGATCGGTATTACAACGGTCCTTCTTCGGAAATCCTTGATGCCTTCGTGTTTGGCAGCACTGAAGTCGGCGATGAATCACTGCTCAGCGGCAAGCTCGGCAAGCACACCGTTTACTGGGGCGAAAGCATCCTCGCCTTTGCCCATGGCAACAGTTATGGCCAGTCCGGCCTGGATATCTCCAAGTCGCTGGCGGTCCCGGGAACAGAAGCCAAAGAACTGTTCATTCCGCGTAATCAGTTGTCCACCAGCCTCACGGTCAACCCGGAACTGACTCTCGCCGCGCAGTACTTCCTGGACTGGGACGCCGCGCGGTTGCCGGAATCGGGCACTTATCTGGGGTTCAACGACGGCATTCAAAATGGCGGGCACAACCTGTCGTTGATCGGCGGCCGAAACCCGCTGTTCGGCACACCTGGCCCACTGGGGGCCAACCAGTTTTTACGGCTGTCCAACGGGCATACGTTTACCCCGGACAACCAGGGTGACTTCGGCCTGATGGCCAAGTGGAGCCCGGAATGGCTGCAGGGTACGCTGGGTTTCTACTACCGCAAAACCTCCGACATTCTGCCGAACCTGGTGTTGCAGCCAACGGCGGTCGGCCCTGCGCAACTGATCTCCGGCAATGCCGGCAGCTACAACCAGTTCTATGTCGACGACATCGATATCTACGGCATCAGCCTGTCGAAAAGCATCGAAGGTGTCAGCGTCGGTCTCGACCTGAACTATCGCCACAACATGCCGCTGGCCAGCGTGCCGGCAACGGTCAATCCGGCAGCCGGTGCTGCCGGTTTGCCGGGCTTCATCAGCAGCTTTGATGGTGACAACGGCGTGGCCCGAGGCAACACCGTGCACGCGGTGCTCAACGGCTTGACCACTTTCGGTGCGACACCGGTCTGGGACAGCTCGACCTTGCTGGTTGAACTCGGCTACAGCCGCTGGCTGGACGTCACCGAGAACAAGCAGCTGTTCAAAGGCGAAGACTGGTATCGCGGTGTCGACAAGGTCACTAAGGACAACTACGTCCTGGGCGTCAACTTCAACCCGACCTGGTATCAGGTGTTCCCCGGCATCGATATGTACCTGCCGGCCAACTACAGCGTCGGCCTTGCGGGCAACTCGTCGGTTCAGCTCGGAGGTAACAAGGACTCCGGCAGCTACTCGGTGGGTGTTGGCATGGACGTGCACAACCAGTACCGGTTTGACCTGAAGTACGTGGACAACTTTGGTCCGTTCGACACCTGCGGCTCAGCCGGTGGTGCAGGTGCACAGGGCGAGGGTGCCGCACCAGGGGCCAACGGCCAATACAACTGCGTACCGGGGCAGACCACTGCTTTCGGCGGTACTCAGCCTCAGCTCAAGGATCGGGGCATGGTCACTTTTACCTTCAAAACGACCATTTGATCGAAGTCTTTGCTTGATAGCAGGAGTCATTCCATGAAATTCGTCAACACGCTTTTGTTCACTGCATTGACCGTTGCCATCGCGAGTACGGCACACGCAGCCGTGGCCCCCGATGAAGCGGCCAGACTCGGCAACAGCCTGACAGGCGTCGGCGCTGAAAAGGCCGGCAATGCCGACAACACCATTCCGTCCTACACCGGCGGTCTCACCACGGCGCCGGCCAGTTTTCAACCGGGCAGTTCGTTCCGTCCGGACCCTTATGAGGCCGACAAGCCACGCGTCGTCGTCGATGGCAAAAACGTCAGTCAATACACCGACAAACTGACCGCGACCACGCAAGAACTGCTCAAGCGTTACCCGACGTTCCGGGTCGATGTGTTTCCGACCCATCGCAGCGTTGCGCTGCCTCAACGGTTGCTGGATAACACCGCAAAAAATGCCGTCGGCACCAAAACACTCGAAGGCGGAGTAGCGCTGGAAAACGCGTTGCCGGGCGTTCCGTTCCCGATCCCGAAAGATGGCTATGAGGCCATGTGGAACCACCTGCTGCGTTATCAGGGTTATGCCACCAATATCAAATATGACTCCTGGAACGTCGACAGTTCCGGGAGGGCAATTCTGGCCACGACCGGTAATGGCTATCTGGAGTACCCGCTGTACGATCCGAAGCGTACGGAACCGGCGAAAGAGACGGATCTGTTCTTCAAGACCAAACTCTATTACCAGGCCCCGGCCCGTCGCGCAGGCGAAGCCATCCTGGTGCAGGATGCCGTCAACCCTCTGAAAATGGAGCGTCGTGGTTGGCAATACCTGCCAGGTCAGCGTCGCGTGAAACTCGCCCCGGATATCGCCTACGACACGCCAAACCCTGGCTCGGCCGGTGCTTCGACCTATGACGATGCCTGGGTATTCAACGGCGCCATGGACCGTTACGACTTCAAACTCGTCGGCAAGAAGGAAATGATCGTTCCTTACAACACCTACAAGTTGAACTATCACAAGGACGCTGCGGATATCACCACGCCACATCACGTCAATCCGGACCTGATGCGCTGGGAGTTGCACCGCGTGTGGGTGGTCGAAGCCACGCTGAAACCGGGCAAACGCCACATCTACAGCAAGCGCACCTTCTACCTCGACGAAGACAGCTGGATCGCCCTGGCTTCGGATGAATATGACGCCAGCGGCAAGCTGTACCGCGGATCCTTTGCACACCTGGCATACAGCTATGACGTGCAGGCGCCGAACTCCGATAACCACATGATTTATGACCTGGTCTCTGGCAGCTACAACATCACCGGCATCTACGGGCCGTACGGCGGCGTCAAGTACATCGACCCGCTTTCGAAAGCGCAGTGGGCACCTGAGTCATTGGCCGGCACGGGTATTCGCTGAGCCATAACGCAGGGGTTTTTTTGTCGCCGACAGTGTGTACCGCACTGTTCGGCGGTTTTTTTTGCCGAGTAGATCTCATGAATACATTTAGATGGATTGCGCTCACTGCGCTAATTGTGGCGTTGGCTGCCCCATTCACCAGAGCCGTAGTCGCCGCCGAATTTGTCGACGTGCTGTCGAGCCCCGCGATTCAGAGTGAAAAGGCGATCAGCGGGATGTTCACCGGGTTGACCAGTGCAGGTAAGCGCCTGGTCGCCGTGGGCCAACGCGGCCATATTTTTTATTCCGATGATGACGGTGGCCGCTGGCACCAGGCACAAGTGCCGGTGAGTTCCGATCTGGTGGCCGTGCAGTTTCCGAGCCCGACGCAAGGGTGGGCGGTCGGGCACGACGGCATTGTGTTGCACAGCGACAACAGTGGTGAAACCTGGACGCGTCAGCTCGATGGCCGTCAGATGGGGCAGATCATGCTCGAACATATTCAGAGGCAAGAAGGGCAACAGCCCGATGATGCGTTATTGGCCGAGGTTCAACGAATGGTCGATGAAGGGGCTGACAAACCTTTTCTGGACGTTTGGTTCGCTAATGATAAAACCGGATATATCGTCGGCGCGTTCAATCTGATTTTCCGCACCGAAGACGGCGGCCGGAGCTGGGTTCCGTTGATGGATCGCACCGACAATCCGGGGGCGCTGAATTTCTACGGGATGCGTGCAATCGGTGATGACCTGTTCATTGTCGGCGAGCAAGGCCTGGTATTGAAACTGGACCCGGCAACGCAACGCTTCATCAACATCCCGACGCCCTACAGCGGCAGCTATTTCGGCATCACCGGCAAGCCGGGCTCGGTGCTCGTTTATGGCCTGCGGGGCAATGTTTATCGCAGCGTCGATCACGGCGTGAACTGGGACAAGGTTGAGCTGGGTCTGTCCTCAAGCATCACCGCGAGCACGATCACCGCCGACGGCCGAATCATCCTGGTCAGCCAGGCCGGGCATGTGCTCGTCAGCACCGACGACGGAGCCAGTTTCACGCTAAAGCCACAAGACCGCCTGGGGCCCGCCGCTGCGGCGCAGGCCATCGCATCAGGCGTCGTGGTGGTCGCAGGCGCACGGGGCTTGCGCCAGTTGCCCTTCGAATGAGCCCACCCCACAAAATAAAAAGAGACGAGCCACTTCATGGGTAACTACAACCTCGATACGATGCCGGTGATCCGAGAGCTGAAGGGCTTCGATGCACGCTCCGGCAATGTCCTTGAACGCCTGATTTTCAACAATCGCCTGCTGGTGGTACTGACCTGCCTTATCGTGACGGTAGTGCTGAGCTATTTCGCGGCCACTCGGCTGACGCTCAATGCCAGCTTCGAAAAGATGATTCCGCAGAGTCAGCCGTACATCAAAAACTACCTTGAGAATCGCCAGTCGTTACGCGGGCTGGGCAATACGGTTCGGGTGGTGGTGGAAAACACCGACGGTGATATCTACGACCCGAAATACCTGGAGGTGCTCAAGCAGGTTAATGACACCTTGTTCCTGACCCCAGGCGTGGACCGGGCCTGGATAAAGTCATTGTGGACGCCTGCCGTGCGCTGGACCGAGGTCACGGAGGAGGGCTTCCGTGGTGGCCCGGTCATGCCGGACTCCTACGACGGCTCGGCCAGTGGCGTCGAGCAATTGCGCTTGAACATTACCCGTTCCGGAATCATCGGCAGTCTCGTCGGCAATAATTTCAAATCGAGCATGATTGTGGTGCCGCTGCTGGAGAAGGATCCGGTCACGGGCGCCGCACTCGACTATCACCATTTTTCGCGGATGCTTGAAGAGCAGCTACGCAACAAGTTTGAGTTTGCCGGCAGCAGCGCGGTACACATCGCCGGTGAAGAGGGCAAAGGCCCGATCAAGATCCGCGTGATCGGTTTCGCCAAATTGGTGGGCGATCTGATCGATGGCCTGATGCTGATCATGATGTACTTCGGCGCCGCAGCGCTGATCGCCACTGCCATCATCTTTGGTTTTACCCGTTGCGTGCGCAGCACCGCGCTGGTGATTCTGTGCTCGGTGGTTGCGGTGGTCTGGCAACTGGGCCTGATCTCCTTGTTCGGTTACGTACTCGACCCGTTTTCGATTCTGGTGCCGTTTCTGGTGTTCGCCATCGGCGTGTCCCACGGTGCGCAAAAAATGAACGGGATCATGCAGGACGTCGGACGCGGCACCCATCAGTTGATCGCCGCGCGTTACACCTTCCGCCGTCTGTTCCTGGCCGGACTGACCGCATTGCTGGCCGATGCCGTGGGTTTTGCGGTACTGATGCTGATCGACATTCCGGTGATCCAGGACCTGGCCGTCACCGCGAGCATTGGTGTGGCGGTCTTGATCTTTACCAACCTGGTGTTGCTGCCAGTGCTGCTGTCTTATTGGGGTGTCAGTCCCAAGGCGGCGGCGCGCAGTTTGCGTCAGGAAAGTCAGGAGCTGAAAGGGAAAGGGCTGGGCAATTTGTGGAGCCTGCTTGACCGCTTTACCGAGCGTCGCTGGGCGACGGTGGCGGTGGTGGTGGCCGGATTGCTGGCGGCAGGTGGCTTCATGGTCAGCACGCATTTGAAGATTGGCGATCTCGATCCGGGCGCACCCGAACTGCGCGCCGACTCACGTTACAACCGCGACAACGCTTACATCACTGCCAACTATTCGCTGTCCAGCGACCAGTTTGCGGTCATGGTCAAAACCGCCAGCGAAGGTTGTCTGAAGTACGAAACCCTGGTGGAAGCCGATCGTCTCGGCTGGCTGCTGCAACAGCAACCGGGCGTGCAGACTACCGTGTCGCTGGTCAACGCTGTGCGCCAGATCACGGCGGGTTCCTATGAAGGCAACCCGAAAATGCTGACCGTCGCGCGCAACCAGAACGTGCTGAACTACGGCGCGCAACAGGCCTCGGTGAACAACCCGGAACTGTTCGACAGTGATTGTTCGATGATGCCGGTGATCGCATATCTCTCCGACCACAAGGCCGAAACCCTCGATCACGTCGTGAAAGTGGCCGATCAGTTCGCCCGTGAACACAGTAACGACGATCGGCAGTTCATGCTCGCCGCCGGTAGCGCCGGGATCGAAGCGGCGACCAATATCGTCGTGCGCGACGCCAATCGCACCATGTTGTTCTATGTGTATGGCGCGGTGATCGTGCTGTGCTTCATCACCTTCCGCAGTTGGCGGGCGGTGGTGGTGGCGGTCGTGCCGTTGATGCTGACGTCGATTCTCTGCGAGGCGTTGATGGTCTGGCTGGGCATGGGCGTGAAGGTCGCGACCTTGCCGGTGATTGCCTTGGGTGTCGGCATCGGTGTCGATTACGCGCTGTACCTGCTCAGCGTTCAATTGGCTCAGCAGCGTGCCGGTCTGTCGTTGACCGAAGCCTACAAAAACTCCGTTGCATTCACCGGCAAAGTGGTGGCGCTGGTCGGCATCACCCTGGCGGCGGGCGTGATCACCTGGGCTTGGTCGCCGATCAAGTTCCAGGCCGACATGGGCATCCTGCTTACCTTCATGTTCATCTGGAACATGGTCGGCGCCCTGGTGCTGATCCCTGCACTGTCGCATTTCTTGCTCCGTCGTGCGCCTTGAAACGGCTGCTTGCATGATTTTTCCGCTCGGCTACCTGTGAGTCTCTGCCGCTTCTGAAACGTCGACATGAAACAAGAATAAAAGGAACACAAAACCATGCTGGGCTTGATGCAAGATCAACCGCTGTTGATTTCTTCCGTTCTGGAACATGCGCTGAAGGCGCATCCGCACACTGAAATTGCCTCACGCACGGCAGATGGAGCGGTGCATCACTGCACTTACGCCGACATCGGCGAACGCGCTAAACAAGTGGCCAATGCGCTGGTTGCGTTGGGCGTGCAACCTGGCGAGCGAATCGGCACCCTGGCCTGGAACGGTTACCGGCACATGGAACTGTATTTCGGTGTGTCGGGCATGGGCGCGGTACTGCATACGATCAACCCACGGCTGTTCGCCGAGCAGATCGAGTTCATCGCCAACCACGCCGAGGATCAGTACCTGCTTTTCGACCTGTCCTTCGCTGAGCTGGTCGAGCAGATCGCGCCGCGCCTGAAGACAGTCAAAGCGTTCATCGCTTTGTGTGACCGGGAGCAAATGCCGACAATCGATGTGCCTGGTTTGATGTGCTACGAAGATCTGATCGCCGAGCACAGCAATGACTTCATCTGGCCTGAGTTCGATGAGCGCACGGCGTCGTCCATGTGCTACACCTCGGGCACCACTGGCAATCCCAAGGGTGTGCTGTATTCGCACCGTTCTTCGATCCTGCATTCGCTGGCGCTGTGTACCTCGGATGGCTTCGGTCTATCGGCGGCGGATTCAGCGTTGTTGGTCGTGCCGATGTTCCACGTCAATGCCTGGGGCATGCCGTATGCCGCCGCAATGTGTGGCGCCAAATTGGTGTTGCCGGGTGCCGCACTTGACGGCGAGAGCCTCTACACGCTGATGCGGGATGAACAGGTGACCCTGGCGCTGGGTGTGCCGACGGTGTGGATGATGCTGCAACAGCATGTTGAGGCGCAGGCTTTGCAACCGGCGACAGAGCTGTGCCTGAACCGGGTGGTGATCGGCGGTGCCGCCGCGCCGCGCAGCCAGGTCGATACGTTTGAAAGCCGTTTCAATGCGCGTGTTTTGCATGCCTGGGGGATGACCGAGATGTCCCCGCTGGGCACCATCTGCAATCCGTTGCCCAAACACCGTGATGCTCCGCTGGAAGCAGTGCTCGACTTGCAGGCCAAACAAGGGCGGGCGTTGTTTGGGGTGTCGATGAAGATTGTCGACGAGCAAGGCGCTGAACTACCGCGAGACGGCAAGGCTAGCGGTCTTCTACTAGTCAAGGGACCGTGGATCGCCAGCCAGTATTACGGCGGCGAGGGAGGGCAGATTCTTGATAGCGAGGGCTGGCTCGATACCGGTGACATCGCAACGATCGACACTGACGGCTACATGCAGATCACCGACCGCGCCAAGGACATTATCAAGTCGGGTGGCGAGTGGATTTCCTCGATTGATCTGGAAAACGCTGCCGTCAGTCATCCGGCCGTCGCCGAAGCGGCGGTGATTGGCATCCCTCATCCCAAGTGGCAGGAACGGCCGTTGTTGGTGGTGGTGCTCAAACCTGGTAAAACCGCGAGCAAAGACGATCTGCTGAAGGTACTGCAAAGCCGCGTGGCGAAGTGGTGGCTGCCGGACGGTGTGGCCTTCGTCGAAGCGCTGCCGCATACCGCCACCGGCAAATTGCAAAAGATGAAGCTTCGCGAACAGTTTCGCGACTTCAGATTTCAGAGCTGAAAGGCTATTTATCCAGGGGCACGATCAGCGGGCCGGCGAAGGCCTGCATGATCAACGCCACGGGTTGCCGGTGGCTGACCAGTTGGGCCATGGCGTTCATGTAGGGCGTCAGGTGACGGAAGTATTTCTTGTAGCTCGGACACAGGTAGTTCAGGCCCGGCTCGCCGTTGGGCGCATTCATGAAGCGGTTTTTCGGGCATTCGCCATGGCAGGCGAAGCGGTAATCGCACTGCTGGCAATACGTCGGCAGTGTCTCTTCCTTGGCGGCGCCAAAGGCTTGTTGCGCAGCAGAGGCGAGTAGCACGGCAGGATCATCGGTCTTCAGGTTGCCCAGCAGATACTCGGGATACATGTAGTGATCGCAGGAGTAGACATTGCCGTCGTGCTCCACGATCGCCGCTTTGCCGCAGCGCGGGCTGAACAGGCACACCGAGGCCGGCAGCTGACACCATGAGGCCAGTGCCCATTCGAAGTTCATGACATGCACCTCTCCGACATCCTGGCGCACCCACTCGTCAAAAATCGTGATGAGAAAATCGCCATAGGCCTCGGGGGCAACCGTTTGCTCCGTCACCTTCGCGGGCTCCGGTACTACGTGCAAGCGCAATTCTGGCGGGATAGCGAAATGCAGACCCAGACTGACCTGTGAGGCGCTGGGCTCGCGTTCCACCACGGGGTTGAACTGAATATGACGAACGCCTTCAGACTTGAGGAATCGATAGATTTCCAAGGGGAATCTGGCGACATCGCGCGCCACGGTAACCAACACATTGAAGTCGACGCCATGCTGCTTGAGCAGTTCCAGACCGCGCATCACGTCATCGAAACTGGAGCGTCCGCGCTTGTCGGGGCGATAGAGGTCGTGGACGAATCGCGGGCCATCGAGGCTGATCCCCACCATGAAGCGTTCACGGGCGAGGAATGCGCACCAGTCGTCACTGAGTAACGTGCCATTGGTCTGCAACGTGTTGCGAATGACTTTGTTCCCCGCGAACTGGCGTTGATACAGGACCGCGCGTTGGAAAAAATCCAACCCCAGCAACGTCGGTTCGCCGCCTTGCCAGGTAAATTCGACTTCAGGCGTGGGCTGGGCCTCGATGTAGCGCTGCACATACAGACGCAGCACCTCGTCGGTCATGCTGAAGCGTTCCCTGGGCGGGTAAAGCTGTTCTTTTTCGAGATAGAAACAGTAACTGCAATCGAGGTTGCAGATCGGCCCGACGGGTTTGGCCATGAGATGCAAGCCCTGGGGCGGGGTTTCGTGGGTAGGCATGGGGGCAGGGTCCGGGAGTAATCAATCTGCCGCCCGGTTGTCCGGGCGGCATTGAGGGTCAAGGCAAATACGTCACGTGTACATCCTTGACCTTGCCATTGAATGCGAAGGGCGCACGCTCGAAATAGTCCAGGGTGACGGGGGAACCGAGGTCTTGAGCGACGTCGAAGGTTTCGCTGGCGGTGAACGTCAGTGCCGGAGTGAACGGTGTCACCCCTTTGGCGGCTTCCTGCCCGTCAAGTCGCAAGCTCAGATTGGCCGGCGCTCCGGGCTTGGCTGACGACAGGGTCGTCAGCACTTCGATACTGACTTTGCCTGCGGGTACTCGTTCGGTCGAACGCAGTTTGACTCGAGAGATAGCCAGCGCGTTGTACTCGTAGATCAGGAAACCGTCATCCATGTACAGGCTGACCCCGCCACCGATACCGCCCAAGGCATACAACACGCCGGTGGCGTTAGCTGGAACGTCGGCGTCGACGACAACTTTGCTGTTCTGATTACGCAGGTTGGGGGCAGCAAATTCCGGAAAGCGATGGATGCGATCACTGAAATGCCATTCGCGTTGGCTGCTGGAGATTCGTGCAGTCGGATCGAGGAAGGGGTAGAGACCGGCACCAATCGGAAAGACATGGTTAGCCTTGGCCTGTAGGTCAAACTCCGCCTTCAGCTCCGCAAGTTTTTCCGGATGACTCGCGGCTACATCGTTGGCCTGGGAGTAGTCGTTTTGCAGGTTGTAGAGCGACCATTGATCATTCGCCGGATTCCAGCCCATGAACTGCGCAAAACCTTGCACCCAGGGTTTGCGCGGGCCAAAAACCGAGGCCATCCAGCCATCCTTGTAGATGCCACGACTGCCTAGGACTTCGAAGTATTGCGCCGGTTTTTTCGACTTCACCTGAGCGTCGTTGAAGGTGTAGCGCAGGCTGATGCCATCCATTGGGTCCTGAGCGATACCGTTAACCTCTTTGGGTGGCGTGATCGACAGCACGTCGTAGACAGTCGGGGCAATGTCGTTGACATGGTGGAATTGTGCGCGAACTCTGGCGTCGGCCTTGATCTGTTTCGGCCAGGAAACGGCCAGCGGCGTACGCGTACCGCCGAAGTAGCCGGCGACCAGTTTAGTGCCTACGAATGGCCCTGAACCTGCCCAGGCCCACGCGGCGTTGTACATGCTTTCAAGTTTTGGGCCGCCGAGTGCGGACAAGCCGCCATACATCTCGTTGAGGACTTTCAACTGCTGCTCTTTGGGAACTGGAATTCCATTTTGGGCCAACAACTCATTAATCGTGCCCTCCATTCCCTCGGAAGAAGCGCCGTTGTCGCTGAAGACATAAAAGATCAGCGTGTTGTCGCGCTTACCTTCACGCTCCAGTTCGTCGAGGATCTTGCCGGCCTGCGTGTCGGCATGTTCCAGGAAACCGGCATACACCTCCATCAACCGCGCCTGATACTGTTTCTGTTCGGAAGACAAGCTGTCCCAGGCTGGGAGTTCCGCCGGGCGTGGGGTAAGGACGGCGTCCTGCGGGATAAAGCCCAGAGCTTTCTGGCGAGCGAACGTCTGCTCACGATAGGCGTCCCAACCACCGTCGAACTTGCCTTTGTATTTATCGGCCCATTGCGCATTCACCTGGTGCGGGCCATGCACGGCACCCGGTGTCCAATACATGAAAAATGGTTTTGCCGGCGCGTAGGTCTGATGGTCTTGCAACCAGTTTACGGCCTGATTGGCGAGATCTTCGCTGAGGTGATATTTCGGATCTCGCGCCGGTTCGATTGGCGTTGTGTCGCGGTACAGACGCGGTTCGTACTGAGAGGTTTCGCCGGCCAGGAAACCGTAGAAATGTTCAAAACCGTAGGCCGTCGGCCATGTATCGAAAGGACCGGCCGCCGTGGTGTCCAGGGGTGGTGTGTTATGCCATTTGCCGAACGCGGCGGTGCTGTAGCCATATTGCTTGAGCACCTCGGCCATGGTCGCCGAGCTTTTGGGTATCTTGCCGGTGTAGCCATCCCAGTCAGTGGCCAGTTCTGCGATGACGCCGTTGCCAACTCGGTGATGGTTGCGTCCGGTAAGCAAAGCGGCGCGAGTTGCGGAGCTGATCGCAGCGGTATGAAAAGCGTTGTAGCGCACACCGCTGTCGGCGACTCGACTCAGGGTCGGCGTATGGACTGCGCCGCCGACGGTGTCGGACTGCGCGAAGCCGGCGTCATCGAGCATGATCACCAGAATATTGGGGGCCTCGGCAGGAAGCTGAGATTGATGCTGACGTTTCTGGTGCTTGGATTCTTGCAGCGTCGGTTTGGCGTCACTGGCCGAAGGCGTCGGCGGGAAGGGCAGTGAGTCTTGTGCGGATGCGACCGAGCTGGCCAACAGTGCGCAGAGTTTCAGGGTGAAACGTCCGGCGGGTTGCAGCTTCTGGGACATGGGTGTCTCCGTTTTTTATTCATTACAACGGCGCAGCCGCCCGGTCGAACACCGGACGGCCGAGAGATTGGAGGGCTGGTCAGACCGCAAAGCTGGTGATGTCTTTGGGCTCGATATCATTGGCTTTGCAGAACGCCAGGTAACGATCCACGCTGGATTTCCAGTTCTCGATGGCCACGACGTTGTTGTTATCGTCGTAATACAGCAGGTCGCCCTGGGTGATGTTCAAGGTGATCAGTTCATCGCCATATTCAGTCAGCACGATCGGCGTATGGCTGGAACCTGCGGTTTCGAACACCACGCCGCCCGGTTTTGAGATCCAGTCGTGCTCCAGGTATTTCCAACCACCCTTGACGGTGTAAACGATGACCGTGCCGGAGTGATGGTGCTTGGGCAGAGAAGACCCGGCCGGGGCCTTGAGCAGGGTGATGGTCTCCCCGCGAACCGGGTCGCATTTGATGTATTTGATGAAGATTTCGTCGCTGTAAGGTGCGAACGGAACCCACGGCAGGTCCTCGTCGTTGATGGAGGAGGTGTCGATGTTTTCATAAAACATGCTTGTTGTTCTCTGTTGGACGGTGGAAGGATTTACACGGTGCGTCAAGAGCATCGTGAACAGGCCGTGCTCACACCGCCCCCCTCTTGAGGAGGGGGATCCATCCAATGGCGTTGAATCGCGGCATGCGGAGTGCCGTGCAAATAACGCCAGAACAACAACATCTACGGTTTGCGGCCACCGCCGGCCTTTGGGTCATCACAGCGGACGGTCAAGGCCTCTGCGAAACCCTGACGCCCCGGTTCAGCGGCGGCGCGCCAGCGCCGTCCGCTGCAACCGGTCGTTAGGTGTTCAATTGATTTTAACGATCGCGGGTGGACTCCACGTGCCTTTGCCAGGAGGCAGGACGGAAGGGGTTTCCGTCTTCGGCCAATACAGGCGCATTACCATGTAGATCAGATCATTCGGTGCGGGCAGCCAGTTGCTTTCCTTGTCCGCGCCGGGTGAGTCCTTCTGGACATAGAGCGTCAACGAGCCGTCTGCATTTTTCTTCATGTCAGGTAGCATCGGCGAGTTGATGAGGTAGCGATTGATAGGATTCTTGATCAGCAGTTGCGACTTGCCGTCGTACATGGTCACCGACCAGAAGGCATTGACCGGCGGGAGCTGTCCAGCGGGAAAGGTGATGGTGTAGTTGTGTTTGCTACCGTCAAGCGGCGTACCATCGGACAGGATCTTGGCCATCGGATACGTGGCCTCTTCGGCGTCGTTGGCGTAGATGCCCGCTTGTGCGATGGCGGCACGCTTTAGCCAATCACCATTGTAGAACGCAGCATCACCGCCGGAACTCACAATGTTCCAGCCATTGACCTGCGTGCCGAGATGATTGACCGCATTCTGGACCTTCGTATGCCCAGCCTGCATGCCCTCAACCACAGCGGCCTTTTGCTCGGCGGAGAGATCCTGGAAGTTGAAGTCCTTGCCGGCACCAATGCCCATACGGGCCAGCTTCGCGCGGATCGCCACTTCATCCGGTGTGGCCGGGGCAAACTGCAAGGCAAAGCCCAGGTACTTGAAGAAGTCGGTCTTCGCCATGGCCTTGTCGAACTTCGGAAAGTTGATCGCCGGCGCGGCAGGCGGCGCGGGCTGCTTGAGATAAGCCGATAACGGCCGGGCCGCATAACCAGACTGGATCTTTTCGACGTTTGGCATGTCCGCCGGATTGAAGAGCTGGGTGCGAAAGATCACGAAGAGGAGTTGTGTATTGGAACGAAACACCTTCTTGATCCCTGGCGGGGTCACGCCCTTCCAGTCTGGGCCGACCAGCATGTAATCGCCGGCTTCGCTGCCGGTGGTACGGCTGCCGATGTAACCGAAGTTGTTGGTGTTGTTATCGATGAGCTGCACCGAGTAGTACCGCGGTTTCTCCACCGTCGGTACCGATAGCACGACCGGCTCGCTACGCAGGTCCATGAACATCAAGGAATACGGCGTGTCGCTGTTCGGCGAGACGATGGCCGTGTCCTTGTAGCTAAAGACATTGTGCATGCTGTGAATGTGGTTGAACGGCGCCTTGTACTGGCCGGAGTTCTTGTCCACGGCATAGTCGTACATGGTCGCGTAGTTCATCACGATAGGCAGACCGTAGATGTAGCCTTCCTCGGCGATGGCTTTCGTTTCGGCGGGAGTGATGTCCGCTGCTTGGGCGTGCGTAAATCCAAAGGACGCGAGCAATACCATCGCACAGCCAAATGTTCTCGGTAGTGTGGTTATCATGAACTTGAAACTCCATTTTTCGTATTAGATGGGTTTAACTGCTAATCAGGTGATATTCAATGTCGCGTTTGTTCACGAATTGATATCTCATAACGCTCCTTGTCTTGCTGTAAGTCTTTGTTTTTTTCTGAAACTGGTCGACGCGAGCGCGACGCTGACCGAGGAGAAACACGACGGATGACAAGCTCAGACTGCTCGGTCAGTATAAGCAGAAAATCAAACAACGCTGCTGACATGACAGCAACTTGTCCTCTGATGCTAAAAGTAAATCTTGCGGATAGTTTCACTTAGGAAAGAGTAGCGTGTACGCCACCCGAAAGCCCCAACCGTGTGCACCCTCTTCAGGACTGTCCGCCCAGTATCGCGGCCCCACCTGAAGGCTCATGGGCTGCTTGCCGACTTTGAACAATTGCGTCACGAACAGGTTGATCGGCACATTCCACTCCCTGGCTTCCCAGTCGTAAGTGGATTCTGTATTAATGCCCAAACTGGTGTACGACGCTGTGGTGTAGACCAGAAAGGGTTGCAGATACGTCTGATTGACCTTCTCCTTGTCATTGGCCGGGTTGTTGTCCAGCGACCAGATGTGGTTCGCCAGAATACCGGTCGTCCAGCCGTTGGCCTGCTTCAATGCCACCGCTGTCGGTCCAATCCCCCATTGTTCGCTACTCAGTAGCTCATCACTGCCGGTCGGTAACAACAACGCGGGACCTGCGCCCCAGATCCAGCCGCCCTCGGTGGGCTTTTTGGGAGAGAAAAAGAAGCTTTGCGAGGTGTCGCCCACTCCGCTTTTATCGGCGATGCCCCCCGGTGCCAGTCCATGCTGATCAATGATCGGGAGGATCGTGCGAGAGATCAGATTCCAATCGTCATTAAGTGTGAAGGGTAATACCGGCTGGATATTGGTGACACTCTGGATTCCATCGCCGGAGGGCCCCATTTTCTGATTCCAGTTGTATTGGATGGGCAAGCTGTACAGTGCCGCGACTGGATTCAATGACTGTTTAGCCAGCTCCGCCTGATCGTCAGCCTGACTGGAAACGGATATACCGAAAACCGAAAGTAAGAGCAAAAGCCGTTCAATGCGCTTGTACATGTCGAAATCCTTGAATGCGGATCGCCGCGGGCTCCTCGATTATCAACGGGAGCCTGCCAACGACAAGCAGAAGTTACTTGAATACCTCAATTTCAGTGGGCCGTAATTAACTGAAGCACAGCGATCAGCCCCCCATTCTGTTGTTGACACGTCTTGTTTTATGCTGAGGTTACTTACTTTACAAGTTTAACTTCCCCACTCAGTCAAGTATTTGTCGGGTCTAGGTAGGAGAGGCGTAAAGTTTACCGTTGCAGTGATGACTACATGAGTAGCCTCTGCCTCTCGCTGGTCATGCCTCTAATGGCCATTTGGCAATTTTGCTTTTTTTTGCCGGTGGGAGGTTTTGCAGGAGCGAGCTTGCTCGCGATGGTCGTTAACGAAATCGCGTGTTTACAGAATAAACGCAGCGCTCTTGAGTCCATCACGAGCAAGCTCGCTCCTACAAAATTTGTTAAGAAGGCAGGTACGGTGTTTTACGAATCCGAACAGTCAGCCTTAACTGCCTTGCGGCTCAACGCGGGCATCATTGCCTGAGCCCTGGATATACACCTTCGAGCCTTTAGTCAGGGACGGATTGATCGGTTGGGTCACCGATACCAGCACGCCACTGTTGACCCGCACGATGATCTGTTGCGCCTCGACCGGTTGGTCATACTTTTTCTTCTCGGCGTAGTTACCGCCAGCAGCACCGGCGAGCGCGCCGGCAACCATGGCGACGTCACGCCCGGTGCCGCCCCCGATCAAGCTGCCAACCGCCAGGCCGCCAAGGCCACCGAGTACGGCGCCGACACCACTGTCGTGGTTGGTTTGCATCTGCGTCAGCGATATCTGCTCGATCTTCCCTGAGCGAATCTCGATTTCACCGGCGCCGCCATCGGTTGACCCGACGGCGGAGCAGGCACTTATCAGCACCGTCATCAACGTGACTGACAGCCAGGACAGGATTACTTTCATTGCGGTGCACCTCGTTATTGGTATTTGATTGCAATGCCTTTCAGCTGCGTCCTTGAATCGTTTCTATGTCCCGGCTCCACAGAGGACCTGTGACATAGGCCGTGACGGGTTGAATCCGGTCGTAAACGACAACCACGGCGTCTGCGCCAGGTTTGGCGCCTTCTTCACGCAGTTTTTGTTCGACCTGGGTGATCGGCGGGGCAGGGGCGACCGAGGCATCGATCAGGATCTCGCCCAACCGCACATGGGGTCTTGTCGGTTCTGTGCCTAGCACCTGGACTTCGCTAGGCAAGGTCGGCGCGGAATGTTCGACCCCGACGTATGCGGTTGTCTGTGCGTCTACCGATGCGCAGGCGCTTAACACAAGCACACTGGTAACGAGAGCCGCAAAGAGTAACGGCCGCTGCAATCCTGAGAGTCGAAGCGATGAAGAGGAAGACATGTCAGCAGCCTCTGCTGGACGTGTATTGAGCCAACGTCTGTTGGCAGTTCAATCAAGGCTTAACTGCGAATGAACGCCCAGAGATCGACGTTCAACTTGTCGATCGCCGCTTTGAAGTCCTGGGCGGTGATCTTCTGGCTTTCGTTTTCCAGCGTTGTACCAAACACCTTGCGTACAACCTTGGCTACCGTCTGGTTGGTTCTCGCATCGATAATCTCGGCCTCGATGAACAAAGTGCTGTCCTGATCACGGTGGCCGGTGGCGGCCTGTGTTGCTCCGACCACGGCGGCGATCGGCACCACTTCGTACCATTTCATCCCTTCGTTTTCGGCATTCACCCCGGTGATCGCCGCACGCATCAGCAGGGTGTTGGAACCCACCGGCGCGGCGCTGGTATTGGAAACCACACGGTATTTCTGACCCAGGGTGCCTTTGACCTTACTGGTCATGTAGTTCTGGATGTCGGTCAGCGTTTGCTGGTTGACCCGCTCATCGGGCTTGGGCGCGGGATAGAGCTCCAGCTTGTTGAACACCACCGTGTCATAGGCATTCGGGCTCCACGACGGACTGACCCAACGCATTGTTGTGCCGCCGCTTGCCGTTTTGACTTCCTGCAAGTTGTTGTAGTTGGACAGGTAGCCCGAGTATTGCTCGGCTTCAGTGACTTTCGATACGCAGCCGGTCAATAACAAGCTGCTCAGTGCGGCACCCGTTATCCATTTGTGCGAGAAGTTCATATAACGGTACTCCTTGAGGGATGTGTTCCTGAATGTCTTTTATTCAAGGTCAGACCCTGTGGCCTCAGCCCTTTCGGAATAGGGCCCACTGGATCTCAGCCTGAGCAATCGAACGACTGCTTGCCAACTGCAAGCAGTCGCAAGCGTCGCGTTACTTCGATGCCACCACTGCCGGCGGCTGCCAGTTGCCCGCGCCAGCGGGAAGAATTGAGGGCGGCGTGGCCTTCGGCCAATAGAGGCGCATCACCAGATAAGCCGTGTCGTCAGGCGCCGGCAACCAGTTGGACTCCTTGGTCTTACCCGGCGACTCCTTCTGGATGTACAGCGTCAGTGAGCCATCCGCGTTCTTCTTCATGGCCGACAGCATCGGCGAATTGATCAGGTAGCGGTTGATCGGATTCTTGATCAGCAACTGGCTCTTGCCGTCGTACATGGTTACCGACCAGAAGGCATTGACGGGCGGCAGTTTGCCGGCAGGGAAGGTAAGCGTGTAGTTGTGCTTGCCGGTATTCAACGTCTGGCCATTGCCATCGGTACGCGTAATGGGGTACATCGCCTCGGCGGCGTCATTGCCGTACAGACCAGCCTTCGCGGCGCCAGCCCGCATCAGCCAGTCGCCTTTGTAGAACGCCTGGTCGCCGAAGAACGCGCCGACGCTCCAGCCGTTGATGTTTTTCATGCCGCTCGAGAGGAACTTGTCGACTTTCTCATCGCCGGCCTTCATCCCGAGCAGGACCGCGGCCTTGTGCTCGAGCGAGAGGTCTTTGAATTCGAAGCTCCGGCCGGGGCCTACGCCGATGCTGGCCAGCTTGGACCGGATCTCCTTGTCCTCCGATGATGGCGGCACATACTCCAACGCGGCTGACAGGTACTCGAAGAAGTTGGCCTTGATGCCCCCCGTCGTGGCCGGCACGAAGTCAATCTTCGGCGCAGCGGGCGGCGCGGGTTGATGGAGGAAGGCGGACAGCGGCTGGACCTTGTAACCCGCCTGCACCTTCTCGACATTCGGCATGTCGGCCGGATTGAACAACTGGGTGCGGATCAACGTCAGTGCGAAAGGGGTCGTAGAACTGAACACCTTGTCGATGCCAGGGGGGGGCGCACCCTTCCAGTCGGGGCCTGCAATCAGATAGCTCCCGGGTGCGCTGGCCGTGGCCCGGTTCCCGATATAGCCGTAGTTATAGGTGTTGCCGTCGATCAACTGAACCGAGTAGTAGCGTTTTTTGGAGATGGCAGGCACGGTGATCACGAGTGGCTCTGCGCGCAGGTCGGCCCAGAGTATCGAGTAGGGCGTGTCGCTGTTTGGCGTAATGACGGCCGTATCAGCGGGCGTCGCGACCCGATGCTCGTTGTGCAGTTGGTTGAAGGGCGCCTTGAACTGGCTGGACTTGGAGTCCACTGCGAATTCGTTCATCACGGCGTAGTTCATGACCAGCGGCAAGCCGTAGATAAAGCCTTCCTCGGCGATCGCCTTGGTTTGCTCCAGGCTCGGCGCGGGAACGCCCTTGGCCACATCCGCCTTGTCGGCCTGTGTGATCGGATCGAGCTTGCTCGTGCACCCGGTGAAAAGCGTTGAACCTACGACGACCGCCGCAGCCAATGTCCAGCCACTGTGAGACTTCCTGTTCATTTTCACCTCGTTAGTTTTGTACAAACCGGCGTCGTGAGCGTTCATGCCCACGGTTAGATACTAGGCATGACACCGGAAACGCTCTTGGATTTTTCTCAGTAGCGCCAAGTCATGTTGGCGGTCAGGGCTTGAATCCAGGCGTTGTCGAACTCCCCTGATACACGATTGCCAGACAGAGATTTTTGCTGATTGACTGGCATGTCCCCCATCCACACCGTGACCCAACTGAAATTCACGTCTGTCTCTTTATTCAGCGAATAAGTAAAGCCAGTGGCGAAGCGCCAGGCGGCGCCCATGGGCACGGTGAGCGTACGATTACCGTCGGACACGGCGGACGTGTCATAGGCGACACCGAAATCCCAGACCCAGTCCTGGTTCATCTGGTATTGAGCGCCAAGCGCCAATTGATACGTGTCTTTGTAATGCGCATCGATTGAGGTGGCCCGTGAACCGGTTCTGGACGTGTCTACGTCAATGCCGATGTCACCGAATTTCGACCAGTCCTGCCAATTGACCGAGGCCAGGACAGCCCATTGCGTATCCAGTTGCTGGTACAGGCTGAGGGTCGCCGTTTGCGGTACTTTCAGGTCGATTTTGGTGTTGAGGCTGTTGAGGCGACTCACCAACGGAGCACTGCTCTTCACATCCAGGCGATCCTCGAAGTCGAGGTCAACCTGACTGGTGTAAGCCAGGCCAATCCGGGTACCGGGCTTTGGGGCATAAATCACGCCTGCGTTGGCGCCGTAACCCCAGGTGCTGTCCCGGTATTTGTATTGGCCGTCACCCCGTTGTGTCAGTCCGAGCGGCGCCTGATCAATCGCAGCTTCGCTCTTCAGCGTCCCGTACATGGCTTTCAGTCCGACGCCGACGGACCATTGATCGTTGAAGCGATAGGCGACACTGGGCACCAGTGACAGTCCCGCAATGCTCGCGTTCTGCACGAAATAACGGCCGGACCAGTCGTTGTCGTAGTTTTCAGCGAGGCCGAAATCGCCATAGGAGCCGAAGCCGATGGACCACCGATCATCCAGTTGATGGCTGATGAAGAAACTGCCGCCCGGTATGGGATCGAGCGCGTTACCACTGCCAGTGCCCGGTGTATTGGTTTCACTGTCTTTATCAAACGATAAGTCACCAAAAAGAACCTGAGCGCCAGCGGAGATCTGTGTTCCGCTGAGGTAACTCAAGCCTGCGGGGTTGCTGGCGATGGTCGAAGGGCCCTGTGCCCGGGCCGCTGCACCGGCATTGGCCAGTCCGACGTTGTCGGTGGCGATTTCGTACAACATCAGGCCACCGGCAACACTGCGACCACTGGTAAGGAGTGTCAGTGCACCAAGAACAGTAATCGACAACACACTTTTATTTAATGGCATGAGATCCCTCTCTTCAGATCACTCAATCGATATCGCTTGGATCGCCCCAAGGCCGGGGCGCCGTCTTTTACTCGTGCGGCTTTCTTGAGTGTCTGCACGGAACTCCAACCGCAGGTGCAACTAATCGCCAGCCTCATGAACAGCACAAAAAACCGAAGATCAGCTTTGCAGCCAGCCTGTTGTCGCGTTCACTTTACGGCAATCATCAGAAAGGCATCTTGCATTTTCGGACACCGACGCGCGGTATCACGGGTGTATGGAAATTGTTGAATCAACCCTCAATGGAGGCTACCCCAGCCCATTTCTCCAATGCTGCGGTGACGTATTTGTCCACGTTTTGAATGCACGGGAGAAGGCGTTTGGATCCTGGTATTGAAGGGTCTGAGAGATTGTGGATATCGGCAAATCCGTATTTTTCAAGAGCTGCCGCGCGAAGTTGCTTCTGGAGTCGGTGATCAGTTCTTTGAGGTGAGAACCTTCCGCATCCAGCCGGCGTCGCAGCGTTCTTTCATTCAATGAGAATTGACTGGCGATGTGCCTGGAGTTTGCCTGGCCTTTCAATAATAGAGCGTATGCCTGGCTCTTGATTTGTTCTGAAATCGTCAAAGGTGACGTGGCGGTTGAAATAGCCAGTTTAAGCTGATGGTGTAAGCGTGGGTTCGCCGTACATTGAATTTGCCGGAGTTGCTGATTGTTTATTACAAGTCCGGAGATGCTTGCGTTGAACTGAATGTTGCAGCGAAATTTTCTGACGTACGGGGTAATGTCTGATGGCTTGCGATATGAAAACTGCACACGAACGGGTGTCCAGTTAGCGCCTAACAATGTCCGCAACATTTGCAGGCCGACCATGACGGCAGTGTCGACAAGTAATGATTGATTGGGCAGGTCGTGGCGATAAATGACATATCCCAACAAACTGTGTTGGCCCGCCAAGGGAAGAAGGAGTGGGGTCGCGCCACGATCATAGAGATTGGCATGCCCGACCAGGTCGTTCAATGCATCGCCTGGTGTAGTCGCAAGACGCATAAGCTGACCCACCGGACCCAAATTATCCAGCGAAAAGCGCTCACCGATCAACAGGCCAATATGGGGGCACTGAGTGTGTTCGAATGCCGTGTTGAACAGACGAGCAACGTCCATGTAGGCGAGATGGTTGTCTTCATATGCAAATTGCTCAAGGCTGATACCAGCGTCTTTGAAAACGCCTCTCGAGGAACCCCCTATCGCGTCAACTACTTCCGGGAACCTACGGAATGGGCTTGTACTAATTTCTCCAGGCCCGCCCATTCTTAAAGATGATTTTTTGGAGGGCATATTAGCTCGCTATCATTCCTGAAACCGGCGCATTGGCCACGCTGGCGAACATCTGACACATGACGAGCAAAAGAGCGTAGCGCCCATGAGCCAGCGCCTGGCACCTCGCGGCCGTTCTGCGCCGCCAGTCCTTGGACCGAATCATCGAATACACGAGTCGTGCGCATTAATTGAATCCAAAAATACATAATATTGAATACATTGGTTTTAGCACGGATGCGCTTTTTTTCAAATGGTCCATAGAGACCATGCTCCATCCTAATAGCCGCTTCCATACATCGACGAAGATTGGTTAGAGGGCATTCTTCTGGTGTTTTCGTTTCGAGTACTTGGTCAGAAATAAAAAATGAAGTGAAGCCAACAGGGGGAGTGGGCCCTCTTTTTCTGGATTAGCAAGGCGACTGTCCGCGCTCAAGGGTTGCAGCTTGCCGGCGCTTTGGGAACGCAGATGTGTCCGATGTCGTTTATCTGCGAAGACTGCTATTGGCCGATTTCTGCCGGCCATGAAGCCGAAATCAAGCTGAAGAACGTGCTCGGCGATGTTTGCGCACTATGAGGACTCAATACTAGAGATGCTGACTTAAGAACGTGAGGTCATTTTTCCCATTGTTCGAGCAGTATTGAGACGAATTTTTCCGCTGCCGGAGAGAGTGAAGCTCCTCGACGGTAAACCAGTCCCAACGATCGGTTAACTATGGGCTCTATCAAAGGGACGCTTACCAATGTTGGATGATCCACAGCAGGCATTGCGAGGCTCGGCATTGCCGAGACTCCTAAGCCAGCTTCTACCAGGCCCAGCGATGTAGACAGGTGTTGCACCTCATAGAACCATTGTGGACGCCAGCTCAAGCCTGACAAAGCGTGGTCAAGCAACATGCGGTTGCCGCTTAGGCGACCGACCCCGATAAGGCGGTAATTGCTAAGTTCAGACCAGGTTACCGAGCTACGCTCGGCCAGCTCATGATCGCGTCGACAAGCTAAAACAAAAGGCTCGTTGACCAATGGCACGAACTCTATGTCTGGGTGCTGTCCGCTCATCATGTTGATGCCAAAGTCGGCTTCGCCACGCAGAACAGCCTCCAGCCCTTCGTTCGCACTGAGATCAAGCAAGCGAATGCGGATTTGTGGATAGCGCTCGTTGTAGAGGCGGATTACCGAAGGGAGGAAGTAGAAGGCTGCGGTTGGGATGCAGGCAAGGGTTACACGGCCGCTCTGCCGCTCCGCCAACTCTCGGATGTTAAGTATCGAGTCGTCGAAGTCATCCAATAAGCGTCGTGCCTTGGGCAGGAAGTCTCGCCCAACGCTGGTGAGGCTTACCCTTCTTGTCGTGCGATCAAGAAGCGCTGTTCCCAATCCCTCTTCAAGCTTTTTCATTCTCCGACTCAGCGCGGGTTGAGAGAGATGCAATGCATCGGCAGCTTCGTGGAAGCTTCCAAGTTCGGCGATTTTCACGAAAGATCGGATGTCATTGAGCTCATAATTCACTTTTTTATCTCACTAGCCGAGAGTTGTTAAGCCCAGTCAGCCTAAATTCATCATTCGTAAAACGCAATAATCAGGCTGATATTTGCATTGGAAACAATTTTTAAAGCCTGCGACTCTTGCTCACAAGACATCAATTACCCCGATTGATCAACAAGAGTTAGTGTTCATGCAACGAATTCCCTGTGTGCTAATGCGCGGTGGTACTTCCAAGGGCCCAGTGTTCCTCGCCTGGGATCTACCTGTTGCGATCGAAGACCGTGATGAACTGCTGCTCAACCTCATGGGCTCTGGGCATGAACTGGAAATTGACGGCATCGGTGGTGGCAGCCCACAAACCAGCAAGGTGGCGATCGTCAGCCCGTCGCTGCATCCTGAGGCGGATGTCGACTATCTGTTCGTTCAAGTCATGGTCTCCCAGCGTCGAGTCGACACCGCGCCTAATTGCGGCAACATGCTTTGCGCCGTTGGCCCGTTCGCCATCGAGCAGGGGCTGGTAAAAGCTTCCAAAGACCTGACACGTGTGCGTATTCGCAACCTCAACACGGGCACTTTTGTGAACGCCGAGGTACAGACGCCCGGTGGGAAGGTCAGCTATGAAGGTGACACCGCCATCGATGGTGTGCCGGGTACCGCCGCTCCTGTGCAACTCACCTTCCTGGATGCTGCGGGCAGCAAGACCGGCAAGCTTTTCCCGACTGGGCAAACGCAGGATTTGATCGACGGTATTCCAGTGACCTGCATCGACATGGCGATGCCGATGATGATCATCGAAGCTGGCCAACTGGGTAAGCGCGGCGATGAAAGTCCTGCTGAACTGGATGCCGACAAAGAGTTCCTGCGTCGCCTCGAGTCCTTGCGACTGCAAGCCGGCTTGGCAATGGGCCTGGGTGACGTCAGCGACAAAGTGATTCCCAAGCCTGTACTGGTGTCACCGGCCAAGGCTGGCGGCACAATTCAGGTGCGCTACTTCATGCCACACAACTGCCACCGGGCCTTGGCGATCACCGGTTCCATCGGCCTTGCCACCGCTTGTGTCACTGAAGGCAGTGTGGTCGCGCAATTGCTCGGCGGGGTTAGCGAGCCGCGCTTGAAGCAAGTACGCATTGAACATCCAAGTGGCGGGATAGATGTCGTATTGTCCTACACGGGCGATCAGGGTGAGACAATTCGTGCCTCAGTGGTGCGTACATCGCGCAGGCTGTTCTCCGGTTTTGTCTACGCCACGGCTTCCCAACGACTTGCCGGATAATTTCCCCTGGTCATTGCCGTTCTTGCATCAGCACAATTCTAAAAATGGGTGATGCCATGAAAGTTGTAAAATCGCTCTACTTCCAGATTCTCCTCGCCGTGCTGTTGGGTGTGCTGGTCGGACATTTTTGGTCGCAACAGGCCATCGCCTTGAAGCCGCTTGGTGATGCCTTCATCAAGTTGATCAAGATGATGATCGCTCCGGTGGTGTTCTGCACCATCGTCACCGGTATTGCCGGCATGAGCGACAAACGCTCCCTCGGGCGTCTGTTGAGCAAGACCATGCTGCTGTTCCTGGCACTGACCGTGATCAGTTTGATCATAGGCCTGGTGTCGGTCTACCTGTTCAAACCCGGTGTGGGCATGAACATTGACCCCGCCCAGTTGAGCACCAAGGGACTGTCGCAATACACCGATTCCGCCGCGAAGCTGGGAGTGGTCGAGTTTTTCATGCACATCATCCCGGACACTTTCATCGGCGCTTTCAATAAGGGTGAAGTGCTGCCGGTGTTGTTCATCGCGGTGCTTTGCGGTTTCGCACTGTCGGCCATCGGCGAGCGTGGCAAGCCGGTACTGGATGTACTGGAATCCGCCTCGCACATGGTGTTCAAGATTTTCTCCTATCTGATGCGCTTCGCTCCGATCGGTGCTTTTGGCGCGTTGGCATTCACCGTAGGCCAGTACGGTATTACATCGTTGGGCTCGCTGGCCAAGCTGATCATGACCTTGTACGTAGCCTGTGCCTTCTTCGTCTTTGTGGTGCTGGGCAGCATTTGCCGGGCAAATGGCTTCAGTCTCTGGAAGTTGCTGCGCTACTTCCGCGAAGAGTTCCTGGTGGTGCTCGGGACTTCCTCAACCGAGCCGGTGATGCCGCGGATGTTGGAAAAGCTGCAAGCCCTGGGTTGCAAAAAAGGCGTGGTGGGGTTGGTGCTGCCAACGGGGTACTCGTTTAACCTCGACGGTACGGCAATCTACCTATCGCTGGCAGCGGTATTCATTGCTCAAGCTTGCAACATCGATCTAAGCCTGACACAGACCGTGACCATGCTGGCCATCATGCTGTTGTCCTCGAAGGGTGCAGCAGGTGTGACCGGAGCCGGGTTTGTCGCGCTGGCGTCGACACTGACTGTGATCCATGACATTCCCTTGGCCGGCCTTGCACTGCTGATCGGTATCGACCGCTTCATGTCGGAAGCCCGGGCCTTGACCAGTCTGGCAAGCAACGCCGTGGCTACCGTGGTGATGTCCATCTCGGAGAACGCTTGTGATCGCGAGACACTGATGCGGACTCTTGACGGCGAACCGTCGCCCGCCCTGGCACAAACCCAGAGTGAAAACTGGGATGGTCGCAAGGTCACGGAACACGTCTGACCGGACACGCCTGAAACACCCAACAAACATTTCATTCAACTCCCCGCCAGGCACGGCTGATCGTGCCGTCTGGCGGGCTCGAGGTCGTGCGCCTGCGCATCGGCCACGCTACTGATAAGAACAAGAGAACTGACCTATGCTCGCATTTCTTGGTTTGGCCATGGTGGTGGTTTTTACCTATCTGATAATGTCGAAACGCCTATCGCCGATTGTCGCCCTGACGTTGGTGCCGATTGTGTTTGCGGTGATTGGCGGTTTTGGCGGTACTACGGGCAAGATGATGCTCGACGGCCTGAAGATGGTTGCGCCTTCGGCTGCGCTTCTGCTGTTCGCCATCCTGTTCTTCGGCCTGATGATTGATGCCGGGTTGTTCGACCCGTTGATTCGTAAAATCCTCAAGCGTGTAAACGGCGATCCGATGAAAATCGCTATCGGCACCGCGCTGCTGTCACTGCTGGTCGCCCTCGACGGCGACGGCACAACCACCTACATGATCACCTGCGCGGCAATGCTGCCGTTGTACAAGCGTATCGGCATGAACCCGATGATTCTGGCGACCATCGCCATGTTGTCCTTGAGCATCATGAGCGGCATGACCCCATGGGGCGGGCCCGCTACAAGGGCGATCGCGGCACTGGGCCTGGATGCCGGCGAGTACTTCGTGCCCTTGCTGCCGACCATGATCGGCGGCGCGATGTGGGTGGTGTTCACCGCTTTCCTCCTGGGCCGTGCCGAGCGTAAGCGCATCGGTAATGTGCAGCTACAGAGCGGTGGCGGTAATTGCTACATCGACGCGATCCTGGGTGATACCCCGCACAAACGGCCTAAACTTGCATACGTGAACCTGTTGCTGGTGATCGCGGTCATGGTCGCGCTGGTAATGGGCATCATGCACTCGGCGATCCTGTTCCTGATCGGCTTTGTCCTGGCACTGATGATCAACTACCCGCAACTGGATATTCAGAAAGAGCGCATTCTCGCCCATTCCGGCAATGCAATGACGGTGGTGCTGCTGGTGTTTGCCGCCGGTATTTTTGCCGGGATCTTCTCGGGCACCAAGATGGTCGACTCCCTGGCGCAAACGCTAGTGGACTGGATTCCGCCATCCTGGGGACACCTGTTCCCACTGGTGGTGGCGATCACCAGCATGCCGTTGACCTTTGTTCTGTCCAACGATGCTTACTACTTTGGTGTGGTACCGATCCTGGCCAACGCGGCCGCAGCCTATGGCATTGACCCGGTGGAAATCGCCCGCGCGTCGATTCTCGGTCAGCCAGTACACCTGATGAGTCCGTTGGTAGCCTCGACCCTGTTGCTGGTGGGTATGGTCGATCGTGATATCGGCGATTTCCAGAAAGCCACCGTCAAATGGGCGGTACTCACTTCATTAGTAGTCACCGCGCTAGCCCTGCTGACCGGGGCGATCAGTCTCTTCTCCTGATTCACACCAAGCATCTGTTTTCTCCTGACGCGCCCCGCTTGCGAGGCGTGCGCTGTTCTGCACTCCAAATAACAACAATGAGTAGTTTGCCAATGACCACTTTGCATACCCAACGGGCGCTGTTTTCACTTCTTGGCTTGTTGCCGCTGGCCAGTGCCAGTGCAGAAGGCTTTATCGACGACAGCAAGCTCAAGCTGCAATTGCGCAACGTCTATTTCAATGAGAATTTCCGCGACGAGCATGGCATGAGTGCCAAATCAGCAAGGACGGCGAAGAGCGAACGAACCGAGTGGGCCCAGGGATTTCTGTTGGATTACCAGTCGGGATTTACACCTGGCACTATCGGGTTTGGTGTTGATGCCCTTGGCCTGCTCGGGGTCAAGCTCGACTCCGGCCGTGGCCGCAGCGGCACGGGCTTGTTGCCGGTGCATGATGACGGTCGTGCGGCTGACGAATTCGCAAGTCTGGGTATGACTGCCAAAGCCCAACTGGCCAAGACCACGGTCAAATACGGCACCTTGCTACCCAAGACTCCGGTGCTGATCTATAACGACGCGCGTCTGTTGCCGCAAACGTACCAAGGCACTCAGATCAGTAGCGTCGACATTGAAAACCTCACCCTTACCGGGGGTTACCTGGATCGATTCAAACTGCGTGATTCCAGCGACAGCATGCCGATTGTGCCCGACGGTTACGGCGGAGATAAATCAGGCGACTTCAGCTATGCAGGCGCCGAGTACAAGCTGGGAAAGAGCGTTCGTTTGAGTTATTTCTACGGCGAACTGGAAAACTTTTACCGACAGAATTTCGCAGGTATCCAGCACGATCTACCCTTGGGCGGCGGTGTGCTGACCAGTGACTTGCGCTACTTCAACAGTGTCGATAACGGCTCAGCCTACGGTGGCAAGATCGACAACAACATGCTGAGCGGTCAATTGTCCTACGCCATTTCCGGCCATACCTTCGGTGGCGGATACCAGACCCTCAGTGGTGATGCCGGATTACCTTTTATCAGTGGCGCAACGGTTTATTCGTTCAGCAACGCCGGGATAGGCAAATTTGTCGAGGAGGATGAAAAAACCTGGATGCTTAATTACGGCTATAACTTTGCTGCCGTCGGCGTACCGGGCCTGACGTTTTCCGCCCGGTATCTGAGCGGCAACGACGGTAAGTCCGACACCTCAGTCAAGGAGTGGGAGCGTGATGCCGAACTGGCTTACGTCGTGCAACAAGGCTCCTTCAAGGGGCTGGGTGTGCGGTTGCGTAACTACGTTTACCGCTCTGATTATTCCCGTGGCCGAGATAGCAACCGAATCTACTTTACCTACGACATCGCACTCTGGTGATCCCCTGATTGCGCCCTCGCGATTTTCGCAGGCCGCCTTTTCAGTGGCTGCTTCAAAGGATTGGACGGTGGCCAAATCATCGACAGCGCACGCTGACGGTTACGTCCAATTTCAGAGCGTATCCTCCACCGAAACCGCAAGACATGCTTCGGCGCTTCGCGTCGATGAACTTGCGGCCTGTGTGCAGATGAGCACTCCGACCTTTCACCACCACTTCCGCCAACTCGCCGCAATGAGCCCTCTGCAGTACCAAAAATGGCTGCGACTGAATGAAACAAGACGGTTGATGCACAATGAACACTAGGACGTATTCTTTGACGTCTTTACTTGTCCGGCCTCTACGTTAGCAGCGGCGTATGCCTGTGCCTTGGCGGTTTTCGTTTGCTCGTTGGGCTTGATCTGCTCATCAATAAGCGCTCGACCCTGGTTGCGGGCCTTGCGGATGTCCGTCAGGGATTTGCGCGGCCAGGAGCCGCAGGCGTACTGTGGCGCCTGCCTCGACCTTGGCGGTATTCAGTACCGCACCGATGCCGGTGGTGACGCCGCAACCGAGCAAACACACCTTCTCCAGCGGCGCTTCCTTGGGGATTTTCGCCAACGAGATTGCTGGTAATACGGTGTATTCAGAAAACGTCGAACACCCCGTGTAGTGATGGATCGGCTCGCCTTCGGATGATTGTTTTAACCTGGCTCTACGCAATCACAGCCATTAAAAAAAGCAGCCCTTTGGCACCGATAACATCGTTTCTCGGCGGCGCTGCTTTTCAATATATTGGCCGCCAGATCCGGTGAGTGACTCAACATTCGCCACCCTCAGTGCGAGTAGTCTTTATGAATAAAAAACCAGGCAACTCAGGGTTTGTTAATGCGGGTGCGGGAACCCGAGCAGTGTGGGGTGGAGAGCAAGTCAGGCATCCCTACAACGCCACTCAAACCCCCATCGTGGTCAGTGCCGCTTATGGTTATGACGATATCGACGTCTGGTACGACGTAGCGTTGGGCAAGGCGCCCGGCTTTATCTACAGCCGCATGAGCAACCCGACAGTCGAGACCCTTGAGGCAAAGATTCGCGAGTTGGAGTTGGCCGAATCTGCCGTGGCCTTCAGCAGCGGGATGGCGGCGATCAGCAGTGTGCTTTACACCTTCCTGGCCCATGGCGATCGGGTGGTGTCGACCAAGGACAGCTATGGCGGCACCAACAAGATTTTTGAAGAGTTCCTGCCGCGTACCGGTGTGAACGTGACGTTGTGCGAGACGTTCGATCACGAAGAAATCGAACGCGAAATCGCCAAAGGCTGCCAATTGGTGTATCTGGAAACACCGACCAACCCGACGCTGAAAATACTCGATATTGAGCGTCTGGTGGCTGCAGCCAAGCGTGTCGGTGCCATTGTGGTGGCGGATAACACCTTCGCCACGCCGTTGAATCAGAACCCGCTGGCGCTGGGTGTGGACGTGGTCATTCACAGTGCCACCAAGTTTCTCAGTGGCCACGGCGACGTGCTTGGCGGCCTGGTGTGCGGTAGCGAATCGCTGATGGCCAAGGTGCGTCATTACCGGGAAATCAACGGTGCGACGCTCGACCCGTTCTCCGCCTACCTGATCATTCGCGGCATGAAAACGTTGGTGCTGCGCATGCGTCAGCAGCAACGCAGTGCCCGCGCACTGGCCGAGTACCTCTGCGTTGAACCCTTGGTGGAGTCGGTCAATTATCCCGGTTTGCCCGGCCATCCGAATCATGCGGTGGCGTGCGCGCAAATGTCCGGCTTCGGTGCCATCGTCAGCTTTGTCGTGGCGGGCGGCATGGACACGGTCAAGGTGCTCTTGCCACGACTGCGATTCGCCCACTGCGCGGGCAATCTCGGTGCGGTGGAAACCATCTACGGTCCGGCCCGCACCACCAGCCATGTCGAGAACACGCTGGAGGAACGCCTGGCCCTGGGTATTTCAGAGGGGCTGGTGCGGATCTCTGTCGGCATCGAAGACACCGACGATCTGCTCGACGACCTGAAACAGGCGTTCGCAATTGTCAGGGGGGCGGGCAACGATCCCGCACCATCAAACACGCAGCTTTCAATCAATGAAAATTGCGCCGAAGTTGCAAACTGAAGCGTTAGCGTTAAACCTCACTGCAAGGATGTGAGTGGGGCGTTCATGAAGTGGAATAATAATAAAACTTAGTGGCGATCTGTTTTTTCTCTGCCCAGTCAGTCATCGCAGACGTTAATTCGCGCCCTAATAACTTTCATGAGAACAATCATGTCCATAAAAGAAGAACAACTTCATTCGCGTTCCGGTTTTAAAAAGGAAATGCAGACACGGCATATTGTCATGTTGGCATTAGGCGGCGTCATCGGTACCGGACTGTTTCTCACGTCCGGGTACACGGTTAACCAGGCCGGTCCCTTGGGCGCGGTGATCGCTTACATCATCGGCGCGCTCATGGTTTACATGGTGATGATGTGCCTGGGCGAACTGGCGGTACAGATGCCGGAAACCGGTTCATTCAGTACATATGCCACCCGCTTTCTGGGGCCTGGTACCGGCTATACCGTGGCTTGGTTGTATTGGCTGACCTGGACGGTGGCCATCGGTTCTGAATTCACCGCCGCCGGTATCTTGATGGTGCGCTGGTTCCCGGATACACCGGTATGGATCTGGAGTGCGTTGTTTGCAGGTCTGGTGTTCCTGACCAATGTGATTTCGGTGCGCCTGTTCGCTGAGACCGAGTTCTGGTTGTCTCTGGTTAAAGTGGTGACCGTCATTGTGTTTTTGATGATTGGCGGTGGCGCGATTCTCGGTTTGCTGCACATTGAGCAGAGCCACAGCATCGGGTTGAGCAACTTCACTCGCGAAGGACTTTTTCCTACCGGCGTCATGCCGATAGCCATGACGTTATTGGCGGTGTCTTTTGCGTTCTCCGGCACTGAGTTGATCGGTATTGCCGCTGGGGAAACCAAGGACCCGCAGCGCAACGTGCCGCGTGCCATTCGCACGACCGTGCTGCGCCTGGCGATCTTCTTCGTAGGTACCATTTTCGTCCTGGCGACGCTGTTACCCCGTGAGCAGGCCGGCCTGGTAGAGAGTCCATTCGTCACGGTGTTCACTTACATCGGGATTCCATATTCGGCTGACATCATGAACTTCGTGATCATCAGTGCCTTGCTGTCGGCCGCCAACTCCGGTTTGTATGCCGCGTCACGGATGCTCTGGACGCTGAGTGACCAGGGTCACCTGCCCAAGCGGTTCTCGGCCCTGACTCGCATGGGGACGCCGCTCAACGCCATTATCGTCAGCATGGCGGGTGGGGCTGCCTCGTTGCTCAGCAGCGTGTTTGCTGCCGACACCATCTATCTGGCGCTGGTGTCGATCTCCGGATTGGCGGTGGTAGTGGTCTGGATGAGCATCGCTGCGAGCCAGATTGCTTTCCGCCGTCACTATGTGGCCAACGGCGGTGACATCCGCGACTTGAAATTCCGTGTCCGGGGTTATCCATGGGTGCCGCTGGGAGCGCTGGTCTGCTGCAGTCTGGCGTGCGTCGGGATTGCGTTCGATCCGGAGCAGCGAGTGGCGTTGTACTTCGGTTTGCCCTTCATCGCCTGGTGCTATTTCGTGTATTACATTACCCGCAAAAGCCGCGAGCGACGCTTGTCGGTTGCCCCCTTGGCACAACCGTCGGACGCGTTCTAGTCAGCGTCGACGGGATGGGCAAGCGTGCTCGGTGGAGGGGGCGTCCAAGAGGTTCAAGCCATGAAGCAAAAGACGCTACCCCCATTGAACTGGTTGCGGGCATTCGAGGTGTCTGCCCGCTGTTTGAACTTCACCCATGCCGCCGAAGAACTGTTTTTGACCCAGGGCGCAGTCAGTCAGCAGATCCGCCAACTGGAAAGCCATCTTGGGGTGGCACTGTTCAAGCGCTTGCCCCGAGGCCTGGGGCTGACCGAGGAAGGCCAGGCTTATCTGCCGGTGGTGCAGGATGCGATCACACGACTGGCAGTGGGGACCAACGAGATTTTTGGCCAGCATAAACGTCGGCCGATCAAGGTACGTGGCAGCCTGGCGTTCTTCGTGCATTGGCTGGCGCCCAAGCTGGCGGGGTTTAGCCAGGCGCATCCGCATGTCGATATCCGCTACATCAGCAATATCTGGGTCAAGGAACTGGACGGGGAGGATGACATGGAGATTCGCTGGGGCCACGGTCAATGGCCCGGCCTGGTGTCGCAGCGCCTGACCTGGGACACGCTGTTCCCGGTGTGTTCGCCGGACCTGATGGCGAGGTCGCCGCTGACGGTCCCCGCGGACGTGTCGCACCATCCGCTGTTGCATGTTCTGGGTTACGAAGAGGGTTGGGGTTACTGGTTGAACATGGTCGGTGCGGACACCGTCGACTCCTCGACCGGCATGCAGTTCGACACATTGATCTCGACTTTGCGCATGGCCGAGTTAGGGCAGGGGATCGCCCTGGCGCGGTCCTCGATGGTGGAGGAGATGCTTCAGGATGGACGATTGGTCGAACCCTTTACCCAGCGTATCGAAGCCAGCGAGTCTTTTTACCTTGTGCGCGGTTCCGGGGCCGAGCAGCACCCCGACGCGGTGATGTTTTCCACCTGGCTGGTCGAGCAGGCACATCGTTTCAAATGAATGGCCGGAGCCAACCATGCGTTATGTGAGTACCCGAAATTCGGCCGTACAGGTCGACTTCGAACAGGTCGTATTGTCTGGCATTGCCGAGGACGGTGGACTGTTCGTACCGCTCGAACTGCCGCTGTTTGAAGCGCAGGACATTGCCAACTGGTCGACCTTGCCCTATGACGAACTGGCCTACAGGGTGATCAGTCCGTTCGTGGGGGAAGCGATCCCCGAGACAGACCTCAAGCGCCTGCTCAAAGAGGCGGGCAGCCAATTCAGGCATCGCTCCCTGGCACCTTTGCATCAGGTCGATCGTAACGAGTGGGTGCTGGAATTGTTCCACGGGCCGACTCGCTCCTCGAAGGATTTTGCCGCTCAATTGCAGGCGCGGCTGGTGCCGTATTTTCTGCGCAAGCGCGGGCGTCGCGGGGTGATGATCGGTGCCACCAACGGCGATACCGGGCTGGCGGCCATCGAGGCGTTCAAGCACTGCGAGGACACCCCCGTGGTGGTGTTTTACCCGGAGACGGGCGTACCCCGGGACCAACTCCAGCATCTGCAAGCAGCAGCGCACCCAGGGGTTCATCAGTTCGCGGTCAACGGCAGCTTCGACGAGTGCCAGACCATCGTCACCCGGCTGTTCCGACAATGGCCGTATGCGCAGTACGAGGTGATCAGTTTCAACTCCAGTAACTGGGTCAGTGTGTTGGCGCAACTGGTGTTTTACTTCCACGCCGTGTTGCAACTGGGAGGCGGCCAGCGACCGATTGGTTTCAGTGTGCCGGCGGCGAGTTTTGCCGAGGTGTATGCCGGCTACATCGCGCAAAAAATGGGCCTGCCGATCACCCAGATGATTGTTGCGACCAACCAGAACGACGCGTTGCATCAGTTGTTTCAGAAGAACCACTACAGCAGGTCACGAGCCAACAAGACGCTTTCGCCTGCCATGGACCTGTCGATCTTTTCCAATCTGGAACGGTTCCTTTGGGAGCTCTACGGGCAAGACGACCAGGCGGTGTGTGCCCTGATGGAGGGGTTCGAGTCCAGCGGCGAGATGGTCATCGCCAACGAGTTCTGGTTGCAGGCGCGGATGATCATCGACTCCTACGCGGTCAGTGATGAGCAGACGCTGGCGGAAATCACCTCGCTGTATCGCGACACGGGATACGTCATCGACCCGCACACGGCCACTGGCGTGCTGGCCGCCAGGTTGTATCGGCGAAGCCTGGTGGCGCCCATGGTGACCCTGGGGGAAATCTCACCGGTCAAGTCGGCGGCACTGCTTGGCGAGTTGGGCATCAGTGTGGCGGAGCTGAAACCTGAGGTCGCGACGCAAGGACAGGCGCAGGTTTACCGGATTCAACCGGACGATCTCGACACCATCCATGAACTGCTCGGCGCGCTGTGAAGGCGCGACAACAGGAGGCCAAGTGAAGCGAATTCTGGACCCTCTCGATGAACACATCATCGCGCAACTACAGCTCAATGCCAGGGCTGCACATGCCGAGCTGGCAGCCAAGGTCAATCTGTCACGCAATGCGGTGCGCCAGCGTATAGAAAGACTTGAACGCGACGGTGTAATACAGGGATATACGGTACGCACGGGGGAGGGGCGACAAGCGACATCGAACATCAATGCGGTGATTTTCGTTTACCGCTACGACCGGATGCGGGGGGCGGAGGTGTTGCAAGCGCTGCGCGCAATTCCGGAAGTCATCCAGTGCGATGTCATGAGCGGCGAGTTCGACCTGATGCTGCGGGTGGGCGCTGCGAGCCCGCAGCGGGTGCACAAGGTCTGGACTGAAATTGCCGCGTTGCCCGGGGTGGAAAACACCGTGACCTCCTTCGTGCTGTCGTCTGTCGTATAGCCCATTTTTCGTACCGCCAAAAGCCAACCTGTGTTGGCTTTTATGCGTACGCCAGGCATGGCACTCTCACCCGTTTCATCCCAATGTTGCCAGGGCAAAAGCAACCATGTCCCCACCGCTATCGCGAGCAGGCTCGCTCCCACAGGGGTATGTGGTATTGCGGGTTTATGCGACCGGTTCGATTTGATCGAGCACGCGGTTCGCGGTGATTTCGGCGAGCATCACGTTATTGGAAATACCCAGCAGGGCATTGCGGTCACCACCCTCCAGATGATCCACCAGTTGATGCACCATCACATCGACCGAGGCCAGGGTCTCGACCAGATAGACGACCAGTGTTTCGGTCGTGGTCTCGGGGTCGACGGTAAACAGCGTGCTGATTGTTCGCGGGGTGGCTTTGATGTCGGCGGTCGTGGGGAAGTGAAAGTTGAGGGCGCGCTCGGCGGCTTCGTTGAGTTTTTTTGAGTCGGAGCTTTCGTATGGGGAGGCTGGATCGGTGTCCGGGGGATTGGGTGTGACTTTGAACATGATTTTCTTTTCCTGTTGTAGTCCAGCCACGCCGTCGCTGCTAAACGAGGGGGTGGCGGCTGTACGCAGGTTAGCAGACCGGGGAAAAGAAGAAAGCCGGCGCGCCCAAGGGCGCCCTACGCACAGCCACCATCAAATGCAGGTATGGAATACCTGCCTGACGGACACTCGTACGATCTTCAAATACCACGGGCTGCTAAACCCGATCACTGGAAATCAGTGACGCGGGCCAAGTTACCGATGGCTTCCAAGGCGCACAAGCCGGCGGATTCTGGCGTACCTGTAGGCAACGACGCAAGGCGTTGTAGCTTTCATCGAGTAACACTGACAGGCGTTAAACAGGCACTGTTCAAAGGCCAAATCGGTGGCGCGAGCTTTCCACAAAACCTGTGGGAGCGGGCTTGCTCGCGAAGAGGCCGGCACATTCAACATTCATGTTGCCTGACACACCGTCTTCGCGAGCAAGCCCGCTCCCACAAGGGGGATGCGGTGGTCAAGATTGGTGCGGATCAAGTAGGAGGCAGATGTAAATCCGCCTCCTGCTCGATTCTGAAGCTTTGTCCTGACACTGGTCAAAACGCCCACAAAATAGAGCAAATTGGCCTATGTCACTGCCCTGGACTCAGCCCTAACCTAGTGCCCAACAACCCATCACCCGGATCAAGGGCATAACAAAATGACTGAATACAAATTGGCGCTGGTTGGCTTTGGTGGTGTTAACCGGGCATTGGCTCAGCTGATTGCCGAACGTAACGAACAGTGGAAAACAGAACTGGGTTTCACCCTGAAAATCGTCGGCGTGACTGACTTGTTTCTCGGTTCGGTGATTGGCCGCGAAGGGCTGGACGCCAATGTGCTCGCCCAATTGCCGGCAGTCAAAGGTGCATTGGCGCAACTGTCGGGTGGCGAGGTCACAGCCCTCAATGAAGCAGTGATCAAGGATTCCGGCGCGGACATTATTGTTGAAGCCACGTTTACCAACCCAGTTGACGGTGAACCGGCGACTTCGTTCTGCCGTTGGGCGCTGGAGGGCGGCCAGCATGTCGTCACTACCAACAAGGGCCCGATCGCCTTGCACGGCGCCGAGCTCAAGGCACTGGCTCGACGCAAGCATGTCGCCTTTGAATACGAAGGTTCGGTCATGAGCGGCACGCCGGTTATCCGCCTGGCCAGGCAGGCACTGGCCGGCAGCTCCATTGTCGGTTTTGAAGGAATTCTCAACGGCACGTCCAACTTCGTGCTGACCAGTATGGAAGGCGGCCTGGGTTTTGCCGAGGCTGTCAGCAAGGCTCAGGAGCTGGGTTACGCCGAAGCCGACCCGACGGCGGATGTCGAGGGTCATGACGTACGCCTCAAGGTGGTGATCCTGGCGAATGAACTGCTGGACGCGAAGCTGACGGTCAGCGACGTCACGTGCAGCGGCATTTCGTCCCTCAACCTTGGCGACATCGAAAAAGCCCGGCAGGACGGCGCTCGCTGGAAGCTGATCGGGTCGGCGATGCGCCATGCCGACGGCTCGATCAGTGCCAGTGTCGAACCGCGGCTGTTGAACAACGACCATCCGCTGGCCAGTGTCGGTGGCGCGACCAACGCGGTGTCGTTTACCTCCGAACTGCTTGGTGCGGTGACGGTTTCGGGGCCGGGAGCCGGGCGTACGGAAACAGCGTTTGCGCTGCTCTCGGACATCATCAGCATCCATCAATCCACTGCCCGCAACCAGGAGTAAACCCTGTGAAATTATCGCGCCTGGTTCTGGATATCGTGGAGCCGCCCATTGAAGTCTTTAACGCCTATGACGGTTCCGTCATCGGCAGCGTAACGAATGTCTGTGCCTCGCAAGTTCCGCAGTTGTTGGAGACAGGACGCAGCGGCGCACGAGCGTGCGCCGCGTTAGCACGTCATCGTCGGGCTCGCATTCTTGAGCAAGCCGCAATCAATATCGAACGTGATGCCGGCGTGTTTGCCAGGCTGATCGTCGACGAGGCCGGGAAGACCCTCAAACAGGCGGAAAAGGAGGTCAAGCGCTGCGTCAACACCCTCAAGCTGTCGGCCGAGGAGGCCAGGCGCAATGCCGGGGAGGTGGTGCCTTTCGACGCTTATGAAGGCTCCGAATCGCGTCAGGGCTGGTTTTCCCGTGAACCTCTGGGGCTGATCGTTGCGATCACGCCGTACAACGATCCGTTGAACCTGGTGGCGCACAAACTCGGTCCGGCCATTGCGGGCGGTAACGCGGTGATTCTCAAACCCTCCGAGCTCGCGCCATTGTCGGCCATTAAACTGGTGTCTTATCTGGTCGCTGCAGGCTTGCCTGAATCCGTGGTCACAGTCGCCACCGGCGGTGCGGAACTGGGCAAGGCGTTGGTTGCCGCCCGTGAGGTGCGGATGATTTCCTTCACCGGCGGTTTCGTCACCGCAGAGCAGATCGCCCGCACGGCCGGGTTGAAGAAACTGGCCATGGACCTGGGCGGCAATGCGCCGGTAATCGTTATGGGCGACTGCGACCTTGAGGCCGCTGTCGAGAGTTGCGTGTCCGGAGCCTTTTGGGCAGCGGGGCAGAACTGCGTCGGCACTCAGCGCTTGCTGATACAGGCGTCGATTTATGAAGCGTTCCGAGAGCGATTCGTCAGCCAGGCCCGTGCGCTTGTGGTCGGCGATCCATTGCTGGCCGCTACCGATATCGGCCCCATGATTACTGCGCAAGCTGCGCAGAATGCCGAGCAAGTGGTCAACGAGGCCTTGCAAGAGGGCGCCACGTTGCTCTGCGGCCATCGGCGTGCAGGATCGTGCTACGCCGCCACCGTGCTGGAAAACGTCGATCACGCCAGTCGACTCTGGCGCAATGAAGTCTTCGCTCCGGTGGTGGTATTGCAGCTGTTCGAAACCTTCGATGAAGCCATCGCGTTGGCCAATGAACCCGAATACAGCCTGCATGCGGGGATCTTCACCAATGATCTGGCAACCGCGATGAGCGCCGCACGGAGGATCGAAGCTGGGGGAGTGATGATCAACGACTCTTCCGACTACCGCTTCGATGCGATGCCGTTTGGCGGTTCCAAGTACGGTAGCCTGGGCCGGGAAGGGGTGCGTTTTGCCTACGAGGAAATGACCCAACCCAAGGTGGTGTGCCTTAACACGTTGGGTTAGTCGATTCGCGGTAAATGGATCAGCTCGTATGGCATTGGGTCGGTTTGGTCACCGGCCCAATGCGTTTTGCTGAATGGGGCGAGAGAGGATGGGAGGTGGCTGTTGTAACGCCTTGCAGCTGTAAAGGCCTTTACACCGCTGCTGCCAACGGCGGGAGTGACTACTATTAAAATCAATGGGTTAGTTTGTGGCATTGGGTGTGCAGCAGGGGATGAGTCAGCACGAAGCTGGCTAATCTCGTACAACAACAAGTGAGACACTCATGACCCACAAGAACAACCTGAATGACGCTCTGCCGGGAATGCGCGGCATGCAGCATATCGGCATCACGGTGCCGAACCTGTCTGAGGCTGTTGCCTTCTTCGTCGAGGTGCTTGGCTGCGAGCCATACTTCACCTTTGGCGAATTCCGTTTTGAAGACGACTGGATGGAGCGGCACCTCAACGTGCATCCGCGCACGTCTATTCGCGACTTCCAGATGGTCCGATGTGGCAATGGCACCAACCTGGAAATTTTCGAGTACACAGCTCCCGACCAGAATCGTCGGTTGCCCCGCAACAGCGACGTCGGCGGGCACCACTTGGCGTTCTATGTGGACGACATGGAGGCGGCGGTGGAGTACCTGCAGTCTCGTGGCGTGCAGGTACTGGATACTCCATCGACCTTCACCGATGGCCCGGCCAAGGGCCTGACCTGGGTGTACTTCCTGGCGCCCTGGGGGCTGCAGCTGGAGCTGGTGAGTTTCCCGGACGGGATGGGCTACGAGAAAGGAGTGACGCGCCTTCTCTGGGACCCGCGCACACCTGAGCACTGATTCGACTTGAAAGCCCGGCCGGCCCGGCTCGGCCCGGTTACGGGCATTTGAAATTTTTGGTTTAGCTGTCCAGGGCGTTGGGAGGAACGATGTTGTGAAGCTTCATCCAGCGATATAGGGTCGGGCGCGACATGCCGAGCTCGCGTGCCGCGGCGCTGACATTCCAGCGCTGCCTGCGCAAGCAGTCCTCGATTTCGCGTGCGTGGGATGTCTGTTGTTCCTGTACGGGAACCGAACTCCTGGCCTGTTTTTGATTGACGCTCGGCAGGCATTCTTCGGGCAGGTCGTTCACAGTGATTTCATCCGTCTCCGCAGTGGCCAGCGCGTACTGCAACGCATTGCGCAGCTCGCGGATATTGCCTGGCCAGGCGTAGCCGAGGAGAGCACTCATGGCGTCGCCCCGGATTCGTGCGGGACGTTGGCGCTGTTCACAGAGCTCTCTGAAAATGCGTTCTATCAGGTAGTTCCTGTCGGCCCGTTCGCGCAGCGCCGGCAGGCGCAGGACCGCGCCATTGAGGCGGTAGTAGAGGTCTTCGCGAAACTCGTTTCGTTCAATCAACTGCCGCAGGTCGCGGTGACTGGCCGCGATGAAGCGGATATTGACCTTGATCGGTTTTTCGCTGCCCAGTGGCATCACTTCCTGCTCGGCAAGCACGCGCAGCAGCCGCGTCTGCAGATGCAGCGGCATGTCACCGATTTCATCGAGGAACAGTGTGCCGCCATCGGCCTGCTGGATCAGCCCTCGCATACCCTTGCTGCGTGCACCGGTGAAGGTGCCTGGTTGGTAGCCGAAGAGTTCGCTCTCTATCAATGACTCAGGCATTGCCGCGCAGTTGATGGCGACGAAGGGGGCCTTGCGCCTGTTGCTGCTGTCGTGCAAAGCGCGGGCAAGGCGTTCTTTGCCGGTACCGGTTTCGCCATTGAGCAGCACGTTCAGCGGCTCGTTGCACAGTCGCTTGGCACGAGCGAGCATCTTGCGCATAGCGGGGTCATCGTCGGAGAGCTCATCGAGTGGGCAGCGTTCCTGACTCGAACGTTGAGCTTGAGGGGCAACGGGCGTTCGGCTGGGCTCCATCAACGCGGCAAAGAACAGGGCGTTTTGACGGTGGGTACGGAAGGCGCGTACCTGGTCGGGGCTGGCGCGGGGGATGCCGAAGATGTCTTCAGGTTCGCAGTCGAACAGATCCTGGATACCGATCCGACGCGCCAGTGCCGAAGGCCGCTCCGGCAACTGCAAGCCACATTCGGCGAGCAGTACACGGGCCGCGGTATTCGCCGCCAGGAGACTGCCATCCCCGGCAATCGCCAGCAGGTACTGGCGATTGATCAGGACGAACTCGCGGGAACGGTCGAAGCAGAGGATATGAGCTTCACGGTAGCGGCGCAGGAAGTAGGCATCCTCGATCATTCGCGCGTACTGCTTGACCAGTTGCAGGGCGAATTGCTGGGAGTCCTTGGACGGTGGTGAATTCAATGCCGAGATATCCAGCACGGCCAGCAGCTGCCCGTGGGGATTGAAGATGGGCACTGCGGTGCAGGTCAGGGCGATGTGATGGGCGCTGAAATGATCATGGTGGTGGCAGGTCAGCGGCAGTTGCTCCTTGATACAGGTCCCCACCGCGCAGGTTCCTGCGTGGTTCTCGCTCCAGTCGGCGCCGAGGTACAGGCCGGTCTTGCGATGCGCCGCCTCATCCAGTGGATCGCCGAGGAACTGCACGGTGATCCCCCGGCTATCGGTGAGGAGAATGACGTACCCCAGCTCGGCGATGTGGCGGTACAGCTGCTCGACGCCTGCACGGGCCACGTTGATCAGCTCGTCCGCGTGGTCCTGGTGTTCCCGCAATACCTGACGCGGAACAAACCGCGGCGGCGCGGGCTTGGCCGGATCCAGACCGTAATCCTGAATACAACGCTTCCAGGACCGGGTGATGATGGATTCGTGTCCGGCGTTATCGCTGGCGTAGGACAGCACAGTGTCGATGTGCAGGCTGGGGGTCGAAAGGGTGCTCATGCGGCCTCCCGGACACGGGATGAGGAGCCCGTGACGATCTTGTTCTTGTTTGGCATCAGCACGTGGGGGGGCGGGCTGGCACGGTTGCAATCACATTACGAGTTTAGCCCTGCGCTGTCACTTCCCTCGTTGATCGCGGCTGGACCACCGCCAGAAGACCGGTAAATGGTCCCCCTTATTGGTTGGCGGTGCCCGGCAATGCCGCCGCTGCGATCTCGCACTCAGTTCAGGTATCGCCAGCCTTTACTTATGTAAAAGGCTTGGACGGATGCTTACAGGTGTAAAGCCTTCGCTTTACAGGTCATGCTCGAAAGATGTTTTTTGATTGCTAAAAAATCATTTAAAAACAGTAGGTTAAGATCTATTTTTGGCATTGGCACACAAGTTGCCCCTTCACTACCGAAGGGGCCGAAAAGGCACCCGGACTAATAACAATAACGTCGGCCACACCTGTTCCCACCTTACAGGCGTGCCGGCAAAAGCCTGGAGCTCTGCCATGCATGACTCTTCACCCCTGAGTGGCCCTCTGAGCCGTCGGCGCTTCCTCAGTCTTTCGGGGCAATCGGCCCTGATCATCGGCGCTACCGCCGTTTTCAGCCAGCTCATTCCCGTCACCGCCATCGCCGACGACGTGTTGCCCCGGTTGCCCGCCGGGCTGCTGCAGATGGGGCGCGATATCTATCCCCATGACCGGCTCGGCGATGCGCCGTATGCCAAGTCGCTGGTCGAGCTGCTCGGTAAACACTCGGACCTGGTCAACGATGGCTTGAAGGCCCTGCAGGGGCGCTCCCGCGCCACACATGGCCGGCCTTTCGAAGAGATCGTCAGTGAGGACGATCGTGTCGCCCTGCTTCGCGAGATCGAGACCACGCCGTTCTTCCGCGAAACCCGCAGTACGCTGATGTTTGGCATCTACGACAACAAGACGCTGTTCCCACTGTTTGGCTACGAGGGCTCGTCGGTGGAGAAAGGTGGCTATATCGCGCGCGGCTTCAACGACCTCGACTGGCTCTGATCAGCCTTCTCTTCGCGGCTCCATCCATTCCAACAATGAGGGTTAACCCCATGGCAGCGAAATACTCCCAGGACGACAGCGATGTCGTCGTCATCATTGGCTCGGGCGCCGGCGGCGGGACCCTGGCTCACGCCTTGGCCAAGCAAGGAATCCGTACCGTGGTGCTGGAAGCCGGCAAGCGTTACGAGATGTCCGACATCGAAAACGATGAGTGGGCCATGTTCAACAAGATTTCCTGGCTCGACAAACGCATCGCCACCGGCGGCTGGGACGTGGCGCGCAACCACCCGAACCTGCCGGCCTGGATCGTCAAAGCGGTGGGTGGCAGTTCCGTGCACTGGGCCGGCGTGGCCCTGCGCTTTCGCGACTTCGAGTTTCGCATGCGCACCGAGAACGGCGATATCAAGGGCGCCAATGTGCTGGACTGGCCAATCAGCTATGAGGAGCTGGAGCCCTGGTACGTCAAGGCTGAGAAGCACATGGGCGTGACCGGTCCAAGCACCGGAATGCCTTATCACCAATGGCACAACTCCTTCAAGGTCCTGGCCTCAGGCGCCCAACGCATTGGCTACAAGGAAATCCAGTCCGGCCCCATGGCGATCAACACGCAGCCCTATGACAGTCGTCCTGGTTGCATGCAGATCGGCTTCTGTATGCAGGGCTGCCGCATCGGCGCCAAGTGGTCGACTCTCTACACCGATATCCCCCGCGCGGAGGCTACCGGCAACTGTGAGGTGCGTCCGCAGAGCATGGCGCTTCGCATCGAACATGATGCCCGCGGCCGAGTCACCGGGGTGGTTTACGCCGACGCCGAGGGTCGCCAGCAGCGCCAGAAGGCCAGAGTGGTGTGCGTGGCCGGTAACTCCATCGAGTCGCCGCGCCTGTTGCTCAACTCCGAGTCCTCGATGTTCAAGGACGGCCTGGCCAACTCCTCCGGTCAGGTTGGGCGCAACTACATGTGTCACACCACCGCGGGCATCTACGCAGTGCTGCCCAAGCCGATTCACATGTATCGGGGCACCACCTGTGCCGGAATCATTTCCGACGAGTCCTACAACAACACTTCGCGGGGCTTCGTCGGTGGCTACCGGCTGGAAATTCTGTCCCTCGGCCTGCCGTTCATGTCCGCCTTCCTCGATCCGACCCCGCAGGGCTGGGGCCGTGCCTTCGCTTCGCGGATGGAGCGCTACGACCATATGTCCGGCGTGTGGTTATGCGGTGAGGACCTGCCCATGGAGAGCAACCGCATCACCCTCCACGGCGCCGAGAAGGACCAGTACGGCCTGCCCGTCCCGGTGGTGCACAAGGACGACCATGCCTTCGACATCGCCATGCGTAATCACGGCGTGGAGCAGACCCGCAAGTGCTACGAGGCGGTCGGTGCCACCGAGGTGATCCGCCTGCCGTCATACCCGGCCAGTCACAACATGGGCACCAACCGCATGAGCGCCAAAGATTCCGACGGCGTGGTGAACAAATGGGGCCAGAGCCACGACATCCCCAATCTATTCGTCTCCGACGGAAGCCAGTTCACCACCAGCGGCGGGCAGAACCCGACCCTGACCATTGTCGCTCTGGCCTTGCGCCAGGCCGAGCACATCGGCGCGTTGATGAACCAGCGCGCCCTCTGAGGAGCCAATCCCATGACCACACCCAGCAAAGCCCAGCGACTCTGGATGCTCGAGCAGATGCTCGTCAGCCGTTACCTGGAAGAGTCTATCGAACGAATCTACATGGAAGGCAAGACGCCTGTATTCAACATGGCCAATGGGCCAATTCCCGGTGAGATGCACCTGTCCAACGGTCAGGAGCCTTGCGCCGTCGGTGTCTGCGCCCACCTCGCGGTGGAGGACATCGTCACCGCCACCCACCGCCCACACCACATCGCCGTGGCCAAGGGCGTAGACCTGGACGAGATGGTCGCCGAGATCTTCGGCAAAAAGACCGGCCTGTCTGGCGGCCGCGGCGGCCATATGCACCTGTTCGACGCACGGGTGAACTTCTCCTGCTCCGGCATCATCGCCCAAGGCATGGGCCCTGCGGTGGGTGCTGCGCTATCGCGCCAACTACAGGGTAAGTCCGGAGTCGCCGTGGCCTACCTGGGCGAAGGCGCAGCGAACCAGGGAGCCTTCCACGAAACCCTGAATCTGGCCGCGCTGTGGAAGCTGCCGGTAGTCTTCGTCATCGAGGACAACGCCTGGGGCATCTCGGTGGCCAAGGCCTCTTCGACTGCCATCGAGCGCAACTACCTGCGTGCTGCCGCTTATGGCATGCCCGGCGTGTTCGTCCCGGGTAACGACGCTGACGCCATCTTCGCCGCGGCCGGTGAGGCCATTGCTCGGGCCCGTGCCGGTGAAGGGCCGAGCCTGATCGAGATCGAAACTCACCGCCTGGCCGGCCATTTCATGGGTGACGGCGAAACCTACCGTCCTGCCGGCGAGAAGCAAGCCCTGCTGGCAAAGGACCCGATTCCGGCTTACCGCCAACGCCTGTTGGATCTGGGCGTGCTGGACGAGGTCGGCGCCGCCGCCATTGAAGAACGTGCCCGGGGACGCGTCGATGCTGCGGTGCAGTTCGCCCGCGACAGTGCCTATCCGGCACCGCAAGAAGCTCTGGAAAGGGTGTTCGTGTGAACGGAGCCCGCCACAACAACGACAAGAAGGAGACCGACATGTACCGACAACCGACGATGAAGGCCGCAGTTTGGCATGGCCGACGCGACATCCGCCTGCAGGACGTTGCCTGCCCGCCGCAACCTCAGGCGGGTTGGGTGCAAATCCGTGTGCAATGGTGCGGCATCTGTGGCTCGGACCTGCACGAATACCTGGCCGGGCCGGTATTCATTCCCACTGATACTGCCCATCCACTCACTGGCCTCAAAGGGCAGTGCATTCTCGGCCACGAGTTCTGCGGCGAGATTGTCTCCCTGGGTGAGGGGGTTCAGAACTTTGCAGTAGGTGAGCGTGTGGCCGCCGATGCTTGCCAGCATTGCGGCAAATGCTGGTTCTGCCAGCAGGGCCAATACAACCTGTGCGAGAACCTTGCCTTCACCGGATTGATGAACAACGGTGCGTTCGCTGAACTGGTCAACATCCCGGCCAATCTGCTGTACCGCCTACCGGAAGGTTTCCCTGATGAGGCCGGCGCGCTGATCGAACCTCTGGCAGTTGGCATGCACGCGGTGAAGAAGGCCGGCAGCCTCCTCGGCCAGACCGTGGTGGTAGTCGGCGCTGGAACCATCGGTCTGTGCACCATCATGTGCGCCCGTGCCGCGGGTGCGGCCCGGATCATCGCGCTCGAAATGTCCACGGCGCGCAAGGCGAAGGCGCTTGAGGTGGGGGCCACCGAGGTGCTTGACCCCAGCCAGTGCGATGCCATTGCTTCGGTGCGCGAACTGACCGATGGATATGGTGCCGCGGTTTCCTTCGAGTGCATCGGCCACAAGACCACTGCCAAGTTGGCTATCGATGTCATTCGCAAGGGCGGGCGCTGCGTGATGGTGGGCATCTTCGAGGAGCCCAGCGAATTCAACTTCTTCGAAATCGTCGCCACCGAAAAGCAGGTCATTGGCGCCTTGGCCTACAACGGTGAGTTCGCCGATGTCATCGCTCTGATCGCCGACGGCCGCCTGGACGTCACTCCGCTGATCACCGGGCGGATCGAACTGGAACACATCCTCGAGCAGGGCTTCGAGGAGCTGGTTAACAACAAGGACCAGAACGTGAAGATCATCGTCAGGCCGTCCGCGCCTGCCGCTGCCGGTCACTGATCCCATCGACGGAGGAAATCAGACATGTCCGCAACAATCAAAGAACGCAAACTCACCGTCGCCCGCGCCATGGCCGAGGCGATGGCCCAGGAAATGCGCCTCGACCCACGCGTCTTCGTGATGGGCGAGGACATTGGCCAACTCGGCGGGGTGTTCGGCAACACCCGTGGCCTGCATGAAGAATTCGGCAGCGCGCGCATTCGTGATACGCCTATCTCGGAAACCGCCTTCATCGGCGCTGCCGTGGGCGCGGCCTCTGACGGCATGCGTCCGATTGTCGAACTGATGTTCGTCGACTTCTTCGGCGTCTGTATGGACGCGATCTACAACCTGATGGCGAAGAACACCTACTTCTCCGGCGGCAAGGTCAGCGTGCCCATGGTGCTGATGGCATCCACCGGTGCCGGCTACTCCGACGCCGGGCAGCATTCGCAATGCCTTTACGGCACCTTCGCTCACCTGCCAGGCATGAAGGTGGTGGTGCCGAGCAACGCCTACGACGCCAAGGGTCTGATGACCGCCGCCATTCGTGATGACAACCCGGTCGTCTACCTGTTCCACAAGTCGCTGCAGGGCATGGGCTGGCTGGGTACCGAAAAGGGCGCCACGGTGGCTGTACCGGAGCAACCCTATACCGTGGAGATCGGCAAGGCGAAGACGGTTCGCGAAGGCAGTGATGTCAGTATCGTCAGCCTGGGCGCCGGCGTGCATCACGCGCTGCGCGCTGCCCGGCAGTTGGAGCAGCAGGGTGTCAGCGCCGAAGTCGTGGACCTGCGCAGTCTGGTGCCGCTGGACCGTGAGCACGTCATCGCCTCTGTGCGCAAGACCGGCCGACTCATCGTTGTCGACGAGGACTATCACAGCTTTGGTGTGAGCGGCGAAATCATCGCTAGCGTCGTCGAACACGACATCGGGATGCTCAAGGCGCGCCCGCAGCGAGTGGCTTTCCCCGACATTCCGATTCCTTTCACACCGCCTATGGAGCAATGGGCGCTGCCTTGCGCAGCAAAGATCGTTGCGGCCTTCCAGAACCTGAAGAACGAGGAATAACAACATGTCCAACTCAATCCTGATTCCCGCCGACCTCTGGGAAGGCGACGCCGAAGCCGTAATCACTTCCTGGCTGGTCAGTGATGGCGCCGAAGTTGGTCAAGGCGACCTGGTGGCAGAAATCATGTCTGAAAAGGCCCAGTTCGAGATCGAGGCGCCGGCTTGCGGCGTGCTGAAAATCCTCGAAGAAGAAGACGCGGTGGTCGCCAAAGGCGCGACCATCGGGTTAGTGGAGTGAGCCATGGGGCACCTACAGAATGTCGCTGCCGGTTCCGGTAGCACCGTGCTCTTGAAAGGCATGCGAAAAATGATCGCTGCAAAGATGAGCGAAAGCTTGCAGACTGCCGCGCAACTGACTCACCACGCTGAATGCGAGTTGACCAACCTGCAGGCGAAACGGGCGCAACTGAAGGCTGTGGGTAGCCAGGTATCGCTCCAGGACCTGCTGCTGTATGAGATCGTATGTTCCCTGAAGAACCATCCGGGACTCAACGCAACCCTGCAGGATAACCAAATCACGCGGCATGGTTCGGTGCATCTCGGTCTGGCGATCCCGCTGCCGGACGATCTGCTGGTGGCGCCCGCACTGTTCGATGCCGACCAACTGGATGCGCAGGGCTTGGCATTTGCACGCCGGGCCCTGGTGGACAAGGCACTGTCCGGGAAGCTCTCGGTGAAGGAACTGACGGGTGCCACGGTGACCGTGACCAACCTGGGGCTGTCGCGGGTGCGTTTCTTCACGCCCATCCTCAATGTCCCTCAGGTGGCCATTATCGGGCTGGGAGGCATCCAGCGTCGCCTGCAACGAGGCGCCGATGGTTCGTTATCAGAGCGCGACTTCATGGGCCTTTCGCTGACCTTTGATCACCGGGCCGTGAACGGTGTTCCTGCCGCAGACTTCCTCGATGATCTGTGCCAGCGAATCGAAGGGGTAGAGCCACCATGAGCCGGATCTGGCGCGTCAGTATCGAGGCCGGCCTGGAGGCTGAGCGAAAAAGACTGAGGACGAGTCGATTTCCTTAAGACAATCCAGCCAAAAGCGGACGTTTGAAAAGCGTCCGCTTTTGGCTGTGGATTCAACCGGTCTGTGCGATGGGCGTCCGCATCGGTGGCTAGCCGAATTGGACAGTACCGGACATTTGAATGAGTTTTACGTGCGGGAAGTACTATCAAGTGATCCGCCGAATCCAATGATTGCCTTGGTTTCCAGGTATTCCTCCAAGCCATAGACACCATACTCACGACCATTACCAGAACGTTTGTAACCACCGAATGGAGCCATCGGATTCCAGGCGGGGTAATTCAGAAGCACTTGTCCCGCGCGGATACGAGAGGCCACTGCACGCGCTAGATCAAGGTCCTGAGACTGAACATGGGCGCCCAGCCCGTATACCGTATCGTTCGCGATAACGACCGCCTCATCGATCGTTTCATACGGAATGATGCACAGCACCGGCCCGAAAATTTCATCTTGGGCGATCCGCATTGCCGTATCTACCTCGGAGAATACTGTTGGTCGAGTGTAGAAGCCCTTTTCAAAACCCGGCACACGTCCTGGTCCGCCGCAAACGAGTTTTGCGCCCTCACTCAGGCCAGCCTCGATCATGGCTTGCACGCGATTGAACTGGGCCTCGTTGGCAATGGGACCGAGCACCGTAGCTTCCGATCGCGGATCACCCACGATGATCGCATTGGCGGTTTCGGCTGCCAGCGATTCAACCTCCGCCAGCCGGTCCTTAGGTACGATCATTCGTGTCGGGGCGCTGCACGATTGTCCGACGTTGCGGAACGCTGACATCACGCCCAGTGGGACTGCTTTGGCAAAGTCGGCGTCGGGAAGCAGAATGTTCGGGGATTTACCTCCCAATTCTTGTGTGACGCGCTTCACCGTATGGGCGGCTGCCTGTGCGACCAGCGCGCCCGCGCGGTTGGAGCCGGTAATCGAAATCATATCGATGTCAGGGTGCGCAGCCATCGCTGCGCCGACCTCGGATCCACTTCCGTTCACGAGGTTGAAGACGCCAGGTGGAAGGCCCGCGTCGTGGACCAGTTGTGCAAAAAGAAGGGCGCTCAGCGGCGACAGTTCGCTTGGTTTGAGGACCACAGTGCATCCGGCAGCAATAGCCGGGGCGACTTTCGCGGTGATTTGATAAAGCGGCCAGTTCCACGGAGTGATGAGACCGCAGACGCCTATAGGTTCGCGTTCAATCGCGGTTCCATCTTCAACCGTCTGGAAACGATAAGTGGACAGCAGGTCGCGGGCGACCCGAACGTGTTCGGCCGCGAGAGGCACTTGCATTGCCCGGGCGGAACCGATGGCAGCGCCCATTTCGAGGGAGAGGGCCTGCGCGAGCACTTCTTTTCGCTCAAGGATGAGCTCATGGATCTTTCCAAGGACAAGCGCGCGTGACTCTGCGCGGGTAGCAGACCAACCAGCAAATGCTGCGCGCGCCGCCGCTACTGCCCGATCAACATCCGCGGCGGAGCCTTGCGCGACCTGCGCAACGACCTCTTCAGTTGCCGGATTGACCACCGGCAAACTTGCCGGGATTGCCGGGGAAGACCAACAGCCATTGATATAAAATTTCTGAGCCGTTTGCGGATCAGCGCTGTAGCTATTCGAAGATTGTATTGTCATCCAACTGGCTCCCTTGAGCGGTAATAGGCACTGCAAGCAGCAGAGGGCGGTCTGGCTCGCGACCCTGCAAGGCAGCTGAAACATAGATCAAGCCGAACGTGGAAATCACCAGAACATCGCCGTGGCGACCAGGACATCGCTATGCCGCGTCTTCTCGATAAGCTAACAAAGCGTGCCAGATAAAATGTGCTGTTCTTGAGGTTTGCAAGGGAGAATCTGCCGTATCTGTCAGGCTGACTTTGTATGAGAGCAAGTTGACCCGATTTCGTCAGAAACCTTGCTGATAGACAGCTCGATGAGACCATTACCAGTCAATGCGGTCGCAGGCTCATCGGTGGCGGTGGTGGGCCATATAGATAAGCAGGAAAGGACGTGGTGCTGCATCGTGCAATGCGCCGCCTTTGTAGAGCTGTCACGACGCGTACAGATGTTGCTTTGACCGGTATGTCACACCTATCGCTAATAGAAACAAGGTTGTTCCCAAGCGCATTGAAGTCTTGCCTGGCCCCGCCTCACCTCGCAGCACAATCAGCGGGCGCGCCTCAGAAAATGCCCCCGTTCTCCTTTCGCCAGTCATGAATACTGCCGCACATTGCGTTGTGCGTGGCTTGCCAACGCACCATAAAAGCCCGCAAAGGCTTAAGAACAGGGGGTGGAGCGCCCGAGTCTGGAGCGTCCCGCAAAGTCTGCTGAGCAAGCCCTGCAAAACGGTGGTTTGTACCAAGCAGCCTATACTTTTAACAGTTTATGCATGGTCTCTTGGTGTTGTAATAAATCCGTGATGCAGCGTTGCTCCGATGCTTCCAGAGCGGAGTAACTGTTTGCCCCGTCATGACCTCAACAATCATTAAGGACCGCACTCATGAGCTTTCTTCGACCCAAGTTTATTACCTTTGACTGCTATGGCACGTTGACCAACTTTCAAATGGGAAACATGACGCGCGAACTGTTCGCCGATCGTGTCCCTTTTGAGCAAATGGATCAGTTCGTCAAGGACTTCTCCGCCTATCGTCTGGATCAGGTGATGGGTGACTGGCGGCCGTATGATGAGATTATCAAGACCTCCCTGGCGCGGGTCTGCAAGCGTTGGGGTGTCGAGTACAAAGGTGAAGGCCAGCTCTACTACGACGCCGTACCGACTTGGGGGCCACATGCCGACGTGCCGGCTGGCCTGGCGAAAATCGCCGACAAGATTCCCCTGGTGATTTTCTCCAACGCGATGGACGAGCAGATCATGTCCAACGTCGACAAGCTCGGCGCGCCCTTCCATAAAGTCTTCACCGCCCAGCAAGCCCAGGCCTACAAGCCGCGCCTGGCCGCCTTCGAGTTCATGCTCGACAACCTCGGCTGCGGGCCGGAGGACGTTCTGCACGTATCTTCGAGCTTCCGTTATGACCTGATGCCTGCTCACGACATGAAGATCAAGAACAAGGCTTTCGTTGCCCGTGGTCACGAGCAGCCGGCGAATGCCGTCTATGGCTACCACCAGATCCCGGATATCGGCGGTTTGGCCGGGTTGGTCGGTCTCTGAGCCTCAGGGCACTCTTCAAGGCAAAAGGGGTTAGATATGGGCAGTGAGTCCTATTGGCTCGATACCGCACCGCAATTCACCGGTGCTCAGCTCGGCGCATTGCCCGGGCAGGTCGATGTGGCCATCGTCGGTGGTGGTCTCACCGGCCTGGCGGCGGCCCGAGCCCTGGCCTTGAAGGGGGCCAGTGTGGTGGTGCTGGAAGGAGGGCGGGTGATTGGCGAGGCTTCGGGGCGCAATGGTGGCCACTGCAGCACCGGCGTTGCCCAGGACTACGCGGCACTCAGCGCCAGCCTCGGCGCTGATAAGGCGCGTGCTTATTACCAAGCCTATGAAAGCGCCGTACAGAGCGTCGTTTCATTGGTGGAGCAGGAGCAGATTGCCTGCGACCTCAAGCGCAATGGCAAGCTGAAGCTGGCCGCCAAACCGATGCATTACGAAGGTTTGGCGCGCACCTGCGAATTGATTCGGCGGGAGGTCGACGCCGACGTCGAGTTGCTCTCTCCAGAAGAAGCCCGTGCTGAAGCCAACTCGGCCCAGTTCCATGGAGGCATGCTGCAGCGCAACGGCGTGCAGATGCATGTCGGGCGCTTCGGTGTCGGGCTTGCCGAAGCAGCAGCACGTCACGGCGCATCGATCTTTCAGGGCGTGTCAGTGACGGACTGGAAAGCCAGCGCTGGCGGCTATCAGGTCAACACCACCAAGGGCTCGCTACACGCCACGCAGATTCTGCTGGCCACAGGTACATGCCAGCAGGGCGGATTGGGCTGGTATCGGCGGCGGATCGTGCCGGTGGGCAGTTTCGTGATCGCCACCGAGGTGCTACCGCAGGCCCTGATCGACAGCTTGCTACCGGCACGGCGTTCCTATGTCACCAGCCGCATGATCGGTAACTACTTCCGCCTGACGCCGGACAACCGCTTGCTGTTTGGCGGTCGTGCCCGGTTTGCCATGTCCGACAGCATTTCCGACGCCAAGAGCGGCAAGGTATTGCAGGCGGCGATGGTCCAGATGTTTCCGCAACTGGCTAGCGTGAAGATCGATTACTGCTGGGGTGGTCTCGTGGATATGACCTCCGATCGGTTGCCCCGGGCCGGGCAGCATGGAGGGGTTTATTACTCCATGGGTTATAGCGGTCATGGGGTGCAAATGTCGGTACACATGGGGCAGGTCATGGCCGAGGTAATGGCCGGCAAGGTCGAGGCCAACCCGTGGCGCGAACTCGATTGGCCAGCCATTCCCGGGCATTTCGGCAAACCCTGGTTCCTGCCTCTGGTGGGTGCGTATTACCGCCTGCAGGACTACCTGCACTGAGTTCATGTGGTTGCTTCTCATTTTTACGTTTCAATCACGCTGCGCTTAATCGCCAGCACTTGAGCCTTATCATTTGCGAAAGGTTGGACTGACATGACTGACGATAAAAAGAATATCGACTCCCAGTTGATCACCGGTGAAGAAAGTCTGCGTGTTTTTGAAGGGCTCAATCGCGGCATGTCACGCCGCAATGCATTGCAAATGCTGGGGTTGGCAGGGGTGGCCGCAGTGGGGGCTGGCAGTCTGTTCGGCGCCGCTGGCAAACTGTTTGCCGATGATGAAGGTGCAAGCCCTGGCAAAGGCAAGCCCGGCGGTCGTATCCGCGTTGCAGGCTCGTCCAGCTCCACCGCCGACACCCTGGATCCAGCCAAAGGTTCGTCGTCCACCGACTACGTGCGTCACTACATGTTCTACAACGGCCTGACCCGATTCGACAGCCATATGGTGCCGCAATTGGAGTTGGCCGAGCGAATTGAAACCACTGACGCCACGCTCTGGGTGATCAGCCTGCGCAAGGAAGTGACCTTCCACAACGGCAAGCCCCTGACCGCCGCTGACGTGGTGTTTTCCCTGTTGCGGCACAAGGACCCGATCACCGGTTCCAAGGTCCTGCCGCTGGCGTCGCAGTTCGCCGAGGTCAAGGCCGTCGGCACCCACGAAGTGCAGATACAATTGAGCGGCCCGAATGCTGAATTGCCGTCGGTTCTTGCCATCTCTCACATGTTGATCGTTCCCGAGGGTACGAGCGATTTCAGTCAGGGCATCGGTACCGGCCCGTTCAAGGCCAAGGAGTTCAAACCAGGGGTGCGTTCGATTGGTGTGCGCAATTCCAATTACTGGAAACCCGGCTTGCCCTATCTGGACGAGATCGAATTTATTGCCATTGCCGACGAGTCGTCACGGGTCAACGCCCTGTTGTCGGGCGACGTACACATCGTCAACGAGGTTAACCCGCGCTCAACGGTTCGCATCAAAGGCAGCACCAGGCATCGGGTCGTGGACTCGCCGTCGGGTAACTACACTGACCTGATCATTCGTCAGGACCAGCTGCCAGGCCAAAGCCCGGAATTCACCCAGGCCATGAAATTGCTGCTGGACCGGGACCAGATCAAGTCGGCGATATTCCGTGGCTACGCCAGGGTCGGCAACGATCACCCGATCGCACCCGGTGCGCGCTTCTTCAACGCAGACCTGCCACAACGTGCCTACGATCCGGAAAAAGCCAAGTTCCTGCTCAAAAAGGCCGGCATGGAAAGCATCACCATGCCGCTGATGTGCTCGCCGGCTGCGACCGGTTCGGTGGACATCGCCGTGCTGCTGCAGCAGTCAGCCAAACAGGCGGGGCTCAAGCTCGACGTCAACCGCCTACCGAGCGATGGCTACTGGTCCAACCATTGGGCGAAGCACCCGCTGAGCTTTGGCAACATCAATCCGCGGCCCAATGCCGACATGCTTTTCTCGCAGTTCTTCCAGTCGACAGCACCCTGGAATGAGTCCGGCTGGAAAAACGAACAGTTCGACCAACTGTTGGTACAAGCCCGAGGTGAAACCGACGAGGCCAAGCGCGGCAAGATGTACGCAGATATGCAAACCCTGGTGCACGAGCACAGCGGTATCGGCGTGCCAGTGTTCATCAGCAACATCGATGGCGCCGATCAGCGAGTCAAGGGCTACGGCACCAACCCCCTGGGCGGTTTCATGGGGTACATGTTTGCCGAGCAGGTCTGGCTGGACGCTTGATGAAAGTCGGGTTTTTGCTGCAGCTACATTGCATGAGGATAGGGTGATGAACAGCAACACACTGTGGTTGATCGGCCGGCGCCTGGGCGCGGCGATCGTGACCTTGTTGATTGTGTCCATGGTGGTTTTCGCCATCACGGCGGTGCTGCCGGGGGACGCGGCGCAACAGTCTCTGGGGCAGTTCGCCACGCCGGAACAAGTGGCCGCCTTGCGCCTGAAAATGGGGCTGGATCAGCCCGGTGTGTTGCGTTACCTGCACTGGTTGATGAACCTGCTTAGCGGTGATATGGGGCAGTCGGTGTCCAACGCCATGCCGGTCAGTGACTTGATGGCCGGGCGTCTGCCCAATACCTTGATGCTTGCGGCCGCGACGGCGCTGGTGTCAGTACCGGTGGCGTTGTTTCTGGGCATCGGTTCGGCCATGGGCCGGGGCGGGCGCATCGACAGTGTCCTGAGCTTTTTCACCTTGACCATGGTGGCGGTGCCGGAGTTTCTGGTCGCGACCCTGGCGGTTCTGATTTTCGCGGTGAACCTGGGTTGGTTGTCGGCGCTGTCCTACGCCAGTGACATCACTTCACCCTGGCAATTCATGCGCACTTACGCGTTGCCGGTGATGACGCTGTGCTGCGTGATTGTCGCGCAAATGTCGCGCATGACCCGGGCGGCGGTGATCGATCAGCTCGACAGCGCTTACGTGGAAATGGCCCGGCTCAAAGGTGTGAGCAAGATTCGGATCGTTTTACGCCATGCCTTGCCCAACGCCATCGGACCCATTGCCAATGCCATCGCCCTGAGCCTGTCTTACCTGTTGGGCGGGGTGGTGATCGTTGAAACGATCTTCAACTACCCCGGCATCGCCAGCCTGATGGTCGATGCCGTGACCAACCGCGACATGGCCCTGGTTCAAGCCTGCACCATGTTGTTTTGTACGGCGTATTTGACGTTGGTGCTGATTGCCGACCTGTGCGCGATTCTTTCCAATCCGAGGCTGAGAAATCAATGAACAATCTCATTGTGAAATCGCCGACTACTACCAAATTGGCACTGGGCAAGGTTTCCCACGGATCGTCCTGGGTCGGCCTGATCGGCGCTGCGATGTGTGTGATCTGGTTGCTGGTGGCCATCTTCGGTCCATGGCTGGCACCGCATCCGGTCGGGGAAGTGGTCTCTGATAATGTCTTCGACACCCTGAGCGCTACTTACCCGTTCGGCACCGATTACCTGGGCCGCGACATGCTCAGTCGGATCCTCGTCGGCGCACGATTCACCGTCGGCCTGGCCTTGGTGGCGGCGGTGTTGGCCAGCGGTCTGGGCACTAGCTTCGCATTGCTGTCGGTGGTGTCGCCGAAGTGGCTGGATGAGTTGATCAGTCGCTTGATGGACGCCTTCATTTCGATCCCCAGCAAGATGCTGGCGTTGATCATGGTCTCGGCCTTCGGCTCCTCGGTCACCTTGCTGATCTGCACGGCGGTATTGAGCTTCACCCCGGGCGCATTCCGCATCGCCCGCAGCATGGCGGTGAACATCGAAGCGCTGGAATATGTGCAAGTGGCCCGTACTCGCGGCGAGCGTCGGCTGTACATCGCCTGCGTGGAAATCCTGCCGAACATGCTTAACCCGGTGCTGACGGACCTGGGTTTGCGCTTTGGCTTCATCGTGCTGCTGCTCAGTGGCATGAGTTTCCTCGGGTTGGGTGTGCAACCACCGGATGCCGACCTCGGCTCGCTGGTTCGCGAGAACATCGGCGGTCTCTACCAGGGTGCGCCTGCCATCGTGATTCCGGCGTTGGCCATCGGCACCCTGACCATCGGTGTGAATCTGTTTATCGACCGACTGTCGTCGCGACGTAGTCGACGTTCGGGAGGTCATTGAAATGAGTGCATTAATTAGCGTTCAGGACCTGCGAGTGGTCGCCTGTGGCGAGCTTGGTGAGGTGGAAATCGTCAAGGGCGTAAGCTTCTCCCTGCAGAAAGGCGAAGTGCTGGCGTTGATCGGTGAGTCTGGCTCCGGCAAGACCACTATCGCCCTGGCGTTACTCGGTTATGCCCGACGCGGTTGTCGGTTGGCGGGCGGGGTGGTGCAGATCGGCGAACACGACATGCTGGCGTTGAGCGAAGGCGAGCTGCAAGGCTTGCGCGGCAACCGTGTGTCGTACATCGCCCAGAGCGCCGCCGCGGCGTTCAATCCGGCGAAAAAACTTATCGACCAAGTGGTGGAGGGCGCGTTGATTCATGGCCTGGGCAGCAGGACTGTGCTTGAGGCCAAGGCCATCGAGTTGTTCCGCGACCTGGCCCTGCCAGACCCCGATCACATTGGCCAGCGTTACCCTCATCAGGTTTCCGGCGGGCAATTGCAACGGGTGATGGCGGCCATGGCGCTGATCAGCGATCCATTGCTGGTAGTGCTCGACGAACCGACGACGGCACTCGATGTGACGACCCAGATTGATGTACTGCGCGCTTTCAAACGGGTGGTCCGTGAACGTGGCGCGACGGCGGTCTACGTATCCCACGATTTGGCCGTGGTGGCGCAGATGGCCGATCAGATCGTGGTTCTCAATGGCGGAGAGATCTTCGAACAAAGCGCCACGGCACCCTTGCTCAAAGGCCCGGCCCACGAATACACCCGCAGCTTGTTGGCGGCAGCACGACCGGACACCACGATCCGTCCACCCTGCGGTGTTGCTGAAGAAACGCCTTTGCTGACCATCCAGGGTCTGACCGCCGGTTACGGCAACAAGAACGCGCATGGCATGCCATCGATCCTCGTATTGGAGGACATCGATCTGACCGTGCGGCGGGGCCAGGCGATTGGCGTCATCGGTGAGTCAGGTTCTGGCAAGTCGACTTTGGCGCGGGTGGTGGCCGGGTTGTTGGAGCCGGCCCTCGGCGGGCTGACCTTCGATGGCCAGCCCCTGGGAGGCAGCCTGTCGTCGCGCACTGATGAGCAGTTCCGACGCATTCAAATGGTCTTTCAGAATGCCGACACCGCACTCAACCCGATGCACAGCGTCAGCACTATTCTGAGTCGCCCGCTGAAGATGTATTTCGGCCTCAAGGGTGCGGCTTTGCGCGAGCGTATCGGTGAGTTGCTGGATCTCGTTCGTTTGCCGCGCACGCTGGCTGAACGTCGTCCGAACGAACTGTCCGGCGGACAGAAACAACGGGTCAATCTGGCCCGGGCCCTGGCGGCCAAGCCAGACCTGATTCTCTGCGACGAGGTGACCTCGGCGCTGGATACCGTGGTCGGTGCAGCGATTCTCGAACTGCTGCGCGACCTGCGACAGGAACTGGGGGTGTCCTATCTGTTCATCAGCCATGACATCTCCACCGTGCGAGCCCTGTGCGACGACATTGTGGTGATGTATAGCGGCCACAAGATTCAGGCCGGTACTCGACAATCGTACGCTGAAGCACCCTTCCATCCCTATACCGACCTGTTGATCCATTCGGTGCCGGAGTTGCGTCAGGGCTGGCTGGAAAGCTGCGGAACAACGACCTGTGGCACGCTGCCGCCCATAGGTGCGAAGGCCAATGCGCCAGGGTTGTGCACCTTCCTCAATCGCTGCCCGGTGCGGGTTGACGGTCTGTGTAATTGCGTCCCGCCGGATCGTCGGTTGATTGTTGGCGGCAGTGAAGTCCTTTGTCATCACGACAGTGCCGAGTTGCTGAAAACCCAGAAGGATTCAAACAGCATGACCGCGGGAGCCTATGCATGAACGGGCGTTTCGTAAGGCTGGCCGAACAGGGCCGGTCCATCGTCAAACTGAAGGTAGACGGCATGCCCATCGAGGCGTTGCAGGGCGATACGCTGATGGTCGCGTTGCTGACTCAGGGTTCGGCCTTGCGCCAATCGGAGTTCGATTCGGGCCGCCGCGCCGGTTTCTGTCTGATGGGAGCCTGCCAGGACTGTTGGGTCTGGACCCGCAGCGGCGAGCGTCTACGGGCCTGTTCCAATGAGGTCCGTGAAGGCCTGGATATTGTCACCACACAACCGGAGGCGACATGGCCACTGCGCGGCTGAGCACTCACCGAGTCGTTATCGTCGGCGCCGGGCCGGCCGGCATACGTTGTGCCGAAACCCTGGTCGCCGCTGGATTCAAGCCCATCCTGATCGATGAAAATCGCCGGGATGGCGGGCAGATCTACCGTCGCCAGCCCGAAGGTTTTACCCGGGATTACGCCACGCTGTATGGTACCGAAGCCGCCAAGGCCAACGACCTGCACCAGAGCTTCGATCGCTTGCGCGGGCAGATCGACTATCGCCCGGACACGCTGGTGTGGAACCTTACACCGGGGCAATTGTGCTGTGTCAGCCAGGGCAAGCACTCGACATTGGATTACGATGCGCTGATCCTCTGCACCGGTGCCACCGACCGCTTGATGCCGATCGAAGGCTGGCAGTTGGCGGGCACGTATAGTCTCGGCGGTGCGCAGATTGCCCTGAAATCCCAGGCGGTTTCCATCGGCCACCGCGTGGTGTTCATGGGCAGCGGGCCGTTGCTGTATCTGGTTGCCAGTCAGTATGTGAAGGCGGGAGCGAAGGTCGCGGCAGTGCTCGACACTTCGCCTCTGAGCAAACGGATTCTTGCCATGCCGAAACTGTTGGCACGCCCGGGGTTGCTGTTCACCGGGATGAAGTTATTGGCGCAGTTGTATCGCGCGAAGATCCCGGTGCATCTGGGCATTTCGCCGCTTCAAGTGCAGGGCGATGCGGCCAACGGTGTCAGTGGCGTACGCGTGCGCACGGCACGTGGTGAGACCTTGACGGTGGATTGCGATGCCGTCGCGCTGGGTTATCACCTGCGCCCGGAAACTCAATTGGCCGACCTGGCCGGTTGCCGTATGCGCTTCGATGAAGCGTCGAGCCAATGGTGGCTGGCCACGGATGAAGACGGCCGGACCTCGGTCAGCGGCGTGTATGCCGCCGGTGACGGTTCGAAGATTCGCGGTGCCGATGCGGCCGAGCACGCCGGGCGCCTGGTGGCCATGGCGCTGCTGGAGGATCTGCAGCAACCGGTGAACATCGGGTTGCGCGACGAACAACGGCACGCGCTGGCGGTAATGGATCAGTTTCGTCTCGGACTGGCCCAGGCGTTTCCGTGGCCTTCTGCCCAGGCCAAAGTGCTGCCGGACGAAGCGATCGTCTGCCGTTGCGAAATGATCACGGCCGGCGAGTTGCGCCGTACTGTCAGTGAGAAGGGTGCCTGTGAAGTCAACCGGGCCAAGGCCTTCAGCCGGGTCGGCATGGGCCGCTGCCAGGGGCGTTATTGCTCCCAGGCCGGGGCAGAGGTGATTGCCGCCGCCGCGGGTGTCAGTGTGCAACAGGTTGGCCGACAACGGGGTCAAGCGCCGGTCAAACCCCTTTCGATACTCACCGAGGAGGTGTCGCCATGACGGTACAGAAAGCCGATGTCGTGATTGTTGGCGGCGGCCTGATGGGCTCAGCGGCGGCGTTTTTCCTGCGCCTGCGCGGGCAGTCGGTGATCTTGCTGGAGCGCGACCAGATCGGTCAGTACGCCAGCGGCGTGAATTTCGGCAACGTGCGACGTCAAGGGCGTTACCTCGGGCAGCTGGAACTGGCCAATCGTTCCTGGGCGTTATGGAAGCGTCTGCCAGAACTGATTGACGATGACCTGGAATTCATCGCAAGTGGACATATGCGGGTGTGTTACCGCGAAGACGAGATCGCCGAGCTGCAAGCCTACGCAGACGCCCCTGAGGCAGAGCAGCTGGAGCTGAAGATCTTTAGTGGCGACGAATTGCATAAGCGCTTTCCGTTTCTCGGCCCGGATGTGAAAGGCGGTTCTTATGCCCCCCACGATGGGCATGCCAACCCGCGTCTGGCGGCCCCGGCATTTGCCCGCGCGGCACGACGCCTCGGTGCGCAGATCGAAGAGCGCACGGAAGTGGCCGAGGTGCTAAAGGTCGGCGGCGAGTTCAGCATCAGCACCACCGACGGTCGTCAGTTCTGCGCCGCTCAGCTGTTGATCACCGCTGGCGCCTGGGGCCAAAAACTCTCGGCGCAATTCGGCGAACCGGTGCCGCTGGAAACCCATGGTCCGCAAATGGCCGTGACCGAGCCAGTGCCTTACGCCTTGCCGACAGTCATCGGTGTCTATACCAAGATTCCCGAGGAAGTGATTTATTTCCGCCAAATACCCCGTGGAAACATCATCATCGGTGGTGGCTATCGTAGCGAGCCGGACATGCTCAACCGCCGGGCCTATGTCGAGCCGCGCAGCATTCTCAATCAGTTCGATCAGATGCGTCGCCTGCTGCCGGGTGTCGGCAACCTGAACATCATTCGGGTCTGGAGTGGTATCGAAGGTTACCTGCCTGATTCCCTGCCCATAATGGGGCCGAGCGGCACCGTTGATGGTTTGTTCTATGCGTTCGGTTTCAGCGGTCATGGCTTCCAGCTTGGGCCGGGGGTGGGCGATGTGATGGCGGAACTGATCAGCACCGGCAGCACCAGCACTTCGATTTCGCCGTTCTCCATCAACCGCTTCGCCTCCTCAGTCGAGCAACGGAGCAAGGCCTCATGAAGCCCCGTGTACTGGACATTCTTGAACGCCTGATGGCCTTTGAAACCGTTTCTTCGGAATCGAATATGGCCTTGATCGAGTACGTGCGCGATCTGCTGCTGACCAAGGGCATCGAGTCGCTGATCGTCAAGGACTCCAGCGGCAAAAAGGCCAACCTGTTCGCCAGTACCGGTCCGCGGGAGGTGCCGGGGATTCTGCTGTCCGGCCATACCGACGTGGTGCCGGCAGCGGGGCAGGCCTGGACCTTTCCGGCGTTTCAGGCGACCGTGCAGGACGGTCGGATCTATGGCCGTGGCAGTTGCGATATGAAGGGCTTTGTCGCGCTGGCTATCGACGCCATGCTCGATGCCGCCGACCATTCATTGAGTCGGCCATTGCAACTGGCGCTGTCCCATGATGAAGAGATCGGTTGCGTCGGCGTGCGGCGTTTACTCGACGTGCTGCACCTGGCGCCGGTACGGCCGTTTTTGTGCGTGATTGGCGAACCTACCAACATGCAGTTCGTGCTCGGGCACAAGGGCAAGGGTTCTTACCGCACTTACTGTCGCGGCCTGGAAGCGCATTCCTCGCTGGCGCCGCGTTCGGTCAATGCGATTCACGTGGCCTGCGATTTCATTGCCGCGCTACGCCAAAGCCAGCAGGAGTTGCAAGAGCAGGGCGCTCAGGACACCGAATACGACGTGCCTTACAGCACCGTGCATGTCGGGCAGATTGTCGGCGGCAAGGCGCTGAACATCGTGCCGAACTTGTGCACCCTGGATTTCGAAGTGCGTAACTTGCCGGCGGACGACCTGGATCAGTTCCTGGAACAGATGCGCGAGCGTGCCGAAGTGGTCGTGCGTGAAGCCAAAAAGCTGTCCAGCGCGGCGGATATCGAGATCGAGACCCTGAACGTCTATCCGGGCCTCGATACCCACCCGAGCGTCGAAGCGGTGCGCTTCCTGAAAAACTTCGCCGCCCCGGACACCGGCACTGCCAAAGTCTCATTCGGCACCGAGGGCGGGTTGTTCAAACAACGCCTGGATGTGCCGGTGGTGGTCTGTGGCCCGGGCTCGATAGAACAGGCGCACAAGCCTGACGAGTTCATCGAGATCAGCCAGATGGAAGCCGGCGAGCACTTCCTGCAAGGGTTGTTGGGCTCGATGCGGCTTTAGAGTTCGGTTTGCTTCCCGATTTTGCTGGTGTACATATCCGTTTCTGCGGTCATGGCTTCTATTGGTTTCGCTTTTACAGCGAGTCACTTTCGAAAAGCGCGAAAGTAACCAAAGCGCTTCTGCCCCTGTCGTTCGGTGCCTCGCTAAGGCTCGGCATGCCCTCGCTCCGGTCCTGCTCCGTGGGCCCGCCGCGATCGGCCATCCATGGCCGTGCGCGGCTAACCCGGCATCCATGCCGGGTTGCCCACTACGCAGAACCTCCACTCGGCCTCTCGATGGGGCGGTGCATCAAGATCAACAGCTGCAGGCGAGCTAACGCTCGGCCTGTTGAGTGTTGAAAAGCAGAGCGGGTGTGCTCTGATTTTTTGTGGGATCTGGCTTGTCGGGTCGCCGCATCGCTGCGATGGCGGCCTGTCAGCCGACCAATCTTCCCGGGATGTACCCACTCCAATTGTGGGAGCTGGCTTGCCTGCGAAGGCGGCCTGTCAGTCAACCAATCTTCCCCGGATGTACCCAGTCCAACTGTGGGAGCGGGCTTGCTCGCGAAGCTGTTGATCTTGCCGTTGCCGTTGCCGTTGCTTTGGCTTTGGCTTTGGCTTTGGCTTTTGATCTTGATCTGTTGCCCCTTTCCCAGAGGCCGAACGCAGGTATTGCGTAGGGGGCACCGCGGCAAGGATGCCGAGGTAGTCGCCCCCGGCCATGGATGGCCGATGGCGACGGGCCCCCGGAGCAATGCCGGAGTGAGGGCATGCCGAGCCTAGGCGAGGCACCGAATGGCGGGGCAAGAGCGCTTTGGTTACTTTCGCGCTTTTCGAAAGTGACTCGCTGTAAAAGCGAAACCGCCAGCGGCCGTTACCGCAGAAACGGATATGTACTCCCAACCACCAGGCCCCGACAGTGAATCCCACGACAATATCCATCCCTCCACCAACAGTAGAGCCTGCCGTCGAATACCGATTTTCAGCATTCGACGACTGCTGGGGCGGCGCTTTCAGCATCCTCGTCCGGGACGACACAATAGACTGAAGGCTGTCTCGGAACAGGACTCGACCATGCTCAACAATCGCCTGAAAGACCCCAGCCTGCTGGTAGAACTCGCTTACATCGACGGTCAGTGGATCAGCGCCGACAACGACGCCACCCTGGACGTTATCGACCCGGCCAGCGGCCAGTTGCTCGCCCGCGTACCCGCGATGCAAGGCAGCGAAACCCGACGGGCCATCGAAGCTGCCGAACGCGCCTGGCCGGCCTGGCGCGCACGCCCGGCGGCAGAACGGGCGGCGCTGCTGGAGCGCTGGTATCAGGCGATGATCGACAACCTGGACGATCTCGCGTTGATCATGACCTGCGAGCAAGGCAAGCCGCTGAATGAAGCCAAGGGCGAGGTCCGCTATGGCGCCAGTTTCGTCAAATGGTTCGCCGAAGAAGCCCGCCGGGTTTATGGCGAGACTATACCGGCTCCCAGCGGCGACCGCCGCTTGCTCACGCTTAAACAGCCGGTTGGCGTCTGCGCCGCGATCACCCCGTGGAACTTCCCCAACGCGATGATCACCCGTAAATGTGCACCCGCTTTGGCGGCCGGCTGCCCGGTCATCGTCAAACCCTCGGATCTGACTCCACTGTCCGCCCTGGCTCTGGCGGTGCTCGCCGAGCGCGTCGGCATTCCGGCCGGGGTGTTCAACGTAGTGACCGGTATGCCCATCGGCATCGGCGAAGAACTGACCGGCAACCCGACGGTGCGCAAGATCTCCTTCACCGGTTCCACCGCTGTCGGTCGGCTGCTGATGCGCCAGAGCGCCGAACACATCAAGCGCTTGAGCCTGGAACTGGGCGGTAACGCGCCGTTCATTGTGTTCGACGACGCTGATCTGGAACAGGCAGTGGCCGGCATCATGCTCAGCAAGTTCCGCAACGCCGGCCAGACCTGCGTTTGCGCCAACCGGATTCTGGTGCAGGACGGGATCTACGAGCGCTTCGCCCAGCGCCTGGTGGAGGAGGTGGGCAAGCTCAAGGTCGGCAATGGCCTGGACTTTGAGGTGACCATTGGCCCGCTGATCAATGCGGCCGCGGTGAGCAAGGTCGCTCGACATATCGACGACGCTTTGAGTCAGGGAGCCCGTCTGCTCTGTGGCGGCGTCCCCGAGGGCGACAGCCAATTTGTCCAGCCGACGGTGCTCGGTGAGGCCCATGCCGGGATGTTGCTGGCCAACGAAGAAACCTTCGGCCCAGTTGCACCGCTGATGCGCTTTACTACTGAGGAAGAGGCGCTGGCCTTGGCCAATGCCACACCTTATGGCTTGGGCGCCTATTTCTTCACCCAGGACTTGCGCCGTTCATGGCGGTTCGGCGAGGCGCTGGAGTTTGGCATGATCGGTCTAAACACCGGGCTCATCTCCATGGAAGTCGCCCCATTCGGCGGTATCAAACAATCGGGTCTGGGCCGTGAAGGCAGCAAGTACGGCCTGGATGAATACCTGGAAGTCAAAGCCTTCCACATCGGTGGGCTGTGATCCGGTCACCGTTTGAACAGGACATTGAGGAGCCACGATTGATGAGTAAAACATTCAGAATCGCCGCGATTGCCGGCGATGGTATCGGCAAGGAAGTCTTGCCTGAAGGGCTGCGGGTACTGGAGCAGGCCGCGAAGAAATGGCAGCTGGATTTGAGCATCGAAGTGCTCGACTGGGCGCACTGCGATTACTACCTGGAACACGGGCAAATGATGCCCGCTGACTGGTTCGAACAACTCAAGGGTTTCGACGCGATTTACTTTGGCGCCGTGGGCTGGCCGGACAAAGTGCCGGATCACATTTCCCTGTGGGGTTCGCTGCTGAAGTTCCGCCGTGACTTCGACCAATACGTGAACATCCGTCCGGTGCGGTTGTTTCCCGGTGTGCCGTGTCCGCTGGCCGGACGCGAAGCCGGGGACATCGACTTCGTGGTGATCCGCGAAAACACCGAGGGCGAGTATTCGTCGGTCGGCGGCAAGATGTTCGAAGGCACCGAGCATGAGTTCGTGCTGCAGGAGTCGGTGTTCACTCGGCGCGGCGTGGACCGGATTCTCAAGTTCGCCTTCGATCTGGCCCAGACCCGGCCGCGCAAACGTCTGACCGCGGCCACCAAGTCCAACGGCATTTCCATCAGCATGCCCTACTGGGACGAGCGCACGGCGTTAATGGCACAGCAGTACCCGGACGTCACTTGGGACAAGCAACACATCGACATTCTCTGTGCGCGCTTCGTGCTGCAGCCAGATCGTTTCGATGTGGTGGTGGCGTCCAATTTGTTCGGCGACATTCTGTCCGACCTGGGACCGGCCTGCGCCGGTACCATCGGCATCGCCCCCTCGGCCAACCTCGATCCGGAGCGGCGCTTTCCCTCGCTGTTCGAGCCGGTCCATGGCTCGGCGCCGGATATCTATGGGCAGAACATTGCCAATCCGATTGCAATGATCTGGTCCGGTGCCTTGATGCTGGATTTCCTGGGCAATGGCGATGAGCGCTACCGTGCGGCCCATGACGGTATTCTCAAGGCCATCGAGCAGGTTATCTCCCAAGGACCGATCACCCCCGATCTGGGCGGGCAGGGCTCGACCCAGGATGTCGGTATGGCAATCGCCGCAGCACTTTGAGCTGAGGTAACAACAGGTCGGTCAGAAAGCTCTGTTCATACTTGTGCATCACCCTTTTAGCCCGTTCACACTGCGGGCTTTTTTTTGGTAAATAGCGATGTGCACTGGGTAGAGTTTCTTGAACATCAGGGGAAAGTCCATCCGACCGGATGGCGGCTCAAGCCAGAAATGTAGCAACTCGCCTGGCGCAACTGTACCCGAGACCTATGAATGGTCTTCTACCCTTTGAGTACCAGAGACATGTCCGGGTATTTAGCGCACATGAAATCGACAAATGCGCGAACCTTGGGAGCAGCAAGGCGCCTGGACGTGTGCAAGACCCAGAGTTCAGCTTCTACACCCGATACCGTGCCCCATTGAACCAACTCGCCACTGGCAAGCTGGTTCCATGCGATGGACTGTGGAATGAGGGCGGCACCACCACCTGCGACAGCAGCATCGCGGATCATCATGAAGGAAGAGAACCGCAGCTTGGGGATGGGCTCCAGGACCAAGTGTCCTCCATCGAGTTTCCAGTGGGTGGGCTGGAAACTCGAAACCACGATGCTGGGAACCGGTCTGGTCGCGCCGGGCATTGGCTTAGGTACTTCAGGCGCAGCCACTACAACCAGCCGGTCCTTGGCGAAGCAGCGGCCGACCAGACTGCTGTCTGGGCTCGGATTGATCCGGATGGCGACGTCAAATTGTTCCTCGACAAGGTCGACCAGGCGATCTTCCGCCACCACTTCGATTACGACCTCTGGGTAGGCCGCACAGAATTCAGCGCCAATGCGGCCCATTGCAAGCTGCGAGAACAGGACTGGGGAAGCAACACGCAAGCGTCCGCGAGGTGTCGATACGCCCTCACGGGCCGCCGTCATGGCTTCGGCCACCTCGCTCAACGGACCTTCTGTTCGAGCCATCAGCATTTCGCCGGCTTCGGTGAGCTTCAGGCCGCGAGCGCTGCGCTCGATCAGCCTCACGCCCAGTTGTTCCTCAAGGTCGGAGATTCGGCGCGATAAGGTGGCTTTGGAGATACCGCTCGCACGGCTCGCCTTCCCGAGCCCCTCATTCGTTGCGACGAGCGTGAAATCGATCAGAGCGTTCAGGTTCATGGTGTTCCATTTTTGAAACGAAGTGTCTGTATTTTGGTATCTCCGCTTTATCTGTGCAACAGCATATCTTCTCGTCATCGGAACTCGATACGAGGAATTGTTATGAGCACCATGCAACGCGCTGTACTGATCCGGGCATACGGTGGCGCTGACGCCGCGCAAGTGGCCGAAATCGACAAGCCAGAACCTGGACAAGACCAGGTTCTGATTCGAGTTCGGGCCGCCGGCGTGAACGGCATCGATTGGAAGGTCCGCGAAGGCCATGTGCGAAATGCCTTCCCACTTCAATTGCCAATAGTACTGGGCGCCGAACTGGCGGGGGTTGTCGATGCAGTCGGCCCCGGTGCCTCTCGCTTCCGTGTCGGCGATCGCGTCATGGGTGCGGTGGGAGGACTGGGCGCCTACGCCGAATTCGTGAGCGTCAGTGAAGCGAGCCTCTCCCTTACGCCTGAGGATCTTGATGACGTCCATGCTGCCGCTGTACCCGTCGCAGCCGTGGCGGCCTGGAAGAGCCTCCATCATGCGGGACCGATCCATCCTGGCCAGCGAATCCTTATTCACGGCGCTGCAGGTGGGCTGGGCGCCTATGCCGTGCAGTACGCCAAACGGGCCGCCGCCGAGGTCTTCGCAACTGCGGGCACTGCTGACCTGGATTATGTGCGCAGCCTCGGCGCCGATCATGTCATCGACTATCAATCTCAACGTTTCGAGGACGTAGTCCGGGACATTGACCTGGTGCTCGACTACGTCGGGGGTGAGGTACTGAATCGCTCGTGGCAGGTGCTGGCGGAAAACGGCGTCGTTGTCGGCACGTCATCACCCGAGATCTTGGCGCGTACACCTGCGAATCGCCGAGGCCTTTGGTTCATGAATAAACCCGACCCCGAACTTCTGGAGTCGCTGGCCCAGGAAATCGCCAGCGGCACGCTGCAGTACAGGATCGGCAAGGTCGTTGGCTTCGCCGACATCCCTGAGGCCATCGAACGCAATCGCAGCGTTTCACGGACTGGCAAGGTCGTTGCGGACTTCTCTCGCTGACCCACCCTATATATTCAATGCAGGAGATTCACAAATGAGCATTCTCGTTATTGGTGCCACGGGCACCATTGGTTCACTCATCACTCAGGGCCTTGCCGACGCGGGCGCCGAGGTCAAAGCCCTTGTGCGCCAATCGGGTAAGCGCGACTTCCCGGCCAGCGTCACTGAAGTTGTCGCAGACCTCACCGATGTACCGTCGATGCGCGTCGCGCTGTCGTCGGTGCGGACGCTGTTCCTGCTCAACGCCGTTACGCCCGATGAGGTGACGCAAGCCCTCATCACGCTGAACCTCGCTCAGGAAGCTGGCATCGAGCGCATCGTCTACCTGTCGGTGATTCATGCCGACAAGTTCACCAATGTTCCGCACTTCACCGGCAAGCATACGGTTGAACGCATGATCGAAAGCCTCGACATCCCCGCAACCATTCTGCGTCCGGCTTACTTCATGCAAAACGAACTCATGGTCCAGCAGACGATTCAGAACTACTCGGTATACCCGATGCCGATCGGCACGACGGGCGTTTCGATGATAGATGCGCGTGACATCGCAGATGTTGCCGTTGCAGAGTTGCTGCGACGCGACAAAGCATCTTCTGCCCTGGATCGTGTAACGCTGGAGTTAGTCGGGCCGCAGGCACTTACCGGTGCCTCCGTGGCGAAGATCTGGAGCTCCGCCCTGGGGCGCGACATTGCCTACGGCGGTGACGATGTAGCGGCCTTCGAAGGACAGCTGGCTTCGTACGGTCCCACCTGGTTGGCTTATGACATGCGCCTGATGATGGCGGGTATCCAGAAGTTCGGCATGCAAGCGGCTGACGGAACAGTGGACCGGCTAGAGGCCGTCATTGGGCACCCGCTGCGCACCTATGAAGACTTCGTTCGCGAAGCCATTGCCGGGGTTTAAACAGTCAGGGCAAGAGGGTAATGCCAGTCAGTTAAGAGATAGAACAAGCGATGAGTAACCTGTGGCGAGGGAGCAAGCTCCCTCGCCACAGGTTCAGTATCACGCTTAACTGACTGGCGTTAGGGCAAGGGAGATTTATTTTTGGCCAGTGCGCTGCCCCCCCGTCCCGCCGGGCTACCTGCTTGCAACCACCTGCTTTAGCGCCTCGACAAAGCGGCACAGATCGCTCTTCTGCGTGTAGATGCCCGGCGATACCCGAAGTCCGCTGATGTGTCTGATCTGGCGGAATTTGACATGCACCTTGTGGGTTTTTCGAAGCTCCTGCTCCACCCATCGAGCATCGCATTGATCGATGGAGAACAGGCTTACTGCGCCCAGCTCGACGGTATCAAGTGGCGTGTGGAGCCTGAAACCGGGAATGTCTTTGGCGAGGTCAACCCAGTAGCGGGTCAGCTCCTGCAGGCGCGCGTGAATGGCTCGCGTGCCGATTTGCGCATGAAAACGGATAGCCGGGGCAATGCCCGCCTGTATCGCCGAGTTATAGGTGCCGAGATTCCAGTGGTCGAACTTGTCGATCTGTAGCGGCGGAGGATCGAAAGGCCCCAGCAACGGCCAGGTGCTGTCGATTCGGTCGCGCCTGACAATGAGCAGGCCATTGCCGACCGGCGCCCCCAGCCATTTGTGGAGGCTGGTGACGAAGTAGTCGCAATCCAGTTCGCGGAAGCTGAGCGGCATCTGTGCAAACGTCTGGGCACCGTCCACCACAGTGATAATCGCCCGCGCCCGGGCTAGCGCACAGATGCGCTTTACCGGTAGAACCCGCCCGGTCCAGTGCAGCATGTGGGTCAGCTGGATCACCCGGGTACGCGGGGTAATTGCCTGAGCATACGCTTGCACGATGACATTCTCATCGTCCATCAGGTCGAAGTCGACGGTCACCACTTCGATGTCTTCGCGCTGCTGACGCTGCAACCATCCGGCTATTACACTCGGATAGTCCCACTGTGAGACCAGCACTTGGTCGCCGGCCTTCAATGGAATGCCGAAGATGGCTGTCGACAAGCCTTCGGATGAGTTGCGGTTCAGGGCGATCTCATCGGGATCGCAATCGGCCAGGTCAGCCAGCTGTTGCTTGATCGTTGGGAGCGAGGCGTCGAGCTTGCTCCACATATTGACGTCCGGGTTTTGGCTGATCAGCCGATAGGCATCGATCATGGCCTGCTCTACCACCAGCGGCGGCGGACTCACGGCCGCGTTGTTCAGGTTCAATAGGGGGCGCTGCTCAGGATAGGCTGCGCACACGCGCTCCCAGAATGCTTCCCCAGCGACAGACTTGTCTGACATCAGCTGCACTTCCATTCCCGCTTCTCACCTCTGTTTGAATTGTGACTGGGGCTTGGGTGCTCGCCACACCCACGATCTTCAACGCCACGATTAGTGATCTCTTTAGAGCTGCCTGGACCATCAATAGCCGTTCGTGAAAGCCGATATAGATTAGGGTTTTACCGAGTCTTCGAGTGTGCGCGCCTGAGCGTCAATGGGCGGGTCGCTGGGCGGTTCAGTGACTGGCTTATCGTCGCCCATGGATTTGCGCAATCCCCTGATCGTGTCGCCGAGATCCGACCCCAAGCCTTTCAGGCGCCTGGTTCCGAACAGCATGACCACGATCAACAGGATGATCAGGAGTTTTCCGGTACTGAAGCCACCCAATCCCATTGTCTGTACTCCGCAACTGATTGATCGGTTTTGTGGTGGGGCCGGCGGAGGAAAACTCATCTGCCGGCGCTAACGCGGTTCGAGTTATTTGACGACGTAAAACTTGCGCACATAGACGCTGCTGTTCCAGGCGCATGGTGCGCCTCGGGGCACGAACACCGTATCGCCAGTGTTGACCGTCAGATGCGTCCCGTCCGCTACCTGGAGGGTGACGCTGCCTTCGAGCAAGTGCATCAGTTCATGCAGCATGTGCGGCCTCGCCCTGCGGCTATAGGGTGTCGAGTCCCAGACGCCGATGCGCAGGTTGGTCGCTTCTTCGACAAACACATTGTGCGAGCGACATTGCGGTGCCGGGCTTAGCAGAATTTCTGCATCAGGTGCTGCCGAGGGAGAGAGCAGGGTTAGTTGGGGGAGAGGCGTTAACCCGGGATTACACGCTTCAACGAACTGGGTATCGGCGCAGAATGCCCAGAGAGAGTCGGGTTGCGCATCGACTTGAAGAGACGTACCCCGGGCAATCACTGCGCTATCACCGGGGTTGAGTTGGAGAGTGCCATCCTGGCTCTGCAGGGTGACTTGTCCCGCGTGTACCACGATCATTTCGCTGTAGGGATATTCATTGACGCTGAATTGTCCGCTCGCCTGGATCACGCCGGCAGCAATGTCATCCGGCCCGACATAAGCAATGTGCCTGTCGAAAGGATCGTTTGCCCCCAACGAACCGGGGGTAAATTTTGTTAGAACGGGACTGCCGTCGGCGTGTGCCAACAGCACTGCAGTGGGCTCTAGCATGAAGGTCTTTCTCCAGGAAAATGCATCGTATAGCGTTGGATGTAACGGTGCGGTTTGTCAGCCGATGGCCTGAGTCACCAGAGCAAACTGGTGCACTGCGCCAATAGCCTGCGGTGGGGTACCGCGAGCCATTTGTGCGACGGTGTCGACGTGCTTCAGCCCAGCCTCTTCCAGCCAAGGGGCCAGACCGCTGTCGGACGGTATGTCCATGCGCACGAAGGCGTCCGGCACTTGGGCCAACAACACCGCGATCAAGTGCTTGGCCTGCTCTGGACTTTCCGCAATGACCGGGCCGATGCAGCGACCACGGCCGAATGGGCGCAGCATGGCGAAGGCGCGTAGCTGACCCTCGCGCTCGATACCGACCGAGTGTTCGACACTATCGAACAGATCATTGAGCACGGCGTGTCTGTTCAGGCCGCTGCCGGCGTTGGCCAGTTCGATTTGATCGCTTCGATCGGCTTCGGTCAGCGGGCGGCAGCGCTCACCAGATGGCAGATCATTGGGTACTGGGGACAGCGCATGCCCCTGATGTTGTTGAATATGTCCAAAGTCAATGAATCCCTGGCTGGCATAAAGTGGGGCCCCGGCCAGCGTCGCATTGAGCATGGCGGTACGTGATCCGCAAGCCTCAAGTGCCAGCTCCATCAGCTTGCGACCGATACCCTGGCCCTGGTACTCATCACTGACGATCACCAGGCCGATAGTGGCGTAATCTCCCTGCGCACAGGTGAAAGCGGTACCGATCAGATGACCTCCATCTTCTACGACAAAACCCTGGGCGATACGCTGCAACATGGCCCATTCCTCCAGGCGGTGGGGCCATTTCAACTGTACGGACAAGGCGTGGGCCAGCGGCACATCGGCCGGGGTCATGGGGCGATAGGTATACGCAGGGCGTTGCGAGTTGGACATGACAGATCTCCGTAGACAGGGAGCGTGACCGGTCGGATTTCTCCGCTGAAAGTATTGGTATCTCACCTGCTGCGAGGCCTGACAAGAGGCCCCCATTGATTCGGCAGATTCTGTAAGTGACAGCGCTACAGGCCACAGTTGCTGCTCAAATGAGAGGCAGGATCGGCAGCAAATACTGGGTCGGTTTTCAGGATACAGGCCAAAGCAAAAGGCGCTGCTGATGGGTACATTGCTTAAAAAGTTGCGCCCGGATGGACGCCTCAAGGCTAGGGGAGCGAGAAGCAGACCTTCAGAAAATGGCCGGTCCACGAACAAGATCGGCCAGGTTCAACCGCTACAGAATACTCAGCGGGTACTCGATGATCAGGCGACCTCGTCGATATCGCTCTCGAACGAGGTCGCGCGTTGCTCAGTAACTTCGCTCGCGGTCAACCTGGCCAAGCATTGATTCACCACGTTGATGCCGGCGGATATTCTCCAGCAACACGCTAAACGCACTTTCCGGTTGGGTCATCGCAGCGATATGCGGTGTCAGCAATATCTGCGGGTGGTGCCAGAAGGGATGGTCCGGCGCCGCTGGCTCCTGTTCCAGTACGTCGAGCACCGCCGCGCTGAGCTGGCCGCTGGCCAAAGCCTCAAGCAGATCCTCTTCTATCAGGTGCCCACCCCGGCCCATGTTGACCAAGGCAGCGCCTTTGGGCAGGTGCTGGAACAACTGTCGGTTGAGAATCCCTTTAGTCTGCTCGGTCAATGGCAAGACACAAACCACGATGTCGCAACGGCCGAGGAAGGCCGGAAGTTGCTCGGCACCCGCAAAGCAGTCCACCCCGGCAATGCGATGCTCACTGCGTGCCCAGCCTGACAAGTCGAATCCAAAGGTCTGCAAGGTGGCCAGAATCTGTTGAGCCTGCGTGCCGAGCCCCATCACACCTACCCGACGTTTGGCTGCCGGTTGCAGCAGGTGAGCCTGCCAGCACCGGGCCATTTGTTGCTGGCGATAACGGAGCATATCCCGGTGCAGGCTGAGCACCGCAAAACTGGCGTACTCGCACATGCCCCGGGTGATGCTCGGGTCGAGTAAACGTACCACCGGCAGGGTCGTTGGCAGACGGTCAAGGTCAAGTTGGTCGACCCCGGCCGACAAGGCGAACAGTACCTGCAGGTTTGGCAACAATGTTTCGAGATTGTCCGGCGCCTGCCAGGCTGCCAGGTAGCGAATATCCTTCGGGTCGCCGATGTCCGGCCAGGCACGCCATTCGATATCCGGAGCGTGCTCAGCGAATAGGCGTTTCCATTGTTCGCCGCGCACCGGGTCAGCTTTATAGAGCAGGGCCATGGGTAACTTCTCGTTTCAGATTGGGAGTATCCAGCATGCCCGAGTGGCAGAGCAGGATATGTCGAAAGAGTCTGCGTAAACGCATAACGTTGCGTTGTATGGGGTGCGCGTCGGCAGATTCCATGGGAGCTGGCTACAGCTGAAGGATTCTGCTGTTTACCGGGGTGAAAACAGTCGATCCGAATTTCTCAGAGGCCAAGTTCGGCTTAGACAATTGCGTCGAAAGCTTAACCTTTGGAACACATCGCAGCCGTTTCCCGGTTGCCAGGTTCACTATGGGAGATGCCATGAACAGTAAAGTCGAAGAAACCCCGAGTTTGCTCCGTCAGCGCGATCAATTCGTGCCACGGGGTTTGGTCACGGCACACCCGCTGGTCATCGACCGGGCCCAGGGTTCTGAAGTGTGGGACGTGGACGGGACGCGCTACCTGGACTTCGTCGGCGGCATTGGCGTTTTGAACATCGGTCACAATCACCCGAAGGTGGTCGCGGCAGTGCAGACCCAGTTGCAAAAGATCAGCCATGCTTGCTTTCAGGTGGTGGCGTACAAACCTTATATCGACCTGGTACAGCGTTTGTGCGAGTTGGTGGGTGGTGAAGAAGCCTACAAGGCGGCTCTGTTTACGTCCGGTGCAGAGGCTGTGGAGAACGCGGTGAAGATCGCCCGCGCACATACCAATCGTCCAGCCGTTATCTCCTTTCGTGGTGGTTTCCATGGGCGTACTTTACTCGGTACGACGCTGACGGGCATGAGCCAACCCTACAAGCAGAACTTCGGGCCCTTCGCTCCAGAAGTCTTCCATACCCCATACCCTAACGCCTATCGCGGTTTCAGCAGCGAGATGGCTTTGCAAGCGCTTAACGAATTGCTGGCGACCCAAGTCGCTCCGGATCGAGTGGCTGCGATCATCATCGAGCCAGTGCAGGGCGACGGAGGCTTCCTATCCGCGCCACCGGAATTTCTCCAGGCGCTGCGGGCTCTGACCGAACGACATGGCATCGTGCTCATTCTCGATGAAATTCAGACCGGCTTCGGCCGTACCGGCAAATGGTTCGGTTTTCAGCACGCCGGGATTCAGCCGGATCTGGTCACCGTCGCGAAGAGCCTGGCCGGTGGTTTGCCAATATCGGGCGTGGTAGGTCGTGCGCACATCATGGACGCGCCATTACCCGGTGGTCTCGGCGGTACCTACGGCGGTAACGCCCTGGCTTGTGCGGCCGCGTTGGCGGTGATCGAAACTTACGAGCAGGATCAGTTGCTCGAGCGTGGTGAGGTATTGGGTGAGCGACTGCGTCAGGGCCTGCTGCGCTTGCAGGCACGTCACCCTCGTATTGGTGATGTGCGCGGCACCGGCTTCATGCTGGCAATCGAATTGATCAAAGACGATGAGGCCCGCAGCCCCGATGCAGAACTCACCCAACAACTGATCGATCAGGCCAGGGTTGGTGGGCTGTTGGTGATCAAATGCGGGGTGTACCGAAATGTGCTGCGCTTCCTGGCTCCTCTGGTAACCGAAGAAACTCAGATCGACGAAGCGCTGACAATTCTTGAAGCGGCATTATTACGAGTGTTGGATTAATCTCAGGTCTCGGTTGGCGCAATGTAGCAATGCGCCGACCGAGGGCATTTAGCACACATGGATTGATGAATGCATCATGGGAGGCTACACACCATGTACCTGACTGATTATCGTGCACTGCTGATCGATTGCGACGAAGTCCTGGTCGATCGGGATTCCGGTATCTGGACGGCCCTGCAACCTTTGCTCGAAAACCATCCGGGCATGCCAGGCAGGGAAGAGGTATTGGCTGAGTTTGACGAGGCGGTGCGCACGCTCTACCCACGTTTTTCCGAGCTGGGCTTCAGTGGCTTATTGTGCTTTGCCCATCGTCAGCTGGCAGAGCGTTTTGGGCTCAAGGCCAGTTGGGAAGAGGGCATGAGTTTCGCCCGTTCGGCATGCAACTGGTCGCTGTTCGAGGACGCGCCCGGTGCCATGTTGTATCTGCGCAAATTCTATCGGCTGCTGGTGTACTGCGATCGTGATGCCGAGGATCGCGAACAGCTCTGCGAGCGTTTGGGGATTATGCCCGAAGACCTGCATTCCCGAGCCAGTAATCCATTGGAGGACAGCGAGTGGTTGCTGGCCAACAACCTGCAGCCCAAAAATATTCTGCAGATTTCCAGGCCTCCTGCGCAGCCGCCAAAATCGGCTGGATTGTGCCTGATCCGCCGTGGCCATGAGAATTATACTCAGGAAAATTCCGCAGATTTTTACATCACTAGCATGGCTGACCTGGTCGCTCAGCATCAGCTATCTTTGCGACGTTGAGTTTGCTAAAACCACTGTCTATCTGAACGGCAATCAAGAGGTACCCGATGGAAGGTTTAATTAAACTAGACCGAATTGATATCAGTATCCTGGTTGAGCTTCAAAAAGACGGTCGAATGACCAACGTCAGTCTGGCCGATGCGGTGGGTCTGTCATCCAGTCCATGCTTGCAGCGGGTAAAGCGACTTGAATCGGCCGGATATATTTCCGGGTATAGAGCTCATCTAAACCTTGCCAAGATCACCGACTCGGTCACGGTATTTACTGAAATCACGCTCAGCGACCATAAACGGGAGGACTTCGCCAAGTTCGAGTCCAATATTCGTTTGGTCGATGAGGTACTGGAGTGCCATTTAGTCAGCGGCGGTTACGATTACCTGGTGCGCTTCATGACCTGCAGCATTCAGCATTATCAGGAAGTGATCGAAGGGCTGCTGGACAAGAATATCGGTATCTCCAAGTACTTCAGTTACATCGTCATTAAATCCCCAGTACTTAAAGATGGGGTCCCGCTGCGTAAGCTATTACGTCACTGATGCGACCCAGGTCAATTGGATCAGGCGAAGTAAGAAACAGTACGAAGTCCAAATCCATATTGCTCAGCCGCTTCGGGATATGACTTGTCGTTAAAAGAGCGCAACACCATCGCGGACGGGCTTGAGATGTCATCTGCAGCGCTTGCGAGCCGAGCACGTTCAATCAGTGCAAAACATTTAACAAAAATAACTATTCTCCGAGGCAAGAAAGATGAGTGCGGCTTCCCTGTATCCCGTTCGTCCCGAGGTTCTGGCCAACACGCTGACCGACGAGGCGACCTACAAGGCCATATACCAGCAGTCGGTCGTCAACCCCGACGGCTTCTGGCGCGAGCAAGCCAAGCGCCTCGACTGGATCAACCCATTCGGCAGGAACAGCCTGCTCCAGTATCAATTTAGTCATGACACTGGCCGGTGTCTTTTTTTCAAACCGCGCTAGAACTTCTGCCCACATCGTTTTCGTCACCCTGACTGGTTTTTAGGGGATTCTAAACGAAGACCTTGAAAGGGCTGGGTTTGAGTACAAAAGGGCCCTTCACAGGCTGTGTGAAAACACTCTGGCGAAGGCGCCAACAAACGCCCCGACATGTTCGGGGCGTTTGTTTTTGTGCTGAAAAGAAGCCTTTCAGCCCATTAATACCTTCAACTGGCGTGCTCCGAGCACGCTAATCGCTCGCTTAACCGAGTTAGCATATGAGGAAACTGTCGACCACATATCACAGATATCAAGACTAGCTCTTAGCTGCGCCTTGATTGGTTCGATTCCGCGAGTGCACATAGAACTGTAGGTAGTGCAAAAACGGAAGGGTAGGCTTGGAGTGCGGGGAATGCAGCACACTTTGGGCCATAAGCGGTCGGTGACAGGCTAGTGGCAAATCGAAAGCAAGCGGGCGCGCAATCACCGAATTAACTAAATCTTATAGCGATGCCCTGACCACCAATGGACAATCAACTGGCTGGGCTCCCGATACGTCGAGGGTCTCGATCAGGTGCCGGGCAGCCTTGCGACCGATCTCGTAGTACGGCAGTTGCACCGTGGTCAGCGGCGGGATGAACAGCTCAGCCATACCGATCATGTTGTCGTAACCGAGCACGGCGACATCGTCGGGAATTTTCAGGCCACGGCCCAACAATAGCTGATAGGCACAAAAGGCAATGCGGTCGTTACCACAGATCAGAACATCGAACTGGGGACGACCCTCGATGATGTGCCGGTCGAGGATGGCTGCGGTTTCACCATAGGCATCATGATCGGAAAGGTCGTATTGCAGCAGTGCGTCAGGCGCCAGGTCGAATGCCTGACAGGCACGCTGCAGGCCTTTTTGTCGCAGGCCCCAGGCCAGACTCTGTTTGGGCAGATTGATACACAGAGGGCGCCGATAGCCTTGGCTCAACGCGTGATGTACGGCGCGATACTGCCCCGATTCGTCGTCCGGCACATAACTGACCAGGTGACTGTCATCGGCCAGGCAATTGGCGAGTACCAGGGGTTTGCTTTTCAAGCGCTCGGGAATGCACACCTGGCGAAACCCCATGGCGCTGAAGATCAACCCGTCGGGACGGTGCGACAACATCAGGTCGATGTTCTGGTCGGTGGGCGGGTTGCTCAACAGGTTGAGGATAAATACATTCCAGCCGGCTTGCTGTGCGGTCTGTTCGATGGACAGCAACAGTTCGACCGCGAACGGTGTGGTCGCGGTGTCCAGCGCGAACACTCCGATAGTTCGCGACTGGAGGTTGTCGCCGCGCATTTTGCGCGCCGACAGGCTCGGTACGAATTGCAGTTCATCAATGGCGCGCCGCACCCGCTGAAGGGTTTCGGGGCTCAGTTTTTCCGGGTTATTGAGCGCTCGAGAAACCGTCATCAGGGACACGCCGGCCAGCTGTGCAACGTCTTTCACTGAAGTCATGCGAGGTGAGCCCGGTCAGGTTGACGCAGAATCATGACACAGGGCCCGGGCTTCTCGCGACTCGAATGACGTTGCTCACAGCCATCCGCCGCTCATAGCCATCCAGAGCCGAGAGACCATGCCTTGGGAATCGAGACACGCCCGCCACTTCCGCTGGCAAACAGCTTCACGCCCAGACTGTCGGGCCGCGGATAGAGGCGACTGCTGAGGCTGAAGCGCCCGTTTTCGTCGAACACCTCGATGGACGAGCGATCGAGGAACACACGCAGTGCCAGTCGCTCTTGTGTCGGGTCTATCGACACGCTGCGCTGGCCTGTGACTTGCGCACCCGAGTGGCTGCGGTCAAGCACCAGACGCTGCAGCGATGCATCGTAGTAGAGCAGGGTTTCTTCCTGGCCATCGTCGCTGCAACGCAAGGCGATTCCCAGGTGGCCGTCGGTGCAGCCGAGCAAATCCAGATGCACATGGATTTCGAGCCTGTCGCCATTCACTTCCCGCACCCATCGGGCTCCCGACCCATCCCACCAGGACGTGCCCGGCAATGGCGCCTTGCGCAGTGCGGTCAGCTCCCGTGCCGGATACACGCAAAGGCGATCGGCGCACAGTTCAAGTTCGCGCGGCAACCCGAGCATGCCGCACCAGTGATGGGCCTGGCTCGGCATCGGGCTTTCCCACATGTCGAGCCACGCCCACACAAGGCGCCGACCGTCGGCGGCCAGTAGCGTTTGCGCGGCATAGAAATCGTGGCCGTTATCCAACTCGATAAAAGGCCCGCCCGTGAAGTGCCATTCGCTGTCGAGTCGGCCCACTCGATAACCGGTCTGGTACTTGTTGAGCCGTTCGTAACCCTCGGGTTGCATGCCCTGGGGGGAGTACAGCAGCACATCGCGCCCGTTCAGTCGGAACAGATCCGGGCACTCCCACATATAGCCATCGCCCTCACTGCCGCTGGACACATAATCCAGGAACTCCCAGGCGTGCAGATCCGTGGAACGGTATAGCGGCAGTAGCGGTTTATCACCCAGACGCGCGCCGGCAATCAGGTACCAATAGTCATCCTCCTGCCATACCTTGGGGTCACGAAAGTGCATGATCGTGTCTTGCGGTGCGTTCTCGATGACGGCGCCATGCTTGACGAACCGGATGCCGTCGGTGCTGGTGGCCAGGCACTGGACTTGGCGGATCGAGCGTTCGTCACCCACTTCCCCCAGCCAGGTGTGCCCGGTGTAGATCAGTGCCAGGGTATCGCCACACACCACCGCGCTACCGGAAAAACAACCGTCACGGTCGAAGTCGTCGCCGGGGGCCAGCGCAATGGGCAGATGTTGCCAATGGACCAGATCGGCACTCTTGGCATGCCCCCAATACATCGGGCCCCATTTCGCTTCGAAAGGGTGGTGTTGATAGAACACGTGGTATTCGCCACGAAAGTACACCACCCCGTTGGGGTCATTCATCCAGCCCACCGGGGGGGCAAGATGATAATCGGGTCGATAATCGTGGATGACGCGAGACAGGTCATCACTCAGCGCATGCTGCGCAATCTCAAGGGCAGCGGACATTGGAACACTCACGGAATTCAAAGACACAGTCATAGGGCGCCTGCTCGTGCCGAGCGCAGAGAGACGCCATCGGGCAGGATTTCAATCGCGTGTGGGTGGCGCTTCAAGGCCGTGCCGGCGACGTCAAACAGGTGCAGATTGTCGATGTCCAGCTGCAGCTCGACCCGATCGCCCGCTTGCCATCCGGCGTTGACCTCACAACGGCAAATCATGGGTTCGTCCTGACCTGTCTCGAGGTGCACATAGGTTTCGCTGCCCAGGTATTCGACCGCGGTCACGACGACGCCGGCGGTTCCCTCTGCCGCCTTGAGCGACACGTGCTCCGGGCGAATCCCCAGGCTCAGCAGCGTGCCTGCCGCCAGGTTGGAGCTGTCGAAGGGCAGAGGCGTGACGCCCCATACGAGGGTATCGACCAGGCTGGTTTCGCCGGGTGCCTGCAGGCGCGCCGGCAGAAAGTTCATTCTGGGCGAACCGAGAAAACCGGCGACAAAGCGGCTCGCCGGGCGCTCATAGAGTTCACGCGGTGAGCCGACCTGCTCTACGCGACCACCATTGAGCACAACAATTTTGTCGGCCAGGGTCATCGCTTCCACTTGATCGTGAGTGACGTAGATCATGGTCGAGCCCAGTCGGGCATGCAGCCGGGCGATTTCGTTGCGCATCTGCACCCGCAAGGATGCATCCAGATTGGAGAGCGGCTCATCGAACAACAAAATGTCCGGCTCACGCGCCATGGCTCTTCCCATTGCCACACGCTGACGCTGCCCTCCAGACAGTTCCTTTGGCTTGCGTTGCAGCAGTTTGTCCAATTGAAGGATTTGCGCTGTTTTCAGCACGCGCTCACGCAGGCTGCTCTTTTCAGTCTTGGCCAGTTTGAGACCAAAGCTGATGTTGTCGTAGACGCTCATGTGCGGGTACAGCGCATAAGACTGAAACACCATGCCGACGCCACGCTCGCGCGGCTCCAGGTCGTTGACCCGTCGCCCGTCGATCAGCAGGTCGCCGCCGCAGATCGAATCCAGTCCGGCGATCAGGCGCAGCAGGGTCGACTTGCCGCAGCCCGAAGGGCCGACGAACACCACGAATTCACCCGCCGCGATTTCCAGGCTGACGTCGCGAAGAATCCGCGCGCCGCCCAATTGTTTGTTCACGTTGTCCAGTTTCAATTTGATCACGATGCTGTTCCTTGTAGTTGTCGGGCATCAACCCTTTAACGCGCCGGCAGTGAGACCGGAAACGATTCGGCGCTGGAAGATCAGCACCAGAATCACCAGTGGGACGGTGACCACCACCGATGCGGCCATCAACAGCCCCCAAGGCAGCTCATGAGGACTCCCGCCGGAAATCAAGGCGATGGCGACCGGCACCGTGCGTTGCGTGTCTGTGAGGGTGAAGGTCAGGGCAAACAGGAACTCGTTCCACGCGGCGATGAAGGCCAATAAGCCAGTGGTGACCAGCGCGGGCCAGAGCAGCGGCAACAGCACTCGGGTCAGCGTGACCCAGGGGGACGCGCCATCCATGATTGCCGCTTCTTCCAGTTCATGGGGCAGTTGCCCCATGAACGTGGTCAGCACCCAGACGGTGAAGGGCAGGGTGAAAATCGTGTAGCTCAGGATCAACGCCCAGGACGTGTTGTACAGGCCCAGGGCGCGGATCACTTCGAACAGGCCAGACAACACGGCGACCTGGGGAAACATCGACACGCCAAGAACCATCATCAACACCGTGCCACGTCCTCGGAACTTCACCCGGCCCAAGGCATAGGCGGCGGTCAGGCTAAGGAATAGCGCCAGCGTCACCACACACAGCGCCACCACCAGCGAATTACCGATAGCCCGCAGGAATGAGGCTTGGTGGAGTACCGCCGCGTAATTGGAGAAATCGGGGTTATCGATCCAGTAGCTCACCTCGAACAAGGCGCTGGATGGCTTCAGTGAAGTCACGATGGCGTAGTAGAAAGGGAAAACCGCATACAGCAGCAATACCCCGATCAGGCACCAGAACCCGAGGCGCAGCAGTGCTTTTTTCAGTAGGCGCAGGTTCATGACCGGACCTCCAGTTGACGGCGTCCGAGGTAGAGATAAAGCATGGCGATGACCGCAACCACCAGAAACAGCAGCGTCGAGGCCGCGCTGCCGTAACCGACGTCCTGGAACTCCACCAGGTGCTGGCGGGCATACACCGACATGCTCATGGTGCTCGACGAGTTCGAGGTCAGCACATAGATCACGTCGAATACCCGCAGCGAGTCGAGGATGCGGAAGATCGCCGCCACCAGCAGTGCGGGCATCAGCAGGGGAAGGGTGACACGCCAAAACACTTTCAGCGGATGAATGCCATCGACCCTCGCGGCTTCGTAGCAATCGCTCGGCAACATCTGCAAGGCCGCCAGCATCAGCAGCGTGACAAACGGCACGGTCTTCCAGACGTCGACGAGGATCACCGCCCACATCGACAGGTCCGCATCGGCCGTCCAGGCCAGGGGCGCGTCAATCAGGCCGAGGCTCAGCATCAGGTGATTGATGATGCCGAACTGGTCGTTAAGCATCCATGACCAGATCTTTGCCGAGACAATGGTCGGAATCGCCCAGGGAATCAGAATCATCGCACGCACAAGGGAACGGCCTGTGAACTTGATGTTCAGCAGCAACGCCACCAGCAGCCCGAGGACGACTTCCAGTCCCACCGACACCACGGTGAAATGCAACGTGTTGCGCACAGCGTTCCACCATTGTGGATCGACCAGGATGCCCGACCAATTGGAACCGTTGTGGAACAGATAATTGCTCAAGCCTACGAAGGATCCGCCACTGGTGTCCGCCAGGTTGGCATCGGTCAGGCTGAACCAGAATGTGCGCAGTAGCGGCCAGGCCGCCACCAGGGCCAGACACAGCAACATCGGTGTCAAAAACAGCCAGGCGGCGCGTACTCGACGACGCTGCACAGGCGTTTCCCTGGTGAGCAGGAGCTCGTCACAGGGGGCAGTAGTAGAGACAGACATGGTGATTTCCTTCCTTGTGGCTTACCAGTTCCGGCGTTTGATGCGCGTGAGTTCGCTTTCCAGTTCGGCCAGCGCCTGATCGACAGGCAACTCGCCCGCCAGCACGCCATGCACTCGATCGAAGAACGCATTGGAGACCCGTGGATAGCGATCGGCAGTGATGGAGGCGGGACGCATCACCCCATCGTTGAGAATGCTGTGCAGCTGAGCGTAATAAGGCATTGCCGCGAGCAGTTCGGGGTCTTGATACAGCGACTCGATAACCGGGTTGTAGGCGCCTATCAGGGCACGATGTTTTTGCTCTTGGGCACGGGTCAAGTAGCTCACCAGTTCTGCGGCAAGTTTTGGATGGGCGCTGTAACGCGATACCGCCAGGCCCCAGCCACCGAGGGTGGAGGCATGGCTGCCGGTCTCGCCGCCGCGGGGCAGGGGAGCGACCCCGACCTTGTCTTTTACGGCACTGTCCTGGCTTTGCACCAGAGCCCAGACATAAGGCCAGTTACGCATGAACAGCGCATTTCCCGATTGGAATACACCCCGGCCTTCTTCCTCGGTGTAATTGAGTACGCCTCGCGGGGAGATGTCTCCCACCCAGCTTTTCGCCAGGGTCAAAGCCGTTCTTGAAGCCTGGCTGTTGACCACGATGTCACCTCGTGGATTGACCAGTCCGCCTTCCGGTTGGCTGCTGATCCACTCCAGTGCATTACACGTCAGGCCCTCGTAGGCGCGCCCTTGAAAGATGTAACCCCACGCATTGGGATTCCCGGCAGTGCGCTCGGCCTGTTGAATATTCCTGGCGGTAGCGGTCATTTCCTCCCACGTCTGGGGAACTTGCTGGTTGTACTTCTCGAGCAAGTCCTTGCGGTAATACAGCAAGCCCGAGTCGGTGAACCACGGCATCGTCACCAGCCGTCCGTTCACCGTGGCGTTATCCACCTGTGCCTGGAAGTAGCCTTGGGTCGCGTTGGCGGGAAGCACCTCGCGCAGATCCATCAAGTGTTTGGCCAGCATCCCCGGCCACACCATGTCGATTTGAATGATGTCGATGTCAGTGGACTGCGCACTGAGGATCTGTTGGTAGAACGACAACCTCTCGGTCGCCGAGTTAGGCGTGGAAACCACCTCGACGTTGTTGCCAGTCTGTTTCGACCACGCTTCGACGGCCTCCTTGCAGAGTTGTAATTCCGCACCCACCGCACCGCACGAGATCGTTAAATCAGCTGCGCTCGACAGGGATGGAAGCCCGACACAAAGGGTGAGCAGTGCTGCTGGAAGGACAGATTTCAGCTGTTTCATAAAGCTCTCTTTATTTTTGTTTTTAGAAAAGTTAACGTTAACATCGCCAAATGTAGCAGCGTATTAGCGATGAGGCATCCTTTTTTTCGTCGATTGCGACAATTCGCAACTCACGAAAAATGGCCGGTCGCGGGAACAGCTCAATAAAAACAAAACAGGAAATCCACATGCAGAAAGCATCAAGCTGGTTACTCGCAGGCGTGCTCAGCACCTCGGCGACGATCTCTCAGGCCGCTACTCTGGAAGAACGCATGGCCGCGTTCGAAGCCCGTGCCAGCGCCGCGGAAAAGCGTGCAGCCGCAGCCGAGCAGCAAACCCAGGCACTTGCCAGGGAATTGCAGCAGATCAAACTCGCCACTGCTCCCTTGCAGCCCGCCGCGTCTACTGCGGCAGTAATTTCGGCGCCCGCTTTGGATACCCGACTGGCAAAACTCGAAGCCCGTCAGCAAAGCCTGGAGAAAGAGGGCAGTACCGGACACCTCACTGATGGGTTCAGCTTCAACGGCTACGCCCGCTCCGGATTGTTGATCAACGATCGGCTGGGTGGTGGTCGTGGCGGCCCTTATGAAACGCCTGCCGGTTCAGTCGGTGGTGCAGTCGGGCGACTCGGTAACGAGGACGACACCTACATGCGTATAGACCTGTCGAAAGAAATCTATGCGCAAAACGGCACCCGTTCCAAATTCACGGTCTCCATCGCCGATGGTGTGGAAAGTTCCAATGACTGGACGGCCGACGAAAGCAAACTGAACGTGCGCCAGGTATTCACAGCGCTTGACCATCTCGCTGCGTTCAAGGGCAATTCCGTGTTCGAGAACGCCACCCTGTGGGCAGGCAAGCGATTCGATAGAGATAATTTCGATATCCACTGGCTGGACTCGGACGTTGTCTATCTGGCCGGCACCGGGGGTGGAATCTACGATATGCAGATGAACAAGAATTGGCGTTCGAACTACTCTTTGATCGGGCGTAACTACGGGGATTTCAGTCAAGGCGATCTTAGTGCCGATGTGGAAAGCTACATCCTGACCTCCAACCAGTTCTTCGAGGATGGTCAGTGGCAGTGGATGTTCAACGCCATCGGCGCAAAGAAAAACGATTTCGCTACCCGAACCAATGCAGCGGGTTTGACGCCTGCGGATTCCGGCTTGCACAGCATGCTGGCCAATCACCAGAAAAACTTTTTCGGCAGAGAAGGCTTCTTCAAAACGGCGCTGCTCTATGGGCAAGGTCTGGGAGCTGAGGTCAAGAACGTCGGCTCGGATGGTGAACTGATTGATGATGCCCGCGCTCTGCGTCTGGCACTTTACGGTGAGACACCCCTTGCGCCTGACTGGCGCATCGGGCCCAGCTTGCTGGCCGAACAGAGCAAGGATAGATACGTCAAGGGTGACGACTACCGCTGGCTGACCCTGAACGTGCGTTTAGCCAATGAAATCAACAGCAATTTCGAGATGGCCTACGAAATAAGCTGGCAAACCATGAACCTCGACCCGAAGGGCTATCTACAACGTAATGCGGTCGACGGTAACTTTTGGAAATTCACTGTCGCCCCGACATTCAAACCCGAGGTTGGAGATCTTCTTACCCGTCCCGAATTGCGAGTGTTCGCAAGCTTCATGAACTGGTCTTCGGATCTGGACGGATTCAGTACCACAGACTCCTTTGGCATGACGGACTTCAAAGCCGGAGGTGTATGGCAATACGGTATACAAATGGAAACCTGGTTTTAATACTTGAACGCGTCCGGCCAACATCTGCTTTGAAGTTGGCTATGAAAACTTCTCTAACTTCAACAAACCCTGCCTTTCATCAAAGCGCATTGAGTAAGTGATTACCGGTCGATTCTGATCAGCCAGCAGTTCCCTACGACAAAAAATTGAGGAAATGACGATGGTATTGCCTCGCGCAATAGTGTTTGGCGAAGCCCTGACCGATCTTGTCCAAGGCACTCCTGGACAGTGGAAGGGCTACCCGGGTGGTGCTCCCTGGAACGTTGCACGAGCGCTAAGTCGCTTGGGTGTCAGCAGTGCTTTTGCCGGGTCGGTGAGCATGGATTCACTGGGTGACGAGATAGTTTCGCAGTCGGAAGCGGCAGCAATGGATATGAGGTTTATCCAACGGGTAGACCGAGATCCTTTGGTTGCCATCGTTCCATCGAGCCGTCCTCCAAGATACTTTTTTGCTGGAGATGCCGATCTGTTTTTTGATCCGGATCTGATGCCCGAAGGATGGATCAACCAAGCAGAGCTGTGTCATTTCAGCTGCATCAGTTTGGCTCGACAGCCACTCGCAGACAAGCTGGTTAAAATTGCTCAGCAGGCCAAAAAAGCCGGTAAACGGATTAGCTATGATCCGAACTGGCGCAATTTAATGGATAGCCATTATCGGGAGCAGACCTTCCCTACGATGACCACCCTTGCTGACATGATTAAGCTTTCCGATGAAGACCTTCGGCAAATTTATCCAGGGCTGACAGAACACCAGGCAATGGATGAACTTCGCGCTCTTAATCCTCAGGCGCAGATCCTTTTTACCCGAGGAGAACACGGGATGATTCTCCACACCCCGGACAGCCAACTCGATCAGCCGGCGATTGCCGTGAAGGTGGAAGACACGGTTGGAGCAGGAGACGCTTGTATGGCTGGTTGGCTGGCTGCGCAGTTGCTGGGGATCGTGGACTTGAGAGAGCGCCTGCAATTTTCAGCGGCTTGCGCATCCATATCTTGCCGCCATGCCGGAGCCCATGCTCCAGCGCTAGCTGATGTGGAAGGTTTGCTGCAGCTGCTAAAACCTACTTGACCATGGTTGCCGGCGCCGAGGAGTTGTCTAAGTAAAAAGACGCGGCACCGACCCTGGCGGCCGGAGGCTTACCGACAATGTGTGTAGCACCCTGACTACTCTCGACGAGAACCTGGCGCACATTACCCGCGGCATCGCAGAACTGATGAACGATCAGTAGCTTTGGTCGCCAGGTCAGAAACTGAGAATCAGCTCGCGTCAGGGCAGGGCTTTTCGTTTCTGTGCTCGCAAGCTCTCCAAAAAGCCCAGGCATGTTCAGGTAGCGATCAAGTCGGGGTTCTCGGGCTCAATGATTACGCACGAGCGAAAGTTGCTCGGTATGTGCGTTGAGATCATTGCGCAGGTTGGCGAGCATGCACTCTATTGCACGATTGCTGTTGAGCTCGGAACAGGGGATGCCGGTAGAGAAAAGATCTATCCGGCCAGTCTCTGGACTGTAGATACGAACAGTAAGACAGTTGTCAGATGAAACTGAGCATGCGCAATACATCGGGAGAAAGCTTCTCTCGACCAGGTATCGTAGCTCTAGACTGGAAAGCATGGTGGCTACCCTCAACAGGAGCCAACCAAGAGACTCATGCTATAGCGCGTAAAATCAGGAGCGTGCAACGATTGCACGCTAGATCACCTTACCCTTGACCTTGGCGGAGAAGGTTACTTTTCAGTCTATGCTTTATCCAGCATCGACCGTTAGATCGTTTGGCAGCAGCCTGCAATCGGCTAGACAGAATCATCAGGGGTGCAATATGCGCCTGATCACACCCTCGCCGGGCTTTTTCATTCCACACCCTCACACAAAGGAGGCGTCAGCAAGTTGAACAAGGTGCGCTCGCCATCGCCACTGCGCAAAACCGGTTATCCCGCTTGCATCGAATCATGGCCTGGAGGCTAAGCCAGTCCCGCGGAACTAGCCTGTGTGTTCCTGAGTTGAATACCTGACGCGATGCTCGCTCAATATCAATGTCGCTATAGCAACCAGCACAGGTACAAAGGCAAGCGCACAGATAACAGTCCAACCGTATCGATTCAATATACCTCCCGATGCAAACGAGCCGAGCACCACGGCGCCAAAGACAATGAAATCATTGAGCGCCTGGACACTGTTTCTTTCGCTTTTTTCATGGCACTGAAGGACGAGCGCAGAGGCGCCGACAAAACCGAAATTCCAACCAATCCCTAGAAGCACCAAACATAGATAAAAGTGGTAGGACTGCACGCCGGCAAGCCCGACAGCGATAGAAGCGCCGGTTAACATCAACCCCATCAACACAACGCGGTTTGCTCCAAAACGGCGGATCAGATTTCCAGTGAAAAAACTGGGTGCGTACATTGCAATGACGTGCCACTGCAATGCCAGGTTCGATGATTCCAGTGAAAGATCCTCATGCTTCATTGCTAGTGGGGCCGAAGTCATCAGGAAATTCATCAAGGTGTAAGTTATGACGCCACAGAGCATGGCGTTGATGAGTCGAGGCTGCCGAACAATCACCGCAAGCGGGCGACCAGGAGTACGAACAGCCGCCTCATGGCGTGGCAAATCGACACCTAGCAGCACCGCCGCCGAAACCACTGCCATTAATGCGGCTGCAACGTAAGTAGCGATAAACAGGTGTGACTCCCATAGGTCCATCGTATAGGTGACCGTCTGTGGACCTAGTACACCCGCCACTAACCCGGCAGCCATGACGATTGAAAGCGCCCAGGGCTGCCTGTTTTCTGGAACACATTCTGCGGCGGCGAAACGAAACGTCAGCACCACAGCGGCATAAGCGCCACCAAACAGCATCGCAGCACAGAAAATGAAGAAGGAAGACAAATAAATGCCAATCGCAGCCAGCACACCCATCAGGATGCCGCACAACGCTCCCAGCATAAACACGAGACTGCGCCCATAGCGCTGCGCAATGGCGCCGGCAGGTAGCGTGCAGCTCGCCATGCCCACGACAAAAATGGAGATAGGCAGCGTCGCCAATGCTTTATCCGGTGCAAGCGTGTCTCCCACGATAGCGCCGGTTGCATAGACAATGACTGAGTTACCACCCGCCAATGCCTGGGCGGTTGCCAGTCGAAAAATGTTGCTGTTCCCAGATGCTGCTGACACGACTTCTCTCCCTTGAATGAATCGTCCCTTAATGCTGCTGCCGTTGCATCGCCAAGACGGTTTACCCGGATGACGATGAAGGCAGTGCTGCATTTGACAGGCATCTCTGCCGACCCGTTGGCGCCTCTTACACACCGCCGTACTGATACACGGTCGCACTCCAATACTGGCTGCCGTTACCTTTTTGGCGAGCCCATCCGTCGGCTACCAGTTGATTGGCGATCATTCGATTCATAAAGCCATGACCGAGCAGCAGAACCGGTCCATCGTTGGCAAGGGACTGCAATCGTTTGGCTGCCACACTGGCGCGCATCCTCGCAGTGCCGGCGGATTCGACGTTGCGCGAGTAACCGCACAGCCATAAGACTCGAAGGATAAATGCCCAGGTAAACGGCGATAGCCGTGGCCGTTTCCAATGACCAAAAGGCAGTTGTGCTTCGCAGAAAAGTGCGTCTACCAGTGCAGGCTTCAGGCCGAGCGCCTGGACGGAGGTCAGCGCACGAGGCGCGCTGCTTGAAACAATCACCGTGGCGGTTGCGGCGAGTTGCAGACTGGCAGGCGGGACCGGGTGGTGGGTAATTTCCGATTGGTCGTATTGCTCGATCCAGTCTTTCATCTCGAGCGCTGAGATCTTGTCGGTTGCGGCCAGTTCTGGCTGGCCGTGACGCATCAGGATGATTTCCCTGTTCACAAATTTACGTCCTTGTTCTGGTGTGTGCTAAATGACCAGCAAGTGCGGTTTCGGGAGCTCAAGGTACGCCTCGCGTACCCGCATGAAACCGCACAATGAGGCTCGAGATTATCGGCTTTGGGACTAGACGGTAATCCCGTCTGCGAAAGTCAGTTGTCGACCATGACCGATGAGCTTTTTTTCTTCGAGGCGCGCGCACTGTGCTTTTCAAACCAGCCGTGATCGCGGTACCACGCCACGGTGTCAGTGATTGTCTGCTCTAGCGCCCGGAAACTCAGGCCAAGCTCTTGTTCACTCTTGCTGTGGTTGAAACAGGTGCGGTCCTTCTCTCGTACCAACAGGCGCAACGTGGCCATGCTCAGCAGAATGGGCTTGCCAGTAAGGCGCGCGTAGATCTCCTGCACAGCCGCCAAGGTGTATAGAAAGGGCAGCGGTAGTTGTCGAACGGGCGTCTTGACGCCCGCGATCCGTCCTAGAACAGGGACCAGCTGACGCATCGTCATATGCCGACCCGCCGCGAGATAGCGCTCACCTCGTCGGCCCTGTTGGGCGGCAGCAATCAGCGCCCCTGCCACATCACGGGCATCGACAACGGAGAAGCTGCCAGGGATCAGCCCGGGCAACTTGCCGTTCACGACATCGTTGACCAACTGTCCCGAGGAGGTCGGGCCAATGTCGGCAGGACCCCACATCCAGCCAGGCAGGACCATGCAGGCATGCATCTCGGGATGTGCTTCCAGGAACGACAAGACGACACGGTCGGCGAGGATCTTGCTGCGGTAATAGTCATCCGCGTCGGCGTCGGCCCGCAGACAGGTCTCATCGATGGACATACCAGGTGCGCCGTCGAGCACGGCAATGGAAGACGTATGGACGAACCGTCGTATACCGGCGCGGTAGGCCTGGTTAAGCAGGCGCCGCGTACCAGACACATTGATCTTTTCGAGTTCTTTCCAGTGGCTGCCACCCTTGTAGTTATCGCGAAAGAACGCCGCGGTGTGAAACACCGTATCGCAACCTTGCAGCGATGCCGCGAATGCGTCGACATCGGCCATGTCACCCACGACCAGCTCCACACCCTGCAGATTGTTGAACTGCTGTTCACCTTTGGCTCTTGAGCGGACCAGGCCTTTGACCGTGTAGCCACGAGCGACCAATTCACGCACCAGGTTGTTGCCCAGCAAGCCGGTTGCTCCAGTAACAAATGCGCTGCGCATGGCTCAACCCTCACCCTGTTCGGCTAACGGCATCAACACCGCACTGTCGAAGAAGGCCTCTTCACGGATGGCCAGTCCGTTTCTGAAGGTGAAGTGTGCGGCGTAGTGCACGGTAATGTGGCGTCCATGAGGTGGAATCACCCGGCCTGGCAGCACCAAGGGGGCGGCGAAGGTGCCAGTCAGTTTGGCAGTTAGCGCCAAAAGATCGCCAGCGACCATGAATGGGGTGAAGGTCACTTGGGCATCAGGGAACGCATAGAACAGCGCAGTCTCTCGTTTGCGCATGGATTCGCGACCGGTTTGAATCCCCATACCATCGAGGTAGATGAAGTCTTCGCAAACCAACGCAAGCATCGCCTCCACATCACGGCGATTGAAGGCTCTTGAGGCGCGCTCCGCATAGTCGTTGGGGCCAGTAGTCATACAATCCATTCCATTCGTTTCGAGGGCCTGTAGATATACCTTTGAGGCCTCTCCCGAAAAACAGCGACTACTGCATAATGGATTTGCACATATGCAGACCAGGGAGGACAGGACGCATGGCGTTGCAAGCAAATTGGGACGATCTTCGTCTGCTGTTGGCAGTTTCGCGGCGTGGCAGCTTCCTACAAGCTGGCCAGTTGCTGGGTATCGCGGCGTCTACCGTATCCCGCCGCCTGACCCAACTTGAGGTCGCACTGGGCGAGCCACTCGTCGAGCGGGGCGTTGAAGGATGCTGGTTGACCTCGCGGGGCCAATCCCTCGTGGAAGTTGCCCAGGCTGCGGAAGCGGGCTTGAGGCGTCAAACCGCTGCTGGCATATCCGAGCTACACACAGAGCTATCTGGCAGTGTCCTGGTCAGTGCGGGAGAGGGGTTCTCGTCTTGTGTGCTGGAGGCCGCGAGTCGCTTCACTTCTCTGCACCCGCGTTGCTCGGTGGAGCTGATGGTAACAGCCGACTTTCACAAGATCGTCCGCGGCGTGGCAGACATTGCTGTGCGTACAGCTCATCTGGGTGAGCCGTCGCTGATTTATCGATCAATAGGCCAGCTCGCCTACGGTGTCTTCGCTGATGCAGGTTATCTGAAGCGGTTTCCAGGGGTGACCCCGGCCACTGCGGTCAATATTGCCTTGCTTCCCCCGCTGGACATGTTGCCGCAAATGCGTGTGGCAAAGGTCGGTGGTCTGGACCGCGCGCAGATCAGCGTGAACTCGTTCGCCGTGCAGCTCGAATCGGTGAGGCGAGGTATGGGGGTGGCCGTACTGCCCCGTATACTGGCAAAGGATCTGATCGGGTTGTTCCCGGATCTCCACCTTCCAGATATGGAGGTCTATCTGGTGACCCGGCCTCAGGCATTAAAGCAGGCCCACATCAAATGTTTTTTTGCCATCCTGGAGCAGGTTCTGCTCGAAGCCCTGTCCATGGAAAATGTCGAAGGCTACCTCTTGGGGGGCGACCGGCGAGTATCGGAGCAATAACGATCTCCACCGCGTACGGGTCACCGTGCAATAGACTGGGTTTTTCGATGAGCGTGGAGCGTTTGTCAAATACCCACTCAAAGGATGAGCACATGAGCCGTACCGGCCATATCTGCCTGATGGCGACCTATAACAAATGGATGAACGAAAAGATCTATGGAGCGGCCAGGTGCTTGTCCGATGATGAGCTCTCAGCTGATAGACAAGCGTTCTTCAGGTCGATTCTCGGGACGCTAAACCACGTGGCTGCCGGAGACACTGTGTGGTTAAAGCGATTCGCCAAACATCCAGCGAACCACTCGGCATTGGAGCCGGTGAGGCGAGTTCCTGATCCGAAAAACCTTGACCAAACGTTGTTCTCTACTATTCGAGAACTCTCAGTGTATCGAGAGAGGCTTGATCAGATAATCGTCGAATGGGCTAACTCTATTACAGAGTCCGATCTAGACCACACCCTCCATTACGCCAGCTTGAAGGGTGTAGTGTCCGACAAGGACTTTTACGGCCTGGTGATGCATTTCTTCAACCATCAGACTCATCACCGTGGTCAGGTTACTACGCTGCTTTCACAGGCTGGTGTCGACATAGGTGATACAGATTTAGTCGTCCTCATCCCATCCCGATCCGGCGTATGAAGAAAAGCTGGATACCAGTATTGAGAATTCACAACCAAAGAGGGCAATTCGATTCGGATCGCACTGATTGCATCGCTATTGCCTTGGCTTAATCCATGACTAACACCTTCGCACTGAATCGCCCCGAGTTCGCCGCTGACATACATATCATCGGAATGCCAAGACATGCTCCTCAATCCGAAATCTGGTCATCGAGTGGTGGCGGGTAGTTATTTAATTTTAATGATGACCTTGCCTTTTGATCTTCCTTGTTCGACATAGCTCAACGCCTCGGCTGTTGACTCGAAAGGGAAGGTTCTGTCGACCACAGGTTTGATAATGCCGGATTCCATGAGCGCAGTGATTTCACCCAGTTGAGCACCACTCGCACGCATAAAAACGAACGCATAGCTGACGTTCCGCTTGCGAGCTTTTCTGCGGATACTGCTGCTCAGTAAACGCACCACCAAACCCAATCCCCAAAACAGCTTTTGCTCTTCAGCGAACTGCGGCGTCGGCGGCCCCGAGATGGAAATGAGCTGTCCCCCGGGCTTCAGAGTGGTGAGCGACTTTTCCAGTTCATCCGCGCCCAAGCTGTTCAATACGACGTCGTAGTCCTGCAAAACGCTTTCGAAGTTTTGCTTCTTGTAGTCGATGACAACGTCCGCTCCCAGCGCTTTAACCCATTCAACATTGTTTGTGCTGGTAGTTGTCGCAACGAAGGCGCCCAGATGCTTGGCGAGCTGGATGGCGATGGTACCGACGCCACCCGAGCCGGCGTGGATAAAGACCTTCTGGCCTTTTTTCAGCCTGGCGGTTTCAACCAGTACTTGCCAAGCCGTCAGCGCAACCAGCGGGAGGGATGCGGCCTCTTCCATGCTGATGTTTTTAGGTTTCAACGCGAGTGCGTCTTCGTGCACCGCAATCAGCTCGGCGAACGTGCCTATGCGCTCCTGAGGTGGGCGTGCGTAGACTTCGTCACCTGGCTTGAAGCGCCGCACACCGGATCCAACGCTGACCACGACCCCAGCCAGGTCATTGCCCAATATCAACGGGAATGAGTACGGCAAGATCAGTTTGAATTCGCCTGTACTGATCTTTGAATCAAGCACGTTGACGCTTGTGGCATGCACTTGAACCAGGACGTCATGTGCACCCACTTCAGGTGCGGGCACCTCGGCAACACGGCCATTATTCTTGCCGTAACGGTCGATTAAAAATGCCTTCATGTTGATTCAACTCTCATAGTTTCAAATGGGAATGACGGAGCATCCTCAGGCATCCAGGAATGCCGTTGCTTTCGCCACGAAGTCGGCATGATGTTGAAAAATTCCGCCATGCCCTGCGTCTTCGTAAATGATCAGGTGTGAATTCGGGATCCGGTTTGCCAAGTCGATAGAGTTCATCGTGGGCACCATGATGTCGTTGTCACCGTTCGCGATCAGCGTCGGTATCTGTATGCGACTGAGATTTTGTGGGGATTGTCTGCCCCATGCGTGAATGGCTTTCAACTGTCGCAAAAAAGCGGTTGGCGTCGGATTTTTGTCTCGATCTTTCCTGCGCTCCTTCAGGCGATTCAGAAAATCCTTGGCGGCTCGCCGGCCATTGACCGTAGAGGTGAAGAATAGGTAGGTCTTTGGATCGCGCAACGTCAGCAAACCTTTAAGCATCAATGGCCATGACACTGACCAGACCTTGTCGATGCCGCTACCGCCAGCAGGCCCCGTACCGGTCAGAATCAGTCTGCGCACCAGGTCAGGGGCGCTCAGAGCAATTTCCTGGGCCACGAATCCTCCGAGTGAAAACCCCAGCAGGTCGACCTCTTTAAACCCCAGCGCACGAATCACAGCTATGGCATCGTTTGCCATTTCGCTGATCGTCGCAGGGGCGGTGCCATCTGAGGCGCCGATTCCCCGATAGTCAGTGGCGATGATGCGCCTGGTGCTTGCGAGCCCATCCATGATCCGTGGGTCGAAGTTGTCCAGCACTGCGCCCCAATGGTTAAGCAGAACGAGCGGCAACTCACCCTTGGGGCCTATGTCACGGTAAGCGAACGCTGTTCCTTCGACCTTGATCCATTGGTTCGCTGCATTTACGAACTGCGTGCGCGATCCGGGATGAAGTTTTGTGTCTTGAATATTCATGTTGGCCCAGTGATGCGGGTCGAAAAGCTGCAAGTGAGACTGTGTTGCAGGTGCTTTAAATCGAGTGCTGCGCACCAGCGCCTGCTGCACGATGATTACGCCTTGGCTTGATAACGCTCGGCGACATCGGATTGCCTGATCTCCGACAGCAAGCCCTGACGTGCACCCTGCAATGCATCCCAACGTGCGGCGTCCTGCAAGGGTGGAATGGTCACGGGCTCGCGACGATCAAAACCGACCAGCGCCGCATCGACCAGATCACCCACTTCCATGATGTCACTGAGGGTATTGATATCGATGCCCGCTCGCTCCCAGATTTCGGTGCGAGTGGCTGCCGGCAGAACGGCTTGCACGTAGACGCCTTTGGGCGAAAGCTCCAGGCTCATGCCTTGTGATAGAAACAGCACAAAAGCCTTGGTCGCGCCGTAGACCGTCATGCCGAACTCCGGTGCCAGGCCAACAACCGAGCCTATGTTGATAATCGCGCCGTTTCCGGCTTGTGCCAGGCGTGGGGCGATGGCGCTGGCAAGCCGTACCAGTGCGGTAGTGTTGAGCGTAACCAACTGAGCAACGCTGTCGGTGGATTGTTCGATAAAGCTGCCGGATTGTGCGGCGCCTGCATTGTTCACCAGGATGCCAATACTGGCGTCATCGCGCAGGCGAGCCTCGACCGTGGTCAAATCGCTGATTTGGGTCAGGTCAGCCTGGAGAACATCAATGGTGACGTTGTGTTTCTCACGCAGCCGCGCTGCAAGAGCATCCAGCCGCCCTTTGTCGCGGGCAACCAGTACGAGGTCGTGTCCGCGTTGTGCAAAGCGCTCGGCGTAGGTGGCGCCGATGCCAGTGGAGGCGCCGGTAATGAGAACGGTGGTAGGGATGCTCATGAATTGATCCTCAGTTTCGGATATCGATAGGCGAGTCATGCGTGGTGTCCGGAGGACGTACGTAGACGTGATTTTTAGCCGTGACGGGTACTGGATTCAGCAAGGGTTGGGTAGTCGATGTAGCCTTCTGCACCGCCGCCATACAGGGTCGCAGGATCGAATGCCGACAAAGAGGCAGCGGTTTTAAGGCGCTCCACCAAGTCCGGGTTACCTATGAAGGGACGTCCAAAGGCGATCAAGTCAGCCTTGTCATCGTTGAGTTGAGAGGTGGCCAAATTCACGTCGTAGCCATTGTTCGCGATGTAAGTGTTTTTGAAGCGTTGGCGCAAAGAACCAAAGTCGAAGGGCGCAATATCGCGCGGCCCGCCAGTCGCGCCTTCGACCACATGGAGGTACACAATGCCCAAGGCATCGAGTTGGTCGACAATGTAGTCAAACTGGGCCTGCGGTTCGCTGCTGGAGATACCATTGGCTGGCGAAACTGGCGAGATACGGATGCCTGTGCGTTCTGCACCGACCTCGTTTACTACCGCCGCCGTCACTTCCAGCAGTAGGCGGGCGCGGTTTTCAATCGAGCCACCGTAGGCATCGGAGCGGATGTTGGCACCGTCCTTAACGAACTGATCCAGCAAATAGCCGTTTGCGCCATGGATCTCTACGCCATCGAATCCCGCAGCGATGGCGTTTGCCGCCGCTTGGCGAAAATCATTAACGATCCCGGGGAGCTCGCTGATATCAAGCGCTCGCGGCTCTGAAGCGTCCACGAAGCTATTGTTGACGAACACCTTGGTCGCGGGACGGAGAGCGGAGGGCGCTACCGGAGCGGTACCGTTCTCCTGCAGGTCAACGTGCGATACGCGTCCGACATGCCACAGTTGCAGGAAAATTCGTCCGTCTTTTGCGTGGACGGCATCGGTGACCTTGCGCCAGCCATCAATCTGCGCCTGCGTGTAGATACCGGGCGTATCCTGGTAGCCCTGTCCCTGCTGCGAGATCTGCGAGGCTTCGGAGATCAACAGGCCTGTAGAGGCTCTCTGGCTGTAATAGGTAGCAGCGAACTCGCTCGGGACGAAGCCTTCTCCCGCACGGTTACGCGTCAGCGGAGCCATCACGATTCTGTTGGAAAGTGTCAACGAGCCGAGCGTGTACGGCTCAAATAACGTCTTATCGTTCATATCGTTTTCCATACTCGTTGATTAATGGGCGACATGCGCCGTGCCAGGGAGGATTCGCGTTGGCGTATTTATGATGTCGATCACACTCAAAACTGTCAATGCTTTTGATTATGATCGACATCAGAGTATGATGAGGGCATTGCTTTGAGATGCAGAGGCGCAGGAAATGAAGATCACCAAGGCGCAATCACTCGCCAATAGAGCTCATATCGTTGAGACGGCTTCAGAGCTGTTTCGCGAGCGTGGCTACGATGGCGTGGGGGTGGCTGAACTCATGGCAGCAGCCGGATTTACGCAAGGCGGTTTCTACAAGCACTTCGGCTCCAAGGCTGATTTGATGGCTGAAGCGGCAGCGAACAGTCTTTCGCATTCGCTGACCAGTTCCGAAGGTCTCGAAGTTGCTGAGTTCATCGATTTGTATGTGTCGAGGGATCACCGAGACGGCAGGGGCAGCGGTTGCACCATGGCGGCTCTTTGTGGAGACGCTGCGCGTCAATCAGATGAGTTGAAAGCCACCTTTGCCAGCGGGGTAGAAAGCACGCTGGCAGCGCTCGAAGAAAAGTACAAAGCGAGGCAAGACGCGCCGCAGGATGGGGTACGGGCAAAAATGATCGACATGCTGGCGCATGCAATCGGTGCGGTCATGTTGTCGCGCGCCTGCCCAGATGATTCTTCTCTGGCTGATGAAATACTAGAGGTTTGCCACGCTGAGATAATTGCGTCATTGCCGTTGTCGCCAGTCAGTGAGCCGCAGGGGAACACATAGATTGTTGGCGCTGCTTTTCAGGTTTTGCCCAGTGAACACGGCCTGGTAAAAGAGCGGGAGCGCGAAACTACCCTAACATCGGGGGACTTGGGTCGCCAGGTGATGCCCGTCTTGCAGCGCAATCGATGGAGCCGTTGCACAGTCATTCGTGCGCATTGGGTGTAATGCAGTGTAAGGCAGTGCGCAAAACCCGCCACATCCAGGGTGAAATGAGGGGTTCGCAAGGCGTTGGATAGAACACCGCCGAGATAACTCACTAAACGTTTAATCCAATGAAAAGAGTGTGCGGGCACATCTATGAATAAACGTGAGAAGTGTGAAGGAGTCTACAAAATAAACTTACCATTATTTAATAATTAAATTGTCGATTGTCAGACAATTATTCCGGTCCGCCTATTTTTTAGATAACAGCGACTACAGCACACCTATTGTTTTCGGGCATTTGCTTGGGTAACACAATTTGACGTCAAAAAAGTAGTAGACGTTTGATTTCGAATTGTGTCAGTTTTCTTTCGCCTTCAATGGGCGAGTGATAGGGCGATCTCGCCAGAGATTGTCGCGATCTGACAAAAACTGTTCCATAGCTAAACAAGGAAGTGTGTTTATGTCGAAAGTAAAAGTCCACGCTATTGATTCCGCCGAACAGGCATTCCAGCCATTGCAAGCATTGGCTGTAGCCAGTTCTGCATTCAACCAGATCAATAGCTTCAGCCATCAATATGATCGGGGTGGCAACCTCACGGTCAATGGCAAACCCTCGTTCTCCGTTGACCAGGCCGCCACCCAATTGCTGCGCGACGGTGCTGCCTACCAGGACAAGGACGGCAGCGGCAAAATCGAACTCACCTATACGTTCCTGACCTCGGCCTCGTCGAGCACCCTGTACAAGCACGGGATTACCGGGTTCAGTCAGTTCAGCGCGCAACAAAAAGCCCAGGCTGTGCTCGCCATGCAATCCTGGGCCGACGTGGCCAATGTCTCCTTCACTGACAAGACTGCCGGCGGCGACGGTCACATGACCTTCGGTAACTACAGCGGCGGCCAGGATGGCGCAGCGGCGTTTGCTTACCTGCCTGGCACGGGCGCCGGTTATGACGGAACTTCCTGGTACCTGATCAACAGCAGCTACACGCCCAACAAGACCCCGGACCTGAATAACTATGGCCGGCAAACCCTGACCCACGAAATCGGTCACTCCCTGGGCCTGGCCCACCCTGGCGACTACAACGCCGGCGAAGGCGCGCCGACCTACAACGACGCGTCCTACGGGCAAGACACCCGCGGCTACAGCGTCATGAGCTACTGGAGTGAAAGTAATACCAGCCAGAACTTCAGCAAGGGTGGCGTCGAAGCCTATTCGTCCGGCCCGCTGATGGACGATATCGAAGCCATTCAGAAGCTCTATGGCGCCAACACCACGCTCCGTACCGGCGACACCACCTACGGCTTCAATTCCAACGCCGGACGCGATTTCCTCGGCGCGTCTTCATCGTCGGATAAAGTGGTGTTCTCGGTGTGGGATGCGAGCGGCAAGGACACTCTGGATTTCTCCGGTTTCACCCAGAACCAGAAGATCAACCTCAATGAGGCCTCGTTCTCCGACGTTGGTGGCATGGTGGGTAACGTCTCCATTGCCAAGGGCGTCACTGTCGAGAACGCTATCGGCGGTTCGGGCAGCGACCTGCTGATCGGCAACAACGTGTCCAACGAGCTGAAGGGCGGTGCCGGCAACGACATCCTTTACGGCGCTGGTGGTGCGGACAAATTGTGGGGCGGCGTCGGCTCGGACACTTTCGTGTTCGCGGCCAGCAGCGACTCGAAACCCGGTGCGCTCGACCAGATACTCGATTTTGTCAGCGGCCTGGACAAGATCGACGTGACCGGCATCACCAACGGCGCAGGCCTGCACTTTGTCAGTGCATTCACCGGTGCGGCAGGCGATGCGGTGTTGAGCAATTCGGGCGGTAACAGCCTGTTGTCGGTGGACTTCTCCGGGCATGGCGTGGCTGACTTCCTGGTCAGCACCGTGGGCCAGGCGGCGTACTCGGACATCGTGGCGTGATGTGACGTGAGAAAGGAGGACGGCGCTTCATGCGCCGCCCTCTGTCCTCGCTGCGAACAAAGCTACGGTGGGGAGTAAAACGTCCTATGACGCAACGCGTCTTTATCTGCAAAAAAAGCGTATGGCTATCGGCGACGCTGATGATGTTTTTTGGAGATGTCAACATGGCAAACAGCCTGAAATTAGCGGACCCGTCGGAACTCGCCGGAAAATGGCAAGTCCGGGAAGGCTCGTCCGCGTTGTTGCAGGACCGACAGCCAAATGGTTGCCTGATTGAATTGAAACTGGACCAGACGCTGGGCGGGCAACTCGATTGTATGGTGCGCTGGCTGGGTCAGGCTCCCTCCGGCTGGTTTCCCGAGCCGGACGGGATTGCGTTGACCAACCATGAAGGTTCGAAAACAGCATTTTTCAGTCGACAGAAGAGTGAGTTTTATAAGCTGACATTGCCTGTTGGATTCAATGTGTCGCTGCAGCGAGCGCCAGAGTAAAAGCATCAGGTCAAGTTGGTGGCCCAATGCCTCTATCTAAAAAACGGGTCTGTTCGTTTAACGAATGGCGTAATGGGTTGTGCCTGTGAGTAATCAACTCAAGGAAGATTAATGAAGATGGCGAAGACCACTCCTGCTGCACCTCTAGTTCGAGCGCTGGGTGATTACAAGGGTATTTTGATTAGCGTCGCCAGTTTCACCGCACTGATCAATATTCTGATGTTAGTGCCCTCAATTTACATGCTCCAGGTCTATGATCGGGTCTTGTCTTCGCAAAATGAAACGACATTGGCCATGTTGTCGCTGATGGTTGTCGGGTTCTTTGCCTTTATCGGTTTGCTGGAAGTTATTCGCAGCTTTATCGTCATCCGTATTGGCAGTCAGTTGGAGCGGCGCTTCAACCTGCGGGTCTATCAGGCGGCTTTCGAACGTAATCTGTTCAAGGGCGAGGGTAACGCCGGGCAGGCATTGGGCGACCTGACGCACATTCGTCAGTTTGTCACCGGCCCGGCCTTGTTTGCCTTCTTCGATGCGCCTTGGTTTCCGGTCTACCTGTTCGTGATCTATCTGTTCAACGTCTGGCTCGGGGTCTTTGCCACGGCGGGTGCGGTGCTGCTGATCGGGCTGGCCTGGCTCAATGAGGCGATGACCAAAAATCCCTTGGGCGAAGCGGCGGGTTTTTCCCAGAAGTCCAGCCAACTGGCCACCAGTCACCTGCATAACGCCGAAACCATCCAGGCCATGGGCATGCTGGGGGCTTTGCGCAACCGCTGGTTCCAGGTGCATTCAGGTTTCCTCGGCCTGCAGAACCAGGCCAGTGACACTGGTGCCGTTATCAGCTCCTTGAGCAAAACCCTGCGCCTGTGTCTGCAATCCCTGGTACTGGGCCTTGGCGCCTTGCTGGTGATCAAGGGCGATATGACTGCCGGGATGATGATCGCAGGTTCCATCCTGATGGGCCGCGTCCTGAGCCCCATCGATCAGTTGATCGCCGTGTGGAAACAGTGGAGCGGCGCCAAGCTCGCTTACCGCCGTCTCGATGCCTTGTTGCAAGCGTTTCCACCGAGTGACGAAGCCATGGCGCTGCCTGCCCCGAAGGGCCAGATCAGCTTCGAACAAGTCAGCGCCGGTCCTCCGGGGCAACGTGCGGCGACCTTGCATATGGTCAATTTCAGCCTCGCTGCGGGGGAGGTGCTGGGCGTGCTCGGCGCTTCGGGTTGCGGCAAGTCGACATTGGCCCGGGTGCTGGTCGGTGTCTGGCCGACCCTCGGCGGTACGGTGCGGCTCGACGGTGCGGATATCCATCGCTGGAACCGCGACGACCTCGGTCCCTACATCGGGTACCTGCCACAGGACATCGAATTGTTCAGCGGCAGCATCGCGCAAAACATCGCGCGGTTCCGCGAAGCCGATGCACATAAAGTCGTTGAAGCTGCGCAGCAGGCCGGCGTGCATGAACTGATCCTGCGTTTGCCCCAGGGCTACGACACCGTACTCGGCGAGGACGGCAGTGGTTTGTCCGGTGGGCAGAAACAACGCGTGGCGCTGGCCCGTGCGCTGTATGGCCAACCGAGCCTGGTGGTGCTGGATGAACCGAACTCCAACCTCGACACCGTGGGCGAAGCGGCCCTGGCCGGTGCGATCGCACAAATGAAGGCCCAGGGCACCAGCGTGATTCTGGTCACCCATCGCTCCTCCGCGCTGGCCCAGGCCGACAAGCTGCTGGTGCTCAATGATGGTCGCTTGCAAGCATTCGGCCCGAGCCAGGAGGTACTCAAGGCACTTTCCGCCGCCCAGGAACAGCAACGTGAAAAAGCTCCACAGACACCGGGCGGGCTCAGCATGAGCCGGCAGTATCAGCCCACGACAAGGAACTCGGGTGTATGAGCCGCGCACACATGAGCAGTCAAAATGAAGCCACGATGGAACACGATTACCTCGCGGAACGTCCTGAGCGCGACGCACGTTACTTTGCCCGGCTGGGCTGGATTCTGGCGATCGTCGGCGCTGGCAGTTTCTTTGCCTGGGCCAGTTTGGCGCCGCTCGATCAGGGCATTGCGGTGCAAGGCACGGTGGTGGTGTCGGGCAAGCGCAAGGCAGTGCAATCGATGAGCAGCGGCGTCGTTAGTCAGATTCTGGTGCGCGAAGGTCAGGTGGTGAAACAGGGCCAGCCGCTGTTCCAGCTCGACCGGACCCAGGTCGCCGCCGACGTGCAATCCCTGCAAGCGCAGTACCGCATGGCCTGGGCCAGCCTGGCGCGTTGGCAGAGCGAGCGGGACAACCTGAAACAAGTGAGTTTCCCCACCGAGCTGAGCAACGATCCCGATCCGCGCCTGGCGTTGGTGCTGGAAGGCCAGCGCCAGTTGTTCAGCAGCCGCCGCGATGCTTTCTCCCGCGAACAAGCGGCCCTGCGTGCCAGCATCGAAGGCGCCGGCGCGCAATTGGCCGGCATGCGCCGCGCCCGTACCGACCTGAGCGCCCAGGCCAACTCGCTGCAACAACAGCTGAGCAATCTTCAACCCCTGGCGGACAATGGCTACATCCCGCGCAACCGGCTGATGGAGTACCAGCGGCAGTTGTCGCAAGTTCAACAACAATTGGCAGAAAATACCGGCGAAAGCGGACGCGTGGAGCAGGGCATCCTCGAATCGCACCTGAAGTTGCAACAACACATCGAGGAGTATCAGAAGGAAGTCCGTACCCAACTGGCCGATGCACAGCTCAAAAGCGTGACCCTGGAGGAACAACTGACCTCCGCCGGATTCGACCTGCAACACAGCGAGATCCTCGCCACGGCCGATGGTGTCGCGGTCAACCTTGGGGTTCACACGGTCGGCGCGGTGGTGCGCCAGGGCGAAACTCTGCTGGAGATCGTGCCTCAGGGCACTCGCCTGGAAGTGGAGGGGCACCTGCCGATCAACCTGGTCGACAAGGTCGGCACGCACTTGCCGGTGGACATTCTGTTCACCGCGTTCAACCAGAGCCGCACCCCGCGAGTACCGGGCGAAGTCAGCCTGATCTCCGCCGACCAGATGCTCGACGAGAAAACCGGCGTACCGTATTACGTGCTGCGCAGCAGCGTCAGCGATCAGGCCATGGAAAAGCTCAACGGTCTGGTGATCAAACCCGGCATGCCGGCGGAAATGTTTGTGCGAACCGGTGAACGTTCACTCCTCAACTATTTGTTCAAACCGCTGCTCGACCGGGCAGGCTCCGCGTTGACCGAGGAATAAGGATGTTCGGTTGTATGAATAAGCTTTCCATGCTTGGGGCGGCACTCCTGCTGCTGGCGGGCAACCCGGCAGTAGCGGCCACGGGGCCGTTCGAGATTTACGAACAGGCTTTGCGCAACGACCCGGTATTCCTCGGCGCGATCAAGGAGCGCGACGCCGGCCTGGAAAACCGCGCCATCGGCCGCGCCGGGCTGTTGCCGAGGCTGGGTTACAACTACAACAAGGGCCGCAACTCTTCCAAGGCCACCTACTTGAACGAGCACCGGCAAAACCAGACCGATGACCGTCACTACAGCAGTTACGGTTCAAGCCTGACCTTGCAACAACCGTTGCTCGACTACGAGGCCTACGCCGCTTATCGCAAGGGCGTGGCGCAGGCGTTGTTCGCCGATGAAAACTTTCGCGGCAAAAGCCAGAAGTTGCTGGTACGGGTGCTGGAAAACTACACCAAGGCCTTGTTCGCCCAGGACCAGATCGATATTGCCCTGGCCAAGAAAAAAGCCTTCGAGCAACAGTTCCAGCAGAACGAACAGATGTTTCGCCAAGGCGAAGGCACGCGTACCGACATACTTGAAGCCGAGTCGCGTTATGAACTGGCGACTGCCGAGGAAATCGAGGCGCGTAACGAACAGGATGCATCCTTGCGCGAACTGGGTGCGCTCGTCGGCGTGCCGACTATCGACATCGCCGATCTGGCGCCGCTGGAGCAGAACTTTCAGACCTTCACCCTGCAACCGGCCAATTACGACACCTGGCACGAGATGGCGGTGGCCAACAACCCGAACCTGGCCTCCCAGCGTCAGGCGCTGGAGGTGGCGCGCCACGAAGTCGAACGCAACCGCGCCGGGCACCTGCCCAAGGTCAGCGCCTACGCCACGGTGCGCCAGAACGAATCCGAAAGCGGCAACACCTACAACCAGCGTTACGACACCAACACCATCGGCATCGAAGTCAATGTGCCGTTGTATGCCGGCGGCGGGGTCTCGGCCTCGACCCGTCAGGCCAGCCGTGCGATGGAACAGGCCGAGTACGAACTGGACGGCAAGACCCGGGAAACCCTGATCGAGCTACGTCGGCAGTTCAGCGCCTGCCTGTCGGGGGTGAGCAAGCTGCGGGCCTATCAAAAAGCCCTGACTTCCGCTGAAGCGCTAGTGGTGTCGACCAAGCAAAGCATCCTGGGCGGTGAGCGGGTCAACCTCGATGCGCTGAACGCCGAACAACAACTGTTCACCACCCGCCGGGACCTGGCCCAGACCCGCTACGACTATCTAATGGCCTGGACCAAGTTGCATTACTACGCGGGTACCTTGAGCGAGCAGGATCTGGCTCGGGTGGACGAGGCGTTTGGCCAGGGGCCGAGGACTCGGTAACACCGCAGAACCTACACAAAAACAAAAAAGTGAGTGTTCAACATGGACGTACGCATCAAACCGGCCCCGGTCGGCATGCTGTTGCTATTGATTAGTGCAGGCTCGGAACAGGTCGCCGCGGCCTGGCTGGACACCGGCACCCTCGGCGATCCCGTCAGTTGGCGCAGCGCCGAGTTTCAGCGCGACTGGGGCCTGGGCCGGATGCAAGCCGATCAAGCCTACGCGGCCGGTATCACCGGTAAAAACGTGAAGATCGGCGCCCTTGATTCCGGCTTCGATTCCACCCATCCCGAATTCGCCACCGACCGATATCGCGCGGTCATGGCCAGCGGCACGTATGTTGATGGCTCAGCGTTCAACGTCGACGGTTCGTTCAACGCCAACAACGACTCCCATGGCACCCACGTGGTCGGCACCATGGGCGCCTCCCGCGACGGTTTCGGCATGCACGGCGTGGCGTACAACGCACAAATCCATGTCGGCAACACCAACAAGAACGACAGTTTCCTGTTCGGCCCCAACCCCGATCCGCGCTACTTCAGCACGGTGTACAACGCCCTGGCGGATACCGGCGTGCGGGCGATCAACAACAGTTGGGGCAGTCAGCCGCCTGACGTCAGCTACCGGACACTGGCCGATCTGCACAACGCCTACGCCCAACACTGGAATAAAGGCACCTGGCTCGATGCCGCTGCCGATGTGTCCCGCCGTGGCGTGATCAACGTGTTCAGCGCTGGTAACAGTGGCTACCCGAACGCCAGCGTGCGTTCGGCGCTGCCGTACTTTCAGCCGGATCTCGAGGGCCATTGGCTGGCGGTGTCGGGGCTGGACCAAAGCAATCAGCAGAAGTACAACCAGTGCGGCATCGCCAAATACTGGTGCATCACCACACCGGGGGCGAAGATCGACAGCACCATTCCCGGCGGCGGTTACGCGATCAAGTCCGGCACCTCGATGGCGGCACCGCATGCCACTGGCGCGCTGGCACTGGTGATGGAACGCTACCCGTATATGAGCAATCAGCAGGCACTCGAAGTGTTGCTGACCACCGCCACCCAGCTCGACGGTTCGGTCACTGATGCGCCGGGCGGGCAGATCGGCTGGGGTGTGGCCAACCTGGCGCGGGCGATGCGCGGGCCGGGGCAATTGCTCGCGACGTTTGACGCCAACCTGGGGGCGGGGCAGAGCGATGTCTGGAGCAACGACATCTCTGACAAGGCGCTGATTCAGCGGCAGAGCGAAGACCTCGCCGAACACAACGCCTGGCAGCAAACCCTGCAAGACAAGGGTTGGCAGCATGGCGTTGCGGCGGGTGCCAGTCAGCAGGAGCAGTCCGACTACGCGGTCGGCATGGCCCGTGATGCAGCGGCAGCCAACCGGCTTTATCAGGGCAGCCTGATCAAATCCGGCGCCGGTCGCCTGATTCTCACCGGTGACAACACCTATCGTGGCGCGACCACGGTCAATGGCGGTCTGCTGACGGTCAACGGTTCGCTGACGTCGGCCGTTACCGTCAATGACCGCGGCACCCTCGGCGGTTCCGGCCGGATCGGCGCGCTGACCGCGAAAAGCGGCGGTACCGTGGCGCCGGGCAACTCCATCGGCATCTTGAATGTGGCCGGTGACGTGACCTTCGAACCCGGTTCGACCTATGCGGTCGAGCTATCGCCAACCAGCAGCGATCAGATCATTGCGGGCGGTAAAGCAGTGATTGAAGGCGCCACCGTCAGCTTGGCGCTGGAAAACAGCCCGACGCTGCTGACCACCAGCGAGGCGAAATCCCTGCTCGGCATTCAGTACAACATCCTGCAGGCGGCTGATGGCATCGAAGGGCGCTTCGGTGAGGTGGTGCCCAATTATGTGTTCCTCGGCGGTACCCTCGACTATTCGGCGAACGGTATTCAACTGGCGGTGGAACGCAGTGCCGCGTCGTTCGCCAGTGTCGGCCTGACGCCGAACCAGCGTGCCGTCGGCGCGGCTGCCGAGCATTTGGGCGCGGGCAATCCGCTGTACGAAACCTTGCTGCTGTCGCCAACCGCAGCCGTCGCGCAACAAGCCTTCCAGCAATTGTCCGGCGAGATTCACCCGGCAATCGGCACGCTGCTGATCAACGACAGCCGTTACCTGCGCGATGCGGTGGGCGAGCGTTTGCGTGAGCGCGATCTGTTCGATACCGGTGCACCGACCGATGATCGCAGCAACGCCTGGCTCAAGGTGCTCGGCGCCTGGGGCAAGAGTGACGGTGGGCATGACAATGCCGATTCCACCAGCTCCATCGGCGGTTTGCTGGCGGGTGTCGACGGCTTGGTCGCTGAAGATACCCGGCTCGGTTTCGTTACCGGCTATAGCGACAGCTCGCTGAGTATGGGCGATGGCACGCACTCGTCGGCCTCGGTCGACAGCTATCACCTGGGTGCATACCTGGGGCATGTAATCGATGCCCTGCGCCTGAGCGTCGGTGGCGCTTATAGCTGGCACCGCATCGATGTCAAACGCGACCTGCAATTGGGCGCGGTCAGCGGCCAGCAGAAATCCAAACGCGATGCGACCACCGCGCAGCTGTTCACCGAAGCAGCGTATCGCCTCGATCTGCAACCCTTGGCGCTGGAGCCGTTCGCCAATCTGGCCTACGTGCACTTGCACAGCGACAGCTTCACCGAGAAGGGCGATGCCGCCGCGCTGAAGGGCGGCGAGGATAATCGCGACGTGCTGCTGTCGACGCTCGGCGTGCGGGCCAGCAAAGCCTTTGCGTTGTCCGAGGACAAACAACTGGAACTGGCGGCCACGCTTGGCTGGCAGCACAACCTGAGCAATACAAGTTCCGAAAGCCACCTGGCTTTCGCCAATGGCAACAGCGGTTTCACCGTGCAGAGCGTGTCGCTGGATCGCAATGCTGCGTTGGTCGGCGCTCGGGCCGGTCTGGCGCTGGGCCGCGATACCCGGTTGAGCCTGGACTACAACGGACTGCTTGGCTCAAAGGAAAAGGACCACGGTGTGGGCCTGACCCTGGCCTGGCAGTTCTGACTTGAAGGAAGAGAGAGCACAACATGGGACTGTTTGATTACAAAAATGTCGGCAGCGAGGCGGGCAAGGTGTTGTACAGCGATGCCATCGCCCTGACGTTGTATGCCTACGCACCTACCGGCCAGTCATTACCGGCCAATGGCTGGGCGCCGATCGGCGCCAATGCCCTGGGTTATCAAGGCAAGGTCGGGGCGCAGGGCACGTATTTCGGCGAGAAGGACGGTTTCACCAGCGCCGAAGCCGAAGTGCTCGGCAAGTATGACGCCGCCGGAAAACTGATCGGCATCGGCATTGCTTTTCGTGGCACCGGCGGGCTTGGCTACAACGACACGTTCGGCGACATGAAAAACAATCTGTTGGCGGCGGTAGGGCCGGTGGATTACGCGACCCACTACGCAAAAAACGCCTTCGATACGCTGCTCGACAAAGTGGCTGCGTTCGCCATCACCCACGGCCTGAATGCCGGGGACGTGTTGGTCAGCGGTCACAGCCTCGGTGGCTTGGGGGTCAACAGCGTCGCCGAGCTGAGCGGGAACAATTGGGGCGGTTTCTACAAGGGTGCCAGTTACGTAGCGTTCGCTTCACCAACCCAGAGCTCCACAGGCAATAACGTGCTGAACATCGGTTACGAGAACGATCCGGTGTTTCGGGTACTCGACGGCACCACCTTCAGCAGTGGCTCGCTGGGCAAACATGACGCTCACCAAGCGTCGGCCACCAACAACATCGTCAACTTCAACGATCACTACGCGTCCACTGCGCAAAACCTGGTGCCATTCAGCATTCTCAATCCGTTGAACTGGTCGGCCCATGGCTCGCTGGGCTACGCCGACGGATTGAACCGGGTGATCGACTCACGCTTCTATGAGTTGACCGACAAGGATTCGACCCTGATCGTTTCCAACCTGTCGCAGTCGTCACGAGGTTCTACCTGGGTCGAGGATCTTGGACGCAGCGGCGAACCACACACCGGCAGCACGTTCATCATCGGAACCGACAGCGGCGACCTGCTCAAGGGCGGCCTCGGCAATGATTTCATCGAAGGCCGGGACGGCAACGACCGCTTCCGTGATGACGGCGGCTTCAACATTTTGTCGGGGGGCAAGGGCGTCAACACCTTCGAACTGCAGAAACCATTGCAGAACTTCAGCATCGCCAATGACGGCGACGGCACGTTGTTCGTGCGCGACGCGTATGGCGGTATCAGCATGACCCGGGACATCGGCGCGCTGGTGGGCAAGGAGTCCGGCTCGTGGTGGGGCAGCAAGGACGTCACCTACAGCGTGACTGCCAACGGTCTGCTCAACGACAGCGAATTGACCCACTACAACCATTCGCTCAACGGCGACGCTTTGGGCAACACGCTGGTGGCCAGTGTCGAGGGCGACTGGCTGTTCGGTAACGGGGGTGATGATTTGCTGCGCAGCGACAAGGGCCATGTGACCTTCGTCGGCGGCACCGGCAACGATGTGCTGCATTCCGGTGTCGGCAGCAACACGTTCCTGTTCAGCGGCGCCTTCGGGTTCGATGCGATCAATGGCTACCAGGGCAGCGACAAACTGGTGTTCATGGGCGTGGAAGGCGCGGGGCAGGGCTACGACTACCGGCAGCATGCGTCACAGGCCGGTCAAGACACACTGCTCAAGGTTGGCGACTTTTCCGTGACCCTGGTAGGCGTCGGGCTGGATAACCTTTCGGCTTCCGGGTTCGTGTTTGCGTAACGGGTTCAAACAACTGCACTGGATGCTCCGGGGCACCTCGTGATCGAGGCGTCCTGGTAGTGAGCTATCTCTGACAATTCCAACAAAGAGAGAGAGGCAATACCCATGGGTGTATACGACTACAAAAACCTCGGCACAGCAGACGCCAAAGCGTTGTTTACCGACGCAATGGCAATCACGCTGTATTCCTATCACAACCTCGATAACGGCTTTGCCGCCGGTTACCAGCACAACGGTTTCGGCGCAGGTTTGCCGGCGACCCTGGTCACGGCGCTGATTGGCGGCACCGATTCCCAAGGCGTGATTCCCGGCATTCCCTGGAACCCCGATTCCGAAAAGGCCGCACTGGATGCGGTGCAGAAGGCCGGCTGGACCCCCATCACCGCCACGCAGCTGGGCTATGACGGCAAGACGGATGCGCGCGGAACCTTCTTTGGTGAAAAGGCCGGGTACACCAGCGCTCAGGTGGAGATCCTCGGCAAGTACGATGCACAGGGTCATCTCACGGAAATCGGCATCGCCTTTCGCGGCACCAGCGGCCCTCGGGAAAGCCAGATCAGCGACTCCATCGGCGATGTGATCAATGACCTGCTGGCGGCATTGGGTCCCCAGGATTATGCGAAAAACTACGCAGGCGAGGCCTTCGCAAAACTGTTCGGCGACGTTGCCGCGTTTGCCAGCGCCAACGGCCTGTCAGGCAAGGACGTACTGGTCAGCGGGCACAGCCTCGGCGGGCTGGCAGTCAACAGCCTGGCGGATTTGAGCAACGATAAATGGGGCGGTTTCTTCAAGGACTCGAACTACGTCGCTTATGCCTCACCGACCCAAAGCACCACCGATAAAGTGCTGAATATCGGCTATGAAAACGATCCGGTGTTCCGTGCGCTCGACGGCTCATCGTTCAACCTGGCATCGGTCGGCGTGCACGATGCCCATCAAGACTCGGCGACCAACAACATCGTCAGCTTCAACGACCACTACGCGTCGACGGCGTGGAACCTGCTGCCATTTTCCATCCTCAACATCCCGACCTGGATTTCGCACCTGCCCACCGCTTACGGCGACGGCATGACCCGGGTGCTGGAGTCGAAGTTCTACGACCTCACCAGCAAAGACTCGACGATCATCGTTGCCAATCTTTCGGACCCGGCACGCGCCAACACCTGGGTCCAGGACCTGAACCGCAATGCTGAAACCCACAAGGGCAGTACCTTCATCATTGGCAGTGACGGCCGCGACCTGATTCAGGGCGGCAAGGGCAATGACTATCTGGACGGCGGTGACGGCAACGACACCTTTCGAGACAGCGGCGGCTACAACATCCTGCTGGGCGGCAAGGGCAATAACGTGTTCGATTTGCAGCAGTCGGTGAAGAATTTCGATTTTGCCAATGACGGCGCCGGCAACCTGTACATCCGCGACGCCAATGGCGGCATCAGCATCACCCGCGACATCGGTAGCATCGTGACCGAAGAGCCGGGTTTCCTGTGGGGACTGTTCAAGGATGACGTGACCCACAGCGTGACCGCCAATGGCCTCGCGATCGGCAATCAACTGACTCAGTACGCCTCAACGGTGAAGGGCGGTGCAGGGGCCGATACGCTAAAGGCACAGGCTGTTGGTGATTGGTTGTTTGGCCTGGACGGCAACGATCATCTGATCGGTGGCAAGGGCAACGACGTGTTTGTCGGCGGGGCAGGCAACGACCTGCTGGAGTCAGGGGGCGGGATCGATACGTTCCTGTTCAGCGGCGCGTTCGGCCAGGACCGGGTGGTTGGGTATCAGGCGAACGACAAACTGGTGTTTCTCGGGGTTCAGGGCGTGACGCCGAACGACGACTTCCGGACCCATGCCACGGCGGTGGGGCAGGATACCGTGCTGACGTTTGGCAATGATTCGGTGACGCTGGTTGGCGTGGGGCTGGACAGTCTGTCCAGTGGCGGGATCGTTATCGCCTGAGTGTGATGCGGCTTCTGCAGGGCCTCATCGCGAGCAAGCCCACTCCCACAGGATATGCGCCAACCTTGTGGGAGCAACTGTCTTCACCATGCCACTCGTCACCGCCATTCGGTGCCGTCCCGCAACATGGCATTCAGTCTAATCAATAGGACCCGCATGCAGGCAAGAGCGCGACTTTCGCGCTCTTGCCTCGCTCCCGAAGCACGTCATAACGTGCCTTGAAGTCAGGCTGATGAAGAATTTCGTCCATAACATGAGCTTCAAGAAGGGCGCCGGGTTCTTGGCCGTTGCCGCCCTTTGATGCTCAGCGCTTCGCCGTAACCGTATAACTGACCGGTATGTAGGAGTAACAGGCGTACTCTTTTTTCTGCTCGCCCTACCAATACCGATAGAACAAGCTGACCGATACACCGCCGTTGCGCACCGAGATTCGACCGGCCAGATTGCCATCCTCCCTGAGGATTCGGCCGGCATCTTCAGCGGTCAGCGACTCGAGTTCTTTGATGGTGATTTTGGCCGTAAAATAGGTTTCCCCTACTCTGCCGAACCCGCTCCTGGGAGGGTCCCGTGAACAGTCACTGGTGGCGCCGCTTGCTCTTGGTGATGATGCTGGTCTGGCTACCGACGGTTTCGACGACGGCGTCGGCTGCGGGCAGTGTCGTGATTCTGACCGTCAACGATGCTATTGGTCCGGCCAGTGCCGACTACGTGGAGCGCGGCTTGATACGTGCGGTGACCGAGGGCGCACAGTTGGTGGTCATCAACCTCGACACCCCCGGCGGGCTGGACACTTCGATGCGCTTGATCATCAAGGCGATTCTGGCCAGCCCCCTGCCAGTGGTCAGTTTCGTTGCCCCTAGTGGCGCACGCGCGGCCAGCGCCGGCACCTATATTTTGTATGCCAGCCACATTGCCGCCATGACCCCGGGTACTAACCTGGGCGCCGCTACGCCGGTGCAGATCGGCGGCCTGCCCGGGACCGCACCTGAATCACCTCGCCCACCCACCACACCCACCACTGACAAGAATTCTCCGCCTGAGCTACGGGACACCTTGACTCGAAAACAGATCAACGATGCGGCGGCTTACATCCGTGGTCTTGCGCAATTGCGCGGACGCAATGCCGACTGGGCCGAACAAGCGGTACGTGAATCGCTCAGCTTGTCGGCCGACGAAGCGCTCAAACTCAAGGTGGTCGATTATGTGGCCAATGACGTGGCAGACCTGCTCAAGCAACTGGACGGTAAGAGCCTGAATGTCGCCGATCAGACGTTGAAGCTGAGTACCGCCGGGGCTGCACTCATCGATCATGCGCCTGATTGGCGCACACAACTGCTGGCGGTGATCACCAGCCCCAGCGTGGCATTGCTGCTGATCATGTTCGGGGTCTATGGGTTGATATTCGAATTCATGAACCCAGGGTCGGCCGTCGGTGGAGTGCTCGGTGGCATCTGCCTGTTGCTGGGGCTGTATGCCCTGCAACTGTTGCCCGTGAATTACGCCGGGGTCGGACTGATTCTGCTAGGGCTCGCCTTCATGATCGCCGAGGCGTTTCTACCGAGTTTCGGTGTCATCGGCTTGGGTGGGGTGGTTGCCTTTGTAGTCGGCGCAGTGATTCTGATGGACACCGATGTACCGGGTTTCGGCATTCCGTTGGCGCTGATCATCGGCATGGCACTGATCAGCGTCCTGTTGCTGATGACTCTGGTCGGTATGGCGCTCAAGGCACGACGCCGTGCCTTGGTCAGCGGCGATGCGGGCTTGGTCGGCAGCCTGGCCACAGTGACGGGGCTGCTGCCGGATCTGCCGATGAGCGGCTGGGTGCAACTGCAGGGAGAAAAATGGCAAGTGCGGAGCCGCTCGCCCCTGCACTTGGGCCAACAGGTCCGGGTGGTGGCGCGCACGGGTTTGATGCTGGAGGTCATTGCATTGGATGAAACGCCACCGCGAGGAGGTTGATCATGTTCGTCGAATTGGGTTTTAGCGCGCTGCTAGCCCTGCTCCTTGTGTTGGTGTTCTCAGCCTTGCGGATTCTGCGTGAATACGAGCGCGGGGGCGGGGATTACCAGGCTGTCGGTGATTACGGCGTAGTAAGAGACGTTGAAGTCTCTCGAGTTTTTACATAATAGAGGCGTATGGGTGACGTGGCTCGGAGTCAGCCTCTCTTCTGTGCTTGATACACCCAAAAAACTATTCCAGATTGAGTCTTTTCCTGCTTTGGCAGGAAAATAAACTATCAGAAAACAACGACTCTTCCTCTAGCCTCGATTCTCAAAGCGACCATAATGACCATTTCTTTGCTCCCGGCTTGCGAGTGCACAGTGGTCGGTGCCGCTTGCGAATGCTGTTGCTTATACTGCGTTTCGGTGGTCGGGCACCGGTAGCAATAACCTATCAGGGAGTGGGCTTCTATCCCTTTAAAACCAGTGACATGTCCGGGTATTTCGCGCACATGGCGCCGGCGCGGATGAAGCGGGGGAGGATGTTTTCGCGCCGGGGTCGGGAGGGCGCCTGCGCCAGTTCTGCAGACGTAAATGCTCCGTGCCGCGCGTGGCGGCAGAAGGAGGTAGTGATTGTGGCTAGGCTGCCTTCCGAAGTGTTTGTGCGATGAGCCGGCGGCGACCCAAGAGCACCTGTAGGCGGTAGGATCGGAATCGGCGTCCATCCTGTGAGCTGATCTCCGGAGCCAGGTAGGACAGTGAACTGGCCGAAGTAATAGAGGTGCTCGCCGTCGCTTCCCCACTCAGGTTGTGCGGTTGCTCAGTTGCGAGCGGCAAGGCACGGCATACAGGTTTTGAACGAGCCCATGTCGCCTTCCCGGCTTCCTGATATCAGTTGGTACTTCTGGCCTAGCTCGATGTGCCCGTGGCATTCGCCGCATTTGTGCACCTTGCGAGCGGTGGGCGTGGATTCCGTTTGAAAATCGGACATAGCGATTCCTCGCCCGTCGTTCACCGGCAGGCTACATGGTTTAATGAGAGAAATTCTTAATGGAGATGTTGCTATGGAAAAGGCGTTTCGAAACCCGTTGTTTTTAACCGGGCTCCCGCTGGTTGTCTGCGGTCTTGCTATCACCGCGCCCGGCCTTTGGATTCCCGGCTTGGTCTTGATGGTCGCTGGCTGGGCAAAGGGGAAGAAACGAGTCTGACGTCATCGCCCTGGCCCCTTGTAGATGATCCAGAGCATGTAGAGCGGGCGAAGATCACGGGGGGTCACCTTCCTGCCCCAGACGCAAACAGGGCCGTCCTCTGCATCGTGGATCGACAAAATAGACCAGCCTGGCTCGGTAGGGTGCTGGATTTCCCAAGCCGAGCAATCGACTTGGCCATCATTCATGTAGGCGTCAAACACATCAACGTCGACGTCGCTTTCCATGTGCGTGACCTTGGTTTCGACCTGGTGGCGGGTGCACCAGTCGGTGAACTGCTCTTCAGTGATTTCGTCGTCGAACTCCGAAAGGTAGTCGGGGTGCGACCACCAGCCGTCGATATCACGCTCGACGGGCAATGACTGGATCAAAACAGTTTCTTCAGGCATGACTTCGTCCTTGCCACTATAGCGGCTATGCACTAGAGATGAGAGGGAGGTATCGTCTACCTCGGACAAACAGGAGCTGCGACGCGGTTGTTTGAGCTCTGTCACTCAATATTAAGGATTGATCTTGTGTCGAACTCAGTGACTATCAAGAGAAAGGTATTGTTCGGCGACTGTGATCCGGAGGGGATTGTCTATACACCCAGGTTTTCGTACTTTGTTGTTGAGGCAGTTCATGATGCCCTTACCGTCTGGCTTTCCGGTCCCGGATTAAGAACCCTGCTAGGTTTTAATCTACTGCCTCCAGCAAGGGCTTTCTCGCTAGAGTTTCTTCATCCAGTCACTTGGGATGACGAACTTTCCATGAAGGTAAGTGTTTCCAGTATTGGGCTTCACTCGTTCACATTTCTAGTCGAAGGTAATGTAGCGCCAGATGTTATGGCATTTACTTCCAGTCTTACACACGTTTGCATCTCGCCGGTTACCAGGGAAGTTATTGAGGTTCCAGAGCAACTGAGGGCGCTGCTCCAGTCTTGAGCGTTGTAGTCGCTCGGACGAGATAGAGCTGGTCAGGCGACTGTCAGTCATCGGGCTGGGCATTGTCGGGAGCGCCAGGTTGTGGCGCCTGTCGACTCGCCAGTCCAACATCCTGGGTATCGATGCTGGAGCGCCGATCAATCGACAGGGTTCATCCTGCGGTGGCTCCCGAATTTTCCGGCAAGCGTATTGGGAGGGCACGCAATACCTTCCTTGCCCCGGCTTTCTCCTGCGCTCGCTTCGATAAGACCGGGTGAGTTGTCACTGGTCTGGGTGCGGTCTGTTTGCGCTGTCAGTGATTGATTGGAGCTGACTGGTCAGCACCTGGCAGCAATGCCTCAATGAGCTGATGAAATTGTCGACCAGCGGCGAATAGGGGCGATGCTGCGGGCGAACAACACTGACGGTGTACGGAATGGAAAGTGACAGCCCGCGAATTTTCAGCCCAAGTTTGGCGTAGGCCAGTGCTGTGAGCGGGTTGATGATTGCGATGCCGACCCCTAGGGCCACCGTCGCGCAGACTGCCGCTGCGCTGTGCGTTTCAACCACCAACTGTCTGTTGATTCCGAAGCTGTCGAAAAAACTGTCGATCTTGTTGCGATAGGGGTCGTTGGTTGCCAGAGAAATAAAGTGTTCGCCTTCAAAGTCCTCGGGGAACAGGACGGCTTTTTCACACAGTCGGTGGTCGGTGGGCAGGATGCAGACAATGTCCGACGTGAAGATGGTCTCCAGGTCTGTGCCACGGGGGGCAATAGTGTCCTCGATAAGCCCCAGATCAAAGCGCTGTGAAGAAAGCCACTCGTTGAGCAGGGGAGAGTCCTGGGGAGTGATGCTGACTCCCACGCCGGGGTATTGATCGAGGAAATGTTTGCAGACAGTGGGCGCCACGGCCTGGGAGAAAGCAGGCAGGCAAACGATGGTAATTTGCCCGTGCTTGTACTGGCGAATGGCGTCAGCCGCTTTGGCTATCCGCTCAAGGCCAAAATAAGCCCTTTTGACTTCGTCGAAGAGCATCAGCGCTTGTTCGGTCGGGATCAGTTTGGCATTGGCGCGTTTGAACAACGTCAACTGGGTCACCGACTCAAGCCTGCCCAGTTCTCGGCTGATTGTCGGCTGTGAGGTGCGCAGCAGGGCTGCGGCGGCTGTCGCGCTACCTGTCGTCATGACCGCCCAGAATATCTCGATATGCCTGAAGTTCAGCGTTGCCATGGCGATCCTTGCCTCGGTGGTGGGGAGGGTTTAACCATATCAGATATGAATAGATCATAAGTAAATTGATATTTTTAATCTGACCGTACGTTGCAGATAATAGCCAGCAAGCAAGTTCAGTACTTAAGCAAGTGCTCTGGATTATTGGTGGTTATTTGCGCGAGAGCGGCAGGTTGAATTGATTTGTCGACGCGTCGCCGTACGACTGACATTAAAAAACATGCAATGACTAATTTACTGCCGGGTTTTTCAGAGAGGTTCGAATGGACGGTTTCAGCTACAAACAAGGTGTTCTGCATGCCGAAGGGGTGAACCTGGACAGCCTGGCTGAAAAGTTGGGTACACCCTTGTTTGTTTATTCATTGAGTACCTTGGCGTCGCACTTGCAAAGCATGCGCGATGCTTTTTTTCTGATTGACCCGCTGATTTGTTTCTCGGTCAAAAGCTGCAGCAACTTGAGCATCCTGAAGTTTCTGGTGGAGCACGGCGCGGGGCTGGACGTCGTCAGTGGTGGCGAAATCTATCGAGCCCTGCTGACCGGTGCTCGCCCCGAAACCATTGTATTTGCCGGGGTGGGCAAGTCTGCGCAAGAAATCAAATATGCACTGGAGGCAGGCGTCTATCAGTTCAATGTTGAGTCTGAGGGGGAGTTGGCAAGGATCGATGCTATTGCGGGTCAGTGCGGCTGCAGGGCCAGGGTTTCTATTCGGATCAATCCCGACGTTGCTGACCGTGATACCCCGCAAAAAACATCTACGGGAGGACGCCAGACCAAATTCGGCATTCCGGTGACGCGTTCGGCGCGGCTTTACGCAGAGGGTTTGTACAGCAACGTCGACGTTGTCGGAATCCATGCGCACATTGGCTCGCCTATCCATGACAGCGCTTCCTACCTGGCTTGCATTGAGGTCATCGAGACGCTGTTGGATGAGGTGGAACAGGCGGGCGGCACAGTCGATACGATCAATATCGGTGGTGGTTTTCCAGCCATATACGAGGCCTCCCATTCCGATAGCATTTCATTGCAGGAAATGGGCAGCGTCATTTCTCACCGATTGCTGGGGCTCAAGGCACGAGGCCTGCGGTTCGTGATCGAACCCGGTCGCTCTATCAGCGCCAATGCCGGCGTGCTGTTGACCTGCGTCGAATACATCAAGGATGGCTGGGACCATCAGATCGTCATTGTCGATGCCGGCATGAACATCTTGCTCAGACCTACACTGTACGGTGCCCACCATGCCATGTGGCCGATCCGATACGGCCATTTCAACGGGCACTGGACGCACGCGACCAATCCTTCACAGCCCCGGCCAGAGGCGTCATTGTCGCCGGTGGATGTGGTTGGGCCGATTTGTGAAACAGGGGACTTTCTCGCGTTGTCGCGTCCGCTGCCGACGCTTTCGGAACATGACACCCTGGCGATTTTTTCGGCGGGTGCCTACGCGATGAGCATGGCCAGCCAGTACAACTCGAAAGTTCGTCCGGCTGAAGTGGTGGTCATGGGCGAGCACTATCAAGTCGTGCGCCAGAGAGAGTGCTACGAGGATCTCGTTGCCAGGGAAATGGACGGCATTGAAGCAGTCAAGTCTGATGCTAAAAGTTTGAAACTGGTTAAGTAATCCTCTGTTGTTTGATTAATGCGGCTGGAAGTGACTGTGGCCAATGAAACGTTTTGGCTTGTATTTTTATTTTCGGCACTCTTGTTGAATATTTCCCCAGGGCCCGACCTGCTTTACATCTTGTCGAGGACGATATCCTCAGGAAAAAAGTCGGTATCGCCTCGGCGCTGGGGGCCTGTAGCGGTGCCTTTGTCCATGTGGTTCTGGCGGCCTGCGGTGTCAGCGCTCTAATTGCCGCTTCGGAAAATGCCTTCGATGCACTCAAGTATACCGGTGCAGCTTATTTGCTCTACTTGGGCGTGAAAAGTTTCATGCCCTCCACGGGGTCCGTTCATGATCAGGACAACGCGCAGGTCAAGCAATCGCCGGCCCGCCCTTCACGAACGTTATCTTTTCTTCAGGCAAGACTTCGTCATTGCCGCTATAGCGGCTGACTTTGAAGGGGAGGGGGAATGGTGTTACTTGAGGGCAGACGCAGAGATTTTAGAGTAAGTGTCGACATCAGTTGTGGCAAGAAGGCAGCGGCCATCCTTGAATTTTGCGTAGAAAGTTATTTCCTTTTCTTTGTCACATAGCCACCAGCCCGCAACCAGTCCAACCGGACCTAAAAGCAATGCTCCAGCCAGGCTCCATCGAATAACGCTCCCTTTCTTATTAACTATTTCCTCGGTTGCTGTTTCTAAAGTTTCCAGTTTTGAAAGGGGTATCTTTATTTTAAGGGAGGGTTTTACTGCGGATTTCAAAATGAACAGTCCAGATTGAAACTCAGCAGCACCTGTCAGAAAGTCACCGGATATCACCGTTATCTTCGACATGGTGCTCCTCTTCTGATCAGGTTTAGCCAGCTGATTACTGGGCTCCAAAGGTCTCTGTCAGTCAATCGGCTTGCGACAAAAGGTGAGACCGACAGTCACCCCATCGATACCAGATCCTGGGCATTCTCAACCGTCATGCCGAGGCGGTCGGCGATCAGCACTTCCAGTCGTGCACCTTTCGAATGCTCCCGGCCAGGGAGCGTGGCAGTCCATCGGGGCGTCGATGTCGAGGCGCATGCAGTGGTACGGAGTCCAATCGCTTTGATGTATTGGTTTGCAGTTGTCTCGTTACGTTGCATGCGGTAATCCATATATGCGATAAGCCGTATATGAGCTGAGGCTTCACAATGGCCAGCAAATCCCGTGTTCCTCCTTCATGAAATTCATGAGCGCATCAAGATGTTCGTCTTGGTCAAAAACAAACACTGAGAACCGATATGGCTGCCCATCTGACACCGACCACTGTTTTCAAATGCCTGGCTGACGACACTCGGGTCCGCACGATGATGCTCATCACCCGTGAAGGAGAGCTATGTGTTTGCGAGCTGACCTGCGCGCTGAACGAGAGTCAGCCAAAAATCTCCAGGCACCTCGCACAACTGAGAACCTGTGGCCTGTTATCGGACCGTCGGCAAGGCCAATGGGTGTATTACCGACTGCACCCCAATCTCCCGGATTGGGTTCATCAAGTGCTGACCACAGTGCTCGAAAGCAACAGGCACTGGTTGAGCCCTGATGCCAAACGCCTTGATGAGATGGGCGACCGTCCTGAAAGGGCAGTCGCCTGTTGTTAAAGCCGGATTGTCCGATTGCGCCTTCGAATACGAGATCGCTCGATGAAAATCTTGTTCCTCTGCACTGCCAACAGCTGTCGCAGCATCGCTTTCGCCACGGTGATTGGCCCATTGGTGGAAGTGCCAGTGCTGATTTCCCATATTGACTACATCGGCCAGTTCGATACCCAATCGAACGCCCACTGACAACAAATACAGAGCACAACAACATGACTATCAAAGTTGGCATCAATGGTTTTGGACGCATCGGTCGCCTCGCTCTGCGAGCAGCCTGGAGCTGGCCAGAGTTTGAATTCGTGCAGATCAACGATCCGGCAGGGGACGCGGCGACTCATGCCCACCTGATCAACTTCGACTCGGTGCATGGCCGTTGGAACAACGAAGCCAGCGCCGAGGGCGATCATGTCGTGATTGGCGGCAAGCGCGTCAAAGTAACGGCCAACAAGGCGATTGCCGACACCGATTGGTCGGGTTGCGATCTGGTGATCGAAGCCAGCGGCAAGATGAAAACCGTCGCGGTGTTGCAGGCGTACCTGGATCAGGGCGTAAAGCGTGTGGTGGTCTGCGCTCCGGTGAAGGAAAAAGGAGCGTTGAACGTAGTCATGGGCGTCAACCAGCACCTGTTCGACCCTGCTGAACATCGCATCGTTACCGCCGCTTCGTGCACCACCAACTGCCTGGCGCCAGTGGTGAAAGTCATCCACGAAAAGCTAGGCATTCGCCACGGTTCGATCACCACCATCCACGACCTGACCAACACCCAAAGCATTCTCGATCAGCCGCACAAGGATCTGCGCCGTGCGCGTGCGTCCGGGATGAGTTTGATTCCAACCAGCACCGGCTCGGCCACCGCCATTGCCGAAATCTTCCCGGAGCTTCGCGGGCGCCTGAATGGTCACGCCGTACGCGTGCCGCTGGCCAACGCTTCGCTGACTGACTGTGTCTTTGAAGTCGAGAGGGCCACCACTGTCGAAGAAGTGAATCAACTCCTCAAGGACGCCTCCGAGAATGAGCTGAAAGACATCCTTGGTTTCGAAGAGCGTCCACTGGTGTCCATCGACTACCGTACTGACCCGCGCTCATCGATCATCGATGCGCTGTCGACCATGGTCATCAACGGCACCCAGGTCAAACTCTATGCCTGGTACGACAACGAGTGGGGCTACGCCAACCGCACCGTCGAACTGGCGAAAATGGTCGGTCTGGCGGTCTGAGGAGCGGTCATGAAAGCGTTGTCAGCCCTCGCGCCGCAAGTGCGGCAGTACCTGCTCGTGACGGGCAATTACTGGGCCTTTACCCTCACCGACGGCGCCTTGCGCATGTTGGTGGTGCTGCACTTTCACGCGTTGGGCTACAGCCCACTGCAAATCGCGGCGTTGTTTCTGTTCTACGAACTCTTTGGTGTGATCACCAATCTGGTGGGCGGTTATCTCGGCGCGCGACTGGGTCTGAACCGAACCATGAACATCGGACTGGGCCTCCAGGTTGCGGCGCTGCTGATGCTGACGGTTCCAGTGGCCTGGCTAACCATCCCATGGGTGATGGGCGCTCAGGCGCTTTCGGGGATCGCCAAAGACCTGAACAAGATGAGTGCCAAAAGCTCCATCAAACTTCTGGTTCCTGATGGGCAGCAGGGCAAACTCTACAAGTGGGTGGCGATCCTCACCGGCTCGAAGAACGCACTCAAGGGCGTCGGCTTCTTTCTTGGCGGAGTCTTGCTGGCCTTGATTGGTTTCAAAGGTGCCTTGCTAGCCATGGCGGCTGTCCTGGCGCTGATCTGGATCAGCAGCTTGATCCTGTTGAAGAAGGACCTGGGCAAAGCGAAAGCCAAACCCAAGTTTCGCGACATCCTGTCCAAGAGTCGGGCGATCAATATTCTCTCGGCGGCACGGATGTTCCTGTTCGGTGCCCGCGATGTCTGGTTTGTGGTGGCGTTGCCGGTGTACTTGAGCAGCGACTTTGGTTGGGACTTCTGGAAGGTTGGCGGATTTCTTGCCGCCTGGGTGATTGGCTATGGCATCGTCCAGTCCTTTGCGCCGAACATCACTGGCAAGAAACGTGGGCATGTACCGGATGGTCGCTCGGCATTTCTGTGGGCACTGGCACTGGCGGGCCTGCCTGCGGCCATTGCTCTCGGGTTGAACACCGGGCTGCCGCAACAGGTGGTGCTGCTCGGCGGATTAATGGTCTTTGGTGCGCTGTTCGCGGTGAACTCCTCGCTGCACAGCTACTTGATCGTCTCCTACGCCAAGGAAGATGGCGTGTCGCTGGATGTGGGTTTTTATTACATGTCGAACGCCATGGGACGGCTGATAGGCACAGTGCTGTCCGGCTGGGTTTATCAGGTGTATGGGCTGGAAGCATGCTTGTGGATATCGAGCGCATTCGTGCTGTTCGCAGCTTTGATTTCGATTGCATTGCCTCGTCACGCGCTTAGTGAATGACGCTTTTGGCCGATTACTGCCTGTCAGAAAGGGCTGCAATCGACTGTGGATTCAACCGGTCGATGCAACAGATTGGCTAAATCATTCAGCGGCCGTCATAGCCTTGCCGACCGAGTCTCTGACAACGTATGAGTGCCACGCACCCGGCAAACCAGCCCTTAGAGCAACCTGCCAACAGCGCCATACCGCAACTTCGCAAAACCCTCAAAGCAACCGTTCAATGGCAGAATCTCCTCAACTTGATCGTTTTGGAGAACACCATGCTTCGTGCGTTTGAACGAAGGCTCGACCCCTTTCCTCCTGACGAGGTACCACCGCCACCCGACGGCCTGGCTCGCTTCCTGTGGGCGTGTACGCGGGGCGCCCGCGGTTACATCCTTGCGCTTGTGCTGCTCAGTGCCGCTGTGTCGATTTACGAAGCCTGGCTGTTTTCCTTCCTCGGGCAGGTCGTAGACCTGCTCTCGACCTGGCAGGCAGGCGGTGAAGCGGCTAAGCAGGAAAGTCGCGTGTTGTGGGGCATGGGCATCGTAATGGTGACCAGCGTCGGGCTGGTGGCGTTGCGCACCATGGTGCAGCACCAGATATTGGCGATTAACTTGCCGTTGCGGCTGCGCTGGGACTTCCATCGCTTGATGCTGCGGCAGAGCCTTTCGTTTTTTTCCGATGAGTTTTCCGGCCGGGTCACTACCAAGGTGATGCAGACGGCGCTAGCCGTGCGCGACGTGCTGTTCACCCTTATCGAGATCGCCCCCGGGATCGGGGTGTATTTCATCGCGATCATCGCACTGGCCGGCGGCTTCGCCCTGAAACTGATGCTGCCCTTCGTTGCCTGGGTCGTGTTGTTCGGGCTGGCCATGCTGTACTTCGTGCCTCGCCTGGGGAAAGTCGGGCAGGAACAGGCCAATGCGCGGTCGATGATGACTGGGCGTATCTCAGACGCCTACACCAACATCACGACGGTGAAGCTGTTCTCCCACTCCAATCGTGAAGCGCACTTCGCGCGTGCAGCAATGGAGGATTTCAAGCAAACCGGATTTCGCCAGATGCGCCTGGTCAGCCAGTTCGAGATCGTCAACCAGGCGTTGGTGGTGGCGTTGATCATGGCAGCCGGTGGCTATGCCCTGTGGCTATGGCACCAGGGTGAGGTCGGCGCAGGTGCCGTGGCGGCAATCACCGCCATGGCGTTGCGTATCAATGGCATGTCGCACTGGATCATGTGGCAAATGACCTCGCTGTTCGAGAGCATCGGCACCGTGCAGGATGGCATGGCAACCTTTACCCGTGGCCCAAAGGTGAAGGATGCGCCGGGTGCGGGCGTGCTGGTGACCTCCGGTGGCGCGGTAACCTTCGATAAGGTGAGCTTCAACTACAACGGCGAACGTCAGGTGCTCGATGGCCTGAGCCTGAGCATCCGCCCGGGCGAAAAAATCGGCCTGGTTGGCCGCTCTGGCGCCGGAAAATCCACGCTTATCAACTTGCTGCTGCGCTTCTATGACGTCGACAGCGGGGAGATTCGCATCGATGGCCAAAACATCGCACACGTGACGCAAGATAGCTTGCGCAGCTCCGTCGGCATGGTCACGCAGGATACCTCCCTGTTGCACCGTTCCATTCGCGACAACATCGCCTACGGCCGTCCCGATGCGACCGACGCGCAAATCCGCAACGCCGCGGCCAATGCCCAGGCCGATGAGTTCATCAGCCAACTGAGCGACCGGCAAGGTCACACCGGCTACGACACCTTAGTGGGCGAGCGCGGCATCAAGCTTTCGGGCGGCCAGCGCCAGCGCGTCGCGATTGCCCGGGTGATGCTCAAGAACGCCCCGATCCTGCTTCTTGACGAGGCCACCAGCGCGTTGGACTCGGAAGTCGAAGTGGCCATTCAGGAAAGCCTCGATGAAATGATGCAGGGCAAGACCGTGATCGCGATAGCCCATCGGCTGTCCACGATTGCGGCCATGGACCGGCTCATCGTCATGGATGACGGACGCATCATCGAACAGGGCACTCACACCGAATTGCTTGGGAATAACGGCGTCTATGCGCGTCTGTGGCAACATCAAAGCGGAGGGTTCCTGGGGGAGGATAACGGAGTGGTCGAGGCTATGGATCAGGCGTGAGCGTGAAGGGGGCGCAGCAGGCGGGGGGGCGAAAGGGGAGGGTCACGACCATTGGCACTCGACAAGGGCTGCTCTGCCCCAGGCAGTGCCGGTCGCCTTCACGCTCAATGCTGCGTAACTCATATGTCAGCGATAATGCTGGCTTAATTCAGATACGGTGATATCGCCCGAATCAGGGCCGTCGGCAGGCCGTTGAGACCATGCATTCAATTGTAAGAGCCATTTGCAGCGACTACACTCCAGCCCATGAAACGCTATCTGCGGTTTTGTATCATCTTCATGATCAGCTTGACGCTTCCCCTCAGCGGGATGGCGGGCGTTCAGGCACCGACAGAGCCTTGCCCAATGCAGACGATGGGCATGGCGATGATGGACGACATGGGGATGGATTGCTGCAACGATATGAAAAGCCCGACAGAGCATGGCAAGCCCTGCAAGCCGGGCCAGGAATGCAAGACAGGCGGCATGCTGCAAGTCTCGATCCTCAAGCCCCCTGTAACCGTGTTCAGCCCCGTAGTGGTTTCCTTCTTCAGTGATTCCCTGCCCGTACAGACCTCGTCCGGGGTATGGCGACCGCCTCGCGTTTGATTCCTGTCCAACATTGAGCCTCATTGCGCATTAGCGGGATGGACTGGCTGCGCGCATGTCTTTTGACGCGTGCAGTGGATGATCACAGGAATCGTAAACATGAACTCCAAGTGCTATTGCACAGGTTGGTCCCTCGTGGCCGGTCTGGCGGCAAGCGTACTGGCATTGCCGGGCTTCGCTGCCGCATTGACACTCGATGAAGCGTTGCGGCTGGCTGAAAACAATGCACCGTCGCTGACCGCACAAGACGCCAAAATTCAGGCTGCCAGCAGTGCGGCTATTCCAGCGGGTGAATTACCTGACCCCAAGTTGCTGGCAGGTGTGCAGAACTACCCCATCGGCGGCCCGGATCGCTGGAGCATCGACCAGGACTTCATGACCATGCAAATGGTCGGGGTCAGGCAAGAGATGCCCAACAGTGACAAGCGCAAAGCGCGTATTGAGGTCGCCGATGCGGCCGTTGATCGAGCTGCGGCAGAGCGTCGAGTCGAACGCCTGAAGGTACGCCAGTCCACGGCGGTGGCCTGGATCAGCAGCTACTCGGTTGAGCGCAAAGATGCGCTGTTCCAGGACTTCTACAAAGAAAACCGCCTGCTGACCGATACCGTCCGCGCCCAGATTGCCGGTGGCCGTGCTCAACCCGCCGATGCGGTGACGCCCAAGCAAGAAGCGGCCCGACTGGCGGAGCAACAGGACGATCTGGTTCGCCAGCGCGTGCAGGCCCGAGCGGCCCTCAAACGCTGGATTGGCTCCGCCGCCAACGACAAGCCTGTGGGCAGCTTGCCGGAGTGGCCTGTCGATCCCTCAAGCTACGCCCATAAACTGCAACACCACCCCGAGTTGGCAGCGTTTGCGCCGATGACCCGCGAAGCGCAAGCCAAGGTTCGTGAAGCCGTGTCGCAGAAGCAGTCGGACTGGAGCTGGGAACTGGATTACCAGCGCCGTGGTCGTGAGTTTGGCGATATGGTCAGCGTGCAATTTTCCTGGGACTTGCCGCTGTTTCCTGACGCCCGGCAAAACCCGAAAATCGCAGCCAAACAGGCCGAACTCAGTCAGCTTGAGGCTGAGCGCGTTGCCCTGTCACGCGAGCACACTCAGCAACTGGAAAACGAACTGGCTGACTATGAGCGCCTGAGTCGTGCGGTAAGCCGCAACCAGGAAAGCCTGTTGCCACTGGCCAGGGAAAAGGTCGAACTCAGCATGGCCAGCTACCGTGCCGGCAAAGGCGATTTAAACGCCGTTGTTGCCGCCCGACGTGAACTCATCGAGGCCCGCCTCAAACAGATCGACGTGGAAGAGCAGCGAGCGCTGACCAGTGCGCGTCTGTTTTTTGCCTATGGGGAGTCCAGCCAATGAACCTTGAAAAATGGAGCGGGGCACTGCTGGCAGGCATCTCGCTGGCATTGGGTGTTGCCGGTGGCTACTGGTTCGCTCACCAGCGCATGAACGGAGTACCAGGTACCGCTTCGGAGCAGAGCCTTAATTCACCGGATGAACGCAAGGCTCTGTATTGGTACGACCCCATGTACCCGCAGCAAAAGTTCGATAAACCGGGTAAGTCCCCCTTCATGGACATGCAACTGGTCCCCCAATACGCCAGTGGCGTCGGGGATCGTGCGACCGTCAGTATCGATCCGAGTCTGACCCAGAATCTCGGTCTGCGTTTTGCGACTGTCACTCGTGGCGTCTTTGAGTCCAGCCTCGAAGTAACCGGTGTCCTGGCGTTCAACGAACGTGATGTCGCTGTGATCCAGGCACGCACCCCGGGCTTTGTGGAGCGGGTCTATGCTCATGCACCCGGTGATGTGCTCAAAGCCAACGCGGCATTGGCGGATATCCTGGTGCCGGAGTGGGCGGCCGCCCAGACAGAGTTTCTTGCCCTCAAGCGCAATGGGGATGCCGATCTGTTGGCTGCGGCCCGCCAGCGACTGAGGCTCACAGGGATGCCGGCTGCGCTGATCACTCAGGTAGAGCGCAGTGGCAAAGTCCAGCCGAACCTGATCCTCACCAGTCCCATCAGCGGCGTGCTGCAAGAGCTGAACGTACGTGCGGGTATGACCGTGGCGGCTGGCGAGACTCTGGCACGCGTCAATGGCTTGAGCAGTGTCTGGCTCGCCGTGGCCGTTCCGGAATCGGATGCCGGAGCCATCACTGTGGGGCAGGCAGTCGAAGCGCGCCTGCCTGCCTTTCCAGGGGCAACGCTCAGTGGCAAGGTCAGCGCGATTTTGCCTGAAACCAATCCGGACAGTCGCACGCTTCGCGTGCGGGTGGAACTGCCCAATCCAGATGGGCGCCTGAGACCAGGTTTGACGGCGCAGGTCCGCCTGAATCGTACAGCTGAGCAAAGTGTATTGTGGGTGCCGAGCGAAGCGGTGATTCGCACTGGCCGACGAGCCCTGGTGATGCTCGCCGAAGATGCGGGCCACTATCGCCCAGTGGAGGTGCAACCCGGGCAGGAAAGCGATGGCAAGACGGCGATTTTGAAAGGTCTGGGCGAAGGTCAGAAGGTGGTTACGTCTGGTCAGTTCCTGCTCGACTCGGAGGCGAGTCTCAAGGGCATCGTTGCAAGCTCGGAGGAAGAGTCACCACCCAGTGCGGCCGCCGCCAGTTTTCATGAAGCGGATGGGCAGATCGTTGAGATCAACGACAAAGACGTCACGCTCGCCCACGGTCCCTTCAAGACGCTGGGCATGCCTGGCATGACGATGACGTTCCCACTCGCCAGTCCGGCGCTGATGCAGGGCCTTAAAGCGGGTGACAAGGTTCGGGTCGCGGTGAGCCAGACCGACGATGGTTTGCGGGTCGAGCGCCTGGATAAATCGGGGGGTCAGCCATGATTGCCGCCCTGATTCGTTGGTCGGTGGCCAACCGATTCCTGGTGCTACTGGCGACATTGTTCGTCACGGCTTGGGGTATCTGGTCGGTGCAGAGCACGCCCATCGATGCGCTGCCAGACCTCTCCGATGTGCAGGTGATTATCCGCACCCCTTATGCAGGACAAGCGCCGCAGATTGTCGAGAATCAGGTGACCTATCCGTTGGCCACCACCATGCTCTCGGTGCCGGGCGCCAAGACCGTGCGTGGTTATTCCTTCTTCGGTGACAGCTTTGTCTACGTGCTGTTTGAAGACGGCACTGACTTGTATTGGGCTCGCTCGCGGGTGCTGGAGTACCTGAGCCAAATACAAAGTCGGTTGCCGGCCAGCGTCAAGCCGGCGTTGGGGCCGGATGCGACGGGAGTGGGCTGGATCTATCAATACGCACTGGTGGATCGCAGTGGTGGACACGATCTGGCGCAACTACGCGCGCTTCAGGACTGGTTTCTCAAATTTGAACTCAAGACGCTGCCCAACGTTGCGGAAGTGGCGACGGTCGGCGGGATGGTCAAGCAGTACCAGGTGCAGCTTGATCCGCTGAAACTGGGCAGCCTCGGTATCACTCAGGCTGAGGTGACCGACGCTATCGGCAAGGCCAATCAGGAAACCGGTGGGGCGGTGCTGGAGATGGCAGAGACCGAGTTCATCGTGCGGGCTTCCGGCTACCTGAAGACACTCAATGATTTTCGGGCGATTCCACTCAAATTGGGTGCGGGTGGTGTGCCGGTGACCCTTGGCGATGTCGCCACAATCCAATCGGGACCGGAAATGCGGCGTGGCATCACCGAGCTCGACGGCGAAGGCGAGACGGTCGGTGGCGTGGTGATTTTGCGCAGTGGCAAGAATGCCCGCGAGACCATTGCAGCGGTCAAGACCAAACTCGACGAACTGAAAAGCAGCTTGCCGGCCGGGGTGGAAATCGTCACCACCTACGATCGCAGCAAGCTGATCGATCGTGCGGTGGAAAATCTCAGCCACAAGCTCATCGAGGAGTTCATCGTCGTCGCCTTGGTCTGCGGGGTCTTTCTCTGGCATTTGCGCTCATCGCTGGTGGCGATCATCTCTCTGCCGGTGGGGGTGCTGATTGCCTTCATCGTCATGCGCTACCAAGGCATCAACGCCAACATCATGTCCTTGGGCGGAATCGCCATCGCCATCGGCGCCATGGTCGATGCCGCCGTGGTGATGATCGAGAACGCCCACAAAAAAATTGAAGCGTGGCACGTGGCCAATCCTGGAGAGGAACTGAAGGGTGAACATCATTGGCATGTGATGACCGAAGCCGCGGCTGAAGTGGGGCCAGCGCTGTTTTTCTGTCTGTTGATCATCACCCTGTCGTTCATACCGGTGTTCACCCTGGAAGCACAAGAGGGGCGACTGTTCGGCCCATTGGCTTTCACCAAGACCTACGCCATGGCCGCAGCGGCGGGATTGTCAGTGACGTTGGTGCCAGTGCTGATGGGTTACTGGATTCGGGGGCGAATTCCCAGTGAACAACAGAACCCGTTGAACCGGTGGTTGATTCGAATTTACCAACCAGCCCTGGACGCAGTCTTGTGTCGACCAAAGATCACGTTGCTGGTGGCGCTGTTGGTTTTTGTCAGTGCGTTATGGCCAATGTCGCGTTTGGGTGGCGAGTTTCTCCCCCCGTTGGACGAGGGCGACCTGCTCTATATGCCTTCAGCTCTGCCAGGATTGTCTGCGCAGAAAGCGGCGCAACTGCTGCAACAGACTGACCGCCTGATCAAGACCGTGCCAGAGGTCGAACATGTCTTCGGTAAAGCCGGACGTGCCGAAACCGCCACCGACCCGGCACCGCTGGAGATGTTCGAAACCACGATCCAGTTCAAGCCACACGAGCAATGGCGTCCAGGCATGACCCAGGAAAAATTGGTGGAGGAACTGGATCGCGTGGTGCGCGTACCCGGTTTGACAAACATCTGGATACCGCCGATTCGCAACCGTATCGACATGCTGGCGACGGGTATAAAGAGCCCAATTGGCGTGAAGGTTGCCGGCACCAATCTGGCGGAAATCGATGCGGTCACCCAGGCGGTCGAGCGAGTAGCCAAGGACGTGCCTGGTGTCAGTTCGGCGCTGGCCGAGCGATTGACCGGCGGCCGCTATATCGACGTGGATATCGACCGCAAGTCCGCCGCTCGTTACGGGCTGAACATCGCTGATGTGCAGTCCATCGTGGCCGGTGCTATCGGCGGTGAAAACGTCGGCGAGACCATTGAAGGTCTCGCACGTTTTCCGATCAACGTACGTTACCCACGGGAGTGGCGCGACTCGCTCGGCGCCCTGGAGCAATTGCCGATCTACACCCCGCTGGGTAGCCAGATCACCCTTGGCACTGTGGCGAAGGTCAAGGTCAGCGACGGCCCACCGATGCTCAAAAGCGAGAACGCACGGCCCTCTGGTTGGGTATACATCGACGTGCGTGGCCGGGACATTGCCTCGGTGGTCGCCGATCTACGCCGGGTCGTCAGCGATCAGGTCAAGTTGCAGCCCGGTATGAGCCTGAGCTACTCAGGGCAGTTCGAATTTCTCGAAAGAGCCAACGCGCGACTCAAGCTGGTGGTGCCGGCCACGCTGTTGATCATCTTCGTGTTGCTCTACCTGACTTTTGCCCGCTTCGATGAGGCCTTGCTGATCATGGCCACTCTGCCGTTCGCACTGACTGGGGGGGCATGGTTTCTCTATCTGTTGGGCTTCAACCTGTCGGTCGCCACCGGGGTCGGCTTTATCGCCTTGGCCGGGGTTTCTGCCGAGTTCGGTGTGATCATGCTGCTCTACCTGAAGAACGCCTGGTCCGAACGTGAAGACCTCGGCGACAACACTGAACGCGGGCTGGTGGCGGCCATTCGTGAAGGCGCTGTGCAGCGCGTTCGACCCAAGGCCATGACCGTGGCCGTGATCATTGCCGGTCTGTTACCCATCCTGTTGGGCAGCGGCACCGGCAGCGAAGTCATGAGTCGCATTGCCGCGCCCATGGTTGGCGGCATGATCACCGCTCCCTTGCTGTCCCTATTTGTCATTCCGGCAGCCTATCGATTGATGCGCCGTCGGCACCTCCAATTTGTACCCACCACACCTCAAGGAAAAGTCGTATGAAACTGACCCTGATTGCAGCTGCCAGCACCGTAGTTATGCTGTCTTTTTCCGCCCTGGCAGAGGACATGCCGGGCATGAAAATGGACGGTATGGAGGGCATGCAGATGAAGCAAGAAACAAAGCAGGCTCCAGTGGCCACCTCCGACGGAACGATCAAGGCTATCGATACTACGAAGCATACGGTGACCATCTCTCACGGCGCTGTTCCAGCTGTGCAATGGCCACCGATGACCATGGCCTTTTCCGTAACGGAAGATCAGCTGACAGGACTGACAGCTGGAGACCGCGTGACGTTCTCCTTTCGGCTAGACGGCAACAAAGCCACGATTGTGTCCATTAAAAAGTAAATACCGGTGGTGGAAGTGTCCGGCACACTTTGTCGTGCCGGACATAACCCATTAAATCCACTTGTTCAGGAAAACCGGTTGAATCCACAGCTGATTTCTGCCGGTCATGAAGCCGAAATCAAGCTGAAGAACGTGCTCTGCGAACCAAACAAGCAATCGATTGGACAGCACGGTCTTGTTGATCCAGGCGAAAGGCCCGGCGGCTATAGAAGTCCACGAAGCTGAAGCTGTTTTTTTCAAGGCTGCCGAAAATGATGCTGGAAATCAGAAAGCCGGAAATTACGAAAAAGACATCAACACCGACAAACCCACCCTGTATCAAGGATGGAAAGGCATGGAGTGCAACAACAGATAGCACCGCGATAGCGCGCAGCCCGTCAATATCTGGTCGGTACTTCGGGTGACTCAAGTGCTTGTCGACCGCTGGCTGCACCGATTCGGATAAAGAGGTCATTGGTGTTCGCAGATCTGTTTGATTAAAACGCCATGCTTGGGCGCTGAGCATCGTACCAGCACCACAAATTTTTCCCGGCACCGAGTGGGTATTTTTTTGCCTGGAGAAAAGCATGCCCATCACCCAGCAGCAAGTGCTGCGGATTCTTCCGAGCGCCGGCCCAGTTGCCGGCTTTTTTGTGCCCGCGCTGAATGACGCGATGGCACGGTTCAAGATTGAAGGCCGGTTGCGTGTGGCAGCGTTCGCGAAAGCTTCTCGGATGAGTTGAAGGCAGCAGGTCTGTTCGGTCCTTCATTCTCATGGGGGGATGATGGGACGCTTACATTCGATCCTTCTATGAAGGATGAGGATATTGCAAAAGTAATGACCGTTTATGAGTCACACGATCCGGATACACCAGCACAGGAGTAGAAGGCCATTGAGTCATTTGCATAGACCGCAAATTAGATCTGCAGGCTCTGTCTCCCTCAGATAAAGTGAAGTAGTATACGCGCCACAATGGTCAAGGATTGACGCTATGCTTTTCACATCCTTTGAGTTCATTTTTGCCTTTTTTCCAGTGGTGTTTGCTGGGTTCTTCGTGATTGCCCGCTTTATTGGTCGCGAGGCGGCTGCAGTCTGGCTTGCGGCGGCGTCGGTATTCTTCTATGGATGGTGGAGCATAACCTATGTTCCATTACTCCTGGGCTCGATACTTTTCAATTATGCCGTTGGATACATAACTGCGCGCTATAGAGATAGTTTTATTGCTCTGGCCAAGGGCTCTCTAGTCATTGGTGTTGTTGGAAACTTGGCGCTACTTTGTTTTTATAAATACACCGATTTCTTTTTGGGTGAGGTTTCAAGAGCCACGGGAGCGCACCTGCCAGTATTGGATCTGGTATTGCCGCTAGGCATTTCTTTTTTTACATTTACACAGATAGCATTTTTAATCGATGCTTGGCGAGGGAAGGCGAAAGAATATAGCTTTTGGCACTATTTGCTATTCGTGACTTGGTTTCCACATTTGATAGCTGGACCAATTCTGCATCACGGGCAAATGATGCCGCAGTTTCGCGACCCCGAGGTATATCGAGTTCGGTCACGTAATCTCGCCATAGGGATTTTTCTTTTCACGGTAGGGCTAAGTAAAAAGTTGTTGCTTGCCGACCCCGTAAGTGCGTATGCGGATCCTGTATTCGATGCAGCATCCGCAGGAGAAGCGATCGGGTTTTTCATCGCTTGGACCGGCGCTCTCGCATATACCATTCAGATCTACTTCGACTTTTCCGGATATTCGGATATGGCTGTAGGGCTGTCGATGATGTTCGGTATAAAGCTTCCAATAAATTTCAACTCTCCCTACAAAGCTCAGAACATCATAGAATTTTGGCGCCGCTGGCACATGACGCTGTCACAGTTCCTGCGTGATTATCTCTATATTCCGTTGGGCGGCAATCGCCACGGGGAAACTCGACGGCTAGCTAACTTGATACTTACGATGCTTTTGGGTGGCCTTTGGCATGGGGCAAATTGGACATTTGTAATCTGGGGTGCGCTCCATGGTGGCTACCTGTGCATTAATCACCTCTTCCAAAAAATGGCAGACAAAACTCGAGTCGGTAAATGTCTGCCTAGCAGCGTGAGCGTACCGCTTAGTGTCCTCTTTACCTTCTCTCTAGTGGTCATGGCGTGGGTGTTTTTCCGAGCCGAGGATCTCCATGCTGCGGTTTCAATCGTTAGTAGCATGGCTGGTTTGCAGGCGGACGCCGCGTGGGCATCAATTTTCAAGAGCCAAAGCCCTTTTCTTTTCATTGGCTATCTGCTGGCGTCGATGGTCGTGATCTGGTGCTTCCCGAATGTATATGAAATTTTGGATCTGCTGGAAAACCGAATGCAGGTACACGGGATTGAGGGGCATAAGGTGAGCTCGGCGGTCTGCATATCCTCTGCAATCATATGTGTTGTTTTGATGGGTACCAGTATTTTGTCCACTTTTGGTACCGTCTCTTCAAGTCCATTTCTCTACTTTCAGTTCTAATCATGACCTTATTTAGAAAATTTGTAATTGCCTCTGCCGTAACTATGGCCTCTTTCATCGCGCTGTACAGCGCCGCGTTTAGTTACCAGTTTGGGGCGCCGATCCCATCCTCTTATGATTTGGCAAATTGGCTGGTTCTGAAAGAGAATTTTGCAAACGAAGCTAAAGGGCACAGAGTATTGCTGTTTGGTGACTCAAATGTTTTGTTTGGTATGGACAGTGAGACTATTGAAAAGCGTCTAGATATGCCGGTGGTAAATCTAGGGCTACATGGAGGTCTTCCACTTGACTGGCACCTTGATGTCGCCTTACGCACTGCACGTAGCGGTGACGTTGTAATCTTCCCCTTTGTTTGGGACTATTATCTTAAAGACTACCGAGTGCCGCAGGATTGGATTGTAGATCAAATCGTTGCGTGGGGTCACGGCTACTTTGAAGGGTTGAGTATTTCTAACAAGGTTAGATACATAACAGCGATTTCTCCATCAAGCCTGTACCGGAATGTCAATGCGAAATTTGATAGTGTCGAGATTTTGAGGCAGAACCCGCTGCGGGTTTTGTTGCCTCCTAAAGAAGCGCTTGAGTTTTACCGCAAAGTTTCGAATGGCCAGACAGAGTTTTCTTATCAGTACGTAAACATAAGTACTCACGGTGATATACGCAACACCTGCGGCAAACGTGCGGCTATTTATGGATCTGAGTACAGCGCTTCGAGATATTCGACAGTTGATCCGACCTCTATCGCATTACTGAAACAGACGGTAGATACGCTTAAGGCGCGAGGAGCGAGCGTGTTCGTCATCGCGCCGGTTCAGGTTGATGACGATGCGACGAGATCGGAGAAATACCAGTCGCTGCTCAGTTATATATGGGGAGAGCTAGAATCGCGCGGGATACCGGTTATCGGTAGTCCAACTGATTTCTTCTTCCCGGCCAGTTCTTTCTTTGACACAAATTACCACTTGAATTGTTCGGCTAATCAAGATCGGTCGGAGAGATTGAGCAGGCTCGTAGGTGCTGCGCTTTTAAGATCGAGCGGGAAACGCAGTCTGGCTGAGTAAAAGGGAAGACCTTCCATACTCATTTGAAATACAGCACGTATCTTAACTGCCCGCCCAGCGCGGGCTTTTTTTGTCTGGAGAAAAGCATGCCGATCACTGCGCAGCAATTGCTGTAGATATTCCCGAACGCCGACAAACAAGCCAGCGTTTTTGCGTCTGCGCTGAATCTGGCCATGGACCTCCCACCGGCAGGCTGTATGTGGATTAGTGGATTACGCTGTAAAGCAGGCAGCGTGAGAACACAAACGGTCTCTCATCATGGATGGATCAAGATGAAACTGATTTTGATTTTGATTGTGCTTGTTGTTGGTCTGTTGGCTTGGAAGCTTTCCCCTGAATTACAGTCCTGGGTTGAGGCTCGGCTATCGAATCCCCAAATCACCGCTACGGTAGTGGCTGCGCCGAAGCCTGTTTCGGCTCCAGTCAAATGCGATGGGCGTAAATATTGCTCGCAGATGACCTCGTGCGCAGAGGCCAAAAACTTTCTGCAAAATTGCCCAGGAATGAAAATGGACGGCGACAACGACGGAGTACCCTGTGAGGCGCAGTGGTGCCGGTGACTATTCGCCGTTCACCGGCAAGCGAGTAGGTGGATTGTGGAATTCTGATGGAGGGCGTAAGGCACGTTTGAAGGTGAGGTACGTTTTATTGGTTCACCTCGCCAGTTGCGTTACACACACTCTCCCCAGAGGTGACTGTTGGTATGAAGAGGTTCGGGGGAACGCGGCGCCCATCGGACGACAGAGGTCACCATGGCGATGCTGAGAGCTCAGTCCTCGGGATCTTCCTCTTCTTCAGGCTCACACCTGGCAATCAGTTCGGCAATGGTTTCAGCTATGAAGTCCGCATTTGCGGTGATCACGGCCAGATGATCCTCAATACGTACGGACACTTCCGAGGATCCGCGTTGTTTGATCCAAATGCCTATTTCTTCGATGGCGCAACCCAAGGCCATGATGTTCTGATTGAGTCGGCTGAGTAGGGCGGGGGTAGGATCGTCTGGTAGGGGCATGGCCGCTTCTCCTGTGTCTAAGAAAAGCGTAGCAGGTAGAAAAAAGCTCGGCGCTGTGCCGGGTAAGCGCTACCTCTTAATGGTCCCTGGTGGCAGCGGTTGCGATGGTCTATGCCTGAATTCCTATCTCACCCTGTGCAGCCTGTAACGCTCGCTCCTCGGTCAGCGGCGTTAAAATTGGCTGCGCGTTGCTGGCATGCAAGTAAAGAAAGTAGTGCCCGGAATCGTCTAGCAATACCCGGTACAGTTCTGATGGCCGAAAGTTGTTACCGATATAAATACTTTCCTTGAGAATCTCGAAAGACTTGATCCCATGCTCTCGCATTGTAGTTTCAAAGGCTTCGTAAAGACCCTCTCTGCGGCGTCGATTGTTTCGAGCATTCAGTTTGAAAAAAACCACCATCAGCACGGCATAGCTGATAAGGAGTATCACAAGGGCGCTAGTGCGCATGTGTGGAGCTCCATGTTCTCTCAATCGTTCTTCATCTCAGTGTAGGCGCGTTCCTGGTGTTTATCGCCGAATGGCAAGTGTCGCGACATTGGAGTCAGCATGACGAACGCAACCCGCTTGCGCCACGCGCTCGGCATCACCGATGTACATGCACTTTTATAAAGCGCCATGCGTAACAACGCACCAGTCGGAAGCGCCGCAAAGCGTTTTCGCCTGCGGTAGCTCCAGCGTCTCGAATGGTTGCCCTTGATCATTCGCCTTCCCTGGAAGTCGGCTCACACTTGCCGAAACGCGCCCGGACAGCAGTCGCCGTTACAATCCCCCCTGGCTCAAGAGTCAGTGTTTCCAGATAGTTGAAGCCTCTCTGTGGCTGACTGGCACAAAGGCTGCATGGCTGTCATCAGGTCCACCTGGAGAGCATTCGTGTGGACAGCCCCCTCGGTCAACGACGATCGATTGGCCGGACAGGTCGTGGGCAGCATCGGTGGATCAGGCATAGACGTCTGGTTTCAACACCGCAAAAGAACAGGCAAAGACGCCTGGAACCGAAAGGTTTCAGGCGTTTTTTTTTGCTTTTAAAACCGTGATTGGCTCGGGCTGGGTGCTTTCTATGAATTCCAATGTTGCCACGTTGAACAAGATGCAAACGCTGATCGTGATCGGTAATGGCATGGTCGGACATCATTGTGTCGAACAACTGATCGAGCGGGGAGCGCTTGAGCATTACCGGCTGCACGTCTTCAGTGAGGAGCCGATGCGCGCCTATGACCGTGTGCACCTTTCCGAGTACTTCTCCGGTCGTGATGCCGAGTCGCTGGCGCTGTCCGATGCGTCGCTTTACCAGACGCCCGGCGTTACGCTGCATCTGGGTGTGCCGGTATTGGAAATCGACCGTGTCCGTCGCCAGGTGGTCACTTCGCAAGGTTGCGTCACGTATGACAAATTGGTTCTGGCCACCGGTTCTTATCCGTTTGTTCCGCCAATCGAAGGCGCCGAAGGTCAGTCGCGCCTGGTCTATCGCACCCTGGAAGACCTCGATGCCATTCGCGCTGCGGCGGCCAATGCCCGGCGCGGCGTGGTGGTTGGCGGTGGCTTGCTGGGGCTGGAAGCCGCGAACGCGTTGAAGAGCCTGGGCCTTGAAGCCCACGTGGTGGAATTCGCGCCGCGCTTGATGCCGGTACAACTGGATGACCTCGGTGGCCAGGCGCTCAAGGCGCAGATCGAACGATTGGGCGTCGGTGTACACCTGTCCCGCGCCACTCAATCGATCAGCGCGGGCGAGCAGTACCGCTATCGCATGAATTTCGCCAATGACGAATTCCTCGAAACCGACCTGATCGTGTTTTCCGCCGGTATCCGCGCTCAAGACACGCTGGCTCGTCAATGCGCGCTGCAGATCGGTCCGCGCGGTGGCGTGGTGATCGACGACATGTGCCTCAGTTGCGACCCGAACATCTACGCCATCGGTGAATGCGCTTCATGGAACGGCAGCCTGTTCGGCCTGGTCGCGCCGGGCTACCAGATGGCGCGCAGCGTCGCGGCCCGTCTGTGCAACGAAGTCGCCGAGCCGTTCACCGGTGCCGACATGTCGACCAAGCTCAAGCTGTTGGGGGTGGATGTCGGCTCCATCGGCGACGCCCACGGCAACACCCCGGGCGCGCGCAGCTATCAATTCATCGACGAAACCAGCGCCAGCTATCGGCGCCTGGTGGTGGATGCCAGTGGCAAACATGTCCTCGGCGCTGTGCTGGTGGGTGACAACAGCTATTACGACACCTTGCTGCAATACATGCAGAACGGCATCGCCTTGCCGGCAGAACCCGCCAGCCTGATTCTGCCGTCCTCCGAAGGCGCGCCGACCCTGGGCCCGGGTGCGCTGCCCGAGTCGGCCACGGTGTGCTCATGTCATAACGTCACCAAGGGCTCCATTTGTTCGGCCATCGACGGCGGCTGCACCGACCTGGGCCAACTCAAGTCGCAGACCAAGGCCTGCACCGGCTGCGGCGGTTGCGCGGGCCTGCTCAAGCAAGTCTTCGAGCATGAACTGATTGCCCGTGGCGTCAGTGTCGACAAAAGTCTGTGCGAACACTTCGCCTACACCCGTCAGGAGCTTTATGCGCTGGTGCGGGTAGAAGGGGTGATCACCTTCGACGAACTGTTGGCCAAACATGGCCGTGGCCACACCGGTTGCGACGTCTGCAAACCGGCGGTGGGCTCGATCCTCGCCTCGTGCTGGAACCAGCCGATCATGGACACGTCGCTGGTGCCGTTGCAGGACACCAATGACACCTTCATGGCCAACATGCAGAAAAACGGCACCTATTCGGTGGTGCCGCGCATCGCCGGGGGCGAAATCACAGCCGACAAGCTGATCGCGATTGGCGTGGTGGCGAAGAAATACGACCTCTACACCAAAATCACCGGCGGGCAGCGCATCGACCTGTTCGGCGCTCAATTGCATCAGTTGCCGGACATCTGGTCCGAGTTGATCGAGGCCGGTTTCGAAACCGGGCACGCCTACGGCAAATCGACCCGTACGGTGAAGTCCTGCGTCGGCAGCACCTGGTGCCGTTACGGCGTGCAGGACAGCGTGCAAATGGCCCTGACCCTCGAGGATCGCTACAAGGGCCTGCGTTCGCCGCACAAGCTCAAGTTCGCGGTCTCCGGTTGCACCCGTGAGTGCGCCGAGGCGCAGAGCAAGGACGTTGGCGTAATCGCCACCGAGAAAGGCTGGAACCTCTATGTGGCCGGTAACGGCGGCATGCGCCCGCGCCACGCCGAGTTGTTCGCCACCGACCTCGATGACGCCACCTTGATTCGTTACATCGACCGGTTCTTGATGTTCTACATCCGCACCGCCGACAAATTGCAGCGCACCTCGGTCTGGCGTGAAAGCCTGGAGGGCGGCCTGGATTACCTCAAGGACGTGGTCATCAACGACAGCCTGGGGCTTGGCCTTGAGCTCGAATCGCAGATGCAACTGGTGGTCAACCGCTACGAATGCGAATGGGCCAACGCCCTGAAAGACCCGGAAAAGCTCAAGCGTTTTCGCACCTTCGTCAACGATCAACGCCCGGACCCGGACATCCATTTTGTCCAGGAGCGCGGTCAGCGCCGGCCGATCATGGCCGCTGAACTCCACCTTATCCCTGTCATTGAGGAGATTGCCTGATGAGCCAGTCCGATACCCAGCGCGCCTGTTCCAGTTCCTCCCTGGTCAATCCCGATGCCTGGCAAGCGGTGTGCAGCCAGGAGGATCTGGTGAGTAACTCCGGCGTCGTCGTCTGGCTCGACGGTGCACAAGTGGCGCTGTTCTACCTGCCGGCTGCCGAAGGCAAGACCCTCTATGCCATCGATAATCATGACCCGCAATCCGGGGCGAATGTCATCGGTCGCGGGCTGATCGGCAGCATCAAGGGCGATCTGGTGATTGCCTCGCCACTCTACAAACAGCATTTCCGCCTTGAGGACGGCAGTTGCCTGGAGTATCCGCAGCAGCGCCTGCGGGTCTGGCCGGTGCGCCTGAACGAAGGCCAGGTGGAGGTCGCGGTGGTCTGACCAAATGGATTTCGCCGGGGTCTGAGCGCTCATTCAATCAATGATGTATGCCAGGCTCCGGCGGAGTCGATGATCAATGACAAACAGTATCGGAGGTTCGAATGCAACGGGCGTTCTGGAAGGCATTGACCCCGGATCTGCTGGTGGATGAGCCGAAGGTGGCTGCCAGGCTTTCTACGGACCTGCCGTCGAGCGTGGTCGCCGCGCTGGGTGGGCTGGATAACCTGGCGTCGCAACAGCGCATTGCGATAACGCGAATACGGGTCCAGCTGCGTGATGTAACCCGACTGGACGAACAGGCCTTGCGTGCGGCGGGTGTGCCGGGGGTGATGGTGCTGGCGGATGGCGTGGTGCATGTATTAACCCGGTGCCCAAGGCGGGACTGACGGTCTGCGCGTGATCCGCGCAGGGTTCGCTGTCGTTCACCCGCTCGTGTCGCTGAAAGGTTCATATTAATGCAGTTCCAGTGCATTATTTTTGCACTATAGCCACCCGACGACCGCTCATGAAGCACAGGAACCCACCCATCGCGGTCAGTGCGCTCAAGGCATAGAACATCGTGGGCGCGGGGGTGTGCATCAATAGAAAGCCACAAATCACCGGGCTCAGGGCGCCACCGAGGGCCGCCAGGTTCTGCGCGCCGTAGTAACTGCCGCGCAGCTCTTCCGGGGCCAGGGTGTCGACGAAGAGGAATTCGGCCGGGTAAATGATCATTTCACCGAGGGTGAAGATGAACATCGCCACGCACCAACTCACCATGCTGTCGGCCAGGCTGAAGCCGATCAGGCCAAGGATGAACAGGCTGGTGCCCGCGGCAATCCAGTAGCGCAGCTTCTCGCGATTGAGGAATCGGCCGATCTGGTACTGCAGCAGGATCACGCTGATGGCGTTGCAGGCGAGCAGGGCGGCCATGATTTCCAGGGCGCGTTTGGAATCGTGGGTCACCAGCAGGTATTGCGACAAGTAGAGGGTGAAACGCCCGTGCACCACGGTGCTGAGCAGGCAGCCGCAAGTGAACATGATCAGGGTGCGGTCGTTTTTCAGGGTGACCAGGGTTTTCAGGAAACTCTGGGGTTGCCCAATGGCGGGTGTCTGCGCCGAATCCCCGGGAATGCCTATCATCAGGAAAATGCTGAAGAACGCGATGCCACCGGCAATCAGGAACGGTGCGATCGGATAGACCCCGGCAATCACCACGCCGAGCATGGGGCCTGTGGCATAGCCGATGTTGGTCAGCGTGTAGCGCAGGGAAAACGCCTTGGCCCGCTGGCCCATGGGCAGGTTTTCGCTGAGGATCGCTTTGGAGCCGATGAGGAACAGCGCTGACGCGGTCTCGGTGATCACCAGGGTGGCGGTGGTCAGGTAGAGATTTTCGGCAAAGGTCAGCAGCACGAAGCCGATGGCGCTGGAGAGCATCGCCAGGATCAGCAGCCGGCGCTTTTCCAGGCGGTCGATGATATAACCGCCGTAAAGAGCCAGCAGGGTGGCGATGAACACCGCGATACCGAGCAGCAAGCCAACGTCCTGTTGGTTGAGGCCCAGCTTGTTACTCAGGAACAGCGTGAGCAAGGGGCTGGTGATGGCGCGGCTGACCACGATGGTCAGTGAAACGATCATCAAGCGGCGGATAACGAGCGAGTAAGTGGCCACGGTGGTGCAAATGTCCTTATTCAGATGGTTGGTGTTCGTCGATGTACCGAGTCGCGGCCATTCGCGAGCAAGCCCGCTCCCACATTTTGAATGCATTCCCCTGTGGGAGCGGGCTTGCTCGCGAAGAGGCCGGCACAAGCAACGCAATACTCAAGCCAGCCACCGATCCAGCGAGCGAACCGATTCCAGTTCTTCAATCCGCCACAACTGCCCGAGCAGTTCCTCAACCCGCTCCCGGGACATGACCCGCGTCGCCAAACTGAAAAACTTCTCCGCGAGCAGCTCATCACTGAGCGGATTACCCGGCGCGCCCAACGGCACTTCAACGCACAGGCTCGCTTGCCGACCGTCCACGGTCCGCAGTGTCACCACGGGCTCGCCATCCTCGGACAGTAGCGGGTCCACTTCAAGGCGAATGCGTGACATCCACTGGACAATGCGTGGATCGTTGCGCGCTTGATCGTCATAGGCCTGCAATCGACAATGTCCATGTACCAGCCGTGCCGCCAGTGCATACGCCAGGCTCATCTGCGCCGCCGCGAGGGTGCCGACATCCTGGCCGCCACACATGTCCTTGAGAAAACTGCACAGCGCAACCTGTATGTCTTCGACCTGATCGACTGGCACATTCAATTGGTCGAGCAAAAGCCCCAACGCATCGATGGCCGAATGCGTGCCGCGGCACGAGGCGTAGGGCTTGATCGAGCAGCGGGCGAGTTTCCATACGGCACCGAGATCGGCATCCAGTGCTTCGGGGGTTGAGGTGGCGCTGGCAAGTGTCTGCAAAAAGCCGCCCCAGACATCTTCGAACAACTTTGTTGGACCACTGATGCCTTGCTGCGCAAACCGCGCCGCCAGCAAACCGCCTTCGGCGGCCCGGCCACTGTGCAGTTTTTTACTTTGCGAGCCGTCGTGGATGAAAGCCCACAAGCCACCGCTGAAGCTGCCGGCGATGCCCAGTGCCGACAAGGTTTGCCCGGCATTCAATCGAAAAATCCGTGCACTGGCGGCTGCCGCGCCGAACACCCCGCAGGTCGCCGTGGAGTGCCAGCCAGCGCCGTTATGGGCTGAGTAGCCGCCGCAGGCTTCGAGCACCCGGCGCCCGACTTCGTAACCAATCACCACGGCCGTGATGAACTCGCGGCCGCTCACTGGTGGCCCGGCCATCGACACCGCCGCCATGACCGCCGGCAGCACTACGGCGCCGGAGTGGTCGCAGCCACCGGTGTCGTCCAGTTCCAGGGCATGGGCGGCGATGCCATTGAGCATGGCTGCCTGAGCGGCTCCGACCCGCTGGCGAGTGCTCCAGACCAAGGTGTCGCCCGTTTCGCCTTCGAATACCTGCCGTGCCGTTTTCGCGACTTCGCTGTCTGCCCCGGCGAGGGTCGCGCCGAAAGTATCGAGGATGTGACGCTTGGCTTGTTCCACCAGAGCGGGCGGCAGGTCCTCGAACCGCGTATCCACGCAAAATTTCGCCAGTCGTTGCATGCGCTCTGTCATAGCACGTAGTCCCGATAATGCCGCTCATACACCGACGCCGGATGATCTTCAGTGACCGGCGCTGGGGATTGCGCCCACCACTGGGCGACATCAGCACCGGTAGCGATCCATACGTCATCGTGCTGCAAAATCCCTTCGAGCAACTCACGCAACACACCAATGCGCCCAGGCGTAGCGATGATTTCCGGATGCAGGCGCAACACGTAGCACAGGCCGAAGCGATGAAACCCGGCGAAGTCCATTTGCAGGTTGCCCAGGGTGTGGCTGTAGGATGCGATCCGCGATTGCGCCGGCGGCACCGCCGGGCTGAGATTGAAGGCGAAGTAGGGTTCGTCCTCCAGCTCGTAATGCAGGGGCAACTCGATCACGTCGGGCGCGGTCGGGTGAGCGAACGGCAAGTCATCACCACGCCAGGACGACGACCAGCGAATGCCTTGATCCCTCAACGCCTCGATGAAGCCCGGTGCACCGTTGCCGGCGGGGATGCGCAAACCGGTGGGACGCTGACCGGTCAGCGCCGTCAATGCCGCGCATCCTTTGGCGATGTCGGCGCTCTGCGCGGCGAGGTCGAGGGTGTCGTAGTTCTGATGGTGATACCCGGCGCAGGCAATCTCATGCCCGCCCGCCTGGATCGCACGAATATGCTCGGGGTTTTCCTCGGCGACGATACCGGGTACGAACCAGCTGCTGGAAACACCGAGCTCCTTGAACAGAGCGAGCAAACGCTCCACGCCGCGTTGGGTGCCGTAGCGCCAGACCGACAGGGTCTTGTCGCGTCCGGCAACTTGCGGGGCCTGGGTGAGAATGCCGTGGATGTCGTTGTAGTCGACGGTCAGTACCACGGCGCAGCGGTAGCCCTTGGGCCAGACAGTGGAATCAACCATGGTGATGTTCCTTCAGCCACCACTGGGCGACGTCGCGGCAGGTGGCGAACCAGACGTCGTCGCGTTGGCGCATGTGTTCGAAGAGTTTTTCCAGCAACAGGATGCGTCCTGGTTTGCCGGTGATCTTGGGGTGGAACAGGGTGGTCAGGCACAGCCCTTCATCCATGGCGCCGTCGTATTCGCGGCACCAGTTGTCCAGGGTCAGGGCGTAGCTGGCGGTGCGGTCCAGCCCCGAAGGGAAGTCCGGTGCGCGGGTATAGGCGATGGAGGCGTAGTCGTCCATTTCCCAGCGACCGGGGATTTCCACCAGCGGCGTGGCGTGCCCCGGTACATTCACCAGGTACGGCCGGTCATCGCCGCGCATGCTGCTGGAGTAAGTCACGCCGGCCTCCACCAGCATCGCCGGGGTTTCGGCCCGCCAGTCGCCGGACGGCGTGCGGAAACCTTCGGCGCGGATGTGCAGGTGCTTCCAGAACACCTCGCGGGACCGCCTCATCACGTCCTTTTGCTGTTCCAGCGTCAGGGCGTAGAAGGATTCATGTTTGTAGCCGTGATAAGCCACCTCATGCCCGCGCTCGACAATCGCCTGACACTGTTTCGGCCAGTTCTCCACGACCCAGGCCGGGACAAAGAACGTCGTCGGCAGACGGAATTCGTCGAGCAGATCGAGAATCCGCGGCAGCGCCCGGTACGGGCCATAACCGCCGAAGCCGAAATACTCGGGCTTGCGCCAGATCGAGCCGTTGAGCATGGCATCGCCGGTGGGGCCGTCGAGGTCGAAGGCCAGGGCCAGGCAGGCTTTGTGCTGGCCGGGCCAGGTGGGTTGGGAGGAGGAGGACATCGTTAGTGCTCCGACGATCTATAAACAATCACAAGACCTTGTGGGAGCGAGCTTGCTCGCGATGGCGGACTCGCAGGCGACATCAATGTTGAATGTGATGGCCCCTTCGCGGGCAAGCCCGCTCCCACAGGTATTGCATTTATCCTTGCGAACTTACTTCCCGGCGTTCACCGTCACCGTCTTGATCGCACCCAGTTCAAGATCCCACTTCTTCAGGATCGCCTGGTAACTGCCGTCATCGACCATGCTCTGCATCGCCACTTTCACCGCTTCACTCAGCTCAGGTTTTTTCTTGCTCACGCCCAGCCCGGTGAACTGCTTGGAAATCGGCAGGCCCACGGTTTTGTACATGTCCTTTTCCTGGGTCTTGAGGTACGGCAGGGTTTCGCTGCCCTGCATAGCCGCGTCGATGCGGCTCTGGCGCAGTTGCGCACGGGCATCGGCCGAGCCTTCGGTGCCGATCACGTTGATCGCAGGCTTGCCGGCGGCTTCGCAGTTGGCCTTGCTCCACTCGGCGATTTCCGCCGGGAAGGTGGTACGTCGGCTGGTGCCGACTTTCTTGCCGCACAGGTCGATGATCTCGTTGGTGTCCTTGTTTTTCTGCAAGGTGTAGAACTGCGGACCGCTGGTGAAGTAGTCGACGAAGGTCACACTGACCTGACGCTCGGCGGTGTCGGTCATGCCCGACATCACCATGTCGACGCGGTCGGTGGTCAGCGCGTTGATCATTTGCTCGAAACCGGTTTCCTGCCATTTGATCTTCACGCCCAGGCGTTCGGCCAAGGCGTTGCCCAGGTCAACGTCGAGGCCGGTGAGGGTGTTGGTGGCCGGGTCCTTGAAGTCCATCGGCGGGTAGTTCGGCATGATCGCCACAACGACCTCGCCCTTGGCCTTGATGCTGGCCGGCAATTCGGCAGCGAAGGTGAAGCCGGATGCCATAACGCCTGCGAGTACAGCTGGAATAACGAAGTTCTTCATGGTCGTTCTCTTATGAGTGTTGTGAGGCAGCTCTTGATTTGCGAGCCAGGCCCTTAGGTTCGAACGGCAGAAATGAAGCTTTGGGTGCGTGGGTTTTGCGGACTTATTAGTATTTCTTCGGGGCTTCCAGCCTCCACGATCTGTCCTTCGTCCATGAACACCATGCGGTTGGAAACCTCGCGAGCGAAGCCCAGTTCATGGGTGACGACGATCATGGTCATGCCGGTCTGCGCCAGATCGCGCATCACCGACAGCACCTCACCGACCAGTTCCGGGTCGAGTGCCGAAGTGGGTTCATCGAACAGCATCAGCTTGGGGCGCATGGCCAATGCACGAGCAATGGCGACGCGTTGTTGCTGACCACCCGACAGTTCGATCGGGTAGCTGTTGCGTTTGTCGGCCAGGCCGACGCGGGCGAGCAATTCCAGGGCTTCTTCGTGCGCCTCTTTGGGCGAGCGCTTGAGCACCTGGCACGGCCCTTCGATGATGTTTTGCAGCACAGTCATGTGCGGGAACAGGTTGAAGCGCTGGAACACCATGCCGGTCGCCAGGCGCTGACGGGCGATCTGCGACTCGTTGAGTTCGTGCAGTTTGTTGCCGGCGATGCGGTAACCCACCAGTTCGCCGTCGACCCACAGGCCGCCCTTGTCGATCTTTTCCAGCTGGTTGACGCAGCGCAGCAAGGTGCTCTTGCCGGAGCCAGACGGGCCGATGATGCACAGCACTTCGCCTTGCTCGACCTCGATGTTGATGTCCTTTAACGCGTGGAAATGGTCGTAGTACTTGTTCAGGCTCACGGCCTTGACGATGCTTCTCATGTGCGGCTCCTCAGGAACGCTTGCCGGCGCCGCGGGCGAAACGACGCTCCAGACGGCTTTGACCAAAGGACAGGACGGTGACGGTGGCCAGGTACCAGATACCGGCGACGATCAGCAGCTCCATCACGCGGGCGTTGGCGTAGTAGATGTTCTGCGCGTTGTAGAGCAGTTCCGAGTACTGGATGACGCTCGCCAGCGAGGTCATTTTCACCATGCCGATGAACTCGTTGCCCACCGGCGGAATGATGATGCGCATGGCCTGGGGCAGAATGATCCGGCGCAGCGCCTGCAGGCGCGGCATGCCGATCGACTTGGCGGCTTCATACTGCCCGGTGTCCACCGAGAGCAGGCCGGCTCGCACCACTTCGGCGGTGTAGGCACCCTGGTTGATGCTCAAGCCAAGCAGGGCCGCGACGAATGGGGTCATCAGGCTCACGGTGTCCATTTCGAACAGGCCGGGGATGCCGATGGTGGGGAAGATCAGCGCCAGGTTGAACCACAACAGCAGTTGCAGAATCAGCGGCGTACCGCGAAACAGCCAGGTGTAGATCAGCGCCACATAGCGCAGGATCGGGTTGGCCGACATGCGCATGATCGCGGTGATCACGCCGAACACGATGCCCAGCGCCATCGCCAGAACCGCCATGACGATGGTGTTGAGCAAGCCCCACATGATCGCCTGGGAGGTGAGGAACTGGCCGATGTACGACCATTCGATCTTGCCTTCGGCGAAGGCGCGCACCAGGCCGATGATCGCGATGACGATCACCGTGGCGAAGAAAATCCGCCCGTAGTAACGCCGCGGTACATGATCGTACTGGGTGATGTCGAACTGGTTTTCCGCCAGTTTGCGCTCCGCCTGGAGTCGTTCTGCCTGTGTCTGGCTCATGTTGGTTCTCCGAATGCTGGTATTTCAGGTCAAACACAATCCCTGTGGGAGCGGGCTTGCTCGCGAATGCGGTGTGTTATTCAACATTGATGGGGACTGACACTCCCTCTTCGCGAGCAAGCCCGCTCCCACATAGAGTCAGAGGCGAAAGCCCTGATAGTCCTCGGTCCATAACTGCTGGGCGGCGAGGGCGGTTTTCAGGCGGCCGATCTGTTCGCGCACCTGTTGTGGCGCGGTCCCGCCCCAGCCGCTGCGGGCGGCGATGGCGGCTTCGAGGGTCAGGCTTGCGCGTACTTCCGGTGTGAGGCGCGGGTCGATTTCCGCCAGCAGCGCCGGGGAGGCTTCCCACAATTCGATGTCGTGTTTCTCGCAGGCCTGGACCAACGCACCGGTGATTTCGTGAGCTTCCTTGAACGGCACGCCGCGCACCGCCAGCCAGTCGGCGACTTCGGTGGCGAGGGTGAAACCCAGCGGTGCCTGGCGACGCAGCTCTTCGACGTTGACCGTCATGGTCGCAACCATTCCGGCCATGGCCGGCAGCACCAGCAGCAGGGTGTCGACGCTGTCGAGCACACCGTTTTTGTCTTCGCTCAAGTCGCGGTTGTAGGACAGCGGCAGGGATTTGAGGGTGGACAACAGGCCGGTCAGGTTGCCGATCAGGCGACCCGCCTTGCCCCGCGCCAGTTCGGCGATGTCAGGGTTTTTCTTCTGCGGCATGATCGAGCTGCCGGTGGCGTAGGCATCGTCCAGCGCGACCCAGCGGAATTGCCGCGACGACCACAGGCAGAACTCTTCGGCGAGGCGCGAGATGTTGATGCCGAGCATGCTGGCGATGAACAGGAACTCGGCGACGTGATCGCGGCTGGCCACGGCGTCGATGGAGTTTTCGCAAACACCGCTGTAGCCCATTTCTTTCGCCGATTGCTGAGGTAAACGAGCGATAGCCGAGCCAGCCATGGCCGCCGCACCGAGTGGCGACAGCGAAGTGCGCGCGTCCCAGTCCACCAGGCGCTGCACGTCGCGCAGCATCGACTGGGCGTGGGCCAGCAGGTGATGAGCAAACACGATCGGTTGTGCCTGCTGCAGGTGGGTGAAGCCGGGGCAGATGCTCTCGATGTGTTGCTCGGCCTGGTCCACCAGCGCCTGCTGCAAGCCCAGCACTTCAACGGCCAGGGTGCGCACGTGGTCACGCAGGAACAGCCGCAGGTCGTTGGCCGTCTGGTCGTTGCGCGAACGACCGGCGCGCAGCTTGCCACCGAGGGTGCCAAGGCGTTCGGTCAGCAGGCGCTCGATGAAGGTGTGGACGTCTTCGTCGTCCAGGGTCGGGGCGATGCTGCCGGCGCGGAAGTCAGCGCCGATACGTTCCAGGGCGTCGAGCATGGTCTGGGTTTCTTGTTCGCTCAGCAGTCCGGCGCGCTGCAGTTCCCGGGCATGGGCCTTGGAGCCGGCGAGGTCGTACGGGGTGAGCCGGAAGTAGCGCTCAGGGCAACGGGACAGGGCCGCCAAGGCTTCGCAAGGGCCGCTTTTGAAGCGAGCACCCCAGAGACGGTCGGTGGTTTGAGACATTGTTGTTTTCCTCGTCGGTAACGCGAACTGAAATGGGTATGCCGGGCCGCAACGTCGCTAAAAAGTCAGCGAACGAAATCAGGCCAGAGCAGTTTTCAAGAGGGCAGTTGCTTCGGTGCGAGAGCTGATCGAAGTGTCAGCTTTTAATGTTTTGAGATCAGTGATTTGGCACTGATGTTCGGGATTTATTGGCGGTTGCCAAGCCTGGTTTTCTGTGTTCATTATTATTAGGCCAGCTATGTTTTTGTTGTTGGGCACAGATTGTTGAATAGGGCGCCAGAGGTAAATAAGCATTATGGAAACCCCACTTTCCAATTCCGGAAACCCGCCGCCGAAAACGCTGCAACGGGCACCGTTAGCCCTCAGTGGGCTGGACTTCAAACTGCTCAAAGTGTTCAAGGCCGTGGTCGAGGCAGGAGGCTTCAGTGCCGCGCAAAATGAGCTGAATGTGGGGCTGGCAGCCATCAGTAAACAGATTTCCGACCTGGAAATCCGTATCGGCATGCGCCTTTGCACGCGGGGGCGAGAGGGCTTTCACCTGACGGAAGAAGGGCGTCTGGTGTATCAGGCGTCGATAGACTTATTTGCCTCGGTCGACAACTTTCGCGACCGCCTTAGTTCAGCGCAAAACGAACTTGTCGGTGATCTTGGCGTGGGGGTTATTGATAACACTATCTCTGACGCCAATTCGCCGTTAGTTGCCGCACTTAGACGTATAAATGAACAATCTCCCAAGGTTAGATTTCAACTTCAGGCAACGCAGCTTGATGAGGTTGAAAGAGGTGTCGTCGAGGGGCGGTTGGTGGCGGGAATTGTGCCGGTTTATCAAAAACGCGAAGAGTTCGATTACTACGAGCTATACGAAGAACGCTCGGAGGTTTATTGCGCGCTCGGCCACCCACTGTTCTCCATGGCGGACGCGGACATGGGGGGTAATGTGCTCAAGGATTACGAGTGCATCAACCATCGCTACGCGATTCATCGCGACAAACTGAAATTTGCCCACTACGACAGCTTTTCCGCCTCGGCCACCCAGGTGGAGGCCGTTGCGCTGCTGATCAAGACGGGTCGTTTCCTGGGGTTCCTGCCCCAGCATTACGCCGCACCGATGGTGGCGCGGGGAGAGTTTCGCGCGGTGCGCCCGGACCTGATCAACATCGTCACGCCGTTCAGTCTGATCCTGCGCCATAACACTGTGCGCAGCCCCTTGGTGAAGGCATTTGCCCAGGCACTGGGCGTGGATTTAAAAGCCTCGGTTTGATTGTTCACCGCGTTGAACACCAACTAACGAACACTGGCGGCCAATGGGGATGATTGGACCAGGCTTAAGGCTTCAGCACTTGCAGCAACACGAAATCGTTTTTATCGAAACGTCCGCTCAATACTGCTTGTAGAGTTCCCAATGCCGTGCCGTGAAGAGCGCGATAATCGCTGAGATCCATCATCACACAAGCAAGCGCCGCAACACTTTCCAGTCCCAGGAACGATTGGCTGAAGACTGGTTGCAAGTCCTGGGATATTGACCATGAACTTGATCACCTTGGTGTCCTTATCCGGCCACGCTCTCCCGCGGTGAAGCGCAACGCGTGGCCCCGGCCGGTGATACCCCGGTGCTTGCGGCTGCCACCGACGGAATCGAATTTCGCAGGGATCAGCTGTGAACAGGTACAGGCTCCACAGACTTTCGCCCGGCGTCCATCCTGCTACCGCCTATTGGCGGTAGCCTTATCGGCGATCAAACCTCGCTGATATTGACCCAGCGCTGTTCCCGCGCCGCCAATCGAATCGCCGTCGCCAGCCGCTCCACTTCCAGGGCTTGCTCGAAGTCGGTGCCGGCTTGTCCTTGGCCGGCCAAGGCCATGATCAACTCCTGCACTTCGAGCGTCTTCAACTCGTTGTAGCCCAGCTGATGCCCCGGCGCGGGACTGAACGCTGCATATCCGGGCAGGTTCGGCCCGGCCAGTAAGCGCTGGAAGCCGTCCTGGCCGACACGGCACAGGCGTAACTCATTCAAGCGCTCCTGATCGAATGACAGGGTCCCTTGGGTGCCACTGATCTCGAAACTCAGGTGATTCTTGTAGCCGTGCTTGAGCCAACTGCTGCTGAAGGTGCCACGCGCGCCGCTGGCAAAGCGCAGTAACGCATGGGCCTGGTCGTCGACGGCAATTGTGCGTTGTTCCTGGCTACCGGCTGTGGCCGGGCGCTGGCGGTGCACGGTCTGGGAATCGGCGCACACCGCTTCGACATTGCCGAGCAGATAGCGCGCCATGCCCAGCAAGTGGCTGCCCAGGTCCGCCAGCGCGCCACCGGCATGTTCGGCCTCACAGCGCCACGACCAGGGGGACGCTGGATCGGCCATGAAGTCTTCGCTGAATTCGCCTTGAAAGCTGATGATCTCACCGAGTTTGCCGCTCTGAATCAACTCCCGTGCCAGGCCGATGATCGGGTTGTGCTGGTAGTTGTAGCCGACACGGGTGACCACGCCCGCATCCTTGGCCGCCAGGTGCATGGCGTTGGCCTGTTCGAGGTTCACCGCCAGCGGTTTTTCGCAGTACACCGGTTTGCCAGCGGCAAGCGCGGCCATGGCCATCGGGTAGTGCAGGTGGTTGGGGGTGGTGATGGCGATCAGGTGGACCTTGGGGTCGTCGATCAATTGCTGCCAGTCGCCATAGGCCTGCTCAAAGCCCCAGGCAGTGGCGCATGCCTGGGCACGAACGGGATCGGCGTCGGCCAGGGCGGCGAGGCGAAGCGTGAAGGGCAGTTCGAATGCTGCGCTGACGTTGCGAAAGGCCAGGGCATGGGCACGCCCCATGAAACCCGTGCCGATAAGTCCGATTCCGAGTTCGCGCATGACAGGATCCTTTGGTTTTTGTTTTCAGGAAGCCCGTTTATAGAATAAAAATTCCTTTTCATCAATTATGGAATAAATATTTACATGCAGCCGCTGAGCGCTCGCGTGCAAACGTGGGAGTTCTTCGCTGCGCGCGGCGCCGTAACGCCAGTGTCTCGGTCAGTCTTCGAACCCGACCTGCTCGTGAATCTCATCGACTTTCAATTCCAGTCGATAAGCCACGGCGATAAACAGCGCCTGGCACAGGCACAAGGTCGCACTCAACGAGCGGAAGGCAAACGAGCTGCCTTCGTTGACCAGCAGCACGGTGTTGGCGCGCTTGGCCAAAGGCGAAAGGTTACTGTCGGTGATGATCAGGGTTTTCGCCTGATGATGCTGGGCGATGCGCAGGCAGTGCTGGGTTTCCTTGCCGTACGGCGTGAAGCTGATGGCGATCACCAGGTCATTGGCGCGCACGCTGCGCATCTGCTCGCGGTAACTGCCGCCGAGCCCCGATACCAGATGGATGCGCTTGTTGGTGTGTTGCAGGTTGTAGACCAGGTAATCGGCCACCGCGAACGAGCGGCGTACCCCGACCACGTAGATGTTGTCAGCGTTGACCACCAGATCCACGGCCTTGTCGAAGGCCTGATCATCGAGTTCCAGCCCCAGCCGTTCGATGCCCGACAGGGTGGCGTCGATGCATTCGCGCGCCAGGTCGCCGCCGCTGGCCTTCTGCGACTTGTTGGCGATCATGCTGCGAATGCGCTGCTGGTAGTTCTGCACCGGCGTGGTCTTGTGGGTATACGCCTCGCGAAACAGCGCCTGCATTTCGCTGAAGCCGCTGAAGCCGAAACGCTGGGAAAACCGCACGATGGCCGACGGGTGCACTTCGCATTCGCGAGCGATGTCGCTGATGCGGTCGACCATGATCCGGTCGCTCTGCTGGCTCATGTAGCTGGCGATGCGTTTGAGCTGGCGCGGCAGGCTTTCGTATTCATCGGTGATCAGCTGCAGCAGACGCTCGGCATTGATCGGGGGGCTGGTGAGATCGCTGTCGGGCGTGCTCTCGGTCGTAGCCGGCTGATCGGTGCGGGACATTGGGGAATCCTTCTGGCTTGTTCTTATAGGGACGATTTTTCACCTCGTCCCCTGACAATAGGTTGGCTGTGCGCAGTCTACAGGGTAGGCCCGAATAAAATCTTGAGCTTGCAGCAGTGTGAAGCTTGCTGAAACGATGCACTGCTTCTGGAACGCATGTGCCAAAGCTTATTGGAAAATATATTCCATGTAAAAAATATTTGGAATAATTATTGATTGTTCGGTCCCGGTCGTTTTAGTCTGCATCCACCAAGAGTGTTCGGTACGGCCATCGCCCCGAACGCAGGCTGATAAAAATAACAGGAGCCAGCATGGGCCAGACTCGTTTTGCCAGTGGGCGTCAATTGGATCTGATTTGCCTGGGGCGCCTAGGCGTCGACCTCTATGCGCAGCAAGTCGGGGCGCGGCTGGAGGATGTAAGCAGCTTTGCCAAGTACCTCGGCGGCTCGTCCGCCAACATCGCCTTCGGCACCGCGCGGTTGGGGCTCAAGTCGGCGATGCTGAGCCGGGTAGGGGACGACCATATGGGGCGCTTCCTCGTGGAGTCCCTGACCCGTGAAGGCTGCGATGTCAGTGGCATCAAGGTCGATCCGGAGCGCCTGACCGCCATGGTCCTGCTGGGTCTCAAGGACCGCGAAACCTTTCCCTTGGTCTTCTATCGCGAAAACTGCGCCGACATGGCACTGCGGGCCGAAGACATCAGCGAAGCCTTTATCGCTTCCAGTAAAGCCTTGCTGATCACCGGCACGCATTTCTCCACCGACGGTGTGTACAAGTCGAGCATCCAGGCCCTGGACTATGCACAGAAGCACAACGTCAAGCGGGTGCTGGACATCGACTACCGCCCGGTGCTCTGGGGGCTGGCCGGCAAGGCGGACGGTGAGACCCGTTTCGTCGCCGACCAGAACGTCAGCCAGCATGTGCAGAAAATCCTTCCGCGTTTCGACCTGATCGTCGGCACTGAAGAAGAATTCCTGATTGCCGGTGGTGCCGAGGATTTGCTCACTGCGCTGCGCAATGTCCGACGCCTGAGCGCGGCGACCCTGGTGGTCAAGCTCGGCCCGCAAGGCTGCACGGTGATTCATGGAGAGATCCCGACCCGTCTTGAAGACGGTGCGATTTATCCCGGCGTGCGTGTGGAAGTGCTTAACGTGCTGGGGGCCGGCGATGCCTTCATGTCGGGCTTCCTCAGCGGTTGGCTGGAGGACGCCAGCGATGAGCACTGCTGCCAGTTGGCCAATGCCTGCGGCGGCCTGGTGGTGTCGCGCCATGCCTGCGCCCCGGCGATGCCGACCCGCGCCGAACTGGATTACCTGTTCAACAGCCCGGTGCCGATTACCCGTCCGGACCAGGACGCGGTGTTGCAGCGGCTGCATCAGGTCAGCGTGCCGCGCAAACAGTGGAAGCAACTGTTCATCTTTGCCTTCGACCATCGTTGGCAACTGGTGGAACTGGCGCAAAAGGGCGGCCGTGACCTCAACGTCATCTGCGAACTCAAGCAACTTTTTATCCAGGCCGTGGAGCGGGTCGAAGCCGATTTGCGCGAGCAAGGCATCGACGCCGATGTCGGGCTGCTGGCCGATCAACGTTTCGGCCAGGACTCACTGAATGCTGCCACCGGTCGTGGCTGGTGGGTGGCGCGGCCGGTGGAAGTCCAGGGTTCGCGGCCATTGGCCTTCGAACACGGTCGCTCTATTGGCAGCAACCTGATTGCCTGGCCGCAAGAGCAGATCATCAAGTGCCTGGTGCAATTTCATCCCGACGACGAGCCGTTGCTACGCCTGGAACAGGAAGCGCAGATCAAGGGTTTGTATCAGGCGTCCCAAGTCAGCGGTCATGAACTGCTGCTGGAAATCATCCCGCCCAAGGATCACCCCTCGGCCCACCCGGACGTGCTGTATCGCGCCCTCAAGCGCCTCTACAACCTGGGCATCTACCCGGCGTGGTGGAAGATCGAAGCGCAAAGCGCCGAGGAGTGGCAGCAACTCGACGAACTGATCCAGGAGCGTGATCCGTACTGCCGAGGCGTGGTGCTGCTGGGCTTGAATGCCCCGGCATCAGCGTTGGCCGAAGGCTTTCAACAGGCCAGCCAGAGCCAGACCTGCCGCGGGTTCGCCGTGGGCCGGACGATTTTCCAGGAGCCGAGCCGTGCGTGGTTGGCCGGGGAAATCGACGATGAGACGCTGATTCGTCAGGTGCAGGGCACCTTTGTCGAATTGATCGATGCCTGGCGCAGGGCCCGCGCATGACGTGACACCGCAGTTCAAATGTGGGAGCGGGCTTGCTCGCGAAGGGGGCCTGACAGTCAACGTTGATGTCGCCTGACACACCGCTTTCGCGAGCAAGCCCGCTCCCACAGGGTTCCGTGTCGTTCTTACTGATGTGTGTAAAACAATAAAAGGTGCAGCCATGCCCGCTATCCGAATTGGCATCAACCCGATCTCCTGGAGCAACGACGACCTGCCGTCCCTCGGTGGCGAGACGCCATTGAGCACCGCTCTCGGCGAAGGCAAGGAAATCGGTTACGAAGGTTTTGAACTCAACGGCAAATTCCCCAAGGACGCCAAAGGCGTCGGCGACGCGCTGCGGCCCTATGACCTGGCGTTGGTGTCCGGCTGGTACTCCAGCCGTCTGGCGCGGCGTTCCGTGGCCGAGGAAATCGACGCCATCGGCAGTCATGTCGAGCTGCTGGCGAAGAACGGCGCCAAGGTGCTGGTCTATGGCGAGGTCGCGGACTCCATCCAGGGCCAGCGCATTCCTCTGGTCGAACGCCCGCGCTTGCACACCGAACAGGCCTGGCAGGAGTACGCCGACAAGCTCACCGAACTGGCGCGCTTCACCCTGTCCCAGGGCGTGCGCCTGGCCTATCACCACCACATGGGCGCCTACGTCGAATCCCCGGCGGACATCGACAAGTTGATGGCCCTGACCGGCAGCGAAGTCGGCCTGCTGTTCGATTCGGGCCATTGCTACATGGGCGGCGGCGAACCCTTGCAGGTGCTGCGCAAACACATCGAACGCATCTGCCACGTGCACTTCAAGGACGTGCGCAAACCGGTGGTGCAGCTGGCGCGCAACAACCTGTGGAGCTTCCCGGACTGCATCATCAACGGCACCTTCACCGTGCCCGGCGATGGTGATATCGACTTCGGCTCATTGCTCGACGTGCTGCTGGCCGCCGATTACCACGGCTGGCTGGTGGTCGAAGCCGAGCAGGACCCGGCGGTGGCGCCAAGTTATGTCTACGCGAAAAAAGGCTACGACACCTTGCGTGCGTTGCTCGACGAGAGGATCGCGTCATGAGCCTGCTGGTCAAAAGCAACGCCCGCGGCCGCACCATGGTCGAGTTGGGTAACGGTGAGCTGGAATACGTTGGCTTCGCCGCCTACCGCTTGAGCCTGGGCGAAACACTGCCGGTCTCTGCGGGTGATAAAGAACTGTGCCTGGTGCTGCTCAGTGGTCGGGTCAGCATCAAGGGCGAAGCGCCGGGGCAGGGCGCGTTCGACTGGGACAACATTGGCGATCGGCAGTCGGTGTTCGAAGACAAGTCTCCGTTCGCCGCGTACTTGCCGCCTGGCAGTCAGGCCCAGGTGGTCGCCCTGAGTGATGTGCAAATCGCCGTGTGCGCTGCGCCTGGTTCGACCAGCGAAACCCTCGGCCCACGTTTGATCAAACCCGACACGATGAAGCGCAGCGTGCGCGGCAAGGGCGCCAACACCCGTTACGTCTGCGACATCCTGCCAGACACCCAGCCCGCCCATTCACTGCTGGTGGTCGAAGTGCGCACGCCGTCCGGACACTCCTCGAGCTATCCACCGCACAAGCACGACACCGACGACCTGCCGCACCAGAGCTTTCTCGAAGAAACCTATTACCACCAGATCAACCCGCCCCAGGGCTTCGTGTTCCAGCGGGTGTACACCGACGATCGCAGCATCGATCAGGCCATGGCCGTGGAAAACAGCGACCTGGTGGTCGTGCCCAAGGGTTATCACCCGGTCAGTGTGCCGTACGGCTACGAGTCGTATTACCTGAACGTGATGGCCGGCCCGAAACGCGTCTGGCAGTTCCATAACGATCCGCAGCACAGTTGGCTGCTTGATCTGTGAACTGAAAAGCCTGAATTCCAACGTCTGAATTCCACTATCTGCACGGAGAACAATAACGATGAGCGACGCCCCGGTAATTGGCCATTACATAGACGGTCAGGTGCAAGACACCGGCAGTGAGCGGTTCAGCAATGTCTTCAACCCGGCCACCGGCAGCGTGCAGGCACGGGTCGGGCTGGCCAGCCAGAGGACTGTGGACGAAGCCGTCGCATCGGCCCTCAAGGCCTTTCCAGCCTGGTCCGAGCAATCATCCCTGCGCCGCTCGCGGGTGATGTTCAAGTTCAAGGAATTGCTCGACCGCCATCACGATGAACTGGCAGAAATCATCAGCCGCGAACACGGCAAGGTGTTTTCCGACGCCAAGGGCGAAGTCACCCGTGGCATCGAAATCGTCGAATATGCCTGCGGTGCGCCGAACCTGTTGAAAACCGAATTCAGCGACAACATCGGCGGCGGCATCGACAACTGGAACCTGCGCCAGCCGCTGGGTGTTTGTGCCGGGGTTACGCCGTTCAACTTCCCGGTGATGGTGCCGCTGTGGATGATCCCGCTGGCGCTGGTTACCGGTAACTGCTTCATCCTCAAGCCGTCCGAACGCGATCCGTCCGCCAGTTTGCTGATGGCCCGTTTGCTCACCGAAGCCGGGTTGCCAGATGGAGTGTTCAACGTGGTCCAGGGCGACAAGGCTGCGGTCGATGCGCTGCTGCAACACCCGGACATCGAAGCGATTTCCTTTGTCGGCTCGACGCCGATTGCCGAGTACATCCATCAGCAAGCCACCTCCCGGGGCAAGCGCGTGCAGGCCCTGGGCGGGGCGAAGAACCACATGATCGTCATGCCCGATGCGGATCTGGATCAAGCGGCGGATGCCTTGATCGGCGCGGCGTACGGCTCGGCCGGTGAGCGCTGCATGGCGATCTCGATTGCCGTGGCGGTGGGTGATGTCGGCGACCGCTTGATTGCCAAGTTGTTGCCACGTATCGATCAGCTCAAGGTCGGCAACGGCATGCAGAGCGATAGCGACATGGGGCCGTTGGTGACGGCCGAGCACAAGGCCAAGGTCGAAGGCTTCATTGACCAGGGTGTGGCTCAAGGTGCGCAGCTGATTGTCGATGGTCGCAATTTCAAGGTGCCGGGTGCCGAGAACGGCTTCTTCGTTGGCGCGACGCTGTTCGACAAGGTCACGACCGAGATGAGCATCTACCAACAGGAAATCTTCGGTCCGGTGCTGGGCATCGTGCGTGTGCCGGACTTCGCCAGCGCGGTGGAGCTGATCAACGCCCACGAATTCGGCAACGGTGTGTCCTGCTTCACCAGCGACGGCGGCATTGCCCGAGCCTTCGCCCGCACCATCAAGGTCGGCATGGTCGGCATCAACGTGCCGATTCCGGTGCCCATGGCCTGGCATTCGTTCGGTGGCTGGAAACGCTCGCTGTTCGGCGACCACCATGCCTACGGCGAAGAAGGCATCCGCTTCTACAGTCGCTACAAAAGCGTGATGCAACGCTGGCCCGACAGCATCGTCAAGGGCCCTGAATTCAGCATGCCGACAGCCAAATAATTCACTTGTGCGGAGAACAACAATAATGAGCAAACCCCTGCGTTTCGCCCTGAACCGTATGGTCGCCCCACGTTTGTCCCTGCCCGCGTTCATCGAGTTGGCGGTGACCCTCAAGGCCGACGCCATCGAGATCCGCAATGACCTCAAAGGTGTGGAGATCGAAGACGGCACCGCGCCCGAGCGCGTGCGTGAGTTGTGCGCGGCCAAAGGCATCACCGTGCTCTCGATCAACGCGCTGTATCCGTTTGATGTGTGGAACGACGAGCGCCGGGAGCAGGCCTCGAAACTCGCTGCCTATGCCCGGGACTGCGGCGCGCAAGGGCTGGTCATGTGCCCGTTGAACGACCGTGCCGACCCGCGTACCGAAGCCGAGCGCGCTTCAGGCCTGCGCACCGCGTTGAGTCAGTTGGCGCCGATCCTGCGCGATCACGGAATTCTCGGGTTCATCGAGCCGCTGGGTTTCGAAGAGTGCTCGCTGCGCCGTAAACGCACGGCGGTGGACGCGATCAAGGCCATCGGCGGGCTGGATGTGTTCCGGCTGGTGCATGACACCTTTCACCATCACCTGGCCGGCGAGCAGGAGTTCTTCCCTGAGCTGACCGGGCTGGTACACATCTCCGGGGTCGAGGATGCCGAGGCGCCGCTGGCGACTATTCGCGATGGTCACCGGGTGCTGGTGGGCGAGGGCGACATCCTCGGCAATGCGGCGCAGATCGACACCTTGCTCGCTACCGGCTACAGCGGCTACCTGTCGTTCGAACCGTTCGCCGACAGCGTGCATGGGCTGGCGGATATCGAGCGGGCGATCGGCGCGAGCATGGATCACCTGCAGAAATCCCTGGCCTGACATCGTTCGTCAGCCTGATGGAGATCCAATGTGGGAGCGGGCTTGCTCGCGAAAGCGGCGGCACATTCAGTATTTATGTCGCCTGACACACCGCTTTCGCGAGCAAGCCCGCTCCCACAGGGATCGGATTGCATTCACTAAAAGGTGCAAGCATGACCACAACAAGACTGACCATGGCCCAGGCCCTGGTGAAATTCCTCGATAACCAGTACATCGAGGTCGATGGGGTCCAGAGTAAATTCGTCGCCGGGATCTTTACCATTTTCGGCCACGGCAATGTGCTGGGTCTGGGCCAGGCCCTGGAGCAGGACAGCGGCGACCTGATCGTCCATCAGGGCCGCAACGAGCAAGGCATGGCCCACGCGGCTATCGGGTTCGCCAAGCAGCACCTGCGACGCAAGATCTACGCCTGCACTTCGTCGGTGGGGCCTGGCGCGGCGAACATGCTGACCGCTGCCGCCACGGCGACGGCCAACCGTATTCCCTTGCTGCTGTTGCCCGGCGATGTCTACGCCTGTCGCCAGCCCGACCCGGTGTTGCAACAGATCGAGCAGTTCCACGACCTGAGCATCAGCACCAACGATGCATTCAAGGCCGTGAGCAAATACTGGGACCGCATCAACCGTCCCGAGCAACTGATGACGGCGGCGATCCACGCCATGCGGGTGCTCACCGACCCCGCCGAAACCGGCGCCGTGACCCTGGCCTTGCCGCAAGACGTGCAGGCCGAGGCCTACGACTATCCCGATTATTTCCTGCAAAAACGCGTGCACCGCATCGAGCGTCGTCCGGCTACCGAAGCCATGCTCGGTGATGCACTGGCGTTATTCAAAGGCAAGCGCAAACCGCTGATCATTTGCGGTGGCGGGGTTCGTTATTCCGGTGCCAACGCCGCATTGCAGGCGTTTGCCGAGCGCTTCGACATTCCCTTCGCTGAAACCCAGGCCGGCAAGAGCGCGGTGGTGTCCAGCCATCCGCTGAATGTCGGCGGGATCGGCGAAACCGGTTGCCTGGCGGCGAACCTGCTGGCCAGGGACGCTGATCTGATCATTGGCATTGGCACCCGTTACAGCGACTTCACCACCGCGTCGAAGTCCTTGTTTCAGCACCCGCAGGTACAATTTCTCAACCTCAATATCAGCCCCTGCGATGCCCTGAAACTCGACGGCGTGCAATTGCTGGCAGACGCCAGAACCGGTTTGTCGGCGCTGGCCGAAGCGCTGGGTGATTATCGCTCGAGCTGGGGCGATCAACCCCGTCCGGCCAAGGCGCAACTGGATGAGGAAGTCGATCGCATCTATCAGGTGGAATACCAGGCCAAGGATTTCGTCCCGGAAATCAACGACCACATGGACCCGGCGGTACTGCGCGAATTCATCGAGCTGACCGGCTCCTGCCTGACCCAGAGCCGCGTGCTCGGGGTGCTCAATGAAACCCTGGCGGACGACGCAGTGATCGTCGCCGCCGCCGGCAGCTTGCCTGGCGACTTGCAGCGCAGCTGGCGCAGCAAAGGCGTGAACACCTACCACGTCGAGTACGGCTATTCCTGCATGGGTTACGAGGTCAACGCTGCGTTGGGCGTGAAACTCGCCGAGCCGGATCGTGAGGTCTATGCGCTGGTGGGCGACGGCTCCTACATGATGCTGCACTCGGAACTGGCGACCTCGATTCAGGAGCGGCGCAAGATCAACGTGGTGCTGCTGGACAACATGACCTTCGGCTGCATCAACAACCTGCAGATGGAACACGGCATGGACAGCTTCGGCACCGAGTTCCGCTTCCGCAACCCGCAAACCGGCAAGCTCGATGGCGGCTTTGTGCCGGTGGATTTCGCCATGAGCGCGGCGGCCTATGGCTGCAAGACTTACAAAGTGAACACCGTTGAAGAGCTGAAGGCTGCACTGGCGGATGCGCGCTTGCAGACGGTTTCGACGCTGATCGATATCAAGGTTTTGCCCAAGACCATGATTCACAAATACCTGTCGTGGTGGCGGGTCGGTGTGGCGCAGGTTTCCACCAGTGCCCGTACCGATGCGGTGGCCAAGACCCTGAACGAACGACTGGCCAAGGCCCGTCAATACTGATTGCCCCTGAAACCAACAACAAATTTTCACAGGAGAATCTTCATGTCATTGCTCTCTAGCTCACTGCGCATTGGCGTCATCGGCACCGGGGCCATCGGCCAGGACCACATCCGTCGTTGCAGCCAGGCCTTGCTCAACAGCCAGGTCGTGGCGGTGACTGACATCAATTTGCAGCAAGCGGCCAAGGTCGTTTCCGATCTCAAGCTGACCGCCGAGGTGTATCCCGACGGTCACACCCTGATCAAGGCGCCGGAAGTCGAGGCGATCCTCGTTACCTCCTGGGGGCCGAGCCACGAAGAGTTTGTGCTGGCAGCGATTGCCGCCGGTAAGCCGGTGTTCTGCGAGAAACCGCTGGCGGTCACTGCCGAAGGCTGCCGCAAGATCGTCGAGGCCGAAGTGGCTCACGGCAAGCGGCTGGTACAGGTCGGTTTCATGCGTCCGTACGACGAGGGGTATCGGGCGCTGAAATCAGTGATCGACAGCGGCCAGATCGGCGAGCCGTTGATGCTGCATTGCGCCCACCGCAACCCGACCGTGGGCGAGAACTACAAGACCGACATGGCGATCACCGACACCCTGATCCATGAGCTGGATGTGCTGCGCTGGTTGCTCGACGACGACTACGTGTCGGTGCAGGTGGTGTTCCCGCGCAAGACCAGCAAGGCCCACGCCCATTTGAAAGACCCGCAGATCGTGTTGCTGGAAACCGCCAAGGGCACGCGCATCGATGTGGAAGTGTTCGTCAACTGCCAGTACGGCTACGACATCCAGTGCGAAGTGGTGGGGGAGACCGGCATCGCCAAACTGCCGGAACCGTCCCAGGTGCAGTTGCGCAGTGGCGCGAAGCTGTCCAATGCGATTCTGATGGACTGGAAGGACCGGTTCATTGCCGCGTATGACGTCGAGTTGCAGGCGTTCATCGATGGCGTGCGCGCCGGGCAGGTTGGCGGTCCTTCGGCGTGGGATGGCTTCGCAGCGGCGGTGGCGGCCGATGCGTGCATCGAGGCGCAGAACAGCGGCCAGATCGTCAAAGTTGCTCTCCCTGACCGCCCACACTTCTACGGCTAACCCCCGATCCAATGTGGGAGCGGGCTTGCTCGCGAAGGCGTCAGAACAGTCAACATTGATGTCGTCTGACACACCGCTTTCGCGAGCAAGCCCGCTCCCACAGGGGGTTGTGTCAAGGCTGAGGTCTTGGTCAGGAGAATAAGAACATGCGCATCGCACTAGACCCCTACATGTACCGCAGACTGTCCCTGGGCAAGATGGTCGACAAGGTCGCCGAGCTCGGCTACGAATACATCGAGCTGTCGCCCCGGGAAGATTTCCTGCCGTTCTACAAAGCCCCACGGGTCGACAAGGCGCGGATCAAGGAATTTCGCAAAGCCCTGAGCGACACCGGGGTCAAACTCTCTTCTTTATTACCGATGTACCACTGGGCCGCTGCCGACGAAGGTTTGCGCGTGGCCGCGGTGCGCAACTGGAAGCGCGCGATCCAGATTGCCGTAGAAATGGACTGCGAACTGGTCAACACCGAGTTCACCGGCCAGTCGGACAACCCGCTGGTGTGCGAGAACCAGTTCATGCGCTCCATGGATGAGCTGATCCCGGAGTTCGAACGCGAAGGCATCAAGCTCGATATCCAGGCTCACCCGTATGATTTCTGCGAGCGCAATAACGAGTCGGTGGACATCATTCGTGGTCTGGACCGCGACTGGATCAACTACCTATACGCTGCGCCGCACACGTTTTTCTATGACGATGGCGTCGGTGATATCGCCTCGATGCTCAAGTACGCCGGGTCGAAACTGACGCACCTGATCATCGCCGACACCTACAACCACAAGGCTTCCTCGGGCTTGCGCTACATCGTCAACCCGCCGGGCGTCACCGCCACCGTGCACCAGCATCTGGACATCGGCCAGGGCGAGGTCAATTGGGACGCGTTCTTCGGCACTTTGCGCGAGATCAAATTCGATGGCATTGCCACCGTCTCGGTGTTCGCCTGGGAGGACCGGCCGGATGAGTCGAACCGGATGATGCTCGAGCGCGTCAAAAGCGAACTCTGCCGTTGAATACCTACGAAAATCCTGTGGGAGCGAGCTTGTTCGCGATTGCGATCTGACAGTCACATAGATGTTGAATGTGCTGCCATCATCGCGAGCAAGCTCGCTCCCACAGAGGTCGCGTTCTATAAGGAGAATACTTTTATGCGTATCGGACTTGTCGGTTACGGCCATGGCGGCCGGTTTTTCCATGCTCCGCTGATCAGCAGTTTGCCAGCGGCGACCTTCGTGGGCGTGGTCACCCGTTCCGTCGAGCGCCGTCAACTGTTGGCCGCAGAACACCCCGGCGTGCCGGCCTTTGACAGCATCGGCCAACTGGTTGAAATCGGGGTCGATGTGCTGGTGGTGTCCACACCGCTCAAAGGTCGCCCGGCGCTGGTGCTCGACGCCATCGAACACAATGTGGCGGTGGTCAGCGACAAGCCGTTCGCCGCTGACGCACAACAGGCGCAAACCCTGATCACCATGGCCGAGTGTCAGGGCGTGCAACTGAGCGTCTACCAGAACCGGCGCTGGGACTCGGACTTTCTCACTGTGCGCAAACTCATCGAGTCCGGTGCGCTGGGCCAGGTCACCCGTTTCGAATCGCGGATCGAACGCTATTCGCCACAGTCGGTGAACAACGGCAGTGGCGGTGGTTTCCTGCGGGATTTGGGCAGCCATCTGGTGGATCAGGCGTTGTTGCTGTTCGGCCCCGTCACCCGGGTTTACGCCGAGCTGGATTATCTGGAGAAAGACCAGACGTTCGATAACGGCTTCTTTATGTCCCTGACCCACGCTAGCGGTGTGACCTCGCACCTGGGCGGCAGTTGTCTGCAAAACACCCCCGGCCCGCGCTTTCGCGTGACCGGCACTCAAGGCTGTTACAGCGTCGATGGTCTCGACGGGCAGGAGGCGTCGGCGCTCGCCGGGCTGACACCGAAATCCGAAGGTGAACGCTGGGGCGTGGAAGAGCATCGCCGCTGGGGTTGGTTCGAACAGGGCGAAGTGCGCGAAAGAGTTCCCTCCGAGCGTGGTTGCTGGAATCAGTTCTATTTACAGCTGCAAGGCGCATTGCAGAGCGGTGGCCCACTGCCTGTGGAGGCGCGTGATGCACTGGCGACCACCCGCGTGCTAGACGCTGCGCGGCTGAGTTTCGAGCGCCACCAGGTGGTGCAATTGAGCGCCTTCGAGAGTCATGGAACAAATTTAGAATAAAATTCTAAAATGAGTTGATATGGAAAATATTTTCCAATAAAGTCATTTCCAGCGAGCTGCCTCGCACCCTGTTCCAACTCTTTTCCCGCTTGCCCGCTTACTGAAATCGTCACGCCTTATCCATAAAACCAACAAGAATGTGGAGAAAGACTTTTCATGAAGACCAAGATCCGTTTCGCCTCACTCGCCTTGTCCCTGATGTTCGCCAGCGGCGCTGCACTCGCTGACATGAAGATCGGCGTCAGCATGTCGCAGTTCGATGACACCTGGCTGACCTACCTGCGCGAATCCATGGACACAAAAGCCAAATCCTATCCCGATGGCGTCAAGCTGCAGTTCGAAGACGCGCGCAGCGACGTGGTCCGGCAGTTGAGCCAGGTAGAAAGCTTCATCAGTCAGAAGGTCGACGCCATCGTGGTCAACCCGGTGGATACCGCCGCGACCAAAAAAATCACCGAATCGGCGGTCAAGGCCGGCATTCCGCTGGTGTACGTCAACCGCCGTCCCGATGACCTGAACCTGCCCAAAGGCGTGGTCACTGTCGCCTCCAACGATCTGGAGGCCGGTCAGATGCAGATGCAATACCTGGCCGACAAAATGGGCGGCAAAGGCGACATCGTGATTCTGCTGGGCGACCTGGCGAACAACTCCACCACCAACCGTACCAAGGGCGTCAAAGAGGTGCTGGCCAAGTACCCGAACATCAAGATCGAGCAAGAGCAAACCGGTATCTGGTTGCGGGACAAGGGCATGACCCTGGTCAACGACTGGCTGACCCAGGGCCGCAAGTTCGACGCGGTCGTCTCCAACAACGACGAGATGGCCATTGGCGCCGCGATGGCCCTGCAACAGGCCGGAGTGGAAAAGGGCAGCATCCTGATCGCCGGTGTCGACGGTACGCCTGACGGTTTGAACGCAGTGAAGAAGGGCTCTCTGGTCGTCTCGGTGTTCCAGGACGCCAAGGGTCAGGCCGACGGTTCGATCGAGACGGCAGTGAAAATGGCCAAGAACGAGCCGGTAGAGCCGGCCGTGTGGGTGCCGTATCGCTTGATCACGCTGCAAAACGTTGACCAGTTCAAATAGTCCGTCCGTTCAATAACAACAATAAACACGCAAGGTGGCGACCGCGACCTTGCTGATGGAGTACCTGATCATGTTCGCTTCAGCGACTGCTTCGAGCACCCCATTGATGGGTGTCCAGCCAACTGTAACGCCTGTCGATGAGCCGTACCTGTTGGAGATCGTCAACGTCAGCAAGGGTTTCCCCGGGGTGGTGGCCTTGTCCGACGTGCAGCTGCGGGTACGCCCCGGTTCCGTACTGGCCCTGATGGGCGAGAACGGCGCAGGCAAATCCACCTTGATGAAAATCATCGCCGGCATCTACCAGCCGGACGCCGGCGAACTGCGCCTGCGGGGCAAACCGGTGGTCTTCGAAACGCCCCTGGCGGCGCTGCAGGCCGGGATCGCGATGATCCACCAGGAACTCAACCTGATGCCGCACATGAGCATCGCCGAGAACATCTGGATCGGCCGTGAGCAGCTCAACGGTTTCCACATGATCGACCACCGCGAAATGCACCGCTGCACGGCGAAGCTGTTGGAACGCCTGCGCATCAACCTTGACCCCGAAGAGCATGTCGGCAATCTGAGCATCGCCGAACGGCAGATGGTCGAGATCGCCAAGGCGGTGTCTTACGATTCCGACATCCTGATCATGGACGAACCGACCTCGGCCATCACCGACAAGGAAGTCGCCCACCTGTTTTCGATCATTGCCGACCTGAAAAGCCAGGGCAAAGGCATCATCTACATCACCCACAAAATGAACGAAGTGTTCGCTATCGCCGATGAAGTGGCGGTGTTCCGCGATGGCGCCTACATAGGCCTGCAGCGGGCCGACAGCATGGATGGCGACAGCCTGATTTCGATGATGGTCGGGCGTGAACTGAGCCAGTTGTTCCCGGTACGCGAGACGCCGATCGGCGATCTACTGCTGTCGGTGCGCGACCTCAAGCTCGATGGCATTTTCAAGGACGTGTCCTTCGATCTGCATGCCGGCGAGATCCTCGGCATTGCCGGGTTGATGGGCTCGGGGCGGACCAACGTCGCCGAGGCGATCTTTGGCATCACCCCGAGCGACGGTGGCGAGATTCGCCTCGACGGTGAAGTGGTGCGCATTACCGATCCGCACATGGCCATCGATAAGGGCTTCGCCCTGTTGACCGAGGATCGCAAGCTCAGCGGCCTGTTCCCGTGCCTGTCGGTGCTGGAGAACATGGAAATGGCGGTGCTGCCGCACTACGCCGGCCACGGTTTCATCCAGCAAAAAGCCCTGCGCGCCCTGTGCGAAGACATGTGCAAGAAGTTGCGGGTGAAAACCCCGTCGCTCGAGCAGTGCATCGACACGCTGTCCGGCGGTAATCAGCAGAAGGCCTTGCTGGCGCGCTGGCTGATGACCAACCCGCGAATCCTGATTCTCGACGAGCCGACCCGCGGCATCGATGTCGGCGCCAAGGCCGAGATCTACCGGCTCATCTCCTACCTCGCCAGCGAAGGCATGGCGGTGATCATGATTTCCTCGGAGCTGCCGGAAGTGCTCGGCATGAGCGACCGGGTCATGGTCATGCACGAGGGCGACCTGATGGGCACCCTCGATCGCAGCGAAGCGACTCAGGAACGAGTGATGCAACTGGCCTCGGGCATGTCCGTGGTTCACTAATGATGCCGGCGCTGGCTCGGCCAGCGTCGACGATGCGATAGAAGGGTGAGTGGTTATGAACGCGATACTGGAAAACAAACCGGCAACGGCACCGGTCAAGAGTCGCCGGCGCTTTCCGACTGAACTGAGTATTTTCCTGGTGCTGATCGGCATCGGCCTGGTGTTCGAGGTGTTCGGCTGGATCGTGCGAGACCAGAGCTTCCTGATGAACTCCCAGCGGCTGGTGCTGATGATCCTGCAAGTGTCGATCATCGGCCTGCTGGCGATTGGCGTGACCCAGGTGATCATCACCACCGGCATTGACCTGTCCTCAGGCTCGGTGCTGGCGTTGTCGGCGATGATCGCCGCCAGCCTGGCGCAGACCTCGGATTTCGCCCGTGCGGTATTCCCGTCGCTGACTGACTTGCCGGTGTGGATTCCAGTGATTGTCGGGCTCGGTGTCGGGCTGCTGGCGGGGGCAATCAACGGCAGCATCATTGCCATTACCGGGATTCCACCGTTCATTGCCACCTTGGGCATGATGGTCTCGGCCCGTGGCCTGGCGCGTTACTACACCGAAGGCCAACCAGTGAGCATGCTATCGGACTCCTACACGGCCATCGGTCACGGCGCGATGCCGGTGATCATTTTTCTGGTGGTGGCGGTGATCTTCCATATCGCGCTGCGCTACACCAAGTACGGTAAATACACTTACGCCATCGGCGGCAACATGCAGGCGGCGCGTACGTCCGGAATCAACGTCAAACGCCATCTGGTCATCGTCTACAGCATCGCCGGGTTGCTGGCGGGGCTGGCGGGCGTGGTGGCTTCGGCGCGTGCCGCCACCGGCCAGGCCGGGATGGGCATGTCCTATGAACTGGATGCGATTGCCGCAGCGGTCATCGGTGGTACCAGTTTGGCGGGCGGAGTGGGGCGCATCACCGGCACGGTCATCGGTGCACTGATCCTTGGGGTGATGGCCAGCGGATTCACTTTCGTCGGGGTCGATGCCTATATCCAGGACATCATCAAAGGCTTGATCATCGTGGTCGCGGTGGTCATCGACCAATACCGCAACAAGCGCAAACTCAAACGCTGAATTTGACTGCAAAAACAGCGAGGGCCATTTCTGGCCCTCGCTTCGCAATACCATCAACCGGCGGATCCGGCAGCACCGTTGGTGGGATCTCCGTCAGCAATCATCTGTTTGAGGCGTTCACGTTCTTCAGTTCCGGGTAGCACTCCAGTCGTAGTCGCCTCCAGCACTGTGATTCCCTCTGCGTTGAGTATCCTAACTTCGGCTGTTGCGTGACCGCGTTCATCGATGTCAGCGATGAGCCAGTGGCAGGTTATCTGTTCTCCCGCGTACACCGGTCGTTTGAACGCGAAACTCATCCCCGTTGCCAGCCAACCGATTTGCCCGCCAATTTCGGTGACGAGGCTGGCTGTCAGAAGGCCGTGGGCGATGGGCTCCTTGAACCTTCGAATCACGGCGTAGCGTGCATCGCAGTGAACCGGATTGTAGTCTCGGGAAATCTGCGCGAACTGACGAATATCGTCATCTGAAAAGCAGCGGACTGTCGTGAACCGGTCTCCGACCTGTAGGCCTTCGGCAGCACGTTCTCTTGGGCTCTTCATAACGACTCACTGGTTAAAAAGTATGTTCGGGGCCAGGAAATGTTCCTGCTTCCACCTCAAGTGCAAAGTCCCTTGCCGCGGTATGAAGTACCGAGCGAAGGTCGGCGTACTGTTTGACGAATCGCGGCATGCGGCCAGTGCGTAGTCCGGCCATGTCCTGCCAGACCAGAACCTGAGCGTCGCACTGGTTACCCGCGCCAATCCCGACGGTCGGAATTGAAATCGCTTCGGTGATCGCTCGACCTGCATCACCCGGCACCATCTCGATTAAGATAGCGAATGCGCCCGCTGCTTCTAACGCTTTGGCACTGTCTATCAGGCGCTGCGCATCCTCGCCACGGCCCTGGACGCGATAGCCACCCAGTTGATGTTCCATCTGTGGTGTGAAGCCTATATGCGCCATGACGGGTATGCCTGCGCTGACGAGCTTCTCGATCTGAGGCAGCACCTCGATCCCGCCCTCCAGTTTGACCGCATGCGCACCGGCTTCTTTCATGAAACGGACGGATGTGTGAAAGCATTGTTCCGCCGAGGCCTGGTAAGAACCGAAAGGAAGATCCGCAATCACCAGCGCCCGGCGTGTCGAACGGGTGACCGCGCGAACCAGGGGGATAAGTTCGTCAACGGTGACCGAAAGCGTGGACTCATTGCCGTAGACATTGTTGGAGGCTGAATCGCCCACCAGCAGCACAGGTATTCCGGCTTCTTCAAAAATGGCTGCGCTGTACATGTCGTACGCGGTGAGCATCGCCCATTTTTGACCCCGCACTTTCATCTGTTTCAGATGCGGGATTCGCACGCGTGTCGCCGGTTGGGCTGGAGGGGCGCTGCCATAGGGTGGAGGTTGGTCACTCATTGTGGTTGTCTCGCTGAAAAATGGATTAACCCGACGTCTGCTCCGTGAGCAGAACGACCGCGATGATGATCATGGCCGCTCCAGATAAACGACTGACCCACTGAGCGGCGGCAGGGCGTGCCTGGAGAACCGCCTGTGAGCCAAATCCCACCAGCAGATAGATAACGCCACAACTGACGGTGTGGACGAGCCCCAGCGCAATCATCTGCATTGGGACAGACCAGGTAGCGGTTGCGTCGGTGAATTGTGGCAATAACGCCAGGAACAGCAGGAACACTTTCGGATTCAGCCCGCTGACGCAAAGCCCCTTGAGCGCCCAGCGTTTCCAGGAGCCCGACACCTGGATGTCCTCAGCATGGGGTGTGGAGGGACGGGCAAGCATGTTGATACCTAACCAGAACAGATAAGCCGCCCCGGCAACCGTAAGCACCGTCAAGACAACGGGGTGGTTGGCGACCAGCGCGCCAACACCGGCGGCAACAATCACGGTTGCAATCAAATGGCCGGACAAAAGCCCGCCCACAGCGGGCAGGACGACCCGGCCCTTCAAACCCGCCGAAATCGCGTACGCCCAATCTGCACCGGGCGTGATGATGAACAGAATCGACACCGCCCAGAAAGCAACAAAAATACTGAAGGTCATGGCGCCAGGCACTCCCGTTGATGACACACCGCTCTCTGCATCGTCCCGCTCCGCGAATCACAGGCCGCCTCATCTTTGGTCAAGTGAGTGCGGCGTTAATGGTGAGAGGAAGAATAATGAAATGTTGTTAGAATTAAATTTCAAAAGTAATCGTTCATGTGCGCTGTAAGGGGATATTTTTCTATATGGACAGGATTGATCGAAAGATTCTTGCTGAGCTGCAAAAAGATGGTCGACTTTCGGTCACTGAACTCGCTGAGCGAGTGGGGCTGAGCCTTTCCCCTTGTCATCGGCGAGTACGGGCCCTGGAAGAGTCGGGTGTGTTGCTTGGCTACAGGGCACAGCTGGACCCAGGCGCACTCGGCCTGAATTTTTCAGCGATGGTGTTTGCCACGCTTCGTGAGGGAGACAGGCAAGCTGTCGAGGCTTTCGAGACGGCGCTCATCGAGATCCCGCAAGTGGTCGATGCCCAGAGGTTATTCGGGGAGCCGGACTACCTGCTGCACGTCATCACTCAGGATTTGCCAGCCTTCCAGCAGCTATACGATGAGAGCCTTTCGACCTTGCCCAACGTACAACGGTTGACCTCGACCCTCGTTATGAAACGGGTCGTTCAGGATAGGCCGCTTCCATTGTGATGGCGTGGCAAGCCCTGCGGTTTGGTCTTTCGATTTCGCACAACGCTGTTCACCCAACGAAAAACGCCGCTGATTCCCGACCGGGACAGCGGCGTCAACGGTTAGCGTTGGGCGCTATTTGTAATGTTTCTCATAGACGGCAACCTGCTCCGGCGTGATCAGTTGGAAGGGCACCCAGACATCCGTCTCGACCGGCTCACCCTTGATCATTTTGATGGCCGCTTGCAGCGCAGTGGCCGCCTGGGCCTTGGGGTCTTGAAAGACCGAGGCAACCAGCATCCCGCGCTTGATCGCCGCCAGACCGTCGGGCAGGCCGTCGATGCCGACAATCGCAATCTCGCCCTTGGCTTTGCCGGCCTGCTGCAGTGCCATGGCGGCGCCGATGGCCATCTCGTCATTGTTGGCGACGATGGCATCAAAACTCGTGCCGGCCAGCAGCCAGTTGCTGGTCAGGTCCATGCCTTTGTTGCGCTGCCATTCGGCGCTTTGCTGTTCGACAATCTTGATCCCGGGATAGTCCTTGAGCACCTGTTTGACGCCTTCGGTGCGGTCGTGCGTGGAGTTTTGCGCGAGGTCGCCCATGATGATCGCGAGGGTGCCGTTGCCCCCCATTTTTTCGGCCAGGTAGCGCATTTGCAGTTGCCCGGCCTCAATGTCGTTCGACGCCACGGTGACCACGCCTTTGGGCAGGACGCGTTCGTCCGGGTGGCGGTTGACGTAGACCAGTGGCGTCTGCGCTTCGACGGCGGCACGGGTCATGTTGGCGGTGGCAGCGGTGTCCACGGGCAAGACGATGACCGCATCGACTTTCTGGTTGAGAAAGCCCTGGACCTGATTGAGCTGGCGAACCACATCGCCTTGGGCGTCCTCGAACTGGATCTGGACGTTGTCCTTTTTGGCGGCTTCCTCCAGGCCGCTGCGCACATAGGTCATGAAGTTGTCGTCGACCCTGGCAATGCTGACACCGATGCGATAGCTGGCGGCGGCCCATTGGCTGAAGACGAGTAGCAGCGTGGCAAAAAGTAGTGTGCAGCGACGCATGACGGTTTTCCTTTTGTTGTTATAAGTCGACATTCATCAAGATCAGGGGGGAGGGTTGCTGGCGCGCGTAGAGTCAACGTCCGGGCGCGCCGCAGGCTCCTCAATCCAGCGTGAACGCTTGCCGGAAACGTTCGAGTGCCGCTTCGCTGTCGCCGCTGGCCCAGCCCTCAAGCCCGACGACACCGGTGTATCCCATACCGAACAAGGCTTTGGCAATGGCCGGGTAATGGATTTCGCCGGTGCCAGGTTCCATGCGCCCAGGGACGTCAGCGACCTGGATTTCGCCGATGGCGCTGCCAGCACGCTGGATCAGTTCGATCAGGTTTCCTTCGCCAATCTGCGCATGGTAAAGGTCCAGGTTCATCTTCAGATGAGGGCTGCCCACGGCCTCGATCAGCGCCAGGGTATCGTCGGCGCGAGCGAACGGCGTGCCGGGGTGATCCACCTCGGTATTGAGGTTTTCCAGCAGGAACACCCGGCCGGCGTCTTCGCCCAGGCGAGCGATTTTCTCCAGGGTCTTGCAGGCGCTCAACCACATGCGTCCGGTGGTGTGAGCCACGGGTTTGACTGGCAAACCTTGATCGCCCAGGCCCGTGCCATGCAGGTTGAGGCTCGGGCAATTCAATTGGGCGGCAACGGCCAGCGATTCCCGTGCGCTGTCGAGCAGGTGCTGGATGTCCTCGGGGTCGGTCAAATTGCCCGAGATGTAGCCGGTCATGGAGGTGAAGTCCGCGCCGGTGGCGACCAGGGCCGGAATGTCTTTGCTCGTCCAGCTCCAGATTTCGGCGCTGAAGCCCAGTGCATGAATGCGTTTGACCCGTTCGGTGAACGGCAGGTCGAGGAACACCATTTCGGCGCTGATCGCCAGTTTGAACGGAGTGAAGCTCATGGCCGGCCTCCTTGTACACGCACTGCTTTGCCCTGCTGGAAGGACTCGATACAGGCGCGGGCAATGGCCAGTGCGGCTTTCGCATCTTCGCCGCTCGCCAGTGGTTTTTCGCCGCTGCGCAGGCAGTCGACAAAGTGATTGAGCTCGGCCACGTAGGCATCACGCAACAGGTCGGTGTCCAAGCGCTGGGTGTCTGCCTGGATGCCATTGGCCAAGTAGCGAACCAGGTCAGAGTCATTGATGCTGCCCATGCTCAGCATGCCGGCGCTGCCGAACACTTCGCCCCGAACGTCGTAGCCATACACCGCCTGGAAATTCGCCTCGGCGGTGGCGATGGCGCCGTTGTCGAAACGGATCGTGACCACGGCTGTGTCGAGCAAACCCTTGTCCTTGAAGTCCGGAGCGATCAGGGCATCGGCCATGACAAACACCTCGACCGCTTCGGCGCCGGGATTGAGGTAGCGCAGGGTATCGAAGTCATGGATCAGGGTTTCGAGGAAAATCACCCACTGCGGCGAGGCGGCGGGATTGTTCAGGGCCGGATCGCGAGTCAGCGAGCGCAGCAGTTGCGGCGTACCGATACGTCCGGCGACCACGTCCAGGTGAGCCGCCCGGAAGCTTTTGGCAAAGCGGCGGTTGAAGCCGACCTGCAGCGTCACTCGCGCATCGGCAGCCGCAGCGATGGCGCGGTCGGCTTCGTCCAGGGTAATGGCCATGGGTTTTTCACAAAACACCCCTTTGCCGGCCCGTGCCGCACTAATCACCAATTCGGCATGGCTGCGGGCCGGGGCGGCGATCAACACGCCGTCGATTTCCGGGTCATCGAGCAATTGCTGTGGATCGGTGTAGACCCGCTGTACACCCAACTCTGCGGCGAGGCGCGCGGCCTGGCCGGGTGTCGGGTCGGCGATGGCGGCCAGGCAGGCACCGGGAATGTTCCGGGCGGCGGTCTGACCGTGGAAGCTGCCCATGCGGCCGGCGCCGATGAGACCCAGGCGGATGATCTTGGATGCACTCATGAAATGACTCCCTTTTATTGTTGTTCAACGACTCGACAGCAGGAATGTCCTCGCTGGTACAAAGCCGGGAGCAAGCGCCATGCCAATATTTAAATGATTGATATTTAAGGGTTTAATAATAGTGGTTTGAATTAAGTGTTCATTCAGATGACATGTCTATACTGACATGTCGAAAATATGAACATAGGGACGCAGAGTGAATCCACAGCCGATGGCCTTCAGCGCGCAAGACCTCGATTACATCGCCGCAATCGGACCGGCGTCGTTGAACGCAGGACCGATCGCTGAGCTGGAAAAGGCCTGGCTGGCGTGTCTGAGGGGGAGTGTCGATCGACCTGCCGGGGTCAGGCAGGTGATTTGGGACTCCTGGTTGCGCAGCGTCAGTGCAGGCCTCAACCCTGAGGATGGTGCGTACCGGTTTGTCGCCCCCGCCGACCTGGCCGCGACGCTGGCAGCCAATCGCGCGTTGATCGCAGCGGCAGCGGAGGTCATGCGCGGATTGCTGGCGTACAACCCCAGAGGTCATATCAATCTGACCGATGCCCAAGGAACGATGCTGTATTCCTGCGGCCTCGATCTCACGCCGGTGGGCAGCCAACTGCTGGAGTCGGTGCAGGGCACCAACTGCACGGGGCTGGCGCTTGCCGAAGACCGATTGGTGTATGTGCTGGCCGAGGAAAACTTCGGGGTCGACCTGCGTCGGCGGCGCATGCATTGTGCCGCCGCGCCGATTCGGGATGCCCAGGGCCGGACACTGGCCATGCTGACCCTGACCGCAGAGCCCGGCTGGTTTCATTTCCATACTCTGGGCACCGTCCAGGCCGCAGCCGAAGCGGTTTCGCGGCAGATGGCGCTGCAGGCCTTGCTGGAAGAACAACAAGCCGTGCTTGAAGTACTGAACGAGGGACTGGTGGTGCTGGATGAGCGCGGCTGCATCAAGGCGCTCAACCGCTATGCCCGGCAATTGTTTCGCGTGGGCCTGGATTTGCTGGGCAGTCCGTTCCAGCGTCTGGGCCGCAGCGAACTGACCAATGAGGTTCTGCTGCGCGGCGGGGAAGGGCAGCAGTCTGAAGGGATAAGAGATCTGGATTGCACCTTTGAATTGCATGATCGCAGCCAGCTGGCATGCCTGGTGTCCGTGTGCTCACTGGAGCAGGGCGGGCGCATCGTCTCGCTGCGGGAGAACCGACGCATCCGGGAAATTACCCGGCGGATCATCGGCACTCAGGCCAGCTACACCTTCGAAACCATTCAGGGCACTTCGCGAGCCATTCAGGACGCGTTGCACTTGGGACGGATCGCCAGTCGCAGTGACTCGACCACACTGATCCTGGGCGAAAGCGGCACCGGCAAGGAGTTGTTCGCCCAGGCGATACATAACGGCAGTGACCGGTGCAGTGGTCCTTTTGTGGCGGTCAATTGCGGGGCCATTCCGCGAGATTTGGTGCAGAGCGAACTGTTCGGGCATGTCGAGGGCGCCTTCACCGGATCGGCCCGCGGCGGTTCGGCCGGCAAGTTCGAATTGGCCGATGGCGGAACGATCTTCCTCGACGAAATCGGTGACATGTCTTTTGATGCCCAGGTCAGCCTGCTGCGGGTCTTGCAAGAAGGCGAGGTGACGCGGGTGGGCGCAAAGAAATCCCGGCAGGTGAATGTCCGCATCATTGCGGCCACCCACCGCAACTTGAGTCAGGCAGTGGCCGATGGTGCGTTCCGTGAGGATCTTTACTACCGGCTCAACGTACTGAATCTGACGGTTCCACCCCTGAGGATGCGCCGCGAGGATGTGCCCTTGCTGGCGCAACATTTTGTTGGTCGTTGCGCACGCTCGCTGCGCAAATCGGTGCAGGGCATCTCGCCGCAGGCGCTGGATATTCTTTGCGCCTACCACTGGCCAGGCAATGTTCGCGAGCTGGAAAACACCATTGAACGGGCGACCAATCTGGCAGTGACCGAACTGATTCAATCCGAAGACCTACCGCTCGAAATCAAGCAAAGACTGCGGCCTTCCGCGCCGGGAAACGTGCCTGAGCCTCGGGCGGCCATGGACCTCGGCACCCATGAAATGAACGCGATCATCACGGCCCTCAGGGATACCCGCGGCAACATCCGCCTGGCCGCCAAACAGCTGAACGTTTCCCGTGGCGGGCTGTACAACAAGATGAACCGGTTTGGGTTGAGTGCCGATGCGTTCCGCTCGGGACCCGAGCGTTGAGGGGTTAACCAAAAACGCCCTCGCCACAGGTTCAGCCTCGAGCGTTCTCGCAAGTCATGATCTGCAGTGGAATATGAATTCGATGCCGGACAGGATCGAAGTCCGGTGTGGTTTGCAGTTCGATCAGCAAGTCGACCAGCGCTGCCGCCAGCAATCGCGGCTGGGAGTCGATGACCAGGTTGATCAATCCCTGGGCCAGGGCTTGGCGCGACAGCTCGGTCGATTCCTGAAGAATGCTGCACAACGACGGCTGCTTTGGTAGCTGCGACAGGGCACTGATGATGCCGTCGCCGCCACCGCCGACCACGCACAAACCCCGCAAGTCGTCATGTCGCGCCAGCAGTTCCAGAGTGGCCTCTTCGGTGACGTCACAGTTATCCAGGTTGATCACCGCTTTGAGTAGCTGCAACCCCGGTGCGTGTTCCGTCAGATAACTGCGCAACCCCTCCACCCGCGCCTGATGGCCGAGAAAACGGTGACCGCCCAGCAGTACCCCGACGCTACCTTTGTGGGCACCGCAGGTATGGGCCAGCAGCCAGCCCATGGTGCGTCCGACTACATGATTATCCTGACCGACGTAAGGCTCATTCGCCGCCTCGTGGATGTCGGACAGCAGTGCGATCACTGGCACGCCCGCGGCCCTGATCTGAGCGATGGCGGCATTGATCAACGGGTGAGCGAAGCTGACCACCGCCAGGCCATCGCACTGCACTGCCAGTTGTTCGATCTGGGCAATGATGGCGCTGGGTGAGCGATCGAAGACGTACTCGAACTGGCAGCTGAGGTTGGCGCCGGCCTGACGCTGTGCCGCCTCGGTGATGGCGGCGGCAACGTTGGCATAGAACGCCTGGGCGGTGCCGAGCAGCAGGATGCCGAAACGATAGCTGGGGCGCCGTTCGCGGATCCGCTGGCCGATCAGCCTGGCCGCGAAATAACCAACCGCCTCGGCGGCCTGGAACACCTGCTCGGCGGTAGCCGGGTTCACCGGAGCCCTGGCATTGAGCACCCGGTCCACGGTGGCGACACTCAAACCGGCACGCTCGGCGACAGTGGCGATGGTTGGGCGTTTAGTGTTGTTCATGGTGAGCCCCCGGGCGCTTTGATAGAAAACTATCAAGCTGCAATGGGCCTGGATGATAGCTTGATAGGGAATGTATTCAAGGGCTTGAGGGTAATCTTTGTGCTCTCTATCTTTTCGTAAGCGATGTGATCCCGCATCGAAGCAAGTGCCTTAAACCATCAAGCTTGCGGAGAACAATAAAATGCCTGAACAACACGCAGCATCTGAAAACTCCGGTAAACCCGTGCCTCGGGATTATCGGTTGACGGGTCCCGAAGCCGCTAAAGCAGCGCAAAAAGGCCTGGTCTCGGCTAACTGGTATCAATCACCCATTCCCCGTAAACGCATGAAGGAACTGATGCAGCGCCGCGATGGCCCGGCCCTGCGCGATACCGCGATCTGGCTGCTGGCGATGGTCGTCACCGGGTTCGGTGGTTACTGGTTCTGGGGCTCCTGGGCGTGCATTCCGTTCTTCTTCGCCTATGGGCTGCTCTACGGCACGGCGTCCAATGCACGTTGGCACGAAACCGGTCACGGAACGGCATTCAAAACCCGCTGGATGAATGATGCGGTCTACCAGTTGTCGAGCTTCATGTTCATGTTCGAGCCCCATGTCTGGCGCTGGAGCCACGCCCGGCACCACACCGACACCATCATCGTCGGGCGTGACCCGGAGATCGTCGAGCCGCGCCCGCCAAGTCTGATCATGATGGTGCTGAGCCTGTTCAGGATGCCTTATGCAATCAAGACGATGTGGTCGGTCTGCCGGCATGCCACCGGGCGAATGGCTGAAGAAGAGCAGACCTTCATCCCCGAGTCCGAGTGGCCCAAGGTCTTTACGGCGGCGCGCATCTGGCTGGTGATTTATGGGCTGACCCTGGCGGCTGCGCTGTATCTGCAGAGCTGGTTGCCGCTGATGTTTATCGGTTTGCCGACCCTGTACGGCGGTTGGCTGTCCTACCTGTTCGGCCTGACGCAGCATGTCGGCCTGGCCGAGGATGTGCTCGATCATCGCAGCAACTGCCGGACCATTTACATGAACCCGCTGCTGCGCTTTCTGTACCTCGACATGAATTATCACCTCGAGCATCACATGTACCCGATGGTGCCGTTTCATGCGCTGGCGCAGCTTCACGAAGAAATTCGTCACGACTGCCCGCCGCCGTACGCCAGCCTTTTCGAGGCCTTCCGGGAAATCCTCCCGACTATCTGGAAGCAGCGCAAAGACCCGACCCATTATGTCCGTCGCCCTTTGCCACAACGCGCAGCGCCGGCCGCCACCGCTCAGGTAGTGCCTGAAGCAACGCCGGTCTGACACCTTCCTGGCTGTACCACTACAAGAGAAAACGCCATGACCGATCAATGGATCGATGTCTGTGCCGTGGGCGAAATAAATGAAGAAGATGTCATTCGTTTCGACCATGGCCCGCACACTTATGCCGTCTACCGCTCCGCAGACGACGAGTTCTTCGCCACCGCAGGCTTGTGCACCCACGAGTCCATCCACCTCGCGGACGGCCTGGTGATGGAACATGTCATCGAGTGCCCCAAGCACAACGGACGTTTCGACTACCGCTCCGGCAAAGCCCTGGGTGCGCCGGTGTGCGTCAACCTCAAGACCTATCCGGTCCGGGTCGAGGCGGGGCGTGTCTTGCTCGCCATTTCGGTATAACTGCTCGGAGTCTGTGCCATGAATCCTGCCAATGCTCCACTGGTTATCGTTGGCGCCGGGCATGCCGGTGGCCGCGCGGCCTTGACCCTGCGGGCCGAAGGTTATCGCGGTCGCCTGATCCTGATCGGCGACGAATCCCACCCGCCCTACGAACGTCCGCCGCTGTCCAAAGGGCTGTTACAGGGGACGGTTGAACTGGCGGGTTGCAGTCTGTGCGATAGCGCTCAACTCGCTGCACTGGACATCGAACACCTGGCCGGTAACCCGGTGAAAAACCTCGATCCGCAGCAGCATCGATTGCAGTTGGCCGACGGCAGTTGGTTGCATTACGCCCGTCTGTTGCTCGCGACCGGGGGCAGGGCGCGGCTGTTGCCCTCGGTGCCCGGGCATCTGTCCAACGTACTTTATCTGCGGAACCATGACGAGGCGGTCGCACTGCGCGATTCGCTGCGGCCAGGCGCCCGATTGGTGATCATCGGCGGTGGCTTTATCGGCCTCGAAGTCGCCGCCACCGCCCGTGCCCTGGGTTGCACAGTGACCTTGCTCGAAGCCGGGCCGCGCCTGGCGGGCCGCGTCCTGCCGGAGCGATTGTCCAGTGTCCTGCTGGAATTGCATCGCCGCCAGGGCGTGGATGTCCGGCTGAACGTGGCGATTGAAACGGTGCAGGGCTCCACCCACGCTGAAGCGGTGCAATTGGTCGACGGCCAGTTGTTGCCCTGTGACCTGGTCGTGGTGGGCATCGGTATGCAACCCAACACTGAGTTGGCCATGGCCGCCGGGTTGGAGGTTGGTCAGGGCATTCGCGTCGATGCGCAGCTGCGTACCAGTGCGCCGGATATCTTTGCGGCAGGCGACGTCTGTGAGTTTCGTCTGCACCCGCAAGGGGTTTTCCAGCGTCAGGAAACCTGGCGCAACGCCGAAACCCAAGGCCGTCACGCCGCTCTGAACCTGCTGGGGGGCGAGCAGCCCTTCGACGTCATTCCCGGCTTTTGGTCCGATCAATACGACTGGGGGCTGCAAACCGTGGGCGTCATCGCCAACACCGAACCGACGGCGAGCCGGACAATCCCGGGCGGTGGTTTCCTGTTGTTCTACCTCGATGCCGAACAACGTCTGCTAGGGGCTTGCGGCTGGGGCCAGGGAAATAGCGTCGCCAAGGACATCAAGTTGTGCGAACGGCTGATCGCCAACCATAACCCCCTCTCGGTGGTCGCTTTAGCCGATGCCGATGTATCGCTCAAACAATTGTCGAGGAACTGACATGCGCGAATTCCTGGTGTTTCAGTCCTTGTGGGCCATGCAAGATCACCGTGGCCAATGCGACCTTTCCATTGAAGCGCAACTGGAGAAAATCGCCGCCGCCGGTTTCGACGGCATCACCGACCATTTCTGGAAGGCGCCACAGGCTGCACGCCTGAGCGCCGCCGCCAAGGCGCAAGGCCTGCAAATCGAAGGTCAACTGTTCCCCCGGACCGTGGATGATCTGGCAGTCGCGCTCGATGTCGTTTCCCGCTACGGCTGCCACCACCTCACGTTGCAGGCCGACGTCCGGCCGCGCACGCTGGCGCAAGCCATCGAACTGATCGAAGGCTGGCAGCGTCTGGCCGAGCAGGTGGACTTTCCGATCCTGCTGGAAACCCACCGTTATCGTCTCACCAGCGACCTGTTGTTCACCCTCGACATTCTCGCGCAAATGCCCCATCTCAAACTGTTGGCCGACCTGTCCCACTACGTCGTGGGCCGGGAATTGCCTGAGTCGGCTACCGCTGAAGACGACGAACAGATCCATACCATCCTGCGCCACAGTTGGGGCTTTCACGGTCGGGTCGCCAACGGCGAACAGGTTCAGGTGCCCTTGAGTTTTGCCCAGCATCGACCCTGGCTGGACCGATTCCTGGGCTGGTGGCGCTACGGGATCGAGGATTGGCTGGCCCGCCCGAATACACCCGCCAGCCTGTCCTTCACCTGCGAACTCGGCCCGCCACCCTATGCGATGACGGGGGCTGATGGGCGTGACATCACGGATCGCTGGGAGGAGGCGTTGATGTTGAAGGCGCTGATCCGTGGGGTTTGGAGCGACTGCCGGATGCGATTGCCTTAGCGCAATGAGCGATAGGCAATGGGGTCGATGTAAGCCGACTGCAGGTCCCGCTCCGGGATCTCCCAGATGATTTGCCTTGGCGGCGTTTCCTTGAAGGCCGGGTTGTTGAGGTAGCTGTTTGCAGCGCCAGAGAACGCGCCGCCGTCTTTGGCGAAGTTACCTACGGGGGCGCCCAGTGCCTGCTGCAGAAACCCTGCGAAGTTGGAGTTGCGTGAGAATGAAGTGCCGATGAGCGCGGTGTCGGGGAGGTCGGCATCGCCAAAGAGGTCTGCCTCGGTGTCAGGGTTGGCGGATGACGCAACGGGAAGTTCGTCGGTGCTGGTCTGGGCGACCATTTCGGCTGCGGGTTGCCATTTGAGCGGCAGCCAGTCGATGCCCGCCAGATGGACCAGATCGCCAGGTCGCACCGCGAGCGGGGCATGACTTTCGTTGAACGACCTGCGTGGCATTGCGCTGATGCCCTGGGTCTTCAGTCGCTGCGCGATAGCCTCGGCCGCCGTCTTCGCGCCGGATTCGCTCCAGTGCGTATCGGTGCGCAACCAGGCACTGGCCCCCAGTGGCGTCAGCGCACCGGTGAGGTCCAGGTTCGACACGCCACCCGCATCCAGCTTCGAGGTCCAGACCTGGATGCGCCCTTCGTGAGCGGCTGGGCGGTGCAGTGCGCAAAGCTGCCCGGAAGCGATGCGGCTCTTGTCTGGAACGATGACCACCAGCAGGCTGATGTCACGCTGGGAGAGCTGCTGCTTCAGATCAATCACTGCCTGGACCTTGGCATCGGCATTACGCTGCGCCTGGTGATTGATCTTGAGTTCATCGGCCAAAAACAGCCAGTCAGGACAACCCGGGCGAACCCTCGGCCCCGTGTCGCGCAGGAGCAGCCAACTGGCACCGCGCTCCAGCTCGGCGAGCGTGGTGGGAAAGTGAGCGTTCGACAGTTCCTTGGCGATCCGATGGGTGATATCGCCGTCAAGAATCTGCGTGGTCAGCACCTTGTCGGGTAGCAGCGAGATCTGCCCTGAAACGATCAGACGGCCAGTGGACAGCAGCCCGACGACCAGGAATATCAACAGCGCCACGCCTGCCAACCGACTGCTGCGTGTCGCCGGATCATCTGGCTGAGTGGGGGGCGGGGTGTGCTTTGGGATCGTCATCAGAATTGGAAGTACAGGAAGGGGACGGTTTCGCGACTGGCGATCAGTGCGAACGACAGCATGAAACCGGCGATGGGCCAAAGGGCGGCGGCGTAGAGCAAAATGCCGCCCAGTCGTTTCTCACAGTAAGGGCGCAGCAGCGGTGCGACGACACCGAACACACCCAGCAAACCCGCAATGCCGTGCACCGGGCGCAGGGTCGTGGACAGTTCGTCACCGAGGGCGATGCCCTGCAGCCCGAACTGTCCGGCATACAGGCTCAGCGCGCTAGGTAAGTCGGGGGCGCGGAACAGTGTCCAGGCCAGGCACACAAACAGCAGAGTCAGGCCATGGGACAGCACCGGCGGTACAGCGGGCAGGGTGGAGCGGTTCCAGGCACGATCAACGCATAACGCGAGGCCATGGGCACAGCCCCACAGCAGATAGTTCCAGCTATCGCCACCGTGCCAGAGGCCGGCAATGGCCATGATCAGGAACAGGTTGCGGTAGGTTTTCCAGGTGCCGTTGCGATTGCCGCCCAACGAAATATACAGATAGTCGCGTAACCAACTGGACAGCGACAGATGCCAGCGGCGCCAGAAGTCCTGGATGCTGTTGGCCAGATAAGGACGGTCGAAGTTCTCGGGAAAGTGAAAGCCCAGCATCAGGCCCAGTCCAATGGCCATGGCGCTGTAGCCGGCGAAGTCGAAGAACAGTTGCAAGGAATAGGCAAGGCAGCCGATCCAGGCGTCAGAGAAGCTGGGGTTCTGTACATTGAACGCAACGTCGACCACCGGCGACAGGGTGTCGGCCACCAGGACCTTCATGCACATCCCGACCATGAACCGGCGTGCGCCCAGCGAGAAATTCTGCCGGTTGAAGTAACGCTGATTCAGCTCGCGCCGAACCCAGTCATAGCGAATGATGGGGCCGGCGACCGAATGGCCGAACATCGAAATATAGGTGGCGTAGTTAATGAAGCTGCGTTCAACCGGCACGGTACGGCGATGCACATCCACCAGATAGGAAATCGCCTGCAAGACGATAAACGACAGCCCGGCCGGCATGACGACCCGCTGCCAGTCCGGGGGCATGGCGCCGTACCCGGTGACGGCATCGATCAAGGTACCGGCGACGATGTTGGCGTACTTGTACCAGCACAGCACCGAGGTATTGAGCACGATCAGCGTCGCGAGTAGCCGCACGCGGCCCTTGCCTTCTTCCCGCAGGGCGTCAATCAGCAAGCCGCCGACCCACGCCATGATCGTCAGCACCACATGCACCGCGAGGAACCGTGGGCTCAACCAGCCATAGAACAGCCAGCTGCCGATCAGTAGCGTGATGTTGCGCCAGGCCGCCGGGCACAGTGCATAGGCACACAGGAACAGCGGCAGGAACAACGTCAGAAACTCGAGAGAGGCAAAAACCATGGTGGTGGCGCGATCCGATCAGTGAGCCAGGACGTCAGTCGCGAGCAGCAGGTATGGGCCATTTGCGCCAGGTAGCAGCACAACGCTGTAGCGTTCGCCGGCCTTGAGCCGACCCAGGTCAAGCGGCGCACCGACGTTGGTTTGGGCGCAGACCAATTGCACCGACAGGCTGACCGGGTTGATCGCTCGGCGTTGTACGCTGCCGTCGGCCACCTCCTTGAACAGGTCGGCGTTCTTCCCCGCAGCGCGCAAACCGGCCTGGGTGCACGCTGGATCGGCGCTGATAAACGCCAGCGAGGCTCTCAGGCTATTGAAGTCGTCGGGTTGCTCACGGATGACGACCTGGCGGATACCTTGAGCGCTGTCTGGCAAAGCGATAACGCTGGCGAACTCGCCGGCTGCCACCTGGATATCCAGCGGCTGGCTTTTGCCGTTGAGTTCCAGGGTGCCCTTGATCGGCTGGTTGGCGGGCACGGGCAGGTAGTCGGACACGGCATTCGAACCCTCGAGCCTGAGGCTTGCCTGCGAGCCTTCGGCCAGCAGTTGCAGGGGGCGGTCGGCGGCGTTGATAAAGCGCAGGAAGGCCGAGTCCTGATCCGGGCCCGTCGGGTACAGGGCAATGTCGGCGGCCTGGGCGTGCAGGCTCAGCATCAAGGGCGCGAACAGCGCCCAGCCACATGCGGATCGGGTCATTTGCCGGCTCCTGTGCTGCTGACGGTGTCGGCGGGCAGTTTGGCCAGCGCACCTCCAATCGCATTGCCCCAGGATTGATAACCGGCGACGGTGAAGTGCTGCCCATCGGTGGTGATCCACTGTCCGGGTTTGGAGAGCGTCAGCGAATCGATGTAGGTGCAAGGCGCCACGTTCGCGGCCAGAAACTGCGACATCAATTGGGTGCGGGCATCATTCTTCTGGTACATGCCACCGGCTTTGCCCCAGGCCGGGCCCACCCAGGCGCAACGGGTTCCGGTGGCGGCGATGGCCTTGGCCAGGCTGGTGACGCTTTGCCATGCCCAGGCCTTTGGAAACACCGGCTTGTCGTAGGACGCCATGGTGTCGCCGATGACCAGTACCACCAGGTCGGGCTTGTCGGCGGCGATCAGGTCCTGGATCGGTGTGGTGGTTGCCTCGCGCCCCTTGATCACGATCTTGTCGTTGCCTTTGCGCTCGGCACCGCAGTCGACCTTCTTGCTGATCAACCAATCACCGGCGCTGGCGCCGCAGGCACCGATGGAGTGGACCTGGGCGCCTTGGCGAGTCAGGTTGTCGTGCAGCGGCTCCAGCAAATGGTCCGCGAGGCTCATATGGCTCTCCCCAAGGACAAGGAGAGTCAGACCGGCAAGGGCAGAAGTGGGCATCGAAAACTCCAGAATGATCAGTTGGAATAAGGCGAGGTGTACGGGCTGACCGGCAGGCTCATGGGGCCGCTGATCTCCTCGAACTGGTAGCGCAAGGACAGGGCACCGCTGAGTTGTTCGTAGTCGCGGGCGTTGTCCAGGCCCAGATTGGCGCCCAGCAGGAAGTTCGAAGCGACCTTGTATTCAGCCGCCGCGGCGACGCTGTAGCCGATCCCGGTTTTGTTTTGCCCTTCGTAGCGCAAGCCCGAGGCCGCTTGCATGGCTTTGTCGTTGGGGAAATAGTCGACGCTGTCCTGCTCGAAATGCTGCACGCCGACCGAGCCCTTGACTTGATACGTCAAGCGCCCGGTGCGTTGTGCCCAGGTCACCGGCACGCCCAGGGCGAAGAACGTCTGCGGGCTGAAATAGCCGCCGTGACCGTAGGTGAAAAAGTCCTGGTTGTTGGCGTAGCTGATGCCGGTCATGCTCAAGCCGACGGTCAGTTTGCTGTCCGTTGCATTTTGCAGGTACCAGTACACACCGCTGCCCAGCTCACTGCGGTTGTTGGACTCGACATGGTTGCCCAATAGCTGGTGCCAGGAGGCGTAGCCATAGGCGCCGACTTCGTTGTCGTCATAGCTCAACTGGCCACGCCCGCCGTTGGCGGTCACACCGCCCCAGGACTGCCCGCTGCGTTTGTCCGTGGTGCCGGCAAACGAGGTGACGCTGTCAGTCACCGGACGCCGGGAAACGCTCACGCCGTAACGGACATTAGAGGTGTCGCTCACGGGGCGATCAACGCTGATGCCGCCCGTGGCGGTGGTGTATTTGAAGCCGAGCGGGGTGGTGCCGAGATCGGCTTTGAGCCCATCGGCGGGCCGTTGAAGGCCGACGGAAAGGCCGACACCCTCGGTTTTTTGCGAACCGGCGCTGCCGCCCTGCGCACCGTTGCCAAAGCGCGACAGCGCCTCGCTATTGGCACTGCCGGCGTTCAGCGAGACCGGCGTCACGCGCAGGGCGATGCGGCTTTCATCCAGCGGAATATTGATTTCCAGCGGAGTTTCAATGTCGGTCAGTTTGCTCAACCCCGACTCACTGTTGTTGCTGCGAATGCTCACGCCCTGGGTGACGTAGGCACTGCGCTCCTGAAGGATTTTATTCAGCGCCAGTTGCGCGGGGCTGATGTCCTCGCTCACCAGTGCTGCGCGCGGCAACTGCGACTCGAATGGATTGCTCGCCTGCTGCGGCCGTGGCGGGGCGTCGATGCCAAAAGGGGGGCGGGACGTCACACTGCCCGGCATCTCCTGAACCGGTGGCGGGATGGCTGCCAGCAAGGTGTCGCGACTGACTTCGCTACGTGAACCCGACACCCCGGCAAAAGGGTTGGGCGCCACCGTCGAGCCGGCCAGTTGGCCGCCCTGGTTTCTGCGTTTCTCGCTCTGTTCGATGGCCACGGCTTTGCGCAGCAGATCGGTCGCCGTGCCGGACTTGCCCATGTTCTGGTAGAGGCGTGCGGCCTCGGTCAGCGTTTGAGGGTTACCGGATTCGGTCTTGAGCAGCTGTTGCAGCGCCTGTTCGGCAAAGGCCGGGTCATGTGCCAGCACCGCCGCGTCGGCAGCACCCAACAGCAGTTGCGGGTCGTTTGGCTGGCGCTGTAACAGCGGTTTGTAGAGTTCGAGGGCTTTTGCCGTGTCGCCGTTGGCCGAGTACATCCGCGCCAGGGCCGCGACGGCCGCGCTGTCACCGGGACGTTGCGCCAGTGCGGGCGCCAGCGTGTCATAGGCGTTGGCCAGATCGCCGCGCTCACGCAGCTGGTCAGCCTGGCGGATGCGATAGAGATAGAGCAGGTCGTCGAAGCGCTTGCGAGCCGGCGCGTTCAAGGGCCTGTTCTGCAGGTCGCGCAGAATCTCGTTGACCTGTGCGTCTTCTCCGGTTTTAAGCAGGACCGCGGCGTATTGCAGGATGAAGTCCGCCGAGGGCGCTGTGGTCTGTTGCAACCGGCTGCGCATGAGGGCCAGTGCACGGGTCGGCTCGCCGAGGTCGACATAGGCCGAGGCCAGGCTCGCCGTGCGGTCTGGACTGTTGTTGGTCATCGGCTGAATGCGCTCGAGCAAGGCCAGGGCTTCCTGGCGCTGTCCGCGCTTGCCGAGTTCGATCGCCTGGCTGAGTTGCAGGTTGAGGCTGACATCAGCGGCCAGCGCTTCCATGTCCGCTGTGCGCTGGTCGGGGCGCAAGCGTGCCAAGGTTGTCTGGGCAGCTTTCCACTCACCCATCTGGACCGACAGCAAGGCACTGACGTAAAGCGCATCGGCATTGGCGGGATGGGCCTGGAGCATGGCGTTGATCAGGTCCCGAGCCTTTTGCGGTTCGCCCATCGCCAGGTTCAGGCGGGCCAGGGCGAAACGCGTCCAGATGTTGTCCGGTTCGTAGCGCAGCGCGTCTTGCAAGGCGTTGCGCGCAGCGGGCAGGTCGTTGCGTTGTTCGGCGAGGGCGGCCAGTTGCGTCGCACGCAAGGCTTGCAGGCGTGCGGACTGGCCGATCTTTGCCTGTCCGGTGGCTGGCAGGCTGTTGATCAGTTGCAGGGCTTCATCGTTCTTGCCGCTCTTGAGCAGCGCGTTGACCAGCCCTTCCTGCGCTTGAGGGTCGTCGCGGCGCTGGCTCAGCACCTGGCGATAGTTGCCCTGAGCGTCTTCGAACTGGCCCGCGCTGGCCTGAATGTCCGCCAGGGCGAGGCGAGCGTCCACCCCGTTTGGATTGAGCCGCAGCGCCTGGTTTACCAAGGCCAGTGCCTGGGCTGTCTGGCCTTTGGCCAGGGCGTCGCGGGCCTGCTGCAACGTCGACCAGTAGCGCACTTCGTTCAGCGCAACTTGCCAGTGGCTGCCGTTGTGTTGACGCGTGGCCTGCCCCAGGAGCTTTTCCGCTTCGGCCAGTCGGTGTTGTTGCTGGCGAATAACCCCAAGGCCGCCCAGCGCATCGGCATCGTCGGGCTGGCTTTTCAAGCGCGCTTGAAAGGCTTGTTCGGCGGTGGCCTGATCACCTTCCTTGAGTGCCTTCAGGCCGCGCGCGACTTCGGCGGGCGGCTGCCATTCCTTGTTGGCCGTCGTTGCTGCCTGTTGCTTGCCCTTGGTCATCTGCGCCCGGATTTCCACGTCATCCGGATGCGTCTTGAGGTACGCCTCGAACAACGGCACTTGTGCCGGATCGGGCGGGCCGATCCAGGTCAGCGCCAGGCGCCAGCTTTCGTCGGCATCACCGGCAATGTCGGTACGCTGGGTCAGCGCGGCCAGGGCGCGGATGCCCTCGGCACGGCTGTCTTCATGGCGCACCAGATGCTTGGCGTAAAACAGCGCGACGATCGAGTCGTTGGGCATCTCACGTTGCAGGCGCTGAAGTCCACTGCGTGCTTCAGTCCAGTCAGCCTGATTGAAGGCAAGGTTGTTGTAATACTCGCGGCCGATCGTACCTTGAGGTGGACGGCCATCGAACAGCGAGCGAAACACCACGGTCGCCTTGTCACGTTCACCGGCATCGACGAGGCGCCGAGCCTCTTCCAGACGCTGCTGGTTCTGCGGTTGCGCCAGGGCGATGTCCTGCGCCAATTGCAGTGCCTGCCGAGGCGCTGGCTGGATGGCCTGCAAGCGGGCGAGGTATTGCTGCGCCTGTTGGGGCTTGGCCTGTTGCACGCCGATCAAGCCCAGGCCATACAGTGCGTCAACCTGGACCGGGTCCAGCAACAGGACTTTCAGCCAGACTTCCGTAGCGCGCTGAGGGTTGTTGTGCAACTGCCAGTACTGCCCTTGCTCGACGAGTAATGTCTGTGGCGTCGGACTTTGAGCGTGGGCAGCAGCGGCCGTCCATGCGCTCATGACGGCGATGGCTAGCGTGCGGTGGTGCGGGTGCATGCGGTCTCCCAGGAAAGTTTCAGCGTTCCGTCTTCCCGGAATCGATAATGTTTATCTGCCCAGCCGAGTGCGAACAGGCTGAGCATGAAGTTGTAGTAACGCGGCGGACCGGCGTCGACATCAGGCCTGGCCAGTGCCTCGTGCAAGGCGAGTTCCACGCGGCGTCGTTGCTGATCGGCCAACTTGGGTTGCCCCTTGGCCTCAAGGTAGGGAATCAGTGCAGCCCAGAATCCGTAAGGGCTCTGACCCTGGACACTGCCGTGCAGAACCTGGACCGTTTCCGGGGGGGAACCCGTCGCGACAGTGCTGCGGGCCATACCGTCCAGCCGCTTGAGCAGCAGCGCTGCCAGCGGTTCGGAGGTATCACTCATGCCCAGCCAGAGGTACACGCGAATGGCGTCGTAGCTGCCCGTGTCGCCGTTGATCGGGTCGCTCACGAAGGCACCCGATTGTGCTGAAGAGCCTTGATAACCGACCCAGTCAGCGATGAAACCGTGGCGGCTGGATTGGGCAATCATCGTCGCGGTGTTGTTGGCAATCGCTTGCCAGGGCCCGGAGGGTGCTTCCTTGGCCAGGCGCCGTAACAGTGGCAGTGGCAGGTAGCTGGGGTTCAGGCGCCAGAGGGCGCCCGGCTGGACGAAACCTTGTGGTCCGGGCAAGACCATTGGGCCGAGCCCAGGCAGTTTGACCACCAATTGCGCTTCGATCGTCGCCATCAGCTGCAGGGCGTCCCGGTGATAGTCCGGCCGATGCCACAGGCGTGCGGCTTCGAGCAGGGCGTAGGCGATCCACAGGTCGGCGTCGGCGGCCGAATTGGCGTCTTGCAGGCGCCACTGACCGTCCTTGCCTTGCCCCCATAACCAGCCCGGCAGGCGTGTGGCGGTGGTGGAGCCTGCGAGGTTGGCCGAGGTCCAGCGCCAGAGTTTGTCAAAGCGTGGCTGATCGTTGCCGATCAGTGCGAAGAGCATGCCGTAGGACTGCCCTTCAGAGGTGCTGTGATTGTTCTCAAGGCTCGACTCCAGAACCCGGCCGTCGGCCTGGACGAAGCGTGTTGCATAGGTTTGCCACAGTGGCCAGGCCGGCGGCTCGCAGGATTGTGCGGCCGCTATCGCCGGCGCCAGCAGGGCGAGCGCAAGCACAGCGCTCAACCTGCGCGCGTTACCGCGCAGGCCCTGGCGCAGTGAAATACCCCGGCTGCTCATGGACGACACAGGCCTGCGCGGCTCATTGGCCAAGACGACGTTTGGCCCGTAGGCGCAGGGCCAGGTAGGCCATGCAAGCAAGCAGCAGGACCCCGATGAGGGTGAACAGCATGAGCGCCATGACGTTTTGCGAGAGGTACCACTGCAGATAGCGCAACGGACCCAAGCGCCCGACGTAGTAATCCTGCTCGGCGACCAGCGATTCGACATGCTTGCCCCTGACCACCACCAGACTGCCTTGCAGTTCGTTGGCATTTTCCTCGCTGCTGAGCAGGGCGTTGGTCACGTCGGCCAGGCCGCCGGGCCTTGTGCCGGTGATAAACACCACGCTGCGCCCACTCTTGAGCGGCGATTCGAATCCGGTCAGATAAGCACTGCCGTCCTCGGCGCTAAACCTGAAGCTGCTGCGCGCTTCACGCAGATTGGTTTTCGTATCCGGGCTGATCCAGTTGCGCAGACGCAACGGCAGGTCAGACAGTTCAAAGTACTGCGCAGCGTCTTCGCCCCTGGCCGGCAGCAGGCTTTGCCATTGTTCCAGCAGCGGCTGATTGTTGCCCGAGGCGAGCACCAGCAAATCCCGGTCGCGTTGCTCAGCGACCTGGTCGGCGCGGACCACCTTCACGCCGGTAGCCGGATAACCGGTGGAGTCGCCGAAGCGGCCCAGCAGGGTCAGATAGGCGCTCAGATCGGCCGGGCCTGGCTCGTTGGGCAGGATCACCGATGTTTCAGACAGGTCGGCCATGCGGGTGAACGGGAAGCCACTGTCCTTGAACACCCCGAGGTTGGGCATGGCCATGAAATGTTCGTATTGGCTGAGGTCCAGGGTCGAGTCCGGGTCGATCACACCGCGCATGTTGTCGATGATGATGTCGCGGCATTCGCCCTGTTTGATGTAGTCATACATGAAACGAAATTGCAGGCGCGATTGCAGTGCGACTGAATTGAGCGGCAACAGCATGCGCGACGTGCGGGCCAGGCTGTCGTCGGTCTTGAGCATCGACAGCAGGCTGTCGCTGTTGCCGAGTTTCTCGATCGAAGGCAGGTCGATCGACTTGATGAAGGTGTCGTTGAAACTGATCAGCAACGAAGAATTGGTGGAGACCGGTTGCGGCGTATAGCGGTACTTCAGGTCAAGTTGCGCACCGGGCTCACGCCAGTTGAACAGGTCGGGTGGCAAGCGCAGGGCAACCGTCATTTGTCCCGGGTTATAACCCGACACATTGAGTTCTGCGGGCTTCGCCAGCTCACCCAGGCGAACCGGGCGATCGGAGGGCAGCCAGTTTGGCGCGTCGTACGGTTGGCGTGGCTTGAGCGAGTCGATCCGGTCGATCACCACGCTCTGCCCGGAAAAGGCCGAGCCGCCGAGGGCCAGCGCTGTCGCGGCGACTTTGAGGTCGGCGCCATCGCGCCCGGAGACGATCAACAGTTTGCCCTGAGCATCATTCGGGTTGCTCACGAGGGTCAATGTCGGCCCGGTGGCCTCTTTGATCGGCAAACCACTCAAGGTCGTTGACTCGCTGCCGCTGACAAACACCACCGCGTTGCCTTTGGCCGGCAGGCTGGTGAGGCTGGCGGGAAAGGTTGCGCCGCGGTAGCTGGCCAGTGCGCCGAACCAGGAAGACAGGATGCCCGCGGCCTCAAGCTCCGGACCGCTTGGGCGCGTGGCGAACACGAAGGGCAGCTTCAGGGGCAAGGCGTCTCGACGATCGAACAGGGGCAGCGGCAGCGCGGACAGATCGTTGGGCTGTCTGATCGACGACACCTGGAGGCTCAGCTGGCTCTCGTTGCCGATCCTGGCCCACAGGCTGGAGTGCAAAGGGTCTTCACATTGCATCGTGTAGTGACCGATGAACTGCAGGCTGAGCCGGTTGAATTCGGTGATGGTCTGCGGCGGAATCTGCACGGTCCGGGTCTGCAATTTACCGGCATCTTCCTTCGGGAGGGGCAGGCTGGCGGCCACTTGATCGTTGATCAGCACGTTGATTTGCGAAAGATCGGCCAGCAGCGCCGGTGAGTAGCTGTACTGCAGCGTGACCTGCGCAGCCGTGACGACTTCATCGGCGCGCACATCGAAATTCACACTGTCGGTAGCCTCCACGCCTTTAAGGGTCATCGAATAGCTTTTGCCCAGCTCCTTGAGGGTGCGGGTATAGCTGTTACCCGGGGCATCGGTTTCGGGCAACGATGCGACCGGCATCACAGCCGGGTCTGTGGCGCTGATTTGGGCGGCAGCACTCAAGGCACAGCCGCTCCAGCCCATTAGCGAGCAGGCAATCAGCATGAGTGAGCGACGAGGAAGAAAGGTCCGGCGAGTGGAAGGCTTCAAGATCGTTGCGTGTCCGCGGTGGAGTCGATAGGTGATGGAGCGACCGGGCGTTTGCGCAGCAGCGCGCGGCTGTCCTTCAGGGTTGCAACGAACAGGCGCAGGATGGCGCGTAAGCCAATGCTGCTGACCTCGCGCAACGCCGACATGGGCGCGTCGAGGCGGCCGTTACCCCAGGTGTTGGCCCAGGTGTCGGCCCGTGAAAAGGTCAGTCGCACCAGCTCACTTTGCTGGCGCAGGGTCAAAGCCTCGAATTGCACGCCCGCCCCGTTGTCGTTGCTGAAGATCGTTGTTGCAGGAAAGAGGCTTGAGGGAGGCGTGCGCAGAATGCAGAGCCGCAGCTTCTCATTGATGCTGAGCTGAACTTGCGGTGGCAGTGCCAGACCCACGCCGTTTTGCGAGAAGTCCTGGGTTTTGCATTCGAACCAGGTGCCGTCTTCGCGATAGACGCGCACGGGCAGATCTGCGGGCACCCTGGGTTCGTTGCGCACCTGAGAGGACTCAGTGGCCACCGCCACGGCGGCGCTGACGATGATGATGTTGTACAGGGTCCAGGCCAGGTTGATCAGCAGGGTCGTGACCTGGGCCGAATCACTCCCGATCAGTTTCACCACGCCGATCACCAGACCGATCATGTTCAAGGTCAGCAGGACGATGTAAGGCCGTGCGAGCTTCCAGTCGAAATAGTCCTTTTCGATGGTGCCGCCCTTGTCGGTCACGTTGAACTTGCCCAGCGAAGGGCTGATCAGGGCCAACAGTACCGGGCGCATGATGTACCAGGCCAACACCGACTCATACACTTCGTTCCAGAAGGAATGGCGGAAGCGCCCCTGGATGGCGGAGTTGGTCAGGCTGGAATGGAAAATATGCGGCAGCACATAGACCGTGACCATCAGCGCCGAGGCATGGAAAATCTGCGCGTCGAACATCAGGTAGGCCAAGGGTGCGGTCAAGAACACCAGGCGCGGCAGGCTGTAGAAAAAGTGCATCATGGCGTTGAGGTAGCAGATACGCTGCCCCAGGTTCAGTCCTTTGCCAAACAACGGATTGTCGGTGCGAAAAATCTGCGCCATGCCCCGTGCCCAGCGTATGCGTTGGCTGATGTGGCGGGAAAGGCTTTCGGTGGCCAGGCCCGCCGCTTGTGGAATGGCGAGGTAGGCCGTATTGAAACCACGGCGATTGAGCTTGAGCGCCGTGTGCGCATCCTCCGTCACGGTTTCGGTGGCGATGCCGCCGACTTCCAGCAAGTGAGTGCGCCGGATGACCGCGCAGGAGCCACAGAAGAATGCCGCGTTCCACAGGTCGTTGCCGTCCTGCACCAGGCCGTAGAACAGCTCACCTTCATTGGGTACCGAGCGGAAGGTATCGAGGTTCTTTTCGAACGGATCGGGTGAATAGAAGAAGTGCGGCGTTTGCAGCAACGCCAGGTTCGGGTCCTTTAAAAACCAGCCCATGGTGATCTGCAGGAAGGAGCGGGTGGGCACGTGGTCGGCGTCGAAAATGGCGATGAACTCGCCATCGGTGACTTTGAGTGCCTCGTTGAGGTTGCCGGCCTTGGCATGTTGATTGTTGTCGCGGGTGATGTAGTTGACTCCGATCTGCTGACAGAAAACCTTGAACTCTTCCCGGCGTCCGTCATCGAGCATGTGCACCCGCAGTTTGCCCTCGGGCCAGTCGATGGCCTGAGCGGCAAGCACCACCAGTTTGACGATGCCCAACGCTTCGTTATAGGTGGGAATGAAGACATCTACCGTCGGCCATTCAGCGGGCGGCTGTTGCAGAAACTGCGGTGTGCGGTGCAGCGGCCAGGCGGTCTGTACGTAACCGAAGACGAGGACGAGCAAGGCATACAGTTCGGCCAGCACCAGCCCGTAGCCAAATACGGCATCCTGCCAGTTGTCGAAGCCCAGGGTGTCGGTCAGGCGCCAGTACATGTAGCGCAGCGAAGCGATCAGCGAGAGGGTGATCAGGGTCAGGATCGCCAGACGCCCGGCTTGCTTGCGGATGATCAGGCTGGCGGCAAAACAGACGGCGGCAAACGCAGCCTGGGAATACAGGTTCAGCGGCGCAGTGAGGATACCCAGCACCAACAATGCTGCGCTCAGCCCGGCCGAGATCTTCAGGCCCTGGCGGCAACGCAGGGGCCATCGACTGACGCGAGCCAGGAAAGTATCCACCAGCCCCTGCAACCACCACGTCTTTGCCGGTAGCTGATTCAGCTGGGCGGTCATGGTGTGCCCTGCTGGCTGCAAGCATCCGCGAAAAGCAGGGCATGAACCGCGCCTGACAGCGAGAGGATGTCCTGACAGCCAATGCTCTGAGGTGCGAACTGCAACAGGTCCCGACCGTAGGCCAGCGACTCGTTGAATTGATGATCGAGGCGAATCGTCCCGATCAGGTTAGCGCCGAGCCGCCGCAGAAACAGCACGCCCATGTCCCTGCTGAACGAACGCGAGTCATCCCGTTGGTTGAGCACATACCGGTGCCGTTGTGCCCGTCGTCGGCTGGTTTCCAGCCACTGGGTCATGGTGTCCAGTGCCAGGTAGGAGGCCGCGTCGGCCACTGTCATCACCAACACCAGATCGGCGGCATCGAGTGCCTGTTGCGAATACACGGTCGCACCCGAAGGCGTGTCCAGGATCACGGTATCGTTTTCGCTGAGGTTCATTGACGCCAGGTGCCGATTCAACCAGTCAGAATCTTCAAGCATCAACTGCTTGAGCAATCGGCGATCGTTCACCTCGCCAGTACCGAAGGGCAGGCACTCGCTGTCGCCAAAGCCCGGCAGGCGATAAGCGCCCCAGTCTGCGTTCTGTTCTTTGAGCTGGATCAGCCCGGGAGCCTGCCTGGTGATACCCAAGTGGCTGGACAGCGCGTTCTGAGGGTCCAGATCAATCGCGATGGTTCGCCCGCCAGAGCTGCGAAGTGTTTTTGCGAGGCCCGCGGCGATGGTGCTTTTACCCACTCCACCATTCGCCGAAACGATAGCGATGACCTTCGCCTTGGTCCGCTTGCGAGTCGTTTCCGGCAGACCGTCTCGACGAACCTGGTTGAGTTCACGCAACAGGTCGCTCAATCGCTGACGGTCACCCGTAGCAGGGCTCGCAGCTGGCTTGGTCAGGGGAGGGGATTTTGGCGAAGGTGGCGAGAGGGCAGCATTCTTCACAGGCTCGACCGGCGTGCCAATCAACAAAGAAGGCTGTGGCTCGTCCAGTAGAAACACCGGGGGCGTTGGTGTTGGGGGAGGCAAGGCCACCGACGGTTTTGGCTCAGTCAGCGCAGGTGTAACCGGGTCGTCCTTGAAATCTTTATAGTTCGGTTGTATTTCCTGGTAGCTCTCCGCGTTGGCGCCAAAACGTGTAAAGAGTTTCGCAATATCGTCTACATATTTCATGCGTTGTACCAGGAATGAAATAACTCAGAAACTCAGCATTCCATTAACTTGTAAAGTTGATGCATAGTCTTGGCATTGGCAGAGTGCCACTAATGTAGGGTGCCTGCATCTTAGTGTCAATGAATGTTATAATAAGTCAGCGAGGTTTATGGATGTTGGTCTGAATGTTGTTGAGGTGTTGTGTTATTCGTGGAAAGTGTGAATGTTAGAGTGTGCCCAATAATGACTGTCCAATGAGGTGTAATATGATGATGGGTAATGGGTGTATATGTCGTGCCGAAATAACTTTCGGCACGATGGAGTGTGGGTGTTGATCGCCTTCGGTGGTTTGATGCCGGGTTATTTATTAAATAAGTTGACTGATGTATTTGAAGGCATAGTGGGGGGCAAATAATACCTTTTCGGTTAAGGTGACGGGTGTCGCGGGTGTGCCAAGTTATGGGCGCTAGTTTGCAAGAGCAGCAAGGGAAGCTCTTGGCGTGCCTATTTCCAATCAGTACCGACAAGTTGTAAGTTGGTCGGGGCGCAGGAATCAAAAAAACCTAGACTTCAATGGGTCGAATGCCTGATGCGAGTCTCATTTCCCACGTCATACGCAACAACGCCGCTCATTGAGCCGCGTTGTTGTTTGTGGGTGATTTGTTGGGTTTGTTGAGGGCGAGATCAAGATCGTTTCTTTTACCCCGGAGCACTAAGCTGCCCTTAACGCCGATCCAGCCAAACCGTTTGTGCATTACAGAATTCGCGCACCCCGAAGTGCGAGAGTTCCCGGCCAAAACCACTCTTCTTCACGCCACCAAAACTGACACGCGGATCGCTGGCGCTATAGCCGTTGATGAACACGCCGCCGGTTTCAAGTTCGTCGGCCATCTGCCGGGCGAGTTCGGCATTGCGCGTGTAGAGGGTGGCTGTAAGGCCGAACTCGCTGTCATTGGCCAGCGCCAGCGCATGGGCGGCGTCTCGGGCCGTGATGATTGAGGCCACAGGACCAAACAATTCCTGTTTGAATGATGTCATCTGATCGGTCACGTCGCCGAGTACGGTGGGCTCATAGTAGTTGCCAGGGCCTTCAACCTTCTTCCCACCCATTAGCAGCGTCGCACCTTCTTCCAGTGTGTCGCGCACCTGTTGATCCAGTTCGTCGCGCAAGTCGAAGCGAGCCATCGGGCCGATGTAGGTGGTGGTAGCCAGTGGATCACCGACAACCAGTTGTTGGGTGGCCTCGACGAACTTGCGGGTAAATTCCTCGACAATGCCTTGCTCGACAATCAGGCGTTTGGCGGCGGCGCAGACTTGCCCGGTGTTTTGATAGCGCCCGATCACGGCGGCTTTCACCGCCTCATCGAGGTCGGCGTCGTCGAGCACGATAAATGGGTCGGAACCACCGAGCTCCAATACACATTTCTTCAGTGCGGCGCCGGCCTGAGCACCGATGGCCATGCCCGCACGCACGCTACCGGTGAGGGTGACAGCCGCGATGCGTGGATCGGCAATAGCCTTGGATACTCCTTCCGGGGTGACGTTGATGACCTCGAACACACCTTCAGGGAAGTCCGCTTGCTTGAAGGCCTCCAGCAGCAGGTAGGCGCTGCCCATGACGTTGGGCGCGTGTTTGAGCACGAAGGTATTGCCGGCGAGCAGGGTGGGGACCGCGCCGCGCAGGACTTGCCAGATGGGGAAGTTCCACGGCATCACGGCGAGAATCGGGCCGAGAGGGCGATATTCAATGCGTGCCTTGCCGCCTTCCACCAAGGTTGGTTCCGGGCTAAGCATGGCGGGGCCGTGTTCGGCGTACCACTGGCAGAGTTGCGCACATTTTTCAATTTCGCCGCGAGCCTGGGCAATCGGCTTGCCCATCTCCAGGGTGATCATGTTCGCCATGGCCTCGGCATTGTTGCGCAAGGCCTGGCCGAGGTTGATCAACAGCTGCGCGCGTTGTTCAACCGGTTTGCCGCGCCAGGCACGAAACCCGGTAGCGGCCCGCGTCAGCGCGGCCTGTAATGCCGAATCGGATTCGAAAGGGTAGTGGCCGATCTGCTCGCCAGTAGTGGGGTTGATCGAAATGGCATGGGTAAGGCTGGATACGTTGGTCATGGCACCGTCCTGCGAGGTAGGAATGTGCTCAGGGTATGGGGCTGTATGTTTTCTGGAAACTGAATAATACTGAGCATAACGTTCACGTTTGGAGAATGACTTGGATCTGGTTCAGCTCGAAATCTTCAAGGCTGTCGCCGAGCACGGCAGCATCAGCGTGGCCGCCCAGCATATCCACCGGGTGCCATCGAATCTCACCACCCGAATCAAGCAGCTTGAACTGGACCTGGGTGTGGACCTGTTTATCCGCGAGAAGAGTCGACTGCGCCTGTCGCCGGCCGGCTGGAGTTTTCTGGATTACGCTCGACGTATTCTCGACCTGGTTCAGGAGGCGCGCGCCACCGTGGCGGGTGAAGAGCCCCAGGGAGCCTTTGCCCTGGGTTCGCTGGAAAGTACTGCAGCGGTACGTATTCCAGGGCTGTTGGCCGCCTATAACCAGAAGCACGCCAAGGTCGAACTGGACCTGTCCACCGGCCCCTCAGGGACCATGATCGACGGGGTACTGTCGGGGCGGCTGGCCGCTGCATTCGTCGATGGTCCGGTGTTGCATCCGGCGCTGGAGGGCGTGCCTGCTTTCGAGGAGGAAATGGTCCTGATCGCACCGCTCAACCATGAGCCGATTCATCGAGCCAAGGATGTGAATGGCGAAAACATCTATGCCTTCCGCTCCAACTGCTCCTATCGCCATCATTTCGAAAGCTGGTTCGCCAATGGTGCGGCGGTGCCCGGCAAGATTTTCGAAATGGAGTCCTATCACGGCATGCTGGCCTGCGTCAGCGCCGGTGCCGGCCTGGCGCTGATGCCCCGCAGCATGCTTGAAAGCATGCCTGGATGCACGACGGTCAGCGTCTGGCCGTTATCGGAGTCGTTCCGCTATCTGCGCACCTGGCTGGTGTGGCGCAGGGGGACGGTGTCGCGGAGCCTGACGATGTTTGTGCGCTTGCTTGAGGAGCGCGGTGTGGCGTTGATCGATAAATAGTGGAAAGTTAACGGTCCGTGCCGAAAAACCGGATAATGGCGGCCAAATCGTTTAGCTCGTTATTCTGGTAATCGCACATGGAAATCAAGGTCAACTTTCTCGACAACCTTCGACTTGAGGCCAAGTTCGACGACTTCACGGTGATCGCCGATCAACCCATTCGCTACAAGGGCGATGGCTCGGCACCGGGGCCGTTCGATTACTTCCTGGCTTCGTCGGCGTTGTGTGCGGCGTACTTCGTGAAGTTGTATTGCGAAACTCGCAATATCCCCACCGAAAATATCCGCCTGTCGCAGAACAACATTGTTGATCCGGAAAACCGCTACAACCAGATTTTCAAGATTCAGGTCGAATTGCCGGCGGACATCTCCGCCAAGGATCGTCAGGGGATCTTGCGCTCCATCGACCGTTGCACGGTAAAGAAGGTGGTGCAAACCGGGCCTGAGTTTGTAATTGAAGAGGTGGAAAACCTCGACGCCGATGCCCAGGCGTTGCTGATGCCGCACTCGGCTGGCGAAGCGGGCACCTACATCGTGGGCAAGGACCTGCCGCTGGAGCAAACCATCGCCAACATGTCGTGCATCCTGGCCGACCTGGGCATGAAGATTGAAATCGCTTCGTGGCGCAATATCGTTCCCAATGTGTGGTCGCTGCACATCCGCGATGCACACTCGCCGATGTGTTTTACCAATGGCAAGGGCGCGACCAAAGAAGGTGCGCTGGCATCGGCTCTGGGCGAGTTTATCGAGCGCCTCAACTGCAACTTCTTCTACAACGATCAGTTCTGGGGCGAGGACATCGCCAACGCGGCGTTTGTGCATTACCCGGACGAGCGCTGGTTCAAGCCTGGCCCGAAGGACGAACTGCCGACTGAAATCCTCGACGAGTACTGCCTGAAGGTTTACGACCGGGATGGCGAGTTGCGTGGCTCGCATCTGTACGACACCAACTCCGGCAACACCCAGCGTGGCATTTGTTCACTGCCGTTTGTGCGCCAGTCGGACAATGAGGTGGTGTACTTCCCGTCCAACCTGATCGAAAACCTGTTCCTGAGCAATGGCATGAGCGCCGGCAACACGCTGGCCGAAGCCCAGGTGCAGTGCCTGTCGGAGATCTTCGAGCGCGCGGTCAAGCGCGAAATCCTCGAAGGCGAAATGGCTCTGCCGGATGTGCCGCAGGAAGTGCTGGCGAAATACCCGGGCATCCTGGCCGGTATCCAGGCCCTGGAAGAGCAGGGCTTTCCGGTGCTGGTCAAGGATGCATCGCTGGGCGGGGAGTTCCCGGTGATGTGCGTGACCTTGATGAACCCGCGTACCGGTGGCGTGTTTGCCTCGTTCGGCGCGCACCCAAGCCTGGAAGTGGCGCTGGAGCGCAGCCTGACGGAACTGCTGCAAGGCCGCAGTTTCGAAGGCCTGAACGACCTGCCTCAGCCGACCTTCGAAGGTCAGGCGGTGACTGAGCCGAACAATTTCGTCGAGCACTTCATCGATTCCAGCGGTGTGGTCTCGTGGCGTTTCTTCAGTGCCAAGCCGGATTTCGAATTCGTTGAGTGGGATTTCTCCGGTCAAGGCGAAAACTCCAATACCGAAGAGGCCACGACCTTGTTCGGCATTCTCGAAGACATGGGCAAAGAAGTGTACATGGCGGTCTATGAGCACATTGGCGCCAAGGCCTGCCGCATTCTGGTGCCGGATTACTCGGAAATTTATCCGGTAGAAGATTTGATCTGGGATAACACCAACAAAGCGCTGCAGTTCCGCGCTGACATCCTCAATCTGCACAGCCTGAGCAAAGTCGGCCTGAGATCGCTGGCCCAGGGTCTGGAAAACAGCGAGCTGGATGATTACACCGACATCACCACCTTGATCGGCATCGAGTTCGACGACAACACGCCTTGGGGCAAGTTGACGATCCTGGAGCTGAGGCTGCTGATTTATCTTGCCTTGCAGAAGTTTGACCAGGCCAAGGATCTGGTGGAAGCCTTCTTGCAATACAACGACAACACCGTCGAACGCGGCTTGTTTTATCAAGCTGTGAACGTCGTGCTGGAAATGCAGTTGGACGATGATCTGGAACTGAGCGACTACGAGGTCAACTTCCGCCGGATGTTCGGCAACGAGCGGATGGACGCGGCGATAGGGTCCGTGGATGGCAGCGTACGTTTCTATGGTCTGACGCCGACGAGCATGAAACTCGAAGGGCTCGACAGGCACCTTCGCCTGATCGACAGTTACAAAAAGCTGCACATGGCGCGGGCGAGGGTGGCGGCCTTGTCCAGCTGATAGCGATAACAAAAAAGCACCTTGGGTGCTTTTTTGTTTTTTGGCGGCCGGCTAATCGTCTGTACGCGTGGTCCCGCTTTTTGGCTATGGCATGGGCTGTGGCTGCCTATGAGGAAGCTCTTCTATATAGAAGGGCGTTCTGGCTCTTCTATATAGGCGTCCTTTGGGGCGTTTTACTGCTTTCTGCAGGTTATTGATAGAAAACCCGAATCAGTGCTTGACGGCAGATTATAGATGTCTATAATTCGCCCCACTTCCGGCGCAGTCGAAAAGGAAAACTCCTTGGTAAACAATGAGTTACGCAGTTTTCGACAGCAGGTTGCTTCAGGTCATCGAAGCCAAAAAGAAGTTGAAAAAGAGGTGTTGACAGCAGCGTGTAACGCTGTAGAATTCGCCTCCCGCTGATGAGAGATCTGAAGCGCAAGTGGTTGAAGTTGTTAAAGATTTCCAAGCGAAACTTTGAAAGCTTCTGAAAAATACCACTTGACAGCAAATGAGGCTGCTGTAGAATGCGCGCCTCGGTTGAGACGAAAGATCTTGACCAACCGCTCTTTAACAACTGAATCAAGCAATTCGTGTGGGTGCTTGTGGAGTCAGACTGCTAGTCAACAGATTATCAGCATCACAAGTTACTCCGCGAGAAATCAAAGATGTAACCAACGATTGCTGAGCCAAGTTTAGGGTTTTCTCAAAACCCAAAGATGTTTGAACTGAAGAGTTTGATCATGGCTCAGATTGAACGCTGGCGGCAGGCCTAACACATGCAAGTCGAGCGGATGACAGGAGCTTGCTCCTGAATTCAGCGGCGGACGGGTGAGTAATGCCTAGGAATCTGCCTGGTAGTGGGGGACAACGTTTCGAAAGGAACGCTAATACCGCATACGTCCTACGGGAGAAAGCAGGGGACCTTCGGGCCTTGCGCTATCAGATGAGCCTAGGTCGGATTAGCTAGTTGGTGAGGTAATGGCTCACCAAGGCGACGATCCGTAACTGGTCTGAGAGGATGATCAGTCACACTGGAACTGAGACACGGTCCAGACTCCTACGGGAGGCAGCAGTGGGGAATATTGGACAATGGGCGAAAGCCTGATCCAGCCATGCCGCGTGTGTGAAGAAGGTCTTCGGATTGTAAAGCACTTTAAGTTGGGAGGAAGGGCATTAACCTAATACGTTAGTGTTTTGACGTTACCGACAGAATAAGCACCGGCTAACTCTGTGCCAGCAGCCGCGGTAATACAGAGGGTGCAAGCGTTAATCGGAATTACTGGGCGTAAAGCGCGCGTAGGTGGTTTGTTAAGTTGGATGTGAAAGCCCCGGGCTCAACCTGGGAACTGCATTCAAAACTGACAAGCTAGAGTATGGTAGAGGGTGGTGGAATTTCCTGTGTAGCGGTGAAATGCGTAGATATAGGAAGGAACACCAGTGGCGAAGGCGACCACCTGGACTGATACTGACACTGAGGTGCGAAAGCGTGGGGAGCAAACAGGATTAGATACCCTGGTAGTCCACGCCGTAAACGATGTCAACTAGCCGTTGGGAGCCTTGAGCTCTTAGTGGCGCAGCTAACGCATTAAGTTGACCGCCTGGGGAGTACGGCCGCAAGGTTAAAACTCAAATGAATTGACGGGGGCCCGCACAAGCGGTGGAGCATGTGGTTTAATTCGAAGCAACGCGAAGAACCTTACCAGGCCTTGACATCCAATGAACTTTCCAGAGATGGATTGGTGCCTTCGGGAACATTGAGACAGGTGCTGCATGGCTGTCGTCAGCTCGTGTCGTGAGATGTTGGGTTAAGTCCCGTAACGAGCGCAACCCTTGTCCTTAGTTACCAGCACGTAATGGTGGGCACTCTAAGGAGACTGCCGGTGACAAACCGGAGGAAGGTGGGGATGACGTCAAGTCATCATGGCCCTTACGGCCTGGGCTACACACGTGCTACAATGGTCGGTACAGAGGGTTGCCAAGCCGCGAGGTGGAGCTAATCCCACAAAACCGATCGTAGTCCGGATCGCAGTCTGCAACTCGACTGCGTGAAGTCGGAATCGCTAGTAATCGCGAATCAGAATGTCGCGGTGAATACGTTCCCGGGCCTTGTACACACCGCCCGTCACACCATGGGAGTGGGTTGCACCAGAAGTAGCTAGTCTAACCTTCGGGAGGACGGTTACCACGGTGTGATTCATGACTGGGGTGAAGTCGTAACAAGGTAGCCGTAGGGGAACCTGCGGCTGGATCACCTCCTTAATCGACGACTCAGCTGCTCCATAAGTTCCCACACGAATTGCTTGATTCATTGAAGAAGACGATAAGAAGCAGCCCGAAATTGGGTCTGTAGCTCAGTTGGTTAGAGCGCACCCCTGATAAGGGTGAGGTCGGCAGTTCGAATCTGCCCAGACCCACCAATTTTGTGTGGGAAACGCCTGTAGAAATACGGGGCCATAGCTCAGCTGGGAGAGCGCCTGCCTTGCACGCAGGAGGTCAACGGTTCGATCCCGTTTGGCTCCACCACTAACTGCTTCTGATTGTATAAAGCTTAGAAATGAGCATTCCATCGGTGCGATGGTGAATGTTGATTTCTAGTCTTTGACTAGTTCGTTCTTTAAAAATTTGGGTATGTGATAGAAAGATAGACTGAACGTTACTTTCACTGGTAACGGATCAGGCTAAGGTAAAATTTGTGAGTTTAATCGCGAATTTTCGGCGAATGTCGTCTTCATAGTATAACCAGATTGCTTGGGGTTATATGGTCAAGTGAAGAAGCGCATACGGTGGATGCCTTGGCAGTCAGAGGCGATGAAAGACGTGGTAGCCTGCGAAAAGCTTCGGGGAGTCGGCAAACAGACTTTGATCCGGAGATGTCTGAATGGGGGAACCCAGCCATCATAAGATGGTTATCTTGTACTGAATACATAGGTGCAAGAGGCGAACCAGGGGAACTGAAACATCTAAGTACCCTGAGGAAAAGAAATCAACCGAGATTCCCTTAGTAGTGGCGAGCGAACGGGGACCAGCCCTTAAGTGGCTTTGAGATTAGCGGAACGCTCTGGAAAGTGCGGCCATAGTGGGTGATAGCCCTGTACGCGAAAATCTCTTGGTCATGAAATCGAGTAGGACGGAGCACGAGAAACTTTGTCTGAATATGGGGGGACCATCCTCCAAGGCTAAATACTACTGACTGACCGATAGTGAACTAGTACCGTGAGGGAAAGGCGAAAAGAACCCCGGAGAGGGGAGTGAAATAGATCCTGAAACCGTATGCGTACAAGCAGTGGGAGCCCACTTTGTTGGGTGACTGCGTACCTTTTGTATAATGGGTCAGCGACTTATTTTCAGTGGCGAGCTTAACCGAATAGGGGAGGCGTAGCGAAAGCGAGTCTTAATAGGGCGTCTAGTCGCTGGGAATAGACCCGAAACCGGGCGATCTATCCATGGGCAGGTTGAAGGTTGGGTAACACTAACTGGAGGACCGAACCGACTACCGTTGAAAAGTTAGCGGATGACCTGTGGATCGGAGTGAAAGGCTAATCAAGCTCGGAGATAGCTGGTTCTCCTCGAAAGCTATTTAGGTAGCGCCTCATGTATCACTGTAGGGGGTAGAGCACTGTTTCGGCTAGGGGGTCATCCCGACTTACCAAACCGATGCAAACTCCGAATACCTACAAGTGCCGAGCATGGGAGACACACGGCGGGTGCTAACGTCCGTCGTGAAAAGGGAAACAACCCAGACCGTCAGCTAAGGTCCCAAAGTTATGGTTAAGTGGGAAACGATGTGGGAAGGCTTAGACAGCTAGGAGGTTGGCTTAGAAGCAGCCACCCTTTAAAGAAAGCGTAATAGCTCACTAGTCGAGTCGGCCTGCGCGGAAGATGTAACGGGGCTCAAACCATACACCGAAGCTACGGGTATCACCTTCGGGTGATGCGGTAGAGGAGCGTTCTGTAAGCCTGTGAAGGTGAGTTGAGAAGCTTGCTGGAGGTATCAGAAGTGCGAATGCTGACATGAGTAACGACAATGGGTGTGAAAAACACCCACGCCGAAAGACCAAGGTTTCCTGCGCAACGTTAATCGACGCAGGGTTAGTCGGTCCCTAAGGCGAGGCTGAAAAGCGTAGTCGATGGAAAACAGGTTAATATTCCTGTACTTCTGGTTATTGCGATGGAGGGACGGAGAAGGCTAGGCCAGCTTGGCGTTGGTTGTCCAAGTTTAAGGTGGTAGGCTGGAATCTTAGGTAAATCCGGGATTCTAAGGCCGAGAGCTGATGACGAGTGTTCTTTTAGAACACGAAGTGGTTGATGCCATGCTTCCAAGAAAAGCTTCTAAGCTTCAGGTAACCAGGAACCGTACCCCAAACCGACACAGGTGGTTGGGTAGAGAATACCAAGGCGCTTGAGAGAACTCGGGTGAAGGAACTAGGCAAAATGGCACCGTAACTTCGGGAGAAGGTGCGCCGGTGAGGGTGAAGCATTTACTGCGTAAGCCCACGCCGGTCGAAGATACCAGGCCGCTGCGACTGTTTATTAAAAACACAGCACTCTGCAAACACGAAAGTGGACGTATAGGGTGTGACGCCTGCCCGGTGCCGGAAGGTTAATTGATGGGGTTAGCTAACGCGAAGCTCTTGATCGAAGCCCCGGTAAACGGCGGCCGTAACTATAACGGTCCTAAGGTAGCGAAATTCCTTGTCGGGTAAGTTCCGACCTGCACGAATGGCGTAACGATGGCGGCGCTGTCTCCACCCGAGACTCAGTGAAATTGAAATCGCTGTGAAGATGCAGTGTATCCGCGGCTAGACGGAAAGACCCCGTGAACCTTTACTATAGCTTTGCACTGGACTTTGAATTTGCTTGTGTAGGATAGGTGGGAGGCTTTGAAGCGTGGACGCCAGTTCGCGTGGAGCCAACCTTGAAATACCACCCTGGCAACTTTGAGGTTCTAACTCAGGTCCGTTATCCGGATCGAGGACAGTGTATGGTGGGTAGTTTGACTGGGGCGGTCTCCTCCTAAAGAGTAACGGAGGAGTACGAAGGTGCGCTCAGACCGGTCGGAAATCGGTCGTAGAGTATAAAGGCAAAAGCGCGCTTGACTGCGAGACAGACACGTCGAGCAGGTACGAAAGTAGGTCTTAGTGATCCGGTGGTTCTGTATGGAAGGGCCATCGCTCAACGGATAAAAGGTACTCCGGGGATAACAGGCTGATACCGCCCAAGAGTTCATATCGACGGCGGTGTTTGGCACCTCGATGTCGGCTCATCACATCCTGGGGCTGAAGCCGGTCCCAAGGGTATGGCTGTTCGCCATTTAAAGTGGTACGCGAGCTGGGTTTAGAACGTCGTGAGACAGTTCGGTCCCTATCTGCCGTGGACGTTTGAGATTTGAGAGGGGCTGCTCCTAGTACGAGAGGACCGGAGTGGACGAACCTCTGGTGTTCCGGTTGTCACGCCAGTGGCATTGCCGGGTAGCTATGTTCGGAAAAGATAACCGCTGAAAGCATCTAAGCGGGAAACTTGCCTCAAGATGAGATCTCACTGGGACCTTGAGTCCCCTGAAGGGCCGTCGAAGACTACGACGTTGATAGGTTGGGTGTGTAAGCGCTGTGAGGCGTTGAGCTAACCAATACTAATTGCCCGTGAGGCTTGACCATATAACACCCAAGCAATTTGACTACTCGAAAGAGCATCAGATTGCGGTGTGTGAAGACGAAACGAACCGAAAGTTCGAGATACTCACAAAACACCGAAGCTATCACATACCCAATTTGCTGAAGCGCGGCCAGCCGGTCACGACTCAGTACCCGAATTTCTTGACGACCATAGAGCGTTGGAACCACCTGATCCCATCCCGAACTCAGCAGTGAAACGATGCATCGCCGATGGTAGTGTGGGGTTTCCCCATGTGAGAGTAGGTCATCGTCAAGATTAAATTCCGAAACCCCAATTGCGAAAGCAGTTGGGGTTTTGTTTTTGGCCGCAGGAAATGAAATTACTGCCCCAACCGCTCCAGCGTGTGCTCCAAGGGGTCCAGCGACACACAGATAAAACCATCAAGTGGACGATTGAGCTCCTCTACCAGCAAGATGGTTGCCCCCGTCGACAGGGCACACATCAGCAATACGACGACAATGGTGCCGTTGCAGGGTGCAAACAGGCCGAACGAACCGAAGATAATCCCCAGCCACGTCACCAGGATCACCAGCATCACCGGTGGAATCGATTGATTGGCCTGCAGCAGGGTCAGCCAGCGGGTGGCAAACACGGTGTCCATGTCTTGCAATGCCTTGGCTTTGAGCGAGCGCTGATCATCGTTGCCGGGCGTCAGTGATTCGACCTTGCGTTGCAGGCCTTCGGAGCGACGGATCATTTCGGGGCTATCGAGTTTCGCAATCTGCTGGTGATCGCGGGAAGCGAGCACCTGGGTGACTTCGGCGTAGTTGTGCTTGAGCTCGGTACGGATGCCCTGGGTGTCGGTGCCGTAGCGGGCCAGCAAGCGGTCGAATTGAACCACTTTCGCCGCCGCGCCCTCCAGTTCGGCATTGGCCGTATCGAAGGTGCCCTTGGCTGAGGAAACGAGCAGGCCGAGGACCAGTGCCGACATCGTTGCGATGAGGCCGGTGGCCAGCTTCACCACCGCCACGGAGTCATCGCTCAGATGATGGCTCGGTAACCGCTCCCTCACGTACGAGCCCAGCAGTGCGCTGGCGGACAGGCAAGCGAAAACGATGAGGGCGATCACCACGTCATTCAAATTCAACCTCCGTTGACGCTGTCTTCCGGGGAGATATCTACTGGTACTTGATCACGATGCCCTTGAGTTTGCGTCCCTCGATGGTCGTCACGTCGCGAGCCCACAGCGGCCCGCTGGCGTAGGCACCCACCGCCTGAATGTGGTCATAGACCACTACCACCGCGTCGCCACCGAGTTTGGCGGACTCTTCCCGCAGCTTCTGTTCGACTTCGGTAATCGGTGGGGCAGGGTCGATGCTGGCGTCGATCAGCACTTCACCCAGGCGCACATGTGGACGCAGAGGCTCCGAGCGCAGCACGACTACCTGGTCCGGCGATGTCGGTGCCGGATGTTCTACGCCGACATAGGCGGTGGTCTGTGCATCGACAGTGGCGCAACCATTGAGGGTCAGCAGGCTGGTGATCAGACCACCGGCCAGTAGCAAGCATTTGAAACGGGTGGACCAGGACAGGTCGTGGGCCGGCATAGTGGGTTCGCTCCTTTGGTTCGCTGCTATCCATGTGGCTAGTTGACGGTAGCAGACAGGCCGGGAGTTGCCAGAACGCCCAACCTTTTCAGGTTGGGCTTTTTTGTGCCTTGAAGACTGTCGATCGACCAAGACCTCTCACTGATCCTTTTCGCAGTTGACCATCCACGACACACCAAAACGGTCGACCAGCATGCCGAAGCGTGCCGCCCAGAACGTGGTCTCCAGTGGCATTTGCACAGTGCCACCGTCCGCCAGTGCATTGAAGACCCGTTCGGCCTCGGCAATGCTGTCGACATTGAGTGAGATCGAGCAACCACTCATGCCCTGGACGGGGCGATCCGGCGTGGTGTCCGACCCCATGATTGCCTGATCGCCCACTATCAGGCGGGTATGGATGATCAGGTTGTGCAGATCCTTGGGGACATGCTCGGCGGCCGGCGTTTCGCCGAAGGTCAGCATGGCTTCGCTCTGGCCTTGCAGGCACTGCGCGTAAAACGTGAAGGCAGCTTTGCAGTTGCCGTTGAAGATAAGGTAGGGATTGATTTTCATGGTCGGCTCCAGGTGCTCGAGTACACACATCGGTTTGGACGCCGGGTTTGTCGGCGAATTCCGATTGTGTCGAGCCGACAAGCAAAGCGCTAAATCGTCGTCGGGGCCTGGGTTTCTTTAGATATTTTTCCTATAGGACGCGCGAGGCTTATCGCCTCCGGTGCACGGCGCGGCGCAAGCACACGTTCGATGGCGCCGCTGACCATGCTCTCGAGCAGCTCATCACGTTCCTGCTCGTCCAGCACATGTGGCGTCAGCCAGCAGGGAGCGCTGTTGAGCAGGGCGCCAATGGCATGCCCAGCGGCCAGCAGGCCTTGCTCGCTGAAACGCGACTTCGCGCCCAGCATCCTCAGCAACGTGCGTTCGTATTGCTCGCGCAATTGCCGGACCCGAGCCTGTTGTTCTTCGTTCAGGCAGCCGCTGTCGCGCTCCACCAGGCGGAAATGCCAGGGCATCTCCCGATGCAGGTTCAGATGAGCGCGGATCAGGCTGTTGAGCTTGTCGCGCTTGCCCGGGGCCTTTTGCTGGATACGCCCCAGGGTGGCCAGCAGCTCCTCGTAGAACTCCTCGATCAGGTCGAGCAGCAGATGCTGTTTGCTGGGGTAATGGTGATACAGCGAGCCTGGGGAGAGCCCCAGGCACGTCGCGAGCTCGCGCATGCCGACCTGGCCGAACCCCTTGCAGGCAAACAGCTCCAGGACCTTGTCCCGGTACTCGGCAAAGCGCGAGCAACGCTCAGGCATAGGCATGGAAGCCGCGCCCCGTTTTGCGTCCCAGGTAACCGGCGGCGACCATTTCCTTGAGCAACGGCGCCGGGCGATATTTGCTGTCGTTGAAACCGTCATAGAAGGCTTCGAGGATCGACAGCAAGGTGTCCAGGCCAATCAGGTCCGCCAGGGCCAACGGGCCGATAGGCTGATTGCAGCCCAGGCGCATGCCGGCATCGATGTCTTCGGCGCTGGCCAGGCCTTCCTGGAACACCAGGATCGCTTCGTTGATCATCGGCACCAGGATCCGGTTGACCACGAAACCCGGACGGTTACCGGCGGTGATCGCGGTTTTGCCGAGGGTGGTCGCCATGTCCAGCGCCAGTTGGTGGGTCGCGTCACTGGTTTGCAGGCCGCGGATGACTTCGATCAGGCCCATCACCGGCACCGGGTTGAAGAAATGCAGGCCGATGAAGCGTTCAGGCTGGCTGACACTGGCGGCGAGCTGGGTGATCGACAGCGACGAGGTGTTGGAGGCAATGACGCATTCGTTGCTGACCTGCGCGGCGATCTGTTGCAGCACACGCAGTTTCAGGTCGAGGTTTTCAGTGGCCGCTTCGATGACCAGTTGCGCGTCACGCAGGACGCTGTAATCGGTGCTGGTGTGGATTTTGTCGAGGGTGGCCTGTTTCTGCTCCACCGTCAGGGTTTGCTTGGCGATCTGCCGGTCCAGGTTTTTACCGACCGCTGCGACGGCTTTTTGCAACGCGCTTTCGGATATGTCGAGCAAGGTCACGTTGAAACCGGCCATGGCACAGACTTGTGCGATGCCGTTGCCCATGGTGCCCGCACCGATCACCCCGATGTTTTGCAGATTCATCTTCCCATCCTTCGATCAAACCCTGCGATACCTTGGCCGCGACGGCGGCCGAAGGCGTACTATTGCCGCGAGTCTAGAGCCGGCAGGGCGGTTGTCCTATGCCAAAACTGTTCAACGGCACTGATGTTTTTTGCCATTCGGGTGATGAGAGAGAAGCGAACCAATGCGGGAAAAGGACTCGGTTGCCGCCTATTTCGTGCAGGCAATGATCCATGGGCTGAGGGATGAACCGCAGCGCGTGACAGCCGTGCTCGAACAGGCGGGCATTGATCCGGCGGTCATGCACCAACCCACGGCGCGGGTGCCGGCCAACGCGTTTGCGGCGTTGTGGCTGATCCAGATCCGCGAGCTCGACGATGAGTTTTTCGGGCTCGACTCCCATGGCATGCCACCGGGCAGTTTCGCCCTGATTTGCCGGGCCTTGATTCAGGAACCCGATCTGCACAAGGCCATGCGTCAGTGCCTGGCCAACTTCGGCTTGTTCCTGCGCGACTTTCGCGGCTCGCTGGCCGTGCGTGGCAAGCGTGCCGTGATCAGCCTGGAAACCCGCTCGACGGACAACGATGCCAGCCGGTTTGGTGAAGAAACCTTCCTGGTGTTGATGATCAGTCTGCTGTGCTGGCTGGGCGGGCGGCGCATTCCCATTGACCGTGCGGACTTCCGCCATTCGCGCCTGTCGCTGGGTGACGACCGCCTGCTTTGGGGCCCCAACCTGACCTTTGGTGCCGAGCGCACCGAAATCGAATTTGCCAGCCACTACTTGCGCCTGCCCGTGGTTCAGGACCTGGCGTCGTTGAAAGTGTTCCTGCGTACCGCGCCGCAATGGCTGGTGATCCGCTTCCGCAACCAGCACGGTTTGGCATCCCTGGTTCACCAGCGCTTGCGCGGCAGTCATTACAGTGAATGGCCGACATTGCAGGCCTTTGCCCTGGAACAGCACCTGAGCCCCAGCACCTTCCGCCGCAAACTGGAGCGTGAAGGTTGTTCCTATCAGGAGATCAAGGACGAAGTACGCCGTGGCGTGGCCTTTGAGCAACTGCGTCAGAGCGACGCGAGCATCAGCGATATCGCCGAGCAACTGGGGTTCCAGGAGCCCAGCGCTTTTCATCGGGCGTTCAAGAAGTGGACCGGGGAAAGTCCCGGGCGCTATCGGGCCCGTTATCAGGGGGAATAGAGCGTAGAGATCGCGAAACCTCAGGAGTCCTGAGAGCCAGCCAGGGTCCAGGCGGTGATCGATGCGATTGTCGCGGGGTTCGCCGGGAGCGGCGAGTAATGCCAGGCGGCACAAATCCTGTGGGAGCGAGCTTGCTCGCGATAGCGTCATGTCATTCAACAATGATGTCGTCTGGCACTCCGCAATCGCGAGCAAGCTCGCTCCCACAGGGATCTACCACAGAGGATGGGTTATGGCATTTCCGGCAGTTCCTGTGGACGCAGGTCGAAGACCAATACCTCAGCATCCACACCGTTGCTCAAGGTCAGCGCCTGTTCATCACGAACCCGTACACCGTCGCCTTCCTGCAACAACACACCGTTGAGTTCGACGCTGCCCCGGGCCACGTGCACATAGGCGTAACGGTTGGCGGCGAGCTCCAGGGTGGCGCTTTCCTTGCCGTCGATCAGGCCGGCATACACCCGTGCATCCTGACGCACCTTGAGCGAACCCTTGGCGCCGTCCGGCGAGATGATCAGTTGCAGGCGCCCGCGTTTTTTCTGGGTGCTGAAATGCTCTTGCTGATAACGCGGTTTGGCGCCGCTGACGTCGGGCACGATCCAGATCTGCAGGAAGTGCACCGGCCGGGTGCCGGAGTGGTTGAACTCACTGTGGGCCACGCCGCTGCCTGCGCTCATCAGTTGCACGTCGCCGGGGCGGATCACCGAACCGGTGCCCAGGGTGTCCTTGTGTTCCAGGGCACCTTCAAGCACATAGGAGAAAATCTCCATGTCGCGGTGCGGGTGCTGGCCAAAGCCTTTGCCGGCGGCGACGCGGTCGTCGTTGATCACCAACAGGTCGGAAAAGCCCTGCTCTTTCGGATTGCGATAGTTGGCGAAGGAAAAGGTATGGAAGGACTTCAACCAGCCGTGATTGGCCAGGCCACGATCCGAGGCTTTGCGAAGAGTCAGCATGATGAAATCTCCTGTGGGGACGTGAATTCGTCCGAGTGAGGAGAAGGTTAATGGTTACTGGTTGGTGCAATAAGTAGGTGGAAATTGAAATACTGTCTCTATCAGGTTGACAGTTTGCGGGTGCGAATCAGCTATTCTTTTCCGACCTTTGCGTCGTACATGGCCATAATGCACAGCAAGAATCCTGTGGGAGCGGGCTTGCTCGCGAAGGCGTCGTGTCAGGCTACATATTTGTGAATGACACGACGCCTTCGCGAGCAAGCCCGCTCCCACAAGGATTGGTGTGCCGACCCTATTGATCCCAGTGAATTCCAACCCATGAAAACCGTGGCAATGGTGCTGTTTCCCGACTTTCTCCTGCTCGATATGGCCGGGCCCATGGAGGTGTTTTCCATCGCCAATCGTTATTTGAAACCCGACGATCACTATGTGCTGTCGACCATCGGTACCGAGCCCGGCGCACTGCGGGCGTCCAACGGGGTGAGCGTGCACGCTGACCGGCACATCGACCAGGCCTGCGAAGGTTTTGACTTGCTATTGATACCCGGTGGTCCCGGTGCCTACAACGAAAGGCATCCGCCATTGCTCGACTGGCTCCGGCACAACGTCAGCCGGTCCGCCGCTTATGGCTCGATCTGCACCGGGGCGTTCGTGTTGGGCCATGCCGGTTTGCTCGACGGCTATCGCGTCACCACCCACTGGCACTACACCGAGCGGCTGATCAAGGGCTTTCCGAAGGCGACCGTCGAGACCGATCAGATCTTCGTCCAGGACCGCAACCTGATCACGTCCGGTGGCGTCACCGCCGGGATCGACCTGGCCTTGTCGGTGGTGGCCCAGGACCATGGCAAAAAGGTCGCCCAGGACGTGGCCAAGGTGTTGCTGGTGGTGATGAAACGCCAGGGCGGGCAGGCGCAGTTCAGCCCGTTGATGGCGGCGGTGGCTCCTCACGAAACGGCGATTACCCGGGTGCAGAACCATGTGCTTGAACATCTCGATGAAACCTACAGCATCGAGCGCATGGCCGGTCTGGCCAACATGAGCCCGCGTCATTTCGCCAGGGTGTTCGCCCGGGAAGTGAGCATGACGCCGATGGAGTTTTTGCAAAGCGCGCGTATCGATTGCGCCAGGAACCTGCTGGAAACCACTGAGTTGCCGCTCAAGACCGTGGCGTTCAAGAGTGGCTTCGGCAGTGTGCGGCACATGCGTTTTCTGTTCAGTGAAAAACTCGGCCTGACCCCGACCCAGTACCGCGAGCAGTTCAGCTAGCGCGCATGTCCGTCGTGCGCACCGCAATGGCCGTGACGCTCCCCCCGTGGCAGTTGTACCGTCACCGAGGCCTGCCAAGATATCGCTGAACGCATTGCAAGGAAGGTGCGGAGCCTGGGATGGACTCACGTACCGAGCCAGGCTTCCAGCGGGTGACAGCGCATGAACAGCCTCAGAGATATAAACAGCGAAGCGGTGCTGCAATTCGGACCCTACGCTTTCCACCTCAGTCAGCGCCTGGTGCTACAAGGCGATCGACCGCTGCGCCTGGGCGGCCGCGCCCTTGACGTGTTGCAGGTGCTGGTCGAGCACGCCGGCTCGGTGGTCAGCAAGGAGGAGTTGATTGCTCAGGTCTGGCCGCGCTCCGTGGTCGAAGAGATCAACCTGCGGGTACACATTGCCGCCCTGCGTCGAGCCCTGGGCGACGGCCAGAACGGCCAGTGCTACATCGTCAACATTCCCCAGCGCGGCTACAGTTTTGTCGCCCCGGTACAGCATTCGCCGCAGCCCGTAGCGTTCCCGAGCGAGACCTTGAAAAAGCCCCTGCACAACTTGCCGGCGCGGCTCACGCCGATCACCGGGCGCGATGCGATTGTCGGCAGCCTGGTGCGGCAGTTGCCGGTGCGCCGATTCATGACTCTGGTCGGACCTTGCGGGATCGGCAAGACCACTGTGGCGCTGCGCGTGGCCGAACTGTTGCTGCAGCACTATCGGCACGGCGTGTGGCTGGTTGACCTGGCGGCGATCGATGACCCGGCGCAAGTGACCGATCACCTCACACGAACCCTTGGGCTGGAGGTCGGCACCACGCTGGAGGCGCTGGCACAACGGCATGCCTTGTTGGTTCTGGACAACTGCGAGCACCTGCTCGAACGCTGCCAGACGTTGATCGAAACGCTGCTGGCGGCGCTGCCGCGACTGTCGATCCTCGCCACCAGCCGCGAGCCGCTCAAGGCGGCGGGCGAAACCGTATTGCGTCTGCCACCGCTGGCGGTGCCGCCGGCGTCAGCGCTGCGCAGTGTTGCCGAGGTCATGGGCTATTCGGCGGTGCAGTTGTTCGTCAGCCGTGCCCGAACTCGTCAGCAAGGGTTCACCCTGCGCGAACAAGACCTCAAGACCGTACGGGAAATCTGCCGACGCCTCGATGGTCTGCCGCTGGCGATTGAATTGGCGGCGGCGCAAATCGATGCGCTGGCGCTGGTGGGGTTGCAAGCGCAACTCGATAACTGTTTTCAGTTGCTGTCCCAGGGTCGCCGCACGGCCGTGCCCCGACATCAGACGCTCAAGGCTGCACTGGACTGGAGCTACGAACGGTTGACTGCCGTGGAGCAAACCGTGTTGCAGCAGCTGGCGGTGTTCAAGATGGCCTTCACCCAGGACGCCGCGATAGGCGTGATCAGCTGCGACGCGTTACCGGTCGCCGAGCTGATCGAGGTGCTGGACAACCTCACACTCAAGTCACTGCTGTCCCAGGAGCAGGGCGGTGGTGTGACCCGCTACCGCTTCCTAAACACCACCCGCACCTACGCCCTGGAAAAACTCGAACTCAGTGGTGATTTGCGCGCCCTCGAAATTCGTTATGCCGGTTACGTCAGTCAAACGCGCCGGCCTTCAGGCGGGCAGGTGGCATTGCAACTCGTCGAGTAGCCGGCGAACGGTCATCAAGTCGGGCGTGGCGAAACCTTCGGTGTAGCGCTGGTAGATCGGGGCCAGCAATTGATGCGCCCGTCGGGGATCGCCCTGACGCTGCCACAACTGCGCCAGCGAGGTGGCGCTGCGCAATTCCCAGGCCAGCGCACCCTGAGTCCTGGCCACGCTGAGTGCCTTGAGCAGCACGGTTTCGGCCGTCGCGGTTTTGAGCGGGCAATCGGTTGCCAGCAATGTCGTGGCCCTGGCCCGCAGAATCTCTGCGGTGCTCCAGTCCGAAACGCCGCTTTGCGCACGTTCGAGCAGATCATCGTCGACACAGGTTGAATCCAGCGTGACCATGATGTCCTTGATCAAACCGACGCTTTGTCGGCCGATTGGCTGCACATCGGTGCCGCCGATCACCCGCGCGTAGTGTTGCGCCCAGTCATAGAACAGCAGGACCGAGTGTTTCTGCGCCTGTTGCAGCAGCAGGCGCAGGAGTTCGCGGGCGCTGCGGGTGTCGCCGTTGTAGTGGGCGATCAGGCAGCCGGCGAGCGCCAGGGTGTAGCAGATCGACGTGCCGTGGTTGATCTGCAGCGCGATGTCCAGCGCCTGCCGGGCTGCGCGCCAGGCCTGTTCCGGTTGGCCTCGCAGCCAGAGGATGCGCGCGTGAATGGTCAGCGCCGCGACGCTCTGGTCGTATTGCACGCCAAAGCCATGGGTGAAACGGTTGAGATGACCGCTGTGGGCCATGCGTTGCAGCACCTGTTCGGCATGCTCCCCAGCCTGTCGCTGGTTGCCGCAGAAGTGCAGGGCGAGCACCCGCAATCGATGCATGCTCAGGGACATCAGGGCGTCGTCATGCAGCCCCAGTCGATCGAATTGCCGGCTCTGTTCCAGGGCCATCTGGTATTGGCCGCAGCTGAGATTGACTGCCAGGTGCCCGGAAATCGCCCGCAACTGACCGGCCACATCGTTGAGTCGGCTGGCCAGGGCTCTGGCGCTGACAAAAGCGCCAATGGTTTCGGTGCTGGCGCCTTGAGCGTGGTAACAGGCACTGCCCAAGGCCAGCTTGAGCGTCATCTGCAAGCGCGGGCAAGGTTCGGCAGACTGCTCGAGCAGGGCCAGCGCCTTGCGCACATAACCGCCGTGCTCCTTGAGCAGTGACAACTCCTGCCACAGGGGCGTGGACGTCGCGGCCAGGCGTATCGCCAGTGCCTGCGGCCCTTGCGCGTGCAAACCCCAATCGAGGGCCGCGCGGATGTCCTCCAGGGCCCGGCCATAGCGCTCGAGCCACAGGGCGGTCGAGGTTTTCTCCCAGTCGTCCTGCGCCTGTTGCATCAGCGCCAGGCAACGTTCGGCATGGCGCTCCCGCGTGCCGGGCAGGTCGCAGGTTTGCGCAAGTTTTTCCAGGGCATAGCTGCGGGTGGTATCGAGCAGGCGGTAGTAAACATCCTCGTCGCCCACCTCCACGTTCAACAGCGACTTGGCGACCAGTTGCGTGATCGAGGCGAACACTTCGCGGGGTTCGATGTGTTCGCCGACAATCACCGCCGCTGCCGACTCCAGGGTGAAGCTGCCGCGAAACACACTGAGTCGGCGCAGGCAGGTCTTTTCGCAGACGTTGAGCAGCTCGAAGCTCCAGTCCAGCGTCGCGCGCAGGGTCTGATGGCGTGCCAGCGGCGTCTGGCAGGGCTGGGTCAACACCCGGAAGCTGCTTTGCAACTGCGCCAGCAAGCCGGGCAATCCGAAGTTGCCCACTTGCGCCGCCGCCAGTTCGATGGCCAGTGGAATGCCGTCCAGTCGGTGGCAGATGTCGATCAACAGCGGCAGTTCATCGTCCGTCAGTTCAAAGCTGTCATGGCTGGCCATGGCCCGCGCGACAAACAGTTGCAAGGCGGAAAAGGTCATGGCCTGGGCGCGGTCGAGGACGGCGATGGGCGGCGGGCAGTCGAGTGATTCCAGGCGCTGGACGAATTCCCCTTCGGCCCGCAGGCTCTCGCGGCTGGTGGCGAGAATATGCACGTGCGGCGCACTGCGCAGAATGTTTTCGCAGAGCTGGGCGATGGCGTCGACCAGGTGTTCGCAGTTGTCGATGACCAACAGCATTTGCCTGTCGCGCAGACAGTCGGCAAGACCGCTCAGGGGGGCGTCGTCGTGCAGGGCCAGTTCGAGCAACGTCGCCAGGTGGCCGTCGATCATCAGTGGGCAGTTGATCGGGGCCAGGTCCAGCAGGCGAATGCCGTCCCGGTAGCGACCGATCATTTGTTCGGCGACCCGCAAGGCCACGGTGGTCTTGCCGATGCCGCCGGGGCCGACCAGGGTGATGAAGCGCTGGCGGGGCAGTTGCTCCGTCAGGTTGTCGACCAGCGTCTGCCGGCCGATCATGCGTGTGCGACGCACCGGCAGGTTATGCCGGCTCGGTGCGCAAGCCACGGGCGCCGGCGGTTGCTCGGCTTGCTCCAGTGAATGCGGTGCGACGAAGCTGTACCCGCGCTGGGCCACGGTGACGATGTAGCGCTGGCCGGCCTGACCGTCGCCGAGCGCCTTGCGCAACGCGGCCATGTGCACCCGCAGGTTGATGTCTTCGACCACGCTGTTGGGCCAGACCCGGGCGATCAGTTGCTGCTTGCTGACCACGTTGCCAGCGTGTTCCAGCAGGATCAACAGGATGTCCATGGCGCGTCGCCCCAGGCGCAAGGGCTGGTCGGCCTCCATCACCAGGCGTTGTCCGGGGTAGACCCGGTAGGGGCCGAAATGCACAGCCTGTTCGGGGGAAAAGGTCAACGAGTCGCTCCTGCTGCATCCGTCTAGTACGCGGTTTTCGAGCATATTCCTCAGGTTTTTTACAGAGCGCAATGCGCCGCCCGGGTGACTGAAGGGGCAGGCATTGACTCTAGCGTATCGGCCAGTGGCTGTCGGTCCCGAAAACATTGGGTGCGACAGATGGACAGGACTTGCCGGGGCTTTTTGCGCACCAAGGAAAATTAACAACGTTTAACTCGTCCTGAGTCCGGTTTGCGTCCAAAACTCTCTTCCTGTAGGAGCGAGCTTGCTCGCGATGGAGTATCAGTCGACACCAATGCGGCTGACACACCATCGCGAGCAAGCTCGCTCCTACAAAGGGATTCCCATCTATCGCAAGGACAGAGCAATGAGCAACGTGGTGGTGGTCTATCACAGTGGCTACGGGCACACCCGGGTCATGGCCGAAGCCGTGGCCGCGGGCGTGGAACGGCACCTGGGCAGCACCTGCCAGTTGATCCCGGTCGAGGAAGTGGACGAGCACTGGGCGCGGCTGCACCGCGCCGATGCCATCATCTTTGGCGCGCCGACCTACATGGGCAGCGCCTCGGCGGCCTTCAAGGCGTTCATGGAGGCCACGGCGGCGTTCTACCTGACCCAGCCCTGGCGCGACAAACTCGCGGCAGGCTTCACCAATTCCGGCTGCCTGTGCGGCGACAAGCTCAACACCTTGCTGCAGATGGCGGTGTTCGCCGCGCAGCACTCGATGATCTGGGTCGGCCTCGACCTGCTGCCGGCACGCTCCAGCACTGGCGCGTTCAACGGCCAACTCAATCGCCTGGGCAGCTCGCTGGGCGCCATGGCCCAGTCGAATGTCGAGCAATCCCCCGACGATGCCCCACCGCCCGAGGATCGCTGCACCGCCGCGCACCTGGGCGAGCGAGTGGCGCGCCTGGCCGATCGCATGAACCTGATACCGGTTTGATTCACCCCCAACCCTCGTTAAGGAGGCATCACCCATGAGCACCTTCACTACCCGCGACGGCGTCGAGATTTACTACAAGGACTGGGGCACCGGTCAGCCGGTTGTCTTCAGTCACGGCTGGCCGCTGAACGCCGACAGCTGGGAGTCGCAGATGATCTTCCTGGCCTCCAAGGGCTACCGGGTCATCGCCCACGACCGTCGCGGTCATGGGCGCTCCAGCCAGCCGTGGTCGGGCAATGACATGGACCATTACGCCGACGATCTGGCGCAGTTGATCGAGCGGCTCGATCTGCAAAACGCCGTGCTGTTCGGCTTCTCCACCGGCGGTGGCGAGGTGGCGCGTTACATCGGTCGCCACGGCACCGGGCGCGTGGCCAAGGCCGGGCTGATTTCCGCGGTGCCGCCGCTGATGCTCAAGACCGAAGCCAACCCCGGCGGCCTGCCGCTGGAAGTGTTCGACGGCATCCGCCAGGCTTCGCTGGCCGACCGTTCGCAGCTGTACATCGACCTCGCCAGCGGCCCGTTCTTCGGCTTCAACAAACCTGACGCGAAACCGTCCCAGGGCATGATCGACTGGTTCTGGATGCAGGGCATGATGGCCGGCCACAAAAACGCCTATGACTGCATCAAGGCGTTCTCGGAAACCGACTTCACCGAAGACTTGAAGAAGTTCGACGTGCCGACGCTGGTGGTGCATGGCGACGCGGATCAGGTCGTGCCGTACGAAGCGGCGGGCGTCTCCTCCGCCAGGCTGGTGAAGGGCTCGACCCTGAAGATTTACCCGGGCGCCCCTCACGGTTTGACGGACACCCATAAGGATCAGCTCAACGCGGATCTGTTGGCGTTCTTGAAAGGTTAAAAAGCCAGATCAAAAGATCGCTGGCGAAGGCTGCGATCTTTTGCTTTTAAGGCCATGCACCACCTGACAGCGCCAGGCAAACGGATTGATGCCTTCGCTGCGGGTGAAGATGTGGCAGAAGTGTGCCTGATCGCAGAAGCCGCATTCGAGGCTGATCTGCGTAAGGCTCAGGTTGGTGTACTGGATCAATTGCTTGGCCAGGGCAATGCGCTGCTGGCGAATCCAGTCCTGTGGCGAGAGGCCGGTGCTGCACTTGAACGCGCGGGAGAAGTGACTGCGCGAGAGGGCGCAAGCCTGTGCCAGTTCAGTGACTTCAAGGCTGTCACCGAGGCGTTCGAGGATCAGTTGTTTAACCCGTTTTTCGCGTTGCGGGCTGAGGCCGCCGGTGCTTTTCTTTGGCACCGGCGTGAATGGCGCGGGGGCGGCATTTTGCTGAACGTGAGCCATGGCGAATGTCCGTGTCGGTAGGCTTCATTCTTGGACCCGAAGGCTCTGGCTTGCGAGTTAATCGTTGTTAATTCCTCGCTCACCGCGGGAAGTCTTGGGTAAAGTCAGACACACTTCTCATCCTCGCGCCTGGCCGAACACACACAAGGAACCCGTGCCTATGAACCGTAACGATCTGCGTCGCGTCGACATGAACCTGCTGGTGATTTTCGAGGCCCTGATGTTCGAAAAGAACCTGACCCGCGTCGCGGAAAAACTGTTCATGGGCCAACCGGCGGTGAGCGCCGCGCTGGGGCGTTTGCGCGATCTGTTCGACGACCCGTTGCTGCTGCGCAACGGTCGCGGCATGGAGCCGACGGCGCGCGCGTTGGCGATTCTCAAGGAGTTGCAACCGGCGATGGACACCATTTCCGGCGCGGTCAGCCGGGCCAAGGAGTTCGATCCGGCGACCAGCTGCGATGTGTTTCGCATCGGACTGTCGGACGATGCCGAGTTCGGTTTGTTTCCTCCGTTGCTGCGTCAGTTGCAAGAGGAAGCGCCGGGCATTGTCGTGGTCGTGCGGCGGGCCAATTATCTGTTGATGCCGACGCTGCTGGCGTCGGGGGAAATCTCGGTAGGCGTGAGTTACACCACGGATCTGCCGGCCAATGCCAAGCGCAAGAAGCTGCGCGATATTCCCTGCAAGGTGCTGCGTGGCGACACCCGGCCGGGGGTGTTGACCCTGGATGAGTACTGCGAGCGGCCCCATGCGATGGTGTCGTTCTCGGGGGACTTGAGCGGCAATATCGATCTGGATCTGGCGAAGGTCGGGCGTAGTCGTCGTGTGGTGCTGGGAGTTCCGCAGTTCAGTGGGTTGCGGGCGTTGCTCGCCGGGACCGAGATGATTGCCACTGTGCCGGATTATGCGGCGTGTGCGTTGGTGGAGGGGTGTGGGTTGCGGGCCGAGGATCCGCCGTTCGAGATTGAGGCGGCGCAGTTGTCGATGGCCTGGAGCGGGGTGCATGACAATGATCCGGCGGAGCGGTGGTTGCGGTCGCGGATTGGTCAGTTCATGTCTTTGGCTTTGGATGTTTCTTCCTGACCGTGTACATATCCGTTTCTTGGGTAACGGCGGCTGGCGGTTTCGCCCTTACGGCGACTTCCTTTTTTACAAGCGCCTAAAAAAGGAAGCAAAAAACGCTCGCCCCGAACGTACGGCCCCTCGCCTGGGCTCGGGGTTCCTTCGCTCCGGCATTCATCCGGGGGCATCGCCTCCGGTCGGCTTCGCTCGACCTCCTCTCGATGTGTTCGACTTCGTCGAACGGCGCTGCGCGCCTGCCCCCGGATGAACGCCTCCACTCAGCCTGCCGAGGGGGCGGGTGGATCAAGATCAAGAGCTGCAGGCGAGCTAACGCTCGGCCTGATGAGTGGTGAAGAGCGTGGGTGCACGCCATTTTGCCTTTGCTCTTCTGTGGGAGCGGGCTTGCTCGCGAAGGCGGCCTGACAGTCGACCCATCTGTCGCAGCTGTACCCCATCCAATGATGGGGACGAGTCTGACAGCCGACTCGTCCTGACCAGCCACACCTCACCCACTGTCATTTCTGTCAGTAGCCGCCCCCCGGCACTGCATGTTATTCATGCGGCATGAACAGCCCAGGCGTGCACACCCACACCCCAAGCCTCACGGTCATTGACCCGCGAGGCCTGGCCGTGCGTGCGGTCGCTTATGCTCGCGGCGATGCGCAGCAACCGGCGCACGCGCAGATCACACGACAGGTGTTCGATCTGCAGGGCCGTGAAGTCGAGCGCCAGGATCCGCGTTTCTTCAACGAAGGGCGAGGGCCGAATCGCACCTCGGTCCATGCCTTGTCTGGCAGCCTGTTGTTGAATGTCAGTGTCGATGCCGGCTGGGCACTGTCGTTGCCCGGTCAGGCCAGTCAAGTGCTGCAGCGGTGGGACAGTCGCAGCACTCAGCAACACCATTACGACGAGCAACTGCGCCCCTTGGCCATTACCGAGCAGTTGGAGAGTGGAACGCCGCGGGTCGTCGAGCGCTTTCTCTACGGCGACCCGGGTGGCAGCCCGCGCAACCAGTGTGGTCAGTTGATCCGCCACGACGACCCGGCCAGCACCCGGCACATGCCCGATTACGCTGTGCACGGTTTGCCGTTGCTGGAGACCAGCCATTTTCTCCAGTCCCTGGACCCGATCAACTGGCCCGCCGAGATCGCGGCGCGTGATGCCTGCCTGGAGGCTGGTCCCGGGCTGGACAGCCGCTGGCGCTACGACGCCCTCGGTGAAGTCATTTGGCAAACCGATGCGAGGCTCAACCGTCGCCGTTTCGGTCGGACCTGCGCCGGGCAATTGCGCGAGGCTTTTTTACAGCCCGTGGGTGCCCGCGAATTCGCGCTGGTCAGCGAGATCCGTTACAGCGCCGCCGGTCTGGTCGAGGAGGAGAGGGCGGGCAACGGCGTGATCACCCGCGCTCAATTTCGTCCCGAGGACATGCGTTTGCAGCGCTTGAGCGCCGGCCGCCCTGGCCAACCCGTGCGGCAGGATTTGCATTACGCCTACGACGCGGTGGGTAACCTGCTGCAGGTCGACGACCGCTCCAAAGCCGTCACGTACTTCAAGAACCAGCGCATCGATCCCGTCAGCACTTACACCTACGACACCCGTTACCGCCTGATCAGCGCCACCGGCCGCGAGGTCTACCACGCCGCCAATGACCCGAACGCGCTGGTCAACTACCGCGAAGAGTACGAGTACGACGCCGGCGACAACGTTGTGCGGCTAAGTCACCTGGGCGCGCAGCCGTTCACCCGGCGCTGGGCCGTGGCCAGTGACAGCAACCGCAGCGTGATTCACCACGACGGCGATTCGCCGCCGGACTTCACCCGCGAGTTTGATGGCAATGGCAACCAGACTCACCTGCTGCGCGGCCAGCTCATGCAGTGGGATGCGCGTAACCAGCTGAATCAGGTCTCCCCGGTGGTGCGCGAGCAGGGCCCGGATGACCTCGAACTGTATCGCTACGGCGGCGGTGGCAAGCGCCTGCGCAAGGTGCGTTGCGCACAGGCGTCCGGGCGTAGCGTGCTCAGCGAAGTGCGTTACCTGCCGGGGCTGGAACTCCACCGTGCCGCCAATGGCGAGGAACGGCACGTGCTGGAGGCCGAGGCCGGGCGCAACGCGGTGCGGCTGCTGCATTGGGTGGGCGCGCCACCCAGCGGGGTCGACAACGATCACCTGAGTTACAGCCTCACGGACCACCTCGGCTCCAGCCTGCTGGAGCTCGACGAACAAGGCGAGGTGTTGAGCGAAGAAGGCTACCTGCCATTCGGCGGCCGGGCCTGGTGGATCGCGCACCACGGGGCCAAGGCGTCGTACAAGACCCGCGGTTATTCAGGCAAGGAACGCGACGCGACCGGGTTGTATTACTACGGTTATCGGTATTACGCGCCGTGGCAGCAACGCTGGATCAATCCGGACCCGGCGGGGGAAGTGGATGGGTTGAATCTTTACTGTTTTGTGGGTAATTCACCGGTGCGGTATATCGATCGGGATGGGCGGGTGGGGGAGGATGAGCAACCCATTGAACCGCGCGAACTAGTTGCATTTCTGCAGTCATTGGAGCAAGACGTCGCGATGGGTGATCAAGGTGCGTTTGAGTTGGTCGAGGGGCTTTCTGCAAACATGCCTTTGAATGAAGGTGGGCAGGCGAATGCTGGGGTGGTTGATTCAATTGAGGCATTCATGCAAACGCTAGAGAGCAACCCCGCAGGCGATAACTCTCAGGTGAGGAAGCTTGTTGAGGAGCTTTCTGGAGGCTTAGAGCCTTCTGTATCGATGCAAACATTGCCCGTTGTAGTCCTGCGTTCCGGAGAGGAGCCGACTACAACCGACGCTATTGTGGTGACCTATGGGCCTTCGCCCTCAACCTCAGGCGTGTCTTCTGGAGACGGCGCGGTGCAGGTGCGTGCCATAGACAGTTTGTTTAGTTGTTCATATTGCGGCAAAGGTTTTAATCAAACCGTGCATTTGAAGGCGCACGTGCGAATTCATACAGGGGAAAAACCATACAAATGTAAAGTCTGCGATATGAGTTTTAGTCAATCTAGCAATTTTACGGTTCATAAACGGACCCACACCAGGGACAGACCGTTCCCATGTAAGATGTGCGGCTTGAGTTTTCGTACATCCAGTAATTTGAGAGGTCACATGCGGACTCACGCCACAGTGAAGTCGCACACATGTGACGTTTGCGGCGCAGGTTTTTTTAATACGACTAATTTGATTTCTCACAGCAAGATCCACACCGAAAAACATCCGTACACATGCGAACCATGTTCCGCAAGTTTCAGGGGCATGCAAGCTTTAACGCAACACAATAAGCGCGCTCACGGCAGGTGATCAACCCCGCTGTATCGACACTTCTCTGCCTCCGATAACTTAAGTGTCCTTCGCACCCCGCCGTTTAAAACAAGACGCCAGCCCACTACCCACAGGCTACACCGCCTTGCGTCGCTGCCCATGCAGCGATCGGCTTTAGCAGCTCGGTAAATTTCAAGGCTCGCCAGTGTCACCTTCAGATCGGTCCGATCTGCAATTTGGTGGCTGTGCGTGGGGCACTTCGGTGCGCCGGGTTCCTTGGTCCCTGGTCTGCTAACCCGCGTACAGCCGCCACCCTAATCGTTTAGCAAAGCCCTCATCGCCATTCACTGCTGGGCATTGCGCAGATCATCATGCTCGGTGAGCTGGCGGTGAATCGGGCGCTGGATAATCTCGACCCGCAAGGCTAACCGAGTAGCAGCCAGCAACGAGTAACCCTGTGGGAGCGGGCTTGCTCGCGAAGGCGTCATGACAGTCGGCATTGATGTTGACTGACTCACCGCTTTCGCGAGCAAGCCCGCTCCCACAAGGAATTGTGTGATTTGAAGGTCCAGGCGTGCCCGCAAAACAGAGCACGTACATTCAATTTTTCCTCCCCCCGTCCCGGCACTATCAAATCCAGTCCCGGCGCATCGACGCCGGTGGTTTTTCATTTGTGCGGGTGGGCCATGGACGCTTCGCGACGCGATGATCGGGCGCAAGACTGGGGGCTGCTGTTCCTGCGGGTCAGCGGCGGGTTGTTGCTGTTGTGGGTACACGGTTTGCCCAAGCTGCTGCACTACAGTGCCGAGCTGCAAAACATCGAAGACCCTTTCCATCTGGGCGCGAACCTTACGCTGATGCTGGCGATTTTCGCCGAGGTGGTGTGCCCGCTGCTGATCGTCGCCGGGTTGCTGGCGCGTCTGGCGTGTTTGCCTATTCTGTTTTTGCTGTGGGTGTCGATGTTGGTCGTGCACCCGCAGTGGACCCTCTTCGAAGGCCAGTTCGGCTGGCTGTTGCTGATCGTGTTCACCAGCATTTTCATCGCCGGGCCGGGACGGCTGGCGCTCAATGTCCGTTTTGCCGGAGCCTTGCGTTATGTCTGAATCCAATCACCGTGAGCCGGCCAGTCCCGGGCCTGATGAGGTGGTGACCCTGATCGTCAAGCACCGGGTCAAGGCCGGTTTTGAAGCGCCTTATGAAGCCTGGCTGCGCAACATCGTCAAGGTGGCCGCGCAGAACGTGGGGCACCTGGGTGTGGATGTGGTGCGCGGCAAGCACGCCGGCCTCGACACCTGCACCAGTGTGCTGCGCTTTTGCTCGACCGAGGCGATGCAACGCTGGCTCGACTCACCGCAGCGCCAGGAGCTGGTCAACGAAGCCGCGCCAATGCTGGCCGATGGCGACCAGACCGAGGTCAATCCAGTCAACGAGTTCTGGTTCTCGCCCCAGGCCGAGGCCGGTACGCCACCGCCGCGCTGGAAGCAGGCAGTGGTGACGTTGCTGGTGATCCTGCCGCACACCTTGCTGGTGCCGCTGCTCTGGGGGCCGCTACTTCAGCTCAATGCATTTCTCTCCAACTACGTGGTTGCCACGTTCCTGATCACCCTGACCATCGTACTGTCGGTGGTTTACCTCTTCATGCCCATGGCGACGCGTCTGTTCGCGCCCTGGCTGTCTCCCGCTACTTTGCACGAGGAACCGTGATGAACGCCGATCTGATTCTGTTCAATGGTCAATTCCATACCGTTGACCGCGAAAAACCGCTCGCCAGCGCTGTGGCGATCAGCGACGGGCGTTTTGTCGCGGTCGGCAGCGATGCCCAAGCCATGGCCCTGCGTGGCTCGAACACCCAGGTGATCGACCTCAAGGGCCGTTGTGTGATCCCCGGGCTCAACGACTCGCACTTGCACCTGATCCGGGGTGGCTTGAACTACAACCTGGAACTGCGTTGGGAAGGTGTGCCGTCACTGGCCGATGCCTTGCGCATGCTCAAGGATCAGGCCGACCGCACGCCGACGCCGCAGTGGGTGCGGGTGGTCGGTGGCTGGAACGAATTCCAGTTCGCCGAAAAGCGCATGCCGACCCTGGCGGAGCTCAACCAGGCGGCACCGGACACGCCGGTATTCGTGCTGCACCTGTACGACCGCGCCTTGCTCAACCGCGCCGCGTTGCGTGTCGCCGGCTACACCCGCGACACGCCGAACCCGCCGGGTGGCGAGATCGTGCGTGACGCCAATGGCGAGCCGACCGGCATGCTGGTGGCGCGGCCCAACGCGATGATTCTGTACTCGACCCTGGCCAAGGGGCCGAAGCTGCCGCTGGAGTATCAGGTCAACTCGACCCGTCAGTTCATGCGCGAACTCAATCGCCTGGGCCTGACCAGTGCCATTGATGCCGGCGGCGGTTTCCAGAATTACCCGGACGATTACCAGGTGATCGAACAGTTGGCGAAGGACGAGCAACTGACCGTGCGCATCGCCTACAACCTGTTCACCCAGAAGCCCAAGGAAGAGTTGACCGACTTCAAGAACTGGACCGGCAGCGTGAAGCTGCACCAGGGCGACGATTTCCTGCGGCACAACGGCGCCGGGGAAATGCTGGTGTTCTCGGCGGCGGACTTCGAAGACTTCCTTGAGCCGCGCCCGGACCTGCCGCAAACCATGGAAACCGAACTGGAGCCAGTGGTGCGCCACCTCGTCGAGCAACGCTGGCCGTTCCGTTTGCACGCCACCTACAACGAATCCATCAGCCGCATGCTCGACGTGTTCGAGAAGGTCAACCGCGACATTCCGTTCAACGGCTTGCCGTGGTTCTTCGACCACGCCGAAACCATCACCCCGCAGAACATCGAGCGGGTGAGGGCGCTGGGGGGCGGCATTGCGATTCAGGATCGCATGGCGTTCCAGGGTGAGTATTTCGTCGAGCGTTACGGCGCGAAAGCGGCCGAAGCCACGCCGCCGATCAAACGCATACTGGCCGAGGGCGTGCCGGTCGGTGCCGGTACCGACGCGACGCGGGTGTCGAGCTACAACCCGTGGACCTCGCTGTACTGGATGGTCAGCGGCCGCACCGTCGGCGGCATGGAGTTGCACGCCGAAGGCCTTTCACGCCTGACGGCGCTGGAACTGTTCACCCACGGCAGCGCCTGGTTCTCATCTGAACAGGGCAAGAAAGGCCAGATCAAGGTCGGGCAACTGGCCGACGTCGCCGCCCTCAGCGCGGATTTTTTCAGCGTCGATGAAGAGGCGATCAAGTGGATCGAGTCGGTGTTGACCGTGGTCGGCGGCAAGGTCGTGTACGGCACCGGTGATTTCGAGAAGCTCGGGCCGGCCAGCGTACCGGTACTGCCGGACTGGTCGCCGGTGGTGAAGGTGCCCGGCCACTGGCGCCCGACGTCGCCGATGCAGGCCCAGGTTCACCATTGCAGCGGGCCGTGCGCGGTGCATTCCCACAGTCATGAGCGGGCGCGCCTGTCGAACGCGCCGGTCAGCGATTTCGCCGGCTTCTGGGGCGCCTTTGGCTGCTCGTGTTTTGCCTTCTGACGAATTCAAAAAAAGCGCCGGCCCAACAGGTCGGCGCTGACTGCGACAACCATCCATCAAGGAGTTTCCAATGAGCAACGTTCCGTACAAACGCCTGAACAAAGACGATGCCGTGGTATTGCTGGTCGACCACCAGACCGGCCTGATCTCGCTGGTACAGGATTTCTCGCCCAACGAGTTCAAGAACAACGTGCTGGCGCTGGGCGACATCGCCAAGTTCTTCAAACTGCCGACCATCCTCACCACCAGTTTCGACAGCGGTCCGAACGGTCCGATCGTGCCGGAGCTCAAGGCGCAGTTCCCGGACGCGCCGTTCATTGCACGCCCGGGCCAGATCAACGCCTGGGACAACGAAGACTTCGTCAAGGCGATCAAGGCCACCGGTCGCAAGCAACTGATCATCGCCGGTGTGGTGACCGACGTGTGCGTGGCGTTCCCGACCCTGTCGGCCATTGCCGAGGGCTTTGAGGTGTTTGTGGTGACCGACGCTTCCGGCACCTTCAATACCACCGTGCAACAAGCGGCCTGGGCACGCATGTCGGCTGCCGGTGCGCACCTGCTGAACTGGTTCTCCGTGGCCTGCGAGCTGCAAGGCGACTGGCGCAACGACATGGAAGGCCTGGCCAATTTGCTGTCGGAACGCCTGCCGAACTATCGCAATCTGATCAACAGCTACATGAAGTTCACGGCCAAGTAAGCCCTGTCAGTCGGACCCATAACCTGTGGGAGCGGGCTTGCTCGCGAAGACGGAGCATCAGTCACAGCAATGTTGCCTGACACACCGCTTTCGCGAGCAAGCCCGCTCCCACAAGGTTTTGTGTGATCTGTTGATCAGCGGTTCTGCAACCACCCCAAAAACCCACCTTTCCTGACCGCCACCGGCTTGGCCATCAACGCCATCCGGCTGTTCTGCTGGCGTACCGCCTGCAGCTTGTTCAATGCCCGGTCGACTTCCCGTCGTTGCTCCATGCAGCTGCGGGTCAGGGATTTGTCGAGGCGGTAGATGATGCTTGAAGTCATGGCGGTGAACCGTGCCTGGGACGGGGTGTCGGCGAGGATGCTCTGTTCGCCCATGACTTCACTCGGCCCCATGCGCCCGGCTTCGATCTGCGTGCTGCCGTCGGGGACGGTGGCGCTGACCACGCCGGTGGCGATGACGAACAGGCTGTCCGGTACTTCATCCAGATCCAGCACCACCTCACCGGCCGCGTATTGCTGCGCCACCATGTTCTGGGCCAGGCGATCCCGTTCCTCGGCGCTCAGGGAACGGAAGATCTTCACTTCATCGAGCAAGGCCCGAGCGCGGGTCGACGGCTCGATCACACCATCGGGTTGCCGGGAAATACCAGCCGCTTCGAGGTGCCGATGGGCCAGGTCGAACAGTTGATTGCGCACTTCACCTTTTTTGCCCAGTTCGGCGATGAAGCCGCTGGCCACGTATTCGGACATGGTTTCGCCGGCCTCCTTGAGCACGGCTTTCGGCGCCGGATCGAGCAGCAGGCTGCTGCTGCCTTGCAGGGTGCGGTCCAGGGCATCGAGTACCCGGCGCGGGCGGATGTGGTTGGGCACCTGAATGCTGATCGACACGCCGTGCATATTGAAAGGGCGGCTGAGGTTGACGATCTTTGCCTTGGCCGCCACCGAGTTCGGCACCACCGCCGTGCTGCCGGCGCTGGTCAGCAGGTGGGTGGCGCGCCAGTCGATGTCGAGCACCTTGCCTTCAATACCGTCGATGGAAACCCGGTCATCGACCTGGTACGGCTTGGTGGTGTTGAGCACGATGCCGGAGAACACGTCGCTCAAGGTGCTTTGCAATGCCAGGCCCACCACGATGGCGACGACGCCGGAGGTCGCCAGCAAACCTTTCACCGGCAGCTCCAGTACGTAGCCGGCGGCGGCCACCACGGCTATCAGGAATACCAGTGCGCCGATGACATCCTGCAACAGCCGGCCGCTGTGGCCGATGCGCCGCATCAGGGCCAGACCGATCACTTCGGTGAGCACCCGCGCGGCGTACAGCCACCAGAGAATTCCCAGTGCCGTGGCTCCCAGCTGCGCCACGCGATCATCGGCAAACAATGGCGCCTGCAACGGGCTGACGCCGGCGTTGATGAGCGCCGCGCTGAACAGCACAAACAGCGCCAGGCGCACACCGACCCGGCTGACGCGATGCTTGAAGGGCGCAAGGTGCCAGAGCAGGGCGTCGACTACCAACAGCAGTGCGCTCAGGGAAAGCAAATGCTCAAGGAGCAAGGACATGGGGAAACTCCATTTAAATGCTTGCGGCAAACAGATCGCAGATCCTTCGGGGAAGGTGATTTCAGTGCGGTGAACGAAGATTAATGGTGTGCCCGGAAGGGAAAAAGCGGCTATAAAGTGTTTGACTGTCAACCGGGATGTGACAATGAACCCCTTCGAAGATATGCGTATTTTTTGCCAGGTGATGGATTCCGGCAGCTTCACGGCCGCCGCCGATCAACTGGGCCTGTCCAAGCAGTTTGTCAGCCGCCGCTTGATACAGCTCGAAGAGCGCCTGGGCGTGCGCTTGCTCAATCGCTCGACCCGGCGCCTGGATGTCACGCCGCTGGGGCAGAGCTATTACGAGTCAGCCTTGCGCCTGCTCAGCGAAGTCGAACAAGTGGAGCAGGGCATCGCCGGCCAGACCACCGAGCCACGGGGGACCATTCGCGTGAGTGCACCGCTGTCGTTCGCACTGGCGCATCTGGGCTGCCTGTTGCCGGTGTTTTTGCAGCGCTATCGCGACGTGACGGTAGAGATGGATTTGAGCGATCGTCCCGTGGATTTGCTCGGTGAGGGCTACGACCTGGCGTTGCGCATCGGCACACTGGAAGACTCGACACTGATCGCCCGACGGATTGCTTCCATTGAACGGGTGTACTGCGCAAGCCCGGCGTACCTGACCGAACGCGGCACACCGCTCAAGCCAGAGAATTTGCACGGTCACGACTGCCTGCCGTACGGCCATGGTCGACAGGTGCAATGGCGTTTTGCGGGGCAGGGCAAGCCATTGAGCGTCAATGTCAGCGGACGGATGCGGGTCAACAACGGTGAATTGCTCAAGGACGCGGCGATTGCCGGGCTGGGGATCACGTATTTGCCGACGTTCATCGTCGGCTCTGCGTTGAAGGATGGACGGCTGGTGGAGGTGCTGGAGGATTTGCGGCCGGAGCCGCTGACGTTGTCGGCGGTCTATCCGCAACACCGGCAGAGTTCGCGGCCGGTGCAGGCGCTGGTTGAGTTCTTGCGCGAAGAACTGGATCAGTCTGAGGGTGGGTTGTAAGAAGAGGGTTCACACAATCTATTGTGGGAGCGGGCTTGCTCGCGAAAGCGGTGGGTCAGTCAACTCAATGTTTGATGACACACCGCTTTCGCGAGCAAGCCCGCTCCCACAGGGTTTTGTGTTGTATGGGAATCAGTGGGAATCAGCTCCTTTTGTCATCACCGGGCTCGGCATGGACACCACGGTCATCGCCGGGTTCGCCGTTGGCATGGACACCATGGTCATCACCGGGCTCGCCATTGGCATGAACGCCGTGATCGTCGCCGACTTCTCCGGACCGGTGAACGCCATGGTCATCCCCAGGCTCATCATGGGTGCCGCTGCGTCCTGAGGACGAAACCGATCCTGAGTGGCTCGAACCACTGTTGGCACTGCCATGGCCACTGTTGCTGCCGTGGTCGCCACTATGGCCGCTGCCGCTGTTGCCACCACTGCCGCTTCCTCCGTGACTGCCACCGCCTCCACTGCCACCGCCACCACCACCGCTGCCACCACCGCCTCCACTGCCGCCGCCCCCACCACTTCCGCCACCACCGCTGCCGCCGCCACCACCGCCACTACCCCCATCCTTGGCCTGAGCACTGGAAACTCCGGACAGGCTGTCCGGAATCAATACGGTAGACGCCGACAGAACCGCGCCAATAGCCACTGCCAGTAAAAGCTTATTGATGAGCATGTCGTTCTCCGTCTTTTAAATCAGATTGGAACGTTGATGAACATTTGCAATGTGCTGCTCTTTTTTCCCGTGGGAACTCAATGAACAGTTCAACGCACCGATTTATTCGGCGGGAACAATGAAAAAGAATGCAGCGTTCAGCCAGGCCGGTACCAAAGGGTCAGTGAATGCTCGAGGCCAGTTCGAAAATCGGGATGTACATCAGGATCACGATCACCCCGATCAACAGGCCGATGAAGGTCATGAGCAAGGGTTCGAACAGCCGCACGAACCATTCGATCCAGCGGCTGATTTCTTCGTCGTAGAAGTCGGCGCTGCGTTCCATCATCTGCCCGAGGTTGCCGGACTGTTCGCCGGCGCGCAGCAGGCGCAGGGACACGGGGGTTACCAGGTGATTGAGTTCCAGCGCGGCAGACAGTGATTGCCCCTCGCGCACCCGCTCGCAGGCCTGGTCCAGGCGCGTGCGGGAGGCGACGGTGAGCAAGCCACGGACCATGCCCATGGCGGTGACCAGGGGAATGCCGCCTTGCAGCAGAATCCCCAGCGAACGGTAGAAGCGCGCCAGTTCATACATGAAGATGCGCTGGTGCACCGCGGGGAGTTTTTCGATCAGGCGGTCCAGCCCCCGACGAAACGCCGGTTGGCGCTGGAGCAGGGTGAGGGCGACGATGATGGCCAGCAAGCCCCCGAAGAATTCGCCCTGGTGGGCGTGCAGGAACATGCCGCTGCTCATCAGGATCTGCGACATCCATGGCAGGTTCGACCCCAGCCCTTCAAACACCAGGCTGAAGCGCGGTACGACATACCCCATCAGAAACAACACCACGCCACCGCCCACCACCAGCAACAACAAGGGGTAGATCGAAGCGCTGATGATCTTCTGGCGCACCTCGTCCATGCGCTGGCGATAGCTGACATAGCGGCCCAGGGCGTCGCCCACGGCGCCGGTCTTCTCGCTGGACTGCACCAGCGCCACGTACAGCGGCGGGAAAACCGCCGACAGCTGGCTCAGGGCCTGGGAAAACGATTTGCCTTCGTAAAGCAGGCGCACCAGTTCACTCAAGGTTTTGCGGGCCTGTGGCGCGGTTTCCTTTTCCGCCAGGCTTTCCAGCGCATCGATCAACGGCAGACCGGCATTGAGCAGAGTGGTCAGTTCCTGGCTGAACAACACCAGGTTGAACGTCTCGCGCTTGTGCAGGCGCAACGCGCGCCAATTTCGCTCGGCGTGCAGGCTGACCACCCGCAGGCCCTGGTCTTCGGCGATGCGCCTGGCCTCGCTGTGCCCCGGCGCCTCGACGGTCATCGAGACGACACCGGCCTTGCCGACGGCCTTGAGATGAAAGCGCATGGTCGCCATTCCTGTCAGTTCCAGTTGGTGACTTCGGCGTTCTCGCCTTCGCCACCGGGCTGCCCGTCCTTGCCCATGGACAACAGGTCGTACTCGCTGTTTTCACCGGGATAGCGATAGGCGTAGTTGCGGCCCCAGGGGTCTTGCGGGAGTTTTTTCTGCAGGTACGGGCCGGTCCAGCGCGGTTCGTCGGCGGGGGCGGTGACCAGCGCCTGCAAGCCTTGTTCGGTCGATGGGTAATGGCCGACCTCCAGGCGGTAAAGGTCCAGGGCTTTGCTCAAGCCTTCTATCTGCGCCTTGGCCACTTTCACTTCGGAACGGCCCAGTTGGGCGAAATACTTCGGCGCCACGATGCCGGCCAACAACCCCAGTACCACCAGCACCACCAACAGTTCGAGCAAGGTGAACCCGCTTTGGGTTCGCCGGGCATAACACAGTCGCTGATTCATGATGATCTCCCTCAGTCGACAGCAGAGTCGCTATACAAGCGCATGCAATTGCCATGCTCATGACTGGACATCTTTTTGCACCCCCTGTGCTACGGGCCTTTTCACTTACGGCACAGTGCTTGCGTATGGCTGTTTTACTACCGGCCATTGGGGCAATACCCCCATTTTTCGGGGCCGGGCAGGGGAGGCGTACCAATGAAAGCCATCAACGCAGGATTGCTCGGATTACTCGCGCTCGCTGGCGCCGCACAGGCCGATGTATTCGTTTCCGTGGACGCGAAGGGCAACTATGTCCTGTCCAATGTCCACCGCCCCGGACGCCACTATGAACGGGTGATTCGTGAGCCTGATGCAGCGGTGGTCAGCCTCGATCAGCAACCGCAGATGATCGCCGCGCAACCCTACGCCGAGCTGGTTTCGGCGGCAGCCAGGGCCAACGAACTACCGGCGGCGCTGCTGCATGCAGTGATCAAGACCGAATCGCGCTACAACGCCCGCGCCACTTCACCCAAAGGCGCTCGCGGGCTGATGCAGTTGATGCCCGCCACCGCCCGCGAAATGGGTGTGACCAATGCCTACGACCCCAAAGCCAACATCCAGGGCGGCGCCCGCTATCTCAAGCGCCTGATGACGATGTTCGACAACGATATCCGCCTCGCCGTGGCCGCCTACAACGCCGGCCCGCAAGCGGTGCTCAGCCGGGGCAATGTAGTCCCGCCGTTCGCCGAAACCCAACGTTACGTGCCTAACGTGCTGAACCACTATCGGCGTTTACAGGGGTTGTCCGCGGATGCGCCGCTGTGATCGAAACCCCGGGGGAATTTTCCCCAATAGTGGGGAATGGTGGCCCCGACGAAAAAGTGGGGGGATTGGGTGGGGAATATCCCCCGACCGATCAAGTCGTGATTATAACAAGCTGATTAACAACGTATTTTTTTGTGGCATGCGGATTGCTCCGGTCGATTTGTCGAGAAGTGTTCCCCCGATAACCCGTAGCGAGGCCCGAGTCCATGATCGGCATATCCCCCCCTTCGTTCCTGATCAATTTGCTGTTGTTGGTGACATCGATGCTCGGCATCGAGATTGCCGGCTAGCAGATTCTGAAGGGGAGTTTTGACATGGACAGGACCATCACAGTCGCTGGCAGTGCGGTGATTCTCGGGATGGCCTTGATCGGGTTCGGGGTATGGCGGACCGCGCCCCCGACTGCACTCGACGAAGTCGCTTTGCCCGACACCTGGAGCGAGCAGACGCTGGAGCGTGACGAGGTTTCGGTGGCCCTTGCCGACGTGCAATTTCGTTTGACGGACAAAGCCTCGGGCCAGCCCTTGTCTGGCGTCGCGCCGGGTGTTCGGGCCGAACCCGGCGATACCCACTAAGAGGAAACTGACATGAACCGATTCGCGCATCGCGCACTGCTGACGTTCTGCCTGTTGACCTTCGGTATCAGCCTGGCGCTGGCTCACTCGGCGGACGAGCACACCGGGCACGACATGGCGGCCAGCACCGCCAGCCCGGAGACCGCCCGGATCAGGTTTGCCGACGTGGCCCTGCTGGACCAGGACGGCAAGGTCGTCAGTCTGGAAAAGGACCTGGTGAGCAACAAGATCGTGGTCATGGGCTTCATCTACACCAGTTGCACCACGGTCTGCCCGGTGGTGTCCTCGATCATGGGCAAGGTGCAGAAACAATTAGGCGCGCGGGTCGGCACCGAGGTGCAACTGGTGTCGATCAGCATCGACCCGCAGCGTGATGATCCCCAACGCCTGAACGACTACGCCCGCACCTTCCAGAAGGGGCCGGGCTGGAGCTGGCTGACCGGTTCGCCGCAGTCGGTCGACGCCACCCTCAAGGGCCTGGGCGCCTACAGCGGTGGCTTCGAGAACCACTCGCCGCTGATTCTGGTGGGGGACGGCAACAACCGTTTCTGGACCCGCTACTACGGTCTCACCGAACCGACGGAGCTGGCCCGGGCCGTCGAGAAACTCAGGGGTGAACGCAACGCCCACGCCAAGCACACCGCCATCGCCATGGAGCATCAGCCATGAGCGCCATCGACAGGAAAACCTGCTTCCCCGACACACTCTTGCAGGACCAGAACGGCAGCACCTTTATCTCCCTTACCAGTGATCCGCTGCGCAACACTCCGGCGGTACTCAAGGCTTGCACCTTGAAACAGGGCATCGATGGGCCCCACTGGTTTTTTCTTACCGACGACAAGGTGCAAATGGACCTTGTATGGGGTCGCATCGGCCAGATCGTGCCGAATCCCGGGCAGCACTCCAGCTTGTTGATCGTCGGTGACGCGGCGGACAGGCGCTGGAGCAAAATCCGTCCCGCCACCCCGGCCGCCGCCATTGCCCAGCGCTTGCAGTTGCTGGCAATGCCGGTGGCCGGTCGCTGAGCCACGGCCATGAATACTGCCCTCGTCCTTGGCCTGCTGCTCTTCGGCAGCATCGCGCTCACCGCCCAGGCACTGCCGCTGAGCCTCAGCGAAAGTGCCGGCAAGCGGCTGTACCACGAAGGCGTGTCGGCCAACGGCGAACCGGTCATGGTCCGGGTCGGCGCAGCGGGCATGCTGCTGCCGGCCACCCGCCTGCCGTGCGCCAGTTGTCATGGCGAAGATGGCCTCGGGCGCGCGGAAGGCGAGGTGCGACCGCCGGACCTGCGCTGGTCGCGACTGGCCAGCAGCCATGGCCAGCAACACATCAACGGCCGCAGTTATCCGGCCTACAGCGAAATCACCCTGGCGCGGGCGGTGCAGGAGGGGCGCGACCCGGGCAACAATCGGCTCGATCCGACGATGCCACGGTTCGTGTTGTCGATGATCGATCAACGTAACCTCACGGCGTACCTCAAGCACCTGGCCGAAGACCGAGTTCCGGGACTGGCCCCCGACAGTCTGCACCTGGGCACGTTGTTGCCGGGTTCCGGACCCTTGGGCGAGGAGGGCATCACGGTGGCGGCGGTGCTCAACGGCTGCGTGGCGCGTATCAACGAGGCCGGCGGAATTCATGGCCGGCAGTTGCGCCTGACCATCCTCGACCCCGGCGCCGACCGCGTCAGTGCCGAAAAGGCGCTGGACCGGTTGATCGATGAAGAGCAGGTGTTTGCCCTGATCGCACCGATGGCGCCGGCATTGGACGTGAGCTTCGCCGTGCGTCTGGAACAGGCCGGCATTCCCCTGATCGGGCCGTTGTCCTTGCAGGGCACGCCCCACACCAGCCCGCAGATATTCGAACCGCTGCCGGGCCTTCGCGAGCAATTGATCGCCCTGGCCGACTACGCCAGGGCCAGCCTGCGGGTACTTCAGGGGCCGACGCTGATCGCCTACCCGGACGAACCCGGCCAACGGCTGGCGGCGCAGGAGCTCAGCCAGTACTTGCAGCGACACGCCTGGCAAAAGGTGCGCCTGCAAGCCTACGACCCGGCCGGGGATGATTTTCCCTTGGGGTCGCGCTCGGTGTTCTACCTGGGCAGCAGCAGCGGCTTCAGTCGTCTGGCCGAGCGCTTGCAAACGGCGGGGCAGGTGCCTTACCTGTTCGCCGTCTCGAACCAGGTGGCGGGCAATCTGACGCAGATGCCCAGCGGATTTTCCCGGCGGGTGTTCCTGGCCTATCCGTTCGTGCCCAGCGACTGGACCCTGGCCGGGCGCCTGGCCTTGACCCAGCTGCGCGAACACCAGGGCCTCGGCGGCCAGCACGCGGTGCTGCAAGTGGGCGCGTTCAGTTCGATGATGCTGCTCAGCGAAGGGATGAAGCAGGCCGGGCGCAATGCCAGTCGCGAGAAGCTGGTCAGTGCCCTGGAAGGCCTGCGTGACTTCGATACCGGGTTGACGCCGCTGATCAGCTTTGGTCCGGGCCGGCGCTTGGGCCTGAGCGGTGCCCATATCGTCACGGTGGATCTGCCGGGCCAGCGTTTCTACCTGGTTGCCCCCTATAAACCCATTGCTGCCACGCCTTGACCGGAGGCTGATCATGAAACTCGATACCACTCGGTGCAGTCGCTTCCACTGTCGAAACCGCAGGGCTACGCTTAACCGGGATGAGGGCGTCGGTGCCATTGCGCTCGCGCAATCGAATCGAATCGAACGGATTGACGATCAATAGGGGGTTTCCCCAACAGTGGGGGGAAAATTCAATGCCAGTCCGGTCGCTTTCCCCGTTTTTGGGGGATGGAATTGCGCTACGAAAAGGCATTGTTTTTTAAATTCAAGGACATGAAGTCCTAAAATTACCGGCGCCGAGCCTGGCATGAAGTGTGCGTTAGTCCTGTCAGGGCGCGCACTCCGTCAGGTTCAAAACCCGGACCTGCGGTTTCAAGGAGTCCACCTTGTTGAATAAAGTACTGGTTGTTGATGACGAACAGTTGCTGGCGGAGAACCTCCAGGGTTACCTGCAGGCGCAAGCACTGGAAGTCCGGATTGCCCACGACGGTGCGCAAGGAATCGTTGAAGCTGACGATTTCGTGCCCGATGTGATGGTGTTCGATTACCGCTTACCCGATATGGAAGGCTTTCAGGTGCTCGATGCCGTCCGCCAGAACAGGAAGTGTCATTTCGTGCTGATCACAGGGCACCCCACTGCAGAAGTTTGCGAGCGGGCCCGGCAACTGGGCGTCAGCCATATCCTGTTCAAACCGTTTCCATTGGCGGAACTGGCCCGTGCCGTGCTTGATCTTCTGGGCAGGCAACGCGAACCCAAAGCGGGGGTGGGCACTTGCGAAGGCTTTGTCGAACGACGCCAGAGCAGGACCGAGAGTTTCCCGCTGCAGTTGTACGACGGTAGTTGGGTGCTGGCAGATCGCCGAAAAAGTACATCGGCCTCCAAGGCGCCAGACGACGAACAATTGCTCACCGGGGAGTAGTGGCGCGACAAGACGTTCCGGCCCCCGCCGAAATGGCTCGCCGCGCCGACAGGGCCCAAAGCCCCGGGCGTTGGAGAGCAAGCCATGGACCGTCTATCCCTTGCCGTAGACCCGGCGCAACCGGAATGTGCACCGACTCGTTTTACCAGTGAACAACTGGCCCAGGCCCGAGCCCTGGCCACCAGTTCCGGCGAGCGGATGCTGGACGCCCTGGGGGGACTGTGCGAACTGGCTCCCATGCCTTTCATTCAATGCCTCGGTGTAACCCTGCACTACCCGGTGCTCGACACCGACAGCCTGTTCAATTCCACGCCGGTGTTCGACCGGGTGACCCTGGCCCAATGCCTCAAGCGCGAATTCATCCTGCTGCGTCATAACGATGCGGTCATCGGTGTGTTCGCCGACCCCTTCGACAGTGCACGCCTGGCCTGGATCGATGAATGCCTGCAAGGCGCGCCGCTGTACCTGGTGCATGCCGATGACCTGAAGGCCTATCTGGCGCGTCACGAAGAAAGCTTCCATGCGGTGGAGTCGCTCAACGCCCAGAGCGACGCCGGCGCCGAGATCGATAACCTGCAAAGCCTGTCCCTGACCAGCATCAGCGAAGACTCCAGCGTCGTGGTCAAACTGGTCAACTCGACCCTGTACGACGCGCTGAAAATGCACGCCAGCGACATCCACCTCGGCACCACGGGCAGCGGCCTGGTGATCAAGTACCGCATCGACGGCGTGCTCAACAACATCAGCAAGATCCAGGGCAACGAGTTCGCCGAGCAAGTGATTTCCCGGGTCAAGGTCATGGCCGAACTGGACATAGGTGAAAAACGCGTGCCCCAGGATGGACGCTTCAAGATCGGCATAAGCGGCCGGCAGATCGACTTCCGGGTGTCGATCATGCCGAGCATTTTCGGCGAAGACGCGGTGCTGCGGGTACTCGACAAACAGGACCTGGCGGACAAGGTCTGTGGCGTGCAACTGCAGGCCCTGGGCTTTGAAGAAGAAACCCTGCGCCAGCTGCGCCGGCTGGCCGCCGAACCCTACGGCATGGTGCTGGTGACCGGGCCGACCGGTAGCGGCAAGACCACCACCCTGTACGCGATGATCACCGAGATCAACCACGGCGTGGACAAGATCATCACCATTGAAGACCCGGTGGAGTATCAACTGCCGGGCGTGCTGCAGATCCCCGTCAACGAGAAGAAAGGCCTGACCTTCGCCCGGGGCCTGCGCTCGATCCTGCGCCATGACCCGGACAAGATCATGGTCGGGGAAATCCGCGACCCGGACACCGCACAGATCGCCGTGCAATCGGCGCTCACCGGTCACCTGGTGTTCACCACCATTCACGCCAACAACGTGTTCGACGTGATCGGCCGTTTCACCCAGATGGAAATCGATCCCTACAGCCTGGTCTCGGCACTCAATGCGGTGCTGGCCCAGCGTTTGATCCGCCTGGTCTGCACCAGCTGCAGCAGCCCTTACAGCCCGACAGCAGAAGAACTGGAGGTCTCGGGGCTGGATCCGCAAAAGGTCGCTCACTACCAGTTCGTCCACGGCAAGGGCTGCGGGCATTGCCGGGGCACCGGTTATCGCGGGCGTAGCGCGATTGCCGAGTTGCTGCACCTGGACGACGAATTGCGGCAGATGATCGTCGAGCGCCAGCCCATTTCGAAAATCAAGGCGCACGCCTGCAAACGTGGCTTGCGCCTGTTGCGCGAGTCGGCGCTGGAGATGGTGGAACAGGGCCGGACGACGCTCGAGGAGATCAACCGTGTCACTTTTATCTCGTGAGCAATTTGTTGCCGTACTCGGCGCCAGCGGTGTTGGCCTGGGGCAACGGCAAGGCGCCGCAACCCGTTGGCTGGGCAGCGTCGGCTACATCGACGAAGGCTTCCAGGCCTGGACGGTAGCCCTCGATACCCTCGACCGTCTGCTGGCCGAACACAGCGTCGCCAGGGCGGAACTGACCGTGGTGATCTCCGGGCACTTCAGCCGCTTTTGCCTGGTGCCCTGGAGTGAGCAGATCAGCAGCCCGGCCGAATTGCTCGGCTTCGCCCACCTGTGTTTCGAAGACCTCTATGGCGCCCCGACGCAGCCCTGGAGCCTGGTGCTCTCGGCCGAGCCCGCCGGTTACGACCGCATCGCTACCGCGCTGCCTCAGGACTTGCTCGAACGCCTGCGCGCCCTGGTCAGCGCTCGCGGTTTGCGCCTGCGTTCGGTGCAGCCGTACCTGATGGCGGCGTTCAACCATTTCGATAAAAGCTTTGAGGCCGGGGACTTCCTGTTCGTCGTCGCCGAACCGGTGCGCAGCGTGTTGCTGCTGGCCCGGGAAGGGCGCTGGACCTCGGTGCGTTCGGTGGGCAGCAGCGACAGCGATGCCGCGCTGACCGCGCTGATCGGTCGTGAAAACCAGTTGCAGGCATCCGCCAGCGAACGGCCGTTGAATGTCTACCTGCATGCACCGGCGCGCATCGATTCGCCTCCCGACGTGCCCGGTGTGCATCTGCGCACCCTCGAAGAAGACCGGACAGCCGTACGCGATTGCCTGTACCTCATGTCTCGGGCGGTGGCCTGACATGCGCCCCCTGATGCTCGACTTTCAGCCGCGCCGCCGTGCAGGTCCTCTGGGCTGGAGCCTGTTGGCCGGGGGCGTGGTGCTGACGCTGACTTGCCTGCTGGTGCAACAGCATTTGAGCAACGAGGCCGAACAACAGCAAGGCCACCTGCAAACCACACAGCGGGTGCTCACCGGCGATACCGGCAGCAAGCTCAGCCTGACCCCGGCGCAAATCCGCGAGCAGGCGCAGAACCTGGCGGAAATGCGCAAGGTCTCCCAGCAGTTGCGCCGCCCCTGGGAGCGCTTGTTCGCCACCCTCGAAGCCATGCCGCGGGACAACATTGCCCTGCTGACCCTGACCCCGGACGCCCGCAAAGGCCAGGTGCGGATCAGCGCCGAGGCGCTGGACCTGGAAGCCATGCTCGATTTCCACCGCCGCCTCGAAGCCAGCGACGAGCTGTCCGACGTGTCGCTGCTGAGCCACGAAATTGTCGCCAACGTGCCGGAACACCCGGTGCAGTTCAACCTGTCGGCTACCTGGGAGATCGGCGATGCAAATCCATAAATTGATCGTCCACGAATACCTGCAAGGCCTGGGCGTCCCGGGGCTGGCAGGGATGGCCATGCTGGTGCTGGCGCTGAGCTATGGCCTGCTCGGGTTGCTGCCGGACTGGGAGTCGCTGCAAAGCCTCAGCCAGCAGACTCGCGAAGCCACCGAGTACCTGGCCAAGGTCGAAGACGGCAGCGTGGCCGCACCGGTGGTGCCGCAGCGCCAGCTCGACGATTTCCGCAGCAAGTTGCCGTCCCAGCCCCAGGCCACCGTGGCCATCGACAAGATCTACGCCCTGGCCGCCCAGGAACGCATCACCTTGTCCCGGGGTGAGTACTCCCTGGGCGTGGACCCCAAGACGCACCTGGCCCGTTATCAGATTCTGCTGCCGGTACGAGGCAGCTATCCGCAACTGCGGCGTTTCCTGCACGCCTTGCTCGGCCAGTTGCCGGCGGTGGTGCTCGAGGATGTGGAGCTTCAGCGCAAGAATATCGCCGATACCGACCTGACCGGGCGGATCCGCATGACCCTTTACCTGTCGAGGTCATGATGAATACCAAACGCGTGGTGGGTTGGGTGGCGTTCTTCGGTGTAGCGGCAGCGCTCGCCTGGCTCCCCGAATACTTCAAACAGGCCGACGACAGCGACCTTGCGGTGGCCACCGTGGCTACGCCAGCCAAGGGCAAGACCCCTGGCACATCGACGGCTGCATCGAGCGCCGCTGCGCTAGCGCCGATCAAGGACCTGAGCCCGGCAGGCGACCTGTTCGCCGCCCGCAGCTGGAAAGCGGCGCCGGCCCTCGGCACCGTCACTGAACAACCGGTAGTCGTTACCCCGGTGGTGCAAGTCCCCACTGCACCACCGTTGCCCTTCCAGTTTGTCGGCAGGCTGCATGACCGTTCCGATCTGCAGGTGTTCTTGCAGAGCGGCGAAAAAATATACGTCGTACGCAAAGGGGATGTCATCGACGAAACCTGGCGGATCGAGCGGATTTCCGATAAGGAACTGCGCCTGGTCTACCTGCCTCTGCATTTGGCGCAGACCTTGTCTGTGGGGAGTACGGAATGAACAAATCCCGTTTGCTGATGAGTCTGTGTCTTTGCGCAGGGCTGGCCGCGTGCAGTTCGGCGCAGGTTGCCAGGGATGAAGCTTCGGCCCTGATCGAGTCGGGCCAGTACGAAGCCGGTCTGGCGCGCATCGAAGAGGGGTTGCGTGAAAATCCTCGCGATACCGAACTGCACATGGCTCTCAACAACGGACGGGCCCTCGCCGTGAAGGCGCTGCTGGCCCAGGCCGACATGGACCGCACCCAGCGTAATTTCGCCGGGGCCCGCATGACTTACAGCCGGGTCTTGAACATCGAACCGAACAACCGTCGTGCCCAGGATTCCCTGCGCCAGCTCGACTACCTGCGCAGCATGGACGAGAAACTCGAACTGGCCCGTGGCGACCTGCGTCGCGGTGACATCTACGGTGCCGACCGCCAGGTCAGACAGATTCTCGAACTGGACCCGAAGAACGAAGGCGCCCTGGAACTGCAAGGCAGCATCCGCCTGGTGCAGAGCCGCAACGTGGTGCAGTACCCGCAACTGCGCACGCGCCTGGACCGGCCGGTGACCCTGGAATTTCGCGATGCCAACCTCAAGACCATTTTCGAAGTGCTGTCCCAGGTCGCCGGCCTGAACTTCATCTTCGACAAGGACCTGCGCCCGGACATGAAAGCCACGATCTTCGTACGTGACGTGCGTATCGAAGACGCCGTGGAGCTGCTGCTGCAACAGAACCAGCTGCATCAGAAAGTGGTGAATGAAAACACCGTGCTGATCTACCCGGACTCGCCGCAGAAGATCAAGGATTACCAAGAGCTGGTGATGCGCACCTTCTACCTGACCAGCATCGATGCCAACACGGCGCTGAACATGATCAAGACCATGCTCAAGACCCGCGACGTGTTTGTCGATGAGCGCCTCAACACCCTGACCATGCGCGATACCGGTGACGCGGTGCGCATGGCGGAAAAACTCCTGCAATCGCAGGATCAGTCCAACCCGGAAGTGGTGCTGGAAGTGGAAGTGATGGAAGTCGCCCGTCAACGCATTCTCGACCTTGGCCTGCAATGGCCCAACACCTTCGGCGTGGTCAACAGCGACGGCTCGGCGGTGACCCTTCTTGATCAACTCAAAGGCATCGACTCCAGCCGGATTACCATCTCGCCATCGCCCCAGGCCAAGATCAATGCCCAGGACAAGGACATCAATACCCTGGCCAGCCCCGTGATTCGGGTCAGCAACCGCGAACAGGCGCGCATCCACATCGGTCAGCGCGTGCCGATCATCAGCGCCACCTCGGTGCCTTCGACCCAGGGCCCGGTGATCACCGAAAGCGTGACCTACCTCGATGTCGGTCTGAAGCTCGAAGTGCAGCCCATCGTGCACCTGAACAACGAAGTGGCGATCAAGATCGCGCTGGAAGTCAGTAACGCCACGCCGCTGACGCCGACCGCTCAGGGCACCATTCCGGTCCAGGTCGATACCCGCAACGCCCAGACCACCTTGCGTCTGCATGACGGCGAAACCCAGATCCTCGCAGGGCTCGTGCGCAACGACCACGGCGCCACCGGCAACAAGATTCCCGGCCTTGGCGACATTCCCGGCCTGGGTCGCCTGTTCGGCAGCAACAGGGACGACGTCATCAAATCCGAACTGGTGCTGTCGATCACCCCGCGGATCGTGCGCAACCTGCCGTACCAGAGCCCGTCGGACATGGAATTCCCGACCGGTACCGAAACCAGCATGCACATCCAGGCACCGGACCGTTCGATGAGCACCACGGTACAGACCAACCCCATGAACGCCCCGATCGCCACCACCGTTACCGTTGGGAAGCCTTGATCATGAACGCCTCGCATCGCGGTTTTACCCTGGTCGAAGTCGTGGTGACGCTCGCCCTGGTCGGCCTGCTGGCCGGCATGGCCGCACCGCTGACCGAGACCGTGGTGCGCCGGGGCAAAGAGCAGGATCTGCGGACCGCGTTGTACCAGATCCGCGATGCCATCGACGCCTACAAACACGCCGTTGACGCCGGCTACATCGAAAAGTCGCTCGACAGCAGCGGCTACCCGCCGAACCTGCAAGTACTGGTCGAGGGTGTGCGTGACACGCGCAGCCCCAAGGGCGCCAAGTTCTACTTCCTGCGGCGCATCCCCCGTGACCCGCTGGCAGTCGTCAAGCGTGACGACGAGGGCGGCTGGGGCCTGCGTTCCTATGACAGTTCGGCTGAGAACCCGCGGGAGGGCCAGGACGTCTTTGACGTTTACTCCAAGGCCCGCGGCAAGGGTCTCAATGGCATCACCTACCGAGAGTGGTGAGCATATGCGTCGGCAAAAGGGTTTTACCCTGATTGAACTGATGGTGGTCATGGCAATCATCGCGACCCTGATGACGATCGCCTTGCCACGCTACTTCAGCAGCCTGGAGGCCTCCAGGGAGACCACCTTGCACCAGAGCCTGTCGTCCATGCGCGAGGCACTGGACCATTACTACGGGGACACCGGGCGATATCCCGATTCCATCGAACAGCTGGTCGAACTGCGCTATTTGCGTAACCAGCCGCTGGACCCGATTTCCGAGCGCAAGGACACCTGGGTCATAGTCGCACCACCGGATGGTGTGGCGGGCGGGGTGGCCGATATCAAGAGTGGGGCCAGCGGGAGGGCGCGAGATGGCAGCCTGTATTCCGAGTGGTAGACCTTCGAACCAGTGTGGCTTTACCTACCTGGGTGTGTTGTTTCTGGTCGTCGTGATAGGCATGGGCCTGGCCAGTGCCGGCGAATTGTGGGCCACCGCTGCGCGCCGCGATCGCGAAAACCAGTTGCTCTGGGTCGGTACGCAATATGCCCAGGCGTTGCGCAGCTATTACCGCAGTTCGCCCGGTATGGCCCAGTACCCGAAAGAACTCGCGGACCTGGTGCAGGACGAGCGTTTTCCGTCGGCCAAGCACCATCTGCGGCAGTTGTACCCGGAGCCGATGACGGGTGGCGAATGGGAGCTGATGCGTGATTTCGACGGGCGGATCAGTGGTGTGTACTGCCCGTCCGAGCAGAAGCCGCTCAAACAAGAGAACTTTCCCAGCGAGTGGTCGGACTTCAAAGGCATGGCCAGCTACAAGGATTGGCAGTTCGTGGCCGAGAAAGTTGTCCTCGATGGCACCGAGGGATTGCCGAAAGAACAGTCCACCGGGCCCCAGGCATTGCAGCCTTGAACCTCGGGAGCGGGTTTGACAGCCAACACATTTCTGCCAGTTGTACCCGGTCCAATTGTGGGAGCGGGCTTGCTCCGGGCGGCGTTCCGACGAAGGCGGCCTGCCAGCCGACCTGTCTTTTGTTGACCGCGTACATATCCATTGCTGCGGTAACGGCGGCTTATGGTTTCGCCCTTACGGCGAGTCCCTTTTGGCAAACGCCCCAAAAGGAACCAAAAGGTCTCGCCCCTTACGTACGGCCCCTCGCCAAGGCTCGGGGTTCCTTCGCTCCGGCATTCATCCGGGGGCATTGCCCTCCGGTCGGCTTCGCGCGACCTACATGCAATGAGTTCGACTGCGTCGAACGGCGCTGCGCGCCAATCCCCGGATGAACGCCTCCGCTCAGCCTGCCGAGGGGGCGGGTGGATCAAGATCAAGAGCTGCAGGCGAGCTAACGCTCGGCCTGATGAGTGGTGAAGAGCGGAGGTGTACGCTGCTCTGTCTTTGCTCTTCTGTGGGAGCGAGCTTGCTCGCGATGGCGGTCTTACAACCAATGATAATCTTTGGTTCTCACCACCAATGTGGCGAGGGAGCTTGCTCCCGCTCGGCTGCGCAGCAGTCGCAAATCCATTCAGCGGGGTCTGTCCGACAAACCGCATTGTCTGAATTCGGGGCCGCTTCGCAGCCCAGCGGGAGCAAGCTCCCTCGCCACAGGGGGTGTGTCTGTACGCCCGTCAGGCGTTTTCCAGCATCGTGATCAACTGCTCCGGCCACACCGTTTCTCGGGTCTCTCGCAGCTCGGCTACGGACCACCATTTATGGTCCGCCATTACCTGGACTTCGTTAGCCGTCCACCCCTCACGGGACAGGCGTTCACTGTCGGTATGAATCACAAAATACCGTTCAACCGACAGCACCGTTTCACCACTGGGCAACATCATCGGAAAACGCCGCTCTGCAACGCTGGCTCCCACAGCAGCGACATTCAGTCCGGTTTCTTCAAACAGTTCACGAACCGCCGCCGCCTCAAAGGATTCACCCTGTTCAAGCCCCCCACCGGGTGTCGCCCAGTGGCTTTGGCCGGCGAGGGCATCGTTTTTGTGTTGGAAGTGAAACAGCAGAACCTGTTGCGAGGGATTGATCACCAGCAGTCTGGCGGAATTGCGTTGGCGCATTTTTTTCTTTCCATAGAGTGCCGCGAACCGCAGCTTTCACTGCGGCTCGCGACGATAAAGCTCATGTCGGCGTTATTACACCGAAAGGGTTATGCCACCACCCGATAACACGGCACATACGCCGCGCCGCCCGGCAGTTTCATGCGGTGCTGGGCGACGAAGGCTTTGAGCAGCAGGTCCAGCGGTTGCATGATCGCCGCGTCGCCACGGATCTGGTACGGCCCGTGTTCTTCGATCAGGCGGATGCCCTTGTCCTTGACGTTGCCGGCGACGATGCCGGAGAACGCGCGACGCAGGTTGGCCGCCAGTTCGTGGGACGGCAGGTCGAGGCTCAGTTTCAGGTTGGCCATGTTTTCGTGGGTCGGGTCGAACGGGCGCTGGAAGCCTTCGTCGATTTTCAGCAGCCAGTTGAAGTGGAACGCGTCGTTGCGCTCGCGGCGGAACTGCTTGACCGCTTTGAGGCCCTGGGTCATCTGCCGCGCCACTTCGGCCGGGTCATCGATGATGATCTGGTAGTGCTGCTTGGCGGTTTCGCCCAGGGTCGCACCGACGAACGCATCCAGTTGTTCAAGGTACGGCGCAGCATGTTTCGGCCCGGTGAGGACGACCGGGAAGGGCAGGCCTTCATTGCCCGGGTGCATCAGGATGCCCAGCAGGTACAGGAACTCTTCGGCCGTACCGGCGCCGCCCGGGAAGATGATGATGCCGTGGCCGACGCGGACGAAGGCTTCCAGGCGTTTTTCGATGTCCGGCAGGATCACCAGTTCGTTGACGATCGGGTTCGGCGCTTCGGCGGCGATGATCCCGGGTTCGGTCAGGCCCAGGTAGCGGCCGCCGTGGATGCGTTGCTTGGCGTGGGCGATGGTCGCGCCTTTCATCGGGCCTTTCATCACGCCGGGGCCGCAACCGGTGCAGATGTCCAGGCTGCGCAGGCCCAGTTCGTGGCCGACTTTCTTGGTGTATTTGTATTCTTCGGTGTTGATCGAGTGCCCGCCCCAGCACACCACGATCTTCGGCTCGACGCCGGGACGCAGGGTGCGGGCGTTGCGCAGCAGGTGGAAAACGTAGTCGCTGATGCCCTGGGAGCTGCTCAAATCGATGCGTTGGCTGTCGAGTTCGTTTTCGGTGTAGACGATGTCACGCAGGGCGCTGAACAGCATTTCCCGGGTGCTGGCGATCATTTCACCGTCGACGAAGGCGTCGGCCGGGGCGTTCAGCAGTTCCAGGCGTACGCCGCGGTCCTGCTGGTGAATGCGGATTTCAAAATCCTTATAGGCTTCAAGGATGGTCTTGGCGTTGTCGACATGGGCGCCGGTGTTGAGGATGGCCAGGGCGCACTGGCGGAAGAGGGTGTAGGTGCTGCCGGAACCGGCTTCGCTCAGTTGCTGGACTTCCCGTTGCGAGAGCGTTTCCAGGCTGCCTTTGGGACTGACGGAGGCGTTGATTACTTGGCGTTGGGTCATTCAATGATCCTTAAAACGATGTCATTCACACAGCAACCACGAATGGCATCCGAATAATGTGTATTCATGAAAGAAGATGGCACGAACTACGCAGTCTCGCCATGTCCCCCGCTTGACGATGAAAAGATGAAAAGGAGCCCCAGCATAGCTAAATCCCACGCAGAGGCGATAATGGCCCGCTGTCTTTTTGCCTCAGACCCCTTTTTACCATTGAAGCTCAGGAAACCCGACGCAATGTTCGAAATCCAGCCGATGAACGCCGACACCTACCGACAACAGACACGGCGCAGCACGGTCATCATTGCCCTGATCTTTCTGGCGCTGGCGATGGTGCTGTCCACGGCGGCGGTGGCTCTGTTCGGCACGCCGGGGGGCGACAATCTGCGCTTCAACATCGGTGGCGTGTTTGTTGCGGTGCTGGCGATGGCGGCGCTGATGCGCAAGGTGTTCTGGCGCCAGGAATGGATGGCGTCAGCGGTCTATAGTTGGCAACTCAAGCGCAGCCTGATGGGTATTACCAATGTCATGCATCATGTAACGGTGGCCGTGGAAAAGGGTGATCCGGTTGCCATGAAGCTGTTGCGTTTCTACCATTTGGGGTTGAACCAGATGCATCAGCTCGATGGCAACTCCAGCGACCACGGCCAGTTGATCCGCGAAATGGATCAGCACAAGGAACGAATGCAAGCGCTGGGGATCGATACCGAACAGACGCGACTGGATCCGGCGTGGCTGGAGGCGGTAAAGCAGGCGTCGCGCTAACATCATCGCGGGCCTGGATCAGGCATAGTGAGCAACAGCGGCGATCAGGAAGACTCGTCCGGTCATAGACACTCAGGGAGCACCATGGGACATCCGTCGATCAACGATCATATTGAAATGCTCCGGCCAGCCGTGACCCGGCTCAAGGTTCGCTCGGCGGTGATCCTGCTGATCGCGGTGTGCCTGTCGATGACGGCGATCGTGATCTGGGAAGCCTGGAGCTCGCGCCAGTACTATCTGCATGACAAGGAAGTGGCGATGTCCAACCTTGCGCAGACCCTGGCATCGCAAGCGCAGGCCACGATCAAGCAGGCCGACACGCTGCTGTTCACCCTGGTCGATCGTCTGGAACACGACGGCGTGGATCAATCCCGGTTGCCGCTATTGCTCAACGCCCAGCGCAGTGAGTTGAGCCAGCTCCATGGTGTATTTGTTTTCGACGAAAAAGGGCAGTGGGTCGCCAACTCCAATGGCGCCGGCCAGACCGGCGTCAACAATTCCGACCGCGAATACTTCATCTTCCATCGCGATAACCCCAGCCGTGGGCCGCACATCGGGCCGTCGATCAAGAGCCGTTCAAGCGGTGAATGGATCATGACGGTTTCGCGCCGGGTCAATCATCCCGACGGCAGCTTTGCCGGGGTGGCGCTGGCGTCGATCTACCTCAGTCATTTCCTGCAGCTCTACGACAGCATCGACATGGGCAGTAACGGCGTGATCAACCTGATCGCCGACAATGCCACCGTTGTCATTCGCAGACCCTTCAAGGAGGCGGACATCGGCACCAGCCTCGCCAAGAGCCCGTTGTTCACCCAGTTGTTGCCCAAGGGCGACGCGGGTACGGCCACGATCAGGTCGATCATCGACGGTGTCGAGCGGGTGATAGGGTATCGCCGGGTCGAGGGTTATCCGCTGATCGTTTTTACCGCGTTGAACAAGGATGAAGTGCTCGGCAGCTGGCGCAAGGAGACGGCGCTCAGCGCTGGCATCGTCACGCTGTTGCTGGGTTTTCTCGGGGTACTGGGGGTTCGGCTAATCAATCTGATGAAGCAGCAGAACCTGGTGCAGGTCGAGTTGCTGGACACCCAGGACAAGCTCCTGGAGGTCAATCGCAACCTCGAAGGCCTGGCCCTCAAGGACGCGCTGACGGGGCTGGCCAACCGGCGTCAGCTCGACGCTTTCATCGATGCCGAAATGGGACGTGCCCGGCGCAGCCAGACCGAGTTGGCACTGCTGATGATCGATGTCGATCATTTCAAGCCGTTCAACGACCGCTACGGCCACCTGGCCGGTGATGAGTGTTTGCGCAAGGTCAGTGCGATCATCACGGACAATATCAAGCGCCCCGGTGGCCTGGCCGCCCGTTATGGCGGTGAAGAGTTCGCCGTGGTGCTGCCCGGCACCGACTACGTGGGGGCATTTCTGGTGGCGGAGAAAATCCGCCGCGCGGTGCTACAGGCCGACATTGCCCACAGTGACAGCCCGGAAGGCACCGTGACCGTCAGCGTCGGCGTGTGTGCCTGCAATACCGCTAGCCAGGTCCGCCCCGAGGACCTGATCGGTGCGGCAGACAAGGCGCTGTACGTGGCCAAGGCCGGTGGGCGGAACATGAGCGTGATTGCCAATTGAGGGTCAGGTGTCAGTCAAACCGGTCCGTACCCTGGATCAACCACCATCCCAGGGCATGACCGTCAGGGTGGCTGAAGATTCAGGCGGCCCATCGCTTGATCAATCGAAGATAGACCACCAGATTGATCACCAACACCACGCTGCCCAATCCCAGTTGAATGGTCGGTGTCAGGCCCGCCGGGTAAATCACCGGCCAAACGTAATGCTCGATGAATCCACCGCCATAGCCGGTTTGCCCGGCTCCATGGCGCATGCGGTTCTCCCAGTCGGTCAGCGGGCAGGGCAGGTGGAACAACTCCACTGCCACACCCCAGACGGCGGCCGGCGGATGCCACCAGATCAGGTGGCGCCATTTGAGTACCAGCAACCCGCCGAACAACACGAACACAATGAACAGCAAGTGAAACAGCATGAGCCCATCGGCGGCGATTCGGTACAGCATGTCGGTGCCCCTGAAGGCTGAACGAATCGCTCCATGGTACTCGGGCCGGCGGCGGACGCTCTATCGATTGTCGCGGCCCAATGCGCCGAGCACGCCTTTCAAACGCTCGGTCATCGATTCACTGCTGCGCTGCATCGGTGCGCGCAGTTCGTCACCGATCAGACCTTCCAGGGCCAGCGCGGTTTTCACCGGAGCCGGGTTGGGCTCCAGGAACAGGCTGTTGATCAGCGGCAGCACACGGAAAAACGTGGCGCGGCCTTCAGCCAATTGGTTGTCGCGGATCTGCCGGTGCAACTGCACGAACAGTTCGGGATGGACATGCGCCGACGCGGCAATCGCGCCTTTGGCGCCAAGGCACAGGGCATTGAAGATCTGGTTGTCTTCGCCACACAGCACGTCGACCTGGCCGCTATTGAGCAAGGCGAGGGTGTTCGAAAAGTTACCACCGCAATCCTTGATGGCGACGATCCGCTCGTGGGCGACGATGTTGAGCAGGGTCGCCTGTTCGAAGGCCACGCCGGTACGGTAAGGGATGTCGTAGAGAATCAGCGGAACGCTGGAGGCGTCGGCGACCGTGCGGAAAAACGCTTCGAGGCCGGCCTGGGACGGGCGGATGTAATACGGCGCCGGCACCAGCAGGCCAGCCACCGGGCGCTTGAGGATCTCGCTCTGGAACTGCAACAACTCGGTCAGGTTGTTACCGGCCAGGCCCATGACCACCCGTTGCGCCGGCACCAGCTCCAGCACCGCATCCAGCACCGCCAGTTGCTCATGCTTGCCCATCGCCGCCGGTTCGCCGGTGGTTCCGCAAACGATGAGACCGTCGACACCTTTTTCCAGCAGATGGCTGACCAGCCGGCGCAGGCCGACGAAATCGATGGCGCCGTTGTGGAAGGGTGTGACCAGTGGAACCCAGATACCTTGAAACGCTGACATGCACTTTCTCCTGATGGTTGACCGATTTCGTCACCGTCAGGAGCGTGGAAGGAGAGTAAGCAAGGGGAGGGTGGTCCGTCGCGCTCAATGTCCTGTCAGCTCATCTGACGGGACAGCGCGCCCCGGTCACATGAGCGACTGTTTCTTCGATTTGAGGGCGTGCGCAACGCAACCTTGCGCCTTGGCAATCAAGCCAATGACGGAAAAGTCGAGATTGAAGGTTGCGGACATACTTGCTTACACCCTGAGTGAGGCGCCCAGTTTTAAAAGCCGGCGCGCCGTTTGTCAATCACGAAAATCAGCGAACTCGGCGCGCATCCGGCCATTGTGCTTGGCCTTGTAGAGCAGGTGATCGACCTGTTCGACGAACTCCAGCGCCGTGGCATGCGGTGAAACGGCGGTGGTACCGACACCGAGGCTGACGCTCAGCAGGTTCGACACCCTGGAGAATTCATGGGGGATCTGCTGCTGGCGAATCAGGTGCAGGCATTTGTGCGCCACCATCCGCGCGGACTCGGCATCGGTTTCCGGCAGCAGCCAGACAAACTCTTCACCGCCGATCCGCGCAATGAAATCCCGTGGCCGGTTGGCCGCCAGGGACAAGGTCTGCGCGACGCGGCGCAGGCATTCGTCGCCCTTGATGTGGCCGTAATGGTCGTTGTATTGCTTGAAGTAATCGATATCCAGCACCAGCACTGACAATGGCAAACCGGTGCGCTGGGCGTGGTTCCACTCGCGCTCCAGCACGGTGTCGAACATGCGCCGGTTGGCGATGCCGGTCAGGCCGTCCTGGAAGGAATACTCTTCAAGCTGCTTTTGCAGGCGGATCAAGTGCTCTTCGGTTTTCTTGCGCTCGCTGATATCGAACATGAAACCCACCAGCGCCTCGATTTCACCGTTCTTGCGCACCACATGCACCACATCGCGGATCCACACGTACTCGCCGCTTTCGGTGAGTGCGCGATAGTCGGCCTCGTGATCGATACCGGCGCGCGATTGCGAGACGCAGAAGTCCATCACGTAGTCGCGATCATCCGGGTGCATGCGCTCGACCCAGTCGTTGACCGACGCCCAACTGTCCTGTTTCCAGCCCAACAGCTCTTCGATCTGTGGCCCGATGTAGCTGAACGTCATGGTTTTCCAGTCGATGCGCCAGGGAATCGCCCGGGTTGACTCAAGCAGGGTTTTATAAACGTCGCTGTCTGTTTCGACTGAACTCATGAAGGGCCTGCCTCGATGAAAATGCAGCGCAATCATGTTGCTAGCACTTTGGCGAATCAAGCGGGCAGCCGATGAATGGCACGCTGTCGTATGAGTGAGCAAGATTGTTCAAGCCTTCGGCCGCGACTGCTGGCAAAGTCTGGGGTCTTTCCCTGTCTGTAGAACGTTATGTCCAACTCAACCATGCCGCGCAGTGCCTTTTTGCGCGGCGCAGCGGCGATCATGCCGTTGTCCCTGGCCACCGCGCCCTGGGGCTTGCTGGCCGGTTCCATGGCCATCGAAGCCAACCTCACGCCCCTGCAAGGCCAGGGCCTGTCGAGCATTGTGTTTGCCGGTGCGGCGCAACTGGTGGCCATCGGCATGCTCAAGGGTGGTGCCGGGATTTTTTCGATCTTGCTGACCACACTGCTGCTGACCTCCCAGCATTTGCTCTACGGGATGAGCATGCGCTCGGTGATTTCGCCATTGCCGGGGCGCTGGCGTGCAGGGCTGGGGTTCTTGCTCACCGATGAGTTGTTCGCCCTGACCAGCCAGCACGACAAACAGCAGTTCAACCGCTGGTACGCCCTGGGCGTGGGCCTGACGTTCTACATCGCCTGGAACCTGTTCACCCTGGCGGGCATTGTGCTTGGCAGCAGCATTCCCGGCCTTGAACACTTGGGCCTGGATTTCTCCATCGCGGCGACCTTCATCGCCCTGATCACCCCAGTGGTACGCAACGTGCCGACCGTGGTGTGCGTGGCGGTGTCGCTGTTCTGCTCGGTGCTGTTCAGCTATTGGCAATGGGGCTCGGCGCTGGTGCTGTCGGGGCTGGCGGGCATGACCGCCGGGTTTGTCTGCAATAAATTCTACGGTGGCCGCACATGATGGTCTGGGCAGTGATTATCGGAATGGGCCTGTTGGTGTTCCTCAACCGCTATGTTTTTCTGGAGCCGCGACTGCCGCTACGCTTGAGCAGCAATGCCCGGCAGTTCCTCGGGTTTGCCGTACCGGGCATGTTGACCGCCATCTGCGGGCCGATTGTGTTCATGCCGGAAAAACAGCTGAATCTGCACTGGGACAATCCCTATCTGATCAGCTCGCTGGTGGCGGTCGCTCTGGTGCTTTACACGCGCAATACGTTGCTCAGCATGCTGTTGAGCATGGGCTTCTTCTTTTTGCTGCGCTGGTGGCTTTGAGCGGGGCAGGGGAACTGATCTAAGCTTAAGTTGATGACCGATCCCTTCAGGAAGCGAGGTGAACATGGCCAATGAACCCAAGCAACCGGACCTGGAAGAAGACGAGGACGAACCCACGGAAGAAGAGATTGAGCAGCAGAAACGTTCGGTACCGGACTGGAAGCATCCTGACGACGGTAAGGAACTGTCAGAGCCTGACCGCAAGTTCTGACCGGCACGCGAATACAACAAAGCCCCGCCATCAAACGGGGCTTTGTCGTGATTGATAAGTTCATGGAACTTTATTGATGAGCGCGGCGCCCTGGTTCCTGACATTGCCAATGGCCTTGTCGACCTGGTACCACTCAAATACCTCACTGACTTCGCCCTGGGATAATGCCATTTCCTCGGCCCGTTCCTTGGGCGTGGCCGGGTCCAGCCATTCACGCGCCAGTTCGGGCGAGAACACCACCGGTCGCCGGTCATGCACGTCAAGCAGGCCGCCTGCGCTGTCGGCCGTCAGGATGACGAAACCGTCGTGCTCCCTGTGAGGCGCTCCGCCGATGGGGTACTGGCCGATAGCCGCGCAGAAAACCGGTGCCCGGTTCCGTCGCCGGATCAACCACGGTTGTTTGTTGCCGTCACCGGCGTCGACCCATTCGAACCAGTTATCAATCGGGCAGATCGCACGATGCGGCCAGATCGCCCGGAAGTACGGGCCGTGGGCGACTTTCTCGACCCGGGCATTGACCGGCTCCGTGCGATCCGTCGCCCAGTGCGGTCGCCAACCCCAGCGCACGGCGTCGGCGTGCAGCCGCTCGTTCTCCAGATGCAGCAGGGCGAGTTGCGTGGTGGGTGCGGCGTTATAGTGCGCCAGGGGTTCGTTGCCGACGTGGTTGATCAGCGCGTCGGGGATGCTCAGCACCGCCACGAAGTCGTGGATTCCGCGGTATTGCGACAGTCGTCCGCACATGGCCTGACACTCTGGTTGAGCATTTTTTTCAGTTTAGTTGGTGGCGACGAAACGGGCCTGGCAAGCACCGGAACCAAACCCTGTGTACCCTATCCAACCTCGGCCCGCCGTCTCGATGCGGGCCGACGACGGATGAGCGGGCGAAGGATCCTTGCCCATTGAAGTATCGCCCGTGATGGTCTGGCCCAAGGCAAAAGATGAAACGATTGTTCAAGTGTTTAACGGTGTGCGCCCTGGCAGTGGGTCTGCTCGGCTGTATCGCTGCACCGATCGAAATGACTCCGCAGACCGAACAGCGTTTGCAGGCGCAACCGCCTATCCGGTTTCTGCTGACGTTCGATGACGGTCCCAGTGCCTCGAGCTGGTGGAATCCGACCGTCACGGTATTGGAGAGCCTGGCGCAAAACCCGCTGCAATCGGACATCAAGGCGGTGTTCTTCGTGCAAACCCGCGCTCCGCGAGCCGGTGGCAGCGAGTTGGGCCGGGACATCATGCGTCGTGAACATGCCGAAGGTCATATCCTGGGCTTCCACACCGCCACGCCCCGGCACACCAATCATCGCTCCCTTGACCCGCCAGCGCTGGAGCAGGCCCTCACTGATGGCAGCGCCGACATCGCCGCGATTACCGGCGCTCCGCCAACCCTGTTGCGCCCGCCATTCTGGAACTACGACAAACGCACCTTCGCCGCCTATCAGCAGCATGGCCTGCACGTGCTGCTCACCGACTTGAGCGCCAACGACGGCAAGATCTGGGGCTTCAACGCCAGCCCCCGGCGCCGGTCGCACATGTTGCGCTCGATGTCCGAAGTTCGCGAGCGCATTGCCCGCGGCGAATTGCCGGTGGTCGATGGCGTGATTCCGGTGGTGGTGACCTTCCACGACCTCAACCGCTATACCGCCCGGCATACCCGCGAATACCTGCAGATCCTGCTCGACAGCGCCCGGGAGACCGGGGTGAAAACCGCCGACAAGCCGTTTTACGACGATCAGTCCGTGCTGCGGCGCGCGGCCATGGCGCGAACCGTGCGCGACGATTCGCAGCCGGTCGAGTTGCCGGGGTTCTGGAACTGGATCTGGGGCGGGAACGCCCATTAGACGTTTTGTCCGCGAGTTGCGTACCGAGATGAAGGCAGGGTGCCGGGCCTTTGTCGGCTGATCATTGCCTTACGCTGCCGGTGGCAACAGCTCATCAATCATCCGCAAACAATGGTTCAACCCCGGCGACACATCGCCCACCCGTCGGCTGAGAATGATCGGCGAGGTGGCGTTGTCCTCCAGCAGCGGGGTGAAGCCGATGTCGTCGCGGTGCAGCAACTGCACCGAGGCCGGTACCAGCGTGACTCCGATTCCTGCCCCCACCAGACCGATCGCCGTTTGCAGCTCGTTGGTCCATTGCGCGACGTGGATGCGCACGCCGTAGGACTCGAACAGGGCAATCACATGGTCGGCGTAACTCGGCCGTGGATTGCCGGGGTACAGCACAAAGGGCTCCTTGGCCAATTCCCGCAGGCTGATGGGACCTGCGAGCAACGGGTGCCCGGCGGGCAGGGCGGCGACCAGGCGGTCTTCGGTGAGCACGGTCTGGACGATGGCCGGGTCGTCGATACGGATCCGGCCGAAACCGATATCGATGCGCCCGGCCTTCAACGCCTGCACCTGTTGCAGGGTGGTCATTTCCGAAAGCCCCAGCTCCAGCTCCAGTGGCTCGCCACTGCGTAACCGCCGGATCAGTTCCGGCAGCACGCCATACAGTGTCGACGGCGCAAAACCGATACCCAGCCAGGTCTTTTCCCCCAGGCCGATACGCCGGGTGTTGTCGCAGACCTTGTTCAGTTGTTCGAGCAGGGCGGTGGAGTGCTCATGGAAAAACCGTCCGGCGTCGGTCAACTTCAGCGGTCGGCCGCGCTCCAGCAGCATCACCCCCAGTTCGTCCTCCAGTTGCTGGATCTGCCGGCTCAAGGGCGGTTGGGCGATGTGCAGCAGCTCGGCGGCGCGGGTGAAGTTGAGGGTTTGAGCCAATACCTGGAAATAACGCAGGTGACGCAGTTCCATGGAGCCTCCAGACGCGGATCGGTTGCATACCTTTAAGGTATCAAGTCAGACCAATTCTATATTGGCATCGGGAAAAAAGCCGTACGAGAATCGATTCCAGAACTTCAAGAACCTGACGGGTATCGAAATGCTTGCAACAGCCATTGAGTCGATCGAGACGATCATCGTCGATCTGCCGACCATCCGCCCGCACAAGCTGGCGATGCACACCATGCAGAACCAGACCCTGGTGATCATCCGCGTGCGTTGCGCCGACGGCATCGAAGGCATCGGCGAATCCACCACCATCGGTGGCCTGGCCTACGGCAATGAAAGCCCGGACAGCATCAAGACCAACATCGACACGCACTTCGCGCCGCTGTTGATCGGCCAGGACAGCAATAACGTCAACGCTGCCATGTTGCGCCTGGAGCGCAGCATTCGCGGCAACACCTTCGCCAAATCCGGTATTGAAACCGCACTGCTCGATGCCCTGGGCAAACGCCTCGGCCTGCCGGTCAGCGAATTGCTCGGCGGCCGTGTTCGCGATGCGTTGCCCGTGGCCTGGACCCTGGCCAGCGGCGATACCGAGAAAGACATCGCCGAAGCGGAAAAAATGCTCGACCTGCGCCGCCACCGCATCTTCAAACTGAAAATCGGCGCCGGTGAGGTCAACCGCGACCTGGCCCATGTGATTGCGATCAAGAAAGCCCTGGGTGACCGCGCCAGCGTGCGGGTCGACGTCAATCAGGCCTGGGACGAAGCGGTGGCGCTGCGGGCCTGCCGGATTCTCGGCACCAACGGCATCGACCTGATCGAACAGCCCATCTCGCGCAACAACCGCGCCGGCATGGCCCGCCTGAACGCGATGAGCCCGGCGCCGATCATGGCCGACGAATCCATCGAATGTGTGGAAGACGCGTTCAACCTGGCCCGCGAAGGCGCGGCTTCGGTGTTCGCCCTGAAGATCGCCAAGAACGGCGGCCCACGCGCTGTATTGCGCACCGCCTCCATCGCCGAAGCGGCCGGTATCGCCCTGTACGGCGGCACCATGCTTGAAGGTGGCCTGGGCACCATGGCCTCGGCCCATGCCTTCGTCACCCTGAACAAGCTGGCGTGGGACACCGAACTGTTCGGCCCGCTGCTGCTGACCGAAGACATTCTCAGCGAACCGCTGGTGTACCGCGATTTTGAACTGCACGTGCCGAACACCCCGGGTCTGGGCCTGAGCCTGGATGAAGAGCGCCTGGCATTCTTCCGCCGCGACAAGACCATTCATCAAGCCTGAGGAGAGCATTATGCTGTTCCACGTAAAAATGACCGTGAACCTGCCGGTCGACATGAACCCGCAAGCGGCAGCCAAACTCAAGGCTGACGAAAAAGCCCTGGCCCAGCGCCTGCAGGAGCAGGGCAAGTGGCGCCACCTGTGGCGCATCGCCGGACACTACGCCAACTACAGCGTGTTCGATGTCGACAGCGTTCAGGAACTGCATGACCTGCTGATGCAATTGCCACTGTTTCCGTACATGGCCATCGAGATCGACGCGATGTGTCGGCATCCTTCTTCCATCCGTGACGATGACCGCTGAGCCCAGCCTGTTCAGCGCGCTACGCTAATAATTACAAGATGAGGAACCCAGAATGAACGTCAAGATTTCCCACACTGCCGAAGTCCAGAAATTTCTCGAAGAGGCCAGCGGCCTGCTCAACGACGCCGGCGACCCACGGACCAAGGCACTGGTCTACCGCATCCTGCGTGACTCGGTGAACATCATCGAAGACCTGGCGGTGACCCCGGAAGAGTTCTGGAAAGCCGTCAACTACCTCAACGTACTGGGCGCGCGCCAGGAAGCCGGGCTGGTGGTGGCCGGTCTCGGTCTGGAGCACTACCTCGACCTGCTGATGGACGCCGAAGACGAGCAGGCCGGCAAGTCCGGCGGCACCCCGCGTACCATCGAAGGTCCACTGTACGTGGCGGGTGCGCCGCTGTCGGAAGGCGAAGCGCGCCTCGACGATGGCATCGATCCGGGTGTGACCCTGTTCATGCAGGGCCGCGTATTCAACACAGCTGGCGAACCTTTGGCCGGCGCCGTGGTAGACGTCTGGCACGCCAACACCGGTGGCACCTACTCGTACTTCGACACCACGCAGTCGGAATTCAACCTGCGTCGCCGCATCGTTACCGACGCCGAAGGCCGTTACCGTTTCCGCAGCATCGTGCCGTCGGGCTACGGCTGCCCACCGGACGGTCCGACCCAGCAACTGCTCGATCAACTGGGCCGTCATGGCCAGCGCCCGGCGCACGTGCACTTCTTCATTTCCGCACCGGACCATCGCCACCTGACCACCCAGATCAACCTCGACGGCGATCAATACCTGCACGACGATTTCGCCTACGCCACCCGCGACGAGCTGATCGCCAAAATCACCTTCAGTGACGATCAACAGCGCGCAGCGGCCCATGGTGTGAGCGGTCGCTTTGCCGAAATCGAATTCGATTTCACCCTGCAGTCGTCGGCCCAGCCTGAAGAGCAACAGCGCCACGAACGGGTTCGTGCACTGGAAGACTGATAGCAAATCCATGTGGGAGCGGGCTTGCTCGCGAAGGCGGAGTCAGCTTCAACATCAACGTTGACTGACACTCCGCCTTCGCGAGCAAGTCGGATCGCCGCACCGCCGCTCCCACAAGGGGTTTCGGTTAACTGTCTGGAAAACCTCAAGGGACTGACGCAGTGTTCTAGAATGGCCCGACGCAACCTATAACAACAATGAGAGTGACCCGATGATGCAAGCTCAACTGTTGAGTCAGCGCAGCAGAGTATTCGACCATGCCGACCCTTATGCGGTGTCGGGCTACGTCAATCAGCATGTCGGTAACCACTGCATTCTCATGCCCCGTGCCGGCAGCCCGCTGGCCAGCCTTGACCATCGAAAGTTCGCCAGCCTCGACCTGTGCCGCATCAGCTACGGCGCCAGTGTGCGCGTGACGTCCGGTGCGCTGGACAGCATTTATCACCTGCAAGTGCTGCTGCGCGGCAATTGCCTGTGGCGCGGCCACGGCCAGGAACATTACTTCGCTCCCGGCGAATTACTGCTGATCAACCCCGACGATCCGGTGGACCTGACGTATTCCGCCGATTGCGAAAAATTCATCCTCAAAGTCCCGACCCGCTTGTTTGAATCGGTCTGCGATGAGCAGCGCTGGCGCTATCCGGGGCAGGGCGTGCGGTTCCTGGAAAACCGTTATCAGCTCAATGAACTGGAAGGTTTCGTCAACCTGCTGGCGATGATCTGCCAGGAGGCCGAATCCACCGAGCAGATCCCCAGGGTGCAGGAGCATTACACGCAGATCATCGTCAGCAAGATGCTCAGCCTGATGAAAACCAATGTCTGCCGCCTCGAACTGGGCTCGCAGACGGCCACGTTCGAGGCGATTGCCGATTACATCGCCAACAACCTCAAACAAGACATCGACAGCGAAGCGCTGGCACGCCAGGCGCACATGAGCTTGCGCTCGCTGTACGGACTGTTCGAGCGCAATGCCGGCCTTACGCCGAAAAACTACCTGCGCCAGAAACGCCTGGAACGCATCAACGCCTGCCTCAGCGACCCGACCTGCAACGTGCGCAACGTCACGGAAGTGGCGATGGATTACGGCTTCCTGCACCTGGGCCGGTTCTCCGACAGCTACCGCAAGCAGTTCGGCGAATTGCCGTCCGATACCCTCAAGCGTCGGCATTGAGGCCGGCACTTCCAACATTCATGTCGCCTGACCCGACGCCTTCGCGGGCAAGCCCGCTCCCACAGGTTTAGTGGCTGGACACAAGTTTTGCGTTCAACCGAAATCACTGTGGGAGCGGGCTTGCCCGCGAAGAGGCCGGCACATTCACCATTGATGGCGCCTGACACTCCGCCAGTGATTGCACAAAACGGATAAAGGTCTGCACCCCGCGGATATTCCAGCCCGCCCCCCCGTCCTAGCATGACCCCTGCCTGAACAATAACAATGGAGGCGGCGGCCATGACCCTGCGACCCGAATACGTGCATTCCCTGCTTGAAGACGATCCCGAGCAGGGCCTCTATCGCTGCAAACGCGAGATGTTCACCGACCCCCGGTTGTTCGACCTGGAGATGGAACACATCTTCGAGGGCAACTGGCTGTACCTGGCCCACGAAAGCCAGATCCCCAACATCAACGATTTCTACACCACCACCATGGGGCGCCAGTCGATCTTCATCGCGCGCAACAAGGACGGTGTACTCAACGCCTTCATCAATGCCTGCAGCCACCGTGGCGCGACCCTGTGCCGGCACAAGTCCGGCAACAAGAGCTCCTACACCTGCCCGTTCCACGGCTGGACCTTCAACAACTCCGGCAAGCTGCTCAAGGTCAAGGATCCGGCCAACGCCGGCTACCCGTCGAGTTTCAACTGCGAAGGCTCCCACGACCTGACCAAGGTTGCGCGTTTCGAGTCCTATCGCGGCTTCCTGTTCGGCAGCCTCAAGGCTGATGTGCTGCCACTGGTCGAGCACCTGGGCGAGTCGGCGAAGATCATCGACATGATCGTCGACCAGTCCGCCGATGGCCTGGAAGTGCTGCGCGGCTCCTCCAGCTACATCTACGAAGGCAACTGGAAGCTCACCGCGGAAAACGGCGCCGACGGCTACCACGTCAGCTCCGTGCACTGGAACTACGCGGCCACCCAGAACCAGCGCAAGCAGCGCGAGGCCGGCGACAGCAATCCGACCATGAGCGCCGGCAGCTGGGCCAAGCAGGGCGGTGGTTTCTATTCCTTCGACAAGGGCCACATGTTGCTCTGGACCCGCTGGGCCAACCCCGAGGACCGTCCACTGTACGAGCGTCGAGATGAACTGGCGCAAGACTTCGGCAAGGCCCGCGCCGACTGGATGATCGAGAATTCGCGCAACCTGTGCCTGTACCCCAACGTGTACCTGATGGACCAGTTCAGCTCGCAGATCCGCATCGCCCGGCCGATCTCGGTCAACCGCACGGAAATCACCATCTACTGCATCGCCCCAAAAGGCGAAAGCGATCACGCCCGTTCGAGCCGGATTCGCCAGTACGAAGACTTCTTCAACGTCAGCGGCATGGCCACGCCGGACGATCTGGAGGAGTTCCGCTCCTGCCAGACCAGTTACCAGGGCAGCGTCACCACCTGGAACGACATGTCCCGTGGTGCCGAGCACTGGATCGAAGGCGCCGACGAGGCAGCCAAGGAAATCGACTTGCATCCGCTGCTCAGCGGCGTGCGCACCGAAGATGAGGGCCTGTTCGTGCTGCAACACAAGTACTGGCAGCAGACCATGCTCAAGGCCCTGGCGGCCGAGCAGTCGAAGCTGATCGCCGTGGAGGACGTGCAATGAGCATTTCCTATGAAGCGGTGCGCGATTTTCTCTATCGCGAAGCACGCTACCTCGACGATCGTCATTGGGACGAGTGGCTGGAGCTTTACGCCCCGGACGCGACCTTCTGGATGCCGTCCTGGGACGACAACGACGAACTGACCGAAGACCCGCAGCGGGAAATCTCGCTGATCTGGTACGGCAACCGCACCGGCCTGGAAGACCGCATCTTCCGCATCAAGACCGAGCGCTCCAGCGCCAGCGTGCCGGACACCCGCACCTCCCACAACATCAGCAACATCGAGCTGCTCGAACAGGCCGACGGACTGTGCAAGGTGCGCTTCAACTGGCACACCTTGAGTTTTCGCTACAAGACCGTCGACAGCTATTTCGGCAGCAGTTTCTACACCCTCGACGTGCGCGGTGAAAACACGCAGATCTTGGCCAAGAAAGTGATCCTGAAGAACGACTACGTTCGCCAGGTCATCGATGTTTATCACTTGTGAGACTGCCGTCATGACCCATTCCATTGCGTTCAACTTTGAAGACGGCGTCACCCGGTTCATCGACGCCAACGTCGGCGAAACCGTGGCCGATGCCGCCTACCGCCAGGGCATCAACATCCCGCTGGACTGCCGCGACGGCGCTTGTGGTACCTGCAAGTGTTTTGCCGAAGCCGGCACCTACGATCTGGGCGAGGAGTACATCGAAGACGCCCTCAGCCCTGAAGAGGCCGAGCAAGGCTTTGTCCTGACCTGCCAGATGCGCGCCCAGAGCGATTGCGTGGTGCGCGTACCGACGTCCTCCGAGGTCTGCCGCACCCGTCAGGCCAGCTACGACGCGACCATCAGCGCCGTGCGCCAACTGTCCGACAGCACCATCGCGCTGTCGATCAAGGGCGAAGCCCTGAGCAAGCTGGCGTTCCTGCCGGGTCAATATGTGAATCTGGGGATTCCCGGCAGCGAGCAGACCCGCGCCTATTCGTTCAGCTCGTTGCAGCGCGATGGCGAGGTCAGCTTCCTGATCCGCAACGTGCCCGGCGGCCTGATGAGCAGCTTCCTGACCGGCATGGCCAAGGCCGGCGACTGCATGAGCCTGGCCGGTCCCTTGGGCAGCTTCTACCTGCGCGACATCCGTCGGCCGCTGTTGCTGCTGGCCGGTGGCACCGGGCTGGCGCCGTTCACCGCGATGCTGGAGAAGATCGCCGAGCAGGGCAGCGATCATCCGCTGCATCTGATCTACGGCGTGACCCACGATTTCGACCTGGTGGAAATCGACCGCCTCGAAGCCTTTGCCGCGCGCATCCCCAACTTCACCTTCAGCGCCTGCGTCGCCAGCCCCGAGAGCCAGCACCCGCTCAAGGGCTATGTGACCCAGCACATCGAGCCCAGGCATTTGAACGATGGCGACGTTGACGTCTACCTGTGCGGCCCGCCGCCGATGGTCGAAGCGGTCAGCCAGTTCATTCGCGAACAAGGCATCGCACCGGCCAACTTCTACTTCGAGAAATTCGCCGCCAGCGCGGCTTGAGTCACGCACGAACTCCCGGTGTCGGTAAAGACCCAATGTGGGAGCGAGCACAAATACCGTGCACGGCGCAGATCCAATGTGGGAGCGGGCTTGCTCCGGGCGGCGATCCGACGAAGGGGCCGGAACATTTAGCATCTATGTCGCCTGTCAGGCCGCTTTCGCGAGCAAGCCCGCTCCCACAGGACTGGGTTTCGACCGATACATCGTCATTGACCGATGAGGTACACATGAACCGATTTCAAGAAAAAGTCGCCCTGATCACCGGCGCTGCCCAAGGTATCGGGCGGCGGGTGGCCGAGCGTATGGCCGCCGAAGGGGCGAAGCTGATCCTGGTGGATCGCTCCGACCTGGTGTTCGAAGTCCAACAGCAGCTGGCCTCGACCACCCAGGTATTGGCCCTGACCGCCGACCTTGAGCAATACGAGGAATGCAGTCGGGTGATGCAAACCGCTGTCGAGCGCTTCGGTCGCCTCGATGTGCTGGTCAATAACGTCGGCGGCACGATCTGGGCCAAGCCATTCGAGCACTATGAAGCGTCGCAGATCGAGGCCGAGGTTCGCCGTTCGCTGTTCCCGACCTTGTGGTGTTGCCATGCCGCGCTGCCGTTGATGCTGGAGCAGGGCAGTGGTGCGATCGTCAACGTATCCTCCATCGCCACCCGCAGCCTCAACCGCGTGCCCTACGGTGCGGCAAAGGGTGGGGTCAATGCCTTGACCGCTTGTCTGGCGTTCGAAACCGCCGGTCGCGGCGTGCGGGTCAACGCCACGGCGCCTGGCGGCACCGAAGCACCGCCGCGACGCATACCCCGCAACGGTGCCGAGCAGAGTGAGCAGGAAAAACTCTGGTACCAGCAGATCGTCGACCAGACCCTCGACAGCAGTCTGATGAAACGCTACGGCACTCTGGATGAGCAGGCTGGGGCTATTCTGTTTCTGGCCAGCGACGATGCGTCCTATATCACCGGCATGGTCATGCCCGTGGGCGGTGGCGATCAGGGCTGACGCGAGCGATTAACAATCCAATCCGCAAACGGAGTCATGGTGATGAGTGACAAACCCACGATCGTGCTGGTCCATGGTTTCTGGGGCGGTGCCGCCCACTGGAACAAGGTCATCGTTAAATTGCTCAGCCGGGGCGACACGCACATTCGCGCTGTCGAGTTACCGCTGACGTCCTTGGCCGAGGATGCCGAACGCACGCGCAAGATGGTCGCCCAGGTGCCCGGTCCGGTGCTGCTGGTGGGGCATTCCTATGGCGGCGCGGTCATCACTGAAGCGGGGGATATGCCGAATGTGGCCGGGCTGGTGTACATCGCCGCATTCGCGCCGGACGCCGGTGAAAGCCCCGGCGGCATCACGCAACGGCACCTGCCTGCGGCAGCGGCCAACCTGACGCCGGATAGCGACGGTTACCTGTGGGTCAAGCCTGAGCTCTACCACGAGAGCTTTTGTCAGGACCTGCCGGCGACCGAAGGGTTGGTCATGGGTCTCACCCAGAAAGCGCCGTTGGCGAGCACCTTCGACGACACCATTGGCACGGTGGCCTGGAAGAACAAGCCATCGTGGTATCAGATCTCGACCGCAGACCGGATGATCGCGCCACAGAACCAGCAATGGATGGCCGCGCGGCTCAACGCCCGGGAGATTCTGACCTTGAACGCCAGCCATGCGTCATTGGCGTCGATGCCCGCCGAAGTGGCGGCATTGATCGACAGGGCCGCGATGGCGTTGGCCAACGGCTAGGGCCTACAAGCGGCGCACAAAGGTGCTGACAATACTGCGCATGGTGTCGCTGATGTTCAGGTTGTGTAGCGCATCCAGCGGGTGCCAGATGCAATCGGTGATTTCGTTCAGCGGTCGCAATTGCTCCAGGTTCAGCACCGACACCTCGAATACGTGGTGTCGGGTGCCGTCCGATTCCAGCTCCAGCACGTACATCAACTCGTCGACCCGCAGGCCGGTTTCTTCCAGCAGCTCGCGAACGGCGGCATCGGCTGCGCTTTCACCCCGTTCGAGCTTGCCGCCGGGCAGCGTCCAGCGTCCTCCTGGCTTGCGTACCAGCAATACATGCCTGTCCTGCTCGAAGATGATCGTCGCGCGTACTTTCATGGATTACCCGATGGCCGTTGTCATGGAGCAGGCATGGACGTGCAGTATTCGGGCGAGGGCCGCGATTGTGCTGCTATCTGAGTAATTTGAGCTGCCAATGTGACGAAAAGTGCAACCAGAAGGAATTTCCATGGCGACATCTGGTCGGTATTTTGGACAAGGGTGGGTGTAAGGTAAGCAAGTCAACCTGAGATCACTGCCCAAGAGGAGGTGACTATGAGCGTTCCGATGCTGAACAAAATGCACATGAACGGTTACGACGTACTCAGCGTGAACCACGGCCCCTGGCGGGTGTGCACCCAGGGCGACCGACTGGGCTCGTTTGCCAGTCGGGAAGAAGCACTGGCGTTTGCCGCTTCGCTGCCCGGCTACAGGGCGCGTGCTGGCAGGCCTGCGGGCAGCCAACAAGCAAAATGAAGTCGTGCCCGAAGCCCCGGTTTTCCGGGGCTTTTTCATGAAGCGACGGCGCTAATAGCCACCGCCTCCGCTGGGGCGGGAGGGTTCCCGGGCCTTTTGTTGCGTGTGGCTCCACTGCGCGCAGGTCATGAAGCTTTTGTTGTCGACCATGCCACGGCCGTCAAAGCTGACATTGAACGCTTGTTGATGGCCGGCCTGAGTCAGTTTGTAGTCAAAGCACGTGCCGGGTACGACAGTCCGGCCGGTGACCGCCAGGGGCTGGCCGCCGATTCGCCGGACTTGCTCCTGGGTCATGCCGGTGTCGACTTTCGCGACCAGCGGCTGGTCCTGGTAGATCGAGTTGGTGCTGCAGCCTGCCAACGCTGTCAGTGCGACGACCAACGTAAATAGAGGCCTGTTCATGGCAGCGCTCCCGCTATTGAGTCTTGTTGCGGCTAATGACCTTGGCTTTCACTTCCTCGGCATAGCCGGACAGTTTTTCTTCATCACCCTGAAACAAAGCACACAGTTTCTGAACGGCTTGCGCGTCGGCTTCGTTGCCGAGCAGGCGCAATTGCTGCTCGATGCGCAAAAGCTCCACGGCCGACCAGCGCAAATCCGACGCAAGCCCTTGCAGATCACGCCGAAGTTCCTGTTCCGATTCGTTAAGCCACATGATGACCTCCTGAACTCCTCACTCAGGAATTTTAGACCTGTTTATCGCACCGGATGTTGTGTTCGTCTGAATCAGCGGGGGCTCCCTTGGTCGGGAAAACTCCAGCGAGCGAGAAAACAAGCTGTCCTGTTTTATCTGAACGCAAGGAACTAACCGGGCGAAGTGATATCAATGACAGTCGCCGAGTCGTTGGGGATGGCTGTAGGGACGACGGCGAGCTACATTTTCTTATTTCGAATTAAAGGAAACAGCATGCGGATGTTGATGGGGGGAGTCGTGTTGGCATTGCTGGGCGGGTGCTCGTTGCCGGCGTCGCTGGTACCGGGCGAGCCGAATGTCAGCAAGCACAGCGAGAAGACGCCAAAAGAGTATGCGGCGTGCGTGTTGCCTGCCTGGCAAAAGGAAGTAGCGAATACGACCCAGGTTTCGATATCCAACGGATTTCGCATCACCGCGCCCAGCGTAATCACGGCCGACGAAGTGGTGGATATCGTGAAGTACAAGGACGGCAGCCGGGTTTCGCTGTATCAGGGGCCACCTTGGGCCAAGTCCGGCGACCTGCGCAAAATCGTGCGCGACTGTTTGTAAACGCGAGAGGGTGAAAATCGGTCGCCGACCGTTTTTCGACTCCATTGAGAAAAAAACCGGATGCCTGGCGTGCATCCGGTTTTTTTTGTGTGGATCAGTCTGAAAGGTTGGTGGTCGGGATGATTTGCTCGCTCGCCTGGGCGGCACTTTTACGTTCCCGACGCTCGTTCATCCAGCTTTCCACCTTGACGCCGAATTCTGGCGGCGCCTTGCGCCCGAATTTCCTGGCGATGTCGAGAATGGTTTGCTGGGCGAGTGCCTCCTCCATGCGTTTTTGCGCAACCATCATCGCGCCATTGATCGCGCACAGTCCGTCCAATGCCCATTCAGGCGGGGCGCCGTCAAACACTGCACAACGGCCACGGATCTCCCGGCAATCGAAGATCGACTTGCGACCGTCGATGGCGTTGACGATATCCAGCAAGGTGATTTCGTCAGGGGGCCGGGCCAGCTTGAAGCCACCGCGCATGCCTTCGGTGGCGACCACCAGATTGGCCTTGGCCAGCTTGGTGAAGATTTTCGCCAGATAGTCCTGGGGGACGCCTTGCAGATCGGCAAGGTCGCGCACGCTCGCTTCGCGCGAGTCGCCACCGTTACCCACCAGGAAAAGCAGGCAGTGGATGCCGTATTCGACACCCGCGCTGTAAAGAGACATTCAAATCTCCGACTGAATTAGTCGCAAATTCTAGCAGCCGAAAGCAAGTCAGGCAACGAATCCCTCCTCGTTCAATCTTTTTTCATGACAGCGAACGCTCTTATGATGCGCTGAATACATGGCGTTCAGGTCAGGGATCAGGGTTTTCGATGGCCACCATTGATCAAAACCTGTTGCAGGATTTAACTTGGATCAATAGAGTCGTAGTTGTTCGATCGGAGTGGCAGGCACTTATCCCGGTACAACCCGGCGGCGGTCCTTGAACCCCTCAACGATTTTCAACACTTGGTTATCCCCCTGGAGTTAAAGATGAAGCAGCACATTCTGGTAATCGGCGCAGGTTTCGGTGGCATGTGGACCGCTTTGAGTGCCACGCGCCTGTTCGACATTCATGGCCACAACGACGTTGAAGTGACCGTGCTGGCTCCTCAGGCCGAACTGCGTGTGCGTCCGCGCTTCTACGAGCCGAACGCCCACCGACTGGCTGCACCGATTGGCGACTTGTTCGATGCCGTAGGGGTCAAGTTCATCCAGGGCGCGGCGCAAACCATCGACGTCGGGCAAAAACAGGTCGGCTATGTCGATGCCACAGGTGCCCGACAAGTCCGCAGCTACGACAAACTCGTTCTGGCCACCGGCAGCCGCCTGGCTTCGCCGAACACTCCGGGCGTGGCTGAACATGCGTTCGACGTCGATCAGATCGAACAGGCCGTGCGTCTGGAAAATCACCTCAAGGCGCTGGCCAATCAGCCGGAAAGCAAGGCGCGCAACACGGTGGTGGTAGCCGGTGGCGGTTTCACCGGGATCGAAACGGCGACTGAAATGCCGAGCCGCCTGCGGGCCATCCTCGGCGACCGTGCCGACATCAATGTGATCATCGTTGATCGCGGCGACAAGATTGGCGGCTCGATGGGTGAGGAAATCGCCGAATCGATCGTCGAGGCCAGCCTGGCAACCGGCGTGGAATGGCACTTGAAAGCCTCGGTCGTGTCGGTCGATGTCAACGGCGTGACCCTGTCCGACGGTACTCGTATCGATGCCAACACCGTGGTCTGGACCACCGGCGTTCGCGCCAGCTCCCTGACCGAACAGATTCCGGCCGAACGCGATCATCTGGGCCGTCTGCATGTCGACGCACACCTGAAAGTCATTGGCCAGGAGGATATCTTCGCCACCGGCGACGTCGCCTATGCAGCCAGTGACGAGATCGGCAACCATGCCTTGATGACCTGCCAGCACGCCATTGTCCTGGGGCGTCACGCCGGCAATAACGTGGCGGCACAGATCCTCGGTGTGGACCCGACGCCGTACAGCCAGCCGAAATACGTGACCTGCCTGGACCTCGGGGCCTGGGGCGCGGTGTACACCGAGGGTTGGGATCGTCAGGTCAAGTTGGTCAAGGAGGAGGCCAAATCGCTGAAAACCCAGATCAACACCCAATGGATCTACCCGCCAGCGGCGAACCGCGACACCGCGTGGGCCGCAGCGGATCCGTTGATCCCGATTGCCTGATACGGTCGCTGACGCGTCTGATTAAACATCCCGCCCAAGTCTTCTTGGGCGGGATTTTTTTGCGTGCCATTTGCCTGTGTGAAATTTACCGTGTATTTTTTCATGAAATTAAAAATACAAAATTTCACGAGGCCGTATGTTTCAGCAATCCACCCGGCATGTCGCCAGTTACTACGCCCATACCTGCGCCGATCGTCTGGTCGATCGAGCCGCACTGGAAGGTGAGCAAGACACCGAAGTGCTGATCATCGGGGCCGGTTTCAGTGGATTGCACACGGCTTTGCGCCTGGCGCTGGCCGGCAAGCGCGTGACCTTGCTCGAAGCCAGCCGGGTAGCCTGGGCCGCGTCCGGGCGTAATGGCGGCCAGGCGATTCTCGGCTGGTCGTGCGACATGCCACCGCTGGAAGCGGCGCTGGGTTACGAACGGGCGCGGCGCTTGTGGGATGGCATGCGCTGGGCCGCGCGCGAGTTGCGTGACTTGCCCGGCCGCCATGAGTTCGATTGCGACTACCGCGCCGGCCATCTCTGGACCTCGGTGATGCCCCGTCGGGTAGGCCTGCTGACCGAGTGGCAACACGAGGCCAGCCACAAGTGGGGCCACGACAAACTGCAATTTATCGAGCGCAGCGATTTGCCGCAGTGGGTTGCCAGCGAGCGCTATCAGGCCGGCCTGTTCGATCCCGAGGGCGGGCATTTGAACCCGCTGAAACTGGCCCTGGGCCTTGCGGACGCGATCGAACGCGCCGGTGGCCGCATCCACGAGCAAAGCAAGGCGCTGAGTTATGGCGAGGAGGGCGACGGGTTTGTGGTGACCACCGAGCGCGGTCGTATTCGCGCCGATGTGCTGGTGCTGGCGTGCAACGCTTACCTCGATCGACTCGACCCGCAACTGGCCAGTTGCGTGTTGCCGGTCGGGACTTATCAGGTCGCGACCGCACCGCTCACCGAGGAGCAAGCCACCGCGCTGCTGCCGAGCAACGTGTGCGTGACCGACAATCAGTTCGTGCTCGATTATTTCCGCCGCACCCCGGATAACCGCCTGTTGTTCGGCGGCGGTTGCACTTACCTGGGCGGGATGCCCAAGGACATCGCCGCCGCGACCCGGCCGTTCCTGGAACGCGTGTTCCCGCAACTCACCGGCGTCGGGCTGGAGTTTGCCTGGGGCGGCCACATCGACCTGACCCTCAAGCGCACACCGGATATCGGCCGCCGGGGCGATCTGTACTGGATGCAGGGGTATTCCGGGCATGGCGTGCTGCCGACACTGGCCGCGGCGCGAGCGGTGTCCGATGCGGTACTCGGTCAGCCCGACGAATTGTCCCTGTACCAGGGCCTGAACAACGGCAGTTTTCCCGGCGGCAAATACCTGGCCGCGCCGCTGGAAGCCATCGGCAAGGCCTGGTATCGACTGCGCGACAGCATTTGAAGCGACACTTTCTGGAAGCCTCTAGATGGACATGCAAGAAGAAATCTCGGCGCTGGCGATCCTGATCCAGGACCTGCGCAAACACAAAAAGTACACCCTGAAGGAACTGGCGGACAAAATCGGCCGCTCCGTGGGTTTTCTGTCCCAGGTCGAGCGTGGCCTGTCGCGCCCGACCGTGGCGGACCTGACCGCCATCAGCGAAACCCTGGGGGTGCCGACCACCTATTTCTACAGCCTGGCCAAACCCATGGCCTTGTCCTGGGTCACCCGCCCCGACGAGCGCCGCACGCTGTACTACGCCGACGGCATCACCGACATCCTCGTCTCGCCAAAGATGCGCGCGTCCTTTTCGATGCTCGAAAGCCAGCTCGAACCCGGCGCCAGCAGCGGTGACCGACACATGAAGGACAGCTCCGAGCAGGGCGGTTACGTCCTGGAAGGGCAGTTGACCCTGTGGCTCGACGACAACGAACCGGTGACCCTGCATCCCGGCGACAGCTTTCAACTGGCCAGCCATGCGCACTGCCGCTACGGCAACCTCTCCGACCAACTGACCCGTGTGCTTTGGGTTTACACCTGATAACAACAAGGAACAAAACGATGGATGCTGTGTGCTCTGAACTGCTGGCCGAGGTTCGCAACTTCCGCCACTGCAACCCCGAAGTGCGTTACGTCGACCTGATCTCCCTGGACATTCCGGGGCATTTCTACGGCAAGCGCTACCCGATCGAGATGCTGGAAAAAGTCGCTGCCGGCAGTGCCCTGAAGCTGCCGCAGAACTGCGTGTTGCTCGGCACCCAGGGCGGACTGTTCAAGATCGGCGATTACTGCTTCAACGATGGTGACCCGGATGCGCTGCGCCGTTTGGTGCCCGGCACCTTGAAGCTGGTGAGCTGGGAAAAGCAGCCCTTGGGCCAGATGCTGATCACCTCCGACGGCACCGAAAAACCCATCGAATTCGAGCCCCGCGAAGTGCTGGCGCGGGTGCTGGATCGACTCAAGCGCAAGGGCATTTTCCCGGTGGTGGCCTTCGAGCTGGAGTTTTACCTGTTCGACAGCCGCTTGAAGGACGGCTTGCCGCAGTTCCCCCGTGATGAGCTGAGCGGCGATGCCGACGATCAGCCGAACATGCACATCGAACGCTTGTCGCGCTTCGCCCCGGTGCTCGATGAAATGGTCGAGACCGCGCGAGCCCAGGGCGTCGATGCCACGGTGATCACCGCCGAACTCGGCCCGGGCCAGTTCGAAATCAACTTCGGCCATTGCGATGACGGCCTGCGCGCCGCCGACTGGGCGGCCCTGTTCTGCCGCAGCACCCGCGGTGTGGCGCTCAAGCACAACTACCGCGCCAGCTTCATGGCCAAACCCTACCTGCAGCACCCCGGTAGCGGCATGCACGTGCATGTCAGCCTGTATGACCAGGCCGGCAACAACCTGCTGGCGGCGAACGGCCAGCGGGCGTTGCGCCATGCGGTGGCCGGTTGCCTGGATGTGTTGCCGCACTGCATGCCGATCTTTGCCCCGAACCACAACGCCATGCGCCGCTTGAGCGGCACCGTGAACGTGGCGTCCCGCGCCAGTTGGGGCTTCGAGGATCGCGATGCCTGCTTGCGTATTCCAGAGTCGGACATCAAGAACCTGCGCATCGAACATCGCCTGGCGGGCGCCGATGCCAACCCTTATCTGGCGTTGGCGGCGATTCTGGTAGGACTGGAACAAGGCCTGGAAGGGGAGCGCGAGCCGATTGCACCGCTCAACGAAGACCGCGGCAGTGGCATCGATTTTCCGCTGGAAATGCTCGAAGCGGTGCAGTCCATGCAAAATCATGCATCGCTGCGCGAAGGCTTGGGGGCGGAGTTCGTGGACGTCTATTGCGAAAACAAGCGTCAGGATCATCTGGCATTTCTGCATGACATCAGCGCGCGGGAGTATCGCTGGTTCCTCTAGTCGCCCTTAGAAAATATGTGGATATTGAAGGGGTTAGGAGGATTAGTAACTGGATAGTGAATAAAAATATCTTGTTACAGGCCGAAATATTCCGTAATATCTGCGCCGCGTTCACCACCACGGTTTATGCATTTTTAAATCCCAGGCGTCCATCAGCTGCCTGGGATTTTTTTTGCCTGAAATTTAGTCGGCCGCTGACTCCATCATCGGCGCACGCTTGCCGAGCTTCATCAGCCAGTAATAACTCAACGCCGGCACCAGCAACCCGACGATCCACGCCAGATCCACCCCATCCAGCGCCGTGGCCACCGGGCCGACGTACAGCGTGGTGTTCATGAACGGAATTTCCAGGGCAATCGCCAGCAGGAAACTGCCGCAGGCGATCCAGTTGACCCGTCCGTAGATCCCGTTCAGGTCGAAGATGTCGTCAATCCGGTACTGGCCTTTGCGCAGGCAGTAGTAGTCCACCAGATTGATCGCCGTCCACGGGATCAGGAAGTAGCTCATGAAGAAGATGAAGTTGAGGAAGAAGGTGATGAAGTCGTCCTGACTGATGGTGCACAGGGCCGTGGCCACCAGGCTGATCAGCAGCATGAATACACCGCGTACTCGCGGGGTCACCTTGAGTCGGGCGAAAGGTTCGATCACGGTGATGGTCGACATGAACGCGCCGTACAGGTTGAACACGTTGATCGACACCTGGCCGTAGACGATGAAGGCGAACAGCAGCACCGCGCCAGCGCCGAACAGACCGGCTACATGCCCGCCGACGTTGCTGGAGAAGTCACCGATGCCGACGCTCAGGATTGCCCCGAGAATCATCATCCACGCGCCACCGCTGACCGTGCCGGCGTAGCTGTACCAGAACACCTGGGCAGTCGGCGTGCTGCTCGGCAGGTAGCGTGAGTAGTCGGCGACGTAAGGCGCGTAGGACAGTTGCCAGGTCACGGCGATGCTCACCGCCACCAGGAACTTCGACAGCGAGAAGCCCGTCGGCAGCCATTGTTCGGCCGGGATCGGCAACTGCAAGGCGAGCACCGTGGCCGCCACGAACACCACCAGCGACAGAATCGACAGCAGCTTCTGCAAGCGGTGAATCAACCGATAGCCATAGAGCGCGACGACGAAGCACAACGCGCCAATCAGGTAGATATTGCCGGACATCGGCAGCGGGCTGACAGACTCCAGCGCCTGGGCCGCGAGCAAGGTGTTGCTGACGAAGAAGCCCAGGTAGATCAGCATCACGAACAGCAGCGGCAACACCGCCCCCAACACGCCGAATTGCGCCCGGCTCTGGATCATTTGCGGAATGCCCAGCTTCGGTCCCTGGGCCGAGTGGGAGGCCATGAAAATCGCCCCCAGCAACGAGCCGATGATGATCGCCAGCGCACTCCAGAACAGGTTGAGCCCCATCACCACCGGCAACACGCCGGAGGCGATGGTGGTGATGTTCATGTTGGCGCCGAACCAGATATAGAACAGCGAACCCGGCTTGCCGTGGCGTTCGGTCTCGGGGATGAAATCGATGCTTCTTTTTTCGACTTGCATGGCGATCACTCCTGAGTCCGGACGAGACGGGATTGCAGACGGGCGATGGTGCTTTGCAGCTCATGGGGCTGGTGGGCAAACAGGTCCGGACGCTCGGGGATCAGGCTGATGTAGTCGAGTTGTTGCAGGGCGCGCAGGCACTGTTCACTTGTGAGGATTTCCAGCGCGTAGACCCAGTTGGCCATGATCAGTAGGGCCGAGTAATGCCCGGCCTCACTGGTCGTAGTGCAGGCATCGCTGACCAGGCGCACGCGATAACCCAGGGCGAAGGCATCGAACACGCTGGTGAGCACGCAGACGTCGGTCAGCACGCCGCAGACGATCAGCGTGTCGACTTCCATTGCCTTGAGTCGGGCATCGAGGTCGGTGCGGTGAAAGGCACTGTAACGACCCTTGTCGATGATCAATTCACCGGGCTGCGGCGTCAGCGACTCGATGATTTCTACTTGCCGGGTGCCGGCGCGATAACTGCCGGGGCCACCGTCGGCGGCCAGCGGTTCGCCGCGGGGCAGGTCACTGCCGTCGGCCTGATTGATGTGGCGGGTATAGATGACAGGCATCCGCTGATGGCGGGCGGTATCGAGCAGGGCGGCGGTATGGGCGACCACCCTGTCGAGGTTTTCCAGGACGAAGCCGTCCTCCTGCTGCATGTCGATGATCAACAGCGCGTTGTTATTGTTCATTGGGCAAACCTGATCAAGGCGAAACACGATGCACCGTACGCGCCATGCAATGGCGAGACGCGGGGTGCGTGATTGGCTGTTCGGGTGGGCTCAGTGAACTGTTTGCCAGAAGCCGTTCTGCTTGGCCGAAACGCTGGCGCGCAGGCGCTTGAAATGCAGGTGCGAAGCGGTCCATTCACCGCGCAGGTAGGCCCGCGCGGCGCCGGAGGGAAGGGCGAGTGATGGGAGACGACCAGTCATCATTGGAATCGACCCCTGTAGGAGCGAGCTTGCTCGCGAAAAACTTCTGGACAACGCGGTCATTCAGATGGCGCGCGTTATCGTTGGCGTCCATCGCGAGCGAGCTCGCTCCTACACCCCGGCTTTGCGTCCAGGGCGCAGGGCGGCGCAATCAGCGGAACGCTGGCACCACGTGCTTGATGAACAGCTCCAGGGATTTTTTCTTCTCCGCGTGGGGCAAGCTGTTATCGCACCAGAAGCTGAATTCGTCGACCCCCAGTTCCTGGTAGTACTTGATGCGCGGAATGATTTCTTCCGGGGTGCCGATCATGGCGGTCTTGTGCAGGCTTTCCAGTTCGAACTCAGGGCGACCGGCGAATTTCTCTTCCGGGCTCGGCGCGAGGAAGCCGTTGACCGGGGTGGTCTTGTTGCCGAACCAGGCATCGAAGGTGCGGTAGAACCTGGAGATCGCCTTGGCCCCGACTTCCCAGCCCTGCGGATCGTCGGCGGTGTGCACGTGGGTGTGACGCAGCACCATCAGTTGCGGGCGCGGCACGCCCGGGTTGTTGTCCAGCGCGGCCTGGAATTTGTTCTTCAGGTCGAGGACTTCCTCGTCGCCTTTCATCAGCGGCGTGACCATGACGTTGCAGCCGTTGGCCACGGCGAAGTTGTGCGAGTCCGGGTCGCGGGCGGCGATCCACATCGGCGGGTTCGGCTGCTGGATCGGCTTGGGCACGCTGGTGGAGGTCGGGAATTTCCAGATGTCGCCGTCATGGGCGTAGTCACCGTTCCACAGTGCCCGCACCACCGGAACCATTTCCCGCAGTGCCTGGCCGCCGGAGGATGCCGGCATGCCGCCGGCCATGCGGTCGAACTCGATCTGGTAGGCACCACGGGCCAGGCCGACTTCCATTCGCCCGTTGCTGATCACGTCGAGCAACGCGCATTCACCGGCCACCCGCAGCGGATGCCAGAACGGCGCGATGATGGTGCCGGCGCCCAGGTGAATGGTGGTGGTCTTGCCCGCCAGATATGCCAGCAGCGGCATCGGGCTTGGCGAGATGGTGTACTCCATGGAGTGGTGTTCGCCGATCCACACGGTGCTGAAACCACCGGCCTCGGCCATCAGCGTCAGTTCGGTCAGGTCTTCGAACAACTGGCGGTGGCTGACGCTTTCGTCCCAACGTTCCATGTGTACGAACAGGGAAAACTTCATGACGCTTACCTCGGATCTATTGTTGTCGGCCGGTCGATCGCGGGCCTGTTGTTTATTGGTATACCATAATACATTTTTCCGCAAATGACTTCTCTTCGCGGCTAACGCTAACCAGTGTGGGAGCGGGCTTGGTCCGGGCGGCGATCCGACGAAAGCGAACTTCCAGGCGGCATATGTGTTGACTGACACTCCGTCTTCGCGAGCAAGCCCGCTCCCACAGGGCTATGCGGTGATATCAGAGGGATCAGGCCAGAACGGGCAGGGCGCCCATCTTGCCGTGGCAATACACCAGCGGCCCGCTGCTCTGCCGGGGCACGATCAGGTTTTTCACCGCGCCGACCATGATGGCGTGGTCACCGCCTTCATATTCGCGCCACAGTTCACATTCGATGACCGCCGTGGCATTGGCCAGAATCGGGTTGCCCAGCTCGCTCAACGTCCACTCGATCCCCTGGGCCTTGTCCTTGCCCTTGCGTGCGAAGGCATAGGCTTCGTTTTGCTGGCCGCCGGACAGCACGTGGATGGCGAAGCGCTTGTTCTTGATCAGGACCGGGTAGGAATCGGAGCTGTAGTTGGGGCAGAACAGCACCAGGGCCGGGTCCATCGACAGCGAGCTGAAGGCGCTGGCGGTCAGGCCGACGATTTGGCCGTCGTCATCCAGGGTGGTGATCACGGTCACTCCGGACGGGAACGAACCCATGACTTGTTTGTAGATGGCGGCATCGATCATTGGACGGTCCTCGGGAGGTGTGACGCGTTTTTATATGTTTGTAGGTCTGATGGTATACCGTAATACATCGATTGCAAGGTCTTTTTAGGTGAACCGATAAACGTAAGGCCATCGTCGAAAACCCAATGATTGCGGGGCTTTCAGCTAGCCAGTGCTGGTGTGATTCGGGCAGGATGCCGGCTCAGATGCTTGTTCAAAGACCGGATCAGTCTTGTTTAAAGTTTGGAATACCATAATATGGTTGGCATCTGAGAGGCGGCCAGAGAGTCCCCCCGGTTTGGCTTCATACAAAGATAAGAACAGACAAACTCGAGTTCATGCACAACCGGCGCCATGGTGGTCCAGGTGTTCCACCTCAACCTGTTCTGGGGTTTGCTGGCGATTGCCCTCGGGCACATGCCCGGCGCCTTGCCGGGCGTTTTTGTTTTCGGCAACCGCTCAGCAATGCTTGAACGCACTCAGACCGCGTTGTACCGCCGGCCTGGCTTCGACCGAGTCGAACCAGCGCGCAAGTTGCGGAAGCTCTTTCCATTCCAATCGATCACGGAACGCTGTGGCGATGGTGAACGCCGAAATGTCGGCCATGGAGAACTGCTCTCCGGCCATGAAGCCGGCAGTCAGAAAGCTTTCCGCGTAAGTCAGTTGCTCGATCACCCGCAGATCGATAATCGCCGCGGCCTTGTCCTGCCCCGCCTGGTGCAGAAAAAAGGCGGCATGGCTGGGGGCGATGACATCGGTCACGAAAAAGAAATAGCGGTCGATCACCCGGATGCGCGCAGGTCCCGGCTGCGCCGGTGCCAGCCTTCCGGGTGCAATGGAATCGGCGTACTGGATGATGGCGTTGGACTGGTTGATGACCAGCGTCGGCGTTGTCCCGTGATCGATCAGGGTCGGCACTTTCCCGGCCGGGTTAAGCGCCAGGAAGGCCGGTCCACGGTGTTCCTGTGCGTACAGGTCGAGCCGGCGTGCGGTGTAGGCGATGCCCGACTCTTCCAGGGCAATCGCTGCCCGCAGACTGTTGCCGGTGTTCGCGCCGTACAGTTCGATTTGATCGTTCATGGGTCATTGCTCTTGTTGGGACATGCAAGCAGTCACCGAACACTGCCGATGATGTCAGTATGATGAAAATCCGCCGCACCGATATGCAAAAACAGTGATCGTCCATACCCCTGCGCGACAAGCCTTGTCCCTCAACGAAAACTACTTTCACCGCGTTTGATAATAGCCTCTCGAAATGTTTTAAGAGTTTCACAAGCCAGTCAGTCAACCCTTACCTCGAACGTCCGATGACTCATGTCACTCATCGAGCGCGCCTGTTTTCGCGCTCGTGTTGAGCGCTGTTGCGTGGGCGGCAATCGGGTCCTGTCTGGCGGTGAAACCTTCAAATAACGATAAGAAACACCCAGGAGCACCCTATGTTCAAACGAGCGATTCCCACCGCAGTCCTGCTGGCCACCAGTTCGGTGTGCGCACAGGCTGCCGATACCGCAGGCCATGGATTTCTGGAAGACAGCAAGGCCAGCCTCTCGATGCGCTCCCTGTACTTCAACAGTGACAATCGCGATGGCAGCGCGGCCCCTTCGAAAACCGAAGAGGCGGCCCAGGGGTTCGTGTTGCGCTATGAGTCCGGGTTTACGCAGGGTGCGCTGGGGTTCGGGCTCGATGCCCAGGCATTGCTTGGCATCACGCTGGACAGCGGCGCGGGGCGCCACGTCGGTAGCGGCATGATTCCCTCTGACGGCGACGGCGCGGCCGCCGCCTGGAGCAGCTTCGGCCCTACGGCGAAGATGCGGATATCCAAAACTGAATTTCGCTACGGCACCTTGCTACCGAAATTGCCGATCCTCCTGGCGAACGATGCCCGTGTGTTGCCGCAATCGTTCACCGGCGCGCAGGTCACCTCGAACGACATCGATGGCCTGACATTGACCGGCGGTGTGCTGGAGCACGCGGTGGGGCGCGCCTCGACGGACCGCACAGGCCTGTCGGTCGCCGGCAGCACGCAGGACAGCAACAAGTTCTACTACGCCGGCGGTGACTACAACCTCACCAGGAACCTGAAGACCCAGTATTACTTCGCGCAACTGGAAGATTTCTACAACCAGAACTTCCTTGGCCTGACGCACATTTTACCCATCGACAGCGCAAGCTCACTGACCACCGACCTGCGCTACTTCCGTACCACGTCGAGCGGTGCCAACAGCTCTGCCTCCGGCCGCGCGCAAGGTTATCGGGTGTCGGGTTACACCGACGACAACGACGGTGAAATCGACAACAGCACCTGGGCTGCGATGGTCACCTACACCCACGGTGGGCACGCGGTGTCGGTGGGGCATCAACGGGTGGGTGACGGCAGCAACTTCGTCCAGCCCAACCAGGGCAGCCTGGTGGACAAGGGGGCGGGCGGCGGCAGTGTCTACCTGCCCACCGACAAGATGATCCAGAACTTTGCCCGGGCCGGCGAGCAGACCAATTTCGGCCAATACACCTACGACTTCGCGCCCTTGGGCGTGCCGGGCCTGAAAGCCTCGATCGTGTATCTGAAGGGCACGGACATCAAGGTGCAAAACGCCAGTGACCAGTCCGAGTGGGAGCGCGACATGACCCTGGACTACGTGTTGCAGTCGGGCACGTTCAAGGGGGTGGGGTTCACACTGCGTAACGCCAAGTCCAATACCGATGCCGGGCGCAACGTGGATCAGAACCGGTTCATCATCAATTACACCTTATCGTTGTTGTAATCACACACATCCCCTGTGGGAGCGGGCTTGCTCGCGAAAGCGGATTGTCAGGCGATATCGATATTGAATGTGCCGGCCTCTTCGCGGGCAAGCCCGCTCCCACAGGGTTCGCGGCTATCCGCAAAATCCGCGAGCAACCAACACGACTGTGGGAGCAACTGTCTTCACTGTGCCACTCGTCACCGCCATTCGGTGCCATCGCGCAACATGGCATTCAGCCTGATCAGTAAGACCCGCATGCAGGCAAGAGCGCGACTTTCGTGCTCTTGCCTCGCTCCCGCAGAGCGTCATAGCGTGCCTTGAAGTCTGGCTGTTTGGACTAACCCTCGGTGAAAGGCCTCGCGCCGCTGATCAATGCGGACACCTATTTTGGCCATTTCGATCTCCTTTTGGCCTGCCTCACGCTGTGAACTGGCGCCGCCGTCAGCAAGAATCAGACGCGGGTGGCTGAGTCGGCAACCCAGGCTGAAACCACAACCAGACGCTTCACTTCCTTGCCCTTGGCTATTTTCAAGGCCGCTGCCGTGTACAGAACATAAAAACCATCGAACTCACGCCACACTTGGGGAAACGATCCATGGACTCAATGAAACGCATACTGGGCGCCACCGTTTGTGGACTGTCGCTGCTGGCCAGCGCGGTGCACGCCGAACAGCGCGAATTGCGGGTGTACAACTGGGCGGACTACATCCTGCCGTCCGTGCCCAAGGATTTCGCCAAGGACACCGGGATCAAGGTGACCTGGGACACCTTCGACACCAACGAGTCCCTGGAAGCCAAGCTGCTGACCGGCAACTCGGGCTACGACCTGGTGGTGCCGTCGAACCAGTTCATCGAAACCCAGATCAAGGCGGGGGTGTTCCAGAAACTCGACAAGTCCAAACTGCCGAACTGGTCGCACCAGGACCCGGCCTTGCTCAAGCTGCTGGACAAGAACGACCCGGGCAACCAGTACGGCGTGCCCTACATGTACGGCACCGTGCTGATCGGCTTCAACCCGGCCAAGGTCAAGGCGGTGCTGGGCGAGAATGCGCCGGTGGACAGCTGGGACCTGGTGTTCAAGCCCGAGAACATGGAGAAGCTCAAGGCCTGTGGCGTCGCGATGCTCGACTCGCCGTCGGAGATCCTGCCGTTGGCCCTGCATTACCTGGGCCTGGACCCGAACAGCCAGAACCCCGATGACTACGAAAAAGCCAAGGCGCTGATGCTCAAGGTTCGCCCTTATGTCACCTACTTCAACTCCGCCAAGTACATGACCGACATCGCCAACGGCGATATCTGCGTGGCCATCGGTTACTCCGGCAGCTTCTATCAATTCGGCAATCGCGCCAAAGAAGCGGGCAACGGCGTGGTCGTCGACTGGCGCCTGCCGAAAGAAGGCGCGCCGATCTGGTTCGACACCTTCGCCATCCCCAAAAGCGCGAAGAACGTCGCCGAGGCCCACGAATTCCTCAACAACCTGCTGGACCCGAAAGTCATCGCGCCGATCAGCGACTTCCTCGGTTACCCGAATGCCAACAAGGACTCGCTGGCGCTGATCAACAAGGACATCACCGGCAACCCGAACCTGACACCGACCAGCGAGGCCTTGAAGACGCTGTACGTCGTGCAGCCATTGCCGCAAAAGCTTGAGCGGGTGCGCACCCGGGTCTGGACCAGCATCAAGTCCGATCAGTAACCCCGAGGAATTGAGTGAGATCTCTGTGGGGCACAGATTTTGTGTACACCACATGGCCCTGTGGGAGCGGGCTTGCTCGCGAATGCGCAGTGTCAGTCAATGCAGGTGTCGACTGATCCAGCGCTTTCGCGAGCAAGCCCGCTTCCACAGTTAGTTCTGTGTGCGGCTCAGCGAAAAAACTCCCCCGGTGTTTCGCCGAACTGCTGGCGGAAGGCAGCGATAAACGCCGACGTCGAGTCGTAGCCACAGGCCAACGCGACGTCGGTCACGCGCTCGCCCTGTTCCAGTGGCGTCAGGGCGCCGAGCAGGCGCAAGCGCTGGCGCCAGGCGCGAAAGGTCAGGCCGGTGTCGCGCAGGAACAGGCGACTGAGGGTTTTCTCGGTGACGCCGAATTGGTCGCTCCAGTGGCTGAGGGTGGTCTGTTGCTCCGGGTGCGACTCCAGGCTTTGGGCGATTTGCCGCAACCGGCTGTCCTGGGGCAGGGGCAACATCAAATCGATCTGCGGCGCTTCAGCCAATTGATCCAGAATCACCTGGGCCAACCGGCCGTGCGGCCCGTCCTGATCGTATTCCACCGGAACCTGACTGAAGGCACGGATCAACTCGCGCAACAAATCGCTGACCCCCAACACATGACAGCCCGGCGGCGCCCATGTCGAGACGCTGCAATCGATGTACAGGCTGCGCATTTCCGTGCGCGGCGAACTGAATACCCGGTGCGGCATGCCCGCCGGAATCCACACCGCCCGCTCTGGCGGGGCGACGAAGCGGCCGACGCCGGTCTGTATTTCGAGCACGCCCGCAATCGCATAGGAAAGCTGCACCCACGGGTGGCTGTGGCGCCGGGTCAGGGCGCGATTGGGCAGCGATTCGGTACGGCCATAGAGCGGTCGAGGCAGGCTGGACAGCCCGGGAATACTGCGTCGAACACTCTTGTCATGTCCTTTAGGCGGCATCAGCTGGCTCATCGGCGTTAGTCGGTAATTCCCAGTCACGTTAGAGTCGCTTTCACGTACTGGCAACCCCCGGATGATCAACCCCATGACTCGCCCCCGTCTGTTACCCGACAACTTCACCCTGACCCTGATCGGCGTGGTGACGCTCGCCAGCCTGCTGCCTGCCAGCGGCCAGGTCGCGGTCGGTTTTGGCTGGCTGACCAACATCGCCATCGCGCTGCTGTTTTTCCTGCATGGCGCCAAGCTGTCCCGCGAATCGATCATCGCCGGTGCCGGACACTGGCGCCTGCATCTGCTGGTGTTCAGCCTGACCTTCGTGCTGTTCCCGCTGCTCGGCCTGGCGCTTAAGCCGCTGCTGTCGCCGCTGATCGGCAATGACCTGTACATGGGCATGCTTTATCTGTGTGCGCTGCCCGCCACGGTGCAGTCGGCGATTGCCTTTACTTCACTGGCGCGGGGCAACATTCCGGCGGCGATTTGCAGCGCGGCGGCATCCAGCCTGTTCGGGATTTTCCTCACGCCGTTGCTGGTGACCCTGCTGCTGAATGTCCACGGCGAAGGCTCCTCGACCCTCGACGCCATCCTCAAGATCAGCGTGCAGTTGCTGCTGCCGTTCATTGCCGGGCAGATCGCGCGGCGCTGGATCGGCGACTGGGTGGCGCGCAACAAGAGCTGGTTGAAGTTCGTCGATCAGGGTTCGATTTTGCTGGTGGTCTACGGCGCGTTCAGCGAGGCGGTGATCGAGGGTCTCTGGCACCAGATTCCGCTGTGGGAACTGGCCGGGCTGGTGGTGGCGTGCTGTGTGCTTCTGGCATTGGTACTGGTGGCCTCTACCGTGCTCGGCAAGGCATTCGGTTTCAACCAGGAAGACCGCATCACCATTCTCTTCTGCGGTTCGAAGAAAAGCCTGGCGACTGGCGTGCCGATGGCGCAGGTGCTGTTTGCCGGTAGCACCATTGGCTTGCTGATCTTGCCGCTGATGCTGTTCCACCAGATTCAACTGATGGTCTGTGCGGTGCTGGCGCAGCGTTATGCCAAGCGGCCGGAGTCGATTCCGGAGCTGATGGCCCAGGTAGATCCCTGATTTGTCAGCCGTGGCGGCTCGAGTGAGCCGCCACGGTTTTACCGGTCAGCGTTTGTCAGCGACCAATGGCGGGGTACGCGGCGGGATCATGCGTTTGTTCCCGGTCGACTCGAACGCCGATGCCAGGTGCAGCAGCGAAGAGTCGTCATAGGCGCGCCCGGCAAACGTCAGGCCGACCGGCATGCCGATGTCCGGCATCACGCCCATCGGCACGGTCACCGTCGGCACGCCGAGGTGACGGATGGCGAGGTTGCCGTTGGCGACCCATACGCCGTTGCTCCAGGCGATATCCGCCGATTGCGGATCGACATCGGCATTCGCCGGGCCTACATCGGCGACCGTCGGGAACAGCACCGCGTCGAGGCCCAGGCGATCCATCCAGTCTTCCAGATCGATCTTGCGGGTTTTTTCCAGCCCGCGCAGGCCGTCCGGCATCGTGCTGATCTGGTCCCACGGGGTGATGCCACGCTCGGCCATGCGCACGTATTCGTCCATGCCGGCAACCAGGTCGCCCTCGCGGTTGGGCAGGGTGCCCGGGTCGTGAGGGAAGATCTGCGGGCCGTCGACATCGACCAGACGATTCAGTTTCGGATCGCCGTTGGCTTGCAGGAAGTCATCGAAGGCCCAGGCGGTCAGGTCCCACAGTTCATGGTGCAGAAATTCTTTGGAGACGATGCCGCGATTGAACACGGTCGGTGCGCCCGGGCGATCGCCCTCGCAATTGGAGACCAGCGGGAAGTCCACTTCGAGCACTTTGGCGCCCGCGGCTTCGAGGGCCTTGCGCGCTTGTTCCCAGAGTCCGATCACCGAAGGACGGGTGTTGATGCGCTGGCCGGTCGGGCCACCGATGCCCGGCGCTTCGGAGGTGCCGGCTTCAGGGTCGGCGTTGATGTACATGCGTGGAATGCCGAACTTCTTGCCTTTGAGCGCCTCGCTGTTGGCGGCCAGCGCCGGGTAGGATTTGGGGCGAACCAAGGACGAGCTCGGGATCGGCACCCAGGGTTGCAGGCGCCACAGGTCGCCACGGGTGTCCGGGTCATCGGCCACCACCACGTCGAGCACTTCGAGCAGGTCGGCCATGGTCCGGGCGAACGGCACGACCACGTCCATGGTCGGGGTCAACGGCCAGTTGCCGCGCACCGAAATCACTCCGCGCGAAGGCGTGTAGGCACACAAACCATTGTTCGAGGCCGGGCCACGGCCGCTCGACCAGGTTTCTTCCGCCAGGCCGAAGGCCGCGAAGCTCGCGGCAGTGGCAGTACCCGCGCCGTTCGACGAACCGGAGGCGAACGGGGCGGTGAGGTAGTCAGCGTTGTACGGGCTCTCGGCGCGGCCGTAGACGCCGCGCTGCATCCCGCCGTTGGCCATTGGCGGCATGTTGGTCTTGCCCAGGCAGATGGCCCCGGCGGAGCGCAGGCGTTCGATGGTGAACGCATCGCGATAGGCGACCAGGTCCTTGAAGGCCGGGCTACCGGAAGCAGCGGTGAGGCCCTTGACCAGATAGCTGTCCTTGGCGGTGTAAGGGATACCGTCCAGCGCTCCCAGCGTCTGGCCCTTGGCGCGACGGGCGTCGGACGCCTGCGCTTCGGCGAGCGCTTCGGGGTTGCGCACCACGACCGCGTTCAGGGCGGTAGGGGTTTCGGGGCCGTCATAGGCGTCGATCCGCGCGAGATAAGCCTGGACCAGTTCAACCGAGGTGGTCTGGCCGGATTCGAGCGCGGCGCGCAGTTCGGCAATGGAAACTTCGGTGACTTCGATCATGCTGCCACCGCCGTTTGCAGGTGGAGGGTCCCAAACACTTCACTTTTCTCGAAATGGACTTTCATATCGTTATTCTCGTTGCACTGTGTGGCACGACAGGGTCGGGTGTTAAAAATACTGAGCACTATTTAGCATTAAACCGGGATTTTAGGAATCCGTTGTCCAATTTATCTTACAGGCGACAGAAAAAAGGCCACCACAACCCGACGTTGTAGTGGCCCGAGGGTGACTCATTATAGTGGCCCGCGCGCGCAGGCCAATGGATCAGTGAGCGCCGGCGGCCTTGTTCAGGTCGCTTTCGGCCCATTCGGTGTACACGCAGGCATCGGCGGTGGCCCAGCGCACTCGCACCGGGTCGCCGGCCTTGAGCGGCATGCCGGCGGCGGACAGCGCCTTGACCGTCATCGAGGTGCCGCCAGCAGTGACCACGCTGCAGGTCTGGCTTTCGCCGAGAAACAGCACTTCCACGACCTTGGCCGAGACTTCGTTCCAGCCGGCGGCCAGCGGTTCGGCAAGGACTTGTTCATTGCTCAGCGCCAGGGCTTTTTCCGGACGCACCATCAACAGCACGGCCTGATCGGTTTGCAGGCCGGCCGTGAGTCGGATCGACAGCGGCTGCCCTTCGAAGGTCGCCACCGCATTGCCCTGGGCCTTGAGCTTGAGGAAGTTCGAGTTGCCGAGGAACGAGGCGACAAAGGCGTTTGGCGGATTCTGGTACAGGTCAAAGCCGCTGCCGAGGCCGACGATTTTGCCGTGGCTGAAAATCGCGATGCGCTGGGACAGGCGCATGGCTTCTTCCTGGTCGTGGGTCACGTAGACGATGGTGATGCCCAGGCGTCGATGCAGCTGACGCAGTTCATCCTGCAAGTCTTCGCGCAGTTTCTTGTCCAGTGCACCGAGGGGTTCGTCCATCAGCAGGATGCGTGGTTCGTAAACCAACGCCCGGGCAATGGCGACCCGTTGTTGCTGGCCACCGGAGAGTTGCGAAGGGCGGCGATGGGCAAATTGCTCGAGCTGCACCAGCTTGAGCATCGCATCGACCCGGCGCTCGCGTTCGGCGGCGGCCAGTTTGCGGATGGCCAACGGGAACGCGATGTTGTCGCGTACCGACAGGTGCGGGAACAGCGAGTAGCGCTGGAACACCATGCCGATGTCGCGCTTGTGTGGCGGCACGTTCACCAGCGACTGACCGTTGACCAGGATCTCGCCGCTGCTCGGGGTTTCGAAGCCGGCCAGCATCGACAGCGTGGTACTTTTGCCCGAGCCGCTGGAGCCGAGGAAGGTGAGGAATTCACCGTCCTTGATGTCCAGCGAGATGTTGTCCACGGCGGCAAAGTCGCCGTAGTGCTTGTTCAGGTTACGCAGGCTGACCAGGGGTTTGTCATTTTGCTGCGCGGAATCTTTGATCACTGCACTCATGTCGTACTCCTGGCGCTCAAGCGCTGATTTCGTTGCGCCGGCGCAGAGCGGCGGCGATCACCATGACCAAGACCGAGAGGCCGATCAGCAGCGTCGAGGCGACGGCGATCACGGGCGTCAGGTCCTGGCGCAGGGTGGTCCACATTTTCACGGGAAGGGTTTGCAGGGTCGGGCTGGCCATCATCACGCTCAGCACCACTTCATCCCACGAGACGAGAAAGGCGAAGAGGGCGCCGGCCACCATGCCCGGACGGATCGCCGGGAAGGTCACCTTGAACACCGCTTGCAGGCGCGAGGCGCCGCAGATCACCGCCGCATCCTCGATCGACTGGTCGAACAGCTTCAGCGAATTGATGATCGAGATGATGGTGAACGGCAACGCGACGATGACGTGGCTGACCACGAACGCGAACATGGTCCCGGTGTAGCCCAGTTTCAGGAACAGCGCGTACACCGCCACGGCGATGATCACCAGCGGCACGATCATCGGCAGGGTGAACAGGCCGTAGAGCATTTCCCGGCCGGGGAAGCGGCCACGCACCAGGGCGAACGCGGTGGGCAGGCCCAAAGCGACGGCGAAGAACGTAGTCAGCACCGCGACCTTGAGACTGGCCATGGCGGCGTTCATCCAGTCGGCATTGGAGAAGAACTGGCCGTACCATTTCAGCGTCCAGCCCGGTGGCGGGAACACCAGCCACTGGGACGAACCGAACGACAGCAGCACGATGAACACGATCGGCAGCAGCAGGAACAGACCGATCAGCCCGGTGGTGGCATACAGGCCGAAGCGCATGCGCCGGCTCATGGCATTGGGGGTCAGGAGCATGACGGCTTACCTCGCGTTGCTGGCGCCAACCGGGGATTCCGGCTGGAGCTTCAGGTAGAAGTAGAACAACACCAGCGTGATCACGATCAGCAACGCGGCGCCGGCGCTGGCCAGGCCCCAGTTGAGGAACGACTGCACCTGCTGAATGATGAACTCGGGCAGCATCATGTTCTGCGCACCGCCCAGCAACGCCGGGGTCACGTAGTAACCGAGGGACATCACGAACACCATCAGGCCGCCGGAGAACAGCCCCGGCCGGCACAGCGGCAGGAACACCCGGAAGAAGTTGGTCCAGGGGCTGGCGCCGCAGATCGAACCGGCCTGCAAAATCATCGGGTCGATGGCCTGCATGGTCGCCTGCAACGGCAGCACGATGAACGGGATCATGATGTAGCTCATGCCGATCACCACGCCGGTGAGGTTGTGCACCATCTCCAGCGGTTGATCGATGATGCCCATGGCCATCAACGCCTTGTTGATCACCCCGGAGGCTTGCAGCAGCACCAGCCAGGAATAAGTGCGGGCGAGCAGGCTGGTCCACATCGACAGCAGCACGATGTTCAGGATCCAGCGACCCCAGCCACGGGGCACCAGGGTGATCGCCCAGGCCAGCGGGAAGCCCAGCAACAGGCTGAACAGGGTCACCAGGCCAGCCACCGAGAAGGTGTTGAGCAACACCCGGGCATAGGCCGAGTTGGCGAACAGCTGTTCGTAGTTGCCCAGGCCCGGCACCGGTTCCAGCACGCCGCGCAGCAGCAGGCCAATCAATGGCGCCAGAAAGAACAGGCCAAGAAACAGCAGGGCGGGCACCAGGTTGCTCGCGCCACGCCAGCGCTGCGCCAGGGAAGGAGATTGCGTCATCACAGCTGCCTTGGCGGGCGCCGAACCGGCAGCGCCAGTGGCGCTCCCGGTGGCAGTGGATGGACGAGACGCGGTTGCCGTCATTTTCATTTGACCAGCCATTCGTTCCACCGTGTCGCGATGGCCGGACCGTTCTTGGCCCAGTACGCGAAATCAAGAGTGATCTGATCCTTTGCGTAAGCGGTCGGCAGGTTCGGCGCCAGCGTCGAGTCCAGGCGTGCCACGCTGTCGACGTTGACCGGGGCGTAGGCGGTCAGGTTGGAGAAGTCCGCCTGGCCCTTGGCGCTGCTGGCATTGGCCAGGAACTTCATCGCTGCGTCCTTGTTTTTCGAACCCTTGGGAATGACCAGGATGTCGGCCATGACCAGGTTCTGCTTCCAGCTTACGCCGACCGGGGCGCCGTCTTCTTGCAGGGCATGAATCCGGCCGTTCCAGAACTGGCCCATGCTCGCTTCACCGGAGGCCAGCAGCTGCTGCGACTGCGCGCCGCCGCCCCACCAGACGATGTCTTTCTTGATGGTGTCGAGCTTTTTGAACGCGCGGTCCAGGTCCAGCGGGTAGAGCTTGTCCGCCGCTACACCGTCGGCCAGCAGCGCCAGTTCCAGCACGCCAGGGCTTGGCCATTTGTAGAGGGCGCGTTTGCCGGGGTAGGTCTTGGTGTCGAACAGCGCGGACCAGTCTTGAGGCTTGTTGGCGCCGAGCTTGCCTTCGTTGTAGCCGAGGACGAAGGAGAAGAAGAACGAGCCGACGCCGTGGTCGCTGACGAAGCGCGGGTCGATCTTGTCGCGTTCAATGACTTTGAAATCGAGGGGTTCGAGCAAGCCTTCGGCGGCGGCGCGCAGGGCGAAGTCGGCTTCGACGTCGACCACGTCCCACTGCACGTTGCCGCTCTCGACCATGGCCTTGAGCTTGCCGTAGTCGGTCGGACCATCCTGCACCACGGTGATGCCGCTGGCCTTGCTGAACGGGTCGGCCCAGGCCTGCTTCTGCGCATCCTGGGTGCTGCCGCCCCAACTGACGAAGTTGACGCTTTCAGCTGCCATCAGTGCCTGGCTGGTCACGCTCAGCAGTCCCGCAAAAAGAACCGCGGTCGCACGTTTGTTCAACACCATTTTCACGCCCTCATTGTTGTGTTTATGAGCGGGGCTTTCGAGTGCCCGCCTATCGGGAGCATCAGGTCCGTCGAGTCAGTGCTGACTGTCCGGTCTATGGAATATCATATTATGGTATTCCAAACTTTGTGCAAGCACTTTGCCGTACCGGCTATCAGCCAAAACAGCCTTTTGTAGGAGCTGGCTTGCCAGCGATGGACCCAAAAGCACCGCGTTGATCCAGGCAACACGCGTTATCGTTGACGACCATCGCTGGCAAGCCAGCTCCTACAGGAATGGAATACTCTCCACCACCTCCAGGTCATACCCGGTCAAGCCCGCATACTTCAGCGGCGGCCCCAGGTGGCGCAGCTTGCCGACACCCAGGTTCTGCAAAATCTGCGCGCCGGTGCCCACTTCCGAATAAATCCGTGACTGCGAACGGCTGAACTGCCGGGGCGGCTGGGTCAGTTGCGGCACCCGCTCGAGCAACGCCTGGGAGGATTCGTGATTGGCCAGCACCACCACCACGCCGTGGCCTTCGGCGGCGACACGCTGCAAGGCGGCCCATAACGTCCAGTTGGTCGGCCCGCTGTACTCGGCACCGACCAGATCGCGCAACGGATCGATCACATGCACGCGCACCAGTGTCGGTTGCTCGCGGCGCAGATCACCCATGACCATGGCCATGTGGACACCGCCTTCGATGCGATCCTCAAAGGTGATCAGACGAAAGGTGCCATGCACGGTCGGCAGGTCATGTTCACCGATGCGCACGATGGTGTGTTCGGTGCTCAGGCGATAGTGAATCAGGTCGGCGATGGTGCCGATCCTGATCCCGTGCTTGCGCGCGAACACTTCCAGGTCCGGGCGCCGGGCCATGGTGCCGTCATCGTTCATCACTTCGACGATCACCGAGGCCGGGGTATGGCCGGCCAGGCGTGCCAGGTCGCAGCCGGCTTCGGTATGACCGGCGCGGGTCAGCACGCCGCCCTCCCGGGCGCGCAGCGGGAAGATATGGCCGGGTTGCACGATGTCGGCGGGGCCGGCATGGGCGGCGACGGCAGCGGCCACGGTGCATGCACGATCTGCTGCGGAGATACCGGTGGTGACACCGACGGCGGCCTCGATGGACACGGTGAAGGCGGTGCTGAATACGCTGCCGTTGCTTGGCACCATTTGCTCCAGGCCCAGGCGTTTGCAGTGCTCGTCGGTCAAAGTCAGGCAGATCAGGCCACGGGCTTCACGGGCCATGAAGCTGATCGCCTCGGGTGTGCAGCAGTCGGCGGCCAGCAACAGGTCGCCTTCGTTTTCTCGGTCTTCGTCGTCGACCAGCAGGACCATTTTGCCGAGGCGGTAATCTTCGATGATTTCTTCGATGCTGTTGAAGGCCATGCTGGAGTCTCGGTATTTGTTGGATTGGTAATTTGGTATACCATAATACAAAATAAACCGGGAGGTCACTATGAAGGCGTACTGGATTGCTCATGTGGATGTCACTGACCCCGGTCAATACAGCCAATACACTCAGCGGGCGCCGCAGGCGTTTGCTCTGTATGGCGGTCGGATTCTGGCGCGGGGTGGGCGTAGCGAGGCGATGGAAGGGCGGTCTACGCCGCAACGTAGTGTGGTGATTGAGTTTGATTCCTATGAGCAGGCGGTGGCTTGTTATCACTCGGCGTTGTATCAGGAGGCGCGTGGATACCGTGAGGGGGTGGCTTTGGCTGAGGTGATTATTGTCGAAGGCGTCACGCCGCTCTAAAAAACGCTTTGTTGGCTGAGTGCATATCCGTTTCTTCGGTAGCGGCGGCTGGCGGTTTCGCCCTTACGGCGACTTCCTTTTTTACAAGCGCCTAAAAAAGGAAGCAAAAAACGCTCGCCCCGAACGTACGGCCCCTCGCTTGGGCTCGGGGTTCCTTCGCTCCGGCATTCATCCGGGGGCATCGCCTCCGGTCGGCTTCGCTCGACCTCCTCTCGATGTGTTCGACTCCGTCGAACGGCGCTGCGCGCCTGCCCCCCGGATGAACACCTCCACTCAGCCTGCCGAGGGGGCGGGTGGATCAAGATCAAGAGCTGCAGGCGAGCTAACGCTCGGCCTGATGAGTGGTGAGGAGCGTGGGTGTCCGCCGCTTTGCCTCTGCTTTTCTGTAGGAGCGAGCCTGCTCGCGATGGCGGCTTACGAGCCAACCATTCACTCGCAGTTGTCCCAATCCATTGGATTGAGCTTGGTTGGGCACTGCTCCAGTGATGGTAGCCAGACCACCGCTGGATTGCTTCCATCAATGCACCCGGCAAAAAACCGAGGCCCCCCATCCGAGGCCACGGTTTTCCATAGGGTTCAAGCCTGTCCCCATCAACCAACGTGGCTAATGGGGCGCGGGCTCAGTTGGCGATCACCGGCACCGTCCGCACGGAGCCTTGGGACGAGGTGATCGTGGCGGTCGGGTTCGCCGACGGAACGACCGTGGTGGTGTTGTTCACCGTCAACCGCCAGCGACCGTTCACCGGTACGGTGGTGGTGCCCAGTGTGGCCAGCCCGGTCGGCGTGGTGACCTTGATGGTGATGGTGTTGCCGGTGGTCACCGATGAGGTGCCGGCAAAGTTCCAGGTGAAGCGGTTATTGGAACGGGCACTCACCGTTGCGGTGGTCACTGCGAAGGTTTCCGCAGCAGGCCGTGGCGAGACCTGCACCGTGACGGTGGCCGGCGACGTCGACTGAGCGCCGAAGCTGTCCCGGGCGATGTAGGTGAAGGTCGTGGTGAAGGCCGTGGTGATGGTGGCCGGTGGGGTATAGGTGAGCACCGTGCCGTTACTGCTGACGGTGCCGCGACCTGCCGGTTGAGTGAAGCTGGCGACCGCGAGTGGCACATTGCCTTCCGGGTCGCTGTCGTTGGCCAGCACGTTGATTGGAATCGCCACACCCAGTGTCGTGACGGCATCGGCGACTGACACCGGAGGCCGGTTAGGCGCCACGGTAATGGTCACGGTTGCCGCTGTCGTCGAGGCCAGGCCTTTGACGTCCTGGGCCTTGTAGGTGAAGGTCGTGGTCAGCGGCGCGTTGACGACCGCGGGAGGGGTGTAGACCACCGCCGTAGTGCCGCTCAATGCCACGGAGCCCTGGTCGGTGGCCGGTTGGGTCAGCGCGGTAATGCTCAGCGGCGTATTGCCGTCCGGGTCACTGTCGTTGGCCAGCAGGTTGAGGGTGATCGGCACGCCGAAGCTGGTGCCGCCGGTATCGGCGACGGAGATCGGTGCCTGGTTCGTACCGGTGTCCGGTGCAGTGCCGACGACTACGACCGGCTCGGTGTCATTGCCGCCGGCGGCGGATTTGACCGTCACGGTTGCAGGGGGTTGGGTCAGGTCAGTCACCGTCAGGCTTTGCAGGATTCCGGTTTTCGACAGCCGCCCGTAACCCTGGGCAACCATGTCCGGTACCACCACTTCGTCCGTGGACGTGGCCTCGATCAGCAGGCTGTGGTTGCTCCAGCTGTAACGGGCGGTCTGGATTTTCACCACGTCCGAGAGCTTGCTCGACACCGCGGTCGGGCGGGTGGTCCCGGCCGGGTTGGTGGCGGTGACCACCACGACCGGCGGCACCGTTGCGTTGGCCAGCAGATGCTGGGCGAAGAACACGCCGTTGTTATCGCCCACCATGTTGGTCTGGCAAGGCGACACAGGCGGGCCGGGGACCAGGGCGATGCTTTCGCGAAAGCACAAGGTCGAACCAATGGCGGCTTTGGCAAACACTTCGACCCGGGTGTTGTTGCCGCCCGTGCCGGCTATGCGGCGGTAGGTGGCACGGCTCATGTCCACCGCGGTTTGCGCGCGGTTGTCGAGCACCTTGCCGGACAGGGTGAAGAGGTTGGTCTGGATAGTCCCGGCCGGACCCTGGATGCGCACGAAGTTGGTGTTGTTGGGGCTGCCGGTCACGGCTTCGGTGAGGTTCGGGTCGCCGACGAAGGTTTCGACGGCGCCGGTGTCCGGGTTCACTTCGGTGTAGGGGCCGTTGACGCTGCGCAGGAACGGACCGATCGCACCATTGACTGCACCGCTGAAAACCCCCGGCGCACCGACGCCGACGTCCCGGGTGATGTTGATTGCTCGACGGCCGGGGGTGGTGACGTTGACCGTTTCCACGCCATAGGGGTGGGTAATGGTGTAGCTCCCGGCTGTGGGAATGTTCACCCGCATACGAATCCGCGCGAAGCTGATCTGGTCGCCGTCGAGCGGGTTGCCACCGGCAAATGCAGCCTCGATCCCGGCGACATAGGCGTCCATGCCATAGCCGGCGGTGTTGTTGGGAATGCTGGTCTCGGCAAGGAACCAGAAGGCTTCGTCTGGCCAGTTATCCGGGAATACCATCGGCTGGGTGTCGTCGAAAATGCCAGGTGTCGGCAGCAGGGTGCACATGTAGGCCGGTGGCACACTGGCGGCGACCCGCGAGCTGGCGGCGCGTGACTGGCACAGCTCCATCGACAACAGATTGTTGTCCTGATACCAGATCGGGAATTTCCCGGTGGCAAAGGTGTAAGGGCCGGGATCGACGGCGGCGAGTTGCGCGAAGGCACTGCCGGACAGCGATAGCGTCAGTCCCAGGGCGTTGAGCGCCAGGCGTGGCCATTTGTTCATGATGCCTCCTGATGAGGATCTGGGCATGTGAGCGTTCATTGCACGATGACCACTTCTTCGGTATCGCTGCCGCCATTGGACGACGACACACGAACCTGGGCTGGCGGAATCGGCGAGATCCCGGTGGCCAGGCTTTTCACCGCGCTGTCACCACTCAAGGCGCCGATGGCGATACCGGTGCCGGAGGTGGCGGTGAGTACCGGTGGCGATGTTTCATCGCTGGTCGAGGCCACGATGGTGATTTGCCCGGTGCTCAGGCTGTACTCGGCGCGTGAGATCGTCACCAGGTCGGTCAGCGGCATGGGCAAGGTGGTCGGCGTGCTGCTGGCGATGGCCAGGTGGTTGTCGGCGGTCACCAGCAAGGTGCTCGGCAGCGTCGGATTGTTCGGCGACTGCGCATACCAGTGGCCAGTGGTGTTCGCTTCGGTGAAGTTCAGCACCGGGTTGTTGCTGTCCAGGGTCACGCTGGCCGGTGGTGGCGGGGCCAGCACGAACACGTCCTGTTGGGCCACCGGGGCGCTGGTGCCGGCCTGTCGCGAGTAGGTGCTGCGCTCGGCGATCACCGGGGTCGGCCGGACCACCGTCGACAACTTGCCGGATACGGCGAAGAGGTTGGTGCGCAAGTCCAGGCCATTGGGGCCTTCGATGCGTACGTAATTGGTGTTGAACGGGCTGCCAGTGACGGCTTCGGTGAGGTTCGGATCGCCAACGAATTGTTCGGCCTGGCCAGTGGTCGGGTTGGTCTCGGTGTAGGGGCCATTGACGCTGCGCAGGAACGGCCCGACGTCGCCCTTGAGCGCGCCGTCGTAGGTTTTTGGCGCACCGATGCCGATGTCCCGGGTCATGTTGATCGCCCGCCGGCCGGGAGTGTCGACGTTGAACACTTCGACGCCGTAGGGGTGGGTGATGACATAAGTGCCGGCGGTGGGCACGTCGATGCGAATACGGATACGGGCGAAGCTGATCTGGTCGCCCTCCAGCGGATCGCCGCCACTGAAGGCTGCCTCAACCGCCGAGACATAGGTCAGGTCGATGCCTCGGGCGGCATCGACGATGGTGGTTTCGCCCGTGGCCCAGAACGCTTCGTCGGGGAAATTGGTCGGGAAGACCAACGGTTGAGTGTCGTCGAAAATACCGGGGTTCGGGATCAACGAGCACATGTAAGTCGGGGCGCCCGGCGCGCTGGCAACCCTGGAACTGACAGCCTTGGATAAACACAGGTCAAGGGTTCGGCCATGGGTGTCTTGATACCAGGCGGCGAAATTGCCATTGGCTGGCAGGTAGGGGCCGGGGTCTGCGGCAAACAGCGCTGCCTGGGCAATGCCTTGGGCTAGAGCGGTCACAATCAGGGCGGACGCGGTTTTGCACAGTAAAGGGTGCATGAGTATTCCCTCTATCGAAGTACCTGTCCCTTGGGCATGGGGCAGTTGGCAAGGTGTTCGGCAACTTCCATACCAATCAGCGAAAACGCCTGTGGGAAGCCCGGAGTAAGGGCGATGGCGCAGTCGCGGGTGACAGACCGGTAGGCTGGGGCGCGGGCGGCTTTCCCCAACTTTGGGGGTGGATAGGGTGCGCGGGGCGGGAGGGGATCGTAGTACACCGGGCAAACAGCCATGCGTGGGCTATAAACCTATAGGGGGTTTCCGGGAACCGTGTCCATGAACACAATCGCCAAAGTACTTGCGACCGAAAGCGAAGTTCGCTTGAACACGCGCAAGGAACCGTTCGATCTGCTGCGCTGGTTTTCACTGATCAGCATGGTGGTGATCGGCGCGGTGGCGGTGGCGCTGGGGGCGGTGTCCTCGCGGTTCGTGATTACCGAAAGCGTGCAGCGCGATGCGCTATTGACCTCACAATTCATCCAGGCGATTGCCTCGACCGAGGTGCGCCATGTGTCGATTCCAAAAGTCCGGACCATGGGCGAGTTGCTCGATCCACGAAAAGACAAGGACTTTCCTGACGTCGACCCGCTGTCCCGTGCCAGTGCCCGTGATGATTTCCTCGACCATATCGAAAATTTGCCGGACGTGATCCTGGCCAACATCTATGCCCCCGACCGCATGGTGATCTGGTCGACCAACCCGGCCTTGATGGGCACCACGATCCATGGCGATGAAGACCTCGACCGGGCATTCAATTCGAAAATTTCCGTGTCAACCAGTTACCACGATGTGGACAAATCCCGCATGGAGCAGAAGTTCCTGGAGCCACCCAAATACACCTTCATCGAAAACTACATTCCCCTGTTCGACGCCGATGGCAGCACCGTCACGGCGATGGTCGAGATTTACAAGGAGCCGCAGGACCTGATCAACCGCATGGAGCGCGGCCTGGTGCTGATCTGGCTGGCGACCGCCCTGGGCGGCGGTCTGATTTACCTGGGCCTGTACTGGATCGTGCGGCGGGCGGCGATCCTGCTGGCGACGCAGCAGAAGCAATTGATCACCAACGAAACCTTTGTGGCGCTGGGGGAGGTGTCCTCGGCGGTCGCCCACAGTCTGCGCAATCCGTTGGCGAACATCCGTTCAAGCGCCGAGCTGGCGATAGAGTTCGACAGCGGTCCGGCGCATGGGCACATCAACGACATCATTGCTCAGGTCGATCGCATGTCGACATGGGTACGGGAGTTGCTCCAGTCCCTGCGACCGCTCAATGACGAGGCGGAACCGGTGAACCTGGTGGCGGCCCTGCATGACAGCCTGATGGCTTACGAGCATCAGATCAGCAAGGCCAGGATCAACGTGGTGTTCGAGCCGGACCAGACGCCCATGGTCCTGAGCCAGCACGTGCAACTGACCCAGATTCTCAACAGCCTGCTGTCCAATGCGGTGGAAGCCATGGACGGCGGCGGTACGCTGACCATCCAGATCGAGTCGCGCGATGCCCGGCGCGTCAGCGTGAGGGTGAGCGATACCGGCAAAGGCATGAGCGAGGAACAGCGCACCATGGCCTTCCGGCCGTTCTTCACCACCAAGCAGGGCGGGCTGGGAGTCGGGCTGGTGCTGGTCAAGCGGATCATGGAGCGTTTTGGCGGTGCGGTGACCCTGGATAGCCGTGAAGGCGAGGGCACCACTGTGCGTCTGTCGTTTAATCTGGTCCCCTGAAAACGGGGATGAACTACCCCCAATATCGGGGGTTCAATCCCTGGTCATTTCCACGGTCATCGCCCATTGATTGTGATAAATCATTGTTTTGTTGAGTGTTAGTACTTTTTTATAAAAAAAAACACATGATTGGCGAGGTCCTTGCAAAACCATCATCACCCCCCTTCACGACATCGAGGCGGCTGGTGATGGAAAAAAAAGAGATGCATTCACCACGTTCACGAGCCTTGGGCATGCACCTGGTACTGATGCTGGTGACCGGTTTGCTGGCCAGCCAGCTGCTGGTCGCCAGCCAGCCGACGTCGACGCCCGCACCTGCTCCTGCAGCCACTTCCGAGCCCGCTGTCGTTGAAGACGCCACCCCGTGGGGTGGCAACTATTTCCCCAACACCCTGCTGACCGACCAGGACGGACAGCAGCTGCGTTTTTTCGATGACTTGATCAAAGACAAAGTGGTGGTGATCAACTTCATCTTCACCTCGTGCAGCGACTCCTGCCCCCTGGAAACCGCGCGCCTGCGCCAGGTGCAGAAACTGCTGGGGGATCGGGTCGGCAAGGACATCTTCTTCTACTCCATCAGCATCGACCCCTTGAGTGATACCCCCGAGGTGCTCAAGGCTTATGCGCAACGCTTCCAGGTCGGGCCCGGGTGGAAATTCCTCACCGGGGAATTCGCCGACGTCACCGACCTGCGCAAAAAACTGGGGCTGTTCATCGAAGGCGTCGATAACGGGCGCAACAAGGACCACAACCTGAGCCTGATCGTCGGCAATCAGGCAACGGGCCGCTGGATGAAAGCCTCGCCGTTCGAAAACCCGTGGATTCTGGCCGACCAACTGGCCAATACCTTGCACAACTGGAAACAGCCCAGTGTGGAAGAAAGCTACGTCAACGCACCGGAAATCCGCCCGCCGAGTAATGGCGAAGAGCTGTTTCGCACCCGCTGCGCGTCTTGCCACAGCCTCGGCCCGCTGGACGGGCAGGGCATCGGCCTGCACAGCATAGGCCCGGACCTGATCGGCGTGACCTATCAGCGCGATCCGGCCTGGCTCAACCGCTGGATCCGCGAACCTGACCGCATGCTCGCGGAAAAGGACCCGATTGCGATGGAACTGTTCGAGCGCTACAACAGGATCTCGATGCCTAACCTGCGGCTGGATGAGCGTTCCGTCCAGTCCATCATCGATTTCCTGCAAGAAGAAACCGATCGCCAGCATCCGCCGGTGGTGCCAGTGGCCAGTGGTAATGAGGAGCCTGAGCATCATCATTCGGTCGCGCAACCCGATATGCCCAAGGTGCAATAGTGTCAAAAAAATTACGTTGGCCGGTCAATGGCTATCAATGCCACCTACACTGATCCAGAAAACGGCTGAACAGGCTCGATTTCAAGTATCCAGGACACCGCCATGCAGATACTAGAACAACAAAAAGTAGCTGCGACGCAGGCTCCGGCAGCACAACGCAAGAGTTGGCGGCCGCAGTTCAATTTACTGCGCTGGTTTTCCCTGGCGAGCTTTCTGATCATCGCTGTGGTGGCGCTGGGGCTGGGTTACATCTCCACGCGCTTTGTGGTCGACGAAAGCATCGAGCGCGATTCGATGCTGACCGCGCAGTTCATCCAGTCCATTGGCGAGGCTGAAATCCGGCATGCCGGCATTGCCCCGGGTCGAACCATGGGCGAAATGCTCGACCCGCGCATGGACGATGCCTACCCCGACGTCAACCCGGCATCCCGGGCCGCCGCGCGCGTTGAGTTTCTCGACCATGTGGAGCATCTGCCGGACATCCTGCTGGCGACGGTGTACGCCCTGGACCGCACTGTGGTCTGGTCGACCAACCCCGAGTTGATCGGCGTGCGCATCGAGGGCGACGATGAGCTGGACGAATCCTTCGAAATGAAATCGCCGGTGTCCACCAGCTACCACGAAATCGATGAGGAGCGTCCCGAGCAACGCTTACTGCGCGAACCGGAGTATTTGTTCGTCGAGAACTACATTCCGATGTTCAACGCCGACAGAAGCAAAGTGATTGCCATGGTGGAAATCTATAAAGAGCCGCTGGATCTGGTGGAACGCATCCAGCGTGGCTTCAAGGCGATCTGGCTGGCCACGCTGATCGGCGGGGCGGCCATTTACCTGGGGCTGTTCTGGATCGTGCGACGCGCGGCGACGCTGTTGCAGAGCCAGCAGAAACAATTGATCGCCAACGAGACCTTTGTCGCCCTTGGCGAGATGTCTTCGGCGGTCGCCCACAGCTTGCGCAACCCGCTGGCCAATATCCGTTCCAGCGCCGAACTGGCCCAGGGCATCGCCAGCCAGACCGCACAGAAAAACATTGGCGACATCATCAGTCAGGTCGACCGCATGTCGCGCTGGGTCCGTGAATTGCTGGTGTCGTTGCGGCCGATGAATGACGACTGTGAAACGGTCGACCTGGTGCTGGCCCTCGAAGACACCTTGAGTGCCTTCGAGTCCCTGATCAAACGTTCGGACGTCGAAGTGCGTTTCTCTCCTGTCAGCGTGCCGCCGATCGTCAGCCAACAGGTGCTGCTCACGCAAATACTCAATAGCCTGTTTGCCAATGCACTGGAAGCCATGCCCAAGGGTGGCGTGCTGACGATCGAGATCGATTCCTCGGTGCCCGGCGACTTGCGCATGACCCTGACCGACACCGGCAAGGGCATGTCCAAACAACAGCAACAAATGGTCTTCAAGCCGTTCTTCACCACCAAACAAGGTGGGTTGGGCGTGGGCCTGGCCCTGGTCAAAAGAATTATGGAACGGTTTGACGGCTCGGTCGAACTGACCAGTCGGGAGCAGGAAGGAACCCGCGTTTGTCTCAATTTCAAAGTGGCAACGGGAGGGGCATATGGAGCACAGCATTCTGCTGGTCGAGGATGACGAAATTCTCGCCGAGAATATTCAGACTTACCTGGAGCGCAAGGGCTTCGAGGTGACCGTTTGCCACTCGGCCGAAGATGCACTGGAGCAATTGGGTTCTTTCGCTCCTGACGTGGTACTGACCGACAACTCGTTGCCGGGCATGAGTGGTCACGACCTGATCCAGAAGCTGCGCATCAGCGCGCCGGATCTGAAAGTGATCATGATGACCGGTTACGGCAACGTTGAAGACGCCGTGGCGGCGATGAAAGAGGGGGCCTTTCACTACGTCACCAAACCGGTGGCCCTGCCAGAGCTCAAGCAGTTGTTGGACAAGGCCCTGGCCACCGACCGCATGGAGCGCACGCTGTCGTTTTACCAAGAGCGCGAAGCCCAGAAGTCGGGGGTGCAGGCACTGATTGGCGAGTCGGCACCGATGGCGTACCTCAAGGGCACCATCACCCAATTGCTCGACGCCGAACGACGCATGGTCAACAGCGATCTGCCGCCGGTGCTGGTGGAAGGCGAGACGGGCACCGGCAAGGAACTGGTAGCCCGGGCCTTGCACTTCGACGGCCCGCGCGCCAAAGGCCCGTTCATTGAATTCAACTGTGCTTCGATCCCCTCCAATCTGGTGGAGTCGGAACTGTTCGGCCACGAGAAGGGCGCCTTCACCGACGCCAAGGATCGTCGCATGGGGCTGGTGGAAGCGGCCGATGGCGGCACGCTGTTCCTCGATGAAGTCGGTGAAATGGACTTGCTGCTGCAAGCCAAGCTGCTGAAGCTGCTGGAAGACCGGACCATTCGCCGGGTTGGTTCGGTGAAGGAGCGCAAGGTCAATCTGCGGGTGATCAGCGCCACCAACTGCAACCTCGAACAAATGGTCCAGCAAGGCAAATTCCGCCGCGACCTGTTTTTCCGCCTGCGCATCATTTCGATCAAGGTGCCGCGCCTGTATGCCCGTGGCGCCGATATCCTGCTGCTGGCCCGACACTTCCTGGGGCTGCATGGCAAACGCTACGGCAAGCCGAACCTGCATTTCAGCGACCAGGCCGAAGATTTGCTGCTCAGCTACAGCTGGCCGGGCAACGTGCGCGAACTGCGCAACATGCTGGAGCAAACCGTGTTGCTGGCGCAAAGCGACACCATCGCCGTCCATCAGTTGAACGTCTGCCTGAGCCTGATGGATGAGCCACCGATGTTTCATCACGAGCCGCCACATTCCAGTGAGCCGCGTCCGTCCTACAACGGCAGCGAGTCCATGAACCTGCCGGAAGTGGAGCGCGACATGGTGCGCAAGATGCTCGACAAAACCGACTGGAACGTCACCAAATCGGCACGCCTGCTGGGTCTGAGCCGCGACATGTTGCGCTACCGGATCGAAAAACTCGGCCTCGCGCGCCCGGACAAACGCCAGTGGTAGGGGGCGTTCTCAATTAGTTTCCCTACCGCGCCGGGTCTGCTGTTGTGCAGGGCAAGGCGCGAGAAGCGCAGTTTGGTCATTCCAAATCAGCTTCGAGCAACACAGCCCTGCACAACAGCAGGCCCGGCCCTTCGGGTTGTGCCTTAAAGCTGGCCATGCTGCGTTGCAGGCCTTGGAAAGGGAACAACCATTCCCAGCGGCCTACGCCTTGCCTGGCCAGCTTTAAGGCGACAACGCGGTGGGGAAACTAATTGAGAACGCCCCCTAGTGCTCACTGCAACACCGGGCCTTGCCTCAGGCAGGACTGCATGCAGCCGGGGTTCTCGACCTCCTGGTTCACGTACACGCCACGCTCCGGATCGTAGGAACGGATAAACACCCGAACCGTGGCGTCGGCCACAGTCGGCAGGCGCGAGTCGGAAAACACGTGCTCGCTTGAAACCGGAGTGAATTCCCCGGGCGCGGTCGGGATGTACGAACCCGGCGGGATGATATTCATGGACGGTGGTACGGGGTGCGCAAAGGGTTGGTCGGCGCCGTAATAGTTGAATTCACTGCTGTAGTTGGTGGTGGGCAAGTCGTCGGCGTGGGCGACAGCGGTCGCGCTCAGGCAGACGGCGAGCAACAGCGTCAGATCGGTCTTTTTCATGGCAACACCTGCTAAATCGGTTTAACCATATTCCCCCCAAGGTTATTAACTATAGCTGCCGCCGTGGACAGCCGTCGGCGCTGCGCGGATTACAAGTTCGCAACACCTGCCAGGATGAGGTTGATCTAGACTCCGGCCGGTCAAATCGACGACCCGGACCCTGGAGCGTGCAATGGAACTGCCGACAAAAGAACAAGCCATCGCCAGTAACCGCGAGGCCTGGAATGACTCCGCCCGTCACCACAAAGACTCCAGCGAATGGCAAGCCTTGTTGAAGGGCGTGGAATACGCGGATTTTTCCTGCCTGGACGACACACTGACCGCTTTGCTGACCCAGACGGGTGTCGACGGCAAGGACGTGGTGCAACTGGGCTGCAACAACGGCCGCGAAAGTCTGTCGCTGTTTGCCTTGGGGGCGCGCAGCGTGGTGGGTGTCGACCAGTCTGAAGCATTTCTCGGTCAGGCACGGGAACTGGCGTCCCGCTCGCCCCATGCGCCGCAATTCATCGAAGCGGACATTCACCACCTGCCGGTTGGACTGCAGGAGCGCTTTGACCTGGCGTTGATCACCATCGGCGTCTTGAACTGGATGCCGGACATCGGTGAATTCTTGCGCCATGTGGCGCGTACGCTGAAGCCGGGTGGGGCGCTGGTGGTGTATGAAACTCACCCGTTCCTGGAAATGTTCGACCCCGAGGCAACCGATCCTTATCGTCTGGCCAGTTCATACTTCCGTCGCGAACCGTTCGTGCAGCACGAACCGATCGTCTACGAAGGCAAGGTCGAACAGCCGTCGGCGGCGTCCTACTGGTTCGTCCACACCCTGGGCGATCTCTTCAGCGCCGCCATTGCGGCAGGGTTGCAGATCCGTCACTTCAAGGAGTACCCACACTCCAACCGTGAAGAATGCTATGACCGCTATCAACAGCAGGTGGCGCAGTTGCCGTTGTGTTTTACGTGGGTGGTGGTGAAGAGCTGAGGGATGTGTAGCTCGGACTGACACATATCCGGTTTTTTGGTAACGGCGGCTTATGGTTTCGCCCTTACGGCGAGTCCCTTTTGGCAAACGCCCCAAAAGGAACCAAAAGGTCTCGCCCCTTACGTACGGCCCCTCGCCAAGGCTCGGGGTTCCTTCGCTCCGGCATTCATCCGGGGGCATTGCCCTCCGGTCGGCTTCGCGCGACCTACATGCAATGAGTTCGACTGCGTCGAACGGCGCTGCGCGCCCATCCCCGGATGAACACCTCCACTCAGCCTGCCGAGGGGGCGGGTGGATCAAGATCAAGAGCTGCAGGCGAGCTAACGCTCGGCCTGATGAGTGGTTAGAAGCGTGGGTGTACGCCGCTTTGCCTCTGCTTTTCTGTGGGAGCGGCGGTGCGGCGATCCGACTTGCTCGCGAAGGCGGCCTGACAGCCGACCGAAATCTTGCAAATGTACTGAGTACCTGTGGGAGCGGGCTTGCTCGCGAAGACGGCCTGCCAGCCGACTCAATGCTCACAGGCGAACGAACCCCGCGATCAGGCCGGCCGGTAGGCCGCCTCGCTTTTGCTTTGGCTTTTGATCTTGATCTTCTTGCCCCCTCGTGAGGCCGAACGTCAGGGGCAAGAGCCCTTGGTTACTTGGGGCCGGGCGGCGTTCCGCTCTTCCAAGTAACCCGCCGTAAGGGCGGAACCATCAGCCGCCGTTACCAAAGAAACGGATATGTACACCATCAAAACAGATGCGCCTGACACAAAGCCATCGTCGGAACGCCGCCCGGAGCAAGCCCGCTCCCACAGCGATTGCGGATTACTCCAGAACGCCCTGTGCGCGGTGAGGCGCAGCATCGCCCGCAGCGGTATAGGCCACCCGCGGCACACCCGGCAAACGCTGCTCCAGCAAAGCACTCAAGGACTCTCCCGGCTCCAGGTAGGCATCGCCGAAGTCGGCGCCGAGCTGGTTCGGGTGGGCGACGATTTCCAGCAGTCCGTCGGGTGGTGGCTCGGCGTTGCGCAGATCCACCGGGGTGCACACGTAGTCGGCGGTCGCACCGGCCAGGTTGCTCAGGCGACGGTTGAGCAGGTCCTTGAACACGCGCTTGGGCAGGCTGAGGTTTTGCCCCAGGTTGCGCGCCAGACGCACCGGCACCCCCTGGCGGGCGGCGAAGCGCGCGACGATCTCGCCGATCGGCCAGATGTTGTGCACGTGTTGATGGGAGTCCAGGTGGCTGGGGCGCAGGCCGTTGTCCAGGCAGCGCTGCCACTGGGCTTCGAGTTCTTCGAGCACGGCGTGGCGATCCCGGCGCCCGAGCCAGAGGCGGGTGCGGGGCAGGTTGAGGTCGAACACGCCGGCACCGTCGCAAAACGTCGGTCGCTGCACAATGCTCTGGCTCAACGGCCGGCCGTAGGTCAGGTTGAAGTGCAGGCCGATGCGGCCTTCGAGCAACGGATGCCGGGCCAGGACGCAGGCCGCTTCGAACGCCGGCATGTTGGCCATGGCGGTGGCGGAGCTGATGAGCCCGGCCTGGAACGCGCCCAGGATCACCGCGTTTTCGCAGGCACTGAGGCCGAAGTCGTCAGCGTTGACTATCACTTGCCGAGGCATGTTCACCCTCCTTGAGTTTTTCCGTAGGCGCAGGCGCTTTGACAGCAGGTGCCGCGACGGGCGCCGGGTTGGCGACTGCGGCTGCGGCGCGTCGGGCGCGCCATTGCTGCAATCGGGGTTTGAAGCGTTGCCAGACCCGCAAGGCCAGCCCCAGCACCAGACCGCCTGGACGCCAGGAGTAAAAACTCCAGCGCCAGTGTTCCAGTTGCCCGGTCATGCGTTCGTGCAGTTGATGGCTGGAGTTTTCCAGGCTGACCCGCGACGCATCGATCCACAGCCAGTTGTCTTCCAGGCCCCAGCGAATCCACTCTTCGAGCAGCACCCGGCCGCTGCCCAGGTCGGCATATTGCGGCAGGAACGCCAGGTTGTAGTCGTACAGTCGGCCCTGCTCCAGCAAGCCGAGGCGATAGCTGATGCAGCGCCCCTCCAGTTCCAGCAGCACCACGCGCACCAGGCCTCGGGCCGCCAGGGCGGTGAAGGCGCGGTCCATCCACTGGCGACGGCGCGCATCGGCAAAGATCCCGATCCCTTCATCGCCTTTCCAGCTCACCGCTTCGACTTCACTGATTTCCTGCAACAGCGGCCCCATGGTCAGGGAGTCGGGGGTAATCCGCCGCACCTGGGCACCGCACGCGGCGATGCGTTTGCGCGCGCGGCGCAGTTTGTAGCGCGGGTCGCCGGAGACTTCCTGGTGGTCGGCCTCGCTGATCAGGTGCACCGGCACTCGACAGCTGAGGCGTAGTTCGGAGGTCGAACTCAGTGCCTGCCACGGTGCCAGGGTCTGCGCCTGGGCCGTGGAACCGGCCAGCTCGTTGAGTTGCAGCACGGCATGGGGCAGGCGTTGACGGATCTGCGTCAGCGCCTTGCGTAAATTGTCGTCGTCCAGCCTCGTCAGCAGTGCGAGGCGGTCGGCGAGGGGATAGCCCAAATGATGCAGGACCCGAAACGGCAAACGCGCAAAGCGCTCCACGGACGCCACCAGCGGCAGGCACAGCGCCAGTTCTTCACCCTGCCAGCCAAGCAGCACGTGCAACTGCTCGCCGGGTTTGAGTGCCAGTTCCGAGGCGTATAGCCAGGCCAGGGTGTTGAACGGCGTGTGGTCCGTTACGCGCTGGCGCAACGCTTCGTAAGCCGCTATCGGAAAGTCGTCGGTGCACAGCGAAGTGCGCCATTCGAATCGTGCAGACATAGGGTCAGCTCGCCTCGGCTGGAACAGGAGAGGGTGCCGGTTTGCGCAAGGCATCCAGGCGTGAACCGCTGTAGCGGGTTTCGCGGAAGAAGCGCCAGCCGAACAGGTGGTAAATGTTCATGATCCGTCCCTGCTCGCGATACCCCATACGCATGTGCAACTTGAGCGCGGGAATGTTGTGGGACTCGCAGATATCCACCACTTTGTTGCAGCCCTGATCAGCCATGGCTTTCCACAGGTTCAGCTGGAAATCGACCGACAGCGTGGTGCCCCGGTAGGCAGGAATCTGTTCGAGAGCGAACTCGAAGAACTCACCTGGCTTCACCGGGAACATGCAGCCGTAGTAATGACGGTCGAAATAATCGCGTGTGCTGCCCCAGATAAAGGCCACTGTATCGCCGTTTTCATCCAGGTACATGTGCCCGGTGTACCCTTCGGACGCCAACTCGGCCATGGTGCCCACGCGATCGCCGAAGTGTTTGGCGAACGCCACGGCGTTCTGTGGGGTGATGGTTTCCAGTCGCAGCGGTGTATAGGGCCGCAGCTTGTGTGGCGGTACCGGGCTCACCAGATCACGCTCCATCCACAACAGTTCTTCGTGGAAAAATACGTAGTGTTTCCACAACTTGCCGACGGTGGCGCGCAGGCCTTTTTGCTTGATGTGATCGCTGAGTTTTTTCAGAACATTCATGTTTTTGACTCCTGACGGTGTTGGCCGTGAGTGGAGTGAGTCAATGCGCGGCGGATCGTCCACGGGCAAAAATAAATGACGTTCATGAGGCGCTCCAGCTGAGGGCAAACAGGGTTTCTCCCGGTAAATCGAAGCTGATGCGACCCTCCAGGCATTTGAAAGATGCGTCGCGACTGCGGTTGTCGGCGCCGAAATAGCGCAATGATCCCTGGGGCAATGGACATTGCGCGCCAGCCAGGCTCACACGCTGCAAGCGTGAGCCTTTGTTGACGCCCAGCAGGCTGCGTTGGTGCCCGGCAGACATGGCCAGCACGTCAACCTCGAAGGCGTCGTTCTCCAGGCGCATGACATCGTGTAGCCAATGCTGGCGGATAAATTGCTGCGCCAGGCCTACGGGCTTGAGCTCGAATTCATCCTCGCCGAGCACGCGCAACATGCCCTTGGGATACTCAGGTTCGTCGGCGGCCTGGAACCAGCCGAGCATGTCGAGCAAGCCGTCCTGGGAAGCATTGATGATGACCGAGGCCCACCATAACGAGGCGTAGTGGGTTTCCTGATCGTAGGGGCTGAGGCTGGCCCCGCTGGACATGTTGGTCTGGTCCAGCAACAAGGCTTTGCGCGGTCGTCCCTGGGCGTCGAGCCCCACCAGTTCTGCCGCTTTGCGTACGCTATCGCGGTAGACACGGGTCGCCAGCAGGTCGCGGACCATCCATTCGTGCCAGGCCAGCGCATCGATCTTGTCGCCGGACTCGGCCAGCAAGCGTCGGGCCCAGTCGATGCCGCGCTTGTCGGCGGCATGGTCGATGAACGGGCCATTGACGAACCGGGAGCTGGCCGGCATGGCGATGCGTACGCCGGCTTTGGCGTTGTCCGGGTTGCTGCGCACTTGCCAGGCCATGCTGTTGAAGAGGCGCTTGTAGCTGGCGTAGTCCGGGTAGTTGAGGTTCGGTTCGTCGGCAAAGCCGATGTAGTGCGTGCCCTTGCCGCCAAGCGCGCGTGTGGCGGCGAGCCAGGCATCGAGGCCGGCGTTGCTTGTGGTGTCGGCGCGCAGGTCGGCCTTGCGCTGACGGCCGGCCAGCAGGGTGATGTCCTGAGTGATGCCCAAGCGATCCTGATACAGCCGGCGGAACACGTCTTCGTAATGCGGCCGCGTCGCCATGATGTCGACCAGGCTGTAATAGGTTCCGGCCTGTGGTTGCAGGGCATCGAGCACGGCGAAACTGGAATCCGGCAATCGCGCATAGGGCAGGGCGATACCCAGGTTCGGGGTCTTGCCGAGCACGTCGTTGTGCAGCGTCAGCCGGGTCTGGCCTTCGTCTTCGCGCAAGGGTTTGAGCTGTTGCGGGTTTTGGGCGAACAGGTTGGCCGTGCCGTCGAGCCAGAATGCGACCTTGCCGCTACCGCGCAGGTGCAGGCGCCATACTTGATCGGTGGTGGCAACGGGCAACTCGACTTTGTCGAACTGCCAATAGGCGGGGTAAGGCTTTAGAGACAACGAAAGTTGTTGGCCGTCACTCACGCGCTGCGCCTGCAACGCGCCGACGCCGCCGTGGAATTTACCGGCCAGCACCGCGTGCTCACCGGCCGCGACCTTGAAATACAACTCGTCACCGTCCCGGGGCTCGACGCTGAAATGCACCTTGGCCGGGGCGAACAGTGCGACGGTGTGGTCGTCGTGCTCAACCGTATAACGGCGGAAGCTGTAGCCGGGAATTTCCAGTCGATAACTGGCGGCGCCCGGCGCCAGGTCCCAGCGTTGGCTACCGCGGGGCTCATTGGCGGCAATCAGTCGTTCGCTCTGGAGTTTGCCCTGGCCGTCGAGCAAGTACAGGTGTTCTTCGTTGGCTTGCGCCTGCCACACCGGGGTCCAGAGCACGGTCAGGGTGTCGGGGCGGTCCGTTTGCAGGTACAGGCTGCCGTCGCGGATATCGGCCCAACGCATGGTTGCAGCTTCAGCGCTCAGCCCGAGGCCGAGACTCACCAGCAATAACAGGTGTTTCATGCCGATTTCCGTTGCAGCATCAGCAGCATCGGTGCGATGTCGCCGGGCAGGACGATGAGCGTTTGCCAGACCGGCACGTGGCTCAACCGGCAATACACCACCAGCAGCGCCAGGGTCACGGCCAGGTACGCGATAGAGGACGCCGCTGCTGCGCCGACGATGCCGTAGGTCGGGATCAGCAGCACATTGAGCGCCAGGTTGAGCAGGGCGCTGAGGCCCATCAACAACGAAATCGTGCCGGGCCGGTTTTTGCCCAGCAGGTCCAGGCGCAGAATACTCATGTAGCACAGACCCAACAGGCCTGGCAGCAACGCCAGCAACGCAGGATATGCAGGCTGATAGGCCTCGCCAAACAGCGTCACGATCAACCATTCACCGACCACTGCCATGGTCAGGCAAGCGCCGAGCATCACCGTAGCGGTCAAGCGCAAGGCCAGTGGCGTGACTTTTTCGATGCCTGCTTCCTGTTGCAGCAGGCGCTTCATCAGCGGTGTGGTCACTGCTTCCGGAACGATCAGCAGCAACTCGGCGGCCGCGCTGGCCATGGCGTAGTGACCCAGCGCCGTGGTGCCGAGCAGGGCGCCGATGAACAGGTAGTCGGAGCGCAGAATCACTTGCTGGAACAGCAGGTCTGGATGACTGCGGGCGCTGTAACGCAGCAGTTCGTTCTGACTGGCGCGGTCCCATTGCAGGTTCAGCGGATGCTCGCGCTTGAGCCACACCCAACCGGCCAGCACCACCAGGCTGATCCCCGTCAGCCAACTGATCAGCGCCGCTTCCAGGGCCGCGCTTTTCCACATCCAGAACAGGGCAAGGAACACCAGCAGCGGCGCCAGCGACTCGATCAGGCGCAAGGCATTGAAGGCGACCACGCCGCCCGAGGCGTTGTGCAGGGTCAGCAAACCGCTTTTGAGCACGGTCAGCGGCACCGCCAGCAGCAACAGCCAGGCGAGCAGGCCCAATTGCGTGGTGATGTCCAGTTCACTGCCGAACTCGCGGGTCAGCGCCACCACCAGCAAGGTCAGCAACGCCGCCAGCAGACAACCGAACAGCAGCACCTGACTGAGCAGCAAGCCCATCGGTCGTTGCTTGGCCGCCTGGTAGCCCACCGCTGAATTCAAGCCGCCGCTGGTGGCAGCGCTGATCAGGTCGGGCAGGGCGCTGAGCAAGGCAAACAAGCCCCGTTCGCTGGGGCCGAGAATCCGCGCCAGCAACACGTTGCGCAGCAAACGCAGGGCGATCATCGCCAGTTTGGTGCCCATGCTCAGGGCCAGGTGCCTGAGGTAGTTGTTGCGGCTCATGGACGTGCCCCACGGTAAATGCGCCAGGACAGCAACCCGGGATTGCGCGCGGTACGCTGGCTGACGCCGAAGCGTGGCAGGGCCAGTGGATCTTCGGTTCCTCGATAAATGCCGGTGCCGGTGCCCAGGGCAAACGGGAAGTCATGCCTGGCCACCTGTTGGCGCACCCGCGCATCGTTGTCGCCATTGGGGTAGCAGTAAACCGGCAACGGCTGGTTGCAGCCGTGGAGCAGCGCCTCGCGACTGCGGCTCAGTTCTTCATCCAGGCGTTGATCGTCGAGACCGGTGAGGATGGCGTGGCTGGCACCGTGGGGGCCGAAGCGCACCAGGCCGGACGCTTCCAGGTGGCGCACTTGCTGCCAGTCCAGCGCCTGGGGCAACGACTCTTGCGGGCAGGCGTCGGTCAGGCGATTGAGGTCCAGCGGCGACAGGGTTTTCAGGCTCTGCAAAAAGTTCAGCAACGCCAGGCTGCGGCGTTGCGGATCCGGGTCATCGCACAGTGGTGGCAACGGGCGCCCAAGTTGCTGTTGGCATTCGATCAGGTGCCGGCGTGCCTGTTCGCCATGACTGTTCCACAGGGTTTCGCCGATGCTTTCCCACCAGAAGCGCTGGCGACTGCCAATGAAATCGGTGGACAGAAAGATGCTCGCCGGCACCTGGTGTTTTTGCAGCAGCGGGAACGCGTTCACCGCGTTGTCGCGCCAGCCGTCGTCGAAGGTCAACGCCACTTTCGGCCGCTCCGAGCGCGCAGCCGGTTGCAGAATGTCCATCAGCGGCACGCAGTCGAAGTGTTTTTTCAACCACACCAGCAGATGTTCAAACGCCTTTGGCCCGACACACAGTTCATTGCGATGGGGCAGATCGGCGGCCTGGTCGCTGGACAGCACCCGGTGCAGCATCAGGATCACCCCGGCGCCGTGCAGTTGATTGCGCCCGACCGGAGAGTTGAGGTACAGCCAGCCACTGGTGCGTTTTAACAGTTGTTTGATCGCCACGGCACGCGCCTCTCATCGATTTTGCTCGGGGTTCCATTGGGCGTAACGCTGACCGCGCAGGAACTGCCACAGGCCGATGCTCATCCCGGCAAGGGTCACCAGGAGGAACGCGGCGAGTCGAAAGGGTTTGGGCAAGCGGTGTTGCGAATCCAGCAGGCCGGCAATGGCCGCCGTGTAACCGAGCAGTTGAGCGATCAGGCTCAGGCGATAAAAGCCGTGCTCCTCCCACAGCCAGAAGTTGCTCAGCAGCAACGGCAGCAACAGGATCGGCGCTAGACGCCGGATCAGCTTGTGGCTGATCAAGGCAATCGCATACAGGCCATGGGTCAGCGGATTAAGCAGCTCCCGGCGCTGGGCCAGGCTTTGCAAACCACCCACTGTGACCCGCTGGCGGCGACGGAATTGCTTGTCGGCTTCGTCCACACCCTGGTCGATTACCCGGGCCTGGGGCACGTAGACAATCCGCTTGAGCGCCACTGGCGCGCAGGTGCTGATAAAGAAATCGTCGTTGACCTCCGCTGGCACGCTCTGGAACAACTCGCGGCGCAGGGCGAGCAATGCGCCATCGGCGGAGACCATGCAGCCGGTGCGATTTTCCACGTAGCGCAGCCAGCCTTCGTAATGCCGATACAGGCTGTCGCCCACGCTCAAGCCCTTGCCGGTCACCGGGATCACCATTTTCCCGGCACAGCCACCGACCTGCGGGTCGTTGAGCGGCGCGAGCAAATGGCCGAGGGTGTCGGTGGACCATTGGTTGTCGGCGTCGGTGAACACCAGGATCGCACCGCTGCTGATCGCGACCCCGGCATTGAGCGTCGCCGCCTTGCCCTGGCGGGGCAGGTCGAGCACGGTGATGCGCGGGTCATTGACCTTGTGTGCACAGGCCACGGTGTCGTCGGTCGAGCCGTCACTGGCCAGGATAATGTGCAGTGAGCGGGCCTGATAATCCTGGGCCAGCACGGTGCGCAGTTTTTCTTCGATATGCCGCGCTTCGTTGTGCGCGGCAATCACGATGCTCACGTCCATCGGTTGTGCCGGTCCATGGCGCGGTGCCGGGTAAAACGGTGCCAGCAACGTCAATAACAGGGGATAACCGAGGTAGGCGTAAACCGGTAGCAACAGGCACAACCAGAAAATGAATTCAGCCACGGGCGGGCCTCCTGGCATTCCAATGACAAAGGCTGAGGACGACCCCGGCGCCCGCCAGGTGCAGGCGCACCCAGTGCAGGCCCCAGAGTTGCAGGGTCAGGAGCGGGTCGCGGTGCCTGGCACTCTGACGCAGGCTCAGTGCCAGGGCGGGCAGGACGGTCAGCAGCAGCATTAGCACCGAATGATGGGGGAAACCGTCGAACAGGGCGGAAATGGCCATGAAATCGATCACCCAGGCGGCAATCGACAGCAGCGGAAAGCGCAGCAAGCGCAGGCTCGGGCCATGGGTGCGCAGCAGTTGCAGGTGACTGCCCTGGCGCCATAATTCCTTGCCCATCCATTCCCGCCAACTGCCTTCGTAACCCCAATGCAGCGCCACGCTTTGGTTGACCGAGCGCAGCTTGGCACCGGCGTCGACCAGGCGCATGGTCATTTCCTTGTCCTCGCCGGTGCGCAGTTGTTCATTGAAACCACCGACCTTGTCGAACCAGCGACGGCGCATCAGCAGGTTGCAAGTGGGCAGCCATTGCGCGACATGCAGCGGCTGCGTATCGGGGCGCAAGGTGCGGCGTTGCCAGGCGTCGGCGTACCACGGCGCTTCGGCCGGGGTGTGCAGGTCCAGGCCGATGACATCGGCCTGGCCGCTGGACTCGAGGTCGAACAACAGCTTGAGCCAGTTCTCGGGCATCTCGACGTCGGCATCGATAAAGGCCAGCCATTCACCGCTGGCGATCGCCGCTCCGCGATTGCGCAATGCACCGATGAGCAGGCCGGGCAGGACCAGCACCTGGGCGCCGAACTGCCGGGCAATGTCCGGGCCCTGGTCATCGGAGCCGTTGTCGACCACGATCAACTCGCATTCGACGTTGGCCGCCTCGGCGGCATGTCGTGCCGCGTGCAGGGTCCGGGCGATGTGCCGGGCCTCGTTGTACATCGGGATGATGATACTGATGCGGTTCATGCCTTGACCTCTTTCAGCGGGGCTTCTTCGGCTTTCGTGCGCAACACGCTGGTCAACGCGAGCATGATCCACAGGTACTTATGGTTCGGCGCGCTGAGGAACATCAGGAACAACATCAACGACAGAAAGCTCATGCCCAGGTGGGTCATCAAATCAGCCTGATGCCCGTCTCGTCGCAACAGGCAGGCGCGGCGGGCGCGGATCAGGTTGTACAAACCCAGGGCGAGCATGCCGACGAACATCAGGCCGGCGGGAATCCCCAGTTCACTGAAGATCTCCAGGTAGGTGTTGTGGGCGCGACGGTACAAGTCATCGGTCTTGCCGCTGACGGAAAAGGTCTTGGCATAACCGGTGGTGGCGTAGTGCAGAGGGAACGTGCCGGGGCCGGTACCGAGCAAGGGGTTCTCGGCGATCATGGCGCTGCCGACCACTATGTAGGAGGCGCGACGGCCCAGGGACGCGTCCTGACTCTTGGCCCCGGAGCTGAGGATGCTCAGCGACTGGATGCGCGCCACGTAACTTGCCGGCATCGCATAGAGCCCAAGCGTAATCACAATCGTCAGGCCGAGCATGGCAAAGCCCAGGTGGCGTGGACGAATATGTGGCAACTGCGCGCGGTAGTGCCACGTGCCGATCAACAGGCTGAGGAGCAACACCACCAGCCCCGAACGGGATTCAGTCTTGGTCATGCCTGCCAGCAGCACGAGGGCACAGGCCCCCCAGAACAACCGGTGCGACCGGTTCGGGCTGTGGACCACCAGCAACAGCGCCATGGGCACGGCGAAGGCGATCATCAGGGCAAAGTCGTTCGGGTCATTGAGCATCCCGGACGCACGGCCGTCGTCCTGGTATTTGGCAGAGAACATCGCCATGGCGCAGGTCACCGCGACACTGATGGCAACCAGTTTGGCGAACAGGTCGAGGTTCAACTCACGCCCGACCAGCAGGGTGATGACAAACAGAATCAGGCCAACGCTCAATTCGCGCAGGTGGCCCAGGGAGAAGCCCATGTCGTCGGTGTTCAACAGACTCAGCAGGTACAGCACCATGAACCCGACCAGGAAACGCCAGATATTGCTGCGCAGGCGCTCGGCCGACAGTTGGTGAATCGCCAGTTGCAGCATCAGGATCAGCGCCAGCGAAGCCCCGAGGAACTTGGAGCCCGACAGCGCGCTGTCCTTGAACAGACCCTCGAAAGGCAGGATGGCGACAATGCCCAGCAGGCCCCAGGCAGGCTTGCGGTACAGCACCGCGACACCCACCAGGCCCAGCACCGCTCCCGGCGCCAGATACGGATAAGGGCTGGCCAGTAATCCGAGGCAGACCAGACCGAGCAAACTGACGATCGAGAGCGGAACAATCACGCGCGTGCCTCCCGTGCAGTGCGGATGTAAAGCTGCGACCAGCGTTCGGCCAGGACCTTGAGGTCGTAGCGATCCCGTTGCGTACGTTTTGCGTTGTCGATCAACTCGCCGGCCAGGGCCGGGTCACCCAGCAGCGCGCCGATCTGGCGGGCGAGGGCGGTGCTGTCGGTGGGCGCGGCGAGCAGGCCGTTGTGGCGGTCCTGCAAGACATCGGGAATCCCGCCGACACCGAAGGCCACCACCGGCACCCCGGCCTGCATCGCTTCGAGCAGAATCATGGGCGTGCCTTCGGTGCGCGAGCTGATCACCAACGCATCGAGTTGTCGCCACCAGGCGCGCATGTCGGTCTGGTAGCCCGGCAGCGTGATACGTGTCTGCAATCCCGCTTCGTCTATGCGCGTCTGCAGGCTTTCGCGCTCCGGCCCGTCGCCGAGCATCACCGCGTCCAGTTGCGGGTACTGCTGACACAACGGGATCAGCGCATCGAGAAACAGGTCAGGGCCTTTTTCGCTACTCAGGCGCCCGACGTAGCCAGCCAGCCAGCGTTGACGTTCACCAGTGTGCGGCAGCAAGTCGTGGGCCGCCGGCAGGCCGTTGGGGATCACCTGCAACTTGTCCGTGCGCACATTGGCCTGGCGGTGCAGCGCCGCAATGCTTTCGGCGACACACACCACCCGGTTCACCGAGGCCGTGCGGCACAGTTGCAGGCTCAGCCAGGTGTAGAACTTCTGCTTGCGACTGCGCGGGGTGAAGCCGTGCTGGGTGATCACCAGTGGCAGCCGCAACAGCGTGGCGCCGACCCAGCCGAACAACAGGCCCTTGAAGTTGTGCGTATTGATCAGTGGCCGCTGGTCCCGTCGCTGGCGCAAATGCCCAAGCAATGCGCCCAGGCCTGCACAGCCGAGGCAATCGACACCGGCCTCGCGAAATCGCGCGATCAGTTCTGGCGGCGCATCGAGAAACAGCACCTGGTGCTGCCCCGGCGTCGCCAGGCAATGATCCAGCAGCATCCGCTCGGCGCCATAAAAGCCGCCGCTGCTGAGCAAATGAATGATCGGCAGGTCGTGGGTGGTGCCGAGCGGCGCGTTCAATTGCGCACCCAATGCAAGAGGGCCGGTACGCTCCAGTTCTTGTGCGGATTGTTCGGCAGGGTGCTTTGATCGTTGATCACCAGCAGCACCGGCAAGCCCAGTTCATGGGTGATTTGCGCAGGGTGCTTGAAGCGGTGGTCGAAGAACTCACGCACATAGACCAGGGCAATCGCCAGCAACAAACCGGTGAACAGTCCGAACGGAATGATCAGCATCGGTTTGGGGAACGCCGCTTCGGTCGGTTCGAACGGCGGGCTGAGTACCCGTGCGTTGGACAGGTCGTTGTCCAGCGCGCGCGCGGTGCTGCTTTCGGCGAAGCGCTGGGCATAGGTGCCGAACGCCTTGTGCAGCGCGTTGATTTCGGTGTCCATCTGCCGCAGCTTGCTGCGGGTTTCCTGCAACTGGTGGATGCGATTCTTGAACTCGGCAATGCGCGCGGTTTTCTGGTCGATGACCGAGCTGAGCGTTGCCAGGTCGCTGGTGCGCTCCTGAATCCGGTTGCTGACAATCTTCAGGAATTGCCCACGGGCCCGGATGATTTGCTCGCGGGCCCTTTGCATCGGCTCACTGCCGGGCTGAAAGACCGCCAGGTCGTCCATGTAGCGGCTGACCAGGGTCGTCAGTTGCTCACCCAGTTGCTTGATCTCGCGGTCTTCGAAAGCGACGCTGTCGACCGTGGTGGTGAAGGTGTAGGGGAAGGTGTAGTCGGTGATTCTGGCGTTGTTGGCGGTCGCCAGGCTGGTTTTCAGGTAATCGAGCCAGCGCTGGCTTTGCAGCAGTCGGTCCTGATACAGGTTGAGCGCCTGCTCCTCGGTGTTGATCGCGTTGAGGCGGAACGTGATTTCTTCCTTGGGGTCGGACGAACCGATGCTTTCGAGCAAGGCCAGGCGATTGGCTTCCAGGCCATCGAGACGCACCTGGTACTGCAATTTCTTGGTCTCGTAGAAGCTCTGCGGCAGGTCGACCGATTGCATTTCCTGGCGGATGACCAGGTAGTTTTGCAGCAGGGCGGTGACGAATCGGGTGCCCTGGGCCGGGTCAGGGAAGCTGTAGACGATCGAGATCACGTTGGAGCCCGGCAAGGTTTCAACCTTGAGGGCATTGGACGCTTGCTGCGTGAGGGCATCGAGCACGGTGTCGCGTACCGGATCGGTCTGCAGCCCGAGCAGACTGCGAACCGGGTTGACCACGTGCTCGCGAACGGGATTGGTGACAAACCGTTTGAGCGGCTGCACCAGCAGTTTGTTGAAGGCGCTCACGGGGAGCGTGTACTCACCCTTTTCGCGCAACTCGCTGATGGTCTGGCGGATCAAGGCCGGCGAACGCAGGATATTGCTCTCGGTCTCCATGTCGGCCAGCGACGGCGGGATGAAGGAAGCGTTTTCCTGAGTGAGGGTGCTGGTGGCATCCCCCTGGGAGATTTTCTTGGACTGCACGATCACCTGGGCGGTGATATCGAAACTCTGCTTGAGCAACAGCGGCAAGACCACGGCGATCACGGCAAAGACCAGGAAGACTCGCTTCACCAACTGCCTGTTGGCGAAGAAGATCCTGAAGAACTCATGCAGGTAGTTTTCCTTTGGATTCATGTGGGTACCTGAGAGTTAGTTGCTGCTGTCGTCTTTGTTGTCGACGCGGTAGCTGAAGCTGAGGCCCATGCCCTGGAACAACACGACGTCCGCCAGTTGCCGCGCGAGCTCACCGGCGCTGGCCAGTTTGGTCTTGGGCACGTACAGCATGTCGTCCGCTTGCAGGTAGGCGATCTGGGAGGCGTCGCCGGACAAGGCTTTTTCCACGTCGTAACGATGCGCGACCACCTGGTTGCCGTTGCGCCGCATGATCATCACCGAGTCCAGGCGTGCCTTGATGTTGGAACCACGGGCCATGGTCAGGGCTTCGAGCACCGAAACCGGGCGGCGGATCGGATAGGCGCCCGGCTGGCCGACTTCACCCAGTACATAGATTTCGTTGCCGGCGGTGGACTTGAGCAGCACGTCCACGGTCATTCGCCCCGGCAGGGTGGCATAACGTTTATTCAGGTAGGCCTGCAGCTGGTTGATGGTCATGCCTTGCAACGCTACGGCACCGATTTCCGGGAAGCTGGCGTAGCCGTCGGTGCCCACGGTGATTTCCCGGCTCATGCCGGTGGCGGGGTGGTTGAGCACGGACTTGAGGTTCCATTCACTGGCCAGCGGGCTCACCACCATCACTGACAGCTGATTGCGGTTGGGCTGGAACAGCTGTTTGCGATCGTAGGCGCGCTGAATCGCGTCCCGTGCTTCATCGCGGGTCAGGCCCTCGATTTTCACCGAGGTGTGGGCCCCCGGCAGTTCGATGGTGCCATCGGGCAGCACCAACTGGTTGCCGTTGAACTGGCTGGCGGCGGTGAAGTTCAGCGCGATCGTGTCCCCGGACTGCACGCGATAGGCGGCCGAGCCACTGGTGCTGATGTGGAAGATCACGTCCAGCACATCCTGTGGGCGCAGGGTCTGCTCGACCTTGGGCACGTCGGTGGCCTGGGCGTTGGCCGGTGGGGCCGTGAGGATTTGCACCGGCATGCTTTGTGATTCGTCGGAGGAAGTGCTGGAGCAACCTGCAAGGGGCAGCAACAGCAAGACAAGCATCTTGGCGTTCATGGCGTCATCCTTGTCTGACTGCTCACAGGTTCTTGTACAGCCATTCGGGCATGTAGTACTTGCGTCGATTGAACACGCTGCCGACCAGCTTCGCTCCCGCCTGACTCAAGCGCTGGGCCGCGGCCTGGGCCACTTCCCAGCGGGTGTCTTCCGCGGGCACGACCAGGACCACGCCGTCCACCTGGGTGCTGATGACCAGGGTGTCGGAGGCCGAATACACCGCGTCGCCATCGATCACCACGAAGCGGTAGCGGATGCCGAGTTGATCGAGCAGCGGGCTCAGGAGTTCGGGTGTCAGGTGTTCGTTGCCACGGAAGTAGCGGCCGAATGGCAGAACGTGAAAGGGCAGGCTGGAGACATCCACCACGCAGTCCTGCAACAAAGGCGGGCTCTGGGTGTTGAACAACAAGTCGCGAAACCCCCGTTCCTTGCTCAGCCCCAACTGTTGCGTGAGGTTGGTCGACGACTGGCTGGCATCCACCAGCAGCACCAGGCCGCTGCTCATCTTCGCCAGTTGACTGGCCAGCGCCAGGGCGCTGGTGGTGGTGCCTGCGCCGGGGTTGGCGGCGGTCAGTAAAAGGATCCGCAGGTTCTGGTCGAGTACGGTCGATGTCAGGTTGGACTCGCTCGGGCTGGCAATGCTGAGGCTTTTAGCCGATGAACCGTCCATTTAACTCGCTCCGTGACCGCTGAATACTTTGAAAGGGGTTTTCAGCAGAATCTTCAAATCAAGCAGCAGGCTCTGCTGGGCGATATAGGCGAGGTCCAATTCAACGCGCTGGTCGAAGTCGATATTGCTGCGCCCGGAGATTTGCCACAGGCCCGTCATGCCGGGGTAGATGCTCAGGCGCACGAGGTGCTTGTCCTTGTAGCGGTAGGCGTTGAACGAAGTCGGCCTGGGGCCTACCAGGCGCATGTCGCCGGTCACCACGTTGAACAGGTTCGGTAGCTCGTCGAGACTGGTGCGCCGCAGGAAGCCGCCGATACCGGTGATGCGCGGGTCCTTGTCGATCTTGAAATCGATGGCGTCGGCGCCGTGCTTGTTCAGGTGCCGCAAGGACTCCTTGAGCTCCTCGGCGTTGACGACCATGGTGCGGAATTTGTACATGCCGAACAGGCGGCCGCGGTAGCCGGTGCGTTTCTGCACGAACATCACCGGCCCCGGGCTGGTCAGTTTGATGGCCAGCGCCAGCCCCAGCAGCACCGGGGAAATCAGCACCAGGATCAGCAGCGCGCCGAAGCCGGCCAGGACGCGGTTGGTGCGCGACAGGGTCCACGGCCGGCCACCTTCGCGACCGGTTATCCAGCCACAACCCTGCATGTGGATGGCGGCATCCATGCGCTTGCGTTGCTCGGGGTCCAGGCGTTTGTCCCTGCGCATATTGCTAAGTGGCACACTTTTTTCGTGTTCAGACATAAATTCTCCGCAGAGTTCAGCCGTGTGCGGCATGGGCGACGCAGTCAGTAGTAAGTGCGGAACCAGGCAACGAAGCGCCCCAGTCCCTCGTCCAGCTCGATACGCGGCTGGAAATCGGTAGCGCGGGCCAGCTCGCTGGCATCGGCGCAGGTGTTGAGGACATCGCCGGGTTGCAGGGGCAGCAGTTCGACCCGGGCTTTTTGCCCCATGTGTTTTTCCAGCAATGCCAGATAATCCTTGAGCTCTACCGGGTGCTGGCCGCCGATGTTGAAAATCCGCCAGGGCGCCATGCTCGTGGCCGGGTCCGGTTGTTCGCGGTCCCATTGAGCGTTGGCTTGCGGTGGGCGGTCGATCAGGCGTGTGATGCTCTCGATAATGTCGTCGATGTAGGTGAAGTCGCGCTGGTGCTCGCCGTAGTTGAACAGCTTCAGTGGCCGTTCTTCGGCGATGGCCCGGGCGAACTGGATCGGCGACATGTCAGGCCGTCCCCAGGGGCCGTACACCGTGAAGAAGCGCAGCCCGGTGCAGGGAATACCGAACAGGTGGCTGTAGCTGTGGGCCATCAGTTCGTTGGATTTCTTGGTCGCGGCGTACAGCGACAGCGGATGATCGACACCATCCTGCACCGAGTACGGTGTGTGCTGGTTGGCGCCATACACCGAACTGGACGAGGCGTAGATCAAATGCTTGACCGGGTGCTTGCGGCAGCTTTCGAGGATGTTCAGGAAGCCGCTCAAGTTGCTGTCGAGGTAGGCCCGGGGATTTTCCAGGGAGTAACGCACCCCGGCCTGGGCCGCGAGGTGGATCACGACCTCCGGTTGTTCCCTGGCAAACAGTGCCTCGATGGCCGGTGTATCGGCCAGGTCAACCGTTGAGAGCGGGAAAGGGCGTGCCTGCTCCTGCACCCAACGCACGCGATCGTGCTTGAGTTGCGGGTCGTAGTAGCTGTTGAAGTTGTCGAGGCCCAATACCTGGTGTCCATCGCGCAACAGTCGCAGCACGCAATGGGCACCAATAAAACCGGCCGCTCCGGTGACGAGAATCTTCATGGATGGACGGCCTCGGGCGCGATGTGGCGCAAGCCGATGCCGCTGTAATGCAGGCCGGCGGCCGCCACCTGTTCCGGGCTGTACAGGTTGCGCCCGTCCACGATCACCCGTTTTCGCAGTTTGTTCGCCAGCCTGTCGAAGTCGACCACGCGGAAGTTCTTCCACTCGGTGCAGATCACCAGGGCATCGGCGTCTTCGAGTGTGTCATCGCGGGTGGCGCACAGATGCAGGTCGTCGCGGTAGCCGTAAATGCGCCGGCATTCGGACATGGCTTCCGGGTCGTAGGCGTGCACGCTCGCACCTTCGGCCCAGAGTGCCTCCATCAGGTAACGGCTCGGTGCTTCGCGCATGTCATCGGTGTTGGGTTTGAACGCCAGGCCCCACACGGCGATGGACTTGCCGGCCAGTCCACCGGGAAATTGCGCCTTGAGTTTGGTGAACAGGATATGCCGCTGGTGATCGTTGACGTCGGTCACGCTGCGCAGCAACTTCAGGGGCATTCCGGCGTGTTCGGCGGTGTGCAGCAGAGCGCGCAGGTCCTTGGGGAAGCAGGAACCGCCGAAGCCGCAACCGGGGTAGATGAAGTGGTAACCGATGCGCGGGTCCGAACCGATGCCTTTGCGCACGGCTTCGATATCCGCTCCCAGCAACTCGGTTAGGTTGGCCAGCTCGTTCATGAAACTGATGCGCGTGGCCAGCATCGCGTTCGCCGCGTACTTGGTCAGCTCGGCGCTGCGGTTGTCCATGAACATCAATTTGTCGTGGTTGCGGCAGAACGGTGCGTAGAGCTCGCTGATCTGGCTGCGGGCTTCATCGTCACCGGTGCCGACGATGATCCGGTCCGGGCGCATGCAATCGGCCAGGGCACTGCCTTCCTTGAGAAACTCCGGGTTGGACACCACCCGTACCTTCAACGAACCTTTGCCGCGGCGCTGCAACTCTTCAATGGCGGTGGCACTGACCTGGTCCGCCGTGCCGACCGGCACCGTGGACTTGATGATCAGGGTGCGGTCGGCCTCCATGAAACCGGCAATCTGCCGGGCCACGTTCAGCACATGGCTGAGGTCGGCCGAACCGTCTTCATCGGCGGGCGTACCGACGGCGATGAAGATAAGCTCGGCGTGCTCTACCGCATCGCTGGCCTGGGTGGTGAAGAGCAGGCGACCGGCCTTGATGTTTTCTTCAAGGGTGCCGGAAAGCCCCGGCTCACTGATCGGTGGCACGGCCTGTTGCAGTTGCCGGATCTTGTGCGGATCGATGTCGACACACAGGACACGATGTCCGACATCGGCCAGTGCCGCTGCTTGAATCAGGCCAACATAGCCCGTACCAAATACGCTCACGTCCATATTAGCGTGCCTCGTAAAACGGTGGAGAGTTGCAAAACAGGACTGTAAAAAGGGGTATAGACCAGCCTCGGCAAACCGTGTCAGCAAACCGGCGTGTTAAATTGGCAAGACACCCCCCAAAGTTGGGGCCATTGCCATCAAAGTCGCACCACCATTGGGTTTCTCCCCCGACTTTGGCTGTTTGGCGAAAATCTCAAGAAAACGACAAGCGGTCGTAAGCCTTGATGTACAAGGGTTGTAGCTGCTTTAGTGTGTCAGGTTTGAGTCACCGAATTAATGACGTTTTTTAACAGTCTCCGACAGTTTTTACGCACGGATGGCGCAATACCGGTGTTAAAAAAATGTCCAACAAACTATTGGTCAAGTGCCTGTCGAGTCATAGCGAATTGCGTGGTTTTTTATCGACCTTGCCGGGTTCGCCAGGCACCCGGCGCGCACCCCAGCCACCGCAGGCAGGCACGGTTGAAGCTTTGCACATCGCTGTAGCCCAGGCGGTCGGAAATCTCCACCAGCTCCAGGTCTGTCCCCTGCAAAAAGTCTTCGGCCCGGTAGCGGCGGTATTCGTCGAGCAACTCTGAAAAACTCCAGCCCAACGCCTTCAAGCGTCGGGCGGCGGTGCGTTCGAGCAAATGCTGGGTGGTGCAGAATTGCTGCCAGTTGGCCTCGGCGAGGTCGGTGATCAAATGGTCGCAGACTTGCTCCAGCAAGGTCGGTTCACTGTTGCGTCGGGTCTGCTCCAGCAGTTCGACCAGCGTGTGTTCCAGGTCATGATTGCCCGGTGTCAACGGGATGACGAACAACTGTGGATCGAGGCGGATCGAGTGCTGCGCCTGCCCCCATTGCACCGGTGCGCGAAAGGCTTGTTGATGCTCCTGCGCATTGGCCGTGCAAGCACCGGCCAGCCCGACGCCCAGAACCGGATCACGCTCCAGGCCACTGGCGAGGAATTTGCGCCGCAACATGCTGCACAGGCTGATGAGGATGTAATCGGTGGTAGCCGCGCTGGTTTTCACGCTGCCACGGTCGAGCAGTTGCAATTCGACGCTGTCGTCGCCGCGCACGATCTGCGCCTGGAAGTGCCCGTTGAAAAACGGAAAGAAGCGCACGAAATACTGGCAGGCGCTGTCCAGTGAGTCGGCCACGTCGAACAGGTACGTCAGGCCATTGGTAGCGGTGGAAACGAAACGCCGGCCGGCCGCCAGACCGATCAGCGGGTCGCCGGTCTGCTCCAGGGCAAACGCCCAGAAGCGCCGCGACATGAACAGCGGAATGCGCATGAATGGCGTGCGCAACTCGAACAGGCTGCGACGAAACAGGCCTTCGATACGTTCACGGTCCACACCACGGGCCAGCAACTCTTCGATGGCCGGCAACAGGGTCGGCGCGTAGAACGCATTGGGTATCGATCGATCGTGCAGTGGCTGATCGCTTTTTGTCATGTAGGGCTCACAGCTTGTTCCGGAACACTGGTTAGGCTGCCCGACGTTAAGCGATTTGCCGGAGCAAGACCATGCTTGATTTACGCCAGCTCGATTTGAACCTGTTGCTCGCCTTCGATGCGATTTACCAGCAGCGCAGCGTCACCCGTGCGGCCGAAGTGATGTGCCTGTCGCAACCGGCCATGAGCAATGCGTTGCGTCGCCTGCGGGAATTGTGCGGCGACCCGCTGTTCATCAAGAGTCGCCTGGGTGTAACGCCGACACTGGTCGCCCATCGGCTGGCCGACTACGTGCGTGCCGCGCTCGAGTCGTTGCGCGATGGCTTGCGCATGATTCCCGCCGCGCGGCAGAACAACCCACTGTTGCGCATCAGTTGTCTGGATTGCCTGCAACCGGTGTTGCTCGATGCCTTGCTCGAGTCGCCCCACGCCGATTGGCAGGTGCGGTATTTCCAGCCCCGGCGCCGCGACGCCTTGCAGGACCTGGCCAGCGGCAAGCTGGATATCCTGATCGACCTCGACCAGCCGCTGGCCGGGCTTGCCGGCCTGCACAAACAGGCATTGCCCGCCGACCATTACGTATTCGCCTATGGCGCCGCACTCAAGGAACCGCCGCGGACCCTGCAGGACTATCTGGAGCAGCCACAGATTCAGGTGTCGAGCCGCCGCGACGGGCTCAGCCCGGTGGACTTGCAGCTTGGCTTGAAAGGCCTGCGCCGCAATGTGGCGATGAGCACCCAAAGCACCCTGGCCGCAAAGCTGATCGCCGATCGCCAGCCGTTCGGCATCAGCCTGCCAAGCCGGGTCGCCAGTGTGCTGGGCTTGCAACACGTGCCGCTGCCCCTGGACGAACCCGTGGAATTGAAACTGGCGCTGTACATCGAGTCGCGCTATCGCTTCGAGCGCAGCCGCGAGGAGGCGATGCACTGCCTGCTGCGCGCCCTCGGTGAGCCCCGGGCATTGCAGGCGCTGGCGCGGCGTGCGTGACTTCAAAACTGCGACGACCCCTGTGGGAGCGGGCTTGCTCGCGAAAGCGGTGTGTCATTCAATAATGATGTCGACTGACACGGCCCCTTCGCGAGCAAGCCCGCTCCCACAGGGATTGCGGCGTTGCTGGCATGCCTTAATTCGACGCCAGCAAGCGCCGGTCGACCGTCAGCACCGCATCGACCATCGCCAGCGCGGCCGGTGTCAGGGAGTGGCCGGCGCGGCTGACGATGCCGTAGTGCAATTGCAGGCCGGGGTCTTCCTTGGGCACGTCGGTAAATTCCAGCAGCCGGATCAGACCCTGGTCGACCAGTTCGGCCAAGGCCTCCACGGTGGCGATGCCCACCGCATCGGAGCGCATCACCACGCGGCGGATGGCGTCGAATTGCGCGCACTCCACGCTCGGGTTGAAGTCTGCCTCGCCCTGCACGTCGGCGAGGATCTTGCGGATCATCGGCGGTATTCGCGTGCCGACCACCGCGTAGTCGAGCAGGGCGCGCAGGGACAGGTTCTGCTGCTGCACCAAGGGATGACCGACACGGCAAAAGAACCGCCCACGTCGAGGGCGCAGCAGTTGCACCTGATATTGCGGGTCGCCGGTGAAGTACCGCGCGTCGGCCACGAGGAATTCGATCTGTTGTTCGCGAAGCCAGACCGCCAGTTGCTCCCAGTCGCCCTGGTGGAAACTGATGCGGATCGCCGGATGAGCCTGGATGAATTCCGCCAGCGCCTCCGGCACCAGCACCTGGGCCGGGTACGGGCCGCAACCGAAGTGCAACTCGCCACCGGTCAGGCCGTTGTATTGCGTCAGTTCGTTGTGCAAGGCCTGGCTGCCGGCGAGCAGTCGCCGGGCATGTTGCAGCACCAGTTCACCCTGGCCGGTCAGGCGGAATTCGCGGCTGCTGCGTTCTACCAACGCGCAGTCGAGGTCGCGCTCCAGGGTCTGGATGCTGCGACTGAAGGCCGGTTGACTGAGGTTGATTGCCTCGGCGGCACGGCCGAAGTTGCGGTAATCGGCCAGGGCGACAAGGTGGCGGAGTTGTCGTAGATCCATCATGCGTCTCCTGCATTCGGCGGATACTTTTAATGCATTGGATCGATAGCACAGAGGCTGGCATAAGTACATGCCTGTCTTCTCGCCGTAACGTGCCATGACCCCTCAACTGTTCATTTCCAGCGCCTTCACCCGCACCATTCTCAGCCATGCCCGGCAGTCCGGCCTGTGTCAGGACCAACTGTTGCAACGGGCCGGCATCTGCCTGTCGTTGCTCGAAGGGCAGGACCTGCATGTGCCCGTGCACCTGGTTGAACGCCTGTGGAGTGAATGCGAACGTGCGGGCGCGGGGGTGGCGTTTGGCTGCGAATTGGTCAACGGCATGGCGACCACCACGTTGCGGGGGTTGAACATTCTGCTGGACTCCGCCGCGACCTTGCGCGCGAGCCTGGCGTGTTTCACTGATTTCCTGCCACGGGTGACCAACTACGTAGTGGCGGAACTGGAGGAGGGTGACGGGCTGGTTCATTTGCATTTGCGCAGTGTTGACCGGCAGCCGCATTTTTTCGGCCTCGATGCGGCGACCCTGACGTTGGTGCGTAACATTGCCCGGCGGTTGGGGCGAGCGCCGGCCGAGGTGTTTGTCGCGGTCCACCTGACGCCGCAACAGGCTGCCGGGCAGTGGTTGCGTAGCGTTGGTATCGAGGTGCTGGAGGGTTCACATCCGTGTCTGAGCCTGCCGGCGGCTAGCCTCGATGAGCCTCTGCTTGGGGCTAATGGGTTTTTGCATCAGAGCATGTTGCGGCACTGGCAGACTGCGGCGGCGCAGCATACTCGCAGTGACAGTCTGGAGTTGGCGCGGCACTGGTTGACGGCGGGGGATCAGCCGATCGAGCGGATTGCCGAGCGGTTGGGGTATCGGCAGCCGAGTAATTTTATTCGGGCGTTTCGTAAGCAGTTCGGGATTACGCCAAAGCAGTTTCGCCTTGGTTTGTAGTCTTGGTTGAGTGCATATCCGTTGTTTAGGTAACGGCGGCTTATGGTTTCGCCCTTACGGCGAGTTCCTTTTGTCAAACGACACAAAAGGAACCAAAAAGTCTCGCCCCTTACGTACGGCCCCTCGCTAAGGCTCGGGGTTCCTTCGCTCCGGCATTCATCCGGGGGCATCGCCTCCGGTCGGCTTCGCTCGACCTCCTCTCGATGTGTTCGGCTGCGCCGAACGGCGCTGCGCGCCCACCCCCGGATGAACGCCTCCACTCAGCCTGCCGAGGGGGCGGGTGGATCAAGATCAAAAGCTGCAGGCGAGCTAACGCTCGGCCTGATGAGTGGTGAAGAGCGAAGGTGTACGCCGCTCTGCCTTTGCTTTTCTGTGGGAGCGGCGGTGCGGCGATCCGACTTGCTCGCGAATGCGGCCTGCCAGTCGACAAGATACATCTCAGGCGAACGAACCCCGCGATCAGGCCGGCCGGTAGGCCGCCTCGGGCGCTGTTGCGGTGTACGTCCCCTCGTGAGGCCGAGTGGAGGTTCTGCGCAGTGGGCAACCCGGCATGGATGGCGGCGGGCCCACGGAGCAGGACCGGAGCGAGGGCATGCCGAGCCTGGGCGAGGCACCGAATGTCAGGGGCAAGAGCGTTTGGTTACTTTGCGCCGGGCGGCGCTCCGCTTTTCAAAGTGACCCGCCGTAAGGGCGGAACCCTAAGCGGCCGTTACCAAAGAAACGGATATGTACACGGTCAAAACCCGCAGCATCAGCGAATAAAGTGAATCTTACCGCTGTCATCATTCCCCATGTAAATGCCATACACCCCAGCCTGGCGCTCCTCGATATAACGCTCAAGAATCTGCCGGATCGCCGGATAATAGATGCTGTCCCAGGGAATGTCCTCAGGCGCGAAGAACTTGTAGTCGAGGGTTTCCGGGCCGTACTGCCCGGTAATCTCCAGCGCGATGGCGCGGAAGATGATGTACACCTCGCTGATCTGCGGCACGCTGAAAATCGAGTAGGGCGAGACGATTTCCGCACGTACGCCGCTTTCTTCCCAGACCTCACGCAAGGCCGCCTGCTCGGTGGTCTCGCCGCTTTCCATGAAGCCCGCCGGCAGGGTCCAGGTGCCGGGGCGCGGCGGGATGGCGCGCTGGCACAGCAGGTACTTGCCGTCCTGCTCGATGATGCAGCCGGCAATGATCTTCGGATTGATGTAGTGGATGTAGCCGCAGCTGCGGCACATCAGGCGCTCGTGCGTATCGCCCGGCGGCAGCTGTGACCTAAGGTCAGCGCTGCCGCACTTGGGGCAAAAGCTCGGGCTGAACATGTCAGCGACCTATGCGCGGTTCTTTCAGCGCGATGGGCTGGGTGATCGCCGGGATGTCGCCGGTTTCTTCCTGCTTGCGCTTGAGGTAGTCCAGGGCCACGGCCGCAGCCGCACGCACGTGGTCGACGCAAGCCTGGTGGGCGGCCAGCGGGTCACCGCCCTTGATCGCCTCGACCATGCGCTCCATTTCCTGGTTGCTGGCGCCGCGACGGTTTTCCTGGGACACCGAGGTCGCGCGCAGGTAGCTGATGCGTGCCTGCAACTGGCGCAGCTGAGTGGCCGCGACATGGTTGCCTGAGCCTTCGAGCAGCACATCGTAGAAACCCTGCACCGAGTCGATGACCTGTTGCAACTCGCCGTCTTTGAGCGCCTTGCGGTTTTCTTCCAGGGCTTTTTCCAGGGCCTTGATGTCCTTGGCCTTGGCACGCAGGGTGAACAGTTGCACGATCAGCCCTTCGAGTACGCAGCGCAGCTCGTAGATGTCCACGGCATCGGCCAGGGTGATGATCGCGACACGCGGGCCCTTGGCGTCGGCGAATTCCACCAGGCCTTCGGATTCCAGGTGACGCAAGGCTTCACGCACGGAGGTACGGCTGACGCCCAGGCGATCGCACAGATCGCGTTCGACCAGACGGTCTCCCGGCAGGAGCTGGAAGTTCATGATGGCGCTTCGCAGTTTATCCAGCACGATTTCGCGCAGGGTAACGGGGTTGCGATTGACCTTGAAGCTGTCGTCGAGTGGCAGGCGTTTCATGGGGTCCGCTCTGATTGTGGCTGTCCATGCAAAAAGAGCACTTCGATTACGGGAATCTGGGTGCCCGGTCAGATCAAACAGCCAAGGGTTAACTGGAGGCCTCGGCATCGGCTTCGGCGAAGGCTTCACGGGCGAGCCGGAAACTGTCTACGGCAGCGGGGACACCGCAATAAATGCCGACCTGAAGCAATATTTCGCGTATTTGCTCACGACTCAGGCCGTTACGCAAGGCGCCGCGCACATGCAGCTTGAGTTCATGGGGCCGGTTGAGGGCCGAGATCATCGCCAGGTTGATCATGCTGCGCTCCTTGAGCGACAAACCCTCACGGCCCCAGACATGACCCCAACAATATTCGGTGACCATTTCCTGCAACGGTCGGGTGAAGTCGTCGGCGTTTTCGATGGAACGATTGACGTAAGCCTCGCCCAGCACCTGGGTGCGGATCTTCAGGCCTTTTTCATACTTTTCGTTGTTCATTTGCGTAGCTCCCGTGGGCTCAGAGACCGCCCATCAAGGTGTATTTGAGTTCCAGGTAATCCTCGATGCCGTACTTCGACCCTTCACGGCCCAAGCCTGAGGATTTGATGCCGCCGAACGGCGCGACTTCGGTGGAAATCAGCCCTTCGTTGATCCCGACCATGCCGTACTCCAGTGCCTCGCTCATGCGCCAGGCGCGGCCCAGGTCGCGGGTGTAGCAGTAGGCGGCCAGGCCGAATTCGGTGTCGTTGGCCATCTCGACGGCCCGGGCCTCGGTGTCGAAACGGAATACGGCGGCCAACGGGCCAAAGGTTTCATCCCGGGCGACCTTCATCTGCGTGGTGACGCCGCTGAGCACGGTCGGCTGGAAGAACCCATTGCCCAATGCATGGCGTTCGCCGCCGCACAGCAATTGTGCGCCGTTTGCCAGGGCGTCTTGCACATGGTCTTCCACCTTGGCCACGGCTCGCTCGTTGATCAGCGGCCCTTGGGTGACGCCATCCTCGAAACCGCTGCCGACCTTGAGTTGTGAAACCCGCTCGGCCAGGCGTGCGACAAAGGCGTCGTGAATGCCGTCCTGAACCAGGAAGCGATTGACGCAGACGCAGGTCTGCCCGGCGTTGCGGAATTTGGCGATCAGCGCACCATCGACGGCACGCTCCAGATCGGCGTCGTCGAAGACAATGAACGGCGCGTTGCCGCCCAGTTCCAGCGAGACTTTTTTCAGCGTTGGCGCGCACTGGGCCATCAGCAGCTTGCCGATGGCGGTGGAGCCGGTGAACGACAGTTTGCGCACCTGCGGGCTGGCGGTCAGTTCGGCGCCGATGGCGATGGCGTCACCGGTAATCACGTTGAAGATCCCGGCGGGAATGCCGGCCTGTTCCGCCAGCGCCGCCATGGCCAATGCCGAGAACGGCGTTTCCGGGGCCGGCTTGACGATGCACGGGCAACCGGCCGCCAGTGCCGGGCCGGCCTTGCGGGTGATCATCGCCGCCGGGAAGTTCCACGGCGTGATGGCCGCGACGACGCCAATCGGCTCCTTGCTGACCACGATGCGCGCATCGCCCTTGTGGCTGGGAATGGTGTCGCCGTAGATGCGCTTGGCCTCTTCGGCGAACCACTCGATGAAGCTCGCGGCGTAGAGGATTTCACCCTTGGCCTCAGTCAGTGGCTTGCCTTGTTCGAGGGTGAGGATTTGTGCCAGGGCGTCGGCGTTTTCCAGCATCAAGGCATGCCAACGCTTGAGCGTATTACTGCGCTCTTTGGCGGTCAGTGCGCGCCAGGCCGGCCAGGCCTTGTTGGCGGCCTCGATAGCCAGGCGCGCGTGTTCGGCGCCGAGGTTCGGCACCCGGCCGATGAGTTCACCGGTGGCCGGGTTGAAGATGTCCTGACAGGCGCCATCCGGCGCGTCCAGCCACTGGCCGTTGATGTAGGCCTGTTGGCGGAACAGTAACGAGGCTGCTGGGCTCATGCCGGCTCCTGAGTAAAGTGGTGGACCCTGTGGGAGCGGGCTTGCTCGCGAAGGCGGAGTGTCAGTTGACATCAATATTGACTGACCCACCGCCTTCGCGAGCAAGCCCGCTCCCACAGGGGGATTGTGTCGAGCCATCAGGCCAGGGTGGGCAACGGGCCCAGCTTGCCTTTGTGGTAGATCATCGGCGTCACCGGTTGCGCGGGCAGGATCAGGTTCTTCACCGCGCCGACGATGATCGCGTGATCGCCGCCGTCGTATTCGCGCCACAGTTCGCACTCGATGATCGCCGTGGCCTTCGCCAGGATCGGGTTACCCAGATCGCTCAAATGCCACTCGATGCCTTTGGCCTTGTCCTTGCCTTTACCGGCGAAGGCATAGGCTTCGGCGGTCTGCTCGGCGGACAGCAGGTGAATCGCGAACTGCTTGCTGTCGCGCAGTACCGGGTAGGTGTCTGAGCCGTAGTTGGGGCAGAACAGCACCAGTGCCGGGTCGATCGACAGCGCACTGAAGGCGCTGGCGGTGATGCCGACGATGCCGCCATCCGGGTCGAGGGTGGTGACCACCGTGACCCCGGACGGGAACGAGCTCATCACGTCTTTGTAAATGCCGGGTTCGATCATTTTCCAGGACTCCTAGCGCATCACGAAGGGATCAGGCATCGGTGCCTGGGACAGGTTGATCCACACCGTTTTCAGCTCGGTGTAGGCCAGCACCGAATCGATGCCGCTTTCGCGTCCGTAGCCACTGTTCTTGAAGCCGCCGATCGGCGCCATGGCCGAGACTGCGCGGTAGGTGTTGACCCAGATGATCCCCGAACGCACGTCCCGGGCCAGGCGATGGGCGCGGCCCAGGTCGCGGGTCCAGATGCCGGCGGCGAGGCCGAACTGCGAGTCGTTGGCAATCGCCAGGGCTTCGGCTTCGTCCTTGAAACGGATGACCGAAGCCACCGGGCCAAAGACTTCTTCCTGCATGATCTTCATCGAGTTGTGGTCACACTCGAACAGCGTCGGCTCATAGAACCAGCCGTCGCCCAGATTGGTCGGACGCTTGCCGCCCAGGCGCAGACGCGCGCCTTCGGCGATGGCATCAGCCACCAGGCCTTCGACCACGGCCAGTTGCTGCGCGGTGGCCATCGGGCCCATCTCGCTGCTGTCGTCCTGCGGGTTGCCGATGCGGATGCGCTGGGCGCGTTCCACCAGACGGCCGACGAACTCGTCGTAGATCTCGTCCTGCACCAGCAAGCGCGAACCGGACACGCAGCTCTGCCCGGAGGCGGCGTAGATCCCGGCGATGGCGCCGTTGATCGCGCTGTCGAGGTCGGCGTCGGCGAAGATGATGTTCGGCGATTTGCCCCCCAGTTCCAGCGACAGCTTGGCGAAGTTCTCGGCGCTGCTGCGCACCACATGCCGGGCCGTGGCCGCACCGCCGGTGAAGGCGATTTTGCGGATCAGCGGATGGCGGGTGAGGGCGGCGCCGGTGCTCGGGCCATAACCGGTGACAACGTTGACCACTCCCGGCGGAATCCCGGCTTCCAGCGCCAGGCGTGCCAGTTCGAGGATGGTTGCCGAGGCGTGTTCCGAGGGCTTGATCACGATGGTGTTGCCCGCCGCGAGGGCCGGGGCCAGTTTGATCGCGGTCAGGTACAGCGGGCTGTTCCACGGAATGATCGCGGCGACCACGCCCATGGCTTCGTGCACGGTGTAGGCAAACAGGTCCGGCTTGTCCAGCGGCAGGGTGCCGCCTTCGAGCTTGTCCGCCAGGCCGGCGGTGTAGTGGAAGAACTCCGGCAGATAGCCAACCTGGCCACGGGTTTCGCGGATCAGCTTGCCGTTGTCGCGGCTTTCCAGCTGCGCCAGTTGTTCCTTGTTCTCGGCGATCAGGTCGCCCAGGCGTCGCAGCAATTTGCCGCGTGCGGTGGCGGTCAAACCGCGCCATGCCGGGCTGTCGAAAGCGGTTTGCGCGGCTTGTACGGCGCGCTCGACATCGGCTTCGCCGGCATCGGGCAATTCGGCCCAAGGCTCGGCCAGCGCCGGGTTGAGGCTTTCGAAGGTCTTGCCGGACAGGGCATCGACCCATTCACCGCCGATGCACATCTGGAAGCGTGCGAGTGTCATGCAACGATCCCCTTGATCTGGTTTTGTTTGGAATGTGCGGCCTGCAGAAACTCCAGCAACAGCTGGTTGACCAGGCGCGGAGACTCTACGGGCATCATATGCCGTTGCTCGGCGAGCACGGCAACGGTCGCACCGGGAATGCGTTCGGCCAGTTGCTTGGCCATTTCCGGGGTCGAACCGGGGTCCAGTTCGCCGGTGGCGATCAGCGTCGGTACCTGGATGCTGGCCAGGTCGTCGGCGCGGTACATGTCCTGGGTGGCGAACAGTTCATAAGTGGTCAGGTAACCCTGCGGGTCATTGCCGGCCAGGGTCTGGCGAATCGCGGCGATCTGCGCCGGGTTCGCGGCCTGGTATTCACGGCTGAACCAGCGCGACAGCGCCGCTTCGGCATTGGCGTCCGGCCCGTGCTCGGCAGCCTGGCTGGTGCGGGCGATGACCCCGGCGCGCTGTTCGGCGCTGCGGTTGAACACGCTGTTGAGCACCACCAGGCCTTCCAGGCGTTGCGGGTAGTGCAGGGCAAAGGCCCGCGCCACCAGCCCGCCCATGGAAAAACCGATCACCGTTGCCTTGGGCAATTGCAGGTGGTCGAGCAGCTCCAGCAACTGGTCGGCATAACCGAGCAGCGGCGTACCACTTTCCGGGCGCGGGCTGGCGCCATGGCCGAGCATGTCGTAGGCGATGACGCGGTACTGCGTGGCCAGGCCAACGATCTGGCCGCCCCACATTTCTTTGTTCAGGCCCACGCCGTGGATCAAGACCACGGGCTGGCCTTGGCCGGTCGCCAGGTAACTGGTGCCAGCCGGGGTGAGTTCAGCGGTGAGCCGAATCATGGAGCGCTCCTGCAATGCCTTCTTGTTGTCGTTCTGCTGGCCGGTTACTGGGCTTTTTCGGCTGCCAGTTCTTCCAGGTCGATGTAGCGGTTGCCGATGCGCGGGTGCAGGCGGCCGCCGTCGGCGCAACCCAGGACCACGACGATTTCGTCGGCACGCGGGGCGTCTTCGATCTGCATTTCCAGGGTGATGTAGTGCGAACGCAGGCCTTCGTCGTCCTTGTGCATCATCGGGATCTGGATCGAAGTGCCCGGGCCGCCGCGCTTGTTGGTGAAGCTCAGGTAGCTCTTGGCCTTGACCGCTTCGCGGTAATGGTTGCCGAAGCGCAGGGTGTGGATCACCGCCGAAGCGTGTTCGATTTCGCCGTCGGCGCCGACCACGGCAGCCTTGCCGTAAGCCTCGATTTTCTCGGCACCGCCAATGATGCCCACCAGGCGCTCGACCATCAGCGCGCCGAGGTCGGAGCAGTTGGCGCGGATCTGTGGTTTCAGGTCTTCGACAAAACCGTTGCCCAGCCAGGGGTTCTTCATCACCACGGCCAGACCGACCATGGTCACGGGCTTATCGGTGGCTTTGCCGCCTTCAATAAAGGTTTCTTCGACATAGCTGACGATCTTGCGGATTTCGAAACTCATGAGCTGCTCCGTAGAGGTTTTGGTGTCTGTGCGTCTGATGGTATACCATAATACCGATAGCACAAGACCCTGAACGGAGTTTCTGGTCGGACGGCGATAAAAAGGCGGCAGGGCGGGGGAAATGCGTCGTACGGCCGCTCAAAAAAAATGCAAAAAAAACCCGGCTGTTCAGGCCGGGTCTTTCGTCGAGTCTTGCGGTACCGCCATGCATTCAGGCGTTGCGGCTTTCGATCAGGCGGTCGGAACCACCTTCTGCGACGCGTTTCTCGATCAGACGATCGGAGCCACCCTCAGCCACACGGCTTTCAATCAGACGATCCGAGCCGCCCTCAGCGACAACAGGTTGAGCAGAGGTAGCGGCGAAAGCGTTGACTGCAAAAACCGAGAAAGCGATGCCGAGAAGAGTTTGGCGTTTCATGATGGTGTGCTCCGGGGTGTTATTGGTTGGTATGGAGCAGATGTTACGCCGGGGATTTTTTAAGAGAACTTCATTGAATCAATGGTGACTATCGACGCAGTCAATGGTTGATTCGGTGATCCTTGTGGGAGCGGGCTTGCTCCGGGCGGCGTTCCGACGAAGGCGTCGGCATTGCCAGCAATGTTGTCGACTGACACAACGCCTTCGCGAGCAAGCCCGCTCCCACAGGGTTTGGGGGGTTAGCGGGAAATGAGTCCGTGATCCAGGGCGTACTTGACCAGTGCCGCCGGCTTGTCGATGTTGAGCTTGCGCCGAATGCTCAAGCGGTGTGTCTCCACCGTACGCACGCTGATATCCAGCTCCCGGGCCATTTCCTTGTTGTTCAAGCCTTGCGCCATCTTCGACAGCACCTGGCTTTCCCTCGGGGTCAGTTCGTTGTCGGTGTTCCTGTCGGCGATCAGCCGCTGGGCGATTTCGGCGCTGTAGAAGGTTCCGCCGCTGCTGATGGCTTCGATGGCGGCGATGATTTCCCGTGACGGGGCGTTCTTCAGCACGTAGCCGCTGGCGCCGGAGCGCACCGACTCACTGACGTATTCGTAATTGTCGTACATGCTCAGCACCAGCACCTTGAGCGACGGGTACTGGCTGCGCAGCACGCGGGTCAGCTCCAGGCCGTTCATGTCCGGCAGGCTGATGTCGACCAGCAGCAGGTCCGGTTGGCAGCGTCCGACCATTTCGATGGCCTCGGCGCCGTTTTCCGCTTCGCCGACCATTTCCAGGGGCGACATCACGGCCAGCAACGCCTTGATGCCGTCGCGGACCAGGGAGTGATCGTCGACCAGGGCGACGCGGATCGGAGAGGGCAGGTTCATGCAAGGTTTCACTCTTGTAGTTTTGCGCCAGGTTTCATCGGCAGCCGTACGTCCAGCTCACTTCTGCCCGGCATCGAGATCAGATCGAAGCGCCCGCCAAAATGTTCGACGCGTTCGCGGATGTTACGCAAGCCAATGCCGGCCTGACGACGTTCGACCAGGGCGACGTTGAAACCGATGCCGTCATCGACCACCGTCAGCCGCACGGACTCGTCGCAGCCGCGCAGGGTAATGGACACGTTCTTCGCCTGCGCATGGCGTTCGATATTGGTCAGGCCTTCCTGGACGATGCGGAACAGCGAAACAGCCGCGCCGTCGACCAGTTGGCAGTCGAATTCATTTTCGTCATAGGTCACGGTCAGCCCGCTGCGCTGTTCGAATTCCGCGGCCAATTGGCCGATGGCCGCCGGCAGGCCAAGGGTGTCGAGCAAGGATGAGCGCAGGTCATGGGAGAGACTGCGGACTTCACCGATGGCATCGCCCAGGCGCTCGGTGGCATCTTTCAGCGTGTCCAAGCCCTTGTCGTGGGCTTGTCCGCGTTCCAGCAGATGGCTGGCCAGTTCGAACTGGAACTTGATCGAGACCAGCACCTGACTGATGCCGTCGTGCAGTTCACGAGACACCCGGGATCGTTCTTCCTCCTGCAGGCTGACGATGCGCTGGGTCAGGCGCTGCAGTTTCTTGTCCGCCAGCCGATGTTCGCTGACATTGAGGGTCATGCCGGTGGCGAACACGAACAGCACCGCGACCAGGGCGACCACGGCAATCGCCATCATGGTCTTGCGGATGCCCATGGCCACTTCGGCACGGGCCTGCTGGGTGGCGCGTTCGACGTCTTCGAGGTAGATGCCGGTGCCGAGCATCCAGCCCCAGCGATCGAGCATCACCACGTAGGCGAGCTTGTCGGTCACCTGGCCGGAGGAGGGTTTGTTCCAGGCGTAGCGTTGAAAACCTTCGCCCGATTGCGCGCTTTTCAGTAGCGCCTGAATCACCGGCAGGCCGTGGGGGTCTTTCATGTCCCACAGGTATTGGCCCACCAGTTCCGACTGGCGTGCGTGCATCAGGCTACGGCCTTCGTGGTCGTAGACGAAGAAGTAGCCGTTGATGCCGAAGCTGAGCTTGCGCAGTTCTTCCAGCACTCGTTGCTGGGCGTGGGCGTCGCCGTGGCCGTCGTCGTACAGGGGCGCGATCAGGCTCTGGGCCATTTCCACGTAGTTTTTAAGTTCCGCGCGCTTGCTCGCCAGAATGCTGTCTTCGATCAACTGCGCCTGTTGATCGCCCAATTGGCGGTTGAGGGAAATCACCAGCGCGCAGATGACGGCGATGGCCAGCACCAGCGGCAGAATCCCGAGGGCGACGATCTTGTGTTTGAGCTGCATGTTGACTCCTGCCCGCGCGAAGGCTCGGGATCATATGCCAAAGATACACAGCCTTGTTGGACGGAATGACCATTGGCCGGGGTGAAATGCGAAACCAATGTGGGAGCGGCGGTGCGGCGATCCGACTTGCTCGCGAAAGCGGTGGGTCAGCTGACATCAATATTGACTGATCCACCGCTTTCGCGAGCAAGTCGGATCGCCGCACCGCCGCTCCCACAGGGAGATCGTGGTCTCTACGTAGAACTACGTAGAGACCACGTACGTAGTAACGCGGATTTATTTGTGGACGGCATGCGCAGATATTGGGCCAGCTCCGCACCGCGGACACAATTATAAAAATTACCGCCGCAGTCACTGGCTGTCGGCAGGAGACACGCTATGCCCCGTCTGGCTAAACACCTCGCCTGGTTTGCCGTGGCTGTCCTGGGAGCGATTGCGCTGAGTGTCGTGGCCCTGCGCCGCGGCGAAGCGATCAACGCCCTGTGGATCGTAGTCGCAGCCGTCGCCATCTACCTTGTTGCCTACCGCTACTACAGCCTGTTCATCGCCAATAAAGTGATGCAGCTCGATCCCAATCGGGCCACTCCGGCTGTGCTCAACAACGATGGTCTGGACTACGTGCCGACCAACAAACACGTACTCTTCGGTCACCACTTCGCCGCCATCGCCGGCGCGGGGCCTCTGGTTGGCCCGGTATTGGCAGCGCAGATGGGCTACCTGCCCGGCACGCTGTGGCTGATCGCCGGCGTGGTGCTGGCCGGTGCCGTGCAGGACTTCATGGTCCTGTTCATGTCCACCCGCCGCAATGGCCGCTCGCTGGGCGATATGGTCCGTGAAGAAATGGGCCGCATCCCCGGCACCATCGCGCTGTTCGGCTGCTTCCTGATCATGATCATCATCCTCGCGGTGCTGGCGCTGATCGTGGTCAAGGCCCTGGCCGAGAGCCCGTGGGGCATTTTCACGGTGATGGCGACCATCCCGATCGCGATGTTCATGGGCATCTACATGCGCTACATCCGCCCGGGCCGCATCGGTGAAATATCCATCATCGGTGTGCTGTTGCTGCTCGGTTCGATCTGGCTGGGTGGGCAGGTTGCCGCGGATCCGGTGTGGGCCAAGGCCTTTACCTTTACCGGTCTGCAGATCACCTGGATGCTGATCGGCTACGGTTTTGTCGCAGCGGTGTTGCCGGTGTGGCTGATCCTGGCGCCCCGTGATTACCTCTCCACCTTCCTGAAGATCGGCACGATCGTCGCCCTGGCGATTGGCATTCTGGTGACAATGCCCGAGCTGAGAATGCCGGCGCTGACCCAGTTCATCGACGGCACCGGCCCGGTATGGAAGGGCGGTCTGTTCCCGTTCCTGTTCATCACCATCGCCTGTGGCGCGGTCTCCGGTTTCCACGCGCTGATCGCCTCCGGCACCACGCCGAAGCTGCTCGCCAGTGAAGGGCATGCCCGTTACATCGGTTACGGCGGCATGCTGATGGAATCCTTCGTGGCGATCATGGCCATGGTCGCTGCATCGGTCATCGATCCGGGCGTGTATTTCGCGATGAACAGCCCGGCGGCTGTGGTTGGCGCCGATGCGGTTGCCGTTGCACAAACCGTCAGCAGTTGGGGCTTCGCCATTACCCCGGAAGCCCTGCAAGCGGTGGCCCACGACATCGGTGAAACCACCATCCTCGCCCGTGCCGGCGGCGCGCCGACCCTGGCGGTCGGTATCGCGCAGATCCTGCACAGTGTTCTGCCAGGTGAAAACACCATGGCGTTCTGGTACCACTTCGCGATCCTGTTCGAAGCGCTGTTCATCCTGACCGCGGTCGACGCCGGTACCCGCGCCGGTCGCTTCATGCTGCAGGACTTGCTCGGTTCCTTCGTGCCGGCGCTCAAACGCACCGAATCCTGGACCGCCAACCTGGTAGCAACCGCCGGTTGCGTGGCCATGTGGGGGTATCTGCTGTACCAGGGCGTGATCGATCCGCTGGGCGGTATCAACACCTTGTGGCCGCTGTTCGGTATCTCCAACCAGATGCTGGCCGGTATCGCGCTGATGCTCGGCACCGTGGTCCTGATCAAGATGAAGCGCCAGCGTTATGTCTGGGTCACCTTGCTGCCGGCGGTCTGGTTGCTGATCTGCACCACCACCGCCGGTTTCATCAAGCTGTTCGACGCCAACCCGGCGATCGGCTTCCTCGCCCTGGCGAAGAAATACAGCGATGCCCTGGCCAATGGTCAGGTGCTGGCCCCGGCCAAGACCATTGACCAGATGCAACACGTGATCTTCAACGCCTACACCAACGCGACGCTGACCGCGCTGTTCCTGTTCGTGGTGTTCAGCATCCTGTTCTTCGCGCTCAAGGTCGGCATCGCTGCCTGGGGCACCAAGGAACGCACGGACAAGGAAGCGCCATATCAAGCGCTGCCGGATGCCTGATCATGTTCAATGACCTGAGTCGCCTGGGTAAATACCTCGGTCAGGCTGCACGCCTGATGGTCGGCATGCCCGACTACGACAACTACGTCGAGCATATGCAGACCAAACACCCGGACAAACCGGTGATGGACTACGAGGCGTTCTTCCGCGAACGCCAGGAGGCCCGTTACGGCAGTAAAGCCGGACCGAAGTGCTGTTGAGTGACATAAAAAAACCGGCTGAATAGCCGGTTTTTTATTGAGCGCAGGAACGCCCTGAATGGCTCAGGCCGCGTGGTAATCCGAGTCGTCGCCGCCACTTTTGTCCCGGGGCATGGAAGCATTGCCAACGTTTCGTTCATGAGGCTGATGATCCGGCCTGGCGATCTTGAGCGCCCGGTCGGCGACCTTGGCGTTATGCATCAGGCGACAGAACACGGCGGCGATGATGATCGACAGCAATGACCAGATGACAATGGCTTTGAGGAGCATGGCGAAACCTCTCGCGGCAAACAATTCTTACGAGCGCCAGCGTCCTTGCAGCAAAGGCTACCTATCCATTGTGGCAGGTGTTCATGATCTTGCATTTCCTTGCTGATTTGAACTGTTTATCAGCTATCTCCCCAGATGGAGCGACAGTTTCCCGGACCGGTACTTTAATGGATGTTCTGGAGCGACTGATCACTGGGCTGTCATAGCCTTAAGGCTATGGATCCCATACCGAAAAGCTATTTCTTCAATCGGTGATCCGGATCCACGCTTAAGGATGGTTAGCTGAAAACAAAATCAAGAGGAGATGCCATGTCAACTGAATCGAAATGCCCGTTCAATAACGCCGCGGGCGGTGGCACGACGAACCGCGACTGGTGGCCGAACCAACTGAACCTGAAGATCTTGAGTCAACACTCGCCCAAGTCTGACCCGTTGGGGGGCGACTTCAACTACGCCGAAGCCTTCAAGAGCCTGGACTTCCAGGCGCTGAAAAAAGACCTGACTGCGCTGATGACCGATTCCCAGGACTGGTGGCCAGCGGACTTCGGTCACTATGGGCCTTTTTTTATCCGCATGTCCTGGCACGCCGCAGGCACCTATCGCACCGGTGACGGCCGGGGCGGCGCCGGCTCCGGCCAGCAACGCTTTGCACCGCTCAACAGCTGGCCGGACAACGTCAGCCTCGACAAGGCCCGTCGGCTGCTTTGGCCAATCAAGCAAAAGTACGGCAACACAGTCTCCTGGGCCGACCTGATCGTCCTCGCCGGCAACGTTGCACTGGAGTCCATGGGCTTCAAGACCTTTGGTTTTTCCGGTGGCCGCCCGGATGTCTGGGAGCCGGACGAAGACGTCTACTGGGGCTCGGAAAGCACGTGGCTGGGTGGCGACGTGCGTTATGGCAAAGATGCCGGGCAAGCTCCCGTAGAGCGCAATCTGGAAACCCCACTCGCAGCCGTGCAGATGGGCCTGATCTACGTAAACCCCGAAGGCCCTGAAGGCAACTCCGATCCGGTCGCCGCCGGCAAGGACATCCGTGTAACCTTTGCGCGCATGGCCATGAACGACGAGGAAACCGTCGCGCTGATCGCGGGCGGTCACGCCTTCGGCAAAACCCACGGTGCCGGTACTGTCGACCATGTCGGACCTGAGCCCGAAGCCGCCGGCCTCGAACTGCAGGGCTTGGGCTGGAAGAGCACGTTCGGTACCGGTAAAGGTGGCGACACCATCTCCAGCGGCCTGGAAGTGACCTGGACGACCACGCCAACCCAGTGGAGCAACAACTACCTGGAGAACCTGTTCGGTTACGAATGGGAACTGACCAAGAGCCCGGCGGGGGCAAACCAGTGGAAGCCGAAAAACGGCGCTGGCGCCGGCACCATTCCGGATGCCCATGATCCGTCCAGACGGCGCGATCCGACCATGCTGACCACGGACCTGTCGCTACGCTTCGACCCGATCTATGAGCCGATTTCGCGGCGCTTCCTGGCCAATCCAGACCAGTTGGCCGACGCCTTCGCCCGTGCCTGGTACAAGCTGATTCACCGTGACATGGGGCCGCTCTCACGCTACCTCGGCCCGGAAATGCCGAACGAAGAGCTGCTGTGGCAGGACCCGATCCCTGCCGTCGACCATCCACTGGTCAACGACAGCGATGTCGCCGCGCTCAAGGGCAAGATTGCGGCCTCGGGGCTGTCAGTCTCGCAGCTTGTGTCTACAGCTTGGGCGGCGGCTTCCTCTTTCCGTGGCTCCGACAAACGCGGCGGCGCCAATGGCGGGCGTCTGCGCCTGGCGCCGCAGAATTCCTGGGAGGCCAACCAGCCAGAACAACTGGCCCGCGTGCTGGCAAAACTCGAAAGCATCCAGAACGAGTTCAACAGTGGCGGCAAGAAAATCTCCCTGGCCGACCTGATCGTGCTCGCCGGTGGCGTGGGTGTGGAACAGGCCGCGAAAAATGCCGGCCAAAGCGTGACGGTGCCTTTCACGCCGGGGCGCATGGACGCCAGCCAGGAGCAGACCGATGTCGACTCCTTCGGTTACCTTGAACCGATTGCCGACGGCTTCCGTAATTACCTGAAGCAACAGTACCGTGTGCCGGCGGAAAAACTGCTGATCGACAAGGCGCAACTGCTGACGCTAAGCGCGCCGGAAATGACGGTGTTACTGGGCGGCTTGCGCGTGTTGAACACCAATGTCGGCCAGAGCAGACACGGTGTGTTCACCACGCGTCCGGAAGCCTTGACCAATGACTTCTTCACCAACCTGCTGGATATGGGCGTGGAGTGGAAGCCGGTATCGGATGCCCAGCAAGAGTATGAAGGGCGCGATCGCAAAACCGGTGCAGTGAAGTGGACGGGTACCCGGGTTGACCTGGTCTTCGGTTCCAATGCGCAGTTGCGCGCCTTGGCCGAATTCTATGCCTGCGCCGATGCGCAACAGAAGTTCGTCAAGGACTTCGTCGCTGCGTGGACAAAAGTGATGAACCTGGATCGCTTCGATCTGGCGTGATCCAAAAAGCCTGACATTGCCGCGACCTGAGTGGGATCGGGTCGCGGTCACTTCATCTTCGCCATTGGCCACGATGCCGGTGGTCACAATGGCGTGCCCTCGGCTGCGGCTTTGTATCCGCAGGTATCCGCAACACCCGCCGTTACCCGGGCATACAAAACCGCCGTTTCCCGACACCCGGACGATACACGGCGGCCTTCAAATGGAACCACCGGCATCGCGCCACTTTCGGCGCGGCCTGGCGTGGTTCAACTGGAGGAAAGACAATGTTGCGTACCCACACCCGTCACACCCTCGGCAAGCTTGGCCTCGTCCTGGCCGCCGCAGGACTCGCCACTTTCGCGAGCCTCTCACAAGCCCAGGAAGCACAGCCGGCCCCGGCGATGAAAAGCTGGCAGCAGGGCCTGCATCGCACCGACCTGGTACGCGAAGACCTGGGCGCCGCGGATCGCGAAGTCCTTCAGGTGCTGGTGGACTTCGATCAGGGCGTGACGTCGCCCAAACATGCTCACCCGGGTGTCGAGGTGGCGCATGTGATCAGCGGTACCTTCGAGTATCAACTGGAAGGGCGGGCACCGGTGACGCTCAAGGCCGGTGATTCGTTGTACATCCCCGAAGGCGTCGCCCATGTGGCGAAAAACGTGGGTCAGGACAAGGCCTCGGAACTGGCGACCTACATCGTGAACAAAGGCGAGCCGCTGCTGATCCTGAAGGAATAGGCGGCCCACCGGGGTTATTGCTGACTGCAAACCTCCCACACACAACCGCGCAGCCAGCGATGCGCCGGGTCGGCGTCCATGCGCGGGTGCCACAGCATCGAAACCGTGATCGCCGGCGTGGGGAAGGGCAGGGCAAAGCAGTGCATCCCCTGGCACAGGTTGCCGACGTGCCGCTGCGGTACGCTGGCGACCAGGTCTGAAGCCCGCGCCAATGCAATCGCCGAAGAGAAACCGGCGACAATGGTGGCGATGTCCCGCTTCAGTCCCAGCTCATTCAAGGCGTCGTCCATGACGCCTTTTTCGTGGCCCCGGCGCGAGACCAGAATGTGCCGGGCGGCAGCATAACGAACAGGCGTCATCTCGGCACGAGCCAGTGGATGACCCTTGCGCACGACGCCAATGAACCGGTCGCGAAACAGCATCCGGGTGCGCACTTCCGGGCTGGTGGATTCGCCGATCACACCGGTTTCCAGATCCACCGAGCCTTCGCGCAGCAGGGTGCTGTCCTTGTTCAGCTTCTGCACGAAATTCAGGCGGACACCGGGTGCCTCCTGATGGATACGGGCGATCAGTGGCGGCCCAAAATTCTCCACGAAGCCATCGCTGGTGCGCAGGGTGAAGGTGCGCACCAGTTGATCGAGATCGAGTGCCTCGGCGGGGCGCAGGACAGCTTCGGCGTCCTGCACCAGCGCGCCGACGCGCTCACGCAGCTCCAGCGCCCGGGGCGTGGGAACCAGTCCGCGCCCGGCCCGCACCAGCAGCGGATCGCCCGTGGTTTCGCGCAATCTTGCCAGCGCCCGGCTCATGGCTGACGGACTCAGGCGCAAACGCTGCGCAGCGCGGGCCACGCTGCCTTCTTCGAGCAACACGTTCAGGGTGATCAACAGATTCAGATCGGACATCGAATCAATTCCTTTGGGAGCGGGCTTGCTCGCGAAGGCGGCATCACATTCAGCAATGATGTCGACTGACACACCGCTTTCGCGAGCAAGCCCGCTCCCACATTGGTTTGTAAGTAGGTGGCGTTATATGCACATATAAAGTGCAATTGCTGCGTCTTCCGCCATGTTATGGCCGGGCTTAGGCTTCGGACAACCTGTTTGCGGAGTCGCGAGAAAATGAAGTCCATATCGATTCGGGGAGCCTTGGCCAGCCTGTCGTTATCCATGCTGCTGTCGTCCCTGGGCACCAGCATTGCCAACGTGGGTTTACCGACACTGGCCGAGGCGTTTTCAGCGTCGTTCCAGGCCGTGCAGTGGGTGGTGCTCGCCTACTTGCTGAGCGTCACCGCGCTGATCGTCAGCGTCGGCCGGCTCGGCGACCTCATGGGGCGGCGGCGATTGCTGCTGATCGGCATTGTGGTGTTTACCGTCGCTTCGCTCCTCTGCGCCCTGGCGCCCAATCTGTGGCTGCTGATTGCCGCCCGTGCCTTACAGGGCGTCGGCGCGGCGACCATGATGGCGCTGACCATGGCGCTGGTGAGCGGGGCGGTGCCCAAGGAAAAAATGGGCAGCGCGATGGGCGTGCTCGGCACGATGTCAGCGATTGGCACCTCACTGGGGCCGACGCTTGGCGGCGTGTTGATTGCCCAGGTGGGCTGGCAGGGGATTTTTCTGCTGAACCTACCCTTGGGTGTCTTGGCGATTGGGCTCACGCTCTACTTTTTGCCGAATGATCGCAGTGAGAAGAGGGCGGATCGAGCAGGCTTCGATGTGCCCGGCACGCTGGTGCTGGTTCTGACGCTGCTGGCTTTTGCACTGGCAATGACCATTGGGCGTGGCACCTTGGGGCCGCTGAACATCACGCTGTTGCTGGTGACAGTTGTTGGGCTGGGCGTGTTTGTATTCGTCGAGCACACAGCCGAGTCGCCTCTGGTTCGATTGGCGATGTTCCGTAACTCGCAGATGAGCGCAGGATTCGTCATGAGTATGCTGGTGACCACCGTGGTCATGGCGACCATGGTGGTAGGGCCGTTTTACCTCACTGGTGCACTGGCGTTGAATGCAGTGAGCGTTGGGCTGGCGATGTCGACAGGACCGCTGGTAGCCGCGCTGGCAGGCGTACCGGCGGGCAGATGGGTCGACCGCTTGGGCGCGTATCGAGCCAGCACGACTGGATTGATCGCCATGTTGACTGGCGCTTGCATCCTGCCGGCCCTGCCGATGGCGTTCGGTGTGCCCGGCTACATCGTGCCGCTTGCTGTCATTACCGCCGGTTATGCGCTGTTCCAGGCGGCCAACAATACCGCCGTCATGCTGGAAATCGAGGCGCAGCAGCGTGGTGTGGTTTCCGGTTTGCTCGGGTTGTCGCGCAATCTCGGGCTGATCACGGGCGCCTCGGTCATGGGCGCTGTGTTCGCCTTCGGCACGGCCAGCGACGATATTTTGCAGGCGCAACCTGAGGCCATCGCGCAGGGGATGCGGTTGACGTTTGCGGTGGCTGCGGGGCTGATTCTCGTGGCCCTGGTGCTGGGAGCCGTCAGCAAAATCGTTTCACGTCGCTTGATTGCGCCGTGCTGAAAAACGGCGCGACTGTCGTGAAAACGACCTGTTTGCGCTGAACGCGAAGCCTCGCCAGTTTTCTGTTGAACGAGTGTTCAGTCTGGACTATGTTGGGGGCCACCTTCCCCCGGCTGGTTGCGGGCTTGCGTTTCTTCAATTCGAACGAGGCACTGGCATGCGGTTTTCACCCTTTGTTGAACGGATCAGTGGCCAAGGCGTTGCCGCCTGGGATATCCACTACGCGGCCAGCGCGGCACAGCGCAAAGGCGAGGACGTGATCATCCTCAGCGTCGGCGACCCGGATTTCCCCACCCCCGATTTCATTACCGATGCCGCCATCCACGCCTTGCGTGAAGGGGATACCCACTACACCGAGATCGCCGGTCGCCAGGCCTTGCGCGAGGCCATTGCCGGCCGCTACAGCCAGTTGATCGACCGCGAACTGCAGGCGTCGAACGTCATTCTCACGGCAGGTGCGCAGAACGCCTTGTTCGCCACCTCGATGTGCCTGCTCGGTGCCGGCGATGAAGTGATTGCCTTCGATCCGATGTACGTCACCTACGAAGCGACGCTCAAGGCGTCCGGCGCCACGCTGGTGCGGGTGCCTTGCGCGGCGGACTCGGGTTTTCGCCTCGATGCCGCCGTGTTGGCCAAGGCCATTACCCCGCGCACTCGGGCGATTTTCTTCTCCAACCCGAACAACCCCACCGGCGTGGTACTGGGTCGCGAAGAGCTGCAAGCCATCGCCGAACTCGCCATCGCCCATGACCTGTGGGTGGTGGTGGACGAGGTCTACGAGAGCCTCGCCTACGAGCGTGAACACCTGAGCCTGGCGGCGTTGCCGGGCATGGCCGAGCGCTGCGTGGTGATCGGCAGCCTGTCCAAATCCCATGCCATGACCGGTTGGCGCATCGGCTGGGTCGTGGCCAATGAAGCCTTGGTCAATCATGTCGAAACCCTGGTGTTGAGCATGCTGTACGGCTTGCCCGGGTTTGTCATGGAAGCGGCGCTCAAGGCCGTGCAGTCCCATGACGAAGTCACCCACGGCATGCGCGAGATCTATCGCCGGCGCCGCGATCTGGTGGTGTCCGGCCTGGCGGATTGCCCGGGCATCAGCGTGCTCAACCCCGATGCCGGCATGTTCGTACTGGTGGACGTACGCGGCACCGGCCTGACCTCGCTGGAATTCGCCTGGCGCCTGCTGCGCGAAGCCGGTGTCTCGGTGCTGGATGCTGCGGCATTCGGTGAGCCGGCCCAGGGGTTTGTGCGGCTGTCGTTCACCCTCAGTGACGAGCGATTGGCCCAGGCCTGCCAGCGTATTCGCGGCTTTGTCCAGGTACTCAATGGTGAAGCGCCGCGGCCGGTGATCGGCACGGTGACCAGCCCCGCGACCGTCGAACCGGTCGCGGCCAAGACCATGATCGAGGTCGATGGCCTGCACAAACGCTTCGGCAATATCGAAGTGCTCAAGGGCGTTTCCCTGACCGCCCGCGAGGGCGACGTGATCTCCTTGATCGGTGCCAGCGGCTCGGGCAAAAGTACCTTGCTGCGCTGCATCAACATGCTCGAAGTGCCGGACCAGGGGCGCATCCTGGTTGATGGCGAAAGCATTCACCTTAACCAGAATCGCCCCGGCGCACCGCTGGTGTCGGACGCCAAGCAGCTGGTGCGCATCCGTTCCAGCCTGGGCATGGTGTTCCAGAACTTCAACCTCTGGCCCCATCGCACGGTGCTGGAAAACCTCATCGAAGCGCCGACCCAGGTCTTGCGTGAAAGCCGTGCGGAGGCCACTGAACGGGCCGAAGCCCTGCTCGAGCGCGTCGGGCTTGCGGCCAAGCGCAACGAGTACCCGGCGTTTCTCTCCGGGGGACAGCAACAACGGGTGGCCATCGCCCGGGCCCTGGCCATGCGGCCCAAGGTCATGCTGTTCGATGAACCCACCTCGGCACTCGACCCGGAACTGGTCGGGGAAGTGCTGCGGGTGATCCGCTCCCTCGCCGAAGAAGGCCGGACCATGATCCTGGTGACCCATGAAATGGCCTTTGCACGCGATGTCTCTTCCAAAGTCGCCTTTTTGCATCAAGGGCTGATCGAGGAAACCGGTTCGCCGGACGAAGTGTTCGTACACCCACGCAGCGAGCGTTGCCGGCAATTCGTCAACGCTCATCAGACTCGCTAACTCATCATAAAAAGACGGGAAAACAACATGGGAAATCGACGTTTTGCAAACTGGTTGACCGGTGCGGCCTGCGTAATGCTGGCCGGTATGAGTGCCGCCCAAGCGCAACCGATCAGGTTCGCGGTCGCAGCCGAACCTTATCCGCCGTACACCGAAAAGCAGGCCAACGGCGTGTGGAAAGGTTTTGAAGTCGACCTGATCCACAAGCTGTGCAGCGAAATGAAAGCCGAATGCGAGATCAAGGAAGTGGCGTGGGACGGCATCATTCCGTCGCTGCTGGCGAAGAAGATCGACGTGATCTTTTCCTCGATGTCGGTGACCGAAGAACGGGAAAAACAGATCGCCTTCAGCAAGGCCTACTACGACTCGGTGATTGCTCTCGTCGGCCCGAAAGAGGCGGCGGTGAAGAAGTACCCGGATGACCTCAAGGGCAAGATCATCGGCGTGCAGAACTCGACCGTGAGCGCCAGCTACCTGAAGACCTATTACGAAAAAATTGCCGACGTTAAGTACTACGACACCCAGGACTCGGCCAATGCCGACCTGATTGCCGGGCGCATCGACCTGATGATGGCCGACGGCACTGCCATGGCCGCGTTCATCAAGACCCCGGACGCCAAGGACCTGGCCTACCTCGGCACCGTGCCGTATGACCCGATCTTCGGCAAAGGCGTGGGCGCCGGCCTGCGCAAGGACGACACCGAGCTCAAGGCCAGACTGGACAAGGCCATCCAGGAATTGCTGGCGAGCAAGGACTACGACGAGCTGTCCCAGAGCTACTTCGGCACCAGCGTGAAGCCTGCGTTCTGATGGCTGGCTAAACGCAACACTTGCGCAGACGCAAATCTCCTGTGGGAGCGGCGGTGCGACGATTCGACTTGCTCGCGAAGGCGGCATCACATTCAGCAATGATGTCGACTGACACACCGCTTTCGCGAGCAAGCCCGCTCCCACATGGGAAGGTGCAGATCCGCCAACTGGAGACTGAAATGCCGGCAATGTTCGATCTGATCAATTTCACCGAGCAGGGATGGGGCAGTGCGCTGTTGAAGGGGCTCTGGATGACCCTGCAGATTTCCGCCGGGGCCTTTGTGCTCGGGTTGGCCATCGGGCTGGTGGTGGCGTGCCTCAAGCTTGGCGCGCCGAAGCCGATTGCAGCGCTGATGCGCGGCTACACCACGGTGTTCCGGGCGGTTCCGGAATTGCTGCTGATTCTGTTGCTGTACTACGTCGGCTCCATGCTCCTCAATTCGCTGATGTCCCAACTCGGCTACGGCGTGGTCAATGTCAGCGGTCCGCTGGCGGCCATCGTGGTGCTGGGGCTGGTGCAGGGTGCCTACGCCTCGGAGATTTTCCGCGCGGCGATCCAGGCGATTCCCTTCGGCCAGATCGAAGCGGGCAAGGCGTTCGGCCTCAGCGGTTTCGGGCTGTTCCGTCGGGTCACGCTGCCGATCATGGCGCCGTATGCGATGGCCGGGATGGCCAACCTGTGGATCAACCTGATCAAGGACAGTGCGCTGATCAGCGTGGTCGGCACCAACGAGCTGCTGTACACCGCCAAGCAAGGCGCGGGGTCGACGCGCCACTATCTGTTGTTCTACCTCACGGCCGCGGCGCTGTATTACGCGGTGACGCTGGTGTCCAACTACCTTTCGGGACGGTTGGAGCGACGCATTCGTCGCTGGATGCCTCTTGTTGACTGAACCGGCAGAGAGAATGAAATGATTCCAGCGTGGATAGTTGAATACGCGGCACTGTTGGGCCGGGGGCTGCAAACCACCCTCGCGATCCTGTTGATCTCCAGTGTGTTCGGTTTTGTCCTGGCGGTGTTGGTGGCGCTGGCGCGGATCTCGAAAAACAAGGTGATCGCCAAGGTCAGCCTGTTCTACACCAGCGTCACCCGCGGGACGCCGTTGCTGATCCAGATCTACATTTTCTACTACGGCCTGGGCAGCCTGTTTGCCCAGTTCCCGCTGATTCGCGGCAGTTTCCTCTGGCCGTACCTGCGCGATGGTTACTGGTACATCGTGTTCGCCCTGGTGGTGTCGGTGGGGGCTTATGTCGGCGAAGTGATTCGCGGTGGCCTGCTGGCGGTGCCCAAGGGTGAAATGGAAGCGGCCTCGGCTTTTGGCATGACCGCGCGCCAATCCTTGCTGCGGGTACGCTTGCCCCGGGCGATGCGCCTGTTGCTGCCGACCCTGGCCGGGGAAACCGTGATGCTGCTCAAGTCCACGGCGCTGGCCTCGACCATCGCCGTGATCGATCTGCTCGGTGCCGCCAACGTGGTCCGCGCGCAGACCCTGCAGGTGTACGAACCCTTGTTGCTGGTGGCCGGCGTTTACGTCTGCCTGACGTTCCTGATCGAAGCGCTGTTTGCCTTTGCCGAGCGACGCGGGACGCCGGTACGCAGGTCGGCCTGATGAGTTCGCCACGGGTTGACCGGTCGTTGCAGGGCATTGGCCTGTGCACCTTGGGTTACGCATTCCTGTCGTTGCAGGATGCGGTCATCAAGTGGCTGGTGGCCGACTATTCGGTGGTCACCATTTTGTTCTGGCGCGCCGCCGTGGTGGTCGTGGCAGTGCTGCTGGCGGGGCGCCTGCGCCTGATCCAGCGGGCCTGGCGCTCGCCGAGCCGGCACTTGCTGGTGGTCCGCGGTTTGCTGTCGATTGTCGCCTGGGTGCTGTACTACACGGCGGCCCGGGACCTGACCCTGGCCGAGATGACCACCCTGTATTTTTCCGCGCCGATCATGGTCACGGTGCTGGCAGCGGTGATTCTCAAGGAACGCGCCAGCGGCTGGCAGTGGTTCAGCCTGATCATCGGTTTTGTCGGGGTGGTCATTGCCTGTCGCCCCGACAACATGACCGATCCGTTGCCGATCGTCCTGACCCTGCTGGCGGCGATGTGCTGGGCTTTCACTTACATCCAGCTGCGTCAGGTGGATGAGCAGACCTCAGTGCTGGAGCAGATGCTGATCACCAACGTGGTGTTCGTGATTTGCATGGCGGTCGCACTGCCGTGGACCCACACGCCAGCGCCGACGCCCGCCTGGCTGGGCATGCTCGGCGCCGGCCTGGTGGGCGGTATCGGCCAGTTCCTGTTGTTCGCCAGTTTCCGCCGCGCCACCGCGACCTTGCTCGCGCCGTTCGAATACACCGGGCTGATCTGGGCGTTTGCCCTGTCGAGCCTGGTCTGGGGCACGCTGATGGACATGTCGCTGATGATCGGTGCCGGGCTGATCGCGGTCAGCGGCACCCTGGCGATGATCTTCGGCCGGCATCCGTCACAGGACGTCGTCGGTGCTGAATGCTCCGTGACGCAGCCCCTTTATCCAGCAACGGCAGATGTGCAGTCCGTTAGCGGCGCTGAAGGTCTCGGGGTTCAGGCACCACTCGAGCCAAAGACCGTCGAGCATCGCCGATAAGCCGATGGCGGCCAGGCGCGTGTCGTGAATCACGAAGCCTTCGCTGGCGGCCAGCCCGTCGAGCAACTGGCGGATCAGATCAAGGTAGGCGCGGTAGCTTTTTTCGTGGGACTGGCTGACGTGTTCGGAGTGACGGATCAGGCTCCAGAACACCACCCACACGCCGAGCAGTTTCGGGTCCATGACCCTGGGCGAGAACGAGCCTTCGAGGAAGGCATCGATCTTTTGCGCGGGGGTCTCGGCCTGCTCGATTTCCTGGAGCAGGGCGGTGGTCAGCTCACTCGCGAGCCGCTGGTAGGTGTCGGCGATCAGTGCCTCGATGCTGCCGAAGTGGTGGTTGAGCAACCCCACGGACACTCCGGCCTCGGTGGCGATGCGCCGTACGGAAATCCCGGCGTGACCGTCGCGGCCCAGGCAGCGCAGGGTGGCAGCCACCAGCATTTCGCGACGGTCATCGGGTTCGGCGCGGCGGTTTTTCGGGGCATCGGTTGTCACAAGGCTGTCCTTGGGTGAGGTTCCACGATGCCGAGCTTAGTTGAACGTCTGTTCAATCACCAGCCTCGGCAGCAGCGATACAACGTTTTTCAAGGTTCATGACGGGAGGGAAAGCCAATGCCGCAGGATATTTCATTCAGTGTTCGCAACAACAACGGTGATGCCGTGCGAGTCGGTGCCTGGCGCTATGCAGGCGACGGCAGCGGGCCAAACGTACACCTGCAGGCCGGCGTACATGCCGATGAAATCGCCGGGATGCTGGTCCTGCACCTGCTGATGCAACGACTGCAAACCGCCAAATCCCAAGGCCGGCTCAAGGGTAATGTGACCGTGGTGCCGCAGGCCAATCCGCTGGGTATCGGGCAGTTTCGCCAGGGGCGGATCCTCGGCCGCTATCACGACGCCACCGGGCAAAACTTCAATCGCGCGTTCGACCAGTCGGCGGTCATGGAGCGACCTTCGACCTGCGTTCAGCTATGGCAAAAGCAACTGGTGCAACTGGCCGCCCCGGCCGATGTGATGCTCGACCTGCACACCGATGACGAGGCCTTGCCGTACCTGTACGTGCACCGCAGTTTCTGGCCCCGTGGCCGCGAACTGGCGGCGGCAATGAAGATGGACGTGGCGATTATCTGGGATGACGGCGGCGATGGCTCCTTCGAGGAAACCATCATTGCCCCGTGGATACGCGACGGGGTGACTGCTGGACGCATGGCTGCGACCCTGGAGCTGCGCGGGCAGGGCGATGTCAGCGACCGTTTTGCCGAGTCGGATGCCGAAGGGTTGTACAACTGGCTGTGCAGTTGCGGCGTCATCGATGAGTCAGTGGCGCCCGCTGACTGGCCCGTTGAAGCCGTGGAAATGGGCCACATGGAAACCATCATCGCCCCGCAACCCGGCGTGTTGATCTTCGAAAAGGAGCTGGGGGATTTCGTCGAGGAAGGCCAGCGCTTTGCACGGATTCTCGGGCGGCCGGGCGACCCGACCTCCGAAGTGGTGCTGCACGCCGAACAAGCGGGGCGCCTGGTGACGCGCTATCGCGATCGCCTTATACCCCAGGGCATGGGGGTGGCGAAATTCACCGGCAGCCGGGTGTCGCGAAACTGGAGTGGCGGGTTGTTGGATCCGAACTGAGCCTCGCCCTCGCCACAGGGCCAGCGTTAGCCACAGATTCAGTAATTACTCGGGCGGGTCGATTTGGTCCAGCACCCGGTTCGCCGTGATTTCCGCCAGCATCACGCTGTTGGAAATCCCCAGCGGGGCATTTCGCGATCCGCCGTCCAGATGATCCACCAACTGGTGCACCATCACATCGATCGAGGTCAGGGTCTCGACCAGATACACCATCAGGCTTTCGCTGTGATCAACTGACTACCGGCTTTCGTGTATCGCTGTGTATCAGGGCACGGGATCCGCGTACAGCCATACAAAACCAGCGCTTTACGGATACAGCCGGGATACACCGCCGGGGCCAAATAGACCTGGCAAAGCGAGATGCACAACGTACCTCGCAACCAGGTTTATCAACCCTTGTGGTACGACCAATAACGGTCCAGCCGCGCAAATGATCCGGAGTATCAACATGTCTCGTATCCAGTCGAACAAAACCCGTATTGGCCTGATCGCTGTTGCACTGGTCGGCGGTATCAACTTCGCGTCCTCCGCGTTTTCCGCTGAAGCCTTGCCTCAGGGCTATCAGTTGGCTTCCGCGGAGAAGACCAGCGAAGGCAAGTGTGGCGAAGGCAAGTGCGGTGCCGAAGCCAGCGCGCAAAAGACCCAGGCCGAGGGCAAGTGCGGTGAAGGCAAGTGCGGCGATGCTTCTTTCGCGCGCACCGACACCGATGATGACGGCCGCGTATCGCTCAAGGAACTGCTGGCCGTGGCGCCCAAGGGCACCGAGGAATTCAAGGCGATGGACACCAACAGCGACGGTTTCCTGTCCGAAGGTGAGGTGTACAAGTTCCGCACCAACCAGTTCATCTCCAACGGCAAGAAAGTGCCGACCGAGTTGTTCACTAAGCTGAGCCAGGCTAAAGACTGATCAGCCGCAAACAAAAAACCCTTCCTGTGTTGACGCGCAGGAAGGGTTTTTGGCGTGGGCAGTACTGGTTTGGTCGTCAGGCGCGAAATTGCACTGTACTTGACCACCGGTTGCATCGGATTTGACCAGTAGGCTTTGTAACGATGACCGGCAGAGAACGGCCAGAAGCTGCCTGCTGGAACCGGCTGAAATCGACCCGAAGCAGTCTTCGCTAACGATTGAACTCACAGGCCTGAACAGCCGTTCGGGCAGGTCCGGCGGCATGATGGGTCAGCCCGAAAATAAGTACTTGCCTTTGATTTTCCTGGGGCTGACGAAGACGAAGTCTGGAAAGATTTTTCCTCGGACGTACCAAACAAAAGCCAGGATAGCGATACTTATAGCTAATGCGATAGCGGTTGTTGCCGGACTCGATGTAAACCCCGCAAGCGATCTTGGGAATTGGGGAAGCGCAAGGAGTATGTACGCGTTGTAGGCGCCGACGCGATGCTTGTAGAAGCCCCATACCAAAAACAAGGGAATCAAGGTCATTGAAACACCCATAACCCATTTGGCCGTTGGTCCCATCCTGGCGCCGATATCCAATCCCAGAATGAATGCAATCAAAGCCTGGGCGAGCATTATCGTGATGAGAATATTGACCTTGCGATCGTGCTCGTCACAACGAATTGGATCTGCATACGAGGCTATAAAGTAAGCAAGTTGACTGTCTTTTACACCCCGCCCGGAGAGTTGTGAAAACACTTCCGACTTTGCAGTGCCGGCGGCGAGTAGCTCACGAACTTTTTTCTGAACTTCTTTCTTGCTCAAAGTTGAATGTGAAATGCTTTCTCTTTGCGTCAACTTGACAGATTTCTTAGCAGGAAACACCAGGACAGCTACGGCCCCGATAAAGGTTAGCGTGCCCAAGAAAACGCCGATGTAAAAACCCCCACCTAGTGAGTAAGTACCTGGCTTCACTCTACCCTGCTTTGCAGGGTCGACAAGAATTTCGATCACTTTTCCTTCCCTGAATGTTGCAACTGATCTTTCGACCGACTCCAGGCTGGTCCTGCAGGGCCGCTGCGATATTTCGAGCGGATAAGTGTATTGCTGTCCGTTCAACTCAAAGGTCACGTTAACCAGAGGGCAATAGGTCATACCCTTACTGCGCATCTCCTCAGAAATGGAGACAGTGGCGACTGTGGCATTCAACTTCTGCCAAGTCTTCGTCTCGTCCACCTCCTTGTACGAGGAAAGAGACACAAGAAGGCAGAGCAAGGCAAAGAAAAATAAAACAACGAACAGGGCCGTCCTTAGCAAGAAGGTCTTCATAAGGCTCCTTGGCCAACGTGAAATGGAGGTCAGTTGGGAAATGACACCTTGGCGGCAAGTCCCCCTGCGCGCGGTGTAATGATGCACTGAGGTTAGTCCGTAGATACTCAAATGCAATGCAACTTCCCGCGCTTCCGCTCCTGGCCGGTTTCTGCCGGTTCCCACCGGCAGTTTTGGGTCGTTTTCTGCCAGTCATAGCCATAAAACGCGCTAGTCAACTCCATACAAATGGTTGCTCAGCTCGAATGCAATCAGGTGAGCAAATCCATCCAATCGCCCATTACGCCTTGACCCACCGCTGGCGACTCCAGCTGCTCAGCCCATCAACGGCAAACACCAGCACCAACATCGCCAAAATCACCGTACTGGCCTGGGCTTCCTGGAACAGGCTGAGGCTGACATAGAGCATCTGCCCCAAACCGCCGGCACCGACAAATCCGAGCACGCTGGCCATGCGGATGTTGTTTTCCCAGCGGTACAGGATGTACGCCAACAGCTGCGGAAACAGGTTGGGCAGGGTGCCGTAGCAGAAAGCCCAGACGACGTTGCCGCCCTGCAGACGGATGGCTTCGGCCGGTTGCGGCGGGGTGTTTTCCAGTGCTTCGGCGAACAATCGACCCAGTACCCCGGTGGTGTGCATGGCCAGTGCCAGGGTCCCGGCGTTGGGGCCGAGTCCGGCGGCCAGCACCATCAGCGCGGCCCACACCAGTTCGGGAATGGCGCGCAGGGCGTTCAGCACCAGGCGCGACGCACTCTGCAACGGCCAGCCGAAACGCCCGGCCGCCGGCAGTGCCAGCACCAGGCCGAACACCGCCGCGAGCAGGGTGCCGAGGGCGGACATCGCCATGGTTTCCACGGCGCCACGGCCAATGGCTTGCAGATGGCCGGCGCTCAGGTCCGGGCTGAGAAAACGCAGCACGTAGGCGCCCATCTGCTTCAGGTTACCGCTGCCACCCAGTTCGCCGAGGTCGATGCCCAGATAGCGGAACGAAGCAACGACAGCTGCGCCAATGCACAGGATCAGCAGCAGGTTGATCAGGCGATTCATGCGAACCTCCAGCGCAGCAGGCGGCTGATCTGATCGGCGAACAGCACCAGGACGAAAAAGGTCAGCAACATGCTCGCCACTTCACCGCCGGCGAACATGCGCAACGACAAGTCGATTTGCTGGCCCAGCCCGCCGGCGCCGACGAAGCCCATCACCACCGAGGCGCGGATCGCGCATTCCCAGCGGTACACCGTGTACGACAGCAACTCCGCCGCGACATTGGGCAGGATGCCGTAGCAGAACGCCGCCAACCGGCCACTGCCGGCTTGCAGCAGTGAGTGGGCGGGACGCTGGTCGACCGACTCGAAGATTTCCGCGTAGACCTTGCCCAGCATGCCGCTGTAGGTGATGGCAATGGCCAGCACCCCGGCCGTCGGGCCAAGGCCGACAGCGCGCACGAACAGCAAGGCCCAGACGATTTCCGGCACGCTGCGCAGGAAGATCAGCAGCCCGCGCACTGGCCAGCGCAACAGTCGGCCGAGAGCGCTTGGGCGACCACTGCGTGAGGCTGCGGACAGCGACAGTGCGCGGCTGGCCAACAAGCTGGCGGGCACGGCCAACATCAAGGCCAGGGCCATGCCGGCGGTGGCGATGGCCAGGGTTTGCAACGTGGCTTGCCACAGTAGCTGAAGGAACTCTTCACCATGGGCAGGCGGCCAGAAGGCGGAGACAAACCGGCCCATCTCACTCTGGCTGTCGGCCTGGAGCAGCACACCCAGGTCCAGTTCGCTGAAATGAATACCGGGCCACAGCAGGGCAAGCGCCAACAGACTGAGCAGCAGGCGGGGCAGGGTGGCCGGGTCTCGTGTATCGCGCGTCAGCATCGTGGAATCTGCAGGCTCAAGGGCGCCACCGGAACGGGTGGCGACAGCAGTTGCTCGTTGGCGTAGAGCTTGTCGAGCAAATCGTGGTCGACGTCGCTGGCGGGAAGGTCGAACAGGACCTGACCGTCACGCAAACCGATGATGCGCGAGAAGTGCGTCAGGGCCAGTTCCACCGCATGCAGGCTGGCGACCAGCGTCACCTTGTGTTCCCGGGCGTGGCGGCAGAGGATCGACAGGGTGTGCCCGGCCAGTACCGGGTCCATCGCCGACACCGGCTCATCGGCCAGCAGCACTTCGGGCGCCTGGTATAGCACCCGGGCAATACCCACGCGCTGCAGTTGGCCGCCGGACAATTGCTGGCACTGGGCGAACAGCTTGTCACCCAGGTCCAGCTTGACCAGTGCCGCCCGCGCGCCCGGAACATCTACCGGATGCAGCAGGCTCAGCAGGCTTTTGGCAAAACCCCATTGGCCCAGCTTTCCGGCCAGCACCGCGGTGACCACCCGTTGCCGCGGTGGCAGGGGTGGTGCCTGATGCACCAGGCCGATGCGCGCCCGCAGCCGTTGGCGCTGTCGGGCGCCGAGCTGCCAGGCGTGCTCGCCGAGCACCTCGACCGCGCCGTCGTCCGGGCGCAGGGCGGTGGCCAGCACGTTGAGCAGGCTCGACTTGCCGGCACCGGACGGACCGATGATTGCGACTTGCTCACCGGCACCGATGTGCAGGTCGACCTCATGCAGCGCACGCACGCCATTGCCGTGGGTGAGGCTGACCCGGTTCAGATGCAAGGTCATTTCAGCAGGTCGGCAGCGCGCGCGGCTTCCTCGATGCCCTTGTAGTTCTCAGGCTTGGTCGCGATGAAGCGGCTGGCGGCTTGCAGGTCCAGAATCGCTTTTTGCTCCGGGTTGGCCGGGTCGAGCGCGAGGAAGGCCGCCTTGATTTTGCCCGCCAGGGCCGGGTCGAGGGTGCCGCGCACGGTCCAGTTGTAGTCGAAGTAGGCCGGCGTGGTGGCGAAGACCTTGACCTTGTCGGTGTCGACCTTGCCGGCCTTGACCAGTTTTTCCCAGACGCTGGCATTGAGCACGCCGGCATCGACCTTGCCCGCCTGAACCCAGGCGACGGTGGCGTCGTGGGCGCCGGAGTAACCGACACGGCTGAAGTAGGTTTCCGGCTTGATGCCGTCCTGCAGCATGAAATAGCGCGGCATCAAACTGCCCGACGTCGACGAGACCGAGCCGAAGGCGAACGATTTGCCCTTGAGGTCGGCCAGCGACTTGACGGCCGGGTCGGCGGTGATGAATTTGCTGGTGAACTGCGCATCCTGTTCACGCTGTACCAGAGGAATGGCATTGCCGGTTTTCAGTCGCGCCTGCACGAAGGTGAAGCCGCCCAGCCAGGCCATGTCGATACGGTCTGTGGCCAGAGCCTCGACCACCGCCGGGTAGTCGGACACCGGTACGAACTCGACCTTCATGCCCAGTTGCTTCTCCAGGTATTCGCCCAGGGGCTTGAACTTGCGCAGCAGTTCGGTGGGGGCTTCGTCGGGAATGGCGCTGACCTTGAGGGTCTCGACAGCCTGTGCCAGCAGGGTGGAAAAGGATAGGGTCAGGCCGACGGCCAATGCCAGGGTACGTTTGAGCATGGAAGTTCTCCGGTTCAATAGCGGAAAAATGTCGATGCGCCCCGCACAAGCTGATTGCTGCACGACGCTTCGTGAGGGTAGACGAAAACGCCGCGATTATAGGGACTCCTGTTTGCTTGACCAGCCTTGCAACAAGACTTAAGGCCAAAAAAAGACCTGTGGGAGCGGGCTTGCTCGCGAAAGCGGTGTGTCAGTCAGCATCAATATCGACTGATCCACCGCCATCGCGAGCAAGCTCGCTCCCACAGGGGATCTCTGGTGAACACCAAATTTTTACATGACAGACATTCAAGTGTGGGAGCGGGCTTGCTCGCGAAAGCGGTATATCAGTCACATCGATGTTGGATGTGCCGCCGTCTTCGCGAGCAAGCCCGCTCCCACAGGTTTTTGCGGTGTCCCACAACTCAGGTGATTTACATCCTTGCCAACGCCTGCGCCAGATCCGCGCGCAAATCCTCGACATCCTCAACCCCCACCGACAGCCGCACCAAGCCATCACCAATCCCCAGTTCCGCGCGGATGTCGGGCGGGATGGTGGCGTGGGTCATGATCGCCGGGTGTTCGATCAGGCTTTCCACGCCGCCCAGGCTTTCGGCCAGGGCGAAGATCTGCACGCTTTCAAGGAAACATTTGGTGCCAGCCAGGTCGCTGTTGAGGTCGAGGGAGATCATCCCGCCGAAACCGTGCATTTGCCGTTGGGCCAGTTCGTGTTGCGGGTGCGACGGCAGGCCGGGGTAGTAGACCCGTGAGACTTGCGGTTGGCGCTCCAGCCACTGCGCCAGCTCCAGCGCGTTGCTGCAATGCCGCTCCATGCGCAGGGCCAGGGTCTTCACGCCGCGCAGGGTGAGGAAGGCATCGAACGGGCCGGCGATGGCGCCGACGGCGTTTTGCAGGAAGCCCAGGCGTTCGGCCAGTTCAGCGTTCTGCCCGACCACGGCGATCCCGCCGATCACGTCGGAGTGACCGTTGAGGTATTTGGTGGTCGAGTGCAGCACGATGTCGAAGCCCAGCTCCAGCGGGCGCTGGATCCAAGGGCTGGCGAAGGTGTTGTCGGCCACGCAGATGATGCCGCGGGCGCGGCAGGTGCGGGCGATGGCGGCCAGGTCGGTGAGGCGCAGCAGCGGATTGCTCGGTGTCTCGACCATGACCATGCGGGTGTCGTCTTGCAGGGAGGCCTCGAACGCCGCCAGGTCGGTCAGGTCGACGAAGCTGAAGCGGTGCCCGGCACTGCGCTGGCGCACCTTGTCGAACAGGCGGAAGGTGCCGCCGTACAGATCGTTGCCCGAGACGATGTGCGAGCCGGCGTCGAGCAGTTCCAACACCGTGGAAATGGTCGCCAGCCCCGAGGCGAAGGCAAAGCCCCGGGTGCCGCCTTCGAGGTCGGCCACGCAGCGCTCCAGCGCCCAGCGCGTCGGGTTGTGCGAACGCCCGTAGTCCAGGCCCTTGTGCACCCCGGGGCTCTGTTGCAGGTAGGTGGAGTTGGCGTAGATCGGCGGCATCAGCGCCCCGGTGGATGGGTCCGGCACTTGCCCGGCGTGGATCACCCGGGTGGCGAAGCCCTGTGGCGGGGCGTTTTTATCCTGTTGACTCATGGCAGGGATCTCCGCAAATGGTTGAGCATGTCGGTTCGGGTAATCAGGCCGTGGAAACCCGAAGCGTCCTTGATGATCGCCACCAGCCCGCGGCCGAGTTCGGCCTCCAGTTCCGCCAACGTGGCGTCGGGTGCCAGGGTTTGCAATTTGTCGGTCATGGCGCTGGATACGGTTTTGCGGAAGTGCGCGGCGTCTTCATGGACCCCCAGCAGGATGTCGGACTCGTCGATCACGCCGACCAGTTGCTGCCCCTTCACCAGTACCGGCAGTTGCGAGACATCCGCCAGGCGCATGCGCTGGAACGCGGTGAGCAGGGTGTCATCCGGGCCGACGCTGATCACCCGGCCATCCTCGAAACGCCGCGCGATCAGGTCGCGCAGGTCGCCGTAGTGCTTGCGTTGCAGCAGGCCCTGATCGTTCATCCACTGGTCGTTGTAGACCTTCGACAGGTAGCGTGTACCGGTGTCGCAGACGAAGCTCACCACCCGCTTCGGCTGGGTCTGTTCGCGGCAGTAACGCAACGCCGCCGCCAGCAGGGTGCCGGTCGATGAGCCGCCAAGAATGCCTTCGGCGCGCAGCAGTTGGCGGGCATGGTCGAAGCTTTCTTCGTCGCTGATCGAATAGGCGTGGCGCACGCTGGACAGGTCGGCAATCGACGGAATGAAGTCTTCGCCAATGCCTTCCACCGCCCAGGAACCGGGGGTGGGGAGGGTGCCACCGCGGCTGTATTCGGCCATCACCGAGCCGACCGGATCGGCCAGGACCATTTCCAGGTCCGGCTGCACCCGTTTGAAGAAGCGGGTCAGGCCGGTGAGGGTGCCGGCCGAACCGACGCCGACGACGATGGCGTCCACATCATGCTGGGTTTGCGCCCAGATCTCCGGCGCGGTGCTGCATTCGTGGGCCAGCGGGTTGGCCGGGTTGTTGAACTGGTCGGCGAAGAACGCATCGGGAATTTCCGCGGCCAGCCGCGCGGCGACGTCCTGGTAATACTCGGGGTGACCCTTGCCGACGTCGGAGCGGGTGATGTGCACCTCGGCGCCCATGGCCTTGAGGTGCAAGACCTTCTCGGTGGACATCTTGTCCGGCACCACCAGCACAACGCGGTAGCCCTTGGCGCGGCCGACCAGGGCCAGGCCGAGGCCAGTGTTGCCGGCGGTGGCTTCGACGATGGTGCCGCCGGGCCTGAGGCGACCATCGCGTTCGGCGGTGTCGATCATGGCCAGACCGATGCGGTCCTTGATCGAACCGCCGGGGTTCTGTGATTCGAGTTTGAGAAACAGCGTACACGGGCCGGTATCGAATCGGCTGACGCGTACCAATGGGGTGTTGCCGATCAGTTCGAGCACGGCAGGACGGGAATTGTCGGGCATGTCATCACTCCTTGCGTGAATCCGCACTGGATGGACAGCAATCCGCGCCGGGTCTTCGCGCCAGTCGCGGGCAATGCATCGCTTGGACCATAGGCCGGGATCGGGTCGACCGCAACCTTGCACGGCCAGTCGGTCACCTCGACGCTTTTTCCTCGCCAGCGACCACAAAAAACATAATTTCGCTATTTCCCGGCTCCGAACAGAATGCGGCCAACACCCTGACACCGATAGCCGCAGCAGAAGAACAACAGTGATCAGAATCGAGGCGGCAGCCATGACCGACCTGAATCAAACCACCTTTCAGAAGTGCACAGCCATGACAGTTGATAAAACCGCAATTGATACGCTTGTTGTTGGCGCCGGCCAGGCCGGCGTGGCCATGAGTGAACACCTGAGCAAGCTCGGTGTGCCTCACCTCGTTGTGGAGCGCAATCGTATCGCCGAAGCCTGGCGCACCGGTCGCTGGGATTCGCTGGTGGCCAACGGTCCGGCCTGGCACGACCGTTTCCCGGGGCTGGAATTCGACGGTCTGGACCCGGATGCCTTCGCCGGGAAAGAGCAGGTGGCTGAGTACTTCGAAGCCTACGCCCGCAAGTTCAACGCGCCGATCCGTACCGGCGTGGACGTGAAGAAAGTCGAACGTAACACCGACCGTCCAGGCTTCACTGTCGAAACTTCCGATGGCGTGATCGAGGCCCGGCATGTGGTGGTCGCCACCGGTCCGTTCCAGCGCCCGGCCATTCCGCCGATTGCTCCCGAAATCGCCGGCATCACCCAGATTCACTCCGCCCAGTACTACAACCCGCAGCAACTGGCCGAAGGCGCGGTGCTGGTGGTGGGCGCCGGTTCCTCGGGCGTGCAGATCGCCGATGAACTGCAACGTTCCGGCAAGCAGGTCTACCTGTCGGTAGGTGCCCACGACCGTCCGCCCCGTGCCTATCGCAACCGTGATTTCTGCTGGTGGCTGGGGGTGCTTGGCGAGTGGGATGCCGAGGCCATGCAGCCCGGTAAAGAGCACGTGACCATCGCCGTGAGCGGCGCCCGTGGCGGCCACACCGTGGACTTCCGCCGCCTGGCTCACCAGGGCATGACCCTGGTCGGCCTGACCCAGGCGTTCAACGGCGCAGTGGTGAGTTTCGAAGACAACCTCGCCGATAACATCCAGCGTGGTGATGAAAACTACCTGGCGCTGCTCGACAAGGCCGACGCCTATATCGAACGCAACGGCCTGGACCTGCCGCTGGAACCCGAAGCCCGGGCCATGCTGGCGGACCCGGACTGCGTGACCCATCCAATCCTGGAGCTGGACCTGCTCGAGGCCGGCGTCACCACCATCATCTGGGCCACCGGTTACTCCACCGACTACAGCTGGCTGAAGGTCGATGCCTTCAAGGAAAACGGCAAACCGCAGCACCAGCGCGGCGTGTCGGCCGAGCCGGGGGTGTATTTCGTCGGCTTGCCTTGGCAGTCCCGTCGCGGCTCCGCGTTTATCTGGGGCGTTTGGCACGACGCCAAGCACATCGCCGATCACATCGTTAAACAGCACACCTATCTCAACTATCGGGATGCGACCCAGCGTCAAGCCGAAGCCGCCCGTGCACCTCTTCATAAAGCCAGCCTCATGGGAGTTCGTTAATGCCTACTCATACCCGCATCCGCATGTTCAACACCAAAGACACCTACCCGAACCAGACGCTGGACAACGATTTGTGCCAGGCCGTGCGCGCCGGCAACACCGTGTATGTGCGTGGTCAGGTCGGCACCGATTTCAACGGCCAACTGGTGGGCCTCGGTGATCCGCGCGCCCAGGCCGAGCAGGCCATGCGCAACGTCAAGCAACTGCTGGAAGAGGCGGGCAGCGACCTGAGCCATATCGTCAAGACCACCACCTACCTGATCGACCCGCGCTATCGCGAGCCGGTGTACCAGGAGGTCGGCAAGTGGCTCAAGGGCGTGTTCCCGATTTCCACCGGCCTGGTGGTCAGTGCCCTCGGCCAACCGCAGTGGCTGATGGAAATCGATGTGATCGCTGTCATCCCTGAATAAGGAATTCGCCATGACTTTTTCCATCGTGGGTCGCTGCGCCGAGACCGGCCAGCTGGGCATTGCCATCAGTTCTTCGAGCATTGCCGTCGGCGCGCGCTGCCCGTGGCTGCGTGCCGGTGTCGGCGCGGTGTCGAGCCAGAACATCACGCTGCCGGCCCTCGGCCCGCAGATCCTCGATGAACTGGCCAACGGCTCGGCGCCGCCCCAGGCGCTGGACCACTCATTGACCCGAAACGGCTACAGCCAATACCGCCAGGTGGCGGTGGTGGATGCCCAGGGACGCACGGCGGTGTTCAGCGGCAACCATGCCCTGGGCATCAACAACGCGGTGGCCGGTGACCAATGCGTGGCGGCCGGCAACCTGCTGGCCAACAGTGGGGTGATCGAGGCGATGGTCGCGGCGTTCGAAAACAGTGAAGGCTGCCTCGCCACCCGGCTGATGAACGCCTTGCAGGCCGGCCAGGATGCCGGTGGCGAAGCCGGCGCGGTGCACTCGGCGGCGCTGTCGGTGGTGGGTGATCTGACCTGGCCGATGGTCGACCTGCGAGTGGATTGGGCCGATGAAAACCCGATCGGCGAGCTGGACAAACTGTGGACGGCCTACGAGCCGCAACTTCAGGATTATCTGACCCGCGCCCTCAATCCGACCCTGGCCCCCGCGTATGGAGTGCCCGGCGATGAGTGAGTTGCGCAGCCGCGCCATGCTCGCGCGGTTGATCGGGTTCGCCACGGTCAGCCGCGACTCGAACCTTGAGCTGATCGAGTTCGTGCGTGATTACCTGCACGAACTGGGCGTGGATTGCGAACTGATCTACAACGCCGAGCGGACCAAAGCCAATCTGTTGACCACGGTCGGCCCGCGTGTGGCCGGCGGCATTGTGCTGTCCGGGCACACTGACGTGGTGCCGGTGGACGGCCAGGCCTGGACGGTCGAGCCGTTCAGCCTGAGCGAGGCGAACGGCAAGCTGTATGGGCGCGGCACCGCGGACATGAAGGGCTATCTGGCTTCTGTGCTGGCGGCCGTGCCGATGTTTCTCTCCAGCCCTTTGAAGCGCCCGGTGCACCTGGCGTTTTCCTATGACGAAGAGGTCGGTTGCCTCGGCGTGCGCGGCTTGCTGGAAGTGCTGCCGCAACGGATCCCGGCTCCGGCGTTGTGTTTGATCGGCGAGCCGACCGAACTCAAACCGGTGCTCGGCCACAAAGGCAAGCTGGCGATGCGCTGTCACGTGCGCGGCGCCGCCTGTCATTCGGCCTACGCGCCTTACGGGGTGAATGCCATCGAGCAGGCCGCACGCCTGATCGGTAGGCTGGGCGACATCGGCGCCACCCTGGCGCGGCCGCCATTGCACGACAAGCGTTTCGATCCGGCCTTCTCGACCGTGCAGGTAGGAGTGATCCAGGGCGGTACGGCGCTGAACATCGTGCCGGCGGACTGCCGTTTCGATTTCGAGATCCGCGCCTTGCCGGACTTCGCCCCGCAAGTGGTTGTCGACGAACTGCAGGACTACGCCGAGCAGACGCTGCTGCCGGCCATGCAGGCCGTGGACACCGATACCGGTATCCGCTTTGAAAAAATCTCCGCCTATCCGGGCCTGGCGACACCCGCCGACAGCGCGGCGGCCCGGCTGATTGCCCAACTGTGCGGCAGCGACGAGTTCAGCACAGTGGCCTTTGGCACCGAAGGCGGGCTGTTCGATCAGGCCGGCATTCCTTCGGTGGTCTGCGGCCCCGGCAGCATGGACCAGGGGCACAAGCCCGATGAATTTGTCAGCGTTGTTCAGATGGCGGCCTGTGACCGCCTGATGGATCGCCTGGCGGCTTACTTGAGTGAATCCGAACACCCATAACAACAACGGGCTGACAAGCCCCGAGGAAGCGATCCATGTCCAGATCCTTGCGTTGCAGTGTTCCGTTTGCCCTGGCGTTGTTGAGTGCCAGTGTGTGGGCGGCCCCCCAGGACCTCACCGTGATTTCCTTCGGTGGTGCTACCAAACAGGCTCAGGATAAAGCCTATTTCCAGCCCTTTAATGCCAGCGGCGCGGGCAACATCATCGCCGGTGAGTACAACGGCGAGCTGTCGAAGATCAAGGCCATGGTCTCCGCCGGCCACACCAGTTGGGACGTGGTGGAAGTCGAAAGCCCTGAGCTGTTGCGCGGCTGCGAGGAGGGCCTGTTCGAGAAGCTCGATGTGGGACGCTTCGGTGATTCGGCGAACTTCGTGCCCGGTGCGTTGACCGAATGCGGGGTGGCCACTTATGTCTGGTCGATGGTCATGGCCTACGACCAGAGCAAGCAGGCCAAGGCGCCGCAGTCCTGGGCCGACTTCTGGAATGTCGCCGACTTCCCGGGCAAGCGCGGCCTGCGCAAGAGTGCCAAATACACTCTGGAAATCGCGTTGCTCGCCGACGGTGTCAAGGCGGACGACGTGTACAAGGTCTTGAAAACCCCGCAAGGCGTGACGCGGGCCTTTGCCAAGCTCGACCAGATCAAGCCGAACATCCAGTGGTGGGAGGCGGGCGCGCAACCGGCGCAATGGCTGGTGGCCGGGGACGTGGTGATGAGCGCCGCCTACAACGGCCGGATTGCCTCGGCGCAGAAGGAAGGCATGAAGCTGAGCATCGTCTGGCCGCAGAGCCTGTACGACCCGGAATACTGGGCGGTGGTCAAAGGCACGCCGAACAAGGCGCTGGCGGAAAACTTCATCGCGTTCGCCAGCCAGCCGCAGACGCAAAAAGTCTTCTCGGAAACCATCCCCTACGGACCGGTGCATCGCCAGACCCTGCCATTGCTGCCCAAGGACGTGCAGGAGCAACTGCCGACCGCCGAGGCCAACCTGGCCGGCGCGCGGGCCGTGGACGCGGAGTTCTGGGTCGACCATGGCGAAGAGCTTGAACAACGCTTCAATGCCTGGGCTGCGCGCTGACACAGGCACCGCATAACCCCCTGTGGGAGCGGGCTTGCTCGCGAAAGCGGTATGTCAGTCACATCAATGCTGGATGTGCCGCCGTCTTCGCGAGCAAGCCCGCTCCCACAAAAAAGCCAGGTGCAAAACCCCGGGTTCAAACTTTGCTGCCTGCGCGCAGTGGTGATACTAGTCAGTTAAAACACAGGACCCTGTGGGAGCGGGCTTGCTCGGGAAAGCGGTATGTCAGTCACATCGATGCTGGATGTGCCGCCGTCTTCGCGAGCAAGCCCGCTCCCACAAAAAAGCCTGGTGCAAAACCCCGGGTTCAAGCTTTGCCGCCTGCTCGCAGTGGTGATGGTAGTCAGTTAAAACGCAGGCCCCTGTGGGAGCGGGCTTGCTCGCGAAAGCGGTATGTCAGTCACATCGATGCTGGATGTGCCGCCGTCTTCGCGAGCAAGCCCGCTCCCACAAAAAGCCTGGTGCAATACCTCGGGTTCAAGCTTTGCCGCCTGCTCGCAGTGGTGATGGTAGTCAGTTAAAACGCAGGCCCCTGTGGGAGCGGGCTTGCTCGCGAAAGCGGTATGTCAGTCACATCGATGCTGGATGTGCCGCCGTCTTCGCGAGCAAGCCCGCTCCCACAAAAAAGCCTGGTGCAAAACCTCGGGTTCAAGCTTTGCCGCTTGCTCGCAGTGGTGACGGTAGTCAGTTAAAACGCAGGCCCCTGTGGGAGCGGGCTTGCTCGCGAAAGCGGTATGTCAGTCACATCAATGCTGGATGTGCCGCCGTCTTCGCGAGCAAGCCCGCTCCCACAAAAAAGCCTGGTGCAAAACCTCGGGTTCAAGCTTTGCCGCCTGCGCGCAGTGGTGATGGTAGTCAGTTAAAACGCAGGCCCCTGTGGGAGCGGGCTTGCTCGCGAAAGCGGTATGTCAGTCACATCGATGCTGGATGTGCCGCCGTCTTCGCGAGCAAGCCCGCTCCCACAAAAAAGCCTGGTGCAAAACCTCGGGTTCAAGCTTTGCCGCCTGCACGCAGTGGTGACGGTAGTCAGTTAAAACGCAGGCCCCTGTGGGAGCGGGCTTGCTCGCGAAAGCGGTATGTCAGTCACATCGATGCTGGATGTGCCGCCGTCTTCGCGAGCAAGCCCGCTCCCACAAAAAAGCCTGGTGCAAAACCTCGGGTTCAAGCTTTGCCGCCTTCGCGCAGTGGTGATGGTAGTCAGTTAAAACGCAGGCCCCTGTGGGAGCGGGCTTGCTCGCGAAAGCGGTATGTCAGTCACATCGATGCTGGATGTGCCGCCGTCTTCGCGAGCAAGCTCGCTCCCACAGAAAAGCCTGGTGCAATACCTCGGGTTCAAGCTTTGCCGCTTGCTCGCAGTGGTGACGGTAGTCAGTTAAAACGCAGGCCCCTGTGGGAGCGGGCTTGCTCGCGAAAGCGGTATGTCAGTCACATCGATGCTGGATGTGCCGCCGTCTTCGCGAGCAAGCCCGCTCCCACAAAAAAGCCAGGTGCAAAACCCCGGGTTCAAGCTTTGCCGCTTGCTCGCAGTGGTGACGGTAGTCAGTTAAAACGCAGGCCCCTGTGGGAGCGGGCTTGCTCGCGAAAGCGGTATGTCAGTCACATCGATGCTGGATGTGCCGCCGTCTTCGCGAGCAAGCTCGCTCCCACAAAAAAGCCTGGTGCAATACCTCGGGCGTACCGGGTTGAAATGATTGTGTAATTCGGGATGGTCGTTTGTCGGGCGTATGGCTATGCTCAGCGAGTTTGCCAATCGCCAAATAATTACAACCACAGTGAAACCATGAGCCAATCAGACACGCGTGCGACTGTTCTAGCGCAGTATCCGGAAGACTCCCGCGAGGCCGCGGCGTTGCTCAAGCAGGCAGTGCCGATGATGGTTCGTCACAACATTGCGCCCAACCCGGTGCACTACGCGCTCTGGTACACCTACAGCAAGGGCCAGGAGCCGGAGCTCAATCGGCACCTGGACCGGTTGGTCAACGACTTCGACTATTTCCCGCCGGAGTCGGCCACCAAACTGTTTCGCGAGTACATCATCCGTGATGAGCTGGGGGACGCCCGTTCCGGGCAGCAGGACGCAATCAACCTGGTTGATGACATGGAGCGCGATGTTTCGCGCAGCGTGAAAGGTAACCAGAACTTCCAGGCCAGCCTCGGCCAATACCTGCAAATGCTCGAAGAACCCGCCGACGAGCGCTTGCCGAGCATCCTGACCCAACTGCAACAGAGCACCCGGCTGATGCAGGGCCAGCAGGAACACTTCCTCGCCCAGTTGCAGTCGGCGCAGCATGAAATCAAAAGCCTGCGGGACAAACTCGAACGCGCCCAATTGGCCGCGACCCTCGATGGCCTGACCGAATTGCTCAACCGCACCACCTTCAACCGTAAGCTCGAGCAGGCGATGAACAACGCCTCGAAAGGCGTGGCGCTGGTGATGCTGGATATCGACCACTTCAAGCAATTCAACGACCAGTACGGCCATCCCTTGGGCGACCGCGTGCTGCAGCATGTCGCCCGGGTGTTGCGCGATTCGCTGTCCGGCGCAGCGTTCGCGGCGCGTTATGGCGGTGAGGAGTTTTGCGTGGTGCTCAAGGATTGCCCGGACCTGGCCGCCGCGGGTGCTTTTGCCGAGCGCCTGCGCCTGAAAATCCAGGCGCTGCGGGTCAAGGCCCGGGGCACCGACACGGTGCTGGACACCATCACCGCGTCGTTCGGCGTGGCTCATGTTCAACCCGGCGACACGCCGGAAAGCCTGTTGACCCGCGCCGACGATGCGCTGTACCAGGCCAAGCGAAACGGGCGTAATCAGGTACGTTAGCCGAGGATGAAGTAGACCTTGCGCACCGTCGTGAGGTTTTCCCAGGTGCCATTGAATCCGCTGGCGACCACGAAGGAATCACCGGGGCCGAACGTACGCGCGACGCCCTCGGCATCGGTCAGGCGCACGCTGCCTTCGAGGATGTGACACAGCTCGTCGTAATCGCACTGGCAACGCTCGCGGTGCGGTCCTGCCTCCCAGATGCCGGCCACGGCGTTTTTCCCGGGCTGCACAAAGTGCCGCCAACTCTTGCTGTGATAAGGCGCGTCGACCACGGCCGGGTCGTTGATTTGTGTTTCACGGGGGGCAAGGTCGCTGGCGAAGTCGATGACGTGCCGGGGCAGGGCTCTGGACATGGTGGTCTCCGGATCAGGAATCGAAACCGATGCCAAAGGCATCGAAGGTCTTGAGCAGCAGGTCGCGGTGGCCGTCTCGGTCCTCTCGCGCCAGTGAGCGTTGGGCCAGTTTCACGCCGACATAACGCAAGGGTTCTGGCGGAAAACGGAACGGCGCCTTGGAGGTCATCAGCAGTTCGGTGCGTTCGGTGCGCTCGCCGGCCAGCAGGTCGAGCATGTTCAATGCAGCGAAACGGCTGGCGGACACCCCTTGCCCGGTGAAGCCCAAGGCATAGGCGACGCGGCCCTGGTGCTCGCAGCCGGTGAACATCGTGGTGCGTGCGGAGGTGTCGATGATGCCGCCCCAGGCATGGCTGAAACGCACATCGCCCAGGGCCGGGAAGGTCTGCCGGAACTGTTCGGCCAGACGCTGGAAGCTTTGCGGGCGCTGGGTCAGGGCTTCGTCGCGGCGCCCGCCAAAATGGTAGATGGCATCAAAGCCGGCCCAGAGAATGCGGTTGTCGGCGGTCTTGCGCAGGTAGTGGAACTGGTTGCCGGCGTCGGCGATGCCGTAGCGGCCGGTCCAGCCGATGGCTTGCAGCTGCGCATCGCTCAAGGGTTCGCTGACCAGGCTGTAGTCGTAGACCGGGATCACGCTCGATGCCAGATGGCCGAGCAGCGGCGGGGCGATGTTGGTGGCGAGGGCGATTTTTCCAGCGGTCACTTCGCCGCTTTCTGTGCGCAGGCGCACGTTGTCTTTGTCCGCGTTCAGTTGCAGGACCGGGCTGTTTTCGAACAGTTGAATGCCTTGCTCAAGGCAAACGCGGCGCAGTTCAGCGGCCATTTTCGCCGGGTTGAGCAGGGCGTAATTGGGCTCGAACAGGCCGGCCACATACGCCGGTGAATCAAGTTTCTGTGCCAGATCGCGGCCTTCCAGCCACTCGCACTCGATACCGAACCGCGCATAGTTACGCTGCATCGAGCGCAGCCCGTCGACCTGCCACGGTTGGCTGGCGACGTTGAGCTTGCCCTGGCGTTCGAACTCGACCTGCATGCCAAAGCGTTGCAGGTCGGCGGCCAGCTCATCGAGGTTCTGCCGGCCCAGGCGGATCAGTTGCTCTGCTTCATCCGGCCAGCGCTTGAGGGCGTTGGAGACGCCATGGGAGATGCTTGGCGCGCAAAAACCGCCATTGCGTCCACTGGCCTCACCGCCGCAGCGCCGCGCCTCGATGATCGCGATGCTCAGCCCGGGGTTGCGCTGGCGCGCCAGCAGCGCCGTCCACAATCCGGTAAAGCCACCGCCGACCACCGCCAGGTCGCACTGCACCGTGCCGGTGACGGAAGGTGCGGCGGCCGGCGGGGTGATGGTGTCCTGCCAGAAGGGATGGGGCAGGACATGGTCGAGGGAATCGAGACGCGGTGGGGCATTCATGCTGAAACTCCGGCGGTGTGTCGGGCAGCGACGATTGCGTTCGGTTGCCCGACGGTTTTTTGTTGTTTTGGCTAGAGATCGGGTAGCGCGAGGATCGCGCGGGCGGCAATGTCGGTGCCGCGGGTCGCCTGCATGCGTTCGCTGAACGTTTTGAGGCGTTGTTTCATCGCTTGGTCGGCCAACAGCTGTTCGAGAGCGGCGGGCAGGGCGGCCAGGGGATCGTCAAAGCGCGGCAGGTAGCGGCCGACGCCGACTTCCTCGGCACGGGCGGCGTTGTCGTGGCCGTCCCAGCAATAGGGAATGATCAGCGACGGCAGGCCGAAATACAGCGCTTCGCAGAAGCTGTTGTTGCCACCGTGGTGGATGAACAACTGGCATTCCTTGAGCACCGCCGGCTGGGCAAACCAGCTGTCGAGGTACACGTTGTCCGGCACGGTGGTGTACATGTCGCGGTAGGCGCCGACGTTGACCAGGAAGCGGTACGGCAAGGTTTCGATAGTGCTGATCAGGCGCTTCATCATCCCGGTGTCGGCGGCACCGAGGCTGCCGAAGCTGAGGTAGATCAGCGGCGCGTCATTGTGCCGTGGAAAGTCCGGGACGATGTACGGCGCTTCGCGGCGCACGCAACCGTCGAGGTACACGTAACGTTGCGGGTCCAGCGGTTGCTGGCGCTCATAGCGCACTGGCGTCGGTGACAACAGCAAATTGAGCCACGGCGAGTCGGTGAGGAACTGCCCCGCAGGACAGGGCGCGGTGTTGTTGCTCAGGAGAAATTGCGAAAAGCGTTCATGCGCCGGCGCGACAGCCTTGAGGTACTGCTCGGTATAACGCTCGCAGGCCTTAGTGTCACTGGCCAGGCATCCGGACAGGTAGGGTGGAACGGCCGCATCCGGCAGTTCGGTTTCGGCGCAGGACACCACCCGCACCCAGGGGCAACCGGCGTTGGCGATGGCCGGGAACATCACCACGTTGTCGAGCACGATCACGTCGGGCTTGAGGCGGCCGAGCAACTGCTGCAAGGGTTTTTCCGCTTCGATGGCGGTGTCGATGATGGCTTCCCAGGCCGGCGCCACGTAGCTGTCGATCTGCGCCAGCGGGGTCTGGTCGAAGTACGGAATGCTGCGCTCGATGAAGCGCTCCCAGTAGTGCTGGTGTTCCGCCGCCGACAACGGGCTCGCTTGCGGAATCGGGTACTCGTCGAATCCGTATTCGGCGAACAACCCCTGGAAATGTTCATGGCAGATGAACACCGGCCTGGCGCCCTGTTCACGCAGCGACTGAGCGATACCAATACAGTTCAAGGCCGCGCCGAAACTGGCTTCCGGAAACAGGGCGATCAGTTTTTGTTTTTGCATGGCGAGGGACTGTCCATGGCGGGTCAGACCCGCCGCTCCTGAAGGTGTTTTTGATGCTGTCTTATTTTCAAAAAAAAATCATCATGTTTTTTGCGAGCCGGTTAGCGACGGCCGAACAGATGACTTTGCGGGATGCCACGGTTGGCGGTTTGCGGGCGTTGCGCGGCGCTCAAGCGCAGGTGCAGGCGCAGCAGGTCGGCGGCGATCTCCATCTGCCCGCGCTCGATCTGCGCGATGATTTGCAGGTGTTCGCGCAGCGCTTCCTGCAGGCGGTGCACGCTCACCGAGGGCAGCAGGTTCGGCAGGCGCCGCAGGCGCTGATGCTGGAGGAGGGTGTCGCTGATGAAGCGGTTGCCGCAGCTCTGGGCCAGCAGTTCATGGAAGCTGATGTCCAGTTCGCGAAACTGTTGGATGTCGAAGTCTTCCACGGGGCGGGCGAGCAGGCTTTGCGTGGCGCTGCGCAACAGCGCCAGGCGTTGCGGGTCGGCATTGAAGCTCGGGCTGAGCAGGGCTTCCGGTTCAAGAATAAGGCGGAATTTCAGGCTTTCTTCAAGGGCGGCGAGGCTGTTCAGCGACGGACGAAACAGCCAGGACTGGCCGGGGCCGCGCTCGATGGCCTGGCTTTCGCTCAATTGCTGCAGGGCCTTTTGTGCCGCCGGCCGGCCGATGTCGTAGCGGCGCATCAGTTCACTGATGCTGATGCTGTCGCCCAGGCGCCCGGCCATGCGGTCGCGCAGTACCGAGGCGGCCAGTTCTTCTTCCTCGGCTTGCGGCAAGGCGGTGTTGAAGGCCTGGCCCGCCGGCGAGGCCAGCAATCGGTAACCCTTGCCGGCTTCGTGGCTCAGCAGGTTTTCTTCCAGCAGCACTTTCAGCGCGCCGCGAATCAGCGTGCGCGAGACCTGGAACGTGCGGGCCAGGGCCTGTTCGGCCACCGGGTCGCCGGCCACCAGTCCGCTTTCCTGGGTGTGATCGAGGATGCGCCGGGCCAGTTCCAGGTGATTGGTGCGCGGTTTTTTTTCGGCTGTCGTGCTCAAGCGTCTTTTCTCGTGGTGATCCGCTGTCGGACTCAGTTGCCCATCTTATGTCATGCGCTGGTCAATCGTCAGGCTGGAAAAAATGCGTTGACATCTTTTGATACTGGTCCTAATTTCTAAAAAAAAACACCAGCAATCGTTTCTCGTTTTGCCGTACTGCCTTCGAACACAACAATAAACAATCGTCGGGTGAGTATTTATGAGCAAGCTGAATGATCTTCTGTGCGTGGGATTGGCCGTTTCCCTGGCGATCGCTTCACAGGCTGCAAGTGCGAAAGACATGGTGATTTCCATCTGGGACGGCTACATGGCCCCGGATGCGCTGGAGAAGTTCAAGGCTGCCAGCGGTGTGGACGTCGACAAGGCGCTGCACGCCACCAACGAAGAAATCATGGGCAAGCTGATGGCGTCCGGTGGTGAAGGTTACGACGTGGTGTTCGTCTCCTCGCCTTTCGCCGAAGTCCTGCACAAACAGGGGCTGCTGGCGGACATCGATCCGGTCAAGGTCCCGAACCTGAAAAACCTCTACCCCGAAGCCACGCACCTGGAATATGACCAGGGCAACCGGTTCTCCGTGCCTTACACCTGGGGCACCACCGGCATCTGCTACCGCTCCGACAAGGTGACGCCGGCGCCACAGAGCTGGAACGAGCTGCTCAATCCGAGCGATGCCCTCAAGGGCAAGGTGACGATGCTCGCCACCGACCGCTGGATGCTCGGCGCCGGCTTCCTCGCCAAGGGCTGGTCGGTCAACGACAGCGACCCCGCGCAAATCGCTGCGGTTCGCGATCAACTGATCGCCACCAAAAAACGCATTCTCTCCTTCGACGACACCACCTTCTACTCCAAGCTCGCTTCTGGCGAATCGCTGATGGCCCACGCCTGGGACGGCTGGTGCAACTACGGCACCCAGGCCAACGCGGCGATCAAGTTCGTGGTGCCCAAGGAAGGTTCCGACCTGTGGGTGGACACCATGGTCGTGTTGAAAAGCTCGAAGCACCAGGACGAAGCCTTCAAGTTCATCAACTTCATGCTGGCCAGGGAAAACCACGCCTGGGTCGCTGAAAACATCCTCTACAAAGTCCCCAACCAGGCGGCCATGGCCGGGTTGTCCGCGGACCTGCTCAAGCAATACCCCAATTTGACAATGACGCCGAGCGAGCTGGTGAAGATGGAGCAGTTGCGCGACCTGGGCGGCACCACGCAAAAGGCCTACACCCGCGCCGTCACCGAAATCATGGCGGCGCAGAACTAACGCCACGTCGATCCGAGGCATGCCCGGCATGCCTCGCCACGCTCGCAAGCCGCCTCTGTCCTGAGGCGGGAGGATATGGGTAATGAGTGCTTTGCATGCTGACAGGCGTCTGTCGGCCTGGCTTCTTGCGCCCGGCTTCGGCTGGCTGCTGATGTTCCTGGTGATTCCGTGCCTGCTGGTGCTGGTCTACAGCTTCGTCGAACGTGGCGCGTATGGCGGCATCGACTGGTTGTTCACCTGGGAAAACTACCAGCGTGCGTTCGATCCGCTGTACCTGGGCATCCTGCTCAAGTCGGCGAAGATCGCCGGGCTGGCCACGGTGTTCGCGGTGTTGATCGGCTACCCGGCGGCCTATGCGATTGCCCGGGCGCCACGGCGGCGTCAGGCGGTGTACCTGTTTCTGGTGATGCTGCCGTTCTGGAGCAATTACCTGATCCGCACCTACGCCTGGATCGTCCTGCTCAACCGCGAAGGCCTGATCAACCGTCTACTGCAAATGCTCGGCTACAGCGGCGAACCCATCAGCCTGCTGTACACCGAATCGTCCGTGGTGCTGGGGCTGGTCTACAACTACATCCCCTTTGTGATCCTGGCGATTTTCTCGTCGCTGTCGCGGATCAACAACGAACTGTGGGACGCCTCGAAAGACCTCGGCGCCTCGGGCTGGATGACCTTTCGCCGGATCATCCTGCCGCTGAGCGTGCCGGGTATCGCGGCAGGCGCAGTGTTTGTCTTCGTGCTGAGCATCGGCAACTTCATCACGGCCGACCTGCTGGGCGGCAAGCAGGTGCAGATGGTCGGCAACCTGATCTATTCGCAATTCCTCACGGCGCGGGACTGGCCGTTCGGTGCGGCGCTGAGTTTCTTCCTGATCGCGATCATGTTGATCCTGTTGTTCATCCAGGCACTGGTGGCCCGTCGTGCAGAAGGGGCGCGCTCATGAGTCAGTCTCGTTCTGTCAGCGGCACCGTACTGGGTTCGCACCTGGGGCTGGTGTACGCCTTCCTTTATATACCGATCCTGGTGTTGATCCTGCTGTCGTTCAACAAGTCCGGATTGCCCACCGCCTGGGGCGGCGTATCGCTGAAGTGGTACGCGGCACTGGCGCACAACACGGCGATTCTGTCAGCGGCGCTCAATACCCTGATCGTTGCCTTGTCGGCGACCTTGATTGCCTGCGTACTCGGCACGTTCCTGGCCCTGGGCATCGAGCTGCGCCGCAAGGGCAATGATAAAGGCCAGGTGGTCGACACCTTGCTGATGGCGCCGATGATCATTCCCGACATCGTGCTGGCGATTGCGCTGCTGAGTTTCTTCAATCTGCTCAAGGTCGGCCTGGGGCTGCACTCGATCATCATCAGCCACGCCGTGTTCAACATCGCCTTCGTCTGCGCGGTGGTGCGCACGCGGCTCAAGCACTTCGACTATTCGATCCTCGAAGCCTCGATCGACCTCGGTGCGAGCTGGTTCACCACTTTCCGCCGGGTGCTGTTGCCGGTGATTTTCCCCGGTGTGCTGGCCGGTGGTTTGCTCTCGTTCACCCTGTCGGTGGACGAATTCATCATCGCCTTTTTCAACTCCGGCTCCGGCCAGGCCTCGACCACGTTGCCCATGCAGATCTACGCCATGATCCGCTTCGGCGTCACCCCGGAAATCAACGCTCTGGCGACGCTGGTGATGCTGGTCAGCATCACCGCGCTGCTGGCCTCGCAGCGTCTCAACAAGGCTCCTCGCACTCATGAATAATTCTTCCGCGGTACTGATCCTGGATAAGGTCAGCAAGTCTTATGGCAACGGTCTGGCGGTCAACGAGGTGTCGCTGAGCATCCGCGAGAACGAGTTCTTCGCGCTGCTGGGGCCGTCCGGCTGCGGCAAGACCACGCTGCTGCGCATGCTCGCCGGTTTCGAGACCCCCAGCGGTGGCTGCATCTACCTGGACGGCAACGACATCTCGCCGCTGCCGGCGAATAAGCGTCCTCTGAACCTGATGTTCCAGTCCTACGCGCTGTTTCCCAACATGACCGTGCGCAAGAACATCGCCTACGGCCTGGAAATGGAGCGGCTGCCGGAAAGCGAAATCCGCCGCCGGGTCGATGAAGTGCTGAGCACTGCGCAACTGGGTGAGCTGGCCGAGCGCAAACCCGATCAACTCTCCGGTGGCCAGCGTCAGCGGGTGGCATTGGCCCGGGCGCTGGTCAAGCGTCCGCGGGTGTTGTTGCTCGATGAGCCCTTGGGCGCCCTCGACAAGAAGCTGCGGGAAAAGATGCAGCTGGAACTCAAGCGCCTGCAACACGAGAGCGGCATCACGTTCATCATCGTCACCCACGACCAGGAAGAAGCCCTGGTGATGTCCGACCGCATGGCGGTGCTCGATGACGGCAAGGTCTGCCAATGCGGCAGCCCGACCGAGCTCTACGAAAACCCCAACAGCCGTTTTGTCGCCAACTTCATCGGCGTCAGCAACCTGCTCGAAGGCGTGCGCTCGGGTCAGCACTCGGTGCGGGTCAACGGCCACGAGCTGAGCGTCGAAACCGACGCGCCGCTGGTGACTGGCCAATCCGTCGCCGTGGTGGTTCGCCCCGAACGCCTGCAAGTGCTGACGGAGCAGGGTGGCGATTGCGTCAATCAGGTCAGCGGCAAGATCGTTGAAGTCGCCTACCACGGCCTCGACACCAACCTGCACGTGCAGACCCCCCTCAGCGATAAACCGCTGATCGTGCGCGTGCCGTCCTCACAGTTCGAATTCGCCCATTTTGCAATCGACACGACCATCCGGCTGGGCTGGCAGGCCCGGCATGCCCGCGTATTGACGCGCTGAACAATAAAAAGACCAGGCAGGAGCAGCACTCGATGAAACAGAAAGTGATCGCATTCTTCCCCGAAGCCGCCTACGGCCCGGCCCTGAACTCAGTGGGTATCGCCCAGGCCTGTGAAGCCCTGGGGCACAAAGCGGTGTTCCTCACCGACCCGGGCATGAGCGGTGTCTACGCCGGTTATGGTTTTGAAGAGCACATGGTCAACATGTCGGCGCCGATGCCGGCCGAAGAGATGGCCCGCTACTGGGTGGATTTCATCAACGGCCACATTCCGAATTTTCGCAAGTCGCCGCTGGAGCAGATCGACAACTACGTCAAGGAGTGCTGGGCGGCCATTGTCGAAACCGCCAAGTGGGCGCAAAAGGACCTGCCGGCGGTGCTGGACAAGGTCAAGCCCGACCTGATCTGCGTCGACAACGTGATCCTGTTCCCGGCGATCAAGCAGTACGGCAAGCCGTGGGTGCGGATCATTTCCTGTTCGGAAAACGAGATCGAAGACCCGGATATCCCGCCGCACCTGTCGGGCATGAGCATCGACGACAAGGCCGGCCACGCGCAATTCCGCCAGCGTTTCGAGGATGTGGTCGGGCCGATTCACGACGACTTCAACCAGTTCCTCCAGGCCCATGGCGAGCAGCCCTATCCGCTGGGGACCTTCTTTGAAGCCTCGCCGTTCATGAACCTGTTGTTGTACCCGGATGCGGTGAAGTTCGACCGGCGCCATCCGCTGCCGGCCGAGCGCTTCCATTACCTGCAGGGTTGCGTGCGCCACGACACGCCCTACGAGATTGCGCCGTTCCGCGCCCACAACGACAAGCCGCTGCTGTACGCCAGTTTCGGCAGCCTCGGCTCCGGCGATGTCGAGCTGCTCAAGCGCCTGATCGAGGCAGTGGGCAAGCTGCCTTACCGGGCGCTGTTCAACGTCGGCGAACACCTCGACGAGTACCCGGACCTGCCGGACAACGTGCAGATTTCCAACTGGTTCCCGCAGCCGTCGGTGATCGCCCAGGTCGATGCGGTGATCCACCACGGCGGCAACAACAGCTTCACCGAGTGCCTGTTCTTCGGCAAACCGGCGATCGTCATGTCCTACGTCTGGGACGGCCACGACAACGCCATGCGCGCCGAAGAAAGCGGTCATGGCTTCAAGCTCGATCGCTACGAATGGAGCGAAGAACAGCTCGCGGAAAAACTCCACGCGTGCCTCAACGACGAGGCGATGCGCCAACGCCTGCAACGCACCAGCGCGCAGATGCAATCCCGCAAGGGGCCGCAAGACGCGGCCGCGATTCTCGACAAGGTGCTTAACGATGCCTGATTCATCCACCACGGCGGGTATCACGCCGTACCTCGAAGCCGTCAGCAGCCGCACCGACCTGGTGGACTGGGGCGTGCAGAGCGACGCCGTCGAAGGTGTCTCGCATTCCAGCGGCCGCTTGCTGTTCAAGGGGCCGAACAACAGCCCGGAAAGCGGATTGTGGGTCTGCACCCCCGGGCGCTGGCGGCTGTCGATTCCCCGGGACGAGTTGTGCCATTTCATCGCCGGGCACGCCACTTACCGTAACGACAACGGTGAAGTGATCGAAGTGCGCCCCAACACCCTGGTGCTGTTCCCGGCCGGCTGGACCGGTGAGTGCCACGTCCGGGAGACCCTGCGCAACGTTTACATGCTGGCTTGAGCCTGAATACCCCCTGTAGGAGCGAGCTTGCTCGCGAAAAACGTCAGGACAACGCGGTCATCCAGACAGCGCGCGTCATCGTTGACGTCCATCGCGAGCCAGCTCGCTCCTACAAAATCTGGAGAAGATAAATGACTACCCCGTTTCTGTACGACCCGCTGAGCATCACCGACGTCAAGGATTGGGGCGTGATCCCGACCATGCTCGAGGGTGAATCCCGTGTTTCCGGCGTGGTGCTGCACAAAGGCCCCGAAGGCCAGTCCGAATGCGGTATCTGGATCTGCACCCCGGGCAAGTGGTTCTGCCATGTGACCAGTGACGAGTTCTGCCACTTTCTCGAAGGCCGCTGCACTTACGTCCACGAATCCGGCGAAGTGATCGAGATCAAGCCGGACACCGCCGCCTTCTTCGGCAAGGACTGGAAAGGCGTGTGCACCGTCCACGAGACCATCAAAAAGGTCTACATGATCCGGTGACTGCCATGACAGATGCACTGGCTTCATTGCCAACCCGTGAAGACCAGCGCGCCGCCTTTCTGGCACGCAGCGGTTTCGCCGGCGCCTTGCTGGTCGCCTTGCCGGCGGATGCTTCGACCCGGCGTTATTTCCGCCTGGACGGCGCCGGTTTGTTGCTGATGGATTCGCCCCCCGACAGTGAGCCCATCGGCCCGTTCGTGCGGATCGCCCGGCAGTTGCAGGGGCTGGGCCTGTCCGCGCCGGCGTTGCTGGCGGTGGACGAGGCGGCGGGGCTGGCGTTGATCGAGGATTTCGGTCACGACACCTACACCCGGCTGCTGCTGGCCGGGCATTCGGAGTCGGCGTTGTATCACCTGGCGGTCGATACGCTGGTGGCCTTGCATCGCGCAGCGCCAGCCACGGAACTGGCGCCTTACGACGGGCAGCGACTGGCGGACGAGTACACGCTGTTTATCGACTGGTACGTGCCGCTGCTGATTGGCAAGGACGCGGCGCAAGACCTGCGCGAGTCGTATCTGGGGTTGTTCGCCGACGCCTGTCGCGATGTGGCAAAACGCCGCGAAGCCCTGGTGCTGCGCGACTTTCACGTCGACAACCTGATGCTGTTGCAAGGCCGTAAAGGCGTTGCGGCCTGCGGCTTGCTGGATTTCCAGGACGCCCTGGTCGGGGCGGCGGCCTATGACCTGATGTCGCTGCTCGAAGACGCCCGGCGCGATGTGCCCGAAGCGCTGCGGGCGGCACTGATCAGCTATTACCTGTTGCAGCGCCCGGAGCTGGATGCGCCGGGTTTTCTCGAAGATTACCGGCGCCTGGCCGCCCAGCGTCACGCCAAGGTGCTGGGGATTTTCGTGCGCCTGGCCGGCCGTGACGGCAAGCACGGTTACCTGGCGCATCTGCCGCGCACCCTGGGTTTGTTTGTCCGCGCCCTGGACGCCGAGGCCTTTGCGCCCCTGCGCCAATGGCTCGACCGGCAGGTGCCGGGCTGGCGTGAAGAGCTGCCTGCCGAGACCCTGGCGACGTTGCGTGAAACCCCTTATCGATTGGTTCAAGGATCATCCCATGGCCACGTTCAACACTGACACCGCATTGCGTTTCATCAACCCCGAGTTCCTGCCGCTGACCGCAGGTCGTGCGCGCGAAGTGCTCGACCCGGCGACCCTGCAACCGGTCGGGCAAGTCGGCGTGTGTGGCGAAGCCGATGTGCAAGCCGCCACCGATGCCGCCACCGCTGCGCAAAAACAATGGCGCCTGATCGACGCGAAAAGCCGCGCCGCGCGCCTGCATCAACTGGCCAACGCCATCGAGCAGAACGTGGCCTGCAACCGTGAAGTCGCACGCCTGATGACCCTGGAGATGGGCAAGCCGTTTCCCGAAGCCATGGGCGAGCTGGCCAACTGCGCGCCGATCTTTCGCTACTACGCGGAAATGGCCCGGGACGATGCCGGCAAGGTCGCCGGCACCACGCAGATCGGCTCGTTCCAGCATGTGCGTTACGAGCCGTACGGCGTCAGCGTGCACATCATGCCGTTCAACTTTCCGATCCTGCTGATGTGCTGGACCGTCGCCGCGTCCCTGGCGGCGGGCAATGCCTGCATCATCAAGCCGGCGGAAGCTACGACCCTGTGCACCCTCAAGTTCATGGAGCATTTCACCGCATTGCTGCCGGGGCTGGTGTCCTGTTTGCCGGGCGATGCGCTCACCGCGCAATTGCTGGTGCAGTCGGCGCAGACCCACGCGGTGGCGTTCACCGGCAGTGTGGCGGCAGGCAAGGCGGTGGCCGTGGCCTGCGCCGAGCGGATGAAACCGTGCGTGATCGAGGCCGGTGGCAGCGATCCGCTGATCATCTCCAGGCATGCGCCGCTGGAAGTGGCAGCGGCGGGGGCGGTGACGGCGGCGTTCCACTTGAGCGGGCAGATCTGCACTTCGGCCGAGCGCTTGTATGTAGTTGACGAGATCCATGACGAGTTTGTCGCCAGGTTCGCCGAGCGCACCTGTGCCTTGCGTATTGGCCATGGCCTGGAGCGCTCGGAGATCGGGCCGATGGTCAGCGAGGCGGCGCGCAACAAGGTCATGCGCCTGGTCGATGACGCCGTGGCCAAGGGCGCGACAGTGGTGTGTGGCGGACGGATTCCGCCCGAGCACAGCGTCGGCTGGTTCTATGAGCCGACCATCCTCACCGGCGTGACCGGTGACATGGCGATTCTGCAGGAAGAGTGCTTCGGCCCGGTGGCGGCGATCTGCCGGGTCAGCGATTTCGATGAGGCGGTGCGCTTGGCCAACGACTCGCCGTTCGGCCTTGGCGCCTCGCTGTTTTCCACTGACCTGGCCGAAGCCATGGAAGCCGCCGAGCGTCTGGAGGCGGGGATGGTCTGGGTCAACAATCCGCTGATCGACAACGATGCGCTGCCGTTCGGTGGCTGGAAGATGTCCGGCCTTGGGCGCGAGCTCGGGCGTCAGGGGCTGGAAGCGTTCCGTCGCTCGAAAATGGTCATCATCGATCACCAGCCGAAGATTCAGGACTGGTGGTATCCCTACGCTGACGACGTGTTCTATCGCGATCCGGCCTGAAGCCGGGATGCTGGCCGACGCTGGCGGTGATTCTCACGGCCGGGCAGGGCACGCGCATGCGTTCGCCGCTGCCCAAGGTCTTTTCCCGATTTGTGCGCCTATGGAACTGCAAACCATTCTGGCAATCGAAGCCTATACGGGCGAGACGGGACGTCGTAACGGTTACGCGTTGGCATTGAACGCCCTGTATGGCTGTAAAGCCGGGAGGGTTGCATGGAAAGGGACGCGATGTTCAAGTTCCTTGCGGGCTACCTGTTGATGTGTGCCCTGTTGGCATGGGGGGTGGTCCAGGCGTCTCACTGGATTGCTTCTCGCCTGCTGCTGTATTGGATTATTTAGCGCTGACCCTCGCTGCCTCGCTCGACGTTTCCCGATATCTCCTTACCGATAATTCAAGCACCGCAATGGTGCGAGCCACTGTCTGGCCTTCTCACTCGGCCCCCTGCCGTTAAACACCTGAAATCCAAAAAAACCAGCGTGCCTGAGGCAGCAACAATCAAAATCAAATGTATTCGATTGAATACATTTCGACTGCATAAATACAAATGAGAGGGTTTATCAATAGTATTTGCTTCTGCATTGCTTTCGATTAGACTCCCGCCCGCTGTAGGAAAACAGCTTTCTGGATGTAAGAAAAAAACAAAATATCTGTCACAGGGGAGCGGGGCGTGAATTTCAAAAAAAATACAATTGCGTTGGCTGCGGGGTCGGCGGCTTGCCTGATGAACAGCGCATGGGCGGCCGAGCAGTCGAACACAATGGAAATCGCCCCGATCACGGTGACCGGTGAAAAAATCAACCGCACCCTGGAAAAAACCCAGTCGAGCGTGGTGGTGGTCACCGACAAACAGCTACGAGAAAAGGAAGACCACGACCTGGTCGATGTGTTCGCCCGTACACCGGGTGTCTACAACCAGTCCGGCAACGAAAACTGGGGTATCCGCGGCGTGCCAGTGTCCGGTTTCGATGACCAGGGGCCGGCCACGCTCAATGGTGCGGTCTCGGTGTTCGTCGACGGCGCCGTGCAGCCCAACCGTGCACTGACCCTCAGCCCAATGCCGCTGTGGGACGTCGAGCAGGTCGAAGTGTTCCTGGGTCCGCAGTCCACTACCCAGGGTCGTAACTCCCTGGCCGGTGCCGTGGTCATCCAGACCAAGAACCCGACCTTCGTCCCGAGCCTTTCGGCGCAGACCAACGTGGGCAACTACGGTGAGAGCGGAGGTGCGATTGCCGGTGGTGGCTCGATCATCGACGACAAGATCGCCGGCCGTATCGCCGTGGATTACCAGGACGGTGACGGTTACATCGACAACGTCGCACTCGATGAAGACGCCAACCCGACCCGCACCTACAACGCCCGTGGCAAGCTGTTGATCCTGCCCAACGACGATCTCGATGTGCTGCTGACCTACGCCCATGGTGAAAGCCGCAAGGGCGACAACTCGGTCATGCGCGAAAACGGCAAGGTCCGTTACTACGACGTGTCGTCCAACACCAGGGCGTTCGACAAGCTCAAGCAAGACACCGTCAGCGCCAAAGTGGATTACCGCCTGGACGATAACTGGTCCGTGACCAGCCTCACGGCCAATACCAGCTCCGACTATGACGCCCGCCTGGACTTCGACCAGACGGCCGTGGATAACCAGGTCGTACTGCGCAAGCAGGACGGCGACCTGTTCAGCCAGGAGCTGCGCCTGAACTACACCGGCGATACGGTGAAGAGCTTCGTCGGTGCCTACTATGGCCACAACACCAACAACTTCCACGACCGGTTGTTGTTCGACGATGAACTGTTCGGTACCGCCAAGGGTGATACCAAGATCGAAAACAAGGCGGTGTTCGGTGAAATCAACTGGACCTTCGTACCGCGCTGGACATTGATCACCGGCCTGCGCTACGACCACGAGAAGAACGACACCGACATCGAGCAGGACGACTTCTCCAGTCCCGGTAAAGTCAGCAAGTCATTTGATGCCGTGTTGCCGAAACTGGGCATCGACTATGAACTGGCCGCGAACCAGTACATGGGCTTCATGGTGCAGAAAGGCTATCGCGGGGGCGGCGTCAACGTTCGCGCCGGTGGCGGCCACGAGCCGTACGATCCGGAATACACCACGAACTACGAACTGTCCTACCGCGGTTCGTTCTTTGACCAGACCCTGCGTACCCGCGCCAACCTTTACTACACCGACTGGAAAGACCAGCAGGTCAGTGTGCTGGACCCGAACACCGAGTTCCTTCACGTGTTCAACGCCGGCCGCAGTGACATCAAGGGCCTGGAAGTCTCCGTTGAAAAAGACTTTGGCGAACAGTTGACCCTGACCGCCGGTGCCTCTGTGACCGATGGCAAGTACAAGGACTTCGTCGCAGAGGATGGCCGGGACAGAAGCGGCCAGGACTTCCTCTTTTCGCCCAAATACAAGATGGCGCTGGGCGGTACCTATCGCTGGAATGATCGTCTGACACTGAACACCGACGTCATTTACCAGAGCACCTCGCCGTCGGAGTATGAGTTCGATGACGCCGGCCAGGTCATTGGCGAGCGCAAGGCCGACGCCTACTGGCTGGCCAACTTCAACGCCGAGTACAAGATCACCAGGAACGTCGCCGTGTCCGGCTACGTGAAAAACGCCTTCGACAAGGAATACGTCACCAACAATCGCAGCAGCGACATCATCGATGTCGGCGCCCCGCGTACGGTTGGGCTGGTTCTGCGCTACGACCTGTAACGCGACTGATGCCAGGCATCTGGCACAACTGGCCGACGACTTGCTCGCCGAACCGGCAACTGACCCAATTCAAGGATTGAGCCAGTTGCCGTCGCTGCCGGGTTAGTGGAACGGAAAGATGTAGTTCATCCAGGCGGCCATGCGCAGGAGGATTTTGCGCATCATCGCGATGTGATGGAAATGCTGGCTGTACAACGCCGCCTGCCCGTAGGCACCGCCGGGCATCTGGCCGGCGTACTGGGCATAGTCGGGATCGGTGATTTCAATGATCACCGGGACCCGGCCGGCCGGTGGTGAACCGGTGAAGCCGATCAGCGTGCCCGAAGGTTGGACCTGGCCTTCGGCGATGACCGAAACCACGGTTTTGACCTTGCCTTCGAAAACCTTTCCGGGAATGCCGTCGAAAGCGACTTCGGCCTCGTCGCCCTCGGTCAGGCGCAACAGGCTGTTCTGCCGCATCCACGCCGCGAAGTAATGCCCTTCGGCGGGAATGAAGACCATCGAAGGGCGCAGTGGCAACTTGGTCGCCATCATGCCCGGACGCAACGAAACGTGGGTGACGAAGCCTTTGCTCGGCGCGCGGACGGTGGTGTTGTCGAGTTCGTACTGCACGTTGTCCAGTTGTGCCTTCAGGTCATCACTGCGCGCGACCACAATGTCCAGTTCCCGTTGGGTACTGAAATTACGCTTGATCAGCTCGGTGATCCGCGCGCGATCGGCCTGGGCGGCAATCAGCTGTGCCTTGAGGGATTTCAGTCGGTACTCGAACGGCGCGGGGTCGATGCGAAACAGCACATCGCCTTTTTCCAGGGGCTGGTTGGTCTTCACCGGTACATCGATCACCTGGCCGCTGACCACGGGTATCACCGGAACCGACACGAAATAGGAACGCGCCACCTCAGAGTAGGGGTGGTTGTAGTTCATCGTGAAAATCAGCGCGCCGATAATCACGATCCCGCCCAGCACCGCCGTGGGCACCGTCCATTTGTTCAGGGGGATGCGGAAGATCTTGAAGATGGCTATGCACAGAGCGGCATACGTCAGAATGAGTAAGAGATCCATGGCTCAAATGCCCTCGCCGAGATTGTCCGTTGGTACCCGGTTCTGGGTCGTGCCCGTTGCTGCCTCCAGGCGCTCGATCCGGCCTTGCAGCTCGGCGACCTGTTGTTCGAGGTGAACCACATGACTTTTTGCTGAATGTCCGTCACTGAAACCCCAGCCCCGGTCCTCTCGATAGGCCATCGCCCAGATCCACAGGAACGGCCATAGCGCGTGCAGGGTGAACAGGCTGACCCAGCCGGTGGCGTGGATTGCATCCTGGTGAGGGTGGTTGCGGTGGACGGCAATTTCATAGGGAATGTCGTGGAGCAGAATGATCCCGTAAAACAGGACAAGCCCGACAAAGACCAGCAGGCCCAGGGCGAAGTAATCAAGCATGAACCACTCCTCTTGAAGCGGATAACGTGTGCGCATGAGTGTAGCCGTTCAATCTACACTTGACGGGGATGCGGATATCCAGCCTGGTCAACCGGTGCCTGGCCGAAGCGTCGACCGGTATCGTGCAAGATTCCAATGAGGTGAATTCATGCCAATCAATGGTCGATTCGAGAGGGCCCCTGTACTTGACCCTGTCGAGCGCATTACCGAGGTGATCTTCGGCCTGCTGATGGCCATGACGTTCACCGGCACCATCAGCGTGGCCACGGCAGACCAGGCAGCCGAACGCACGATGATGATTGCCGCGCTCGGCTGCAATCTCGCCTGGGGACTGGCGGATGCGGTCATGTACCTGTTGCGCGCACTGGTCGAGCGCACACGCAGGATCAAGCTGTACATGGCCCTGCGCAATGGCGCGGACCCCGCGGTCGGTCAGGCGCTCGTTGCGCAGGTGTTGCCGTTGCAGTTCGCGACGGCGGCCGGCAGCGAGGGGCTGGAGTTGTTGCGCCGTCGGCTGCTCGAGCAGCCCCCCTTGCCGATCAGGGCCGGCCTGGGCTGGAACGACTTCAGGGGCGCCCTTGGTGTTTTCCTGTTGGTCGTGGGCTCGACATTTCCGTTGGTGGTGCCGTTCATACTGCTCGATCAGACGGCACTCGCCATCCGCCTGTCCAACCTGATCGGCCTCGTGGTGCTGTTCATCGCAGGCTGGATGCTCGCCAGATACGCTGGCGCCACGCAATGGCAGGGCGGGGTGATCATGGCTGCCACGGGGGGTGTGCTGATCCTTGCGATCATTGGGCTCGGTGGCTGACAACCGGTCATAATTCAACACACTAAAGACTCATTCTCATTTACTATTGCCCTTCCATTTACGTCGGGCAGCCCGGTATGGATGTTCTTGCCACAATCCATCTTTATTTATCCCAATGGGTGATCGAGCCGGTCACCCGGCAGTTCCTGGGCATTTTCGACTTCAACGGCAGACTCGGTCTAGCCTTTCTCTGCATGTCTTACGGCGTCGCCTACTGCCTGTTCCGCTACCGAAAATCCCGGGGCCTGACCGACGCGCGCTCATTCGGGCAGTTCATCGGCGGCCGCCGGGTGTACCTGCATCGCTCGGCGCTGCTCGACTACCGCTATTACTTCGTACTCGCCATCCTCAAGGTTGCCCTGGTACTGCCCATCGTCGGCCTGGTGGATCCGTATGTCTTGCGTTCAGCGGACTACATCGCGTTCTTCACTCAACTGTGGGGCGCGCGTACGCAAGTGGAGGAGCACCTGGCGCTGACCCTGCTCTATGGGCTGGGCGTATTTCTGGTCAAGGACTTCAGCCATTACTGGGGCCATCGCGCTTTCCATTCGCGGTATCTGTGGGCCTTCCACAAAGTCCATCATTCGGCGCCCGTGCTGGTGCCGGCGACGGCCAGCCGCGTGCACTTTCTGGAAGAAGTGGTCGAGAAGCTCACGGACATCATCTGCGTCGGCGCGTTTGCCGGTGTCTTCTGGTACGTCTGTGGCGGTGAGATCAGTCGCTACACCTTGTTTGGCGTGACCTACATGGTGTTCATCTTCAATGCCCTGGCGGCCAACCTGCGTCACAGCCATGTCTGGTTGTCCTTCGGGCCGGTGCTGGAGCGGGTGCTGAGCAGCCCGGCGCAACACCAGATTCATCACAGCGATGCACCGCGACACTTCAACAAGAACTTCGGCATCAACCTGTCACTGTGGGACTGGATGTTCGGCACGCTGTACGTCACCCGGTCCAAACCCGAGGTCATCCAGTTTGGCACCGGTGAGCAGGATCACGAGCGTTACCTGACGCTGCAGGGGCTGATCGTCACGCCCTTCGTGGATATCGCCCGCAAACTCTTTCCTGGAAAACCCTTGAAAGCACAGCCTGAAAGCGGATCTGATCCGTATTTTTCAGCGCAATCTGCCTCTGTAACGGATACAGCCGCCAGCCCACAATAAGTCTTCGGTACGCCGTTGGGGCAGCACACGCCGCCCCCTGTACCGCCAATTCATAGTGTGGGAGGCCCCATGGCCAAGATGACGATTTTTCTCGGCGGTTTTCTGCTGTTGACCATTCTGATCGGTATGCTGGCGACGATTCCGCCGGCGTGATTACACACCGCAGATCACTCTGATTGCCTGGCGTGCCAGCTCCGTACCCATGGAGTGTCGACCCTCCTTTATTCCTCCAGTGTTCAAGCGGTGTTTGGCGGGCGGCGGCAGCCAGTGACGTCGTTGGCGTGGCTTACCCGCGATCCGGAACCTGGCCACACCGCCTCCGCGCTCACTGGTACTCATCATGCCGGCGCCACCAGGGCCCCGTTTCATTGCGGCCCTTGGGCGCGCGGTCGAGCCATTGGTACATGCCCCACAATCCGTCCAGGCCACGTGCGTAGGTGGAATAGGTGTGATAGATCTCGCCGTCTTCCAATACAAACGTACTCAGCCCCGGCCTGTCGCGGGTATAGGTGGGCGCATCGGTGCCACAGGTCGCGGCGAACTGTTTCACCGGTTCCGGTATTTCACTGGCGTCCATGGCATGGCCGCCGCGCTGGTAGTTGTATTCGACCAGCCCTTCACGCTGCTGGGCTTCGGTGAAGTAGACGTTGAAGTCGGCAGTGAAGTCGCTGTCGGCGGCCGAGGCCCAGGGGAAGGTCCAGCCCATTCGGCGCTTGTAGGCCTGTAGTTTCGCCAACGGCGCGCGGGATATGGCCATCAGGGTCACGTCGTGGTTCGCCAGGTGGACGACGACGGGGTCGAAGCCATCGGCGATGGCGGAGCAGGACGGGCAGCCGGCGGTATAGTCGGGGCCGAACATGAAGTGGTAGACCAGCAGTTGCGAGCGCCCTTGAAAGAGTTCGGCCAGGGTGGCGCTGCCGTTGTCGGTATCGAAGCGGTACGTCTTGTCGAGGCGAACCCATGGCAAGGCCTGGCGTTGCCTGGCCACTTCATCGCTGCGACGGGTCAGTGCCTTTTCCGCTTCGAGCAGTTGCAGGCGTGCCGCCAGCCATTGGTCCCTGGACGCGGTTTTGTGGGTGTTCATCGTTCTGCGCTCCTGGTGAAAGGTCGTGATTTAGACTAAACCCGGGTGTCAAATGATGGGAGTGACAAGCGTGGCGGGATTTCCATGGACTCGATGATCACGGCCGCTGCACAGGCGCTGGCGGCGGGCAATCCGCTGGGCGCACTGGACCGCGTGGCCTTGCGCGACGATGCGCCGGCGCTGGCCCTGCGCGGTATCGCCATGGCGCAACTGGGCGAACTGGTGCGGGCCAGGTCGCTGATCAAGCGTGCGCAACGGGCCTTTGCGCCCAGGGAAGTGCTGGCCCGGGCGCGCTGTGTGGTGGCCGAGGCGGAAGTCGCCCTGGCTTCGCGGGAGCTCGGCTGGCCAGTCAAGGCGCTCGAAACGGCGCGGGTCACCCTTGAACACCACGGTGACCGGGTCAATGCCGCCCATGCGCGTTATCTGCAAATCCGCCGTTTGCTGCTGATCGGTCAGCTCGACGAGGCGCAGCAGTTATTGGCCGAACTCGACCCCGACCCATTGCCGCCAGCCTTGCGGGCAACCCATGAACTGGTGCTGGCAGGGATCGCTATTCGACGCCTGCAATCGCATGCAGCGCGGGAGGCGTTGAACAGGGCCGGGCAGGCTGCCGGTCAAACCGGGATTGCTGCGCTGATGGCTGAGGTCCAACACGCTGCGTATCTGCTGGATGCCCCCGCCGCACGCCTGATTGCCCAGGGTGAAGTACGGCCACTGTTGCTCGATGATGTTGAAGCGTTGTTCTGTTCAACGTCACTGGTGGTGGATGCCTGCCGGTACGTTGTGCACGGCTGTGGCATGTCGGTGCCGCTGGCGACGCGGCCGATCCTGTTCGTGCTCGCCCGTGCTTTGGCCGAGGCATGGCCCGCCGACGTTACGCGGGAAGTGCTGATCGCCCGGGCATTCCGTCTGAAGCTCTCGGATGAGTCCCATCGCGCCCGGCTTCGTGTGGAAATCGGCAGGCTGCGTAAAGCACTCAAGCCGTTGGCCGACGTCATCGCGACAGCCCGCGGTTATGCCCTGCAATCGTCGGTGTGTACGGAGGTGGTGGCGCTGGCGCAACCTGTTGAGGAAAAATTTGCCGCGGTGTTGGCCTGCCTCGCCGATGGCGAGTCGTGGTCGAGTTCCGCCCTGGCACTGGCGCTGGGTACCAGCCAGCGCACGGTGCAACGGGCGCTCGATACACTGGCGGAGCAGGGCAAGGTGCAGTGGTTTGGCCGTGGCCGCGCACGGCGCTGGATGACGCCACCGGTGCCGGGATTCGCGACGACCTTGTTACTCCCGGCACCGCTGCCCGGTGGCTAGGATGAACGCCACCAACCCCCATCGAGGAATGCCAGATGAAACACGCAAATGCTGAAATCATTCGTGAATATGGCCCGTTTGCCGATGTCGACCACGTGTGCGGCGTCACTTGGGACGGCGAAAAAGTCTGGTTCGCCAGCAACAGCAAAATCAACGCCCTGGACCCGGAAAGCGGCAAGGTGCTGAGTTCGATCGATGTCGCTGCCCATGCCGGCACCGCGTTTGACGGGGAGCACCTGTTCCAGATCGCCGAAGACCGCATCCACAAGATCGACCCCCGCACCGGTCGTATCCTCTCGACCATTCCTGCCCCCGGCGCAGGCACCGATTCGGGGCTGACCTGGGCCGAAGGGACGTTGTGGGTGGGCCAGTACCGCGAACGCAAGATCCACCAGATCGACCCCGAAACCGGCAAGATCCTGCGCACCATCGAATCCAACCGTTTCGTCACCGGCGTGACCTGGGTGGACGGTGCGCTGTGGCACGGTACGTGGGAAGGCGATGAAAGCGAGCTGCGCCGGATCGATCCGCAATCGGGCGAAGTGCTGCAGAGCCTGAAAATGCCCGAAGGCGTGGGCGTGTCGGGGCTTGAGTCCGATGGTGGCGAGCGGTTGTTCTGCGGTGGCGGCGATAGCGGCAAGGTGAGGGTGGTGCGTAGGCCTTCGTGAGGCTCTCCAGCCAGGTCACCAGGTACAACCTGTGTGGGAGCGAGCTTGCTCGCGATAGCGGTGGGTCAGTCACGCCGATGCAGGCTGTAAGGACGCTTTCGCGAGCAAGCCCGCTCCCACAGGGTTAGTGGGTGTACGCAAAATCTGCGAGCAACCGAAATCACTGTGGGAGCAAGCTCACACCACTGAGTCCGTTTGTGGATGATGATCGTTGATGTCGTACCAATCCGCTTTCGAGCCGACACAAACATGTTTTTGTTTGCGTGTTCGTAGTGGCGTATCCAGCGTTCCGAGGGTAATCGAAACCCACTCGGAAAACTGTCCTGTCGAGTCAGTCCAGAACAGTGAAGATCCGCAGTGAGAACAGAACTGCCGCGTGACACCCCTGGACGATTCATACGCTTGCAGTGAATCTGCGCCGGTCATGATGGCTAGCGCCAAGGCGGGCGCGCTGGCATAGGTTGCAAACGCAGCCCCATGGCCCTTTCGGCATTGGCTGCAATGGCAATGGGTGACGGCTTTCAGCTCGGTCGACAAGCGATATTTGACGGCGCCGCAGAGGCAACTGCCTCGGTGAAACTCATCCATGTAAAGTCATCCCTGGATCGATAGTATTTTTCCGTCCAGCCATGTTTTCTGCTGGTCGAAATCGGTCTAAAAGCCCGGTTGGCAATCGTGCCTGTTTTGCTATCCTCAATCTTGTAGGTGAAGACGCAGACTGATGCGCAAAAGGATAGCAAGGAGACGTGGGGCGCGTTCCGAAGGGTACACGGTTAGAAAGATCCCCGCGCTGGGATCCAGCCCTTATGCCGTGTGAAGCAGAAGAGTTCCATTACAGTTTCACGGCTCTTTTGTGGGAGGCCTGATAAACCTTGTAAGCCGGAGACCAGCGCCGGCCACCTACTTATTACATTCACCCACGAAGCCCGCCCAGTGCGGGCTTTTTAATGCCCGCAAGGTGAGCCTGGTCAGCGGCTCAAGGCGCGCCAAACAGCATCGTCCAGTAGACACCGTTGTCGCTGCGCGCGTTGGCGGCGTAAGCGGCACCGACCTGGGTGAACATCGGGTTCATCAGGTTGGCGCAGTGCCCGGGGCTGGCGAGCCAACCGGCCATGGCCTTGCTGGGTGAACCTTGCCCGGCGGCGATGTTTTCACCGATTTGCCGGCCACGGTAGCCGGCGGCCCTGGCGCGGTCGGAGGGCATGTCACCGTCGGGGTCCTGGTGGGCAAAATAGTTGCCGTAGGCCATATCCTTGCTATGGCTTTGTGCTGCGGAGCCCAAGGCTGCACTCCAGGACAGCGGCCGCGCGGCGGCAAAACGCTGGCGACCACACATGCGCGGCTTGGCCCGGGCTGCGTTGACCTGCGCCAGCAACGCCTGTGCGGCGCTGCGCGGATCGCCGGTTTTCCCGTCGAGCACCGGCCGTGCCAGCACCACTTGCCACTCACTTCCGGCGCGGCTGACGCCGATGTCGGCGTATTGGTTGTCGAGCAGCGCGGCGCAGTGCTCGTCCTGGAACATATCGAAGGCTTCTTCGGCGTCCCGTGCACCCACCACGCGGATCGACCGCACCATGGTTGCTTGATAGCCGGAAGCCTTTAACCGGTCCCGCAATCCACCGCCATAGCCAACGGGCAGGGCCAGGTTCGACTTGAGCGTCAGGGGGGATAAGCGTTGTGTCGGCCGCCGGTCGCAGCGTTGTGGATGGGCGCGATAGTCGTTGATGGCGTCTACCAGTTGCCGTTGCCCATCGGCGTGGGCGGGGCTGGCAAAAACCGGGAGCAGGGAAAACAGGCACAGTGAAGAAAAGCGCAAGGCAACGACAGTTTGGCGCATGGACGGACAACTCTGATGAGATGACAACGAAGAAAGTGGGGAAAAGCGCTGGGCTATGACTGGTGCCTTGAAACAAGGTTCACGGCGGACAACCGTCTATTTGCGGGCGTAGCCATGAGCCCGACGAAGGAGGGGGGGCATCGGGTCTGTATGATGGGACTTTTTCGCCCCAGACAAGGATCAATCCATGGGTTTGAGCAAACGCGATCAGGCGCATATCGAACGGCGTCTGGTCGCCACCCTGACCGAGGCGTGCGAGACGGCCAAAGCGGAAATCGTCGGGTTTCAGTGGTTGACCCATGTCGCCGACTACGCCCGGTTTCCGGCCAGCCTAAAGGTGGTTTGGGTCTTTGATACTCAGGCCAACAGGGAGCAGGCGCTGGCCAAGGGGCAGGGCGAACGCATGGTCGAATTCACCGCCATGGCCCTGGGTGAGGCGCAGGTTCAGCTCGGCCCGGTGGCGGCCCATGTGTTGTTCGACTCTGAAGAAGCCTGCCAGCGGGACAACGCCGGAAACTGGCAGCAAAGGCTGTCACGCAAGCGCTAGGCTGGCTGATCGGTATCGGCTGGAGCAGCGTCAGTCGCGACGTCCGGGGTTTCACTCGGTCGCAGCCTGAAGCGACAGACATGCCCGCCGCGCACCATGCACTCACTGTGCTCGACTTCGCCGCCGCCCAACGCGCCGATCAAGGCCAGGTCCAGTTCGCAGACCACCGGGTGCTCGGCGGCCAGGCGATGGAACACGCAGTTATGCGCGACGATTTCCGGGGTACCGCCTGAGCGAAAAAACACCTCGGCTTCGTAGCCTGTCTGGTTCATGTGCCGCACGATCCGGGCTTCATCCACGACCTGTTGTTCCAGGTCTGAAGCCAGCTTGCGACCCATGCTGCGCATCAGCGAGGCCATGGCTTCAGGACCGATGATGCCAGCCACTTCATCAATCAATACGCTGGCCAGTAGCTGATAGTGGCGAGGGAACTGCTCCCGCGCGTGGTCGGTGAGCCGATACAACTGCTCCGGACGACGACCCGTCGGACGGGTGTCGCCGCGCAGCACCAGACCGTCACGCTCCAGCGCCGCCAGGTGTTGACGGATCGCCGTGCGCGTGACGGCCAAGTGCTCAGCCAACTCGTCAATGCTCATGCCGCCCCCATGGTGCAGCAGCGCATTGAGCAGGTCCTGCTGTGTTCGGCCCAGTCCTTCCAGCATGGTGTGCCCTCGCGCGATATCAGAACTTGTCCGGGAATTGCTTGACCAGCGCGCCGGTCAGCGCGTCGGCAAGGGCCTGGATGTGCGTGCGCATCATCGCCCAGGTGCGGGCTTCGCCGGCGTAATCGTGCGCGGCAAACTCATCGATCTGGGCGACGTGGTGACCGCCATGGGCTGACAACATGTTGACCAGTGTGGCTTCAGGCAGATTGGGATTGGCGGTGGCCAGGAAAGCCGCAATCGCCTTGGCATTGCTGGTCAACTCGGTGACGGCGGCCTGTTTGCCCTTGGCGTCCTTGGCCACAGTGGCATCACTGTAGTGTTTCACCGCGCCCCAGTGACCGGCAAGCAGCTTGAGCAGTTGATCCGCCGCCGGTTGGCCGTAGAGCGGGGCGATGCTGTTGGCGATTTTGGTGGCGTTGTCGACCACCTGGTCCGCCGCGACTTTGGCTTGCTTTTTGTCGGCGGATTGATTGGCCAGCGCGTAGTTTCTGATCCAGAAAATGTGTTCGACCCAAAGGTCACGCTCGGCCAGGCGCGTGGTCAACGCGGGGCTGTCGGCAGCGGCGGGTGAGGCGGCAGGCGTCTGGCTCCAGGCCGGTTGCGCACACAAAGCCAGCAGGAGCAAAGCCAGGGTTTTGATATTCATGACGGCACCCTCTGAGAGTGGGAACGTTCGACAATATCAATATAGGCATAAAAATATGTTTTTATTGGAAGGAGACATAATCTCGGACCAATGGTCGCCACGTTCTACTTTGCTTGCTACAACCCACCCTCCAACGCCTTGAGGTATTCAGGGCTTTCGCCGATCGAGTTATGCCCCGTCCCCGGTATTACCCGCAGTGACGCCACGCCTTTGGCGAAGTGTGTGTACAAACGTTCGGTGCTCGGGCGCGGAATCACCTCGTCATGCTCGGCCGCGATCAACAGTGTCGGCACCGTGATGCGGGCGGCGTACTGCCAGGACGGGTATTTGTCCTTCAACAACCAGCGCACCGGAAACCAGCGGAACTGACGGGCGGCGAGCCCTTCGAGGCTGTTATAGGGCGTGATCAGCACAAGTCGTGCGGCCGGGCGCTCGCTGGCCAGGCGCACGGCCACCCCGGAACCCAGGCTGCGGCCGACCAGCGCCACATGCGGATGGCTGGCATACACCTGGTCGAACAAGGTGATGGCATCGCGGGCAATGGCCTCTTCGGAAGGCGAGCCGGAACTGCCGCCATAACCACGGTAATGCAGCAGGTACAGCGCGTAGTCCGGGAACGCTTGGGAGAACTCGGGCAGGTTGCGCGAGACGTCTTCGGCATTGCCGCCAAAATAAATCAGTGCGTTGGGACCTTCGTGCGGTCGGATGGACACCAGCACCTGCGCGTCGGCGACCGGCAGGGTGAGCAGCGTCCCGACGGTACCGATGGCGCGCGGTTGCGGGTAATAAATCAGCGCCCGCTGGAACACGAACAGCGCCACGCACAACGCCAGGTACGACGCAGCGATGACGACGACGAGTAACACCAGGGTACGCGACATTCGGCTAACGTTAGTGGGCGGCATTGACGGCTCGGGGTTTGCAAGTGGCTAGCGCAAGGCTTCTTGAGTGTAGTCAATCGCCCCTTGGCGCGGGGTATCCGGGTTGTCGGCGCAACAGCCCGGACCCCGGCGACTGGTGAGAAACGTTTTATGAGCCATCCTGAGGGTTACACCCGTAGAAAAGTACTCACGCTGGCTGCCGGTGCTTCGGCGGTCTTCACGTTCGGTCCGGTGGGTGCACAACCCGCGCCGTCGACGGGAACAGGAGGCAAGACCATGCAGACCCGTGCCATTCCTTCCAGCAACGAGTCCTTGCCGATCGTAGGGTTGGGCACTTACCGCGGATTCGATGTCGAGCCTTCGCAACCGGCTTACAAAGACTTGCCCGCGGTGCTGGATGCCTTGTTCGACAAGGGTGGCAAGCTGATCGACAGCTCGCCGATGTACGGTCGCGCCGAACAGGTCATCGGCGAACTGCTGTCGATCCATGAGCCGCGCTCGCCGGCCTTCCTGGCCACCAAGGTGTGGACCCGGGGCCGCGAAGAAGGCATCGCGCAGATGGAACAATCCTTCGCCCTGTTGCAGACCGACCGGATCGACCTGATGCAGATCCACAACCTGCTGGACTGGCAGACGCACCTGCCGACCCTGCGTCACTGGAAGGAAGCCGGGCGCATCCGCTACATTGGCATCACCCATTACACGGCGTCGGCCTATGAAGAAGTGGAAGCGGTACTCAAGGCCGAGCCGCTGGATTTCTTGCAGATCAACTACGCCATGGATGATCGCGGCGCAGAGAAACGCCTGCTGCCGTTGTGTCGCGAGCGAGGCGTGGCGGTGATCTGCAACCGGCCGTTTGGCGGTGGCGGCTTGCTGGCCAAACTGAAAGATAAACCGCTGCCAGGCTGGGCGGCGCAAGTCGGGGTCAAGAGCTGGCCGCAACTGGCGCTGAAGTTCCTGCTGTCGCATTCGGCGGTGACCTGCGTGATTCCCGGCACCGGCAACCCGCGCTACATGGCGGAAAATGCCCGGGCCGGTTTCGGCCCGATGCTGACCGATGCCCAGCGTCAGCAACTGATTGCGCTGGTGGGCTAGCGACTTGTTCCAAGCGTTGCGGCGAGTCGTCGAACCTCTCCTATACTGTCTCGCGTCCATGCCGTTTGAAGCGCATTCGTTGCCCTGACGGCGTCCCTGTCCATCACTGCAAGGAGATCGAACATGGCTATCCGCATTGGCGACGAAGCACCGGATTTCACCGCCGACACCACCGAAGGCACCCTCAACTTTCACCAATGGATCGGCGATGGCTGGGCCATCCTGTTTTCCCATCCCAAGGATTTCACCCCGGTGTGCACCACCGAACTGGGTTACCTGGCCAAACTCAAGCCGGAATTCGACAAGCGCAACACCAAGGTCATCGGCCTCAGCGTCGACCCGGTCAGCGACCATAACCGCTGGGTCGGCGACATCGCCGAGACCCAGGGCACGGCGGTCAACTATCCGCTGATCGGCGACGAAAACCTGGTGGTGGCCAAGCTCTACGACATGATCCACCCCAATGCCAGCGGCGGCGCACGCACGGCAGTGGACAACGCCACGGTGCGTTCGGTGTTCATCGTCGGCCCGGACAAGAAGGTCAAGGCCATGCTGATCTACCCGATGAGCGCCGGGCGCAATTTCGATGAAGTGCTGCGCCTGCTCGATTCCCTGCAACTCAATGCCAAGCACACCGTTGCCACGCCGGTTAACTGGCAGCCGGGTGAAGACGTGATCATCCCGACGTCGGTGTCTGACGAAGACGCGAAGAAGAAATACCCGGATGGCTTCACGACCCTGAAGCCGTATCTGCGGACGGTGGCTCAGCCGAAATAACTGCTGCGGCCTTAAGATCGCCTTCGCGAGCAAGCCCGCTCCCACAGGGGGATCTCCAGTGAACACAAAATCTGTGTACGACAGAGAACCAATGTGGGAGCGGGCTTGCTCGCGAAGAGGCCAGTCCTGCTGCCCTCAACCTCTGGTCAAACCAGATACTTGCGAAACCACTCCAACGTCCGTTCCCACGCCAGCTTGGCCGCCGCCTCGTCATAACGCGGCGTCGAATCATTGTGAAAACCATGATTACAGCCAGGGTAGATATAGGCCTCATAGGTCTTGCCCCCGGCCTTCAACGCTTTCTCATACGCCGGCCAGCCTTCGTTGATCCGCGTGTCCAGTTCGCCGAAGTGCAGCATCACCGGTGCCTTGATCCGGGGCACTTCCTCGGCCGTTGGCTGACGGCCATAGAACGACACGGCGGCCCCCAGTTCCGGATAGGCCACGGCGGCGGCGTTGGTCACGCCACCGCCGTAGCAGAACCCGGTGATGCCGACTTTTCCAGTGGCGGCAGGGTGTTTCATCATCCACTCTACGGCGGCGAAAAAGTCGTTCATGAGCTTTTCCGGGTCGACCTTGGCCTGAAGCTCGCGGCCCTTGTCGTCATTGCCGGGATAACCGCCGACCGAACTCAGGCCATCCGGGGCCAGGGCGATGAAACCGGCCTTGGCCAGACGCCGGGCCACGTCTTCGATGTACGGGTTGAGCCCACGATTTTCGTGCACGACCACCACCGCCGGCACCTTGCCGGTGGCCTTGGCCGGACGCACCAGATAACCGCGAACCTGGCCGTGGCCCTTGGGCGAGGGGTAGGTGATGTATTCGGCAATGATGTCCGGATCGGTGAACTCGACCTGCTCGGCCAGCGCATAGTTGGGGCTTAGCGCGGCGAGCAGGGCTCCAGCGGTCAAACCGCCGAAGGTAAACAACGCCGCGCGGTCGAGAAACTCTCGGCGGTTGATCTTGCCGTGGGCGTAGTAGTCGTACAGCTCCAGCAGTTCAGGGGCGAAGTCTTTGGCAGTTAGACGGGTCATTGCTGCAACTCCTCATAGAAGGTTGAACACGGACCCTGTGGGAGCGGGCTTGCTCGCGAAGGCGGAGTGTCATTCAAAATAGATGTCGATTGGTCTGCCGCCATCGCGAGCAAGCTCGCTCCCACAGGGATCTATGGTGGATGTTTGGTATGCATTCTGTTCATTTCAGGCTCTGCGCCCCGGCCTTGGCCACTTGCGCATCCTGTTCGGGCTTGACGCCCGACACGCCGATGGCACCAATCACCTGGCCATCGAAGACAATCGGTACACCACCCTCAAGCGAAGTCAGCAAGGGGGCTGAAAGGAAAGCGTAGCGCCCGGCGTTGACCATGTCTTCATAGCTTTTCGATTCGCGCCGCCCGAGGGCGGAGGTGCGTGCCTTTTCGGTGGCGATATAGGCGCTGGCGGGCGCACAGCCGTCGAGGCGTTCCAGGGCCAGCGGGTGGCCGCCGTCATCGACGATCACGATGGTCACGGCCCATTGATTGGCCTGTGCCTCGGCGTGGGCGGCGGCGAGGATCTGGCCGATTTCGTTCAGACTCAGAACGGCTTTGCTGTTCATGGGCATCTCCAGGGTTCGGTTAAGGCAGGGCGGCTTCGACCAGTTCGATCCAGTGCCGCACCGGAGTTCGCCCCGCGCCGTCGAGGTGCGACTGGCAGCCGATGTTGGCCGTGACAATGACCTCGGGATGGCCGCTTTCCAGGGCGTTGAGCTTGTTGTCGCGCAGTTGCCGCGACAGTTCGGGCTGGGTCAGCGAATAGGTGCCCGCCGAACCGCAGCACAGGTGTCCGTCGGGAACGGAGGTCAGGTTGAAACCGAGTCCGGTCAGCAGCGCTTCCACGGCACCGCCGAGTTTCTGCCCGTGCTGCAAGGTGCAGGGGCAATGGAAGGCCAGGCGTTGCGAGGCGTGGATGCCGAGCTTTTCCAGCGGCTCGTCGCGCAACACCTCCACCAGGTCCCGGGCCAGCGCACTGACCTTTTTCGCCTTGTCGGCATAGGCCGGGTCACTGGCGAGCAGATGGCCGTAATCCTTGATGAAGGCGCCGCAACCGCTGGCCGTCTGCACAATCGCTTCGGCACCTTTTTCGATGCCCGGCCACCACGCGTCGATGTTGCGCCGGGCGCGATCGAGACCGGCGGCCTGGGCGTCCAGGTGGTAGTCCACGGCGCCGCAGCAACCGGCTTCGCGGCTCGCGATGACGCTGATCCCCAACCGGTCCAGCACCCGCGCCGCCGCGGCATTGGTGTTGGGCGACAGGCTGGGCTGCACGCAACCTTCGAGCATCAGCACCTGACGCTCACGCAGGGTCGTGGGTCGCGGCTTGGCTGGGTAGACATTGCGCGGCAATTTGCTTTGCAGGGTGCCGGGCAGCAGCGCGCGGAACACCTGACCGCTATTGACCAGGCTCTTGAACAGCTCTGGATGGGGCAAGGTCTGCCGCAACCCCTCACGCAACAGGCGCTGACCGAGCGGGCGCGGCACCGCCGCATCGACCACCGCCCGCCCGATGTCCAGCAGGTTGTGGTAATCGACGCCCGACGGGCAGGTGGTTTCGCAGTTGCGGCACGACAGGCAGCGATCCAGGTGCTGTTGGGTCTTTTGCGTGACGTCGTTGCCTTCCAGCACTTGCTTGATCAGGTAGATGCGGCCCCGCGGTCCGTCCAGTTCATCGCCGAGCAATTGATAGGTCGGGCACGTGGCATTGCAGAAGCCGCAGTGCACGCAGGTGCGCAGGATGCTTTCGGCTTCTGCGGCGCGGGGCAGTTGACTGGCGCTTTCACTCAAGGTCGTCTGCATGGTTCAAAGCTCCGCGTACAGGCGTCCGGGGTTGAAGATGCCCCGTGGATCGAGTTGTTGTTTCAGGTTGCGGTGATAACGCATCAAGGCCGGGGGCAGCGGATGGAACGGGCTGTCGGTCAGGCCGTGGCTGAAGCAAGTGACATGGCCGCCGACCTCGTCGACGACCTGGCGGATGTACGCTGCATCGGCATCGGATTTCAGCCAGCGCTGGGCGCCCCCCCAGTCGATCAACTGGCGCCCCGGCAGCGCCAGGAGCGGTGTGTTGTGTGGCAGTGACAGGCGCCAAAGCGGTTGGTCTTGATCGAAGAAACTCAAGCGCTGTTCGTTGAGATCGTCCCACCAGCAAGCCTCCAGCCGCTCGCCCCCGAGGCGCTCATGGGCCGCCGCCACCGATCCCTCACCGCCCTCCAGCCGCAGGTGCAGGCGTGAACCGTCGTGACAGGCCGCGCTGATCGGCAACGGCTGCTGGCCCCATTCCGCCAGGCGCAACAAGGCCCGTTCGGCGTCCATTTCCAGGCTGATGCTTAAGGCTTGCCGGGGTTTTGGCAGCACTTTGAGGGAAACTTCGGCGATCAGCCCGAGGCTGCCGTAACTGCCGGCCATCAGGCGCGACAGGTCGTAGCCGGCGACGTTTTTCATCACCTCGCCACCGAAGCGCAACAGTTTGCCGTGCCCTGTGATCACCCGCGTGCCAAGTATGAAGTCCCGCACCGAACCGACCCACGGGCGCCGTGGCCCGGACAACCCGCAGGCGATCATGCCGCCGACGGTGGCGCCGTCGCCGAAGGAGGGTGGTTCGCAGGGCAGCATCTGTTGCGCGGCATCCAGCACCTGCGCCAGCTGCGACAACGGCGTGCCGCAACGGGCGGTGATTACAAGTTCAGTCGGGTCGTAACTGACGATGCCCCGGTGCGAGCGGGTATCGAGAATTTCCCCGGCCGTGGTACGGCCTAGAAAAGCTTTGCTGTTGGAACCCTGGATGCGCAACGGCGTGGCGTTTTCCAGCGCCTGATTGACCTGTTCCAGCAGTGACTGGCTGTCATCGAAATCTTCAGGGCTGCGCATCAGAAACGCTCCAGCTCAGGGAAGGGCAATTGACCGCCATGTATGTGCATGGCACCGAATTCGGCGCAGCGGTGCAGGGTCGGAATGTTCTTGCCGGGGTTTAGCAGGCCACCGGGGTCGAAGGCGGCCTTGACGGCATGGAACAGGGTCAACTCATCGCTGTTGAACTGCGCGCACATCTGATTGATCTTCTCGCGGCCCACGCCGTGTTCACCGGTGATGCTGCCGCCGACTTTCACGCACAACTCCAGGATCCTGCCGCCCAGGGCTTCGGCTCGGTCAAGTTCACCGGGTTGATTGGCATCGAACAGGATCAGCGGATGCATGTTGCCGTCGCCGGCATGGAACACGTTGGCCACCCGCAGGCCGTATTCGTTCGAGAGCTCGGCGATGGCCTTCAGCACGCCGGGCAGTTCGCGGCGGGGAATGGTGCCGTCCATGCAGTAGTAGTCCGGCGACAGGCGGCCCACCGCCGGGAACGCATTCTTGCGCCCGGCCCAGAAACGCACGCGCTCGGCTTCGTCCCTGGCCTGGCGTAACTCGATGGCGCCGGCCTGTTGCAGCACCTGGCGCACCCGCTCGCAGTCATCTGAGACATCGGCTTCAACGCCGTCGAGCTCGCACAGCAGAATGGCCTGGGCATCCACCGGATAACCGGCGTGGATGAAGTCCTCGGCGGCGCGGATCGCCAGGTTGTCCATCATTTCCAGGCCGCCGGGGATGATGCCGGCGGCAATGATGTCGCCGACGGCGCGCCCGGCTTTTTCCACGGAATCGAACGCCGCCAGCAGCACTTTGGCGGTCTGCGGCTTGGGCAGCAGCTTGACCGTGACCTCGGTGATCACCCCGAGCAGGCCTTCGGACCCGGTGAACAGCGCCAATAAGTCGAAACCGGGGGCGTCAAGGGCGTTGGAGCCCAGGCTGAGGTGCTCGCCATCGACGGTGAGGATGTCGACCTTGAGCACGTTGTGCACGGTCAGGCCGTACTTCAGGCAGTGCACGCCCCCGGCATTTTCCGCGACGTTGCCGCCGATGGAGCAGGCGATTTGCGAGGATGGGTCCGGCGCGTAATACAGGCCGAAGGGTGCCGCCGCCTGGGAGATCGCCAGATTGCGTACACCGGGCTGAACCCGCGCAGTACGGGCGGCAGGGTCGATGTGCAGGATGTTGTTGAAGCGCGCCATCACCAGCAGCACGCCTTTCTCCAGGGGCAGCGCACCGCCGGACAACCCGGTGCCGGCGCCACGGGCCACGACGGGGACGTGCAGTTCATGGCAGACCCGCAGCACCCCCTGGACTTCGTCGATGTATCGGGGCAGCACCACCAGCATCGGCGTGGTGCGATAGGCCGACAATCCGTCGCATTCGTAGGGCTTGAGTTCCTCCCGATGATGCAGGACTTCCAGATTCGGCAAGCGGGTTTGCAGGGCCTGCAACAGCGCCTGTTTGTCGACGTCCGGCAAGGCGCCGTCAACGCGTTCATCGTAGAGAATGTTCATCGGTTCATGACTCCCGCTGGAGGCCACTGACCTTCATCATTGGCCTGATACAGCCGACTGTCCATTGGGATGTTTGTCTGCACGACGGACCATGTGGGAGCGGGCTTGCTCGCGAAGGCGGCGACACATTCAACACAACTGTCGCCTGACACACCGCCTTCGCGAGCAAGCCCGCTCCCACAAGGGGTCGATTTAATGCCCGCCCACCACCATATGGCTGAACGGCGCGACGTAGGCCTGCAGCGTCACCAGGCCACCGACCAGGATCGCCAGCACTATCGAGTGGAAGAACACGTAGCGCAGGATTTCCCCTTCATGGCCGTACCAGCGGGTGGCGGTGGAGGCGACCACGATCGACTGGGCGTCGACCATCTTGCCCATGACCCCGCCGGAGCTGTTGGCGGCGGCCATCAACACCGGGCTGATGCCCAACTGCTCGGACGTCACCCGTTGCAAGCCGCCGAACAGCACGTTGGACGCCGTGTCCGAGCCGGTCAGCGCCACGCCGAGCCAGCCGAGCAGGGTGCCGAACATCGGGTAGAAAATGCCCGTCGCGGCGAAGGCCAGGCCCATGGTCGCGTCCAGGCCCGAGTAGCGCGTGAGGAAGCCCAGCGCGAGCATCGCCGCAATGGTGATCAGCGAATAACGCACCACCCACAACGTGTGCAGGTACTGGTGAATCAGTTGCGGGATCGAATACCCCATCAGCAAGCCGCCGACAATCGCCGCCAGCAGAATGCCGCTGCCAGTGGCGGTGAACCAGGTGAACTTGTACACCGCTTCTTCGGTCTTCGGTGCGGCCACCACGGGCGGGACTTTCTCGACCTGCAAATGCAGGGTGGTGAAGGTCACGACTGGCGCAAACAGCGGGTTCGCCTCGCGCATCGGTTTGCCCTGCGGATCGAGCTTGGCGGCACTGGTTTGCGGGTCGATGGCAGGGCGGGTGTCGAAGGTGTTCTTGAAGCCCTGGGTGCCCCAGATGAACACGAAGACCGTGAGGATGAGCCACGGCATCCACGCCCGCATCACTGCCGGTTTTGCCTCATTGGCAAAGGTTGCAGTGGGTACAGGCTTTTCGTCGTGCTCGGCGTCGATCTTCGAGTTGTCGTCGCGGCCGGACAGGGCGGCGGAAGTGTGTACGGTGGCCGGTTTCCACACCTTGAGGAAACCGGTCAGGCAGGCCATGGAAATCAGCGCGGCGATCACATCCACCAGCATCGGCCCGTGATAGTTGGATACCAGGAACTGCGGCACGGCAAAGCTGACCCCGGCCACCAGGATCGCCGGCCAGATTTCCACCATCTTGCGCCAGCCGGCAAAGGCCCAGATCAGCCAGAACGGCACCAGCACCGAGAAGAAGGGCAACTGCCGGCCGACCATCATCGACAGTTCCATTTCATCCAGCCCGGTGACCTTGGCCAGGGTGATGATCGGCGTGCCGAGGGCGCCGAACGCCACGGGGGCGGTGTTGGCGATCAGCGCCAGCCCTGAAGCGGCGAGCGGCGAAAACCCCAGCCCGATCAGGATCGCCCCGGTCACCGCCACCGGTGTACCGAAACCGGCCGCGCCTTCGAAAAACGCCCCGAAGCAGAAGGCGATCAGCAGCAATTGCAGGCGCCGGTCATCGGTGATGCGCGCCAGGGAGTCTTGCAACACCTTGAACGAGCCGTTCTCGGTAGTCAGGCGGTGCAGGAAGATGATGTTCAACACGATCCAGCCAATCGGCAGCAGGCCGTTGGCCGCACCGAACAGCGCCGCCGAACCTGCCATGCCCGCTGGCATGCCGAAGGCGAAGATCGCGATCAGCAAGGCCGAGACCAGGGCGAGCAACGCCGCCAGGTGCGCCTTGATATGGAAAAACGCCAGGGACGCCAGCATCACCACCACCGGCACAGCCGCCATGAGCGTTGAAAGCACCGGGTTACCGAACGGATCGTAGACTTGTTGCCAGACCATGTTCCACCTCTGCATTTTATTGTTGGACGTGCAGATCCCCTGGGGGGAGGTGGCTTTCAGTATAGGTGGCATTGCGCCGCTGTCAGGGCTGGCCTCCGGTCCTGCCAATCGGCGCATTTGCGAGGGCTGAGCTAGCATGGCCAGTAGGGTTTTAATTCAGTCAGGGGAGCAATGCAGTCATGACCGAGCGCCATATGGAGCACAAGGAAACGCTATCGAACGGATGCAGCATCAAAGTCACAGCCGAGATATTGAAAGACGGTTCGTTGGGCATGTTCATCGGCATCTATCGGCCGGACGGCACCGTCATCGATGAAAACCACGACCCACGGCCGCACATGCTGGACATGGAGGCGGCGATGGATTGGGGGATTGATATTGCCAAGGGGATTGGCAATAGCCAGCGAACGTTGTGAGCGGTTGCCGCCCGTGCCCGGGCGACCGGCGGTCGGTGTCAGAATCCGAACGAACGGGCCGAGCCTTTTGCCAGTTCGACATCCAGCAAATGCTCTACCAGCACGTCATTCAAAAACCGGAACTGATCATTGAGCCCGACCACTTCGTTGCTGAAGTGATGATCGGCTGCCGGGATCAGCAACGCCTCGAAATTTTTGTCGAACATCAGAGTCAACTCTTTACGTGACTCGAATTCCTGCGCGTAGAAATTGTTGCCGAACACCGGAAAACCCACGGCGAGGGTGACGGTGTGAATCATGATGTTTGCTCCTCGCTCAGGACGTACCAGGCAAACACACTCAATGTGAACGCCGTCAGGGCCAGGCAGGTCAGCAGATGGATCAGCATGATGTTCCCCTCCGATTCGGGGTTTCGTGTTGGCTTGGGATCGATCCTACGCTGACGGCGTTCAAGCGGAAGGCAATCGCGGCGATGGTGAATATCGACGCAAGTGATGGTGCAGTTTGCGTTGTCTGCTCTGGCCCCATCGCGAGCAGGCTCGCTCCCACAAACCGATTCACTGTGGGAGCGGGCTTGCTCGCGAAGGCGGCCTCAAGGGCGCCGCCACCTATACTTGAATCATGGGTTTCGAGTGTCGGGCATTCCGCCCGATGCACACTGCAGGAAGTCGCGATCTTGAGCCTGCGTTCGCTGATCATTGCCGTACTGGTGGTGTTGGCAGGGTGCGCCACACCGCCGCGTGCGCCGGTGGAAGTGGCGCCGGTCATCGTTTCAGAGAGCACCTGGCAACAAGTGGACCGGGAGATTGTCGCCGCGTCGCAGTCGGCCACCGAGCAGACCCGAATCTACGCCCGCGGCGCCATGGATTACTGGCGCACACGGGTCTATGAATTGACCGAACAGAATTTCATTCCGTGGTTCAGCAGTTACTGGACCCAGGAATGGCTGTCGATGAAGGTCAGCTGGTACACCCTCAGCGCCAAGGGCGAGCAGGACGCATCGGAAAAACGTCTGGCGGCATATCTGCTCGAAGCCTATCAGGAGAAGGTCCTGGCCCCGGTAGCGGTGGAAATCGATCCCGATGCGATTCTCGGCCTGGCAGCGGCGTTCTACGTCGACATCCTCAAGGAAGATCTACAGAAGATCTCCACCCGCCACGGCGTGCCGATGGCCCAGCTCAACGGGCGCATCCAGAAAATCCCGGCCATCGCCCTCGGGCCGCCGCCGGCGCGGGACGCCTCGTTGTACCAGATCGTGCACACCGAATCGCTGAACACCTTGCCGGCCTTCGCCGCGCTGATCGACAAAATCCACAAGGCCGGCGGCGACAGGGGTGTAGGCTCGACCGACACCGCGATGGCGCCGGTGGCCAGGCGCGCCAGCCGGCGGATGGAAGCCGAGATGGCCCCGCGCGGGGCCGCCAGCGCCGTGGCCGCGGCAGCCGGGAGACTCGCCGGTGGCTTGATCACGGTCGGGGTGGCGGGCATTCGCGCACTGATTCAGGCCAATGACCGGCCCGACAGCGAGGCGCTGATCCGCAGCAGCCTGGGTAATACCTTCGACAAGGCTTGGCTCAAACTGGTGCAGAACCCGACCAGCGGCGTCATGGCCGGCACGCTGTACATGGCGGGGCAGATCGAAGGCAGCTTGGCGGAGCGCACTGCACCGCCGGTCGGTTTGAGCGCCGGGACTGTCGATTGGACGCCAGCGCAATCGACTACCCAGCAGAACACCCCATGACCCAAGGAGAAATACTCATGTCTTACGTCGATGGTTTTATCGCTGCCGTACCCTCCGCCAACCGCGGGCAATACATCAAGCACGCCGAAATCGCCGCCTCGATCTTCAAGGAAAACGGTGCCTTGAGCGTGGTCGAATGCTGGGGCGAGGATGTCCCGGAAGGCAAGGTCACCTCGTTTCCAATGTCGGTGAAGCTCAAGGAAGGCGAAACCGTGGCCTTTGGCTGGATCGTCTGGCCGGACAAGGCCACCCGCAATGCCGGGATGGACAGGATGATGCAGGACCCGCGCATGAAGCCGGACGTCAATCCGATGCCCTTCGACGGCCAGCGCATGGTCTACGGCGGGTTCGAAGTACTCCTCAAGGTCTGACGCCGCACGCGGGATCACTCCGGCGTCGGGGTGATCCTGCAACTCTTGCGCTGGCGGATTTCGTCGTCCGTCGGCCGCTCGCGGATGAACTCGAAGCGCGGTTCACCTTCGCTGTAATGCACCAGCCAGCCCCATTCCAGCTTGAGCTCATCCTGGCCGGGCTCGGGCGGTCTGGCCCACCATGGTTCCTTGCTGATGATCTGTCGCATGGCCCCCTCCGGTTTTTCGGGATGCTGAAACTATAACCTGCATGCCCCTCGGCGCCACAAATACGCTGGTCGGCAAGCGGGTGTTGAGTACACTCAAGCAGTCTTCCCAGGAGGTGCCCGGCATGAACGACGAATCCCGCGAGCCGTTCAAGCGTCTGTTCTTTGCGCTGAACTGCGCCCCGACCCAGCGCCGGGAGATAGCGCAGTGGCGCAGTGCGCTGCAACTGCGCAACGGACGGCCGGTGCCGGCGGAAAACTTTCACCTGACGCTGAAGTTCCTGGGGGCGGTGGGCGTGGCGCAGATTGCCGAGATCTGCACCGCTGCGGCGTCGATCCGCACACCGGGCGAGCGCCTGACGGTGGTGCTGGACCGGCTGGATGTGTGGCGCCGGGCAGGGGCGCTGGTGCTCGCGCCGCAGCAGGCACCCCCGGCATTGCTGCGCCTGGTGTATGCCCTGGAACAGGCGATGTTGCCGTTCGGCCTGGAGCAGGCCCCAAGGGAATACCGTCCGCACCTGACCCTGGCGCGGGACTATCGGGCGCCGGTGCCGGAGTCTGCAACGGTGCCGGAATTCTTCTTGCGGGCTGATCGGTTCACCCTGTTCGAATCCCACAAGGGACGCTATCGGGCGCTGGCCGAATGGCCTTTGATTGATCCCCAGTAAAAAAGGCGCCCGAGGGCGCCAAAATTCACCTGAACCGAGGAAGCCAGGTGAGGCCGTTCTACTTGCAGGAGAGGCAGCGGTGGTAAGGCGCTGCGTGAACGGAAAGTGTTGAACCCCCACCGATCAACTGTGGGAGCGGGCTTGCTCGCGAAAGCGGTGTGCCAGCCAGCATTGATGTGGAAGCTGATGGCCTCTTCGCGAGCAAGCCCGCTCCCACATTGGGTAGGTGGGGTTCTGGATTATTGGCCCAACTTCACCTTGGTCCAGCCACGGGTCATGACCCGCTGGACGGCAATCGGCTGGTCCGGCACGGCATAGAGCGTGGCCATCACCGCTTCCGGCGGGTAGGAGCCCGGATCGTTGCGGATCGCTTCATCGACCAGTGGCGTGGCCGCAGCGTTCGCGTTGCTGTAGCCGATGTTGTTGGTGATGTCGGCAATCACGTCGGGGCGCATCAGGAAGTTCATGAACAGGTACGCGTTCTCGACGTTGGCGGCATCACGCGGCATGGCGAGCATGTCGTAGAAACTGGCGGCGCCTTCTTTCGGGATGCTGTAGTCGATCTTCACCTTGTCCCCGGCTTCCTGGGCGCGGGCCTTGGCCTGCAGCACGTCACCGGAGTAACCGACGGCCACGCAGATGTTGCCGTTGGCCAGGTCCGAGATGTATTTCGAGGAATGGAAGTACGCCACGTTCGGGCGAATCTTCATGAACAGCGCCTGGGCTTGGGCGATGTGCTGTTTGTCCTGATCGTTCACCGGGTAGCCCAGGTAGTGCAGGGCGGTCGGGATCATTTCAGTCGGCGAATCGAGGAAACTGATGCCGCAAGCTTTGAGCTTCTCGGCGTTTTCCGGTTTGAACAGCAGGTCCCAGGAGTTGGTCGGGGCGTTGGCGCCGAGCACTTCCTTGACCTTCTGCGGGTTGAAGCCGATGCCGATCGAGCCCCACATGTACGGGATGGCGTGGGCGTTATCGGGATCACTGGCGGAGGCGTTTTTCAGCAGCACCGGGTTGAGGTTTTTCCAGTTCGACAGCTTCGACTTGTCCAGTTCCTGATAGACGCCGGCCTTGATCTGCTTGGCCAGGAAGCTGTTGGACGGCACGACGATGTCGTAGCCGGATTTGCCTGCCAGCAGGCGCGCCTCAAGGGTTTCGTTGCTGTCGAAGACATCGTAGGTCACCTGGATGCCGGTCTCGTCCTCGAACTTCTTGACGGTATCCGGGCCAATGTAATCCGACCAGTTATAGACGCGCAGAACCTTGTCATTGGCCTGGGCGCCAGTGGCGATTGCGCCCAATAAGGACAGTGTCAGCAGAGTCCTGCCAAACATTTTCATCGGTACAACTCCATTTCTTTTTTATTCAAAAACACATAGCAAACATTTGTGGCGAGAGCGCTCCTTTGTAGGAGCGAGCTTGCTCGCGAAAAACACAAGGACGCCGCGTTAATTCAGACAGCCCACGTCATCGTTTACGTCCATCGTCGGATCGCCGCCCGGAGCAAGCTCGCTCCTACAGGGGGCGGCACTAAGCCGTCGCTCCTGCCATTTGCTTTTCAGGTTGCTGCCAGGATTCGCTGGCGGTCTGGTCCATGGCTTCCTGGATCGCGCGCTTACGGCTGGCTTCAGCGCGGCGGCTGAAGTACCAGACCATGAAGGTCACGATGGACACGGCCAACAGGATCAGGCTGGCCACGGCGTTGATCTCGGGCTTCACGCCCAGGCGCACCGCCGAGAACACTTCCATCGGCAGGGTCGTGGAACCCGGGCCGGAGACGAAACTCGCCAACACCAGGTCATCCAGCGACAGGGCGAACGACATCATGCCGCCCGCTGCCAATGACGGCGCGATCATCGGAATGGTGATCAGGAAAAACACCTTGAACGGCTTCGCACCCAGGTCCATGGCCGCTTCTTCGATGGACAGGTCCAGTTCACGAAGGCGGGCGGACACTACCACCGCCACGTAGGCGGCACAAAACGTGGTGTGGGCGATCCAGATGGTGACGATGCCACGCTCCATCGGCCAGCCGATCAACTGCGCCATGGCCACGAACAGCAGCAACAGCGACAGACCGGTGATCACTTCAGGCATCACCAGCGGCGCGGTGACCAGGCCACCGAACAGCGTGCGGCCCTTGAAGCGCGTAACGCGGGTCAGGACGAACGCGGCTAACGTGCCTAGTGCGACTGCTGCGATGGCGGTGTAGCAGGCGATTTCCAGCGAGCGCAGCACCGAACCCATCAACTGGCTGTTGTCGAGCAAACCGGCGTACCACTTGATCGACCAGCCGCCCCACACCGTCACCAGCTTGGAGGCGTTGAACGAGTAGATCACCAGGATCAGCATCGGCAGGTAGATAAACGACAGGCCGAAAATCAGCATGAACTTTGAAAATCCGAAGCGTTTCATCCCCGTGCCTCCATCTCTTTGGCCTGGCTGCGGTTGAACAGCAGAATCGGCACAATCAGGATCAACAGCATCACCACCGCCAGGGCGGACGCCACCGGCCAGTCGCGGTTGTTGAAGAACTCTTGCCACAACACACGGCCGATCATCAGGGTTTCCGGGCCGCCCAGCAGTTCCGGAATCACGAACTCACCGACCACCGGAATGAACACCAGCATGCAGCCGGCGATGATGCCGTTCTTGGCCAGCGGCACGGTGATTTTCCAGAAGCTGTTGAAGGTGCTCGAACCCAGGTCCGATGCGGCTTCCAGCAGGCTCTGGTCATGCTTGACCAGGTTGGCGTACAGCGGCAGCACCATGAACGGCAGATACGCATACACCACGCCGATGTAGACGGCGATGTTGGTGTTGAGGATCTCGATCGGCTGCGACGTCAGCCCGGTCCACATCAGGAACCCATTGAGCAGGCCGTTGTTGCTGAGGATGCCCATCCACGCGTAAACGCGGATCAGGATCGCGGTCCAGGTCGGCATCATGATCAGCAGCATCAGCACGTTCTGCGCTTCCTTGCTGGCCTTGGTGATGGCGTAGGCCATCGGGAAACCGATCACCAGGCACATCACGGTGCTGAAAAACGCCACCTTCAACGAACCCAGGTAGGCGGACAGGTACAGCTCATCCTGGCCCAGCAGGGTGTAGTTGCCGATGTTGAGCAACAGCTGGAATTTCTGCTCGGCGAAGGTGTAGATCTCCGAGTAGGGCGGAATGGCCAGGGCCGCTTCCGAGAAGCTGATCTTCATCACCAGAAAGAACGGCAGCATGAAGAACAGGAACAGCCAGATGAACGGAATCCCGATGACCAACTTGCGCCCGCTGGGGACCCACCTCAGGAATTGCTGATTGAAGGTTTTCATGCGCGCAGTACCACGCCGCTGTCGTCTTCCCACCACACGTAGACCTGATCGTCCCAGGTCGGTCGTGCTCCACGGCGTTCGGCGTTGGCCATGAACGACTGGACGATCTTGCCCCCAGGCAGCTCGACGTAGAACACCGAGTGGCCGCCAAGGTAGGCGATGTCATGCACCTTGCCGCTGGACCAGTTGTAGCGGTTCTCCGGCTTGACGGTGCTGACCAGCAGTTTTTCCGGGCGGATCGCGTAGGTGATCGACTTGTCCTGCACCGACGTGCTGACGCCGTGACCGACGTAGATCTTCTGCTCCAGATCCGGGCTGTGGATGATCGCGTGACCTTCCAGGTCCTCGACCACGGTGCCGTCGAAGGCGTTCACGTTGCCGATGAATTCGCAGACCATGCGGCTGACCGGTGCTTCATAAATGTCCACCGGGCTGCCAATCTGGGCGATCCAGCCCAGGTGCATGATCGCGATGCGCTCGGCCATGGTCATGGCCTCTTCCTGGTCGTGGGTCACCATCACGCAGGTCACGCCGACGCGCTCGATGATCTCCACCAGCTCCAGTTGCATTTGCGAGCGCAGCTTCTTGTCCAGGGCGCCCATCGGTTCGTCGAGCAGCAGCAGCTTCGGACGCTTGGCCAGGGAACGGGCCAGGGCCACGCGCTGACGCTGGCCGCCGGACAGTTGGTGCGGCTTGCGCCTGGCGTACTGGGTCATGTGCACCAGACGCAGCATCTCCTGCACCCGGGCTTCGATTTCGGCCGCTGGCAAACGGTCCTGCTTGAGGCCGAAGGCGATGTTCTGCGCCACCGTCATGTGCGGGAACAGCGCGTAGGACTGGAACATCATGTTGATCGGTCGTTCGTACGGCGGCATGTCGGTGATGTCGACACCGTCGAGCAGAATCCGGCCTTCGGTCGGGCGCTCGAAACCGGCGAGCATGCGCAGCAGGGTCGATTTGCCGGAGCCGGAACCACCGAGCAGGGCGAAGATTTCACCCTGATGGATTTCCAGGGACACATCGTCCACGGCGGTGGTTTCGTCGAACTTCTTGGTGACGCGATCGATTTTCACCAAGACCTTTTTCGGTGCCTGGTGACCCTCAAGAGCCTTCCTGTAGATGCTGGAGGCGTTTGCCATGTGAAACTCCCAACAGGTTTCAGTCGCCCGGCCAACACGGCCCGGCTTAATAGTGGATTGCAAACCCGTATCAGATGATGTCCGTCAGTCCAACGCAGGACCCTGTGGGAGCGGGCTTGCTCGCGAAAGCGGTGTGTCAGGCGACATCTGTATTGACTGTGTCGCCGCCTTCGTGAGCAAGCGCGCTCCCACATGGGGCTGTATCAGGTTGACCGGCATTGCATTCCGGCCGGGTTTATTCGGCGCCGCCATCCTGGCTGCCTGGTCCTACTTGTTGTTATTGCAGTGTGTTGTTTTCGCGAGCGGGGCACGCACAAGCGCCTGCCCGCTCGCGTTGGGCAGTCAATCGTTGAATGTGGGTATCAGGTCGTCAGCTCGAGTGACGCAGTGCCGCCCGTTGCCGGCAGGCTTCGCCGAACGCCTGGAAAATACTCAGATAAGGCGGGTTGTTCAGCACCTGCCATTCCGGGTGCCATTGCACGCCGAGGGCAAAGGCCTTGCTGTGCTCGACGGAGATCGCCTCGATCAGGCCATCGGGCGCGACGGCTTCGGCGCGCAGGCCGGGCGCGAGGCGGTCGATGCCTTGGCTGTGAATCGAGTTGACCTGGAACACCGCAGGCAGGTCCAGCGCTTCGAACACACCGCCCGGCTGCACATTCACCCCATGGGCGGGTGCGTATTGCACGGCCAGGTCCGGGTGGTCGGCCTCGCGATGATCAAGGAAACCAGGCAGTTCATGGACCTTCTGATGCAGGCTGCCACCGAACGCCACGTTCATTTCCTGGAAGCCACGGCAGATGCCGAGCACCGGAACGCCCGCTGCAATAGCGGCGCGGATCAGGGGAAGGGTGGTGGCATCCCGTGCCGGATCATGATCCGTGCCGGGGGCGCTGTCGGGGCCTTGATAGTGGAAGGGTTCCACGTTCGAAGGCGAGCCGGTCAGCAACAGACCGTCGAGCTGCGGCAGCAGGTCATCGATGTCGGTCAGGTCGCCTAAGGAAGGAATAACGACAGGCAGCCCCAGCGCGGCAACGCTGACAGCACGCAAGTACTTGTCACCGCTGATGTGGTAGGGGTGCAGGCCAATCTGTTTGACGCATGCAGTAACGCCGATCAATGGCTTGAATGCCATTTTTATCACCTCGAAGTTTCACACTTGAACGAGCTTTTCTGGAGCTTAGCCTTGTTGATTTTAATTAACAACTCTCATGTAAAAAATTCTAAACGCCACACGTCCGATCTTCAGGGTTTACGCGTGTTTGAGGGCATATCTGGCACTCCCGTCCCCCTGAGAGGCCCGAAAATAAACGCTGAAAGGCCAAGTGTTCGCTATTGACTTCACTTTGCCTTTCGGATTGACTGGGCTCGTGAAAGGGCGGTGAACATAATAATTAACAGTAAAAAATAGGTGCATCATGTCGGTCCCTCTGCGTACCGTTCAACTCAACGAAGCAAACGCATTCCTTAAGAAATATCCTGAGGTTTTGTACGTCGACCTTCTGATTGCGGATATGAACGGTGTGGTGCGCGGCAAGCGCATCGAGCGCACCAGTCTTCATAAGGTTTACGAGAAAGGCATCAACCTGCCGGCGTCTCTGTTTGCTCTGGACATCAATGGCTCCACGGTGGAAAGCACCGGCCTGGGTCTGGACATCGGCGACTCCGACCGGATCTGCTACCCAATCCCGGGCACCCTGAGCATCGAACCCTGGCAGAAGCGCCCGACTGCGCAACTGCTGATGACCATGCACGAACTCGAAGGCCAGCCATTCTTCGCCGACCCGCGTGAAGTGCTGGCCAATGTCGTGCGCAAGTTCGACGACATGGGCCTGACCATCTGCGCCGCGTTCGAACTGGAGTTCTACCTGATCGACCAGGACAACGTGAACGGTCGTCCGCAATCGCCACGTTCGCCGGTATCCGGCAAGCGTCCGATGTCGACCCAGGTGTACCTGATCGACGACCTCGACGAATACGTCGACTGCCTGCAAGACATCCTCGAAGGCGCGAAAGAGCAGGGCATCCCGGCTGACGCCATCGTCAAGGAAAGCGCCCCGGCGCAATTCGAAGTCAACCTGCATCACGTGGCTGACCCTATAAAGGCGTGCGACTACGCGGTTCTACTCAAGCGTCTGGTGAAGAACATCGCCTACGACCACGAGATGGACACCACCTTCATGGCCAAGCCGTATCCGGGCCAGGCAGGTAACGGTCTGCACGTGCACATTTCGATTCTCGACAAAGAAGGCAACAACATCTTTGCCAGCGAGGATCCCGAGCAGAACGCCGCGCTGCGACACGCGATCGGCGGTGTGCTCGAGACCCTGCCGGCGCAGATGGCGTTCCTTTGCCCGAACGTCAACTCCTACCGTCGTTTCGGCGCACAGTTCTATGTGCCGAACTCGCCAAGCTGGGGTATCGACAACCGCACCGTAGCGGTACGTGTGCCGACCGGTTCGCCAGACTCGGTGCGAATCGAACACCGCGTAGCGGGCGCCGATGCCAACCCGTACCTGCTGATGGCGTCGGTATTGGCAGGCGTGCACCACGGCCTGACCAACCAGATCGAGCCGGGCGCCCCGGTGGAAGGCAACAGCTACGAGCAGAACGAGCAGAGCCTGCCGAACAACCTGCGCGACGCACTGCGCGAGCTGGACGACAGCGAAGTCATGGCGCGCTACATCGACCCGATGTACATCGACGTGTTCGTGGCGTGCAAGGAAAGCGAGCTGGCCGAGTTCGAGAACTCCATCTCGGACCTTGAGTACAACTGGTACTTGCACACCGTCTGATTGGTCGGCTCAACACAATCAAATGTGGGAGCGGGCTTGCTCGCGAAAGCGGTGTGTCAGGTGACATCAATATTGAATGTGCCGACGCCTTCGTCGGAACGCCGCCCGGAGCAAGCCCGCTCCCACAGGGATTGCATTTCAGAACTTGAACTGACGGGCTTCAGCCCGACGATCACCTATTCCCCTGCGTCGAGTCACAACCATGACAAACACTCGCAGCGATTGGGAGCAACGCTTCCAGTCCCTAACCATCGAAGGTCGCGCATTCATTGACGGCCAGTACTGCGCAGCCGCCAGCGGCGCGACATTCGAATGCATTAGCCCCGTGGACGGTCGTTTCCTGGCGAACGTCGCCAGCACCGACGAAGCCGACGCCAATGCAGCAGTCGCCGTGGCGCGCCGCACGTTCGAATCCGGCGTCTGGGCTAACCTGGCACCGGCCGAGCGCAAGCGCATCCTGATCCGTTTCGCCGATCTGATCCTGGCCAACCAGCAAGAGCTGGCCCTGCTCGAAACCCTCGACATGGGCAAGCCGATCAGCGACTCCATGAGCATCGACATTCCGGCGACCGCCAACGCGATCCGCTGGACCGCCGAAGCCATCGACAAGATCTACGACGAAGTCGCCGCCACCCCCCAGGATCAGCTTGGTCTAGTGACGCGCGAAGCGGTCGGCGTGGTCGCGGCCATCGTACCGTGGAACTTCCCGCTGATCATGGCCAGCTGGAAATTCGCCCCAGCCCTGGCGATGGGCAACTCGTTCATCCTCAAGCCTTCGGAAAAATCCCCGCTGACGGCGATCCGCATCGCGCAGCTGGCACTCGATGCCGGCATCCCGAAAGGTGTGTTCAACGTCCTGCCGGGCTACGGCCACACCGTGGGCAAGGCGCTGGCGTTGCACATGGACGTCGACGTGCTGGCCTTCACCGGCTCCACGGCGATCGCCAAGCAGCTGATGATCTACGCCGGGCAGAGCAACATGAAACGCGTTTGGGCCGAAGCCGGGGGCAAGAGCCCGAACGTGGTGTTCGCCGACGCGCCGGATCTGCGCGCGGCGGCACAGGCAGCCGCCAGCGGTATCGCCTTCAACCAGGGCGAAGTCTGCACCGCCGGTTCGCGCCTGCTGGTGGAGCGTTCGATCCGCGAGCAGTTCATTCCATTGCTGGTGGAAGCCCTGCAAGCCTGGAAGCCGGGCCACGCGCTGGATCCTGCGACCACCGTTGGTGCGGTCGTCGACCAGCGTCAACTGGACAACGTGCTGCGCTACATCGGCATCGGTAAAGAGCAGGGCGCCGAACTGATCGCCGGCGGCAGTCGCACCCTCGAAGACACCGGTGGCCAGTACGTGGAACCGACGATTTTCGACGGTGTGACCAACGCCATGACCATCGCCCGGGAAGAAATCTTCGGCCCGGTGCTGTCGGTCATCACCTTCGACACCTTCGATGAAGCCCTGGCGATTGCCAACGACAGCATCTTCGGCCTGGCCGCCGGTGTATGGACCAGCAACCTGAGCAAGGCCCACACCTTCGCCCGCGGCCTGCGTGCCGGCAGCGTCTGGGTCAACCAGTACGACGGCGGCGACATGACCGCGCCGTTCGGCGGGTTCAAGCAGTCGGGTAACGGTCGGGACAAATCGCTGCACGCGTTCGACAAGTACACCGAACTCAAGGCGACCTGGATCAAGCTCTAACACCTTTAAAGCGACGGCCGCCGACACGCTGTCGGCGACCCTCGGAGAAATGTATGAAGCAAGCACATGTGAATAGCTACTACGCAGCCACGCGCAACTTCACCGGCGATTTCCCGGTGCTGGAAGGCGCGGTGGACTGCGACGTCTGCGTGATCGGCGCCGGCTACACCGGCCTGTCCTCGGCCCTGTTCCTCGCCGAAGCAGGCTACAGCGTGACCGTGCTCGAAGCGGCCAAGGTCGGCTTCGGCGCCAGCGGTCGCAACGGCGGCCAACTGGTCAACTCCTATAGCCGCGACGTCGATGTCATCGAAGAGCGTTACGGCGACAAGACCGCCGAAATCCTCGGCAGCATGATTTTCGAAGGCGCCGACATCATTCGTCAGCGCATACAGCACTACGACATCCAGTGCGACTACCGCCCCGGCGGCATCTTCGCGGCGATGAACAATAAACAACTCAATGGCCTGGCCGAGCAGAAGAAGAGCTGGGAGCGCTACGGCAACAAGAACCTGAAAATGCTCGACGCGGCCGACATCAAGCGCGAAGTGGGTTCCGATGCCTACGTCGGCGGCCTGCTGGACATGCAGGGCGGCCACATTCACCCGCTGAACCTGGCACTCGGCGAGGCTTCGGCCATCATCGGCCTGGGCGGCAAGATCTACGAGCAATCGGCAGCGGTGGAAATCACCTACGGCGAGCCGATCACTGTGCGCACTGCAAAAGGCGTGGTGAAGGCCAAGTACCTGCTGATCGCCGGTAACGCCTACCTGCCGCAGGGTCTGGACAACCGCGTGACCAGCAAGAGCATGCCGTGCGGTTCGCAGATCGTCGTCACCGAGCCGTTGTCGGAAAAGCAGGCCCGCAGCCTGATCAAGAACAACTACTGCGTCGAAGACTGCAACTACCTGCTCGACTACTACCGCCTGACCGCCGACAACCGCCTGCTCTACGGCGGTGGCGTGGTCTACGGCGCACGCGAACCGGACGACATCGAACAACTGATCCGCCCGAAAATCCTCAAGACCTTCCCGCAATTGAAGGACGTGAAGATCGACTACCGCTGGACCGGCAACTTCCTGCTGACCATGTCGCGCATGCCGCAATTCGGCCGTATCGAGAAGAACGCCTACTACATGCAGGGCTACAGCGGCCACGGTGTCACTTGCTCGCACCTGGCCGGCAAACTGATCTCGGAAATGATCCGTGGCGACGCCGAGCGCTTCGACGCGTTTGCCTCGCTGCCGCACATGCCAATGATCGGCGGGCGCACCTTCTCGGCCCCGTTGACCGCCCTGGGCGCCGTGTACTACTCGCTGCGTGACCGTTTCGGCATCTAAGCTTTACCTCGCCGGCGGCTGCCTCCCAAAAGCTGGCCGCCGGTTTTTTACATCAGCAACACCGCAAACCACCTGTGGGAGCGGGCTTGCTCGCGAAGAGGCCATATCAGTCACCATAGATGTCGCCTGACCCGCCGCTTTCGCGAGCAAGCCCGCTCCCACAGGTCTTGTGTCTTAACTCAGAAATATCACCAACAGGTTGTTTTCTTCTGCCGTTTATCGAACCTGCTGAGCATTACGAACAAACGTGATTTAATAGCCGCCTTTCACGTTTCTGGGACCGGAAAACGGCGTGATTCGCGCCTGCACTCCACCCATCCATTATCCCTGTAGGAGCGAGCCTGCTCGCGAAAGCGTTGGTTCAGTCGACATCAATGTTGAAGGTCAGATCGCAATCGCGAGTAAGCTCGCTCCTACGGGTTGGCACATAAGGCTGTCATGGACACGGGCTCACGACTCAAATTAGTACGCGAAAGCTACAAAATGTCCCAGCGCGAGCTGGCCCGGCGTAGCGGCGTCACCAATGCAACCATCTCCCTGATCGAACAGAATCGGGTCAGTCCTTCCGTCAGCTCCCTGAAGAAATTGCTGGAGGGCATCCCCATGTCCCTGGCCGACTTCTTCACCTTCGATCAGCCACCGCGCGAACACCAGTACGTCTTCCGCGCCAACGAACAGCCCGACCTTGGCCGCCATGGCTTGCGCCTGCTGCTGATCGGCGCGTCCGTGCCAAGCCGGCAGATGCGCTTGCTGCGCGAGCAATACGCACCGGGCGCAAGCTCCGGTGAAGAGCCGATCGTGCATTCCGAAGGCGAGGAGTGTGGGTTGGTGACACGTGGCACCGTGGAATTGACCGTGGATGGCCAAGTGAGTGTGCTCAACGCCGGGGATGGCTATTACTTCCCGACGACCTTGCCGCATCGGTTTCGCAATATCGGGGCGGATGAGGCGGAAATCATCAGCGCCAACACACCGGCGAACTTCTGATAACCGCTTTGCGGGCAAGGTTCATCAGGAACCAGTCGTTAAAACCCGCATCCGATGCGGGTTTTTTATCATTCGAATCTGGTGACTGCCAGGCATCTTGAATGTGCAGTGTTGGTCATTCCCGCGGCTCAAGACGAAACACTGCACCCTTTGCGGGTTATCTCGATCTGTTGGTAGTCGGCGCGGTTTTCTTTCTGCAGGGTGGCCAACAGCGCCAAAGTGGCTTGCGGATCATTGAGCGGTAATGTCTTGAGTACCTCGACATCAACGTCCCACCACTTGCTGCTGATCAACGCCTCAATCAACTCGGGTGTGTGCCGATACTTGACAATTTTTGCCGGGGTGCCGGCAACAATGGCGTACGGTGGTACGTCATGGGTAACCAGGGCACGGGTTGCGATGACAGCGCCGGTGCCGATGGTCACGCCTTCCAGGATCATCGCGCTATGGCCGATCCAGACGTCATGCCCAATCGTGATGTCCGCAACCTCCGGGTCGTAAACCAGCGCGGTGTCGGTATATTGAAAGGGATGTGAACTGAGCCAGTCCAACGGATGCGAGCTCTTTTGTTGGCCGATAAAACAGCTGCTACTGATGGAACAAAACCTGCCAATGGATGAGACCGCCGAAAGGAAACAGTCACTGCGGATATAGGTATGCGCACCGATTTCCAGCTTTTTCGACTCTATGACCACCTGCCCAAGCGTCACGCCTTCTTCTATGGTCAGTGTCGTTCTTTTGTGCAGCGACAATAAACCGCCCGCCACTTTGCATTTGTGTTTGCGAATCCATCTTTTCCAGTAACTATTTCGCAAATAACTGATTATTTTTTTCATGAAAAGCTGTCTTGGATATCCGTTACAGGGCAGGGCCTGGCCTTATGAGCCAACGGTCGAGTCTAAATGAATCGGCCGGGGAGATGAATTTTTTAGAGGTTTTTCAAAAACCGCTTTTGTGTGTCTCAGCCGCTGATCAGTGCAGGTGTCAGGGATGTGCGATGAGGAGGCGCAGTGAGTGCATATAATCGACAAGCCCCATCCTTCGGCAAACGCCTGCAAGGCTTCGATCGGATGAGTGTAGACAGTTTGGCGGTTGGTGACTTGATGGAACCAACTTCGTCTATAAAGTCTAAATTTCAGTGAGTATTCCCCACGACGAAGGAATGAATCATGTTCAGGACTCGATCATTGATTGCAGCTGTTACCTGTTTGACTCTGGTCTACGGCTCGGTGACGGCCCTGGCCGATCCCGGTAACGGCCAGGGTAGCGGGAAGGTCAACCATGGCAACCAGGGCGGTCATGGCAACAAGAACAAGAATTCCGGCGGCGGGGACTGGAGCAATGGCCCGAGCATCAACCGGAGCAGCGTGCTCGAGATCATTGGCGTGAATACGGGCTACTGGAGCCCCGGGCCCGATTTGCCACCGGGTATTCAAAAGAATCTTGCCCGAGGCAAGCCGCTTCCACCCGGCATCGCCAAAAAACTGGATGGCCGACTGGTCGGCAGGCTGCCCCACTACGATGGCTACGAATGGCAGCAAGTCGGCACGGACCTGATCCTGGTTGCGCTGGCCACCGGGCTTGTCTATGAAATTCTTGACGGTGCGTTTGATTAACCTGTGGAAGGTAGCCTTCCCGCTGATTCAAGGTGTTCAATCCGTTTGTCGTGGTACTTGAACTGTTGGAGGGATATCGCGTCATACGTCACGCGATATCAACCTCCTACGGAAGCAATCATGCTTTTTAAAAACAAGAGTCTCGTTGCTGTAATGTCATGCGCCATGATGCTTGCAGCCGCCCCGTTACTCCCTGATGGCCTGTCGATCATGGGTTCCGCATACGCGAAGGATGGTGGCGGCGGTGGCGGCGGTGGAAACGGTGGCGGTGGCGGCAACGGCGGTGGTAATGGTGGCGGAAATGGCGCAGGCCACGGCGGCGGCATGGGTGGCGGACACGCCGGTTCAGGCCACTCCGGCAGTAACGGCCGCGGCAACGGGCTGGACAGCGACCATGCGGGCAAATCCGTACGCGACCATGGCCTGAGCGGGAACCACTACGGTAGTGCGCGCAACGATGACAACGGTCATGGCACCACGACCTCAGGCATCGCCCACTCCAAGGATACTCGCGGCATCGCCAAGGCCAGGGCCATTTCGGCCTCGACGCCGGGTGAACACAACACCAAAGGCTTGAGTAAGGCCGGGCTGTCGACCTCGAAAAAAACCCATTGAGTTCGCGGCGACAGATCAGTTTCTGAAAAGCAAAAAACCCGCTGCAAGGCGGGTTTTTTATGCCTGGAAATTGATCGCCGACCACCTCGCATCTCGTTCCCCGCCAGCCATCACTCACAACCTGCCCCCAGGTTGGTCGCACAACGGGCATTACACGGACAGAAAACGAGCCACCTGGACACATCGCGCAGTGATTTGCGTTTGCCGGCGATTTGTCATGTTCAGCGCCAATTCAATGTAGATATTAGTCAGCCCAACGCGATTTCAATGAGGCTGCACTGTGTTCCAACGACTTGTGTGTTCGCTGTCTGTTTTGAGCCTGTCCATCGCTGCCGCCCAGGCTGCCGAGACTGTCCCCCTCAACACCCCACGCCTGAAGAGCATCGACAACTTCCGTGATGTCGCCGGTCTCACCACCGCGTATACCACGGCCAACGACGGCACCATGCGTGGCGGGGTGTTTTACCGCTCCAACGCGCTGACGCCGTCGGCGGCGGATCTGGCGACCCTCAACGGCCTGGGTATCAAGGCGGTCTACGACCTGCGCACGCCCAGCGAGATCGCCGCCACGCCCGACACGATGCCCACGGGTGCGACGTACACCAACATCGACATCATCGGCGGTTCCACGTCTGGCGCGAACATCACCAATATCGCGTTCCACAGTGCCGCCGAAGCCACTGCCATGATGCAGGACACCAACCGTGATTTCGTGCGGAACCCGGGGATGCGCAGCGAGTTCAACCAGCTGTTCAACGAGCTGGCCACGGTCGACGGCGCCGCGCTGTTCCATTGCACCGCCGGCAAGGACCGCACGGGCTGGACCGCCGCTGTGCTGCAAAGCATCGCCGGGGTCGACGATGCCACCATCATGAGCAACTACCTGGCGACCAACGACTACACCGCCGCGCGCATCAAGGCGACCATGGCGGCCTTGCCACCGAGCCTGGCGACCATCTATGGGCCGCTGATCGGTGTGGAGGCCAGTTACCTGCAAGCCGGCCTGGACCAGGTGACCGCGCAATACGGCACGATGGACAACTACCTCAAGGAAGGCCTCGGCCTGTCCCAGGAAACCATCTACGTGCTGCGCGGCAAGATGGTGTTCTACAACAGCCTGCCGGGCGCGGCGGACCTGGCCGGCAACGCCGCGGCCGGCGCGCAGTTGTTGCAGCAACTGCAGAACAGCAACCTGTCGGGCACCTACAGCGCCTACAACTACTACCTGCAGTCGGCCATCGATGCCCGCAGCCTCGGGGGCGTGGAGTCCACCATCGGCGGTCAGGTGCATGCCGACGCTGCGAGCTACCTGCTGCGCCAGGGCGCGATGATCGAGCAGGCCGCCGCGCCGTTCACCAGCGGCATCGACCTCAAGGCCGGGCAATATCGCCTGTGGAGCACCGCCCTGGCGGGGTATCTGGGCACCGACGGTTCGTCCCAGGCCTCCAGCAGCAACGAGCATAGCCAGGGCATGATGATTGGCCTGACCCAGCGCTTTTCCGAACAGCTCAGCGCCCATGCCGGTTTCGGCTACAGCAGCGGCAATGTCGGTGGCGCAAGTGGCGAGGCCGATACCGACCTGACCTTCTTCAGCGTCGGCGCACGCTTCGCACCGAACGGGCTGGAGCGTGGCCTGTTTGTGGATGCCGATGCCAGCGCCGGCTATCTCGATTACGAGAGCAAGCGCGAACTCGGCGGCGGTCTGGGCACGGCCAAGGGCGACAGCCATGGCAACCTCACCGGCGCGACCCTGGCGCTCGGTTACCGTGTGCCGGTGAACGGCGTGACCCTCGAGCCGAGCCTCGGCGTGCGGATCAGCCACGTCAACCTGTCGGGCTTCCAGGAAAAAGGCAGCGAACTGGCCCTGGACGTCGACGGCATCCACCAGACCCGCAAGAGCGCGGTGGCCAACCTCAACGCATCCTTTGCACCTGTCGGCCTGGGCGCCTGGCAAGTGGTGCCGGGCGTGCAAGTGGGCTACGAGCATGTGTTGGGCGACCCTGAAGTCGACAGCGAAGGGCAACTGCTGGGCCTGGACATTGAACAGCAAGCCGCCTTCGACAACCGTGACCAGTTCACCGGTGGCGTCAACGTCATGGCCAACCTTGGTCCGTGGAGCGTAGGGGCAGAAATCGGCGCCAGCGGTGGCGGCGACAGCCACGGCTTCAATGGCGGGCTGAAGGCCAGTTATCTGTTCTGATGGTCAGTTAAGGCAATTTGTGGGGGCTGGCTCGCGATAGTGATCTGACAGGCAATATTGATGTTGAGTCTTCCGGCCCCTTCGCGGGCAAGCCCGCTCCCACAGGTTGTGTGTCGTGCCCGGATCATGTGGCAAGCGCAAAACCTTGTGGGAGCGGGCTTGCCCGCGAAGGGGCCGTATCAGTCAATGTAGATGTTGAATGTCACTCCGCCTTCGCGAGCAGGCTCGCTCCCACAATTTCTCAATTGGTCGCCATCGGCCGCGTTCGCAGGCCCTTTCTCACGTCTGCGGGGCTGATGCCGTAGGCACTCTGGAAATACTGGCAAAACCGCCCGACATTGCTGAAGCCATGTTGCAAGGCCACGTCAGTCACCGACGGCGACACCCCCTGGGACAGCGCGGCAAAGGCGCGCTCCAGGCGTACCTGGCGCTGATAGGCAACGATCGAAGTGCCCATGAAACGCTGAAAACCTTCCTGCAATGCGCGCAGGCTGACGCTGGTCAGCTGCGCCAGTTCCGTGCCGCTGGCCAGGTGGTCGGGGTGCTCCTGAATGTACTCGACGGCCAGCTTCACATGCCGCGGCGCTATCAGTGGGGAAGGGCGCCGGAGGGCTTCGGTGAAGTTGTGCGGCCAGGCTTCCAGCACCGCATCGACCAGCATTTCGCGTAGGCGTGAAGGCATCAGCGAACCGGTGTTGATCAGCAGGTCGAACTCGGTTCCGGTGGCCAGGTCCACCAGCGCCTTGATGCCCTGCAAGGCAGGTACGCTCAGATCCACCACGGGCTCAAAACAGATTTTTTGCAGGATCGGCTTACCCAGCAACATCGACAGTCGTTCGGTGATCAGCGCCCGGCTGATCGAAATCCCGTGCTGCGCATGATTGTCGACAAAGCGCGCCGAGAGAACCTCGGCCTTGTCGATCGCCAGGCCGATCCGGGCGAAGCCCACCGACTCGGTAACGTGGTTGAAGATGATCTTGCCGGCGGTGGAAATGACAAAGGTGATTTCATCAAGGGGGGCGGGGAAAGCCACCGTGAAGTCACCGCGATAGTGCATGCGGCGAAAACTGACACCTTCGTGCCGGCCGTAGACCCCGCCGATGATGATGTTTTTCGGCGGCGGTGCAGAGTCGGAATAAAGGTTGCCGAACAGGTTCGAGAACAACGCGCCAAAGTCGTCGCAGCTCATGTCGTTGGACCTGATGATGATTTGCTTGCGCGTCGTGCTTGCGTACACCTGAAGTGTCACCTTGAGCGGATGGGCAAAGCCCTGGTACAGGGCGCTGGCGATCGGAGATCGAGCGGATGCGGTTCGGGAAAGCGCTTGGACGTTATCAGTGAGTAATGACAGGTTTGTTACCGGTTGTTGCCGCCGGCCCCGTTTCCGTCCATCCGACGCCACCGCTCGCACCGGACAACCGGTGGCGCGAGCGGTACTCGGGCGTGGGCTGGCCTGCAAGGGCCGCGGCTATTTCACCGGCTCTGTTGCCTTGATATCCCCGCAAAAGATATCGACGTTGCCATCGGTCGAAGCCGTTCGCACGACCACCGAATACTTGCCGTCAAGCAGGGTTTGCAACGGCACAGGCGCGGTTCTGGTAAAGGACCAGCCGCGTACGGGTTGGGCTTCGGTGTTGACGGTGTCGTTCATCGCGTAGGCGACTGACCCGGGTTGCTGGCAGCTGCCATTATTGATGAACGAGTAAAGGCGCAGGGGCAGGGTGACCCCCATTGGAGCACCGCTGATGAAGAAACTGAGCCCGGTTTTCTTGTCCCAGTCGGTCAAGGTGACGGTGCCGATCTGACCGGCGTTTTGCCGGGTGGCGACCAGGTTGACGTTCACGCCGTGGGTCGATGAAGTGGTGCAGCCGAAAAGGCTTGCCGCAACCATGAGTACTACCAGTGAGGTTTTTTGCTTCATTGCCAAACTCCTGAGTTGAAGAACTGCAATGGGGGAGTTAGCGGGTATAGCTCATTTATCGCTTTCATGACGTCGTCCATACGAGGCTTCCCCTTTCAGGAAGGACGTGATGGACGTTTTCGGGCCTGAATCAACGAATCCCTTCATCGCCGCGCAAACCGACTACATTTGTAATCTACCGAGCCCGATTGCCCGGACGTTTGCCGGTGTATTCAACCCATGCCCCACCCTTGGAATCTCCCGAGCCTGAGCTGATTGCCTGCCGACACGCGCGCTTTGATGCCGATGAGGGTTTGCAATGGTTGCGCGTGCAGTTAAAGGATTGTGCGGTCAGTTGAGCCCACTCATCATCCGCATGGACGATTTGCCACTGGAGTGACTGATGAATCAACAAGGCGGCCATCCGCAAGAGCGGATTCCTGGCACTCCACAGCGGAGAACCTTGCGCAGCCAGTTGATCCCGGAATGGCTCGGCAGCTACCGGCCCGACTGGCTGCGCAGCGATGTGGTCGCCGGGCTGACGGCAGCGGCCGTGGTCATTCCCAAGGCGCTGGCGTACGCCACCATTGCCGGCCTGCCAGTGCAGGTCGGGCTGTACACCGCGCTGGTGCCGATGGTGATCTATGCCGTGCTCGGCACGTCGCGCCCGCTTAGCGTCAGCACCACGACCACCCTGGCCATTCTCGCCGGCTCCGCACTGGGCCAGCTCAGCCCCGATGGCGATGCGGCGACCTTGCTCGCCGGTTCCGCCACGCTGGCCCTGATGGTGGGCGCGATCCTGATCGTCGCCGGGCTGCTGCGCCTGGGTTTCGTCGCCAATTTCATTTCCGAACCGGTACTGGTGGGTTTCAAGGCCGGCATCGGCGTGGTCATCGTGCTCGACCAGCTACCCAAGTTGTTGGGCACGCACATCGACAAAGGCGGCTTCCTGCACAATCTGCTGGCCACGGTGCAGAGCGTCGGCCATGCCTCGCTGCCGACCGTGGCGGTCGGTGTGTTCATGGTTTTGCTGCTGGTGGGCATGAAGCGATATACGCCACGACTGCCCGCACCCTTGATTGCAGTGGCGCTTGGCATCATCGGCATGAGCCTGTTTGGCCTGGAGCGCTTTGGTGTGTCCGCCGTCGGCGTGGTGCCGATCGGGTTGCCCGCGCCGACCCTGCCGGTATGGTCGATGGCCGAGACCTTGTGGTCCTCGGCGATGGGTATCGCGCTGATGAGTTTCACCGAAACCATCGCGGCGGGGCGCGCGTTCGCCCGCAGTGACGAGCCCGTGCCACAACCGAACCGGGAGCTACTGGCCACGGGCGTTGCCAACATCGGCGGTGCGTTTCTCGGGGCCATGGTCGCCGGTGGCGGGACCACCCAGACGGCGGTGAACCGCCTGGCCGGCGCCCGTTCGCAACTGGCCGCACTGGTCACCGCCGCACTGGCATTGGGCACGTGCCTGCTGCTGGCACCGCTCATTGGCCTGATGCCCAACGCCACGCTCGCCGCCGTGGTGATCGTGTATTCGGTGGGCCTGATCGAGCCGGCGGAATTTCGCGAGATCCTGTCGGTTCGCCGTACCGAGTTTGCCTGGGCCGTGGTGGCCATGATCGGCGTGATACTGCTGGGCACGCTGCAAGGGATCGTCGTGGCGATTATCGTCTCGTTGCTGGCCCTGGCCTATCAGGTCTCGGACCCGCCCGTACATGTCCTGGGACGCAAGCCTGGCACCAATGTGTACCGACCGCAGTCCGCCGAGCACATCGATGACGAACACTTTGACGGGCTGCTGTTGCTCAGGCCCGAAGGGCGGGTGTTCTTCGCCAATGCCGAGCGCATCGCCGACAAGATCCGGCCGCTGATCGACAAGGCGACACCCAAAGTCGTGGTCCTGGACCTGCGCAGCGTGTTCGACCTGGAATACACCGCGCTGAAAATGCTCACCGGGGCGGAACGGCAACTGCAGGAAAAAGGCATTTCATTGTGGCTGGTGGGCATGAGCCCGAGCGTATGGGAGATGGTCATCAAGGCACCCCTGGGCCATACGCTGGGCGAGGCGCGAATGTTCCTGAATCTGGAACTGGCGGTTGAACATTATCAGCGCAGTCGACGCTGAATGAACGCGGCCGGGGGCACTCCGGACGCTATGTGACGCATTGAAGGAGTTAACGGGCATGGCGAAGAAGAAGGCGGCAAGCAAAAGCAAACCGGTTGAAAGCGGCAAGCTCAAGAACAAGGTGTATCTCGAGGAACTGGCGCAGCTGCATGTCGAGATGGTCAAGCTGCAGGAGTGGGTGCAGCACACGGGCGCCAAGGTCTGCATCATCTTCGAGGGCCGTGACGGCGCCGGCAAGGGCGGGACCATCAAGGCGCTCACCGAACGAGTCAGTCCGCGGGTGTTCCGGGTAATGGCGCTGCCGGCGCCGACCGAGCGGGAAAAAAGCCAGATGTACGTGCAGCGTTATCTGCCGCACCTGCCGGCGGCCGGTGAAGTGGTGATCTTCGATCGCAGCTGGTACAACCGCGCCGGAGTCGAGCGGGTCATGGGCTTTTGCACCGAAGAGCAGGTGCGCAATTTTCTCACCGTGGTGCCGCGCGTCGAGCAGGCGCTGGTGGAATCGGGAATCATCCTGATCAAGTACTGGCTTGAAGTGAGCCAGGAAGAACAGACCCGACGCCTCAAGGAGCGTATCACCGACGGGCGCAAGATCTGGAAGCTGTCACCCATGGACCTCAAGTCCTATAACCGCTGGTACGACTACTCCCGTGCCCGGGACGACATGTTCGAGGCCACCGACACCGAATTCGCCCCGTGGCGGGTCGCCAACTCGAATGACAAGCGACGGGCGCGACTGAACATCATCAGCGATGTGCTGAGCAGCATTCCCTACGAGGAAGTACCGCGGGCGAAAGTGAAACTGCCCAAGCGCCAAAGTCCCGGCAACTATCGGGATCCGAACTATCCGTTCAAGTTCATTCAGGAAAAATTCTGATCGTTGCATCGGGCAGGAACCAGTCCACGCCGGCTCCTGCTGCATGCCATCAGGCATGAACCAGTGCAATCGTGAACGAGACCACGATCATGCACGCAAAAGCAAAATTGATATTCATGAGGTTTCCATCCGAAACATGAGTGACGGCGCCATCTTGAACAGGTCACGGGAAAATAAAAAATTCGGCGTAATGATTTGAAAGATCGAGAAAAATGATACCTGGAGGTGTTTGCCCGGCCGCCCGTTTGTGTTTGTCCCGTGTTTTGGCTAATCTCGCGGAAACACGCAATTACATGCATAAACGAGCAAAAACATGCACGAAAATCATTCCGCTGCCGAACTTCCATCGGTGCGCCGGCAAAAGATCCTGTTAATCCTCGAACGTGACGGCAAGGTCATGGCCTCGGAGTTGAGCCAGCATTTCGCGGTGTCCGAAGACACCATCCGCCGCGATCTGGCAGAGCTGGCCAGCGCCGGCCTGGTGCAGCGGGTGCACGGCGGGGCGTTGCCGCGGCCCAAAGACACCGGCAAGGACTATTTCACCCGGATCAGTGAAACCGACGAGGTGAAAACCCATCTGGCGCAACTGGCCGCGCTACGGGTGCAGGACGGTCAGATCGTGGTGTTCGATTCCGGCACCACCACCTTGCAGATCGCGCGTTCGCTGCCGGTGGAGATCGCCATTACCGCGATCACCGCGTCGCCGATGACGGCCATTACCTTGTCCGAATACAAAGGCATCAAGGTGATTCTGGCGGGCGGCCAGCTCAACCCGGCGACGATGTCGGCCAGCGGCCACGAAACCCTGCGGCTGCTGGCGGGGATCAAGGCCGATCTGCTGTTTACCGGGGTCTGCGCGATTCACCCGCAGGTGGGCTTGAGCTCTCTGCATTTCGATGAAGTGCCAGTGAAACAGGCGATGCTCGACTGTGCCTCCCACGTGATTGCCGTCACCACGGCGGACAAGCTCGGCGCGGTGGAGCCCTTTGTCGTCGCGCCTTGCAACCGCGTGCACACGCTGATCACCGAACGGCACGTGGCGTCAGGCAATGTCGAGGACTATCGGGCGATGGGGATCGAGGTGGTGCAGGCTTGAGCATTTTTTGCTGGTAGATGTATTGAATGTACTGGCCTCTTCGCGAGCAAGCCCGCTCCCACAGGGATCTTGGGTGACCACATTTTTGCGGTCACTGAAAATCAAAATGTGGGAGCGGGCTTGCTCGCGAAGAGGCCAGTACAAACAACATCCATGTTGAATGTATTGGCCAGTAACCTCAGCGCAATCGCTCAAGCATCTGGTAATACCACATGCCGGCGGCGAGCATCGGGTTACCGAGCAGGTCGCCCATGGGCACGCGGATGTGCTGGCAGGCGGCGAAGGTGTCGAACTGTTCCAGTTTTCCTGTGATCGCCCGGCCCATGATTTCGCCCATGATGTGGGTGGTGGCGATGCCGTGGCCGGAGTAGCCCTGGCAATACCAGACGTTGTCCGAGAGCTTGCCCAGTTGCGGGATGCGGTTGATCACGATGCCCATCGCGCAGCTCCACTGGTAGTCGATGGCCACGCCTTTGAGTGCCGGGAAGGTCTGCTCGATGCATGGGCGCAGCTCGGCGGCGATGTCGCGCGAATCCTTGCCGCTGTAGTTGGCACCGCCACCGAACAACAGGCGACCGTCGGCGGTCAGGCGGTAGTAGTCGAGTACGAAACGGCAGTCGTAGACCGCCAGGTCCTCGGGGTTGATCTGCCTGGCCAGATCGCCCAGCGGCGCGGTGGTGACGATGCCGCCCATGGCCGGGAAAATCTTGCCCTTGAGCTTGCCCGGTTCCAGCTTGTGGTAGACGTCGCCGGCCAGCAGCACCTGGTTGGCGTCGATGTGCCCGTGGGCGGTGCGTACTCCTGGCGTGTCGCCGTGAATGATCTCCAGCACTTCGCTGTTCTCGAAGATCAATGCACCGAGGCTCTCGGCTGCCCGTGCTTCACCGATGCACAGGTTCAACGGGTGCAGGTGCATGTTGCGGGTGTTCTTGATCGCGCCGTGGTAGAGGTCGCTTTGCAGCAGGTCGCGCACCTGGCTGCGGTCGAGCAGGCTGACCTCGTCGCCCATGCCACGGTGCACCGCCTCTTCGTAATCCTTGCGCAAGCCGACCATGTGCGCGGGTTTGTACGCCGCATGCAGGTGGCCGTGCTTGAGGTCGCAGGCGATGCCGTACTTTTCCACGCGCTGCCGGATGATCTGGTGCCCGCGCCAGCGCAGGTTCCAGATGAAATCGTCGACCTCATCACCGATGCTGCGGCGCATCTGTTTGCGCATGGCTTCGTCGCCCGACAGGCTGCCGGTGACCTGGCCGCCGTTGCGCCCGGTGGCGCCCCAGCCGATCTTGTGGCTTTCGACGATGGCCACCTTCAGGCCTTTTTCCGCCAGCTCGATGGCGGTGGCCACGCCGGTGAAACCGCCGCCGATGATCACCACGTCAACCCGGTGCCGGCCTTGCAGCGTCGGGTAATCGGTGTCCTGGTTGAGGGTGGCGGTGTAGTAGGAATTGCAACGTTGAGTCATGTCAGTGTCCAGGCAGAATTGGGAGAAACCAATGCCGGTCAGGTGAGCGCAGTTCTTGTGGGAGCGGGCTTGCTCGCGAAAGCGGAGTGTCAGTCACCACAAATGCTGAATGTGCGGGCCTCTTCGCGAGCAAGTCGGATCGCCGCACCGCCGCTCCCACAGGTTCTGTGTATGGCTGAGCTTCACGCGGACCGGGATAGCAAAGGAGGGGGCTCGCCGATCAGGCGAGCAGGGTGCTATCCGGCGGACGTGCGGAGTGACGCAGTTTGGAGCGGCGCAGGGCCATGGGCAGGTTGACGATGCGCTTCATGCAATGCCGTCCACGGCCAGCAGCGAGGTGGCCAGGTTCGAGAGGTTCAGCAGGTGCTGTTCTGACGGCAAAGTACGCATGGCGCAGGTTTCCGGCGGCGGAAATCGTCGGTGGCGAGTGGAACAAGCCATCCGGGGATGGCTGGATACTAGGGAGGATTGGGCCGCGTGTAAATGTTTGATTCAGAACATCAGGTGCACGACAAGGCCGATCAACCCGCAGCCGATCAAAACCTCGATCACTCCGCGCTTGAACCGAAGCAATGCAACGCCCGCCACCATTGCGATCAGCAGCGAAGGCCAGTCCAGTGCTCCTTCGAAGCCTTTGGGCCACAGTACGTGGTAGCCAAAGAAACAGGCCAGATTGAGAATCACGCCCACCACGGCGGCCGTAATGGCCGTCAGCGGCGCGGTGAACTTGAGTTCGTTGTGCGTCGATTCCACCAGCGGTCCGCCGGCAAGGATGAACAGGAACGAGGGCAGGAAGGTGAACCAGGTCACCAGCGTGGCGGCCACGGCACCGGCGACAAACGCTTGATCCGGCCCGAAGACCTGAAGCACGTAGGCGCCGATGAACCCGACGAAGGCGACGACCATGATCAACGGACCTGGCGTGGTTTCACCGAGCGCCAGGCCGTCGATCATCTGCGTCGGCGTCAGCCATGCGTAGTGACCGACCGCGCCCTGGTAGACATACGGCAGCACTGCGTAGGCGCCGCCAAAGGTCAGCAACGCGGCCTTGGTGAAGAACCAGGCCATCTGGGTCAGCGTGCCTTCCCAGCCGAACAGTGCGGTGAGCATGGCCATGGGCAACGTCCACAAGATCGCACCGATCACGGCCAGACGCGCCAGTTTCCAGCCACTGAAGCGGGCGTGTCCGGGGGTTGGGGTGTCGTCGTCGATCACGGCCGGGCCGAAGGACTTTTTCGCCGCGCTGTGGCCACCGGTCCTGAATTTTTCCGGTGCCAGGCGTCCGCCGAAAAAGCCGATGACCGCCGCGCCGAGCACGATCAGCGGAAACGGCATATTGAGCACGAAGATGGCCACGAAGGACGCGGCGGCGATGCCCCATAACCAGCCGTTCTTCAACGCGCGCGAGCCGATCCGATGAGCCGCCTGCACCACGATTGCCGTGACCGCGGGCTTGATCCCGTAGAACAGTCCGGCGACCACGGGCACTTCGCCAAAGGCGATGTACACCCAGGACAGCGCAATCAGGATGAACAGCGACGGCAACACAAACAGCACGCCAGCGATCACACCGCCCCAGGTTCGGTGCATCAGCCAGCCAATGTAGGTCGCCAACTGCTGAGCCTCGGGCCCGGGCAGCAACATGCAATAGTTGAGGGCATGCAGAAAGCGTCGCTCGGAGATCCAGCGCCGGCGTTCGACCAGCTCCTGATGCATGATCGAAATCTGCCCCGCCGGCCCGCCGAAACTGATGAAGCCGAGCTTGAGCCAGAACAGGAAGGCTTCGCGCAGGCTGATGGACCGGGGCTGCGGCACATCCTGCTGGGTGATCGGGGAGGGCGTGGGGCTCAAGCGGAATTTCCTTGTGCAGAAAGCCTGGAGCCAATGACTGTAGCTACGCCGATGCGCCTTGCATAGCCGCCTGATGTTGCGTATCTGCCCAGCGCTCGACGGCTGAGCGGTCGCTGTCACGGGCATCGACCCAGCGTGCGCCGCTCTCTACGTCTTCGCGTTTCCAGAACGGCGCGTCGGTTTTCAGGAAGTCCATGATGAACGCACAGGCTTCGAAAGCGGCTTGACGATGGGGGCTGCTGACGCCGACAAACACGATCGGCTCGCTGATCGACAACGGGCCGATCCGATGCACAATCTCCACGGCCCTCAGTGGCCATCGGGCCTTGGCGTTGTCGATGATTGTTTGCAGCGAGCGTTCGGTCATGCCCGGGTAGTGCTCCAGAAACAACCCGGTGACCGCCTCACCCTGATTGATGTCGCGCACGTAGCCGACGAAGTTGACCACGGCACCCACCCCCGGATCGTTCGCCTGCAGGCTGTCGATCAAGCGGCCGACGTCGAACACTTCTCGCTGGACCCGAACCGTCATGCCTCAACCCCCGGTGACCGGTGGAAAAAAGGCGATCTCGTCATAGTCCTCGATCACCCGGTCCGGATGGCACAGCTCCTGATTCAGTGCACACATCAGGTTGTTTTCACCCAGCACATGGCTCCACAGCTCACCGCGAGCCATCAGCAGTCGGCGCACGTCCTCGATGGTCTTGAGGCTGTCGGTCAGGGGCAGTTTTTCGCCACCCAGGTTGAGCTGCTCGCGGTAACGGGCGAAGTAGTTGATCAGGATCATTGTGCGTCCTCGAACTTGAAATGACCGGAGCGGCCACCTTGTTTACTCAACAGCCGAATGTCATCGATGACCATGCCGCGGTCCACCGCCTTGCACATGTCGTAGAGGGTCAGCGCCGCCACGCTGACGGCGGTCAGGGCTTCGAGTTCGACCCCGGTCTGGCCCTCGACGCGGCAGGTGCCGAGGATTTTCACGCTGTCCGGTGTGCAGGCCTTGAGTTCGACGTGGATCGAACTGAGCAGCAGGGTGTGGCACAGCGGGATCAGCTCATGGGTTTTCTTCGCCGCCATGATTCCGGCGATCCGCGCCACGGCAAATACATCGCCCTTGGGGTGGCCGTCGCTTTGAATCAGCTTCAGGGTTTCCGGGCGCATCCGCACCCAGGCCTGGGCTTGGGCTTCGCGCTGCGTCGAGGTTTTTTCGCTGACATCGACCATGTTGGCGCGACCCTGGTTGTCGAGGTGGGTCAGGCCATCGGGGGATGCATCTGCAATGTCTGTCATGGGAGGTTCCTGCGCTTGCCAGCGCGGTGATCGGGTGAAGGCATCATGCCGGGCTGTAAATGCGTGGTGCGTTGCGATGGGGGACGTGAATCAGGTTGAGGCGATGCTTGATTGCCCATTGCACGGTCAGGGCGGTGGGCGCCGACAGACTGACCAGCGTGCCGAGCCTGGCCCTGACGGCCTTGTGAATCAGTTCCAGGCTGCAACGTACTCGCGAAAGTTCACACTCAGCGGTTTGGGCGCGGGGGCGTTAGTGTCGCTTCGAACATCGGCTTGTTCAACTTGGCACAACATGAAAAGAACCTCGAAGCGCTGAATTAAGTTCAGGCTACGGGCAACTTTTAAACGCGTCCAATCGCTTGTTCCGATGTGCTGATTGGTGGTGTCTATCAAGCCGGGCAAACATGTCCGGTTCGGGTTTATATAAAGCCGAAACTTGATCAGTGGGTCCGGCTGAATAACGTTCGTGCTTCGGCGAAACACTTCTCGGCAATCGCCGAGCGCGGTTCGGTCTTGCGCATCACCAGGCCCAGGGGCGCGAGCACGCTGGCATCCGGCAATTCGATGAACGACAGGTGTTCGATGGGCTCTTCCAGGCCGCTGTCCAGGGGCATGATCGCGCAGCAGAAACCTTCGTGAATCGCCTGCAGCAACTGGTAGGTCGAATCGCTTTCGAGGATCGGCTGCGGGTCCAGTCCGCGGCTGCGAAAGCTCAGGTCGATGGATTTACGGTAGTGCATGCCGTTGCTGAGCATCCCCAGCGGCAGTTCGGCGGCGTCCTCCCAGCTCATTTGCGTGCCGTCGAAATGGAAGTGGCGGTTGTCGTACAGCAGGCCGACGCGGGTCTCGCCGATCTCGAAAAATTCGAAATAGCTCGGGTTGACGTGATCGAGGTAGCACACGCCCAGGTCCAGCTGATTGTTGCCAAGGCCCTCGATGATCTGGTCGGAACTCAAGGACGACAGGCTGTACTTGAGCTCGGGAAAGCTGCGGGACAGGCCCTGGATGTAGGTGACCGGGTTGAAGCTGCTCAGCGGCACCAGCCCCAGGCGCAGGTTGCCGACGAGCTGGCCCCGGCACGCGGCGGCCTCGGCGAAGAGCCCGTCGTGCGCGGCCAGCAGGGTCCTGGCCCACGCCAGTACGCGTTCGCCGGCCTCGGTAAAACCTTCGAAGCGCTGGCCCCGGGTGACCAGCACCAAGTCCAGTTCATCCTCCAGGTTGCGCAGGCGCATCGACAGCGTGGGCTGGGTGATGTGGCAGCGCGCGGCCGCCTGGCCGAAGTGGCGGGTCTGCTCCAGGGCGATCAGGAACTTGAGTTGTTTGATGTCCATGACGGCACCTGCTGGCGGGGGGAGTGAAGGGGTAAGTATTGACTCAGGTGCGCAAGACACAAGGCGAGGCAGGAATCGTGAGGTGCGGACGATCTCATTGTCTTTGGTGTGCGTCCAATCACTGCTATCTAAGGGGTTATCGACGGGCTCTATGATTGATGTGGTTTCTGGTCTTTTTATATTGATAGATTGGCTCGATAGTCTGGTTGATTAGAGTGATTAGACACGGTTTGATTTATCGAATTAGTCTCCGGAAGTCATTTAATTTATATCTGCCGGAGAACCCCATGAGCGTCAAACCGGATGCATTGTTTATACCCCTGAATATTGCCGTGCTGACCGTCAGCGATACCCGTGAATATGCCAATGACACCTCCGGCCAATTACTCGTCAGCCGTTTGCTGGAAGCCGGCCACACCCTCAGCGAGCGCAATCTGCTCAAGGACGACCTGTACAAGATCCGCGCGCAGGTGGCGAACTGGATTGCCGACGACGGCATCCAGGTGGTGCTGATCACCGGCGGCACCGGGTTCACCGGCCGCGACAGTACACCCGAGGCCGTGGCCTGTTTGCTGGATAAGCAGATCGATGGCTTCGGTGAGCTGTTCCGGGCGATTTCGATCCTCGACATCGGCACCTCCACGGTGCAGAGCCGGGCCCTGGCCGGGCTGGCCAATGGCACGCTGGTCTGCTGCCTGCCAGGTTCCACGGGCGCCTGTCGCACCGCCTGGGAAGGTATCCTCGCCGAGCAACTCGACGCGCGCCACCGGCCGTGCAATTTCGTACCGCACCTCAAGCCCGTGCAAGCCTGCGGGACGCGGGGATGAGCACTTCACCGCTGATGTCGGTGGAGCAAGCCATCGACCGGCTGCTGACAATGGCCGAGGCGCAGCGGATTGAAGACAGTGAGGCGGTACCCCTAAACGCCGCCAGGCAACGGGTGTTGGCCAATGACCTGGTGGCGAGCCTCGATCTGCCGCCGTGGCCGAACAGCGCCATGGACGGCTATGCCCTGAATGTCGACGGTTGGGGCGGGGAGCCGCTGACCGTGTCGCAGCAGGTGTTTGCCGGTCACGCCCCCGAAGCTCTGGCACCGGGAACCTGCGCGCGCATCTTCACCGGCGCCCCGGTTCCGCCGGGCGCCAACTGCGTGGAGATGCAGGAGAACACGCAGGTACTGGATGACGGACGTATCCGTTTCAAGCAGCCCCTGAGCGCCGCCAGCAACATCCGCCCGCAAGGCCAGGAGAACCGCGTCGGCGATGTGCTGCTGCGCGCCGGCAAGCGCCTCGGCCCATTCGAACTGGCGGTCGCGGCGGCGCAGGGCTGCCCCCATGTGCAGGTCGTGCGGCGACCACGGGTGGCGTTGTTGTCCACCGGCGATGAACTGGTCGAGCCGGGCACGCCACTCAAGCCCGGCAGCATCTACAACAGCAATCGCACCTTGTTGAGCCATTGGTTGAATGCGTTGGGTTGCGAGGTCATCGACGCCGGCATTCTCCCCGACGAGCCACGCCAGACCCGGCTCAAGCTCGAACAGCTGCAACACACGGCGGACCTGATGCTCAGCACGGGCGGGGTGTCCGCCGGTGACGCCGACTGCCTCGGTCACGTCCTGCGCGAGTGCGGCAAGCCGTTGCTGTGGAAGCTCTCGATCAAACCCGGCAAACCTTTGACTGTAGGCCACTTCGGCCGCGTGCCGGTGATTGGCCTGCCGGGCAATCCGACATCGGCGTTGGTCACTTTCGGCCTGTTGGCGCGGGTTTATCTGTTGCGCATTCAGGGGGTCGAAGACGTCGAGCCCTTGAGCTTCCCGGTCAGTGTCGGCTTTGCCTGGCCCAAACCCGGAAGTCGCCGCGAGTACCTGCGGGCGAAACTCGAAGCCGGTCGCGCGGTGCTCTATCCGAACCAGAGCTCAGGTGTTTTGTTGGGGGCATCCTGGGCCGATGGGCTGGTGGAAGTGCCGGAAGGCTGCGCACTGGAAGTGGGCGACACGGCGCGGTTTATTCCTTTCAGCGAGTTGTTCTGACACTGCCCCTGTAGGAGCGAGCCTGCTCGCGAAAAGCCGGTACATCCAACACAGATATTGCCTGACCCACCGCTTTCGCGAGCAAGCCCGCTCCCACAGTTTTTGATCTTCAGTGAACGCTAATCCCACGGCCGGCCACAGCCCGCTCCCACAGTTTTGATCTTCAATGAATGCAAATTCTGCGGTGGGCCACAATACCTGTGGGAGCGGGCTTGCCCGCGAAGAGGCCGGCACATCCAACAGAGATGTCGCCTGACCTGACGCCTTCGCGAGCAAGCCCGCTCCCACAGTTTTGATCTTCAGTGAACCCGAGTCCTGCAACCACCCGCAGTACCCTGTGGGTTTCCTGAGTCTCAGTTCAACACAAAATCCACCGGCTCCAGCTGTGGCGGCAACTCCGTCACACCCAGCGCAGCCAGCACATCGCGCTCGATGTTGCGCACGATGGCGTCGGTGGGCAGGTCGTTTTCGTCGCGGCCGAAGGGGTCTTCCAGTTCATCGGCAATCGCATCCAGGCCGAAAAAGGTGTAGCTGACAATCGCCGTGAATATCGGTGTCAGCCAGCCCAGGGGTTCGGCCATGGCAAACGGCAAGAGGATGCAGAACAGGTAGATGGTGCGGTGCAGCAACAGGGTGTAGGGGAACGGCAGCGGGGTGTTCTTGATCCGTTCACAGACGGCCTGGGCATGGGTCAGGCTGGTCAGATGATTGGCCATGAGTGTGTAGCGCCAATCGTTGATCGCCCCGGACTCATTGAGTGACGAGCACTGTTGACCGACCTGCATCAGGATCTGCCCGCTGATGTCCGTGGAGTTGCCCTTGGGCATCGGGTGCAGCCAGTCGCCACTGGCGGCCATTTCGTTTTCCTGGCGCAGGCGCGCGTTGAGGGCATGGGCGAAGCCGCAGAGGTTGCTGAGGATCGTGTGGCGTTCAGCCGTGTCCTTGATCACCAGGGTTTCACGAATCATCGAGCGGATCTCCACGATCACATCGCCCCAGGCCTTGCGCGCTTCATACCAGCGGTCGTAGCAGGCGTTGTTGCGAAAGCTCATGAAGATCGACAACGACAAGCCCAGCAGCGTGAAGGGTGTGGCGCTGACCTTGGAAAAGTAACTGGGATGCAAGGTTTCAATGAGCACGATGGCCGAGGCGAGCAGCGTCACCATCAGGCTGCGCCAGGCGATGCGTTTGGCAATCGAACCTTTGAGGGACGTCAAAACGCCGATCAGATTGGGTTTGGGTCTCACGATCATGGGTTTCAGCCGCCCGTCATGTTCATGAAGCGAACAACCTGAACATCGTCGTTTACTTCGAAGTTGTGTCGATAAGGCTTGAGTTTCATCGCCTCGATAATGGCTTTCTCCAGGCGTTCGGGCTGTCCGGGGTGGCTGCGCAAGACAGCCTTGAGATCCACCGAGTGCTCATTGCCCAGGCACAGCAGCAGACGTCCTTCCACGGTCAGCCGCACCCGATTGCAGGTGCCGCAAAAGTTGTGGCTGTGGGGCGAGATGAACCCCAGGCGAATCTGCGGCGCCTCGGCCAGGCGCCAGTAGCGCGACGGACCCTGGGTCGACTCGGCGGAATCAATCAAAGTGTAGCGTTCGGCGATGCGTTCACGGACCTGGCTGCTTGCGAAAAACGATTCGGCGCGGCTGTGCTCATCGATGGTGCCCAGCGGCATTTCCTCGATGAAGGAGATGTCGAGGTTGCGGTCGATGGCGAAGCTCACCAGATCATTGATCTCATGGTCGTTGCGGCCTTTCATCACCACGCAATTGAGCTTGGTGTTGCGAAATCCGGCCTGGTTGGCGGCGTCGATGCCCTTGATCACCTGCGCCAGATCACCGGTGCGGGTCAGTTCGCGAAAACGTTGCGGGTCCAGGCAATCGAGGCTGATGTTGAGGCGCTTGACCCCGGCGTCGAACAACGGCTCGGCCAGTTTGGCCAGCTGCGAACCGTTGGTGGTCATGCACAGTTCACGCAGGCCGGGCAGGGCGGCGATCTTCTCGCACAGTTGCACCACGCCCGGACGGATCAACGGCTCGCCCCCGGTCAGGCGGATCTTGCGGGTGCCCAGTGCCACGAAGCTTTGTGCCAGTTGATAAATCTCTTCCAGGGTCAGCACCCTTTGGCGCGGCAGAAACTGCATGTCCTCGGCCATGCAATAGACGCAACGGAAATCGCAGCGGTCGGTGACCGACATCCGCAGATAGTCCACGCGCCTTGCAAACCCATCGATCAGGACTCGTTCTGACATGATTTCCTCTCCTGGCACCGAAAAACCTGTAGGAGCGAGCTCTGCTCGCGATGGTCGTTAACGATTACGCGTGCTTTCTGGTTACACGCGGTGCTCTTGGGTCCATCGCGAGCAGGCTCGCTCCTACAGTACGAATTCCGTTAATGACGGATTTGTTGAGCGCAGGCTAAGAGCAACTTCAGCGGGCGTCCAATCACTATTGATGACCGGGTGATCGACCGGCTCTATGATGAACTTTATTTTGTGATTAAAAGAGCTTTAAGTGATTTCAAGTAATTGAAAAAAAAGGATAAAAATCCGTGATAGAGCGTTTCGATAATGCGGTCATAAATAGCGATTAGACAATAATTAAACGCCATTCATATGCTTTCTCCGCAAATCGAACAATGACCTGAATCAGGTCGAAGCCTGTGTGCATTGTCACGGAGAAGTACCATGTCTCAAGTCGACCGATACAAACCCTATAAAGGTGCCGCCGCTGGTTGGGGTGCGCTGATCGCTGTTACCAAGAACTGGCTGGGCAGTGAAAACGCGCTGAAGAACATTCGCGCCATGCTCAAGACCAACCAGAACGGCGGGTTCGATTGCCCCGGTTGCGCCTGGGGCGAGTCGCCGGAAAACGGCATGGTCAAGTTCTGCGAAAACGGCGCCAAGGCGGTTAACTGGGAAGCCACGGGCCGTTTGGTCGACCCGGCCTTCTTCAACAAATACAGCGTCTCGGCGCTGGCCGAGCAGAGCGATTACTGGCTGGAGTATCAGGGCCGCCTGACCCACCCGATGCGTTATGACGCGGCCACCGACCGCTACGTGGAAACCACCTGGGACGAAGCGTTCGCGACGATCGCCCGGCACCTCAATGCGCTGGAATCGCCGGATCAGGCCGAGTTCTACACCTCGGGCCGGGCCAGTAACGAGGCCGCCTTTCTCTATCAGTTGTTCGTCCGCGCCTACGGCACCAACAACTTCCCGGACTGCTCGAACATGTGCCACGAAGCCAGCGCGGTGAGCATGATCGAAAGCCTCGGCGTGGGTAAAGGCACCGTGGTGTTTGACGACCTGGAGCATGCCGATGCGATCTTCGTCATCGGCCAGAACCCCGGCACCAACCACCCGCGAATGCTCGAACCCTTGCGCGAAGCGGTCAAGCGCGGTGCGCAGGTGATCTGCATCAACCCGCTCAAGGAGCGCGGACTGGAGCGCTTCCAGCATCCACAGCACCCGATCGAAATGTTGCTGAACGGCTCCGAGCCCACCAACACCGCGTACTTCCGCCCGGCACTAGGCGGTGACATGGCGGTGATGCGCGGCATGGTCAAGTTCCTGCTGCAGTGGGAGCGCGAAGCACAGGTCAGTGGCGGCGAGCCGGTGTTCGACCATGCGTTCATCGCCGAACACACCTCGGGAATGGGCACCTACCTGGGGGAAGTCGACGCAACCAGTTGGGAGCACATCGAGCAGCAGTCGGGCATGACTTTGGCAGACATCGAACTCGCCGCTCGCATGTACGCCCGGTCCAAGCGGGTGATCATGTGCTGGGCGATGGGCTTGACCCAGCACACGCACTCGGTGCCGACGCTGCAGGAAGTCATCAACCTGATGCTGCTGCGCGGCAACGTCGGCCGTCCCGGCGCGGGGCTGTCGCCGGTGCGTGGTCACAGTAACGTGCAGGGCGACCGCACCATGGGCATCAACGAGCTGGCGCCTGCGGATTTGCTCGATGCCCTGGAAAAACGCTTCTCCTTCAAGCCGCCGCGCGAGCATGGTCACAACACCGTGATGGCGATCGGCGCGATGGAGCAGGGACGTTCGAAAGTGTTTATCGCCCTGGGCGGCAACTTCGCCCAGGCCACTCCCGACACGCCGCGCACCCACGCCGCGTTGCGCAAATGCGACCTCACCGTGCACATCGCCACCAAGCTTAACCGCAGCCATCTGGTCACCGGCCGTGAAGCGCTGATCCTGCCGTGCCTGGGCCGCACCGACATCGACATCCAGGCCGAAGGCCCGCAAGGCGTCACCGTGGAAGACACCTTCAGCATGATCCACATCTCCCACGGTCAACTGAAACCGAAGTCGAAACACCTGCGCTCCGAGCCTGCGATCATTGCCGGCATCGCCGCCGCGACCCTGGGCAAGCACCCGATCGACTGGAACTGGGCCATCGGCGACTACGGCCGCATTCGCAACATGATTGCCGACACCATTCCCGGCTTCGAGGATTTCAACCGGCGCCTGCTGCATCCGGGCGGTTTCCACATGCCCAACGACGCGGCCAAACGCATCTGGAAAACCGCCAGCGGCAAAGCCCAATTCACCCCGAGCGTGTTGCCGCAGCACCTGATCAGCGAGGGCGTGCGCAACCTCGCGGTCAAGCCGCACCTGATTCTGCAGACCATGCGCTCCCACGATCAGTACAACACCACGCTGTATGGCCTGGATGACCGTTATCGCGGGGTGTACGGCATGCGCGACGTGGTGTTCGCCAACGAGCAGGACATTCGCCGGCTGGGTTTTGAACCGGGGCAGAAGGTCGACCTGGTGGCGCTGTGGGACGACGAACGCGAGCGTCGGGTCAGCGGTTTCACCCTGATCGCCTACGACATTCCGGCCGGTCAGGCGGCGGCGTACTACCCCGAGACCAACCCGCTGGTGCCGCTGGAAAGTTACGGTGACCGCACCTTCACCCCGACTTCCAAGTTCATCGCCATCCGGCTGGAACAGGCGAAGGCCAGCAACCTGATTTCGACTTCCGCCGCCTGACACCGGGGGCGGCCCGATGCCGCCCGCGTAACCCTTTCGACTTGTGTTGGCTGCAGGCCCCCCGGCCTGACGGTGGCCCGGCCGTGTGCCGCCGTTTTTCAGCCGCGATGAGGATATCGACATGTTTAACCTGGAGGCACTGGACCTGGCGCGCATGCAATTCGCGTTCACGGTTTCGTTCCACATCATCTTTCCCGCCATCACCATCGGGCTGGCCAGTTTCCTGGCGGTGCTCGAAGGGCTTTGGCTGAAGACCCATAACGACACCTACCGCGATCTCTACCATTTCTGGTCGAAGATCTTCGCCGTCAACTTCGGCATGGGCGTGGTCTCGGGGCTGGTGATGGCCTACGAGTTCGGCACCAACTGGAGCCGCTTCTCCGATTTCGCCGGCAGCATCACCGGGCCCTTGCTGACCTATGAAGTGCTCACGGCGTTCTTCCTCGAGGCCGGTTTCCTCGGGGTCATGCTGTTCGGCTGGAACCGGGTAGGGCGCGGCTTGCACTTCTTCTCGACGGTCATGGTCGCCATCGGCACGCTGATTTCGACCTTCTGGATTCTTGCGTCCAACAGCTGGATGCAAACGCCCCAGGGTTTCGAGATCGTCGACGGTCGGGTGATGCCGCTGGACTGGCTGGCCATCGTGTTCAACCCGTCGTTCCCGTACCGCCTGGCGCACATGGCGATTGCCGCGTTCGTGGCCACGGCGTTCTTTGTCGGCTCGTCGGCGGCGTGGCACCTGCTGCGCGGCAACGACACCAAACAAGTGCGCAAGATGCTGTCGATGGCGTTGTGGATGGCCTTGATCGTCTGCCCGATCCAGGCAGTGGTCGGTGACGCTCACGGCTTGAACACCCTGGAACATCAACCGGCGAAGATCGCAGCCATCGAAGGGCACTGGGAAAACAACGGCAGCGAAGCCACGCCGCTGGTGCTGTTCGGCATCCCCGACATGCAGGCCGAGAAGACCGGATACGCCATCGAGATTCCCTACCTGGGCAGCCTGATCCTGACCCACAGCCTCGACAAGCAGATCCCGGCGCTCAAGAGCTTCCCGAAAGAGGATCGGCCCAATGCGACGGTGGTCTTCTGGAGTTTCCGCGTCATGGCCGGGCTCGGCATGTTGATGGTGCTGGCGGGCGTGCTTGGCCTGCTCTTGCGTCGCAGCGGCGCCATCTACCGCAATCGCTGGTTCCTGCGCCTGATGCTGTGGATGGGGCCAAGTGGCCTGATCGCCATGCTGGCCGGGTGGATCACCACCGAAGTCGGGCGCCAGCCGTGGGTGGTGTATGGCCTGCTGCGTACCGCCGATGCCGCGTCCAATCACAGCGTTGCACAGCTAAGCATCTCGCTGGCGCTGTTCGTGGTGATCTATTTCTCGGTGTTCACGGTGGGCATCGGCTACATGATGAAACTGGTCGGCAAAGGGCCGCAGCCACATCACGGACACCCCGTCGACGGGCATTCCGATCAGGTCATTACACCGCGCCGGCCGCTGTCCGCCGACGCTGAAATCCTCGAAACCGACGCCCGCGTCAATTGAAGGAAGGGAGTTGAGTCATGGGTATTCAAGGTATCGACTTATCGCTGATCTGGGGCGTGATCATCGCCTTCGGCGTGATGATGTACGTGATCATGGACGGCTTCGACCTGGGGTTGGGCATTCTGTTTCCGCTGATCCCGGATGCGAAGGAGCGCGATGTGATGATGAACACCGTGGCACCGGTCTGGGACGGTAACGAGACCTGGCTGGTGCTGGGTGGCGCGGCGCTGTATGGCGCGTTTCCGCTGGCCTATTCGGTGATTCTGGAAGCGTTGTACCTGCCGCTGATCCTGATGTTGTGCGGCTTGATCTTTCGCGGTGTGGCGTTCGAGTTCCGTTTCAAGGCCAGCCCTGAAAAACGTCACATCTGGGACATGGCGTTCATCGGCGGTTCGCTGCTGGCGACCTTCTCCCAAGGCGTGGTGATCGGTGCCTACATCGCCGGCATCCCGGTGGTCGACCGCCAGTTCGCCGGTGGTTCGCTGGACTGGCTGGCACCGTTTCCGCTGTTTTGCGGAGTCGGTCTGATCGTCGCTTATGCGCTGCTCGGCAGCACCTGGTTGCTGGTCAAGACCGAAGGCATGCTCGAATCGCGGATGCGCCTGTTCACCCGGCCCCTGGCCTGGCTGCTGTTGGCGGTGATCGGCGTGATCTGCGTGTGGACGCCGATCCTGCATCCGGACATCGCCACCCGCTGGTTTGCCCATGCGCACCTGGCGGTGTTCGGTGGCCTCGCGGTACTGGCCTTGCTGGCGATGTTCGGCTTGCTCAAGACCCTGCGCCAACGCCATACCCATTGGCCGTTCGCCTTCACCCTGATGCTGGTGTTCCTCGGTTACATCGGCCTGGCGTTCAGCATCTGGCCGAACATCGTGCCGCCGTCGATCAGCCTGTGGGCAGCGGCGTCACCGCCGACCAGCCAGTTGTTCATCCTGATCGGCGCGCTGTTCATCCTGCCGATCATCCTGATGTACACGGTCTGGAGCTACTACGTGTTCCGCGGCAAAGTGAGGATTGGCGATGGCTACCATTGAAACGAATCAAACGGCCCCCGCGCGCTGGTACAAGCGCCTGGGATGGCTGGTGGTGATCTGGCTGGGCAGTGTGGTTGCCTTGGGTGTGGTGGCGGGGGCGTTGCGGATGTTGATGCATGCGGCCGGGATGAGTAGCCACTGATGGCAATTCATTAGAGGGTTCCAGTTCACTTTGAGGCGTATGTATGGATTGGATTGGATTGGGTGAATATCCATTCCTGCGGTAACGGCCACTAACGGTTCCGCCCTTACGGCGGGTCACTTGGAAAAGCCCCAAGTAACCAAGGGCTCTTGCCCCTGACGTTCGGTGCCTCGCCTAGGCTCGGCATGCCCTCGCTCCGGTCCTGCTCCGTGGGCCCGCCGCCATCGGCCATCCATGGCCCAGAGTGTGTAAAAACCGGCTCAAGCAGCGTCGGCGCGCAGCGCAGACGCTGCTTTGGCCTGCTAATCACAGCTAAAGCGTTCCACGTAGCCGCAGCCGGTTCTCAGGGTCGCTACCAACACGTCACAGCGCTTCAATCGGGGCAAAACAAGGGCCTTTTCAGGCCGCCAGCGCTTTCACCAGATTTTGCGCACCGAGGACTTTCATCACTCGCTTCAAGTTGTAGGCGAGCACATTCAGGCTCATTTCGGTGCTCACCCCGGCAAGCCGCCGGGTCAAAAAGTGTGTCGCACCCATCCATTGTTTGAGCGTCCCGAAGGGATGTTCGACGGTCCGCTTGCGGATGCTCATCATCTGCGGCGCATTCTCCAGACGGACCTGCATTTCCTCCAGCACGGCTTCATGTTCCCAGCGACGAACCTTTCGCTCTCTGGCCGGTGTGCATTGCGCCTTTATCGAACAGGCCCGGCAGTTCGAGCTCCAGTAACTGTTCAGCGTCTTGCCATTGTCGACGTAAGAATTGCGCCAGATCAGCACTTCCTTGGCAGGGCAGACGTACACATCTTTGTCCGCGTCGTAAACAAACTCGTCATTGTTGAAGCGGCCATCGAATTTGGCGCGCGAGCTCAGCGTCTTCGGCACATAAGCGCTAATCCCTGCCTCGTGGCAGGCAAGGATCTCCCCGCTTTTGTAATACCCTCGGTCAGCCACCACCGACAACGATTCGAGTTTCATCGCCTCACGGGCCAGCAGCGCCATCGAGCTGAGCTGATCACGGTCATGACCCTCATTGGTCACCTCGTGCGCGACGATCAGATGATGCTTGGTATCGACCGCCGTCTGTACGTTGTAACCCACGATTCCTTTGCCGCTCGTCATCATGGAGCGCGCGTCCGGGTCGGTCAGTGAGACCTGTTTGTCCGGGGACTCCTCAAGCTGTATTTCAATCGCCTGAAGCGCCTTCATCTGCTCCTTCAGTTTGGCGATTTTCTCTTCCAGGCCGCCTTTGGGCCCTGAAGACTTGGTCTCTTCCCGATCAGCTGCATCCAGCGCCTTCAGATAATGGGCAATGCTCGATTCGATTTCTTCCATCCGGCGTTTCAGCTTGGCGCTGGTGAAGTTGCGGTCGCGGTGGTTCACAGCCTTAAATTTGCTGCCATCTATGGCGACGAAATTTTCCGTGAAAAGCCCCAATTGCTGACACAGCACAACAAACTGTCGGCAAACGCCTCGAATGGCCTTGCTGTTGTCTTTACGGAAGTTGGCGATGGTCTTGAAGTCCGGCATCAGTCGACCGGTAAGCCACATCAGCTCGACGTTGCGCTGCGCCTCGCGCTCAAGGCGTCGGCTCGACTGGATGCGGTTTAGATAGCCGTAGATGTAGATCTTCAGCATGACTGCCGGGTGGTAAGCCGGTCGGCCGGTTTCAGCGGGGACAGCGCTTTCAAAACCCAAGGTGATCAGGTCAAGTTCATCAACGAAGACATCGACAACACGCACCGGATTGGTGTCGCTGACGTAATCGTCCAGGCTCTCGGGGAGCAAGGTACTTTGACCTCGGTGTTCACCTTGAATGAAGCGTTTCATGGGCAGCCCTTGCGATGAAATCCTGGGAAATCATAGCAAGGGTTTGCTTAGAAGTTTTGACACACTCTGGGCCATGGATGGCCGATCGCGGCGGGCCCACGGAGCAGGACCGGAGCGAGGGCATGCCGAGCCTAGGCGAGGCACCGTACGTCAGGGGCAAAAGCGTTTGGTTACTTTGCGCTTTTCAAAGTGACCCGCTGTAAAAGCGGAACCGTCACCCGCCGTTACCAAAGAAACGGATATGTACACCATCGGCTGCACAGTCCGCCCACGACACACGCTGTGCGTCATGGACTTCAGTCTCGCCGCAAAAGTTTTCTCAAAGGGCACAGAGTCTTGTCTTTACTGAGCCCCAAACACCGCCGTCCAGTAAATCCCCGCATCGCTCTTCGGATCATTCGCATAGGCCGCGCCCAATTCGTTGAACTGCGGGTTCATCAGGTTGGCGCAATGACCGGGGCTGACCAGCCAGCCTTCGACCACCTTGCGTACGCTGTCCTGCCCGGCGGCAATGTTTTCGCCGATCTGCTGGAAGTCGTAGCCGGCCAGTTCCGCGCGGTCGCCCGGGGTGCGGCCATCACGGTCCTTGTGGTCGAAGAAGTTGTTGTTGGCCATGGAGCGCGAGTGGGTTTCGGCGGCGGTGGCCAGCGTGGCGTTCCAGGCCAGCGGCGCGGTCGCATTGAAAGACTGGGTGCCGCATTGACGCGGCTTGGCCCGTGCGGCGTTGAGTTCGATGAGCAGCTTCTGGCCCTCGGTCTGCCAGTCGCCCAAGCGTGAACTCAGCAGTGGTCGCGCCAGGACGATGCGCCACTGATTGTCTTGGCGGCTGACGCCAACATCGACAAATTGCGGGTCGAGGACGATCTGGCAAAAGCTCTCCTGGATCGCCTTCATCGCCGCGGCCGCATCGCGAGGCCCGGACAGGCTGATGGCCTGCACATTCTTCATGGGATAACCGGCAGTGGCCATGGCCTGCTGCAGATTACCGATGCTCGGGGCGGTCAGTACCAGGCGCGGGTCGGCCGACAGCGGCGGAAGTTCCGATGAAACCTGGCCGGCGCAGCGCTGCAGTTGGCTGCGATAGACGTTGATCGATTCGACCAATTGCGCTTCGTCGGCTGCCACGGCGTTGGCGGCGAATACCAGGCCCAGTGACACACCGGCCAAACGCATTGCGGATGAAATGAAACCCATGAAAATCCCCCTTGAGCAGATTGCGCCCATGATGCGCGAAGTTGGCCCAGCTAAGACAACGGATTTATCCAGAGTGTAGTGGGGTGGGCGAAATCATTTCACTACTAGACTCAATTGAACCACTCACCGAGTGACACCGACCATGCGCTTCGACTGGATCGCCACTTGCCTCGCCCTGACGTTGCTTGGCGGCCCGGTGTCCGCTGCGGATCAAGCGCAAAAACAGCAAGCGGCCGAGAACAAGGCCGAGGTGCTGGAACAGAAAGCCGCTGAGAATAAAAGCCCCGCACCGGCGCCCAAGGCCGAAGCCATTACCCCGTCCGAAGTCCAGGCCGTTGACCCGGCCGGCGCCGCGCCGCTGGACGATGCGATCACGTGCCTGGCCCGGTCCATTTACTGGGAAGCCAGGGGCAAGGACGCCGCCGACATGGAGGCGGTGGCCAATGTGGTCATGAATCGCCTGGGCCACGAGGGCTTTCCGGACACGGTGTGCAAAGTGGTCAAGCAGGGTTCGGAGACCAAGAGCTGCGAGTTTTCCTGGTGGTGTGACGGCAAATCCGATTCGGTCCAGGAAGAGGTGCCTTACACGATGGCCAAGGAAATCGCGCGCAAGGCCCTGAACAAGGAACTGCCGGATCGCACCCAGGGTGCCCTGTATTTCCATGATCGTACCGTCAAGCCGGATTGGGCCAGGGAATACATCTGGACCGTGGATATCGGCCTGTTTCGGTTTTACAAACCCCATGGCGGATCGGCCAGATAGCCGCGGTGTTTTCGGCCAGATATTTTATTTTTCCGAGGTAGCGCGAGGCGTTATCCAAACTGAAATGTGTCTGTTTTATAAGCTTCATAACGCAACCGTGCGCGAATGACGCCATAAGCAGGGACTACACATGAAGTTGACGAGGGTCCGGATCAGTAACCTCGCGTCGATTGCGACGCAGTCGCCGGCGCGTTTCCCATGACCGTCCTGGTCACCGGTGCGGCCGGTTTCATCGGCTTTCATACAGTCCAGCGCTTGTGCCGCGAGGGTCAGGAGGTCGTCGGTATCGACAACCTCAACGACTACTACGACGTGGAACTCAAGCACGCACGCCTCAAGGTGCTGGAGACTTTGCCGGGTTTTCGTTTCCGGAAAATGGACATCGTCGACAAACCGGCCCTGATGAGCCTGTTTCAACAACACGCTTTTACCGAGGTGGTGCACCTGGCCGCTCAGGCCGGGGTGCGCTATTCGCTGGACAACCCGGATGTCTATGGGCAATCGAACCTGGTGGGTTTCCTCAATGTGCTGGAAGCCTGTCGGCACCATCGCCCCGAGCACCTGATCTACGCCTCGAGCAGCTCGGTGTACGGCGCCAACAGCAAGCTGCCGTTCAGTGTCGAGGACCCTGTCGAACATCCCGTTTCGTTGTACGCCGCTAGCAAGCGCGCCAATGAACTGCTGGCTGAAAGTTACTGCCATCTGTATGGCCTGAAAGCCAGTGGCCTGCGCTTTTTTACCGTCTACGGCCCGTGGGGGCGCCCGGACATGGCGCTGTTCAAGTTCACCGACGCCATCCTCAAAGGCCTGCCCATCGACATTTACAACCAGGGGCAGATGTCCCGCGACTTTACCTATGTCGACGACATTGTCGAAGGGATCGCCCGACTGCGCCCAAGGCCTCCGGTGCCGGAAGGCTCTGTCGCCGGGGTCAACCGGCTCTTCAACATCGGCCGCGGCATGCCGGTGGCGTTGCTGGATTTCGTCGAGTGCCTGGAGTCAGCCCTGGACCTGCAGGCCCGGCGCAACTACCTGCCGATGCAGGCCGGTGACGTGCTCAAGACCTGGGCCGATGTCTCGGCTCTGACCGAGTGGGTGGGCTTCAGCCCGCAGGTGACACTGGAAGCTGGCGTAAGAGAGTTTGTGAAGTGGTATCGGCAGTTCTACCGGATTTGATGCGTTCGCCTCTGATCTCGAAAAATCAAACAGGGCGAGAGAGACCCCATGAGCCAAGACATTTTTGTATCCGTACTGATTCCCGCCAAGAACGAATCAAACAACCTCAAGCCGCTGCTTGAGGAAATCCGCGTGGCGCTGGCCGATGAGGCTTACGAAATCATCGTGGTCGACGATGGCAGCACCGACGCGACCCTGCATGAACTGCGGCAGATTCGCCAAAACGGCTTGAACACCTTGCGCATCCTGCATCACGAGCGGTCGCTGGGGCAGAGCACCTCGCTGTACCACGCGGCCCGTGAGGCTCGCGGGCAGTGGCTGGCGACCCTCGATGGCGACGGCCAGAACGACCCCGCGGACATTCCCGGCATGCTCGCGCTGGTGCGCGGCGAACCGGGCAAGGTCGACGTGCAACTGGTGGCCGGGCATCGGGTCAATCGGCGTGACACCGCGAGCAAACGCTACGCCTCGCGGTTCGCCAACAACCTGCGCCGCCGCCTGCTCAAGGACGCCACCCCGGACACCGGTTGCGGCCTGAAGCTGATCGAGCGCGCGGCGTTCCTGCGCCTGCCGTACTTCGACCACATGCATCGCTACATTCCTGCGCTGATCCAGCGTCATAACGGGCGCATGATCGTGCACCCAGTCAACCACCGGCCGCGCACGGCCGGGGTGTCGAAATACGGCAACCTCGACCGCGCGCTGGTCGGCATTCTTGACCTGATCGGTGTCTGGTGGCTGATCAAACGCACGCGCCTGAACACCCAGGCCCAGGAGCTCGAAGGATGATTCTGACCCGTGAAACCCTGTGGTTGCTGGTCGGCTTTGCCGGGCAGGCTGCCTTTACCGGGCGGTTTGTCTTGCAGTGGTTGTACAGCGAGTACAAGAAACGCAGCGTGATCCCGACCAACTTCTGGTACCTGAGCATCGTCGGCAGCACCTTGTTGCTCGCCTACGCCATTTACCGCCAGGACCCGGTGTTCATCGTCGGCCAGGCGTTTGGCTCCCTCGTCTATTTTCGCAACCTGCAATTGATTGCCAAAAGCAGAAGCGTAAAGGAATAAGCAATGCGTAGATCGTTGTCGCCCAGGATCGAGTGCCTGGGCCTGATGCTGCTCGCCCTGTTGCTGATCGGCGCGGGAATGGGCCTGCGTCAGGCGCAGAATGTGGACGAGGAGCGCTTCCTCGGTGTCGCGCTGGAGATGCTGCAGAACGGCTCGTGGCTGATCCCGCACCGGGCCGCCGAGATCTACGGCGACAAGCCGCCGATTTTCATGTGGACGGTGGCGTTCTTCACCTGGCTGACCGGCAAACCCAACATCGCGCTTTATATCCCGGGACTGTTTTCGGCGGTGACGGTTACGGCGATGGTCTATGACCTGGGCCGTCGCCTGTGGACCCAGCGTACCGGGCGCAACGCCGCGCTGTTGTACCTGGCGACGTACCAGACCTACAGCATTTTGCGCACCGGTCAGATCGACAGCTTCCTGATTCTGTTCACTTCCCTGGGCCTGTACGGCCTGACGCGGCACCTGCTGCTCGGCCCGGCGTGGCGCTGGTTCTACGCCGGCTGCGCGGCCATGGGCATTGGCGTGATCACCAAAGGCGTGGGTTTCCTGCCGGCGCTGTTGCTGATTCCTTACGCCTATGCAGTGCGCAAAGGCTGGCCCGGCGTAGTGGCGATGCCCGGTGAAGCACGCAAGTGGTTGCTCGGGTTTGCGCTGATGCTTGCGGCGATTGCGATCTGGCTGTTGCCCCTGGCCTTGTCCATCATGGTCAATGGCAACGCAGACGAAGTGGCCTATGCGCGGGAGATCCTCCTGCGCCAGACCGCGGGCCGTTATGCCGCCGCGTGGCATCACCGCGAACCGTTCTGGTATTTCTTCACCAACGTGATTCCGCAGTATTGGCTGCCGTTGGTGCTGGTACTGCCATGGCTGGTGCCGGCCTGGCGCCGTCAGTTGCAAAAACGCGATGGGCGGGTGTTGGTATTGCTCGGTTGGGTGCTGTTGGTGGTGCTGTTTTTCTGCATCAGCACGGGCAAGCGCAAGTTGTACATCTACCCGGCGCTGCCTGGGCTGGTGCTGGTCGCCGCGCCGTTGATCCCGTGGCTGCTCAAGCGCTGGTTCAAACGCCACCCGCGTTTGCGTCGGGTGTTCCCGGCACTGGTGGCGACCTGGTTCGCGTTGTGGTTCACCCGTGGTTTCATCGAACCGCTCAAGGATGGCACCAACGTTGATCAGGTGCTCATGACCCAGGCGGCGACCATGACCCAGGGCGCCGATCTGGTGCTGGTCAACTGGGAGGAGGGGCACTGGTTGTTCGCCCGGCAACCGATCGTGCATTTCGGCATGGACAATTCGACCATCGAAAAGGCCGCGCTCTATCTGCGTGAACACCCCAAGGCCTACGCTTTGGTGCCGGATGACGTGCTGAACCAGTGCTTCAAACCCGAAGCGGCCCGTGAGCTGGGGGAAAACTCCCGGGCGAACTGGTCGATCGTGGGCGCGGCTGCCGACAACGGCAAATGCCTGCCGCAAGAGGCCGGAAAAGCCTATCGGTTCACCTGGAATGACCCGCATATGCCGTCGGCGCCAGTGCAGGTAGCCAATCCCTGAGGAAAAAAAGGGCCGCTTGAATAAGCGGCCCTTTCTCTTCATTCGTCGCCTGTCACTGACTGGCGTCCAGCACCACGCGGTAGCGTGCCTTGCCGCTGCGCAAATGATCGATGGCCTCGTTGATCCGGCTCATGGGAAACATCTCGACCTGCGGCACAATCTGGTGGCGTGCGCAGAACTCCAGCATGGTCGCGGTGTTGGCGGGCGAGCCGACCGGTGAGGCGGACATGGTTTTTTGCTGGGGAATCAGCTCGAACACGTGCATGGGGATGGCATCGGGTACGACGCCGACAAAGTGCAGGCGACCCTTGCCGCGCAGGGTGGCGAGCATGGCGCTCCAGTCGAGGTTGGCGTTGGCGGTGACCAGGAGAAAATCCAGGGTGCCGGCAATAGCATTGAGCGCATCGGTATCGGTCGAGGCGACCACCTTGTGCGCGCCCAGGCGCTTGGCTTCGTCCTGCTTGCTCAGCGATGAGGTGAACGCCGTGACTTCGCAGCCCCAGGCGTTGAGGAAGCGCAGCGCCAGGTGACCGAGGCCGCCGATGCCCACCACGCCGGCCCGGTCGGTGGGCTTGATGCCGAACTCCAGCAGCGGGTTGAACACGGTCGAACCGGCACAGAACAACGGCCCGGCCATCGCCGGATCGAGCCCGGCCGGGATCGGCAAGGCCCAGGCCCAGTGCGAACGAATGCGGTCGGCAAAGCCACCGTTGCTACCGATGATGGTCGGTTGCACGGTGCGACAAAGGTTATGCGAGCCTTCGATGCACGAGGTGCAATGCATGCAACTGCCCTTGTACCAACCGATGCCCACCCGTTGCCCCATTTCCAGGCCGCGAACCTGGTCACCCAGGCGCACGATACGGCCGACTACTTCATGGCCGGGAATGAACGGGTAACGGCTGATGCCCCAATCGTTGTCGATCAGCGACTGGTCGGAGTGGCAGACGCCGCAATATTCCACGGCGACTTCCACCTCATCGCTGCCCAACGGGCCGGGATCGTAGCTAAAGGGTTCCAGTGGCGCGCCCGCTGCCGTGGCGGCCCAGCCGGTAAAGGTGGTGAGTTCGCTGCTGTCGCTCATGAGATACCTCCAGATCAGAAGTCAGGGGTCTTGGCCGCTTTGGTGCAGCGGCGGAGCGAGGAAAGTGTAGCGGGTCATGGGCGTTCCATTGGGCGCGCCGCCGGATACTTGAACATACAAAAGCGCCCGATGTGGACACATTGCCGATACATCAGCGCGGTTTCATGGGGCCAGGTCCCACACTCACAGAGAGATCAGCCATGTTCCGCAAACTGCAGCAGGTCGCCAGATTGTTCAGCCAGAGCGCCCGATTGATGGTGGGTGTTCCCGAGTACGACAACTACGTGGCACAAATGGCCCGCAACCATCCGGGCGAGCCGGTAATGACTTATGAGATGTTTTTCCGTGAACGCCAGGAAGCGCGTTTTGGCCGGGGCAAGTGCAATACGCGGTGCTGTTGACCCGAGCGTTACCTCAGAAATCCAGATCGATCACGAAGGCATCATCGAAATCAGGATTTTCATTGATGCCATTCTTGGCATAGCCCCGGGGGTTGCAGACCACCCGGGTGTTGCCCACCCGATAATCAAAGCTGCCATGGGTATGGCCATGCAGCCACAGTGCCGGCTGCCAGTCTTTGATCCGCGCTTCGAGGTCCGAGACAAAGCTTGAGTTGATCGGCGAACCGGCAAAGGTTGGGCTGATGCTCGACCGCGTCGGGGCGAAATGCGAGACCACCACCGTGGGCGTGCTGCTGTCGCGGCTGAAGCAGTCTTCCAGCCAGGCGACCGTCTGCAGAAACACCAGCTGGGAAATGGCCGGTGTGAACAGGTCCGGAAAGTCGGGGGCGATCCTGATGTGGCTGAAGTCACGGATCAACTGGGTCGCCAGATCGATGCCCAGCGCCCGATCATCCGGGCTGTCGAGAAGGCGATAGTCGGACCACAAGGTACAGCCGAGAAAGCGCACGCCGTCGTGGACGTACTCCGAACGTTCCAGTACGTGGATCTGTGTACCTTGCGACAAGCTGTTCAATTGCTCGTAGGTGGAGACCAGGTCACTGCCATAAAACTCGTGATTGCCCGCCACATACAACAGAGGAACCGGGCAGGCTCTGGCCCACTCGATGGCCTTGGCCGGCCGGGCGATGTCCCCGGCGAGCACGACGATATCGGCCTCCACAGCGGGAAAAGGGATCGCGTTGACGGACAGGTGCATGTCGGACAGCAAAGCGATGCGCATGGATCAACTCCGGCGTGTCTTGAAGGGCAGGTCATTCAAGTTACGCGTTGATAACCCGTTGTCACAAGCCTGTTGGTCAACCGCGAATCCCGCGGCCGGCCACAATCCCTGTGGGAGCGAGCTTGCCCGCGAAGAGGCCGGCACATTCAACAGAGATGTTGACTGACCCACCGCTTTCGCGAGCGAGCCCGCTCCCACAATTTTGATCTTCAGTGACCACCAATCCTACGGCTGGCCACAATCCCTGTGGGAGCGGGCTTGCCCGCGAAGAGGCCGGCACATTCAACAGAGATGTTGACTGACCCACCGCTTTCGCGAGCGAGCCCGCTCCCACAATTTTGATCTTCAGTGACCACCAATCCTACGGCCGGCCACAATCCCTGTGGGAGCGGGCTTGCCCGCGAAGAGGCCGGCACATCCAACCGAGATATTGGCAGACCCACCGCTTTCGCGAGCAAGCCCGCTCCCACAATTTTGATCTTCAGTGACCACCAATCCTACGGCTGGCCACAATCCCTGTGGGAGCGGGCTTGCCCGCGAAGAGGCCGGCACATCCAACCGAGATATTGGCTGACCCACCGCTTTCGCGAGCAAGCCCGCTCCCACAATTTTGATCTTCAGTGACCACCAATCCTACGGCTGGCCACAATCCCTGTGGGAGCGGGCTTGCCCGCGAAGAGGCCGGCACATCCAACCGAGATATTGGCAGACCCACCGCTTTCGCGAGCAAGCCCGCTCCCACAGTTTTGATCTTCAGTGAACGCCAATCCCGCGGCCGGCCACAATCCCTGTGGGAGCGGGCTTGCCCGCGAAGAGGCCGGCACATCCAACAGAAATGTTGGCCGACCCACCGCTTTCGCGAGCAAGCTTGCTCCCACAGTTGGCCCGTTTACTTCAAATACCACCCCCAAGGCTGGTCACTGACGTACTCGGTCACCTGCTTGACCTCAAGATAATTGTGCAACCCCCATTGCCCCAGCTCCCGGCCAATGCCGCTGTGTTTCATCCCGCCCCAGGGCGCTTCGACGAAGGTCGGTTGCGAGCAGTTGACCCAGACGATCCCGGCGCGCAGCTGGTTGGCGACCCGGGCGGTGCGCTGCAGGTCCGCGCTCATCACGGCGGCGGCCAGGCCGAAGCGGCTGGCGTTGGCCATTTGCACTGCTTGCTCTTCGGTCTTGAAACGCTTGATGCACAGCACCGGGCCAAACACTTCTTCGCGCCACAAGATGCTGCTGTGGCCGGGTTCGTCGAAGATGGCGGGTTCAATGAAGTAACCTTCGTTTAAATGAGCAGGGCGGCGTCCACCCGTGAGCAAACGGGCGCCGCTGGCCAGGCCCTGGTCGATGAAACCGAGCACCTTGTCGTACTGGCCCTGGCTGACCAGCGGCCCGAGCAGTACACCGGGCTGCATGCCCGGGCCAATGCTGATCTTGCGGGTTTCTTCGACCAGACGTTCGATCAGGCGTGGGGCGATGCTTTCCTGCACCAGCAGGCGTGACGTGGCGCTGCACACCTGACCCTGGTTCCAGAATATCCCGAACAGAATCCACTCCACAGCGGCTTCGACATCGGCGTCATCAAACACGATGAACGCAGACTTTCCCCCCAGTTCCAGGCTGATGTTCTTGATGTCCCGCGCCGCCGCCGACATGATTTTCGCCCCGGTGGGCACGCTGCCGGTGAAGGCCAGTTTGTCCACCCCCGGATGTTCGGTGAGCGGGCTGCCGGCGTCGGCGCCGAGGCCGGTGACCACGTTCAACACCCCGGCCGGCAAGCCGATACGGTCGGCGGCAGCCGCCAGCTCCAGGGCAGTCAGTGGCGTCAGTTCGGACGGTTTCAACACCACCGTGGCCCCGGCGGCCAAGGCTGGCGCGACCTTCCACGCGGCCATCAGCAGCGGGTAGTTCCAGGGAATGATCTGCCCGGCGACGCCAATCGGCTCATGGCGGATGCGGCAGCGAAAGCGCTCGTCCGGCAAGGCCAGCGGCTGATCCTGTTGCTGATCCAGTTCACGGGCCAAACCGGCGTAGTAACGGAAGCAACCGATGGCATCACCAATGTCCCACTGCGCTTCAGGCAAGGGTTTGCCATTGTCGCGCACTTCCAGTTCCGCCAGCGCTTGCTGGCCACTTTCCAGCTCATCGGCCAATGCTTCCAGCCACTGTGCGCGCTCGGCGCCGCTGGTCTGGCCCCAGCCATTGTCGAAGGCGCGACGGGCCGCACGCACGGCATGGTCGACATCCTCTTCAGTGCCTGCCGCCACGCGGTGGAAGACCTGTTCGGTGGCCGGATCGATCACGTCCAGATAGCCGCCCAGGTCCGGGCTGACCCATTCGCCGTTGATGTAGAGCTGATCACGCATGGTGCGACTCCTTGACGCCGGTACGGCGGTTTTGCAGATGGCGGGAAGTGAACAGCAGGGCCAGCGACACGCAGATGATCACCGTGGAAATCGCGTTGATCTCTGGCGTCACGCCGCGGCGGATGGAGGAAAAGATGTAGATCGGCAGCGTCGTTTCCGAGCCGGCGACAAAGAATGCGATGATGAAATCGTCGAAGCTGAAGGTGAACGCCAGCAGGAACCCGGCCATGATCGCCGGACTGATTTGCGGCAGGGTCACCCGCCAGAAGGTGTCCATCGGTGGCGCGTACAGGTCGGCAGAAGCTTCCAGCAAGGCCTTGTCCAGCGAGTCGACGCGGCTGCGCACGATCACCATCACCAGGGCCATGGTGAACAGCGAATGCGCGGCGATCACCGTAAAGAAGCCCATATTCAGCTTCGGCACTGTCGGCAACCAACTCGCCAGCAGCGGGTTGATCAGGTCGAACAGGCTGATGAAGGCGATCAGTGTCGAGATGCCGATGACGATTCCCGGCACGATGATTGCGCAATAGGTCAGCGCATCAAACAGCAGGCGCACCTTGGCGCCGCAACGCTGCAAGCCGAACACTGCCAGGGTGCCGAACAGCGTGGCAATCACCGCTGAACTGAAGGCGATCAGCGCGCTGTTGCCCAGGGCTTCCATGATGAACGGGTTGCCGAACGCGGTGCCGAACCATTGCACCGAGCAGCACTGGAACGCCAGGCCACTGCGCCCGGCGTTGAAGCTGAACAGCACGATCAAGGCAATCGGCGCGTAGAGAAACAGGTACAGCGAGGTTGAATAGCTGCGCAGCCACATGTCACAGGCCTCCGTCGGCAGGGCGGCCGCCGTAGCGCGCCACCAGTTTCAGATACACGCCGATGATCAGCAGCATCATCGCCACCAGCGTCATGGCCAGCGCACTGCCGAACGGCCAGTTGCGCGATTGCAGGAACAGGTCGACCAGCGCGTTGCCGACAAAGAACACCTTGCCGCCGCCGAGAATGGCCGGGATCAGGAACTCGCCCATCAACAGGATGAACACCAGCATCACCCCGGTGATGATCCCCGGCGCAGACAGCGGCAGGGTGATCCGGCGGAAGCTTTCGAAGGCACTGGCGCCCAGGTCCGCCGAGGCTTCGAGCAGGCGCTTGTCGAGTTTTTCCAGGCTGACGTAGATCGGGAACACCATCAGCGGCAGGTAGCCGTAGACGATGCCGATCAGCACCGCCCATGGCGTGTTGATCAGCCGCACATCCTCAAGTCCCAGGCTGGCCAGCAGCGCCGGAATGCCCTTGCCGCTGAGGATGAAAATCCACGCGTAGGTGCGGATCAGGAAACTGGTCCAGAACGGCACGATCACCAGGGTCAGCAACAGCGAGCGGTTCCTCGTGACCTTGATCGCGAGGAAGTACGCCAATGGATAAGCCGCCACCAGGCACACCAGGGTGCCCAACGGCGCCAGCATCAGCGTATTACTGAACGCCGCGCCGCGAGAACCGAGGTTCAGGTAGTTGGCCAGGGTGAAGCCACCGGCGTAACCGCCCACGGCGCTGCGCTCGCCGAAACTGAAGACCAGGATGATCACTAGCGGCATCAACAACAGCAGCAGGAACCACAGGGTCGAAGGCAAGAGCATCAGCAGGGTGATGCGCCGGCCGAGGCTGCGCCGTTGGCGAACCTCGACCGACAGGGCGTGGCCCGGCTGCACCGTTTGCGGGTGGGCGGCGGCATTCATGGGTGACTCCTCATTGGCCATGGTCAAGCGATCAGGCGGACTTGAAACGCGCCATCAGCTCGGCGCGCGCCGGGCTGGTCAGCGTCGCGGCGGCACCGAACTCCAGCGGGCTCAGGGCCTCGGCGGCCGGGTACATGATCGGATCGTCGAGCATCGCCACCGGCAGCAGCGCGTCGACACGCTTGTCGCCGCTCAGGTAGCCGTGGCTCAGCACTTCGAGCTTGTTGTGCTGTGGGTCGAGCAGATAGTTGATGAAGGCGTAGGCGGCATCCTTGTGCTCCGAGCTTTTCGGAATCGCGAAGAAGTCGCTCCACAGCTCGCCACCTTCCTTGCCCAGTTCGAACTGCATTTGCGCGTTGTCGCGGTGCAATTGCGAAGCATCGCCAGTCCACGCCATCGCCAGCCAGGCATCGCCGCTGCGCATCGACGGCTGAATGTCGGAGTTGATCGCGAACAGGTGCGGCTTGACCTCGATCAGCAGCTTTTCGGCATCGGCCAGTTCCTTCGGGTCCAGGGAGTTGAAGCTGTAGCCGAAGCTTTTCAGCGCGTTGCCGATGGCGGTCAACTGGTAGTCGTGGACGATCGTCCGGCCACTGGCCGGGCCTTGGGCGGCGGCCCAGAATTCCTTCCAGCTGGCGGGGCCGTTTTTCAGCTTGCCGGCGTCGTAGAGCATGCCGGTGGTGCCCCAGTTTTTCGGCACCGCGTAGACCTTGCCGTCCACCGTGCCCTGGGCCATGAACTTCTGCTGGAACGCCGAGGCATCGAAGTTGGGAATGCGCGACAGGTCCAGTGGCTCGATCAGCCCCAGGCCGACGTAGGTGCTGATGGTGTAGTTGGTCGGCACCAGCACGTCCCAGCCACTGCCGCCGGCCTGTAATTTGGCGAGCATTTCTTCGTTGGAGCCGAACACACTCATCGACACCCGGGCACCGGTGGTTTTGCCGAAGGCGTCGAGGTTTTCCTGGCTGTGATAGTTCGGCCAGGTCGCCAGCGACAGGCGATCACCCAGCTTGGCCTGCTCGGCGGCCTCGGCGGTGGAGGTCAACAGGCCGGGCATGTTGGTGGCGACCACGGCGGCGGCGATCCCCAGGCCGGTGCGGCCAAGGAACTCGCGGCGGCTGATCGAGCCGTTCTGCCAGCTGCGCAGGGTTTTTATAAAAGTCTTCTGGTCCATAGCACGCTCCACATCCGGTTGATGAAACGAATCGATGATTTACAACGCCATGGCCAGGCCATTGGCGTGATCCCAGCCGACGCGCACTGGCGCGCCGTGTTCGAATGCATTGGCGCCGTGATCCTGCTGGCGCGGCACCCGCACGCAGACCACGCCGAAGGCCTGGGTGCGCACGCGGTATTCGGTGGAATTGCCCAGGTAGATGCGGTCCTCGACGGAACCCTGCAGCTTCACTTCCCGGGTCATTTCGGCGTTGGCGCTGGCGATGCTGATCAACTCCGGGCGCACAGCGATGCAACCGGCGGCATTGGCGCTCAGGCCTTTGCCGGTAGGCGTCAGCGGGCTGGTCAGCTCCAACCCTTGCTCGGTGCGCAGGACGACGGAGTTGCCGTTGAGCTGGCGCACGGTGCCGTCGAACAGGTTGGACTCGCCGATAAAGTCGGCCACGTAGCGGCTGGCCGGGGCTTCGTAGAGTTGTTCCGGGGTGGCGGTCTGGATGATCGAACCGTTGTGCATCACGCTGATGCTGTCGCTCATCGACAGGGCTTCTTCCTGGTCGTGGGTGACCAGCACGAAAGTGATGCCGACCTCGCGCTGCAAACGCAGCAGTTCCGACTGCATCTCCTTGCGCAGCTTGCGGTCCAGCGCGGCCAGCGGCTCGTCGAGCAGCAACACCGTCGGCTTGTTGACCAAGGCGCGGGCGAGGGCGACACGCTGTTGCTGGCCGCCGGACAATTCACTTGGCTTGCGCTGGCCAAAGCCGCTCAGGCGCACCATCTCCAGCGCTTCATCGGCCATGCGCAGTTGCTGTTTTTTGTCCGGGCGCGGGGTGCGATAACGCAGGCCGTAGGCAATGTTCTGCGCCACGGTCAGATGCGGGAACAGCGCGTAATGCTGGAACACCATGTTCACCGGCCGCTCGAAGGCCGGCACGCCGGCAACGCTTTTGCCGGCCAGACGAACCTCGCCGCTGGTGGGCTGTTCGAAGCCGGCGATCATGCGCAGGGTGGTGGTCTTGCCACAGCCCGAGCCGCCGAGAAAGGAATGAAACGAGCCACGCCGCACCGCGAAATCCAGACCGCTGACGGCCTGCACCTCGCCATAGCGTTTGACCACATTGCAGAATTCGATATCGCTTGGCGGGGTGTTGTTCACGAGACGGGCTCCCTTGCAGTGATGAATCAGTGCGTCGGGGGCCAAACTAGCAATCGGGGTTTTGCGGTGTATATATCCCTTGGGGGATAGGAGCAGCTTGTTGTAGGAGCGAGCTTGCTCCGGGCGGCGTTCCGACGATGGGCTCAAGAGCACTGCGTTCAGCCAGTCATCACGTGTATTCGTTAACGACCATCGCGAGCAAGCTCGCTCCTACAAAATGCAGATGCGTGTTTAAAGACACCCGGAGTTACTTCGCGAAGGCTACACCACCTTGCGTCGTTGCCTACAGGTACGCCAGAATCCGCCGGCTTGTGCGCCTTGGGGCTGGGTTTTATCGTTTGTCGGTCGCTGAATAACAACAGTGATCGGGTTTGGTAGCCCGGCTATGTGAGGTGCAAAGCGTCATCATCTGCAGCGTTTTTTTACTCTGCTTTATGGTGGCCATGCACAGGGCGCCTTCGGGCGCGCCGGTCTCCTTGCATCCCGGTCTACCAACCTGCGTATGGCCACCACCCTTCGTTTGGTAGCGTGAGAGTGATGGCTCCTTTTACGATGTAAGGAGTTTCACTATGTTCAAAGTCACACCCAACCCGCCGGACACCGATCCGGCATCCCCATATGAAAGCCTCGACTCCAAAAAACTCCACGAAGCCGCCGAGCGCGCCCTCGATCATTACCTAAACCCCGGCCCTGCGATCATGGCCACCCCGCGCACACCCAGCACGATGTTCATCGTCAATCCCGATCTCAGTGCCGAAACCTTGCTGGTGCACGCGTGTGAATCGCTGGCGTCGGCCAATGTCATGGCCAACGATCTGGTCGATCATCTGGAGGGGACGAGCCGCAATGCGCTGTTGGGCATCGCGCAGGTGATCATGCTGGGGGAGTTAGCGGTGAACCGGGCACTGGATCAGCTTGATCCGCCCTGAACACAATCTCCGGATCACCGATAGACCTGTGGGAGCGGGCTTGCTCGCGAAGGCGGTGTGTCAGGCAACTTATGTGTCGGCTGAAATATCGCTTTCGCGAGCAAGCCCGCTCCCACAGGGGGTTTCTGTTAACCGACAGGTATCAGGCTTGCAGCCTGAGGCCGGGCGCCTGCAACGGATCTTCCGTCAACTCCCGAATAAACAACCCCAGCAACTCCGACTGGCTGCCAATCCCCAGCTTGGCGTAGATGTTCTTGCGATGAATCTTCACCGTGCCAGGGCTGATGTTCAGTTGTTCGGCGACCGAGGCGCTGGAGTGGCCGCGCAGCAACAGTTGCACAATCTCCTGCTCGCGCCCGGTGAGGATGTGCGCGCCGAACTGGTCGAAGGCTTCGCGGATCTTGAAGTCCAGGTCCTGCGCCGGACGCGGCTCCTGAGCCTGACGCAAGCGCCAGGCTTCATTGATGACTTGTTCGACCACCGCTTGCGCACACTCGACCAATTGCATTTCGTCCCGGCTGAATGCACAGCTGGCGCTGGATCGCATCAACGACAATACCGCCGTGGCGCCACCGCCGAGGTCGACGAAGAACGCCACTTCCTCGGCCAGACCCGTCTGCTGGTAATAGGTCAGGAAGTACTCGCCGAGGTAGAAGTGGTCGGGGGCGAACTGGCGCAGACGCCACAGCCCCGGCGCCTGCCCGCGTGTACAGGCCAGGTAGAACGGATCGAGCAGGTAGGGCCCGCACTGATAGTCGTCGACATACACCGCCCGCTTGTCCGCCGAGAACGTATCGAACAACGCCAGTGGCCGGTGATTGCCCTCGTAGACGAACAACACGAAATGATCGACCGGGCAGATTTGCCGAAGCCAATGGCTCAACCCCGACAGCCGCGCATGCCCGGCAGGCAGGTCGAGCAGGTGGGCGACACCGGTGGTCCAGAGTTTCAGTTCCTTGGGGCGCATGGCGGCTACAGGTAGAAGAGGATGGCCATTGGATGCACAAAGTACGCCATGGCGGGTGGCCCCGTGTGGAGCGGGGTGGCGCACGGCAAGGCGTTTAAAAGACGCACTGCATTGGGGCCGGGTGTTACCGAGTGCTACAGGGTTGGTAGCAGAAATGATCAGGCGGTTGAGTTTTGCTGAACGATCTGGATGAGATTGCCGCAGGTGTCGTCCAGTACCGCGAGGGTGACCGGTCCCATCACCGTCGGCGGGCGGGTGAATTGCACGCCGGCGGCGCTGAGCCGGGCATATTCGGCTTGCACGTCTTCGACGCCGAAAAATGTGCAGGGAATGCCATCCTGCTTGATCGCGCTCTGGAACGTCTTTGCCGCGCCGTGGGCATTGGGCTCCAGCAGCAGTTCGACACCTTCGGGATCGCCGGGAGAGGTCAGCGTCAGCCAGCGATGTTCGCCCATGGGGATATCGTGCTTGAGTTCAAAACCGAGCACATCCCGGTAGAAGGCAAGCGCCTTGGCCTGATCATCGACGAGCACGCTGGTGACTACGATTTTCATGGGGGTTTCCTCCTGATGGCTATTCACGCTCCCGACGAGCGTTGTCCAGTAGACGGCAACAGTATGGTCAGAATTCCCAGCAACGGCAGGAACGAACACAAGGTGTAGACATATTCGATGCCATGAATATCCGCCAGGTGCCCCAGCAGCGCGGCACCGATCCCGCCAAAACCGAACATCAGGCCGAAGAACACCCCGGCGATCATGCCGACGTTGCCGGGCACCAGTTCCTGGGCGAAGACCACGATGGCCGAGAACGCCGAGGCGAGGATGAAGCCGATGATCATGCTCAGCACGCCTGTCCAGAACAGGTCGACGTAGGGCAGGGCGAGGGTGAAGGGCGCGGCGCCGAGGATCGAGAACCAGATCACCCGCTTGCGGCCGATCCGGTCGCCGATCGGGCCGCCAAAGAACGTGCCCGCCGCGACGGCGCCAAGAAACAGGAACAGGTACAGCTGCGAACTGGCCACCGACAGGTCGAATTTCTCGATCAGGTAGAAGGTGAAGTAACTGGTGAAGCTGGCCATGTAGAAGTATTTGGAGAACACCAGCGACGCCAGCACCACAAGGGCGAAGGTCACCCGGCGTTTCGACAGGCCGTGGGTGGCCTTGCTGCCTTGCTTGAGCTTGAACAGGCTTAGGTGATTGCGGTACCAGCGGCTCAGACCGTATTGCACGAGGATGGCGAACACCGCGAACAGGCCGAACCAGGCGACGTTGCCCTGGCCGTAGGGAATGATGATCGCGGCGGCCAGCAAGGGGCCGAAGGCGCTACCGGCGTTGCCACCGACCTGAAAGGTCGACTGTGCCAGGCCGTAGCGCCCACCCGAGGCCAGCCGCGCCACCCGCGAGGTCTCAGGGTGAAAGGTCGACGAGCCAACCCCCACCAGCGCCGAGGCCACGAGAATCGCCGGGAAGCTGCCGACCATCGACAGCATCAGAATACCGATCAGGGTGCAGACCATGCCCGCCGGCAACAGCCAGGGCTTGGGATGCCGGTCGGTGTAGAAACCGATCCACGGTTGCAGCAGTGAAGCGGTGAGCTGGAAGGTCAGTGTGATCAGGCCGACCTGGGTGAAGCTCAGGCCATAGCTGGCCTTGAGCATCGGGTAGATCGACGGCAGCACGGCCTGGATCAGGTCGTTGATCAGGTGCGCCAGCGCGCAGGCGCCGATGACGCGCATGACCAGGGGGCTGGCCTGGCTGGCCACCGAAGCGGTGGATGAGGGTGAACTGAGGGTGGTGGTCGACATGGGCGATCTTCCGGATAAATAACGCGAACTGCGAACGCAAGGCGCAGCCAATTTCAGGGTTCGGCGTTATCCTAGGGGCCTCAAGGGCGCCCGTCTCACGCAATTCGGACATGGACCATCGCAAAAAGGGCGTCATCATCAAACCATTACAGGCATTTCTTGCGGAGATCGACCAGGGCGGCTGGAGCGTACGCAGCAGTGCGACCGACTACCCGGAAAACTGGTTCATTCCGCCGCACTCCCATGAAAAGCACCAGCTGATCTATGCCATCGAAGGCGTGATGGTGGTGCACACGGCCATCAGCCAATGGACGGTGCCGCCGAGCCGTGGCATCTGGATGCCCAGTGGAGAAGTGCACTCGATTCGCTGTGTGGGGGCGATCAAGATGCGCAGCGTTTTCGTGCGCCCTGACCCGGGCCTGGATCTGCCCGCCGAAACCCGGGCGGTGAGTGTTTCCGCATTGTTGAGCGAGCTGATCAAGGTCTCGGTCGATTTCGACTTTGCCTGTGAGCCGGATTCGCGGGAAGCCCGGGTGCTGCGGCTGATCCTGGATGAACTGACGATCCTGCCGACCTTGCCCTTGAACCTGCCGCAGCCCGCCGATCAACGTATCAACCTGATTTGTAGCGCGTTGCAGCGTGATCCCGGGGATGGCTCGACGCTGTCGGACTGGAGCGCCCGCTTGAGCCTCGACGCCAAAACCATCCAGCGCAGGTTTCGCAAGGAAACCGGCATGACCTTCGGCCAATGGCGCCAGCAAGCGCGATTGCTGCTGGCGCTGGAACGAATAGCCGTAGGGGAGAAGATCATCGACATCGCCGGGGAGCTGGGATACGACAGCCCGAGTGCGTTCACGACCATGTTCAAGAAGCAGTTCGGCAAGACGCCGAGTGATTTTTTCAAGTGAGGCGGCCGCCCGTGGGACGGCCGCTTGACGCCTGAGTCAGCTCAGGATCCCTGCGGTGTTTCACCTCGCGCCAGTCGCGCATTGATATCTTCGATGACCGCCGGCAGATCGACGATGGTGTCGATCAGGTAGTGCGGGCGGGAGCCTTCGAACATCTTGACGATGCGCGCCCGTTCACTGTCCAGCCTGTCGGAGGGCAGGGCCTTGTATTGCTCGTAGGTCAAGCCCAGGGCATTGCCGGAACAGGTCAGCGCCACCGTCCACATCCCGGCGGCACGGCCTTCGAGAATGCCGGGCCAGGTGTCGTCGACCTTGACGCAGGCGGCGACGTCGCTGATCCCCAGGGCAATCACGTTGGCCAGGGCCTGGGCCGGGTAGGGGCGGCCGTTCGGCACCTCGTCGGTGGCCACCACATGGTCGGCCACGTAGCCATTGTGTCGCGCCAGTTCGACCACTTTTTCCATGACCACGGCCGGGTAACCGGAGCAGGAACCGATTTTCAGGCCCTTGTCGCGCAAGGCATCGATGGTGTTCAGCGCGCCGGGAATCAGGGCCGAGTGCAGGGCGATTTTCTCGATCTGCAGTGGCATGAACCGTTCGTACAGTGCGGTGACATCGTCATCGGTCGGCAGGCGGTCAAACACCGCACGGTAGCGTTCGGCGATCTGCGGTTGATTGCACAGGGTGCGGATGTGATCCCACTTGCCCATGCCCATCGGGCCTCGCGCTTCTTCCAGTGAAACGGCGACGCCGAACTCGGCAAAGGCTTCGACGAAAATCTGCGTGGGGGCGAAGGAGCCGAAATCGACAACGGTGCCGGCCCAGTCCAGGACCACGGCTTGCAGTTGGCTCGGTTGTTGGTAGTTCATGGTATTTCTCCATTTTTTGTTGTGGGCAGGCCGTCCCTCCTGTCGCCAGGAAGTAGGCCTGTGGATTGCTCAAGGGTGAGACGAAATCAGGTGGCCGGGGTCGGGCTCGAGTCGAACAGCTCCGCGATCATTGGCCGGTTTCGGCGAATGCCCAGGCAGCACAGGTGGTAGTCGATGGAAAACGGGTGATTGACGAAGGTGATCGGTTTGGTGCCCGGGGTTTCGGCGTACTCGACGGCCGAGACGAAACCGATGCCGATGCCCTTGGCGATGGCATGCACGATGGCCTCGCGGCTGTTCAACTGCATGACGCAGTTCAGCGCGACGCCCAGTTGCTTGCAGCTTTCCTCCACCAGTTGACGAGTACGGGAGCTTTTTTCCCGCAGCACCCATTTCTCCTCGCTGATCTGCTCGACATGCACTTCTTTCTGCCGGGCCCAGGGATGGTCGTCACGCACCACGGCAATGATCGGGTAGCGCCGGTAGAGCTGTGTGTCAAAACGCTGGTCGAATTCGGACAGGGCCAGGATCGCCACATCGATATCGAAGTTGAACAGGCGATCCAGGGTCTCTTTTTCCGGGGAGAACGAGGTTTCCAGCTCGATGTCCGGATGCCGTTGCATCAGTTCGTAGGTCAGGTTCATGGCAATCGGCGGCGACACCGCGCCCAGGCGCAGCATGCCGGTCTTGCGTTGCTTGAAACTTTGCAGCAATTGCACGGCTTCATCCTCCTGGCCGAACAGGCCCTGGGTGATCGCATAGAGCTGGTGCCCGGCGGCACTCATTTCGATAAAGCGGCCGCGGCGGTGGAACAGTTCCACGGAAAACTTCTTTTCCAGGGCGTTGACCTGCTCACTGACCGTGGGCTGGCCGACGCTCAAATACTCGGCGGCGAGGGTGAAGCTGCCGGTCTTGGCCACCGCATGAAATGAACGTAGCCACTTGTGGTACTGGTACATAGACGATCCTGTTCCTGAGCCGCTGCCATTGATTCAATCTGTCCGGCCGGGCAATCAACGCCTTATGAACAGCGCCACCGACGCGCTGCAGAGACAGGCAGCGGTGACCACGATGAAGATCAGCGAGGTGTTGCCGGTACTGTCGAGCATACTGCCGATCAGCGGTTCCGCCAGGCCGGCGAACAGGTAGGACGAGAAGTTCATCACCCCGGTCGCGGTGCCGGCGCGCTTGGCGCCCACCAGGTCCGGGCACAGCGCCCAGAAGCTGGAAGCGGGGCCGTACACGAAGAAACCGCAGAGGAACAACGCCACAAGACCAGTTGCGCTGTGGGGGGCAAGGGTCCACATCCACATACTGGTCGCCGCGCCGAGGAACATGTAGAGCATGATCGCCAGGTAGCGTTTGGAGCCGAACAGCTTGTCCGAGATCCAGCCGTTGCTCAGTGCGCCGATGGCCATGCCGACGGGAAGGGCCACGGTGATCCACTTCGGATCGATCATGCTGTCGCCGGTCTTCCAGTTGGCACCCAGGAAGTGCACCGGCACCCAGACGATCAAACCGTAGCGGGCAGCGTTCTGGAAGCCCAGGGACACGGCGGCGATGATCAGGCGGAAGTTTTTCAGAACGGCTTTATAACGCTGCGCGGAAGTTTCGACTTCGCCCTGGGCCACTTCATGGCTTTTGTCCTCGGCGTTGGCCACACCGGTGTCGGCAGGCGGTTCGAAACCCAGGTCTTGCGGACGCTCGCGGGCCACCAGGTAGAAGATGATGCCGCCCGCCAGCATGAGCAACACGGGCAGGCGGAAGATCCAGCGCCACTCCAGATGCATCACTTCCAGCACGACGATCGAAGTCACGTAGGACAGCACCGACGCGCAGCCGGCCGCGAACACATAGAAACCGTAGACCTTGCCGCGTTCGCCCGCGCTCCACCAGTTGGAGATCAGCCGACTGCCCGGTGCCCAGCCCAATGCCTGGAAGTAGCCATTGATGCCCCAAGGCAAAATCAACGCGGCAAAGTTGCTGGCGAAGCTCGTCACCCAGTTGGCGCCGCAGGACAGCACGGCGCCCATGGTCATGATGCGTCGGCCACCAAATTTGTCGGCGAGGTTTCCGTTGATGGCCTGGCCAATCGCGTAGGCCCAGAGCATGGCGGCCGATACCCAGCCAAGGTGCTCTTTGGTAAAGCCGAACTCGGCCTGGATACCGGGGATGGCGAAACCGAACGTTTGTCGCCCGGTATAGAAAAACAGATAGCAAAACATGGCTGCCAGCAGCATGCGCCACTGGGCGACGCGAAACGATGCAGTGTGTACGGCGAGACCTGGCATGGTTTGGGCACGATTCATGATCTTTTCCTTATTCTTGTTCGGTCCCTGCGAGTTGCATCGCAGGGTGCACTCTTTTTCAGGTGCAGCAGGAAATCGTCGCGGCTCGTTACGCCGCTGGCAGTGTAGTGTCTTTGGGGGGCTGGCGAGCCCTAGGCCGCTCGTGAGCCGATGAAGTTCTTGCCGCGTGCGCCCTGCAGGGCGAAATCGATCATGGTTCGGGCCTCTTCGGCCGTCACGCCGTAGTCGGCGAACTCGGTTTTCACCTCCAGGCTGTGCAGGAAGGCGCGCAATCGGGCCTGGGCTTTATCCAGGTCTGGCCCGAAAACCCGTTGCAGGGTCTTGTCGCGCGTCTCGTCGTGGCCCCAGGCAAGGCCCAACACCAGTGGCAGGGTGAAGGAGCAGGCAATGCCGTGGGGCAAGCCGTAGTGCAAGGTCATCTCATAGGAAATGGAGTGGGCCAGCGCGGTCTTGGTGTTGGAGAACGCCATGCCGGCCTTGAGTGCGGCGAGGGCCATTCGTGAGCGCAGTTCCTGATTGGACAGGTCCCGCCGCAGCAAGGGCAGGCATTCGAGGATGTCCTCGATGGCAGAGATGGCGAAGGTGTCGGAAAGCGGGTTGGCGTTGATGTTCCAGATCGACTCCAGTGCGTGGGACAGTGCATCCAGCCCGGTGGAAACGGTGACGCTGGCCGGCACCGTGAGCATCAATTGCGGATCGATGATGGCGACGCGAGGCCAGGTACAGTCCAGGTGCAGCGAGTACTTCTTGTGGTTGGCCGCGTCCCAGATCGTCGCCCAGGGCGTGACCTCACTGCCGGTGCCCGCCGTGGTCGGCGCTGCGATCAGCTGTTTACTGCGAACCGGGACGAAGGGTTTACCGCTTGCCAGCAAGGCCAGCAGCTCATCGAAGCGCCCTGATTCGGTGCCGACAATCAGTGCCTTGGCGGTGTCGATGGCACTGCCGCCACCGACGGCAATCACGACATGGCAATCGCCGGCCTCTTGCCAGAAACGTTCATAGGTCGCGCGAAGTTGCGCGACATCGGGATTGGGCTGGACATCTTCGATCACGTAGACCAAGCGTTCGCCCAGCAACGCTTGAAGGCGATCCACCAGCCCCAGGCCACGGGCTTCGGGAAAGGTCACGACGGCAACGTTCTGGTGTTCGGTGATGGCGGCAAGCTCTTGCAGGCTGCCCCAGCCGAAGCGGGTATCCACTGGATTGTGAAATCGGGCGGTCATGGCGGGTCCTTGGTTTTTGTTGTTGGAAGTGGTGCCATGCTCGCGGTCCACGGACTGCTGCACAAATCGATAATTCGAAGGTTTGAATCGGCTGGGCCGATAACGGCCAATCGGGAGGAGGGTGTCGCAGACAGCAAAACACCGGCGCCGGGCCGGTGTTGATTGCACTTGGAACTACCGGATGGACGGCTCGGCTTCAAACAAAAATCCGCAGCAATATCGTCGCCAGAATCACCGTCGAAGCCCCGCCAATGCGCGTGGAGATTTGCGCGAACGGCATCAGCGACATACGGTTGGAAGCCGACAGGATCGCCACGTCCCCGGTACCGCCCAGGCCGCTGTGGCAGCAGGTCACGATGGCCGATTCGATGGGGTACATCTTCATCAGGTTGCCGATGAAGAAGCCGGCTACGGTCATCGACACCACCACCGAGACGCACACCAGCACATAGCCGACCGAGAACACTTTGACCACGCTGTCCAGCGGCACATAGAGCATGCCCAGACCGATCATGACTGGCCAGATGAACGCCGATGACACCAGTTTGTAAAAGCTGTTGGCGCCTTTCTCGAGTTTCTCCGGCAGCACCCGAATGTACTTAAACAGCACCGCCGCGAGAATCATCATCACCGGACCGGGAATGCCCACGACTTTTTCCAGCAGGCCGCCGAGGACGAAGAACGCGCAGATCACCAGCACCCCGGCACCCATGACGCGGAAGTCGACGATAGCGCCTGTGTTTTCCTTGACCTGGAACTGGTCATTTTCGGCTTTGGCGCGAATCAGCGAGCCTTCACCATTGATGGTCGGGCGTTTCAGCGCCAGACGAGCGAGAAAACCGGCACAGATGATCGCCACGATGTTGCCGACCACCGCGGCCGGTGCCAGTTGAGCCACGTAGATATCCGGCGTGCCGCCGAGGATCGCCGAGTAGGCCAGCGACAGGGGCAGAATCCCTTCGCCGATCCCGCCGCCAATGATCGGCACGATGATGAAAAAGAACGTGTGGTGGAAGCTGTAGCCGACCAGCTTGCCAACGATCAACCCGCTGGCAACGGCGGCCAGGGTGCCGACGAGCAAGGGAATGAACATCCGCAGCATGCCCTGGACCAGAATGAAGCGACTCATGCCCAGAATGCTGCCGACCACCAGGCTGGCGATCACGAAGTACAGGAAGTTGGCTTCCTTCATCAGCATTTTGGTGGCGTCGATTGTCGCTGGCCCGAAGAAGCCGTAGAACACCAGGATCGATGGCAGCATCAGGCACAGGATGGCACCGCCGCCGATTTCCTTGAGGATCGGCAGGCGCGAGCCCATTTGGCCGAAGAACACACCCATGGTCATGATCACGGCGAGCCCGCCGATCATGTTTTTGGGCAGGAAGCCCAAATGGGCCGAGAGATAAACGATGACCGCGATGCCGAGAAAGACCGGCAGTGGGATGACGCCGATTTCGTAGGCGCACAGGTTGCGCAGACGTTGCACGAAACCGCCATCGGGGACGTTCAGGGATTGCTCATAGGGCTTGTTCATGTCGCGCTTTCCTCATGTTGTTTTTATCGAGGATTCAGAAACCACGGTTGGCCGGGGATGGATTGCCACTCGGTAGATCGATGGTATCCTTCGCCAATAACGCAATAAACAGCGAAAGTATGAGGCGTATGAACACGAATCGTGATCAATTTCCCTTGCCTGAAGACCTCAAGGTTTTCCTCACCGTCGTTCGAAAAAACGGCTTCGCCAGCGCTGCCGAGGAGCTGGGGTATTCCCCGGCGTACATCAGCAAACGCATTTCCGTGCTGGAAACCACGCTCTCGACCCGCCTGCTGCACCGCACCACACGGCGCATCGCGCTGACTGACGACGGCGAGCGGGTGCGGGTGTGGGCGGAGAAGTTGCTCGGTGACTTCGATGACTTCGTCGGCGAAATATCCCAGGCGCGGCAACAGCCGATGGGCTCGCTGCACATTTGCAGCAGCTTCGGTTTCGGGCGTAACCATGTGGCACCGGCGATCTGCGAGCTATCGCAAACCTATCCCAGGCTTGAATTGCGCCTGGACGTGTTCGATCGCGTGGTCGACATCGTCGGCGAGGGCTTCGATCTGGAAATCCGTGTGGGTGATGACCTGCCGGGCCAGCACCTGGGACGCAAACTGGTGAGCAACCGGCGGGTGCTGTGTGCGACGCCCGAGTACCTGGAGCGCAGGGGTGTGCCGCAATCGCTGGCGGACTTGAAAGACCACGATTGTCTGGTGCTCAAGGAGCGCAACAACGCATTCGGCGTGTGGAGCCTGACGAAGAACGGGCAGGAAGAATCGGTACGCGTCAGCGGGCCGTTATCGTCCAACAACGGTGAGATCGTGTTGCAGTGGGCCCTGAGTGGCGGAGGGATCCTGTTGCGCTCGATGTGGGATGTGAAGCCGATGCTGGAGCAGGGGCGACTGGTGCAGGTGCTGCACGATTACACCCAGAGCGCCAACGTCTGGGCGGTGTACCCGACGCGGTTGAGCGAGTCGGCCAAGCTGCGGGTTTGCGTGGAGTTTTTGGAAGAATATTTTCGTCATCTGTCGGTTGAATGAGCCACCGGCGTCTCTGTAGGAGCGAGCCTGCTCGCGATGGATTCAAGAGCGCCGCGTTTAGCCAATAAACACGCGTTATCGTTAACGACCATCGCGAGCAGGCTCGCTCCTACAAAGTCCTTATCAGTTCAACCAGGGGTTTTCCGCCAGTTGCCGGGCCTCGAACTGGAGAATCTGCTCCGCACGTTGCAACGTAGTGCCAATGGCATCCAGCCCCAGCAGCAGCGATTGCTTGCGCAGTTGATCGATCTCGAACGGGATCACGCTACCGTCTGCCAATTCGATGCTTTGCTCCGGCAGATTGACGCGGATTCGAGCCGTTGCCGGGTTGTTGATCAACGCGGCAATCTGCTTGAGTTGAACCTCGGTCAGCTGGATCGCCAGCACGCCATTGCGTTGGCAGTTGTCGTAGAAAATACCGGCGAAGCTGGTGCCGATCAGTGCCCGGATGCCCACCTGCTTCAGGCCCCAGACCGCGTGCTCGCGGCTCGAACCACAGCCGAAATTGGGACCCACCACCAGGAACGCAGCCTCGCTCCAGGCCGGTTGGTTGAGGATGAACTCGAGATTGGGTTCACCGGTTTCAAGGAACCTCAAGTCAAAGAACAGGCCCCGGTCCAGGCCCTTGCGATCAATTCCTTTCAGGAACTGCTTGGGCATGATCACGTCGGTGTCGATGTTGGAGGCCAGAAGCGGGGCGGCGCTGCCGCTGACGATATCGAAAGATTGCATGGTTCAAGCCTCCAGCGCGAAGGTGCGCACGTCGGTCAGGTGCCCGGTAATAGCTGCGGCGGCGACCATGGCCGGGCTCATCAAATGGGTGCGCGCACCGGCGCCTTGCCGGCCTTCGAAGTTGCGGTTGGTGCTTGAGGCGCAGCGATCACCGGGGGCGAGCACGTCGTCATTCATCGCCAGGCACATCGAACAGCCCGACTGGCGCCATTCAAACCCAGCATCGAGAAAGATCTGCGCCAGTCCTTCGTCTTCGGCCTGATGACGTACCAGTGTCGAACCGGGCACGATCATCGCCCGCACGTGCGACGCCACCCGTTTGCCGCGCACGACGCGGGCGACATCGCGCAGGTCCTCGATGCGGGCGTTGGTGCAGGAGCCGATGAAAGCGTGGCTGATCACCACGTCGCTGAGTGGCATGCCCGGTGCCAGCCCCATGTAGTTCAGGGCGCGTTGCATGCCCTGGCGCAGGATCAGGTCCGGCTGCGTGGCCGGGTCCGGCACATGCCCGCCCACCGGTGCGGCCTGATCGGGGCTGGTGCCCCAGGTGACCATGGGTTCCAGCGTCCCTACATCCAGGGTGACTTCGCGATCGAACACCGCACCTTCGTCGCTGTGCAGGCCGCGCCATTTTGCGACGGCCTGTTCCCACAGTTCGCCTTGAGGTGCACGGGGCTTGTGTTGCAGGTAGGCGAAGACCTTGTCATCGGGGGCCATGAACGCGCCTCGGGCGCCTGCCTCGACGGCCATGTTGCAGATGGTCATGCGCGCTTCGACGCTGAGGTCGCTGATCGCCGGGCCGGCGAATTCGATGGCATAGCCCGTGGCACCGGAAGCGCCGATTTTTTCGATCAGGGCCATGATGATGTCCTTGGACGTCACGCCCGTACCGAGTACACCGTTAACCGTCACGCGCATTGTCTTCAGGCGCTTATAGACCAGGGTTTGCGAGGCCAGCAGGTGTTCGATTTCCGAGGTGCCAATGCCGAAACCGAAGGCACCGAGGGCACCGTAGGTGGTGGTGTGGCTGTCGCCGGCGGCAACGACCATGCCGGGCAGGATAAAGCCTTGTTCGGGGGCCACGACGTGCTCGATGCCCTGGCGCTTGTCCAGCACGTCGAACAGTTCGATACCGAAGTCGCGGCAGTTTTCTTCGAAGTAAGACACCTGACGAGCGCCGCCAGCATCCGGCATGGCGGCAGTGCGTGTCGGCGCCGTGGGATTGACGTGGTCGACGACCGCCAGGGTCGCGCCCGGGCGCCATGCTTTGCGACCGGCTTCGCGCATGCCACTGAAGGCTTGCGGGCTGGTGTATTCGTTGGCGACCTGGCGGTCGATGTACAAAAGCACATGGCCCTGATCGTCGAGGGCGCATACGGTGTGACTGTCGATGTGTTTTTGGTAGAGCGTTCTAGGGCTGTGCATGGAGTGGGCTCTTTTTGTCATGCGAGATCACGGAAACGTGTGCCCACAGCATATTCGTCGCCATTTCTGCATCAAGCGCCTTTAAGTGAAGGCATTGAACACGTGATGTGAATGATCTAGCGCTGCCCAACGTAAAGAAACTACCTAGAACACTGCGGCAAATGCCGTTGCCGATGGGGTTCGTCTCAATATCCCGCCGGCGGGGGCTGCCCTAGGCTGTGTGCTTTTGGCAAACCGGTGGGCGGAGTCGCTATGCGTTTATTTGAACTGATCACTTTTACCGTACGCGTGCGCACAGTGGCCGATGCGCTGGTACGCATCGAGGCTGAATTGGCGAAGCCGGAAGTCGGCGGGGTGTTGATGGGCTGCTGGGCCTCGGAGATCGGCCAGTTGAACCAGATCACCGTGCTGCGTGGCTACGCCGACGAACACCTGAGGCAAGCGGAGCGCGAGCGTTTTCTGCTGGGGGGCGGGGCGTTTGGCATCAACGAATGGATCACCGATCTGCGCATCGAAAACTACACGCTGTTTCCCTTCCTCGAACCCTTGAGCGCAGGGCAGCACGGTCCATTCTACGAGCTGCGCGTCAACGACCTGGTCAGCAGCGGCTTGCAACCCACTCTCGATGGCTGGAGCAAAGCCATCGAAGCGCGAACCGCTGAACAGTATTCGCCGGTGTACGCGGCGTTCTACGCCACCGACGGTGCGCTGCCGCGCCATCTGCACATCTGGCCCTGGACCACCCTGGAACAGCGCCTGCAAGTGCGCACCCAAGCGGTCGCCGACGGCGTCTGGCCGCCGGAAAACTCCGGCCCGCAACTGCGCGACATGCGCTCGACGATCTACCTGCCCGCGAAGTTCTCGCCCTTGCAATGACGAGGGCTCGGCTCGACCGGGGCCTCAGAAACGATCCAGCCGGTACGGCGCAGTCGCCGGCAGGCCGTGAGGCTGGGCGTCGGTCAAAGGCGAGGCCATCTGCGCGATCATTTCCGCCGTGACCGCCGCCTGGGTCAACCCCAGATGCTGATGGCCGAAGGCGAGCAGGACCTTGCCGTCACACACCCGGTCAATGATCGGCAGGGAGTCGGGCAGGGACGGGCGGAAACCCATCCACGGCGTGGCGGCTTCAGCGCTCAGGTCGCGTTTGAACAGGCCTTTGCTCAGGCGGTGTAACTGCCAGGCGCGCTCCATGGTCGGTGGGCATTCGAGACCGGCGAATTCAACGGTGCCGGCCAGGCGCAGCCCGTCTGCCATCGGCGTCATGATGAACTTGCGCTCCAGCGAGGTGACGGCAAACGGCAAGCGTTCGTGCTCGTGGGGCAGCATCAGGTGATAGCCGCGCTCGGTGTCCAGTGGCACTTTTTTGCCGGTTAGCGCGGCGGTGAGCCTGGCGGAATGGGCGCCGCAGGCAATCAGTACTTGTCGACTGCTGACGTGGCCTTGATCGGTGATCAACGACACGCCGTGTTCATTCAATTGCCCGCCCTCGACCCGCTGCTTGAGGAATTGCACGCCGCTGCTTTTGGCCGCGTGGACCAGTTCGCTGACTACCTGGAAGGGATCGAGAAAATGCCCGGTGCGCGGGAAGAACAACCCGCCCTGGATCTGCTCGCTGAGTTGCGGCGCCGCGTCGCGTACCGCCTTGGCCTGCCAGAAATCCACCGGCACTTGCTGCTGGCGCATGCGTGCCTGTAGCGCTTCGATGGTCTGTTGCGAGTCGGCGCGCTCGAACACCAGCAACGAGCCGTCTTCCTTGAGCAACCCGGGGCGCTCGATGGTCTCCAGCAAGCGGTGCCAGGCACCCAGGCTGCTTTCATTGAGCGCGCGGATGCCGGCCACAGTGCGCTGGAACGGTGCCGGGCGCAGGTTGAGCAACAGGCGCATGAACCAGGGCAGGGCCCGGGGCATGTATTTCCAGTCCAGGCGCAGCGGGCCCATCGGGTCCATGAGCATGGCGGGCAGGCGTTTGAGGATCGACAGGTCGGCGATGGGGAACACCTGCTCGGTGGCCAGGTGCCCGGCATTGCCGAACGAGGCGCCACGGCCGGGTTCCTGTTGATCGATGACCACCACCCGCCGGCCCTGGCGTGCCAGGCGCAGGGCGCAGGCGACGCCGATGATCCCGGCGCCGATCACCGTAACGTCTGCCTCGGCGTTGGGGCTGTTGAAAAGGGAGTTGTTGGGCATGGCCTAGGCTTCTCTCTGGCCGTCGAGCAGGCGACGCAACTGCAACGGGTTGCCGTGCTTGAGGGCGGCCGGCAACAAGGCGTCCGGGAAGTCCTGATAGCAGACCGGGCGCAGGAACCGCAGGATCGCCGCGGTGCCGACCGAAGTGGTGCGCGCATCGGACGTCGCCGGGAACGGGCCGCCATGGACCATGGCATCGCACACCTCGACCCCGGTCGGCCAGCCATTGACCAACAGGCGCCCGGCCTTGCGCTCCAGTATCGGCAGCAAGGTTTTGGCGCTCTCCACGTCGGCATCGTCCAGGTGCAGGGTGGCGGTCAACTGGCCTTCCAGGTGTTCGATGACCTGGCGGATTTGCTCGTCGTTGGCACATTGCACGATCAGCGACGCGGCGCCGAACATTTCCGCCTGCAACGCCGGGTCGGCGAGAAACTCACTGGCCTGGGTGACGAACAGGTGGGCCTGGCACTGGTTCGGGGTTTCGCCCTTCAGGCCGGCGGCCACTGCGTCAGCGTGGGCATGCTCGGCCAGCGCGCCGACGCCGGCCTCGTAGGCCTTGAAAATGCCGGGGGTGAGCATGGTCTGCGCCGGGCTGCGCTGTAGCAGTTGCGCAGCCGTCTGGATGAAGTGCTCAAGGGCTGGGCCTTGGCGGGCAATCACCAGACCCGGGTTGGTGCAGAACTGGCCGGCGCCCTGGGTGAGGGAAACGACGAAGCCTTGCGCCAGGGCTTCGGCTCGCGATTGCAGGGCCGCGGGGAACAGCAAGACCGGGTTGATCGAGCTCATTTCCGCATACACCGGGATCGGCTCGGGACGCGCCTGGGCCGCGTTGCACAAGGCGATGCCGCCGCTGCGCGAGCCGGTGAAACCCACGGCCTTGATACGCGGATCGGTGACCAGGGCAATGCCCACTTCGCGGCCGGAGCCGTACAACAGCGAAAACACGCCTTCGTGCAGCCCGCAAAGTTTGACCGCACGGGCCACGGCGCGGCCCACCAGTTCGCTGGTGCCGGGGTGTGCGCTGTGGGCCTTGACGATCACCGGGCAACCGGCGGCCAGCGCCGACGCGGTGTCGCCGCCGGCGACGGAGAAGGCCAGGGGAAAGTTGCTGGCGCCGAACACCGCCACCGGGCCGAGCGGCACCTGACGCTGACGCAGGTCCGGACGGGGCAGGGGCTGGCGTTCCGGCTGCGCGGAGTCGACCCGTACATCCAGCCATTCGCCTGCGCGTACAGTGCGGGCAAAGGTGCGCAGTTGCTGGCAAGTGCGGCCCCGTTCACCCTGGATGCGCGGGCGCGGCAGACCGGTCTCGGCCACGGCGCGGTCGATCAATTCATCGCCGAGGGCTTCGATTTCGCTGGCGATGGTTTCGAGGAATTCGGCGCGGGCCTCCAGGGACGTCGCGCGATAGCTGTCCAGGGCACTCCACGCCAGGGCGCAGGCCTGTTCGACGTGTTCGCCGCTGCCACCGTGATAGGCCGGTTCAAGGGGGAGATCAGTAGTGGGGTCGATGCCGCGGATCGCTTCGCGGTTACCGGCGATGGCCTGCTGGCCGATCAACATGTTGCCTGTCAGAGTCATGGTCATTCCTGAAAAAAAGAGGGGGGGCGTTTGTGAATAAAACGCCGTACCGCCGTGGGCGAAAATAAAGGCGGCGCGCATTGGCACGCCGCTGTACAGGCTGGATGTCAGACGAAGTTTTGCTCGGCCGACCACTGCTCGTACCACTGGCGGAACAGCGTGTACTGGTTCTCGGCATAACGACGCTGGGCATCGCTGAGCGCATCGGTCTCGTTGAAGTGCAGGGTGTATTCCTTGTCGCCATTGAGCACCATCAGGTGCTTGTAGTAGAGCACCAGGTCGCAGCCCTCATCGAAGGACGACAGCACCGCCAGTGCCGATTCCAGTTCCCGCGCCTGACGACGGGCCTTGGCATCGCCCTTGGCCGCTTGTTTGCTCAAGGCCACCAGGCGCAACACTTCGCGCGGCAGTGCGTTGCCGATGCCGGTGATGGCGCCGGTGGCGTTGCAGTTGACGAAACCGTGGACCACCTGGGTGTCGACACCGACCATCAGGGTCACGTCATCGTCCTTGGAGGTGATGTGTTCGGCGGCGTAGCGCAGGTCAGCGGCACCGCCGAATTCCTTGAAGCCGATCAGGTTCGGGTACTCGCGACGCAGTTCGAAGAACAGGTCGGCGCGGGTGGCGAAGCCGTAGTAAGGGCTGTTGTAGATCACCGCCGGCAGGCCTGGGGCGGCCTGGAGGATCGCGGCGAAGTGGGCTTTTTGCGCGGTGGCCGAAGCGCCGCGAGACAGCACGCGAGGGATGACCATCAAGCCATGGGCGCCGACTTTGGCCGCGTGTGCCGCATGCGACACCGCTTCGCGGCTGTTGACGGCACCGGTGCCGACGATGGTCGGAACGCCGGCGGCCACCAGGCGCGCCACGCCTTCCTGACGCTCGGCTTCGGTCAGCAGCGGCCAGTCACCCATGGAGCCGCAATACACCACCGCGCTCATGCCGATGTCGATCAGCTCGCGACCCTTGGCCACCAGTGCGTCGAAGTCCGGCTTGCGCTCGGCGGTGCATGGGGTCATCAGTGCAGGGATGCAGCCAGTGAAGATGTTGTCGCTCATTGTGTTGTCACTCCTGGAAGCGTTCATTCAGCTCGGGTTAGGGAAAAGGCGCGGGGCTCAAATGCCCCACGCAAAGGGGTCCTGTTCGTCGATCAGCAAGGTGCTGTCGGCGGTCATGCAGGCGCGGCCGGTGATGAAAGGGATGATGCGTTCGCCTGCCCATTCATAGCTGCCGACGAATTGGCTGGCGGTGATGCTGGCCTGGACCCAGCGTTCACCGGCGGCCAGTTTTCCATCGGCTGCCAGGCATGCCAGTTTTGCGCTGGTGCCAGTCCCGCAGGGCGAGCGGTCGTAGGCCTTGCCGGGGCACATGACGAAGTTGCGGCTGTCGGCGTGATCGTCGTCGGCAAACAGTTCGATGTGGTCGATCAGTGCGCCGTCTTCACCGTGGATGCCCTGAGCCTCGAGGGCCTTGAGCATTGCCCAGGTGTACTCGGTGAGGAACTCGACGTTGTCCATGTGCAACGCCTGACCGTGATCGGACACCAGGAAAAACCAGTTGCCGCCCCAGGCGATGTCGCCGTACACGCGGCCATGCCCCGGCACTTCGACCGGCACCTGTTGGCGGTAGCGGTAGGCGGGCACGTTGCGCAGGGTGACGTTGCCGTCCTCATGCAACGTGGCGCTGACCGGGCCGACCGGCGTATCGATCTTGTGCTCGCCGGGCTGGATGTGCCCCAGGTAATGCAGCGAGTTGACCAGGCCGATGGTGCCGTGACCGCACATGCCGAGGTAGCCGGCGTTGTTGAAGAAGATCACGCCGCAGGTGGCATCCGGCGACACCGGTTCGCAGTACAACGCACCCACCAGCACATCGTTGCCACGGGGCTCCAGCAGGCAGGCGCGACGCCATTGGTCATGCTGCTCGCGCAGGACATCGCGCTTCTCGGCCATGGTCCGGCCAGGCAACTGGGGCAGGCCCGACATCACCAGGCGAGTCGGTTCGCCGCCGGTGTGGGAATCAATGACATGTACTTTTTTCATAAACCTTTCCATTGGAAAAACTCAGAGGTTTTGCTGGCCTGAATCTCAGCGTGAAGTCTGGACGGAGGCACCAATCGGGCGCTGGTCTGTGGCTGTGCCGCTGTAAACGGGAGCGGCTTCGTCTTCACCGTCCTCGTCTTCCAGGCGAACCAGATGTGCCGGCACGCCGGTGGCCGCGCCCCAGTAGTAGATGCCCATCGCGCAGGCCGCCACGACCACGGTGTCGAAAGGATGGGTCAGTACGCCCATGCCGCCGAAGCTGCCGAGCCAGGACAGCACGATGGTCACGGCATAGAAGCCGATCAGCCATGCCGAAGAGCGCACTTGCTGGGCCAGGCTCAGGTGTTGGGTCGGCACGAAACGTCCGCACAGCAGGTACACCACGAACATCAGGATCTGCAGGCCGAGCAGCCAGGACACGGTGCTCCAGCCGGACCAGTAGACGATCAGCGCGGCGATGATGAACGACACAGGGCCCAGGACACCCATGCGCTTGACCTTGAACGGTCGCGGCATGTCTGGTGCATTGCGGCGCAGGGCGGCCACCGACACCGGGGCCACGGCGTAGCTCAACACCAGCGCGGCGGAGACCACGTTGATCAGGGCTTCCCAGGAAGGGAAGGGCAGGGTCCAGAACACCGACAGGGCGAAGGTCAGCCACAGCGCCGGACGCGGGATGCCGGACTTTTCGTCGATACGGGTGAAGACCTTGAAGAAGGTGCCGGTTTGCGCCCAGCCGTAGATCACTCGTGGGGTGGCGTTCATGTAGATGTTGCCGCAACCGCTGGGGGAGATCACCGCGTCGGCCACCACCAGATAAGCCAGCCAGCCCACACCCAATGCCAGGGCGATGTCGCGGTAGGGCAGGGCCAGTTCCTTGGCGACGCCGGCCCAACCGTTGGCGAGCATTTCGGTGGGCACGCCGCCGAGGAACGCCACTTGCAACAGCACATAGATGGCAGTGGAGAGCAGCACGGAGAGGATCAGTGCAATCGGGATGGTGCGTTGCGGATTCTTCACTTCGCTGGCCACCGAGATGATCGGTGTCAGCCCCAGGTAGGCGAAGATGATGCCGCCGGCGGACACCGCCATCTCGACACCGGACAGCCCGAACGGCATGAAGCCCTGGGACTGGAAGTTCTGCGGTTTGAAGAAGGTGAACAGCACGCCGATCACCAGCAACGGCACGATGAACTTGAACAGGCTGATCAGGTTGTTGGCCTTGGCGAAGGTTTTCACGCTGTAGTAGTTGAGCATGAAGAACAGGCACAGCAGGCCGAACTGCACCAGCCAGCCAAGCGCTGTTGGATTGCTGGAACCGGCCTGGGTCAATGCGGGAAACCATGCAGCGGCATACTGGCGCGCGGCGACCACCTCGATGGCCACCAGGCTGGAAAACGCGATCAGCGTGATGAAGCCCATCAGGTAGCCCAGCAGCGGGCCGTGGGAGTAAACCGGGTAGCGAATCACGCCGCCGGCTCGGGGCAATGCGGCGCCGAGTTCGCAGTAGACGATGCCCAGCAGCAGCACCGCAAAACCGCCCAGCAGCCAGGAAAAGATCCCCGCCGGCCCCGCGATGGCTGAGACGTGACTGGCTGCGAACAGCCAGCCGGAGCCGAAGATGGCCCCCAGTCCGATAAACGTAAGGTCTATCAACGAAAGTTGTTTTTTGAACTTGCCTTGGCCTGACATGGCATCGCCTTCTTGTGAGTTATTGGATAGGCAGGTGTGCACTTCAAGACGCCCCGGTCGGTTTTGCCGAGGAGGGCGGTGGCCATAGAGTGAACTTGGCGGCGTGCCCGCGATTGATGTTTTCCTTGGGTGTCGATGACGAAATCAGCACAATGGGCAGATGCCGATCATTGGGAGAAACAGGTAGATGACTCAGGATGCGTTTGCGCTGTTGTGCCAGGGCGACGACTCGAACCGCCCCGAATCCATCGAGCAACTGCTGGCAGGTGTTGCGCTGTTGTTGCCCATGCTGGATGTCATTCCGAATGCGGCGATCTTCATCAAGGATGTGCAGGCGCGCTATGTCATGGCCAATCGCACGCTGGTGCAGCGCTGTGGTTTGAAGCAGCTCAAGCCGCTACTGGGGAAAACCAGCGCCGAGGTGTTTCCCGAACAATTGGGGCCCGGTTACACCGAGCAGGACCGGCGTGTGCTGGAGCAGGGTCTGGTGCTGGAGGACCAGCTGGAGTTGCATTTGTACGGCAGCCGCGAACCGGGCTGGTGCCTGACCCATAAGCGACCACTGTATAACCGCCGCAATGAAATCATCGGTCTGGCGGGTATTTCGGTCGACCTGCAATCGGCCAGTGACACGCACCCGGCGTACCAGCGCCTGGCGGCGGTGGACGAGCACATTCGCGCGCATTTCAACCAGCGCGTTACCCTGGGCGAGTTGACGCGCATCGCCGGTATTTCCGTGGCGCAACTGGAACGCTACTGCAAGCGCGTGTTCCATTTGACGCCACGGCAAATGATCCAGAAGGTGCGCCTGGAGCACGCCCATCGACTGCTCCTCACGGATCTGCCGATCACCGAGGTCGCCCTGCAATGCGGTTATACCGACCACAGTGCGTTCACCCGGCAGTTCAAGGCATCGACCGGTTTCACCCCGCGCCAGTACCGCCAGGCCACCGGTCACGAGCAGCCGCCCGGGCTGGATTAGCGACGCGCTGCGAATGGCCCTGTAAACTGGCCGCGCAAAAGGCGCCAGCCTCATCACTTCAAGCAAGAGAGTCCTCATGGCAAACCACGACCTGACCTTTACCCCCGATCCCGATGCGGATTCGATTTCCTCCGACGTCGTTGGTTTCGGCGGCGTGCTGGTCTCCACCCAGATCCCCACCCGCGCCGATGGCAGCCTGGAACTGGGCGACATCACCCTGCAAAGCGAATGCACTCTGCAAGCGCTGAAAGTCGCGCTGGAGCGTGCCGGCAGTTCCATGGACCGCGTGATGCACCTGACCATCTACCTCACCGACATGGCCGACCGCGCCGCGTTCAACGAAGTCTACAAGCGCTACTTCGCCAAGCCATGGCCAGTGCGCGCTGCTGTCGGGGTTGCCTCGTTGGCAGTGGAAGGCATGCGCGTGGAAGTGACCGCGATGGCGGCCAAGGCCTGATCTCAGCCAGGCATACACACAACCCTGTGGGAGCGGGCTTGCTCGCGAAGGCGGAGTGTCAGCTTGCACAGGTATTGACTGACCCAGCGCTTTCGCGAGCAAGCCCGCTCCCACAGTTGAATGTTGTTGTGCACAAATTCTGCGTACGACGTAAAACCCTTTGTGGGAGCGGGCTTGCTCGCGAAGACGGAGTGTCAGCTTGCACAGGTATTGACTGACCCAGCGCTTTCGCGGGCAAGCCCGCTCCCACAGTTGAATGTTGTTGTGCACAAATTCTGCGTACGACGTAAAACCCTTTGTGGGAGCGGGCTTGCTCGCGAAGGCGGAGTGTCAGCTTGCACAGGTATTGACTGACCCAGCGCTTTCGCGAGCAAGCCCGCTCCCACAGTTGAATGTTGTTGTGCACAAATTCTGCGTACGACGTAAAACCCTTTGTGGGAGCGGGCTTGCTCGCGAAGGCGGAGTGTCAGCTTGCACAAGTATTGACTGACCCAGCGCTTTCGCGAGCAAGCCCGCTCCCACAGTTGAATGTTGTTGTGCACAAATTCTGCGTACGACGTAAAACCCTTTGTGGGAGCGGGCTTGCTCGCGAAGACGGAGTGTCAGCTTGCACAGGTATTGACTGACCCAGCGCTTTCGCGAGCAAGCCCGCTCCCACAGTTGAATGTTGTTGTGCACAAATTCTGCGTACGACGTAAAACCCTTTGTGGGAGCGGGCTTGCTCGCGAAGGCGGAGTGTCAGCTTGCACAGGTATTGACTGACCCAGCGCTTTCGCGAGCAAGCCCGCTCCCACAGTTGAATGTTGTTGTGCACAAATTCTGCGTACGACGTAAAACCCTTTGTGGGAGCGGGCTTGCTCGCGAAGACGGAGTGTCAGCTTGCACAGGTATTGACTGACCCAGCGCTTTCGCGAGCAAGCCCGCTCCCACAGTTGAATGTTGTTGTGCACAAATTCTGCGTACGACGTAAAACCCTTTGTGGGAGCGGGCTTGCTCGCGAAGGCGGAGTGTCAGCTTGCACAGGTATTGACTGACCCAGCGCTTTCGCGGGCAAGCCCGCTCCCACAGGGGTTGAGGCACGCCAGGCCTGCCCGAAACGCCACCCGGCAGCATACGGGTGCCGGTCAGGCGTTTCGCCGCTACAATGCACGCCTCGACCGTGACAAGCCTGACTAAAAAAATTATGTCTTTGCCCAAACATCACCTGGAATTGCTCAGCCCTGCCCGCGATGTCGCCATCGCCCGCGAGGCCATCCTGCATGGCGCCGATGCCATCTACATCGGTGGCCCGAGCTTCGGCGCCCGCCACAATGCCTGCAACGAAGTGAGCGATATCGCCCAGTTGGTGGAATTCGCCCGTCGCTACCACGCCCGGGTGTTCACCACCATCAATACCATCCTGCACGACAACGAACTGGAGCCGGCCCGCAAGCTGATCCACCAGTTGTACGACGCCGGCGTCGATGCGCTGATCGTCCAGGACCTGGGGGTGATGGAGCTGGACATTCCGCCGATCGAACTGCACGCCAGTACCCAGACTGATATCCGTACCCTGGAGCGGGCGAAGTTCCTCGATCAGGCCGGCTTCTCGCAACTGGTGCTGGCCCGCGAGCTCAACCTCCAGGAGATCCGTGCCATCGCCGACGAAACCGACGCGGCCATCGAGTTCTTTATCCATGGCGCGTTGTGCGTGGCGTTTTCCGGTCAGTGCAATATTTCCCACGCGCAAACCGGGCGCAGCGCCAACCGTGGCGATTGCTCCCAGGCTTGCCGTCTGCCGTACACCCTCAAGGACGAAAAGGGTGGCGTGATCGCCTACGAAAAGCACCTGCTGTCGATGAAGGACAACAACCAGAGCGCCAACATCCGCGCCCTGGTCGAGGCCGGCGTGCGTTCGTTCAAGATCGAAGGTCGCTACAAGGACATGGGCTATGTGAAAAACATCACTGCCTACTACCGCCAGCGCCTCGACGCCGTGCTCGAAGACCGTCCGGACCTGGCCCGCGCCTCCAGCGGCCGCACTGCGCACTTCTTCCTGCCCGATCCGGAAAAAACCTTCCACCGTGGCAGCACCGATTACTTCGTCACTGACCGCAAGATCGATATCGGCGCCTTTGACTCGCCGACCTTCACCGGTCTGCCAGTGGGAGTGGTCGAGAAGGTCGCCAAGCGTGACATGCAGGTCGTGACGCACGAGCCGCTGTCCAACGGCGATGGCCTCAATGTGCTGGTCAAGCGTGAAGTGGTGGGTTTTCGCGCCAACATCGCCGAACCCAAAGGCGAGTTCGAGGAGGACGGCGAGAAGCGCTATCGCTATCGCGTCGAGCCCAATGAGATGCCGGAGGGGATGTACAAGCTGCGCCCCAACCATCCGCTGAATCGCAATCTGGATCACAACTGGCAACAGGCGCTGCAAAAGACCTCTGCCGAGCGTCGCATCGCCCTGAACTGGGTCGCTCGCCTGCGTGAAGACCAGCTGGAACTGACCGCTACCAGTGAAGAGGGCATCAGCGCCAGCGTCACCCTGGCCGGCCCGTTCGGTGCCGCGAACAAGCCGGAACAGGCGCTGGAGCAATTGCAGGATCTGCTCGGCCAACTGGGTACCACGCAGTACCACGCCATCGACATCAAGCTGGACGCGCCGCAGGCGTACTTCATCCCGAACTCGCAGCTCAAGGCCTTGCGCCGCGAAGTGATTGAAGCCTTGACCGAAGCGCGGATCGCCGCCCACCCGCGGGGCAGCCGCAAGGCCGAGACCACGCCGCCGCCGGTGTACCCGGATTCGCACCTGTCGTTCCTGGCCAACGTCTACAACCAGAAGGCCCGGGACTTCTATCACCGCCACGGTGTCAAGCTGATCGACGCGGCCTACGAGGCCCACGAGGAAACCGGCGAGGTGCCGGTGATGATCACCAAGCACTGCCTGCGATTCTCCTTCAACCTGTGCCCGAAACAGGCCAAGGGCGTGACTGGCGTGCGCACCAAGGTCGCGCCGATGCAATTGATCCACGGCGATGAAGTGCTGACGCTGAAGTTCGACTGCAAGCCTTGCGAGATGCACATCATCGGCAAGATGAAAGGCCACATCCTCAACCTGCCGCAACCGGGCAGCGTGGTCGGTCACATCAGCCCCGAAGACCTGCTCAAGACCATCCCGCGCGCACCGCACTGAGTGGCCGGTGAGTTCGTCGCAACGACGCGCTCACCTGTTCCAGCTTGAAACCTGCTTTTGCTGAAGTCTGGGCGCTGGCGACAAACCTGGAGCTGGCGGTCGACACTATCCGCAGGTGTCGGCGACGGCCTTTTCAGCTCGTTTGAATTCCTGTTTGACGTCGGTGGGAATGCGTTGCTTTTTCAGTTCCTGACCGAGGAAGGGTTGTTCGCCTCGGGACTGGACCTCAGCGTCTTCGGCCGTTATCTGCGCCTCGATGGCAGCGGCGTGCTTGTCGATGACGGCATCGACCTCGGCTTCATTTTTGGCCGTATCGAGTGCCAGGACCAACTGGCCAGCCTCGGCTTTTTCGGCTTCGGCATAGGCTTCGACCGTCAACCCGGAGGCCAACGCTCGCGTCTGGGTTTCCAGGCGATTGAGATGCTCCCGGGCGGCCTTGCAGACCGCTTCCTGTCGCTGGTCCTGGATGTGTTCCCAGGTGTTCAACCCATAAATCGCGGTCCCGAGTACCAGAAGGGTTGCAGCGGCCCCCATTAATTTGCCTTTCACTTTTGGCGCCCTCAAATGGCAAGGGAAGGGTGTTGCGCAAACGATTCCCGATTCAATTCGAGTAAAGAAAAGCGTAGCAGAGCTGTTCGGGCTGAATGTGCGCCGATAACTCCCCGAGATCCGGCTCAACACTAAGCACCTGTTTTAATGAACAATTTTTTTTGTTTGGGCTTCCCAGACGAGGAAAAAGTTGGTAAATTTGCGCCCACTCTTGCAGCGGCCCTCAGGGAGCCAGTCGCGAGAGCAGGCAACAGGTCTTGTTGCCACTCAAGCAAGCGAGTGCCAGGCACTCATCGCAACAGATACAGGGGCGTCGCCAAGCGGTAAGGCAGCAGGTTTTGATCCTGCCATGCGTTGGTTCGAATCCAGCCGCCCCTGCCATTTTTTATTCCTGCATAATCAGATAACACTCGACCGACGGTTATTATTCGTCGATTCGTTTTTTTTGCCTCCCGATCCCCAGTCGCGCTGGTGTCACTACCGAAAGCGCTCCGGGATGGCCTCGGCAAACGGATACCAGGAAAAATACGGCCTTGCCTCGTCGATCACCCGCTTGACCGAGGGTCTTTGGGTCAACCTGTCGAAATAAGCACCCAAGTGGCGATGATCGTCGGGAAAGGCTACGAGAGTGCTGGCGTAGAACAGCGCCGGGGCGGCGGCGCAATCGGCCATGCTGAACGCCGGGCTGGCGACCCAGGTTCTTGCCGTCAACTGACGTTCAAGCATGCTGTACGCCGTCGTCAGCGCGGCGCGTTCGCGGGTCAGGTCGCCATGGGCGGCGTTCAGGCGGTCACTGACGATCTTCTGCATGGGCACCTGGACATGCAGGTCGAAAAAACGATCCCACAGGCGGACTTCCAGCGCGGTTTCCCAATCGTCCGGAATCAGATGCGCCTGGCCGGGATGGAGCCGGTCCAGGTACTCAATGATCACACTCGACTCCGGCACATTCTTTTGCCGGGCGTGATCGCGCAGCACCGGAAACTTGCCGATCGGCCACAGCGCTTGAAGTTCGGTCCGGTCAGCCTCGTTGCCCAGGTCGATGACCCTTTTTTCAAATTCGATTTCCAGTTCATACAGAGCGATCAGTGCTTTGTGGCAGAACGACGAGAGCGGATGGAAATACAGAGTCAGTGACATCCTTCAATTCCTCGGTGAGATGGAAACCTCTTGATTATCCATCGCCATCCGCCAATGCGCGAGGTGCTCCACCCTGATGTCCGGTGCCTGCTGTTCGGGTTAGAGTACAGGTCTTCTGGCCTGAACTTTAGGCATGCCACGTTTAGGGTCATATCGCCATGCACCAGATCGGACTCATTGTTTACCCCGGTTTCCAGGTTCTGGGCCTGGCCATGTGTGCCGCCTTCGAGTTGGCCAACAGTGCCGGTGACGAGCCGTTGTACCGCATTGCCTTGCTGTCCGAGCCGGGTGGCCTGGTGCAAACGTCCGCCGGTTTTGCTGTGCAGACCGAAGCGTTCGACCAGCGCGCGTTCGATACGCTGCTGGTCCTGGGCGACAACCTGATCCGCCCGACCACGCCGGGCATGCTGGAGTTTCTGCGCCGCGCCAGTCTCGGCACCCGGCGTCTGGGCTCGATTTGCACGGGGGCGAATGCGTTGGCGGAGGCCGGTTTGCTCGACGGTCGGCGGGCGACCACGCATTGGGCGCATGTGCCGGCCTTTCGCAAGGCGTACCCGAACGTGAAAGTCGAGGAAGACCGGATCTTCATCAACGATGGCCACCTGTGGACGGCGGCGGGCATGAGCGCGTGCGTGGACCTGGCTTTGGCGCTGGTGGAGAAGGACCTGGGCGTCGACATTGCACGCAAGGTCGCGCGGCAATTGGTGGTGTACCACCGGCGTTCCGGCGGGCAGTCGCAGTTTTCGGTGATGCTGGAACTGGCACCCAAGACCGACCGGATACAGGCCGCGCTGAACTACGCCAAGCAGAATCTCAAGTCCGCGCTGTCGGTCGAGGAACTGGCCAGCGCGGCCAATCTCAGCCCTCGGCAATTCAGCCGGGTGTTTCATGCCGAAACCGGCCAGTCTCCGGCCAAGGCCATCGAAAACCTGCGGGTCGAGTCGGCCCGGTTGATGATGGAAACCGGACGGCACTCCATCGATGTGGTGGCGACGGACACTGGTTTTGGGGATCGGGAACGCATGCGCCGCGCTTTTATTCGGGCGTTCGGGCAGCCGCCGCAGGTGATTCAGCGTGCCAGTCGGGGCTGAATCGTGATGTCCTGAAAGGTGGTGTATACGACATTCAAGCCTATTTATTATCGGCGTAATCTTGATCTCGTTGAAACGTATCCCTCAATGAGATCACCGCCATGACCCTCGTCAAAGCCGCCGCCGTACAAATCAGTCCCGTTCTTTACAGCCGTGAAGGCACCGTTGACAAAGTGGTGCAGAAGATTCTCGAACTCGGCGAGCAAGGCGTGCAATTCGCTGTGTTCCCGGAAACCGTCGTGCCGTACTACCCGTACTTTTCCTACGTGCAGTCGCCTTTTGAAATGGCCGCCGAACACCTCAAGCTGCTGGACCAGGCGGTCACCGTGCCTTCGGCCGCCACCGATGCCATCGGTGCTGCGGCCAGGCAAGCGGGCATGGTCGTGTCCATCGGCGTCAACGAACGCGATGGCGGCACGCTGTACAACACGCAGTTGCTGTTCGATGCCGACGGCTCGCTGATCCAGCGTCGCCGCAAGATTTCCCCGACCTACCACGAGCGCATGATCTGGGGCATGGGCGATGGCTCCGGTCTGCGTGCCGTCGACAGCGCGGTAGGGCGCATCGGGCAACTGGCCTGCTGGGAGCACTTCAACCCGCTGGCCCGTTATGCCTTGATGGCTGATGGCGAACAGATCCATGCGGCGATGTACCCGGGGTCGTTTGCCGGTCCCCTGTTCGCCGCGCAAATGGAAGTCAGCATTCGCCAGCATGCCCTGGAGGCCGCGTGCTTTGTGGTCAACTCCACGGCGTGGCTGAACCCCGAACAACAGGCGCAGATCATGGCCGACACCGGTTGCGCCATCGGCCCGATCTCCGGCGGTTGCTATACCGCAATCATCAGCCCGGATGGCACGGTCTTGGGTTCGTTGCAGGAAGGTGAGGGCGAGGTGATCGCTGATCTCGACATGGGCCTGATCGACAAGCGCAAGCGCATGATGGATTCCCGCGGCCACTACAGCCGCCCGGAACTGCTGAGCCTGCTGATTGACCGCACCCCTCAAACCCATGTGCATGAACGCAGCGCGCATCCGAAACTGGCCGAACAGACCGGGCTGGAAGAAGTGATGGGTTAGTTCCGGACAAACAAAAAGGGGGCTTCCATGAAGCCCCCTTTTTGTTTGTCCGCGTTGCAGCTTTCGTTTCAGCGACGCCAGATGAAACGCGCCAGCAGCGCATCGATGCTGAACTTGCCGGCACCCGACAGCAGCAGCGGGGTGAGGGCCACAAGGTAGATCAAGGGCAGCTTGAAGTTGCCGTAACCCTTGTTGCTGATGGCATAACCTTGGGCGAGTTCACTGAGGGTGTGCCAGTCGGCGGGCCAATGCACGGCGGCGGTTGCGACGAGGGTCAGTACCATCAGGCTCAACGCCGAAAAACGTGTGCCCAGGCCCAGCAGCAAGGTCATGGCAAAGATCAGTTCGGCCCACATCGACAGTTCCCAGTTCAGCGTCGCTGGAAGGCGGTCGAACGGAAAAGGGAAGCGCGCCTGGATATCGGCGAACCAGTTCTCGCCGTTGAATTTTTCCAGACCGGATTCGAGGAACTCCCAGGCGAGGAACACCCGCAGCGCCAGGGGGGCAACCCAGTCGCCGGCACGGTCGAGGTTCAGGTGCAGGCCTTTGACGGCCGAAGAAATGGAGGTGCTCATGGACGTTGCTCTCTTTCAGGTCAGGGCGGCGGGGCAACGGCATGCCCCGTGAGTTGAGCGCTTTGATCGGCATGGCCAATCGACAGGCGTATTTCATCAACGGGGTGTATCTGCGGTGTGTCGTTGTGGCGGGGTTTTGCGTGCGGGGTGTGTCGGGGGCGGGGCTGTATACATTGAGATACGTAACCATGGGGTTTTTCATCCAATGCACAACCAGGGTGGGAGCGGGCTTGCTCCGGGCGGCGTTCCGACGAATACGGTGTGTCAGGCACCATCAACGTGGCTGAAGTACCGTATTCGCGAGCAAGCCCGCTCCCACAGGGGATCACCGGTGCGAAGCGTGACGCTCCAGGGAAATTGCTATACATTTTCCGGCCGCCCACTGCATGGTGAACCGCTTCATGTCCCTCGCGCTCGAACGTCTAGTCGCTGGCACGCCAATCCCTTTCGCCGGTAATCGTGTCACGGTCGTCAGCCCCGAACTGGCGCAACGCTTCCAGCCCGGTGATCACCTGCTGGTGGAGCAGGTCAGTGGTGAGTTGCTGCTAATCCCCGTGGCGGACCAGCAAGCGGCCAACGTCGCGATCGAGCGCGCCCAGGCGGCATTCACCGCGCTGTCGGCGGTGTCTGACCAGGCGATCAGCGCCTTCTTCGACCTGTTTGCCCAACGCCTGGAAACCCCGGAGTGCTGGGCCTTGATCGAAGCCGCCAACCTCGCCGACATCGAACGGGCCAAGGCGCGCGGTCGCTCGACCACCCGGTTGCTGGCCGATGAGCGCATGCGTCGCGACATGATCGCCGGCCTGCGCGCCTGGCGTGATGCGGCGGCCAGCCGTGGCAAGGTGATCAGTAGCGTCGAGCACGATGGCTGGAAGGTCGAGCAAGTGGTCTCGCCGCTGGGCATCGTCGCGTTCGTCTTCGAAGGCCGGCCGAATGTGTTTGCCGACGCGGCCGGTGTATTGCGCACCGGCAACACCGCCGTGCTGCGCATCGGCAGTGATGCGTTGGGCACCGCCCAGGCGATCGTCACCCATGCACTGAACCCTGCATTGAGCGATGCCGGCTTGCCGGCCGGTGCGGTGTCGCTGGTGGAAAGTGTCAACCACGCCGCCGGTTGGGCGATGTTCGCTGACCGGCGCCTGTCATTGGCGGTGGCCCGTGGTTCGGGTCGCGCCGTCAGCCAGTTGGGCAGCATCGCGCAGCAGGCCGGCACGGCGGTCAGCCTGCACGGTACCGGTGGCGCGTGGCTGATCGCCAACGCCGATGCCGACGCCCCACGCTTTGCCGCCGTGGTGCGCAACTCCCTGGACCGCAAGGTCTGCAACACCCTGAACGTCTGCCTGATCCACCGCGACCGCGCCGCTGAACTGGTGCCGCTGTTCCTCGACGCACTCATGCAGGCCGGCACCGCACGGGGGCAGGGCTGCAAGCTGCATATCGTCGAAGGCAGCGAGTCGCATCTGCCACAAGATTGGCTGGCGGCAACGGTCCAGGTTTACCGCGCCGAAGGCTATCAGAGCGAGGCGCAGGCCGAGCCGTTGCCGGAAGATCAATTGGGCCGTGAGTGGGAGTGGGAAGAAACCCCGGAAGTCAGCCTGAAAATCGTCGACGACCTGGACGGTGCCATTGCCTTGTTCAATTGCTACAGCCCGCAATTCACAGTGTCCTTGATCAGTGAAAGTGCCGAGGCCCAGGAGCGTTTCTACAACGCGGTCAACGCGCCTTTTGTCGGCAATGGCATCACCCGTTGGGTCGACGGCCAGTACGCGCTGAACAAGCCGGAACTGGGGCTTTCGAACTGGGAGAGCGGGCGCCTGTTTGCTCGCAGCGCGATTCTCTCGGGCGATGGCGTGTTCACCATTCGCAGTCGCATGACCCAGGTCGATCTGGGTGTCAAACGCTGAGATGGCGGTGCCTGTGACCGCTGCAAGGGCGGTCACTTTTTTGAACCGGCGGTATTAGCGGCATTGACCAATTCATCATGACCACCACTAAACCCTGTGGGAGCGGGCTTGCTCGCGAATGCGGTGTATCAGTTGACATAGTGTTATCTGACACACCGCATTCGCGAGCAAGCCCGCTCCCACAGTTGATCTTCGTTCTGGCATAAAAAAAGGCCTGCTCCTTATCGGGAGCAGGCCTTGTTTATCAATAAGTCAGTAATGACTCATTTCAATTAGTAGAACCGGTCAATCACCCGAACTTCGTTCTGATTCTGCATCGAGGCCCAGGCCTGTTTCAGGGTTTGCAGAACATTACCGATGAAGTCCTTGTCGGCCGCGGCTTTCTTGCCGACATAGCCCTGGCCGCGACGGTACATCTTCAGTCGGGCCAGCAGGTTCTGGTTGTTCTGGTCGAACTCTGCTTCATGGGCGTGCGGCGACAGGCAGTCGATATGAACCTGGCCACACTTGCTGATCCAGAGAATATGGTTGTCGTGGCTGTCTTTCTTTGCAGCGAAGATACGAGCCAGCTCATCGATAGTTGGTTGATTGTTCAGATTCATCATAAAGCCCCTTGACCAATTGGTGATCTTTTAAAGTTGATTCGCTAATACAGGTAGCCCATCGGTTAGTTGATCCCTGGCACCGAAACCAGGACGTCAGCGTTCGACCGCCTTATCGGGCGGGGTCCTGCGTCTGTTGCATGTAGTCGTGTTGAATAACTGCTACGCAATAGCGTCACAACGAAGAGAAGCGGCGAAAACCTTCAGGCCACTGCCGACGTTTTCAGGGTCGGCCACAAGCTTCATGAGGATTGCTCGCCAAGACTTCTCGCCCTTGTACTGGACGTTCAGGCCAGGTCAGCTTCTTCAATCTGCCTTGTGGGCAGCGTGTATCCGGGAAAAACAGCTCGGCGGTCAGACGAGCTTGCTCAAACGTGTTGCCTGTACTCCCGATCGGGGAGACGTCTGCATCATGCAAGGGCAAATCGGAGGCGTCAACGGTTTTGTAGTGAATATTTTCAGTCACTACATATTGTCGGACAAAGCTGTTGGGAATTAGCGCGGGGGGCGAGGTCGTGTCGGTCAGGACGACAAAGGCGGACACTCAAAGCGGTAAAAAGTGCAGGAATGACCGTCTACCAGCTGTTGATGCAAGGTGAACCCGTCAACGCCGAGCCCCGGTATCACGGCGGCCCAGAACAAGCGTGCTGGCTGGTTCGCCTTGATGTGGAAAATCTGCCATTGACCGGGGAATTGACTCAAGAGGGTGGAAACGACAAATCGCGCGACACCCCGGCCACGGAAGCGTCGGCTGACAAACAGATAGCCGATGTTGTAGTCGGCACCGGGTAGATGGACCTGGTTATCCACGGTCACGAAGCCGGCCAGTTCACCGTCGACCTTGATCAGGAATGGTCGGGTGGCCGGGTTTCGCCAGTAGTCGGGCATGGGCAGGATGTTGAACAAACCGTATTCGCCCAGATTCAGCGGCAACCATTCACTGAAGTCGTAGGTGTAGAACTGCATCAGGTTCTCGATGGTTTCCAGCTCATCGCGTTGGGCAGCGTGCAGTTCTATCGAGGACATACGAAGTGGCTCCTGATCGGTCAGGTGACACGGTTCATTATGGCCGGCAACGAGTGATCTGTGGCGAGGGAGCTTGCTCCCTCGCCACAGGGTTCTGTGTCGGGTTCAGGTATTGCTTGCCGGCTTTGCCCTGCGCCTGGTGCCGCTCGCTGGTTGGCGCGGGGCGCCTTTTCGTTTTTTCTTCCAAGGGGCAGCGGCGGAACCGCCCGGCGGTGGGCCGCTGATGGTCAGGCTCAGCCCGGCACAGCGACTGACCTGCTTGCTCATCCACGCCGCCTGTTTGGTGACGAACTCTTCCAGGCTCATTTCCCCGCTTTGCACCATGTCCAGAGCCTGTTCCCAGATCGCCGTGGTGCCCGGATCGGCGATGGCCCGCGGCACGGCATCGATCAGGCTGAACGCGGCCGGCGTGGCGGCCAGGGCCTTGCCGTTCTTGATCAGGTAACCACGATCGAGCAGGCCCTGAATGATCGACGCGCGGGTCGCTTCGGTGCCGATGCCGGTGGTGTCCTTGAGTTTTTGCTTGAGCAGGGGGTCCTGCACCAGTTTGGCGACATTCTTCATGGCCTTGATCAGGTCGCCTTCGGTGAACGGCTTTGGCGGTTGCGTCCAGAGATCCTTGAATTGCACACCGGCCACTGTGCAATCGATGCCTTCGGCCAGGTTGGGCAGTGTCTGCGGTGCCGGGGCTTCGCGCCCCTTGGCCGGGGCCAGCGCTTCGGGCAGGGCGCGTTTCCAGCCCGGCTCAATGATCTGCTTTCCGACAGCGCGCAAGGCCTCGCCGGCGCAGTCGAAGTCGGCCTGGGTGCGGTCGTATTCGTGATTGGGCAGGAACTGCGCCAGGTATCGCGCGCGGATCAGGGTGTAGACCGCACGCTGTTTGCCTGCCAGCTTGTCGAGATTCTTTGCCGCAGCGGTGGGGATGATGCCGTGGTGCGCGCTGACCTTGGCATCGTTCCAGGCCCGTGAGCGCCGTTGCGGATCAAGGTGATCGTGCAAGGCGCTCAACGCCGGATCGGCCTGGCGCAACGCCGCCAGAATGGCCGGTGCCTCGCTGTGTTGACTGAGGGGCAAGTAGCCGCAATCACTGCGCGGATAGGTAATGACTTTGTGGGTTTCGTACAGTGCCTGGGCGATGTCGAGGGTTTCCTGGGCGCCGAGGCCGAGCTTCTTCGAGCAGACCTCCTGCAGGGTGCCCAGGTCGAACGGCAGCGGGGCCACTTCGCGCATCCGCTCGGTGCGCAGTTTGATCACCCGCGCACTGGCCGCGCCACTCATGGCGGCCGCCGCTTGTTGTGCCAGCGCCTGGTTCAGGCAGCGGTCCTGATCGTCGCAAAGCTCCGATGCCGCGCGCCATTGCGCCGTGAACGCGGTGCCGTTGTGCAGCAGTTGCACGCCGATGGCCCAATAGGGGACGGGCACAAAGTCGGCGATGCTGCGATCGCGATCCACCACCAGGCGCAAGGTCGGCGTTTGCACCCGGCCAACTGGCAACACGCCTTGATAGCCAGACTGGCGCCCCAGCAGGGTGAATAGCCGACTCATGTTCATGCCGATCAGCCAGTCGGCCCGGGAACGCCCTAAGGCGGAGTGATAGAGGCTGAAGGTCTCGTTCCCCGGTTTGAGGGCCGCGAGGGCCTTGCGGATGGAGGCATCGTCCAGTGCCGACAACCAGAGCCGGCGGATCGGCCCGCGATAGCGGCAATGCTCCACCAATTCCCGGGCGATCATCTCGCCCTCGCGGTCGGCGTCCGTGGCGATGATCAGTTCGGACGCTTCACCGAGCAGGCGCTTGACCGCCTTGTACTGGCTGGCGGTGCGCGGCTTGACGGTCATTTTCCATTTTTCCGGAATGATCGGCAGATCCGCCAGCACCCAGCGCTTGTAGCGCGCGTCGTAGGCATCCGGCGGTGCGGTTTCCAGCAGGTGGCCGATGCACCAGGTCACCGTGACGTCCGTTCCCAGCCAACAGCCATCGCCCCGGCGCCGGGCGCCGAGGACTGCCGCGATGTCTTTGGCCTGGGAAGGTTTTTCACAGAGGTACAGCCGCATAACCACCATCGTCGATCAATGTGCCAAGGGTGCACAGAATGGCGCTTGATGGGCGATGGAGCAATCTTTATCTGTATGGATGTACAGCTTGGTGTGTCGCTCCCGTTCGGCTGCGAAGCAGTCGCGAGGGTAAAACTTGGGTTATACCTGATAAACCGAGGTCTCAGGTTTTGGGGCTGCTGCGCAGCCCATCGCGGGCAAGCCACGCTCCCACATCGATTTGCAGGTCCATCACCGTCATGAGGAACGCATTCCATGAAAAGCTCCGGTCCTAGTCCTGTCATCACCATCGCCGAGCAGCCTGGCTGTCTGCTGGTGAGATTTCACGGTATTCAAGTGGCCGCCTCGGCACGGGCCCTGGTGTTGCTGGAGGCCAATTACCCGCCGGTGTACTACGTGCCGCGAGAGGACATCGACGAGAAGTATTTCGCCCGCACCGACCACACCAGCTATTGCCCCTACAAGGGCGATGCCAGCTATTTCAGCCTGCAGGTGCCGGGGCATGAAAGCGCCAATGCGGTGTGGAGTTACGAAGATCCCAAGGTGTCGGTAGAACAAATCCGCGGGTATCTGGCGTTCTACCCGGATCAAGTGAAGTTCGAGTTGCTCGATGCCGAGGTCTGATCGGGGTTGATCGGCGCGACGAGGGAGTCAGCTCCCTCGTCGGCAGGCATTACCTCAGTTCTTGTCGAGATCCACGTTGCGCGTCTCACGAAGGCAAATCATCCCCACCACCAGGCTCACCCCGGTGATCACCACCGGGTACCACAGCCCGTAGAAGATGTCCCCGGTGTACACCACTAGCGCGAACGACACGGTCGGCAGGAAGCCACCGAACCAGCCGTTGCCGATGTGGTAGGGCAGGGACATCGAGGTGTAGCGGATGCGGGTCGGGAACAGTTCGACCATCAACGCCGCCAGCGGGCCGTAGCACATCGCGGAGATGATGATCAGCGCCACGATCAGCGCCACGATCATCGGTTTGTTGATCTGCTGCATGTCCGCCTGTTTCGGGTAACCGGCGAGGGTCACGGCACCGCGCAAAGCGGCTTCGTCGAAACCATCGATCTTCACGTCACCGACGCTGACCTGCACGTCACTGCCGGCCGGGGCCGCTGCGCTCTGGTACGGCAGGCCCTGCTTGACCAGGAAGGTCTTGACCTTGTCGCACGGGCTGTCGAATTTCGCCTTGCCCACCGGGTCGAACTGGAAGGTGCAGGTGGCCGGGTCGGCCATCACGGTGATCGGTGCCTGGCGGCTGGCCTGGTCGATGGCCGGGTTGGCGTAGTGGGCCAGGGTCTTGAAGATCGGGAAGTACAGCGCGGTGGCCAGCAACAGGCCGATCATCAGCACCGGTTTACGCCCGACCTTGTCCGACAGCCAGCCAAAGAAGATGAAGAAAGGCGCGCCAATGGTCACGCTGACAATCAGCAAGCCGTTGGCTACCGCCGGGTCCATTTTCAGGAACTGGGTGAGGAAGAACAGCACATAGAATTGCGCGGCGTAGAAGGTCACCGCTTGCCCGGCGTTGATGCTGAACAGGGCGATCAACACCACCTTGAGGTTTTCCCACTTGCCGAAGGAATCGCGAATCGGCTGTTTGCACAGCTTGCCTTCTTCTTTCATTTTCACGAAAGCCGGCGACTCGTGCAGGCTCATGCGAATCCAGGTCGAGATGCCCAGCAGCACGATGGAAAACAGGAACGGAATGCGCCAGCCCCAGACTTCGAACTGATCGCCGGTGAAGTAGCGGCAACCCAGCACCACCAGCAGCGAGAGCAGCAGGCCCAGGGTCGCGGTGGATTGAATCCAGCTGGTGTGGAAGCCCCGCTTGCCGACGGGCGCGTGCTCGGCGACATAGGTCGCGGCGCCGCCGTACTCACCGCCCAGGGCCAGGCCCTGGAGCATGCGCAGCACCACCAGGATGATCGGCGCGGCGATGCCGATGCTGGCGTAGGTCGGCAGCAGCCCGACGCAGAACGTCGCCAGGCCCATGAGGATGATGGTGGCGAGGAAGGTGTACTTGCGCCCGATCATGTCCCCCAACCGCCCGAACACCAGCGCGCCGAACGGCCGGACGATGAAGCCGGCGGCGAAGGCCATCAGCGCGAAGATAAACGCCGTGGTGTCGTTGACCCCGGCGAAGAACTGCTTGCTGATCACCGCCGCGAGGGCGCCATAGAGGAAAAAGTCATACCACTCGAAGACCGTCCCGAGGGACGAGGCGAAGATGACTTTCTGGGTTTCCTGGCTGGTGCCCGCGCTGCGCACGGCTTCCAGGGTTTGAACGTTTTCTGACATACCGGTATCCCTCACAGTGATTGTTTTTGTTGTTCCACTGGTGTTGCGTGTTCCATTTCAGGGGTAATGCTCAGTGTCCGTGAATCTAATGAAGTTCCTGTGGGAGCGGGCTTGCTCGCGAAAGCGGTGGATCATTCACATTGATGTTGAATGACACGACGTCTTCGCGAGCAAGCCCGCTCCCACAGGGTTGGTGTTTACAGATGGGGCCAGGATCATTTGCGCAGCCTTCTCGGCAATCATCAGCGTCGGCGAGCAGGTGTTGCCCGAGCTGATGCGCGGCATGATCGAGGCATCGGCAATGCGCAGGCCAGGGATGCCATGGACCTTGAGTTGCGCATCGACCACGGCGTCGGCGTCATTGCCCATGCGGCAGGTGCCCACCGGATGGAAAATCGTGGTGCCGATCCGCGCGGCGGCTTCGTGCAGTTGTTCTTCGCTTTGCAGGCTGTCGCCGGGCAGGTATTCCACCGGATTGAAGGCGCGCAGGGCCGGAGCGGAGACGATGCGGCGGGTCAGGCGGATGGCGTCGGCGGCGACCCGCAGGTCCTCCGGATGGCTCAGGTAATTGGGTTGGATCAGCGGGGCTTCCTGCGGATCGGCGGAGCGGATTTCCACCCGGCCACGGCTTTGCGGGCGCAGATCGCAGACCGACGCGGTGAACGCCGGGAACGCATGCAGCGGTTCGCCAAAGCGCTCCAGCGACAGCGGCTGCACGTGGTATTCGAGGTTGGCTGACGTCTGCTCCGGCCCCGAGCGGGCAAAGGCGCCCAGCTGGCTCGGCGCCATGGACAGCGGGCCGCTGCGGTCATACAGGTAGCGCAGGCCCATGCCCAGCTTGCCCCACAGGCTGCCGGCAATCTGGTTCAGGGTGCGGGCATTTTCCAGCTTGTAGATCAGCCGCAGTTGCAGGTGATCCTGCAGGTTGCCACCGACGCCGGGTAGCTCATGGACAACGCCAATGCCCAGCCGCTCCAGCAGTGGACGCGGGCCGATGCCGGAGCGCTGCAGGATGCTGGGCGAACCGACCGAGCCGGCACACAGGACGATTTCCTTGCGCGCCTTGAAGGTTTTCGCCTGGCCTTGCCAGCGGGCGCTGATCGCCGATGCGCGACCATTGTCCAGCAGCACGCGGTCGACTTCGACACCCGTCAGCACGGTGAGATTGGGACGCTGGCGAATGGGTTTGAGAAAGGCCTTGGACGCGTTCCAGCGGATGCCGGCCTTCTGATTGACCTGGAAATAGCCGCAACCTTCGTTGTCGCCCTGGTTGAAGTCATCGATGCTGGCGATGCCGCTTTGCTCGGCGGCGCTGCGGAACGCATCGAGAATCGGCCATGACAGGCGCTGGCGTTCGACCCGCCATTCGCCTGCGGCACCGTGAAATTCGGCGGCGCCGGCAAAGTGATTTTCACTCTGCTTGAACAGCGGCAACACGTCTTGCCAGCTCCAGCCAGGGTTGCCGTCGGCGGCCCAGCGGTCGTAGTCGCCGGCCTGGCCGCGCATGTAGATCATGCCGTTGATCGAGGAGCAGCCACCCAGCACCTTGCCGCGCGGGTAGCTCAGGGCGCGGCCTTGCAGGCCCGGTTGCGCTTCGGTCTTGAAGCACCAGTCGGTGCGCGGGTTGCCGATGCAGAACAGGTAACCGACGGGGATGTGAATCCACGCATAGTTGTCGCGGCCGCCGGCCTCGAGCAGCAACACGCGATGTTGCGCATCGGCCGACAGTCGATTGGCCAGCAGACACCCGGCCGGCCCGGCCCCGACCACGATGTAATCGTATTCATCAAGGGAAGTCTGCATCCCTGACCTCGCGTTGTTGTTCTTGTTGTCTGTCATCCTAGTTGTTAGCTTTCGTCAAAAGAATGTTAGTTTTTACGCAGCCGCTGTGCGTTTTTAAACAGCATCCCGAACGGCAACGAACAAGGACGATTCATGTTCGACTGGAATGACCTGCGGTTTTTTCTCGAATTGCAGCGCAGCGGGCGTTTGCTCACGGCTGCCCGTCGCTTGAACACCACCCATGCCACCGTGGCGCGGCACATCGAGGCCATCGAAAAGAGCCTCGGTACGGCGTTGTTCGTCCAGCATGCCCAGGGTTACGAGATGACCCCGGCTGGCGAGGCGTTGCTTAAACACGCCGAGGCGATGGAGAACGTGGCGCTGCTGGCCCAGGAGGAAATCACCCAATCCACCGCGCCGCTGGGCAAGATCCGCGTCGGGGTGACGGAAGGGCTGGGCATCATGTTCCTCGCCAGTCGCATGAACGGCTTGTTCGAGCGCTATCCGGGGCTGGAGGTGGAACTGGTGGCGGTGCCGCGTTTTGTCAGCATCCTCAACCGCGAGGCGGAAATCAGCATCCACCTCGAGCGCCCGGCCGCCGACATGCTGGTCACCCGCAAACTCACCGACTATCGCCTCGCGCTCTATGCCAGCCAGGACTACCTCGACCGTTCACCGCCGTTGCGCAGTCGCGAGGACCTGGGGCGTCATGCGTGGATCGGTTACGTCGATGATTTGCTGTTCAGCCAGGAACTGATGTTCCTCAACAGCTTCTGCCGCAACCCGCGGGTGGTGTTTCACAGCACCAGCGTGATCGCCCAGCAACAGGCGGCGCGAGCAGGTCTGGGGATTGCCGTGCTGCCGTGCTACATGGCCAGTGCCGATCCCGGTCTGGTGCCATTGTTGCCGGACGAAAGCATCCAGCGCAGCTACTGGATCAGCACCCGCCGGGAGCTGCACAAATCGGTGCGGTTGCGGGTGTTGTGGGATTATGTGGTGCAGTTGTGTGAGCGGGAGCAGGGGTTGTTGCAGGGGGCAGTTTCCATCGGTGCCTGAGCTGACGCCTTCGCGAGCAAGCCCGCTCCCACATTGGAATGCGTTCCCCCCTGTGGGAGCGGGCTTGCTCGCGAAGGCGTCGGTAGATTCACAATTGATCTAATGGTTTAAACGAGAATCTCGAACGCTGTACTGGCCAGCCGCTCACCATTGACCATGACATGCACCGCATGGCGCCCCGCATAATGCCGGCGGGTGGTGAGTTCCTTGATCTGCTGACCACGGCTGACGGCTTCGACGGCGTTGCCCGGCAGTGTCAGCGCCTTGAGCTTGAACACCTTCGCCGAGGTGCTGCCGTTGGCCTTGACGTAATCGATGGCGTAGTCGATCACCAGGCGCTGACTGCTTTGAACGGTGGATTTGACCGCAAACGACAGGGTGATCTTTTCTCCCAGGCCAATCACCGGCGGTTCGACTTTCACATCAACGATCTCGACTTCAGGCTTGCCGCCCGCGCCGATGATCGCCAGTGCCCGCTGGTTGCCCTGCTTGATCAGGCTGCGCAGGGCGTGTTTGGCGACCCACGCGGTGTGCCGGTTGTCCAGCGACCAGCCTTCGATCAGGCCGAGCACCCAGTCGGGATGATCCTTGGTGATGTCGTTGAGGTGGTTGGCCACGGATTTGCGCACGTACAGGCTGGTGTCGGCCTTGAGGTTGTCGAGGATGTTCGCGGCCAGTGTCGGATCGGCCTGGATGGTCTCCAGCCGGAATGACCAGGGCAGGCGTGGCCGGCATCCTTCGCTGGCCAGGCGCCGCACATGCTCGTTGTCGTCCAGGGACCAGTCGTGCATCAGCTTGAGCGAACGCTCGAGGTCACTGCGCAGAAAATGGCGGATTGCGAATTCCGAAGAGCCAAAAGCGGTGAAGTACTTCATTGCGTCCATCGACTGTTCGAACGCATGGGCGCCGTAGCTGGCTACATAGTGCGGCAGGCACATGCTGACGAAGCCACTGTTCAGGCGCGGGGCGAGGGCGCGCAGCACCTGCAGCGACCCCTCGTAGTCCAGGGGAAGCACGGCGTGCAGGCACTCGCTGACCCGGGCCATGCGCTGCATGACGCTGAGCTCTGCCAGGCCGGATTGGGCCAGCTTCAGGAAGCGCCTGGCCTCGAATGGCGGATAGACAGCGGTCATTTCGCTGGCGATGTGCTGGAGGCGCTCGGCGTTGAAGATTTCCTTGAGGGCGGGGGCAGGTTGGTCAGTCATGGTGGCTCCTTTGAAGTTGTGGTTATTCCATCACACCGCGTTATCGTTCTTCGCGAGCAAGCCCGCTCCCACACTGGATCTCTGGTGCTCACAAATATTGAGCCTGGTAGCGATCCCTTGTGGGAGCGGGCTTGCTCGCGAAGAGGCCCGAGTAGTCACCTCAATTCTTGCCCGCCTGCTCCTGCAGTTGATCCGACTCGAACAACCTGCCAAGTTCGACCCGCGCTTCCTGCGCCGTCTGCATCACTTTCACCGCGTCGTCATACACCGCATGCTGGGCTTCAAGCACCTCTTCGTCGTGCTGCTTGAAGCGCTTGATCCGCGCATCCGCCTGGGCCTGGGTCAATCCCAGGCCGATCAGGGTTTGCCGGCTCATTTCCAGGCTCGAATAATAGGTTTCGCGCACGGCGTGAGCGCCGACGTCCATCAGCCGGTGCACATGCTGGCGGTTACGGGCGCGGGCGATGATCTTCATGTGCGGGTAGAGCTTGCGCACCAGTTCGGCGGTCTTGATGTTGGTGTCCGGGTCGTCGGTGGCGATCACGAAATACTCGGCTTCCCCGACCTTGGCCGCGTTGAGGATTTCCGGGCGCATCGGGTCGCCGTAGAACACCGGTACGCCACCAAAGCTGCGGGACAGTTCGATGGTTTCCACCGAGGTGTCGAGGGCCACGAACTTGATGTTCTGTGCGCGCAGAATCCGCGCAACGATCTGGCCCATGCGACCCATGCCGGCGATCACCACCCGTGGCGCGTCGGCGTCGATTTCGCGGAACTTCTCCGGCACTTCCACCGGTTGCACCTTCGGGCTGACCAAGCGTGCGCAAAGCAGCAGCAACAGCGGCGTCACGGCCATGGACAGGGTGATGGTCAGCACCAGCAAGTCATACAATTCGGTGGCGAACAACCCGTGATCTCGCCCGATCTTGAACACCACAAAGGCAAACTCACCACCGGCTGCCAACACGATTCCCAGGCGGATCGCACTGACCTTTTTCAAGCCCCCGGCCAGGCGACCGACCAGGAACAGCAGCGGCAGTTTGATCGCGATCAGCAGCAGGGTCAGGCCCAGCACCGCCACCGGCATGCTCAGCAACAGGCTCAGGTTCGCGCCCATGCCGACGCTGATGAAAAACAGCCCGAGCAACAGGCCCTTGAACGGTTCGATCTGGGCTTCCAGTTCATGGCGATACTCGGAGTCCGCCAGCAGCAGGCCGGCGAGAAAGGCGCCCAGGGCCATGGAAATTCCGACCAGCTCCATCAGCCATGCCGTGCCGATCACCACCAGCAATGCCGTGGCGGTGGAGACCTCCGGCAACGCGGTTTTGGTCACCACGCGAAACACCGGTCGCAGCAGATAACGTCCACCGATCACCACCACGGCGATGCTGGCCAGCACTTGCAGACCGTGGTTGAGGTTTTCGCTGGCGCTGGTGCTGTGATCGCCACCGGCAAGCAACGGCACCATGGCAATCAAGGGGATCGCGGCGATGTCCTGAAACAACAGGATCGCGAACGCCAGCCGTCCGTGGGGGCTGGTCAGTTCCTTGCGTTCAGCCAGGCTTTGCAGGCCGAATGCCGTGGACGACAGCGCCAGGCCCAGGCCGAGGACGATCGCGGTGTTCAACGGCTGGCCAAACAACCACAGCGCCACCACGCCAATCACCGTGCCAGTGAGCAACACTTGCGCCAGACCCACGCCGAACACTGATTTGCGCATCACCCACAGGCGTCGCGGCGACAGCTCCAGGCCGATGATGAACAACAGCAACACCACGCCGAGTTCGGAAATGTTCGCGACGCTTTGCGGATTGTCGATCAGGCCCAGCACCGACGGGCCGATGATCACCCCGGCAAACAGATAACCCAGAACCGCCCCCAGTTGCAGGCGCTTGGCCAAAGGAACGATGAGCACGGCCGCCATCAGAAATACGACAGCGGCTTGTAACAGGTTGCCTTCATGGGGCATGGGCGAAACTCCAGAACTCGACACAGCGGGGGCGTCAAGGATAAAGGCTGGGCTCGCTGAAGATCTACCGTGGGTTGTCAGTCAGGTCTTTACAGTTGGGCCGGCGCCTTCGCGAGCAGGCTCTGACGAAGTGCTACTGACTGTGCGCCCGCACCACGCTCTCGGTGCCCAACCGATACTGATTGTTCCCGCTGCGCTTGGCCTCATACATCGCCAGGTCGGCAATGTGCAGCAAGCGATCGATGCTCGGCGCATGATCGGGGAACACGGCGACGCCGAGGCTGGTGCCGATGTGGCGCTGGTCGTTGCCGATGGTGACGGGCGGGGAGAGTTCGACGAAGATTTTCTGGCAGATGGTGCGCGCTTCGTCTTGCAGGCTTTTGCTTTGGGGCAGGTCCTGGAGGATGACCACGAATTCGTCGCCGCCGATCCGGGCGACGGTGTCGGTGCCACGCAGAATGCGCTTGAGCCGCGTGGCGGTCGTAACCAGCACGCGGTCGCCGGCTGCATGACCATAGCGGTCGTTGATGGCCTTGAAGCCATTGAGATCGACAAACACCAGCGCCACCCGCGTGGCGCCGGTGCGCGCCTGCTCCAGCGCTTCGGACAGGCGCTCTTCGAGCACCAGGCGATTGGGCAGACCGGTCAACGGGTCGTAATGGGCCAGGTGCTTGAGGTAGTTGGCCGAGGCCTTTTCTTCGGTGATGTCGCGTACCACGCCCATCATCTTGACCGTTTCGTCGTGGTCATTCTTGACCACGTTGCCGGTTTCCCGCAGCCAGCGGATCGTTCCGTCGGGCCAGACCACGCGGTATTCCTCGTCATGGTTTTCACCGGTTTGCAGGCAACGCAGTTCGCCGGCCCGAACCCTGGGCCGATCATCCGGATGCACGCAGGAGCAGAACAGGGCGTAAGAGGGCGTCACTTCGCCGATCTTGAAGCCGAACATGCCGAAAATGGCATCTGACCAATACAACCGGTCGGTGTCGACATCCCAGTCCCAGGTGCCGATGCGGGCAAAGTACTGGCTGCGTTTGAAGCGTTCGGCGTCGCCATCCTGGTGGATGCTCTGGCTTTCGGGCAGGTTGTTGATGATCGCGCGATATTCCGCCAGTCGCTTTTGCAGCGAGCGTTCGCGCCAGACCAGCGCGACGATCAGGCTGAGCGTCGTTGAACCAAGGATAAGGCTGGTCCAGAGCAGGATCATTCGGGGATGGCCATCAGGGCGGTGAACCGTACGGGTCATTGTTGATTATTTTAGTTCAGCAAACAGCTTTAAACGTCGCGCGGGAGGTGGCAATGGTTGCCAATCGAGGGCAAATCTGGGAAAACGGCGCCCGTCAGGCCCTTGAGGGCGAGAGAGCATACGAGTGAAATCAATGAATGACGAGCTTCAGGTAATCGATCTACAGGTGGGTGACGGAAAAGCCGCCATCAAAGGCGCACTGATCACCACCCAGTACCGTGGCTGGCTGGAGGACGGCACCGAATTCGATTCTTCCTACAGCCGTGGCAAACCCTTCCAGTGCGTGATCGGCACCGGGCGGGTCATCAAGGGCTGGGACCAGGGCATCATGGGCATGCAGGTCGGTGGCAAGCGCAAGTTGCTGGTGCCGGCGCACCTGGCCTATGGCGAACGCACCATGGGCAAGATCACGCCGAATTCGAACCTGATCTTCGAAATTGAATTGCTGGAAGTGCTGACGCGGGATGATTGACCGCGGTTGCCCGGGAGGCCCATGTCACCAATCAACGAATACGCCACGGCCATCGAACTGCTGGACGAGTCTTATCGGCACTGGACCGGTGAACACTTGCCAGGCTCCGCTCTATCGGCGAACATGCGCGCTATATAGGGGAAGGGGGTATAGGTATGTCGCACATTCACGAACACAAGGATGACTTGATCAAGCGGGTCAGACGGATTGCCGGGCAGGTGGAGGCCGTGGAGCGTGCGCTTGAGTCCGATGCCGATTGCGCCAAGACCCTGCACCTGGTCGCCGCCATCCGGGGTGCGGTCAATGGTCTGCTGGAGCAGTTCATCGACGCCCATGCCCGCGAGCACGTGGCCCATCCGGACCTGAGCGATGAAGAGCGCGCCCAGGGCGTGGAAGACTTGTTGCTGGCCATCCGCCGTTACGCCAAATAGAGGCCTGAATTCCATGAAACAGACACCCCAGGCGTCGCGTTTTGCCCACGATCATGTGTTTCTCGGCGCATCCCATGATGAAAACGCTCGACGCACCTTATGGGTGGTGGCGCTGACGTTTGTGATGATGATTGGCGAAATTGCCGCCGGTTACATCACCGGTTCCATGGCGCTGCTGGCCGATGGTTTTCACATGGCCACCCATGCCGGGGCCTTGGGCATCGCGGCAGCGGCCTATGGATTCGCACGGCGCAATGCCAACAACGCGCGCTACAGCTTCGGCACCGGCAAGGTCGGGGATCTCGCGGGTTTTGCCTCGGCCATGGTGCTGGGGCTGGTGGCGATCGGCATTGCCGGTGAATCCGTCTATCGCCTGTTTCAGCCGACGACTGTGGCATTCACCGAAGCGACGGTGATTGCGGTGGTGGGGCTGGCGGTGAACATCGCCAGTGCCTTTTTGCTGGCGGGCGGCCATGGTCATCATGGCCACGATCACGGACACAGCCATGACCACGGCCATCATCACCATCACGACAACAACCTGCGCTCGGCTTATGTCCATGTGCTGGCCGACGCCTTGACCTCGGTGCTGGCGATTGCCGCATTACTGGCCGGGAGCTATCTGGGGTGGGTGTGGCTGGACCCGGTGATGGGCATCGTGGGCGCCATCGTGATCGCGAAATGGGCCGTTGGATTGATGCGTGACAGCGCTGCGGTGTTGCTCGATGTCACGGATGAGCACGTTGCCGATGAAATCCGTGAACTGCTGGAGTCATCGGACGATGTGCGTATCAGCGATCTGCATGTCTGGCAGGTCGGCCCCCAGGCGCGGGCCGCGATTGTCAGCGTTGTGGCCGCGGCCAATGTCAGTGCCGACACCATTCGCGAACGCCTGGCGCCGGTCCATGAACTGTCTCACCTGACCGTCGAATACCGCACGGCTTGAGCGGTTTTCGGTCAGTCTCGGAACAGCGGAATCCGTCCATTCGTGGATGGGCGGTAATGCCAGGTCAGGCGATCCTGTGCCGGCTTCATCGCCAGAATTTGCCGGACGGTAGCGCCAGCAATGCATAACGCCAGGCGTTGCCCCGGACATTGATGGCGCCCCGCACCAAAGGTAAAGCTGCGCCGGTTCGGGCGGTCGAGCAGGAAGATATCGGGGTTGTCGTTGAGCTGCGGGTCGCGATTGGCCGAGGCCAGCAGCACCAGGATCACGTCTGCGGGGCTCAGCCTCACGCCGTCAATCTCGCAAGGGGTGGCGACGAAGCGGCGGGTGTTCTGTACCGGCGGGTCGAAGCGCTGCACTTCGGCCAGCAGGTCTTCGACAGGGGTTGATTCGCTGCGCAACGACGGCTGTTGAATCAAAGCCAGCACGGCGTTGCCAATCAACCCGGCAGTGGCCTCGAAGGTCTGGGAGAACAGGCCGATCAGGTTGGCGATCAGGGTTTGCGGCGCGCCGGATGCGAAACGTTGGCGGATGCCTGCCAGCAAAGGGCTGTGGTTGTGCGGATCGTCGAGCAATTCGATGAAATAACCGCTCAACTGTTCGGCTGCACTGTGGGCGGTAGTCAATTGTGCCGTGTCACTCAAGGGCGACAGGCAGGCGACGAAATCCGCCGTCAACTCGCTGATGGCGCGGCCCTGGGCCGGGGTGAACCCCAACAACGCCGCCACCACGCACACCGGTCCACGAAACATGGCGTTGTACAGGCCAGTGGCATCCGCGGTAATCAATCGGGCGCTGACCAGGGCTTCGACTTCCCGCGCATCGATCAACTCCAGCCCCGGCGCAATCGCCGACCGTGGGCAACGCTGGCGTTCACCTTCATTCATGCGCATCAATTGGCCGAACACCTGGCCGGCCATGCCGTGGGCGATCGCCTTGGGGACTGGCTCCTGCGCGGGGCGCACGTGGCAATCGGGATGCCCCAGCACGGCGGCCACCGCCCGGGCGCTGCTGGCCACCCACAGGTTCAGCCCCGGATGAAAAGTCAGCCCACCGTTGGCACGCAGTTGTGCGTAGTAGGGATAGGGATCGGCATGGGTCGCAGCGATGATCGGGTCCATGGGTCACAGCCTTTTGTTGTTGGAAAGTGTTGCTACTATCTCCAGTCCGAAAGGGCATTGATTCGTCCGGGAGCGAAATATGAGCGCGGAACAACACGACATCGGCGTCTCGCAGGTGGCAGCAGCCATCGCTGAGCCGGCGCGGACGAAAATCCTCTGTTCGCTGATGGACGGCCACGCCCGCACCAGCACCGAACTGGCGGCGGTGGCCGAAGTCAGCGCGTCGACCGCCAGTGCCCACCTGGCCAAACTCAAGGAGCTGGCGCTGGTGCGACTGCACGTCCAGGGGCGTCACCGCTATTACAGCCTGGCGGACAAGCGCGTGGCCCAGGCCCTGGAGGCACTGATGGTGATCGGCCAGAACACCGCGCCGAGGTTCCAGGCGCGGACCCCGGATCGCCTGCAATTTGCCCGCACCTGCTACGACCACATGGCGGGAACCCTGGCGGTGCTGTTGCATGACCGGATGCTTGAAGCGGGCTGGCTTGAAGAAACCGACGAACAGGCCTATCGCTTGAGCGACAGTGGTTCGGCAATGTTTCAAGGGCTCGGGATCGAGGTACAGGACTTGAGCACATTGCGTCGCCGTTTTGCCTGCCCGTGCCTGGACTGGAGCATGCGCCGGCCCCATCTGGGCGGGTCGCTGGGGGCGGCGTTGCTGCAAACGGCGCTCAGGCGCAAGTGGGTGACCCAGGATCTGGACAGTCGGGCGTTGGCGTTGACGGCGTTGGGGCGCAAGGAGTTTGGAAGGCGGTTTGGAATCGAATTGCCGTTGGTGGTTGAGGGTAATGTCAAAGTGTCGCAAATGACGGCAGGTTCGGTGGAGTTCGGGAACATTCGCTGACTGACGATAGGTGTATTCCGGGTGCTTCTGTATTGAATGCAATGCCGTCATCGCGAGCAAGCTCGCTCCCACAGGGGGGAGTGGTGGGTTTGTCAGTACAATGCAAACAAAAAGCCCCCCATCGGTCACCCGATGGGGGGCTTTTGTGCGTCTGGCGTCAGGTCAAACCTTGACGATCCAGCCCGCTGGCGCTTCGATGTCGCCGGTTTGCACGCCGGTCAGCTCTTTGTAGAGCTTCTGGGTGATCGGGCCGACTTCGGTTTCGCTGTGGAACACGTGCAGGTGGTCGTTGTAGTTGATGCCGCCAATCGGCGTGATCACCGCAGCGGTACCGCAAGCACCGGCTTCCTTGAAGTCGGAGAGCTTGTCGATGAACACGTCGCCTTCGACCACGTCCAGACCCAGGCGGGACCTGGCCAGCTCGATCAGCGACAGACGGGTGATGCCCGGCAGTACCGATGGCGAGTTCGGGGTCACGAACTTGTTGTCGTGGGTGATCCCGAAGAAGTTGGCCGAACCGACTTCCTCGATCTTGGTGTGGGTCAGTGGGTCCAGGTAGATGCAGTCGGCGAAATGCGCTTTCTTGGCCTGGGAGCCCGGCATCAGGCTGGCGGCGTAGTTGCCACCGACCTTGGCGGCACCGGTGCCTTGTGGCGCGGCGCGGTCGTAGCTGGAGATCAGGAAGTTGTGCGGGGTCAGGCCGCCCTTGAAGTAGGCGCCAACCGGGATGCAGAAGATCGAGAAGATGAACTCGGGGGCGGTACGCACGCCGATGTTGTCACCCACGCCGATCACGAACGGACGCAGGTACAGCGCGCCGCCGGTGCCGTACGGCGGAATGAAACGCTCGTTGGCGCGGACCACTGCCTTGCAGGCTTCGATGAACTGCTCGGTTTCCACCTGCGGCATCAGCAGGCGCGCACAGCTGCGCTGCATGCGCAGGGCGTTCTGGTCCGGGCGGAACAGGTTGATCGAGCCGTCCTTGCAACGATAGGCCTTCATGCCTTCGAAGCATTGCTGGCCATAGTGAAGGGCAGTGGAGCCTTCGCTGATGTGCAGCACGTTATCTTCGGTCAGGGTGCCTTTGTCCCACTCGCCATTGCGAAAGTACGACAGATAGCGCTTGTCGGTCTTGATGTAGTCAAAACCCAGCTTGTCCCAATTGATGCTTTCGTTACCCATGACACCCTCTATCACTGAACAACCGCCGAAACGGTTCAAGGCTTCTGACGTTTTTTGGATGGGGACAACAATACTTCATTCTTGGGCTAAATCGCAGCCCAGACTATCGGCTGATCGGCAGATAATTCGCATTGACCTTGAGAATTCGCGAGCAAGCCCGCTCCCACATTCGATCTCTGTTTGCCATTAGATCCTGCAAACACCACAAATCCCCTGTGGGAGCGAGCTTGCTCGCGATGGGGCCATCACAGCCGCCATCAATCGCCCTGAATCACATATGCAACGCATGCCCCAACGCCCGCAACGCCGCTTCCTGCACCGCCTCACCCAGCGTCGGGTGGGCATGGATGGTGCCACCGATGTCTTCCAGCCGCGCGCCCATTTCCAGGCTTTGCGCGAACGCCGTGGACAACTCCGACACCCCAACGCCCACCGCCTGCCAGCCGACAATCACATGATTGTCGCGACGGGCGACCACTCGCACGAAGCCGCTTTTCGACTCCAGGGTCATCGCCCGGCCATTGGCGGCGAACGGGAAGCTCGACACGATGCAGTCCAGACCTGCGGCGTTGGCCTCGTCCGGGGTCTTGCCGACCACCACCAGTTCCGGGTCGGTGAAGCACACGGCGGCGATGGCGGTCGGGTTGAACTCGCGGGATTTACCGCTGATCAGCTCGGCGACCATCTCGCCCTGGGCCATGGCCCGGTGGGCGAGCATGGGTTCGCCGCTCAGGTCACCGATGGCATACACGTTGCGCATGCTGGTCTGGCAGCGGTGGTCGATCTTGATCGACGAACCGTTCATGTCCAGGTTCAGCGCTTCGAGGTTCCAGCCCTGGGTGTTCGGCTTGCGACCGACGGCCACCAGCACCTGATCGGTTTCCAGGTTCAAGGTCGCGCCGTTCGGGGCCAGTACTTGCAGTGTATTTTCTTTTGAATCAAAGCCTTGCACGCTATGTTTCAAGTAAAGCTTCACGCCGAGTTTTCTCAGTTCGTCGTGCACCGGCTGGGTCAGTTCGGCGTCGTAGGCCGGCAGGATGCGTTCCTGCGCTTCCACCACGCTGACCTCGGCGCCGAGCTTGCGATAGGCAATGCCCAGCTCCAGACCGATGTAACCACCGCCGACCACGATCAAGCGCTTGGGCACGGATGTCGGCGCCAGGGCTTCGGTGGACGAGATGATCGGCCCGCCAATCGGCAATATCGGCAGGTTTACGCTTTTCGAACCGGTGGCCAGCACCAGGTGCTCGCACAGAATGCGCGTGTCGCCGACATCGATGGTTTTACCGTCAACCACCTTGGCCCAGCCTTGAATGACCTGGACCTTGTTCTTTTTCAGCAGCGCCGCGACGCCGGTGGTCAGGCGATCGACGATGCCGTCCTTCCACTCGACGCTCTTGGTGATATCGAGGGAAGGCGCCGAAACGCTGATGCCCAGGGCCGAAAGCTGATGGTGGTGCTGCGTCTGGTGAAACTGCTCGGCGACGTGAATCAGTGCCTTGGACGGAATGCAGCCGATGTTCAGGCAGGTGCCGCCCAGGGATTGGCCTTCCACCAGAATGGTCGGGATGCCCAACTGACCGGCACGGATCGCCGTCACATAACCGCCGGGACCGCCACCGATGATCAGCAGAGTGGTGTTCAAAGTCTGCATGTCTTTCTCCACAAATGCTTAATCAACAAAGAGCGTGGCGGGTTGTTCGAGCAGAGCGCGAATGGCCTGGATGAATAGCGCCGCATCCATGCCGTCGACCACGCGGTGATCGAAGGAGCTGGAGAGGTTCATCATCTTGCGGATCACGATCTGGCCTTTGATCACCATTGGCCGTTCGACGATCTTGTTCACGCCGACAATCGCCACCTCCGGCAGGTTCAGCACCGGCGTGCTGACGATGCCGCCCAAGGCGCCAAGGCTGGTCAGGGTGATGGTCGAACCGGACAACTCGTCGCGGCTGGCCTTGCCGTTGCGCGCGGCAGTGGCCAGGCGAGCGATTTCCGCTGCGCTGTCCCACAGGCTACGGGCTTCGGCGTGACGCACCACCGGCACCATCAGGCCTACGTCGCTCTGGGTCGCGACGCCCACATGCACCGCGCCGAGGCGGGTGATGACCTGGGCTTCGTCGTCGTAGCGGGCGTTCATCTGCGGGAAGTCGCGCAGGGCGACGACCATGGCGCGGACCAGGAATGGCAGCAAAGTCAGCTTGCCGCGGGTCGCGCCGTGTTTTTCGTTGAGATGCGCGCGCAGCTCTTCCACGGCGGTGACGTCGATTTCTTCGACATAACTGAAGTGGGCGGCGCGCTGGGTGGCGTCCTGCATGCGCTGGGCAATCTTGCGGCGCATGCCGATCACCGGGATCTGCTGCTCGTCAGTGCGCTGGGTGTAAGCGCTGCTGACCGTCGATGCATTCGACTGACCCTGGGCCAGATAGGCGTCGAGGTCTTCATGCAGCACGCGACCGGCGGGGCCGGTGCCACGCACCAGGCGCAATTGAATGCCGAGGTCCAGCGCATGCTTGCGCACGGCCGGGGAGGCCAGTGGGCGTTCATCGGCTGCGCGAGCCACCATCGGACCCTGGCAAACGGCAGCTTTCGGCGCTGGGGCAGCGACCGGTTTGCTTTCAACCACGGCTTCAACTTTGGGTGCGGCCACCGGGGCTTCTTTGACGGGAACCGGTTGCGCCGATTCCTTAACGTTGCCCGCGCCTTCGACTTCAATGCTGATCAGCACACTGCCAACCGCCATGACTTCGCCCGGCTGGCCGCCAAGGGCGATGACCTTGCCATGCACTGGCGACGGGATATCGACCATCGCCTTGTCGGTCATGACATCGGCCAGCACCTGATCTTCGACGACCATGTCGCCGACCTTGACGTGCCATACCGACAATTCAACTTCTGCAATGCCTTCACCAATGTCCGGCATTTTAATGACGTGCGTGCCCATTCAGACCTCCATGACCCGTTTCAACGCCGCGCCCACTCGGGACGGGCCTGGGAAATACGCCCACTCTTGCGCGTGTGGGTAGGGGGTGTCCCAACCGGTGACGCGTTCGATCGGCGCTTCCAGGTGGTGGAAGCAATGCTCTTGCACCAGCGACACCAGTTCGGCGCCGAAACCGCAGGTACGGGTGGCTTCGTGCACCACCACGCAACGGCCGGTCTTTTTCACCGATTTGACGATGGTTTCCAGGTCCAGCGGCCACAGGCTGCGCAGGTCGATGACTTCGGCGTCGACGCCGCTTTCTTCAGCAGCGACTTGCGACACGTACACGGTGGTGCCGTAGGTCAGCACGGTGACGTCCTTACCCGGACGGGTGATCGCAGCGACGTCCAGCGGCACGGTGTAGTAACCGTCCGGTACTTGCGCGGCGGGGTGCTTCGACCACGGGGTTACCGGGCGGTCGTGGTGGCCGTCGAACGGGCCGTTGTACAGGCGTTTCGGCTCGAGGAAGATCACCGGGTCATCGTTTTCGATGGAGGCAATCAACAGGCCCTTGGCGTCGTACGGGTTGGACGGCATCACCGTGCGCAAACCGCAGACCTGGGTGAACATCGCCTCGATGCTCTGGCTGTGGGTCTGGCCGCCGTAGATGCCGCCGCCACATGGCATGCGCAGGGTCATCGGCGCGGTGAACTCGCCGGCCGAGCGATAACGCAGGCGGGCGGCTTCGGAAATGATCTGGTCGGAGGCCGGGTACACATAGTCGGCGAACTGGATCTCGGCTACCGGACGCAGACCGTAGGCGCCCATGCCCACGGCGACACCGACGATGCCGCTTTCGGAGATCGGCGCGTCGAATACCCGGGAGGTGCCGTACTTGTTCTGCAGGCCTTCGGTGCAGCGGAACACGCCGCCGAAGTAGCCCACGTCCTGGCCGAAGACCACGACGTTGTCATCACGCTCAAGCATCACATCCATGGCCGAGCGCAGGGCCTGGATCATGGTCATGGTGGTCGTGGTCATGGCGGTTTCCAGCTCGATATTGATGTTGTGATCGTTCATGTCAGATCCCCAACTCTTGGCGCTGGCGCTTCAAGTGCTCCGGCATCTCTTTGTAGACGTCTTCGAACATGGTCGCGGCGCTCGGAATCTGTCCGCCGGCGAGGGTGCCGTACTGTTCGGCTTCTTTCTGTGCGGCGATCACTTCGGCTTCCAGTTCGGCGCTGACGGCGGCGTGTTCCTCTTCGGACCAATGACCGGTCTTGATCAGGTGCTGCTTGAGGCGCGCAATCGGATCACCCAGCGGGAAGTGGCTCCAGTCATCGGCGGGACGGTATTTCGACGGATCATCGGAGGTCGAGTGCGGGCCGGCGCGGTAGGTGACCCATTCGATCATGGTCGGGCCGAGGCCGCGGCGGGCGCGTTCGGCGGCCCAGGCAGAGGCGGCGTAGACCGCGTAGAAATCGTTGCCATCGACCCGCAGGGAGGCGATGCCGCAACCGACGCCGCGACCGGCGAAGGTGGTGGCTTCACCACCGGCAATCGCCTGGAAGGTGGAGATCGCCCACTGGTTGTTGACCACGTTGAGGATCACCGGCGCGCGGTACACGTGGGCGAAGGTCAGGGCGGTGTGGAAGTCCGACTCGGCGGTGGCGCCGTCGCCGATCCACGCCGAAGCGATTTTGGTGTCACCCTTGATCGCCGAGGCCATGCCCCAGCCCACACCTTGAATGAACTGGGTGGCGAGGTTGCCGGAGATGGTGAAGAAACCGGACTCCTTGACCGAGTACATGATTGGCAACTGACGCCCCTTGAGCGGATCGCGCTCGTTGGACAGCAGCTGGCAGATCAGGCCGACCAGCGGCACGTCGCGGGCCATCAGGATGCTTTGCTGGCGGTAGGTCGGGAAACACATGTCGTCGATGTTCAGGGCCAGGGCCTGGGCGCTGCCGATGGCTTCTTCGCCGAGGCTCTGCATGTAGAACGACATCTTTTTCTGACGCTGGGCGACCACCATGCGGTTGTCGTAGATGCGGGTCTTGAGCATGGCACGCATGCCCTTGCGCAGGATCTCGCTAGAGACGCCTTCGGCCCAGGGACCGAGGGCATTGCCCTGGTCGTCGAGCACGCGAATCAGGCCACGGGCCAGGTCAGCCGTGTCAGCCGGTTCAACGTCGATTTGGGGTTTGCGCACCGTGCCGGCATCGGTCAGATGCAGGTAGGAGAAGTCGGTTTTACAGCCGGGACGGCCCGAGGGTTCGGGGACGTGCAGGCGCAGCGGTTCATACGCTTGGGTCATGGCTTCTACGCTCGATCTTGTGAATTTCTTGTAGTGAGCTGACAGATTTCGTTCGGTAGAAGAAATCTTGTCCTACAACAATCATAGGCCCGGCCAAGAAGAATATTTCTCTCTGTTTCGTTGCGCTGAAGATCATTTGCAGATAAAAAACCTGCATAAACATAAAAAACAGGTGGTTTTGTCTCATGCGCAAACTGGACCGTACCGATATCGGCATTCTCAACAGCCTTCAGGAGAACGCGCGCATCACCAACGCCGACCTGGCGCGTTCGGTGAACCTGTCGCCGACGCCGTGTTTCAACCGGGTCAAGGCCATGGAAGAACTGGGGGTGATTCGCGAGCAAGTGACGCTGCTGGACGCCGACCTGCTGGGGCTGCATGTGAACGTGTTCATTCACGTCAGCCTGGAGAAGCAGGTGGAGGAGGCGTTGCAGCATTTCGAAGAGGCGATTTCCGATCGCCCCGAAGTGATGGAGTGCTACCTGATGGCCGGCGACCCGGACTATCTGATCCGGGTGCTGGTGCCGACCATCCAGTCGCTGGAGCGCTTCATGATGGACTTTCTGACCAAGGTGCCGGGGGTGGCGAACATCCGGTCGAGCTTTGCGCTCAAGCAGGTGCGGTACAAGACTGCGCTGCCGTTGCCGGCGAATGGGCTGACCCTGGGGAATTAAACGTCGATCTTAAAATTTGTTAAGCGGAATCTTCAGGTAAGTCACGCCATTGTCCTCTGCCGGCGGCAGTTCTCCCGCCCGCACATTGACCTGAATCGCCGGCAATAGCAGCGTCGGCATGCCCAGCCCGGCATCACGCCGGGTGCGCATGTCGACGAAGGCGGCTTCGTCGATGCCGTCGCGCACGTGGATGTTGCTTTTGCGCTGTTCGCCCACCGTGGTCATGCATTGGGGCGCGCGGCCCTCGGGCGGATAATCGTGGCAGATGTAGAGTCGCACGTCGGCGGGGAAGGCCAGCAGCTTGTGGATCGAGGCGTACATCTGATTGGCATTGCCGCCGGGAAAGTCGCAGCGCGCGGTGCCCACGTCCGGCATGAACAGTGTATCGCCGACCAGGATCACATCGTTGCCGATCAGGTAGGCCATGTCCGCCGGGGTATGGCCAGGCACGTGCAGGGCGGTCGCCTTGAGGTTGCCGATCATGAACGATTCGTTGGGGGCGAAGAGGTGGTCGAACTGGGAACCGTCGATGCGAAAGGATGGCTCCAGATTGAACAGTGCCTTGAACACGTCCTGGACCTTGCTGATCGACTCGCCAATGGCGATCTTGCCGCCCAACTCCCCGCGCAGATACGGCGCGGCGGACAGGTGATCGGCATGGGCGTGGGTTTCCAACAACCATTGCACTTGCAAGTGACGGGCGCGGACGAAGGCGATGATTTTGTCGGCCTGGGTGGTCGCGGTACGCCCGGCGGCCCCGTCGTAGTCGAGCACCGGATCGACAATCGCACACTGCCCGCCATCAGCCTCGTAGACCACGTAGCTGTAGGTCGAGGAGGCGGGGTCGAGGAAAGCTTCAATCAGTGCGGGCATGGACACGAACCTGTGCTGGGGTAGAAAAGTCGGACGACGAAAAGTCAGCCATGGGTTGCAACACTTTATGTAAAGACATAATGTTCGCAGCTTAAGTGACGTTGAAGGCATCCTGCAAATGCAATCCAGTCTGACCGAATGTGAAGTCGCCCAACTGCGCGCCTCGGCCTCCAAGGCGTGTGCGCTGCTCAAGGCCCTGGCCAATGAGGATCGCCTGTTGATCCTGTGCCAGCTGACCCAGGGCGAACGCAACGTAGGCGAGCTGGAAAAAATGACCGGCGTGCGCCAACCGACCCTGTCCCAGCAATTGGGGATCCTGCGCGATGAAGGACTGGTCGCCACCCGTCGTGAAGGCAAGTACATTTTTTACGGTCTCGCCAGTCACGAAGTGATCCAGGTGATGAAAACCCTCTCCGGGCTTTATTGCGGGGCGGTGTTTAAAAGCTGGGTTCAGCCCTGATGCCAGCCAACTCAACATAACCCTGTGGGAGCGGGCTTGCTCGCGAAGGCGGTGTGTCAGCCAACGTTTATGTCTACTGACACAATGCTTTCGCGAGCAAGCCCGCTCCCACATTGGTTTTGTGTATTGACTAGAAAAATCCTTGCGTGCAGCAAAAGGAACAAGCAATGAACGATCAACACTGGGGCCCATCCATCAGTGCAGATATCGTGGTCATCGGCGGCGGCACCGCGGGCATCGGCCTTGTCGCCAGCCTGCTCAAGCGTAGCCCGCATCTGAACATCACCGTGATCGAACCCGACTCCCGGCACTACTATCAACCGGCCTGGACGCTGGTCGGCGGCGGTGCCTATAACGTGGAAAACACCGTGCGGCCGATGGCGTCGGTGATGCCGCGCGGGGCCCATTGGCTGCAGGCTGCCGTGACGGGCATCGATCCCGACAAGCGCCAACTCACCCTCGGTGACGGGCGCACGGTCAGCTATCAAAACCTGGTGGTCTGCCCCGGCCTGCGCCTGGCCTGGGAGAAAATCGAAGGCCTGGAGGACACCCTCGGCCAGCACGGCGTGACCTCCAATTACAGTTATCGTCACGCGACCTACACCTGGGACCAGGTGCAGAAATTGCGTGGCGGCAAGGTGCTGTTCACCCAGCCGTCCATGCCGATCAAATGTGCCGGCGCGCCACAAAAGGCGCTGTACCTGTCCTGCGATCACTGGCGCAAGACCGGTGTGCTGAACAACATCGACGTCGAGTTCAATCTGGCGGGCGCGGCGCTGTTCGGTGTGGCGACCTTTGTCCCGCCGCTGATGAAGTACATCGAGAAGTACAAAGCCCGGTTGGCCTTCAACTCCAACCTGGTCAAGGTCGACGGCCCGGCGAAAACCGCGTGGTTCGACGTCAGGGATGCCGATGGCAATGTCACCCGCCAGGCCAAGACCTTTGACCTGCTGCATGTCGTTCCGCCTCAGGTGGCCCCGGATTTCGTCGCACGCAGCCCGCTGGCCGACAGCGCTGGCTGGTGCGAGGTCGATCCCCACAGCTTGCAGCATCCGCGTTATCCCGGCGTCTTCGCGCTGGGTGATATCTGCGGCACCACTAATGCAAAAACCGCCGCGGCGGTGCGCAAGCAGATCGTGGTGGTCGCCGAAAACCTGCTGGCCTTGCGCAAGCAACAACCGCTACCGCTGAAGTACGACGGCTATGGCTCCTGTCCGCTGACAGTGGAGAAGGGCAAGGTGATCCTTGCCGAGTTCGGGTACGCGGGCAAGTTGCTGCCGACCTTTCCCCTTGACCCGACGACTCCGCGCCGCTCGGCGTGGTGGCTGAAGGCGACACTGCTACCGTGGTTCTACTGGAACGGCATGCTCAAGGGCCGTGAGTGGCTGACACGTATGTCCAGGGTGGACTGAGAACTTCCTATGTTGCTGGCAAGTCTGTTTGGCGTAGTGATGGGGTTGGTGCTCGGCTTGACCGGCGCTGGCGGCGGTATTCTTGCAGTCCCGGCCCTGGTGTTGGGGTTGGGCTGGAGCATGACCCAGGCCGCTCCGGTGGCGTTGTTTGCGGTGGGCAGTGCGGCAGCGGTCGGCGCCATCGACGGCTTGCGCCATGGCCTGGTGCGTTATCGCGCGGCGCTGCTGATCGCGGCGTTGGGCGCGGTGTTTTCGCCGATGGGCATCTACTTTGCCCATCAGTTGCCGGAAAAGATCCTGATGATCCTGTTCAGCCTGCTGATGGTCGTGGTGGCCGGGCGAATGTTGCGCCGCGAGCGCAAGGACGAGGGCCCCAGCGATCACGGTCAGGCCAACTGGGGCCAGAAGAACTGCATGCTCAATCAACAGACCGGGCGCTTTTCCTGGACCGCCAAATGCACCGCGACCCTCGCCGCGCTCGGCGCAGTAACCGGCGTGGTCTCGGGATTGCTGGGGGTGGGCGGCGGTTTTCTGATTGTCCCGGCCTTCAAGCAACTGACTGATGTGCAGATGCGCGGGATCATCGCCACGTCGCTGATGGTGATCTGCCTGATTTCGGCCATCGGCGTGATCGGCGCCTTCCATGCCGGGGTGCGCATCGACGATTCGGGCATAGCCTTCATCGTCTCCAGCATCGTCGGCATGATCATCGGCCGCAAGCTCTGTGCCCGGGTGCCGGCGCGGGCGTTGCAGGTCGGGTTCGCCAGCATCTGCGTCGTGGTCGCCGCCTACATGCTGTTCAGGGCCAACGCCTAGCCGGTACCGGTTCCTGTGGACGCCACTCGGGTCCACAGGCCTACACCCTAAGTGGCGAGCCTCGCCGACCAGCGGTCTTACGCCATAGTGGTCACGCACCGCCGGCTCATCCAAAGCACCTGAAAACCACCCCCAAGGCAGCGTATGGCGCCGCCGGTCAGGTTTCGATAATCGCCTCCGACACTTAGTCCCCCCCGTTTCGGAGCGCGCCATGCACAACAATAAGAACGTCACGCATCGTTTTCTGCCGGCCTTGATCGCCAGCCTGTCTGCCTTTGGCCTGAGCCAGGTGGCCGAGGCGGATATCATGCTGTACGACAAGGACCAGACCACGTTCTCCACCGACGGCTACATCAACGCCTTCTACGTGAACAGCGATGTCGACCGCGCCGGCGAGCAGTTCGACCGTCGACAGTCGCGGGTCAAGATGGGCTTCTTGCCCAACTACCTGGGATTCAACATGGGCAAGCAGGTAGACGATCTCAAGCTCGGTGCCCGCGCCTCGTTCTGGGTCACCATTAACGACAGCCAAACCAACGGCACCGCCACCGCCATCGATGTGCGGCAGTTCTTCGGCACCGTGGCCAACCCGGAATGGGGCGAAGTGCTGATCGGCAAGGACTTCGGGCTGTTCGCCCGTTCCAACATCCTGCTCGACGAAATGCTCGCCGGTTACGGCCAGGTCAGCGATACGTTGGGGCTGGTGGATGGTGGCGGGGTGTCATTCGGCAACATCGGCACCGGTTATCCGTACCCGTTCCCGACCTCGCAGATCACCTATCGCACCCCGGTGATGGACGGTCTGCGCGTGGCGGTCGGCATCATGGACCCGGTGGACACCAACGACAGTAGCCCGACGGGCAAGGCCTATCAGGAAAACCCGCGTACCGAGAGCGAAGTCACCTATCAGTTCGACCTGGCCGGGGCCAAGATCTACAGCTGGGTCAACGGCAGCTACCAGACCTCGGACAACACCGATTCCACGGTCGAGACCGTCACCTCCAAAGGTGTCGGTTATGGCGTGCAGGCGAAGATGGGCGGCTTGTCCCTCACCGGGTCCGGCTTCCAGGCCAAGGGCATCAACCCGTTTTTCACCAACAATGCCGGCGAGCCGACCCTGCGCAACGTCGACAGCGACGGCTACCTGATGCAGGGCTCCTACAAACTGGGCAAGAACCGCCTGGCCTTGTCCTACGGCAAGACCAATGACGATGGCAACGGTGTGGTCGGCAGCGGCGCGGACTACGAGACCCGCGGCATCGCGTTGTTCCATGACGTGAACGACAACCTCAAGCTGGTGGCCGAGTACAACCAGTTCGAAATCAACGGCCACGACACCGACGAGCAAAACGAAGACACCGACACCTTTGCCGTGGGCGCGGTGCTGACCTGGTAACCCCGGGAGGTGGCCCTGGCCGTGCGCATCGCGGCGAGGGTCGCCAACCGTCTCATCCCATCGAAGCGGCTACCCGCTACCCAAGTAGCATTCGTCGCCCCCCACAGACTTCGTACACTCGTGCCTCATACACACGCACCTGCGGGAGGTAAGGATGCAGCAGAGCGAAGGCGTCGTCAGTGCAATGTCCCAGGCCACCGATGCCCGGCAGGTCGCGCAGGAACTGGCACGCCAGTTGTTGCACCCGCACCTCGGGTTCGTGCTGTTCTTCTGTTCCGCCGAGTACGACTTGCAGGCGCTGGGCCAGGCCTTGCAGCAAAGTTTCGGCGGCATTCGCCTGGCGGGCTGCACCAGCGCCGGGGAAATCACCCCGCTGGGCTACGGGCGCAATTGCGTGACAGCGGTGGGTTTCGATCATCGGCACTTTTCCATTGCGATCGAGCTGATCGACCAGATGGAACACTTCAGCCTGATCGACGCCCAGCAAATGGTCGAGCGCCTGGTCAGTGGCTGTCGCAGCAACACCCTGGCGCCGATCAAGGGCAACAGCTTTGCCCTGACCCTGCTCGATGGCCTGTCCAGCCGCGAAGAAATGGTCCTGGCGGCCTTGAGCGCGGCACTGGGCGACATTCCGCATTTCGGCGGTTCGGCCGGCGATGACAACTATCTGACCCATACCCATGTGTACTTCGATGGCGAGTTCCACAGCGGCGCGGCCGTGGTGGTACTGGTCAATACCTGGCTGGATTTCGAAGTGTTCACCACCCACCACGTGCTGCCGCGCGCCGAGAAGCTGGTGGTCACCGGGGCCGACAGCACCTTGCGCCGGGTCTTCGAACTCAATGCCGAACCGGCTGCCGAGGAGTACGCCCGGCACATCGGCGTGCCGGTGGCGCAGCTCGATCACCGGGTCTTCGCCGCGCACCCGTTGGCGGTGCGGATCAACCAGCAGTACTACGTGCGGGCCATCCAGCAGGTGCATCCGGACCTGAGCCTGAGTTTCTACTGCGCCGTGGAAAACGGCATCGTCCTCACCGCCATGACCCCGGGGCCGATGCTGCCGAACCTGCAGAGCCTGTTCGAAGGGCTGCAGGAGCGCCTGGGCGATTTGCTGCTGACCATCGGTTGCGACTGTTTCCTGCGGCGTCTGGAACTCGAAGACGACGGCAGTCTAGATCAGATCGGCGCGTTTTTGCGTGAGCAACGGGTGATGGGTTTCAACACCTATGGAGAACAGTTCAATGGCATGCACATCAACCAGACCTTCACCGGCGTTGCCATTGCCCGTGGCCGTGCCCCAGGACATCGCTGAGCTGCAGGCCGAACTGGCCGGACTGCGCCTGGAAAACCATAAACTGCAGCGCATCAATGGCGCGCTGATCGAACGGGTCGAGTCCGGGGGAACCCGCGGCAACGATCCGTACGCGGCATTCCAGCATTCAGTGGTGCTGGCCGAGCAAGTGCGCGAACGCACCGATGCCCTGAACCAGGCCATGGCCGAACTCAAGGCCGGCAATCATTTGCTCAGCGAAGCCCGCCTGCGCGCGGAAACGGCGCATCAACACCTGATCGATGCCATCGAAAGCATTTCCGACGCCTTCGTCCTGTTCGACGCCGAGCAGCGCATCGTGCTGTTCAACAGTCGCTTCAAGGCGTTCTGGCGCAACAGCCGGGTGCGGATCAACGCCGGCATGCGCCTGACCGAGGTCAAGCGGCTGATGATGAACAATGGCCTGTTCACCGAAGAGCCACGCGGGCATGCCGACGAAAACCTGCTTTACCGCCTGCAGAACGGGCGCTGGCTGCAGGTCAGCGAGCGGCCGACCCAGGAAGGGGGGCGGGTGATTCTGTTCACCGACATTACCGACGTCAAACTCAGCGAAACCATGCGCCGTGAGCAGGCGGTGGCGCAGAAGTCGCATCTGTTGCAGCGGGCGGTCGACAACCTGTCCCAAGGGGTGGCGATGGTCAGCGCCGAGGGCATCCTGGAATTGTGGAACCGGCGTTTCCTGGAGCTGAGCGGCCTGGCGCCGGTGGCGGCCCATCGCCCGTTTGCCGAAGTGATCGCCGACAGCGAGTTGAACCTGCTGACCCCGGCCAGCCGCGATGGCAACGGGCGACCGGTCCGCGAATGCGAGCAGCGGCTGTACGATGGCCGGGTCCTGGAAATCCGCACTCATCCGTTGCCCACCGGCGGTTTCGTCAACACCTTCACCGACATCACCGAACGCTACCAGCACGCCGAGGCGCTGAGTGAAAGCGAACACTGGATTCGCCTGATCACCGATCACGTACCGGCATTGATTGCCTACCTCAATGCCGATCTGGTCTACGAGTTCACCAACAAGGTCTACGAAGAGTGGTACTGCTGGCCCCGCGGCGTGATGCTCGGCCAGAGCCTGCGCGAAGTGCACAGCGAACAGCATTACCAGCGGCTGGAGTCCTACGTGGCCAGGGCGCTGGCCGGCGAGAGCGTGACCTTCGAGTTCGCCGAAACCAACGTCAACAACCAGGAGCGCTACATGCTGCGCTCCTATGTGCCCAACCGTCTGGCCAGTGGCGAGGTGGTGGGGATTTTCGTGCTGATCCGCGACATCACCGAGCGCCGCCGCACCGCCGAGGCGCTGCATCAGGCGTATCAGAACCTGGAGCTGCGGGTACGCGAGCGCACGGCGGAATTGACCACCCTCAACGACCAACTGCTGCGCGAGATCGATGAGCGTCGCCTGGTCGAGTCACGCTTGCGCGAGGCCAAGCAGGAAGCCGAGCAGGCCAACCTGTCGAAAACCAAGTTCCTCGCCGCCGTCAGCCACGACCTGCTGCAACCTCTGAATGCCGCACGACTGTTTACCAGTGCCTTGCTGGAGCGGCGCGAGCCGATGTCCAGCGAGATTCTGGTGCGCAACGTGAGCAATTCCCTGGAAGACGTGGAGAACCTGCTCGGTACCCTGGTGGATATTTCCAAGCTCGATGCGGGGGTGATCAAGGCCGACATTGCGCCGTTCGCCCTCAGTGAACTGCTGGACAACCTGGCCGCCGAATACACCCAGGTGGCGCGCAGTGAAGGCCTGCAATTGCACTTCATCGGCTGTTCGGCGCTGGTGCGCAGCGACATCCAGTTGCTCGCGCGGATTCTGCGCAACCTGCTGAGCAATGCGATTCGTTATACCTACAGTGGTCGCGTGGTGCTCGGTTGCCGGCGGCATCATCAGTGCCTGACCATCGAAGTCTGGGACAGCGGCATGGGCATTGCCGAGCATCGCCTGGAGGAGATTTTCCAGGAGTTCAAGCGCGGTGATGTGCAGCGGCCCGATCAGGATCGCGGTTTGGGTCTGGGCCTGGCGATCGTCGAGAAAATTGCCGGCATCCTCGGGCATCCGATCCATGTGCGCTCGTGGCCGGGCCGGGGCTCGATGTTCTCGGTCGAAGTACCCTTGAGCGCCACCGCGCCGACACCGCCGCCGGCGTTGCAGATGAGCGAGCCGATGCTCGAGCGCCTGCGGGGTGCGCGGATATGGGTGCTGGACAATGACGCGACCATCTGTGCCGGCATGCGCACCTTGCTCGAGGGGTGGGGGTGTCGGGTGGTGACGGCGCTGTCGGAGGAGGACCTGGCGCGGCAAGTGGACAACTACTATGCCGAGGCCGACCTGCTGATCGCCGATTACCATCTGGACAATGATCGCAACGGTGTCGATGCCGTAGCCCGGATCAATGCCCGGCGCGTGTCACCGATTCCTGCGATGATGATCACGGCCAACTACAGCAATGAACTCAAGCAGCAGATCCGCGAACTGGGCCACACCCTGATGCACAAGCCGGTGCGGCCGATGAAGCTGAAGACGGCGATGAGTCATCTACTCGGCAGGCCTTGAGTTTTCTGGTGCGCTCACGGGCCTCTTCGCGAGCAAGCCCGCTCCCACAGGTACATCGCTGTCTTTGTGGGAGCGGGCATGCTCGCGAAGGGCGCGCCGCGGTCTTACTGACTCAACGCCGCAGATAAGACCCGAAATCAATATCCCCGGCACTCAGGATCGCCTGCACCCGGTTGTGCACGTTGAGCTTGCGCAGGATCGCCGACACGTGGGCCTTGACCGTGGTCTCGGCGATTTCCAGGGTGTAGGCGATCTGCTTGTTCGATTCGCCCTTGGTCATGCGCTCCAGCACCTGCAGCTGCTTGCGGGTCAGGGCCTGGAGCAGTTCGGGCGGGAAACTCGGGGTGTCGTTCATCCGCCGGTGGGTGCTGCTTTTGGCGGTGCGGATGATGTCCGGCGGCAGGTAGACGTTGCCATTGAGAATCTGCTGGATCGCATCGGTCATCTGGGTGCGGGGTGACGACTTGGTGATGAAACCCACCGCGCCGTAGGTGATGGCTTGCAGCACGATCTGTTTGTCTTGCTCGGCGGAGACAATCACCACCGGAATGGTCGGCGCTTCGTTACGCAGGTTGATCAGGCCATTGAGCCCGTGCATGCCGGGCATGTTCAGGTCGAGCAGGATCAGGTCCAGGTCGTCGTGTTCCTGGGTCAGGGCCAGGGCGCTGTCCAGGTCGGCGGTTTCCATCACTTCGCTGCCGGCAAAACCGTCGCTGATGACGTTGTGGATGGCTTCGCGAAACAGTGGGTGATCGTCGGCAATCAGAATTTTGTACATGGCCTTTCACCTCATTATTTTGATTATGGTGTGGCAACAACACGCACGCGTAAAGCTCAGGGAAAGGGTTCGGGCCGGGCTGGCGAAACCGGCAGATTGGCCGCTTGCCAGGCGTCCAGGCCATCGCGATACCAATACAGAGTCTTATAGCCCATGGTGGCTGCGCGCTTGACCGCATTCCAGCTCAACCAGCAGTCGGAGCGGCAATAGAAGACCAGCGGTTGCGTCGGGTCGCCGGCGGTCAGCTTTTTCAGGTTGGCGGCGAAATAGTCCTGCCATTGCGGCGTCAGGTCGCCGTCCCCGGTATTGGCCAGCCAATGGCTGCCGGGCAGGTTTTCATGGGGCTGGTCTTCGATGAATTGCCCTTGCAGCCACTGACGGCGGTAGACGTCGATCAGCACCGGGCGCGGGGTTTGGCCGAGCAGGGTTTGCAGGGCGGGGGTGTCGACGATGGTTGCGCCTTGCAGCTGGTCGGGCGTCGGGCTGCGGTACAGGCCGATGCGATAGCCATCGGCGGAGAACAGCGCAGTGTCGGCCTGCGCGGTGCTCAGCAGCAGGCCCAGGGACAGGGCGGCGAGAGCAGGGCGCAACAGGCAACGTCGGGCACGTGGCATGGGTTCAGTCCTTATAGTTATGGACCTATTACATGCCAGTCGGGGGGCGTTGGGAATGCGACGATAGACAGGGAAACCAGTACTAAAGTAGTAATTTCACCCTGTTCAATGAAGATCAACTGTGGGAGCGGGCTTGCTCGCGAAGGGGGCGTCACATCCAATAAATGAGTTGACTGACACAACGCCTTCGCGAGCAAGTCGAATCGTCGCACCGCCGCTCCCACATTGGGATTGTGTTGTCAGCTGGATTTGCGCAAGGCCGCATGCTGCGGGTTGAAGGTCAGCACGGCGAGCAACGCAAACAGCAGCGTCAGCCCCGTGCACACCGCCAGTGCCAGCGGATTGAAGCGTTCATACAGGGCAAAACGCACCAGCTCCACCGCATGGGTGAACGGATTCACCGCGCACAGCCAATACAGCCACTCGCTGGCCTCGCGCATCTTCCACAGCGGATACAGCGCCGATGACAGGAAAAACAGCGGGAAGATCACGAAATTCATCACCCCGGCAAAGTTCTCCAGCTGGCGGATCGCGTTCGACAGCAAAAGACCCAGTGCGCTGAGCATCAACGCCACCAGCAGCAGGGCCGGCAACGCCAGCAACAGGCCCATCGCCGGTGGCTGCACGCCGTAGACCCAGGCAATCGCCAGGAATGCATACACCTGCAACAACGAAATCAGTGAGGTGGCCACCAGCTTGCTGCACAGCAGAAAGGTTCGGGGCAGGGGGCTGGTCAGCAGCACGCGCATGCTGCCCATCTCGCGGTCGTAGACCATCGACAGTGAGCCCTGCATGCCGTTGAACAGCAGGATCATGCAGGCCAGCCCGGGAATGATGTAGACCTCATAGGGAATGTAGGTGTCGTAGGGTTCGATGATCGCGATCCCCAGCGCTGCGCGAAAACCGGCGGCGAACACCAGCAGCCACAGCAGCGGCCGCACCAGGGCGCTGAGAAACCGCGTGCGTTGCAGTACAAAGCGCAGCCATTCGCGCAGCACGATACCGCTAAAGCATTGCCAGTAAGCGTTCATTGGGCAGCTCCTGATGTTGTCAGGCGGGTGAAGGCCGAACCGAGGTCACCGCCGTGTTCCAGGCTCAGGGCATCGGCCTGTCCGCTGGCTACCAGCCGGCCTTGATGCAGGATCAGCAAGTCATCGCTGGGCTGTACTTCATCGAGCAGGTGGGTGGTCCAGAGCACGCTGATGCGCTCTTCGCGACACAGGCTGCGGATGTGCTGGTTGAGCGCCAGGCGACTCGCCGGGTCGAGGCCGACACTGGCTTCATCGAGCAGCAACAGACGCGGCTCGTGCAGCAGGGCGCGGGCAATTTCCACCCGGCGTCGATGGCCGCCATTGAGTTCACGCACCCGTTCGCGGCGGCGGTCGGTCAGGGCCTGGCGGGCCAGTTCGGCGTCGACCCGAAGGTCGGTCTGACGCCGGGACAGGCCATGCAATGCGGCGTGATAACGCAGGTTCTGCTCAACGCTGAGGTCCAGGTCCAGGGTGCTTTGCTGGAACACCACACCCAACTGCTTGAGCGCCGGGCGTGCCGCGCTGCGCAATGAGCAGCCACCGACGCGGATCTCGCCGTGCTGCAGATCATAGAGCCGGGTCAGCAGGGCAATCAGGGTCGACTTGCCCGCGCCGTTGGGTCCCAGCAGCGCGGCGAAACGCCCGGGTTCCAGGCTGAAGCTCACCTTGCGCAAGGCCTCTCGAGCGCCGTAGGCAAAGCTCAGGTCGCTGACTTCAAGGGCGTTCATGGTGTCACCACCACGCCCCAAGGGTAGCGTCCGACTTTCACCGATTTGCTGACCCTGAGACTGTCGACATCGATCACCGAGACATCGCCGCTGACGCCGTTGGTGACCAGCAATTGCTTCTGATCCGGGGTGAACGCCATCTGCCAGACCCGTCGACCCACCAGCAGGTAATCGAGAATCTCGAAGGTCTTGGCATCGATCACCGCCACATGATTGGCCGGGCCGAGGGCGACGAAGCCGTACTTGCCATCGGCGCTGAGCTTGATGCCCACCGGCTGGACCTTGTCCGGGTGCACGCCCTTGATCTGGAAGTTCAGGGTCTTGAGCACGGTGCGGCTGGCCACATCGAGAATGGTCACGGTACCGCCGATTTCCGCCGAGGCCCAGAGCCGGGCGCCATCGGGGGAGAACTCGACGAAGCGCGGGCGCTGGTCCACCAGGGTGCTGTCGGCCAGGGTCTGGGTGCTGGTGTCGATCCAGTGCAGCATGTTGGTGGTTTCGCTGGTGTTGACCGCCCACTTGCCGTCAGGGCTGACGGCCATGCCCTCGGGTTCGACACCGACTTCGATCTGGCCGAGTACCTTGGAGGTCTCGGTGTCGATCACCGTGACCAGCGCATCGTCTTCGTTGGAGACGTACAACCAGCGATTGTTCGGGTGCAGGGCGAATTGCTCGGGGTCCTTGCCCGAGGGCAGTTCCTTGATGATCTTGCGCGTGGCCACGTCCATCACCTGGACCCGGTCCGAGTCACTGGCGCAGATGTACAGCAGCTTGTTGTCATGGGACAGCAGCAAGCCGCGGGGGCGCTGGCCGACGGGCAGGGTGTCGGTGACTTGCAGGGTCTGCAGGTCGATCAGGCTCAGGCTGTTGTCCTTTTCGTTGGAGACCCAGGCAGTGCTGGCAACGGCATGGCCAGCGGCGAGCAGCAAGGTGCAAGAGAGCAGGGTGCGGCGCATGGCGGATTCCTTGTTGTTGTGATTATCGGCTCAGGGAAAGCGGCAGCTGACCTCGGGTTTGTCGTAGCCCAGGCTGTCCATCTCGTTGAACGGGTGCAGAAAACCGTCCTGGGGGGACGTACTGACCAGCGCCCGGGGCTGGACGATGGGAATCTGCTGGCGCAACTGGCCGTTCCACGGCCGGTAGCTGAGCTTGCGGCCCTTGAAACCGTCGAGCGGCAACTGGTCGCTGATTTCCAGCGTACGGATCGCCATCGGCTCGGCCTGGCGCAATTTGCTCACGGCGCTGGCGATACTGCGCACGGCGATCCACGCGGCGAAATCACGGTCATTCATCCAGCGCCCGGTCAGGGCTTCGAAGCGTTTTTGCAGCTGCGCGGCGCCGTAGGTTTCCACGGTCTTGTGCCAGCCCACCGGGGTCAGGCCCTGGGTGCCGGCGACCGGGCGCGGGTACCAGGTCTGGTAGGGCACGTATTCACCGAAGTCGCCGCGTTCATCGGCCACCAGGACCACGTCGTACTCGGCGGTCTGGGTGAACAACGGCATATCCGCCTGGGCGCTGCGGCGTTGGTCGTTATCGAAGCTCCAGGGTTTTTCCGCCACCAGTTGCAAGCCGAAGCGCTTGGCCCCGCGGCGCAGGGCGGCGGCATAGGCTTGATCGTCGGGCGTCGGGCCGACAATCAGCAGCGCCCGCTGCCATTTGCGCAGCACCAGAAACTGCGCCAGTGCATCGGCGAGCATCGCCCGGCTCGGCAAGGTGTGCAGCACGTTCGGCAGGCAATCGGTGGTGCGCAGGCTGTCATCGGGGCTGCCGGCGTTGAACAGCAGGCTGTCGGGCAGTGCTGCACTCAATTGGCGCAGGCTGGTCGCGGGGGCATTCACCACAAACAGGCGCAGACCTTGTTCGTGCTGAGCCTTCGCCGCTTCGAGCAAGGCTTCGGGGCTGTCGACACTGGCGCTGACCAGGCTGTAGCCGTGGTTGAGAAAACGCCCGGTGCTGTTGCTGTCGGTGATCGCCAGTTCGGCGCCGCGCAGCCCGGCATCGGTGGGCTCGGGGATGACGTTCGACAGCAGCGGGCCGGGGTCGGGGCGATAACCCAGGTAGCCGATCCGCACCTGCAAGGGCGCATCGGCGGCCTGGCTCTGGGTGGCCAGGCCGGCGGCGCAGGCAATCGCCAGCAGGTAGATCAGGGCGTAAGGGACGAGCTGGCGCATAGGGCACTCCATTACAGGTAGCGCCAGCTTAGGTAGCCCGTGAAGCTGAGGAAATATGCAGAAAGTACCGGTGGTGTCCATCCAGCGCCTTACTACCAAGGGACTAGGTAGCGACCACCAAAGCAGCATGGGGTGAGTGCGATGCCGTTTCTAAGATGGCTGCCATAGCCTCTGCCAAGAGGTTTTGCGTGCAATCCAGAGGGCATAACAATGACAACAAAACGCAACGCCTTGCTCGTGACCGGGCTATTGGCCGGTCTTATCAGCGCAGGTTCCGTCTGGGCCCACGGCAACGTGGTACCACAGGCCGTGGAAACCAAGGGACTGACGCCAATCAAGGACGCTGGCGTGCAACTCGATGCCGATGGCTGGGCCGCGGTAAACCCGTATCGCACCGCCCCGGAACATGACAAGGCAGTGGAAATCGGTGCCTCCGCCTACACCCAGAACTGCGCGGCCTGTCATGGCCTGGAAGCCAAGTCCGGCGGTATCGCCCCTGACTTGCGCATGCTCGATGTCGGTGAGGCGGGCGATGAATGGTTCGCCGAGCGGGTGCGCCATGGCGCGGTGCGCGACGGTCGGGTGTACATGCCGAAGATGGCCGACTACCTGAGCCAGGAAGCCCTGTGGGCGGTGCGCACTTATCTGGACACTGTGCACGTCGAGGAGTGACCCATGCGCCTGCTCGCGGTGTTGATCAGCGCTCTGTGGCTGTGCTGCCAGGCGGCGCAGGCGCAGGTTCGCAACTACGACGAAATGATCGCCGCCGGGGAGCTGAAGGTGGCGGTCTACAAGGACTTCGCCCCTTACAGCTTTGAAAGTGCCGGACAGCCTCGCGGCGTCGATGTCGAACTCGCCGAAGCGTTGGCCAAGGCGCTCGGCGTGCGCCTGACGCTGATCTGGGCGCCGGCCGGGGAAAAGCTCGATGACGACCTGCGCGATTACATCTGGCGTGCCAGTGCCTTGCACAACCAGCAACTGGCCGACCTGATGATGCGCGTGCCCTACGACCGTGACTACGCACAGAAGCGCAACGAGTTCGGCGAACTGGTCAACGGCCAAGTAGTGATGTTCGGTCCGTACCAGAACGAACAATGGCAGGTGGCCTATGACCGCCGACGATTGGACAAGGTCGCCAGCGTCGCGGTGTTCGAGCATCACCCGATTGGTGTCGAAGTCGACAGCGTGCCTTCGTTCTACCTGACCTCGGTGTTCAACGGCATGCTCGCCGGCAAGACCCATCACTATCCTGGCGTACCCCAGGCGTTTGCCGCGATGAAGGCCGGTGAGGTCGACGCGGTGATGGCCATGCGCGGCGAAATCGACTGGCAGGTCCATGAAGCGGCCGACCCGCAAGTGGCACTGGCGCAGAATGCCTATCCGAACATGGGCAAGCAGCTCTGGGAGATCGGCATGGCGGTGCACGAAAGCAATCGTCAACTGGCCTATGCCGTGGAAGAGGCGCTGGAAAGCCTGATCCGCGAGGGTTCGGTGAAGACCATCTACGGCCATTACGGTCTGCGTTACGACGTGCCCGAGATGTATCAATAAGGAGCAGGCGATGAAATGGCGAGGGAGTTGTCTGTTGGCCTGCTGGTTGAGCCTGGCGGCACAGGCTGGCGCTATCGATCCGGGTAAAGACCCGGTGCCATCGGTGATGTGGGCCTTCTATCAGCAGCAGTTTCTCGGCAATGCGCCGTTCGTTTTCGATGAGCGGGTCAAGCTGCTGGCGCCGCCGTTTGCCGAAGATGCCCGGCAGGTGCCGCTGGAAATCGACGCCCGGGCGTTCAAGGGCGAGGTGGTGAAAATCCTCGCCTGGGCAGAGCTGAACCCGTTGCCGAAAATCGTCGACTTCCAGCCGCTGAATTCGGTTTTGCCCTGGCTGTCGTTGCGCATTCGCATCGAACAGGCCACGCCCTTGCGCGCAGCGGTGTTGACCCGCGACGGCGTGTGGCATGTCGGTTCGACCCTGATCGACGCCGCCGGTGGCGGTTGCACCGCGCCGAGCGTGGTGCGCACGCAACCGGGCTGGGAAGAGCACATCGGCGAAGTGCTCGGCGGCCGTTATCCCCGGGGGGAATTCAGCCGTTTGCGTATGCAGGTGGCGCATCCCATGGACAACGGCATGGTCAGCGGCATTCCGGAATTCTTCATCAACCATGCCGAGCTGCGTGACCACAACGAGCAAGTGCTGGCCCGGCTGGAGCTGTTTCCGGCGGTCAGCGAAAACCCCAACCTGGCCTTCGACATCGAAGGGGCAGGGCAAACGCGCCTGCTGCTACGGGACAACAGCGGCAATGAGTTCGATGCGTCGATCCCCTGACCTCAAGGAGCGTGGCATGCGCTGGATCCTGTTGATGGTGTTAAGCGTCAGTCTGCCGGCCCTGGCCGATCTCGAGTATTCGCTCAAGCCCCGGCAGATCGCCCAGGACACCTGGCTGCTGGAAGGCAGCACGGATAATTTCGCCAAGGCCAACGGCGGCAACATCGTCAACACTGCGTTCATCGTCACTGAGCGCGGAGTGGTGGTGATCGACACCGGCCCGTCCCGGCGTTACGGCGAAGCGCTGCGCAAGGCGATTGCCGCCACGACCGACAAGCCGGTGGTCGAGGTCTTGCTGACCCATCACCACCCGGACCATGTGCTGGGCAATCAAACCTTCAGCGACGTGCCGATCGGCGCCCTGGCCGGCACCACCGAGCTGTTGCACCGGCAAGGCGATGCGATGGCCGAGAATATGTACCGGATGGTCGGCGACTGGATGCGTGGCACCGAAGTGGTGCTGCCGACGCAGACGCTGGCACCCGGCGTGAAAAGTTTTGGGAATCACGATCTGCGTCTGCTGAGCCTGGGTGGGCATACGGGCGCGGATCTGGCTATTCTCGACCAGCAAACCGGCGTGCTGTTTGCCGGGGACCTGGTGTTTTATCAGCGGGCGCTGACCACGCCCAACAGCCCAGGGCTGTCAGTGTGGCTGGCGGACATCGCGACCCTGCGAGGTTTGCCCTGGACGCTGGTGGTGCCCGGCCATGGCCCGGTGGCCAGTGACCCGCAGCCCTTCGAGCAGATGCGCGATTACCTGACCTGGCTCGATCAGCTGATGCGCGACGGCGCCGTCAATGGCAGCGACATGGCCGAGATGATCCGTAGCCCCATCCCTGAACGTTTCGCCGGGATCAACCTGAGCCGCTACGAACTGATCCGCAGCGTCAGTCATCTGTACCCGCGCTACGAGCGCGAGCGGATGACGCGGGTGGATTCCAACGCAAAAAACTGACCCACCCCGATCTAATGTGGGAGCGGGCTTGCTCGCGAAGGCGGAGTGTCAGGCGACATCGATGTCGAATGTGCCGGCCTCTTCGCGAGCAAGCCCGCTCCCACAGGGGACTTTCATCGGGCACAAAATCGCTGCTCATCTCCTCCTACCCTGTACCAAGGAACTAGCAATCTCCTCATTGCGGGCAATTGTTGCCAGGACGGCGGCGCTCAAGAATCTGCACCAGACCGGGAAAATTTTCCGGAAATAACAAAAATCCGCAGAGGAAGCCGTCATGACCCAACCCGCACGTCGCCAGCCCTTCGTCTTGAGCCTGCTGCTCAGTGCCATGCTGTTGTCCGGCCAGGCATTGGCCGGGGTTTCCGACCAGGACATTCTCCAGGACCCCAAGAACCCGGAACAGGTCGTGACCAACGGCCTCGGCGTTCAAGGGCAGCGCTACAGCCCGCTGGATATTCTCAACGTCGACAACGTCAAGGAGCTGCGACCGGCGTGGGCGTTTTCCTTCGGCGGTGAGAAACAGCGTGGCCAGCAGGCGCAGCCGATGGTCAAGGACGGCGTGATGTACATGACCGGGTCCTACTCCCGGGTGTTCGCCGTGGATGCACGCACCGGCAAAAAACTCTGGCAATACGATGCACGCCTGCCCGATGACATCCGCCCTTGCTGCGACGTGATCAACCGTGGCGTCGCGCTGTATGGCGACCTGGTGATTTTCGGCACCCTCGACGCCAAGCTCGTGGCGCTGAACAAGGACACCGGCAAGGTGGTGTGGAGCAAGAAAGTCGCCGACCACAAGGAAGGCTACTCGATCAGCGCCGCGCCGCTGGTGATCAACGGCAAGCTGATTACCGGCGTGGCCGGTGGCGAGTTCGGCGTGGTGGGCAAGATCGAGGCCTACGACCCGAAAAACGGTGACCTGTTGTGGACCCGGCCAACGGTCGAAGGCCATATGGGCTTCGTCTACAAGGACGGCAAAGCGGTGGAAAACGGCATCTCCGGCGGCGAGGCGGGCAAGACCTGGCCGGGCGATCTCTGGAAAACCGGCGGCGCGGCCCCTTGGCTTGGCGGCTATTACGACCCGGAAACCAACCTGCTGCTGTTCGGTACCGGCAACCCGGCGCCGTGGAACTCGCACCTGCGCCCTGGCGACAACCTCTACTCTTCGTCGCGCCTGGCGCTCAACCCCGACGACGGCACCATCAAGTGGCACTTCCAGAGCACGCCCCACGATGGTTGGGACTACGACGGCGTGAACGAGCTGGTGTCGTTCAACTACAGCGAAGGCGGCAAGGAAATCAAGGCGGCGGCCACTGCCGACCGTAACGGTTTCTTCTACGTGCTGGATCGTACCAACGGCAAATTCATCCGTGGCTTCCCGTTCGTGGACAAAATCACCTGGGCCACCGGCCTGGATAAGAACGGCCGGCCGATCTACAACGAAGCCAGCCGTCCCGGTGCCCCGGGTTCCGAAGCCAAGGGCAGTTCGGTCTTCGTCGCGCCGGCGTTCCTCGGCGCGAAAAACTGGATGCCAATGGCTTACAACCAGGACACCGGACTGTTCTATGTGCCGTCCAACGAGTGGGGCATGGACATCTGGAACGAAGGCATCGCCTACAAGAAAGGCGCAGCGTTCCTCGGCGCCGGCTTCACCATCAAGCCGTTGAACGAAGACTACATCGGCGTGCTGCGGGCCATCGATCCGAAAACCGGCAAGGAAGTCTGGCGCCACAAGAACTACGCGCCGCTGTGGGGCGGGGTGCTGACCACCAAGGGCAACCTGGTGTTCACCGGTACGCCGGAAGGTTTCCTGCAGGCGTTCAATGCCAAGACCGGCGAAAAGGTCTGGGAATTCCAGACCGGTTCCGGCGTGCTCGGCTCGCCCGTGACCTGGGAAATGGACGGCGAACAGTACGTCTCGGTGCTCTCCGGCTGGGGCGGCGCGGTACCGCTGTGGGGCGGCGAAGTGGCCAAGCGGGTGAAGGACTTCAACCAGGGCGGCATGCTCTGGACCTTCAAGCTGCCGAAAGACCTCGTGGCCAAGCACTGATCCCTTGTGGGAGCGGGCTTGCTCGCGAAGGGGCCTTCACATTCAACATTGATGTTGCGTGATCCGCCGCCTTCGCGAGCAAGCCCGCTCCCACATTAATTTGTGTGAAATCTACGACCAAATAACGAGAGCCCCTCCTGCCAACGATGCATTCGTCTGGCACGCGGGGCTCTCTAGTATCGGCTCATCGCCTGTCAGTACGACAGGCATCGACCAGACAGAGGCCCACCATGATCTACGCACAACCCGGAACCCCAGGCGCCGTGATTACCTTCAAGCCGCGCTACGGCAACTTCATCGGCGGCGAGTTTGTCGCTCCGATCAATGGCGAGTACTTCACCAACACCTCGCCGGTCAACGGTGAAGTGATCGCCGAGTTCCCGCGCTCCAGCGCCGCCGACATCGACAAGGCCCTCGACGCCGCCCATGCCGCAGCGGATGCCTGGGGCAAGACCTCGGCCCAGGACCGCTCCCTGGTGCTGCTGAAAATCGCCGATCGCATCGAGCAGAACCTTGAGGTGCTGGCCGTCACCGAAACCTGGGACAACGGCAAGGCCGTGCGCGAAACCCTGAACGCCGACGTGCCGCTGGCGGCCGACCACTTCCGTTACTTCGCTGGCTGCATCCGCGCCCAGGAAGGCGGGGCTGCCGAGATCAACGAGCTGACCACGGCCTATCACTTCCACGAACCGCTGGGCGTGGTCGGGCAGATCATTCCGTGGAACTTCCCGCTGCTGATGGCCGCCTGGAAGCTCGCCCCGGCCCTGGCCGCCGGCAACTGCATCGTGCTCAAGCCTGCCGAGCAAACGCCGCTGTCGATCATGGTCTTCGCCGAGCTGATCGCCGACCTGCTGCCGGCCGGCGTGCTGAACATCGTCCAGGGTTTCGGTCGCGAAGCTGGTGAAGCCCTGGCCACCAGCAAGCGCATCGCCAAGATCGCCTTCACCGGCTCGACCCCGGTCGGCGCGCACATCATGCATTGCGCCGCCGAGAACATCATTCCGAGCACTGTCGAGCTGGGCGGCAAGTCGCCGAACATCTTCTTCGAAGACATCATGAACGCGGAACCTGCGTTCATCGAAAAAGCCGCCGAAGGGCTGGTGCTGGCGTTCTTCAACCAGGGCGAAGTCTGCACCTGCCCGTCCCGGGCGCTGGTTCAGGAATCCATCTACGAGCCGTTCATGGCCGAGGTGATGAAGAAGATCGTCAAGATCAAGCGCGGCAACCCGCTGGACACCGAGACCATGGTCGGCGCCCAGGCGTCCGAGCAGCAATACGACAAGATTCTCTCGTACCTGACCATCGCCCAGGAGGAGGGCGCCGAACTGCTCACCGGTGGCGCGGCCGAACGTCTGGAAGGCGACCTGTCCAGCGGTTATTACATCCAGCCGACGCTGCTCAAGGGGCACAACAAGATGCGTGTGTTCCAGGAAGAAATCTTCGGCCCGGTGGTGGGTATCACCACCTTCAAGGACGAAGCCGAAGCCCTGGCCATCGCCAACGACAGCGAGTTCGGCCTCGGCGCCGGCCTGTGGACCCGCGACATCAACCGCGCCTACCGCATGGGCCGGGCGATCAAGGCCGGGCGCGTGTGGACCAACTGCTACCACCTGTACCCGGCGCACGCGGCGTTTGGTGGCTACAAGAAGTCCGGTGTCGGTCGGGAAAACCACAAGATGATGCTCGATCACTATCAGCAGACCAAAAACCTGCTGGTGAGCTACGACATCAACCCGCTGGGGTTCTTCTGATTCCTTAAACACGCCGCATAACCTGTGGGAGCGGGCTTGCTCGCGAAGGCGGAGTGTCATTCAGCAGAGATGTTGACTGGCACACCGCTTTCGCGAGCAAGCCCGCTCCCACATGGGGTTTGTGTGATGCCAATGACCGCGCAACACCCCCTACCAAATCACCCCGCAAACTCCTTCGAAAGTAGCATTCGGGCCCTCATCGCCCCGTGCATTAATGGCTCTACCGGAATCACCCGGGCACAAGAAGAGGAATGACCCATGTGGACTAAACCCGCGTTTACCGATCTGCGCATTGGCTTCGAAGTGACGATGTATTTCGCCAACCGTTGATTGACCACCCGGCCAGCCGATGCGGTGGCCGGGCCTGCCTTCTGGAGCATCTGCCATGCACATCCGCGTTCTCGGTTCCGCCGCTGGCGGTGGTTTCCCGCAGTGGAACTGCAACTGCCGCCAGTGCGCCGGTGTGCGCAATGGCAGCCTGCGGGCACAGCGCCGTACGCAGTCGTCGATTGCCCTGAGTGACGACGGTGTGGAGTGGGTGCTGTGCAACGCGTCACCGGACATTCGTGCGCAACTCGAGAGTTTTGCGCCATTGCAACCGGCGCGGCGCCTGCGTGACAGCGCCATCGCCGGCATCGTGCTGCTGGACAGCCAGATCGACCATTGCACCGGTTTGCTCAGCCTGCGCGAAGGCTGCCCGCATGCTGTGTGGTGCACCGAGCGCGTGCATCAGGACCTGAGCAGCGGTTTCCCGTTGTTCAACATGCTCGGACACTGGAACGGCGGATTGCACTGGCAACCGGTCGGCCTCGATCGCCAGCCGTTCAGCATCCCGGCCTGCGGACATTTGCAATTTCGCGCGATTCCCCTGGTGAGCAACGCGCCGCCGTATTCGCCCAATCGCGGCAACCCGCAACCGGGCGACACCATTGGCTTGTTCATTGAAGACCTGCGCAACGGTGCCTCGCTGTTCTATGCCCCGGGCCTTGGCCGAATCGACGATGAAGTGCTGGGCTGGATGCAGCGCGCCGACTGCCTGCTGCTGGACGGCACCCTGTGGCGCGACGACGAGATGCGTATCTGCGAAGTCGGCCAGAGCCTGGGCAGCGAAATGGGGCACCTCCCACAAAGCGGCCCCGGTGGAATGCTTGAAGTGCTGGAGGGTTTCAACCGCCAGCGCAAGGTGCTGATCCACATCAACAACACCAATCCGATCCTCGATGAAGACTCGGCCGAGCGGGCTTTGCTGGAGCGGCGGGGTATAGAAGTGGCTTATGACGGCATGAGTATTGAGCTGTAGCGGCTGGCCCCTTCGCGAGCAAGCCCGCTCCCACAGGTGGTCGGTGTGAACACAAATTTTATGTACACCAGAAATCCAGTGTGGGAGCGGGCTTGCTCGCGAAGAGGCCAGCGCAGGCACCGCAAAAATTCCCGGAGAACAAAATGACTGACACCCCCATGTCCCCCACAGAATTCGAAGCCGCCCTGCGCGCCAAGGGTGCCTACTACCACATCCACCATCCCTTCCACCAAGCCATGTACGCCGGTCGCGCCAGTCGCGAGCAGATCCAGGGCTGGGTCGCCAATCGCTTCTATTATCAGGTCAACATCCCCCTGAAAGACGCCGCGATTCTCGCCAACTGCCCGGACCGCGACGTACGCCGGGAATGGCTGCAACGGATTCTCGACCACGACGGCGTCCCCGGCAGCGAGGGCGGTATCGAAGCCTGGCTGCGCCTGGGCGAAGCCGTGGGGCTGGATCGCGAGCAGATCCTCTCCCAGGAGCTGGTGCTGCCCGGCGTGCGTTTCGCGGTGGACGCCTACGTCAATTTCGCTCGTCGCGCCTGCTGGCAGGAAGCGGCCAGCAGTTCGCTGACCGAACTCTTTGCGCCACAGATCCATCAGTCGCGACTCGACGCCTGGCCGACCCATTACCCGTGGATCGACGTCGCTGGCTACGACTATTTCCGCACGCGCCTGAGTCAGGCGCGGCGCGATGTCGAGCATGGCTTGCGCATCACCCTGGCGCACTACGTGACCGCCGAGGGGCAACAACGCATGCTGGAGATCCTGCAATTCAAGCTCGACGTGCTGTGGAGCATGCTCGATGCCATGAGCATGGCCTACGAGCTTGCGCGCCCGCCGTATCACACGGTCACCGGCGACAACGTCTGGCACCGGGGGATCGCCCTGTGAGCCTGATCGATCGCCAGCAGTCACTGGCCTTGCGGCGCGGTTTTCGTCTGCAATGGGAGCCCCGTCAGGACTGCCATGTGCTGCTGTACCCCGAAGGCATGATCAAGCTCAACGCCAGTGCCGGACAGATTCTCGACCTGGTGGATGGCCAGCGCAGCGTGGCGGCGATCATTGATCGACTGAGCGCCAGTTTCCCCGGGGTACCCGGGATCGACGAAGACGTGCTGGCGTTTCTGGAGGTGGCCCATGCGCAATTCTGGATCGAGTGAGACGCTGCCCGGGCCGCCGTTGTGGCTGCTCGCCGAGTTGACCTACCGCTGTCCGCTGCAATGCCCCTATTGCTCCAATCCACTGGACTTTGCCCGGCACGGCGAGGAACTGAGCACGCAAGAATGGATTCGCGTATTTCGTGAAGCGCGGGACATGGGCGCCGCGCAATTGGGCTTTTCCGGCGGCGAGCCGCTGGTACGCCAGGACCTCGCCGAACTGATCAAGGCCGCCCGGGACATGGGCTACTACACCAACCTGATCACCTCCGGCATCGGCCTGACCGAGCAGAAGGTGCGCGACTTCAAGGTGGCCGGGCTGGACCATATCCAGATCAGCTTCCAGGCCGCCGACGAGGCGGTGAACAACATGCTCGCCGGCTCGCGCAAGGCCTTTGCCCGGAAACTCGCCATGGCCCGTGCGGTGAAAGCCCAGGGTTATCCGATGGTGCTGAACTTTGTCACCCATCGGCACAACATCGACCGGATCGCGCAGATCATCGAGCTGTGCCTGGAGCTGGAAGCGGACTTCGTCGAATTGGCCACCTGCCAGTTCTATGGCTGGGCTGAACTCAACCGCGTCGGCCTGTTGCCCACCCGTGAGCAATTGCAGCGTGCCGAGCGCATCACCAACGAGTACCGCGAACGCCTTGAAGCCCAGGGCCACCCGTGCAAGCTGATCTTCGTCACCCCGGATTACTACGAGGAGCGTCCCAAGACCTGCATGAACGGCTGGGCCAACCTGTTTCTCGACATCACCCCCGACGGCACGGCCTTGCCTTGCCACAGCGCCCGGCAGTTGCCGGTGCAGTTTCCCAACGTGCGCGAGCACAGCCTCTCGCACATCTGGAACGACTCGTTCGGCTTCAACCGTTTTCGCGGCGATGACTGGATGAAGGAACCGTGCCGCTCCTGCGATGAAAAGCACAAGGACCTGGGCGGGTGCCGCTGCCAGGCTTTCATGTTGACGGGCGATGCCAGCAATGCCGACCCGGTGTGCAGCAAGTCGCCGCACCATGGCGTGATTCTCAAGGCCCGCGAGGAAGCGGAGGCGCCGGGGTTGGGGATGGAGCATCTGACGCTGCGCAATGCAAAGGCTTCGCAGCTGATCTATCGCGGATAATTTTAGCGACACAACCCCCTGTGGGAGCGGGCTTGCTCGCGAAAGCGGTGTGCCAGGCAACATAAATGTTGAATGTTAAGGCCTCTTCGCGAGCAAGCCCGCTCCCACAGGGGATCTGTGGTGAATTCGAATGCGAGTACACCCCAGGCAGTGCTACCCATTGGTCTGATTGCATTCACAGCTGGATGGTTTAGTGTGGTTTCTACCTTCCAAAACAATAAAAACAGGCTTTCCAATGAGCCAGAGTCTCAACCAGCTGCGCAAATTCGTTTCCCCTGAAATCATCTTCGGTGCCGGTAGCCGGCACAGTGTCGGCAATTACGCCAAGACCTTTGGCGCGCGCAAGGTCCTGGTGGTCAGCGATCCCGGTGTGATTGCCGCCGGTTGGGTCGCCGATGTCGAGGCCAGCCTGCAAGCGTTGGGCATCCAGTATTGCCTGTACTCCGATGTCTCGCCCAACCCTCGGGTCGAAGAGGTGATGCTCGGCGCCGAGCTGTACCGGGAAAACCACTGCGACGTGATCGTCGCCGTCGGTGGCGGCAGCCCGATGGACTGCGGCAAAGGCATCGGCATCGTCGTCGCCCATGGCCGCAGCATTCTCGATTTCGAGGGCGTGGACACCATCCGCGTGCCCAGCCCGCCGCTGATCCTGATTCCGACCACTGCCGGCACCTCGGCCGACGTCTCGCAATTCGTGATCATTTCCAACCAGCAGGAACGCATGAAGTTCTCCATCGTCAGCAAGGCCGTGGTACCGGACGTTTCGCTGATCGACCCGGAAACCACCCTGAGCATGGACCCGTTCCTGTCGGCCTGTACCGGCATCGACGCGTTGGTGCATGCCATCGAAGCCTTCGTGTCCACCGGCCACGGGCCGCTGACCGATCCCCATGCGCTGGAGGCGATGCGCCTGATCAATGGCAACCTGGTGCAAATGATCGCCAACCCGACCGACATCGCGTTGCGCGAAAAAATCATGCTCGGCAGCATGCAGGCCGGGCTGGCGTTTTCCAACGCCATCCTCGGTGCGGTGCATGCCATGTCCCACAGCCTCGGCGGCTTTCTCGATCTGCCCCACGGCCTGTGCAACGCGGTACTGGTCGAGCACGTGGTGGCCTTCAATTACAACTCGGCGCCAGATCGCTTCAAGGTGATCGCCGAGACGTTGGGCATCGACTGCCGGGGCCTGAATCACCGGCAGATCTGCGGGCGCCTGGTCGAACACCTGATCGCCCTCAAGCACGCCATCGGCTTTCACGAAACCCTCGGTTTGCATGGCGTCAGGACCTCGGACATTCCGTTCCTGTCGCAACATGCGATGCACGACCCGTGCATCCTGACCAACCCACGCGAATCCAGCCAGCGTGATGTCGAGGTCGTCTATGGCGAAGCCCTCTGACGAGCAACAACGGGCCCTGGCCGGGCTGCTGGGGCTGGGCAGCCATTCGGCGCGCAAGAGTCATTACCCGGAGCTGGCCGCGCGCCTGGATGATCTGGAAGCCGAGCGTAACCGCTACAAGTGGCTGTTCGAAAACGCGGTGCACGGGATCTTCCAGGCCAGCCTGCACGATGGCATGCGCGCCGCCAACCCGGCGCTGGCGCGCATGCTGGGCTACCAGGACCCGCAGGAGGTGCTGTTCTCTCTGACCGACCTGGGCAGCACCCTGTTCGTCGACGGCGCGCAGGAGCTGGAAACCATCGGCGAAATCCTCAGGCACCAGCGCAGCCTGCACGGCTATGAAACCCGCTTGCGGCGCAAGGACGGCAGTTACCTGGATGTATTGATGAACCTGCTGCTCAAGCCCGGCCAGGAAGGCCTGGTAGAGGGGTTCGTCTCCGATATCACCGAGCGCAAGCTGGCCCAGCGACGCCTGCAGCAACTCAATGACGAACTGGAGCAGCGCGTCGTCGCGCGCACCGATGAGTTGCTCGAAGCCAACCGTAACCTTCAGCAGCAGATCACCCAGCGCAAACAGATCGCCAAGGCCTTGCGCGATGCCCGCGATGCCGCCGAGGCCGCCAATCACAGCAAGGACAAATACCTCGCCGCCGCCAGCCACGACCTGCTGCAACCGCTGAACGCCGCGCGGTTGCTGATTTCGACCTTGCGCGAACGCCAATTGCCGGAAGCCGAACAGGTACTGGTGGAGCGCACTCACCAGGCCCTGGAAGGGGCCGAAGACCTGCTGACGGATCTGCTCGACATTTCCCGGCTCGATCAGGCTGCGGTCAAGCCGGACGTTGCCTCGTACCGCCTCGACGAACTGCTCGGGCCGCTGGTGTCGGAGTTCCAGTCCGTCGCCCAGGCGGCCGGCTTGAACCTGCGGGTGCGCATGGCCGATTGCGCCATCAGCACCGATTTGCGCCTGATGACGCGGATCCTGCGCAACTTCCTCAGCAATGCCTGCCGCTACACCGATGAAGGCAGCATCCTGCTGGCGGCCAGGCGTCGGGGCGAGATGTTGCGCCTGGAGGTCTGGGACACCGGGCGCGGCATCGCCGTCGACCGGCTCGAATCGATCTTCCTCGAGTTCAACCAGCTGGACGTCGGCCGCGCCGCCGACCGTAAGGGCGTGGGCCTGGGGCTGGCGATTGTCGAGCGCATCGCCAAGATCCTTGGCTACAGGATCGGCGTGTACTCGTTGCCGGGGCGGGGTTCGATGTTCAGCATCGAGGTGCCGATATCCGATGAGGTTCCGCTGCCCGTGAGCCAAGCGGTGCCACAACCGGGCACCGGCAACCCGCTGCCGGGCCGCCGTTTACTGGTGATCGACAACGAAGTGAGCATTCTCGACAGCATGAGCGCGTTGCTCGGGCAGTGGGGCTGCGACGTTCTGGTCGCCACCGATGAAGAGGCTGCGCTGGCGGCGCTGCGCGGGCAGGCGCCGGAACTGATTCTGGCGGACTATCACCTCGATCACGGGGTGGTCGGCTGTGATGTGGTGCGACATTTGCGCGAGCATTTCCACCAGGACATTCCCGCGGTGATCATTACCGCTGACCGCACTGATCATTGTCGGCGTGCGTTGCAGCGGCTCAACGCACCCCTGCTGAACAAACCGGTGAAGCCCGGCAAGTTGCGAGCGGTGTTGAGTCAATTGTTGGGGGCATCTGCCTGAAGCGGCCGATACTGCAGGGTGAAGCCCAGTTCGGTGGCTTGACCCTGTTCCAGCAAGCGCAACCCTGGTCGGAGTCGAAGCAGAAGCGGCCTCGTCAGGGGCCGTTTTTTTGCCTTGCGCAAACCTGATGACAACGAGGAAACCTGTGGGAGCGGGTTTGCTCGCGAAGGCGGTCTGACATTCAATAGAAATGTTGACTGACCGTCCGTCATCGCGAGCAAGCTCGCTCCCACAGGGGATGGGGTTGTCAGCTGGAAATCATGGGGGGCAGGGTACCCAGCAGCGAGACCGCCGCCACCGCGCCAAGCCCCAGCATCCATTCCAGCATCACGCTGGCGCGCAGTGTTTGCAGACGCTGCTCGCATTCATTGATCCGCAAGCGATTGAACAACGCCAAGCCCAGCATCGCCGTCACCAGCGCGGCCTTGATCAACAGGATCAAGGCGAACCCGCTGAACAACGGCGTCGGCCAGAATGCCCCGGTGAGCACCCGCACATTGATCAACCCGGTGATCAGCAACCCCGCGACCAGGCCGTAACCGACGCCGCTGAAGCGCTGCAACATCAGGCGGATCGAATGCCCCGCGGGTTCTCGCAGAATCATCACCAGCAGCATCAAGCCGCCGAGCCAGGCACCCACGCAGATCAAGTGAATGAGTTGATTGAGGATCAGCAACCGGCCTGCGCTGCCATCGAGCATGGCGCCGTGGCCGACCGGGGCCAGGGTGGCCAGCAGCAGGCCGCTGAGGATCAGGCGCAGCGCAAGGCTGGCGCGAAGTGGTGTCAGCAGTAACGCCAGCAACAGCAGGTTGATCAGCAAATGCCAGCGCCAGACCTGACCGAAAAAGGTATTGCCCAGCACCAGCCTCCGAACAGCATCAGCACCACGATGAAATGCAGGAAGCGGCACAGCACCAGCGCGCTCGCCATGAATTACTGGCCAACCTTGAAGGCGTAGGCACCTTCGTTTTTGTGGGTGTCGACGGACACGGCGTGCCATTCGACTTTATAGGCGCCAGCGGTCAATGGCGCGGCTGGGGTGACGATCAGGGTCTTTTTGTCGCTGCCTTCGGTGGTCAGCGCTTTGACCGCCACCGGTGCGCCATCGCGGGTCAGCGTGATGTTGGTGAAACTGGCCTCGATACCCTCGGAGAACTCCAGGCGCAATTGCGCCGGCGCGGCCACGGTGCTGTCGGCGGCCGGGGTCTGGCTTTTCAGGTGGGCGTGGGCAAACACCGAAGAAGCGGCGAACAGCGAGCCGAGCAGGGCAGCGACGGTCAGGGTTTTCTTGAACAGCATCGTGGGGACCTCAGGCAGTTTCCAAGTGCGCAGAGTTTAGCTTTACGACAGCGGCTGTACGAAGTTTCGTTTTCCCCTGTCGCCGCGGTTCAGAGCGGATGCTAGTCTTGCTCAACGTTGTTGTCGGGGATCCGCATGGGCAATCACAAGATCGAGATTCGTCGCAGTAACGTCGAAAAAATTCTGCTGGGGGCGGAAAAGGTCTTCGCTGAAAAGGGCTTCGGCAGCACCGCCATGGCCGATATCGCCGCTGAAGTGCAACTGCCGCGCTCCAACCTGCACTACTACTTCAGCACCAAGACCGAGTTGTACAGCGCCGTGCTCTTCGACTTGCTGGAAGTCTGGAAGCAGGACGCGCTGTGCTTCGAGATGTTCGATGACCCGCGTGTGGTGCTCAGCAGCTACATCCGCGCCAAGATGAACCATTCCCGCAGCAGGCCGTATGGCTCGAAAGTCTGGGCCAACGAAATCATCCATGGCGCGCCGACCCTCGGCGCAGCGCTGGATGCGAGCCTGTACGATTGGGCCAAGATGAAGGAGGCGAAAATCCGCCAGTGGGTGGACGACAAACGCATCCTGCCGGTGGAACCCTCGAGTCTGCTGTACATGATCTGGGCCTCGACCCAGCACTACGCCGACTTCGATCATCAGGTGAATATTCTCAATGATCATCAGCCGTTGTCGGACATGCAGTTCGAAAAGGCGGTGCAGACGGTGACCAGTGTGATTTTGCGGGGGATTGGGTTGGAGCCCTGAGGTTGGGTGGTGTGGCTGCCGGCCTCTTCGCGAGCAAGCCCGCTCCCACACTGGAATGCATTCCAAATGTGGGAGCGGGCTTGCTCGCGAAGGCGTCAGATCAGGCGCCGCAGATTTCAAGGACTAACGCGATACGGATTCCTCGGATCATGATTCCAGTCCAGGAACGGCTTGCCAGTCTCCACCGGCACCATCTCGATGCAGTCCTGCACCGGGCAGGTGATCTGGCACAGGTTGCAGCCCACGCACTCCTCATCGATCACTTGATACTTGTGAGTGCCGTCCGCTTGCTTGAGGCTGGCCACGGCCTGGTGCGAGGTGTCCTCACAAGCGATATGGCAGCGACCACAACCGATGCACGCCTCCTGATCAATCTTCGCGATCACCTGATAGTTGATGTCCAGGTACTTCCAGTCCGTGGTATTGCCCACCGCGCGGCCGGAAAACTCGGAAATGCTGGCGTAGCCCTGACTGTCCATCCAGCGTGACAAACCGTCCTTCATGTCTTCGACAATCCGGAATCCATGCAGCATCGCCGCCGTGCACACCTGCACCGAGCCACTGCCCAGGGCGATGAATTCCGCAGCGTCGCGCCAGTTGCCGATGCCGCCGATGCCGCTGATCGGCAGGCCCTGGGTCTGCGGGTCGCGGGCGATTTCGGCGACCATGTTCAAGGCAATCGGCTTGACCGCCGAGCCGCAGTAACCGCCGTGGGTGCTTTGGCTGCCGACCATGGGATTGGCGACCATGAGTTCGAGGTTGACGCTGGTGATCGAGTTGATGGTGTTGATCAACGACACTGCATCGGCACCACCACGGTGGGCGGCGCGGGCGGCGACGCGGATGTCGGTGATGTTCGGCGTGAGCTTGACGATCACCGGCAACGAGCAATAGGTCTTGCACCAGCGGGTGACCTGTTCCACGTATTCCGGCACCTGGCCGACCGCCGCGCCCATGCCGCGTTCCGGCATGCCGTGGGGGCAACCGAAGTTCAGTTCGATGCCGTCGGCGCCGGTGGCTTCCACCAGCGGCAGGATGTGTTTCCAGGACTCTTCGACGCAGGGCACCATCAAGGACACGATCAGTGCGCGGTCTGGCCAGTCCTTTTTGACCTGGGTGATTTCCCGCAGGTTGATCTCCAGCGAGCGGTCGGTGATCAGCTCGATGTTGTTAAAGCCCAGTACCTCCCGGTTAGCCCCGAAGTGCGCCGAGTAACGCGACGACACGTTCACTGCCGCCGGGTCTTCCCCCAGGGTTTTCCAGACCACGCCACCCCAGCCGGCCTCGAAGGCGCGGACCACGTTGTAGGCCTTGTCGGTCGGCGGCGCGGAGGCTAGCCAGAATGGATTGGGTGCTTTGATGCCGGCGAAGACAATCGACAGATCGGCCATTTACGCAGCCTCCACGTTGAGCATCAGTTGAGCATTGATTGCCTCGGCGGCGCGCTTGCCATGCTGCACGGCTTGCACTGTGAGGTCTTGATCGAGGCTGGTGCAGTCGCCGCCGGCATACACGCCGGGGATGCTGGTGCGCAGGTTTTCATCGACTTCGATGCGTTCGCCCTGGCGCTTGAGTTCACGGGCCAGCGGATCGCTGAGGGCGCTGCCGTCGAAGGCCTGGCCGATGGCCTTGAAGATCGCATCGGCGGCCAGTTCGAAGGTTTCACCGGTGGTTTGCAGGCGACCTTCGACCAGACAGGTGCGGGCGAAACGCATGCCGCGCACGCGGCCTTGGTCATCGAGCAGCACTTCTTCGGGTTGTGCCCAGGTCATCAGCCGCACCTGATTGGCCTTGGCAATGTCCTGTTCGTGATGGGTGGCACCCATGTCCTCGACGCCACGGCGGTACACCAGATTCACATCGTGGGCGCCGAGGCGGGCCATTTGCACCGCCATGTCGATGGCGGTGTTGCCTGCGCCTAGGACAATGCAGTGGTCGGCCAGGGGCAGTTGGCTCAGGTCATCGGCCTGGCGCAGTTCGCGGATGTAGTCGGTGGCGGCGAGCAGGCCGGGCGCGTCTTCGTGGGCCAGGCCCAGCTGTTTGCTGGCATTGAGCCCTAGGCCGAGGAACACCGCATCGAACTGTTGATGCAGTTCGCTGAGGGTCAGGTTCTCCCCGAGCTTCTGCCCGCGGCGGATTTCGATGCCGCCGATTTCCAGCAGGAACTCAAGCTCCTTTTGCGCGTAGTCATCCACCAGTTTGTATTTGGCGATCCCGTATTCATTGAGGCCGCCAGCCTTTTCCCGCGCCTCGAAAATCACCACGTCATGCCCGTGCATGGCGCTGCGGTGGGCGCAGGACAAACCGGCCGGACCGGCACCGACCACGGCGATGCGTTTGCCGGTGGTGGCGGCACGCTGGAAGGGATGCGTGCTGAAGTGGGCGTTGTCCACGGCATAGCGTTGCAACAGGCCGATCATGACCGGCGCGCATTCGTGAGCGTTGTTGCGCACGCAGGCTTGCTGGCAAAGAATTTCCGTCGGGCACACCCGGGCGCAACTGCCGCCGAGGATGTTGGCCGAGAGGATTTTCTGCGCCGCGCCTTGCACGTTGTCCTGCGCAATGTTGCGGATAAACGAGGGGATGTCGATCTCGCTCGGACAGGCATTCACGCAGGGCGCGTCGTAGCAATACAGGCAGCGCGAGGCTTCCAGGTGCGCCTGGCGCTCGTTGAGCGGCGGCGCCAGATCGGTGAAGTGGCCGGCGAGGGTGGCCGCATTCTCTTGGGGATGCGGGAGGTGGTCCAGGGTCTTGATCACGGTATTGGCCTCACGGTTATTTGAGGTGCTGCCTCTGATTGGGCATTGTTTTTTGTGTTGTCTGTGCGGGCCTCTTCGCGAGCAAGCCCGCTCCCACAGGTTTTGTGGACACTCGAGATCCCTGTGGGAGCGGGCTTGCTCGCGAAGGCCGAAGGCCTCGATTTCAGCGTTTCACAGCCGTCGGCTTGTGCAACTCAGCCCGCTTGCTCAGCAAATCAAACACCGCCGGATACGCCGGCCGTTCGATATAGCGCCCGGCCCCGCGTTCGGCCCGCAGGTCGCCGTCGGCCCAGACCACGCGGCCCTGGCTGATGGTGTGGCTGGGCACGCCGCGCACGGTCTTGCCTTCGAAGATGTTGAAGTCCACCTGCTGATGGTGGGTCTTGGCGGAAATGGTCCGTGTGCCTTGCGGGTCCCACAGCACCAGGTCGGCATCGGCGCCCACACGAATCGCGCCTTTGCGTGGGTAGAGGTTGAAGATCTTCGCCGTGTTGGTGGACGTCAGCGCGACGAATTGCTGCATCGAAAAGCGTCCGCTGTTCACCCCTTCATCCCACAACACCGCCATGCGATCTTCGATGCCGGCGGTGCCGTTGGGGATCTTGCTGAAGTCGTCGCGGCCAGCGGCTTTTTGCTCGGCGCAGAAGCAGCAATGGTCGGTGGCGGTGGTATGCAGGTTGCCCGATTGCAGGCCATGCCAGAGCGCCTCTTGATGGCCACGGGGGCGGAACGGCGGGCTCATCACATAACCGGCGGCGGTTTGCCAGTCCGGATCGCGGTAGACGCTGTCGTCCAGCAGCAGGTGCCCGGCCAGCACTTCGCCGTAGACCGGCTGGCCCTTGCCCCGGGCGTAGGTGATTTCGTCCAGCGCTTCCTTGGTCGAGACGTGGACCAGGTACAGCGGCGTACCCAGGGTTTCGGCGATGCGGATCGCCCGGCTCGCGGCTTCGCCTTCAACCTGGGAAGGGCGCGACAGGGGATGCGCTTCCGGCCCGGTGATGCCCTGGGCCATCAGCTTGCGTTGCAGGTGATACACCAGTTCACCGTTTTCCGCGTGAACGGTCGGCACCGCGCCCAGTTCCAGGCAGCGTTCGAAACTCGCCACCAGGGTGTCATCGGCGGCCATGATCGCGTTCTTGTAGGCCATGAAATGCTTGAAGCTGTTGACGCCGTGCTGGCTGACCAGTTCGGCCATTTCCTCGCGGACCTGTTCGCTCCACCAGGTGATGGCGACGTGAAAACCGTAGTCCGACGCCGACTTCTCGGCCCAGCCGCGCCACTGATGGAAGGCTTCGAGCAAGGATTGCTGCGGGTTGGGAATCACGAAGTCGATGATCGAGGTGGTGCCGCCGGCCAGTCCTGCCGCCGTACCGCTGTAGAAGTCTTCGCTGGCCACGGTGCCCATGAAGGGCAGTTGCATGTGGGTGTGCGGGTCGATGCCGCCGGGCATCAGGTATTGGCCGCTGCCGTCGAGCACTTCGGCGCCTGCAGGAACATCGAGATTTTCGCCGATGGACTTGATCACGCCGTCTGCGCAATACACATCGGCGCGATAACTTTCATCATGGGTAATAACGGTGGCGCCACGGATCAACAGAGACATTCCGAGTTCCTCGCAGGCAATGACCGGCTTATGCCGGTTCTAGATGTTCTATACAAAAACAGTTAAGACAGATCGATTCCTGTCAGTGCTGTCAGGATTAAAAGCTAGCTGCAGTTATTCGAATCGGCAAGAATATTTTTTATAAGCTTATTCTGTTATTAACTAATTGATATTTAACGATTAAATACAAGAATCACCAAAATGGTGAGGCCGCTCACCATTTTGACGCACTTGACAGGATCGAAAAATAGTCAAGATTTCTTATGTGAAATCAGCTGTTTGAGTATGGTCTATGGTTGATGCGCAGCCATTGAAAAAAAGATCAACGCACCAGTTTGAGTCCTGACTGTCCGGACAACTTGCCTGGCATTCGGCCTGAGTGCCCTGACAAATAGTCGAGTCAGCGAATAAAACTGATAAACATCAGTTGGTTGCAATGTATTTATGGAACTGCCCGATGCTTGATCGGGGTACACGGCACGTTTATTGATGCCGCCAGCCCCTGATGAGCAACAATAATCAAAAGAACAGTGGAGCGGCCATGCAACAGATCAGATCGCAAGTGACCGAGCGCGACGGCTTGTTCGAGCTCGAAGCCGGCAGCGATGTCCTCGACAGTCCCCGTTACAACCACGACATTGCACCGACCAAGGTGCGCGAACGCACCTGGAACAAATGGCACATCACCGCGCTGTGGGTGGGCATGGCGATCTGCGTGCCGACCTATACCCTCGGTGGCGTGCTGACCGCGTACTTCGGCCTGTCCGTCGGTGAAGCGCTGTTGGCGATTCTGTTTGCCAACATCATCGTGCTGATTCCCCTGACGCTGAACGCCTTTCCCGGCACCAAGTACGGCATTCCCTTTCCGGTGTTGCTGCGCTCGTCCTTCGGCGTGCTCGGTTCCAACATTCCGTGCCTGATCCGGGCCCTGGTGGCGTGTGGCTGGTTCGGCATCCAGACCATGTTCGGCGGGCTGGCGATACACCTGTTCCTCGGTTCGGTGTTCGAGGGCTGGAAATCCCTGGGCGGCACCGGCGAGGTCATCGGCTTCATGGTGTTCTGGGCACTGAACCTGTGGGTGGTGATTCGCGGTGCCGAGTCGATCAAATGGCTGGAAACCCTGTCGGCTCCGCTGCTGGTGCTGGTGGGCGCAGGCTTGCTGGTCTGGGCCATGCCCAACGTGTCGATGAGCGAATTGCTGGCAATTCCGGCCAAGCGTCCCGAAGGCGCCGGCGTGGCCAGCTACTTCGCCGCCGGGCTGACGGCGATGGTCGGCTTTTGGGCCACGCTGTCACTGAACATTCCGGACTTCAGTCGCTACGCAAAAAGCCAGAAGGACCAGATCGTGGGGCAGATCATCGGTTTGCCGCTGACCATGTTCCTGTTCGCGTCCCTTGGCGTGGTGATGACCGCGGCCTCGGTGAAACTGGTGGGGGTGACGGTTTCTGATCCGGTGACGCTGATCGGCCATATCCAGAGCCCGGTGTGGGTCGCACTGGCGATGGCGCTGATCATCATCGCCACGCTGTCGACCAATACCGCAGCCAACATCGTGTCGCCGACCAATGACTTCCAGAACATCGCGCCCAAGGCGATCAACCGTACCAAGGCAGTATTGCTCACCGGGTTTGTCGGGTTGGCATTGATGGCCCATGAGTTGCTGAAAAAACTGGGCCTGATTGTCTCGGACGTCAGTCTCGAAACCGTCTATTCCAACTGGTTGCTTGGCTATTCCAGCCTGCTGGGGCCAATTGCCGGGATCATGGTGGTGGACTATTTCCTGATCAAGAAGCAGCAACTCGACCTTGCGGGTTTGTACAGGGACGACGTGTATCCGGCGTGGAACTGGAGCGGGTTCATCGCGTTTGGTGTGCCGGTGGTGTTGACGTTGTTGTCCCTGGGCAGCGATGCGTTCAGCTGGTTCTACAGCTATGGCTGGTTTACCGGCTCGGCGCTGGGTGGGATTATTTATTATGGGTTGAATGTGATGCGAGTCGATCCGTCGGTAGCGAAATCTCCGGTGTGACGACTGGCCTCTTCGCGAGCAAGCCCGCTCCCACATTTGGAATGCATTCCCCCTGTGGGAGCGGGCTTGCTCGCGAAGGCAGCCGCACAATCACCAAAGCATTGCCTGAAGAAACACACAAGAACAGCCTGAGGAGATCATCATGAACGCGGCCGTAGACGTTCTGCAGTCCAGCCATCAGCACATCAACCGCGACCGCCTGTGGCAATCGCTCATGGAACTGGCCAGGCTCGGCGCCACGGTCAAGGGCGGCGTGTGTCGCCTGGCCCTGACCGACCTCGACCGCCAGGCTCGGGACATCTTCGTCAAATGGTGTATCGATGCCGGCTGCACCGTCAGCATCGACGCCGTCGGCAACATCTTCGCCCGTCGCCCCGGGCGCAATCCCGACCTGCCACCGGTGATGACCGGCAGCCACATCGACACCCAGCCCACCGGCGGCAAGTTCGATGGCTGCTTCGGTGTGCTGGCGGGCGTCGAAGTCTTGCGCACCCTCAACGACCTGAACATCGAGACCGAAGCGCCGCTGGAAGTGGTGGTCTGGACCAACGAAGAAGGCTCGCGCTTTGCCCCGTGCATGATGGGTTCCGGCGTGTTCGCGGAAAAATTCACCCTCGAGGAAACCCTGGCCAAGGTCGATGCCGAGGGCGTCACCGTGGGTGAAGCGCTGAATGCCATTGGCTACGCTGGCCCGCGTCAAGTCAGTGGCCACAAAGTCGGCGCTTATTTCGAAGCCCACATCGAGCAAGGCCCGATCCTGGAAGACGAACGCAAGACCATAGGCGTGGTCATGGGCGCCCTCGGGCAGAAATGGTTTGACCTCAAACTGCGCGGTGTCGAAGCCCACGCCGGCCCCACCCCGATGCACCTGCGCAAGGACGCTCTGGTCGGCGCCGCGGTGATCGTCGGAGCGCTCAACCGCGCCGCCCTCAGCCATCAACCCCATGCCTGCGGCACCGTCGGTTGCCTGCAAGCCTATCCCGGCTCGCGCAACGTCATCCCCGGCGAAGTGCGCATGACTCTGGACTTCCGGCATCTGGAACCGGCCCGCCTGGACTCGATGATCGCCGAAGTGCGCGAAGTCATTGAAACCACCTGCGACGAACACGGCCTGACCTTCGAACTCACACCAACGGCCGACTTCCCGCCGCTGTACTTCGACAAAGGCTGTGTCGAAGCCGTGCGCGACGCCGCCCAAGTCTTGGGCCTGTCGCACATGGACATCGTCAGCGGCGCTGGGCACGACGCGATCTTCCTCGCCGAACTCGGCCCGGCCGGGATGATCTTCGTGCCCTGCGAAGGCGGCATCAGCCACAACGAAATCGAAAACGCCACACCGGATGACCTGGCGGCCGGGTGTGCGGTGTTGTTGCGGGCGATGCTGGCGGCTTCGGCGGCGGTGGCGAAGGGCGAACTGGCGGCCTGAGCCGAGTGACGTGCGCTGAAATATTCAGCGCACGTCACAACGCGCAATCCTCGATCGTCATCCTGTTGAATCCCTCAATCAGTGGAGCAACACGATGTCGTCCAACACCCAAGCAGTCAACCTGCTGCAATCGATTCCACAGGTTTTCGAAAGCCTGACCCAGGTCCATGTCGTTCTCGATCAGCATGATCTCGATCCCGCCCTCAAGCACTTGATCCACCTGCGCGCCTCGCAGATCAACCAGTGCGGTTTCTGCGTGAAGATGCACACCCGCGAAGCCCGGGAAGCCAATGAAAGCAACGAGCGCCTGGATCGCCTGATCGTCTGGCGTCACGTCAGTGATTTCAGCCCTTTGGAGCGCGCCGCGCTGGCGTGGACCGAAGCCTTGACGATACTGGATGAAAAAACCGATTACGCCAGCCTGCGGAGTGAGCTGAGGGCGCATTTCAATGACGAACAGATCGGCGCCTTGACGGCCGAGATCGGCATGATCAACCTGTGGAACCGCTTGCAGGTGTCGAGGCACTGATTGATGAACTGCGCTGAAAACGCCGCCACCGTGTTCGAGCAGCGCCGGCCCTTTTTGCTCGGTCTGGCCTATCGCATTCTCGGTTCGCGCGCCGAAGCCGAGGATGCGGTGCAAGAGTTGTTCATCAAGTGGCTGGAGGCCGACCGGGCCTCCATCGCCACGCCGGCCGCCTGGCTGACCACAGCCTGCACCCGGCACTGCATCGATGTGCTGCGCTCGGCGCACAATTCCCGGGTCGACTACATCGGCACCTGGCTGCCGGAGCCGATTCACACGAGCCATCAGGACTCACCCGAACACAGGCTCGAACTGGCCTCGTCATTGTCCACCGCGTTCATGTTGCTGCTGGAGCGCCTGACACCCAAGGAACGCGCTGCGTACCTGCTCCACGAAATCTTCGACATGGATTACCCGCAGGTCGCCGATGCGGTCGGGGTGCAGGAAGCCGCTTGCCGCAAACTGGTGTCTCGGGCCAAGGCGAGTCTCGGCAGTGCCCAAACCCGCTATCAACCGCAACCTGTGCGGCAGAACCAGTTGCTGAGTGCTTTCCATAACGCCATCGCCAGTGGCTCCACGGCGAACTTGAGCGCGATGCTGAGCGAAGACGTCGAACTCTGCGCCGACAGCGGCGGCAAGGCTTCGGCGATCCGTGAAACGCTGTTTGGCATCGAAAGCGTGCTGGATTTCATTGGCCAGTCGTTGCACGCCTACTGGCAAACGTGTGAATGGCTGCCCGTTGAAATCAATGGTGCCCAAGGTGCGATGATCAAGGCCGACGGTGTCATCACCGCGTCGGTGACGTTTGGTTTCGATGAAACGGGGCGGGTGAATCGGGTTTTCATCATGCGTAATCCGGACAAGCTGGCGGGGCTGGGCGCGTCCTTTAACGTGCAATAGTCAAAAGACCACCAGTCCTTCAGTCTTTTCACTGACCGAAAATGATGGAGATCCCTGTGGGAGCGGGCTTGCTCCGGGCGGCGATCCGACGAAAGCGGTGTGTCAGGTGACATACATGTTGACGGGTCTACCGCTTTCGCGAGCAAGCCCGCTCCCACAGGGTTCGTTGCACTATCCGAATTTTCGGCGGTCGTAGTCTTCACAGGGTCACTCTACTTGTGGAGTCGAAATGAGCCAGGACGTCCTGACCACGCAAGCCAATCGCCGCCAGTTGCAGCAAATCATCGCCGGCGTGTCCGACGGGGTGATTCTGCTCGATCCCGACCAGAGCATCCTGTGGGCCAACGAGGCGGCGCTGGCCATGCACGGTGCCTCGCAAGTCAGCGACCTGGGCAGCAATGCCAAGGCCTATGTCAAACGCTTTGCCCTGCGTGATCGCAACAATCAGGTCGTGCCTGCCGACAGCTATCCGATCAACCGGGTGGCCCGTGGCGAGACGTTCAGCGATGTGCTGGTGGAGGTGACGTCGGCGGCGGCGGACGAAGAGCGTACTTGGGTCCATCGCGTGCACAGCCTGGTACTGGCCGACAGCCGTGGCGAGCCGGAATCACTAGTGTTGATCATGGACGATATCACCGACCGGGCCAGCGCCGAGCAACGTTTCGCCACAGCGTTTCGCCTGTCGCCGGTGCCGATTCTGCTGTGCGGCGCGGCTGATCAACGGGTGCTGGACGTTAACGAAGCGTTCCTCGATACCTTGGGTTATCCCAGGGAGGACGTGCTTGGGAGCAGCATTGCGCAGATCGATTTCATCGATGACCAAAACGCGCGCATCTGGCTGTTCGCCGCGCTGGAAAAAACCGGCAGCCTGGACCGCATCGATGTGCGCTTGCGCCGAAAAGACGCCGGGCTGATCGATTGCACGGTGTCGGCGGACACGGTGAACATTCAAGGCAACCCCTGCTATCTGCTGGTGCTGATGGACATCACCGAGCGCAGGCGCACCGAGCTGGAACTGGTGTCGGTCATCGAGGAAGCGATGAAGGACGCCTCATGGTTCAGCCGCACGCTGATCGAAAAACTGGCCAACGTGAAAAACGTCAATTCACCGAAGTTGCCCAGTGTGTCCTTCACTGACCTGACCACCCGTGAGCGCGATGTGCTGGGCCTGATATGCGAAGGCCGGGCCGACAAGGAAATCGCCGCGCGCCTGAAACTCGCGCCGAACACCGTGCGCAACCATGTGGCGGCGATGTATTCCAAGCTCGAAGTGCACAGCCGCAGCGAAGCGATTGTCTGGGCGCGGGAGCGGGGACTGTTCTCCAGTGAATGACGGCCCAAGGGGCAGCGGTAAAGATGCAAATGCCACCGGCCGGGCTATAAGTGATTCGCAGATATATATTTTTGTGACCGGTGTGTGGATTTTGCGCGCCGGTTCTGTTGTCACAAAAATGTGTCTATCACTTGTCGCGGGTCAACCTATGAAAACTCTTGGGAAACGCGTTTTCTCACCTTTGTCGCTGGCATTGTGCGTAGCGATTCTCGGCGGCTGTGCCAGTCCGCCACCCCCTCCAGCGGTCACTCCGCCACCTCCTGAACGCACCTGCCAGGCCATGGATAAAACCGATGTCCTCGGTGATGTACGGGCCGAAGACGGGCAAGTGACCCGAGTCACCACCACGACTCGTTGCGTCACGCAGTAAACCCCGGCTGCTCGGGGTGATGGTGATTTCCTTCATCGTCGTCTTGGGCGGCGGGATGGCCTGGGACTTGGGGTTTGGCGCCACGCCTCCCAATGACGTGGCCGACTGGCGTTATCCGACCCTTGCATTCTTGGCGAGGTACAGCTGCTCCCGTCACCTCAAAGAACCTGAATGATTTGTAAGTCATAAGCGGTTTTTATCGCAACTTGTTCTAGTCAAACTGTCAGTTATGACAGTTTCCGGTGTGTCGATTTTTCCTGATAGTTAGCGGACTGTTTTTTCATCATCACCGCTGAAAAGGGAAACGCCGCCATGACCGCCGAACTAAAAGCTGTAACCGCTGCAACAAGCCCTTGGGAAGATGCCACGTTGTCGATCAACGGCAAGAAAGTGGAGTGGGGCGCGAAACCTGTTTTTCTCCGCGGGCAGGTGAACGATGTGACGGTGGAGGCTCCACCCGAAATTGCCAAGGAACTCAATTTGGGGTTGGCTGAGTATGGCGGCTTGAACATCGTTGCGTCGCCGGATTTTGGCAACTGGGTGGCTCCCGTCGATGGCAAGTTCGCTTGGAAAATTACGCCGGGCGCTGGCAAGAGCGGTCGTATCACCCTGGTTTTTTTCAGCAGGGAAGTACTGGTGCCGTGGGAGCACCGAAGCTTGGTGATTTCGAGCAATCTGGCGGATGAGGCTGACGTCAAGATCGACGGCGTAGCCGTGCCAGAAGAGGGCACATGGTTTGTTCGGGATGAGTCGCGAACTGTCGATTTGATATTCAAGCCAGGCAGCCCGCTGGCCGGACATCCGGTTTCGTTGCTCTGTGCGATTAAAGGTGGTCTTGATAAGGACAATGTTGTCAGTGAACCGGAATTTGGCAGCGTACAAACGGTCCCTCACTGGACGGTGACGGGGAATACCAACAGCGGCATTTTTCAGCTGTTACTGCATGGCTATGGGATGTCCGGACCGATTATCTTGCCAGTTAGCAGGTTGTTTTCAAGCAATCTGGCCGAGGAGGTGACGGTTTTGCTGAATGGCAATGCAATGCCATTGCGTGGGGCGAACTTCATCGGAGGGCAAACCAATGTACTCACGCTGGATTACAAGAACGCAGACTTGCTGATTGGCGCACCCTTGGCGATTGACGTGAGTCCTCAAGCAGGACTTGTGACAAGTGACTTTGGTTGCATACCTGCGCTTCGCCAGCTAACTACGAAGCACGAATGGAAGCTAACCGGCGCCCAGTTGAAGTCCGGAACCTTTAAGGTGAAGCTGTTTAGCGAAGGCGAAAAGGCGTCGCTATTAACGCCGACGAATCGGTTGAGTCGTGAGATTTTCAGATTCCTCAATTTTTTGGATTTAGACTTGCCGTTGCCCCCGGAAGAAGTCAGATTGCCACCTAATGTTTTGCTTGTGTTCATGGTGAGGCTCTTGAATTCAAATGGCTCACCTATAACGGGCGTACCTGTTACTTTTACTGTCCCGGAACATGAGCCCTTCGAAATTGTAACTAAATCCGACGGGAAAGCGTTTTCGACCTCTTACCGTTTCAATACCCCTGGTGTGCGTTTAATCAAAGCGGTAGCCGCGCTTCCGGAGGGGGTTACACAGCTCGAAATGCTGGTGAGGATTGCAGGAGGGGAGAGCTAAGGAACACTCGTTTTGTCAGTCGTCACCAAAGTGCGGTTCGGCAAAGGTGTTTACATCGATCATCCGGGTCGGTTTAAGAGCAAGTACCGATGTGCAGGCTTCTCCCAAGGTGGCAGGTCCGCAGAAACAAGAAAGGCAGCCCGACAGGCTGCCTTTCTTTACTCAACCAGTGGTGTGCATCAGGACAAGAACCCACCATCCACATTCAACGAAACCCCAGTGGTATAGCTCGAAGCATCGCTGGCGAGGTAAAGCACCGCACCCGCCATCTCACTCGGATCCGCCACGCGCTTGAGCGGGATCTGCTGCAAAGCAGTATTCAGAATGGCTTCGTTTTTCACCAGTGCCGAGGCGAATTTAGTGTCGGTCAGGCCCGGCAACAAGGCATTGCAACGAATCCCGAACTGCGCACATTCCTTGGCAAACACCTTGGTCATGTTGATCACCGCCGCCTTGGTCACCGAGTAGATGCCCTGGAAGATGCCCGGCGAAACGCCGTTGATCGAGGCGACGTTGATGATGCTGCCGCCGCCGTTTTCGCGCATCAGCTTGCCGGCTTCGACCGACATGAAGAAGTAGCCGCGGATGTTCACGTCGACGGTTTTCTGGAAGGCGCTGAGGTCGGTGTCCAGCACGTTGCAGAACTGCGGGTTGGTCGCGGCGTTGTTGACCAGGATGTCGAGACGGCCGAACTGTTCCTTGATGCCGGCGAAGACCTGGCTGATCTGTTCCATTTCGCCGATGTGGCAGGCAACGGCGGTGGCCTTGCCGCCTGCCGCGATGATCGCGTCGGCGACCTGCTGGCAGCCTTCGAGTTTGCGGCTGGAGACGATCACGTGGGCGCCTTGCTGGGCCAGCAGTTTGGCGATGGCTTCACCGATGCCACGGCTGGCGCCGGAGACGAAAGCGATCTTGCCGTCGAGGTCGAACAACTGAGTCTTGGACATGGGATTCCCTTGTAATGAAGCCGATCAGAGGCTGGATTTCGAAATGACCTGCAAGCTCATCTGCTCCAGCAGCTTGTTCATGTGTATGAACTGCGCGAAGCGTTTGTCCTGGGTCTGGCCGTGGTAGAAGCGGTAGTAGATCTGCTGCACGATGCCGGCCAGGCGGAACAGGCCGTAGGTGTAGTAGAAGTCGAAATTGTCGATGCGGATACCCGAGCGTTCGGCGTAGTAATCGACGAACTCGCGGCGGGTCAGCATGCCCGACGCGTGGCTCGGCTGGCGGCGCATCATCTGCACCGGCGCCGGATCATCGGCTTCGATCCAGTAGGCGAGGGTGTTGCCCAGGTCCATGAGCGGGTCGCCGAGGGTGGTCAGTTCCCAGTCGAGCACGCCGATGATCTGCATCGGGTTGTTCGGGTCGAGGATCACGTTGTCGAAGCGGTAGTCGTTGTGCACGATGCTGGAAGTCGGATGGTCGGCCGGCATCTTGTCGTTGAGCCAGGCTTTGACCACATCCCATTGTGGCGCATCGGGGGTCAGGGCCTTTTCGTAGCGATCGCTCCAGCCTTTGATCTGCCGCGCCACGTAGCCTTCGGGTTTACCCAGGTCACCCAGGCCGTAGGCGTTGTAGTCGACGCGGTGCAGTTCCACGAACTTGTCGATGAAGCTCTTGCACAGGGCTTGGGTTTTCGCCGAATCCAGGCCCAGTTCCGGCGGCAGGTCCGAGCGCAGGATGATGCCGTTGACCCGTTCCATGACATAGAACTCGGCACCGATCACCGATTCGTCGGTGCAGTGCACGTAGGCTTTCGGGCAGTACGGAAAACCGTCGCGCAATTGATTGAGGATGCGGAATTCACGGCCCATATCGTGGGCTGACTTGGCCTTGTGGCCAAAGGGCGGGCGACGCAGGACGAATTCCTGTTCGGGGTATTCCAGCAAGTAAGTGAGGTTTGAAGCACCGCCCGGAAACTGGCTGATCCGTGGCAAACCGCTGAGCCCCGGAATATGGGCCTTGAGGTACGGATCGATCAGGCTGGCATCGAGCTCTTCGCCGGTGCGGATACGGGTGGACTGGTCGTTAAGCGCCATGCTTATCCCTTCTGCTTATTCTGGAGGCCTGAAACTATTGGCTAATCTAATGCGCACACTGCGCACCTACAACCGCGAACGGCTCTTATAGGTGAGCGTGTTGCCGGCCAATCATTGCTTTTGATACAGCTGTTTGAATCGCCATCAAAGGGCGACCCGGCTCTTGGCGGGCGGCAAGTCGATCGGCGTCAGCACCGGTTGGCCGGAGAAAAACGCCACGAGGTTCTTGCCCACCAGTTCGACGGTGCCTTGGGTGGCTTCCGGCGACAACCCGGCGACATGGGGCGTGAGGATTACGTTGTTCAGGGTCTTGAGCACATCCGGCACCTTCGGTTCGGCGTCGAACACATCCAGTGCGGCGCCGGCGATCCGGCGTTGCTCCAGGGCGGCGATCAGGTCAGCGGTGGCAATCACGCTGGCCCGGGCGATGTTGACGATAAACCCCTGGGGGCCCAACGCGTCCAGTACCTGGCGATTGATCAGGTGCCTGGTGCCCTGGCCGCCGGGCGTGGCGACGATCAGGAAGTCCGAGACGCGCGCCAGTTCGGTCGGCGTCGAGCAGAACGTGTAGGGCACATCGCTGCGATGCTGGCGATTGTGGTAACTGATGCTCATGTCGAAACCGGCGCCGGCGCGTTTGGCGATGGCCATGCCGACCGCGCCGAGGCCGAGGATGCCCAGGCGTTTGCCGGCCAGGGAAGGGCGCATGATCTTCGGCCACTCGCCGCGCCGTACAGCGGCATCACAGCGGGGTATGTCGCGCACCAGCGACAGCAGCAGCGCCATGGCATGGTCGGCGACGGACGAGGCGTTGACCCCGGCGCCATTGGTGACGGTGATGCCCCGGTTCGCTGCGGCCTGCAGGTCGACGTGTTCATAGCCGGCACCGATCACGCAGATGATCTTGAGGTTGGGCAGGGCGGCGATTTCATCGGCATACAGCCCCAACGGGCCACGGGTGAGGACGGCGTCGATCTGTCCGGTGTGGCGGGCGATGGCTTCGGCGCGCTCGGCGGGCGTCGGGGCCAGGATCAGGTGAAAACCCTGATGTTCGAGGATAGGCAGGTAATCATTGATGGTTTCAACCAGTACCAGAACGGTTACAGGCATGCTTGGCTCCCTGTGGCATCGTAAATCGGCTCGAATGTCACTTGAGATTGCTGATTTCAGGGTGGCTTGGCAACCACCAGCGATCGCAGTGCAGGAGCTGGCGAAGCCTGCGATCTATTTATTGCGCGGCTTGAGGTCGCTTTACTTCGATGAGGTGAGAGCGGCCCGTGCAGCCTCGAGAAGCTCATCCGACAGCGGATCGCCGCGGGTGGCCCGGGACAGCATCAGCGCCCCGAACATCAGCGAATACTGCACCAGCGCCTGCTGCCGTTTGCCGGCTTCGTCCTCGGTGTCCAGCAGCGAGCCGAGGGAATCGAGCAGGTTGTTCAGGCCCTGCAGATAGGTTTGACGCAAGCCGCTCTCGGCGGCCTCGTGGCACATGTCCCCGGCAAAGGCCACCACCGGACAGCTGTCGCCCGGATTGTCCCGGCTTTCGTTGGACAGGTAGGTTTCGACCACGGCGCGGCGGGCGGCGTCCTTGCTGTCATGCTCGGCCACCCGCCCTAGCCAGCGTTGCGCGGCCTGCTCGAAAGCCCGGCCGCTGGCCTCTTGCGCCAGGGCTTCCCTGGATTCGAAGTGCCCGTAGAAACCACCGTGGGTCAGGCCCGCGGCGGCCATCACATCGACCACGCTGATCCCGTGCAGGCCGCGTTCGCGAAACAGCCGTGTGGCGGCTTCGACTATGGTCTCGCGGTTGAGGTCGGCTTGTTTGCGGGAAACTCGGGGCATGGGTCATTCTCGGTTTGCGGGTTGAACATCAGAGGGCGTACTGGGCAATTCTGTTGCCAAACGACCAGTTCTCTTTTTTCACTTCCACCAGATTAATGAAAACATCCTCCAGGCGCACGGCCAGCTCTGCATTAAGGCTTTCGGCGATGGTTTTGTAGAGGCGTTTTTTCTGCTCGACGGTTCGTCCTTCGCTCATGGTGATCTGGATCACCACCAACTGGTCCGAGCGGTTGATGCCCAGATAACCGGGGTCAAAGATGAAATGCTGCTCGTCGTGTTCGGCCAGGATCTGGAAATTGTCGTGCTCCGGCACGCCAATGGTCTGGTGCATGGCGGCATAGATCAGTTGCCCGATGCGTTTGGCGTGGGTGGGGTCCCGGTGTTTTTTGATGTCGACGCGAACCAGTGGCATGGGAAGACTCCAGAAGGAATGCAGATTAGTTAAAAATACATGACGTTTGACCTTTATCAAGTGCGGACTGCGCTTTGGCGATGAAGCGCAGGTGCCGTAAATAACGAAATCACCGCAGTCCCCTGTGGGAGCGGGCTTGCCCGCGAAAGCGGTGTGTCAGTCACCTCAACGCTGAATGTGCCGCCGCCTTCGCGGGCAAGCCCGCTCCCACAGGTTTTGTGTCGCTCATATCGCCCAATTGGTACCACCGTTCCTCACCTAAGTCTTTGCTTCTGCTCACTAATCCTCCAGAATCGCGCCCCTGTTTCGGCCGGGCGCTGCCTGTCGGGTATTCCGACGCGTCCTGGCCGGGTGGCAAGTGACCGGAATGTGGAGATCCCACCGGATGAATGATCAGGCCAATAGCGTTAACGAACGCTATGTAGACGCGACACCCGCGACGCTTTCGAGCTGGAATCGCCAGGACACCACCTGGATGCTGGGCCTGTTTGGCACGGCGATTGGTGCGGGAACCCTGTTTTTGCCGATCAACGCAGGCCTGGGCGGTTTCTGGCCGCTGCTGGTCCTGGCGTTGCTGGCGTTCCCGATGACGTTCTACGCGCACCGCGGGCTGACCCGGTTCGTGCTGTCCGGTCGCGAAGGCGCCGACATCACTGAAGTGGTGGAAGAGCATTTCGGCATCAAGGCCGGCGCGCTGATCACCTTGCTGTACTTCTTCGCGATTTTCCCGATCCTGCTGATCTATAGCGTGGCCCTGACCAACACGGTCGGCAGCTTCATGGAGCATCAACTGCACATCACGCCGCCACCGCGCGCCGTTTTGTCGTTGGTGCTGATCCTCGGCCTGCTGGCGGTGGTGCGTTGCGGTGAGCAATTGATCGTCAAGGCCATGAGCCTGATGGTCTATCCGTTCATCGTCGCGTTGCTGTTCCTGGCGGTGTACCTGGTTCCGCACTGGAACGGCGGCATCCTCGCCACCGCGAGCAGCGTGCCGGCGCCATCGGCGCTGTTGCATACCCTGTGGCTGGCGATTCCGGTGATGGTGTTCTCGTTCAACCACTCGCCGATCATCTCGGCGTTCGCCGTGGACCAGAAGCGCCGCTACGGTGAGCACGCCGAGGAGCGCAGCTCGCAGATCCTGTCCCGCGCCCACCTGCTGATGGTGGTGATGGTGCTGTTCTTCGTCTTCAGTTGCGTGCTGACCCTGTCGCCAGCGCAACTGGCCGAAGCCAAGGCGCAGAACCTGTCGATCCTGTCGTACCTGGCCAACCACTTCAGCAATCCGACCATCGCTTTCGCAGCGCCGTTGATTGCCTTCGTGGCCATTTCCAAGTCGTTCCTGGGGCACTACATCGGCGCCAGCGAAGGCCTCAAGGGCCTGATCGTCAAGAGCGGCAAGCGTCCGTCCGCCAAGGCCCTGGACCGCATGACCGCCGCGTTCATGCTGGTGGTGTGCTGGATCGTCGCCACGCTCAACCCGAGCATCCTCGGCATGATCGAAACCCTCGGTGGCCCGGTGATCGCGGCGATCCTGTTCCTGATGCCGATGTACACCATCCGCAAGGTGCCGGCGATGGCACGCTATCGCGGTCAGGCCTCCAACGTCTTTGTGACGGCGGTGGGCCTGGTGGCGATCACGGCGTTGATCTACTCGCTGACCGCGTGATCGACCGGCCTGCTCGCGCAGTGCCGGATTGACAGCTACAGTGGCCGCTGCACGTGATACGTGCAGCGGTTTTTTTTCGCCTGGAGACACTGGATTGTCGAGCGCCCCAACCGCTAATCCCACCGAATAACCCAACCGCTGGCAGGACCTGTTGGCAGGTTTGTCGATTGCCGGTCTGTTGCTGCCTGAAGCGGTCGCCTATTCAAGCATCGCCGCACTGGCGCCCCAGCCGCATTGCGATCGTCTCTTCATCTGGCGCCGTGACCGCTTGCTGGTGATCTGCGCCGTGGCTGCGGTGTTGGTGCTGGGGGTGCTGGACGGCTTGCTGGTGGCGGTGGCGATCAGTGTGTTGCTGATGCTCAAGCAGATGTCGGCGGCGGATATCCAGATCCTGGGGCGCATCGATGGCGGTCACGACTTTGTCGACCTGCAACGCCATCCAGCGGCGCAAGTCGTGCCTGGCGTGTGATTGTGCGGCCGGGGGAAGCGTTGTTCTTTGCCAACGTCGAGCGGATTCTTGGCGGTGCCTTGCGCCTGATCCGGCATTCGCAAACGCCGATTCAAACGGTGATTCTCAGTCTTGAGGAATCGCCCGATCTGGATGGCACCAGCATCGAGGTGTTGCAGGAGTTTTTTGTGCGGGTGCATCAGGAAGGCAAACGGCTGATTCTGGCGCGTCTCAAGGATGACGCACAAATGGCGTTGGCGGTGTTGCCGCAGGTGCAGGTTCACGGGGGTGGTGCTGAGTGGGTTGAGTGTGGATGGTGCGGTGCAGCAGGCCCTGAAGGCTGGCGCATAACCTGTGGGAGCGAGCTTGCTCGCGATGGCGGTCTGTCTGTTACATCCATGTCGACTGACCCGCCGCTATCGCGAGCAAGCTCGCTCCCACAGGGGTAGGGGGCTGAGGTAGAAGGCATAAAAAAACGCCGCTCATCTCACGATGGGCGGCGTTTTTCATTGCGTTGCAACGTTAGGCTTGAACGACCGGGATGTTGGCGTTCGCAGCAGCTTCACGGAACTCGGCGATCTGGTCGAAGGACAGGTAGCGGTAGACATCGGCCGCCATGCTGTCGATCTTGCCAGCGTATTCCATGTACTCCTCGACGGTCGGCAGGCGACCCAGGATGGAAGCCACGGACGCCAGCTCGGCCGAAGCCAGGTAGACGTTCGCGCCGTCACCCAGACGGTTCGGGAAGTTACGGGTCGAAGTCGACACGACAGTCGAGTTCGGCTCTACACGTGCCTGGTTACCCATGCACAGCGAGCAGCCTGGCATTTCCATGCGCGCGCCGGCCTTGCCGTAGATGCCGTAGTAGCCTTCTTCGGTCAGCTGGTGAGCGTCCATCTTGGTCGGCGGCGACAGCCACAGACGGGTTGGCAGCTGACCCTTGACCTGTTCCAGCAGTTTACCGGCAGCGCGGAAGTGACCGATGTTGGTCATGCACGAACCGATGAACACTTCGTCGATCTTCTCGCCAGCAACGCTGGAGAGCAGGCGAGCGTCGTCCGGGTCGTTCGGCGCGCAGAGCACAGGCTCCTTGATGTCGGCCAGGTCGATCTCGATGATTTCAGCGTATTCGGCGTCTTTGTCCGCTTGCAGCAGCTCAGGGTTGGCCAGCCAGGCTTCCATCGCTTGAGCGCGACGTTCCAGAGTACGTGCATCGCCGTAGCCTTCGCCGATCATCCAGCGCAGCAGGGTGATGTTGGACTGCAGGTATTCGGCAATCGACTCTTTGGACAGCTGGATGGTGCAACCGGCAGCCGAACGTTCAGCCGAGGCGTCAGACAGTTCGAACGCTTGCTCGACGGTCAGCTTAGGCAGACCTTCGATCTCCAGGATGCGACCGGAGAAGGCGTTCTTCTTGCCTTTCTTCTCTACGGTCAGCAGGCCAGCCTGGATCGCGTAGTAAGGAATGGCGTGAACCAGGTCACGCAGGGTGACGCCTGGCTGCAGTTCGCCTTTGAAGCGAACCAGGATCGACTCAGGCATGTCCAGCGGCATGACGCCGGTGGCTGCGGCGAACGCAACCAAGCCGGAACCGGCCGGGAACGAGATGCCGATCGGGAAACGGGTGTGGGAGTCACCACCGGTACCGACGGTGTCTGGCAGCAGCATGCGGTTCAGCCACGAGTGGATGATGCCGTCGCCCGGACGCAGGGAAACGCCGCCGCGGGTCATGATGAAGTCAGGCAGGGTGTGGTGGGTGGTCACGTCGATCGGCTTTGGATAAGCCGCGGTGTGGCAGAAGGACTGCATCACCAGGTCGGTCGAGAAGCCCAGGCACGCCAAGTCTTTCAGTTCGTCACGGGTCATGGGACCGGTGGTGTCCTGGGAACCCACGGTGGTCATCTTCGGTTCGCAGTAGGTGCCCGGACGAACGCCGGTCACGCCGCAAGCCTTGCCGACCATTTTCTGCGCCAGGGTGAAACCCTTGGTGCTTTCAGCCGGTGCTTCAGGCTTCTTGAACAGGGTCGAAGGTGGCAGACCCAGCTCGGTGCGAGCCTTCTCGGTCAGGCCACGGCCGATGATCAGCGGAATACGGCCGCCAGCGCGAACTTCGTCCAACAGGACCGGGGTCTTCATTTCGAAGGTGGTCAGGACTTCGTCGGTGCCGTGCTTGCAGACTTTGCCAGCATGCGGGTACAGGTCGATCACGTCGCCCATGTGCATGTTGGAAACGTCGAATTCGATTGGCAGTGCGCCGGCATCTTCCATGGTGTTGTAGAAGATCGGAGCGATCTTGCTGCCGAAGCAGAAACCGCCGGCGCGCTTGTTCGGCACGTAAGGAACGTCGTCGCCGAAGAACCACAGTACGGAGTTGGTCGCCGATTTACGCGAAGAACCGGTACCGACCACATCACCGACGTAGGCGATAGGGAAGCCGGCGTTGCGCATTTCTTCGATCTGCTTCATCGGACCGGTGACGCCTTGTGCGTCAGGCACGATGCCGTCGCGAGCCATTTTCAGCATGGCCAGGGCGTGCAGCGGGATGTCTGGACGGGACCAGGCATCAGGCGCAGGGGACAGGTCGTCGGTGTTGGTTTCGCCGGTGACCTTGAACACGCGCAGGCTGATCTTGTCGGCCAGGGTCGGGCGCTTCACGAACCACTCGCCGTCGGCCCAGGATTGCAGCACGCCTTGGGCGTGAACGTTACCGTTCTTGGCTTTTTCAGCGACGTCGTGGAAGGCGTCGAACATCAGCAGGGTGTGCTTGAGTTCTGCGGCAGCTACTGGAGCCAGTTCGGCGTCGTCCAGCAGGTTAACCAGAGTCACGATGTTGTAGCCACCCTGCATGGTGCCGAGCAGTTCAACAGCGCGCTTCTTGTCGATCAGGGGGGATTTGGCTTCGCCTTTGGCGATGGCGGACAGGAAGCCGGCCTTTACATAGGCTGCTTCGTCCACGCCTGGCGGAACGCGATTGGTGATCAGGTCAACGAGGAATGCTTCTTCGCCAGCCGGGGGATTTTTCAGCAGCTCGACCAGGCCTGCAGTTTGTTCGGCGTTTAGCGGCTGGGGAACGATACCCAGTGCTGCGCGCTCTTCGATATGTTTGCGGTAGGCTTCAAGCACAGTTATTACCCTCATCAGTGGTCCCAAATGGGTGTCCGGGACGCTCATCCCGAAATTGCCGTACTCATGCGCTGCATGGCGTTGTGAGCCACTTAGCCAGAATTACCGACAATTCCTTACAGAAGCTGCTTTCAAAGTTTTACGCCTGCAGAACGGGAGCTGATGAGGGTTGGCGTTGGGCTTTTCCCCGCTGGAAAAACCCCTCGCCAACACCGCTCTGAAGGAACGACTGTGCTCGTGACGCTTTGAAAACAGCTTCTAACGGACATTGGCGCCTAAAAAGGCAGGCTGATTCTACGGCAAAAAAAAATTAAAGGTAAGTCAGTGTTTATTGGACTTTGGTGGTGGCGGTCAGCAGAGCCCGATTCTCCATGGGCCCTGAACTTTGAGGGGTGATCAATGGCCGACAAAGGGCTAACATGCCGGCCTGTCCTGCTTTCTCGCGTTTTTGCCTATCTATGCCCAATCAGACCATCAAGACACCCTGCGTCGGCCTCTGCTCCACCGTTTACGGTGACCTGGTGTGCCGTGGCTGCAAGCGTTTCCACCACGAAGTGATCCACTGGAACGGTTACAACGAGGAAGAAAAGCGCGCGGTATGGCTGCGTCTTGAGCAGTTGCTGTCGCAGGTGATGGCCGCCAAGGTGGAAATTTTCGATCCGGCGCTGCTCCGAATGCAGCTGGAGCAACGCAAGATCCGCTTCGTGCCCCATCAGTCGGAATATTGCTGGGCCTACCAGTTGATCGCCCGGGGCGCGCGGGTGATCAACAACCTGGAAGCCTACGGGATGGTGTTGCTGCCGGAATTTCGCGAGTGGAACCTGCCGGAATTGCGCGATGCCATTGATCGGGAATTTTTCCTGCTCTCCGAAGCCCATTACCAGCGCTACATTGCGCCGGGGTTTCTGAAAGACGCCTTCGGCGGCTGACCTCGCCACAAAAGCATGTTCGGCTTCAATGCTTGTCGGCAATCTCCTCAAGATGATCCGCCACTTCCATCGGCTTGAGCACCAGCACGTCGCTCTCCACCGCATCGAGCACCACTTCCGCCGTATTACCGATCAAGGTCCCGGATAATCCGCTACGGGCCACGGTACCGATCACCGTCACCGCCGCCTGCAGCTTGTGCACCATGAACGGAATCAGCACATCCGCCGGGCCTTCCTCGATGTGCAGGTGATCATCGTCGATGTCGAATTCCGCCTGGAACGACTTGCATTGCTCGCGGTAGCGCGCCTGGATGGTTTCGCTGAGTTGAAACGTCGGGTCGGCCGACGACAGCATCGGCGACGGGTGGGCGCTGATCACGTGCAAGTGGGCCTTGGCCAGGGTGGCGATGTCATAGCCATGATCAATAATGGTGTCGTGCAGGTGGCGGTGTTCGAGGTCGGTGTTGCCGACGTCGACAGCTGCCAGGATCACTTTGTCTTTCCATGAACCAGCGGTTTTCACCAACAGTACCGGGCAAGGGCATTGGCGCAGCAATTTCCAGTCCTCGGGTGTCAGCAGGGCCTTTTTCAGTGCGCTGTCGGGAAAGTGCTGCTTCACCACAAGACCGCAGCCTTCGGCTTGCTGCACATCGATGATGGTTTGATGCAGGCTCTGATTCCAGGCTTGCTCAGTGGTGATGTTGTAACCGTCTTCCAGTAACGCGGCCTTGAGCACACCCAACATGCCACTGTGATCGTGCTTGGGGTCGCACACCAGCAGATGCAACTGTGCCTGGGTCACACCGGCGATCAACTTCGCCCGTTTGAGCGCCAGGCTTTCGGAATGCTCGGGGTCGATGACCACCAGAATGCTGCGAACGGCTTGCATGTGCGCGATCTCCTGAAAATAAAAAAAGCACGGCGTTGCACAACTATAGTTGCTGTCTGCGATTCGGGGACTTGATGCATATCAACGGTTGGCGACTGGTGGTCTGCGGGCAGGCCGGTATAATCGGCGCCCTTCGTTTTGAACCTATTTGTCCGTGAGCCCCATGATCCTTCCCGAAATTCACGAGTTCCTTGGCTGCCGCACCCCCGACGGCTGGATCGAGGCCGCGCTGGCCGATCAGGAAACCCTGCTGATCGACCACAAGAACTGCGAATTCAAGGCGGCCAGCACCGCGTTGAGCCTGATCGCCAAGTATCACTCCCACGTCGATCTGATCAACATGATGTCGCGTCTGGCCCGGGAAGAGCTGGTGCACCACGAACAGGTCATGCGCCTGATGAAGCGGCGCAAGATCGAGCTGCGCCAGCTGTCCGCCGGGCGTTACGCGTCGGGGCTGCGCAAGGTGGTACGCAGTCACGAGCCGGTGAAACTGGTGGACACCCTGGTGGTCGGCGCCTTCATCGAGGCCCGTAGTTGCGAGCGTTTCGAAGCACTGGTGCCGCACCTGGACGAAGAGCTGGGCAAGTTCTACTTCGGTTTGCTCAAGAGCGAGGCCCGGCATTTCCAGGGTTACCTGAAACTGGCGTACCAGTATGGCGACGCCAAGGACATCGCCCAGGTGATCGACAAGGTCCGCGCCGCCGAGCAGGAACTGATCGAGTCGCCGGACGTGGAATTCCGTTTTCACAGTGGTGTGCCGGCGGCGGCCTGATTATTCGGTGTTGTTCTTGCGGACGCCTTCGCGAGCAAGCCCGCTCCCACATTCGACCGTGATCCCATCTGAGAACTCGGTCAACTGTGGGAGCGGGCTTGCTCGCGAAGGGGCCGTCAGCAACACAAAAGCTAACGGCTCAAACCCAGCCGTTCATGCCATTGCGCGATGGACTCTTCGGGGTACACATCGAACTGTAGATCTCCGGGCTGCGCCTGGACCTCAACCCACGCCGCCTTTGAACCCAGCATCAGGTGCGTGTGCTCCGGCGGCACCGGCAGCGGGGTGTCGATGGCCGAGGCGAACGGGTGAATCAACTCCGGCCACTCTGGACTGAACAACCACAGGCCCGAGCCGCAGACCGAGCAGAAATGCCGCTCGGCGGTGCTGCTGTGGGCGCGTTTGTTGCCTTCTTCCTTGAGTCGCGCATGGTAAATCGCGATGTGCTTGCGTCCGCGAACCTTGAGGCTGGCGGCATCGCCACCAAGGTTGATCGCATAACCGCCACCGCCCTGGGTCTTGCGGCAGATCGAGCAGTAGCAGCGCTGGTAAGGGTAGGGGTGGGCGCAGGTCAGACTGAACGACACCGCGCCACAATGGCAGGAACCTTCGAGTTGCATGGGAACCTCCGGCTGTCTGGAACGTACCCCGGACAGCCTAGACCGTCAGGGCTGCTCGACCGGCACCAGAATCGCGTCGCCGGTCGCCACCAGTTTCAGTTGATCACCGGATTGCGCGAACAGCTCGGCGCGGGCGAACACCTGCTTCTTGCCGGCCTTCACCACCCGGCCCCGGGCGATGAACACTTCACCGATGGCAGGTGCCAGGCAGTTGACTGAAAAGTGCGAGGCCAGCACGTTGCCCGCCACGGTTGCGGCCGCGAAGCCACAGGCTGTGTCGAGCATCGCGCCAATCAGGCCGGCATGCAGGAAACCGGCATATTGCGCCATGTCGTTTTCGCGAAAGGCCATGGTGAGCTCGGCCTCGCCACTTTCGGCGCGGGTGACTTCGAAGCCGGCCCAGCGGTTGAAGGCTGATGTCGAGTTGATGTGCTTGAGTGTGTTGAGCATGGCGAATCCCTCCGGTTGAGGATTCAACATGCGCCGGGTTTGGGGGAGTGTCATCGTTGATCAGCCAGCGTGATAGCCCGTTGGATGGGTAGTGAATGGGTTGGCCCCTTCGCGAGCAAACCCGCTCCCACAGGGGGATTGCGTTCCAAATGTGGGAGCGGGCTTGCTCGCGAGGAACGATAACGCGGTCCCACTGGACACCCACCGTCTGTCAATTCAGCATGTCCGCCTCGAAACCGGGACATGACCTGATGCGACGACTACCTTCCCTGGCAGCCCTGCGAACCTTCGAATGCGCCGCCCGCCACGCCCATTTCGGTCGGGCGGCGGCTGAGTTGTGTGTCACCGACAGCGCGGTCAGCCACCAGATTCGCCAGCTCGAAGAGCAGCTCGGCGTGCCGTTGTTCGTGCGCGAGGGCCGACAGATTCGTCCAACCCTGGCCGCCGGGCGCCTGATGCAGAGCTTGCAGCAGGCTTTCGAACTGATCGGCGATGCCTGCGATGAACTGCGCGACCCTTCATCGCTGGCGGTATTGCGTCTGGCGGTCACCGCCGAGCTTGCGCAAAAGTGGCTGATAAGCCGGCTCACGGATTTCTACGCGCGCTACCCGCACATCACCTTGCATCTGTACGAACAGCCGATCGACGCCACGGCGCCCGGGGAAGACATCGACCTGGCGATCACCTACGGCACCGGCCCGGTGGACAGCACCGCGTATTTCGTCCGGCCGTTGCCGGCGTTGCAGTTCTTCCCGGTGTGCAGCCCCGGCCTGTTCAACCAGGGCACGCTGAAAACCCCGAAGGACCTGGCCCGCCACTGCCTGTTGCACGACGACCAGGACGGCAAGACCTGGACCGCGTGGCTCACCAGCCATGCCGGCGACCAACGCCCCGACCGGCAACTGTATTTCGCCCACGCCGGGCTGGCACTGGAGGCCGCGGCCCAAGGGCAGGGCGTGGCCATGGGCGACAACCTGACGGCCCAGGAAGATTTGCTCAGCGGTCGGCTGGTACGGCCGTTCACCTCGAGCATGACTGCGCTGGGCCAATACGCGCTGGTGTGCGAGCGGGTGCGCCTGGAGCGTCCGGCGGTGGCGCAGATGCTGGAATGGTTCAACGATCAGTTGCTCGATTGATGAGTTGAATTCAAGTATTCCGAAATAATCATCGTTGGCGAGCCAGTCGCCAACGCCCTTAGCCTGTGGTCATTCCAATCCCCGCTGAAGAGGTTTGACCATGGCCCGTTTGCTCGACACCACCCCTAAACAGGACGGTTTCCGTCTGCCCGGCGAATTCGAAGCCAAGTCCGGTTGCTGGCTCGGCTGGCCGGAACGCACCGACGTCTGGCGCAACGGGGCCAAGCCTGCGCAGAAAGTCTGGGTGCAGATCGTCACCGCCATTTCCATGAGCGAGCCGGTCACCGTGTGCGCCTCGGCGGCACAGTTCGCCACCGCGCGCCGCCAATTACCGCCGCAAGTGCGTGTGGTGGAAATGACCTGCAACGACACCTGGTTCCGCGACAGCGGTCCGTGCTTCGTGGTCAATGACCAGAGCGGCGAAGTGCGTGGCGTCGACTTCGAATTCAACGCCTACGGCGGCCTCGACGGCGGCCTGTACTATCCGTGGGACAAGGACGACCAGATCGCCAGCAAGATCCTCGAAATCGAAGGCTTCGACCGCTATCGCGCGCCGTTGATCGCCGAACTTGGCGGCATCCAGAGCGACGGCCAGGGCAGCATCCTCACTACCGAGCAATGCCTGCTCAACCGCAACCGCAACCAGCATCTGGGCAAGGCCGAAGTCACCCGTCGCCTCACCGATTATCTCGGCGCCGAGCAGGTGATCTGGCTGCCCCGGGGCTGCAAGTTCGACGAAACCGATGGCCACGTCGACGATCTCGCGTGCTTCGTGCGCCCCGGCGAAGTGGTGCTGCAATGGACCGACAACCGCGACGACCCGCAGTGGGAAATCTATCAGGAGGCCTACGACATCCTGCGCAGCACCCGCGACAGTCGCGGCCGTGAGTTGATCGTGCACAAGCTGCCGCAACCGGATGTGCTGGAGTGGACCGCCGAAGAAGCCGAAGGCCTGGACCAGCAGGACAGTACCCATACCCGTCAGGCCGGGACGAAGATCTGCGCGTCGTACATCAACTACTACGCCGGCAACAGTTCGATCGTGGTGCCGCTGTTCGGTGATCGCAACGACAAGGTGGCGCTGGCGACCCTGGCCGAGCTGTTCCCGAAGCACAGCATCGTCGGCATCGAAAACTCCCGGGAAATCCTCCTCGGTGGCGGTAACGTCGCGTGCATCACCATGCCGCAGTACGCCGCCACCCACGCCAACAAGAAAGGAGCGTGATCGTGGGCCTGCACAAACTGACTCAAGCAATACTGCTGGTGCTTGCACCCCTGTGTGTGCAGGCCGCCGATACCGCCAGACCGGTGGTCAACCTGTACATCTGGGGCGAGTACCTGGCCCCGGACACCGTGAAGAATTTTGAAGCGAAAACCGGCATCCATGTGGTGGTCGACCACTTCGACTCCCTGGAAACCGTCGAGACCAAGCTGTTGACTGGCCGCAGTGGCTACGATCTGGTGCTGACGGCGGGGCAGCATCTGTCCCGGGCCATCGAGAGTGGCGCGGTGCAGACGGTCGACAAGCAGCAACTGCCGCATTTCGCCGGCGTCGGCGAGGAGTTCCGCCAGCACATGGCGGTGTTCGATCCGGGCAACCGCTATGCCGGGATCTACGCCTGGGGCACCACGGGCGTGGGTTATCAGGAGCAGGCGGTCAAACAGCGCCTGCCCGACGCGCCGACCGACAGCTGGGCGATGCTGTTCGACCCGGCCGTGGTGTCGAAATTCGCCGATTGCGGGGTCAGCCTGCTCAACGATCCCAACGAAGTGTTTGCGGCGGTCATGAAGTACATGGGCCTGGACATCAACCGCCAGAACCTCGATGACCTGAAGCTGGCCGAGCAGCAACTGGCGAAGATTCGGCCGTACATTCGCTACTTCGACAACGACCTGAACATCAGCGACCTGGCCAACGGCAACACCTGCGTGGCGATGTCGTGGAACGGCAACGTGGCCATCGCGGCGGGCCAGGCCGAGGCGGCGGGCAAGCCGTATTCGCTCAAGTACCGGATTCCGCAGGAGGGCACGTTGATCTGGTTCGACGCCATGGTCATTCCCAAGGACGCGCCGCACCCGAAGGCCGGCCTGGCATTGATGGACTACCTGATGACCCCGGAGGTGATTGCGCCGATCACCGACAGCATCCATTACGCCAATGCGATCACGGCGGCGGATGATCTGGTCGACCCGGTGATTCGCAACGATCCGGGGACGTATCCGCCGGCCGCGGTCAGGGCTTCGCTGTACAGCAAGAATGACAATGGCAAGGCGTTCAACCGGGCGTTGATCAGGGCGTTCAGTCGGTTGAAGTCGGGGTTGTGATCAGTTTCGGGTGATGTATTGACGGGGCCGACGCCTTCGCGAGCAAGCCCGCTCCCACACTGGATCTTTGGCGTTCAAAAATCCCCTGTGGGAGCGGGCTTGCTCGCGAAGAACGATAACGCGGTCTATTTGTTGGGCACCCGCCACAAATACCAGGATGCCACCGTCCGATAAGGGCTCCACGCCAACCCGATCTCGATCATCTGCTTGCGCGTCGGCTGCACCTCCAGCCCCTTGAGCCGTCGATAGCCCTCACGCACGCCAAAATCATCGGCCGGCAGAATGTCCGGACGCTCCAGGCTGTAGATCAGCAGCATCTCCACGGTCCAGCGACCCACGCCGCGCAAGGTGATCAAACGCTCGATCAGCGCTTCATCGTCCATGGCCAGTGCCGTGGCGTAATCCGGCACCACGCCGTCCAGCGACGCCTGGGCGATGCCTTGAATGGTCGTGATCTTGCTCGCGGAAAACCCGCAACTGCGCAATCGGTCGAATTCCGTGGCGACGATCTGTTCAGGCCGGGGAAACGAACCGGAACCGAACAGCGCCAGCAGCCGGCCGACAATCGCATCGCCGGCCTTGGCGTGCAGTTGCTGATAGGCAATCGCCCGCACCAGCGACTCATACGGGTCACGCGCCGCATGCGGCTGGTGCAGGCACGGGCCGATGGCGTCGATGTGGCGGCGCCAGTCGTCATCGATGGCGGCCAGGAAGGCACTGGCCGCCTGATAGCCGTCGGCCATGGGCTCAGGCATTCCCGGACGGTTTCAACAGGGCGTTCACTTCGCCATAGGTCAAAGCCTTCAGGTCGTGGCTATCGAACTTGCCGGTTTGCAGAAAACTCTTGGTGATGCCGGCCATGGCGCCGTAGAGGAACTCGGCGATGCCCGAACCCGCGCTCAGACGGCGTACGCCCAGTGCCTCAAGCGCTTCGGGTGACGGCAGGCCCGGGAACCCCAGCACATTCAGTGGCAGCGAGGTGCCCTGGCACAGCGCCTTGATCTCGTACTCCGCGGTAACGCCTGCGGCAAACAGACCATTGGCACCGGCCGCCTGATACAGCGCGGCGCGCCTGAGGGTTTCGGCGACGCGGTCTTCGGCAGGCACCAGGCCTCGCAGGTAGACATCGGTGCGCGCATTGATAAACAGGTTCACGTTGCGCCGGTCGGCCACCTGGCGCGCAATCTCAATCTTGCGTACCAGCAACTCCGGCGGCGCGGAGCCGTCTTCGATATTGATCCCGACCGCACCGGCGGCGATTACCGCATCAACCACCTGGGCCACCCGTTCCAGGTCATCGGAATAACCAGCCTCGATGTCCACGGTCAGCGGCACCGAAATGACCCGGGCAATCGACTCGACCGTCGAGACCAGGCGCTCAAGGGGCAGGGTGTTGCCGTCCGGATAGCCATGCACCCAGGCCACTGCCGCGCTGCTGGTGGCCACGGCCTTGTTGCCCAGTTGCTCCACCAGGCGCGCCCCGGCGGCATCGGCGACGTTGGTGAGGATCAGCAAACCTTTTTGATGCAGTTGGTGCAGTTGATTGTCGAGCCTGTCCATCGAGTTTCCTTCCTTATGAAAAATCTGTGGGGGGATCAGAGCGCCAATTGCTCCGTGAGCTGAGCCGCTGCGTTTTCCAGCCTGAGCAGAAACGCCTTGCGCGGCTGGCCTCCAGCGTAGCCGGTCAACGAGCCGTCGGCGCCGATCACCCGGTGGCAGGGCACGACAATCGATAAGCGGTTATGCCCGTTGGCCAGGCCCACCGCCCGGCTGGCACCGGGCTTGCCCAGGCTCGCCGCGATGGCGCCGTAGGTGGTGGTCCGGCCGTAGGGGATCTTCGCCAGTTCAGCCCAGACCCGACGGGAGAACTCGCTGCCGGGCATGTGCAAGGCCACGCTGAAATCAGTGAGCGTGCCGGCGAAATACGCGGACAATTGTTCTTCGATCTGCTGCAAATGCGCGTTGTGCCCCGGCGCTACGGCATAACCGAAACGGTTTTGCAGCGCTTCGACCGCCGGATTCAGCGAGGCCTGGTCGAGAAACTCCAGCAGCACCAGCCCACGCCGTTCGGCCATGGCGATCATCGGCCCCAGCGGCGTGGTCAGGCGCGTGAACAGCAGCGGCTCGCTGTTGGCCGCCCGGCCCGGGGTGATGTGAAAGGATTTCTGAAAGGCATCGCGAAATCCGCTCAGGGACTCGTAGCCGGAATCGAAGGCGACGTCATCGATGGAGTCGCCCTGTCTGATCCCGCCCAACGCCATGCCCAGGCGCCGGGCGCGCAGCCAGGCGTGGAAGGTCATGCCGAAATGCTGCTTGAACCAGCGGCGCAGTTTCAGCGGTTCGATGCCTTGGGCCAGTAGCTGGGCGTCGGTCCAGCGCTGCTCCGGGTCGGCGTCTACCGATCTGAACAGTGTCTGCACCCAGTCCGGCGCGCTGGCGGCGGTGTCCAGTGGTTTGCAACGCAGGCAGGCGCGATAGCCCGCCGCCAGGCATTGTTCGGCGCTGGCAAAGAACTCGACATTCTCGGGCTTCGGGCTGCGGGCAGTGCAACCGGGGCGGCAGAAGATGCCTGTGGTCTTGACCGCCGTAAAGAACACCCCCTCGTAGGAGGTGTCTCGCTCGAGCATGGCGCGCACCATCTCGGCACGGGGCGGAAGCAGCGTTTTTTGTAGGTTCATGGGCGCAGCATAGATCGCGTCATGGATGGCCTCCACCGGAAAATCGACAGTGAATTTCGGACTGGAAAGCAATTTCATCCTGTGGGAGCGGCGGTGCGGCGATCCGACTTGCTCGCTCCCACATTTTCAGGCGCGTCTGGCCATCAGCAATACCGAAGCCGCCGCCGACAACAACCCGGCGCAGCAACGGTTGAACATCCGCTTGCCCGACGGCCTGGCGAACCAGCGGCGCATGTGCAGGCCCATGTTGGCGTAAGCGCCGATGGCAATCCACTCCAGCACCAGAAACAGCGCGCCCAACACCACGAACTGCGGCCCGATGGCGTGGGTCGAGTCGACGAATTGCGGCAGGAACGCGGTGAAGATCAGGATGGCCTTTGGGTTGCCGGCCGCGACCAGGAATTCCTGCCGGGCCAGCGCCAGCGTGCCCACGGGGGCTGTGGTGGCAATGTTTTCGACACCCGGATCGGCGCGCCACAATTGCCAGGCGAGGTAGAACAGGTAGGCCGCGCCGAGGATCTTGATGGCATAGAACAGCAACTCGGAGGTCTGCAACACCACCGCCAACCCGGCCGAGGCCAGGGCAATCATCCCGGCGAACGCCAGCAACCGGCCGATGCCGGCCACGCAGGCGGTGCGGTAGCCATAGCGGGTCGAATTGCTGACCGACAGCAGGTTGTTGGGGCCGGGTGCCATGTTGAGGGCAAAGCAGGCCGGCAGGAACAGAGTGAGGGTGGCGAGGTCCATGGTGGGCTCCTGTAGCAAGAGCGCTATTTTTATCACGGCTCACCCTTGGCCAGACCCATACAGTCATGGGCGCAAACCACCGTACACGGGGCTATCTGGCGAACTTTTTCGCCCCGGCGACGCAGAGGATCACGGCGACGGTGACACCCAGCATGCCGAGGCTGACCTGTTCATGCAGCAGGGTGGCGGCCAGGGTCAGCCCGAAAAACGGCTGAAGCAGCTGCAATTGCCCGACGGCGGCGATGCCCCCTTGGGCCAGCCCGCGATACCAGAACACGAAACCGATCAGCATGCTGAACAGCGAGACGTAAGCCAGGCTGAACCAGGCCGGCGTGCTGATGCCGGTGAACGAAGCCGGCATGCGCATCCAGCTGAGCACCGCCACGACCGGCAGCGACAGTACCAGCGCCCAGCAAATCACCTGCCAGCCACCGAGGGTGCGCGACAGCTTAGCGCCTTCGGCATAACCCAGGCCGCAGGCGAGGATGGCCAGCAGCATCAGGATGTCGCCCTGGGGGGAGGCGGTCAGCCCTTGGGACAGGGCAAACCCGACCACCAGCAGGCTGCCCAGCACCGAGAAAATCCAGAACGCCGCCCGTGGCCGCTCGCCGCCGCGCAGGACGCCGAACACCGCCGTCGCCAGGGGCAACAGGCCGACGAAGACGATGGAGTGCGCGGACGTCACGTATTGCAGCGCCAGCGCGGTCAACAGGGGAAAGCCGATGACCACGCCCAGGGCAACGATGATCAGCGGTATCAGTTGCTGGCGCGCTGGACGTTTTTCCTTGAATAACCACAACAGGCACAGCGCCAGGACCGCCGCGATGGTCGCGCGCGCGACCGTCAGGAACACCGGGTCAAACTCCAGCACCGCCACCCGGGTCGCCGGCAGTGAGCCGCTGAAGATCACCACGCCGATCAGGCCGTTGATCCAGCCGCTGGTGCTGTTTTCCAGCGTCCGGTGTTGCAGGTTCGAGGTCCGTTCCATTTGGTTCACGCTCATTGTCTGATTGCACGAAACTCATCCTATGAGCGACTATCGATACAATCAAAAAATTGTCATGGATACATCTCGACATGCCTAGATCCCGCTACAAGACGCTGGTGGATGCCTTTGCCGCCGACATCCGTTCCGGGCGTTTGCCGCCCGGCACGCGCCTGCCGACTCACCGGCAACTGGCCACAGAGCATGGTTTGGCACTGGTCACCGCCAGCCGGGTGTATGCGGAGCTGGAGGGCATGGGCCTGGTCAGTGGCGAAACCGGACGCGGGACCTTTGTCAGGGAAACCTCGCTGCCGCCGGGGCAGGGCATCTCGCAGCACGTGGTGGCGGCGGGGATGATCGACCTGAATTTCAACTACCCGTCTTTGCCTGGTCAGGCCGACCTGTTGCGCACTGCCTTGCGTCAACTGGCGTTGTCCGGTGACCTGGAATCGCTCCTGCGCTATCAGCCCCACGCGGGACGCCTGCACGAGCGGGCCTCGGTCGCGCGCCATCTGGTTGACCGCGGGCTGAACGTGCCGGCCGAACAGGTGCTGATCGTCAGCGGCGCCCAGCATGGCCTGGCGGTGGCGATGATGTCTCTGCTCAAGCCCGGCGATGTGATCGCCGCCGATGCGTTGACCTATCCCGGTTTCAAGACGCTGGCCGAAACCCTGCATCTGGAAGTCTTGCCGATTCCGGTCACGGATACCGGGCCTGATCTGCCTGCCCTGGAAAAGCTCTGCCGCAGCCGATCGGTACGGGCCCTGTATTCGATGCCGACCCTGCACAACCCTTTGGGCTGGGTGATGGACCTCGATCAGCGCGAGCAGTTGGTGGCGATTGCGCGCCGGCATGACCTGACGATCATCGAGGACGCTGCCTACGCGTTCCTGGCCGAAAATGTTCCGCTGCCATTGGCCGAGCTGGCGCCGGAGAGGACGGTGTACGTGTCCGGCCTGTCGAAGAATGTCGCCACCGGGCTGCGCGTCGGTTTCATCGCTGCGCCCGCGCAATGGGTCGCCGCCTTCGAGCGCACGATCATGGCGACCACCTGGAACACCCCGGGCGTGATGACCGCCATCGTTACGGCCTGGCTCGACGACGGCACCGTCAGCCAACTGGAGGCGCAAAAACGCGCGGACGCCCGGGCGCGGCAAGCCTTGGCCCGCGAGGTACTGGCAGGACTCAGGACCATCAGTCACCCGAACTCTTATTTCATCTGGCTGCCGTTGGCGGAAGACGCCCGGGCCGACCAGATCGCCATGGCGCTGATGCGCGAGCAGGTGTCGGTGTCGCCGGCCGAGCCCTTTGCGATTTCGGCCCATGTGCCCCACGCGATACGCCTGGCGTTGGGCTCCGTGGACATGGACTCGCTGCGGGTTGCCCTGGGCAAGGTTAAAAACGTCGTTGGCTATTACTCATAGCGCTGCAGGGCAGTTTTCTTCAATACGCGAACCGCTCGGCTCTTTACCTTGAGGGCCTTGTTCAATTCGATGGAAGAAGGTGTGCAATGAGTCTGATGATGTCCATGGCGGCGTTTGCGCTGGTCGCTTCCATCACGCCGGGGCCGGTCAACATTGTGGCGTTGAGCTCCGGCGCACGGTTCGGCTTCCGGGCCAGCCAGCGTCACGTGGCCGGGGCTACGCTGGGGTTTGTCTTGCTGTTGGTGCTGATGGGGCTGGGCCTGCATGAGTTGTTGCAACGCTGGCCGGCGCTGACCCAGGTGGTGCAATGGGCGGGGGTGGCGTTTTTGCTGTACATGGCCTACAAGCTGGCGGCCGACAATGGGCAGGTGCAGGCCAGTGAATCGGCCCAGGCGCCGTCGATGCTGTATGGCGCCATCATGCAATGGCTGAATCCGAAGGCTTGGTTGGCCTGCGTGGCCGGCATGGGCGCGTTTGTCGCCGATGGCGAGGCGCGCCTGGTCTGGCAGTTCGCCGCGATTTATCTGGTGATCTGCTATGTGTCGGTCGGTTGCTGGGCCTATGCCGGGACGTTTTTGCGCGGTTTTCTGAATAATCCGGCGGGTATGCGCCTGTTCAATCGCGCCATGGCGTTGCTGCTGGTGGTGAGTGCGGTGTACTTGTTGTTGCCTTAACGGCAATCACCACGGATTCAGCCCCGATACTGCCCCGGCGTCGCCGCCAGATGCTGTTTAAACGCCCGTTGGAAATGCGCCTGATCGGCGAACCCCGCTTCCAGTGCCACGTCCGCAATCAGCTTGCCGCTGCGCAATTGATCCTGGGCGAACTGGATGCGCCGGTTCACCAGGAACGCGTGGGGTGTCATGCCGTAATGCTGTTTGAAGGCGCGGATCAGGTAGGACGGTGACAGTTGCGCCGCTTCGCAAATGTCTTCGAGCCTGAGGGTTTGCGTGCAGTGGTCGCGGATGTAATCGGCCGCGCGCTCCAGCTTGAAGTTGGGTTCGCGCAGCGGCGGGTCGGCCGGGTTGAGTCGCAGCTGAACCTCGGTAAAGAACTCCACGGCCACGCTGTGTTTGCGCAGTACGTCTTGCTGTGGATCGACCAGTACTTCATACAAGCCCGCGAGGCCGAAAAACAGCTGGGCGTCCCGGGTATGGGTCAGGGAAAAGCGGCGAAACGCCGCGTCATCGCTGAAGCCGAGCTGATGCTGCAAGTCGGTCAGCCACGGCGTATCGACGTACAGCATCAGGTACGACCAGGGTTGGTCTTCGATCGGGTTGCAGGCGTGGACGTCGCCGGGGTTCATCAGCACGACCGTGCCGACGCTGACCTCGAACGCCGACTGCTCATGCAGATAAGTGCTGCGCCCGGCGGTGATCGCCCCGATGGAAAAGTGCTCGTGGGCGTGCCGGGTGTAGCAGACTTCGCGCCCGTCGGCGATGGCGCGGGCTTCGATGAAGGGCAGGGCACTATCGCGCCAGAAGCGCGGGGCCTTGTCGGCGTTCTTGGCAACGGCGTGCTTCATGCTCGCTCCTCGGCAGGTCAGTGCCCGAGTGTATTAGCTCTCGCCGTCAAAGGCGCGCTGCAACGTCGCAATATCGAGTTTTTTCATCTGCATCATCGCCTGCATGGCCCGTTGGGATTTCTTCGTGTCGGGGTCCTTGATCATGTCCATCATCGCGACGGGGACAATCTGCCACGACAGCCCGAACTTGTCCTTGAGCCAACCGCATTGCTGAGCCTCGGGCACGCCACCGGCCGACAGGTTGCCCCAATAATGATCGACTTCTTCCTGGCTCAGGCAATTGACCTGAAACGAAACCGCCTCACTGAACGTGAACAGCGGCCCGCCGTTGAGGCCGGTGAAACTCTGCCCGTCGAGCTCGAAGCTGACGGTCATCACCGAACCTTCGGGCCGGCCGTGGAACTCGAATCCGGCGTGGCCGTAATGGGTGAGGGCAGTGATTTTCGAATGGTCGAAGATCGAACAATAGAATTTCGCCGCTTCTTCGGCCTGATCGTCGAACCACAGGCAGGGCGTGAGTTTTTGTACGCGTAGCATGGTGCCGACTCCTCTGCAGGTTGCGCATGTCCCGGACTTTCAGCGTAGTCAGCGTCTGGTCGTCTGGCCGTACCGTAGATCGAGAAAATTGCCGCAGGGTAGCGTCGCAGGTAGTCAAAATGACTTTAAAGAGAGTCAAACAGACTATTTTTGTGATGAGTCTTTATGACTCGTATGTGCGCAAGTGCCTGGATCTGAAGGGGTAAAAACCTGGCACGGGACTTGATGAGGTAAACGTACAACTGAATGCCTTCAGGAGTACGCAAAATGTTCAATTTCTTCAGCAATCCTCAGAACGTTCTCAACTTATCGAGCCGTGTGCTCGGCGCTGGCATGGCGATGCTGCTGACCGGTATCTACGGTGCCTATCTTTACGACGGCCATCTCTCGATCGTCGTGCTGGTGACCATGCACGCCATGACCATCGTCGGCCCGACCCTGTTGAAAATCGGCTACGTCATGCGCCTGCTTTCCCAGTATCGCCTGGGCCAAGTCCCGGTCCGGGTGGTGGCTTGATGCGCCGGCTAGCCGCTGCACCGGTCTTCAGCCTGGGCTTTCGACCGTTCTTTCTGGCCGGGGCCGGCTTCGCGGCCCTCGCCATCGCGATCTGGGCCTTGTGGCTGTATGGCCGTTTACCCGGTGCGCAACCGGTGGGCGGCATGCTCGCCTGGCATCGACATGAAATGCCTTTCGGATTTGCCACGGCGATTATTGCCGGGTTCCTGCTGACGGCGGTGCCCAACTGGACCGGTCGGCCGGGACTCAAGGGCTGGCCGCTGATCGGTCTGGTGCTGGTGTGGCTGCTGGCACGGCTGGCCTGGTGCCTGCCGATACCGGCGCCCTGGCTGCTGGCCCTGCAGGTTCCGTTTCTGCCGTTGCTGGCGTGGGTGTTGGGGCGCGATCTGCTGGCCGCGGGCAAGCGCGAGAATTATCCGATTCTGTTGATGGTGGCGCTGCTGGCCGGGTGTCAGGCGTTGACGTTGTTGGGGTTTGCCGTTGATGACGCCAATCTGCAACGCCATGGCGTGCTGGCCGCCTTGTGGCTGGTGGGTGCGCTGATGAGCGTGATCGGCGGGCGGGTGATTCCGTTCTTTATCCAGCGTGGCTTGAACCGTCCCGCAACGCCTGCGGCCGATCCGTTGCCGGGCAAGGTGTTGCTGATCAGCGCGATGCTGGCGGCGGTGTCTTTTGCCGGCGGTTTGAATGACGTCCCACGGGTGTGGCTGGCGCTGATGTTTGCGTTGATCAGCGGTTTGCATCTGCTGCGACTGTGGCGCTGGCATGATCGTGGCCTGTGGCGCGTGCCGTTGCTGTGGTCGCTGTACCTGGCTTATGCCTGGCTGGCGGTGGCGACGCTGGCCATGGCGCTGTGGCACCTGGGCTGGATACCGCAACAAAGCCTGGCCACCCATTCGCTGGCCGTCGGCGGTATCGGCGGGTTGGTTCTGGCGATGATTGCGCGGGTCAGCCTGGGGCATACCGGGCGTTTGTTGCAGCCATCAAAGGCGATCGTTGCAGGGTTTGCCCTGTTGTTGCTGGCGGGTGCGTGTCGAGTGTGGCTGGTGCCGTTTTCCGGTCAGGGTCTGGCGCTGTCGGCGTTGCTGTGGTGTAGCGCTTTCGGTGTTTTTGTCTGGCGCTACACCGGCATTTTATTGGGGCCGAGGCTCTAGCCAAGACCTTCAGGGCCGCCCTTCGAGGCGGCTTTTTCATGACCGGTGGTCGATGCGCTACGGCCTGCCGGCAAATTTGCGCTTAGCTGAAGGGGTAACCCGAGGCGCGCGCAGGTTTTACAAGGCCGCTGCGACGCCCCTTCAGATCACCCTGAGTCTGAGGAACCGCGCCATGCTCACCCTGAACATCAATGGCCAGGATCAGGAGCTGGATGTCCCCGCCGACATGCCGCTGCTCTGGGTCCTGCGTGATGTCGCCCACCTCACCGGCACCAAGTTCGGCTGTGGCATCGCCCAATGCGGGGCCTGCACCGTACACGTCGATGGCGCACCGCTGCGCTCGTGCATCACACCGGCCACAGCCGTCGCCCATGGGCAAAAGATTCTCACCATTGAAGGCCTTTCCGCAGACGGTTCGCACCCGGTCCAACAGGCTTGGGCGGAACTTGACGTGGTCCAGTGTGGCTACTGCCAATCCGGGCAGATCATGTCAGCGGCGGCCTTGCTGGCGAAGATTCCGCAACCGACCGACAGTGACATCGATCAGGCGCTGTCCGGCAACATCTGCCGTTGCGGCACTTACCCGCGGATCCGCGCGGCGGTCAAACGCGCCGCCGAGCTGGGTTGAGGTGAGCATGAACAGCATCAACGCGTTATCGCGTCGTGGTTTTCTCAAGGGCAGTGCCGTGCTGGGTGGTGGACTGGTGGTGGCGTTTGCCATGCCCGCTGCTCACCGTTTCGCCATGGGCGCGGAGAACCAGGGCAACGTGTTTGCACCCAACGCCTTCCTGCGCATTGGCAATGACAACAGCGTCACTGTATTGCTCGGCCACTCGGAAATGGGCCAGGGCATCTGGACCGGGCTGACCATGCTGATTGCCGAAGAACTGGACGCCGACTGGTCGAAGATCCGCGTCGAGCATTCCCCGGCTTCGGCCGCCGATTACGGCCTGCCTGGCTTTGGCGGGATGCAGATCACCGGCGGCTCGACCTCGACCTGGATGGAATTCGACCGCTATCGCCTGGCCGGCGCGGCGGCACGCTTGATGTTGATCGACGCGGCGGCCAAGCGTTTCAACGTCGCGCCGTCCGAGATCCGTACCGAATCGGGGGTGGTCATTGCCGGTGAGCACCGTGCTACCTACGGCGAGTTGGCCGATGACGCCGGGCAATTGCCACGGCCAGACCCGGCCTCGATCAAACTCAAGGATGCAAAGGACTGGCGGCTGATCGGCAAACCCACCAGGCGCCTGGACACGCCGGAGAAAATCACCGGCCGGGCGAAGTTCGGCATGGACGTGCAGTTTGACGGGCTGATGACCGCGATGGTCGTCCGTTCACCCACCTTCGGCGGCAGCGTCAAATCCTTTGAAGGCGCCGAAGCGCTGGCGATTCCGGGTGTGCACAAAGTGGTGCAAGTGCCGACCGGCATCGCGGTGATTGCCGATCATTTCTGGGCGGCGAAGCTGGGGCGCGATGCGCTGAAAATCGAGTGGAATCCGGGGCCGAACGCCGGGCTCGACAGCCAGGCGTTGCTGGAGAGTTTCCGCAAACTCGCCACCACCCCCGGCCTGAACGCTGGTCAGGCGGGCGATACCCAGGCTGCGCTGGCGAAAGCGACCAGGAAGATCGACGTTGAATACAGCGTGCCTTACCTGGCCCACGCGCCGATGGAGCCGCTGAACTGCACGGTGAGCATCACCCAGGACAAATGCGAAATCTGGACCGGTACCCAGTTCCAGACCCTGGACCAGATGGTCGCCGGGAAAATCACCGGGCTCAAACCGGAACAGGTGGTGATCCATACCGAGTTTCTCGGCGGCGGCTTCGGGCGCCGGGCCAATCCGACTTCGGACTTCGTCAGCGAAGCGGTGTATGTCGCCAAGGCCGCCGGTGCACCGGTGAAAACCGTGTGGGCGCGGGAGGACGACATCCGCGGCGGCTATTACCGCTCGGCGTTCCTGCACCATGCGCGTATCGGGCTGGGCGCCGACGGCCTGCCGCTGGCCTGGAAACATGTGATGGTCGGGCAGTCGATCATGGCCGGGACCTCGCTCGAAGCGAGCATGGTCAAGGACGGAATCGACAAGACCTCCGTCGAAGGCGTGGCCGACAGCCCTTACCTCGAAGGACTGGCCAATCACCAGATCGAACTGCACTCACCGAAAACCGGCATCAGCGTGTTGTGGCTGCGTTCGGTGGGGCACACCCACACCGCGTTTGTCATGGAGTCGCTGATCGATGAGCTGGCCGCGGCGGCCGGCAAGGATCCGGTGGAATATCGGCGCACCTTGCTCAAGGACCATCCGCGCCACCTCGGTGTGCTGAATCTTGCGGTGGAGAAGGCCAACTGGACCGCGCCGCTGCCGGACGGCCATGCCCTGGGAGTGGCGGTGCATGAGTCGTTCGGCAGTTACGTGGCCCAGGTGGCCGAGGTGTCCCAGGACAACCTCGCCATTCGCGTGCACCGGGTGGTGTGCGCCGTCGACTGCGGTATTGCGGTCAACCCGCAGAGCATCGCCGCGCAGATGGAGTCGTGCATTACCTTTGGCCTCAGCTTCGCCTTGCACAGCAAGCTGACGCTCAAGGACGGGCAGGTGGTGCAGTCCAACTATCACGACTATCAGGTGCTGCGGCTCAACGAAATGCCGGTGGTCGAAGTGCATATCGTGCCCAGCAGCGACAAACCTGGCGGTATCGGCGAAGCCGGTGTGCCACCCACGGCGCCGGCGGTGGCCAATGCGGTGTTTGCCTTGACCGGGCAGCGCCTGCGGGAGCTGCCCTTGCAGCTGTCGGGGGTGTGAGATGAAACGACATCACTGGTTGCTTGGGGCGTTGATCCTGATCTTTCTCGTCGCCTACGCATCCCACGTGTTCGCCGATGACCGCGAGGCCTTGCAGGCGTTCGACACGGTGCAGAAGGTCTTCCAGAGCCCCCGTTGCCAGAACTGCCACATTCCCGGGGATTCGCCGTTGCAATTCGATGCCGGCGTGCCCCACGCCATGAATGTCGTGCGTGGCATGGACGGCAAGGGCTCGGCCGGGTTGCCCTGTGCAACCTGCCATGCGCAAAGCAATCCGCCGGCCAGTTACGGTCCGCACGCGCCACCCGGCGCGCCGCACTGGAGCCTGCCGCCGGCCGCGCATCGCATGGCCTGGATCGGCCTGCCAGCGGACAAGTTGTGCGCGATGATCAAGGATCGCTCCAGCAATGGCGATCGGGATTTTGCGGCGCTGATCAAGCACGTCAGCGACGACAAACTGGTGCTGTGGGGCTGGAGCCCCGGCGGCAATCGCGCGCCGGTGCCGGTACCCCACGATATCTTCGTTGCCCAGTTCAAACGTTGGGCCGATGCAGGAGGGCCGTGTCCGGTGGCGGGTAGCTGACCAGCGGCGCGCTTACAGGGAGTCAATGTGGGTACGGGCGACTCTAATGTGCATACCCGCCAAGGAGTGAACGATGTTGATTTCAGGCAAAACGGGCAAATCGGGCGGATCAGCCAACCCCTTGCTCACGCCACAGCAAGAGCGTGAACGGCTGCGCGAACTGGCTCGCCAGGCCGAGCAAGAGCTGGCAGGCGTGCAGATGGCGAGCATGGACGAGTTGACGCTGCTGTCCAATCGCCACGGCTTCACCGAACTGGCCCGGCTCGGGCTGGAGGCTTGCCGGGAGCTGGAGACATCGGCAACGCTGCTGTACTTCACCCTCGATGAATTCAAGCTCATCTGCTATCTGTATGGCCGGGCCAAAGGTGACGATGCGCTGAAGACGTTCGCCGATGTCCTGCGGATCGGCTTTCGTGAAAACGATGTGGTCGGCCGACTCGAAAGCGACCGGTTCGTGGCGCTGCTGACCGGTTCCAGCGTGGTGGAGATTGCGGCGATCAAAGCACGGCTCAATGAGATTCTCGATGAGCGCAACGCCGCGGCGCATCGCAGTTATGACATTCGGTTCAGTGTTACCCAGGTCGAATACAACCCCACTGTTCATGACTCAATCGAGGAACTGCTGGAGGAAGCCGAGCGGGTGATGAGTCGTTAGGGCGGTGTTGTGTTGGCGGGCCTCTTCGCGAGCAAGCCCGCTCCCACACTGTCCAGTATTGTCCACACAGCCCCCTGTGGGAGCGGGCTTGCCCGCGAAGAGGCCCGAACAGGCACCACAACTTTCACTTGGCAAACAACTGCCCAATGTCCTTGAACGCCTTGAACTCCAGCGCATTCCCGCAAGGGTCAAACAGAAACATCGTCGCCTGTTCACCCACCAGCCCCTGAAAACGAATCCCCGGTTCGATCACGAAGCGCGTCCCCAGCGATTTCAACCGCTCGGCCAGCGCCTCCCACTCGGCCATCCCGAGCACCACGCCAAAATGCGGCACCGGCACATCGTGACCATCGACGGCATTGGTGTGCGCGGCTTCTTGCGCAGGGTTTTTCGGCGCCAGGTGAATCACCAATTGATGGCCGAAGAAATTGAAATCGACCCAATGCTCGCTGGAACGACCTTCTTCCAGGCCAAACACTGAACCATAGAAATGTCGGGCGGCCGGCAAGTCGTAGACCGGAATGGCCAAGTGAAAAGGGGACAGTTGCATCAGGCGAACCTCGGTGTGGGTGGGAATGTGTCGAGTTTAGCCCTGTGCTTTTTGATTGAAAGACGATAATTTTTGCGTCGAGCTCAAATTATTTCGATCAATCGAGGCCGCCATGCTGCGAGAACTGAAAACCTTTATCGCGGTAGCGCGTCACGGCACATTCGCCGCGGCCGGCATGCACATCGGCCTGACACAATCGGCGGTCAGCGCGCAGATTCGCAATCTGGAACAGGCCCTTGGCATCCGTCTGTTCGACCGCACCGGCCGCCAGGCGCTGCTCAATGCGGCGGGGCAGCGTGCGTTGCCGATGGCCAGGGAAATGCTCGAAACCTTCAGCCGCATGGCGGTCAGTGACGATGTCAGTGAGTACCGTGGCGAACTGAAAATCGGCGCGGTGGCGACCGCCCAGACCGGGCTGCTGCCCCAGGCATTGTTGAAATTGCGCCAGCAGGCGCCCTTGCTGGAACCCAAGCTGGTGCCCGGAGTGTCACTGAACCTGCTAAGCCAGGTGGACACGGGAGAAGTGGACCTGGCGATCCTGATCAAGCCGCCTTTTGACTTGCCCAAGGAGTTGTTCGCGCAGGTGATTCGCCGGGAACCGTTCGTGCTGATCGTACCCGCGGACCTGGACGGCGATGATCCGATACAACTGCTCGCCGAGCACCCTCATGTGCGCTACGACCGCAATTCATTCGGCGGGCGACTGGTGACGCGGTTTCTGCGTGAACGGCAGATCGAGGTGCGCGTGGCGCTGGAGCTGGATGAACTGGAGGCTATCGTCAAAATGGTCGAGTGCGGCCTGGGGGTTTCCCTGCTGCCGGAGGCCGGGTTATGGCTTGAGCATGGGGCCGGGGTGCGGATCGTGCCGCTGGGCGAATTGACCTTCTATCGGGAGATCGTGCTGTTGCAGCGCTATAGCCAGCGGATGCAGCCGATTCAGCAGTTGTTTGCACAATGCTTGACACAACACTAACCCTGTGGGAGCGGGCTTGCTCGCGAAAGCGTAGTGTCAGTCGACATCACTTTTGAATGACAAACCGCTTTCGCGAGCAAGCCCGCTCCCACAGGGGGGTTGTGTTTGTCCGTGAAATCGCAGGCCTAAAAAACCCGCCAAAAGAGGCGGGTTTTTTATTGGCTGACCGAAGATTACTCTTCGATGCTGCCCATGGCCGTGGTGTTGAAACCACCGTCCACGTACATGATTTCACCGCTGATGCCGGACGCCAGGTCCGAGCACAGGAAGGCGCCGGCGTTGCCGACTTCTTCGATGGTGACGTTGCGGCGCAGTGGGGTTTGCGCTTCGTTGGCGGCCAGCATCTTGCGGAAGTTCTTGATGCCGGAAGCAGCGAGGGTGCGGATCGGGCCAGCCGATACGCAGTTGACGCGAGTACCGTCCGGGCCCAGGGAGCCGGCCAGGTAACGTACGCCGGCTTCCAGGGAAGCCTTGGCCATGCCCATCACGTTGTAGTTCGGCATGGTGCGCTCGGCGCCCAGGTACGACAGGGTCAGCAGGCTGCCGTTGCGGCCTTTCATCATTTCGCGGCCGGCCTTGGCCAGGGCCACGAAGCTGTAGGCGCTGATGTCGTGGGAGATGCGGAAACCTTCACGGGTGGTGGCTTCGGTGAAGTCGCCGTCCAGTTGGTCGCCCGGGGCGAAGCCGACGGAGTGCACGATGCAGTCCAGGCCGTCCCACTTCTTGCTCAGCGCTTCGAAGACCTTGGCGATTTCTTCATCGCTGGCCACGTCGCACGGGAAGCACAGCTCAGGGCTCGAACCCCAGCCTTGTGCGAACTCTTCGACACGACCCTTGAGTTTGTCGTTCTGATAAGTGAAGGCAAGCTCAGCGCCCTCGCGATGCATGGCGGCAGCGATGCCGGATGCGATGGACAGCTTGCTGGCGACACCGACGATCAGTACGCGCTTACCGGCGAGAAAACCCATGTGTTGCTCCTCTTTCAGGTTATTGCGCAGTGGCCGGAGCCAAAAAAGCGGCTTCCAGCAACTGCTGTGTATACGGATGTTGGGGGGCGGCAAAAATGCTTTGCGCGTCTCCCTGTTCGACCACTTGGCCATGCTTGACCACCATCAGCTGGTGGCTCAGCGCTTTCACCACAGCCAGGTCATGGCTGATAAACAGATACGTCAGGTTGTACTTGCTTTGCAGTGAACGCAAAAGCTCCACTACCTGGCGTTGTACCGTGCGGTCGAGGGCCGAAGTCGGCTCGTCCAGCAAAATCAACGCCGGTTTTAACACCAATGCCCGGGCAATGGCGATTCTCTGCCGTTGCCCACCGGAAAATTCGTGGGGGTAGCGGTGCCGGGTTTCCGGATCCAGACCTACCTCCTTGAGTACCGCAATGATCGCTTGTTCCTGTTCCGCCGCGGTGCCCATCTTGTGGATCCGCAGGCCTTCGCCAACGATCTGGCTCACGCACATCCGCGGGCTCAGACTGCCGAACGGGTCCTGGAACACCACTTGCATCTCCCGCCGCAGCGGCCGGACCTGTTGCTGCGTCAGGCAGTCTAGCTGCTGGCCTTCAAAACGGATGGCGCCTTTGCTGGCGATCAACCGCAAAATCGCCAGACCCAGGGTCGATTTGCCGGAACCGCTTTCACCCACGATCCCCAGGGTCTGGCCCTGGGGCAGGCTGAAATTGATGCCGTCGACCGCCTTGACGTAATCCACCGTGCGCTTGAGCAGGCCTTTCTTGATCGGAAACCAGACTTTCAGGTCCTCGACCGCCAGCATTGGCGGGCCGATCACGTTGCTTGCAGGCTTGCCGCCGGGCTCCGCTGCCAGCAGTTCCCGAGTGTACGGATGCTGCGGCGCGCGGAACAGTTCTTCGCACGATGCCTGTTCGACGATGCAACCTTGCTGCATGACACATACGCGATGCGCAATTCTTCGTACAAGGTTCAAATCGTGGCTGATCAGCAGCAGCGCCATGCCCAAACGAGCCTGTAGTTCCTTGAGCAATTCGAGGATTTTCAGCTGGACGGTCACGTCCAGCGCGGTGGTTGGCTCGTCGGCGATCAGCAGTTCCGGCTCGTTGGCCAGGGCCATGGCGATCATTACCCGCTGGCGCTGGCCGCCGGACAGTTCGTGGGGCAGGGCCTTGAGGCGCTTGTGCGGCTCGGGGATGCCAACCATCTCCAGCAGTTCCAGGGTGCGCTTGGTCGCGACCTTGCCGGACAGGCCCTTGTGGATGCCCAGCACCTCGTTGATCTGCTTTTCGATCGAGTGCAGGGGATTGAGCGAGGTCATCGGCTCCTGGAAGATCATCGCAATCCGGTTGCCGCGAATGTGGCGGATGGTTTTTTCTTTCAGGTCCAGCAGGTTCTGCCCGGAATATTCGATGGTGCCGGACGGATGCCGCGCGAGCGGGTAGGGCAGCAGGCGCAGGATCGAGTGTGCGGTGACCGATTTACCGGAACCGCTCTCGCCGACCAACGCCAGGGTTTCACCGCGCTTGATGTCGAAGCTGACGCCTTCGACCGCCCGCTGGCAGCGATTGCCGACGACGAAATCGACGGACAGGTCGCGCACTTCGATCAGATTGTGCTGATTCATTTCACTTCCTCGGGTCGAAGGCATCGCGAGCGGACTCGCCGATGAACACCAGCAGACTCAGCATCAAGGCCAGCACCGCAAAGGCGCTGATGCCCAGCCACGGCGCCTGCAGGTTGGATTTGCCCTGAGCCACCAATTCACCCAGGGAGGGACTGCCCGCCGGCAGGCCGAAACCGAGGAAGTCCAGGGCGGTCAGCGTACCGATGGCGCCGGTGAGGATGAACGGCATGAAGGTCATGGTCGAGACCATCGCGTTCGGCAAAATATGGCGGAACATGATCGCACCGTTCTGCATGCCCAGGGCGCGGGCGGCGCGTACGTATTCCAGGTTGCGCCCGCGCAGGAATTCGGCGCGTACCACGTCCACCAGGCTCATCCACGAGAACAGCAGCATGATCCCCAATAACCACCAGAAGTTGGGCTGCACGAAACTGGCAAGGATGATCAGCAGGTACAGCACCGGCAGCCCGGACCAGATCTCCAGGAATCGCTGCCCGGCCAGGTCCACCCAGCCGCCGTAGAAACCCTGCAAGGCCCCGGCGATCACGCCGATGATCGAGCTCAGTACGGTCAGGGTCAGGGCGAACAGTACCGAAATGCGGAAGCCGTAGATCACCCGGGCCAGCACATCACGGCCCTGATCGTCGGTGCCCAGCAGGTTATCCGTCGATGGCGGTGCCGGCGCCGGGACTTTCAGGTCGTAGTTGATGCTCTGGTAGCCATAGGGAATCGGCGCCCACAGCACCCAGGCGTCCTTGGCCTTGAGCAGTTCGCGGATGTACGGGCTCTTGTAGTTCGCCTCCAGGGGAAATTCGCCACCGAAGGTGGTTTCCGGGTAGCGCTTGAGCGCCGGGAAGTACCAGTTGTTGTCGTAATGCACCGCCAGCGGCTTGTCGTTGGCAATCAACTCGGCGCCCAGGCTGGCACCGAACAGGATCAGGAACAGCCACAGCGACCACCAGCCACGCTTGTTGGCCTTGAACAGTTCGAAGCGTCGGCGATTGAGAGGGGACAGGTTCATCTCAATGCTCCCGGCTTTCGAAGTCGATGCGCGGATCGACAAAGGTGTAGGTGAGGTCGCCGATCAGTTTCACCACCAGTCCGAGCAGGGTGAAGATGAACAGCGTGCCGAACACCACCGGGTAATCGCGGTTGATCGCTGCCTCGAAACTCATCAGGCCGAGGCCGTCGAGGGAGAAGATCACCTCCACCAGCAACGAGCCGGTGAAGAAAATGCCGATGAGGGCCGAGGGGAAACCGGCGATCACCAGCAGCATGGCGTTGCGGAACACGTGGCCGTACAGCACGCGGTGGTTGGTCAGGCCTTTGGCCCTGGCGGTGATCACGTACTGCTTGTTGATCTCGTCGAGGAAGCTGTTTTTGGTCAGCAGGGTCATGGTCGCGAAGTTGCCGATGACCAGTGCGGTCACCGGCAGCGCCAGGTGCCAGAAGTAGTCGAGGATCTTGCCGCCCATGCTCAGTTCATCGAAGTTGTTCGAGGTCAGCCCGCGCAAGGGGAACCAGTCCAGGTAACTGCCGCCGGCGAACACCACGATCAACAGGATGGCGAACAGGAACGCCGGGATCGCGTAGCCGACGATGATCGCCGAACTGGTCCAGACGTCGAAGTGGCTGCCGTGCCGCTTGGCCTTGGCGATCCCCAGCGGGATCGACACCAGGTACATGATCAGCGTGCTCCACAGCCCGAGGGAGATCGACACCGGCATCTTTTCCTTGATCAGGTCGATGACCTTGGCGTCGCGGAAGAAGCTGTCGCCGAAGTCCAGGGACGCATAGTTCTTGACCATGATCCACAGGCGTTCCGGAGCCGACTTGTCGAAGCCGTACATGTGCTCGATTTCCTTGATCAGCGCCGGGTCCAGGCCCTGGGCGCCGCGATAGGCCGAGCCTGCCACCGAGACTTCGGCACCACCGCCGGCGATGCGGCTGGTGGCGCCTTCGAAGCCTTCGAGCTTGGCGATCATCTGTTCCACCGGCCCGCCCGGAGCGGCCTGGATGATCACGAAGTTGATCAGCAGGATGCCGAACAGGGTCGGAATGATCAGCAACAGTCGCCGAAAAATATACGCCAGCATCTGATTACTCCGTGCCCGCAGGAGCGGCCTGCAGTGTGGTTTCGACTTCTATCGCCGGCTTGATGTCGGGCTTGACCCACCAGGTGGCCGTGCCGATGTCGTATTTGGGCGAGACCTTTGGATGGCCGATGTGGTTCCAGTACGCCACGCGCCAGGTCTTGATGTGCCAGTTGGGTATTACGTAATAGCCCCATTGCAGAACGCGGTCCAGCGCCCGGGCGTGGGCCACCAGGCTGTTGCGCGAATCGGCGTTGATCAGTTGCTCGACCAGTTGGTCGACCACCGGATCCTTCAGGCCCATGGAGTTGCGGCTGCCGGGCTTGTCGGCGGCGTCCGACATCCAGAATTCTCGCTGTTCGTTACCCGGCGAGTTGGATTGCGGGAAGCTGCCGACGATCATGTCGAAGTCCCGGGAACGCACGCGGTTGATGTATTGCGAGACGTCGACCCGGCGGATCACCAGATCGATACCCAGGTCGCTCAGGTTGCGCTTGAACGGCAGCAGCACCCGTTCGAACTCGGTCTGGGCCAACAGGAATTCGATGACCACCGGTTTGCCGGTGGTATCGACCATTTTGTCATCGACGATGCGCCAGCCGGCCTCCTGCAGCAGTTGATAGGCTTGTCGTTGCTGGGCGCGGATCATGCCGCTGCCGTCGGTGGTCGGGTTCTGGAAGGCTTCGCTGAACACCTGCGGTGGCAGCTTGCCGCGGAACGGCTCGAGGATCGCGATCTGATCGGCGTCAGGCAGGCTGGTGGCGGCCATTTCCGAGTTTTCGAAGTAACTGCGGGTACGCGCGTAGGCGCCGTTGAACAGTTGCTTGTTGGTCCATTCGAAATCCAGCAACAGCGACAAGGCCTGGCGCACACGCACATCCTGGAACACCGGGCGGCGCATATTGAACACGAACCCTTGCATGCCGGTCGGATTGCCGTTGGGAATCTGTTCCTTGACCAGTCGACCTTCGGTGACTGCCGGAGTGTTGTAGGCATTGGCCCAGTTTTTCGCGGTCATTTCCAGCCAGTAGTCGAACTGCCCGGCCTTGAGCGCTTCCAGGGCCACAGTGTTGTCGCGGTAGTAATCGGTGGTCATCACGTCGAAGTTGTAGAAACCGCGATTGACCGGCAGGTCCTTGCCCCAGTAATCCTTGACCCGCTCATAACGCACCGAGCGTCCGGCCTTCACTTCGCTGACCTTGTACGGGCCGCTGCCCAGCGGGATCTCCAGGTTGCCCTTGTTGAAGTCGCGGTCGGCCCACCAATGTTTGGGCAGCACCGGCAACTGGCCAAGGATCAGCGGCAGCTCGCGGTTGTTGGTGTGCTTGAACTTGAACAGCACGGTCAGCGGGTCTTCGGCGATCACTTCCGCCACGTCGCTGTAGTAGCCGCGGTACATCGGTGCGCCGTCCTTGGTCAGCATCTGGAAGCTGAACACCACATCCTCGGCGCGTACCGGATGGCCGTCATGGAAGCGTGCTTCGGGGCGCAGGTAGAAACGCACCCAGGCGTTGTCCGGGGCTTTCTCGATCAACCGGGCGATCAAGCCGTACTCGGTGAATGGCTCGTCCAGCCCTTGCTTGGCCAAGGTGTCGTAGATCATGCCGATATCGTCCGCCGGCACGCCTTTGCTGATGAACGGATTGAGGCTATCGAAGCCGCCGAAACCGGCCTGACGGAAGATTCCGCCCTTGGGTGCGTCCGGATTGACGTAGTCGAAGTGTTTGAAATCGGCCGGGTATTTCGGCGGTTCGTTATACAGGGTCACGGCATGTTGCGGGGCGGCGCTGGCCAGCCCGGCGAACAGCAGACCGCTGGCCTGCAGGAGCAGGGCACGGATGGGTTTCATTGATCTTTCTCCGAAGATTTCAGCCACCACGCGTTCAGGCCCAGAGTGTAGGGCGGCGTGGTGACGAAGGCGAGCCGGTTGCGGTACGCCAGACGGTGATAATTGAGGTACCAGTTGGGAACGATGTAGTGCTGCCACAGCAGCACGCGGTCGAGGGCCTTGCCGGCGGCGACTTGTTCATCGCGGGTCTGGGCGGCCAGCAACTGCTCGAGCAAGTGGTCGACCACCGGGTTGGTTATGCCGGCGAAGTTCTTGCTGCCCTTGACCGCGGCCTGGCTGGAGTGAAAGTACTGCCATTGTTCCAGGCCCGGGCTGAGCGTCTGGTTGAGGGTCATCAGAATCATGTCGAAATCGAACTGGTCGAGGCGCTGCTTGTATTGCGCGCGATCGACCGTGCGCAGCCGTGCGTCGATGCCGATACTGGCGAGGTTCTCGACGTAAGGCTGGAGGATGCGTTCCAGGTTCGGGTTGACCAGTAGCAGCTCCAGGCGCAACGGCTGCCCGGCGGCGTTTTGCAGGCGCTGGCCATTGAGCTTCCAGCCGGCTTCGGCGAGCAGGCCGAGGGCTTTGCGCAGCGTCTCCCGGGGGATGCCACTGCCGTCGGTCTGCGGCAGGCTGAACGGTTCGGTAAAGAGCCTGGCCGGCAGTTGCTCGCGATAGGGCTTGAGCAACAGCCATTCATGCCCGACCGGCAAACCGCTGGCCGAGAACTCGCTGTTGGGGTAGTAGCTCATGGCGCGTTGGTAGGCGCCGCCGAACAGCGTACGGTTGGTCCACTCGAAGTTGAACATCAGCCCCAGCGCTTCACGGACCCTGGCGTCCGAGAAAGCCGGACGGCGGCTGTTCATGAACAGGCCCTGGGTCTGGGTCGGGATCTGATGGGGAATCTGTGCCTTGATCACGTCACCGCGGCGTATGGCGGGGAAGTTGTAGCCGCTGTCCCAGTTCTTCGCCTGATGCTCGATATAGATATCGAATTCACCGGCCTTGAACGCCTCGAAAGCTACGTCGCTGTCGCGGTAGAACTCGACCTCCATGCGGTCGAAGTTGTACTTGCCGCGATTGACCGGCAGGTCCTTGCCCCAGTAGTCCTTGACCCGCTCAAAGACAATTTGCCGTCCTGGCGTGACCGAGGTGACGCGGTACGGCCCGCTGCCCAGCGGCGGTTCGAAAGTGGTGGCCTTGAAGTCGCGGCCTTTCCAGTAGTGCTGCGCCTGCACCGGCATTTCACCCAGGCGCAGGATCAGCAGCGGATTGCCGGCACGCTTGAACACGAAGCGAATCCGCTGCGGGTTGAGGATGTCGACTCGCTGCACTTCCTGAAGGCTGGTGCGGTACAGCGGATGGCCTTCCTTGAGCAGCACGCGATAGGAGAACGCGACGTCGTAGGCGGTGATCGGCGTGCCGTCATGGAAGCGTGCTTCGGGACGCAGGTTGAACACCACCCAGCTGCGGTTCTCGTTGTACTCCACCGACTGGGCGATCAGGCCATAGCTGGACGCGGGCTCGTCACCCGAAGGCGCGTATTGCCCGGTACCGACCATCAGCGGCTCGTTGAGCTCGTTGATGCCGTATTGCAGGAAACTCGGCGTGGTGACCGGGCTCGTGCCCTTGAAGGTGTACGGGTTGAGCGTGTCGAACGTGCCAAACGCCATGACCCGCAACGTACCGCCCTTGGGCGCTTGCGGGTTGACCCAGTCGAAGTGGGTAAATCGGGCCGGGTACTTGAGCGTGCCGAACTGCGCATAACCATGGCTTTCGCTGATCGTCGCGCTTGCGGTGGAGCTCAAGGCCAGGCTGATCAGGAGCAGGGGCAGGGGACGCTTCAAATAGGGGATCCGATCCAGGCGGCTTGTGCTTTGTGGACCGTACAGTAACAGCTTGTATGGACAGGAAAAAGACGGGGGATTTGAGCGGTTGCAATCCTGTAGGAGCGAGCTTGCTCGCGAAGAACCTGAGGGCGCGGCATTTATCCAGAATGCCCGCGTTATCGTTGGCGACTTTCGCGAGCAATCGAGCGTCGACCGGCTGCTCCTACAGTTTTAGTGCGGATTGGCCACCGTCAACATCTGACCAGGCTTCAGCGCCTGACCAACACGCGGGTTCCAGCGCTTGAGATGCTGCATCTCTACGTTGAAGCGCTTGGCCACGATGTACAGCGAGTCGCCTTGCTGGACCTTGTACGTGGTCTGCTGCTTCTTGGTATTGGCTGCAATCACGGTGTTGACGCGCCCGGAGCTGCGTTTGCTGGTGTCCTGCATGACCAGGGTCTGGCCGGGCTTGAGGTTCTTGCCGCTCAGTTTGTTCCAGCGTTGCAGGTCCTTCACGTCGACGTTGTTGGCCTTGGCGATGGAGCCGAGGTTGTCTCCCCGCTTGACCCGGTAGGAACGCTTGACGCTGGCGACCTGGGTGTCGTCGGCACCTTCGAAGACCGGCTTGAGCGATTTCTTGCTGATCAGTTCTTCAGGACGCATGGTCTGCAGGCTGCTGGTCAGCAGTTGTGCCTTGGAAGTCGGCACCAGCAGATGTTGCGGGCCATCAAGGGTGGTGGTGCGCTGCTTGAAGGCCGGGTTGAGCTGGAACAGTTCGTCTTCGTCGATGTTGGCGACTTCAGCAACCTTGGACAGGTCCATGCGCTGGTTGATTTCGACGACCTGGAAGTAGGGTTCGTTGGCGATCGGGTTGAGGTTCACGCCATAGGCTTCCGGCGCCATCACCACTTGCGACAGTGCCAGCAACTTCGGCACGTAGGCCTGGGTTTCGGAGGGCAGCGGCAGGTTCCAGTAGTCGGTTGGCAGGCCGAGGCGTTCGTTGCGCTCGATGGCCCGGCTGACGGTGCCTTCGCCGGCGTTGTAGGCCGCCAGGGCCAGCATCCAGTCTCCGTTGAACATGTCGTGCAGGCGGGTCAGGTAATCCAGCGCGGCGGTGGTCGACGCGGTGATATCGCGGCGGCCATCATAGAAACGGGTTTGACGCAGGTTGAAGTAACGCCCGGTGGACGGGATGAACTGCCAAAGACCCACCGCGTTGGCCCGGGAATAGGCCATCGGGTTGTAGGCACTTTCAATCACTGGCAGCAGCGCCAGTTCCAGCGGCATGTTGCGTTCTTCAAGGCGCTCGACGATGTAGTGAATGTAGAGGCTGCCACGCTCGCCGGCGTTTTCGAGGAAAGTTGGATTGCTGGCGAACCACAGGCGCTGTTGCTCGATGCGCGGGTTGACGCCCAGCCCGTCCTGCAACTGGAAGCCCTGGCGCATGCGCTCCCAGACGTCCTGGGGAATTTGCGGGCTGGGTTTTTCGCTGAGCCAGATCGGCTTCTGCTTGGCGCGCGCGGCAATGTTCTGCGTGTGCGCCGCATCGGTCTGCGGCGCATGGCTGGAACAGCCCGCCAGGGTGGCGGACACAGCCACCGCAATGGCTTGAGCCAAGCGGGTCAATGCGTCTGAACTGATGGCTTTGCGAATAGGTGACGACATTGGCTGGAAGTAAGTTCCGGGCAAAAATGTCGGGCGATTCTAGAAAGCGCACCCTGCGCGGTCAACCTTTCAGAATTGTTGCAATCTTGAGAAGCCGCTTTAGAACCTGTCTTTCCACGCTCGAAGCGCAGCAAAAACCATATCGGGCGCCGAGTTATCGGTGCCGGTCCGTTCGTCCGCTTTTTCTTTAACGGATGTTTCACCGGAGCGCAAAAACGGGTTTGTGAGCTTTTCCAGCGCCAGTGTCGAGGGCAGCGTCATGATCCCGGATTCCCGTTGGCGGGTGACTTTGGCCAGGCGCTCGGCGGTGTCCGGGTTGTTCGGTTCGACGGCCGCGGCAAACTTCAGGTTGCTGAGGGTGTATTCGTGAGTGCAGTACACCAGCGTGTCTTCCGGCAACCCGGCGAGGCGTGTCAGCGAGCTGTACATTTGCTGTGGCGTGCCTTCGAACAGGCGTCCGCAGCCGGCGGCAAACAGTGTGTCGCCGCAGAACAGCAAGCCGTGATGGTAATAGGCGATGTGCCCCAAGGTGTGGCCAGGGACCGCGAGGACGTCGAAGTCCCGGCCGAGCACGCTGACCTTGTCGTTGTCCTTGAGCGCAACGTCCCGCGCCGGGATCGTTTCGCTGGCCGGACCATAGACTTTCGCGTCCGTCGCTTTTTTCAGCTGTTCGACGCCGCCGACGTGGTCATGATGGTGATGAGTGATCAAAATATCACTCAGTACCCAGCCCGGATTGGCCGCGAGCCAGGCTTGCACGGGGGCGGCATCACCCGGGTCGACGACCGCGCAGCGCTTGCTGCCGTGGTCTTGTAACAACCAGATGTAGTTGTCGGTGAAGGCGGGCAGGGCTGTGATCTGTATCATCGTCGGATTCGCCAAGCGGAAAACATTGGCGCATCTTAGAACTTCCTGGCGCGTTGGAGAATGCAATGACTGATAAAGCGTTCGCACAAGCCGATCCTGACTGGCTGGCGTTGATCAGCGCCGCCCGCGAGTGGCTGGCCGGTCCCCTCGGGCAATTTCTGCTGGACGAAGAGCGGCGCATGCTCGAAGACGAGCTCGGGCGGTTCTTTGGTGGCTATCTGGTGCATTACGGTCCCTCGGCCCAGACCCCGCCGTCGGCCCCGCAGGTGCAGCGCAATGTGCGTCTTGGCGCGCCGTTGCCGGGGGTCGAGATCGTATGCGAGGAACAGGCCTGGCCGCTGAGCGAGCATGCCGCCGATGTGGTGGTGCTGCAGCATGGCCTGGATTTCTGCCTGTCGCCCCACGGTCTGCTTCGCGAGGCGGCCAGCAGCGTACGCCCCGGCGGGCATTTGCTGATCATCGGCATCAACCCCTGGAGCAGTTGGGGCCTGCGGCATGTGTTTGCCCAGGATGCGCTGCGCAAGGCGCGCTGCATTTCGCCGTCGCGGGTCGCGGACTGGCTGAACCTGCTGGGCTTCGCGCTGGAGAAACGCCGCTTCGGGTGCTATCGTCCGCCGCTTGCGTCACCGGCGTGGCAGAGCCGCCTGGCCGGTTGGGAGCGCAAGGCCGGTGACTGGCAATTGTCGGGCGGCGGCTTCTATTTATTGGTGGCGCGCAAGATCGTGGTGGGCCTGCGACCGGTCCGTCAGGAGCGGCGCGAACCAATGGGCAAGCTGATCCCGTTGCCGATGGCCAAGGTCAACCGGCGCAACATCGAACCGTAATACACACTTTTCATTTGCGGCCGGGCCTGTCCCGGCTTCGGGCGTCGTCGGTCAGCGATCGGCGGGCCAGCGCATTTTCTGGATAGATTGGCATGAGCGATAGCGTAGAACTGTTCACCGACGGCGCCTGCAAAGGCAACCCCGGCCCTGGCGGCTGGGGCGCACTGCTGGTGTGCAAGGGCGTCGAAAAGGAGTTGTGGGGCGGCGAAGCCAATACCACCAACAACCGCATGGAACTGATGGGCGCGATCCGTGGCCTGGAAGAACTCAAGCGTCCTTGCGAGGTGCTGCTGGTGACCGACTCCCAGTACGTGATGAAAGGCATCAACGAGTGGATGGACAACTGGAAGAAGCGCGGCTGGAAAACCGCGGCGAAGGAGCCGGTGAAAAACGCTGACCTGTGGAAGTTGCTCGACGAGCAGGTCAACCGCCACAAGGTCACCTGGAAATGGGTGCGCGGGCACATTGGCCATCACGGCAACGAACGGGCCGACCAGTTGGCCAACCGTGGCGTGGATGAAGTGCGCGGGTACAAGCAGGGCTGATTCGGGTTCGACCGCTGGACCGAGTCGTGGCCTTCGCGAGCAAGCCCGCTCCCACACTGGATCTCGATGAGCCTAAAGTTGTGTGCAAACCTCGATCCCCTGTGGGAGCGGGCTTGCTCGCGAAGGCGGCGACTCGGTGTATCTGAAAGACCCCGGCGAGCGTGTTAACATCGCCGCTTTTGCACGATTGACCGATTGAGAGCTGAGCACTGATGGCCACCAGATCCGTTGTACTCGACACCGAAACCACCGGCATGCCGGTGACCGACGGCCACCGGATTATCGAAATCGGTTGTGTCGAGTTGATCGGCCGACGCCTGACGGGCCGGCACTTTCACGTGTACCTGCAACCGGATCGCGAAAGTGACGAGGGCGCGATTGGCGTCCACGGCATCACCAACGAATTCCTCGTGGGCAAGCCGCGTTTTGCCGAGGTGGCCGAAGAGTTCTTCGAGTTCATCAAGGGCGCGCAGCTGATCATCCATAACGCGGCGTTCGACGTTGGCTTCATCAACAACGAATTCGCCCTGATGGGCCAGCAGGACCGCGCGGACATCACGCAGCACTGCTCGATCCTCGACACCCTGATGATGGCCCGGGAACGTCACCCGGGGCAGCGCAACAGCCTCGACGCCCTGTGCAAACGCTATGGCGTCGACAACTCCGGCCGTGAACTGCACGGCGCCTTGCTCGACTCCGAGATTCTCGCCGACGTCTACCTGACCATGACCGGGGGGCAGACCAGTCTGTCCCTGGCCGGCAACGCCTCCGATGGCAATGGCTCGGGTGAAGGGGCGGACAACTCGGCCACCGAGATTCGTCGTTTGCCGGCGGACCGCCAGCCAACGCGCATCATCCGCGCCAGCGAAGACGACCTGGCCCGCCACGCGGCGCGCCTGGAAATCATCGGCAAATCCGCGGGTGCCCCGGCGTTGTGGGTGCAGTTGGCTGAGGCTGAAGCGCAGGCTTGACCCTTTCAAAAAAAGGGACACCTTGTGACCCATTTCAGGGCATCGCACTCGCCACATCCCCTGCAACACTCTACCCTGAGGTGATTGGCAGGCTCTGGTCTGCCGCCTCAGGACACTGAGCCTCATGTATAAAGACTTGAAATTCCCGGTCCTGATTGTCCATCGCGACATCAAGGCCGACAGCGTCGCCGGTGACCGCGTGCGGGGGATTGCCCGGGAACTGGAGCAGGAAGGGTTCAGCGTCGTTTCGGCGGTGGACTACACCGAAGGACGTCTGGTGGCATCGACTTACCATGGCCTGTCCTGCATGTTGATCGCCTCTGAAGACGCCAGTACCCACTCCCATCTGTTACAAAATATGGCCGAACTGATCGGACTGGCGCGGGTGCGTGCGCCGGATCTGCCGATCTTCGCCCTGGGCGAAAAAGTGACCCTGGAAAACGCGCCCGCCGACGCCATGGCCGAACTCAACCAGTTGCGCGGCATTCTTTACCTGTTCGAGGACACCGTGCCCTTTCTCGCCCGGCAGGTGGCCCGCGCCGCGCGCAAATACCTCGATGGTCTGCTGCCACCATTTTTCAAGGCGTTGGTGCAACACACGGCGGACTCCAACTACTCCTGGCACACCCCCGGTCACGGCGGTGGCGTGGCGTATCACAAAAGTCCGGTCGGGCAGGCGTTTCACCAGTTTTTCGGGGAAAACACCCTGCGCTCGGACCTTTCGGTGTCGGTGCCGGAGCTCGGCTCCTTGCTCGATCACACTGGTCCCCTGGCTGAAGCGGAGGCCCGCGCGGCACGCAATTTCGGCGCCGATCACACCTTTTTCGTGATCAATGGCACCTCCACGGCCAACAAGATTGTCTGGCACTCGGTGGTCGCCCGCGATGACCTGGTGCTGGTGGATCGCAATTGCCACAAGTCGGTGCTGCACTCGATCATCATGACCGGCGCGATCCCGCTGTACCTGTGTCCGGAACGTAATGAACTGGGGATCATCGGCCCGATTCCCCTGAGTGAGTTCAGCCGCGAATCGATCCAGGCCAAGATCGACGCCAGTCCGCTGACCAAGGGTCGTTCGCCGAAGGTCAAGCTCGCGGTGGTGACCAATTCGACCTATGACGGCCTCTGCTACAACGCCGAGCTGATCAGGCAGCAACTGGGCAATAGCGTTGAGGTACTGCACTTCGACGAGGCCTGGTACGCCTATGCGGCGTTTCATGAATTTTTTGCCGGGCGCTACGGCATGGGCACGTCCCGTGATGAAGACAGCCCGTTGGTGTTCACCACCCATTCGACCCACAAGTTGCTGGCGGCCTTCAGTCAGGCGTCGATGATTCACGTGCGCGATGGCGGTGCGCGGCAACTGGATCGGGATCGCTTCAACGAAGCGTTCATGATGCACATCTCGACCTCGCCGCAGTACGGCATCATCGCCTCGCTGGATGTGGCTTCGGCGATGATGGAAGGGCCGGCCGGGCGTTCGTTGTTGCAGGAAATGTTCGACGAAGCCCTGAGTTTTCGCCGGGCACTGGCCAATTTGCGCCAGCACATTGCCGCGGATGACTGGTGGTTTTCGATCTGGCAGCCGCCGTCGGCGCAAGGCATCGACCGGGTCGTCACCGAGGACTGGTTGCTGCAGCCCGATGCCGACTGGCACGGCTTTGGCGGCGTGACCGACGATTATGTGTTGCTCGACCCGATCAAGGTCACGCTGGTGATGCCGGGATTGACCGCCGGTGGCGCCCTCAGCGCGCGCGGGATTCCGGCGGCGGTGGTCAGCAAGTTCCTTTGGGAGCGTGGCCTGGTGGTCGAGAAGACCGGGCTGTATTCGTTCCTGGTGTTGTTCTCCATGGGCATCACCAAGGGCAAGTGGAGCACGCTGCTCACCGAACTGCTGGAGTTCAAGCGCAGCTACGACGCCAATGTCAGTCTGGCCAGTTGCCTGCCCTGCGTGGCACAAGAGAATGTCGCGCGCTATCAGGGCATGGGCCTGCGTGATCTGTGCGATCAGTTACATGCCTGTTATCGCAGCAACGCCACCGCCAGGCACCTCAAGCGCATGTACACCGTATTGCCGGAAGTCGCGATGAAGCCGGCGGACGCCTATGATCAATTGGTGCGCGGTGAAGTCGAGGCCGTGTCGATCGATGCGCTGGACGGGCGGATCGCGGCGGTGATGCTGGTGCCGTATCCACCTGGCATTCCGCTGATCATGCCGGGCGAGCGTTTTACCGAGTCGACCCGCTCGATCATCGATTACCTGGCATTTGCCCGCACGTTCGATAGCAGTTTTCCGGGGTTCGTTGCTGATGTGCACGGATTGCAACATGAAGATCAGGGCAGTGGGCGGTGCTACACCGTCGATTGCATCAAGGAATGAGGACCTTTCCCAGTATGCAGCCGGTTATAAATCCGATTTTCCCAGGGTTGTCGGTACGGGTTGCCGACGAGGGTTTTGCCGCCTATATCTGGGGCAGTGATTTCAGTTTTGAAGTCGCGGCCTACGGTTCGGCCGAAATAGGCAAGCCGGTGGCACAGTGGCCGGTCACCCCGATCACGCCTTATCGCAAGTGCTACGGCATCGACCCGGAGGAATTCAGCAGCTTTCGCGATGGCGACGACAGCGCGATTTTCATGGCGTATCTGGATGACCAGCCCGTGGGGCACCTGGTGGTCAGCACCAACTGGAACGGCTTTGCCCATATCGACGAGTTGGCGGTGCACGCACCGGCCCGGCGGCATGGCGTGGCCAAGGCCCTGCTGGATGTGGCGCAATTCTGGAGCCGCAAGAAAAAGCTCCCGGGCATCATGCTCGAAACCCAGAACAACAACCTGGGGGCCTGCAGGCTCTATGAACGCTGCGGTTACTTGATTGGCGGGATCGATCATCTGCGCTATCGCGGCATCGATCCGAATACCGCCGAAGTGGCGCTGTTCTGGTACCGATTGTTCGAAAACCCGCTGGAAAACCCGTTCAGCTCGTCAGCATCGCCGCGGCTTGTTCCGTGACGATGGTTAACAGTGCCTGAACCGCCGGAGAAGGTTCGGCGTTTTTCAGGGTCAGGGCGTAGAGGCTGATCGGGACCGCTGGCGCGAGCGGGCAGGCGTCCAGGCCCGAGGCTTTGGCGCCGAGGGCGGTGAAGGGGTCGACGATGGCCAGGCCTTCGCCGGCCTCGACCATGCTGCGCATCATCTGATGCGTCTGGACCCGGGTCTGAATCACCGGGGCAGGGCGCAAACCGTGCAGTTTGTTTTCCAGCGCCGGGCTCAACGGGTCGTGCCCTTCCAGGCCGATCATTGATTGACCGGCCAGATCCTGTAGTGAAATGTATTTCTGTTTCGGTTGCAGCCAGCCATGGGGGGCGAGCAACTGAAGTTTGCCCTGGGCAATCACCTGGCAATCGAGGTCGGCGTGATCGGGGTCATGCAGGCTCAGGCCCAGATCGCTGTCACGCAGCAGCAGGCTTCTGACGATGTCGCGGGTCGGCTGGCTCAGCAGTGTGCAAGGCGCGTCGGGCAGGCGTCGGCGCAGGGCCGCGATGCTGTGTGGCAACAATTGGTTGGCCAGAGGCGGGGTGCAGATGATGCGCAGCGGTGGCGCCAGGTATTGCCTGAGGCTGTTGGCCAGGCGCTGCACCGGTTCAAGCGCATCGTAGACCCGGGCAATTTCCACCTGCAATTCCCGCGCTTCGCGGGTGGCCTGCAATCGTCCGCGAACGCTGGCGAACAGCATGAAACCCAACTGATCCTCGGCGTCGCGTAGCAAGCGCTCGACTTCGGCCACCGGCAACTGCAGCCATTCGGCGGCGGTGCCCAGGTGACCGGTCTGCAAGAGCGCCTGGATCACTTCGATATGGCGTAAGCGCATGCGTGAAGTCCATGTTCAGCAAGTGGAGGAGTCAGTGGCTGAATCCTACCCCAAGTCCGCGCTTATGACTTCTGCTCATAACGACGGGTTATGAAACGCTGGCGGTTTGCGGTTCGCGGGTAATGGTCACGCCGGTTTGCACCAGCATGAACTCATTGTCGTCGACCTTGTTGACTCGGTCGCCAATGGCCAGCTTGTAGGTGGTGACAGGCCCTGAACCGTCTGCCGCCGGGGCGGAGTCCTGGAACTCGTGCACCGAATAAATACGGCCCTCCGCATCTCTTGCATGGAACTGACCGACGAGTACTGCTGCCATCTTTAGAGCCTCTGGAGATAAATCACTCAATTTGCGGCACTGTAGACCGTACTTGGGCGAGGTAAGTTTTCCTACGGAAAAAAAATAGTCAGGGACGGTGTTTTCGGTCGCCCGCTGCTTGAATCGTCATCTATAACTACAAGCTCTTCCTATCGGACAGTCGAGAAACTCTTATGAGCAACGTCTATACGATCGCCGTCGTGGTCGGCAGCTTGAGAAAGGAATCGATCAACCGCAAGGTCGCACGGGCCCTGATAGAGCTGGCGCCGGCCAATCTCAAGCTCAACATCATCGAAATTGGCGATCTGCCGCTCTATAACGAAGACATCGATGGCGCTTCACCGCCGGCAGCCTACAGCACTTTCCGACAACAGGTGAGCTCATCCGACGCGGTGTTGTTCGTGACCCCGGAATACAACCGATCGGTGCCGGCGCCGTTGAAAAATGCGATTGACGTCGGTTCTCGTCCTTATGGCAAGAGTTCGTGGAATGGCAAGCCCGGCGCCGTCATCAGTGCTTCGCCGGGGGCCGTCGGCGGGTTTGGTGCCAATCACAACCTGCGTCAATCCATGGTGTTTCTGAATGTGCCGATGATGCAGCAACCGGAGGCCTATCTGGGGAACGCCGGTTCGGCGTTCGACGAGGCGGGCAGGTTGTCCGAGTCGGTCAAGCCGTTCCTGCAAAAATTCATCAATGCCTATGGGCAATGGGTCGAACAGCACAAGAAAGCTTGATGTTCATTGGCCAGCGCTTTGTCCTGCGAAGCGTTGGATAACCGGCTACAAATCATCGTTTCCATTTCCAACAACCAGGCGGCAGTTTGCTCCGCCGCCGGTTGCGCCGTGACGCAATAGCGGCGACCGCCCCAAGCCATGATCACCCAGGCGTCAATAGTCGGTGCTGATGGCTGCACCGGCAAATCGCGGCAAGCAGCAAAGGCTTCACGCCATTTTTGTGACAGTTCCTCGTACACCCTTCGATGATGCTTGGGTTCGGCGATCTGATGCTCGATGAGCGACACGGCATGGTTGAACAGGGGTTGTCGGGCATCGTCAGGGTCGCAGGTCAGGCACACAAGACGCTTGATGCGAGTTTGCCAGTCCAGGTCGGTTGGCTGGATGACGTCTTGATCCATTTGCGCCAGCAATACATCCAGGCGATGCCGGATGTAACCCGACAGCAGGGCTTCCTTGCTCGGGAAATAGTCATACAGCGTGCCAATCGCCACGCCGGCTTCCAATGCCACTTCCCGGGTGGTCAGCCCTGACCAGCCATCACGCTGCCAAATCCGAACAAAAGCCTCGTAAATCGCCTCGACGGTGAAAATCGCCCGGGCCTGACTCGGCCGTTTCAGCGGCTTGGCGCGGGAATTGAGGGTGGGCGAGTTGCCCTTGGTGTTTCCGAACCCACTCTTCATCGGCTGTGATTACTCTTGAGTGACCCGCCACTGTGTCGCAGCAGGAGACCGAACATGCAGGATTTCACCACGGTAACACGGCTGATCACCCGTAAAAACGCCCTGGACCAGAGCCGGATAGAGCGGGAGCAACGTAGCCTGATCCCGGCAGCCGGCGAGGTGATCTTGAAGATTGATCGTTGCGCATTGACCACCAACAACATTACGTACGCGGCTTATGGCGATTCAATGAACTACTGGGGTTTCTTTCCTACAGGCCTGGCGGATTGGGGCCACGTTCCGGCCTGGGGGTTTGCCGACGTCATTGCATCAAAGGTGGATGGCATCGAGGTGGGCGAACGTTTCTACGGTTACTTTCCGCTGGCCAGCCACCTGTGGATGCGCCCGGAACGGGTCACCGAGCGCGGCTTTTACGATGGGGCCGAACACCGGTCGTGGCTGACATCGGCGTACAACCAATACACGCGCTGCAGTTGGGATATGTACTACAGGCCTGAAACCGAAAATCTGCAGATACTGCTCAAGCCGTTGTTTCTGACCTCATCGATGCTGGCGGACTTCCTGCAGGACAACCGGTTTTTCGATGCGACCCGCCTGGTGTTCTCCAGCGCTTCCAGCAAAACCGCCTACGGCACGGCCGTGTGTCTGGAAAATCATCCGCAACTGGAGCGTGTGGCGCTGACGTCCGCCGCCAACAAAGCCTTTGTCGAAACCCTCGGTTGTTACGAACACGTGCTGCCCTATGCCGAGTTGGCCAACCTCTCCGGTGACCGTCCTACGCTGTACGTGGATTTTTCCGGCGACCTCAATCTACGCGATCAGGTCCACCAGCACTTTGCCGGGCACCTGCTCTACAGTTGTTTCGCAGGCTCTGCGCAAAGTATCGATGAGCCACGCCTGACGGCTATCGAAGGGCCGCAACCGGTGTTCTTTTTTGCACCGATCCAGATCCGCAAGCGCAATGCCGAATGGGGGCCGGAAGGGGTCAGCCAGCATATCGGCGAAGGGTTGGTGCGGTTTTTCCAGCGAGTGACCGGGAGCGAAAAGCCTTTGCTGGAAGTCATTGAAAGTCAGGGTTACGAGGCGGCGCAAAGGGTCATTTCCCGCTTGGTCCATGGCCAGGTCCCACCCGTGGAGGGGCATGTGATTCGCTTGTGATGTAATTCGGCGCGGTTGTCCGTTTAGACCGGGTTGGCCCCATCGCGAGCAAGCTCGCTCCCACATTGGATCTCAGTCATACGCAAGTTTTGTATCCGCTGAAGATCCCTGTGGGAGCGGGCTTGCTCGCGAAGGGGCCGGCTCAGGCAATACAAAACTCAACCCTGTCCCGGCACATTCGGCCAAAGATCCGCCACCAGAAACAGCCGTTCGGCTTCTTCCCAGTCGCCGCTGGCATTTTCCGTCAGGCGCACCAGCAACTGCGCCGGTGCCAAGGGTTCCAGTTCATTCAGCCACACCTTCATCTGTCCGGGGTTCCAGGTGTGCTCCGCCGAATAATGCGCAGGCGCCAGCCAGGCGTGGCGGGGCAGGGGTTGCCAGCGACCGGGCGGGCTCTGTGCCAACAACGCCGGCCAATCCTTCTGGTGCAGCCAGCGACCGCGCAAATGCTGCGGATGGGCCCCCGACGGCGAGGCGGCCTGTCCGGGCCATGGGTATAGCAAGTACCCGCCCAGCCACAAATGCGCGCTGAAGGCTTGAATATCCAGCGCCGCCAGCACTTCACGACTCTCGGGGCGCGCGGAAATCGGCAATTGATGCTGGCTCAAGTGCGCCAGTTTGCGGTCGAGCCGGTCGTGGCAGCCCGGGCCCAACCATTGGGCGGTGTCGTGTCCGTCGCCGGATTGCGGGCCGAGGTAGAGCTTGATCGCCAGTTCCAGGTGATGCACGCCGTCGCGGTCGCGCAGCAGCATGTCCAGTTCACCCAGGGTGTGCCCCTCGCGGCGAATCGGCAGGTTGGCGGCAATCAGTTCAATGCCCGGGGCATGCTGCACGGCGAATTGCCAGAGGCGTTCGTAGTACAAGCCCAGGCGCCGGGTCCTGGCCTGGGCCAGCCAGTGCAGCAAGCCATAACTGTCCCGATCCAGCTGGCGCAGCCAGTGCTCCAGCCGATCCGGTGCCTGCACCCAGTCGCTGCCGGCCAGCGGGTGGCGCTGCGGCCACGGGGTATCGTCCAGCATGGGCGGCGCGAGGATGACCCACGCCAGGTCACGCACTTCGGGATGGCGTAACTGATGGGGCAGGTGGAGTAAATCCGGAAATAGCATCATCTTGCGAGCATAGCCCGAAACCCGGGCACACCCTTGAAGCTGAAAGGATTTTGTCTACGGGCGGCTTTCGCCCATAATCGTGGTTTTCGCCGCCACGCAGATCCCCGCAGGAGCCCCATGGAGCAATTTCGCAATATCGGCATCATCGGTCGCCTGGGCAGTTCCCAGGTGCTGGATACCGTCCGCCGACTGAAACGGTTTCTGCTCGATCGTCACCTGCACGTGATCCTCGAAGACACCATCGCCGAAGTGCTGCCAGGGCACGGCTTGCAAACCTCGTCGCGCAAGATGCTCGGCGAAGTGTGCGACATGGTCATTGTGGTCGGTGGTGACGGCAGCCTGCTCGGCGCCGCCCGGGCATTGGCCAAGCACAATATTCCGGTGCTCGGCATCAACCGCGGCAGCCTGGGTTTCCTCACCGACATCCGTCCCGATGAGCTGGAAACCAAGGTCGCCGAAGTGCTGGACGGCCACTACCTGGTGGAAAACCGCTTCCTGTTGCAGGCCGAAGTCCGTCGCCACGGCGAAGCCATCGGCCAGGGCGACGCACTGAACGACGTGGTGCTGCACCCTGGCAAATCCACGCGAATGATCGAGTTCGAGCTGTACATCGACGGCCAGTTCGTCTGCAGCCAGAAGGCCGACGGCCTGATCGTCGCCACGCCGACCGGTTCCACCGCCTACGCGTTGTCTGCCGGCGGGCCGATCATGCATCCCAAGCTCGACGCTATTGTGATTGTGCCGATGTACCCCCATACCTTGTCGGGTAGACCGATCGTGGTCGATGGCAACAGTGAGCTGAAAATCGTCGTGTCCAAGGATATGCAGATTTACCCGCAAGTCTCGTGCGACGGGCAGAACCACTTTACCTGCGCGCCGGGCGACACCATTACCGTCAGCAAGAAAGCCCAGAAACTGCGGCTGATCCATCCGCTGGACCACAACTACTATGAAGTCTGCCGGACCAAGCTCGGCTGGGGCAGCAAGTTGGGGGGTGGAGGCGACTGATGCTCGATCCCGCGCGTAGCTACGACCTGATCGGTGACGTGCACGGTTGCGCCCTGACCCTGGAGCACTTGCTCGACCGACTTGGTTATCACAAACAGGGTGGCGTCTGGCGGCATGCCTCGCGCATGGCGGTGTTCGTCGGCGATATCATCGACCGCGGCCCGCGGATTCGCGAGGCTCTGCATATCGTCCACGACATGGTCGAGGCCGGTCAGGCGCTGTGCATCATGGGCAACCACGAGTTCAATGCGCTGGGCTGGAGCACGCCGGCGCTGCCCGGCAGCGGCAAGCAGTTCGTGCGCGAGCACACGCCGCGTCATGCCCGCCTGCTGCACGAAACCCTGACCCAGTTCGAACACCATCCGGGTGACTGGCACGACTTCCAGCAATGGTTCTACAAATTGCCATTGTTCGTCGATGCCGGGCGTTTTCGCGTGGTCCACGCCTGCTGGGACGCCGGGCTGATCGAGCCGCTGCGGGCGTTGTTCCCCAACGGTTGCGTCGATGAGCATTTTCTCCAGGCCTCGGCGGAGTCCGGCTCCTTTGCCTGCACCGTATTCGACCGGTTGCTGCGCGGCACGGACATGCGCTTGCCCCATGGCCTGACCATGACCAGCGGCGATGGCCTGGTGCGTTCGTTCTTCCGGACCAAGTTCTGGGAAGACGATCCGAAAACCTACGGCGACATCGTGTTCCAGCCGGATGCACTGCCGGAACCCGTGGCCCGGACGCCGCTGACATCCATCGAAAAGAACAGTTTGCTGCGCTACGGCATCGATGAGCCGCTGTTGTTCGTCGGCCATTACTGGCGCAGCGGCAAACCGGCACCGATCCGGCCGAACCTCGCCTGTCTGGATTACAGCGCGGTGCTGTACGGCAAACTGGTGGCCTACCGACTGGATCAGGAAACCCGCCTGGATCCGCAAAAATTCGTCTGGGTCGATGTCGAGCGGCCGGAGGTGCTGCAATGAGTGCTGTAGCGGTATTGCGTCTGCCCTTGGCGGTGGACTTGAGCGGGTTCGTCACCCTGCTCAAGCGCATGCAAGTGCCCCATCGGGTCAGCGAGGAAGCTGGCGAGCAGGTGTTGTGGGTGCCACAGAACATCAGTGAAGACGTGCGTGCGCTGTACGAACGGTTTCCGGCGGGCGATCCCGATCAGCAACTGGACATTCCGCTGGCACAGACCGTCAAGCGTCCGGGGTTCGTCGAGCAGTTGAAGTACGCCAGGGCCACCGCGCTGGTGCTGCTGCTGAGCCTGATTGTCGGCGCGGTGACCATGCTGGGCGACAACCTTGAAACGATGCGCTGGCTGACCTTCCTCGAATTCCGCGTGGTCGGCGAGTACCTCCACTTCACGCCACTGGCCGACAGCCTGGCGGCGGGGCAGTGGTGGCGCCTGGTCACGCCGATGCTGATCCACTTCGGCATCCTGCACCTGGCGATGAACGGCATGTGGTACTGGGAGCTGGGGCGGCGCATCGAATCGCGCCAGGGCAGTATCAACCTGATCGGCCTGACCTTGCTGTTCAGCCTGGTGTCCAACTTCGCCCAGTATTTCTTCAGCGGCCCGACCTTGTTCGGCGGTTTGTCCGGCGTACTGTACGGCCTGCTCGGGCATTGCTGGATCTTCCAGCTGCTGGCGCCGAACCCGGCCTATCGCCTGCCGCGCGGCGTGCTGGTGATGATGCTGGTGTGGTTGCTGCTGTGCCTGTCCGGGCTGGTGTCGATGATCGGCTTCGGCGAAATCGCCAACGCGGCCCATGTCAGCGGGTTACTCATCGGATGCTTCACCGGTTTGTTGGGCGGGTTGTATAACCGCCGTAAACTGGCCGCCTAATTCAGAACATGCAATAAAGAGACGGAGACCCAATGTCCTCTTTTAACGAAATGATCAAGAACATCACCCACGATATCTACGAGAACCTGAAACTGGCCGTGGAAATCGGCAAATGGTCCGACGGTGGCAAGCTCACCGCCGAGCAACGCGAGCTGTCGCTGCAGGCGATGATCGCCTGGGAAATCCAGAACCTGCCCGAGGACCAGCGCACCGGCTACATGGGCCCGCAGGAATGCAGCTCGAAGTCGATTCAAGTGCCGAATATCCTGTTCAAGTCGGATGCCATCCATTGATTGAGATTGGCCGCGGTGCAATCAGCAAAATGTCGGTGCGCCTTGACGGGCCGAACGTGCAATATGCTTTCCGTCTGGGCGAAACCGAGGTCCCGGTCAATCCGTTGATCGGCACCACGGTGCGCCTGGAATACCTGGGGGCGATCCACTGCATCCATTGCGGACGCAAGACCAAGACCAGTTTCAGCCAGGGCTACTGCTACCCGTGCATGACCAAACTGGCCCAGTGCGACGTGTGCATCATGAGCCCGGAGCGCTGCCACTTTGACGCTGGCACTTGCCGGGAACCCGAGTGGGGCGAGAAGTTCTGCATGACCGACCACGTGGTGTACCTGGCCAATTCGTCGGGGGTGAAAGTCGGGATTACCCGCGCCACCCAGCTGCCGACCCGCTGGCTCGACCAGGGCGCGAGCCAGGCGTTGCCGATCATGCGCGTATCGACCCGCCAGCAGTCCGGTTTTGTCGAAGACCTGTTCCGCAGCCAGGTGGCCGACAAGACCAACTGGCGTGCTTTACTCAAGGGCGATGCGGCGGCGGTGAACCTGGCCGAGGTCCGCGATCAACTGTTCGACAGCTGCGCTGAAGGCTTGCTGGGGTTGCAGCAGCGATTTGGCTTGCAGGCGATCCAGCCGGTGACCGATGTCGAACCGCTGGAAATCCGCTACCCGGTCGAGCAGTACCCGGCGAAGATCGTCAGCTTCAACCTGGACAAGAACCCGATTGCCGAAGGCACGCTGATGGGGATCAAGGGCCAATACCTGATCTTCGACACCGGCGTGATCAACATTCGTAAATACACGGCTTACCAGCTCGCCGTGCATCAGTAAGGACTCCAGCATGCGCACCGAACAACCGAAGATGATTTACCTCAAGGACTATCAGGCGCCCGAATACCTGATCGACGAAACGCACCTGACCTTCGAGTTGTACGAGGACCACAGCCTGGTCCATGCGCAACTGGTGATGCGCCGCAACCCCGAGCGCGGCCCGGGCCTGCCACCGCTGGTGCTGGACGGCCAGCAGCTTGAGCTGTTGGCGGTGACGTTGGCCGACCAGGAGCTTTCCGAGGCGCAGTATCAGCTGACCGAGAATCACCTGACCCTGCACCCGACCAGCACCACCTTCACGGTCGATACCAGCGTCCGGATCCACCCGGAAACCAACACCGCGCTGGAAGGCCTGTACAAGTCCGGCACGATGTTCTGCACCCAGTGCGAGGCCGAAGGCTTTCGCAAGATCACCTATTACCTCGACCGCCCGGACGTGATGAGCACGTTTACGACCACGGTGGTCGCCGAACAACACAGCTATCCGGTGCTGCTGTCCAACGGCAACCCGATCGCTTCCGGTCCCGGTGAAGAAGGCCGGCACTGGGCGACCTGGGAGGACCCGTTCAAGAAGCCGGCCTACCTGTTTGCGCTGGTGGCCGGTGATCTGTGGTGCGTCGAAGACAGCTTCACCACCATGAGCGAGCGCAACGTGGCGCTACGCATTTACGTCGAGCCGGAAAACATCGACAAGTGCCAGCACGCGATGAACAGCCTGAAGAAATCCATGCGCTGGGACGAAGAGGTCTACGGTCGCGAGTACGATCTGGACATCTTCATGATCGTCGCCGTGAATGACTTCAACATGGGCGCCATGGAGAACAAGGGCCTCAACATCTTCAACTCCAGCGCCGTGCTGGCCAAGGCGGAAACCGCCACCGATGCCGCGCACCAGCGGGTCGAGGCGATCGTCGCCCACGAATACTTCCACAACTGGTCGGGCAACCGCGTGACCTGCCGCGACTGGTTCCAGCTGTCGCTCAAGGAAGGTTTCACGGTGTTCCGCGATGCCGGTTTCTCCTCGGACATGAACTCGGCCACGGTCAAGCGCATCCAGGACGTGGCGTACCTGCGCACCCACCAGTTCGCCGAAGACGCGGGCCCCATGGCCCACGCCGTGCGCCCGGACAGCTTCATCGAGATTTCCAACTTCTACACCCTGACCGTGTACGAAAAGGGCTCGGAAGTGGTCGGCATGATCCACACCCTGCTCGGCGCCGTAGGCTTCCGCAAAGGCAGCGACCTGTACTTCGAACGCCACGACGGCCAGGCCGTGACCTGCGATGACTTCATCAAGGCCATGGAAGATGCCAATGGTGTCGACCTGACCCAGTTCAAACGCTGGTACAGCCAGGCCGGTACACCGCGTCTGGCGGTGAGCGAGTCCTTTGATGCGGCGGCGAAAACCTACAGCCTGACCTTCCGCCAGAGCTGCCCGGAAACCCCGGACAAGGTACAAAAACTGCCGTTCGTGATCCCGGTCGAGCTGGGCCTGCTGGACTCCAAAGGGGCAGCGATTGCCCTGCGTCTGTCCGGTGAAGCCACCGCGCAAGGCACCTCGCGGGTCATTTCGGTGACCGAAGCCGAGCAGACTTTCACCTTCGTCGATATCGCCGAACAACCGTTGCCGTCGTTGCTGCGCGGCTTCTCGGCACCGGTGAAGCTGAGCTTTCCGTACAACCGTGATCAGCTGATGTTCCTGATGCAGCACGACAGCGACGGCTTCAACCGCTGGGATGCCGGCCAGCAATTGTCGGTGCAGGTGCTGCAAGAGTTGATCGGCCAGCAGCAGAAGGGTGAAGTGCTGGTACTCGATCAGCGTCTGGTGTCGGCGCTGCGCACGGTGCTTTCGGATGAGTCGCTGGATCAGGCGATGGTCGCAGAAATGCTCTCGCTGCCGAGCGAGGCGTACCTGACCGAGATCAGCGAAGTGGCGGATGTCGAAGCGATTCACACGGCGCGTGAATTTGCCCGCAAGCAATTGGCCGATGCGTTGTTCGACGGTCTGTGGCTGCGTTATCAGGGCAATCGCGAACTGTCCAGGCAAACGCCGTACGTGGCCGAAGCCGAGCACTTCGCTCGCCGCGCGTTGCAGAACATTGCGCTGTCGTACCTGATGCTCAGCGGCAAGCCGGAAGTTGTGGCGGCAACCCTGGAGCAGTTCGATTCGTGTGACAACATGACCGAGCGCCTGACCGCACTTGCCGTGTTGGTCAACTCACCCTTCGAAGCCGAGAAGGCCAAGGCGCTGGCCAGCTTCGCCGAGCACTTCAAGGACAACCCGCTGGTGATGGACCAGTGGTTCAGCGTCCAGGCCGGCAGCGTGTTGCCCGGTGGCCTGGCACGGACCAAGGCGTTGATGCAGCATCCGGCGTTCAACATCAAGAACCCGAACAAGGTGCGGGCACTGGTCGGTGCGTTTGCCGGGCAGAACCTGATCAACTTCCATGCGGCCGACGGTTCCGGGTATCGCTTCCTGGCGGATCTGGTGATCGAGTTGAATGGCTTCAATCCGCAGATTGCTTCTCGGCAGTTGGCGCCTTTGACTCGCTGGCGCAAGTACGACAGTGCTCGTCAGGCTTTGATGAAGGGGGAGCTGGAGCGGATTCGGGCTTCGGGGCAGTTGTCCAGTGATGTGTTTGAAGTGGTCAGCAAGAGTTTGGCCTGAGTTTGTTGTTGACCTTGGCGGCCTTCGGGCCGACCAGGGTCATGGGTTGATTGAGTACATATCCGTTTCTGCGGTAACGGCCGCTTATGGTTCCGCTCTTACAGCGGGTCACTTTTGGCAAACGCCCCAAAAGTAACCAAAAGGTCTCGCCCCTTACGTACGGCCCCTCGCTAAGGCTCGGGGTTCCTTCGCTGCGGCATTCATCCGGGGGCATTGCCCTCCGGTCGGCTTCGCTTCGACCTACATGCAATGAGTTCGACTGCGTCGAACGGCGCTGCGCGCCCATCCCCGGATGAACACCTCCGCTCAGCCTCCCGAGGGGGCGGGTGGATCAAGATCAAAAGCTGCAGGCGAGCTAACGCTCGGCCTGATGAGTGGTGAGGGGCGACGCGGTGGTGTGTGCTGCTGTGCTTTTGCTTTTTTGTGGGAGCGGGCTTGCTCGCGAATGCGGTTGAGCATTCAACATCTCTGTTGGCTGACACACTGCTTTCGCGAGCAAGCCCGCTCCCACAGTTGAGCAGTGTCGGGCGCAAAATCCGTGTATATCCTCGCCTCCCTGTGGGAGAGAGCCTGCTTGCGAAGGCGGCCTGCTAGCCGACCTGGTGCATCACAGATAAACGAACCCCGCGATCAGGCCGGCCGGTAGGCCGCCTCGCTTTGGCTTTGGCTTTTGATCTTGATCTTCTTGCCCCCTCGTGAGGCCGAGAGGAGGTTCTGCGCAGTGGGCAACCCGGCATGGATGCCGGGTTAGCCGCCGCCGGCCCAGAGTGTGTAAAAACCGGCTCAAGCAGCGTCGGCGCGCAGCGCAGACGCTGCTTTGGCCTGCTAATCACAGCTAAAGCGTTCCACGTAGCCGCAGCCGGTTCTCAGGGTCGCTACCAACACGTCACAGCGCTTCAATCGGGGCAAAACAAGGGCCTTTTCAGGCCGCCAGCGCTTTCACCAGATTTTGCGCACCGAGGATTTTCATCACTCGCTTCAAGTTGTAGGCGAGCACATTCAGGCTCATTTCGGTGCTCACCCCGGCAAGCCGCCGGGTCAAAAAGTGTGTCGCACCCATCCATTGTTTGAGCGTCCCGAAGGGATGTTCGACGGTCCGCTTGCGGATGCTCATCATCTGCGGCGCATTCTCCAGACGGACCTGCATTTCCTCCAGCACGGCTTCATGTTCCCAGCGACGAACCTTTCGCTCCCTGGCCGGTGTGCATTGCGCCTTTATCGAGCAGGACCTGCAGTTCGAGCTCCAGTAACTGTTCAGCTTCTTGCCTTTATCGACGTAAGAATTGCGCCAGATCAGCACTTCCTTGGCAGGGCAGACGTACACATCTTTGTCCGCGTCGTAAACAAACTCGTCATTGTTGAAGCGGCCATCGAATTTGGCGCGCGAGCTCAGCGTCTTCGGCACATAAGCGCTAATCCCTGCCTCGTGGCAGGCAAGGATCTCCCCGCTTTTGTAATACCCTCGGTCAGCCACCACCGACAACGATTCGAGTTTCATCGCCTCACGGGCCAGCAGCGCCATCGAGCTGAGCTGATCACGGTCATGACCCTCATTGGTCACCTCGTGCGCGACGATCAGATGATGCTTGGTATCGACCGCCGTCTGTACGTTGTAACCCACGATCCCTTTGCCGCTCGTCATCATGGAGCGCGCGTCCGGGTCGGTCAGTGAGACCTGTTTGTCCGGGGACTCCTCAAGCTGTATTTCAATCGCCTGAAGCGCCTTCATCTGCTCCTTCAGTTTGGCGATTTTCTCTTCCAGGCCGCCTTTGGGCCCTGAAGACTTGGTCTCTTCCCGATCAGCTGCATCCAGCGCCTTCAGATAATGGGCAATGCTCGATTCGATTTCTTCCATCCGGCGTTTCAGCTTGGCGCTGGTGAAGTTGCGGTCGCGGTGGTTCACAGCCTTAAATTTGCTGCCATCTATGGCGACGAAATTTTCCGTGAAAAGCCCCAATTGCTGACACAGCACAACAAACTGTCGGCAAACGCCTCGAATGGCCTTGCTGTTGTCTTTACGGAAGTTGGCGATGGTCTTGAAGTCCGGCATCAGTCGACCGGTAAGCCACATCAGCTCGACGTTGCGCTGCGCCTCGCGCTCAAGGCGTCGGCTCGACTGGATGCGGTTTAGATAGCCGTAGATGTAGATCTTCAGCATGACTGCCGGGTGGTAAGCCGGTCGGCCGGTTTCAGCGGGGACAGCGCTTTCAAAACCCAAGGTGATCAGGTCAAGTTCATCAACGAAGACATCGACAACACGCACCGGATTGGTGTCGCTGACGTAATCGTCCAGGCTCTCGGGGAGCAAGGTACTTTGACCTCGGTGTTCACCTTGAATGAAGCGTTTCATGGGCAGCCCTTGCGATGAAATCCTGGGAAATCATAGCAAGGGTTTGCTTAGAAGTTTTGACACACTCTGGGCCATGGATGGCCGATCGCGGCGGGCCCACGGAGCAGGACCGGAGCGAGGGCATGCCGAGCCTTGGCGAGGCACCGAACGTCAGGGGCAAAGCGCTTTGGTTACTTTCGCGCTTTTCGAAAGTGACCCGCCGTAAGGGCGGAACCAATAGCGGCCGTAACCGCAGCAACGGATATGTACACCAAACACCAATCACCAAAACCGCAATCACCCCACCTGATACCCAACCATTCAGAACAACCCCCCCAACCCCCGGTTAACAAAACATAACGTGGCGTCGATTGTCAGACATGAAAAAACACCGATAGGATAGGCCAGCTTCCGAAGGGGCTCTGGATTGCGGGTTTCAGGACTATGCTCTGAAACAGCCGCTCCAGGCACGCACCCTTGCGGCGCCCAGAAAGGTTGAACGACCTAACAATAATAATGGGAGAAGGTCTATGAGTGAGCCTGTCATGGGTGTGGGTATCTGCCGCCCGCCGGCATTACGCAAATTCGCGTTGCTGGCCACAGCGCTCTCGCTGTTGGGCTCTGCCATGCTGTCGGCACCTGCGCTGGCCGCGGCGGCGCCAGCATCCGATGTTGTTTATTCCATTGAATCCGCCAAGGCTGCCAAAAGCCTGATGCTCGATGTCGTCCACGCCGGCAAGCGCCTGGTGGCGGTCGGGGATCGTGGGCACATCCTGTATTCCGATGACCAGGGCACTACCTGGACCCAGGCCAAGGTCCCGACCCGGTCCTTGCTGACGTCGGTGTTTTTCGTCGATGACAAGCACGGCTGGGCCGTCGGCCATGACGCGCAGATCCTCGCCAGCGACGACGGCGGCGCGACCTGGACCAAGCAGTTCGAAGATCTGACACGCGAATCGCCGCTGCTCGATGTCTGGTTCAAGGACGTCGACAGCGGCTTTGCCGTGGGCGCCTACGGCTCGCTGATGGAAACCACCGACGGTGGCAAGCATTGGGAAGACGCCAGCGACCGCCTGGACAACGAAGACCAGTACCACCTGAACGCGATCGCCGCCGTGAAGGACGCCGGGCTGTTCATCGTCGGCGAGCAGGGCAGCATGTTCCGTTCCGCGGACTGGGGCCAGACCTGGGAGAAACTCGAAGGTCCGTACGAAGGCTCGCTGTTCGGCGTGATCGGCACGGCGCAGCCCAATACGCTGCTGGCCTACGGACTGCGTGGCAACCTTTACCGTTCCACGGATTTCGGCAGCACCTGGGAGCAAGTCGAGCTCAAGGCTGAACGTGGCGACCTGGAGTTCGGGCTGTCCGGCGGCACGCTGCTCGACGATGGTTCCATCGTGATCGTCGGCAACGGCGGCTCGGTGATTCGCAGCAGCGACAATGGCGAAACCTTCAAGGTGGTCAACCGTCCGGACCGCATTTCCGTCTCGGCAGTGACTGCAACAGGCAATGGCAATCTGGTTCTGGCAGGTCAGGGCGGCGTTCGCGTCACTTCGCCAAACGGCACTGAGCTTGGCAAATAAAAGCGGGCAAATGAGTCGAGCAAATAATAACAAGGCGGGCGTATGACATCTTTAAGTACTCATCACCAGGACAAGGCGACGTTCCTCGAGCGCCTGATCTTCAACAACCGCCCGGCAGTGATCACGATCTGCCTGCTGGTCAGTATTTTCCTGTTCTGGCAGGCGACGCTGATTCGCCCGTCCACCAGTTTCGAAAAAATGATCCCGCTGGAGCATCCCTTCATCCAGAAGATGATGGAGCACCGCAACGATCTGGCGAACCTGGGCAACACCGTACGGATCTCGGTGGAAGCCACCGATGGCGACATTTTCTCCAAGGAGTACATGGAGACCCTGCGTCAGATCAACGACGAGGTGTTCTACATCTCCGGTGTCGACCGTTCCGGCCTCAAGTCGCTGTGGAGCCCGAGCGTTCGCTGGACCGAAGTGACGGAAGAGGGCTTCGCCGGCGGTGAAGTGATTCCGCAAAGCTACAACGGCTCCCAGACCAGCCTCGACTTGCTGCGCAACAACGTGCTCAAGTCCGGTCAGGTCGGGCGCCTGGTGTCCAACGACTTCAAGTCGAGCATCGTCGACATTCCGTTGCTGGAGTCCTACCCGGACCCGCAGGACCAGGGCAAGCTGCTGGCGCTGGACTATCGCCAGTTCTCCCACGAGCTTGAAGACAAGATCCGCACCAAGTTCGAAGCTCAGAACCCGAACGTGAAGATTCACATCGTCGGTTTCGCCAAGAAAGTCGGTGACCTGATCGATGGCCTGGTGATGGTGGTGATGTTCTTCGGCATCGCCTTCGTCATCACCCTGATCCTCCTGTTGTGGTTCACCAACTGCCTGCGCAGTACCGTCGCCGTGTTGAGCACGACGCTGGTGGCAGTGGTCTGGCAACTGGGCTTGATGCACTTCTTCGGCTTCGGGCTCGACCCCTATTCGATGCTGGTGCCGTTCCTGATCTTCGCCATCGGTATTTCCCACGGCGTACAGAAGATCAACGGGATCGCCCTGCAATCGAGCGAGGCGGACAACGCCCTGACGGCGGCGCGCCGTACGTTCCGTCAATTGTTCCTGCCGGGGATGATCGCGATCCTCGCCGATGCCGTGGGTTTCATCACGCTGCTGATCATCGATATCGGTGTGATCCGTGAGCTGGCCATCGGCGCATCCATCGGCGTGGCGGTGATCGTGTTCACCAACCTGATCCTGCTGCCGGTGGCGATTTCCTATGTCGGCATCAGCAAGCGTGCCATCGACCGCAGCAAAAAGGACGCGACTCGCGAGCATCCGTTCTGGCGCCTGCTGTCGAACTTTGCCAGCGCGAAAGTGGCCCCGATTTCCATTCTGCTGGCACTGATCGCCTTTGGCGGCGGCCTGTGGTACAGCCAGAACCTGAAAATCGGCGACCTTGACCAGGGGGCCCCGGAGCTGCGTCCGGACTCGCGCTACAACAAGGACAACAACTTCATCATCAACAACTACTCCACCAGTTCCGACGTATTGGTGGTGATGGTCAAGACCAAGTCCGAAGGGTGCTCGCGCTACGAAGCCATGGGGCCGATCGACGAGCTGATGTGGAAGATGCAGAACACTGAGGGCGTACAGTCGGCGATTTCCCTGGTGACCGTGTCCAAGCAAATGATCAAGGGCATGAACGAGGGCAACCTGAAATGGGAAACCCTGTCGCGTAACCCTGACGTGCTGAACAACTCCATTGCCCGCGCTGACGGCCTGTACAACAACAGCTGTTCGCTGGCGCCGGTGCTGGTGTTCCTCAACGATCACAAGGCCGAGACCCTGGATCGCGCGGTGCATGCGGTGCAGGAGTTCGCCAAGGAAAACAACAAGGATGGCCTGGAGTTCATCCTCGCGGCCGGTAACGCCGGGATCGAGGCGGCCACCAACGAGGTGATCAAGAAGTCCGAGCTGACCATCCTGATCCTGGTGTACATCTGTGTGGCGGTGATGTGCATGATCACCTTCCGTTCGTGGGCGGCGACCTTGTGCATCGTGCTGCCATTGGTGCTGACCTCGGTACTCGGCAACGCCCTGATGGCCTTCATGGGCATCGGCGTGAAAGTCGCGACCCTGCCGGTCGTGGCGCTCGGGGTGGGGATTGGCGTGGACTACGGCATCTACATCTACAGCCGCCTGGAAAGCTTCCTGCGTGCCGGCCTGCCGCTGCAAGAGGCGTACTACCAGACGCTGAAGTCCACCGGCAAGGCGGTGCTGTTCACCGGCCTGTGCCTGGCCATCGGCGTGTGCACCTGGATCTTCTCGGCCATCAAGTTCCAGGCCGACATGGGGCTGATGCTGACCTTCATGCTGCTGTGGAACATGTTCGGTGCGCTGTGGCTGTTGCCGGCACTGGCGCGGTTCCTGATCAAGCCGGAGAAACTGGCGGGGCAGAAGGGCAATTCGTTGTTCGCCCACTGACCGTTCCGTTGCCCTGACACCGAAAGCCGCGACCTGAAAAGGCGCGGCTTTCGGCGTTTCTGGCGGTGTACTTCGCAGTTGGCGACTCGACTACCGAACGGGCAACAGGTCCAGAAACAGCCTTTGATCCCGTGGTGGGGTAATGGGGCTGTAGAGGTCGCGGATGATCACCTTGTTGTCCGGCCCGGCCTGGGCAATCAGATCCTTGAGGGTCATGAAGCGATGTTCGGGACGCTTGAGGTGGGCGATGGTGTAGGTCGAGGGCGCGTTGTTCACCTGGGCGTAGTGGAAATGCGCATACCACAGCACCGTTTCCGAGTTTTTCTCCCGAATGGCGAATTCAGTCAAATAGTCTTTGGCGGCCGTCCGCTTGAGTGCCTGTACCAGCCCGATGTCCACCGCCTGGCGATCGCGAAGGTACTCGATACTTTCCTGTCGGGGGCGTTGTGCCTTGTATCCCTCGATGCAATGTTGCTGGCCTTTGAGCCGGCTTTCGCTGGCGGTGTTGCGCAATGATTCAAGCACGTTGTTGATTTGCGGGTTGTCTGGCTGGGCGTGCTCCAGTTCGCTGGCCAGCGTTTCGATCCGTTCAGCCTGGTGTTCCAGCATATCGCTCCAGTCGCGGGGGTTGAGTTCATCCCGCCGTTGCGGATCACTGAGCTTTCTTTTCTGAAATTCGATTGAGCGCTCAATGGCCGGGATTTCGTCGATCAGTCGCTGCCCCTCCGTGCGCAGCGCGGCAACAGTACGCGGTTGCGCGGCGTGCACAGGCCGCACCGGCGCGGCTTCGACAATTTCGACCCATCCCTCATTGGGGTGCTCCATGAACCGTCCACTGACCTGGAGGGTGACCGGGTTTCGGGTGACGATTGTCGGAAACGGCATGTCAGTGCTCGCCGGTTCCAGCTCTCCCACCAGGGCGCCGTTATCCCGTGACTTGAACACCCGTTTGGTCTTCGACGGTGCTTTGACGGGTGTGAAGGCGACGGGCAATACCGGCAGAAATTCGTCCTCGCGCAGCAGATCGGCCAGTTCGCTCTCGGCACTGTCCCGTGCGATCTCCAGACGCTCCATCAGCAGCGACATATAGCGGGGGCGGATCAACGGCGAATCAAGCTCCAGCAGTGAGGTGTTGATTTGCAGGCGTCTTTTGTAGTGCCTGATCAGGTTGATCAGGACATCCTTGCGCTCCCGGGAGGTAAAACCATCCGTGCTCAGCAGCTCCAGATGAGAGTCTTCGAGCGCTGACATGGCGCCCAGACGGTCTTCATGGACCTTGAGAAAGTACTGCTCCTGCGGGGTTTTCGCCTCGACGGTGGTGTCGATGCTCAAGATATTGAGTATGTCGAGTGACTCGAGGATGGCGGTGACTCGGTTGGAAAACCTTCGATCAGGATGGCTTTTGAGGTATTTCAGGCGTTGTGCCGGCCCGGTCTTGAAGTCCTGCGCAAGCTCTGTCAGGACCCCGTCCTGCGTGATGATTGCCTGGGTGTGTCGCTCGGAGGCGGCAAAAAGGGTTTGCAGAAGGTCGTACATGCGCTGGGCGGTATCGATGTCATTGCTGTTGTGTTGCAACTCGATCAGCGACTCGCCTTGCTCGGAAACGAAGCTGGCCAGGTAGAGGGTCGCCAGCCGATAGATCCTCAGTCCGTAGGAGGACAGTATTGCCGTGTACTCGCCGGTCGCTTTTGCCTCGTATTCGAAGCGCACGTCAACGTCCTTGAGTTGTCGATAGGCCTGGATCAAATCGCGACGGGCCTGGATCAACTGATCGACAATGACCTGATCTCTTTCCTGCAATACCTGGAAATCCAGCCGGCTGCGGGATCGCGCAACAGCCTTGAGCCGATGGTCGCCCTGGAGGGCCTGATCCTCGGGCGATGCGCGAAGACGCATATGGGCGGTTTCCAGTTCGTTGTCGGCGCTGTCATACGCGATTCTTGCGGCTTCCAGTTGCCGGTCCATATCCTTTGCCTGTCTTGCCAGCGTCGATACGCTCCCACCGATTCGGTTGACCTCAACGGTGGCTTGCTCACGTTTCCTGTCTATTTCCGCCAGTTTGGCTTTGAGTCGACTCTTGGGGCCTCCGCCTTGCAGCTTCAGACCCGTGTCCAGCGACCATCGGCCTTGTCCGTCGGTCTTGAGCTTGAAGCCGGGATGGAGCGGCTTTTCGGGGTGAATGATGTAAACGTCGCCGAACCCTGGAACGATACTGACCTTGAACAGCAATCCTCCCAGTGAGGCATGCCATTGATGGTTGATCCGGTACAGTCCCTTGAACATGCCGATTTCAACGGGGGCGGGAACCGGGACGGGCCAGGCGACCTTGAGTTCGAGCAATGCATTCAACAGGCGCCGGCTTGACGAATCCCTGGCGGTGGAGTGAATGAAATCGATCTGGGTGTGGTCGGCGGCCGGCGGTTCTGCGGGCAAACCGACCACGCCTTGCTCGATTTCGGCCGTCGGTGGTGCGACATCCTGGGGTGGACGACGCAGGCGGGCGAGGCGCGGTGGCGGCTCTGCCGGCCGGGGTGCCGGTGTCGAAAGCTCGGGCGGATGGAGTTGGGGCGAAACATGCAGCAGGATCAATCCGACATTGAGCAGCAGATCGACCCAGGCCAGTTCCCTGGCCGTCGGGTCATTGCTGTGCAGCGCCGTCACATCGCTTTTCAGGGCGACGGCCAGCTGCAGCATCCAGCCGGCCAGCATCGCCGGGCCACGAAGCACTGGCAGGAGCAAGGCGTTGAACAGCAACCAGCCGCCCTCGCGCACGATGGCCCAGCGGCTTTCGGCGTTGGAAACCGATTCTCTGTCAGCCAGGTCGACGAGCGCCCGTGCGTTGCTGGCGTAGAGGTACTGCGTGAGATTCCCGGTGGCCAGCGCCTGTACCAGCGAACCAGGTATTTCTTCGGTGCTGGAGTCCTGAGCCAACTGCGCCGGCTGCGGTTTTTCCCAACGGACGGTGTCGTCGCCCAGGCCGAAACGAAGGATGTGGGGGCTGTTGAACCCGTCATTGCTGTAGATCGGCCGGGCCCTGTCCGGCAGCCAGCTCAGTACGCTGTCTTGCAGGGGGCCGGCTTGTGCAATGGCGTTGAACAATGCTTCACGACTGGAGAATTGCTGCAAGGCGTCCTGGTATACGGGTCGATACAGGATGTGCGGGCCGATGCCGGTGTCCCGCGGCTCAATGATGAACATGTTGTCGACGACATCGGCGGCCGCGCCGGCCTTGCGGGTAAAGGCAAGCGCGCGGATGACGATGTCCTGGCCGTCGACGACGCGCTCGGGGGCTTGGGTGTGCAAGACGGCCTTGATAAATCGGAAGCCCTGGAAGCTCAGTCCGTGCTCGCCGCGGATCGTGTGTTCCAGCGCCTGAAGTGGCAGCTGCACCTTGAGCGCCTGGCCAAACAGGATTTCCCGACGTTGCGATTCGCTGTTGTCATCGAGCAGCAGGGTTTTGAGGGTGTGCGGGTAACGTTCGCCGATGTTCACCCGGCTGATCAGCCCTTCGGTGCTGCTAAACAGGCCTTTTTCACCCAGGATATAGTCGGCGGTCAGCCACGACGGGACGGCTTTGCCGGTCTTGTCCGCGACGGTCATGCTGCCCGAGGGCGTGGCGCTGAGGTTCTGGATAGCCAGTTCAGTCAGCGTCATGGGGACGCGGGTGATGAAGCCGCTGCCCAGATCACCGGCCGCCACCCGGAAATTGAGCAGCAGATCGCCAGGTTCGCAATCGGAATCGGGATGGTCCAGGCGTATCTGATCACGCAAGGCGTTGTTGGTGAAGTCATGCAGGTTTTCGATGCCGTCGAGGAAGGACTTGCCGCCAGTCTGTCGTTGCCATTGCGCCTGCTCGACCAGCAATTGACGATATTCGGCACGCTCGCTGTCGCTGGCATCCTTGAGCCACTGGGGCAGGGTCGCGCGTATTTTTTCGCCAGATTGCCGGCCAGGCGCCGGAGCATGGCTGAAGTAAGGGGCCGGGTCGGTACTGGCCGCGAAGCGTTCTTCCAGTGCACGAACACCCTGGTCGGCGGGAAGCCGGATGGCGTCCAGGTTCTCCAACTGGCGCTCCAGCAGCAACGCGGCCTGAGTATCGAAGATATTTCCATCGGGCTCGGAACGCTTGATGACGACTTTGTCGGCGATGAACTGGCGCTCCACCTCACGCCCCCAGGCCTGATTGAACGCTTCCATGCTGGGGTACGACTCCAGACGACCTGAAATGCGGTACAAAAATACCCGGCTTCCTTGCACCACCAGCAGGTCCGGCGTGGTGAAGGACGTGCTTTCGCCGTTGCGGACCAGGCAGGTTTCCAGGCAATAGGCATGCACAAAGCCGTCAGGGTGGGGGATGACCTGGCGCTCACGACGGTCGGGGTGTCGAGCCAGTTCGTAGAGTGCGGCCCTGTCATCTTTTTGAGCCGCGGGAAGAAGACTCGCCGCACTGTTCAGACCGCTTGCCAACAGGTCACCCAGCCATTGCCAGTGGCTGACCTTCGTGTCGTGCGCCTGGTTCCAGTAGGCCGTCAGGGCATCCTGAAACCGGGTGCCCAGGGTCAACGCCAATGACTGGATTTTTTCCTGGATAACGCCCATGTCGGGACGCTTTGGCCCTTGCGCTTCGTAGGTCAGACGCGAGGGAGCACGGTTGGTGAGGAAGTGTACGCGTCCGTCAATTTCTGCCGTGAGATTCAGCGATGTGTTGTTACCCAGATAGTCCAGGGCCACGTCGATCAATAGCTTGAGGTCCCATCCCCCCGTCCGGTTGGGTATGGCCAGCCGGGTGACATCCAGATCCAGGGCCAGAGGCGGGTAGTGCTCCAGGATACTGGCGTGAAGCATTTGTCCGGCGACCTGGCGCAATGTCGGTCGGCTGGCGAATCGACGGGCGACCGCTTGAGCGGGAGCGTCGCTGGTAGCGGGGCGTGTGGGTTGTCCCTGAGTTTCGTCTGGCGTGACGGCGGATTGATTCTGCATATCGGATACCGTTCTGTAGCGAAAGAAGTGTGGTTTCGCTGCCAGAATGGCGAGTTTGTCGCAGGCGAGTGCGGTATCCGGCTACCACCGGAGTACTCGAGAAGTGTGTCAGATCATGCCTGGCGACCAGTCGCTCAGGACAGCTCGGAGCCGAGTACGGCACTCAGCGCGCTGCGGGCATCGTCCAGCTGCACCAGCGTCGCGTGCCGTGCGCCGAGGGCATCGCGGTTTTCGATGGCGGTGAGGATTGCCTTGTGCCGGGGCAGCGCCAGTTCATGCAGGTTCGGCCGCTGGTTCGAATGCTTCAAGGCTTCGGCAATGGCCACCGAGAGCATGTTGCACAGGTTGGCCAGCAAGTCGTTGTGCGTGGCATCGGCGATGCGACTGTGGAAATCCAGGTCCGGCTGCAACAGCGCCTCCGGCGTCGGCGCGGCTTCCATGCGCTGGTAGGCCTCACCGATGGAGGCAATGTCCGCTTCCGTGGCGAATTGCGCGGCGAGGGCGGCAGCGGCCGGTTCGATGATGCTGCGCACGCTGGTCAGCAGGTCGAAGAACTGATTCTGCGGACTGCTCTGCATCAACCAGTGCAGCACGTCCGGATCGAGCATGTGCCAGTCCTTGCGCGGCTTGACCACGGTGCCGACCCGCGGGCGGGAATACACCAGGCCCTTGGCGACCAGGACCCGGGTGGCTTCACGCAGCACCGGCCGGCTGACCGCATACTCTTCGCACAACAGCGCTTCGGCGGGCAACTTGTCGTCCGGCAGGAAACGTCCCGAGACGATCTGCATGCCCAGTTCCTGGACGATACGCGAGTGCATGCTTTTGCGGTCGGAGGGTTTGCGGTAATCCATGGGGAGCGGCGCGGTCCTGTGCGAATAGGTGTCGCGCATGATAGCAGGCGCGGCGCGAACCTGAGGCAGGGGTAGATCAAATGTGGGAGCGGGCTTGCTCGCGAAAGCGGAGTGTCAGCCAACAGAGATGTTGAATGATAAACCGCATTCGCGAGCAAGCCCGCTCCCACAGGTTGCTCATTCCAACCGAGGGAAGTGGGGTGCTATGAGCTATCATTGGCGCTTTCCCATTCAAAGATTGACTGCCATGACTTCCGCAACCGACACCCTGCTCAACGTCCTCGAACACTGCGATATGGTGGAAATCGACGGCTTTCACGCTTTCGAATTCTCCCTCGATGAAATCGACAACCTGCATATCGAATGCATGGATGGCCGCGCGGCCAAACACTGGGAGTTCACGCCGGCGCAGATCCAGGCGGCGACGTTCGATCCAACTCTGCAAAGCTGGCTGATCACCGGCGATTCCGGCGAGCACCGACTGGTGTGCATGACGGCATTTCGCGGTGACAACGATGACGGTGAAGACGCGAATGGCGATGCGTAACCTCTGGCCACTGTTGATGGCCGGCAGCATCGGCGCCATGGGCGTACAAACGGCGATGGCCGAAAGTGTCCAATTGCTGGTGGGCTCCTACACCGCCGGTCAAAGCCAGGGCATCTACCGCCTGGCTTTCGACAGCAGCACCGGACAGATCGATGCCAGCCCCCTGCAAGTGATCAAGAGCGAAAACCCGTCGTGGCTGACCCTGTCGAAGGATCAGCGACACCTGTTCGTGGTCAACGAAAACGGCCCGGGCCAGACCGATCCGGTAGGGCGCGTCAGCAGTTTCGCGATTGATCCCAAGACCCATGCGCTGAGCCTGATCAGTCAGGTGCAAAGCCTGGGCAACGAACCGACCCATTCCAGCCTCAGCACCGATGGCAGCCATTTGTTCGTCAGCAATTACTCGGTGGCCGAAGACCCGGGCGGCACCCTTGCGGTATTGCCGGTGGCGGCCGATGGCACGCTCAAACCGGTGGTGCAGATGAGCAGCCACCCGGCGAGCAGGGTCAATCCCGAGCGCCAGGCCTCGGCCCACGTGCATTCGACCATCCCGTCACCGGACGGCCAATACGTGTTCGCCAATGACCTGGGCGCCGACAAGGTGTTTGCCTACCGCTTCGATCCCAAGGCCAACCCGGAGCTGCCGTTGACCCCGGCCACCCCGGCATTCGTGCAATTGCCGCCGGGCAGCGGGCCGCGCCACTTGCTGTTCAGCGCCGATGGCAAACACGCCTGGCTGACCATGGAAATGAGCGCGCAAGTGGCGGTGTTCGATTACCACGACGGCCAACTCAAACAGACGCAGATGGTCGATCTGGCTGCCGGGCAACCGGTCTCGGACAAGGCTGCGGCGGCGTTGCATGCCTCGGCTGATGGCAAGTTTCTCTATGTCAGCAACCGTGGCACCGCCAATCAACTGCTGGTGTTTGCCATCGATCCTGCGACCGGCCACCTCAGTGAGCTGCAACGGCGGGCGGTGGAGGGCGATCATCCGCGGGAATTCAGTCTCGATCCGAGCGGCAAATTCCTGTTGATCGCCAACCAGAAGAGCAACCAGATTGTCGTCGTCGAACGTGACGCAAGGACCGGTCTGCTGGGCAATACCGTGCAAAAACTGCCGATGGACGCCCCGAGCGACCTCAGGTTTCTGCTGCGTCAATAAGCCGCAGGCCCCGGTTGATGGGGCCTGTCGCTTTTATCAATGACGCTGATATCTGGTACTGCTACAAAGCATTTCAAGGCACGGACCCTCGAGGGTTAAGTTTGCTTCACGGCCCCACCGGGCAAGCAAGCCAACTGAATCTGAGGAATACCGCCATGAACTTCAACATCTTCTCTGTCATCGCCGCTTCCGCCATTTCTGCCACCGTTGCGCTGCCAGCCAGTGCCAACGTTGAAATCAGCGACAAAAAAGCCCACACCCAGAGCTACACCCAGAAGTACCTGCAACAGAGCGCCAACTTCTACGCCGCGCTGGATCACAAGACCCAAGCCTGAACGCTCACCCTGCCTTTATGCAGGAGCGAAGTCACTGATGATCGAAGACACTGATGTTGAAACACGGGTGTTGAAAACGATCGGAGTGATGTCGCTCCTGCATAACGCATTTGCGACAGCATCATTTTGCTATCAATATCGCGCTTGATATCATATTGCCATGAGTTTAAATTGACGCTGATTTTTTGACCCCTCCTCACGGCAAGGATCGGCAGCATGGTGACGCGTCTGGCATTGGTTCTTCTGTTTCTCTATTCCACCCCCATTCTGTCGGCGGCCGACCCTGTTTCGGGTGAGCCGGAGGCTGCGCGCGAGCGCTTGATAAGTTTTATTGAAGACTGAAATAGTCTGGCTTAATGATCAATGAAGTTGATGGTCACTATGGATAACCCTGAGTGGTTACCCAGGCTTTTATGATCGATTCTGTGGGTGTTGAAACATGCCTGCGGAGAACATCATGGCCAGCGCAATTCTCACTTCTGCCAAACACGGCGCTTATGTGGCGATCGGTCTTTACCTTGCCATGGTGCTGCTGGTCAGCCTTTCAGCGCAGTCGCAATCCACCTTCGAAGCGCCGATCCAGGTCGCTCATCCCGGCATCCAGTTCGAACACCGTGCGCAAAACGCGGGCGTTGATCAGGCTGAACTCGCGGGAGTCGTCGGCGCATGAAAGGGCACAGACTCTGGGTCATCGCCTTCCTGGCGTTCATGACCAACGGATCCTCCCTGTTGGGGATCGGGCAAGGCTCGGCGGGCTCGGTGGCACGGGCCATCGAAGCCAACCACAACATTGCCCGCAACATCGAAAACGCCAGTGCCCAGGGCATGCTGGCCGGCAATCCGCCGATCAGGAATGAAGGTGTGGTTTTCGGGCCGTTCCAGGTGGATTGCTCGGCGATCGGGATGTGTGGGGTGTTGGCGTAAAGTGCCTGGCCTATTTCTTCATGATTGAAGTAAAGAGTTCCGACTCCAGAAACCGCTGCAACCAGCCCTGCAACCGTCGATACGGCGTCTGCGCGAACCAGTCGCGGTCGACGTGGGCGAACTGGCGCACGAAGGGCATCAATGCCACATCGGCCAGGCTTGGATGGTTGGCCAGCAAGTAGTCGCGTCCCTCCAGCAACGTCTCCAGCCTTTGCAAAAACACCTCGCCCTCGCCGCGATAAACCTCCATCGGTTGCTCGGGATAACGATCGGCGTACTTGTAGCGATTCAAGTGCACCTTGAACACCTGATCGTTCTGTTCGATCAGAGGGGCGATTTGCGTCGCTGCGTCAGGATCATCCTTGAGCAGCCAGTCTTGCGGGTCGTTCTGTGCCAGGGCCCAGCGCATGATGTCGAGGCTTTCGTCGATCACCCGGCCATCGGCGCTGAGCACCGGCACCGTGCCTTTGCCCGACAGCGCGAGCATTTCGGCGGGCTTGGCCTTCAGGCTGACTTCGACGATGTCCACGGCCACGCCCGAGTAGTGCAGGGCCATGCGTGCGCGCATGGCGTACGGGCAGCGGCGGAACGAATACAGGGTGTTCATTTCACCTCCAGGGTACTCAGGCCATTGCCCTGGCGCTGGACCTGAATCTGCACCGGAATCCGTTCATGCATTTCCTGTACGTGGGAAATCACCGCGACCTTGCGGCCCTGGGCCTGCAAGCCGTCGAGGGCGTCCATGGCCAGTTGCAGGGATTCGGGATCGAGGCTACCGAAGCCTTCGTCGATGAACAGCGACTCGATTTTCAACGTGCTCGATGCCATCGACGCCAAACCGAGGGCGAGCGCCAGCGAGACCAGGAAAGTTTCGCCACCGGACAGAGAATGCACCGAGCGCAGTTCGTCGCCCATTTCGGTGTCCATCACCAGCAAGCCGAGCATGCTGCCGCCGCGCTTGAGGCGATAGCGGCGCACCAGTTGGCGCAGTTGCACGTTGGCGTGGTGCACCAGCAGGTCGAGGTTGTAGGCCTGGGCGATCTTGCGGAAGGTGTCGCCGGTGGCGGAGCCGATCAACGCATTCAGGCGCGCCCAGCGTTGATACTCGTTGTAGGCGTCGGCAATCTGCTGCGCCAGGGCCTGATTGGCGTTCTGCCGGCGCTGGTCCTCGGCCTGTTCGGCGCGCAATTCGGCGCAGTGTTGCTCGCTGGTGGCGGCAAGGTTTTGCAGGTCGATCAGCGCACTGGCCAACTGCTCGGCATCGAGGTTGCCGTTGTGTTGCGCCTGGTGATCGAGCAGGCGCTTGTCGCGCTCCTGCACCAGGACGCTGGCCTGTTCGATGGCTTTTTCGCTGTGCTGCAAGCGCTGGCGCAGTTCGCTGACCTGGGTGTCGTCGACGCGCAGCAAGTCTTCGAGGCCGCCGTCATCCAGCTCGGGATGACGGGCACGCCAGTCGCCGATCTTGCCGGTGAGTTCACGTTCTTCGCCTTCCAGTGCGTGCAGGCGTTCCTGCTGGGCCTTGAGCTCGGCGGCGAGTTGCACAGACTGCGTGACGACGCTTTGCAACGTCTGCGCAGTGCTGGTTTCGGCACTGCGCGCCTGTTCCACGGCCTGTTCCAGTTGCTGCTGCCAATGCTCGGCGCTGCTGTGTTCGCCGAGTAATTGCCCGAGTGTGTGCCGGCTCGCCTGTTGCTGCTCGGCCAGCCCGCTGAACTGCTGTTCGGCGGCCTGCAATTGCTGCACGCGGCTTTGCTGGCGATCCTGTTCCTTCTCCAGGTTTTGCTGGCGCTGTTGCTGCTCGGCCAGCTCTTCCTTTTGTTGCTCGAGTTGCGCCAGGCGCTCGGCGATCTGCCGGTCGAGCTGCATGAAGGTCGCGGCCGGTTCGACGCGCAGTGCTTGCAGGGTTTCGGCCGGGAGCAGGTTGGCGAATGCGCTGAGTTCTTCGTCCAGGCGCTGGCGGTCGTTACCCAGCTCACGCTGTTGATTGCTCAGGTGCTGGGCCGCTTGCTGGTGCGCGGTTTCGGCATGGCGCAGTTGCTGGGTCAGGCGTGCGGCATCCTGTTGCAGGGTGAGCAGCGCGGTCTGCCGTTGCTCGTCCTGGCTGATGCTCTGGTTGAGCTGACTGTTTTGCTGGATGAGCCAGGCATCGCGTTTGGCGGCATCCTGGTTCAGCAGTTGGGTGGCCAGCGGATGCGCTTCCAGGCTCGGTGCGAGGGCTTGCTGCTGGGTCGCCAGATGCTCCAGCTGTTGCAGCAGTTCCTTTTGCTGGGCGATCAGCCCGCCGACTTCGGCGCGCAAGTCAGTGAGTTTTTCCTTGAGCAGGTCGACGGCCTTCTGCGCGTTGGCCTGTTCGCTTTCATCAAAGCGGCCGAGGCTCTGCAGCAGGGCTTCCGGCTGATGATACGGATGCTCGTTGCTGCCGCAGACCGGGCATGGCTGATCGTCCTGCAACTGCGCGCGCAGCTCTTCGACACTGGCACTGCGCGCCAGACGCTGACGTTCCAGCAGGTCGCGAGTGACGTTGAGGGTCTGTTCGGCAACGCTCAGATCAGCCTTGGCCTTGACCCCGTCCTGGGTCAGGCGTTCACGTTCCTGTTGCGCGGTGAGCTGGCGCTGTTGCAACTCGGCACCGCGTTTGTCCAGATCCTGCTGGCTGTCCCACAGGCGCGCAAGGTCTTCGACGGCGCGCAGTTGCTTGCGGTTATCCTGCAACAGGCTGCCCAGAATGCCGATCTGCTCGGCGACAGCATCCGGTTCGGCGCCGGCCTCCTTGAACAGCACCTCCAGTTGCTGCTTCTGCGCGGTGAGTGCCTGGTCGGTGCTCGCGGCGTTTTGTTCGAGGCTGGCCAGTTCGGCCTGGCCCTGATTCAACCGGTTGCCGATCAACATCAACTGTTGCAGGCGGTCGCGATAGGCATTCCAGGCATCGCTCAGTGGTGCCAGATGCGTGCTTTGCTCCAGCCCCGTGGTGATGCGCTGCAAGTCCGCGGCGCCACGGGCTTGCTGATCGAGCAAGGTCTGAATCGTGCCCTGGCCCTGGGTGCAGGCCTGTTGCGCCTGTTGCCTGGCTTCGGCGCTGAGGGCGGTGTCCTTGGCCAGGCGGGCGAGGGTGCTTTGCGCTTCGAAGGCCTGACGCAGTAACGGCGCGCTGTCGACTTGCCGCTGCTGGGTTTCGCTCAAGGCGATCCGGACGCTGCCGAGCTGTTGCTCAAGCTGCGTCTGATGCTCGCCGAGTTCGCCATGGTGCTGCGTGTGCAAGGCAATTTGCGCCGCCAGGGGTGTCAGCAGCGCATCGACCTCGGCTTTACGGGCGAACTGGTGCCGTTGCGGGGCCAACTGTTCGAGGCGGGTGAGCCTCAAGCGCTCACTGGTCAGGGATTCCCAGTGGGTCTGCGCCGATTGCAGTTGTTCGCTGGCGGCCAGATGTTCGTCCTGCAAGCGACGCAGGTCCTTGAGCCAGGTGTCCTGCAGTTCAAGCTGTTTGAGCTGCGCCTGTTGGGTCTTGAGTTGTTGCTGCGCCTGGTTGAAGCGCCCGTCCAGTTCCCCGCGGGCTTCGGGCGACAGTGGCGTCACACCGCTGGCCTGATCCTGCAGCAGCTTGTGCGCCTCGCGAGCCTCTTTGGTCTTGTCGAAGGCGCGACGACCGAGGCGGGTGTAGAGCGCGGTGTCGGTGAGTTTTTCCAGCAGTTCGCTGCGGTCGTTGTCGTCGGCCTTGAGGAATGCGCTGAACTCGCTTTGCGCCAACATCACCGCGCGGGTGAACTGTTCGAAATTCAGCCCCAGCGCAGCTTCGAGCTGAGTCTTGTATTCGCCTTTCTGGCTGGCGAGCAATTGATCCTGATCGATGTCACGCAAGCTCTGGCGGCTGGCCTGCAGCTTGCCGGCGGCCTTGTCCCGGGCGCGATTGGCTTCCCAGCGGGCGCGGTAACGGCGGCCGTCGACTCCGACGAAATCCACTTCCGCATAGCCTTCACCCGTGCCGCGACGCAGCAGGGTGCGCGGGTCGCCGGTAGCGATTTCGCCGTCGGCGTCCGGCACCTTGGCATCGCGGCCGGTGTTGTTCAGGCGCGGCACGGCGCCAAACAGCGCCAGGCACAGGGCATCGAGCAAGGTGCTTTTGCCGGCGCCGGTGGGGCCGGTGATGGCGAACAGTCCGGCACTGGCCAGGGGTTCGGCGGTGAAGTCGATTTCAAACGGCCCGGCCAGGGAGGCGAGGTTTTTCAGGCGGATCGCGAGGATTTTCATGGCTGTTCGCTCTCCATCTGCACGTCCTGCAACAGCTCGGCGAAGTCCTTGAGGGTCTGCTCGTCGACCTCGCTGCCGTAGTTGTCCTGCCAGGCGCGGCTGAACAGTTCCTGAGGCGTGAGCTGGTCCAGTTCGATCAGCGTGCTGCCTTCGTCGGCACCGTCACGGCCGCCGTTGCCGGCGTACTCGGCGGCGATGCGCACCAGGCGCACGGCCTTGCCTTGCAGGACGGTTTCCACTTGATTGCGCAGGTCGGGCTGCGGTTCGTCGAGGCGCACCCGCACCTCCAGCCACGGCTGGCGCTGGATCTCGGCCAACAGGTCGATGTTCGGCAGGTCCGCCAGTTGCAGCAGGATCTCGCTCAAAGACGCCGGGCCGATGCGCTGCAGGTTGACCGCGCGTGGGATGAGTTTCGGCTCGACGCTGAGCAGGGTTTCGCCGTCGAGCTTGATGTCGAGAATCTGGTGCTGATAGCTGATCTCGGAGAACGACAGCGGAATCGGCGAGCCGCTGTAGCGGATGCGTTCCTCGCCGTTGACCTTCTGCGGTTTGTGCAAGTGGCCGAGGGCAACGTAGCTGATGCTCGGCCCGAACAGGCTGGCGGGCAGGGCTTCGGCATTGCCGATGATCAGGCTGCGCTCGGAGTCTTCCGACACCGAGCCGCCGGCCATGTGCGCGTGGCTGATGGCGATCAGTGCCTGGCCTGGCTGGCGCTTGGCGTTGGCCGCTTCGATCAGCCACTCGTGCACCTGACCGATCCCGCGCAGGTAGTTGTCGCCCAAATGCGCGCCGGTGACTTCCGCCGGACGCAGGAATGGCAGCGCCAGGCACCAGCCGGCGATTTCACCACTGGCATTCGGCAAGGGCAGCAACAGGCGCTCGGCGTCCAGTTGACCGTCGTCGAGCCACAGCACACGACCGAGCGCGTGAGTGCGCAAGCGCCGCATCAAGGGCGCGGGCAGTTCGATCCGCGAACCGGAGTCGTGGTTGCCGGCGATCATCACGATGGTCAGCAACGGCTGCTGTTCGTGGGCGCTGACGATGAAGTCGTAGAGGCGTTCCTGGGCTTTGACCGGCGGATTGACCGTGTCGAAGATATCGCCAGCGATCAACAGCACATCCGGTTGATCCAGTTTCAGCTGGCGCAACAGCCAGTCGAGAAAACAGCCGTGCTCGAAATCGCGATCCTGGCCGTGCAGGTTCTGCCCGAGGTGCCAGTCGGAGGTGTGAAACAAGCGCAAGGCGGACTCCGCTACAAAATAGGTAATGGCCGCGTGAAAAATGAAGGCGGCGAAAGGGGGGAGAGTTTACTGGTAAACAAACTCGAGAGCTTGATCGATTAAAACGCGTCACTCGGTGTCTTGTGTGGCAGAGCCCAGTTGGTCCAGTGCACCTGTAATTTCTGACAGTAGCAGCAGTTTTTTTGCCGTGTTATCACAAGCAATGGACAGAAAATCGATACATACCTCGACTCCAACCCTGGCAGTTCAGGAACCACGTGGTCTGAACGTTCGGGACGTTGCCTATTGTCGCTCGTATTGTGATCAAGAGCCTGAGTTGCGCGTAACGCGATCTGCTTACAATGCCAACGAAAAAAAGGTTTCAAGATGGGATCCGCGTCTTTGGAAAATGGTTGAAGCAGGTGATTTTGTAGATCCCAATCGGGTCAATATTTGCTCATTTTCTGGAGCGGTCCTGTCAACATCTAGTCTTGACTCCGGTTGGCGCCTCGTCTTGATTGACCAATCCGGGTGTTCGGTTCATTCCTGGGACGGTCGCGCTGAACAGGAGACGACATATGATTTGTCACGTCGCATGATCAGTGTTCAGGAACATATTATTGGCCAGGAAAAAAGGGTTGTTGAACGGGTCACATTCGGTGATTCAAGTGGCGATGCCGCTTCCCATAATCAATGTGGTCAGGTGGTACGTCATGAAGATTGCGCTGGAACGTTGCGGTTTCCTGATTACAGTTTGCTTGCGTCACCCCTTCAGGAGGAGCGTCAGTTTCTGATTGGACTGGAACGACCCGATTGGCCAATGGATATGGAGTTTCGGGATAACCTTTTGGAAGCAGGTCAATTCTATGTAACCCATCGTGGTTTTTCGGCCATCAATGAGTTGCACAGTGAGACGGACGCGAAAGGTAATAGTAAATATATTAGTCATGCGATAAGCGGGCAAATTAGCGAGATTGGACTACAGCTAGCTGGCGCAAAATCTAAGCGGCTAACGATAGTTCAAAATATCCGATACAACGCTTTTGGTCAGGTCGAGTATTCGATGGCTGGGAATGGCATTCCCTCCAACGCTGAATACAGTGGAGAGGATGGGCGCCTGACTCGACTCTCTGTTGTTTCCGGTGATGAAAAAGGGCAGATACTTCATTATTTCTACGATCCCATGGGTAATCTACTCAGTATTGAGGACAGGGCCGATCGCATACGTCACTTCAATGGGCAGCGAATTGATCCGATAAGTCGTTATCGCTACGACAGCCTCTGTCAATTGATCGAAGCCACTGGGCGAGAGGTCAGTCAGCTCAGTTACGCTGGGTATCTTGAAAGAGCCCTGTCGTTACCCCAGGATGCTAATGACCTGCGAAACTATACTCAGAGGTTTCGTTATGATGCCGCTGGCAACTTGCTAGAGCGGTACCATGGTGATGCTTCTGGATTCCGCATGGCTGTCTCCTGTCGTAGTAATCGAAGTCTGGCTCAGAATGAAGACGGTTCTCTGCCTGACGAGGAATCAATATTAAAGGCGTTCGATTGCAACGGGAATCAACTCGGCTTGCAAAATGGGCATGGTATTGGGTGGGATGCGCGTAATCAGCTAAGTCGAGTTGAATTAGTGCGGCGTGAAGGGGGGGGTAATGATAGCGAATTCTACATCTACGATCATTCCGGTTACCGCTTGCGCAAAGTTAGAACTGCTCAAGCGAAAGGTCGTGAGTTGGTCAGTGAGGTGCGCTATTTGCCGGGGTTGGAAATTCATCACGATGGGGAAGCAGGTGAAGAGCGGCACGTGATGAGGATCGAGGCAGGGCTCGGGTATGTTCGTGTATTGCAGCGGGAAGCCGTTTCATCCGGCGCTTCGAATTATACCCAAATACGTTACGTGGCAACTGACCATCTAGGGTCAAGTACTTTAGAGTTTGACGAAGGTGCATGCTTGGTCAGTCAGGAAGGCTACTATCCATTTGGAGGTACGGCATGGTGGCGGGGAGGGGCGTCAGAGTTTAATTACAAAACCATTCGATATTCCCGTAAGGAGCGGGATGCATCGGGTCTTTATTATTATGGATGTCGATACTACGCGCCGTGGTTGTCACGGTGGATGAATCCTGATCCAGGTGGCGATATCGATGGGCTGAATTTATTCAGATTTGTAAGGAATAACCCTCTAAGGTTAGTAGATGAGGTTGGCAGTAATCCCTATGATTTTCAACTACACCAGCAGCAGTGGAGCGATGCTGGAGATCCTGTCCAGGCAATCGGAATTGATGCAATAAAACTCTGGGATTCAAATTTTGGGGCTGTGTTGGAGCAGGCATTTTATACTTATAAGGAAAGTGTGGTATTTGCCAGTGCAGTGATCGAAGAAATAGATGCAGGTGGTCGTAGTGCTGATGATAAAAATTGGTTGCTTCGACTGTTCAGGACGAAAAAAGAGTCTGGTCATATTGATGATTACATTGTTCAGCTCGTGCGTGATAGCTACAAAAATTCTTTTGTTCCGATGGCGCAGCAGATAAAGCCCGAGAGTATCGTTGGTATGGCAGCGAATGGTTCCGCTACATGGTTGGGGCAGGTAGTCGTGGGGGATCCGGACAAAAGAATTTTTATCAGGAATTCGACTGATCATAAGACTGCTATTGGATTAAGGCGAACGATTGAGCACGAAGCCAGCCATCATGCAGGAACTTTTGATCGTATTTATCTCACTTGGCCTAAGTCTATTGCCAGCGATGGCTCTGCTACTAATTACGAGAAACAGCTAACGACATTGGCTGTTCATGTGCGCAATGACCAACGCATTGAAGGGTGGATAGTAGATGGGCCTGATGAATATGATAGGCGGGGATACAACGCTGATCCAGTCCAGCGAACGCAAGTCATGCTGGGAACCGCAGATGTGGTCCCGCTTATTACCGACTCAATTAACCAGCGATTTAATGGTCCGGCAGCAAAGTTGATAAGGAAACTTCAATAGTGGGCTTTGTTGCCCCAATCCGGTGCAGAGTTCTTACTTCGGATAAAGCGGCGGCAACCCACTGTCACCGACCGGGTCCTGCACCCGTTCGGCCATCGGGATCGCCTTGATCGCCCGCCACAACTCGTCACCTTGCCAGTACTGGCCGGTTTCGCTGTACAGCGCGCCGTTCAGGCCGTCGAGGGCGTTGGACAGTGGCACGAAGCGGGCGGCCATGTCGGCCAGGGTTTCCGGCTGTTGGCGGGCCCAGGCGTCGAGGGCCTGGCGGGTGGCGTGGGAATCGTTGGCCTGGCAGGCGCGCTTGAGGTCGTCGAGCACGGTGCGCGGGCTCGGGCCGGTTTGAGCGACACGTGCCACCGCCGGTTGCCAGCGGCCACGCCACCAGAGGCCGAAGCCGAGCAGGGTGGTGCAGGCCAGGATCAAGGTGCTGAGCTTCCAGCGCCAGAGTGCTTCGCTGTCGGCACTGGCATCGACCGCTGAGGCGCCGGCCGGGGTGTCGACCATCAGGCTTGGGTTGGCCGCCACGTGCAGCGTGCGAGCGGGCAGGCTGCTGTGTTCCAGATGGTCTTCGAAGGTGTTCCACCAGACCACGTCGACGGCGGGCAACTCGATGGCGCCGGTCCGTGTCGGCACCAGGGCTTCCCGGTCTTCACGACTGCCGACCAGGCCGCGTTCGCTGTTCTGGTTACCGAGCACCGGTTGATCCGGGTAGCGGCGCAGGCCGCCGACATCGGTGCCGGGCAGCGGTGGCAGTTGGGTGCTGGACAAGCCTTCGGCCTTCACCGTCAGGCTGCGGGTCAGTGAATCGCCGACCTGGGTGTGATCCGGCTCCGGGTTCCAGCTTTCGCTCAGGGTCAGGCTGCGCGCAGGCAGCCAGGGGACATCGGCCGGATAGGTGATGGGTTTGGCCTTGACCGTCAACAGCAGTTCGGCCGAGGTGATGCGCATCAGCTTGCCGGCTTTGGGCCCCTGGGCGGTGTCCTGTACCGGTTGTGGGTCGACCAGCGCGGCGTTGAAAACCTGCGCCGGAATGATCAGTTCGCCACTGTGTTGCGGGTAGATCGCGTAGCGCATTTCGATCACGCCGTGGCGCAGGCCGTCGATGTCTTTTTCGTAGGTGCGTGATTCGCCCAATTGTTCGATGCGTGCGTCAGGTATCTGCAAGGGCGGCAGGCTGCTGTCGTCGTACAGCGACACCGAATGGTAGATGCGCAGGGTCAGGACTGCCTGAGCCTGAACGTACACGCTGGTTTGATCGAGGCTGGCATCAATGAACACCACGGCGCGCTTGTCCGGGTTGTCTGGTGTTTCGCTCTCGACCACTTGCAGGGTGATCGGCTGGCTCTGCAGTTCGCCCAGTTGCAGTGACGGAATCACCACGCTGCCGTTTTGCCGGGGCAGGAGGGTGACGATCCAGCGGGTGGTGGCCTGGTTTTCACCGCTCAGGGTGTTCAGCTGGTTGACCTGGCGTGTGCCGCGCACTTCGAACAACGGCTCCAGCGCTGCCAGGTCAGGTTTGCCGAACTGCGTGACATCGCTGGATTCCAGGGTCAGTTCGACCGTCTCGCCCGAGCTCAGGCGACTGCGATCAACACTGGCGACCAGTTCTGCTGCCTGTGCCTGAACCGTGCAGAACAACAGGCCATGCAGCAGCGCGAGCAATAAAACGGTGAAGCGGGTCATCGAGTTTCTTCCTGATCCTGATGTTGTTGCTGTTCGTACCAGAATTTGCGTCTGAGCAGTTCACCGGGGTCATCCGGGATCTGCCGCAGCCACTGCTCCAGTGCCTGGCGCTGTTCACCTTCGATGCTGTCGGTGGCCGGGCGCAAGGGCGGTGTGGTGTGTTGTTCGTCACCCAGTTCGCTGCCCGGTACCTCGTTGGTCCCCGGTTTCGGCGGTCTGGTGGGCGATTGTTCCTCACCCGGGCGGGGCGGTTGCCCCTCGGTTTTCGGTTCTCCGCTGCTCGAGGGTTGGGCGGCGGCACCGGGCGGTGGTTCCGCCGATTCGGTTTCGGGCCGGGCGTTGCTGGCTGCGTCTGGCTCAGGAGCGGGTGGCGTGTTTTTCTCCTTGAGCAGGCGTTCGACCAGCGCCTTGTTGGTCAGTGCGGGACGCAAATCCGGTTGACGTTCCAGTGCCTGTTCGTAAGCGTCCAGGGCTGCCTCCAGCTCACCGCTTTTGGCCAGGGCATTGCCTCGATTGTAGTGGGCGTGGGCATCGTCGCCTTCGGCAAACCGCTCGGCGGCGCCTGCGTAGTCGCCGGCCTCATAGAGCGCCACGCCTTGCCACTGATGGTTTTCGAAGCGTCGGGAGGCTTCCGCCGGACGCTTCTGCTTGAGTAAATGCAAGCCTTGTTGATCAGGCCGCAGCCAAAGGTCCGCGAGGTCGAAGGCGTAGCTCGGTTGAGGCAGCGCCAATAGCAGTGGCAGGCACAGTAGCCAGCCGCGACGTCCCGCGCAGGCCGCGAGCAGCAACAGTGGCAGCAGCAGCCAGTAACCCTGATCGGCCCAGGTGTCCAGGCGCAAGGTCTGACCGTCGTTGCGCAAGTTGCGTGGACCGTCGAGCAGGCCAAGGGCGTGCAGGTCGCTATCGTCCAGGCGCGCCTGTCGATAGCGGCCATCCAGGTCGTTGGCAAAACTTTTCAAGCCAGGCTCGTCGAGGCGCGGTACGAGAATGGCGCCTTGTTCATCCTTGAGGAAGCTGCCGTCCTCCTGGGTGATGGGCGAACCTTCGGCGGTGCCGATGCCGAGCATCAGGAATTGAGTCGATTTGCCGCTCAGCGCGCGACGGATGCCCAGTCGCTCCTGGTCGGTCAGGGACGAACCGATCAGCAGGATCCGCCCGTCGCCCAAAGCAGCCTGTTCGAGCAGCGCCAGGGCCTTGAGCACCGCCAGATCGCCGCGATGACCGGCCTCTGGCATCAACGACGGTTTCAGTGCATCCAACAGGTTGCGGCTGGTGGCAAGATCATCTGACAGCGGTACCAGTGTGTGGGCACTGCCGGCGTAGACGACGATGGCGGTTTGCGCGTCGCTGCGGATCTGCAGCAGGTCAAGCAGCTTGCGTCGTGCCTGTTCGATTCGGTTGGGCGTGACGTCGGTGGCGAGCATTTCCGGGGTCAGCTCGAGAATCACCACCAGTGGGTCGGCAGGCTTTTGACTGGTCTGCTCGACACGCTGCCAGCCCGGACCCAGCAGGGCGAGCACGGTCAACAGCCAGGCGAGACCGAGGGCGATCCAGGGCAATTTACTGTCACGTCCACTGCCACCGCTGAGCAGTGCCGTGTGAAAGGCCGGAGGTAGAATCATCTGCCAGCGCCCGGCGCGCTTCTTGCGGTGCCAGAGTTGCCAGAGCAACCAGCCAAGCACCGGCAGCAACAGTAGCCACCAAGGCCGGAACCAGTAGGGCCACAGCGCACTCATCGGCGCCTCCGCAGGCGCAGGCGTTTAAGCCGCTGGCGCCAGTCGGGCAGCAATTGCGTTTGCAAATACAGATCCTTGGTAAACAGGCGTTGCAACGGGTTGTCCGGCCAGAGTACGGGGGCCACCAGCAGCATGCTCAACCACAGCGCCAGGGCCAGCGGCCAGTGATACAAGGCTTGGGCCGGGCGGGCCTGGGTCGGTTGCTGGGCCACGGGCTCCAGTTGATCGAGGGTTTTCTTGATCGCCTGCAGTTCCTTGCCGTCGCGAGCACGGAAGTACTGGCCACCCGTGACCTCGGCGATTGCCTTGAGGGAAGGCTCGTCAAGGTCCAGGCTCGGATTGACGCCGAGAAAGCCGACCGTGCCACTTTGCTCCGGATCGGCGCCGATGCCGATCGGATAGATTTTCACGCCTTCCTTGGCCGCCAGCCGCGCAGCGGTGAGCGGGTCGATTTCACCGCCATTGTTGGCGCCATCGGTGACCAGAATCAGCACGCGGCTTGTTGCCGGGCGCGAGCGCAGGCGCTTGAGGGCCAGGCCGATGGCATCGCCGATGGCGGTGTTTTTGCCGGCAATGCCGATGCGGGCCTCATCGAGCCAGACGCGTACGGTGTGGCGGTCGAAGGTCAGCGGTGCCTGCAGGTAGGCCTGGCTACCGAACAGGATCAGGCCGACCCGGTCACCTTCGCGGCTTTCGAGAAAGTCTCCGAGCAGGTGCTGGACCAGCGCCAGTCGGCTCACATCTTCGTCCTGCAACTGCATGTCAGGGAAGTCCATGGAACCGGAAACGTCCACCGCCACCAGCAGATCGCGGCCGCTGGCGGCAATCGGCAAGGGTTCGCCGAGCCACTGTGGGCGCGCCGCCGCGACCAGCAGCAACATCCACAGCAGTATGAACGGTGCCTGCTGGCGCCATGCTGGCAGGTTGGCCCGGGCGCGACGCCCGGCGAGGCCTTCCAGGTCGCTGAGGAAGCTGACCTTGAGCGCCGGTTCGCCACTGTCGGCCACCGGCAATACGATGCGCATCAGCCACGGCAGCGGCAACAGGGCAAAAATCCACGGCCAGGCGAACTCAAACATGCTTGCGAATCCATGTGTCGACGGCCTGGGTCAGGCCGGCGATGGCCTTGTCGTCGAGTTTGCATTCGGGTTTGTAGGCGCCTTCCACAAGCACCATCCAGCGGGTCAGGCCGGCGGCCGGGCAGCGGTTGTCGAGGAACGCCAGCCATTTGCGGCCGTTGAGGGTATGGCTCTGACTATAGGGGTAGTGGTTGCGGCACAGGCGCTTGAGCAAGCCGTTGAGTTGCTGCAGCCAGGCTCCGGCTGGCGCACCGTCGTAGGGTTTGGGCATCAAGGCCAGCTCCGCCAGGGCGGCCAGGCGCACCGGGTCAAGCGGCTGTTCAGCACGTACCACGGGGCGTTTGTCCGGAATAAAGCGACGCAGCTGCCACAGGCCCAAACCGATCAGTGGCACCAATAGAAGCAGCAACCACCAACCCGGTGCCGGTGGCCAGAATTCCACCGGTGGCGGGGATATCAGTGGTTGCAGTTGATCAAGGCTGCTCATCGACCTTTCCCCGGTTTCTGTGGGTTCAGGTATTCGCGTAATTGCTCGACCATCTCGCTCTGGGTACTCAGGGGCATCAGCAAGACCCGCAGTTTCTGCGCGAGCAGCTCCCAGCGCGCGATGCGTGCTTCGGCCTGGGCCCGGTAAGTCTGGCGCAGGTCGAAATTCAGCGTATCGAGTTCCAATTGCGCGCCACGCTCGGCGAAACGTAAAAGGCCAGCGGCGGGCAGGGCATGATCCAGCGGATCGGACACCGGCAGCAGCAGCAGGTCGCAATGACGCGATAACAGGCTCAGCTGTTGCTCGGCGCTTTCCGATAGCGCGCGTTCATCGCAAATCACGATCACCAGGCTGCCCGGGCGTGATACTTCCCGGGCGCGGCGCAAGGCAATGCCAAAGGCGTCGCGGTCCGGCTCGCCTTCGGTGGTCAGCGACTGGTTGACCCGCACCAGCCGGTTGAGCAACTGCAGCAGGCTTTGCTTGCTGCGCCGAGGCTTGATTTCGTAGTGCACATTGTCGCCATACACCAGGCCGCCGACCCGGTCGTTGTGCCCCAGGGCTGCCCAACCGATCAGGCTCGCGGCCTGGGCGGCGAGCACCGACTTGAACATCAGGCCCGAGCCGAAAAACAGCCGGCGGCTTTGTTCGACCATGATGAAAATCGGCCGCTCACGTTCTTCGTGGAACAGCTTGGTGTGAGGCTCCTGGGTGCGCGCGGTGACGCGCCAGTCAATGGTGCGCACATCGTCACCGGCCTGATAGACCCGCACCTGATCGAAGTCGACGCCACGCCCGCGCAATTTGGAGTGGTGCAGGCCGATCAGCGGGCTGCGTTGGCTCGGCGTGGAAAACAGCTGCACTTCGCGCACGCGATGGCGCATCTCGATCAGGTCAGCGAGGCTGACGCGGATGCCCGGCTCGGGCGGCAGGCTGGCGTTCATCGGGGTCAAGCGACGGCTACGACGTCGAGAATCCGCTGGACCACCCGGTCCTGATCGATGCCAGCGGCTTCGGCTTCAAAGGACAGAATGATGCGATGGCGCAGCACGTCGAACAGCACGGCCTGGATATCTTCCGGGCTGACGAAATCACGTCCGGCCAGCCAGGCGTGGGCGCGGGCGCAGCGGTCCAGGGCAATCGAACCGCGCGGGCTGGCGCCGTAGGCGATCCACTCGGCCATCTCCGGATCGAACTTGGCCGGGGTGCGGGTGGCCATGACCAGTTGCACCAGGTATTCCTCCACGGCGTCGGCCATGTACAAGCCGAGGATTTCCTTGCGTGCGACAAAAATCGTCTGTTGAGTGACCCGACGCTCAGGCTTCGCTTCGCCGTTCAGGGCTTCTCCACGGGCTTGCTGCAGAATCCGGCGCTCGACAGTGGCATCGGGAAAGCCGATTTTCACGTGCATCAGGAACCGGTCAAGTTGGGCTTCTGGCAGCGGATAGGTACCTTCCTGCTCGATGGGGTTTTGCGTGGCCATCACCAGGAACAGCGGCGACAGCTCATAGGTGCTGCGCCCGACACTGACTTGCCGCTCGCCCATGGCTTCGAGCAAGGCCGACTGAACCTTGGCCGGGGCGCGGTTGATTTCGTCTGCCAGTACCAGGTTGTGGAAGATCGGACCTTGCTGGAACACGAAGCTGCCGGTTTCCGGGCGGTAGATTTCCGTACCGGTAATGTCGGCCGGTAACAGGTCGGGGGTGAACTGGATGCGGTGGAACTGAGCCTCGATGCCTTCGGCAAGTTCTTTGATGGCCTTGGTCTTGGCCAGGCCAGGAGCGCCTTCGACCAGCATGTGGCCGTCGGCAAGCAGGGCGATGAGCAAGCGCTCGATGAGTTTTTCCTGGCCGAGAATCTGCGTTGAAAGAAAGGTTCGCAGCGCAAGCAGCGCTTCACGATGTTCCATCGATGACTGTTCCTGCAAAAGGGTGGCCGAGGACGTTCGAAGTACGCCAGGGCTGGGGGCGTTACTTTAATCCATCGCGGGGGGCGGCGACTAACGGCATTTTGCGCAAAGTGCGGGAATTGGTTGGCAATCGTTGTAGGAAGTTTGCACAGTTCAGCGGGTGCGGTGTTTTTGCGGGCCTCTTCGCGAGCAAGCCCGCTCCCACATTTGATCGCATTCTTACTGGAAGAACACGGTCGACTGTGGGAGCGGGCTTGCTCGCGAAGGCGTCAGTAAGTGCGCTGATATTCAGAGCTCGCTGATGTAAGTCCCGGTGCCCTTGAGAATGTTCTGCAAAGTCTCTTCCACTTCAGCCAGATCCACCATGTCGGTATCAAAGGTAATTTCCAGCACGTCATCCCCATTCAACGCATCAGCATCCGCAGCAGCAATTTCAATCTTCAGCAGGGAAGGGCTGAGGGTGACTTTCACGCCATCCAGGGTCGAGGGTTCGCCGTCGAGGGTGATTTCCAGCTCGTCTTCATCCGGGTAGCGGCTCATCAGGAACATTTCGCCTTGATCGCTATGGCAGCAGAGCATGGCCATGTTGTCTTCTTCGTCGTCGCAAGGGTTGACGATCAAGAGGGCGGTTTTCATTTTCATGGGAAATTCCTGGCTCGACGGGCGTGGTAAACGCAACAAAGGGCGATTCTGCCAGCCCGCGCACATTTCTGCTTGGCTGAGTGTCGATGACCGGGTCGTGGACGGCCAGAGTGTTACTGGTCATTTCTGGTACGAATGTCCCGTAAAACCGGACGGAAAACCGTCATTTTCCTGTGCGAATGCTAGTGTTGTTCGATGCGCATGCCTTGAGCTGCGTACCGATGACCGAATATGTCGCAGCACCGCAAGCACGGGCCTTGCCGCACTGGTTAAGCTGCGCAACGGATGAGCACCCGTAAAGACATTGCGCTGCACGCAGTCCAGTCGTTTTTGCAGATGCCCATTCACGGAAGGTGAATGTGACCTGAGTGTCTCGTCCAGCTTCACCCACCTGTCACCCTGTGTCCTCTGCCCGAGAATCAGGAACAGGGTGACGGGTAGCCCCGAACAGGGGTTTTGCACGCGACGCTTCCATCAATAACAAGCCCAAGCGGAGTACCACAGATGGCGTTCTTCACCGCAGCCAGCAAAGCCGACTTCCAGCACCAACTGCAAGCGGCACTGGCGCAGCACATCAGTGAACAGGCACTGCCACAAGTGGCGCTGTTCGCTGAACAATTCTTCGGCATCATTTCCCTTGACGAGCTGACCCAGCGTCGGTTGTCCGACCTTGCTGGCTGCACCCTTTCTGCGTGGCGCATGCTTGAGCGCTTCGATCACGCGCAGCCGCAAGTGCGCGTCTACAACCCCGATTACGAACGCCACGGCTGGCAGTCGACCCACACCGCGGTCGAAGTGCTGCACCACGACCTGCCATTCCTGGTGGACTCGGTGCGTACCGAGCTGAACCGCCGCGGCTACAGCATCCATACCCTGCAAACCACCGTGCTGAGCGTGCGTCGTGGCAGCAAGGGCGAGTTGCTGGAAATCCTGCCGAAAGGCACCCAGGGCGACGACATTCAGCAAGAATCGCTGATGTACCTGGAAATCGACCGCTGCGCCAACACCGCCGAGCTCAATGTGCTGAGCAAAGAGCTGGAGCAGGTGCTCGGTGAAGTTCGCGTGGCCGTCGGCGATTTCGAGCCGATGAAGGCCAAGGTCCAGGAAATCCTGACCATGCTGGACAACAGCCAGTTCGCCGTCGAAGGCGACGAGAAGAACGAGATCAAGAGCTTCCTGGAATGGCTGGTGGGCAACCACTTCACCTTCCTCGGCTACGAAGAGTTCGTGGTCAGCGATGAAGCCGATGGCGGCCATATCGTCTACGACAAGGACTCCTTCCTCGGCCTGACCAAGCTGCTGCGTGCCGGCCTGACCTACGATGACCTGCGCATCGAAGACTACGCCGTGAACTACCTGCGCGAACCGACTCTGCTGTCGTTCGCCAAGGCTTCGCACCCAAGCCGTGTCCACCGTCCGGCTTACCCGGATTTCGTGTCGATCCGTGAAGTTGACGCCGACGGCAAGGTCATCAAGGAATGCCGTTTCATGGGCCTGTACACCTCGTCGGTGTATGGCGAGAGCGTGCGGGTGATCCCGTACATCCGCCGCAAGGTCGAGGAAATCGAACACCGTTCCGGCTTCCAGGCCAAGGCTCACCTGGGCAAGGAACTGGCGCAGGTGCTCGAAGTGCTGCCGCGCGACGATCTGTTCCAGACCCCGGTGGACGAGCTGTTCAGCACCGTGATGTCGATCGTGCAGATCCAGGAACGCAACAAGATTCGCGTGTTCCTGCGTAAAGACCCGTACGGCCGTTTCTGCTACTGCCTGGCCTACGTGCCGCGTGACATCTATTCCACCGAAGTGCGCCAGAAGATCCAGCAAGTGCTGATGGATCGCCTGAAAGCCTCGGACTGCGAGTTCTGGACCTTCTTCTCCGAGTCCGTGCTGGCTCGCGTGCAGCTGATCCTGCGCGTCGACCCGAAAAACCGCCTCGATATCGACCCGCTGCTGCTGGAAAAAGAAGTGGTGCAGGCCTGCCGCAGCTGGCAGGACGACTACGCCGCCCTGACCATTGAAAGCTTCGGTGAAGCCCACGGCACCAACGTGCTGGCCGACTTCCCGAAAGGCTTCCCGGCCGGTTACCGCGAGCGCTTCGCAGCCCACTCGGCTGTGGTCGACATGCAGCACCTGCTGAGCCTCAACGAAAAAAATCCGCTGGTGATGAGCTTCTACCAGCCGCTGGGCCAGGTTTCCGGCCAGCGCATGCTGCACTGCAAGCTGTACCACGCCGATACCCCGCTGGCACTGTCCGACGTGCTGCCGATCCTGGAAAACCTCGGCCTGCGCGTGCTGGGTGAGTTCCCGTACCGCCTGCGCCACAACAGTGGCCGCGAGTTCTGGATTCACGATTTCGCGTTCACCGCCGCCGAAGGCCTGGAACTCGACATCCAGCAACTCAACGACACGCTGCAGGACGCCTTTGTCCACATCGTGCGTGGCGAAGCCGAGAACGACGCGTTCAACCGTCTGGTACTGACCGCCGGCCTGCCATGGCGCGACGTGGCGTTGCTGCGTGCCTATGCCCGTTACATGAAGCAGATTCGTCTGGGCTTCGACCTGGGCTACATCGCCAGCACCCTGAACAACCACACCGACATCGCTCGCGAGTTGACCCGGTTGTTCAAGACCCGTTTCTACCTGGCGCGCAAGCTGACCGGCGACGATCTGGACGACAAGCAGCAACGCCTGGAACACGCGATTCACAGCGCCCTGGACGACGTCCAGGTACTGAACGAAGACCGCATCCTGCGTCGCTACCTGGACCTGATCAAGGCCACCCTGCGCACCAACTTCTACCAGACCGATGCCAACGGCCATAACAAGTCGTACTTCAGCTTCAAGTTCAACCCGCACTTGATTCCCGAGCTGCCAAAGCCGGTACCGAAGTTCGAAATCTTCGTTTACTCGCCGCGCGTCGAAGGCGTGCATCTGCGCTTCGGCAACGTGGCTCGTGGTGGCCTGCGCTGGTCTGACCGTGAAGAAGACTTCCGTACCGAAGTCCTGGGCCTGGTAAAAGCCCAGCAAGTGAAGAACTCGGTGATCGTGCCGGTGGGTGCGAAGGGCGGCTTCCTGCCGCGTCGCCTGCCACTGGGCGGCAGCCGTGACGAGATCGCGGCCGAGGGCATCGCCTGCTACCGCATCTTCATTTCTGGCCTGTTGGACATCACCGACAACCTGAAAGACGGCGCCCTGGTGCCACCGGCCAACGTCGTGCGTCATGACCACGATGACCCCTACCTGGTAGTGGCGGCGGACAAGGGCACTGCGACCTTCTCCGACATCGCCAACGGCATCGCCATCGACTACGGCTTCTGGCTGGGTGACGCGTTTGCGTCCGGTGGTTCGGCGGGTTACGACCACAAGAAGATGGGCATCACCGCCAAGGGCGCGTGGGTCGGCGTACAGCGCCACTTCCGCGAGCGCGGCATCAATGTCCAGGAAGACAGCATCACTGTGGTGGGCGTCGGCGACATGGCCGGTGACGTGTTCGGTAACGGCTTGCTGATGTCCGACAAGCTGCAACTGGTCGCGGCCTTCAACCACCTGCACATCTTCATCGATCCGAACCCTGAGCCAGCGTCGAGCTTCGCCGAGCGTCAGCGCCTGTTCGACCTGCCACGCTCGGCCTGGTCGGACTACGACACCAGCCTGATGTCCGAAGGTGGCGGCATCTTCTCCCGTAGCGCGAAGAGCATTGCGATTTCCCCGCAAATGCAGGAACGCTTCGACATCTCGGCCGACAAGCTGACCCCGACCGAACTGCTCAATGCCTTGCTCAAGGCACCGGTGGATCTGCTGTGGAACGGCGGTATCGGTACTTACGTCAAGGCCAGCAGCGAAACCCACGCCGATGTCGGCGACAAGGCCAACGATGCACTGCGCGTGAACGGCAACGAACTGCGCTGCAAAGTCGTGGGCGAGGGCGGTAACCTGGGCATGACCCAACTGGGTCGCGTCGAGTTCGGCCTCAATGGCGGCGGTTCCAACACCGACTTCATCGACAACGCCGGTGGTGTGGACTGCTCCGACCACGAAGTGAACATCAAGATCCTGCTGAACGAAGTGGTTCAGGCCGGCGACATGACCGACAAGCAACGTAACCAGTTGCTGGCGAGCATGACCGACGAAGTCGGTGGTCTGGTGCTGGGCAACAACTACAAGCAGACTCAGGCCCTGTCCCTGGCAGCCCGTCGCGCCTTGCCGCGGATTGCCGAATACAAGCGCCTGATGAACGACCTGGAAGGCCGTGGCAAGCTGGATCGCGCCATCGAGTTCCTGCCGGCCGAAGATGCAATCAACGAGCGCATCGCGGCAGGCCATGGCCTGACCCGTGCCGAGCTGTCGGTGCTGATCTCGTACAGCAAGATCGACCTCAAGGAGCAGTTGCTGGGCTCCCTGGTGCCGGACGACGACTACCTGACCCGCGACATGGAAACCGCTTTCCCGCCAACCCTGGTGAGCAAGTTCTCCGCGGCCATGCGTCGTCACCGTCTGAAGCGCGAAATCGTCAGCACCCAGATCGCCAACGATCTGGTCAATCACATGGGTATCACCTTCGTTCAACGACTCAAAGAGTCGACCGGCATGAGCCCGGCGAACGTGGCTGGCGCCTACGTGATCGTGCGCGACATTTTCCATCTCCCGCACTGGTTCCGGCAGATTGAAAACCTGGACTACCAGGTTTCCGCCGACGTGCAACTGGAGCTGATGGACGAGCTGATGCGTCTGGGTCGTCGCGCCACGCGCTGGTTCCTGCGTGCCCGTCGCAACGAGCAGAATGCTGCCCGTGACGTCGCCCACTTCGGTCCGCACCTGAAGGAGTTGGGCCTCAAGCTCGACGAGCTGCTCAGTGGCGAGATCCGCGAAACCTGGCAGACCCGTTATCAGGCGTACGTCGAAGCCGGTGTGCCGGAGTTGCTGGCGCGCATGGTGGCTGGTACTTCGCACCTGTACACCCTGCTGCCGATCATCGAGGCTTCCGACGTGACTGGCCAGGATCCGGCCGAAGTGGCCAAGGCCTACTTCGCCGTAGGCAGTGCGCTGGACATCACCTGGTACATACAACAGATCAGCGCTCTGCCGGTTGAAAACAACTGGCAGGCCCTGGCCCGTGAAGCGTTCCGTGATGATGTGGACTGGCAGCAACGTGCGATCACCATCTCGGTCCTGCAACAGGGCGATGGCACCCAGGACGTGGAAACACGCCTGTCGCTATGGATGGCGCAGCACGAGAGCATGATCGAGCGCTGGCGTGTCATGCTGGTGGAAATCCGTGCCGCCAGCGGCACCGACTACGCCATGTACGCAGTGGCCAACCGCGAACTGCTGGACCTGGCGTTGAGCGGTCAAGCGGTAGTGCCTGCCGCTGTCGCCGCCGAGCTGGAACCGGCTGCCTGATCAGGCGCTGAATGAAAAAGCCCCGCATCGAAAGATGCGGGGCTTTTTTTTATGTCGGAGGTTTTTGTGGTGACTGATTGCCCGCGATGGGGTTATCAGTACCAACTAATTATTTGAAGACTGATGTTCTTTCAGTGTTCATCGACACATTACTTGTCGGGCTGGTCAGTAAATTATTGAGCGACTGGTCAAACTTTTGCAGCGCCCTGACTTGTACATTCTGTTGTTCATTAATGTCCGCAACTATCTCTTCACTGCGTTTGTAGTCGGCCCAAACCGGACTGAGTGCTTTGGCGTCATGCCCTTTTGCAGTGCCAATGTAATTGAAGTTTTTATCATAAAAGTCTGCACTGACATGAGACTCGATGTCTGAACTGCGCGACGTCATGAGTTGACTGCGGGTGTCGACGATCGCCACGACATCCGGCCTAGCCGCCCTGAGGCTTTGCATGTCCGGGTACACCGTGACCGAGCCAAACCGACGCTGCAAGGAGGTCTTGATGCCTTCTATGGCGAAGTCAGGATTGGATGTGGCTACATAGGCGTCATGGATCGGCTGCACCAGCAAGCTCTGCCCGAAGCCGGTGCCGGCGTTGGCCTGATAGTCCCGAAGGTATGCACGATTGGTCTGGGTATTGCGGCTGTAGACAACGCCCAGAGAGACATCGCTGCCATTGGGGATACGCGCGGCACCGCTGCGGCCAACAGGTTCAGTGAAGATGCCGTCCAGGGAAGAAACCGCTGTCGGTGCGGTGGGAATGGAGCAACCGGCTAATAGGACAGTTATCGTTAACGTACTGGCGAGCGCAAGTTTCATAGTGTTTCTCCAGTGAAACAACTTCAGTCGAAAGTTAAGTTGCCGGTGCTATACCGGCGGTAACTCAAGACTAAACCCAGGTTGATTTATTTAAATAGCCAATGTCCACACTTGTCAGGCGACCAATAGTTTTGTTTGGTTTAAACGTCATCGGTTAATTGCGTGAGGAAATAAAAAGGCCCGAATCCGCGATTCGAGCCTTTTTATTTATAGCTGTACGTTCAGTCATCAGTGTTCCAATGGGATCAACACTTTCTCGTCCGTGGCCAAGACCATGAATGCCAGCAACCTGGCCGGCTGGGTTGCGCTGGCGTTTTTCGACACTATGTGTTCCGAACCCGCCGGCTCATACCAGAACTCACCAGCCTTGTAGGTTTTCGCTGGCTGGCCCTTCACCTGAGAGGTGATTTCTCCGGAAATGACATAGGCCATGGTGGTGCCATCGTGTTTGTGGGCGATGGACGACTGGCCGGGTTGGTAATCGACTTCGATCATCAGCGCTTTCTTTTCAGGCACGTTTTTCAGCATTTCGTCCTGCAAAACGGTGACCTTTTCCGAAGGCTCATGGGCAAAGGCCGATGCGGACACAATCAGGGCCAGGGCGGCAAGGGGGGCAGCACAGAAGCGCAACATGTTCATGGTTCTTTACCTGCGGTGGGTTTGTTGTCGAAAACAACAGTAGTCCGCAAGCAGTAGAGGTTAAACAGCCAATATTCTGGAAGGCTAGGGGACCAATTACAGAAGATTCCAGGCCAACGGGGAAAAAAATTGTGGCGAGGGAGCTTGCTCCCTCGCCACAGGTATCGGTTAAACGATCGGAAAACTGTTGAAGTCCACGGCATTGGCCAGCTGGCTATCAATCAGACTGATAAAACCCTGGACCTGCGGACAGTTGAAGTGCGATCGCATGGCCGCTTCCGATTGCCAGTGGGCGCTGACGGTCCAGCGATTGGTGTCCTCTGGGCAGCGGTCGACCATATAGGATTCGCAGCCCGGTAGTTCACGCAGGGTTTCGACAATCTTTTGCAGTTGCTTACCCAGTTCATCCGAGCGGCCGGCGGCGGCCTGTACCTGTACGGTATTGATCACTTCATGGGACATTGCTCACACTCCTGAATCAGGCCGGACGAATCCTGCTCATTGAGGGATAACGCCTATGCAGGATAGGCCCGGCCCCCGGGACCGCCAATAGCCAATCGCCGGATAAAACCGCAGGCCAATCCGTCAGGCCACTTGTTGCAGGATGTCGCGCAAACGGTCCAGGGCGATGTCGATGTCGAGGGTTTCGATGGCGCCAAAACCGAAGAAAAGCCCGGCCCTTGGCGCTTGCTGATAGAAAAAGCTGTCGATGGCATAGAGCCCGACTTCGACTTTTTTCGCCAGTTCGATCACCAATGCAATATCCATCGGCGCTTTGCACATCACCACCATGTGGAATCCGGCGGTGGACGGCACCGCCTCCAGCCAGGGCGAGAGGTCGCCGGCCATGCGCGTCAGGATCCGCTCGCGGCGCCCGGCATAGATCGTATGGCAGCGCCGGATATGCTTGAGCAGGCAGCCTTCGGCGATGAACTTGGCCAGCGCCCATTGCGGCAGGGTCGAGGTGTGCAGGTCGGTGAGCTGTTTGGCGCGCACCACGGCCTCGAGGATCGCCGGCGGCAGGATCGCATAGCCTAGCCGCAGTTCCGGCAACAGGGTTTTGGAGAACGTTCCGACGTAAGCGACGATCCCCCGTTCATCCATGCTTTGCAGGGAATCGGTGGGGCGGCCTTCATAGCGGAATTCGCTGTCGTAGTCGTCCTCGATGATGATCGCACCCAGTTCATGGGCCTTGGCCAGCAGTGCTTCCCGGCGCGCCTGGCTCATCGGCATGCCCAGCGGGAACTGGTGCGACGGGGTGACGTAGATCAGGCGCGTGCCGCGAGGAATCCGGTCCACCACAATGCCTTCGGCGTCCACCGGCACGCCTATCACCGTGGCGCCATGGGTGCCGAACAGCAGTCGCGCCGGCGGGTAGCCGGGGTCCTCCATGGCGACCAGGCTGCCCGGACTGATCAGCACCCGGGCAATCAGGTCCAGCGCCTGTTGCGCGCCGTTGCACACCACCACATCCTCGTCCTGACAATTGACCCCGCGGGAGAACGCGATGTGCTGCGCAATGGCGTTGCGCAAGGCGGGCAAGCCCTCGGGCAGGCTGTAGAGGCCCTTGGAACCGGCCATCTGGCGCAGCGCATGAGAGGTGCAGCGCCGCCAGTCATCCTGGGGAAACTGGCCCTTGCTGGTGGCGCCACCAATGAAGTCGTAGCGCAGCGAGCCTTCCAGGGTCGGGTGACGCAGAAACACCGGCAGGTTGCGCCAGGACTCGATCACCTCGAAGCCGCCCAGCTCGGTGTGGCTCCGTTTGCGCTGCACCTTCGACGCGCGCGCGTTGACGTAAGTGCCTTTGCCGACCACCCCGGTGAGGAAGTTTTCATAGGTCAGTTGGGCGTAGGTATCGGAAATGGTCTTGCGCGAAATACCCAATTGTTCGGCCAGCAAACGGCTGGGCGGCAGTTGCGTCCCGGCGGTCAGGCGCCCGGACTCGATGGCGCTGCGCAGTTGGTTGTACAGCTGGCCGGCCAGGTCCTTGCGGCCGTTGATGACAACATGTAGTTCCATACCGGCGAGGCTCCGGGGCTGTTGAGGCGCGTGTGCGTCGCGCAAGATTACGCTTATCCGCTTGTGGTACAGAAGTTGTGCAGTGGAAAAACCGTCCATTGGTCTGGTGGCGGTGGTCCCCGGGGAATTCGCCTGATTGGATCTGTCATGCCCCCGCGCCAGCGACTACCGTGAAGATCACCTCAAGGCTGCACGAGATCGCTCCATGAACCCCCGTCTGGATTACTACAGCGCGTCCCCCAAGGCGATGAAAGCCATGATCGCCATGGAGGCCCTGACCAGCAGCCTGAGCATCGAGCTGGGCCTGCTGCACCTGATCAAGATTCGCGCATCGCAGCTCAATGGCTGTGCCTTTTGCACCGACATGCACTCGGTGGATGCGCGGCGCCTGGGCGAAAGCGACCGGCGTCTGTATTCCATTGTGGTCTGGCGCGACAGCAACTTTTTCAATCCGCGGGAAAGAGCCGCGCTGGCCTGGACCGAGGCGGTCACCTTGATCTCCGAAAGCCACGTGCCGGACGATGTCTACGCGCAAACCCGGGAGCAGTTCAGTGAAAGCGAAATGGTCGACCTGACCATCGCCGTCACCACCATCAACAGCTGGAATCGCCTGGCGGTGAGCTTTCGGCAGACACCCAGCGCCTGATTCATTGTCACAGCAGGTTCATGAACGTTCTGCAGGATGCAACTGTCAGTGTCAGGTCGACAGGGAGTCTTCGATGTCAGTCATGGAAATCTGCGCCCAACAGGGTGCTGCCGAGTATCGTGTAGCCATCGATAAAAACGCGTCCTGGCGCCAGTTGGCGGCGGCAATCGACCCCGAACTGGCGCTGTGTTTCACCGTCAGCGCCCGTTGCGGGTGTTTCATGCAGGCCGCACGCAGTCTCAACATCAAGGCCACCCGCCTGCGCAGGCAACTGGTGCTGCTGGAAACGCAGCTCCAGTGTTCACTGTTCAACCCTTCCGACAATGGCTTCAGCCTCAGCCGCGATGGCTTGCGCTTGCATGCACAATTGATCGCCCTGGCCCATGAGCGCAATTTGCCAGTGATCGAGCAGCCGTTGATTCGCCTGGCCGTGGCGGATTCGATCCTGCATGACATTCTCGGACGTGACCTGGTTGCACTGCTGCGGCGTAACGCCAGCGTGCGCCTGGACATCATCACGCTCGACAGCGAATTGGCCTTGCAGGCAGTCAGCGCCGACGTGGTGGTGTGGCTGGGTGAAACCGAGTCGCCGTTGCCGGGGCCAAGCTTTGCCACCACCGAAGCCCGGCGTCTGGTGCAACTGGAATACCTGCCGCACATTGCCAAGCGCTATTCGCGGGTCGCTTCCAGGCCGGAAAGCCTGGATGAACTGGCCGATTTTCTCCTGGTGCAATGGCGACAGGACTGTCAGGTTGAAAGCTTCCGGCCTTGGAATGCACTGGTGGATCAACGCCTGGCGGGGGCGGTGCAACTGCAATCCTGGGGGCTGATGCTGGAGATGATCCGCTGCAGCGCCTGCATCGGCCTGCTGCCGCACTACATGAGCCACTTCGACCGCGGGCTGATTGCCTTGCCGGGCTTGTTTGACCAGCCGATGCGGCGTCAGGTGTGGATGGCGGTCAACGCCCATTCCGGGGACGACGCGCAGGTGCGGATGATCGTCGAATTGATCGAAAGCACCTTCAGCGAGCGCCGGGAGTGGTTCGAAAGCTGAGCGCGATCAAAATGTGGTTCTCGCCACACCCGCAGGTAGCGTTATAGAGTGAACGGCCATGTCTGCTTCAAGGATGATTCACCCATGCCAACCACCGAACCTGTTATCACCCTCGAACGCTTCAACGAATCCCATATCGAAGGCATTGCGGCGCTGTACAACGATCCGGCAATCGCCCGTCAAACCCTGCAAATGCCGTTTCAGTCCACCGAACTCTGGCGCAGTCGCCTGGCGCTGGATAACGAACGCCTGGTGAAACTGGTGGCCCTGCATCAAGGCACGGTCATCGGCAACATTGGCCTGGAGCAGTTCTCACGCATTCGTCGCAGCCATGCCGGCAGTTTCGGCATGGGCGTTGCAGTGGCGTGGCAGGGCAAGGGCGTAGGCTCGAAGTTGCTCGCAACGGCATTGGATATTGCCGATAACTGGATGAATCTGCAGCGCATCGAGCTTTCGGTATATGCCGACAACGAAGCGGCCATTGCCCTGTACCGCAAGTTCGGCTTCGAAACCGAGGGCCTGTTCCGTGACTACGCCGTGCGCGACGGCGTACTGGTGGACACCTTGAGCATGGCGCGCCTGCGTCGCACACCCAAGGCCGGTTGAGTCAGTCGCCCAGGGTGAACCTCTGGCGTACCTCCTGGCTGTTAATTGCCCACCGGCTGCACGCATCTGCCATGCTCAATGTCCGTAGCACCGCTGCAACCAAAGGAACACCGCAATGGACGATGTACAGCAACTGGGCGAAATGCTTCGCCACTACGCCGAAAGCGAAGCGCACAAAAAGCAAGTGTTCGAGTCGCAATCGGCCGAGTGGGCGAAGCGCATTGGTGCGCTATTCGATCAGATCCAGCAGTGGCTGGAACCGGTCAAGGCACCTGACCTGCTCGAAGTGAACCGCGAAGTGTATGTCGCGTCGGGGCCGAGTGTTCCGGTGGAGACCTCTCCATTCAAGACCGAAAAGCTGAGCATCCTGATCGCTGGCAAACCGGTGGAATTCGTGCCGGAGGTGATGGGTGTCGGCGGGCAGATTTCCGTGGCGGTGATGGGCTTTACAGCAGCACGTTATGGCAGCGTGTCACTGGTGTGCCTGCCGCCATCCACTAGCTGGCAGTGGCGCAAGACCAATGGCTTGAAAGACCCGGACACTTTTGAGTTCGATGCAAACTTCCTGGCGCAACAACTGCAAAGCCTGATTCCCCGGGAGCGTACCTGAAATCTCGACATACAACCCTGTGGGAGCGAGCTTGCTCCCGCAGTAATCGGTGCTACATCAAATATCCAGGGTTCCCCAATCCGGTTTCGGTTCTTCCGGCGGCAGTGTTCTAACGGTTTTCCCTGTCGCCAATTCCACCCGCCGCGCCACTTCCGGGTCATCCGCAAACGGGATCAGGCTCGCATCGTCCAGGCTCTCGGCGGTCTGGTGGCACAGACAATACTCGATGGCGAACCACAAAAATGCCACACCCGGAATGTTCAATATGACTTCAATCATCAGGCTAACCGCGCCTCGCGTTCGGCCATCGCCACGTCCGTTACCCGCACCGTGCGCCACACGTTGTAGGCCATCAGCAGCATGCCGCTGAGGAAGAACACCCCACCGGCAAAGCGCACGACGAATCCCGGATGGCTGGCCTGCAAGGCTTCGACGAAGGAGTAGGTCAGCGTGCCGTCATCGTTGATCGCGCGCCACATCAGCCCCTGGGTGATGCCGTTGACCCACATCGAGGCGATGTACAGCACGGTGCCGATGGTCGCCAGCCAAAAGTGCAGGTTGATCAGCGGCGTGCTGTGCATCTGATCGCGTCCGAATACCTTTGGCACCATGTGATAGGTCGCACCGAAGGTAATCATCGCCACCCAGCCAAGCGCCCCGGCGTGCACGTGGCCGATGGTCCAGTCGGTATAGTGGGAGAGGGCGTTGACGGTCTTGATCGCCATCATCGGCCCTTCGAAGGTCGACATGCCGTAGAACGCCAGGGACAGCACCAGGAAACGCAGGATCGGGTCGGTGCGCAACTTATGCCAGGCACCGGACAGGGTCATCATACCGTTGATCATCCCGCCCCAACTCGGCGCCAGCAGGATCAGCGACATGGCCATGCCCAGCGACTGCGCCCAGTCCGGCAGCGCGGTGTAGTGCAAGTGGTGCGGGCCGGCCCAGATGTACAGGGTGATCAGCGCCCAGAAGTGCACAATTGACAGGCGATAGGAATACACCGGCCGGCCCACCTGTTTCGGCACGAAGTAATACATCATCCCCAGGAAACCGGTGGTCAGGAAAAAGCCCACGGCGTTGTGCCCGTACCACCATTGCACCATGGCGTCGGTGGCCCCGGAATACACCGGATAGGACTTGAACCAGTCGACTGGAATCGACAGGTGATTGACCACGTGCAGCATGGCGATGACCACGATGAATGCACCGAAGAACCAGTTGCCGACGTAGATGTGTCTGGTCTTGCGTTGCACTACGGTAGTGAAGAACACCACGGCGTATGCAATCCAGACCACGGTCATCCACACCGCGCCGGTGAATTCGATTTCGGCGTATTCCTTGGTGGTGGTGTAGCCCAGCGGCAGGGTGATCAGCATCACCACAATCACCGACTGCCAGCCCCAGAACGTGAAGGCGGCGAGTGTGTCCGAGAACAGTCGCACCTGGCAGGTACGCTGCACCGCGTAATAGCTGGCGGCGAATTGCGCGCTGCCGGCGAAACCGAAAATCACCAGGCTGGTGTGCAGCGGGCGCAAGCGGCCGAAGGTGGTCCACGGCAGGTCCAGGTTCATCTGCGGCCACACCAGTTGCGAGGCGATCCACACGCCCATCGCCATCCCCACGACGCCCCAGATCACGGTCGCCACGATGAATTGGCGGACGACCTTGTAGTTATAGGCCTGTCCGATAGTTGTTGTGCTCATGTTCGATGCTTCCACGGTTGCAATGACGTGCACTGTAAAAACCGTGGCGAAAACAAAACAGGCTCAGGAATATTTCATTTGTGCGGATCAGATAAATTGCGCTGCTGCGGCGATCTTGCGCGCTCTGATACGGTTTTTAACGATTCAGGTGAATCTGTAACACGCTGCACCGCTGGCGCATAGTCGCTCTTATGAACGAGCCACAGAGCCCGATGCCCTGCAATCCTGATGAGGTAGCTATGTATCAATACGATGATTACGATCGGGCACTGGTGCTCGAACGGGTTGCGCAGTTTCGCGATCAGGTCGAGCGCTTCATGGCCGGTGAGCTGAACGAAGAAGAGTTCCTGCCGTTGCGCCTGCAGAACGGCCTGTACATGCAAAAGCACGCCTACATGCTGCGGGTGGCGATTCCCTACGGCACACTGAGTGCCCGGCAGATGCGTACGTTGGCGAGCATCGCCCGGGATTACGATCGCGGCTACGGCCATTTCACCACCCGGCAGAACATGCAGTTCAACTGGATCGAACTGGCTCAGGTGCCGGACATCCTCGAACGCCTGGCCGGGGTGGAAATGCATGCGATCCAGACCTCCGGCAACTGCGTGCGCAACATCACCACCGAAGCCTTTGCCGGGGTTGCGGCCGACGAAATGATTGACCCGCGACCGTTGGCGGAAATTCTGCGGCAGTGGTCGACCATCAACCCGGAATTCCTGTTCCTGCCGCGCAAGTTCAAGATCGCCATCTGCTCGGCCGAGCAAGACCGCGCGGCGATCATGATGCATGACATCGGCCTTTATCTTTACCCAGGTTGCGAAGGACACATGCTCCTGCGAGTCATGGTGGGCGGCGGCCTGGGGCGCACGCCGATCCTCGGCTTGCAGATCCGCGAAGGCTTGCCGTGGCAGCACCTGCTGTCTTACGTAGAGGCGGTGCTGCGGGTGTATAACCGCCATGGCCGGCGGGACAACAAGTACAAGGCGCGAATCAAGATTCTGGTCAAAGCCTTGGGTATCGAGGCCTTCGCCCGGGAAGTGGAGGAAGAGTGGCAGTACCTCAAGGACGGCCCGGCGCAACTGACCCTCGACGAGTTCGAGCGTGTGGCCAGTGCGTTCGTCGCACCGCCATATCGTGATCTGTCCGACACCCATCTCGATTTCGGCACGCACCTGGCCGAAAACCCGGCGTTCGCTCGTTGGGTGCAGCGTAACGTGCAGCCGCACAAAATATCGGGTTATGCCAGCGTGGTGTTGTCGACCAAGCCCGGCAGCGCTGCGCCACCGGGCGATGTCACTACCGGACAGATGGAGGCGGTGGCCGAGTGGTCCGAACGCTTCGGCTTCGGTGAAATCCGCATTGCCCATGAGCAGAACATCGTCCTTCCAGACGTGTCCAAGGCCGATCTGTTCACCCTGTGGCGCCTGGCCTGCGGACACAATCTTGGCAGTGCCAACGCCGGATTGCTCACCGACATCATCGCCTGCCCCGGTGGCGACTTCTGCGCGCTGGCCAACGCCAAGTCGATCCCCATCGCCAAGGCTATTGCCGCACGTTTCGAAGACCTCGACTACCTGCACGACCTGGGCGCCATCAGCCTCAATATCTCCGGCTGCATGAATGCCTGCGGTCACCATCACATTGGCAACATCGGCATTCTGGGGGTCGATAAGAACGGCGCCGAGTGGTACCAGATCACCCTCGGCGGCGCCCAGGGCAAGCACAGCGCGTTGGGCAAGGTCATTGGCCCGTCCTTCAGCGCCGCCGAAGTGCCTGAGGTGATCGAGCGCATCATCGACACCTTCGTGCGTTATCGCGAGAGCGAAGAACTGTTCGTCGACGCCTTCCAACGGATCGGGCTAGAGCCGTTCAAGGAGGCGGTATATGCGAAAGTGCTGGAGGTGTCGGCATGAACAATCTGTTGCGGCTGGAAGAGGGCATGGCGCGGATTGTCGCGGATGATCCGTGGAAGCTCGTACGCGACCCGCAAGCGCCGCTGCCCGTGGGTGCCGCGATTCTGCCGCTGAGCCGTTGGCTGGAAAACCCGTCGCCAAGCGGCGTGTGGCTGGGGCCGGACGATGAAGTGGAAAGCCTTCAGCCATGGTTTGCCCAACTGCCCTTGATCGCCCTGGATTTTCCAAGCTTTCGCGATGGCCGCGGGTACAGCCAGGCGTATCTGCTGCGCACGCGATTGGGCTGGGCCGGCGAGTTGCGCGCCATCGGCGATGTCTTGCGCGATCAACTCAGCCACATGCGCCAATGCGGTTTCGACAGCTTTGCCGTGCGTGAAGACAAATCCGCAGAAGATGCATTGAAGGGATTGGCGGGGATGAGCGTGTTGTACGGGCGTTCGGTGATTGAGCCGCGGCCGTTGTTTCGTCGCAGGGGCTAGGCGCATCCCGGACGGCGGAATGCGCCGGATGCTGTCAGTTGATGCGAACCAGCGTCGCGCGCTCGATTGGCGACAGCTGATCGATTTCCAGCAGTGTCAGGTTTTTTGGTGCATCGCCGGCCACCGGACTGCCGAGGTTACCCGCGGCGTCTTCGGGAAGTTTGTACATTGCGCCGGTCAGTGGATCGACTACCAGCATGCCGATCAACCCGCCAAACAGGATGTTGCCCCAGTACCAACCGCTCATGCTGGTATCCAGAGTGGTACTGGCATCGGCATAACCCTCTTTCTTGAAGGTGATGGTGTAGGCCTCACCCTTGAAGTAGCCACGACCGGAAGGCAGCGTCACGGTGTTGGGCGTGGAGCCGTTATGTACGACGACACCGGCTTTGTTGGTAATGGTGAAGTTGGCGCCGCTAGGCATGCTCGATACGTTCACCGGGTATTTGCTGTCACCGACGATGCTTGCACAGCCCGAAGTCAGGAGTGCTGTGGTCAGGGCTGTAACGGTGAACAGCTTGCGGAGAGCTTCCATGGTTGATCCTTGCGAACGGTCATTGCCGTCATTGGCCGAGGCGTGCTTCATGTCGCCTCGAAATGTAATGGGGGAGAGGTTTTTCAAGCGCCGCGAACCTTATCACTAGTGGCGTAGTGATATCACCAAGAATTTAAGGAGTTCGCATTGTTTGCTGACCGATACAGGGCAAACGGGGAAGGGACATGCCTGGGATGGGCGTTGGTCGCACGGCCGTCTTCGAGGGCACGCCCGCGCCCACAGGGTTAGCGTCGTATGCAGATTCTGTCGACGACGCTAACCCTGTGGAAGCAGGATTGACCGTGAAGGGGCGTCCGGTTCAGCCCCGATCATTTCAACGCCGGATCCCCCATGTTCATTTTCTTCCAGCCCTGCAACAGCACCTGCGCCTTGGGCTCCTGGCCGTTGTCCAGGTAGTACTGGATCAACGACAAGCGGGCATTGCGGTTGGCCGGTTGTTCTTTCAACAGCCGTTCCAGTTCTGCGCACGCCTGGTCAATCTTGCCGCTGTCATGCAGGGCCACCGCCAGCACATAGCCGAACTGTCCGCTCTGTGGCTCCAGTTGCGCGGCCTTGCGCAGGTACGGCATGGCTTGGGCGGCCTGGCCCGCACGAATCAGCGCCAGGCCCTGGGTGTGTTGCAGCAGGCCTGAGTCGGGGTGGTCCTTGAGGCTTTGCGCCAGCAGGGCATGGGCTTCCTGACGGCGACCGTTGGCCTCCAGCCATTGCACCAGGGTCACCAGCGCCGGGTAGAAGTCCGGATCGCGCTGCAGGGCGGTACGCAGCAAAGCTTCGACTTCTGCGCTGCGGCCATCGGCCTGATAGAGCATGGCCAGGTTCAGGTTGGCCTCGGCACGCTCGGCCAGACTCTTTTGCACCGCCTCGTATTCGGCGATGGCGGCATTCCAGCTGTCCTGAGCGTTGCCCAAGCCACTGCGTGCCACGCTGAGCAGGTCCCGGGCGACGGCAATGCGCACGGCCCGCACCGGGTCGCTCAGCAACGGCGTCAGTAATGGCGCGCGCTCCGCTGGCGGCAGGAAGGCGCTGACCGCTCGCACCGCGCTCTCGCGGACTTGCGGCGCCGGGTTGCCCAGGTCCTTGGTGGCCAGTTTCAACGCCTGTTCGCTCGGGTATGCCGGCAGTTCCGCCAGCAGTGTCGCCCGTTGAATCGCCGGCAGGTTGCTGCGTTGCAATTGCTCGAACAATGCCTGCGCGGCGCCGGCCTGACCGTTGCGAATCAACCACAGGCTTTCGTCGTAGCGAGGGGCCTGTGCCGAGCTGGCGTTGGCGGTGTTCCACAATTTGAACTGCTCGGTGACCTTGTCGCCGGCCTTGCCTTGGTGGCAGGTCAGGCAGGCGTCGGGCGTCCCCAGTTTTTTCGCCCGCTCGGGGTTGGGGATGCTGAAGCTGTGGTCATGCCGAAAGTCGTTGCCCATGTAGAACTTGCCGGGCATGTGGCAATCCACGCACTGCGAACCCGGCTGGTCCGTGGTGTGGCGAGTGTGTTCAACGGAATCGTAGTTTTTCGCTTGCAGGCCCTTGCCGTCGACGCCTTCCACAGTGGTTTTGCCGGCGGTGTTGTGGCATTGCAGGCAAACCCCATTGCCTGGCGCCTTTAGCTGAGTGCTGTGCGGGTTGTGGCAGTTGCTGCAGCGCACGCCCTTGTCGGACATTATGCTCTGGGCAAAGGAGCCGTGTTCGAACACTTCGTCCTTGATCTTGCCGTCCAGCGCGTACAGTTCGCGGGTCAGGACGCTCGGCAGGTAGTCATCCATCAGCCGCTTGCCGACGGTGTAGCCATCGTCCAGCGGCGCGCGGCGCGAGTGGCAGCGGGCGCAGGTTTCGATTTCGACGGTGGCGTTCTTGTCCTTGAGATCGACGGCAAACCCGGCATGGGTCAGGTCGGTTTTCTTCACCGTCCATTCCAGGTGATTGGACGCCGGGCCATGGCAGGCCTGACAGCCGACGCCGAGGCTGTTCCAGTGACTGTCGAAGGTGTTTTTCGCCGCATCGAAATTGCGCTTGTAACCGGTGGTGTGGCACTCGACGCACATGAAGTTGGCGTTCTGGCTCGGTTTGCTCCAGTGCAGCGGGTTCTTGAAGGTCACGCCCTGGCCCGGATAGAGGTGAAACCAGCGGTGCTTCTCGGTATCCCAGGCCACGGCGAGGGCCTGTAGCCTGCCTTCGCCGACTTCGATCAGGTATTGCTGCAGCGGTGCGATGCCAAAGGTGTAGGCGACCTTGAAATCGGCATTCTTGCCATCGATACCCGGCGTGTTGACCCAGAATTCGTCGCCTTTGCGCGAGAACACCGTGGTCTCTTTTTCGGCCTTGAAGGTGACGTTGTTGAAGTCGCCGAGCAGGGTGTCCGCGTTGGCTTGCTGCATCGCCAGTTGGTGATGGGAGCCTTGCCAGTCCTTGACCTGCTGGCCGTGGCAGCCCTGGCATTGTTGCTCATCGACCATTTTCGCCGGCGTGACAGCGACCGGTTGCGGTTTGGCCGGTTCGACTACGGGGGTGCTGACAGGGACTGGCTTGGGCGGCGTCGGTGTACTGCCCAGCAAAAACCAGCCGATGCCTGCCACGGCCAAGAGCAGGATGCCGATGGTGACAGGGAACAGATAACGGTTGATCAGGGTCGGTTGCGAATCAGGGTTTGGGGTTGCGGCTTTATTTTTATGGTTCGGCATTGCGACTTCCATGGTCCAGGTGCGTTTGCCTTGCGGCGCGCGATGAAGCTTGATGCAGCTTTGTCGGATGGTCGGCGTCTGTCAAATGACATTGTCTTGAGGCTGATGGCCCCTTCGCGAGCAAGCCCGCTCCCACATTGGATCTCTGGTGCATCCGGTATCCCTGTGGGAGCGGGCTTGCTCGCGAAGGCGGCCGCCAAGGCGCCACATCACTCCCCGACAAACCACCGGTAATACGGATTCCCGGAATCCCCGCGCATCACCTCGCGCATATCCCTGGCCCAAGCGTCACGGTTTCCGTCGTAGGCATGCAGGCTCGCGCGATAGAACTGCATGAGGCGTTGTTGCTGGGTGTTCATGCGCTCGATGAACCCGGCGTCGGCGTTCAACACGGCAGGTGGCAGGTGCAAGTCGAGCAGGGCGGGCAACACGCGGCTGATCTCTTTCGACCGAACCCAGGGCGCGTATTCGATCCTGGGCTGATCGTCCGTCACCGGTTGCGCATCGCCAGCGAAGCGTTCGAGCCCCGCACGATCAGTCACCCAGGTGGCGAGCAACGCTGCGGCCGAACCGACGCCGACATCCTGCAAGGTGCTGCGCACGCTGTCCTGCTGGAAGCGTGCGTTGATCTTCGCCGCATCCAGTTCAATCGGCTCCATCGAACCCACCAGCAGCATCTCGTGGAATTCGCTGGTCCACAGGGTTGCGTACGGGAACACATCGAGGAAGCTGCGCACAAGCGAGCGCGAGTCGTCGATGTTCTGCGTCGGCAGCGGCAGCCATTGGGCGACCAGGCCTTGTTTGTGCAAACGGCTGGCGGCCAGTAGGTAGAAGTCCCGGGAATACAGGTTGACCACGCCGGCAGCGGAGGGCGGCGGCGGCTCGAGGGTGATCAGGTCGTAGCGCTGCGGATTGCGCAGCAGTTCCTGGCGACCGTCACGCAAGCGCACATCGACCCCCGGATCGGCCGCGGCATTGAAATTGCCCTTGAACAAGGGAGCTGCCTTGACCACCGAAGGCAGCAGTTCGGCGACCACGCGATGTTCCAGGCCGGGGTAGCGGGTCAGGGCGCCCGCGGTGATGCCGGTACCGAAACCGATCACCAGGGCCGAGCGCGGCTCACCGTTGTGGATCAACAGGGGCAGCAGCGCCTGGATCCGCATGTAGCGCAGGGACGGCATGGCATCGCCGGTATTGGACACGCCCTGGATGTACAAACGCTGGAACGCTCTTTCGCCCTTACCCTGGGTGACCACGGCGACGGTGCCACCACGGCCTTCTTCGTAGAACGTCAGCGTGCCATTGCGCGCACCCGGCAGCAGGCTGGCGAGTTTGTTGACCGGTGTGAACACGGCGAGTGCCAGGGACACCAGGCCGATGGCAACCACTGCCTGACGCCGGCCTTTCTTCACGCTATGGCCCTTGCGCACGGCGAGGTATGCGATAGCGGCGGCAATCATCGCCAACAGGCCCAGGGTCCGTACCAGACCCAGCATCGGGATCAGGACAAAACCGCAGAGCATCACGCCGACTATCCCGCCAAGGGTATTGAACGCGACGACTTCGCCGACATGGCGCCCCACCTGTTCGCCGCCGACGCTCAAGCGCAGGGCCAACGGGAACGCAGCCCCCAGCAACAGGGTCGGTACAAACACGATGCTCAAGGCGGCCACGGCAAAGCGCGTGCTCATGCCCGCCAGTTCACTGCCGCCCAATGACAATACCCAGGATTCGGCAAGGGTCTGGGCGAGCACCAGCCAGCGTCCGAGCAACGCCACTTCCAGCAAGGCAATCGCGCCGGCTGCGGCGATCAGCAAACCGAACACGCCCCAGGGATCACGCAGGCGATCGACCCGACGGGCCAGCAGCATGCTGCCCAGGAACAACCCGGTGAGGTAAGTCGCCAGCACCACGGCAAAGGCGTAGGTGCGGGTGCTCATGAATTGCACGATCGATTGCGACCACACCACTTCGTAACCCAGGGCTACGCCACCGGCAATGGAGTACAGCCACAGGGCCAGGCGGTCGGGGGCTTTTTCACTGTGATGTTTCACCTGGGCATCGACGGGGGCCACGCGCTGGCGCTGGAACCACAAGGCCCCTGCAGCGGCCAGCAGATTCAGCATGGCGGCGGCCAGCGCGCTGCCGCGCACGCCGAGGGTGGCAATCAGTACGAACGCGGCGAGCAGGGTGCCGGCGATGGCCCCGGCGGTGTTCGCCGCATACAACTGCCCGCCGGCCTTGCCCAGGTGTTGCGGGTCAGTGGCCAGGGAGCGAACCAGCACCGGCAGGGTGCCGCCCATCAACAGCGCGGGAATGCCCACCAGCGCGAAAGGCAGCACCCAGGCCAGCAAACCCACGTGTGCTTCCAGCCAGGCAAAGGGGCTGGCCGCCAGGCTCATGGCAAAGGTCGCGCCGACACCGAGCACGGCCACCAGCACTTCCAGCCCGGCGTAGAGCACAACCGGTTGCTGCATCCGATCCGCCCAGCGGCCGAACAGCAAGCCACCCAGGGCCAGCCCGGCAAAAAACGCGCTGATCCCGGTGGTGATGGCATAGACCTCGACGCCCACCACCAGCGACAGCTGCTTGATCCACAGCACCTGATACACCAGCGCCGCAGCGCCGGAGACAAACAGCAACAGGGCGGGGATCAACAGCGCCGGGGAGGCGACTTGAGGGGCAGGTATGGCCGACGACTTGCTGGCGACACGTGAGGTCATTGCGGATTGCCTTTGCAATTCAAGAAAACTGTGACTGTGCGGGCCTCTTCGCGGGCAAGTCGGAAACAGTACCGCTCGCCGGTGAGGGCGAGCGGTGGTCCAGCGGTCTTACTGTGCAGCTTTCATTTTTTCAGCGATTTTGGCGTCTACCGCAGCACGGACCTGGTCGATGCTGAAGCTGGCCGGTTTCTGGCTAGGTGGATAGTCGATGAAGGTTTGCAGGAATGCCGCCGATTTGCCCACGGCAACCGCAGCCAGGTAGACGTTCTTGGTTTGCCAATCGTAATACTGATCGGAAACCACGTCGGCACGTTCATACGGGTCCATGCGCAGGTTGAAGATCTTCGGTACGCGCAGGCATACGAACGGCTCGCTCCAGACCTTGAAACCGCCCGGTGCGCGCTGCTCGCAGAACACCGCTTTCCAGTTGTCGAAACGCATCGATACCAGCATGCCGTCGTCGTTGAAGTAGTAGAACTCCTTGCGCTCGCCTTTAGGCTGTTGGCCGGTCAGGTAAGGCATTTGGTTGTAGCCGTCCAGGTGAACCTTGAAATTGCTGCCGCCAGACGTTGGAGCCCAGCCCTTGAGCAGTTTGTCCTTCACTTCGGCATCACCTGCCGCCGCGAGCAAGGTCGGGAACCAGTCAAGCCCCGAGAACATCTCGTTGGACACTTCACCCGGCTTGATCTTGCCAGGCCAGCGAATCATCGCCGGCACCCGGTAGGCACCTTCCCAGTTGGAGTTCTTCTCGTTACGGAACGGCGTGGTCGCCGCGTCCGGCCAGGAGAACTGGTTCGGGCCGTTGTCGGTGGTGTAGACGACGATGGTGTTGTCGGTGATTTTCAGGTCGTCGAGGGTTTTCAGCAGTTTGCCGACGTCGCCGTCGTGCTCGAGCATGCCATCGGCGTAATCGTTGCCGGGCATGCCGCTCTGGCCCTTCATCGACTCGCGCACGTGGGTGAACAAGTGCATGCGGGTGGTGTTCATCCAGACGAAGAACGGCTTGTCCGCCTTGGCCTGCTTCTCGATGAACGCTTGGGCCGCGGCGGTGGTTTCGTCGTCGATGGTTTCCATGCGCTTGGTGTTCAGCGGGCCGGTGTCTTCGATCTTGCCGTCAGCGAAGCTGTGGATCACGCCACGCGGGGTGTTGGCCTTGACGAAGGCAGCGTCGTCCTTGGGCCAGTACGGGCGCTCAGGCTCTTCTTCGGCGTTGAGGTGGTACAGGTTGCCGAAGAACTCGTCGAAACCGTGGTTGGTCGGCAGGTATTCATCCTTGTCGCCCAAGTGGTTCTTGCCGAACTGACCGGTCGCATAGCCCTGGGACTTCAGCGCCTGGGCAATGGTGATGTCACGCTTTTGCAAACCCACCGGAGCACCCGGGATGCCGACTTTCGACAAGCCGGTGCGCAATGGTGTCTGGCCAGTGATAAACGATGACCGTCCGGCCGTGCAACTGTTCTCCGCGTAATAGTCGGTGAACATCATGCCTTCTTTGGCGATGCGGTCGATGTTCGGAGTCTTGTAGCCGACCACACCCATGGAATAGGCGCTGATGTTGGTCTGGCCGATATCGTCGCCGAAGATCACGAGAATGTTGGGTTTTTCGGCGGCCGCGGCAGTTGCCGAAATTGCCATGACCGACGCTGCCACAAAGGCGAGTTTCGGTATCCACTTACGTATGCGAGTCATCTGACTGGCTCCTTATGCCCACTTGCGTCGCGTACTGCGACAAACGTTTATTGCGGTCCTGCATTACGTCTTTTTTTATTGCACTTGCCCGGGTGTGGCGGCATCGAACGGGTAGATCCGACGCCATTCGGACGCCATGTCGACGACCGTCCAGCCGCGTTTGTTTGCTTCGTCCAGGGCTTTGTCCAGACGACCGATCTGCGACTGCCGGTCGTATGCCCATTCACGTTTGGCGTCGGTGTGATGCACCAGCCCCATGAAGCGTTTGCCGGGGCCGGCGGCGGTCCACTGGAGCATTTGCAGGTCGCCGTCGGAGTTGCCGAAGGCGAGGATTGGCCGGCGCCCGATCACCGCGTCGATGCTGACCGGTTTGCCCGGGCCGTCGTCGTTGTGGGCCAGTTTCGGCGTGCGCAGGATCGACGCCTTGCCATCCTTGTAATCAAAGGTGGTAACGAAGGTCGTGCCGATAACCTGCTCGGGCGGAACGCCATAGACCTTCTCGGCGAAGGCGCGCATGAACCCGGTGTCGCCGCCGGAGACGATGTAGGTCTTGAAGTCCTTGCCACGCAGGTAGTCGAGCATTTCCAGCATCGGCTGGAAGATCATCTCGGTGTACGGCTTGCCGGTTTTCGGATGGCGGGCCTGGGTCAGCCAGGTCTTGGCGTAGTCATCGAAGGCTTCGGTGGTCATCCCGGTGTGGGTGGCGCCGAAAATTTTCATCATGCCCTCAAGGCCGCTGGCAGCCAGGGCCTTGTGATCGTTTTCCAGCACCGCCTGGAAGGGCTGGGTGGTTTTCCATTCCGGGTGCTGCGGCGCGGTGCGCTTGACTTCTTCCAGGGCGAACAGCAACTCGAAGTACATCGGCTGCTCGCTCCACAAGGTGCCGTCGTTATCGAACACGGCAATGCGCTCCTCGGGTTTTACGAAGTCCTTGCTGTTTTGATCGGTGACCGCCTGCACGAACTCGATGATTTGCTTTTTCGACGGCCCGTCGTTCCACGAGGGCAGCGGCTCGGCGGCCTGCGCCAGCAGCGGCAGGCTCAAGGCCAGGGTCAGCAGGAAACTCAATGCACGATGATGGCGCAGCGATATCGGATTCGTCATGGGAAGTCCTTCTCGTGAACGGGGTTGAGAGGGTGAAGAGCAGAGACGACTGATTCTCTGTTGCGTCCGGCCTGACTATGCAGCGTAGACAAGGATTCCCTGATTTGACGCAGGGCCTGCTCTTTGTCCGGTTCGCGGCCATAGCAGGCCCGAAGGAAGGTTTGCAGGCGCGGGCCGAGACCGGTCAGTTTCAGGCCGTGGCGGCTGCGCCGGGTCCACAGGTACAGGGCGCTGAGTTGCGTCGGTTTGCCTTCGATTTGTGCCGGGATCTGCCGCCAGGCGTAGTCGGCGGACTCGAGCCAGGCGGCGTGTCGGGCGCGGCGTCGGGCTTGCCACTTGAGGTGCGCGCGGCGTACGAGCGGGCGACTGAACCAGCCGAGTGCCACCACCGCCAACACCAGTGCCAATAGTCCGAACCAGTGCCCGGAAAGGTGCAGGCGATTCTGCTGGCCGAGTTTTTTCAGGTCTTCGGTGATGGAAAACACCGGCTTGTAGGCGCTGTTGGCCGCCGCGTCGAAGGTCACGGCAGGCACCGTGGCCGTGCGGGTTTGCTGGCTGCTGGCATCCCACCATTTCAGTTCGACGGATGGCAGGCTGTAGTGGCCTTCCTGGTCGATTCGGTAAGTCACGCTGTCGATGCGCTGGCCGCCATTGAAGTTGCCGCGACCGTCATCCAGATTGCGGATTTGCGGCGCTTTCGGGTAGCGGCTCAGGCCCTTGATGTCGTCCAGCGTCGGTGTGGGCAGTGACATGGCCAGGGCACCGTCGGCCTGCAAGGTCAGTTCCCGGGTGATGCTGTCACCGACCTTCAGCGGCGTGGCCGAATGGATGGTCTTCTGGGTAAACCGCAGCCCTTGCGCCACCAGCACCGCCTCACCGGGCTGGAACCCGGGTGGTTGCGCGGCGTTGAAATGCAAAGGCTGGCTTTGGGCGCTGAGTGCGTGGCTGGCCTGACCCGGTGTGGCTTGTACCGTCAGTGCCGGAATGTCGAAGCCCTGGGCCAGGTTCGGGGTGATCAGGTAGCTGTAGCGCATGCCGCTGAAGGATTGGCCGTCGAAGGTCTGATTGATGTGCTGGGCATGGCCGTCCGGTGGCATCACCAAGGCACCGGGCAGTTTCAGGTCGGGCAGGGTGGGGGCGCTGGTGAACCAGGTGTCGGTGAAGACATCGAGTTGCAACTCGACCAGGCTGCCAACCATGACTTGGGTGGTGGGTTGCAGGGAGGCCTGGACTTTCAGTTTTGGGTCGGCGGCGAATGTGTTGAGGCTGATCAGGCCAATGAGCAGGGCGCCGAATTTTGTAGTGAGTGGTCGGGCCCTTTCGCGAGCAAGCCCGCTCCCACAGGGGATTTGTGGTGAGCCTGGATCAAATGTGGGAGCGGGCTTGCTCGCGAAGGCCGCGACTCGGAGTTTCAGGCTGATCATGGTTTAGCCCCCGCCTGATCCTTCAGACTGAATTTCTGCTTGAGGAATTTCGCCGGCGATGTGGTGAGGTTCTGCAACCATTGCTCATCCGAGGCCGCTTGCTGGGTCTCGACTTTTTTGCTTTGGCCTTTACCCGGTGCCTTGTCCATCTTGATTTCGTCGGGTTTGACCTCTGGCGTGTTTTTCTCGGCGCTTTCGGTGTCTTTTTGCAAGGCAATGGCCAGGGCCAGGTTGGCCGAGGCTTGCGGGAACTGCGGCTGCAATTTCAGCGCCTGGTGATACGCAGCGATGGCCTGATCGAACTTGAAGCGGCGCACGTAGATATTGCCCAGGTAGAAATACGCCTGCGGTGTGTCGAGCCGCGCGAAGCTGGCCAGTGCCAGGTCGAAATCGGCCGCGTTGTAGGCGGCCACGCCCTTCCAGTACGGATCGACAAACAGCGCCGCCGCCTGAGGGTAGTGCTCGTGTTCGAAGGCCCAGCGACCTTGCTGGTCGCGGGTGAAAAAGGCATCGGTCAGCGCGTTGGCTTGTGCCGACGCCGGTTGCAGGCCCAGTCCCATCGCCAGCAATAGTCCGGCCATCCAGTTCAGGCTCCAGCCCCTGCGCACGCTGAAGAAGGCGATCAGCAACAGCGGCCAGCACAGCCAGTAACCGGCGTCTTTCCAGTGCAGTTCGCGCTGTTCGTCACTGGCTGACTGGAAGTGCTGCTCGGCGTGCAGTTCGATCCAGTCCAGGTCGTCATCGTTGAGGGTCAGGCTGCCCAGCGGGGCATCCATCGATGATGCAAGCTGCTTGAGGGCGTTCTGATCGAAGCTGCCCATTTGCGGGCGACCGTTACTGTCGGTGCGTGGCTGGCCGCTGGCATCGCGGATGATCCCGCCGTCGCTGCTGCCAGCCGCCAGTATCAGCACTTGCAGCGCACTGTCCGCCAGTTGCTTGTCCAACCCGGCCAGTGCCGAGGTGTCGGCGCCATCGGTGATCAGCAGCAGGGTGCCGGGTGTTTTCTCGGCGGCGAGCAGGCGCTTGGCCTGATCGATGACCGCGCTGACATTTTTCCCCGGTTTGTTGATCAGGTCGGTGCTCAGGGCCTGAATGAACGTATCGAGCAGCGCCGGATCGTCGGTGGCGGGCAACACCAGGTGCGCGCTGCCGGCGTAGGCAATCAAGGCGTTGCGTGAACCGGCGCGGCGCTGGATCAAGTCGTGGAGCTTGTGCTTGACCGCTTCCAGGCGACTGGGGGGAACATCGCTGGCGTCCATGGAGGGCGACAGGTCGACGGCGATGATCAGCGGCGCACGGTTTTCCAGAAAGTCCGGCCGATCCTGTTCCCAGGTCGGCCCGGCGGCGGCGATGGCGCCCAGCACCAGCAGCGCAGACACCAGATTCACCGGACGCAGGCGTTGCCGGTCCTGCGGGGTGATCAGCAGATGCGGCAGCAGGTGCACGGCGATGTTGCTGCGCAAGCGCCGTTGCAGGTCCTGGTTGCGCCGCCACAGCAACGGCAGCAATGCGCCGAGCAGCGCGAGCAACAGCCACAGGGGGCGCAGGAAATGGAAGTCGCCGAGATTGATGTCCATGTCAGACCTCCTGCCGTTGACGGGCGAGCATCAGCCGTGGAAGCAGCAGGGCGCCCAAGTGATAAATCGCCAACAGGGCAATGGCCGCGCCCAGCGGCCACCAGAAGAGATCGCGTTTGGGCTGGTGGCTGAGGGTTTTCACCTGATGCGGGGTGAGTTTGTCGAGGGTGCTGTAGACCTGATCCAGGGCATTGCGGTCTTCGGCGCGGAAGAAGCGTCCGCCCGTGGCCTGGGCAATGTCCTGCAAGCCTTGCAGGTTGACCTTGGCTTCGCCCTCGGCATTCGGATCGCCAATGCCGATGGTGTGAATCACCACACCTTTGGCCGCGGCCATGGCGGCCGCGTGATCCGGGGTAATGGCGCTGCTGGTGTCATTGCCGTCGGTGAGCAGGATCAGCACTTTTTCCTGCTCGTGGGCCTGATCCAGCAGTTTCAGGCTCAGGCCGATGGCGTCGCCGATGGCGGTGTTGGGGCCGGCCATGCCGATGCCGGTGTCGTCCAGCAGCAGTGACAGGCTCGCGTGGTCGAGGGTCAACGGCGCCTGCGGATAGGCACCGGTGCCGAACACGATCAGTCCAATCCGATCGTCTTTACGTTTGTCGATGAACCCGTGCACCACTTCCTTGACCGCGGCCAGGCGATTGATTTTCTGGCCGTTGGCGTCGGTGAAATCGGTGGTTTCCATCGACTGGGAAATGTCGATGGCCAACATCAGGTCGCGCACCGGCTGCTGGTGTTCGATGGGTTTTTCCACCAAAACCGGCCGACTCGCCGCCACCAGCAGCAGCGTCCAGACCAGCAGGTTCAGGAGCAACTGCCAGCGGTTGCTGCGGGTGCCGGCCTGGCTCGGGGCCTGGCCGACAGCACGGCTCATCGCCGCGAAAAACGGAACACGCACGGCGCTGCGCGCTTCACGGTAATCGGGCAGGTAGCGATAGCCGAACCACGGCAGCGGCAGCAGGATCAGCAGCCAGGGGTAATCAAGTTGCCACATGATGACGCTCGACCCAGTTTTTGCAGGTGCTGAACAGCTGTTGGCGCTGTTCAGTGGGCATGGCCCGCAATGTTGCGTCGGGGGCGTAGGCCAGTAGCGACAGTTGTTGGCTGAAGTCGGCGGGTAGGGGCTGTTCAATGTGCCGCTGCAAAAACACCTGCCAGTCCTCATTTCCTAACGCCGCAGGAGATCCCTGTGGGAGCGGCGGTGCGACGATTCGACTTGCTCGCGAAGAGGCCATTGCATTCAATATTGATGTCGACTGACAGGACGCCTTCGCGAGCAAGCCCGCTCCCACAGGGAATGTATTCCAGGTAAAGGATGGCATAGAGATCGCGACCCGCTTGAGCAATTCGGGAAGCTCGCGCAACGCACTCAGGTCACTACTGCGTTGCTGCAATTCCTCCAACCGCACCAACGCCTCGCGCCGATAACGATCGCGCCGCCATTGCCAGTATCGCCGCGCACCAAGCACTACCAGCGTAACGATCAACAGCGCCAGCAACGTCCACCAACCCCAGGTTTGCGGTGCATAACTGACCGGCGCCGGCAGTGCCATTTCCTTGAGTTGGTCGATGCTCGGGATAGCGGGGTTCATCGGCGCCCTCCGGTAAACTTGCCCAGTTCGGCACGCAGTTGTTCGTGGGCTTCTGTGGCAGTACTGAACATCATCAACGGCACCTGGCTGCGGCGCAGCAAGGTCGCGACGTCCTTGAGCCGCCCGCTGAGAAAATCCCCGAGCGGCTGATGCACCTGTTGCCGATCCACCGCCAGTTCCACCTGCAATTGCCCCTGGGTGACCAGCACACGGCCGTTTTTCGGCAGGTTAAGCGCCAGCGGGTCGTACACCTGCATGGCAATCACATCGTTGTGCGCCGCCAGTTGCCGCATCAGTTGCAAGGTGCGTTCGCCGGCCCCGGCGAAGTCGCTGACGATGCAGATCAGGTGATCGTGACCGGCCACGGCCAGGCAGTGCTGCAGGACCTTGTCGAGTTGGTCTTCGCCTTCGGCGTCCGGGTTGGCGGCATTGAGTGCCTGGTTCTGCTGGGCGATGCGGCTGCACAGCGCTTCGATCCGTTTGCGGCTGCGCAGCGGGGCGACGCTGTCGATGCGTTGATCGTTGAAGACCAGCCCACCGACGCGGTCGCCGGCGTTGAACACCATCCACGCGGCCAGGGCGCCGAGTTCGGCGGCGACGGAGGATTTGAAGCTGCGTTGCGAGCCAAAGAACATCGACATGCGCTGGTCTACGAGGATCAGCGCCGGGCGGTCGCGCTCTTCGGTGAATGTCCGTACCACCGGTTTGCCGGTACGCAGGGACGCGCGCCAGTCGAGGTGACGCAAATCGTCCCCCGGCTGATAGCGCCGCAGTTCATCGAAGTTCAGGCCCCGGCCACGCAAACGCGAAGCGTGGTTGCCGGCCAGGATGCTGCCCTGGGGCTGACGCGCCAGAAAACTCAGGTCACGGGCCTTGAACTCCAGGGCCATCAGTTGCGCCAGAGAGACATACACCAGGCCGTCGGCGCTGTTCATGGACATCAGGCAGGAATCGCCACTTTATCGAGCAGGCGGTCGAGCACCTGATCGGCGCTCACGCCGTCGGCCACTGCGTCGTAGCTCAATTGCAGGCGATGGCGCAGCACCGGGTGCACCACGGCGCGGACGTTGTCCGGAGAAACGAAATCCTGGCCCTGCAACCAGGCGTCGGCCCGGGCGCAGCGGTCCAGGCCGATGCCGCCTCGGGGGCTGGCGCCGATGCTGATCCAGCGTCCGAGGTCGGCGTCGTAATCGGCCGGGTGGCGAGTGGCATTGATCAGGTCGATCAGGTAGCGGTCGATGGCCGGGGAGACATGCACGGCACTGACTTCACGGCGCGCGGCGAACACCACGTCCTGAGACAGGGAGAAACCCTGCACGGCAGCGATTTTGGCGCCGAGGGCCTGTTCTTCGTCGCGCAGCAGGCGCAGCACCTGGCTTTCGTTTTCTGCGCTCGGGTAATCGAGCAGCACTTTCATCAGGAAGCGGTCCATCTGCGCTTCCGGCAGCGGGTACGTGCCTTCCTGCTCGATCGGGTTCTGGGTGGCGACCACGATGAACAGTTCCGGCAGCGCATGGCTGTTGCCGGCCACGGTGATCTGGCGTTCTTCCATGGCTTCGAGCAACGCCGCCTGGACCTTGGCCGGCGCACGGTTGATTTCGTCGGCGAGGATCAGGTTGCCGAACAGGGGACCTGGCTGGAAGCGGATTTCGTTCTTGCCTTCGACCTGATGCAGCACCTCGGCGCCGGTGATGTCCGATGGCAGCAAGTCCGGGGTGAACTGGATGCGGCTCATCTTCGCGTCCAGGTGTTTGGCCAGTGATTTGACCGTGCGGGTCTTGGCCAGGCCGGGCAGGCTTTCGAGGAGCAAATGCCCGTTGGCGAGCAAACCGACGAGCATCTGCCGGATCACCTGGTCCTGGCCGAGCACCGTTTCGGCGATGCTGGCTTGCAGGGCGTTGAGGTCGTTGAGTGCGCTCATGCGGTCTCCTAGAAAAATGCCAGGGTCATGTTGACGCTGAATCCATTGCCCTCAGGGCGGTTCTTGGTGTCGAACTCCGGCACCCAGCGCGCATTGAAGTTGGCCTGGGCGTCGGCGAACTTGCCGGTCCAGCCCACTGTCGGGCCGGCACCCACGGAGCGCCCACGGAAGCCGCTGTCGGCGCCGGACCCCGAGTCATCGGTGATCTGCTGGATGTAACCGGCGGCGATACCGGCGTTCCATCCGTTGCCAAAGCCGTGGGTCCACAGCGCATCGAGGGTGTAGATGTTGCCGTTGCGATAATCGGTGGCGTCGTTCTCGGTGTAGAACTCCAGGCCGCTCGACAGCGTGAATTCGCCGCCCTTGCCGTCCAGATGAGTGAACGCCACGGTCGGCATGAAGGTGTAGTTGTTCTGCCCGGGGTTGGCCAGGCGGTCGTCGTTGTAGGCACCGGTGGGCAGGTAGATCGGCAGCGAGAACGCGATGTGGTTGAGTTCGTCGAAGTGATAGCCGGCGGCAATCGGCGTCACCAGCATGTCGGCGAACTGGGTGCCGGTGTCCGAGGTGCCCAGGGTTCTGCCGCGAGGGCCGGTGATACTCGCGGTGATGTCGGTGTACTGCACCGGCACGCCAATGGCCGAGGCGTAATTCCAGCGACCCTTGCCGGTGTCCCAGACATGGGTGAAGTTGGCCATGGTGTAGGACACTTTCATGTCCAGCCCGGTACTCAGGGCACCGACGATCGGCACCTGGGCGTTGCCCTTGAGATCGCCGTCATACCAGATGCTGGTCAGGGACATGACCCAACCCGGCTCCGGGGGCACGATCCCGGCATTGGAGAACACTTGCTGGCCGGTAATCGGCCGGCCGACACCACCCTCGGTCGCCAGTACCAACGGACTGCCGCTGACCATGCACAGCGCCAACAGGGGGCGCACTACGAAAGGCCTGATCATGACTGACTCCACTTGTTATTTTTGAGTGACGGGGTTCAACAGCGGCATTTTCCATTCGCCGTTGCTGACTTCCGGTTTTGGCAAATACAGGCGCAATATCCCGTAGAACGGTCCGTTCGGTGCCGGCAGCCAATTGCTTTGCAGGTCTTGGGCCGGCGCCTTGTGCTGCACATAAAGAGTCAGGCCGCCATCCGCATCGAGCTTCAGGTCAGGCAGCATGCGCGAGTTGATCAGGTAGCGATTGAGCAGGTTGGCCACCAGCAGCTTGTTCTTGCCGTCGTACAGGGTCAGGGACCAGAACGCATCGGCCGGGGGCAGGGCGCCCTTGTCGAAATGCAGGGTGTAGTCGTTTTTCGAGGCGTCGACCGGTTTGCCGTTCTTGTCGACGAAATAACCGATGTAGTTCGCCTCTTCGGCGGAGTTGCCGAAAATCCCCATGTTGGCGCCGGCATAGCGGTACAGGTAATTGCCCTTGAGGTGATCGCGGGTGCCGAAGAAATCACCGCTGGTGACCTCGTGGGTATCGACTTTGGTTTTCTTGAACTCGGCAAACCCGGCCTTGGCATCGCTGATCCCGTCTTCAAGCGCCTTGCGCTGCTCGGCGCTGAGTGTATTCACATTGAAAGGCTTGCCGGCCTCGATACCGATCCTGGCGAAGCGCGCCAACAGGTCCTTTTCCACGTCCTGGGCCGGAGCGAACGCCAGCATGAAATTCAGGTAGCGGAACAGGTCCGGGGTTTCGCTCATGGTCGGCGTGGGTTTTGGCCAGTCGATCTTCGGTGCGGCAACCGGCGCTTTGTGTTTGTCGTAATGACTCAGGGTTTCAACCTTGTAGCCCTTCTGGATCTGCTTGACCTTGGCCAGATCCTTCTCATCGAACAGTTGTGTGCGAAACAGCGCATAGGCGATGTTGCTTTCACTGCGCAGCAAACGGTCGATGTTCAGCGGTTGCTGGCCCTGCCAGTTGGGCCCGGCAATCATGAAATGCCCGCCGTTGTTGCCGGTGCTGCGGGTGCCCAGGTAGGCAAAGTTCTGCGTATAGGCGTCGATCAGTTGCACCGAGTAGTAACGATGCTCTTCGATGGGCGGCAGGGTCAGTACCAGTGGTTCGGCGCGCAAATCCATCCAGACAAAGGAGTAGGGCGTGTCGGCGTTCGGCGTGACAAACGCGGTGTCCTTGGCGGTGAAGGCCTTGGCCGTGTTGCCGATCTGGTTGAACGGCGCCTTGAAGTTAGGGCTCTTCTTGTCCACGGCCTGGGTGTAGAGCGTCTTGTACATCTCCACCACCGGGAAGCCGTACAGGTAGGCTTCCCTGGCAATGGCCCGGGCTTCCTCCGGGGTGGCGGTGAAATCGGCCCAGGCGCCGGTGCTGAGGGTCAGCGCAAGGCCGGTGAACAAAATGCGGTGATTCATATACATCCCTTATTGAACGTTCGGCGTCATTGCACAGCCGTGATGTCGTCGAGTTTCCAGCTCTTGTCGAAATAGGCTTCTGTCGGCGCATACAGACGGAAGTAGCTGAACCAGTGTTTGCCCGGCAGGGTTTGCACCCAGTTGTCTTCGAAACCTTCTGGCGCGGTCGGGCCGAAGTACAGGTCCACCGATCCGTCGGCGTTTTTCTTCAAGTCCTGACGGGACGACAGGTCGGCCTTGCGCTGCGGGTTGTCGATCAGGCAGCGGCTGTCGATGTCGTATACGGTCATCGACCAGAACTGCCTGGCCGGCGGGTTGGCGCCGACATGCAGGCGATAGCTTTTGCCGCCGTCGAGCCAGTTGCCCTTGCTGTCGGTGTAGGCGCCGAGGTAGGTCTGGCCCAGCCCCGGGGTTTTCGAGACCATGCCTTTGGTGTTGGTCACTGCCTCGTAGAACCAGGCGCTGCGTTCCCACAACTGGTCGTAATAGGCCACGCGCTGGGACGGATCGGCGATGTTCAGCACGCTGTCCCATTGCCGGTCCGGCCAGAATTGGGCATTGGGGAAACGCTTGGCGAAGGTGTTGGCCTTGGCGATCAGTTCACCGACCTGTGCACCCTGTTCCAGGGCCGCGCGTTGCTTGTCATTGGGGTTGAACGGCTTGTCCTTCTCGATGCCCAGGCTGGCCAGCATGGCCATGTAGAAACGGTCGCGCTCGTTGACAGGTTCCTTCTGGATGATCTGGTGCAAGCGCTGCCAGTACGCCAGGCCACGAGGCTGGGTGCCGGACCAGGCTTTACCACCGGGAGACAGCAGTCTGGTTTTGGCAGGTTCCGCTCGCTTGGCATACGGGTACATCTTGAACTGCTCGACCAGCGCCTTGCCCTTGGCCGGATCTGGATCCAGCACGCGAAAGCCCACCAGCACATTCATGGTTTCGGATTTGGCCAGGTAGTATTTATGGGCATCCGCTGGCGGCTCGGCACCCGGTGGCAATACCAGGTACTTGCCGCCCTTGCCTTTGTCCGGGCCGGTCTGGCCCATGTCGATGATCGCCCGCTGCCAGAAATCGCCCACGCCACCAGCAGTCGGGCCAGATGGTAGTTCAATCACCAGCGGCCCGGTTTCGTTGAGATCGACAAACCCGAGGATGTACGGCGTGGTGGCGTTGGCCGTGATCACCCCGAGCTTGTCTTCGTAACTGTTGAGCACCATCAGGTCGCCGTTATGGGCACCCAGTTTGTCGCGGAATTCCTCCTGCCACTGGGCGTAGGACACCAGTGGCAAAGCCCACAGATAACTCTGGGTGGCCTGCTGGAAATCCAGTTCGGCGTAGAGCCTGGCGATCGACTCGTGGGCTGGCAGTTCGCCTTCCATGGCAATTTTGCCGATGCGGGTATCAAGTTCCTGGGCGCCCACGCCGCAGCTGACGAACATGGTCATCAGGCTGAAGCCGGCTGCGCGAAGGGCAACGTTCATTTTAAAGTCCTTATTTAGCTAAGGTGACGTTGATGCCGGCGTACAGCGTGAATTGCGGCAAGCCGTCGCCTTTGCGGTCGACGCGTGGCGAGGAGTCGATGGCGATGGCGATGGCGGACAGTCCGGCCTGCCATTTTCCAGTCCCCGATTCGTCCTGCCCGGCGGTCGGCGCAGTGATTTGCGGGCCGACGCCCAACTGCACGCCTTCGGTCTTGAGCAGGAAAATATCAAACACGTTCAGGTCGCCGATGTCGGTGCTGTAACCGTTATGCGGATCGGGACGGGTGCTGACGGGGAGTGTGACGCGCAGCAACTGCGGGACGCCTATGACGTCATTGGCCGCCATCGGAAGGGTGCTGCGCAGCAGCGCATCATTGGTGTGAGCGTTGGTATCGAACAGCTTGGGGGTGAAGTAATCCTGAAGGTTGACGCCGGGCGCCAGGTTCAGCGGGTTGTTGCTTTTGTTGGCCGTCTCGGCGTTATCCGCGTGAGCACAAAAAGCAGGTGCGAGCGAAGTCACCCAGACAAAGGCGTACTTCCCCAATTTCTTAGACATTATTCCCCCGGTTCCCTGGTGGCTGATTGGGCATACGGCCGTTATGTTTGGCCGTAACTGCGTAATCCCTTTCCGATCAAGCCTGTAGGACTCGTCGGATGAAGTTAGCAGCTAACCACGGGTTATCCAGTTGAATGGCTTAATTCTTTCGTTTTGCATGTAGATTTTTGTTGGTTTTGTGTACTAAAAAGTTAATACAGATCAAAGGGTTGTTCCAGCAAGTTAAGCTGCTATCTAGTCAATGTGTGAGCGAGCCTGCTCGCGAAGGCGGCCTGTCAGTCAATATAAGTGTTGAATGTGACGACCACTTCACGAGCAGGCTCGCTTCCACAGGAAACTGGAGCAATAGCCGGTTCAGTCAACGTCAGTTCTTCTTCGCCTGCTCCCAAACCCGCTCTTCCTGCTCACGCAGTTCAGGTGTGAACTCGGCACCGAAATCGTCGGCTTCAAACACCTGCCGAATCTCGATCTCGGCCTCGGTGCCGGGCATCGGGTTGGGGCAGCGCTTGACCCATTCGATGGCTTCTTCTTTGGACTTCACTTTCCACAACCAGAAACCGGCAATCAGTTCCTTGGTTTCGATGAAGGGACCGTCGATCACCGAGCGCTTGTCTCCTGAAAACTTTATACGAGCACCTTTGCTGCTCGGGTGCAGGCCTTCGCCCGCGAGCATGATGCCGGCCTTGACCAGTTCTTCGTTGTAGTTGCCCATGGCCGTCAGCAGTTCCTGGCTGGGCATGACGCCGGCTTCGGAATCCTGGCTGGCCTTGATGATGATCATGAATCGCATGGTCTCGTCTCCGTTGCAGTTGAGTGGCTCGATTTATAGTCGAACGACGGTGGAGCAATTCGACAGAGTGTTAAAAAAGTTTTCGTCGATGACGTGTCGCGTGCCTTTCGTCATGAACATCGGGTTGCGGCGGGTGAGAGCGTACTCTGTACTTTTGCCGACTTGTTCGGCTAACACACGAACCCTGTGGGAGCGAGCTTGCTCGCGATGGCGTCAGATCAAACGCCAGCGATGTTGAATGACATTGCGCTTTCGCGAGCAAGCCCGCTCCCACAGGATTGTGGGTTGTATCCAGTTTTGTGCGCTGTTACATGACAATTTATGTTTGACCATAGGTCGTAGGACAATTTCGTGGTTAACTTCGGCCTCGTCAAAATTCTCCACCACAACGTTCAGAAGGACTCCGTTCATGGCTCAAGTCACTCTTAAAGGCAACCCGGTTCAAGTCAACGGCCAACTGCCACAAGCCGGTTCCAAGGCGCCAGCCTTTTCCCTGGTTGCCGGCAATCTGTCCGACGTCACCCTGAAAGACTTTGCCGGCAAGCGCAAAGTGCTGAACATCTTCCCAAGCGTTGATACCCCGACGTGTGCCACTTCCGTGCGCCAGTTCAATGCCAAGGCCAGCGACGTGGCGAACACCGTTGTTCTGTGCATCTCCGCTGACCTGCCGTTCGCCCAAGCCCGTTTCTGCGGCGCCGAAGGCCTGGAAAACGTACAAAACCTGTCGACCCTGCGCGGTGCCGAGTTCATCGAGAACTACGGCGTGGCCATCGCCGACGGCCCGCTCAAAGGCCTGACCGCCCGTGCTGTGGTGGTTCTGGACGAAAACGACAACGTGCTGCACAGCGAACTGGTTGGCGAAATCGCTGACGAACCGAACTATGAAGCGGCACTTGCTGTTCTGAAATAAGCTCGGCATTACACTTATTAACGGCCTGGCTCTGTCCAGGCCGTTTTCATTTGTGCTTCAGTGTCTTACACAAAACTCCTGTTACGTAAGCCGAAGGTAAATTGCCGGTAAAGGCGCTTTGCTTAAAACCCGCCAGTGCTTATCGTTCAGCCTCATGTAAAAAAGCCCACGCGCCCAATGGTTGATCACTCAATGCAATCCTCCGCTTCCCGTAGTCCCCGTCGCTGGCTGTTCGGCCTGCTTGTCCTGTTGGTCATCGCCGCCCTGTGCTGGAAATTCTGGCCCGGCAGCGCTGCACCCAAGGAGGCTGCGGGGCAGAAAGCCGTCGCCGGGCAAACCGGCAGGTCAGGCGGAATGCGCCCTGGATTCGGTGGCGCGTCCGGGCCGGTACCGGTGCGAGTGGCGCCGGCGGTCAAGGGTGATTTCCCGCTGTATTTCAAGGCGCTGGGCACGGTCACGGCGCTGAACACCATCAATGTCCGCAGCCGCGTCGGCGGCGAGTTGGTCAAGATCTATTTCGAAGAAGGGCAGATGGTCAAGGCCGGCGACCTGCTGGCCGAAATCGACCCGCGCCCTTACCAGAATGCCTTGCTCCAGGCCGAGGGCACCTTGCTGCAGAATCAGGCGCAGCTGAAAAACGCCCAGGTCGACGTCGAGCGCTATCGCGGCCTGTACCGCGAAGACAGTATTGCCAAGCAGACCCTGGACACCGCCGAAGCGCTGGTCGGTCAGTTCCAGGGCACGGTCAAGACCAATCAGGCGGCGGTCAACGACGCCAAGCTCAACCTCGAATTCACCCGGATCCGCGCACCGATCACCGGTCGCGTCGGCCTGCGTCAACTGGACGTCGGCAACCTGGTCGCGGCCAACGACACCACAGCATTGGCGATCATCACCCAGACCCAACCGATCAGCGTGGCCTTCACCCTCCCTGAAAACAGCCTCGACACCGTGCTGGCCCGTTATCGCAGTGGCGCAAAGTTGCCGGCTGAAGCCTGGGATCGCGGTGATACCAAATTGCAAGCCACTGGCGTGCTGCAGAGCCTGGACAACCAGATCGACGTCACCACTGGCACCCTGAAGTTCAAGGCTCGTTACGAGAACCGCGACCAGTCGCTGTTCCCCAACCAGTTTGTCAACGTGCGCCTGCTGGCCGACACCCTCAAAGACGTAGTACTGGCGCCTTCCGCCGCGATCCAGTTCGGCACCAACGGCACGTTCGCCTATGCCCTGGACGGTGACAAGAAGGTCAAGATCCGTCAGTTGAAAGTCGGCGCCAGTGACGGCGTGAACACCGTGGTCACCGAAGGCCTGTCGGCAGGCGATCGGGTCGTGTTGGAAGGCACCGACCGGCTGAAGGACGGCAGCGACGTGGAGGTGGTCAACGACAGCCAGGACGTGCCGACCACGCCAACCGAACACCTGCAAGGCAAGTCGGCGGTCAACGCGGCTGAGCCTGCGACCACCGACAAGGCGAAAAAGGGCGGCGCATGAATCTCTCGCGGCTGTTCATCCTTCGCCCGGTAGCCACCACGCTGAGCATGCTGGCGATTATCCTGGCCGGCGTCATCGCTTATCGATTGTTACCGGTGTCGGCATTGCCCCAGGTCGACTACCCGACCATTCGCGTCATGACCCTGTACCCCGGCGCCAGCCCGGATGTCATGACCAGCGCAGTGACCGCGCCGCTTGAGCGGCAATTCGGGCAGATGCCCGGCCTGACGCAAATGGCTTCCACCAGTTCCGGCGGCGCGTCAGTACTGACCCTGCGGTTCAGCCTCGACATCAACATGGACGTGGCCGAGCAGCAAGTGCAGGCAGCGATCAACGCGGCGACCAACCTGTTGCCCAAGGACCTGCCGGCACCGCCGGTGTACAACAAGGTCAATCCGGCCGATACGCCGGTGCTGACCCTTGCCATCACCTCCAAGACCATGCTGCTGCCCAAGCTCAATGACCTGGTCGATACGCGCATGGCGCAGAAGATTGCCCAGATCAGCGGCGTCGGCATGGTCAGCATTGCCGGTGGCCAACGCCAGGCCGTGCGCATCAAGGTCAATCCGGAAGCCCTGGCGGCCAATGGCTTGAACCTGTCGGACGTGCGTACCCTGATCGGCGCCTCCAACGTCAACCAGCCCAAGGGCAACTTCGACGGCCCGACCCGGGTCTCGATGCTCGATGCCAACGATCAACTGACGTCGCCCAAGGACTACGCCAACCTGATCCTGGCCTACGCCAATGGCGCACCGTTGCGCCTCAAGGACGTCGCAGAAATCGTCGACGGCGCCGAGAACGAGCGACTCGCTGCGTGGGCTAACGAGAACCAGGCCGTGCTGCTGAACATCCAGCGTCAGCCCGGCGCCAACGTGATCGAGGTGGTGGACCGGATCAAGGCTCTGCTGCCGAGCATCACCGACAACCTGCCGGCCGGTCTCGACGTGGTGGTGCTGACCGACCGCACCCAGACCATCCGCGCCTCGGTCAAGGACGTGCAGCACGAATTGCTGATCGCCATCGCCCTGGTGGTCATGGTCACCTTCCTGTTCCTGCGTCGTGCCAGCGCCACGATCATTCCTTCGGTGGCCGTGCCGCTGTCGCTGATCGGTACGTTCGGCGTGATGTACCTGGCCGGGTTCTCGGTCAACAACCTGACCCTGATGGCCCTGACCATCGCCACCGGTTTCGTGGTGGACGACGCGATCGTCATGCTGGAGAACATTTCCCGATTCATCGAAGAAGGCGACAGCCCTCTGAACGCAGCGCTCAAGGGCGCCAGGCAGATCGGCTTCACCCTGATCTCCCTGACGTTATCGCTGATCGCCGTGCTGATCCCGCTGCTGTTCATGGCGGACGTGGTAGGGCGCTTGTTCCGCGAATTCGCCATCACCCTGGCGGTGGCGATCCTGATTTCCCTGGTGGTTTCCCTGACCCTGACGCCGATGATGTGCGCGCGGTTGCTCAAGCGTGAACCCAAGGAAGCAGAGCAGGGCCGCTTCTACCGTGCCAGCGGCGCGTTCATCGACTGGATGATCGCCGCCTACGGACGCAAGTTGCAGTGGGTGCTCAAGCACCAGCCACTGACCTTGATGGTGGCCATTGGCACATTAGCGCTGACGGTATTCCTCTACATGGTGGTGCCCAAGGGTTTCTTCCCGGTGCAGGACACCGGCGTCATCCAGGGCATTTCCGAAGCGCCGCAATCGATTTCCTTCGCCGCCATGAGCGAGCGCCAGCAGGAACTGGCCAAGGTCATCCTGGCCGACCCGGCGGTCGAGAGCCTGTCCTCCTACATTGGCGTGGATGGCGACAACTCGACCCTCAACAGCGGTCGGTTGCTGATCAACCTCAAGTCGCACCACAACCGCGACCTGAGCGCCACGCAAGTGATTGCCCGGCTGCAGCCGGAACTGGACAAACTGGTCGGCATCCGCCTGTTCATGCAGCCGGTGCAGGACCTGACCATCGAAGACCGGGTCAGCCGCACGCAGTACCAGTTCAGCATGTCGTCGCCGGACCCGGCGTTGCTGAGCCTGTGGAGCGGGCGTCTGGTGGAGGCCTTGGCCGACCGGCCGGAGTTGACCGACGTCGCCAGCGATTTGCAGGACAAGGGCTTGCAGGTCTATCTGGTGATCGACCGCGATGCGGCGTCGCGGGTCGGTGTGTCGGTGTCGAACATCACCGATGCGCTGTACGACGCCTTTGGTCAGCGGCAGATTTCCACGATCTACACCCAGGCCAGTCAGTACCGCGTGGTGCTGCAATCGCAGTCCGGCGAGAAGATCGGCCCGGATGCGTTGAACCAGATTCATGTCAAGACCACCGATGGCGGGCAGGTGCGCCTGTCCAGCCTGGCGCATATCGAAGAGCGCCAGGCGCAACTGGCAATCACCCATATCGGCCAGTTCCCGGCGGTGATGATGTCCTTCAACCTGGCGCCCGGCGTGGCACTGGGGCATGCGGTCGAGATCATCGAGCAGGTGCAGAAGGACATCGGCATGCCGATTGGCGTGCAGACCCAGTTCCAGGGCGCGGCGGAGGCTTTCCAGGCTTCGTTGTCGAGCACCTTGCTGCTGATTCTGGCGGCGGTGGTGACCATGTACATCGTGCTGGGCGTGCTCTACGAGAGCTATATCCACCCGATCACCATTCTCTCGACCTTGCCCTCGGCGGCGGTGGGCGCCTTGCTGGCGTTGATCCTCAGCGGCAACGACCTGGGCATGATCGCGATCATCGGCATCATTCTGCTGATCGGCATCGTGAAGAAGAACGCGATCATGATGATCGACTTCGCCCTCGACGCCGAGCGCAACCAGGGCATGGACCCGCAAACGGCGATCTATCAGGCGGCCTTGCTGCGTTTCCGGCCGATCCTGATGACCACCCTGGCCGCGCTGTTCGGTGCCGTGCCGTTGATGCTGGCTACCGGTTCCGGCGCGGAACTGCGCCAGCCGCTGGGTCTGGTGATGGTCGGCGGCCTGTTGCTGAGTCAGATTCTGACGCTGTTCACCACGCCTGTGATCTACCTGTATTTCGATAGGTTGGGACGCCGCTTTGGCAAGACCGGCGCTCAGGAGACGGCGGTATGACGGCCTGCATAACCTGTGGGAGCGGGCTTGCTCGCGAAGGCGTCCGGTCAGTCGACAGGGATGTTGAATGCAAGGCCCTCTTCGCGAGCAAGCCCGCTCCCACAGGGGGCCGTCATCGATGAATCTATCGGGACCTTTCATCAAGCGCCCGGTGGCGACCATGTTGCTGAGCCTGGCAATCATGCTGCTGGGCGGCGTGAGCTTCGGTTTGCTGCCCGTGTCGCCGCTGCCGCAAATGGACTTTCCGGTGATCGTGGTCCAGGCCAGCCTGCCCGGGGCCAGCCCCGAGGTGATGGCGTCGACCGTGGCCACGCCTTTGGAGCGCTCCTTCGGCAGCATTGCCGGGGTCAACACCATGAGCAGCCGCTCAAGCCAGGGTTCGACCCGGGTGATCCTGCAATTCGACCTGGACCGCGACATCAATGGCGCGGCGCGGGAAGTGCAGGCGGCCATCAATGCCTCGCGCACCCTGCTGCCGAGCGGGATGCGCAGCATGCCGACCTACAAGAAGGTCAACCCGTCCCAGGCGCCGATCATGGTGCTGTCGCTGACGTCGGATGTGCTGGAAAAAGGCCAGCTCTATGACCTGGCCTCGACGATTCTGTCCCAGAGCCTGTCCCAGGTGCAGGGCGTCGGCGAGGTGCAGATCGGCGGCAGTTCGTTGCCGGCGGTGCGTATCGAACTCGAACCGCAGTCGCTGAACCAGTACGGCGTGGCCCTGGACGATGTGCGCAACACCATCGCCAATGCCAACGTGCGCCGGCCCAAGGGCTCGGTGGAAGACGATCAGCGGCTGTGGCAGGTCCAGGCCAACGACCAGCTGGAAAAAGCCAAGGACTACGAGTCGCTGATCATCCACTACAACGGCGGCGCAGCCCTGCGCCTGAAGGATGTGGCCAAGGTCAGCGATGGCGTCGAGGACCGCTACAACAGCGGATTCTTCAACGATGACGCGGCGGTGCTGCTGGTGATCAACCGCCAGGCCGGCGCCAACATCATCGAGACGGTCAACGAGATCAAGGCGCAGTTGCCGGCGTTGCAGGCGGTGCTGCCGGCCAGCGTCAAGCTGAACCTGGCCATGGACCGCTCGCCAGTGATCAAGGCCACGTTGCACGAAGCGGAAATGACCCTGCTGATCGCCGTGGCGCTGGTGATTCTGGTGGTGTTCCTGTTTCTCGGTAACTTCCGCGCTTCGCTGATCCCGACCCTGGCGGTGCCGGTGTCGCTGGTCGGCACCTTTGCCGTGATGTACCTCTACGGCTTTTCGCTGAACAACCTGTCGCTGATGGCGCTGATCCTGGCCACCGGGCTGGTGGTGGACGATGCCATCGTGGTGCTGGAGAACATTTCCCGGCACATCGACGAAGGCGTGCGGCCGATGCGGGCTGCGTACCTGGGTGCCCAGGAAGTCGGTTTTACCTTGCTGTCGATGAACGTGTCGCTGGTGGCGGTGTTCCTGTCGATCCTGTTCATGGGCGGGATCATTGAAAGCCTGTTCCGCGAATTCTCCATCACCCTGGCGGCGGCCATCGTGGTCTCGCTGGTAGTGTCGTTGACCCTGACCCCTATGCTCTGCGCCCGCTGGCTCAAGCCACACACGCCAGGGCAGGAGAACCGCCTGCAATGCTGGAGCCGGCGGACCAACGACTGGATGGTCGGCAAATACGCCACCAGCCTCGACTGGGTGCTGCGCCACAAGCGTCTGACCTTGCTCAGTCTATTCGTGACAATTGGTGTGAACATTGCGCTGTACGTTGTTGTTCCTAAAACGTTTTTGCCGCAACAGGATACCGGCCAGCTGATCGGCTTCGTGCGCGGCGACGACGGCCTGTCGTTCAGTGTGATGCAGCCGAAGATGGAGATTTTCCGCCGGGCGGTGTTGAAGGACGAGGCGGTAGAAAGCGTCGCCGGCTTCATTGGCGGCAACAACGGCACCAACAACGCCTTCATGCTGGTGCGCCTGAAGCCGATCAAGGAACGCAACATTTCCGCACAGAAAGTCATCGAACGCCTGCGCAAGGAGATGCCCAAGGTTCCCGGTGCGCAACTGATGCTCATGGCGGACCAGGACCTGCAATTCGGTGGCGGCCGCGAGCAGACCACCTCGCAATACTCGTACATCCTGCAGAGCGGGGATCTGGGTGCCTTGCGCCAGTGGTATCCGAAAGTCGTCACCGCGCTCAGGGCCTTGCCGGAGCTGACGGCGATCGATGCGCGGGAAGGCCGGGGCGCGCGGCAAGTGACCCTGATCGTCGACCGTGACCAGGCCAAGCGCCTGGGTGTCGACATGGACATGGTCACGGCAGTGCTGAACAACGCCTACAGCCAGCGGCAGATATCGACCATCTACGACAGCCTCAACCAGTATCAGGTGGTGATGGAGGTCAATCCGAAATACGCCCAGGACCCGATCACCCTCAAGCAAGTCCAGGTGATCACCGCTGATGGCGCGCGGATCCCGCTGTCGACCATCGCCCATTACGAAAACAGCCTGGAAAACGACCGGGTCAGCCACGAAGGCCAGTTTGCTTCGGAAAGCATTGCCTTCGACATGGCTGAAGGCGTGACGGTGGAGCAGGGCAGTGCCGCCATTGAACGAGCGATTGCCAAGGTCGGCCTGCCGGAAGACGTGATCGCGAAAATGGCCGGCACAGCCAACGCTTTCGCGGCGACTCAAAAAAGTCAGCCGTGGATGATTCTGGGGGCACTGGTGGCGGTGTATCTGGTATTGGGTGTGTTGTATGAAAGCTACATCCACCCGCTGACGATCCTCTCGACCTTGCCGTCAGCCGGGGTCGGGGCGTTGCTGTCGATCTATGTGCTGGGTGGCGAATTCAGCCTGATCTCGTTGCTCGGGTTGTTCCTGCTGATTGGGGTAGTGAAGAAAAACGCCATCCTGATGATCGACCTGGCGTTGCAGTTGGAGCGACACCAGGGCATGGCACCGCTGGAATCGATTCGCAGCGCCTGCCTGCAACGTTTGCGACCTATTCTGATGACCACCCTGGCGGCGATCCTCGGTGCCTTGCCGTTGCTGCTGAGCCGTGCCGAAGGGGCGGAAATGCGCCAGCCGCTGGGCCTGACCATCATCGGCGGGCTGATCTTCAGCCAGGTGCTGACGCTTTACACCACCCCGGTGGTTTACCTCTATCTCGACAAACTGCGCCATCGCTTCAATAAATGGCGTGGGGTGCGTACCGATGCTGCTCTGGAAACTCCGCTATGACTGAACGTTCGCTTTTCAACCTGGCTGCACCGCTGATCACGGCTCGAGGCTCGCGTGTGTTGAGCCTGTCACTGTGCGTGGCGATGCTCAGTGCCTGCGCCGTCGGCCCGGACTACCAGCGCCCGCAAACCGCGGAGCCTGCGCAGTACAAGGCCGCAGAGGGCTGGCGTCAGGCCAATCCGAGCGATGCCCTGGCGCGTGGTGCGTGGTGGGAGTTGTATGGCGACCGGCAGCTCAATGAACTGATCGAAAAGCTCAACAGCGCCAACCAGACCGTCGCCCAGTCCGAGGCGCAGTACCGTCAGGCCCAGGCCTTGGTGCGCAGCGCACGCGGGGCGTTTTTCCCGACGGTGGACCTGAACGTCAGCAAGAACCGTTCAAGCCAGGGCACCGGCAGCAGCAACTCCAGCCTGAGCAGTTCGTCCAGCGGTATTCGTGACACGTACTCGGCCCAGGCGGGCGTCAGTTGGGAAGCGGACGTATGGGGCAAGCTGCGCCGCGGCCTCGAAGCCGACACCGCCAATGCCCAGGCAAGCTTTGCCGATCTGGCCGCGATGCGCCTGAGTCAACAGTCGGAACTGGTGCAGAATTACCTGCAACTGCGCGTGATCGATGGCCAGAAACGCTTGCTCCAGGACACGGTCGAGGCTTATCAGCGTTCGTTGAAAATGACCGAGAACCAGTACCGCGCAGGCGTATCGGGCAAGGACGCGGTGGCCCAGGCCCAGACACAGCTAAAAGGCACCGAAGCCGATATGATCGACCTGATCTGGCAACGCGCCCAGTTCGAGAACGCCATTGCCGTGCTGATCGGCTTGCCACCGGCAGAATTCAGCCTGGCGGAAAGCCAGGACATTCCGCAGTTGCCGCAAGTACCGCAGGCACTGCCTTCGCAGTTGCTGGAGCGTCGCCCGGATATCGCTTCCGCCGAGCGCTCGGTGATGGCCGCCAACGCCAACATCGGCGTGGCCAAGGCCGCCTATTACCCCGACCTGACATTGAACATGAACGGCGGTTACAGCAGCAGCACCTATTCCAATTGGATCAGCCTGCCGAACCGCTTCTGGTCGGTCGGACCGCAATTGGCCATGACCCTGTTCGACGGCGGCCAGCGCTCGGCGGAAGTCGACCGCAGTGAAGCGGCCTATGACGAAACGGTGGCCAAGTATCGCCAGACCGTGCTGGACGGCTTTCGCGAAGTGGAAAACTTCCTGGTGCAGCTCAAGGTGCTTCAGGACGAAGCCGTCGTGCGCCAACAGGCACTGGACGCCGCCCGTGAATCGTTGCGCCTGACCCAGAACCAGTACAAGGCCGGCTTGATCGCGTACATCGATGTGGTGGTGACCCAGGCGGCGGCACTGAGCAATGAGCGCAGCAACCTGGACCTGTTGCAAAGCCGCTTGATAGCCAGCGTGCAATTGATTGCCGCGTTGGGGGGTGGCTGGGATGGGCAGCTTCAGGTGAGCGAAAACCGATAGTGCAATCTAACGCACGCTGCAATCCCTGTGGGAGCAAGCTCGCTCCCACAGGTTTAATGGCGCCAGCAACTTGAAGCGAGTTAATGTAAAACCTTAAAACAAGCGTTTCATCGGACTGGTGGCCCTTTGCTCATTTTGTGGGTGCGTTCTCATTTGGAATCAGTACAATCGCCGCATTTGCCCCCACCCAAGAATGAAAGCCATTAACAAGGGGGCATTCGCGAGAAGTCCCCATGCTCATCGGTAGCTATTCCCCCACCCTGGTCATCATTTCGCTCTGTGTAGCGATTCTCGCCTCCTACACCGCACTCGACCTGACCGGACGCATTGCCACCGCCAAAGGCCGCGCCGTGCATTTGTGGACCGCGGGCGGGGCCATTGCCATGGGCATCGGCATCTGGTCGATGCACTTTATCGGCATGCTCGCGTTCAAGTTGCCGATCGACCTGGGGTACGACGGCACGATCACCCTGTTGTCGCTGCTGATCGGCGTGCTCTCCAGCGGCTTTGCGCTGTGGCTGGTCAGCCAACCGCAATTGCCGGCCTGGCAACTGGCCTTTGGCGCGTTGGTCATGGGCGCGGGCATCAGCGCGATGCACTACACCGGCATGGCCGCCATGCGCATGCAACCGGGCATCGACTACGACCCGACGCTGTTTGGCGCCTCGCTGCTGATTGCGGTCGGTGCATCGGGCGCAGCATTGTGGATCGCATTCCGTCTGCGCCAGCACACGCCTTATGTCCGCCTGATCCGTGGTGGCGCCGCCGTGATCATGGGCATCGCCATCGTCGGCATGCACTACACCGGGATGGCCGCCGCGCGCTTTGCCGACGGCAGTTTTTGTGGCGCAGCGGCCAATGGATTGAGCGGCAATGGCCTGGACAACCTGGTGCTGATCACCACGTTGGCGGTGCTGAGCATTGCCTTGCTGACCTCGATCCTCGATGCACGCCTGGAGGCTCGCACCGCGAGCCTGGCCCAGTCGCTGACCGAGGCCAACCGTGAACTGACCCAACTGGCCCTGCACGACACCCTCACCGGGTTGCCGAACCGGACGCTGCTCGCCGATCGAATCGATCAGGCCATGTCGCGGGTCCGGGAAGAAGGGGGGTGCTTTGCCCTGATGTTCATCGACCTGGACGGCTTCAAACCGGTCAACGATGCCTTCGGCCACCACATGGGTGATCTGCTGTTGCGCGAAGTCGCCGTGCGCCTGCGCGAAGACTTGCGCAGCCAGGACACCCTGGCGCGGATCGGCGGCGATGAGTTCGTGTTGCTGGTGCAATTGAGCGAACAGATCGATGCCTTGAACCTCGCGGCCCATCAGGTCGGGTTGATCGCGCGAGCGTTCCGGGTTGCCGAACATGATTTGCACATTTCCGCCAGCGTCGGCATCGCGCTCTACCCGGGTAACGGGCAGTCCGCCCAAGAATTGCTGATGAACGCCGACGCAGCGATGTATCACGCCAAGGGCGCGGGTAAAAACGGCTACAGCTTTTTCGATGTCTCGATGAACAGTAACGCCCGCAAACAGCTGCAATTGCTGCAGGACCTGCGCAATGCCGTGGAACATCAGGAATTCAGCCTGCATTACCAGCCCAAGTTCGACGCCACCAATGGTCGGCCAGTGGGCGCCGAGGCCTTGTTGCGCTGGGAGCACCCGACGCAAGGGATGCTGTTGCCGGACAAATTCATCGAAATGGCGGAAAAGACCGGTCTGATCATTCCAATCGGCGAGTGGGTGCTCAACGAAGCCTGCCGCCAGATGCGCGAGTGGTACGTGCTGGGCTACACCGATTGGCGCATCGCGGTGAACCTGTCGGCCATTCAGTTTTGCCATGCCGGGCTGGTCCAGAGCGTCGCCAAGGCCCTGGCGACGCACCATCTGCCGGCCAACAGCCTGACCCTGGAAATTACTGAAACCACGGCCATGAGCGATGCCGATGCGAGCATGACGGTGCTGCAGGAACTGTCGGAAATGGGCGTCGACCTGTCCATCGACGATTTTGGCACTGGTTATTCGAGCTTGATGTACCTCAAGCGCCTGCCGGCTAACGAGCTGAAGATCGACCGCGGTTTTGTCCGCGACCTGGAGCACGACAGCGATGACGCCGCCATCGTTTCGGCCATCGTCGCCCTCGGCCAGGCGCTGGGGTTGCGTATCGTCGCCGAAGGCGTGGAAACGGGGGTGCAGCAGGACTTCCTGACTCAACTCGGCTGCGATTCGTTGCAGGGTTACCTGCTGGGGCATCCGCTGCCGGCCGCAGGTTTCATGGTGGAAATCCATCGCGGGGAGCAATTGGTCGAGCAGTTGAAAGCCAGTGCCGGGCGCGAGATGTCGATGACATGACAGCTGATGTGAAGCCATGCAAAAACCGCCAATGGCGGTTATTCTAGCCCCCGACCGCTTAAGCTTTGATTGGGGGAAAGCTCGCATGGACAAAGTCATCGTCATCACCGGCGGTAGCCGCGGTATTGGTGCCGCCACCGCGCTGTTGGCCGCCGCGCAGGGCTATCGGATCTGCATCAACTACCAGGCTGACGAAAAGGCTGCACTGGGCGTGCTGGAGCAAGTCCGCGCCCTCGGTGCGCAAGCCATTGCAGTACGGGCCGACGTCAGCATCGAAGACGAAGTCATCGCACTGTTCCACCGGGTAGACACTGAACTGGGTCGGGTCACCGCGCTGGTGAACAACGCCGGCACGGTCGGGCAAAAGTCCCGGGTCGACGAGATGTCCGAGTTCCGCATTCTCAAAATCATGAAAACCAACGTCCTGGCGCCGATCCTCTGTGCCAAGCACGCGATCCTGCGCATGTCGCCCAGGCACGGCGGGCAGGGCGGCAGCATCGTCAACGTGTCCTCGGTGGCCGCACGTTTGGGCTCGCCCAACGAGTACGTCGACTACGCGGCCTCCAAAGGCGCGCTGGACACCTTCACCATCGGCCTGTCCAAGGAAGTGGCGGGCGAGGGGATTCGGGTCAACGCCGTGCGCCCCGGCTTCATCTATACCGATTTCCATGCCTTGAGCGGCGATCCGGATCGGGTCAGCAAACTGGAATCGGCGATTCCGATGGCCCGGGGCGGGCGTCCGGATGAAGTGGCGGAGGCGATTGTCTGGTTGTTGTCGGACAAGGCTTCTTATGCGACGGGGACGTTCGTCGATCTCGGTGGTGGGCGTTGATCTGAGGTTTGCGTTGTCAGTGCAGGCCTCTTCGCGGGCAAGCTCGCTCCCACATGGGATCTCCAGTGAACACAAGATCTGTGTACTACAAAGATCTCTGTGGGAGCGGGCTTGCTCGCGAAGGCGATAGTGCAGGCAACATCCGACCATCAGAACGACCGCACAATCCGCCCCAACGTCTCCATCGCCTTCTCCGCAGCCTCGTCCCACGGGCTCCCGTAATTCAGCCGAATACAATTCCTGAACCGCTGCGCCGGCGAAAAGATCGGCCCCGGTGCAATGCTTATCCCCTGCGCCAACGCCATCTGAAACAACTTCAACGAATCCATCTGCTCCGGCAATTCCAGCCATAAAAAGTACCCGCCCGCCGGCTGGCTGACCCGCGTCTGTGCCGGGAAATAGCGGGCGATGGCGGCGAGCATGGCGCTTTGCTGGTCTTCCAGTGCGTGGCGCAATTTACGCAGGTGCCGATCGTAGCCCCCGTGTTGCAGATAATCGGCGATAGCCGCCTGGGCGGGCATCGAGGCGCACAGCGAGGTCATGAGTTTCAGCCGTTCGATTTTCTGCGCGTAACGCCCGGCGGCGACCCAGCCGATGCGGTAGCCGGGGGCCAGGCTCTTGGCGAACGAGCCGCAATGCATCACCAGGCCTTCGGTATCGAATGCCTTGGCCGGTTTCGGTGCTTGTTGGCCGTAATACAGTTCGGCGTAGACATCGTCTTCGATCAGCGGCACCTGGTGGCGGCGCAACAGTTCCACCAGTTCTTGCTTTTTTGCCTCGGGCATAGTCGCGCCCATGGGGTTCTGAAAACTGGTCATGCACCAGCAGGCCTTGATCGGGTGCCGCTCCAGCGTCTGTGCGAGCACACCGAGGTCGATGCCGTCGCGCGGGTGCACGGGGATTTCCACGGCCTTGAGTTTCAGGCGTTCGAGCACTTGCAGGCAGGCGTAGAACGCCGGGGCTTCGATGGCCACCAGGTCGCCGGGTTGGGTCACCGCTTGCAGGCACAGGTTCAGGGCTTCCAGCGCGCCGTTGGTGATCAGCAGTTCTTCCATGGGTAGCATCAGCCCGCCGACCATGTAGCGCAGGGCGATTTGCCGGCGCAGTTGCGGGTTGCCCGGCGACATGTCGGTGACGACCATGCGCGGGTCCATCTCGCGGCTGGCGCTGGCCAGCGAGCGGGACAAGCGTTGCAAGGGAAACAGCGTCGGGCTGGGGAACGCCGAGCCGAAGGGCACGGTGTTCGGGTCCTTGATCGAGTCGAGCACCGAGAACACCAGTTCGCTGACGTCGACTTCCGTGGACTCGTTGACCTGATTGCTGATCACCGGCTCGGAAAACGGCCGGGGTGCGTGGGCGTTGACGAAATAGCCGGAACGCGGACGGGCGCGGATCAGGCCGCGACGTTCCAGCAGGTAGTAGGCCTGGAACACCGTCGACGGGCTGACGCCGTAGGTCTGGCTGGCGTAACGCACCGACGGCACCCGCTGGCCTGGACCGAGGACGCCGGAGCGGATCAGTTCTGCGATGTCGTCGGCGAATTTTTCGTAGCGTTTCATCGGTATCCCGTCATGGAAATCATTCAATCAGCTTTTGTGGATTGCATTGCCAAAACAGGACTGCACTTCACCAAGGTCAGCATCTTAAAGGCTCAGCGATTCATCGGTGCAACAAACCGGCTCTTCGCCACGCTGTAGACGCCAGGTTCATCGCTGTCGACCACCTTGAAGTTGATACTCTGCGAACTGCTGGCCGGACGCTCCGTGAGCATTGCCACCGACACCGGCACATCGACAATCTCCCCCGGCGCCAGGCTGAATTCGGTCCTGCCCTGTAACTGGAAATCATCGGCATCGACCAGGCTCAATTGATAGTCCTGACGCTGTTGGGTCTTGTTGATCACCTTCAGACTGTAGATGTTTTCGATCTGCCCCTGGCTGTTCTCGCGGAAAAGGCCCCGGTCCTTGCTGACGTCGAGCGACACCATCGGTCGTTCCACCAGCGCCATCACCAGGGCTGCGATCATCACCAGCAGCACGGCGGTGTAGCCGATCAGGCGCGGACGCAGCAGGTGGGTCTTGCCACCCTGCAACTGATGCTCGGACGTATAGCTGATCAATCCCGGGGCGTAGCCCATTTTGTCCATGATCGAGTCGCAGGCGTCGATGCACGCGGCGCAACCGATGCATTCCATCTGCAAGCCATCGCGGATATCGATACCGGTCGGGCAGACCTGTACGCAGAGCTGGCAATCGATGCAATCGCCCAAACCCACTTCGGCGGGTTTGACCTCGCGTTTGCGCGGACCACGGTTTTCGCCTCGGGCCACGTCGTAGGAAATGGTCAGGGTGTCCTTGTCGAACATCACGCTCTGGAACCGCGCGTAGGGGCACATGTGCATGCACACCGCCTCACGCAGCCAACCGGCATTGATGTAGGTGGCACCAGTAAAAAACAGTACCCAGAACAGGCTGACGCCGCTCATTTGGAAAGTCAGCAGCTCTTCGGCCAGTGGCCGGATCGGCGTGAAGTAGCCGACGAACGTCAGGCCGGTCAGCAGGCTGATGGCCAGCCACAGGGTGTGCTTGGCCGAGCGGCGCATCAGCTTGTTCAGGCCCCACGGCGCGGCTTGCAACTTGATCCTCTGGTTGCGTTCGCCCTCGGTGATCTTCTCGCACCACATGAATATCCAGGTCCACGAACTTTGTGGGCAGGTGTAGCCGCACCAGACCCGGCCCGCGAACACGGTGATCGCAAACAGGCCGAACGCGGCGATGATCAACAGCGCCGAGAGCAGAATGAAATCCTGCGGCCAGAATGTCGCGCCGAAGATATGGAATTTGCTTTGGGAAAGATCCCAGAGCACCGCCTGGCGACCGCCCCAGTTCAACCATGCGGTGCCGAAAAACAGCAAGAACAGAAAACCCGCGCCGCTGATGCGCAGGTTGCGGAACAGACCGGTGAAGCTGCGGGTGTGGATCAGGTTGTCGCTGGATTTGGCCTTTATCTTGGGACGCGAAGGCTCGAATGTTTCTACGGTTCGGACGGGGATTCTTTCGCTCATGGTCTTTCGCTCATCAGCCTCCATCAGGCAGGAGCACTATGAGCGGGGATCTGTTTGCATAACAGGCTCAGGTATTGCATTAAAAAGCAGATCAGATGGCCGTGTTTGCACGGCCTGCGACAACTTGAAGCAGCCGCCGCTGCAGGGTCCGTGGGGCTTTCCAAAACAGCGGCGGCAGGTGCGGATCAATCCCGGTCAAATCACCGAACCACTGTCGGTGGCTTTCAAGTGCCGGCGCCCATCCACCGCGCCTGCGACGGTCAAGGCGTCGGCCTCGGCTTCCGTGATGTAGATGCGCTCGCCTTCGATGTCCACTGCCGACATGGCTTTGGCACCGTCGGTGATGATGGTCACGTCGGGACACAGACGAATGAGTTCGCCATTTTCGGTGGTGAAAAAGCAGGTCTGGTTCTCGATGCGCACGATCACGGCGGAATCCTTTTTTCAGTGGAATCTAAAGTTTCAGGCCGCAACCGCCTGTCATCGTTCTGTGCAACCGATTAATGGTCGCTGCGGTCCACCTTCCATGGCCCCCTCACAAGGACAACCCCATGAACGCCTGGTGGCACGAAGTCTGGGTGACCCTGCAAGCCGAGTTCGCCGACATCGCCGATGCCTCGCAACTGACGCGAGTGACCGTGCGCCTGTTGATGGCCGCCTTGCTGGGCGGGATTCTCGGGTTCGAGCGTGAACACCAGGGCAAGGCCGCCGGCGTGCGCACCCACATGCTGGTGGCGATGGGCGCGGCGCTGTTCGTGTTGGTGCCGCAGATGTCCGGCTCGCAGGCCGATGCCATGAGCCGGGTAGTGCAGGGCGTGATTGCCGGGGTCGGCTTCCTGGGGGCTGGCACTATTCTGAAGAATCACGAGGGCGATGAAGGCCACGTCAAAGGCCTGACCACCGCCGCCGGCCTGTGGATGACCGCAGCCATCGGCGTCGCGGCCGGGCTGGGCCGCGAGGCGACGGCGGTGCTCAGTACGTTGTTGGCGCTGGGGGTGTTCAGTGTGATGCCGGGGATTGTGAAGCTGATCGACAAGGATCACGTTCCGTAGGCGCAGCCTTCGGCAACTCCTGCTGATCAGGGCTCCACCTTGTCCGCGTGAGTTGTTTCACGACCTGATTCCTGCTCGTTGATCTTCGTTTCTGAGAGTTCGTGTTGGCTGTAGTCAATTTCACCCTGCAGCAAATGATTCTCCAGATCCCTGATTATTGAACTTTTGGTGGTTTGTTCTGCCGTGTTGCGTTCGGCTTCGAAGCAAAGAAATTCGTAGTTGAATATTTTCAAAGGAAGGCCAGCCGTCGATTGGTCGTTCACGGTTGAGCGCGTGGTGCTGTGCGCTCGCTGTGTTTGTGAATTTGTAGAGGCTGGGGAAAAAAGTGTTCATGGCTGGCCACACGCAAGGCTAATGGAGTGATGGCCATATAAGGCGAGGGATGTCAGTTTCGTAAAGTGCCGGGAGGGTAGAATTGCCGCTTCAGGACCGGTACTACGCGTTCTTGGGAAACGTCATTCATTTTTATGATCGTCCCTGGTTTCGACGCAGGAACGATCAATTGTCGTCATTCAGGATTCACAATCACCGGCGGCATCGTCGGTGGCGGTTCTACCCTTGGCGGCGGGTTGGTGCCGGGTGGATCCTGTTCGGGTACCGGCTGCGGTTCGCTCGGCGGTATCACCGGGTTGTCGATGTTGGGATCGGAGGGGGCAGCCGGGAACGGATTGTTCATTGTTCAAGCCTGCGGTGGCACATGGCGTGAGTCGTGCTTAAGTAGGTGGACTGGTTGGTTGACCGCGGCGCGAAGGACTTGATTCCGGAAGTTGTCGATGAAACTTTCCCGGCAGCTGTCGCTCGGAACCTAAGTGAGTGCATCCCGGGGCGGATCGTCCGGCGGGGTGGCGACCAGACACAAGCGCGTCCATGGGGCGTAAGGAGAGAGGCTCGATGACGGCTGAAAAACCGACTGAGTTGAGCTACAACCCGCACATGCCGCTGTCGCAGGCGTTGTTGCTGCCGCGAATCGTCATTGAAAACATCATGCCGACCCTTGAAGGCGGACAATTCGCGGTCAAGGCCGTGGTGGGGCAGGACGTGGTGGTGACAGCCAAGGTCTTCGCCGACGGGCATGACAAGCTGGCGGTTCGCGTACGCTGGCGGGCCGAAGACGAGGGCACCTGGCAAAGCGCGGCCATGCACGACCTGGGCAACAACGGCTGGCAAGGGCAGTTTCGTGCCGACAGCCAGGGCCGCTATCTGTTCTGTATCGAAGCCTGGATCGATCAGTTCGCCAGTTTTTGCTACGAGCTGGAAAAGAAGCATGCGGCGGCAGTGCCCGTCAGCCTGGAGTTGCAGGAAGGACGGATTCATGTCCAGCAGGCCGCCGAACGCAGCGAAGGGCCACTCAGCGAGCAATTGGCGGCCTTGCACCATGAACTGTCAGGGCTGCTTGAAACCGAGCAGATTGCACTGTTTTTGCACCCGCGTAGCGCCGACCTCATGGCCCGCGTCGATCATCGCGCCTACCTGAGCCTGAGCCCGGAGTACCCGGTGGATGTGGAGCGCGAACTGGCGCAGTTCGCCAGTTGGTATGAATTGTTCCCACGTTCGATCACCGACAGTCCGGCGCGCCACGGCACCTTCAATGACGTGCATTCGCGACTGGCGATGATCCAGGACATGGGGTTCGACGTGCTGTATTTCCCGCCGATCCACCCGATCGGGCGCAGCTACCGCAAAGGCCCGAACAACTCGCTGACGGCGGGCCCCGATGATCCGGGCAGCCCCTATGCGATTGGCAGCGAGGAGGGTGGGCACGAGGCGATTCACGCGCAATTGGGCAGCCACGAAGACTTCCGCCGACTGGTGGCGGCCGCCGCGGCCCATGGCCTGGAAATCGCCCTGGATTTTGCCATCCAGTGCTCCCAGGACCATCCATGGCTCAAGCAACACCCAGGCTGGTTCAACTGGCGGCCGGACGGCACGATCAAATACGCGGAGAACCCGCCGAAGAAATACCAGGACATCGTCAACGTCGACTTCTATACCCCGGAGGCAATTCCGAGCCTGTGGGTGGAACTGCGCGACATCGTAGTGGGCTGGGTCGAGGAGGGCGTGAAGATCTTCCGCGTCGATAATCCGCACACCAAGCCGTTGCCGTTCTGGCAGTGGCTGATCGCCGATGTACGGGCGCTGTACCCCGAGGTGATCTTCCTCGCCGAAGCCTTTACCACCCCGGCAATGATGGCGCGCCTGGGCAAGGTCGGTTATTCCCAGAGCTACACCTATTTCACCTGGCGCAACACCAAGGCCGAACTGGCGACCTACTTCAGCGAACTTAACGAGTCGCCATGGCGCGAATGCTTTCGGCCGAATTTTTTCGTCAATACACCGGACATCAACCCGGCGTTCCTCCATGATTCAGGGCGCCCCGGGTTTCTCATCCGCGCCGTGCTGGCGACCATGGGCTCAGGCCTGTGGGGCATGTATTCGGGTTTCGAGTTGTGCGAGTCGGCGCCGGTGCCGGGCAAGGAGGAATACCTCGATTCCGAGAAGTATGAGATCCGTCCGCGGGACTTCAATGCGCCGGGCAACATCATTGCCGAGATCGCCCAGCTCAACCGCATCCGCCGGCAGAACCCGGCGTTGCACACGCATCTGGGCCTGAAGGTCTACAACGCCTGGAACGACAACATCCTGTACTTCGGTAAACGCAGCTTTGACGGCAGCAACTTCGTTCTGGTGGCGGTCAGCCTCGATCCGCACAACGTGCAGGAAGCGAACTTCGAGTTGCCGTTGTGGGAAATGGGCTTGCCGGACTACGCCAGCACCCAGGGCGAAGACTTGATGAATGGTCATCGCTGGACCTGGCATGGCAAGCAGCAATTCATGCGGATCGACCCGGCGTATCAGCCGTTCGGGATTTGGAGGATTACCGCCTCTTGAGAACACCACAACCTCTGGGGCAAGCCTCCTCACCACAGGGGATTCTCAGCCTGTGGCCAAGATGAATTTACCAGGAGTTTCACATGGCGAAGAAACCCAAGGCAGCCACGTTCATCAAGGACCCGCTCTGGTACAAGGATGCGGTGATCTATCAAGTCCACGTCAAATCGTATTTCGACTCCAACAACGACGGGATTGGCGACTTTCCCGGTCTCATCGCCAAGCTCGACTACATCGCCGACCTGGGCGTCAATACTATCTGGCTGCTGCCGTTCTATCCCTCGCCACGGCGCGACGACGGTTATGACATTGCCGAGTACCGTGGCGTACACAGCGACTACGGCACCATGGCCGATGCCCGGCGTTTCATTGCCGAGGCGCACAAGCGCGGCCTGCGGGTGATCACCGAGCTGGTCATCAACCACACCTCCGACCAGCACGCCTGGTTCCAGCGGGCGCGCAAGGCCAAACCCGGATCGGCGGCGCGGGACTTCTACGTGTGGTCCGATGACGATCATAAATACGATGGCACCCGCATCATTTTCCTCGACACCGAAAAGTCCAACTGGACCTGGGACCCGGTCGCCGGCCAATACTTCTGGCACCGTTTCTACTCCCACCAGCCCGACCTGAACTTCGATAACCCGCAAGTCATGAAAGCGGTGCTGTCGGTGATGCGTTACTGGCTCGACATGGGCATCGACGGCTTGCGCCTGGACGCGATTCCCTACCTGATCGAGCGCGACGGCACCAACAACGAGAACCTGCCGGAAACCCATGACGTCCTGAAAAAGATCCGCGCCGAAATCGACGCCAACTACCCCGACCGCATGCTGCTGGCCGAGGCCAATCAGTGGCCCGAAGACACCCAGTTGTACTTCGGCGACACCGACAAGAAAGGCCTGAACGGCGACGAATGCCACATGGCCTTTCACTTCCCGTTGATGCCGCGCATGTACATGGCGCTGGCCCAGGAAGATCGCTTCCCGATTACCGACATTCTGCGCCAGACCCCGGATATTCCCGCCAACTGCCAATGGGCAATCTTCCTGCGCAACCACGATGAGCTGACCCTGGAGATGGTCACCGACAAGGAACGCGACTACCTGTGGAATTACTACGCCGCCGACCGTCGGGCGCGGATCAACCTGGGGATTCGCCGTCGCCTGGCGCCGCTGATGGAGCGCGACCGCCGCCGGGTCGAGCTGCTCAACAGCCTGCTGCTGTCGATGCCCGGCACGCCGACCCTGTATTACGGCGACGAAATCGGCATGGGCGACAACATCTACCTCGGCGACCGCGACGGCGTGCGTACGCCGATGCAATGGTCCATCGACCGCAACGGCGGTTTCTCCCGGGCCGACCCGGCAAGCCTGGTGCTGCCGCCGATCATGGATCCGCAATACGGCTACCTGTCGGTCAACGTCGAAACCCAGGCTGGCGACCCGCATTCGCTGTTGAACTGGACCCGACGCATGCTCGCCGTGCGCAAGCAATCCAAGGCCTTCGGGCGTGGTACGTTGAAGATGCTGTCGCCGAGCAACCGGCGGATTCTGGCCTACACCCGCGAATACACCGGGGTGGATGGCAAGCACGAAGTCATTCTGTGCGTGGCCAATGTGTCGCGCAGCGCCCAGGCCGCCGAGCTGGATTTGTCGGCCTACGTCGGCATGGTGCCGGTGGAAATGCTCGGGGGTAACGCATTTCCGCCCATCGGCCAGCTGAATTTCCTCCTGACGCTGGCGCCTTACGGCTTTTACTGGTTCGGTCTCGCCGCGGAAAACCAGATGCCGAGCTGGCACGTGGAGCCCGCACAAAGCCTGCCGGACTTCACCACGCTGGTGCTGAAAAAGCGCATGGAGGAACTGCTCGAAGCGCCGTCGCGCACCACAATGGAGCAAAGCATCCTGCCGAGCTGGTTGCAGAATCGCCGCTGGTTCGCCGGCAAGGATGCCGCCATCGAACAGGTCGATCTGGCCTATGGCGTGCGGTTCGGCGATCCGCAGCATCCGGTGCTGTTCAGCGAGATCAATGTCACCAGCGCTGGCCAGAGCAGCCGTTACCAGTTGCCGTTCGGCTTTATCTCGGAGGATCAGGTCGGTACTCCGTTGCCGCAGCAATTGGCATTGTCGCGGGTACGGCGCGGACGCCAGGTTGGCCTGATCACCGATGCCTTCAGCCTGGACACCTTCGTGCATGCCGTATTGCAGGGCATTCAGGCCAGCACCGTATTGACCTCCAGCGATGGCGACATCCGCTTCGAGTCCACCGCGGAGCTTGAAAAACTCGGCCTCAATGCCGAGTCGCCGGTACGTTACCTGTCGGCCGAACAGTCCAACAGCTCGGTGGTGATCGGCAACAGCCTGGTGCTGAAGCTGATCCGCAAGGTCGCCTGCGGTGTGCACCCTGAGCTGGAAATGAGTGCGTACCTGACCGAAGCCGGGTTCAGTAATATTTCGCCATTGCTGGGGGCCGTGGTGCGCCGGGACGGGGCGGGTGAAGACAATTTGCTGATGATCGCCCAAGGCTATCTGAGCAATCAGGGCGACGCCTGGGAATGGACCCAGAACAACCTCGAACGGGCGCTGCGCGATGAACTGGCCGACGCCGTGTCCGAGCAGGAACAACATTACAACGCGCTCGGCGAACTGAAAGATTTCGCCGCTATGCTCGGTCAGCGTCTGGGGGAAATGCATCAGGTACTGGCGGCGCCGAGTGCCAACCCGGACTTCTTGCCCCAGGTCACCACGCAGAAAGAGGCGCTGGCCTCGGCCAGGGACGTCGCGGCGCAAATCGAGCACGCGTTGAACTTGCTCAAGCAGCATAAAAATCAACTGAACCCAGCGGACCAGACCCTGGTCGGCCGTTTACTGGACAACAAGAAAGCCATCCTCGGCCATGTACAAGCATTGGGCAAAAAGACCGCGGGCGGCTTGCGCATTCGTGTACACGGCGATCTGCATCTGGGGCAGGTGCTGGTGATCAAGGGCGATGCCTACCTGATCGACTTCGAGGGCGAGCCGGCGCGGCCTTTGCAAGAGCGACGGGGCAAACACAGCCCGTACAAGGATGTCGGCGGCGTGCTGCGTTCCTTCGACTATGCGGCGGCGATGGCGATCAATGTGCAGAGCGTCGACAACACCGTGGCGGCCGATGCCGCGCGCTTGCGGGTCACCGAGCGCTACTTGAGCGAGGCGCGGCAAGCATTTGTCGACGCTTATCGGCTGGCGGCAGCTAGTCTTGCCCATGCATGGCAAGATCCCGAAGGCGAGGATGCCGCGCTGGCATTGTTCGGTCTGGAGAAGGCGGCGTATGAAGTGGCCTATGAGGCGGAAAATCGCCCCGCCTGGTTGCCCGTGCCGTTGCACGGTTTATATGGATTATTGAGTGGGCTTAAACCCTTTTCCGATCTTGGTGGAGAGTAGTCATGAGTGTCTCGAACAAGGAACAGGGTCATCACAAAGAAGCGCTGCTGCCCAGGGCGCGGGATATCGATGCATTGGTGCGTGCCGAGCATATCGATCCTTTCGCCATTCTCGGCCCTCACGCCGATGGCGCTGGCGGGCAATTCATTCGCGCGTATCTGCCGGGCGCCCTGAGTGTGCAGGTGCTGGTCAGGGACTCCGGCGAAGAGCTGGGTCACCTTGAAGTCACGGAGACGCCGGGGTTGTTCGTCGGGCATTTCCAGCATGCGCAAGCGTATCTGTTGCGCACCCGTTGGGCCGGCGGCGAGCAAACCGCAGAAGATCCTTACAGCTTCGGCCCGTTGTTGGGCGAAATGGATTTGTACCTGTTTGCCGAAGGCAATCACCGCGACCTCAGCGCGTGCCTGGGCGCGCAACTGAAAACCGTGGACGGTGTCGATGGCGTGCGTTTCGCCGTGTGGGCGCCGAATGCCCGGCGGGTGTCGGTGGTCGGCGATTTCAACGTCTGGGACGGGCGCCGGCACCCGATGCGCCTGCGTCATCCCACCGGTGTCTGGGAGTTGTTCATCCCGCGCTTGCAAGCCGGGGACACCTACAAATACGAGATTCTCGGCGCCCACGGCATCCTGCCGCTGAAGGCCGATCCCGTGGCGCTGGCCACCAGCCTGCCACCGGACACCGCCTCGAAAGTCGCCTCGCCCCTGAAAGTCGACTGGCAGGATCAGGACTGGATGATGGCCCGGGGCGAGCGCCAGCGGGTCACGGCGCCGTTGTCGATCTACGAATTGCACGCCGGCTCGTGGCAATGCGAGTTGGACGACCTGGGTGAGGTGGCTCGCCAGTACACCTGGCCGGAACTGACCGAACGGCTGATTCCCTATGTCAAAGACCTCGGTTTCACGCATATCGAACTGATGCCGATCATGGAGCACCCGTTCGGCGGTTCGTGGGGCTATCAGTTGCTGTCGCAATTCGCACCGAGTGCGCGCTATGGCACGCCGGACCAGTTCGCCGCGTTCATCAACGCCTGCCATCAGGCCGAACTCGGGGTGATTCTCGATTGGGTGCCGGCGCATTTCCCCACCGATATCCACGGCCTGGCCCAGTTCGACGGTACGGCGCTGTACGAGTATGGCAACCCGCAGGAAGGTTTCCACCAGGACTGGGACACGCTGATCTACAACCTGGGTCGCACCGAAGTGCACGGCTACATGCTGGCGTCGGCGCTGCACTGGCTCAAGCATTTCCATGTCGACGGCCTGCGGGTCGATGCGGTGGCCTCGATGCTCTACCGCGACTACTCGCGCAAGGCTGGCGAGTGGGTGCCGAACCGCCATGGCGGGCGGGAAAACCTGGAAGCCATCGACTTCCTGCGTCACCTCAATGACGTGGTGGCCCTGGAAGCGCCCGGTGCTTTGGTGATCGCCGAGGAATCCACCGCATGGCCGGGTGTCAGCCAGGGCACGCAACAGGGCGGCCTCGGCTTTGCCTACAAATGGAACATGGGCTGGATGCACGATTCGCTGCATTACATCCAGCAGGACCCGGTGTACCGCGCCCATCACCACAACGAGCTGAGCTTCGGCCTGGTGTATGCGTGGTCCGAGCGCTTCATCCTGCCGATCTCCCACGATGAAGTGGTGCACGGCAAACACTCGCTGATCGACAAAATGCCCGGCGACCGCTGGCAGAAATTCGCCAACCTGCGGGCTTACCTGAGTTTCATGTGGGCGCATCCGGGCAAGAAGCTGCTGTTCATGGGCTGCGAATTCGGCCAATGGCGCGAGTGGAACCATGACCAGCAACTGGACTGGTACCTGCTGCAATACCCCGAGCACAAGGGCGTGCAGAAACTGGTGTCCGACCTCAACCGCTTGTACCGCGAAGCGCCGGCGCTGCATGAGCAGGACGATGTACCGCAGGGCTTCCAGTGGCTGATCGGCGATGATGCGATCAACAGCGTTTATGCGTGGTTGCGCTGGAGCAAGGACGGCGAACCGATGCTGGTGGTGGCCAACTTTACCCCGGTGCCACGCGAGGCTTATCGCGTCGGGGTGCCGTTTGCCGGGCAGTGGAACGAGGTGCTCAACAGCGATTCGTCGATCTATGCCGGTTCCAATTATGGCAACAGTGGCGGGGCGGTTGCCGAGGAGACGCCGAGCCATGGGCAGGCGTTGTCGTTGGTGCTGAATTTGCCGCCGTTGGCGGTGTTGATGTTAAGGCCGGAGGGTTAAGCGGCACTGGTTGCTTGGCAACTCGCATGCCTATCAGTATGCGAGTTGCTTACTTATGAAAGTCTGATGTTTACATGCCGTTTTTAGTTAGATCCATCTGGTTTTAGACGCTGGGTTGCCAGTGGTTTTTTCAAGATATATCATTGGTGGGAATGACTTGGTAATTTGGAGTGGGCCGTTGCCGTGAGTCGACTGTGTAACGATATTTGTGACTTTGTAATTGGTTGCTGGAATAATTACACTTTCGTTTTCGATGGGGTTGCTGATGGCGTGAGCGGTTGAGGTGATATATATTACGCCTGTTGTTTCGTTTATAAAGGTTTCATTGTGATATTTCGATATGAAGCGTTCGGCTGTTTTTTTGTCTGAACTAAATGATAAAAAGCTACTGGCACTTACAATGTCACCTACTTTTAAACTCATGCTTAGACCAAAGCTCAGACTCATATCCGACAGTCGTGCTCCTCGATAAACTTGCGAATTTGTTTCAGGCCCAAGTGAGGCAGACATCAGGAGTATGGTTTGCCACGGATCTTGTTCGTGCTCATTCAATAATTTCAATGCGGGTTCATAGCTGTTTTTGTATGTGTTATCTGACATTTTTACAGTGTGTTCACCGGTATTGGATTTCAATTCACGGTGCGCTTCGTTGGAAGCTGTTGCCAAGGAAGTGCGTTGCTGGGTGTTTTGTCGAATGTAAAAGTTTCTGCTGGTTGCACCAATATAACGGGAGCCGGCGTTTGTGCTCCAAAATAGATGAAGTCCTTTTTTTTCATTGCTTGTTAGCTTTCTATGATACGTAGTTGCTTGCGGTTTACTCTGCGGTTCGGCTATTGCCGCGGCTGCTGCAAAGCCCAGTCTTGACATGATCGTTTCAGCATATTGTTGTGGGGTGGCACCTTTTTCCTTCAAGTACTGATTAACAACATCAAGTACATCCTCTTGAGAAAGGTCGCCCATGTCTCGTTTAATGGTGTTTGCTATATGGCTGATATCTGCTGTCGTTAGCTCTTTTCCTGCACGCCCATCCAAATCTCCAAAATTGATGGGCCTGTTTCCCACCATCGAATACAAATTCATCCCATCCACATACCCCGCTGGATCCGGATTAATCCACCGCTGCAACCACGGCGCGTAATATCTGAACCCATAATAATAAAGCCCCGTCGCATCCCGCTCCTTGCCCGAATAGCGCACGGTTTTGTACTTGGCTTCGGTGGCTGACCGCGCCGCGAAACACGCCGTGCCGCCAAACGGGTAATACCATTCTTGGCTGATCAGGTCAGCGTTTTGATCCAGTTCCAGTGCGCTGGATTGCAGGTGGTCGTTGAGGCTGTATCGCACTTGGTCATTGGTGATGTTCTCGGGTGGTTTGGCCACCCAGTGCAGCACCTGCACGCTATTGCTGCCTGCACTGGCGTTGATCACATGAAGGATTTCCCCAGTGCCGCCGTGGTTGCGGATCTCCACGCCGGGCAGGTAACGCACTTCGCTGACCAGGGTACGGGCGTTGGTCTGGTTTGAACGAACCTTGCGCACCCGTTGGCCTTCGCCATCGTAGATATAGCGTTCGTAATCATCATTGCCGTCTTCGCGGACGACCGGGCGCACCGTAGACAGTTGACTGCGCAGGTCCCAGGCGAGTGACTGGCCCGCTTGCAGTTCACGCAGGTTGCCATTGGCATCGAAGCCGACGGCCAGTTCTTCTTCCGTCGGCGGACGGCCGTTGCGTTCGGGTAGGCAACGGTTGCTGTACTGGGCGCGGGTCAGCGTGCGGCTGTGAGGCTGGGTACCAACGTGTGTCAGGTCCAGCAGGTTACCGCCAGCGTCGTAGTGATACGTCTGGCTGTATTGGGCAACCTGATTGGGGTCGAGGGGCAGGGGCTGCAAGTCGGGCAGGGCGGGGCCGCCGTGGCCGGTCCTGGCCTCCCATCCGGTGGCTTCGATCAATTGATCGAGGGTGTCGTAGCGATAGGTCTTGATCGGTTCGATGCGCTGGTTGTTGAAATAGCGGATCGGTTGGGCGGTGTCTTCGATGCTCAGCACGTTACCAACTGCGTCGTAGCGGTATTTCAGGTCCTGAAGTGGCGTGCCATTGGCTTTGTGTGCACTCAGCCCGATGAGGCGACCATCCGCCGGGTCGTAGCGATGGCGGGTGACAATGCCGTTGCCGGCGGTTTCCGACTCGATCTGGCCGGAGGCGTTGTAGTGGAGATCGCTGACCAGGGTCAGCTCTTGCTGGCCGTCGCCGGCCAGGATCAGTCGCGTGTCCTTTAATTCGCCAGCGACGCTATAGGTAAAACGCTGGCGATTGCCCAGCGTATCGATTTGCTGGAGCAACTCGCCGCTGGCGGCGTAGTGCCAGGAAGTGATGGCGCCTTCAATGGGCTCAACCAACGCATCTCGAGCGTGCACGTTGTCTGGCCAGTTCGTGGGATGGGTATCCAGCAAAAAGTGCCGGGTCTGTTGCAGCACTGCGCCAGCGATGCCGATTTCGCGCAGGTGCAGCGTTCCGGCGGGGTCGTCATGACGAAGCAATTGACCGCATAGATTGTGTGATGCAGCGTCGGCGTCAATGGCCGCATACGTGAAGCGTTCAAGGGTAAATTCTGCAAGCCCTTCGCCGCGTTCGTGTACGCCCACCGGACGCAGCAGCTCATCAAACTCGGTGAACGAGTGACTACCACGCCCATCCCAATGCTCGATTGTCTGCCCGGCAGCACCGTGCAACGCCACCCGCCAACCCGCATCCACGCTGTCATTCGACAACGATGCGCCAGACAAACTGAACACCTGTCTAAGGTTGGCCGGCACCGAGACATCGTTCTGAGCCAGGGCAAACAGGTACGGATCACGACTGGCCACGGGCCGTCCGGCGGCATCGAAGCGTTGATGCGTCACCCGCAGGTCGAGCGGATCGGCTGCCTGCCGCCGATGAAACTGCACAGCCCTGATTGCCAGACCTCGCGGATCAATGACAGCAAGTGATGGCGTGCCGCGATGAGCATTATCCAAAGACATCCGTGACGGCCTCGATCAGGGTGACTTGCCCGTCACACTGCATCACCGTCAATGCTGTGGATACTGTAAGAAATACCAGTTTTCACCAGCGCATCCGCATACCCAGGCTGCCGATCAACCCGTTCAGGTCGTTGTCGTCCACGTCGTTGCTGTAGTCGGCGCCGATGTACAGGCTCACCGGTTTGTGCCTGGCGAGAAGGCTGGCCATAGAGTTGGTCCCAGGTCGTGGGCGCGGCGTCTGCGGTGGTCAGGTTGGACCGGGATAGGTTTCTGCGAGGGTAGGCAGACTGAGTGTCGGGATGTCCTGGCGATACCACGGGGCTGTTTCTTGCTCGTCAGTGGCGGCTTGTACTTGCATGGTGAAACACAGCAGGAGTGAACTCGACACCGTGCAAAAAGTGACTTTGATCTCTTGTGGGGTGAGTGGGATTTTCATGGCGGTCTACCTTGCAGTCGCAGGCGGTATCTCGCTCTGGCGTCTCTCCTACCCCGAATGAGGGGCGACCGAATGGAAAAAAACCTCGGGACGGCGCAGATGTCCTCCATTACCACTTCACCCGGACCCCCACGTTACCGAACGTTCCCCGTTGTTGGTTGCTGTCGATATTGCTGGTGTAGTCGAGTCCGGCGTACACGCTGACCGAGGCCGCAACGCTCAGCACCATGCCGATACCGAGGTCGGCGGACGAGGTTCGTTGTTGGGTTTCGACCTGATCGAGATGGTCAAAGGTGACCGTATCGGTACCGGTGAAGGTGTGCCAGATGTTGGCCCGCAGATAGGGTTCCAGCGGCCGGCCGCTGACCTCGTAGCGACCCTTGAGGCGTGCGCCGACGCGGCCGGTCCAGGCACTGTCGGAATCGAACGAGACATGGGAGATGCCGTCGTCCTGGCTGTCGAGTTTGACCTTCTGGTAAATCGCCTGGGCCTGGGGTTCGACCACCCAGTTACCGGTCACCGCGATCGGGTATCCGACTTCTGCCGATAACGTCGTTACGTGCCCGTCATTGTCGATTTTCAGTCCACTTTCGGAACGGTTGTCGCCGTTGAGCCAGGTGTACATGGCCACGGCATCGAGATACGCGCCGGCGAGATCGGTCAGGGTCCAGTAAACGCCAAGGCTGTCGCCTTGCAACTCGACGTTGCCGGAGCGCTTGCCTGCGAAGCCCTGATTGAAACCGTCGACATCGCCTTGCAGGCGGCTGTGGCCGATGAAGAAACCGCTGCGCTGGGTTTGCCCACCCGCCAACTCTGAGCTGAACAGATCATTGCCGACCTGAAAGCCATTGAGCGAGCCGTCCAGTCTTGGCGTGACGGTGCCGGCCCAGGTCTGTTCGAGGTTCTTGCCGTAGACCCGGCCCCAACCGGCACTGAGCGCACCGGTTTGCGTCAGCAGGCGCTGATCGCCCTGACGGTCATGAAAGGTGCCCAGTGCTGTCAGGCTTAATTGTGCTGCAGCCGGCGGCACCACCGACCAGGTAGGCACCGCCTCGCGATACAGGGGGATTGGTGCTGCGCCGGGTACGACGGCCGGCAACACCGGGGCTTCGACCGTCACGACGCCTTCAACTCCTTGAACCCCGGTGGCCACAACCACGGGCGCGGCGACCGGCACTGCGACGATGGGCACCAGCGTCGGTGGCAAGGCGGGATCAGGGTTGGCGACGGCAACCACTGGCGGCGCCACCACCGAGGAGCGCAAATACCAACTGTTTTCGCTGCCCGGTGTGATGCCGCCTTTGAACAGGCGGTAATCGAAGGCGCCAACCGACACCGGGGCATTGAGGGCGAACGCGGTGTTGTCGCTGACCGCCGTGCCTTGGGCCTGAACCAGCTGGATACCGTTTTGCCCGGTCAGGGCACCCGCGCCGCCAACGTTGGTGACGCTGATCAGGGTGCTGCCGGTCAATGTGCCGTTGTTGACCACCAGTTTGTCGCTGGGAGAGCTGTCATCGCCCACGGCGCTTTGCAAGAGCAACTGGCCGCCGTTTCCCACGTAATTGCCTTCAACCGTCAGGCTGTCATTGGTCCGCGAGTTGCCACCGGTGAGGTCGATGACCCCGCTGTTGTTCAGGGTAACGAGCCGATCTGCGGTCAATGGCGCGATGCTGCCCTGCACCGACGTCAGCGTGCTGCTGCCATCGACGTTGAACACGCCCGTGCCGCTGGTGCTGTCACCCAGTTGAAAGTTGCCATCCAGATCCAGGCGCGAGCCCTTGACCAGGTTGACGGTTTCCCAGTTGATGTAGCGGGCGGCGCCTGACGAGGTGGTGTGATCGAAGGTCAGCAGGTCATTGCCGACGCCGCCATTGATGTTCGGGGTGAGGGCGAGGGTGCTTTCGCTGAGGTTGCGCAGGGTGGCGCTGTCGTTGCCGGCCTCCAGCAGGATTTGCGAGCGGATGGTCCCGTCGCCGTCCCACACCAGGGTGTCATCGCCGTTGCCGGCGCGGATCTCGCCGACGATTTCCCCGCCGGTGACCGTGATGCTGTCGTTGCCATTGCTGACACTGATATTGCCGCCGATGCGTCCCCCGGAAACGCTGATGGTATCGGTGCCCAGACCGGTCACCAGGTTGCCGAGGATCTGCCCGCCGGACATATCGAAAATATTGTTATCGAGCTTCATGTCGACCCGGCCGATGGTGCCGTCGGTCATCCTGGCGACGTCGCCGTCCTGGAAGGCGCCAACGATGGTGCCGCCAGTCATCAGGAAGGTGTCGCGACCGTCGCCTTGGGCCAGGGACTGAAGGTTCCCGCCAGACATGACGAAGTTATCGATGCCATTGCCCTGGCTGACCGCCCCAGTGATTTGCCCGGCGCTGATCGTGAAACTATCCGCCCCGTCGCCCTGATTCACGGCGCCGGCCACGGTGCCCGAAGCAATGGTCACGGTGTCGGCGCCGGTACCGAAGGTCACGTTGCCGTTGATCCTGCCGGTGCCGTTGGCAGGAAAGGTCAGGGTGTTATTGCCCGACAAATCGGTCAACGGCCCGCTGGTGGCGCTGTCGCAGACGAAGTTGTCATTACCGGCGGAGGGGGTGAGTGTGCAGGCGGCGTAGGCTGCCTGGGGCCAATTCGCACATAACCAGATCGAGAACAGGCAGGCGCCGAAACGGTATTTGGGCAGATTTGTCGAAAACTCCATGCTTGCCTCCGCGATGGGATCAACCTCCGTTCCTTTGGCCGCCAGGAATGGCCAGGACCGACTGCGCCTGCCAGCATCGGCAGGGCAGCACCAACGTAGCAGGCACTGCTTCGATGTGGCTACTGTCAGAAATAACAGGTGGGGGATGGTTTCACAGCACCAGACGCCTGATGGCTGTGATTCAGAGATGCACTTCCACCGCCAACGGCAAATGGTCAGAAAGGTGCGTCCATGGCTTGTGCCCGAGTATTTGCGGCTCATGGCTGCTGGCATTGCGCAGGTAGACGCGGTCCAGGCGCAACAAGGGAAACCGCGCGGGGTAGGTTTTGGCCGGACGACCGTGGTGGCGTTCGAAGGCTTCGTGCAAGTAATCGCGGCGGGCCAGGGCGGCATTGCCCTGCATCTGCCAGTCGTTGAAGTCGCCGGCAATGATCACCGGCGCATCATCCGGCAGGGACTCGAGGAGTTGACAGAGCAATTGCAACTGCAGCTGACGATGGCTTTCCAGCAGGCTGAGGTGAACGCAGATCGCATGCACTTCGCGATGCCCCGGCACGTCCAGCACGCAGTGCAGCAAGCCACGGCGCTCTGGGCCGGTAATGGAAACATCCAGGTTTCGATACTCGCGGATCGGGTATTTCGACAGTAAAGCATTGCCATGATGACCGTCGGGATAGACGGCATTGCGTCCATAAGCGAAGTCGCTCCACATGCTGTCGGCAAGGAATTCATATTGCGAGGTCTGTGGCCAATCGTTGTAGCGGGAGGAGTGGCGGTCGTGCTCGCCGACGACTTCTTGCAGAAACACCAGGTCTGCCGACGTACTGCGCACCGCTTCACGCAACTCGGGGAGGACGAAACGCCGGTTGAGTGCGGTAAACCCCTTATGGGTGTTTACCGTCAGCACGCGAAGCCGATGAATCGCCGGGGGTGTGTTCAACGGCGTTGATTCGGCTGCCTGCCGTTTTGGATGACTGGCCACATGCACTCCTCTGATTCAGGGCTGCCTATGTATGCGACTGATGTGACGGCAGGCAGTTCAGTCTGCCTGGCAGCGTCACACCTATCACCGATGGTTTCATACCAGCACAATTTCATAAGGCAAACGGATACGCTCCAGCAGCGTCCGGGGCAGCAACGGCGCGATGCCGATGGCCGGTTCGCCGTCGAGTTGGCTGGCGTAGGCGTGGGTGGCGTGGCTCTTGCGGGCGACGGTCCAGGTATCGAGGCGCACCTTGCGGGCACGGTGCCAGGGAATCAGCTCCCGGTCCCGTGCCGGCCAGTGCCAGGCCCAGAACGGTACGTCGTTGTAGGTGGCCCCGATATTGGCTGCCGCCCTGGCGCTGGCGCGGCCAACGGTGTCGTGGTCGACGTTGCCATCCTCGCGCCAGGTGCTGAACACCACATCACCGGGGCGCAGGTAGCGCGTGATGAATTGGACGATCTGATCTTCGTGCTCCACCAGCGCGTTGTCGGCAAACCCGCCACGAATCCACTTCAGGCTGTGCATCGGCAACCCGAGTCGGCGGATGGCTTCCACGCTTTCCTGGGGACGAAATACGCTGAGGCGTTTTTCCGACCACTGCCGAGAGCCCGGATGGCTGGCGCTGCCGTCGGTGATCGAGATCAATTGCAGCGGGTGGCCGAGGTTGCTGAGCAATTGCAGCAGGCCGCCACAGGTCACGACTTCATCGCCGGGGTGCGGGGCAATGAGTACCGCGCGTGCGCCGGTAGGCACCAGGGATTGGGTGCTGATGACCGGGATGCTGTCCAGTTGCGGGGCACTGTTCCAGATTTGTGATGGCAGGCTGGCTTCGCTTAGGGAAACGGGTTTCATGGTGGATACGTCCTTGTTCTGCGTCGCCTTCAGTCGTGCGTGGGACAAGCCCCGCAGACCCGTGAGGGCTCGTTGATAGCGGCGCGACAAGCCAAGCCCTGGATTGCCGCGAATCGAGTATTGCTCATGTAACGCTATTCGTCGCGTCGCGAGCTTATCCAGAATGATTTTTCCGCTCTGCGGTGTTGCGGCCATGAATGCCTGGAGTCTCCTTTACTCTTCTTCCTCATGTTGCAGCTCGAACAGCAGCAACGAGCGTCCGGTGACCGAGTACTCGTGGCCAAACTCGAAGCGTTCCTGGCCGTGGATCGACGGCTGGTTGGTGTCGATCATGCACGTCCAGAAACCGCCGTCAGGCACTTCCGGCAGGCGGAAATTGACGATGTCGTGATGCGCGTTGACCACCAGCATCAACGTCGCGTCGATGCCTTTGCGGCGAATGCCGGTTTCCTGGGCGCGGCCATCGAGCAGCATGCCCAGGCAACGATTGTGCGCATCGTGCCAATGCCTGGTGGTCATTTGCGCGCCGTTCGGCGCCAGCCAGGTCACATCCTTGACGCCGATGTCCTCGTTGTAATTACCCACCAGGAAACGCCCGCGCCGCAGGACCGGGTAGGTCAGGCGCAACTTGACCAGGCGTTTGACGAACTTGAGCAAGGCCTTGCCGTCTTCGCTGAGGTCCCAGTTGACCCAGCCGATCTCGCTGTCCTGGCAGTACGCATTGTTGTTGCCGTCCTGGGTACGGGCGAACTCGTCGCCGGCCACCAGCATCGGCGTGCCCTGGGCCAGCAGCAGGGTGGCGAAGAAATTGCGCATCTGCCGATGGCGTAGCGCGTTGATGTCGGGATCGTCAGTGGGTCCTTCGACGCCGTGGTTCCACGACAGGTTGTTGTTGCTGCCATCCTGATTGTCTTCGTCGTTGGCCTCGTTGTGCTTGTCGTTGTACGACACCAGGTCATTGAGGGTGAAGCCGTCATGGGCGGTGACGAAGTTCACCGATGAATAGGGGCGGCGGCCACGCTGATTGAACATTTCGCCTGAAGCGGTCAAACGGCTGGCGAAATCCGCCAGTTGCCCATCGTCGCCTTTCCAGAATGCACGCACGGTGTCGCGGAACTTGTCGTTCCACTCGACCCAACCCGGCGGGAAATTGCCGACCTGATAACCGCCGGGGCCGCAGTCCCAGGGTTCGGCGATCAGTTTGACCTGGCGCAGCACCGGGTCCTGGCGGCAGGCCACGAGGAAACTGTGGCGTTCGTCGAAACCGTCGTGATAGCGCCCGAGAATGGTCGCCAGGTCGAAGCGGAAACCGTCCACGTGCATTTCCGAGGCCCAGTAGCGCAAGGAGTCGGTGACCATTTGCAGTACGCACGGGTGGCTCAGGTCCAGGGTGTTGCCGGTGCCGGAATCGTTGATATAGAAGCGCTTGTCATCGGGCTTGAGGCGGTAGTAGGACGCATTGTCGATGCCGCGCATGGACAGGGTCGGGCCTTGCTCGTTGCCCTCGGCGGTGTGGTTGTAGACCACGTCGAGGATCACCTCCAGATTGGCTTCGTGCAGGTGCGCGACCATTTCCTTGAATTCGGCAATCTTGCCGCTGGCCAGGTATCGCGGGTCGGGGGCGAAGAACGCAATGCTGTTGTAGCCCCAGTAATTGGTCATGCCCTTGTGCAGCAGGTGCTGGTCATTGACGAACGCATGGATCGGCAGCAGTTCCACGGTCGACACGCCGAGCTTGCGGATGTGCTCCACCACATCATCGACCATCAACCCGGCAAAGGTACCGCGCAGGTTCTCGGGAACGGCAGGGTGACGCATGCTGAAGCCGCGCACATGGGTTTCATAGATGATCGTCTTGTCCCACGGCACGCTGACGCGGTGGTCGTGGCCCCAGGTGTGCGCCGGGTCGATGACCTTGCATTTGGGCACGAAGGGCGCGCTGTCCCGTTCATCGAAGCTGAGGTCGGCGTCGGGGTGGCCGATGGTGTAGCCGAACAGCGCTTCGGACCATTTCAGCTTGCCCACCAGCTGTTTGGCGTAGGGGTCGATCAGCAGTTTGTTGGGGTTGAAGCGATGGCCGTTGGCCGGGTCGTAGGGGCCGTAGACGCGATAGCCGTAGATCAGCCCCGGATGGGCGTCGGGCAAGTAGCCGTGATAGATCTCGTCGGTGTATTCGGGCAGTTCGATGCGTTCGAGTTCCACCTCGCCGGCGTCGTCGAACAGGCACAGTTCAACCTTGGTGGCGTGGGCGGAAAACAGGGCGAAGTTGACGCCCAGACCATCCCAGGTGGCACCCAGTGGAAAGGGCAGGCCTTCGCGGATTCGTGTGGTTTCGGCACGAGGGGCTGGCGCGGCGGCTTTCTTCGGACTGGGCATAGGTACTCCTGTAAACGGTGTGTCAGGCAACATCAATGCTGGAAGTGATGGCCTCTTCGCGGGCAAGCCCGCTCCCACAGGGACCTGTGAGTTGCCACAGATTGCAGCCACACCTTCAAACACTGTGGGAGCGGGCTTGCCCGCGAAGGGGCCTCAAGACATATTCAAATCGCCGGCGGTTTTCGCGCAGCCCGGGGCTTTTTCTCGAGGGCCTTTTCCCCCGGCGGGATTACCTTTGAAGCCGCCGCCGGTTTGGCCTTGGTTTTTGGCGCGGCGACCTTGGCATCGCCAGCCTTGCCATTGGCCCTTTTGCTCACCGGGGTTTTGCTCGCGGTTGCCTTGGCCGGTTGTTTCGGGGCCAGGGCTTCGGCTTCTGCCAGTTTGCACGCCATCTCCCAGTGGCGGGCCTCCTGACCTTCGGGTTTTCCTTCGGATTCCCAGATCTGATAGGCAAATTCGCGGATGCGTTTATCGTCGGTACTCATTGCAATGCTCCTGAACTGAACTCAAGTGTGGGCAGTTTGAAAAATGAGATTGACCGGGAAATCCCCCAGCGCGGCGCTGATCGGCAGCTCCCTGTGTTTTGTGACTGTGATGCCGGAAAAAAGTCCCTGCAGATGTTCGTCAGGGACGGTGAAGGGCAGTTTGACCCGGGTATCGCCCCACAGCGGCGCGTGGACCTGTGGTTCGGCACCGTTTTCCAGCAGTTCGGCACAACGTATCGGCACAATCACGATGGCGCGTTTTCCCTCCTGTTCACGGACAAAACACAGCACTCGATGGGCCTCGCTGCCCACCACTTCCAGAGCCTGGTAGGTGCCACGCCGAAACAGCTCGGCATGCTCGGCGCGCAGGCTCAAGGTGCGCGCAATCAAGGCTTGCTTGATGCGCCCGTCACGCCAGTTCTGCAACAAGTCCGGCAGGTCCACCGCTTGCTGCAGTGCCTGCTGGCGGCTGGCGTAATCGACGGGGCGACGGTTGTCCGGGTCGACCAGGCTGAAGTCCCAGAAATCGTTGCCCTGATACAAATCCGGCACCCCGGGCACAGTCATGCGCAGCAAGGTTTGCGCCAAACCGTTGAGTGCACCGGGGGCGGCAATCGTGCGGGCAACTTTGACCAGGGCGGCACGCAGCAGCTCGCCTTCGGGGCTGAGCAACAGGCGCTGGATGAAGTCCTCGCTCGCTTGCTCGTAAATGTCATTGGGCGCGCTCCAGCTGCTTTGCAACTTGGCTTCGCGCAGGGCCTTGCGTTGCCACTGACAGAGGCGTTTTGCGTAGTTCTCGAGTGCCGGCAGATGATCGATAGCCAACTCCAGCGGCCAACTGCCGAGGATCGTCTGGTACAGAATCAACTCATCGCCCGCCGATGGCATTTGATCGTCGTTGCGCAAAGGCCGGGCGAGGGCGCGCCACAGGCCGATCTGGTCGGCGTACCAGCTTCTGCGCTCGCTCAGTACCGCCAGTCGCGCCCGTGAATCTTCGCCGCGCTTGTGGTCGTGGGTGGCGCTGGCCAGCAGATTGTCCGGGAAGGTGTCGAGGCGCTCGATGCAGGCCTGATGAAAGTCGGCGAGCGGTGCGCTGAACTGTTCGGTGTTGAAGCCAACGTCATTGCGCGAGAGCAAGACGGCCGAACGATAGAACGCGGTGTCTTCCACCGCTTTCGCCGCTGCCGGCGAGGTCAGTTGCTGGAAACGTACGCACGCGTGCTTCAGGCGTTTGCGTTCGCGACCGGCCGGGCGCTGACGCCAGGGTTCACCGCCGAGCCAGCCGGCCAGGCAGTCGAGCACCGGCCAGTCTGCTTCGCCGAGGGTTTGGCGGGCGCCGTCCATGGCCTGGCGGAAAAACGTCTCGTCCCGGGCCGACCGGCCAAGGGGGCTGATGTAGGTGCGGTACACCGGAAAATGCACGATCAGCGCCTGCAAGGCCCGGCGAATGGCGCCCAGGGTCAGGTCGCGGGTCATGAGGTTGTCCCGGGCCACTTGCAGCAAGGCCTGGGCAACGCTTTCGAAATCTCCGGCCAGGGAACCGCTGAGGATTTGCTGGCGCGCCAGTTGAGCTTCCCGGGAGAAGTCGGCGGGCCGCTCGCTGTGACGCTGCCAGCGTTCGGCCAGTGTCTGCGCGCCCCGTGGATCGTGTTGCAGCAGTGACAATTGGTTCATGAACTCGTAACCGGTGGTGCCATCCACCGACCAGTCGCGATGCAGGGTTTCACCTTCGCCGAGGATCTTTTCGACATAGATGGGCAGGTGGCGGCCCGCCGACAGGCTGTCGACCCGGCGACGCAGTTTTCGGCAGTAGCCCCGCGGGTCGGCGAGGCCGTCGATGTGGTCGATGCGCAACCCGTCGATCAGCCCTTCAGCCACCAGTTGGAAGATCTTCGCGTGGGTGGCTTCGAACACGGCGGGGCGCTCGACGCGCAGTCCGCCGAGTTCATTGATATCAAAGAAGCGCCGCCAGTTGATGTCATCGGCGGCGGTGCGCCAACTGGCCAGGCGATAGCTCTGGCGCTCCAGCAGGTTGTGCAGGCGCTGGAAGCCTTCGCCGGTCAGTGAGTCGTAGTTGTTCAGGTGCTGCTCGATGGCGTGGGCAAGGGCCGGATCGCTGAGCAGATCGCGCAGTTCCGCTTTCAGCGGCAGGGCCAGGCTGTGGGCGTCGGTCTGATAGCTCAAGGTGCTGAAGCGATCGGCCAGGTTTTTCAGTTGTTCGGCCTGCTGTGTATCGAGCGGCGCATCGGTCCTGAGCAGTTCCCCGTAATCGCTGGGGCAAATCGGAAAACGGTGTTCGTAGTGCTCGACATGGAAGGTGCCGTGCCAGGCATCGAAGCGCAGGGGCAGGGTGCCGTCCTGCAACGCGACGCCGTAGTCGCTGCCGAGAAACGGCAGGAGCAACTGGCCTTCCATCAACGGGTCGGGTGAGTGCCACTGTATGTCGAAAAACTCGCCGTAGGGACTCAGGCGTCCCCACTCCAGCAAATCCAGCCACCAGGGATTATCGTTGCCGCCGACCGCCATGTGGTTGGAGACGATGTCGAGGATCAACCCCATGTTGTGTCCATGCAGGGCAGTGACCAGGCTGCGCAGCGCCGCCTCTCCGCCCAGTTCCGGGTTGACCCGGGTCGGGTCCACCACGTCGTAGCCATGCATCGACCCGGCGCGGGCACGCAACAGCGGGGAGGCGTAGACATGGCTGATGCCGAGGCGGGCGAAATACGGCACCAGCGGCACCGCATCTTCGAGCGTGAAGCCTTGGTGAAATTGCAGGCGCAAGGTGGCGCGCAGAGGTCGGGTCGGCACCTGGGTCATCGATCACGCTCGGCCGCCTGCAGTCGCGCGCAGGCGAGCAGTTCCAGGCGTCGCGCGGCATCCGCTCCATCGAGCAGGGCCTCACTGTATCCGGGCAAGCGCCGCGACCAGTTCGGGTGAGTATCGATGGTGCCCGGCAGATTGGCCTGTTGTTCGACGCCAAGGGCATCTTCCAGCGGCAGCAGCACCAACGGCGCGCGGGTATGACCGAGAAAGCGCACGCTGGCATCGAGCACCTGGTCGGTTTCGTGGGACTCTTCGCGAAAGTTTTGCGGGTCCTGGCTCAACGCCCGGCGCAGGCCTTCACGCTCGCGCTCGCGGTGCTGACGCCATTCGATTTCTGCGCTGGCATCGACCAGGCCGAGCCGGGCGTTCCAGTCGATATCGCGACCATGCCACCAACCGTTGAGGGTCGGCAGGTCATGGGTGCTGGTGGTGGCCAGGGCGTTGTCCGGCCAGTCGAGGATCGGCTTGAAGTGCGTGTTGTCCTGTTCGAACAGCAACACCCGCATGCCGAGCATTGAACGGGCGATGAGTTTTTCCCGCAGGCCGTCCTGTACGGTGCCGAGGTCTTCGCCGAGGACGATGGCCTGGTGACGATGGGATTCCAGGGTCAGCAGGCGCAGCAGATCGTCCACTGGGTAGTACAGGTAAGCGCCGTCGGCCGGCGGCGAGCCATTGGGGATTACCCACAAACGCTGCAAGCCCATGACGTGATCGATGCGCAAGCCTCCGGAGTGGGCGAAGTTGGCCCGCAACATTTCGATGAAGGCCCGGAAACCATTGCGCACCAGGCCTTCAGGGGAGAACGCGGAAATCCCCCAGCCCTGGCCCGTGCGGTTGAGAATATCCGGTGGCGCACCGACGGTGAGGGACGCGAGCAGTTCGTCCTGACGGCTCCAGGCCTGGCTGCCGCCGCCATCGGCGCCAACGGCCAGGTCGGCGATCAGGCCGATACTCATGCCGCTGGCGCGGGCGGCGGTTTGCGCACGCTCCAGGCAGCGCGTGATCAGCCACTGGCAGAAGGCGAAGAATCCAATGCGCCCGGCATTTTCTTCGGCGAATGCCGCCAGTTCGGCGCTGCGCGGATTGCGCCAGGGTTCGGGCCACTGCCGCCAGTCGAGGTGTTCACCGCGGGCAGCGCGCGCCTCCTGAATGGCTTCGAAGCGGCAATGGTTTTCCAGCGCTTCGCCGGCGGCGTGACGAAAACTGCTGAAGTCTTCGTGCAAGGGGTGTTCGCCCTGGACGAAACCTTCGTACAGCGACTGCAACAGCCGATGCTTGGCTTCGGCGGCGGCCGGCCAGTCAATCAACGGGCGCTCTTCCAGCGCCTTGAGTTCAATGGCCAGTCCGGTTGCATCGATGGCGGTGCGCAGTGCGCGTTCGCCGAGAATGGTGCCGGGGGCGCAGTAAAGGCTGTTGAGAAACAAACGGCTGGATGGCGAATACGGGCTGTAGCGTTGGCTGTCACTGGAAAACATCGCATGCAAGGGGCTGATCGCCAGCGCCTCGGCGCCACGCTCGCCGGCCACCCGGGCAAGGTCCTCCAGCGCCTGGGTGTCACCAAACCCGCCATCGCCGGGGCGGCGCAATCCATACAACTGCACGCTCAGGCCCCAGGCACGGGGAATCGGGTTGTCCACGGCATCGGCCACGCTGTAGCAACGGGCCGGGGCCACGGCCAGGGTGAAGCTTTGTCCGTCGATGCTGACCTGTTGATAGCCGACCGGTACCAGCCCCGGCAGCACCGCGTTGGCGTCCAGTTTCAGGCTGAGCCGCGAACCGTCCTCGAGGTGGATTTCGCAAGGGGTTCCAGGCTCGAAAAAACGCGCCAGGTCCAGGCCCGCCCCGACATCGGCGGTGATCAATGGCGGCAGGTGATGGGTCTGTTGCACCGCCTGCAACTCCAGCAGGCTGGCGTCGATTTCCTGGGCACTGCCGGCCGGGTGACCAAGGCCGGTCAGCACGTTGCGCAACACGGACGGCGCGACTTTTTGCGGGCGGCCGTTGGCGTCGAGCCAGTCGACGGCCAGGCCGGCACGGCTGGCCAGGATTTCCAGTTGCGCATCACTCATGGACGCTCTCCAAACGAGGTAGCAAAGGGGGCTGCAGCGGCGAGGCTGACGAGCGCGCAATACGGGGCAAGGGTGTTTGGGGCCGGCAGGTCGGAGTTCTGTGGCGGGTATTCGAACAAGCACATGGCATCGGTCTGTGAGGTGTGGACTACGGGGCTGGCGCTGAGGTTCAGGTCAATGCGCAGCTGGCTGCCATCGCCCAAGCGCCAGGATGCACTGACCGCGCCTTCGCCCAGTACGTCGCTGCCCAGTGCCTGGGCGCCCGGCAGGCGCGGGATGATGTGCCGGTGACGGATCTGCAACAGTCGGCAATACAGGTCGTGCATCTCGCAATGGCCGGTCGATGGCAGGACCGGGCGGGACGCTGCAAACGTCTGCGGATCGTTCGGGTCCGGAATGTGTTCGCGCAGTTTTGGGTCGGCAAAGGCGCTGAACGCCGCGAACTCGTTGCGCCGGCCGTCGCGAACCTGTTTGGCCAATTCACCGTGATGGCTGGTGAAAAACAGGAAGGGTTGCTCGACGGCAAACTCGTCGCCCATGAACAGCAGCGGAATCATCGGCGACAACAGCAGTAATACGGTGGCGGCCCGCAGCGCTTGCGGGTGGGCGAGTTGATGCAGGCGCTCGCCGAAGGCCCGGTTGCCGATCTGGTCATGGTTCTGCAAAAAAAGGATGAATGCACTGGGCGGCAGATGCCCGCTGGGTTCACCGCGCGCCACACCATGACGGTTGATATGGCCCTGGAACACGAAACCCTGGCTCAGGCAGCGCGCCAGTTGTTCGGTGGGGTTTTGCGCGTAGTCGGCGTAATAGGCCTCGGTTTCGCCGGTCAGCAACACATGCAGGGCATTGTGGCCGTCATCGTTCCATTGCGCGTCGTAGCCCTGTTCGAGCAAGCCGGCCTGGTTGTGTTCGTTCTCCACCATCAGCCAGACGTGCCGCGCCGGTCCCGTCTGCTGGCGCACCCGTCGTGCCAGCTCCTGGAGGAAATCCGGGTCGTCGATGGCGTGCACCGCGTCCAGGCGCAAACCGTCGAAACGGTATTCGAGCAGCCACATCAAGGCGTTTTCGATGAAGAAGTCCCGCACTTCGCGACGGCGCAAGTCGATGGCCGCGCCCCACGGCGTGTGTTTGTCTTCGCGAAAAAAGCCCTTGGCATAACGATGCAGGTAATTGCCGTCCGGGCCGAAGTGGTTGTAGACCACGTCGAGAATCACCGCCAGGCCGTGGCCGTGGGCGGTGTCGATCAAGTGCTTGAGCTGCTCGGGTGAGCCGTAGGAAGCCTGGGGTGCATAGGGCAGGACGCCGTCATAACCCCAATTACGCTCACCGGGAAACTGCGCGACGGGCATCAGTTCGATCGCGGTGACACCCAGTTCGACCAGGCGTGCCAGATGCTGCTCGACGGCGCTGAAGCCGCCGAGCGCACCAACATGCAATTCGTAGATCACCGCCTCGTTCCACGGCCGACCCAACCAGGCGCTGTGTTGCCAGGCATAGGCCAGCGGATCGACCACCACACTGTGCCGGTCGATATCGCCGGCCTGAGCGCGGGAGGCCGGGTCGGGCACTTCCAGTTCGCCGTCGATGCTGTAGCGGTAACGCGTGCCCGCCGCGCATCGGGTGTTGCTCACGAACCAGCCGTCGGCCTGGGGCAGCAACGGCAAGGACTGTCCATTTTCCAGTTCGACACTGACGTAGAACGCATCTGGCGCCCACAACGCGAATCGCGTGTGCTCTGCGTCCAGCATGATTGCGCCGTGGGGCCAGGTCTCAAGGGTCCGTAACGGCATCTTGAAAGCCTCTTACTGTTTGTTCGATTTCCCCAATGCTTTAGCCACAAGCTGTTCGTAGAGCTCGGCGTAGGGTTCGACCGCCTTGCACCAGTTGAACGGCGCCGCCATGGCCCGGCAACGCATGGCGTGCAGCAGGTCGGGAAAGGCGAACACCTTGAACGCGCGGCTCAGGGCTTCCTGGTAGCTCTTCACCGTTGATTCATCGAACAGGAAGCCGGTCACGCCGTTTTCGATGGTGTCGGCCAGGCCACCGGTGTTGCGTGCCACCGGCAACGAGCCGAAGCGTTGGGCATACATCTGGCTCAGGCCGCATGGCTCATAACGCGAGGGCATCAGCAGGAAGTCGCTGCCAGCGAACATGCGCCGGGCGTCGGTTTCGTTGAAGCCGATGCGCACGCCGATCTGCCCGGGGAAACGCAGGGCCAGTTCGCGCATCGATTGTTCTTCTTCTGGCTCGCCACGGCCGATGATCGCGATCTGCCCGCCGTTTTTGACGATGTACTCGGACACCGCTTCGGTCAGGTCCAGGCCTTTCTGGTAGACCAGGCGTGAAACCACGGCGAACAGCGGACCTTCGGAATCTTCCAGGCCGAACAGCTCGCGGACATGGGCGGCGTTTACGGCCTTGCCATCCCAGTCGCCGATGTTGAACGGGCGGAACAGGTGCGGATCGGTCGCCGCATCCCAGCTTTCATCGATGCCGTTGGGAATGCCGCTGAGCAGGCCTTGCTGGGTCTTGGCGGCGAGGAACCCGTCGAGACCGCAGCCGAAATCCGGGGTGGTGATTTCCTGGGCGTAGGTCGCGCTGACCGTGGTGATGTGGCTCGAATAGGCCATGCCGGCCTTGAGGAACGACATCTTGCCGTAGAACTCCATGCCTTCCTGTTGCAGTGCGTGATGGGGAATGCCCAGTTCGGGGCACGAGCCCAGGCTGGTCACGCCTTGATAGGCCAGGTTGTGAATGGTGAACAATGTGGGCGTGCGCTGCCCACGCCAGTGCATGTAGGCCGGGGCCAGGCCGGCGGGCCAGTCGTGGGCGTGCACCAGGTCCGGGCACCAGTGGATCTGCGCGAGGTTGGCGGCAATATCGGCAGCCGCCAGGCCCAGGCGGGCGAAACGGATATGGTTGTCCGGCCAGTCGCGGCCGTTGTTGGCGCCGTAGGGCGAACCTTCGCGCTCGTAGAGTTCAGGGCAGATCAACACGTAAATGACCAGACCGTCGGGCATGTCCATGCGCCCGATCTTGCACGGTGGCAGCGCAGCATGACCGCCAAGCTCACCGATGATATGGATGGGGTTCTCGCTGTGCAGCACCTGCGGATAACCGGGGATCAACACCCGTACATCGTGCAGATGGGCCATGGCCCGTGGCAGGGCCGCGGAAACGTCGCCCAGGCCACCGGTTTTCACCAGGTCGGCAATTTCCGAGGTGACGAACAGGACTTTTTTACGGTTCGGATTCCGGTTGGCTGCCGGGGTCAACGTCCTGGTGCCTGGAACGCTGACGGGTTGGGTGTTTGCGGCAGTTACGGCGCTCGATTCGCCGACCTGATGAGCACGCTCTCCCTGTATTTCCAAAGCCGTACTGATCATATGAATCTCCCGTGTTGTTGATCTAATTCTTAGGTCTGGCAAACGGTGTTCCATGGCCAATTCCCGTGGCCGGCGCAAACGCGCTACGCATCAGTGAGCAAGCGCTGCCCAATGCGTCTAGGCAAAAGGGTTGAATCAGCCGTTGCAAAGATTGCACCAGTCGCAACGCACCTTCTTGTCAGAGGACCGATCGGGATTGGAAAAAGTTTCGACTATTTTTCCATTTTGTGACCGACCAGTTTCGCTTTGAGAAAATGAGTCTAGGCCAGAACTTAGAGCGGTAAAGGGCAGATGGCAAAATTGTTCGACAATCGGTTTGTAGCGGTACGGACGTGCCTGATCGAGGTGCAAACGCCCCGACGAAGTGCATGTTTTTTTGCGTTTTGGCCTCAAAAAGTCACTGGGCAGTCACATAAATGTGCGACGTGATTTATCAGGCATGCACTGTTGTGGCGCGTATTTTTGAGTCCTGCATTTGGCCGAACCACTGCCTTACTGCCCACCTTGGTGCCTTGTTATAGTTCGGGCCTCATTTTTGCCCGCAAAAGGATCATTGGCATGTCTCAGTACACAGCGTTCAACGTCGAACTGGTCGATAAAATCGCCCATGTGCAGATCAACCGTCCGGAGAAGATCAACTCGATGAACGCCGCGTTCTGGAGCGAGATCGTCGAGATCTTCCAATGGATCGACGACACCGATGAAGTGCGCGTGGTGGTCCTGAGCGGGGCAGGCAAGCATTTCTCCTCGGGGATCGACCTGATGATGCTGGCCGGTGTGGCCAATGAACTGGGCAAGGACGTGGGCCGCAATGCGCGCCTGTTGCGGCGCAAGATCCTCACCCTGCAAGCGTCGTTCAATGCGGTCGATAACTGCCGCAAACCGGTGCTTGCGGCCATTCAGGGTTACTGCCTGGGTGGCGCCATCGACCTGATTGCCGCGTGCGACATGCGTTATGCCGCCGAGGATGCACAGTTCTCGATCAAGGAAATCGACATCGGCATGGCCGCCGACGTTGGCACGTTGCAACGCTTGCCGCGGATCATCGGTGACGGCATGCTGCGCGAACTGGCTTACACTGGTCGCACGTTTGGCGCCGACGAAGCGCGGAGCATGGGCCTGGTCAATCGCGTCTACAGCGACAACGCCAGCCTGCTCGACGGCGTCATGGGCATTGCCTGCACAATCGCCAGCAAGTCGCCGATTGCCGTCACCGGCACCAAGGAGATGATCAGCTACATGCGTGACCATCGCATCGATGACGGCCTCGAATACATCGCCACCTGGAACGCCGCCATGCTGCAATCCACCGATCTGCGCGTGGCCATGGCCGCCCATATGAGCAAACAGAAACCCGAATTTCTGGATTGATTAACCATGATTCCTCGCTGGACCACCGCAGTACTGGACACCGATCAACCCGGCGGCTGGGCCATTGCGCGCAGCCCCGAAGGCTTTCTGTTCGATGACAATGGCGCACTGTTCGCTCGCGAATGGCTGAAGCGTCAGGACCTGCCGATTCTTGCCGAACATGGCATCGGTCATCTCGACGGCGAGCCGGTCTATCTGCTGGAACTGCGCAGTCATAGCGAAGTGCCGGGTTGCAACTGGAAAGGCCTGCGGGCGTTCATGCTCGAAGGCGATCACACGGTCTACAAGGTGCTCGGTTACGCCGCGCAGATCGGCACCTGGGCCCGCGAACACCGCTTTTGCGGTAACTGCGGTCAGGCCATGACCCAGGTGCCGCGCGAACGGGCGATGTATTGCCAGCCGTGCGATCTGCGCAGCTACCCACGGATTTCGCCGAGCATGATCGTACTGGTGACTCGAGGCGATGAAGTGCTGTTGGCACGCTCGCCGCGTTTTGTCAGCGGTGTCTACAGCACATTGGCCGGGTTCGCCGAACCTGGCGAATCGGCCGAGGACTGTCTGATTCGCGAGGTTCGTGAAGAGGTGAGCATCGAGGTCAGGAATATCCAGTACATGGGCAGCCAGTGCTGGCCGTTCCCGCACTCGATGATGCTCGGCTTTCATGCCGAATATGCCGGTGGCGAGATCGTCTGCCAGGAAGACGAGATCGAGGACGCCCAGTGGTTCAACGTGCACGAGCTGCCGCCGTTGCCGGCGTCACGCTCGATTGCCCGTTACCTGATCGACGTCTATGTGGCGCGGCGCTTAGGCCACGCTGAACCAGTGCTGCCAGGCTAGACGCACGGTCAGGCCCAGCACCACGGTGATGAACACCGGACGAATGAATTTCGCGCCGCCACTGATGGCGGTGCGGGCGCCGAAGAAGGCGCCGACCATCAACGACGAGCCCATGCACAGGCCGATGACCCAGTCCACCTGACCGGAAAAGATGAAGATCGACAGCGCCGCCGCGTTGCTGACGAAGTTCATGCTGCGCGCCACGCCGCTGGCTTTCACCAGGTCGACGGGGTAGAGCAGCAGGCTGCTCACGGTCCAGAACGCGCCCGTGCCGGGACCGGCCACGCCGTCATAGAAGCCGAGGCTGAAGCCTTGGGTCGACTGCCACTTTTTCTTGATCGGTGCGTTGCTGTCCAGCGGCGCTTTCGGCGTGCCGCCAAACAATAGATAAACGCCACAGGCGAAGACGATCACCGGCAGCATTTTGTTCAGCCATTCCGCTGGCAGGTAATGCGCGACCACGGCACCGGTCAGCGCGCCGACCAGGGTACCGACGATGGCGTGCACCCATTGCGCGGGGTGGAACAGCTTGCGGCGGTAGAAGGTGAAACTGGCAATCGCCGAGCCGAAGGTCGAACTGAGTTTGTTGGTGCCCAGCACCAGGTGCGGCGGCAGGCCGGCGGTCAACAGGGCGGGGGTGGTCAACAGCCCACCGCCACCGGCGATGGCGTCGATGAAACCGGCAACAAAAGCGACAAGGGCCAGGATGGCCAGGGTGGAGAGGTCAACGCTGAGTTCGAAAGGCATGGGCTCGGCTTATTCGGCGGGTGCAGAAAGAGGCTGCAGGGAAGGGCAGCATCTTAACCACCTGCACAACACAAAACCAATCTGGGAGCGGCGGTGCGGCGATCCGACTTGCTCGCGAAGAGGCCGCCAGATCCAGCATAAATGTTGGCTGACACACCGCTTTCGCGAGCAAGCCCGCTCCCACAGGTTTAGCGTGAAGCTGAATTACAAGCCCAGATCCGACAACCCAGGATGATCATCAGGCCGACGCCCCAACGGCCAATGGAACTTGCGCTCGCTTTCCTTGATCGGCATGTCGTTGATGCAGGCGAAGCGGTGGGCCATCAGGCCGTCCTCGTTGAACTCCCAGTTTTCATTGCCGTAGGAGCGGAACCAGTTACCCGAGTCGTCGTGCCATTCATAGGCATAACGCACGGCAATGCGGTTGCCGGTGAACGCCCAGAGTTCCTTGATCAGCCGGTAGTTCAGCTCCTTGGCCCATTTGCGGGTCAGGAAGCCTTTGGCTTCTTCGCGGTTGTGGGCGAACTCGGCGCGGTTGCGCCATTGGGTGTCCAGGGTGTAGGCCAGGGACACGCGCTCCGGGTCGCGAGAGTTCCAGCCGTCTTCGGCCAGGCGAACTTTTTCAATCGCCGATTCACGGGTGAAAGGGGGTAATGGCGGACGAACTTCTGCATTAGACATTTAAAGTCTCCGTATCAAGTTAATGTTCAAACAACTGTCGAGCTTGATCAGGTTGCTACAGGTCCAATAACTTTCGCGCCATGCATTGCGCATTATCGGCGGCACTGTGATCACCCATTACAAGCGCCACGGTAATGGCACCGTCGATCAGGATCAGCAGCTGTCTGGCCAGCAGCTGCGGATCCTCGGCGCCATGTTCGGTACACAGCTCGCACAGGTAGTCGAGCAGCTTCTGTTTATGTTCTTTGGCGACCAGGCGCACCGGGTCCTGCGGGTCACCGGTTTCACCGCTGGTGTTGATGAAAGCGCAGCCGCGGAAACCTTCGCAGGCGAACCACGACTTGAGCACGGTAAACAGGTTGAGCAGTCGTTCGGCCGGGGTTTGTGCCTGGCCGACTGCGCCTCTGTACCAGTGCATCCAGCGCTGGTCGCGGCGTTGCAGGGCAGCCACCACCAGTTCGTCCTTGTTGGCGAAGTAGCGGTAGATGCTTTTTCTGGAGACGCCGGCGGTTTTCACCAGAAGATCCATGCCAGTGGCGGCTATGCCACTTTTGTAGATCAACTTTTCGGTGACATCCAGAATGATGTCGCGTGTGTCATTGCTAGTGATTTCGTTCATGTGGCGAACAGTAGAACGATCGTTCTCCTTGGTCAAGTGGATATTTTTGTTGCCCGCGCAAATGCCATCGCGAGCAGGCTCGTTCCCACAATTGAAATACGGTCCCCTGTGGGAGCGGGCTTGCTCGCGAAGAGGGCATTACAGACAGTAACAAGACCCAAGGCAATCGATGGTGTAAGCTCACGGGTTCTTCGGATTCGACCCATTGCGAGCCCTATGCCGTCGTTTTTCAAACGCTCCCTGCTGCCCAAGTTGCGCAGTTTTCCGCTGACGGCCGATGCCGTTAGCGTCCTTTCCGGCGCTGCCGAATTCCGTCGTTGCCTGCTGGAGAAAATCGCCAGCGCGACCCGGCGCATTTACATCGTTGCGCTGTACCTGCAACAGGATGAGGCCGGCCAGGAAATTCTCGATGCCTTGCACGCGGCCAAACTGGCGCGTCCGGAACTGGACGTGGTGGTCGTCGTCGACTGGCTGCGCGCCCAGCGCGGCCTGATCGGTGCCGGCAAGCAACCGGGCAACTCCGCCTGGTATCAGGAAATGACCCGCACCCATGCCAGCGAAGTGCCGATCTACGGCGTCCCGGTACAAACCCGCGAATTGTTCGGTGTGTTGCACCTTAAAGGCTTCGTGATCGATGACTGCGTTATCTACAGCGGCGCGAGCCTGAACAATGTCTATCTGCACAAGTTTGACAAGTACCGCTACGACCGCTATCACCTGCTGCACAATCGTGAACTGGCCGATTCGATGCAGCACCTGGTGCAGCACGGCCTGGTGGCGTCCAAGGCGGTGCACCGCCTCGACCTGCCGAACCTGCCGACCACCCGCAGCCTGCGCAATGACATCGGTGATCTGCGCAGCCGCCTCAAGCACGCGGCGTACGACACCACGCTGGGCACCACCGACAGGACCGGTTTGTCCGTCAGCCCGCTGCTTGGCGTCGGCAAGAACAATCCGCTGAACCGGGTGATCTGCGAACTGATCGCCAGCGCCCAGCAGCAACTGATCATTTGCACCCCGTACTTCAACCTGCCGCTGGCGATCATCCGCGAGATCAACCGCGCGCTGGCCCGTGGGGTGAAAATCGACATTGTGGTCGGCGACAAGACGGCCAACGACTTCTACATTCCGCCGAGTGAACCGTTCCGGGTCATTTCGGCGCTGCCGTACCTGTACGAAATCAGCTTGCGCCGGTTTGCCAAGCGTCATCAGCGCAACATCGACAGCGGCCAGTTGAACCTGCACCTGTGGCGTGATGGCGACAACACCTATCACCTCAAGGGCATGTGGATCGACCGGCGCTATACCTTGCTGACCGGCAACAACCTCAACCCGCGGGCGTTTCGACTCGATCTGGAAAACGCCTTGTTGATCGATGATCCCCATGGCGAACTGCTGGAGCCGCGTCGCAAAGAGCTGGCAGAGATCTTCCAGCACACCCGTCGCATCGAGCACTTCCAGAACCTGGAAACCCTGGCCGAATACCCGGCGGGCGTGGCCAAGTTCCTCAAGCGCGTGAGTCGTGTGCGGATCGAGCGGTTGCTCTATCGCATTCTGTAAAGCCGGTGGATCTCAGGAAAGCAATCGCGAGCAAGCTCGCTCCCACAGGAATCCGGGCTGTTCACAGCATTTGTGAACGACGCAGATCCAGTGTGGGAGCGGGCTTGCTCGCGAAGGCGTTTTCACTTTCAGTACATCAGCGACTGACACACTGCTTTCACGAGCAAGTCGGATCGCCGCACCGCCGCTCCCACAAGGGATCTGCGTTGAGGTAGCGGTTTCAGCTAATATGCCCCCCACTCGAACAAGAACAGGGCTTGCCGCGATCCATGTCGGAAAAAGACACCATCTCCATTCAACTGGTGCGTGAAGCACTGTTGCAAAGCTGCGCGCCAGGCATCGCCACGGATGAAGTGTTGAGCAAGGTCGGCATCGACCCGCAGTTGTTGGGCAACGCCGACGCCCGTGTTCCAGCCACGGCTTATGCGCGGCTGTGGCGGTTGCTGGCACGGCGCGGCGATGATGAGTTCTTTGGCATGGACCCACGCAAACTCAAATCCGGCAGCTTTGCGTTCCTGTGTCGCAGCGCCATGCTCCAGCCCAACGTGGCGGCGGGAGTGGCCAGCGGCCTGGGGTTTTTGTCGTTGATCCTCGAACACCTGCCGGCGCAGTTGGTGCGTCAGCAAAGCCTGGCGGAAATCGTCCTGCTGGAGGACGACAAGGACCCGCGCCGGGCCTTCACCTATTTCACCTACTGGATGATCGTGCACGGCGTTGCCTGCTGGCTGGCAGGACGGCGGATTCCGATCCTGGCCATCGAACTGCGCTGTTCGAGGCCGGATTTCTGCGATGACTATCAAGTGATGTTTTCCGAGAACCTGCGCTTCGACCGCCCACGCACGCGGATGATTTTCTCCGCCGATTGCCTGGACCTGCCCATCAAGCGCAGCCCTGAAGAACTCGAGCGATTCCTGGCCCGTGCGCCGGCGAACATTCTGGTGAAGTACCGCGATCCGCAGAGCCTGGCCAGTCGCATCAAACACGATCTGCGCCACCTGCCGGCCGAACACTGGCCGGAAACCGAAGCCCTGGCGCAACGCCTGTGCATGTCGGCTTCAACCTTGCGCCGTCGACTGGCCGAAGAAGGGCAAACCTATCAAGGCCTCAAGGACGGCGTGCGCAAGGAGCTGGCGATTGTCTGGCTGGCCGAACCCGCGATCAGTTTCAGCGAAATCGCCACGCGGCTCGGGTTCGCTGACGTCAGTTCGTTCTACAAGGCGTTTCGCAAGTGGTCGGGATCAAATCCGGGGCATTACCGCAGCCTGATTCTCAATGACACTGAGTAAGTTCAGCGGCGCAACGGTCATTTCTTCGCAGGCCTATAACGGCTGCCCGTAGTCGATCCCGGCAGATTGAGCGTGCCACTGTCGACGAAACGCATCGTGTTGAACACCCCACCCGAGAGCTTTCCGCGCAGGACGTAGGGCATGTTGTTGAGCGTTTTCATCTGGCTGATGCCATAGGTCTGGCGGATCACCGACAACGCCGAAACACTGACCGGCACGCTGACGACGGTGTCGGAAAAACGCCCGATCGTACCCCTCTCATCGGTGACGCCAGAGGCGAAGGGCTGGCCGTTGATGTCCAGGTCCAGGGCGACGCCGCTGTAGGTGAGGGTGGTGTCATTGGGGTTCTGCACGCGGATTCTCACGGCAAAGCGCACTTCCATGCCCTCGCCTTGCAGGGGCTCGACACCCACGACGTTGATTCTCAACGGGTCTCGATTGGGCAGCGAAGAGCAGGCGCTCAGGCAGAGCAGGAGGGAAATCAGGACCGCGTGGAGGCTGCGCATGGACGTGCTCTCGTCTGAAAAAGGCTGAACCGCCAGCGGCTCAGCCCTTGAGTCCGTCTAGTGGTTCGACTGTGCGACCATCGCAGGCTTTGCGGGTTCATCCCTGGCGGTCACATCGGGGTTCTGCATGACCTGAAGCACCGAGGCCTCCGGATCGAATTCGTCCTCTTCCAGTTCGATGAATTCCTCGGGCAGGAAGATATTAAGAACGATAGCGCACAGCGCGCCGACGGTGATGGGCGATTCGAAAATGTTGTGCAGGGCCTTGGGCAGTTCACGCAAGACTTCCGGCACGGCAGCCACGCCCAGGCCCATGCCGATGGAAATCGCCACGATCAGCATGTTGCGCCGATGCAGGCCGGCCTCGGCGAGAATCTTGATCCCGGCCACCGCAACGGTGCCGAACATCACCAGTTCCGCGCCACCGAGCACCGGTTTCGGCATCAATTGCAGTACCGCGCCGATCATCGGGAACAGGCCAAGCACCACCAGCAATCCGGCAATGAAAAACGCCACGTAGCGGCTGGCCACGCCGGTGAGCTGGATCACCCCGTTGTTCTGGGCGAAGGTCACCATCGGCATGCTGTTGAACACCGCGGCCATGGCCGAGTTGAGGCCATCGGCGAGCAGGCCGGACTTGATCCGGCGAATGTACACCGGGCCCTTGACCGGTTGCCGGGAGATCATCGAGTTGGCCGTGAGGTCACCGGCGGCCTCCAGCGGCGACACCAGGAAAATCACCGCCACCGGGATGAACGCCACCCAATCGAAGGAGAACCCGTATTTGAAGGGTACCGGTACGCTCATCAGCGGCACTTCGGGCAGACTGTTGAAATCGACCTGGCCCATGAGCCATGCCACTCCGTAGCCCAGGGTCAAGCCGATGACAATCGCTCCCAGACGCAAAAACGGCACGTCCACCCGGTTCAACACCACGATGGTTCCCAGTACCAGCGCTGCCAGGGCCAGGTGACTGGCCGCCCCCAGATCCGGGGCGCCGAAGCCGCCGGCGATGTCGGTCATTGCCACCTTGATCAGCGACAAGCCCATCAGCGTGATGATCGTGCCGGTCACCACCGGGGTGATCAGCATGCGCAACTTGCCGATGAACTGGCTCAACACCACCTCGATGAACGCGGCAAAAAAGCACACGCCGAAGATGGTCGAGAGAATCTCATCGGTGCCGCCGCCCCGGGCCTTGACCATGAAGCCGGCGCTGAGAATCACACTGATGAACGAGAAACTGGTGCCTTGCAGGCACAACAGGCCGGAGCCCACCGGACCGAAGCGCCGCGCCTGCACGAAGGTGCCCAGGCCGGAAACGAACAGCGCCATGCTGATCAGGTAGGGAATTTCGCTTTGCAGGCCCAGGGCGCTGCCCATGATCAGCGTCGGGGTGATGATGCCGACGAAACTCGCGAGCACGTGTTGCAGGGCGGCGAAGACGGTGGCGGTCAGATGCGGGCGGTCATCGAGGCCGTAGATCAGGTCGCTGTGGCGTGGAGCGGGGGCTTTTTCGGAGGCGGTCATGGTGGTTTGCGTGCCAGAAGGCGGGCCGGGTCAGAAAATGGAGGCGCAGGATGCCAGAACCGCCCGGCCACGGCAAAAGAACCTCCAAAACAGCAACTTACAGTCGAGGGGCGAGCACCTCGCCCACGCTGCGGCGTTTGGCGTGCAGTTGGCTGGCCTGGATCAACTGTTCGAGGTCTTCGGGCGTGACGTCGTAGAACGCTTCCATGTCGGCCAACGCCAGTTTCAGGTCTTCGGCGGTGATGGCCTGACGGTCGACCGGCGGGTGATCGGCAGGAATCCTGGCCACCGCTTCGCTGGCACTCTTGGGGTAACGAACGCGGGTCAGGTTGTTGTAGGTCAGGGCACAGAGCAGCATCGTCGCCGCGCTGAGCATCACCGGTCCGATGGCTCTCCAGTCCATGGCAATGGTCGCCGGATCGGCCAGCACCAGGGTCAGGGCCAATGCGCCGGCCGGTGGATGCAGGCAGCGCAGCCAGCACATCAGGATCAACGCCATGCCCGCCGCCAGGCAAGCGCTACCCAAGGTTCGGCCCAACACATGGGCGACAAGCAAGGCAATAACCCCAGCGCACAAGTAGCCGCCGAGAATCGACCAGGGTTGGGCGAGCGCGCCCGAAGACACGGCAAACAACAGCACCGCCGAAGCCCCCAGTGGACCGATCAGGTGCTGGGCCACCTCGATGCCGAACACCTGGCTACAGAGCCACACGCTCATCAGTGTCCCCAAGGCCATGCCGATGGCGGCGCGGCTCCATTCGGTGGGGCGGGTGTTGATGGCGGCAGGCAACCAGCGAGCAAGCATTCCGAGAAAACTCCGGCAGAAAAAATCCATGCAAAAAAAAGGCTTAGCTGGGGAACCCAGAAAGCCCTTGAAGTTGTTCCAACTGTTGGGGGAGGAACGCGCACAGTGTGCCGTTCAATCCAGTTACTGACAAATTCATATTAATGAGCTTTCAGTGCATTAACTTTGCTTTAAAACGCCCCGTCGGCCGCTTGTGTAGCACAGCAAACCACCCAGGGCAGCGAGTGCACTCAAGGCATAAAACATCGTCGGCGCCGGGGTGTGCATCAACATGAAGCCGCAAATGTTCGTTGCCACGGGATTTGCTTGAGGTACAACAGCACGAAATCATTCCTGTCGAAACGCCCGCTCAATGCACCAAAAGCCGTGCAGACCCGGCATTAGGGACTGTTGGCGGATGTGAGGGATCATGGTGTTCAGGCAACCACTGACTCGGCAAACCATTGCTGGTACGGAATCGGCAATTTGCTCGACTCGCCCCGGCCGATCGGGAAGTAGGTGAAACCGATGCGTGCCAGACGGTCCGAGTCGTACAGGTTGCGGCCGTCAAAGATCACCGGTGCGTTGAGCCGCTGCTGGATCAGCTGGAAGTCCGGCGCCTTGAACTGTTGCCATTCGGTGCAGATGATCAGTGCATCGGCACCGGACAAGACCGACTCGGGCGTGCCCATGAGCATCAGTTTCGATTCATCGGGATACAGTTTCTGGGTTTCCTGCATGGCTTCCGGATCGAACGCACGGACATTCGCCCCGGCGGCCCACAACGATTCGAGCAACACCCGGCTCGGTGCATCGCGCATGTCGTCGGTGTTTGGCTTGAACGCCAGGCCCCACAAGGCAAAGGTCCTGCCACGCAAGTTGCCCTTGTAGAACGCGTTGATGCGCTCGAACAGCTTGAATTTCTGTCGCTCGTTGATGGCTTCCACCGCTTGCAGCAGGTCACTGGAGCAATGGGCCTGTTCGGCGCTGTGGATCAGGGCGCGCATGTCCTTGGGGAAACATGAACCACCGTAGCCGCAACCGGGGTAGATGAAGTGATAGCCGATACGCGAGTCGGCGCCGATGCCCAGGCGCACCGATTCGATGTCGGCGCCCAGATGTTCGGCCAGTTCGGCGATCTGGTTGATGAAGCTGATCTTGGTCGCCAGCATGCAGTTGGCGGCGTACTTGGTCAGCTCGGCGCTGCGCAGGTCCATGAACATGATGCGTTCATGATTGCGGTTGAAGGGCGAGTACAGGTCACGCATCACCTCACGCACTTCTTCGCGTTCACAACCGATGACGATTCGGTCCGGGCGTCGACAGTCGGCCACGGCCGAACCTTCTTTCAAGAACTCCGGGTTGGAGACGATATCGAACTGCAATACGCGCCCGGCGCTGAGCAGGCGTTTGTCGATGTGTGTGCGCAAGGCATCTCCGGTGCCGACCGGGACGGTGGACTTCTCCACCAGGATCGCCGGTTGCTCGCGATGACGGGCCACGGCGTCGCCTACCGACATCACGTAGCGCAAGTCCGCCGAGCCGTCGTCCCGGGACGGTGTACCGACCGCGATGAACAGCACCTGGCCATGCTGTATCGCGAATTTTTCGTCGCTGGTGAATTGCAACCGTCTGGCGTCAAGACCTTCGCGTACCAGGCTGGCCAGCCCGGGTTCGAAAATACTCACGTGGCCTTGTTGGAGCAGTTCGACCTTATTCTCGTCAACGTCCATGCAGACCACGTCGTGGCCGACTTCCGCCAATACCGCTGCCTGCACCAGGCCGACATATCCGCTACCAAATACACTGATTTTCATGGGGCACTCCTTGATTCAGGTGCACGAGCAGGTCGAGAATTGATGGTTATGACGCCGAGGATGACCAATGCAATGCCAAGGCTTTTCCAGGCAGGTCAGCAGACAGGCGACCAGTAGCAGTAACAGGCTCATGGTGCCGCCTGAGGAATAATCAAAATCGAGTCAGGATAGGCAAGGCCATATTTCAATTCGCCTATCGTGTTGAAAAAAGCCACTTCCGGCCGTTTCAACCCCCAGGACAATGCCCAGGCTGCCCAGCACTGCAGCGGGCGGAGGCCTGAAGAACAGCGGCATGCTCTACGGCAGTGATTTCCTCGTCGCCGATACAGGGCCGGGAAAAGGGAGAAATGCCTGTCTCTTGGGCAACTCTGGGGCTGTAAACGCAAATAGCCTTTACATCATTGTTTTTTTACTTCTTAGTTGTTTCATTGAACTGTTTTAATTCAAGGCCGTTTCGTTTGATTGACTTACCTGTAACTGATTCCCGCACCTCCATCACCAATCCACTGACCCTGTATCTGGCGCGACTGGCGCCGTCCAGCCAGCTGACCATGCGTTATGTGCTGCAGGATGCCGCCGACCGGCTGGGCTTCGAAGACCACGATATCGAGGAAATTCCCTGGCACAATCTGCAGCCAGAGGACGTCATTGCGCTGGTGGCCACCTTGCGTTCGGACGGCTATGCGCCGAACACGTCTTCGCTCTATGTCAACGCGGTGCGCGGGGTGATGAACGAAGCGTGGCGCATGAGCCTGATCTCTCAGGAGCATCTGTTGAAGATGCGTACCGTGAAGGGCATGGCCGGGACACGGCTGTCCCAGGGGCGCAATCTCAGGCGCACGCTGATCCAGGAGCTGATGGCGGTCTGCGCTGCCGATCCGCGGCCGCAGGGCCTGCGGGATGCGGCGATCATCGGGATTTTGTACGGTTCCGGGATGCGCAAATCCGAATCGGTGAACCTGGAGCTGAACCAGGTCGACTTTACCGAGCGCAGCCTGCGGGTGACCGCCAAGGGCAACAAACAGTTGATCAAGTACGCGCCGGCCTGGGCCTTCGCCAAGCTTGAAGCCTGGCTCGAGCTGCGCCGTTCGTTGCTCAAGGACGGTGAGACGGACGATCCGTTCCTGTTCAACCGCATCCGCCGTGGCAGCCATATCACCCGTGAACGCATCACCAAACACGCGATTTACTACATCGCCCGGCAACGGGGCGCGCAGGTCGGGGTGAAAATCATGCCCCACGACTTCCGGCGTTCATTCATCACCCGGGTGATCGAAGAGCATGACTTGTCGATTGCACAGAAGCTGGCGCACCACAGCAACATCCAGACCACGGCCAACTACGATGTGCGCGATGACAACGAGCGGCGTCGGGCGGTGGATCGATTCGATCTGTGAACGATCACACCTCGCTCAGTACATGGGCATGGCCAATGGTCGAGACCTGAACCGAACTGCCGGCGGGTGGTGCATACATGCCGGAACTGCGCACCAGCAGTGATCGGCCCGGTTGCTCGCTACGAGTCAATGACTGGAGTTCCACCGTCAGCGTGCAGGTGTTGCCGCTGAAGTCCCGATCGGTGACCACGGCCCGGCACCCGCTGGCTTCCAGGTCACTGGGGAGGATGCTGGCCAGTTGCAGCTGTTCGGGTCGCAGCATGATCTGCGCCGAGCTGTTGTTGCGGTGGTTGTTGACCGGGATCCGCCCCAGGTCGCAATGGGCCCAACCGGCCTCGATGCGCGCGGGCATCACCACGGCATCCCCCAGGAACAAGGCGGTCTGTTCGTCTTCGGGATAACGGTAAAGGTCCAGCGGATGCCCTGACTGCACCAGTCGGCCATGACGCATCACCGCCAACTGGTCGGCGAACGACAGGGCTTCACTCTGGTCATGGGTGACCAGGATGGTGGTGACGCCCGCGTCCTCCAGCAGCCGCGCAACCATCTTGCGCATGGCGGCGCGCAAGCCGGTATCGAGCGCCGAGAACGGCTCGTCCAGCAGCATCAGCCGTGGCTGCTGCGCCAGGGCTCGGGCCAGGGCCACGCGCTGTTGCTGGCCACCGGACAATTCGTGAGGCCAGCGCTCGGCCATCTTCGCCTCCAGGGCCACGCTGTCCATCAATTCGGCGACGCGTTGCTGTTTTTCAGTGCCCCTGGTCGCCAGGCCGAAGCCGATGTTCGCCGCCACGGTCATGTGCGGGAACAGTGCGCCGTCCTGTGGCACATAGCCGATCAGGCGTTGATGGGCCGGTACTTCGTGGGTGCCGTCGACCAGGGTCTGGCCATTGAGCGACAGGCGTCCGGAATCGGGGAACTCGAAACCGGCAATCATCCGCAGCAACGTGGTCTTGCCCGAGCCGGACGGGCCGACGATGACCGTGCGACTGCCGCTGGGCACCGACAGGCTGACGTTGTCCAGGGCGCAATGGGCGCCATAGGACTTGTAGAGGGCATTCAATTCAAGAGTATTCATCGGCCAGCCGTTTTTTTCGATTGGTGATAAAGGAGTCCGGTCAACGGAAGCGACAGCACAACCATCAATAAGGCGTAGGGCGCAGCGGCTGCGTAATCGATTTCGCTGGTCAAGGCCCAGAACCCTGTCGCCAGGGTGCGCGTGCCGTTCGGGGCCAGCAGCAGGGTGGCGGTCAATTCGTTGGTGATCGCCAGGAACACCAGCGCCGCGCCGGCGGCTGCCCCCGGGGCGGCCAGGCGCAAGGTGATCAGCCACAGTGCCCGGGCCGGCGTGCGGCCAAGGCTGCGGGCCATGTTTTCCAGTTCCACCGGGGCCTGGGCAATGCCTGCACGCAGGCTCACCAGGGCACGGGGCAAGAACATCAACAGGTACGCCAGCAGCACGGTGAAGGTGGTCTGGTAGATCGGCCGGGCAAAATGGATCGTGACGGTCACCAGCGCCAGCGCGACGATGATTCCAGGCAAGGAACTGGTGATGTAGTTGCAGCTTTCCAGCACCCGTTGCAGTCGACCGGGGTAGCGGATCGACAGCCAGGCAATCGGGATCGCCGCGCAGGTGGTCAGCGCCGCGCCCGCGATGCCGAGCAGCAGGGTTTGCTCCAGTGCGGGCAACAATTCGGCCATGTCCCAGACTTCTACGCCGCCGGCGATGAGCCATTTGCCCAGGGTAATCAAGGGCACGCCCAGGGCCAGGGCGCAGGTCACGATCTGCAGCGTCAGCGAGAGTAGGGTGGATGCCGGTTTCAGGCGCACGACCCGTTGCTCCCGGGCGCTTCCCGAACCGACGCGAGCGTAACGCGCGGAGCCCCGTGCGGCGGATTCGGCCGTCAACATCGCCAGGCAACACAGCGCCAGGACACTGGCCAGCATGTGCGCAGCCGCACCGTTGAAGGTCGATTTGAACTGATCGAAGATCGCGGTGGTAAAGGTGTCGAAGCGGATCATGGCGTACAGGCCATACTCGGCCAGCAGGTGCAGGCCGACCAGCAAGGCGCCGCCGCAGATCGCCAGGCGCAATTGCGGCAACACCACGCGGAAAAACACGTTCCAGGGTTTGAGCCCCATGGATTCGGCGACGTCTTCGATGGCCGGATCGAGTCGGCGCAAAGTCGCCGCCACCGGCAAATACAGGAACGGGAAGTAGGCGATGACCGAGACCAGGACACCGGCAAACAATCCGTGAATCGGTGGCACCAGGCTGACCCAGGCATAGCTGTGAACGAACGCAGGCACCGCCAGCGGCGCGGTGGCCAGCAACGACCACCAGCGCCGCCCCGGCAGATTCGTGCGTTCCGTGAGCCAGGCCAGCGTCACCCCCAGCGCCACGCACAAGGGAATCGTCAGCAGCACCAGCAACACGGTGTTGACCAGCAGTTCACCGACCCGAGGGCGGAACACCAGGGCCACAACGGTTGACCAGCCTGTCTGCAGGGACACGCCAATAACGTAAGCGATCGGTAGCAGTGCCAGTAATGAAACCAGCAGCGACAAACCGATCACCCATACACCGCCACGTCCCGCTAAGACGCCACGGGATCGTCGACGCAAATGTGCGGGTGTCGCCTCAGCGACCCCCGCAGGCAGGGTTTCTGGCATCAATTAGAGCAGTCCGGCCTGTGTCATCAGCTCCACGGCTTTTTTACTGTCGAGTTTCGAAGCATCGACAGTCGGCGCATCGAGTTGATTCAGAGGCACCAGTTTAGGGTTGGATGCAGCGCCTTTGCCCACGGCGTATTCAAACGACTTGCCGTTCTTCAGGACAGCCTGGCCATCCTTGCCGGTAATGTATTTGAGAAACGCCTGGGCTTGTTCCTGGTGTTTGCTGGAAGCGAGGACGCCGCCGCCGGAGATGCTGACAAAAGCGCCCGGGTCTTTGTGCTTGAAATAGTGCAGGGCGGTGTTCTTGCTGTTTTCGCCGGTCTTGGACTGATCCACCAGGCTGTAATAGTGGTAGATCACGCCGCTGTCGATCTGTCCGGCATTTACCGCCTTGAGAACCGAACTGTTGCCGCGGTAGTTGGCGTAGTTGGTTTTCATCGCCTTGAGCCAATCCAGCGTGGCGGCTTCACCCTTTTGTTCGAGCATGGCTGCGACGATGGCCTGGAAGTCAGCACCGCCTGGCGATGCACCCCAGCGACCCTTCCAGCCCGGCGAAGCCAGGTCCATGATCGATTTCGGCAGGTCGGCTTCCGGCAGTTTGCTCGGGTTGTAGACGAACACCGTGGAGCGCGCGGCGATCCCGACCCACTTGCCGTGAGCCGGACGGTAAGCGGAATCAACCTGCTCCAGCGTGGCCTTGTCGACAGGCGCAAACAGCCCGGCGTTGTCGACCAGGACCATGGCCGGGGAGTTCTCGGTCAGGAACACGTCCGCCGGAGAGGCCGCGCCTTCCTGCACGATCTGGTTGCCCATCTCGGTGTCATCGCCGTTGCGCAAGGTGACGGGAATACCGGTCTCCTGGGTAAAGCCCTCGACCCAGGCCTTGGTCAGGCTTGCGTGTTGCGCGTTGTACACCACGATGCCGACGGAGTCAGCGGCATACACCTGGCCAGCGCTCAGCAAAGCGGTGGCCAGCAGGGCTTTTTTCAAGAACGAAGGGATTTTCGGAATCATTCTGCGGGCTGCTCCTGGTGCATTTTTTTTGAAAGTCATGCGCATTCAAACGCCAGTTAACCAATGCGAATCATTTGCATGTTTTTGAGGTGCGGGAAATGTAGAGATCCAAATGAGAAAATAACGTCAAAAAAACCGTTAATACATGTAATTTTCATTCAGATTAGCAGCACTGTGCCCACTGTGGTTCGACTCTTCGATCAATCGATACCGTCGATCAGAATATGGAGTTGCCCCCGGCTGCCTTTTGTCGTGCCCTCGGCGCACCTGACGGTGCCAGTTGCTGCTGGCCGCCTGTCGCGGGAAATGACAGCAGGAAACAGTAGGGACGGATTAACGGCGAACTTGTCGCCGTTAATCCGGGGGGAAGGCGTTCAGGGCGAAGGGCAACTCGCCTGTGGCCTGGCGGCAGCCTGGCTGATCAGCGCGGCCAGGCGTTTGACGTTGTTTTGCTGGGCAAGCACCAGGTCATCGACGCTAGCGCCCGAAGGCGTTTGCAAGGCGCTGCGGCAAATCACCCGTGCCGTTTCGCCGCTGCTGGCACTGCGCAGGCGCCATTCCACGTCCATCAAGGCGTACTGGCCGGGGATCGAGTCAAAACGCTGCACATCGACCCGCACCGAATGTCGGCCTTGTACAGGACTGTTGCTCAGTTGGTCGGCCAGCGCACTGCGCAATTCGTCCACGAGAGTCGAGCCCCACCATTGGGTTTCCAGGATCGCCAGGCCACTGTTGCCCTCGCGAATGACGATCTGCGCTCGATCGACCTGGGGCGGTACGCTGATCGTCTCGATCTGGATCACCCCGACGGTGGTCCTTGAGTGATCGCCCTCCTGGGCCGGGGTCAGGGTGTGGAAATGAATCGGGTCACTGCGGCAGGCGGCGAGCAGCAACATCGCGGTGACCAATGTGAACTTCAGCGGTAAAGCCATGGGTGTTGCTCCTGTGTTCAATTGCGCGGTGGCCCTTGCAGATCCATGGGTGCGGCATTGTTCGGACGGCCGCGAAGCAGCGATTCCGGATGCCGTCCCAGGTAATCCGAAAGATCACGCAAGGATCTCGACGTGCGTCCCAGTTCATCCAGGGTTTGCCCCAGCTTTTCCCGTTGCGGCGAATCCTCGGCCAGGGTCGAACTGGCCGATTGCAGGGTCGAATTGGCGGTTTCCAGTGTCTTGCTGACATCCGACAAGGTGGTTTGCACGCCAGGCAGGATCTTGCCATTGAATTGCATCATGCCTTTGCGCAGTTCGACGAGATTGCCATCGAGATTGCCGGCGATACGCTCGATCGGCAGTTTGTTGATCTTGTCGACCATGGATTCGAGTTTTTCCTGCAATTGCTCGAGGCTGCCGGGAATGGTCGGAATCATGACCGGGCGTGCGTTTGCATCGAAGGCGACTTTGTCGGCCTTGGGGTAGAAGTCCAGGGCAATGTACAACTGGCCGGTCAGGAAGTTGCCGGTGCGGGCCTGGGCACGCAGGCCGTTTTCGATGAAGGTGCCGATCAGCCGCACGCCAGCGGCTTCGTCATTGGGATCATGCTTGAGCGCCTTGAGCATTTTGATGTGGGCCTGGCCCAGGCGCTGCGGGTAAATCACGATACCGACGTTGATTGGAAAGGAACGTTTTTTCTCGTCGTAATCCAGATTGACCGCCACCACCTTGCCGATTTCCACGCCAAGGAACTCCACCGGAGCATCGACCTTGAGCCCGCGCAGTGCCTGGTCGAAGCGCATGGCCAGGAACTGCGGCTTGCCGTTTGGCGGGGCGAGGGCGGTTTGTTGGTCCTCGAACAGTTCGTAGGCGTACTCTGCGCCAGCAGGTTTATCGCCAGGGCTGTAGTCGGGCGCGCGGAAGGCAATGCCGCCCACCAGCAAGGAAGACAAGGATTCGGTCTTGACCGCAAAACCATTGGCGCCGACGTTCACGTCAATGCCGCTGGCGTTCCAGAAACGGGTGTTTTCGGTGACGTACTTGTCATTGGGAGCATGGATGAACAGTTCTATGTTCACGCCCTTGCCATCCGGGTCCAGCGCGTAGGCCACCACCTGACCCACAGGGATCTTGCGGTAGTAGACCGGAGAGCCGATGTCCAGCGATCCCAGGTCCTGGGTGAACAGGGTGAAACGCTTGCCCGGCTCGCCATAGGTGATCGGTGGCGGGTTTTCCAGGCCCTTGAAGTTTTTTGCCCGGCCGTTGGCCTGGCCGATATCGGCACCGATGTAATCGCCCGACAGCAGCGTATCGATGCCGGACACACCGCCCGCGCCAATGCGCGGCCGCACGACCCAGAACTGCGAATCTTCGCGGGTAAAGCTTTCAGCCTGCTTTTCCAGTTTGATGGTGGCGTTGACGCTCTTCTGGTCATTGGCCAGTTCCACATCGGAGACATGACCAATCACGACATTGCGGTATTTGACCTCAGTCTTGTTCGCGGTCAGGCCGTCCCCGGTCTTGAACGTGACAACGATGGTCGGTCCTTGTTGCAAAATGCTGTGAACCACCAGCGAAATACCCACCAGCACCGCGACGATCGGGACGATCCAGACCAGCGAAACGCTGAAGCGGCGGGTCTTGATCGGCGCCTGCCCGGGGGCTTGCGGCCCGTCAGTGGCTTGTGACTTCATCCGTGACCTCCTCATTGTGTGGGTTTTCCCGTTCTTTATCCCAAATCAAGCGTGGATCGAAACTCATTGCCGACAGCATGGTGAACACCACAACCAGACCAAAAAACAGAATGCCCGGGCGCGGTTCGATATCGGCCAGGGCCTGGAACTTGACCAGCGACGCCACCAGGGCGACCACGATCACATCGAGCATCGACCAGTAACCGATGACCTCGACGAAGCGATACAACGTCGACCGTTCTTTGCGTGCCCACTCGCTGTCGCGTTGCACGGTGACCAGCAGCAGCGTGATGGCGACGAACTTGATGCCCGGTACCGCGATACTGGCAATGAAAATGATCAGGGCGATATCCCAGGCCCCGGCTTCCCAGAACTCCAGCACGCCGCTCATGATCGTGCTGTCGGCGCCATGGCCGACCATTTGGGTGTTCATCACCGGCAACAGGTTGGCCGGGATGTAGAACACCAGGGCCGCGATCATGTAGGCCCAGGTGCGGGTCAGCGAATTGGTTTTGCGCCGGTGCAGCGGTGCACCGCAACGCTCGCATTCGTGGGGCTCGAAGGTCATGTCGCAGGCCAGGCCGCAGGTGTGACACAGGCACAGGTTGAGCTCGTCGGCGTAAGGAGGCGTGCTCATACAAGGTCCCATAGTTCGCGAATGTCGCGCCCGGCGATGCGGATCATCATCAGGCTCAGCGCAGCCAGGGCAAACAACCCGATGCCGGGCAGCACATCGAGCAGTCCGGCGAGCTTGATCACCGCGACCATGGCACCCAGCAGGCAGACTTCGAGCATGCTCCAGGGCCTCAGGGTTTCCAGCCAGCGCATGCAGAACTTGAATCCGGGCGAGCGTTGCCGGGCGAGGGCGAAGCCCAGCACCCAGATCAGCAGCAACAGCTGGAAAATCGGCGCGATGATCATGGCGATTGCCGCCACCATGGCGATGAACGTGATAGGCCCCAGGCTCAGGGCCAGCACCGAGTCCCAGAGGGTTGCGCTGTTCTTCACGCCTTTGAGGCTGATGCTCATCACCGGATAGCAGTTGGCGAACAGCCATAGCATCAACGCTGTGAAGGTCAACGCAAGACGCTGTTCCACCGTGAGACCGTTATAGCGCTGAAGTACGCCGCCGCAGCGCGTACACAGGGTTTTTTGATGTTTGGCGAGCGTTACTTTTTGGTACACGCTGTCGCAGTGCTCGCAGATGATCAGCTGATCAGTAGTTGCCATGGGTCAAGCTCAACAGAAGGCAGGAAGTTCAGAGCACCCCCTCAATATAGAGGTGACTTGCAATTGAGCAAAGCGAAAGTCGCAACCTGAACACTATCCGCCGCAGGGGATGAAGCGACCCACGAAATTACATGGGAAGCAAGCGACGAACAACTTTGAATTCCTCTGCCTGCAATGCGCGTTATTAAAATATCCGTACTAGGCTGACTCGGGTGCCTTGAGTAGCTACAGGAATTCAATTGGCTGGTCAGTTGAACGCCTGGAACTAACCAGAGGGCATGGTTTGGGGGTAACTCACCAGGGTCCGGTCACGGATTACTTGAAAACAGGTAGCCGGCCACAAGGATCCGTCCCGATAAAGGAAGGTCGCCATGAAAAGACTCTCGCATCGCTCAAGGTTCTTCATTGCAGGTTCATTACTGATAGCGCTTAACGGTTTGGCCCAGGCTGCACAAACAGAAAAAACCAATATCCTGTTCATCGTGTCCGACGATACCGGCTACGGCGATCTGGGACCGTACGGTGGTGGTGTCGGCCGCGGCATGCCGACCCCCAGCATCGACCAACTGGCCGCTGAGGGCACAACCTTTTACTCGTTCTACGCGCAACCGAGCTGCACACCCGGTCGAGCCGCCATGCAGACCGGGCGCATCCCCAATCGCAGCGGCATGACCACCGTGGCCTTCCAGGGCCAGGGCGGTGGTTTGCCCGCCGCCGAGTGGACGCTGGCCTCGGTGCTCAAGACCGGCGGTTACGAGACCTATTTCACCGGTAAGTGGCACCTGGGTGAAGCCGACTATGCGCTGCCCAATGCCCAGGGTTATGACGTGATGAAGTACGTCGGTCTCTATCACCTCAATGCCTACACCTACGCCGATCCGACATGGTTCCCCGACATGGACCCGGAAACCCGGGCGATGTTTGCCAAGGTGACCAAGGGCGCACTCTCGGGCAAGGCGGGAGAAAAGGCCGTCGAAGAGTTCAAGATCAACGGCCAGTATGTTGATACGCCGGTCATCGACGGCAAACCCGGTGTAGTCGGGATTCCCTACTTTGATGGTTATGTCGAAAAAGCCGCGCTGGAATTCCTCGACACCGCCGCCAAATCCGACAAGCCGTTCTTCATCAACGTCAACTTCATGAAAGTGCACCAGCCGAACCTGCCGGCACCGGAGTTCGTTCACAAGTCGATCTCCAAGTCCAAGTACGCCGACTCGGTGGTCGAACTGGATACGCGCATTGGTCGTATCATGGACAAGCTCAAGGCGCTGGGCCTGGATAAGAACACGCTGGTGGTCTACACCACCGACAACGGCGCCTGGCAGGACGTTTATCCGGACGCCGGCTACACACCATTTCGTGGCACCAAGGGCACCGTGCGCGAGGGCGGTAACCGGGTCCCTGCAATCATGACCTGGCCCGGAAAAATCAAACCCAATGCCAAGAACCACGACGTTCTCGGCGGACTCGACCTGATGGCGACCTTCGCCTCGGTGGCCGGCATCAAGTTGCCGGAGAAGGATCGCGAAGGTCAGCCGATCTATTTCGACAGCTATGACATGACTCCGGTGATAACCGGCACGGGCCCTGACCCACGTAAAGAGTGGTTCTACTTCACCGAAAACGAGTTGTCGCCGGGGGCGGCCCGCGTAGGCAACTACAAGGCCGTGTTCAACCTGCGTGGCGACAATGGTGTACCGACCGGCGGCCTGGCCGTGGACACCAACCTGGGCTGGAAAGGGGAGTCGAAGTACGTGGCGGTCGTACCGCAAGTCTTTGACTTGCTGCAAGATCCGCAGGAGCGCTACGACATTTTCATGAGTAACGTCACCGAGCGCACCTGGACCATGGTGCCGATCAGCCAGGCGATCAACAAGCTGATGCAGACCTACATCAAATACCCGCCACGCAAGCTGCAAAGCATGGGCTATGACGGCCCGATCGAGTTGTCCAAGTACCAGAAATTCCAGTCGGTACGGGAAGAAATGCAGAAGGAGGGCATCAACATCCAGATGCCTCAATAGATGTACCGTGGCGATCTCTTGAGGTCGCCGCCACCCCACCTGACCTGCCGGGACGCCTGAAGCGAGGGATAACTCGTCTCAGGCGCCCGATGCTCAACCCAGCACTTCCCGCATCCGATACCAGAACATGCCAAGGGCCAGCAACGGCGAACGCAGGGCGCGTCCGCCGGGAAAGGTCATGTGCGGCACGGCGCTGAACACGTCGAAGCCTTTGCTGTGGCCGGCATGGATCGCTTCCCCCAACAACTTCGCGCACCAGTGGGTCACGTTCAGGCCATGGCCGGAGTAACCCTGGGCGTAGAACACGTTCGGGTGCTGGCTCAGGCGCCCGACCTGGGGGAAGCGGTTGGCCGAGATGCCGATCTTGCCGCCCCACTGATAATCGATGCGCACATCGGCCAATTGCGGGAACACCTTGAGCATTTGCGGACGCATGTAGGCGCTGATGTCCGAAGGATCGCGCCCGGAGTAATGGCAGGCACCGCCGAACAGCAACCGCCGGCCAGCCGAGAGCCGGTAGTAGTCCAGGCCGACCTTCTGGTCGCACAGCGCGAGGTTGTGCGGGATCAGTTTTGCAGCGGCGTCTTCCGACAACGGCTCGGTGGCGATGATGTAGCTGCCTGCCGGGAGTACTTTGCCGCTGAGCTTCGGTTCCAACTCTTCCAGGTGCGCGTTGCAGGCCAGCACCAACGTGCCTGCACTCACAGTGCCACCAGCGCAACGCACTTGCACCGTGCTGCCATGGATCAGCTCCAGCACCGGGCTTTGCTCGAAAATCCGCACCCCGAGGGACTCGGCAACTTGCGCTTCGCCAAGGACCAGGTTCAGCGGATGCAAATGCCCCGAGCCCATGTCCACCAGGCCGCCGGCGTACACACCGGAGTTCACCACCTGTTCACGGATTTGCTGTGGCGCGACCAGTCGGGTTTCAAAGGCATAACCGGACTCGATCAGTTCCACCTGCTCGGCCTTGAGCGCTTTGAACTGGGCAGGGGTATTGGCCAGTTCACAAAAACCCCAGCTCAGGTCGCAATCGATGCCGTGCTCGCGGATGCGCTTGGCCACGACTTGCACCGACTCGGTCCCGGCGTGTTCCAGGTATTGCACACCATCGGCGCCGATGTGCTTGGCGAAACCGCTGACGTCATGGCCGATACCACGAATCAACTGGCCACCGTTGCGCCCGCTGGCGCCCCAGCCGACTCGCCGGGCCTCCAGCAGGACCACCGAGAGCCCGCGCTGGGCCAGTTCGATGGCGGTGTTGATGCCGGTGAAACCCGCGCCGACCACGCAGACATCGGCCGTAAGGTCCGAGGCCAGCGCGGGACGCTGCTTCATGCCCTTGGCGGACGCTGCGTAATAGGAGTGGGTGTGTTCCTTGGTGTACTGATTCATTTGTTGGACTTCACTTTGCTCCACGAGCGGGTCATCAGGCGCATGATCGACTGCGACGGCGTGGTGGAGATGTAGAGTTTGTCGAGGACTTCCTGGGACGGATAAACCTCAGGGTTGCTGACCAGCTCAGGGTCCATGTACTGCTTGGCGGCCGGGTTCGGGTTGGCGTAGCCGACCGACTCGCTGACCTTGGCAATCACTTGCGGGTCCAGCAGGTAGTTGATGAAGGCGTGGGCTTCTTTCGGGTTGCTGGCGTCGGCGGGGATGGCCAGCAGGTCGAACCACAGGTTGGCGCCTTCCTTGGGAATGGCGTAGGCAATGTTCACGCCGTTCTTGGCTTCCTTGGCACGGTTGGCGGCCTGGAACACGTCACCCGAGTAACCGAACGCCACGCAGATGTCGCCGTTGGCCAGGTCCGAGACGTACTTGGAGGAGTGGAAGTAGGTGATGTAAGGGCGGATCTGCAGCAGCTTGGCTTCGGCCTTTTTGTAGTCCTCGACACTTTCGCTGCGCGGGTCCATGCCCATGTAGTTGAGCATCGCCGGGAACACTTCGTCCGCCGAGTCCATCATCGACACGCCGCAGGCGCTGAGCTTCTTGATGTTTTCCGGTTCGAACAGCACGGCCCAGGAATCGATCTTGTCGATGCCCAGCACAGCCTTGACCTTGTCGACGTTATAGCCGATGCCGTTGGTGCCCCACAGGTACGGCACCGAGTGCGAGTTGCCCGGATCGTTCTTCTCCAGCAGCGCCAGCAATTTCGGGTCGAGGTTCTTGTAATTCGGCAGTTGCTCGCGATCAAGCTTGAGGAACGCGCCGGCCTTTACCTGGCGGGCGAGGAAGTGGTTGGACGGCACCACCACGTCATACCCGGTACGACCGGCAAGCAGTTTGCCCTCCAGGGTTTCGTTGGAATCGAATACGTCGTAGATCACCTTGATCCCGGTCTTGGCCTGGAAGTCGGCGAGGGTGGTTTCGCCGATGTAGTCGGTCCAGTTGTAGACGCTGACCTGTGGCTGGGCCTGGGCAACGGCACTGAACAGAACCGCCAGCGCGGCCGGGACCATGGATTTCAATAGACGCATGTCGATACCTTCTTGGAATTATTGGATTCTTCAGGTGTTCACGCTACCTGTGGGAGCGAGCTTGCTCGCGATGGCGGCCTGTCAGTCAACAAAGATGTTGGATTCACTGGCCTCTTCGCGGGCAAGCCCGCTCCCACAGGGAATGTGTGATGCCTGGGGGAGCGGGGGGCCTTAGACGCTGAGCATCAGGAACTCACGCTCCCACGAACTGATCACCCGTTTGAAGTTCTCGTGCTCGGCGCGTTTGACCGCGACATAGCCGCGCACGAACTTGCTGCCCAGGTAGCGGCTGATGGTGTCGCATTCCTCCATCTGGGTCAGGGCGTCCTCGATGGTGATCGGCAGGCGCAGGTTGCGACGCTCATAGGCGCGGCCCTGTACCGCAGCGCTCGGCTCGATGCGCTCGACCATGCCCAGGTAACCACACAGCAGGCTGGCGGCGATGGCCAGGTACGGGTTGGCGTCAGCGCCCGGCAGACGGTTCTCGACGCGCATGGCGTCAGGGCTCGAGGTCGGCACGCGCAGGCCGACGGTGCGGTTTTCTTCGCCCCATTCGACGTTCACCGGTGCCGAGGTGTCCGGCAGGAAGCGGCGGAACGAGTTGACGTTCGGCGCGAACATCGGCAGCACTTTCGGGATGTACTTCTGCAGGCCGCCAATGTGATGCAGGAACAGCTCGCTCATGTTGCCATCGGCATCGGCAAAGATCGGCTGGCCGGTGGCAATGTCCACCACGCTCTGGTGAAGGTGCATGGCGCTGCCCGGCTCGTCGCCGACCGGCTTGGCCATGAAGGTGGCGGCCACGTTGTGCTTGAGCGCCGCTTCACGCATGGTGCGCTTGAACACGGTGATCTGGTCCGCCAGGTCCAGGGCGTTGCCATGACGGAAGTTGATTTCCATCTGCGCCGGGCCGTCTTCGTGGATCAGCGTGTCGAGGTCCAGGCCTTGCAGTTCGCACCAGTCGTAGACGTCTTCGAACAGCGGGTCGAATTCGTTGGCCGCGTCGATGGAGAACGATTGACGACCGCTTTCGGCACGGCCCGAACGGCCCATCGGCGCCTTGAGCGGCAGGTCCGGGTCTTCGCAGCGCTGGGTCAGGTAGAACTCCATTTCCGGCGCGACGATCGGCCGCCAGCCTTTGTCGGTGTACAACTGCAGGACTTTCTTCAGCACGTTGCGCGGCGACAGTTCGATCGGGTTGCCGAACTTGTCGAAGGTGTCGTGGATCACGATGGCGGTCGGCTCGATGGCCCATGGCACCACGTAGACGGCATCGGCGTCCGGCTTGCAGACCATGTCGATATCGGCCGGGTCGAGCAGGTCGTAGTAGATGTCGTCGTCGACAAAGTCCCCGGTTACCGTTTGCAGAAGGACACTTTCCGGCAGGCGCATGCCTCGCTCATGCAGGAACTTGTTGGTCGGTGCAATTTTGCCGCGTGCAATGCCGGTCAGATCGCTGACGACGCACTCGACTTCGGTAATCTTGTGATCTTTCAGCCAAGTGAACAGCTGATCGAAAGGGACATTCATAAAGACCTCGTTATTGGTTTTATTAACGCCAGGAGAGACCGGTTTCATCCGCCGGACACTTCCCCTGTAGCGCGTTGACGACTATCTTGTGCGAGCCTTGCGGTTCCATCTATCCACTTTAAGCAGCACAAAACGCACCAAAAGAGTGCGTAAGGTCGCCCCATGACAGGTTCCAACTCCCTCCAGGTCCAAGCGTTCAACACCGCCGATGTCGCCGAGCAAATCCGCGCCACGCCGGGCTGGGTGCAGCAATACCAGCAGATGTCGCCGGGACATTTCGCGGGTAGGGTGCGTTATCTGGACCTGCAGGGCGTGGAGATTTACGAAGAGTCGATGAACACCCGGGTCGAGCAGAATTTCAGCGCGCCCCAGGGCTCGTTGTCGTTCTGTTTCGATCGCGGCGACAACGCGCTGTACGTGTTGAATGGCGAAAGCCGCAACATCTGGATCACCCCGGAGAACTACCAGGAAATCGCCGTGGTGTTCGGGCCGGAGTTTGTAAAGCGTCACAGCCTCGACATCGCCAGGCTCGAAGGGCTGTTCATGGCACCGCTCAACTCCCAGCAAAACGCGCTGTTCTGCCGTTGGCTCAGCGGGACCTTGACGCGGCTGTCGCAGACCTTCGATCCACCGAGCCGCGAAGCACTGACCCAGCAACTGCTGGAGGACTGCCTATTCATCCTCGACAACGCCTGTGTCGGCCTCGACCAGGGGGCCTTGCAGCGTCGGGCCGGGGAGCGGGCGATCATGAAGCGGGTCGGGGAATGGGCCGCGGACACCCCGGAAGAACACCTCAACCTGCTGGAGTTGTCCCAGGTTGCCGGGTTTTCACTGCGCCAGTTGCAGCATGCGTTCAAGACCTACACCGGCATGTCGCCGACCCAGTGGCTGCGCCTGCGCCGACTCAACAGCGCCCACCGCGAATTGCTCAGCCGCACGCCGATGCAAACCACCGTGGCCGAGGTGGCGATGCATTGGTCGTTCTGGCATCTTGGGCGGTTTTCCAGCAGCTACCGCGCGTTGTTCAACGAGCTGCCGAGCGACACCCTCAAGCGTGCGAGTACCACTCAGTCAAACGGTCGCAGCCGACGTTAGAACGTCGGTGGCGTAATCACCCAGATCACCACTGCATCGACATCGCCGGGGTTGCCGTAGCGGTGCGGTTCCTGGCTGGAAAAGCTGAAACTGTCGCCTTCATTGAGCTGGAAATGGCGCTCGCCGACCCACAACTCGAAACTCCCCGAGAGCAAGTAGCCGGCTTCTTCACCGTCGTGGCTGTAGCTTTGCTGGCTGTAGGTGCCGGGCGGGAAACGCGAGTGGAGCATTTCCAGTTGGCGGTTGGCTTGCGGGGTCAGCAACTGGTCGACGATGCCGTCTTCGTAATGCACGTTCAGGCGGCTGTTCTTGCGCACCACGACGCCATCGTCTTCGGGCGCGGTGACCGCTTCACTGGCGAAGAACCACTGGATGGTGACGCCGAGACTACGGGCAATGTTGAACAGCGCCGGAATCGACGGGTAGGCGAGGTTGCGTTCCAGCTGGCTGATGTAGCCGGCGGTGAGTTCGCTCTGTTGCGCCAGTTCCGCCAGGGTCATGCCCCGGCGCTTGCGCAGGCCGCGAATGCGCGTGCCGAGAAAATGCGGTTCGGCGCTGCCTGAGGCGGGCTGGGTCTTGCTGTTGTTGCTCATGGAAAATTCCGAACCGGGGGCTGAGCCAAAGACCGCAATCCCTGTGGGAGCGGGCTTGCTCGCGAAAGCGGTTAATCATTCAACATCAATGGCGACTGATCTACCGCATTCGCGAGCAAGCCCGCTCCCACAGGTTGGTGTTAGCCGTTAAAGCCCCGGAGTATAAACAGCCTTAAAGCTCCCACGCGACTTTCAAACCTTCATAAATCGCTTCTTCGACCGTACGCGGCGCCAGGCAGTCGCCGATGCGGCGAAACTCCACCAGCCCTTGCAACTCCGCGCCCAGGGTATCCACCGGTTGATGGCCCTGACACAGCACCAGCGTATCGATGTTCTCCATCAGCATCGGTTCGCCACTGGCGGTGTGTTGCAGGTACACCGTGTTGTCATCGCAGCCATACAGCCGCGCGTACGGCGTGATCGGCACGCCCAGCTTATGCAGCTCGCCGGCCAGTTGATCGCGTACGTACAGCGGCAGGTTTTCCCCGCAATGGGTGCCGTTGACTGCCAGGTGCACCTGGTGCCCGGCTCGAACCAGACGTTCGGCGATGCCGGGGCCGATCCAGTCGCAACGCCAGTCGACCACCACCACCGAACGGCCGATCCGTACTTCATCGCGCAGCACTTGCCAGGCGTCCACCACCTGCAATTCACCGCCGCGCTCGAAGGGCGGCCAGTAGGGCTCGGCTCCGGTAGCGACGATCACCACGTGCGGTTTTTCCTGCTCCACCAGTGCCCGGTCGACTCGGGTATTGCGCACCACGCGCACGCCGGCCAGTTCCATTTCCCGCTGCAGGTTGGTGCTGGCACCGCCGAATTCGCTGCGCCGTGGCAGCAGTTGCGCGAGCAACACCTGACCGCCCAGTTGCGAACTGGCTTCGTACAGCGTCACCTCATGGCCGCGCTGGGCCGCGACGGTGGCGGCTTTCATCCCGGCCGGACCACCGCCGGCGATCATGATGCGTTTGCGCTGCGGCGCTTGTCGGCGTTCGCCGAAGATCAGTTCGCGCCCGGTTTCCGGGTGCTGGATGCAGGAAATCGGCAAGCCCTTGTGGAAGTGGCCGATGCACGCCTGGTTGCAGGCAATGCACGCTCGCACGTCTTCGACGCGGCCGGTGTCGGTCTTGTTGGGCATTTGCGGATCGCAGATCAGTGCCCGGGTCATGCCGCACACATCGGCCTGGCCGCGAGCCAGAATCAGCTCGGCCTCCTGGGGCTGGTTGATGCGCCCGGTGACGAACAGCGGAATGTTCAAACCGGCCTTGAAGGTCCCGGCTTCTTTAGCCAGGTACGCCGCTTCGATCGCCATGGGCGGCACGATGTGCACCGCGCCGCCAAGGGATGCCGAAGTGCCGGCGACGATGTGCACGTAATCGAGCTGCGCTTGCAGTGACTGCACGGCGGCCAGGGATTCGTCTTCGGTCAGGCCTTCCGGGTCGCGCTCGTCGGCGGAGATGCGCAGGCCGATGATGAACTGCTCGTCGGTCGCCTCGCGCACAGCCTCGATGACTTCGCGCAGAAAACGCAAACGCTGTTCCAGCTCGCCGTTGTAGCCATCGGTACGCCGGTTGACCCGCGGATTGATGAATTGCGCCGGCAGGTAACCGTGGCTGGCCACGACCTCGACGCCGTCGATGCCTGCCTGGTGCAGGCGGCGGGCGGCAGCGGCATAACCGGCGACGATCTCGTCGATCATGGCCTGGTCCAGCGCGCGGGGCATCACCCGGAAACGTTCGTTGGGCACCGACGAGGCGGAGTAGGCCACCGCCAGCAGGCCATCGCTGGACTCCATGATCTCCCGCCCCGGATGGAACACCTGGGACAACACCACGGTACCGTGGGCATGGCAGGTTTGCGCCAGTTTGCGGTAGCCCTCGATGCACGCATCGTCGGTGGCCATCAGCACGTGGGAGGTGTAGCGCGCACTGTCATGCACGCCGGCCACTTGCAGCACGATCAGCCCGGCACCGCCTTCGGCACGCGCCCGGTGATAGGCGATCAATTGTTCATTGACCAGGTTGTCGGTGGGCATCGAGGTGTCGTGTCCGCTGGACATGATGCGGTTCTTCAGGCGCTTGCCACGGATCTCCAGGGGTTCGAACAGGTGCGCGAAGGCGGGTGTCGAGGTCGGCATGGGGCGGGTACTCCTGGCAGGCTGAAGCCAAACGGCCGGGTTTCGGCGTTGTTATTATTGCGCTATAGAAATTTACCTACAGTAAAAAATCAACTTGTTTTTTTACTATGCCTTGCAGTAGTTTCGTCTCGAGCCCGCTCCCGGGCCGAACCTCTCAACAATAAAAAAGGGCTGCGCGGGCCTTGGGTCCCGTGGCACCTGCAAGAGGAGCCACTGATGAAATCGCACACGCTCAAGCACGGTTTTTATCCCTTGGTGTTGTCTGTGGCCATGGGCCTGGGCAGCGCTCAGGCAGCATCGGACATGGTGGTGGTCGGATACGGCGGAGCCGGACAAAAAGCCCAGGACGTGGCGTTCTTTCAACCCTTCGCCGCCGTGGATCAAAGCAAGGTGATCCAGAGCGAATACAACGGCGAGATGGCGAAAATCAAAGTGATGGTCGACACCGGCAACGTCGACTGGGACGTGGTGCAGATCGAAGGCCCGGACCTGATGCGCGGCTGCGAGGAAGGCATGTACGAGCGTCTGGACTGGACACGTCTGGGCCACGCCGAGCAGTTGATCCCCGAGGCGGCGCAGGAATGCGGTTCCGCTGCGCTGGTGTGGAGCGTGGCGATTGCCTACGACACCGACAAACTGGCTCAGGCCCCGACCTCGTGGGCAGACTTCTGGGACGTGAAGAAAACCCCCGGCAAGCGTGGGCTGCGCAAACGCGCGGTGTACAACCTGGAATTCGCCTTGCTGGCCGACGGGGTGAAAACCGAAGACGTCTACAAGGTACTCGGCACCCCGCAGGGTGTGGACCGGGCATTCGCCAAACTGACTGAACTCAAGCCTTACATCCAGTGGTGGGAGGCGGGCGCGCAACCGCCGCAATGGCTGACCGCCGGCGATGTGGTGATGACTTCGACCTACAGCGGACGCATCGCCGACGCCGCGCAGAAAGGCAGCCATCTCGCTCTGGTCTGGCCCGGCAGCCTGTACGGCATGGACTACTGGGCGATCATCAAAGGCTCCCGGCACGTGGATCAGGCCAAGCGTTTTATCGCCTTCGCCAACCAGCCGGACGCCCAGGTCAACTACGTGCAGCAGATTCCCTACGGCCCGACCAACACCCAGGCCGCCGCACGGCTAGACGACAAACTGGCGCAATGGGTGCCCACTGCGCCGCAGAACCTCAAGGGCGCACTGTCGATGAACGTCGGTTTCTGGGTCGATCATGGCGAAGAGCTCGAAGAGCGCTTCAACGCCTGGGCCAGCAAATAAACACGGACGGCTGGACGTGTCCAAGCGTCCAGCCTTACTGTCTGCCCCAGCCGATCAGCCTGGAGAACCACAAGAATGAACAACATCGCCACCCACCTGGCACCCGAACGCAGCGCCACCGAGCAGCGCCTGCGTGAGGAACTGGCGGCCTGTTACCGCTTGATTGCGCACTTTCGCATGACCGATTTGATCTTCACCCACATCTCGGTGCGCATTCCGGGGCCGGAGCATCATTTTCTGATCAACCCTTACGGGCTGATGTTCGATGAGATCACTGCGTCCAACCTGGTGAAGATTGACCTCGATGGCCGTGCCGTGGAGCCGTCGCCGTACCCGGTCAACCCGGCCGGCTTCGTGATTCACAGCGCGATCCACTGCGCTCGCGAAGATGCGCAATGCGTGTTGCACACCCACACCAAATCCGGTTGCGCGGTGGCGGCGTTGAAGTGCGGGTTGTTGCCGGTGAACCAGATTTCCATGGAGTTCTATGGCCGTGTTGCCTACCACGACTACGAAGGTGTGGCGCTGGACTTGAGCGAGCAACAACGGCTGGTGGCAGACCTGGGCGACAAGCCGGTTCTGATGCTGCGCAACCATGGTTTGCTGTCGGTGGGCGAGACGGTGAGCCAAGCGTTCCTGCGCATGTACTACCTGGAAAAGGCCTGTGAAATCCAGTTGGCGGCCCAAGCCGCCGGTGAAGTCGTTCTGCCGTCGCACGAGGTCTGCGCGCATACCGAACGGCAGTTCAATGATCCGGGGCGGCCGTTGGAGGATGGGGAGTTGAGTGACCCCGATGCCATGCAACTGGCCTGGGCGGCGTTGTTGAGAATGCTGGATCGAGTGGCGCCGGGTTACCGCGACTGATCCGGGTTCTGTGTTGTTTGAGCTGGCCCCTTCGCGAGCAAGTCGGATCGCCGCACCGCCGCTCCCACAGGGGTAGGTGGGTGTACGCAAAATCAGTGACCAACACAAAACCCTGTGGGAGCGGCGGTGCGGCGATCCGACTTGCTCGCGAAGCAGGCGCCACGGTCTACCAGACTGGCAACTGACTGGAGAAATGGCCCGCTCTTGCTGTACAGTCGTTCAGCCCAACGCTTACCCGCGCGGGTCTAAACGATTGAACCAAGGAGCGTGTCGCCCATGAATCAGGAAGCCCGTTTTTCCCGCATGGAACCGGAGTTGCGCAAAGCCAACCTGATCGAGGCGACGCTGGTGTGCCTCAAGCGTCATGGCTTCCAGGGCGCGTCGATCCGCAAGATATCCGCCGAGGCCGGGGTCTCGGTGGGGCTGATCAGCCATCACTATTCCGGCAAGGATGAACTGGTGGCCGAGGCCTACATGGCAATCACCGGGCGGGTCATGACCTTGCTGCGCGATGCCATGGAGCAAGCCGCGCCGAATGCCCGGGAGCGCTTGTCGGCGTTTTTCCGCGGATCGTTTTCCGCCGAACTGCTCGATCCGCAGTTGATCGATGCGTGGTTGGCGTTCTGGGGCGCGGTGAAAACCGCCGAGGCCATCAACCAGGCCCACGATCATTCCTATGGCGAGTATCGCGGCATCCTGCGCAAGGTGCTGGCGGAATTGGCGCGGGAGGAAGGCTGGGAAAACTTCGACGCCGACCTGGCCGCCATCAGCCTCAGCGCTTTGCTCGACGGCTTGTGGCTGGAGTCCGGGCTGAACCCCGGCACCTTCACCCCGGAGCAGGGCATCCAGATTTGCGAGGCCTGGGTCGATGGTTTGCAGGCCGGCGGACGCCAGCGCTTCTGCGTGCAGACGAGCGACTGTTGATCAGTCGTTCAGCAATCGATACTCTCTGGCGCCGATGCAGGAAAACACTCTAATAAGAAACTGGCCTTCGGGCCTATGCCGGACACCAAGCGATGACTCCTCGGGTATTGATCGTCGATGACGATCCGCTGATTCGCGATCTGCTGCACGCCTACCTGTCCCAGGAAGGCTACGACGTCCATTGCGCCGCCACGGCGGAACTGGCGGAAACCTTCCTCGCCAGCCAGAGCGTCGACCTGGTGATGCTCGACATCCGCCTGCCGGGCAAGGACGGCCTGACCCTGACCCGCGAGCTGCGGGTGCGTTCGGAAGTCGGGATCATCCTGATCACTGGGCGCAACGATGAGATCGACCGCATCGTCGGCCTCGAATGCGGCGCCGATGACTACGTGATCAAACCCCTCAATCCAAGGGAGCTTGTGTCCCGGGCGAAAAACCTGATTCGCCGGGTCCGTCATGCGCAAACGCCAGCGCCGGCCGTCGCGGCGGCCAAACCGGTCAAGCAGTTCGCCGACTGGGCGCTGGACACCGACCGCCGTCGACTGATCGATCCGTCCGGCAGCGAAACCCTGCTGACCCATGGCGAATACCAGTTGCTCAGCGTGTTCCTGCGCAACAGCGGCCACACCCTCAGCCGCGACCAGTTGATGGACCAGATCCGCAACCGCGAATGGGTGCCCAACGACCGCTCCATCGACGTGCTGGTCGGGCGCTTGCGCCGCAAGTTGCACGACGATCCCGCCGAACCGCAGTTGATCATCACCATTCACGGCGCCGGTTACCTGTTCACCGCCAGCGTGGCGGCCTGAACCCGATGGCGCGATGGCTTTGCCTGCTGGCGATGCTGGTGGCCGGCCATGCCGTCGCGGCGGACAAGGTTCGCTATTGCGATTACCCGGTGTACCCGCCGATCTCATGGAGTGATGGCAAGCAGGTGCGCGGTCTGGCGCCGAGTGTGGTGAAGCACTTGTTCGGTCAGTTGGGGTATGAAGTCGAGATGGTCGTACTGGGCAACTGGAGACGCTGCCTGCTGGACGCCGCCGAAGGCCGGGTCGATGTGGTGCTGGCCTACAGCACCGCGCAACGGGAGCAGAGCATGCTGTTCTCGACGGTGCCGGTATTGCGTGAAGAAGTGGCGTTGTTCATCAACCGCCAGCATCCGGTGAAATTCGAACAACTGGACGACCTGGCCCATTACCGTGGCGGCCTGTTGTTCGGCGAGAGCTACGGCGTGGAGTTCGATCGCATGGTCGCGCGCAACAACAATATCGAATGGGTTTCCGACAGCCACCAGAACTTCGGCAAGCTGATTCGCGGGCGCATCGATTTCATCACCCAGGAGCGACGCACCGGCCAGCTGTACGTGGAAAACCTGCCCGGCGGCCAGGATATCGTCGCCTTGCCCAAGGCGTTGAGCGTGGATTATCTACGGGTCGCCGTATCGCGGCGCTCGCCCTTGGCCACTCGCATGCCCGAGATCAATGCGCAGTTGCAGCGCATGGTCGATGCCGGTGACATCGAGCGCTGGCTTAACGAAAGCGAAGTGACCTACCGCGACATGATCAACCTGCCGGCGGATGCGCAATGATTCGCGCCCGTCCCGGTGGACTGTTGCGGCGCCTGTTGCTGTTCATTCTGTTGTTCAGCCTGTGCTTCACCGTGCTGGCCAGCAGCGTGCAACTGTACATCGAGTATCGACGGGAAATGCGCGACATCGATTCGCGCATGGAGCTGATCCGCGCCGGCTACCTGGCCAGCCTGGAACGCAGCCTCTGGGACTTGAACCAGGAGCAGTTGAATGTGCAGTTGCGCGGGCTGGTGGACTTCTCCGACGTCGCCCGGGTGCACTTGACCAGCGCCGATTTCGATCTGGTACAGGGTAATCCGCACCCCACGGGACCGCTGCGCATCGAGCGCTTTGTCCTGGACTATCAGCCGCCGTCCGGCCCGTTGCGCAACCTTGGCGAGCTGGAAGTGAGCACGGATCTGGGGGCGGTGTACCAGCGTCTCTACGCCACCGGTTTGACCAGTCTGTTGTGGATGGCGGTGTTCCTCTGCGGTCTGGCCGTTGCCTTGTCGGGGCTGTTTTATCGACTGGTGACCCGGCACCTGAAAGTCATGGCCGAGTTTGCCCGGCGCATCGCCGCCGGTGAGTGGCACGAACCCCTGCACCTGGACAAGCGTGGTGGCAGCGACGAAATCGACACCGTGGCCCATGCGCTGGACGACATGCGCCGGGCGATCCTGCGGGACATCGAGCGCCGGGAAACCGATCGCCTGGCCTTGCAGGACAACCGTGACGAGCTGCTGAAAATGGTCGAGCGCCGCACCGCCAGCCTGATGCGCGCCAAAGACGAGGCGGAAGCGGCCAACCTCGCCAAGTCGCGGTTCCTGGCGACCATGAGCCACGAACTGCGCACGCCGCTCAATGGCATCCTCGGCATGGCCGAATTGCTGCGCGGTGCGCGCCTGGATGCCCAGGACGGCAAACGCCTGGATGCCTTGCACAAGGCCGGCGAAGGCTTGCTGACGATCCTCAACGAAGTGCTGTATTTCGCCAAGCTGGAGGAGGGCGTCAGCCATCCCGAACCGGTGGATTTCTCGTTGCGCCAGTTGCTCGACGAGGTGCTGACCCTGTTGGAACCGCGAGCGCTGAACAACGACACGATCCTCAGTTGCCGCATCGATCAGCGGATTGCCGAGCATCACCACGGCGCCGAGCAGTTCCTGCGCCAGGTGCTGAGCAACCTGTTGGCCAACGCGATCAAGTTCACCGAAGGCGGCGAAGTCAGCGTCGAGGTAGCGCTTCTCAGCGAAACCGGCGACCAGATGGGGCAGCGGCTGCGGGTCAGTGTCACGGACGACGGCATCGGCATTGCCCCGGCGATGCGGGCGAAGATTTTCGAGCGTTTCACCCAGGCCAGCGAAGAAGTCGCGCAACGTTTTGGTGGCACCGGGTTGGGGTTGGCGATCTGCAAACATCTGGTGGAGCAGATGGGCGGCTGCATCGGCGTGGACAGTGAAGAGGGGCGCGGCAGTTGCTTCTGGTTCGAGCTGACCTTGCAGCCGGCCAGCGGCGTGGTTGAAGTTGCGCCGATTCGCGCGGCGGGGCCGGCACTGAACATCCTGGTGGTCGAGGACGTGGCGCTCAACCGCGAAGTGGCCAAGGGCTTGCTGCAGCGGGACGGCCACCGGGTGTGGCTCGCCGAAGAGGCGGAGCAGGCGCTGCAACACTGCGCGGCGCAGGTGTTCGACCTGATGCTGCTGGACGTGCATCTGCCGGGCATCAGCGGTGTCGAGCTGTGCCGGCAGATCCGCCACAGCGACGGGCCGAACCGCCATACGCGCATTTTCGCCCTGACCGCCAGTGTGCAACCGGCACTGGTACGCGGTTATCTGGAAGCCGGCATGGACGGTGTCCTGGCCAAGCCCTTGAAGCTGGAAAACCTGCGCCAGGTGCTGGAAGGGCATGCACCTGTCGCCGAGTCGCTGCCGAACGATGAGGCAATGGACTGGCCGCTGTTGCAGACCCATCGCAGCCTGCTCGGTGCGCAAAAGGTCCAGGGCCTGCTGGCGGTGCTGCGTGACTCGATCCTGCAGCACCGCGATGCGCTGCATGAAGCCATGGCCGCCGACGACTGCACAGAGGTCGCGCAATTGGCTCACCGTTTGGCCGGTAGCTGCGACTCGCTGGGTTTTCGGGCCTTGGCCAGCACCTTGAGGGCGCTGGAGTCCTTGGCGCTGGCAAACGATGAATCGGCGATCCAGCGCATGGGCCCGGTGCTTGATGAGCAATTGCAGCACTCGCTCGATACCCTCAAAGGCCTGTTGCAGAGCTGACGTACAAGTTTGTTACGACTTTGTACAACTTCGATCTTTACGGTCAACGCGAACTTACATTGCTTTCCAATAATCGACGCAACCGCCGCAGCGCGGTCTTCGAAGCTTATTGGAGATAATAATAATGAATTGCCGTAGAGCTGATCCCTCCCTGCGCCGTGACGTCCTGTCGCGCGCTGTACACCTCACTGACTGCTGAGGTGCCGACATGAACGAAAACACTGATCATAAAGGCATCCAGCTGACCCGCGCCCTCAAGAGCCGGCACATCTTCATGCTGTCGCTGGGCGGCGTCATCGGCACCGGGTTGTTCATGGGCTCCGGCGTGACCATCAATCAGGGCGGCCCGGTGGGGGCGATCCTGGCTTACCTGGTCGCGGGTTTCCTGATGTACCTGGTGATGGTCTGCCTGGGTGAACTGTCGGTGCAGATGCCGGTGTCCGGTTCGTTCCAGACCCATGCCACCAAATACATCGGCCCGGCTACCGGGTTCATGATCGGCTGGGTGTACTGGATGAGCTGGGCCACCACCGTGGGCCTGGAGTTCACCGCCGCCGGCATGCTGATGACCCGCTGGTTCCCGGAGGTGCCGATCTGGTACTGGTCGGCGCTGTTCGTGGTGGTGCTGTTCGGTATCAATGCCATGGCGACCCGCGCCTTTGGTGAAGCCGAATACTGGTTCTCGGGGATCAAGGTCGCGGCGATTCTCGGTTTCATCGTGGTCGGCGTGCTGGTGATCTTCGGCGTGATGCCCCTGAGCAGTGGCGCACCGGCACCGATGGCGACCAACCTGATCGGCGATTCGTTGTTCCCCAACGGCCTGTCGGCGGTGTTCGCGGTGATGATGACCGTGGTCTACGCGTTCCAGGGTTGCGAGATCATGGGCGTGGCGGCCGGTGAAACCGATCAGCCGGAAAAGAGCATTCCCCGCGCCGTGCGCAACGTGGTGTTCCGTGTGCTGATCTTCTACGTGCTGGCGATCATCGTGCTGTCGGCCATCGTGCCGTGGCAGCAGGCGGGCCTGATGGAAAGCCCGTTCGTGCAGGTGTTCGACATGGTCGGCATTCCTTATGCGGCCGACCTGATGAACTTCGTGATCCTCACCGCGATCCTCTCGGTGGGCAACTCCGGCCTGTATGCCTCGACGCGCATCCTGTGGGCGATGTCGAAAACCGGCATGGCGCCGAAAAGCCTGTCGCATTTGAGCAAGCGTGGCGTACCGCTACGCGCCTTGAGCATCACCCTGTGCTTCGCGCTGGTGTCGCTGATGACCAGCTTCGTCGCCGCCGACACCTTGTTCATGGTGCTGATGGCGGTGAGCGGCATGTCCGGCACCGTGACCTGGATTGTCATCGCGCTGGCGCAGTACAAGTTCCGCAAGGCGTACTTGCGTGACGGCGGCAAGCTCAGCGACCTGAAATACCGCGCACCGTGGTTCCCGGTATTGCCGCTGATGTGCATCACGCTGTGCTGCTCGCTGTTCGTGTTCCTGGCCCTGGATGAAACCCAGCGTCCGTCGCTGTACTGGGGCTTTGGATTCATTGCGCTGTGCTATGGCGCGTACTTCCTGATCCATCGCAAGCGCCAGGGCGTGCTGGCGCCGAGCTTGCCGACTGCCTGATTCCTTGAACTAAACACTTCCCCCCTGTGGGAGCGGGCTTGCTCGCGAAAGCGGAGTGTCAGTCACCATCAATGTTGACTGACAGGGCCTCTTCGCGAGCAAGCCCGCTCCCACATTGGTTTTGTGGTGGGCAAAAGATCTGCGACCAACGTCCTGTCACCAGTTGTTCGAAGTTGTAACAGCGCTAACGGCTCACGCTCGTTCTTCTAGTAAATATTCAATAAAACCAATGTGTTACAGAATTTTTTAGCTTGTTACAGCCCATTTCCCCACCAATTGCCGCCTTACTGAACACTCGTTTAGTATGGCCTCAAGTCGCATCACCTCAGACCAATCACAATAATTCGAGGATTCCCATGACCACTCAATCGTCGCTGCTCAGCCAGGTCGAAGCAGGCGTTGCCTGGATCACCCTCAATCGCACTGCCCAGCGCAATGCGCTGGACATTCCGACGCTGAAAAACCTGCACACCTTGCTCGACGGTTTCAACGCCGATCCGGCGGTGCGCGTGGTGGTGCTCACCGGCAGCGGCCGCAGTTTCTGCGCTGGCGCCGACCTCGATGAATGGGCCGATGCCGAAGCCCGGGGCGAGCTGGAAACCTACGGCTGGACCGAAACCGCCCACGCCTTGATGACCCGCCTGCACAGCCTGGAAAAACCCACCATCGCCGCCATCAACGGCACCGCCGTCGGCGCCGGGATGGACCTGACCCTGTGCTGCGACCTGCGCATCGCCGGGCAATCGGCACGCTTCAAGGCCGGCTACACCAGCATGGCGTACTCGCCGGATGCCGGCGCCAGTTGGCACTTGCCACGGCTGATCGGCAGCGAACAGGCCAAGCGCCTGCTGTTCCTCGACGAGTTGTGGGGCGCCGACCGTGCCCTTGACGCCGGTCTGGTCGGCGATGTCTGTGCCGACGATCAACTGCTGACGGTCACCCGCGAATTGGCCGCACGCCTGGCCGCCGGCCCGACCTTCGCCTTCGCCCAGGCCAAAAAGCTCATGCGTGAAGGCGCCGAACGCAGCCTGCCGGAACAGCTGCAAGCCGAACTCGCCGCCGGTTTGCTCTGCGGTCGCAGCGAAGACGGCAATGAAGCCCTGCGCGCCGCCATGGAAAAACGCCCGGCACGCTTCATCGGTCGTTGATTCCTCTCCATCTCCCAGAACTCGAACAACAGGTAGCAGCATGAATTTCCAACTGACCCAAGAACAAGAAATGTTGGTGGACTCGGTACGCAGCTTCGTCGAGAAGGAACTGCTGCCCTATGAAGAGCAAGTCGACCGCGCCGACGAGGTCTCCCCGGAACTTGCCGCGCAGATTCGCGGCAAGGCGATTGCCGCCGGTTTCTACGCCTTCAACATGCCCGAAGAAGTGGGTGGCGGCGGCCTGGACTACCTGTCCCAGGCGCTGATCGAACGTGAGCTGTCCAAGGTGTCCTGGGCGCTGCACGTGTTCGTCGCGCGGCCGTCGAAAATCCTCATGGCCTGCACCGGCGACCAGATCAACGACTACCTGTTGCCGAGCATCCAGGGCGAAAAAATCGACTGCTTCGCGCTGACCGAACCGGGCGCCGGTTCCGACGCCAACGCGATCAAGACCCGCGCCGTGCGTGAGGGCGACGACTTCGTTCTCAACGGCAGCAAGCATTTCATCAGCCACGCCGGCCATGCCGATTTCGCCATCGTCTTCGCCGTGACCGACACCTATGAACACAACGGCAAAAAGCGTAACGCCGTGACCTCCTTCCTGGTCGACCGCAACACCCCGGGCATGACCATTCGCCGTGGACCGAAGTGCGTGAGCAATCGGGGTTATCACACCTTCGAAATGTTCTTCGACGACTGCCGCGTACCGGCCAGCAAAGTGCTGGGCGAAGTCGGCAAGGGTTGGGACGTGGCCAACGCCTGGCTGACCGCCGGGCGCGTGATGGTCGCGGCCAACTGCGTCGGTCAGGCCCAGCGCGCTCTGGACGTGTCGCTGCAATGGGCGGCGGACCGCAAGCAATTCGGCCAGCCCATCGGTACTTACCAGGGCGTGTCGTTCAAACTGGCCGACATGGCCACGCAAATCCGCGCCGCCGAACTGCTGACCCTGCACACCGCGTGGAAAATGGACCAGGGCACCATGACCGATGGCGAGGCCGGCATGGCCAAGCTGTTCGCCAGTGAAGTGCTCGGCCGTACCGCCGATGAAGCGGTGCAGATCTTCGGCGGCATGGGCCTGATGGACGAAGGTCCGGTGGAGCGCATCTGGCGTAACGCGCGGATCGAACGGATCTGGGAAGGCACTTCGGAAATCCAGCGCCACATCATTTCCCGCGAGCTGCTGCGGCCGCTTCTGCGCTGACCGGCCCGGAGAATTCCCATGTCCCAAACCATTCGTGACAACCTCAAACGCATGCTCGCGCCGCAACACGTGGCGTTCGTCGGCGGCCGCAGCATGGCGCGCGCCCTCAAGCGCTGTGCCGAGGGCGGCTACCAAGGGCAAATGTGGCTGGTCAATCCGCAGAATGACAGCCTTGAAGGCGTACCGTGCGTACGCAATATTGCCGATCTGCCATGTGGACCGGATGCAGTCTTCATCGCCACCAACCGCGAGCTGACGCTGACCTGCGTCGCCGAACTGGCCGCCATAGGCGCGGGCGGCGCCATCTGCTACGCCTCCGGCTTCGCCGAGACCGGCGCCGAAGGCCAGGCCCTGCAACAGCAACTGCTCAAGGCCGCTGGCGACATGGCCTTGCTCGGCCCCAACTGCTACGGCCTGCTCGACTACCTGCACAGCTCTGCGCTGTGGCCGGTGGCCCATGGCGGCAAAGCGGTGGAGAAGGGCGTGGCGGTGCTGACCCAGAGCGGCAACTTCGCCTACAACCTGTCCATGAGCGACCGCTCGCTGCCGGTGGCCTACATGGCCTCGGTGGGCAATCAGGCGCAACTGGGTGTCGCTGAACTGATGGACGTGTTGCTTGACGAGCCGCGCGTCACCGCCATCGGCCTGCATCTGGAAGGCCTGAAGAACGTGCCGGGTTTTGCCCGCGCCGCGCACAAGGCGCTGGAGAAGGGCATTCCGATCATCGCCCTGAAAACCGGTGTGTCGCAGATCGGCGCCGAACTGGCCTTGAGTCACACCAGTTCGCTGTCCGGCTCCGATGCGCTGTATGACGCGCTGTTCGACCGTCTTGGGGTGATTCGCGTCAGCGGCCCGGTGAGTTTTGTCGAAACCCTCAAGGCCGCGGCCTGCGGCAACCTGCCGGCGGGCAACAGCCTGATCGCGCTGGCCTGTTCCGGTGGCGACGCCGGGCTGATTGCCGACTACGCCGAACGCAACGAGCTGGGCCTGCCGAAACTCGATCAAGGGCAGGTCGGCGAACTCGCGCAAGTGCTGCCGACCTACGCCAACCTGGTCAACCCGCTGGATTTCACCACGGCGATCTGGGGCGACGGCGAAGCCTTGAACCGCATGCTCGACAGCGCGCTACGCACCGAAGCCGACGCTGCCATGCTGGTGCTCGACTACCCGTCGGAGTTCACCGGCGAGCGCAAGGAATGCGACCTGCTGCTGGAGTTGTACTGCGCGGCACTGCAACGCCACGGCAAGACCGGTTTTGTCACCTCGGCCTTCCCCGAATTGTTGCCGGCCCATGCCCGCGAGCGTCTGCACGCCCAAGGCGTCGCGGCCCTGCAGGGCGTTGAAGACGGGTTGGCCGCGTGGGGCCGCATCGCCGGTTATCAACGCAACCGTCAGGCGTTGCTGGCGTTGGGCGAATCGGCGCTGGTGCCGTTGTGCCCGCAAGCGCTGGAAGGTGAGGGGCGTTTGCTCAATGAATGGGATTCCAAACAGGCGTTGAAAGCCTTTGGCCTGCCGACGCCCAACGGCGTTTTGAGCACCCCGGACAAGGCCCTGAAGGACGCTGAAACCCTGGGCTATCCGCTGGTACTCAAAGCGGTCAGTGCCCAACTGCCACACAAGACCGAGGCTGGTGCCGTGGCGTTGAACCTCAAGGACGGCGCGGGATTGAGCGCTGCACTGGAGAAGATGCGCGCCAGCATTGCCGCTTACGCCCCGGGCGTAGCCTTCGATCAACTGTTGCTCGAACCGATGGCCAAGCCGCCACTGGCTGAACTGATTGTCGGCATCAAGCGCGAAAACGATTTTGGCCTCGCGCTGGTGATCGGTGCCGGCGGCATTCTGGTGGAGTTGCTCAAGGACAGTCGCAGCCTGTTGCTGCCGACCACCGACGGCGCGATCCGCAATGCCTTGCTCAGCCTGCGCAGCGCACCGTTGCTGCAAGGTTTCCGTGGTCGCGAGTCTGCGGACCTGGACGCCTTGGTCACCGCCATCCGCGCCGTGGCCGACTACGCCTGCGAGAACGCCGGACACCTGCTGGAACTCGATGTGAACCCATTGTTGGTCGGTGCCCAAGGCACGACTGCGGTCGATGCGTTGATTCGCCTCGGCCACGAGTGAGGACATGAATATGCAAAGCAAAACCTTGACCGGTGGCCAGGCCCTGGTGCGTCTGTTGGCCAACTACGGCGTCGATACCGTGTTCGGCATCCCCGGAGTACACACCCTGGAGCTGTATCGCGGCCTGCCCGGCAGCGGCATCCGCCATGTGTTGACCCGTCATGAGCAGGGCGCCAGTTTCATGGCCGATGGTTATGCCCGGGTCAGCGGCAAACCCGGTGTGTGCTTCGTCATCACCGGCCCCGGCGTGACCAACGCCGCCACCGGCATCGGCCAGGCCTACGCCGACTCGATTCCGATGCTGGTGATTTCCAGCGTCAACCACAGCGCCAGCCTGGGCAAGGGCTGGGGCAGCCTGCACGAGTGTCAGGATCAACGGGCGATGACCGCGCCGATTACCGCGTTCTCGGCAGTGGCACTGACCGCCGAAGACCTGCCGGAACTGATCGCCCGTGCCTATGCGGTGTTCGACAGCGAGCGCCCGCGCCCGGTGCACATCTCGGTGCCGCTGGACGTGTTGTCGGCGCCGATTGCCCGTAACTGGAGCAATGAAGTGGTGCGTCGCCCGGGTCGCGGCCCGGCATCCGCGACCGCCATTGATCAAGCCGTGGCCAAACTGAAGGCTGCCAAGCGCCCGATGGTCATCGCCGGTGGTGGTGCGCTCAATGCCACCTCTGAACTGCAAGAAATCAGCACCCGACTCGCCGCGCCATTGTTCACCAGCGTCGCCGGCAAAGGCCTGCTGCCGCCGGATGCACCGCTCAACGCCGGCTCATCCCTGTGTGTAGAGCCGGGCTGGAACCTGATCGCCGAGGCCGATGTGGTGCTGGCGGTCGGCACCGAAATGGCCGACACCGACTTCTGGCGCGAACGCCTACCACTCAATGGCGAACTGCTGCGCGTCGACATCGACCCGCGCAAGTTCAACGACTTCTACCCCTGCGCCGTGGCATTGCATGGCGACGCGCAACAAACCCTCAGCGGTTTGCTTGAGCGCTTGCCGACCGACGTGCGCGACGCTGGCGCCGCCACTGCCTCGGTCGCCACCCTGCGTGAAGCGGTCAAGGCCAGCCATGGCCCGTTGCAGTCGATCCATCAATCGATTCTCGACCGTATCGCTGCAGAGCTGCCGGACAACGCGTTCATCAGCACCGACATGACCCAACTGGCCTACACCGGCAACTACGCCTTTGACAGCCTGGCCATCCGCAGCTGGCTGCACCCGACCGGCTACGGCACCTTGGGTTATGGCTTGCCGGCCGGCATCGGCGCCAAGTTCGGCGCGCCGCAGCGGCCGGGCCTGGTGCTGGTGGGCGACGGTGGTTTCCTCTACACCGCCCAGGAACTGGCGACCGCCGTCGAGGAACTAGACAGCCCGCTGGTGGTGCTGCTGTGGAACAACGACGCCCTGGGGCAGATCCGCGATGACATGCTCGGCCTGGATATCGAGCCCATCGGCGTGTTGCCGCGCAACCCGGATTTCGCCGCTCTCGCTCGTGCGTTCGGCTGCACCGTGACCCAGCCGCAAAGCCTGGCCGAGTTGCAGACCGACTTGCGCCAAGGCTTCAAGCGCAACGGCGTGACCCTGATCGAACTCAAACATGCCTGTGCGCATTGATCTGCATTTCAAGGGGATGAAGCCATGCGCTTTTCCGATCTGACTCAACGAATCGCCGGTGACGGCGCCGCCGCGTGGGACATCCACTACCGCGCCCTGGCACTGCGCGAGCAAGGCGAAGACATTCTGCTGTTGTCCGTGGGCGATCCGGATTTCGACACGCCACAGCCTATCGTGCAGGGCGCCATCGACAGCCTGCTGAGCGGCAACACTCACTACGCCGAGGTGCGCGGCAAGCGTGCCCTGCGTGAAGCCATCGCCAGGCGTCATCAACAACGCAGCGGCCAGTCCGTTTCGGCGGATCAGGTCACCGTGCTGGCCGGGGCGCAATGTGCGCTGTTCAGCGTGGCCCAATGCGTGCTCAATCCGGGTGACGAAGTGATCGTCGCCGAACCGATGTACGTCACCTACGAAGCGGTGTTCGGTGCTTGCGGTGCCGTGGTGGTGCCGGTGCCCGTGCGCTCGGAAAACGGTTTTCGCGTGCTGCCCGAAGACGTCGCCGCGCGTATCACCCCGCGCACCCGGGCGCTGGCACTGAACAGCCCGCACAACCCGTCCGGCGCGAGTCTGCCGCGCAGCACCTGGGCTGCCTTGGCTGAACTGTGCATCGGCCACGACCTGTGGCTGATTTCCGATGAGGTCTACAGCGAATTGCTGTTCGAAGGCGAACATGTCAGCCCGGCGAGCCTGCCGGGCATGGCCGAGCGCACCGCGACCCTCAACAGCCTGTCGAAATCCCACGCCATGACCGGCTGGCGCGTCGGCTGGGTGGTGGCGCCGCCATCCCTGGCCGCGCACCTGGAAAACCTCGCGTTGTGCATGCTCTACGGCTCGCCGGATTTCATTCAGGACGCTGCCGTGGTGGCCCTGGAAAGCAACCTGCCGGAACTCGAAGCCATGCGCGAGGCCTATCGCCAGCGTCGCGACCTGGTGTGCAACAGCCTGGCCGATTGCCCCGGCGTGCGGGCGTTGAAACCCGATGGCGGGATGTTCGTGATGCTCGATATCCGCCAGACCGGGCTCAGCGCCCAGGCGTTTGCCGACCGTTTGCTGGATCGCCACGGCGTGTCGGTATTGGCGGGCGAGGCCTTTGGTCCGAGCGCGGCGGGGCATATTCGCCTCGGTCTGGTGGTCGGCGCCGAACCGCTGCGCGATGCCTGCCAGCGCATTGCCCGTTGTGCTCAAGAATTGATGGAGGCCCAGATTCATGCTTAATCACAAGACATTGTTTATTGATGGCCGCTGGCGAAACCCGTCGGGGCAGGGCATCGCCGAGGTGATCAATCCGGCCACCGAAGAAGTGTGCGGCAGCGTTCCACTGGGTGATGAACTCGATGTCGAAAACGCCGTGGCGGCTGCACGCCGGGCGTTCGACTCATGGTCGCGTACACCGTCCAGCGTGCGTGCCGGTTACATCCGCGCCCTGGCCGATCAACTGCGCAATCGTGCCGATGAGATGGCCGCGGTCATCACCACTGAACTGGGCATGCCGGTGCAATGGTGCCGCTCGGTGCAGGTCGACGGGCCGATCGCTGGCCTTGAGCAGTACGTCGAACTGGCTCATCTCATGGACGAAGTGCGCGAAGTCGGCAATTCGCTGGTGATTCGCGAGGCCGTGGGTGTCTGCGCGTTCATCAATCCGTGGAATTACCCGCTGCACCAGCTGATCGGCAAGCTCGCCCCGGCACTGGCCGCCGGTTGCACGGTGGTGGTCAAGCCGAGCCAGGAAACCCCGCTGCATGCCTTCCTGCTGGCGCAAATGATCGAGGACATCGGCCTGCCGGCCGGTGTGTTCAACCTGGTCAGTGGGCCGGGCTCGAAAGTCGGCGAAGCGCTGGCCAAACACCCGGATGTGGACATGGTGTCGTTTACCGGCTCCACCGGCGCTGGCGTTCGTGTCGCCCAAGCGGCGGCGCCTTCGGTCAAGCGGGTGTGCCTGGAACTGGGCGGCAAGTCGCCGTTGCTGATCGCCGAAGATGCCGACCTGGCAGCGGCGGTGCGCTACGGCGTGCAGGACGTGATGATCAACTCCGGCCAGACCTGCACCGCGCTGACCCGCATGCTGCTGCCGGCCAGCCGTTACGCCGAGGCCGTGGAACTGGCGTTGGCGGAAACCCTGAGCCTGCGCATGGGCGATCCCCTCGACCCGCAAAGCTTCCTCGGTCCGATGTGTTCGGCCGGGCAAAAACGCACCGTGCTCGACTACATCAAGGTCGGCCAACAGGAAGGCGCACGGCTGCTGTGCGGCGGTGACACGCCGTCGACTTTCGAACGCGGCTTCTATGTCAGCCCGACGCTGTTCGCCGATGTCGACAACCGCATGCGCATTGCCCAGGAAGAAATCTTCGGCCCGGTGCTGTGCCTGATTCCCTACACCGATGAGGCGCAAGCGATCCAGATCGCCAACGACTCGCCGTTCGGCCTGTCCAGCGGCGTCTGGGCCGGCAGTGCCGAGCGCGCCTTGCACCTGGGGCGGCAGCTACGCGCCGGTCAGTGCTTCCTCAATGGCGCGGCGTTCAATTATCAGGCGCCGTTCGGTGGCTACAAACAATCGGGTAACGGTCGCGAATGGGGTGAGGAGGGGCTGAACGAGTTCGTCGAAGTCAAGGCGATCCAGGTGTGACGGTTGGCGACTCAAACTGTTCATCGCCCACGATGTTGCTACTCCACACCTGCAATCGATACGCTGGAAAAAGTCTAAGGAACCACCATGAAAGTACTGATCGTCCACGCTCACCCGGAGCCGCAATCCTTCACCGCCGCCCTGAGGGATCAGGCTGTTTCCACCCTCGAAGCCCAGGGCCACGAAGTGCAGGTCAGCGACCTGTACAAAATGAACTGGAACCCGGTGGCCAGCGACGCGGACTTTTCCTCCCGGGAAAACCCTGAATACCTGGTCTATGCCCTGGAACAACGCCTGGGCGTGAAGAGCCAGTCGCTGGCCGCGGACATCCAGGCGGAACTGGACAAACTGCTGTGGGCCGACCTGCTGATCCTCAACTTCCCGATCTTCTGGTTCTCCACCCCGGCCATGCTCAAGGGCTGGATCGACCGGGTGCTGGTGTCCGGCATCTGCTATGGCGGCAAGCGCTTCTACGATCAGGGCGGTCTGGCCGGCAAGAAGGCGCTGGTGACCGTGACCCTGGGCGGGCGTGAACACATGTTTGGCGACGGTGCGATCCACGGCCCGTTGGAGGACATGTTGCGGCCGATCCTGCGTGGCACGCTGGCGTATGTCGGTTTTGACGTGCTGGAACCGTTCGTGGCCTGGCATGTGCCGTACATCAGTGAAGAGGCGCGCCAGCAATTTCTGGTTGATTACGGGCAGCGGCTGCAGCATCTGAGTGATGATCAGCCGTTGGTGTTTCCCAAATTGGCGCAGTTCGATGACAAGCTCTATCCACTGACCACCAATGCCTGATTAACACCACATCCCCCTGTGGGAGCGGGCTTGCTCGCGAAAGCGGTTTCAAATTCAACGAAGAATTTGGCAAAAACACCGCCTTCGCGAGCAGGCTCCCACACAACTCCAACCACTTGTTCGGAAGTCCTTCTCTGCGGGGCCGTTGAACTACACTTTTCAGTTGTTCCACCCGATCAGCAGAGCGACGCATGACGTCGCTTGCCATCCGCCAGTCGCCCCAAGGCTTGCCCATTGTGGCAAGCCTGTCGGAGGTCATCATGAATAGGTTTTCACCGGTCAGCCTGTGCATCGCATTGTCGGTTTTAAGTAGCCCGCTTTGGGCGCAATCAGTGGTGCCGATGAAAGGGCAAAGTTCGCAACAAACCCAGGCCGACATCAACGAATGCAACAGCATCGCCGCCAGCCAGAGCGCCTCGACGTCTTCCTCGTCTTCCGGCGGGAGGGTCAAGGGTGCCGCTGTGGGGGCGGCCGCTGGCGCGACGGCGGCCCAGGTGCGCGGCAATCAGCACGACGATGCTTATGATCGTGTCGACGATGACAGGAAACAGGACTATCGCCAGAACCGCGCCAAGGAGACGGCGGCGGCCGGGGTGGTGGTCGGTGGTTCGCGTCAGCGTCAGGAACGTCGGGCGGACGAGAAAACCACCCAGACGAATACCGCGTCGGCCTACAGCAGTTGTTTGCAGGGCAAGGGTTATCAGGTCAACCCTTGAGCCAGGTACGGAACACACTGTGGGAGCGAGCTTGCTCGCGATGGCGCAGGATCAGTCGGCATAGATGTTTGATGTGCCGCCCTCATCGCGAGCAAGCTCGCTCCCACAGGTCCGGTCAAGAGCACAATTTCCGGGGCTCGAGCTCGTTGTTTCAAGGAAAAAGACGGATAAGGAAACTGCCTGTAGCGCAAATCTGACAACCGTTCATCGGTGAACTACGCTGCGATACGTACCCTCGATCTGAATTTCGTGACGTAAGGATCCGACACATGCGGAGCAGGCTGCTCGCTGTAATGTTTACTGTTTTCGGGATGTTTTGGTCGGTGCAACTGTGGGCCGAGGATGCACCGAAAGTGGTTGATGCTCCCGTTGAATTGAAAGTGGCCAACCGCAGCATCATGGTGTTTCGCGCGACCATCCTCGGTGAAGCCCCGGCCTCGCGGGTCAAACGGGCGAAAGCGGTGATCGGTGAGGCGCTGGACGAAGCCGACGACCTCAATGTCACCCTCGACCCGATCATGAAAAGCTATATGGTGCTGCTGGGTAGCCGGCGCGCCTTTATCGTTTCGCCCAATGATTTCGACGCGACTGAATACGACTCGGTACAGCAGGCCGCCGAAGCCGCGGCCGACAGGCTGCGCCAGGTCGTGGCCGAAACCCGGGAGGCCCGCAGCCTGCGGTTGATCCTGCGCTCCGTGGTCGCCGCGTTGATCGCCACCGGCATTTACATCGCGCTGTTGTTCGGCATGTCGTACCTGCGGCGCAGAGTGCTGAAGAAACTGCCCGAACTGATGCATCGGCACACCCAGGCCCTGAAAGTCGGACGGGTGCCGCTGATCGACGCCAATTACCTGTATCCGTTGGCCAGCCGCCTGCTGGAACTGGTGCGCTGGATCATCGTGTTGCTGCTGACGTACGAATGGCTGGGCTTTGTCCTGTCGCGCTTTCCCTATACCCGTCCCTGGGGCGAAAGCCTCAACAACTATCTGCTGGAGCTCGGCGGCTATCTGCTGCAAGGGATCGTCGGTGCCATACCCGGACTGGGCGTGGCGCTGGCGATCTTCTTCATCGCCCGCGGCGCAACTGCATTCATGCGGCGGATACTGCGGCGCATGGCTGTACCGGGAACCCTCAGCTGGCTGAACCATGAAACCCTGCAACCGACCCAACGCCTGACGTCCCTGGCGATCTGGCTGTTTGCTCTGGCCATGGCCTATCCGTACCTGCCGGGTGCCGGCACCGATGCCTTCAAAGGCCTGTCGGTGTTGATCGGCCTGATGATTTCCCTGGGCGCCACCAGCGTGGTGGGCCAGGCGGCGGCGGGGCTGATCCTGACCTACACCCGAACCCTGCGCCCCGGTGAGTTTGTGCGCATCGGCGACTACGAAGGCACGGTGACCGAACTGGGCATGTTCACCACCAGCATTCGCACCGGCCTGGGCGAGGTGCTGACCCTGCCCAACTCGATGATCACCGGCACCGTCACCAAGAACTACTCGCGGGTGGTACAAGGCCCCGGCTACGTGGTCGACACCATCGTGACTATTGGATACGACACACCGTGGCGGCAAGTGGAGGCGATGTTGCTGGAGGCCGCAAAGCGCACACCGGGGATTCTCGAAGTACCGCCGGCCCAGGTGTTCCAGACGGCGTTGTCGGACTTCTACCCGGAATACCGGCTGGTGGCCCAGGCCATTCCCAGTCAGCCCCGGCCGCGCGCGGTGCTGCTGAGCATGCTGCACGCCAACATCCAGGATGTGTTCAACGAGTACGGCGTGCAGATCATGTCGCCGCACTATCTGGGCGATCCGCAACAGGAGAAATGGGTGCCCAGGGACAAGTGGTACCCGGCCCCCGCGCAAGAACCGAAGGAATCCTGATTTCGCCTGAAAGGGAGTTCGCACCATGCTTGAGTTCATTCTCCACGCCCTGCGCACTGACCCGGAAATCGCGGTGTTCCTGGCCATTGCCCTGGGCGTGTTCATCGGCCGCATCCACATCGGCAGTTTCCACCTCGGTTCCGTGGCCGGTGCGCTGTTGATGGGGCTGCTGATCGGCCAGATCGGGCTGGAAGTGCCAACCGGATTGAAGTCGGTATTTTTTGTGATGTTCATCTACGCGGTCGGCTTCAAGAGCGGGCCGGAGTTTTTCGGCAGCCTCAATCGCGGCACGCTGAAACTGGTGGTGTTGAGTGTGGTGCTGTGCGGGACCGCGCTGGCGGCGATCCTGCTGATGAATGCGGTCTTTGATTTCGACGCCGGTTTCACCGCCGGGCTCGGTGCCGGCGCACTGACCGATACGGCGATCATGGGCACGGCCACCAGCGCCATCAATCAACTGTCGATCGACACCGCGGCCAGGGCCCAACTCAACAGCCACATGGCGATTGCCTACGCGATCACGTACCTGTTCGGCACCATCGGCCTGATCGTCTTCGTCGGCAGCATTGCCCCGAAGCTGCTGGGCGTGGACCTCAAGGCGTCGGCACGGGAGTTGGAACTGGAGCTGGGCATCGCCAAGGAAGAAGACGCGATTACTGTACCGTACACCCGCATTGTCGTGCGCGCCCATCAGGTGGCGGACAACGGTTCGGCGAATGGGCAGCGCATTGCCGATGTGGAGAAACAGTACGAATCGCTGACCGTCGAGCGCGTGGTGCGTGCAGGAACAGTTATCGAGCGTGACGAGGCTTTCACGCTGATGGCTGGGGATATCGTCGGGGTCTATGCCTTGCGCGAAGCCGTGGGCACGCTCACCCAGTGGATCGGACCGGAAATCGACCATGCCGAATCCTTGTCCTTCCCCACCCGCGAGGTGGACATCGTCGTGACCTCGCCGGAGTTCGCCGGCAAGACGATCCATCAGGCGAAAAGCCGCCTGGAAAGCGCCAGGCGTCTGGGCTGCTTCATCAATACCATCACCCGCCAGGGCTACGAGTTGCCCTTGCTGCCCAACACCGTGCTGCGTCGAGGCGACGTGATTACCCTGACCGGCCGCACCGCCAGTGTCGAAGCTGTGGCCAAGCGGTTAGGGCGGATTCGCGAGAACAACTACAAGAGCGACATCGCCATGCACACCCTCGGCATGGTGCTGGGCTCGTTGCTGGGGCTGTTGTCGACCCATATCGGGATGATCCCCGTGGAGCTGGGCATCGGTGGCGGGGTCTTGGTCGCCGCGCTGGTGATTGGCTGGTACAACTCGCGCCACCCGGAAATCGGCGCGTTGCCGCCCGCCGCGCAATGGGCGTTTTCCGAGTTTGGCTTGACCGCGTTCGGCGCGGTGGTCGGCCTGCTGGCCGGCCCCGCAGCTTTTGCCGCGATGAAGGAACAAGGCCTGGCGTTGCTGCTGTCCGGCGCCGTGGTCACCATCGTGCCGCCGTTGGTGGCGCTGTACTTCGGCCGCTATGTGCTGCGCCTGCACCCGATGATCCTGTTCGGCGCACTGGCCGGTGCGCAGACCGAAGCGGCGTCGATGAACAAGATCATCGAACAGTCCGGCAGCAATACTCCGGTGATTGGTTTTACCGTGTGTTATGCGATTTCCAATGTGTTGCTGGCGGTGTGTGGGCCGATCATTGTGTTTGTGGTGGCGGGTTAGGGCGCATGCAATGCGCGATGACCATCTATCGTGCTTGACTATCCTGGGTTATTGGATGTGATTTAATCTGGTTCCCATTGAAGCAATCTGAATAACGTTAACAGGTGTCTGCTGCATCTCGCGGCACAGGAGCAAATGTCATGGCCACTACCGTCAAAACCCGATCAGTGACAGCACACGTCCCAGTAGACCTGGCCGAACGGGTTGATGAGCTCGCAGAGCGTCTGGATCGTTCTCGAAACTGGATCGTCAAGCAGGCACTTTCGGCGTGGCTGGATCAGGAAGAAGAACGCAGTCGCCTGACCCGTGAAGCCTTGGCCGATGTGGATGCCGGTCGTGTTGTCGACCATCAAGCGGTCCAGGCATGGGCCGAAAGCCTCAGCAGTGAATCTCCGTTACCGGTGCCGCGCTGATGGAGTTGAAGTGGACCAGCAAGGCGCTTTCCGATGTAGCCCGTTTGTACGAGTTTCTAGCCACCGTCAATCATTGCGCCGCAGTCCATACGGTTCAGCAACTTACAGCTGCTCCGAGCACTTTGCTGAGCAACCCGCGCATTGGTGAGCGCCTGGAGGAATTCGACCCACGGGATGTGCGTCGAATTCTGATCGGCCACTATGAACTTCGATATGAAATTCAGCATTCAACGATCTATCTGCTGCGCTTGTGGCATACACGCGAGCATCGATAGCGCCTGCATGTAAGGGCGGGGGATGTTGCGCAGGGGGCGTTGAGCGACCGGCAAGGCCGCTCAGTTGCAGCGGTGTCAGAAAAGCATATAGGCGGATGCGGTCGTCTGGTTCAGGTCGATCTCTCCGACTTCCAGGACTTCGTATTCCGCGCGCAGGCCGATGTTACGAAAGACATCGACCTCCAGGCCGACACCGTAGGTCAGGTCAACCCCGGTATCGTCGTCGGTGGCATTGCCGTCGGCGTCCCAGGCGTGAGCACCGACGCTGCCGAATACCCGCACCCGATCGCCCAGCGGAAAGCCGACATGGGCGGCAGCCTGGGCCGATTTGCCGTCGAAATCGACATTCTTGTCCTTGAATTGACCGAGATCGACATAGGCACCCTCGAAGGCCAGGTAGCTATTGACGCGATACCCGGCATAAACCTTGTAGCTGGTGTCGTCGTCGTCCAGTCTGGATTCGTCGGTCTGTATGCTGCTTACGCCAGCTCCAAGATATAAGCCTTTGTCATCAGCGAGCGCTTGAAAAGACAGCAACGATAGCAGTGAAGCGAAGCCAAGGTTTCGAAGTCGCATGTGTGGTGGAGTCCTTGTACAGGTTTGTCTGGTGTTAGGGTTCGGCGAGCATTTGAGGGGCCGTGTGGGGTTAATAGAAGTCATTGATTGATATTTTTGAGTCGTACGGCGGGATGTTTGCCGGGCATTGAAAGTAGCGTCTTGCCAACGCTTGAACAGGCAGCGCTTTGCAGAACAACCAGCCTTGTGCCAATACAACCCCCTCCGAAACCAGGTGCGGCAGTTGCTGCTGACTCTCGACACCTTCGGCCACGACCTTGAGTCTTTGCGACTTGGCCAACCGGGCAATGTGTCGCCACAAGGCATCCTCGGCAGCGATCTTGTCGTTTGCGATGAATGAGCGATCTATTTTCAGAATGTCGAAAGGCACCGAATCCAGAAGCGAGAGGTTGGAATAGCCGATACCGAAGTCGTCCACGGCAATGCGATGTCCACACGCACGAAGCCGTCGCAATTGCAGGGCGGCAGACTTCTGATCGAGCAAGGTCCTTTCGGTGATTTCAAACGTCATGGCGGACGCGGGCATGTTGTAGGTTGCCAGCAGGTCGGCCACATAGTCTGGAAGGGTTGGGTCCTGAATATCCTGGGCGCAAAGATTGACCGTAATGTAGAAGTCCTTGCACGCCCAAAGGTAGGTGCTGTAATCCTCCGCCACTTGTCGAATCACCGAGCGCGTAAGTTTGCGGATCAAGTCAGACTTCTCCGCGACCGGAATGAAAACATCCGCAGGCACCTGGGTGCCGTTGTCGCTCCAGTGAGAAAGTGATTCGGCGCCAACCAGATAGCCCGTCGTCAAGTTAACGATAGGCTGGTAGTGAACACCCAGCGTGTTGGCTTTCAGGGCATTGCGAAGTCGTACGGCGATAGAGGTGTAATGCCGTTGGGCACACCTTGCGAGCAAGAGCAGCGCTGCGAACACGCACACAAGGCCAATGAATAGTTTGAATTTGAGACTTGTCAGGTAACTCAACGGAAGAGAAATGACGGCGATCAGTTCATTTCGTTTGCCCGCAAAGGCGATCAGGACCTTGTCTGCCGAGGTAACCAGTTCTTCAAGGTGGAACGGCTTCTGCATCTTCAGCGGCTTGGGGCCAGTGGAGGCAATAGGCACTGCGCCGCCGGGACCGATGAGGTCCAGTTGCAGGTCCTCGGGAAACTTCAAGTTGTCGAGCAGGATCTTCTTGTTTACCCAGACGTAGGTTGACTGTTCCGACACAATGATAAAGTCGCTGTCCGCAGAAACTGCGTGACCGGAATCGACCCAATAGCTTCGCTTTCCAACGGAGAACTTGCGCTTCTCGTTACCGGCCAGTATCGACTGGAGTTCTTGTCCGTAGGAGGAGCAGATCTTGCCGTTGGGCAACTGGATTGCCGCTTGATCAACAAATCGCAGGTTCTTGACCAGGTCGGCCAATTGTAAGTATTGCTCGACGGAGCATTCCTGACCCGAACGATCAAGATCGCCGAGGGTTTCCAGTACTTTGTCGATCTGCGCATTAGGCTCCACTTGAGCAGCACGCAGATCGGCATAAACGTTATTCAACTTCCGTGCGATGAATTGCTCAGCCAGTCCTCCAGCACAGAACCATGCGGCCCAGCCCGTCGCAGCAATCAGGCATACAGTGACTGCGTGCCTTCCAAGTAACGCTTTATATACGGCAATCATCGAAAAACCCCGAGGTATCAATATTTCACTGTGCACCTTGTAGTCGCGGATTAAACGTCTTCAGTACCAGTCAATGACCCAGGCCAACAAGATGCCGCTTGCATAGACGGCAATGCACAGGGCGATTTTCTGCTTGAGTGGCAGTGTGTTTACTCGATGTTGCATGCTTATCTCCTTGAGTGGGCAAATAAGCAATGGTGGGTACCTATGTTCAAGCAAAGGAAATTATTAATCATCATTTGCAGGGCATTGATAAACACCGGTTAACGATAACTCTTATCGCCAGCGACCTGATTGTAAACGGATGAGGACGTGCACCTGGGCTTGGCTGAGTTGCGCCTGGCCGTTTCTGACGGAGTCTCTCCGTAAGCAATCTGATACGCCTTGGAAAAACGACCCAGATGGTGAAAGTTCCAGAACATCGCGGTTTCTGTCACGGTGGGCCACGTTTTATTGATCAGGTCGCGACGGGCGCTGGCGAGTCTCAGGTTTCTGATATAGGCGATTGGCGACATCCCGAACGTTTCAATAAAGCCAAAATGCAGGGTGCGAGTGGTGGTTTCAAGTTGCCTTACGAGCGTTTTTATAGAGAGCGTTTTTTTTGTGTTTTCATGAATGTACTGTATGGCTTCGATCGCCACCTTTCTTCGTGTCGGGACTTTGCGTCTGAAGCCACCAGCGGGCGTCAATGACTGCAATAGAGAAGCAAGTACCGCACTTTCAATCGCTAAACTCTCTGCTGCGCTGCGTTGTGCTGAAGCAGCGTCGTTGATGTCGACACAGCAAGCACTGATGGCTTGAATGGCAGATTGTATGAATTGAAAGTTTTCAGCCTGGAAGCTGTGTTGTGTTCTGTTTGCAAGTATATCTATGACAGGGTGATGTTGGCGGCACCGGTCATAGTTTTCCAGTGTTGTGGTGATGGTGAAAAGTATTTCATTAGGTTCGCAGGTGTAATGCACCGATTCATCGCTGTGCAGTACGATGATTTCGTCAGGCCGTAGTTGGTGATTGTTTACGACGGGGCGTCCAATCGGGGGCTGCGAGATGGCGAATGTCACGAACCCGGCAGGGACAGAACTGACCAGGGTGACGGATGAGTCGAACTCAAGACGGCTGCACTGCAGTTCCGGACTGTGAAAGAGCTTGTGTTGCCGAATGCGCGCCTCTTGCTCGGTCGGAATAAGGCTCATTTGCCATTTGCCTATTGTTCTATTCAGTTGACTCGGCAAGGCAGAAGACAAATGAAAGATCTCGTCGGGCGGTGCGATACTCATGAAGTTGAAGGCTCATCTGTTAAATGATTAGGGTCAAGCCTGACGGGCAGTCATGGAGAAGGTACGCGATTCGGCGTCCTGTCGGTCGGTGAGATCGACCCCATTGCCATTGGCTTTGAACGGGTTGTCAGAGTCCCCGGATCAGTTCCAGCTCCGCCGAAAATGCGTACTTGTTGTCCAACGGTGAATCGTCCATGTGTTGAACGTTGCGCGGGTCAATTTTCGAACTGAAAATCTGCGATTGGGGTTTCATCGGGTCGATGGCGGCGGCTGTAAAGGAGTAAAAGTCGTCAATACGATAACCGGATTTTACCTGATAGCTGGTTTTCACTGCACTTGGGACCTTCTTGTTGGTTTCGACACTCATCAATTTGGCACTGTAGACACCCTTGTCGTCGGCCATGGCCTTGAGGGAAAGCAATAAACCAAACGACACGGTGACGAAGTTTTTCAGTAGCATCGAGACGATTCCTTATTAACGGTTTATTCAGGCAGAGCAGAATGTCAGCTGCATCTCTGCCACGACCTGGCCTGCAAATAATCTCACTTCGATTGTGCCTGCCACAGTCAATAACTCATATTTACGAGGTCGTCAGGATGGTCAAAACACCGTTTGCACCGGGTTACACCGTACGCGTCAGAGTAATATGAGCGAGCTGGCGTAACTCGTGCCGGTATCACCTTGTGGTGGGGTGGAGAGAGGGAAATCACTGTCCTGCTCGTCCGCATGATACTCATTCTCGCTTTGGATTTTCAGATGCGATAGTTTCTGGCGATCATCCGGGCTTGTTTCAATTTCATAATATTCAATGGTCGTGCTTTCGACGGAGTGCTCGTCGTGCGCCAGCGAATAAAGTGGCATGGCAGAAAAAAATAAAACCGCCAGGAATCCGAAAGTCGTCGATTTGTGGGTTCGCAGGAAATGCAGGGTTTTCACTTGATTCTCCTGTAAGGGCATTGTCCCGGACGAGAATCAAGCAGGCTCGATTCCAAAGATTATCGGCGAGGGATTTTTGACAGGAGAGACGTTTGATTCAAATCAATAAGTGTTATTTTTGTTTGAAAAACTCTTTGAGATGAACCTGTGCCAAGCGGGGGTTGAGTCAGTTCGGGAGGCCGATTAATGGTTCATGCAGCGCAAGCGGCCAAGTTCATGTACATAAAAACACACGGCGTTTTTATCCGGCGTCGGAATCAATTCGTAGTTTAGAATGGCGCCTTCTTGCAAGACGTATTGACGTCTGAAGAACAGGTCAGGGGTCTTTTCAATGGCAAAAAGTTCATTGTCCTGGCTGAGTTTGATGTTGCTGACTTTGATTTCGACGTGGGTTTTGCTTTCGCCGATTATATTCGCTGAAATGGTCGCATTGCGGATCTTTCCATTCAGGCTTTCCAGCGTGGTTCCAGTGAGTCGGCCATGCCCGATAGTGAGGTACTCTTCGGTGTTCAGTTGATCAAGATCTTCCAGCCATTGTCGGGCTTTTGTTTGATAACTGGTGTTTTCCATGTAGTGCGAAGGGGAGTACACAAGGGAGAAAATGCAGACTGCATTGATCAAGGCGATGATCGGCCAGTGAACGGCTTGCGGAATTTCAAACTTCATAGGGTGACTTCCAAACATTGACGGATCATCAAGGCGAGGTCTCTTTCGCTGCTGTTCAATTGTAGATTTGCAGTGCTTAGATCCGGGCGAATGCACGATACGGAATAATTGGCTTTATACAGGTTGATCCAGACTTGACCCTTCAGGTTTGGCGGTAGTTGTTCAGTTTGTTTGGCCGACAGATCCATCAGCGCTTGAGCCTCGGCAAGATCGCCGCCCACGGCGTGTATGACCAGTCCATTCTTGTCGACGCTGGAAATTTCAATTTTTGGCGCGTCGAAGTCGAATTGAAAAATGGTAAAGGCAACGACTGCCAGCGTAACCATATAGGCGATCAACTGGGGTTTTGTAATGCACGTGGATTTATTGGTTTTACCTGAGGGTGCAAGCAGTCCATCACTATCAGGTGGCGGTAGTTGTCCAGGGAGAGGGGCGGGTGGCTGCGCTGTTTGCTCTGAGGGTGTTGGTACATCTGCTTGTGCATCGACGATACAGTGCCGGTTGAAGCAATATCCGCGTCGAGGAACAGTCATCAGGATCTCGTGATCCCGACTGTCATTGAGAATATTGCGTAGTGAGAAAACCGTTTGGTTCAAACTGCCGGAGGCAACCACGCGGTCATTCCAGGTGTAGTCGATGATTTCATCGCGGCTTTTAGTGACACCTGGCTCCATGAGCAGCAGGTCCAACAGACGCGACTCAGCTCTCCCTAGCGTGGAATTCTGTACATCTCCATGGGGTGTTGTAATGGAAAGCATGGCGCTGTCCGGGTCGAATACCGCCACGGCGCCATTTTTCAACTTGAAGGTGTAGCTCATAGAAATCTTCCGTTCAGGCGGTACTGGCCTGAGTATAGGGGCCGGATTTGGCTCGGTACATTCTGGTCTGGGAGGTGAACGAAGAGGAGGGCCAGGCGGAAGGTGCACTGTGTGTCGCATTTACAATGCCGGACTGGCTCGTTTCAGAGGCGTGCCGTGTGGCAAACAGCCCGGCCTGGCAGAGGTATCAGTTGAATCAAACAAGGGAAAAGCATTGCTGGATGACCCACGGTTTTTGATTTGGACTCCGTGAATAATGCTTGGAATGGATTTTCTGCGCTATCCGAAAACTGCAAGCTCGGGCAGTTGGGTTTGCGCGCCGCCACGCCTGAATGAACTAACTTCGCTGTTGCGACAGGTTTCAACTGCAGCCTGAACTATCAGGATACAAATCAATGATTGTGTTTTTGTGCGCCTGGCTTGTTGAAGATTATTTTTGATTCTTATTAGCTTTGAACCAGGGGCGTTAGCGATTTAAATGGATATCGAGGAGCGTTGACACACATCGCGTTCATGGTTTGTTTGTCGCGGCGTAAACGATCCTCACCTCTCGTTCTACGGCTTTGCCCCGAGTCCTTTCATGAAGGGCTCGGGGCTTTTTTTGAGCGGAGTAAAACGACAGGGACACAAACACTTAAGGCCATCGTCGCCTACGATCAAGGCAAGACATCGTAACCACGTTGTTGCAGGCAACTGCTGTAGACGGAGTTGTTGGCGGTAACGCTTTGTTCGCTCGCACTCAGATTCTGCCGGCGCTCCTGGCGTTGCCTGGAGCCCCCCACAATGGCGCCGGCAGCCGCGGCACTGCGTGCGTTGTTCTGGCGATAGTCTTGCCTGGTATCGTCGTCAATCTGGTCATAGACGTTTTCATGTTGGCGACCCCGAACTTCTGCCGCGGTCGCACCGGCAACCGCGGCGGTTGCGGCGCCCTTGACCCGACCACCGGAGGGCACGGTGCTTTGCACCGGATGCTGCGCGTTGGCCTGGGACTGGCAGGCACTGGTGTCCTGCTGGATGGTCTGGGAGGTCTGACCTTTGAGGGGAATCACTGTCGCCGCCAGGGTGCTGGTGCTCAGCAATATAGAAACGAGCGCTAAGGTATGGGCCGGTATTTTCATCATTGAGTCTCACGTCAGGCGTTGGCACGGCTAACGGTTTGTCAGAGGGAAAACGCGGCAGGGTATCACATTGAAACCCCATGCCGGTCTGCTTGCGATGGGGTCTGCCTGAGCGTCAACGCTTGAGGAGGAGGGCCTGCATATCGTCTGTCATGCCTTTGAGTGCAACCTTGAAGTCATTGGCAACAATCGGCTGTTCGGCATTCTTGACGGTTTCGCCGAATACCTTGCGCACGATCTTCGCGACCGGCATACCGGTTTTGGCGTCGATCAGGTTGGCTTCGATGTACATCTCGGCGGTCTGATCCCGATGCCCGGTGGCGGCTTGTGTCGCCCCGACAATGGCGCCGATTGGAACAGCCTCATACCAGTGCATGCCTTCGTTGTTGGCGCTGACGTGAGTGATTGCCGCTTGCAGGATCAGCGATCGCGAATCGGTTGGTGCCAGCTGTGGATAAGGGACGATCGTATAGCGGCGGGCAAAGGCGGTCTTGACGCTGTTGCTGGCCATCAATTGCAGGTCTTGCAGGGTCTTCAGGCTGACGCGCGCGGTCGGCTGCGGCGATGGATACAGTTCCATCTGCCTGAACACCACCGTGGAATACGCGCGAGGATCGAACCCTGGCGATACCCAGCGCAATACTTTCTGCTCACTCGGCGTAGTTTGCTCCTCCAGGCCCTGGTAATTGCCCAGGAAGCCCGAGTATTGCTCTTGCTGCGCTACTTTCGAGACACAGCCGACCTGAAATACACAGCTCAAAGCAATACCCGCAATCCATTTATTCGACATGCCCATGTGTTTGGTTCTCAAGTGATGAAAGTTGTCATTCGGGTTCCGACCTGGCCCCGGGCATTGGTCCGGGCGCCTTGTATTCAGGCACTGGTACTTGCCGGTCGGTTACGCAAAGCAGGTGCTTGCACGCCGGTCAATGCGGGCCGAATGCTGCCCGTAGCGGCGGGATAATCCGAATCAATAACTCTCAAAAACTGTTAAACACGCGGTGAGGAAAAATTGCACATCGATCACAGTTGCCTACGCTAACCCTTTGCAACGCCGGTTTTGGCGTCTACAGGTGAGTGAGCATGGATTGGAAAGAAGGATGGATGGGCACCGCGTCGACACTCGTCGCTGTGTTGGGCTGCGTCCCTATGGCTCAGGCCGACGATTCGGCGGAGTTGGCAAAGAAGGCCCTCAACCCGGTCGCGGCGATGTACAGCCTGCCCGTGCAGTACAACTGGGACCAGAAGATGGGGCCGACCGGGGAGGGCATGCACAGCGTCACCAATATCCAGCCTGTGCTGCCGTTTGCCTTGAACGAAGACTGGAACCTCATTTCCCGGACCATTCTGCCGATCATCGACCAGCACGGCCTGGCCCCCAATGGCGCGGCGGACAAATCCGGCACCGGCGATATCACCCAGAGTTTTTTCTTCTCGCCGACCAAGCCCACGGACAGTGGCTGGATACTCGGTGGCGGCCCGGCGTTATTGATACCGACCGGCAGTGACGAGTTGCTCGGCAGTGAGCAATGGGGCCTCGGCCCGACGGCGGTGGCGTTGAAACAGTCCAATGGCTGGACCCGAGGCATTCTGGCCAACCATATCTGGGGCCTGGACGACAGCCCGCCGGACGACAAGGAAAAGGTCAACCAGACCTTCCTGCAACCCTTCCTCTCGTACACCACTCATACGTACACGACCTACGGGGTAAACACCGAGTCGACCTACAATTGGCAATCGCGCGAATGGTCGGTACCGGTCAACCTGACGATTACCCAACTGCTGAGGATCGGCGGTCAACCGCTGACGGTGCAGGCCGGCCCGCGCTACTGGCTCGACAGCCCGGAGGACGGCCCGCAGGGCTGGGGCTTTCGCGCCGCCGTGACGCTCCTGTTTCCACGCTGATACGCCGTTTCGGACGGCCTGGAGGAGACACCGCATGGACCGATTCACCGGCGGTTGTTTGTGCGGCAAGGTGCGCCTTGTTGCGTCGGGGCGCCCGTTCCGGGTTGGCGTTTGTCACTGTCTCGACTGCCGCAAGCATCATGGGGCGCTGTTCCACGCGTCCGCGATATTTCATCAGGATGCCGTGACGATCGAGGGCGAAACCCGTGACTACGCCGGGCGGCATTTCTGTCCGCACTGCGGTTCGTCGGTGTTCTCACGCAGCGCAGACGAAGTCGAGGTGAACCTCGGATCCCTGGATGCCCCTGACCAGTTGACGCCAACCTACGAGAGCTGGACTGTGCGGCGCGAGGCCTGGTTGCCGGCGTTTGCGCTCACCCGACACTACGAACGCGATCGAGACAGCACGGGGCGTTTTGAGGACTAACGGGCACATATTCATATGCCATGACAAGCGGCTATGACAATGAGTGCGAGAAAACACACCAACTGAACGCTGAAGAAGGCAAACCGAACCGCCACGAACGCATTGGTTTGCTCATGGGCTACGTGAACCAGAGACTGGCACACGCGAGCGATAAGGACGAGCGTGCTCGTCCTGCCACTCCAGTTCATCGAGTACGACGTGCCGGTTTTCATCCTTCCAGTGGAATTTGAAGACATCCTTGAACAACGGGCACAGCTCTTCGCGCGGGGCGATGCTTTGCACGTAGTGCGCCTGAACAAATAGCTCGATATGGCAGGTCAGTGCCAGCACCGACCAGGTGCTGGTCGCGAGTACCGCGCGCGCCACCTCGTTTGGATCGGCAACTTGACGATATCCCGCTGGCAATTTCGAACTCATCATCGTTTCCATGCGCCGGAACAGTTCCTGGTGCTTGATCTCGTCGTTGGAAAAAAGCACCAGCGCTTCAAGAGCCAGTTGATCGTCAAATACATGGGCCCGACCCTGATCGAGCATCTTGGCACTGATAAAACGCTCGACCAGGCCAAAGATATACGCATAGGTTCGACCCTGGATCTGACTGAGCAGGCGCGCCTCGGCTGCTTCGAGAAAGGTCAGGCGGTCGAGCTGCGAGAGTCCGTCGGGCAGGAATTTGCGCGAGAAGTCGAAACGGCGGTCCTGGAGCAGATCGCGATCGATCTGCCATTCGGTCCTCTTCGATGATCTGACCATTTGCGCATAACGGGCGGTGTTGCCTGACGCTGAGCCGGGTAGGGTAACGACGCTGTCCATATGGATCTCCTGCTGCCCTGGTTGAGTCGCCGTTGGCCACGACTCCGAAGCCGCGTTCAGTCGCGCATTCAAACGCCAGTTCGGCACTTCCCCCGGCACCTGGCGCAGACAATCGGCATGAGAGGGGGTGGGCTGTAGCCGCCTACCCTGAGCGTCGGATATTGAGCTGTAACGGCCCGAGGCGTGACGTCCGGACGGAGCGCTTCTGTCGCCCATCAATCAAATTGAGACGATCGTTCTGAGTGGCGTCAATGAATTGAATAGGAATGATATGTATTTACTTACAAAAGATAATCGTTATTATTCGCGCGATAATTCATACAAAGGTGTCCATGGTGGCTCGATCGCGCATTTACCCAGCCTCTCTGTCGTTGCTGGGCGTTCTGGTTGTACCTGATCTACAGGCAGAAACGGAGTCTGCTCTAACCCTGCCGGCAACCGCTGTGAACAGTGAGTACAGCGAGCAGAGCTACATGTCGACCGAGAGCAGGAGCGCGCTGAAGATCGATGCCCCGCTACGGGATATCCCGCAAACCGTCAACGTGGTTCCCCAGAGCGTCATCAAGGATCAGGGGGCTCAGTCGATGGAAGACGTGCTGAAGAATGTCCCCGGTATCGGCCTGTCCAATGGTGACGGCCAGCGCGACCAGGTCACCATCCGTGGTTTCAGTGCCATCGGCGACATGTACATCGACGGTATTCGCGACGATGCGCTGTACTTCCGGGATCTGTCCAACGTCGAGCGGGTGGAAGTGATCAAGGGGCCGGCTGCGGTGCTCTATGGCCGAGGCTCTTCGGGGGGGCTGATCAACAGCATCAGCAAGACACCCAACTTCGCCCCCAGGCAGGAGGTCGGCGTCAGTGTCGACAGCGAGGGCAAAAAACGCACTCAGTTCGATGCCGGTTGGGCCGATCAGCAGCAAGGCGATAAAGCCTTTCGTGTGACCGGTGCGCTGGAGAACAGCGACACTTTCCGGGATGACGGCTACATCGACCGCAAGGCCATCGCGCCCTCGGCCTACTTCAAACTCTCGGATGATCTGGAACTGAACCTGGGCGCCAGCTATCTGTATGACAAGCGCCTGATCGACTTCGGCATCCCGGCACGAGGCGACCGTCCGGTCGATGTGGACCGCGACAAGCGCTTCGGTGCCGCCGACCCGGATGATGACTACACCCGCAGCGAAGTGTTCTCGTTCACGGCGGGTGTCGATTACCGGATCAACGACGACTTCAGCCTGAGCAATACCAGTCGCTACTACCACTACGACCTGGATCGCAACAACACACTCGCTGACTCCAGCCCGACACGTTTCGTCACTGCTCCCAATGGTGAACTGCTGGTGAAACTCAACCGCGGCAACGTGCAGCGCAAGGAAGACGGCTGGTTCAACCAGACCGAACTCAACCAGCGCGCCGTGCTCGCCGGGATGAACCATAACCTGCTCTATGGTGTGGAATTGGGGCGCCAGGTGAAGGACCAGTCCGTATTCAGCCAATCCAATGTGGCCAGGGTGCCGGTGTACCGCGATGCCCTGGTCGACGTGCCGTTCCAGGCCAACCGGCAAACCGCCAAGGGTACCAATACCCAGGACACCGCCGGCTTCTATGTACAGGACCTGATCGAACTGGCGCCAAAGTGGAAGGCCCTGGTGGGTGTGCGTTACGACGTGTTTGACCAGGAGTACGCCGACGACCTGACGAACAGCGAACTGTCCCGCACCGATACGACCTGGAGCCCGCGAGTCGGTCTGGTCTACCAGCCTGATCAAGTGCAGTCCTATTACGTCTCGGTGAGCCGTTCCTACCAACCCTCCGCCGAGATGTTCGCGCTGAGTACGACGAACCAGGATCTTGAACCAGAGGAGACCACCAACTTCGAGATCGGCGGCAAGTGGGACCTGCTCGACAATCGCCTGGCGTTGACGGCGGCGCTGTTCCGCCTGGAACGCACCAATATGAAAACCAGCGATCCGGCGAACCCGACCAAACTGGTGCTTGCGGGTGAGCAGCGCACCGATGGCCTTGAGCTGACCGCCAGCGGGCAGTTGAGTGACAAATGGCAGGTCTATGCCGGATACGCCTTTCTGGATGCCGAGATCACCAAGTCCAACAGCTTCACCAACGGTGTCGCCAACGAAGGCCAGGTACCCACCTTGACGCCGCGCCACAGTGCCAACCTGTGGTTGGTGCGTTCGCTGACGCAAACCTGGCGTGTGGGCATGGGGGCCAACTATGTCGATGATCGCTATACCGCGCTGGATAACAATGTGGTCATGCCGGCTTACACGACAGTGGACGCCGCGCTGCTGTACAACCTGCCGAAATGGGACATGGCCCTGCGTCTGCGCAATGTCTTCAACAAGGACTACTACGCTTCGGCGCATGGTTCGGTGGATCTGATCACGCCCGGTGCCCCACGGACGCTGGAGCTGAGCACCAACTATCGCTTCTGAGTACAGACCTGAAGAACAGGCGTCCGGCATTGTCGGGCGTTTGTTTGGGGCGCTTTCAAAAAGCGCAGTTCATGATCAGGATCCGGCAACAGGCAGGTGTCGTATTTCCCGAAGAGCCGATAACGATTAAGTGCAATGCGGTCGTATGCCCAATCTCGAAGCTTGCGAGGGAAAATGCGCAACAGGTTCACGGGGCGCCAGCGTGCGGGAAACCGGGCGATGATTTCGAAAAATGCATCCGAACGCGTCCAGTAGTGCCGGTCGCGGATCACCGCCATGGTGTCGAATTGATCCATGGGCAAACCTGCCCACGCGAGCAGAGCCTGCCCCTCGGGTGACTGAACCGCCGCCAACCGCAGGCTCCGCTGGCGGTCATGGCGAATCAACAACCTCACCCAGCCATTGCACAGCTTGCAGACACCGTCGAACAAGACCACCGTCTCTCCAGGTTTGAGCAGTGGCGCGGGTGAGGGGCGGATGTGCGAGGCTGGCATAAGCGTGGGTCCAAGGGCGCCTGGTTATCCCGGAGCACAGGATTTTGTGTAAACGGGATTTCGGTTAAAACGGCAAATGCAGCACCTTGAGTGCTGCATTCGAGGCTTGAGACCGCACATTTCTGTCGGCCTGGGGAGGCGCGACACAGATCAGCTTTTGGCGCGATCGGTCGCCTTGGCTTTGCTTTCAGCGACAGCGGCTTCAGTCTTCTGTTTCTGTGCAACCTGGTAGGTTTCCACCGAGACTTTCCGGGCCGACTCCATGCGTGCGAAGGTCTTATCACCACCACCGGTGGCCATGGCCAGAGAAGAGGCGGTCAGGGTGGCGACTACGAAGAGAACTTTCATGGATTTCATTTGGGTATCCTCAAGTGAGATTCTGTTAACAGCTAAAAGCGGAATTCATTTACTGAAGCTGAACTTCCTTGTTCAACCTGGCTTCACCATCCAGCCAGGGCGGCGTTTCCTGGTGACCAGGTGCCTCGCTCCATGCGCGCTTCGGTGTCTTTGTTTTTTGCCCAGGCAGTGAGCAGTACCATCATCGCGAATCCACCGACGATGAGAACCGGATAGGCTGCCAGCAACTCCACCAGCGAGTACTTCCAGGCCAGCGGACGACCAACACCGAGCATGGCGGCATAGAACCACGACACGCCAGAGAGGGCGCCGGAGAACAGCGCCAGCATGCGCAGGTTGAAGGAAAGTTTGAGTAACGAACCGGCTTTTTTCAGCGCCGGCAATACAGCGCTATGCAACAGGAAGCCGTTAAAGGTCAACAGCACAACGATGCCGATCTTGGCTTGCAGTTTGGGATTGAGGAAATACTCCATCCCCTTGCCGGCATAATCGATCCCGATAATACCAATGCCCGTAATCCAAAGCGCTACAAGTGCAAGCGATACGGTTTTTTGAAGGCTTTGCATGTGCGCGTCATCGTGGTGACCTGACGCATCCCCCTTCAGGAGTTGCTTGACCATTGCAATGTCACTGGTCAAGACCAGCCCGATTGCAACGCAGCAGGCGATAAGATGAAAATATACAACGCCCAAACGCACATATTCCACGGTGGACGAAGAAAACATACTAAGTTCCATGGTGACCTCCTGGCCTCAATAGTGAATCAACTTGGCTCTCGGCACGGCTTGATTGGAATTTACCGTTGCTGACTGCCATTTAGATCCAGCAATTGTTATCAATTAATCTTGCGACATTACGCCACCAAGATAATAGTGAGTTTCGCGAATGAACTTTTATTCATTCGAACATGTCCATTTTCAGGTAACAAAAAACCTCAATCGCACTGGGTGCATAGGAGGTTTAACTTCCGCTTCTGGTGGCCGGCGAGGCCCGGAACCCGATCGACGAGACGGATCAGGCAATGCTGGTAGGGTCGGCGGGGCTTCCACCCCATTCGAGGAAACGGATCTTGTGAACCTCGCCCTCGCTGTCTTCGTAGACCAGGGTCACCGGCACCACGCCGGTCTTGTCGGATGTATCGGTGCGCTGCAGTACCCGCTTCACATCGATGTCCATCCCGTAGTGGTATTCGACGGCTGAGACATGCGCGCCGGGTTCTTGCAGGCTGTTCTGGTCGAAGACACTGGGTGCGAGACTGGAAATCACCGCACTGACAATTGTGGCCATGCTCATAAGGCTGTACCTCTTCTGTAGTTCGCTTGACAAGGACCTAATGTGACACGTTGAGAAAGTGAAGTTCACTTCACCGCGACGAACGTGCCTTTCTGAAAAGCCTGTAGTGGCTGCAAACTCCCGGCAATTCCCCGCGCTTGACGCCTCTCGACCATTCGTCCTTTAAACCCCGTATTTGTTGGGCAAAGTCCGTTTTTTGAGGGAGGTCATGACATGTCATGACGGATTTTCACGCTGGTGAATCAGTGCCATCCGGGTCAGTCGAGTGGCAACGATATCGTTAATTTCGTTCCTTTGTCCGGTGCGCTGTCGATCGTGAATTCCCCACCCAGCATGCTGATACGTTCCTTCATTCCCACCAACCCGAACGAGTTCAATTTTTTGCGATCCGTCATGCCTACGCCATTGTCCTTGATCAGCAGGTAGAGCCGGCGACCCTCCCTGGAGAGTTGGATATGCACCTGTGTCGCTTGCGCGTGCCGGGCAATATTCGACAGCGATTCCTGCACGATGCGGAACAGGGTCGTGGCGGATTTTTCATTCAGATCGCAACGGAAATTTTCGTCTTTCGCCGACATCGTGCAATCGATCGCGCTGCGCTGGCGGAACTCTTCAAGTTGCCACTCGATCGCTGCCTGCAATCCCAGATCGAGTACGGGTGGCCGAAGGTCATTGATGATACTGCGCACACTGCGGATGGCTGTATCGAGTTGATTCAGAGCATCGCTGGCCTTTTCGTTGAGCTTGGGGTGCAGGGTACTGGTGCGCGCCTGCAGCATGGACACATCGATTCGCAACGCCAGCAGACTCTGTCCCAGCTCGTCATGGATGTCGCGTGCGATCCGCTTTCGCTCTTCTTCCTTGATGTGCTCCTGATAGGAGGCCAGTTCACGCAACTGCAGCTTCGATTGCAGCAATTCTTCGGCCTGCATCGTCAGTTTGCGCTGCAGGTAGAACAGGTCGACAAACACCCGGATCTTGGCGCGAAGAACCTCGGCCACAATCGGCGAGAAGATGTAATCCACCGCGCCGGACGTATAACCGCGGAAACGCTCGGAATCCGTGTCGGCCTCAGCTGTGACGAAGATAATGGGCGTGTGGGCCGACTTCGGGCGGCCGTGAATCAGTGCAGCGGTTTCAAAACCGTCCATCACTGGCATTTTCACGTCGAGCAGAATGACGGCGAAGTCGCGCTGCAATAGCAGGCGCAGCGCCTCGCGCCCGGAAGTCGCCGTGGCAATATCGAGGCCCATGTCGGCAATCACCGCGGCGAGCGCCGTAAGCTTGGCGGGATTGTCATCCACCAGCAACACGGATGCTGGCACGCCATCAGGCGGGAGCGGGTGCCGCACCTGGGCTCTCTCATTGAATACCGGAGGTTCCTGCATATTTATGCCACTTCGGTTTGCGCTGGCCGCAATGAGCGCGGTACAGCGTCATCGATAGAGCCATTTGCGCATCAGTGACAGCAGCTGGTCGGTATCCACTGGCTTGCTGACATAGTCCGATGCTCCTGCCTCGATGCACTTTTCACGGTCACCCATCATCGCCTTGGCCGTCAGCGCGATCATGGGCAGGGCTTCAAATCTTTTGAATGTACGGATCTGGCGCATGGTTTCAAAGCCATCCATCTCGGGCATCATGATGTCCATCAGCACGATGTCGGTATCGGGCTGCTGCTGCAGCAGTTCTATGGCGGTTCGGCCGTTTTCGGCCGTGGCCACCAGCATTTTGTTGCACTCGAGCACGCTGGCCAGGGCAAAAATATTGCGCACGTCATCGTCAACCACCAGGGCCTTTTTACCCTCAAGACTGTCCGAACCCTCATAGAGTTTTTCCAGCATCCTGCGCTGGGTCTGCGGCAGCCTGGCGACGACGCGGTGTAGAAACAGCGCGGTTTCGTCGAGTATGCGCTCGGGGGACTGAACGGCCTTGATGACGCCCTTGCCGAGCAGTGTCCTGAAACGCTCGTGTTCCGGCTTGGTCAGTGTCTGCGCACCATAGACGACGATCGGCAATTCACGCAGAGCGTGGTCTTGCTGCAACGCCTCGAGAAACCCGATGCCGGATGCGTCGGGCAGTTCGAGATTGATTGCCATGCAGTCGTAGCGTTTCTTTGCCAGTTTCATCAAGGCGTCAGCGCCGCTGGCGGTCGTTTCGATCTTCACGTCGGTGTTGCCGAGTAGATCGAGGATGCGGGCGCGGCTCCCTTCGTTGCCGTCGATGAGCAGCAGATTCCTGGTCTTGCGCCGAGCGAATGCGACGATGCCGACCAGCGCATTTTGAATCTCGTCGGCTGTGACCGGCTTGAGCAGATAGTCGAAAGCGCCATAGCGCAGCCCGCGTGTGTGGTCGTCAGCGATCGAGATGATCTGGACCGGGATGTGACGCGTGGCGAAATTGCGCTTCAACTGCTCGAGCAGCGACCAGCCATCGATGTCCGTCAGGCCCGGGTCTAGCGTGATCGCGGCGGGTTTGAAGCGCTCGACAAGCTCCAGTGCATCCGCGCCACGGGTCGTGACGATCGCCCTGAACCCCTTCTGGTGCGCGGCCTCGAGCAGAATGCTGGCGAATCGGGCGTCGCCCTCGAGCATCAGCAGCACTAGGTCCCCGGGTTGGACAGACTCGCGGTCGTCCAGTATCTGTGCAGTCGGGCTTGACATGAGGTCGCGCCTGACTTGGCCAGTTACTGCCTCTGTCACTGATTCGTCTAGCGTCTGACGCTGGGCATCCGGTGTACGCAAGGGCACGTACAGCGCGAAAGTACTGCCATTGCCGATCTCACCGGGGATCAGCCGCAGCTCACCGCCCAGCCGGTGTGCGAGCTCGCGGCTGATCGACAGGCCGAGGCCGGTGCCGCCGTATTTTCGTGAGGTTCCGGTATCTGCTTGCTGGAACGCTTCGAAGATCAGCTTCTGCTTGCCGGCAGATACGCCAATGCCGGTGTCGGTGACCACGAAGGCGACCACCGCATCGGCACGATTGAGTTCGCTGTTATCCACGCTCCACCCGGACACAACGGGCGCGATACTGATCTTGACGCTGCCTTGCTCAGTGAACTTGAAGGCGTTGGACAGCAGGTTCTTGACCACCTGCAGCAGGCGCTTTTCGTCGGTCCAGATAACGGGGGGCAGGGTAGGGGCCAGTTCAATCGTGAAGTCGAGGCCTCGGTTTTCGGCGACCGGCCGGAAGGTGCGTTCGATCTGGTCGTGCAGATCGGCGAACAGCGTTTCATTCAGATCCAGAGTGACCGTACCCGACTCGATCTTGGACAGATAGAGAATCTCGTCGATCAACTCCAGCAGGTCTTTGCCCGCGCTACGGATGGTCTTGGCATATTCGACCTGCCGAGGAGTGAGATTGTGTTGCGCGTTGTCACTGAGCTGCTGAGCCAGAATCAGCAAGCTGTTCAATGGCGTTCTGAGCTCATGGGACATACTGGAGAGGAATTCGGACTTGTACTTGGAGGTCAGCATCAGCTGCTCCGCCTTCTCCTCCAGCGACAGCTTGGTGATTTCGACTTCACGGTTCTTGCGCTCGACTTCGGCTTTCTGCTCCGCCAGCAGTCCAGCCTTGTCCCCCAGTTCCTCGTTGGTCTGTCTCAATTCCTCTTGTTGCCTTTGCAGCTCCTGCGCCAGCGATTGCGACTGCTTGAGCAGTTCTTCGGTACGCATATTGGCTTCGATCGTGTTGAGCACGATACCAATCGATTCAGCAAGCTGATCAAGGAAAGTTTGATGAATGATGCTGTAGCGCGTGAACGAAGCCATTTCGACGACGGCCTTGACCTTGTTCTCGAACAGGATTGGCAACACGATGATATTCAGCGGGGCGGCCGCACCCAGTCCCGATGAAATCGCGACGTAATTGGCGGGTACATCGGTCAGCAGGATGCGCCGCTTCTCGTAGGCGCATTGCCCGACCAGGCCCTCGCCGAGCCGCCACTCATCGTTCACATTGATGTTGCCCTTGTACGCATAAGCGGACAGCAGTTTGAGTTTTGCAGGATCGGGCGGGCTCTCGTTCATCATGTAGAACACACCGTGCTGGGCGTTGATCAGCGGAGCCAGTTCAGACAGCACCATCTTGGAGACTGCCGCCAGATCGCGCTGGCCCTGCAGCAGACGGTTGAATTTCGCGAGATTGCTCTTGAGCCAGTCCTGCTCCGCGTTTTGCCGCGTGGTTTCGCGCAGGTTGCGGATCATCTCGTTGACGTTGTCCTTCAATTCCGCCACTTCACCCTTGGCTTCCACCTCCACGTAACGAGTCAGATCGCCCTTGGTCACGGCAGTCGCCACGTCGGCAATTGCGCGCACCTGATTGGTCAGGTTGGCCGCCAGACCGTTCACGTTATCGGTCAGATCGCGCCAGGTGCCGGCAGCACCCGGCACGTTGGCCTGGCCGCCCAGCTTGCCCTCGACCCCCACTTCACGCGCCACCGAGGTCACCTGATCGGAGAACAGCGCCAGCGTATCGGTCATACCGTTGATGGTGTCGGCCAGTTCGGCGATCTCGCCCTTGGCTTCCAGTGACAGTTTCTTCTTCATGTCGCCGTTGGCGACTGCGGTCACCACTTTGGCGATGCCTCGCACCTGGCTGGTCAGGTTGGCCGCCATGAAGTTCACGTTTTCGGTCAAATCCCTCCAGGTGCCGGACACGCCTTGCACCTGTGCCTGTCCCCCAAGCTTGCCTTCGGTGCCGACTTCGCGCGCCACCCGCGTCACTTCGGCGGCAAAGCTATTGAGCTGGTCCACCATGGTGTTGATGGTGTTCTTCAGCTCCATGATTTCGCCCTTGGCTTCCACGGTAATCTTGCGCCCCAGGTCGCCTTTGGCTACCGCCGTCGTCACATCGGCGATGTTGCGAACCTGATTGGTCAGGTTGGCCGCCATGCTGTTGACCGAGTCGGTCAAGTCTTTCCAGGTTCCACCGACACCCGTCACCCTGGCCTGGCCACCGAGCTTGCCGTCAGTCCCCACTTCGCGAGCCATGCGCGTCACTTCGTCGGCAAAGGTCGAGAGCTGGTCCACCATTGTGTTGATGGTTTCCTTGAGTTGGAGAATTTCACCTTTCGCTTCGGCTGTGATCTTGCGTGACAGGTCGCCGTTGGCCACCGCCGTCGTCACGTCGGCAATGTTGCGCACCTGGGTGGTCAGGTTGGCCGCCATGCCGTTGACCGAATTGGTCAAGTCCTTCCAGGTACCGGACACGCCGGTCACTTCGGCCTGTCCGCCCAACTTGCCTTCGGTACCGACTTCCAGCGCGACGCGGGTCACCTCCGAGGCGAAGCTGGAGAGCTGGTCGACCATCGTGTTGATGGTGTTTTTCAGTTCGAGAATCTCGCCCTTGGCTTCAACGGTAATTTTCTTGCCGAGGTCGCCTTTGGCCACCGCCGTCGTCACCTGTGCGAGGTTGCGCACCTGGGTGGTCAGGTTCGCCGCCATGCCGTTGACCGATTCGGTCAGGTCGCGCCAGGTGCCTGATACACCGCGCACTTCCGCCTGACCGCCCAACTTGCCTTCGGTACCGACTTCCAGCGCCACGCGGGTCACCTCCGCAGCGAAGCTCGAGAGCTGGCCGACCATCGTGTTGATGGTGTTTTTCAGCTCGAGAATCTCACCCCTGACTTCGACGGTAATCGTCTTGCCCAGATCGCCTTTGGCCACCGCGGTCGTCACGTAAGCGATGTTGCGCATCTGGGTGGTCAGGTTGGCGGCCATGTCGTTGACGGAGTCGGTCAGGTCTTTCCAGGTGCCGGACACCCCTTTGACATTGGCCTGCCCACCGAGAATCCCTTCAGTGCCGACTTCGCGCGCCACGCGGGTCACCTCGGAAGCGAAGGAGCCCAGTCGCGTCACCATGGTGTTCACGATCCTGGCGGATTTGAGGAACTGGCCCCGCAGTTTCAGGCCGTCGAGTACCGGTGGTACCTGCTGGCTCAGATTACCCTCGGCAACCGAACCGATAACACGAATCATCTCGCTCATCGGGCTGATGAGGTCGCTGGTCAGCGCATTGCTCGAGTTGACGATCTTTTGCCATGAGCCTTTCATCATCGGCAATTGGATACGCTCATCGACCTTGCCCTGCTTGCCGATCAATCGCGCCACGCGTTCGAATTCGGTGGCGGTGTCGGCCGCCATGTCGATGATCTCGTTGAGCGTGTCGGCGATCTTGCCCGGCATGCCGGTCCAGTCTTCCGGCATACGCGTGGTGAAGTCACCATTGCGCAACGCCTTCAGCGCTGTCAGCAACGTCTTCATGTCGAGAACTTCGATCGGTGTCGTCACTGTGGCCATGTCTATGTCCAGTCAAGATGGATGCCACGCGCAAGGCGTCATGCAGGAGCCGGCATTGCAGTATTGACCATGCTGATAGCTGAGCGTTGGCTTGTGAAATATTAGCAAGGTTGGCGCAATGCCCCGGATCCTGGGGAAATTGCCCGGGAACAGGCCGTTCCAAGCGACAGCATCCGCGGTCCGGAGAAGTGGGCTCTAACGCCTGAGGCAAAAGTGCAAGTGTGCTCTGCGCCTGCTAACGTCAAGCTCTGCAGCAGATTCCATGGCTTGCTGGCTACTGCCGAATGGAAAATACAGATGATTGACCACAAAATCAGAGTCTTGCTGGTGGATGATCACAGCATCGTGCGTAATGGCGTGCGACGCATGCTGGAGACTGCCGGCGAGATCGACGTAACGGGTGAAGCCGCGACGGCACAAGACGCAATGCTCCTGGTCCGGGAGCAGGATTTCGACGTGGCGCTGGTCGATATTCAGCTGCCCGACAAGACCGGCCTGCAACTCCTCAAGCTCATGCGTGCAGAGAAGCCCAAGCTCGCCGTTCTGATGTTGAGCATGCATTCGGTCGAGGCCTATGCGTTACGCGCAATCAAGCACGGCGCAGCGGGATACCTCACCAAGGATATTTCCGCAGCCACCCTGGTTACGGCAGTTCGCAAGGTGGCCTCAGGCGGCAAGCACGTCAGTCCTGAGCTGGCAGAAAAACTGGTCAACGCTATCGGCAGAGGCGACGGGGCACCCCACGAAGCGCTATCCGACCGGGAGCTTGAAGTACTAAAGCTCCTTGCTTCAGGCGAGAGAATTGTCCGCATCGCTGAGATATTGCACTTGAGCCCGAGTACCGTCACGACGTACCGGGCACGCATCCTGGAAAAAACAGGGATGGACAGCAACGCGAAACTGGCCCGCTATGCCCTCGAAAACGGCCTGTTGACTTAGAACACCCTGCCATCCGAGGCAGCCGAGCCACTCAATCGTTCTCGGCATCCTCCACTCTCTGCGGCACATGCCCAGCTTCGCCGAAGCGTCGCCCGATCCAGCCTGCTTGTAGTGGAATCACTACAAGCTCTAGGCCGATATCGCCACAAAGAAGTCCTGCTAACGTCGATAGTGGGGGCCGTTCCAATCAAGCATATTTACCTCTCGGGAAATTTTCGTCCGTTCAATGGAGTTGTCTTCGTCAACGTCTTGTACAGCCATGTTAAAAAAGTGAGGTGAAATCATGCAGGTCACCAACACAGAACCATTGACTGCACTGACGCCCACAAGAGATTCAGGCCCTTTGCGCCTGTTTGTCGTTGAGGATTCGAACGCCGTGCCGGCGCTGCGGCGCACGGTGTCACCGCAGATCGCGGGCCTGTCACTTGCCGGGGCGTTCCACCGCGCATCGACCGCCATCGCCGCCATCCGGCGTGAACCACCCGATGTCGTCTTGCTGGACGTCAACCTCAGCGACGGTAATGGCATGGAAGTATTGCGTGTGATCGCATCCGAGTATCCGCTGACAAAAATCATAGTGCTCAGCGATTGTGCCGATCCGACACATTGGAAGTACTTCACAAAAGCGGGGGCCTACGCCTTCTACGACAAGAACCATGAACTTGCCATCATGCGACGCATGTTGGAGCGTTTAGCCAAGTTCCTGTTACCAGAAGATTTTTCCTGCTGGCAATCATTCCCCAATGGGAGCAGTACCCCATGGAACCAATCAGCAAAGAACACGACTTTCTAGCCGTGCTGCGGCACGTCATGTCACATGGCGTCATCATCTTGCTGGCAGTGGCCATAACGTTTGCCACGCCGGATGCCGCACGGTTCATCCTCTATGCATGGTGGCCACGCGTGGAGTTGGACTCGAATCAGCTGCTTGCGACAGAAATCGTGCTGGCCTCAACCTTGATAGTTCTGTTCCATCTGTGCAAACGCGCATGGGACACCACCGGGAGTATGACTTCGCCGCCGCCGACGAGACCGGGCGTGCTCCGCTCGGACTCCCCGTTCATGGCAGCCGCTTGAATCTTCTCGTCTGCTTCAGGATATGGATATGCATGAGAGCAAATTGCTCGAGTCAGAAAAGACTCTGGAATCGATATTCGTAAGTTGAGCGCGGAGTGCGCGCTGCATTCATATTGAACCAATGTTCTAACTGGAGGACATCATGATGATAGGTTATTGGTTGTGTGCGTTGCTGTGGGGTGTGGTGCTGCTGGAGGAGATCCAACTCATGCCCCTTCAAGAATGGAAAGACGAGGGTCTGAAAAAGGTTCTGTTGCTGCGCCGGACTAGAACCCGGACCGGCTACTTTATTGCGTTGATCGCGGGCGCATTGTGCCTTTATAGCGAAATCCTGGTGGCACCGGTCGATCAGAACATTTTCAATCCGGAGCTGATACTTGCCCTGTGTGGTGTTCTTTGGGGAGCTTATCTTTCCGTAGTCTGCATGAAGGGCAAGCGATAGATGCCTATCTCCATGACTACTGCGGATCATTGATATTTCACTATCGTCGGCCGGCAGGGGAACTCCGCCGGTCAGGCGCTCCACTCAGCATTTGAACAGCCGCAGCCTCGCTGGCAGCGGCTTCAGTTCACTGATTCCAGCTAAACTCGACCGGCTAGAGCAGTCAGAAATGGCTGCCGGGGAACAATACGACGAGCTTCCGAGCGTTGGCTGAAAGGTCTATCAATCAGCCAGGTGGTCTGCATGTGGCGATTAGGTGTCAGTACTGAGTCTATTCACGACTTCAAGCATGAATGTCTTGGCTGGCTCCTGCGCCGAGGGAGGTTTCATGCTATCCACGCTCGAGTTGTGCTTCACCCACTATGAAACCGTAGGCTCTTCACCGCGCATCGTGCTCGCCGTGCTGGCGACCACAAGCGCCACGGCACAAGCCAGCAACGCGAATGCCGTGAAAACGCCCATCACATGCAAGCATGGCATTACATGATTCCAGGCTCGAGCGACCCCCAGGAAGGCGGCGAATAGCCAGCCACTCATGGAGAACGCCCCCAAGAGTGCAAGGCGACCGCGGTCGGAACCCGGCAACAAGACGAAGGGGGCTTTTTGCAACAACGGGAAGCCGACACGATGCAACAGACCGCCGTTCAGAGTCAGCAGCGCGACAACCGCCACCTTGGCCCAGAGCTTCTGGTTGAGCAAGTACGCGGTACCCTCGAGGAGATACCCCTGAAGTACCAACAGCAGACCACTGCCCCAAAGGGCCAGTAACGCGAGGGTGGCAATTTTCCTGGTTTCTTCCAGATACTCAAGCTTCGCCTGATCCAGCGCTTCCTTGCGCCAACTCCAAAGCTTGTGATCGGCCAGCAATACCCTGCCCAGGGCAATACAGGTGGCGAGCAGATGAACGTACACGAGGAGCATTTTCAGCATTATGTTGACCTTTTTTATATGGACAATGCACTCCTTGCGTCCTGGATTTGAATATTAATGATATGTATTAACACTTGTAACAGCAAGTTTCAAAATCATCGAATCAGCTTTCTTTTCGGTTACCTGTACATTTCGGGTGGATCCGGTCGGGTACTTGCGGGTTCAGGTGTTCGATTCAGTATCTGAACGAGTGGATCCACTGGTTACAGGCATTCCGATTGCCCCGGTCGATGGCGACCAGGCGATCAACAAGCTCATCGACGAATTACGAGGGGGATATCAAGGCCATCCATGAGAAGTGCCGGGAGGGCTATAAAACGAAAAATCCCGGCATCAGGCCGGGTTCTCTGTAGATGGGCCAAATCCATTTGGCTGATCGCATTGTGCTTGGTGAGTGTTACGAAGGTGTGAAAGGAGCGGAAGCAGAAGCCCGGTGCTGGGCGGTAATGGCGGGGCAGAAATACCAGAGAATCCAGCGCTATTCAGTGAACAGAATGGAGAGGCACAACCCAAAGCAGCCCTTCGCGAAAGGCTGCTTACGACTGTGGATTCAATACACTGGATTTTGTGTAAACGGGATTTCGGTTAAAACGGCAAATGCAGCACCTTGAGTGCTGCATTCGAGGCTTAAGACCGCACATTTCGGCCTGGGGAGGCGCGACACAGATCAGCTTTTGGCGCGATCGGTCGCCTTGGCTTTGCTTTCAGCGACAGCGGCTTCAGTCTTCTGTTTCTGTGCAACCTGGTAGGTTTCCACCGAGACTTTCCGGGCCGACTCCATGCGTGCGAAGGTCTTATCACCACCACCGGTGGCCATGGCCAGAGAAGAGGCGGTCAGGGTGGCGACTACGAAGAGAACTTTCATGGATTTCATTTGGGTATCCTCAAGTGAGATTCTGTTAACAGCTAAAAGCGGAATTCATTTACTGAAGCTGAACTTCCTTGTTCAACCTGGCTTCACCATCCAGCCAGGGCGGCGTTTCCTGGTGACCAGGTGCCTCGCTCCATGCGCGCTTCGGTGTCTTTGTTTTTTGCCCAGGCAGTGAGCAGTACCATCATCGCGAATCCACCGACGATGAGAACCGGATAGGCTGCCAGCAACTCCACCAGCGAGTACTTCCAGGCCAGCGGACGACCAACACCGAGCATGGCGGCATAGAACCACGACACGCCAGAGAGGGCGCCGGAGAACAGCGCCAGCATGCGCAGGTTGAAGGAAAGTTTGAGTAACGAACCGGCTTTTTTCAGCGCCGGCAATACAGCGCTATGCAACAGGAAGCCGTTAAAGGTCAACAGCACAACGATGCCGATCTTGGCTTGCAGTTTGGGATTGAGGAAATACTCCATCCCCTTGCCGGCATAATCGATCCCGATAATACCAATGCCCGTAATCCAAAGCGCTACAAGTGCAAGCGATACGGTTTTTTGAAGGCTTTGCATGTGCGCGTCATCGTGGTGACCTGACGCATCCCCCTTCAGGAGTTGCTTGACCATTGCAATGTCACTGGTCAAGACCAGCCCGATTGCAACGCAGCAGGCGATAAGATGAAAATATACAACGCCCAAACGCACATATTCCACGGTGGACGAAGAAAGCATACTAAGTTCCATGGTTACCTCTTGGTTATAAGGGTGAATCAACATGGCCCTCAGTACGGCTTAGTTGGAATTTGCCGTTGCTGATTGCAATGAGGATCCAGAAATTTGTATTAATTAATCTTGCGGCGTTACGCTGCCAAGACAATAGCGGGTTTCGCGAATGAACTTTTAGTCATTCGATCATGTCCATTTTCAGGTAACAAAAAACCTCAATCGCACTGGGTGCATAGGAGGTTTAACTTCCGCTTCTGGGGTCAGGTGAGGGGCCGAGCCCGTGTCACCTGTGGCGTATTCTGAACGAAAAACCCCGAATGCGTTCATTTTTTGATCAATTGTTCTGACCGACGGCAGTGAAATGGCTAGTCGATTATTGCCTGCCTGGATAGCGCAGCCAGCACCATTACTGGCTTTGCGGCGAGTTGAGAGGCAGATGAGGGCCGCGCCGATTTTTTCGTCTTTTTTTCCAGATCCCATGGGAAAATCGGGGGGATACAAGCTGGTCGGCCATAAAAAAGCACCTGGCCGGGTTTACAAACCAGGTCAAGGCACTGCCATTTCCCGCCCAAAAAAAGTGAGGTTCCCCACATGTTGGGGCACCCCACGGAGAAAGACCGATACCGGCAATCGCGTAGTTGCTACTCAAGCAACTGATCAATCAACACCGCATTGGTATAGATCAAGCTGCCATCGCTCGCACGGTGCCCGACCAGATGAAACTGACCGCGTTCGTCGTGTAAATAGACACGCATTTGACAGTCGGACAACGGGGCGTATCCCTCGGGCATGATCAAATCCATCGAGTCCATATCGACATCGACCATGGCTTCAGGCTCGTGGGACTTCTGCAAGCGCTCTTCGGCCTCCTCCAGACGGACATGGAGAGGTCCGTCGACGTAGAAATGGACTTCCCCCATCGGGGTGGATTTTTGGGCGCCGCTGGTTTTGCACCAGCCTTCGATCGTCAGGGCACTCATGACGAAACCTCCCATGTGGATTGCTGGACTCTGTAACTATCGTTCCTGCTCAATGCCATCACTTATGTTTGATGACTACACCAAGGCAGGGTTCGACTATTGGGGCGGTTTTTGGTCGATCTCTGCCGTCCGTCATCAGAAATTCAGTATAGCTGGCCGCCGGGCCTCGCTTGCCGACCTCGCGGTACAAGCCGATGGCTCTATACTTCTTACTGACTTTGCCGCCCGGATGGGTGGTATTTGTCGGCCCTGCTTGGACGTCAGTGGCGATGCTTTTGCATAACCAATGAACAACAGGAATAGGATGAAGAGGAAATGGCAATAGCAATTATCTTGATACTAATCGTTATTGCATCCGTGCTATTCCACATACTAGCGCCTTGGCAGGCGACACCGGCAGCATCCAACTGGGGGTCCATAGACACCACCCTGTTCATCACCCTGATCATCAGCGGAATATTTTTCATTGCCATCACGGTATTCATGGCGGTAGCGGTGATGCGCTATCGTCACAAGGAAGGGTCCAGGGCGGCCTACCAGCCAGAAAATAAAAAGCTGGAATTATGGTTGATTATCATTACTTCGGTAGGTATTGCCGGGATGTTGGCGCCAGGCCTGGTTGTCTACAACGATTTCATCCGCGTGCCGAAAGATGCCTACGAACTTGAAGTGGTCGCCCAGCAGTGGCAGTGGGCCTTTCGTTTTCCCGGCCAGGACGGGAAGTTGGGCAAGTCGGATATCAAGCTTGTTGATTCCGCCAATCCCCTCGGTGTTGATCCCAAGGATCCTGCCGGGCAGGACGATGTGCTTGTAATGAATAATGAAGTTCGCCTTCCGCTCGATCGGCCGGTGAAAGTCTTGTTGCGCGCTAAAGATGTTCTGCACGATTTCTATGTACCGCAAATTCGCAGCAAGATGGATATGGTGCCAGGGATGGTGTCGTACTTTTGGTTTACGCCGACAAAAACCGGAAAATACGAAGTCCTTTGCGCTGAATTCTGTGGTGTAGGTCATTACAACATGCGCGGCCATATGATCGTGGAAGAGCAGGGCGTCTTCGATCAATGGCTAAAAGGCCAGCCTACTTTTGCGCAGACACTGACCACAGCTGCCAAACCCGGTCGAGACAACGTGCTGGAAAAAGGCCGCCAGTTGGTCGAACAGTACGGCTGCAAGGCCTGCCATAGCCAGGATGGCAGTACCAGTCTCGGCCCGGGATGGAAGGATTTGTACGGCCGCACTGAACAGCTTGCCGATGGCACCAGTGTGCTGGTCGACGAGGCCTACCTGAAAGAGTCGATTCTCGATCCGAAGGCCCGACTGGTACAGGGCTATCCGCCGGTCATGGTGGCCTATACTCTCAAGGACGATGAACTGGGTGCCGTCATCGCCCTGATCAAATCACTGGGTGCTGCGCGGCAAGACGATGAACCTTCGACTGGTGAAGCGTCGAACCCGGGTGAAGACCTGGTGGCGCAGGGACAGCGACTGGCCGGATCGCTTGGCTGTCTGGCCTGCCACAGTGTCGATGGCAACAAGGGCGTTGGCCCCAGCTGGCAGGGCCTGTATGGCAAGACACAAACCCTTGCCGACGATACGAGCGTAAAGGTCGATGAGGGCTATATCAAAGATTCGGTTCTTCATCCCAATGCCAAAATCGTCAAGGGCTATGCAGCCGTCATGCCGGCCTTGGCTCCGAGTGACGAGGAGCTGAATGCACTGATCGCTTTTATCAAATCCAAAGCGAATGCTGACGCTGATACAAACAAGGCGGAGCCAGGGAAGTAGCCGTAAAACAGCCAGGAATACACTGAAACTTCGGCAGGAGGATGACGTGATGGCCTATGCGGAGCAAGCCGAAACAGAGGCACTGCACGAGCCTAAAAGCTTCCTGACCAAATATATCTGGAGTCAGGACCACAAGGTCATAGCCATTCAATATTCCTTGACGGCTTTATTCGTGGGTCTTATCGCCGTGGTGTTGTCCGGCTTGATGCGCATGCAGATAGGCTTCCCCGGTAGTTTGGCGTTCATGGACGCCAGTGCTTACTATCAGGCGATGACCATGCACGGCATGATCATGGTCATTTACTTGCTGACGGCCTTGTTTCTGGGGGGCTTCGGCAACTATCTGATCCCGTTGATGGTGGGCGCCCGCGACATGGTCTTCCCCTACGTCAACATGCTCAGCTACTGGTTTTACCTGGTGGCGGTACTGGTGTTGCTCAGCAGTTTTTTTGTCCCTGGCGGCCCCACAGGTTCCGGCTGGACGCTCTATCCGCCACAGTCCATTACTCAGGGGACACCTGGGGTCGAGTGGGGCATTGTCCTGATGCTCGTCTCACTGGCGATTTTCATTGTCGCGGCCACCATGGGCGGGTTGAACTACGTCACCACGGTGTTGCAGGCGCGCACGCACGGCATGACATTGTTTCGCATGCCGCTCTCGGTATGGGGCATCTTCATGGCCTCGATCATGGCCTTGCTGGCTTTCCCGGCGTTGTTTGTCAGTGCGGTCATGATGCTGTTCGACAAGCTGTTGGGCACCAGCTTCTTCATGCCGGCGATGATCTCGTTGGGGCAGCAGCTCGATCACCAGGGTGGCAGCCCGATATTGTTCCAGCACCTGTTCTGGTTCTTCGGCCACCCGGAGGTCTACATCGTTGCTCTCCCTGCGTTTGGTCTGGTCTCTGACTTGATCAGTACGCATGCGCGTAAAAATATCTTCGGTTACCGAATGATGGTGTGGGCCATTATTGCGATTGGCGTACTCAGCTTCGTGGTCTGGGCGCACCATATGTATGTCAGTGGAATGAACCCGTACTTTGGCTTTTTCTTCGCCGTCACCACCTTGGTCATCGCAGTGCCGACCGCGCTGAAAGTCTACAACTGGGTGCTGACCCTGTGGCGGGGCGACATCCATCTGACTGTGCCGATGCTGTTTGCCCTGGCCTTTATCGTCACCTTCCTGGTCGGCGGCCTGACCGGGTTGTTTCTCGGCAATGTGATCGTGGATATACCGCTCTCGGACACCTATTTCGTCGTGGCCCATTTTCATATGGTCATGGGGGTCGCCCCGGTCCTGGTGGTGTTCGGCGGCATTTATCACTGGTTCCCGAAAGTCACCGGGCGCATGTGGAACGACACCCTGGGCAAGCTGCATTTCTGGATTACCTTCCTGGGCACCTACGCCATCTTCTTCCCCATGCACTACCTGGGTTTCCAGGGCATGCCACGTCGCTACTACGCCTATGAAAACTACGCGTTCATCCCGCAGTCCGCGCAAGACTTGAATGCCTTCATTACGGTGGTCGCATTGACCGTCGGCGTTTCCCAACTGCTGTTCGTGTTCAACCTGGCCTGGAGTACATTCAAGGGCAAACCCGCAGGCAGTAATCCCTGGGGCGCGGCCAGCCTGGAATGGCAAACGCCGGACACCCCGCCGAAACACGGTAACTGGGGAGAGAAATTGCCGGTCGTGCATCGCTGGGCCTATGACTACAGTGTGCCGGGGATAGAGCAGGATTTCGTGCCGCAAACGGTCTCTGCCGAGGAACTGGAGCAGATGCGGCAACTCAGTGCCGGAACCAAGGCGGACATCAAGACATGAACAGGCTGCTATTGAGAAACGCCGACGGCGCTGATCCCGGTGGCAGCTGGAGTCGCGACCCTGAGGGTATTCACGCCGCCGAGGATGCCGATAGAAGGCAAACTGCAAGGGTAGGCCTGCGCTTGTTTCTGGTGGTGGTGAGTTCGTTATTCTTCCTCTTCCTGATCGCCTTTATTGCCCGTTCTCAAATGGCCGACTGGCTACCCCTGACAGAGCCTTTGGCGCCGTTAGGCAATCTCCGGCCGCTATGGCTGAATTCGGCTTTTCTGGTATTGAGTTGCATCGCACTGCAGTGCTCGCGTATGGCCGCCCGAAAGGCTCGGCTGGGCGCAACTGTCATTGGTTTTGCATTGGCGGGTGTCTTTGCCATTGCCTTTCTGGCGGGGCAACTCTGGGTCTGGCAGCAGTTTGTCGCCTGGGGCTACTTTGTCGCCAGCAATCCGGCCAACAGTTTCTTCTACCTGTTGACCGGCCTGCATGGGCTCCACCTGCTGGGCGGGCTGATCGCCTGGTGCTGGATCGTCGCCAGATTTCTGCGTCATGTGCCACTGGCGCAACTTGGCGCCAGCGTAGAGCTCTGTGCCATCTATTGGCATTACTTGCTGGGCCTTTGGTTCGTGCTATTCGCGCTGCTGGCCAGCACGCCGCAAACCTATGAAGCCATCGCCAGATTCTGCGGCCTGAGGTGAACAGCCATGGCATTGCACCCACAAGCCCAAGTCGAATCCAGTACATCCAATCCACCAGGTTCGCCGCCTGCACCGGGATGGCAGGGCATCGCCAGCGACTGGTCCTCGGATAAAGAGGCCTTCAAGCAGGTGCCTTGGGGCAAGGCGATGATGTGGATATTCCTGCTCAGCGATACGTTTATATTCACCTGTTTCCTGACCGGCTACATGTCGGTACGCATGACCATCACCAGCGCCTGGCCGAACCCCAGTGAAGTGTTCGCATTGACGATCGGCGGCAGGGAAATCCCGCTTATTCTGATCGCCATCATGACCTTTGTGCTGATCAGTAGCAGCGGCACCATGGCCATGGCCGTCAATTTCGCCTATCGCCGTAATCGCGCGAAAACCACGGCCCTGATGCTGGCCACCGCTGCCTTGGGTGTGACATTCGTCGGCATGCAGGCATTTGAATGGACCAAGCTCATCGCAGAAGGGGTGCGTCCCTGGGGGAACCCCATGGGGGCGGCGCAATTTGGCGCCAGCTTTTTCATGATTACCGGTTTTCACGGACTGCATGTGTCAATCGGCGCCCTCTACCTCAGCATTGTGGCGCTGAAAGTATGGCGCGGAGATTATGAGCGCTCCGGAAACTATCAGAACGTCGAGATAGCCGGGCTTTACTGGCACTTCGTGGATTTGGTGTGGGTATTTATTTTTGCTTTCTTCTATTTATGGTAGAGGAGCACGGGTGATGGCACATGCTCAGGGTCAGCAACATCCAATCAGTTTGTATCTTAAAATCTGGGGGCTGTTATTCGTCCTCAGCACGCTGTCGTACCTTGTCGACTATTTCCACTTCCATGGCTACCTTCGGTGGTCCCTGATTATCACTTTCATGTTGTTGAAGGCAGGTTTGATTGTCTCCATCTTCATGCATATGGCCTGGGAGCGCCTGGCGTTGGTCTACGCCATACTGGTCCCGCCTTTGTGTTTACTGGTACTCATCGGGCTGATGGCCACCGAGGCAGACTATATTTTCCTCAGCAGGGGCATTTTCTTTGGCCAGTAAGCAGCTTTCGGATGGCCTTGAGTCTCCAGGCACTAACCCGATATCACTCGCTTGAACTGATGCCATTTGTGCTGCCAAGCCACTGTCCAGTGGGGGGCTGCTGCTCCCGTGCCAGCGATCTTCAGTTTTGGATGCTGTTTGATTACCTGGTCCAGTACCGATTCTTGATCCGGTTCAACATCCACGAAGAAGATATGTTTGCCTTCTTTTACCACCTGCTTGAAATTGCGGAAGTGTGTGTTCGGCACCTGGAACCCAAAAAAGCCGCCTTCCCAGATGCAGAAGCCCAATACAACAATGGCAAGGAAGATAAAAGGCATCCAGCCTGCGGCGGACTCGGTCCAACCCATCCAATAGGCGCCACCCAGCACCAGTGCCGCGAGTGGCACACCGACCACCGCCCCAATCTCACCAGAGTGAACAGCATCCTGTTCCATTAACGAGTTGACCTCGTGGAGGTGATGTTCTTCTACATCAGCAACATTTTCACTGAGTACATGAATCTGTTCGGAATTGATGCCGCTGGCTTCCAATTCATATTCAACGTTTTCAAGATCGTTGAGATTGTCACTGATGTAATAGTGTCGGTTCATGCCACACCTCCCATCTCGTGTTTGCTGTAGACCTCCTCTGTCCGGCAGCACTCGGTATTTGTACCCTTGGGAACGTTGCACACTTCATGCAATCTGAAAAAAAGTATAGCACTCACCACCCTGCGGATCGGTCGTTAGTTGATCTGCACAATGACCGGACCTTCCGTTACGATCGGCGGGTTCGCGTGGATATTCGAGGTGTTTTTCTGAATCCAGTCACGCGCGACTTTCATGCTCGCATCACTGCCGGCCTTGTCCGTGCAAACAGTGATCGACGTACCACCATCACCGGTATTCAGCAGTGTGTAGCTTACCAGGCCAGGCACTGTCCGCAGGGTCGCTTCGACGTCGACTTTGCGCTCTTCCAGAAGCTCGAAAAGCTGCTTTGCTCCAGTACCCAGGTAGGTTCTTATAACCGCATACATAGTCGTCTCCTTTGGGAGTACCGTCTTGATGCCAATCCAGATCCGTTGATGGCCGCAATCACCCAGGTTTCAGTTCGCCCTGATTTATTAAGCTTAGCCAAACGCCGGCGACAATCGAAATGCAACGACCACCGGCCACTCGCGGCCGATTTCTGCCTGTCGGGAAAGGCAGGCAGAAATCGGCCCATTGCAAACTTAAAAGTAACCTGGGGCTAACTGAACCTCGCACACTGGCGCAACTGCGCCGGACTCACCCCAAGGCGTTGCTTGAAGGTGGTCGCCATGTGCGCCTGGGAATTGAAACCGCAGGCGTAGGCGATCTCCGTCAGCGTGGCAGTCGAATCGCGCATCAAGGCACGAGCCCTGGCGAGGCGTCGGTCGATCAGGTAACTGTGCGGGCTTTTGCCGGTAGCGTTTTTGAATGCCCGCATGAAATATCCTTCGGACAATCCAAGCAACCCCGCCATCGCCGGTACGCTCAACGGGCCATCGAGGCCTGCATCAATGAACTCATCGAGCAAGCGCATCCGGTTGCCGGTTATCGAGCCATGGGGTGCTGTCGACACCGCTTCGCTACCCGTCGCCCGCTCGGACAATGCGAGTGCCCACGCTTCCCAATCGTCCTCCACAGAGGCCAGCAACAGCGCGGCGCGCATTCTCCGTGCGAGGGCAGAGGCCTGCCGATCGATACGATTGTTGAAGGCACGATCCCCCACCAACGCCATACCGTCGGTGCGCATCACCCGCAGGTATTCACCGCCCTGGGGTGATTCGGACAGCACGTCACAGCCGGCGGGGACAAACGCCAGGCCGTTGGGCACGGCATCGAAGGGGCGTATTCGGTCACTGCCGATAGCGTGCAGACCTCGCTGGCTGTCGAAGGCGAAGCCGATTCCCGCCTGGGGCGCGACATATCGGGTCGCGTAGGCGCAGCCGGGGAGTAATTCGATCGCCCAGGGTCCGGCCTCGATACGATGGACCGGTTCGGACAGGAGTGGTGGCGGCAGGCGATTTCGATGACTCATGGACACCATAGTAGTGAAGAGTGGGGGCAAAAGTCAGGTCAGTTTTCTGAAAGCCGGAACACTGCGCCCGTGTTCAGACTGGGCAAAATCTCAGGGGGACAACTCATGCACAGACTGACTCGCGACGATATCGAACAGGCCGCTCGCAGCGTTTACCGGGTCATGCCGGCCACCGCCCAGTACCCTTGGCCTTTGCTGGCTCAGCGGTTGGGTTGCACGGTGTGGGTCAAGCACGAAAATCACACGCCTACCGGTGCCTTCAAGGTACGTGGTGGTATCACCTTCATGCACTGGCTCAAACGCGAGCACCCGGGCGCGAAGGGTATTGTCAGCGCTACCCGCGGCAACCATGGCCAGAGCCTGGCACTGGCGGCTGGCACACTGGGTTTGCGGGCGTTGATCGTCGTGCCGCAAGGTAACTCGGTAGAAAAGAACAACGCCATGCGCGGCTTTGGCGCTGAAGTGGTCGAGTATGGCCGCGATTTCGATGATGCCCGTGAGGAGGCTGCCCGCCTTGCGCGCGCGCATGACCTGTTCCTTGTCCCGCCATTTCACACTGAACTGGTCAAAGGCGTCGCCACTTATGCGCTGGAGCTGTTCAATGCAGCGCCGGACCTGGATACCGTTTATGTACCTATTGGCTGTGGATCGGGGATTTGCGGGGTGATCGCCGCCCGCGATGCGCTGGGTCTGCAAACACAGGTGGTTGGCGTGGTTTCCAGTGAGGCCCTGGCCGCAAAGTTATCGTTTGATGCTGGCGCAACACGCGAAACGGCCTCGGCCAACACCTTCGCCGACGGCCTTGCCGTACGTAAGCCAATTCCTGAAGCCTTTGCCGTCTACGCGGCAGGTGCAGCGCGGATCGTATCGGTCAGCGATGACCAGATCGCCGAGGCCATGCGTGTGTATTACACCGATACCCACAACCTCGTCGAAGGGGCCGGTGCGGCGGCGCTGGCCGCGCTCATCGCGGAGCGCGAAGCCATGTCGGGAAGAAGGGTGGGGGTGATTCTATCCGGTGGGAACGTCGACAGATCGGTGTATGCGCGAGTGATTGCGTGAAGGCGGGCCGTGAGAGCGACTGCTGATCGGGCGAAACAGCAGCTCCTGGCCCGCTGGATCACCGAGTCTTCGCTTACGTGGACGATTGATCCGTTTTTTTTCCGGACCCACCATTGTCTTTGGCCTGGCGGGCGCTGCGGCGCAGTTCCTGTGGCGTGCGCCCCACGACTCGCACGAAGCTGCGAAGCATGTGGTCGGCATCGCCGAATCCGAAGCACCTGGCGATCTCTTCGAAAGTCTGGTGCCCGTCCTCGACCATTGGCCGCGCCGACTCGATACGCAGGCGCTCGATAGCTTTCGCCGGCGTCACCCCGACCGATGCCGCGAACACGCGGCCAAACTGGCGCACGCTCATATGTGCAACGTCTGCCAGGCGTTCGACTGACAGATCATCACGCAGGTGATCGCGCACATGGCTCAGCACCGTGCGGATCCGATCCGAGCCAGGGTCGAAATCCAGCAGAGAAGAAAACTGATACTGGCCACCGGGTCGCCGATAGTAGACAACCAGCATGCGCGCGACGGAGCGTGACACCTCCTTGCCCAGGTCCTGCTCGATCATCGCCAGGGCCATGTCGATGCCAGCCGACATACCGGCGGACGTCCAGACATTCCCGTCTTCGGTCCAGATTCGATCTCCGTCCACGCGCAGTGCCGGATAGCGTGCCTGCAATTGCGGCGCGTAGTTCCAGTGCGTGGTCGCGACACGACCGTCGAGCAGGCCGCTCTCGGCCAGCAGGAAGGCGCCGGTGCAGACGCTGGCAGTGCGGCGAGAGCGCGGGGACATCTGTCGTATCGCCGCTGCCATCGGCAGCATCCTGTCATCGATCGGAGCGGTGGGTGCACCGACGATGATCAGCGTGTCGAGTTGGTCGACAACCTGCAAGGCTTCGGTCGCGACCTGCAGTCCGCTCGAAGCGCCGATCAATCCGCCTTCAAGCGAAGCGACTGTGAATCGATAGCCAGAAGGGCGCGCACGATTGGCGTTGGAGAAGGCTTCGAGCGGGCCACTCAGATCGAGCAATACGAAGCCCGGATAGACCAGGAAACATATGTGACGCTGCATGCACGGAACATCCACAGTCTGAATGGGGCCATGGTACGCGCTTGCTGTCGGGAAGGTCACGGGGGCATTGAACCCAGCCGTCTCATGCAAGGTGCCTGGCCTAGTCGGCCGAAATCCAGGGATATATGTCCATTTCGTGCCGCCTTCTCGCCGTACCGTGAATGCACCACCCCCACACTGCGGACGTGCAACATGACCTTCAACCGAATTCATCCCGCCAGACTCCTCTCCTGCGCCACCTTGCTGGGGGCAATCCTGATGGCGCCCGGCATCGGCTTCGCCGCCGAGAACCCTTACGCCGATCCAGCCAAGCCCGCGCTGCCGGCGTCTACCTTTCAATGGGATGCCAGTCGAACCGCACTGGTCGTGATCGACCCGCAGATAGACTTCATGAGCCCGGAGGGTGCGGGCTGGTCAATCTTCGGCCAGAGCGTTACCGAGCAGAATCTGGTGCCGAATCTGACCCGGCTGTTCACGGCGTTCAAGCAGGCCGTAGCGACCGTAGCGATCTCGCCGCACTACTACTATCCCCACGATCATCAGTGGGAGTTCGAAGCGCCAGCGGAGACTGTCCAGCACAAGCTGGGAATGTTCGACCGCAAGGGCGCCCTGACGCTGGATGGATTCCGCAATTCGGGTGCCGATTTCATGAAGGAGTTCAAACCCTTCATCGAAGACGGCAAGACCCTCGTCGCCTCACCGCACAAGTTGTATGGCCCGCAAAGCAACGACCTGATGCTGCAGCTGCGCAAGCAGCGGGTCGACAAAATCATCCTGGCCGGCATGGCGTCCAACCTGTGCGTCGAATCGCACCTTCGCGAGTTTCTGGAGCGCGGTTTCGAGGTGGTTGTCGTACGTGACGCCGTCGCCGGCCCGAAGCTGCCAGATGGCGACGGATACGGTAGCGCGCTGGTTAACTTCCGCTACATCGCCAACGGCCTGATGACGACCGATGAGGTCGTGAAAAAGCTGGAAGGGCGCTGACCTTGGGCATGCCCCATTTCCTGACCAGACAGGGGAGTCCTTGCGGCTCCCGTGTCACTGACTGACGCGGAGTCACCCATGAGCGATAGCGAAAATTCAGGGCTTGTCAGCCCGGACCGGCGGGATTTTCTGGTGCTCGGCCTGAGTGCCACAGCCCTCGTTGCCTTGTCCACGGCACCCGGCCTTGCACTCGCGTCCTTCAACTCTCCTGACACCCATAGCGGAAACATGACCATGAGCAAAGTGACGACCCAAGATGGCGTTGAAATCTTCTACAAGGACTGGGGCCCGAAGAACGCCCAGCCCATCGTGTTCCACCATGGGTGGCCGCTCAGCGGTGACGATTGGGACAGCCAGGCGCTGTTCTTCGTTGGCCAGGGCTATCGCGTCATTGCACACGATCGGCGCGGCCACGGCCGCTCGTCTCAGGTAAGCGATGGCCACGACATGGACCACTACGCTGCAGACGTCGCCGCGTTGGTACAGCAACTGAACCTGCGCAACGCCGTGCATATCGGCCACTCGACCGGCGGCGGGGAGGCGACGCGCTATGTCGCCCGGCATGGTCAGTTGCACAAACGCGTGGCCAAACTGATTTTGATTGGTGCGGTACCGCCGGTCATGGTCAAGAGCCCGGCAAACCCGGGCGGTCTTCCAATCGAGGTGTTCGATGGCATGCGCAAGCAACTGGCGGCCAACCGGTCTCAGTTTTATCTGGATGTTGCCAGTGGCCCGTTCTACGGCTTCAACCGCCCGGGTGCCGCTGTTTCACCGGGCATGATCCAGAACTGGTGGCGGCAAGGCATGGCCGGCGCGGCAAATGCCCACTATGAGTGCATCAAGGCCTTCTCTGAAACCGACTTCACGGATGACCTGCGGGCGATCACCGTACCTGCTTTGGTCATGCACGGTGATGACGACCAGATCGTTCCCATTGCCGACTCTGCGCTGCTGTCGAGCAAGCTGCTGAAAAATGGATCCCTGAAGGTGTACGAGAAGTACCCGCACGGGATGTGCACGACGCACGCCGATGTGGTCAATCAGGATCTGCTGAAGTTCATTCGCGGCTGATCCGTTCGAGCCATGGCTCTGCTGCTCGCGGGGCCATGGAGGGGTTCATTACTCTTATTCCCTGAGTGCATTGATCCGCCCTGATTTTTCCGCGGCTATCAGCGCGGCATGATCTTTCACATTTTGATTGGCATAGGCGATGGAGAACTTGCCGACAGCCTGGTCGAAAGAGTCCAGCGGGCCCATTTTCGAAATTTTTCGCAGGCCTTCGTGGTAAGCAATTTTCGCCGTTGGTCGGGTCTGGCGACAAAAGTTCAGCGCAATGGCTGTTTTTTTTTCGGCATGCTGGCTGAAACGATTCATCAGCGTGGCGACGCGGGTTTCGGCCAAAGAGGCAGGTGTCCCCAAGTGCTGGAAACAGTACCGTTTGTCGATGTTTTTGCTCAAAAAATGAACGATCGGGATATGCTGGGCTCTGATTTTCCAGCAGGCGGATCCTTAGGGTCCCGCTGCACTCACTAGAAAAATGGACGTATACCTCATCTGCATTGAATGGAATGCGCATGGGGATTTTTTTTACCTGAGACCTGGAGTGATAGTATGCCGTCATCACTGACTCGCTGGGCGAGTCGCTCTCTCTTGTAATACCAAATTATTTAGTTGCTTCAATCTTTGCCAACTTGACCTTGCAGGTGCGAATCAATAATTCGCCTGCCTGGGGCATGGTCAATTTGCACTGCTGCTATAAGTGGAGATGTAGTCTTGGATATTAATACAATGATCGGCCTGATCGGCCAGAAAGAATCCATGGAGTTTTTGCGTTTAGGCGTTGTTTACGTTCACCTGTTGGCTTGCTGCGTAGCTATCGGCCTGGTGTTTGCCAGCGATGCCGCCATGGTCAAGGATTTGTTGAAAGGTCGCGTGTCGTCGGGGCACGATAATGAACATATGGCCAGTCTTCAGAAGTCTGTTGCCAATGCGTTGATATTCTTGTGGGTCACCGGAGCTGCGATTATAGGTATTGATTACCTTGAAAAAGGCATGACCTATTTTGCCAATCCGAAACTTCAAGCCAAAGTTATTATTGTATTGCTGCTGACGTTCAACGGCATGTTGTTGCACCGCTATGTATTGCCGGCAATGCTGAAGGCCGGTTCGCTGCTTGATCTCCAGATCAATGTGCGAATGTTTGCCCTGTTCTCTGGCGCACTGTCGGGCGTGTCCTGGTTGTATGCCGCCATGCTCGGTGTCGGTCGACCGCTGGCCTGGAAGTATTCGCTCACCGAGTTGCTGATGGCCTATCCGGTGTTGATCGTGCTCGGCTTTGCGATGATGGTGGCGCTGACCCAGTGGGCGCGTAAGCGCAACGAAGCAACTCCGGTTCAAGAGACTTCGTGGCTGTTTGCGGGTATTCCTGCGCTGCGCTGAGCTGACGAAAATCCAGGGAAAGACGGGTGAAACCGTCTGAACCGTTCAAACATCAGACCCCCTCCATGTGAGGGGGTTTTTTGTGCGTGCAGGTATCAGCAAGTCAAAGAAAACCGGCTCGATTGGCCGGTTTTTTTTTCGAGTGAAATACGTCCATTTCATTTCAGCGCCAACGAGTTGATCGTCATGCGTGAGAGCGATCCGAAACGCGTAACCAGAGGTCCCAGCAGGGCCGGACGGTGAGAAGCCCATCATCCTTTTCGACAAGGGGGAGGGGAGCGAGGTTGATCTCGCGTCTACCGCTCATCGCCAAGGCATAAAATAGGCTTTGACATCATTGGGGCTTTGGTTGAATATTAATTCATCGCATACGATCTAATCGATAGCGATAAGAAGTAACAACAACCCTTGCCGTTTGGAGACTCAGCCATGAACACCGGAGGCCGCCGCACAAAGTTCATCTCGACCGCTCACGCTTCCCATGGTCAAAACGGCAACAATTGGATCCTTGCACACGCCAATTGATGAACGTTGTCTTTTTAAATGTCACACGTATCGCATGCGATACAATCGCACGAAACATTAAATCCTGAGGAAGTGCCCATGAGCAAGATCGAAAAAGTACTGGCAACCGGCAAAACCCACACCACTTACAGCGGTGTCGGTGGCCACAACGGCAGCCTCGATATCGAACTGTCGTCACCGGGTTCTGCCCAGCCGGCCCACGTCTTTACCGCCACACAGCCGCACCCGAAAGCCGAGCAACTGTTTGCCGGGGCCTGGTCTGCCTGTTACACCGCGGCAGTGGGGCTGGTGGCCCAGGAACGCAATATCGTGTTGCCGGGGGATATGTCCGTCGACATCGAAGTGGACCTGGGCCAGACTGGTCCGGCCTATTTCCTTCAGGCCCGACTGACCCTGCGAGTGCCAGGGCTGGCACACGATGTCGCGACCGAACTGGCGCACATTGCCGATTCCATCTGCCCTTACTCCAAAGCCACACGCGGCAATATCGACGTTGCCCTGAACGTGATTACGGCGTGATGCGTTGATGCATCACTAATATCGCATGCGATTAAAGCGCATAAGAGCATAAATGACTGTAACCCTGAGGGAATCATCATGAGCAAGATCGAAAAAGTACTGGCCAGCGGCAAAACCCACACCACTCATAACAACGCAGGCAATACATCGCGCGGCCATAACGGCAACCTCGACATCGTGCTGTCGTCCCCCGGCAGCGACACACCGGCACACGTGCTCACCGCCGTCCAGCCACACCCGAAAGCCGAGCAACTGTTCGCCGGAGCCTGGTCGGCCTGCTACATCGCAGCGGTGGGGCTGGCCGCCCAACAGATGAAGGTGACACTGCCGACAGATACGGCCGTCGACATCGAAGTGGACCTGGGCCAGACCGGCGCGGCTTACTTCCTGCAGGCCCGACTGACCTTGCGGGTGCCGGGGCTGGACCAAGGGGTGGCGACCGAGTTGGCGCACAACGCCGATGCAATCTGCCCTTACTCCAAGGCCACACGCGGCAACATTGATGTCGACATCAACGTCCTGACCGCATAACTCACTGCACGGCCGACTCACCGGGGATCTTCCTGGTGAGCCGGCCGTCGGTGTTTATACGCACTACCGATACCATCGCGTACGACGTATAGTTTCAGCCTCGCCAGATTGAGCCAAGAGAACGTCCATGAAAAACACCGACAAGACATCCGCCCTGGATCTCAAACTCTCCGAGTTCCTGTGTTTTGCGGTCTATTCCACCAACCTGGCTTTCGGCAAGGCCTACAAGCCGATGCTCGAACGGCTCGGCCTGACCTATACGCAATACATCACCCTGGTTGCGCTGTGGGAGGAAGACAACCAGACCGTTGGCAGCCTCGGCGAAAAGCTGTTTCTCGAGTCCAATACCCTCACGCCGATCCTGAAGAAGCTGGAAGCGATGGGTTATCTGCTGCGCCAGCGCGACCCGGAAGACGAACGCCAGGTGCGGATCAGTCTCACCAAAGAGGGGCGAAAACTGCGCGAAGGCCTCACCGAAGACGGCTTTCCGCAAACCGGTCTTGATCCCGACGACTTCGTGCAGATGCAGAAGGCCATTGTGAAGTTACGGGGCAGTCTTATTCGGTCGACCAAGGAAAGAGAGTAAGTCGTATCGAGTAAAGTGAGTGGCCCCGGAGTTGCGAGGTGCACTGCGCGCAGAAACCCTTTCCTATTCTGCAATCAGGTGCATAAGTGCAGCAGGTTGCAGCGATAGAGAGTCGGCGGCCCAAGTAACGGATCAGAGCGGCTCATTAACTTCGGAGGGTAATACGATTATCGGATGTTGTGCGGCGGTTGTACCGCAGGACTGGCCCCTGGTCTGTATCCCCCCGATTGCGGAGTGAATTCCCCCGCTAATGGGCGCGGATTCCCAGCAGGATTCGCGTCTCCATCAGCTCGGGAATTTCAAATTCCGAGCAATGTTTGCGGGGCGTTCAGGTATGCCGACAAGTATTGTTACATCGATGGCAGGGTAATTGCTGAGCGAGGGTATCCCGTTCATTAAAGGTGTCGGGATGCCGTGGAGCTGTAAGTACCCCCCATTGAGTGATTGATATAACCGTCGGGTTGCATCACGAAACACCCCTGGCGACTCAATGGAAGTGCTGCAGTCATCCTCTGCAACTGTCCAGGGGAAGTCGTTATGAACCACTCCAAGGTAGTGCTGCTGCGCCGTCTGTTGTGTTTGCTGGTTTGCCTGCTGACGGCCATGCTGGTGGCGGCCGACGGACCTCAGGGCAATGACAATCAAAGCAATGAGAAGTGGCTGGAGCCGGCACGTTCCAGGCTCATGCATGTGATTGGCGGGATGCCGTTCTTTCCGCATCGGGCCAATACCACCGGCAACCTGGTCTTGAATGTGAAGGACTTCGACAATGCCCAGGTCTGTGGCGCTTGCCATACGCAGATCTACAAGCAATGGCGCTCGTCGATGATGTCCCAGGCCTGGGATGAACCCATCTATCGGGCCTTGCTCAAGCGTGCGAGTGCGGCCACCGAGGGCAAGGTCGATAACTTCTGCACCGGCTGCCATACCCCGATCGGTCTCACGACCGGGCAGATCACTTCGCAAGTCAACCGCTCCTCGATTGAAGACAGCGAGAAGAATCATCCGATGCCCGGGGTCGATTGCGAGACCTGCCACAACATCAGTGCCCGCACAGGCCTCGATAACGGCGCCTATGTCCTGAGTCCGCGAGCAAACGGCAAACCAACCAAGTTCGGCCCGCGCAGGGATGCCGTTTCGCCTTATCACGACACCGTGTATTCCGCTCTGCACACGCGCTCGGACTTTTGCGGCACCTGCCACAACGTCACGCACCCCTTCAGCAGCGTGGCGGTGGAGCGCACCTATGACGAATGGCAGGAGAGCACCTACAGCCTTAACAATGTGACTTGTCAGAGCTGCCACATGCCGGGTTTTGCAGGCAAGGCCGCGATCATGGGGCCAGACCGCGAGGAGGTCGCCTCGCATTGGTTCAGCGGAGCCAACGCGACGATGCTCAAGCATCTCGGTCAGGAGGAGGGCGCGCAACGCGCACGCGACATGCTCGCGCGTGCCGGGGAAATAAAGTTCCAGCAAGTGCCGGCAGCCATGACGCCCGGGCAATACACCTCGGTAGCGGTCAAAGTGACCAACGTCGGCGCCGGGCACAAGCTGCCGACCGGCTTTCCCGAGGGGCGGGAGATGTGGATCGATTTCCGGGTGCAGGATGCCAGTGGTCGCGAGCTCTATCGACTGGGTTCGATCAAGGACGGCAAGACCGAGGTCAACACGCGAAATTTCAAGGTGCATATTGGCGACAAGGACGGCAATCCGTTGGACGTCGAGGTCTGGAATGCCACGCAGATTCTCTCGGACAACCGCATTCTGCCCAAGGGCTACGATATCGGGGAGTTTTCCTTCCTGGTGCCGGCCGACGCCGTCGGGCCGCTGACCCTGACTGCCGATCTGAACTACTGGCCGTTTTCCCAGAAACTGGCCGACTACCTGCTCGGCAAGGACAAGTTGCAGGTGGAAATCACCCGGATGGCCAACGTCACGCAGAGCGTACCCCTGTCGACCGGATCCGATACGGCGAAGCGGGCGGTACCCGCGAAGTTGAAGCTCGACGACGTCAGCGCCTACTACAAAGAATGAACATGTCACTGCCATCATCGAACAGGTAACGCGTCTCGGACAGAGAGCGTATCCGACCCAAAGCCGACAGTGATGACAGGCGGCTTTGGGATTGAAGCGATCATGCAGCCGGTTCCTTGCGTTTGCTGACGCCATGACCAGTCGTTTGATAGACGACGCTAGCCTCCGCTGCCGCTACTGGTTTCCTGGTCATTGTCGACCTCGACCTGTGGCCCGACACCATCTCCCGTACGGAATGTCGGTAACGCAATCGAGTCCACGAATTTCACGCCGTCCCAGCTGGGCAATGGTGTGGGCATCAATTGAATCTGGCCCGGGTGTTCAGAGTCCCAGCGCAGCAGCATCGCCGTGTCCTCATGCTGTGTGTTGTGGCAGTGCTCCATGTAGGTACCGGCAAACTCACGGATGCGTATGGCCATTTCGACATTGTCGAGGCTCTCGGGATGGCGGCCTACATTGTAGATATCCTTGCGCGCGCCTTTTTCCCATTCTGGTGGCGGTTTGCCGCCTCGAGTGAGAATGATCCCTTCCTCGAAATGCACATGCACCGGGTGACTCCAGCCATTGCCGCCGTTCTCGATCTTCCAGACTTCCAGCGTGCCTTCACCCTTGAACCCTGCCGGTGTCGGGCCGGTGGCCAGTTGTGGCGCGGCTGAAATCCGCCGCGGGTCCATGCCGAAGCCTTCGCCGCCATCGGTCTTGATCGTCCAGGGCTTGAAATCCGTGCCGTTGGAGCGGCCAAAGATGAAGGTGCGGTGCCGCGCCTGGGCAAGCCGGGCGATATCGGCAGGGTCATCACGGTTCAAGGGCAGGGGGATCATGAACTTGCCCTCGGGCTGGCCAGGCTTGGCGGGCTCGAAGTCGACCGGATTCATGCTGACATCCTGGCCGGTGTAAGGCTGGACGTTCAGTTGCAGGAACAGGCCCACGCCCGGGTCACCGTTGACCCACTGTGGCCCGTGGCTGGTTTGCCGGACAACGGGCAGGTACTTCCCGGAGAGTACATCCGCCAATGGAATGTCACGTTCGGGACGCTTGCCGTTTTCATGCTCCTCGATGTTGACGAAGAAAATCTTGTCGCCCGGGCTGATGCCGTTTTTCGCGAAGTCGACGACGATGTCATAGCGTTCGGAAATGCCCTGTATCGGCAGAATGGCATTGTGGTCCTGTGTGTCGCCGTCGCCATCGAGGTCCAGGCTGCCATCGAACGGCACCGCGTGCTCCATGATATTGCCGTCGTTGGCAATCATGTGGAACGGCACCCGGTTGTAGGAAACCCCGGAGCTGTTCGGACCGGGAAACTCGCCACCATTACCATTGACCTGACGCACCACCGCCAGCTTGAAGTAGCGAGACACCGATCCGTTGAGAATGCGCAAACGGTAGCGGCGGGCACGTACATCCAGGAAGGGCTTGTACTCCCAGTTGGTCAGCATCTGGTCACCGAGAAAACCGTCGGTGTTGAAGGGGTTGAACCACAACTGGCCGGCCTGGTCCCAGGCCTTGTCGGCGATCGTCAGGTTGACGTCATAGTCGCGGTTACCCCACCCCAACCCCGAACCACTGGCCAGGCGCAGGTTGACCCCGTCGTCGACCGCCTCGTTGCCACGGTCCACGGCGCTGTAGTAGTTCATCATCGTCGCATTGCCCTTGTAGACATTCTGCGCGGTGAAATCGAGCATGTGGTCGTGGAACCAGTGGCTGCTCATGGTTTCGCGCCAGTCGCCTCGGATCTTGATGGTGCCGTTGTCGCAGGTCTTGAAGCCGGGGTTGGCGTCGTTGACGAAAAGGATTTCACCGGGGTCGCAGGGGAATGCCGCACGCGGATCCTGAGCGCTGGTATTGATGCTGTCGTAACCGGCCAACTGGATCGGCCAGCGATAGTCGTAGTACTGGCCCGGGAAGAAGAACGCGTTGGCAAAGCCGTCGCTTTCCGCGGGCGAATGGCCGTTATGTTCATGGGTGGAGATGGTGTGCAGGCCAAAGCCCCGGTTGGCCGACGGGTCAATGGGCAAGGCATCGTAATGACGCATCAGCATCGCTTGGCCATAGCGGACTTGAAGCAGTTTGGGCGGAAAGGTGCCGTCGAATGTCCACAACGCGTTATGGTCCTGGACAGGGAAGTTGGGGTGAAACTGCACTTGAATGCCCTTGGTTGTGCCCTCGTTGGCTGGGTTGCCGTTGGGATTGTGATAGAGCCCGCCTGGCGCAAATTCCCCCACGGCGTAGTTATGTCGTTGCATGCGATCACGTAGGCCGCTGTTGACGTGCGCGCCGGCTTGCACCGTCTTGAAGGCGTCGCGCGGGAAAAACTCATTGAAACGCTGGTGCGACCAGCCTTTTCCCGGTGGCCGGCCTTCTGCGGGCGAATCGACCCGGCGATTGAGGAAAAGCTCGATCTGCGCCTTCCAGGGGTTGCGGTCCAGTACATTGGAGAACTCTGTCGGGAAGGGCGTCAATGCCGGCTCCCTGAGAAAGGCATCCAGCGCAGCCGGCGACGGGCCGCTACGCGCCACGTTCAATGGGTCTTGCGCCGGTGCGGGGCCCAGCGTCGGAACCGGAAACGGAACGGGTGATGGCGGGTCGGTCGCATCCAGTTTGTTCGAGCCGAATTCCTCGAACAGTTCAAGCTTCTGGGTGAACGGTTGAACCCCGAACACCGGGCTGGCATTACCGTTAGTGGGGATGTTGAAGCTGGGTTGCAGATCGGGTGGCAGCACATTGTCGACCAAGGGGGTCTGGCGGTTACCGACCACTCCATTGGGTAAGTCAAAAGCGCCGACGTTTGCGGGAGGCAGCTTGAGCAAGTCTCGCAATGCGGCTTCGGGGTCGGCGGGCTGATTAGTGAACGCCGATGGGTCGGTAGGAGGCGGTGGATCGGTGTTGTCGAGGGGGGCTGCCCGGGTCTGGGACAAGCCCAGCCCAAACACGATCACGGCAGCAGAGATACTCAGCGCCAGCCTGGTTTTGAACAATGGACTAGATTTCAGCCTTCCGGCATCCAGTTTCATCGCAAACACCTCTGACGGGTTCCTCGGAGCGCGTGGCAATGCATGGGCAACGAGCCACTGCTCCTGGCCCGGCTGGCAAAACGTTTGATTTCGAGCCGGGATGGGAACGATGCATATTTCCCGCCGAAAGTGACAGGAGGTGACTGATGGCTCTACGCCGCGTTCCCGTTGTCCGCTGGCTTTAAACAGGCGTATGAGCAGCCAGGATGAATACCCCCGATGATGGGGGATATCCCCCAATACAGGGTGCGATTGTGCGGGGTGTCCGGGCCAGGAGACGTGGCTGATTTCTTAATGTATCGATGGACGATTGCTGTCATTCACCCCAACTTCATCGGTGCCCGCTGTTGGCCGAAGCGGCTGCGGGCCCAGGCTGTTCAGTCGTGCAGGCCCGCCGTTTCATCCAGGTGGTCAATGTGCCTGAAACGCTCGACCAGGAAATCGATCAGGCTGCGCACACGGGCTGACAGGTGCAACTGTTGCGGGTACACCGCATAAACATCGGCGCGGGTCGGGGTCTGGTCTTCCAGCACCAGTCGCAAGCGGCCGCTGCGCACGTATCGGGCAATGTCCCATTCGGCCCGCAACAGAATGCCGTAGCCTTCAAGCGCCCAATTCAGGGCCACTTCGCCGTCATTGCAGCCCAGTGCGCCACGGACCTTGATGTTTTGCGTGCGCCCCCCGTTGGTGAAACTCCACACACCGTAGGGCGTTTCGTTTTGCCTGAGAAAGATGCAGTTGTGTTGCTGAAGGTCCGTCAGGCGTTGCGGCACACCATGCTTTTCCAGGTACAGCGGCGAAGCGCATAGAAGGCGACGATTGGACGCGATCTTGCGTGCATGGAAGGCGGCGTCCGGCAGGGTACCGAAGCGTATGCCCAGGTCAAACCCATGAGTCGTCAGGTCCAGGGGGTGGTCGCTGATTTCCAGCTGCACCTCCACCTCCGGATACTGGGCGAAGAATGCACCCAGGGCAGGGCCGATGTATCGGCGACCGAATCCCAGCGACGCGTTGACCCGAATCAGGCCCTTGGGGGTAGCCCGACTACTGTGGATCAACTGCTCGACCTCATCGATCTGCGTCAGGATTCGGGCGGCGTGGGAAAACAGCAGTTCACCTTCCGAGGTCAGGCTCATGGAGCGCGTGGTGCGATTGACCAGGCGGATGCCCAATCGAGCTTCCAGCGCGCTGAGACGTTTGCTGACCGCCGGCGGCGTGATTCCCAGTTCCCGTGCGGTCGCGGCGAGACTGCCTTTATTGGCCAAGAGGTAGAAAAACGACAAATCCAAGGTCTGGCTCATTCGTAACTCAAAGTTATTTATGTAGTGATTATGAGTAACTCACACCTATTTGTTCACTACATATACTCCGCTCACACCCTGATTGAACAGCCCGTTCGACAGGCACAACAAGAAACTTACGAGAGTGGAGTTGACCATGAGCGCATACAAGATTGCAGCGGTTCCAGGTGATGGCATCGGTGTCGAAGTGATTGCCGCTGGCGTCGAGGTGCTGCAAGCCCTGTCGAAAAAGTCCGGCTTCCAGCTGGATTTCAAACACTTCGACTGGAACTCGGATAACTACCTGAAAAACGGCTACTACATTCCCGAAGGTGGCCTGGAAGAACTGAAAACCTTCGATGCGATCTTCTTCGGTGCAGTGGGCGCGCTCAACGTGCCGGATCACATTTCACTCTGGGGTTTGCGCCTGCCGATCTGCCAGGGCTTCGATCAATACGCCAACGTACGACCTGCCCGGGTACTGCCGGGGGTGAAGAGCCCGCTACACAATGGCGATCAAATTGACTGGGTGGTGGTGCGGGAAAACTCCGAAGGTGAGTACTCCGGCAACGGTGGTCGTGTACACCGTGGCCTGCCGGAAGAGGTCGCCACCGAAGTCTCGGTATTCACCCGTGCTGGCGTCGAGCGCATTCACCGTTTCGCTTTCGAACTGGCACGCAGTCGTCCGCGCAAGCACCTGACCATGGTCACCAAGTCCAACGCCCAGCGTCATGGCATGGTGCTGTGGGACGAGATTTTCTACGAAGTGGCCAAGGATTTCCCGGACGTCAGGATCGACAAGGAACTGGTCGATGCGGTGACTACGCGCATGGTGCTCAAGCCGTCGACGCTTGATGTGATCGTCGCCACCAACCTGCACGCCGACATCCTGTCTGACCTGGCCGCGGCACTGTCCGGCAGCCTGGGCATCGCACCGACCGCCAACCTCAACCCGTCACGCCAATTCCCGTCGATGTTCGAACCGATCCACGGCTCGGCGTTCGACATCACCGGCAAAGGTGTGGCCAACCCGATCGCGACGTTCTGGACGGCTGCAATGATGCTCGAGCATCTCGGCGAACACGCCAGCGCCAAGCAGTTGATGTCAGCGATCGAAGCGGTGACCGAAAGTGGTGTGCATACCCCGGATCTTGGCGGCAACGCCACCACCCGCCAGATCACGGATGCGGTCATCGCGTTGATCAACCGCTGATTTTTCCAGCGCTTTCAAGCAGTACTGCGGCACAACGCCAAGGGGCAGGTCAGTTGATCTGACTCCTTGGCATTTCCTGACAACAATAAAAAATCAGGGCCCTGTCATGAAAAGAATATTCGGCAAACTCTATGTGCAAGTGCTGATCGCCGTGATCCTCGGCGCCATTGTCGGCGTGCTCGTTCCCGAAACCGGCGCTGCGCTCAAACCCTTGGGCGATGCCTTCATCAAACTGATCAAGATGCTCCTCGCTCCGGTGATCTTCCTGACCGTGGTCACAGGCATTGCCCGCATGGAAAACATGAAGGAACTGGGGCGTGTGGGCTTTCGGGCCTTGCTCTATTTCGAGGTGGTCTCGACGCTAGCGCTGGTGGTCGGACTGGTGGTGGTCGATGTGTTCAAACCCGGTGCCGGCATGAACATCGATGTCGCCACCCTCGACACCTCCAGCCTGGCCACCTACACCACGGCCGTGAAACATGCATCGTTCATGGACTTCGTCATGAACATCATCCCTGACACCATCGTGGATGCCTTCGCCAAGGGCAATGTGCTGCAGATCCTGCTGTTTTCCATTCTGTTGGGCATCGCCCTGGCGCATGTAGGGCCACGGGGCAAGGCATTCGTCGATACGCTGGATAGCCTGATGCAGGGTATGTTCCGCATCGTCAACATGGTCATGCGCCTGGCACCGATTGGCGCATTTGGTGCCATCGCCTTCACGATCGGCAAGTATGGCTTCGGCTCGCTGTTCTCTCTGGGCAAGTTGATGGCTTGCGTCTATCTGACCTGCGCCGTGTTCGTGATCTTCGTCCTCGGCCCGATCTGCCGCTACAGCGGATTCAGCCTGTGGAAGTTCTTGAAGTTCATCAAGGAAGAGTTGTTCACCGTGCTGGGTACCAGTTCTTCGGAGTCGGTGCTGCCACAGATGATTTCCAAAATGGAGAAGGCCGGGGTGTCCAAACCCGTTGCCGGGATGATCATTCCCTCCGGCCTGACCTTCAACCCGGACGGGCAAGCGATCTACTACACCATTGCCGCGATATTCATTGCCCAGGCTACCAACACGCCGCTGACCCTGACCGATCAACTGATCGTGCTGGCGGTACTGATGTTCACCTCCAAAGGCTCGGCCGGTGTCACCGGCTCCGGGTTCATCATTCTGGCCGCCACCTTGTCCTCCCTGGGCACCATACCGGTGGCGGGCATGGTGTTGCTGCTGGGCGTCGACCGGTTCATGTCGGAGGCGCGGGCCATCACCAATACCATCGGCAATGGCGTGGGCACCATGGCGATCGCCAAATGGGTCGGGGCGCTGGACACCGACAAGATGCACAAGGCGCTCAATGGTGAGGTCGAAGAGCAAAAGCCCGAGGCGGTGCGGGCGGTGGTGGTTCATGCCCATTCATCGGCAACGAGCAGTCCCTTGCTGCCCGGCCTTGATCAAGCCTCACGAGTGTAGCTCGCGGCCTGGCTGACCCAGTGGATCTGTTTTGAGTACAAAGGGCCCTTCGGGGCCCTTTTTGGTTACGCCAGCGGCTTCGACAGGGGGCTTGAACCATCGACGATTTGAAATGAACCAGGTCGCGTTCAGAAAATTCAAATGAGAATACGTATCAAAACATAGTGATGCGGTATACCATGCGCCGCGATTTATTGGCATGTATGCCGTTCCATTTGGCTATTTTCACAAGGTTCCCTAGATGCGTCGTACTCTGGTGTCTATCTGCGTGCTTCAGGCGTTCTCCGCTTCCGCTTGGGCGGAGCAAGCAACTACCGATAAATCCACTCTGGAGTTGCAAGCGACCGACATCGTTGGCACAGCTGACTTCGAAACCGCCCTGGGGCCGGTTGACGGCTATCGCGCGACGCGTTCGGCCAGCGCCACGCGCACCGACACTTCGATCCACGAAACGCCACAGTCCATCAGTGTGGTCACCCGGGATGTCGTCGACGACATCAGTGCCACCCGACTGCAGGACGCCCTCGATTACGCCGGCGGTGTGGGGCGGGCCAACAATTTCGGCGGCCAGGGCCTGACCACCTTTACCGTGCGCGGCTTTACCACCGGGGAGTTCTATCGCAACGGGTTCCCGATCAACCGTGGCTATCCGAACATGCCCGATGCCAACACCATCGAGCGACTGGAAGTACTGCGAGGGCCGGCGACCATGCTCTATGGCCGAGGCGATCCGGGCGGCACCTTCAACGTCATCTCCAAACAGCCCCTGGCCGTGCCCACGGTGACCCTGGGTAGTCAACTCGATGACCAGGGAATGAAGCGTGGCACGCTGGACGCCTCCGGCCCGTTGGACGAGGAGGGCCGCCTGGCCTATCGCCTGAACGTGGTGGGCGAGGGCGGTGATACCTTCCGCGATCATGTCGAAACCGAACGTTACGGCGTGACCCCGGTGCTGTCCTGGCAGGCCACCGACGACACCAAGGTGATTTTCGAAGGCGACTTCATGCGCAACAATCATCCGCTCGACCGGGGCCTGACGCGCTTTCCAAACCAGATCGGCACGGCCTCGCGCGACACCTTCTTCGGCGAAAAAGACGTTGGCAAATTGCACAACGACAACAACATGGCGCAGCTACGGTTCGAGCATCTGCTGAGCGATAACTGGACGTTGGGCGGCGGATTCCAATGGCTCGACGGCACCCTCGAGGGGAATGCGGTCGAAGCCAACGGTGTGGCCGCAGACGGACGCACCCTGGGCCGTAACTTCAACTACCGCAAGCTGGAGTGGACGGACAAGGACACCCAACTCAACCTCACCGGACATTTCACCGCAGGTGGTTTCGATCACACCCTGCTGACCGGCGTCGAGTACGAGGACTACGACTACCAGTCGATCATCCAGCGCTCCAGTGGCGCGGTGAGTGCCTACCCGATCGATATCTTCAACCCGGTGTATGGCCAGCCACGTCCAGCCTTGACCAGAACCCCGACCAACGACAAGGAAAACCTCAAGACCTACGCGGCATTCGTCCAGGATCAGGTGGCACTGACCGAACGCTTGAAAGTATTGGCCGGCGCCCGTTTCGAGCGCTTCGAGCACGATTACCAAACCTTTGTGCCGGGCGGCAGAAGCTGGGAGGCCAGCGACAATGCGGTGACCCCGCGCGTTGGCGTGACCTATGACCTCACCGACACCGTGGCGATCTATGCCAATACGGCTCGCTCGTTCAAGCCCAATACCGGTGCCAGTCGCCAGGGCGGTGGTTTCGAACCGGAAAAGGGCAAGTCCTATGAGCTGGGTATCAAGTGGGAAGCGCTGGACAGTCAATTGAGTGTCGACGCGGCGATCTACCAGATCGAAAAGCGCAACGTACTCACCACCGATCCTGTGGACTCCACGTTCAGCGTGGCGGCAGGCGAGGTGCGCAGCCGTGGTTTCGACCTGAACATCGCCGGCAACCTGACCCCGCAATGGCGGGTGATTGGCGGCTACGCCTATGTCGATGCCGAAGTGACCAAGGACAACGTCATCAAGTCCGGCACCCGGCTGATGAACATCCCGCAGAACAGCTTCAGCCTGCTCAATGTCTACGAGTTCCAGGATGGCGCGCTCAAGGGGCTGGGGCTTGGCACCGGGCTCAAGAACGTCGATGAGCGTGCAGGGCAGACGGCCAACACGGCGTTTTCGATGGGCAGCTACACCGTGGTTGACCTGTTGAGCTACTACAAGGTGAACGACAGGATCCGGCTCAACCTGGATGTTAAGAACCTGACAGACGAAGATTATGAGGAGGGCGCATTCGGCAACGTCTATGCCTATCCAGGGGCACCGAGAACGGTGCAGGTCGGTGTTTCCTACACGTTGTAGTCCGGATGAATGCCGCGCGTTGCGGCGCCTTCAGGCTTGCTCCCGGACCATCCGCGCCACGAGTCTCTCGTGGCCAACCAGTCGGGGGTTCCGGCCTGCAGCGCGCAGGCTTGGCCTGGAACCCATTCGGCGAGCGGATCAGGCAATGCTGGTGGGGTCGGCGGCACTTCCACCCCATTCGAGGAAACGGATCTTGTGAACCTCGCCCTCGCTGTCCAGGTAGACCACAGTCACCGGTACCACGCCGGTCTTGTCGGATGTATCGGTGCGCTGCAGCACCTGTTTCACATCGATTTCCATTCCGTAGTGGTAATCGACGGCTGAGACATGCGCGCCGGGTTCTTGCAGGCTGTTCTGGTCGAAGACACTGGGTGCGAGACTGGAAATCACGGCACTGACAATTGTGGCCATGCTCATAAGGCTTTACCTCTACTGGATTTCACTTGACAGGGACCTAATGTGACACGTTGAGAAAGTGAAGTTCACTTCACCGCGACGAACGCGCCTGCCTGAAAAGCCTGTAGTGGCTACAAACTCCCGGCAATTCCCCGCGCTTGACGCCTCTCGACCATTCGTCCTTTAAACGCCGTATTTGTTGGGCAAAGTCCGTTTCTGAAGGAGGTCATGACATGTCATGACGGACTGACACGCAAGGCGACAATCTGTTTTGTCACCTTCAGACTTCGTTAAGAAATGCCTTTGATACTTCTCCCCAATTGATCCGGGGGAGATGTTTTTCAATGTCCGATTTCAACTGGAACGTTCAGTTGCCGCTGCACTTTGGCCTGGCCGAAGCACAGCAGATGTATCTCGTCAGGGCCTTGCCGGACGCTCCGCAACGGAGCGCCTTCGAAGCCTTTATCCAGCAACGTTTTCGTAAGGCCCACGGTGCCGATATTCGCCATTTCATGCCGGAGCTGTTTGGCATGAGCGATGCGTCCGGCGCGCTTTGTGCGGTGGTCGGGGTACGTCTGGCGAGCGCCGGGCCGCTGTTTCTGGAAGGTTACCTGGACGAGGCGATCGATCCGCTGATCAGTGCCGCGGCCGACCACAGCGTAAGCCGCTCAGACATCGTCGAGGTAGGCAACCTGGCTGCCAGCGACACCGGCAGCGCACGGATGAGCATCATCGCGATGACCTACCTGCTCGCCATGGGGGGGCTGGAATGGGTTGCCTTCACCGGGAACCTGGGGCTGGTCAACAGCTTTCATCGCCTTGGCTTGAAGCCCGTGACGCTGTGTGCTGCCGACCCGGCGCGTCTGGGCGAGGACCGCCACGCCTGGGGCAGTTACTACGAAAGCAAGCCGTGGGTTCATGTTGGCAATATCCGCTCCGGATTCATTCATTTGCGCAACATTGGCCTGTTCAGTCGCCTGGGCTTGCCAACCTCTATTGAAGGGGCCTGCCATGTCGCCTGAAATGGAGCGTTTCAAACAGACCCTGCGTCATCATGCGGAGCAAAAAAACAATGCCATTGCCTTGTGGGGCGATCATCTGAAGCTGGACTACGCCACGCTGTATGCCGAGGTCATTTATCGCCAGCAGCGCCTGCGCGATGAGCGGGTCAGGGGGGTCGCCCTGGCACTGGACAATGGCGTCGAAGCCATGTTGTGGGACCTGGCCGCGCTGTTCGAGGGTTTGACCTGCGTAGCCTTGCCGCCTTTTTTCAGTCCGGCGCAACGCAAGCACTGCCTGGAGCAAAGCCAGGCCGAACACGTCATTGCCGAACAGCAACTGCACGACGAGCTGCTAGCGGCTGGATATCAGAAGTGCGGCGAGTTCTGGCATCGCACCTTCAGTGACCCGAACCGGATGCCTGAAGGCACCGCCAAGTTGACCTTCACCTCGGGCACCACAGGCACGCCCAAGGGCGTGTGCTTGAGTGCCGAGAGCATTCTGCGGGTCGCTCGCGAGCTGGACCTGGCCAGCCAGCCCACCGCCCCGCAACACCACCTGGCGCTGCTGCCGCTGGCCATTTTGCTGGAGAACATCGGTTGTTACGCCGCGCTGTATGCCGGCGCTACCTTGAGCCTGCCCAGCCAGAAAACCCTGGGGATTCAAGGCGCCAGCGGTGTGGATGTGCCCCAGCTGTTGGGATGCCTGGCCAGCCGGTCGCCCCAGAGCCTGATTCTGGTGCCGCAGTTGTTGCTGATGCTGGTCAGTGCGGCCGAGCAGCAGGCTTTCGACCCACAGCACCTGCGTTTTACCGCCGTGGGCGGTGCCCGGGTCAGCGAAGATCTACTGCATCGCGCTCAACGGGTGCGCATACCCGTCTATGAAGGTTACGGGCTGTCCGAGTGCGCGTCGGTAGTGTGCCTCAATCGCCCACAAGCACGACGCCCCGGCAGTGTCGGACGGCCATTGCCCCATGTGGCGATCCGCCTGGCGGACGACGGCGAAGTGCTGATCAAGGGGTCAACCTTGCTGGGTTATCTGGGAGAGGCGCCGCACACCGCCCAGTGGTGGCCCAGCGGCGATCTCGGCGAGTTCGACGCCGAGGGTTATCTCTACCTCAAGGGACGCAAGAAACATCAGTTCGTCACCAGTTTCGGACGCAACGTAAACCCCGAGTGGGTGGAAGCCGAATTGACCCAGCGCGGGCCTGTCGCCCAGGCCTTCGTCTATGGCGAGGCCATGCCTCACAACCATGCGCTGCTCTGGCCCCACCGCCTGGACTGCACCGACGAACAACTGGCCGCTGCCGTGTCCCAGGCCAACGAGTCTTTGCCCGAGTACGCCCAGGTCCATCACTGGAGCCGGCTCGACCAACCCTTCACTGCCACCAACGGCTTGCTCACCGCCAATGGCCGACCCCGCCGTGACGCCATCGTCGAACGCTACCGAGGGCAATTGAGCGAATCTGCATTCTCCGAGGAATCCGCACCATGAGTTTTTTTGACAGGCTGCAACAAGCCACTGAGCAAGAACGCAATGAGCTGTTCAACCTGCCGATCATCCGTGATGCGCTACAGGGCGACGTCAGCCTGGAAAGTTACCGGGGCTTTCTGGCACAGGCCTATTACCACGTGCGCCATACCGTGCCGTTGATGATGGCCTGCGGTGCGCGCCTGCCATTGCGCCTGGAATGGCTGCGCGAAGCGGTATGTGAATACATCGAGGAGGAATACGGGCACGAACAATGGGTACTCGATGACATTCAAGCCTGCGGCGGTGACAGGGTCGCTGTACGGGACGGGCGCCCGTCATTGCCGATCGAGTTGATGGTCAGCTTCCTCTACGACCTGATCGCCAGGGACAATCCGGTGGGACTGTTCGGCATGGTCAACGTACTCGAAGGCACGAGCATCGCCTTGGCTACCCACGCCGCCGGCAGTATTCGCCAGCGCCTGGACTTGCCGGAAAGCGCCTTCAGCTACCTCAGTTCCCACGGCTCACTGGATATCGAACATATGCAGACCTACCGTCGACTGATGAACAGCCTTGAAGACCCGGGCGACCAGGCCGCCGTCATTCATGCCTCCAAAGTGGTGTACCGGCTCTACGCCGATATGTTTCGTGGCTTGCCGCGTAACGGGGAGAACCTGCATGCGCCTGTCTGAAGCTCGCGTCGTGTTGACCGGTGCCAGTGGCGGCATCGGCCTGGCCATCGCCACCGCACTGTGCGCCAGTGGTGCCCAGGTGCTGGCCGTGGCTCGGCATCGGGAACCCTTGGTGCCGCTGCTGGAGCTTTATCCCCGCAATCTGTGTTGGGTCCGTGCAGACCTGACGTTGCTCTCCGACCGCCGCCAGGTGCTGGCGCAGGCCCAGGGTATCGGCGGCATCAACCTGCTGATCAATGCCGCCGGGGTCAACCATTTCGCCATGCTCGAACAACTGGACGACAGCGAGATCAATTCGATGCTCGCGGTGAACATCAGTGCACCGATGTGCCTGACAAAACTGATGTTGCCTCTGCTCAAGCAAGCCGACAGTGCCATGGTGGTGAACGTCGGTTCGACCTATGGCTCCATTGGCTACCCCGGCTACGCCAGTTACTGCGCCACCAAGTTCGCCCTGCGCGGGTTCTCTGAAGCCTTGCGCCGGGAGCTGGCGGACACCCGGGTCAGCGTGCTTTACGTCGCCCCGCGAGCGACCCGTACCAGCATGAACAGCCCGGCAGCCCAGGCGCTGAACGATGCGCTCAAGACCAATGTCGACGATCCGCAAACCGTGGCGACTGCGGTCATTCACGCCATTGCCGGTGAACGTCGCGACTTGTACCTGGGCTGGCCCGAGCGTTTTTTTGTACGCCTGAACAGCCTCCTGCCCCATCTGGTGGACCGTGGTTTGCGCAAACAATTGCCACTGATCCGCCGCCTGAGCCAGAAACCCGACCAGGAGAATCTCGAACCATGAACAAGATCATCGCTTGCCTGCTGCTTGGCGCATTGAGCCAGACTGTGTGGGCGCTGGATGCCGCCGACCAGCAGCGCCTAAACGGTATCCAGCAAAGCTGGGCGCACATTCAGTACGAGTTGCCCGAGGGACAACGAACCGCGGCTTTTGAAAAACTGGCCGACCAGGCTTCGAGCTTCAAGCAGGAACGCCAAACGGTGGCTGAGGCCTGGATCTGGTCTGGCATTGTCACCAGTAGCTGGGCGGGCGCCCAGGGAGGGCTGGGTGCGCTGAGCAAGGTCAAGGATGCCAAGGCTGACCTGGAAAAAGCCCTTACGCTGGACCCCAAGGCCCTGCAAGGTTCAGCCTATACCAGCCTGGGGGCACTCTATGACCGCGTACCGGGTTGGCCCATCGGTTTTGGCGATTCGAACAAGGCCGAACAGTTGCTCAAGCTGGCATTGCAGATGAACCCCAACGGCATCGACAGCCTGTACTTCTGGGGCGATCACCTCTACCGTCAGAAGCGTTATGTCGAAGCCAGGGCAGCGCTGCAAAAAGCCTTGCTGGCTGCGCCTCGACCTGGCCGCGAGAGCGCTGATGCCGGGCGCCGCAAGGAGATCGAGACGCTGTTGGTGGACGTGAACAAGCAACTCGGCTGACAGGAGACCCTGTGCGTTTATTACTCATAGAGGATGACGTGGCACTCGGCGAGGGCATTCATCAGGCCCTCGGCCGTGAAGGTTATACCGTCGACTGGTTGCAGGACGGCACCAGCGCCTTGCACTCGCTGCTCAGTGAAATCTTCGATCTGGCGGTGCTCGACCTTGGCCTGCCACGCATGGACGGCCTCGAAGTGCTGAGGCGCTTGCGCGACAGTGGTTCCAACCTGCCGGTGTTGATCCTGACCGCGCGCGATGCCACCGAAGACCGCATCGCCGGCCTGGATGCCGGCGCCGATGACTACCTGATCAAGCCTTTCGACCTGGCAGAATTGAAGGCGCGCATACGTGCGTTGCTTCGGCGCAGCGCCGGGCGTGGACAGTCGCTGATCGAGCACGCCGGTATCAGCCTGAACCCCGGCACCCAGCAAGTCAGCTACAAAGGCGAGCCGGTGGCCCTGACACCCAAGGAATACCAGTTGCTCCACGAACTGCTTTCGCCACCGGGCCGGGTAATGACTCGCGATCATCTGATGCAGTTGCTGTACGGCTGGAACGAGGAGGCCGAAAGTAACACCCTGGAAGTGCACATCCATCACCTGCGCAAGAAGTTTTCCACCGATCTGATCCGCACCGTCCGTGGTATCGGTTACCTGGTGGAGGAGCGTCGATGAGCTCGATCCGGCGTCGTACCCTGGTCCTGATCATCGGCCTGATGCTCGCCGGACTGGCCGTGATCAGTGTGTTCAATCTGCACGACAGCAACCACGAAATCGCCGAAGTCTATGATGCCCATCTGGCCCAGAACGCTCGCCTGCTGCAAGGCGTCATGCGTATGCCCATGGTGAGCAAGGACCATGCGGATCTGTACAAGGCTTTCAACCAGGCCCTGAACGAGGCGACGCCCGGGGCGGAGGGGCATCCGTATGAAACGAAGATTGCGTTTCAGGTGTGGAACGCCAGGAACGAAGTGCTGGTACATACGGCCAGTTCTCCGTCCTTCAGCACACCGGCGGTCACACCAGGTTTCAGCGATGTAGTTGACCTGAACAACCGGCATTGGCGCGCCTTCCTGCTTGAAGACAAGCAGAACAACCTGCGCATCTGGGTGGGTGAGCGGGACGACGTGCGAATGGACCTGGTGGACCGGATCGTACGCCACACGCTGTGGCCCAATATCCTGGGGAGTCTGTTGCTGGCCGCCATGATCTGGCTGGCCATCGGCTGGGGATTGAAGCCGCTGGTCAATATGGCCGCAACACTGCGGGCCCGCAAGCCCGGCTCACTCGAACCCTTGCAATTGACGCCGCTACCCACTGAGCTTGAGCCCATGCAGGCCGCCCTCAATCGCATGCTCGCGCAAATTCAGGAAGTCATGGGGCGCGAGCGGCGCTTTATCGCGGATGCCGCCCACGAAATGCGTACACCCCTGGCCGTGCTCAGGATCCACGCGCAAAACCTGATGGAGGCGGGGAGTGAAGAGGATCGTCGCGCATCGCTCGAATTCTTGATTGTCGGCGTGGACCGTACCAGCCGACTGGTCAATCAATTGCTGACGATGGCTCGTATTGAACCTGGAGCAGGGACTGAACCGCCTGCACCAATTGATCTGGCTAGCACCGTTCGCGGCAGCCTGGTTCAGTTGACGCCCTGGTTGCTGAGCAAGGGGCTTGAACTGGTTTTTGATGTCAGCGACGACATCAGCGTTGCGAGAGTCGACCCAACCTCGATTGATATTGCCTTGAACAACCTGGTGACCAATGCGGCGAATTTCTCCCCCCGGCACGGAGTCATCACTGTAAGGCTGGTCGAAAAGGAAAATGGCTACGAACTGTCTGTCGAGGATGAGGGGCCGGGCATCAATGAGCAGGATCGCGATCGGCTTTTCGAGCGTTTCTACAGCCGCGGAAATGACCAGGGTGCAGGGTTGGGGCTGACCATCGTCAAGGCCATTGCCGATCGCTTTGGTGGGCGGATCAAACTGGAGAACCGCAGCCCTGGAGGGTTACGCGCTACGTTGGAAATTCGTCGCTTTTGACGTTGTGCCTGATGTTGTCTGGCGCAACCGAAAAATCACTTCGGCAAACCCTTGGCGCTGGCTCAGGCAAGGCGTTATGCCGGGCGTCCGTTCAAGCCGGCCGCACCGCCAGGATTTGCTCGATCAGCCACGCCAGCGCCGGCTCATGTTGGCGTTGCGCCAGATACACCAGTTCGAGGTGGAACGAGCCGACGTCGAAGGGCAGTTCGAACACCTGCAGCGGTAACAGCTGCGCGAATTGATTGGCCAACTGGGTCGGCAGGACGACGCTCAAGTCTGAATGGGCGACCAGGTGCGCCGCCTGCAGGTAGTTGGGTGTGGTGTAGACGATTTTCCGCGACAGGCCTTGCTTGCCCAGCCATTGATCGACCATGCCGCGCGACTGGCCGCCACTCACCCAGAGATGGCGCAGCCCCAGAAAGTCATCCAGTGTGAATGTGTCGTGTGCCAGCGGATGCTGCTTGCGCACCGCCAGGCGCAGGGTTTCGCTGTGCCACGCCCGGCGGGTGAAACGCGCCGGCACTTCTTCGAAGCGTCCCAGAACCATGTCCAGTTCGCCCCGGTCCAGCAACTCGGCAGGAAGGCTGGGGGCGAGGTGAGCAACGTCGATTCGCAGGTTTGGCGCCAGTTCTCCCAGGCGCGCCAGCAAGGGCGGCATGCACAGCTGTTCGACAAAGTCGGTCAGGGCGATGCGCACCTGCTGCTGGCTCAGGCGGGGGTCGAAGGTTTCCCCGGCATTGAGTGTCTGTTCGATCTGTTGCAAGGCCGCGCGAATCGGTCCCTCCAGCGCCAGCGCCCGGGAGGTGGGTTGCATGTGACGGCCAACGCGCACCAGCAAGGGGTCGTCGAACAGTGAACGCAGGCGGGCCAGGGCATTGCTGACGGTGGGCTGGCTGAGGGCCAGGCGCTCGGCCGCCCGCGACACGTTCTGTTCGCGCAGCAGCATATCGAGCACCCGGAGCAAATTCAGATCGAAGCTTTTTAAATTCAAATTACAAATACCAGGCATATGAAAATGAAATTTCAAAAATAGTAGGCGCCTGCTTAGGGTGACGGCAATCTTTTCCACTGCGCCAACCCATGAGGCCCGCCATGAAGTATCAAGCTCCCCTGCGCGACATGCGTTTTGTGCTGCACGAAGTGTTCGATGTCAGCGGCCATTGCGAGCGGTTGGACAAGGGGCTGGACCGGGAAACCATCGACGGTGTCCTCGAAGAAGCCGCCCGCTTCGCCACCGAAGTGGTCGCACCGCTGAACCGCAACAGTGACGAGCAGGGCTGTCAGCTGATCGACGGACGCGTCACCACGCCCCAGGGCTTTCGCGACGCCTACCGGCAGTACGTCGATAACGGCTGGGCGAGCATGACCGGACCGCAGGAGTTCGCCGGCCAGGGTTTTCCGCAGCTGATTTCGGCCAGTTTCCACGAAATGCTGATGGCCGCCTCATTGTCCTTTCGCATTTATTCCGGCCTCACCGAAGGCGCGGTGCTGGCTCTGCATCGGCATGGCAGCGAGGCGCTCAAACAGGCTTATCTGGAAAAAATGGTCAGTGGTGAATGGTCCGGCACCATGTGCCTCACCGAGCCCCAGGCCGGTACCGACCTTGCCCTGCTGCGCACCCGTGCCCAGCCTCAAGCTGACGGCAGTTATCAGGTCAGCGGCAGCAAGATCTTCATCAGCGGCGGCGAGCAAGACCTGACCGCCAACATCATTCACCTGGTGCTTGCCCGTTTGCCGGATGCGCCGGCCGGGGTGAAGGGCATCAGCCTGTTCCTGGTGCCCAAGTTCATTGCCGCGGCCGATGGAACACCGGGGCCGCGCAATTCGCTGAGCTGTGGCGCACTGGAACACAAGATGGGCATCAAGGGCGCTTCAACCTGCGTGATGAACTTCGACGGCGCACAAGGCTGGTTGCTCGGTGAACCGAATCAGGGGCTGGCGTGCATGTTCACCATGATGAACGATGCACGCTTCCAGGTTGGCTTGCAGGGACTGGGTATCGCCGAGGCCGCCTTCCAGGGTGGTCTCGCTTATGCCCGCGAGCGCCTGCAGTCGCGGGCCATCAGCGGTCCGGTGGCGCCGGACAAGAGCGCCGACCCGATCATCGTGCACCCCGATGTCCGGCGCATGCTGCTGACGCAAAAAACCTTGAGCGAAGGCTGCCGCCTGCTCGCGGCCTACACCGCCGTGCAACTGGACCTCGAACACGGCGACCCGCAACCCGAGGCGCGCCAGAAGGCGAGTCGTCGGGCGGCGCTGCTGATTCCGATCGTCAAGGCCTTCTTCACCGACGTCGGCCAGGAAGTCGCCAGCCTGGGCGTTCAGCTGTACGGCGGCCACGGTTACATCCGCGAGTGGGGCATGGAGCAGTTGATGCGCGACAGCCGCATCACCCAGCTATACGAAGGGACCAACGGTATCCAGGCGCTGGATCTGCTTCGGCGCAAGGTGCTGGGCGATGGCGCCACGGAACTGGGCGCCCTTATCGATGAACTGGCCGTGCATGTCGACGCGGCCGGCTCGCAAGCAGCGCTGAGGGAAATGGCCGAGGCCATGCAGCAGCGTTTCGCCGAATGGTGTGAGCTGGGTACCGAGGTGGTCGAGGCGTGTCGGCGTGACGTGGAGGAAATCGGCGCCATGTCGGTGGACTTCCTGGCGTACAGCGCTTACGTGCTGGTAGGCGGGCTGTGGTTGCAGGCGGCTGTGCGTGCCCAAACCGCGCTGGATGCGGGTACTGACGAACCCGGGTTCTATCGGGCCAAGCTGCAAGCAGCGGATTTTTACTGGCGCCGGGTGCTGCCCCGTGCCAGTGGCCATCGCGAAAGCCTGCGGGGCGGTGCCCATTGCCTGATGGCCATGGACGAGGCCGATTTCGCATTTTGATGGCGGTGCCAATGCGGCGGTAACCGAGAGGACTCGGTTACCGCCGCACCGCATACACCCGCCTATGTTCAGGCTTGCGCTGCGCTGACCTTGCCAGTGATCGTGGCGTTTTTGCGGACCGCTTGATACAGCAGGCTGGACACCATGAACCCGACAATGGCCAATACGCTCATCAACGAGAACACGTAGTTGTAGCCCTGTTGACCCGGGAAGTGGTCAAGGATGGCGCCATAGATGACGTAGGCGAACATGCCCGGCGCATAGCCGATCAGGCAACCGATCCCGAAGGCTGAACCGGTGATGTGCTGAGGAATGCCGACTTCACCCATGGGTGCCCAGAACACGCCGCGCATGGAAAACACAATCAGCGCGAAGGAGAGGGTGGCCGCCATGCCTGCGTAGATGTAATCCGGGTTTTTCGGGATGAGCATGATGACGCCCATCAGCGGCAACAACGCCAGGAATGCCCACTTCAGATAGCGGCTGGAACTCTTGAACTGCTTGTCGGCAATGAAGCCGCCAGCTGGGCCGCCCAGGATCTTGAGGAAGTACTGGTTGATGATGCCGTAGGCACCTACCAGGGCCACGGGCAGTTCGTACATTTCCTTGAGGTAGGGAATGAAATAGGTCAGGCCGCAGTACACGATATAGACCATGAACACGTTGAGGCTGACCAGCCAGATGCCCGGCACCTTGATGGCCTCGAGCAGGTTCGACAACCCGTTCTTCGGCTTGACGGTCGACTGGGTTTTGCCACTCTTGAGCAGCAGCCAGGTCAGGGTACCGGCAAGAATGTCGATGACCGAGTAGAACAGGATCGCCGATTTCAGACCATTTTCACCGGAGCCCATGGCGACGAAGACGCCCAGCGCAGAGAAGGCGACCAGGGTATCGATGACGCCACGCCCGCCTTCGAGCAGGCCGAACAGGCGCCCCTGTTCCTTATCGTCGCCCAGGTTGCGGATGGCTTTGAGCAGCGAAGGCCAAAAGAGGCAGTCGGCACACACGGCCAGCAGGCAGAACACCACCAGCAGATTGCTGAAGGGCGGAAAGGTCGCCAGGTAAAGCCCGAGGCCGCCGGTACCGATCAGGCCGAGGGGGATCAGCTTGCGCGTGTCGTACCGGTCGGCGAGCATGCCGCCCACCACGAACAGCGCGGTGGCGATGATGGCGTTGGCGCTCAGCAGCACGCCGATTTCAGTGTGGGACAGCCCCATGAATTCTTGCATGGGGATGTAGAACGCGTCTTTGAGATTCGCCAGCTTGTAGATGGTGCCGCCACCGAGGATGAGAATCAGGAATCTGAGCCACTTGGCCTTGTCTTGGGATGTCATTATTGTTCTCCAGGCGTAATTGGGTAGACAGTGCCGATGGGCACGTCAGGTTCAGGCGTCAGGACAATGGGCCAGGGTCAACTCGGCCAGGGTGCGGAACTCGGCCAGCAGACCTCGTACGTAGGCGACCTGGTTGTTTGCCCAACGGTGCTCATCGGCCAGCATTCGCTCCAGCGAGAAGCCTTCCGGCAGCGCTGTTTCACTCATTTCCCGGTACGCAATGAACGGGTCGGCGGTTTCGTCGAGCTGGCGGAACGCCGGGGCGACGTAGTGGTTTTCCTGCTCGAGAATGAAAGCGATCACTTGCGGGGTTGATTCGCCGAGCATCAGCAGTTCGAACAACATGCGTGCGCTGGGCAGGTCGTCTTCGGCACAGCCTTGCAGCACGCCGTAATGCCCGAAGCCGTTTTGCTCAGGCACGATGCGCACACCCTTGAGGTGGGTCTGGCGTATGTGCGGGGCCAGGGCGCGCAGTGCCGCCAGGGGCTGTTCGCAGGCGTTGATCATGTTGCCGAAGTCGAACAGGGCGTGCAGGCGAGGGTGGTTCAGCCGGCTCAGCAGTTGCGCGATCTCGCCGCTCTTGAGCTCTTCATGCTGCTCGAAGTCGAAGAACAGGTCGTGCTCGTCTGCCTGCTGCGCGAGGTAGTGCAGGTCTGACTCGATTATGTCCATGACCCGGGACAGCGCCCCTTCGTAGCGTGAGTAGACACGGATGTTGCGGGTGCCCAGCGCCTTGGCAATGGCGATCACTTGATCGACATCCTTTGTCAGGGTGCTGCTGATTTCCAGATGCACGTCCAACCCGAGTGCATCGGCCTTGGCAGCGAACGCCTGAAGCTGCACGGCGGTCATTTGACTCAGGCTGTTTTCCTCACCGTCGAGCAGGTGCAGGCTCAGGCCCTGCAGTTCGTGGCGATAGGCGAAGTCCAGCAGGTCGCCAGGTGTGACGCGGCCGTGGGTCAGGTTGGTCAGCAAGGGGTAGGCATGGGCAAACAGGCGCAGTTGCGCCAGTCGGTCGAGCAACTGGCGGGCCAGTGCCTCGTTCAGTAGGGGGGGAGCCTCGGCCTCGACAGCCTTATGGCTGAGCAAGGCGTTGAATCGTTCCTGGATCTTATTGTTCATTCGAGTCGTTCCTGGTTCAGACACCGGGTCTACCGGCGCAGCCTTTATCGCGCCAGTCAGGAACTCTCGATAGATCCATTATCAGTTAATTCATAAGACCACTTGCCTTGCGTCAAGTGGCCGGTTGCAGGTAGCCCATTTTGTCCAGGGCCTGGGCCAGCGCTTCGACGCGCGCTTCGGCCTGGTCCTCGGGGGTGCTGGCAAAGCCGATCAGCAGCGCCGGCGGCAAGACGTGTTCGACGCTGTAGTCGCTCAGGGGATAGGTATGAATGCCATGCTGGCCGAGTTCCCTGGCCAGGGCGTCGTCATCGAGATGCGCGGGTAACCAGGCGATCAGGTGCATGCCGGCTTCCACCGGCGTGATCCTGAAGAAAGTCCCCAGGCGTTTCTGCAGGTGTTCCACCAGTGCCTGCTGGCGAGCCTGGTATAGGGCGCGCATTCGACGAATATGGCCGAGAAAGTGGCCTTCGCGCATGAAGTCCGCCGTGACGGCCTGGAGCAGTGTGGGCGGGCTGCGATCCATGACCGCCCGCAGGGTGCAGAAGGGTTCGATCAAGGCGTTCGGCAGTATCACGTAACCCAGTCGTAGCGAGGGGAACAGCACCTTGCTGAAGGTTCCGGCGTAGATGACCCGGGCCCATTGGTCCATGGCATAGACTGCCGGCAGGGGGCGGCCGTTGTAGCGAAACTCGCTGTCGCAGTCATCCTCGATGATCCAGCTTTGATTCTGGGCGGCCCAATCGATGAGTTCCTGGCGTCGCGCATAACTCATGGTGACGCCCAAGGGATGCTGACGAGAAGGTGTGGTAAACACCAGGCGGGCGTCGGGACACAGGGCCAGGCCTTGCCGGACATCGATCCCCTGTTCGTCGATACGCAACGGCACGACCCGGCCACCTTGGGCCTGGAGCGCAATGCGCGCCGCGATATGCCCCGGATCTTCCATCCAGAAGCTGTCCTGCGGATTGAGCAACAGCATTCCCAGCAGGTTGAAGGCTTGCTGGGCCCCGGACACGATGACCACCTGATCGGCACTGCAATCAATGCCACGGGCATCGAAGACGTACTCGGCAATCGCCTCGCGCAGGGCCAGCAATCCCTGTAGTTCGCCATAGCCGAGCATGGCCTTGGTCGGCTTGTGCAGGTGGCGGTTCAACAGGCGCTTCCAGACCGATTGCGGGAACGCATCGTAGGCGCTGTGGCTGGGCAGGAACGAGGTCGGGCTGCCGGTCGCCCAGTCGGCATAGGAAACACCGCGGAAATGATCGCTGCGCAACGACAGCATGGACTGGCTCAGGTCGGACAGGCGAGGGGGCTGGCGCTTGTGCTCATCGTCTTCAATACCGCGGCTTTCCCACTCATGGCCGACATAGGTCCCGGCCCCGGTCCGCGACGTCAGAAAACCTTCGGCAATCAGTTGATCGAACGCATTGAGAATGCTGATTCGCGACAGCTGCAGTTCCTTGCTCAGGGTCCGGGTGGACGGCAGGCGTACGCCTCCCTGAATCCTGCCACTGAGAATCTGTTTGCGAATCTGCAAGTAGAGTTGGCGGTACAAGGGGATGGAACTGGCACGGTCCAGCTCGATACCTGACAACAGCAAACCTGCGGAGGATTTCATTTTTGGTTCGTCTGGATGAAGTGTGGTTTGGCCTGAATTGCCGTCAGGCACCCGGGGGCGAAAGGGTATCGAGGGGTGCTGGATAAGTCATCCACCACCGGCATTGATAGCCCTGCGATCGCCCCGCCAGCCGCGTCACAACAATATGACTGCTGAGCCCAGCATTATCCATGGCAATGAAAGGCCAGTACCATGACAGCCATCGCTTTCCGATACCTGCACTCGAACCGGTACATAAACCGGTGAATCGTTCTTCAATGGAGAGACACATGACATCAGGACAATGTCTTTGCGGAGCTGTACGTTTTTCCCTGGAGGTTGAACCACGATTCTTTTATCGCTGCCATTGCACCCTATGCCGCAAGCAAACCGGGGTTGGCCATAATCTCGCCACGCTGGTCAAGGCTTGCGATTTTCGATGGGAAGAAGGGCAGGGTGCGATCACGAGTTGGCGCAAACCCAGTGGATACAGAAATGACTTTTGCTCACGATGTGGCTCGACCGTGCCTAATCCTCTTCGCGAGACGCCTTACTTCTGGATTCCGCTAGGGCTTCTCGATGTCGAGCTGAGCATGGAGTGTGTTGGAGATTTCTGCACCGATGACGCTATGCCATGGGATGAACAACGCTCGCAAAGAAGTCATCGCGCAGCCCCGGAGTCACTTGGATTTATTCTGCATGAACTCCAGGTCAACAACGATTGATTCAGGAACCTGGTCGCAATTGAGACGAATTGGCAGCCTGGCCCAAACCGAACAGCGCGACCAAACGCTGCCGATCGCTTATTCGACGAACACCGGCCAATAGAATCTGAAGGCTGCCCAGCACTAACGGGGCTTGTCATGGTCCATAACCCCCGCACGACCCAAAGCGGTCGAGCGGCCCGGAACCGACCGGACCCTAATCGATAACTTGATCAAGGACCGCGAAAGCATGATCGCCGCCACATAATCAGCAACGCCCTCCACCCGGTTCCGTGAATCGGGCCTCGCCGTACGTTTATCCCTCAATCCCATTCGAAGATTTAACCCATGTACCTACGCAAAATTGCAGTTGGGCTGTCGGCCCTTGTTTTGCTCTCGACCGGGGCGCAAGCCCGCAGTCTGCTGGACATCCTCAAGCCACCCAGCGCGCAACATGAACAAACGTCCCGCTCGGGCTCGATCAGCCAGAACGCGGCACTGGACCTCTATTCAAGCAAACAGAAACAGGCATCGTTTGACAGCTGCGCAGACCTGTTCCCGGCAGCGAAACCGATCAACACGGCCACAGTGCCCGCATCGATGAAACCCCTGGCGCTGTGTTCCGACAACTTCGCGGTGCTGTACTCGCAAACCAGCAAGACCCCGCTGGTGGTGGTCGAACGCCTGAATGCGGCCCTGTTGCAGGATGCCAAAGGGGAAGAGCGCACCAACCAGTTCTACCCGGACCCACGCATTCCCAAGAGTGGGCGCGCCGAGTTGAGCGACTACCGTAGCCAGCACCCGGCCGTGGACCGTGGCCATCAATCCCCGGCAGCCGATGCCCCGAACCCCAAGGCAATGGCCCAATCCTTTGCGCTGTCGAACATGGTGCCGCAAGACCCGACCAACAACCGGAAGATCTGGAGCAAGGTCGAGTCTGACGTCCGCAAGTTTGCCAAGCGCGCCGATGGCAACGTGTTTGTCTTTACCGGTCCGCTCTTTGACCCGGGCCACTCGACCATCGGCGACAACCAGGTCTGGGTGCCGACGCGCCTGTTCAAGCTGGTGTACGACGCATCGTCCAAACGTGCCTGGGCCTACGTGCTGCCTAACGCAGAAACCCGAATCGAAAAGCCGATGGACTATGAGACGTTCGTGAAGAGCACCGGGCTCAAGCTGCTCGGGAACCTGCCCGTTACAGGTTCCGCAGGGCGCACCTGATGGCTGGATGAGCAGCACCCCAAAGGTTGGCGGCAACCGATGGGGTGTTTCATTCACCGATAAAATTTCGGCAAGGGGTAACAAATTGTAAAAATGGACTATACCCAATAGGGCAATCGCTCCGGACCCGGGACATGATGCCTCTGAAGAAGTTCGTCCCAGGAACTTCAACGTCAAGCAGACCGAGAGATTCTGGATATGAACGCTTTGAAAATCGCTGCCAGCGATGCGGTCCGGGATTGTTTTCGTAATACCCGTGAAATCGTCCGGTTCGACCAGACGGACTTTACCGATGTCGCCGTCGCCGTGCTCTGCGTTGACGACTTGGCCGCCGGGGTGCTGGATGCCATCAAGCGTACCGGCTTCGACATCCCGATCTTCCTGGTGGCCTCTCAGGGTCGCAGCAATCGCTCCCTGGCGATCTACAAGCAACTGCAGGATGTCATCTTGCAGGTCAATGGTGTCTTCGACTTATCCAGCAATAATGCCGAATACCACGGCAACCAACTGGAGACCGCCGCCAAGGCCTACGAAGCAAGCCTGCTGCCGCCGTTCTTCGATTCGCTCAAGCACTACACCGAGGCGGCCAACGCCACCTTTGCCTGCCCCGGCCACCAGGGCGGCCAGTTCTTTCGCAAGCATCCGGCGGGCCGGCAGTTTTTCGACTTCTTCGGCGAGACGCTGTTTCGCGCCGACATGTGCAACGCCGACGTCAAGCTCGGTGACCTGCTGATCCACGAAGGCCCGGCGCTGCTCGCGCAGAAACACGCCGCGCAGGTGTTCAATGCGGACAAGACCTACTTCGTGCTCAACGGCACCTCGGCCTCGAACAAGGTGGTGACCAACGCCCTGTTGACCCCCGGCGACCTGGTGCTGTTCGACCGCAACAACCACAAGTCCAACCACCAGGGCGCGCTGTTGCAGGCCGGCGCCACGCCGGTCTATCTGGAAACCGCGCGCAACCCTTACGGCTTCATCGGCGGCATCGACGCCCACTGTTTCGAAGAAGACTACCTGCGCGAACTGATCGCCGAGGTCGCCCCGGACAAGGCGCAACTGCCGCGACCGTTCCGCCTGGCGATCATTCAACTGGGCACCTATGACGGCACCATCTACAACGCCCGGCAAGTGGTCGACCGCATCGGCAAGCTGTGTGACTACATCCTGTTCGACTCGGCGTGGGTCGGCTACGAGCAGTTCATCCCGATGATGAAGGACTGCTCGCCGCTGTTGCTCGACCTCGACGAGAACGACCCGGGCATCTTCGTCACCCAGTCGGTGCACAAGCAGCAGGCGGGTTTTTCCCAGGCCTCTCAGGTGCACAAGAAAGACCGCCACATCAAAGGCCAGGCGCGCTATTGCAACCATCACCGGCTCAACAACGCGTTCATGGCCCAGGCGTCCACCAGCCCGTTCTACCCGCTGTTCGCCTCGCTGGATGTGAATGCGCGCATTCACTCGGGCCGCAGTGGCCTGCGCCTGTGGGAAGACTGCGTGAAGTTCGGCATCGAAGCGCGCAAGTTGATCCTCGAAGCCTGCACCATGGTCCGCCCGTTCGTACCGAACACTATTGAAGGGCGCGCGTGGGAAGACTATCCGACGGAAGAAATCGCCAACGACATCCGCTTCTTCGAGTTCCATCCCAAGGACCGCTGGCACGCCTTTGCCGGCTACGCCGAGAAGCAGTACTTCATCGACCCGTGCAAGTTGCTGTTCACCACGCCGGGCATCGACCCGGTGGACGGCAGCTACACCGACTTCGGCATTCACGCCGGCATCCTGGCCAACTTCCTGCGCGAGAACGGCATCGTCCCGGAAAAGTGCGACCTCAATTCGATCCTGTTCCTGCTCACCCCGGCCGAAGACTGGGCGAAGATGACCCACCTGGCGGCGCAAATCGCCCGTTTCGAGCGCTTCATCAGCGATGACGCGCCGATGAGTCGGGTGCTGCCGGCGATCTACGCGCAGCATCAGGAACGCTATCGCAACTACACCATTCGCCAGCTCTGCCAGGAAATGCACGACCTGTATCGCCATCACAATGTGCAGCAGTTGCAGAAGGACATGTTCCGCAAGGAGCACTTCCCGAAAAAGGCCATGAACCCGCAGCAAGCGCAAATCGAGTACATCCGCGGCAACGTCGAACTGGTCGCGCTGGCGGAGGCTGACGGGCGCATTGCCGCCGAAGGTGCGCTGCCTTACCCGCCGGGGGTGCTGTGCGTGGTGCCGGGGGAGATCTGGGGTGGCGCGGTGCTCAAGTACTTCCTGGCCCTGGAAGAAGGCATCAACCGCTTGCCCGGTTTCACGCCGGAGTTGCAGGGCGTGTACCTGAAGCAGGACGGCGGACGTACCCGGGCGTATGGGTACGTGATCAAGGCCTGATGCTGCACGGGTCAGAAGTGCCCAACCTACAAGGTTCATGTGGTCAAGCAGTAAGCATTAGCCCCTGTCCGGCCGCGTGTTGCACGGCGCCAGACCCAGGTTCAAAACCCTGCAAAAAGGCAAGGAGTTTGCGATGGCTGATTCAAGCAAGAAAATGGGCCTGATGGGGCTCACGACGCTGGTAACGGTCAACATGATGGGCTCGGGCATCATCATGTTGCCCACCAACATGGCTCAATTGGGTGCCGTCTCGCTGCTGTCATGGATCTTCACCGCGATCGGTTCGATGGCCATCGCCTACTGTTTTGCTCAGTGTGGCGTTTTCTGCTCGCGCTCAGGCGGCTTGTCCGCCTACACCGAAGAAGCTCATTCGAAGTCGGGTTTTTTCCTCTGCTCGTACCTGTACTTCCTGTCCCTGGCCATCGCCAACGTGGCCGTGGCCATTTCGGCAGTAGGCTATATGAGCGCCTTCGTGCCCTGGCTGAGCAGTGGCGCCATTCCGCTGTGCGTCGGTACGATTACGCTGATCTGGCTGACCACCTTCGCCAACTTCGGTGGCCCTAGCATCACCGGCAAGATCGGCGCGTTCACGGTGTGGGGCGTGATCATTCCGGTCGCGGGCCTGAGCATCATCGGCTGGTTCTGGTTCAAGCCTGATGTGCTGGCCGCCGCCTGGAATCCGCACAGCGTGGCGATCTCCGAAGCCATTGGCAAAGCCATACCCCTGACCCTGTGGGCCTTCCTGGGCATGGAGTCGGCGGCCCAGGCCACCGATGCCGTGGAAGACCCCAAGCGCAACGTGCCGCTGGCCTGCCTGTTCGGCACCCTGGGGGCCGCCGTGGTCTATGTGCTGTCGACCACTGTCATCCAGGGCATCATTCCCAATGACGAGCTGGCCAAATCCTCGGCGCCCTTCGCGCTGGTCTACGCCACGATGTTCAGCCCGATGGTGGGCAATATCGTCATGGCGCTGGCGGTCATGGCCTGTGTCGGCTCGCTGCTGGGTTGGCAATTCACCCTGGCGCAAACGGCCAAGATGACGGCTGACCAGAACCTGTTCCTCAAGCTGTTCAGCAAGGTCAACTCGATGAATGCGCCCGTCGTCGGCATGATTGTCTGCGGCGTGCTGCAGACCCTCATGGCCCTGTCGACCATCTCGCCCGATGCCGCCGCCCAGTTCAGCAAGCTGGTCAGCCTGGCGGCGGTCACCAACCTGATCCCCTATATAACGGCGATGACCGGCCTGTTGGTGATCATGCACAAGGCCGGGGTCTCGTCGGCCATATACTCGCGTAACCTGGTGGTCTTGCTGATTGCCATAACGTACTCCTTGTACGCCCTGTATGCCTGCGGCAAGGATGCAGTGATGGGCGGCACCCTGGTGCTCGCTGTCGGCTACCTGCTCTATGGATTCCTCGCCAAGCGCTTCACCGAAGCGCCAGCGGCCAACCAGGCCAGGGTCGCAAACCCTTAGGCGTGGCCAACAGGACTGCACAGACATCTGCATACGGGGAAACCGGACATGAACGTACCATTTGCCACAACCACCAGACTGCTGCTGGCCTTCGCACTCTCGACGCTGCCACTAGCGGCTGGCGCCAACACCCTTGAACGCGTGCGCAGCAGCCACACCTTTACCCTGGGCTACCTGCCTGACCTGGCCCCTTTCAGCAAACAGGACGGCGACAAGGCCAGCGGATATGCCATCGATCTGTGCCTGAAAATCGCTGACAAACTCAAGAGCGAATTGGGCCTGCCCGACCTGCAAGTGCACTATCAGCCCGTAACCGTTTCGGACCAGGTCAGTGCCGTGAGCCAGGGCAAGGTTGATATCCTCTGCACGCCGACGGCGCCTACCCTGGAACGGCGCAAGATGATCAGCTACTCCATACCGGTCTACACCGCCGGCCTCTCGGTCGTGGTTCGCAACGATGCTGGCGAACCCTTGCTCAATGTGCTCAATGGCAAGGTTGCCAATGCCGGCCCGACCTGGCGTGCCAGCATCAACAACGGCCTGGCCAACCAAACCTACGCGACCCTGGAGGGGGGCGTGACCGAAGACTGGATTCGCGAGCAGATGCGCTTGCTCAACGTGATTGCCTCGCTGGTGACCGTGGCCAACAACGACGAAGGCGTCAAGCTGGTCGCCGAGGGCAAGGTCGATGCGTTCTTCTCCGAACGCATGCTGCTGCGCAACGAAATCGCCAAGGAAGGTGCTGACAAGAACCTGATGATCCTGGACCGCATCTTCGAGTACTCGCCGGTGGCGATGATCGTGGAGCGCAACGACGAAGACTTCCGCCTGCTGGTCGATACGGCCCTGAGTGAAGCCTATTACTCGGGTTTCATAGAAAAGGCCTACGACCAGTATCTGGGCGGGAGCAACCTTACCGTGAAGAGACTGTTCAGAGTCTATGCATTGCCCTGATGCCATCGTGAATCAAAGGCCGCCTGCGGGCGGCCTTTTTCATGGGCAGTGTCTTGATAAACGCAGAGATTGAATGAAGGGATCGCACCAGCTGATCAGCCAGGAACGACCGTCGGCACTGCATCAACATCAACCTGCTCGTGACTGTGCGAGCGACCACATCCAGACGCTCAAAACCGCGAGCAACACGAAGGCGAGCTCGCTTGGCCACAGGGGCATGGGATGCCCATCAATGAGAACCTCGGGGCGAATAATCAGGCGCCCCAGTTGCGCCAAGGCCATCAGTGCGTAGACGGTGCCGGCCACTCGCAGCCCAATGATCCGGGATTTCATGCTGTTCTCCTCAACCTGACTATTAACGTGACAGGCGAGCAAAAGCGTTGTGTTTGCCAGCCCGGTGAACGAAGCCGTGAAGGGGCGGCCAGCCTGGCTTGCTCCTTTGTAAACATGGCCCTTGGAAAACACTAAGCTACGAAACGCCCGCTGAACGATTTAGCCGATCTATTGCATCGACCGGTTGAATCCACACCTCATAACGGACATTCGATACCGAGTGAGTATCCCTTGATCACTCCAGTTCGTTATCTAGCACTCGCCACCGCTACTGTTTCGCAGCGAGAAATTACTCGGAGCTACCCCATGCCAGCGCTTGAATGCCTGGGAAAAACTCGACAGGTCGCTGAAACCCAGGCGCTCGGCAATCTCGCTGAGGCTCAAGCGTTTGTCGTTGAGCATCTCGATGGCGCTGCGGCTGCGGGCCTCGGCCAGCAAGGCACGGAAGGTGGTGCCTTCATCGTGCAGGCGGCGCTTGAGGGTGCGTGTGCTGACGTGGATCAGGCGGGCCATGGCGCAAAGGTCCGGTGGCGTGGTGTCGGTACTGGTCAGGTAGTGCTGGACCAGCGCCGTCATGCCGGAACGGGCGATTCGCCGTTGCATCAACTGTGTGCACATCTGCTCGCACATGCTCACTGTGACGGCGTTGGCTTGTGGCAAGGGGCGCGTCAGGAATGAGCGATCAAAGGCCAGGCTGTTGCTGCTGGCTGCATAGGTAGGCGCCAGCCCCAATAAACGGTCGTTATCGCACTCGTGAGCTGGACCGGCACGTAACGTGAAGCGCGACAGCGAAAAGTCATCGCCCCCCAGTTCCTTGAGCAACAGCGCCCCCGCTGCCATGTCCCGGGCCAACAGAAAATCGCGCAGGTCGGGTGCCAGCCCGGGCGTGGCGAAAGTCAGCACACCTTCACTGCCTTGCTCTTCATAGGTCACCGCGGTGAATGCGTAGGTCAGCGGCAAAAAGCTCAGTGCCAGGGCTAGTGCATCCCCGGTGGTCGCGCTGCTGATCAGGCCGTAACCAAACAGGCCATAGGTCGAGAAGTGATAGCGCGCACCGACTTCGAAGCCAAGCCCCGGAGGATGACCGAGCAACTGCAACAGATTGCCGGTCACCCGCAGTTCCTGATCGGCAGTCAGTTCCAGATTCGGGTCGGCCAGTTGCGCTGCCGTCAGCCCCGAGCCCGCCAGTATCGCGCTGGCCGCCAAGCCTTTTTCGACGCCGAACTGCACCAGCAACAAAGCGCTGGCTGGGCCACGCAGAAAATCCCGAAAGCTCATACCCATGTGCCTGTGGCGAAAAGGTTGGCCCGAATAATAAAGCAATTGTCCCATTCCAGCATTCGGTTCTTTATCAATGGCCGTCACCATCCGTTACGCACGGTTCGTCGTTTAACCAACCATAAAAGGCCGTTGCAGCACCTGGCGAAAACCAGGAGGCGCAATTGTGTGTTTTCGGGTAACCCCGCAAATCTCGCACTGCCTTGCACAAGGGAGAACAACAATGAAAAGGACCTTCGATTACATCGTAGTGGGCGGCGGTTCCGGTGGTTGTGTGGTGACCGGTCGGCTGAGCGAAGACCCGGACGTCAGTGTTTGCTTGCTGGAGGCCGGTGGTGGCGGGCAGTCCAGCCTGGTCAATATCCCCGCAGCGATGGTGGCAATGGTGCCGACTTCGGTGAATAACTGGGCCTTCGACACCGTCCCGCAGATGGCGCTGGAAGGGCGCAAGGGTTACCAGCCACGGGGCAAGGCACTGGGTGGTTCCTCAGCGATCAACGCCATGATCTACGTGCGGGGTCATCAATGGGACTACGACCATTGGGCCGCCCTGGGCAATAGCGGTTGGGCGTTCAAGGATGTCTTGCCGTACTTCCGTCGCAGTGAGCACAACGAGCGCATCGACAACGTCTTGCACGGGCGGGGCGGGCCGTTATGGGTCAGCGATTTACGTTCGGACAATCCATTCCAGCAACGCTTTCTGCAGGCGGCCCGCGAGACCGGTTTGCCGCTCAACGACGACTTCAACGGAGAAGAACAGGAAGGCGTTGGCATCTATCAAGTCACGCAAAAGCACGGTGAGCGTTACAGTGCGGCGCGCGCATATCTGTTGCCGTATGTGGGGGTGCGCAACAACCTGACCGTCGAAACCCGGGCCCAGGTGCAACGGATCCTGTTCGAAGGCACTCGCGCCGTGGCTGTCGAGGTGCTGCAAAACGGTCAGGTACGCACCCTGCGTGCCAAGCGGGAAGTCATCCTCGCCGCCGGGGCCTTCCAGACCCCGCAACTGTTGATGTTGTCGGGCGTGGGGCCGAAAGAACAACTGCAACGCCATGGCATCCCGCTCTTGCAGGACCTGCCTGGTGTCGGGCAGAACCTGCAAGACCATCCGGATTTCGTTTTCGTCTACAAGACTTCAAGCCTGGATGCCATGGGCGTTTCATTCGCCGGCAGTACCAGAATGCTCAAGGAAGCCGGCCGTTTCCGCCGGGAACGTCGAGGCATGCTGACCTCGAATTTTGCCGAGGGTGGAGCGTTTCTCAAGACGCGCGAAGGGCTGGATAAACCGGATATTCAATTGCATTTTGTTGTCGCCCCGGTCGAGGACCATGCGCGCAAGTTGCGCCTGGGTCATGGGTTGTCGTGCCACGTTTGCCTGTTGCGTCCGCGCAGTCGCGGAACCGTATCTCTGGCCAGCAAAGACCCGCAAGCGGCACCGTTGATTGATCCGGCCTTTCTTCAGGACCCGCAGGACCTGGAAGACATGGTCGCGGCATTCAGACTGACACGCCGATTGATGCAGGCACCGGCGCTGGCCAACTGGATCACCCGCGATCTGTACACCGAAGGGGTCGACACCGACGAGCAGATCCGCACCGTACTGCGTCGTCGTACCGACAGTGTTTATCACCCGGTGGGCACTTGCCGCATGGGCGATGACCCACTGGCCGTGGTCGACGCGCAACTTCGCGTACACGGTCTGCAAGGGCTGCGAATCGTCGACGCATCGGTGATGCCGACCCTGATCGGCGGCAACACCAACGCACCGACCATCATGATCGCCGAGAAAGCCGTTGACCTTATTCGCGGTATTCAGCGGGTGTGTTCGTCCGCCCGGTCTGAAACCCCAGCCACCACTAAAAACAACAACGGGGCACCTTATGTCGTTGCATGAAGTTGAAACCGGTCGCCAGTCGGCAACAGCCTTGAGCGCCATCATCATCGGCAGCGGTTTTGCCGGTATCGGCATGGCCGTTGCCTTGCAAAAGGCCGGTGTGAAGGACTTTGTGATCCTGGAGAAGAAACAGGACGTCGGCGGTGTCTGGCGGGACAACAGTTACCCCGGCGCCGCGTGCGACGTACCTTCGCACCTGTATTCGTTTTCGTTTGAGCCGAACCCGGACTGGAGCAGGGTGTTCGCGCCCCAGGCCGAGATTCACGCTTATCTGCGGCATTGCGCCGACAAGTACGGACTGGACAAGCACATTCGTTTCGGCGCCGAAGTGGTGTCCGCCGAGTTTGATGAGCGCACGTCGCTGTGGCACGTGACTCAGCAGGATGGCAGCGTCCTGAGTGCATCGCTGTTGATCAGTGGCACCGGTCAGTTGAGTCGCCCGGCGTTCCCGAAACTGGCGGGTATGCAAACCTTCAAGGGGCACGTGTTCCACTCGGCGACCTGGGACCACAGCTATTCGCTGGCAGGCAAACGCGTGGCGGTGGTCGGCACCGGTGCTTCGGCCATTCAGTTCGTGCCGGCGATTGCCGGGACTGTCGGGCACATGAAAGTGTTCCAGCGCTCGCCCGCGTACCTGATGCCTCGACCTGATCGGGCTTACTCGGAGCGGGTAAAATCATTGCTGGGTAACGTGCCCTGGACGATGACTGCGTACCGCGCTTCGATATACATGCGCTACGAATCCCGGGCGCTGGCGTTCACCCGATTCAAGGGCTTGATGAAGTGGGCAGTGGGCGTTCCATTCCGTCGACTGCTGTCCGAGCAAGTGCCGGACCCGGTACTGCGCAACAAGCTGACCCCGGATTATCCGTACGGCTGCAAGCGTATCCTGCTGTCCAGCGAATACCTCAAGACCATGAGCCGGTCCAACGTGGAGTTGGTGACCGACGGCATTGCGCGAATCACTGAAAGCGGCATTGAAACCGTTGACGGCCAGCGGCATGAAGTCGATGCGATCATCTACGGCACCGGGTTCGCGGCCACCGAGTTTCTGTCGCCGATGCGTATCGTCGGGCGCAATGGCGTGGACCTTAACCATGCCTGGCGCGATGGCACCCGCGCGTATCTGGGGCTGACGGTTGCGCAATTCCCCAATTTCTTCATGTTGTATGGGCCCAACACCAACCTGGGCCACAATTCGATTGTCTACATGCTGGAAAGTCAGATCACCCACGTCATGCGCTGTTGGCGCACGATGAAGGGCACCGGTGCCAACACCGTGGAAGTCGACTCAAGCGTGTATGAGCGCTTCCATGGGCAGATCCAGCAACGCCTGGCCAACACGGTGTGGAACGGCTGCAAGAGCTGGTATGTGGATGACGCTGGCAACAACAGCACCAACTGGCCGGGTTTCACCTTGAGCTATCGCTGGTTGACGCGGTTTTCCGGGTTGCATGCATACCGCTTCACACGCGAGTTTGAAGGCGGCACGACCGTTGGCGAATCCCGCGACTGGCCGGAAACATTTAGCGCCGGATTCCTGAGGTTTTTTTTGCGCACCACGTTCCGCTCGCTGATCGGGCCGGGGTTGGCTGCGCCAGCGCAGAGAAAGGTCGTGAGCCTATTGTCCACGTTGATGCCTGGCACTGGCGGCGTGATTCGTTATCGCCAACAGGCCAACGGCGTGCCGGTGCAAGTGGTCGCACCGAAGCAGGGTGAAAACGGCGGGGTCATTCTGTACCTGCATGGCGGGGCGTTCTGCCTTGGCTCGCCGGGTACGCATTGGAGCATCACAAGTCGCTTGGCCAGGGCCTCGGGGATGTCGGTGTGGGTGGCTGATTATCGCCTGGCGCCAGAACATCCTTGCCCGGCGGCATTGGACGATGCGCTGGCCTGCTATCAAGCACTCCGGGCTCAGGGGTATGCCGCTGACCGAATCTTCCTCGCCGGTGATTCGGCGGGCGCCGCGCTGGTGTTGGCTCTGGCGCTCAAGCTGCGTGATCTTCACCCGCATTTCGCCGCCGGCATGCTCCTGATGTCGCCAGTGGCTGACGAAAGCCTGAGCGGTGCTTCCATGACCTCGCGGGTCGAACAGGATCCGATGATCCGTCGCGGCTGGCTGGAGCAAGGGCTGCGCTGGTATGCCGGTACGCAGGTGATGGACAATCCGCTTGAGGTGGATCTGCAAGGGCTGCCGCCGATGTTGATCCAGGTCGGGGACCATGAGCTGCTGTTGTCTGACGCCACCCGATTGGCCGAGCATGCGCTTGACAGCGGGGTGAATTGCCGCCTGGAAGTGTATGCCGCACGTTGGCACGTGTTCCAGTTACAAGCCTTCTACCTGCGTTCGGCGGCCAAGGCGTTGAAGACCCTCGGCGCATTTGCCCGGGAGCAACTGGCACGCACGAAGCCTGATATGGCGTAAAGCCAGAAGCACAAAAGCCCACCATCCTCTGGGAGGGTGGTGGGCTTTTGTTCAGCGTTTCAGTGGGGAGTTCCTATTGAACTTCAGCCTCAATGTCAGTGCCGGCACCGACAGCAACGCGCTAACCATGCTCGGCTTTTGAATGACCGTTATTGGCTGTGGATTCAACCGGTCGAGCTTCTGCTGCGCGTCATGTGTATGAGGGCCGATCGGCCGTTCCCCAAAGAAGGTCGCTCCTCAATAGCATAAGGTACAAACCCAAGCTTGGGGTAGAGCAGCAGCCCTGCCGTGTTTTCGTTGAAACAGGAAATCTGCACCTCGTTGGCTCCGTAACGCTCGAATGCCAAGCCGGTCATCGTCTCTACGATAAACGTGGCCACTCCTTCGCCCCGAGCGCTCGGCGAGACGATGACATTGCCGATACAGCAAACGCCATTGCGTTCAGCTCGATAGAAATTGGCAAACCCAACGACAGTCCCATTGATCTCCACGACGGTAGAGTCGAAGCGTTGGGAGATCGCGGTAATCAACTGCGTTTCCGTTAGCGGGAAGCGTGCCTTCGGAAACATGAAAAACAACTCTTGAGCGTTCTGAGGAAAGCCGCAGATCATTTTAACGTCGCTAGCCTTCACTGGCCTGTGGTTCAGTTTCATTGCTCGTCTCTAAGCTCCATGAATCAGTACTATTGCTGAGTCTCAAGGCTTGCGCAGGGTGATGGAAAACAATGGTATGTCCGCAAATGGCCGATTGCAGCTGACATGAAGGGCTGCGTGCGACCCATGGCGGACAGTCCGGACACTAGAGTCAGGTGTCGGATTGATGAGCCGCCCAGTGTTTCATCTCTTCTGCAATGAAGTGGTTCACCAGGTCACTGTACATCTTCTCGATTGCATCCGGGCTCAGGCCCTCAGCCTCGGCCCACTCGCGTCGTGTCGCCAACATGGCCTTGAAACGCTCCGGAGCACGCACCGAAGTCACTGAGGTCTTGTACTTCGAGGCAGCCAGTACGTAGTGAAAACGCTTGCCCAACAGCTTGATAACAACCTGATCAAGGGCATCGATTTCGCGTCGGATATCCTCCATGCCTGCACACTCTTCGGGCTGCAACTGATTGATGACGTCCATGTAGGTGACTCCGGTTGCTGAAAAAATCGTGGGCCTTCGGAAGAAGTATCTGCTTACCACCTTGCGATCTTGCTAAAGATCTATATCTACGGCTATCTCAATCGCATTCAGTCGAGCCGACGTTTGGAACGAGAAGCCCAACGCAACGTCGATGATCCAAGACGATGAGGCAATGAGCGCCTTTAAACACTCTGGACCCATAGCTGCCTGTCGCAGTAGCCAGAAATTGATCGCCCAGATTAATACCCATGTGCAGACGGATACTGGATTGCTTGCATCCCCCATGGGGGGATAAGATTCGCGTTATTCATGAATAGCGAAGACTCAAATTATGAGTGAGCACGAACACAACCATCCCCACACCCACCAAAGTCACGAAGCGATCATCAAGCGTCTCAAACGGGCGGACGGCCATTTACGCGGCATCATCACCATGATCGAAGAGGGGCGTCAGTGCGTGGACATCGCCCAGCAGCTGCATGCTGTTGAAAAAGCGGTGTGCCAAGCCAAGCGCACGCTCATTCAGGATCACATCGATCACTGCCTGGAGGACACCGTCTCGGCGTTGAACAATGGTGAGCGCGCACCACTGGAAGCCTTCAAGCAGATCACCAAGTACCTCTAGGTCTGCCATGCCCACGCTACAAGCGCTACGGTTTCTGGTCTGAAGACTGACCAACCAGTCTTAGCAAATCTTAGGGACTTACGGTCGTCTATCTGGCCATCGGCGATGCTGATCATCGATCACGTACGGGTGTTCGTGATCCACACCATCCTGCCCGTCGAGGTGAGTGTGATCGACCGGCAGGTTCTCATGGGTGTGTTTGATCGACTCTTGGTCATGCGCCGGACGCCTGATCACGATACTGACCACCAGTGCGCCACCTGCCACGACAGCGAGCCCAAGAAACGACGCCGTGAGGCTGATGTTGGCACCCAGCCATCCCGCCAGTGGGTAGGTAATCAACCAGCAGGCATGGGACAGTGCAAATTGGGCGGCAAACAGTGCCGGGCGATCTTCGGCATGTGCCGAGCGACGCAACAGCCGACCGCTCGGGGTCTGGGCCAGGGAATAGCCCACGCCGAGTACCATCCACAGAGGCAACAGGAAGTTGTAGGTGGTCAGGTTGATGCCAATTGCCAAGCCTGCGACCAGGACTCCTCCGCCAGACAGCATGGCTGTCCGGTCTTTGATGTCTTTCAACAGCCGAGGCAAGACCAGTCCCTACAAGTGCAATCACTTGGGCCAGGAAGAGGTGACGGTAGGTTCGGTTGGCCAGGATTTTCAGCATGAGAAATCTCACATGAAGAGGCGAACGCCCATCTGGTTGTCGAGCTTTACTCGAAAAAGAGAGCGACGAGTTTCTCGTATATAGATGTTCTATATCCCCCCTAGGGGGATATAAAGCCATCCTAAACCAGAGGCAGGGACAGCTCAAGAAACAGGCGCTCAGCCGTTCATCGAATGTCAGGGAGAGGGTAAGGAAGTCACTTGCCCAGTGAAGGCAATTAGCCATACGCTGCGAAGCGTGGGAGGTCTCACGGATATAAAAACATGAGCATGGAGCAAGCCCTGATGAAACTGTCCGCCATTTTGATCGCCGCTTTACTTTCGATTACGTCCGTTGCTGCCTTCGCGCACAGCGGCGGTACTGATTCAAAAGGTTGCCATCGCAACCATAAAACGAACGACTACCACTGCCACTAAACGGCAAAAGCCCAGCTTGAGGCTGGGCTTTGATGCAAGCTGGCTTTCTCACATTTGTGGAGGCCAGTTATGCGATTCACCTTGGCATTCCTTGCACCATGCATAGAGTGCGTCGTACAGGATCAGTCCATGCGAAAGCATTTCATGATCATCGGAATATCGCTGCGACAGTCCCAGTGAGATGGCGTACAACCCAGCCGATTGCGGAGTCAGATCCAGGCGGGAGGTATCAGCTCCACGGACGATCTTGGCCAACTGCTGCAAAGCGGGCTCACTGAGCTGGTACTTTTTCAGAAAAGCGTCGAAGCTGCATAGTTCGCCCTCATGAGTCAGTTCTACGCCGGGAATGTCGTAGGGCGTAGCGTCTTTCTGCGCCGCTAAACGCAGCACGTCACCACTGGGCACGTATAAAAACTCGGGCTGCGGATCGATAAAGCGAGCGATCAGCCAGGGACAGGCGATGCGGTCAATCTTGGGCCGTTCACGGGTAATCCACCTCATGGAACACCTCCTGCCTAGCTCGGTAGGCTGGGTGATCTGGCGAGCCCAGTGCCCGCCAAAGACTGTTAATCCACTCGTGCGGTCTAGCGCAGCAGATGTACTGCCAAACCGACGAGCGCGCAGGCCATCAGCACCTGGATGACACCCCGCTTGAAGCGGAACAAGGCAATCGCCGCTGCAATGGCGATCAGTGCAGAGGGCCAGTCGAGGTTGCCGCTGAAGCCTTTCGGCCAAAGTACGTGATAGCCGAAGAAACACGCCAGATTAAGGATCACACCGACGACGGCCGCTGTAATGGCGGTGAGCGGTGCGGTGAATTTGAGTTCGTTGTGGGTCGACTCTACCAGCGGGCCACCCGCAAGGATGAACAGGAACGAGGGCAGGAAGGTGAACCAGGTCACCAGGGCGGCGGCCACAGCTCCCGCCAGAAATACTTGATCGGCACCGAATACTTGCAAGACATAGGCTCCGACAAAGCCGACGAAAGCCACCACCATGATCAGTGGCCCCGGTGTGGTTTCTCCTAGAGCCAGGCCGTCGATCATTTGCGTCGGCGTTAGCCAGCCATAGTGACCGACCGCGCCTTGGTAGACATATGGAAGTACAGCGTAGGCCCCACCAAAGGTCAGCAATGCGGCCTTGGTAAAGAACCAACTCATCTGGGTCAAGGTGCCTTCCCAGCCAAAGAGGGCGGTCAAAATCCCCATTGGCAACGCCCACAGTGCGGCGCCGATCAGTGCGAGCGGCACCAGTTTTAACCAACTAAATCGGGCATGCTCAGGGGATGGCGTGTCGTCATCGATCAACGCCGGGCCATAAGACTTTTTGGCGGCGCTATGGCCGCCAGCTCTGAACTTCTCGGGCGCCAGACGTCCACCGACATAGCCGATTAAAGCTGCACCCGACACGATCAGCGGGAATGGGACATTGAACGCGAAGATTGCAGTAAATGACGCCGCCGCTATCGCCCACAGCCAATTATTCTTCAACGCCCGAGAGCCGATTCGATGGGCCGCCTGCACCACGATGGCAGTCACGGCGGGCTTGATCCCATAGAAGAGTCCGGCCACAACGGGCACTTCGCCGAAGGCGATGTACATCCACGACAGAGCGATCAGGATGAACAAAGAGGGCAGCACAAACAGCACGCCAGCAATCACCCCGCCCCAGGTTCGATGCATCAGCCAGCCGATATAGGTTGCCAACTGCTGAGCCTCTGGCCCAGGAAGCAACATGCAGTAGTTGAGGGCATGCAGGAATCTGCGCTCGGATATCCAGCGCCGCCGCTCCACCAGTTCCTGGTGCATGATCGAGATCTGTCCGGCTGGCCCGCCGAAGCTGATGAAGCCGAGCTTCAACCAGAACCAGAACGCTTCACGAAAACTGATCGCTTCCGGCCTCGACAGTTCTTCTTCAACCATTGGTGCCAAAACCTTACTCATTGGGTTGTTCCTCTTTTACAAACCCGGCGAGCAGGCCGTCGAAGATGGCGCTCGCGGCAACCAGCAGATGGTCGTCGTGGGTAATGGTTTCGCGCAGCCCAGCCAGTACACGTTCGATGCCAGCAGCCTCCACCGGCTGAATGCCCCCGATATCGAGGTAGTGCACCAGTGCGGCAATCCGGTTCAGGCCTGGCTCCTGAAGTTCAAAGCTGGCTTGCAGGGTTTCGAAGGTCACGCGGTTGCCGACATGACTGAAGGTCGCCTCATCGAAGTCAAAACCCAGTGCATCTACCGGGCAGTCCTGTGGCGTGTTCAGCCAGAGGATCTGAGCGTGGGGGTCAATGAAGCGGCGAATTAACCAGGCACACGCCAGCCGGTCGACCCAGGGACGCTTACGTGTTGCCCAGATACGGCCCTGATAATCGCCAGGATTGAGTGCCGTTATTGGTTGGTTGCTGCTGTGTGGCTCATCCGGCGACAGGGCTCTACTGACCGCCGTCTCTAGTTCCTGCAACGCCGAATCGATCTGCTGCTTCGGCTTGCCTGGGAAGTAATCGATGCTTACCAGTTGATCGTAGGCTTTGCGCAGCTTACGAATTTGTTTGGTCGTCGCCAGCGCATTTTCAGCATTCAGCTGTCCACGGCATTCTTCGATCTCCGCACGAAGCTTGCCGTAGTCATCGCTACGGTCGAACCACTCGACAAAGCGCTCACCATCAGGATCGACGACGGGCAGGACGAACGCGGTGCCATTGATGGCAAGGATGTCACGCTCTACAGACGCCAGCACTTCACGACAGAAACCGGTGTCAGGCAACAGGTAGGCGCCATCGCGCAAGACAGCAGCACCTGAAGCTTTCAAGGCACGCCAAGCTCGCATGCGTTCGGTGGCATTCGCGGTGGGGAGACCTAGAATCAGAGCTAGCCATTTTTTCATGTAGAGATCGCAATATATTTTGTAATAGGTATTACATTATCTCTGTTCTGCATGTTTGGAAAGCTGTCCTTGAGAACCGAGGATTTTGGCAAGCATGGATGGCGACGCTGGGATAGGCGCAAACAGCGCCTGTACGCGCGGTTGGCCTCGCGCTGCCTGAACGAGCTGGTGACGGCGAAGTTGCTGCCTAGCCTGTAATGGCCTCTTCGCGAGCAAGCCCGCTCCCACAGGCGCAAGTGCACCGCAGGAATTTGCGGGCCTATGGCCAGGCGCACCGCCTCGATACCTGGGCGGTAGCCACTACCGGCATTACCCAGAATTACAATCCGGTGCATGAGTGCCGCCCTGTCGCGAAAAAAGCCGGCAACTGTGCAGGGTCTTGAAGGCCAGTCAAATAAATTTGAAATGCACGGCGATGCTCGACAGAATCGCGCCCCTGTCTGGCCAAAGGTGTCGGACGTTCGTGGTGAAAAGGGGCAGCAGTTGAACGAGCAGACTATGTCCATGCGCCTGGAGCGCGTGGCGGCGCATGTGCCAGCCGGTGCGCGCCTGGCCGATATCGGCTCGGATCACGGCTACCTGCCGGTGGCGTTGATGCGCCGTGGCGCCATCGTCGCGGCGGTGGCCGGCGAGGTGGCCTTGACGCCGTTCCACTCGGCCGAACGCACTGTGTGCGAAAACGGCCTGGACCGGCAGATCACCGTGCGCCTGGCCAACGGCCTGGCGGCGATCGAGCCGGGAGACGGGATCACGGCGATCAGCATCTGCGGGATGGGCGGCGAAACGATCCGCGACATCCTCGACAGCGGCAAGGCATGCCTGAGCGGTCAGGAACGCCTGATCCTGCAGCCCAACGGCGGCGAGCAGCCACTGCGTCAATGGCTGATGGAAAATGGCTACCGCATCCTCTGCGAGGAAGTGCTGCGGGAAAATCGCTTCGACTACGAAATCATCGTCGCCGAGCGCGCCGGGCCGGTGGAGTACACCGCCGAGGAGCTGTACTTCGGCCCGTTGCAGATGCAGACGCGCAGCCCGGCGTTCCTGGTCAAGTGGCAGCGCAAGCTGCGCCAGAAGCAGAAGACCCTGGCCCAATTAGCCCGGGCGCAGCAAGCCGTGCCCGAGGAGAAAGTGCAGGACATCGCGCGCCAGGCCCGGTGGATCAGCGAACTGCTGGCTTGAGCACCGTCCCGGCCCGTTTGGTGTTTCAGGCCGCAGCGCTCACTGCTACGCCTTTTTCCCCCGACACAACGTCATGCAGGGAAACCCGTGAAGTTTCCGGCAATGCCAGCCCGCCCGCCAGCGCGAGCAATGCAATCGCGATCAGATAGAACGCCGGCGACAAGTTGCTGCCGGTCGTGCTGATCAACCACGTCGCCACCAGCGGTGCGGTGCCGCCGAAAAGGGTATATGCCATGTTGTAGGTGATAGCCGAGGCGGTGTATCGAGTACGGGTAGGGAAGGTTTCCGAGAGCAAGGCCGCGGTGACCACGCCACACAACACCGCGCCAATCGCCAGGAGCATGACGCCGATGATGGACGCGGCGAACGAGCCGGAGCTGGCCATCAGGAACGATGGATACACGACCACAATCAACAGCGCGCAAGCCGTCATCACCGTGATTCGACGCCCGACCCGGTCCGAATACAGCCCGGCCAGCGGGCAGATCGCTGCAGCGAATAGCAATGCAATCAGTGACACCAGCAACGCTGTTGCGCGACTCAGGCCACCGGCGACTTGCAAGTAGGTCGCGAAATAGGTGGTGAACATATAAAACGAGAGTGCCGTGAGTGACACAAAAGCACCCAGGCAACAGATCGCCGCACCATGATTGCGCAAGGTTTCCTTGAGTGGGGAATGGGCGACTGCGTGTTCCTCGGTCACCGCCTGGAATGCCGGTGTCTCATCGAGCTTCCAGCGCAAGTAAAGACCCACCAGGCCCAGCGGCGCGGCAATCAGGAACGGCAGGCGCCAACCCCAGCTACCCATAGCTTCGGCCGACAATGAAGCCTCGAGTGCGTAGGCCACCACGGCTGCCGCGGCGAAGGCGGAAAATGTCGACACCGGAATGAAGCTGCCGTACCAGGCGCGTTTATCACGCGGTGCATGCTCCATCAGGTAGGCACAGGCACCAGCGTATTCTCCCCCGGCGGAAAAGCCTTGGGCGCAACGGATCAGGGACAGAAGAATCGGCGCCATGACCCCGATTGCCGCATAGGTGGGCAGCAGACCGATCAAGGTCGTCGCACCGGCCATCAGCAGAATCGTCATCGCAAGGGTTCGCTTGCGGCCGATCCTGTCCCCCAGCATGCCGAAGAAAATCCCGCCAAGGGGGCGAAACGCGAAGGCCACGGCGAATACCGCAAAGGTCTTGAGCAGCGCGGCACTGGCATCGCCGTTGGGGAAAAATTGCTGGGCGATGGTCGTGGCCAAAAAACCGTAGACGGCGAAGTCGAACCACTCGACGAAATTGCCGATGCCGGCGGCCACAATCACTTTTCTCAGCGTTGCTGGGCTGACTTGTTCTGTCGTTGCGCTTGTCATGCTTGACCTCGGCAGTTCGTGAGTATGCTATCGATTATCGGGGCAGGCACAGCGGCGGTTCACTTCAAAAGTGTCACCCACATAGTCAGTACCGACTTCATGCCGTTGAATTACGCATGATTCGCGCCAGATTGGCCGGTAGTCGCGGGTTGCCAAGGGCGCTATTGACCCAGGGTGAAGAAAGGGCGGTGTTGTTCTCGAGTTTGTAAGGCGCTGACGGTATTGTCGATCGTCGGGATCAGATCGATTTAAAGGGAAGAAGATGACATTGACAGTCGAAAGCCTGGTCAGGATCGCAATGGCCAATCCAGTAAACGCAGAAATTTCCACTCGCTTGCCTGAGCTCGGTTTGAACCAATGCCTGCTCACGGCCGGTTGCTTGTTCCAGGCCGTGTGGAATCACCAGTCACGGCTCCCGCCAGAGTGGGGAGTGAAGGACTACGACGTCTTTTACTTCGATGAGGATCTGTCCTGGGAAGCAGAGAATGAGGTCATCCATACAGCTCGACATCTGTTCCAGGACCTCGACGTGAACGTCGAAATGAAGAATCAGGCTCGCGTTCACCTGTGGTACAGCCAGCGGTTTGGCGGGGATTATCCGCAGCTTCAGTCGGCTAAGGACGGGGTTGATCGCTACCTGATTGCCGGTACCTGCATTGGATTGGATGTTGAAACTGGTGAGGTCTATGCGCCCAACGGCCTGGCCGACACAGAGCACGGGCTACTTCGAATCAATCCAAAGAATCCCAGGCCAGACCTGTTCGATCAGAAGGCTAAAAGTTATCAGGCTCGCTGGCCCTGGCTCAGGATCGTAGAGCCCCCACTGTCGGTAGTGCCACGACTCTGAGAAGAGTGAAGAGATCAAAAAACCATGACATGGCTGTTACCGGACGTGGGGGCATATCCGGATTTGCAAGCTAACGCTCAAGAAACACAAACTTGATCGTCTGGCGATACCGTTCAGTTTTTCTTCTTGATCAGTTTATTAATGTAGTACTTCAGGCTTAAACGATCTTTGGGCCTTGGTTTGTAGTGGGTTTTGTTTCTTTGTGCCGGATCGATCGCCATGGTTCCCGCGGTGTAGTAATAAAGCGCGATAGACCTGCGGGTGATGTGTTCCGGAGTCGTCAAAGGCTCCGGGTGCCCATGATTGCTGTCCTTGTCTGTGTTGAAAATGACGCAGCGATTATAAATGGGCAGGACTTTTTTAAGGCAGGTCTTCATGCCGACATCCCAAAGTTCCAGGTTGCCGCCGTATTCCTCTTGCCAGTCTTCATTCAGATAAATGATGATATTCAGTCTGCGCTCAACATTAAGTTTTTTGTTGAGCCTGAAGTCCGAGTGCACCCCCAGGAAACCACCGCTTTTCGTTTCATGCAGGCCGCCGCCGGTAAAGTAGGGGTCGGGTATCAAACCTTCGATGCCTGTGAGCTTTTCCAGAAACTGCAACATGGGGGCCGAGTTAAAGGCGTTGAAAACAGTCTTCAAATAGGGGGGGCATTCGTTGGGACTGATTTGACGTTTTCGTTGACCTTTATAGCCGCGCTCGTAGAGCATTTCATTGTTGGTTGGCTCGACCGGGAAGTGCGAGCAGATGCTCGCAATCAGGTCTTCGTGCAAGAAGTTGTCGATGACTATGTGCGGAAATGGCGTAGCCTGAACATAGCGACTGGCCAACGAGGCACCAAGGGCGCTGGCGGCATTCTGGTCGAAATCAAGCTCCGGGGACAGGGTGATAGGTAGTGCTTGAGTGATGGGTGCCATTACCGCTCCAATAACTTGATATAAAGACTTGTGGGTGACTTCAAGCAGGGTTTGACTCACTGCTCGTTGCGCCTGTTCGTAGCTTAATTTTTTCTGTCGTCCTTGTTCAGACGCTTAAGGATATTGTTGTACATTTTGGTTCGTCTATGAGTTTTGTCATAGCCGCCAGCCGCTGCAACAGTGCCAGCCTGAATGTGATCCAGATAACTGAAGATTTTACGCGGTGATAACATTTCAACGGCATAGCCAAGCTCGGTCATGCGGTCCTGGAGAGTATAGCCAGGTACACGATCGTCCATCGAAAAATGCATGTTGTGCTGTTTGATAAGCTTGCTGTTCCACAATGTGCAGAAACTTTTCAAGTACACTTCTTTGTACGGTTTTGGTTCTCTGGAACGCAACCCCATGGAGATTTTCAGGCGTCTGAAATGGTGCTTGAATAGTCGTGAGCTAAAGCGCCAAAGAGTTCTCGCGGTGCCACGGTTTATTTGCTCGACACAACCGACGGCCACGACTTTTGGGTTCTTCAAGCATTTATTCAGCATCATCGGAAAAACGTTTTTATCAAAAACAAATGTATCAGTGTGCATCAGGAATAAATAATCGGTATCAATTCGTTCCAGAACCAGGTCAAGTGCTTTGCCATGCGCGATATGGCCTGCTTCTGGCTCGGAAACAGAACGCTCGATTAAATTGATCCAGTCAAGCGTTCGTAAGTACTCAGTGCTTTCATCGGCGGAATAGTTGTCAACTACCCATACCGGGACGCTGTTGCTGCCAAAATGCTGGTGCAATAAGTCCAAGCATATCTTGGTGATTTCTGGTGTTTTGTAATTTACTATAACTATGCTGAAGGCTTTGGAGCTTTCGGCCAGTAAATCAGGGTTGTTCATTGTTCATGTGCTCAATGTTGTTATACTTAATTGTGGAAATAATTTAACCTGTATACAGCTTTTGCTTGTTTTTCGCGCAAAATCTTGCGTGACTATAGAGCACAATTCGTTAAGTCGCTTTGTCATGCATTATAACCATGGCTTACTCAGACCTGATGGAGAGCAGTAGAAGCGGACTTCATCGTATAAGGATCTGCTCTATAGGTAAACATTTTGACTTGATTCGTTACATCCGGAGGCTGGTCAGGCGAGCGTCTTGGGACGGTGTGAACCGAGCTTGCGTAAGGCATTCAGGTGATTTGTTACGTCATACGGTGTGCCAGCACCTGCAGTGCCTTCCCGAACAGGGAGTCACGCGCTGCGTACATGTGCCGGTTGAGCGTGTGTGAGTGCGTGGCTGGGCCAGAAAGCTGAAACGGGGGCGAGTAAGGTTGTCGTCTGGTTTTGTGATGGGTTGCAGGGACATTTTCTCCATTGGTTCAAAGCAAATACAGGACAGCAGTGGACCACAACCAGCCGATGCCGAGGGTGAAAAGCAGGTAGAAAACCAAAAACATCAAAGGGTGATGCCACATGGCACTAACCTCCCAAAACCCGCTGGTTTTACATTGTTGCCTGGTAAATTGGGTACCGAGAAACCCATGAAGTGGAATCAGCAATAATCAAGCCATTTGGGTAAAGGAAGCCTGGCTACCAGCCCCGGGCCTCCAGCGCTGCGAAATGCCTCCTTCAGACGAAAACCGACACTGAATCCCCCCCAATAAAAGTGAGATTCCCCCACATGTGGGGTCGTGCGTTCGGATGCCACCCAGGGGGAGCCTGAGTCCCAAGCCCGAGCCAGGGGCGATTCACCGCCTGTTTGCAGCGTTATGCACTGAGTGTGCACCAGAGGAATCTGGTTCAATGTTCCAAGCTGATATCATTCAAGAACGTACAAACCGAGCAGAAAAACATGAATCGTCGTAAAAAAATAAATCAGATACTAAAGGCTAACGCCAAGAAGGCTAGTGCCAAATTGGCACCGAAAAGCAAGTCAAAATACATTAGTAAGGCTGACCGATTGAAGCTGGCTGCTGAATCAAGTGACGACTCAATCATGTCCTCTGAAAGCTGAGTTATTCAGCTTCAGCACCACCGGAATCTACAGTTTGACAGGGCTATACATTCCGATGGCACTTACCGCGAAGACGCGGCCTGACACTACATTCAAGCCGAAGCCGCCTGGCGGCGCTGAATCGAACCCGGGGCCTAGCGAATGCCGGTGCCCGCCATGGTCTCTGGCACCCACTGCGCCGTCGATAGCGGCTCGATGTAGCGGATGCCGCCATGAGGGCCTACCACGCCATTGATGTTGTAGGTGCCTCGCGACAGGTCGTACGTCATGAAAGGGGTCGCGTCCGGGACCTGCTGGTCATAGCTCTGGCTGAAGAACGCGAAGGAGCCACGGTACAGCTGGCCACTGGTGTCGTACTGATCGGAGGCCACCGCTGCCCAGGTGTCTTCATCCAGGTAAAAGCGGCGCTTCTGGTAGATGTGCTTTGCACCGGGCTTGAGGTTGCCCTCCACGACGTAGACCCGGTGTTTTTCCCAGCGTACGAAGTCCGGGGCAATGAAATTGGGAGTGGTCAGCGATTTGGCGTCGCGAGCGTAGGTGAGTTTGTAAGTGTTGTAGGGCACGATCATTTCCTGCTTGCCCACCAGCGTCCAGTCGTACAGCTCGAGTGCACGGGCGGTACCGGGATTGGGTGTGTCGTAGGCCAGGATCGAAATCTGTTTGACGCGACGTTGGGCAGGCATGTATTGCCAGGCGCGGCCAGGAAACTGCGCCGGGTTGGTGGCGTTCTTGAGCATGATCGACTCGCCGGCTCGGCGCGCAGGTCCGGTATAGGACAGTTTCAACTGATAATAAATGTCGGAGCTGTTGATCGGCTTTGACATGTTCTCGTAAATCGGGAAGGAGACAAATGCCTCGCCGGTGACCGCCAGGCTCGGTACGCCCGCCGTGTCGACGCTCCAGGAGTCGTACTTGGAATGAATGTTGACGCCCTGGTAGCGCAGCAGGAAGTTCCACATCGCTTCGGCGCCGGATTGCGGGATCGGGAACGGCACCCCGGGCATCACATTGTCGATGGCGATCCCGCCATTGAGGGAGCGGGCAGCGGTGGCATTCCTGCGGCTGTTGTCCAGTACCGCCTGCGGGAGCGATGCCGTGCGGTGGGTCGGATACACGTCGATGCGAAAGCCCGGGTAACGCCTGGCCAACGCTACAGTGGTGGCCGTCAGCATGCCTTTGTACGAATCGACGTTCTTGCCGTTGATCACCAGCAGCGGTTTTTCGTGGGCAAAGGGGTCCGGACGCATGCTGTCGCCAGCCTTGAAGCTGGACGGCGCAGTGGTCAGGCCACCGCTGTAGGGCGGAATGGAGCCATCGGCATTACCGGCCTTTTCGGCACCCACCCACGTCAGGCTGGTGCCCAGCCGGGCGGCTTCCTGACTCGATACATAGGCTTGTGCATCGATGGCCAGCGCCATGAGGGGTACGGCAGCCAGAAGACTTTTCACGAATTTCATATTGTTATTCTCCTGCCTGGCGTACCAGGCAACTCGTGACTCAGGCGGAGCAGTCGCTTACGCCAGCTCGATCGCCAGAGACTTTTTCAGTGCTGCCATTAAATAGCCCCAGAATCAGGGGCGCTTTTCATTTGACGACAGTCCCTTGGCTATTCATGACAGGCCCAGGCGCGCCTGAGGGGCGACGAGTTTTCGGTGCTGGCTCCCGAGGCGCCGCTGGACCTGCTGCGCGAAATGGTGGCAGGGCAGGCCCAGGGTTATCATTTCGCCAAGCCCATGGGGTTGGAGGCGCTATTGGCGAGTTCGCTGCTTGATCGCTAGGGGTTCACCACTGTCCGCTACCTGGAGAGTCCAATGTCGCCCATCATCACGCGCCTGCTAGCGCTGCTGATTCTTTGCCTGACGCTTGAAGTGCCGGCCCAGACCAACGGCTGCCCGGCTGGCGAGAAACAAGTGTGCCTGGACGACTGCATCTGCCTGCCAGACGTGGTGCCTGATGACATCTACCAGATCGCGGCGCCTGGGCTGGCGCTGTGGCTGACCCAAGCTCGTGCTGAAGCAGCCAACGTCGGCATCCAACCCATTCCACCGCATATCCGCGAGCAGCTACTGCACTGGTACGCCCCCAGCGTCCTCGATACCGCGCGCTACAAAATCAGCGACAACGGCCAATTCAACGCCGCCACCGCCATGCTGCAAAACCCCGATGTTGGTGCCGTGACGCTGATCGACATCATCCTGTTCCGGGACGCGCAATCCGCAGAACAGGACATCGCGCTCTGGGCTCACGAACTCAAACATGTGCAGCAGTATCAGGAGTGGGGGGTGCTGGGATTTGCCCAACGGTATACACAGGATTTCAATGCCGTGGAGGCGCCGGCTTATGCCATACAGGCTGAGGTCAGGCGCTCGCTGCGGGCAGGGACTTACTGAAGGGCGGAGTATTTCCCCTTCATTCGGATCTTCCTTGATGGATCGTTGAGAAATGCAGCGTGAGAAACCACAGCACCAGGGCAGTCGCACTGATCAAGGCGCCCAGCAGGCTGACTGCAATCCAGCCCCATAGTGCATAAACCTGCGTCGCGGCTGCGGCTCCCAGTGCACTGCCCACCGAGTAAAAGCACATGTAGGCGCCGACCATGCGACTTTGGGCGTCGGGGCGTGCCGCAAAAACCCGGCTCTGGTTGGTGACGTGTACGGCTTGTACGGCGAAGTCGAGCAAGATCACTCCGCAAACCAGCGCGATCAGTGATGTCTGCGCAAACGCGATGGGCAGCCAGGACAGCGTCAGGATCACCAGCGAAATGCCGGTTACGCGTTGTCCCAAACCCTGGTCGGCCCAGCGACCGGATCTTCTTGCGGCAAGGGCACCGGCGACGCCGGCCAGGCCAAACAGGCCGATGGCCGTGTGTGAAAGCGAAAGCGGAGGAGCGCTCAACGGCAGCACCATGGATGTCCAGAGCACGGAAAAAGCGGCAAAGATCAGTAAGGCCAGCAGGCCCCTGATCCGCAAGACCGGATCGGTCATGAACAGCGTGAAGAGTGACCGGATGAGTGCCGGGTAGGTGTATCGATTGCGTGGAGACACTGCGGGAGGAAGCACTTTCCAGAACACCGCCGCGAGGGTCAGCATCAATCCCGAGGAAACGAAGTACACGGCGCGCCAGCCCGCCAGATCTGCGATCAGCCCAGAGGTAAACCGCGCCAGAAGTATGCCCAGGACAATGCCGCTGGTTACGGTTCCCACGGCCTGGCCACGTTGTGACGGCGTTGCCAGCGCGGCGGTGCAGGCCACCAGCACTTGAACCATCACTGCCAGCAAACCCACAGCGATCATGGCTCCCAACAGGGTCAACCATTGCTGTGCGGCGCCGACTCCCGCCAGGGCAATCGCAGACAGCAGCATTTGCGTCAGAATCAGCCCTTTACGGTTCAACAAGTCGCCCAGAGGTACGATGAACAGCAACCCCAGCGCGTAACCGACTTGAGTCGCAGTCACCACAAACCCGATCATTGATGGGGCAACATCAAGGCTCCGGGCCATTGAATCGAGCAAGGGTTGTGCGAAGTAAACGTTGGCGACGGCAAGCGCGCAGGTGACAGAAAACAGAAACGTGAGTTGCGCAGAAAGCCCCGAAGCCTGCGCGGCGAAAGGAAGGGTGGCTGAATCGGTATCTGCTTTCATGTGAGCCTCCGTGGCGTTAAACTGGTTTCAATTAGCAACTGGATTCAATTGTTATCGAATCAGGTTTCATATTGCAACCACATTGCTCAAGGCCAGACGACTGACCTGGCAGTCCTTATCCAAAAGGTAAACACGATGGTCGCAGACCCTTCACCGCAAGGCAGCGAATGCCCGGTAGCACGAACATTGGAAGCCATTGGGGATCGTTGGTCGCTCATGATCATTCGCGACGCGTTCGACGGCATTCGCCGATTCAGTGAATTTCAGAAAAGCCTGGGGGTGGCGAAGAACATTCTGGCTTCGCGCTTGAAGACGTTGGTTGAGGTTGGAGTGTTCGACGTTCAGCCTGCGTCGGATGGCAGTGCCTACAAGGAATACGTCCTGACGGAAAAAGGACGGGAGATCTTTCCAGTGGTGGTCAGTATGAGGCAGTGGGGCGAACGGTTCCTGTTCACGCGGGAAGAGACCCGTTCGGTGTTGCTGGACAATGAGTACGGCCAGTCCCTGATGCCGATTGAAGTTCGCTCCTTGCGCGGTCAAAAACTTGGACCGTCCGACTGCCACCGAGTGAGGGTGGCTGCCGACGAGTCGTGAATCGAACGGATGTAAGGCGAGTCAGTCGAGCAGCGTCACCAGCCGCGGTTCGATTGACTGCCCAACCACTTCAAGCAACGCCAATGTGACAGGCAATTTGAAGCGTCGGCGCCCGGCGCTGCCCGGATTCAGGAACAGCCGTTCTCCACGCCAGTCGATGCACGGTTTGTGCGAGTGTCCGGTGATCACCAGCTTGATACGGCTATCAAGATTGGCCGCCACATCGGCGATGTCATGCACCAGCAAAACCGTCCAGCCGTTGATATCCAGGCGCAGGTAATCGGGTAACTCCCGCGCCCAGGGCGCGTCCAGGTCATTGTTGCCACGCACTGCATCCACCGGCGCGATTGCGGCCAATTGGTCGAGGATCTGCGCGCTACCGATGTCGCCCGCGTGAAGGATGCGATCACAGCCTTGCAGGGCGGCAATCGCTTCGGGGCGGAGCAAACCGTGGGTGTCGGAGATGATGCCGATTTTCATCGCGGGCGGCTCGAGCAGCATTCAGGTTGCAGAAAATCGGCAAGTAACGCGTTCAAACGGATGTCTCCTGCGCTGAGCTTTGTTGAACGAAGCGGTCAATCAACCACCTCGCAGCCGGCCCCGGTGGCAGATCCGTGCGGTAAATGACGTCGAAGGCGTAAATGCCGCTCTTGTATTCCGGGATGTTCAGTTGCATTAGTCGGCCGCTCTCCAGGTCTTCCTGGACCATCGGGGCTGGCATGTTCCCCCAACCGATGCCTTCACGCAGCAGCATGTGCTTGGCGCCCAGGTCCGCCAGGCGCCAGGTGCGGTTACTCAGTACGGCGAAATCCTTGTCTTTGGTCAGGACCGAGCGATCGGACAGCACCAGTTGAGTGAACTCGCGCCCGGCACCCGGAACATTGGAGTCGCTTGAGGCCAGAGGATGATTCGGCGCTGCCACTGGAATCAACTCGACACTGCCGACACCCATTCTTTCGATACCGTCGATGCCCTCGTTCATGGGGCCACTGACGCCGATGATTGCGCCACGGTTGATCACCCGTTCAGTGACTGCACCGAGGGCTTCCATATGCAAGTGCAGGGCAACGGTCGGGAACTCTACGCGAAAGGATTTGAGTGCATCCACCACGCGCTCGGGGGGCAGCATCACATCGAGCACCACATGAACTTCGGCTTCGAGCCCCTGAAGCAGGCCTTTGACCTTGGCGCGTAAGCCATGAACACCGTTGGCAATGGTCCTGGCTTCGGCCAGTACGGTGCGGCCGGCATCGGTGAGTTGGGGCCTGCGGGTTGTCTGGCGGTCGAACAGCGACACACCAAGCTGCATTTCAAGATTGGCGATCGAGTAGCTGACAACCGAAGTGGCGCGATGAAGTTTTCTGGCGGCGGCTGCAAAACTGCCGACTTCCACGACCGTCAGGAACACGCGCAGTTGGTCCAGTGTCGGGGTTCCCGGGTCAGAGATCATGCCTGTTTCCTTGAATCAGGCGTCGCTTGGCAAATTGCACGATTGAATTCCTTTACCGGTGATGTGGGTTTGCTTTTCTAGTTTATCGAATCTAATGATCTAAATTAGTCAGCTATTCAGGTTAGCTGACGAAGAGCAACATTTCCTCACCAGGGCGGTTCCTGTCGAATCGCACCCAATTGAAGGAAATACCCCATGACGACTTCTGCAAACATTGCTCAAACAACCACCTCTGAACAGAGCCGTTCCGATGTGACCCAAGCCTCGGCTTCGTTGATCGGCCGCGTACTGCTCAGCGCCATCTTCATCCTTTCCGGTTTTTCGAAACTCGCCGCTCCGGCCATGATGGTCGGCTACATCAGCTCTGTCGGGCTTCCGCTTCCTCAATTGGCACTGGCGGTGGCGATCATTGTAGAAATCGGCGGCGGCCTGGCATTGATCGCCGGTTACCGCACCCGCACCGTTGCCGCCGTACTGGCCGTGTTCAGCGTGTTCACCGCGCTGGCGTTCCATAACGCACTGGGCGATCAGAACCAGTTCATCCACTTCTTCAAGAACATCGCGATGGCCGGTGGCCTGTTGCAGGTCGTGGCTTTCGGTGCCGGTCGCTTCAGCCTCGACGCCCGCCGTCGTTGATACCCCCGCGCTGCGCAGGGCCAGCTCTCTCGCAGCGCAATGTTTTCCATGCAGCGGCCGGTGGCGTGGGCAGCATGGCCGTGCAGATTGCCAAGTACCTGGGCGCTGAAGTCTACGCAACGGCCTCGGCACATCATCATGCCTACCTGAAGGAAATGGGAGCGGACTACACCATCGACTACGCCACCCAGGCCTTCGATGAGCTGGTGTCCGGCCTCGATGTGGTACTGGATCTGGTGGGTGGCGAAACACAAACCCGTTCGTTTGCAGTACTGAAAAGAAACGGTGTGCTGGTATCGCCGGTGAGTGCCCCAAACATGTCGCTGGCCAACGACTACGGCGTGACGCCCGCGAACTTTGCCACCCGCTCGGATGGCCGGCAGCTCTCGCTCATCGCCGAGCTGTTCGACAAGGGACACCTCACCGTCGACGTTGAGGCATACCCCTTGAGTCAGGCGAAAGTCGCAATCGAGAAAAGCATGGGCCGTCACTTACGGGGCAGGCTTGTCCTCGATACCACGAGGTAAGTGGTTGCCAGTGATTGTCCGTAGAGATGGGCGTCGAAACTGGAGACGCCCATCAGCCGCTGTGTTGTGTTGCGACCGTTACTCGTGTACCCGATCTACAGCTCGCCTCACCTGGCTCAACAGGTGATCGACATCCTCGGCGGTGGTGGCGAACGAGGTGACGAAGCGAACGACATTCGGTCCCCAGCGATCATGGTAGAACCCGAAGCCAGCCTTTAGCAGCGCTTCGATTATTGCCGAGTCCAGCCGACAGAACAGGATGTTCGCCTCGGTGCCACCGAGCACCTCAACGCCATTCAGGCCTTCAAGTCCTTGGGCCAGGCGCTGGGCGGCAGCGTTGGCCTTGCGTGCGTTGCGCAGCCAGAGATCGTCGGTCAGGTACGCATCGATCTGCGCCGACAGGAAACGCATCTTGGAAAACAGATGACCTGCACGCTTGCGGCGGTAACTCATCTCGGTGGCGAGCGAGGTGTTGAACAGGACGATGGCTTCCGCCGCCAGCACGCCGTTCTTGGTGGCTCCGAACGACAGGGCATCCACGCCGGCCTTCCACGTCATCTCGGCCGGGGAACAGCCAAGCGACACCAGGGCGTTGGCAAAGCGCGACCCATCCATATGCAATCCCAGGGAAGAGGACTTGCAGACGTCGCCAATGGCTGCGATTTCATCCAGGGTGTAGACGCTGCCGACTTCAGTGGCCTGGGTGATGCTGACGCAGGCGGGCTGAGTCGTGTGCACGTCGCCGACTTTGTCGCGAGTGCGCTCGCGCAGACGAACGATATCCAGCTTGGCCGCCGGGCCGTCGACGGTCATCAGCTTCGCACCGTTGGAAAAGAACTCGGGCGCGCCGCATTCATCGTTGTTGATATGACTGGCCGGATGGCAGTAGATGTTGCCCCAGGGTGGCGTCATCGTGCTCAGACACAAGCCGTTGGCGGCAGTGCCGGTGGGCACGAGAAAGACTTCCACGTCACGCTCGAAGATCTCGCAGAACTTGCGCTTGACCTGCGCCGTCAGCTCGTCGGTGCCATAGGGGCTTGCCTGGCCCGTGCTGTGTTTGACGAGGGCTTGTGCCACCTCCGGCGATGCACCGGCGATGTTGTCACTTGAAAAACCCAGCGCGGGCGGTCTGTTTATTTCACCGTTCATCATCCAGTTCTCGGCTGCGCAGGCGAAGGTGTTTCGCCCGGATTCGCGCATCCTATGGAGAGGGATGGTTGTTGCGCTTGTAAAAAATTGACGGTCGCCTGATGGACGACGGACTAAGTCCTGTAGCGCGATGGCGCGACGCCGAATGCCTGCCGAAAGGCGCGGTTGAAATGGCTTTGATCGTAAAAGCCGACGGCGTGGGCGACTTCGATGATCGGTTGCCCGCTGCGCGATAGCAGGTCACAGGCTCGTTCGAGACGCAGGCGAAGCAACCATGCGTGCGGCGTCATGCCGATGGTCCGCTTGAACTGCTTGAGGAACGGAAAGCGGCCCAACCCGCACAGGCCAGCGAGATCATCGAGGGTGATTCGCTGATCGATGTGGCTGAAACAATAGTCCCTGACGCGAGACCATTGCAGGGGCGATAGCGTGCCGGTAATCGTTTCGGGCCTGGTCGCCCGTGACTGGCTCAACAGCTGTTCAAGGAGGGTGAACCATTGCGTCTGCAGCGCCAGGCTGCCTGGCCCAACGGCCTGCTGCATCGCGTCGTGCAACCCGCGCAGGTTGCCGGCAAGCCCCGCGTCTTCCAGCAACACACCAGTCAACTCAAGCTCTCTCGGTTGACCGCTGATCTCCTCGGTCATACTCGCGACCAGCGCCTGGGACAGACGGAATGTCTTGAGCGTATAAGCGTCGCCGCCCTCGGGCACACCATCGTGGATTTCACCCGGCGGCATCAGGGCAATCCTTCCCGGACCTAAAAGAAACGACTCGCCTTTGGATCGATGACGCTGGATGCCTTCGGTGACCAAACCAACGTGGAAATCGAGGTGGTAATGGCGATCGAAACCGCTGTCTACAAAGCGTGCGGACCCCAGCACCAGGCCTGGTACTTCGGACACGTGATGGTACTTGGCATGCTCAGTCATGAAACCCGTTCAACAATCGGCGAGGAGGGCGGGGACCACGAAGTTTAGGTCCACCAGCGGTATAGATCCATGGGTTTCCAGCAATTGGCCTGAGGTCGTGCATGAGTCATTGAGTGGCAACCGAACCCGCTCGCCATGAGGATGTTGCGCAGCAAGTGACGACGGCTCATTTGTCCGCTGCGCAACGTCCGGTAGCCGTCCCTAGCTTTGTGGCACCACCCGCGCTTCGTTGCCCGCACCCTCGACATACACGTTCATGCCTTTTCTCAGCGCCGGGTTGATCGGCTGGGTCACTTGAACCAGTACACCGCTCTGGGTGCGAACGATGATCTGCTGTGCGTCCACGGGTTGATCATATTTTTTCTTTTCGGCGTAGTTGCCGCCTGCCGCACCAGCCAGCGCACCGGCGACCATCGCCACATCCCGGCCGGTTCCCTGGCCGATCAGGCTTCCCAGGGCCAGACCGCCAATACCCCCCATTATGGCGCCAACGCCGCTATCGTGATTGGTCTGCATCTGGGTCTGTGTAATCTGCTCGATTTTCCCCGAGCGAATTTCCATCTCGCCAGCGCCTCCGCTCCCGGCGCCCACCGCGGCACAGCCGCCAAGCACCAGAGCAAAAAGCGTAATCGTCAGCCAGGAAGCGATTGTTTTCATCGTCGAACTCCATTTTCAGAGGAAGTGGATCATGCAAACGCATCCATTGACGTTAGACGAAAAAGTCCGGTGCATGCGCTTGTTTGGCTGCGCACAGCGCTTGAGGTGGGTGTATCAGAACGCCAGGCGCGGATAAGCGGGCTTCGCGCGCTGCAGACACAGCGATTCAGTAAACAGGATTCTCTGGCGTTCGGGTTCATCCCTCTGGGCCGGCCAAGTGCAGTCATGGGCATCAGGCGCAGACGCCTACCCCAACGACGCCACGCTATTGAGCAAGGTCTTGACCAGTTGCGCCTGGCGCGTGGCGCCAGTCTTGGCGAACACACCGCGCAAGTGGGCGCGCACGGTGTTGCGCGAAACCCCGAGCGCTTCGGCCGTCTCATCGAGGGTCTGGCCGTCCATGACCAGCATGGCCACTTCGGTTTCCGTGCGGGTCAGTTGGAACAGGCTGCGCAGCAGATCGCGCGAGGCTTGGGGCGAGTCGGCGGGATCGCGGATGAACACCACCACTGCCGGGCGTCGGGCGCTGTTGTGGGTCTGGTAGTTCATGGCAATCGGGCGCAGCAGCAGGTTCAGAGGCATCTCGCCGCTGGGCCGCGACAGGGTCAGGACTTGCAGGTCGTCGAGGCCGCGCGGGCGCTGTTTCAACACCGCCTGGATGGCCTGCTGCAGTGTGCGGTTCTCATGGCCGGCGAAGGCACAGAGCTTGTCGTGCCTGCATTCCAGGCCGTCATGGCTGTCGAACAGGCGCTGGGCGGCACGGTTGCAGCGCATCATCCGGCCGTTCTCGTCGAGGATGGCCGTGCCCACCATCAGGCGGTCGATGGTGGCCGCGTAGAGCTGGCGTTCGGCATCCAGTTGATCCACCGCCGAGTGCAGGTCCACTGCCTGTTGCAGGTGCGGCAACAACAGGCGGATCAGGTCGATCTGCGCCGGGGTGAACGCTTCGCTGGCGTGGTCGCGGCAGGCGAACAGCGCGCAGTGCATGCCGGCGGTGGTGCGCATGTTGGCCACCAGCACATCGCGCAGGTCCAGAGGATGCAGGTAGTTGCGGTAGAAATCATGGGCCAGCCACGCTTCTGTGCCCAGCACCTGGTCGGCACTGGCCACCTGGTCTGCGGGCCAGTCGAGGAACGGGCAGATCGAATAGAAGTGCTCGCTGTAGGAGGGCTCGCCGGGCAACAGCGCGCCATGCACCGAGGCATTGACGATCAGCCCGGGGCGTTCATGGTCGGGATTGCGCAGCACCAGGGTGACGAAGCTGGCGGCGAAGCGCTGGCGCAAGGCTTCCAGCAAGCTGGCCCAGGGCGTGGGCTCCAGCGTGCCGTGGTAGACCAGCCCGAGCAGGCTGCTGAGCTCGGCAGAGGGGATGTCGATGCTGGCGTGCAGGTCCGGGCAGGTGGAAAAGGGCAGGGTCATGCGCGCCTCTTTGGCTGCGTGTTGTCATGGGCGAGTATCGACCGGGGTCACGACGGCAAAATCGTCCGTTTGGCCTAGGCACTGACGGGCGCAGCGCAAACCCAAGGGGCAAGGCCGCGCCCGGTGGCCGTTACAGCGCCAGCAGGGCTTCGACGATGCGTTCGGCGGCGGCCTCGGCAGACTCGTGCTGGGTGTCGATATGGATATCCGGCGCCACCGGCGGTTCGTAGGGCGAGTCGATGCCGGTGAAGTTCTTCAGCTCACCGCGCCGGGCTTTGAGGTACAGGCCCTTGGGGTCGCGCTGCTCGGCCAGGGCCAGCGGCGCATCGATGAAGATCTCGAGGAAGTTGCCGTCGCCGGCCAGGCTGCGGGCCATGTCACGCTCGGCACGGAACGGCGAGATGAACGAGACCAGGGTGATCAGCCCGGCATCGAGCATCAGCCTGGCCACCTCCGAGACCCGGCGGATGTTTTCCACCCGGTCGGCTTCGGTGAAGCCCAGGTCGCGGTTCAGGCCGTGGCGCACGTTGTCGCCGTCGAGCAGGTAGGTGTGCCGGCCCAGGGCATGCAGCTTGCGTTCGACCAGGTTGGCGATGGTCGACTTGCCCGCGCCGGACAAACCGGTAAACCACAGCACCCGCGGCGACTGGCCCTTGAGCGCGGCGTGGGCTTCGCGGTTGACGTCGATGGCCTGCCAGTGCACGTTCTGCGCACGGCGCAAGGCGAAGTGCAGCATGCCGGCACCGACCGTGCGATTGCTCAGGCGGTCGATGACGATAAAGCCTCCGGTATCGCGGTTGTCGGTATAGGCATCGAAGGCGATCGGCCGGTCCAGGTGCAGGTTGCACACGCCAATGCCGTTCAGTTCCAGGGTCTTGGCCGCGAGATGCTCCAGGCTATTCACATCAATCCGGTGCTTGAGGTTGGCGCAGCTCATGCCGACGGTGCGGCAACCGATCTTCATCAGGTAAGGACGCCCGGGCAACATCGGCTCTTCGTCCATCCACACCAGCGTCGCCTCGAACTGGTCGGCCACTGCCGGTGGTGCGTCGGCCAGAGCAATCAAGTCGCCACGGCTGATATCGATGTCATCCTTGAGAACGAGGGTGACAGCCTGGTTGCACAGGGCTTGTTGCTGTTCCCCGGCACTACCGAAGATCGCGGTGACCTCACTCTGTTGCCCTGATGGCAGCACCCGAATGCGGTCACCCACGTTGACGCTGCCTGCGACAACGTTGCCGCAGTAGCCACGAAAATCCAGATTGGGACGGTTTACCCACTGTACGGGCAGGCGGAACGCTGCCTCGACTTGTCGAGCCTGCTCCAGAGGGACGTTCTCCAGATGCTGGAGCAGGGTCGGCCCCTGATACCAGGGGGTGTTCGCACTGGCTTCGAGCATGTTGTCGCCACGTAGCGCAGAGAGCGGGATGCACTGGATGTCATGCAGGCCGATCTGCGCGGCGAACGCGCGATACTCGGCTTCAATGCGTTCGAACACCGCTTGTGAAAAGCCCACCAGGTCCAGCTTATTGATGGCGACAACGACCTTGCGAATGCCCAGCAGCGACACCAGGTAACTGTGCCGACGGGTCTGGGTCAACAGGCCTTGGCGAGCATCGATGAGGATCACCGCGAGGTCCGCGGTCGAGGCGCCAGTGACCATGTTGCGGGTGTACTGTTCGTGGCCGGGGGTGTCGGCGACAATGAACTTGCGCTTGTCGGTGGCAAAAAAGCGGTAAGCCACATCGATGGTGATGCCTTGCTCGCGCTCGGCGCTCAGGCCGTCGACCAGCAGGGCGAAATCCAGTTCGTCACCCTGGGTGCCGAGTTTTTTCGAGTCGGCCTCGAGCTGGCCAAGCTGGTCCTCGAACAGCGCCTTGGACTCATACAGCAGGCGGCCGATCAAGGTGCTCTTGCCGTCGTCGACACTGCCACAGGTGATGAAGCGCAGCAGTTGCTTGTTCTGCTGTTGTTGCAGGTAGGGCGTCAGGTCGCCATTGCGTGCATCGGTGATCGCATTCATCAGAAATACCCCTCTTGTTTCTTCTTCTCCATGGAGCCGGCCGAATCGCTGTCGATCAGGCGGCCCTGGCGTTCCGAGGTGCGGCTGACCAGCATTTCGCTGATGATCGCCGGCAGGTTGTCGGCGTCACTGTCGATGGCGCCGGTCAGCGGATAGCAGCCCAGCGTGCGGAAGCGCACCTTGCGCAGTTCCGGGGTTTCTCCGGGCAGCAGCGGCAGGCGTTCGTCATCGACCATGATCAGCGTGCCGTCACGGCGCACCACCGGGCGCTCCTTGGCGAAGTACAAGGGCACGATGGGGATCTGTTCCAGGTAGATGTATTGCCAGATATCCAGCTCGGTCCAGTTCGACAGCGGGAACACCCGCAGGCTTTCACCCTTGCGCTTGCGGGTGTTGTACAGGCGCCAGAGCTCCGGGCGCTGCTGCTTGGGGTCCCAGCGGTGCTGCTCGGAGCGCAGGGAAAACACCCGCTCCTTGGCCCGCGACTTTTCTTCGTCGCGCCGGGCGCCGCCGAACGCTGCATCGAAACCGTAGAGGTCCAGGGCCTGTTTCAGGCCTTGGGTCTTCCACACATCGGTGTGCAAGGCCGAGCCGTGGATGAAGGGATCGATGGCGTTTTCCACGCCTTCGGGGTTGATGTGCACCAACAGTTCCAGGCCCAGGCGTTCGGCGGTCTGGTCGCGAAAGGCGATCATTTCGCGAAACTTCCAGGTGGTGTCCACGTGCAGCAGGGGGAAGGGCGGCTTGCCCGGGGCGAAGGCTTTCATCGCCAGGTGCAGCATGACCGCGCTGTCCTTGCCGATGGAGTAGAGCATCACCGGGTTTTCACACTCGGCCACCACTTCGCGGATGATCTGGATGCTTTCCGCTTCCAGCCATTGCAGATGAGTCAACATCGGATACCTCCTCGTGTTCTGCCGGGATTGGCGCCGGCTGAACACCACGGTAGGTAAAGCACCGCCGGCGCTTCTTCGTCTGCTCGGACGAAGAGGCGCCGGCAGTTGAAGGTCACGCGACGGACGCGTACAGCGTCTCGGCACGGATCTTGAGGGCGTGGGCAACGGCATCGAAGCCTTGTTTGACCCAAGCGCCATGATCGGTCATGACCTGGTCGGCGGTGGCGCCGAGGAACTGGTCGGTGGTGTGGTAGCGGCAACTGGCCGCGCCGGTGTGCTCGATGTGCTGCTCGCGACGGGCAGCGTCGGGATTGCCGGCGTTGGCATACATCTCCCAGGCGAGCAGCCGGTGGGGCTCGAAGTCCGCCAGGTACTCGATCACGTGCAGCAGTTCACCCGGGCGCCCCGGATTGGGCAGGAACAGATTGACCGGTTCGCCCAATCGCAAGCTGGACTCGATCTTGACGGTGTAGGGGTTCCACTGCGGATAACGCATCAGGTCGATCAGTACCGACCAGACAAATTCGGCCGGAGCGGCGATGTCCACGGTCACTGAACGGACCAGGTTTTTCTCTGCGGTCATGGGTAACTCCTCTGAGGATGACTCCGCGCCACGAAACTGCGGTGGGGAGTAAGCCAAGGGCTCAGGCGCGATCCTCGCCGCTCACGGTGGACGGCTCCTCGTCCGTGCGGACTAGCAGGCGATTTAGTCCGCTTGGACGAAGAATCGGCAAGCGGGTCCTCCCTAAGGTCACTGGCAGCGGCGGACTTTCCGCCAACAGAGGAGACCGACATGGTTACAGACAGGATCGATCAGGAGGTACTCAGCGGCGAAAGCTGGAACCTCTTCTGCGAGCAACTGCGGCGTAGCGGCGAGCAAATATTGCGCGCCGAAGCGCCGGCCGATGTGCAGACCCGCGCCGAAGGTTTTCGCTATCTCACGCGGTTGCTACGCATTGCGCTGGAAATGCACCTGGAATTTGCTGATCCAGACTTCCCGGGCTTCATCACCCCGTCCCACGAAACGGCGAAAATTGGCGCTGACAACCCCGATAATTTGTATAGCTATGCGCGCCTTAACGGCGCGCACGAGTACCGGGTCAGCGGCCAGCGCGGCAGTGTTGCCTACCTCAGTTTCGGCTCCCAGAAAGGTGGCTATGAGACGGATGGCAAGATGATCCAGACCGGCTTTCTCGATGCCGGAATGTTGCAGTCGGATGCCGAAGGCAACTTCGAAATCATCCTCAGCCAGCACCCGCCTGGCATCGGTAACTGGCTGCGCCTTGAACCGCAGAGCAATGCCCTGATTGTCCGCCAAACCTTTCTGGACCGTAGCAGCGAGCAGCCGGCGCAGCTGCGCATTGAACGTCTGAATGTCCGCCATACACCGGAACCGCTGGATGCGCCGCGCTTGCAACAAAGCCTGCAGCGGGTGGGCAGTTTCGTCGAGAACACCGCGCGGTTATTCGCCGACTGGGCTCAGGGTTATCAGAAGCACACCAATCAACTGCCCGCCGCCGACCAGGCACTGTGCCAGTCGGTGGGGGGCGACCCGAACATTTTCTATTACCACTCTTACTGGGCGCTGGCGGATGACGAGGCATTGCTGATCGAGGTCGATCAGGTGCCGGACTGCGATTTCTGGAATGTGCAGATCAACAACTACTGGATGGAGTCGCTCGACTACCGCTATCACCGCATCTGCCTGAACAAACAGTCGGCGCAGCTGGAGGCGGATGGTCGCTTGCGCATGATCCTCTGCGCCGTTGACCCCGGTCTGGCGAACTGGCTGGAAACTGCCAGCCATCCGCATGGCACCCTCTGCCTGCGATGGGTGGGCGCAAAGCAGCCGGTGCAGCCAACGACACGCGTGGTCAAACTCAATGATCTGAAGGAGCTCGTGCGATGAGTGCCAATGACTTCGCCCTGGATACCTTGCTGGCTGAAGCCTGCGCACGTGCGGGCGGCCTCGACGATTTCGGCCCGGGCGATTTTCGCCAGGGCCTGGTAGTACTGGCTGACGCCCTGGAGAAAGAAGCGCGGCTGTCACCGTCGGGGCGGGGACTGTTGCGTGAGAAGCTGCTGGCGCAACTGGTCAACCGTCTGATCATCGAGGATCACTGTCGGCGTTACCCGCAAATCCTCGAACAGGTAATCGATGACCCACTGGTGATCGTCGGTCTGCCGCGCACCGGCACAACACTGCTGCAGCGCACACTGGCGGTGGACCCACAGTTCAGCAAGGCGCAGTGGTGGGAGACCCGTTACCCCGCGCCATTGCCGGGTGAAACCCTGGAACAGCCACTGCTGCGTATTGCCCGGGCACGTGCCGAAGTGGCGGGGATGATCGAGTTCCTCCCGCAGTTACTCGCCATTCACCCCCTTGATGCAGAGCAGCCCGACGAAGAATTCATGCTCATGGAGCACTCGTTCCTGTGCGCCATGGACTCCTATGTCAACGTGCCGAGCTATACCTCGTGGCTTGATCGCCAGGACCAGACCCAGGTTTATCAGTACCTCAAGCGAACCCTGCAATTCCTGCAATGGCAGCAAGCACGTCGTGGCATCGAGCCTGGCCGTCGCTGGTTGCTCAAAAGTCCCCAGCACTTGCATACCCTGGAACTGCTGTTCGAGGTTTTCCCGAAAGCGCAGGTGATCCTCACTCACCGTGAACCGGCCAGGACCATTCCCTCCCTGGCCAGTTTTATCCATACCCTCTGGATGCTCTACAGCGACGAGGCCGATGCCGAGGCCGTTGGCGAGCAGTGGAACCGGCGTATGGCGCGTGCTCTGCGCCACACCATGGCGGTCCGTGAACGCATGCCGTCCGAACGCTTCCTCGATGTGCACTTCGAGGACACGCTGGCCGCACCGCAAGCTGTAGTCGAGCGTATCTATCGTTTTGCCGGCCTCGAGCAGACACCGCAGGTCGAGATCGCCATGGGGTGCTGGCTGGCGGAAAACGGTCGTGAAAAACGTGCAGTTCATCACTACAACCCCGGCCAGTTCGGCCTCAGTGAGGACATGTTGCAACGTGATTATGCGGAGTATCGAACCCGGCATATTCCAGCCTGAAACCTGTACTGGTCAGACGCTGCAAGTCGCCCATAACAATAAAAGGATTCCCCCATGCTATTGAAAGATAAAGTCGTGATGGTCTCGGGCATCGGCCCCGGGCTGGGTATCAAACTGGCCCTGGAGGCCGCGCGCGAAGGGGCGCGGGCCGTGGCCATCGGGGCCCGCGACATGGGCCGCTTGCTTGAGGCGCAACAGCGCATCAAGGCAGTCGCCGGGCATTGCCAAGTGCTGTGCGTGGCCACCGACATCACCGATGTGCAGGCCTGCAAGCGTTTCGCCGAAGCCACTCTCGAGCAATTCGGCCGTATCGATGCGCTGATCAACAGCGCCTTTTCCCATGGCGGTTTCCAGGCGGTGGACGAGGCGGACAACGACCCGCTGCGCGAGGCGCTGGAGGTCAACCTGCTGGGCTCGCTGAACATGAGCCGCGCGGTGCTGGCACCCATGCGCGCGCAGGGCGCGGGGGCGATCGTCATGATCAACACCCTGGGCGTGCGCAAGCCGTATCAGGGTGGGGCGGCCTATGCCGCGTCGAAAAGCGCCCTGGCGGCCAGCGTACGCTACCTGGCCAGCGAGCAGGCGGCCCACGGTTTGCGGGTCAACGCTCTGGCCTGTGGCTGGATGTGGGGCGAGCCGGTGCAGGCCCTGGTACGCCAGAGTGCTGCCGCCCGGGGTGTCAGCGAAGAACAGGTGCGCGCCGAGTTCAGTGCCGGCATTCCTGGCGGGCGCATGCGCAGCGACGAGGAGTGCGCCCGCGCTGCGTTGTTTCTGGCTTCGGACTACGCCAGTGCGATCAATGGCGCGCAACTCGATGCCAACGGCGGCGAAGTCATGCACTGAGGAGCAGGGCAGATGAACACAATCGATCACTGCGCCTTCAACGGCGATGCCGACGGTCTCTGCGCCCTGCAGCAGTTGCGCCTGGCGGGCGAACTGGACTCGCAGGTGCGCCTGGTCAGCGGGGTCAAGCGCGACATCGAGCTGTTGCGCCGGGTCCAGGCCGGGCCCGGCGAGCGGGTCACGGTGCTGGACGTGGCCCACGAGCAGAACCGCGAGGCCACCCGGCGCCTGCTCGACGGCGGCGCCCGGGTACGCTATTTCGACCATCACTATGCAGGCGAACTGCCGCGGCATCCGACGTTCGAGTCCTTCATCGACACTGGCGCCCAGGTGTGCACCAGCCTGCTGGTCAACACCTACCTGGACGGGCGTCATCACTGCTGGGCGGTGGCCGCCGCCTTTGGTGACGGCCTGACCGGCCCGGCACGGGCGCTGGCGACGCAGCATGGCCTGGCCAACGATGAGGTGCAGGCCCTGGAGGAGCTGGGCCTGCTGCTCAACTACAACGCCTATGGCGACAGCCTGTCGGACCTGCACTTCGAGCCGTTGGCGCTGGCCGCCGAGCTGTTGCCTTACCACGACCCGCTGGACTTCATCCGCCACAGCACAAGCTTCACCACCCTGCGCATCGGCCACGCCGCCGACATGGCCGCTGCCGCCGGCCTTGAACCCTGGCACGAGGGCCGGGGCGCGCAGCTGTACCGCCTGCCCGCGCAACCCTGGGCGCGGCGGGTCAGCGGCGTGCTGGCCAATCAGCTGGCGGCCCGTGCGCCGCGCAAGGCGATCGGCTTGCTCAGCGCCAGGGCGGACGGTGACTGGGCGTTCAGCCTGCGGGTACCGGAAGAGGCCGGGCTGACGGCGGATGCCTTCTGCCGGCAGTTTCCAACGGGGGGCGGGCGCAAGCGTGCTGCCGGGATCAACCGTCTGGCCGACGCGCAGTTGAAGGAAGTCGCCGCACGCCTGCTCGATTGCTATCGCTGAGCCAAGAGCAACGCCCCGAACGGATCGGTCGGGGTGTTGCTTGCCACCAAGAATCAGCAATGCAAGCGCCTGAACCGCTCGATCCAATATAGCTTGAACGCAGTCTTATATTCCATAAATGAAGTACAAAGTATTTTTATAGTGCGTTTTAATCTATTCAGTATTTTGAATCGATTGGAGCACTTGTCTGTGAACACTAAGGCGCTTTTACCTTTTGGCTTGGCATTACTGGCTACCTGCTCGACGGCTTTCGCGGGCGCCACCCTGGATCGCGTAACCAGCAGTGGGGAGCTGACCGGCGTTCTGATGGAAAGCTATCCACCATTCTCCTTTCTCAATGAACAGAACCAACTGGACGGGTTTGACGTCGATGTCGCCAAGGCCGTTGCGCAACGGCTAGGGGTGAAGCTGAAGCTGCAGACACCGTCCTGGGATGTCATCGCTGCAGGACACTGGAACGGACGATATGACATCTGCGTCTGCTCGATGACCCCGAGCAAGGCACGGGCCGAAGTGTTCGACTTCCCGGTGGAGTATTACCAGTCCCCGGCCGTGATCGTGGTGAATGCCAAAGACAAGGACATTGTCACGGGCAAGGATCTGTCAGGTAAAAAAGTCGGTGTGATCAGTGCGTCGACCTATGAAGCCTATCTGAACAAGGATCTGGTGATCGAGGGCGCCGAGGACAAGCCGTTGAGCTATCCATTCGACAGCGTCCAGGTCGCGCCATACGACAACGAAACGGTCGCCTTCCAGGATCTGGCCTTGGGCACGGGCGTGCGTCTGGATGCGATGGTCACCAACCTCATCACCGCTCGCGAACGCATCGCCCAGGATCCTCGCTTCAAAATTGCCGGCGATACGCTGTATGCGGAGCCCAACGTGGTCGCGATCGAAAAGGGCGATCCGCAATGGAATGCCAAGGTCACTGAGGTCGTCACCCAGCTCAAGGCCGACGGCACATTAAGCAAGATTTCACAGAAGTGGATCGGTGCCGATATCAGCCAATGACAGCCCTCAATCCATACCCGGCCAAGGCGGCTGTAGCCTCCGAAACCGAGACGCGTCGTTTCAGCCCGCTACTGGGGTTTCGCACTCGCCTGTATTTGACCTGGGCAGTGCTGTTCGGCCTGTGCGTCATGTTTTTCATGAGCTTCGACCTGAAGTTCTCGATCATTGTGCAGAAGTTGCCCAATCTGGTCGGCCTGCATTTGGGGCCTGACGGTTTCTTGCAGGGCGCCGCGCTGACGCTGTTCTTGTGCTTCTGTTCGATCTGGCTTTCGTTGCTCCTTGGCTTCGTCACGGCGCTGGCGCGCCTGTCGCGCAGTGCAGTGGCTTTCGGCATTGCCAGTTTCTATGCGTCTTTTTTTCGCGGTACTCCGCTGCTGATCCAGATCCTGCTGATCTACCTGGGGCTGCCGCAGTTGGGTGTTGTTCCTGGCGCCATCAGCGCGGGGATCATTGCGCTGTCGCTGAATTATGGTGCCTACCTCAGTGAGATTTTTCGGGCCGGCATCATGGCTGTAGCACCCGGACAGCGCGAAGCAGCGATGGCCCTGGGGCTGAGGCCGGCGGCAACGTTCCTGCACGTCGTCCTGCCGCAAGCCATGCGCACGATCATTCCCCCGACAACCAGTCAGTTCATTTCAATGCTCAAGGACTCCTCGTTGATATCGGTGATGGGGGTCTGGGAAGTGATGTTCCTGGCGCAGTCGTACGGACGCTCGTCCTACCGCTACATCGAAATGCTCACCACCGCAGCTGTTATCTATTGGCTCCTGTCCATTGGACTGGAGTTGATACAGAACCGTCTTGAACGCCACTACGGCAAAGGTTTCAAGCATCAGCGCTGACCCGCTCCGTTTAATGACTTTTACAGGTACTACGATGTCCGATCCAAAACCTCTGTTGTTTGCGTTATACGAGCAAGCCAGTGTTGGCTGTGGGGGCGCGCCGAGCCTCTGGACGCACCCGGCTGACGAACGACTGACCATCAACTCGCTGGGCTACTGGTCGAACCTGGCACGCATCGCCGACCAGGCTCATCTCGACATGCTGTTTTTTGGTGATGTGCTGGGTTTCTACGATGTGTTTGGCGGTAATGCCGACGCGGCCATGAAGTGGGCGGTGGAAGCACCGGCCAACGATCCGTTGATGATCATCCCGGCATTGGCCGCCGTGACGGAAAACCTCGCCTTCGGCGTCACTGTCACCACCAGTTATGAACATCCTTTCACCCATGCCCGGCGTTTCAGTACGCTGGACCACCTGACCAATGGCCGGGTCGGGTGGAACATCGTCACTTCCTACCTGACCAGTGCCGCTCGCAACTTCGGCCTGGAGCAGATGATCAAGCACGATGATCGCTATGAACGCGCAGAGGAGTTTCTCGATGTGGTTTACAAGCTCTGGGAAGGCAGCTGGGCAAACGATGCCGTGGTGGCCGACAAGTCTCGCCAGGTCTATGCCAAGGGCGATCGGGTGCGACCGATCAATCATGTTGGCGAGCATTACCGGGTGGCCGGGCCACATTTGACGTCCCCGTCACCGCAACGCACACCCTTGCTGATCCAGGCCGGTTGGTCAGGTCGTGGGCGTGAGTTTGCGGCCAAGCACGCCGAACTGATTTTCATCGCCAAGTCCAACCCGCTGGAGATTCGCCAGGGACTGGAAGATATATGGACGCAGGCCAGGGCACGGGGGCGTCACGCTGAAGATGTCAAATCACTGACGGTCCTGCGCATCGTCACGGCCAGGACCGAGATCGAAGCCCAACGCAAATATGACGAACTGCAAAGCAACTATCACTTACAGGCGCAATTGGTGAGTTATGCCGGTGATACCGGTATCGACATCAGCCGCTATGCGGACAGCGACGCGTTGTCCACTCACACCGAAGGAATGACCTCCTACGTGATGCGTCCCGATGGCAGTGGCAAGCCCTTGACCGCCGGCGATGTCAAACAGCGCTTTGCCAACGTCACCCGGGGCAGTGATCTGATTCTGGTGGGAACACCGCAACAAGTGGCCGACCGGATCGAAGAGCACGCCCGTATTTCCGGCACCAGCGGCTACATGCTCAACCCGCTGATCAGCCCGGGTAGCCTTGAGGACTTCGTTGAACTGATCATTCCTGAACTGCAGAAACGTGGCTTGTATCGTACCCAGCCACAGAGCGGTACTTTCCGTTCGCGGTTACGGGACGATGGCGCTAGCCATTTACCGGATTCTGCCTACGGCGCCTCATTCCGCTTTGATAAAGGTTTTCAGGACGGGGCAGTCTAGAAAAAAAGGGGCTCTCCAGAGGCTAATGCCAGTCAGTTAAGCCCGGGACACTGTGGGAGCGAGCTTGCTCGCGATGGCGGACTGTCAGATACATTGATTTTGAATGTGCGACCGTCATCGCGAGCAAGCTCGCTCCCACAAGGTTTGCGGTGTTCAAACACTTAACTGACGGGCATTCTCTCCAGGGGCCCCTTTTGTGGGCAAATGTCCTGATCAGAAGTATTTGAGCCATCCGATATCGCGACGGCGTGCTTTCAATGCCGCGAACCAGCGCACGGGTAAATACAGGGATACAGCCAAGAGCACCGCCGTCAGCCACACAGCCCAAATGCCGTCGAAACCGAAAAAAACTCCCTGGTTCAATCCGAACAACGCCACGCTGACCAGATACAGCGCCTTGAGTACGTAAAGGTGGAGCAAGTAGAAGAACATCGGCGCGGCACCAAAGACGGCCAATGCATTGACCCACTTGCGTTGTTGAGCCCGTTCCAGGGCACGAAGCAGTAACAGGCCCACTCCCAGCGTCAGCGAAAGGAACAGCAGGGAAGGTGGGTATTTTGTAATGTTGAAGAAGCTCATGAGGGTTTGCGTGAGGCCTTCATGGGCGACCCAATGCGCCTCGCCATAACCATTGACGGTTCGCAGTGCGACAAATCCGATCAATGTCCCGGCCCCTGCCAGCAGCAGAGTACGTTGACGCTCCGCGGCCAAAACCTGGCTGGCAAACCAGGGGCCGATACTGTATCCAAGGGCGATCACACCGATCCACGGCAGTACAGGATACGAGGTGCGCAGACGCAAGCTGTCGGAGAGTTCGATCCAGCCGCGATCATGCAGAATCGCCCAAGGTATATGCATGGGCGAACCCGTCGCGAAGTGCACATTATCCAGCAGGTTGTGCCCGGCCACGATCACCAGACCCAGGCAGCACAGAATGGGCCTGGGTAACCAGACCAGTCCGGCCAGGGCAATCATGCAGATGCCAATGGCCCAGATCACTTGCATGTAAATCGCCGTAGGCGGGAACTGAAAGGTCCAGGCGAAATTCACCAGGGTGAACTCCAGCAGTACCAGGAACAGACCGCGCTTGAATAAAAAGGCTGACACATCGCCCTTGCCCTGGTGCTTTTGGCCATACAAGTAGGCGGAAAGTCCAGTGAGCAGTATGAAAACCGGCGCACACAAATGGGCAAGTGTGCGGCTGAAAAATAGCGCAGGCTCAGTGGAGCCGATGTCCATCGGGTCTGTTACCTGACGGTGCAAAAAGAACGTTTCGCGCACGTGATCCAACAGCATAAGGAGGATTACCAATCCCCTCAGGGCATCAATGGACAGCAGGCGTTGGTTCAAGCGTGTGATGGGGGGGATGTGAGTAGAAGTTGTCATCGAATGTCGCAAGCAGGGAGTGGATGGCTCTGCCGGTGACGACCGACAGTGCATGTTTGTATAAGGTATAACATAACAAACTCACCAAAGGCGACCGCCTGATTGCGTTGATAGCTGTCTACCGAGACGCCTTCAACTCAAGGAATGCGTCCCGCAATCGAGCGTCACCTGAGTTCGGCCTGAATTCCTTGAACTGTTTAATGGAGCATCAGCCTGGGAACTGATCCCCAAACATGGGGTACCCGCCGGCGGAACCTTCGCGCGTCGCCTCGTCCTGAATCACATCCCAGTGTTCGACCATCACGCCGTCCTCAAGGCGCAGGATATCGACCACGACCCAGTTCGCCGGCTGGCCGAGGCCAGTGAAGCGACCGTGCAACATGACGAAGTCGTCTTCAGCGACTGCCAGTTGGCATTCGTAACGCAAATCGCGGAATGATTTCCCGTACGCCGATGCTCGTTGGCATGCTGATCCGCACGACCCCACGCAGTTCCAGGCCACCGCGAACACTTTGCTCGGCTTCTTCCACCGCGACGAGGATGGGTTCCATGCGCGAGAGAAAATCCGCCCCGGCCTCGGTCGGTACGACGGCACGTGTCGATCTCGCCAACAGCAGGGTGCCGAGATCGGTTTCGAGTTCGGCGACAATCCTGGAGACCTGGGATTGAGAAAGACCCACCTCGCGTGCCGCGGCCGAAAAACTGCCCAGTCGCGCCACCCTTGTGAAAAGCCTGTAGGAGAAAAGGTCTTCCATGGGTTAGCACCTTGACCCCGCTGGCAGAGGCGACTGTGAAACGCGGCAGTTTGGGGGAGAGATTTTTTTTGGAGGGAGGTAGCCGGGGCACTATGACCCCAGCTACCAGTGGTGCAAATGATCACGCAACTTCGGTATGGAAAGGATAGTCCGTGTAACCCACTTCTGTGCCACCGAAGAACGACTCGCGGTCATACGGGTTCAGCGACCAGCCATTGCGCAGGCGCTCCGGCAAGTCAGGGTTGGCGATGAAGTGGCGGCCGAACGCGACCAGGTCTGCATCGCCGGCCTCAAGGATTGCATTGGCCGATTCTCCGGAGAAACCGCCCGCCGCGATTAGGGTGCCCTTGTAATGCTGGCGGATAAGTTGGGACGCCACCGGATTCTGATCCCGGCGCTCGTCTTCGGCGACACCCAGGATGCGCGGCTCGATCAGGTGCAGATAGGCGAGGTCCAGCTTGTTCAGCTCGCGTGCGACATAGGTGAACAGGCCAATGGGGTCGCTGTCGGACATGTCGCCGAAATTGCCGCTCGGCCCCAGACGCACCGCCACCCGATTGCTGCCCCAGACGGAGATCACCGCTTCTACTGCTTCGAGCAGGAACCGGCTGCGGTTCTCGAACGAGCCACCGTAGGTATCCGTACGTTTGTTGCTGCCGTCCTGGAGGAACTGATCGAACAGGTAGCCGTTGGCCGAGTGCAACTCCACGCCGTCGAATCCGGCTGCGATACCGCGTTCGGCCGCGGCGCGGAAGCTTTCCACAAGCCCGCGGATTTCCGCGATGGTCAGTTCGCGCGGCGGGCTGCCGGGGGTCCAGCCAGTCTCGGTGAAGGCGAGGCCGCCGTGGTCCACGACGGAAGGGGCCACCGGCTGGGCGCCGCCCGGCTGCAGGAGGCTACTGGACTGGCGCCCCGCATGATAGAGCTGCAGAAAGATTTTGCCGCCCTTGGCATGAACGGCGTCGGTCACGAGCTTCCAGCCGGCGATCTGGCTGTCGTCATATAGACCGGGAGCACCGAGGTAGCCATTGCCATTGGCTGCGGCGATAGTCGCCTCGCCGATCAGCAGGCCACCGGCGGTGGTACGCTGGGCGTAGTACTCGGCCATCAACTGGCCAGGGATGGCGCCCGGCTCGGCACGCATACGGGTAAGTGGCGCCAGAACGACGCGATGGGAAATCCGGTATGGGCCTATCTGGATGCTCGTATGCAGTTTGGACATGACAACGATACCTATCAGTGGTGGGATGGCGCCAATGTAGGCGTAAAATTCGCGGAGAAAAATATCCCGCGAAGCCGAACATTTCGGATGTTTTTTCCGTAATCCCGCCTTGTTGGTGGGGTTCTGTCGGAGCAGGCAGGAAAAGTGATGGAAAGTCTGAATGGCATCTCGATGTTCGTGCAGGTTGCCGAAACGCGCAGCTTTACCGAGTCCGCCCGCCAGTTGGGGGTGTCATCCTCGACCGTGGGCAAAACCATTGCGCGGATGGAGGAGCGCTTGCATGTGCGGCTGTTTCATCGCAGCACACGCAGCATCACGCTGACAGCCGAGGGGACCCTGTTCCTTGAGCGCTGCCGGCGCATCCTCAACGAGGTCACCGCTGCCGAGTCCGAGCTGTCAGGCCTGGCTGGCAGTCCACGTGGGCGACTTCGCGTAGGCACTCCGCTACTGGGCGACCTGATGATGCCGGCCTTTGACGGGTTCATGGAGCAGTATCCGGAAGTCGAACTGGATATCGATTTTTGCGATCGCATGGTCGATGTGATCGAGGAGGGGTTCGACGTGGTGATTCGCACCGGCGAGCAAACCGATTCTCGCTTGACTGCGCGCCGCCTGGGTTCCTGCGCACATGTGCTGGTGGCGTCGCCGACGTATCTCAAGCGGCATGGTGTACCCGCGTATCCGCGTGAACTGGAACGCCATGCATGCCTGCAGCACAAATTCCCCGCAACGGGAAAGCTGGAACGTTGGCCGCTGCGACTCGAAGCTTCCGAGGCTGAACTGGTGCTGCCCGCCACGATGACGTCGAACACCATCGAGCCACTTGCCTACTCCGCAATCCAGGGCAGGGGCATTGCCTTTCTGCCGACTTTCCTGGTGCGCGAAGCGCTGGAAAGCGGCCAACTGGTCACCGTGCTGGACGACTGCATTGACCGCCAGGTCGTCTTCTGGATGCTGTGGCCAGCCAGCCGTTATGCCTCACCCAAGTTGCGCGTTTTCATTGACTACATGAGTGCGCATTTGCGCATCTGATCGCTTACGCCTGCAGCTTCAGGCGCACACCGTCGCGGTTGGAAATTTCGATGGCATCGATCAATTCGTGCATGCGCATGGCATCCGCCATGGTCGGTGCAACCTGGGTACCGTCGCGCACATCCCTGGCGTAGGCGGCATACAAGTGGGCTAGTTCCTGCTGGCTGCCGCCCAGGTCATTCTCCGGCAGCCAGTTGTAGCGCGGCGGCACCGTGAGTGTATGCATCGGTTGCGAGTCGCCCTGGGCCGCTTCGATGGTATTGAACTGGTCGCCAAAACTGGTGGTGTTCCAGATCTTGAGATCACCCTGGGTGCCGGTCAGGTCCAGCTGTATGCCATGGTTGCTGCGTTTCCCGGCTTCGATATGGACCGTCAGCACAGCCCCGTTGGAGAAGGTACCGTTGACCAGAACCTGGTCGGCCGTTGTGTGTTTCAGTACCTCACCTGTCTCGATCAGCGTTACTTCCGGGAACTGGTTGACAGTCAGCGCGCTGATGCTCTGCGGATGGCCCAGCATGCTGAACACCGCATCGAAATAGTGACCGCCATAGATGGAAAGCAGGCTGGAGAAGTTCTCCGGCGGGATGGTGAAGTGCAGGGCGGCCAGGCGTTCACGCTGGAAATATTCGACGCTGACATGCAACCGTACCGAACGCAGTTCCCCGATGTAGCCGTCCTTTAACAGATCGCGTACGTAGCGATAGTCCGGATTTAGTCGACGCTGCAATCCGACGATATGCCGAACGCCAGCCTTCTCGGCAAGCGCTATCAGTTCCTGCGACACGGCCTTGCTGGGCGTCAGCGGCCATTCGCAGTACACATCTTTGCCGGCGGCGATGGCTGCTCGTACGGTGGCCTCGTGCTGGGGTGCCGTGTTGAGCACGAGCACCAGATCCACTTGCGGATGATTGACCAGCGCCTCCACGGAATCGAGTGCAAAGCGGATGCCGTGGCGCAGTGCCAACTCGGCGGCTTTTTCCGGGCTGCGACTGTGGACTGCCGTCAGCTCATAGTCGGGAAGCAACTGGAGGGCGGGCAAGTGGCCGTACTCGGCCCAATGACCGACGCCAATGAGACCCACTCGAATTTTTTTTGATGACAGGGTCATGGAAGCTCCTGTGCCTGGTTTGAAGGGAAAGGTTGCGTTGTCGGGCGACGACGGCTGGCGGCATAAGGCCAATACCGCGCAGAGGGCGCTGATAAAGCCAAGGTTGGCCACGGCAAATAACGTCATGGCGCCGAGGTATTCCAACTGCGAAAAACCTGGTCGAGCCAGTGTAGGGAGAGATGTAGTCGGGAAAAATGCGTTAGAGATCCGAACACTTCGGACGCTGGTGTCCGGAATACTCCGCACCAGGACTACCGAGACGTTTGGCCCAAGCCTTCCGTATTGACTTCAGTCCTTTTTTGGAAAAATTGCACGGCACTTGACCACCCGATTGCATTCGACCTGACCAGTGATTGCGACGGATTTGACCGGAATGCTTTGTAACCACGATCGGCAGAGAACGGCCAGGAGCGGTCACTGGGAGGCGCCGGGAAAACGAGTTGAGCATCTGAAATGACTGTGAGTGCCAACGCGATGGCTGATATCTTTCCCGCGCTCCAAATCGCGTCCAATCAACGCTGATCCCATCAAGGAAGATAAAAACAATGAAAATATTACTCATCATTACGCTAGGAATTTTATCGCTGACTCAAACATCACTATCCTTCGCGGATAATGCTGATGGAAAAAATCTCTATCTACAGCGTTGCAGCATGTGCCACGGAATGGATCTCAAAGCAACAGGACCACTGGCCAATAAAAGCAATCCGCCCACACCTGATCTGACAACGTCCGCTTTCAAAAAACGATTAATTGATTATCCGGGCGTGATTGTATCTTCGATAATACTTCGCCCAAATGGAGACTTGATTCCAAGAACCTTGCGTGAGAATGGTGTAAAGCTATCGCCGCACTCATGGAGCATTAAAGATCTGCGCGATTTAAATCAATACATGGGCGGTGTGATTTCGCAAAACCGATGATATTGAAAGTGCCTGGTCCTGTGCTGTCACCTTCGATTGGCCTGACGCCAGCGCTTGACTCTGTCCCTTGGGGCAACCCGTACCCTGCCTGCCCCTTTCAGGTTCCGCCGTCAGCGGATAAGGCAATCCATGAATACGCTATCGATGGTCACCGGTGCCAATGGGCATCTGGGCAACACCCTGGTCCGGGCACTGCTCGCCCGAGGGCAACAAGTGCGCGCCGGGGTCCGTGACCCGGACCGAAGCGCAACCCTGAACGGGCTCGACTGCCAGGTGGTACGCGCCGAACTGCAGGACCCTGACTCACTGCGCCAGGCCCTACAAGGGGTGGACGTGCTGTATCAGGTAGCGGCAGTGTTCAAGCACTGGGCGAGGAACCCACAGGTCGAGATCGTCGACGTCAACGTACAAGGCACGCGCAATGTACTGCGGGCCGCCGCAGAGGCCGGGGTCCGGCGCGTGGTCTATGTCAGCTCCGTGGCAGCGGTGGGACACAACGGCCAGCGCCTGGATGAAAACAGTTGGAACACCGATCAGGACAACCCGTACTACCGCTCGAAAATCCTTTCTGAACGCGCTGCCTGGGAGACCGCCGAGGCCTGTGAGCTGCCGATGGTCGCGGTGTTGCCCTCGGCAATCATCGGACCTCATGCCACGCGGCTGACCGATACGATGGAGTTTCTTGCGGCCGTGCTGGCGCGCAAGCTGGTGCTGGACCCGAACTTTCACTTCAACTTTGTCGATGTGCGCGACGTTGCCGATGGCCTGATCCGCGCCGCTGATAAAGGCCGTCCCGGCCAGCGATACATACTGGCCAATCAGCGGGCCTCATCACTGGCTGAGGTGATGGAGGCGCTCAACACGTTATGCCCCGGCTATCGTCTGCCGCGCCGCGCACCAAAAGCCTTGCTGTTGCTGATCGCCTGGCTGCAGGAACAGCGGGCACGGTACACCGGTCAGCCAGCCGAGCTGCTGCTCAGCCAGGTGCAGATGTTTTATGGGGTGCGCCAGGTCTACTGCATCGACAAGGCCATCAATGAACTGGGCTACCAGCCGCGCTCGCCACAGAACGCTCTCAAGCAGGCGTTTGCGCACTTGTTGGCGCGCTGATACCGGGCGCAGCGCCAGGCACTGACTTGAGCGCGAATTGCTGGTTGATCTGTTGTTGCAACAGCGTCAGGTGCCGCTCCCGATCCTGCAAGGCCAGGATCTGCGCTTGCAACTCCAGGCGCTTGACCTCGATACCCTGATTGGCTAGCGCCAGGGGAAACGGTGCCTGATGTTGCTTGGCTGCCAGCAGCTCGCTCATCTCCCCCAGTTTGAACCCCACCGCCTGGGCCGTGCGGATCATTTGCACCAGCGTCAGGTGATGGGCCGTGTACAACCGATAACTGCCACGGCGCTGAGGGGTCAGCAGGCCCAGTTGCTCATACAAACGAATGGCTTTGGGAGTGCACCCCGACAACCTGGCCAGTTCACCTATGTACATATAACGCTCCTCCCTGATCCAACTCCGGCCCGCAGTTTACTGGCTGTGGCCGGATGTTGTCCTGATGCACCCGGTGTTCATGCAGATTCCGCCAGCGGCACCGTCTTGGCAGGAAAAAGCGCACAGATTTTTCCATCCATGGATCGGCCACTCCTGGCCAATTTCTACAGGTCTTTACCGGCAGGGTCGTTTTCAGTCCTTCGCGACAGACAGCAATCGGCCAGAAGCGGACGGTGGACACAGTGATGGCAAATGGGTAGCGTTACCGATGCTGCTTTCGAGTCTAGAAGGCAACAGGGCCTACCGTCGCCCTTGTCGTGTTTCTCTCAGGGCGATGTCGCGTTTGCCCTAAGCTAGACAAGCACTGACAGGGCGACAAGGAGCGTTATACGACAAGCCATCGCAACAAGAAACATGACATGGCATGTCGCCTAATTAGTAGTTAGATCTCAGGAGAGATCCCCGATGCCCAGAGAGTTCGAGCTCATTACGTCCGTGCCAGTCCCCTCGAGGTCCGGCATCTCCCACTTTTACAAGTCGATGAACCTAGCGGACGCTTTTGCGATTCGGCTCCCTGCGGGCACATCTAGCAATCCAGATTTGCTGGCTCGATTCATCTTTTCCCACCAGCCATCCTGGATCGGATGGCTCATGAAAGTCCGAGACACTATCGTTGCCTGTTTCGGTCTCAAGACAGCCAAACACTTGGCAACACTTGCTAATCGGATTGGAATCTTCAAGGTCTACAGCACGAACCAGACTGAAATCGTGTTGGGAGAGGACGACAAGCACCTCGACTTCCGGATATCGGTTCTGTGTTCTGGAGAGGCAGAGCCAGAAGGCAGTCACCAACTCGTTGTTTCAACCGTGGTCCAGTGCCACAACCGTCTAGGCCGGGCCTACATCTTCGTCATTGCCCCATTTCACCGCTTGGTTGTTAAAGCCAGCCTCCTGCGTGCGGCGCGCGTCGGTTGGCCTCTGGCTACCTGCCCCTAAGGCTGAGAACGCTGTGTGCCCCTCTGAAGTTTAACCGACGCGAAATCGATGCCCTAGATCAGGTTGTTATCAAGCTGTTGGGTAAGCGCTTTCACTACGTACTGGCTGCCTCGAAGTACAAGACCTCAGTGACTTCGGTGCGTGCTCCGGAGCGTTTCAAGGCCATGTTGGCGACTCGACGCGAGTGGGCCGAGGCTGAGGGCCTGAGCCCGGATGCAATCGAGAAGATGTACAGTGCCCTGGTGAACCACTTCATTGCAGAAGAAATGAAACACTGGACGGCTCATCAATCCGACACCTGACTCTAGTGTCCGGACTGACTTCCTCGGGGCGTGAAGCGGACACTGACTCACGCTGTGATTGACGGGCTGGCCGATAGTGGCCAGTGGAGAAGAAACCCATCAGCGCCAAGCGGACTGATCGACCCTGGCCGGGGTCGATCAGGGGAGTTTCTTAGAAACTCCATTCCTCAGCCTGAACGACTCGGCAGAATGGCCCCGCCAAGGTTGCATTGTGGTGGGCAACGATGGCCTCTGCTTTGAGCGTTGGAGTATCAGAGCAGGTATGTCCGTCGGCGATGAGCACAGCATCGAAGCCGCAATCGCGGGCAGCACGGCAAGTACTATCTACGCAGTATTGAGTTTTCATTCCTGTAACGACGATGCCTTCACAGCCGCGTTCGCGTAGCTGACCAGCCAGCTCAGTCTGAGCAAAGGCGTTGGGACGTTTTTTCTCAAAAATCACTTCGTCACCTCTTAGCTGCAACTCCTGGACAAGCTCGGTGAGCGGACTACCCGGCTCGATAGGAGACCCGGCCGGACCTATGTGGCGGGCGAGAAAGATGGGGGCGCCAGCCTCCCGTGCACTTCTCATCAGCCTATTCAATGTATCGAGAAGCGCTTCACTGCCCCAAGGTCTATCCGGGCCGTGTACAAGCCCTACCTGCATGTCGAGAATCAGAAGTGCATACATGTGCGTTTCCTTACGTTTGTGCCAATAAAACCGGGGCAAAAAAAAGACCCGGTCCATTACTGGCGGGTCTTTGGGGTTATGCGTTGTTTTAACTCACACAACCTCCCACGACCCGCCTGTGGCGGTCGTGAAGGTTGTGGTCGATTCGATGCATGGCGTAGTCATGAAGCATGACCTTAACTGTGGCGCGCCGGTCTTGCAAGTGAGCATGCCCGGGATGAAAGTCATTTCATGCAGATGGGACTCAACGACAGCTCTTGGCCGATTTCTGCCTGTCGTGAAGGGCTGTATCCGACCCATAGCTGCCTGTCAGCACTGACAGAGAACGGCCAAAGCTGACGATAGGAGCAGGGCGCTTCGATTAGCTGGGTGCAGAGCCGCCAGTCGACTCAAGCGATGCCCCTGCATCCTTAATTCAACGTATTTCTATTCGACACTTGCTCTGTAAGCACTTCTTTGTCCTTCCATGCAGACTGTGAAACACCAAGACTGCAGAGCTGTGCGACGACGAGGCCAAGCAGCATGATTCCCACACCCATCAAACGCCCAAAACTGACTGGCTTTGCCGTCAATCCGAGCAGTCCAAAGTGGTCGAGTAGCAGCGCTGCAATCATCTGCCCGGCTATTACACACAGCAGGAACCCGCTCGCTCCGACTTTTGGTAGTAGCGCTAAGGAAGTAGCCACGTAAACGGCCCCTGTCACGCCACCGATCCACATCCACCACGGGCCGCGTACTGCACTTTGGAAGTCAGGCACGGGCAAGCGCATAAGGACGACCACTATCAATATCGCAACGACGCCGATGCTGAGCGCGACAGCGGCTCCCCATAAAGGGTGGCCGAGCATGCGTCCCAGTGTGGCGCCGCTAGCGGCTTGTATCGGGATCAGCGTGCCCGCCATGAAGGCTGTCAGCATTGGTAAAAAAAGATAAAGCGCTGTTTTGCCTACCATAAATTTCTCCGTTAGACAGGTCGCTCAGCGTTCGGCGTACGTGCCTGTTCATGTGTTAAATTGATTGAATTCACTACCTAGCGACTCGAGTATTCATTCAATGGATGAACTGCGCAGGATTGACCTCAATATGCTGGTGACACTTCATGCGTTATTGGCCGAAAAACACGTCACGCGAGCGTCTGTCCGGCTGCATAAAAGCCAGCCGGCAGTCAGTCATGCTCTCGGCTTGCTCAGAGCCCATTTCGATGACCCTTTGCTCATACGGCGAAACGGGTCATTGGTTTTAACGGCAAGGGCACAAAGTTTGGCTCAGCCGCTTCAGGATGCATTGGGCAACCTGAACTCGCTGTTGGGCGCTCCCGCCTTTGAGCCATCAACGGCAAAGGGTCGTTTCAGATTGTCGCTATCGGACTATGCCGCGCGAATCCTTCTGCCTCCGCTTACCCGGAAAATTCGCCAGGAAGCGCCGGGAATTGATTTGGCCATCAGCCAGGCCAGTCGAGAAATGATGATTTCTCAGCTTCTGGACGGTGAGCTCGACCTTGCATTGGGCATCTTCCCCGAAGTTCCGGGTGCCATTGCGCTACAAGATCTTTTTTCCGAAGGATTCATCTGTCTCGCCGACAAAAAAGTACTGCCCGCGCAAGGGGGGCTTTCATTGGATGATTGGCTATCTCGCCCGCATGTCATGCTCGCGCTGCGCCCTGATGCGAACGATGAGATTGAGCGGGCGTTGGCCACCCAAGGTTTGAAGCGTCACATTGCCTTGGCATTGCCCCACTGGAGCGCTGCAGTCGACGTGCTTGCAGGTACTGATTTGATTCTTACGGTCGCCAGTCGCGCGGTAGGCCCGATGCGAAATCACAAATCGCTGCGGCAATTCGACCCGCCCATTGATATCCCCCGATTCGCCTATCAGCAGGCTTGGCACGCCAGGAAAGAGGGGGATGCCGCACATCGCTGGCTGCGCGAAGCAGTTTTCGAATGCTCTCAGCCAAGCTGACATCCCGTCAGGGTTGCAGGGCAGGGCCTTTCAGCTCGATCTGATTATCATCGGGGTCATTGAGATAAATCGACAAACCTGTTCCCTCCGCCCCATACCGCATCACGGCCTCTTCAGCAGAGACACCGGCAGCAGCCAAGTCGCGGAGAATGGCCTGTTCATCAAACGGCGCAACGCGAAGGCAGAAGTGATCAACATTGTGTCTTTGCTTACCCGCCGGCTGCCCACCCTGACGACCGATCGGCCCGTTCACATCAACCAGGTCAATCATGGATGTCCCTGCGCTCAGATGAATCATGCCAAGGTCGTCACGGCGCTTTTTGACATCACATCCCAGTACAGATGTGTAGAAAGCCAGGCTGTGCTCAATGTCCTGCACCCGCAGTACAACATGGTCGATACGTTGAATTGAAAAACTGCGCATTACGATCACTCCTGTCGGATCACTGATTTGAGTCCCCATCCAGTTTCGAATCTTCAGATGGGCACTCTTCACGATGCGTGCACCAAGTTCGACGACTCAGTTGACCTTCGAAAACAGTTGAGGCACCTCACCCGAGAAGTCGACCCAAGGATTGGTATTGAGCAACTCGGCATGCGCCACACTGGGTTCATCGAAGCGAATCGTGAAGCTTTCCGGCCCATGGGCGTAGGCAACAATAACGCCTTGGTGCGGATCCATGTAGCCGGCGTGCATGCCGAAGCCTGGATAGCTGAGGCGCACGGCAGGCCCTTCAGGATTGATCTCATGCACAGTCAGACGTGCGAGGACGCCATCTGACAGCACAAACATCCAGGTGAAAGCACCACCGGATACCACCGTCATCACTTCATCAATGCCCGCGCCATTTTCCGAAGTGTTTACATGAAGACGACCATAACGATTCAGAGCCCAAGTCCGCATCTCTGGGGTCATGGCTTTCATGTCGTAAACTTTTGGATAGGGCGCGGTATCTCCCTCACGAGTACCCAGGTAGCCACCACGGTGCACCTCAGGAGTACGGCCTGCGAGGTGGATTTGCTCCAACAGTTCAGCACGGTTGAGACTGAATATTGAAAGCAGCTTGTTTTGATCTTCTTCACTGATGGCGTTAATTAGCGATCCTTTGAGAATCGGCTTGGCTTCTTCGGGAATCGAGACAGTGCTGGCGCGCACACCCACGCTGCGCAAGACAGCGTTGACACTATCGATACCTTCAACATCGGGACGGCCATCGCTGAACTGAAGTTTTACGAAGTTCATCTTTGTATCTCCTATCGTGAGTCAGAAAGTTGCGGTTGCGTTGCGGGTTTACATAAAACGGGTAGAGCTGGTTACTTGCTGATTTGGGTAGCGCTGTTATCAACCGTTGGAGTGCCGATACCCTGAACCATCAATACACCTCCAAAGATGAGCACGACCCCTGCCAGTCGAGTGAAAGTGATCGGTTTGTTGGGAAGTCCCATCAATCCGTAATGGTCAACCAGGACGGAAGCCAAAATCTGTCCCGCGACGACGAGCAGTAGAAATCCGCTAGCCCCTAGCTGGGGAGTGATGGCCGTTGCGCTGCCTACGTACACGGCACCCAAAATGCCGCCGATCCATAACCACCAGGATCCCTGCAAAGCCTTGCCGACATCCGGCGCAGATACCCGCATGACTAACAGTGCAATCACCACCACAACGGAGCTGACGAACAGCGACGTTAACGCCCCCCAAAGCGGGTGCCCTAACGCTCGGCCCACGGCTGCGTTACTGGCGGCCTGGAAGGGCAGGACTGCGCCTGCCAGCAATGCGGTACCCACCGGGATAAGTGCGAGAGCTACTGCCTTACTGAACATGGCATTCCCCTTTGGAGATGGCTGGTTTCGATGGGCAAATACTCTCCAATCCACAGAAATTATGGAAATCACATGTTTGTACATGCATTATTCATATGATGGATAATTTGAAGGGGCGAGGCCTTCTATCTCAGCTGCGCTCAGTAGACTGAACGGGGTCGATCTTCGACTTTTACTTTCAGAGATCGAAAAGGTAGCTGACGGTTCGACACACGCTTTAGTTGAACTGAAGTGTCCTGCTTTAAAAATCATCCATTGATGTGCGCACCGGCAGCCAGTCAGATAGGCACTGCAGAAAGCACTCTGCCATCCGCTGACAATAAGAGAAAAGGTTCGCACGCCATGCGCAAACTCGTAAAAGTCCTGACCCTAGTTTCCTCCGTTATCCTCTCCGCGCCATTTGCCATACAGGCCCAGGAAGCCTCCACTGCGCAAAGCCCGGCCTTTGTGGTGCATAAGTTATCGAACTTCCTCTACGCCATCGGCGAACCCAACTACTACCAGAAGAACTTTTCGTATTTGCTGGTGGGGGAGGATCAGGCATTGATGTTTGATTCGGGGGCCAATCAGAAAGAAGACATCACTTCGGTGGCTCGTAAAATCACTAACAAGCCGCTCTCGATGCTGCCCTCACACCTGCATTTCGATCACCTTGGCGGCCTGCACAATTTTAAAAGCATCTATTTGGTGGATACGCCCTTCACTCGTCAGTTCAGGGGAAAGGATGACTTCTACCGTGTTCCTGAGCCGGTTTACCTGGGCAACTTCGATCACATGGTCGTACCGCCCTTCAAGGTAGCGCGGCTAATACAGCCAGACGAGACCATCGACCTTGGTGGTCTGAAGGTGCGTCTGATCAGCGTGCCCGGTCACACGCAGGACGAAGTGGCACTCTTCGATGAGACGCACAACATTTTGCTGGCCGGGGATCACGTCTACCCGTCCTGGCTGTTGGCAGGAAATCTCAAAGACTACGTTGCTTCTCTCGACGCCACGCTGAAGGTTATCAATGAGAAGACCGCCATCTATGGCGCTCATGCGGACGAGGATCCAACCAAGGTGCCAGCCATGACCTACGCGGACGTACAGGCGATTCGCGACAAGATGGCTCTGATCCTGGCGGGGCGCGCAAAGGGTGAAGCGTTCAGCGATCCGGAACTGATCAAGAGTTCCGAGCTTTACAAGGTGGAGAAGGACATCAGCATTCTCACCAACATCCAGTTTACTGATGGTCGTGGCTACGGTTACTGATCGGGCTGCCCGGCTGTAGCGAGTAACCAGTCGATGAACGCCCGGATTTCCGGGCGTTCGCGCGCTGCTTCGGAACAGGTAACATAGTAATTGTGCAGCGCAGGCACGGTGATCGACAGCGGTCGCACTAATCGTCCTTCATCGAGATCGCGGGCGGAAACGAGTTCATCGCTCAGCGCCACGCCGAAACCGTCCCGTGCTGCCTGCAAGACCATGCCGAAATCTTCAAAGAAGATATCCTCTTCGCCGATACGACTGATGCCAACATCGGCCAGCCATTGCTGCCACTGGCGCCCATTGTCTTCGTGTAGCAGGCGGTGTCGAGCCAAGTCAGGCACTTCCCGAATGGCTTTCGGCCCTCGCAAGAATTGCGGACTGCAGACTGGCGTCATGCGAATGCCGTGCAGCAGACGCCACCATAAGCCTGGCCATGGCGGAGAACCGTAGACCACCGCGATATCGGCGCGACGCCAGTCTACTTGCGGTATGCCCGGGGCGGTGATCACGCTCACCCGCACCGAGCGCGACGCCTCCATGAAGCGCAGCAGCGGCGTGGTCAGCCACTCCACTCCCTCCGCAGGGGGAATGGACAAGGTGATCTCGACGACCTCTTGCTCTGCAGCGGAACCGGTCTGCATTGATGCCACCGCGTTGCTGATTTCGCTCATTGCGTTCGCTACATGCTTTTGTAGGAGTCGACCGTTGGCGGTCAGCACAAGTTGACGACCGCGCTTCTCGAACAGCTCTATTCCGAGGCTGGCCTGCAACGCTTTGACTTGCTGGCTCACCGCGCCAGTGGTGACGTGCAACTCAATCGCGGCTGCTGCCAGACTGCCCAAGCGGGCTACGCTTTCGAACACTTTAAAATTGTGCAAGGGGGGAAACGTCATTTCATCTCCGTAACAACAGCCCCTGCGGTCAGAGCAGGAACCCGACGAGGGCGAGCGTGTGTATACGTACATCGTCTCCCAATTTGCTATGACATGGGTACCCTGCTGGCACTGACTTTCCATGCCGCGGCCTTGTCCCGCTATGGAGTGAGTGTCAGCTTCTGGCCGTTTTTGACCATCGCCACCGGCAGCAATGGGTCGTTCTCTGACGGTCATGACCACGAAGCGTGCTGGTCAAATCCGATGCAAATGATTGGTCAGGTCGAATGCAAATGGGTGGGCAAATCTATGCAATTACCTGTTTTTCGTCGTGAGCGTAGAGATGTACTTTGATGCGTGGTCCTGCGTCATATTTGACATGGACCCGGTAGCCAAGGCTATACGCGGAGAAAGGGGCGATTCCGGTTTTAAAACCGACGCCGGGGGGGTATTCAAGCAGCTTGAACTGCTTTTCCACTCGATCAGGACGAACTCCGATGCCTCGCAGAGAGGCCGGTTGTTTCGCTTTCAGGATCTCTCCTGTTTTGAGAAGCAAACCGGCCATACGCGGTTCTGATGCAAACGTTAAACGGTCACCACGATCTTTCCGATCTGTTGGTTGGTTTCAAGGAAGCGGTGCGCCTCTTGAATGTTATCGAGTGTGAAGGTCTTGGCGATGATCGGCCGAAGCGCGCCTGATTCGAGTCCATTCAGGATGAACGCCTTGGCCCGCGACAAGGTCACCTGGTCGGAAACGATTTCAGAATAGAGGTAGCCCTTGAGGGTCAGGGTTTTACCCAATACGGTGAACAATGGGAATGGCGTGGGTTCCGGGCTCAACGCACCATACTCAAGCAGGATACCGCCCTTGGCCATGCTTTGGGTGAGAGGTACGAAGGAGGGGCCGCCTATGGGATCGAAAACGACACGGGCACCCAATCCGCCGGTCAGCGCCATTGTCGCTTCGACAATATCCTCTTCCTCGCTGACGATGACATGTGCGGCGCCTGCATCCAGCAACGCCTGTTTCTTTGCCCGCGTGCGGGTAACGGCGACGGCGGTGGCGCCCACCATTCTGGCAATCTGAAAGGCAGCCAGTCCGACGCTGCTGGACGCTGCGGTAACCAGAACAAAATCACCTTTTTGCAGTTTTGCCTGCTCGACCAATGCACCCCACGCTGTAACGTACTGCATCCAGGAGGCCGCGGCCTGTTCAAATGACAGATTTTCGGGATGCTTGACCGTGAGGTTGGCTGGCACGTTCGCCAATTCGCCATAAGTGCCCCAGCGTGCAATGTCCAGTGGCGGAATGACGCTGACAACATCGCCTGCCTTGAAGTCAGTGACGCCGGTACCGACCGCGACGACAACGCCGGCGGCTTCATATCCCAGACGACTTGGAAATTCCGCCTCTTGCAGGTAGGCATTGTTGCGGAACATGACTTCCGCCCGGTTCAGCCCTATGGCTTTTACTTCAATTTGCACCTCGTCCGATCCTGGAGCAGGCACATCGACTGCTTCCAGCTTCAAGACGCTTGCGTCACCGTACTCATGGATTCTGACAATGCGGGCCATCGTTACCTCTGTTGTAGTCAAGGGGCCGGGGTGAATGCCGACCTGATTTGAGTGAAAGCGGGAACCCAGGCAGTGGTCGGGATTGTGAGCGCGCCTGAGTCATGGCAATCAAATATAGGCTTTGGCCCCCCCTCGGATAAAGGACTAGGATGGCGCAACACTAGAAACAATGGGTTTCCAATGGATCGTCTCACCCAGATGGCCACATTCGTCAAGGCGGTACAGCTCGGTTCCTTCAGTGCGGCGGCGGAAGATCTCAATCTATCCCCGCAACTGGTAGGTAAACAGGTGAAAATGCTCGAGCAGCATTTGGGGGTGTCGCTGCTTAACCGAACGACTCGCAAACAAAGCCTCACCGAATTTGGTCGCGCGTTCTATCCACGAGCAAAGATGATCCTTGCCGATATGGACGCTGCAGAAAGCATGGCTGCCGTGACGCGCGGGGTTCCAAGCGGTCGACTGAGAATCAACGCACCCGTCACATACGGTATGCGTACGCTGTCGCCGCGCCTGCTGGAGTACATGGTCAAGTATCCGCAGGTCTCAGTGGACCTTACGTTATCAAACGAGATCGTAGACCTCGTGGAAGACGGCTATGACGTAGTGTTTCGGGTTGGTGGGCTTTCGGACAGCGGTTTGAAAGCGTTGCCATTGAGACCCTACCAGATGGTGCTCTGCGCTGCGCCGTCCTATCTGGCACGGCGGCCTCTCATTACTACACCCTGGGATCTGCAACAGCACGAGTGCCTGGGCTTTGCGTATTCCGACGGGCGCTCACACTGGAGTTTCGACGGGAAGGAAGGGCGTATAGATGTGCCCATTACAAGCAGATTGACGATTAATCAGGGCGATCCGCTACTCGCAGCCGCCGTCGCTGGATTGGGCGTGATGCTTCAGCCATTGGAGCTGGTCAAGGATGCATTGAGGGATGGGACGTTGGTCAGTCTTTTACCTCACCACGAGGTGCCGGTCTCACCCATGAACCTTTTATATGCGCCTGACCGTCGGTTGACTCCCAAGCTGCGAAGCTTTCTGGACTTTGCCAGTGCTGCGTTTGGCCGAGCCCCCTGATCGATGAACCCACTCGTAACTGCACCTTCGAGCCCTTGAGCCTGATATCGCTTACTCCCTTTCGAGCAAGTGCTCCAGGAACAATCCCGCCGCGACCGACAACGCCTCTCGCGACCTCACGCACACGCTGAGTTCGCGGGTGGCCCACGGCTCATCCAGCCTGATCGCCTTCGCATCGTCCATTTTGTAAATCGCCGCGCTCCCCTCGGGCATGATGCCAATGCCCAGGCCGGCCTGAACCATCAGGCATAGCGCGTCGTAGCTGGAGACTTCCATGCGGATTTTCAGCGAAGGCCCCCAAGGGGATAAGCCAGCGCCAACGTTGGCCGATCCAGGGCTTCAACGGGCTCGTGATTCGGTGGTCTCCCGCCGGGAGAGCAGTATCTCTTTTTTCTGCGCGGCAAAAGTCGTGTTAAAAAATGTTATTAGCAAAAAATACTTCACATAATCTGATCACTGGTAGATGATCTCCATCAGCCGGTATGACAATCTGATAACACGACAGAACAGGATTGCCTTGATGTTCGATGAGATCCCGACTCACGTCCTGAATCACAGCGCCCCTCAGCTGGCTTATCCGCGTGGTGCTGATTCTGTCTACCGCTGCCTTATTCACAACGCGGCCAACGTCTGCGCCTTGCAGGCGTGGCAGCAGTCGCTGCTTTTCTCTGGAGTACCCCATGAATAACAAGAATGTCGGTGTGGTCGGTCTGGGCGCGATGGGGCTGGGCATTGCCCGCTCGTTGTTGCGCAGCGGTTTTAATGTGCATGCCTGTGATGTGCGTACTGCCGTAACAGAGCAGTTCGCCGGGGAGGGCGGTGTGGCTTGCCTGTCACCGTCGCACATGGCCGCTGAGTGTGACGTGATCATTACGGTGGTGGTCAACGCCGAGCAGACCGAGACCGTATTGTTTGGTGAGGGTGGTGCCGTGGCCTCTCTGCGGCCGGGCAGCCTGGTGATCGGTTGCGCCACAGTCGCTCCGACCTACGCCGTGGACCTGGGCCAGCGCCTGGCCGCGCTGGGCTTGCTGTATCTGGATGCGCCGATTTCCGGCGGCGCCGCCAAGGCTGCCGCAGGCGAGATGACCATGATGACCTCGGGCCCGGCCGACGCCTACGCCAAGGCTGAGTCGATCCTCGCTGGCATGGCCGGCAAGGTGTATCGCCTGGGCGACGTCCATGGCCTGGGTTCGAAGGTCAAGATCATCAATCAACTGCTGGCCGGGGTACATATTGCCGCTTCTGCCGAAGCCATGGCGCTGGGCCTGCGTGAAGGGGTCGATGCCGATGCGCTGTATGAGGTGATCACCCATAGCGCCGGCAATTCCTGGATGTTCGAAAACCGCGTGCCGCACATTCTCAAGGCTGACTATACGCCGTTGTCCGCCGTGGATATTTTCGTCAAGGACCTGGGCCTGGTGCTGGATACCGCCCGGGCCAGCAAATTCCCGTTGCCGCTGTCGGCCACCGCTCACCAGATGTTCATGCAGGCATCCAGTGCCGGCTTCGGCCGAGAGGACGACTCGGCGGTAATCAAGATTTTCCCGGGCATCGAATTGCCGACTGCCAAGCCTGAGCCTGTTTGAGGAACACCCCATGACTACCTCCACCGCACGCCCGTTGCTGGGCTGCATCGCCGACGATTTCACCGGCGCCACGGACCTTGCCAACATGCTGGTGCGCGGCGGCATGCGCACCGTGCAAAGCATTGGCATCCCGAGCGCGGAAGTGGCGGCCGGGCTTGATGCCGATGCGATCGTCATTGCCCTGAAGTCGCGTACCACGCCGGTCGCCGAAGCAGTCGAACAGTCCCTCGCTGCGCTGGCCTGGCTGCGCGAGCAAGGTTGCGAACAGATTTTTTTCAAGTATTGCTCGACGTTCGACTCCACCGCGGCCGGCAATATCGGCCAGGTCAGCGAAGCGCTGCTGGCCGCACTGGGTAGTGACTTTACCCTTGCGTGCCCGGCGTTCCCGGAAAATGGCCGGACGATCTTTCGCGGCCACCTGTTTGTGCAGGATCAACTGCTCAGCGAGTCGGGCATGCAGAACCACCCGTTGACGCCGATGACCGATGCCAACCTGGTTCGCGTGCTGCAATCGCAGACCCGTCTGAATGTCGGTCTGTTGCGCTACGACACGATTGCCCGTGGCGCTGAGCAGGTGCGGGCGCGCATCGCCGAGCTGAGGGCTCAAGGTGTCGGCATGGCCATCGCTGATGCCTTGTCGGACAGCGATCTGTACACACTCGGTACGGCCTGCGCCGATCTGCCGCTGTTGACGGGTGGTTCGGGACTGGCCCTGGGCCTGCCGGAAAATTTCCGTCGTGCCGGCAAGCTGCGCGACCTTGATGCCTCGAAACTTCCGGTGGTGTCCGGCGGGGAAGTGGTGTTGGCCGGTAGCGCTTCGATCGCCACCAATGGACAAGTGGCCGCCTGGCTCGAAGCCGGTCGGCCGGCGTTGCGGATTGATCCGCTGGCCTTGGCGGCGGGGGAACCGGTGGTGGCGCAAGCCATGGCCTTCGCCCGTGATAACGAGCAAACCGTATTGATCTACGCCACCAGCTCACCGGAAGAGGTCAAGTTGGTGCAACAGCAACTGGGCGTCGAGCAGGCCGGTAGCCTGGTGGAAAACGCCTTTGGCGAAATTGCACAGGGCCTGCGCCAGAGCGGCGTGCGCCGCTTCGTGATCGCCGGCGGAGAAACCTCGGGTGCTGTGGTCCAGGCGCTGGGTGTGCAGTTGCTACAGATCGGCGCGCAGATTGATCCGGGTGTACCGGCGACCGTCAGCAGTACCGAGGAACCTTTGGCGCTGGCACTCAAATCGGGCAACTTCGGTGGCCGGGATTTCTTCAGTAAAGCCTTGAACCAACTCGCCCAGGCCGGGGGTGCACAATGAGCTGCGCAATGAGCAACGAGAACGCCCTGCGCGAAGAAATCTGTGAAGTTGGCCGCAGCCTTTATGAGCGCGGTTATACCGTCGGCAGCGCCGGCAATATCAGCGCGCGACTGGATGACGGCTGGTTGATCACGCCGACGGATGTCTGCCTCGGGCGTCTCGATCCGGCGACCATCGCCAAGGTCAATCTGGCCGGTGAATGGGTGTCCGGTGACAAGCCTTCAAAGACCCTGGCGTTGCACCGCCAGGTCTACGACCGCAACCCGAATGTCGGTGGTGTGGTGCATACCCATTCCACCCATCTGGTGGCGTTGACGTTGGCCGGTGTCTGGCAGGCGAACGACATTCTGCCGCCGCTGACGCCGTATCAGGTCATGAAAGTCGGGCATATCCCGTTGATTGCCTACCAGCGACCCGGATCGCCGAAGGTGGCCGAACAGGTCGCGCTGCTGGCCAACAGCGTTCGCGGTGTGATGCTCGAACGGCTGGGTCCGGTGGTCTGGGAGAGTTCGGTCTCCAGGGCCAGCTACGCCCTGGAAGAGCTCGAGGAAACCGCACGGCTCTGGCTGATGAGCAATCCCAAGCCTGAACCGCTGGATCAGGTGGCGCTGGACGAACTGCGAGCAACCTTTGGTGCGCACTGGTAACGCATTGGCTTAACACGACAGATCGATAACACAGGCTCTGCCCGGGAGACGCACAGCGACTCTCGACGGCCCCGGCTTGCCTGAAAAAACAATAACAACAGGAAATCCAAGCATGACTCACCTTCACTGCGGCATGTTCAGATCCATTGGCAGTACCCTTTCATTTGCCCGGCGTGGAGGGTTTGTGAAATGAGCCCGTTAATCCTGATGATTACCGCTGGGGCAGGCATTGCGCTGTTGTTGTTCCTGGTGCTCAAGTACAAGTTCCAGCCCTTCGTGGCCTTGATGCTGGTGAGCATTCTGGTGGCGCTGGTGGCCGGGGTGAAACCGGCCGATCTGGTCGCGACCATCGAAGGCGGCATGGGCAAGACCCTGGGCCATATCGCGATCATCATTGCCCTGGGCGCGATGATCGGGCGGATCATCGAGCTCTCCGGCGGTGCCGAGGCGCTGGCCAAGACGTTGATCACCCGTTTCGGCAACCGGCGTACGCCCCTGGCGTTGACCATTGCCGGCTTCATGGTCGGGGTGCCGGTATTTTTCGAGGTCGGCGTGATCATCCTCATGCCGCTGGCCTATGGTATTGCCCGGCGTGCGCGCAAGCCGCTGTTGGTGTTTGCGTTGCCGATGTGTGCTGCGTTGTTGACCGTACACGCCTTTCTGCCGCCACACCCGGGTGCAGTGGCCGCTGCCAGTCAATTGGGCGCGGACCTGGGCCGCGTGTTGATGTTCGGGTTGCCGATCACCGCGTTCCTTTGCTATGTCGGCTACCGCGTGGCCGGGCGCATGACCCGTCGGGCGTACCCGATGACCGACGATATTCGTGCCGAGGTCTATGGCCCGCATGTCACCAACGAGGATCTGGCCGCCTGGTCCAATGGCAACGACATCAGCGCTGAGCGAGCGGCTGAAGCCGTATCTCACATGGGCCTGGAAGAGTCGACCAGCAGCATCGTTTCCAAATTGCCGCCGGCCCCCGCACCGGGTTTTGGCCTGATCGTCAGCCTGATCCTGCTGCCGATCATTCTGATTCTGCTGGGGACTCTGTCTACCTCGTTGCTGCCTGCCGAATCGACTCTGCGCGGCATCATGACCGTGCTCGGTGCGCCGCTGGTGGCGCTGCTGATCGACACCTTGCTGTGTGCCTGGCTGTTGGGTTCGCGCCGGGGCTGGAGCCGCACTCAGGTGTCTGACGTGATCGGTTCGGCCTTGCCTGGTGTCGCCATGGTGATCCTGATTGCCGGTGCCGGTGGCGTATTCGGCAAGGTGCTGGTGGATACCGGAATCGGCGCCGTGGTCTCCGACATGCTGCGCACCACCGGTCTGCCGGTGCTGGCCCTGGGTTTTCTGCTGACCATGCTGTTGCGCGCGGTTCAGGGCTCGACCACGGTGGCGCTGGTGACCACTGCCGGCATCATCAGCCCGCTGATTGCGACCCTCGATCTCACTCCGAACCACATGGCCCTGCTGTGTCTGGCCATGGGCGGTGGCGGGTTGGCCATGTCCCATATCAATGACGCCGGTTACTGGATCTTCACCAAGCTGTCAGGCCTGAACGTGGCCGACGGTCTGCGCACCTGGACGGTGATGACCACCTTGCTCGGCACCTTGGGTTTCTGTATTACCCTGCTGATCTGGCCCTTTGTCTAACCCTTTATCTCAGGAGCTACCATGCCTCGTTTTGCAGCCAATCTCAGCATGCTCTACCCGGAACATGAGTTTCTGGATCGCTTCGCCGCCGCTGCCTCTGACGGTTTCGAAGCGGTGGAGTATCTGTTCCCCTACGACTACAGCGCTGAAGAACTCAAACAACGCTTGAGCGACAACGGCCTGGTACAGGCACTGTTCAACGCGCCGCCCGGTGATTGGGCAGCGGGGGAGCGGGGCACAGTGTCGTTGCCCGGTCGGGAGAGTGAATTTCGTAGCGGTTTTGATCGTGCCCTGGAGTACGCCGGTGTGCTGGGCAATTCGCGCATCCATGTGATGGCCGGGCTGTTGCCGTCGGAAAGCGATCGCCCGCGGCATCACGGCGTGTACCTGGAGAACCTCGCCTACGCCACCGCCCAGGCGGCCAAGGCAGGCGTCACCGTATTGCTCGAACCGATCAATACGCGAGACATGCCAGGCTTTTTCCTCAACCGCCAGGATCAGGCCCAGGCCATCTGCAAGGAAGTGGGCGCCAGTAACCTGAAGGTTCAGTTCGACTGCTACCACTGCCAAATCGTCGAGGGCGACCTGGCGACTAAACTGCGTCGCGACTTCGATGGTATCGGCCATATCCAGATCGCCGGCGTGCCTGACCGGCATGAACCGGACCTGGGGGAAGTCAATTATCCCTATCTGTTCGAGCTGATCGACCAATTGGGTTATGACGGCTGGGTAGGGTGCGAATATCGGCCACGAGGCAATACGTCTGCCGGCTTGCAGTGGTTGCGCGACTGGAAGGCGCGTTAAGCACTATAGAGGAGGGCGGCGACGGGCTCCGCTGGTTGCAGGAGCCCGTTGTTTCACGCCGGTGTACTGTCTGCCGGCAACAACAGCTCGACACCCTGCTTGCGGATGCCATCGGCCGCTGCAGCGGTCAACGCGTCATCGCTGAGAATAATGTCGAACTGCTCGAGCCCGGCGATCCTGTACATGCTGAAGGTGCCGTATTTCGAACTGCTGGCCACCAGCACCACTTGCGAAGCCGATTGCATCGCGGCTTGCTTGACCTCAACCTTCAGCGCCGAAGGGGTGGTGAGGCCGCGACGCAAATCCCATGAGCTGGTGGATATGAACGCGATATCGGTGACCACCTGACGCAAGGTGGCAACCGCCAGACCGCCCACGCACGATTGATTGGAGTGATCCAGTTGCCCGCCGGTATGAATCACCGTGACATGGGGGGCCTCGATCAATGCCTGGACAATACCGAAGTCATTGGTCACCACGGTCATGCCGGACAGCGCCTTGATGTAGGGGACGATTTCCAGCGTGCTGGTTCCCGCATCCAGGTAAATCGTCATGTCGGCATGCAATAGCCGGGCGGCGAGCCTGGCCATCGCCTGCTTCTGCGGCAACTCGACCACCGCCTTGATCTGATGGCTGGGCTCGCTGTGCAGCTGGCTGGCGATCCGCACCCCACCCGTTACCGAGTAAGCACGACCTTCCTGCTCCAGCAACGCAATGTCGCGGCGTATGGTCATGTGCGAACAGTCGAACATTTCCATCAATTGATGCACGCTCAGCACCTGATGCTTGCGCAACTGTCGCAGCATCAATTCACGGCGCTGTTCAGGGATCATCGGTGCGCCGCTTTCGGCGGCGATGTCCTTTTGACTAGGCATTCGGGCTCCAGAATGAAGAAATCCGCAGACAAGGAAGGCGGGCAACCATAGTAGCGAATCTGCAGCTGGATCAGTAGCGTGATGAGGCATCGGGGCCGATCCGCGTCGCGTTGCCTGCACCTGGCCCCAGGGCGATTTCGTGCTCTGGATGGAACTGCTGAAAACTTCGACACGCTGCTTGAACCGGGCTTTACTGGAGTAAGTCGTGCTGATTGCCGTGAGCTGGATGCTCACTGCAGCCAACAAGTACTGGCTGGCTCCCCAGGCTCAAACCACACCCGTCGAGGTTGAGGACAAGTCCTTGCCCATGTCCCGGTTCATCCCTGTCATGTTGCTCGCGCTGCTGCTCGCCGGCTGTGCCACCAAGCGCTTGCCCCACGAGTTCAGCGAGGCGATAGCCGCCAGCGATTCGGCTTTCGGGCGCTCGATCCAGGCTCAAGCCATCACGCATGAGGGGCGTTCGGGTTTTCGCTTGCTGCCCAACAGCAGCGAAGCGTTCCGGGCACGCGCCGAGTTGATCCGCAATGCGCAGAAAAGCGTCGATCTGCAGTACTACATCGTGCATAACGGTCTCAGCACCCGGGCACTGGTGCGTGAAATGCTGCTGGCAGCCGATCGCGGCGTACGTATCCGCATCTTGCTCGATGACACTGCCAGCGACGGCCAGGTAGAAGTCATCGCTACCCTGGCCGTGCACCCGAACATCCATATCCGTGTGTTCAACCCTTTGCATCTGGGGCGCAGCACCATGGTCACTCGAACCATGGGGCGTCTGCTTGATCTTTCCCAACAACACCGACGCATGCACAACAAACTGTGGCTGGCTGACAACAGCGTAGCCATCGTTGGCGGACGCAACCTGGGGGATGAGTATTTCGACGCCAAGCCCGATCTCAACTTCACCGACGTGGACCTGCTGTGCATCGGCCCGGTCGCCGAGCAGTTGGGCCACAGCTTCGATCAGTACTGGAACAGCGCCCTGAGCCAGCCGATCAGTGATTTTGTGCTCAACAAGCCAACCGCCGAAGACTTGCTCCAGAGCCGCCAGCGCCTGGAACAATCGCTGCAGAGCGCACGTATCGAGAGCAAGGCCTTGTACGACCACCTCATGACCTACCGGACCCAACCGCAGCTCGAGACATGGCGCAAGCAACTGATCTGGGCCCATAACAAGGCGATGTGGGATGCCCCGAGCAAGGTCCTGGCCGACGGCGAACCAGCCCGCGCGCTATTGATGGCCACACAGCTGCGGCCTGAACTCGATAGCGTCAATAACGAACTGATCATGATCTCGGCCTATTTCGTCCCGCAAAAGCCGGGCATGGACTATCTCCTGGGTCGTGCCGATGCCGGCGTTGATGTGCGCCTGCTGACCAACTCACTGGAAGCCACCGATGTGCCTGCGGTGCATGGCGGCTATGCACCGTATCGCAAGACTCTGCTCGAACATGGCGTGAAACTCTATGAGCTGCGGCGCCAGCCGGACGATCCCGGCCGCAGTTCTTCGTTTGGTTTCAGTGGTGGCTCGGACTCCAGCCTGCACACCAAGGCCATGATCCTGGACAAGCAGAAAGTGTTCGTCGGCTCGTTCAATTTCGACCCGCGTTCAGTGTTCTGGAACACTGAAGTCGGGGTGCTGGTCGATAGTCCCGAACTGGCCGGCCAAGTGCGCCAGCTGGCGCTTGAGGGCATGGCGCCGGCCATGAGTTACCAGGCCCGACTGGAAAACGGCGAAGTCGTCTGGCTCACCGAGGACGACAGCCGCCTGCATACCTTGCATGAGGAGCCCGGCGGCAAATGGCGCAGCTTCAAGGCCTGGCTCAGCGACAAGATCGGCCTGGAGAAAATGCTCTAGAGCGAAATCGCCTTACCCTGCGACAGTCATCTCCCTCGCATTCTTTGCATGTGTTGGTCTTTGATCTTTCGGGCACTGCAAATCCCCTGTGGGCTTGACTCAAGGTGTGAAATCACTGGTGTGCAGCTCCTGGACACCCACCAGTTGGATTTCGAACTCGGGGGTGGCGTCGGCGTTGACACTGCCCTGGAGAACGCCATCGGCAAAGCGCAGTTGGCCGGTGGCGTTGGCAGGGTCGAAGGCGTTGCTGCCGATGAAGGTGAAGGCGTCGACAGCGGCGGTCAGCGGGTTGGCGTCCAGGCCGGTGAAATCCAGATGATCGCCCTCGGTGCTCTTGAAGCCGTTGATCACATCGCGCAAAGCCCCTACGCCCATGTCCGACAGCGCACTGAACGCGAAGATATCTGCGCCAGTGCCACCGGTGAGGTTGTCGGTGCCTGCACCGCCAATCAGCCGGTCATCGCCCGAACCGCCCACCAGCGTATCGTTGCCCGCACCACCGTTCAAAACGTTCGCGGCGCTGTTGCCCGACAGACTGTCGGCGTAGGCGCTTCCCGTCAGGTTTTCAAAGAATTTCAAGGTGTCGAGCCCGGAACCCACGGTGTTTTGTTGCGCTGACATCGACAGGTTTACGGTAACGCCGGACAGCGCGCGTTCAAAAGACACCGTGTCATTGCCATCGCGCCCGTCCAGCACGTTGTTGCCGGCTCCGGCGAACAGCGTGTTGTCCAGCGTGTTGCCCGTGCCATTGGCGGCGCCCGTGCTATCGATATAAAGATGCTCGACGTTGTTGCCGAGGGTATAGGCCGCCAGGCTGCTGTGCACACGGTCGACCCCTCCAGGCGCCGGATTGCTGTTGATCTCGATCACGGTGTCATCGGCGTTGTCGACATAGTAGGTGTCGTTGCCATCGCCGCCGCTCATGCTGTCGGCCCCTGCGGCACCCTCGAGCACGTTGTTGGCGGCATTGCCAGTGATGAAGTTGTCCCGCTCATTGCCGGTGCCGTTGATGTCCGACACGCCGGTGAGCACCAGGTTCTCGAGATTGGCGCCCAGGGTCCAGCTGACCGAGGCCTGCACCGTATCGATCTGCGAGGTCGAGGTGCTGGTTTCCACCACGCGGTCGAACGCGTTGTCGACCACATAGATGTCGTTGCCATTGCCACCGGTCATGGTGTCGGCGCCCAGGCCGCCATCCAGTGTGTCGTTACCCGAACTGCCCACTAGTGTATCGGCCTGGTCGGTACCGGAAATCATGTTCCGGGCGTTGTCGAAAATGTCCTGCACGCTGTTGTTGTCGTTGGGGTTGCCCTGGAAGCCAAGGTCACCGGCAATGTAGTCGGCCAGGCGCTGGCCGACGATCTCCGCCGACTCCTCGTGCAGGTGCCAGACGTCGTCGGGATACGCCAGCGGATCGACTTCGTGGCGCAAGGGGAGGTCGGTGTAGTCCACCGCCAGCTTGACGTCGGCGCGCTCGGCGGCGATGGCTTCCTGGGCGGCGCGAACATAGCCAACCCCCTCGACGATGGAGGCAATCTTCTCTTGCGAATAACCACGGGCACGCGCCGCGTCCTGTTCGTAGTGACCGGTTTCCATCATGTACACGCTGAAGTTGCCGAACTGGGCATGCAGGTAATCAAGCACCTTCAGGGTCGCGGCCTTGTACGCCGCTGCTGCCGCTGCTTTGTCCGTGGCGCGGCCGATGTCCTGGGCGGCTTCCTCGCCCTGGCCCCAAATGATGCCCATGGTGACGTTATCGATCGATTGCAGTTCGCTGAGCTGGTCCCGCAGCAACGTCACGGCGCGCAACAGCGCAGGCCCGGGTTGGTTGGTGTCGGTCAGCCACCAGCACAACTCGAGTTCCCCGGCGCTGAGCGTCGACAGGCCGGTGACCGTGCTGCCGCCCACCGCGATGTCGATGCCGTTGCCATCGGCATCGGTGAACTGGCTGCGCACGTCATAGGGGGTGTAACGGTCCAGGTCGTTGACCAGCATCGAGGTGCCGGACTGATTGTCGTCCTCGGTCATGCGCAGCAGGCGCGCATTGGATTGGCCGAGGGTGGGCAGGTAGAGGATGCCCTGCTGGGCGCGCTCGCCGAACACGAAGTCGCTGGCGGTCAGGGTGTCGAGGTAGTTGCCGCTAAGGGAGATTTCAAAACGATTGCCGTCGGCATCCGCTTCGGCGGACTTGATGTAGGTCTTGTCGCCGGCTGCGTTGAGGGTGATGTACAGCGTGCCATTGCTGCCATCGCCGAGGCCGAGGCCGAGAAAGCCCAGGCCCGAAACATCGATCTTGTCGACACCCGCGGTGAAGTCATAAATCGTGTCGGTGGCCGTGACACCGCCGGTCTCGTAGTCGCGGTAGCTGTCGAGCAAGTTGGTGTAGCGGAAGGTGTCGGCACCGTCGCCGCCGTACAGCGAGTCGCGCCCGGCGCCGCCGTCGACGATGTCCGCGCCGGTGCCGGCCTTGATCGTGTCGTTGCCACCGAGGCCGAGGATCAGGTCTGCATCCGCCGTGCCGTTGAGGGTTTCGGCATTGTTGGTGCCGGTGACGGTGTTGGCGGGCGCATCGGCCACTGCCAGGGCGAAGCTATCGCTGACCGATGCACCGGCCGGGTCCGTGGCCTTGACCAGCACGTTGTAATTGCCGGACGAAGTGCTGGTCGGCGTGCCGGTGAAGGTCAGGTGGGTGGCATTGAAGCTCAGCCACGCGGGCAGGGCGCTGCCATCGGCCAGGGTCGCGGTGTAGCTGAGGCTGTCATTATCCGGATCGGTGAAGCTGGTGGCCGGCACCACGTAGCTGAACGTAGTGTTTTCGGTCGCGTTCTGATCCAGCAGCGGCGTGGCCAGCACCGGCGCCTGGTTGGTCGGTGACGACGTGGCGAAGACGAAGTTAGTGCTGGTCAGCTTGTCGAGGTAGTTGCCGTCCAGTGCCACCTCGAAGCGGTTGCCATTGGCGTCGGCAGTCAGGGACTTGATGTAAGTCTTGGTGCCGGCACTGTTGAGCACCAGGTATACGGTGTTGTTCTTGCCATCCCCCAGGCCGGTGAAACCCATGGCCGAGAGGTCGATCTTGTCAGCGGTGATATCGAAATCGGTGATCAGGTCGCCAAGGTTGGCACCGCCGGTGTTGTAGTTGCGGTAACTGTCCAGGCGATTGGAGAACACAAAGACGTCCGCACCAAAGCCACCGGTGAGGGTGTCCATGCCGGCGCCGCCGTCGAGCTTGTCGTCGCCCGCGCCGCCACTGAGGCTGTCGTTACCCGCCAGGCCGAGCAGGGTGTCGGCCGAATCGCTACCCAGCAGCGAGTCGCTGGCGCTGGTGCCAGTGACCACGCGATTGAAGATGAAATGGCTGGCGGTCAGGGTGCTGGCGAAGTTGCCCGAGAGAATCAACTCGAAACGATTGCCGCTGGCGTCGGCATCGTAGTCCTTGAGGTAGGTGCGGTCATTGCTGGCGTTGTAGCTGACCTGCAGGGAGCCGCCACGGCCATTGCCTATGCCTGTGAAACCGAGGCCGGCGAGGTCGATCTTGTCCTGGGTGACGTCGAAGTCGGTGATGGTGTCATCGAAGCTTGTGGTTGCGTTGCGGTAACTGTCGGACTGAGCGGCGAAACGGAACGTATCGGCGCCGGTACCGCCGGTGAGTTTGTCGATGCCTGCACCCCCCACCAGAATGTCGCCACCGGCCCTGCCATTGATAGTGTCGTTGCCGGCGCCGCCATAGAAAATCTCGCTGGCGGCGCTGCCCAGCAGGATGTCATTGCCAGCCGTACCTTGCACGATGGTCATCGGCACCGTTGCGTTGACGTAGCTGCCGTCGCCATAGATCAGCGTGGCGCCCTTGCTGGTGTTGCTGATGGTGTTGCCGATGATGGCGTTGCGATCAGTGCCGTCTTCATTGCGCTCTGCAACGCCGTAGGTCGACAGGTTGCTGCCGGTGATGAGGTTGCCCTGGATGGTGTTATCGCTGCCGTTGAAATACTTGCCGGACACGCCCAGGGTGTCGTCGTAGGACTGGATGATGATCTCCGGTACGGGGCTGCCCAGGGAATTGTTGTTGAGCGTGTTGTCGATGATCTCGACGTGGTTGCTGCCGTAGATGCGGATCCCGGCGCTGGCGTTGTCGTGAATGTCGACGCCGCTGACGGTCACCTCGCTGGACAGTTTGATCAGCACCCCTTCGGCGCCGTTGCCGTACACCTCGCCACCGGTGATGGTGATGTTGCTGGGGGAGGGGATGTCCTCGCTGCCGCGCTGCACCACGATGCCATTGCCGCCGTTGTTGTAGGCAATGTTATTGGTGAGTGTGAAGTCGTGGGTGCTGGTAACGACGTTGAAACCGTGCCGGTCGTTGTCGTAGGCGACGTTGTTTTCGAAAGTGCTGTCGCTGAGGAAGTCGGCAACGAAACCGTCCAGGCCGTTGTCGTGGGACACGCTGTTCTTGATGACCATGTTGACGGTCTGCTCGTGGGGGTCGAAACCGTACCCGGAGCAATCCTTGATCTCGACGCTGTCGAGGGTGACGTTGGAGTCGTAGCCCGCTTCGCCGGGAATGTAGCCGTTGAACCAACCGTCGATCTTGCCCGTGGTGTTGTCACGGTTGCCGTCGATGGTGAGGTTGCTGACGCCGAAGTCGTGGGTTTGCTCGCCATAGGCGGAGCGGATGACCCCGGTGATCTTGGTGTCGGAGCCGTCAGCCACCTTGACGGTGGTTGCGCCCATGCCGTCGCCGTACAGGTAGACGTTGCTCTTGAGCATCAGGCAGCCGTCTGAGGGTTCCTCTCCTCCCGAAACGATGTAAGTTCCGGTCGGCATGTACACCTGCCCCCCACCTGCGGCCTCCGCCGCATTAATTGCATTTTGTATCGCCGCCGTGTCGTCAGTGATGCCATCTCCTTTGGCGCCAAAATTTTGTACATTGAAAATCATGAGTTTATCTCCGTATCAGGCGAGAACCTCGGTAGATGCCAATATTCCATCGGCAGCTACCGTGTTATGACCCAACGGAGCGCAAAAGTTGTGACCGCATATCGGGGGAGTGTCAAAAAACCGAACCAACTGATTGGCGGCTGTGAAGTATTTCAAAAAATAACGTTTTGTTGACGCTTGCCGCCGCGCGGCGGTCCGCATTACAAGCGATCAATCACTGAACACGCAGTACGGATGCTATTGACTCTCCGGCTTCAAGACGTTCCAGCAGACCGGGTTCTGCACCATCACTGGCCAGTGCCTGGTCGATGACTGCGGCGAGTGCCTGACTGTCAAGAATCAGCAAGCCGTTATCGTCTCCCAGCACCAGATCACCCGGGCTCACCTGAACCCCGCCGCACTGGATCGGGACATTCAAGCGGCTCTCGGCGTTGCCGTGCAGTTTGGTGGTCAGCAGGCTGGTGCCACGGGCGAAAACGGGCAGTCCGGCTTCACGCAGTTCAAGGATATCGGTCACCAGGCCATCGACCACGATTGCCCTGGCGCCTCGCGCTTGAGCCGCACAGGCGGTGACCGTGCCAACACAAGCGTGACGTCGATCACCGTTCATGTCGATCACCAGCACGTCGCCATCTTGCAGGCTTGCCAAGGCGCGGTTGACAGCAATGGCATCGGCGTCGATCACGCTCAGCGTCACGGCGCGACCTACCACTTTGACGGCGCTCAGCATGGAGCGAATTTCGGCATTGACAAAGCCGTCTTCGAGCAAATGCCCGAGGGTGGCGAAGCTGACCTGATGGAGTTTTTCAAGCAGTTGAGTCGGGGCGTTCATGGCTTACCTCTGCTTTGCTGAATCAATGAGTTCAGCCACGCAATCGATCTCCAGTGCCACCCCCCAGAGTGCCACGCAGACCGTGGTGCGTGCCGGCGGTGCATGGCCGAGCACTTCGGTATAGACCCGGTTGAAGGGTTCCAGTTGAGCTGGATCGGTGAGATAGCCGTTAACCTTGATTACGTGATCGAAGTCCGAGCCCGCTGCGATCAGGATGGCCTCCAGGTTGCGCAAGGTCTGGCGCACTTGCTCTTCGAAGCCTTCGGGTTGCTGGTCCAGTCCGCCTACGGCGGGTATTTGGCCGGCAGTGAACACCAGATGGCCGCTGACCACTGCCTGGGAGTAAGGACCGACCGGGCCAATTGTGCCGGGTGCTGCCTGGATACGTTTCATGAGAGAGCCTCGCTGAGAATAGAGGCCCGCCGACCCGACATGGGCGGCGGGCCGGTGAATCAGAACAATGCCAGGGTGTAGCTGACGAACACGCGGTTCTGGTCCTGATTGGCGTCGGCCTCGGAGTGCAGGACGCCATAGCGCCAACCGAAACCCAGGCCTGTGAACGTACCGTCCTGGATCACGTAATCCAGGGCCAGGTCACGTTCCCATTCCTGCTGATCGCTGCCTGAAGTGGTCTTGATCTGGCTGCCTTTGAGATAAACCAGCGACGCGCGAAGGCCAGGTACGCCCGAGGCGACGAAGTCATAGGCGTATTGGCCGAACCAGGTGCGTTCGCCGGCCCGGTTGAAGCTGGTGAGCATGCGGTCGGTGAACAGATACAGGCTTGCGCCACCGGCACCTTTGTCCACCAGGGAACCCTGGTTGAGCTGGACGAAGTTGCTGCCATCGGAAACGCTCTGGTAACCGCCGGTCAACCCATGGCCACCAAGGCTGTAGGTGAAGAGGGCGCTCCAGGTGCGGTTGTCGATTTCACCGGCACCGTTTCGGCTATAGCCACCGACCCGGAAACCGTCAGCGCGCCCGCTGGCCGAGCTGTTGGCGCCGTCGGAAGATGTATCGAAGTAGCGCAGATCAGTCTTCAACGACTGGCCTTCGCCCAGTGCGAGCACATGCTGCAGTCCGAAAAAGTGCTGGGTGTAGTAGTCCTCGAGATTGGCCAGGTAATACTGGGCGGTCAGATCTTTAGTGACTTTGTAGTCGGCACCGGCGAAGAGAAACTGGTTGCTCTCCTGACTCCCACCGCTGACCGCCAACCCGGTGCTATCACTGGAGCCACGCCCGGTAGCGTGCTCCAGACGGCCGGCGGTCAAGGTCAGCTTGTCGAGATCGCTGCTGGTAATCTGGCCGCCTTCAAAGGTCTGTGGCAACAGGCGACCGTCGTTCGCGACCAAGATCGGCAGCTTGGGCGTCAGCGTGCCGTAACGCATTTCGGTCTTGTTCAAACGGGCTTTTGCGGTCACGCCCAGACGGCTCCATTCATCGGCAGCGCCATTACCTTCAGTCGGGATCATCGAGCTGCCGCGATGGCGGCCCTGGCCGCTGTCCAGTGTCAGGCCCACCAGCCCCAGCGCATCGACGCCAAACCCCAGGGTGCCGGCGGTAAAACCGGAGGTGTAATTGAGCATGAGCCCCTGCGCCCACTCCTCGGTCTTGCTCTGGCCGGCGCTGCCGGGCCGGTCGCGGTAGTCGTTGTTGAAGTAGAAGTTACGCAGGCCCATTGTGGCCTTGCTGTCGCTAATGAAATCGGCTGAAGCGACCTGGCTCAGGGTTAAAAGGCAAGCGCCGGCGCTCACACCAAAAAGGTGCAGGGTTTTTTCCATGGTGTACGAATCCAGAGGGTGCGTGAATGGCAGCAGGATCAAGTGCAGGTGGATTTATTCTTGTTGTGGGTCACTTGGTGCTATTCAGCCCGCCCAGCGCTCAAGTCGCGCTTGAAGGTTTCGGTCAGCAGTAACAGGGCAATCAGGGAGATGACCGCAGAGCCAATCAGGTACCAGGCCACTGACGAGCCTTTGCCGGTCATCGCCAGCAGGGCCGTGGTCACGATAGGCGTGGCCGCGCTGCCCAGCAGCCCGGAGAGCATGTAAGCCACCGATAGGCCGGAGTAACGCACACGGGTGCCGAACAGCTCGGCGAGGAAGGTTGCGATGGGCCCGTAGTTGGCGGCGAACGCGGTCATCAACAAGCCATAGCCGAGAAACACCAGCGGCAGCTCGCGAGTATCCATCAGCCAGAACATCGGGAAGGCGACCAGCGCTTCACCGACGATACCGGCGATGATCACCGGCTTGCGGCCGAAGCGGTCAGACAGTGCGCCGAAAGCTGGCAAGAGCACGATGCACAGCGCACAGGAGGCCAGTACCACGCTGAGCATGATGGTGCGGCTGAAGCCCAGGGTCTGGGTCCCATAGGTCAGGCCGAAGGCAACGATGATGTTGAAAGATGCACCGGTCGACATGGTTGCCACGCCGCCGAGCAGGACTTGCTTCCAGTATTTGCTGAAGACTTCGGCCAGCGGCAGCTTGATTTGCGGCTCGCTGGTTTGAGCCTTGTGGAACGCAGGTGTCTCGGTGATGTTGAGGCGGATGTACAGGCCCACGGCAATCAGCAGCGCGCTGGCCAGGAACGGGATGCGCCAGCCCCAGGCGAGCATGTCTTCAGCCGGCAGCAGCCAGGCGATCGCCAGGAAGGCCAGGTTGGCAATCATGGTACCGGCCGGCACGCCGATCTGTACCCATGAGCCATATAAACCACGCTGGTTGGCGGGGGCATGCTCGACGGCCATCAACACCGCACCACCCCATTCACCGCCCAGGGCCAGGCCTTGAATGATCCGCAGGGTTAAAAGCAGGATCGGTGCCCAGATGCCAATGGCGGCGTAATCCGGTAACAGACCGATGGCAAAGGTTGCCGCGCCCATGGTCAATAGCGAAATCAGCAGCATCGATTTGCGCCCAAGCTTGTCGCCGTAGTGGCCGAACAAGGCAGCCCCGACGATGCGTGCACCATAAGCCGAAGCAAAGGTGCCGAACGCCAGGAGGGTGCCGATCAAGGCATCGAACGCCGGGAAGAAAATCTTGTTGAACACCAGGGCGGAAGCCGTGGCGAAAACAAACAGGTCGTACCATTCCACCGTGGTGCCGATGACGCTGGCGACGGCGACTTTTTTCATGTTGACGCTGGGTTCGACCGTCGGGGTAGCGGTCTGGATGCACGCGGAGCTGTTCATGCCTTTTTTCTCCAAGTTGAGCGTCGGGCTCAGTGGATTGATTTATTGGATGGCAGTGTGGGTAACGGTGATGCTGTGGCCGGAGATCGGTTTTATTGTTTTTTCAGGCGCAAGCGGGCCCTGCCTCCGAGGTCGTATGGATGACGCGACCTCAGAGGTTCGGTGTTGCTTGCATAATCAGTCGCTCAGGTGCTGAGCTCGCCGCAGCACCGCATTGAGCAGCACGTCACAGCCCATACGAACATCGTCCGGCAGGGCGTCTTCGGCTTCGTTGTGGCTCAGGCCACCGACACAGGGAATGAAGACCATCGTGGTGGGGCAATGCCCGGCGAGGTGAATGGCGTCATGCCCGGCACCGCTGACGATGTCCTGATGGGGGTAACCCAGCGCCTGGACCGCCGAACGTACAGCGGTCACGCAATCGGCATCGAAGGGTGTCGCCGGGCTGAGCCAGTGACGACTGATCGCCAGGCTCAAACCGCGCTTGTCGGCAACGATTTGCAAGCACTCGCATACGGCGTGCTCCATTGCGGAAATCTGTTGGTCTTCGTGGTGGCGCAGATCGACAGTAAAGTTGATCCGGCCGGGGATGGTGTTGCGCGATGACTTGGCGATCTCCAACTGGCCCACCGTGACCAGCCCCTTGGGTGCGAAGTCTCTGGCGATGGATTCCAGCACGCTGGCCATTTCCGCGACACCGAACAGGGCATCCTTGCGCAACGGCATCGGTGTGGTGCCGGCGTGGGCACTGACACCGCCAACCTGCACATCCAGCCAGCAGATCGCTTGGCCACCGGTGACTACACCCACCGGCAGGCCGTTGTCTTCCAGGATTGGGCCCTGTTCGATATGGGCTTCGAGGTAAGAATCGAAGGCTCGCTGCAGGGGAAGGTCTCCACCATGGCCAATATCAGCCAAGGCTTCAGCGACGCTGATGCCCCGGGCATCACGGGCATCCAATGCGGTTTGCAACGGCAGAATGCCAGTGAACACCGCCGAACCAAACATGGCCGGGGTAAAGCGCGCGCCTTCCTCGTTGGTCCACACGGCGATTTCGATGGGCTGGCGGGTTTCGATGCCTTGATCATTCAGGCAACGCACCACCTCCAGTCCGCTCAGCACGCCGTAGATACCATCGAAGCGGCCACCTTTTGGCTGGGTGTCCAGGTGGCTGCCCATGACAATCGGCGGCAGGCTATTGTCCTGGCCTTCGCGGCGGGCAAAAAGGTTGCCGATGGCATCGAACGCGATACTCAGGCCGGCCTCACGGCACCAGCCCATGAACAACTCGCGACCGGCCAGGTCTTCCCTGGAAAGGGCCAGGCGACAGTTGCCACCGCGCTCGGTGGCGCCAACTTTGGCCATGTCCATCAGGCTGTCCCACAGGCGCTCACCGTTGACCTTGGATACTTTCATCACTCACCTCTTGTCGCGTGTCTTAATAGCCCAGGGACGTATCGACCGGGTTGTTCAGGGGTTCACCACGGGCCAGCCGCCGCGTGTTTTCGGCAATCTGGCTGGCGATGCAGTCGTGGGACGCCGCCGATGCCATGTGCGGGGTAACGATCACCCCGGGCATGCGCCACAGGCGATCATCGACCGGCAGGGGTTCATGCTCGAAGACGTCGAGTACCGCACCGCGCAGCTGACCACTGCTCAATGCCTGTTGCAGATCGTCGATGCATACGTGCTGGCCGCGACCGCAGTTGACGACCACCGCACCAGACGCCAGAGCCTGGAAGGTTTCAGTGCAGAGAATGCCTCGGGTAGCCGGGGTCAACGGCAGCAGGTTGATCAAAAGATCGAGGCCTTCGAGAAAGCCGTTGAACGCCTGATCACCGCTGTGGCAGACCACGTTGGGTATGTTTTTGACACTGCGCGCCCAGCCGCGGACGCTGTAGCCGGCGCTGGCAAGGTCTTCGGCAATGGCTGCGCCCAGCGAACCCAGGCCCATCACACCAACCTTGAAATCCTTTGCCTGAATCTGTATCGGGCGCTGCCAGAGCAGGTCAGGCTGCTGCTGCAAGACCTGATCGAAACGCCGGTGATAGTGAATCACCGCCCAGCGTACGTACTCGGTCATGCCTTGGCGGTGCGCGGGATCGACCACTCGGCACACGTGCAAGTTCGGGCAGCTGGGATCGGTGTGCAAGTGATCGACGCCCGCGGCGACCGAATGCACCAGTTGCAGATTGGGCAGCGCGCCCAAACTGTTGGCCGGCGGGAACCAGCATGCCGCGACCTGTGCTTCACTGGCGACCGGGTCATCGGCCAGTACCACCCGTATGTCCGGCGCCTGTCGGGCAAAGGCCGCCTGGAGCTGGCTGAGCAGGATACTGTCGCGCGACAGCAGTACGACGGTGTTCATGAGCAATAGGACTCGCGCTGGTCTTCAATCAAGGTCAAGGCGGCATTCCAGCTCAGCCCCATGATTTCCTCGGCTTCGTCGCGGCCGAACTGTTCTGCAGTGTGTTGGCAGACTTCTTTGCTGGGGTAGACCAGCTGGCTGCCACCGGCCAGTGCCGCGACCTGCGCCTGGCAGGCGCGCTCCAGGAAGTGAATTTCGTGGAAGGCTTCAGCTGCGTTTCCACCGGCCGCCAGCAGGCCATGGTTACGCAGGATCATGGCCTTGTGTGGTCCCAGGTCGGCGACCAGTCGTTCACGCTCGGCCAGCGACAGCGCAATGCCTTCATAGGTGTGATAAGCCAATTTGCCGTAGAACTTCAGCGCATGCTGGCTGATCGGTAACAGGCCTTGCTCCTGGGCGGCCACGGCCATCCCGGCTGCGGTATGGGTATGCACCACACAGTTGAGATCCGGGCGGGCCATGTGGATCGCCGAATGAATCACGAAGCCTGCTGCATTGACACGAGTGCGCTCGTTTGCACCTCCCACCACCTGACCAAACTGGTCTATGCGCACCAGGTCGCTGGCTTTCATGCGATCGAAGATCACGCCGTAGCGGTTGATCAGGAAGTGGTGTTCAGGGCCTGGAATGCGCAGGGTGATGTGGGTGTCGATCAGGTCGGTCATGCGAAAGTACGCGACCAGTCGATACAGTGCGGCCAGCTCGCAACGGACCTTCCACTCGGCGGGGGCAATGTTGTCGGGTGTGTACATGTAAGTTCCTTTCTTTAATTTTTATTCCGACAGGGATCAATCGGATCACGGTAACGCTCTGTCCCTCTGGCGCCTTCGTGCTTTATCTCGTAGCCTCTATAATTAAGCAATTTGCTAATTCTTAAGTGCTGATTAAGCCACGCTAATAATGGACATCAAGATGAGCAGCAAAAACTCGAATGAAGAGCTAATGCAGGCTAGATGGGGAGGGCGGCGTTTCCTCAACGATCGTCTGGATTGGAATTTATTGCGCACGTACCTGGCGATTGGTCAGGAAGGGAGCATCAGCCGTGCTGCGGCGCGGCTGTTCATTACCCAATCGGCCGTTAGCCAATCGCTCAAGCGGTTGGAAGAGCAGTTGGAGTGCGCCTTGATTTCGCGTAAGGGGCCACGCTTCGATCTCACTGAGGCGGGAGAGGAAATACTGCGAATTGCCGAAGAGATGTACGGCAACGTGTCGCGCATCGGCTCGGCCATCGAAGGCCCCCAGGATGATGTGGTGGGGAAGGTTCGCCTGCTCTCGATCAGCCGGGTGCAATCGACGGTCTATGATGATTTTCTCGCGAATTTTCATCTCAATCATCCGCGTGTGGAGTTGGAAATTGAGGTTCTGCGCAGCTCTGACATTCTCAGTTCGCTGATGCAGAAGACCGCCACCGTTGGTGTCGGTTTATGCCGCATCGCTCAACCCAAGCTTGAGCAGCGTTGTCTGATACGTCAGCGATATGCGTTCTTTTGCGGAAAACGCCATCGCTTTTTTGGAGTTCGCGGCCTGGATCTGGCTGAGTTGCAAGGGGAAAACTTTGTCAGCTTCACGAGCGACCAGATTGGCGGCAATCTTTCGCCGCTTACCGTGTTTCGTGACCAGCAGGGATTCACCGGCAAGATCGTCGCTTCGTCATCAAACTTTGAAGAAATACGCCGGTTGGTGATCGCAGGGTTTGGTATTGGCTGTTTGCCAGAACACTTACTCGATGTTGACCTCTACAACGGCATGCTCTGGCGGCTACCGCCCAGGGACGGTGTTTCCGATGTGGACATTCACTTGTTGTGGAACCGCGAGCAAAAAATGACCCATGCAGAAACTGTATTTCTTGAAAGCTTCCAGCATGCCATCGCAGTTGCAGAACAATCCGTTGATCAGAAGGCCGGCCAGGAAGACTGACTTTTGATTGGCATCATCGGTGATTGGGGTCTGTCCAATCCCGATAGGTTGCTTTAGCCATCGCGACACACGCCGGTGATCAGTCACCTCGCAACGCACCCGATCTAAACTCAAAACAAATTGCCGATGCGACCATTCTTGTGGCTTGACAGCTGCTCGCAAAGTCATATAGCTTGAAATCGTATACTTTCTACCGAGTGGAGAAGCTGATGACACGTCTAAGAGTTTTTTTCGCATCTACCGCAGCAGCCCTGGGGCTTTCATTGGCAGTTTCTGCACCGGTACAGGCCGATACCTTGTCGAAAATTCGAGAGCGTGGAGTGCTTGTCTGTGGTGTGCACCCTGGACTGGTCGGCTTTGGTGCGCCCAACAGTGCGGGTGATTGGCAGGGGTTTGATGCGGATTTCTGCAAAGCCTTCGCGGCGGCGATTTTCGAGAAGCCGAAAGTCAAGTTTGTCCCGCTTTCCGATCAGGCACGTTTCACGGCGCTGCAGAATGGCGAAGTGGATGTCCTCTCTCGGAACAGCACCTGGACCCTGACGCGCGATACCACGATGGGGCTGCAATTTCCGGTGGTCGATTTCTTCGACGGCCAAGGCTTTCTGATCAACAAGAAACTGGGCGTCACCAAGGCGGCAGAACTCGATGGCGCTACGGTCTGCATTCAGCAGGGCACCACCAGCGAGTATGTGGTTCGCAATTTCTTCGACAAACTGAAGATCACATTCAAACCTGTGGTGATCGAAAGCGGGACTGAATTCTTCTCGGCCTTTTTCGCAAGCCGCTGCGATGTAATCACCAGCGATGTGTCGCAGTTGGCGGTTATCCGGCTCAACTCAGGCAACCCTGAAAACTACGCCATCCTTCCTGATGTGATCTCGAAGTCGCCAATGGGTCCAGTCGTGCGGGGCGATGACAAGCACTTTGCAGACATCGTCAAGTGGACCGTCTTCGCAACCTTTACTGCAGAAGAACTCGGTATCACCAAAGAAAACGTTAAACAAATGCTCACCAGTAACAACGAAGACGTCCGGCGCCTTCTGGGTGTAACGCCAGGTGTGGGGGCAGGGTTGGGCCTCAAGGATGACTGGGTGATCAATGTCATCTCCGCGGTAGGCAACTACAAAGAAATCTTCGAGCGCAACGTGGGTGCCAATACTCCCTTGCAGATGAAGCGTGGCCAGAATTCCCTGTGGTCGGACGGTGGCCTGCTGTACGCCCCGCTTTTCTGATCCGCGATGTGAATGGCTCAAACGCCGCGTAGATGGCGAATCAGAAATGAGAGGTGAAGGTCATGTCGGCAAGAGATGGCGCTGTTAAACACCAACACCGGGCAGCCACGGTGTTGGTCCAGCTTGTAGTACTCACGGCTGTCGTGATTGCGGTTTGGTATTTCGGGCACGTGATCAACGAGCGCCTTACACAGAAAGGGATCAATACCGGGTTCGGCTTTCTGTGGGCTCGCGCCGGCTTCGACCTCAGCGAAAGCATGATTGCTTTCAGCGGTGACAAGTCATATGCGTACGCCCTGCTCGCGGGGTTTTCGAACACGCTCAAAGTGGCGTTTTGCGCCATTGTGTTCTCCGTGCTGCTCGGGGTATTGGCGGCGCTGGCTCAGTTGTCCAAATTCGGCCTGGCCAGACGAATTGCCAAAGTGTATGTCTCGACGATCCGCAATACTCCGCTACTGCTGCAGTTGTTCTTCTGGTTCGCTGTTTTTACTTACGGTCTACCGGTAGTCCGGGAGGCTCTGGAGCCGGTACCGGGTGTGTTCATCAGTAATCGCGGGATCAATTTCCCGTGGCCGTCCCCCTTCGCATTGGCAGCAATCGTCGCGATCTTTTGCACCGTCGTGGCGTTTATCCTCAGAAGCGTGCGCACCGGTGGCAGCGCACTGAAAAATCCGGGAGCCTTGCTGATGCTCCTGAGTCTGATTGCCTTCGTGTCCACGGCTTATGCCCTGTGGTCCGGGCAAATGACATTTGAATGGCCCACGGCAAGCAAGTTTTCAATCGGCGGCGGCGGGCACTTTTCACCCGAGTTCATGAGTATGTTCATCGGGCTCTCTGTGTACACGGGCACTTATATAGCCGAAGCGATCCGTGGGGCCGTGCAGTCCATTGCCCAGGGACAGATTGCTGCAGGTTATGCGTTGGGCCTGACGCACTTTGGCGTTCTGCGTTACATCGTGATGCCACAAGCCTTCCGGATCGCGATGCCGGCGGTGGTCAGTGAACTCCTGAACCTGATGAAAAACAGTTCGCTCGGTGTTGCCGTGGGATACCCGGAACTGGTCTCGGCGGGAAACACCGCCATGAATCAAACGGGGCAGGCCATCGAATTGATCAGCATTTTCATGCTGGTTTACGTCACGGTAAACATTATTACGACGCGGGTAATCGGTCTTTGGGAGAAACATTATGTCTGGTGATCTGAATAATGGTGCCCAAGTGTCGATTGCCGCACCCTTGACGCTAATCCAGCGCCTCAAAGGCCTGGGCTCGGGTATGCCAAGCCGGATTGTGCTCGGCGCACTGTTTCTCTGGGGCGTCGTTCTGGTTGGCCCAGGTATCGTCAAATGGTTATTGCTTGATGCAACCTTTAGCGGCGATGCCGCGCAATGCCACCAGAACGGAGGCGCTTGCTGGGCGTTCATCGGCACCAAGCTCAATCTCATCCTGTTCGGGGCCTATCCTCCTGAGTCGCTTTGGCGTCCGATCACCTTCGTTGCATTGATCGCGGCGGTTGCGCTCTGGTGTTTGTTCCGGGTCCGCCATCACACAGTGGCCATTGTGCTGTGGGTACTGGCCGCGTTGATTGGTTATCTATTGATGAGTGGCGGACTGTTCGGTCTTGAACCAGTGGATCGTGCGCGTTGGGGTGGACTGCCGATCACCCTGCTGATCAGCATTGCCGGCCTTGTGTGTGCGTTCCCTCTGGGTGTGCTGCTGGCGCTGGGGTGTCGGTCGCAGATGCCGCTTGTCTCTGTTCCGTGCCGGCTTTATGTGGACCTCATTCGCAGTGTTCCGGCGATCACTATTGTCTTCATGACCTTTGCGATCATTCCGTTGATCCTTCCGGACGAGCTTATTTTCGACAAGCTTTTTCGGGCAGGTATCGGTCTCTCGCTATTTACCGCCGCTTACTTTTCCGAGGCCTTGCGCGGTGCCCTGCAAGCACTTTCAGTCGGTCAGCGCCAAGCGTCGGCAAGCCTGGGGTTCGGCTATTGGGGCAGTCATGCCTACGTTATCTTGCCGCAAGTCATCGCCCATTCGCTGCAACCGATTGCCAACATCGCCATCGCGTTCGTCAAGAACAGTTCATTGTTGATGATCATCGGTCTTTTCGATTTGCTTGGATCGGCAAGATCAAGCCTTTATGACGAAAACTGGCAAGGGTTCTATAAAGAGCTCTATCTGTTTGTCGGCGTCATCTACTTCGTTATCTGCATGTATATCCAACACTACGTCGCGTCGATTGAACGTGAACGTAGGGCCCGCCTGTATCAATAATGGATGCCTCCATGAAAGAAATAATAGAAGTGCCGTTTTTGTCTGAAGCGCTCAGGCGTTTGAATACACCCACCTCTTTGCTGATTCGCTCGGGTTCGATGCTCTATACCTGTGGCCTGCCGCCGCTCGATCCACTGACCGGGAATATTGTTCGAGGCACGATTGTTGAACAGACTCACGCTGTATTGCAGGTGATGAAAGTTGTTCTTGAATCGGCAGGATCGTGCCTCGATAACGTCGTGAAAACCACGATCTTCGTGACGGATCCATCGATGATGGATGAGGTGAACGCGGTGTATCGCAAGTATTTCCCTGAGAATCCACCCGTACGCTCATTCGTTGCAGTCAAGCCTTGGCCGTTTCCGTTTGATATTGAAATCGATGTAGTTGCCCATCTTTAGAAAACGGATGTGCTGGGTTGTATTGTGTAAAAAGTACCAGTTCTCTTGGTAGCTATAAGCTATTCAACTGGTTGTTTTAATATTCTTTCCCATGAACTCGAACCGAGTGATTTCGACGTTTAAGGCTTTCTGTCAGATGCGCTATGAAGGATTTTATTCAATGAAGAATGACATTGCCGTATTAGATTCAATTCAAGTGGCCAAACTGATCGGTCTGATTGATGTGTTGTCCGCAATGCGTCGTATGTTCCTGGCGTTGGGACAGGAAAAGGCTGTGCAACCGCCACAACTGCGCAATCCGTTTCCCAACGGGCAAGGCAACTTTATCAGCTACCTTGGAACGCTTGCCGAGGAGCGGGTCTTTGGTGCAAAGCTCTCACCCTATATCCCGCGTCCGGAAGGGGCTCTGGTGACGGCCTGGACGTTGATGATGTCGATGGATGACGGTCAACCTCGCTTGCTCTGTGATTCGGGGCAATTGACGGCTGAGCGAACAGCGGGCACGACAGCACTCGCGGTCGATTTACTTGCGCCCGCGCAGGTCAGCAAACTGGCCGTAGTGGGAGTAGGGCGTCTGGGTCAAGCGCATGTCCGGCATGTTTCGGCATTGCGCGAGTGGGGGGATATCAGGTTGTACGCACCCAACATTGACGCTCTACCAGTGTCCGAGCAGCAGGCACTCCGGAACCTCGATCCGCGCGTCAGCATTCATACCGAACTGTCCAGTGCAGTTGATGATGCGGATGTCATCCTGCTGTGCACCTCGGCCGGTCATACGGTGCTTGACCCTGCAGTGCTGAAAAAGCCAGCGTTGATCACGTCCATTTGCACCAATGCCCCACTGGCGCACGAAGTACCTCCTGAATCCCTGCTGAACATGAGCGTCTATTGCGATTACCGGGCTACAACGCCCGACAGCGCAGGGGAAATGCGCTTGGCAAAAGACCAGCATGGCTGGTTACCCGAGAGTATTTACGGGGATTTGCCCGAGCTGATGACGGGAGCCGCCCGACTTCCCGATCCCGAGCGCCATACCTTCTTCCGCTCGATCGGTTTGGGTCTGGAGGATATCGCCATTGCCAATGAGCTTTATCAGTTGCATATGAAGAACAACTGAGTAGAGGTTCAGAAGTCGTTCTGCCTATTTCAGCGTAATAATAAGCCGGGGGATGGAAACATCCCCCGGCTTATATTCGGGAGGGTGCCATGGCAGCTGTTACCAATACGCTGAAGCTGTTTCTCGCCGGCGACGTCATGACTGCCCGCGGCATCGACGCAGTACTGCCGCATCCTGGTGATCCGCGGCTTTACGAAGCTTACGTCAAGAATGCCGGCGATTACGTCCGGCTGGCAGAAAGACTCAATGGCTCGATTCCCCGTCCAGTCGATTTCACCTATGTCTGGGGCGCTGCGCTGGATGAGTTCGAACTTCGCCAGCCACACGCACGCATCATCAATCTGGAAACTGCGGTGTCCCGCCGCGGACGACCGGAGCCAAAGGGCATCAATTACCGCATGAGCCCGGAGAACTTCCCGGCCATCAGCGCAGCCGGCATCGACTGCTGCGTGCTGGCCAACAACCATGTGCTGGACTGGGGCGCAGCCGGCCTGGCCGATACGCTGGAGACCCTGGCGAGCAATGGTATGTGCAGCGCCGGCGCCGGGCACAACCGGCAATCAGCCGAAGCGCCTGCCGTGCTGCCACAGCCTGGCGGGCGGCGCTTGCTGGTGTTTGGCCTCGGCGCACCCGACAGCGGCATTGCGTCGGACTGGGCCGCCACGGATAGGCGCGCTGGCGTCGCGCGGCTGGAGGATCTGTCGATGCAAAGCCTGCGCCCTGTGGCGAAACGGATTATCGAGGGCAAAAAACCGCGGGATCTGGTGGTCGCCTCCATTCACTGGGGCAGCAACTGGGGGTTCGATATCCCGCGCGAGCAAGTCCGGTTCGCCCATGCCTTGATCGACGAGGCCGGAGTTGACGTGGTGCACGGGCATTCCTCGCACCACGTCAAGGGCATCGAGGTCTACCGCGGACGCCTGATTCTCTATGGCTGCGGTGATCTTCTGAACGATTACGAAGGCATCGAGGGCTACACAGCCTTTCGCGGCGACCTGGGGCTTCTATACTTCGCCTCGCTGGACCCGGGCGGGCAGTTGCAGTCGCTGGACCTGATACCCACCCGCCTGCGTCGCTTTCGCCTCTGTCGCGCCGAAGGAGATGACCGTCAATGGCTGCACGACACCCTTTCTCGCGAGTGCGCCCGCCTGGGCAGCAGCATCCAGGCGGGCGCGAAAAATGCCTTCGAGTTGCGTTGGTGAGAACACTCCCTTAGCGACCCCGAATGATCAATGTTGCAGGATCTTGGAGAGGAAGTCCTTGGCGCGGGGGGAGCGTGCTTCGGGGGTGCCGAAGAACTCTTCCTTTTTGCAATCTTCAATGATTTTGCCCGCGTCCATGAAAATCACCCGATCACTGACCTTCCTGGCGAAGCCCATTTCGTGGGTCACGCACATCATGGTCATGCCCTCGTTTGCCAGTTTGATCATGACGTCTAAAACCTCGCCGACCATTTCCGGGTCCAGGGCCGAGGTGGGTTCGTCAAACAGCATCACGATCGGGTCCATCGATAAGGCACGAGCAATTGCCACGCGCTGCTGCTGGCCACCTGAGAGTTGCCCTGGAAATTTGTCCTTGTGGGCGCTCAGGCCAACACGATCGAGCATCTTCAGCCCCCGTTTGAGCGCCTCGTCCTGACCACGGCCCAGCACCTTCATTTGAGCGAGCGTCAGGTTTTGCGTCACGGACAGGTGCGGAAACAACTCGAAGTGTTGAAACACCATGCCGACCCGGCTGCGTAGCTTGGGCAGGTTGGTTTTCGGGTCCGAGAGGCTGATGCCATCTACGACAATCTCGCCTTGCTGGAAGGGTTCAAGCGCATTCACGGTCTTGATCAGCGTCGACTTGCCAGAACCGGAGGGGCCGCACACCACGACGACTTCGCTCTTTTGTATGGCGGTAGTGCAGTCGCTCAGCACCTGAAAATTGCCGTACCACTTGGAAACATTTTTTATGTTGATCACGGTGGTTGTCCTGATGTGGTTGCAGATGGCGCAAGAGGGACGAGGACCTGATCGCAAACGACAAACCAAGGTGCTTCCAATTCCATCATACTGTAGAAAGTATACGATTATCGATCCGCCAACGACAACAACAAAGCGATGAATGAGGCTTGTATTTCAGATGTATGGGCGAGGGACTGGACTGTAGTTCGAGGGGAGCAAGGCCGAGGATGCCGTCCTTGTCCGATTTCGTATAATCGTATACGGTTGTGCATAGTGATGTAGTTGTTCCTCGTATCTGCCAAACCCAGACACGCCTTTAAATCGCCCCTGGCCACTTAGTGTCATATGTCTAACCAATCACCACTGAAATACATTGCAGGACTGATCCCGCTGGCACGTGTGTCCGCACCGCAATTTGTTGCGGCCGTTATCAGGGAAGCCATCGTCACCGGCGCGCTCTCCGGTAGCGAACCTCTGCGTCAGGACCTGATCGCTACCGAACTCAACACCAGCAAGGTGCCGGTTCGCGAGGCGCTGCGCGAGCTTGAAGGTCAGGGCCTGGTCCAGTTCATGCCGAATCGGGGCTTCATGGTGACACCTCCGTCCCTGAATGAAATGAATGAGTGCTTTGAGTTAAGAGCGGTTTTAGAGCCGCTGGCCGTCCGCCATTCGGTACCGCTCTCGACACCGGAGCAACTCGATGCTGTCGAACGCATCATCGATGAGTTCGAGAAAGTTCAGGATCCTCTCCTGAGCAGTCAATGGAACCTTTCGCTGCATACGGCGCTTTATGCACCTGCGCAAATGAAACACCTGGAAAATATGATCACCCGTGCGCACACCATTGCGCAGCGCTATACGCACATCTATATGCAGCTGCGATCCGCAGGGATCGATAGCCAGGACGAGCACCGTGCGATCCTCGCGGCGTACAGGGCAAAAGACGTGGAGGCGGCCGTTGCGTTGATGACAACGCATCTCAAGCAAGCATCGGATGAGGCGGCTGAGTACCTGAAGGACCACTTTGAGGTGTAGGAGCAGCCGGTCGACACTCGATTGCTTCGGGCGGCACGCGTTATCGTTAACGTCCATCGCGCGCAGGCTCGCTCCCACAGGGGCGCAGCGTTTAGCCTGCGCACCTTGTTTTTTTCTCCTTATTTAGACTTCAAGACTTTCGGATTGGAGTTGCCCCAGATCGTGTAGAGATCCGCCAACAATGCGCCGTTGATGGTCTCAAGCTCCGTCTGGGTAATCTCTTCATCACCTTGCTTGCCGTACAAAACGACCTCATCTCCCGCCTGCACGCCCTTGATACCGCTGACGTCCGCCATCAACGTGTTCATGGTGACCTTGCCGATCACCGGCGCGCGTTGGCCGCGGATCAGCACTGAGGCTTTGTTGGAGAACGCTCTTCGATAACCGTCGGAGTAGCCGGCCGGGATGTTGGCAATCAACGAATCTTTGCTCAGGGTAAAGGTGCGGTCGTAGCTGATCGTACTGCCCGCCGGGTAGGCATTGACAGCCGCGACCCGCGATTTGAACTGCATCACCCGTTGAAATTCGTTATGCCCACCCACTGGGTAGCCATAGAGCGCAGCCCCCGGGCGAACCATGTCCAGCCAACCTTCCGGCACCTCAAGGGTGGTGAAGGTATTGGCGCAGTGCAGGGTGATCCGGCTGCGGTCCAGTTTGGCGTGCTCGATCAGCCAGCCGGACTGCTCCTTGAACCTGGCCAGACCCTGAAGGACATCCTCGCGTTCCTCGACCGGGAAGTGGGTCATGATTCCGACGATGCTCAGGTGATCCAGCCGGGTCAGATCCACCGCCTGTTGTTGTCCTGCAGCCGTGCTCATTTCCAGACCGTTACGGCTCATGCCCGCCGAATTCAGCGCCAGGTGAACCGGCAGCTTCACGCCCTTGCGGGTGGCCAGCTCATTGAGTTGACGGGCAACCTCCAGGTTGCCAACCAGTTCTTCGATGTTGTAGCGCAGTGCATTCTCGACCTCTTCAACGGTAGCGCTGCGCAAACGCATCAGGCGTCCCTTGAAGCCTTTTTCCCGTGCGACACGCGCCTCCTCGTTGCTCGCCACGCCGATACAGGTGATGCCCATCCGGATGGCGGAAGGGATCAATAATCCAATGCCATTCCCATAAGCGTCGGCTTTCATCACGGCGCACATCTGGCTTTTACCCGCCAGCCGTTGCTGAAGTTTGGTGATGTTTGCTTCGAAGGCGGCCTGATCAATCTCCAGCCAGGTATTGGCCTGGCCTGATTGATTGTCGGCGCGGAGATGTTCAGGTGTGGGATCGAGTAAAGGGGCGGCATTGGCCACCGGCATCATTGCCGTCAAGGCCAGGGCGAGCGTCAGCGTGCTGAGCATGAAACGTGGCATATCGAGTCTTCCATAGTGGATGAGGAAAGCCCTCATGCTGGCGTGGATTTGGCATCAGCCAGATCCATCGGGCATGGGGCGAACAGCCATGGAATTCTTATGCAAAGGCGCCGTTTGTTTATGTGGAACCGGGTGGTTCGCACAGCGGATGGCGCTGTAAAAAAGGCTTAAACGACTGAGGGATTGTTCGGGGTTGCGCCTGGCAGCCGAAGGGGCCGCCAGGTGAACGCTTTGAAGTGTCGAGTGGAGTTAAGCTCGAAGCCTTGCATCGGCTGTTACTGAAGGCAGCAGCAGCGAGAACAGGTTCTTGGGATCTTGCAGCTCTGGCACCAGCTGAATGTCGCTGCCAATGTTTAGCGTTCGTGCAACATCCAGCACATAGCGCAAGGCGGAGTAGTCCTCGATGGCGAAGCCGACCGAGTCGAACAAGGTGACTTCCTCGGCATGCTGGCGACCCTGGGTCTGACCGTTGGCGACTTTCCAGAACTCGATAACCGGTGAGTCGGCAGGCATCTGCTGAATTTCGCCTTCAATGCGGCTTTGCGGTTCGTACTCAACCATGACCCGCGCACGCTCGACGATGTCCCGGTGCAGTTCGGTCTTGCCGGGGCAGTCGCCGCCAACTGCGTTGAGGTGCATCCCGGGCTCGATCATCTCAGGCGTCAAAATAGTTGCGTAGGCTTTGTCGGCCGTGACCGTGGTCACGATATCGGCGCCACGTACCGCTTCTGCGACGGTTTTGGCAACGCTCACCTGTATGGCGGGGTAGGCCCGCAGGTTGGCTACCAGCTTCGCCGTTGCCGCTGGATCGATGTCGTAGAGACTGATTTCAGTAATGCCGAGCAGTGTATGAAATGCCAGGGCCTGGAATTCGCTCTGTGAGCCGTTGCCGATGAGCGCCATTCGGCGACTGTCCGGTCGGGCGAGGTAGCGGGCCGCGAGTGCGGAAGTGGCAGCGGTGCGAATGGCGGTCGTCAGCGTCATCTCACTCAGCAAAACAGGCTTGCCGGTATCGACGTCTCCCAACGCACCAAAGGCCATGACCGTCAGCATGCCATTGTGGGTGTTCTTTGGATGTCCGTTGACATACTTGAAAGCGTAGAGCGAGGCATCAGACACGGGCATCAGCTCGATGACGCCCTCGGGTGAGTGGTTCGCCAGGCGCGCGCACTTTTCGAAATCCGGCCAGCGTACGTAGTCTTGACGGATGTACTCGGCCATTTCGATCAGGCAACGAGGCAAGCCTTTTTCCTGGACGAGACGGCTCAGATCATTGACGTCAATGTAACGGGTCATATTGGGTTCCTTTGGGCGTTTTTTGGTGTGCCGGTCTGGACTACCTTGCGCTTTGGCGGCTGAGACTCAGGAGGTGGTCCATGTGTTTGCTACCGACCTATTGTCGAGGCAATGGCGAGAAGATTTCGGCCAATACTGACCCTGGACACAGCGAGAGAAGTCGAAAAACAGACAGCGCACAGCGGAATCGGCCGGGTGACACTGACCAGTCACACCTCGCTCGCACGGCTCAAGCGCGATGCGCTTCACGACGCATCGTCATGCAGATGAAGTAGAAGGCCAAAAGACAATCACACTTCCTGTGTCGCTCCCTTTAAGTGGAAAAACAGTGACTTACAGCGGACGACAGAATCGGCTGTGCAAGCCCTTCATTCAGCACAGGCACGCTGTTTGAACGTGGGGTTACGACACCAGCACCCTCCCGGCAATTGGCATTCTGACGGTCCGTTTCAAGCGCTTGTTGATCGCTGCATGAGATGGAGTGCAACTCCGACGACTGGCTGCTTCCAGTCGAAAACAACAACAAAAACGGCTGCGGTGAAGACCGCATCGACTCTCTGCCCCTGTCAAAAAGTGTGGTCCGACGCAGGCGCCGGATCGCGATAAATCCAAATAATCCGGGACTCAAGAAAATGAACATCAAATGGCTGACTTTGCCGGCACTCGCGTTGCTGTGCTGCACCACGGGTGTCAGTGCCAAGGAATGGAAGGAGCTGCGATTTGGCGTCAACCCAAGCTACCCACCCTTTGAATCCACCACGGCCGATGGTGGGGTCCAGGGCTTCGGCGTGGATCTGGGCAATGCGATATGTGCCGAGCTGAAGCTGACCTGCGTGTGGGTCAGCAATGATTTCGACGGGCTGATTCCGGGGCTCAAGGCCGGCAAGTTCGATGCCATCGAATCTTCGATGACCGTTACCGACGCGCGTAAAAAACAGATCGACTTTACCGATCGCCTGTACGCCGGACCGACCGCCATCGTCACCCGCAAGGATTCAGGACTGCTGCCTACCGCCGAATCGCTGCGTGGAAAAACCATCGGTTACATGCAGGGCACGATTCAGGAAACCTACGCCAAGGCCAAGCTGGCGCCGGGCGGGGTGAAACTGCGGGCCTACCAGAATCAGGATCAGGTCTATGCCGACCTGGTATTTGGCCGTCTCGATGCGTCGATCCAGGACAAGCTGCAAGCGCAGATGAGTTTCCTGACCTCGCCACAAGGGGCGGACTTCCACAACAGTGAAGGCATCAGCGACCCGTTGGTGCCGTCGGAAATCGCGATTGGTGTGCGCAAGGACAACGAAGAGCTCAAAGGCATGCTCAATGCCGCCATCAAGGCCCTGCACGACAAGGGCATCTACGCGCAGATCCAGCAGAAACACTTCGGTGATCTGGACCTCTACAACAACTGATCCTCGCGCCCCGGTCGCTGTGTCGCAGCGACCGGGGCGCATCAAGACAGGTGACTGGCGTGAATTCCTTCCTGAATGTTCTGGGGGTCGACCTTTCGGCCCTGCAAGGCTATGGCCCTTTGTTGCTGCACGGCACCTGGGTCACCCTCAAACTGTCGGCGCTCGCGCTTCTGGTGAGCATGGCGCTGGGGCTGCTCGGCGCGGCGGCCAAGCTGTCGCCGCTGAAGCTGTTGAATCTGCCGGCGACCATTTACACGACACTGATCCGTGGCGTGCCCGACCTGGTGTTGATGCTGCTGATTTTCTACAGCCTGCAAGGCTGGCTCAGCGCCCTGACCGAGTCCATGGGCTGGCCCTACATGGAAATCGACCCATTCGTGGCCGGCATCATCACCCTTGGTTTTATCTACGGGGCGTATTTCACCGAGACCTTTCGCGGGGCGATTCTGAGTGTGCCACGCGGGCAGCAGGAAGCCGCGGCGTGCTTTGGCCTGAACCGTTGGCAGCGTTTTCGTTTCGTGGTGTTCCCGCAAATGATGCGTTTCGCCTTGCCGAGCCTTGGCAACAACTGGCTGGTGCTGCTCAAGGCCACGGCGCTGGTATCGATCATTGGTTTGTCGGACCTGGTCAAGGTCGCGCAGGAGGCCGGCAAAAGCACGTTCAATATGCTTGATTTCCTGTTGCTGGCCGCAGCGCTTTACTTGCTGATCACCAGCGCTTCGAACTATGTCTTGCGCGTGCTGGAACGGCGCTACAACCAGGGTGTGCGGGGGATGGCGCGATGATCGAGTTGATTGCCGAATACTGGAGACCCTTTCTGTTCAGCGACGGCGAGACCCTCACCGGGTTGGCCATGACCCTGTGGCTGCTGGTGGCGAGTATTGCCATGGGCTTTGTCTTGTCGTTGCCCCTGGCGATCCTGCGGGTTTCGCGCTGGGGTTTGCTGCGTTGGCCAGTGCAACTATTCACCTATGTGTTTCGCGGCACGCCGTTGTATATCCAGTTGCTGATTTGCTACAGCGGGATCTACGGCATTGCCGTGGTCCGTTCGCAGCCATTGCTCGAAGCGTTTTTCCGCGACGCCATGAATTGCACCTTGCTGGCGTTCACCCTTAACACCTGCGCCTACACCGTGGAAATTTTCGCCGGAGCGATCCGCAGCATCCCCTACGGTGAAATCGAAGCGGCCCATGCCTATGGCCTCAGTGGCTGGCGCCTGTACCTGCAACTGATCCTGCCTTCGGCGCTGCGCCGTGCGCTGCCGTACTACAGCAACGAAGTGATCCTGATGTTGCACGCGACTTCGGTGGCGTTCACCGCAACGATTCCCGACATCCTGAAAATCGCCCGGGACGCCAATGCCGCGACCTTCATGACGTTTCAGGCTTTCGGTATCGCCGGTCTGCTGTACCTCGTGCTGTCGTTCGGGCTGGTCGGCGCGTTCCGCCTGGCGGAGAAACGCTGGCTGAGCTTCCTCGGTCCGGCCCACTGACTTCCATCATTTATCCAGAGCGGCGCCGATAAGCGTGCCGTTCCAGGAGTACTCGCATGTACAAACTCACGGTTGAAAATCTGTATAAACGTTTTGGTGACAACGAAGTACTCAAGGGCGTCTCGTTAAACGCGAGGGCAGGGGATGTGGTGAGCATGATCGGTGCCAGCGGTTCGGGCAAAAGCACCATGCTGCGCTGCATCAACTTTCTGGAACGGGCGGACGAAGGTGCCATTGCTCTGGATGGTGAGCGAGTTCTCACCCGTCAGGGCGTTGGCGGCATGCGCGTTGCCAATCCAAAACAGTTGCAGCGCTTGCGCACGCGACTGGCGATGGTGTTCCAGCATTTCAATCTGTGGAGTCACCTGACCGTGCTGGAGAACATCGTGCTGGCGCCGTGTCGAGTCCTGGGCATGAGTCGCAAGGCCGCCGAGGAGAGCGCGCGGGCGTATCTGGACAAGGTCGGCTTGCCGCAACGGGTGGCCGATCAGTACCCGGCGTTTCTGTCGGGCGGGCAGCAACAACGGGTGGCGATTGCCCGGGCCCTGGCGGTGGAGCCCGAAATCCTGTTGTTCGACGAGCCAACCTCGGCACTCGACCCGGAACTGGTGGGTGAAGTGCTGAAGGTGATTCAGGCACTGGCCGAAGAAGGCCGGACCATGTTGATGGTGACCCACGAAATGGGGTTTGCCCGGCAGGTCTCAAGCCAGGTGTTGTTCCTGCATCAGGGCCGTGTCGAGGAGCAGGGTGATGCTACGATACTCGACCGGCCAAACAGTGAACGTTTGCAGCAATTTCTATCGGGTCGTTTGAAGTGAGGCAAGGCGTACATGGCGGATATCCGCGATCTGTCGATCGTGCTTGATCGTATCGATCAGGCAATCATTGAAGTGTTGCGCCACGAAGGGCGCATCACCTATCAAAAGCTGTCCGAACGCGTGCACCTGACCCCCAGGCCTTGCCTGGAACGAGTGCGCAAGCTGGAACAGCTTGGGGTCATTCGCGGCTATGGCGCGATTCTCGATGAGAAGAAGCTGACGCCGGGCTTGTCCTTGCTGGTGCTGGTGGCGTTGTCGAACCAGAGCGGACGCGCAGCGCAAAAGGCCTTCGAAGCCAAGGTCCGCGCCTGCCCTCAGGTGCTGGAATGTCGCCTGATCAGCGGCGCGTTCGACTACAGCCTGCGCATGCGCTGCCGTGACATGGAGCATTACCGGGTGTTGACCGAAGTCTGGTTTGACGACCCGGATTTGCACATCGACAAACTGGTCAGCCACCCGGAGCTGGCGATGGTCAAGACCACCATGGAATAGGCATCGAACGAAGTACAACCTGTGGGAGCGGGCTTGCTCGCGAAGGCGATGTGTCAGTCGACATTGATGTTGGATGACACTCCGTATTCGCGAGCAAGTCGGATCGCCGCACCGTCGCTCCCACATTTGATTTGTGTTGTTCACCGAATCGGCTGATGGGGTCTGAATCTTCAGCCGTTTCCATCAGCGCAAAAGCCGTTATCAACCGGGTTTTTCCCACCTCGAAACAGACAATGAGCCTCTCTCGCCCTCATTGAGTCTGCGCCCATGCAAACCACCAACACGGTATTAATGATTCGCCCGACACGTTTCTCCTTCAATCAGGACACGGCGGCGAACAACCGTTTCCAGCGTCCGGCAACGGTTGCCGAAGACGTACAACTCAAGGCCCTGGCCGAGTTCGATGGCTATGTTGACGCGTTGCGTCGGCACGGCGTTGAAGTCCTGGTGCACAACGATCGCGAAGCGCCGCATACCCCGGACTCGATCTTCCCCAACAACTGGTGGAGCAGCCACCCGGATGGCACCTTGGTCCTGTATCCGATGCAGGGCCACAACCGGCGTCTGGAGCGGGACAAAGGTGTACTCGATGGGTTGCTGGGTGAATACCGGGTCGAGCAGGTGCTGGACCTGTCCAGCCTCGAAGAGCAGGAGGTATTCCTGGAGGGCACCGGCAGCATGGTCCTGGATCGGCAACAGCGGATCTGCTACGCCGGGTACTCGACCCGCACCCACGCCCGGGCCCTGGATCAGCTGGTCACCCATCTGGGCTATGAACTGTGTGCGTTCAACGCGGTGGACCGCCAAGGCGTGGCGATTTATCACACCAACGTCATGATGAGTGTCGGCACCCGCCTGGCGGTGGCTTGCCTGGCGTCCGTGCCCCATCCGGGCGAATGTGCGGCGCTGCGTAACCGACTCGAAACCAGCGGTAAACAGGTCATCGCCTTGAACTGGGCGCAGCTGGAATCCTTTGCCGGCAACATGCTGGAAGTGCACAACGCAGCGGGCGAGCCGCTGCTGGTGATGTCGCGCACAGCATGGCAATCGCTGGACGCCAATCAGCGTCGCTTGATCGAAGCTCACACCACGCCGTTGCCGGTGAACATCGACACCATCGAGCGCATCGGTGGCGGCAGCGCGCGCTGCATGCTGGCCGAGGTGTTCCTGCCCAGGCATTCGTCCACCCAGGAACAAGTGCGATGATCGTCCGCCCAGCAACGCCTGACGATCTGCCGGCTCTGCTGGCCTTGGCCCATAGTGCCGGCACCGGATTGACCACCTTGCCGGCTGATGCGTCGCCGGTGAAAAGGTCATTGCGGAAATGCGCGGTTATTCGATCGCAAAATTGCCTTTGCCTGATCAGAAAATCTCCTGAAATGGATGTGGTCAGCGCTCGTTGACCACAGCAGTGCTGTTGCGCAACGTCAACTCAAACGGCAATACCACATGACGCTGTGCAATAGGTTTCTTCTCAATCAGAGAGATCAGCATATCGACGGCTTTCTGGCCGAAGACTTCGGCGGGTTGCGCGATGGTCGTCAGAGGCGGATCGCAGTACGCCGCGAAGGGGATGTCGTCGAAACCCACCAATGAAATATCCTCCGGTACCCGCAAGCCCTGTTGCTTGATTCGCTTCAACGCACCGATGGCCATTTCATCGTTTTCGCAAAACAGCGCGGTGGGACGATCAGACAGCTCCAGCATCGCTGCTGCACCGTCATGACCCGCCTTCAAACTGAAATCACCGTGGCAGATCAGAGCGGGATCGGACGCGATGCCGGCTTGGCGCAATGCATCCTGATAGCCGGCCACACGGTCGCGGGTCAGCGGGCTGCTTTTCGGGCCTTTGATCAGACCGATCCGCCGGTGGCCAAGTTCGATCAGATGCTCGGTCATGGCCTTGGCGGCCGCGCGGTTATCGAGGCTGATCGTCGGATGGCGGCCGCCTTGAATCACCTCACAGGCGTTGACGATGGGTGGTAGCTCGGTGCTGGGGAAGGGGGCTTCAAAAGGGTCGTAGGCGCGCAGCTGAATCACGCCGTCGGCCTGGTGGGCGTACACCAGCTCGGCGAATTCCCGTTCTACTTCCTCGCGGCCCTGGGTGTCGCACAGCAGAAGTCGGTACCCGGCGGCCTGGGCAGCCTGTTGGGCACCGCTGATCACCCTTGCGAAAAAGGTATTGGCGATGGTCGGCACCAGAATCACCAGGTTGCCGGTTCTGCGCGAGCGAAACTGCACCGCCATCAGGTTTGGTCGATAACCGGCCTTTTCCACGGCGGCGTTGACCTTGTCCCGAGTGTCGGGGAGCACGCGCTCAGGCGACTTCAGTGTTCTGGATACTGTGGCCACCGAGACGCCGGCAAGCCGGGCTACTTCACGGATATTGGACAAGACCACCTCATTATCGAACTGTGCGGTTGGCGAGCTTAGCGCAGGTCGGCCGTGCCCTGAAATGTTCGTGGATTTTAATCCGGGCATTTGACACCTCGCATAACTGCGCCTAAATTCTCGCCATGATGTAACCGGTTACATCATGGCGAAAGATAAGCCTGACACCGCCTCAAACAGAGAAAAGTCGCGATGAATGTTCCAGTGCCAAAAATAAGAATGGGGTTTGTCGGTGGCGGCGAGGGCGCCTTCATTGGCAAAGCCCATCGTCAGGCCGCCGCGCTCGACGGTCGTTTTGAACTGGTGTGCGGTGCGTTTAGCCGAGACGCCCGCAACAACCAGGACACAGGCGCGGCGCAGGGATTGCCCGCTTCGCGCTGCTACAGCGACTGGCAGCACATGCTCGATGCCGAGTACGCGCTACCCGCCGATCGGCGAATGGAACTGCTCGTCATCGTCACCCCTAATCACCTGCATGCCCCAATTGCCACTCAGGCGCTGAGTGCAGGGTTTCATGTGTTCAGCGAGAAACCCGCGGCGCTGAATCTGTCTGAGCTGTTACCCCTCAAAAAGCTGCTGGAGAGTAGCGACCGCCTCTATGGATTGGCCCACACCTACCTCGGTTATCCGATGGTCTGGCAGGCTCGGGAAATGGTCCGCGACGGTGTGATCGGCACGGTGCGCAAGGTCATCGTCGAGTATCCCCAGGGCTGGTTGAGTCAGGATGTGGCCGGGCAGGGCAACAAGCAGGCGGGCTGGCGCGATCAACCCGAACAGTCGGGGTTGGGAGGCTGCATTGGCGATATCGGTACCCATGCCTTTTCATTGGCCGAATTCGTGGCAGACCAACCCATCAAGCACCTGTGTGCGATGTTGAATACGCACCTTGCAAGCCGGCAACTGGACGACGACGCCGCGATGCTGTTCAAGATGGCCGACGGCGCGAGCGGTGTATTGATCGCCAGCCAGGTCTGCGCTGGCGAAGAGAACCCGTTGAAGATCCGCGTCTACGGCGACAAGGGCGGGCTGGAATGGCGTCAGGAAGAACCGTCGAGCCTGATTCATCGCTCTCTTGATCAACCCTTGCGCATCCTGCGTTCCGGTGCCGGTCAACCCTGGTTGTGCGAAGCCGCGACCCGACGCATGCGTCTGCCCGCCGGACATCCCGAAGGCTATCTGGAGGCCATGGCCAACCTCTACGGCGACTTCGCCAGCGCGATCCGCAGCAACGTCGAAGGCAACGAGGCCCCCGGCGTACCAGGCATCGAAGTTGGACTGCGCGGCATGGCCTTCATCGAAGCCGTGATCGCCAACCATCGTGGCGACACCAAATGGACCGAACTGGTCTGCCATCCGTGAACCCGGAGAATCCCCCCGTGAATCCTACGCCCCAACCCCCGACAGGCTTGCGCGGCCCAGGTATTTTCCTGGCGCAGTTCATGTCCGCTGAAGCGCCATTCGATACACTGGCCAATATTGCTCGTTGGGCGGCGTCCCAAGGGTACAACGCCATTCAGTTACCCACGTCGGGCACGCAATACATCGACCTGGCGCGCGCCGCCGACAGTCAGGACTATTGCGACGAATTGAAAGCCATCTGTGCTCAAGCGGGCGTCGAAATCAGTGAGCTGTCGACGCACTTGCAGGGACAACTGGTAGCGGTGCATCCGGCGTTCGATGCCTTGTTCGATGACTTTGCGCCGGCGCACTTACGCGGTCAGCCGCAGGCGCGGACCGAATGGGCCATCGACCAATTGAAGCTGGCGGCCCGCGCCAGTCAGCGGTTGGGGTTGAAGGCCCATGTGACCTTTTCCGGCGCGCTGCTCTGGCCGTATCTCTACCCTTGGCCGCAGCGGCCGAGCGGTTTGGTCGAACAGGGTTTTGCAGAATTGGCCAAGCGCTGGTTGCCGATCCTCGAGTGTTTCGAAGAGGCCGGCGTCGACCTGTGCTACGAGATCCACCCCGGCGAAGACCTGCACGACGGCGCCTCGTTCGAGCGTTTTCTGGAGGCTGTCGACCATCATCCACGCGCCGCCATTCTGTATGACCCGAGTCATCTGCTGCTCCAGCAAATGGACTACCTGGGTTTCATCGATCGCTACCACGACCGCATCCGCATGTTCCACGTCAAGGACGCCGAGTTCCGGTCCGATGCCCGTTCGGGTGTCTACGGCGGGTATCAGGCATGGGTCGATCGACCGGGCCGCTTCCGTTCTCTGGGCGATGGCCAGATCGACTTCAAATCGATCTTCAGCAAACTGACCCAATACGACTTTGCCGGTTGGGCCGTTTTGGAGTGGGAGTGTTGTTTGAAGGATTCGGCACAGGGTGCCGCGCAAGGAGCGGCGTTCATTGAGCAGCACATGATCACCAAGACACAAAAGGCGTTCGACGACTTCGCCAGCGTGACGTCCGACGAAGGTTTCAATCGTCGACTGCTGGGTTTACCCGATGCCTGAATAAAACGTTATTCGTTCCTCTCTCCAAAAAGAAAAACAATAAGACGGTGACTGTTATGACCATGATGACCGCGCGATTAAGCGCCATGATGTTCCTGCAATTCTTTATCTGGGGCGGATGGTTCGTCACCCTCGGTACATTCCTCGCCAGTAATCTGGGCGCCACTGGTGGGCAGATCGGCATGGCATTCTCGACACAATCCTGGGGCGCGATCATCGCGCCGTTTGTGATCGGTTTGATCGCCGACCGTTTCTTCAATGCCGAGCGCATCCTCGCCGTGCTGCACCTGGTGGGCGCTGTGTTGCTATATCAGCTTTATCGAGCGCCAGATTTCAGCACGTTTTATCCGTTCGTACTGGCCTACATGATGATCTACATGCCGACGCTGGCATTGGTCAATTCGGTCGCGTTTCGGCAGATGAGCGACCCGGCCCTGGAGTTTTCCCGTATTCGCGTGTGGGGCACCCTCGGTTGGATTGTGGCCGGTGTGGTAATCAGCTTTGTGTTTGCGTGGGACTCTCAAGTCGCAATTTCATCAGGCGGATTACGCAATACCTTTCTGATGTCGGCGGTTGCTTCTCTGGTTTTGGGCCTTTACAGCTTCACCTTGCCGCGCACCGCACCCCTGAAGCCAGCGTCGGGCAGCGGTGGCTTCAAGCAAATGCTCGGGCTGGACGCCTTGGGCTTGCTCAAAGACCGCAGCTACCTGGTGTTCTTCATCGCCTCCATTTTGATCTGCATTCCGCTGGCGTTCTATTACCAGAATGCCAATCCGTTTCTGGCGGACATCGGCATGACCAACCCCACGGCGAAAATGGCCATCGGTCAGGTCTCGGAAGTGCTGTTCATGCTGCTCCTGCCGCTGTTCATTCAGCGCTTCGGCATCAAAATCGCGCTCTTGGTGGGGATGCTCGCGTGGGCCTTGCGCTACCTGTTGTTCGCCTACGGTAACAATGGCGACTTGGCCTTTATGCTGTTCACCGGCATCGCCCTGCACGGCATCTGCTACGACTTCTTCTTCGTCTCGGGCCAGATCTACACCGATGCCAAAGCCTCGGAACACTTCAGAAGCTCCGCCCAAGGCCTGATTACCCTGGCGACCTACGGCCTGGGCATGCTGATCGGCTTCTGGGTCGCCGGGCAGGTGACCGATCACTACGCGTTGGCGGACAGCCATGACTGGAAAAGCATCTGGTTGTTTCCGGCAGGTTTTGCCCTTGCGATTTTTTTCTGTTTTTCGCTGGCGTTCAAGGGACAGATCGTTGAGACGCCAGGTTCTTCGCGCGGAGATGGACGAAACAGTAGGGTGCCGCTGCACAAACCCTAGCGTCTCGGAATGTTCGTCCTGAGTATAAAAAACTGACTGGTGAGGGCAGGGGAGACAGCATTTAACTTATGGCCGATGACCGATGTTCATAAGCATCTATAACCTTGGATTTTGAGACCCGTCAACCAGAAACCAAGTTAGAGTGTTCATCAATGTCTGTTCATATGGCCCCTCCACTCGATTCGCATAGTCGCGCCAAGCGGCTCCAGCGAACGAACAGGGCAAAAAAATCGTATCTCAATCGTTATGTGAAGAATGAATCGTCCGCTGTTTGTTTCTCTAGATGGGCCCAAGGGAGCCGGCAAAACCACACTGTTGGAAGCCGTGACGAAATTACTGAGGGCAGACAACAAAAAGGTGATCCGACTTTGCGAGAAAAAAAGCGATCCCTATAGGGGTGAAACAATGACCCTCGTTAATAAGCTCGTCAGAAATCCCACCCGGGATTTGGAGTTGAGGGTTTGTGAGCGCTTTGCTGATAGCCGTACCTGGATTTCCCGGAACGTGCTGACTAAACAGCCACCAGACAGCATCATCTTGATCGATCGCTGGTACCCGTCTGATGCCGCGTTTCGCCGGATAGTCCCGTTTGCAGAGATTCTACAATTGAACATTGATCGAAACGTGCGAGTGCCAGACCTGCATGTCGGGGTTGTCACCGCCCCTGATATTTCGTGGGCAAGGGCTGCGGCACGAGGACGTGGGTTGGGCAGTACTGTGATCCATAAGCTGGAAGAACATGTCGCTTGTACAAAGGCGTTCGAGCAAGCAATTGCAGATCACGGCTGGGTTTTATGCCGTAACGAAGGAACGATCGAAGACGCAACGATGCAGGTGATTTCTGAGATCTATAGAGTCCTTCGGTACTCGTAGGCGAGGCTCGCTGCGGCGGCCTTGACGTCGATTGCTGGAGATGCATGCCAAGAGGAAAGCGGACGGCAGGGAAACGGACAGGACCTATGCGCATCTATAGAGTAATACTTGATTTAACATAATATACATTATGCGTAACGCTACATACGGACTTTGGAGCGTCTGGTGGCCAGATTTGAAGCAGGCCCAAGCCTCGATCACTCTGCTGCAGTTCGTGCCTGCACCTCAATGAGGTAATCCAGGACCGAACGGATCGTGAGAACCTTGCGCCTTGAATAGCCAACCCTGTTGGCCAGAGTCCACCGCAGCAACCTCATCAGTACCGGATCGGAAAATTTCCAGCTGCTCGACTCATACGGATACCGGCTGTTGGTGAACACGTCGCGGTATCTCTCGAAGGAATCTTCCCGGCTGTCCAGGGCCAAGCTTTGGGTATCGGGCGCTTTTCAGATGCTGGTGAGCCGCGGCCAACGCTACGGCGTCGAGTTTGTAGATCTCGCCGGATGTACCTTGATGCTGGTCAGGCACAGAAATAAAGCTCTTGAGCAGGATTTCCATGCCAATCGCCGCATTGACCTAGGCAACGTGCGGTAGGTTCTGCACATCCAGAATCCCAGCGGCTTTCAGGTAATTGTGAGCACTTTGACGCATCCAGATTGGAAAATGGCCCCCTTGCATACTCCTTTGAATGGCCGCCGCAGATGGCTGGAGCCTTTGATTTACGGGGTTTGTTATCGATTACACGTGTGCTTTAAAGATATCGCACATATTTGGAAGATAGCGAATAAGACTGAGCTACCTCTGGATCATCTGGTCAACTCCCCTCCTTTATTAATAACCAGAAATTATAACTAAACTAAACAACCATTTAGTTGAGCTAAGTTATAGGTGAGTATCGATGATATTCGACTGGAGCTTCCACTCCTCCTCTCCCTCACTAATTCATCGGCACAGGAGATCATTACGAAACAGACGATTGATTGCTAATAGCCTTTAGACCGATCAACCACATTCAAGAGAGGCATTCCCTCACGCTCTCTTCGAAGATTCTCAACAATCACCGCCACACCACCTTCAATCTGCACATCGCTTGCAACATGAGGCGTCAGGAGCACCCGGGGATGTTTCCAGAGTGGGTTGTCTTCAGTGGGAGGCTCTTGTGCCAAAACATCCAGTACGGCACCTCCTAGACGACCTTCATCCAATGCTGAAAGCAAAGCCGTTTCTATAACGTGGGCGCCACGTCCCACGTTAATCAGTCCAGCTCCATGAGGCAGGCAATCGAGCCTCGCAGCATTGAGTATCCCGTCTGTTTCGGGAGTCAGTGGCAACATGTTCACAAGGATATCGCACTGCCCTAAAAACGCCTCCAGTTCGTCCGGGCCGACGTAACAGTGGCCACCTGGCACCTCCTTCAAAGAGCGATTCCAGCCACTGAGCTGAAATCCTAATGGCTGAAGGCGATCAAGCGCGGCGCGTCCGAGATTGCCAACCCCCATGACACCAACACGCCGCTGTGAAGCATGCACGATTGGTCGAGGTTGCCAGCGACCACTGCGCTGATCCTCTTGGTAAGCGAGGATGTCTCGATGCAAGGCAAGAACACCAAACAGAACATATTCGGCCATGATGTCAGCCATCGAGCTATCTACCAGCCGTATTAGCGACACGTCAGCAGGCAAACAAGCCAGATCGAACTGATCAACTCCAGCCCCGGCAGCGTAGAGAAGCCGAAGATTAGCAAACTGCTCCGCCAGGTTGGTAAGAGGCTCCCAAGCCAGGATGTAGTGCACCTCTGCCGGGTTACCGATATCAGGCCATTGGCGGAACTCTAGTTGAGGGGCGAGCGTTGCCAGGCAATCTCGCCATTTCTGCGCATCGGCGGGGTCGGCCATATACAGGATGCACATAGAAAACTCCCTATTCGACTTTCAGATGCGCATAGCTATCAACGAAACGCTTAAATTTGTGTTTGCCACAAGTGTACGCTTCGTACTTCGCGGGTAGAACCTCGCTCACGCAGGTTGGCACGGGCTCAACAACCGCATCGAAATCTAAATCAATAAAGAAAGGTATTGAATAGCGCTCTAGACCGCTAGTGTTTATGACGCGATGCATTGTCGAGGTGTAGCGATCGTTGGTGAGAGTTTGAACTAGATCACCAATGTTGACGATAAAAGTGCCTTCAACGGGTGGGGCGGTAACCCACTCCCCTGCCCGGTTCTTTACTTGTAAACCGCCAACTGTGTCTTGAGACAGGACTGTCAGGAAGCCGTAATCCGTGTGAGCACCAATACCGATCTCTTCCAGGGAGACCTTTCCTATCTGAGGCGGATAACGCAAAACGCGCTGAATCGTGATGGGCTTGCGTTGGCGTTGTTCAAAATAATTTTGCGGCAAATCCAGACTCAGCGCGATGCCGCCGATGAGCGTTCTCGCAAGCGCCAATACAGCTGAATGATAAGCCTCGGCAACCGTTTCGAATTGCGGCAGTCCGGACGGCATTTGATTAGGGCCAAAAAACGGAGAAACTTCATCGTAATGGGCGCCGTAATCAAAGCACTCTTTGAAGTCGCGCGTATTAGCAGGATCTACGTTTTCCGCATACATCGGGATGTAACCACGTAGCGTAAGCCCGGAGTTCACGATATTAAGTGTGTTCTTCTCTTCGGATGGAAGCTTGAAAAAAAGTTTGGTGAGCCTGTACATCTCGTCTATCAGTTGCTGCGAAACGCCATGGTTTTTAATATAAAAAAAACCCACCTTTTCGCACGCTTCGCCTATCTGGCTTGCCACCCGCTGCGGATTTTCGCCGTTTATGAGTGGCGAAATATCTATGACCGGGATTTCAGTGAAGGCAGTTTGTTTGCTGGCCAAACGAATATCAAATAACTCAGTCACGCTTCTCTCCTTTCTAAATGGATGACAGACGCGGACGAGCTACATTCGTCCTTGTTTGGGCGAATGTTAATCCTGGTTTTTTGGACACGCAAGCAAAATGTACACCTGTGTCATAAATCGTTGACACAGGTGTACATTTATCCTAATTTTAAGTCACCGAGCCTGACGAAGCCCACTTTGGAGCGCACCACGATGTCCAGCGATCCCTTGCTGCAACCCTATAAAATCAAGAATCTGACCCTCAGAAACCGGATCATGACCACCTCCCATGAACCGGCCTACCCTGTGGACGGCATGCCCAAGGATCTCTATCGCGCCTACCACGTGGAGCGCGCCAAAGCCGGTGTCGCCCTGACCATGACTGCCGGTTCCGCTGCCGTATCCCGAGACAGCCCGCCGGTGTTCAACAATGTGCTCGCCTACAAGGACGAAGTAGTTGGATGGTTGAAGGACCTGACCGATGAATGCCACGAACATGGCGCGGCAGTGATGATCCAGTTGACCCACCTGGGCCGCCGCACCCGCTGGGACAAGGCCGACTGGTTACCGGTGGTGTCGCCGTCACACCGCCGCGAGGCATCGCACCGCTCCTTCCCGAAGAAAATGGAGGAGTGGGACATTGAGCGGATCATCAAGGACTATGTAGACGCCGCGGAACGCATGAAGGCGGCAGGTCTCGATGGTCTGGAGCTTCAGGCCTACGGGCATTTGATGGATCAATTCTGGTCGCCGTTGACCAATGACCTCGACGGCCCTTACGGTGGCTCGCTGGAAAACCGCATGCGCTTTACCTTCGACATCCTGCGCGGCATCCGCCAGCGGGTAGGCGAAGATTTTCTGCTTGGAGTTCGTTACACCGGTGATGAAGAATTACCCGGCGGCTTCACTGCCAGTGAGGGCATGCAGGTTTCTCACATGCTCAAGGACAGCGGACTGGTCGACTTCCTGAACGTCGTGCGCGGTCACATCGATACGGATGCAGGGCTGACCGATGTCATCCCGATTCAGGGTATGCGCAACTCACCCCATCTCGACTTCGCTGGCGAGATCCGCTCGTCGACAGGCTTTCCGACTTTCCACGCGGCGAAGATTCCAGATGTCGCCACCGCGCGCTACGCGATCGCCTCGGGCAAAGTGGACATGGTGGGCATGACCCGCGCGCACATGACCGATCCGCACATCGTGCGCAAAATCATCGAGAAGCGCGAAGAAGACATTCGCCCCTGCGTGGGCGCCAACTATTGCCTGGATCGCATCTACCAGGGCGGCGCGGCCTACTGCATCCACAACGCAGCGACGGGGCGGGAAACCACCATGCCTCATGACATTCCCAAAGCCGCCGTCAAGCGCAAGGTGTTGGTGGTCGGTACCGGCCCTGCCGGGCTGGAAGCGGCGCGGGTCGCCGGTGAGCGCGGCCATGACGTGACGGTGCTTGAAGCGGCTGACCAACCCGGTGGGCAAATTCGTCTGACTGCGCTGAGCGAGCGTCGTCGCGAGATGATCAGCATCATTGATTGGCGAATGGCGCAATGCGAACGGCTGGGGGTGAAGTTTCACTTCAATACCTGGGCCGAAGCCGACACTGTGCAAGCCTTCGAGCCAGACGTGGTTATCGTAGCGACCGGCGGCCTGCCGGATACCGAGGTGCTCAGCAAAGGCAACGAACTCGTGGTTTCAACCTGGGACATCATTTCCGGCGACATCAAGCCTGGTCGCAACGTACTGATCTTCGACGATGCGGGGGATCATGCTGCACTGCAGGCTGCCGAGGTCATCGCGCAAAGCGGTGCGAGAGTCGAAATCGTTACCCCTGACCGCTCGTTTGCACCTGAAGTCATGGCTATGAACCTGGTGCCCTACATGCGCAGCCTGCAGGACCTGGACGTCACCTTCACCGTGACCTACCGGGTAGATACCGTGGAAAAACGTGATGGCGGACTCGTTGCAACCTTTGGCAGCGATTACGGACAGGTTCACAAGCAGCGCGTGGTCGATCAGGTGGTCGTCAACCACGGAACCCTTCCGCTGGACGACTTGTACTTCGACCTGCGTCCTCTCTCCACCAATGGCGGCGCGGTAGAACAGCATGACCTGATCGCCGGCACGGCACAGAACATCGTCACCCATTCCGAAGGACGCTTCCAGCTGTTCCGGATCGGCGACGCCGTGTCTGCTCGCAACACCCACGCGGCCATCTACGACGCTTTGCGCCTGGTGAAAGAAATCTGAATTCCTGTCACGTCTGGTGCGGTCAAGGGCCGCACGGAGCGTCCCATGACGCCTTCTGCAGTGAAGGCCCTTCAGCGGGCCTTCCCTGTATATCCCCTGCCCCGGCTACATTCCCCGCCGCGCAACCTCAGCGCCTGCATTGACTGCCCGCCCCACAATGGATTCGATGTCCTGATCGGCCATCGATTGCAGCGCTGCTGCCGTCACACCACGGTAAGCCATCAACGACTCAATCATTTGCCGCGGATCGCGGCTGGCAAGCATCTGGCCGCCCCCCACCACCACGCCTTGTGCAGCGCGCTGGGCGATGGCAAGGGGAATTCCCGCAGCCACCGCCTGATTAGTCAGTGCCATTTGCAACATTGCTGGAAAGGCCGGCCCAGTCCCGGACAGCGCGCTGAGGTAATCAATACAGTCTTCATCAGGCACTTCGTCCGCTGAACCTACGCACTCGAACAGTCGTTGCACCCACTGGCGGTCGCGTTCAACAAGGTTTCCGGCACAGTGCCAGGGCGTGAACGACTGCCTGATGTCCACGGCCGCATTCGGCATGGCCCGCACCACTGCATCCGCACCGGTGGCCGCGCTGATGGTTGCCGCCGGAACTCCGGCCATCAGGGAAATCACCAGCTTGCCGCGGACGTTGATCCGCAGTTCACGAAACTGCTCCGGCCGAATGGACAGCACGACAATATCGCTGAGGTCCACCAACTGTTGGTTGTCGGCCAGCAGTCTCACGCCAGGCTCGAAGGTACTGACGCCGGAGCGGTTCGAGATCAACAAACGGTCAGGCCCGATGAGCCCGCTATCGAGCACCGCCTCGGCGATTGCGCGCCCGAGCCAGCCGGTGCCTCCGATGATGCCCAGAGTTCTATTCTCCATCGGCAGTCGACTCCTCGAATGTTTCGACCAAGGGAACGAAAACGCCGGGCTCCTTTTCGGCGTAGCCGAACTTTCCATAAAAGCGGTCCAGCTCGCGCCGCTTGGGTACTTTGCCGGTAAACACACTCACGTACTGAGGAATCCGTCGAAATCGTACGACGATATCTTCATTGGTTTTCATGGAGATGTAGCCGATCTGCGTGAGGTAGATCGTCCTGGCCCGAACATCGGCCCCCTCGCCGTCGTAGCCAAACCGTCGGAACATCGCGGCCAAGGCATTCATCCGTGCCTCATCGGCCAGAGCGATTTCAGCAGTGACCTCGTCCGATTGCAGCGCCCAACTGCGCACGGCAAATTCGAACTGCGAGTCGAACAGTTCAGGGTTCACCCAACACTCGAAGACGTTGAGAATCGCTTCGGAAATACTTTCTGCGTAACTCTCGCATTGGCTGACCATACCGCCGGTGTTCTTGTCCCGCCATCGAGCCAGGAGTGCCGCGAGCAGCTGTTCCCGATCTTCATAGAACCAGTAAAAGCTGGTACGAGACAAATTCAAGCGTTTGGCCAGCGGCATCACCCGTACAGCATCCACACCCGACTCTTTAAGAGCATCGTAAGCGGCGTCCAGCCAGCCATCGACGGAGCCTCGCCAGCCTGCGTCCTGCGCTTTGGTTTTCGCCCTTCCTGTCTGTGACATTCGGGTACACCTTTAATTTGAGAATTCTTCTCCACTGTACACCCCAAAGATCTGTGGCGTACACGGCATGTACATAGGCGTACATTTTCGAGACGCTCGTTCGCCAAATCAATGGACCCGAATCAATTCACGGGTCAAAAAAACGTGGATTCCACACAAAAAAACGCGGCGCACGAAGTACTTCATGCGCCGCGCTGCTGGAGATCAACTCAGCGATAGATCGCTACGGGTTCACCGACGACGTCCCGATTGATCGTGATGCCCAATCCTGGGGTCTGCGGGGCACGGATACGGCCATCCACTACGGGAATGTCGACGTGCGCCGTGATCGGTGGATACATATCGCGCGTATCAAGCACGCAGCGCAGATTTCGGTGTGGGATAGATTGCCCGAGGTGAGTCAGCGCAGCGAACGCCACCTGTGAGCCAGCGGTCTCCTGGACACTCATCGTCAAGCCGGAGGTCATGCACATGTCGCGTAGACGTCGGGCTCTGGTCAGGCCGCCATGTTTGGAGACTTTCAAGCCAATACCGTCTGCAGCCTTCTCGCTGATCAGTTGCATCACCGAAGCTTCATCCGTCGCCAGCTCGTCCATGATCAGCGGCACATTGGTTCGCTGGCGCAGGGACATGTGCTCAGCCCAGGTGGCGCACGGCGCCTCAATCACGAAGTCCAGCCCGGATGGCAGCAGCTTCAGCATGCGCAATGCATGTTCTACCGTCAGGCCACCGTTGCAATCAACGATGAAGTATTCCTCGGGGCGGGCATCTGCAAGTGATGCCTCAATACGCGCGGCATCCAGCGCGGGGCCCCCCTCCTCCGGTGTCGCGCCGACCTTCACCGAATGCCCCAAGTATCCTTGCTTTCGAGTCTGAGCAACTCGACGACGCATGTCATCGGGGTCGCCGGCATAGGTCGAGTCGATAATCGGCATGGACAGTCCTGTACTGCCCCCCAGCAGTTCACACACCGGCATCCCGACCGCTTTGCCCAGGATGTCCCAGCAAGCCACATCAATCGCAGCTTTCGCATGAAGGTGGCCCATCAAGGTGCTGTCCATGAGATCGTTGATTCGATCAAGCTGCCGGGGATCCCGGCCGATAAGCAGGTCCGCCATTTCGGCGATACCCGCTCTCACACCCAGAGCGTGTGCTGCAATATAGTTCGGGCCAAAAGGCGTCGACTCGCCCCAGCCTTCAAGACCAGTGTCTGTGCGAATACACACTATCGTGGAGTCAAAACTTGTGTAAGTACGGCCGCCTGACAGCTTATAAACGCCGCCAGCATAGGGTAGATCGACTTGATAAACTTCAATTTCAATGATCTTCACAAACACTCTCCTGTAGGGGGGGGGATGCAACCTGTCTTCAGTTTTTTTATTAGTCGGCGGATTTGCCAAGAGAATGTTTGCTTTGCGCGCAAACAAATAGACTTTACTGGTGGTTATTTATTATTCATTAGGTGCTCAAACCCTTTGCATTCAAAGACCTAGATGTTGCCAGCAAAAAAACAGTGCGACTTGTAAATTGCGAGTGTGTAGCGATCTACTTATAGAAAACATAGCAGCAGATATTCACCACCCATAATGATATTTTAGATAGATAAATGATGACTTCACGTTATGAGCGGCTGACGGTTTTCAACCGGTCTGGCGCGATTGCAAATGCTCGAGTCAGAAATTTTGGATAACGTCTGGTTATCTTTGGCCCCGTAAAAAAGTTATTGGACGCTGCGATCCATTGAAATTAAATAATGGCTGCGCCAAAAAACTACCAGGTAGGTTGCCATATGAAATTCAATAATAAAGTGGTGGTCATTACCGGCGCTGCCGGCGGTGTCGGCCAGGCGTTAGCGTTATTGTTCGCCCGAGAAGGCGCAAAGCTTGTTTTATCTGATCTTGACGAAGCCGGTTGCAAATCAATCTCAGCCAAAGTTCGTGACTTGGGCGCCGAAGTGCACTACGTGGCAGGCGATTTACGCCGAAAAGAATATTGCGAAGCGATTGTCCAAACCGCCGTCGATATTTTTTCGGGGATCGATATCGTGTTGAACAATGCGGGCATCATTCCCCGAGGCACGATTGAGGAAACCACTGACGACATGTGGTTTGACGCCATGGGCGTAAACCTGAATGCAGTGTTCTTCATCTGCCGTGCCGCGATACCGCACATGAAAAATCGCCCAGGCGCCGCAATCGTCAACACATCATCTGTCTGGGGAATTTATCCAGGCCCCGCCCACGTGGCGTATTGCACAAGCAAAGGGGCCGTCGCGGCGTTAACCAAAAATCTGGGCCGCGATTGCGCCCCTTTGGGCATCCGTGTCAACGCCGTATGCCCGCACGAAATCAATACCCCGATGATACGCAGCGGCTTTGAACGTCGCGGCCTGGATCCGGACAAAGCCGTGCAGGAGCTAAACAAGAGCGTGCCACTAGGCCGTATCGCCGAGCCCGAAGACATTGCGGATGTCATCGCATTTCTGGCGTCCGACGAGGCCAGGTACATCGCCGGTGAAACGGTAGAAGTCACAGGCGCCAAGCCGGTGTCCGGCTAAGGAGAGGTAGCGATGCTCAACGGTAAAAATGTAGTGGTGACCGGGGGCGGCAGAGGGATTGGCCGAGGCATCACCGAACAATTGCTTGAGGCGGGAGCTACTGTGTTGATCGCTCAGCGTCAGGCACTGGACGCCGACTTGCAAAGTCACCCTCAGGTCTATTTCGTCGAGGCAGATCTCGCTTCGGTGGAATCCCCGGGTTTGATCGCGCAAATAGCCCGGGAGCAGCTCGGCGGAGTCGATGTCCTGGTGAACAATGCGGGGTTCATGTTCGAAAAATCGATTGATGAGATGACCGAGCAGGACTGGGATCGCATGATGGCTGTCAATCTGCGGGCGCCAGCGTTCTTGTGCAAGGCGTTGGTGCCTCAGATGCGTCAGCGAGGCGGTGGCAGCATCATCAACATCGGGTCGATCGAAGGGATAGGCGCCAACCCTGAACATGCCGCGTACTGTGCCTCCAAGGCTGGCATCCATGGGCTGACCCGAGCCTTGGCAATCGATCTCGGACGGGACGGCATTCGCTGCAATGCCATTGCTCCAGGGTGGATAAATTCCGAGTTGAGTGATGCATATCTCGCCGCTCAAGCTGATCCGCGTGCGGCGCACCAGGCACTCCTGCGCCTTCACCCGGTCGGACGTACCGGATTGCCGGCGGATGTTGGCGGGACAGTCGTTTTCCTGGCCTCGGAGTCATCGGCCTTCATCACCGGGCAGGTGCTGGTGGTGGATGGGGGGCGCACGGCGAAACTGCCACTGCCGTTTTGATCGAATCAGCCCGACTTGCGACGGAGGGAGTCACTTACCCTCCTCCGTTGCAGGTTGCGCGGAACCAGACTCTGGTTCGCTGCAAAATTTTGCGGCGGGCAACGCATTGATTACTTGGGTGCTTTGTTCTCTATCAGGCAATTGCCACCATCGATCACCAGCAACTCACCGGTAATGTAACTGGACTCAGGTGAGGCCAGGAACGTAACGGCAGCAGCAACTTCTTCCGGGCGACCAGCTCTGCCAACCGGAACATACTTCGCTGCATTCTCTTCCTCTGGAGTGCTTGACCCTGTGGCGATCCAGCCAGGCGCGACCGAGTTCACAGTGATTCCATAGCGCGCGACCTCAAGGGCCAGGCTCATGTTCATACCTACCATCCCGGCTTTGGCCGCAGCATAAGCAGCCTCTCCTGGATTACCTGCCCGAGTGCCAGTCGTGGAGCTGACATTGACGATACGGCCGTAGTGTCTGTTGCGCATCCCCGGCAAAATTCCACGGGTCAACAGGAAGGCGGTTGTCAGATTTCGAGCAATTGAAAGATTCCAGCTATCGACACTCATGTCCGCCAGATCGGCAAAAGGCTCCGGATGACCTTGGGCGGCCATGCCGGCATTGTTCACAAGAATATCGATTCGCCCCCATACCGATTCGGCCCAAGTGGTAAGTTCAAGGACTTGATCCTCTTCACTCAAGTCCGCCGTACGCCCTTGCGCCTCAAATCCTGCGGCACGTAACTCCTCCACCCGATCATGGATGCGAGCGCTGCTGCCTGTGACAATCAACCTCACGCCCAGGCTGCCCAGACGCTTCGCAATCGCAATACCAATTCCTCGCTCACTACCGGCTCCGCTGACAAGCGCTACCTGACCAGTCCAGTCCGCAATCATCGCGTTTACTCCTATCGTCCGGGGTTAGCCCTGAATCCATGGAAATTGAGGGGAAAGAGATACTCGACAGGGACTAAATGCTCTCGCAGGGTGCTGATACCAAGCGTAGGATCGATACGATAACTGCTAATCACGCGTCGTTGGAAGGTGACTTCCAACCAATCTGCATTCACGCGCAAACGCAAGACATATACCACTGCACTGTAAGGCCGCGCGCCCCTTCGCAGTACAAGGGCCGTGTTCTCACAACAACAAAAGCGAGGTGAAAGCATGTCTGGTAATCGTGGTGTCGTGTATCTCGGCGCAGGCAAGGTCGAGGTGCAGACCATCCCCTATCCGAAAATGGAAGACCCGCGCGGCAAGCGCATCGACCACGGCGTAATCCTGCGCGTGGTTTCGACCAATATCTGCGGCTCCGACCAGCATATGGTGCGTGGCCGGACCACGGCCCAGGTCGGGCTGGTGCTTGGCCATGAGATCACCGGCGAGGTGATCGAGAGGGGCCGTGACGTGGAAAACGTGCAGATCGGTGACCTGGTTTCGGTGCCGTTCAACGTCGCCTGCGGCCGTTGTCGCAGTTGCAAGGAACAGCACACCGGCGTATGCCTGACGGTCAACCCGGCGCGCCCCGGCGGTGCCTATGGCTATGTGGACATGGGCGACTGGGTTGGCGGCCAGGCCGAATACGTGCTGGTGCCGTATGCCGACTTCAACCTGCTGAAGCTGCCCGACCGCGACAAGGCGATGGAGAAAATCCGCGACCTGACCTGCCTCTCCGATATCCTTCCGACCGGCTACCACGGCGCGGTGACCGCCGGTGTCGGCCCTGGCAGCACGGTGTATATCGCCGGTGCCGGTCCGGTCGGACTGGCTGCTGCCGCCTCCGCCCGTCTGCTGGGTGCAGCGGTGGTGATAGTCGGCGACGTCAATCCGCTGCGTCTGGCGCATGCCAAGGCCCAGGGCTTCGAGATCGCCGACCTGACCCAGGACACTCCGCTGCACGAGCAAATCGCCAACCTGCTCGGTGAGCCGGAAGTCGATTGTGCGGTCGATGCGGTCGGCTTCGAAGCCCGTGGTCACGGCCATGACGGCGCGCAGCACGAGGCCCCGGCCGACGTGCTCAACGCGCTGATGGGCGTGGTGCGGGTCGCCGGTAATATCGGGATCCCGGGTCTGTATGTCACCGAAGACCCGGGCGCGGTCAACAAAGCCGCCAAGCATGGCAGCCTGAACATCCGTTTCGGCCTCGGCTGGGCCAAGTCCCACAGCTTCCACACCGGCCAGACCCCGACGATGAAGTACAACCGTCGGCTGATGCAGGCGATCATGTGGGACCGGATCAACATTGCCGAGGTCGTCGGCGTGCAGGTGATCAGCCTGGACGACGCGCCGCGCGGTTACCACGAGTTCGATGCCGGGGTGCCGAAGAAATTCGTCATGGATCCGCACAAGCTGTTTAGCGCAGCCTAAGAAGTAGGTTGGGAAAAGGGCAGCTTTGAGCTGCCCTTTTTTATGGCCGTGCTCATCCAGGAAACCAACCACACATTGATTACTTCATACACTCAGGTACGTTCACGCCTTCGCTTTAATCGCATACAGCCCCCCGATAATCACCAACGCTGCGCCGACAACCACCCAGGTATCCGGGCGCTCGGCAAAAACGATCACCCCAATCAAAGTGGCGAACACCAGAAGCGCATAGTTGAAAGGCTGCAGGGTAGAAGCGGTTGCGTATTTCAGTGCTTGAATGAACAGAATCTGAGCGACTACGCCCGTCAATGACAGGATCCCCATCAAGAGGCCTTGGACCGGAGTCGGAGAAACCCATGCGGGTAGCCCCGCAAATGTGACTGTCAGGGCACCCACACTTGCCATAAAGAGCATGTTCGTAGCAAAGGCGTCGTGCTGGCTAATCCGGCGCGTCAGTACGTTGAACACCGCAAATGCTAAAGCCGCCAGCAGGGGAATCAGCGCCGCGAGTTCAAAAACGCCCGCGCCTGGTCGAAGGATGATCAGTGTCCCGGTGAACCCTATGGCGGCGGCAATCCAGCGCCGCAGACCTATGAACTCCCCAAGCACGGCCCCCGCCAATGCCAGTGCCATCAGCGGAAATACGGCATAGAGCGCATGCATTTCGGCCAGGCCCAAATATCGTAGCCCCACTGCAAACAGTATGGTTTCACCCACGGCTAACAGCGCTCGAATGATTTGGAGCCAAGGGTGCTTACTGCGAAATGACTCTTTGCCCCTACCTTGGTAGGCGGCATATCCGAGGGCAAAAACGACAAACACCCAATAGCGCACCATGACCAGTTGGGCAACCGGGAAGTCTTTGACAAGCAGCTTGGTTATTCCGTCCTGGCTCGCAAAGATAAGCATTGAAAGCAGACATAAAAAAATCCCGAGTTGGGGCCTTGCGACGCCAGGACTAGCAGCAACGGTGGGCGCAGCATTTTTTGTTCGATCGCACTTCAATCGCAACTCGGTCATGCCCTCCTCCCTAAAATTTTTGCGACAGCCCGGTTTTTACTTCACCAACCGTGTTTCTCTCGAAGGCCGGTAACCAAAATACGAGCTGTAGCATTTGCTGAAATGGCTCGGTGAAACAAAGCCGCATGCGACCAGCACGTCAACCTGAGACAGCTCTGTGTGCTGAAGTAATCGCCGTGCTTCGGTAATGCGCAATTCCAGGTAATACCGTTGCGGCGTGGTACCCAGTTGCTCTTTGAACAAGCGCTCAATTTGTCGACGGGAACGTCCGGCATAGACCGCCAGTTGGTCCATTTGCAACGGTTCTTCCAGGTTGGCGTCCATCAGTTTGACCACTTCTTTTAGGGGGGCGCTCAACGAGATGTTCTGTGTCGGTTTGATACGCCGATACCGCGACTCTTCGAAAGACAAAATGTCTTCGATGCCCTCGACAAGCGCCTTGCCATGCAGCCCTTTGATCCACTCGAGAGCCATATGAAAAGCACCCGCCGGGCTCGAAGCCGTGAGCCGGTCTCGATCCATGACAAATGCTTCACTGGTGACATGCGTGACTTTTGAAATTTCTGCGAGCGCAGGTCGGTGTTCGGGATGAATCGCACAACGATACCCCTCAAGCAAACCTGACACGCCTAAAAACCACGCCCCATTCCACAGCCCGGCCAGGGTGATACCCAGTTCCGATGCCGTTTTAAGGATGCTGATCAGCTCGTGATTGACTTTGAGTTCGGTGCGATAGCCGCCGCATATGACCAGCAAATTAAGGTCTTTGAGTGCCGCCACGTCCAAACGCGCATCCGGTCGAATGACCAGGCCAAGGTCGCTGGTAACCTCTCCGTCTTGCACCCCGAAGGTTCGTGAAGAGAACAACGTTGGACGCAAAAGGTTGGCAGTGACAATCGTATCGAGCGCTTGCGTAAATGCAGGCAACGAGAAGTGCTCGAGCAGTAAAAATCCTGCCCGAGCATGAGCCGTCTGCTCACTCCGGGTCTCTTCCACATAGCGCAGGTTTTTACCTTTCATACACCCGCTGAAATCTCGTCGCTCGATCACTTTACGCCTCGCTTCTTTACACTGACGAACGTCGCCAACGTTCAGCCGCCCCCTTCAAAGGAGTTTGGTGGGGGAGTGACGCTGCAACGCGCCCCATGACAGTCGATCCAACAGCAGTGCAATAGCGACAATGGCCAGGCCCGCTCGAAGGCCCAATCCCATCTCCATCCTGGAGAGGCCACGGGTCACTTCAGCCCCCAGACCGCCCGCCCCCACCAGACCTGCCAACACCACCATCGCCAACGACATGAGGATACATTGGTTCAGGCCTACCAACAGCGTGGGTGCAGCAGTCGGCAGTTCAATTTTGGACAGAATGTCTTTAGGTGAAGCACCGGACGCCTGGCCCAACTCGAGTAGGTCCTTGGGCAGCTGCTTGAAGGCCAGGGTCGTCAATCTGAGCATCGGCGGGATGCCGTAAACAATCGTTGCGATGATCGCGGGCACCCGCCCCAAGCTGAACAGCATCACGGCGGGGATCAGGTAAACCCAGGGCGGCACCGTTTGCATGATGTTCAGAATCGGCAGCAACGCTTCATCTACACGCTTCACCCGGGCGGCCAGAACCCCCAACGGGAAAGCGATGGCGACAGAGATCAGGACCGACACACTGACGAGCGCAATCGTCTGGATGGACGCGACCCAAAGGCCCGCGAACAAACAGAAAGCCAACATCAGCGCAGCGAAAATAGCGACTCGTTTATTGGCAAAAAAAGAAGGCCACAACGACGACTTAACCTTCTCGCCCGGCCCAAAATTCATGCCAACGAATGACCGAACTGACGCCCAGCTTCGTTATTATTTGGGGGGGGAGCCTGCTGGGCCCTGGCGCGTGACTGATACTTTCCAGAAAATCAGAACGTATACCCGAAGCCAATTCCGCCGCCATTACACCTGCCAGAGTGCTCTTGACCGTTCCCAACCCATTTTCGCAGCAAGCCGAATACAGGTTTTCTTCGATCTCGCCAAATGCAGCGGCGCTGTTACGACTCAAACACAGACGGCCGGCCCAGCTGAATTCCAACGCAGTGGATTTCAGTTCCGGAAAGCGGGCGTCCAAGGAGTGTCGCTGTTCCTTGGCCACCGCCGCTACACGCTCCGGCGTGACCTGGATACTCGGGTCATAGGTGAACTTTGTCCGGATGACGATACGCGAAAGACCGTCTGTAGAGATTTTACGAACAGTGGCCCCCATTGGATCAGCTGGCAACAATGCCCACTTGGCTCTACCCGGCACGTCTTTCTTGAATGCATCATCACTGTACGCTGCCGTCATGGAGGCGTACGTAAAGACGTGCAGCAGGCGTCCCTGATAATGACCAAAGTCTTCAATGTGGCCGTTAACCCCAAGAATGACCTTGGGTGCGTGCACCGTCCCGTTATGAGATCGAGCTCTCCAACCGCTTCCCTGCTTGGTCAATTCAATAATCGGAGTGCGTTCGAACAGCGTGATTTTCTCTTCGAGCCCTGCTGCCAGGTCTCTAATGTATTGCGCGGGTTGTATCAACACTGCGCCGGGCGTGTAGATCCCACCGTGGTAATAGGTGGACCCGGTGATTTCGCGCATTTGCGCGGCATCAAACATCTCGAACTTCTCGCCGATGCGCTCAAGGGATTGTGCGTAATTGACGTTCAGCTTCAATCCCCGCTCAGTGGCGGCCGCGTTGATCTTCCCTGAAGGGTCGAAGGTGTCTGGCGACATACCGTACTCGCGTGCCGCCTGCGCAGCGAAATCAATCGCAAAACGATTTTGCGTGATCTCCAGCGCCGTTGCAGACTCACTCGCCACGGAGTATTCCCCGGACGACAGACTGTGCGGCACATCGATCATGAAACCAGAGTTCCTGCCTGCCGGCCCCTTGGCGACTTCATGAGCATCGACCACAACAATGCTGTCACCGGGGTGTAACTGTGAAAGTCTGCGAGCGGCGGACAAGCCGGCAAACCCGGCACCGATAATCAGCCAATCCGCCGTCACGTTTCCATCAAGCATGCGGACAGGCGCAGTGCGTGCGGAAATCGCCTCCCAACCTGAAACCCCGGTATCTACCGGCAGGCGCTTGATGGTATGGGTGCTCATTTTTCGGTCTCTTCATCCGACCGATCAGACACATCGATCCAGATTGTTTTGATTTCGGTGTACTGGTCATGGGCGAAAATGGATTTGTCCCGACCGCCGAAGCCCGACTCCTTGTAGCCGCCGAATGGCGTCGAAGCATCGCCCTCACCAAAGCAGTTGACGGTGACGATGCCCGCGCGAATTTCCCGCGACAACCTGATCGCCCGGCGCAGACTGGCGGTGTACACCGAGGCTGCCAGGCCGTAGACCGTGTCATTGGCCAGAGCAATCGCTTCGGAGATCGTATTGAAGGTGGTGACCGAAAGAATCGGGCCGAAGATCTCTTCCTGAAACAGACGGTTGTCTCTACCGACACCGTCTATCACGGTCGGCTCTACGAAGGCACCGTCTTTGGTTGCGCCGCCATACACGACTGCGAGCTTCCCGGCAGTGGCGTGCTCAAGGTACGACTTCACTTTTGCGAAATGCTCTGGGCTGACCAGCGACCCTACGCGGTTTTCCGGATCGAGTGGGTCACCCATCTTCCATTCGCGGATGTAGGCGCCGATGCGCTCCAGCAGCTCGTCTTTAACAGACGCATGGACGATCAGACGCGAGGTCGCGGAGCAGTTCTCGCCCATATTCCAGAACGCGCCATTGACGACATGCTGAGCGACGAGATCCAGGTCTTGCGCATCGTCCATCACCACAGCCGGGTTTTTCCCGCCGCACTCAAGAACGATGCGCTTGAGGTTCGAATCGGCGGCGTAATGCAGGAAGCGGCGGCCGGTCGCAGTGGAGCCGGTAAAGCTCACCATGTCGACGTCGTTATGCAAGCCAATGGGCTCGCCAACCTCTTTGCCCGTGCCGGTCACAATGTTGAGTACACCAGCGGGTATACCGGCTTCAAACGCCAGCTGAGCGACACGCAACGTGGTCAGCGATGTTTGCTCGGCAGGTTTGACGATGACCGAACAACCCGCAGCGAGCGCCGGGCCGATTTTCCAGGCCAGCATCAGCAGCGGGAAGTTCCAGGGCAATACGCAGCCCACCACGCCGATCGGCTCCCGGACCACCATGGTCAGCGCGTCGCTGCCCACCGGGGCGGTGTTGTCATAAATCTTGTCAATCAGTTCTGCGTGCCAGCGGATCGTGTGGATGGTGTCCGGGATGTCGACCAACTGACATTCACTGACCGGTTTGCCGCTATCGAGACTTTCGAGGACGGCCAGTTCGTGTTGATGGCTTTCAAGCAGGTTTGCAAACTTCAACAGAACCGCTTTGCGCTCCCGAGGAGAAATCGATCTCCAGCGTCCATCCTCGAAGGCCTCTTTGGCGTTACTCACCGCAAAGTCGATATCCTCAGACGAACAGGCAGCGACGTCTGTCAAAAACTCACCCGTTGCCGGGTTGTTCGTGGCGAAGGTTTTGCCGGAGATCGCGGGCTTGAACGCGCCATTGATGAACGCCTTGGATGGCAACGAAATGTCTTTGGCGAGAGCGGCATATTCGGCCTTGCTCAGAAGATCACCCATGGCTGGCTCCCGAAGAAATGTTGGCTACGTTACGTTTGAGTTCAGTAATGACCGACGCGAAACTCTGCTTTTCGTCCGCTTCAAGTGGCTGCAATGGCAGGCGCACGTTACCGACTTTCAATCCGGCAACCTCGCAACCGTACTTGATCGACTGCACGAACTTGCCACCGTCCAGGGCATTCATCAGCGGCATCATTGCCGACATGATTTGACGGCCTTTGTCGAAGTTCTTTTCGATCACGCAGGCTTCATAAAGCGCAACGTGTTCCTTGGGCAGGAAGTTGGAACCTGCGCACACCCAACTGCGGGCACCCCAGGCAAAAAACTCGAGGGCCTGGTCATCCCATCCGCAGGACAAGGCGATGTTGGGGAACTGCCGGGCCAGCATATGCACCTGGCCCATGTCGCCGGAGCTTTCCTTGATGGCGACGACGTTTTTAGATTGGCTGACACGCGTGAAATATTCTTCATCCATCGAAACGCACATGCGGCCCGGATAGTTGTAAAGCATGATCGGCAAGTCCGCTGCGCGATCGATAGTGAGCGCGTGAATCGCGTTTTCCTGTGAGGTTGGCAGCGCGTAAGGCGGGGACGTGACGAGAATCGCGTCCGCTTTGATCGATTTGGCATCCTTGGCGTACTGAACCGCATCTTCGGTACGAATCGCCCCGGTGCTGACGATCAGTTGCACCCGAGTGCCGATCACATCTTTGGCGTAGGCTGCCAACTCGGTGCGCTCTTCCGAAGTCTGCGCATAATATTCACCGGTCGAGCCGCCGATAATAATGCCATGCACCTTCGCCTCAATCAGCGACTCCAAAACTTCCGAGTACACATCCCAGTCAATCTCCCCATCAGAGTTATAAGGAGTTACTGCTGGCGTATAAATACCTTCAAATTTCAAGATAAATGCTCCGAATGGGAGTTAGGTGGAAGATCAACGAGCGCGCCAGCTTTGATGCCTTGAGGCGCGATAAAGATCTCTATGTTTTCACGGGACAGTTCCCAATGCTCAAACACGAGATCGCCAGAGGTTGTTTTACTGACTAAGTACCGTTAGCTGTTGAATCCAGACTGGCATGGGGCAATAGAGTGGTCAATAGCGTGCCTTCCTCGCATAGACATCTTTAAAGCGATATAGCGCACAGAGTCGAAAAACATTAATCCTTTAAATTCAATTGGTTACGAACAGCATCTTAAAGCCACGCTATCGATCGATAACATTTGTTTATGCATTGATAAGCGTAAAAGTTTCTTGTTGGGGTGTGATTGCAGACGTAGTCTTTACAACAGCGATATTTTATCGGCGAAATGACGTTACCCAATATCGAGATTGATGCAAACAATGGTCTTTTGTCGTCCCTTTGGTATTTTGGAGTGTGTTGACCGTGAGCACTAAATCGGCAGTTTCAAATCTAATCGCGCAGCGCAAGCCTGACCACGCGCTGCCAGGTGCCCTTTATAGCGATCCAGACGTTTACAGGCAGGATCTGGAACAGATCTGGCACAAAAGCTGGATCTTCGCAGGGCACACATTTGAGCTGGAGAAGTCGGGTCAGTACCTGTCGCTGCAAATCGGCGATTACCCTGTCGCGATCGTCCGTGGCGCAGACAAGCAGATTCGTGCATTCCACAACGCTTGTCGTCATCGCGGCTCCAAGGTATGCCCGCAAGCTAGCGGCAAGGTCGCCAAGCTGGTATGCCCTTACCACAAATGGACCTTCGAGCTGGATGGCAGACTGCTTTTCGCCGGGAACATGGGGGAGGACTTCGACAAGTCTCAGCATGGGTTGAAGTCCGTGCATTGTGAGGTCGTCGAAACGTACATCTATGTGTGCGTCGCTGATGTGGCGCCTGACTTTTCGTCATTCAGAAAATCTCTGACGCCTTTCGTTGCGCCTCATAACCTGGACGACTGCAAAGTCGCGTTTGAGTCGAACATCATCGAGAAAGGTAACTGGAAACTGGTTTTCGAGAACAACCGCGAGTGTTACCACTGCGATTTTACTCACCCGGAATTGATGCACTCATTCGTTGACAACCCATCAGTGGGTGGCGCCGGCGGCGATGAGGATCTTGAACTCAAAGAGCATTGGGATCGTTGCGAAGCGGCAGGCCTGCCCAGCCGATTGGTCATGGACGAAGACGGTCGCTTCCGCATGACGCGCATCCCCCTTTTTTCCGGTGCCGTCAGCTACACAATGGATGGCAAGCCTGCGGTTGCCGGTCGCTTGGACACAACCGGTGAAGCCAACATCGGTGCGTTGCTTTATTTCAACTACCCATCAACCTGGAACCACTTTCTGGGCGATCACGCGCTGAGCTTCCGCGTTCTGCCCATCGGTCCGGGCGAGACGTTGGTCACTACAAAATGGATCGTCAAGAAGGACGCGCAGGAAGGTGTCGACTACGACATCGATCACCTGACCAAGGTTTGGCTTGCAACCAATGACCAGGATCGCACCTTGGTTGAAGGCGCACAGGTCGGCGTCAGCTCTCCTGCTTACGAGCCGGGCCCATTGTCGGTGGCCAGCGAAATTGGTGTGTGTCAGTTTGATGATTGGTACTGCAAAACGATGCTTGAGCAGCTCAATGGCACGATCCCATTAAGATCTGTTGGCTAAGAGCATAACTGCCGGTGGTGAGAACCACGAATGATCACCACCGGCATACCCAAACTTCTCCCCTCCTCGCACCCCGAGTCACGGCTCAATCAGTACTCCTGTCTTCCAGACAGCTCAGGAAAACTGGGCGAGAATCCAGTCTCGTAGCCGACAACACGCGTCGTCATTGATCCGGTCTTCACGAAATGTCAGATAGTGCTGACTTTCATGGAGAACCACTTCCTCTTCGATCGGCCGAATCAGCGTGCCGTTTTCGATCAGGTTTGCAACCAGGTGATTCCATCCGAGGGCTACACCCTGATGGGTCAACACCATGCTGATGACCAGGTTGTAGTCGTTCGCGTTGAAAACGTGAGGGCTGTCGTGGGGGCGTTTCTCGATATCAACATCGTGATAAGCCAGCCAAACACCCCAATCAACGTGCTCCGCTACCTGGGATCTGCCATAGGGGCTGAGGTTGAGCAAAACCCCGTCGCGTAATCCTTCCAGGCTGGACAGCTCAGGGTGCTCCTCTTTGTAGCGAGGTGTGCACACAGGATAGATGACGTCATGAAACAACGGATAACTACGGTAGCCATCCTGAATCCTGGCCATTTTGGTGATGAAGATGTCCGGAGTTACACCCGGTTCCATCGACAAAAAGTTTTGAGTGGTGACCAGATTGAGGTCGATGTCTGCGTTCTTGGTAAAAAAACCTGGCAGCTTCGCTGCGAGCCAGAGGGCTGAAAACGCGGGAGAACAGCAAAGCGTCAACGTGCGCTTGCCTGCATTGTTGGTGCGAATGCGCTCCGCCGCCTGGGAAATGTTGACGAAAGATAGCTGTGCCGCATCAAAAAAGATGGATCCGGCTTCCGTCAACTCGACAGCTCGCCCCACCCTCTTGAAGAGATCCACCCCAAGGTACGCCTCAAGCTCCCGAATCTGACGGCTGATTGCCGCCTGAGTAACGCACAGCGCTTCAGCCGCACGCGTAAAGCTCTGATATTTGGCGGCGGCTACGAATGACTTCACTGCTTTCAGAGACGGCATTTTCAGCAGCGTCATGTCTGGATCGATGTGCTTAACCATAACCTAGAGTATTGAATATCCGGTTCGGGGCCCTTTGGAGGGCCGTTAGGGACGAGATCGGCGAGAGGGTTCCACCTAGAGCCAATGCTGGAGCGTAGCTGAAACAAAGGGTCTAAGACAGGGCCAGCCGTAGTCGTCTTCGCAACTAGCACTGCCGCAGTCGCAAATTGACATGACTCAATAATTGATAACATGACGTTATTGATTGGCTGGAAGAAATGTTGTTAGACGCTGACTCTATAAGGTAATAACTTGGTTCTCAAGGTACTGCTTAATTCAGCGCCGATAAAACAAAAATAATAAACATCACATAATAAAGAGGATGGTCACTATGACTATTTCCCAACCTTTCTCCCAGCTTGACTGCCCCCACAAGCACCGTCTGAACTGATCAAGACACGTACACCTGAATTCTTGATCTTATGTCGTAATTGCAGCAGGAGGGGTTATGAGTCTTGGTGACGAGATACTCTCGGTAAAAAACATTTACAAAGTCTTTGGTGCTCAGCCAAAACTCGCGATGGAGATGCTGGCGCACGGTGCTGATAAAAGTGAAATTTTCAGCAAAACCGGTCAAGTCGTTGGCGTTTTTGACGCCAGTTTCTCCGTAAAACGTGGAGAGATTTTTGTCATCATGGGGCTTTCCGGTTCCGGGAAGTCGACGATGGTCCGCTTGTTCAATCGACTGATCGAGCCAACCTCCGGAACAATCCATCTCAACGGCCAGGAAATCACCGGTCTGTCGGATGCCGATCTCCTCAGCGTTCGTCGCAAAGACATGAGCATGGTGTTTCAGTCGTTTGCCCTGATGCCCCACATGAGTGTGATCGACAACGTTGCTTTCGGCCTGGAAATCTCGGGTGTCGAGGAAAGCGAACGGCATAAACGTGCACTCGAGGCACTTAAACAGGTGGGGCTCGATGGCCACGCCTACAGCTACCCGCACCAACTGTCCGGCGGTATGCAACAGCGGGTAGGCCTGGCCCGAGCGCTGGCTAACGACCCAGCCATCCTGCTGATGGACGAAGCCTTCTCGGCGCTCGACCCGTTGATTCGCCACGAAATGCAGGGTGAACTGATCCGCCTGCAGGCAGAACAGCATCGCACCATCATCTTCATCTCCCATGACATTGACGAGGCGATTCGCATCGGCCATCGCATAGCGATCATGGAGGGTGGCCGGGTAGTACAGATCGGTACCCCGCAAGAGCTGCTTTGCAACCCGGTGAACGATTACGTCAGGGCTTTCTTCAAAGGTTTCGATGCCTCGAAGATCCTGAAGGCTGGCGATGTTGCCAGGATTTGTGCAGAGCATCCGTACGCCGTGGATCAATCCACGCCTACGCTGCGCGACGATGTACTCCTGCAGGACGTCTTTCACATCGTTGCCGATGCAGTTAATCCAGTTGCCGTCCTGGATCGCCAGGGTGTGTTCAAAGGCACGATCTCCAAGAGCCTACTGCTTCAGACAATGAGCCGACACTAATAGTCTCTATTAGCTGGCTTGCCAGGCTCGGACATTCAGGTGATTAGCATGAACGAATTCAGTTTTCTAGACCCGTTTCAATCCATCAACATCCCTTTGGGCCAATGGGTAGAAGTTGCCCTGAATTATCTGGTTCATAATTTCCGCGAGGTATTCCGCTCGATTAGATGGCCAATCGACCAAGTACTTAATGGTATTCAGTTCGGATTGTTGGCTATTCCTCCCTCAATATTCATTATTATTGCGACGCTCTTCGGTTGGCAGGTAGGAGGGAAAAAGATAGGAATCCTTTGTCTCGTCACCCTCACCCTCTTAGGAGTGATCGGCGTATGGAGTGACGCCATGATCACCCTCGCGCTGGTGCTCACTTCACTGTTTTTCTGTGCAGTTATTGGCATACCGCTGGGTGTCCTGTGTGCCCGGAGTGACCGGCTGGAGATGCTTCTGCGGCCGGTGCTCGACGCCATGCAAACACTGCCTGCTTTTGTTTATCTGGTACCCGTGGTGATGCTGTTTGGTATCGGCAACGTACCGGGGGTCCTGGTCACGATCATCTTTTCGGTAGCACCACTGGTCAGGCTCACCAATCTGGGAATTCGCCAGGTACCGGAAGACAAGGTTGAGGCCGCCCGGGCTTTCGGATGTACCCCACGCCAGATGCTGAGGCGAGTTCAACTTCCTTTAGCTGCACCAACGATCATGGCGGGTTTGAATCAGGCATTGATGTTGTCACTGTCGATGGTGGTGATCGCATCAATGATTTCGGTTGGTGGGTTGGGGATGATGGTGCTTCGCGGGATTGGCCGCCTTGATATGGGCTTGGCAACCGTCGGTGGCTTGGGCCTGGTATTGCTGGCGATTTTCCTTGACCGCCTGACCCAGGCGATGGGGGAGCGCAGTAACAGAGCAACCAAAGGTGAGCACTGGTATCAGACCGGCCCGGCGGGTGTCATTTATCGCCTGAAAAGAAAAAACACGATTACAAAAATAGAAGTTAGTCCCAAAGAAAGTTAACCCGCTCAGTGGCGCGTCGTGAACCAAAAGAAATGCCAACTTCGTAATCCAGCCAAGGTAAACAATAATGAACTTCACAACAGTCGGAATAAAACAGAAATTCATTCATTCTGTGGCGCTTTTAGTACTAGCGGTTTCACCTGTTTTCGCATCGGCCGCCACGGCGCAGTTGCCCGGAAAAGGGGTATCGATCACTCCCATTTTCCCGTCAATCGCCGAAGAGCGATTCCGCGGAGAGATTGCAATGGCGGGACTCAAGGAATTGGGCTACGACGTTGAGACTCCCAAGGAAACCGAGTACTCCACCATGATGGTGGCGATTTCCAATGGTGACGCTGATTTCTCGGTACATCTGTGGGAGGAACTGCACAAATCTTTCTACCAGAAGGCCGGCGGCGATGAGACGATGGTGAAAACCGGCGACATTATGCCGGGCGTGTTGCAGGGCTACATGATTGACAAGAAAACGGCTGATGAACACCACATCACCTCTATCGAAGATTTACAGAAACCGGAAATTGGCAAACTGTTCGATGCTAATGGTGACGGTAAAGCTGACCTCACTGGTTGCAACCCTGGTTGGGGCTGTGAACTCATCATTGCCCACCATATGAAAGCCTATGGCCTGGAAAAGACCGTTACCAATAACCAGGGCTCCTACTTTGCCCTGATGGCTGACACCATCGCTCGTTATAAACAAGGTAAGCCGATTCTCTATTACACCTGGGTGCCTCAGTGGATCTCCGGTGTTCTGGTCGAAGGCAAAGATGTTGTCTGGCTGACCGTGCCGCGTACGGATCTTCCAGGTGGCAAAAACGATGTCAACACTACCTTTAATGGTAAAAACCTTGGTTTCGCGGTAGACAGTGTCAAAGCGGTAATCAACAAAGAGTTTGCCGAGAAAAATCCGGCTGCCGTGAAGTTCCTGTCTGAAATGCAGATCACTACCGACGATGAAAGCGCGCAAAATCTCAAAATGCACGATGGCGAAAAAAGTGCGGCTGACATTACCCGGCACGCCAAAGAATGGATCGCGGCTCATCGCGCGAAATACGACAGCTGGCTGGCAGACGCACGCGCCGCGGCAAATACCGCCACCGCAAAGAACTAGTCCCTTCTTATAAAGCTGCGTAAAAGGTTGCCCTTCACAGGGCAACTTTTTTATCCGTTTCGGCGTTCATCACTCGGGAATATTGAAATGCAGTTGTATTCATTCGTCCAGAATTTCAGTTATAAGGACGCACCCCTGCATACACGCGAGTTGGTCAAAACTTGCCTGCTCGACATCATTGGCGTGGCCGCCGGAGCTCGCAATAATCAAACCAGCGTGATGCTCAAAACCTACGCTGACACCCACTACTCTGCCAACAAGCTGTCCAGCCGCCTTTGGTTCGACGGCAGAGCCGTACATCCATTGGGCGCCGCGTATGCCGGCGGTTTCTGCGTTGATAGCCTCGATGCACATGAAGGTCACTTCACCTCCAAGGGGCATGCGGGTGCAACCGTTGTCCCGGCCATTGTGGCATTGGTAGATGCGTACCGCAGTCAGGGCAAAGACATCAGCGGCGAAGAACTCCTCAGTGCACTGTGCATCGGTTACGAGACTGCCTTGCGGGCGGGCCAGGCATTGATGGCCACCGCCCCGGAATATCATGCCTCAGGCGCCTTTTCCGGGATCGGGGTCGTTTGCGCCGGAGCCCGCCTGCTGAAGCTTGATGAAACGACTTTCCGTCATGCGCTGGGCATCGCGGAATACTTCGGCCCGAGGTGCCCGATGATGCGCCTGGTGAGCTTTCCGAGCATGTTGCGCGATGCCCACGGCGCCGGGGCGTATGCCGGACTGAACGCATTACTGATGGCACAGCTCGGTGTCACTGGCGCTCCAGCCGCCACCGTTGAACCTTTGGAGATTTCCACTTTCTGGCAGGACATCGGAACCCGTTGGGAGATCGACGAGCAATATTTCAAACCGTGGCCGGTATGTCGCTGGGCGCAACCGGCACTCACGGCCATGACCGACTTGATGCGAGCACATCCAGTCATCACTGCTGAGTTGATCGAGACCATCGATGTCGAGACATTCCACGAGTCTGTGTGCCTGCAGGGGCATTTTCCGAAGAATGCGGACGAGGCCCAGTATGCGCTGGCGTTTCCACTGGCCGCTTTGATCGTTCGCGGAAAGCTGGGCCCTGACGAAGTCACCGGGGACTCCATTCATGCACCGGACATCCTGAACATCAGCGGGAAGATAACCCTTCATGAGGCGCCCGACCTCTCCGCCAGGTTCCCTGAGGAAATCCTCTCCCGCGTCACGGTTACCCTGAAAGACGGCACGCGTCTTACGAGCCCAACCGCGACGGCCAAGGGCGACCCCGGCAACCCTATGTCGAGTGCCGAACTCACGGCTAAATATCATTTGCTGGCGGATGACAGCCTGGGATCCACGCGAAGCAATGCGATCAAGAACAGTGTTGAAGCACTGTCTGAGAGCGATGACTGCCAGTCATTCTTTGATTTGTTGCTGTCTGCGCCAAAAAACGCTGTCTAGATTGAGCAACGGTTTCGTAGCTATTGGTAAAGGTGTCAAAGAGGACTTATGCCATTCGTATTCGAGAGCGTGCTTAAAGACAAGAACATGGGGTACTCCTATACGGCGCAGAAACCAATAAAGCCGCAGGCGGTGACTCGTGTAGCTTTCGTGCTTTTGAACAATTTCTCGATGATGTCGTTCACCGGCGCTATCGATGCGCTGGTGACCGCCAACCTGATTAGCGAGACACCGGCGTTTGAGGTGTTGACGGTCGGCATCAAGAACCGTCTTGTGATGAGCGATCTGGGAATCGCAATTTCAGCGGACCTGGAGTTATCCCAACTACCGGATCGTATCGATGTTCTCATTGTCGCTGGTGGTTTGCGAGTGAAGCTGATCAGCGACCCGCTGTTACGGCGCAAGCTACGTAACGTCGCCTCTCTTGGCGCGACCATGGGCGGTTTGTGGAATGGTGCGTATTTTCTGGCGGAAGCTCAGTTAATGGACGGTGTCGAGTGTGCCTTCCATCCAGATGGGCGAGCGATGATGGAGGATGTCTTCCCCAAGGTGCTCGTCTCTTGTCGAACGCACGTAATCGATCGAAACCGTATCACGTGCGCCGGCGCCAGCAGCTCGTTACGCATGATGCTGGAGCTCATCACCGCAAAACAAGGCGTGTCGCTGACCCATGCTGTCGAGGAAATACTCAGTTGCGATCAAACCGCTGAAGTCTCCGGGATTTCGACTGTCATCGTTGACTCTGACCCCACCTTGCCACAAACCCTGAAGCTCGCTTTAGAACTGATGCAAAAGAATATCGAAGAGCCGCTATCGATCGACGAGCTGGCTGAATGTGTGAACATTTCCCGACGACAATTGGAGCGTCGCTTCTGTCGTTTCGTGGGCGCAACGCCTACGCGTTACTACCTTGAGCTGCGCTTGACTCGAGCCCGGCAGCTTATTCTGCAGAGCAATCGACCGATCACCGATATCGCGATTGCGACCGGCTTCTGTAGTTTCGCCAACTTCCATATGCGCTTTCGTGACTTCTTTGGCGTAGCGCCGAGCAGTTATAGAGCAACGTATGAGCGCAGGCGCTGAGTTTCGAAACCCGGGCACGCGTAAAACATACGAAACCCGCAACTGTCCAAGCCGAGTAACCGGTGGCTGGCATCATCGATAAGGATTACCGAGAATTATGAATGCTCCATCGCCGGTGTTGATACCTACGGCTAACTACAGCGAGCGGATGTCTACACGCATTGCCTTCCTCATCGCGGGCTTACTCATGTCCGCCTGGGCACCTCTGGTTCCCTTGGTTAAAGCACGCGCCGGCCTGGACGATGGTGGCCTGGGGTTGCTGCTGCTTGGCCTTGGCGGTGGATCTATTGTGGCCATGCCCTTCGCTGGGTATCTCACTGCACACTATGGATGCCGACCGGTCGTAATCTGGGCGACGATTGTCTTGTGTGCCGTTCTTGCGCTGTTGAGCACCGTGGCCTGGCTGCCTGGTTTGGTCATCGCTGTCACTCTCTTCGGTGCCAGTATGGGCATGCTTGATTGCGCCATGAACATACAGTCCGTCATCGTCGAGAAAAACAGCGGGCAGGCACTTCAGTCCGGCTTCCATGGCCTTTACAGCGTCGGAGGCATCGTGGGCGCCGGGGCCATGACCGCTTTATTGACCTTAGGGCTGGATCCACTGATTGCGGCGCTCTGTATCGTTGCTATCGTTTTGGGATCGCTTTACAAGGCTGCGCCTGCTTTGCTGACTTATGGCGCTGAACGGGGCGGGCCATTGTTCGCGGTGCCCAGAGGTATCGTGCTGCTTTTAGGGACGCTCTGCTTCATCGTCTTCCTCACCGAAGGTGCAATGCTTGACTGGAGCGCAGTCTTCCTTGTCTCAAACCGAGGGTTAGAGCCGAGCATCGCCGGTTTGGGCTACGCATCCTTCGCCGCCGCGATGACGGTGGGCCGCCTGACGGGGGACGCCATCGTCAGCAAACTGGGCGGCGTGCGCGTCGTCGCGCTTGGCGGGCTTTGCGCAGCCGCGGGCATGATTGTGTCGCTTGGAATCGACGGCTGGCCCGCGTCCCTGGTCGGCTACGCCCTGGTCGGGGCTGGCTGCTCGAACATTGTCCCAGTGCTCTTTACCGCTGTAGGCCGCCAGCAACGTATGCCACAGGCGGTAGCCATCCCCGCTGTCATCTCGATGGGTTACGCGGGCATTCTGATCGGTCCCGTGTTTATTGGGGCGGTCGCCCATCTGAGCACCTTGTCGTTCGCTCTGGGCGGTCTTGTTGTTCTCCTCGTTTTTGTCAGTGCAACAGCACGATTTCTTCGCAATTAACCCAATCGTTTCCGGCGCGATATCAGCATTGGCCATTGCGAATCGAACTCTTCGCCCAGAAAACCAGAAGGCATTTCTCAAAGTGACCTGCCAGGTACGTTCAAGAGGTAAACGGTCATGCAGTCGTCTTCACAGATGTCGGAACAAGAACTCCTGATACAGGGCGTGGTGATGCGCGAGGCACTCCTGCGAATCCTGGCCCGTCATTCTCAAGTGAGTGGTGTTGATGGCGTGGATACACAAATCTGTGTTCGCGCCTTGAGCAATGCGCGCTTGGACATCGGCTTGCCTCCGTTCTCGGGCACTTCCCTGCCCGCTTGCCTGGAGCCCACGGTAGCGCGGGCATTGGCGGATGCTCCCCGAACGGATCGGGACTTCAAGATTCTGCTATCGGCTCTTGAGACCCTGCTGTCCAGTAGTCGCTGGATAAAGCGATCCGCTTCAGAAGGGGACGATGATGCGTTTGAAGAAAGGCATCGACATGCACTGATTCTCGGCAAGGGCGCACTGCTTGAATGTTCAACTTTGACAGTGGGGTTGGCGGTAATGGAGCCCGAACTTTGCTATCCGTACCACAAGCATCCTCCGGCAGAGTTTTATGTCGTTTTATCGGAAGGTTACTGGTACCGAAAAGATGTCGGCTGGTGGAATCCCGGGCCGGGCGGCGTAGTGTTCAACCCACCATCGGCTGTCCATTCCATGAGGTCAACCGACAAGCCGTTGCTGGCACTTTGGGGACTTTCCCATGCAGTGGATTGATGCACCGACAATCAGCAGACTGCTCGACTATCCAAGCTTATGACTGCTGCCGACTCGGCCCCGGGACTTGGTATCACAGTGTGTCAGCACGACACCTCGATACACAGACTTTCATCCGGCCGACGATTGGACACAGGCCAGATACGTTGCCGCGCTTCAATGCAAGCAAGGTTTGAAGGGGCTCGGACGGAACCCCTGACCCATGGCTGGTAATGGAGAGATCCCATGAAGATGGCACTGCGCAACAGCAACCCCGGCAAGACACGCCGCCACCTGGTCGGCCCTTCGATCCTCGCGCTGACGCTGTTCGGCGTACTCGGCGCGGCCCACGCACAAACGGCCGTCACCGCGCAGCCCGCGGTAACCCCTGCCGGTACCACCCAGGTGGCGCCCTCGCCGTTCGGCCCGCTCAAGCATGTCAACGCCGGGCTGCTGGACGTGGCGTACGCTGAAACAGGCCCGGCCAACGGGCCGGTGGTGATCCTGCTGCACGGCTGGCCGTATGACATTCACAGCTATGACGAAGTTGCGCCGTTGCTGGCCGCCAAGGGTTATCGGGTGCTGATGCCCTATGCGCGCGGCTATGGCGATACGCATTTCCTGTCAGACAAAACCCTGCGCAATGGCCAACCGGCTGCACTGGCCAGTGATGTCATCGACTTCATGGATGCCCTGAAGATCAAGCAAGCGGTGCTCGGTGGCTATGACTGGGGTGCGCGTTCGGCCGACATTGTCTCGGCGCTGTGGCCGGAGCGGGTCAAGGCGCTGGTCTCGGTCAGCGGCTATCTGATCGGCAACCAGGCCGCCGGCAAGAACCCGCTGCGACCGAAGGCGGAATTGCAGTGGTGGTATCAGTTCTACTTCGCCACTGACCGTGGTCGCGCCGGTTACGAGAAGAACACCCACGACTTCGCCAAATTGATCTGGCAACTGGCTTCGCCGAAATGGGCCTTCGATGACGCCACCTTCGACCGCAGTGCCAAGGCGCTGGACAACCCCGACCATGTCGACATCACCGTGTTCAATTACCGCTGGCGCCTGGGTCTGGTCCAGGGCGAGAGCCGATACGAAGCGCTGGAGCAGAAACTGGCCACGGTGCCGTCCATCAGCGTGCCGACTATCACCCTTGAAGGCGATGCCAACGGCGCACCGCACCCGGCGCCTGAAGACTATGCCAAGCGCTTTACCGGCAAATACCAGTTCCGGCTGATCCGCGGCGGCATCGGCCACAACCTGCCGCAAGAAGATCCGCAGGCGTTCGCCAAGGCGGTGATCGATGCCGATCATCTTTGAGGGCGATCTGACGTCTTCGCGCCTGCGTTGAACAGCACCGGGGTAAAGATGAGCTATCTTGAGAGCGACTCACCTGCATCAGGTGACTGCCAACAAGTAAGGACGCTTCATGAATCGTTTGCCCCGGCGCCATGCCCTCTTCGCCTTGACTTTCGCCAGTACGCTCACAGCCGCAGTCCTGTCGGGTACTCCGGTTTACGCAGCGCAAGCCACTGTCGCCGCTCCGGTCGCCAGCACTGTCTCAGGCCCTGTCGCCGGTACCAAAGTAACCGAGCCGTACGTACGCATGATGGCGCGCGAGGCGTATTTCTGGGCCTGGCCGATGGCCAACATCTTCAATCGTCGCCAGGCCTTCAAGGACCTGCCGGAACCCGGCTTGATGGGCGGAATCGTACCCGTGGCCCCGATCAATCGGCTGTCGATGCTCAGCGACTACATCGATCCGGCCGAACGCCTGGTGGCCTGCCCGAACCAGGACGTGGTGTACGGCGCCGGCAGCATCGCCCTGGACCTTGAACCGGTGGTGCTGCAAGTGCCGGACTTCGACGGCCGCTTCTGGGTGTATCAGGTGGTCGACCTGCGTTCCGACAGCTTCGCCGAACTGGGCAAAATGTATAACACCCAGCCAGGTTTCTACCTGTTGGTCGGCCCGGACTGGAACGGCAAGGTGCCGCCCGGCATCAAACGGGTGTACCGCTCGCGCACGAACACCGGGTTCGTGATCCCCCGGGTGTTCCAGGACGACACCGCCGCCGACCGCCAGGCCGTGCAGCCGGCATTGTCGGGCATCGACATGTACCCGCTGTCGCAATACGACGGCAAGATGAAGAAGCGCAACTGGGCCAGGCAGCCGAAATTCCCGGCCCAGGCTTCTGAAGGCAATGCCGAAACCAAATGGGTGGTACCGGAGAAGTTCTTCGATGAACTGCCGGCCCTGCTCAAGGACGCCAAGCCATTGCCGGGCGAAGAAGCCCGCTATGCGCAAATGGCCGCCCTCGCGGCCGTCGCCAAGGCCGACCCGCAACTGCGCGCCGCGATGATCGACGAGGCGAAAAAGGCCGATAAAGAAGTGATCGACCCGCTGTTGCAGTTCCGCAACTACGGCCTGCAATTGCCCAATCACTGGAGCACCGTAAGCAACGGCGCAGCGTTCGGCACTGACTATTTCACCCGTACCGCCGTCGCGCGCTCGAACATATTCGTCAATCAGCAGAAAGAGACCAAATACTTCTACCAGGACCTGGATGAGAACCGCCTGCGCCTCAACGGTCAGTACGGTTACAGCGTCACGTTCGCCAAAGGCAAGCTGCCGCCGGTCAAAGGGTTCTGGTCGCTGACGCTGTACAACGAACAGCACTTCTTCTCGCCGAACGAGCTCAAGCGTTACTCCATCGGTACCAAGAACAAATCCCTGCAAACCAATCCTGACGGCTCGCTGACTATTTATGTGCAAAGCGAATCACCGGGCAAGGATAAGGAAAGCAACTGGCTGCCCTCGCCCAAAGGCGCCGAATTTTCGCTGTATATCCGCGCCTACTGGCCGCAAGCCGATGCTCTCGACGGCGACTGGACTCCACCGGCGGTGGTGAAAACCAGATGAACAGGCTCATTTGATTTTTGGCGACATGGAAAACCCAGAGCCCCGTGGGAGCGAGCCTGCTCGCGAAGGCGGTGTGTCAGGTAACATCAATGCTGGATATGCCGGCCTCATCGCGAGCAAGCTCGCTCCCACAGGGTATATCGGCTCCCGCCGGTGTACGCCAAAACACGACTTTCGCTACGAGTAATGGATCTCACTCAAGTCGATCGACACCAGCAACGCTTCCTTGTTGACCTGCCCATCGGCCTTGCGCCGATAGGCTCGCCGCTTGCCTGGCATGCGCAATCCGTCGGCCTGGACGTAGTCATAAACCAGTTGGGCAGCGGGCATGCCGCCACTCACATCGACGTTGTAGTCGTGGCGGCGCAGCAGAAAGTCATCGCCGAAGTAGAAGTCCTGGATGGCGCTGTGGGTTGCGATGCTGTCGGGGAAGTGCACCCGCAAATGCCGCCAGAGCTCGGCGCCCTCTTGCAGGGGCTCGATTTCCTCGCAGGTGACGCCCGGCAAGGTGAACAGGAAGGGCATGGTCAGGTAGGACCACATCGCATAGCCGTTGAAGTAGGCCCGGTGCAACGGATCCCAGGCCGTGTGTTCCCCATGGCCCTTGAAGGATGCCCGGGGTGCCTGGCGCTCGGCAATCACCTTGCCCGCGGTATTCTCGATAGCGATTCGGTTCGGCGTATAGGCCGTGAATTGCTCCGGTGAGCCGAAGGGTTTCACCGAGGCTCTTTGTTCATGCAGCCACACGCTCATCTGGCGTGGCGCGCTGTCCTGGGTCAACCCTTTCATGCCCCAGAGCGAGCCGCCGGTGACGATCGTGGCGCAGACCTTATTGAAACTGTTCCAGCGCACCAGGCCGCCATGAGCGGTCAGTACCTGGTCCAGCAGTTCGCGATCCTGTGCAGACATGATTGCGTCCCCTCTTCGTCCGTTAGCGCTTGCATCATTACCAGAATAATGGATAGCCGGCCGCGTGCAGGACCGGGCCGATGGACAGCCGGATTGAGGTCAAACCACTTTGCGCACCCGGCATCAAACACAGCACACCGATTCAATATTCCCGCGCCGATCTACGCAACCATGACCACCTCACTTACCCCCGTAAGGACAGTGTCATGGCCATTGAAAAGGCAGTACCTGGCAAAACCCTGCCCCTGTGGTGAGCCATTGATAATCCTTTCCCCGCAAGACTCCAGGGCGACCATTGCCCTTTGCTTCTGCCTGTTGGCCAACCACGCACTGGCCGAGGAGTCAGCACAAGCCCCGCAAGGGTTTTTCGAGGGAGCAACGCTTGGCGTGCTCAGCCGAAACTTCTATCTGAACAGCGACTATCGATCCCCCTCGCCGACCGGCAAGAGCTACAAGGCCGAATGGGCTCAAGGTTTCATCAGCGCTTTTGAATCCGGCTTTACACCGGGCACGGTCGGCTTCGGCCTCGATGCCCATGCTTTTGTGGGATTGAAACTCGACGGTGGCAAGGGCCATTCCGGGACCGGATTGCTGCCGGTGGGCAGTGACGGTCGTAGCGAAAGCAACTACTCCAGCGGTGGGGGCGCGATCAAGCTCAAGGCATCGAAGACCACCCTGACGTTTAGCGAAATGGAGGTCGAATCCCCGGTATTCGACACTGCGGACAAACGCCTGCAACCGGAGTACGCCAGCGGTTTTCTGCTCAACAGCCGCGAAATCGACGGCATGAACCTGCAGGCCGGTCACTTCACGGCATTCAAGAATCAGGACAGTGCTTCAGGCAAGGGCAACTTTTTCGGTTATGGCGCCAATACCGAGGCCGGCGGCATTTCGTTTGTCGGCGCCGATCTGTTTACCCAAAGCCCGGTTGGCGGTGCGCTGTATACCTCGGAGCTGACCGACACCTGGCATCAGTACTACGGCAACCTGCACTTCAAGCAGGCCGAGGTGTTCCTCGACACCAACCTCTATCACACCCGGGACACCGGCCAGGCGCTGGCCGGCGCCATCGACAACACCGCGTACAGCCTGTCCGGCAGATACACGCTGGGCGCCCATGGTTTCACACTGGCTTATCAGAAAATCAACGGTGATACACCGTTCGATTTCGTCGGTGGCGATTCCATCTACCTCGCCAACTCGATCAAGTACGCCGACTTCAACGGCGCCCGCGAACGCTCCTGGCAGGTTCGCTACGACCTGGACCTGACTGCCTTCGGGGTACCCGGCCTGAAGTTCATGATCCGTTACGTCACTGGCGACCAGATCGACGGCACCCATGCGCCACAAGGCGGGGCTTACAACCCGTTCGACCCGGCGACCGGCACCTTCGTGCCGCAACAAGGTGATGGGGGCAAGCACTGGGAGCGGGACATTGATTTGAAGTACATCGTCCAAACGGGTGAGGCGAGGGACTTGTCGGTGCAGGTGTCGCACGTTTCGCACCGGGCCAACGAGGCGCAGGCGGGTGATGACATAGACCGGATATATTTAGTGATTCAGTACCCGCTGGGGTTCTGAGGAAAGCATTCGGCAATGATTCGGACTTGCCGCAAAGCTGCAATTTCTGTTGGGATTAGATGGATCGCAATAGAGGCTCGATTGCTCGATACCGCACCAATAGTATGATAGTTTGCACGCAGTCGACCATCTCCGTGGAGGCCCAATCATGGGAACCGTACGAAAAACCATCACTGTGACTGACCAGCAGGACAACTGGATCAAAGCGCAGATAGAAGCGGGCCATTACACCAACGACAGCGAATATATTCGCGATCTGATCCGTCGTGAACAGGAGCGCAGCGCTGAACTCGAAACGATCCGTGCCGCCCTTCGGGAAGGTGAATCCAGCGGAAAACCTCGCCCATTCGATCCAGCTGCATTCAAACAGAGAATGTTAACCGCGCATGGCTGAGTATCGTCTAACGCCTGCCGCAGAGGGTGACCTTGAGGCAATCTGGAGTTATACCGCTCGCCAGTGGGGCCTGGATCAGGCCAATCGCTACATTGACATCCTTACCTCAGCATTTGCGCAATTGGCCGAGCGCCCGAAAAAGGCGCCGGCCTGCGACACTATCCGTCCTGGTTATCGGCGCTGCAGTGTGGAGCGGCACATGATCTATTTTCGAATCACTGCGTACGGAATTGCGATCATCAGGGTCCTTCATGATCGGATGGAAGCGCAGCGCAATCTCTGACGACCCATTTCACAACCTCGTGTAAAAAGTGGACGAATGTGTTGCTTCGACCAACTGCCATCGCGAGCAGGCTCGCTCCCACAGGGGATGGGGTTGAGTCAGAAGGTTTGGGGTTGATTGGCGGAAGGCAGCCGGAGTCGAACCTGCCCGGGAACGGATGCCGTCCCCAACCGGGTTTGAAGCCCGGCCGCGCCACCGGGCGCGATTGCCTTCCTTGAATTCATACCTCTAAATCATGCCTCAGAATCATGTCTCTGTGCGCTGAGCCAACGCACTGTCCAGGCGTATCTGCCGACGATCTCCAAAGCGCCGGGTCAGGCCGATACGGTCGAAGTACTCCAGTATCTGGATGCTGCGCTTGCGACCCAGGCCCACCGCATCTCGAAACGCCGCCACCTGAATCACCGGGTTGACGTCTGCCAGTTGCAACAGCATAGCCGCCAATCGGCGAATCATGCTGTCGGTGTAAAACAGGTCGCGCACCACTTGATGCATCAAGCCCAGGCGCGCCATTTTGCGTAGCAATGCGCGGACGGTTGTTTCGTCATGCCCCAGGTTGCGCACCCAGGGCGGATTGATCTGCGCCGCGTCGAACAGCGGCTGCAATTGTAGCCACAAGGCTTCGTCCTCTTCGCTCAAGCGCACCTGATGCCCGGGCAGGTGCAACCACGGGCCGCTGCTGGCAATGTCGCCGCTGGCCAGCAATTCATCGAGCAGGCTGATGAATGTCGGGCGTTCCAGCGTGCTGCCGGTGAATCGACGCAGGCGATCCCGATCCGGGCCCATTTGATCCGGTTCGAGTTCATGGAAACGCGCGAGTTGATCCACTAAAGGCGCTTTCAAGGCTTCCCAGCGACTTGCACTGAACAGCAATGGGCCCTGCCGGGTATCGATCAGGCGCACGTCAGCGGGCAACACCCAGCTGTTGCGTGGTCGGTTGAACTGCCGCTCCAGGCGCTGCGGATCGAGCCCGGTGTCGCTATGGGCCAGCAACGCCGGCAAAACATCTTCCAGCCCGACACTGTTCGCCAGCGCACCCAGTTGCGCCAGACGTTCGGGGCTGCGGCGTTGCCGGGTGGGTGCAAACGGATCGAGCACCCGGCCGCCACCCAGCGTACGTTGAGCACTCTGGTCGCGCAGGATCAGCGGGTCGCCCTTCACCGCATGCACCGCTGTGTTGAGCAGCAGTTGCGCAAACATCCGTCCACCGGGCGCCAGGCTGGTGCCTTCCAGCAGGGCGACGCGCCCGGTCACGTCCTGGGTGCCGAGGTGCACATGCACCGGTTGAAAGTGTTCGAAGGCCCGGGGTTCGCCGGCCAGTAACTGCATGTCGATGTCCAGGCGCTGGGTAGGCGCGTACAAGCCCTCGGCCAGCAACCAGTGGCCCCGATGAATGTGTTCCAGGGCCAGCCGTTCGGCACTCAGGTTCAACGCCACGCGCTGGCCGGCAAAAGCGTGGTCGGCGGCCTGGTTTTGCGCGTGCAGGCCGCGAATGCGCACCGGTTTGCCTTGTGGCCCCAACAGCAGGGTATCGCCCACCGCGACCTGACCGGACAGCGCCGTGCCGGTCACCACGATACCGGCCCCGGCGACGCTGAAGGCCCGGTCAATCGCCAGGCGAAAACCACCTTGGGTACTGCGTTGCTGAACTTCACGCTGGGCTTGCAGCAATTCTTGGCGCAAGGTTTCGATGCCCTCGCCGGTCACGCTCGACAGCGCAATCAACGGTGCTTCGGCATAGGGTCCGGGCGCCAGCAAGGTGCGGACTTGCTCGCGCACGTCCTGCACCCGTGCGCTGTCGACCCGGTCGCACTTGCTTATCGCTACCAGTGCCCGAGGGATACCCAGCAACTGGACAATCGCCAGGTGCTCGCGGGTTTGTGGCATCACCCCGTCATCGGCGGCCACCACCAGCAACACCAGATCGATGCCCTGCGCCCCGGCCAGCATGTTGTGGGTGAAGCGCTCATGGCCGGGAACGTCGATGAAACCGGTCAGCTGCGCATCCGTCTCCAGCGCGGCATACAGGTAGCCGAGGTCGATGGTCATGCCGCGCTCCCGCTCTTCGCGGCGTCGGTCACCCGCCTGCCCGGTCAGCGCCTGGAGCAGCGCCGTCTTGCCATGGTCGATGTGCCCTGCGGTGCCGACAATCACCCTGCCCGGCCCTCCACCTGTAATTGATCAAGCTGCGCCAGCCATGCCGGTTCGTCGTCCAGTTGCCGCAGGTCCAGCCACAAGGCGTCATCGTCGATGCGCCCGAGGACCGCAATCGGCAAGGCGCGAAAGGCTTCTTCCAGCGTCAACAGGGTGCGCCCGCGCAAGCGTTTGGACGTCAACGGGCGCAGACACAGCGCTGCACTGGCCAGCCGTGCCACCGGTTGGCTGCCGCTGCCGATCATGCCCAGTGCCGGCATGGCACTGACGCTCCAGCCATCACCCAGCACCTGGGCCAGCGCTGGCCGCAAACGCTCGGCCTGGGCGAGGATATCGGCCTGTGGCCGGGTCAGCAGGCGCAGGCTCGGCAAGCGCTCGGCCAGTCGGTCCGGGTTGCGGTACAGACCCAGCACTGCTTCCAGGGCGGCCAGGGTCATTTTGTCGACCCGCAGCGCACGCTTGAGCGGGTTTTTCTTGATCCTGGCGATCAAATCCTTGCGCCCGACAATCAACCCGGCCTGTGGTCCGCCGAGCAGTTTGTCGCCACTGAAGGTGACGATGTCCGCGCCATCCAGCAGCGCCTGACGCACAGTCGGCTCTGCCGGCAAACCCCAGCGGGTCAAGTCCAGCAGACTGCCGCTGCCGAGGTCTTCGAGCAGCGGCAAGCCGTGCTGGTGGGCCAGTTGCGCCAGTTCGGCAGTCGGCACGCTCGTGGTGAAGCCTTGGATGCTGTAGTTGCTCGCATGCACGCGCATGATCAAGCCGCTGCGCGGGCCGATGGCAGCCTCGTAGTCGCGGGCATGGGTGCGGTTGGTGGTGCCGACCTCAACCAGCTTCACCCCGGCGCGGGCCATGATGTCGGGAATGCGGAAGGCGCCGCCGATTTCAATCAGTTCGCCCCGGGAAATAATCCCTTCCTTGCGCGCACCCAGGCTGTTGAGAGTCAAGAGGACTGCTGCGGCATTGTTGTTGACCACGGTCACCGCTTCGGCGCCGGTGAGTTCGCGGATCAAGCCTTCGATCAGGTCGTCGCGGTCTCCGCGCTTGCCGCTACGCAGGTCGAATTCCAGGTTGAGCGGATAGCGCGCGGCCATTTGCACCGCCTCGATCGCTTCTTCGGGCAACAGCGCCCGGCCGAGGTTGGTGTGCAAGACCGTACCGGTAAGGTTGAACACCCGACGCACCTGGCTGCGATGCTGGATGGCCAATCGCTCGCCGACCCTGCCCGCCAGCACGTCGGCGCTGACTTCTGCAGGTTCGAGCAAACCTTGCTGTACCCCTTCGCGCAATTCATCCAGCAATTGCCGCAAGGCGCCCAGCAAGGCGTCGCGTCCATAGCGCTCGGCCAACGGCTGGCACGCCGGGTGACGCAACAGACTGTCGATGGAAGGTAGACGCAGGGGTTGGCTGGCACTGCGTGCAGACATCTGGCGCTCCTGAAAACGAATGACCGTCGCGCCAGAGTGTAGACGCTGCGGTTACTCGTCTCCCGGCGCCAGCAACAGATTGGGTGCCAAACGCTGATAACCGTCCTGGGCCAGGCGCATGTCGAGCACCAGGCTGGACAGGTCGGCCGACAACGCTTCGGCGTCCGCATCGTTCTCCAGATAGAGCAACTTCAGATAACTGTTACAACCGGGGCAGACTTCGGCGCGCAACGGCGCCTGGTTGGCGGCATGCCGATCATCTTCAAGGCTGAGGTATTCCAGGCCCTTGCTCTGCTCGCAATACACGCACTTGACCCGCACCACATGCCACTCGCAGGCACACAGCGAGCAGACCAGATAACGCAAGCCATTGTGCTTGCCGCGATGGCGGATCACCCCGGCCATCGCCGGCGAGCCACAGGCCGGGCACTGGCTGAGGCTGTCGCCGGCGGTCAGCGCGAGGTTCGGTGTACTCAACAGCCAGTGGCTCCAGGCAGTTTGCAGCGCCGCACCGAGAAACGGCACCAGCGCTGCCGGCACCAGTGAATACTGGCCGCTGACCAGTGCCACTGCCCAGGCGCGGCGTTGCCCGGTACCGGCCAGGCGCAAGGTTTCCACGGCATCGGCCACGGCAGATTGTGACGGTGCGCTATAGCGCTGCAACAAGGCATCGAGGTAAAGCTGCCAATCGTCTTCGCGCGCCAGGCTGTCGGCCGCGAACGGCGGCAAACCGTGTTGCTGGCACAACTCGATGCGTTGTCGGTCAAGAGGTTCGCTTGACGGCGGGTCGTCCAGCACCTGTTGTTGCACCCGGCACAACCCGGCGATCAGACGCAAGTAGTCGGCCAGCGGGTGCCCCTCGGCCAGGGTTTCCAGGCGCTGCGCGCGCAGGCTGAACAGATTAGGCGGCGTCATGTACAGAAACGGCGGCGAACTGGCCGCCGCTTCGATTTCTCCGGGTTCAAGGATGGTTGGCAAAAGTCAGCCCTTTTTAGTGATCGGTCGCTCAGGCGCTTCGTCGCGGGTCTCATCTTGAGCCACTTGGCGATACCAGAGTTCGTGGTGTTTCCTGGCCCAGTCGCGGCTGACCCTGCCGTGCAACATGGCGCTGACCGAGCCCTTGATCCAGATGCCGGCATAGATGTGCACGATGATGCTCAGGATCAGCACGAATGCGGCCAACGCATGCAGCAACATCGCCCAGCGTATCGTGGTGATGCCGAAATACTCGCTGAAGTACGCACGCCAGATCACCAGACCGCTGAATAACAGCACCAGCATGCACAGCAGTAAAGTCCAGAACAGCAGCTTCTGCCCGGGGTTGTATTTGCCGATGGGCGGCACGCCCTCTTCTTCATTCTTCATGACCCGATCAATGCGCTTGAGCCACAGGCGATCATTGGCGATGAAGTAGTTGGCGCGCCAGAAGCGCAGCACCAGGCCGAGGAACAGCACGAACATCAGCACGCCCATGAACGGGTGCAGGATGCGTGTCCACGGCCCGCCGCCGAACAGGTTGCTCAGCCAGAACAGTGCCGGGTGGAACAGCGCCAGCCCGGACAGCCCGGCCATGAGGAACAGAATCGCCACCAGCCAGTGATTGGTGCGCTGGTTGCTGGTGTAGCGCAGGATCGTCTTGTTGCTCATGGCCTGCCCTCCCCACGGGGATCGAAGGTATGCACCGACGGATCGACTTCATGCACAGCGGTGTCCGGCGGCTCCGGATGTTCATCCTCTTCGACGATTTGCGGGCCGACGCGCACGTAGTGGAAGAACCCGGCCAGCACCGCCGCGCCCATGGCCAGCAGCGCCAAGGGTTTGCTGATGCCTTTCCACAGTCCCACCAACGGGCTGATCGCCGGGTGATCGGGCAAGCCGGCGTACAGCCTTGGCGTATCGGCGTGGTGCAACACGTACATCACGTGAGTGCCGCCAACGCCTTCGGGGTCGTACAGGCCGGCGTTTTCAAAGCCCCGGCTCTTGAGGTCGACGATGCGCTCGGCGGCATGTTCCTTCATGTCGTCCTTGGAGCCGAACACGATGGCGCCGGTCGGGCAGGTTTTCACGCAGGCCGGTTCCAGGCCTACCGCCACCCGGTCCGAGCACAAGGTGCATTTGTAGGCCTTGTGATCCTTTTGCGAGATCCGTGGAATGTTGAACGGACACCCGGTGATGCAATAGCCGCAACCGATGCAATGGTCCTGATCGAAATCGACGATGCCATTGGCGTGCTTGATGATCGCCCCCGGGCTGGGGCATGCCGCCAGGCAGCCGGGTTCGGCGCAATGCATACAGCCGTCCTTGCGGATCAGCCATTCGAGGTTGCCGGCGTCGGTTTCATGCTCGGTGAAGCGCATCAGCGTCCAGGTTTCTGCGGTGAGATCCTGAGGATTGTCGTAGGTGCCATGGTTATGGCCGACCTCGTCACGCAACTCGTTCCATTCCGAGCAGGCGACCTGGCAGGCCTTGCAGCCGATGCATTTGGTGGTGTCGATCAGCTTGGCGACTTCCTCCACTCCGCGTATCGACGGCGCGGGGGTGGTGGTGGCCGAGCGGGCAATGATGTCTTGGCTGGCCATTTAGACTTTCTCCACGTTGACCAGGAATGACTTGGATTCCGGGGTCTGGGTGTTGCCATCGCCGAGGAACGGCACCAGGGTGTTGGTCAGGTAGCCGTGACGGGTGGCGCCGGTGAAGCCCCAGTGCAAGGGAATACCGATCTGGTGAACTACCTGATTGTTGACCTGCAGCGGACGAATCCGCTTGGTCACCACCGCCACCGCTTCGATATGCCCGCGCTTGGAACTGACCCTTACTCGGTCACCGGCAGCAATGCCCTTCTCCTTGGCCAGCACCTCGCCGATTTCGACGAATTGTTCGGGTTGGGTAACGGCGTTGATCGGGCAATGCTTGGTCCAGAAGTGGAAGTGTTCGGTCAGTCGGTAGCTGGTCGCCGCATACGGGAAGTCCTTGGCCTGCCCGAGGGTTTCCCAGACTGAATCGAAGATCCGCCCGGCCGGGTTGCTGGTCGCCTGCTTGTTGTTGGGGTGCATCGGGTTGATACCGATGGGCGTCTCGAACGGCTCATAGTGTTCCGGGAACGGCCCTTCGTTCATCTTGTCGAGGGCGAAGAAACGCGCCACCCCTTCGGGGTTCATGATGAACGGGTTCATTCCGGCTTCCGGCGGTGCATCGGCTTTGTAGTCGGGCACGTCGGTGCCGGTCCAGACCTTGCCGTTCCACCACACCAGCCGTTTGTTCGCGTCCCATGGTTTGCCTTTTGGGTCGCACGAGGCGCGGTTATAGAGGATCCGTCGGTTCATCGGCCAGGCCCAGGCCCAGCCCAGGTTCTGCTTCATGCCGAAAGGATCGCTGTTGTCACGCCGGGCCATCAGGTTGCCCTGCTCGGTCCAGCTGCCGCAGAAGATCCAGCAACCGGACGCCGTGCTGCCATCGTCCTTGAGCTGGGCGAAGCCGGACAGCTGCTGACCGGCCTTGACCACCGCGCCCGAGGCGTCGGTGACATCGGCGACGGCGTAGCCGTTGAATTCCCGGGCCAGCTCTTCCGGCGTCGGGTCATCCGGTATTTTGTAGGGCCAGTCGAGCTTGAGGATCGGCTCGGCCCAGGCACCGCCGTTGGCCTGGTAACGCTTGCGCAGGCGCAAGAACAGCTCGGCCATGATTTTCACGTCGGTGCGCGCCAGCCCCGGGCCATCGGCACCCTTCCAGTGCCATTGCAGCCAGCGGCCGCTGTTGACCAGCGAACCGTTTTCTTCGGCGAAGCAGGTGGTGGGCAGGCGGATGACCTCGGTCTGGATGTTGGCCGTTTCCACGTCGTTGTAAGGCCCGACGTTGCGCCAGAACTCCGAGGTTTCGGTAGCCAGTGGGTCCATCACCACCAGCCACTTGAGTTTGGCCAGCGCCTTCATCACCCGGTTTTTGTCCGGCAAGGCGGCGATCGGGTTGAAGCCCTGGCACATGTAGCCATTGACCTCGCCCTTGCCCATCATGTCGAACATTTTCAGGATGTCGTAGCCGGGAATGTCCAGCTTGGGCAGCCAGTCGTAACCCCAGTGATTCTCGACGGTGGCATTGGCGCCGTACCAGGCTTTCATCAGGCTGACGTGGAACTTGCCGTAGTTCTGCCAGTAAGACATCTGCCCGGGACGCAGCGGCTTGAGTGCGCGCTTGGCAATGTAGGCGTTGTAATCCTGTTCGGCTTCGGACGGCAGAGTCAGGTAACCGGGCAACAGGTTGGACAGCAATCCCAGGTCGGTCAGGCCCTGGATGTTGGAGTGCCCGCGCAGGGCATTGACGCCCCCGCCCGGCATGCCGACGTTGCCCAGCAGCAGTTGCACCATGGCCGCGCTGCGGATCATCTGCGAGCCGGTCGAATGCTGGGTCCAGCCCAGGGCGTAGAGAATCGTCATGGTTTTGCCCGGTTGCGAGCAGGTGGCGATCTCTTCCCAGATTTTCTGCATCGCGTCTGTGGGCATGCCGCAGACCTGACTGGCCAGCTCCAGGGTGTAGCGGCTGTAATGCTGTTTCATCAATTGGTAGACGCAGCGTGGGTCCTGCAAGGTCGGGTCGACTTTGGCGAAACCGTCCTCGCCGATTTCATAGCCCCAGCCGGACTTGTCGGTGTAGATGCGCTTGCTCGCGTCGTAACCGCTGAACAACCCGTCCTCGAAACCGTAACTGGCCTTGACGATGAACGACACGTCCGTATAGGCCCGCACGTACTCGTGCTGGATCTTGTCTTCGGTCAGCAGGTAATTGATCAGCCCGCCCATGAAGGCAATGTCGGTGCCGGTGCGGATCGGGGCGTAATAGTCGGCCACCGAGGCGGTTCGGGTGAATCGCGGGTCGATCACGATCAGCCGCGCCTTGTTGTGCGCCTTGGCTTCCGTCACCCATTTGAAACCGCACGGGTGCGCTTCTGCTGCGTTGCCGCCCATCACCAGAACCAGATTCGCGTTGGCGATATCGGTCCAGTGGTTGGTCATGGCACCACGGCCATACGTCGGGGCAAGACTTGCCACCGTCGGGCCATGTCAGACACGTGCCTGGTTATCGAACCCCAGCATGCCGAGACTGCGAATCACCTTATGGGTGATATAACCCGATTCGTTGGACGAGGCCGACGCCGCGAGAAAACCGGTGGTCAGCCAGCGGTTCACCGTTTGCCCCTGGGCGTTCTTCTCGATGAAGTTGGCGTCGCGGTCGGCCTTCATCAAGTCGGCGATGCGATCGAGCGCTTCATCCCAGGAGATTCGTATCCACTCCTTGGTGCCAGGCTTGCGCACCTGCGGGTACTGGAGACGACTGGGACTGTGAATGAAGTCCAGCAGGCCTGCGCCTTTGGGGCAAAGGGTCCCGCGGTTGACCGGGTGGTCGGCGTCACCTTCGATGTGGATGATGTTTTGCGCGACATTCTTCGCCGCATCGCCCTGGCTGTACATGATCAAGCCGCAACCGACCGAGCAATACGGGCAGGTGTTGCGGGTTTCATGGGTGTGGGCGAGCTTGAAATGACGCACCTGTTCGGCAAAGGCTGTCGTCGGGGCCATGCCCAACGCGCCCAGGCTAGAGCCTGCAAGGCCGATACCGGCGACCTTGAAGAACTGACGACGGCTGAGGTCCATCGTGCACTCCTGATCAGGTGGAACCCGGTACATGGCCGGGTTTTTTTGAACAACCACGGTAGCGGCAGTCTGGCTGCCGACACTACAAACTGTAGTCAATGCTGTCGAATTCACCATGACAGCCGACCGTCGGCTCCAATCCTGCAGCACACAAAAAACCTGTGGGAGCGGCGGTGCGGCGATCCGACTTGCTCGCGAAGGCGTAGTGTCAGCCAACACTCATGCTGGATCTGCCGGCCTCTTCGCGAGCAAGCTCGCTCCCACAGGGCTTGGCGTTTATCATGGTCAGCATTCCAACCCAGCTTTCATGAGACTACGCATGACTTTCGATTTTGATCAGGTGTTCGACCGCCACCACACCGGCAGTACCAAGTGGAGCCGCTACCCCGCCGACGTGTTGCCGATGTGGGTCGCCGACATGGATTTCGCCGCGCCGCCGGTGATCATCCAGGCCCTGCAAAAGCGACTGGAACACCCGATGGTCGGCTACAGCGTGGCCCAAGATGACCTGCGCGAGGCGATCGTTGCCGACCTCTGGAACAAATACGCCTGGCGCGTCGAGCCCCAGGAGCTGATTTTCCTGCCGGGCGTCGAGTCCGGTTTCAACATGGCACTGAAGGCACTGGTGCAGGCGCCACAGAATGTCGTTGTGCAGGTGCCGAACTACCCGCCGCTGCGCCATGCGCCCGGGCATTGGGGCCTGAACAAGGTCGAACTGAATTTCGATGCGCAAGCCGACGGCACCTACACCACGCCGCTGGATACCCTGAGCCAGTCGCTGCAAGGTGGCGGCGCACTGCTGCTGAGCAACCCGCACAACCCGCTGGGCAAGGCCTTCCCCCGCGCAGAGCTGCAAGCCATTGCCGACATTTGCCTTGAGCACGGTGCCTGGATCATTTCCGACGAGATCCACGCCGAATTGTGCTTCGACGGCCGCACGCACACTCCGATGGCGACCCTGAGCCCGCAAGTCGCCCAGCGCACCATCACGCTGATGTCGGCGAGCAAGGCCTACAACATCGCCGGCCTGAAGACCTCGTTCATGATCATCCAGGACCGCCACCTGCGCGAGAAGGTCAACCACGCCCGTTGCGGCATGGTCGACAGCGTCAATCCGCTGGGCATGGAAGCCACCCGCGTCGCCTACAGCGAAGCCGCGCCATGGCTGGCCGAGCTGAAGGTCTACCTGCAAGGCAACCGCGACTTCCTGGCCGAGGCCGTGCGTACCCGCCTGCCGGGCATCACCATGAACCGGCCGCAAAGCACTTACCTGGCATGGCTCGACTGCACGGCACTGGGGCTGGACGACCCGCAGCAGTTCTTCCTGGAGCAGGCCAAAGTCGGTTTGAGCGCCGGCCTGGACTTCGGCGATGACTGCAAGCAGTTCGTACGCCTGAACTTCGGCTGCCCACGGTCGCTGCTGGAAGAAGGCATTGCGCGGATGGAGCGCAGCTTGCGCCATCTCAAGGCCTGATCCCCCCTCAGCAACAACGAAGATCCCTGTGGGAGCGGGCAAGCTCGCTCCCACAAGGCGATAACCCGATGCTGTGATGCTACGAATAATTGCCTGCCATGGCCCACCAACGCGGCAGCAACTGTTTGACCTTGCTCTCGCCAAAACGATCGTCGATCAACATCACCACCCCTTGATCCTGTTGCGTACGGATCACCCGCCCAGCGGCCTGCACCACTTTCTGCACACCGGGATAAAGATAGGTGTAGTCATAACCGGCACCGAAAATGGCGGCCATGCGCCGTTTCAGTTGCTCGTTCACCGGATTGAGCTGCGCCAGCCCCAACGTAGCGATAAATGCGCCGATCAACCTGGCACCGGGCAAATCGATGCCTTCACCAAAGGCCCCTCCCAGCACCGCAAAGCCGACCCCTTGGCCGTCGGCGTGGAACTGATCGAGAAACTGCTGGCGCTGCGCTTCGCCCATGCCTCGGGATTGCGACCACAGACTGATGTGCGGATGTTTCTCGGCCAGCAACTGCGCCACCTGCTGCAAGTATTCGAAGCTGCTGAAAAATGCCAGGTAATTGCCGGGGCGCTCGCAGAACTGTCTGGCGATCAAGTCCACGATCGGTTCCAGAGACTCCTTTCGATGCACGAACCGGGTGGAGATCTGGTCGACGATGTGCACTTGCAGTTGATCGGCGTGAAACGGCGACTCGACGTCGATGCACACCGTGTCCGCCGGCGTACCCAGTAAATCGGCGTAATAGTGCCGGGGGCTGAGGGTCGCGGAAAACAGCACCGTGCTGCGTGCGGCAGTCAGGCGCGGGCGGATGAACCCGGCGGGGACCACATTGCGCAGGCACAGTTGCGAGAGGTTGCGCTGGCGCTCGAGGTCGCGCTTGCTGATGTCGAACAGGAACTGCTCATTGAACAGTTCGGCGACCCGGCAAAAGTGCAGCATGTCGAAGTAAAACCCCTGCAGTGCACTGTCCAGCCCTTGAGGGTGATCGTTGAGGTAGTCACCGATGCGGGCGCTGCACGATGACAGTGCCTGAAGCAGCTTTTCCGGCGCCTTGTCATAGGCCTGATAGGCGCCGTTTTGCGCGTTATGCAGGGCATTCCACTCGCGATTGACCCGCTGCAGCGGTTTTTTCAGCACGTCGGGCGCGGTTTTGCGCACGCCATTGAGGGTCGCCTGATCGAGGCTGGCGCTGTACATCTGCCGGCCACGTTCCACCAGGTTGTGGGCTTCGTCGACCAGCACCGCGACCTTCCAGTTGTTGGCCTGGGCCAGGCCGAACAGCAGCGCGCTGAAATCGAAGTAATAGTTGTAGTCGGCAACCACCACGTCGGCCCAACGCGCCATTTCCTGGCTCAGGTAATACGGGCAGACATCGTGCGCCAGGGCAACCTCGCGCAAGGCGCTCTGGTTCAACAGGCTCAATTGGCTGGCCGCCTGCCGTGCGGCGGGCAGTCGATCGTAGAAACCCCGGGCCAGCGGACAGGACTCGCCGTGGCAGGCTTTGTCCGGGTGTTCGCAGGCCTTGTCCCGGGCGATCATCTCCAGCACCCGCAACGGTGGCGCATCGGTGCTGGCAAGAATCACTTGCGCGGCGTCCAGGGCCAGTTTGCGTCCCGGGGTTTTCGCCGTGAGGAAGAACACCTTGTCCAGTTGCTGTGGCGCCAGGGCCTTGAGCATGGGGAACAAGGTGCCCAGGGTCTTGCCGATGCCCGTGGGCGCCTGGGCCATCAGGCAGCGCCCCGTGCTGACGGCCTTGAACACCGACTCGGCCAGGTGGCGCTGCCCCGGTCGAAAACCGGCATGGGGAAAGGCCAGGCCCTGGGCGGCCAGATTGCGCCCTTCTCGATGGGCGACTTCCTGTTCGGCCCATTGCAGGAACCGCGCGCAATGCTGTTCGAAGAATTGTTGCAGCTCGGTGGCGTCGAAAGGCTCGACCAGGCAGGTTTCCTTTTCGCTGACAATGTCGAAGTACACCAGAGCCAGATTGATCTGCGGCAGATCCAGTTTCCGGCACTTCAACCAGCCGTAGATTTTCACCTGGGCCCAATGCAATTGACGGTGGTTGGCCGGTTGTTTGCTCAAGTCGCCGCGGTAGGTCTTGACCTCCTCCAGACAGTTTTGCCCGGGGTCATAGCCATCCGCCCTGCCCTTGACCGTCAAGGTCTGATACTGGCCCTCGAGGGCAACTTCGCTTTGGTAGCCCTCGCTGCGCCGCGAGGCCACGGTGCGGTGACCGACGATACCTTCCAGCGCAGTCGGTGACGGAGTGAAACGCAGATCGAGGTCGCCGACCTTGGCGGTGAACTCGCACAGCGCCCGCACCGCAATGCTGTAGCTCAATCGCCCTGCTCCGCCCATTGCACATAGCACACGGCGATGGGCATCTGGTGTTCATGGCAGAACTCCAGCCAGCGCAACTGGTTGTCCTGCAGGCGATCGCCCGGGCCTTTGACTTCGATCATGCGGTAGGTCTTTTGCTGCGGCCAGAACTGGATCAGGTCCGGCATGCCGGCGCGATTGGCCTTGATGTCCAGCAAGAGACGGTTGAACCAGTGCTTGAGGTGCTCGGCCGGGAGGCAATCGAGGGCCTGCTCCAGCAACTCTTCGCTGAGTACGCTCCAGAACACGAACGGCGACTGCACGCCCCACTTGGCGGCATAACGTTCGCGGATGGTCTGCCGGTAGCGCCCGTCGTCGAGTTCGGCCAGGCACGCCTGAAACAGTTCGGCCCGGCGGACCTGGAAGTCTTCGCTGAGCAGATCCACCGGCCCGCGCTGGAACGGGTGAAAAAACGCACCCGGCAACGGCGCGAAAATCGCTGGCCAGCACAGCAGGCCAAACAATGAATTGACCAGGCTGTTTTCCACGTAGTGCACCGGCGCCGACTCTTGCGCCAGATGCGCCTGAACGTAGAACTCCACCGATAACGCCGGGTCTGTCCTGGGCAATTGCAGGTCAAGGCGCTGCATTTCCCGCGGCGCAGCCCGCTTGATGGGCGGCCCGCCGAGCTTGCGCCGCAGGCGTGGCAGCACGCGCAGCAACTGCTGGTGTTCGGCGGCGCTTTCCGGTGCCTGTTCGGCCTGCTCGGCCAGGCCCATGGCCTGCTCAAACTGACCGCTGCGTTCCAGCACGCGAATGAGCCGTGCCCGCGCGCCCGGATAAACGCATTCGCGGTACAGGTTCAGGGCCATGGAGAAATCCGCGATGCGTTCGCAGTACTGGGCCATCTGGAACAGCAGCTTGCCGCGCCGGCGTTGCAACCACGGATTATCCAGCGCCAGGCCCTTGATCCGTTCGGCCACCTCCTCCAGCGCTTCACCGGCCTCGAATTGTTGCTGGTACGTGTGCAGGAGGACGCAGGCATTCACGTCTTCGCGGCTGCGCAAGCCACGGGACTCGGCGCTGAATTCGACTTTTTCGTAGGTGTAGATACCGAGGTCGGCCAACACGAACTCCGACCAGTCCTGATACAGGTTGCCGAAAAACATCAGGCGCAGGCGGTCGCACAATTGCATGATGGTCAGGCTGAACAGGCGCTCGTCCAGACTCGGGCACCAATCGTTGAAGCTTTGCACCTGGGGAAACTGTTCGCACAGCGCCGGCAACCAATCGGCTTTCTTGCCATTGGGCTGATCGATGACCGGGCCAAAGGCCTGGAGGATTTCACCCTTGAGCAGCACCTCGAACAGCGCTTCGACCGCCAACGGCATTTGCTCATCGACCCAGCCAAGTGCCAGCAGCGGCCCGACGGCGCTGCCGGTATCGCCGATTTCGTCGTAGTGCAGTTTGCTCGCCCTGAAATGAACGCCCTTGCGCATGACCATTCTGACCAGCAGTGCCTGCGATTCACGGGGCAACCGCTTAAACTGATTAATGAAACGCTGCTCGTCGACGCTCAGCACATCGGCAAAGCGTTGCTCAAGCCAATCAAGCACTTGCATGAAGTTGTTCAAGTAATAGAACGGATCGTCGAGGGGATTTGCGGTCACTGGGAAATGGGCCATAGCGAGAGGTACTGGTTATGCATACAGATACCAGTTCCACGCCGCGTGGCGCAATCGGAAAAGGATAAATGGCGGCGCTGTACGGAATTTTCCTCGGACAGTAGAACTTTCTGCCCCCTGGCGGCACCAACCGCCATACAGGTGCAGTGACAGCCTCGGGCTGATGGCGCTGCTTTAAACGAACGGGAGGTGATCATGGACATCAAGACATTGGGCTTGCCCCTGGCTGCAGCGGCCCTGCTGGCGCTGGCCGGTTGCTCGACGCCAACGGTGGTGACGCTGCAGAACGGCACTCAATACCTGACCAAAGACATACCGAAAACCAAAACCAAGGACGGCTTCTTTGAGTTTGAGGACATTTCCGGTGCGATGGTGAAAGTCAGGGCCGATGAAGTGGCGACGATTCGCGAAGAAGAAGACTGACGTTTCTCCTGGCACGATGTGGCAGGTTTCGAGCACTGCTTTACACTCGATAGACCCCGTGCGACCGAATGACTGTGCAACGCTTCGACACAGGCGTTGCAATACGGGCATCACGCAAAGACTCAGGTGACGCCGAAATGAAAATGGTCATGCCACTTCTGGCCTCTGTGCTCGCCGTCAGCGCATGCGTGACGGCGAGCGTGTGTGACGCCGCCAAAAAGGCCAAGCCAAAGCCCTTGCCAACGTACAAAACCAGTTTCGATTGCGCCACGCCCCAGGCATCCGCCGAAAAGCTTATCTGTCACGACGCTCAACTGGCGCGCATGGACCTGGAACTCGATCGTCTTTATCTCCTGGCGCTCACCGACGAACATTCAGTGCCGCGCCCGAATAAAGTCGAGATCGATCAGCGGTTCTGGCTTGAGTCCCGTAACCAGTGTGGTGGCGGGACTCAAGCCAAGGCGTGCGTCGTGCGAAGTTATGCCGAGCGGGCGTTTCAACTGCGCCAGGGTTCGGCCATTGCCAGAACCAAGGACCCAAGCAGGCTCACGGAAGGCCCGTTGGCTTATCGTTGCGCAGGGTTTAACTCATTGATTGCCGCCACCTTCTTTACGGTCGAACCGGGCGTGGTGTTCCTGAAATGGGCCAACACCTCGGTGACGCTGAACCAGGTGCCGAACAATTCCGGAACCCAGTACACGGGCAAGGATTACAAAGGCAGCTACAGCTTCTGGCAAATCGACGATGACGTGTTTTTCCAGATACCCGGCTCAGGCCAGATGAGTTGCGCAGCCGAGCCGGTCGGCTGATGACGGTGGCAACGGGACGTCCTGTCCCGATCGCCTGAGCAAGTCTTCAGCTGCCGGTGCGAATCTTGTTCCACACTCGCGTGCGTATCCGGTCGATATTCAGCGGCATGGCTTGCAGGGCAAACAGCTTGCCCATCATTTCCGGGCTTGGGTAAACCTTGGTGTCGTTCTTGATCGCCGGGTCGATCAGGCTGTCGGCCGTCTCGTTGCCATTGGCGTAATGCACGTAGTTGCTGACGCTGGCCATGACGTCCGGGCGCAGCAGGTAGTTCATGAAGGCGTAACCGGCTTTTTCGTCCGGAGCGTCGGCCGGCATCGCGACCATATCGAACCAGATCGCGGCGCCTTCCTTGGGAATCGAATAGCCGATGTCGATGCCGTTGTTGGCTTCCCTGGCGCGGTTTTCCGCCTGCAGGATGTCACCGGAGAAACCGACCGCGACACAGATATCACCGTTGGCCAGGTCGCTGGTGTACTTGGACGAGTGGAAATAGCTGACATACGGCCGCACTTTCAGCAGCAGGGCTTCAGCCTTCTTGTAGTCTTCCGGGTTCTTGCTGTGAGGCGGCAACCCAAGGTAGTTCAACGCGGCCGGCAGTAGTTCGGGGCCGTTGTCGAGAATGGCCACGCCGCATTTCTGTAACTTCTGCATGTTCTCGGGCTTGAAGATCAGGTCCCAGGAATCCACCGGGGCGTTGTCCCCCAGCACGGCCTTGACCTTGGCAATGTTGTAGCCGATGCCGGTGCTGCCCCACAGGTACGGGAAGCCGTGCTCGTTGCCCGGATCGTTGGTCTGCAACGCCTTGAGCAACACCGGGTTGAGGTTCTTCCAGTTCGGCAGCTGACTCTTGTCGAGTTTCTTCAGCGCGCCGCCTTCAATCTGCCGGGCCATGAAGTGGTTGGACGGGAACACCACGTCGTAGCCGGACTTGCCGGTCATCAGCTTGCCATCAAGGGTCTCGTTGCTGTCGTAGACGTCGTAGGTGAAGCCGATGCCGGTTTCTTTCTGGAAGTTTTTCGTGGTGTCTGGCGCGATGTAATCCGACCAGTTGTAGATCTTGACGGTTTCGGCGGCCTGACTGATCGATGCAGCCAGCATCAGCGGGGCCAGAGTCAGAGTCTTTCGGAGCATAAGTCGATTCCTGTAGGTTTTTTTTGTTGGCAGGCAATCAAAGGATCAGCTTTCAAATTTCAAAGAATTGAAAATTCAAAAAATCAGAACGTAGGTCTTGCGCACGGTTTCCTGGATGTCCCAGATACCGAGGCTGTTGGCCGGCAACATCAGTGCGTCGCCGGCTTCTATGTGCAGCGGCTCACCGCCGTCCGGGGTGAAGGTGCAGCGGCCCTGGATGAAGTGACAGAATTCCTGGGCGACGATCTGCCGGCGCCAGCGCCCCGGGGTGCATTCCCAGACGCCGGTCTCGACGCCGTCGTCGCGTTCGACGCTGGTGGTCGACGCCACGGCCACTAGGCTACCCAGGGGCACGGCGACCGGATTGGATTCGTCCAGTTTCAGGGTTGCGGTGTTCTTGAATTGCGTGATGCTCATGGGAATACCTGTCGATGTAGCCTGTAGATGAAGAGCGCGCCGTTTAGTGCATGAAACCTTCCATGAAACCGGCCACCCCGCTGGCCAGCTTGCGCCGCCAGGGCGCAGTGGCCGGGTTGGCCAGGGTCTGGTCCTCATGGACAAAGCTGCGGATGATCGCGTTGTAGCCGAGCCAGCGGATCGGCTCCGGCTCCCAGGCCCGCAGTGCGTCGAGGCCGCGCTGCGGGATGACCCACGGCTGGCGCACCAGTTCGGTATCGCGCCCCAGGATCAGGTCGGCCAGCGTGCGGCCCCCCAGGTTGCTGGCGCCAACACCCTCCCCGCCATAGCCGCCCGACAGGGCAATGCCGTTGGCCCGGTCGCAAAGCATGTGCGGCTGGAAATGCCGGGACATGCCCAGGTTGCCGCCCCAGGAATGGGTGATCTGCACGTTCTTCAACTGCGGGAACAGTTCGCCGAACAGATAGCGCCGCAGCTGTATTTCGTCAGTGGTCAGGTCGAAGTCGTGGCGCAGCTTGCCGGCGAACTGGTAGCCGCCCCGGGCGCCGAAGATCAATCGGTTGTCAGCGGTGCGCTGACCGTAGGTGACCTGGCGACTGGCTTCACTGAACGCTTGGCCGCGGCTCAGGCCGATTTCGTCCCAGGTGGCCGCCGACAAGGGCTCGGTCGCGACGATCAGGCTCTGCACCGGCATCTGATAACGCCCCAATGGCGGCAACGTGACGGAATAGCCTTCTACCGCCGGCACCACCCAGCGACTGCGCACCGACGCATTCGCCGTGCGCAGGCCGCCGGACTGCCAATGGGTGACCGGGCTGTTTTCGTAGATTCTGACGCCCAGGCGCTCCACCACCCGGGCCAGCCCCCGTACCAGTCTGGCCGGGTGGATGGTCGCCACGTGCGGCGCGTAGATGCCGCCGTAGGGTTTGGCGACGCGAATCTGTTGCGCCAGTTGCTCCGGGGTCAGCCAGCGATAGTGGCTGTCGTTGAGGCCCTGGCGGTGGAGATCGTCCAGGTAGTGACGCAGGCTGGCCTCCTGCTCCGGATAGCGCGCGGCGCAATACAGCACTCCGCCTTTACGGTAATCGCAGTCGATCCCCTCACGTTCGAGGACAATCTTCACTTCATCCGGAATGCTGTGCAACAAAGCGTAGGAGGCGCGGCGCTCTTCGGCCGACAGACCGGCCAACAGGCGATCTTCGCCCAGCAAATTGCCCATCAGCCAGCCGCCATTGCGCCCCGACGCGCCGAAACCGGCAGTTTGCGCTTCGACGATGGCGATGTTCAGGTCAGGTTTGTGCTGTTTAAGGTAGTACGCGGTCCAGAGCCCGGTGTAGCCCGCGCCGATGATCGCCACGTCGACATCCAGGTCCCGCTCCAGTGCCGGACGCGCCAATAGCGGCTCGTCGAGCTGGTCCATCCACAAACTGATAGTGCGCCACGCCGGCATGCAAGACTCCGCCACTCAAACTTCGATGGCGTCGATCCTAGTGCGTGGGCTCAGGCGCTGTCTTGCGCGCGTGCACGCAAAGAAATTTGTTTGACGTAGGCCTTGGGGGACTGACCGGTGTGCTGGCGGAAACAGCTGTAGAACGCCGACAGCGAATTGAATCCGGCAGCGAAGGCCAGCTCATCGATGCGCAGTGGCGGTGTGGCGGCATCCAGCGCTGCAAGCAAATGTTGCAGGCGTGCCTGGTTGACGTAGCGGTAGAAGCTCTGGCCCAGCACCTGGTTCAACAGGTAGGAAATCTGGTTGCGGCTGTAGCCACACTCCTTCGCCACTCGTTGCAGATCGAGCTCCGGGTCCAGATAAGGCTGTTGACCCTGGAAATACTGCTGCAGGTCATCGGCCATGAAGCTCAATTGGCGCGGCGACAGGCCGAGCCGGCTGACCGCCGGGCGCTGGTTGCCGGACGTTTTGCTGCCGGGTTGTTCGTGCACCAATGACGCATATTCATTGACCCGCCAGATCAGCCCGTCCTTGACGGTGATCGCTTCGCTGGCGCGAAACGACACCAACCTTTCACCGCCGCGCAAGGTGATGCGGTACTGAATGAACGCGGTATTGCCGTCCAGTCGAATACGGTCGGAATGCTCCAGCGCTTCATCCGGATCCCGGGGCATGCTGCTGCGCACGTACTCGCGCAACTCGGCCAGGCCCATGACCCGGTTCTGGAAAAAGTCGTTGTACTGGACTTCAGGGTGATAGAGCGCCATGACGCCATCCAGGTCCCGGTGCTTCCAGCGCAAGTGATAGCGCATGACCGTCGCGCCCGTGGCCTGGGTTTGCAGCGGGCCATCATCATCGGCGTGCATTGAACATCTCGACGGGAAAACACCGAGCTTGCCCAACTTCGGCTTTGTCTTCAACGACTAAACCGATGAGGGCAGGTGCGCGCAAGTTGCCGATAAGCGTGAGCTGAATCAAAAAAATGGCGGCAATCGCCAAACGGCCTGAAAACTCCACATTATTTTCACATCCGGCTGCTACTTTTAAACACTGTCACTGGTTGAACCAATGAAGGTTCTTCCCTCCTACCATGAGCTAAAGGAAGCGCTCGAAAATGAAGGCGGGTTACACATGAATAGAGGGTTCAGTAAGGTCACGTTTCCAAACGCCTGCCAGCTGATGCGCTGGCATTTTCATCCCATGGGTTTCGAGGCGAGCATGGACGCCCCGGGCAGCATGATTGCCCGTCTTTTTGATCGTGCCACTGGCGAGACCATGATCGCCATTGCCGGTATTCCGTGCGCCACCGTCATGAATGCCGCGGATGTAGAGCGAATAATCGAAGCGGTGGAGGATGAGCTTGAAACCTTCGTACCACCACAAGCCCTCAGGAGTTATGCCTGAAGGCTCAGTTATTAAAAAGCCCACTTAAAGTGGGCTTTTTGTTGAGCGCTGTTCCCTGTAGGAGCGAGCTTGCTCGCGATGGACTCAAGAGCGCCGCGTTTAACCAGTAAATACGCGTTATCGTTAACGACCATCGCGAGCAAGCTCGCTCCTACAAAGTCTCGATTCAGAAGTCAGACGGTGATTTGGCTTCCACGATGGTCGACAAAGAACGCCTTGCCCTTGCCGATCCGGTCGGAGGCCTTGGGCATGTTCGCAGCCTGAGTGTCTTGGGCTTCGACGTACCAGTAGCAATGGCTGACGGCGCGGGTAATACCCACGTAGGCCAGCCGCAGGATCTCGTCCTTCTGGGCGTTGTCGTAGGCCTCACTGTCACCGGCCTTACCCAGGCCCGCCATCCGGTAAACCTGATTCTTGTAAGGTGAACTGGTCAGGTGCTGGCAGTCGCCCAGCAAAAACACCGCATCGGCCTGGAGGCCCTTGGCACTGTGATACGTCAGTTGCTTGAGCCTGCGAGCTTCATACGGCAAGCTCGAATCAACATTAACTACAGACTGAATATGCTCTTCTATCAATAACTTATCGCTACTTTTTCTATAGAGCATCAAGATCGAATCGCCCTTTCGGTAATGCTCCATCAGGCGCTGGGCCATGCCCTGGTCATCTCGATCGAGGACGTTCACCGGCAGCAATGCCTTGGGCTCACCGCTGGCCTTGGCTTTCTTCCCGGCAATCGCCGGTGCTGCGCGCACGATGTGCTCGGCGGCATCGATGATGTGCTGGTGGCTGCGGTAGTTGTCGCTGAGCATGACCTTGGTGGTGCTCGGCGACGGGAACTCCTTGTTGAATTCCATGAAGTAGGTCGGCGAACTGCCGCGCCACCCATAGATGGACTGCCAGTCATCGCCCACACACAGCAGCGAGGAACGCTGGGCGCCGCGCCCGACGTGCATGGCCGGCCCGCGACTGCGGATCTCTGCCAGGCTGGCCCTGATCCAGGAGACGATCTGCGGCGAGACATCCTGGAATTCGTCGATCATCAGGTGTGACAGCGGCCGCAGCAACTCATCGCTGAGCAGCTTGAGGTTCTCCGGCGAATGTTCGCTGAACAGGGCGAACATCCGGTTGTAGGTCATGATCGGCGGCTTCTGATCCAACAAGTGATCTTCCAGTGCCCGCCAGTACAGACTCAAGGCTTCGAAGAAGAACCGATCGGGATCGTCCTTGGCGAAACTCATCTGGCCTACCGCGCCCGGCACGTCCAGCCCGAGGTTTTCGATGAACCCGGCGGCGGCGACAAAGCAATCGAGCAGCGGCGCGGAAGCGAGCTCGCCCTTGACCTTGTAATCGAAGCCAGGCCCGGCGCTGGCATCGCCGGCGAGCGAGGCCAGGACACGTTTTGATGATTCGTAACTATCTAGCCATATCAAAGGCTTACGACAGAAAGCTTGAAACAGGGTGCGCTTTACTGCCCACTCTGCACGCACCGTCAGCTTGGCGTTCGGTCGCGTGACCTGCGGGTTTTCCCGAGAATCGAACCCCAGCACCACCCAGGCATCCAGGGACGGGATGTAGCCGTGGCAATGGAATGTCGAGCCATTGATATCGAACGCCTGGCGATTCGGTTCGATGCCCTCGATGGGCCAGGCACCGGCGCGAAACCACAGGTCCTCGATGGCGTCGCACAGTTCTTCATCGCGTTTGGCCGCCAGCTCGGTAACGCCCATGCGTTTCTGCACATCCGGGTGATCGCGCTCCAGCTCCTTGAGTTGCAGGGCATGCCGGGACAATGGCTTGATCAGCTCGCGAAAGCGCTCATCGTCACTGTGCAGTCGGTGATAGCAGGCGTTGAGCTGCTGACGTTGAGCGTCGTTGATGCGCAGATCGAACGGATTGCTGTCGACCTCCTCATCACCCTGTGCAGCCCGCAGGCTGAGGTTCTCAAAAGCCTGCAGGCGCTCGAAACCCGGAAGGCTGCGCACCATCGGCAGGATCCGCGAGTGAAAGGTGCGCACCAGATCCCGCGCCTCCTTGAAACTGATCGCGCGGCCCCAGAGCGCAAACAGTTCGATCAGCTTGTTGATGAAGTCCTTGCGCGACTCACGGGTGAAGGTCACCACCGTCATCGAACTCAGTTCGAAGCCCAGGTAATGGGTCAACAGCAAGATACGCAGCACCAGGGTGGTGGATTTGCCTGCACCGGCACCCGCGATCACCGAGGTGGACGGGGTGTCGCTGAAGATCATTTTCCACTGTGCGGCGCTGGGTTGGGCATGGGCCGGCAACAACCGGGCGACATCGGCCTTCATGCGCTTCTTCAACTCGGCGCTCAATGGCAGGCGCCAATCGTCGAACAGCAGGTCATCGACATTCGGCGGTCGGTGTTCAGTGCAGCGCGAGTCGCGGATCAGCAGGACCTGCCGACCCTCCTCCAGCCCTTCGAGCTTGCCTTCCTTGTAGCCGTAATCGACCCCGGCGCTGTGACCGCTGCGAAAACCGTCGGCCTGGCCATGCAACCACGACGCACGATGCTGTGCGTGCAGGCGGGTCAGGCTGTAGCCGAAGAATCGGGCGAGCAATCGCTTGATCAGCGGCATCTCGGCCAGGGGGCGAAGTTCAGGCGGAAGATCGGGGGTGTGTTGCGGCACGCGGACTGACTCCAGGGTGTGAGGCTGTTGAGCGCTATGGTGTCTGCATTTGCCCTTGAGTTCTAGTGAATTGCTTATGACTCATTGGCTTATGCGATGAAGTGAAAGCTGGATGAGAAACTTTCGAGTTCGTTTTATATCAATCCATTCGATGGGAATGCTGCATTTTTTACGCTTTTTATCGATTGTTGCCTATTGGATGATGGCCGTCATCACTCACCGGTCTCGCTTCGTGGCTCTGGCACCTGGCCCCATGACGAACCTTTTCTGGAGACGATCATGCTTGAACTCAGACCTTTCAACTCGCTCGGCGGCGCTCACCACGGCTGGTTGGATGCTCACCACCATTTTTCGTTCGCTGAGTACTACGATCCCAAGCGCATGAACTGGGGCAACCTGCGGGTCTGGAACGACGACGTGATCGCCCCGGGCACCGGTTTCCCGCAACACCCGCACCGCGACATGGAAATCATCACCTATGTCCGCGAAGGCGCCATTACCCACCAGGACAACCTTGGCAACAAGGGCCGCACCGAAGCCGGTGACGTCCAGGTCATGAGTGCCGGCACCGGGATCGCCCACAGCGAATACAACCTGGAAGCGACACCGACCAGGATTTTCCAGATCTGGATCATCCCGAACGAGTCCGGCCTGGCGCCGTCCTGGGGCGCCAAGCCGTTCCCGAAAGGCAACCGCGAAGGTTTCGTCACCCTGGCCAGCGGCAAGGAAGGCGACGATCAGAGCCTGCGCATCCGCGCCGATGCCCGGCTGGTAGCGGCCAACCTGAAGGCCGGCGAGTCTGCCGAATATCCGCTGGACAAGGGCCGTCGTGCGTACCTGGTGCCGGCCACCGGGGTCATTGAAGTCAATGGCTTGCGTGCACAAGCTCGAGATGGTGTCGCGGTTGCCAATGAGCATGTGCTGCGGGTGACGGCCATTGAGGACAGCGAGATCGTTCTGGTGGACCTGGCTTGATCTTCTGAGTGCAATCCAAAAAAAAGGGGCGACCGTATTGGTCACCCCTTTTTTAGTTGCTGTAGCGAGCCCTTTGTGGGAGCGGGCTTGCTCGCGAAAGCGGTGTTTCAGTCAACATTGATGTTGAAGCTGATACCGCCTTCGTCGGAACGCCGCCCGGACCAAGCCCGCTCCCACAGGGTTGTGTGTTTACTTCGCGGAAATGGCACCATCGACCAGCGTTTGCGCCTCGGCCACCAGTTGCTTGAGGTGGTCGTCGCTGACAAAGCTTTCGGCGTAGATCTTGTAGATGTCTTCCGTGCCCGACGGACGCGCCGCGAACCAGCCGTTCTCGGTCATGACCTTGAGGCCGCCGATGGCCTGGTCATTGCCCGGTGCGTGGCTGAGGATGCTCTGGATCGGCTCGCCGGCCAATTGGGTCGAGGTGACCTGTTGCGGCGACAACTTGCTCAACAGCGCTTTCTGCTCCGGATTGGCCTTGGCGTCGACCCGCACCGAGAACGGCTCCCCCAGTTCGTCGGTCAAGGCGCGATACGCCTGGCTCGGGTCGCGGCCGGTGCGCGCGGTCATCTCGGCGGCCAGCAGGGCCGGAATCAAACCGTCCTTGTCAGTACTCCAGACGCCGCCGTCCTTGCGCAGGAACGAGGCACCAGCGCTTTCTTCGCCGCCGAAACCGAGGGATCCATCGAACAGGCCATCGGCGAACCATTTGAAACCGACCGGCACTTCGTACAGGCGACGACCCAGGCGCTTGGCCACGCGATCGATCAAGCCGCTGCTGACCACGGTTTTACCCACGGCGGCATCGGCGCGCCATTGCGGACGGTTCTGGAACAGGTAGTCGATGGCAACGGCGAGGTAGTTGTTCGGTGCCAGCAATCCACCGGACGGCGTGACGATGCCATGGCGGTCGTGGTCCGGATCGCAGGCAAACGCCACGTCGAAGCGTTGTTTCAGGCCGATCAGGCCTTGCATGGCGTGGCTGGACGATGGGTCCATGCGGATCTGGCCGTCCCAGTCGACGGTCATGAAGCGGAAGGTCGGGTCGACCTCTTTGTTCACCACGTCCAGGTCCAGGCGGTAATGCTCGGCAATCGCCGACCAGTAGCGCACCCCCGCTCCACCCAACGGATCGACACCCAGGCGCAACTTGGCATCGCGGATGGCGTCGAAGTCGATCACGTTGATCAGGTCGGCGACATAGGTGTTGAGGTAATCGTGACGATGGGTGGTGCTGGCCTTCAGTGCCTGCTCGTAGCTGATGCGCTTGACGCCTGCGAGCTTGTTGGCCAGCAGTTCGTTGGCCTTGGCTTCGATCCACTTGGTGATGTGGGTATCGGCCGGACCACCGTTGGTTGGGTTGTACTTGTAGCCACCGCTTTGCGGCGGGTTGTGGGACGGCGTGATGACAATGCCGTCGGCGAGGCCGCTGGTGCGACCGCGGTTGTAGCAGAGAATCGCATGGGAAATGGCCGGTGTCGGTGTGTACTCGTCGCCAGCGGCAATCATCACGGTCACGCCGTTGGCCGCCAATACTTCGAGGGCGCTGGCGCCGGCCGGCGTGGACAGCGCGTGGGTGTCGATGCCGACAAACAGCGGGCCATCGATGCCTTGAGCTTCGCGGTACAGGCAAATTGCCTGACTGATCGCCAGCACGTGCCATTCGTTGAAACTCAAGTCGAACGAGCTGCCCCGGTGCCCGGACGTGCCAAAGGCAACGCGCTGGGTCGAAATCGCAGCATCAGGCTGGCCGGTGTAATAGGCCGTTACCAGTCGCGGGATGTCGACCAACAATTGTGCCGGTGCCGGTTTACCCGCAAAAGGACTGAGTGTCATGCAAAACCTCTGGAATAGAGTGGTTCAGGAATTGGGCCGCAGTTTACTGGCAGTTTGACCGCAAGGCGATGGGATCGATCCAACAGAGTCGAGGGTGTTATTTTTTGTCTCACTCACTCGATCGATTCCAGACGCAGCGCATCCCCCAACAAGCCCAGTGCGACAGCCAGATTGTGATCGCCACCGAAGGTATGACTCAAGCGCAAATGCTGTCCGTGCAGACCCTGGAGGCTGAACAGTTCACCCGGCGCGATGACCACCTGGTGGGCCAGCAGGCGCTGGAACACACGACGGACATTGACCCGACGCAACGAGCGCACCCAGATCGTTGCACCACCTTCTGGCTCGACGAAATGCAAGGCATCCCCCAATCGCTCCTGCAACAACAGGGTCATTTGACTCTTGCGCTCCTTGAGTAGCCGGCGCAGCACCAGCAGGTGTTGGTCGATGCGACCGCTGCTGTACAAACGGGCGATGGCTTTCTGGCGAATCGGCGAGAGACGGAAGGAGCGCAGCAGAAAGTGCCGTTGCAGTTCCGCGCTCAAATGCCTTGAAAGCAGATAACCATAGGGCGCTTCAGGCCCGATGATTTTCTCGAACGTGGAAAACACCATCAGCCGTTCAGGGTCCAGCAAGTCGCGAAAGCGCACGCCACCCAGGTCGAATCCAAGTTCGCCATAACAGTCGTTCTCCAGCACCCAACTGTCATGCGCGGCCAACAGCCGGGCAATGGCCTGCCTGTTTTCGTCAGGCGCCTGGCTGCCGCGGGGCATGTTCAGGGCCGATGAAAGCATCACCAGCCTTACCGGCTCGGTATCCAGCAGCATGTTGAGCCGTTCCGGATCCAGGCAGCCATCGGCCTGCACAGGCAGCTCGATCACCCGCACGCAGGCAGCTTGAAGCAAACGCAGGATCGTCCAGTCGCACGGCGATTCGACCACCACCGTGGCGTCTTTCAAGCCCAGCACGGCGATCAGGATTTCCAGTACGCCACGCAGGTCGGCGCCGATGTAGACATCATCGGCGTGCCAGTAACGCATCGGAGACGTGGTGTAGCGTGCTGCCAGGGCGGTGCGCAGTTCGAGTTCGCCACAGGGTTGCGAAGGCGACTGCGGCTGTCGGGGATACTGGCGCAGCAACTCCCGCTCCAGCAACAACAAAGGGCTGTCGAGCGGCTGCAGCAACGCCGGTTCATCGGCGCTCAAGACCAGCATCCCCGGACGCCTGGCATTGACGTAGACCGCTTCCAGCAGATCGCTGCCGCTGTCCTGCAGGTTGATTGAGGACACTGGCAACGCGTAGTAACCGGACTTGGCTACCGACTAGACGCGCCCTTCTTTCTCCAGCAGCGAATAGGCGTACTGAATGGTCGAGATCGACACATTGAGACGCTCCGCCAGATGCCGCAGCGACGGCAGGCGAATGCGCGAATCTCCTTCAGACTCGTTGATCAGGCTGACCAGGTATCGATAAACCGCCTGATAGGCGAAATCCGTTTCTCGTGGACCTTTCATGGGCGAAGGCCAACCGCTCTGGCTGAAAATCCGCCCACGTTCAGTGACCCGCTGACCATTCATCCGCCAACGTGCTGTCAGCATCAGGATCGCCCAGCGTATTTTGCGACGCGGCCCTCCGTTTGTTTGCTTCAGCCGCCCCGCCATCGCCTGCGGGCGTCCACTCCATGCGGTAGAGCTGGCCGATCAGGCTGACGGGCAATCCGCTGACATCAGTCATCCATTGCATGATCTGTTCGGCGACCGGATGCCCCTGCATGGCCCGATGCAACTCGGGCATGGCCACCAGCATGCCGGGATGGCACTGACGCAGGAAACGCTCAAGCCCCGCACCTTGTTCGATGAAAGGAGAAAAAAGCAGGCACACCAGTTGTGCTTCGCTGAGGCCCAGATTCTTTTGCGCTTCGGCCGCCGCTCGGGCGCGCTGCTCGGTCAGTGTCGCCGGGTTACCGAAGACCTCGATGGCCTGCTCGCACAAACGCTCGGGCAAGCGCTTGCGGCGCATCATCACCAAGGCGCGTTGCAGGTATTGCGCAATGCCGGACTCGTAATTGCGGCCTTGCATGTAGCACGCCTGCAACCCCCTGACGTGCGCCGAGATCGACGGGCTGACGAATTCATTGTCGCTGATCTGCGCGGACAGTTCGTCAGGCTGGAACCGGAGAAACTCAGTCAGCAATGGCCAGCGCTCTTCCAGGTTGCTGACCAGCAGGTCGTGAATGTCGATGCAGGCCGTACGACGACAGGTCTCAAAACGCTCTTGCGGACGCCACCGGGCCTGGCCGTAATCGGCGTAGAACGCGTGATAACAGTCGCTGCCCAGTTCATCGAGCAATGCAAACAACCCCGCATAACCGGCCTCGCCTGCGGGCGAAGGCTTGAGCCCTGCCTTGGTGGCGGCACGCTTCAAACCGTCGATGAACTGCTTCTGTTGACGCGGCGTGTCACTGCTGAGCAAGGCGTCGACACCAGCGTCCCAGCGGGCGATTTGTCCGTAGAACTCTCCCGTGGCCAGATAACCGTCATCCCACAGGTCGAACCCGCCACGCCACTCCCGTCGATGGCCGATCAGCAGCAGGTTCAGGCGACTGGACTCGCGACCGGCGTCGGAGATCGGCGTCAGGTGGTTGAACGGCAAGACTTCCCGATCATCGACCATCAACACCTCGACCCGTGGATCGTCATAGACAAACAATGCGCTGTTGGTCCGGTGCATGTTTTCCACGGCCGCGCAGTTTGCCCCGTTCAACCGCAAGGAGGCTATGCGCAACTGGAATGTCGCCGGCGACCGAGTGGCAATGGTCAACTGCGCAGCACGCAACAGTGCCAGGGTGTAGCAGTTGTCACGGGCCCCGGACTGGATCGCCAACACCTTGTAATCGCCAATGTGCTCCATGCCCCCCGCCGCTACCGCCAGACGCTGAATCAACAATTGCAATGCAGTGCGTTCGGCACGGGAGAAAAAACCCAGCAATCGCTGCAGCACTTGTTGATAGACATGGTTCATCGCTTGGTCATGGATGCTGGTCATCTTTATTTACCTGATACTCGTAAGTTCAACATCGCGCAGACAGCAAATCCCGTTGGACTGTCGGGGCGAATGGAGTCATGGACTTTATTGCCAAATGCTAACACTTGAATTTTCTTGAAATCATTTGAAACGATCGCAACACCTCCTCGATTTAACAACGGAGGTAAGGCTGTAGTGCCCGGCTGGCAGGGGTTTTCCCGATTGAAAGCGAAGTCCTAGGAAATGTCCGACAAAGTCCCACAGACACTTAATACAAGAAATAAAGAAGGAAGTGGTCGCTGTGGTTTTGGCAACTAAACAACAACAAACTAATTTGGAGATTTGCACCGACGGCGCACATTGAAAAGTTTCAGCCTGACACCCAGCCATGACTCATTCCTTGAGATGAAAGTAATCATTCAATTATCAGGGCTTAGTGGCTGATTAGAAGCTACAGATTACGGGCAAAAACCAGTTCAGTTGCTGGACCGGCCTGCGGGTCGACGGCTTTTTTTTGGGGAGGGGGGGGCTCAAACGAAAGAGTCCGTGCGGGCACGGACTCTTGGGAGGGCTGTTGGGTGAGTGTCAGGCCGGTTCGACCTGCAGCGCGACCCGTTCGCGACATGGGCATTCGTCCATGTAGCGGTGTGCTTCGACAAACTCGGCAAACGGGAAGACCCGAGTCTTGAGCGGCAGCAGAACGCGGTCGGCGGTCAACTGATTGATGTCACGCAAGGCACGTTGCAGTGCGGCCTGGTCCTGGGTGATGCCCAGTTCCGGCTTGCCCGTGAAGTTGCCGATGCAGTGCACGAAAAACTGAATGTTCTTCTGGAAGGCTGCGCAGGCCGGGAAAGGCGTCTGGTTGCCACCTTGCAGGCCGTACAGCACCAAGCTGCCGCGAGGTGCCAGCACATCGCCCAGCAACGACATCTGCGGACCGCCCAAACCATCGAATACCACGTCCACGCCGCGGTTGTCAGTGATTTTGTTGATCCGCATCAGCAGATCTTCTTCCTCGGTGACAATCACTTTCTCGGCACCCAGCGACAGCAGGTATTCACGCTCCTCCTCGGTCTTGGTCGCGGCGATCACTCGAACACCCAAGGCCTTGCCCAGTTGTACGAACGAAGGTCCGGCGCAGTGACTGGCGTCGGTCACCAGGGCAAACTGCCCGGGTTTGACCCGAGCCAGATCGGCATAGGCGAAATAGGCGATCAACAACGGCGTGTAGTGCACGCTGGCTTCAATCGGGCTGAGCACATCCGGATAACGGGTGACTGCCGAGCGTGGCAGAACGATCAGCTCACCGTAGACCGGATAGTCGTTCGGGCTTTGGGCCGGGAAGCTGGCGACCTTGTCACCCACTTCCAGGTCATCGACGCCATCACCGACAGCGGTGACGATACCGGCCATCTCCTGGCCCAGGCCTGAAGGCAGACGGGCATGGGACGGGGCCAGGTTCTGGCGCCAGAGAGTGTCATACCAGCTGATGCCGATCGCTTCGACGCGCACCTGCACTTCGCCCGGTGCAGGCAGAGCCGTCGCATGCTCTTCGCATTTGAGCACCTCGGCTGGACCAAACTTGTGAAAACGGATCGTGCGGGACATCGCAAACCTCGCCAAATGAACCTCTAATGCCTTGAACTCTAGCTGGGCTTTCAACCCAACACTATCTGTGGCTATTAATAGTCGACATGCCTGTCATTGATTCCGCAGCGGCGGCAACATCGTCAAATGTCGTAAGAAACCGAAGCAGCCTATGTAGGAAAAACTGAATTACCCGGTGCAGAGTACCAGCCTTTCCCCGTAATATTCCTGCTGGCCATTGTTCTCATATGGCCGCCCACGTCAAGCTTGCTGACTCTGCCAGGACTCCAGATGAATCGTAATGACCTGCGTCGTGTCGACCTGAACCTGTTGATCGTTTTCGAAACATTGATGCACGAACGCAGCGTGACCCGTGCTGCGGAAAAACTGTTCCTCGGCCAGCCCGCCATCAGTGCGGCGCTCTCGCGCCTGCGCGGCCTGTTCGATGACCCTTTGTTCGTGCGTACCGGCCGCAGCATGGAGCCGTCCGCCAGGGCGGTCGAGATCTTCGCCCTGCTCTCGCCGGCGCTGGATTCGATTTCAACCGCCGTCAGCCGTGCGGCCGAGTTCGATCCTGCCACAAGTACCGCCGTGTTCCGCATCGGCCTTTCGGACGACGTCGAGTTCGCCTTGCTGCCAATGCTGCTCAAGCGCCTGCGTGCCGAATCGCCGGGGATTGTGCTGGTGGTGCGCCGGGTCAACTACATCCTGATGCCGGGGTTGCTGGCATCCGGCGAGATATCCATCGGTGTCAGCTACACAACCGACCTGCCGGCCAACGCCAAGCGCAAGGTACTGCGCCGCAGCCAGCCGAAGCTGTTGCGCGCCGACACCGTGCCGGGGCCGTTGAGCCTGGATGATTACTGCGCTCGCCCCCATGCACTGGTGTCGTTCGCCGGCGACCTCAGCGGCTTCATCGATGAAGAACTGGAAAAGCTCGGGCGCAAACGGCATGTGGTACTCGCCGTGCCGCAGTTCAACGGGCTGAGCACCTTGCTCGCCGGAACTGACATCGTGGCGACGGTGCCGGATTACACAGCCGATGCGCTGACTGCCGCGGGCGGTGTGCGGGCTGAAGATCCGCCGTTGCCGGTGCGCAGTTTCGAACTGCATATGGCCTGGCGCGGGTCGCAGGATAATGATCCGGGGGAGCGCTGGTTGCGGTCGCGGATTCAGATGTTTTTCGGCGACCCTGAGAGTCTCTAGGCGTCGTCGGGCAGGCTGTCAAGCTGATCATTTCTGCCTTTTCATAGACTATGGAGATCCATGCACTTCCAGTGGATTGCCACATTAGGGGGCATATTTGACGGCATGCTTTGGATGGTTTGAAAGGGATGCCCCCAGCCCAAGGTCCAACAGTTCCCTTCTGGAAAAAATCACCCTTTGCTGTTCCCTGCCGCAGTCGGGCGCTATCCGATCACCTCAGTTAATGGCTGAGGCAAAAGCTTGTCCAAGTGTCCTCGCCATCGAGCGGGATTTTCGCCAGCGCGAAGATCCCGAGCCTTGGTCGCGGTAGGGACGGCAGTTACCTGCCGCCAGTGAACGAAACGCGGCAACATCAACTAACTGCCGAGGCCACGACGGTTAGGCATTGGTATCGACTGTCGTTTTGCAAGATGATTGAGTACGGCTTGCAGGCTGACTGTGGGACTAGTCAGGGGGCGCTCCGACGGATCGATATGGCGCACGGCGGCCGCCATCGAAGCTTGCGCCAAGACAATAACCATCGCGGGATCGCCACTGACGGCCGATAACGCCTGTTGAAGGCAAGTGAAATAGCCAGGTAGGTCACCGGCTTTGAACAAGGGCCAAGCGCCTTCCACCAACCGGACGTCTATATTAGATGCGCTTGCGTGTGCTGCTCGTTCAAATAACAGCCGGGTCGGCTGGAGCGTGGACGGCGCTGCGCACAAAACAATTACCCGTTGGCCACCGCAGACCGCAGCAGCTGCCAGGGCGGCGTCGGCTCTAACAATCGGTACCGCACCTCCCGGCTCCAGTTCGTCAACCACAGGTCCTAGGCTGGAACAGGTCAACACCACAGCGCGTGCTTGCGTTGCCAATGCCCACAGTGTGGCACGGGTTTCAACGCGTAACCCAATTGTCAGCGAACCTTCGCGCTCCACCTCAGCTAACAAGTCGGCACGGACGTAGTGCTGGAGAGTACCAGGCAGCAGCCCTAGGTCTGCGGCCGCCGATTCGAAGACCGCGATGTTGCTGGGATGAGTATGCAGGCAGGCAATCGAGGGCAGCGGTGGGTTTGGGGTGTTCAATGAGCAGTCCTATTATGTTGGAACTGGTAACCCAAATGGGGGCACTGTTTTGATGGAGATGAGACAGAACCCGCGACGCAAGCCACGCCCGAGGGCGGTTACTGCTCCATTAGGAGTGGCAGACTTAGGTTTGATGGGGAAGTAAACGGTAAGGGCGTTGTCATCAGTCTACGTAGTCGGCTTTAGGACCGCGGTATGCCCCAGGGCTGACACCCGTCCACTTTTTAAATGCTCTATGGAACGCGCTTGTTTCTTGGAAACCGGTTTGCACAGCGACGTCGATAACAGTCAAATTTGGGTTACACAACAGGTTGATAGCGATGTCACGGCGCAGGTCGTCCTTCAGCCGCTGGTAGGTTATCCCCTCTGCCTGCAGCCGACGTTGTAGGGTCGAGTTGGACATGCTCATGATCTGAGCAAGCTTTTCCAGCTCAGGCCACTCCTCTGGGGGCATAATTTTGAGACGTCGCCGTATCTGCGCGCTAATACTTTCATCATTGCGATATTTCACAAGAAATGTACCAGGAGAGTCTCTTAGAAAGGTGGATAGAGTTGCTGGCGTTTGAGTGACCTTGAGTTTTAGAAAGCTTCGGTCTATACGGGCAGTCGACTGCGAGGCGCCAAAAAGGATGTTCTCGCAAAATCGCATTCGGTAATCACTGTCATCGACTGGGCGTTGGGGGCGCATCGTCAATTGTAGAATCGGAATCCGCCGGTTGCCGAGCCAGCAAAGCAGTCCATGCACTAAGACGAGCCAAGTACCGTAGCAAAATAATCGTCGCTCAGTGCCATGATCGTTTATTAAGATGACCGCCACGTCACCCTCGAACAATAGCTCGCCATGGATGTCGTCTAAAACTACTCGGAGAAACGCTAGGATCCTGCGTAGAGCTTGCTCTAGAGTTTCGCACCCTATCGTCATTTGGCACATGAGCTTGAAACTGCCCCGACGAAGCGGGTGGCTATCTATGGCAAAGAATTCGTCATCAAGAAGGTCGGACAAGGCGACCCATAACCTTGAAAACAATGCTGCAGGTACCCGCGCCTGAGAAGCATCCAAGAGATCTGGATCGATTCCTGCCTGGTGCAAAGCTGGCGAAATATCCACACCCAGCCGAATAGCGCCGTGAAGCGCCTCTCGCACTAGACCAATGGAGGTCGTCCCCTTGTGAGCAGAATTTCCCATATTTCACTCCAGGCCAAAAAATATGGACTTTCGATGTTCGGATGGCAGCAGCCCCACAATCTGCGCGACGCTATGCCCATCACATTCTAGCCCCTAGATATCTGGTGACAAACGGCAAAGAAATATAGATCAAGCACTTAAATATTGGCTGCCTAAAATCGTCAGCCTGAATGACGTGTCTGGACATTGCAATGCAGCGTATCCAGCGGGGAGGATAAACCTTAAGAGTTACGTTGCGATGCCTTGGTAGCTATGTGCCAATTTTTCTTTAACACCATCGGCTTCGGAGCGAGGGTCTCAATCCAAAAAACTCGATTTTGGCTCGATGGCGACCTTACGTCTCCGATTCATTTTGACTGAACCTATTGAAGTCATCCGTACCGAGATATAGGCATGCCAGACAAATTGTTATTCTGGGAGGATTTCACGCTTGGGCGCACCTGGCAGATAGAGCGCCCGAATGCAGTGACTCATGATGAAATCATCGACTTTGCTTGCGAATTCGATCCGCTGCAGATGCACGTGGATGCAGAACAAGCTTTAAACAGTCCCTTAGGCTTGCATTGCGCAAGTGGGGTACACACCCTGGGTATGGCACAGCGAATGCTTTGTGACGTACTTTTATTAAAGACTCACCTTGTTGTGGGCGGGCGGATCGATGGCTTCGTCATGCTCAGCCCCGTCACGCCTGGTAGTCGTCTTAAGCTTTCAACCAAAGTCATCGGCTCAAAGCCCCATCGTCGAAAAAAGGATCAGGGCTGGGTTACTTTAGAGGTGAAGGTGTCTACCGCAGATCTGAAAACTGTACTTGTTTATGAGATGTCTGTCCTCATTATGCGCAACATGCATGACATTCAAGAATTCTGCCCCAGTTGAAGCATATTCGCCATTCACTACTGCTTGGTCATAAGTAACCTAATGCCTAAAGGGGTCGTCAGCAATGCCGTCCTGGGTTTTGCGCATTGCTCGGCAAGCGACGCAGTATGCGGAAATTCAGGTATTAGCCCACAGGCACTGTGGTGGTTGATCGTTCACTGGCAGGATTGCTTATCTGGACAACACAGCGGTGTCACCTGTCTCCTCGTCGAGCTCCAACAAAGCGTGCCGGCCTACCCACGAGCAATCTTCTCGATCACCACAATGAATTCTTACGCAGCATCCAGGCATCAGCTTTTTGAGAGATCCAATGCGAACTTGATGCCCATGCCTTCCGGGTAAAGAGTCATCTTGAGTCCAACACCCCACGCGTCTGATACCGAGCATTTTTTTTCAGTACCCAATCACGCTTCGGGGTGGGCAGATTCCGCTATCGCACTCGCCAGTGCCCAAACCGGTCAATCAGATCGCTGCCTCCGGGCATGTGACATCTCGTCTCCAAATCTTACGATGCGTCAATCAGACGGAAACGATCGACTAGCGATACAGCGCGTCTCGTCCCCATCCGATACGCGCCGCCAGTTGGTAGTGCGGAAGCCAATGTGTACTCACAAAAAAAACAAGATCGAAGGAGACACCCTATGCAACCAGTGAACGTCTATGCACTCGCAGGCGAATCAAAGTTCAATAGCTTCCATCGGCTGATTCTTTTCTGGTGCGTGCTGATATTGGTCATCGACGGCTACGACCTCGCCGTGGTTGGCGCTGCATTGCCCGCCATCATGCAGGACATGGGAATTGACCCTACCAGCGCAGGCATCATGGCAGGCTCGGCGCTGCTGGGAACGATGCTTGGGGCTATCTTTCTCGGGACGTTAGCCGACCGCATCGGTCGACCAAAAATGATCGCCATCTGCGTCGCGTTGTTCAGCCTGTTCACAGCGGCTGCGGGGCTCACCAGCGACCCGATCAGCTTTAGCATCGCCCGCTTCATCGCCGGGCTGGGAATCGGTGGCGTCCTGCCGATCGTGACCGCGCAAATGAGCGAGTTCTCGCCAGCGAAACTTCGTACCCGGCTGGTGACCCTGGTGTTTGCGGGCTACTCCGTGGGCGGCATTCTGGTCGCACTCACGGGCAAGCAACTGATCGAGAGCCACGGATGGCAGTCGGTCTTTTACGTCGCGGGCCTCCCCGTGCTGCTGATCCCGTTTATCCTGAAGACCATGCCGGAGTCCATGGCGTTCTTGCTCAAGCAGGGCCGTCAGCAGGAACTACGCTCCATCATTAAAAGGATCGACCCCGCGTGTCCATTGGACAGCCAGACTGTGCTGGCGGGCAATCCTGCCGAGAACGATGCCTCGCTCGACGCCCCGATCAAAGGACTTTTCAGCGAGGGCCGCGGTTTCAGTACGGTGATGATCTGGGCGGCCTTCATGACCGGTTTGTTTATGGTCTACGCGCTCAATTCGTGGTTGACCAAACTGATGGCCATGTCAGGCCACAGCCTGGGTTCGGCGCTCAATTTCGTCATCGTTTTCAACGTAGGTGCGATTGTAGGGGCGCTCGGCGGCGGATGGCTCAGCGACAAGTTCAACATCAAATATGTACTGGTTTCATTCTACTTGGTAGGCGCGGTGGCGTTGACTGTGATGGGCTTCACACGCTCGACAGAGTTGTTGTTCGTGGTCGTCTTCATTGTTGGCGCCTCAACCTTAGGTACTCAATTGATTGCTTACGCGTATGCGGGCGATTTCTATCCGACCTCCATCCGCTCCACGGGCGTAGGCTTTGCATCCGGTGTCGGCCGCATCGGTGCAATCATTGCGCCAGTGCTTATCGGCTGGCTCGTCTCGCTGGCCTTGCCACTCGAACAGAACTTCATGGTGATCGCACTCGCAGGCCTCATTGGAGCCGTGGCGGTGACGTTTGTAAACCAGGCAAGGGCGGACTCCGCACAGGTCAGCAACGCGCCAGCGTTGTCTCGCTGACCGCCATTGCGCAATCCAGATCGTAGTCGTCTGACCCAATCAGTTGAAGGATGTGTCCCTTGAATCGCTTGTCACTACCGCCGCTGTCAGCGCAAGAACTAAAGCGCACCGTCGATTGGGCAATCGCCTCACGTCGCAGTGTCAGAGCCTTCCTGCCGACTGCCGTGGCGCGTGAAGAAGTCGAAGCGATTCTGGACATCGCGCGCTTCAGTGCCTCGGGGGTCAACATGCAACCGTGGCGCGTTCACGTCGTCACCGGCGACGTGAAGGAACGTCTGTCGGTGGCGATCGAAGCCATCGACAACGATCCGCAGCTCAGTAGCGATATGCAAGATCCCTACGAGTACTACCCGCGTGAGTGGGTCACCCCCTACGTTGATCGCAGGCGCAAAGTGGGTTGGGATCTCTACGGGCTGCTGGGGATCACCAAGGGTGACAAACAACGCATGCACCAACAGCACGGACGCAACTACCGGTTCTTCGATGCACCGGTAGGCCTGCTGTTTACGCTGGACAAAGTGCTTGAGCAGGGCAGCCTCCTGGATTACGGCATGTTCCTGCAAAGCGTGATGGTGGCCGCCCGCGGTCGAGGCTTGCACACGTGCCCGCAAGCCGCCTTTCTCAAATATCACAAAGTCATTTCAGCGGTTCTGGGCATTCCAGTCGGGCAAATGCTGGTGTGCGGCATGAGCCTTGGCTACGCCGATCCCGAGTCCATTGAAAACACGCTGGTCACGGCTCGTGAGCCGGTCAGCGCTTTCACCATTTTTCACCATAAATAGTAGGGAGGCCTGTCCATGATTACTGGAGCCTACGAACGCAGACTCGTTAAGAATCCGGCAATTCAGGTCCCGCTGACACTCCTCGGTTTTTTGGACAGGGCCGCTCTGGTTCGCCCTGAGCGTGTCGCCATCATCCATGGCGAGCTGCAGAGGACTTGGGCGAAAACCCGCGAGCGCTGCTACCGGCTTGCTTCGGCGCTGGTGGGCAAAGCTTCGCACTTTTTTTGCTCCAGCCCTACGTCGCCTGGCGCTTGGGTACCTCCAACGAGCCTTCCCTCTACCAGCCCCGGCCAGTGCGGGAACGGCTTGCTTATAACAACACTGCTCATAACAATAAGAGACAAGCAATGAAACCCACCCTTTTCACCCTGTTCCTGGCAGGCAGCAGCCTTGCCACCCAAGTCCACGCGGACTTCCTGGCAGACAGCAAGGCCAGCCTGGAACTGCGCAACTTCTACTTCAACCGAGATTATCGTCAGACCAACGCTCCCCAATCCAGGCAAGAGGAATGGGCGCAGGGTTTCCTGCTGCGCTATGAGTCGGGATACACCGAAGGGTTGATCGGTGTGGGTTTCGATGCCCTCGGTCTGGTCGGCGTCAAGCTCGATTCCAGCCCTGATCGCGCAGGCTCCGGCCTGCTCAAACGTCACCGCGACACAAGCAAAGGTGCTCAGGACGAGTACGGCGAACTGGGCCTGACGGCCAAAGTGCGTGCCTCAAAAAGCTCGCTGAAACTCGGCACGCTGCTGCCGAAACTGCCGACGGTACTGGCCAACGATTCACGGCTGCTGCCACAAACCTTCGAGGGCGGTCAGCTGACGTCGCTGGAAATCGAAGGCCTGACGGTGGATGCCGGGCGACTGACGCAAGTCAATCAGCGCGACTCCTCGGACTACGAGGACATGGGCATCACCCGCACCGGCGCCAAGGGCATCACCACACGTCATCTCGACAGCGACAGCTTCGATTTCGCCAGCCTGAACTACAAATGGACCAGCAACCTCGCCACCGGCTACAGCTACGGTCACCTCGACAACTTCTACAGCCAGCACCTGGTCAACCTGACCTACGTGTTGCCGGTCACCACCGGCCAGTCGCTGAAGACCGATCTGCGCTTCGCCCGCTCCACGGATGACGGCGGCAGCAATGTCGATAACGATGCGATTGGCGCGATGTTCACCTACAGCCTCGGCGGGCATGCGTTGGGCCTGGGTTACCAAGGCATGAGCGGCGACACCGGCTACGCCTACGTCAACGGCACCGATGCGTTCCTGGTGAACTTCGTGCAGATCAGCGACTTCGCCAGCAAGGACGAAAAGTCCTGGCAGGCTCGCTACGACTACAACTTTGCGGCCATTGGCATTCCAGGCCTGACCTTCATGACTCGCTACCTCACCGGCGACAATATCGATCTGGGCGGCAATCGCCCGGAAGGCAAGGAATGGGAACGCGATACCGACATCGGCTATGTCGTGCAGAGCGGACCGCTGAAAAATGTCGGGGTGAAGTGGCGCAACGCGACGGTGCGCTCGACCAATTTCGGCAGCGACCTGGATGAAAACCGCCTGATCCTCAGCTATACCCTGGCGCTCTGGTAAATCCCCCCGCCAGACGGGGCCGCTCGCGTCGCCAGACGGCGCGAGTGGCCTCATCCAACGCGCCACACCTATGATTTTTTTGCACAACGCACCGGTTTTTATGAGCATTTTTAATTGATTTTTGCATGCATATACTGGGCTCAAGCGCCTGGTCATGAACCGGGCCAGACCCAACAAAAATAAACAAGGGCATACACCGTGAAGACATCCATGCTTGCCGCCGTCTCCCCGCTCTCAGGTACCTGCACGCGTCTCGTACGCATTGCTGCCCGCAGCGAAGCCACCCTCGCCGCCTGACCATCCCGTACCTGTACCCGCGCTGATCGTCACCACGATCGATGGAGACTCCAATGAACAGCAACTGCCAACCCTTCCTCGCCGCTCGAGACTTCCTACTGGCCCACCGTACCGACTACGCCACTGCCGTGCGTGACTTCCGCTGGCCGCAACTGAACGAGTTCAACTGGGCACTGGATTATTTCGATGCCATGGCCGAGGGCAACCAGGCCAACGCCCTGTGGATCGTCGAAGAAGACGGCAGCGAACAGCGCTACAGCTTCCAGCAATTGGCCGCGCGCTCCAACCAGGTGGCCAATCACCTGCGTGCCCTTGGCGTGCGCCGCGGCGAGCGTATCCTGGTGATGCTCGGCAACGACGTGGCCCTGTGGGAAACCATGCTGGCCGCCTTCAAGCTTGGCGCCGTGGTTATCCCCGCCACCGCCCTGCTGACCCCCGATGACCTGGGCGACCGCATCGAGCGTGGCCAGGTTCGTCACTTGGTGGTCGGCAGCGCCCATGTCGACAAGTTCGTCGGCCTGGGAGACGGCTGCAGTCGCATCTGCGTCGGCCCGGCTCCCGCTGGCTGGACCCCGCACAGTGCCGCCAGCGAATATTCCGAGCAGTTCGAAGTTGAGGGCCGCACGCTAGCCACCGACCCGATGCTGCTGTACTTCACCTCCGGCACCACCTCCAAACCGAAGATGGTGCTGCACAGTCACCAGAGCTACCCGGTCGGCCACCTGTCGACCATGTACTGGATCGGCCTGCAGCCGGGTGACCTGCACTTGAACATCTCGTCACCGGGCTGGGCCAAACATGCCTGGAGCTGCCTCTTCGCACCGTGGAACGCCGGCGCCTGCATCTTCATCCACAACGTCGCGCGCTTCAGCGCCACGGCTCTGCTCGGTGCGCTGGAGCGTTACGGCGTCACCAGCCTGTGCGCCCCACCCACCGTGTGGCGCATGCTGATCCAGGAAGACCTGGCCAGTTACAAGGAACGCTTGAACCTGCGTGAACTGGTGGGCGCCGGTGAACCGCTGAACCCGGAGATCATCGAGCAGATCCTGCATGCCTGGGACTTGCCGCTGCGCGACGGCTTCGGTCAGTCGGAAACCACCGCCCTGGTCGGCAACACACCCGGCCAACTGCTCAAGCCCGGCTCCATGGGCCGTCCGCTGCCGGGCTACCAGGTGACTATGCTTGACCCCGACGGCGTACCCGGCGATGAGGGTGAAGTCGCCCTGCCGCTGGACGTGCGTCCCCTCGGCCTGATGCTGTGCTACGAGGACAGCCCGGAAAAAACCGCTGAAGTGATGCGCGACGGTTACTACCGTACCGGCGATACCGCACAAATCGACGAAGAGGGCTACATCACCTTTGTCGGCCGCGCCGACGACGTGTTCAAAGCCTCCGACTACCGCATCAGCCCCTTCGAGCTGGAGAGCGCGCTGATCGAGCACCCGGCGGTGATGGAAGTGGCCGTTGTACCAAGCCCAGACCCGCTACGCCTGGCCGTGCCCAAGGCGTTCCTGATCCTGGCCCATGACGAACCCGGCAGTGCCGAGCTGGCCGCCAACATCCTCGCCTTCGCCCGCGAGCACCTGGCGCCCTACAAGCGGGTGCGACGTATCGAATTCGTCAGCGAACTGCCCAAGACCATCTCCGGGAAGATCCGTCGGGTAGAACTGCGGCAAATGGAAGTGCAGCGCCGCCAGAGCGATGCACGCGGCGCGCAAGAATACTTCGAAGAAGACTTCCCGCACCTCAAGGGCTGAACCCGGGCCGGTACGCCGGCCCTTCTGAATTCAAACGCGACCGCTCGGCCAACCAGGCCGAGGGGCCTCACTCGACTCAAAGAAAGTAGACAGGACCCGAAAATGACCTCCTCCAGCATTCCAACCGTCAAGCTCCTCATCAATGGCGAATTCGTTGAATCGCGCACCACTCAGTGGCGCGACGTGGTCAACCCGGCCACTCAGGAAGTTCTGGCCCGCGTACCCTTCGCCACTGCCGAGGAAATGGACGCCGCCGTGGCCAGCGCCAAGGAAGCCTTCAAGACCTGGCGCAAGACTCCGATCGGCGCCCGCTCCCGGATCTTCTTCAAATACCAGCAGCTGATCCGCGAGAACATCAAAGAACTGGCTGCCCTGCTCACCGCCGAACAGGGCAAAACCCTGCCGGATGCCGAAGGTGATGTGTTCCGCGGCCTGGAGGTGGTCGAACACGCCACCTCCATCGGCAACCTGCAGATGGGCGAGTTGGCCAACAACGTCGCCAACGGCGTCGACACCTACACCTTGATGCAGCCGCTGGGCGTGTGCGCCGGCATCACCCCGTTCAACTTCCCGGCGATGATCCCGCTGTGGATGTTCCCGATGGCCATCGCCACCGGCAACACCTTCATCCTCAAGCCGTCCGAGCAAGACCCGCTGGTGACCATGCGCCTGGTCGAGCTGGCCCTGGAGGCCGGTGTACCCAAGGGCGTGCTCAACGTTATCCACGGCGGCGTCGACGCGGTGAACCTGATCTGCGACCACCCGGACATCAAAGCCGTGTCCTTCGTCGGTTCGACCAAAGTCGGTACCCATGTCTACAACCGCGCCACCCAGAACGGCAAGCGCGCACAGTGCATGATGGGCGCGAAGAACCACGCCATTGTCCTGCCCGATGCCAACAAGCAGCAGACGTTGAACAACCTGCTGGGAGCCTCCTTCGGCGCCGCCGGTCAACGCTGCATGGCCCTGCCGGTGGTGATCCTGGTGGGTGAAGCACAGACCTGGTTACCGGACCTGATCGAGCGGACCAAGACCCTCAAGATCAATGGCGGCACCGAGCCTGGCACCGACATCGGTCCGGTGATTTCCTGCGCAGCCCTGGACCGCGTCCACAGCCTGATTGCCAGCGGCATCGAAGAAGGCGCCAAACTCGAACTGGATGGACGCAACCCGAGCGTGCCTGGCTACCAGGACGGCAACTTCGTCGGCCCGACCATCTTCTCCGGCGTCACTGCGCAAATGTCGGTGTACCGCGAAGAAATCTTCGGCCCGGTGCTGTGCGTCATGCACGCCGCCAGCCTGAGCGAGGCGATCGAGATCATCAACGCCAACCCGAATGGCAACGGTACCGCCCTGTTCACCCGCTCCGGCGCTGCGGCCCGTCACTTCCAGGAAGAAATCGACGTCGGCCAGGTAGGCATCAACGTGCCGATCCCGGTACCGGTGCCGCTGTTCTCCTTCTCCGGTTCGCGCGCCTCCAAGCTCGGTGATCTGGGCCCTTACGGCAAGCAAGTGGTGACCTTCTACACCCAGACCAAGACGGTCACCCAGCGTTGGTTCGACGAGGATGACACCGGCGGCTCGGTGAACACCACCATCACCCTTAAATGATCTCTGCCGGCCGGCGCCAAGCGTCGGCCGGCCAGGAGCTGAACGATGCAATTCGCTGTTTGCCGGCCACGACCAAAAGGAAGGCATGCAAGCCTTCGTCGAAAAGCGCGCGCCGAATTTTCTGCACCGCTGATCCCCACTCGCAAAAGGTAGTCATCATGCATATCGGATTTCTCGGCCTCGGCAACATGGGCGGCCCAATGGCCCGCAACCTGCTCAAGGCTGGCCACAGTCTGACCGTCTTCGATCCTTTCCCGCAGGCGGTCGCCGCCCTGGTGGAGGCCGGTGCCAGCGCCGCTGACTCGCCCGCCGCCGTGGCCAAAGCCAAGGTTGAGGTGATCATCACCATGTTGCCGACCGCCGACCATGTGAAGCAGGTCTATCGCGGCAAGGACGGCCTGTTGGCCAATATTGGCCAAGGCGTGCTGTTGATCGACAGTTCGACCATTGACCCGCTCAGTGCCCGCGAGGTGGCTAAATTCGCCCTTGCCCAAGGCAACCCGATGCTCGACGCGCCGGTATCCGGCGGCACCGGTGGCGCGATGGCAGGCACCCTGACCTTTATGGTCGGCGGCTTGGTCAGCGTGTTCGACCAGGCCCTGCCAATCCTCTCGGCCATGGGCAGGAACATCGTGCACTGCGGCGCAGCAGGTAACGGCCAGGTGGCCAAAATCGCCAACAACATGCTGCTCGGCATCTCCATGGTCGGCGTCGCCGAGGCCATGGCCTTGGGTGTAGCTCTGGGCATGGACGCCAAGGTGCTGGCCGGTGTCATCGGTACCTCCACCGGTCGCTGCTGGAGCTCGGAGATCAACAATCCGTTCCCGGGTGTGCTGGAAAACGCTCCGGCCTCGCGTGGTTACAGTGGCGGCTTTGGTACCGACCTGATGCTCAAGGACCTCGGCCTGGCCACCGAAGCAGCGAAACATGCGCGTCAGCCAGTGGTGCTCGGTGCTGCCGCCCAGCAGCTGTACCAGACCTTCAGCCTGCAAGGTAATGGCGGTCTGGACTTCTCCGCCATCATCAAACTGTTCCGTGGGGAAGCAAAAGTATGAGCGGGCAGCAAGCCCCGGTGCTGGCCAGTGTGCGCAACCGCATCGGCCACCTGACGCTGAATCGACCAAGCGCGTTGAACACCTTGGACCTGCCCATGGTGACACTGTTGTGCCGGTACCTGCGGGTGTGGGAACAGGACCCGGAAATCGTCGCCGTGACCCTTCGTGGCGCCGGGGAAAAAGCCTTCTGTGCCGGTGGCGACATCCGGATGCTGTATGACAGTCACAAGGCCGGCGACAACCTGCACGAGCTGTTTCTCGAGGAAGAGTACGCCCTTGACGAGTACCTGCATGGCTATTCCAAACCGGTGCTGGCGCTGCTGGATGGGTTCGTCCTGGGCGGCGGCATGGGGCTGGCACAGGCTGCCTCACTGCGGGTGATCACCGAGCGCACGCGGATGGGTATGCCGGAAGTCGGCATCGGCTTTTTCCCCGATGTCGGCGGCAGCTATTTCCTGCCGCGCCTTCCGGGGGAGCTGGGTATCTATCTGGGGGTCACAGGCTGCCAGGTACGTGCCGCCGATGCGCTCTATGCCAACCTGGCCGACTACTATCTGCCCAGCGAGCGGCTGGCCGAACTGGATGCCGCCCTGGATCATCTGAACTGGACCCGTGCGCCCGACGAAGACTTGCAAGACCTGCTCGCCGGCCTGGCCACCGAGCATATTGCGGGATCGGAACTCAAGGTCTATCGCCAGGTGATCGATGAATACTTCGCCCTGCCTGATGTGCCAGCGATTCGCAACGCGCTGCAGCGCGAGCAGCGTCCCGAGCTGCGCGACTGGGCCGAACAGACGGTCGAGCTGCTCGACAGCCGCTCGCCGCTGGCAATGGCCGCGACACTGGAGCTATTACGTAGCGGTCGATACCTGAGCCTGGCCGACTGTTTTGCCTTGGAGTTGCACCTGGGCTACCAGTGGTTCGACAAGGGCGACCTGATGGAGGGCGTCCGCGCCCTGATCATCGACAAGGACAAGATCCCACGCTGGAACCCGCCCTCCCTGGGGGAACTGGTACCTGCGCGGGTGCAGGCCTTCTTCAGAGACTATCGCCCAGCCTCTGGCAACCCCCTTCGCACCGCCTGATCGGCAGGAGACTCGCAATGCACGATATCGAATTGACCGAAGAACAACGCATGATCCGAGACATGGCGCGCGACTTCGCCCGCAGCGAAGTCGGCCCGCATGCCCAAGCCTGGGAGAAGGCCGGCTGGATCGATGACGCCGTGGTGGCGCAGATGGGTGAACTGGGCCTGCTGGGCATGGTTGTGCCGGACACATGGGGCGGCAGTTACACCGACTATGTGGCCTACGCCCTGGCCGTGGAAGAAATCTCGGCCGGCGACGGCGCCACTGGCGCACTGATGAGCATTCACAACTCCGTGGGTTGCGGGCCAGTCCTCAACTACGGCACCGAAGAACAGAAACAGACCTGGCTGCCGGATCTGGCCAGCGGTCAGGCCATCGGCTGCTTCTGCCTGACCGAACCCCAGGCCGGTTCCGAAGCCCACAACCTGCGCACCCGCGCCGAACTGCGCGACGGCCAATGGGTGATCAACGGCGCCAAGCAATTCGTCAGCAACGGCAAACGGGCGAAACTGGCCATCGTGTTCGCGGTGACTGATCCGGACTTGGGCAAGCGCGGCATCTCGGCGTTCCTGGTGCCGACCGATACAGCAGGTTTCATCGTTGATCGCACCGAACACAAGATGGGGATTCGCGCGTCGGATACCTGTGCGGTAACCCTGAGCAACTGCACGATTCCCGAAGCCAACCTGTTGGGTGAGCGCGGCAAAGGACTGGCCATCGCCCTCTCCAACCTCGAAGGCGGCCGCATCGGCATCGCCGCTCAAGCCTTGGGCATTGCCCGTGCGGCGTTCGAAGCGGCGCTGGCGTACTCGCGGGATCGGGTGCAGTTCGACAAACCGATCATCGAGCACCAGAGCATTGCCAATATGCTGGCCGACATGCACACCCGGTTGAACGCGGCACGACTGCTGATCCTGCATGCCGCGCGGTTGCGCAGTGCCGGCAAGCCGTGTCTGTCGGAGGCTTCACAGGCGAAGCTGTTTGCATCCGAGATGGCCGAGAAAGTGTGTTCGTCGGCGATGCAGATTCACGGCGGGTATGGGTATCTGGAGGATTACCCGGTGGAACGCTATTACCGGGATGCGCGGATCACGCAGATTTATGAAGGGTCGAGCGAGATACAGCGGATGGTGATTGCTCGAGAGCTGAAGCACTACCTGGTTTAAATAATCGCCGTAGAGCTGATCGTTCCCATGCTCCGCGTGGGAACGATCAGTGTGTGTGGGGTTACTTACCGACGAACTCGGCCTCACGCTTGGCAATAAACGCCGCCATCCCTTCCTTCTGATCCTGCGTCGCAAATGCCGCATGGAACACTCGACGCTCAAAGCGCACACCTTCCGACAGGCTCACTTCAAACGCGCGGTTGACGCTTTCCTTGATCATCATTGCAATCGGCAACGACTTCTTGGCAATCAGCGCCGCGACTTTCAACGCTTCGTCCAACAACTCATCGGCCGGAACAATCCGCGCCACAATCCCGCAACGCTCCGCTTCCACCGCATCGATCAGTCGGCCACTGAGGCACATTTCCATGGCCTTGGCCTTGCCCACGGCGCGGGTCAGGCGCTGGGTGCCGCCCATGCCTGGCAGCACGCCGAGGTTGATTTCCGGCTGACCGAACTTGGCGTTGTCGCCGGCCAGGATGAAGTCGCACATCAGCGCCAGTTCACACCCACCGCCCAAGGCGAAACCGTTGACGGCGGCAATGATCGGCTTGCGGCGGTTAGCCACGCGATCGCTGTCGCTGAACAGGTCATCGAGGTAGATCTGCGGGTAGGTCAGCTCGGCCATTTCCTTGATGTCGGCGCCGGCCGCGAAGGCTTTTTTCGAGCCAGTCAGCACGATGCAGCCGATGTTCGAATCGGCTTCCAGGCCATCGAGGGCGTGGTTCAGCTCACTGACGATCTGTGCGTTCAACGCATTCAGCGCTTGCGGACGGTTCAGGGTAATCAGGCCGACGCGACCATGGGTTTCCAACAAAATCGTTTCGTAGTTCACAAGTAGCTTCCTTCTCAAAGATTGCGCGAAATAACCATGCGCTGAATATCGCTGGTGCCTTCGTAGATCTGGCAAACGCGCACGTCGCGGTAGATCCGCTCCAGCGGGAAATCGTTCAAGTAACCGTAACCGCCGAGGGTTTGCAACGCCGAGGAACAGACTTTCTCGGCCATTTCCGAGGCGAACAGCTTGGCCATGGACGCTTCGACCAAGGCCGGTTTACCGCTGTCACGCAGCGCCGCCGCGTAATGCACCATCTGCCGGGCCACAGCGATTTGGGTTGCCATGTCCGCCAGGCGGAACGCGACCGCTTGATGTTCGATGATCGGTTTGCCGAAGCTTTCACGCTCGCGGGCATAGTCCCGGGCCGCTTCGAACGCAGCGCGGGCCATGCCCACCGATTGCGAAGCGATTCCGACACGGCCGCCTTCGAGGTTGGCCAGGGCGATTCGATAACCTTCGCCCTCCTCGCCCAACCGGTTGGCCACCGGCACCTTCACGTCCTCAAACAGAATCTGGCAGGTGTCGGACGCGTGCTGGCCGAGTTTGTCTTCGACCCGTGCGACTTTGTAGCCCGGCGAATCGGTCGGCACGATCAGCGCCGTGATGCCGCGTTTGCCGGCACTCGGATCAGTCACGGCGAACACGATCACCACCCCGGCGTTCTGTCCGGACGTGATGAACTGCTTGCAGCCGTTCAACACGTAGTGATCGCCTTCCAGACGGGCACGGGTTTTCAGGCCGCTGGCGTCGGAGCCGGCCTGAGGTTCGGTCAGGGCAAAAGCCCCGAGCATCGCGCCGCTGGCCAGCGGTTTGAGGAAGCGTTCTTTCTGGTCGTCGTTGCCGTACTTGAGGATCGGCACGCAACCCACCGAGTTGTGCACGCTCATGATGGTCGAGCAGGCGCCGTCACCGGCGGCGATTTCTTCCAGGGCCATGGCGTAGGCCAAATAACCGGTGTCGCAACCGCCCCACTGCTCCGGCACCAACATGCCGAAGAAGCCTAGTTCCGCCATCTCGCCGATGGCTTCCTTCGGGAAGCGATGCTCGCGGTCCCACTCGGCAGCGAACGGTTTCAGCCGTTTTTGGGCAAACTGCCGGGCCGCGTCGCTGATCTGCAGTTGTTCGTCAGTCGGGAGCATGTCGATTCCTTAATACAGACATTCAACGGCCATGGCCGTGGCTTCACCGCCGCCGATGCAGATCGCTGCAACGCCGCGTTTCAGGCCTTTCTGGCGCAGGGCCGATAGCAAGGTCACGAGGATCCGCGCGCCGGACGCACCGATCGGGTGACCTAGGGCGCAAGCGCCGCCGTGAACGTTGATCTTCTCGTGGGGGATTTCCAGTTGGGTCATGGTTACAAGGCTGACCACGGCGAAGGCTTCGCTGATTTCGAGCAGATCAACTTGCTCCAGCGACCAGCCGGTTTTCTTCATCAGTTTCTTGATCGCGCCCACTGGTGCTACCGGAAACAGCTCTGGAGCATCGGCAAACGCCGCATGGCCGTGAATCACCGCCAGCGGCTTCAGGCCGCGCTTTTCAGCTTCGGAACGACGCATCAACACCAGTGCCGCGGCGCCATCGGAAATGGAGCTGGAATTCGCCGCCGTCACCGTGCCGCCCTCGCGGAACACCGGCTTCAGCGAGGTGACCTTGTCCAGTTTGGCTTTCGGTGGCTGCTCATCATTGCTGATCAGCACTTGCTCCTTGCCAATCATCACGGTCAGCGGAACGATTTCATCCCTGAAGCTGCCGTCTTTGATCGCCTGCTGGGCACGGGTGGTCGAGGCAATGGCAAAGGCATCTTGGGCTTCACGGGTGAAACCGTTGGTCTCGGCACAGTCTTCGGCAAAGGTGCCCATCAGACGTCCCTTGTTGTAGGCGTCTTCCAGGCCGTCGAGGGACATTGAATCGATCACCCGGCCATGGCCCATGCGGTATCCGCTGCGTGCGCGATCCAGTAAATAAGGAGCATTGGACATGCTTTCCATACCGCCGGCGATTACCACTTCGGCGCTGCCGGCCACCAGCATGTCGTGGGCCAGAATGGCTGCTTCCATGCCCGAACCGCACATTTTGTTCAGGGTCGTGCAGCGAGTCGATTTATCCAGCCCGGCGCCCAGTGCCGCTTGGCGCGCCGGCGCCTGGCCCAGGCCGGCCGGCAGTACACAGCCGAACAGCACTTCGTCCACGGCATCGGGCGCAACACCGGCGCGCTCGACCGCCGCCTTGATCGCGGCAGCACCGAGTTGCGGCGCGGTCAGGCTTTTCAGTTCGCCCTGAAATCCACCCATCGGGGTGCGGACGGCGCTGACGATAACGATTGGATCGTTGGCAATAGTCATGACAAATTCTCCTATTTGGCGGCCATGCGCAAGGCGCCGTCGAGACGGATTACCTCGCCATTGAGCATGCTGTTTTCAATAATATGTTTGACCAGTCCGGCGTACTCGGCAGGTTTGCCCAAACGCGGCGGGAACGGCACGCCCGTCGCCAGAGAGTCACGGACTTCCTGGGTCATGCCGGCCATCATCGGGGTTTCGAAAATGCCCGGCGCGATGGTCATCACCCGAATGCCGAAACGCGCCAGTTCCCGGGCGGCGGGCAAGGTCAGGCTAACGATCGCACCTTTGGACGCGGCATAAGCCGCCTGGCCGATCTGGCCGTCATAAGCGGCGGCCGAGGCGGTATTGATGATTACGCCACGCTCGCCACCGCCGTCCGCTTCGCTTTCGGCAATCGCCGCCGAGGCCAGGCGCAGCATATTGAAGCTGCCGATCAGGTTGACGTTGATCACCTGGCTGAAGCTGGACAACGCGTGCGGACCGTTCTTGCCGAGGATCTTCTCGCCACGCACGATGCCAGCGCAGTTGACCAGACCATTCAAGCCACCGAAGGCTTTGACCGTCGCCTGCACGGCGGCTTCGGCCGCGGCTTCGTTGCTGATGTCTGCAACCACGCTTTGCGCGCCGAGTCGTTCAGCTTGGGCCGTAACGGCCTCGGCGTTCATGTCCACCAGCATCACTTTGGCACCGGTCGCGACCAGCATTTCAGCCGTGGCCGCACCGAGCCCGGAGGCACCGCCGGTGACGAGAAAAACCTTGTTGTCGATCTGCATCATTGTCTCCTCGGATTCAAGCTGAAACGTTCTTCACAGTGGCCTCTTGAGCCTTGGCGATTTCCTGGTTGCGCAAGATAAAGCGCTGCAACTTGCCGCTGGGGGTTTTCGGCAACTTGCTGACAAATTCGATTTCACGAGGGTACGAGTGCGCAGCCAACCGTTGGCGCACATGCAGGCGCAGGGTTTCGCCCAGTTCCGGGCAGGAGTCGAAGCCTTGGCTCAGCACCACGAATGCCTTTATCAACTCCGTGCGCTCCGGGTCGGGCTTGCCGATGACCGCCGCCTCGACCACGGCCGGGTGCTCGATCAGCGCGCTCTCCACATCGAAGGGCCCCACACGGTAGCCGGAGGTGGTAATCACATCATCAGAGCGGCCAACGAAGCTGATGCTACCGTCAGTGTTCAGCTCCACGGTGTCGCCGCTCAGGTAATACTTGCCGACCAAGGCTTGGGTAGTGACGCCGTGATAGCCCTTGAACCAGCACATCGGCGATTGCTCCCGGTCGACCGCCAGAATGCCTGGCTGCCCGGCGGGCAATTCGTTGTGCTGCTCATCGAGCACCACTATGCGGTGGCCCGGCGAGGCGAAACCCGCCGCGCCGGCGTGCACCGGGTGGTTCAGCGCATGGTGATTGCACAGCACCATACCGGTTTCGGTCTGCCCGTAATGGTCATGGATGGTGACGTCCAGTTCGCTGGCGAACCAGCGGATCACTTCTGGGTTGAGCGGTTCACCGGCACTGCTGACAACCCGCAGTTGGCCTTTCAGGCCTGCGCTGAACGCTTCGCCGGCAGCGATCAGAAAGCGGTAGGCAGTGGGTGATCCGGTCAGATTGGTAATGGCGTATTTCTGGATGATCCGGCGGGTGCTTTCGACGCTGAACGGGCCATCGAAAAAAGTCGTGGCGTGGCCAAGCGCCAAGGGGCCGGCGACAGCGTAATACAAGCCATAAGCCCAGCCCGGATCAGCCAAATTCCAGAAAGCGTCCTCTGGGCGCAGGTCAATTGCGTCGCGCATGTAGCCCTGAAACGCAGCGATGGCGCGCAACGGCACTTCCAGCGGTTTAGCAGGCCCCGTGGTGCCGGAAGTGAACATCAGTATGAACGGTGACTCTCCATTGAGATGGACGGGCTCGCAGTCCGCGGGGTATTGCTTGATGCTGTTCCAGAAGTCAGCGTCAGTGGCAGCAGGATCGGCCCCTACCGTGACAATCGCCGGGCAACCTTCTACGTCGTCAAGCTTGGCGCGGTTAGCGCTGTCAGTCACCACCAGCTTTGCCCCCGAAGCCGTCACGCGGTGCTCAATGGCCTTAGGACCGAAAGCGGTGAATAGCGGTTGATACACCGCCCCGACGCGCCAAGTGCCGAGCACAGCGATCAACAGTTCGACGGTGCGCGGCAACAGACCAGCGACCCGGTCGCCCGGCCCGATGCCTCGAGCCTTTAGCAGGTTGCCAAACCGCGCAGCCTCACTCTGCAAATCGCGGAAGCTATACTGTGCACTACTGCCATCACGGCCTTCCCAATACAACGCCATCCCGCCACTCTCTGCATGTCGGTCGCAGCACTCAATACAGGCATTAAGGGCAGACAGACTACCTGTGAGCGTGGCCTCAAGGGTGTGTTGGTAGTTATAGCTAGCCACTGCAGTCGCGTAATCTCGCATTGTCGATGCACCTCATTTGTTTTTTTGTTATGAGAACTTGATATAGGGTCGCGTCAGAGTGGCGTGCGGGCAATAGTCCAAGCTCTCAATCGATATGACTGCTTTGGACAAATCGCAGCGATGGTCGGTATAGGCCATCCGGCGTAGCGCTCCATTCAAGGTGTTCTCGCTTATGCACTTGGTGAGGTCGCTCCGATGCGCAAACAAGTAAAATTATGCGTGGAGAACCTAGCCCGGAAGCCTCTGGGCAACACACCTTCCTGACACCGTAGCTCGAGGTGATGGTTCCCCCACCTCGCCACCGAGCCCATTGACATGCGCACGGGCACCGACACCGCGCTGTCGCGACTCGTGGCGGCGGCCGGTGCAGTGAAGCCGCACTGTGCTCAACTGCTTGCCAAAGGCTTTGAACGGCTCTTGATTGGCTCAGCCAGATCAGGCCCTAATTCACCTCTCCCCGCGTCAGAACAGTTGGCGCCTCCGTAGAGCAATCCAAGGGGCGGCGATGAGGACGGACTTGGCTCGGGGTAAAGGCCTTTGCGGCGGCGGACGTGGTATGCGCATCGTGCGCAGCGATGAAGAGGCCGAAGCGGCCTTCCGTTCGGCCTCATCTGAAGCGCAAGCAGCCTTTGGCGATCCGACCCTCTACGTCGAGAAATTCATCGAACTGGCACGCCATATCGAAATCCAGATCATGGGCGACCGCCATGGCAACGTGGTGCACCTGGGCGAGCGGGAGTGCTCGACACAACGCCGTCATCAGAAACTGATCGAGGAAGCGCCTTCCCCTAGCCTCGCGCCGCACACCCGTGAGCAAATGGGTGAATGCGCCGTACGTCTGGCCAAGAATGTCGGCTACTTCGGCGCGGGTACGATCGAATTCGTGGTCGATGACCGCGACGGCAAATTCTATTTCCTGGAAATGAATACCCGCATCCAGGTCGAGCACCCGGTGACGGAGATGATCACCGGATTCGACCTGGTCGCCGAGCAGATTCGCATCGCCGCAGGCCTGCCGTTGTCGTTCACTCAGGCAGACGTGACACTGGTCGGGCATGCCATTGAGTGCCGGATCAATGCCGAGGACCCGGACCGCAATTTCCTGCCGAGCCCGGGCCTGGTGAGCGAATGGCAGCCACCCAAAGGCAAAGGCGTGCGGGTCGATACCCACTGCTACAGCGGCGCCACGGTGCCACCGTTCTATGACTCCCTGCTCGCCAAGCTGATCGTGCATGCACCGACCCGCAGCGAGGCGATCGTGCTGATGCGCAAGGCGCTGGAGGACATGAAAGTCGTGGGCCTGTCGACCACCGCCAGCTTCCATCATGCCGTGCTCGACCACCCGGACTTCGTCGCGGGTCTTGTCACCACACGCTGGGTTGAAGACGTCTTCGTACCCGCCCGCAAACAGGCTTTGAAACAAGCCAAGGAGCGAGCATGAGCATGGCAACATTGGTCGACGTCAGCCTGAGCGACGGTCAGACCACGGCCTGGGGCGGTGCCGTCAGCACGGCGATGATGCTGGGAACGATGAACTCGCTTGGGCACGCTCGACTGGCCGCCACCGAGGTATTGGTCCCGGCCGTGATCGCGCAATGCATAAGCCGTGATGAGAATCCGCTGCAGCGCGTCGCCGCATTGCGCGAACGCGCAAATGGCACTCCCCTGCGTGCAACAGTGAACCTGCTGCCCGCCCATTGCCATATCGATGTGCTTACAGCCGAAGCGCTGGACACCTGGCTGCGAATGCTGGCGAAATCCCATTCCGGTGCTGCGCGACGAGATCCTCGCCCAGCGCGAACACAAGCAGCACCTGATCGCCAGCAAAGAGCAGGCGCTGATCGAAGGCGTGCACAACGGCACCCGCGAACGCCTGCAACAAATTGAGCTCAGCCTGCAGGCGCGCAACGAGCGTGTGCGCAACGGCGACATCGGGGAGCTGGAAAAAACCGAGCAGGACATGCTTAAGCGTATGCGAAGTGGCAAGGCACGCCTGGAAGGCGTGTTTGACGAGCAGTTGGTCAAAGCCAGCCAGCAGTTCGCGCTGTTGAAGACAGATATTCGCGAGCAGGCACAGAAATACTGTATCCGTCCGGCCAAGTCATCTCCCCAGCCCCGCAAGGCCAGGACATGGTGTGCACTTAAATTTAAGTGGGCACCAGTTCTAGCCTTTTAAGCGGGTATTTCATGCAGCCACAACGTCGTTCCTACTCCAAGGCCAAGCACGCTATTGATGAGGATAGCTCCGACCGGACTCTCTGCGAGTCGATAGACCGGCCTGAGGCTTTCAGCGGAACGGTGGGGATCCGGACAGTCTCACATAACCGAGCACTTCAGCCGCACAAGCCAATAAATACAGGGGGTTTATCCTCCGGGTACCTCCGATCAAATCCAGCTTCCTCCGGTACATTCAGACATACCGAGTACACCTTTATCGCCGCAGTGGAGGACCTTGCGCGCGATGAGGCTTGGGCGGCAGTAACGGTGGATTGCTCATGAACATCGACTGGGTTGAGTGGTTCATATCAGTATGCGATGCTGACTTGGTAGCCCCTGATCAGGGACTCAATCAGCTATACTTGCCAGACACTGACATTGGGGTGCCGAAAATGGAAAAGCTGAGTCTGCAGACCAAGAAGGCGTGGTTCGCCAAGCACCGCAAGGCCAATTTCGCCGCCAGCCTGCGCCTGGAAGGTTTCGTGCCTTCTCCAAATGATGGCGACATCAAACTCCCTACCCGAGAAGCTGCCCTTAAAGCTGTGCGGCACGTCAAAGTTTGAGTCACGACAAATACGGCACTGACCAAGCCCCGGATTGCTATCCGGGCACCGAGGTTCTAGTAAACCTGCTCGACCTGCATGACGCCGATGACCTTGATGAGGCTGAGCGCTATCTCAACGAAGTCGCCTTGGCGCGACTGGAGTTCGTCGACCCCCCTTACAACGTAGCTACCCTGAAGCGGATCCACCGCACTTTGTTTGCTGAAGTTTACGAGTGGGCTGGAAAGATCCGCACACTCGCAATCAGCAAAGGCGACACTAGATTCTGTAGCCCGGAGTTCATCGAGAAGGAAATCGGAAAGGAACTTTCCAAGATTGCGAATGCGGGTTGGTTTGAAGGGTACCCCCGCCACTTGCTTGTTTCGTCCATAGCCGAGTCCTACGGCACGATCAATGTTGCGCACCCCTTCAGGGAGGGTAATGGCCGGACCCAGCGGATCCTCTTTGAATGGATCATCCTCAATACGGGATATACGATCGATTGGAGCCTGGCTGATCGCCAAGAGTGGATCGATGCCTGCATACACTCGTACTACGGCGATGATGATGGCCTGACCGGCGTCTTTGATCGATGCATCGGAACGAAGATTCAAGAAGATCAGCCACTGAACTAATAAAAAGAGCGCCATCCATCAGACCGTGTGAAAACGCGGTCTGCCATCCACTTGATGGAGCTCATGGTCACGCGTTGACGTCGACCACTACGCGGCCCTGGACTTTGCCTTCGAACATTCGGCCGATCACCGCGGGCACCTCCGCCAGACCCACCACCTGCGTCGTGCGCGCGAGTTTGCTCAGATCGAGATCGCTTGCCAGGCGCGTCCAGGCCTGGATTCGGGACTCGTACGGGGCATTGACGGAGTCGATGCCAGCAAGGGTTATATTACGCAGGATGAAGGGCAACACCGACCCTGGAAGATCCATACCCTGAGCCAGACCGCAGGTCGTCACCACACCGCGATACCGGGTCTGCGCCAATACGTTCGCTAGCGTATGACTGCCGACCGAGTCCACAGCACCAGCCCATTTTTCAGTCGCTATCGGTGTTCCCTGGGCAGAGAGCGTTCGGCGATCGATGATCTGCGCCGCACCTAGACGGGTCAGATAATCTTGCTCCTCAACGCGCCCGGTCGATGCGACCACGCGATAGCCGAGACCGGAGAGAATCGCAATCGCGATCGAGCCGACTCCGCCATTGGCGCCAGTGACGAGGACGTCACCGCGAGCCGGTGTGAGACCGCCATGTTCCAGCGCCAGTACCGACAGCATCGCCGTGTAGCCTGCCGTGCCGATAGCCATTGCGTCCTTGGTCGAGAAGACGTCCGGAAGCTTGACCAGCCACTCGCCTTTTACACGTGCCTTCTGAGCAAATCCGCCGTGATGGGTCTGGCTCAACCCCCAACCATTGGCGACTACGCGATCCCCCACACTGATGCCGGGGTAAGCCGAGGCTTCGACGGTGCCGGCAAAATCGATCCCGGCAATCAATGGAAACTGCTTGATGACGTCGGCGTATCCACTCAGCGCCAGCGCATCCTTGTAGTTAACGGTTGAATAGTCGACCTTGACGGTAACGTCGCCAGGCATGAGATCTCGCTCATGCATATCAACTACGCTGGCCGAAATCTTATCGTCTGTCTTTGTTGCGAGCAGTGCTTTGAACGACATCATATTCTCCTCAATGACCCTGCGGGTCGAAATCAACTGAAGGCACCAACGCCTCGCGCAACTGAAAAACTAGTGCAGGTCAGGTAACGTTTTGTCAGGATGTTCGGGATCGAGAAAAGCCAGCGCCTGCGCTACGAAATTGGCGTGATTCTGGAAAATCGCACCATGTCCGGCATCTTCGTAAATGATCAGTTGCGAGTTCGGGATGCGGCGGGCCATATCAGTAGAGTTCACTGTCGGCACCATGATGTCGTTATCACCATTGGCGATCAGAACCGGGATCCGGATACTGCCGAGATCCTGGGGTGCCTGCCGCCCCCACGCCTTGATCGCCTTCAACTGTCGCGAGAAGGCACTTGGTGTGGGTCCCTTGTCCCGATCCGTTTTGCGCTCCTTCAGTCGTTTCAAGAAGGCCTTCGCGGCTTGGCGACCATTGGTCGAGGCTGTGAAGAACAGATAGAACTTCGGATCCCGCAGCGTCAGTAACCCCTTGATCATCAAGGGCCAGGATGCCGCCCCTACCTTGTCAATGTCTTTGCCGCCCGCCGGCCCCGTACCCGCCAGAATGAGCTTGCGTACCAGGTCGGGGGCTTTGAGCACGATGTCCTGTGCCACGAATCCGCCAAGGGAAAAACCGATTAGATCAACCTTCTCCAAGCCCAGCCCGTGGATCAGGGCTATAGCATCCCGCGCCATTTCATCAATGGTCAGGGGCGCTGTTCCTCCCGATGCGCCGATGCCCCGGTAGTCAGTGGCGATGACGCGATGCTTACTGGCAAGACCATCGATGATCAGCGGGTCGAAGTTGTCCAATACCGCGCCCCAATGGTTAAGAAGAATCAGCGGCACTGCGCTGCGAGGCCCCAGGTCACGGTAGGCAAACACGGTCCCTGCGACATTGATCGAGCGGTTCACGGCAGTTACGTAGGACGTACCCGATCCAAGGTGAGTGTCGGAATGGGTCATTGTTTACTCCGTGCGTCTGATGTGGACCGGGAGTCCTGATCTGGGGAGGTCCCGGTCTGCTTTATGTCGATTGAAAGTGATGACGCCTCTACCCCTGCACGTCGTCGGAATACTTACGAGGGCGTGCGATACCGCTCTGCTACATGCGCTTGTCTAATGTCTGAAATGAGCGCTTGTCGCGCGGCATCCAGAGCGGTCCAGCGACTTGCGTCATGCAGTGGCGGGATGGTCACAAGCTCACGCCGATCGAAGCCCATCAGCGCGGCATCCACCAGCTCACCCACCTCCATCAGTTCCGGCAGCGCATTGATGTCGATGCCCGCACGCCCCCAAATCTCCGTGCGGGTACCGGCAGGAAGCACAGCCTGGACATAGACGCCTTTGGGCGCGAGTTCCAGACTCAGCCCCTGGGATAGGAACAACACAAAGGCCTTGGTGGCGCCATAGACCGACATGCCGAACTCCGGCGCCAAGCCAACCACTGAGCCGATATTGACGATCGCGCCTTCACCAGCCTGCGCAAGCCGAGGGGCGATAGCGCTGGCGAGTCGCACCAACGAGGTTGTGTTGAGCGCGATGAGTCGAGCGACATCGTCGGTCGTCTGCTCGATGAAGCTGCCAGACTGGGCTGCCCCGGCGTTGTTAATGAGGATGCCGATGCGCGAATCATCGCGCAGGCGCGTCTCGACGACGGCCAAGTCGCCGGGCTGGGTGAGATCGGCCTGGAGGATATCGACAGCGACGCTGTGTTCCTCACGCAGGCGAGCCGCAAGCGTCTCCAGCCTGACTTTGTCGCGGGCAACCAGCACCAGATCGTGGCCGCGACGTGCTAAGCGCTCGGCATAGGTGGCGCCGATGCCGGAGGAAGCGCCGGTAATCAGGACTGCGGGATGGGTAGTCATGTATTTGCTCTCTTGATCAGGTGAACCCATGTCGGGCATGCAACGTTCAAAGTCGACACCGCGCCAGTGTTACAGGGCACTGGCGTCGCCGAGGGCCGGATAGTCGATGTATCCCGCAGCACCACCACCGAACAGCGTGGTCGGATCGAACGACGCCAACGGCGCTGCGGTTTTCAGACGTTCCACCAGATCGGGGTTGGCAATGAATGGGCGCCCGAACGCGAAGAGGTCTGCCTTGCCTTCGGTGAGCCGGGAGGTAGCGAGATCCAGGTCATAACCGTTGTTGGCGATGTAGGTGTTCCTGAATCGCCGGCGCAGGGAATCAAAGTCGAACGGTGCGACCTCGCGCGGCCCGCCGGTCGCGCCCTCGACGACATGGAGATAGACGATGCCCAAGGCGTCGAGCTGATCGACGAGGTAGTCGAACTGCCCCTGTGGATCGCTGCTCGAGACACCATTGGTGGGCGAAACCGGCGAGATACGAATGCCGGTGCGCTCGGCGCCGATCTCACCCACCACTGCTGCCGTCACCTCCAGCAGCAGCCGAGCGCGATTTTCGATCGACCCGCCGTAGGCATCGGTGCGTACGTTGGCACCGTCCTTGACGAACTGGTCCAGCAGATAGCCATTGGCGCCATGGATCTCGACGCCATCGAAGCCTGCGGCAATAGCGTTTGCCGCGGCCTGGCGGAAATCGTTGACGATCCCGGGCAGTTCGTCGAGCGCCAGCGCCCGAGGCTCGGAAACGTCGACAAAGCTGTTGTTGACGAACGTTTTGGTTGCGGCCCGAATGGCCGAGGGCGCCACCGGAGCGGCGCCGTTCTCCTGTAGATCAACATGCGAAACTCGTCCGACGTGCCACAACTGCAGGAAAATTTTCCCGTTCTTCGCATGGACGGCATCGGTGACCGCACGCCAAGCGTCGATCTGCGCTTGCGAGTAGATGCCGGGCGTATCCTGGTAGCCCTGCCCCTGCTGAGAAATCTGTGTGGCCTCGGAAATCTGCAGGCCGGCCGACGCCCGCTGGCTGTAATACGTTGCAGCGAACTCGCTTGGAACGAAGCCCGCGCCGGCGCGGTTGCGCGTCAGCGGCGCCAGGACCACCCGGTTGGAGAGCGCCAGGGAGCCGAGGGTGTAGGGTTCAAATAAAGTTTTTTCGGTCATGCCTTGTTTCTCCCACGTTGACTGATGGTCGTTGTTGTGAGTGTGCATCGCCATACGATCGGCGCTTTCAGGTGGGCGGCGTTCATGGCCTGAGCCCTTCCAAAGTTAGCGAGCCGTTATGATGTCGATCATAATCTTATCCGTCAATAACTTTGATTATGATTGACATCAATGTATATTGACCGCCTGACAGTCAGCAGATTCAAAAGAGGCATGTGGGTATGAGAGTCACCAAAGCGCAGGCACAAGCGAATCGAGCGCACATCGTCGAGACGGCCTCCGCCCTGTTTCGTGAACGCGGCTATGACGGTGTGGGGGTGGCGGAACTGATGGCCGCTGCCGGGTTCACCCATGGCGGGTTCTACAAGCACTTTCGCTCCAAAGCCGATTTGATGGCTGAAGCAGCGGCGAACGGGCTTTCGCAGAGTCTGGTCAATAGCGCAGGCCTCGACGTCACCGAGTTCGTCAATATTTACATGTCACGGGCTCACCGTGATGGCCGCAACGTTGGCTGCACGATGGCAGCCCTCTGCGGGGACGCTGCGCGTCAGTCAGAGGAGATCAAGGCAACGTTTGCCGACGGGATCGAAAGCTTGCTGGCAGCCCTTGAGCCTGGGGATTCGCTGGGCGACGTGGATCCGCACACAGTACGAGCACAGATGATCGACATGCTTGCCCATGTGATCGGCGCAGTCGTGTTGTCGCGGGCTTGCCCGGATGATTCCCCACTGACGGATGAGATTCTGGAGGTCTGCCGCGAAAAAACTCTCGCGACACTGTCACCGTCGCAGTCCACGTAGTCGTTGCCTCAGCGGCAATCCCGAGCAGGGAAGTTTTCAGCAAGACTGCAAGGGATGGCTTGCCAAAAATGCGGCGACTCGCTCAACGACCTCGTCTGGCCGGGAATCAGCAAAAAAATGTCCGCCCACTATCGCAGAGGCCTCCATCACTGTGCAGCGATCCACCCAAGTGGCGGGTAAATCATATTGCTTGGCCATCGCACCCGAGGCGCCATAGAGAATCAGCGCGGGCGCGGTGATACGTCGTCCGGAGCCTGACAAATCGTCCTCCAGATCCACAGTGAGCGTGGCGCGATAATCGTTGCAAAACCCAGCGATCGTCGCCGGATCACGCCAGGCTTTCCGATACGCCGCCAGTTGGTCTGCATCGAAATCCTCCGGCCCTGCGGCACCCCAGCCGAACAGGCAACTCTCGAAGAAGAAATCGGGATCTGCCTCAATCATGCGCTCCGGGAAGGGTGCGGGCTGAGAAAGGAAAAACCAGTGCCAGTAACTGTGGGCTACGTCCTTGCGCAGATCTGTCAGCATCACAGCCGTAGGAACGATGTCCATTAGCGTGACGCTCGCCACCTTGTCTGGATAATCCAGTGTCATCCGGTATGCAGTGCGCGCACCACGGTCGTGTCCAACAAGATGGAACCGTTCATGCCCGAGCACACACATCAATTCGACCTGATCCGCAGCCATGGCGCGAAATCCGTAGTTCGACAGATCCGGTTGAGCCGGCGGCTTAGACGATGCGCCATACCCACGCAAATCAGCACAGACAACCCGATAGCCACGCGCGACCAGCCCAGGTGCGATACGCGCCCAGAGTGCCATGGTCTGCGGAAAACCATGGAGCATCAGTATGGGTTCGCCTGTACCCGCTGCAACACAGGCAATTTCTACATCACCTGCGGTAATTCGGTGCGTTTCGAAGTTTTCGAACATGGACGTCGTCTCGTTACTTTATCTTGACGATGACCTTGCCTTTTGCCCGGCCGGTTTCAACATAAGCCAAGGCATCCGGGGTCGATTCGAATGGAAAAACCCGATCCACCACCGGGCGTATGACCCGGGAGTCGATGAGTGCGGTAATCTTGCGCAATTGCTCACCGCTGGCTGTCATATAAAGAAATGAATAGCTGACACCACGACGCTTGGCTTTTTTCCTGATCCCATAACTCAACAGACGCATGACCAGTTTCAGGAACCCGGACAATCCAGCGTTTTTCGCGAAGTCCACATCCGGTGGCCCAGAGATCGAGATGAGCTTTCCACCCGGCTTGAGGATGCGTAACGATTTTTCGAGAGTCTCTGTGCCGAGGCTGTTCAAGACCACATCGTAGTCGTGCAGGATCTTTTCGAAATCGTCTTTGCGGTAATCGATCACGATATCCGCACCGAGACGCTTCACCCATTCGACATTCGCCGTGCTTGTGGTCGTCGCGACGGTCGCCCCCAGGTGTTTGGCCAGCTGAATGGCCAGTGTTCCCACGCCACCGGAGCCCGCATGGATAAGCACCTTTTGACCTTTCTTCAGGTTCGCTTTTTCGACCAGCGCCTGCCACGCGGTCAAACCAACCAGAGGGATCGAAGCCGCTTCTTCCATGGTGAGACCTTTCGGCTTGATCGCCAGCGAGCCTTGATCGATCGCAATGAATTCGGCGAATGCACCGATTCGATTGTCATCGGGCCGTGCATAGACCTCATCACCGGCCTTGAATTGCTGCACGCCTGAGCCGACCCGTACGACGACCCCAGCCAAATCATTACCCAGAATAAGCGGCATGCGATACGGCAAAATCATTTTGAACTCACCGTCTCGGATTTTTAAATCCAGAGGATTTACACCCGCCGCATGGATCTGGACTAAAACATCATCCTTGCCCAATTCAGGTTCTGGTATTTCGGTCGCCCGTAACGCAGCCTTTTTTCCATAGCGATCGATAATGAATGCTTTCATCGTGCTTCCTTATTCCTGGCGTACCCAGGTTTGTGAGCGCCCTAATACCGGCACGCCAATGTAGCCGCGCACGCTGAGCTTTTTGCCGTTGTCGGTCAGGTAGACTTTACTGCTATAGACCTTGCCGTTATCCGGATCGAGGATTTGGCCACCGGTGTACTCTTCGCCATCCTTTCGCAAACCGGTCAGAACGGTCAGGCCTACAATCGGCACATTCTTGTTCACGCCTTCACATTTCTCGCACCTCGGATTCTGATTTTCTTTGAGAGCGGGAAACGCTTTTTCGATAATGCCCTTCAGAGTGCCATTGGATTCGGTGATTCGAATCAACGCCCTCGGCTTGCCACTGACATCGTCGATGTTTTGCCACAGGCCAACCGGCGAATTGTCGTCTGCCCACAGTGCCGATGACATGATTGCTGCTGCCAGGGTGAGTCCAAAGACACCTGTTTTGAGCGTACGCATTGTCTGAATCCTCATGATTGAGCGCTTGCAGATCTATAACGCTGTTATTTGATAAACATAACGCCGTTATGGCAGTATTGCAACATGACCACTGATAACTCACTCCCTAATGCCCCCACCCGCCTCGTCGAGGCAACCATCCGTGTGCTTGCGACCAGCGGCCCGTCCGAAGTCAAGGCCCGTTCGGTAGCGAGCGAAGCCGGCCTGTCGACGATGGGGGTTTACACACACTTCGGCGGAGTGCCGGAACTTCTACAAGCAGTCGCTGACGAGGGATTCAAGCGGTTGGCTGCAGTCTTCAAGCGTGTGCCAATCACGGATGATCCGATAACCGACTTATGTGCGATGCTCCTGGCTTGCCGAGACCTTGCACGAAGCAATCCCCATCTGTACGACTTGATGTTTGGTCTTTCGATTGACGGCAGATATAGCCCCTCACGAGGTACCATGACATCGATTGCAAATGGGCAATCGGAAGCCTTCAAGGCGACATACGCGATTCTGATCGACGCGTGCGCTCGCTTGGTTGATGCCAAATGCGTTCGCAAAATCGATCCTGCTCTCATCGCGCCACAGCTGTGGAGTGCCGCGCATGGATTCATCATGCTCGAACTCGCTGGCCACTTCTCAGGTATGGAAAATCCTGCTTCGCAGATCCTGGTAGCGACGTGTAACAACATTGTTGTCGGCTTGGGAGCGAAGCGCGAAAAAGTGGAATCTTCCACTGCTGGCGTCATTGCCGGGTCGGCAACTGCGCTAGAACCTTGAAAAAACCGCGCAACCATGCAGTCACGCGGTGCGAACAGTATTTCAGTTCAAGTACGCAGCCACTCGGCATGTTCAGAGGTTGGGTCAACCGGTTCGCTCATGCAGAGAAGGAACCGGTCATGACAGATGCTCGTATGCTTTGCGGCTCAGTGCTCATATGTGCAACAGGATAGGGATCTGTATCGAGGCCACGCGCTGATTATCAGGTTGGCCGGGCACGCCACTGGACGGTTTCGTAGCGACCGCTTCACCTCGCTCATGAACACCTTCGTTATTGCGGGCCTGTGGAATCTGCGCCATTGCGTACTCGGCAAGTGCCGTGATGGTCAACGCAGGATTAACCCCGGGATTTGCAGGCATCGCAGCGCCGTCACACACCAACATGTTCTGGTAACCAAAAACGTGCAGGTTCTGATCAATCACGCCGCGTTGGGCATCGGCGCCGATCACGGCGCCTCCCAGCACATGGGCTGTTGTCGGAATGTTGCCCAGCGCTTCCAGTACGTTGCTCTGGGCGATACCGCCCGTGTGCCTGGCCAACCACTGAGCGGCCTGATTACCCATCTCGATATACGTCGGATTTGGCTTTTTGCGGTTCTGCTCGGTGACGAGGCGATAGCCGCGGCCCAGCCAACGCTTCCTGGGACGCAGTGCAATCGCATTGTCCAATGTCTGCATCACCAGCAGCATCACCATGTGTCGGCTCCAGCCCCTTGGCCACATTGACTTGAGCCATCGCACCGGGTGCAACACGATATTCCCCAGCCACTTCAACGGCCGCGTCACGCGGTTACCCTTCCCGACCAATAGCGTGCAAAGCAAGCTCAGGAAGTCCGCGTTGCGACCATAGGTGAGAAACTCGATGTGGGTATCCTGATCGACGTGCACACTGCTGCTGGCGGTGACATCGTTCCAGGTTTTGCGGTCCTCGGGCAGGCGCACGTTCAGAACCGATTCGCTGTTGGTGCGCACCAGTTCACCAAGACGATCGCTGACCCGGGGCAACGAGCCTCCGTGTTTGCAGTTGGCCAGTAATTCGTTGGTACCGAGAGCCCCGCCGGCGAAGATCACTCCGCGGGCGGTGTAAGTATGGCGATCACGGGCGAACCAGGCGCCAGGGCGCTGGGTGGTCACACGGTAGCCGTCACTGCCATCGGCTGCCCCGATTGGGTTCACATCAACAACCTCGCGCTCTGCCAATATCTGCACGCCGCGTTTCTCTGCGAACCACAGGTAGTTTTTCACCAGCGAGTTCACGGCACCGACGCGGCATCCCACCATACAGGCGCCGCAACGTATACACCCGGTACGGTCAGGCCCTTCCCCACCGAAATAGGGGTCCTTGACGGTTTTGCCCGGCTCGCCAAAGAACACTCCGGTGGGTGCTCGGGTGAATGTGTCTTCGGTTGCGAAGTGTTGCGCCATCTCCCGGGCCAATTGCTGGTTCGTCGAGTCGAATGGCACCGTCTTTACCCCAAGCATGCGCTCGGCCGTATCGTAGTGAGGCTGCAATAGCCTGTCCCAGTGACCGAGCGCGCGCCACTGCACGTTTTTGAAGAACTCTGGCTTGGCGCGGTACAACACACCGCCATACACGGTGCTACCGCCACCGACACCCGACTGGCTGGGAAAAAAGACATGGCGAAACAGCGACATGCGCATGATGCCCTTCAAACCCAATGCGGGTGCCCACAGATACTTGTTGAACTGCCAGGCCGACTTGGGAAGGTCTTCGTCGCGATAGCGACGGCCGCGCTCAAGTACCCCGACGCGATAGCCTTTCTCCACGAGGCGCAGCGCCGAGACGCTGCCGCCAAATCCCGATCCGATCACCAGCCAGTCGAAGTCTGCGTTTTTCATGATGTGTCCCCTTCTACGTGCCGGTTGCTTTTCGCCTAAAGTCCATCAGGTAATTACCTGTCAATCGACAGGTTCGGTCCACATCTTGCGCAGTCTCAACTTGTCGACTTTGCCCACGGCATTCTTTGGCAGGCTGTCGATGATGTTGATCGTGGAAGGTCGTTTATAACGCGTCAGCCGGTCAGTGCAGTGCTCATTCAAGCCCTCCTGGGTACCGGCGAATCCCGTACGAAACGCGACGTAGGCAACAACAATTTCGCCAAGGGTCTCGTGAGGGACACCAATCACTGCTGCTTCAAGAACCCCCGAAAATTCGAACAACACATCCTCGATCTCCTTCGGATAGATGTTCTCGCCTCCGCGAATGATCATCTCTTTAAGGCGCCCGACGATGGCCAGATAACCGTCTTCGTCGATCCGGCCAATGTCGCCAGTGTGCAGCCAGCCATCGACGATGGTCTTCGCTGTTTCCTCGGGCTTCCCAAGGTAACCGCGCATGACGTTAGGACCTTGAACCAGTACCTCGCCAGTGGCGCCCTGCGGCAAATGCACACCGCTCGGGTCGGCGATTGCAATGCGTTGCCCGATGAAGGGCAGCCCGACCGTACCGACCTTGCGTAGGCCGTCGAAGGGGTTGATGGTCGAAGCGCACGTGCCTTCGGACAGGCCATATCCCTCAAGCAGCGGAAAACCGAAGCGAGCTTCAAATTTTTTCAGTAGTTCCGCCGATGCAGGCGCCGCGCCGCAGATGCCATACCGAAGACTGGAGGTATAAGGTTTTACCTCACGAGGTAACGCGTTAAGCATTGCGTAGATGGTTGGCACTGCAGAGAAGTACGTGGGTCGAAGCCACTCGACATCCTCAAAAAACGTGTCGACGTTGAAACGCTTGCGAATCGAAACCCGACTACCGCTTGATAGCGGGACAAGAGTGCTCACCACAATGCCGTTTACGTGAAAGAGTGGCAGTATCAATAAACAGTGGTCTGCTGCCGTGACCTTGAGTGAGTTTCGTCCCATTTCCGACATGGCTTCAATATTGGCGTGATCGAGCATCACGCCCTTCGGCAGGCCGGTAGTGCCACTGGTGTAGATCAACAATGCCAGTGCGCCAGGCTCTTCAAAGGGTACACCGGTGTAGGACGCCCCCATTTCCAGAGTGGCGACAGGCAGAGACTGCAGATTCGGGACTATGACTTCGCCGCTGGCGTTGATGAGCAGCTTCGCCCCCGAATCAACCAGTTGATGAGTGGCTTCCTTGCTGGTCAGCCCAGGATTGATCGGCGTGACCGCCGCCCCCAGACGCCAGGCGGCGAACATCGCCACCACAAACTCCACCTGGTTGGGCAACATGATAGCAACGACGTCTCCAACGCCCACCCCCCTGTCCGCGAATACTCCCGCTGCCGCGAGGACTCTGGAATGGAACTGCCGGTTAGTCAGGTTGCTGCTGTCGTCAGCGATGCACAGACCATCAGGCTCTGTCACCGCGCGCAAATCTGAAAGTTTGGAAAAGCACATTATTGTTGTTCTCTCTGAAAGTGACGGAAACGCTTGAATCAATTGGCTGAAGAGCCGAGTAGATGTTTCGTCAGAAATTGAGTCTGATCCTTCACCAGTTCTTCGAACGCGTCGCCCATATAGAACTCGAAATGCCCCGCCGCGTAGAGTTTGGTTTCTCCATGCGGCGCCTTGCGCACCAAGGCGATCGTCTGTTCCGGTGGCGTGACGGTGTCAGTGGTGCTGACGCAAAACAGGATGGGGAGCTTCACCTTGGAGGCGGAGCGTCCGGGTCGATAAGCCATGATTTCCGGGAGCACCCGTGCGGCGACGTGATTGACGAACACCATCCCCTTCGGCACCAAGGCCAGATAACCCGGCAGGGCATCATGCGCATTCATCAAGGCTGGCTGACCGGGAACGGCAGCGATTGGCACCATCACGGGCGGACGACCCAGTAGCCTGGCTGCAAAATCACGCAGGAGCACCGGCGTTACCTGCAGCGAACCCTTCACACCCAGCGCGGCAGCTGAAGCAAGACCGTCGGTAAAGGGGCACTGGCTGATAGCCGCCAGTAACTCGGGGTGTCGGCTGGCCACCGTGATTGCATGCCCTCCCCCAAACGAGCTTCCCCATACGGCAACCCGCCGCCCATCGACATCTGCGCAACCTTTGACGAAGTCCAGCGCGGCATCCCAATCAGCCAGTTGCCGCTTCACAGACATCAATTGTCTGGGCCGACCACCGCTGTCTCCGAAATAACGGTAGGTGAAGGCCAATGTAGCGATTCCCGCAGCAGCGAATCGCTCGGAAAAGGCGTCGAGGCGCATCTCGCGAACCGCACCAAGTCCGTGTCCGAGCACTACAATCGGCGGTTTCTCTACGCCGACCGGCAGGTAGAGCCAGGCTGAACAATAGGTTTCGCCCGAGTCAAAGCGAACATCCTGGCGAGTGAACGGGTAGGTAAGCGGTGACATTTGATTCATTTCCTCCCTCCCCCGTTTTGCAGGGGCAAGGAGCCTTGCTCAAGGGTTTGCTCGAAAATGGCCGGGTTGTAGAACGGCACGTTGCCGTCCTGATCGGTGCGCTCAAGGTATTCAACCATGAGCGATTGCGCAGTCTCGGTCGGCGAGATCTTGATGAATTCGGTACGCTCCATATGCAGCCCCTCGTCGAGGGTGGCTGACCCGCCGAAGTACACGGCTCGCTTGACTGCCTCAATCGCCCCTTTGGGTCGGGAACCCAGATGCCCGGCCAGCTTGACGGCACGATCAAGCAGCGCATCTGAAGCAACCACTTCGTCGATGTATCCTATTTCGAGCGCCTTCTGTGGCGACACCGGCCGACCTTCAAGCATCAGCATCAGCGCGCGATGGGCGCCGACCAGTCGTGGTAATCGCTGAGTGCCTCCGCCACCGGGAAGGATTCCAAGAAGCACCTCGGGCTGCCCGATGAAGAAATCGCCATCCGCCATCAGGCGGACGTCACACGCTAGCGCGAGCTCGCTGCCAAGTCCCAGCGCAGATCCATTCAGCGCGGCGACGAAAATGACGCCACTGCGGTTCATCCGTAAAAAAGTGTCGTGCAGCTTGTCGAGTTGCATCCCGCCATCCAGCGGTGTCAGAGACGCAGCTGACGCCAATGGCGCAATACCGCGAACGGTCTTGGCGGTTCGAGCGATCGCCGAGGCCGTACTGCGCCCGACCGACGGGATACTCTTTCCACCTTCCTGCAGCCAACGAACGTCTGCATGACCGATGAAACGCTCAGGATGAGTTCCGGTGAGCACCACCGCTTTTACCGCGGTATCGGACTCCAGCTTGTCCAATAGCGCCGCAAGCTCATTGGCCATGTCCAACCCCATCAGCCCGTGTGGACCTCCATCCAGCCGCGCAATCAACACAGAGCCACGGGACTCCATATCAAGGTACTCGGGCGGTGTATGCATCTTCGTCATCTCTTGGATCCTCCGGTGACAAACGTAGAGAGCAAGCGCTCCCATCAGTATTTCCACCTCCTGACCAGTCATAAGATCAGTCGGAGAGATAGATAACACTGTTATTGCAAAACATAACACCGTTATATTACTCTCGCAATATGCACTGACCTGTACACAAAACCTCAATGCTCAGCTTCTGAAGGGAACCTCTGAAATGAAACCGCACATCACTGTGGTACAGAGCAATCAAACAGCCAGAAACCAGACTGAATCCCTTCTTCCTGAATGGAGACCAGCCATCTTCGTCACAGGCGCGGCTTCGGGAATCGGTCGCGCCTGCGCTGAGTTGTTTGCGCGGCGCGGTTGGTTCGTGGGGCTATACGATATCGATTCAGAGGGTGTCGCCGCGGTCGCCGCGACCCTGGGAGAGGGCAACGCCGTCTGCGGTGCGCTCGACGTGAGCGATCCCCAAGCCTGGAAGCAAGCGCTTGTGGATTTCTGGGCACATAGCGGCCAGCGGCTTGACGTGTTGCTCAATAACGCCGGGATTCTCGCCGCCGGGCAATTTGAAGCTGTACCGTTGAGCAGACACCAGGCAATGCTTGACGTGAACGTTCAGGGAATGATCACCGGCTGTCACAGCGCCTTCCGGTACCTGCGAGGCACGCCCTGCTCTCATGTCATCAATATGGCCTCTGCCACCGCAATCTACGGACAGCCTGAACTTGCAACCTACTCGGCGAGCAAGTTCGCCGTGCGCGGATTCACCGAAGGACTCGACCTCGAATGGGGAAAGTTCGGCATTCGCGTGAGCGATATCTGGCCGAGCTTCGTAAAGACCGCAATGGCTGATGACTACGGTCGTATTCCCAGCGCCAGATCGCTGGGTATCCGGCTCACGTCGCACGACGTCGCATCGACCGTGTGGGCTTGCGCGACGTCGAAACGACGAATCCACAAGACCCACTGGACAGTCGGCATGCAAGCCGGATTCCTGTCGTTCGCTACGCGTCTCGCGCCTGCGGCTCTGACCCGCTGGGTCGTCCAACGCATTGCGCGATAACGGACAGGCTCACGACACAACTATACTTTTTATATAGCGAAACCACAAAGCGAACGGTATAGTGAAATCAATAAGAATGACTCAACCTGTTCAGTGAGCGATACATGAACGCGACCGTGAGATCAGCCGTCCAAGGGCCTGGAACATCGCCCAATTCCTTCGACTTGAGGCAGCAGTGGCTTTTCACTGTATTTCAACTGAGCGGAATTTTGTACAATGCGGCATGACAAACAAAACTTACGGTCAACTCTGCCCCTTAGCCCGGTCGCTCGACGTACTCGGAGATCGCTGGACGCTGCTCTTGATTCGCGAACTCCTGTTAGGTCCGAAGCGTTTCAAGGATCTGCTCGCGATCCTGCCTGCAATGGGTACAAACCGACTGTCCGAACGCCTGGCCATGCTGGTGCAGAACGGCGTCATTCAACAAGTCACCCTGAACACACCTTCCGCCACGCCCGCTTACGAGCTGACGGACTTGGGCGAGCAACTACGCAAGCCGGTGATCGCGCTGGGATTCTGGGGGTTGAGCCTGCCGATCGACGAACGCATCGATCCGTCCAGTGCTCGTGCGGAGCTCATAGCCCTGTGCCTGACAGGCTCGAACGATTCGGCAGCGAGCGCCGGTTTGCAGGAGTTGTACGAGTTCCAGGTGGGGGCGGAAGTCTTCCATATTCGAGTCAACGACGGGAACCTGTTGGCACGCTCCGGGCCGAGCGAAGAGCCCATCGACGTCAAAATACAATGCGACATGGAAACCTTCATTGCATTAGTCCTGCGCCAGATCACGCCAACTCGCGCCCTTCGCGAAGGTCATGCAAAGCTGTTGCAAGGGGATCGGCCAGCCTTCACACGAGTGTGCAAAGTACTCGAATACAAGCCCTAGGACTGCCGGCCTTTCCCCCTTCCCTCGCACCATGCGGATCGAGGGGGACTTGCCCGCCCGGCATCCGTCATTGCCTCTTTATCAGCGAGTTGCTTGCAGCCTTGTACCCGCGTCTGGCCCGAGGGTACTTGCCTGCCAGGCAAGGCTCTTCTTTCCATCAACGCAACTTGCAACCCCAAGATATATAAATAGGGCAATCGTCTGAGCCTGTGATATTCCAGAGAGGGCTTTGCAACTAAAAAACAACTACGAGTCTGCAAGATCCAATTAACACTCCCTACTCCAGCCCGGCCGGCACTGTTGATGTATACGGCCGCCCACGATTTCTATTCATCCCGACAACAACAACAACAACAACAACAACAACAACAACAACAACAACAACAACAACAACAACAGGTACCGCCAGATGAACCATGAATATCTTTCTGCGCTTCGCCCTTCCCAGAAATCAGTACTGCGTTTGAAACGTCATCTTGAGACAGGGTCCACCCTGATACTCAAGTCAAGCAGGGCGTTGTTCAAAACCACTCTGTCATTGGCTATCTGTGGGCAGGCAACTTTATCTTTAGCCAATGGTTTATCTATTAACGAGCAAAGCGTTGGCAGCGCCGGAACTGCTTATGCCGGGCGCTCGTCTGCGGCTCTGGATGCGAGTACTGTCTATGGGAATCCGGCCGGCCTGAGCAAGATAAAGCGCAGGGAAGTGAGCGGAGGGTTCGCCTTGATCAAGGTCAATAGCGATATTAAAAACGCTCATGGCGAGGCGCCAGGCACCAACAAAGGAGATTCCGTACCCCTGACGACAATCCCTTTTGGCTATTTATCCATACCGATTGACGAACGCTTCACTTTCGGCCTGGGAATGTACGCGCTCTATGGCCTTGTGAACGATTACGAAAGTTCGTTCCAGGGACGCTACCATGGCTCCTATAGCAAGGTTCAAGTTAAAACCCTGAACTCCGCCGTTGCTTATCGCATCAGTGATCATGTCTCTGTCGGAGGCGGGCTGACATTGAACCGTATCGAAAACAATATGCAAACCTACTTGGCCACAGGGCAGCTCAATGGGGGCACCGACACGAAGATCACTATCAAGGGTAACGATAACGCCGTTGGCTATAATTTCGGCCTGATGATCGACCTGAATGATTCCACCACGTGGGGCATCACCTATCATTCAAAACTTGATTTTCACGTCAACGGCCATACGCAGGTGAGCAACTCGCCAAGTGCTTTCGGTCTCGATGGCAAATACAGCAATAAAATAGACATCACGTTGCCAGAGTCGCTGGACACATCGTTTACCCATCACTTTGACGAGCGCTGGACTGGCTACCTGGGCGCGACCTGGACCCGATGGAGCCGCGTTCAGAGGATCGAAGCCGTTAATAGTGGAGTACCGCCGTTGGGCCAGCAATTGGGATTTAACAGCTTCGGAGATGACTTTAAATTACATGACACCTGGTCGATGGCCATTGGGGCCTCTTACCAACTTTCCCCGCAATGGCTGTTGCGCAGCGGCTTCGCCTACGATCCATCACCTGCCCGCAACGCCGATCGAAACGTCCGACTCCCCGTGGGCGACCGAAAAGCTGTGACGCTGGGTATAGGGTTCTCTCCCAACACCGACCTGACCATCGATTTGGCTTACGGCTATCTATGGGAATCAACCACCTCCGTCAGCCAGGCAAATACAACCGGCGTACAGCCCGGCTACAGCGCAAAATACGACAACAGCGCGCACATTATAGGTACACAGATAACCTATCGTTTCTGATTTGCCCCTTCCTGCGTCTACGTCTACAGCTTAATAATACTATACTGTTCGTATAGCTATGAGAATATACGAATGGTATAGTCATCCTGAAAGAATCACTCCTGCAACCAGTGCCCGCAGCACCATTACAAAAATAAGGAGACCGGCATGACCAGTTTTTTCACGCCTCTACGCAGTGCTTGGCTGAGCAGCACGCAATGAATCCATCTTTCGATTTCGACTACATCGTGATCGGCTCCGGATTCGGTGGCAGCGTGTCCACCTTCCGGCTGACAGAAAAGGGCTACCGCGTTGGCGTAATGGAGATGGGCCGGCGCTGGACGGCCGAGGACTTTCCAAAATCCAACTGGGACGCGCGGCGCTGGATGTGGCGACCCGGGCTGAAGATGTTCGGTTTCTACAACATGCGCCTGTTCCGTCACGTGATGACCGTCAGCGGCAACGCAGTCGGTGGCGGATCCATCACCTATGCCAACGCCTTGCTGACACCGCGCGATAGCGTATGGAATGAGGGTTCCTGGGCCGGCCTGGCGGACTGGAAACGAATCATGCCGCAGTACTACGCCACAGCGGAGAAGATGCTGGGCGTGACCGAGAGCAAGATCATGGGCGAGGCTGATCTACGCCTCAAGAAAATGGCAGATTTGCAAGGCGTGGGCCATACGTTTCACGCCCCCCGCGTAGGGGCCTTCTTCGCTCCCGACGGAGAAGCAGGCGGCAAGAGCTACCCGGATCCCTACTTCAATGGTGAAGGCCCGGCGCGCGGGACTTGCACCGGTTGCGGTGGCTGCATGATGGGTTGCAAGCACAACGCCAAGAACACACTCGACAAGAATTACCTTTATCTCGCAGAAAAACGTGGCGCCCAGGTTTTTGCCGAAACCAGGGTGGTGGACGTGCGGCCGATCAACGGCAAGGAGGACGGCAGTGACGGCTATGAAGTCCTCACTGAGTGCTCGACCACCTGGTTCGATAAGCAGCGCCGCAGCTTTCGCTGCCGCGGCGTGGTCTTCGCCGCGTCGTCGTTGGGCACAATGGAATTGTTGTTCCGGCTCAAGCAAAAAGGGTCGCTGCCGCGCATCAGCGACGACCTCGGAAAACGTGTGCGCACCAATGCCGAATCCCTTATTGGCGTACGCTTCCCGGCCGCGGACAAGAGCATGTCGCCGGGACTGGCGGGGGGTGGCAGCATCTATCTCGATGAGCGCACACATATCGGAGTCGTGCGCTACCCGGAAGGCTCGGACGCCATTGGCCTCATGATGACCTTGCTGTGCGGCGGACGCCCGGGGTGGAGGCGAATATTGACCTGGCTGTGGACGCTGCTCAAACATCCGCTGCAAGCATTGCTCGTGCACAACCCCGCCGGTTTCGCCCGTCAGACCATGTTGTTGCTGGTGATGCAGGCAGTGGATGCGTCTCTCGACATGCGGCTCAAGCGTCGCTGGTTTTGGCCATTCGCAAAACAGCTCGCCAGTGAGGGTGGTCCCATCCCGACCTTCATTCCAGAGGCGAACGCGTTTGCCGAAAAGGGCGCAAAAGCGCTCGGTGGCATACCCACCACCTTTCTGTCCGAGATCTTGTTCAACATCCCGACCACGGCCCACTGCATGGGCGGCTGTGCGATGGCGGACTCGCCGGAGCGCGGCGTGATGGACGTACAGAACCGGGTCTTCGGCTATCAGAACTTGCTGGTTTGCGACGGCTCGATGCTCAGCGCCAATCTCGGGGTTAATCCAAGCCTGACGATTACCGCGCTGACCGAGCATGCCATGTCGTACATCCCATTGAAAAACACTCAATCCCGGCGGGTATCGGACTCCATCCCGCTGCACACCCTTCAATCATGAAACAGCCCTTATTGAGAACTCACCATGACCGCCGCCTCGCCTGAAGAAAATCTGCTGAACCAGCCTTTACAACTCCCGAACGGCAGCGTTTTTCGCAACCGCCTCGCCAAGGCGTCCATGAGCGAAACGTTGGGTACCTACAACAATCACCCGACGTTAAAACTGGTCGAGTTGTACCGGCGCTGGTCCGCCTCCGGCATTGGTTTGCTCATCACCGGAAATGTGATGATCGACCGGCGTGCGCTCGGTGAACCAGGCAACGTGGTAATCGAAGATGAAGCGGACCTGCCTGTGCTCCGCCAGTGGGCCCGTGCGGCAACCGAGCAGGGAGCGGCGATCTGGGTGCAGCTCAATCACCCCGGCAAGCAGTCGACCAAAGGCTTGAATGCCAGCAACCTCGCGCCATCGGCCGTCCCCTTTCGCGAGGACATGGCCGCGCTCTTCGAGACCCCACGCGAAGCCACCACGGCCGAGATCGAAGACATCATCAGGCGCTTTGGACGCAGCGCGGCCATCTGCAAGGAGGCCGGCTTCAGCGGCGTGCAAATCCACGGCGCACACGGTTATCTGATCAATCAGTTCCTCTCGCCACACCACAATCGGCGTACGGATGAATGGGGTGGCAGCCCGGAAAAACGTCGACGTTTCGTGTTGGCTGTTTACGCCGAGATTCGCCGCCAGGTCGGTGCCGAATTTCCCGTAGGCATCAAGCTCAACTCAGCAGATTTCCAGCGCGGAGGCTTCACCGAAGAGGAATCGATGGCGACGATTCATGCACTTGCCGAAGCTGGCATCGACCTGATTGAGATTTCGGGGGGCACCTATGAGGCTCCAGCCATGAGCGGCGGGCTCCAGGAGACGAAAAAAGCGTCCACCGTAGCACGTGAGGCTTACTTTCTTGAGTTTGCTGAAAAGGTGCGCGCCTCGATCAAGGTGCCTTTGATGGTCACTGGCGGTTTTCGCAGTGCCGCCGCCATGAACGCTGCGCTGCGTTGCGAAGCGCTCGATGTCATTGGCCTCGCGCGCTTATTGGCCATTGATCCCGAGGCACCGGCGGCCCTACTGCAAGGGCGGGACAGTTCGCAACGTGTACGGCCGATCACCACAGGCATCAAGCAAATCGATCAGATGGGCGTCATGGAAATCTTCTGGTACACGCTGCAGCTCAAACGAATCGCCAATGGCGGTGATCCGCGCCCCAACGAAAGTGGGTTGTGGGCGTTTTCAAAATCAGTGATGAAAAGCGGCTGGGGCACGTTCCGTACGCGGCGCATGCGCGCACGGGCCTGAGCCCGAGGCTCGCTCGCATCGATCGCCACAATAACCACTCCGGAAGACGCCAATGACCGACACCCATTTCACCGCCCCCACTCGCTTCGTGGAAGTCGACGGGGATAAATTTGCCTATCGCCGCTGGGGCAACAATACGACAGGCCAGCCCCCTCTGTTCTTTCTTCAACATTTCCGCGGCGGTATGGATCATTGGGATCCACTCATGACGGATGGCTTGGCTGCGGGGCGCGAGGTCATCCTCTACAACGGTCGTGGAATTGCCTCTTCTTCCGGCAAACCGCGTAACCGGATCGAACATATGGCCGACGACGCTGCTGCGGTGATCCGCGCACTAGGCCTGTCCAAGGTCGATGTTTTAGGTTTCTCACTCGGTGGTTTTCAAGCCCAGGACCTGACACGACGCCATCCCGACCTCGTGCGCAAGCTCATGCTGCTCGGCACTGGACCTCGTGGCGGTAATCCGGATTCAGACCCTGGAGTGCTGGAAGCTGCACCGCGCCCCGTTCCGACCCTCGAAGACTTTCTGTTTCTGTTCTTCGGTCGATCCGCGGCGGCGCAGCAGGCCGGACGTGATTTCTGGGAGCGCCGCCATCAGCGTGTCGACCAGGACCCACCCAGCTCTCCTGAAGTGATACAGGCCCAGATCGAAGCGAATATGTACTATTTGCCAAAGCTGGACCCGAACGATCCTTTCAATCATCTGCGCGAGATCAAACAGCCGACGCTCATTCTGAACGGTATGAATGACGTTATGGTTCCAACGGTCAATTCCTGGTACATGGCTCAGAACATCCCGAACGCCCAACTGTTCTTGTACCCGGATGCCGGTCATGGTGCTCAATTCCAATACCCTGAGCGTTTTCTCAAACACGCCATTCAATTCCTCAACGAGTCCCCCCTTGCGGAGCAAGCTCACCATGCTGAAGTTTAAATTTTTGTTATGGGCGTTGACCAAGTTATTACAGAGAACAATCAAAAAAAGTCCTGACTGTGCAAAATACGTTAAAGGCAAGGAGCTGGTCTTTCAAATCCAAACGCATGACGGAGTGGGTCGCTACTTCACCCTTAAAAACGGCAAGATAAAATCCTCTACCGGTTTGACTGAAAAGCCAAAATTCACCCTGTCGTTCAGAGATGCAGCAAAGGGATTCGCCATTCTGTCTGCCAAAGATAGTAAAGATGCATTTCTGACAGGATTGCGTAAAGAGGACTTGGTTATCCGCGGTGACTTTGTTGAAGTGATGTGGTTCCAGGGATTAACTGAATACTTGCCGCCCGGTAAAAAAACATCAGCATTTTACCCTTCGACGCGCTAGGAATTTGATGCAGTGAGCCCTGCTTGATCTGACAGTCACCCGCTTTTTTATGGGTGCCTGTCAGATCTGACTTTCTCGCCGTGATCTTAGTGACTACTCAAGAGTTTTCGGGCTCAGTCAGCCCCCCCGTTTCGGTCGCTCGTGTTCTGGGTGCGAGTGGGGGCAAAAGTGGGGGCATCGCTAAGTTTTTTCGGCCTTAAACCACCGCCATAGAGCCAAGTCAAAATGTTTTTCGGGGATCCGGACAGTCTCACATAATCGGGCGCCTGATGATCTACGAGAATTGTCGCAACCGGGTCTTCTTCGAGTGTTCAACATTTATTTAACCACCCGAAGAACATCCCAAATCAAGGGCACTTATGAGGCAGGGAGTATTTCACGATGCTCCGGCCTGCCTGCACTTCCATCTCAACCTCCGCCCCCATAATCAGCGGATAATGATCAGGCGTATGCCCTGCGGGAAAAGCAAATATTTTAGGTACGTTATATTTTTCTGTAATTTGATGAATCAAGCTATAAGCAGTCTCGTCAAAATCCGACTTTGCGCCGCCTATATCCCGCATGGAGCCTATAATGATGCCTTTTATTTTAGCCAATACACCTGCCGTTTCCAGCGTTTGCATTTGCCGATCGATTCTATAATAGGCGTTTTCACCGATCTCCTCCAGGAACAATATTGCCCCCTTGTAATCGAAGTCGTAGCGAGTTCCGGAAACGGCTCCGACAATCGTTTGGTTTCCGCCCACCAGTCGCCCCTTGGCCTTACCCGCTTCATTCAATGCATGTGAAGCAATCTCATACTCTGGCGCGTGGCCTTTCAAAATATCAAAGATCTTGCCGTAGGCAGACGGCGGAGGAGGAACGCCATTACTCAGGGTTCGTACCACGTTGTGCCCATGGATCGTAGCGATACCGTTTCGATTGAAAGCGCTGTGCAGGTAAGTGATATCGGAATAACCAATCAGCCATTTTGGATTTTTACAAATGGCACTAAAATTTAGTCCATCCAGCAACTGTACACTTCCATAACCCCCACGAGTCACCCAGATAGCGTCGATATTCGGGTCATCGCACGCCCATTGTAAATCTGCCAACCTTTGCTGCGGTGTGCCTGCATAGGCATAATGATTGTCATACTTCTCAAAGCAGTTTTTTGAATATACAAAACTATACCCCTGCTCTTTAATCATCGTAGTAACGTGATCCAAAAAAGCCGGATTGGTCAAATAACCTGCTGGCGAAACTATAGCGATCCTGCTTCCATTTTTCAGGAGCTTCGGCAACCTCATGTTACTCATGCTTATTTCTCTAGTTGGCTGAACACAAACTCAGCATACCAGAGTCATTCAATAGTCCCACTTACGCTTTACTGATAAATCATTACAGGAAACTTCCCATTTTTTCCACTTCAGCAAACAATTAACTACCTTTAATACAGCAGCCTCATTATACGAATTACATTTCGTATGCTTTGGCTGTATCGAAAAATGACTGATACCTCATTGAATGCACCTCACCATAGGGCGTCCGAAAACCGGCACATCGACCTCCCTCACACCTTTGCAGACCTGAAAACACAGAATTGCCATCAACCGGGTTGATTGCACTCTGACGCAAGGCGCAGGCTAGAGGGCTGGCTTGGGTCTTATATCATTCCGAATGATAGTTACCTTCGCCCCATTCGATTCGTGAGATACAAACCCGCCGCGCATCATTCGCCAATCTCAACACATTGGCGGATGCATCCATGGAACAGTCACTCAAACATTTGCGCTTCCCGTTGGCTTTGTTGGCCGTAGTGGTGATCAGCGCTTGCGGCAAGGCCCCGGAAACCGCCGCCAGCATGCCAGCGGCCAAGGTCAGCGTGGCCAAGGTGCTGGAACAACCGGTCAACGAGTGGGACGAATTCACCGGCCGCCTCGAAGCGCCGGAAACCGTCGAGATTCGTCCACGGGTCTCCGGCCAGATCGATGAAGTAGCGTTCACTGAAGGCGCCCTGGTCAAGAAAGGCGACCTGCTGTTCCAGATCGACCCGCGTCCGTTCCAGGCTGAGGTCCGCCGCCTCGAAGCCCTGGTTGCACAATCGCGCGCCAATGCCACCCGCAGCGAAAACGAAGCCCAGCGCGGTGAGCGCCTGCGCACCAGCAACGCCATTTCCGCCGAACTGGCCGACTCGCGTACCAGCGCCGCCCAGGAAGCCCGCGCCGCCGTCGGTGCCCTGCAAGCGCAGCTTGATCTAGCGCGGCTGAACCTGAGCTTCACCCGCGTCACCGCCCCCATCAGCGGCCGCGTCAGCCGTGCGGAAATCACCGCCGGCAACCTGGTGACCGCCGACACCACCCCGCTGACCAGTGTGGTCTCCACCGACAAGGTGTACGCCTACTTCGACGCGGACGAGCGTGTGTTCCTCAAGTACACCGAGCTCGCCCGTCAGGGCAAACGCGGCGCCACCACCCCGGTCTACATGGGCCTGTCCAACGAGGACGGCAACCCGCACCAGGGCGTGATGAACTTCGTCGACAACCAGGTCAACCCGAAGACCGGCACCATCCGTGGCCGCGCCGTGTTCGACAACAGCGATGGCAGCTACACCCCGGGCCTGTATGCACGCCTGAAACTGGTGGGCAGCGGCACCTACAGCGCCATGCTGATCAACGATGAAGCGGTCGGCACCGACCTGGGCAAGAAGTTCGTGCTGGTGATGGATGCCGACAACAAGACCGCCTACCGCGCGGTGGAACTGGGTCCGAAGATCGAAGGCCTGCGCATCGTGCGCAACGGCCTGAACAAGGACGACACCATCATCGTCAAGGGTCTGCAACGGGTACGCCCTGGTTCACCGGTCACCCCTGAAGTGATTCCGATGGCCAGCGAACAAACCCTCGCGGCACTCGCACAACAACGCCAAGCGCTGGAAGCCAGCAACCTGCCTCAAGTCGCGCCTGCCAGGGTTGCACCGGGTACGGCTGTGAAACTGGCTGCCACGACCCCACGCGGTTAAGGGATTTTTACGATGAATTTTTCCCAATTCTTCATTTCGCGGCCGATCTTCGCAGCAGTGCTGTCGCTGCTGATCCTGATCGCCGGTGCGATCTCGCTGTTCCAGTTGCCGATCAGCGAATACCCGGAAGTGGTGCCGCCGACCGTGGTGGTCCGCGCCAACTTCCCGGGTGCCAACCCGAAAGTTATCGGTGAAACCGTGGCCGCGCCGCTGGAACAAGCCATCACCGGCGTCGAGAACATGCTGTACATGTCCTCGCAGTCGACCGCCGACGGCAAGATCACCCTGACCATCACCTTTGCCCTGGGCACTGACCTGGACAACGCCCAGGTGCAGGTGCAGAACCGCGTGACCCGCACCGAGCCTAAGCTTCCCGAGGAAGTGACACGCATCGGTATCACCGTGGACAAGGCGTCGCCCGACCTGACGATGGTGGTGCACTTGACCTCGCCGGACAAACGCTACGACATGCTCTATCTGTCCAACTACGCGATCCTGAACATCAAGGATGAGCTGGCGCGGCTGGGCGGTGTCGGTGACGTGCAACTGTTCGGTATGGGCGATTACTCGCTTCGTGTCTGGCTCGATCCGAACAAGACCGCTTCGCGCAACCTGACCGCCACCGATGTGGTCACCGCGATTCGTGAACAGAACCGCCAGGTGGCGGCCGGTGCCTTGGGTGCGCCCCCTGCCCCGAATGCCCAAAGCTTCCAGTTGTCGGTCAACACTCAGGGCCGTCTGGTTTCCGAGGAAGAGTTCGAGAACATCATCATTCGCGCAGGCAGTAACGGTGAGATCACTCGCCTGAAAGACATCGCCCGAGTTGAACTGGGTTCCAGTCAGTACGCCCTGCGTTCCCTGCTGAACAACCAGCCGGCGGTGGCGATCCCGATCTTCCAGCGTCCGGGTTCCAACGCCATCGAAATCTCCAATGAAGTCCGGGCGAAAATGGCCGAGCTGAAGAAGACCTTCCCCGAAGGCATGGACTTCAGCATCGTCTATGACCCGACGATCTTCGTGCGCGGCTCCATCGAGGCGGTGGTTCACACCCTCTTCGAAGCGCTGATCCTCGTGGTGCTGGTGGTGATCCTGTTCCTGCAGACCTGGCGCGCCTCGATCATTCCGCTGGTCGCTGTGCCGGTATCGCTGATCGGTACCTTTGCCGTGATGCATCTGTTCGGCTTCTCGCTCAACGCCTTGTCGCTGTTCGGCCTGGTGCTGGCGATCGGTATCGTGGTGGACGATGCCATCGTGGTGGTGGAGAACGTCGAGCGGAACATCGAACTCGGATTGACCCCGGTCGAAGCGACCAAAAAAGCCATGGGCGAGGTAACCGGCCCGATCATTGCGACGGCGCTGGTGCTGTGTGCGGTGTTTGTTCCGGCGGCGTTCATTTCCGGCCTGACCGGCCAGTTCTACAAGCAGTTCGCCCTGACCATCGCGATTTCCACGGTGATCTCGGCCTTCAACTCCCTGACCCTGTCGCCGGCCCTGGCCGCAGTATTGCTCAAGGGCCACGACGCACCGAAAGACCGTTTCTCCAAGGTGCTGGACAAGATTTTCGGTGGCTGGTTGTTCCGTCCGTTCAACCGCTTCTTTGAAAAGGCCAGCCATGGTTATGTCGGCACCGTTGCCCGCGTGATCCGCTCCAGCGGTATCGCCCTGCTGCTGTACGCCGGCCTGATGGTCCTGACCTTCTTCGGTTTCTCCAGCACCCCGACCGGTTTCGTACCCGGGCAGGACAAGCAATACCTGGTGGCCTTCGCGCAACTGCCGGATGCCTCGAGCCTGGACCGTACCGAAGACGTGATCAAGCGCATGTCCGACCTCGCCCTTAAACAGCCGGGCGTGGAAAGTGCGGTGGCGTTCCCTGGCCTGTCGATCAATGGTTTCACCAACAGCCCGAACGCCGGCATCGTGTTCGTGACCCTGAAACCGTTCGACGAACGTAAAGACCCGAGCATGTCCGCCGGTGCGATTGCCGGTGCCTTGAACGGCCAGTACGCGAACATCCAGGAAGCCTACATGGCGATCTTCCCGCCGCCGCCGGTACAAGGCCTGGGCACCATTGGTGGTTTCCGCCTGCAGATCGAAGACCGGGGCAACCTGGGCTACGAAGAGCTGTACAAGGAAACCATGAACATCATCAACAAGAGCCACAACGTGCCGGAACTGGCCGGCCTGTTCACCAGCTACACGGTGAACGTGCCGCAGGTCGATGCCGCTATCGATCGGGAAAAAGCCAAGACCCACGGCGTCGCCGTCAGCGACATCTTCGACACCCTGCAGATCTACCTGGGTTCGCTGTATGCCAACGACTTCAACCGCTTTGGCCGTACTTATCAGGTCAACGTTCAGGCCGAGCAACAGTTCCGTCTCGAATCCGACCAGATCGGCCAGCTGAAAGTGCGTAACAACAAAGGCGAGATGATCCCGCTGGCGACCTTCATCAAGGTCAGCGACACCTCAGGTCCCGACCGCGTGATGCACTACAACGGCTTCATCACCGCTGAAATCAACGGTGCGGCAGCCCCCGGCTACAGCTCCGGCCAGGCCGAAAAAGCCATCGAGAAACTGCTCAAGGAAGAACTGCCCAACGGCATGACCTACGAATGGACCGATCTGACCTACCAGCAGATTCTGTCCGGCAACACCGCACTCTTCGTGTTCCCGCTCTGTGTGCTGCTGGCGTTCCTGGTACTGGCGGCTCAGTACGAAAGCTGGAGCCTGCCACTGGCGGTGATCCTGATCGTACCGATGACCCTGCTGTCGGCCATTACCGGGGTAATTGCTTCCGGTGGCGACAACAACATCTTTACCCAGATCGGTTTGATCGTGCTGGTGGGGCTTGCCTGTAAGAACGCGATTCTGATCGTCGAGTTTGCCAAGGACAAACAGGAGGAAGGCTTGAGCCCGCTGGCGGCGGTACTCGAAGCGTGCCGTCTGCGTCTGCGGCCGATCCTGATGACCTCCTTCGCGTTCATCATGGGTGTTGTGCCGCTGGTGTTCTCCAGCGGTGCCGGTGCCGAAATGCGTCATGCCATGGGTGTGGCAGTGTTCTCCGGGATGCTCGGGGTGACCTTCTTCGGTCTGTTGCTGACGCCAGTGTTCTACGTACTGATTCGTAACTTTGTCGAGCGCGGCCAGGCACGCAAAGCCGCCAAGGCCGCCCTGAAGCTGGAGTCGCACTGATGAGTTTGAAAGCCTTCCTGCCGAGCCTGCTGGTACTGGCCCTGAGTGCCTGTACCGTGGGCCCGGACTACAAGACGCCAACCACCGAGGCGGCCAACATCACGGCCGCCACCGATGGCGCCGCCGGCCAGAAGAATTTTGACCGTTCGCGTTTCGAAGGCATCTGGTGGCAACAGTTCGAAGACCCGACCCTTAACCAGCTGGTGACGCAATCCCTGCAAGGCAACCGCGATTTGCGCGTCGCCTTCGCCCGCTGGAAAGCCGCACGGGCGATCCGCGATGACGTCAGCAACGACGCCATGCCAACCATCACCAGCCGCGTCAGCAGTGATCTGGGCAAAGGCCAGATTCCGGGCCAGACCACCGACCGGGTCAACAGCGAACGCTATGACCTGGGCCTGGACATGGCCTGGGAAATCGACTTGTTCGGTCGCATCCAGCGCAACCTGGAGTCGGCCAACGCCGAGCAACAGGCGTTCGAGGCCGACCTGTACCAACTGCAAGTCACCATGATTGCCGAACTGGTGGATTCCTACGGGCAACTGCGCGGCGCGCAGCTGCGGGAGAAAATTGCCCTGGCCAACCTGCAGAACCAGCAGGAGTCGCGCAAGATCACAGTCAGCCTGCGTGATGCCGGCGTCGGTGATCAGCTCGATGTGGAGCGCGCCGATGCGCGACTGTCGTCGGTTGAGGCCAGCGTGCCGCAACTACAGGCCGAACAGATTCGGCAGAAAAACCGCATCGCCACCCTGCTGGGTGAACGCCCGGACAAGCTGACCGTGGACCTGAGCCCGAAAGACCTGCCGGCGATCGCCAAGGCATTGCCGATCGGTGATCCGGGTGAACTGTTGCAACGCCGTCCGGACATTCGCAGTGCCGAGCGCCAATTGGCTTCGGCCACGGCGCGTATCGGCGTGGCCAAGGCCGACCTTTTCCCTCGGGTCAGCCTCAGCGGTTTCCTTGGCTTTACGGCCGGGCGCGGTTCGCAGATCGGCTCCTCGGCGGCCAACGCCTGGGCGCTGGGCCCGAGCATCACCTGGGCGGCGTTTGACCTGGGCAGCGTCAAGGCCCGGTTGCGCGGTGCCGACGCCGATGCCGAAGGCGCCCTGGCGACCTACGAGCAGCAAGTGTTGCTGGCCCTGGAAGAATCTGAAAACGCTTTCAGCGACTACGGCAAACGCCAACAGCGCCTGATCTCGCTGATTCGCCAGAGCGAGTCCAGCCGCTCGGCCGCCGACCTGGCGGAGATCCGCTACCGCGAAGGCACCGCCGATTTCCTGGTGCTGCTCGACGCCCAGCGTGAACGCCTGGCGGCCGAAGACACCCAGGCCCAGGCTGAAGTCGACCTGTATCGCGGCATCGTCGCGATCTACAAGGCCCTCGGTGGCGGCTGGCAGCCGGAGACGGTCGCGAGCAATTAACCCGATGTTTTGAAGTGCTCCTTTGGTTGGCCGCAACCAACCAATTTCCTTGCCCTGCGTCTCATTCGGTCGCGGGGCTTTTTTTGTTCTCTTAAAAACAGCTCATTTCCCTTGTGGGAGCGGGCTTGCTCGCGAAGGCGGTGCGTCAGTAAACATATGTATTGCCTGACACACCGTCTTCGCGAGCAAGCCCGCTCCCACAAGGGTTAGCGGTGATCTTCAGTCCGATGGTTTTCCTGGACGGTCACAGTGGCCGTGGTCCCGGCCCTCAGGTTGTTTTTACCGGCATAGTCGGCATCGATCTCGATCCGCACCGGCACCCGTTGCGCCAGCTTGATCCAGGTGTAACTGGGGTTGATATTCGCCAGCAGGCGGCCGCCGGGCAGGTTTTCCCGGTCGGAAATGGCGAAGGCGATGCTCTGCACTTTGCCGCCGAACGTTTCGCCACTCATCAACTCGATCTTGACCCGGTCGCCCTCCCCGATCCGCGGCAGCTTGGTTTCTTCGAAGTAACCGCTGACATAGAACGAGTCGCTGTCCACCAGCGCCAGCAAGGGACCGCCGGCCGCGGCGTAGTCGCCCTCCCGGGTCAGCAGATTGGTGACATAGCCGGTCACCGGGGAGACGACATGAGTGCGCTGCAAGTCGAGCTCGGACTGGGTCAAGGCCGCAATGGCCAGTTGCACGTTGGCGTGGGCCAACACCAGATTTGCCTGATTACGCAGTAAATCAGCCTGGGCCACTGACACATCGGTGTTGGCTTTTTCCCACTCTTCGCCGGAAATCGCCGAACGGTCCTTGAGCGTGCGCCGCCGTTGCTCTTCGCTCTGACGTTGTTTGAGCAAGGCTTCGCTGGCGATAATGGCTGCCTGGGCCTGCCCCAGCGAGGCTTTCGCCACCTCCACCGCGCGCTTGGCATGCTCCACCGCCAGGGTGTAACGCGCCGGATCGATCTCCAGCAGCGCCTGGCCTTTGTTTACATGCTGGTTGTCCTGCACGGCCAGGCTGACGATTCGCCCCGAGACGTCGGCGGACAAGGTCACCACATCGGCGCGCACCCGGGCATCCCGGGTCCAGGGCGCGCGGGTGTAATGCTCCCAGGCGAACCAGCCCAGGATCAAGGCCAGCAGTACCACTGCCACCGTCGAGAGTCGGGAAAGGATGTTCTTCAAGGCATCAGGCTCCCATGACCAGAATCAGCGTGGCGCAGACGCAGGCGTACAGCGCGCCTTCGAACAACGCCTCGTGCCAGACGAACTGCAGCACACCGAGGCGGCGCAACGCCCAGTCCAACAGCAGAAAAATCGGCAAGCCCAGCAGCAGCGCCTGGGCAATCGGGGGCAGATAGGCGCCACCCACTTCCAGATCAATGGGCAAGGACAGGGTCTCCTTCAAGGCCTGAGGGTTGAAAGTAGCCGCGATAACGCTCAACGAACGACACCACGATCAACAGCGCAACGCGCATCCGGAACACCGACCACAAGCGCTCATGAACATCGGTATGCAAGGCATCCAGGTCGTCGCCCAGTGTGTGGAGACTATCAAGCACCTGCGCCACTTCGACCCCGGGCCGGCCGGCGACCAGCCTGCCCGTTTCCCGGACTGTCGAAAACAGGCGACTTTGCAGATCCGGACTCAGCAGTGCGTTGTTCTGCCCCTGCTGCCTGAGCTGATTCAAGGCAATACCCAGTGCCATGCAGGCCAGGCTGACTTGAAACCGCTCGCGCGATTGTGGCTCCCGGGTCGCCGGCAGTAGCCCCAGCATCATGGTCAGGCGATCAACCATGCGGCTCTCGAACGCAAACTGCTGTTCATCGCTCGCCGAGGTTTTCAGCAAGGCGTACACCTGCTCGCAGTTCTCTTTGTGGAGCCGGCGCATGCGCAAATCCGGCATGAACGGAAAGATCAGCGCGTAGACACTCAAGGCCAGCACGGTCGCGCAGGTATAGGCGCCAGCAAACTCAAACCACTGGATGGCGGTGTTCTGGCCAATCCCCACGTTCAACGGGCCAAGCAACAGAAAGGTCGTGAGCCCCAGGCCAATGCCGGTACCTGTGGTGGGTGGACTGGCCAGCCCCACCGCAACGGCGTAGAGCAAGGGAGCCAACAGCAAGGCAAGCATCTCGAAATTGCTGATCATCGGCACAAGCATGAACTGAAGGAGCGCCGAGGCCACCAGTGCCAGCCCGAACCCCCTCGCGTAGCTTTGAACGGCCAGTAGCGGGCGGGGAAACGTCGACATCAGCGAGCAAAGGATGCCCACCAGCACCATCCCGCCTCGCGCACCGTCCCAGCCGGTTTCGATCCAGATCAGGCCGGCGATCAACAGCGCGGAAAAGGCCCGGACGGCGTTCATGGTCGCCAGGGTGAAGTCCAGGTGCAGTGGGTTTTCCCGCCCGCGATACACGCTGCTGGCCGGTCGCCCGCTCTGGATGGCATCACTCAACTCCAGAATCTGCTCCAGTTGCTGCAGCAGGCGCGCCTGCTCCCAGCGCAGTGACCAGGCCAGCGAACGCAAGGTGGCCGGCAGCGGCTCGGTCAATTGTTCGGCCCTGTAGGCCAGTTCATCAAAGCGTTGTTGCAGCGACGTGAAATAGTGGCGCTTGTCACTGGATAGCGAACGCCCCTCCCGCGCCAGCTCATCGAGAAAGGCCAGTTCTTCGGCACGCAGCTGTTGAATTTCTTTTGGCAACTCGCCCTCCCAGCGCTCGGTCAGCAGCAGCCGCTGGTGGCGCAAGGCGGTCAGCCGTGCGGTCAATAACACCAATTGGTTGCCCAGCAGTTGCACCAGACCGTTGGCACTGCGCAACCGTGGCGCATCGTAGTACATGTGCCGGCGCACGCCCTCCAGGCCGCTGATCTGGCCCAACAGCTGCATTTGCCGCTGCTGGAAATCGGCTTCGCTCTCTTCGGTGCGGATGACGGCGCTGGCATGGGTGGCCAGCAACCGGGTGATTTGATCGATCCTGGCGAAGTAATCCCGGGCCACGGCTTCCGGCCTGGCGGTAAGCAGGCTGACCACGCACACACAGGCAACCGCCAGCAACGTCTCGGTGACGCGGGTCACCGCCAGCAAAAACATGCCGTCCTGGTCCGGCACCGCCAGCAAGGCCACCACCACGGCGGTGTAGCCGCTGAGGACAAACGCCCCGGAACTGGTATAGCGCAACAAAGTGCCACCGGCGGTGCACAACGCCAGCCACAACGCCAGGGTGGTGATGAACGGCAACGGTGCCTGGGGAAAGATCGCCATGATCAGCACCGCCACGGCCGCGCCCGTCGTGGTGCCGATCACCTGGCCAAAGCTGCGGGCCAGCACCATGCCGCCCAGTGGCTGGCTGATGATGACCACGGCCATGATCGACCACTTGGGCTGGTCCAGGTCGAACAAAAACGCCAGGTACAGGGTCAACAACCCGGCCGCGATGGTTCGCAAGGCAAACAGCAATACCCCGGGCCCGGGGTTGAGCATGGCCTTGAAGTACTGCAACAACGCTTGCATGGGAACACTCGTCGAGAAACCTCCAGCAAGCGTAGTCACTGCTGCGGGGCCTCGAGTGGTTTTGCTGTCGACGCAGCTTGCAGGCCCGTTGATTGCCTCCTGAAGGGCTGTTCAACCGTTTGGATCGAGCGTGAGCGTCGTCAAGGTTTGACTCAAGGCCTGGCCTGACCGAAGCTGGCGCCTTTGCCTAAGCTCGCCAGTTTCCGGATTCCTGCATGCCCAAGTCCCGCCGCTATCTGTTTATCAGCCTTTTCGCCCTGCTCGTCATCGGCCTTGTGTGGTTTTCCCTGCGCGATACCACCCCGGTGGTTCCCGAGGCTATCCAGCATGGCTACAGCGAAGCGCTGGCGGCAGCCCGGGGCGGCAAACCAGGTGCCGCGCGGGTGCTCTATCAGCAATTGGCCCGTCCGGACCTGTCCCCCAAGCGTCGTGTCTGGCTGCATGCCGAGCTGCCCAACTACCCAAGCTCGGTGGCCCTGAAACTGGCGGATGCCGACTTGCAGAACGAGTCGCCCGAAGTGCGTATCGCGGCGATCAGGAGCATCAGTGGCCTGGTACCGAACGGCCAGCGCAGCCTGCTGCTGGGACCCTTGCTCGATGACAGCGAACAAAGCGTGCGGCTGGCGGCGATCAACGCGCTGCTGGGGTTGTCTCCGGATGAACTGGGTTTGTATTTCGCACCGCTGGAGCAAGCCATCGATGCCTGGGAGCAAGTGCTCAAGAGCGCCCCCCAAAGCGCCGAAAATCAATACCAACTGGCCCGGCTGCACCTGCACAACGCCGAGCTCAAGCAAGCGCAACAGGCGCTGGACAACACCCTGCGCCTGGCGCCGGACAACTTGCCGGCGCTGGTGCTGCAAATCGAGGTGCTGGATAAACAGGGCCAGAACGACGCTGCCCGGCAACTGTTGGCCAGGCAACTGCAGGCACAGCCCAACTCGGCCTACCTGCAACATGCCCTGGGGCTCTGGCTGCTGCATCACGAGCAAAGCGAGTTCGCCCTGCTCGGCCTGTCCAAAGCCGTTGAACTTGAGCCCAATAACCGCGATTACCGCTACGACCTGGCCACCACGTTGCACGGTGAGCAGGAGCTCGAAGCGGCGCAGAATCAGTTGCAGGAAATCGTTCAGCGCCACCCGAACGATCGCAAGGCACGGGTACTGCTGATCAATTACTGGAAGGAAAGCGGGCAGCTGCAAAACGTGCAGATCCTGTTGGCCCAACTCGAACAGATGAACCCCGATGATCCGTCGTTGCAACAAGGGCTTTGACCCCGCCTGAAATTTCGTTGAACCGTCGTCCCGGCCAAGGGTCAAGTGAAAAAGGCAGCCCGTTGCGGCACTTCGCAGCGGCTGTCTCGTTGACCCTGGCCATGTGAGGACGCTTGATTGTCTCTATCCAACGATTTGGCCGCCACCGGTATCGAAGGTCTGGACGCTATCCTCGACGGCGCCTTGTCCCATGAATGGCAGATGGACGATATCCCGTGAAGGCCGTGCAAGCGACACCTGAACGCGCCATCATCCTTGCACCGCGGGGGCGCGACGGCCAGATGACCTTGATGATGCTCAAAAAGGCAGGGTTCCAAGGAGTGATCAGTCGCGACCTGCCGGGATTGTGCGCCGAACTGGAACAGGGTGCCGGCCTGCTGCTGATCTCTTGCGAGGCGCTGCTGGGTGCTGATCTCGAACCGCTGATCCACCTGATTGAACAGCAGCCCGCGTGGTCGGACCTGCCGATCGTGTTGATGACACACCATGGTGGCCCGCAACAGAACCCGGCATCACGCCTCGGCGCGCAATTGGGCAACGTCACCTTCCTTGAGCGACCTTTTCACCCGGTCACACTGATCAGTCTGGTCACCACCGCCTTGCGTGGGCGTCGACGACAGTACGAAGCCAGGGATCGCCTGATTGACCTGAGCCAGAGCAAATTGCGCCTGCAATACACCCTTGAAACCCTTGAACAGCAGGTAGAAGAGCGCACCGCGCAATTGCGCCACAATGAAGAAGTGCTGCGCCAGTCACAGAAGATGGAAGCAGTCGGCCAGCTCACCGGCGGCATCGCCCATGATTTCAACAACATGCTGACCGGCATCATCGGCAGCCTGGAATTGTTGCGCCGACGCCTGGCCCGGGGACGAACCGAAGACCTGGACAGCCTGATCGACCTGGGGGTGACTTCGGCCAACCGCGCGGCAGGCCTGACTCACCGCCTGCTGGCGTTTTCCCGCCGTCAGTCGCTGGACTCCAAACCCGTGGAGATGAACAGCCTGGTGATCTCCATGGATGAACTGCTGCAGCGCAGCATCAACGAAAGCATTCGCCTGGACATGCAACTGGACGAGCAACTGTGGGTGGCCGAAGCCGACCCCAATCAACTGGAAAGCGCCCTGCTCAACCTGGTGATCAATGCCCGCGATGCCATGCCCAATGGCGGCAGACTGCTGGTCTCTACCTCGAACCAGCACTTTGACGAGGACTTCACTCAAGGCCAGAGCAATCTCGACGCAGGTGACTACGTGGTGCTCAGCGTCACCGACACCGGCTGTGGCATGCCGCAAAGCACCATCAACCGCGCCTTCGACCCGTTCTTCACCACCAAGCCCATCGGCCAGGGTACCGGCCTCGGGCTATCGATGATCTACGGTTTCAGCAAACAGTCCGGTGGCCACGTCGCCATCCACAGCGAAGTGGGCAAAGGCACCACGGTGAGTCTGTTTCTGCCTCGCTTTGGCGGTGACCTGCCCAGGGACCATCCACTGGACGTCGAACACTCACCGCTCGCCAATAATGGCGAGACGGTGTTGATTGTCGAGGACGATCCGGCGGTGCGGGTGCTGGTCAGCACGGTGTTGAGCGATCTGGGTTATGCCTTCGTCGAGGCCTGTGATGGTGATAGCGCCGTGCCGATACTCGACTCGCCCCAGCGCATCGACCTGCTGATCAGCGATGTCGGCCTGCCCGGCATGAATGGCCGGCAACTGGCGGAAATCGGCCGGCAACTGCGGCCCGACCTCAGGGTGCTGTTCATCACCGGCTACGCCGAGCGCGCCGCGGTGCGCGGCGGGTTCCTCGATCCGGGCATGCAGTTGATCACCAAGCCGTTTACCTTCGACCTGTTGACGGCGAAGGTGAGGGAGATGATCCGCGCCTGAACGCGAGTAGTGGGCACCGCAATGTTCCTAAATTCATACCTGCATCATCGTAAAGGGGCGTTTTTTATGCTCCGTGATCCCCTGCCCGTTACTCTGCTCTTTGTACAAGTAAATCCCGATAGCTCCGACCTCATTAGCGGGTTTCAACTGTCTAAGCCCAGCCCGCCATGCCGACTCTGAGGCCTGCGCCCCCAAAACTGCCGTCAGCCCGTTGTCGACTTCGGTATTGCCCAGTTTGTAAACCGACTGTACCGCTGCATCGTGAATCAACGATTTCCCGGCGCTTATCAAATCCTCCCCTGTTGGCACCGCTATCAATCGTTGATGCCTACTTTTCTTGAGTTGAGAGTCCACACCTCCCACAACGCGAATCGCGTCGCCTACGGCCATTTTCATCACGACACCGGCCACAGTATTCAGTATTGGATGAACGCCTTCAGGCGCGCTTGCGGACCACATACCCTTAACCATGTTGCCGCTCAAATTGGCAATCGTATCAACGGCTAGCGCACCTCGCGTACTGATGTCGGGAGTAATGGTAGGGCCTATTCGGGAAACTACCCGCCCAACCACCTTCGAACCCATTGATTTAACCACCCCTTCAACGATGCCGATTGGGTCGGGCGATGTTAAAGCAGCAGTGAAACCCACACCAAAGCTGACAATTCCCACACCCGCCACGGTCAGGTTTTTGCGGAAACCGCTGTCACCTTCGCGATCCAGAACATGGGCCACGGTCGAGCCACCGACATAGCCCGCCGCCACACCTGACATGATTGCAACGGGATAACGTGCCAGTTGCCCCAGCGATGCGCTCAACGCCTTTTTTACCAGTTGCTTTGCGCCATATCCCGCTGCCCCTTTGACAGTTCCCCGGCCAATTGCCGCGAGGGTCACCGCAACGCGCTTTACAGTACCAATCCGGGTTTTGGCCAATCCGAGCCAGTCGACATGCCCGATCGGATTGCCCCCCACCATCCGATACAGGTTCAACCCATCTATCGCCCCTGCCGGATCGGCGCTCAGCCAGCGCTGTCGCCACGGCATGTAATACCGAAAACCGTAGTAATACAGTCCCGTCGCGTCCCGCTCCTGACCTGAATAACGAATCGTCTTGTAGCTGGCCTCAACCTTGTCTCGACCCGCCCACCAGGCTGTGCCGCCATAGGAGTAGAAGTTTTCCTGGCTGATGATGTTGGCGTCTTCATCCAGTTCCAGCGTGCTTGATCCCAGATGGTCAGCAAGACAGTAACGGAATTGGGTCCTGGCAATTGCCTTCGGCTGCCCTGTTTGCCAGTGCAGTACTCGTACGGTGCATCCGCCAATCTGGACACTGATGACATGCAGGATTTCATTCGGACCCGTCCGGACCTCCACGCCCGGCAAATAGCGGGTTTCATGGGTACGGCTCAATGTGCCGGTATAAGCCGTACGGATCTTTCGTACGCGTTGATCATCGCCGTCATAGACATAGATCTCCGTGTCTGCAGGTTCGTCCTCGCGCACCACCTGATCGACCTGACGCAGGCGGTTGTGTGCATCCCAGTGCAGTGTCTGTCCCCGTTGCAGCACTTTGAGATTGCCGCAGGCGTCATAAGCAGCATCAATTTCACTGTCACCTGGCGATTCGATGCCATCGCCCCAAGGCAGGCTTCGGTTGCTCAAGGTTGCAACGGCCGTTCGCTCGGTTCGACTTGCGCTGTCAGCGTGGTGATGCAGGATTTCCAGGTTGCCACCGGCGTCGTAGTCGAACGTCTGGATATAGTTCTCCAATTGGCCAGGGTCCGGTGGCGAAACGAACGCAGGCAAATGGGGCCCGCCCGAGGCATAGCAGCGTTGTCGACCGCTGGCTTCGATAAGTTGGCCAAGGGTGTCGTACTGCCAGGTGCTGACCGCGGCAACGCTTTGATTGCGCGAGTAGCGGATCGACTGGGTGGCGTCAGTGATACGAATCGGGTTACCGACTGGATCATAGGCATACGTCAGATGCTGCAACGGCGGCTGGCTTGCCAGTTGCGCTTGCAGCGTTGTCAGGCGCCCATCCTCGGGATCGAAAACGGTACGGGTTACTACGCCATTGCCGGCCGTTTGCTGCTCTGTTTGCCCCCAGGCGTTGTATCGAATGTCACTTACAAGCGTGATTTCGTCATGGGCTCCGAACAGCTTGATGCGTGTGTCCAACAATTCCCCGGCGACGCTCTGACGCTGGTTTTGCTCATTGCCCAATGCGTCTACAAGACGTACCGACTCGCCCACACTGTTAAATCCTGTTTGTGTGAGCGCCCCTTGAGGCTCGAGCAATTTATCGCGCTCGGTTTCGTTCACTGGCCAGTCAGGCAATTGAATCTGCGCCAGAAAGCGACGAGTCTGCTGCAAACATGCACCGAACACACTGAATTCGCTGAAGTGCTGAGTACCCGCACCGTCATCGTGACGGATCAACTGAGCGCAGCGATTGTGCCTGGCGGACTCTTGCGAATCGTCGCCGTACGCAAAACAAGCCGTGCGCTGCTCTGCACCTGTCGCCGATTCAAAAACACCTTCTGGGCGCAATAAGCAATCGTAGGTCATACGCAGGTGATTAAGTTTCTGGTCCCAATCTTCCAGCCTTTGCCGGGCAGCACCGTAAAGACTAACCCGCCATCCGGCGTCCAGGTTCACAGAGAGCAAAGGCTGCCCGGTGAGCGTGGTGATTGTGGTTTGATTGGCGGGAGTGGACTTATCGTCCTCAAATAGGGCAAAAAGCCGCGGATCGCGGCTGTAACTGACTCGGTTTGGAGTGCTGTAGATGTGTTGGGTGATGCGAGCCTCGGGGGCTTGCTGGTCCGAGCGCCGATGATAGGCGATCTCACGTACGACGGTGCGACGCGGATCAATCACTGAAAGTGTTGGTGTATGTCTGTGCATCACACTCGCTCCGGATTCACATGCAGGGATTAGCCACATGACATCCGGAACGTTTATCTGCCGTTACCGCACTACCGTCAACTGTCAGAAATTACAGGTACGCGCCCGGCCAATGCTCTTACGAAAGCATGTCCTGCATCAGTTCCTGCAACTTGTCCAGATCGAAGGGTTTGTCCAGGATCGGCGCCTTGCGCGTGATCGGGCTGTCGGTCTCACGGATTTCCTGGGCATAGCCGCTGATGAAAATCACCTTGAGTTCGGGTCGCAGCTTCACGGCGGGCTCGGCGATCTGCACGCCGGAGATCCCACCTGGCAGGCGGAAGTCGGTGATCATCATGTCCAGGTGCGGTTTGCTCGCCAGGATTTCAAAGGCCTGTTCGCCGTTTTCGGCCTGCAATACGCGGTAACCCTCGCCCGACAGATAAGCGGACAGCACCATCAGAATCGAGGGATCGTCCTCGACGACGAGTACTACATCTTGTGCATCTTCGCTCATGGGAAGCCTTTGTTCGGTCAATTGCTGCTGATACGACCGTGGGGTCGATCAGAGGTTGCGTTAATCTGGTTGTTTTCCTACAGCGGCAGACAAACGCGAAACAAGGCGCCTTCGCCAATCCTGCTCTGGACGGTAATAGTACCGCCATGGGCGGCCACAATCTGTTCTGAAATAAACAATCCCAGGCCCAGCCCGGCGATGGCGTGCTTGGCGGATACGCGTTCGAACTGCTGGAAAATCCGCTTCTGGTTTTCTTCGCTGATGCCGATCCCTTGATCCTGCACGTCCACCAGCGCCTGGCCTCCTTCACTGTAGACCTTCACCGAGATCGGGCTCTTGGCCCCGTAGCGCAAGGCGTTGGTCAACAGGTTGGATATGACCTGCTCAATACGAAATTCGTCCCAGTTTCCGATCACCGGTTGCGCGGCATCGAGGGTGACCGACGCCTCGGCTGCGTCGATCTGCCGGGAAAAGTTGTGCAACAGGTCACGAACCAGCGTCGAAAGATCGATGCGCGTCGGCCGGATCGACAAATTTCCGGTGCGAATGCGCGAGACATCGAGCATGTCTTCAATCAAGCGAATGAGGCTTTTGATCTGCCGCTCATCGCGGTCGACCATGGCGTGCATCTTGTCCAGGGTGAAGGCGGCGGCGTTGTCCCGGGCCAGGTGCATCTTGCGCAACTGGGTTTCAAGGATCAGGCCGTTGAGCGGCGTGCGCACTTCGTGGGCGACGATGGACATGAAGTCATCGCGCATGCGCACCGCCTGTTCCAGTTCCAGCTGGGTGTTTTGCAGCTGCTTGAGCAGGGTCTCCTGTTCGCGGCGACTTTGCTCAAGGGCCAGCACTTGTTCCTTCATCGCCTTGCTTTGGCGATACAGGTCGACGAACACATTGACCTTGCTCTTGACCGCCTGGATGTCCAGCGGTTTGTGCAGGAAATCCACGGCACCGCTTTCATAGCCCTTGAAGGCATAGTTCAATTCACGCCCGGCGGCGCTGACAAAAACGATCGGAATATTCCTGGTCTTTTCCGTGCCACGCATCAACTCGGCCAGTTCGAAGCCATTCATGTCGGGCATCTGCACATCGAGGATGGCCAAGGCGAATTCGTGTTGCAACAGCAGGGACAAGGCTTCGTCGGCGGACAGCGCCTTGTAGACGATGCGGTCCTCACGCTTGATCAGCGCTTCGAGCGCCAGCAGATTCTCTGGCAGATCGTCCACGATCAGCAGTTTGGCCTGGATATTACTTAGCATGCGATTCGTTCCAGCTCGACAAGCAAACGGCCGATGCCGCGTACAGGAAGTATGTGGTCCGGCTGCTGCATATCCAGCGCAGCCTGGGGCATGGTGGCGACCTGAGCCTCTTGCGGGTCTTGCACGATGGTCATGCCACCGCGCTGCTTGACCTGGGCCAGCCCGCGCGCGCCATCGCGGTTGGCGCCGGTGAGCAATACCGCAGCCAGGTTGGCGCCGTACGCATCGGCAGCCGATTCGAACAGGTAATCGATGGCGGGTCGCGAATGATGCACTCGAGGCTCCAGGCTCAGGGAAAAGCTGCGGTCCTGCTCCACCGACAGGTGATATCCGGGCGCGGCGAAATACAACGTGCCGGCCTCGACCGGGGTCTTGTCGCACGCCTCCAGCACCGGCAGGGCAACCCGGCGGGAAAACACGTCCGCCAGCTGGCTGCGGCGCTCGTCCGGCAGGTGCAGCACGACAATGATCGGCAGTGCGAAACCTTCGCGCAGCGGGCCGAGGATGTTCAACAGCGCCTCGACGCCACCGGCGGAGGCACCGATCACGATCGCTTCAATAGCCGGCAAACTCGTTGCACGTTTCATGATTTTCGATAGATCCGTTCTTGTTTGACCAACGGCTCGAACCGATTGCCGCAGGCTGAAAATTCCGGGGTTTCCTTACTGCCCAGCACCAGGAAACCGCGATGGCAGAGGGACTCATGAAACAGTCCGAATGCCCGATCCTGAAGCTTTTTATTAAAATAAATCAGTACGTTACGACATGAAATTAATTGAGTTTCGGAAAATACGCTGTCCGTTGCCAGGCTGTGATCGGCGAAGGTCACGTTCTCGCGCAGGGTCTTGTCGAAAATCGCGTACCCATAGGCCGCCGTATAGTAGTCGGCAAACGAACACTGGCCACCGGCCTGCTGGTAATTAGCAGTGTAGGCGCGGACATTCTCCATCGAGAAAATCCCTTGCTTGGCCTTTTCCAGTGAGCGCGGATTGATGTCGGTGGCGTAGATGATCGTGCGGTCGAGCAGGCCTTCTTCGCGCAACAGAATGGCCATCGAATACACCTCTTCACCGGTGCTGCATCCGGCGATCCAGACCTTTATCGAAGGGTAGGTTCGCAGCAGCGGCACCACTTCCTTGCGGATGGCCAGGAAGTGCGAAGGGTCGCGAAACATCTCGCTGACCGGGATGGTCAGCAATTGCAGCAGTTGCATGAACGCGACGGGGTCGTGCAGGACCTTTTCCTGCAACGCCGAGATGGTATTGCACTCGAACTGACTCAGCGCGTGGTTGACCCGGCGCTTGATCGAAGCGCCGGAGTAATCGCGAAAATCGTAGCTGTACTTGAGGTAGATCGCCTCGATCAACAACCGCAATTCGATTTCGCTGTTTCGCTCCACTGAGGAATTGCGCTCCACTAGATCCGTTCCATCTTCGGCAACCACACACGAATCAGCGAAAACAGGCGATCCAGGTCGATGGGCTTGGCCAGGTAATCGTTGGCGCCGGCCTGCAGGCAGCGCTCCTGATCGTCCTTCATGGCCTTGGCCGTCACCGCGATGATCGGCAGCTTGCGCCAGCGCGGGTCCTTGCGGATTTCAACGGTGGCTTCAAAGCCATCCATTTCGGGCATCATCACGTCCATCAACACCAGATCGATGTCTTGCACCTCATTCAATCGTTCAATCGCTTCACGGCCGTTGCGGCCAATGACCACGACAGCGCCCTTTTGCTCCAGCGCGCTGGTGAGGGCGAAAATGTTGCGCACATCGTCATCCACCAGCAACACCTTGCGGCCCTCGAAGACCTTGTCGCGACTGCGGGCGACCTTGAGCATCTTCTGCCGTTCATGGGACAACCGTGATTCGACTTTGTGCAGAAAAAGCGTCACCTCATCCAACAAGCGCTCTGGCGAGCGTGCGCCCTTGATGATGATCGAACGCGAATACTTGCGCAGTTCGGCTTCTTCATCCCGGGTCAGGTTGCGTGCGGTGTAGACGATGACGGGCACAAAGGAGCAGATGTCTTCGGTGGACATGCGCTTGAGCAGGTCATTGCCGAGCATGTCCGGCAGCTTGAGGTCGATGATCATGCAATCGAAGACCGACGTGCGCAGCAGATCCAGCGCCTCCTGCGCCAGGCCAACGGCAGTGATCTCGATGTCATCGTCGCCGATCAGGCGGGCAATACTGTCGCGCTGCAAGTCGTCGTCCTCGACCAGCAGCACGCGCTTGACCTTCTGGGTCAGCTTGGCCTCGAGGCGTGCAAACACGTCCTTGAGTTCCTCGCGGGTGGTCGGCTTGACCGCATAGCCAATGGCGCCCATGTGCATCGCCGCCTCGACCCGGTCTTCCACCGAAATCACATGCACCGGGATGTGCCGGGTTTCGGCGTGTTCCTTCAGGCGTTGCAGCACGGTCAGGCCGGAATGATCCGGCAGGCGCATGTCCAGCAGGATCGCATCGGGGATGAACGCCTTGGCCAGGTCGTAGCCTTCGTCGGCGCCGTGGGCCACCAGGCACTGATAACCCAGTTCATGGGCCAGGTCGTAGAGGATGTGCGCAAAGTTCGGCTCATCCTCCACCACCAGCATGCAGCGGGTGGTGAACGGCCCCTTGTTGCGATCGTCGTCGAAACGCGGAATTTCGACTTCGGCCACCCGTGGCGACAACGTGGGCGGCAATACATTCGGCGTGGCCGCCACCGGAACGGCTCGCATCGGTTCGACAGGCACTTCGCCCGGTTCTACGTACTGCTGCGGCAAGACCAGGGTAAACACACTGCCCTGCCCCGGCGCGCTGCTCACGCTGATGGAGCCACCGAGCAAGGCCGCCAGGTCACGGGAGATCGACAAGCCCAGCCCGGTGCCGCCGTAACGCCGATTGGTGGTGCCATCGGCCTGACGGAACGCATCGAAGATGCTTTCGTGCTGATCCACCTCGATGCCGATTCCGGAATCGCCGATGCTGAACGCGATGCCGTCATTCGGCGCCGTGGCGACGGACAGGCTGACGCTGCCGTTTTCAGTGAATTTCACGGCGTTGGACAGCAGATTCTTGAGGACCTGCTCCAGGCGCTGGCGGTCGGTGTACAGCATCAGCGGCGCACCGTCCTGCATATCCAACTGGAAATCCAGCTGCTTGTCGGTAGCCAACGGCTGGAACAGGCCGCGCAGGCCATCCACCAGACGCACCACGCTGGTGTTCTCCGGACGGATTTCCAGCTTGCCGGCCTCGACTTTGGAAATATCCAGAATGTCGTTGATCAGGTGGAGCAAGTCATTGCCGGCAGAGTAGATCGACTCGGCGAACTTGACTTGCTCGGCACTGAGGTTTTCCTGCGGGTTTTCCGCCAGCAGCTTGGCCAGAATCAACGAGCTGTTCAGCGGCGTGCGCAGCTCATGGGACATGTTGGCGAGGAATTCGGACTTGTACGTGCTCGAGCGCTGCAATTCTACTGCGCGTTCTTCGAGCTGGATCTGGGCCTGATTGAGCTCGGTATTCTTCAGGTCCATGGCGTCGCGTTGCTCGGCCAATGCTTGTGCCTGCTCGGCAAGTTGTTCGTTGGTCTGCTCCAGCTCCACCTGCTGGGTTTCCAGGTGCGCCTGGGACTCCTTGAGAATCCGCGATTGTTCTTCGAGCTCTTCGTTGGCGGTCTTGAGTTCTTCCTGCTGAACCTGCAATTCTTCGTTGAGTTGCTGGGTTTCGGCCAGCACCTCCTGCAAACGCTGGCGATAGCGTGCCGCCTCGATCGAGGTGCCAATGTTGCCGGCAATCAGCTCAAGCAATTCAACGTCACGGTCCGTCAGTGGACGCAGAAAGCCCAACTCGATCACGCCATTGACCCGCTCGTCGTCGCTGGTTGGCACCACCAGCACACTGCGCGGCAAACCGTCACCGAGGCCGGAGCTGACCTTGAAATAATCCCCCGGCACCTCGTCCAGGCGAATCAGCCGTGCCTGCTGCGCCACCTGGCCGACAATGCCTTCGTCGCTGTAGATCTGCTGTTCACGCTCCTCCTGTTCGCGAGAGAAGCCGTAGGTGGCGATGCGTTTGAGGCCGCCGTGGTCTTCGCGCACATAAATAGCCGCCACGGCGGTGCCCAGGTACTGCGCGCAGAATTGCAGGATGTTGCGACCGAGCATGTTCAGGCTCAATTGCCCCAACACCTGCTCGGCCAGCTCGGTCTGGCCGTTGCGCAGCCAGGCCTGCTGTTCCAGACGACGGGCGCTGGCCTGCTGGGCGGCAAGGTTGACGCTGTAGTTCTGCGACAGCGTCAACAAATCGCGGCGCCCGACATACGCCAGCAACCCACTGACCCCGGCAATGAACAACAGGTAGAGGCTGATGCTCATGACCGTGGTACGTCGCACTTCATCATTGCGCGATGCACGCAACTGTTGCTCGGTGTCGATCACCGCCTCGAACTGCTTGCGAATTTCATCGGTCAGGCGTTTACCGCGCCCGGCCTTGACCACGGCGCGATAGTCCCCGCTGCTGCGCTGCAAATCGATCATCGATTGTGCATAGTCGGACCACTCCTGCTGCAAGGCCTGCAACCGCAATAAGCGGTCGGACTGCACCGGGTTGTCGGCGGTCAGTTCGAGCATGGTGTTGAGCGCCACGGCGATGCGTGGCTTGGCGGTTTCGTAGGGGTCGAGGAAATGTTCGTCGCCACTGAGCAGGAAACCGCGCATCCCGGTTTCCAGGTCCACGGTCAGCTTGACCGCTTCATTGGCGTTATTGATCACCCGGTCGGTGTGCTCCACCCACTGGATCGTCGACAGTAAATAGCTGATCAGCGACACGAAGAACACGGCGCTGATGAGACCCAGCCCCAAAGGCAGGCTGATGTTGCGGCTCAGGAGTTTACGAAATCGTTGTTCATCAACCGAGGACGCGGAGGGCATGGGGCAGGCCTTGTCGAACTGTCAGATTTCAAGGAGTTTGCCCCAAAACTGGCACATTGATCCAATTTTCTGACATGTTTGAGCGCAAGGCCCTACATTGCGCTGCGCCCGTTCCAGGCCACGGGTTATCCTTGCGTGGCCTGCACTGCAATTCTTTTTTACAACGTAGGGAACTTGTCGGGATCCGCCACTTACTCATGCAAGAGGCCGACGATTTCCAGCGACCGGCAATGCCAATCTTTTTCGGGAATTCGACTATGTCATCCGCCAACGCCTCCACCATCCTTGTCGTCGAAGACGATGCCATCGTGCGCATGCTGATCGTCGACGTACTGGAGGAACTGGAATTCAAGGTGCTGGAAGCCGATGGCAGTGAACAGGCGCTGGAGACACTCAAGGACGTGAACCAACACATTGACCTGATGATGACTGATGTTGGCCTGCCGGTCATGGACGGCCGCGAACTGGCCAATCAAGCTCGTGCGTTACGCCCAGCCCTTCCAATACTGTTTGCCAGCGGGTATGCCGAAAACATCGAAGTGCCTCAAGGCATGCACTTGATCGGCAAACCGTTCTCCATTGATCAGTTGCGCGACAAGGTCAAAGGCATTCTGGGGTGACACTGCGCTGCGCTGTGGTTTAATGCGCGCCTTTTTCGTCCCTGCCCTGTCTTCGCTTCAAGGAATTCCCGTCCATGATTGAGCCCCACGCAACCAAAGTCCTGGTCATTGGTTACGTCTGGCCCGAGCCCCGCTCTTCGGCGGCCAGCGGGCATGTCATGCAAATTCTCGATGTGTTCCTGGAACAAGGCTGGGACATCACCTTCAGCAGCCCGGCGGGCTTCGGCGAGCAACGCGCAGACCTGACGGCGTTGGGTATTCGCGAGGTCCCCATCGAGCTGAACAACAGCAGTTTCGACGCATTCATCAGCGAACTGGCGCCGGACATCGTGTTGTTCGATCAATTCATGATGGAGGAACAGTTCGGCTGGCGGGTCGAGAAGCATTGCCCCGATGCCTTGCGCGTGCTCGAAAGCTGCGACCTGCAAAGCCTCCGGCAGGGTCGGCATCAACGCCTCAAGGAGCGCTTGAAGGCCAGTGACGACAACAATGACTTCAGCGACCTGTTCGCCCCGGCATCGCGCGAAGAGTTCGAACACATGGCCAATACCGATATGGCGAAGCGCGAGATCGCCTCATTTTATCGTTGTGATCTGACGCTGATGGTTTCCGAGGTGGAAATCGAATTGCTGGTCGAGCAATTCAGGTTTGCGCGCAACCTGTTGCACTGGTGCCCATTGATGGTCGATGTTCCGACCAATGCGCCGGTACCGTTTGAAGACCGGGCACACTTTCTTCATATCGGTAACTTTCGCCATGCGCCCAACTGGGATGCGGTGCTCTGGCTGAAAACCGCGATCTGGCCGCTGATTCGCGAGCAAATACCCGGCGCTCAATTGCATATCTATGGTGCCTACACGCCACCCAAGGCGACTGCCCTGCATAACCCGGCCCAGGGTTTTCATGTGATGAACTGGGCAGAAGACGCCCTGCAAGTCATGTCGTCGGCGCGGGTCTGCATGGCGCCTCTGCGTTTTGGCGCGGGAATCAAAGGCAAGATTGTCGATGCGATGCTCTGTGGCACACCGAATGTGACGACGCCAGTGGGTGCCGAGGCAATGCATGGCGAAGAGGCATGGCCCGGTGCAGTGACCCGTTCGGCACGCGAGTTCGCCGATCATGCCGTGCAACTGCACAACGACAAGACCCGCTGGCTGGGCGCCCAGGCGCACGGGCAAACCCTGCTTGCCGGCCGCTACCAGAAATCCGTTCATGGCCCGGCGTTGATCCAGCGACTGGTCGATTGCCAACGGGATCTGGCAAACATAAGACGAGATAACTTTACCGGCAGCATGCTGCGTCATCACCAGCACAAGAGCACTCAATACATGGCGCAATGGATCGAGGCGAAGAACCGCCTTAATCAGGAGTAGCCCACCCTCCTTGCGCGCGCCTTGCATGAACAGACGCATCGGCGGTAGTAGCGCTATCGATCCGGCAAGAGGCATGATCCGGGCGGGATAACTACAAAAGCGCCCTGACATGACCCGCACCGCCAGAGTCACCGATCCTTCCTATGAACTGATGGACGACCGCAACGGGTTGTCCATCATCTATCGCCAGCACGGTTTTCCCTGCCCGCTGGTGCGCTGGCATTTCCACAAGGAATACGAGCTGCACCTGATCGTCGCCAGTTCCGGCAAGGTGTTCATCGGCGACTACATCGGCAACTTCTATCCCCAGACACTGTTTCTCACCGGCCCCAACCTGCCCCACAACTGGATCAGCCAGGTGGCCGAGGATGAGGTGGTGCCCAAGCGCGACATGCTGGTCAACTTCACCGACGAGTTGTTCGACAGCGGCTATCCGGTGTTCGCCGAACTCAAGGCCCTGGCACCGCTGCTCGAGCGCGCGCAGTACGGCATCGAGTTTCGCTGCAAGCACACCATCGGCAAGGCCATGGACTTGATGCAGCGCATTGCCGATACCACCGGCATCACCCGGCTCGGGCACTTTTTCATTCTGCTGGAATTGCTCGCGGCCACCGACGACTACCAATTGCTATCCGGTGCCACGACCCCGCAACTGGCCGACGAACACAACATCGACCGCACCAACCGCGCGGTGGATTACATTTTCGCCCATTACGCCCGGGACTTGACGCTGGAGGAAGTCGCCGAGCACCTGGGCATGAAACCGACTTATTTCAGCCGCGTATTCAAGCAGGCCACCGGGCGCAATTTCGTCGAGTTCGTCAATCGCCTGCGCATCAGCAAGTCCTGCGAGTTGCTGGCCGATGGCGACAAGTCGGTGACCGATGTTTGCTTCGAATCGGGCTTCAACAATATTTCCAACTTCAACCGGCGCTTCCAGCAGCTCAAGGGCATGACGCCTTCGCATTACCGGCGGCTGGTGGTGCAGCGGTTGACCGAGCAAAACCTCGGCTGAAGACACACCTCAAATCCCTGTGGGAGCGGGCTTGCTCGCGAAGGCGTCGTGTCAGACGATATTTTGCAAACTGACACACCGCCTTCGCGAGCAAGCCCGCTCCCACAGGTACAGCGTTACCCCCTCAAACCTGTACGGATTCAATACCCCTCCTTCGCTGAAATGCCCTTCCCTGCGTCTACCCCCCAAAACTTCAGTGCAAAAAAGTATCGATAAAGGTGCGACGGATGATTTGTCTCGCCTGCCATTGAAGGATGTAATCAGCACAGATTCTTCCCTCCGCAGGAAGACACAAAAACAATAACTGTCCTTCTGTATCCCGCCGGGTGCAGAAAAGGAGTGCACGATGCAACCTTCGGTAAAAGCTCTGCTTGCCCTCACCTGCATGACCCTAAGCAGCGTCAGCCTTGGCGCACAGACCCTGACCATCGCCACCGTCAACAACAGCGACATGATCCGCATGCAAAAGCTCTCGAAAACCTTCGAGGCCGAGCATCCGGACATCAAGCTCAATTGGGTGGTCCTCGAAGAAAACGTCCTGCGCCAGCGCCTGACCACTGACATCGCCACCCAGGGCGGGCAGTTCGATGTGCTGACCATTGGCATGTACGAAGCCGCACTCTGGGGCGCCAAGGGTTGGCTGGAGCCGATGAATAATTTGCCTTCAAGCTATGCCCTCGACGACGTGTTCCCGTCGGTGCGTGAAGGCCTGTCGGTCAAAGGCTCGCTGTACGCCCTGCCGTTCTACGCCGAAAGCTCCATCACCTATTACCGCACCGACCTGTTCAAGGACGCCGGCCTGACCATGCCCGAGCGCCCGACCTGGGAACAGATCGGTGAATTCGCCGCAAAACTGAACAAACCCGAGCAGGAACAGTACGGCATCTGCCTGCGGGGCAAGGCTGGCTGGGGCGAGAACATCGCGCTGATCAGCACTGTGGCCAACGCCTATGGCGCGCGCTGGTTCGATGAAAAGTGGCAGCCGGAATTCAACGGTCCCGAATGGAAAAACGCGCTGAACTTCTATGTCGACACCATGAAGAAATCCGGCCCGCCGGGTGCGTCGAGCAACGGTTTCAATGAAAACCTGGCGTTGTTCAACAGCGGCAAATGCGCGATCTGGGTCGACGCCAGCGTTGCCGGCTCTTTCGTCACCGACAAGTCTCAAAGCAAGGTCACCGATCACGTCGGCTTCACCTTTGCGCCACATCAGGTCACTGACAAGGGCTCGGCCTGGTTGTACTCCTGGGCGCTGGCCATTCCGACCAGCTCCAAGGCCAAGGACGCGGCGAAAACCTTCAGCGCCTGGGCCACGTCCAAAGAATACGGCGCACTGGTTGCGGAAAAGGACGGCATCGCCAACGTGCCGCCGGGCACCCGGGCCTCGACCTATAGCGAGGCGTACTTGAGCGCCGCGCCGTTCGCCAGAGTCACGCTGGAATCGCTCAAGGCCGCGGACCCGAGCAAGCCGGGCGCCAGGCCTGTGCCGTACATCGGCATCCAGTTGGTGACCATTCCCGAGTTCCAGGGCATTGGTACCCAGGTCGGCAAATCCTTCTCGGCAGCGCTGATCGGCCAGACCACGGTCGACCAGGCGTTGGCAGCGGCCCAGCAAACCACCGAGCGCGAGATGAAGCGCGCGGGTTATCCCAAGTAAGCCCGTATCCAATGTGGGAGCGGGCTTGCTCGCGAAAGCGGTATTCCAGTCGCAAAAGTTGTGTCGGATGTACTGGCCTATTCGCGAGCAAGTCGGATCGCCGCACCGCCGCTCCCACAGTTGATCTTCATATGCCTGTAATTAATCGGTTCTGATCACCATGAATACATCAACTGCCAAAGCTCACATGGACATTGTCCAACCCCAGCGCAAAAGTCGCTCAGCCAATCCCGGCTGGTTCCTGGTCAGCCCTTCGGTGGTATTGCTGCTGTTGTGGATGATCGTACCGCTGGGTATGACCGTCTACTTCTCGACGATTCGCTACAACTTGCTCAACCCCGGCGAGAACGAGTTCGTCGGCCTGGAGAACTTCACTTACTTCCTCACCGACTCGGGCTTCCTGCCCGGCGCCACCAACACGCTGTTGCTGGTGGGCAGCGTGCTGCTGATCAGTGTGGTGCTCGGCGTGTTGATCAGTGCGTTGCTTGAGGCCAGTGAGTTTTTCGGTCGCGGCATCGTGCGGGTGCTGCTGATCTCGCCGTTTTTCATCATGCCCACGGTGGGCGCGCTGATCTGGAAGAACCTGATTTTCCATCCGGTCTCGGGGATTCTCGCCTACGTCTGGAAGCTGTTCGGCGCGCAACCGGTGGACTGGCTGGCGCACTACCCGCTGCTGTCGATCATCATCATTGTCTCGTGGCAATGGCTGCCCTTCGCGATCCTGATCCTGATGACCGCCATGCAGTCCCTCGACCAGGAACAGAAAGAAGCCGCGCGCCTCGATGGTGCCGGGCCCATCGCGATCTTCTGGCACCTGACCCTGCCACACCTGGCACGGCCGATTGCGGTGGTGGTGATGATCGAAACCATCTTCCTGCTCTCGGTGTTCGCCGAAATCTTCACCACTACCAACGGCGGCCCCGGCTACGCCTCGACCAACCTCGCCTACCTGATCTACAACCAGGCGCTGGTGCAGTTCGACGTCGGCATGGCCTCGGCGGGCGGCCTGATTGCCGTGGTCATCGCCAACATCGCCGCGATCATCCTGATACGGATGATCGGCAAAAACCTGACCGACAAAGCCTGAGGCCTGCCATGACTCTTCAACAATCCCGTCGCCTGCAAAGCCTGCTGCTCGGTACGTTGGCCTGGGCCATCACGATCGTGATTTTCTTCCCGATCTTCTGGATGGTGCTGACCAGTTTCAAGACCGAGATCGATGCCTTCGCCACGCCGCCGCAGTTCATCTTCATGCCGACGCTTGCGAACTACCTGCACATCAACGAGCGCAGCGACTATTTCAGTTTTGCCTGGAACTCGGTGGTGATTTCCTTCAGCGCCACGGCCCTGTGCCTGCTGATCGCGGTGCCGGCGGCCTACTCCATGGCGTTCTACGAAACCCAGCGCACCAGAGGCACGCTGCTGTGGATGCTCTCGACCAAGATGCTGCCGCCGGTGGGCGTGCTGATGCCGATCTACCTGCTGGCCAAGAGTTTCGGCCTGCTCGACACGCGGATCGCGCTGATCGTGATCTACACGCTGATCAACCTGCCGATCGTGGTCTGGATGATTTACACCTACTTCAAGGACATCCCCAAGGACATCCTCGAAGCGGCGCGACTGGACGGTGCAACGCTGGCGCAGGAAATGCTCCGGGTGTTGCTGCCCATCGCCAAGGGCGGCCTGGCGTCCACGGTGCTGCTGTCGCTGATCCTGTGCTGGAACGAGGCCTTCTGGTCGCTGAACCTGACCTCATCGAAAGCCGCACCGCTGACCGCATTGATCGCTTCGTACTCAAGCCCCGAAGGGCTGTTCTGGGCCAAGTTGTCGGCCGTCTCGACCCTGGCCTGTGCGCCGATCCTGATCTTCGGCTGGATCAGCCAGAAACAACTGGTACGCGGCCTGTCGTTCGGCGCCGTCAAATGAATCCCTGTAGGAGCGAGCTTGCTCGCGATGGACGTGAACGATAACGCGTGCAGACAGGAAGAACGCTCCGCCTACAAATTTATCGCGAGCAAGCTCGCTCCTACAGAAAAATAAACGGAGGCCCATCATCATGGCCAACCTGAAAATCAAGAATCTGCAAAAAGGCTTCGAAGGCTTTTCCATCATCAAGGGCATCGACCTTGAAGTGAATGACAAGGAGTTCGTGGTCTTCGTCGGCCCGTCGGGCTGCGGTAAATCCACGCTGCTGCGGCTGATCGCCGGGCTGGAGGAAGTCAGCGGCGGCACCATCGAGCTCGATGGCCGCGACATCACCGAAGTCAGCCCCGCCAAGCGCGACCTGGCGATGGTGTTCCAGACCTACGCCCTGTACCCGCACATGAGCGTGCGCAAGAACATGTCGTTCGCCCTCGACCTGGCCGGCGTGGCGAAAGCCGAAGTGGAGAAAAAGGTCGGCGAAGCGGCGCGCATCCTTGAACTGGGGCCGATGCTGGAGCGCAAACCCAAGCAACTGTCCGGCGGCCAGCGCCAGCGCGTGGCGATTGGCCGGGCCATCGTGCGCAACCCGAAAATCTTCCTGTTCGACGAACCGTTGTCCAACCTCGACGCTGCCCTGCGGGTGCAGATGCGCCTGGAACTGTTGCGCCTGCACAAGGAACTGCAGGCCACGATGATCTACGTGACTCACGATCAGGTCGAAGCGATGACCATGGCCGACAAAGTGGTCGTACTCAATGGCGGCAAGATCGAGCAAGTCGGCTCGCCACTGGATCTCTATCACCAGCCGGCCAACCTGTTCGTCGCCGGTTTCCTTGGCACGCCGAAAATGGGCTTCCTCAAGGGCAAGGTCACCCGCGTCGACAGCCAGGGCTGCGAAGTGCAACTGGACGCCGGAACCCGCATCAACCTGCCCTTGAGCGGCAGGCATCTGAGCGTCGGCAGTGCGGTGACGCTGGGCATTCGTCCGGAACACCTGGAACTGGCCAAACCCGGCGATTGCACCTTGCAGGTCACCGCCGATGTCAGCGAACGCCTGGGCAGCGACACCTTCTGCCACGTCCTGGCGGCATCCGGCGAGGCCCTGACCATGCGTGTTCGCGGCGATCTGGCCAGCCGCTACGGTGAAACCCTGAGCCTGCATCTGGATGCGCAACACTGCCATTTATTCGATGCCGACGGCGTGGCGTTGACCCGCCCGCTGCGCGTTGCTGCCTGATTTCAGAGAGCTTGCGATGAAACTCAATAAACAAAACCTCAGCCGCCTCGCCCCTGAAGTGGTCCTGCCCGCCTACGCCCTGAGCGAGACCCGCCAAGGCATCGCGCATATCGGGGTCGGCGGTTTCCACCGTGCCCATCAGGCGTACTACACCGACGCCTTGATGAATACCGGCGAAGGCCTGGACTGGGCCATCTGCGGTGTCGGCCTGCGCGCTGAAGACCGCCGCGCCCGTGACGATCTCAAGGATCAGGATTATCTGTTCACCCTGTTCGAACTCGGCGATAGCGACGACACCGAAGTGCGGGTGATCGGCGCCATCCGCGACATGCTGCTGGCCGAGGACGGTGCCCAGGCGTTGATCGACAAACTGGCCAGCCCCGAGATCCGCATCGTCTCGCTGACCATCACCGAAGGCGGGTACTGCATCGACGACAGCACCGGTGAGTTCATGGCGCACCTGCCGCAGATCCAGCATGACCTGGCGCACCCGGATGCGCCGAAAACCGTGTTCGGCTTCCTCTGTGCCGCACTGGCCAGGCGCCGCGCCGCTGGCACAACGGCCTTCACCCTGATGTCCTGCGATAACCTGCCGCACAACGGCGCCGTCACCCGCAAGGCCCTGCTGGCCTTCGCCGCCTTGCACGACAGCCAATTGCACGACTGGATCGACGCCAACGTCAGTTTCCCCAACGCCATGGTCGACCGCATCACGCCGATGACCAGCACCCGGCACCGTTTGCAACTGGCGGACCAACATGGCCTGGACGATGCCTGGCCGGTGGTCTGCGAACCTTTCGCGCAATGGGTGCTGGAAGACCGGTTCGTCAACGGTCGCCCGGCCTGGGAAAAGGTCGGCGTGCAATTCACCGACGACGTCACGCCCTATGAAGAAATGAAGATCAAGCTGCTCAACGGCAGTCATCTGGCGCTGACCTACCTGGGGTTTCTGAAGGGTTACCACTTCGTCCACGAGGCCATGAACGACCCACTGTTCGTGCGCTACATGCGCGCCTACATGGACCTGGATGTGACGCCGCAGCTGCCGGCGGTGCCGGGAATCGACCTGACCGAATACAAGAACACCCTGGTGGCGCGTTTCTCCAATCAGGCGATTGCCGATCAGCTTGAACGGGTGTGTTCGGACGGTTCGTCGAAGTTTCCGAAATTCACAGTGCCGACCATCAACCGCCTGATCGCCGATGGCCGCGAGACCAAGCGCGCAGCGTTGGTGGTGGCGGCGTGGGCGCTGTACCTCAAAGGCGTGGATGAGCAAGGCGAGACCTACTCGATTGCAGATCCGCGGGCAGCGTTCTGCCAGGCACTGGTGGCCGATGATGTGCTGATTACCCAGCGCTTGCTGGCGGTCGAGGAGATTTTTGGTACGGCCATTGCGCGCTCGCCGGAGTTTGTCGCGGCGTTTGAGTGGTGCTGCAACAGTTTGCGCGAGGTTGGGGTGTCGCGGACGTTGGAGCGGGTGCTGGCATAAATGTGGTGGTGAGTCTGAGTCCGTCTTCGCGAGCAAGCCCGCTCCCACAGTAGTGTTCGACAGCGCTTCAGTGTGGGAGCGGGCTTGCTCGCGAAGACGGCCGGACAGGCACCAGGGATACTGAATCCAGACTTGTATCGAGCTGACGACCAAGGATCTTGCATGACAACCCGACAACTCTTCCTCGGCATCGACTGCGGCACCCAGGGCACCAAAGCCATCATCCTCGACGCGGCCAGCGGTGAAGTGCTTGGCCAGGGCGCAGCCAGCCACACGATGATCAGCGGCCCCAATGGCCGCCGCGAACAGGACACCCAGCAGTGGCTGGAAGCCTTCGCCACTGCCACCCGCCGCGCATTGCTCGCGGCCAAAGTCGATGGCCAGTCGATTCTCGGCATTGGCGTGTCCGGCCAGCAACACGGCCTGGTGCTGCTTGACGATCAGGGCAAGGTGTTGCGTGCGGCCAAACTCTGGTGCGATACCGAAACCACCCCTGAGAATGACCGACTGCTGGCCCACCTGGGTGGCGAAAAAGGATCGCTGGAACGCCTCGGCGTGGTCATCGCGCCGGGCTACACCCTGTCCAAACTGTTATGGACCAAAGAGCAGCATCCCGAGGTGTTTTCCCGCATCGCCCGCATCTTGCTGCCCCACGATTACCTCAACCATTGGCTCACCGGTCGCAGTTGCAGCGAATACGGCGATGCATCGGGCACCGGGTATTTCAATGTGCGTACGCGCCAGTGGGATTTGCAATTGTTGCGTGACATCGACCCCAGCGGACGCCTGCAAGCCGCCCTGCCGGAGTTGATCGATGCCCACCAGGCGGTCGGCAGCATTCTCCCGGGCATTGCCGAACATCTGGGCATCAACCCGAAGGCCCTGGTCTCCAGTGGCGGTGGCGACAACATGATGGGCGCCATTGGCACCGGCAACATCCAGCCCGGGGCGATCACCATGAGCCTCGGTTCGTCGGGCACTGTGTACGCCTATGCCGATCAGCCGAACGTCGCCGTGGATTCCGCGGTTGCCACCTTCTGTTCTTCGAGCGGCGGCTGGCTGCCTTTGATCTGCACCATGAACCTGACCAATGTCACCGGCCTGATTCGTGACCTGCTGGACCTCGACATCGATCAGTTCAATGAGCTCGTTGCCCAGGCGCCGATCGGTGCCGAAGGCGTTTGCATGCTGCCGTTCTTCAACGGTGAGCGTGTGCCCGCCCTGCCCCATGCCAACGCCAGCCTGTCGGGGCTGACCATGACCAACCTGACCCGGGCCAACCTGTGCCGCGCGGTGGTCGAAGGCACGACGTTCGGTTTGCGTTACGGACTGGACCTGCTACGCCGCAATGGCTTACAAAGCCGCAGCATTCGGCTGATCGGCGGTGGTTCGAAAAGCGCGGTGTGGCGGCAGATCGTCGCCGACATCATGAACACGCCCGTGATCTGCACCGAACAAAGCGAGGCCGCGGCCCTCGGTGCGGCGATTCAGGCGGCATGGTGCGTATCCCGGGCGAACGGGCACGAACACAGCCTGGCGGACTTGTGCGAGCGCTACGTGAAACTCGACCCGGCCAGTGAAACCCAGCCGGTCGCCGACAATGTACAAGCGTGTCAGCAGGCGTATGAACGCTATCAACAGCAAGTCGTGACCCTAATTAAAGAGTGAACAACTATGTACCTGGTGTGTGGCGAAGCGCTGTTCGATTTTTTCAGTGAAGACGACGCCAGCGGTCTGGCGTCCAAAGTGAATTTCAAGGCCATTGCCGGTGGCTCGCCGTTCAACGTGGCGGTGGGCTTGCGCCGGTTGGGCGTGGACGCGGCGCTGTTGGCCGGGTTGTCCACCGACTATCTGGGCCGGCGCCTGCTGCAGGTACTGCAAGATGAAGGCGTGTGCCAGGACTACCTGCTGGATTTTGCCGCTCCGACCACCCTGGCGATGGTCGCGGTCGGGGCTAATGGCTCGCCGCAGTACAGCTTCCGTGGCGAAGGCTGCGCGGATCGACAATTGCAACCGGAGCACCTGCCGGCACTCGGGCCTGAGGTACGCGGCCTGCATATCGGCTCGTTTTCCCTGGTGGTGCAGCCGATTGCCGACACGCTATTGGCATTGGTGCGCCGGGAAAGCGGCAAGCGCCTGATCAGCCTCGACCCGAACGTGCGCCTGAATCCAGAGCCGGACATTGAGCTCTGGCGCGCGCGGATCGCGACGCTGGTGGAGCTGGCCGACCTGATCAAGGTCAGCGACGAGGACCTGCATCTGCTGTACCCCGGCCAGGACCCGGCGCAGGTGATCGAAGGCTGGTTGCAGCACCGCTGTCAGCTGGTGTTCCTTACCCGGGGTGGCGAAGGCGCGAGCGTGTTCAGCCGAACTCACGGTTCGTGGTCGACTCCTGCCTGTGGGGTAAAAATCGCCGACACCGTTGGCGCGGGCGATACCTTTCAGGCGGCGCTGATTACCTGGTTGACCGAACAGCAACTGGACTCGGTAGAAGGCGTGAAGCAACTTGGCCGCGAGCAGATCGACCGCATGCTGAAGTTCGCGGTGCAGGCGGCGGCATTGACGTGCAGCAAGACCGGGCCGGATTTGCCTTATCGGCAGCAACTGGAATTGCGCTGAATTCGAGGGCCTCATCGCGAGCAAGCTCGCTCCCACAGGGTTGCGGGTCGTTCACAGCATTTGTGTCCACCCTTGTTCGCGATGACTTTCCATCAGGCGCCCGATGGTCTTAACTGATACACAGGATCGCGCATCCGCGACAAGCGGTGTTCAGCCGGGTTAACCCTCGTTTAACCGTGCGGTCCAACACTTCACTGGACCGCACGCCCTCAGACTGTTCTGACGCCCAGTGCGGCAAGTTCGACAAGCGACACATCGAACTGACATTCCGTCCGCACCGGAGATCGCTGATGAACACTCGCACCCTGCTGGTTACCACCGCCCTCGCCTGCACCGCATTTGCCGGCCTGGCTCAGGCCAATGACACCACGACCTCCCAAGCCGTGCCCTATCACTACGGCATGCCATTGCATGTCAGCAAAGTGATTTCACTGACCGAGCCGGACACCCTGGAGTGCAAAGTGGTGAAGGCCGAGATGAAGTACATCGATGACACGGGAAAACCCGCAGAAATTTCCTACCGTAAACTTTCCGACGCTTGCGAGAACCAGGGCTGACCGGAAAGTCTGATTTGGCACTTGGCGGTATTCCTTTGAGGGTTGCGGCGCTATGCTCTAGCGCCTCCCTCTCTGCCGCAAGGATTCGCCATGCAGTTGTCGTTTCGCACGCTGTCGACGTTTACCGCCGCCTTATGTCTTTTGCTCAGCCTGGTCTGGGGCCTGACACCGCAATGGTTATTGTCGTTCTGGGACATCGAGTTTTCATTCACGGTGGGATTGGTCGCGCGACGCACCGCCGTGCTGTTTGGGGCGTTGAGCGTGATCTCTTATCTGGTTCGCAACGAACCCCCTTGTGCAACCCGCAATGCGCTGAGCCTAGGCTTCGTCGTCGGCTGTTGGGGATTGGCCGTGCTGGGTTTTGCCGAATGGCTCAACGGTCACGTCGGTCCAGGCATTTTGCTGGCAGTAGGGTTTGAACTGGCGCTGGGTCTGGCGTTCTTCCAGACCCGGCGCGTGTCCGTGGAACTCGAAACGGCAAGCTAGAGCGCTTTGCCCAGCATGGAGTGCGGCTCGACCTCGACGTGATGCTGTCTGGTACGCAGTTGGGCAATCAACTCGTTGATTTCCCGACAACCATTGAGCCCGGAGGCATCGATACCGGTGACCAAAAGATCGAGCTGATCGGTTTGCCCGTCTGCATAGATTTTGACGGTCATCGACAGATCCGGTGACAACGTGCACTGGCAGCGCTTGGGCAGAAAACTGCTTTCGATGATATTGCGAATTTCCAAGGCAGAAAGAAACATGGCGACTCCCTCCTTTGTAAGACTGCTTGACGATCAATGCTCGCTCATTTGAAATCCCGGCAAGCTTCAAGGACAGCTACAGCATAAAACATACCCTGAATTTCGCGGTGCAGTTCATCGGCAATTCAAGGGTTCAGACGGGTTACCTGTAAAGCCTCTCATGCCGTTTGCAATTATAGACCCTGGCGACCCTGCAATTTGCACACTGGGCATCCCGGGTTTGCATTCACTGCACACGACAGTGAAAATGCCGCCCTTCACTTCAAGCAAGGAGGCATCATGAATTCGTTGACCGTTAACGCTTGCACAGCGCTAGTCGCACTGGGGCTTGCCGGCGTGGCGCACGCCGCCAAACTCGAAGACACCGCACCCTATCCGAAGGCCGAAAGCGGGTTTACCCGCCAAGTGATCCACCTCGCGCCACAGACCCGGGAAAACGACTTCCAGGTCGAGATCCTGGCCGGCAAGACGATGACCGTCGACTGCAATAACCCGCGACTGGGCGGCATTCTCGAGGAGAAGAACCTCGAGGGTTGGGGCTATCCGTTCTACCGCCTGGAAAAAGTCATTGGCCCGATGAGCACGCTGATGGCCTGCCCGGGCGGCACCAGCAAACAGGGTTTTGTACCGGTGGTCGGTGACGGCTTCCTGCTGCGTTACAACAGCAAGTTGCCGCTCGTGCTGTACGTGCCCAAGGACATCGAAGTGCGCTACCGAATCTGGTCGGCGTCGACCAAGGTCGAGAAAGCCGTTCAGGAATAATCCGGCCATCCGGCGGACCCTCGCGGCGCCTGCTTGCGGCACCCGCTTGCGGCGTCCGCTGTAGACCGGCCCAAGCGTCATGCCGGGGCGCCACTCAACGCGGCGCGCTCGGCCACGTACCCCAGGCTGTCGAAGTTGATATTGGCACCCGAGTCGATCGCTACCAGTGTCTGCCCCAAGGCACCGGTCTGCGCGACGTATTTCTTGATCCCGGCCACGGCCAGCGCACCGGAAGGTTCGGTGATCGAGCGGGTATCGTCGTAGATATTCTTGATTGCGGCGCAAAGCTCATCGTTGCTGACCGTCACCACGTCATCAACGCAGAACCGGCAGACCTCAAAACCGTAAGCGCCGATCTGCGCCACCGCCACCCCATCGGCGAAGGTGCCGACGCTCGGCAGCACGACCCGTTCGCTGGCATGCATCGCCGCTTGCAGGCACGCGGAATGTTCCGACTCGACGCCAATGATGCGAACTTCCGGCCGCAAGTATTTGACGTAGGCGGCGATACCCGCGATCAGCCCCCCGCCGCCCACCGGCACGAAGATCGCCTCCAGCGGCCCTTGATGCTGGCGCAGGATTTCCATGGCCACCGTGCCTTGCCCCGCGATCACCTGCGGGTCGTCGAAGGGCGATACAAAGGTGCAGCCAGTTTCCCCGGCCAGTTCCAGCGCATAGGCCAGTGCAAACGGAAAGCTTTCGCCGTGCAACACCGCATCGGCACCACAACTGCGCACCCCGATGACCTTCAGTTGCGGCGTCGTGCAGGGCATGACGATGGTGGCGTTGATCCCCAACTCCCGCGCCGCCAGTGCCACGCCCTGCGCATGATTGCCGGCAGAGGCGGTGACCACGCCGCGAGCCTTTTGCGCTTCGCTCAGTTGCACCAGTTTGTTGTAGGCGCCGCGGATCTTGAAGGAAAAGGTCGGTTGCAGGTCTTCGCGCTTGAGCAGGATCTGGTTGCCCAAGGCTTCGGACAAGGCCGGTGCCGGTTGCAACGGCGTGCGCACGGCCAGTTCATACACCGGCGCAGCGAGGATTTTTTTGACGTAGCGTTCCAGCAGGGCCTGTTGATCAGCGGTAAAACTCATGGTCGTCTCCTGACATTGTTCGGGGCCCGGGAGACAGAAAGTAAAAACCCGCCTCGAGGGCGGGTTGGGTGCTGCAGTCGTGAGCTAGTCCGCCAAATGAGGAATGGCGGTAATAATGCTTGGCTGGCAGCGCAATACAGTGGAAGTCATGGCTGGAAATTAGCCGGGCGTTGATGGCAAGTCAATGGCAAGTTTGCGGTGGTCGCTATAGGCTACTGAATCTATTCATTGCCCACGGAAGGAAAACATGAAGGCCATCGCCCTGCCCCTTATCGCCTTGATCGCTTTTGCCGGCTACACGGTTTCGGTGATGCTCCAGGCCGAACAATCGCTGATCGACTTCGGCATCAGCCTGATGTCACGCCCGGATACTGCGCAGGTGGTGATCGATCTTTACCTGCTGGCGACGCTGGCGGGGTTCTGGATGTACCAGGATGCACGAAAGCGCGGGCAGTCGGCGCTTTCGGTGCTGCCTTATCTACTGATCACCGCAGTGTTTGTTTCGATTGGGCCATTGTTGTATCTGGTGGTTCGCGGGTTTCAGGATCGAAAGAGACCAGTTGCCGCGACTCGGCAGATCTGACCGACCTCCTGTAGTGAGGTTGAAATTGCAATCGCGAGCAGGCTCGCTCCTACACTGTGCGGGACTGAAAAAACAGATTCCCTGAAACTCAATACCCGTTCTGCAGCCACTTACTTTCGCGGCTGCAGAACTCGCCAACGGTTGGTTACTTCAAGCCCACCTTGTACAACCCGCCGTTCTCCTCATCGGTCAAAACATACAAGTAACCATCCGGCCCCTGCCGTACATCGCGAATGCGTTTTTTCAACTCCCCGAGCATGCGCTCCTCATGGATCACCTTGTCGCCTTCGAACTCCAGGCGGATCAGTTCCTGGCTGACCAGCGCGCCGATAAACACGTTGCGCTGCCAGGCCTTGAAACGATCGGCATCGTAGAACGCCATGCCACTCAGACCCGGGGACTTTTCCCAGACGTGGTTCGGGGCGACGGTGCCTTCGGCGGTCTCACCCTTGGCTTCGGGAATCGGTTGACCGGAGTAGTTGATGCCATGGGTCGCCAGCGGCCAGCCGTAATTCTTGCCGCGCTCGATGATGTTGACTTCATCGCCGCCCAGGGGGCCGTGTTCGTTTTCCCACAGCGTGCCGTTCCACGGGTTGAGCGCCGCGCCTTGCGGATTGCGCTGCCCGTAGGACCAGATCTCCGGGCGCACGTTGGCCTGGCCGACAAAGGGGTTGTCCTTGGGTACAGTGCCATCCGGGTAGATGCGCACCACTTTGCCTTGCAGCTTGTCGAGATCCTGGGCGGTCGGGCGGTCGTTGTTTTCCCCCAGGGTCACGAACAGATAGCCGTCGCGATCGAACACCAGCCGCGAGCCGAAATGATTGCCAACCGAGAGTTTGGGTTCCTGACGCAGGATCACCTGGAAATCCTTGAGCGCCGTCATATCGTCGGAGAGCCGACCGCGGCCCACCGCCGTGCCGGCCTTGTCGCCCTGAGCGTCACCCTCGGCATAAGACAGATAGACCATCCGGTCCTGCTTGAAATCGGGCGACAGCGCTACATCCAGCAAACCGCCCTGCCCCTTGACCCAGACCTTGGGTACGCCATTGAGCGGTGCCGACAGCTTGCCGTCGGCGGTCACCAGCCGCAGGTTGCCCGGCCGTTCGGTCACCAGCATGTCTTTACGATCCGGCAAAAATGCAAGGGCCCAAGGGTGCTCCAGTCCCGTCACGATGGGGGTGACCTCAAGGGTGCCTTCTTCGCTTTTCATCGTCCGGATGGGCGCGGCAAGCACCGGGACAGTGGCGCTGATCAATACGCTGGCACAGAAGGTTGCCAATAAGTTCTTACGCAACATGCAGGATTCCTTTTCCGATGAAAGTGAGATCTGCTGAAAAATAGCGGCCAGACGCCATGCTTGCCACTCAACGGTTGCTGGTGCCGGTGTCTCGTGGGGGAGGATTGGGAATGAATTTTGGTGGGCCGGCAGGCGCTGTCCGGTCGGGGTAGCGATTACCGATGCCACCGTTGTCCAGCGTCGGCGGGCGCGGGACCGGCACAGTATTCGGCCCGCGTATGGCCGGGGCACTGGGTTGAGTACCTTGCATGCTGTTGGGATTAGCCCGCCGAATCGGGCTGTTGTATGGGTTGCTGCTGGTGCTGCCCGGCAGGTTCTGGGCCAACTGCAACGAAACACACACGTCGGCCTGGACCAAGGGACCCAGTACGCCACTCAAGGCCAGCACAATGGCGCCAAACACGTATCGGTTCATGGGGTGCCTCTCTGCGTCCGCGTGGATAAGGGCTTCGATACCACGCTACGCCCGGGGTTCGGTTTTGTTAACAAAAACCTCCCCGGCAAGATGTAACAGGCTGGATGTTCCGGCCTCATCGTCGGAACGCCGCCCGGACCAAGCCCGCTCCCACAGGTACGATGGCGTCCGCGATCACGTCGTCAGCGCGAACACACCTCTCAGATCAGAATGAAGACCGCCAGCAACCCGGCAAAGATCGACCACTTTTGGAGGTAGTAAAGCTTGCGGTTGCGCTTTTTCAGTTCCTTGGCGCGCAGGCGAACCTTGTAGACCTTGCTGAACAATCGATTGAGCCCGCCGATCCGGTCTCCGTCCTCGTTCGGTGCACCGGCCGCCGACATGACATTACGACTGAACCAGCGATTGAATGCCGCTGCCCACCGATACTTCATCGGCCGCTCGACATCGCAGAACAAAATGATGCGATTGTGCGGCGTGGTGTTCTCTGCGTAATGAATGTAGGTCTCATCGAACATCACCGCTTCGCCATCGCGCCAATGGTAGTTCTGGCCATCAACATTGATGTAGCAACCGTCAGCGTTGGGTGTGTCCAGTCCGAGGTGATAGCGGTACGAACCGGCATACGGGTCGCGGTGGCGCACCAGTCTGGAGCCCGGTGGCAATTCGGCGAACATCGCCGCCTTGATCGAGCCAATGCCTTGTACCAGTTCGGTGGTGCGCGGGCAGAGCTTCATGGCCGACGGGTGGCTATCGCCATACCACTTGAGATAGAAGCGCTTCCAGCCGGTCTTGAAAAACGAGTTGAAACCGACGTCATCGTATTGGTTCGAACGCTTGATCTCGCCGGCGTGAAGCAAGTTCTGGCCTTCGGCACGAATTTCTTCCCAATGCGCCTGCAGCGGGCTCAGGTCGGGAAAATCAGCCGGATCGAGATACGGTTTGTTGGGGATTTTCGAAAACAGATAAAGAAAGCAGTTGATCGGCGCCAGGAACGTCGAGTGATCACTCAACTGGCGGCCCAGCTTGTGGCGCACTCGGCCACGCAGGTGGACGTACGCAATAGAGACAATGTAGATAACGGCTATGATCAGTTTCACGGAAATCGTCACAAGTCGGAAGTATACAAACTGCGCCCTCACGGGTCTTGTGCAGCGGCTGAATACGAAACAGCTGCCCCTTGGAGCCATCGAGCCACGCCGATGGTCGCCGTTCAGCTGTTAGATGGCATTTTAGCCACAGTTTGTAACCAATAGTTAACCTGTAACTGTGAAAATGTGTCCGCAAAAACCGCCAAAGCGTAGCAGAGGCCTCATCGCCCTATCGTTTAAAGAGCCAGACCAGTACAATCGCCGCCAAACTTTACGCGCCCCCAGGTTGAGAGCGGGAAATTCCCCTTTCAGCGCACGTTGACTCGGGCCAAGCGCGCCACATGCTGCTGTCCACTTAAATGCCAGATGGATCTTCCACTGCTGATCGGGATGAATGTCCCGGGACCGAGCAATGGAACGGGTACTGAACCGGTACTGCCGCAACCCTAGCTACTCTGAATGCTTCGCAGGAAAAACCTTTGATTTCTACAGCTAACATCACGATGCAGTTCGGCGCCAAGCCGCTCTTCGAAAACGTTTCGGTCAAGTTCAACGGTGGCAACCGTTACGGTCTGATCGGCGCCAACGGTTGCGGCAAGTCGACCTTCATGAAGATTCTCGGTAACGACCTCGAGCCGTCCGGCGGCCAGGTCATGCTGGAACCGAACGTGCGCCTGGGTAAATTGCGCCAGGATCAGTTCGCCTACGAAGAATTCACCGTGATCGACACCGTGATCATGGGTCACGAAGAGCTGTGGAAGGTCAAGGCCGAGCGCGACCGCATCTATTCGCTGCCGGAAATGAGCGAAGCAGACGGCATGGCCGTGGCCGAGCTGGAAACCGAATTCGCCGAAATGGACGGCTACACCGCTGAATCCCGCGCCGGCGAACTGTTGCTGGGCCTGGGTATTCCCCTGGAACAGCATTTCGGCCCGATGTCCGAAGTTGCTCCAGGCTGGAAACTGCGGGTATTGCTGGCCCAGGCGCTGTTCTCCGATCCTGAAGTGCTGTTGCTCGACGAACCGACCAACCACCTGGACATCAACACCATTCGCTGGCTGGAAACGATTCTCAAGGCGCGTAACAGCACCATGATCATCATTTCCCACGACCGTCACTTCCTCAACAGCGTGTGCACGCACATGGCTGACCTGGACTACGGCGAACTGCGTCTGTTCCCGGGCAACTACGACGAGTACATGACGGCGGCTACCCAGTCCCGTGAGCAATTGCTGTCGGACAACGCCAAGAAGAAAGCCCAGATCTCCGAACTGCAAACGTTCGTCAGCCGCTTCTCGGCCAACGCCTCGAAAGCCAAGCAGGCCACTTCCCGCGCCAAGCAGATCGACAAGATCCAGCTGGCCGAAGTCAAGCCATCGAGCCGCGTGAGCCCGTTCATCCGCTTCGAACAGACCAAGAAACTGCACCGCCAGGCCGTGACCATCGAGCAGATGTCAAAGGGCTTCGACGGCAAGACCCTGTTCAAGAACTTCAGCTTCACCGTCGAAGCCGGCGAGCGCGTGGCGATCATCGGCCCGAACGGTATCGGCAAGACCACCCTGCTGCGCACACTGATGAGCGAACTGACCCCGGACGCCGGTTCCGTGAAGTGGACCGAAAGCGCGGAGCTGGGCTACTACGCCCAGGACCACGCCCATGACTTCGAAGACGACGTCAGCCTGTTCGACTGGATGGGCCAGTGGACTCAGGGCGAGCAGATCATCCGTGGCACCCTGGGCCGCATGCTGTTCTCCAACGACGAGATCCTCAAGTCGGTCAAGGTCATCTCCGGTGGTGAGCAAGGCCGCATGCTGTTCGGCAAGCTGATCCTGCAAAAGCCGAACGTACTGGTGATGGACGAACCGACCAACCACCTGGACATGGAATCGATCGAAGCGCTGAACCTGGCGCTGGAAAACTACCCGGGCACGCTGATCTTCGTCAGCCACGACCGTGAGTTCGTATCGTCCCTGGCCACCCGCATCATCGAGTTGAGCCCTAACGGCGTGACCGACTTCAGCGGCACCTACGACGACTACCTGCGCAGCCAGGGTGTGGTGTTCTAAGGGCAGCTACAAGCCTTTAGCTGCAAGCTTCAAGTGAAAAGCCCTGTCCATGTGACGGGGCTTTTTGCGTTTCATGGGTGGGATTTTCTTGGGTGCCGAATCCTTCGCGAGCAAGCCCGCTCCCACAGGGGGAACGCATTCCAAATGTGGGAGCGAGCTTGCTCGCGATGAGGCCATGAGGAACAGCGATAATGTCACGGCAAAAGTAGTTAGCCTGCTTTCTTTTATCCCAACGCCGCGCCATGATGCAGTTCTCCCACCGCCGCCCGCGAACGAGCCCTCATGTCTGTGCAGCAAGTGCCTCCGCAAAGCTCCATGGCGATCACCCTGCAGATCGTCTCCATCGTTTTCTATACCTTTATTGCCTTCCTCTGCATCGGTTTGCCGATTGCGGTATTGCCGGGTTATGTCCACGAACAGCTCGGGTTCAGCGCCATCGTGGCCGGGCTGACCATCGGCTCGCAATACCTCGCCACCTGCTCAGCCGGCCCATGGCCGGGCGGATGTCGGACAGCGTTGGCACCAAGCGCGCAATTATCTATGGCTTGTCCGGGATTGTGCTCAGCGGCGTGCTGACCTTGCTGTCGACCCTGTTGCAAGGCCTTCCCTTGCTCAGCCTGCTGATCCTGATCGCCGGGCGCCTGTTGCTGGGGATCGCCCAAGGGTTGATCGGCGTCGGCACCATCAGTTGGTGCATGGGCCAGGTCGGCGCCGAGCATACCGCGCGGTCGATTTCCTGGAACGGCATCGCGTCCTATGGGGCGATTGCCATTGGTGCGCCGCTGGGTGTAGTCATGGTGCAACAACTGGGTTTCGCCAGCCTGGGCATTGCCCTGTCGCTGCTGGCCCTGGCTGCACTGGTGCTGATTCGCAACAAGCCTTCGGTGCCGGTGGTGCGCGGTGAACGTTTGCCATTCTGGGCGGTGTTCGGGCGCATTGCGCCGTTTGGCGCGAGCCTGAGCCTGGCGTCCATTGGCTACGGCACCCTGACGACCTTTATCACCCTGTATTACGTCAATCGTGGCTGGACCGGCGCGGCCTACTGCCTGACCGTGTTTGGCGTGTGTTTCATTTTGTCGCGGCTGCTGTTCATTTCCGCCATCAGCCGTTTCGGCGGGTTCACCTCGGCCATTGCCTGCATGTGCATTGAGACGGTTGGCCTGGTGCTGCTGTGGCTGGCACCGTCGACCGGGTACGCGCTCATTGGCGCCGGCCTGACCGGATTCGGCCTGTCCCTGGTGTACCCGGCGCTGGGTGTCGAGGCTATCAAACAGGTGCCCAACTCCAGCCGGGGCGCGGGCCTGAGTGCTTATGCGGTGTTTTTCGACCTGGCACTGGCCATTGCCGGCCCGTTGATGGGCGCAGTGGCGTTGAACCTGGGTTATGCGTGGATTTTTTTCAGTGCGGCATTGTTGTCGGTGACGGGATTGGGGCTGACGTTGCTACTCAAGCGCCGCGCGACGGCTTAAACCTGTGGGAGCGGGCTTGCTCGCGAAGAGGGCGTGTCAGACAGCATCATTGCCGGCTGATCCACCGTCTTCGCGAGCAAGCCCGCTCCCACAGGATATCTGGCGCATTACTGATCAGCCGTCTGCATCCCGGCCCGGGTCGCCCTGCCCAGGGTGCGCGAGAAGAATCTTCCGGCTTCAGAGATCAGATTGCGGTGAATGTCTTGTCGGTCGACGCCATCGGCATCGGTGCACAGCGCGGGCATGATCACGATCTGCTCGTCATTGCACGGCGCCATGAACACGAAGTGCCCTGCCCCGGCCAGCAGCTTGAAGTCAGGCGCCGTCGGCAGTTTGCGCGCCAGTGCCGCGGCGTTCTTGTCGACAGCCACCAGTTTGTCGCCATCGCCGCTGTAAAGCAGCACCGGCACATGCACGTCGGCCAGGGTGTGGCGACCGAACTTCAGGCTCAACGGCGCCATCAGCATCAAGGCGTGGACGCGAGGATCGGCCACCGGTTGCAGGTCGTCGCGGTCGACAATCAATTCGCCCTGGGTGTTGCAGGCATCGTGGTCATCCGGGCGCTCCTGGCAGTAACGGCGCAGGCGATCCAGGTCCGGGGTCGCGCCGGACAGAATCAATGCGGTCTCGCCACCGGCCGAGTAACCGATGACCCCCACCTGGTCGGCATTGACGAACGGCGACAGCATACGGTCGCCCAAGGTCGCGGTAATGGCTTCGGAAATCTGGATCGGCCGGCCGTACAGGTTACTCAAAGTACCGAGTCGGCTGTGGTCTTTGGAGTTGTCACCGGGGTGAATCACCGCCACCACGACAAAGCCTTTGCGCGCCAGCGACGTGGCAAGGTCGTGCAGGGCCAGCGGGGTACCGGTGTTTCCGTGGGACAGCATCAGCATCGGGAACCGGCCGATGGCGACCTTGGTGTCCTCCCCGGCTTCGACGGTGTAACCCTCGAGCTTGCTGGTGTGCTCCCGATCACTGGAAGGATAGAAGGCGATGGCGCGCATCGGCTGCAAGTCCAGCGGGTCGAGAAAAGTCATCTCATGGAAGCCGACGCTCCAGTGAGGATGCGGTGCAGGCGCGGCGTGCACTGTATTCAGGCTGCTGAGCAGGCAAATCAGTAAAGTTGCACAAAGACGCATCATCGGATGCCCCACCTTGTTACCGGACTTGTGACGCGAACCCTGACTGCATAAGTCAGGCCACAATTTGAAACGACCAGAAACAAAAAACTCCGTAGCTGGTACTTGCGTAACCAGACTACAGAGTTTTTTGGGGCATTACCTGAACGGTGCCTACTTCTACGCAAGCCTTACGCTGCGGCGAACAACTGCTCACTGATTTGTGCGTGGGCAGCGCTCATGGCCTTGTTGCGAACGTCGTCACCGTAAGCCAGGCCTTCGGCGCGGACGATTTCGATGTCGGTGATGCCGATGAAACCGAACAGCACCTTCAAGTACTCTTCGTGGGCAACACCGGTTGCCTGACCGGCGTGCATGCCACCGGAGGTCGAAACGATCACGACTTTCTTGCCACCGCACAGGCCTTCAGGGCCGGCTTCGGTGTAACGGAAGGTCTGACCGGCCACCGCGATGCGGTCGATCCAGGCCTTCAGTTGAGTCGGGATGGTGAAGTTGTACATCGGTGCGGCAATCACCACGGCATCGGCAGCCAGGAACTCGGCCAGGGTCGAGGCGCTCAGTTCGGCTTCGTGCTGTTGTGCGGCGTTGCGCAGTTCAGCGGTGGTGCCGGCGGCGACCAGGGTGGTGGCGGAGAAGTGGCTGATGGCGTCGGCGGCCAGGTCGCGGTAGGTCACCACGGCGGTTGGCTCGGCGGCTTGCCAGGCTTTGACGACTTCACCGCTCAACTGACGGGAAGCCGAGTTGTCGCCCAGGATGCTCGAATCGATATGCAGCAGTTTCATGTGGGATCTCCAAGTGAGGATCGCCCACAAGGGCGATCTGATGGGACTAATCCTACACACGAAACCAATAGCTGATTAGACGGTAACAATGCGATAGTTCGTCCCACAGATAGAACAATCGGATTTACATCATGCAAGACCTCAACGACCTGTATTACTTCGCCAAAGTCGTGGAAGCCGGGGGATTCGCGGCAGCCGGGCGTTTGCTGGGCATCCCCAAGTCCCGATTGTCACGGCGCATCGCCGAGCTGGAAGAGCGCCTTGGCGCACGGCTGCTGCAACGCACCACCCGACAACTGAAGCTGACTGCCGTCGGTGAGCGCTACCTCCGGCACTGCCAGGCGATGCTGCTGGAGGCGGAAATGGCCGACGAGGCCGTGGCCAGTATGTCCAGCGAGCCCCGCGGGCGTTTACGGGTGTCCTGCCCCGTCGGGCTGGCCCATGAAATATTGCCGGAGGTGATCAGCGACTTTCTGGAACGCTTTCCGCAAGTCCAGCTGGAGGTGATGTTGCTCAACCGGCGGGTCGACCTGGTGAACGAGGGCATTGACGTGGCCCTGCGCGTACGGGAACTGGGCGACGAAGACCCGCTGCTGGTCACCCGCCGCCTGCGCCAGGCGCAGATGCTGATGGTCGCCAGTCCCGGCTTCCTCGTTGGCCGTGAGATCAACCATCCCGAGGATCTGAAAAGCCTGCCGGTGCTCGGCGCCCTGGAAGCCGACCGCATGGTGCACATCCGCCTGCTGGATGAAAAAGGCAAAAGTTGTGAATTGGCGCTCGAGGCCCGGCTGGGCATCGATGACTTTATCGTGCGCAAGGCCAGCACCCTCTCCGGCCTGGGCTTTACCATGCTGCCCATGATGTATTGCGAGCAGGAACTGGAAAGCGGTTCACTGGTGCAGTTGTTGCCCGACTGGTCGTTGCCCGGTGGCTGGCTGCAAGCGGTCTATCCTCATCGACGCGGGGTCATGCCGGCGGTACGCGCCTGGATCGACCATCTGGTCGAGTCATTCAATGCCTGTGGGGAACGCTTGTTATGAAAGCCGGACGGATGAGCGAAGAGGATGTCGCGAAATTCTGCCTTAGCCTGCCCGGAGCACGGGAAGACTATAAATGGGGAGGCGTGCGGGTATTTTCGATTGCCGGGAACAAGATGTTCGCCTTGCAGGGCCTGCGGGGTGACTCCCTGGCCTTCAAGGTCGACAAGGATCTGTTTCTCGGTCATTGCGACCGCCCGGGAATTCATCCGGCGCCTTATCTGGCGCGCGCCCAGTGGATCATCATGGAAACGCCCTACCCGCTCGGCAGCGAAGAACTACAGGGTTTGCTGCAGCGTTCGCACCAGTTGGTAGTGAGTAAACTGCCAAAGCGCACTCAAGTCGGCCTGTTGCTATAGAGCCTTGTTTATCAGAACAAGACGAACAAGTGCGCGCCGAGGAACAGGTAGTCGATCCAGAACACCTGATGCAGTAGCACGATGATCCAGAACACCAACTGGTACGAGACCTTGCGGGTTTTGTGCCGAAACGCTTGCTGGGCCAGCAAGGCGCCGGGCCAGCCACCGGCGAGTTCCAGCGCATGCAGGACATTCTCCGGCGTACGCCATTGCTCGGCGCGGGCTTTGCGCTTGTCGCTCCAGTACAGAAAAAACGTCACCACGCTGACGATGCCGTAGGCCGCCAGGGGAATCAGCGACACCCCGTGCAGCCATGACGACACCGAACCCGACAGCGGCAACGCGCACAGGATTGCAAACACCAGCCACTTCAGTCGTGGCTGGCGGATCTGTCCCCCGGGCTGGCGCCCGGGGTTATTGCGCGAGCTTGAGTCACTCACGGCTTGACCGCGCTCCAGTCGACCCAGCCGAATTGCCAGGTCGCCAGGATGATCAGGCCGAACACAATGCGATACCAGGCAAACGCCGCATAGCTGTGGTTGGCGATGAACTTGAGCAGCCCGCGGACCGCGATCATCGCGAAGACGAACGCCGTGACGAAACCGATCGCGAACACCGGGAAGTCAGACGGGACAAACAGGTCACGGTATTTGTAACCCGAGTACACCGCTGCGCCGACCATGGTCGGCATCGCCAGGAAGAACGAAAACTCGGTAGCAGTCTTGCGCGACAGGCCGAACAGTAACCCGCCGATGATCGTCGAGCCCGAACGCGAAGTGCCCGGAATCATGGCCAGGCATTGGGCGAAACCGACTTTCAGGGCATCTTTCCAGGTCATGTCATCCACCGTTTCGGCGTGGACTTCATGCTGACGGCGCTCGGCCCACAACATGACGACCCCGCCCACGACCAGCGCCGCAGCCACGGTGATCGGATTGAACAGGTACTCGTGGATCAGGTCGGCGAACATCACACCCAACACCACGGCCGGAAAGAACGCGATCAACAGGTTCGCGGTAAACCGCCGAGCGCCCGGCTGGGTCGGCAGGCCGATGACCACGTCGAAGATCTTGCGTCGAAACTCCCATACCACCGCCAGGATGGCACCCAACTGGATAATGATGTTGAACGCCATCGCCCGCTCGCCCCCGAAGCCGAGCATGTCGGCCACGATGATCTGGTGGCCGGTACTGGAAATGGGCAAAAACTCGGTCAGCCCTTCTACAACCCCAAGAATCAATGCCTGAAAGGCGGTCCAAAGATCCATCAATCCCCCAAAAGGCTATGCACATCGGCATGCCCCGTTAGTATTTTTCAAAAGCTTGAATTGCGATCAGCGATGCTGAAGCCCCGCGTATCAAGGATCACCACAGAACCGTAAAAATCCTGTGAAAAAACAACCCTGTTCCGGGTTTACCCGTGCGGGGCCGAAATCCTATCAGACAAGTCCGATTGGCGCTGCCGTGTTATCGAGTGCCGCTTGCACAGGCTTGTGCGGCAGAGCGTGGCTGGATGCTGGCAATGGTTTATGACAGGAACAAGAAAGCGCGGCTGTACCCGCAAGAACACGGCCGATTTCAGGACCGTTTCGCGCGCCAATGAAGCACACCCTGCGCCACGGGATTCCCGACGCCAATCCGGTTACAATCCGCCCCCTCTTCGATTTCACAAAGGAACCTCCATGTCCGGGCTTGAACTGTTTGCCGCCGCCCTCGGTGTCATTGCCGTCTGGCTGACGGTCAAGCAGAACCCCTGGTGCTGGCCCATCGGCCTGGTCATGGTGCTGCTATACAGCTGGATCTTTTTTGAGGTGAAGCTGTATTCGGACATGTTGCTGCAAGTCGTCTATGCCGCCTTGCAGCTTTACGGCTGGTGGCAGTGGACACGGGTTGGCGAAACGACCCATGGCCGCGAGGTCAGTTGGCTCGATTCCCGTTCCGTGGCGTTGAGCCTGGCCATCGGCGCACTCGGCAGCCTGTTGCTGGGGGCAGCCATGGCCCACTGGACCGACGCCGCGCAACCCTGGCTCGATGCGGCGCTGACCGGATTCAGCCTGGTGGCGCAGGTCTGGATGGCGCAAAAACGTGTCCAGTGCTGGCCTCTGTGGATCGCCCTGGATGTGATTTTCGTTGGGCTGTTCATCTATAAGGACCTGTACCTGACCGCCACCTTGTACGGGCTGTTCGCCGTTATCGCCGTGCAGGGCTGGCGCCAATGGCGCGCCGACCCGGCATTGCACGCATGAAAGTCCTGGTGCTCACAGGCCCCGAATCCAGCGGTAAAAGCTGGCTGGCGGCCGAGTTGCAACAGCGTTTCGGCGGGGTTCTGGTCGACGAGTATGTACGCTGGTTCATCGAGCAGAATCCGCGGGACACCACCCTGGCCGACATTCCGCACATCGCCCGCGGTCAATTGGCATGGGAAGACGAAGCACGGGCGCAACAACCGTCTTTGCTGATCCTCGACACGCACCTGCTGAGCAATATCCTCTGGAGCCAAACCCTGTTTGGCGACTGCCCCGCCTGGATCGAACAAGCGCTACTGGCCCGGCATTACGACTTGCACTTGCTGCTGTCGCCGGAACACATCGAATGGACGGATGATGGCCAGCGTTGCCAGCCCCGACTGAGTGAGCGCCAGGCATTTTTCGAGCAGACCCTGGCCTGGCTTGAACGCCACGCACAACCGGTTCAAGTACTGCGCGGAGATTGGGCAGAACGTCGATTCCAGGCACTGAACGCCGTGACCCGATTGCTCGACGCCTGACCGGCGTTTGGGGCAATTTCCCCACCATCCCCCCCTGTCCCGGGGGAAAAGTGTCCGATCCTGAAACACCCTTCCTGCCTCAAACCGCCTGTTTCAGCACCCTTCACCGCAGGATCATCGGATTTGTTAAGTCATTGATACAACGCCGCTGAAACCCTTGTTCCAGAGCGATTTATCCGCAAATAAGGGCTGCCTGCGCAGGGTTTCGTCTCACCTTTGAAACATTCCCGGCAAAGGCCATCCGGACAACATCCATAAGCCATTGAATCAACGAGAAATTCAAAAACCGGCACAGCTTTCGCTCTCTCCTTCAAAAAGCCGACCAGAGCCAGCCCACATGAGAAGGAAAGAACGTCGTGGGGATACTCGATAAAAAAGCCTTGACGTGCCTGCTGCTGATCGCGAGCGCTGCAGGCGCGGCTTTCAGTTTTGACGTTCGAGCCGAAGGCAACGGCGTCATCGTGCTTGATCGCACCATTCACCCGACTCCCATTGGTCGCAGCGGCGGCAGAGATCCAAACCCGAACACCCTCAACGCCAACCCATCGGCCCGCGTCACCGGCGAACTCAGCGACGCCGACATTGCCGGGGTCACCACCGGAACGGCCCTTCGCCACAGCAACGGGCAAAGTCTGGGTGGCCTGCAAGGCCTCAACGTCGTCACCAACCCCAACGGTATGCCCGGCATGTCCGTCGGCCACGGCGGTGGCAGTGGCAGCGCGATTTCCGGAACCATCAACCGCGCCATGAGCAGCGGCCTCGGTTCACTGGGCAGGATGGCGGGAGGCCAATGAGATGAGTCGATCCCTGCTGTTACTTGCCCTGCTCGGCTGCACCAGTGTGATGGCCGACTCGGGCGTCAGTTCGGTGAACAACGCCACCCTCCAGGACTCCGGTACTCAATACCGCGGCAACTTCAACGTCAACCAGGCGGCTGGCGATCAACAACAGCAGGCCAACGTCCGCGCGATCGCCATAGGTACCCAGGCCGGTGCGACCACCAGCGTCCGGCAGAGAATCACCACGCCCGCCAATCCGTCGATGGACGCCACGGCCAGTATCGGCGGCTCCTCCTTCAGTAATGGCAACGGCGTACTGGGCGTCAACCAGGGCGCCGGGGCGAACAACCAGATGGCCAACGCCATGCGCATCAGCATCAGCATCAGCATCAGCATCAGCGCTGCACCGCAAGCCATCGACGATAGTGCCCTTTCTCAACAGAACGTGGCGTTGTTACCGAACTCGGGAGCAACTGGCGCCCCAAATGGCAGTCGCCAGGTCGTGACAAGCGACCAGGCCTTCACCGGCAGCCGGGGAGTGATCCAGGTAAACCAGAGTGCCGGGGTGGGGAACCGAATGGCTAACACCCTGAGCATCCGGGTCGCTGACTGACCCCGAAACAGTGCGATCAGGAAAGTACCAACACCTGACCAACTAATGAGCACGGAGAAACACCATGAACCCGACAACTGCTCTCAAACCTCTGGCTTTCGCTCTGGCAGCAGTGATGGCATTCGCAGCACAAGCAGGCAGCCTTGATGATGATCAAGGCAACGGCCAGAGCGATGGCCAGAGCAACAACCAGCAGCCTAAAGGCCCGACACTGGAACAAATTCTGCAGATTACAGCAGGCGCCGGGGCTGCCGTGCTGGACTCGCAGGAAAGCAGTGACAGCAGTGTATTGAACCGGGACACCCAAAACGACGCTAGAGTCGATAACTCCCTGAACAACTCCAACGGCAACATGGGCGCCAACGTCGCAGCCGGTAACGGCAACCAGCAAGACAACGCCGCCGCCCTTGCCACGGCTGACGAAAGCTTCATCTTCGGCACCGCGGTCGCCGTCTCCAGCGCGACTCAGAAGAGCTCCGGCAACACCGCCAGGAACCACTCCAACACCAACAACACAACGCTCAATAACGCAGGCAACAGCGGTTCCGGCAACCTCGGCATCAACGTGACCACCGGCGCCTTCAACCAACAGAAAAACAACCTGGCGATTGCCGTTTCCGGCGGTCGTGTAGCACTAGCGGCGGCGGCGGCCAACCAAAGCACGTCCGGGCTGAACGTCACCAACAACGCCAACCATGACGACAGCACCCAGACTGATTTCGTAGCCGTGGGTGTACTCGGTCTGGCTGGCGTAACCACTCAACAAGTGATGACGCCAGAGGGCTGGAAAGCCCCTGTAACCAACAATGCTTCGATAACGGGCTCGATGAACAACTTCTCCGGCAACGGCGGAGCGAACGTATCGTCGGGTGTGGGCAACCAGCAAAGCAACTCGCTGTCCATCGCCGCGGGCTGCAAGTCCTGTCTGTAATCGCGATTGCAATGAAAGCCCCGGCGACGGGGCTTTTCCACAGTCCCAAGGCGTATCGATCATGCGTAAGACTGTCCTGTTCGCCCTGCTCTGCCTGTCTGGCCTGACCCAGGCTGCACAGATGCCGGTTGCCGCCCTGCCGGGTGGCGTGCTGGTGTACAAGCATGTACAGAGTTTGCGCGAGCGCAAGTTCAGCGACATCGTCGAACAGAAAACCGATTTCAGCTGCGGCGCCGCCGCGCTGGCAACGATACTGCGCCAGGCCTATTGGCTCGACGTCGATGAGGAGCACATCATCAAGGGCATGCTGGTCACCGCAGACCAGGACATTGTGCGTACCCAGGGTTTTTCCATGCTGGACATGAAGCGCTACATAGAACGCATCGGCATGCGTGCCCGGGGCTACAGGATCCCGCCGGAAAGACTCGAAGCCGTGACGATTCCGGTGGTGGTGCTGATGGAAATTCGCGGCTACAAGCACTTCGTGGTGATGCAGCGGGCGGACAAGCACTGGGTCTATATCGGCGACCCGGTACTCGGTCACAAACGCTACTCCCATGATGACTTTGTCAAAGGCTGGAATGGCATTATTTTCGCTATCGTCGGTCCCGGTTACGACAAAACCAATGCGTTACGCAGTCCACCGGAACCGCTGACAGCCAAGAACAAGATGGATAACTTCAACCCGGTCAAAGATGCCGAATTGATGGATTTTGGTTTCATACAGAGCGACTTCTTTTAATCGCCAACAAGATGACAGGGGGCAGGATGCTCCGGGAGCAGCAAATGAAAACCTCGTATTGGGTGGTCGCTGTCTGTCTGGCAGCGAACACTTCAGGTTTTGCTGATGAGTTCAGACCCATCGAAATCAAGGACCAGGAACTGGCCGAGTTGCGTGGCCGATATGTGATGCCGGGGCGGGTCATCAGCTTCGGTGTCGTCATGAGCAGTACCTGGCGCAATGCCAGTGGTGATCTGATCGGAGCCTCCACCTCGATGCAGCTTCAGGCCGCAACGGTCAAACCCGAGTTCTATGTTTCAACCATCAAGCAATCCGGTCATGGCGGTTCGTCCAGGTCGGGCAGCGGTCACGTGACGGGGGGCGCTGCCCTGAGCACTTCCCGGGGCATAACCCAGGTCACACGGGCCGCAGGCGATGGCAACAGCGCAAACAACAACATCGCCATCAACGTCAAAGAGGCCAGCACGGCCCCTGCACTGGTACCGAGCCAGGGCCAGGCGCTGATAGCCGGTCAAACCATTACCGGCAGCAATGCCGCAGGCAGTGTCGCCGTATCCGCGACCAGCGGCGGTGTTCAGATGGCCATTACCGCCAACAACAACCAGGGCACCAGCCTGCAACAGGTCGCCCAAGGCGGGTTGCTGCAAAACACCCGGTTGCTGGGCAGCAGCAATATGGTCGACAACATGACTCAACTCAACGTAGTGCTCAACAATAATGGCCCGAGTGCGGGTGCATTGGACTGCAACCTCAACCAACTCGCTGCATTACGGACCATGGGCTATTGAACTACGCTGAGTCTGGACCATTGGGCACAAATGGACGGCTTATTCCATGCACCGATCAGTATCACTGCGTGCAGTTGCATGCTTGAGTGCTCTACTCCCAGCGGCGATGTTGCAGGCAGCACCTGACCCGGAACTGGAGGCTCTCAAACAAGAGCTTCTGGAGTTGAAGCAACGATACGAAGTACAGCAAAAAGCCCTGGCGGTGCTCGAACAACGGGTCCGTCAGGTCGAAGAACAGCCCGCTGCGCCCCCTCCCAAACGCCTGGCCAAGTCGCCAGCGGACCTCAAGGGCAATCCAAACGTCGCCACCGGCACCGGTGCCGCGGCGGCTTCAGGGGGCGCCGCCGGGGGCAGCGGCAGCTCTTATGGACAATCGCTGGCCAATGACTCGCAACCGGCGCAAAGCGTTTCGAACCTGTATGACGAGGCCAGCGGGTTCTTCGGCGGTGGCAAGTTCAGCGTCGAAACCGGGATAACCTACTCCCGATACGATACCCGCCAACTTGTCCTCAACGGTTTTCTCGCCCTGGACTCGATCTTCCTGGGCGCCATCAACCTGGACCGGATCAAGGCCGACACCTGGACACTTGACCTCACCGGCCGCTACAACTTCAACAATCGCTGGCAGTTCGACCTGAACGTGCCGGTGGTCTACCGAGAGTCCACGTACCAGTCCGGTGGCGGCAATAGCGGCACCGCAAACGTCACCACCGAAGAGACCGTCAAGGAAGACCCGACCATTGGTGACGTCAACTTCGGTATCGCCTACAAATTCCTCGACGAATCGGCCAACACGCCGGATGCCGTGGTGACCTTGCGCGTCAAGGCGCCTACCGGCAAAGACCCGTTCGGCATCAAGCTGGTTCGGGTGGCCGATAACTCCAACCTGGCCGTGCCTGAATCCTTGCCTACCGGTAACGGCGTCTGGTCGATTACGCCGGGGATCTCGCTGGTCAAGACGTTCGATCCGGCCGTGCTGTTCGGCAGCCTGTCCTACACGCACAACCTGGAAGAGTCTTTCGACGACATCAGTTCCAACCCGGCGGTCAAGACACCGGGCAAAGTACGCATTGGCGACAGCTTCCAGATTGGCGCCGGTATTGCGTTCGCCTTGAACGAAAAGATGAGTATGTCGTTCTCGGTCTCCGACCTGGTGCAACGCAAAAGCAAGCTCAAGGAAGATGGCGGAGATTGGCAATCGGTGGTCTCCAGCGATGCCAACGCCGGTTACTTCAACATCGGCATGACCATTGCGGCCACCGACAACCTGACCATCGTCCCCAACCTGTCCATCGGCATGACGGACGATGCCCCGGACTTCCAGTTCAGCCTGAAACTCCCTTACTACTTCTGACCCGAACAAAAAAACCGCTGCAATCGCAACGGGTTTTTGGTTTCCGGCTGGTGGCTCAGCGAATCTGGTGCTTGTGCAACAACCGGTAGAAGGTCGGTCGCGACACACCCAATACTTTGGCGGCGACGCTCAGGTTATCGCTGTGGCGGTTCAATACATCGCACAATGCCTGGCGTTCGGCCCGGGACTTGTATTCTTCGAGGGTGCCCATCGGCGCGGTGATTGTGTGCTGGCTGATCAACCCCAGATCACGGGCCTCGATCTGCCGGCCTTCGGCCAACACCAGCCCGCGACGAACGCGGTTGGCCAGTTCGCGAACATTGCCTGGCCAGTCGTGTTTGCCCATGGCAATCAACGCGTCGTCGCTGAAGCTGCGTGGGCGGCGCCCGGTTTCACGGCTGTAGAAATGGGAGAAGTGGTTGGCCAGCGTCGCCACGTCGCCATGGCGCTCGCGCAGCGGAACGGTCGACACTTGCAGTACGTTCAAGCGGTAATACAAGTCTTCGCGAAAGCGTTTCTTCGCGATGGCCGCTTCAAGGTCGACGTTCGTCGCCGCCAGAACCCGCACATCCACCGCAATCGGTTGACTGCCGCCCACCCGCTCGATGTGTTTTTCCTGGAGGAACCGCAGCAGGTTGGCCTGCAACTCCAGTGGCAGGTCACCGATCTCGTCGAGAAACAGAGTGCCACCGTTGGCGGCTTCTATCCGTCCGACCTTGCGCTGGTGCGCACCGGTAAATGCGCCTTTCTCATGACCAAACAGCTCGGACTGGATCAAGTGTTCGGGAATCGCGCCGCAATTGATCGCGATAAAGGGTTTGCTGTGACGCTGGGACAGACGGTGCAGGGTTCGTGCGACCAGTTCCTTGCCGGTGCCGCTTTCACCGCGAATCAACACTGGAGATTCGGTCGGAGCCAGTTTGTTCAACAGTTTTCGCAGTTCACGGACAGGTTTGCTGTCGCCCAGCAATTCGTGCTCGGGCTGGTCAACATGGACCGTGCCCTGCCCGCGCAACCGTGCCATGCCAAACGCCCGGCCCAGTGTTACCTGAACCCGGGACACATCGAACGGCAAGGTATGAAAGTCAAAAAACCACTCACAGACGAAATCGCCGACATTTTGCAGCCGCAGCACTTCCTGATTGAGTACAGCTATCCACTCGGTGCCGCTGCGGGTGATCAACTCTTTGACAGCCTCCGGGTGCTCAAGGTGAAAGGGCTGCAAACGTAACAAGCCCACGTCGCAGGTTCGGTCAGCGGCGTTCTCCAGCGTGCAGCTGTCAACGTCCCAACCAATCGCGCGCAATCCAGGGAGCAGACGATAGCAATCGTCACAGGGGTCCACCACTAATAAACGTCGTAAGGCAGGCGCATCACTCATGACTGTTCCTTGGCGCCAAATTTACGAAAATTTATTAAAAACAGTCATTTGGCGGACCTGGCTGTAACATTAGCAAGAATTTGACAGGGGCTTGTACCGTTTGACTATAGGCATGCAATGCAACCAGTTATAAGTTGCGATTATGTTAGTTACCTAACGACTCTTTCCTTTCATTCAGCTTTCAATGTCAGGCTCATTCTTGAGCCTGTGAAATAAAGTGGAAATTTCTTTTGATTGTGTGTGACCCAAACCCCGGTTGCGGGCATCAGTACAAGTAACCAGCCGAACGGTAAGCCCAACCGTCGGCACATCACTTGATTGGGCATACAGAGAGAAGACCCCATGAACGCCCCGCTGCGTATCAACGAAGCACTTCTGATTGCCGACCGCGCATTTAAACCATTCAAATGCGTGGCCTGGGCTCCACAAGACGGTAATGGCGAACTCAGCCTGACCGTTATCGACCGCACCAGCACCAGCATTGGCCGCAAGCAGATCCCAAGCAGCGCTTATTCCGATCCCGCACAACTCGAATTGCTGCTGGAACAGGCCCGCGCCGAATTGAGCGAGGAAGGTTACACACTGCAATCGTGGTCGATGCCGCACTGATCGTTTTGCGGATTACTCCGGAGTAATCCGCGCCCTCCTCCTGTCTTTAGCTCGCAGGTTTTTCTGGCCGCGCGCACTAGTTGCCACTGTTTAATTCGAACTTTGCATACGCCTGATACTTTGCAGGCTCGCCATTGGTTCGAAAAGACACTGTTGTGGCACACAACGACCCTCCGTCTGTTAGTTCTTACCGTTGCGCATCCTTTCATTCAGGGATTGAATATTGTCCTTACAAGTCGCCACCCAAACTTCTGGACCAAGACGACTCGCAAGGAGATGCGGCGCATGTCTATCCAGTCCGCTTTTGCCTACCCCACCACCCGGAACAACGCCGGGGCCCTCGATACGACGTTTGCCGCCAACGGCAAAACCCAGGTCTATTTCGCCGACAGCCTTTTCAGCCTGGCCAATGGCGTTGCGATCGATGCGCAAGGTCGCTTGCTGGTAGCTGCAAAAGTCGGCATGGCCGATGGCAACCGCTTTGGCCTGGCCCGCTTGCTGGAGGATGGTTGCGCAGACCTCACGTTCGGCAAACAAGGCAGTGTCATCGGGCAATTCGAGCCGGGGTTCGAAGCCATGGGCACCAAGGTCCTGATCTTGCCCGACGGCAATATCCTGTTGGCCGGCCTGCAATACGAAAACGCACACCGCACGCTCCCGGCCCTGGCATTGCTGGATCAGGACGGTCGCCTGGTTCGAAGTTTTGGCGATAATGGCCGCCGTGTCGTGCGATTGCCTGGCGGTTTGTCCCTGGGCATGCGCGATAAATGGCTCCCTCCCGGTGTGCCGGGCGCTGAAGCCTGCGATGTCGACGTACAACAAGACGGCCGGATCCTGATCCTGGCCAACCATCACTTCGAACTGGCCGATCACGTCGGTATGTTGATACGACTGGATGTCGAAGGCTCGCTGGACTGCTCGTTCAATGACCGCGGCTTCGTGATGGTCAGGCACCTGCTGATGAATACCTGGCTCAGCAGCCTGACGGTACAACGTGATGGCCGAATTCTGGTCGGTGGATCGATCAACTTTCCCGAGGAAGGCTTGCTGGCACGCTATCACCCTGACGGGCGCCTCGACGACCGTTTTGCCGTGGATGGATTCATGACCTTCAAGGCGCAAGGGCATGGCGCCAGGGTCAGCCGGGTGGTCCAGCAAAACGAAGGTGACGTCCTGTGTTTTGGCAGCAGTAGCGAGCCAATGCACTGCCTGACATTTAAAATGCACAGCAACGGCCGACCCGACACTCATTGCAACGGAGGACATCCGCAGCGTCGGGAAATCGGTTACAGCGGATGCCAGTGGACCGCCGCGCAGTTGCAGCCCGATGGCGCTGTGCTGACGGCGGGTGCCACCATCGGCGGCATCGAAGCAGACTTCATTCTCGGGCGATACCTGCCTAACGGCCTTCCCGATCGCCGTTTTGGCAAAGGCAGCGGCTATACACGTACCCGCCTCGGCCCCAGCCTGGATACCGCCACCTGTATCGCCGCGCAAGCCAATGGCAACATCGTCGTTGGAGGCTATTCGCTGCAAGGAAACTACAAGGCGGTCATCGCTCGCTTCCAGGGATAAACACCGGCATTTTTCCTGCGCTTGATCTTCTCGCGCGCTTACGGCAAGTTGCGCGCTTCTCAAGACAAGGAGCAGCCGATGTCCGGTTCAATGGCCCAGGCGTTCGCGCACAACTTTCTCGGGCACTCGCCCCGTTGGTACAAGGTCTGCATCGTCAGCTTTCTGATTCTCAATGCCCTGGTGCTGTGGACCGCAGGCCCGGTGGCTGCCGGCTGGCTGTTGGTGCTGGAGTTCATCTTCACCCTGGCCATGGCGCTCAAATGCTATCCGCTGATGCCTGGCGGCCTGCTGATGATTGAAGCCCTGCTGCTGAAGATGACCACGCCCCAGGCACTGTACGACGAGTTGCTGCACAACTTCCCGGTGATCCTGCTGCTGATGTTCATGGTGGCCGGTATCTATTTCATGAAGGACCTGTTGCTGTACCTGTTCTCGCGCCTGCTGCTCGGGGTCCGCTCCAAGGCCCTGCTGGCCCTGATGTTCTGCTTTCTGTCGGCCTTTCTGTCGGCGTTCCTCGATGCCTTGACCGTGACTGCCGTGATCATCAGTGCCGCCGTAGGCTTTTATTCGGTGTATCACCGCGTTGCCTCGGGTAACGATCCGCGTCAGGACAGCGAGTTCAGCGACGACAAACATCTGCCCACCCTGCACCACGGCGATCTCGAACAGTTCCGCGCCTTTCTGCGCAGCCTGCTGATGCACGGTGCCGTGGGCACCGCGCTGGGTGGCGTTTGTACGCTGGTCGGCGAACCGCAGAACCTGCTGATCGGCCATGAAATGGGCTGGCACTTCGCCGAGTTCTTTACCCGGGTTGCGCCGGTATCCCTGCCGGTACTGGTTGCCGGGCTGGTGACGTGCGTCCTGCTGGAAAAGCTGCGCTGGTTCGGATACGGCACGCTGCTGCCGGATAACGTCCGTGCGGTGCTGGCCAACTACGCCGCCGAAGACAATGCCGAGCGCACCACGCGCCAACGTGCAGCGCTTCTGGTGCAAGGCTTTGCCGCATTGATTCTGATTGCCGGGCTGGCGTTTCACATCGCCGAAGTGGGTTTGATCGGTTTGATGGTGATCGTGCTGATCACCGCCTTTACCGGCATCACCGACGAACACCGCCTGGGCACCGCGTTCAAGGACGCCATGCCATTCACCTCATTGCTGGTGGTGTTTTTCGCTGTGGTCGCGGTGATTCACGATCAGCAACTGTTCGCCCCGCTGATCCACTGGGTGCTGACGCTTCCGGCAGACCAACAACCGGGCATGCTGTTCATTGCCAACGGCCTGCTGTCCGCCATCAGCGACAACGTGTTCGTGGCAACCATTTACATCACCGAAGTGAAGCGCGCGTTCATGGCGGGTGAGATGACCCGTGAGCATTTCGAAACGCTGGCCATTGCGATCAATACCGGCACCAACCTGCCGAGCGTGGCGACGCCCAACGGTCAGGCGGCGTTTCTGTTCCTGCTGACCTCGGCGATTGCACCGCTGGTGCGCCTGTCTTACGGGCGAATGGTCTGGATGGCATTGCCGTACACCGTGGTGATGGGCGTGCTCGGGTGGTATGCGGTGAGCTACTGGCTGTAACCCCCCAAACCCTGTGGGAGCGAGCTTGCTCGCTCCCACAGGAGATACGTATTATCCGAGGCTGTGCCAGACGCGACCGTCACGGGTGAGCAATTCTTCGCCGGCCTTGGGGCCGTTTTCCCCGGCGGCATAGCTCTGCACACTGGAGTCCTGCTGCCAGGCATCCAGGAACGGTTGCACCGCGCGCCAGCCGTTTTCGATGTTGTCGGCGCGCTGGAACAGCGTCTGGTCGCCGGTCAGGCAATCGTAGATCAGGGTTTCGTAGCCGGTGGACGGCTGCATCTCGAAGAAATCCTTGTAGGCGAACCCGAGCTCGATGTTGTCCATCTTCAAGGCCTGACCGGGACGCTTGGCCAGCAGGTCGAACCACATACCTTCGTTCGGCTGGATCTGAATGCGCAAATAGGTCGGCTGCAACTCATCGACCTCGGTATCGCGGAACTGCGCATAGGGCGCCGGCTTGAAGCAAATCACGATCTCGGTGTCACGCACGCTCATGCGCTTGCCGGTACGCAGGTAGAACGGCACGCCGACCCAACGCCAGTTATCGATCATGACCTTGAGGGCCACATAGGTTTCGGTATTGCTGTCGGGGGCGACATTGTTTTCCTGGCGATAGCCCGGCAGTGACCTGCCGTCGATCTCACCGGCGGCGTATTGGCCGCGCACCGAGTTGGCGCGGGCCTCCTCGACCGTCCAGGGACGGATCGCGCCAACGACCTTGGCTTTCTCGCCGCGCACCGCATCGGCACCAAATGCGGCGGGCGGTTCCATCGCCACCATCGCCAGCAACTGGAACAGGTGATTGGGCACCATGTCCCGCAGCGCGCCGGTGTGCTCATAGAAACTGCCACGGGTTTCCACGCCGACGGTTTCGGCGGCGGTGATCTGCACGTGGTCGATGTAGTGATTGTTCCAGAACGCTTCGAACAGGCTGTTGGAGAACCGGCTGACCAGGATGTTCTGCACGGTCTCCTTGCCCAGGTAATGGTCGATCCGGTAGATCTGCTTTTCCGTCATCACCTTGAGCAGGCAAGCGTTCAAGGCTTCGGCCGTATGCAGGTCGGAGCCGAAGGGCTTTTCGATCACCACCCTTCTGAAGGCCTCGGGGGTTTCTCCCAGCAAGCCGGCCGAGCCGAGGCGGCGTACCACTTCACTGAAGAAACGCGGCGCGGTGGCCAGGTAGAACACCGCATTGCCGGTACCGCTGTCGGCGATTTTTGCCGCCAGCGCTTGATAAGTGCTGTCGTCCAGGAAATCGCCCTGGACGTAGCTGATGCCTTTGGCGAGCTTGGCCCACAGCGCCGGGTCAAGGGCTTGATCGCCCTTGCCGGTCCTGGTGGCCACCTCGTTGCGGATGAAGTCTTCGAGCTTTTTCGCGAAGCCTTCATCGCTGATGGCGTTGTGGTCAACGCCGATGATCCGCAGTCCATCCCCGAGTAAACCGTCACGGCTGAGGTTGTACAGCGCCGGCATCAGCAGGCGCTTGACCAGATCGCCGTGGGCGCCGAACAGGAACAGCGTGGTCGGCGGCGCGGGTTCAGCCTTGGATTTTCTGCGGATCGAGTGGGTCATTTTTTCGAGGTCTCCACATGGCCGCCGAAGCCGAAGCGCTGGGCCGAGAGAACCTTGTCGCCAAAGGTCCCTTGCCCACGCGAGCGGTAGCGAGAGAACAGCGAGTTCGACAGCACCGGCACCGGCACCGCTTGCTCCATCGCGGCTTCGATGGTCCATTGTCCTTCACCGCTGTCGGCCACGGACCCGGAAAAACCGTCGAGCTTCGGATCGCTGGCCAGGGCGTCGGCCGTCAGGTCCAGCAACCACGAGGACACCACGCTGCCACGACGCCAGACTTCGGCGATGTCGGCGACGTTCAGGTCGAAACGCTGGTCTTGCGGCAGGCTCTCGCTGTTTTTGGTCTTGAGGATGTCGAAGCCCTCGGCGAAGGCCTGCATCATTCCGTATTCGATGCCGTTGTGGATCATCTTCACGAAATGCCCGGCGCCGGCGGGACCGGCGTGAATGTAGCCGTGTTCGGCACGCTCGTCGTCGGACTTGCGGTCCCTGGTGCGCGGGATGTCGCCCAGGCCCGGGGCCAGGGTTGCGAACAGCGGGTCGAGGCGCTTAACGGTCTCGGCATCGCCGCCGATCATCATGCAGTAACCGCGCTCCAGACCCCAGACGCCGCCGGACGTACCGACGTCGATGTAATGCAGGCCTTTTTCCGACAGGGTCTTCGCCCGACGGATATCGTCCTTATAGAAGGTGTTGCCGCCGTCGATGATGGTGTCGCCGGCTTCGAGCAAGGTGCTCAGGGTGTCGATGGTTTCTTCGGTCGGTGCGCCTGCCGGCAGCATGACCCAGACCGCACGCGGCCTGGCCAGGCCAGCGACCAGCGCTGGCAGATCGGTGACGCCCGTGGAGCCTTCTGTGGCCAGGGCTTCGACAAAGGCGGTATTGCGGTCATAAACAACGGTGGTGTGCCCGTTGAGCATCAGGCGCCGCGCAATATTGCCGCCCATGCGGCCCAGTCCAATAATCCCGAGTTGCATGTGCTGATGCTCCCTACTACAAATAAAAGTGTGTCAAAGGTTATAGCCCAACGCGACTCATGAGGTTAGTCCAGAGCGTTGGCGTGAAGTTTCCGGGCATTGTGCCCGATCCTGATGGATAACGTCGGGAATCAAACCGAAGACACAACGACCATGAAAAATAAAAAAGTTCCCTTTGGGGGCAAAAGAAATCAAAATTGGCGCCGATAGTAGGTCAGCCCCGGATTTCGAGGCGTACCTACAGTTGAGACACGCCATTTGCGAGGTGAGCAATGGGCACAGTACATACCGCACTGCCAGCACAAACCCTTTACGTCACAATCCGTCGCGATGAATTGCGCCAGTTGAAGGACGAACGCGATCAATTGAAACAGGAACTGGCGCACTTGCGGCTGCTGCTGCAAACCGGTCAGACGCAGCCCCTGGCTGTGACGCAACGCGCTCCACTGGCCTGACACCCCCTCCTTTCAAGCGGGAGCTGATTGCACTGCTTCCGCACCGGCTCACGCCCTGCCACTCCTGGCAACTCACATAATTTTCACAATTGTTTCACAATAATTACTCGTTTAGGTCGCCCGATTCCGCGCGGCCCTCGTTCGTCGTCCGCGATATCCAAGTCCCGGCGGTGGTAGTGAATTCTCGGCTGGAGCGCTGAATGTCTTTGTTTAAACGCAGCAAAACGACTGCGGCAGGATTTGATTGGGCCGGATTCCTCTGGCTGTTTGTATTCTTCTGGTACTTTTCCGGCATTACCCAACTACTGATCCAGCTGACTGGCACCTCCGGCTTTACCGGATTCCGCCAGGCCTTCGTCATGAGCGCCATCTGGCTGGCGCCGATGTTGCTGTTCCCTCGGCAAACCCGTGTCATGGCCGCCGTGATTGGCGTTGTACTGTGGGCGTGCTCCATGGCGAGCCTGGGATATTTCTTCATTTATCAGCAAGAATTTTCCCAGAGCGTCATCTTCATCATGTTCGAGTCGAACGTGGCTGAAGCCGGCGAGTACATGACCCAGTACTTTGCCTGGTGGATGGTCCCGGCGTTCCTGGCCCACAGCGCTTTTTCCTGGTTCCTGTGGACACGCCTGCGCCCGGTGTACCTGCCCCGTGGCAAGGCGCTGGTCGCGGCAACAGCCCTCCTGTTCACCGTGGTCGCCTATCCGCTGATCAAGCAGACCCAGCGCACCGGCAGTTTCGCCGCCGGTTTCGAGAAGTTCGAAACCCGCATCGAACCTGCGGTGCCATGGCAGATGGCCGTGGCCTATCACCGTTACCTCGACACCCTGGCCGGAATGCAGGACATGCTGGAAAGCGCCAGCAAGACTCCACCGCTGCACAACCTCAAGGACGCCATGGCCAACCAGCCTGCGACCCTGGTGCTGGTGATCGGCGAGTCCACCAACCGTCAGCGCATGAGCCTGTACGGCTATCCCCGGGCAACCACGCCGGAGCTGGACAAGCTCAAGGATCAACTGGACGTTTTCGACAATGTCATTACGCCACGCCCCTACACCATTGAGGCACTGCAGCAGGTCCTGACCTTCGCCGACGAAGAAAACCCGGACCTGTACCTGTCGACGCCATCGTTGGTCAGCATGATGAAACAGGCGGGCTACAAGACCTTCTGGATCACCAACCAGCAGACCATGACCAAGCGCAACACCATGCTCACGACCTTCTCCGAACAGGCCGACGAGCAGGTGTACCTGAACAATAACCGCAACCAGAACGCCGCCCAGTACGATGGCGACGTGATCGAGCCGTTCAACAAGGCCTTGGCCGATGCGGCACCGCGTAAACTCATCGTCGTGCATTTGCTCGGCACGCACATGAGCTACCAGTACCGCTACCCGTCGACCTTCGACAAGTTCCAGGACCGTGACGGCGTACCTGCCGGCATTCGCGATGACCAGTTGCCGACGTACAACAGCTACGACAACGCCGTGCTGTACAACGATTTCGTGGTGTCCAGCCTGATCAAGGACTACGCCAGGACCGACCCGAACGGCTTCCTGCTGTACCTCTCCGACCATGGCGAAGACGTGTTCGATTCCGTGGGCCACAGCACCCTGGGGCGCAACGAGAACAAGCCGACAGCACCGATGTACACCATTCCGTTCATGGCCTGGGCCTCCCCGAAATGGCGAGCAGCCCATGACTGGAACCTCGCCGGTGATCTGTCGCGTCCTTACAGCAGTTCGCACCTGATCCACACCTGGGCGGACCTCGCAGGCCTGAGCTTCGACGAACTCGATCGCAGCAAGAGCCTGGTCAGCGACAGCTTCAAGGCTCGTCCATTGATGATCGGCAACCCGTATGAACGTGAGCAACGGGCGTTGATCGACTTCAGTCTGATGAAGCCGAAGACGCCACCGACGGTCGTCCAGCAGTAATCCTTTCAGGGGCCGGTTCCGGCCCCTTTTTCATGCTCGTGAAGTTAATTCCCATTTAACGGATTCGGCGGATAATGCCAATTCGACACTGCTTCATAGATTCATGGACGAAAGGCATCCGACATCTGTAGTGGGAGGCAAACCATGAAACGCACCGCAATGATTCTCGCCGGCCTGATGGCCTTGGGCTCAACCAGCGCTTTTGCCGAAGGTGGAGCCGAACGCATGCGCTATTACTACGAAAGCCTGCGACTGGCCCAGCAAGAAGCCCTGGGCCACCCTATCCAAAGCACTGAGCTGCGGGTTCCGGACGATCAAACCGCACAAATGACTGAAACCTACAGACCGAAATGATCCATGGCCTCCTGACTGCGGCTCTACAGTCGGAGAAGACTACAGGGCGTCCTGATCGGCGCCCTTTTTTTGCCTGTTGAGTCAGAGGCTCTTGGTCCAGAACAGCATTCGACCATGAGCCGGGTCGAACATGCCGGCGGCGAAACCGGCTTTTTCATACGAACCCTGCGCCACGGCATTGCCTTCCAATACTTCCAGGGTGAGCTTGCAGCAGCCACGTTGACGGGCGATGTCCTCGACCTTTTGCAGCATCTTCTGGCTCAAGCCCAGGCCGCGAAATTTTTTCACCACCGACACATCGTGCACATTGACCAGCGGCCGGCAGGCAAAGGTCGAGAATCCCTCGAAGCAATTGACCAGCCCGGCCGGCTCGCCACCGACAAAGGCCAGCACGCTGAAAGCGTGGGGGCGCCTGGCGAGCTCTGCCGGGAGTTGCGCCAGTACATTGGCTGGCAACGGCTGGCCGCCTCCCATCGGGTCTTCGGCGTAGTGGTTCAACACCAGACAAATAGCCTCGGCATGCACCGGATTGGTGTAACTGGCCTGAAGCACAAGAATTTCTGCGGAGTCCATTTCCATCCTCGATCACACATGAAGTAGCCCCCAGCATGTATTTCACGCTGAAGTGCCGGCAGACCATAGCGCGAGCACCGTGGTACCGACAATCGCAACCGCGCAAATTTTTGGCGCTCAAGCGCCCCAGATCAAGGCTTCGGTCCATCCCAGCTCGGCAAAATCCTCGGCGCGCAAGTGCGACTCTCCGGCGCAGAAAAACTCGTCGAGTTGCGGTGGCCGGACCGAGGTGCCGCTGAGCATGGCGTGAACCTGGCCGCGGTGATGGATCTGGTGTTCAAACAAATGGGACAACAGGCGCAAACGACTGTCGTGTTGCGGGTTGTCGCGGGCGATGGTCACGATTTTGCCGAGGTCGGCGTCGCGCATCTGTTCGCAGTAGGCGATCAGCCGGCGGTCGACGTGGGCCTGCTCACCAACCAGGTCCGTCGCCGTGAGGCAGGGCTCGTCTTCCTTGAAAAACATCCGGCAATCGGGATGCGGATCGTCGCCGCGCAGTTCACGCTCCAGGGCGTCCACATAAAACCAGTCACAGGTGAGGTTGTGGTTGAGCGTGGCGCGGATCGTCGGGAAGAAGCTGACCCGGGGTGCGCTCAGTTCCTGTGGGCTCAACTGACGCCAGGCCTTGGCCAGTCGGTGGTTGGCCCAGGCGTTCTGATAGGCCATGGTCAGCAAATGGTGTGACAGGGGCTGATTCATGTTCGCTGCTCCCGATCAAACTTCGGCAAACCGTTGCAGTTGCATTTCCTGCAATCGACTGAGGGTGCGGCGGAACGGGAACTCCAGATAACCCTCGGTGTAAAGCGACGCCATCGGCACCTGCGCCTCAAGGTACAGCGGCACCTTGCGGTCGTAGCACTCGTCCACCAGGGCAATGAACCGTCGCACCCCGTCGTCATGCACCGACAACTGCGGCAACTCGCGATCCCCCGCGTCCACCCGCTCGACACCGTCCTCGGTGCCACGGGCAATGCGCCCGGCGCGTTTCTGTGCGCTGAGGTTGGGCACGTCACTCAACAGAATAGCGCCGTAGGTATCGCACAGGGCGATGAAATCCATGGCCGCGAAGGGTTGCTCGCACAGCGCGGCGTAACGGGTCCAGAGCACAGTCGGGCTGGCCTTGACCACCTCAAGGGTGCGGTAACCGACCTGGATCGACTCGCTCGATACTGACTGGCCGACGCTCAACACCTGGAACACTTCATCCAGCGCGCCGGGCCTGCCGGGCTCGGCCACCCAGTAGCGTTGCGAGCCGGCCCCCGGATGCAGGCGATGGTCTTCCGCGCCATCCACCGCAATCACCTGCATGTGTTGCTTGATCGCCGCGATGGCGGGCATGAAACGATCGCGATTGAAGCCGTCGGCGTACAACTGGTCCGGCGGCAGATTGGACGTGCAGACCACCACCACGCCCTGTTCGAACATCACCTGGAACAGGCGCCCGAGAATAATCGCGTCGCCGATGTCGTTGACGAACAACTCATCGAAACACAGAACGCGCACTTCTTCGGCCAGTTCACGGGCCAACGCCTTGAGCGGATCGGCGGTGCCGGTCAGTTGAAACGAGCGCTGGTGCACCCAACCCATGAAGTGGTGAAAGTGCTGGCGCCGCGCCGGTACTCGAAGGCTTTGGTAGAACTGGTCCATCAACCAGGTCTTGCCCCGCCCCACCGGCCCCCACAGGTACACGCCGGAAATGGGCGCGCGGCCTTCGTGCAGGGCTTCGTGGCACTTTTGCAGGGCCCACACGGCATGTTCCTGGGCCTCGTCCTGGACGAAGTCCTTTTGTTCGATGGCATGCTGCCAGGCGCTTAAGGGGGAATCGATAGTCATGGGCGGCAGTATGCCATTGCGAATGAAAAACGTGACCGGTGATCGGCAGTTTTGTGCAGAAAGGAAAAGCGCCTTGACGCTTTAAATTACTAGCATCATATTTAATAGATGTTGTTGAGAATCTATTAAACCTTGTCGCCATCCCTCTGGAGTCATCCCATGCATTACAAAGTTTTCGGTCGTAAAACCGGCTTGCGTGTTTCCGAACTGGCACTGGGTACCGGTAATTTCGGTACCGGTTGGGGCCATGGCGCCGAGCGTGACGAAGCCAGACGGATTTTTGATGGCTATCTGGAAGCCGGTGGCAATTTCATCGATACCGCCAACGGCTATCAGGGCGGGCAGTCCGAGGCCATGCTCAGCGAATTCATCGCCGCAGAGCGGGATCGCCTGGTCATCGCCACCAAATACACCCTCGGGACTACACCGGCGGCCGGCATTTCCCACACCGGTAACAGCCGCAAGAACATGGTGCGCGCCGTCGAAGAAAGCCTTAAACGGCTGAAGACCGAGCATATCGACCTGTTCTGGGCGCACATGAGCGACGGCGTCACGCCCATGGAAGAGATCCTGCGCGGCTTCGACGACCTGGTCAGTGCCGGCAAGATTCATTACGCCGGGCTGTCGAACTTCCCCGCGTGGCGCATCGCCCGCGCCGACCTCTTGGCCGAGGTGCGTGGTTTTGCGCCGATTGCCGCGATCCAGGTCGAGTACAGCCTCGCCGAACGCACTGCTGAGCGTGAACAACTGCCGATGGCCGAAGCCCTGGGTCTGGCAGCGACCTTGTGGTCGCCGCTGGGTGGCGGCTTCCTGACTGGCAAATATCGCAACAGTGAGGGCGACAATCGCGCGAACAAGCTCGGCGTGCTGATTCACGCCGAAAAAAGCGCCCGCGAAACCGCCCTGCTCGACACCTTGATCGATGTCGCCGCAGAACTGGACGCCAGCCCGACCCACGTGGCCATCGCCTGGTTGCGGGAAAAGGCCAGGCGCTCGACCACGGCGCTGATCCCGATCCTCGGTTCCCGGACCCGGGAGCAACTGGACGCGACATTGGGCGCGCTGAATGTGCAGTTGAGTACCGAGCAAATGGCACGATTGGACGGCGTCAGTGACGTGGCCAAAGGCGTGCCGCACGAATCCATTTCCGGTTCGTCCGCACGGTTCAGCGGGGGGCAGATCCTCGACCTGCCAATCATTCCAGTGGCCTGATACAAATCAAAATTGTGGGAGCGGCGGTGCGGCGATCCGACTTGCTCGCGAAGGCGTTGAGTCAGTCGACATTGTTGTTGAATGACACACCGCTTTCGCGAGCAAGCCCGCTCCCACATTTCGATTGAGTATTACCGGTCGACCTTATGTCTGGCCGCATACAGACACAGCATCTCCATCGCCAGCGTCGCCGCCGCCAGTGACGTAATCTCCGCGCTGTCATAGGCCGGTGCCACTTCCACCACGTCCATGCCCACCAGGTTGATCCCGCGCAGACCGCCGAGAATCTCCAGCGCCTGCACCGTGCTCAAGCCGCCGCACACCGGTGTTCCGGTACCCGGAGCGAACGCCGGATCGAGGCAGTCGATGTCGAAGGTCAGGTACACCGGGTTGTCGCCGACCCGCGCGCGAATCGCTTCGACAATCGCCTCGCAACCACGACGATGCACTTGCCGCGCGTCGAGCACTTGAAAGCCCTGGTGATCATCGTTGGTGGTGCGCAAGCCGATCTGCACCGAATGCGACGGATCGACCAAGCCTTCCTTCGCCGCGTGCCAGAACATCGTGCCGTGGTCGATGCGCTTGCCCTCTTCGTCCGGCCAGGTGTCGCTGTGGGCGTCGAAGTGGATCAGCGACAACGCCCCATGCTTGCGGGCATGGGCCTTGAGCAGCGGATAGGTGATGAAATGGTCGCCGCCAAAGGTCAGCATCGCCGTGCCGGCATTGAGGATGTGCTCGGCGTGGGCCTCAATCATTTCAGGCGTCGACTGCGGCGAGCCGTAATCGAAATCGCAATCGCCGTAGTCGATGACCGCCAGATGATCGAACGGGTCAAACGTCCACGGCCAGTGCCGTTCCCAGGCGATCCCGGCAGAGGCGGCGCGAATGCCCCGTGGTCCGAAGCGTGCGCCGGGGCGGTTGCTGGTGGCCGTGTCGAACGGCACGCCACTGACGGCCACATCAACGCCACGCAGGTCACGACTGTAGCGCCGACGCATGAAACTGGTGATACCAGCGTAGGTACTTTCGGCGGCCGTACCGTATAGGCTGTCGCGGGTAATGGCTTGATCGTTCTGCATCGGGACGTCCATTGAAGGCTCCTTCTCTTTTCTTATTGGCGGCTACGGAAAGTGGTCCACAAGCGGGTGCGCTGGCGCATGTCCTTGAGGCTCATGCTGCGGTCGGCGTACAACCGTTCGCGCACGTCGGCCAGCGGGTAGATGTCCGGATCGGTGCGCACCGCTTCATCCACCAGCGGAGTGGCGGCCTGGTTCGCCGTGGCGAAGAACAACGTATTAGTCAGTGCAGCGACGGACTCGGGGCGCAGCATGAACTCGATAAAGGCGCGGGCGGATTCGGGGTGCGGCGCGTCCTTGGGAATCGCCAGGTTGTCCTGCCACACGAGGGTGCCCTCCCTGGGAATCCGGTAGGCGATTTCATAGGGTTTGTTGGCCTTGCGTGCCTGGTCGGCGGCCATGCTCGCGTCGCCGTTGTAGGTCAGCGCCAGGCACACGCTGCCATTGGCCAGGTCGCTGATCTGCCGCCCGGTGGCGACGTACAGTACGTTCGGCTGTAGCTGATGCAGCAACGCCTCGGCGGCTGACAGATCGTTCTTGTCCGTGCTGTAGGGATCTTTACCCAGGTAATGCAGCGCCAGTCCGATCACTTCCTGGGGTGAGTCGAGAATGGCGATGCCGCAGTCCTTCAACTGGCTCGCGTACTCGGGTTTGAACAGGAGGTCTAGGCTGTTGAGCGGCGCATCCGGCAAGCGCTGCTTGACCGCCTCGACGTTCATGCCCAAACCCAGGGTGCCCCAGGTGTAAGGCACGCCGTAACGGTTGCCTGGATCGACGGCGGCGAGTTTTTCCAGCAAGTCCGGATCGAGGTTGGCGTAACCCTTGAGTCCTTCATGGGGAATCGGTTTCAACGCCCCCGCCGCAAGACCCCGGGCCAGCACGCTGGAGGACGGCACCACCACGTCATAACCGCTGCCGCCGGTGAGCAGCTTGGTCTCCAGTACTTCCGAAGAGTCGAAGGTGTCGTAGCGCACATGGATACCCGTCTCCTGCTCGAACCGTTGCAGGGTTTCGGGGGCGACGTAATCGGCCCAACTGTACAGATTGACCACCTTGTCTTCGGCCTGGACCGAGGCGGCCATGGCAAGGAACAGCGCGGGTAAACACAGCTTGAACATGGGAGCCATGACGAACACCTGACCAGAGGAAGTGATTGCAGGATGCGTCGTCGGATACATTGGTAAAATACCAAGTTAATTAACCTGACTTTATGACGGAGTAATGTTTGATGCTCGGCCAACTCCACGATCTGGATCTGCAATTGTTGCGTCTGTTTGTCAGCGTGGTGGAGTGCGGCGGCTTCAGCGCCGCCCAAGGCGAGTTGGGGTTGAGCCAGTCGAGCATCAGCCAGCAAATGGCCAAACTGGAAACGCGCCTTGGCTATCGGCTATGCAGTCGTGGCAAGGGCGGGTTCCGGATCACACCCAAGGGCGAACAACTGCTCAGCGCCACCCGTGGATTGTTCCAGTCCATCGAAGCCTTCCGTCATCAATCCAATGGCGTGGCCGGGCGCTTGATCGGCGAAGTGCGCCTGGGTCTGTCCGAAGCCCTGGATCAATCGGTGCTGCAACGGGTGGCCGGGGCGATCCGGCGCTTCCGTGAACGGGACGAGTCAGTGCGCATCGAACTGATCAGTGCCATGCCCGGTGAAATGGAGCGCCTGCTGCTGCAACAGCGCCTGGACCTGGCCATCGGCTATTTCTCGCAAGTGCAAAGTGCGTTTGACTACCGCCAATTGTTCATTGAAACCCAGCATCTGTATTGCGCCCCCGGCCATCCGCTGTTCAGCAACCCGGACCCGGACGATCAGGATCTGCAAGCCTGCGACCGGGTCGACCACCCCTACCGTTTTCTGCGCAGTGACGAACCCTTCCAGGGCAAGTTGTGTTCAGCACGCTCCGAACAAGTCGAAGGCACCCTCGCCTTCATCCTTTCCGGCAGGCATGTCGGTTACTTGCCCAGCCACTTCGCTCGTGGCTGGGAAGACAAGGGTTTGCTCAGGGCCGTGCGCCGAGGCGACATGAGTTTCGATGTCGAGTTTCATCTGACCCGGCATCGGGCACAGGTGGCCGGCGAGGCGCAGAAGGCGTTCGAAGAGGATCTGCTCGCGGCGTTTGCCTGAATTGGCCTTGGTCTACGCTGTAACAGTATCGGACATCGACATGCAAAAATGCACAGATAACCTGCAGTTATCCGGGTTGTACAAGGCAAATTTGCACTGATACGATCCGCCATCGCTCGCGCGCGAGCATCTCGATAAAGACAATAAAAGCAGGGAGTTAGTGATGACTGCTCAGGTTTCTGCTCCGGGGACTCAGTCCATGGATGCCATGCAAAACGAAGTGCTGGCCGAGGTTCGCAACCACATTGGTCACCTGACCCTCAACCGCCCCGCCGGCCTCAATGCCCTCACCCTGGACATGGTGCGCAACCTGCACCGCCAGCTCGACGCCTGGGCCCAGGATCCGCAAGTACATGCCGTGGTCTTGCGCGGTGCCGGGGAAAAAGCCTTCTGCGCCGGTGGTGACATTCGCTCGCTGCATGACAGCTTCAAAAGCGGCGACACCCTGCATGAAGATTTCTTCGTCGAGGAATACGCCCTCGACCTCGCGATCCATCACTACCGCAAACCGGTACTGGCCCTGATGGACGGTTTTGTCCTCGGTGGCGGCATGGGCCTGGTGCAAGGCGCAGACCTGCGCGTGGTCACCGAGAAAAGCCGCCTGGCCATGCCGGAAGTCGGCATCGGCTACTTCCCGGACGTCGGCGGCAGTTACTTCCTGCCGCGCATCCCCGGTGAACTGGGGATTTACCTCGGCGTCAGCGGCGTACAGATTCGTGCCGCCGATGCGCTGTATTGCGGCCTGGCCGACTGGTACCTCGAAAGCGTCAAGCTGGGCACGCTGGACGAAAAACTCGACCAGCTCGAATGGCACGACACGCCGCTCAAGGATCTGCAAGGCCTGCTGGCAACACTCGCCAGGCAGCATCTGCCTGATGCGCCACTGGCGACCTTGCGCCCGGCCATCGACCACTTCTTCGCCCAACCCGATGTGCCGAGTATTGTGAAGCAACTGCGTCAGGTAGCGGTCGCCGACAGCCATGAGTGGGCCGTCACCACCGCCGACCTGCTGGAAACCCGCTCGCCGCTGGCCATGGCCGTGACCCTGGAAATGCTCCGTCGCGGACGCGAGCTGCCACTGGAACAATGCTTCGCCCTTGAGCTGCACCTGGACCGCCAGTGGTTCGAGCGCGGCGACCTGATCGAAGGCGTGCGCGCCTTGCTGATCGACAAAGACAAGACACCCCGCTGGAACCCGCCCACCCTCGAGGCGCTGGACGCCGAACACGTGGCGAGCTTCTTCAGCGAGTTTGACCAGAGCGAGAACTGAGCCATGCACGATATCGAATTGAGCGAAGAGCAAGTCATGATCCGCGACATGGCCCGGGATTTTGCCCGCGGCGAAATCGCGCCCCATGCCCAGGCCTGGGAAAAGGCCGGCTGGATCGATGACGGTCTGGTGGCGAAGATGGGTGAACTGGGCCTGCTGGGCATGGTGGTCCCCGAGGAATGGGGTGGCACCTATGTCGATTACGTGGCCTACGCGCTGGCGGTAGAAGAAATTTCCGCCGGCGACGGTGCTACCGGCGCCTTCATGAGCATCCACAACTCCGTGGGCTGCGGGCCGGTGCTCAACTACGGCAGCGAAGAACAGAAAAAGACCTGGCTGGCGGACCTGGCCAGCGGCAAGGTCATCGGCTGCTTCTGCCTGACCGAACCCCAGGCCGGTTCCGAGGCGCACAACCTGCGCACCCGCGCCGAACTGCGCGACGGCCAGTGGGTGATCAACGGCGCCAAGCAGTTCGTCAGCAATGGCAAGCGGGCCAAGCTGGCGATTGTGTTTGCCGTGACCGATCCGGACCTGGGCAAACGTGGCATCTCGGCGTTCCTGGTGCCGACCGACACTGCCGGCTTTATCGTTGATCGCACCGAACACAAGATGGGCATACGCGCTTCCGACACCTGTGCGGTGACCCTGAACAACTGCACCATCCCTGAGGCCAATCTGCTCGGCGAGCGCGGAAAAGGCCTGGCCATCGCCCTGTCCAACCTCGAAGGCGGCCGTATCGGCATCGCTGCCCAGGCACTGGGCATAGCCCGCGCGGCGTTCGAAGCGGCGCTGGCCTACTCCCGTGATCGTGTGCAGTTCGGCAAAACGATCAATGAACACCAGAGCATCGCCAACCTGCTGGCCGACATGCACATGCAGTTGAACGCCGCGCGACTGATGATCCTGCACGCCGCACGCCTGCGCACGGCCGGCAAACCCTGCCTGTCGGAGGCGTCACAAGCCAAGCTGTTTGCGTCGGAAATGGCGGAAAAAGTCTGCTCGTCAGCCATTCAGATTCATGGCGGGTATGGGTATCTGGAAGACTATCCGGTGGAGAAGTACTACCGGGATGCGCGGATCACGCAGATCTACGAAGGGTCGAGCGAGATTCAGCGGATGGTGATTGCCCGCGAACTGAAGAACTACCTGGTGTGACTCGGTAAAGCTTAAAAGCTTCGCGAGCAAGCCCGCTCCCACATTTGATCTGCGGCGAACACAGAATTTGTGAACACCGCAGATCAAATGTGGGAGCGGGCTTGCTCGCGAAGGCGTCCCTAAGAACGCCGCATCACTTGCCTTGGAACTCAGCCTCACGCTTGGCAATAAACGCCGCCATCCCTTCCTTCTGATCCTGCGTCGCAAACGCCGCATGGAACACCCGGCGCTCAAAGCGCACGCCTTCGGCCAGGCTCACTTCAAAGGCACGGTTGACGCTTTCCTTGACCATCATCGCAATCGGCAGCGACTTCTTGGCAATCAGCGCCGCGACTTTCAGCGCTTCGTCCAGCAGTTCATCGCTCGGCACGATACGCGCCACGATGCCGCAACGCTCCGCTTCAACGGCATCGATCAGGCGACCGCTCAGGCACATTTCCATGGCCTTGGCCTTGCCCACGGCGCGGGTCAGGCGCTGGGTACCGCCCATGCCCGGCAGCACGCCGAGGTTGATTTCCGGCTGACCGAATCGGGCGTTGTCACCAGCCAGGATGAAGTCGCACATCAGCGCCAGTTCGCAGCCACCGCCCAAAGCGAAACCGTTGACCGCTGCGATGATCGGCTTGCGGCGGTTGGCCACGCGGTCGCTGTCGCTGAACAGGTCGTCGATGTAGATCTGCGGATAGGTCAGCTCGGCCATTTCCTTGATATCAGCCCCGGCGGCGAAGGCTTTTTTCGAACCGGTCAGGACGATGCAGCCGATGTTCGAGTCAGCCTCGAAGCCATCGAGGGCCTGGTTCAGTTCGCTGACGATCTGCGCGTTCAACGCATTCAGCGCTTGTGGACGGTTGAGGGTGATCAGGCCAACGCGGCCGTGGGTTTCCAGCAAAATCGTTTCATAACTCACAGGGGACTCCTTCTTATAAATTGCGCGAAATGACCATGCGCTGAATATCGCTGGTGCCTTCGTAGATCTGGCAGACCCGCACGTCGCGGTAGATCCGCTCCAGCGGGAAGTCGTTCAGGTATCCATAGCCACCGAGGGTTTGCAGCGCCGAGGAGCATACCTTCTCGGCCATTTCCGAGGCGAACAACTTGGCCATCGACGCTTCGACCAGCGCTGGTTTGCCACTGTCGCGCAGGGCGGCGGCGTAGTGCACCATTTGCCGCGCCACGGCGATCTGGGTCGCCATGTCCGCGAGGCGGAAGGCCACGGCCTGGTGCTCGATGATCGGCTTGCCGAAGCTCTGGCGTTCACGGGCGTAATCGCGCGCAGCTTCGAAGGCGGCGCGGGCCATGCCCACCGATTGCGAAGCGATGCCGACGCGGCCGCCTTCAAGGTTGGCCAGGGCAATCCTGTAGCCTTCGCCCTCCTCGCCCAAACGATTGGCCAGCGGCACCTTCACGTCTTCGAAGAGAATCTGGCAGGTGTCGGACGCATGCTGACCGAGCTTGTCCTCGACCCGCGCAACGGTGTAGCCCGGCGAATCGGTTGGCACGATAAAGGCGCTGATGCCGCGTTTGCCAGCGCTCGGATCGGTCACCGCAAACACGATCACCACCCCGGCATTCTGCCCGGAGGTGATGAACTGCTTGCAGCCGTTGAGCACGTAGTGATCGCCTTCCAGGCGCGCACGGGTTTTCAGGCCACTGGCGTCGGAACCGGCCTGGGGCTCGGTCAGGGCGAAAGCGCCAAGCATCGCACCGCTGGCCAGTGGTTTGAGGAAGCGCTCTTTCTGCTCATCCGTGCCGTAGTTGAGAATCGGCACACAGCCCACGGAGTTGTGCACACTCATGATGGTCGAGCAGGCGCCATCACCGGCGGCGATTTCTTCCAGCGCCATGGCATAGGCCAGGTAACCGGTGTCGCATCCGCCCCACTGCTCCGGCACCAGCATGCCGAAGAAGCCCAGTGCGGCCATCTCGCCGATGGCTTCCTTGGGAAAGCGATGCTCGCGGTCCCACTCGGCGGCGAACGGTTTCAGCCGTTCCTGGGCAAAGTCCCGGGCCATGTCGCGGATTTGTTGTTGGTCGTCATTGGGGATCATGGTGAATCCTTGAATCTGGTTACGACGCAGAACCCTGTGGGAGCGGGCTTGCTCGCGAAAGCGGTGTGTCATTCAACAAAGATGTCGACTGACACGGCCTCTTCGCGAGCAAGCCCGCTCCCACATGGGATTGGCGTCAGTTTCAGTAGAGGCATTCCACGGCCATGGCCGTCGCTTCACCGCCGCCGATACAAATCGCCGCAACGCCGCGTTTCAGGCCTTTCTGGCGCAGGGCCGAAAGCAGGGTCACCAGAATCCGCGCACCGGACGCGCCGATCGGGTGCCCTAGGGCGCAAGCGCCGCCGTGCACGTTGAGTTTCTCGTGGGGGATTTCCAGATGAGTCATCGCGGCCATGCCGACCACGGCGAAGGCCTCGTTGACTTCCACCAGATCGACGTCATTGAGCGACCAGCCGGTTTTCTTCATCAATTTCTTGATCGCACCGATTGGCGCCACTGGAAACAGACCCGGGGTGTCGGCGAACGCCGCGTGTCCATGGATCACCGCCAACGGTTTCAGGCCTTGTTTCTGTGCCTGCGACTGGCGCATCAGCACCAACGCAGCGGCACCGTCGGAGATCGAACTGGAGTTGGCCGCCGTCACCGTACCGCCTTCGCGGAACGCCGGTTTCAACGAAGCGATCTTGTCCAGCCTGGCTTTTGGCGGCTGCTCGTCATTGCTGATCACCACCTGCTCTTTGCCGACCGTCACGGTCAGCGGCACGATCTCGTCCTTGAAGCTGCCGTCCTTGATCGCCTGCTGTGCGCGGGTCGTCGAGGCAATGGCGAACGCGTCCTGGGCTTCACGGCTGAAGCTGTTGGTTTCGGCGCATTCTTCGGCGAAGGTGCCCATCAGGCGGCCCTTGTCGTAGGCGTCTTCGAGGCCGTCGAGGAACATCGAGTCCTGCACCCGGCCATGGCCCATGCGGTAGCCGGCACGGGCGCGGTCCAGCAGATAGGGCGCGTTGGACATGCTTTCCATGCCACCGGCAACCACCACGTCGGCACTGCCCGCCACCAGCATGTCATGGGCCAGAATCGCCGCTTCCATGCCGGAACCGCACATCTTGTTCAGAGTGGTGCAGCGGGTCGATTTATCCAGCCCCGCGCCCAACGCCGCCTGACGTGCAGGGGCCTGGCCAAGGCCTGCCGGCAGTACGCAGCCGAACAACACCTCGTCGACGCTATCACTGGCAACGCCGGCACGTTCGACGGCGGCCTTGATGGCGGCCGCACCGAGTTGCGGCGCGGTCAGGCTTTTCAGTTCGCCCTGGAAGCCACCCATCGGGGTGCGGACGGCGCTGACGATAACGATTGGATCGTTGGAAATAGTCATGACAAATCCTCCTTACTTCGCGGCCATGCGCAAGGCACCGTCGAGACGGATCACCTCGCCGTTGAGCATGCTGTTTTCAATAATATGCTTGACCAGCCCGGCATACTCGCCCGGTTTGCCCAAACGCGGCGGGAATGGCACGCCAGCGGCCAGGGAATCGCGGACTTCCTGGGTCATGCCGGCCATCATCGGCGTCTCGAAGATGCCTGGGGCGATCGTCATGACACGGATGCCGAAACGCGCCAGTTCGCGGGCCGCCGGCAAGGTCAGGCTGACAATCGCACCCTTGGACGCCGCGTAAGCCGCCTGGCCGATCTGACCGTCGTAAGCCGCGGCAGACGCGGTGTTGATGATCACGCCGCGCTCGCCATCGGCATCCGCTTCGGTCTCGGCAATCGCCGCTGCCGCAAGACGCAGCATGTTGAAGCTGCCGATCAGGTTGACGTTGATCACCTGGCTGAAACTGGCCAGCGCGTGTGGACCATTCTTGCCGAGAATCTTCTCGCCACGCACGATGCCGGCGCAATTGACCAGGCCATTGAGGCCGCCAAAAGCCCTGACCGTCGCTTGCACCGCGGCTTCGGCCGCCGCTTCGTCGCTGATGTCCGCCACCACGCTGTGCGCGCCAAGGCGCTGGGCCTGGGCTGCAACGGCTTCGGCGTTCATATCCACCAGCATCACTTTCGCGCCAGCGGCGACCAGTACCTCGGCAGTCGCTGCACCGAGGCCGGAAGCGCCACCGGTGACGATAAAAATCTTGTTCTCGATCTGCATCATTGTTTCCCTGGATTCAAGCTGGAAGGTTCTTCGCCGCAGCCTCTTGAGCCTTGGCGATTTCCTGGTTGCGCAAGATAAAGCGCTGCAATTTGCCGCTTGGGGTTTTCGGCAATTCGCTGACAAATTCGATTTCACGAGGGTACGAGTGCGCCGCCAGACGCTTGCGCACGTGTTGGCGCAGCTCTTCGGCCAACTCGGGGGCGGCGCGGTATTGCGCGCTGAGCACGACGAACGCCTTGACCAGTTCGGTGCGCTCCGGATCGGGCTTGCCGACCACTGCAGCCTCGACCACGGCCGGGTGCTCGATCAGCGCACTTTCCACGTCGAACGGGCCAACCCGATAGCCGGAGGTGGTGATCACGTCATCACTGCGACCGACGAAGCTGATGCTGCCGTCCGGGTTCCACTCGACGGTGTCGCCACTCAGGTAGTAGTTGCCGACAAAGGCCTTGGTCGGCCCGCCTTCGTAGCCGGCGAACCAGCACATCGGCGACTGGCTGCGGTCGATGGCCAGGATGCCCGGTTGGCCAACGCCGAGTTCCTTGTAGTCGTCATCCAGCACCACAATGCGGTGGCCCGGCGAGGCGAAACCGGCTGCGCCCATGTGAATCGGGTGCTCAAGGCCGTGGTGATTGCACAGCACCATGCCCAGTTCGGTCTGGCCGTAGTGGTCGTGGATAACCACGTCGAGGTTATCGGCAAACCAGCGGATCACTTCCGGGTTCAGCGGCTCGCCGGCGCTGCTGACGATACGCAGCTTGCCCTTGATCGATCTGGCGAATTCATCGCCGCCGGCAATCAGCAAACGGTAGGCCGTCGGCGAACCGGTGAGGTTGGTGATCCCGTACTTGTTGATTACCCGGCAGGTGCTTTCGAGGGTGAACGGGCCATCGTAAAAGGTGATCGGATGGCCCATGGCCATTGGCCCGGTGACACCGAAATAAATACCGTAGGCCCTACCCGGATCGGCGACGTTCCAGAACGCGTCTTCCGGGCGCAGATCCACCGCATCGCGGGTGTAGCTCTGGAACGCGACGATGGCCTTGAGCGGCACCGACAGTGCTTTCGACGGGCCGGTGGTGCCCGAGGTGAACATCAGCAGGAACGGATCTTCGCCGGTCAGCAGCACCGGTTCGCAGTCGGCGGAATAGTTGGCCAGTTCGGCCCAGAAACTGAAATCGCCACGCACCAGGCCCTGCCCTTTGGCGCCGGTGACGGTCACCGTGGTCGGGCAATCGGCGACTTCGGCGAGTTTCGACCGGTTCACTGCATCGGTCACCACCACCTTGGCGCCAGAGCAGCTCAGGCGGTGCTCGATGGCCTTGGGGCCGAACGCGGTAAACAGCGGTTGATACACCGCGCCGATGCGCCAGGTGGCGAACACGGTGATCAACAGTTCGATATTGCGTGGCAACAGGCCGGCGACCTTGTCGCCTTTCTTCACGCCCTGGGCCAGCAGGAAATTGGCGAAACGTGCGGCCTTGTCTTGCAAGTCGGCGAAGGTGTACGTCGCACCGGTGCCGTCGCGGCCTTCCCAGAACAGTGCGATGCGACCCGGCAAGGCATGCCGGTCACAGCATTCGACGCAGGCGTTGAGTGCCGTCAAATCGCCCGCGAGTGCGGCATCGACGGTGTGCTGATAGTTGAACTGAGAAGTAGCAGACAAGTAATCGCGCATTGCCAGAATCCCTCTGTGTTTTTTATTAGGTTGGGGGAACCGTAATCAACAGGGAAATACTCGCTCTGCGCGGGTTAGCGGGCAATGGTCAAAGCTATCAAGTTGTCTGACTGCTTTGGCCAAAACCCACCGCGTATCAAGCGATGAAGCGCACCCCGGGTTTGGCGCGTTCGTCCACGGTCAGCTCGAACACATCCGGCCGGGCGTAGTGGCCGACCACGTCAAAGTCGTAGCGGGCGCGTACCAGGTCGTCCGTGTCGATTTGCGCGGTGAGCAAACCGGCGCTGTCGCGCAACGGTCCGGCGAGGATGTCGCCCATGGGACCGACGATCACGCTGCCGCCAGCAATCAATGGCCGATCCGCCGGCCAGTTGGCGATGTCCAGACCCAAGGCCTGCGGCGATGCCTGGACCTGACAGGCACTGACCACGAAGCAGCGCCCTTCATGAGCGATGTGGCGCATGCTGACTTGCCACATTTCCCGCTCGTCCACGGTCGGCGCGCACCACACCTCCACGCCCTTGGCGTACATCGCGGTGCGCAGCAGCGGCATCATGTTTTCCCAGCACACCAGCGCACCGACACGCCCGACCTGGCTGTCGATCACCGGCAAGGTCGAACCATCGCCCTTGCCCCAGATCAGCCGTTCGGTGCCGGTGGGCATCAGCTTGCGGTGTTTGGCCAGCAGTCCGGCCTGCGGATCGAAGTACAGCGCGGTGCAGTACAAGGTGCTGCCGGCGCGCTCGATCACGCCGATCACCAGATTGGCTCCGGTACGTGCGGACAGTCCCGCCAGTGCATCGGTTTCCGCGCCGGGTACCTCGATGGCATTGGCAAAATAACGGGCAAAGGCTTCGCGCCCTTGCGGCAGGCGATAACCCAATTGGGTGCCAAAGCCCTCGCCTTTGGGATAACCGCCCAACAGCGCTTCCGGCATCACCACCAACCCGGCGCCGGATTCGATGATCGCGTTTTCATAGGACAGGATCTGTTCCAGGGTTTCAGCCTTGCCGCCGGGCAAGGCGCCGATCTGCAGGGCAGCAACGATTGACTTTGGCATCTTGGAAACTCCATTCGCATCAGGTGTTGCTCATTCTCCGGCGTCAGGCAATCATCAATAAAGACCGATTCACTGCTGAATGATATGAGCCAAATGAATATCACCGACGTCGACCTCAACCTGCTCAAAGTCTTCGAAGCGCTGCACGAAGAGTCCAGCGCCAGCCGTGCCGCACTGCGCCTGGGCGTGACGCAATCGGCCGTCAGCGCGGCCTTGCGTCGCTTGCGCGAGGTGTATGGCGATCAGCTGTTCGTGCGCACTGGACGCGGCCTGGCCCCCTCGCTCAAGGCCAATCAGCTCAAACCGGTGGTCAGCGATGCCCTGAACAAATGCCGGCAGAGCCTGGCGATGGTCGATCCGGCCGCGCAACAGTACGAAGGTCGCTCGGTCACCGTGGGAATGTCGGATGATTTCGAAATTGCCTACGGCCGGCGGCTGATCGAAGAAATCGCCCGGTGTGCGCCGAAACTGCGGCTGATTTTCCGCCAGACCCACAGCCAGATCGTCGCCCAGGCGCTGATGGAGCGCAGCATTGACCTGGCGATCACCGCGGGCGGGTTTGCCGAGCGGCTGCTCAGCCGTCAGGTGCTGGGGGAAGGTGGTTATCTGTGCCTGGTGGACCCGTCGAGCCTGGTCGAGGGCCAGCAGAGCATCGGTCTTGAGGAATTTGTGGCCCGCGAACACATTCTGGTGTCGTCCGGCGGTTTTATCGGGATTACCGATGAAGGATTGGCGGCGTTGGGGCTCAGTCGACGAGTGTGCGCCTCGACCACGCATTTTGCCGCGTTGCCGCATTTGCTCAAAGGCAGTCGGGCGGTGGCGACCATTCCGGCCCATGCCGCCCAAAGCATCGCAACGCTCAGCGGGCTGGCGCTGCTGCCCTGCCCCCTGGCCTTGCCGCGCTACCCGATCGAACTGGGCTGGCGGACCAGCACCCAGCTCGACCCGGTGGTGTTGAAAGTGCGCGAGGCGATTGTCAGGAGTTTCGCCTGACAGCCGATGTTATTTGTTGGCCGCCATCAGGCGATTGACTTCACTGCGCACCATGTTGGCGTATTCCGGGGGCGACATGCCGTCCAGTTCGGCGCGCACCCATTCCGCCCACTTGCCTTTGCGCTTGGCCCGTTCGCCGAACAACCGCGCGGCCTCACCCTTGGCCTTGCCCAGGTTGTTTTGCCAGAGTTCGAACAGACGGGATTTCTCGTCTTCAAGCGCAGCGCGCTCGGCGAGGGGTTTGTCGGCCAGATTGAAGCTCATGGGAATTTCCTGCTGCGTAAAATAGGCGACATCTTACACTGTAGGACGAAATGTCCTGCGCCGGTTTTTCAGCAAGATGGCCGCCCCGGGCAAAATAGCTGCAACTTTTCCGACGGCGACTGACTCCATTGTTCACTGTCCACTTACCCGCAAGGAGTACTTCAATGGCCCGCAAAACCGCCCTGCAAGCCGCCGAAGATCAAATCAAGGATCAAGCGTTCAGCGAGCTTCAATCGCTGATCGAAGAGTCGGAAAAGCTGCTCAAAAGCAGCGCCTCACTGGTCGGGGAAGAAGCGGAGACCCTTCACGGACAAATCGCCCTGAAACTCCAGCAGGCCAGGGATTCGGTGAGTAGCGTGCGCGACCGGACCCTGCCCGCGGTCGAGGCCACTGAAACCTATATCGGCGGGCATCCATGGCAAACCGTGGCGATTTCCGCCGGGTTTGGCCTGGTGGTGGGGTTGTTGTTGGGGCGTCGCTAAGCACTGGCAAACACTGAACCCCTGTGGGAGCGGGCTTGCTCGCGAAAGCGGTGTGTCAGCACGGTTGATGCCGACTGACACGACGCCTTCGCGGGCAAGCCCGCTCCCACAGGGGTTGCGTTAATTAGCCGTTATTTGCCATTACCTCGAATCACTCCCCCGCCAGCTCCCGCAAGTTCGCCAGCGTCCGGGCATCCAGTTCAATGCCATTGGCCAGCGACTTGGCGCGCTGATGATGACGCCGGTCACCCGGCAAACGCTTCAGACCGACACCGTGCATTTGCCGCACCAGTTCCTGGCTGCGTTCGGCAAAGCTTTGCCCCGCCGCTTTGTCCGGATCGATCACGATAAGCAATTGGCCAGTCCAGGGCGTCTTGGCGCCGGGGTGGTTCTTCCAGTCGAACTCGAAGGAAAAATTGCCGCCGGTCAGTGCCGCTGCAAGCAACTCGACCATCATCGACAACGCCGAGCCCTTGTGCCCGCCGAAAGGCAACAACGCGCCGCCCTCGAGAATCGCCTTCGGGTCCGTGGTCGGCTGGCCGAGGCTGTCTACCCCCATCCCTGCCGGCAAGCGTTCACCCTCGCGTGCGGCAATTTGCACATCGCCATGGGCAATGGCACTGGTGGCCAGGTCGAAGACAATCGGCCCGCCATCGGCCCGCGGCGCAGCGAAGGCAATCGGGTTGGTGCCGAACAGCGGCCGGTCGGCACCGTGGGGCACCACGCAGGTCATGCTGTTGACCACGCTCAATGCCACGAGGCCTTCTTCCGCGAAGGGTTCGACATCCGGCCACAAGGCTGCGAAATGGTGCGAGTTACGGATCGCCAGCACCGCGATGCCGGCACTTCGGGCCTTCTGCACCAGCAGCTCGCGTGCCGCCGCCAGGGCCGGTTGCGCGAAGCCGTTATTGGCGTCGACCCGCACAAACCCTGAAGCCACATCTTCGACCACCGGGACGGCCTGGCCATTGACCCAGCCGCTTTGCAGCGTCGAAACATAACCTGGAATGCGGAATACCCCGTGACTGTGCGCGCCGTCGCGTTCGGCACCGGCGCAGTTTTGCGCCAGCACCCGGGCAACCTCGGCCGATGTGCCGTGACGCAGAAAAATCTTCTCCAGCAAAGCGCTCAGCGCTTCGAATGACAGGTGTGACGAGACTGCGGTAGAGGCGTGATCGTGTGGCGCAGACATCTGAAGCTCCAGACTGATTATTGGAGGGAACAACAGCGTACAAAGACCCGCCGATTAACAACGCGCGGCGTGCGACCTGTCAACCTTTCGCTCAGGGTCGATGAGGTATATCCCTGTCACGAATGCCCACGTCCCGTGCGTTATCTATTTACCGCCCGCGTCAACGCACCGGCTTTTAGTCTCGATGCTCAATCCACAGTGGCAACCTGCTCACCCATTTGTTCCATGACAACACCCGACTGCTGGTGAAGATGCTCGGCAGCCAGGCAAACGCTACCGCTCAGTCTGACTGGGAGGCCGTCAAACACTTGTTCGGCTCCGGCATCGAGTGCATTTCAGGCTTGCTGCCGGGCAAACCTCGGATCTGCGCTGCACAGCGGTGTTTGTCTTGATCTTTTTTTCACGCGCCCCATGGATACTGCTACCCGACAGCAGGTGCTCCAGAGACGAAGCGTTGAAAAAAAACTGCCCATTGATGGTTAAATGCCATGACTGATGTTCTCGCAGACTTCCACCAAGGTTAGAATGCAGGAAATCAGGAAGGGCCAATGACCGACCACACGCTTTCGGAAGCCGAATTCGACGCTATCACCGATGCCGCCGCGCATTGGTGCATGCGTCTGCACGCCAGTGACTGTACCGAGCAAGAGCGCCAGGCGTTCGAGCAATGGCGTGATGCGCATCCGCTCCATGCCTTCGAGTACGAAGCGATGCTCGAGATCTGGGATGTCGCCGGCGACTTGCCCCGTCCCGAACCTGTGGTGCCGCTGGTTCGCACCCAACCCGTAAACCCGTGGCGCCGCCTGGCTATTGCAGCGGCGATATGTGCCCTGGCACTGCCTTTGGCCGGTTATGGCGGCTGGCACCTGGGCTGGGTTCCGAACGCGTACCAGCATTTCGAAGCGTCCGACAATGTTCGAACGGTCACCTTGAAAGACGGCAGCCAGGTGGAACTGAACCTGGGCAGCGAGCTGACCTACAGCAACTACAAGGATCAGCGGCGAGTCACGCTGGAAAAAGGCGAAGCGTTCTTCAGGGTCAGCCATGACACCCGCCACCCCTTCGTGGTCAAGGCCGCCGAAGGACGGATTCGCGTAACCGGAACCCAATTCAACGTCTGGATGTATGAAGACCAGGTCAAGGTCAACCTGATCGAGGGTTCGGTACTGGTCAGCAGCAACGCCGACCTGCAAGGCGACGGTTTGCGCCTTGGCCCGGCGATGCAGGCCAGTTATCGCCACGGCGACTTCATCCCCCGCATCAGCCAGACCTATGACAATGACAGCTCGCTGGCCTGGCGCCAGGGCAAGCTGGTGCTCGACGATCTGGCCCTGAGCGATGCGCTGCCATTGATCAATCGCTACCTGGACAAACCGTTGATGGTGGCTGACAACAGCACCGGTTCGATCCATATCGGCGGCATCTACAACATCAAGGAGATCAACGGCCTGGTGAAGTCCTTGCCGCGGGTCCTGCCGGTCTACCTGACCCGCAACCAGAACGGCAATCTGGTGGTCAACGCAATTCCGCAAAAGTCCCCGAAAAGCTGAAAAGGCCGCCACCCTTGCGGGGTGCGGCCTTCAGCGTTCATGCAAAACTCCACTACTTTACTGCGTGGTCACCTTTGCATCCTGCTGACGGATCGTCTGCACCTGATAGTCCGGATCGGACAGGATCTGTTGCTCGGTGAAAGGCAGCACGCTCCATTGCTTCCTGGAGAATGCCTGCGTCTGGTCCCGTGAGTACTTCGAGGCCGGATCGCTGGACAACGAGAACGCCAGCAGCCCTTTGGCCTGCGGTCCGTTTTCGTCAAAGGTCACCACTTGCAGGTAACTCGTGCCACTGACCACTTCGCGCTTGCCATCGCTGCGCGGCACACTTTGGATGGCGTTATAGACGCCCAGTGCACCCGGTCCACCGTGGATCGGTGTCTGTTGTCCGCCGCTGCTGACCACCTGGATATCGCCCCAACGGCTGTCGGGTTTCAGTCCTGATGCCTTGACCAGTTCAGCCGAAGCCAGCATCGCTGCCCGTAGCGCCTTCGCCACTTGCGGTTGATCAATTGCCAGTCCACGCGGCGTATGTTGCGGGTCCTGTGGATCGAATGCCACGCGCCATACGTCCGGCACTGGCTCCAACGCCTCCATGACATTCTGGAAGTGCACAAAGCCCAGACCGCTGCTCAGGTTGGCGTTGCGGTCCCAGGCCTTGAGGCTGGCGCACAGTGGCGTGAGCGTTTTGGCATCGGTACCGAGATCCGCCGCGCAGAACTGCAGCAGGTCCGGCATCACTTGATCCGCCTGATAGACCTGATCGTCCATGACCATGCTTTGCAAGTCGGCTGCCCCGACCTTGCCGGCCTGGGCCAGCGTGCTCAAACGGTCCAGGGCAAAGCGTGAGCGCAGCCCCAATGGCTGGCTGTCCTGGCTGATCAACGGCGAATAGCCGGTCAGCGGTTGCGCCGGGTTGGCCATCCATGCCGAGTCGTTGGCGTGCTGGACAAAATCCTTGCGCAGCAATTGCGGCAATTTGTCCGCTGCATAGATACCCTGTTGTGGCGCCTGCGGGTCGATGTCCCAGGCACAGGCGCTGTTGGAGCCGTCGAGAATGATCATCTGCAAGCCAACTCGCGGATCGCTGCATTGCGCCAGCTTGTCGAGGCTGACGTTGGGCACCACCGAGAGGTTCATGTACAGCGTCTGCCCCTGATCGTCCGCCGCCAGCGTGTTGACCCACGGAATGCCCTGGATCTTGTGCACCGAGGCCTGGAAGTCCTTGAGGTTTTCAGCGCGGTTCATCGCGTACCACTGCTGCAGAACGCGGTCGTTATCCAGATTGGCGTCGCGCAGGCTGTAGGCGTACTGATCATCCCAATCCAGTTTTCCCGGCCATTGCACCACCGGACCGAATTTCGAACTGTAGACCACGTGGGAAATCGCCTGGACCTGCCCGTCCGCCTGCCTGACGTTGACGGTCACAGTCTGCTTGTCCATCGCCAAGGACTGACCGTCGAGCAGGTAACGGGTCGAATCCTTGGGATCGAGTTGCAGGCGATACAGCGTGAAATGCCTGGACGAGTCCACGGTGTGGGTCCAGGCCAGATGTTGATTGAAACCGATGTTGATCACCGGCAGGCCGGGCAACGCCGCGCCCATCACGTCCAGTTTGCCGGGAATGGTCAGGTGCATCTGATAAAAACGCATGCCGCCCACCCACGGGAAGTGCGGATTGGCCAGCAACATGCCGCGTCCGTTGAAGGAACGCTCGCTGCCGACCGCGACGGCATTGCTGCCCCGGTCCAGGGCAAAGCGCTGCATCCGCGTGGCGGCCACCTGGAACGCTGGCTGTGCACTCGACGCCTGGGTCACGGCCTTGGGTGGCGTGGCACCGGCCAGGGCTTCGGCAAACTGGCCGACACCACCTTCGACCAACAGCCGCCGGGTCAGCTTGACCAGATCCGAGGGGGTTATGTCGCGCACCCAATCGCCCTGGCACTGCGCCGGTAAACCCTGGGCACGACGCTCGCTCAAGGCGCGGTTGTACCCCGCCACATAACCTTCGACCAACTCACGCACTGGCGGGGTCTGGGCCTGCCAGAAACCGGCGACGGCTTGCGGGGTGTTCAGCCAGGTGAAAAATATGTCGCTGACCAGGTTCTCACGCTCCTCAACGGTGAACTGATCCGGCCCGAAGTACCGCGAACGTTCACCGTTGACCGTAGTGATCTCGTTGGCCAGCAGGCACAGGTTGTCCTGGGCGTAGGCATAGCCGATGCCGTAGCCGAGCCCGCGCTCGTTGTCGGCACGGATGTGCGGCACGCCGAAACCGGTTCGGCGGATGTCGGCGCTCGTTTGCGCAGGCGTAGCGCTCGCGCTCGCCGCAAGGCTCAACCCCAGGCTCAACCCCAGAGTCACACCCGCCAGGCTCAACCTGGTTAACTGGCTGGAAATAATCACGCTCGCTCCTGATCGAAAAAACGATGGCCACAGCTGCGCATATCCAGGCGCACCGTGCCTCCCTGTAGGGACGAAGCTCACCACGAAAATTTAAGGAATTACTGCGCAACAACCCATGGTCTGACAGGTTGATCACGCGATGGCGACAAATTTTCTACATTCGAACCTTCATGATTCGGGCTGCTCATACGTCTAGTCCTGTAAGAGCGCCCATTTTTTCCTGATCAGGCTCTGAAAAGGAGTTTTGCAATGTACAACTCGCAACTGCCAACGGATGGCAGCAACGCGCCAAAGGGTACTTCCATGGGAGTCGGCGTATTCGAGCCGCGTACCGATCGCCGCCGCAACGAGCGGATCAGGATCCTGCTCAAAAGCTTTGGCCTTCGAACCAGCCTGATCCGCCTGAAAGTCATCGACGCCCTGCTGACGGCCGCCGAAAACGACCGCAGCCTTGGTGTGCGCGGCGTGCACAGCCAATTGCTGGACCTGGATATTCCCCTGTCCTTTCTCAGCGTGCGTGAAGTGCTGAAGCGTTTGTGCAGCGAAGGCGTGATTGTCCTCAACCCCGACAAGAGCTACAGCCTGCATCCCCAGGCTGCTGCCATTTTGCACAACCGATGATCGAATGATCAGGTCTTGACCTTGCGGCGCATCACGCCATTGATGACCACCACGACCACCGCTACGCCAATGGCGATGTACTGGAACAGTTTTTCGCTGATGACGCCGGTATTCTGCAACCAGGAAAGGCCAAACATGATCCCCAGCACCACCAGGGAGATCAGAATCGAGTATTTCAAACGTTGCGACTGAGTCATTGCGGGTTCCTGAATCTGAAAATGTATCCGGTTTGTATCGACGCCCATGCCAAGCGCTTACCCTGTTTCGGGGATAAGCGGCTACAAGCGGGGTCTCATGTTACAGCCGATGAAGAGTTTTAGCTTCATTGCGGCGATAACCATGAGGACTTTCAAATGTTGCGTCGAATCACACTGCTGATTCCCCTGCTGGCCATCCTGACCCTGAGCGGATGCATTGTGTTCCCCCACGGGGGCTGGCACCACGATCACTATGACAATCATGGCGGACCGGGTTACTACCCACATCGTTAACAGCTGCTCAACGTTCTGAATCCTTGCGGTAAAAGTCATTGCCGGGCTGGGCACACAGTTCCACCAGCCAATCGACGAACACACGCACCCGCCGGGATAACTGGCGGTGCGGCGGATAAAGCGCCGTCATCGGCATGCCCGGTGGCGGCACTTCCTTCAGCACTTCACACAAACGTCCCTCCTCCAGTTGCCGCGCCACGTGATAGTACGGCGTCTGCACCAGGCCATATCCCGCCTCGCACGCGGCCAAATAACCATCGGCACTGTTGACCGCCACCTGCTTGGGCAGGTCGACCGACCGCACCTGGCCATCCACGACAAACTCCAGCCCATAGCGTTTGCCACTGTTGCTGGCGACATACTCGACCATCTGGTGCCCGCACAGGTCATCCAGCGTATGGGGCGCTACGTGCCGCTGCAGGTAGTCGGGGCTGGCACAGGTCACCTGATCCATCATCACCAGCGGCCGCGCCACCAGCGAATCGTCCAGCGGCGAACCACCGCGCAAGACACAATCGACTCCCTCGCGAATCAGGTCCACCGGCCGGTCATTCAGGCCGATTTCCAGCTCGATCAAGGGATAGCGGGCGGTGAATTGCGGCAGTGCCGGAATCACAATCAGGCGCCCCACGCCCGCCGGCATGTCCACGCGCAATAACCCCTTGGGATTGTGGCGTGCGGCGCTGAACACCGCTTCGGTCTCTTCCAGGTCCGCCAGCAAGCGCACGCAACGTGGGTAATAGGCCGCGCCGTCGAGCGTCAGGCTGATCTGCCGCGTGGTGCGTTGCAGCAGTTGCACCCCCAGATGCGCCTCCAGTTGCTTGATCAGGATGGTTACCGAGGCCCGGGGCAATTGCAGGCTGTCGGCGGCCCTGGCAAAGCCACCTAACTCGACGATTCGGGTAAAGACGCGCATGGCGTTGAAACGGTCCATTGCTGGCTCCACCGGCTGATTATTTAGATTTAACGAATAGTGATAGCCGTTTTAGCCGGTTTATCTTGTTTCTGTCGAGGCGAACAATGGTGATTCATTTCACAGGGAGCTGATTTCATGCACACACGTCAATTGGGAAAAAACGGTCCGCAGGTATCGGCCATCGGCCTGGGCTGCATGGGCATGACCGACTTCTACACCACCGGCACGGATACCCGCGAAGCCACGGCCACCCTGCACCGCGCGCTGGAGCTGGGCGTCAACCTGCTCGATACCGCCGACATGTACGGCCCTCACACCAATGAAGAACTGATCGGCAAGGCCATTGCCGGCAAGCGCGATCAGGTGTTCCTGGCCAGCAAGTTCGGGATCGTCCGCGACCCGGCCAACCCTACCGCCCGTGGCGTCAACGGCCGGCCGGAATACATTCGCCAGTCCATCGACGGCAGCCTGAAGCGCCTGGGCGTGGACACCCTCGACCTGTATTACCAGCACCGAATCGACCCACAGGTGGCCATCGAAGAAACCGTCGGCGCCATGGCCGAACTGGTCAGTGCCGGCAAGGTGCGTTATCTGGGATTGAGCGAGGCCTCGGCGGCGACCCTGGAACGGGCGCACAAGGTTCATCCGATCAGTGCGTTGCAAAGTGAGTACTCGTTGTGGAGTCGCGATCAGGAAGAAAACGGTTGCCTGGCGGCCTGCCAGCGCCTGGGCGTCGCCTTTGTGCCTTATAGCCCATTGGGCCGAGGATTTCTGACCGGCGCATTGAAAAGCCCGGATGATTTCGCGGCCGACGACTACCGCCGTTTCAGCCCGCGCTTCCAGGGCGAAAATTTCGCGAAAAACCTGCTGCTGGTGCAACAGGTACAAGCGCTGGCGGCAGAGAAAGGCGTGACGGCGGGCCAACTGGCGCTGGCGTGGGTGCTGGCCCAGGGTGATTACCTGATTCCGATTCCGGGTACCAAACAACGCAAATACCTGGAAGAAAACGTGGCCGCTCTGGAGGTGACGCTGAACGCCGAAGAACTGCGCGCGCTGGAAGCGATCTTTCCGGCGAATGCCACCGCTGGCCTGCGTTATCCGGAAGAAGTCATGAAACTGCTCGACCGCTAAGGGTTGCCGGCCCGCTCGATGAACCGGGCGGGCCGGGCAACATGGCGTCAGGCCTCTTCCGAGAGAACACTGCCTGGCCTCACCATGGGGCCGTTGTTCTTGCCGTAAGTTTCCAGGTTTTGCAGCACGTAGATCGCTTTTTTGAACTCGGGGACCAGGTAGTTGGCGTACTTGTTACCCTTTAGATTGTTATTCTGAATATTCTCCAGTTGCGTGGCGAAATATTCCAGCGCATTAAACTTCGCGTCAGGGTCCTTGATGCCAAAACGGTCGAACTTGTCACCGGCATTGCTCAGCGTGACCGCCGTCACATCACTGATCAGGCCGCGCTCTTTCAGAAAGACACTGAGACTGCCCATGGATTTGACTGAAACATTAGTAGGATCAAAACCCTTCATCTGCTTGCGCAATTTCATCTTGTCCATCTTGACTGTATCCAGTTCAACTGGATTGTTGCCCACCAGGTCAAGCATCTGCCTGACCTTGACGCTCTGGGGAACAGGCTTTGATCTGCTGACGGTATCTCGAACCAACAGGCCCGCTTTCGCGGTCCAGGCGCCGGTATATCCGATAGTCATTGAAAACTCCTTGTTTGGCCAAGTTAGGAGGTCAGGAGTATCGGCCGGAGCATTGAGGCCACCAAACTTTAATTAAGAGTTTTAACAATTCTCGTACAATTAAGATACATACTGTAAAACTTCTTGTTTATTGGGTCTTAGCGTCTTAAAGAATGGTCTTTCAGACTTTTCTTACATAGCGACTAGTTGGCTTGCATCAACACCGATACTTACCCTCGGCATTTCAACCTGACGATTTTGTAATGTGCCCCTCATCTGCCTGACAGCGCTGATCTACCATTATCGAATCGCAGACCTTTGTAGCAATTCGAAACACTCCTTGAATGCCTGACCAATAAAAATGGTCAGAATGCGTTTTTTGCCCGTTAGCCGAGACGAATCCCATGCGAAACCCTCTGCGTCTGATCGCCCTGAGCGCCCTGTTCATGTCCTCCCTGGCCCAGGCCGCCGACCTCATTCCGATCGAGGTTCATCGCGACGCCAACTGTGGCTGCTGCAAAAAATGGATCACCCATCTGGAGGCCAATGGCTTCAAGGTCGAAGACCACGTCGAAGCCAACATGAGTGAGTTCAAGCAACAGCATGGCGTGCCGCCGCGCCTGGCGTCGTGCCACACCGCGTTGATCAACGGCAAATTCGTTGAGGGTCATGTCCCGGCCGACCAGGTCCTGGCCTTGAGCAAGCGCGACGATCTGCTGGGCGTCGCTGCGCCCGGCATGCCCATGGGTTCGCCCGGCATGGAAATGGACGGCATGAGCGATGCCTATCAGGTCATCGGCCTGAAAAAGGACGGTACTGACGTGGTGGTTGCGGACTACCCCGCCCATTGATGTCCGGCGCGTACCTCGGGCTGTTTTTCGCGGCATTCGGTGCCGCCACGCTGCTGCCGTTGCAATCCGAAGCCGTGCTGGTCGGATTGCTGCTCAGCGATCGGTACTGGCTCTGGGCACTGCTGGCGGTGGCAACGTTTGGCAACGTTCTGGGCTCGCTGCTTAACTGGTGGCTGGGGCGCGGGATCGAGCGGTTCCGCGACCGACGCTGGTTTCCGGTGAGCCCCCGACACCTGGAAAAAGCCCGACTGCATTACCAACGCTATGGCCATTGGTCATTGCTGCTCAGTTGGCTGCCGGTGATCGGCGATCCGCTGACGCTGGTCGCCGGGGTCATGCGCGAGCCGCTGGGGCGCTTCCTGCTGATCGTCACCCTGGCCAAAGGTGCCCGCTACGGCGTACTGGCCATGGCGACTTTGGGCTGGATGGGTTGAACCATCAAGGGCGGCGGTTGCCTGTGTTTAATGCCGCCCTAATCGAGCCGATCCAGCATCGGCGGATTTTCCATGGAGCTCTCCCATGTCGCGCCCCTTTTCCCGCTGGTTACCTGGCCTGCTGTTGACCGCCGCCCTGCCCGTCATCGCCCACGCCGAAGGACCGGAATACGGCCCCGAACTGCAAGGTTTCGACTACCCCTACACCCTCAAGCACTTCGCCTTTGAATCCCAGGGCCAATCCCTGCAAATGGGTTACATGGATGTCGCTGCCCACGGCAAGGCCAATGGTCGCAGCGTGGTGCTGATGCACGGCAAGAATTTCTGCGGTGCCACTTGGGAAAACTCGATCAAAGCCCTCAGCGACGCCGGCTATCGGGTCATCGCCCCGGACCAGATCGGCTTCTGCACCTCCAGCAAACCGGCGCACCATCAGTACAGTTTCCAGCAACTGGCGACGAACACCCAGCAATTGCTCAAGGCCCTGGGCATCCAGCAAGCCACTCTGCTGGGGCATTCCACCGGCGGCATGCTCGCCACTCGCTATGCCTTGTTATACCCCGAGCAGGTCGAACAACTGGCGCTGGTCAACCCCATCGGCCTGGAAGACTGGAAAGCCCTCGGCGTGCCCTACCGCACGGTTGACCAATGGTACGAACGCGAACTCAAACTCAGTGCCGACGGTATCCGCAACTACGAACGCAGCACCTATTACGGCGGCCGCTGGAAGCCGGAATTCGATCGCTGGGTAGACATGCTCGCCGGCCTGAACAAAGGCCCGGGGCATACGCAAGTCGCGTGGAACTCGGCGCTGATCTACGACATGATCTTCACTCAACCGGTGTACTACGAATTCCACAACCTGAAGATGCCGACCCTGCTGTTGATCGGTACGTCCGACACCACCGCCATCGGCAGTGACATCGCCTCCCCCGAGATCAAGGCGAAGCTCGGGCACTACGACGTCCTTGGCAAGCAAGTGGCCAGGCTGATTCCCCAGTCCACGCTGGTCGAATTCCCTGGCATGGGCCACGCGCCGCAAATGGAAGAACCGGCACAATTCCACCAGGCCCTGCTCGCCTGGCTGAACAAGACCAACCCCGTGCGTTAAAGAGGAAAGACGATGCCTGTGCAGATTGCGGTGCTTGATGATTGGCAGGATGTGGCGCGGGACGTGGTGGACTGGTCGGCGCTGGACTGCGTCGGCCAGGTGAGTTTTCTCCATGACTACCCCTCCGATACCCCATCCCTGGCCGAGCGTCTGGCCGGGTTCGAGGTGATCTGTGTAATGCGCGAGCGCACCCGTTTCGATGAAGACCTGCTGCGCCGCCTGCCGAAGCTCAAACTGCTGGTGACCGGCGGCATGCGCAACGCCGCTCTGGACCTGAAAGCCGCCGCCGCGCTGGGCATTCAGGTTGGCGGCACCGACAGCTACAAACACGCCGCGCCGGAACTGACCTGGGCGCTGATCATGGCCGCGACCCGTAACCTGGTGGTCGAAGCCAATGCCCTGCGTGCCGGCCAATGGCAACAAGGCCTGGGTGGCGACTTGCATGGCAAGACGCTGGCCATCCTCGGTCTGGGCAGCATCGGCCAGCGAGTCGCGCAGTTCGGTCAGGTGTTCGGCATGCGCGTCATCGCCTGGAGTGAAAACCTCACCGCCGAACGTGCGGCGCAGGTCGGTGTGACCTGTGTCAGCAAGCAGGAACTGTTCGAACAGGCCGACGTGCTGTCGGTGCACCTGGTGCTCAGCGAGCGCAGCCGGGGCCTGGTGGACGCGCAAGCCCTTGGCTGGATGAAACCCACGGCATTGCTGGTGAACACCGCTCGCGGCCCCATTGTCGATGAAGCGGCGCTGATCAAGGCGCTGCAGAAACAACGGCTGGCCGGTGCCGCACTGGACGTCTTCGAGCAGGAACCGCTGCCCGCCCACCATCCGTTCCGGACCCTGGACAATGTACTGGCGACGCCCCATGTCGGGTACGTTAGCCAACAGAACTACCAACTGTTTTTCTCGCAAATGATCGAGGACATTCAGGCCTGGTTCGCGGGCGCTCCGATTCGCTTGCTGGGTTGATACTCCAATGTGGGAGCGAGCCTGCTCGCGATAGCGGTGTATCAGCCGACATTAATGTTGATTGACCCACCGCCTTCGCGAGCAAGCCCGCTCCCACAGGGATCTTCGGCGCGCACAATGCTGCGTTATGAGCTTTCCTTGAAAAACACCGCCAGGACGCAACGAATAATTGTTCATGCTGCGGTGTTCTCATCACATCAATCATGCGCTGCATCTGGCAGGGCGCGACCTGATCCGAAACCCATGAAACTGTGGAGCAACGCCCATGAAGATTCGCTTTGCTGTTTCGATGCCCCCTCTGTTGCTGAGCGTTGCGTTGTCCGGCTCCCTCGCCCTGGCCAACGGAGGTGGCGGGGACGACGACGCGCCCATCAGGCCCAACTGCCCCAAAGGTCAGGTGTTCGACAGCAAATCCAAGCGTTGCGTCAGGCAGACCAGCAGCCTGGTGCCGGACGAAGACCGCACCAACTATGCCTATCGACTGGCCAAGGACGGGCGTTACGAAGAAGCCCTGGCCCTGCTCGACACGCTGAAACAGCCGAACACGGCAAAAGCGTTGAACTATCGCGGCTACGCCACGCGTAAACTGGGACGTACCGACGAAGGCATCGGCTATTACCTGCAATCGGTGAAACTCGACCCGCAATATGCGCAGGTCCGTGAATACCTCGGCGAAGCCTATGTGATCAAAGGCCGGCTGGATCTTGCACAGGAGCAACTGCGGCAGATCGAATCCATCTGTGGCAGCACTCAATGCGAGGAGTATCAGGATCTGGCCGAAGCCATCAATGGCTCATCGAAAACCTGACAACCCGAGCGGACGGAGGTCGCCATCGCCAGCGATCAGGCAATACGAACGGAACTGAACCAGCATCTGGCGCGTTTATGGCGCTACGGCCTGCTGCTGTCCCGGCAACGACATGTCGCCGATGACCTGGTGCAAGCCACTTGCGTGCGGGCGCTGGAACGGGCCGGGCAATACGTGGCGGGGACGCGCATGGACCACTGGCTGCTGAGTATTCTGCATTCGATCTGGCTCAACGAAGTCCGCGCCCGGCGGGTGCGCCAGGGTCAGGGCTGCGTGGACGCCGATCAGGCCTTGTCGTTCGATGGTGAGTCCGTGGCCCAGACCCACGTGTTGGCGGCGCAGGTCATCCGCCGCGTCGATGCGTTGCCCGAGACCCAGCGCGAAACGGTGTTTCTCGCCTACGTCGAAGGCTTGTCCTACCGCGAAGTCGCTGAAGTACTGCAAGTGCCCATCGGCACGGTCATGAGTCGCCTGGCCGCCGCGCGGGCGAAACTGGCTGAATACCCACCGTTGCACACGGTGCCCAACCCCTACCGGGGAGAACATTGATGAACGCGATACTCTCGGACGAACAACTGGTGGCTTACCTCGACAACCAACTCGATACCGAGCAGCGCGCGCGTATCGACGCGGCCATCATCGCCGACCCGATGCTCGGCCTGCGCCTGCAATGGCTGGATCGCAGCAGCCTGCCGTTCAAGGACGCCTACGATGAACTGGCCCGGCAGGCGCCGGTAGATCGCCTGCAAGCCATGCTCGCCACGCTGCCCTCACCTGCCCGCCCCGCGCTCAGCCGACGCTGGTTCCTTGCGGCCGCGGCCGGACTGCTGGCCGGCGGCGTGCTGGCGGACCGTTTGTTCCTCGGCTGGCAAGCGAGCCGGCAGACACACAACTGGCGCGGCCTGGTGGCCGATTATATGACGCTCTACGTGCCGGAAACCCTGGATCATTTACCCGCCGATGAAGCCGCCCAACGGGCACAACTGCGCACCATCGATGCGCGTCTGGGCCTCAACCTCGCGCCAGCAAAACTGAGCCTGCCCCGTGCCGAGTTCAAGCGTGCGCAAATCCTCGAGTACGACGGCGCGCCCATCGCCCAGATCACCTACCTCGATCCGGCGCACGGCCCCATGGCGCTGTGCATCACCCGCTCCAACAGCGGCAGCCGCCAATTCGCCCGGGAGCAGCGGCGCGAGCTGAACATCGTGTATTGGGCTGACATGGAACACGCCTGGATGCTGATCGGGCATCAATCGATGGCGGATCTGGAGGCGATGGCGAAGCTGTTGCGCAGTCGCCTGAGCACCTGAGAAACCCTGGCTCAACGCAGGCGCTGCGGCAGCGCCTGCGCAGCGCATCAGGCCGAAGCCGGCAACCACAAGCGAAACCGTGCTCCGCCCAGCGGCGAGGCTTCCACCGTCAACGTGCCGCCCTGGGCCTCCAGTGCGCGGCGGCTGATCGCCAGCCCCAGGCCGAAACCACCCGTGGCGCGGTCGCGGCTACGGTCGAGGCGGTAGAAGGGTTCGAAGATCCGCTCGCGTTCGTCGTCCGGAATGCCGATGCCGTCATCGTCGACCCAGATTTCACAGCCGCCGGAATAGACCTGCACCCCGATCTGAATACGCTTCTCGCAGTAGCGCATGGCGTTGCGCAGCAGATTTTGCAAGGCGCGGGCGGTGAGGCGCGGGTCCAGGCTGAAGCGTTCTAACTGGCCGTGGAGCAGCACGTCGATAACGATTTCCGGGGATTCCATTTCCTCGTCGACGCTGCCAAGAATACTGTCGATGAATTCATCCAGCGACACTTCGACCTGCTCCGGTAGCCGCGCCGGGTTTTGCAGGCGACTGTAGGACAGCAACTCCAGCACCAATTCATCGAGCTCCCGAATGTGCGCCACCAGGCTTTGCAGGCGCTCGCGGCTGGCCGCCGGCAAGTCGTCGGACAGCGCCAGCGCCAGGCCGAAATCCAGGCGCGTCAGCGGCGTGCGCAACTCGTGGGACACCGCATTGAGCAAGTCCCGCTGCTGGTTGAGCAGGTTCTCGATGTCGCCGGCCATGGTGTCGAACACACTGGCCAGGCTGCCGATGTTGGAACTCGGGGAGATTTGCGTGCGCTCGCCCAAGTGGCCCTTGCCAAAGCGTTCGGCGGCGCCCTTGAGACGCTCCAGATCACGCCAGTGCGGGCGCAGCCACAGCAACAGGCACGCGAGCATGGTCGCGCCGATCAGGACGTTGATGCTCCAGTACAACAGGTTGACGTCCAGCGGATCCGGTGGCACGACCATTTGCACCACGGTGCGCTCGTTCAGCGGCGCGACCGCCAGCGTGCGCCAGCCCCAGTCGCCCACGCGCACGACGTTCTCGCCGCGGCGCAAGCGCTGCTGTTCATCAGGGGTCAGGCTGCTGTCGTCATTGCTGCTGAGCATGATGTGCAGAGGAGAGAAGTCCTTGTCCATTTCAGCGGCCAGGGTCGGCCACTGTTCGGCCGGGACCCCGTGGAACTGTTTGACGATCAGCGTTTGCAGCCCTCGCGAGTAATCGAGGTTGTAGGTGACAAAGCGCTCCTGGAACACCTTGACCACCAGATCCGGCACCAGGTAAATCGCGGCGCTGAACGAGACGATGGTCACCAGGTACAAACGAAAGAGGATTCTGAACATCGGCTCAGCATTCCCACTCGGAGCGGCTGAACAGGTAACCCTTGCCCCACACGGTCTTGATCTTGCGCGCCTCGCCGGCGTGGTCGTCGAACTTGCGCCGCAGCTTGGAAATCGCCACGTCCACCGAACGGTCGGTGCCATTGAATTCGATGCCGCGCAGGCGTTGCAGGATCTGGTCGCGGCTCAACACTTCGCCGGCATGCCGGGCCAGCACCACCAGCAGGTTGTACTCACCGCTGGACAGTTCCACCAATTGCTCGCGCCAGGTCACGGTGCGTTCGGACAAATCGATGCACAGGTTGCCCATCAGAATGCGGTCTTTGGCGGTCTGCGGCTCGCTGAGGCTGCTGCGGCGCAACAAGGTCCGCACCCGCGCCAGCAGCACCCGCGGCTCGCAGGGTTTGGTGACGTAGTCGTCGGCACCCATTTCCAGGCCCAGGACCTGGTCGTGGCTGTCGTCGCGGGCGGTGAGCATCAGGATCGGCAAGGTCGCCGAATCGGCGCGCAGCAGGCGACAGACTTGCAAGCCGTCGAGGCCGGGCAGCATCAGGTCGAGGATCACCAGGTCCGGCGGATTGAGCCGCGCACGTTCGCGCACATGGTCACCGCGACCGATCACGCTGACGGAATAACCGTTGCGTTCCAGGTAGCTGGCAATCAGTTCGGCGAGGGCGGTGTCGTCTTCGACCAGGAGGATGTTGGGCATGGGGTGTTTCCAGAAAGTGCTTTGGCGTCTGTTCCGGCCTCTTCGCGGGCAAGCCCGCTCCCACAGGGATTTGAGGTGAACACAAATGATATGAACACCACCGACCACTGTGGGAGCGGGCTTGCCCGCGAAAGCGATCTGTCAGGCGCAATAGAAATCAAGGACTGAAGGATATACGCCCTGACGCACACCTGAGTAAAACCCTTACACAATTTCACACAGCACCAACAAAACTTCACCGCTACCCTCGCCGTCGCCCAGTAGGATGCTGGGGGTCTTTATTGGGGTAATACATGTCGAAGAATCTGCTTGCCAGGCTCAGCCTGATTGCACTGGCGTTGACGCTGGGCGCGTGTGACAAGTCCTCGAACGCCGAGGAACAGGCGCCGCTGGCCACGGTTCGCATCGAAACCATCGAAGCGCGGCCACTGACCATCAGCAGCGAACTGAGCGGGCGGATTGCCGCACCGCGCATGGCCGAAGTGCGTGCCCGCGTGGCGGGCGTGGTCTTGCAGCGCACCTTCCGTGAAGGCAGTGACGTGAAACAGGGCGATGTGTTGTTCCGCATCGACCCGGCGCCATTCAAGGCTGACCTGGACAGCGCCGAAGCGGCGTTGCGCAAGGCCGAAGCCAACGCGTTCCAGGCCAGGTTGCAGGAACAGCGCTACGCCCGGTTGATCGACGACAAGGCCATCAGCGGCCAGGACTACGACAACGCCCGGGCCAACGCCCGGCAGACCGCCGCCGACGTCGCCGGCAACAAGGCTGCGGTGGAACGCGCCCGCTTGAACCTCGGTTACGCCACCGTCACCGCGCCGATTTCCGGGCGTATCGGTCGCGCGCTGGTCACCGAAGGCGCGCTGGTCGGGCAGAACGAAACCACGCCGCTGGCGCTGATTCAGCAACTGAACCCGATTCATGCCGACCTGACCCAGTCCACCCGCGAACTCAACGAACTGCGCCGCGCCTTCCGTTCCGGCCAGTTGCAGCAGGTCGGCCAGGACCAGGCCAAGGCCACGCTGATTCAGGATGACGGCAGCCTCTACCCGCTGCCGGGCAAGATGCTGTTCAGCGACATCACCGTCGACCCGGGCACCGGCCAGATCATCCTGCGCAGTGAGTTCCCCAACCCCGACCTCGACTTGCTGCCCGGCAGTTTCGTGCGCGTACGCCTGGAACAAGCGGTCAACCAGCAGGGTATCAGCGTGCCGCAACGGGCCATCCAGCGCGACAGCGCCGGCATCGCCCAGGTGCTGCTGCTCGACGCCGAACAGCGAGTCGGGCAGCAACCGGTCGAACTGGGCGCTGTGCAGAACGATCGCTGGATCGTCACCGGCGGCCTGAAAGCCGGCGACCGCATCGTCATCGAGGGCCTGCAGCACGCCCGCCCCGGCGAGAAAGTGCAGATCGACGACACCCCTCTTCCCCTTGCCCAGGTAACTGGTCAGTAAGCAGGACGCTTTTTTATGCCGCAGTTCTTTATCGACCGCCCGGTGTTCGCCTGGGTGGTTGCCCTGTTCATCCTGCTGGCCGGTGCGCTGGCCATTCCGCAACTGCCGGTGGCGCAATACCCGGATGTTGCGCCGCCACAAATCGAAATCTACGCCGTGTACCCGGGCGCTTCGGCGCAAACCGTGGACGAGAGCGTGGTCAGCCTGATCGAGGAAGAGCTCAACGGCGCCGATCACCTGTTGTATTTCGAATCCCAGAGCAGCCTGGGCAGCGCCACCGTCAAGGCCACTTTCCAGCCGGGCACCAACCCGGAACTGGCCCAGGTGGATGTGCAGAACCGCCTGAAAGCCGTGGAGTCACGCTTGCCGCAAGCAGTCATCCAGCAAGGTTTGCAGGTGGAGAAAGTCTCCTCCGGCTTCTTGCTGCTGATCACCCTGACGTCCAGCGACGGCAAGCTCGACGACGTGGCGCTCAGCGATTACCTGGCGCGCAACGTGATGAACGAGGTCAAGCGTCTGGACGGCGTCGGCAAGGCGCAGCTGTACGGTGCCGAACGGGCGATGCGGATCTGGATCGACCCGCAGAAACTGCTCGCCTTCAACCTGACGCCGGCGGACGTCAACACCGCCATCGTCGCGCAAAACGCCCAGGTGTCGGCGGGCAGCATCGGCGATCTGCCGACCCGCACCACCCAGGAAATCACCGCAACCATTCTGGTCAAAGGGCAGTTGTCGACCCCCGAAGAGTTTGCCGACATCGTCCTCAAGGCCAATCCAGACGGCTCGACCGTGCGCATCAGCGATGTGGCGCGGGTCGAGATCGGTAGCCAGGAATACCAGTTTTCCACGCGACTGAACGGCAAACCGTCCACCGCCGTCGCCGTGCAACTGTCGCCCGGTGCCAACGCGCTGAATACCGCGACCCTGGTGCGGGCGAAGATGGACGAACTCAAGCGCTATTTCCCGGCGAACGTCGAGTACTCGATCCCGTACGACACCTCGCCTTTCGTCAAGGTCTCGATCACCAAGGTGGTCTACACCCTCTTTGAGGCGATGCTGCTGGTGTTCGCGGTGATGTTCCTGTTCCTGCAGAACATCCGCTACACGCTGATTCCGACCCTGGTGGTGCCGGTGGCGTTGATGGGCACCTTTGCGACGATGCTGGCGCTGGGATTTTCGATCAACGTGCTGACCATGTTCGGCATGGTGCTGGCCATCGGCATTCTGGTGGACGACGCCATCGTGGTGGTGGAAAACGTCGAGCGCATCATGGCCACCGAGGGCCTGTCGCCCAAGGAAGCCACGCGCAAGGCCATGCAGCAGATCACCGGGGCCATCATCGGCATCACCCTGGTGCTGGTCGCGGTGTTCATTCCGATGGCGTTCATGCAGGGCTCGGTCGGGGTGATTTACCAGCAGTTCTCGCTGTCGATGGCCACCTCGATCCTGTTCTCGGCCTTCCTCGCCCTGACCTTGACCCCGGCCCTGTGCGCGACGTTGCTCAAACCGATTGCCAAAGGCGAGCACCATGAAAAGTCCGGATTCTTCGGCTGGTTCAACCGTCGCTTCGAGCAACTGACCGACCGTTATCAGGGCTGGGTTGCCTATGCGTTGAAACGTACCGGGCGCTACCTGCTGATCTACGGCGTGCTGCTGATCGGTCTGGGCCTGGCCTTCAGTCGCCTGCCCTCCTCGTTCCTGCCGGTGGAAGACCAGGGTTACACCATCACCGACATCCAGTTGCCGCCGGGTGCGAGCAAGAATCGCACGGTGCAGGTGGCCGAGCAGGTTGAAGCACACAACGCCGGGGAACCGGGCATACGCGACAGCGTGGTGATTCTGGGTTTCAGCTTCTCCGGCAGCGGGCAGAATGCGGCGCTGGCGTTCAGCACGCTAAAAGACTGGTCCGAGCGCGGCAGCGAAGATTCGGCCGCTTCCATTGCCGACCGGGCCAACGTCGCCCTCAGCCAGATCAAGGATGCGGTGACCTTTGCCGTGCTGCCGCCGCCCGTGGATGGCCTGGGTACGTCCAGCGGATTCGAGTTCCGCCTGCAGGATCGCGGTGGTCTCGGCCATGAGCGGTTGATGGAGGCCCGCACCGAGTTACTCGCGGCGGCCGAAAAAAGCCCGATCCTGATGAACGTGCGCGAAAGCGCCCTGGCCGAGGCACCGCAGGTACAACTGGTGGTCGACCGCAAGCAGGCCAACGCGCTGGGTGTGTCCTTTGCCGACGTCGGCAACGTGCTGTCCACGGCCGTGGGCTCGGCCTACATCAACGACTTCCCCAATCAGGGGCGGATGCAGCGCGTCGTGGTGCAGGCCGAAGGCGATCAACGCAGTCAAGTGGCTGACCTGCTGAAGATTCACGTGCGCAACACCCAAGAAAAAATGGTGCCCTTGTCGGCCTTTGTGCAGGCCAAATGGACTCAGGGCCCGGCGCAGTTGACCCGCTACAACGGCTACCCGGCGATCAGCATTTCCGGTGAACCGACCCCGGGCCACAGCACCGGTGAGGCCATGGCCGAGATCGAGCGGCTGGTGGCGCAAGGCCCGGCGGGCCTGGGCCAGGAATGGACCGGGTTGTCGTTGCAGGAACGTTTGTCCGGCAGTCAGGCGCCGATCCTGCTTGGGCTGTCGCTGCTGATCGTGTTCCTGTGCCTGGCGGCGTTGTACGAGAGCTGGTCGATCCCGACCTCGGTGCTGCTGGTGGTGCCGCTGGGTGTGCTCGGCGCGGTGCTGGCCGTGACCTTGCGCGGGATGCCCAACGACGTGTTCTTCAAGGTCGGGCTGATCACCATCATCGGCCTGTCGGCGAAGAACGCGATCCTGATCATCGAGTTCGCCAAGAGCCTGTACGACGAAGGCCACGACCTGATCGACGCCACCCTGCAAGCGGCACGCCTGCGGTTGCGGCCGATTGTCATGACCTCCCTGGCGTTCATCCTTGGCGTGGTGCCGCTGGCGATCGCGACCGGCGCCAGTTCGGCGAGCCAACAGGCCATCGGCACCGGGGTGATCGGCGGGATGATCACGGCGACCTTGGCGGTGCTGTTCGTGCCGGTGTTTTTTGTGGTGGTGATGAAGCTGGTGCGCAAGCGACATAAAAACACCTGATCAACACCACTGTCCCAATGTGGGAGCGGGCTTGCTCGCGAAAGCGATTTTCCAGCCAACATCAACGTTGAATGTTAAGCAGCCTTCGCGAGCAAGCCCGCTCCCACAAGGGGATATCAGTGATTTCAAGATTGGGGTCACCTGGGCTAAGGTGATTGCAAAGCCCCGAACCATTGAGCCTCCATGTCCTTCCTGCCTCGCACCCACCCTCGCCTGTCCGCCGCCATCCTGCTGGGCATCGCGGTAGGCATTCTGGTTCCGGCCGATTCGCCGATCGGCAAGATCCTCATCGGCTGGAATGCCGGCGTCTGGATCTACCTGCTGCTGATGCTCTGGCTCACCGTGCGTTCGAAAGCGACTGACGTGAAACGCATCGCCGAAATCGAAGACGAAAACGCCGGGCTGGTGCTGGCGCTGGTGTGCATTGCGGCACTGGCCAGCCTAGCGACGATCACCTTCGAACTGGCCGGCAGCAAAGACCTGGAAACCACGCGCAAACTGATGCATTACGGCTTCACCGCCCTGACCGTCATCGGTTCATGGTTGCTGATCGGGGTCATCTTCAGCCTGCATTACGCCCGGCTGTATTACATCTGGGACGGCAAGGAGCCGGCACTGCGTTTTGCCGAAGGGCTGACGACCCCCGACTACTGGGACTTCCTGTACTTCTCGTTCACCATCGGCGTGGCGGTGCAAACCTCGGATGTCGGCGTCGCCACCCAGGGCATGCGCAAAATCGTGCTGGCGCAGTCGTTGATCGGTTTTCTGTTCAACACCGCCATTCTCGGGTTCTCGATCAATATTGCCGCAGGACTGTTCGGCTGATGACTGCACAAACGTTCTAGGCATAGCCCTCGGTGCGGGCGTTAAATAGTTCGGCAATCCGTCCCACAGGTGCAGCATGACGTCTCACAACTGGATCGACCTGGCCCAGGATGCCGACACCGGCATCGAGACCCTGCGTGCGCATTTCGAAGGCCACGCCTACGACCCGCATTGGCATGACAGCTATCTGGTGGGCGTCACCGAGCAAGGGGTCCAGCAATTCAATTGCCGACGGACCAGGCACCAGAGCACGCCGGGCAAGGTGTTTCTGCTCGAACCCGGTGACATCCATGACGGTGAAGCGCCGACCGCCGACGGTTTCACCTACCGCATGCTGTACCTCGACCCGCAGTGGTTGCAGCGCGAACTCAGCGCCGTGTTCGATCATGCCCCCGACAACAGCCAGCTGAGCTTCGCCGCCACCCTGGCCAGCGATGCGCGCCTGGCCCAGGCCACCAGCCTGGCGTTTGAAACCCTGCATCGCAGTGAACTGAAGATCGTCCGCCAGACCGCCCTCGACGGTTTGCTCGAACGCCTGACCAGCCACTTGCACTGGCGCGCCCGCGATGGCCAGGACCCGCGTCTGCCGCGGGTGGCGCAGAAAGCCCGGGAATACCTGCATGCCAACGTGCAATACGACATCGGCCTCGATCAACTGGCAGCCGTCACCGGCGTCGACCGCTTCCGCCTGACCCGCGCGTTCAAGGCTGCCTATGGCATGGCACCCCACGCGTATCTGGTGCAACTCCGCCTGGCAACCGCCCGGCGCCTGCTGGCCCGTGGCGAACAACCAGCGGCGGTGGCGATGGCGCTGGGCTTTGCCGACCAGAGCCATCTGGGGCGCTGGTTCATGCGCGCCTACGGCCTGACGCCGGCGCTGTACCGCAAGCGCTGCTCAAATCTTCCAGACAGATAAGCCCGGGATTGTGAAGATCGACTTCACTGATCTCACCGGAGTTAGCCCGCGATGCTGCCCTCGTTCCCGACGTTACTGCCTTTCCTGCTGTTTGCCTTTGTGGCTTCGATCACCCCCGGCCCGACCAATATTCTGGTTCTGAGTAACAGTGCTCGATACGGGTGGGTCGCGGCTGTGCCGATCATCGTCGGCGCCTGTGCCAGCGCTGCGACCCTTGTGTTACTGGTGGGCACGGGCATCGGTTCATCACTGACCACATGGCCCGCCGTGCAAAGCGTCATGCAATGGGCCGGCGTGGCGTGGCTGAGTTATCTGGCCTGGCAGATTTTCAGTGCCCCGGCGACGGCCATTGCCGCCCGCAACAGCGAAGCGCGCCTCGGATGGATGGGCGCCGCCAGCCTGCAACTGGTCAATCCGAAAACCTGGATGATGGCGCTGGCGGTGGTCAGCGTATTCGCCGGGGGTGGTGAGCATCGCGCAGTGCAGGTGGTGTACTTGTCGCTGGTGTTTTTTCTGGTTTCCCTGCCATGTCTCGCGGTCTGGGCGATGCTCGGTGCCGGTTCAAGCCGCTGGTTGCGCTCACCCCGTGCCATGCAACGCTTCAATCGCTGCATGGCGCTATTGCTGCTGGGTTCGGCCTGGTTGAGTGTGCTGGCCTGACGGCCACTAGTCGGTCATTGTTCGACAATCAACCATTAGGGGCTTGACGGCGAATTGGCTTTTGGTGTCTTCTGAAACCGGTTTCAGTGCTATCTCACGAAGCACTCGACCTTATAAATCCAATAAGAAGGTTTCAGACCGTGAATGATTTCTCCGCCGCCCAGCGCAGCCGCGTGACCATGCTCGACGTGGCCGAACACGCCAAGGTCTCCAAGGCCAGCGTTTCGCGGTTCATTGGCGATGATCGCGCCCTGCTCTCCGATGCCATTGCCCAGCGCATCGAACAGGCAATTGCCGAACTCGGCTATCGCCCGAACCAGATGGCCCGCGGCCTGAAACGCGGGCGCACCCGCCTGATCGGCATGCTGGTGGCCGATATCCGCAACCCTTATTCGATTGCCGTGATGCACGGGGTGGAAACCGCCTGCCGTCTGCACGGCTATAGCCTGGTGGTGTGCAACACCGACCGCGACGACGAGCAAGAGCGCCAGCACCTGGCCCTGCTGCGCTCGTACAACATCGAAGGCCTGATCGTGAACACCCTCGGTCATCATCGTGACGAATTGCACGAACTGCACCGGGAAATGCCCCTGGTACTGGTGGATCGCAAGGTGGAGCACCTTGAAAGCGATATGGTCGGGCTGAACAACCCGCAGGCCATCGACATGGCCCTTGACCACCTTGAAGAGCGCGGTTATTGCGATGTATTGCTGGTGACCGAGCCGTTTGATGGCACCAGTTCGCGGATCGAGCGGGTCAGCAGCTTCAAGGCGCAAATCGAGCAACGCCCGGCGCTTCGCGGCACGCACATCGAAACCGGCAGCGAACTGACCGCACAACTGAAAACCTTCTTCGACACGCCTGGCCCCGGCCCGAAGGCGCTGTTTTGCGCGAACGGGATTGCGGCGCTAGCCAGCACCCATGCGTTGCGTGAACTCAAGTGCAACCTGTTCGATGACGTGGGCTTGATCGCCCTCGATGACCTGGATTGGTACCCGTTGGTGGGCAGCGGCATTACCGCCCTCGCGCAGCCGACCACCGAGATGGGTGCCAGTGCGTTTGATTGTCTGCTCAAGCGGTTGCGCGGGGATGACGGGGCGGTGCGGACGCTGGATTTTTCGGCGCGGTTAATTGTTAGAGGGTCGACCCTTGGAAATTCTCGGTGAATGTTCCGGCCTCTTCGCGGGCAAGCCCGCTCCCACAGTGGATTTGCGAATACAGGCCCATCGTGGGAGCGAGCCTGCTCGCGAAGAGCCCCCAGTAGCGTTGATATTTTTTTGAACAAAAATGAAACCGGTTTCAGAGGTAGAAAAACAATGAAAAAACCAGCCGTTTCCATCAGCCTTTCCAGCTACGGCGCCGACCTCGTGCGTCAACGCGGCCAGGGCAGCTTCATCGAGGTTCTCGCCGCCGCCGGCGCCACGCGCATTGAGTGGCGCGAAGAATTACTGACCATCGAGGACCCCGCTCAACTGGCCGATGCCACTCAAGCAGAAGGCCTGCAGAGCGTGTATTCGTCGCCCATGGAGCTATGGCTGGCCGGGCAATCCAAACCCAATCCCGAACTGATCACGGCCCTGCAACGTGCCCAGGCGTTCGGCGCCAAATGGCTGAAGGTGTCGCTGGGCTATTTCACCGACAACAGCGATCTGCAAACCCTCGCCCGTGTGCTGGGCGAAAGCGCCGTGCAGTTGCTGGTGGAAAACGACCAGACCCTGCACGGCGGCCGCATTGAACCCTTCCAGCGTTTTTTCGCGGAAGTCGAGCAGCACAAGCTGCCGATCAAGATGACCTTCGATATCGGCAATTGGCACTGGCAGGACCAGTCCGCCGCCAGCGCCGCGCGCTTGCTCGGGCGTCACGTCGGTTATGTGCACTGCAAAGCGGTGACCCGCCGCGCCGACGGCAAACTGGTGGCCATCCCACCCGCTGCCAGCGATTTTCAACAGTGGGAACACCTGCTGCGGCACATGGCCCACGGCGTTATGCGAGCCGCGGAATATCCGCTGCAAGGCGATGACCTGGTGCAACTGACCACCGAGCACGTCGCTGCCCTCGCCCACCTCGGCCAATCGCAGCTGGAGAGTGTTCATGTCTGAGATCGATATTCTGTCCTTCGGCGAGACCATGGCGATGTTCGTCGCCGAACAGGCGGGTGACCTGGCCAGCGTCGGCGCTTTCCACAAACGCATTGCCGGGGCTGACAGCAACGTCGCCATTGGCCTTTCCCGACTGGGCTTCAACGTGGCATGGCTGAGCCGTGTCGGTGCCGATTCGTTGGGCCGGTTCGTGGTCGACACCCTGGAAAAACAAGGCCTGGATTGCCGCCACGTCGACATCGACACCGCCCACCCGACCGGTTTTCAGCTCAAGTCACGCACCGATGATGGCAGCGATCCGGTGGTCGAGTACTTCCGCCGTGGTTCGGCGGCCAGCCACCTGTCGCCGCACTCGATCGTGCCCGAATTGCTCAAGGCTCGACACCTGCACGCCACCGGCATTCCCCCGGCGCTGTCGGAGTCGGCGCGGCAGATGTCGTTCGAGTTGATGACCCGCATGCGCGAGGCCGGGCGCAGTGTGTCCTTCGACCCGAACCTGCGCCCGAGCCTGTGGGCCAGCGAACGACAAATGATCACCGAGATCAACCGCCTCGCCGCCCTCGCCCATTGGGTGCTGCCAGGGTTGAGCGAAGGTCGCTTGTTGACCGGCTTCGAAGACCCGGCCGACATCGCCGCCTTCTACCTTGACCAGGGCGCCGAAGCCGTGGCGATCAAGCTTGGCCCACACGGGGCTTACTACCGCACACATGTTGATCAGGGTTTCGTGGCTGGCGTACCGGTGCAAACGGTGGTCGATACGGTGGGTGCCGGCGATGGTTTTGCCGTCGGCATGATCAGCGCGCTGTTGGAAAACCAAAGCGTTGTCGAGGCCGTGAAACGCGCCAACTGGATTGGCAGCCGGGCGGTGCAGAGCCGGGGGGATATGGAGGGGTTGCCGACCCGATCCGAAATGGTCAGCGAATTTGAGGCCGCCATCGCGAGCAAGCTCGCTCCCACAGGGGATATGTGTCGAACCTAGATCCCTTGTGGGAGCGGGCTTGCTCGCGAAGAGGCCCGTGCAGTCACTGAAGATTCAAACCGTTACCTGCTGCGACAAAAACAACAAGCTCAGGAGCACCACCATGAAAACCGCAACGCTCGCCACCCGCCGCTGGTGGTACATCATGCCCATCGTGTTCATCACCTATAGCCTGGCGTATCTGGATCGCGCCAACTATGGGTTCGCCGCCGCGTCCGGCATGGCGGCAGACCTGATGATCACACCAGGCCTGTCGTCGATGCTCGGCGCGCTGTTCTTCCTCGGCTACTTTTTCTTCCAGGTACCCGGCGCGATCTACGCGCAGAAACACAGTGTGAAGAAGCTGATTTTCGTCAGCCTGATCCTCTGGGGCAGCCTGGCGACGTTGACCGGGATTGTCTCCAATGCCTACTGGCTGATCGTCATCCGCTTCATGCTCGGCGTGGTCGAAGCCGCAGTGATGCCGGCGATGCTGATCTACCTGTGCCACTGGTTCACCCGCGCCGAACGCTCGCGGGCCAACACCTTCCTGATCCTTGGCAACCCGGTGACCATGCTCTGGATGTCGGTGGTCTCGGGCTATCTGGTGCAGCATTACAGCTGGCGCTGGATGTTCATCGTCGAAGGTTTGCCAGCGGTGTTGTGGGCATTCATCTGGTGGCGCCTGGCCGATGATCGTCCATCACAAGCCAAGTGGCTCAACGATCAGGAAAAACAGGACCTGGAAAGCGCACTGGCCGCCGAACAGGTAGGCATCAAGGCCGTAAAGAACTACGCCGAAGCGTTCCGCTCACCCAAAGTGATCATCCTGGCCCTGCAGTTTTTCTGCTGGAGCATTGGCGTGTACGGCTTCGTGTTGTGGCTGCCGTCGATCCTCAAGGCCGGCGCGCAGATGGACATGGTCCAGGCCGGCTGGCTGTCGGCGCTGCCGTACCTGGCGGCGGTGATCGGCATGCTGCTGGTGTCCTGGGGTTCGGACAAACTGCAAAAACGTAAACGTTTCGTCTGGCCGCCACTGCTGATTGCCTCGATTGCCTTCTATGGCTCCTACGCCTTGGGTGCCGAACACTTCTGGTGGTCCTACACCCTGCTGGTGATTGCCGGCGCCTGCATGTACGCGCCTTACGGACCGTTCTTCGCAATCATTCCGGAGATCCTCCCGGCCAACGTCGCGGGCGGCGCCATGGCGCTGATCAACAGCATGGGCGCCCTCGGTTCCTTTGGTGGTTCCTATCTGGTCGGCTACCTGAACAGTTCCACCGGCTCGCCCGGCGCCTCGTACCTGTTGATGAGCGGCGCGCTGATGTTCTCGGTGTTGCTGACCATTTGCCTCAAGCCCGGCGCCAGCGATCGGGAGCGACCCACGGCCACAGTAACGCGCACCGCCACGGCACATTCCTGAATTGAAGTTGAGATCTCAAAGATGAAAAAGCAGGTCGTCCTGTACAAGAAACTCTCGCCGCTGCTGATGGCTCGCCTGCACGAGCAGACCGAAGTGACGCTGATCGAAAACCTTGATGCCCAGGGCCTGGCCAAACTGCGCGATGCCCTGCCCCGCGCCCATGGTTTGCTGGGTGCCAGCCTGAAGCTGGATGCCGAACTGCTCGATCTGGCACCCAACCTTCAAGCCATTGCCAGCGTCTCGGTGGGTGTCGATAACTACGACATCGACTACCTGACCGAGCGGCGCATCCTGCTCAGCAACACACCGGATGTATTGACAGAAACCACCGCCGACACTGGTTTCGCGCTGATCCTGGCAACGGCCCGGCGCGTAGTGGAATTGGCAAACATGATTCGCGAAGGCAATTGGACCCGCAACATCGGCCCCACGCATTTCGGCAGCGACGTGCACGGTAAAACCCTGGGCATCATTGGCATGGGGCGCATTGGTGAGGCCCTCGCGCAGCGCGGGCATTTCGGGTTTGGCATGCCGGTGATTTATCACAGCCAGTCACCGAAACCGGCGGTGGAACAGCGGTTCAATGCGCACTATCGAAGCCTGCCGGAGCTGTTGCAACAGGCCGATTTCGTTTGCCTTACGTTGCCGCTGACCGCTGAAACCGAAGGGCTGATCGGCGCAGAACAGTTCGCCCTGATGCGTCCCGAGACCATCTTCATCAATATTTCACGGGGTAAAGTGGTGGACGAAGCAGCGCTGATCGAAGCCTTGCGTGCAGGCCAGATTCGCGCGGCGGGGCTGGATGTATTCGAACGCGAACCGTTGAATCAGGACTCGCCGTTGTTGCAGTTGAACAACGTGGTGGCGACACCACACATCGGCTCGGCCACCCATGAAACACGGGAGGCCATGGCCAGATGCGCGGTGGACAACCTGTTGGCGGCGCTGGCGGGTGAGCGGCCGGCCAATTTAGTCAATGCTCAAGCGTGGAAGGCTTGAGGGATTAGATGTTTTACAGATAGCTTTCGCGAGCAGGCTCGCTCCCACATTGGAGTGCGTACTCCTGTAGGAGCGAGCTTGCCAGCGATGGGGCCCGCACATGCAACACAACGACCTCAGGCCCGCCGCACCTCCAGCAAATCCGTCGCACACAAGGCAATCCGCCGACATGCATCAGCCAGCTTCAGCTGATCCACCACCAACCCGATGCGGATATGCCCCGCCGCACTCGGCCCGAAAGCTTCACCGGCCAGTACCGACACGCCATAGTCTTCCAGCAGTCGTTCGGCGAAGCGCTGGGCCGACAACCCGGTCTGGCCTACATCGACCATCACGAACATCCCGCCATCCGGGCGAATCGGCCTGAGGCCCGGACACTGGCTCAGACTTGCACACACCAAGTCTCGGCGCTGGCGATACTCCTCGCGCATCGAGGCCACTTCCGGCAGGTCCCGGTCCAGCGCCAACTGCGCAGCGTTCTGCACGAAGTCCGGAATGCCGAACAACATGCTCAGCGACAAATTGACCAGGTGCCCGGCCATGGGTTTGGGCCCGATCACCCAACCCACTCGCCAGCCGCTCATGGCATGGGACTTGGACAGGCTGTTGATCGTCGCCGTACGTTCGGCCATGCCCGGCAGACTCGCCGGGCTGATGTGCTCACCCTCGTACAGCAGATCGCTGTAGACCTCATCGCTGATCAGCCACAAATCGTGGCGAATGCACAGCGCCGCCAGCTCTTGCCAGACCTGCAACGACAGACTGGCACCGGATGGATTGTTCGGACTGTTGAGCAGGATGGCGCGTGTTTTTGGCGTAATCCGTGCCACGACATCCGCCGGGTCAACGCGAAACCCGTTCTGCGGGCACACTGGCACCGGGACCACTGTAGCCGCGCAAGCGCCGATCACGCCCTCATACGTCACATACATCGGCTCGGCGACAATCACTTCATCGCCCGGATCGAGCAGGCATTGCGCCACCGAATACACCGCACACTGCGCCCCCGGAAAGACGATCACGTGTTCGGCGTCCACCACCTGACCACTGCGTTGCCCGTGCCGGCGGGCGATGCTGTCACGCAGCCCTCGACTGCCGCGCACTTCAGGATAGTGCGTATCACCGGCCAACAGGCTGGCGATGGCGGCCTGGACGATGGGCTGCGGCGTATCGAAATCGGGATCGCCAATTGACAGCAGCAGGACATCGACGCCCTGTTCGCGCAATTGCAGCGCTCGATCGTGAATCTGCCAGGCCGCCGCTCCGTCACCGGCGATTCGTTGGGTCAAGGCTGAGTAGCGCATCTCGGTCTCCTGTCGCGCGGGTGCTCCCAGCCACAACCCTATCTCAAATCACGAAACGCGCCACCATGGCGTGCAAATCCACCGCCAAAACTGCCATCGGGGCTTTTGTGAAAAACCCTCAGCCGCAGCGGACAGCCATCCGCCAGACGCGAGCGATATCGGTTGCCCGCTCACGCAGCAAGCGCGGCGCCTCGGCACAGGCCTGGTCCAGGGTCATCGGCCCGCTCGCCAGGGCAAACGCAGCGTCGATGCCATGCTCATAGAGCGCCTGATAACCGTCGCCCAGGGTGCCGGCGATGACGATGACCGGCACGCCATGCTGGCTGGCGACCCGCGCCACACCAAACGGTGTCTTGCCGCGCAGGGTTTGCGCATCGAAACGCCCTTCACCGGTGATCACCAGATCGGCGCCGGCAACGGCGTCGGCCAAGCCCACGAGTTCGGCTACCACTTCAACACCCGCCTTGAATTGCGCACCGAGGAACGCCTTGGCGGCAAACCCCAGACCGCCCGCCGCGCCACTGCCCGGCTCGTCGCGCACGTCATTGTTCAAGGCTATCGCGCAATGGTCAGCAAAGTGCCCCAGGGCACGGTCCAGTTGTTCGACCTGCACGGTCGAGGCGCCTTTTTGCGGGCCGAAGATCGCCGAGGCGCCGTGGGGGCCGCACAGCGGGTTGTTGACGTCGGCGGCGATGTCGAAGCGCACCTGGGCCAGGCGCGGATCAATCTCGCTCAGGTCGACACGGGCCAATTGCGCAAGGGCGAGGCCGCCCGGTGACAGCGTCTGCCCCTGGGCGTCGAGCAATTTCACGCCCAAGGCCTGCATGGCACCGGCACCGCCGTCGTTGGTCGCACTGCCGCCAATCGCCAGGATCACCCGTTGCGCACCGGCATCCAGCGCGGCGCGGATCAATTGCCCGGTACCGAAGGTGCTGCTGATGCACGCATCCCGTTGCGCCACCGGGACCAATTGCAAACCGCTGGCCTCGGCCATTTCGATGATCGCGGTGTGGCTCTGCGGCAACCAGCCCCAGGCGGCTTCCACCGTGGCCCCCAGTGGCCCGCGAACCAGGCTGCGGCGCTGCTGGCCTTCGCACGCGGCCAGGATCGACTCGACCGTCCCTTCCCCGCCGTCGGCCATCGGGCATTTGATCAGTTGGGCATCAGGCCAGACCTGCGCCAATCCCAATGCAATGGCATCGGCCACGCCTTGAGCGCTGAGGCTGTCCTTGAACGAGTCGGGGGCGATCACGATTTTCATGGGAATTCTCCAGTTCCAATGCCCACATGCTGCCAGCCGCCATGAACAATAACGCCGGTCCGCTGCACAAGCGGTGTTGAGGATTATTGTTCATTTCCACAAAGCCGGCGGGAGCGGCATCGTCCACAAATCTGTGCACCACCACAAATAACTGTGGGAGCGGGCTTGCTCGCGAAAGCGGTGGGTCAAACAACATTGATGTTGCTGATACTCCGCCTTCGCGAGCAAGCCCGCTCCCACAAGGAATGTGTATGGTTCAGGGGTTCGTGTCTGTCTGGGGCAGCAGTTGCACACCCAGATACAACGCCAGCATGCCGTCCAGTCGCAACGGATCAACCCCGCTCAGTTCGGCAATCCGCTCCATCCGGTAACGCAGGCTGTTGCGATGGATGCCCAACGCATCGGCGCAGGCCTGGCTCTGGCCGTCGTGTTCGCACCAGCTGCGCAGGGTTGCCAGCAACTGGCCGTTGTTGTCCTTGGCAATGACCTTGCGCAGCGGATTGAGCAATTCGTCGAGGGCGTCGTCGTTGCGGTGGCGCCAGAGCATCACCGGTAGCCGATAGCGGTTCAGCGTCAGCAATCGGGAGCGCGGCAACACCTCGCGCCCGTAGGCCAGCAAGTCACCGACCCGGCGATAGCAGCGGCGCAAGCCCGAAAGTCCATCGGCCTGCCCACCCACGGCAATGCGCAGGATGTTCCAGCCCAGGCCGTCGAGTTTGTCCAGCAAGCGCTCGTTCTCGACCGTCTGGCTCGCCGGCCGACACCAGAGCAACGAGGTCTTGGCCGAGCTCACGCACCAACTGTCGGGATAACGGGTGGTCAACCAGGCGCTGAGTGCCTCGACGGTTTGCCCTGGCGCGTGTTCCAGGCCCAGTTCGAACAGGTACGGCACCCGGGTCATCTGTGGTTTGAGGCCCAGCTGCGCCGCTTCATCGACCAGTCGCGGAGAATCCCCGGCTTCGCTGAGCAACAACGCCAGCAGATCATCGCAGCGCTGGCGCCGCCATTGCTGTTCGGCCTGCTGGTTGCGCTGGCCCACCAGCATTTCGGCGGTCATGCGCACCAGTTCGGCGTAAGTGCGCAGTTGCTCGGGTTCGCCGGTGATGCCCAGTACGCCGATCAGGCGCTGGTCGAGCATCAGCGGCAGGTTGATGCCCGGCTGCACGCCCTTGAGATGAATCGCCGTCTGCGCATCGATCTCCACCACCCGGCCATTGGCCAGGACCAGTTGCGCGCCTTCATGCCGGGTGTTGACCCGCTCCGGCTCGCCACTGCCCAGGATCAAGCCCTGGCTGTCCATGACGTTGACGTTGTACGGCAGGATAGCCATCGCCCGGTCGACGATGTCCTGGGCCAGGTCGTGATCGAGTTCGAACATGCAAGTGATCCTTGAAGACAGTGATGGAACGGGTTGTTCACCCGCACAGGCCTTGGTGGCAAACCCTGTGCTCAGGCACAAAGACAGCCACCCTGAGGGTGGTCGAGACTCTCTGGGCGATCAACGTTACCCTTTGCATCGCAAAAAATCATAATAAAGAGAGAGCCGCCATGACACAGAGCGCCGTAGCGTCCGACGCCATCGCTGACGACAAAAACGCCGTCTACAAGCGCATTACCCTGCGCTTGATCCCCTTCATTTTCATCTGCTACCTGTTCAACTACCTCGACCGGGTGAACGTTGGGTTTGCCAAACTGCAGATGCTCGACGCGCTGAAGTTCAGCGAAACCGTGTACGGCCTCGGCGCCGGCATTTTCTTTATCGGCTACGTACTGTGCGGCGTGCCAAGCAACCTGGCCCTGACCAGATTCGGTCCAAGGCGCTGGATCGCGCTGATGATGATCACCTGGGGCACGCTGTCGACCTGTCTGCTGTTCGTCACCACGCCGACCGAGTTCTATACCCTGCGCCTGTTCACCGGCGCGGCCGAAGCCGGGTTCTTCCCGGGTGTTGTGTTGTACCTCTCGCAGTGGTTCCCGACCTTCCGCCGTGGCCGCATCATGGCCTTGTTCATGTCGGCGATCCCGGTCTCCGGCCTGCTCGGCAGTCCGTTCTCCGGCTGGATTCTCAACCACTTCGCCGCAGGGCAAGGCGGTCTCGCCGGCTGGCAGTGGATGTTCCTGCTGCAAGGCATTCCCACCGTGATCCTCGGTGCGCTGGCTTATTTCCTGCTCAGCGACAGCTACGCCAACGCCAAGTGGCTGACCCCGTTCGAGCGTTCGGTGCTGGAAGCCGACCACGCCGAAGATCTGGCGAACAAGCCGAAAACCACGACCGATTCGCTGCTGGCGGTGTTCAAGAACCCCGCGATCTGGGCCTTCGGCCTGATCTACTTCTGCATCCAGAGTGGCGTCTATGCGATCAACTTCTGGCTGCCATCGATCATCAAGAACCTGGGCTTCAGCGATAACCTGGTGATCGGCTGGCTCAGTGCGATTCCGTACCTGCTGGCTGCGGTGTTCATGCTGATGGTCGGCCGTTCGGCGGACCTGCGCCAGGAACGTCGCTGGCATTTGGTGGTGCCGATGTTGATGGGGGCGCTGGGGCTGCTGATTGCGGTGAACTTCGCCGCCAACCCGGCCATCGCGATTCTCGGCCTGACCATCGCCACCATGGGCGCCCTCACCGGCCTGCCGATGTTCTGGCCAGTGCCGACCGCCCTGCTCAGTGCGGGTGCCGCGGCTGGCGGCCTGGCGCTGATCAACTCGATGGGACAGATGGCCGGCTTCCTCAGCCCGTACCTGGTGGGTTGGGTCAAGGACAGCACCGGCTCGACCGATGCGGCGCTGTATCTGCTGGCGGGCGTGATTGTCTGCGGCAGTTTGCTGGCGTTGCGCATGACCCGTACCTTGCGCGCCTAAGCAGCGCAAATCCCCCTGTGGGAGCGGGCTTGCTCGCGAAGGCGGAGTGTCAGTCAATATAAATGTCGTCTGATACTCCGCCTTCGCGAGCAAGTCGAATCGTCGCACCGCCGCTCCCACATTTGATCTGAGTTGTTAGTTAAATCGGTTTGCCCCGCCGAGCGATTCTGGTATCTGATTGAGCCTTTCCCACTGGTAAAAGGATTTGCTCATGAGCTACCGCACGCTGGGTCATTCGGGTCTGCAGGTGTCCACCCTGACCCTGGGCACCATGATGTTCGGCGAACAGACCAGCGCCGAAGATTCCCTGCGAATCATCGACAAGGCCTGGGACCAGGGCATCAATTTCATCGACACCGCCGACGTCTACACCAACGGCCGTTCCGAGGAAATCGTCGGCGAGGCCATCGCCAGCCGCCGCCATGATTGGGTGCTGGCGACCAAGGTCGGCTTCGGTCCCGTGGACGGCGTGCCCAACCGCAGCGGCCTGAGCCGCAAGCATCTGTTCAACGGCATCGATGCCAGTCTGACGCGCCTGGGCACCGACTACCTCGACATCTATTACCTGCACCGCGAAGACCACAATACGCCGCTGGAGGTCACGGTATCGGCCATCGGCGACTTGATCCGCCAGGGCAAAATCCGCTATTGGGGCCTGTCCAACTACCGTGGCTGGCGCATCGCCGAAGTCATCCGTGTGGCCGACAAGCTTGGCGTTGACCGGCCGGTGATCAGCCAGCCGCTGTACAACATCGTCAACCGCCAGGCTGAAACCGAGCAGATCACGGCGGCGCAAAACTACGGTCTGGGCGTGGTGCCCTACAGCCCGCTGGCGCGCGGAGTACTCAGCGGCAAATACGCGCCGGATGTGAAACCGGACGCCAACAGCCGTGCCGGACGCCAGGACAAACGCATCCTGGAAACCGAATGGCGCGTCGAGTCCCTGCGCATCGCTCAGCAAATCCAGCGATACACCCAGGAACGCGGTGTGGGCATCGTCGAGTTCGCGATTGCCTGGGTGTTGAACAACAGCGCCGTTACCTCGGCCATTGTCGGGCCGCGTACCGAAGCGCAGTGGGACGCCTACACTAAGGCGCAGGCGGTGAAGATCACGGTCGAGGATGAGGCGTTCATCGATTCGCTGGTGACACCGGGACATGCGTCGACACCGGGGTTCAATGATGTGAGCCACTTTGTGGCGGGGCGTACACCGCGCAGTACCTGATACAACACAAGAAAAAATGTGGGAGCGGGCTTGCTCGCGAAGGCGGAGTGTCAGCCACATCAATGTTGTTTGAGCCACCGCTTTCGCGAGCAAGTCGAATCGTCGCACCGCCGCTCCCACAGTTGGACAGTGTTGATTGATCGGTCAATATTCGTCTGAAAAACCACGTATCCTCTGCGCCCGTTTCACTCTCACTCAAAATCACGCGAGGACAGCTTGTCTAAAGGTATCGCTCTATCGGTTTCAGCCTCGGTGCTGTTTGCCGTCATGTATTACTACACGTCGCTGCTCTCCCCCTTGAGCGGCGTGGAAATCTTCGGTTGGCGCATGCTGCTGACCGTCCCGTGCATGACCGTGTTCATGGTGGTGTCCGGAGAGTGGAAGCGCGTGCTGGAGATTGTTCGGCGCGCCATGGCCAATCCGAAACTTGCCGGCGCGCTGATTGCCTCCTCTGCCCTGCTCGGCGTGCAATTGTGGCTGTTCATGTGGGCACCGCTGAACGGCTATAGCCTCGACGTTTCACTCGGCTATTTCCTGTTGCCGCTGACCATGGTCTTGACCGGTCGCCTGGCCTACGGCGAACGCCTGTCCTATCTGCAAAAAATCGCCGTGGTGTTCGCCTGCCTGGGCGTGATCAACGAGGTGTATCAGGTCGGTGGTTTTTCCTGGGCGACCTTGCTGGTCTGCATTGGTTATCCAACCTACTTCATCCTGCGCAAACGGCTGGCGGCGGACAACCTCGGCGGGTTATGGCTGGACATGGCATTGACACTGCCGGTGGCCTTCTGGTTCGTGCAGAGCGGCGCGCAAGGTTTCGGTGTGTTTGACCAGCATCCATGGTTGTCGCTGTTGATCCCGATGCTCGGCGTGATCAGCGCATCGGCACTGGTGATCTACATCATTGCCAGTCGCCTGCTGCCGTTCAGCCTGTTCGGCTTGTTGAGCTACGTCGAACCGGTGTTGCTACTGGGCGTGGCGTTGCTGCTGGGAGAGAGCATCAAGGCCGGCGAATGGCTGACCTACATCCCGATCTGGATGGCGGTGCTGGTATTGATGTTTGAAGGGTTCAAGCATCTGGTGCGGCAACGGCGACCTTAAGTCCACGCAAAACAAATGTGGGAGCGGGCTTGCTCGCGAAGGCGGTGTGTCAGTCCGCATAGATGGCGACTGACACACCGCCTTCGCGAGCAAGCCCGCTCCCACAGTTTTATCGGTGTAACGGCTTAGTCGGTAGAGAGAACACCACGACGCACCTGGTCACGCTCGATGGATTCGAACAGTGCCTTGAAGTTGCCTTCGCCGAAACCGTCGTCGCCCTTGCGCTGGATGAATTCGAAGAACACCGGCCCCATCAGGGTTTCCGAGAAGATCTGCAGCAGCAGACGCTTGTCGCCCGACTCGGACGAGCCGTCCAGCAAAATACCCCGTGCCTGCAGTTCGCCTACCGGCTCGCCGTGATTCGGCAAACGGCCTTCGAGCATTTCGTAGTAGGTCTCCGGCGGCGCGGTCATGAAGCGCATACCGATGCTTTTCAGGTGGTCCCAGGTCTTGATCAGGTCATCGGACAGGAACGCAACGTGCTGGATGCCCTCGCCGTTGAACTGCATCAGGAACTCTTCGATCTGCCCGGCGCCCTTGGACGATTCTTCGTTCAACGGGATGCGGATCATGCCATCGGGTGCGGTCATGGCCTTGGAGGTCAGGCCGGTGTACTCGCCCTTGATGTCGAAGTAGCGGATTTCGCGGAAGTTGAACAGCTTCTCGTAGAAGTTGGCCCAGTAGGCCATGCGACCGCGATACACGTTGTGGGTCAGGTGATCGATGATCTTCAGGCCGGCACCGACCGGATGGCGGTCCACACCTTCGATGAACACGAAGTCGATGTCATAGATCGAGCTGCCTTCGCCGAAACGGTCGATCAGGTACAGCGGTGCACCACCGATGCCTTTGATCGCCGGCAGGTTCAGCTCCATCGGACCGGTTTCAATGTGGATCGGCTGGGCGCCGAGTTCCAGGGCACGCTTGAAGGCTTTTTGCGAATCCTTGACGCGAAACGCCATGCCGCACACCGACGGACCGTGCTCGGCCGCGAAGTACGAGGCCACGCTGTGGGGTTCGTTGTTGAGGATCAGGTTGATCGCGCCCTGGCGATACAGGTGCACGTCCTTGGAACGGTGGGTCGCCACCTTGGTGAAGCCCATGATCTCGAAGATCGGCTCCAGGGTGTTCGGGGTCGGCGATGCGAGCTCGATGAATTCAAAGCCCATCAGGCCCATTGGGTTTTCGTATAAATCTGCCATGGTCGGCGCCTCATCATGCTTTTAGAATTAACAAATGTTAGTTGCTAGCAATGCTGAGACCGGTGGGTGGCGCACAGGAGATGCCCCGCACACTGCGGGCGAGAAAGTCACCGTAGATCAGTTGAAACCCGAATATCTTCATTGTCGACCCAAGGCTCTTGCGGGCGAGGCTTCTGCTGCCAGAAGACGATTATTATTGTATGCGTAAACCGATTCTACACAGCGTAAATCAGTTTGTCCGCCTTCTGTATAAAATCCCCTTTTTCCTTGCCCGCGCAAGGGGTTTGTTGCAGAGGAAAATCCCCGCCAGTATCAGCCCGCCACCCAGGCACATGGCCAGCGTCAGCGGCTCATCCAGTAGCAGCGCGCCAAGGATCACCGCTGTCAGCGGGTTCAAGGCAATGAACACCCCGGAACGGGTCGCACCGATTTTGCGGATGCCGTCGTAGTAGCCAATGTAAGCCAGCGCCGAACCCAGCACCCCCAGGTACAAAAGGCTCAACCATTGCTGCACACCCAGATGGGCGATCGCGGCGACACTCACCTCACCGCGTACGATGCAGGTCATCCAGAGCATGACGGTGCCCAGCAGGATCGAATACGTCACGGTTTGCACCGGTCCCAGGGTGTGGTTCAGCTCTTTGGAGAACAGCGAGTAGACACCCCAGCCGAGTACGCAACCGAAAATCAGCAGATCGCCGAGCCAGGCACCGGCACCGGCACCGACACCGCCGGCCAGTAGTTGCGGGTCGCGACTAAAGATAACCATGCTCGCACCCGCCATGCAGATCGCAATGCCGACGACTTTGGCCCGGTTCAAGCGCTCCTTGAACAGCAGCCAGGAAGCCAGGCCGATCACCGCCGGATTCAGCGCCACGATCAAGGACGCCCGTGAAGCGTTGATGTAATGCAGGCCATAAAAGAAGCACAGGTTGTAAAAAAAGATCCCGAAAAAGCCAAGCAAAAGCAATTGCAGCCATTGCCGGGGGCTAGGCCGGACCAGCGGTGTCCGCGCCATGCGTACAAACAGCAGCAACGCCACGCTGGCCAGTAGAAACCGCAGGCTGGCCGCCAGTAACGGGCTGAGACCGCCGGCTAGATATCGCCCGGCGACGAAGGTGCCACCCCACACCATGGTGACCGCCGCCAGTTTCAGATACACCGGCAGATCCGATGGTTTTGACAGGCTTTGCTCGCAGATCGTCATAAGATTCCAGGACCGGATGTCGGAGAGATGACGTATCATTCGACTAATACCCAGTCATCGTAAAATGAGCAAACACTCATGACCCTCACTCAACTGGAGATTTTCTCCTTGGTGGCCGAACTCCACGGCTTCACGGCGGCGGCCAATCGCCTGGGTATTTCCCAATCGGCGGTGTCCCATGCGTTGAAGTCCCTGGAGCTGGAGTTGGGTGTCGAACTGTTGCGCCGGCATCAATCCCAGGTCGAGTTGAGCGACATTGGCCAGCAGTTGTTGCTGCGTGCCCGGGCGATGCTCGGCCTGGCCAACACCCTGCGCCAGGAAGCGGCCGATGCGCGGGGAATGAAACGCGGCACGCTGCGCATCGGCTCCTTTGGCCCGACCTCATCGATCAAATTGCTGCCGTTGATTCTGCAGCAGTACCGCGCCGCCCATCCCGGCATCGAGGTGCATATCGACGAAGGCCCCGACCGCCAGGTACTCCAGTGGCTGGAGGAACGACGGATCGACATCGGCTTTGTGGTATTGCCCGAGGAGCGTTTCGACACGGTCGCGCTGATCGAAGACCAGATGGTCGCGCTGCTGCCCGTCGGCCACCCGTTAGCGGTTCACGACAGCCTGAGCCTGAAGGACCTGTGCGATTTCCCGTTCGTGCTGACCGAGGCCGGTTCTTCGGAGCTGGTTTCACGCCTGTTCACGGTCGCCCGACTGACGCCCAATATCCGTTATCGCTGCTCGCAGTTGATCAGCACCCTCGATGTCGTCGCTCGTGGCGACGGGGTGACGGTCGTTGCCGAAGGTTCATTGCCCAATCAAATTGACCGCCGCTGGGTGAAAAAACCGCTGTCGCCGACAGTGTTGCGCCAGGTCGGCCTGGCGGTGCTCGACCGACGCCAGGCATCACCCGCGACACTGGCCTTTATCAGCCTGGCCGAAAGCCTTGACTTGCGTTGAGCGGCATAACCGCCAACGGCCAACTATCATGGCCCATACCCGAACTCTTCATGGGAGGCGCTTTGCCCTGCCATCATTTGAGAGCCTTACTTCTTCGTGACAGGATTCGCGAATGCCGTTGAAAGCCAAAACCCGCAGTCGCAGCACAAGAATTGCAGTCACCGTGATCAGTGGATTGCTCCCGGTGCTGCTGGGGGCCGCCATTCTTTATATGCAAGCAGGACGTGCGCTCAAACAAGACACCGAACAAACTGCCGAAGAAGCGATTCGCCAGTTCGACCTGATGCTCGACAACACCGCCCAGGCCGCTCGTGAACTACTGCCGCTGGCCGGCCAACGTTGCGCTGACGTCAGCCTGGCCCTGCGCGAACAGGTCACTCGCCGCCCATTCGTGAGCTCAACCAATCTGGTGTGGGACAACAACCTCTATTGCAGCTCTCTGTTCGGCGACTACCAGGAGAAGGTCAACCCCGGTGACTACACTCAGGGCGCCTTATGGCTCATGAGCGGCAACCCGGTAACACCCGACACCGCCTTGCTGGTATACCGCCTGAGCGAAGGAAAAAAAGGTGCACTGACGACCCTCTATGGTCATCACTTGAGCAATATCCTGCGCCTGATAAGCCGCGAGACTTTGCTATTGCTGCAAGTTGGCCCGGACTGGATATCCGCCGACGGCAAGGTTCACAGGGGCGCTGCGCCTGACCTGCCCGTTGCGCAAAGTCGATTGACCTCCCAACATTATGCTTTTGCCGTGGAAGCGGGTTTCCCCAAAGGCGAAACCTGGCGATACATGAGCAGCGAATATCCACCGTTGTTCAGCCTGCTGATTTTCTTCGGTGTGATTGCCGGGGCAATTGGTCACTTCCTGCAAAAGCGCTCATCGGCACCCACCCAGGAAATGCAACGGGCACTGGAAGCTGCAGAGTTCATTCCGTATTTCCAGCCTGTGGTGCATGGCGACAGCAAAAGCTGGTCTGGCGCTGAAGTGCTGATGCGCTGGAAACATCCGAAGGAAGGCCTGGTGCGTCCGGATCTGTTCATTCCGTTTGCCGAGCACTGCGGACTGATCGTGCCGATGACCCGCTCGCTGATGCGACAAACCGCCGCCCTGCTCGCGCCGCACTCCGCCAGATTCAACAAGCCGTTTCACATTGGTATCAACATCACCGCCAGCCATTGCCAGGACCTGGAGCTGATCAAGGATTGCCGCGAGTTTCTCGATGCGTTTGAACCAGGCTCGATCCATCTGGTACTGGAACTGACCGAGCGCGAACTGATCGAGCCCACGGTCATCACCCTGCAATTGTTTGAGCAACTTCGCGAACTGGGCGTGAAAATCGCCATCGACGACTTCGGCACGGGCCACTCAAGCCTTGGCTACCTGCGGCAGTTCAATGTCGATTTTCTGAAAATCGACCAGAGTTTTGTCGCCATGATCGGCATCGACACACTCTCCAGCCACATTCTGGACAGCATCATCGAACTGGCGGTCAAACTCGACCTTGCCCTGGTGGCCGAAGGTGTCGAAACCCGTGAACAGAGTGATTACCTGAGCGCTCATCAGGTCAACTTCCTGCAAGGTTATCTGTTCGGCAAACCCATGCCCGGCGCGGAATTCATTAGTGCATTAAGCAACCATTAACTAGCGGATTTAACCGACAAAACAACGACTACGCGCACCAATTTGAATCAAAATACTACTGCCGTTACATGAAAAAAAAGACAGGATTTACTCTTGGCCAATTAACTACTACAATTTTACATGCCTGCGCTAAATTGGCAGGTGAGCCACTATCACCGAGTCGCTTCAAGGCTCTTGGCTTATAGCTTTGTTTGCGGTTGGTATCAGCCAAACACACTATTGGAGTAAAGATATTGTCCAGACTCGCTGAATTCCGTGCAGCCGAAAAGGCTCTTCAAGAACAGCTCAAGCAGCTGGAATCCCTGAAGAACGATGCCGGGCTCAAGAAAGAAATCGAATTCGAAGAGAAGCTCCAGGGTTTGATGAAAACCTATGGCAAGAGCCTGCGCGACATCATCGCCATTCTCGACCCTAACCCGGCAAAATCCGGCCTGCAGCAGGCAGCACCTAAAACCCGCCGCGCCCGCGTGGTCAAGGTTTATCAGAACCCGCACACCGGCGAGCTGATTGAAACCAAGGGCGGCAACCACCGCGGCCTGAAAGCCTGGAAAGAACAGTACGGTGCAGCCACCGTTGATTCCTGGCTGCGGGGCTAACTCTCGCGGCGACAGAAAAGCCCTGCTTATGCAGGGCTTTTTCATGGGTTAACTAAATGCCCGGGGCGGACACCCGTCAACTACCTGACTGCCAGCAACTTTGTGCTTAATCCATTTGGATATCTAAAATTTTCTTCATGCATCGAAAAAGCACTGTCGCTTACTAAAGTTTCAGGCTGTTACGGGCAGCGTCTATTTCATCCTGGCTCGCCTTATAAGCCTCGGCCTGCCCTGCGTAGGAAAGAACATAGGCCTTATCGGCATCCACCGCGGCCACCAATGTTTGAGAAAGCACATGCCTGCCGTTTTGCGTGATGGTGCAGGTTGTTTCCAGCGCGGCCAATCGACTCAACGTAGTCGAATGAATGCGCGTGCAGACACTTTGATACCCGCCCTGAAAGAAGTCTTTTTGAACCGACTTGCGCATCTCCAGCAATACGCCTTCGAGGTTTACCTGGTGATCGCTTTGCACCGGGCTCATGGTCAGTTCCATCACCATGAGCGGCGATCCATTCTGATCATTTTTTACCGCCCGCTGGCGACTGACCCCCGACGCCGATTCAGGCACGACTTCGACCTGCCAGCCTTCCGGCCAGGTCACTTCTGGCGCATCGGCGCGGGCAACGCCAGCCAGCGAAAACACGCTTAGCAAGATGAACAGCACGTTACGGAATCGAATCATTGCAATGGGCACTCAAGGATCAAGCCGTAAAGTCTGGGCCCAGGCCGGCTGTCAGGCAATAGCCGACTGTTTGGGTTTGGTGATGTCCGAACCCTTGCGTATCATTGTCGCCATTCGTTAGCCCACATATTTCCCGGAGGGCCCATGAGCCTGCACGAATTGAACACCTTGCCCGGCGTCACCGCCCAACCGGACGCCGCTACGCAGAAATTTGTCTTCAACCACACCATGCTGCGGGTCAAGGACATCACCAAGTCCCTGGACTTCTACACACGCATTCTGGGTTTTACCCTGGTGGAAAAACGCGACTTCCCGGAAGCCGAGTTCAGCCTGTATTTCCTGGCGCTGGTTGATAAAAATCAGATCCCGGCCGATGCCGCCGCGCGCACCGAGTGGATGAAATCGATCCCCGGCATTCTGGAGTTGACCCACAACCATGGCACCGAGAACGATGCGGACTTTGCCTACCACAATGGCAACACCGACCCGCGCGGTTTCGGCCACATCTGCATCTCGGTGCCGGACATCGTCGCCGCCTGCGAACGCTTTGAAGCACTGGGCTGCGATTTCCAGAAACGCTTGAGCGATGGCCGCATGAAGAGCCTGGCGTTCATCAAGGACCCGGACGCCTACTGGGTCGAGATCATTCAGCCGGCACCGCTCTAACATCCACCACACATCCCCTGTGGGAGCGGGCTTGCTCGCGAAGGCGTCGTATCATTCGACATTGAGGTGACTGACACTACGCCTTCGCGAGCAAGTCGGATCGCCGCACCGCCGCTCCCACATTGGTAATGTGCAAGACACAAAAAAACCCATGATCAATCATGGTTTTTTTTGTTTTCAGCGCCAGGGTTTATGCCGGGGCGGAAGTCCGGATCAAGTGATCGAAAGCGCTCAGCGAAGCCTTGGCGCCCTCGCCCACCGCGATCACGATCTGCTTGTACGGCACGGTGGTCACATCGCCCGCAGCGAACACACCCGGTACCGACGTTTCACCCCGAGCGTCAACGATGATCTCGCCACGGGGCGACAACTCGATGGTGCCTTTGAGCCAATCGGTGTTGGGCAGCAGACCGATCTGCACAAAGATCCCTTCCAGTTCCACACTGCGCAACTCGTCGCTCTGACGATCCTTGTAGCGCAGGCCGTTGACCTTCTGGCCGTCGCCGGTGACTTCAGTGGTTTGCGCACTGGTGATCACGGTGACGTTCGGCAAGCTGTGCAACTTGCGCTGCAATACCGCATCGGCACGCAACTGCACATCGAACTCCAGCAGCGTGACATGGGACACGATACCGGCCAGGTCGATGGCCGCTTCGACGCCAGAGTTGCCGCCACCAATCACCGCCACTCGCTTGCCCTTGAACAACGGACCGTCGCAGTGCGGGCAGTACGCAACGCCTTTGTTGCGGTATTGCTGCTCGCCCGGCACGTTCATTTCACGCCACCGTGCACCGGTTGCGAGGATCACGGTCTTGGCCTTGAGCTTCGCGCCGCTGGCAAAGTGGACTTCGTGCAACTCACCTTCTTTGCCAGTGATCAATTTGTCTGCGCGTTGCAGATTCATGATATCTACGTCGTACTGCTTAACGTGCTCTTCCAGCGCCACGGCCAGTTTCGGACCTTCGGTTTCCTGCACGGAAATGAAGTTCTCGATGGCCATGGTGTCCAGCACCTGCCCACCAAAACGCTCTGCCGCGACGCCGGTGCGAATACCTTTGCGAGCCGCATAGATCGCCGCCGAAGCACCGGCTGGCCCACCGCCGACCACCAACACATCAAAGGCTTGCTTGGCGCTGATCTTCTCGGCCTGGCGCTCGATACCGCTGGTGTCGATTTTGGCGAGGATTTCTTCCAGACCCATGCGGCCCTGACCAAAGTTCACGCCGTTGAGGTAGATGCTTGGGACCGCCATGATCTGGCGCTCATCGACTTCGGCCTGGAACAGCGCACCGTCGATGGCGACGTGGCGAATGTTCGGGTTCAGTACCGCCATCAGGTTCAGCGCCTGGACCACATCCGGGCAGTTCTGGCAGGACAGCGAGAAGTAAGTCTCGAAGTTGAACTCGCCTTTGAGCGAGCGGATCTGTTCGATCACTTCGGCACTGGCTTTGGACGGGTGACCGCCGACTTGCAGCAAGGCCAGCACCAAGGACGTGAATTCGTGGCCCATCGGGATGCCGGCGAAACGCAGGCTGATGTCGGCTCCCGGGCGATTGATCGAGAACGACGGCTTGCGGGCATCATCGCCGTTGTCGAGCAAGGTAATCTGGGTGGAAAGACTGGCAACGTCTTTCAACAGTTCGAGCATTTCCTGGGATTTCGCACCGTCGTCGAGGGAAGCAACGATCTCGATCGGCTGGGTGACCCGTTCCAGGTACGATTTCAACTGGGCTTTAAGATTGGTGTCCAACATACGGGCGATTTCCTTTTTGCTGTTTCATATAAAGCAGGCATAAAAAAACGCCCGAGCGAATCTCGCCCGGGCGTTTTTATTGGGCGGTGCAGCTTACTAAGTAGGTGCGGAGTTCCGCCCTGATGGTGCGATCACAGACTTAGATCTTGCCGACCAGGTCCAGGGACGGCGCCAGAGTGGCCTCGCCTTCTTTCCACTTGGCTGGGCAAACCTGGCCTGGGTGAGCAGCGACGTACTGGGCAGCCTTGATTTTGCGCAGCAGTTCAGAAGCGTCACGGCCTACACCGCCGTCGTTCAGTTCAACGATCTTGATCTGGCCTTCAGGGTTGATCACGAAGGTGCCACGGTCAGCCAGACCAGCTTCTTCGATCAGCACGTCGAAGTTGCGGGAGATGGCGTGGGTCGGGTCGCCGATCATGGTGTACTGGATCTTGCCGATGGCTGGCGAAGTGTTGTGCCAGGCAGCGTGGGCAAAGTGGGTGTCGGTGGAAACGCTGTAGATCTCGACGCCCAGCTTCTGGAACGCGTCGTAATTGTCGGCCAGGTCTTCCAGCTCGGTCGGGCAGACGAAGGTGAAGTCGGCCGGGTAGAAGAACACCACAGACCACTTGCCTTTCAGGTCAGCGTCCGAGACTTTTACGAAGTCGCCATTTTTGAATGCGTCAGCTTTGAACGGTTTAACTTGGCTGTTGATGATAGGCATCGTTGACTCTCCGTCAGGGGTTAAGAAGTTGATGGAGAGAACTTTACCCACTCGACGGACGGTTGGCTCATTGGCAAACCTGATGCTGCTGATTGGCTTTCGCTATTAGCCAGCTGTATTAATAGAAGAAAACGGTATCTAGGGTGACACGGGCTTTTCGGTGATACGCGCCATGCCGAGGAACGGACTGGCTTCGATGTAACGCATGGCTGACTTCATGTCTTTCCAGCCTACATAGCTCATCAGCGACTTCAGATCCCAGCCACTCTGATGCGCCCAAGTGGCAAAGCCGCGACGCAAGGAATGACTGGTGTAAAGCTCGCCGGCGATACCTGCTCGGGCCAACGCCTGACGCAATAACGGAATCACACTGTTGGCGTGCAATCCCTCCTCGCCCAGATGCCCCCAGCGGTCGATGCCACGGAACACCGGCCCCCGCACCAGTGCCGCCTCGGTAATCCAGTCGATATAAGCCTGAACCGGACACAAACGTTGCAAGGCCGGCGTTTGATAGGTCTTGCCGAGGTTGTCGCGATCACTCTTGCTGCGCGGCAGATAGAGACTGATGCCGGAACCGGCGCTGGCCTGCACGTGTTCCACCTGAAGCCGGCACAACTCATCACTGCGAAAGCCGCGCCAGAAGCCCAGCAGGATCAAGGCCATGTCGCGCCTGGCCCGCAGTAAACCCGGTCGGTCGCCTGCGGCCCTGGCGGTTTGCACTTCTTGCTCCAGACAACTGACCACCTGTTCCAGATGCTGAAGCTGCAAGGGTTCGGCTTGTTTTTCCTGGGCCGGGTGCAGCGCGCGAATGCCCTTGAACACCTTGCGCACTACCGGTGCCTTGGTGGGGTCGGCAAAACCCTGGCTGTTGTGCCACTGCGCCAATGCCGACAAACGCAGTTTCAGCGTATTGATCGACAACACCCCGGCATGGGCTACCAGATAGCGCGCCACGCTGTCGCCGGTGGCCGGCAGAAAACCGCCCCACGTGACTTCGAAGTGTTCGATGGCTGCGCGATAGCTGCGACGGGTGTTGTCGCGAGTCGCTGCTTGCAGGTAACGATCCAGCTCAGTCATGGGGTCAACTCTTGAATTCATACCGCTTTGACGGGTCAAAAACCGGTATTGGGTGCATCACACGGGGTAATACCAGTATATCCCGTGTTAACAGCATTCAGTATTTAACTTTATAGATTGAATGGTACAATGTGTATTTACGTGGTACGTACCACATCATCAAAACCCGGGAGATCTCATGGCACGCGGCGGTGTAAATAAAGCGGTGGTTCAAGCCGCTCGGTTGGCGATCCTCGCCCGCGGCGAAAACCCCAGCATCGATGCCGTACGCATCGAGATGGGCAATACCGGCTCGAAAACCACGATCCATCGCTACCTCAAGGAGCTGGATAACAGGGTCGAACCTGTCGAGGCACCGGCGGAACCGATTGACGACGAACTGATGGCGCTGGTGGCGCGACTCGCACAACGACTCAAGGAGCAGGCGCAGGAACCCATCGACCAGGCGCGCGCGCAGTACGAAGAACAACGCAAGGCGCTGGATAACCAGCTCGGCAAAGCGCAAGAGGCCAACAGCGAACTGCACCAGCAATACGAATTTCAAAGCCTGGCGCTGACCCAGGAATCCGAGGCCCTGCAAGAAACCCGCGCCATTCTGCAAACGGAGCAAACCCGCAACGCCGGGCTGAACCAGGCGCTGGCCGATTTCGAACTGCGCTTGAAAGACAAGGACGAGCAGATCCGCTCCCTTGAGGAAAAACACCTGCACACTCGCGACGCGCTGGAGCACTACCGCAATGCGGTCAAGGAACAGCGCGAACAGGAAATGAGTCGCCATGAAGGCCAGGTGCAACAACTACAGATGGAACTGCGCCAGGCACAACAAAGCGCACTGGTACGCCAGGATGAAATCACCCAGTTGCACCGTGACAATGAACGCTTGCTGACTGAAAACCGCGGCACGCTGCGCGAGCTGAGCCTGCTGCAAGAACAGCTCAAGCAAAGCAATACCCGCCAGGATCAGTTGTTGGAACAGACCACTCGCGTCGACGGCGAGCGCACCCTCCTCCAGGAACGCCTGCGCGTCGCCCTGCTGGAAAGCCAGGCACTCAAACAGAACGTCGATGAACAGTCGCAGCTCAGCAGGTCACTGGAAATGGATTTGGCCAAGACCCGGACGGATCTGGAAGAACGCGTACGTCTGGCCGCGACCCTTGCGGCAGCGGCAGCGGCAGACGCAGCGAAGGACGATTAACCGGCGACCGGCGTACGCATGGTGACGAACTCTTCGGCGGCCGTCGGGTGCACGCCGATGGTTTCGTCGAAGTCGCGCTTGGTGGCGCCGGCCTTCAAGGCAATCGCCAGGCCCTGGACGATTTCACCGGCTTCCGGGCCGACCATGTGGCAACCCAGGACCTTCTCGGTCCTGGCGTCTACCACCAGCTTCATCAGCGTACGCTCCTGGCATTCGGTCAGGGTCAGCTTCATCGGCCGGAAGCGGCTTTCGAAGATCTGCACCTCGTGGCCGGCTTCGCGAGCCTCTTCCTCGGTCAAACCGACGGTGCCGATGTTCGGCAGGCTGAACACCGCCGTCGGGATCATCTTGTAATCCACCGGACGATACTGCTCTGGCTTGAACAGGCGCCGTGCCACCGCCATGCCTTCAGCCAGGGCCACCGGAGTCAGCTGAACACGGCCGATCACATCGCCCAGCGCCAGGATCGACGGCTCAGCGGTTTGATACAGCTCGTCGACCTCGACAAAGCCTTTCCTGTCGAGTTTGACCCCAGTGTTTTCCAGCCCGAGATTGTCCAGCATCGGACGACGACCCGTGGCGTAGAACACGCAATCGGTTTCCAGCTGGCGACCATCCTTGAGCGTGACTTTCAGGCTGCCATCGGCCTGTTTGTCGATGCGCTCGATGTCCGCATTGAATTGCAGGTCCATGCCGCGCTTGGTCAACTCTTCCTGCAAATGCTTGCGCACGGAACCGTCGAAGCCGCGCAGGAACAATTCGCCGCGATACAGCAGAGTGGTCTTGGCACCCAAGCCGTGGAAGATCCCGGCGAACTCGACCGCAATGTAACCACCGCCCACCACCAACACCCGCTTGGGCAGCTCTTTGAGGAAGAACGCCTGGTTGGAACTGATGGCATGCTCGTGCCCCGGAATCTCCGGAATCTGCGGCCAGCCGCCGGTAGCGATCAGGATATTTCTGGCGGTAAAGTGCTCGCCATTGATCTCGACCCGATGTGGGTCGACGATCTTCGCGTGACCTTCATGCAAGGTCACGCCGCTGTTGACCAGCAGGTTGCGATAAATGCCATTGAGGCGATTGATCTCGCGGTCCTTGTTGGCGATCAAAGTCGCCCAGTCGAACTGAGCCTCATCCAGACCCCAGCCAAAACCGGAAGCCTGCTCGAAGTCTTCGGCGAAGTGCGCACCATAGACCAGCAATTTTTTCGGCACGCAGCCGACGTTCACACAGGTCCCGCCCAGGTAGCGGCTCTCGGCCACGGCCACTTTCGCGCCAAACCCGGCGGCAAACCGCGCAGCCCGCACACCGCCGGAACCGGCACCAATCACATATAGGTCAAAATCGTAGGCCATTTTCAATCTCCTCGGCAGGTGACCAGCATACCTGCAGACATTTGTTGGGCAAGCGCTGCAGTCGATATGGGGCCTGAAAATAAAAAAGCCACCCGAAGGTGGCTTTTCAATACAGTCAGGTCGAAAGCGATCAGTACGCCTTGCCCGTCTTGTAGAAGTTCTCGAAGCAGAAGTTGGTCGCGTCGATGTAGCCTTCAGCGCCACCGCAGTCGAAACGCTTGCCCTTGAACTTGTAGGCAATCACGCAACCATCCTGCGCCTGCTTCATCAGGGCGTCAGTGATCTGGATCTCGCCACCTTTGCCTGGCTCGGTTTGTTCGATCAGGCTGAAGATGTCCGGCGTCATGATGTAACGACCGATGATCGCCAGGTTCGACGGGGCATCTTCCGGCTTTGGCTTCTCGACCATGTTGCGCACGCGGTACAGGTCGTCACCAATCAGGTCGCCGGCAATCACACCGTACTTGCTGGTTTCTTGCGGGTCGACTTCCATGATCGCGACGATGGTGCAGCGATACTGCTTGTACAGCTTGACCATCTGCTTCAGTACGCCGTCACCTTCCAGGTTGACGCACAGGTCATCCGCCAACACCACGGCGAACGGCTCGTCGCCGATCAGTGGACGGCCGGTCAGGATCGCATGACCCAAACCTTTCATTTCAGTCTGGCGAGTGTAGGAGAACGAGCACTCATCCAACAGGCGGCGGATGCCGACCAGGTATTTCTCCTTGTCGGTGCCCTTGATCTGGTTTTCCAGCTCGTAGCTGATGTCGAAGTGGTCTTCCAGGGCGCGCTTGCCGCGACCGGTGACGATGGAGATTTCGTTCAAGCCAGCGTCCAGTGCTTCTTCAACGCCGTACTGGATCAGTGGCTTGTTCACCACCGGCAGCATTTCTTTGGGCATGGCTTTAGTCGCTGGCAGGAAGCGAGTACCGTAACCGGCTGCTGGGAACAAGCATTTCTTGATCATATAAGTCCTTGTAAGGGCTGTGCGTGTACGAGTTTCGGCGCAGTCTAATCAGGCGGCGTGCACCTTACAATGCCCCCGCGCCGGCTAACCGATGCCAACATAGAGAAATAAACTTGCCGATAGTTCCCTGCGGGAGTGCGCAGGTCACTGCGCGAGCCCTTATGCATAGCAGAGACTTGCGCAATTGCACGGCTTGACCGTCCGGAACGAACCACCATACGCCCATCGACACCCGTTGAGTGCGTTTGGCGGTATCATGGCGCGATTGAACCAGACAACGAGGCAAATAGATGTCGGCAGTAAAAAGCGTCAACGGATTCCTGATCAATCAGGAGAAAGACGGTCAATGGTGGGTGGCCAGTGTCGCCGGTGAAAATATCGCCGGACCTTTCCCTTCCGAAGCCTTGGCAATCGAAGTGGCCTCGGTGCTGGAGCTTGAGCACCCGGAACCCAAGCGCCGCGGCAAGGACAAGAGCTGATCGACGCCCGATGCGAAAAGCCCTGCCATTGCGCAGGGCTTTTTTATGAATGCATGCAATAACGTGGCGTTTGGCTATAACCTTTTGCCTGCGACGCTGTCTCAGCCTTAGCCCCCCCTGATGATGATCAAGCCATGAACAAAATTTTGCCTTTGCTAGCGGTATTGGCCCTGAGCGGCTGCGCAACGTCGGAAGAAACCTACCTGGGTAACGGAGAGCAAGGTCTATCGATTGACTGCTCCGGGGAAGCCAATTCCTGGGCTGCGTGCTACGAAAAGGCCGATGCGTCCTGTGCAGGCAGCGGCTACAAGATCGTCGGAACCGATGGCACCCCCTCGCTCAAGGAGAGCGAAAAGACTCTCGGCGCCGACGTCGGCAACTACAAGAGCCGCAACGTCGTAGTGATCTGCAAGTAAGGCGCCGCGCCCTACATATGGATTTCGGCGAATTTGATTCCGAGCCCGCGCACGGTATCGATCAGATCATCAAGGCGGCTGAAAGACTCGACCTCATCGTTATCATCCACCAGGAAATAGCTGCGCCCGGCACTTTTCTTGAAAAACACGATCCATTCCCCCAGCTCCGCCGGATTCTGAATCACATGGGTGGCAGAGATTAAACCCTCTGCATGGCGCTCCCGGACCTGCTCTCGCTTCATGTTCGACTCCAGAAATAACGATGCCGCCAAAGCAGGGCTTTGGCGGCATCGGTGCTGATGGTCGATAGTCTATCAGCCGGAAATGCACTCGTTGGCAGCATTCTGTACGTCCTTTGGCCGCACCGGGACATTGGACATGCTCTCGTGCAGCTTGATGCTGCTGCCGCCAGAGCGTTCCTCAATGTCAAACACCGCAGACGGCCCCGCGGAAAACTTGAGAGGCACGATCACGCGTAAGCCATCCTTGTGCGGCTGGATCTGCAAGGCGCCACGGCTCTCAGCCAGTTTTTCGCTCAGGCATTGTGCGTATTCATGGGGCTTCTTGCCAGAAATCACGTTCATCGTCGGCAAGGACTTGTCGATGTCCGAGACGTTCGCACAACCACTGATCGTCAATGCCATCGGCAACCACCACAAACCCCACTTCATACCAAACCTCCGATAAAGACCCTCGGACAGCGCAATTGCGATTTTTCTCCGAGACAAACTGCTTTATCGCTCATCAAACGTGAAATAAGCGTTTTTAATTGTCAAAGCGGCCGGATAATAAGGCGTTCGGGCTGATAAACTGCGCCAATCGCCCATGCTATCGTTTTGATTTTGTAGAAAAAGCCCTTCTGGAGGCGCCTCATGAAATTTATCCATCAGCGCGAGCACCTCAATGAAGACGACATTGTCGTCATTCAATGCTCCCAAATGTGCAACATCCGCTTGATGAACGACGCCAACTTCCGCAGCTTCAAGAATGGCGGTCGTCACACCTATCACGGCGGTGCATTCGACACGTTTCCGGCCCGCATCACGGCCCCTAGCACCGGCTTCTGGAACATCACGATCGACACCGTCAACCGCCGCGCTATCAGCGTGACGCGCAAACCCACCCTGACGCACTCGATCAAAATCATTCGCCGTTCCAGCACGAAACTGAGCTGATCAGCGAACCCGAAACACAAGACAGGCAGATACAACCGTGGCCCAAACGACCAAGTACGTCATCAAATACAAACTCAACGGTGAGCGCCGCTTCGAGTTTGCCCAGCTTGAAAACGGCACCCCGGAAGAAGCCAAGGCGGCTCTGGATGCCATTCATGGACAGGACGACGTCATCAGCGAAATCAGCGTCAGCAAAGCGCTGTAACACGATCCGGAGCGACAATGGACGTCGGCTCCCACTCGCAGTTCGACCGCAAGCACCGGAGTGCCAGCTTCATCCTTGCCTTGCAGACTGGCCACCTCAACAACAAGAGGCCCGGCAATGAGCGAGCAATATCTGGACAGGCTGGACTGGCCCCGGCTGGAGCAGCAACTTGATCAGGACGGTTACGCCGTCATCCCTTCACTGTTGAGCCACAAGGCTTGCGGGCGAGTCAGCGCCTTGTACCCTCGAACCGAGCTGTTTCGCTCCCACGTGGTGATGGCTCGCCACGGGTTCGGCCGAGGCGAGTACAAGTATTTCAGCTACCCGTTGCCGGAACTTGTGGCCCGCTTGCGCGGCGCGCTCTACCCACGACTGGTGCCCATCGCCAATCGCTGGCATGAACAGATGGGCTTGCCGACCCGCTTTCCTGAAACCCTTCCAGCCTTCCTCGAACGCTGTCATGCCGCTGGTCAGAACCGTCCGACCCCCTTGTTGCTGCAATATGGTCCGCAGGACTACAACTGTTTGCATCAGGATCTATACGGTGAGCACGTTTTCCCGCTGCAAGTGGCGATCCTGCTGTCAGACCCGGATCAAGACTTCACCGGCGGCGAATTTGTCCTGACTGAACAGCGCCCTCGAATGCAGTCACGCCCGATGGTCATCGGCCTGAAGAAAGGTGACGGCCTGATCTTTGCCGTCAACCAGCGGCCGGTCAAAGGGACTCGCGGTTACTACCGAGTGACCCTGCGTCACGGCGTGAGTCGCCTGCACAGCGGCAAACGGCATACCCTTGGAATCATCTTTCACGATGCGTCATGAACCCATGAATCCGCTGACTTTCGATCTGTTTGCAAATGCAGAGCCCGAGCAACAGCCCAGGCGCGAGCAGATTGGCGAACAGTCCTACGTACTCAGAGGCTTCGCCCTGCCCTGGCTGGAACGCTTGCTGCCTGCCCTGGAGGCGGTGCTGGTGGCCGCGCCGTTTCGGCAGATGGTCACACCCGGCGGTTTCACCATGTCGGTCGCCCTGAGCAGTTGTGGCGAATTCGGCTGGACCACGGACCGCAGTGGTTATCGGTACACCCGCGACGATCCACAGACCGGTCAGCCCTGGCCAATGATGCCCGAGGTGTTTTTCCAACTGGCACAAGCAGCGGCGCAGGCAGCGGGTTTCGCCGATTTTGCACCCGATTCCTGCCTGATCAACCGCTACATCCCCGGGGCAAAAATGTCATTGCATCAGGATAAGGACGAACATTCCTACGACGCCCCCATCGTTTCGGTATCCCTGGGGTTGCCGGCGATGTTCCTGTTCGGCGGCTTTGCACGTAGCGACAAAAATCAGCGCGTTCCCCTGTTCCATGGTGACATCGTGGTCTGGGGTGGCGTGGATCGCCTGCGTTATCACGGCGTGTTGCCGATCAAGGACGGCCATCATCCGAAGCTGGGCGAGCAACGCATCAACTTCACCTTCCGTACCGCCGGATAAAGACTTCGAGTTTGACCGCAAGCACCGGAGTGTGTGGGAATTGCCCCATGGTTAATGTGCAGGCAACCCCTCAACGGACGCGACGCCATGACAACCCAATCGACCAAGATCACCATCGAAAACGATCCGCGCTGGGCCGCCGTGGTCGCGCGCGATCCCAAGGCTGACGGGCAGTTTGTCTATGCCGTGAAGACCACTGGCATTTACTGTAATCCCAGCAGCCTCGCGCGCTTGCCCAAACCCCACAATGTCGAATTCTTCGATAGCGCCGAACAGGCCCGGGCCGCGGGTTATCGTCCGAGCAAACGCGCGACAAAGGATCAGAGCGAACTCGCCGCGCAACATGCCGCCACCGTGGCCGCCGCGTGCCGCCAGATCGAAACCGCCGAAACGCTACCCGCCTTGGGCGAATTGGCCGAGAAAGCGGGCCTGAGCAGCTTCCACTTCCATCGCGTGTTCAAAGCCGTCACCGGCCTGACGCCCAAGGGCTACGCCGATGCTCATCGTTCACGCAAGGTACGCGAGCGACTGGCGGACGGCGGCTCGGTGACCGATGCCCTGTATGACGCCGGCTTCAACTCCAACAGCCGGTTTTATGAAGCGGCAGACCAACTGCTGGGAATGAAACCCGGGGACTACCGCGCCGCCGGTCAAAACAACGACATTCGTTTTGCCGTCGGCCAGTGTTCGCTGGGCGCGATTCTGGTGGCGCAGAGTGAGCGCGGGGTCTGCGCGATCTTGCTGGGCGATGATCCGCATCAACTGGTCTGTGATCTGCAAGACAAATTCCGCCGCGCCAACCTGATAGGTGCCGATCATGAATTCGAGCAATTGATTGCCAGGGTCGTCGGCTTTATCGAGGCGCCGGCCATTGGCCTTGATTTGCCTCTGGACGTACGCGGAACGGCGTTTCAGGAGCGTGTCTGGCAAGCGCTGCGGGAGATTCCCGTTGGCAGTACTGCCAGCTACGCCGATGTCGCCCAGCGTATCGGCCAACCAAAAGCCGTTCGCGCCGTGGCCCAGGCCTGCGGTGCGAACAGCCTGGCGGTGGCGATCCCTTGCCATCGCGTGGTGCGCAGCGATGGCAATCTGTCGGGCTATCGCTGGGGTGTCGAGCGCAAACGGCAGTTGCTGGAACGCGAGTCGCAGTGATCAGCGATTCACATCCACCACCACGCGCCCGCGCAACTGCCCGGCCAGCAAGCGCGGCGCGGCTTCGATGGCTTCGCTCAAGCCGATTTCGTGACTGATCAGCGGCAACAGGTTGAAGTCCAGATCCCGGGCCAGGCGATTCCAGGCCTCCACGCGTTTGGCTTTGGGCTGAGTCACGCTGTTGATGCCGGCCAGGGTCACGCCGCGCAAGATGAACGGTGCAACGGATGCTGGAAAGTCCATGCCCTGGGCCAAGCCGCAGGCCGCGACGGTGCCATTGGCCTTGGTGCTGGCGCATGCGTTGGCCAGGGTGTGGCTACCGACCGAGTCGATGACGGCCGCCCAGCGCTCCTTGGCCAACGGCTTGCCCGGTTCGGACAAGGTGGCGCGATCGATGATTTCGCCGGCGCCCAGTTGTTTCAGGTAGTCGTGCTCCGAGGTGCGTCCGGTGGACGCGACCACCCGGTAGCCGAGCCTGCTCAGCAAGGCGATGGCGAAACTGCCGACGCCACCATTGGCGCCGGTCACCAGAATGTCGCCCTGCCCGGGCGTCACGCCGTTGTGCTCCAGCGCCAGGATGCACAGCATCGCCGTGTAGCCTGCCGTACCGATGGCCATTGCCTGGGCTGCGCTAAACGCCTTGGGCAGCGGAATCAGCCAGTCACCGTTCAGGCGCGCCTTCTGCGCCAATCCCCCCCAATGCCCTTCACCCACACCCCAGCCATTGAGCAAGACCTGGTCACCGACCTTGTAGTCCGGATGGCCGCTGACTTCGACGACACCGGCCAGATCAATGCCTGGCACCATCGGGAATTTGCGCACCACCGGACTGCTGCCGGTGATCGCCAGACCATCCTTGAAATTCAGCGTGCTGTAGGCAACACGCACCGTGACATCGCCCTCGGGTAACTGATCGTCCTGGATCTCTTGCAGTGTGGCCCGGTAACCGCTGTCGTCTTTGTCGATCAAAATGCCTTTGAACATTACGGCCTCTCAATGGAATCGGTCTGGTGGTAGTGCAATTGAAATAGCACATGGCAACGGATTGCCGCACCCGACTTTAAGCCAATCAGGCAAACCGTCGGGCGTTTTCATTGACGGCGGCTATGCTTTTCGCAACCTTGAAATGCCGCAACAAACTGTCTTGTCGATGGAGCTGACAATGCCTCAACTGCGTTTATTCAGCGTTTTGCTGATGCTCTGCCTGGTTCCGCTCAGCGGCGCTCAGGCAGCACCGGAGCAACCCGCCCAACCTCCCGCGAATCAGGCGACCGCCTCCCCCAGTTGGCCACAGGTGCTGGCTGCCGGTGACACCAAATTGACCATCTACCAACCGCAACTGGACAGTTGGGACGGCTACACCCTGAACGCGCGGGCTGCCGTGGAGGCCACGGGCACCGATGGCAAATCCACCTACGGCATCGTGCAGTTCAGCGCCCACACGCTGGTCGACAAGGCCACCCGCTGGGTGGCGCTCGACCAGTACACCATCACCAAGGCCGATTTTCCCGAGAGCGCAACCAAGGCTGACAGCTGGGTCGCGGCGTTGAAGCAAGACGCCGAGAACCGCACGAAAAGCATTTCCCTCGACCAACTCGAAGCCGCGCTCGGCGTCATCGCCGCCGAGCAACAGTCCGGCAGCGAACCGCTGGAAAATACCCCGCCGACCATTATTTCGTCCGAGGTACCCGCGCTGCTGGTGTACATCGATGGTGAACCGGCCTATCGCCCCGTTGATGGCACCTCACTGCAGCGGGTGATCAACACCCGGCCGCTGCTGCTCAAGGATGCGCAGGGCAAACATTACCTGCACGTGTTCGATGGCTGGATGGTGGCGGACAACCTGGGCGGGCAGTATGCGCCACTGCACCCGCCTTCAGCCCAACTGGAGAAAGCCAAGAAAGCTGCGATCCAGGGCCGCCAGGTTGACCTGCTGACGGGCCAGAGCGATCCGAAGGACAAGATACCGACGTTGGCCAAGCCGCCGATTCCGCAAATCCATATCGCCACGGTGCCGACCGAACTGATCGTCACTGACGGCCCGCCGCAATGGCAGCCGATCCAGAACACGAAGCTCCTGTATGTGACCAACACCACCGGGCATATTTTCAAGGAGATCGGTGACCAGGACAGCTACGTGCTGATCTCGGGGCGCTGGTTCCGCGCCGGTGACATGAAAGGCCCCTGGACCTTTGTGGGTGCGGACAAGTTGCCGGCAGACTTCGCCAACATTCCCGATGACAGCCCCAAGGAAAACGTAAAAGCCTCGGTGGCCGGCACGCCGCAAGCCAAGGAAGCGGCCATTGCAGCGACCATTCCGCAGACCTCGGCGATCAAGAAAAGCCAGGTGAAAATGAGCAAGCCGACTTTTGACGGCGAGCCGCAACTCAAGGCCATCAAAGGCACGCCCCTGCAATACGTGGTCAACAGCCCGATGCCGATCATCATGGTCGATGCACAAAGCTGGTACGCGGTGGAGAACGGTGTCTGGTTCGTGGCCACGTCAGTGCAAGGCCCCTGGACGGTCGCCTCTTCGGTGCCGGCGGTGATCTATTCGATTCCGCCCAGTTCACCGATGCACTACGTCACTTACGTGAAAGTCTACGAAGCCAGTGGCGATACGGTCGTCGTCGGTTACACGCCGGGGTATCAAGGTTCGACGCTGGACCCGGACAGCGGTGTCGTGGTGTATGGCACCGGTTATCCCTATACGCCGTGGGTAGGCAGTGTCTGGTACGGCCCGCCGGTGACCTATGGCTTTGGCGTGGCGATTCGCTATACACCCTGGACGGGCTGGACCTTCGGCTTCGGTTTCGGCTGGAGTTGGGGCGGCAGTACGGTCGCCGTGGGTTGGGGCTGGGGTGCCTATCCGTGGTGGGGCAATTACGGCTGGGGTTATGCCTGGGGGCCGCATCTGTACCCTGCGCCCATGCCTTGGGGCGGGGCCGCTTACGGCTATCATGGCGGCGCCGTCGCCTGGGGCCCCGGTGGCTGGGCCGGCACGACCGGCAACATCTACCGCCAGTGGGGCGATCGGGCTTCGGTCAGCCGCTACGGCGGCGGTTACAACGCCTGGACCGGCAATCGCTGGGCCGGCCAGGTCGGCGCCTCCTACAACTCGCGCACTGGCATCGCCGCGGCAGGCCAGCGTGGCGCGGTACATAACGTCTACACCGGCAACTATGCCGCTGGCCGCAGCGGTGTCGCCGTCGGCCCCAACGGCGGGGCCATTGCCGGCCAGCATGTGACGGCTGGCAATGTTCGCACTGGCACCCAGGTCTCCGCCAATCGCGGTGCCGTCTACAACCCCAATACCGGCAACACCACCCAGTACGGTGGTATCCATGATCGCAACGGCGGCATGGCGCATGTCGGCGACAATGTGTACGCCGGCCATGATGGCAACGTTTACAAGAGGACCGATAACGGCTGGCAATCAATGGTCCAGGGCGGTGCAACCCATCTCGATTCGGCCAACACTGCCCAGGTCCAGAATCTCAACCGGGAATACGATGCGCGCTCCTTCGGTAATGATCGCTTCAACAATTTTCACGACTCTTCCGGGTTTATGAATCGCTCCTTCGGGGGTGGGGGTGGCGGCTTCCACCGACGCTGAAATAGCCTCAGCCGCTGAAATGACGACTGGCCTTGCGCCAGTCGTTGCGTTACAAATCCTGTTCTACCGTCCCTGCCCGGATTCAACGTCGGAGAACACAGCACATGAAGCAATGGCCAGATACCCGCATTCTTGACCTGCTAGGGATCGAGCTGCCGATCATTCAGGGGCCGATGGCCGGTGCCACCAACTCGTCCATGGTGATTGCCACCTGCAATGCCGGCGGGCTGGGCTCGATGCCAGCAGCGATGCTCAGCACGGATCAACTGCGCGAAGAACTCAAAACCATCCGCCAACACACCCAGCGCCCGATCAACGTCAACTTCTTCTGTCATCAGCCTCCAGCTCCGGATGAGCAACGCGCACAGGACTGGAAAAACCTGCTGCAACCCTACTACCAGGAACTCGGCGCCGACTTCGATGCGCCGACGCCGGTGTCCAACCGGGCGCCGTTCGATAATGCGGCCTGCGAAGTGGTCGAAGCGTTTCGCCCTGAAGTAGTGAGTTTTCACTTTGGCCTACCGGAAAAATCCCTGCTCGACCGAGTCAAGGCCACCGGTGCGAAAGTGCTGTCCTCGGCCACCACCGTCGCAGAAGCCGTGTGGCTTGAGCAACACGGTTGCGATGCAATCATTGCCATGGGCTACGAGGCCGGAGGCCATCGCGGGATGTTTCTCAGTGATGACCTGAGCAGTCAGGTGGGGACTTTCGCCCTGGTGCCCCAAGTCGTCGATGCGGTGAAAGTGCCGGTGATTGCCGCTGGCGGCATCGCTGACGCACGAGGCGTCGCCGCCGCCTTCATGCTCGGGGCTTCGGCGGTACAGGTAGGTACGGCGTACCTGTTCACCCCAGAGGCCAAGGTCAGTCCGTCCCATCACCAAGCCTTGCGCACCGCCCGGGAAAGCGAGACCGCCGTCACCAACGTGTTCACCGGTCGCCCGGCCCGGGGCATCCTCAATCGGGTGATGCGTGAGCTGGGGCCCATGAGCGCCAAGGCCCCGGCCTTCCCCCTTGCCGGTGGCGCGCTGATGCCGTTGCGGGCCAAAGGTGAAGCGGACTTCAGCAACCTCTGGGCCGGCCAGGCATTTACCCTCGGCGTCGATTTGACCAGCGAGGCACTGACTCGAAAGCTGGCTGATGAAGGATTAGCGAGACTGCTAGGTCGCCCCTGAGCAGCACTTTCGTTAAAATTGTATACAATTTCGCGGCGACAGATTCCGTTCAAAGGCAATTCGCTATATATTTTTGTACATAACGATTAACCTTCTGCAATTGCCTTTAACGGAGCCGTTTCATGACCATTCGTGCCTCACGTTTTGCCCCGACCTGCCTGGCGAGCCTTCTCGCCGTATTCGCCTTCGGTTCAGCCCAGGCGGACGAAGTCCAGGTGGCTGTCGCCGCCAACTTCACCGCGCCCATCCAGGCCATCGCCGCTGATTTCGAAAAGGTCACCGGGCATAAACTGGTCGCATCCTTTGGCGCTACCGGACAGTTCTACACCCAGATCAAAAACGGCGCGCCGTTCGAAGTGTTCCTCTCGGCAGACGACAGCACCCCGAAAAAACTTGAAGCCGAAGGCGACATCGTCAAGGGTTCGCGCTTCACCTACGCGGTCGGTACCCTGGCGCTGTGGTCGGCCAAGGAAGGCTACGTCGATGCCAAGGGCGATGTGCTGAAAAAGAACGAGTACCAGCACCTGTCCATCGCCAACCCGAAAGCCGCGCCTTATGGCCTGGCGGCGACCCAGGTACTGGCCAAGGAGGGTCTGACCGACAAGGTCAAGAACAAGATCGTTGAAGGCCAGAACATCACCCAGGCTTACCAGTTCGTCTCTACTGGCAACGCCGAGCTGGGTTTTGTCGCCCTGTCGCAGGTCTACAAGGACGGCAAGATCACCAGCGGTTCGGCCTGGATCGTTCCCGCCAGCCTGCACGACCCGATCAAACAAGACGCGGTGATTCTCAACAAGGGCAAGGACAACCCGGCCGCCAAGGCACTGGTTGACTACCTCAAGGGGCCGAAAGCGGCCGCTGTCATCAAGTCCTACGGTTACGAAATCTAAATGTCGCTATCGAGTGCCGATTTTTCCGCCATCTGGCTGACCCTGAAACTGGCGTCCCTGACGACCATCATCCTGCTGGTCGTCGGCACTCCGATTGCGTTATGGCTGTCGCGCACTCGCTCCTGGTTGCGCGGCCCGGTCGGGGCGATTGTTGCCCTGCCCCTGGTGCTGCCGCCGACGGTGATTGGTTTTTATCTGTTGCTGGCGCTCGGCCCTCACGGGTTCATTGGCCAGCTCAGCCAATCACTCGGCCTTGGCACCCTCACTTTCAGTTTCGCGGGGCTGGTCATCGGTTCGGTGTTGTATTCGATGCCGTTTGTGGTCCAGCCGCTGCAAAACGCTTTTTCCGCGATTGGTACGCGCCCGCTCGAAGTGGCCGCGACATTACGGGCCAATCCCTGGGACACCTTTTTCAGCGTGACGCTGCCCCTGGCTCGCCCCGGTTTCATTACCGCGGCCATTCTCGGCTTCGCCCACACCGTCGGTGAGTTCGGCGTGGTGCTGATGATCGGCGGCAACATTCCCGAGAAGACCCGCGTGGTCTCGGTGCAGATCTACGATCACGTCGAAGCCATGGAATATGCCCAGGCCCATTGGCTGGCCGGAGCGATGCTGGTGTTCTCGTTTGTCGTCCTGCTGGCGCTGTATTCCAGCCGTAAAACCAAAGCGGGCTGGAGCTGATCGATGATTCAAATGCGTCTGAAACTACGTTATTCAGGCTTCGCCCTGGACGTCGACCTGCAACTGCCGGGCCGTGGCGTCACGGCACTTTACGGCCACTCCGGCTCGGGCAAGACCACTTGCCTGCGCTGCATCGCCGGCCTGGAACACGCCGATCAAGGCTTTATCCAGGTCAACGATGAAGTCTGGCAAGACAGCGACAACAGGGTCTTCGTCGCGCCGCACAAACGCGCGCTCGGCTACGTGTTCCAGGAAGCCAGCCTGTTTCCTCATCTATCGGTGCTGGCCAATCTGGAGTTCGGCCTCAAGCGCATTCCCAAGCCGCAGCGTCGGGTCGACATGGCCCATGCCACCGAGTTGCTGGGCATCGGCCATTTACTGGACCGGCACCCACAACACCTTTCCGGCGGTGAGCGACAGCGCGTCGGCATCGCCCGCGCGCTGCTCACCAGCCCGAAACTGCTGTTGATGGACGAGCCCCTGGCCGCGCTGGATGCCCAACGTAAAGGTGAAATCCTGCCCTACTTGCAACGCCTGCACGACGAACTCGACATCCCGGTGCTGTACGTCAGCCACTCCCAGGATGAGGTTGCGCGGCTGGCCGACCATATCGTATTGCTCAGCAATGGCAGGGCACTGGCCAGCGGCCCGATCGGCCAAACCCTGGCACGCCTCGACTTGCCGCTGGCAATGGGGGATGACGCTGGCGTGGTGATCGAAGGTCGTGTCAGCGCCTATGACGCCGGCTATCAATTGCTCAGCCTGCAACTGCCCGACACCACCCTCGACATTCGTGTGCCTCATACGCCAATGGATGCAGGCCAGGCCCTGCGCTGCAAGGTCCAGGCGCGGGATGTGAGCCTGAGCCTGGACAATGCCGGGCACAGCAGCATTCTCAATCGCCTGCCAGTCACCGTCGTCAGTGAAATGAATGCCGACAACGCCGCCCATGTGCTGATTCGCCTGGACGCCGCAGGCACGCCACTGCTGGCGCGGATCACGCGTTATTCCCGCGATCAACTGAACGTCCATCCTGGTCAACAACTCTGGGCACAAATAAAAGCGGTCGCGGTGCTGGCGTAAATCCGCCGGCACGGCTGCACCGGACAGAGGTCAGCGCTTGAACCGACGAATTAACTTGTCCATTTTTTGCACGATCACCAATGGCTTCTATAGTTGAACTGAACACGAATCAGCTGCGGAGACGCCATGGAAGACATTTTCGTCGTGAAGCGTTGCAACAAGATCATCATCCATGGCCGCCGTGAAGGTGAAATTGACCACCTGCCACCGGATGCTGCGGTCTGGTACCGCATCGCCGATACCCGCACCCAAGGCTTTATCGGCGATGGCTACGATGTTGAAGAGGACGCCCTGCGTGTTTGCCGTCAGTTGAACGCTAAATCACAAGTGACAGCTCGACAAAGTTGACGAGCGTCACCATTTTTTAACGGGTCTATACTGAAATAGTTGAAGGATCAGTAACCCTTTCGGCAGAAAGCTCGCCCCAGGCGGGCTTTTTGCTGCCACACACAGGTTTCTTGAACGGAGGTGTCTCCCATGTCCGAAAAAGAGTCCATCACCACCCTGCTCACCTTGCTCGACTCGCGTCAGGCCCGCCTGGCCGCCGCCTGCAAGGAAATCGCCGACTGGGTCGATCATCAAGGTGGACACCCCACCGCCCTCAGAATTCGTGATCGCCTGAACGACATCGAGAAGGACACGCCGCTGATCCGGCACACGCTGTCGTCTCTCAAACCTGTCGACCGGCCTCTGCCTCGGTTCAGATGATCCGTCACGGATTTGCGGTGCGAGGACAGGCCCGATCCGGGCAGCATGATCGGTGACAGTAACGTCTCCGAACCGTTGGCTGCCTGTTGCATTTCCATACTTTCTTACAACCCGGCCTGGCGTCGGGATTTTTTGTTGCGCAAAACCAATCGAACGTCCCCGCTCACGTGGAGTCAACCGCTCACACGTCACGAAGGAGACGTTACTTGTCGACGCCCTTGCGCGCCGGCTCCATGACCTCGCGCAGGGACATGCGTTTGAACGCCTCGACCAGTGCGCGCCCTTCCTCTGGCGCACAAGTAACCGCCAGGCGCATGGTCGCCTCGCCTAGGTGCCAGATCAAAAACGCGGACTCCTGGACCTGGCGTTCATCGCAGTCGGGATATACGCGAAGCATCGCCTGGGCCAGCAGCGCTCCGGCAACCCGACTCTCCCCCAGTTCCAGCTGCAACAACTGCTTGTCGGCTTGCATGCCGGACCAGATGTCACGCATCACCGGTGTCGCCATCACGATCTCGTAATACTGATCGAGCAGCTGCGAATAGGCGGCCTGCAAACCCCAGGCATCCTCGACGGCCTCCATTGCCTCTGCAATGCAACGGCGGCTTTCAGCGTTGTAGCGCTCGGCCAGCGTGCGGATGACGGAACTCTTGTCGGGAAAATACTGATAAAGGGAACCGATCGAGATCTCGGAGCGCTCGGCGATTTCACTCATCTTGAGTTGATCGCTGCCCTTGTCCGCGATCAATTGAGTGGCCATGGCCAGAATCCGCTCCTGACGCTCGCGGCTGCGCTGCTGCGTGGGATGACGTCGAACCGCTTGCGCAGCAGGCTGTTCGAGGGTTTCAGAGGGCTTTTTGCGCACGAGCGAATTTCCCGATCAATAACGTGACATGTACTCACCTTAGCATCGCCACTCCCTGCGCCCAATAACAGATGCCACACGTCGGGGAATTTGCTTTGACGGCTTGACGGCAAAACATGAGGATCTATCATCTTTTAAACATGAGCATCGCTCACATTAACCAATGGAGATGAACGCGATGAAAACGGCTCAACCAATCACTCTGGTCCTCGGCGCCACCGGCAAAACCGGACGGCGCATCACACAACGACTCGAAGCGGCCGGCCTGCCCGTTCGCCGGGGTTCCCGCGACGCCAATCCACCCTTCGACTGGGAAGATCGATCAACCTGGGACGCGGTGATCGATGGCGTTCAATCGGTCTACATTTCCTTTCAACCTGATCTCGCCGTTCCAGGCGCCCTTGAAAGCATCCAGGCGTTCACCGACCTGGCGGTGAAAAGCGGAGTCCGCAAACTGGTCTTGTTATCCGGGCGTGGCGAAGTTGAAGCGGAACAGGCCGAACGTGTCGTACAGGACAGCGGGATTGACTGGACGATTCTACGGGCCAGTTGGTTTTGCCAGAACTTCAGCGAGGCACACTTTCTTGAACCCATTGTGCAAGGTAAACTCGCACTCCCCGTCGGCCAGGTCGCCGAGCCCTTTGTCGATGCGCAAGACATCGCCGAGTGTGCCGTCGCGGCACTGACCCAACCCGGACACACCGGCCAACTCTATGAATTGACCGGCCCTCGGGCGTTGACCTTTGCTCAAGCCGTGACCGAGATTGCCCGTGCCACCGGTCGCAACATCGAATTCGTGGCCGTACCGCCGGATGCCTATCGACAGGCGATGGAACAGGAACAATTTCCCCCGGCGTTGATCGATCTGGTGTTGTATCTGTTCACGACTGTGCTCGACGGTCGCAACACCCCCGTGGCCGATGGCGTACAGCGGGCACTGGGTCGGCCGGCCCGCGACTTTAGCGACTACGTACAGCGCACTGCCGCTACGGGCATCTGGGGAAATGGAAGTCCGACGTAAAGCAGTGGCGAGAACCCGCTTCGTCGACTAGGGTTTTTGGCGTATCGAACTGCGGCGCCTTTATTGGCAGGAGCCTGATCAAGGAGGTACCCATGTCACCCAATCGTAATGCTGAACAAACCTACCGCCAGTGGTCCAGCCCGATCCTGTTGGAACTCAAGGAGCGAGAACATCAAATGAACCCGTCAGACCGCCAGGCCTTGGAAAACGTACTGCTGGAGAGAAGACTGATCGATACCGGCAACCCGGCCGGCAGCGATCGCCGCAAGGCAGATCCGGCATCCTGAAAAGCATCAGGCAACCACGATCAAGATAGAAATAATGGAGCAGAAACAAACAAGGGCTTGCATCAGTTTTCGTTTGCAAGCCCTTGATTTCAGATGACGCCCCCACAACGGAAACGAGCCGGCATACCCTTTCGAGCGGGAAATTTTAATTCCTGAGGAGAAATCAATCAGACTTTACTCTCCAATAGTTTGGTAAGTAGCATGCACTTCAAACAGGTTAGATACATACCCCCCTACTACCCGACCATCAAATTCACTGGCGCTTTGACTTCCTTTACGACAAAGGAGGTGCAAACGTCTTTGACACCTGAAAAACCATTGATATTGTTTCTGGCAAACTCACTGAATTCAGCCAAATCAGTTGCCAAGACCGTTAACTGGTAATCATAAACACCTGAAATGCAGTGGCAGGCTATAACCTGCTCAAAAGAAGTTATCGATTCCTCGAAAGCCTTCATATGGGTAGTATCCTTTTGATCCAGGGATACCTGTACAAAGGCAGTAATAGCGTACCCAAGCATTTCGGTATTAATACTGGCATGGTAGCCTCGCACCAGACCCATTTCTTCTAGTTTTTTGACCCGTCTCCAACATGGAGATGCGCTCAGTGATACCAGTTCAGCAAGCTCCGCACTCGACAGCCTTGCATCTCGCTGGAGCGCCGCCAATATGCGGCGATCCGTAGCGTCTATCTTAACCTTCGGTATGATCATTTCAAAAACCCCAAAAATACAGAATATACATTCCATATCCCCTCAATAGAGTAAGGGATCTTAGCATAAGTTCTTTTCAAGAAAACCGTAGTATCTTCCCACCGGTTCGCATACTGCGCTGGGCTGGGAGCCCGCTGCCTTGAAACGACCCCACAAGGGACTAGTTCTCGATTAAGCAATAATATCAGTTTAAGCCCGAAGCGCGGCAAAGGTTAAACTCGCAAAAAATCCGAAGTCCTGACGTATAATTAATTTCATTCAGTGGCACCCCAAGCTCCCGGGCTAACTTACGAACTGATGGTGAAGCGAACGGCAAAATTTCATTGAAAACTACTTTCCCAATGTTTGCCTGACAGCGTTAATGGGAATAATGGGCGAACGCCATTTCGATGCCCCCCTTCACAAACTCACATCAACATTCCCAAGGGGCTGTTTCGTCAAATCCAATGTCGTATTTTGCAATTGCACGAGAGCAGACTTCAGCACTAAGTTGCCCTTCGTGCACCAAGCCCCACAGGGCGCTCAGGACTATCTGATGGCGGTCGACTTCAAAAAATTTGCGTAAAGCTGTGCGAGTATCGCTGCGACCAAAACCATCGGTACCCAGAACGACATAGTGATCCTCAACATAGGAACCAATAAGTTGCGCAAGCGCGCGCACGTAATCGGTCGCAGCAATGATTGGAGTCCCCTTCGGCAAACACTCACCCACATGGCTAGTCTTCTGATCGCCTTCAGGATGATGCCGGTTCCAACGCTCTACTCCTCTGGCGTCCCTGGCGAGTTCTGTAAAACTCGTGACACTCCATACCTCGGAATCGACCTGCCAATCTGCGCTCAGGAGTTCTGCTGCAGCCATCACTTCTCGCAAGATGGTTCCTGATCCGAGCAGCCGAACTTTGTTCGATTCCGTTCCACACTTTTGCTCTGAGAAGAGGTACATGCCTTTGATGATGTCTTTCTCAACATCAGTCGGCAGGCTAGGCTGAGCGTAGTTCTCGTTCATAAGGGTGACGTAGTAGAACTCATCAACCTGCTCCTCCAGCATTTGACGCATGCCATGGTCTAGAATTACGGCAAATTCACCAGCGAAAGCAGGGTCATAAGCTCTGCAATTTGGCACCAGAGCAGCCATCAAATGGCTACTGCCATCTTGATGCTGCAGACCTTCCCCGCCCAAAGTTGTACGGCCTGCCGTGGCTCCGAGCAGAAAGCCTCTAGCCCTCTGATCAGCTGCCGCCCAAATGAGATCGCCGACTCGCTGAAAACCGAACATTGAGTAATAGATGTAGAACGGCAGCATGGGCAGACCATGGGTGGCATAGCTGGTTGCCGCTGCCACCCAGGAGCTGATGGCACTCGCTTCGCTGATACCCTCTTCGAGTATTTGACCATCCAGCGCCTCCCGATAGCTCAGAATCGAGCCAATGTCCTCTGGCTCATAATGCTGACCGACGCTGGAATAGATACCGATTTGCTTGAACAGATTCGCCATCCCGAACGTCCGGGCTTCATCTGCCACAATGGGAACCATACGCCGTCCCAAAACAGGATCTTTCAGCAAGCTGCTGAGCATCCTGACAAAAGCCATAGTCGTGGACATTTCCTTGCCTTGCGCTTTAGTGGCAAAGCTTGCATACACATCCAATCCGGGTACCGCGACCACCGGAACATTCGTTTGCCGGCTTGGCGTAAAGCCCCCAAGGCTTTGCCGACGCTCAAGGAGATAGCGAATTTCACGACTATCATCGGCAGGTTTGTAGAACGAGAGAGTCTCAACCTGCTCATCAGTCAAAGGAAGATTGAATCGATTTCTAAAGCCGATAAGCGTTTCGCGATCAAGCTTCTTTTGCTGATGAGTCGTCATTTTCCCTTGGCCGGCTTCGCCCATCCCATAACCTTTTTTGGTCTGGGCAAGAACCACAGTAGGCTGGCCCTTATGAACAGAAGCAGCGTGGTAGGCGGCATAGATCTTCACCATATCGTGGCCGCCACGTTTCAACCGATCGATTTGTTCGTCTGTGAAACCTTGGGCAAGCTTTGCCAATGCTTCGTTTTGACCAAAGAAATGATCCCTGCTGTAACGTCCGTCTTTCGCCGCAAAAGTCTGGAACTGCCCATCAACGGTTTCCGAAAGGGCCCGCACCAGGCTTCCGTCAGTGTCACGGGCGAAAAGCCCGTCCCAATCAGACCCCCAAACCAGTTTTATGACGTTCCAGCCAGCCCCGACAAACAATGCTTCCAGCTCGTCGATGATTCGCCCATTGCCTCGTACCGGCCCATCTAACCGCTGAAGATTGCAATTGACTACCCAGATCAGGTTATCCAGCCCCTCCCTTGCAGCCAAAGTAAGAGCTGACATACTTTCCGGCTCATCCATCTCACCGTCACCGAAAACGCCCCACACTTTTCGTTCAGATGTGTTTAACAAGCCACGGTTGTGAAGATACCGCATGAAACGGGCCTGGAAGATCGAACTAATCGGGCCGATGCCCATCGATCCTGTCGGAAATTGCCAAAAACCCGGCATCAACCAAGGGTGTGGATAGCTGGACAAGCCCTGTACCCCTTGGCTAGACGCGGTGATCTCTTGCCGGTAATGCTGAAGGTTCTCTTCTCCCAGCCGCCCCTCAAGAAAGGCTCGCGCGTAAACGCCTGGTGCCGAATGAGGCTGATAGAAGACCAGGTCGCCACCAAAAGAGTCGCTCCTCGCTCTGAAGAAATGGTTAAAACCAACCTCGAACAAATCAGCCGCACTCGCGTAGCTGGCGATATGACCACCCAAGTCCCCATATGCCTGGTTAGCACGTACGACCATGGCTAGAGCATTCCAGCGAATTATCGATGACAGGCGTTCCTCGATTGCCAAATCGCCTGGGAATGCAGGCTGCTTTGTCACGGGGATGGTGTTGATGTAGGGCGTAACCAGCGTAGGTTTCCAGCCAATGGCGGGATCACGGACAAGACTGACCAGCTCATCGATGATTTCGCGAGCCCTCTCAGGGCCGCTATTTTCAATCAAGGAAAGTAGTGCATCACGCCACTCTGCAGACTCCTGCGTGTCGTTTTCGCTGGTGGAAAACTCCAAACTTTCAGGAGTACCGTGCTGGGAACTATTCATGGTTATCTCACCTCACATCAAGAAGTCTAGCCACCATTAGGAATAGTTGGCTGTGGCTCCAGCAATAGCCGCGACATCCTGGTCACCCGACCATCAAACATGGGTCAACCAATGAGCGTACTTTTCATTAGTTCCATGTACTGCGCAGAAGTAGACCTCTTGAAGCTGCTGAGTGACAGGGCCTCGCGAGCCCGTGCCGATTGTCCGACCATCGAGCTCACGAATAGGTGTTACTTCAGCAGCGGTACCTGTAAAGAACGCCTCATCGCAGCAATACAGTTCGTCGCGAGTGATCCGTTTCTCCCGAATTTCGAAGCCCAAATCCCGAGCAATTAGCATAACCGAGTCACGGGTTATGCCATCAAGGCAAGACGCCAGATCGGGAGTGTAAATAACCCCGTCTCGAACCATGAAAATATTCTCGCCAGCACCCTCACTTACATAACCCTCGGTATCTAGCAATAGCGCCTCGTCAAACCCGAGCGAAGTAACCTCTCGGTTAGCCAGGATCGAGTTGATGTAATAGCCACAAGCTTTTGCACGCACCATGGAAACGTTGACGTGGTGGCGGGTGAAAGACGATGTTTTTACTCGAATGCCTTTTTCCATGCCCTCCTCCCCCAAGTAAGATCCCATGGGCCATGCAGCGGTGGCGACATGAACTGTGTTGTTTTTTGCTGCGATACTCAGAAAGTCTGAACCGATCCAAACCAAAGGACGTAGATAGCATGCGTCGTACTTGTTTGCTCGAATGACTTCTTCGCACGAGCTACGAATAGTTTCTTCGCCGAACGGAACCTCCAACTGAAAAATTTTAGCCGAGTTAAAAAGACGACGAATATGCTCTTTCAGACGAAAGATTGCAGGGCCACGCGCAGTTTCGTATGCGCGCATGCCCTCAAACACGCCCATGCCATAATGAAGTGTATGGGTCAAAATGTGAGTTTTGGCCTCACGCCATTCAACTAATTCGCCATCTTTCCAGATTTTCCCATCACGATCTGACATCGACATTTCAACCCCCGATACAAACAATGAAAACGACTAATACGCATCGATAGCACTCGATATTCAATCAGGTATTATTTTTTAAGTTGAGAGCATCCAGGGCGTCTGTCGCCCCCTTGGTCAACCAACCTGTATCAGAGTGAAGTGCGATAAAGGTCACGCCCTTTTCCCTGTACTGGCGGGCTTCTTCCACCGAAGTCGCAAAGATTCCTACTGCCTTGGAATGCTTGCGGGCAGCTGTCAAGACGCTCTCTACCGCAGCCTTGACATCATCGTGCCCGGTCTGCCCCAGTAACCCCATGCTTGCAGACAAATCAGCCGTACCAATGAACAGGCAGTCAACGCCCTCGACTTGAGCTATAGAGTCGACGTTCTCTAGCCCTTCCACTGACTCGATCAGGACAATGGCACAAGCCTGGTTGTTTGCGTCTTTGACATAGTTACTGTCCAGCCCATACGCCCCCGCTCTGACCATTCCAGCGACGCCTCTGACACCACTTTGATCTGGTAGTGGGAATAACATCGATGCCACCGCGGCTTGCGCGTCAGCCGCACCGTTAATGTTCGGGAAGACAATAGTCTGTGCCCCACAATCCATGGCGCGCTTGACCAAAGAAGGATCATTGGCGGTTACTCGCACAGCACCTACGGCTCTTGCCCCATTAAAAGCCGCCGCATCAATGGCTCTAAGTTGAGCAGCAATATCCTGGGTATCATTAGGGCCGTGCTCGGCATCGATGACCAACCAATCAAAACCGCAATGAGCAATCAATTCAGCGACCGCAGGGCTCGCGAGCGTCAGCCAGCAACCGAGGGTTGGTTTAGCGCTTTTCAAACTGTGCTTGATTGGATTTACAAAGCCCATGGCAGATCTCCTGGCATCGTGATGCGGCTGTAATCGATGGCTCATGTTAGGCAAATACCAGGGGTATTTTTTGCGCATTTTCATTAACAGAAACGACATGCGACAGAACATTCATTCCACTTTTTTGGTATCCGCGAAATCGTCATGCTGATGTCGGTGAATTTCAGTGGAATGCCGCCGAAACGAAACTCACGCCAAAACTCACATAGACGTTTTCAGTTCACCGACATGCCAAAACCATTGAGTACATCTGGGTTGTTTGTAACAACAGAAATCGTTGAATTGAGAGAACTTGGCAGTGAAGGAAACAGGCTTATCAAACTCTTCGAAAGTCCGACGCATCCGGTCTAGTCGCCCAATACGTCGGGGTAATCACTCATCTGCCACACTAGAACCACCCACTCCGATCATCTTCCAGCTCTTGGCGGCATTGCTTGAGTTGCGCGCTGTAAATCTCTGACTGCTTTTGCACTTTCTGGGCAACCTGCATCAGCCACGGTTTACTGCGATAGGAATTGCGGCTAAAGCCCCCACGTCCCTCGTGGTAAGCCAGGTACTGATTGTAGGTGTCCCATTGCGAGATACCGAGCTGACGCTGGGTGCCAGTGGCGTACCAGCCGATAAACATGATCGCGTCGTCGAAGCTGTCACGCGAACCACCGTTGCCAGTATCGTCCTTGTACTCACCCCACACCGGATCTTGAGCCTGCGCATAACCGTAAGCCGAACTGACTCGCCCCCAAGGGATCACCCAGAGCAGATAGTCACGAGGCGGCAATGCGTCCGCCACGTAGCTGCTTTCCTGCTTCATGATCGCCATGGCCACATGCAGAGGCGTTCCATATTCACTCTGCATTTCCAGCGAGTCCTCATACCAGTCAGGATAGTCACGGTAAATACTGCAGAGATTGCTTTGATCTTTTGGTGGTGTAGTCGTGCAACCTGTCAAAAACATAAACAACAAAGCCAACAGCAAAACTTGTCCTTGTTTCATTCATCATCCTCAAAAATAGGGGCATAAGGTGCCCTCCGTTTACTGCAAGGAGCCAGAGTCAGGCAGGTGCAGGCAAAAACATCAGAAGATATCTATCTTGACCGCGTCACCCTTAGCACTACATTCGCAAGCGTAACGGGATGAAGGTGACGGCTACTATCTCCATAATTGGGGCATTACACCCACCCAACCGGGCGTTTACCACCTAATTTGAGGAATGTCCCCTCCCTTCACCCTTTCTCTCGCCTGAAACACTCAGAAACAGCCTGTTAATTCATTTGAGCTTTTTCTTCGCCCTATTGAAATGGCTCATTAGTTGCACTACCCCCTGGTACCCGCAACAGCTGTCGTCCCGGACATCATGGATGACGGCGGGGCTCGCCAGATTCGGCATGACGCGAGGGGTGAAAAATGAAACGCGTGACACCGCCATGCAATTCCATTGCCTTGCTGCTCAGGTCAAGCCCGCCCTGTGCGATGTTCCTTACCGACCACAAGGCCGCACTGGCCGTTTTTGTTCACCCTGGTGCTGATGTTCCTCGCTTACATCGGCCAGGCACTGAGCATCTGGCCGAACATCATCCCGCCATCCACCAGCTTGAGGGCGGCGGCATCACCGGCCACCAGTCGGCTGTTCGTCCTGATCGGCGCGCTGTCCTTCCTGCCGGTGATCCTGATGTACGCCTTATTGGGCTATTACGTGTTCCGCGGAAAAGTGAGAATTGATGATGGCTTCCTCTGATAAATCAATTGCTCGAATCACAAAAAGGCCGATGCCCCTTTATAAGCAGGTCGCTCAGTTGGGCCTGATGTTTATCGCGTTGCTGATGATGCTGGCGTTGTCCGCTGCACTGGCGATGGAGTTGACCCTTGGAACGCTCTGACAAGTCCGGTAAAAAAAGCAAATCATCCGCTTGGTACCGGCCTTCGGGATGCGATGGACCTTGCCACCTTGACCGGTCAGCGGGTGGCTGGCACACGACTTATGGACGAGCGAGACGTTTGAGATGGGCAAATTTTGATGTTACATCTGCTCGACGTGGCTGATCGTTACGCAGGACGGCACATCGATGTCGGTGGCGATGTTGCGAGGAAGGTTTGATGCGGTCCTCCCGATGCGGGAGCAGAAAATAAAAAGCCCCGGCGTTATGCCGAGGCTTGGTGCGATACTTCTTTGTGGCTTCGAGGCTATTAATCACCTGGCTTGGGGCTGGTGCCAGGATTCTTCTTTTCCTCTTCCAGCTCCTTTTCGCGCAAAAACTGCCTCGTTTGCTGCGCCCAATAAAGCGCACCAACAAGGATGCTCGCCTCCTCCCAATTGGAAAAGATTCCTGCAATCTTCTCCCCTTCATAAACCACCCAAAGCAACTTCGGAGGGTTTGCTGGAATCGTTACTCCCTCAACCCATTTGCTCTTCAGGCCTTGAATTTGAATGACGTTACGCTGCTTTACTTCAATTAAGCTCATTTAAGCTACTCCACGGCGGCTGTCGCTAGCGTAAAGGCTGAAAAACATCTGGGCAAGAAAAAGCCCAGCTCAATGGCCAGGCTTCTGAAGCCGCCTCTCATAACGCGCAAGATCGACATAACCGGGTTAATTCACGACCAATTGGCCACTATGGTCAGGCAGCGTCTACGAAGATTTGTTCCTGATCGAATATCACGGTCGCATGGATCACTGCGGCCTCTTCCAACTGCTCCAAGCGCTTATGGATAAGGCAGGACTATCGAAAGACAGGAGCTTCGGCACGCCGGGCTTCGCGTACCTCCGTCAAGAAGGCTGCCTCCCCACACCGGGCGGCCTTGAGCACAGGCGCCATACCCTCATCCACACGTGGGATTTGCGGCGTCGCGTCCTCGCGTCCACATCCCGTTTGCGCATCCAGGTAGTCCGAATCTCCTGCCCCGATTGGGAGTATCGGGCGATGCCCACTCCCCCGGCCGTTCTTCATAGTGATGGCGTATAGCAATGCAAGGTCAACGGTCAGGCCTCGATGACCGAAACTCCTCAGGAGCACGTCATGGCTATTACGTTGAGCGGCAGCATCACAACTGATGAATCAGGCGGTTTACAGAACGCCACTACCACACCCGGCATCCCAGACGACAGCAACGATAACGACATTGCCGTTGCCGCAATCAACGGAACCGACGAAACCAACGACCTCCCGTTGGCATTCGAGTCCCGATTGTTCACGCTGTTGGGTGCCGTTACTCCAATGCAGACTGCGCTGAGTGGCTATACCGGCGACGCTGGCAACACCGGTACCGACCTGATCACCATCACCGGCAGCTACCTCGATCTCGCCTTCACCGATGCCGAGGGCAAAGCGCTCGGCGACCCGACCAATGCCAATGCCGGTACGGACTGGAGCGGTCTCTATACCCTCGATGGCAGAAGAATCTTCCTGTACACGGACTCCACCGACAACAACATCGTCCTGGGCCGCATAGGCGCTGAGGGGGCCACCGACGCGCCCGAGGACGATGTGGCAGATCCAAGCGGCACCATCGTTTTTTCCGGCTATCTGGAACAGACGTCAACCGGCGCCAAGGTCTGGATGGCGCAGTTCGGGCCGCTCCAGAACCCGGTTACCTCGAACCCCGACGACGTGGTCGACATGACGGACCACCTCTGGGCCACCGCCAGTCAGGATGTCGCCTTCGATTTCGCCGGTGTGCCGTCCGGGGAAAATGATTTCCTGATGTTCAAAGCTGGCAGCTCGAACGTAGGACTCGTCGTCACCGGCATGGATCCGGACAAGATCGTCAAAGGCAAAGACGTGGGTGACAACGTCTCCACCAGCCAAGGTGGCGGCGGCACGACCATCGGCACCAACAACCAGGCGGTCAATCCAGGTGAAGGGATGATTTTCACCTTCGTGACCGACCCGAACCCACTCTTCACCGTCCCGAACCTGTCGCCGACGGAGGCAAACGTTGAAGGCAACATCGACTTTGGCGGACTCTTCGGCACGACGGGTGCGACCTTTGTCATTGCGCAGCAGACACCGCCCAAGGCGTCCACGGCTATGATCAGCGCCTACACCACGGATTTCGAGGAGAAGAGTGTCTACTTCGAGGGGCTCCTGGACACGGACGACAACCTGGCCTACATCACCAGCGTCACGATCCGCGATGGCAACGGCAATATCATCGCCGGTCTCGACGACGTCACCGCCAACACGACGGTTGGCAATATCACCGTGACGTTCAATCTCAGCAATGGCGGCGCCGATCGCACCGTGACGATTGCTGGCTTCCAGTCCAAGTACTCGATCGAATACACCACCAGCGAACTGCACAACCGCGTGTTGATCGAGAACATCGGAAATGCGAATGCCCAACTCAACTCCCCCTTCGATATCGGCGGCTTTCATTTGCCCAATATCGTCGCCGTGCCCCAGGAAATCGGCAGCGCGGTGAACTTCGAGGACGATGGCCCGACAGCCTCGGCGGCGCTCGGTGCTGGCCTGGTCCGGCACGATGAAACAGCGGGCGATGACGCTGATGCCGACGACGTACTCGACCCGCTTGCCGTGTTCGCCGCCGTTGCCACTGTCAGCAGCGACATGACCGCAGCCTACGCCCAGGGCAGCGCCTCGGTGATCGACGCCAGCGCCAGCAGCGGCGGCCAGGATGGTTTGGCCAGCACCGTCTACTCGCTCAATGTCGCGAGTGCCGGCGTCGACTCCGGCCTGGACACGACGGAAGGCAATAACATCCTGTTGACCAAGGAAGGCGCGCTGGTGGTCGGCCGCATCTCCGGCGGCGCCGATAACGGCGAAGCCGCCTTCGCCGTGGCGATCGACGCCAGCACCGGCATGCTCAGCGTCGTGCAGTACCACTCGATCAAGCACCCCACCGGCGGCGCCAGCCACGATGAGTCGCTCGCCATCGACAACGCCGCGCTGCTCGCGGTCGCCACCGTCACCGACGGCGATGGCGACACCGCCACCGCCTCGGTCGGCATCGGCGCCAGTGTCGCCTTCCAGGACGATGGCCCGACAGCCTCTGCGGCGCTCGGTGCTGGCCTGGTCCGGCACGATGAAACAGCGGGCGATGACGCTGATGCCGACGACGTACTCGACCCGCTTGCCGTGTTCGCCGCCGTTGCCACCGCCAGCAGCGACATGACCGCGGCCTACGCCCAGGGCAGCGCCTCGGTGATCGACTCCGGCGCCAGCAGCGGCGGCCAGGATGGTCTGGCCAGCACTGCCTACTCGCTCAATGTTGCGAGCGTCGGCGTTGATTCCGGCCTGGACACCACCGAAGGCAATAACATCCTGCTGTTCAAGGAAGATGAGCTCGTGGTCGGCCGCATCTCCGGCGGCGCCGATGACGGCGAAGCCGCCTTCGCCGTGGCGATCGACGCCAGCACCGGCGCGCTCAGCGTCGTGCAGTACCACTCGATCAAGCACCCCACCGGCGGCGCCAGCCACGATGAGTCGCTCGCTATCGACAACGCCGCGCTGCTCGCGATCGCCACCGTCACCGACGGCGATGGCGACACCCACGCCGCCTCGGTCGGCATCGGTGCCAGTGTCGCCTTCCAGGACGATGGGCCGACGGCCTCGGCGGTGCTTGGCGCCGGTCTGGTCAGGCATGATGAAACGACGGGCAATGACGCTGATGCGGACGACGTACTCGGCCCGCTTGCCGTGTTCGCCGCCGTTGCCACCGTCAGCAGCGACATGACCGCGGCCTACGCCCAGGGCAGCGCCTCGGTGATCGACTCCAGCGCCAGCAGCGGCGGCCAGGATGGCCTGGCCAGCACTGCCTACTCGCTCAATGTCGCAAGTGTCGGCATTGATTCCGGCCTGGACACCACCGAAGGCAATAACATCCTGCTGTTCAAGGAAGATGAGCTCGTGGTCGGCCGCATCTCCGGCGGCGCCGATGACGGCGAAGCCGCCTTCGCCGTGGCGATCGACGCCAGCACCGGCATGCTCAGCGTCGTGCAGTACCACTCGATCAAGCACCCCACCGGCGGCGCCAGCCACGATGAGTCGCTCGCTATCGACAACGCCGCGCTGCTCGCGGTTGCCACCGTCACCGACGGCGATGGCGACACCGATACCGCCTCGGTCGGCATCGGCGCCAGTGTTGCCTTCCAGGACGATGGGCCGACGGCAAACGGCACGCCCGTGACAGCGACGGTGGACGAGGACGGCTTGCCCGGCGGAATCGCAGGCGGGACCAACGATGTAAGCGGGGAGGTCGCGTCCGCCTCAGATAGCATCGCCTCGATCTTCCAGTCCGGCGTCGACAATCCGCTGACCTATGGCCTGTCCACGGACACCAGCAATCTGCTGCAGACGCTGACCTCCAAGGGCGAGGCGGTGAAATATGACGTGACCGGCAACACGCTGACGGCCTACGTGGACGTCGGAGCCAGCGACGGCATTTACCAAGCCGCTGACCGCGAAGTGTTCACCTTTGCGCTGACCGCGGCGACCGGCGCCTACGTTTTCACGCAGCTCGACCAACTCGACCACCCGAGCCTCAATGGGGTGGCGGGCGACAACACCGAGAACGACCTTGCCCTCCAGCTCGGCAGCATCCTGCAGGCTATCGACGCAGATGGCGATACGGTGACGGCCGCAGCCGAAAAACTGGTGATCACGGTCGATGATGACTCGCCGGTGGTAACGGCCAAGTCGAACCTGGTCTACCGGAACTCCGCCAATCCGACCCCCGGCGGCACCGGCACCTTCGCTTACGACATCGGCGCGGATGATCGACTGGGAACACTCTACAGCGCCTCGAACAGCGACTTGTCCCTGAGCATGACGGGCGTCTCGGTGGGAGCGAACGCCATTACCAACAGGTCGGTAACCTGGCTCTCGGAAACCGACGCCACGGCGGTGTTCAACATCGCCTTTACCTATGTGTCCAACAACCCGAACCAGGGCGCTACCACCAATGCGACCGGTACGCTGACGTTCGACAAGGTGGCCGACACCTATACGCTGAGCCTGACCGACGAGATCGAAAGCTTCAGCATCCTGCGGACGTCGAGCGCACAGGGCTTCACCGGTTATGCGATCGGCGGCACGACGCCGATCAACCAACAGCCGCCGGTATCGGTGGCCAGGTTGGCCGACGATTTCTTCGTGCAGTTCAGTGGATTCGCCGAAGCGAGCGGTGGAACCGGAGCCAACAACATCAAGGCGGGTGGCGACAACGCCTTCGCCCCTGGTGAGCTGTTCTCTGCGGCGGCGTCCTGGGTGAGTGTTTCCGGGACTGCGGCCGGCGTGGCCGGCGACACCATTCAGCAGGGCGAGGTGATGGACCTGGACTTCTTCACCGCCAATCCATTCGGCAACACCAACTTGGCGCCCACTGCCACGAGCAACGGGATCTTCATCAAGTTCGACGGCATCGGCAGCGAGGATCTGGTGCTGGTGTTGAAGCTGGTCGATCCTGACGGATCCAACAATCCGATCACCCGGGCCATCATTGTCGACAGCCAGGACGTCATTCTGAAAACCCCCTCCACCACCAACAGCAACTTCCATCCAATTGCGAATCCCGCGGCGTACGGGATCACACTGGATCAGAACGACGGCGCGGTGATCCTCGAGCGCAATGACTACAACTTCGGCACCGAGGACTACGTGATCCAGGGCGTGCAGGTGCTGGTTTCGACCGAGGGTGTCACCGGCGAAGGGTACAACCTCAACGGCAACGTCGGCCTCAGCGGGGCAAGCACCGGTGCCAAATTGGCGTTCGGGAACGAGTCTGGTGAAGGCAGCAAGAGCAATCCCGTGGAGGCCGGCGAAGCAGGAACTTGGGACGGCGACGTGGTCAAGATCGTCGACATGGGCTTTGTGACCTCGTCGACGCCTGACGCCCGCCTGACCTTCGACGTGACGGTGACGGACTTTGACGGAGATTCGACCGTTGCCCAGACCCTGGACGTGACCATCGCTGGCGGCAAGACCTTCACCGGCGGCGCGGGTATGGACACCTTCAGCTTCAAGGCCCTGGATGCCGATACCGACGCGCTGCTGTCCGCAACGACTAGCGTGATCTCCGCCGGCTTCGTCTCCGGCGTCGACAAGCTGGACTTCACGACGGCAGGTTCTGGAGCCAACTACAGCGAAGTGCTGGCACCCGTTGCCAACCTGGCCGGATTCATCTCGGCCGCCGATGGCGCGCTGAACGGCACCACCAACTACTACTTCGGCGTCGTTGGAGGCGACGGTTACCTGGCACAGGACGGTGACGGTGTGGGTATCACCAACATCATCCAGTTGGTCGGTGTGACCAACATGGCAAGCACTGACATTGTCTGAATGCTGCTGCAGGTAGACGGCCTGGCTCCCCCAAAGGGGGCCAGGCCGTTTTCATTGGGCGGCTGCGTTCCTGAACCCATGCGGACAAAGGAACTGATACGCAGGCGGAGGGGGCAAATAGATGAGGGATCGACCAGCGGGACGCTAAGCGCATTCTACAAAGGAGGGGCCTAGGAAATGGACGTGATCCATTACTAGGCCCTAGCAGCAGCCCGCCTGGTGCTGCATCGGCGGACACTTCACCGACCTGTACGAGCAGAAGACGCAGCAGACGCCGGGTTGGGGGCACAGCAGCACGTTACAGCTGGGGCACTCATAGTAGAATTGGCAGACATCCGCAGGCTTCCCCCCCACATTCGCGTACACAGCCCCCAGCCTGGGCCGGCTTGGGCTGAGTGCAGGTATGCAGAAAAAACGACCCATTTAGCCCGCAGGCGTGGCGGGGGTACGACAGCGCGCACCAGCCTAAAATCCCTCCTCCGCCCCCCCAAATACGCTAAGGCGCGGCATCTGGTGCAAGAAACGAATGCCTGGCCGGGGAAGTAAGTACAGAGGAGACGGCTCAGTAGGTGGCCGACGTGAACAACGAACGGGCACGGATCATGCTTGGGCAGGTAGACAGCTCAGAGGTTGATCGAGATCCGCTGCAAGCCTTGCCGGTGATCGATGGGTCATTTAAAGGTTTGACCTTGCCCACTCGGCCGATTCTTTTATGCGGCGCAGCTTGACGCGCCGGGCGTGACGCGACCGCCCCTGATGTTCGACTGCCACGCCGATATGGGCCGCACGCTGTACCGCTGCGTTGTCAGCGTGATGGCCGGAAAGTCTGGAGTTGCGCAAGCGAGCACCACCGCGTTACGAATAACGAACTGAAAGGAGCCCCGTCATGCCGATGATAGACAGCGAATACCTCAAGCCCGGCCTGCGACCGGTACAGATAGCCGAAGCAGCTTGGTATGAGGCATTGGTGGCCCGCGAAGTGGCCGCTCCCGAAGACTTGCCCGCTGCCCGTGAAGCGGCCGAAAAGGCACTCAAAGCGTATACCGATGCCTGCGTGGGGCTGTATGGCTATATTCAAGGCGCGGTGCAAAACGCCAAGGAGGAGGCCACTCAAAAAGGCAGTCCGGTATCCCGAACCTAGGACCGAACAGGTGGTGCTGCTTCAGGGGAGCCTGCCGAGGACTTGTGCTTCAAAATTAACCCCGCGCTGGGCAGCGCACGAAACCAGGGATGCGGATTGATCGATCCGAACCCACCCGCGTTCTGTGGCACGATGCCCATCAACTGTGGCGGAATCCGCAAGGCGGCCAGCATGTCGTCGCGGCTGATGTTTTTGATGGAGCCGAACTCATCTTTCTCCGCCACCTCACTGACCGGTATCAACTGGATGCCGTCCTTCTTGCCACCTGGTGCGTACATGAACAGGTTGCGAAAGTTGCCCGGCCCCTTCGCTGATTTGAGCGCCGAGCGCAACGCCGCAACGTCGGTTTCGTTTTGAGCCGTATCCGTCATGTACGCGATGAAACCGGCATGGCTGTCGTTGTTGTAGTACTTGCGGCGGAACAGGGTGGCGGGCTCGTTGAGCAGTGTGCTCTGCAATACAGGCAACCACTCCGGCAGCCCGTAAATCTCCTGGTTGATGTCGGCCTCACCCAGATGGCAGATCGTACCCTTCTTGAATTCATGCTCGTCCCGCCAGCCGCGCACCAGGTAGTAGGTCTCCAGATGCCGCTCAAGCACGCGGAACTTGCCGCCAGGGACCATTGGCGGGGCCACCACCAAGCCCGAACTGCCGACCATGCAGGGCTGCAATACGTTGAGCGGGAAGATGCTTGCGCCGTCGTCGACGAATTGGCACATGAGCAAGTTGGCGACGGCGTCGGCGTTGTACTCCAGCCGCAGCTCTTCAAGGTCGAAATAACTCACCGCAACTCACATTGCCACTGTCACATCCGGTCACGGAGGGCGGCGCCTACGATCACGACCCTACGTGCGAAAGCTCTTCGTCAATGATTTGCTCTGCATTCTTCGCAGCGGTTGTCGCAAACTCGTAACAGACCCAGTAGTCCTGCTCTGTTACGGATGCAGATCCCTGCAAGTTCTCCAGGCAGCGCGTTAATGCATGCTTTATCAAGCCATTTTTTAGAGCATTGCGGGCTGCCTCTTCACCTTCAACCGCTCGAATGGCAGCTTCAATTTCTTCGATCTGCTCAATCTTTGCCGCCAGCGCGATCTTGGCGAACTCATCTCGTTCGATGATTTTGGTCCAAGAGTGATCAACTATCAGCGTTTTCATTAGTAGCTCCCTGTCTTCCTGGTTCATGCCGGATCATCAACCAATAGCCCACAAACTCACATCTCGCCACCGCATCCGGTCACGGAGGGCGGTGCCTACCCGAGGTATCCGGCGCAAGAAGCACGACTACCGCGATGGGCTGCGCATCTACGTCAACAGCCAGCACTACTGCTGGGAGTTTGAGGCGATCAAGCAAGCCATCCTCGACGGCACGCTGACCTACACGCCGAAGCCGGCTGTAAGGGCCCATGATCTGGTATCGATGGAGACCATCAACCTCACCTTTTGTCGCAAGTCGATTGACTGACGGGGACCTTTGGAGCCCAGTAATCAGCTGGCTAAACCTGATCAGAGGAGAAACACCATGTCGAAGATAACGGTGATATCCGGTGACTTTCTGACAGGTGATGCTGAATTTCAATCTGGACTGTTCATTTTAAAATCCGCAGTAAAACCTTCTCTTGGAATTAAGATACCCATTTCAAAACTAGAAACTTTAGAAGCAGCAACTGAGGAAATAGTTAATAAGAAAGGGAGCGTTATTCGATGGAGTCTGGCTGGAGCATTGCTTTTAGGTCCGGTTGGACTAGTTGCGGGCTGGTGGCTATGTGATAAAGAAAAGGAAATAACTTTCTACGCAAAATTCAAAGATGGCCGCTGCCTTCTTGCCACAACTGATATCAACACTTACTCCAAATTCTCTGCCTCTCCCCACAAGTAACACCACTTTCCTCTTCAACATCAGCCGCTATAGCGGCAAGGACGAAGTCATGCCTGAAGAAATCGTTTTGATCCAGCCAGCCCCTGTCGTCCACGATAAAAATGGCAAGCCCCGGCATAGGACGCCCCATACCCACAGAAAACCAAACCTGTCGCGCCGCCATAGGATGAGCGCACGACGGTGATGAAGCCGGTTATCACCGCCGTGCAGCATGCAGTTCGCCAAATCGAAGCAAGAATTTCTATCTAATCTGAAGTTACCGACTTTCTAGAACGATTCCGCAGGCTGGTAGATCTCTCTTCTGCATCCCGATGCAGCAAGGAAACGTTGTAATCGTAGGTCGATATCAATGGCACAGGCTCCGCATTCCGGGACATATCAAGCCATCGCCTTGTGCGTTCGATGTCGAAGGATTCCTTCTTGAACTTCATCTTCGCAACAAGGTTCGCTGAAACCCTGAAGTGTCCACAACCAGCTGAGCATTTGACCTCTGAACAGTCTCCAGGCGCGTGAACAATCCTGGCGGCTGCCTGACAGATTAAGCATTTCATATTCGATCTCCATATCAGTGACCCATCAACTGTAGCCGATCACCGGCGAAGAACACCCCATGGCCACAGAAAACAATCCGACCGAATCGCTGGAGGTTGAGTGCTCGACAGTCACGAAGCTGGTGATCACTGGCGCACCGCGGCTTGACCCGATCACAGTGTTCCTCGAGGACTTCGGCCGGCGCGACTGCCCTACCGAATCAAATCCGAACTACCAGACGGCCCAGGGCAAGATCACGATCAACTGCTGGGACAAGAGTTGGAACGCTTACCAACGAAGTACGAAAACCTGGGTGTATAGACAATCCCCTCCGGATCACAGTCGCCGAACAATACCTTTCTCTTGATAGTCACTGAGTTCGGCACAAGATCAATCCTTAATATTGAGTGACAGAGCTCAAACAACCGCGTCGCAGCTCCTGTTTGTCCCGGGTAGACGATACCTCCCTCTCATCTCTAATGCATAGCCGCTATAGCGGCAAGGACGAAATCATGCCTGATGAAAAGATAACGTTCGTGAATGGCGAACCGGCGAAGTGCGGCTGCCAGATGGAGTTCAGCTCTGGCGGAGCCGCAGCGGATACAGCGATGATTGCGGTGGATGGGATCTGATCTGCTGGCGTGGCGCAGTGAAGTCGGCCCTCAAAGGTAAACGCGGCCAGACGTTCCTGCTCGAGCTGCGAGACGCGATGGATGCAATGCCTGATAAGCGGCTCGTAACAGACACCCTTGAAGCCGATGGTCAGTTTTGCACGCTGGGTATTCTGAGTGCCAAACGAGGGATAGATATGAGCAGCATCGATTCTCACTGCCCGGAAACCGTGTCTGAAGCTTTCGGAATCGCTAGAGCAATGGCGTCTGAAATTGTCTTCGAGAATGACGAGCATCCGGGCACCTACGAGCCTCAAGAAGACGGTCGGTGTAAGTGGATTCCCGAAACCTCTGAACGCCGCTGGCAGCGGATGCGGAATTGGGTCGAGTCAAACATCAAGGAGATTGCCTCATGATCCTCCTACCAATAGCAGCGCCGCTCTACATGCTCAGGGTCATCTACAAGGGGCCGCGCCGGTAAGGGTCCACCCCGCCAGCCACCTCAGGGGAGAAAGCGTGTACGCAACTGGCGAGGTGAACCAATAAACCGTAGCTCACCTTCAAGACGTGCCTTAAGCCCTTCATCTGATTTTTTTCACAATTCGATGAGAACAGAACGTATCAACAACAGCCGGCGACTTGGTCTCCCTTGTCGCCGACTGCGGAATTATCTTTAGACTGCGGATGGCCGCCCTGGCTGACTCTCGCCCTGAATAGCGTTCGCTCGATTTGGCAAAAACCATATTCTCTCTCGCGATTTTGCGCGCGCAACCAACACCCCAATCAAGCGCAGTTGTCATGGTGTCTTTGGGCAACCAATCGTGGACCTCCTCAAACAGTGGAACTCCATTTTTGTAGTACACACCGATAAAGAGTTGCGTTCTCCCCTTCCTGGAAATTCTGGTCTGAACGTCGACGATGCTGCCGTCACTGAGCACTTCTTCGTAAGACCGACAGTGCAACTCGCAGTCGGCCCACAGCCAATACGTGGAACCTCTACGCATCATCTTTGCGGCCTCCTTCCTATTCGAATCTCGAAGAAACCAACAGAGAAGGAAACAAATAGTACGGCAAATGGTGAGTGTCAAATTCCGAACGGTAGCCATTTGTCGGGCGCATTCCTGTGTGCAAGTCACACCTATAAACCACCTTCCGCCGCCACGCGCGGCATGGAAACGTTCATGAAAATCCAATTTCTTTCCCACGATGAGGTTTGCGAGCTCACCGGCGCGCGGACCAAGGCAGGCCAGATCCTCAACCTGAAGAAGAACGGCATCAGGCACACCATCAAGGTGAATGGCTGGCCAAGCGTCACGGCGATGGCCGTGACTGCGGTCGGTATGCTTGAGCCTGAGAAACCCGCATGGACTCCACGCAAGGCTAGCTGACATGGGACGACGACCAAGCAAACCCGGATCAATCGCCCGGCTGAGAGAGCGCAAGAAAGCCAGCGGCCGGGTTTTCTATTGCTACGACACAGGCGGTAAGGACCGCAAAGAAATTCCGCTGGGCAGCGATAACGGTCTGGCGATCATGGAGTACGCGAAACTCGAGCGTGATCGCACCGCCACCGACCTGGTGGCCAAGGTGATCACCTTCCGTTACGTGGCCGAGAAGTACCTAGTCGACGTGGTGCCATCGAAGAAACCAGCAACGCAAAAGGACAACGTTAGGGAGTTAAAGAACTTGATGTCATTCTTCGACGATCCACCGGCCCCGCTCGAAACTATCCAACCGCTGCACGTCCGCCAGTACCTGACCTGGCGCAAGGCCGCGCCAGTGCGTGCCAACAGGGAGAAGGCACTGCTCAGTGCAATCTGGAACTTCGCCCGGGATACCGGCTACACAGCACTCGCCAACCCTTGCGCCGGGATCAAGGGTAACAAGGAAACGGGGCGGGACATCTATATCGAGGATGCACTGTTCAAACGTGTGTACGAGAAAGCAGATGCGGGCCTTCGAGATGCGATGGACCTTGCCTATTTGACTGGCCAACGGGTGACCGACACTCGATTGATCGATGAGCGCGACGTCCGAGAGGGTCAGATATGGGTGCTGCAGGGCAAGACAAACGCCAAGCACCGAATCGAAATCACTGGGGAGCCGAAGGTTTTGATTGATCGAATCATGTCCCGAAAGTCAGAACACAAGGTCCGCTCAACGCGGCTGATCGTTACCGGGGATGGCGCACCAATGTCGATGGCGATGTTGCGGGGGAAGGTTTGACTTGGCAAGAGAAGCAGCCGGGGTTGCAAAATCCGAGTTCCAGATGCGCGATTTGCGCGCTAAAACCGGCACGGACAAGGCGGAGTCAAGCGGCGATATTTTGCAGGCCAGAGATCAACTTGGGCATACGACCGTCGTAATGACCGAGCAGTACATCCGCAATCGAAAAGGGAAAAAGGTCTCACCAACCAAGTGAATTGCGGACCAGATCATTAATTGCGGACCAGAAACAAACAAGGGTTTGCATCAGCTTTCGCACGCAAACCCTTGATATATATGGTGCCGAAGCCGGGGTCGAACATACAACCTAAAGGCCGCTATTTTACTGGTTATATCTATTATTAATCTCAGTATGTATACCTAAACGTATACCTAAAACGAGAAGTACCCTTATCTTCTCCGCCTCCCGCCGGTCGCCTATCGTGCCAACACCCTCCCCCCGTTTTGCCGTCGCCGGGTGACGCTTGTGATCATCATTACGATCCCCGTTTAGGGATGGTGGTTAGGAACACAAGTTATGAAGAGATGGAAAAATTGTTTGGGCGCGGGGGCCGATACTGCGAACGCTAATACTTTTGACGCAGCACCTCCCAGCATTCCCCTCAAATTCGCCCAAGACAGCGATTTCCTAAAAAACTACGAATTAATGATTGAAACAGGCAAGGATCGGTCCTTCGGGCGAAGACTCCAGACTTTTGACCTCCCCTACCCAATGGCTTTATCGAGCAGCACCTACTACCCCAGTTGCGTTGCCCGATGGCGAGTTACGGATAAACAACCAATCAGGCACACCATGCCGTATGCAACCCTGCGTCGGGTCTCGAATTACCCGCTAGGGGCGATTACGATCCGTGGTCGGAGTCCGCTTTGATTATTGACCGAGAACGGCCAAAAGCTTCCGGTGACGGTCCACACGATGCGGTCATGATAGGCTTCAGCATTCAAACTTAAATCACCGGTAGTGACTTCTATGGAAGCGAGCACATGGAAGAAAAATCACCCAGGCGTACCTGATAGCTGGGTTCAATTAGGGGCAGGCGGAAATGCCTATGTATGGACGGATGGGCACCATGCGATTAAGCGATTAAAACCTGGTGCCAGCCGGGAGGCTGTTGCGAGATTCAAACGCGAGGCTGAAATAGTATTTTCGCTTCAGGAGGTCCCAGAGCTTAGTTTGGTAGCTGTTCGAGAGGTCCGGGAGCGCGCTGGTGACGTCGAAATTGTTATGGAGAAAATGGATAAAAACCTTGAAGAGATCATCCATTTCTTTAGAGGACAACCCGACGCAGCAGCACGGGCGCTCTTACCTATAGCAGACACCCTTGCCGCCTTGGCCCAGCGCGAACGGCCGATCCATCATCGGGATATCAAACCCTCGAATTTACTTTTCAAAGAATCGGAGCAAACTCTTCATCTGGCAGATTTTGGATGCGCATATCTTGCTCAGGATGAGCGTTTGACCCCTCAACTACGGGCTATGGGGGCGTGGGCATATCGCCCTCCCGAATATTCCGTAGGCCGGGTGGCAGAAGTTGATGAAAAAGGCGACGTGTTCAGCTTGGGGAAAGTCTTTTGGGCGATGATCTACGGTGAACGAGGGATCGTCTTTCCCGGCCCCGTGTGGTTCGAAAGGGAATACGACCTTGGTCAGCTGTTTCCAAGGCAACCACTCATTCACCATGCGATGCTGCTCATATCCCATGCTGCCGCGATCAATCCCAATAATCGTCCATCTTTGATCCAATTTGCCAAGGGGCTTCGTGCGATGTCAGATGGTCAAATCACTGAAGAAGATAGTGATAGGTCAATTGAGTTATTGCGTGCACAGACCTTGATTGAGGTGGAGTACCAGCAACGTCAGGCTTCGACAGCGACGTTTGTTCGGGCAATCCGCTCGGACTTTTTCAACGCAATTTCTACTCTGCATAAAAGCAATCCAGAGCTACAAATGTGGCGCGAATGGCTCGATGAAGCTCTGAACACGCCTCAAACCACGGGAGCTCTAGTAAATCAAGTGGCAACGCATGAATCAGATGCGCCTGTGATAAATGTCCGCTACCGGCGCCGAGTATTGAACTCAAGTTTTCATCCTGCAACCGAGTCGGTACCAGCATTCTTCAGAGCCACGATGTACAACGAAGATGCCCCCTCTCAGACCTCAATGCTGATTGTAAGAAACGCACCAGACGGACTCTTTTTTGAAATGCAAATGGTGGACGGGATAGCACCTACTGGGACGTACACTCCTGAAACGCTGCAAATATTCCTTTCATTAACTACACAACGACTACTGAAAGTCTGAGCGCTGTACAGCGTGCCTCTTTGGCATCGATTTGATCGTACCTTTGCTGGTAACCGGTGTGCGCTTTAGGTTGGTTCCTACCTGAGGTGACACACAGGAATCGGCCAAAAGCACTACGAAATCAGGAGCGACTCAGTCTGCCGCACTTTTGACCAGCACACGTTGTAACCATGATGGGCTGAGAACGGCCAGAAGCTGACATCAAGCGCTAGCATGCCTGTACTGGACCTATGCAATATGCTGGCAAGCGGCTGCTAAGGCGTCTTGCTCGTGGACGAGACTACGGCTGGGCTTGAACTCGAACTGCATCGAAGCCGCCGTCGCAGAAACCGATATTACTGGCCAGTGCTCGATAGAGCTTGGCGAGCCAGTAGTTCGGACCTGACACTTCTTCAAAGTCCTGCGCTCCCTCAATCAGCTTCTCCGCAACGCGTTCCGCATCTTCACCCAAGCCGTAAGCGCGGCGAAGGGCGGGATATTGTCCCCCCAAATGCTCAAGGCCCATCCGTCTATAACGATCGGCGAGATTGAGCTCCCTGAAATGCGACCGTAAATGCTGGAAGGTGCGAAGCGCCATCCCGGCCGGCCGTGTCAGTCGATAAGATAAGATCAGTGCATCCGCTTCCATGCGAGTGTGCACCGTCAGAAACTCTAGGTTTGGGATTACGTCGTAACAGGGGTGCAGGAACATCCGCACGTTTGTTCCTTCGTCCAGGATGCGGTCTCGCTTGCGCGTGTTGCAGACCGCGCAGCTCGGAACGAGATTGCTCGGAAATACCGAGTACTCGGGGTATTGCTCCTTCGGCAGATAGTGATCAAGCGTCGAGGACTCGCTGATCCCGCAGAACGGGCACCGTGCGACACATATCCTCTTCAAGAGTCCACCGCGGAGCGTAGTCATCGGCTCGGTCTCCACGTTGTACGCGTGCCGCATCGCTTCCTTCTGCTGATCGGTTAGCGGGGCCTTGTCCAGCTCGCCAACGTCCGGCGCTACATCGTCGTAGCCCTGATAGGCGGCGAGGACCTCCGCGCGAGCCGTCTGCATTCTTCCTCGTCGTGGTTGGTGCTTGGCCGCGGCAATCTCATCGAATACGTCCGTCGCATCGACGGCGAGCAGTGGAATCGAGCGCATCCGCTACTCCTCCATCTCGTCGCGAATGCTCAGAACATAGGAGCGCGCAGCAAAGCCCAGCTTGCGACCGAACGCTTCCTCGATCTCCTCAAGTGTGTTTCGACGCGCCAGCGCGCTCAGTGTTTCGTGCCAATCGGTTGAGCCGTCGCCAAGATTGAAAACCTCCTGCGTTATTACGCCAATGCTCTCCGCGAACGTCTCCACGCTTGGCGCCACGACTCGTGTCTGGTCGGCGACTCGGCGCAGCACCTGGACATATTTCGCCGGAGTTTCCTGCAGGACCACCGGCGAGTGGGTGGCGATGATCGCGTAGCCATCGAAGGTTTCGAGACACGCGCGCACACTCTTGAGAAACGCGGCGAGCAATGGTGGATGGAGGTGGGTTTCGGGCTCGTCGATGAGTACTAGCGTCGGCTCCGAACCCGAGATGTGCGCTGTGAGTTCGGTGACGATTTTAAGGACCACCTTGTGACCACTGCTCAGGCTGCGAAAAAGCTCGCCGAGCTCGTCATCATCGCGATTGGCGTAGATCTGGGTCAGTCCGATTCGCTGGAACGATGGATCGCGCAGGAGCGGTTTCAGGACCTCCAGCAGGCTCTCCAAGCGATCAGCTTCACGGACGCGCTCTAGTGCCGACAAGAACTCCGACTCGATTTCCGTTGGCGTGCGCAGCCGGTAGGCCTGTTCACCGTTCGGCGCGCCATCGTCCGATCTCTCGCGCAGACCACAATAAACGTACCCAAAAATCTCTCCGCGCTCTTGGAGCCTTTCCTTCTCCACCTCTGTGCGCCCCGGAATGACGAAGGTGTCGAACGCGCTGTAGGACACTACGACCACGGTCTTGAACGGCGGCGCGTTCCCGACAAACCGCCCAGCCGCATCATCCAGCACGTCTTCTTTGCTACCGTAGCCGTATCCGCTCGCCACAATTGCGAGGTTCGAGAGCAGCCGGGTTTTGCCCGTACCGTTGTAGCCAATCAGAGCGTTGATACGGTTCGGCAGACGGCCACGCCGCCGAAAATCGAAGTCGATCGTGAAGGTGTTTGAGCGATGCGCCACCCGAGTCTTAAACTTGACTTTAAAACCTGCACTTCTCCGTTTCGTCGGTAAGGTAGGCCCACGCAGTAATCGTGCGGCGTCGCCGAGGGTCCGTTCGGCACCGCCAAAACGCAAGAGTGAGACCCGATAGGCTTCGCTGTCTTCGACACTGGCCTTGATCTCGTCGTCGAACGCGACATCTCGAATGCCTCTGAAATATGGCTCGAAGACGTCACGTCCGAGTTTGAAGATCGTCTCGTAATAATCGAGGTCTGCACCTAGCGATGCATAACCATTAGGCAATTCCTTGAAAGACCGCCTGGGCATCACGGTGTAGCCGCTTGTTCGACCGGTCTCAATTATCTTGATGTTGCCGAGATCAAAGCTTTCATCCGCCGACATATGCAGCGTGACGTGGAACGTTGTCTTATAGCCATAGTCGTCCCAGTTATCCTGGACAAGCACTGCATGCGGGTAGTGATTGGTCGTTGGCGAATCGCCTGACCTAAATTGTACGACGAACCTCATGTCAACCTTTTCCCAGGATTTAAGCATTTCACTTGCGGATTGGCTGATGGCCTCATCGCTCGAGCCTCACGTGCGCCTTCGAGCACGCCCGGTGCGTGTACAGATGACTCCCATCTCCGCCCCCCCGATCCTCGGCTTAACATCCTTCCCTTGCTCCGCTCAAAGTCCTGAGAGCCCCCCATAGACTCTGGCCGAAGTTTATCTTTGCCAAGACTGGCTAACAACCAGACATACTCCCTGATGGAAGAAATGGGCAGGGAGTGTCCGCGTTGGGTCGTTTCCAGTCCTTCGCGACAGGCAGAAAGCGGCCAGAAGCAGTCTGTGAACTTCGACTTGCCACCTGAACTACTAACGAGTTTGAGGTTGGAGATTGGTAACAAGCTGAGCATTGAGGTAATTGATGGCGCGATAGTTTTCAGGCCTGCGTGCACCTCATCCCCGACACCGTGTACCAACGTTAAGCGCTTTACTCGCCTTTATGCAGGCTTTGGCGAGGCGGCACGTGGCCAGTTCAGACTATCGATGATAGCCGTGCCTTTGAAGGTGATTTCTTCCATCTTCAGGGGGTGTAACCCTGTTCTAGACACCTCCTAAGTCGCCCAGGCGCCAATCAGTTCGCGCGTTCGCGCATTCATGACCGAGTTTATAGCCCGTCGTAGGTGGCATTCAGCCATAAAAGCGCTTGTATCAATTTTGGCTGCCTGCTAGGTTCAGCCTATGCAGGGAATCATCAGGCGGGAAGCCAATGTTACGCCCATCTGAAATGTGACCAGCCAAAACACCTATGTCAGAGGGGAACGGTTACATGGAAGGCTTTCATGATCCTATTAGGCATTTAAAATATCTTCGTCAATCTTTATCACAAGATAATGAATCAATCGGCTTTTTTTTATCTGCGGGATGCCCTCTCTCAGTAAGCATGCCAACAGATGAATGGCCATTAATCCCTGACGTAGCAAACCTTACAAAATTCATTAACAGCCAGCTAATTGAAGACGCTCAATATAAAATTCTTTTGACTGAGTTAGTTAAGGCAGAACGAAACTCTGAAAATATAGAGGACACCCTAAGCTTCTTAAGAAGTCTCTTAACTGTATCCAAAGGCGGAGACGTTAGAGGATTAAGCGAGACGAGTCTTTTAGACCTTGAGAAAAAAATCTGCAAGATTATTGTTAAAAAAATTGATGTATTACTTCCAAGCCAAGACACTCCTTATCACCAACTGTGCAAATGGATACGTTCTATAGACAGGAAAGCCCCCGTCGAAATATTTACCACGAATTACGACTTGCTTATGGAACAATCACTTGAGGATCTTGAAGTCGAGTATTTCGATGGATTCGTGGGTGCCCGAAGATCGTTTTTTGACTTGCGAGCTCTAGAAGACAATCTAATACCCGTTCACTGGTCTAGACTTTGGAAAATTCACGGATCAATTAACTGGTACAAAGAAGAAATATCTGGCCAGAAGAAAGTCTATCGATCTTCAGAAATAAAGGAGGATGCGTCCCACCTGATCTACCCTTCACACTTGAAGTATGAAGAAAGCCGGAAGATGCCTTATCTTGCACTCATAGATCAGCTAAATAGATTCATTCGTAAAAAATCTTCATTACTCATAATGTCAGGCTACTCATTTAATGATGGTCATTTAAATGACACCATAATAAACGCTCTAAAAGCAAACCCTACCGCGATGGTGCTAGCGCTGATGTATGGAAATTTCGAAGATCAGCTTCCTGGCGGGATTGCGAAAGAAAAGTACCCTGAGGCATATCGATTAGCAAAAAACCAGCACAACCTAAATATTTGGACATTCAACAAGGCCATTATTGGTACAAACCCAGGGCGGTGGTCTCTATTTCCTGAAAACGACGATGCTGACGTGGATATCAGGGCGTTTATTACTTCGTCCAAGGTTGATGACACATCAGACAAGACAGAGAACATTATCAAACTTGGTGACTTTGCTGTCTTTACGAGCTTTTTGAAAAGGATAATCGGCTCAACAGCAGGGGGAAGTTAATGGCTAGCAAGGAAACCTACTTGGGCGATGTCCAAGATGTAAACGGGACGGCGGTTAGCATTTCATTATCAAAACAATCATTGACAGGCTTCATTTATATAGACGGCCAAGGATATAGGGTCGGACAGATCGGTAGTTTCGTGAGAATACCTATAGGCTTTTCTGATTTATTCGGAATTGTCAGTCAAGTAGGCGCAAGCGCTGTACCAGAAAATAAAACCAGCATCGACGATCAAAGTAATAGATGGATGAGAATCCAGCTTGTCGGTGAGGGTCAACGAAATGGCTCATTTCAAAGAGGTCTATCACAGTACCCCACCATTGGGGATGAGGTACACTTAGTATCCGAAAAGGAGCTAAAAACAATTTATGGCCGTCCAGATCGACCCTACTTCGTAAAGTTAGGGCATATCTCAAACGCTGAATCTATACCGGCCTTGATTGATATTAATAAGCTTGTCACTCGTCACTCCGCTATCGTTGGTACGACAGGATCTGGTAAGTCCACAACGGTAGCAAGCATTATGAATGCACTATCCGACACTGAAAAATACCCTTCTTCGCGAATTATTATGCTCGACTTACATGGGGAGTATGGTTCTGCCCTTAAAGACAAGGCTGACATCTTCAAAATTAACTCATTTAAGTCGTCTAAACTCGCAGAAAGCGAGCTACGAATTCCATTCTGGGCGTTAAATTTTGATGAGCTTTGCGAAGTTAGCTTTGGCGAGTTCAGCAACGAGAAAGAAAAAAATGTTGTTATGGAGCGAGTCCATAAACTAAAAGCCGAGTCAATCGCCAAATATCCAAGAGCTGGCGCATCCCTTGATTCGGTTAGCGTTGACTCCCCTATTCCTTTTAGTATTCACCACCTGTGGTATGACCTTTTCATCGAGACATTTGCAACTTACTACAAAGGCCGCTCCGGAAAGCCTATGGATAATCTTGCATTTGAACTTGACCCCGCCGGCAATGAACTAAGAGGAAATCCCGCTACAGGGATACCTCCAATATTTAAGAACATCGTTACCGAGGCCAATGAGGAGAAAATCAACTATCTACCAGGCTCATTGAACATCGGGAAAAATGTTCTGCTACTCGGCACAAAACTCCGAATACCTAGGTATGACTTTATATTTCGTCCCGGCGATTGGATGCCGGAAGCAGACGGTGCAGTAGTTACTGATCTAGATGCATTACTTGAGAGCTGGATTGGCGGAAAATCAATTTCTATCTTGGATTTATCTGGCGTGCCCCCAGACATATTGCAAACTACCATAGGGGCGGTACTAAGGATACTGTATGAAGCTCTTTTTTGGGCGAGAAACCTATCTCAAGGCGGCAGGCACCGTCCTTTATTAATTGTCATGGAGGAAGCGCATATATATCTCAATGATAGTTTCAAGGGCATGGCTTCTAAAATTGTGCAGCGGATAGTAAAAGAGGGGCGAAAATACGGTATCGGCGCAATGATCGTCAGCCAACGTCCGTCTGAAATAGACCCTACAATTCTATCTCAGTGCGGGACTTTTTTTGCCCTTAGATTGACCAATTCGACAGATCGCGCGCACATCACATCCGCACTCTCAGATAATCTTGACGGACTAACTAGTATGCTGCCCATCTTGAGGACCGGGGAAGCGATCATCTTAGGCGAGGCGGTAAAACTTCCTATGAGGACGTCTATTCTAGCCCCGCCGAAAAATCGACGACCAGACAGCCAAGACCCTATAGTTTACGATGAGCTTCCTATGGATGAATCTCTTTCTCCAGGTGGATGGGGTATAAAAATGGAGGATAATCCTAACTATGAAGAACTAGTAGAAACATGGCGAGCTCAGAATCCTCGAATTGATAAAATAAAACCTTAGGAGTAATTATGGAACGAAGCCCGGTGTCATCTTCAAACGTAGAGTCTGTAGGCTATGACGAAGATAGTGAGACTTTAGAGGTAGAGTTTAAAAATGGTACGCTTTACCAATACTTCGATGTACCACAAAGCGCCTTCAACGGGTTGGTAAACGCCGACTCGGTTGGAGGTTATCTCGCCGAGAATATTAAAGGCGTATACAGATATTCTCGCGTTTGAACAAGCTTCACAAATGGAGTGGATTTCTCGATCTGACAGCACGCGGACATCCACTCTAGCAGTGAGCTTTCCCCACGCCCCAGCAGAAATATTCGTCCTTCATCCTTGGACACTCTGCTCCTCCGCTTCACCGCGGGCATTGCGCGCAGCGTCGCGCGCGTAACGTTAGCAATATGCAGGTGCTGTGAATCGCCCTTAATTTTGTAGGCGGCGATTGACTGCTTTTGGCCGAATACTGCCTGTTGCAACGGGCTGAAACCGACCCAAAACGGACAGATCAAGCCTGTCTCAGATGGATCTGTCGATGCCGGTCAGAAACACCAGTCCTCAGCGAGTACGACACGACAGAAGGGGGCCGCCAAGGTCGCATTATGATGAGCGACAGTATTTTCGGCCTTCAGCGCAGGGGTATCGGTGCAGGTATGCCCATCGGCGATCAGCACTGCATCGAATCCAAGATCTCGTGCGGCACGGCAGGTGCTGTCGACACAATACAGGGCCTTCATTCCGGCAATAACCACGCCCTGAGATCCACAAGCCTATAGCTGATCCGCCAGGTCAGTCGTGGCGAAGGCATTGGGTCGGCTTTTTTCGAAGATCACTTCACCGCCTTGTAGCAACAGTTCCTGCACCAATTGTGTCAATGGCTTCCTGACTCGATAGGCGAGCCAGGCGGACCGATATGGCGAGCAAGAAAAATTGGCGCGCCCGCACGCCGGGCTTTGCTCAATAGACTATTCAAAGTGTTTAGCAGCGCTTCGCCAGCCCATGGTTTATCCGGACCATGAAACAACCCAACCTGCATATCGAGAATCAACGGTGCATACATAGTGCTTTTCCTTGTGTTGGGACCAGCGACACAAGGGCAAAAGAAAAGGCCCTATCCATCACTGGCGGGCCTTTGAAGTTCGTGTGTTATTGGCTCACGACACCTCTCACGACCCGCCTCGGGCGGTCGTGGTAGTCGTGGTCAAGGCAATTCGTGGCTTATTCATGAAGTTGACAGTGTCTGCACGGTATCTGGTTGGCGAGTGCGCGCGACCTGCGTGAGGGATATTTCATGTATCGACTTTGGAGGCCCGCTTCTAACCTCTTCCACCGCACCACCTGATCCATCTCGATCAGGAACAACTCCTTGCGGTCTGCTTGCGCCTGCCGGGGTACCCGGCGTCGGCGAAGGTCACCTGCTTCATCGGGAAACTCATGCAACGGGATCGGTGTTTTTCACCAGATTCGGAAGTCTTTTTCAGGAATCCGAGCCCTCGAAGAGATAGGCGGGAGCCCCCGGATACTACCGTCCCTCTGCAGACCCTGCTTTTTTGGGCCATGCTTACCCTATCAAACGCTTAGATTAACTATACAAGCACAAAAAGTAACATCTAATGTAAAAATAGATAAGGATGACAGTAATGGTGATAGATATTGAGGGTTTTATATCGGTTTACTCTAAAATTTCAGACAACTTCAGAGTTGACCAAGATCAATTTTTTGCATATTGGAACACCATTCCATGGAATACGCCGTCACTAAATAATTTGAGCAGAGAGCCATACGTATACACAAAAGATCTCGACGGATATGATGCGGTCGGCGACGATCCTCTTAAAGATGACACTGTCAAAGAAATAAATAAATACTCAAAAAAATATGGACTAAAAGTTAAAGCAAGCTCAGAAGACTCAATAGAAGAAATTGAGATGAAGGTTTTGGAATTTTCAAGACAGCTTCTCGAGAGCGACAAAAACATAGAAGGAGTGGAGTTTAATAAAATCATAAACAAGGAATATTTCGAGAAGTGGTATTCAATCCCGGCAAGCGCTGATTTTGTTTCGTCGATCACCCGAAAAGAACTCTCCGAATGCTCAGCACGTATCTGCGACGAAATACATGACATATACAAAGTAATATCAGGTCTAGAGCACCCAATAAAGCAGATCACAGAAAACAGGCACCACATAATGAGCTTGTTTTCTGGCAGGAAAATAAGACTAATTAATGGGGAGTTCGATACAAGCCTAGTAAAAAGAGCTACGAGCAAAAACCTTGGCTTTAAATACACAAAACATACCAATACATACTTTATATGCAGACTAATCGAGCTAATAATTAACGAAGAAGAGCGAACCCTAAGCAAAGCCCAAGAGAGCCACCAAAGCAGCTATCTAAAGGGGGCAGAGTTTGAGATGGAAGTATACAGAATATATAAGTCACTCGGTTATGATGTTGTAATAACAAGCGCCACTGGCGATTTTGGCGTTGATATAATCGCAAAGTCAAACTCGGAAAAGATAGGAGTTCAGTGCAAAAACCTCTCCTCACCTGTTGGGGTTGATGCAGTAATGCAAATTCACTCTGGAGGAAAATTTTACGACTGCACCCGCTACTGTATTATAACAACAAAGGGATACACTGATGCGGCAGAGGAAATGGCAAACAAACTCGGGGTGGAGATACTAGTCCATAGAAAGATGTAAGCCCCAAGGAGTGGCTACAAAAACCGAGGAAAAAAATCGGCTGAATATTCCTTTTTGCTCACTAGGAACGCCCCCCCAAAAAAAACCATAAAATAATTAACTTAGGTAGCGGGCCGCAATGATAAGAAACCACTTAAATATTTTTATTTTGGCCTGTAGGAATATTTATAAGCTCTTTCCACCGCTGGCGTGGAAGTCCGAGCGAAAGAACCTCATCTGACCCGCATTGGCCGGTAACACGCCTCGCGCAGGGCAGGACTTAAATTTCGTGAATGTTGTTCGCCAGACCAATGACGTTGTCGAACAGAGAAAGATAACGCAATGATCACAGCCAGATGGAGTACCAATGTCGCCCAGGGGCGTTAAAAACTTTGGCTAGGTTTCTGGTGCTGTACCCCATGGCTCAACAAACCTTGTTACCATTAGGTTCCAATCAGAGCCGAGTGGAACCAAGGGATGGGACAGGACTTTACAGCACTATATCGGCACTTTGATGCCGAAAAGCGACTGCTCTACGTGGGTATATCACTGAGCGCCTCGCGCAGGCTTTCTCAGCACATGCGTGACTCAAAGTGGGCGCGCACTATTACCTCCATCGAGATCGAACACTTTGAGACCAGGAGCCAGGCGGTTGAAGCAGAGCAGCGTGCAATCGTAGACGAAAAGCCGCTGTGGAACGTGCTTCACAACTTGGCCGAAGCTGCCCAAAGCAGCCCTGCCTCCATTGGAAACACTCGAAAGCTCCGACCTGAAGAGGTGATGTTTGATTATGGTAATGTTGCCCGAAACATCGTGACTACCGGAGCGAAGGTCGAACAGATTCTGGAGTTGGTTACGAAGGCAAGAATTGACGGTTTGCTCGAAACCGACCGGTTCATTTCGCTCCGTTTAAAGATGCGTGAGGGGCTTGTCGCTGAAGATGTCGGCCTTGAGGAACTTTTCAATCTTCGAGCGCCGCGTCCTACCCCCTCCTCGGCTTTCCTGATGGTTACTGGCGTTTCGGCGTTCGAGCCCGGCCAAGTTGTCGATCAGGCCGAAATCACCCTGATTACACCGAAAGGGCTTGCAGACAGCTGCCGAGAATTCCTGAAGAGGAGTGAGCGTTATGCGGCGGTCTACCAGTCAGAAGTGCTTCCGGCAATCCATCAGTTCAAGAATGCGTATCTGAAAATAGAGAAACTGAAATCCTCGAATTTTCTCTGATTGTCGGGTCAAAGCTCGACTCAAACCGAGGTGTCCCGTTCCCATCGTAAGATGCTGGCTCTGGTTCAGCTCGGCGCAACGCGGCTCCTGAGTACACAGAATTTAGTGAGTAGCATCGACCGGTTGAACCCATAGACGATTGTTGCCCTTCCCGAGGTTTATTACTGGTTGTGAGCGGCCTTTTTTTGGAGGGCGCCTTTTGGCCGATTTCTGCCTGTCGCCACCATCAGCTTTGGGTCGGGATCGGCTCCCGATAAACGCATTCCAGAGCAGCCAAGGCCATCTTGGTGATCAGAACAAATAGGTACCTGCTGGAAGCGGGTGCCAGCCACCTTTGCTCAGCCGCTTCTCCACTAGAGCCTTGTACTCCTGCGGCTCAGGCGCGTCCTTAAGCTTATGACGGCGCTGATTGCACCGCTGGCAGGCAGCAGCAATATTGGACTGGGTATCTCTTCCGCCATCCTGCCTGGCAACCAGATGCTCGGCTGTGCACTGGAAGTGCCTAGCCTGCCGAAGGGAAAGGCCATGGCGGCGGGCGAAGGCCTCAGGAGTATCGCGCCACATCTGGAAGCCGCAGTAATAGCAGCGGCCACCTTGGCGATCGAACGCAGCGAAACGATGTTTGATAACAGATTTATGGGCCATGGCGGCCTCCTGTATGAAAGTGGAGGTCCGCGGCGCCTAATAAGGCAAGAACGGTACCAGTCGAATCACTCGAACCGGCCCAACATCGCCCCCTTAAGGGAACGACAAGAGTAAATCTATGCCAAAACCAAAGCAGTGATCAAGTAGTCTGGAGGCAACCTGAACTGGTCAAGTATTCCCGGACACCCATGCAGGCGAAATCATCACCAATCAACTGCGTAAAAGAATAAAGCCCGGTAGTTATCCGGGCTAAACGTTACTCTATCTTCGCATTAGGCCATCGCGTTCGGGCTTCAACCAAGGCTTCGGCATGAGTCATCGGCTCACCGATCATTGTGAAGGGACCGTACCCTGTCACGGACACTGTCCAGTGACTGCGGCGGGCTTCACCATCGCTGGCCGCCACTTCGACCATCAGCTCCAAACGGTGCAACTTGATGTAGCGACGCTCCTCCTGTGTCAGCCTCCTGGATGGCGAAACGAATAAGCGGGTACCCACCACCTTGGCACTGAACCCGCGATCCTGGAGATAGTCGATAACTCCCATCAGAAGGCCTCCGCGTCGGATTCATCGAAGGCCATGTCCTGCGAAGTACTGGTGGTGTCGGGGGATAGTTGCCGACTCGAAGTCCTGCAAGTCCCAATGTCCTGCTCGGGGTGATCGTCTGGCAGGACATCAGGACTTGCAGGACATTGCTTCGATAACTTTCTCCCGATACCCCATTTCACCGTCCCCCCAGATTTACCCAGGGACTTGCACTCGATGCCTATCTGCCGAAGAGCGGGAGCAGCACGTCGCAGGGCGTCCCCTAGCCCCTTAGCGGAACGGGGCCACGAATCGCAGCCGGTTGGACGGTACTGTTCCAGGGCTCGCAGAATATCCTTTGCCGGGGCGGTCACGCCGTGCGGACGCGCCTCGACCAGTTCCACTACGGCGGCAGCTACCGGACTAGCGTCAATGGTGCGAGCCAGACTTTCCTGCCGACTGGCTTTGAACTCGCGCAGGAAGTCCTCGGGCTCATGACCTGCTGCGGCGGCGACAGCCATACCGAGGCGAGCAAATTCAACCAGCCGCGGACGATCGTCGGCGGGGATTTGCATCTGCGGCAACAACTCCAGCGCCTTGGCGAAAATATCCAGCAGCGCCCCCAGCAAACACGGACGCTCGGCTTCGTACTCCCGCCAAAGGTCTGTTACTTCCAGCCGCTCGCTGATGACCGGCGTCTCGATGGTGATCGTTCTGTCCACCAGATCTTGCGCCGTGACTGCCGCAGATATGCCGTTCAGCACGACGGGGCGCTTCACGCTGATAACACTTTCGTCGGCATCCGAGTACAGCTTGCGCTTGGCAAAGCCGCCTCCGGTTGCCAATACGCACATGGCATCCTGAGTTGCTGCGGGCAAGTGCGAGACGTTCTCCAGGCTCACTACCGCACACACACCAGCAGAAACGAATAGGTCCTCCGACGACCTCGGAGCACTGCGCAAAGGGCAGGAATTCGGATCAATGAGCTGGCGCAGCGCTGTTTGTGTCGTGCTCTTCGCACTACCCTGCTCGCCCAGCAGCTCCAGCACTGGATAAGGCGTATCAGGACGCAGGCATTCGATCAGCCAAGCCAGGGCCAGCAGACGGGAGCCGTGCGGGATGTTCGCCACGTGCCAAAGTTGCTCGATCGATCCACCTGGAACTGGAGCTGGAATCGGCTGCATGGATTCAGGTCGAACGAACATGGCCTCGGGTGACTCGGCGATCTCCCACTTACCCGGCCGAATGCGAACCGCTCGGCTACTGCCTGGTACAGCCAGGTCGAGAAAGTAATCACCAGCGGCACCAGCAGTGCGCAGGTGTACCTCCTGACAGTCTCCATGGAATCGGCCGAGGCCGCTCAGGGTGCCCAGCGCCTCCCGGACCGATTGATCTCGGGGCGCCTTTCCACTGTCCGAGTAAAATCCGGCGACCAGTGCATCTCGGAACTGGCGTGCGGCTAGATTACGCACTTCGCCCGTCGTACGATCCCGGGCGAAGACGTCCTTGTTTTCATCGTGGAACAGCTCGAAGCGTTGCTCCACGAACTTCACCAGTAGAGACGCCTGGCTCTGCTTTTCCTCGGCATCATCACCGGGCTCGAAGTGCTCCTCGACTGGCTGCTGATCGTCGTCCTCGAACTGGTGATTGCAGGGAGCATCCACCATTTGCAGCAGTTGCTCGACGGTGCCGCCCGCGTCCAGCCAGTCGGATACGTCGCCCTTCGGCAGCAGCCCTGGGAGGCTCAGTACGCGAACTTCTGCCTCGGCCTGACTCAGTGCCCGACAAACCTTGTCGGCGTGTTGACGTCCCGGCTCGTCGTTATCCGCCAGAATCACTACGTGGCGGCGCGCGAAATGTTTGTTGAGCGCATTAGGCCACTTGCCAGCGCCGCCGGCGTTGCAGGTTGCGACCAACCCCAGTGACTCCAGGCGCAATACGTCCTTCTCGCCCTCCACGACAAACACTGGCGTATCCCACGGCGTGTCCAGCAATTGCGGCAGACGGTAGGGAACCTGACGCACCCCCTTCACTGACCACATCCAGCCGCCTTTTCCGTCCGGGCGGCGCTGGCGAAAGGCCTTTGGTTCGTAGCGGACAACTTGAAACAGATCGTTGCCGTCTTCGTCTGTGTAGTCATACCAAGCCGACATGCGACGGCTGGCCGGTAGGACATCAGGACTTCCAGGACATGGTGCCGGCTGCTTTTCTTTTAAGCCTTGCTGCTCAAGCCAGCCCATTTGCTCGGCCCGACTTGTGATGCCGGTTTGCCAGGCTATCAAATCCAATACGCCTCCACCGCGCCCGTCTTCGTGCGAGTGCCATACCCCCTTTTCCAGATCAACGGATAAAGAGCCATGCGCTCCGAATCGAAGCTCGGTCGGCTTGCTCATTGCGGGATTTGGCTCGCCAAGAAGGTACCGGGCTACTGGCCCAATCATGGATTTCAGCCAAGCCGATCCCGTCGGCGCATTGGCGCCGTTTTGACTTTTCATGGGTTACACCCCGAGCTGCTTGGCTTTGCGCCAGGACCAGAGAGAAGAAGACTGGGAGGAATCAGCGTGCAGGGCGGCCATTACGCGAAACTTCCAGGACGCTGTAAGCGATGATGAATGGCTCATACTGCATCCCTCGCTTCGATCTTGGCGCGCAGCCATGCATCCACCTCAGCCACGACGTAATACGCAGCAGCCTGGCGGGTGTCGCCGTCTTTGATCGGCTTCGGGAAGGTCGGGTCTTTCTTGCGGAGTTTGTCTAGGCCGGAGCGGGACAGGTCCAGCCATTGACAGAGCGCTGGCTGACGGATAAGAGCTTTCGGGGGAATTGTTACTGGTTGCATTTGTGCGCCTCCGTATCGGTACGGAGCCATTTTTGTTGAACCCCCGATTGCTGTCGCAGTGCTCAAAAGAGATTAGTTAGAGGCTTTTTTCCCCCCTTTTTTTGCACGTCGGATCAATTTTTCATATTCAACAACGTCCTCTGGCACCTCGACTCCTGCGGCAACGAGAAGCTCTCGGGCGAGCGCCGCAGCTCTGCGTTTGGTCATCTTCACTAAGGACGACTGCCGCAGCTTGTCCGCGGTATCAGCCAAAAAATCATCTCGCGGATACTTCGGCTTCACGCCACGAATAGTTGGAGCCTGCTCCAGTTTTTGCTCGGTAATGCTCAGAGCATCGGATACCGCGGCGGCCTTCGTCGTAAAGTCAGAAAGTAAACCGCCGCTGAAAAAGCACCCATGGTTACGCCAGCAGGCATCGTTGATGTAACCCTCGGCGAAAGGAGGGAGACTGTTTAGCCACCGGACCGCTTCCTGAAGATAAATTTGCGCCTGCTGTACATGTCGAATTTCTTCGTGGCGCGCCGGTCCTTTTTCCGTTTCGCTGATGACCGCTCTGTAGGACCCAAGCCTTTGCTTGAACCATTCCTGAAGATCGACGTCGTGATGTTCGGCCAAGTCAGCGATAATTGCCTGCGCAGCATCAGACAGGCTTTCATCGACCAAATCACCTGTACCCCACTCGGGTTTATTGTCGAATACTGGAAGTGCCTTTGATCGCTTGCCCCTTTTTATTGCCATGCTTGTAGCCCCCTCTCGACGCTCACCACATCGGTGTTCTGGTGCGCAAAATCATAGGGCGTGATGTGCTTTTTCCGGTTGGCGTCCAAGTAGTCAGCCCACCACGTCATCATCCGTCGGCGCTCTTCCAAGTGCTCAGCCTTGTGGATGTAGGCCGCGCGCACACCGTTGCGCTCTTGGTGGCTCATTTGCCGCTCAACCGCGTCACGCGACCATAGGCCGGACTCGACCAACGCGGAACAGGCCATAGTGCGGAAACCGTGCCCGCAAACCTCTATCTTGGTGTCGTATCCCATGCGGCGCAGTGACTTGTTTACGGTGTTCTCCGACATTGGCCGCCAGTGGTAGTGATCTCCTGGCAGCACCAGCTCAAAACGACCGCTCAGCCGACGTATCTGTTCCAGCACCTCAAGCGTCTGGCGTGACAACGGGACAAGGTGCGGAGTCCCCATCTTGGCTCCTCGGTGCGACCTCTTGACACCCTCGATTGGTGCCCGTTCGCCGGGAATCGTCCACATGCTCCGGGTAAAGTCGAACTCCGACCAGCGAGCAAAACGCAGCTCACTAGAACGAATGAACACCAGTAAAGCTAGGCTTACAGCAAGACAGGTAAGCGGTCGTCCGGTGTCAGCCTCGCAGCGTTGCAACAACTCCGGCAACCGCTCAAGGGGCAAGGCCGGGCGGTGTTTGGTCTTGCGGGTGGCAGTCCCCCCCACCAGATCAAGCGCCGGGTTGTATTCGATGAAATTGCGCTGAACGGCGATTCGCATGATTCCGGCGATGCGCTGACGCAGTCGCCCAACCACATCAAGCGCGCCGCGCTTCTCTACTGCCTTCAGACAGGCCAGCAGGTCGCGGGTTTTCAGGTCGGATACGGGGCGTTTGCCCAGCATGGGGAAAAGATCAACCTCAATCTCTTTCAGCACCCTGACCGCGTGATCCTTCGACCATTTGCCGGCCATGCTGGCGTGCCATTCCAGGGCCAGCGCCTCAAAGGTGTTCCCCGCCTCATTGGCCGCCTCGATCTTTGCTTGCTTAGCGCTCTCGATGGGGTCTTGGCCATGCGCCAGCAACTCGAGTGCATCGGCTCGACGCGCGCGGGCGGCTTTCAGACCGAGAGCCGGGTAGTTGCCGAACGTTGCCAGACCAGGCTTACCGCTTGGCTTTTTATACTTGAAGCGCCAGACCTTGGTGCCGGTGGCCCTTACAAGCAAAAAAAGCCCTTGCCCGTCGAACAGGGTGTAGTCCTTTGCGCGGGGTTTGGCGGCCTCGCATTTGGGGTCAGTAAGGGGGGTTACGGTGCGCGCCATAGGTATACGCCTCGATATCGAACCGATATATACCTAAACGTATACCTAAATCGTGGGGCTGTACAGGAACATACGGGGATATTCAGACACAAAAAAACCGGCTACAAGGCCGGTTTCTCTAGGTTTCAGATGTTTACGGGAACATCTGAAATCATACTATTGGTGCCCGAAGCCGGAATCGAACCGGCACGCCCTTACGAGCGGGGGATTTTAAGTCCCATGCGTCTACCAGTTTCGCCATTCGGGCGGTAGCGCGGTGAAGCGTCCAGGTTTTGCCAAATAACGATCTGGCAGTTCTGACGCTTGTGCAGCAGAGGTGGAAATATATACATCCCGCCCCAGTGAAGCAAGTTCGCAAATACCCTTTTCAAGACTAAATCTTGCAGGCTACTGCAAATAAAAAAGCTCCGTAAATCATAGATCTACGGAGCTTGTTTATTAGTGGAGGCCGAGGTCGGAATCGAACCGGCGTAGGCGGATTTGCAATCCACCCACAAAGCTAAGTAGATCAATAGGTTAGCACGCCGTGTGTTCCGCAAGCTACTGATTTTAAACGAGCTGCGTCCAGCGGTTTTCAAGGGGCGGGTTTTGAGTTGCGGAACCATTTTCCGGCGCAAAACGCACTCAACCTCATCAAGATTTTCTTGGGACGATGACAGAAAACAGAGAGCCATCGGCAAAGCATCCGCTTTGGGGTCTGATTGCGCGGACCTCAAGGAGTTTGCACGTACCGTTGCAACGCAATTTTCGACGGTTACGCTGAGGTATCCACAGAGGATTCGCGATGCCTGACTCAGACCTGCTCCCTTCCCTGCTGTTCAAGATCACCCAAAATCAACTCGCTCTAGAAGCTGCCATCATGGAACTCACCAGCTGGGTCGAGCAGCAGGGAGCCGCAGATGTTGCCGAAAACGTGCGCGGCGACCTGGATCCGGCATTCGCCTGGCGGAGGTAGATGTCCGGCCGGTATGTCATACGCCAGTTCGCTGACCGGCTATCCTGAAAAACTGAGGCGCATGGTCTTGAATAAGACCTTGGTGTTTTATTTTTTCAGGAGGTTGCTATGCAGGAAAACTCTACCGGAGGCTCATCAAGTAAAGGACTATCACCGTCCCTTGAGGTTCTTTACAACCGCAACAACGCTAGCCGCACCTTTTAATGGGAACCTCACAAAGGAGTTGAGCCATGAAAAATATACTCCTCTTTTTTTTGGGAACGCTCGTGCTGGCTTTGGGGGCTACAACTTTTATGTTGTACACCGCTCCGAATGAAAATTTATTTTCCAGCCTGATTAACAACCTGTCTAGAGTTACGAAGGAAGCTCCATTAGAAAAAAACTTCAGCGGGCAAATATTTATTGTGACGCGTGGGGGCGACAGCATCCCACTTGGAGGAGTGATTGTTGGCTTCTATACCCTAGACCAGATCCAAGACTATAAACGCAACATGTACACCTCGATTGGTGCGGAGGTGGCTCGACTAGCTCCAGTGTTTGAAAAAAAGCACAGCGAAGAGACCGAAGCTTCTTATGCCTTCGCAAAATCCTACAAGGCTTCACTTGATGTACGCGAAAGGGCCGCTAGTATTTGGAGTAAGAAGAAACGCGAACGACAAGCTGTTTATTATGAGCTTCTTTATAAAACAGATGTCGCGACATTCGCGTCGGCTTTGCCTCGGCCCTCCATCACCACGCAGACTGATGTAAGCGGAAAATTCAGCATTGCATTGGCAACCGAAGAGCCTCTGGTGGCAGCAGCATGTGCTTCGCGCCAGATAGGTAAACAGACAGAAAACTACTGCTGGTTCATCTATATGGACGGCAGCGGAGAAATTCTAATGAATAATCACAATATGTTAGGCATGAATTCTGCTGATTCGTTTTTTCCCGTGTCAATTCTCCCCATGAACTGTGGCGATGATCTCGAATGTTCTTCTTATGTGAGTGATATGAAACATGTGTACTCTCCATTTTTTCCTGAGTCGATGAAGCAAGACACTTCCAAATAGTCAGCTAGCCTACTGCTTGTCCCTTAACCTGAACGTTAGGAGTCTACCCCATGAAGAAACTTTCTCAGTACACAGCAATAGCACTTTGCCTTATCACAAACCTAGCATTCGCGGTGAATGGCAATGACTGGAGTGTGGCCCCATCATCAAGCAAACATGAGGAAATGCAGCGAATTTTAAGAAACATTGAATCAAATGGCTGTAAGGTTACCTATTCTCCCAGCTATTACGTTCGGCAACTTGACGACTTCTACTCAACCCCTGCAACAAGGAATATTGAGCTTTCTAAAGCAATAGGATTAATAGCAACGGGGGCGGGTGAAGTTTGGGATTGCTAGGCTTAGCATTTATCCTAACAAACGATTCAAAGTCGTTCGCTTCGCTCACTGGGACGGGCTAAAGCCCGCCCCTTAATCTAAACGTATTCAGGCGAGAAGTTGCACGTCTTACCACGGACTTGCCTAAAGAGGTGGTTATAGAAGCACTGAGACAAGAAGTCTCAGACCAGTATCAGGCCAACGTATTGCCAGCGATGCGCAGCCTCCGAGAGTCCCTTCGGGCTCAAAGTTGGGATGCTGGGCTCAACGGATTGCTAAAGGTTTCTTTTTCTCAGCAGCCCCGACCTCAGTGATAATCCTTGCAGGAATTCCAAGCACCGTCGCCTTACTTGCTGGCGCAGGGATCTCGAGCGCTACACCCTATGATGGATTAGAACACCTATTCCTGAATAGCTTATAAATAAAGGCTTGCAGAGAACCTAATTTTTCCGCGCACCACTTTCGTACCACTATCTATTCGCCGTCCGCACGTACCTGCCACCGCTAACAAGTTTTGTCGCCAGTGACTGCCGCCCCAACCCAGGCATTATCCACAGACACCAACACTACTTGCCAATTGTGCTGGAGTACAAACAAGAAAAACTCCTACAGCCACGCGTATCGCGGGCTGTAGGGCTGAACTGGTATTGCCCACTATCTTTCGCATTCAATGGAGCTCTTTGGAGTGTCTAAATTTTCTCCAGAGAAACCACGCACCACCAAAATAGGGAATCATTGCGACTCCATATAATAAATACCCCATCCAAGTTGACCAGCAAAGCTTGTAGTCAACACACAAGTCAAAGTCAGTTTGCAGACTTAACACCACAGGAGGTAAAAAAACCCCAAACAAAAGAATAAAACATGAAAACCCTCCTCCCAGCTTTGTTATATATTTTATGGGTAGTCTGCGACTCCATAGGTCCCGAACACTCAGGACATTAGTTAACACAGGAATAAATCTCATTGAATACTCATCCACAAGACCGAATAGATCCACTATTACCTGCTCCCCGTTAATCACATTCGCCGGAGAGTGCATAATAGACAAATCCATCCTCTTTAATTCTTCATCAGTCATATTTTTAGGATATACCGCTCTTCCCTCAGCAACCTGCTCAATCTTCCTCTGAGTATTTCTATCGTGCTGAATCGTCGAATATTTCCTAGCCAAAGCTAGTACTTTCTCACCACTAGTTTTTTTGTACCACTCAAGCTTAAACAACCTACTTCTGACTTCCGTCATTCGCTCAACGTCAAACTCTTTATTTTTAAGTTTCATTGCAGCGTCAGAAAAATTTAAACCTTTTATCTCACCATTGAACGGATAACAAATAAAGACATGAGCCAATAGAATCCACAATCTTTCAAACGCAATGACCACTTCATCATCGGCTGCCGCGGAACGAGTGTAGAATTTATCGACATACTCATCCGCTAATGATACGCACGCAGCGGCATGCATTATTTTTGAAGATTTAGTCCAATCAAGGTTGCCGTCCGGCAGGACTAGGCCTATCGAATCCGGCTTATAGTTTTTCGGAACAAGATTCAGCTTAGCTTTCTCCAAAACATCAGATAATCGATCCGACGCCTCATGAATTTTCTGCATCGCGTAAACACCGATTGCGCATAAAAATGCGCCAACGAAACCAATCAGCGTAGAATGGACTGAGGGCATCGCTTCAATTATAGAATAGGCCATGTGCAGCACCAAAAATGAATGGAGATCAAAATAATGGACCAATTCATCTTGAAATTATAGATGGCCTATACATTTTTGATTACGGTACTAGGGACCCTCCGAACAAGTATGGGGGACCAGTCAGTGGGGAACTCTACGGTGAGCCACAAGCCACGAGTTTGAAGGAAAAGCTTGGATCCGAGGCTGCATCCAGCGAGAATGTGGGCTCTCAGCAAGGAGCAATGGAATGAAGCTTCGCATCCCTAAAACTCTAGCCTTTCTGGCTTTCATCACCACTGCAAGCGCTGCAACCTCACCGCTTCCAGCCCAGATACTCTGTACCCCCGATGAACACCACCGCGCCGGCATCGAGAAACTCGACCTTCCAGGGTCTGCTGCTCATTTGTTCGAGTACGGCGGCAAGGTCACGATCACCAAGAGTGGCGACCAAACACACTTTTCATACGGGGAGGGGCAGGATTTCTACAATCTCAGAGAGAAGACTGCTTACTCAAAAGACTTCGTTGACATTCAGCACGACATTTTCCTGTACTCAGATCCTGGCTGGGCGGACAGCAGCGGCTTCTTGAGCCTGCGTGGTCAATTGGGAAGCGGATATTTCCACATCGATTGGACTAAGCAGCGCTATTACGGCTACACCCACGAGTTCGGGGCCATTCATTCTTACGCCGGATCATGCGCAGTGCTCAAGAAATGAAGCCCCAATTGCGATATCTCAAGCAAGTTAAGGATTCTCTGAACAAGTCCGCAGATGTGCTGAAATACGCCTGACCAATTGATCCGAGCTGCCCATGATTCGTCTCACTTCGCGCGCCCCTGAGGACCGCTCCAGACCATTAAAAGCAGCGTTTTCGTACTCCGCCTGAGGCAGGCTGCAGCCTGTGGCCGGACCGAAATTTCCATAATCCTTTCCCACCGATTATCATCGACCTTCGCGCTCTTATTATTAAGCTAACTAGCCGCTCAAAAAGAATTATGTTGGGCTTATATCCATCGACACCCCCCCGACGCAGCTAATTTTGCAGGCAGGCAATTTTTCAAAAAAGTTAGCCACCCTGACTGACAAATCTAATGATATTAAAACTATATGTATGTAAGCTTTTGATCGGCCTGCAACAACTTCAACCCGTCATAGCTAGCCAATGCGCCAACTACCTACCTGCTGGCCAACTAGGACAACTGCAAAAAATCCGTGCTAAAAACTGCAAACCCAGGCGAAAACCAACTAATCTTCTGCATTCTTAAACCAAGCGTTAGCTGCGACAATAATTGCCTGCCCAGCAATCTTGCCAAAAATACCCAGAATAAAAGTAACCAATATTTCTAGAAAACCTAAAGTCAGAGCTTTATTGACTACCAAGTTATCGAAATCTATCACCGCCGCTTGCATACCGGCGGGGAGCTCAGCGACTTCTTAACTTCAGACTCTATTTGCATCACTGCCTCAGGTGTAAGGTTCATTTATTTATCCTCTATCCTCTATCCTCTATCCTCTATCCTCTATCCTCTATCCTCTATACTCTATACTCTATACTCTATACTCTATACTCTATACTCTATACTCTATACTCTATACTCTATACTCTATACTCTATACTCTATACTCTATACCGGCTAGTGTTATAGGCACTTCATTATTCCTGCGCAAAGAATTATGGTTGCGAACCACTAAATAGCTAATTATCTTTTATAATCCTTGGCTATAAATTTCACGCTTTAATGAAGATCTGAAATAGCCACACATGGAATATATTTCGCTGCTGAAGAGTAGATGTGAGCACGACAGGTACCCAAAGACTAACGCCTTCATTTTCATCGATTTTTGAGATTTTTTCGGTTTCAGGCGATTTCAGAGGAAATGGCAAAACGGGATCTCTAGGTCTGATTTGATAAAGGGAGAGATCAGATACTAGCTATAGTTTGTTGACTACCTACCTTACAAACCAGTATCTGCAAAGGATCGTCAAAATGAGCGGTTTCATAAAGCAAATTGCTCTCGTTTCACAAACGCCGGATGTGTCCATCGGCGACGCCTTGAAGATATCCGCTGCACTTCAGAGGCAAGTATCGAGAGACTTCAGTCCGATATGGGATATCAATGCAACGGTCGATGCGTTCAAGCGGGTAGAAAATGTCCCAGATGGCTACTGGCACATCCTCATTCGCGACGATATCGACTACCCTGGCGCATTGAGGGTTCATCTAGATAGAAATGGACAACCTTATGCGCTTGTCGATGCAAGTGAGGGCACGCCAATTACATGCAGCCATGAACTACTGGAAATGCTTGTTGACCCGTTCGGTGACAGGATGATCAATTCCGACTCAATAAAACCCAACCAAGGTCGAGTTAGATACCTGGTGGAGGTTTGTGACCCCAGCGAGTTGCCCGAGTTTGGATACGATGTAAACGGTATACGCCTTTCCGATTTTCATACTCCAAATTACTTTGATCCGGTCGCTTCATCTGGCACCAGGTACAGTTTCACAGGAGCAATTAAGGCCCCTAGGGCTATCTTAGCTGGCTTGAACCACAAACAGGCCTTTGGTGGCAGGCGAAATACCACGGCGACGAAGTGGAATTTAAAGGCCCATTCGACTGGCAGCGAGAGGATGGGAAAAGCTGGCGCGAAACGGTGGACATGAACACATTCGAATGCCGCAAGAAGTTACAAGGAGCGAAATTGTCCGTCGCAAGAAACGCGTCAAGCTTATTTTTCTCAATGGCGATCGAATCAGCTTCGACAGCAGGCTCGTTGACATTGATGGAGGACGTCCAAAAATTAATTTAAAGCAGAGAACCCTAGCAGTGGGACGGCGGCGTCGTCATTACCATTCGAAGGGCCCTGACTGATGCAGTGGTCAACTAATTTCGACACCTCGATAGATGCATTCTCCACCTATCGAGGCGCCTGGGAAAACTAGACCACTACACAAAGTGATTGAGCCAAAAAATCGTAGCCCGTCCCCGATTCCCCCAGCCCCTGCCTGACTTCTATTGATCCAGCCAGTGCCTATCCACGATGAATTATTGAGTCATTCAGCGCGGCGACCACCCTTAAGATCCAAGATAGATCAGCATCCTGCAAAGCCTGCTGCTCTCCCGACGAGGTGGTAAGTACAATTGTGTAGATGGTTTTTTGTATGAAGAACCAAGCTAGGCCTGCAACAACCAGAGCTACTGAAATGGCATTAATTCCTTTGTTATACCCAAGAAACACTCCGATGGTGATGAGCACTATTGGGCCAGCACGGTTTGGATTGACTTGAGAGGCTTTTACTGCCGTCACGCCACTCATCGCAAAGGTCTTTTGCCCAGGCAGAATGAACCGACTGTTGGTAACTTTTACCTCTCGCTCGTCGAAAAAAACTTTTTCTTGCTGAATTTCCATTGCTTCTCCTTTCACAAAATTTGCGATCAATGGGTTCAAAAAAGTCAACCGGAACTCGCCAAAATGGCAAATAGCCACTCCATGTTAGTCGGTTGATTGCAAAAAACGCTAGCGGCTATCAGCCTCCACCTTGATACATAGGTTTTTGCAGCGCATCCCCTAAAAAAATCAGAATAATCCTCCCAACGCTGCCGGCTCCCAGTTCATGATCACCAACTCTCCGCTCACCTCGGCCTTACCTTGCCGTTGGTTAGTATTAGAGTAGCGAATGTCCAGGATTTCAAAGTAAAAACCCTCAAACACGCGTCGGATGTCCGGGTGATCGTTGATACTGACCATCACTTTGCCTTTGCAACGACGCATGAAATAGGCCATTCGCTCGTAATTCTCGAACGGAAAGTCCACACCATAGCCGGCGGTCTGCCAGTAAGGCGGGTCCATGTAATGGAAGGTATGCGCACGGTCGTAGCGCTCCGCGCATTCCAGCCAAGGAAGGTTTTCGACGTAGGTACCGGACAGACGTTGCCAGGCGGCAGAGAGGTTTTCTTCGATCCGCAACAGGTTGATCGCTGGGCCGGTAGTGGCGGTGCCAAACGTCTGCCCGGTGACCTTGCCGGCGAAGGCATGGTGCTGCAGGTAGAAAAAACGTGCGGCGCGCTGGATGTCTGTGAGGGTTTCGGGGCGGGTCATCTTCTGCCACTCGAATACCTGGCGCGAGCTGAGCGCCCATTTGAACTGGCGCACGAACTCTTCAAGGTGGTTCTGCACGACGCGGTATAGCGAGACCAGGTCCCCATTGATGTCGTTTAGGACCTCAACCGGTGCTGCCTGGGGCCGCATGAAGTAGAGCGCGGCACCGCCGGCAAAGACTTCGACGTAGCATTCGTGAGGCGGAAAAAGCGGGATGAGACGATCGGCCAGGCGGCGTTTGCCGCCCATCCAGGGAATGATGGGTGTAGACATTGAGAGCAAGACCTTTACTGTATGGATAAACAGGTGCTAGGCTCGCCGCGCTTTGTGCACGGAGCAAGAGCCTTGGCTGGACTTGCAGGGACAATCTGCAGGGACGGCGGTCGGGTTGGATGTTGACGCATCCACCCCGGCCGCTCTTTTTCACTTCGGTGTTGAGACTTCTTTGGCATAGGCCTGACAGGCCGCCAAGGCGATCAGTCCTTGGTCACCGGCATCGGTGATGCCGATAATTCGTTGAGCATGCGCTGGGTCAAGTTGGGCTCTTGCGGAGCCATGAACCACGCCGCCGGGTGCGGTGGTGGCTGACACTGTGCAGCCGCTGGCTGAATCGGTGGCGTCGAGTAGGACTGACAGGCGCACATCAGCAGTGGCAAGGCGGTCGCGCTGGCGACCTTGATCACGTTGGGCATCGCTCATGGCTCGGTAATGGGTTTGTTCGCTGACTGAAAGCCGCTGCTCCAGGACCAGACGTTTGTCCTGTTCGGTGCGCTGTTGTGCGGCCGAGGCCAAGGCCAATTGATTGAGAGTGTCGGTGTGCAGCCGGGCCTGTTCCGCGAGTTGCTTTCCGTAGCGCCAATCTTGAACCTGCCAGGCCAACGCGGCAGAACCGCCAGCCAATACGGCCAGCGATGCTCCGATGACGAACAGCCGATAGGGTGCCGGAATCAAGTCGATGAGACGCATAGCACTGCCCTCGCCCGCTCCCACAGCTGCAGTCGATCAGGCAGGCCATTGAGGCCGCCGTTGATCTTGCGGGTAATCGCTTCGAACTCATCCTTATCGGCCAGAGCATTCAGCCCGCGCCCCCACCAGAACCAGGCCGCTGACTCAGCCGCCCATTGCGGTGACTCGAGCAATTCAGGGGTGCGCAGCAATCGCTCGTCACCGAACAGCGCCAAGCTGCAGCGCTGGTAGTTGCTGTGGCCGGTGATCTGGATCAGGCCGCGACCGCGATAGCGCTGGCCATCTCCGTCCCCATCAGGCGTGTTGCCCAGTTTTACCGCCAGGTTGCCGGTGTCGTACTTGCTCAGGTACTGCTCACCACCCAGCTCGCGGACGTACTGCAGTTGGCCCGACTCGTGACCCACTTGGGCCAGGAACGCCGCTTGGCGCTTCGGTGTATTGATTTGCCGGTGGGCCATGGCGGCATTTAGAGCGGATACAAAAACGCCCGTTTGGCGGTGGGCGTTGGGCATGATGCGTTGTAGCTGTTGCTCATTTAGGGACATACACGCTCCAGACGAAAAAACCGCACGGCGGCGGTCGTTGTTATTGCGGGGTTAGCGTCTCGACCTTCAGAGGTTGAGCCGCCTTCTTCTTTTTCTTGCCTCGTGCTTTGGCCTTGCCCTGCTTGCCTCCGTTGCACTCGACCGTGGTCGACCAGCCGGCCTGGGTGTAAACCTGCTCTACCGAATCCACCAGGTATTCACCATCAAGTCCGACCTTGAAGCCCTGGGCATTGATCGAGCGCTCGGCGAACAAGTCCGTGCGCCCTGGCATTTCCAGCCGCACCCCGGCGCCTGATCGGTTGAAGGCCGTCAGACGCGCCTGGGCCGCTTGCCCGGCAGCTGTCTTGTTGGGGTAGATATGCCGATCGGTATGCACCGCCGGCAGTCCATCGGGCACGTCGTCGTTGTTCAAGCTGACAACCGCTAACTTTCCGGTTTTCTTGTCTTGGTGTTTGGTGGCCACCGCTTTGTGCGCATTGCGATCGCCCAGACGGAATTGCCAACGGCTGACGTCGCCGCGAGTGATCGTGACCATGCCGAAAGCTTTGCCGCTTGCGCTCTGTCCGCCTTGGCGCACATGTTCACCATTGCACGGGAGTGGGGCCTCACCGACAAGGCAAACCCTTGCTTTGGCGTCAGACGCAATAAAGAAAAACCCCGGGACTACTACGCTGGAGAAACCGTGCGGAATGCGGTTTACGCTGAGGCCGTCCAGGAACTCAAAGACGCAATGGACCTGGCCTACCTCACCGGACAACGTCCAGCGGACGTGCTGAAAACAGCCGCAACAGATTTGAACAACGGTTTTTTGATGGTCGGCCAAGGCAAAACAGAAAAGCGCCTGCGCATTAGCCTGGCAGACGACGGCGCCCAATCCAAATTGAGCATCTTCATTGAAGCCCTGCTTGAGCGAAAATCGATCAACGAAATAAAGACCTCGACACTTATAACCAACGCCTCGGGCCTCAGAATGAGCCAGCAGATGCTACGCTATCGGTGGGACGAAGCCAGACAGACAGCGGCTATCAAGGCCTCCGCCAATGGCGACTCCTTGCAGGCTGCCAGTATTCGAGAGTTTCAGTTTCGAGATATCCGCCCCAAAGCGGCCAGTGAAATCGAGTTGGACCATGCAAGTCGATTGCTGGGACATTCTAAGGAAGAGATGACGAAGAAAGTGTATCGACGTGTTGGTGAAATCGTAAAACCCACGAAATGAAGGAAATGTATTTCAAAGGGGTCGGTAGGTTGCTAGCCCTTAGGAACTGGGATACCGGTGCTCAGCGGCGGTTTTAGGTCGAATGCGGCCGCGGGACATTCCATTGAGATTGCAGTGCGTGAATAGGGATTCCCCTATTCACGCAGGTTAGGACGGCCACCGGCCATTAAATAGAAGTCGATACGCACACGCTTAGGTGACCAAGGCGTTAGGCTGAAGCCAATGCTTCCTCCTCCGAATGCTCAATCGCCTCCTCTACTTCTAGCTGATGTTGCGTCCATTCTGCAGCGATTGCAGGGTTTTCCAGAATTTGCAGCTCTATCCGCTGGGTCTCTTTGTATTCAAGAGCCTTTGCGCTCATCGTCCAAAGAGTTTCTACGCCCAAGTCTTCAAACTCGGCACGGATTGCTGGCAGCCCGATTCGGAAGAATTCTTTTCTTGGATTGACCTTGTTGACTTGTTCGCGCAAGAAGTGCCGGTGAAGTTTTTTCTCGAGGCCTGGTGCATCGTCGCTGAAGATCATTGCATGTACATCGAATTCGAACGGGACACTTGCGTCGCCGAGCTCACGTATGCGATCAAGCGGTTCCAATCGGCGTGTCATCCCGATCTTGAAGACTTGCTCGCCGAAAGAGCCAACGTTGGAAATGACATAGACATGGCCTGCGCGAGTTTGCTGCGCCATGGAAAGTGCACGCTGATTCTTCTCTTGAGCAGCCTGCAATTGTTCTTGCAGCATAGCCAAACGAGATTCAAATTCCGCACGTTCTGCAGCGGTTGCAGCCGCTACCTGCTCTTGGGCTTTCTCGAGCGCTTTGCGAAGGTTGGATTCTTCTTTGGCTGCATCCTTGATTGCCCGTTCATACTCGCGGCGAGCTTTCTCTTCTTCCCGGATTCGCTCACGCAGTTGACGCTGTTCTTCTCGCTCCTGGTCTTTTAGCAGTTTCGCCGTAACAGCCCAGCGCAACTCTTCCAAGCGAGACCTAAGGTATTCATCGGTTATCCTGGCGTTGCGGAATGGCGCACCATTGAGATTTACCAATGCCGCAGCGTCGCGAACTTCTTGTTCGAGCTTTCCGTGGTTGTCTGATTTTGAGCGCGAAAGGATCGAGTCGACTTTACCGTTGAAAGCGTCCACCACAAATCGTAACGCGGTCTCGCGGCGATTGGTTTCGACATAATCGCAGGCGGCCGCCCTACCAGTTTTGACCATGAGTCGCGTGAACTCCCGGGCTTCTTTTAGCTTTTGACCTGCTTCGGTGAAGCCAAACTCTTCAGCGAGATCATCCAGAAGGTTGTACGTCGGGACGATGTAGCCATCACCGTAACCTTCTATTATGTTTCTCATCGCCTGAGCCGCTTCAGCGTAATGCTTGGCTTTGCCCATGGCCTCAAGGGCATCGCCCGCCATCTCTTGCGCTCGTTCTTGGGCGCCTGCGATTATTTTCTCTGCATCAGCGATCGCTTGGGTCAATCGGTTTTCTGCTTGATCCACCTTCGACTGAGCTTGCTGCAGTAATCGGCTACGCTCCGTTTTGGTATCACCGAGGATCCGGACCGCCTCGGCTTCAACATCCACAATATCCTTGAAACGCTCCAACTCCCTCAGCTTCTGCTGCAGTTGTTGCCGCAACGCAGCAACCTCTTGCTCGGTTGACTTCAAGTCGTTCTGTCGTGAAGTCAGCTCCATTTTCAGCTGACTTATAAGTCCCTTTGCTTTCGTAGTTTTTATCAAAAGAACGAATGCTGTTATGCCCGCGATTAAAGCCAGTAGCTCCATGAGCTGCGATCCCTGCCTGATATCAAAGTGCGGATCGTACATTGCCACAATAGCTATACGCCACCACCCTGATGCCTTCGGTCAACTTACATTTGTCACGAAATTCTCTGTTGAGCCAGTTTTCGGTCAGCGTCAACAGTGTGATCGATTTGAGTCGATTTCTTCCCTTTACAAACGTCAGCTATGGGCCAGTTGCGGAACACCAGTCAAAAATTGCGGAACACATCACTTTCCTGCGAGCAATAAAAAACCCCGTAGATCACTGATCTACGGGGCTATTTATAGTGGAGGCCGAGGTCGGAATCGAACCGGCGTAGGCGGATTTGCAATCCGCTGCATAACCATTTTGCTACTCGGCCTCAAAACATTTGCTGTCAGTAGCGCGACATCAAATGCGTACAAACTTGGAGCGGGAAACGAGACTCGAACTCGCGACCCCGACCTTGGCAAGGTCGTGCTCTACCAACTGAGCTATTCCCGCGTCTTGGTGTGGCGCATTCTATAGAATCCAGAAGCCCCGTCAACCCTTTGATTCAAAAAAGTTTTATTTCTTTTCAACGTCGGTCTTCAGATGTGGCCAGGCAGCCCGCAGGTACTGGACCATCGACCACAAAGTCAGGCCAGCCGACACCATCAGCAAGGTGTAGCCCAGCAAGACCCAGAAACTGAAATCCTTCGGATTGGCGAGCAGGATTACCAGCGCCAGCATTTGCGCGGCGGTTTTCCATTTGCCCAGGTTCGACACGGCAACGTGGGCACGAGCGCCCAGTTCGGCCATCCATTCGCGCAGTGCCGAGACGACAATCTCGCGACCGATGATCACGGCAGCTGGCAGCGTGAGCCACAGGTTTCCGTGTTCCTGGACCAACAGTACCAATGCAACCGCAACCATCAGCTTGTCGGCAACCGGATCGAGAAAAGCCCCGAACGGTGTGCTTTGTTCCAGACGGCGGGCCAGGTACCCGTCCAGCCAATCGGTGGCGGCAGCGAATGCGAAGACCGAGGCGGAGGCCAGGTAACTCCATTGGTAAGGCAGGTAGAACAGCAAAATGAAGATTGGTATGAGCAGGACGCGTAGAACGGTAATCAGATTAGGGATATTCATCGGCACAACTGGCTACGAGGTGAGGGGGCATTCTACTCGCTGTGCAGATTTGCATAAATCAACTCTGCGAGCTTTTTACTGATCCCGGGGGCTTTGGCAATTTCTTCGATGCTTGCACGAGACAGCTCCTGCAATCCACCAAAATGTTTCAACAAATCACGCCGACGTGTGGGTCCGACGCCGGCGACGCCTTCCAGTGTAGACGTCCGACGGGTTTTTCCACGCCGGGCGCGGTGCCCGGTAATGGCAAACCGGTGGGCTTCGTCGCGAATCTGCTGGATCAAATGCAACGCGGGAGAATCGCCGCGCAACGTGAACTCATGTGCAGCGTCGTTCAGGTACAGGGTTTCGAAACCGGCCTTGCGCGTCGCACCCTTTGCCACGCCCAGCAGAATCAGGTCAGGCACGGCCAATTCATCGAGCACATCGCGGGCCATGGACAACTGACCTTTACCGCCGTCCACCAGCAGGATATCCGGCAGCTTGCCCTCCCCGTCCTTCAGTTTGCTGAAGCGTCGGGTCAACGCCTGATGCATCGCTGCGTAATCATCGCCGGCCGTAACGCCCTCGATGTTGTACCGGCGGTAATCGGCCTTGATCGGGCCTTCGGGGCCGAAGACCACGCAGGACGCCACCGTCGCCTCGCCACTGGAATGACTGATGTCGTAACACTCAAGTCGTTGAGGAGGCTCATCCAGCTGCAGCACCTCGGCCAGTGCATCGAAGCGTGCCGTAATGTGCTGACGATTCGCCAGGCGCGCACTCAGTGCCTGCTCGGCATTGGTCACCGCCAATTGCTGCCAGCGCGCCCGCGTACCCCGCACGCGATGGCTGATGGTCAGTTCACGACCGCGCAACTCGTCGATGGCGGCGATCAGTGTTGGAAAGTCATCGTGGACCACATTGACGATCAGCTCACTTGGCAAGTCGCGTTCAGGACTGCTGATGAAGTACTGGCCAAGAAACGCGGCCATGACTTCAGAAACGTCTTCTTCAATACCGACTTGAGGGAAGAAGTTCTTGCTTCCCAGTACCCGCCCGCCCCGCACGCTGATCAAGTGGACACAGGCGCCGCCCGGGTTGACGAGGGCGGCAATCACATCGACGTCCCCGGTCCCGCCTTCCATGCTCTGTTGATCCTGGACCCGGCGCAGTAATGCAATCTGGTCCCGCAACTCGGCTGCTCGTTCGAATTCGAGATTGATCGCCGCTTCTTCCATCCCGGCGGACAACTCGTCAGTCAGCGCATTGCTGCGCCCTTCAAGAAACATCACCGAATGGCGCACATCTTCGGCGTACACCTGAGGTTCCACCAGCCCGACACAGGGCGCCTTGCAGCGCTTGATCTGGTATTGCAGGCATGGACGTGTGCGGTTCTTGTAATAACTGTCTTCGCATTGCCGAACGAAAAACGTCTTTTGCAGCAGGCTCAGGCTTTCGCGTATCGCGCCAGCGCTCGGGTAAGGCCCGAAATATTTGCCCTTGGCCTTTTTCGCGCCGCGATGAATGCTCAGGCGCGGAAACTCTCCGTCGGAGAGATAGACGTAGGGGTAGGATTTATCGTCGCGCAGCAGGATGTTATAGGGCGGGCGCCATTCCTTGATCAGCGTCTGCTCAAGCAGCAAGGCTTCGGTTTCGTTGGCGGTGATCGTCGTCTCGACCTGGGCGATACGCGCTACCAGTGCGGCGGTCTTGGGGGCAAGCCCGGTCTTGCGGAAGTAACTCGACAGGCGACTCTTGAGGTTTTTCGCCTTGCCGACGTAGAGCAACCGCGCTTCGCTGTCGAACATGCGGTACACGCCGGGGCGCCCGCTAACGGTCGACAGAAAGGCGCTCGGATCAAAGGTTTCGTTCATTTTCAGAGGCTGGCGTCGACCATGCCATGACGAACCGCCAACAGCGTCAACTCGACATCACTGCTGATCGAAAGCTTTTCGAAAATGCGGTAACGGTAGGTATTCACGGTTTTCGGGGACAGGCACAACTTGTCGGAAATGATCTGAACTTTCTGGCAGCCGACGATCATCAGCGCGATCTGGATTTCCCGCTCCGACAAGGCATCGAAAGGCGAATCGTTGGTGGGCTGGAAGGACTTGATCGCCAGTTGTTGCGCAATTTGCGGGCTGATGTAGCGTTGCCCGGCGAACACCAGGCGAATGGCCTGGACCATTTCCGGCAAACCTGCCCCCTTGGTCAGGTACCCTGCCGCACCGGCTTGCAACAGCCGCGTAGGAAACGGGTCCTCTTCACACACGGTCACCGCGACGACTTTGATATCCGGATGACTGCGCAATAACTTGCGAGTGGCTTCAAGACCGCCGATACCCGGCATCTTGACGTCCATCAACACCACATCGGGTTTCAGCTCACGCGCCTTGAGCAGGGATTCCTCACCTGACTCGGCCTGGCCGACTACTTGCAGGCCATCGATGTCAGCCAGCATTCGTGTAATGCCTGTACGAACGAGATCATGGTCATCGACTACTAGCACCCTAATCAAGCAGACACCTCGCGATATGGTCTTATTGGTTATCAGACACCTTAGCAAAAAGCATCTGGCAGACCTAGCGGAAAGCGTTAGATTAAAAGTTTCAATTCATCTTGAAAGGCTTGTCGCAAGCGTGTTGCAGCAATCCAGGACGGAGATATCCAGCTGCATCCTCAGGAAACATTCGTCCTTGCCCACCACCCTCAATCCCTTGCGCTCGTACAACGCTCGCGCCGGGTTGTTTTCGAAAACCGTCAGGCGCAATGCCGGGCGCCGCTCCTGGCGCACCAGAGCCAGTGCCTGATCGATCGCCCAGGACCCCGTGCCCTGCCCACGAAACGCTTCGACGATATGCAATTCGCGGATATACAAGGCTCTGGCATCACGGCTCAGGCTGACATAACCCAGCACTTTGTCGCCCGATGCAATCAAGCGGTTGTCTCGCCCGGCCCAGGCCACGTCAAACGCTTCGTCCTGCCACAACAGGTCATGCTCAATGTAGTAACGCAGCATGCCTCTGCAGGTCAGTTCGCGGGCGAATCCCAGGTCAGCAGGCGATGCCGGACGCCATTGACGTTCCATCACGCTGGCTCCACCGCCAATACCTCTGCGGTCCAGCCCGCGGGATTACGCCGGGCAATGACCATCTGGTTGCCGGTACCGGCGGCGGCCGCAATCAGCGAACCGTCCGGCGCCCACACCGCGCTACGTCCTGCCGACTCCCAGCCACCCGTTGCACCGCCATGGTTGGCCATCAACACCACCATTGAATGGCCAGCGGCATAACCCTGCAATAACGCGGTATCCGGGTCGTAGCCTTTTGCCGTGATCAACACACCAGCGGCATATATGCCTGCGCCTTTGAGTGCGGCCATAGCCGCATGATCGGCATGGTTGAAATCCGCGCACACTGCCAACGCAATCGTGTCGACGCCGATTGTCAGCGGCTCGCCCCCCGCTCCTGGCGCAAACGCCTCCTCCTCCCCCGGATGCAGATGCTGTTTGCTGTAGACCGCGAGAGAACCATCGGCACCCAAAGTCAGCGCGCCAATTAGTACAGGCGATGTGTCCGCCAGCCGAATCGGCATGCCGACGACGGCCGTCACGCCGACTTCCTTGGCAAAATCACGCAGCGGCTGCAGTACGGCCGCGTCCGGCGCAATAGCCAATTGCGCCGCAAGCCCCCATTCATAGCCGGTCAGCGACAATTCAGGGAACACCAGCAATTGCACGCCCTGCTCCGCAGCCACCTGCATGAAACGTTGATGTCTGGCGATATTGCCGGCGAGATCTCCGGCGATGGAGATCGATTGAGCGGCGGCGATGGTCAGTGCCGTCATGATGCGTCCTTGTGACGATGTGTTTTTTGTTGAGGCGAAGAGTGTGTCACAACCTTCGGGGCACTCAAGCGATAGAAAGCGTGGTCGTTGGCCGATAGCATTTTCTGATTGAATGTGCGTACCGGCCTCTAGTAAGCTCGACCCATCCATTGGAGACAGACCATGTTCAACACCCTCTTACAGCTTCGTACCGCCAGCGCCCTGCGCTCGGTTGCGGCTGCCCGGGTGAACGACGGTTGTGCTCCGGTCAGCTTTTATTTTGGGTATTGGTTTAGCCACTGGCGCGCCTGATACCCACACGGCGCCCACTTTAAACGGGTCGCCACCAGAGAATTCTCAACCCCCGGTCGGCCTCCCGACCGGGGGTTTTGTTTTTTCAGCCCCAACACTTTTAGCGACACACCAGACATTCAGAGGATTCAGAACATGAACTACGCCACTTATTACCGTTACGACAGTTTTACCGCCTGGCGATTTACCACCCTCCGCTCGGGACAGCCTGCCGCCTCCGATCGGTCACCCACAGGTGGCAAGCACATACACACAGCCAATCCGGCCAATTGTCGAACACCCCAGTAGGGCCGAGCGCGCGGGCACGAACCCGCCCCCCAGCCCAGGAAGCCTTGAATATGAACTCGTCCGTCTCTGCACTGCCGCTGTCCACCTTGAACCCTGCCAATGAAGCGCTGACCCTGCGTCTGCCCAGCTCATTGCAACTCAAACAGCAATTGCCCCTCAGCAACGCCCTGTCCCGACAAGTCACCGCCCACCGCCAGGCGGTTCGCGCGATCCTCAACGGTGAAGACTCCCGCCTGCTGGTGATCGTCGGCCCATGCTCGATACACGATCCGAAATCAGCCCTCGAATACGCTGGCAACCTTGCCCGCCTCGCCGCCGAAGTCAGCGGCGAAATGCTGCTGGTGATGCGCGCCTACGTCGAAAAACCCCGTACCACGGTTGGCTGGAAAGGCCTGGCCTACGACCCGCACCTGGATGGCAGCGATGACATGGCCGCCGGCCTGACGCTGTCCCGCGAACTGATGTGCGAAGTGCTCCGACTGGGCCTGCCCGTTGCCACTGAACTGCTGCAACCGATGGCGGCCGGCTACTTCGACGATCTGTTGAGCTGGGTGGCGATTGGCGCCCGGACCACGGAGTCGCAGATCCACCGGGAAATGGCCAGCGGCCTGGGTATGCCAGTCGGTTTCAAGAACGGGACTGATGGCGGTGTCGGTGTCGCCAGCGACGCCATGCGTTCCGCCGCCCATCCCCATCGCCATTTCGGTGTCGATAGCCAGGGACATCCGGCGATCATTCAAACCCCGGGCAATGCGGACACTCACCTGGTATTGCGCGGCGGTCATCGCGGGCCGAACTACGACAGCACCAGCGTCGCCCAGGTGAACAGCGACCTGACCAGGCTCAGGATCCCGGCTCGAATCATGGTCGATTGCAGTCACGCCAATAGCGGCAAAGACCCATTGCGCCAGCCAGCCGTGTTCAAGGATGTACTTGAACAGCGTCTGCAAGGTGACCGTTCGCTGATCGGCATGATGATCGAGAGTCATTTGTTCGAAGGCTGCCAGCCGTTGGGTTCGTCATTGCAATACGGTGTGTCAGTGACCGATGGCTGCCTCGGCTGGAGCGGGACAGAACAACTGTTGCTTGAAGCGGCAGATCGGCTACGAGCGTAAAACTACGCCCAATAGCCGGCATCATCGGTCCGCCCTCCGGCCTTCATGCGAAGACTGGAGGGCAAATGGCAATCAATGTCCCATCAGGGACTGCACTTGAACCAGCGTCACCCCGGATTGCTGGTGGGTTCCGTCACGGTGCTCGACTGAATAGGAAACACGGATCGTAGAATCTCGATGTTCCCTCCAGAAACAGTAGGGAACGATGAATACCAACGGCTCGCCGGCGGTGTCTCCGGTTATTTCGCGGTCGTCACGGTGATCGAACTTCTCCCCGTCGCACTCCAGGCAAACCAGCTCGCCTTTTTCAGCCCTGGCGTTTTCGATGACGACGGTCACGCCATCCTGCGCATCATGCAGGTCCACCCACCCTTCGTCGGCTTCCAACACAATGGGTGCTGGCAAAGGTCCCCACTCCATCCTGCCAATCATCAGTGTCGTCAGTTCAGAGTAACGAGGACCATGCCCTGCTTGCTTGACGCAATAATCGACGGAAATGGAGGAGCCCAGACTGGGCGCAATGCACTCCGGGCTGACCCAAAACGACAGTTCGCCCCCCACAGCAAAGGACTCGACCTTGAGTGCATCACTGAAACTTCCTTCGACCGTAACTCCCGCCCAGGTCAATAATACCCAGTCGCCCGCCGCCATGCGCGCATAGGGTTTGATCGTAACGATCGCCCCTTCTTTCACCCGATCCGGATCAAGCGTTCTACCCACCGCATCGTTCACCGTCGCAGGCAACAGGTCGGACTGCACGTCACCCACACTCAGTTGCAATCGATGGGAATGCACGGGCTCGGTAAAACGGGTGCTAGTGAGTGAGTAACTGATTTCGAGTGAGCCACCGTCAAGCGCCGCGATGTGTGCGCTACCCACGGCAAAGATTATCTCTTCGCCGACCCGATCCTCACTGACAAAACGCGCCACCTGATGATTGCAGGCGAGGCCATCGGCATCCAGCCCCGCCCAATTCAATAGCATTTTGTCGCCGCAGGTCATGCCTGGATAAGGCTGGATCCTGATGACGGCTTTTTTGTCAGAGGGATTCAGAACGCCGTTTTGCGCCTGCTCAAGCATGGGAGGTGGTAATGGTTGCTGCGCGAGATTCAAGGTATCGGGTTCATAAACAGTCATTCATTCGCTCCAGTCCTTGGAATAAACACCGAACGGGTGGTCGGCTTTGGATAACGCCTATTTAATCTCACGACAAACAGCCGTGATGTCGGCCACTTACTCCGGCTCGCTCGGAAAATCGATATGCACGAAGTAGGTCTTTGATCAGTAGCAAGCTGATTGCCGTGAAAAGTCCTCAATCTGTTCCGACTAAGGCCTCAGCCATTCTTGAGTTTTCGCACTTGTTCTATTCCGTTATTCGCAAGCTTCGGCGGACTTTTCATACACCGCGCCAACCTCGAGTGTTTTAGAGTGAAGTGCCATGCAGTCCCAACAAACTTCTGTGCAAAGGTATGAACATGCAAAGGAATGCAAGCACTTGTTACCCAATACTGCTGGTCCACGGCCTTTTCGGCTTCGAAAGAATCGGCAAGTTCGAGCTCTTTCACGACATCAGGCAGGCGCTGAGGAACGCCGGAGCCAGGGTGTTCGTTCCCCACTTGTCGGCCACCCACGACAACGAAGCACGCGGTGGCCAATTGCTCTCGCAGATCGAACGGGTACTGGAAGGAACCGGTGCACGCAAAGTCAACCTCATAGGCCATAGCCAGGGCGCACTGACCGCACGTTATGCCGCAGCGATTGCGCCACACAGTGTGGCGTCGGTGACCTCCGTCAGCGGGCCGAACCATGGCTCGGAACTGGCCGATTTCCTGCGTAAGGCATTGATACCAGGTTGCCTGCCGGAACAGGTGGCCGAGACGGTGGTGACCCTGTTCGCCGACTTCCTCGCGACGTTGAGCAATAATCAGTACCAACCGAAGAACGCCATTGCGGCCCTCAAGGCGCTGACCACCGAAGGCGTAGGCGCATTCAACGACAAATACCCGCAAGGGCTGCCCACCACCTGGGGTGGCAAGGGGCGCGAACGGGTCAACGGTGTTCGTTACTACTCGTGGAGCGGCGTGCTGCAGTCGAATGTTCTCGAGGCAGGGCTCAATGCGTTCGATCCGCTCAACGCCTTCTGCCGGGCCCTTTCCGGTTATTTCGTCACGGAAAGCGAGCAGAACGACGGGTTGGTCGGTCGCTTCAGCTCCCATTTGGGCACGGTTATCCGTTCCGACTATGCGCTGGATCATCTGGACACCATTGGCCAACCGACCGGCCAGTTGCGCACAGGTGTCGATCCGATTGAACTGTATGTTGAGCATGCCGAGCGCTTGAGAGACGCCGGACTTTGAGGTGCTGCCTGCCGTGGATCCCGCGTGGAGCGGAACTTTGAGGAGAAATAGCTCACTGAATCCGGTAGGCTCAGCACTTTATCGAGTATTGAAAGGAGTATTTACCCATGGCTAAAGCCACTGCCCGTCACATCCTTGTTGCCTCCGAAGCCAAGTGCAACGAACTCAAGGCCCAAATCGAGGCTGGCGCCGATTTCGCTGAAGTTGCCAAGGCAAACTCCACCTGCCCTTCCAGCCGCCAGGGCGGTGATCTGGGTTCGTTCGGTCCGGGCCAGATGGTCAAGGAATTCGACACCGTGGTCTTCAGCGCACCGCTCAACGTGGTCCAGGGCCCGGTCAAGACCCAGTTCGGTTTCCACCTGCTGGAAGTGACCAGCCGTCAGGACTGATCGACGCTTGAGCTATTCACACAACGGCCCGCCTTTTGGTGGGCCGTTGTGTTTGCGATGCGTAATACGGCTGGCGAGGGACGCGCCGCTAGCGTACAAATTGTCGTTAACGACCACCCGGCTCCAAGGCTGACAATGCGACTGGCTTTCCCTACCTTGTTGTTCACTGCCGTGACCCTGCTGATGGCTGCCGCGGGTGTGAATGCGGCACCGCAACCGGCAATGACCGTGTACGGCGAACCGGCGAAATACCCTGCCGGCTTCAGTCATTTCGCCTACACCAACCCGCAGGCCCCCAAGGGCGGCACGATGCGGCGCTCGGCGATCGAAATCGGTCAGTTCGACCATGTCTTGCCTTACATCGACAAAGGCATCGGCGTCACACAGATCGACGGCTTGCTCTATTCACCACTGGCCCAACGCTCGCTGGACGAGCCTTACACCGTGTACGGTCTGGTGGCAGAGAAGATGGAGCGCTCCGAGGATGGCCTGTCCCTGCGCTTTTTCCTCAACCCCAAGGCGCGTTTTGCCGATGGCAAACCGATTACCGCCGAAGACGTGCGTTACACCTTCGACCTGCTGATGACCCAGGGCAGCCTGCGTTACCGTACCCAGTTCGCTGACGTCAAAGGCGTCGAAGTGGAATCGCCACTGACCGTGCGCTTTGATTTCAAGAACAACGAAAATCGCACCCTGCCGCTGGATATCGCGACCTTGCCGGTGTTTCCCGAACACTGGTGGAAGAGCCGCGATTTCGCCGGCGGCGGCGGTTATGAAGCGCCGTTGGGCAGCGGTCCCTATACAGTCGGCAAGATCGATTCGGGGCGCAGCATCACCTTCGAGCGCAATCCCGATTGGTGGGGCAAGGATCTGCCGGTCAGCCGTGGCCTGTACAACTTCGATCATTTCAGCATCGAGTACTTCGGCGATACCGACGTGGCGCGCCAGGTATTGCGCGGCGGCGCCTTTGACTACAACCGGGAATTTTCCGCCACCGGCTATTCCATCGGCTACGACAGCCCGGCCCTGAGCGACGGTCGCCTGCAAAAGGCCCACCTCGCCACCGAGGCGCCGCAGCCGGCCCAGGGTTTTGTGTTCAATCTGCAAAAGCCCATGTTCCAGGACCGTCGCGTGCGCCAGGCACTGGTGATGCTGTGGGACTTCGAGTGGAGCAACCGGCAGATGATGCGCGACATGTACATCCGCCAGCAGAGCTTTTTTTCCAACACCGATCTCGCGGCCCGGCAACTGCCGGATGCCGGTGAGCTGGCGATTCTCGAACCGCTGCGCGGGCAGATTCCCGACGAAGTCTTCACCCAGGTGTTCGAGGCGCCGAAGACCGACGGCAGTGGCGTGATTCGCGACAAGCAGCTGCAGGCCCTGGACTTGCTCGAACAGGCCGGCTGGAAACCCGATGGCGACCAACTGGTCAATGCCGACGGCGAGCCGCTGAGCTTCACCTTCCTGGTCAGTCAGAACGGCATGGACCGCCTGCTGTTGCCTTATAAACGCACGTTGAAACAGATCGGCATCGACCTGAACATCCGCCGCATCGACTCGTCCCAGTACGTCAATCGCCTGATGAGCCGCGACTACGACATGATCGTCACCGGCTACCCGGTCACCACCTCGCCGGGGGGTGAACTGGTCAATTATTTCGGCTCGGCGGCGGCCACCGACCCAGGCTCCAACAACTACATGGTGTTGAAGAACCCGGCAGTGGACACCCTGATCACCGGGCTGATACGTGCCAATACCCAGGCTGACATGCTGAATTACGCCCATGCCCTGGACCGGGTGCTGCAATGGAATTACTACTGGATTCCCAACTATTACCCGCCGGGCACCTCGACGGTGTGGTGGAACCGCTTTGGCATCCCGAACGTACAAGCGAGCAATGACGAAGCCATCGAGAGCTGGTGGGAGATGAGCACCACGCCATTGACCAACCAACAGATGACGGCCGAGCGTATCAGCCGTGGCAAACCCGGAGGGCCACACTGATGTGGGCTTACATATTGCGGCGCCTGCTGCTGATCATTCCGACGCTGGTGATCATTCTCCTGGTCAACTTTGTCATCGTCCAGGCCGCGCCGGGCGGGCCGGTCGAACAGGCCATCGCGCACCTGCAAGGCATTGGCGGCGCCGCGGTTGGCGGCGGTTCCGGTGAAGCCATGAGCGGCAAGTCCCGGTCCAGCCGCGGGCTCGATCCGCAGCTGATCAAGGACATTGAAAAACAGTACGGCTTCGACAAGCCGGCACACGAACGCCTCTGGCTGATGCTCACCAGCTACGCGCGCCTGGACTTCGGCAAGAGCTTCTTCCGCGGTGCCACCGTCACCGACCTGATCCTCGAAAAAATGCCCGTGACCATTTCCCTCGGGCTCTGGGCGACGCTGATCACCTATCTGGTATCGATTCCCCTGGGCATCCGCAAGGCCGTGCACCATGGCAGCCATTTCGACATCTGGAGCAGTACCGCGATCATCATCGGCTATGCCATGCCGGCGTTCCTGTTTGCGATGTTCCTGATCGTGATCTTTGCCGGCGGCACTTCGCTGAACTGGTTTCCGGTTCGCGGGTTGGTCTCGGACAACTTCGAATCGCTGTCGACCCTTGGCAAGGTGGCCGACTACTTCTGGCACCTGGTGTTGCCGGTGACCTCGCTGGTGATCGGCGGCTTCGCCACACTGACCATCCTGACCAAGAACTCGTTCCTCAATGAAATCACCCGCCAGTACGTGGTCACTGCCCGGGCCAAGGGTTTGAGCGAGCGACGGGTGCTTTATGGACACGTGTTCCGCAACGCCATGCTGCTGGTGGTATCGGGCATTCCCCAGGCGTTCATCAGTGTGTTTTTTGCCGGCTCGCTGCTGATCGAGGTGATCTTCTCCCTCGACGGCCTGGGCCGCATGAGCTACGAAGCAGCGGTATCCCGGGACTATCCGGTGGTGTTCGGCTCGCTGTTCATCTTCACCCTGTTCGGCCTTCTGATAAAACTGGTCGGCGACCTCTGCTACACCCTGGTCGACCCGCGTATCGACTTCGCCGCGAGGAACGCCTGATGCTCAAGCTTTCACCGCTGGCGCGTCGCCGCTTCGAGCGATTCAAGAAAAACCGTCGGGGCTGGTGGTCGCTCTGGCTGTTTGTCGGCCTGTTCGCAATGACCCTTGGCGGCGAACTGATCGCCAACGACAAACCGCTGATGGTCAGCTATCAGGGCCAGTGGTACTTCCCGGTCTTCAAGCGCCACACCGAACAGGCGTTCGGCGGGCAACTGCCGTTCCAGGCCGACTACCGCAGCGACTACGTGCAGCAACTGATCAAGAAGGATGGCGGCTGGTTGCTGTTTCCGCCGATTCCGTTCAGTGACGACACGCCCAACTACGACCTGAACAAACCCGCCCCCAGCCCGCCCTCCAGCGTCAATTGGCTGGGCACCGACGACCAGGCGCGGGACGTTCTGGCCCGGGTGATCTTTGGCGCCCGGGTGTCGATCCTGTTTGCCTTGATGCTGACCTTTGTCAGTGCCTTGATCGGCATCGCTGCCGGGGCCCTGCAAGGCTATTACGGTGGTTGGGTGGATTTGCTCGGCCAGCGTCTGCTGGAAGTGTGGTCCGGGTTGCCGGTGCTGTACCTGCTGATCATCCTGTCGGGCTTCGTCGAGCCGAATTTCTGGTGGCTGCTGGGGATCATGGCGCTGTTTTCATGGCTGGCCCTGGTGGACGTGGTGCGCGCCGAGTTCCTGCGCGGACGCAACCTGGAATACGTCAAGGCCGCGCGCGCGCTGGGCCTGACCGACCGCAAGGTCATCGTGCGGCACATTCTGCCCAACGCCATGAACGCGACCTTGAGCTACTTGCCGTTCATTCTGACCGGGGCGATTTCCACCCTGACGGCGCTGGACTTCCTCGGCTTCGGCATGCCTGCGGGCAGCGCTTCCTTAGGCGAACTGATCGGCCAGGGCAAGCAGAACCTGCAAGCGCCGTGGCTGGGGCTGACAGCGTTCTTCACCCTGGCGCTGATTCTTTCTTTACTGGTGTTCATCGGCGAAGCGCTGCGCGACGCTTTTGATCCTCGATCTTGATCCTCGATCTTGATGCGGATGTTGATATGACCAACCTGATCGAAATCCGTGACCTCAGCGTGGCCTTCAGCGGCCAGACCGTAGTGCGCAATCTGTGCCTGGACATCCGCCCCGGCGAATGCCTGGCGCTGGTGGGCGAATCGGGCTCGGGCAAGTCGGTGACGGCCCACTCGATCCTGCAATTGTTGCCACAAACCGATACCGAGACGACGGGCAGCATCCGCTATCGCGGCCAGGAACTGGTGGGTGCCGATGCCGGCAAATTGCGACAACTGCGCGGCAATCGTATCGCGATGATCTTCCAGGAGCCGATGACCTCCCTCAACCCGCTGCACAGCATCGAAAAACAGATCGGTGAAACGCTGCTGGTGCACAACGGCCTGGCGGGCAAGGCGGCGCAAGCGCGGATCCTCGAATTGCTGCAGCTGGTGGGCATCCAGAAACCCGAGGAACGCCTCAAGGCCTATCCCCATCAATTGTCCGGCGGGCAGCGCCAGCGGGTGATGATCGCCATGGCCCTGGCCTGCGAACCGGAACTGTTGATTGCCGACGAACCGACCACCGCGCTGGATGTGACGGTGCAGCGCAAGATCCTGCTGCTGCTCAAATCCCTGCAACAGCGGCTGGGCATGTCGCTGCTGCTGATCAGCCACGACCTCAATCTGGTGCGCAGCATCGCCCAGCGCGTGTGCGTGATGAAGGCCGGGGAAATCGTCGAGCAGGCGCCTTGCGAAATCCTGTTCACCGAACCCAGGCACCCTTACAGCTGCGTATTGCTGCACGCCGAACCCGAGGGCGAAGCCTTGCCCCGGGACGAACGCGAAAACGTACTGGAGGTGGACAACCTGCAGGTGCGGTTTCCCGTCGGTGGCGGCCTGTTTCAGCGCAAGACCTGGCTACGTGCCGTCGATGGTATCAGCCTGAATATCCAGCGCGGCAAGACCCTGGGCATTGTCGGCGAGTCCGGTTCCGGCAAGTCAACCCTGGGTCAGGCGATCCTGCGTTTGCTCGATTCCGAAGGCGGTATCCGCTTTCAGGGCCAGGCGCTGGACGGCCTGACGCAAAAACAGCTACGGCCGTGGCGCAAGAAGATGCAGGTGGTGTTCCAGGACCCCTTTGGCAGCCTCAGCCCGCGAATGTCAGTCGCGCAGATCATCAGCGAAGGCCTGGAAGTGCACAGCCAGTTGAGCGCTGAAGAGTGCAACGCCGAAGTGATCCGGGCACTGAGCGAAGTCGGCCTCGACCCGCAAAGTCGCCATCGCTATCCCCACGAATTCTCCGGTGGCCAGCGCCAACGCATCGCCATCGCCCGGGCGCTGGTGCTGAAACCGGCGCTGATCCTGCTCGACGAACCGACCTCGGCGCTGGACCGCACAGTGCAGAAACAAGTGGTCGCCCTGCTCCGCCAGCTTCAGGAAAAATACGGGTTGACCTATCTGTTCATCAGCCATGACCTGGCAGTGGTGCGCGCCCTGGCCCACGACATGATCGTGATCAAGGACGGCAAAGTGGTGGAACGCGGCGCCAGTCATGAGGTGTTTGATTCGCCGCAGCATCCGTATACCAAGGAGCTGTTGGCGGCGGCGTTGCTTGGGCAGGCATAATCCTTCCGTTGGACCGCGGCGCGGCCTTCGCGAGCAAGCCCGCTCCCACAGGGGATTTGTGAACGACACAGATCAACTGTGGGAGCGGGCTTGCCCGCGAAGAGGCCGGCACAGGCAAAACATAATCAGGATCAGCCCCCATGAACACCACCGAAAGCCTCAAGGACTACCAGCGCGTTCGCTTGCTGGCGATCCGTTCGTTGTTCGAAATCATCGAGCAATCGAGTGAGGGCACGGTGATTGTCGACCGCGATGCCAACATCGTCTGGATGAATGAGCGCTATGCCCGGCGCTTTGGCCTGCAATCGGCCGAAGTCGCGATTGGCAAGCCCTGTGAAAGCGTGATCCCCGGCAGCCTGCTGCGTGAGGTGGTGCGCACCGGCCGGCCGATTCTGCTGGATATGCAAGACACCCCCAAAGAGCCGCTGGTGGTCATGCGCCTGCCGATTCACGACGATGCCGGCGTAGTCATCGGCGCCATCGGGTTCGCCCTGTTCGACGAATTGCGCAGCCTGTCGCCGATGCTCAAGCGCTATATGAGCATGCAGGAGGAACTGGCCTCCACCCGCTCGCTGCTGCGGGCGCGGCAGACCAAATACAACTTCGCCCACTTCATCGGCACCAGCGCCGCCAGCCTCGAAGTCAAACGCCGTGCCCGGCGCAGTGCGAGTACCGAATCGCCGGTGCTGCTGCTCGGCGAAACCGGCACCGGCAAGGAACTGCTGGCCCAGGCGATCCACAATGCCTCGCCCCGCGCGCACAAGGCATTTGTCAGTATCAACAGCGCGGCGATTCCCGAGTCGTTACTGGAAGCCGAGTTCTTCGGCACTGCCCCGGGCGCGTTTACCGGCGCCGACCGCAAGGGCCGTGCTGGCAAATTGCAGATCGCCCAGGGCGGCACGCTGTTCCTCGACGAAATCGGCGACATGCCGCTGCCCCTGCAAAGCAAACTGCTGCGAGTGCTGCAGGAAAAGGAATTCGAGCCGGTGGGCTCCAACGAAGTGATCCAGAGCGATGTGCGGGTCATCGCCGCGACCTCCACAGACCTTGAGGCGGCGATCAAGCGCGGCGAATTCCGCGCCGACTTGTACTACCGACTCAACGTGCTGCCGATCCAGGTTCCGCCCCTGCGCGACCGCCTCGATGACGTGCCGGCGCTCAGTGAAGCCATCCTCGAAGAACTGCGCAGCCAGCATGAACTGCACCACGAAGCCCTGGAACTGTTGGGCCAACACGCCTGGCCGGGGAACATCCGGGAACTGCGCAATGTGCTGGAGCGGGCCGCGTTGCTCAGTGATGACTTGCGCCTGACGACAGCCGATATCCGCGCGGCGATTGGTACATTCACACCGGTTGAGCGCGTGGTGCCCTTGACCATTGAACCGCTTGCCCATGAGACGTTCAGTGCAGCGCGGGAGCGGTTTGACCGGCAATTGATCCAAACCACCCTCGCGCAATGCGGGGGCAAGGTGGTTGATGCGGCGGCGCAGCTGGGGCTTGGACGGTCGACGCTGTACAAGAAGATGGTGCTGCTGGGGATCGTAGAGTCTCAATAAAGAGACATTAATCTCCATTGTTAGAAAGTCCTTCGCGAGCAAGCCCGCTCCCACAGGAGACCTTGCTCTCCTGACCAACTCGGTCAACTGTGGGAGCGGGCTTGCCCGCGAAGAGGCCAGCACTGCCAAAGCAAGTCTCAAACCAGAGACAAAACCATCTGACAAGCTCACCACATTGAAAATATATCCTTATATTTCAATAACTTAATCATCTGGCACAAAACTCGCTATACGCCTCTCCTACCAGGCTTCACCCAACAAAAATAACAACCCAGGAGACACACCATGAGTGTGATCATTGCCTTGGCAGCCCTCGCGCTGCTGATGCTGGCTGCCTACCGTGGCTACAGCGTTATCCTTTTTGCCCCGATTGCCGCCCTCGGCGCTGTCCTGCTGACTGACCCGTCTGCCGTCGCCCCCGCCTTCACCGGGGTGTTCATGGAAAAAATGGTCGGCTTCATCAAACTGTATTTCCCGGTGTTCCTGCTCGGCGCGGTGTTCGGCAAGTTGATCGAACTGTCCGGCTTCTCGCGTTCCATCGTCGCGGCGGCGATTCGCCTGCTCGGCACCCGCCAGGCGATGCTGGTGATCGTGCTGGTCTGCGCCCTGCTGACCTACGGCGGCGTATCGTTGTTTGTGGTGGTGTTCGCGGTCTATCCGTTTGCCGCTGAAATGTTCCGCCAGAGCAACATCCCCAAGCGGTTGATCCCGGCGACCATTGCCTTGGGCGCCTTCTCGTTCACCATGGACGCCCTGCCCGGTACGCCACAAATCCAGAACATCATCCCCAGCACCTTCTTCAACACCACCGCCTGGGCGGCGCCGTGGCTGGGTGTGATCGGCACGATCTTCGTGTTCTGCGCCGGCATGCTGTTTCTCCAGCGTCAGCGCAACAAGGCCCAGCGTGCCGGTGAAGGCTATGGTTCGGACCTGCGCAACGAGCCGGAAACCGCCGCCGACCTCAAGCTGCCCAACCCGTGGCTGGCGCTGTCGCCACTGCTGGCGGTGGGCATCATGAACCTGTTGTTCACCCACTGGATTCCGCAGGTGTACGGCAAGACCCACAGCCTCGCGCTGCCAGGCATGGCCGCGCCGGTGACCACGGAAATCGCCAAGCTCACGGCGATCTGGGCGGTCCAGGCCGCGCTGTTGGTAGGCATCCTCATGGTGCTGGCGTTCGGCTACAAGGCGATCAGCCGCAAGCTGGCCGAAGGCAGTAAAAGTGCGGTCAGCGGTGCGCTGCTGGCGGCGATGAACACCGCCTCGGAATATGGTTTCGGTGCCGTGATCGCGTCCTTGCCGGGCTTTCTGGTGCTGGCCGACTGGCTCAAGAGCATTCCCAACCCACTGGTCAACGAAGCGATTACCGTGACCCTGCTGGCCGGCATCACCGGTTCCGCCTCGGGCGGCATGAGCATCGCGCTGGCGGCGATGTCCGAACAGTTCATCAGCGCCGCCCATGCCGCGAACATTCCGCTGGAAGTGCTGCACCGGGTCGCCGCGATGGCCAGCGGCGGCATGGACACCCTGCCGCACAACGGCGCGGTGATTACCCTGCTGGCGGTCACCGGCCTGACCCACCGCGAGGCTTACAAAGACATTTTCTGTATTACGCTGATCAAGACCCTGGCGGTCTTCGTGGTGATCGGCACCTTCTACGCCACTGGCATTGTGTGAGGTATTCATGACGACTCTTTCGGGCAAGACCGCACTGGTCACCGGTTCCACCAGCGGCATCGGCCTGGGGATCGCCCTCAGCCTGGCCAAGGCCGGGGCCGACCTGATCCTCAACGGCTTCGGCGATGCCGCCCAAGTGATCGCCCAGGTGCAACAGTTCGGCGGCAAGGTCGGCCATCACCCGGCCGATGTCAGCGATCCGGCACAAATTGCCGACATGATCGCCTACGCCGAGCGCGAGTTCGGCGGAGTCGACATTCTGGTCAACAACGCTGGCATTCAACACGTGGCTGCGGTGGATGAGTTCCCGGTGGAGCGCTGGGATTCAATCATTGCCATCAACCTGTCGTCGGTGTTTCACAGCACCCGTTTGAGCCTGCCGGGCATGCGCGCCAAGGGCTGGGGCCGGGTGATCAACATTGCCTCGGTGCATGGCCTGGTCGGTTCGGTGGGCAAGTCAGCCTATGTCGCCGCCAAGCACGGGGTGATCGGCTTGACCAAGGTAGTCGCGCTGGAAACCGCCACTACCCAGGTCACCTGCAACGCGATTTGCCCAGGCTGGGTATTGACGCCGCTGGTGCAAAAGCAGATTGATGATCGTGCCGCCAACGGGGTTGACCCGCAGCAGGCGCAACACGATTTGCTCGCTGAAAAGCAGCCATCGCTGGAGTTCGTGACACCGCCGCAATTGGGTGAACTGGTGTTGTTCTTGTGCAGCGAAGCTGGCAGCCAGGTACGGGGCGCGGCGTGGAATGTTGATGGTGGGTGGTTGGCGCAGTGATCATCTGCTAGACCGCGTTATCGTTCATCGCGGCCAAGCTCGCTCCCACAGGTTTTATGTCGTTCCCAAATTCGGCGTCAAACACAAAACCTGTGGGAGCGGGCTTGCCCGCGAATGGATCTAAAGGCATAAGAAGAGGCAAACCATGTCCGACATCCTCTGGCAACCCGACGCCAAACGCATTGGCAAGACCCGCATGGAAGCCTTTCGGCGCTTCGTCAATCAGCGATACCACCTCAAGATCGACGACTACCCGGCCCTACACCAATGGTCCATCGATCAACGCCCTGACTTCTGGCAGGCCATCGTCGATTTCTTCGACATCCGCTTCCACGAGCAACCCGACGCCGTGCTGCTCGAAGGCCCCCGGATGCCCAGCGCCCAATGGTTCCCCGGTGCAACGCTGAACTTTGCCGAACACCTGCTACAGCGTCGCGACGATGCGATCGCCGTGATAGCCGTCGGCGAAAACGGTCAGCGTGAACATTTGACCTGGGCCGAACTGGCCGAACAGGTCGCCGGTTTTCAGAATGGCTTGATCGCCGCCGGCGTCGGTGTGGGTGACCGGGTCGCCGCGTGCATGCCCAACACCTGGCAAACCCTGGTGGCCATGCTCGCCACCACCAGCCTTGGCGCTATCTGGTCCTGCTCCTCACCGGACTTCGGCACCCAAGGGGTGGTTGACCGTTTCGGCCAGATCGAACCGAAAGTGTTGGTGACCTGCGCCGGCTATCGCTATGCCGGCAAAGAGATCGACCAGACCGCCAAGGTCAACGAAATCCTCCAGCGCCTGCCGTCATTGCAGCAGTTGATCATCGTGCCATACGCCCGGCCACAGGCGCACAGAGAAGAATTCCGCACCCAGGCCAACGTGACGCTGTGGGACGACTTCTACACCCCCGGCGGCGAACCGGACTTCGTCCCCGTGCCCTTCGCCCACCCGCTGTACATCCTCTACTCCAGCGGCACCACCGGCGTGCCCAAGTGCATCATCCACAGCACCGGCGGCGTGTTGCTGCAACACGTCAAGGAACACGGCCTGCATGGCGATCTCGGCCCCGGTGAACGGCTGTTCTACTACACCACCTGCGGCTGGATGATGTGGAACTGGCTGGTGTCGGCGTTGGCAACAGGCAGCTCCGTGGTGCTGTACGACGGCTCACCGTTCCAGCCCGACCCGCAACGCTTGATCGACCTGATCGACGACGAACGCATCAGCGTCTTCGGCACCAGCCCCAAATACCTCGCGACCTTGGAAAGCAGCGGTATCAAGCCACGTGAAAGTCATGACCTGGGCAGCCTCAAGACGTTGCTCTGCACCGGCTCGGCGCTGTCGCCGCAGAGTTACGACTACGTCTATCGCGACTTCAAGGCTGACGTGTGCCTGGCCTCGATGTCCGGCGGCACCGACATCGTCTCGTGCTTCGTCAACGGCAACCCGATGTCGCCCGTGCGGCGCGGCGAAATCATGGGCAAGAGCCTGGGCATGGCCGTCGAAGTGTGGAACGACGAAGGCCACCCGGTGATCGGCGAAAAAGGCGAGCTGGTCTGCACCGGCCATTTCCCGGCGATGCCCATTGGCCTGTGGAACGATCCCGATGGCGAGAAACTGCGCCAATCCTATTTCAGCCTGTTCCCCGGCGTCTGGTCCCAAGGGGATTACGCCGAACAACTGCCCCATGGCGGGATGATGATCCACGGTCGCTCCGATGCCGTGCTCAACCCCGGCGGCGTACGCATCGGCACGGCGGAAATCTATCGTCAGGTGGAGAAAGTCCCCCAGGTGCTCGACAGCGTGGCCATCGGACAGCAGTGGCAGGATGATGTGCGGGTGGTGCTGTTCGTACGTTTGCGCGACGGGCTCGAACTGGACGAGGCGCTGCAACAGCAGATCCGCGAGACGATTCGCGCCAACACCACGCCGCGTCATGTGCCGGCGAAGATTGTCGCGGTGACTGACATTCCCCGGACCATCAGCGGCAAGGTCGTTGAGTTGGCGGTACGCAATGTGGTGCATGGGCAGAAGGTGAAAAACACCGATGCCCTGGCCAATCCCGAAGCGCTGGAGCAATTTCGTGACCGGCCCGAACTCAAATCTTGAAGCACCACGCAAAACCCTGTGGGAGCGGGCTTGCTCGCGAAAGCGTCAGATCAGTCAACGGAGCTACTGAATGTGATGGCCTCTTCGCGAGCAAGCCCGCTCCCACAGGAATCTGCATCACTGAACCACTCGCGCCGACGAATCCTCCAGCTTCAACCACCTGTGCAAGAATAGACGTCAGCCAAAGCGACTCATGTGCAGGACTCCCAGATGAACGCAACACCAACCGCCAGCGATGCCCAGGCCTTGATCGCCCGTATCGACTGGGCAAGCAGCCCGCTGGGCGCTGCCAGCACTTGGCCACAAAGCCTGCGAACCGCCGTGGACATCGTCATTCACTCACCGATGCCGATGCTGCTGCTATGGGGCCCGCAACTGACGCAGATCTACAACGACGGCTTCGCCCTGCTCGCCGGGAGCAAGCATCCACACGCCTTTGGTCAACCGACGCACCTGATCTGGCCAGAGTTGCAAGACTTCACCGACCCGATCTACAGCGCCGTCCTGCAAGGTCAGGTACGAACCTACAGCGAGCAGCGCTTTACCCTGCAACGCGGGGAGCGGGAATCCGACTTCTGGCTCGACCTGACCTACAGCCCGATCCGCGACGAAGGCGCCGAGGTGGCCGGGATCCTGGTCACCGCCATCGAAACCAACGAACGCCGGCGCATTGCCCTAGAACTCGAACAGCGCTCGGCGGCCAGCCTCAAGGCCCAGCGTGAAACCGAGGAACGCCTGCAACTGGCCCTCGCCGCCACCGATGCGGTCGGCACCTGGGACTGGGACATCAGCGAGGACCGTTTCATCGCCGATGCGCATTTTGCCCAGTTGCACGGCATCGACCCGGCCATGGCCAGTCAATTGCCAATCAGTGAGTACCTGCACGGCGTACACCCCGAAGACCGCGCCCTGATCGCCCGCAGCATCAAGCATTGCATCACCCACGGCAGCGAATACGCCGAGGAGTATCGCCTGCTGCAAACCGACGGCCAGATGCGCTGGGTATTTGCCCGCGGTCGCTGCTACAAGGATCACCACGGCCGGCCGGTGCGCTTCCTCGGCGCCGCCCTGGACCTGACCGAGCGCAAACACACCGAACAGGCCCTGCGCCAGAGCCAGACCGAGCTGCAACTGATCATCAACGCCATGCCGATCCTGATCAGCTACGTCGACCGCGAAGAACGCTTTCGCCTGAACAATGCGGCATACCTGGACTGGTACGGGCTGACGCCGCAAGAGCTTTACGGGCGAACCATTCTTGAAGTGATTGGCGAAGAAGCCTATGCGTTGCGCGCCCCGTACATCACTGAAGCACTGTCCGGCCGGCCCTGCTGTTTCAGCATCAGCACGCCACACCGCGACGGCAGCAACCGCCAGGCCTTGATGAATTACCTGCCACGCCACGGTGCGGATGGCGCGGTGAACGGTTTCTACATCTTCGTGATCGACGAAACCGAACGCAAAAAGACCGAGGAAGCCCTACGTAACCTGAACGAAACCCTTGAGGAGCGGGTTGCCGCCCGCACCCGCCAACTGGCCGAGGCCAACGAGCGTTTGCAAAACGAGATGTTCGAGCGTGAGCGTGCCGAAGACGCCTTGCGCCATGCGCAGAAAATGGATGCGGTCGGCCAGCTTACCGGCGGCATCGCCCATGACTTCAACAACATGCTCACCGGCATCATCGGCAGCCTCGACCTGATGCAGCGCTACATTGCCGACGGCCGCACCGCCGAGATAGGCCGGTTCACCGAAGCTGCCGTGTCCTCGGCCAACCGTGCCGCCGCCCTCACCCATCGCTTGCTGGCGTTCTCCCGGCGTCAGTCGCTCAACCGCAAGCCGCTCAACCCCAACGAGTTGATTCACTCGCTCGAAGACTTGTTCAGGCGTACCAAGGGCGACCATATCGAGCTCGAACTGCAACTGGCCGAGAATATCTGGCGAGTCAGCACCGATGTCAGCCAGCTGGAAAACGCCTTGCTCAACCTGGTGATCAACGCCCGGGACGCCATGCCCGATGGCGGCGAGTTGCAGATCGAAACCGCCAACGTGTACCTCGACGGCAGCGACATCACGACCCTGGAACCGGTCAAGGCCGGCGACTACGTGATGATTGCCGTCAGCGACAACGGCACCGGCATGACACCCTCGGTGCTGGCCAAGGCATTCGACCCGTTCTTCACCACCAAGCCCATCGGCCAGGGCACCGGTTTGGGTTTGTCGATGATTTACGGATTTGCCCAGCAAACGGGGGGCCACGTCAGCCTGTTCAGCCTGCCCGGACGGGGCACCAGCGTGCGCCTGTACCTGCCGCGCCTGCATTCGACCGAGCCGGAACAAGTCCTGTCACCCGTCGTCGGCGAGGCACCGGCGGCGATTGCCGGCGAAACCGTGATGCTGGTCGAAGACGATGCGGCGGTGCGCATGCTGGTACTGGACCTGCTCAAGGAGCTCGGTTACCGCGCCCATGAAGCCGAAGATGCCAAGGGCGCACTGCCGGTGCTGGAGTCGGACCTGCGGGTGGACCTGCTGGTGACCGACGTCGGGTTGCCGGGCATGAACGGCCGCCAACTGGCGGAAATCGCCCGTCAGCATCGTCCCGAATTGAAAGTGCTGTTCATGACCGGTTACGCCGGGATCGCCGCCGAGCGCCAGGGTTTCCTCGAAGAAGGCATGGACATGGTGGCCAAGCCGTTTTCCATCGACCTGCTGGCCAACAAGATTCGCACGATGATCAGTCAACCGGACTGAGTTGAGGCATAATCGCGCGCCCCCGCTGCCACCCACATAGCCACCACCGTTGCAAGGTACCGCCACATGAAAGCTCAAGCCCGCCATATCCTGGTGAAAACCTCGGAAGAAGCCGAGCAGCTCAAACAACGCATCGCCAAGGGTGAAGCGTTCGACGTTCTGGCCAAGAAGTATTCGACCTGCCCATCGGGCAAGCGCGGCGGCGATCTCGGCGAAGTGCGGCCGGGGCAGATGGTCGGCGTGATCGATGCGGTGATCTTCAAGAAACCGCTGCGGGTGGTGCATGGACCGATCAAGAGCAAGTTCGGGTATCACCTGGTGCAGGTGTTTTACCGGGATTGATGTTGTTGGCTTTCGGCCCCCATCGCGAGCAAGCTCGCTCCCACAGGGGATCTGCGCCGTGCACAAATCAAATGTGGGAGCGGGCTTGCCCGCGAACCGATGGCGCAGCCAGCGGCCATTCACCGCTTACCTTGGAATCAGCGCCCCAGGCACCTGAATCACCCGGCTCGCCAATCGATGCCCAGCCTCGGCGGCATCCGCAGGGCTACCGCCCTTGAGCCGCGAAGCCAGATACGCCGCGCTGAACGAATCCCCCGCCGCCGTGGTGTCCACCACCCGCTCGACCTTCTGCGCCGGAACTTCGAACGACTCGCCATCACAACGAATCAGGCACGCTTGGGCGCCGCGCTTGAGCACCACTTCCGGCGTACCGATCTGCTCATACGCGGCAAACACCGCGTCACAATCGGCATAACCAAACAACGCCTGTTCGTCATCCACCGTCAGCAACGCCAGATCAACCTGCGGTAGCACACGGCGATACGCCGCCCGGGCATCCTCGACCGATGCCCAAAGCCGTGGCCGGTAGTTGTTGTCGAACACAATCCGCGCATCGCGCTGGCGAGCTTCGATCAGGGTTTCCAGCAGTTTTTCCCGGCCTTGCACGCCGAGTACCGCCAGGGTGATGCCGCTGAAGTACAGCACGTCGTAATCCGGCAGCGCAGCGAGGATCGGCGCGGCAGCCGGGGTGGTGAAGCAATCGCGGACGGCCGCTTCGTTGCGCCAGTACAGAAAGCGTCGCTCACCGGCGGCGTCAGTCTGGATGCAATACAAACCCGGCAGGCGTCCGGGCAGGCGCTGAACCATGCCGAGCCCGATATTTTCCGCTGCCCAACTCTGGCACATCGCATCGCTGAAACTGTCATCGCCCAGGGCGGTGACGTAATCCACGCTGCCGTCCTCTCCCAGTTCCCGGGACAGGTACACTGCCGTATTCAAGGTGTCGCCGCCGAAGCTCTGTTGCAGGCTGCCGTCGGCGCCATGCTGCAACTCGATCATGCACTCGCCGATCAGGGCGATGCGCGGGGTGTTGGGGCCGAGGGTGTTGATGGTGTTCATACGCGGGTTTCTCTTTTGTCTGGTAGGGCCTCTTCGCGAGCAAGCCCGCTCCCACATTGGATCTTCGGTGTACACAAAACCCTGTGGGAGCGGGCTTGCTCGCGAAGGCCGCGCCGCGGTTTCAGTCTTAGAAACAGGTTTCCATGGTCTCGATGACGTTCAGTTGCTCATCCACCAGACAGCCGACACGCCACTTGTCGAACGTCAGGCACGGGTGCGAAGTACCAAACGAAATGATGTCGCCCACCCGCAGATCAACCCCCGGCGCCACGCTCATGAACGCATGCTGGTCCATCACTGCAGTCACTTTGCAGGCGCTCACATCATCGCCCTTGGCCGGCACCACGCCCGCCTTGTAACGCAGCAACGGCACCGGCAAACCCGCGTCGTAGGCCACGTCGCGTTTGCCCAGGGCAATCACCGCAAACCCCGGTTCCGGCAACGACTGCACGTGCGCCCACACTTCCAGCGCCGGACGCAGGCCTTCGTGCAGGTCGCTGCGACGGTCGAGTACGCAGCACTGCGCTTCCTTGTAGATGCCATGGTCGTGCGCTACGTAACTGCCGGGACGCAGCACGCTGAGGAAACGCCCAGCGGCGTTCTGTGCTTCAAAGGACTCGGCAATCAGGTCATACCAGGCCGAACCCGACGCGGTGATGATCGGCTTGGCAATGGCGAAGGCTCCGCTGTCCTGCAACTGCACCGCCAGACGCACCAACGATGCGGCAAAATCACGGATACCGGTCACCGCGTGATCGCCATGGATCACGCCTTCGTAACCTTCGATCCCGGACAGGGCCAACGCCGGTTGCGCGCCGATGGCCTTGGCCAGTTCGAGCACTTGCTGTTCGCTGCGGCAACCGCAACGACCGCCGACCACGCCGTATTCGATCATGACGTTCAGGCGCACGCCGCGGGAGGCGAAATAGGCGCCGAGGTCGGCGACGTTGTCCGGGTGATCGACCATGCAATAGAAGTCGAACGTCGGGTCGGCCAGCAAGTCGGCGATCAGCGCCATGTTCGGCGTGCCGACCAACTGGTTGGCCATCAACACCCGGCGCACGCCATGGGCGTAGGCCGCACGGGTTTGCGTGGCGCTGGCCAGGGTGATGCCCCAGGCACCGGCGTCCAGTTGGCGCCGGAACAGCGCCGGGGTCATGCTGGTTTTGCCATGGGGCGCCAGTTCCGCGCCACTGTCGCTGACGAACGTCTGCATCCAGCGAATGTTGTGTTCCAGCGCCTCGCGGTGCAGTACCAACGCGGGCAGGCTGACGTCACGCACCAGGCTGGCGCCAATGGGCGCGGTGCCTTTTTCCACAGCGGCAGTATTGGGGGCAGAAGACATGGTCGAACTCCTCGTTCACGCGGCCGCAGGCAGCCGCTGTTATTCGTTGATGCGACGGGCCAGGCTGTTGGCGCTTTCGATCAGCACCCGGCGGTAGTCGTTGTAGTTTTTCTTCGCATCGGCCCGTGGGGCAACGATGCACAGGGTCGCGATGGCCACGCCGCTGGGGTCTTTGACCGGCGCCGCGAAGCAATGGGTAAAGGTGTCGGCGACGCTATCGAAGGAAAAGAAACCATCGATACCGGCCTGACGGATTTCCTTGAGGAATTGCTCCAGCGGCAAGCGTTCGCCATCGGGCAGGATGAAGTCGTCGCGGTCGATCAAGTCGACGATTGCCTGGTCGCTCAAGTGCGCCAGCAACAGGCGCCCGGAGGCGGTCCAGGGGATGGGGGCGTTTTCGCCGATGTCCGAGGAAATGCGGAAATGCCGCTCCCCCTCCTTCATCAGCGCAACGGTGTATTTGCGCCCGTTGAGCAGGCACATCTGCGCGGTTTCGTGGGTCTGACTGACGATTTCCTGCAAGGCGTGATCGGCCTCGCGGGTCAGGTCGAAATGCCGCAGGTGTGCCTGTCCGAGAAAATACAACTGACGACCGAGGTAGACATGACCGTCCTTGCCCACCGGCTCCAGGATCCGTCGTTCGAGTAGCGAGGCCACCAGTTCGTAGACCGTGGACTTGGGGCTGCCGATGCCGTTGGCGATGTCATTCGGGCGCAGGGGCTGGCCGATCTCCTTGAGGAAATCGAGGATATCGAACGCCCGGTCCAGACCGCGTGCCCGGCGCTTGATGGTGTCTTCGGTCATTTCAGTGATTCCCATTCATAATGCCGGGAGTTTACCGAGAGTGCGGCGACGACTGTTAGGCCGCCTTCGCGGGCAAGCCCGCTCCCACAGGGATTGATGGTGTGTCTGCAATCTGTGGCAGCACACAAAACCTGTGGGAGCGGGCTTGCTCGCGAAGACTTCACCACGGATCTCAGGCCTTTTTCTTGTAAGCAATGCAGTCGATCTCGACCTTGCAGTCGACCATCATGTTCGCCTGCACGCAGGCCCGCGCCGGGGCGTGTTCGGGTTTGAAGTACTCGGAGAACACCTTGTTGAAACTCGTGAAATCCCGCGGATCCTCCAGCCACACGCCAGCACGCACCACGTCTTCCAGGCCGAAACCTGCCTCTTCGAGAATCGCGATCAGGTTCTTCATGGTCTGATGGGTCTGTTCGACAATGCCGCCAGTAATGATCTCGCCGTCCACCGCCGGCACCTGCCCGGAAACGTGCAGCCAGCCATCGGCTTCAACGGCGCGGGCGAAAGGGCGAGGCTGACCGCCAGCGGCGGTGCTGCCGGTGCCGTAACGAGTAATGCTCATGGGTGCTTCTCCTGATTGAAAATTGAAGGATCAAAAACGGGTGCTTTTGAGAAATTCCGCCAGTCGTGGCGACTGCGGGCGTTCGAACAGGTCCTTGGGTGGTCCCTGCTCTTCGATACGCCCCTGATTCATGAAAACGATCTTGTCCGAGACCTCGAACGCAAAGCGCATTTCGTGGGTCACCAGCAGCATGGTCATGCCGTCTTCGGCCAGCCCCTTGATCACGCTCAGTACTTCGCCCACCAGTTCCGGGTCCAGTGCCGAAGTCACTTCGTCGAACAGCATCAGGCTCGGGTTCATTGCGATGGCGCGGGCGATTGCCACGCGCTGCTGCTGCCCGCCAGACAACTGACCGGGAAAGTGATCGCGACGTTCCAGCAGGCCAACGCGCTCCAGCCATTTCTCGGCCAGGGCCACGGCCTCGTCCTTGTGCAGTTTCTTGACCTTGAGCAGGCCCAGGGTGACGTTCTGCAATGCAGTCAGGTGCGGAAACAGGTTGAACTGCTGGAACGCCATGCCGGTCATGGCGCGATGGCGGGCAATGACTCTTTCCGGGTGGCGAATGCGTTTGCCGTTGACCTCGTCATAACCGATGGATTCGCCGTCGAGCAGAATCTGCCCGCCCTGGAACTCTTCAAGCATGTTCACGCAGCGCAACAGCGTGGTCTTGCCCGAGCCGCTGGAGCCGATCAGCGTCACCACGTTGCCGCGCTGCATGCTCAGGTCGACGCCCTTGAGTACTTCGAGCTGGTCGTAACGCTTGTGCAGGCCGCGAATGTCCAGCAGCGGTTGGCCGTTTTGTGCATTGGTTTGGGTCTGAGTCATGGCAAAGCCACCCGCTTTTCAATGTGCCGGCCGAGTAACTCGATGCCGTAGTTGATGACGAAGAACAGGAAACCGGCGAACAGGTAAAACTCCAGGGTCATGAACGTCCGGGCAATGATCTGCTGGGTACTGAGCAGCAATTCCGCTACACCGATCACCGACAACAGGGTCGAGGCCTTGACGATCTCGGTGGACGAGTTGACCCAGGTCGGCAGGATCTGCCGCAATGCCTGGGGCAACAGCACGTAACCGAGGGCCTGGTAGAACGTCAGGCCGATGGCCTTGCTCGCCTCCATCTGCCCGAGCGGCAATGCCTGCAATGCACCGCGCACGATCTCGGCGACATGGGAGCCGCAGAACAGCGTCAAACCCAGTGCACCGGCCTGGAACGCGCTGATCTGCCAGCCCAGTGCCGGCGCCATGTAGAAGCACGCCAGCACCAGCACGAACACGAACACGGGCGTGCCGCGAATCACATCGACATAAAACCGAAACGGCGCGCGCATCCAGAATTTGCCGTAGGTCAGCACCAACCCGGTGACAACGCCAACGAGCGTGCCGAGCAAAATCGCCAACACCGACACCTGGACACTGGTCAGAAAGCCCTGCCACAGTACTTCCCGCGCCACCCACAACTCATGCAACCAACTGGGGGATTCGTACATGGGGGCTCCTATCGGCGAATCGCCAGACGCTGTTCGAGGTAACGCAGCATCATGGCTATGAGGTAACAGGCCGCCACATACAGCGCCGTGGTCACCAGCCAGGTTTCAATCACCCGGTAGCTCTCGACATTGATCTTGCGCGCGTAATAGGTCAGCTCAGGTACCGCAATCGCGGCCGCCAGCGAGGTGTCCTTGAACAGCGAAATGAAGTTGTTCGACAGCGCCGGCAACACATTGCGCAGCATCACCGGCACGGTGACGTAGGCCTTGACCTGCCACTCGCCCAGACCAATGGCCAACCCTGCTTCACGCAGGCCCTTGGGAATGCTCAGCAAGCCGCCGCGGAACACTTCAGTCAGGTACGCCCCGGCATACAGCGACAGGGTGATGATGAACGAGGGGATCTTGTCCAGGCGGATCCCCAGGCTCGGCAACGCAAAGTAGATCAACAGGATCAACACCAGGATCGGCGTGTTACGAATCACCGTGACATACACCGACGCCAGCACCCGCAATGCGCGATGCCTGGACAACAAGGCAAACGCCATCATCAGGCCGATCACGCAGCCGATGGCGATCGACACCAGGGCCAGTTCAAGCCCCATACCGAGCCCCACCAGCAAGGTGTCGAAATCGCGCCACACGGCGGCAAAGTTCAACTGATAGTTCATGGTCAGCAGTACCTTGAGCGGGGCGCATTTGGGCGCCCTGCTCTCACGGGATCATTTGAATTCGACGGGGAAACCGATGGCCGGGGTCGGCAGATCCACACCGAACCATTGCTTGAACGACGCCGCGTAAGTCGGGAACTCAACGCCGGTCATGGCTTCATGCAGGGTGGTGTTGACGAAGTTCAGCCAGTCCTGATCGCCGCGCTTGACCGCGCACGCATAGGTCTGCGGGCTCCAGGCGTAGGCCGGGCTGCGATAGCGGCCAGGGTTCTGCACCATCAGGTACTTCACCGAAGACTGGTCGGTGGCTGCCGCGTCGGCGCGGCCGGAGTTCACGGCCTGGTACATCAGGTCCACGCTGTCGTACTGATCGACCTTGGCCTTGGGCAGCGCCTGATGCACCAGTTCTTCGGCATAGACGTTTTGCAGCACCGCCACGGTGAGACTGTCACCGGCGGCTTTCATGTCATCGATTTCCTTGTACTTGCTGTTCGCCGGCAGCAGCAGGCCGACACCTTCGCGGTAGTACGGCAGGGTGAACGCCACTTGCTGCGCGCGGCTGGCCGTCACGGTGATGAACTGGCAACTGATGTCGACCTTGTCGGTCAGCAGGTTGGGAATCCGCGCATCGGACGACTGCACCACGTACTCAACCTTGGTCGGGTCGTTGAACAAACCCTTGGCGATCATGTGCCCGATATCGATATCGAAACCCTGCAACTTGCCGTCCGCGCCCTGGAAGTGCCACGGCGCATTGGTACTGCCGGTGCCTACAATCAGTTTGCCGCGGGCCAGAACGCTATCGAGCTTACTGTCCGCCGCTTGGGCTACCCCCATGGCAGCGGCAGAAGCCGCGAACAGAAAAACACACGCTTTGAACAATGAAGGACGGCGATGCATGGCAAGCACTCCTGGGTGATGTTCATTCCGCTATACCGGAACATGGTATGTAACAACGGAATATACAGCAGAAAGTGTGCCACAGGATGTGGAGGGAATGTGAGGGGGATTGAAATTTGTTTTGAATCAGAGGGATGCGTGCACACAGAAAAAAGCGTTACCAAACGCATGGGCAGACAGGCGCTACCGTTGGCTACAGGGGGGCGGGTATCTGGTTCACAACCGGGCCGAACCGGGCCATTTCGATGCAGCCTGTCATTCAGACTGCTAGCGTTCGAGAGCGTCCTTGTAGACCTCACCCCGCTCTCTTTTTCCTACAGCAATTACCGTGACTACCAGTACCTCATCTTGCACGCGGTAAACCATTCGATACCCGGCACTTCTTAACTTGATTTTGTAGGCGTTACCAAGCCCTCCGAGTCGATCTGCAAGAACGTGTGGATTGACCAACCGCTCTTTGAGTTTCTTTTTGAACTGCCCCTTCAGGTTTTCTCCAAGCTTTTTCCATTCTTTCCAGGCCTTTTCGGAAAACTCCAGTTCATATGTCATCAATTGAAACCTTTATGGTTGGATCGTTTTCCCGCTCCTTGCACAGAGCAATCAGCTCCAGATCCTCCAGACGATTCATCAAGGCTTCGTACTCTTTTGCCGGGACACAGTAGAAGGCGGGTTCATTGCGATTGAGGATCGCAACTGACAAGCCACCACCTGCAGCAACCGTACCCATAGGGTTTCTTTTCAGTTCAGAAATGCTCGCCACGACCTGCGACAGCACGATATGTGTCATGAAATTATTCCTTGGAGTGCTATTAGAGGTACTCAAAATAGCACTCCAAAGCGCATTCCCGCTCTATCCTTTCGACAGAAAATGCTGATTCGCATGATGTCCCTGATCTCCCTTTTGAATTGGCGCACAACCATGCTCGCCAATGAACACACAAAATTATCACGTCACTTGCTTCAACATTTCCGAGACCCTTGTGAGCCGTGCCTTGAAAAGTTGTCCGAGATTTCCGAGCCAGCGCCGCACAGCCAGGCGCGCGCAGGGTCGGTACGCTGATGCGCAATCCCGACCCCGTGGCCCGTTCTGACCTAATGCTTGAATGACGTCATCACCCGTTCAGCATTTTCATCGCAACTCATGCCTTCGGGCCTGGCTTGAATGGTGTCGATCCAGCCCAGCAATTGCGCCTTGCTATGGGCCAGGTGTCGTTGCATCTCTTCGATCTGCTCGATCTTGCGATGCAAGCCAGCCATCAACTCATCGTGCTTGAACGCGCCCGTCACAGTATCCGGCAGCAACTGCTTGAGTTCCTCCAGGCTGAAACCGGCTTGTTGTGCGCATTGGATGAGTTGCAGGGTTTGCAGCGCCTGTTGCGAGTAACGCCGATAACCGTTGGAAGAACGCTCGACCTGGCGGATCAAGCCCTGAGACTCGTAAAAACGGATACGTGATGCGGTCAACCCGCTCAACTGTGCCAATTCACCAATCTTCATAGGGGCCTCATTTGTTCGCTTGACATTAAAGTTAACTTTAAGCTTAGCCTCTGCTCATCACTTCGAGGAGTCAAGCATGTCACCCTTCCAAACATTGAATTTGCCCAACGGCCAGACCATCGGCAATCGCATTGCCAAAGCCGCGATGGAAGAAAACCTGGCCAATACCGATCAGGTGCCCGACCAGGCGCTGTTTCGCCTGTATCAGGCCTGGGCCGAGGGCGAAGCCGGCCTGTTGCTGACCGGCAACGTGATGATCGACCGTCGCGCCATGACCGGCCCCGGCGGTGTAGCGCTGGAAGACGAGCGCCACCTGGAGCGCTTCCGCCAGTGGGCCAGCGTTGGTCGGGCCGGCGGTGCGCATTTCTGGGTGCAGCTCAACCATCCTGGCCGCCAGACCATGGCCAACCTCGGCCAGCAAGCCTTGGCGCCGTCGGCGGTTGCGCTCGATCTCGGCCAGTTCTCGAAGATGTTCGCCGAACCCAAGCCCATGAGTGAGGCGGACATCCAGGAGGTGATCCTTCGCTTCGCCAGCAGCGCCGCACTGGCCGAGAAAGCCGGATTTACCGGGGTGCAGATCCATGCCGCCCACGGCTACCTGATCAGTCAGTTCCTTTCGCCACTGACCAATCGGCGCACCGATCAATGGGGCGGCTCACTGGAAAATCGTGCGCGCCTGCTGTTGTCCGTCGTCGAGGCGGTTCGCCAAGTGGTGTCACCGCAATTTTGTGTGTCGGTAAAGCTCAACTCGGCGGATTTCCAGCGCGGTGGTTTCGATGCCGATGATGCACGGCAAGTGATCCAGTGGCTTAACGAACAACCGATCGACCTGCTGGAACTCTCCGGCGGCAGTTACGAAGCACCGGCCATGCAAGGCGAAGCCCGCGACGGACGGACCCTGGCACGGGAGGCGTACTTTCTGGAAATGGCCGGCGAACTGGCCAGCGTAGCGCGGATGCCGGTGATGGTGACCGGCGGGATCCGCCGTTTGGCGATCGTCGAACAGGTGCTCGACAGCGGCCTTGCCATGGCCGGCATCGGCACCGCGCTGGCCGTGGAACCGCACTTGGTCAAGCACTGGCGCGAAGGCCAGGACAGTCATCCGCAACTGCCGCCGATCCGCTGGAAGCGCAAGACCCTGGCGGCGCTGGCGAGCATGGCGGTGGTCAAATTCCAGCTGCATCGCTTGAGTCGTGGGCGCAAAACCCGACCTGAAGTCTCGGCGTTGTGGGCGTTGATTGTCGACCGGTTATACATTGGCAAGCGCACCCGGCAGTATCGGCAGGCGATGGGCAAATGATCCGAAATGGATGGTGACTGACCCACCGCTTTCGCGAGCAAGCCCGCTCCCACAGGGGAACGCATTCCAAATGTGGGAGCGGGCTTGCTCGCGAAGAGGCCGCCCCAGACAAGACAGGGCTCAGCCTGGAAGCAGCTCGTCAATATGCCGATACTCGGCCTGCAACTGCGCCGCCAACACCCTGCTGCGCCCGAGCCGGATCGGCCCGCGCTCGATGTCGATCAGCAACCCCGGGCACTCCAGCGTCGGCAACAACGGCCAGTCCTTCAGCCGGCCATCGGTCACCAGCAATAAGCGCTGCTGCTCTGCCGGAAAACGCTTTTGCCGTGCCGCAAGCCATTGCCCCGCTTCACCCAACGCGGCCAGCAACGGCGTACCGCCCCCGGCGCCAAGACCATCGAGCCAATGGCGCAACCCGGTCGAAGCCTTCAACCCCTGCACCTGCCACTTGGGTGCGGCACCGCTGGCCGTGAGCAACGCCAGTCGCGCACGCTGGCGATAGGCATCGTCGAACAACTGTGCCAGCAATCCCTTGGCATCGCTCAACGCCTGATGACGGCGGGTCGATGCTGAGGCATCAACGATCACCAGCCACAGTTCATGGGGCGAGCGAGTGCGCAGGTGAAATAACAGGTCGTCGCGCTGACGCGGTCGGCCATTGAGCAAAGTGCCGGGCCAGTTGACCGAGCCGCTGGTGGCTGCATGACGCTTGCCTAGTTTGCCGTGATCCAGCCGCCCGGCACGAGGTCTGGCATTCGCCCCCGAGTCTGAGCGAGGGCGAATGCCTAGGGCTTTTTTGGCCAGCTCGGCACTTCACGTCGTGCGCCGACCGCCAACGCCTGGGCAGGCAACTCACCCCACTGGCCCTGCCCTTCGCTCGGGTTGGCTTTTTGCGGCTCAGAGGGTTGCTCAGACTGGGATGGCTGAGGCGCCGGTGCGCAATGCTCACGACGACGATGGCGCAAGGCGAACTCGGCAACGGCGTCTATATCTTCTTCGGCGATGGCGTTCGCCCCGCGCCAGGCGGCGTGCGCCCGGGCGGCGCGCAGCCAGACCAGATCGGCGCGCAAACCATCGACGCCAGCGGCAAAGCAGCGTTCGGTGATGTGTGCCAGCGCCTGATCGTCGAGGGGAATGTTTGCCAGCGCGTTGCGTGCGCTCTGGCAACGTTCGCGCAGAGACGCCTGCGCGGATTCCCATTCGGCGCAGAAACCTTGCGGATCGCTGTCGAAATCCAGGCGACGACGGATGATCTGACCGCGCTCGGCCGGCGCGGTGTGGCCACCGAGGGCGACGTTCAAGCCGAAACGGTCAAGCAATTGCGGACGCAGTTCACCCTCTTCCGGATTCATGGTGCCAATCAGCACGAACTTCGCCGAATGCCGATGGGAAATGCCGTCACGCTCCACCAGATTGGTGCCGCTGGCGGCCACATCGAGCAGCAGGTCAACGAGGTGATCGGGCAACAGATTCACCTCGTCGACGTAGAGCACGCCTCCGTCAGCCTTGGCCAGTACGCCGGGGGAAAACTGTGCGCGCCCCTCGCCCAGTGCCGCGTCGAGATCGAGAGTGCCGACCAGCCGCTCTTCGGTGGCGCCCAACGGCAAGGTGACGAACTGACCGCTGGCCAGCAGGTCCGCCAGACCACGGGCCAGGGTCGACTTGGCCATGCCCCGCGGGCCTTCGATCAGGACACCACCGATTTTCGGGTCGATGGCGGTCAGGTACAGGGCCAGCTTCAAATCGTCGGCGCCGACCACGGCGGAGAGCGGGAAATGCGGGGTATCGGTCATTGTTTTATCTCGGTCATGGTCGGTGATCTCACAGGCGCCTCAATCCCTGTGGGAGCGAGCTTGCTCCGGGCGGCGTTCCGACGATGGCGGCCTGACAGTCGAAATCGATGTCGACTGTGTTGACGCCTTCGCGGGCAAGCCCGCTCCCACAGGGTTTGCGGTGATTAGCCGTCTTCCTCTATATCCAGCAACAAATTCTCCAGCGCCTCGCGGTACTCGCCGGGCTCCTTCCACATCCCCCGCTGTTGCGCCTCGAGCATGCGCTCGGTCATGTCGCGCAAGGCATGGGGATTGTGTTCGCGGACAAAATCCCGGGTGTCCGGGTCGAGCAAATAAGCGTCGGCCAGCAACGCGTACTGGTGATCGTCGATCAACTGCGTGGTGGCGTCGAAGGCGAACAGGTTGTCGACCGTCGCGGCCATTTCGAACGCACCTTTGTAGCCATGACGCTTAACGCCTTCGAGCCACTTCGGATTGGCGGCCCGGGAGCGGATCACCCGGTTCAGCTCTTCCTTCAAGGTGCGAATCTTCGGCAGGTCCGGCTGGCTGTGGTCGCCATGATAGCTGGCCGCGGCCTCGCCTTTCAGGCTTTCCACCGCTGCGAGCATACCGCCCTGGAACTGGTAGTAATCGTTGGAGTCGAGCAAATCATGTTCGCGGTTATCCTGGTTTTGCAGCACCGCCTGTACCTGGCTCAAGCGCTGGCTGAACTGTTCGCGGGCGGCGGTGCCTTCGTCGGAACCGCCGTAAGCGTAGCCACCCCAGTTGAGGTAGACCTCGGCCAAGTCCTCGCGGCTCTGCCACAGGCGACCATCGATGGCGCCCTGCACACCCGCGCCGTAGGCACCGGGTTTGGCCCCGAAAATCCGCCAGCCGGCCTGACGCCGCGCAGCCTCTTCATTGAGCCCTGCCTGCAGCAAGGCTTCACGTTCGGCGCGTACCTTGGCCGCCAACGGATTGAGGTCATCCGGCTCATCGAGGTCGGCCACCGCTTGCACCGCCGCGTCGAACAAGCGAATCAGATTGGCAAAGGCATCACGGAAGAAACCGGACACACGCAAGGTCACGTCGACCCGCGGACGGTCGAGCAGGCTCAGCGGCAGAATCTCGAAATCATCGACCCGCTGGCTGCCGGTGGCCCAGACCGGGCGCACGCCCATCAGCGCCATGGCCTGGGCGATGTCATCGCCACCGGTGCGCATGGTCGCGGTGCCCCACACCGACAGACCGAGCTGGCGCAAATGATCGCCGTGGTCTTGCAGATGCCGTTCAAGAATCAGGTTGGCCGACTGGAAACCGATGCGCCACGCCGTGGTGGTCGGCAGATTGCGCACGTCCACCGAATAGAAGTTGCGACCGGTGGGCAGCACGTCCAGGCGGCCACGACTCGGCGCGCCGCTGGGACCGGCCGGGACGAAGCGACCGCTCAGGGCATCGAGCAATCCACGCATTTCCGCCGGACCGCAGGCGTCCAGACGCGGGGCGACCACCTCACGCAAGCTATCGATGATGGCTTGCACCTCGATCCAGTCGGCCCCTTGTGGGAGCGGGCTTGTCTCCGGGCGGCGTTCCGACGAAGCGGTTGATCCTTCAGCATTTATGTCGATTGACCCACCGCTTTCGCGAGCAAGCCCGCTCCCACAGGGGCTGTTCAACGCGTCCGAAATCATCTGCGCGGCAAACAGTTCCAGGCGTTCGCGGGTATCGCCCGCCGTACGCCAGGTCTCTTCGCTGATGTTCTCAAGAGCCTCGGGGCGCGGCCCTGTCCACGGTTCGGCCAGCGCACAATCGAGCGGGTCGAAACCCAGTTCGAAAGCCTTGGCCAATGCCCGCAATACACTCGAATGAGCACCGCGCCCATCGCCTCGTGGAATACGCAACAACGCCAGCAAGGTGTCGATACGCAAACGCCCGGTGGGCGATTCGCCGAACACATGCAGGCCGTCGCGGATCTGCGACTCTTTCAAGTCGCACAGGTAAGTGTCGAGTCGCGGCAACCAGATCGCCGCGTCGGCATCGCTGTCGAGCTGTTCGTCCAGTTGCAGTTCACGGTCGATGTGGGTGTCACGCACCAGTTGCAGGATATCGCGCTGCAACTCTCGGGCACGACGCGGATCGAGCAGTTGCGCTTCGTAATACTCGTCGGCCAACAGTTCGAGGTTGCGCAGCGGGCCGTAGGTTTCGGCGCGGGTCAGCGGTGGCATCAGGTGATCGATGATCACGGCCTGGGTGCGCCGCTTGGCCTGGGCGCCCTCGCCCGGGTCGTTGACGATGAACGGATAGATGTTCGGCAGCGGCCCGAGCAGCGCGTCCGGCCAGCAGTTTTCCGAGAGCCCCACGCCCTTGCCCGGCAGCCATTCGAGGTTGCCGTGTTTGCCGACGTGGATCACGCCATGGGCGCCGTAGGTGTTGCGCAGCCAGAAGTAGAACGCCAGGTAACCGTGGGGCGGCACCAGGTCCGGGTCGTGATACACCGCGCTCGGATCGACCTGATAACCCCGCGCCGGCTGAATGCCGACAAAAGTCAGGCCAAAGCGCAGGCCGGCAATCATCATCCGCCCGCTGCGACACATCGGGTCGCTTTCCGGCGCGCCCCAACGTTCGAGCACCGCCGCGCGATTGACTTCGGGCAGTGCGTTGAACATCGCCAGATAGTCATCCATTCCCAGGCTTTGCTGGCACGGACGCTGGTCGAGGGTCTCGAGATCGTTGCTGACGCCGCCCAGTAACTGCTGGATCAGCGCGGTGCCGCTGTCCGGCAACTCAGCCGGCAACGGATAACCTTCGGCATGCAGCGCCCGCAGGATATTCAGCGCGGCGGCCGGGGTATCGAGGCCGACACCATTGCCGATGCGACCGTCGCGGGTCGGGTAATTGGCAAGAATCAAGGCAATGCGTTTTTCAGCATTGGGCACCCGCGCCAGATCGACCCAGCGCCGCGCCAGTTCGGCAACGAAATCCATACGCTCAGGTTGGGCCCGGTAGCAGACCACATCCGACTGACTGCGCTCGCTGCGCCACGCCAGGTCCTTGAAACTGATCGGGCGGCTGATGATGCGTCCGTCCAGTTCCGGCAAGGCTATGTGCATCGCCAGGTCACGGGGGCCGAGGCCCTGTTCGCTGGCGCGCCAACCCGGTTCGTTGTCCTGGGCGCAAATCGCCTGGATCACCGGAATATTGCGGCGAAACGGGCGCAGATGCGGTGCTTCAGGACTGGATTGGGCGAAGCCGGTGGTGTTCAAAATCACCGAGACGCTGGCCTCATCCAGCCAGTCCTCGACCACGCAAAGACAACCGGGCTCTTTCAGGCTGGCTAGCGCGATCGGCAACGGATTCAACCCCGCGGCCTGCAAGCGCTGGCAAAAAACATCAATGAAAGCCGTGTTCGCCGCCTGCAAATGCGAGCGGTAAAACAGCACCGCCGCCACCGGTTGACCCGCTTGCCAATCGGCTTGCCAGTCGCTCAGTGCGGCGCAGTGTTTGTGCGGATGGTAAATCGCCGTGCGTGGCAGGGTTTGCGGCTCGCCCCAGCTGTAATCACGCGCCAGCCAGCGGTTGGCCAGGCAGCGGAAGAAATCGAGGGCGTTGCCCATGCCGCCCTGGCGCAAAAACTGCCAGAGCCGGTCGCGATCCTCGGCACCGACGGTGCTCAGGTCACTGAGCTCCGGGTCCGGGCGATCATCACCCGGCACCAGAATCACCTGCACGCCGCGCTGCGACAGCTCGACCAGGCGCTCGATGCCGTAACGCCAATAGGCGATGCCGCCGTGCAGCGAAATCAGGATCACCCTGGCGTGACGCAGCACTTCATCGACGTACAAATCGACCGAGGCATGGTTCTGCACCTGCATCGGGTTGGCCAGGCGCACGCTCGGGTAATCGTCGGGCAACTGCTGCGCCGCTTCGGCGAGCAGCGCCAGGCTGGAGTCGCCGCTGCACAGGACCACCAGCTCGGAGGGGGTTTGTCCAAGGTCGGCAATGTTGTCATCCGACACGAAACCGCCGGGCTGGGTCCTGAGCAGGTGCATGGCTTACACGCTGAGCGCGGCGCGCAATTGCGCTTCGAGAACAGTGGAGTCCAGTTCCTGGCCGATCAGCACCAGGCGGGTGACTCGCGCTTCTTCAGCGCCCCACTGGCGGTCGAAGTGCTTGTCGAAACGCGTGCCCACGGCCTGGATCAGCAGGCGCATCGGCTTGTTCGGGATCGCCGCAAAACCCTTGACCCGCAGGATGCCGTGCTGGACCACCAGTTGGGTCAGCGCATCCAGCAGCAGACTTTCGTCGGCTTGCGGCAGTTCGATGGAGATCGAATCGAAGGCGTCGTGATCGTGGTCGTCATGATCATCGTCACCATCGTGATGATGGTCGTGGTGGCTGTGACGGCTGTCGATGTGTTCTTCGGAGCCGGCACCCAGACCGATCAGCACGTCCAGCGGCAGGCGACCGCTGCTGGCTTCGATGATTTTCACCGCTGGCGGCAATTCCTCGGCGACTTCCAGGCGCACGCGGGCCAGGTCCGCCGGGTTGATCAGGTCGGTTTTGTTGAGGATCACCAGGTCAGCGCTGGCCAGTTGGTCGGCGAACAGTTCGTGCAGCGGCGACTCGTGGTCCAGGTTCGGGTCGAGTTTGCGCTGGGCGTCGACCTGATCCGGAAACGCGGCGAAGGTGCCGGCGGCCACGGCCGGGCTGTCAACCACGGTGATCACCGCATCCACCGTGCAGGCGCTGCGGATTTCCGGCCACTGGAAGGCCTGCACCAGCGGCTTGGGCAGGGCCAGGCCGGACGTTTCGATGAGAATGTGGTCCAGATCGCCGCGACGGGCCACCAGTTCGCGCATCACCGGGAAGAATTCTTCCTGTACGGTGCAGCACAGGCAGCCGTTGGCCAGTTCATAGACACGGCCGTTGGCTTCTTCTTCGGTGCAACCGATGGAGCACTGCTTGAGGATTTCGCCGTCGATGCCCAACTCGCCAAATTCGTTGACGATCACCGCGATGCGGCGACCCTGGGCGTTGTCGAGCATGTGCCGCAGCAGCGTGGTTTTACCCGAGCCGAGAAAGCCGGTAACGATGGTGACGGGGAGTTTGGCCAGTGTTTTCATCGGATGCCCTATGGCTAATGTGACGGGCATACGGGACGACGACCGACAACGCGGACGCGCGTGCCTGAAGAGTTCGCCACCGGATCACCCCGCCCGGTTGAAAGTGAGAATCTGTGACGAGGCAGGTCTCCTGGCTGACGGTGTGCCGGCCTTGAGCCTGGCATTCGCTGCGCCTTCCCGCCGGCCTCATGGTTTGAGCCTGCAGTGGCGTGGCAACGAACATCACCGTTCACAGTTGCGGGGGCAGCCGCGGCATCGACCGCGTTCCCTTCTTAGCTTCGGCAAACGCCGAAGAACCTCGAAAGCGCAAGGCTACGCATGGTCTTGGGGCGGGTCAATGTTCACTTGAAATCGGCGGTGATCCCTTCGCGAGCAAGTCGAATCGTCGCACCGCCGCTCCCACATTGAATCGGGTTCTTTCATGGGGATACGGTAAAAGGTGGGAGCGGGCTTGCTCGCGAAGGCCACGCCTCGGTTCCGAATTGAGAACCCTTGCCAATTGACGCCCAACCCCCGCCCATGCTCTCCTACACACCTTGTTACGGGTGCCCTTCACAGGGTGAAACGGGAAACCGGTGAATCATGTGCTTTACTCTTAAGCCATGTCAGTCCGGTGCTGCCCCCGCAACGGTAAGCGAGCGAAGCGTCAGATCCACTGTGCCACTGCGGCATGGGAAGGTGATGCTTTCAGGTTCAGGCCCAAGCCTTTGCCCCTCGTGAGCCCGGAGACCGGCCCGCAACACAAAGTGACCAGTACGGTCACTGAACCAACAAACCCGCGGTGGGCGGGCGCTGTTTGAAACCTTGCGCGCCTGGTCGTGCGGGTTTTTGCATGCGCTCTTATTCCCCGCTGACAGACCAGAGGGAAACGCCATGTCGATCATCAGCAGCGCCGAACACACATCCGCGAGCACCACCTCAACCCTGACCCAACGTCTGGCCGCCGCCGTCTGCGCGTCGATCCTGGGCGCAAGCCTTGTGTATTTCGCCGGTTTCTCGCACATCGAAGCGGTGCACAACGCCGCCCACGATACCCGTCACAGCTCCGCGTTCCCGTGCCATTGAGAGCTGTCGACATGATCAAGCGTATTGCGCAAACCGCAGGTTTCACCGGGCTGCTGGCCGCCCTGCTGCTGACCCTGCTGCAAAGCTTCTGGGTCGCTCCGCTGATTTTGCAGGCCGAGACCTACGAAAAAACCGAACCGGCCGCTGTTGCAATGCATGAACACGCCGACGGTGCGATGGCTGCCCATACCCACGACGCACAAGCCTGGGAGCCGGAAGACGGCTGGCAGCGCGTGCTGTCGACCACCGGTGGCAACCTGGTAGTGGCCGTCGGTTTCGCCCTGATGCTGGCCGGCCTGTACACCTTGCGTGCGCCGACCAAAACCTCGCAAGGCCTGCTCTGGGGCCTGGCCGGTTATGCGACGTTCGTGCTCGCGCCGACCCTCGGCCTGCCACCGGAACTGCCAGGCACCGCTGCCGCCGATCTGGCACAACGGCAACTGTGGTGGATCGGTACCGCCGCCTCCACCGCCGTCGGTATCGCCCTGATCGTGTTCAGCCGGCACTGGCTGATGAAAGTCCTCGGCGCGGCGATCCTCGCCGTTCCCCATGTGATTGGCGCACCACAACCGGAAGTGCATTCGATGCTCGCTCCAGAGGCGCTGGAAACCCAGTTCAAAATCGCTTCGCAACTGACCAACGTGGCGTTCTGGCTGGCCCTGGGCCTGATCAGCGCCTGGTTGTTCCGTCGCAAAAGCGATGGCCAATACCACGCATGACGGATATCAGCACAGCGCCGACCCTGGTGGTCGGCCTGGGCTGCCAGCGCGGCTGCCCTGTCAGCACGTTGCTGGCGCTGCTCGATCAGGCGTTGGAGGCACACCAGATTGCTCGTCATGAAATCAAGGCGCTGGCCAGCATCGATTCGAAGCGCGACGAACCTGCGCTGATCGAACTGGCTCAGCAGCTTGGCCTGGAATTGATGTATTTCAGCAGTGAACAACTGGCCGCTTATGAACCGCAACTCAGTCATCAATCGCAAATAGCGTTTGAACGCACCGGTTGCTACGGCGTGGCGGAAAGCGCCGCACTGGCCCTGGCGGAACAACTGGCCCAGGCCCCGGCAAAACTGCTGATTCCACGGCAAAAATACGCCCAGGCAACACTGGCATTGGCCGGCGCTGCGTAAAAAACCGATAATCCCCGCCTTTGATCATGAACATTCTTCATCTGAAGCCCTGTTCAGACTCTTTTTCCCCACAGGAACCGACGATGACCGTCTACTTCATTGGCGCAGGTCCCGGCGACCCCGAACTGATTACCGTCAAGGGCCAGCGGCTGATTCGCAGCTGCCCGGTGATCATTTATGCCGGTTCCCTGGTGCCCGCCGCCGTGCTGGAAGGTCACTGTGCCGAACAGGTGGTCAACAGCGCCGAACTGCATCTGGAACAGATCATCGACCTGATCAAGAGCGCCCACGCCAAAGGCCAGGATGTGGCCCGGGTGCACTCCGGCGATCCGAGCCTGTATGGCGCCATTGGCGAGCAGATTCGCTATCTGCGCGAGCTGGGCATTGCGTTCGAAATCGTACCTGGCGTGACGGCCACAGCCGCTTGCGCAGCGCTTTTGGGTGCGGAACTGACCCTGCCGGACATTTCGCAAAGCGTCATCCTGACGCGCTACGCCGACAAGACCGCCATGCCACCTGGGGAGGAATTCTCCAGCCTGGCGCAGCACGGCGCGACCATGGCGATTCACTTGGGGGTCAATCACCTGGCGAAGATCGTTGAGGAACTGCTGCCCCATTACGGCGCCGATTGCCCGATTGCCGTGGTTCACCGCGCGAGCTGGCCGGATCAGGATTGGGTGGTGGGCACGCTTGAGGATATTGCCGGGAAGGTTGAAGCCAAGGGGTTTCGGCGTACGGCGTTGATTCTGGTGGGTCGGGTGCTGGGCAGCGACCATTTCAGTGAATCGTCGCTGTATCGCGCGGGGCATGCGCATCTCTACAGGCCCTGAGGCCCTCTTCGCGAGCAAGCCCGCTCCCACTTGGAATGCATTCCCCTGTGGGAGCGGCGGTGCGACGATTCGACTTGCTCGCGAAGGAGCCAACGAAATTTCCCCATAAAAAAAACGGCGCTCACGGGCGCCGTTTTTTCGTTTCGCAGCGAACACCTTAGTAGTAGGCGTTTTCTTTCTGCGTGTGGTCGGTCACGTCGCGAACACCCTTGAGCTCAGGGATGCGCTCGAGCAAGGTGCGCTCGATGCCTTCCTTCAGCGTCACGTCGGCCTGGCCGCAGCCCTGGCAACCACCGCCGAACTGCAGGACAGCGATGCCGTCTTCGACCACGTCGATCAGGCTGACCTGACCGCCGTGGCTGGCCAGCCCCGGGTTGATCTCGGTTTGCAGGTAGTAGTTGATGCGCTCGTTGACCGGGCTGTCGGCGTTGACCATCGGTACTTTGGCGTTTGGCGCCTTGATGGTCAGCTGGCCGCCCATGCGGTCGGTGGCGTAGTCGACAACGGCATCGTCCAGAAAGGCTTCGCTGAAGTGGTCGATGTACGCGGTGAAGCTTTTGAGCCCCAGCGCGGTGTCTTCGGATTTTTCTTCGCCCGGCTTGCAGTAGGCAATGCAGGTTTCGGCGTACTGGGTGCCAGGCTGGGTGATGAAGACGCGGATGCCGATGCCCGGGGTGTTCTGCTTGGAGAGCAGATCAGCCAGGTAATCGTGGGCGGCGTCAGTGATGGTAATAGCGGTCATGGAAACTCCTCGCAGGCTTGGGCGCAGTTTACGCCAATCAACGCGCCGGACAAAGTCCTAGTGTTTTTGTCGGGAAAGATTCCGACAAATCCCTCTGTGGGAGCGGGCTTGCTCGCGAAAGCGGTGGGTCAGTCGCCATCAAGGCTGCCTGACACGACGTCTTCGCGAGCAAGCCCGCTCCCACAGGGGGTCAGCAGTGGATCAGAGGTTCTCGTAGCGGTTCATGTCCAGCACGCCCTCTTCCACCGGGTCATTTTCCTGGATGTAGCGACTCAGGTCATGGAAATAAACCCAGAATTGCGGATGACTGCGGCGTATTCCCCAACGTTCGACGATTTTCTCGAAGCTGTCAGTGTCCTTGGCGCTTTCCATCGCATCCACGAACGCTGGCACTTGCCCGGCCGGAATGTTGAACATGAAGTTCGGGTAGCTGCTGAGCACGCCGGGGAAAATCGTCAAGGTGTCGAGCCCCGGTTGGTAGCGCAGCGATTCGCCGAGCAAAAACGCCACGTTGCTGTGGGCACGGTTACGCAACAGGCTATAGACCTCACGCTTGCCGCTGCTGGTTTCGATCCGCAGCAGGGTGGCTTCCGGCAGTTGGTCGATGACCTTCAGCCCGGCAGCCGGCCGCGAAGTCAGACGGCTCAGCGCCTGCTCGGCACTTTGCAGGTCCGGGTCGATGTTCGGCCGCGAACAGTAAGCGCCGTCGCAGCGATTGATCGGGTCGGGCCTGGCATTGAGGTCGCCGTATCGGGCCAGCAGCTGATTGGCAAAGTCACGCTTGGGGTCAACCGGATTGAGTTTCAGCGCGGTCGGCTTGTCGTCGTCGATGGTCTCGTAGTCGAGCCACATCTTGAATTTGCCACTGTTCTGATACCAGTCGTCAAGGTAGCCATCTCGGGAATCGGCGGGCATCAGGCGCAGGAAGTTCTGCTCGGCGCCGTTGCGGATCAGGTCGAAATACAGGCGCGTCTGAGCCTGGTGGGACAGGTTGCCGAACACATCGAAGTTCACTGCCAATTGATAGTAGGTGCGCTCCAGCAGCGGATAGTCGAACAGCCATATCGTTTGCGGCACTTCGCCAATCAGGCCTTTGGTCACCGAAGCGCTGTCGAAATGGCGGAAGATACTCAGCAACGCATTGTCGTTGCCGGCCCACAGGGTCGACCAGCTCGGCGCAGGCTCGTCGGCGTAGCTGTCCCGGCGCAAGGCTTCGTATTCATTACGCTTGTCGCGGTAGTCGTGCCACAGGCTGAGGACGCTGCCGACATCATCGTTCTGCCCCGGCATCGCCAGCAACGGCGTGGCCTGCCCGCGATAGTTCGGATCGGTGACATACAGGTCGTGCTCGGGCGCCTGGAACAGCGCCCAGAAATTATCGCGGATCACGTCCGTGGCGATCTGACCACGACACACCGGCCCACGGATGAAGGTGCGCACAAAATACTCGGCGTTATCGAGCATGAACTGATAGCGCGCCTGGGCCGGAATAGCTTCGAAGGTGGCAAACGGGTTGGCCCGGCTCTGCGGCCCATAGCCTGGCAATGCGTCGACCTGCCAGTTGCCGCTGTAGAACAGGCTCTTGACCCGCGCCAGCTTCGCCGGACTCAGCGCATAGGTGATGTGGGTCTTGTGCACGATCACGCCCTGCACCGGCCACAACCGATAGTAGAACTGCGTGCCCGGATCATCGTTCGGGCGACGGGTGTTGATCAGGTCAATCGGCTGGCCGGTCGGGGTGCGCGAACGCACCCACTGGAAGAAATGCCCAGGCTCGCCGTCCTTGAAGTAGAGATGGGCGAGGAACCAGTGCTCGTACAGCCAGCGCCCCACCAGGCTTTCCCGGGCGCCCGGCGAATTGAGCAGGTTTTCCCATTGCACCACCTGCAAGGCTTCCCTGGCGCTGGGCGCCAGCGCCTGCTGATCAATCGGCGCGCCTGCCGCCAGCCAGCGTTGCAGCGTCTGGTACTGTTGGTCGGTCAGGCCGGTCACTGCCAGCGGCATACCCTCCTTCGGATGCTTGGCGGCGTAGCCGTCGAACTCCGCGGGCATGGCACACATGTTTTCCCGGTTCAGGCCCAGGACGATGTCTTCCGGCAGCCTCGCATTGGGTTGCAACGGAGTCTTGTGGCCAAGCTCCAGCATCCGCGCCATCAGTGCAGCCTGGCTGCCCTGGGCATCGAGCACCGAATAAAAGCCCTTTTGCTGCCAGGCCTGTTTGCCAGAGGCGTCATAGAACAGTCGGGTCGGTGCAACCGCCTGGCGACGGTCACCGTCATAGACCGGGACTTTGGTCGCGCCACGTGCCGCGCCCTCACCGCTGCCCAGGTTGAGCTGACAGGCGGCGTCGTTGCAGGCGTGGCAGGCCACGCACTTTTCAGTGAAGATCGGCTGAATGTCGCGGCTGTATGAAATGGCAGAGGAAATCGCCGGACTTTGCGCCACGGCGCCCCAGCTTAAAAACAGCAGCAATGTGCCGATGACGAAGCGATACGACATGTCCCTGGTCCCGGATCCTGAAAAAACGCCGCGATTCTACCGGTCTGTCATCCTTACCAACATGAACGATATTCATGCAAATTCGAGTCATGCTCCAAAAGCGCACAGGTTTGCTATCATCCCGGCCCTTCGTCATGGCCTTACCGAGTAGTCCAAATGTCCGATCGCAGCGTTCGCCTTCAAGCTCTCAAGCACGCCCTCAAAGAGCGCATCCTGATTCTCGATGGCGGTATGGGCACGATGATCCAGAGCTACAAGCTCGAAGAGCAGGATTACCGTGGCAAACGCTTCGCTGACTGGCCAAGCGATGTCAAAGGCAACAACGACCTGTTGGTACTGACTCGCCCGGACGTGATTGGCGGCATTGAAAAAGCCTACCTGGACGCTGGCGCCGACATTCTGGAAACCAACACCTTCAACGCCACCCAGATTTCCCTGGCCGACTACGGCATGCAAGGCCTAGCGTATGAGTTAAACGTAGAAGGCGCACGCCTGGCACGCAAGGTTGCCGACGCCAAGACCCTGGAAACCCCGGACCGACCACGCTTCGTCGCCGGCGTGCTCGGTCCTACAAGTCGCACCTGCTCGTTGTCCCCGGATGTGAACAACCCCGGCTACCGTAACGTGACCTTCGATGAACTGGTGGAAAACTACACCGAGTCCACCAAAGGCCTGATCGAAGGCGGCGCCGACCTGATCCTGATCGAAACCATTTTCGACACCCTGAACGCCAAGGCCGCGATCTTCGCCGTACAAGGCGTGTTCGAGGAACTGGGGATCGAGCTGCCGATCATGATTTCCGGCACCATCACCGACGCCTCGGGCCGCACCCTGTCGGGCCAGACCACCGAAGCGTTCTGGAACTCCGTGGCCCACGCCAAGCCGATTTCCGTCGGCCTGAACTGCGCCCTCGGCGCCCGCGAATTGCGCCCGTACCTCGAAGAGCTGTCGAACAAGGCCAACACCCACGTTTCCGCGCACCCGAACGCCGGCCTGCCGAACGAATTCGGTGAGTACGACGAATTGCCGTCGGAAACCGCCAAGGTCATCGAAGAATTCGCCCAGAGCGGCTTCCTCAACATCGTCGGTGGTTGCTGCGGCACCACGCCGGGCCACATCGAAGCCATCGCCAAGGCCGTGGCCGGTTATGCGCCGCGCGAGATTCCGGACATCCCGAAGGCTTGCCGCCTCTCGGGCCTTGAGCCGTTCACCATCGATCGCAACTCGCTGTTCGTCAACGTCGGCGAGCGGACCAACATCACCGGTTCCGCCAAGTTCGCCCGTCTGATCCGCGAAGACAACTACACCGAAGCCCTGGAAGTCGCCCTGCAGCAGGTTGAAGCCGGCGCCCAGGTGATCGACATCAACATGGACGAAGGGATGCTCGATTCGAAGAAGGCCATGGTGACCTTCCTCAATCTGATTGCCGGCGAGCCGGACATCTCCCGCGTACCGATCATGATCGACTCCTCCAAGTGGGAAGTGATCGAAGCCGGCCTCAAGTGCATCCAGGGCAAGGGCATCGTCAACTCGATCAGCATGAAGGAAGGCGTCGAGCAGTTCATCCATCACGCCAAACTGTGCAAGCGCTACGGCGCCGCCGTGGTGGTGATGGCCTTCGACGAAGCCGGCCAGGCCGACACCGAAGCGCGCAAGAAGGAGATCTGCAAGCGCTCCTATGACATTCTGGTCAACGAAGTGGACTTCCCGCCGGAAGACATCATCTTCGACCCGAACATCTTCGCCGTCGCCACCGGTATCGAAGAACACAACAACTACGCCGTCGATTTCATCAATGCCTGTGCCTACATCCGTAACGAACTGCCGTATGCACTGACCTCCGGCGGCGTGTCGAACGTGTCGTTCTCGTTCCGTGGCAACAACCCGGTGCGCGAGGCGATTCACTCGGTGTTCCTGCTGTATGCGATCCGCAACGGCCTGACCATGGGCATCGTCAACGCCGGGCAACTGGAGATCTACGACCAGATCCCGGTGGAACTGCGCGACGCCGTGGAAGACGTGATCCTCAACCGCACCCCGGAAGGCACCGACGCCCTCCTCGCCATCGCCGACAAGTACAAGGGCGACGGCAGCGTCAAGGAAGCCGAGACCGAAGAGTGGCGCAACTGGGACGTCAACAAGCGTCTGGAGCACGCACTGGTCAAGGGCATCACCACCCACATCGTCGAAGACACCGAAGAATCGCGCCAGTCCTTTGCTCGCCCGATCGAGGTGATTGAAGGTCCGCTGATGTCCGGTATGAACATCGTCGGCGACCTGTTCGGCGCCGGCAAAATGTTCCTGCCGCAAGTGGTGAAATCCGCCCGCGTGATGAAGCAGGCCGTGGCTCACTTGATCCCGTTCATCGAACTGGAAAAAGGCGACAAGCCGCAAGCCAAGGGCAAGATCCTCATGGCGACCGTGAAAGGCGACGTGCACGACATCGGCAAGAACATCGTCGGCGTGGTGCTCGGTTGCAACGGCTATGACATCGTCGACCTCGGCGTGATGGTGCCGGCGGAGAAAATCCTCCAGGTGGCCAAGGAACAGAAGTGCGACATCATCGGCCTGTCCGGCCTGATCACCCCGTCGCTGGACGAGATGGTCCACGTCGCCCGGGAAATGCAGCGCCAGGACTTCCACCTGCCGTTGATGATCGGTGGCGCCACCACCTCCAAGGCGCACACGGCGGTGAAGATCGAGCCCAAGTACAGCAACGATGCGGTGATCTACGTCACCGACGCCTCCCGCGCGGTGGGCGTGGCGACGCAGTTGCTGTCCAAGGAGCTCAAGGCCGGTTTCGTCGAGAAAACCCGCCAGGATTACATCGAGGTTCGCGAGCGCACCGCCAACCGCAGCGCCCGCACCGAACGCCTGAGTTACGGCGCGGCCATCGCCAAGAAACCGCAATTCGACTGGGCGGGCTACACGCCGGTCAAACCGACCTTCACCGGCACCCGGGTGCTGGACAACATCGACCTCAACGTCCTGGCCGAGTACATCGACTGGACGCCGTTCTTCATTTCCTGGGACCTGGCCGGCAAGTTCCCGCGCATCCTCCAGGACGAAGTGGTCGGTGAAGCCGCCACCTCGCTCTATAAAGACGCTCGGGAAATGCTGACCAAACTGATCGACGAGAAGCTGATCAGCGCCCGTGCGGTGTTCGGTTTCTGGCCGGCCAACCAGGTGCATGACGACGACATCGAGCTCTATGGCGATGACGGCAAGCCGATGGCCAAGCTGCATCACCTGCGCCAGCAGATCATCAAGACCGACGGCAAGCCGAACTTCTCCCTGGCCGACTTCGTCGCGCCCAAAGGCAGTGAAGTGACTGACTACGTGGGTGGTTTCATCACCACCGCGGGGATCGGTGCCGAAGAGGTGGCCAAGGCTTACCAGGACGCCGGCGACGATTACAACTCGATTATGGTCAAGGCCCTGGCCGACCGCCTGGCCGAAGCCTGCGCCGAGTGGCTGCACCAGCAGGTGCGTAAAGACTACTGGGGTTATGCCAAGGATGAAGCGTTGGATAACGATGCGCTGATCAAGGAGCAGTACAGCGGTATCCGTCCGGCACCGGGCTACCCGGCCTGCCCGGACCACACCGAGAAAGCCCAGTTGTTCGCCCTGCTCGATCCAGAAGCCCAGGAAATGCGCGCAGGCCGCAGTGGGGTATTCCTCACCGAACACTACGCGATGTTCCCGGCGGCAGCGGTCAGCGGCTGGTACTTCGCTCACCCGCAGGCGCAATACTTTGCCGTGGGCAAGATCGACAAGGACCAGGTGCAGAGCTACACCTCGCGCAAAGGCCAGGAATTGAGCGTGACCGAACGCTGGCTCGCGCCGAACCTGGGTTACGACAACTAAACAGCCTTGCCGATCACATTGTGGTTGGCAAGGCCTTCTGTAGGAGCGAGCTTGCTCGCGATAGCGGTCTATCAGTCAACATCGATGTTGAATGTTGTTCCGCTTTCGCGAGCAAGCCCGCTCCCACATTAGCTATCCGGCGGCTGATTTAGCTATTCCTGGCCGATGTCCCTGGTTGCGGTTCTTCACCCGCAACCTCCTTGCGGGACAACTCGATCATCTTCGCGTTGCGCGCCGCCGTCTGTTCGAACATCTGAGTCAAAAGAGCAGCGTCATCGGCGATATCAACACCGTCATCCTCCCCTGCCTGACTCTCCGCCTCATCAAGTGCCGTGAACTCTTCAGGGTATTTCTCCTTGAGATAACTCACCCAATAGTCGCGCTGGATCAAGTCTTCGAAAAACCCGTCGGACCGTTCCGCATTGACGATTTCCACGCGCGCGTGCGCCAGTTGTTGTCGCGTGACGCCCGAGGCATACGTCATGTGTTTCGGCTGACCCGGCAGGATCAGGCCGTCATCCCAGCCCTCCGTCAGACCGATTCGATAACCCAGGCGCACCTCGGCCTCATCCTCGCCGGAATGAGCCGCGGCTTTGGTCGCCAGATCATCGATCTTGTCCAGTCGAAACAGCTGCCTGGACAGTTTCAGCAGTGCTTCGCCCTTCACACTCAGGCCTCCAGGCGGAATGTCGAGCAAGGCATTGTGGGTGAACACTTTGCTTTCCAGCCCGCTGAACGTGAGGATTCGCCCGTCGACACAGGTGCCATGGGTGCTCGAACTGGCGAACAGGACTTGCCGAAGCTCGCTGTTGCTGGCTGCGGCCTCCATCACTGTCCAGACCCGTCGCGTCAAGTCGGCACTGGCCACCCGAAACTCCCGGGTGTCTTGCAATCGCTCAAGCAAATGAAAGAACGCAGCATTGTCCGGCTCGGCTGCCAGCCGATTCCAGATTTCGCTTTTACCGGCCTGTTCCTCCGCAGGCACATTGGCCAGCCAAGGGGCCTTTTGCGCGGAATCAGGCTCAACGTCAGGGAGTTCTTCATCCGACTCGATGCTGTCACTGTCGCTTTGGTCGTGAGCATCATCAAGCAACTCGTCGAGTTCAGCGCGCGAGAGTCCCAGCACGGTGTCCCGTGCTCCTGAATCACGGTAGGCCCTCAAGCGTTCGAGGCTTTCAAGCGCCAGGTTGTTGTCGCTCAGATCGATGCCGATCATCAGGACGTTGTGATTGCCATCCAGAGCCTGCGCCGGAACCGATGTGATGTCGTTACCACTCAGATTCAGGACTCTGAGGTGGGCGGCATCCAGCACGCCGCCCGGCCATTGCGTCAGATTGTTATTGCGCAGATCGAGTGTCACCAGCGCATCGAAAACGTCGAGATCGAAGGAGTCCAGTTCGTTGTAGCCCAGGTCCAGCCGCTTCAGGCGTTCCAGATTGCTCAACGAGGCGTAGAGGTGCTCGGCATCGTCCAGCCGGTTCGAAGACAGTTCCAGCCGCTCGAGCAAATCCATGCGCTGGACCGGCTCGGGTATTGCCTCCAGCCCATTGCCATTGAGTTCCAGGGTTTTCAGCAGGGTAAAGGCATCGAGGAACCCGTCGGAGCCTGTCCGGGTCAGTTTTACACCGGTCAGTTTCAACGTACCGACGTGCTCGAACGTTGCCGGCAACGTGGGAAGATCGCCCAGTTGCAGGCCGCTCAGATCCAATACGGCATTGGCAACACCCTCCACGCCGGTCAGGCCTTCGCGCCAGCATTCGAGGATGCGCAAGGCGCCCAGCCTGCGAATGCTTGAGGACGTCATCCAGCCTGTGCCGCGCACTCCACGGGTAAAGATCCAGCCGTTCAACTGACGCGTAAGCGCTTCGAAGGTCTGTTCCCAACCGGCAAGACGCTCACTGATTTGCACCTCGGTCGCCCCGCGCTCGCGCATCTGTTCCAGCGCTTGCAAGGCTTCATCATCCGCCAGTGTCGGCTTCAAACGTTGCAGACGCCTTGTGAAAACCTCGGCCCCTTCTCCCGCCGCAACCTCAGGCAGCGCCAGCAAATGCTGCGCAATGGAAAGCCCACTCTCGGACGGCGGGAAACCGAGCGGTATCGGCTCCAGGGCGAACCGCTCCAGGGCACCCTCCGGCAGCACCCTGGCAACGTCTATTCGCTGCCAGGCGCTCTTGAGCATTGCGCCAGCCTGAGGGGTCAAGGGCGAACCGCCGAGATTGGTTTTGAGCAATACTTCATTTTCCAGCACTGCCACCGGCAGCTCGGAAATCTTGCTGTCGCGCAAATCCAGCCAGGTCAGCTCCGGCAAGTCCTGGGCACCTGCCGGCCACTCCCGCAACTCTGTCGCGTGCAGGTTCAAGGCCTTGAGGCGAGTCATTGCGCTGACGTCCAGGGTGTTCACAGGGTTGCTGCTCAGTTCCAGATATTCGAGCGTCTGCAACCCATCGAGACCTTGCTGAACACCTGAATCGACAACAATCGCGTTATTGGAGAGATCCAGCTGAGTCAATTTTCCGAGATCGTTGGGACCGATGGGGATTTCCGTCAGGCTGCAACTACGCAAGTCGAGTGTTTGAAGTTCGGAGAACCCATTGATGAAACCGCGAATCTGTTCTGCAGGCGCTTTACTCCCCCTCAAATACAGCGTTTGCACCTCTGGGAAAGCGCCGGCCGGCAGCTCGGGAAAACTACTCAGTCCCAGATTAGGCAAGTCGAGCACCGAGGCATTGGCTGTAGCGCCGTAACGCTTGAATACACCGTTGCGCCAGCACGCTCTCAGGGAGTTTGCCGCTAATGTCCGACCTGCCACTTCATTGATCGCGGTTGGCAGTTTAAGCGCACGATAGGACCAGTCATTGAGGTTGCGGTTGAGCACATGGTGTTGCTCACTCAAGGCTTCGATCGCCCCGTACCTCGCCTCGGCGTCCTGCCACTGCTCGACAAACCGATTGAACAAGGCCTCGTGATTCTCGTTGATGCCCTCGCCAAGGCGTCTCAACTCACCCTTGCTGTAATCCCTGACCATTTCCTCGAGATCAACAAGGTGTGGGGATTGCCTTTTGGCGTACTCATACGCTGGCCTGAAATTTTCACGAAGGACATTCGACCAGTCCAGCGACAGTCCGGACCAGAGCTTTCCATGTCCGTTGAAAATGCCGTCGGGCAAGGTTCTGATTCCGGTGCCCTTGAGACTCAATCGCTCAAGGCGCGGCAGTTCGAGAACCCCGGCGGGCCATTCAAACATCGCAAGTGCCAGCACATCCAGCCGGCGCAGATTGCGCAATTGGCTGACATCCAGCGCAATCGGCGTGAACCCCGAACAATAGACAGTGAGGTCCTCAAGCCTGGTCAGCGCGCTCAGCCTCGACGGCATGTCGACGGCGTAGGGAGCGGCTGAATACAGGCTCAGATCGGTGAGCTCCGGCATCGTGCCGATGGCCTCGGGCACATTGCTGAACTGGTTGTCCGTGGCGTTGATCCGCAGTCTTTTCAACCTGGGGAAATTCGCCAACAGCACATCGGCATTGGCGTCCGTGATACACCGGCCCCGGACGTACAGATCACGCACATGGGAGAAATCCGCCGACAACGAAGGAAGCGCTTGATCACAGGTCAGGTCAAGCAACGTGAAGCGCGAGTGCTCTGCGGCCAATGGCGAGTTGCGCCAGCTTTGCTTGAGGCTCTGCGCGACCGAGGCCTTGCCGCCCAGCATGCGTTCCAGGGCAGAGCTCGGCGATGGCTCGCCAACCCAATGATCGAGCGTCGCCTCAAGCATCTCCCACTCGCGCAGGCGGGCCTGCAACAAACCGTAAATCTGCGCATCGGTTTTTCCCGCACGCAACTGCGCCAGGACAAATCCGTTGGCCTGCTGTTCGGTCAGCGCCGGATAGACATCCCGAACCCGCGTCGCCAGCGAAGGATTGATCCCTTGCCCGCGTCCGCTGGCGTAGTACCCCACCAACCGTTCGTTGACCCGAACCGGAGGCTTGAACTTCGCAGTCTTGCCAGTGCGTGTCTCCAGGCGTTGTGCCAGTTCGACACGATGGGCGCTGGCGTAGTCGATGATTGCCGTGCGCAACTGGCTGCCCTGAGCCACATGAGGAACACCCAGCGCCTGGCGCGCCGAGTCGGGCAAGGCGTGCATGATCGACGAGTAAAAGTTGTCGCCATTTCGAGGAATGCCGTTGAGCTCCTCGCCGCGTTCATCGAACGCCTGGTAAGCCGGTCCTTTCTTGACCACGTATTTACGCGTGACGGCAGTCTGACTGCCAATGCCATCGATCAGCGGCCCCTCGACGTGACCGTCGCGCACTTCCAGGCGCACGCTGTCGGACCAGCCCGGCAGCTTCTCCAGGGAATGCAGTGCGAGCCATCGGCTGTCCGCCGACGCCATTCGCTCCAGATGCAACCCGGCAAAGGCACGGTTGACGCGCCCTTGTCGTGCATACCAGCGGCCCTCTTCAAGCATGCTCAAGGGAATCCGCCGCGTCGTCTGCCACCGTGCCAGTTCCTCGGCATTGGCATCCAGCAACACTCTGTTGGCAGCCGGTTCACTCAGCCCCGGGCAAGCGCGCCGCAGCATCGCCACCGGTCCCTTGACCGCCTCGGTGTTCCCCGGGCCAGGCTCGAACGCCGACAACAACTCAGCCAGCCCGGGAGGCGGAGGCAGGTGATCGAGATGCATCTTGCGCAGGGCACTGTCACGGGTACCGCTGGCATCGGCGATGGTGAGCAGTTGTTCGTCAGTCAGGGCCTCGGTCGCATGGCCCATGCGCCGCAACAGAGTCAGTCGGTCCCACTCAAGAGGACGTTCCAGCGTATGGCGCCAGGCACCGTAGCCGTTGTGTTCGAGAATCGGTCGCCAGGCCCCGGTATCGGACGGATGCTTGATGCGCCATTTTTTCAGCGTTGAATCAAAGGTGATCTCATACACCTTGCCCGCCTGGCGAATGTAAGTCCTGCGGTTCGCACGAAACTGTCCCAGGGCATTGGGGGCGATGTCATCGCCCAGCTCAACGTTGCACTCATAGGCCTCCAGGTCGGGTTTCCACAGCCGTGTCGCGCCATCGGGGCGCTTGATGGCGTCCAGCCCTTCGATCACCGGCTCCGGTGCAACCGGCGCTATCTTGCCGAGCACCTTGCCGGCCCCGGCCATCGCCGCGATCAACGCCAGGTTTTCCGCGACATCGATCAGGTGCGCCTTGGCCGCATGGCGATCACCTTCACTCCATTCGATACCCCCTTCGAACGACTCGTACAGCAATTGCCCGGCCATTACCGTCAGCATGATCTCGCCCAGCACTGGTACGAACATCGACACCATGTTCAAGCCCAGCATGCCGATTTCCAGCAGGTGATTGAGCTTTTCTGCCCGCACCTTTGCATCGACGTCCGCCGTGGGTACGGCATGACTGCGCGCATCGGCGATGACCTTGGCGCGGTTTTGCTCGTAGAGATAGATCCAGAGATCAGTGTTGGCAGCCCAGATGCCGGCCACGCCTTTGCGATTGACGTCGACAGGCTTGAGATACGGATCTTCGACCGGCTCGCGCCTGGTCGAACGCTCTGGTGGCAATTCCTTGATGCGGGCGATGGAAGAAAGCACGGGAATGTACTGCGCGACTTTCACCCAGATAGAGTGCAAGGGATCGGCGGGAGCATCCGCGGCTTTACGGGTGAACTGACTGAAATAGTAAGGGCGGTCGGCGTAAGCGACGAACTGGCTGAAAAACCGCTGGTGCTCCGTCGGTCCATCACTCGATGGAGATGCGCCAAGGGCTGTGAATTGCCGCTTGAATTCTGCCCTCATCCGCTCAGGGGTATAGCGTTTAAGCGGATGCTCCGGATCATGAGGAATGTAAACGATGAAATCATCGGAATAGCGATATTGTTCACAGATGCCGAACACGACGCAGCCTGTCATCCTGCGTTTCATCAAACTCAGGTCACGAAACCAGACAGGCCTGTTGCCGAGACGGGGATGAACTTCGCCGTTAACCACCGAAAGAATCATTGCGTAATCGTCGGGCTCGATGTCCTTTTTCAGCAGCGCCAGTTCGGCTGCCGCCCTCAATGCCGCTTTCTGGCTGGCAACGAATTGCTGGCGCAATGTCGTTTCCTTCTGCGCATCCACTGGCTGGAAAAACGCCTTCACTCGGGTTCGATACTGCGCACCGATATCCAGCTTGCGACAGAGAGAGAGGAACTGCCTGACCGACATGCTGAAGGTAGCGACCTCGAACGTGCCTGGCGTCGATGTCTCGATCACAAACCCGGACCCACGATGAAAGGCGCCCTCCTCACACTCGGACGCTTCGAAGTTATGCAGTGCCGCTTGCAACAACGAAATCTTCATCACCTCGAACGAGGCGATCTCTATTTCAAGGTCGCTGACTTCCAGCGCTCGCCTGAGACACACCAGGGTTTTGTTGACGTCGACCTCAACACCAAATTGGTCCTTCAAGGCCTTGCGCAGTATCGGCTCGGCAAAGCTTTCGGCATCTGGCAGCGACGACATCGTCTTGTCGAGCCGGGCCTGGGAAACAAAACTGTCGTTGAAAACGTCTTTCAGTGCCTGCTGTTGCTCGCGGGATGCTCGCTGGTACCAGTGCGGCGGGAGCGAGCCGCTCGCTTTCATTGCTGCTCGCCGCTGCGGCGTGGCATCGATCAACCAACCAGGCGTCAACTGTTCAAGAAGTTCGCGATGAATGCTGTTTCGGCCCGGAACCAGGCGTTGACGAGGCACAGAGGGGGGATGGGTAGACATTATGTCGCTCCTGAATAATGGAACGACAGAACATCATTTCAGCGAACCGCTTCTGCGGTAGATAGTTATCGCACCGATCAAGACTGATTTCAAAATGCGTCGATCCACAGGCCGCTCCGACCACAACACTGGCCGCCGGATTGTCTATGCTCTGAGGACCTAATGACAGGCGAGGGACTTATGAACGATCCGGCCGACAACAAGCCGCCGACCTTCTGGCAAATGCTGCACAGCGTCATGGCGGCGGCGTTCGGGGTGCAGAGCGGGAAGAACCGGGCCCGTGATTTCACTCACGGCAAGCCGAGTCATTTCGTGATTCTGGGGATTGTGTTCACGGCGGTGTTTGCATTGATGCTGTTCGGCATCGTCAAGCTGGTGCTGCTTCTGGCCGGTGTTTGATGCGACTCAGTGCATCAGGGTTTGCAGGGTGAACGGGTATCGCCAGGACGCGGGACGTCCCTTGGCCGAGAGTTTGTGAAAATCCACGCCGAAATCCTGCGCTGTGCCCATCGCCAGCAGCCGTTTGGCCTGTGTCCGATCGATCAGTTGCAACAGCGGAATCTGTCGGTCACGGCCGCCGTACTGGCTGAAGTCCACGCCTTGATCGTAGTCATGCAATTGCACCAGCGCCCAGCCACCGAGACTGAAGTGCCCGCCCAGCAAGACACTCAGGCGACGGTCCAGCAGTGCCTGCAACGCCGCGGGTGAAGTGTTGATCGCGCCGAACAGCACGCCTTTTCCTGGCACACCTCCGGCTTCGACATACGCCTGCATCACACCGAACGCCATCTCGTCATTCGCGGCCCAGACCAGCGACGTCTGCGGGTAGCGCTTGAACAACAACCTGGCCTGCTCGCAGGCGCGTTGCCGGGTCCAGCCGCCGTACACCAACTGCCGCAACCGCACTTCGGGATGCTCGGCCAAGGCACGCCGCAAGCCCTTCTCGCGAAACTGAGCGGACGGGGTGATTTTCAAACCGGAAAAGGCCAGCAATTCGATCGTCTGGCCGGGGGCCACCGGGCCGTGCTGTCGGATCAGTTCCTTGAGCATCAGGTAGCCGCCCTCCTCGTCATTGGGCACCAGGCTGCCGAGCAAATCGGGGTACTTGTCAGGTTGGGCACCGATCAGTTTCGTCTGATCCGGGGTCAGGGCATTGTTGACCATGAACAACTTCACACCGCTGTCTTTGGCCAGCCGCAGGATTTCGGGGGCGATGTATTGCTCGTTGACGAAGACCAGGTAGTCGGGACGATGGCGGCCCTGAAGGGCTTCGCGAGCCTGCTGGATGGTGATTTCGGAGACGCGGTCGGAATACTGGATGCGCAAGTCCATCCCCAGGTCGGTCGCCGCGGCTTGCATGAACTGCGAGTAACTCACCCAAAAAGCTTCCGTGGGGGTTCCCGGGTTCAGGAACAGCACTGACGCCGCCTGGGCACAAGGTCCCACGACCATGCCCAGCGCCAGTAATACGCCACATAGAAACTTCAACATTGGTCGTCCGACCCCCCGGAAATTCGCCGCGCATTATAGCCAGCGAACCTCCGTAAAACGGCGACTTTTCCGGTTTTTGTCAGACAATCGTCGGAACCGGGCCCGGACGGGGTCGCTTACTGATGACTGACCCAGAAAACCGCCGTCCCCACGACCAGAATGATCAGGAACAAAATTGCCCATGCATCAACGGTGCTATCGCTTTTCCGTGCTTTGGTTGGGTTGCTCATTGCATCGCCTCTTGTCGGTTTTATCGGTGATTGCATAAAGACTCGAGCACAGTAAAGACGACGATTGCCCGCACCACAAACAGGGCCTTTGCAACAACGATTCTCATTAGGCGATTTGGTTCTTTACATATGCTCAAACATCACTTTTACGCATAACTGCAAACTGTTATCTTGCCCCGGCTCCGTAGGGAGTGCGCGGCCGTGCGCGCAGAATTGCCGAGGTTTTATCGGACGCCAGCAAGCCAAAAAACGCCGCTGTTTCCGACCGGCCCAAGCCTGAGAACAGGACTTATATGTACGTATACGACGAATACGATCAGCGGATCATCGAGGACCGCGTCAAGCAGTTCCGTGATCAGACCCGACGCTATCTGGCAGGCGAGCTGAGCGAAGAAGAATTCCGCCCGCTGCGCCTGCAAAATGGCCTTTATATCCAGCGTTTCGCGCCGATGTTGCGAGTCGCCGTGCCATACGGCCAACTGACTTCGCGCCAGACGCGAATGATGGCCAAAATTGCCCGCGACTACGACAAGGGCTACGCCCACATCAGTACCCGGCAGAACGTGCAGTTCAACTGGCCAGCCGTGGAAGACATTCCGGACATTCTCGCTGAACTGGCCACCGTGCAGATGCACGCGATCCAGACCAGCGGCAACTGCCTGCGCAACGTCACCACCGACCAGTTTGCCGGTGTCGCTGCCGACGAATTGATCGACCCGCGCCCATGGTGCGAGATTGTCCGCCAGTGGACCACGTTCCACCCGGAATTCGCCTACCTGCCGCGCAAATTCAAGATCGCCGTCAACGGTTCGACTTCCGACCGTGCCGCCATCGAAGTCCATGACATCGGCCTTGAGCCGGTGCACAACGCCGCTGGCGAACTGGGCTTCCGTGTGTTGGTTGGCGGCGGCCTGGGCCGTACGCCAGTGGTCGGTGCGTTCATCAATGAATTCCTGCCGTGGCAAGACCTGTTGAGCTACCTCGACGCCATCCTGCGGGTCTACAACCGCTATGGCCGTCGCGACAACAAGTACAAGGCGCGGATCAAGATCCTGGTCAAGGCGCTGACGCCTGAAGTCTTCGCGCAAAAAGTCGATGCGGAAATGGAGCACCTGCGCGGTGGCCAGACCACATTGACCGAAGCCGAAGTGCAGCGCGTCGCCAAGCATTTCGTCGACCCGGACTACAAGGCCCTGGAAAACCAGGCCGCCGCACTGGCCGAGCTCGACCAGCAACACCCGGGCTTCGCCCGCTGGCGCGTACGCAATACCCTGGCCCACAAGAAGCCGGGTTATGTGGCCGTGACCTTGTCCCTGAAGCCAACCGGCGTTGCACCGGGCGACATCACCGACAAGCAGCTCGACGCCGTGGCCGACCTGGCCGACCGCTACAGCTTCGGTCAACTGCGCACCTCCCACGAGCAGAACATCATCCTGGCCGACGTTGAGCAGGACAAACTGTTCGCCATGTGGGGCGAACTGCGCGAGCAAGGCTTCGCCACGCCGAACATCGGCCTGCTGACCGACATCATCTGCTGCCCGGGCGGCGATTTCTGCTCCCTGGCCAACGCCAAGTCGATCCCGATCGCCGAATCGATCCAGCGCCGTTTCGACGACCTGGACTACCTGTTCGACATCGGCGAACTGGACCTGAACATCTCCGGCTGCATGAACGCCTGTGGTCACCACCACGTCGGCCACATCGGCATCCTGGGGGTGGACAAGAAAGGCGAAGAGTTCTATCAGGTTTCCCTCGGCGGCAGCGCCAGCCGTGACGCCAGCCTGGGCAAGATCCTCGGCCCGTCCTTTGCCCAGGAAGCCATGCCTGACGTGATCGAAAAGCTGATCGACGTGTACATCGAACAACGTACCGAAGACGAACGCTTCATCGACACCTATCAGCGTATTGGCATCGACCTCTTCAAGGAGCGTGTCTATGCAGCGAATAATTAAGAACAACGAGGTCGTCGACGAGACCTGGCACCTGCTGCCCAAGGATTTCAACATCGACGAGATCAGCAACTGCGACGACCTCATCGTGCCGTTGCAGCTGTGGCGTGAACACAGCCGCATGCTCCTGGCCCGTGACGGCGGCCTGGGCATCTGGCTGGACGCCGATGAAGAAGCCGAGGAGATCGGCGAAGACGTGGCGCAGTTCCAGGTTATCGCCCTGAACTTCCCGGCATTCACCGATGGCCGCAACTACTCCAACGCCCGCCTGCTGCGTGACCGTTACGGTTTCAAGGGCGAATTGCGGGCCATTGGCGACGTGCTGCGTGACCAGTTGTTCTACATGCATCGCTGTGGTTTCGACGCGTTCGCCATTCGCGCCGACAAAGACCCGCACGAAGCCCTTGAAGGCCTCAAGGACTTCTCGGTGTCCTATCAGGCAGCTACCGACGAACCGCTACCGCTGTTCCGTCGCCGCTGACCGTCACGCCTTGAACCCCGGCCCGGGGTTCAAGGCGTTTTACCCTTCCCGCTAAAACACCGGATAATCGGCCAGCGGCATCGGCCGCCCCATGGCGACCCAATCGCGGTACAGCCGGACTCGATCCTCCAGCACCACGAACAACCGGAACGGATTCTGCGCATCGGCCATCCGCGTTTCGACGCACTGCCGCAACCAACCCCACAACTCTTCTGACGTATCCGCCTCGTGGAGCAAGCGCCACACGCGTGCCTGCAGCGACCGATAGCCGACCTCAAAATCTGCCGTCAGGCGCAATCCATCCATGACCCGGAGCAACGTACTGCCCGATGGCTTGACGGCCAATCGTTGCCAGATCTGTTGCCGCGCCTCGCGCACGCTTTCATCGCCCTCCTCCAGCCAGGGCGTCGCACCGCCATAATCGGCACCCGGCTCACTCAGCCACAGGTTGATACCGGTGCGCTCGCGATGATCGACCAGGCGCAACAACGTCTCTTCATCCGTCAGTGGATTACCCCACAGTTTCACCCGGTCCCGGGAGACCGCCTGATTGAGTATCGCGTAGGGAACCCGGCGGATCCGGTTGCCTCGCAAGTCGAGCGAGGTGAGGTACGGCTGATCGGCGATGCCAATCGGACAATGGCTGATCCGAGTGTTTCTCAGGTTCAATACACGCAACTCATTCAACCCCAATACCACGGGCGGGACAGTCAACGGGTTGTCACTCAGATCCAGCGCTTGCAGGCTCACCAGATCACGAAATTGCGAAGCCGTGTTCTCCTGAAGCTGAAGAAAGGTTGAACTCAGGTTGAGCGTTGTGAGTCGAGTCATTTGCCGAACCGGTGGAGGCAATACCCCCTCCAGCACATCGTCTGCATTGAGCCGACGCAGATCCACGCGTTCCAGGTTCAGGGAGTGCAGATTGGGAAAACTTTCGAGAAAAGCATTCAGGCTCTCGCGCTCGATAAGGTGCAGGCCCTGCATCGATAGCTCGACGACCTCATTGAAGCGCACGTTCATCGTCGGCAACCGATGGTAGTCCTCGAAACCCAGATCCAGCCTGTAGCCGGAAAACACCTCACCAGACACCACTCTATTGATCTGCGGCGGGCATTTTTGCCAGATGCTCATCAGCTCATCGCCCAGCTCAATTCGCGTTTCACGCTCGTAATCGATCACGGTTTGCAGCAGTTCGACATTGTGCGCCGCCACCTGCTGAGGACTCATGCCCGCGGCATCATCATCGTCCACAGCGAGAAATTCTACGTCCATGTCATCGACATCCAGCACGGCCTGCTCGACCCAGTGGCGCAGATCGGCATGCAATTGCTGCATCTCGAGAATCAGGCGATCCACCAACGCTTGCGCCCCGGCACCCGCGTTAATAAGCAACTCATCGGCCTGGGCATCGGTGAAATCCGGATACAGATCCTTGACCTGCAGGCGCATGACTCCGTGAGTCAGCGCTGCGGCCTGTGGCGTGTTCGGAAAGCCGCCGCCGCGCAATCCCCTGGCGTCGAAGGGCAACCGCGAATCCATTCGATCCAGGCCGAGTATCAGTTCGGAGCGGGGCAAGGCGTGCCCGCCAATACGCAGGCGCAACTGGCTGGCCGCGTCGGGCGAGCTTAGCGACATCGCCGCGCGCTCCTCCCCTGACATTAGATCGACCAGCGCGGCAAACAGATCCGAACCCTCGCCGTCGGTAGCCGCCACCGTGGCATACCGATAGCGATCACCGGCCTTGATCAAGCGCCGGCAATCCGCCGAATCGAGCGGGCCGCAACGGTCCAGGACCCGGCCACTGATTGCCCCGTCGAGCACTTCGATGCGCAAGCCTTTCGGCCAACCGGGCAGGCGTTGCAGGGAATGCAACGCCAGGACATCGGAATCGGGATGGCTGACCGAACGCAAGCAGAGGCCCTCATAGGCACGGTTCAGCCGTACATGCTGCTGATACTCTCGCGCCTTGTTGTCCAGGCGCTTGAACAGTTGCAGCGCCTCGTCAGCATCGACGGGCCGATCGATGTCGACCCCCGAACGGTCGAGGATCTGCTCCACGGCACTTTTCGGCAAATCGGGGTACTCGCGCTGAAACAGGCGAATCCAATCCTGGTCCGAGTGCTGGAGCGCCTGATAGCGGGCGTTGAACAATCCGGCCCGCGCTTGCGGATCGGCGACGGCCTCGAGCTCCTGATCGAGCTTGAAGCGAGTGATGGTGTCGGCAAGCGACGGCGTCGGCGCACGACCGGTCTGCATCAGACGCAGTATATCGTCGTCGACCGTGCTGATCCGCGCGATCTGCGCCAATACCTCATCACTGAAGGCCGCAAGCGGTGCGCAAATACCACGCATCAACTCCACACGTGTCGACACCGGTGCCGAAACCGACCCGGGTGTGGGCTCGGCCGGCGCTCCGGGATGCGGCTCGTTCCCCGACTCCCCCCGCTCGTGCAGCGTTCCGGCGATTTTCTCTTCGCCCTTGAATGCCGCCACCGCCCCGGCCAACGGGAGTGCATTGAGCAAGCCGAACACCGTACGCGTCACGCCTTCGGATCGCTGCTCCGGTGTTTTACCGTTGATGGCCTGATCGAGGCCATAACCGGCATCGATCAGCCCGGCCAGCACCAGGACGCCCTCACCTCCCGGAATGAACAATGCCAAAGGTCCCAGCCGGTTGATCCATTGCACAAGCGGTTCCACCACCGCGCTCAGGTTGTCGCGATTGACCTGGGCATCGTCACGGATGGTTTTGACGCTGGCCATGGAGGCCTGCTTCATGGTCAGTACCAGTTGCGCGAACGGGTCGGTGTCGGCTGGCACACGCTCAAGGTCGATGTAGTCCTGCGGGTCCCAGAAACCGTCGTTGTTGAAAAACCCCGCGTTCTTTTTCAGCCAGTGCTCCTTCGGGTAAACCGCCATGCCCTCCAACGCCGTCAACACGCCCGCATGGAAAGTGCCGTCTTCACGATCGTCCTCGGCAAAATGCGCGACCAGCGCTTGCCGTGTGGCGGCAACCCGGCCTTGGGCCACGATCCATTGGCGCAAGTGCGGCCATTCGGCGAATTCATGCAAGGGTGAGGAGTTGCCGGGAATATTCAACAAGACCCGGCCGCTGTGACGGTGGCGATAACACCAGATATCGTCCGATGTGTAGCGATAGATCGTCAGCCGACCAACTTCGATCGGCGCACTGACGCGCGTGGGCGCCTGCACCTGATCGATGGTCAACGCACTCCAGGCCTGCTCCGCTGGCAAGCCGGCGGCCTGCATGGCCAAGGCCAGGCCTTCCTGACTCAAACTGCCCTCCTGATGTTGCAGGCAGGCGCTCATGATAAAGGCGGCCTTGGCCGAGGTTCTCAGGTCGTAAGGCTGCGCCTGGGCGATTCGCTTGTCGGAGGGCCAGGTGCGATCAAGGTAAGCCTGATAGAGGGTTTGCAGATCCAGTTCCCACACCCACTGTTTGAACGCCGTCGGCCTGAGGACAATTTGCGTTGCCGGCCCATACACCTGGGGCGTGGTCCGGCGATAGATGCCTTCGTAGGTATGGTGGTTGCCATTGCCGTGGTCGGCGAATTCATCGACATGCTCCACGATGCGAATGGACGGGCCGACATCGGGCGGTGTGAACAAACCCAATAGGCTTTCGGCAAAACGCCCGTCACCGACGGTCTGGTAGTTCGCCAGCAACGCCTGCACCAGGGTTTGCGTGTTTGCCACCTGGCCTTGCTCGATGCCGTCCTGCGGCGGGTGCCCGCGGTAGCGGTAATCCAGCGTGACCAACAGGGCGTTTTGCGGGTCGATGTCCTGGCCCCATTTTGCCTTGATCAACTGCGCACCGAACTGCTCGGGAGACTGCGGTAAAGCCGCGTTCACCACAGATTTCAGTGTTTCGCGCAGCGGCGCAGGTTCGGAATGAAGCGGTGTCTGATGGTCATTCATGTGCATTCCATGGCAACTGTTTTTGGAACACCAACATAACCAGCCACCGCGTTGCCGAAAGCAGGAACGGTCGCCTGCTGGCTACAGAGATTTCGCCGTGCCGTGGAGGACATCGGGCAAGCATTCGCAGGCAATCGGCATAGGGGACGGCCTTCATAGACCGTACCCCTGCCACACCACCCGGCATGCGGGTCCGCACCGGGCGGTTCGAGGGATTGAGGTCAGGAGAGACGTGGAAGTCCCAAGCGATCAAACCACGCGAGATTAAGCACCCAGTTCAGGGCCCATCGACTATTGTCCCACCAACGACGGGTGTTACATGCCACTTTCTGGGCGACTTCTTTACTCGCACCCAAAGCCCGCAATTCGCGATAAGTCGTCGTTCCCCGTTTCCATTGCTTGAGTTGAATCGCTCTGAGTCGGTGTCGCATCCATTTGTCCAATTCACGCCAGACACCTGGTGTTTGTGACAACTTGAAATAGGCTTTCCAACCCAGTAAATAGGGACGTAGGAGGTCGACGACCTGCTGCAAACTGCGGCCACATGAACGGCGAGTGAACTGCCGGATACGTTGCTTGAATTGCTTTTGTGCCTTCTGAGATACCGCACGTTTGACTTCGTCACGGGCGCACCAAAATGCATAGCCCAGAAACTTGCGACCAAACGCACTGGCCACCGCACTCTTGCTCTCGTTGACGCTCAAGTGCAGCTTTTCATACAGACGCCTTAGCAAGATCATCACCCGCTGCCCGGCTTTATGACTGCGAACATAGACGTTCGCGTCATCGGCATAGCGCACGAAGCAATGACCTCGACGTTCAAGTTCCCGATCCACTTCGTCCAGCAGCACGTTCGCCAGCAACGGCGACAGCGGGCCGCCTTGCGGCGCCCCGCAGCGGCTTTTCTCGATCACGCCATTGATCAGCGTTCCCGCATCCAGATAGGCCCGGATCAGCCGAATAATCGCCCGATCCGCAATCCGTTTGCGCAAGCGATCAATCAAAATGTCGTGATCGACCCGGTCGAAGAACTTCTCCAGATCAACATCCACCACCACTTTGCGCCCTGAAGACACATGGCGCTGGGCCGCCAAAACGGCGTCCTGCGCGCAGCGTCCCGGACGAAAGCCGTAGCTGTGTTCACTGAAAGTCGGATCGAGGAGTGGCTGCAAGACTTGCAGCAACGCTTGTTGGATCAGGCGGTCGGTGACCGTCGGAATGCCCAACTCGCGCTCACCGCCGTCAGGTTTGGGGATGACCACACGGCGTACCGGGCTGGGCCGGTAGACACCTGAAAGAAGCTGTTCACGAATCGCCGTCCATTGGCTCAGCAGATGTTCAGCGGTCTGTTCAATATCCAGACCATCGACTCCCGCTGCACCTTTGTTGGCCTTGACCCGTTTCCACGCCCGCTTCAGGTTTTCTCTCGCAAAGGCCCGCTCCAGCAGCCCTTGCCCTGCGTTATCGGATTCATCTTGCGGGCGATTGACCTCGTCGCTGACGGGACTTCTCACGGCTTCACCGCTCATCATCTCCATCCGCCCCGCGTTTGGCAGGCATCTGACTTCCGGTCGTTCGCATCAACATGGCCTACAACACTCTCTCTCGTTCGGCCCTTCGTCAAAAAAAAGACTACTACGGCCTCTGCTGACTTCTCGCTCCGGCTCGCGCCGTCGTCCTTTCAGGCACAAGGCGAGATCTCCCCAGGTAAGAACGCAATCCTTCCCGCACAACCGCCGGATTTACGCAGCCTGATCCTTGACCACTAGAGCTTCGCGATCTTTTGCTCGCTCGCCCTGATCGGCTTCGCCTTATATCCGGTTCTTGTCCATCGGCTCGCGGTTTCGATTCACGCTTCCTCCCCACACTCGGTCGCCCTCATGCAGTTGCGCTTCACTTCGTTCGCTGTGGTCAGCTTATGGCGGGACTTTCACCCGCAAGATTGCGCCCATGCTGGGCGCACAAAAAAACCGGGGCAAATGCCCCGGTTGGATGTTTTGTTGTATCTCCTGGCCCGTTACCAGAAGCGTTGCTGGGTCAATCGGCTCCACCAGTTCAGCAGCACGCGATCGACCGAGCCGCTGGCGGCCATGCCAATGCGCTCCGGCAGACTTTTACGTTCGGCGTAATGCAAGTGATAGAGCTCGGACTTGCTGGCGCGCTCGGAGAGGTATTCATCACTGGTCTTGAGTTCGTCGACCAGTTGTTTGTCCAGCGCTGCGACACCGAGCCAGATTTCGCCGGTGGCCACTTCATCGATCGCCAGTTGCGGGCGATAGCGCGACACGAAGTTCTTGAACAGTTGATGGGTGATGTCCAGGTCTTGCTGGAACTTCTCCCGGCCCTTCTCGGTGTTTTCGCCAAACACAGTCAGGGTGCGTTTGTATTCACCAGCGGTCAGCACTTCGAAGTCGATGTCGTGCTTTTTCAGCAAGCGATTGACGTTGGGCAACTGCGCCACCACGCCAATCGAGCCGAGAATCGCGAAGGGTGCACTGATGATCTTCTGCCCAATGCACGCCATCATGTAGCCACCGCTGGCCGCGACCTTGTCGATGCACACGGTCAAGGGCACGCCGGCCTCACGGATTCGTGCCAGTTGCGAGGAGGCCAGGCCGTAGCTGTGAACCATGCCACCGCCGCTTTCCAGGCGCAGCACCACTTCGTCCTTCGGTGTGGCCAGGGTCAGCAAGGCCGTGATTTCGTGGCGCAGGCTTTCGGTGGCCGAAGCCTTGATATCGCCATTGAAATCCAGCACGAACACCCGGGGTTTGGCCTCGGGTTTTTTCTTCTGCTTTTTGTCGGTTTTAGCCTGGGTCTTGCGCAAGGCCTTGAGCTGGTCCTTGTCGAGCAAGGTCTGCTCCAGGCGTTCGCGCAGCTCTTTGTAGAAATCATTGAGCTTGCTGACCTGCAACTGGCCGGACGACTTGCGCCGCCCCTTGCTGCGCAAGGCCGCAAAACTGGCCAGGACCACCAGAATGGCGATCACCAGGGTCACGGTCTTGGCCAGAAATATGGCGTACTCGGAAAAAAACTCCACAGGGACTCCTCAAACGATGCGCGGCTCGAACGCGCGCGGGATACCTCCAGCATACCCATGCGCCGACCTTGCGACCAGCCGTCAAAGCTCTGGCAACAGGCCTGTAACGGGCATTTCAAACAAGCGTATGTTTTTTCATTGACAGCACACCGCCATCCTCATAACCTCGCCAAACCTTCAACGTACCGGGAAGACGCGGACGTGGGCAGCATCTATTTGATTCGACATGGCCAGGCCTCCTTTGGTGCGGACGACTACGACGTCCTGTCGCCGACCGGCATTCGTCAGGCTGAAATCCTTGGCCGGCACCTGGCCGAACTCGGGATCAGCTTCGACCGCTGCCTGGCGGGAGATCTGCGCCGCCAGCAGCACACGGCCAACAGCGCGCTGGAGCAATTCGCCGCGGTGGGCCTGCCGGTGCCGCTGCTGGAAACCGACTGCGCCTTCAACGAGTTCGACGCCGATGCGGTGATCCGCGCGCTGCTGCCGGCCATGCTGCCGGACGAACCCGAAGCCCTGGACATCCTGCGCAACGCCGCGCAAAACCGCGGTGAGTTCCAGCGTATCTTCGCCCTGATCATCGAACGCTGGCTGGCCGGTACCTTTGACACACCGGGCCTGGAAAGCTGGCTGGGGTTTGTCGAGCGGGTGCAGGCCGGCTTGCATCGCATCCTTGATCAGGCCGACAACACCCAGAAAATCGCCGTGTTCACGTCCGGCGGCACCATCACCGCCCTGCTCCACCTGATTACACAAATGCCTGCCCGGCAGGCCTTTGAATTGAACTGGCAAATCGTCAACACCTCGCTCAACCAGCTGAAGTTTCGTGGTCGCGAGGTGTCCCTGGCTTCCTTCAACAGTCATGCGCACCTGCAACTGTTGAAGGCTCCGGAACTCATCACGTTTCGCTGAGTCCGGACTTTTGTGACCCTGGCTGTAATCACCCAGCTCTTATTACCCAGCTCTTATTACTCAAGAAAGGATCGAACCATGACCTCCGTAGCAGACGCCGTACAAGCAATGAAAGCCAAGTTCAACCCAGCCGCTGCTGCCGGTCTGGACCTGGTCTTCGGTTTCCGCATCGACGACACCAAGAACTTCTCGCTGATCGTCAAAGACCAGACCTGCGAGCTGCAGGAAGGCGAGAACCCGGACGCCCAGGTGACCCTGGTGATGGACGGCGAAACCCTGGAAGGCATCGTCGACGGCTCGACTGACGGTATGCAAGCGTTCATGGGCGGCAAACTGCGCGCTGAAGGCGACATGATGCTGGCGATGAAACTGTCCGAGCTGTTCCCGTCGTAAGCACTGGGCTCCCGAACTTCGGGAGCGTGCCTGCTGCAAACGAATCCCGCCCTTAGTGGCGGGATTCGTCGTTTCTGCCTTCCCTGTGGCGAGGGGGCTCGCCCCCGTTCGGCTGCGAAGCAGTCGTCAATCCGAAGCCCCGCTATGTTTGAGCGGGTCTAAAGGGCCGCTTCGCGCCCCAACGGGGGCAAGCCCCCTCGCCACAGGGTATGAGTGGTACCAATGAGGTATCCGCTCTTACAATGCGAGCACTTACAACACCGGCCGCCCCATGGACATCGACCTCGCCCGCACCTTCCTCGAAATCGTCCGCCATGGCAGCCTGGCTGCCGCCGCGGAAAAACTCCATGTCACCCAGACCGCGATCACCGCGCGGGTGCAAAAACTCGAGAGCCAGCTGGGCAGCACCCTGTTCGTGCGCAATCGTGCCGGTGCCCGCCTGACGCCCAACGGTGAAGCGTTCGTGGTGTACGCCAATCAGCTGGTGCAAACCTGGGAAGCCGCGCGGCGTGATTTGCCGTTGCCCGAGGGTTATCGCGATGTGCTGCACATCGGCGGCGAGGTGAGTCTGTGCAACCCGCTGATGCTCGGCTGGGCCGGCGAAATTCGCCAAAATATCCCCAGCCATGCCCTGCGCATGGAAATCCGCGACGGCGAAAACCTGCTGCGCCAACTGGAGTTGGGCGTTCTGGATGCCGCGCTGGTGTATCAGCCCGAGTACTGGCCGCGCTTGCAAGTCGAGCAGGTTCTCGAAGAAAAACTGATTCTCGTGCGCCAGGCCGACAAGCCCGATCCTTATGTGTACATCGATTGGGGCAGCGAATTCCGACGCCAGCACGACGCTGCCCTACCGGAAAAAGCCAAGGCCGCGCTGAGTTTCAATCTCGGCCCGCTGGGCTTGCAGTACCTTCTCGAAAACGGCGGCAGTGGCTACTTCCGTACCCGCGTCGTGCAGAGCTATCTGCAAAGCGGCGCCCTGGAACGGGTGCCCAAGGCGCCGGAATTCAGCTACCCGACCTATCTGGTCTACTCGCGCGATCGTGACTCGCCGACACTGCAACGCGCCTTCGACCTGCTGCGCAAGGTCATCGATTCCGACGAAGACTGGTCGCAACGCTGGGATCCGCTGACCTGAGACCGGTTTGCACCGGATCATGGCCGTTGTGTCCTCAAGGTTCGCTCCGTCAAATCACCGGGATCGGCTAATCTGAAAGAGATAACAAAAACGACAGGTGATTGCAGTGAGGCAGACCACCGAAGGATTCCGCAGCCGTTACCGCGCCGACATTCATCCGCTCTACAACCCCTGGCTGCACGGCGTGTTTGTCCTGGTGTTCGGGGCAGTGGCGATTAGCGCTTTCTGGAGCAACGTACATCAGGTGCGGCCAGCGGAATGGCTGGCGGTGCCCGTCACGCTGCTGTTGTTCAACCTCGGTGTGTACATGGTGCATCGCCACCTGGGGCATCATAAAAAGAGCTTCGCCCGGCTGTTTTATGCCCGTCACGCAGTCGACCACCACAGTTTTTTCACCCCTGGCCACATGACCTACGACAGCGCCCGCGACTGGCGGGTGATTCTGTTTCCGGCGTGGCTGATCGTGCTGCACACCCTCGCGGTCGCCCTGCCTCTCTGGTGGCTGCTCAAGCACATCAATACCAACGTCGCCGGATTGGTCGGCGGCCTTCTTGTCCTCGGTTACCTGACTTACGAAGTGTTTCATGCCTGCGAGCATCTGCCGTCGCGCAACCTGGCCACACGATTGCCGTGGATCCGCCAGATGCGCCGGCTGCACGAACTGCATCACCGCCGCGAATTGATGCAGGAGCGTAATTTCAACATCGTTTTCCCGCTGATGGACTACCTGTTCGGCACCCTCTATTGGGAGCCGGAACCTGCGCCGCTCAACCCGACGAGAACGCCCATGACCCGCATGCAGCATCAGATTGTCATTGCCGGAAACCCGGTCGAGGTACTTGCCTACGCCAGCACCGTGACCCTTTGGCCGCAATGGCATCCGTCGTCGCTGCGCATCGATGGGCCAAAAGGTCCGTTGTATGCCGGCGCACGTTTCGAGGAAGACATCCGTGCCGGCGGGCGCGACGGGCACTTGAGATGGGAAGTGACGGAATATCTGCCCGGACGGCGCTGGAGCGCTGAGGCCCGGGGTGATCACGGCCTGTCGCTGGTGGTGACCTATGAATGCGATGCCACAGGCGAGGACACCCGCTTCGTCCGCACCCTTGAGTATCAATTCAGCGGCCTGGCGATGCGCATTGCCAACCGGTTGTTGCTCAAGCGGCGCATCGATCGGGAATCGGCGGCGTCGATGCTGGCGTTGCGCGACATGGCGCAGAAGTACCTGGTGGCGACAGGGGTCGGCGCGTGAGCAGAACCTTCAAATGTCTGTTGCTGGTCATCGTCGTTATCGGCGCCTTTCTGTTGCTGATGCCGACCAAGGTGCGACCGGTGGCCTGGACACCACAACCTGCGCCGTCCCTCACCAGCGGAATCTACGCCGACAATCAGCGGCTCAAGGGGGTGGAACGCGTGGGTGCCGCCAACATCGACGGGCCGGAAGCCTTGCTGCTGGAAAACGACACACTCATCACCGGCCTGCACGACGGTCGCCTGATCCGCACGAGCCTGGACGGCAAGACCACCAAAGTCCTGGCCGTTACCGGTGGCCGGCCACTGGGCCTGGCCCGGCATCCCAATGGTCTGCTGGTGATCGCCGATGCCGTCAAAGGCTTGTTGTCCCTCGACGCCCAGGGACGCCTGGTGGCCTTGACCACAGAGGCCGGCGGCGTTCCCTTCGGTTTTATCGACGATGTGGTTATCGACAAACCTGGTCACTACGCTTATTTCAGCGATGCTTCGAGCCGCTTCGGCTATGGTCACGACGCAGAGGCCGTGATCGAACACGGCGGCGACGGTCGACTGCTGCGCTACGACTTCCAGACCGGCAAGACGTCGGTTGTGCTGGATAAGCTGGAGTTTGCCAACGGCGTGACCCTGGGACCGGACGATGCCTATGTACTGGTCAATGAAACCGGTGCCTACCGCATCAGCCGTTATTGGCTCAGCGGTCCGAAGGCCGGTACCCACGACCTGTTTATCGACAACCTGCCAGGGCTGCCGGACAACCTGTCGTTCAATGGCCACGACCGCTTCTGGGTGGCCCTGTATGCCCCCCGAAACCCATTGCTCGACGCCACGGCGGCGCATCCGTTGGTACGCAAGATGATCGTGCGGGCCATGACCGTCTTGCCCAAGCCCGTGGAAAAACGCGGATTTGCCCTGGGCCTGGACCTTGAGGGCAAAGTGATCGCCAACCTGCAGGACGGCAGCAGCGACAACTACTCACCGATCACCACGGTGCGCGAGTATGGGGACTGGTTGTATTTCGGTTCACTGAAAGCGCAGAACATGGTGCGATTGCCGTTGAGCAAGGCATTGCAATGAGCAGCCCCCCTGTGGGAGCGGGCTTGCTCGCGAAGACGTCAGCACATTCAGCATCGACATTGACTGGCAGGCCCAATTCGCGAGCAAGCCCGCTCCCACATGGGACAGCGTTCAGTTCACTGGGATATTCGGGCTGGGTCATGAGGCACCTCGTTGAGAGCCGTAACATCGGTCTCTGAGCATTCGAGGTGCCGGTTCTGGTTGCCGTTCCAACTTTCCAACTTTCCGGCCACCGGTCGTCGGTGGCAGCACGCTGGGTCAGGATGTCGAGCCCAGTTGCTTGACGATCTTGTCCTTGACCAGCAAGCGAGTCTCCTTGAGCTTCCTTACGGTGTCATCGTTGGACTTGGCCTCCTCTGCTTTCACCACTTCGGCATCCGCCTGGGAATACTTGTTAAGCAGTGAATCCAGTAACGGATCCTTGGTGCGTTTCTGCTGGATTTCTTCCTTTGAGCGTTTCAGATCCTGATAAAGGTCATGGGGCACCGGCATGGAACACCTCCGTTTGTTGATCGGCAGCGAAACGCGATCAATTGCGTTCACCAACTATCAGAATGGCCTCGGTTTGCCCGTTCTGTCGACCACCTGTCAGACCAGCGGTGTCCGTTCGTCGTCCTGTCGCACAGGCGATAAAACCTTTGCCTGCACCGGCGTCTCCACTGGTTTCAGCCGTTAAGCACCATGCGCACCATCTGCCTGAGTGCTTCGGGATTGTAGGGTTTGCTCAACAGGTGAGTGTCGGGGCTGAGCTGGTGATTGCGCGAAATGATGTCGCGGGTATGCCCCGAGGTGAACAGCACGGCCACCGGTGGTTCTTGCACTTTCGCCCAGGCCGCCAGGTCCGAACTCTTGATCAGGCCGGGCATGACCACGTCGGTGAATATCAGGTCTACGGTCACCCCTTCCAGCAGCATTTGCATGGCGACATCACCGTTGGTCGCCGTCAGGACTTGATAGCCCTCTTCGCGCAACAACTCCACCGCCGACACCCGCACGGCCTCATTGTCTTCGACCACGAGGATGCGTTCGTGCCCGCCCCGTTGCGGCACAACAGGGCCCGGCGTTTCGCTGGGTGCCGCGCGCAAGGTGCGCGGGAAGTACAACTGCACCCGAGTCCCCCGCCCCACGTCGCTGGCGATTTCGATATGACCGCCACTCTGCTTGACGAAGCCAAACACCATGCTCAGGCCCAATCCGGTGCCCTGGCCGTCGGCCTTGGTGGTAAAGAACGGCTCGAATGCCTGGGCCAGCACCTGCGGCGGCATGCCGACGCCGGTATCCGTCACGGACACCCGCACATAGTCCCCGGCAGCAATGCCCTTGCCGGCGCAAAACTTGCGATCGAGGACGATGTTGTCCGCACAAAGATCAATGGTCCCCTCACCCTGCATGGCGTCCCGGGCATTGATCGCCAGGTTGAGAATGGCATTTTCCAGTTGATTGCGATCGACAAACACATTCCAGGAATCTTCAGGCGCTGCCATGTGCACCTGAAGGGTTTCCCCCAAGGCACGCTGCAACAGTTCCGCCAGGCCATCGAAAATCTGCCGCAACGTGGAGACCGCGGGCGACAACGGTTGGCGACGGGCGAATGCAAGCAGTTGCGAGGACAGTTTGGCACCGCGCTCGACCGCGGCAATCGACGCCGATACCCGGCGCTGCACATTGGGGTTATTCGGCTCATGGCGTGCCAACAGGTGCAGGTTGCCAGCGATCACTTGCAACAGGTTGTTGAAGTCATGGGCCACACCGCCGGTGAGGCCGCCGATGGCTTCCAGCTTCTGCGACTGGCGCAGTTGCTCTTCCGCCGCCAGCCGCGCCTCGACCTCATCGGCCACCCGTTGCTCCAGGTTGCGGGTGAACTTGAGCAGGGATTCTTCGGCGATCTTGCGTTCGTGAATATCGATCAGCACGCCGGGGAAACGAAATGCCTCGCCTTGCTCATCGAATTCGCAGCAACCGCTGGCGAGCACCCAGAAGTAACTGCCGTCGGGGCGCTGGATCCGGTACTCGACGTTGTAGGGTTCGCCAGTCTCGACCGCCAGCGTGGCCCGTTCCTGAACCCAGCTACGGTCGTCCGGATGGATCCGCCCTTCGACGATCTCCTGAGACAGGTTGCCCAAGTCTTGCCCGGGTGGATAAGAGAACGTGCGAGCGAAGCGCTCATCACCCGTCAGCACGTTGGCCTTGATGTCCCAGACAAAGGAACCGAGCAAGGCACCGGCGTTCAACGCCAGGCGTACCCGCTCGTTATCCGCACGATAAGCGTCTTCAGCCACTTGTCGGCGTTGCTCGGATATCACCCGCTCCGTGGTTTCCACCACCATGGACATGACCCCGGCCGGACGTCCGTCATCGTCAGCCACCGGGCTGTAGTAGAGGTCCATCCAGACATCTTCCGGAACCCCGTCACGCAGCAGCTCCAGTTCTTTGTTGCGATAGGACAAGGTGCCGCCCGCCAGGCAGGTGTCGACCACGTGGCGATTGAATTCGGCGACTTCTGGCCAACCCAGCTCCACCGTAGACCCCAGCAGGTACGGATGACGCCCACCGGCAAACTTGGAGTAAGCGTCGTTATAGATCATGTACCCGGACTGCCCCCAGAGCATCACCATCGGCAACGAGGACGCGAGCATCAACTGCACCGCGCTGCTCAGGCTCCTGGACCATGAATCGAGCGGGCCAAGTTCGGTCAGGCTCCAGTCGAACGCACGAATGCGCCCGGCCATTTCGCCGTTCCACCCGGAGCACCCGTGGCTATCCTCTAGAAACTGCATCGGCTGGCTCTATCCCGGTAAGTTGCGCCCGTTTGTTTCGAGCGTCCTGCACGCTATTCGTTTCATAGAGGTATAGCTGATTCTGAGGCTTCCTTGTCGAGCCGGGAATCTGTGGCCAGTAGAGATTCCCTGTGGGAGCGGGCTTGCTCGCGAAGGCGGTGTGTCATTCAACATATTCGTCTGCTGATACACCGCTTTCGCGAGCAAGCCCGCTCCCACAATTTAGTCCTCAGTAACCGAAAGACCGTGCACTACACCTCGATCAAGTGCTTTAGCGGGTTGTAACTGCTTTTCAGCGTGGCCGCGACATCCAGAATGGCCTTCTCGATGCCATTCAAATGCATGCAGGTCAGCTCGATGGCCGCGCTCTGGTTCCCCGCTTCGATGTACTCGATCAACCGCAGGTGTTCGTCGTCGCGGCAGACCTCATGGCTGTCGTCGTCCAGCGCAGCGGCATACAGCGATGCCCGGGAAATCAGCTTCTGGAACCAGTCGAGCAGCACCGGGTTGTTCAGGCTGCGGGCCAGTTTGATGTGGAACTCGCCGAGCAGGTGAATCAGCCGTTCGTGATCACCACTCTGATGCGCTTCATCCTCCAGCAGCAAGTGATCGCGCAGGTCTTGGGTCACCGCCGTATCACGCCGACGGCACAGTTCGCTGACGATACCGATCTCGACCAGGCGACGGGTTTCGAACAGCGAACGGATCTCTTCGTCACTCGGCAACGACACCGACGCACCTTTATTGGGCTCGGTGGTGACCAGTCCATCGGCCTCCAATTGCTTGAGCGCGGCCCGGACGGACGTGCGGCTGACATTGAAAAGCTCGGCCAAAGAGGCTTCGCCAAGCTTCATGCCCGGACGCAACGAGCGTTTGCTGATCGCCTCGTAAACCCCTTGGTAGACGCGGTCGACCGTGGTTTCCAGTTTCTTTTCCGTCATTCATCAACTCCTGGCGCCCTGTGCAACCGACCCTGGCGAATGAACAGCCTTTGAAAAAGGGGCTTGCACGGGCAGATTAATCCGGGTATTTCTAAATTGCATCCAGATTTTGCATACAATAATTAGAGGAATGCACCATAATGGGTCATCCAACAGCAATCGAAGTGCGAAACGTCTCAAAACGATACTCCGACGATCCGGGGCTGGCTCCTGCCCTCGATAACGTCTCGGTGGACATCGCCGACAACGAATTCTTCACCCTGCTCGGCCCCTCTGGCTGCGGCAAAACCACCCTGCTGCGCACCATCGCCGGCTTCGAGCATGTCAGCGACGGTGAGATCCGCCTGGCGGGCGAGCCGGTCAACGATTTGCCGCCGTTCAAGCGTCGGGTCAACACGGTGTTCCAGAGTTACGCGCTGTTTCCGCACATGAGTGTTGCGCAGAATATCGCCTTCGGCCTCGAGATGCAGGGCCTTGATCGCAAACTCATCCCGCAGCGCGTCGACGAGATGCTCGCGCTGGTGCAAATGCAGCACCTGGCCAAGCGCAAACCGGCCGAACTGTCTGGCGGCCAACAGCAACGGGTGGCTCTGGCCCGGGCTCTGGCGCCGAAACCCAAAGTGCTGTTACTGGACGAGCCGCTGTCGGCCCTGGACCTCAAGCTGCGCAAGGAAATGCAGGTCGAACTCAAGCGCGTGCAGAAAGAAGCCGGGATCACCTTCATTTTCGTCACCCACGATCAGGAAGAAGCCCTGACCCTGTCCGATCGCATTGCCGTGATGTCCGCTGGCAAGATCCTGCAAATCGGCACGCCCAATGAAATCTACGAACGGCCGCAGCATCAGTTCGTCGCGCAATTCATCGGCGACATCAACTTCCTCCCCGGCCACCTCAAGCGCGGCCAGCAAAACGAAAAGCTCTTCGTACCCAACGGCATGCCCGTGGAAATCCCCTGCCCGGCCCAGGGCTTTGACGGCAGCAAGGTGCAACTGGCGTTCCGCCCCGAGCGTTCGCAACTGGTCGAGCCAACGCAGCCACATCACCTGCGCGGTGTGATCGAGGCCGTGCTGTATGTCGGCACGGCCACGCTCTATCAATGCCGCCTGAACAACGACATCAAGGTCATGCTGCGCGAGAACAACGAAGGCCTGAACCACGGGCGGGTGGTGGGCGATCGCGTCGCGGTCAACCTGCCGCCCCACGCCTGCCTGTTGATGGAGGCCTGAGATGAGCGTCAGCAGCACTTCCCCAGCCCTCAACCGCGCGCTGTTGCTCAGCCCGGTGGTCCTGACCCTGCTGGCCCTGATCGCCATTCCGCTGGGCATCATGGGCTACATCAGCCTGTTGCCGCGCAACGTCTATGGCGGCGTCGACTGGCAGGCCGACTGGCAATTGCAAAGTTATGTGCAGCTGTTTTTCCAGGAAGGTTTCGACGGTGAACTGGAACTGAACTGGGTCTACGCCCAAGCGTTGTTGCGCTCGGTGTTCCAGGCCGGCGGCACCACGGTCCTGTGTTTCCTGTTCGGCTTCCCCGTGGCGTTGTGGATGTCGAGCCTGACACCGCGCCGGCGCAACCTGATGGTATTACTGATCACCATCCCGTTCTGGACCAACCTGCTGATCCGCAACTACGCGTGGCTGATCATCCTGCGTGAACACGGCTGGGTCGCCCAGAGCCTCAACGCGCTGTTCCCGCAAGCCGGTGGCATCACCCTGCTCTACAACGACTTCGCGGTCAGCGTCGGCCTGGTCTACAGCTTCCTGCCGTTCATGATCCTGCCAATCTATTCGACCCTGGAAAAACTCGACTGGCGCCTGGTGGAAGCCGCCTACGACCTCGGTGCCAACCGCTGGCACGCGTTGCGCCGGATCATCCTGCCGCTGTCGATGCCGGGCGTGATCGCCGGTGCGTTGCTGGTGTTCGTGCCAAGCCTGGGCGCCTTCATTACCCCGGCGATTCTCGGCGGCGGCAAGACCCTGATGATCGGCAACCTGATCCAGCAGCAGTTCGGCACCGCGCGCAACTGGCCGCTGGGCAGTTCGCTGTCGTTCCTGTTGCTGGGGATCATGTTGCTGTCCCTGGTGCTCTACGCCCTCTATAGCCGCAATGCCGCCAAGACCCAACGCCCAGGAGCCCAAGCATGATCGCCCTGCACCTGAAAAAACTGCCGCTGACCCGTGAAGTCAGCCTGTTGATGCTGGCTTATCTGTACCTGCCGATTTTCGTGTTGATCGCCTACAGCTTCAACGCCAATCGCTCGGCGACGGTGTGGACCGAGTTCTCGTTCGACTGGTATGGACGAATCCTGGCCAACCCGTCGATCCAGACGGCGGCGCTGAACTCGATCATCGTCGCCAGTATCGCCACCGTTTGTGCCACCGCGATTGCCCTGCTCGCGGCGCTGGCGACTTACCGGCCGTTCTACGGGCAGAAAATGGTCGAGGGCGGGATCAACCTGCCGCTGATCCTGCCGGAGATCGTCACCGCCGTGGCCACCCTGCTGCTGTTCATGGCGCTGGGAATCAAGCTCGGTCTGCTGACGGTGATCGTCGCGCACATCGGCTTCTGCATTCCCTTCGCCTACCTGCCGATTCGTGCGCGGCTCAATGACCTGGACAAGAGCCTGCTGGAAGCGGCGAACGACCTGTACGCCAACCCGTGGCAGGTGTTTCGCCGGGTGACCTTGCCGCTGCTGTGGCCGGCGGTGTTGTCCGGTTCGGTGCTGGCGTTCGTGGTCAGCCTCGACGATTTCATCATGACCTTCTTCGTCGCAGGCCCCGGCTCGACGACCCTGCCGGTGTACATCTTCTCGGCGATCAAGGCCGGCGTGACACCGGAGATCAACGCGATTTCAACGCTGATGCTGGTGATTTCCATCGTGCTGGTGGTGCTGGCCTTCTGGCTGGGACAGCGCGGCAAACAACAATAAGCCTGGAGACTTCTATATGAGCAAGAAAGTGAAAAGCATCCGTTTCGCCGTTGCCGGTCTGGCCTTGAGTTGCTTTACCGCGCTCACTGCGTTCGGCGCCCAGGCCGCCGAGCCCAAGGAACTGTTCTTCTACAACTGGACCGACTACTACCCGGTGGAACTGCTGGCCAAATTCGAAAAGGAAACCGGCATCAAGGTCACCATGGACGGCTACGACAGCAACGAAACCCTGCTGGCCAAGTTGCAGGCAGGCGGCGCGGCGTATGACGTGATCGTGCCGTCGCAATCGATCATGCGCACCCTGATCAACCAGGACCTGCTGCTGGAAATCGACGCCTCGGCCCTGCCCAACTTCCAGTACGTCAAACCGGCGTTCCGCGACCCGAGCTTCGACCCGGGCCGCAAGTTCTCGGCACCGTACCTGTGGGGCACTACCGGGTTCTCCTATGACAGCGCCCGAGTGCCCGGCGGCAAGCTCGACGACTCGTGGAAAGAGTTCTTCGAGCCGCGCAAGGAACTGCAAGGCCAACTCGCGGCCCTCGATACCTCCAGCAGCGTGATCAACGCCGCCAGCCACTACCTGAATGTCGACGAGTGCAGTGAAAATCCCCAGGACGCCAAGCGCATCCTCGAACTGCTGCAAAAACAGAAACCCTTCCTGAAGATGTACAGCTCGGATAACACCGTCGACCGCATGGCCTCCGGTGAAGTGATCATGATGCAGAACTGGAACGGTTCTACAGCGCGGGCCACCTTGCAGAAGAGCACCATCAAGTACGTGTATCCGAAGGAAGGCCTGGCGATGTTCCAGGACAACTTCGCCGTACCGAAAAGCGCACCGCACCCCGGCAACGCGAAGATCTTCATCGACTGGATGATGAAACCGGAAAACGCCGCCGCCGTCTCCAACGCCATCGCCTACGACAACGGCATCCAGAGCGACAAGCTGATCGATGCCAAATGGCGAGTGATGGACGCCATCAACATGCCCGACGAATTCGCCTCGCGCCTGCGCCCGGAAAAGGAATGCAGCAACAAGGCGCGGGAGCTGCAGGACCGGATCTGGGCCAAGCTCAAGGGCTGATTGTTCGACTTGAAACCGGTTTGCGGCCTTCGCGAGCAAGCCCGCTCCCACAAGGGATCTCCAGTGTTCACACGGACAATGTGGGAGCGGGCTTGCTCGCGAAGAGGCCAACATAGACACCAGAGAATTCATTGAGGTTACTCATGACCCAACCCCACTGGCTGCGCAACGTGCGCCCCTACGGCGCCCCTGCCGAAGACCTGCTGATCGAAAACGGCCACTTCAGCCAACGCCGCCCGGCCTCGACCACCGAGCTGCTCGCCACCGACATCGACGGCCAGAACCAGTTGCTCACCCCCGCCCTGGTGGAAAGCCACGTGCACCTGGACAAAACCCTCTGGGGCCAACCCTGGCGCCCCAACAGCGCCGGCCCGACCCTCAAGGACTACATCGCCAACGAGCGGCGCATCCTGCGCGAAGTCACCACGCCCATCGCGCAACGGGCCGGCGCCTTGCTGGAAAACTGCATCGCCCGTGGCTCGCTGACCATGCGTTGCCACGTCGACATCGACCCGGAATTCGGCCTGCGGCATGTCGAGGCCATGCAGCAACTGCGTGAAAACTACCGCGACCTGATCGACCTGCAATTGGTGGTGTTCCCGCAGACTGGTTTGATCAGCCGCCCCGGCACCGCCGAACTGATGCGCGAAGCCATGGCCCTGGGCGTGGAAAACGTCGGCGGACTGGACCCGTGCGGTATCGACAACGACCCCATCGCACAACTGGATTTCGTGTTCAAACTGGCCAGCGAGTTCGACCGTGGCGTCGACATTCACCTGCATGACAAGGGTGAACTGGGCCTGTGGCAGATCGCGCTGATCGCCGACTACACCGAGCGTTTCAGCCGCCAAGGTCGAGTGATGATCAGCCACGCGTATTGCCTGGGCATGTTGCCGTGGAGCCAGGTCAAACCGGTGGCCGAACGCCTGGCGACGCTGGGTATTTCGCTGATGAGTTCGGCCCCGGCCGATTGTGCGGTGCCGCCGTTCCTGGCCCTGCGCGAAACCGGCGTGAATGTGTGCCTGGGCTCGGACGGCATTCGTGATGCCTGGTCGCCCATGGGCAACGGCGACATGCTGGAGCGGGCGATGCTGCTGGCGTTCCGTTTCGATTTGAACAAGGACGAAGAACTCGCTGCGGCGTTCGAGGCGGCGACCGTCAACGGCGCCCAGGCGCTGGGTTGCGAAGCCAATCGCCTGGAGATCGGCCAGCCGGCAGACTTCCTGTTGATGCCGGTACAAACACTGGGTGAGGCGGTGGTTTCGCGGCCGTTGCGTCAGGTTTATCGCGCGGGTCAGTTGATTGCTGCGGGTGGCCGTTTGCTGGACAGCCGTTTGTGAAGCGCATCGGCTTGCGCGCCAGTTGTGTGGTCGGCTTCGACGGCACGCAGCATGTGCTGTGGCGCGATGGCGAAGTGGTGTTCGCCGGTTCACGCATCGAGTTTGTCGGGCGCGGTTATCCGGGCCCGGTGGATCAATGGATCGATTACGGCAACGCGCTGATCGGTCCAGGCTTCATCGACCTGGATGCCCTTGGCGATCTCGATTCCACGGTGCTGACCCTGGACAACGGCGACGAGCGCGCCATGGGCCGGATGTGGTCGGCAGAGTATCTGGCGCGGGGATCGCGGGAGAGCTACAGCCCCGAAGAAGAAGTCTTCAAATACCGCTACGCCTTCACCCAATTGATCCGCAACGGCATCACCACGGCCATGCCGATCACTTCGATGTATTACCGCGAGTGGGCCGAAACCTACGACGAATTTGCGGCGGTGGCAGGCGTGGCTGCCGAACTGGGGCTGCGCACTTACCTCGGCCCTTGCTACATGAGCGGCATGAGCTACTGGCAGGCCGATGGAACCCTGGCGCACCACTGGGACGAAGCCCGGGGCATGGCTGGCCTCGATGCCGCTGAAAGGTTCTTTCAGGATTTTGACGGCGCGCACAACGGCCTGATTCGCGGCGCGCTGCTGCCCGATCGCATCCAGACCTGTACCCCGGCGTTGCTGCAACGCACCGCAGCACTGAGCCAGGAACTGAACGCGCCGATGCGTTTGCACTGCTGCCAGGGCCTCGGCGAGGTGGCGCTGGTCGAGCAACTGCGCGGCACCTCGCCTCTGGGCTGGCTGCAGCAGCTTGGGCTTTTGACCCCGTGCAGCCTGCTGCCCCATGGCATCTACACCCGAGGCGATGACGACCTGCAACGGGTGGTGGATGGCGGCGCGAGCCTGGTGCATTGCCCGGTGGTGTTTGCCCGGGACGGCGAGGCGCTGAATTCGTTTGGCCGCTATCGGGCCAAGGGCATCAACTTCGCCCTGGGCACCGACACCTGGCCGGCGGACTTGCTGGACAACATGCGCCAGGGCTTGAACATCGCTCGATTGATGGAGGGTGGCCACGAGCTGACCAGCACGCTGGACCTGTACAACGCTGCGACCCTTGGCGGCGCCAAGGCACTGGGCCGCGACGATCTCGGCCGGCTGGCACCGGGGTGCAAGGCCGACATCACCGTGTTCAACCTGCGCGGGATGCATCTGGGGCCGCTATTCGATCCGCTGAAGAATCTTGTACTGGCCGGGCGTGGTGACGATTGCATCGCCAGTTACATCGATGGCCGTTGCGTGATGCACGAATGCCAGGTCCTGGGCATCGACTACCCCGCCCTGCAACGCCAGGCCCAACAACAATTCGAAAAACTGATGCGCAGCCACAGCGACCGGGCCTTTGCCCAACCGGACTGGAAAAGCCTGTTCCAGCCAGCCATCCCGTTCGCCGACGACTACAGCGCCCACGCGCCACTGAGCGCGATTGATCCACTCCTCTAGAGATTTCTGCCCATGCAAAGCTTCGACTTCAGCACATTGAGCCCACGGGACAAATACAAGATCCTGATCGGCAGCGTCGTGCCACGGCCGATTGCCCTGGTCACCACCGTCGACGGCGAAGGCCGGATCAACGCGGCGCCGTTCAGCTTCTTCAATGCGCTGTCGGCCGACCCGCCCATCCTCGCCCTGGGCGTGGAAAACTACGGCGACCAAAGCCCCAAGGACACCACCCGCAACATTCAACTCAACCAGGAATTCACAGTGAACATCGTCAGCGATGCGCTGGTGGAAGCCATGAACGTCTGCGCCGTGCCCTTCGCCCCCGGTTTCGACGAATTGACCGCCGCTGGCCTCACCGCCATCCCCGGCACCACGGTCAAATGCCCGCGCATCGGCGAAGCCCCGGTGGCACTGGAGTGCCGGCGGATGATGGCGCTGTCCATCGGCCAATCCCGGGAGATTATCTTTGGTGAAGTGCTGATGGCCCATGTGCGGGACGAACTGATCGATCCGAAAACCCTGTACATCGATCAGTTGGGGCTGGATGCGATCGGACGCATGGGCGGGCATGGCTATGCGCGCACGCGGGATTACTTCGACTTGCCGACGCGTTCGTTACAGGCCTGGACGGATGCGCCGGGGGGTGGGGAGCGGTTTTGGCCGCTGGCCAAGTAAGCCGCGGCTGCACAAAACCTGTGGGAGCGGGCTTGCCCGCGAAGGCGTCGGCACATTCAATATTAATGTGTCTGATACACCGCTATCGCGAGCAAGCTCGCTCCCACTGGTTTTGCGGTATTAGTGAAAATCCCGGCTCCGCACAGTGATGCCATCGAGCAACAAACTCAGGTCACTCAAGCGTCCGGCAATCAAATGCCGGACCTCCCCCTCCTTCTCCCATCGCCCATCGACCTTGAGCAACTGCGAGCCGACCAACACCTGGCGCTGCCGCTCGGCCAGGTCGCGCCACACCACCACGTTGACGTTGCCGAACTCGTCCTCAAGGGTGACGAAGGTCACGCCGCTGGCGGTGGCCGGGCGTTGTCGGCCGGTGACCAGCCCGGCGATGCTGACCGGCCGACCGTGCTCGACGTCCAGCAATTCCTTCGAACTGCGGCAGCGCCGGGCCTTCAACTCTCCGCGCAACAGGGCCAGCGGATGTGGCCCGAGGGTGGTGCCGACACTGGTGTAATCGGCTTGCAGGTCCTCGCCCACGGTGGGCTTTGGCAATGACACCGCGTCCTCCTCCTGGCTCGGCAGGCCGGCGAACAAACCCAGCTGCTTTTGTACCCCGGCCACTTCCCAGCGTGCCCGATGCCGGTCGCCAGCCAGGCCACGCAACGCGCCGGCATCGGCCAGTTGCTCCTGGGCGCGGGCATCGAGTCGTGCCCGTTCGCCGAGGTCGGCGATGTCGGCGATGTCGGCAAACGCACCTTTCGAGCGTGCCGCCTCGATGCGTCGGGCATCGTCCTCGCGAAAACCCTTGATCATGCGTAGCCCCAAGCGAATCGCCGGTTGCGCACCGGCGATCGGCTCCAGGCTGCAATCCCAGTCACTGGCGCGCACGTCCACCGGGCGAACCTGCAAATGATGACGCCGAACGTCCTGCAGAATCTGGTCCGGGCTGTAGAACCCCATCGGCCAACTGTTGATCAGCGCACAGGCGAAGGCCGCCGGCTCGTGGCATTTCAACCAGCAACTGGCGTAGGTCAGCAAGGCAAAACTGGCCGCGTGGGACTCGGGAAAACCGTAGCTGCCAAAGCCCTTGATCTGCTCGAAGATCTGCGCGGCGAATTCGGCGGTGTAGCCGTTTTTTTTCATCCCGGCGGCCAGCCGCTCCTTGTGTGGTTCGAGCCCGCCGTGGCGTTTCCAGGCGGCCATGGAGCGACGTAGCTGATCGGCCTCGCCGGGGCTGTAGTCGGCGGCGACGATGGCGATCTGCATCACCTGTTCCTGAAACAGCGGCACGCCGAGGGTGCGCTTGAGTACCACTTCCAGTTCCGGTGACGGATAGGCCTCCGGTTCTTCCTTGTTCCGTCGCCGCAGGTACGGATGCACCATGCCACCCTGGATCGGCCCCGGCCGAACGATGGCGACCTCGATCACCAGGTCGTAAAACGTCTTCGGCCTGAGCCTCGGCAGCATCGACATCTGCGCCCGGGATTCGATCTGGAACACGCCGATGGTGTCGGCCCGACCGATCATTTCGTAGGTGGCCGCATCTTCGGACGGGATGGTCGCCAGGCTCAGGTCCAGCCCCCTATGTCGGCGCAGCAGATCGAAACATCGGCGAATCGCGCTGAGCATGCCCAGCGCCAGAATATCGACCTTGAGCAAACCGACTGCATCGAGGTCATCCTTATCCCACTGGATGATGGTGCGCTCGGCCATGGCGGCATTTTCCACCGGCACCAGACTGTCCAGCGGCTGCTCGGAAATCACGAAACCACCGGGGTGCTGGGACAAATGCCGGGGGAAGCCGATCAACTGCCCCGTCAGGCTCAGCACCCGGTACAGCACCGGGCTCTCGGGGTCGAACCCGCCCTCGCGCAGACGCTCCACGGGCGGTGTTTCATCGCTCCAGTGACCGCAGCAATCGGCCAGGGCGTTGATCTGGTCCGGCGGCAAGCCCAAGGCCTTGGCCACATCGCGCACCGCACCGGCCGCATGGTAAGTGCTGACTACCGCCGTCAACGCGGCCCGGGCCCGGCCATAGCGCTGGAATACGTACTGCAAGACTTCCTCGCGGCGTTCATGCTCGAAATCGACGTCGATGTCCGGCGGTTCATTGCGCTCTTTGGAGAGAAAACGCTCGAACAACAGTGTGGTGCGATCCGGGTCGATTTCGGTGATCCCCAGAGCGAAGCACACTGCCGAGTTGGCGGCAGAACCACGACCCTGACAAAGAATCTGTTGCTGACGGGCAAAGCGGACGATGTCGTGGACCGTCAGGAAATAGCTTTCATAGCCCAGCTCCGCGATCAGTTGCAGCTCCTTGTCGATCTGCACCAGCACTTCGCTTTTCGGCCCTGTTGGCCAGCGCCACTCGATGCCTTCCTCGGTCAAATGACGCAGCCACGAGGTGGCCGAGTGCCCTTGCGGCACCAGTTCGCGGGGGTACTGGTAACGCAACTGGCCAAGATCAAAGGTGCAGCGCCGGGCGATGTTCAGCGTTTCTGCCAGCAAGTCTGGCGGATAAAGTGCCTGCAGCACGTCGAGGCTGCGCAGATGGCGTTCGCCGTTGGGGTGCAGGCGCAACCCGGCATCGGCCACCGGCAGGTGATGACGGATCGCGGTCATGGTGTCCTGCAAGGCGCGCCGGCCGCGCGCGTGCATGTGCACATCGCCACTGGCCACGGGCGCAATGCGCAACTCCCTGGCCAGGCTCAGCAGATCGTTCAGGCGCTGGGCATCGTCCTGGCCGCGATGCAACTGCACCGCCAGCCACAGGCGCTCGGCGAAGACCTGTTTGAGCCAGCGGCCCTGTTCAAAGGCATCGACAGCGTCCGGCACCCACAACGCCAGCAATCCCGGCAAGGGTTCGCTGAAGTCTTCGCGCAGCACCTGGTACTGACCTTTCTGCGTGCGGCGCCGGGCGCGGGTGATCAATCGGCACAGCGCCTGATAGCCTTCGAGGCTCTCCACCAGCAGCACCAGTTTCGGACCGTTCTCGATGCGTATTTCACTGCCGATGATCAGCGGCAACTCCACGGACTTCGCCGCTTGCCAGGCGCGAACGATGCCCGCCAGGGTGCATTCGTCGGTGATCGCCAGGGCTTGATAACCCTGCCTTTTCGCGCGCTGGAACAGTTCGAGGGCACTGGAGGCACCGCGCTGGAAGCTGAAGTTCGACAGGCAGTGCAATTCGGCATAGTCGCTGCTCATGCGAACCAGCCCTGCAACCACAACGGGCCATCCTCACCGACCGCCCGGTAGGCCCAGCCCTGTTGGCCGGCACGGGTTTCGATCAGGTAATAGTCACGGCGTACGTCGTCGCCGTCCCACCAGCCGGACTCGATACGTTCCGGCCCCATGAGGATGCGCGCCGAGCCCTGATGCACCGCCAGCGGTTCAGTCAGCAGCCAGCCCGGCCGTTTCACCGCGGCCGGCACCGCGCAGGCCTGGCTGTCGGCACTGGCCTGCCACGCGCACTCGGGGCGGTGATCGGCCTGGAAGCGCAAGCCATGCACCGCGTCATCCCCCAGCCGTGCACGCAGGCGTTCGCGCAGTTGCTCCCAGGGTAAGGACTGCTGCGGGCGATCGTCGAACAGCTCCTGATGCTGGGGCACGAAGGTCGGCAAATCCTCGGCGCGCAGGCGAAAGCCGCGCACCGGCGCCTCGACCTGGACTTGTTCCAGCCGCCCCCGGGCCAGCTCGAAGAGCATCGCCGGATCGCGCTCGGCGCTGAGCAGGCCGACCTTGATCAGCGTATCCGGCAACCCGGCGTGTTCCAGATGCAGGTCGAAACGCTGTACGCCGCTGTCACGACCGCTGAGGAACGCCGACAGGTCGCCGGTCAACCGGCGCAACGGAAACAGCAAGGCTTGATGGGACTGCACATCGAAATTGAGCTCGATACGCACATCGAAGCGGTCCGGCGGCAGGTAAAACGCCAGCGCCAGCCGCCGCGACCCCGACAGGGCATCCAGATGTTTGAGCACCTGGGCCTCGAAACGCCGGGCCAGGCTATGCCGGGGTAACGCCTGCACCTGGCTCAAGGTGCGCAAGCCCATGCGCGACAAGGCCGTGGCGACCGGTGCTTCCAAGCCGATCCGGTCGACGGGCATTTGCCCCAGGTGATGCTGCAAGGCTTGATCGTCCGGGACCACCAGACCGTCATAGGTGTTGGCCAGCACTCGCGCCGCCACCGGGTTGGGCGCGGCCACGATGCGGTGCCGAAACCCCAGTTCGCCGAGCTCACGGCGCAGAAGCGCTTCGAATTGCGGCCAGGCGCCGAACAGGCCGAGGCTGGATTCGATCTCGAACACCACGGCCCGGGGGTAATGCACGCTGACCTGGGAACTGAAGCGATAGGCCCAGGCGGCGAGAAACTGCTGCCAGTGTTCGATTTCAGCGGCGTCGTATTCAGCCGTGACAAAGCCTTTGCTCAAGGCCTGTGCCGCGCTCATGGACTGGCCGGGACTCAACCCCAGCGCCCGCGCCGCGCCGTTGACGGCCTGCAGCACCCGGCGCTGGGCCGGGCCGGTCAGCAACGCCAGGGGTTCATCGGGACCGGCGCGCTGACGCAGTACCGCGTCCAGCGCCAATTGCGGGAAAAGAATACAGACCCAGCGCATGGCAACCTCAATGCCCCACGGCGAAGGCAATCGGCGCCGAACGGGCCAGGCCGCCGCGGCACTTGAGCACGCGCAGTTGTGCCGGTCGGGCATCGATGGCAATGCGCAGGGCCGCCGGCGAAGGGTTGATCGCTTCACCGAGGGGACGATAGGCGAAGGCCAGGGTCTGGCCGGTTTCCGCCGCCACCTGCAAGCGGCGCAAGGCGCGGTCATCGGCCTTGTGCGGCCAGCACAGCACCGCGCCGCAACTGCCCGAGCGCAGGCATTGTTCCGCGGCCCACAGCGCATCGCGCTCACTGGCCTGAATGATCGACAACTGACGCAGATCGACCCCGGCGCCCTGCCACGCCTGGGGATACGGCACATAAGGCGGCGCCACCAGCACGATACGCTCGCCCGCCGCCGACAACCGTGCCAGCGTCGGCCACACCAGTTGCAACTCGCCCACGCCCTGCCCGGCCAACAGGATCTCCGTCAGCGCCGCCTCCGGCCAGCCACCGCTGGGCAATGCGGCGTCCAGCGCGGCATGCCCGGTGGGTTGCGGGCTGGCGGCCGGTGGCGCAGGCCGGCCCTTCCAGACCTGGCCGCCATTGAACAGCGTATCCAGCGCAACGACGGCGCCCATCAGCCTTGCCTCACCAGACCACAGAACACACCTTCTATGGCCAGGTCCCGGTCGGCCTCGACAATGATCGGCTGGTAGGCCGGGTTGCGTGGCAGCAGGCGAACCACATCGCCGACCCGCTCAAAGCGCTTGATGGTGACTTCGCCGTCGAGCCGCGCCACGACGATCTGGCCATTAACGGCCTCGGGGCTGCGGTGCACGCCCACCAGGTCGCCGTCGAGAATGCCGTCCTCGATCATCGAATCACCCAGCACCCGCAACATGTAGTCCGGCACCCGCGAGAAGATCGACGGATCGAGCAGCAAGCGGCTATGGATTTGCGCATCGACACCGATCGGCGCACCGGCCGCCACCCGGCCGAGTACCGGGATGTCCAGCAACTCGGGACGCGGCGGCTGCCCGAGCAGGCGAATGCCCCGGGCCTGATGCGGGTTGACCTCGATAAACCCGGCTTCGGTCAGCGCCAGCACATGCTTGCGCGCCACGCTGCGGGAGGCGAAACCGAACGCCTCGCTGATTTCAGCGAGGCTCGGAGGCTGACCGTGCTCGGCGATGCGATCGCGGATAAAGGTCAGGATGGCGGTACGGCGGGGAGTCAGAGTCGTCATGGAGTACACTTGTACTCTTTTGGCTTTTTCCTGGCAAGGACTTGTAGGAGCAGCCGGTCGACGCTCGATTGCTCGCGATAAGGCCAGCACAGTCAAATGTCAGTCCGCTATCGCGAGCAGGCTCGCTCCTACAGGGGTGAGTTGTGCCAGGTAGGCCCACGGATAACCCCCCCCCGCTCATGCCCATCGCTGAAGACCAGTTGCAGGCCATACCCTTGCGGGTTCAGTTCGATCACCCGAACCTGCGCATCAACCCGCCAAATCTTCCAGCGCCGTGACGGCACCGGCAGGCAAGTACATCGCAGTAGCTCCAACGCCTGATCCAGCGCTTCGAAGAACCGCTCCAGGTCACTGGTTTTCCATCAGCTCAAAGCGCTTAATCGCGCCTACGATTTTTTCAACGTCACTGTCTGTCAAATGATGGTGGCAAGGAAGAGTGAGCATTTCTCGGGACAAGCGCTCGGTATTGGGCAAAACAACCTGAGCTTGGCTCTTCAACCAAGCTTCTTGCCAATGAATAGGTGTCGGATAATGAACAGCCGCTTGGATATCATTTTCGGCCAGGTAGCTTTGTAACCTGTCTCGGTGCTTCGACTGCACCACATAGTGATAGTAAGACCCACCGGGCTTGCCACCACCAAGGTCTACCGCCGTCGCTGTCTCGCTAAGGGCCTGATCATAGAAAGCAGCGATTTCCCGTCGCCGCTTCAACCATTGGTCTAAATACTGGGCCTTGATGTTGAGGGCTGACGCCTGCAACGAATCGAGGCGCGAATTGATTCCGAACAACACTGATTCATTGCGCGTTTCCAACCCGTGATTACGTGCCCTCCTGGCATATTCGGCAATCTTCGGATGGGTCGTCACCAGAACCCCACCATCTCCCAAGCCACCGAGTGTCTTCAGTGGATGCATGGAAAAGGCTGATGCATCGCCACGAGTGCCCACTTGATGCCCGTCAAGGGTAGTGCCGATAGCCTGGGCGCAGTCTTCGATTACCGCCACATGGCGAGAACGGCACAAGTCGATTATCGCGTCGATATTCATTGGACGGCCGCGCAGGTAAACCGGTATGACTGCTTTCGTCCGGGCATTCATGAGAGGCTCGATGGTATCGGCATTTATGAGTTCATCATCGCCCACATCTGCCAGAACGGGTGTGGCGCCAGCGGCAACTATTGCCCCCACCGTCGCGACGAAGGTGTTTGCACAGGTGATGACTTCATCGCCGGGCCCTATTCCGAGAGCCCGCATCGCCAGAAGCAAAGCGTCGGTGCCTGAATTGAGGGAAATGGCATGAGCCCTGTTGCAACGCTCGGACATCCATGCTTCGAACCTCGTGACTTCCTCGCCAAGCACAAAGTCTCCCGTCACCAAAAGCTCCTGCCAACGTTGAAAAATCAGGGCTGAAAGATCTTGGGCCTGCTCTTGCACGTTATTGCACTTGATCATTTTGAGCACTCCTTGGCATGAGCGTAAAGGCCGCCAAAACAATGAACAGGGTACCCACTGCACTGAGGATTGCCGTGAGGGAAAGGGTCTGGGAGTAACCAATCAGCCCGCCGACGATTCCGCTTCCAAGATAAATAAAGGGGTGCAGGCCACTGGTAAAAAACGTATCGACTGCCACCACTTTACCGAGGTCCTTCTCGGGAGACAGTGTCTGCATCGCGGTGGCCCATCCCGTCAACCAGGACGCTTCGACGATGCCCACGAAGGTCGCCCCCAGTATTGCCATCCAGGGTGCGCTTCCCATGCCGAGGAGAGCCATTGCGCCAGCCAGGAATAATCCACAGGTCACGGCAAGCCCCATCAGTCGTGCATGGCCGGAAGCGAGTACCGTGATGATTGATCCAATGCACGCGCCGAATCCCGAGGCGGCCAGACACACACCCCACATTTCTTCATTGAATCGATCGCTGATGGCATAGGGAGCGACGACCAGGAAAATCGGGAAACACAATACGTTCACCACGAGGGTGGCCGCGAAGCCCAGCAAAAGCTTGGAGTTGCCGGTAACGATGGCAATGCCATTGACCGCTTCTCGGATCGAGAACTCCTCCTCGAACTCATGGGGCTCCACATTAGGCAACATCGCCGTGTAAATGGCGGCGCAGAAGAATGTCAGACCATCGATCAATATGCCCCAGACCGGATCCCAGAAAATGATGAATACACCCAGCGTCGCGGGAAACAGCACAGCGACCAGGTTGTCGACAAAGTTCATCGCACCATTGCCTGCCACCAGTGCTTGCTTGGGCAGCAAATTGACGAGCAGTACCTGAGCGCACGGACGGGAAACCCCAATGCCGATACCAAATATCATGTAGGCAAAGACCAGGTACCACCAAGGCGTACCGGAGACGATCAGTGCCACTGCGGCCAGTTGCGCAAAACCCCTCGTCGTGTCGGTGTAAATCAGTACTTGCTTCGGCGACTTTCGATCCGCCAGCAAACCTCCGACCAAGGCCCCGATCACGGTTCCTACCCCGACTGCCGCCATAACAAAACCGAATACTTCTGCTCCGAAACCGGTCCGTATAAGCGCTATTGGCAGCGCGGCCAGACAAATAGCGTCGCCGGCCATCGAGAGACTCTGTCCAATGAGCAACTTGCGAAAAGACGAGACGCTCAGCGCTTCGGTATAAGGTGATAAGCGATCGGCAATTGAGATCATAAGTAATCCTCCTTGAGACCTATACTTGCGTCCTCATTTAAGTGCGTAGCGAGCTTCAATCCCCCTCGGCAGACTTCGAGTTCTCCTCGACCGAGAATCGAGACCTTGAGCCGCTGTCCGCGAAAGCGGTATATCGGTCGATACTTCATTGGCTGACCCTCCGCTTTCGCGAGCAGGCTCGCACACATCAGATTGGGGCGGTTTCGGGTGTGAGTTGTACCAGGTACGCCCGTGCCCACGGATAAATCCCCGTTCATGCCCATTGCTAAACACCTGTTGCAGGTCATCCCCCTGAGCGTGCCGCTCGATAACCCGCAGACGTAAAACCCCGCACTCCTTACTCGAACAAAACGGACGATCGAGAAACAAGGTCTACCGTTCGTCGCCTTTCTAAAAAAATTAGCATCTGAAAAAAATAAAAATCAATAAAAAAGTACAAAACGCACATTTACTCCTACAGAAATATTTTACTCAACGCAGCAAGATCATTTCTACTTGCCAAAAACTAAAATACAGATTCAAAAAGGAATTCCACAGTCCCGCGCTGTAAACCATCCACACTAAAACAAAACCAAACCGCCAAGGCTCCTAATATCATGTAGGACGCATCTTAAAAAGATGTAGGAACACCCCTACATCACAAAATCCTCTCACTTGCACCCAACACTAAAATCAACTAATCCTTGCAGCACCACTTAATATCAAGTGGCAAATACAACGAGTAAAAACAAAATGAAAAACAACGAACTTGGAACAGTGCTATTCAATTTTAGAAATGATGTTGGATCGAGCCTCAATCCGCAAGTCGCTGGTGGCTCCGGAAGTGCAGGAGGTTGCGGGGGCAGCGGTGGATGTGGTGGGGGTGGCGGATGCAGCGGTGGTAGTGGTGGGGGAAATGGTGGCTGTGGCGGTGCAGGAGGCACTGGCGGTGGTGGCACCGGTGGCTGTAGAGGTATGTAGTTGAAACAGATAGTAAAACTCTCTGCCAACTTTCAAAGTTAAAAGGATCTTTCAAAGTGAAAGGTCCTTTAGGATGAGATAAATGCAACTGATATTTTCAGAATTTGACATTATAAACCTACCAAATGAATCACTAATAATATCTACCGATGGAGCATCGAAAACCGATTCAAAAAAACTATTAATCGTACTGCAAGAGCTAAAAAAACAACAATCACCAAAAATATCAAAAGCACTATTCGACAAGGTGGTATCCGCCCAGAAACTACCACTAAAAGAAACTTATTCGTTCTTGAATTTCGCCATTGGACTAAAAAATCAACCATCGGAGATATACTTCAAAAAAGTATTAATAGCACATGACTGGAGCAACCGAGAAGAATTCGAAGCGATCATTGATCAAGAGGTAAAATTCGATCACGAAATAGTGAACGATATAGACTCCTTAATTGACCGAGCCAGAGGCAATGCACTTCTAATTAAAATAATTTGCATGCAATACAACTACTCAAAACTTAAAGATCTATACTTTTGTTTAGCAGACTCGTCTCCGAGCAGTGCCATCTCAATAGCGTACTTAAGCGGAGATGTTTTTCGTATAAGTCAACCATACATCCCAAGCATTGGAAACCCCTGCCATTTTTGCCTTGTAGAAAGGCAATTGAATTATGAAAAATTCAACGAAAGTCGAAATTCCTGGTCTGCCTTGTTGAATTTTTGTGTTGACCGAAACATTACGATACCTGCGCCAAACCTAAGCTTATTGCAGAGAAATCTTGCATTAGGTGCTCTGACAAAAAAAATAAAACTCCATACGGAGCATAATCAAGGCTTCAGATACCAAGACAACTCTCTTTCATCAATGACTGTAGATTTAAACAGCGGGCTGATTACGGAAGAATTGAGCCCTCACTGGCATTCCTGTACCTGCCTGAGATCTAAATATGAAAAATATTCCACATGATTACTATCTGAAATTCCTCGATCAGAAAGTCATCGAGGACACCTTGGAATTCCACAACAAAGGCAACTTCACCATCCATGACTGCGTTCAAAACATTTCCTTACTGCACAACCTTCCACCACAGCTACTTTCAGATCTAACAGGTAACGAACTGCAATTATATCCCGATATGGATATCACTACGAAAGGGGTGACACTCGAAGCACTAGAGCCTACAAGCCCTTTGCATCGAAATCAATCATGCGACTTTTTCGACGATCGAGACATAACATTCAAGTCAATAAAACAATTAATCAGCCCACTATTAAGAATTGGCGAAAACACTTACAAAAGAGGATACCCTAGTGCAGGAGCACTATATTCAGTAGAGGTATTCTGCTGCTCCCTATCACCTAAAAACACATGGCCGCACCCTGAAAAAATCTTACACCTACTGCCACATTCAAGAAAATTTGAAATATTACAGGACAGTTCCGACGTCAGCCTAATAAAAGAAGCCATTTTGCCCAAGGGGAGCAAAGTTGGCACCCCTGGAATAGCTATAATTTATGTAATGTATATGCCGAAAACGTTATTCAAGTATCGTTATCGCGGATACAGGCTAGCACTAATGGAAACCGGATCAATGTATATGCTAGTTGATCTCCAATGCAAACAATTAAACCTCAAAAGTCGTCAATGGTCTGGATACACCGACAACATGCTATGCAAGGCCATGGGGTTAAACCCAACTCTATTTTTTCCTGCATGCGTACACTTGATAGGAGGCTAAATTGAAAATTTCAAGTTACAGCAATGATCCCTCACTACCTGCGGAAATGTGGTGCCAACCCCCATGTATTTTCGACTTCCCTTTTTGCACGGAGATTGGTGATCAATGGAATTCAATAGGCTCAGGAATTGGCACAAGTTCAACATCAATAAAAACAGCTCTAGGTGAATACTTCGAGAGGCGTCACTTCTATTTAGAAATATTACCCGACAGCATTTCGACATTAGAGAATTCTCTCACGCCAAAAGAGGCCGAGAAATTCATTATAGCTTTCAGTCAAACTGCCATGAAAAACATAGACTTATCAAACCTTGCAAATCGCAAACTCGACATGAATTCAGCCATACGCATTTCTGATTTTTCATGCTGCTCAATTCCGACTGTATGTATCTCTCTGACCCACCATAACAGCGACGACGACAACATCTATCCAAGCCGTGACACTTGTGGATGCAGCTTTCACTGGAATCCCGAACTCGCCGTTCTTGGTTCAATTAAAGAATCACTAGAACGCCAATTTCTCACTCGATTCTGGCTAACCAAGCAATGTACAGGAACGATCAAACCGGCCGAGATATTAACCACAATAAAAACACTCCCCTCATATGGTCTATACAATGCACTTATAAAATCAGGACAACTATTAACAATTGACATTTCTGATGAAAATTTCCCAGGAGTTTGCTTGTTAACCGTTTATGGAAACAATGACCCAGATAGAAATGTTCACTACTGCGCAGGAATGTCTTACTCAGAAAATCGAGCAGAAGCATTGAACAAGTCTATTCTAGAGCTATGGCAAACATTTCGATTCATGAATTTATTCAGCGTTTTACACGGCAACCCGGACTCTCTTAAGGACTCCTATATCCGCCACTTCGTAAAGTGCAATCACTATAAAACGTTCGAAGAAATCACATCGCAATTAAATTACTATCCACATACTTCACACAACAAAAGCCCACCCTGCAAATTGGATACTGAAAACCTAATTAAATGCTTGAGAAACAAAAACCTCGAAGGATACCTCTATATAAAAACAACCAAAATAGATGGAGCCAACTACACATTCTGCAAATTCACTTCGCCATCATTATTTATGCACATGAATAATTCAGCAGACATAAACTTAATCAACGATTATTCAAGCTCCTTTCGCTTCGAAATATACAATGAAAGAAAAGAAACAATGGTTCCATTCCCATAGAGAAACCAATCATGACTAAAAATATTCTGCCCAGAGTTTTCTCCCTAACGTCCATATTCATAAAAGAACAATTAAAAGAACCCATCGCCTTGTTCTGGATCATGATATCACCTTGTGCGATGTTCTATTTTTTTGCAATAACCAGGCAAGACCCCAACTATTTTTCGAGCAATTACATTACGATTTCAGCATGGTTTTATGCCTACATCTCTTCAAGTGTCGCATTATTCGGATTCGCCTTTTACATAATCGGAAGAAGGGAAAGTGGATTCACCCGATCATTTATTTACTCCAAGGAATCGAAACTGATTTTTCTTTTATCGCACTTCATTGCCTACTCGCTAATATCGATATCTTATTGCGCAACCTTTTACTTAACGACCAAATTACCATTCGGAAACTACGATCTCAATGAACTACTGAATATCACACCACGCTTTTACATCTGCTTTATCATGTTTTGCGCGATCGGGGCTGTATTCTCATTATTACCGATCAACTTTCAGAACTCGAACACTTTGCTTTCCATTTTTTCGTTCTGCATGCTGATTCTCGGAGTAATGAGTGCCAGCAGATCAAACCCCATCACCGACACTTTGAACCTCGCAAACCCACTGACACTTGCAAGCCAGATAATGGAACAAGGTCTTGAATCCAACAAACTCATCACGACAGCAATAATTATTTTATTTATTTCAGTACTGCACAAAACCTTCAAACACCTAAGAATCAATCCCGTATGGAGTCGATACTGATGAAAAAATTCACGGCGCAGAGCATTGACTTCTCCTATACGGACAAGCCCCTCTTGACCCAGGCATCTCTTGAGGTTGCTCAAGGTGACATTGTCGGCATTCTGGGGCCCAATGGATCTGGAAAAACAACTTTTTTCGATATCGTCTGTGACCTTAAGAAAACAAAATCCGGCTTCATAAAAAACGACTTCAATCACTTTCTATACCTTTCTCAAATCATCTCCACTCCCCCACCACTGCGCATGCGTGACATTTTTAAAATGGTGACTGCGCTGTCATCAAGCGAACCTATGACACAAGAAAAGACCTTAAAAAAACTAAGCGCGTGGAGCCCTGCGATAGTTGACCGATACCAAGATATCTGGAACAAAAAATCATCGCTATGCAGCTACGGAGAGACACGCTGGTTCTTTACTCTGTCTCTTCTTTCAATTTCTGCAGACTTTGTGATTCTCGATGAACCTACTGCCGGCGTAGATCCAGAATTTCGTCGCTATATTTGGCAATGCCTTCACGGCGCCGCCAGGGAGGGCGCCGCTATTCTGGTTTCATCGCACAATGTTGATGAGGTAATTAACCATTGTGATTATTTTTATATGATTAGCCAGCAACGCTTCAATCGCTTTGCCAATGGTAGTGAGTTCATGCATCGGTATGGCGTAAAGACTGTGGACGATGCGTTTATCCGAGCCGTTACTGAACCTGTATTCGCAACATAAGCAACTGGAAGCGCACACGGGGGAGCTGCCGCAGACCGCGACAACTCCCGATAAGGAATGGAGTTCGATTCAGTCGGTAAGCCCAGCAAGATAAGCCCACGGATAAATCCCCCGCTCATGCCCGTCACTGAACACCAGCTGCAGTCCATACCCCTGCGAGTGCAATTCGATCACCTGAACCCGCTCATCCACCAACGGTACCATCCCCCGCAACCGAAACGCCCGGCATTGCGAGCACGGACACTGCCGACGCAGTTCGGCGTGCTCGAACACCTGTTCGCGCCCATCCGGCCAGTTCAGGCGCAACTGCTGTTTGCGGCGGGAATTGCCAATCGCCAGCGGGTTCATTGCAGTTGGCTCAAGGCAATGCGCACGGCCTTGCGCACTTCAGGGTCGCCGTCGTCTTGTGCGTGCTGCAATGCCGCAATGGCCCGTGGGTCGTTCAATTCGCCCAGGGCCAACGCGGCTTCCTTGCGCAGGTTGCTGATACGGTGGCTGAGGGTGTCGATCAGCGCTTGGAGCGCAGGTACAAAACGCAAGCGACCGAGGCTGCGGGTGGCGCGCAGGCGCACTTGCCAGTAATCGTCGCCCAAGGCGTCGATCAGGGCCGGGCCGGCGTCGAGGTGGCCGACCTTGCCCAGGGTGGTGGCGGCTTCTTCGCGGACTTGCCAGGCGTCGTCGCGCAAGGCCTGGCGCAGGGCCGGCAGCACCTGTGCGTCAGACGCAAGGCCCAAGGCCCCGGTGGCGGCACGCCGAACTTCAGTGTCCGGGTCCGTGCTGGCCAGTCGCGCCAGTGCCGGCAAGGCATCGAGTTGCTTGAGCCAGCCGAGCACGCCCACCGCCTCACGGCGCACGCTGGCGCTTTCATCGTCCAGTGCCCGGGCCGCCGCAGCGGCGGCATCGGGGCAACGCAACTCGCGCAACGCCCTGAACGCGGCAATGCGTACGCCGCTGTCGGCGTGCCCGGTCCACGGCAGGATGACCCGGCCCGCCGCTTCACTCTTGAGCAGGCTGAGACTTTGTGCAGCAGCCACCTGCACCGCCGGGGATGAATCCGTCAGGGCCTGGCACAACGCTTCGACCACCGGCTCGTCCTCCCAGGCTTCCAGCAGGCGTGCGGCTTCGGCGCGAACCTCTGCAATCGGGTCTTCGGCCAGTCGATCGATCAACCACAGCAGGCCGTCCGGCTCCTCGAGATCGGCCAGTTCGATCAGCGCGATCCGGCGTACACCGGGGTCGTCATCGGTCAGGCGCGGTTGCAGGGCAAGAATGTCGTCGTTATCGGTTACATCGAATAGTGAGGTCATAGGGCAAATCGCGGCAGTTTGTTTTCAGGGGGAAGTCCGAGCGGGTTCAGGCGCGGCAGTTGCCGACCGTCTTCGTGCCGCAGGAGTTCGAGGCAATGGCGCTTGAGGTGCGAGAATTCAGGGCGGGTCACCAGTTCCGTGCTGCGCGGCCGGGGGAAGTCCAGGCGCAGGTCTTCGATGATTCGCCCGGGGCGCGAGCTCATGACCAGCAGGCGATCGGCGAGGAACAGCGCTTCGTCGATGTCATGGGTGACAAACACCACGGTGGTGCGGATGCGCGTCCAGATGTCCAGCAGCAGTTCTTGCATGTTCAATCGGGTCAGGGCATCGAGGGCACCGAAGGGTTCGTCCATCAGCAACAGGCGCGGACGGTTGACCAGCACCCGGGCGATTTCCACCCGTTGCTGCATGCCGCCGGAGAGCTGGTCGGGCCAACGCCCGGCAAAACCTTCGAGGCCCACCAGGGCGAGGATTTCATCCGCCGCCTTGTGCCTCTCGGCTTTGCCGATGCCTTGCATTTTCAAACCGAACGCCACGTTGTCGCGCACCGTGCGCCACGGAAACAGCGTGTGCTGCTGGAACACCATGCCGCGTTGTGGCGATGGGCCCGACACCGGCGCGCCATCGACATTCAGCGTGCCGGTGCGCGGTTGCAGGTGGCCGGCCAGGGCGCCGAGCAAGGTCGATTTGCCGCAACCGGACGGCCCGAGAATGCATACGAACTGCCCCGGCTCGATCTGGCAGTCGAGTCCCTGCACAGCTTCGAAAGCAGTGTCGCCCTCGCCCAGGCTGATCGACAGCCCGCGAATATCGATACGCCCTTCCAGGTGTTGAAAAACGCTCATCAGGCTTTTCCTCGCGGTCGATGCCAAGGCGTGAACAACCCGCCCAGACGCTTGATCAACAGGCTGCTGCCCATTCCGAGCACGCCGATCAGCAACATGCCGACCACGATGTCGGCGTAGTTCTGGATGGTGTAGGACTCCCAGGTGTAATAGCCGATGCCGAATTGGCCGGAGATCATTTCCGCCGTCACCAGGCAGAACCACGAGGTGCCCATGCCGATGGCCAGGCCGGTGATGATGCTGGGCGCTGCGCCCGGCAGAACGACCTCCAGCAGGATTGCCCGGCGCCCTGCCCCGAGGCTTTTCGCCGAGGCGATCAGCCGTGGGTCGACGCCTTCGACGCCGTGCACGGTGTTGAGCAGGATCGGGAACAGTGCGCCGGTGAAGGTGATGAACACCATCGACAGCTCCGAGGAGGGAAACATCAGGATCGCCAGGGGAATCCATGCCACCGCCGGGATCGGCCGCAGCACTTCCAGGGGCGGCAGCAACAGATCTTCGGCCCATTTCGAGCGGCCGATGGCCAGACCCAAGGCCACGCCGATGATCAGCGCCGCGAGGTAACCGGCGAATACCCGGCCGAGGCTGCTGCCCAGGTGCTGCGCGAGTTTGCCCGAGTCGCCGAGGCCGAGGGCGGCTTCAATGACCGCCACGGGTGTCGGGACGTTGGCGAAGGTCACCAGGCCGAGGTTCCAGTGGTGGCTGGCGGCGAGTTGCCAGAATAGGAGGCAGAGCAGCAAGGATGCGGCTCTGGGGATCCAGCGTGAATAGGATCGGTACACAATTATTCCTCTGAACCCTGGACCCTGTGGGAGCGGCGGTACGGCGATCCGACTTGCTCGCGAAAGCGGTGTTTCAGTCAACTCAGATTTTGAATGTTGAACCGCATTCGCGAGCAAGCCCGCTCCCACATTTGCCCGAGGGGTGCTTGGGATTAGCGAACAGCCACGGCCTGCGCAGTGGCATCGGTAAAGTCGAGGACCTTGCCGCCCTGGGCCGTGGCGAACTGTTGGGCCTGGCCTTTGAGCAGGAACGCGCTCAGCTGCCCTTTGCCATCGGTGGCAAACCACGCCTGATCCGCCAGCAACTTGATCCCGCTGTCGCTGGCCTGGGCGTACACCGCGCGGATGCTCCTGCCTTCCTGCTTGAGGCTGGCCAGCGCGGCAAACGCCGCTTGCGCCGAGGCGTACTGGCGGACTTTCGGCTCGCCGCGTACCCAGATTTCCGCCACGTGGCTGAAGTCGGTGATGGCTTGGCCGCTAGCGGCATCGACGGCTTTGAGCGGCGCCTGCCCGTAACTGGCCAGTTGCGCGTTGTAGTCCAGGTTCGAGGCCTTGAAGGCGGCGCGGATGTATTGGTCGTCGATGAAGGTGTTGAGATCCAGACCGCGATCGGCCTTCTTCAACAACTTGAGGGTATCGATGGCGGTACCCACGGCCTGACGGTATTCCGGCTTCCAGCTCAGGTCGCGGGTCTGCACACCGAGGGGGCCATGGAACAGGTAATTGACCTCGGTATCGACCCCGGTGACCTTGGCGATCAACTCGCTGTATTTCTCCGGCTCAGCCGCCAGCAACTGGTTGGCTTCGATACTCGCCCGCAGGTAAGCGACGACGATTTCCGGGTACTTCTTCGCATAGGCCTGATCGACCAGCGCACCGTGGAAGGTCGGCGCGTTGGCTTGGGAACCGTCATAAATCTTGCGGGCGAAACCACGGCTCGGGAACAGTTCGGCGAAGGGCACGAAGTCGGCATGGGCATCGATCTTGCCGGCCTGCAACGCGGAGCCGGCGACTTCCGGCGGCTGGGCGATGATGTTCACGTCCTTGAGCGGGTCCCAGCCCTGGGCCGCGACGGCGCGCAGCAGCATGCCATGGGCGGTGGAAGCGAACGGCACGGAAATGGTCTTGCCCTTGAGCTCTACCAGCGACTGCACGCCCGATGCGCTTGGCACCACGATGCCGTTGCCGCTGCCCTTGATGCTGCCCGACAGCACGCTGATGAACAGGCTGTGCTTGCTCGCCGTTTCGAACGCCACGCCGTTGAACGCACCGGGGAAGTCGGCCATGGCACCGAAGTCGAGTTTGCCGGCCACCATCTCGTTGGTCAGGGGGGCGCCGCTGGTGAAGTTTTTCCACTGCACCTCGTATTGGGCGTCTTTGTAGGGGCCATCGTGGGGCAGGTATTTGTCCAGCAACCCGAGTTCGCGAATCAACAATCCGCCGGCGGCGCAGTTGATGGTGGTGTCCTGGGTGCCGATGGCAATGCGGATGGTTTCGGCCGAGGCCGACAGGGTGAATGAAGCCAGTACCAGACCGGCCAAAGCTGCGCGCAACATCATGAGTATTTCCCCTCGAATCATTTATTGGATGTTCGTCTCCGCCACGATCAGGGCGCGGTGGGAAACGAGGGGTGTTTTGAATCAGGCGTCCGGTTGTTGCCGGATGGCGTTTTGGGTTGTCTGTGCTGGCCTCTTCGCGGGCAAGCCCGCTCCCACAGGTTTTTCTGGTGTACGCAGGACTTGCGTCTGGCCTCGATCCCTGTGGGAGCGGGCTTGCTCGCGAATGCGTCCGTTCAGTCAATGGAGATGCCAGCTGTGCCGGCCTCTTCGCGAGCAAGTCGAATCGTCGCACCGCCGCTCCCACATGGTCAGTGTTTCAGCGCAGCAGGTACGGGATGTCTACTTTCACCGCCCCGGTCGGGCAATCCTTTTCACAGGGCATGCAGTACCAGCATTCATCGAAGGCCATGTAGGCCTTTTGCGTGGCCGGGTTGATCGCCAGCAGGTCCATCGGGCAAACATCGACGCACACGGTGCAGCCTTTGTGGGCGATGCATTTGTCCTCGTCGACGGTGACGGGGGCGTTGGAACGGAAGAAGATTTCCTGGGCTTGATAGGCCATTTCACGGTCTCTCTCTTGGGTGATGCTCAAGCCGCATCGGCACCGACCCGCAACCGGTCGTAGGCCTGCATCTCGTCGGCATCGAGCGGAATGATGTAAGGCTCGACGGCTTTCTTGAAACTGCTCATCAAACCGTTTTCGTCTTTCTTCAGGTGGCAATGGCAGAACCAGTCGCGGTCGTTGCGTTGTGGGTGATCGACGCGATGGTGGTAAAGCCCCCAGCGGCTTTCGGCGCGGAACAATGAAGCGCGGGCGGCCATTTCGGCGCAGTCGCGGATCATGCTGACTTCCATGGCGCGCATCAGCTCGTGGGCGTTGTGGGCCTTGATCTGGTCGAGGTCGCGCTGGATGTCGCTGAAGCGTTGCAGGCCGATCTGCATCTTCTTGGTCACTTTCGGCGGTTGCAGGTAGTCGTTGACGAAGCGTCGCAGCTTGTATTCGACCTGGGCCGGTGGCAGGCCGTACTCGCGATCCAGCGGTGCGTAGACCCGTTGTTTTTCGGTTTCGATCTGCCGGGCATCCAGCGCTGAAAACTCGCGCCCGGCGACAAAGTCCGCCGCGTTGTGGCCGGCGAACCAGCCATAGGTGAACGCGCCGAGCATGTAGTTATGCGGCACGGCAGCCATGTCCCCCGCCGAATACAAGCCCTTGACCGAGGTCTCGGCCTTCTCGCTGACCCACACCCCCGACGCCGAATGCCCGCTGCAAAAACCGATCTCGGAAATGTGCATTTCGACCATCTGCGTGCGGTAGTCGGTGCCGCGATTGGCGTGGAACTGGCCGCGACTCGGACGCTCGTTACTGTGCAGGATCTCTTCGATGTTCTGGATGGTTTCCTCGGCCAGGTGATCGAGCTTGAGGAACACCGGGCCATTGCCGCTTTCCAGCTCCTGATGGAACTCCCACATCATCTGCCCGCTCCAGTAGTCGCACTCGATGAAGCGTTCGCCCTTGTTGTTGGCGGTGTAGCCACCCAAGGGGCCGGTGACGTAGGCGCAGGCCGGGCCGTTGTAGTCCTTGATCAGCGGATTGATCTGGAAGCATTCCAGGTTCGCCAACTCGGCCCCGGCGTGGTAGGCCATCGAATAGCCGTCGCCGGCATTGGTCGGGTTTTCGTAGGTGCCCATCAGATAGCCCGAAGACGGCAACCCCAGGCGTCCGGCCGCACCGCAGGCGAGGATCACCGCCTTGGCCTTGATCACATGGAAGTCAGCCGTACGGCAATCGAAGCCCATCACGCCGTTGACCGCGCCCTCTTCATCCGTCAGCAATCGGGTGCAGACCAGGCGATTGGTGATGCTCACCCGCGCCCGTTTCAACTGCCGATAGAGGACTTTCTTGATGTCGTGCCCTTCCGGCATCGGCAACACATAAGCGCCCATGTGGTGAACCTTCTTCACCGCGTAGTCGCCGGTTTCGTCCTTCTCGAATTTCACCCCCCAGCGGTCCAGTTGTGAGAGGGTCTCGAAGCTGTGGGTGGCATAGGCGTACACCGCGGCCTGATTGACGATGCCGTCGTTGGCGATGGTGATTTCCTTGGTGTACTGCTCCGGCGTCGAGTGACCGGGAATGATCGCGTTGTTCAGGCCGTCCATACCCATGCTGATCGCGCCGCTGCGCTTGACGTTGGCCTTGTCGATCAACAATACCCGCAGGTCGCGGTTGCGTTCCTTGGCCTTGATCGCCGCCATGGGGCCGGCGGTGCCGCCGCCGATAACAACGATGTCGTATTCCTGCTCCAACGTGCTGCGCGTCATGCCTGCTCCCCTTTTTGCCGGTCGATCCGCAGGCGGTACTGGAAGGCATCGCCACGGTAGAAAAGGTGTTCGAAGTCAAGCGGCCAACCGTCGACATCGTGGGTCAAGCGTTCGATGCGCATGATCGGCGAGCCGGGTTCGACGCCCAGAGCCCGAGTCAGGTCGCTGTCGGCCAGCACCGCATCGATGGCCAGGTCGGCGTGCCCCAGGGCCAGGCCGCAGTCGTTTTCCAGGATCTGGAAAATGTCGCGGGTGACCAGGTCGGCTTTTTCCAGGCGCTCGCCAACGGCCTTGGGCAGGTAAGTGATTTCCAGGGAAATCGGCTCGCGATTGATCAGGCGCACCCGTTTGATCTGCGCCACGACCTCGCCTTCGGCGACCTGCAAACGCTCGGCAACGAGCTTGTTGGCGGCAATGAATTTGAAGCTGCGCAGACGGTTGATCACCTCATAGCCGCGACCGGTCATGGACTCGGCCAGGCCTTGCAGGGTGCTGACGTTCTGGAAGGTTTTCGGCTTGGCGACGAAGGTGCCCTTGCCGTGGATCTTGAAGATCAGCCCTTCCTTTTGCAGGTCGCCCAAGGCTTGGCGCACGGTGATGCGGCTGACGCTGAACAACGCGCCAAGCTCGCTTTCGGAAGGCATCTGGCTGTCTTGCGGGTATTCGCCATCGAGGATGCGGGCGCGCAGCACGTCTCGCAGCTGGGTGTGCAACGGGACGCTGCTCAGGGATAGAACGTTATCGGTCATGGCAGATCACTTGTTATAACGAGTTATGACGTGATCTTAGAGAGGTTATGACACGCTTGAGAAATACCGAATGCGCATAAGGTTAGAAGTGCGAAGCAAGAACAAATGTGGGAGCGGGCTTGCTCGCGAAGGCATCCTGTCAGTCAACGCTGATGGTGACTGACACTCCGCTTTCGCGAGCAAGCCCGCTCCCACAGGGGGTTAAGTGTGACCTGAGGATTCAGCGCCGCTTGAGGATCTGCTCCATCACCCAATCGGTCTTCAGCGCCTGCTCGGCTAGGCCGGGTGCTGCGCCTCGCCGCGAATATACGCATTCATGCCCAATACGTGGTGCCACTGAATGTGGGCGTGATGCTCGATGTTCAGGCTGAGGTGTTCATCGATGTGCAGCTCGACCGGGTGTTCATTGAACACTGCCACAACCGATCATGCCCCAGCGCACCAGGTTCATAGGCACTCCTTGCGGCTCAGCCGACGCGCAATGCGCGCAGGTCCAGTCGACCGTCCTTGAGTGGCGGGCACCAGTAGTAGCCACCGGTGATCGGACGGCTGATGCGGTACAAACCATCGGTGACGCCGTCTTCCAGGCCACTCATGCGGCGCAGTTGGGCTTCGAAGGCATCGAGGGAAAAACCGAAGGCCAGGAACATCAGGCCGGCGCGGTCGCCTTCGATCCACGGCATCGAGCGGCGCACCACGAAGGCCTCGGGCGCAAAGCTTTCCTGGGCGGTGCGTTTGACGTGGGCGGAAACCGGCGCGTCGTCGATCTCTTCGTTATCGCTCAAGCGACGGCCCATGATGTTGTCTTTTTCATCCGCCGACAGCCCATGGAAACCTTTCAAGTCATGCTGCCACTGCTGGATCGCGGCAAAGCTGCCACCCACCGTGCCATCCGCGCCCTCACCCACCAGGGCGGCGGTCACGGCGGCTGCGTCGTGGGGGTTCTCGGTGCCATCTTCGAAGCCGGTCAGGTCATGCCCGGTCATGTGGCGGAAGGTTTCGTTCATCTGCACCAGACGCAACGCCGGGGCCACTGCCGCTTCGATGGCGTTGCTGCGGTTGAGCAACTCACCACGGTCTTCACCGTGCAGCCAGCACCAGAGCGCGTGTTGGGTCGACGGATTGTCGACGCCCACACCGGTCAACGCCGGAAAGGTTCGCAGGCCATCGATCTGCCCATCCAGTGCCTTGACCAGGGATTCACCGAAGCCGACGACAGCCGATTTCCCGTCCACCAGTTGCATCAAGTTGTCGAGCGCGGCCGGCAGTGCCGCAACGGACTCGAGGGCGAAGAACATATGACGGGCTTGAGGCGGAACAGGGGTGGCGAGAATGCCCGACTGGTAATGGCTCATATGAACTCCTTGAAAAAGAGCATGGAGTTTAACCGGAGTACGAGGGTTTGTGTGGCGTCAGAGGCCTGGAACCTGTGGCAATGGGGGCTTGTCGGATCGCCGCACCCCGCCAGCAATGCCGCAAAGACGCACCCCACCATGGCCAAACAAAGGCTAGGCTTTTCAGTTAATCGGCTTGCCCGCATGGCTGTTCTCTCATTGGCTGCCCGGCCAGCCGGGTGCAGCTTTTTTTTGTTGTGATCAAGGAGAGTCAACATTAAGGCACCCCGCGTGGGCGGGTTGAGGGCATTGGGGGCCAACAAGGGGCGCTTCTGAGGCCATGACGCAAGGCCCGATAAGTCCCCGGACATCACGCCGTGCGGCAAAACGCTGAGATGAGTCATGACAAGCGTTGCTGAGGTCTGCTAAAACGATTCATCAGTGCATCAGCCAATCCAGAGGGGTAGCGACATGACCACAGCCAATATTCTCCAGAACCTGTTCCCAAGCCCCGCCGACATCCCGGAAAAGTACCGCCTTGACGGCCAGACCGAGCAGCGCGAGTACCTGGTCGATGGCCAACTCAGAACCTGGGACGGGCCGCTGGCCCAGGTCCGCAGCCCGGTGTACCTGGCAGGCCCGAATGGCGACGAACAGGTGATCCTCGGCAGCACGCCGCTGCTGGATGCCGACACCGCGTTGACCGCCCTCGACGCCGCGGTCCGTGCCTACGACCGCGGCCAGGGTCTGTGGCCGACCATGCGCGTGGCCGAACGCATCCAGCACGTCGAAACCTTCCTCGGGCGCATGCGCGAGCAGCGCGACGCCGTGGTCAAGTTGCTGATGTGGGAAATCGGCAAGAACCTCAAGGACTCGGAAAAGGAGTTCGACCGCACCTGCGACTACATCGTCGACACCATCAATGCGCTGAAAGAACTCGACCGCCGCTCCAGCCGTTTCGAACTGGAACAGGACACCCTCGGCCAGATCCGTCGCGTGCCGATGGGCGTGGCCCTGTGCATGGGGCCTTACAACTATCCGTTAAACGAAACCTTCACCACGCTGATCCCCGCGCTGATCATGGGCAACACCGTGGTGTTCAAGCCGGCCAAGCTCGGCGTGCTGCTGATTCGCCCGCTGCTGGAAGCCTTCCGCGACAGCTTCCCGACCGGGGTGATCAATGTCATCTACGGCAGCGGCCGCGAGACGGTCAGTGCGCTGATGGCCAGCGGCAAGATCGACATCTTTGCCTTCATCGGCACCAACAAGGCCGCCAGTGACCTGAAAAAACTCCATCCCAAACCACACCGCTTGCGCGCGGCACTGGGCCTGGATGCGAAAAACCCGGGCATCGTCCTGCCGGAAGTGGATCTGGACAATGCGGTCAGTGAAGCGGTGACCGGCTCGCTGTCGTTCAATGGCCAGCGCTGCACCGCGCTGAAGATCCTGTTTGTCCACGAAGATGTGGTCGAGTCCTTCATCGACAAATTCAATGCCAGGCTCGCCAACCTCAAGCCCGGCATGCCCTGGGAAACTGGCGTAGCCCTGACGCCACTGCCGGAATCGGGCAAGGTCGACTATCTGCATGCACTGGTGGCGGACGCCGAGAGCAAGGGCGCCAAGGTGGTCAACCCCAATGGCGGCGAGGCTCGTGCGTCGTTCTTCTACCCGGCGGTGCTGTACCCGGTCACGCCACAGATGCGGGTTTATCAGGAAGAACAATTCGGCCCCGTCATCCCCATCGTGCCGTACCGTCATCTGGATACCGTGATCGACTACGTGCTGGAGTCGGATTTCGGACAGCAGTTGAGCATCTTCGGCACCAACCCGGTGGCGGTCGGCCGGCTGGTGGACACTTTCGCCAATCAGGTCGGGCGCATCAACCTCAATGCCCAGTGCCAGCGCGGGCCGGACACCTATCCCTTCAATGGTCGCAAGAACTCGGCCGAAGGCACCTTGTCGGTACATGACGCACTGCGGGTGTTTTCGATCCGCACCCTGGTGGCCACCAAGTTCCAGGAGACCAACAAGGACCTGATCAGCGAGATCATCAGCGGCCGCAGTTCGAGCTTCCTGACCACCGACTACATCTTCTGAGGAGAGTCAGCCTGAGTACATCCAGAGCCCATCGACTGCCACCCTTGCTGCGCCGACTGCTGCGTCCGTTGCTGGACCCGTACCGGCGCTACCGCCATGCCCGGGTGATCCATGCGGTGCGGGTGTCACTCGGGTCGCTGGCGACGATCCTGCTGACCACCGGGATCAACCTGCCCCACGGTGAGTGGGCGTCGGTGACGGCCTGGTGTTGGTGGCACAACAGGCCTGGCTCGGGATGCCCTGGCTGACCTATTTCGCGATGTCGGTGGTCTGCGGGTTTTTCTCGTATCACGCCATCGGCAAGGGGGTACACCGCGCTGCTGTCGGCGATTACCGTGTTCATCGTTGCGGGGCACGGCGATGGTGCAACTTCGCTCACTGATGCCCTCGGTGTCCAAGGAAGTGAAGATTTCCATGACCGAACTGGATGCCCTCCAGCGCAACCTGCGCATGTGCGTCAGCACCCTGGAAATCCTCGGCAATACCCGACCGGATGCCAATGACCCCGAGGCGATGTCGCTCCTGCAAACGGCATTGAAAGCCGAGCATCGACAGATTCGCGTGCAATTGATCGGCATGGCCCGGGCGTTGAAATCAGGCGCCGCCCAGCGGCTCAATCGGCCCGTGGATGTGCCGCTTGTCAGCCTTGATGCGCCGGTCTACAACACGCTGGACGGGTATCGCTTGCTGACTCAACAACTGGCCGCCAACGTCGGTGAGATGCGCCAGCGACTGGCCAGTAACGCGTCGCGCTGGAACATCTGACGCCTGGGTCGCGGGTTACGGCGTCACCGTGCGCCGGAACTTCAGTGACCAGCCTTGTTGCATGCCGGCAGCGGCCAGCAGAATTGCCGCGACACCGATCCATTGCAGCGGCTCCAGACGATGGCCGAAAGCAAACCAGTCGACGAAAATCGCCGCGATCGGGTAGATGAAAGACAACGCGCCCGTCAGCGCCGTCGGCAGTTTTTGAATCGCGCCGTACAGCAACACGTACATCACACCAGTGTGCACCATGCCCAGCGTCACCAGGCTGGCCCACGCGCTCGGTGCCTGCGGCAATACGGAAAGATTCGCCAATGGCGCGAGCAACAACACGCCCGTGCTGACCTGGATCAGCGCGATCAAGTGCGGCGGGGTCCCAGTCAAACGCTTGATGATCAACGCGGCAATCGCATAGAGAAACGCCGCGCCCAAGGCCAAGGCAATGCCCATCAGGTAATCGCTGCCGCTCTCGCCCTGGCTGCCATGGGCGCTGACAATCGCCAGCATCCCGAGAAACGAAACGCCCAGCCAGGTCAGTTTCTGCGCGGTGATCTTTTCGTTGAGGAACAACGCCGCCAGCCCGACCAGCATGAACGGCTGGACGTTATAGACGGCAGTGCCGATGGCAATTGACGCCCGGGAATAGGACGCGAACAACAGCACCCAGTTGCCGACAATCGCTACACCGCTGAGCACCGCAAGCAGGAACGTTGTGCGGGTCAGAATGCCGGGGCGCAGAAAGCCGAAGGCCGCGCAAATCAGCAGTAAGGTGCCGGCACCGAACAGGCAGCGCCAGAACACCACGTCCAGCACCGGTTGCCCGGACACCAGCACGAACCAGCCGATGGTGCCGGAGATCAGCATGGCGGCCGTCATTTCGAACGAACCGCGGCGTAGGGTTTTGTCCATCATCAGACTCCTGTGTTTGTGGCCAAAGTATGCCAATGCACCCAGGGGCTACTCCAGAGCAAAAAGCAGGCTAAACTCGGGATCTGCCTTTTTTATAAAGGCCATTTTGAAAAAACGCCTAACAGAGGGTTTCGCCATGACCGATGACATCGACCAGCTGCTGATCACGGCGCTGATGGAAGACTCGCGACGCTCGCTCAAGGCCCTGGCGCAAATCAGTGGCCTGTCCTCCCCCAGTGTTGCCGAGCGTCTGCGTCGCCTGGAAGAGCGTGGCGTGCTCAAGGGCTACACCGTTGAAATCGACCCGAAATGCTTTGGCTATCAACTCCAGGCCATCGTGCGTATTCGCCCGCTGCCAGGGCAATTGCAGGAAGTGGAACGGCAAATCATGGCCATTCCCGAATTCACCGAGTGCGACAAGGTGACCGGCGACGACTGTTTCATTGCGCGCCTGCATGTGCGTTCGATGGAACAACTGGACACCCTGCTCGACCGCCTCAACACCCACGCTGAAACCAATACGGCGATCGTCAAGAAAACCCCGGTCAAGCGCCGGTTGCCGCCCATGGCGTGAGTGATATTTGTTTCAGCCTGAAGTAGATTGACGGTTTCCGGCGAAGGATTGACGGCATGAAAACTCAGGCAATGCTACTCGTGGCAATGATGCTTGCGGGTTGCGGCACGATTCAGACGGTTGTGCGCGGTGACGAAGTGGCCGCAAAAAGCCTCAAGGACCACAAGAGTTATTGCGGCGCGGTACCGCGAATCTACAGCGGCGTGACCTACGACTTTTGCACGCTGAATGCGCCCCTGGAAAAAGGCCGCGATGCGCAGGTACATGATAGTGCCCCTGCCATTGTGCTGATTGACGTGGTCATCTCCGGCGCACTCGATACCTTGTTGCTGCCCTACACCATCTACCGCCAGCAAGCCGATGGCAGCATCGTCATTGCGGAGTAATCCTGGATTTGTGGCAATAAAAAACCCGCCTGAGCGGGTTTTTCAGTTCAAGGCCGAGGATCAGTCATCACGGCTCATGATGCCGAACAGCTGCAACAGGCTGACGAACAGGTTGTAGATCGATACATACAGGCTAATGGTGGCCATGATGTAGTTACGCTCGCCGCCATGAATGATGGCGCTGGTCTGGAACAGGATGCAGACCGAGGAGAACAGCACGAAACCTGCGCTGATCGCCAGTTGCAGGCCGCTGATCTGGAAGAACAGGCTCGCCAGCGTTGCACCCAGCAGCACGAAGAAACCTGCCGTGATGAAACCGCCGAGGAAGCTCATGTCCTTGCGGGTAATCAGCACATACGCCGACAGACCGCCGAACACCAGCGCCGTCATCGCGAAAGCCGAGCTGACCACTTCAGCGCCGCCCTGCATACCCAGGTAACGGTTGAGGATCGGGCCCAGCAGGAAACCCATGAAACCGGTCAGGGCAAATGCCGATACCAGGCCCCAGGCCGAATCACGGAGTTTGTTGGTGAGGAAGAAAAGACCGTAGAAGCCGATCAGCACCACGAAAATGTTCGGGTAGCCAACATGCATCTGCTGGGCAACGTAGGCTGTCACACCGCTGAAAGCCAGGGTCAGGGCGAGCAAGCCGTATGTGTTGCGCAGGACGCGGCTAACCTCTAGCTGCTCAGCCTGCACGCTGTTATTAACTGCGTAATCCTGTTCGCGCATGGCGACACTCCTGTTGGTTTGAAACGTTCAGTCGCAAAGATCATAACAGACGCTCTGTAACAAGCTATGCAGAGAGTTTGACAGTGTGTTTCATTCAGGTATTATGGCGCCCGCAACGCAAACGGAGGTGTGGCCGAGTGGTTTAAGGCAACGGTCTTGAAAACCGTCGACTGTAACAGGTCCATGAGTTCGAATCCCATCGCCTCCGCCATCTTTATACGACAAAGCCCTGATTATTCAGGGCTTTGTCGTTTCTGGGGTTTGGTAAAAAGCCCCAACCCACACTTCAGCCTACACCCTGGATGGAGTCCTGCTTTTCGAGCAGCGGCCAGTTTTTCGAATGGTCTCTTTGTCTCTACCAAAAACGGTCGGTGAAACAGCCGCTACTCTCTCCATAAATGGGGCACTACACCCACTCAACCGGGCATTTACCACCTAAGTTGAGGAATATTCCCCACTCCCCCCCTACTCCCAACTGTAACATTCAGAAACAAATTGCTAATTAATTTGAACTTTTTCTTCCCACCATGGTAGTGGCTCATTAGTTGCACCACCCCCTGATACCCGCAACAGCTGTCGTCCCGGACATCATGGAGACGGCGGGGCTTGCCAGCTTCGGCATGACGCAAGGGGTGAAAAATGAAACGCGCGACACTACCATGCAGCTCCATCGCCTTGCTGCGCAGGTCACTGCCCTATGCGATGCTCCTTACCCTGACCACCGTCAACGCCGTACCGCTGGATGATTTCGGCCCGCCACCACCGACGGACCCCTCGGCGTTTAGCAACCCGCCGGCCGATCTCGATGCCGCGGCGGATGCCTTACGGGCCATGCCACCCGTCAACCAGGGCGCCATCGCCCTGCCCAATGGTGTTTTTGGCACCCGCACCACGCCAACGGCCGACAACGTGCTGCCGCCAGCCCTGCAGACATCCTTCAAAATCCCCACCAATGGCAAGCCCAGCCCATTGTTCGGCGCCCAGCCGTACACTCAGCAACTGCTGCTGTTCGAAGAATTCGGCACGGAAAAACTCGACCCGACACTGCCGGCACCGCCCCTGACCTTCCCGGTTCCGATCGTCGGCCCGGCGCCCACCCAGGACCCGAACAACATCGCCCGCAGCGGCCCTTCGCCCACGGCGCTGGAAGCCTTCATGCGCCAGCCGGGGCTGTACCCGTTTCCGTCGCAGTTTTCCAACGTGCTGGACCGCAACCCGTGGAAAGTGCAGATCGAAGCCTTCCTCAACCGCCATCCGGTCGGCTCGCCGGCCGAAGGTCGTCCGCCAGGAAAAGGCTGGTCGCACCAGCGCTGGAACGAGTTCTTCCCGCAGGTCGGCTTCAAGACCGTGCAAGCGGGCGCCCAGATCAACAGCGGCATGCGCGACCGCCGACAGTTGCACAACTACGCCGTCGGTGAGTTCGGGCCTGGCGGGCTCTACAACCAGACCTCGAACACCCCGGTCATTGCGGGCACCACCAAAGGCATAAGTGTCCGTTTTCACCCCAACATGCCGATTCAGAACCACAAGGCGCTCTGGACCTTCGACGGCACCTTTCCGCCAAAACTGTTGATGGTGCGTTACGGTCAAGCCGCGCTGATGCGCCACTACAACGCCCTGCCGATCGATCCGGCGGCCAACATGGGGTTTGGCCTGCACACCCTCACCACCCACGAACACAACGGCCACTCCCCGGCCGAAAGCGATGGCTTTTCCGGTGCGTTTTTCTTTCCGGGGCAGTACTACGACTATCGCTGGCCGATACAACTGGCCGGTTACGACACCATCAACACCAGCGCTCAGGATCCGCGTGCAGCGTTCCCCTGCGGCCCGGGCGAAACCCTGTTCGTCAACGATGCCACTCCGGGCCTCAAGACGTGCAACAACGGCAGCATCAAGATCCGTGGCGACTGGCGCGAAACCATGAGCACCCACTGGTTCCATGACCACATGGTCGATTTCACCGCGCAGAACGTCTACAAGGGCAACGCGGTGATGATGAATTACTACAGCGCCCTGGATCGTGGCAACGAAGCGCTGCAAGACGGCGTCAACCTGCGCCTGCCCAGCGGTTCGGCGTTGCCTTGGGGCAACCGCGACTACGATGTGAACCTGATGATTGCCGACAAGGCCTGGGACGCCACTGGCCAGCTGTGGTTCAACCCGTTCAACACCGACGGTTTCCTCGGCGATCAGCTCCTGGTCAACTGGCAGTACCAGCCGCGCCTGAATGTGCGGGCGCGCAGTTATCGCTTCCGCATCCTCAATGGCTCGGTATCGCGCTACTTCAGGATCGCGCTGGTGCGTGAAGTCACCGGCACCGGCGGCGAATTCCCCGGCCCGGCCGGTTCCGGCCTGTCCTATAGCCGCGTGCCGTTCCACTTGATCGCCAACGACGGCAACCTTATGGAATATGCCGTGCCGTTCGACGGCAGCCTGGACCTGGAAGGTAACGGCGACATGCAGAACCACAACGCCATCCTGCCGACCATGGGCATCGCCGAGCGTTACGACATCATCGTCAACTTCGCGAAAAACGGGATCAACACCGGCGACAAGCTGTACTTCGTCAACCTGATGGAGCACCACGACGGCAAGGGGCCGGAGGCTACACTGCTGAGCCTGGCCGATGTCCTGTCCGGGACGTACAAGGCGGTGCTCAAGCTGGGCAGCAAAGGGCTGGAATGGGACGGCGGCGACCCGGCGGTGGGCAAGTTCCTGCAGCTGGTGGTCCAGCCTTATGCCGGGCAAGACGTGAGCATGAACCCCGCCGACTACGAACCCGCCAAACCGGGCAAACCGGCCGGCAAGACCATGATCCCGCTGACCCTCAACCGTGACGATCCGGCGGTGCAGGCCAAGCTCAAGGTGGCGCGGCATCGCGAGTTCATCTTCGGCCGCTCCGACGGCACCGACGAAGCACCCTGGACGATCAAGACCGACGGTGGTGAATTCGGCTTCCCCATGGACCCTCGAGTCATCAGCGCCGCCCCGCAACTGGCCAACGGCCCGACCCCTGCCGGGTTCTCCGGCGACGGCACCCTTGAGGTGTGGAAAATCAAGAGCGGCGGCAATGGCTGGAACCACCCGGTGCACGTGCACTTCGAAGAGGGGATCGTCCTCCACCGCGATGGCAACCCGCCGCCGGAATGGGAGAAATGGGCGCGCAAGGACGTCTATCGCATCGGCGATGGCATCGACAGCTCGGTGGATGTGGAAATGGCGATCCGCTTCCGGGAATTCGCCGGGACTTACATGGAGCACTGCCACAACACCCAGCACGAGGACACGTCCATGTTGCTGCGCTGGGATATCGAGCACCCCGGCCAGTTCCAGTTGATGCCAGCTCCCCTGCCCGGCTGGGACGGCGTCACCTACGTCAATTCCTCCGCGTTGCCGACCTTCCGCACTGGCGATACCCGTACCAATAACGAAGGCGATAACCAAAAACCGATCGCCAACCCCGACAGCGCCGTCAGCAACAACGGCCAACCGGTGATCATCAACGTGCTGGCCAACGACACCGACCCTGACGGTAACGTGCCACTTAGAGTGGTGGGCCTGGAGCAACCGGACTCCGGCAAGGGCGTGGTCAGCACCGACGGTCTGCGCGTGACCTACACACCACCGGCCACGGTCCCCGCGCCGTTCACCGCGACCTTTTCCTATAGCGCCAGCGATGCCAAGGACGCGGAGTCGGCACCGGCGACGGTGTCCGTAGCGGTCTCGGCAGCAGTCAATGAGAGCCTGATCGTCACCAGCGCTACCGTCACCGCCCGCAGCAACAGCCGCTACTATTGGGTCCTGTCCGGCACCACCTCGCGTGGCACGGGCAATACCATCACGGCGACTGCCACCACCACAACCGGTACGGTGAACCTTGGCGCCGCCGTCCTGACGCCTACGGCTACAGGCGCGCGCTGGAACATAGCGGTGACAACCGCCGGCAGTGGCCCGTCGCCGAGCCCGACAGCGACCATCAAATCGGCCTTCGGCAAAACCGTGACGGTGCCGATAAAGGCGAACTGAGTTAAAACCTGGCTTTAGCAATGAGGGCTTCATTGAGCCCTCTTGCTACAAGCCCCCCCACTTCAGCCCAGACCCTGGATAAACCCCGTGCAACGGGAAACCATCGGCCAGAAGCAGTAGTGACAACGAACCCGTCCATTACGCAACGGTCATAACAGCTGAAGGCAGCGCAAATTCACGAGCGATGCCTGCAATTCACACATTTCAGGGTGCGCCGGATAACCTCAGTGGGTTCGGTTCCTGCGTGACACAGGCACTTGCCGCTGCTCTCATCCCCCTGCTCCCTCGACGGAGTACGCAAATGACTCAATCAATGCGGTTCTTCCTCTCGTTCTTCCTCGCGATTGCAACATTGGCATCGGCCGGTTTCCTGAACAATGCCGCAGCGGCCACCGCCGAGGATCTGAATGCCGACGCTCGACAAGCGTTGCAGACGCTCTACAAGACCAATCCATTCTCCGAAACCATCTCGCACCAAGCCAAGGCGGTGCTGGTCTTCCCGAACATCATCAAGGCGGGACTTGTGTTCGGCGGCAGCTATGGCGAAGGCGTTTTAATGAAGGGCACGAAAGTCGAGAACTACTACAACTCCGTCAGCGGCTCATGGGGGCTGCAGGCCGGCGCCCAGTCGTACGGCTATGTGGTTTTCCTGATGACCGATAAAGCCGTGGACTATGTAGCCAAAACCAAGGGCTGGGAAATCGGTGTAGGGCCAACAGTCGTGTTTGTGGATGAAGGGGTTGCGAAGAACCTGTCCAGCTCGACGCTGAAAGACGACGCCTACGCATTCATCTTCGACCAGCAAGGATTAATGGCGGGGGTCAGTATCGAGGGAACGAAGATTTCTCTGATCAAGCGCTGAAGTCACCGTCTGACTGGCCATCGGGAGCGTGATGGCAGCCTGTGCCAACCCGGATGGGTTTTCCCGTTTAGGCTAGGCTGTCCTCACTCCTGGCGCACAGACAGAACCTGATGATTGGGAAGCCATCTGGACGAGCAAGGCTGTTTCGACCGTTCATTGATACAGGTCTAAACATTGAACGAGCGAATCCTGATAATGATTTTCCAGTTTTTAGGTAGGCCTTAAATGACTTCACAGCTCTTTCAGGTTCACGGCCTCGTGAGTTTTACCCTCGCCATCCTCCTGCTTTTCCTCGGCAAGACCCTCGTCCAGCACAACACCTTTCTGCGTCAATACTGCATCCCCGAATCGGTAGTTGGCGGCTTCGTCTGTGCGGCGGTGACGTCCTTGCTGTACTTCGGCCTGAATATCCAGATCGAATTCGATCTGCAAGTTCGCGACACCCTGCTGCTCTATTTCTTTGCCGGCATTGGCTTGAAATCGGACATGCGCCAACTGCTCAAGGGTGGGCGCCCGCTGCTGATCCTGCTGCTACTCGCCGCTGTGTTCATTCTGCTGCAGAACTCGCTGGGCATGGGTGTGGCCGAAGTTTTTGGGCTTGATCCCAAGGCGGGCTTGATGGTGGGCTCCATTTCCCTCACCGGTGGAGTGGGCACCACCCTGGCCTGGGCACCGCTTTTCGTCGAAAAACTGGGCATCAGTAACGCCCACGAACTGGGCATCGCCAGCAACACCGTCGGCCTGATTGCCGCTTGCGTCATCGGCGGCCCTATCGCCAACCAGCTGATACACCGTTATCAACTGACGCCGTCCAGGGATGCGGAACTGGAAGTCGGCATTCTCGAGCAACAACCGGGCAAGGCGCTGGACTACTACGACGTGCTCTGGGCCTGGATGTGGCTCAACCTGACCCTGATGGCCGGTTACGGGCTCAACCTGGTGCTGGTCGATGCCGGCGTCACTCTGCCCAAATTTGTCAGCTGCCTGTTCGCGGGCATCGTCATTCACCACCTCGTTCTGGCCTTTGTGGGTGATCAACGACTGAAAACCTGGAGCGGCGCCAGCCTGGGGCTGTCGCTGATCTCCGATATCTGTCTGGGCATGTTCTTGACCATGGCCCTGATGGGGCTTCAGCTATGGCAACTCAACGGCGCGTTGATGTTCATTCTGTGCGCAATGACCCTGCAAATCCTGCTAACGGTCGCCTATACGTATTTTGTGGTCTTCCGCTTCATGGGGCGCAATTACGAAGCCAGCGTGATCGCTTCCGGATTCGGCGGGATTGCCCTCGGCTCCACGGCGACGGCCATCGTCAACATGTCGACCGTGACGCAAAAGTACGGTGCGGCACACCAGGCCTTCCTGATCGTGCCGCTGGTGTGTGGCTTTTTCATAGACCTGGTCAATGCCGTAATCATCAACATGTTCAGTGGTCTATAGCGACCTCAGTCCGGCTATCGGACGGCCAGACTGAAGACAGGAAAGCAGACGAAAGGAGCAGCAGGATCGATGCCGCAAGGATAGGCTCAGAGAAAGAGTGTGCCCCAGCCCTGATCTGGCCAGGTACGATCTCAAATACGCCTCTTGCTACAGGGGAACCGGGATGACGGGAAAAACTGCGCGCCAATACTCGCCATGGATCCTGCTTTCCCTGCTCGCCATCGACCTGGCACTGACAGCGGGATGTTCAGGCAAAGCCACCACGGCTCAATATTCAGCCCCAAGCACGGGTTCAACCTGCTACGCAAAAGCCCTCCCCACTGTCGGCGAAGGTGGCCTCGCCTGGGCCGACACATTGGACATGGCTCGCCAGAAATCCCTGGATAATTGCATCCGTTATGCGGGCCGATCCGGCGGCACGCCGAACACCTGTAAAGTGGTGATGGCGGAATGTAAGCATTGATAGAGTGGTTTTTCATTTCTGCGTCGCTTTTGCCTTTCTGTGCGACAGATCCCACTTCAGGGGCTCCCGTTTCACACGCTCGTGGTGTTAGTTTTGAAAAGTTTCTGATCAAGCGATCAGATATTTCTTACAAACCGCCTGCAAAGGAATGCCCCCAGCAATGGATTTTTCCCTCAAGCACCTGGCTGCGACCACCCTGATGCTCGCCAGCCTTTCGTCGTTCACCACCGCTGCCCACGCCAACATCACTCCGCAACAGAGCGCGATCATCCTCAAGACCTTCAGTGATGCATCGGTCAAGGATTTCCGGCAGTTCCTGGGAAGCCTGGCCAAGAGCGATATCGCCAAGACCGACGACCTCGGCCCGGCCATCCGCGCCTTCCTCGACAACAAGACGCTTAACGCTGAGCAGCAAAACGAAATCCATCGTTTGCTTGGCCTCTATGCCCGGGTGAAATACGGCAGCGCGGCCACCGAAACCTTGAAGGAGCTGGTGGCCATTCCTACCGTGAACGTGGACGGCGTGGCCCAACACGACAACCCCGAATTCCTCAAGATTGCCGAGAAGATCAAGGGCCTGGCCCAGGCGTTCAACCTGAACTTTCGCAACATCGACAACCGCGTCTACGAGATCTCCCTCGAAGGCAGCGGCGATGAAGTCGTGGGCATCCACGCCCATGCCGATGTGGTGCCGGTGACGCCGGAAAACTGGGTGCTGCAGGACGGCACCCGCCTCGATCCGTTCAAGGTCACCCTGATCGGCGATCGCATGTATGGCCGCGGCACCGAGGATGACAAGAACGGCATCGTGGTGGCGCTCTACGCAATGAAGATCATCAAGGAAGAGCTGCTGCCGCTGGCCCGCAACTTCAAGCTGCTGGTCGACACCACCGAAGAGACCACGGGCGACGCCATTCCCTACTACTTTGAACGCAACCCGACGCCCAACTACAACCTGGCGCTGGATGGCGGCTACCCGGTGGTGATCGCCGAGAAAGGTTACGGCACGGTCATGGCCAGCTTCGCCAAGCGCGCCGCGCAAGACAAGGGCGCAGAAATCACCTCGATGACCGGTGGCCTGGCCACCAACCAGATTCCGTCGACATCGGTCGCGACCCTGGTGACCGACAAGCCCGCCGAACTGGCCGCCAGCCTGCAAAAGGCCGGCACCGAATATGCCAAGCGCAACGGCGGCAACTTCGAGGTCGCCGCCAAGGTCGACGGCAAGGACGTCAAACTGACGGTCATCGGTGTGTCCGCCCACTCCTCCGAGCCCGAGTCCGGCGTCAACCCGGTGGCCAGGATGCTCGACTTCATCAATGGCCTCGACGGCAAGGTCGCGCTCAAGCACAACCAGATCACGGACGCCGCCCGCTACGCCGCCGACAACTGGGGGCTGGACTACCTGGGTGGCAAGTTGGGAGTCGGTTTTGCCGATGCGTTCATGGGCCCGCTGACCACTTCCCTGACCTATGTCGGGATGGATGACAAAGCCTTCAAACTCGCGGTCAACCTGCGCGTACCGAAGGGCAAGACGCCGCAAGTGCTCCAGTCCGAAATCGCCGCTAAGCTGGACGCCTGGAGCAAGAAGACCAGCATCACACCGACCTTCGACCTGTCGATTGCCGAACCGATGTACCGCAACCCCGAGGGTGAATGGGTCAAGGCCCTGCTCGCGGTGGCCAGCGAAAACCTCGGCATGGAACACAAGTTCGGCACCTCCGCCGGCGCCACGTCCGTGCATGAACTGCCCAACGGTGTGCAATTCGGCCTGGCCATGCCGGACGTCAAATACACCGGTCACAACGACAACGAGTTCAAGACCACCGAGCAGTTCCTGCTGGACTTGCAGATCGTGACCGAGATGATGGGCCGCATCGGGCAATTGCCGAAACTTTGATCCCCCCTTCGGACCCGCCGCCCTGGCGGGTCCATTGCTTTCACTCCCACTCCCAAATCACATGCCGGCCCCTGTAGGAGCGAGCCTGCTCGCGAAAAACCAGAGGACGCCGCGGTAAGTCTGGATTCCCGCGTCATCGTTACCCTGCATCGCGAGCAAGCTCGCTCCTACCGGTCGATTTGATCCAGCACCCGGTTCGCCGTGATCTCCGCCAGCATCACGCTGTTGGAAATGCCCAGCAGCGCATTGCGCGACCCACCATCCAGGTGATCCACCAACTGATGCACCATCACATCGACCGACGCGAGGGTTTCGACCAGATAAACCATCAACGTTTCGGCACTCGCCTGCGGGTCCACGGTGAACAAGGTGCTGGGGGTGCGCGGTGTGGCTTTTATATCGGCAATCGAGGGGATGTGAAAATCGAGGGCGGCTTCGTTGAGCCTGGTTGAGTCGGGTTCATGTGGGGAGACCGGATCGGCGTCCGGTGGGTTTGGCGTTACCTTGAACATGATCTTCAATTCCTGAGTGATGCTGTCACCACTTCGCGACTAAACGAAGGGGTGGTAGCTGTACGCAGGTTAGTCGACCGGGGAATTGAAGAAGCCGGCGCACCCGAAGGTGCCCTGCGCACAGCCACCATCAAATACAGGAGGAAATACCTGTCTGACGGAACTTGTGCGACTTCAATTACCACCAGGCGACTAAACCCGATCACTGATGAGCAGTGACTCGAATCAAGTTACCGATGGCCCCCAAGGCGCACAAGCCGGCGGATTCTGGCGTAGCCGTAGGCAACGGCGCAAGGTCTTGTAGCTTGCATGAAGTAACCTTAAACGCCTTTAAACAAACGCTCTCCGGCGATGTTGAGTGACATGGCGCACTTGCCCGGATTGATGAACAAACCTCATGAACCCTTGCCGATTTACCCGTCTAGTGCTCATCCGTTAGCTCGCTTACTGTTTCCCCAGCGGTCCTGTACCCAGCCGATACCACTGACGTGCAGCCTGACCATCAAAAGCGGGAATTTGGGGTGAAACCACGCCTCCCGTTGTGCGCTCGTTCCTGACGGCCCACGACCTCAGCGGGAAAACCATCATCCCCTTCAACACCCACGGCGGCTGCCTTGCAGTTGGCTAACCCGCCTTTAGGAGCAACATTGATGAATCCCTTGATCGCCCCATTGGTGGCCTTATCCCTCATGGCTGGAGAAACCAGCGCCCAGGCCTCCAGCGAGATCCGGGTCACCCACGCCGGCTCACAGCCCTCCGTCAAGGGCGCTGCGGAAAACTTCACCGGCACGGTTCGGGTTGATGGCCTGTTCAAGGGTGATTCCCCTGCCCGCATCGGCGGTGGCACCGTGACCTTCGAACCCGGTGCACGCACCGCCTGGCATACCCATCCGCTGGGGCAAACGCTGATCGTCACCGCCGGGGTCGGCTACGTGCAGCAAGAGGGCGCCCCACGTCAGGAAATCCGTCCGGGCGACATTGTCTGGGTCCCGCCGCAAACACGTCACTGGCACGGCGCGACGGCCACCAACGGAATGACTCATATCGCAATCGCCGAAGCCGAGGACGGCAAGGCTGTCACCTGGGCGGAAAAAGTTTCGGATGCGCAGTACGAAGGTCAATCGCCCGCGCAGGGCATGTAGCTGTTTGTTGTAGATCAAACCTCACTCGAACACCGCCTGCCAAAGCAGTGATGAGCAATGGATGGAGCCTTCCACGATGACCACTGACACACCGATCGCACATCGCAAGACCAGCCCTCTCCCCGCGCTGATAGCCCTGTGTCTGGGCCTTGGGTTGGTGTCGGGTGTTGCCACTCAGAAAGCCGAGGCATCGCAACCCATGACCAACACACAACCTGCGGCACAAACGCTGTCGGCCAGGCAGCAGGCCATTCCACTGATCGCAGCGTTCATGGCGACCAGTGACATGCCCAGGCTCAACGCTGCGTTGAACCAAGGCCTGGATGCCGGCCTGACGGTCAGCGAGACCAGGGAAATCCTGGTGCAGCTCTACGCCTATGTCGGCTTCCCCCGCAGCCTCAATGCATTGAATGAACTGATGACGGTGGTGCAAGCGCGCAAACAGCGTGGCATCCAGGATGCGCCTGGAAGCGAACCTGGCCGTGCCATCCCAACCGGTGAAGCTTTGCTCGCGGCAGGAACGGCCAATCAAACCCGTATCTCGGGTGGGCCGGTCAAAGGGCCGGTGTTCGATTTCGCCCCGGTCATCAACCAGTTCCTGCAAACCCACCTGTTCGGCGACATCTTCGAGCGCGACAACCTCGACTGGCAAAGCCGCGAGCTGGCGACCGTCGGCGCGCTGGCCGCAACGCCGGGTGTGGAATCGCAGTTGCGCTCGCACATGCGAGCAAGCATGCGGGTCGGGTTGAGCGTAGAGCAATTGCGTCAGGTCATCGAGGTACTGGCCAAACACGGTGATGAACAATCCGCCAAACGTGCAAGCACGGCCCTGACACAGGCACTTGCTGCCTCGGGAGGTTGAACATGAAGACTGGAAAAAACCTGCTGGGCGTTACCCTGCTGAGCGTGCTTGCCGCCTGTGCAAGCCATGCCAATGCCGCCGCTCCCTTGATGATTCAGGAGCAAGGCAGCTTTGCCGCCGGCGGGACGATGACCACCGCACCGGGCACGTTCAATCCGCGTAAGCCCATGACGCCAGACGGCCAGACTTACCACGGCGACCATGCCTACACCTTCTACCAGATCCCGGTCGATGCGCGAAAACTGCCCATCGTCATGTGGCACGGCGCAGGCCAGTTTTCCAAGACCTGGGAAACCACCGCGGATGGCCGGGAAGGCTTCCAGAACATCTTTCTGCGTCGTCAGTTCGGCGTGTATCTGATCGACCAGCCGCGTCGTGGCGATGCCGGACGCAGCATGGTCGAGGCGACGGTCAAGCCTGTCCCGGACGAACAGCTCTGGTTCAACCAGTTCCGCATCGGCCTGTGGCCCGACTATTTCGAAGGTGTGCAGGTTGCCCGGGATGCGCAAACGCGCGACCAGTTCTTCCGCGCAATGACGCCGAACACCGGGCCGTTCGACATGAACGTGGTCTCCGATGGCGTGTCGGCGGTGTTCGACAAAATCGGCCCCGGCATCCTGTTCACTCACTCGCAGGGTGGCGGACCGGGCTGGTTGACGGCGATCAAGAACAACAAGGTCAAGGCCATCGTGGCTTTCGAGCCGGGCAGCAGCTTTGTCTTCGCGCAGGGTGAGGTCCCCGCGCCGATTCCCAGCGCGTTCGACACGGTGCAAGGCGCAGCGGTGCCGATGGATCAGTTCATGGCGCTCACGCGCATTCCGATCCTGATCTTCTACGGCGACAACATCCCGGAGCAGGCCGTCGACCTGCCCGCCCAGGACAGTTGGCGCGCCCGCCTCACCATGGCCCGGCTATGGCGCGATGCCGTCAACCGGCATGGCGGTGACGTGAGGCTGATCCACTTGCCGGAGATTGGCATCAAGGGCAATACCCACTTCCCCATGTCGGATTTGAACAACGTGCAGATCGCGGACCTGGTGTCCGGGTTCCTGACCGAAAAGCATCTGGATTGACGGCTACAGAACAGTTTTTCAAACGCCCCCCTTTTAATGCTCCGGAGACTCTTATGAGAAACACCATTCTGAAAGCCTCGCTGATGGCCGCCATGGTCGGTATGTCTGCTGGCGAAGCCGGTGCCGCCGACTACAAAAAGAACCCGTTCACCCTGGCTTACGACGGTGCAATCACCAAGAACGAGCCCGGCAAGGTCAACATCCACCCGGTCAGCTACAAGCTCAATGGCCTGGACATCGCTGCCAACGTCTACACCCCTGCCAACTACGATGCGAAGAAGGTCTATCCCACGGTGGTGGTGGCGCACCCGAACGGCGGCGTGAAAGAGCAAGTGGCCGGTCTGTATGCCCAGCGCCTGGCTGAACAAGGCTACATCACGATCACCGCCGATGCCGCGTATCAAGGCGCAAGTGGCGGACAGCCGCGCAGCATCGACAAGCCGGCGTACCGTATCGAGGATATCCACGGCATGGCGGACTTCATCACTCAGTATGCCGGCGTCGACGGCAAGCGCCTGGGCCTGCTCGGCATCTGCGGTGGCGGTGGCTACTCGTTGGCCGCCGCGCAAACCGACAAGCGATTCAAGTCGGTGGCGACCGTGAGCATGTTCAACTCTGGACGGGTGCGTCGCAATGGCTACAACGACTCGCAACTGGACACCATCGAGCAACGCCTGCAACAGGCTTCCGCTGCCCGCGCCCAGGAAGCAGCCGGCGGCGCGGTGCTCTATTCCGGTGATGCCAACCTCACCGACGAGCAAATCGCCAAACTGCCGTTCGAGCTGTATCGCCAGGGTTACGAGTACTACTGGAAGACCCATGCCCACCCTGACTCGACCTTCAAGTACACCACGAGCAGCCTGCTGGATCTGATGCGCTTCGACGCCACCAACCAGATCGAACTGATCAATCAGCCATTGCTGATGATTGCCGGCAGCAAGGCCGACAGCCTGTACATGACCCAGGACGCGTTCCCCAAGGCCACCGGTACGAAAGACAAGGAATTGTTCATCATCGACGGCGCAACGCACATCGAAACCTACTGGGTTCCCAAGTATGTGGACGCTGCACTCGGCAAGTTGACGCCGTTCTACGCAAGAACCCTGTGATTGGCTCGTTTGGGTCGCGCATCCATGCGGAACCTGATTACATGGAATAATCCCGCGCTCCGCATGAGAGGCCCTCATCAATGTCCCGCGCCAACCTCAACGATCTGCAAGCCTTCGTGGTCATTACCCGCGAAGGCAGCTTCACTCGCGCCGCCGCACAGCTGGGGGTCTCGCAGTCTGCGCTGAGCCACACCATGCGCGCGCTCGAAACCAGGCTCGGCGTTCGCCTGCTGACCCGGACCACGCGCAGCGTATCCCCTACCGAGGCCGGTCAACGGCTGTATCAGTCCATGGCGCCGCGCTTCGACGAAATTGAACTTGAACTGGCTGCGGTCAGCGAGTTTCGCGACACCCCGGCAGGTAACGTGCGGATTTCAGCTTCCGAACATGCGGCGAACAACATTCTTTGGCCCAAGCTGTTGAAGGTGCTTCCCGACTACCCGGACATCAAGGTCGAAATCACCGTCGACTACGCCCTCTCCGACATCGTCGCGCAGCGTTACGACGCAGGCGTGCGCCTGGGAGACCAGGTGGCCAAGGACATGATCGCCGTGCCGATCGGCCCCCCGTTGCGCATCGCGGTAGTGGGGTCTCCCGAATACTTCAAACAGCGGCCGTTTCCGCAAGAGCCAAGGGATTTGGCCGCCCAAAATTGCATCAATTTGCGCCTGCCCACCCACGGGAGCCTGATGCAATGGGATTTTGAAAAGGACGGTCACGAACTCAAGGCGCGTGTCGAAGGGCAATGGACGTTCAACAGCAGCGTGCCGATCCTGCGCGCTGCCGTTGCGGGCTGCGGCTTGGGTTTTTTGCCGGAAGATATGGTCGCCAGGGAACTTGCCGACGGTAGCCTTGTGCGGGTGCTGGAGGATTGGTGCCAACCCTTTGCCGGCTACCACCTTTACTACCCCAATCGCCGTGAGCATTCTTCAGCGTTTGGCGTAGTGGTGGACGCGCTGCGTTATAAACGCTGAGTCGTCCATCGTTAAGGTGCCTGGATGGCACGTTAACGGGGAACTTCGCACAGCAGTTCCGCCATGAAGGACAGCTTAGTTGTGTTGCATCGACCGGTTGAATCCACAATCGTTTGCAGCCCTTCGAGACAGGCAGCAATCGGCCCAGAGTGTGTAAAAACGTACGTCAAGGTGCATCACATCCAGCTAGCAAGCTGGGCCAACCGGCGGAACGCTCTGACGAACATAATAATTGTCGAATTCACTGCTTTCGACGAATTGGAAGCCATGGCGGGTATAAAAGCGATTCGAAGCGCTTTCTTTGAGAGCACCAACTTTAATAGGGAGCGCAGCCGCATCCGCCTCTTTGAAAATCTGTGTGAGAACAGCAGAGCCTATCCCTGATCCTTGCGCGGCCGGTCTCACATACAAGTGGTCGAGCAAGAGTTCATTGTGGTGATGCTTGACCACTACAAAACCAACCCTCTCTCCAGATACCTCGATGTAGTGTGTGTTGTGGGCTTCAAAACCGCTAAGAAACCGCTCGCGCGCACGCACTGGATCAAATCGCCCAACACGCTCCAGACTGTCGCGCATAGCCTCAATTCGAATGGCTACAAGATTGTCCAAGTCGCTTTGTTGAGCCAGGACCAAAACGACTGGGGAATTTTGATTGGGTGTGACGGGCATATTTTGCACTCTAACTACCATCCAGAGATGGCCAGTATAGAGAGCCTGATAGGTGGTTCCCAGTTCGGCTTCACCGTCGAATACATACGTCCACCTCAAATGCGAATGAAGGGCTGCCTCTGTGTACTATTATTTTTGCGTATTCATTTACAGGGGGAAGCCGGTGAAACGCTTCATTCAAGGTGAACATTGAGGTCAGCCACTGTGAAACCAAGCGTTTTACGGTAGTAATTGCCGGTGTCGACATCGACAAGATCATCGCAACGCCAGAGAGTGGTTAATGGCATGCTGGCCTCGGTCTATGATTGAGCAATTTCGAGATCAGTACCCATTGCTCATCCATGGGTCAATAGGACGCCGGGGCAGCAGGAGGCATGTAATGGAACTGAAGTTCAGTCACATCGATGTACTGGTCAAGGATCTCGAGGAAGCCTGTGCTTACTACGCACAGATACTGAACGCCAGGATCTCCAAAACGCTCGTCTGGGAACGAGGTGGTCTGCATGTGCGCTACGCGATTGCGTTGATCGGTCAAGAGCGTTTCATGTTGGTACAGCCGTTGGCAGGGAACCTGAGGGAGCTATTGGACGCCTCGGGCGAAGGGATGATTTATCGCCACTGCTATTCGACGCCGGACATCGAGAAGGCCTATGACGAACTGATAGCCGCCGGTGTTCAGCCAGAAGACGAAAACGGAAAGCCAATGGCCCGCGCGAACCTGCAATCCCCGTCCGGGACACGCATTATCTGGTTACCCAAGCGCTTCGGGCACTTCTCTATCGAAATCCTGGAAGACAAGGCGCTAGAGGCGTTTGTAGAGGCTGCATTTGCCTGAGTGATGTCGCCAAATAGTAGTCAGGCGTATTAGTTGGAGGAGTTGCAATGACAACAATCGATGTGAAATCCCGATTCGAAGCAAAGCTTCTTCGTCCGGCAAAGCCTGGTAATGATACGTCGTGGGCGTTCGTAGTACTGCCAAGAGACGCGAGTGAACAGCTTCCGAGGCGAGGAAGGACGACAGTTGAAGGCACAATCAATGGGCACCATTTCCAGGCAACCCTTGAGCCGGATGGTCAGTTGAGCCATTGGCTGCAGGTAAGTAGAGAGTTACTCGAAGCCGCAGGCGCGGCCGTTGGGGATATCGTTACACTAGAGCTAATCCCTGTGAAGAAGGAACCCGAGCCTGACATCCCGCCAGATTTTCAGGAGGCACTGGCAGCCACTCCTGAGGCTCGTAAAGTTTGGAACAATACGACGACCATCGCACGAGTAGACTGGATACACTGGATTACTTCAGCCAAGCAACTTAAGACGCGCGCAAAACGAATGGGTGATGCCTGCGATATGCTTGCATCCGGCAAGAAGCAGGTTTGCTGTTTCGACCAGTCCGGCTACTACAGTAAGGCCTTCCGTGCACCCGAGGCAGAAAATTTTTAAATGGAACATTCCGTTGAATACGCCTGACAATGCGTTCAAATCGTTCGCTTCGTTCACCGCGACCGGCTAAAGCCGGCCTTTTAGCTTAATTGTTATGAATGTCTGCAAAGGGTCGTTTTCAACCGGTCGCGACAGGCAGTAATCATCCAATCCGCTCGTCCCAGAGAGATCTCGCGGCCCTGGTCCCGAAACCTTCTCGCCCGCTTAAACCTTCCAAGCTATCCCCATCCGTTGCTGCTCTAGCAGATTCTTCAACAAAACAAAATAATTGCGCCTGGCCATTTCATGACCGATTGGTATTCACCGTGAACGCTAAATTTGCATGTGTCGATATCAGACAAGAAGGCGACGCGAACAGGTAACTGAAACGTCGGACAAGCCGGGTAAGGTGGCGCATCTTTTCATCGAAATAACCACATCGCGAAGATGGGTTTGATAAGAACTGCAGCGTTTGAAGGGTGCCACTTTCAGGAAGGCCAGCAGGCAACAATGATGATCCGTTGCCCCTATCAATTCGCTTAAATCTCGATCAGCAGAGAAAAAAAAACCAATGATTAGCCCGAACTCCAAGGATTCGAGTGGCCAATTGGCGCAGGGCTTCAAGCCTCGTCACGTAACAATGCTGTCTATCGCCGGGATTATCGGCGCCGGTTTATTCGTTGGCTCAGGACATGCCATTGCAGCTGCTGGCCCAGCAGTCCTACTGGCGTACCTATTCTCCGGCCTGCTGGTCGTTCTGGTCATGCGCATGCTCGGTGAAATGGCGGTGGCCAACCCGGACACCGGCTCGTTCTCCACCTATGCCGACCAGGCAATAGGTCGTTGGGCAGGCTTCACCATCGGTTGGCTCTACTGGTGGTTCTGGGTGCTGGTGATCCCTATCGAAGCACTGGCCGCCGGCCATGTGTTGAACCAATGGTTTCCCCAGATCGATGCCTGGCTGTTCGCCCTGGTGTCGATCATTGCGTTGGTGATCACCAATCTGTTCAGCGTGTCCAAGTACGGTGAATTCGAGTTCTGGTTCGCCATGGCCAAGGTGGTGGCGATCATCGGTTTCATCGGCGTGGGTTTTGCCGTGCTGATGGGCTGGGTTCCCGATCGGGAAGTCAGCGGCTTGAGCGGACTGATGGCCGAGCATGGCGGACTTGCCCCCAACGGCCTGTCGGCGGTAGTCGGCGCTTTCATCACCATCATGTTCAGCTTCATTGGTACTGAAGCGGTCACCATCGCCGCCGCCGAATCCGACAACCCGTCGCAGAACATTGCCAAAGCCACGCGTTCGGTGATCTGGCGCATCGGCGTGTTCTACCTGTTGTCGATTTTCGTGGTCATCTCCGTGGTGCCCTGGAACGATCCGCTGCTGGCCCAGGTAGGCTCCTACCAGCGGGCACTGGAAATCATGAACATTCCCAACGCCAAGTTCATGGTGGACGTGGTGGTGCTGATCGCCGTGGCCAGCTGCATGAACTCCTCGATCTACATTGCCTCGCGCATGCTGTACTCGCTGGGCCGTCGTGGCGATGCGCCGAAGGCGCTGAAGGCGACCTCCTCCGAAGGCGTGCCGCGGGCAGCCGTCATCGCCAGCACCGTGCTGGGCGCAGCGATCACCGTGTGGAGCTACTTCATGCCCGCCGGGCTGTTTGACTTCCTGCTGGCCAGCTCCGGTGCGATTGCCTTGCTGGTGTATCTGGCCATTGCAGTGTCGCAGTTGCGTATGCGTCGGATGCTGCGCCGACAGAATGTCGAACTGGCCTTTCGCATGTGGCTGTTCCCGTGGCTCACCTGGCTGGTGATCGCGTTCATTTGCGCAGCGCTGGCGGTGATGATGGTCACCCCGGAACACCGTAGCGAAGTGAGCTCGACCATTGGCCTGGCGCTGGCGATTTCCTTTATCGGTCTTGTGACATCGCGTCAGCCTGCGCGGGATGCAAGGGCAACGTCAGTGGGATAAAAACCAAGGAGGTATTTGCGCCGAACCTGATGCTCCCTACGCCGAGGCTGGGGGGAATTACAAGCTCCTGTGTCTCAGGCCGTAATCGCTCTTTGTGAGGACATGACCACGATGTCATCGAACTCCACCGTGTCCGGCGGTACGACTCAATCCGTTGGTTTTCTGCTGTTGGATAAATTCACGTTGATTTCCCTGGCGTCCGCCGTAGAGCCACTGCGCATGGCCAATCAGTTGTCGGGGCGAGAGCTATACCGCTGGCATACGTTCAGCCCCGATGGAGAGCCTGTCTGGGCCAGTGACGGCGTGCCGATCACTCCGGATGCTTCGTGGAACAATCCATTAGTGGCGGACACTGTAATCGTGTGCGGTGGTGTTGGAATCCAGAGTGTGATTACCCGCGAGCACATTACTTGGCTGCAAGCCTTGGCGCGTCAATCCAGACGGTTGGGAGGTGTGTGCACCGGCAGCTGGGCGCTCGCCAAAGCCGGGCTGCTCGACGGCTACGAGTGCAGCGTGCATTGGGAATGTTTGGCTGCCATGCAGGAAGCTTTCCCACGAGTCAGCATCAGCGCGAGTCTCTTCACCCTCGACCGAAACCGATTCACAAGCTCCGGGGGAACAGCGCCGCTGGACATGATGCTGCACCTGATCGGTCGCGATCATGGTCGTGAATTATCCGCCGCCATCTCTGAGATGTTTGTCTACGAGCGCATACGCAACGAACAGGACCATCAGCGCGTTCCGCTCAGGCATGTGCTGGGAACTCATCAGCCCAAGTTGCAGGAGATCGTCGCGTTGATGGAGGCCAACCTCGAGGAACCGCTCGACCTGGATAACCTTGCCGAATACGTTGATCTGTCACGTCGACAGCTGGAGCGGCTATTTCAGAAATACCTTCACTGTACGCCGTCACGCTACTACCTGAGATTACGTCTAATTCGAGCGCGACAACTGCTTAAGCAAACATCATTGTCGATCATTGAGTTGGCGTATGTATGCGGTTTCGTGTCCACACCCCACTTTTCCAAATGCTATCGCGAGTACTTTGGTGTTCCACCCAGCGACGAGCGTTCCGGCTCTGAAATGAGTGGCAAACCTGCAACGCTTGCGACTACGCAGCATTCATCGACCAGACCGCTGACAGCGCTCGACCAGGCACGAAACGAATCGACTTTTGCCAGTGTTCGGATGATTGATCGTTCCGATTTGGCGCAATCGTGCTGATCGGCCGTCCCTGCCGTCCCCATTCATCCGCAGTGCATGGGTTTACTCAATAAGATCACGCAGGAGATTTGACGTGCACATTGGTGTTCCTCTCGAAACCCAGACCGGTGAAACACGGGTTGCTGCAACCCCGGAAACCATCAAGAAGCTGATCGGCCAGGGCCATAAGGTCACTGTACAAAGCGGCGCCGGCATTAATGCCAGCGTTGTCGACAGTGCCTATGAAGCGGCAGGCGCAAGCATTGGCAGCGCCAACGATGCGTTTGGTGCAGAGCTGATTCTCAAAGTCGTCGCCCCCAGCGACAGTGAGCTCGCACTGATCAAGAGCGGCACCATAGTGGTGGGCATGCTCAATCCGTTCAGCAATGAAACCATCGCTAAAATGGCCGAGTGCGGCATTACCGCCTTTGCCCTGGAAGCCGCGCCTCGTACCTCCCGCGCTCAGAGCCTGGATGTGCTGTCGTCGCAAGCCAACATCGCCGGTTACAAGGCTGTGTTGCTGGCCGCGCACTACTACCCGCGTTTCATGCCGATGCTGATGACCGCTGCGGGCACCGTGAAAGCGGCCCGCGTGCTGATCCTCGGTGCTGGCGTGGCCGGTTTGCAGGCCATCGCTACGGCGAAACGCCTGGGGGCGGTGATCGAAGCGTCGGACGTGCGTCCTGCGGTAAAAGAGCAGATCGAATCCCTCGGCGCCAAGTTCGTCGACGTGCCTTACGAGACCGACGAAGAGCGTGAATGCGCCGTCGGTGTCGGCGGTTACGCCCGCCCGATGCCGGCCAGCTGGATGCAGCGCCAGGCCGCCGCCGTGCACGAACGCGCCAAGCAGGCTGACATCGTTATCACCACCGCGCTGATTCCCGGCCGCAAGGCACCGACACTGCTCAGCGCGCAAACCGTGTCACAGATGAAACCGGGCTCGGTGGTCATCGACCTCGCGGCCGCCCAGGGCGGCAATTGCCCGCTGACCGTGGCCGATCAGGTGGTCGTCGAAAATGGCGTGACCATCGTTGGCCCGACCAACCTGGCCAGCGCCGTGGCGGCTGACGCTTCGGCGCTGTACGCCCGCAACCTGCTGGACTTCATGAAACTGTTGTTCGATAAAGAAGGACAACTGGTGATCAACCTTGAAGACGATATCGTCGCCGCGTGCCTGATGTGCCGCGACGGCCAGATCGTGCGCAAGAACGGCTGAGGATAAAAACAATGGAAGACATGCTGATCTCTGACGGTATCTACAACCTGATCATCTTCGTGCTGGCTATCTATGTCGGGTACCACGTGGTCTGGAACGTGACACCTGCTCTGCACACGCCACTGATGGCCGTCACCAATGCCATCTCGGCCATTGTGATCGTCGGCGCCATGCTCGCCGCCGCCCTCACCGTGACCCCGCTGGGCAAGACCATGGGCACCCTGGCCGTGGCCCTGGCCGCAGTCAACGTGTTTGGTGGCTTCCTGGTGACCCGGCGCATGCTGGAAATGTTCAAGAAAAAAGCGGCTCCGGCAAAAGCTCCGGCAGCCAAAGCCGCAGCAGCCAAGGCTGAGGTGCAGCAAGCATGAGCATGAACCTGGTTACGTCCCTGTATTTGATCGCCTCGGTCTGCTTCATCCAGGCGCTCAAGGGCCTCTCACACCCCACCACGTCGCGTCGTGGCAACCTGTTCGGCATGCTCGGCATGGGCCTGGCGATCCTCACCACGGTCGGCCTGATCTACAAGTTGGGTTCCGAGTTGGCCCATGACGGCATCGTCTACGTGATCGTCGGCCTTCTGATCGGCGGCACTGCCGGTTCGATCATGGCCAAACGCGTTGAAATGACCAAGATGCCCGAGCTGGTCGCCTTCATGCACAGCATGATCGGCCTGGCGGCGGTGTTCATCGCCGTGGCTGCCGTGGTCGAGCCGCAGTCGCTGGGCATCGTCAAGCAACTCGGTGACGCCATCCCGGCCGGTAACCGCCTGGAACTGTTCCTCGGTGCCGCCATCGGTGCAATCACCTTCTCCGGGTCGGTGATTGCGTTCGGCAAGCTGTCCGGCAAGTACAAGTTCCGCCTGTTCCAGGGTGCACCGGTACAGTTCAGTGGCCAGCACAAGCTGAACCTGCTGCTGGGCCTGGCCACACTGGGCCTGGGCGTGACCTTCATGCTCACCGGCGACTACACCGCTTTCGCCGTGATGCTGGCCCTGGCCTTCGTGCTCGGCGTGCTGATCATCATCCCGATCGGTGGCGCGGACATGCCAGTGGTCGTGTCGATGCTCAACAGCTACTCCGGCTGGGCAGCGGCGGGTATCGGTTTCTCGCTGAACAACTCGATGCTGATCATCGCCGGTTCGCTGGTGGGCTCAAGCGGTGCGATCCTCTCGTACATCATGTGCAAGGCGATGAACCGCTCCTTCTTTAACGTACTGCTCGGCGGTTTCGGCAATACGGCGGATGCGGCCGGCCCGGCGGGCTCGAAAGAAGCCCGTCCGGTGAAATCCGGTTCGGCTGACGACGCGACCTTCCTGCTGACCAACGCCGACACCGTGATCATCGTGCCGGGCTACGGCCTGGCGGTAGCCCGGGCACAGCATGCGCTGAAGGAACTGACCGAGAAGCTGACCCACCGCGGCGTGACCGTGAAGTATGCGATCCACCCGGTTGCCGGTCGTATGCCCGGCCACATGAACGTGTTGCTGGCCGAGGCCGAAGTGCCTTACGACCAGGTGTTCGAGATGGACGACATCAACTCCGAGTTCGGCCAGGCCGACGTGGTACTGGTGCTGGGCGCCAACGACGTGGTCAACCCGGCGGCGAAGAACGATCCGAAATCGCCGATTGCCGGCATGCCGATCCTCGAGGCGTTCAAGGCCAAGACCATCATCGTCAACAAGCGCTCGATGGCCAGCGGCTACGCCGGCCTGGACAACGAACTGTTCTACCTGGACAAGACCATGATGGTGTTCGGCGACGCTAAAAAGGTCATCGAAGACATGGTCAAAGCCGTCGAGTAAAACCTGCCTCAGCGCAACACTAAAATGAAGCGCCCCCCTATCCTGCGAACGTTACGCTTTCGCAGGATAGGGATGAAGACTTATAGACGAACGCTGGCAAAAGTTGATTCGTTACGTGCCTGGCTCAAAGCTGACATCGAACCGGCCAACGGCGAGAGCACCAATGCTTGCGGCAGCGGTATCATCGCCACCTGCTGCGCGGTATTGGAACCGACGCGCTCGTCACGCGGCGGAATGCCGAAGTATTCGCGGTAGCACTTGGAGAAGTGCGGCGTGGACACGAAGCCACAGATCGAAGCCACTTCGATGATCGACATCGGTGTTTGCTTGAGCAACTGGCGCGCACGGACCAGACGCAGTTTCAGGTAGTAACGCGACGGCGAACAGTGCAGGTACTTCTGGAACAGCCGCTCCAGCTGACGACGGGACACGTCGACATACACCGCCAGTTCGTCCAGGTCGATCGGCTCTTCGAGGTTGGCCTCCATCAGCGCGACGATTTCCTGCAACTTCGGTTGATTGGTGCCGAGCATGTGCTTGAGCGGCACGCGCTGGTGATCCTGCTCGTTGCGGATGCGCTCGTAGACAAACATTTCCGAGATCGCGGCGGACAGTTCACGCCCGTGATCACGGCTGATCAGGTGCAGCATCATGTCCAGCGGCGCGGTGCCTCCGGAGCTGGTGAAGCGGTTACGGTCGAGGGTGAACAAACGGGTACTCATTACGATCCGCGGGAAAGCTTCCTGCATCGCCGCCAGGCACTCCCAGTGCACGCTGCAATCGAAACCATCGAGCAGGCCGGCGCAGGCCAGGGCCCAGCTGCCGGTGCACACCGCGCCGAGGCGGCAGGCCTTGCGGGCCTGGCTTTGCAACCAGGATACGTGTTCACGGGTAACGGTGCGCTGAATGCCGACGCCACCGCAAACGATGATCGTGTCCATTGGCGGGGCTTTGTGCATGGAGGCGTCAGGGGTGATTTGCAGGCCATCACTGGCCCAGACCTGGCCGCCATCAACGGTGAGGGTGGTCCAGCGATACAGCTCGCGACCGGACAACTGGTTGGCCATCCGCAGCGGTTCTACAGCGGACGCCAGAGAAATCAGCGTGAAATTGTCCAGCAGCAGAAAGCCGATGGATTGAGGCGCACGGTTCTGGGGTTGGGCCCCGGAGTTGAACGACGTCATCGCGGTATCTCCTCACACAAAGCGGGTGAATGGCCTCAGGCAAAGGCTCTTTTTATTATCCCATCCAAAAGTTGGTGGGTTTATTCCTATTCAATCTGCAAAGGTCATACCCAATTACATAACTTTGAGTGGATCCAAAAACGACATCACCCAATGTCTCTATGCTGAGGGTTTGCAGGGCGGGAGCCATAGGGAAAACGCTTGAGTTTGCGCCTGCGTTCATCAATGTTGTGCACTTTCGTAGCATATACGCGAGAGATGCCTATAAACGACAACTTACTTGTCACCGACATCCACATGTCGGTTTTTGAATAAAGTAACAACCAATGCCCCGATTTGGGCTGACACAAGGAACCTTTAAGGCCCACCCTCCCGCAACTCAGCAGCCACCTGCGAGCATTGCTACGTCCAGTAATCGACCTGATGATTCCAGCCGCTCGACAGAAGTCGTAATTCAATCCCGAGTAATCTTGTCATTTGCCAAGGCTTAGGGCAGGTTCGATACCACTGACATCTCTGCCAAAGGAGTCACCCCATGTCAAAGCTATATCCCAGTATCGATCCCGAGGGGCTGGTCGAGTACTCAGTGGTCTACACCGACCGCTCGCTCAATCACATGTCGCAGTCATTTCAAGGCGTGATGAAGAACATTTCCAGGACCCTGAAACAGGTCTACAACGCCCAGGCTGTTGCGGTGGTCCCGGGCAGCGGCACATTCGGCATGGAAGCGGTGGCGCGACAGTTTGCCACCGACCAGCAATGTCTGGTGATACGCAACGGCTGGTTCAGTTATCGCTGGAGCCAGATCCTTGAGATGGGCAACATCCCGGCGGCCACCACGGTGCTGAAAGCCCGGCCGGTCGACACTGGTCGCCAGGCTGCCTACGCCCCACCCCCTCTGGACGAAGTGCTGGCAGCCATTCAGGCTTCGAGGCCGCAGATTGTCTTCGCCCCCCACGTTGAAACCTCATCAGGGATTATCCTGCCCGACGAGTACCTGCGGGCCGTCGGCGACGCCGTGCATGCGGTGGGTGGCCTGTTCGTGCTGGACTGCATCGCCTCAGGCACGCTTTGGGTTGATATGCACAAATGCGCAGTCGACCTGCTGATCAGCGCACCGCAGAAAGGCTGGAGCGCCTCCCCTTGCTGCGCCCTGGTGATGCTCAGTTCTTTGGCCCTCGAGCGCATCGAACAGACGCATAGCAGCAGCTTCGCCTGCGACCTGAAAAAGTGGCTTCAGATCATGCAGGCCTACGAACAGGGCGGACATGCCTACCATGCGACCATGCCCAGCGATTCCCTCGCGCGATTTAACGAAGTGATGAAAGAGACACAAGCCTACGGTTTCGACAAGGTCCGCGGCGAACAACAGGTTCTGGGCGATCGGGTGCGCGCAATGTTGACCGGCAAAGGCATCAAAAGCGTGGCCGCAGCCGGCTTTCAGGCCCCTGGCGTAGTGGTGAGCTACACCGATGATGCCGACATCAAGAGCGGTAAGAAATTTGCCAACCACGGCCTACAGATCGCCGCCGGAGTGCCGTTGCAATGCGACGAGCCGGCCGACTTCCAGACCTTCCGCATCGGTCTGTTCGGACTCGAAAAGCTGCACAATATCGAGCGCACGGTCAGCACCCTCGAGCAGGCACTGGACGAGGTGATGGTTAACTAAGCCCTCATCTTGCCCGCAGCACATAACGAACCTGTGAATTCCAGGAAGGCATCCTGCCCTGGGCACTGCCGGCCCATAATCTGGCCAACGGAGGGGACGACGCCCATGAAACATTTGCCCTGTTGCTACGAGACCCTGACAGTAACGAAGTTATAGGCGGGCTGTACGGCAAGGTCTCCTATCGCTGGCTGCTCATTGATCTTGTCAGCGTTCCCGAGTCGATGCGTGGCCAAGGTATCGGAGAACGGCGAATGCGCATGGCCGAAGATATCGCTCAGAAAAAGAACTGCACTGGTATCTGGCTGGAGACCTTCAGCTTTCAAGTACCCGGTTTTTATCAAAAACTTGGCTACTCCGAATTCGGACGCCTGGCAGACTATCCACCGGGACATACCCGGCTCTATTACCAGAAGTCGTTGTGCTGACAGCGTTTTGATCTTGGCCCGATAGCTGCTTTCGTTGGGGACCACAATCGGCCAGCAGCGGACTTTAGAATTGATGCTTGTCACCCTTATTGGAGGTTGTAAACCGTCCACAAGGCTGGGAGGCTAGAGTGAGGTTTACCATAAGGACATGCTGAAATGAGAACACGAAAAATTTTAGTCACAGGTGCTGCGGGCCAGATCGGCAGCGCTTTTTGGACAGCGCAAGGCGATAAGTCAGATTTGCGTTTAGCCGATATAGACGTTTCAAAACTTCCGGACTCGGCACAACGTTTCTCTCTCGACATCAGGGATCAAGCCAGTTGCCTTGAAGCTTGCGAAGGCATACATACCGTGATTCATCTAGCTGCTGACCCTAACCCAGACGCCGATTTCATGACCTCCCTGCTTCCTGTGAATATTGTGGGGACCTACAACATGCTATTCGCCGCAAGGGCTCAAGGCTGCAAGCGCTTCATATTTGCGAGCAGTGCCCAGACTATTGAAGGTTATCCAAAAGATGTCCAGATACATGAATGTATGGCACCTAAACCAGGCAATCTTTACGGGGTCAGCAAAGTGTTTGGGGAAGCTCTCGCTTCGATGTATGCAAACGATGGTCACATGACAACAATCGCAGTCCGTATTGCAAACGTAGCCAAGTTTCACCAAGGGGAGAGCCACAGTCCTAGGGACGTAGCTGCTTTTATCAGTTTTAAGGATGTTGTCGCACTGCTTAGAAATTGCGTTGAGGCCGAACTGAACGGATTCCACGTTATCCATGGGGTCTCAGACAACAGGTATAAGCGCCTTTCTATTGATAAGACCAGAAAAGTTGTTGGATACGCCCCCCTTGATGATGGGTTTGAGATTCTGGAAGGAAACGCTCAATCTAATTGAACACAAGTAATACGTTAAGAACGACTAACTGATCCGACAGAAGTTGGCCGTATTTTGTCGGAGCCACTCTGATGATTTTCGAGAGACCGCTTCTGGCCGTTCACTGCCAGTCTTGGTTGCCAGGGGTGCGGGTCAAATCCGTTGCAAATGGCTGCCAGCCCCAACTGGAGCCCATGCATCGCGGCTTCTTCGAAGAACGCCGATTCCGCGGGCCGACGGTAGTTCTCCCGGTTCCAGAGCAGCGCCAGGTTAGAGTTGAGGCAGTGATGCACGATCGGGTCTATCGCTGCATAGGCCTGGCTGTAGTAATGATTGCGCCAGGTAACCGGGTAGTTGCTTTGAATCAATACCTGCTGGTTGGGCGTACCAGGACCAGGCTTTACGCCCAACAGGAAATTCGAGTAACCCAGTCTACACGTCAGTGTTTTCAGGCTCCCCCAGCCAGTCCTCGAAGCGCTCCGTCTTACCGGGTTGTACCGGATCATCCATTACCAGCATGGTCATTCCCTTCCAAGATCACACCGTTCGACGGTGCTCTCATCCTGAGATAGCACGAGGGAAATCGAGCCCTGCCATTAAAGTGGGGCGGCAAGGTAGTGACGGGGAGCATTGAAGTCAATATGCCAGCAAAGGCCCCGTCAATCGCTCACTCAGTCGTCGGGGTCGGGGCTTTACTGCCCAAGCGGATCAGCTCATTGGAGAAACACAGCCCGACGATGATCAGTGCCGCCCCCGCGAACAGGCTTTCGCGCGGTACTTCATGGAGCACCACAAACGCCAGCAGCGCGGCGAACAGCGGCTCGGTCAGTTCCAGCGCCTGCACCTGGGATGGCTTGAGATATTCGATGGCCTTGGTGGTGCAAAAGAAGCCGAGGATGGTCGGCAGCGCGGCCAGCGCCAGCAGTGCGGCGATCGCCAATGGCGACAGCTCGCCGATCACGAAACCATCGGCCGCAGTCGGCATCAGCAGGTACAGGCTGCCAAAAAACAGCAATTGCCGGGTGAGGTGCAGCCCCCCGGACACGCCCATCTGCTTCATGGCAACCGAAAAGGCCCCATAACCGCAGCCGGCCATGGAGGCAAGCGCAGCACCTTGCAGGGTAAAGCCCTGTTGCAGGTCGGCGCCAAAGATCACCGCGATCCCGGCGATGGCCAGTGCGGCGCCCACGGTCGCGTTCGCGGTGATGGCATCCTTGAGGAAAATGCGCCCCAGGATGATCGAGGAAATCGAGGCACTGGCCATCAGCACCACCACTACACCTGCCGCAGCGTAATGCCGATAGGCGGACGTTTCGAAGTGAAACAGCACGAAGATGCCAAGGAAGGCGCAGATTGCCGCCTGAGACCATTTGGCCGTAGACGCCGGGCGCTTGAGGAAAAGCAACAGGATCGAAAGTAGCAGGCAACCCAGCAGGGTCTTGATGACGGCCACACTGCTGGCAGTGAAGCCATTACTCATGAGTACTTTGCTAAGCACACCGATCGTCGCGTTCAGTGCCGCGGCGGAGAGTGCAAACATGACGCCTTTGCTGAAACTGGATTGCATTGATGACGGTCCCTGTCGTTGCTTTGTCGTTAGATAGAATGCCAGCCCACATCGACGGCGCCAAGTTCGAGGATACAAAGATCCCGCCAAACCCGGCATTGATTGTGTGACTCGTCCTGAACAAGGGGCAAGTCCAGGCACTTACAGTGGCAAGGTATTGCAGTGCTTGATCTCCTTGAGCGAAAACCCGGTGTACATTTCCTTGATATTGCCGAGCGTACGTATGCGATGCATGGCGAGCTCATGGAATGCCTCCATGTCTTTGACGACTACCTGCAAGAGGTAGTCGTATTTCCCCGACACTTTGTGACAGGCAATAATGTTGGGCAGCGCCAGAACGCCCGCTTCGAAATGCTCCATGGCGTCCTCGGAGTGGCTATCGAGGGTGACGCTGATGAAAGCAAAAAGTCCCAGCCCCATGGTCTTTGGGTTCAAGTGCGCGTGATACCCGACAATCACCTCCTCTTCCAGGCGCTTCAGGCGCTTCCAGCAGGCCGGCGCTGACAGGCAGACACGAGTGGCGATCTCGGCGTTCGTCAGGCGACCATTCATTTGCAGAATTTCCAGAATTGAACGATCAACCTTATCCATTTCCGCCATGTGTTCTCTCCCTTTAACAATGAGTACGCGGTAGGGCGATTGGCCCCATCCCGCAGGTCCTTGATCAAGCATCCATTTCCAGAAACGACAAATATTAGAAAGGAAATTACATAAAGAACACATTTTGGATAATTAACGTCTGAAAATAATTAAATACAGATCCGTTTCGAAAGCTAATTTTCGAGGCACTGAAATACAATTTCTTGTCATTTCCGACACCCAAGCCACTGGCTCTGACAATAAAAACAAGTAACAACGGAGGCAATATTGAGCATTTTCAGAACAAAAGACCTGGACGCAATGATTGCTGCTGCCCGAGCTCCTGCCGGGTTGAAAAAAGTGCTGGGGCCGCTGGATCTGGTCCTGATTGGTATCGGTGCAATCGTGGGGACGGGCATCTTTGTATTGACCGGAACCGGCGCATTGACTGCGGGACCGGCCCTCATGGTTTCATTCCTGTTAGCGGCGTTGGCCTGTGCATTTGCGGCGCTCTGTTATGCCGAGTTCGCCTCATCTGTACCGGTAGCAGGCTCGATTTACACCTACAGCTACGCGACGCTGGGAGAGTTGGTGGCCTGGATGATCGGCTGGGATCTGATGCTCGAATACGGACTGGCCAGTTCGGCTGTGTCTGTTGGGTGGTCGGGTTACTTCCAGTCCTTGCTGAGCGGATTTGGGCTGAGTCTTCCGGTTGTGCTTACGGCGGCTCCAGGCTCTTTGCCCGGTGTGGAAACCTGGTTCAACCTACCCGCGCTGGTGATTATGCTGGCAATTACCTGGATGCTTTCCATGGGCATCAAGGAATCCGCGCGCGTAAACAACGTGATGGTGATCATCAAGATCGCCGTGGTGCTGCTCTTCATCGCCGTTGGTGTGCGACATGTTCAGCCGGCTAACTGGCAACCTTTCGCGCCCTTCGGTGGCCAAGGCATTTTGAGTGCTTCGGCCTTGGTTTTTTTTGCTTTTATTGGTTTCGATGCGGTTTCCTCTGCCGCCGAAGAAGTGAAAAACCCGGCGCGTGACCTCCCCATCGGCATTATCGGTTCCTTGGCCGTTTGTGCAGTGTTGTACGTTGCCGTTTCAATGATCATGACCGGCATCGTGCCCTATGCCCAATTCCTTGGCGTTGATCATCCGGTCTCATTGGCGTTGCAACATGCCGGTGAAAGCTGGGTCGCCGGGTTCGTTGATTTAGGCGCAATCATTGGCATGACGACTGTCATTCTGGTTATGGCGTACGGTCAAACCAGGATCATCTACGCAATGTCGCGCGACGGACTGCTTCCCCAGCGCCTTTCCAGGGTTCATCCACGATTCGGCACACCATTTTTCGCCACCTGGATGGTCGGAATAGTCTTCGGGCTGATCTCGGCACTGATTCCGCTGAACGTCCTCGCCGAGCTGATCAATATCGGTACGTTGGCCGCATTCAGTCTGATCTCGGTGGCAGTGATCGTATTGCGCAAGACCCGACCCGATCTCCCTCGCGCATTCAGATGCCCGGGCGTGCCCGTTGTTCCGTTGCTCGCCATCGCGTTCTGCGTAACCTTGATGACCTTCCTCAAGCAGACGACCTGGCTGGTATTTGGGGCGTGGTTGGCAATTGGCCTGGTGATCTACTTCGCCTATGCGAGGCGCCGCTCGTTGTTGCATTGATCCGGCATTTCGTCAGGTCTCTCTGGAGTGTCAATCAACCTCCAATAGTTTTCAGGTGCGAAACTGCATTCCAGTTGCGCACCTGATTGCATGCGCCTGTCAATCCTCACCTCATTCATCCTGCTTTTTATCGTATGCGTCCGGCAGAGTCATCTATCGAAGCCTTTTTGAACCCGAATGCCAACTATTTCAGCAGAGCTGGCCATTTTCAAGGTACCTACTCCCGCTCCTTACGGTTCGGATATTCAGTACCTCACCGTCACATGGGATGAGCAATCGCTTAGCGACTTCCGCGCGCTCTGCCGCCATTGCCGCCATTTAATCGGGGCTAACGGCTTTGTCGCCCCCAAGGGAGAAGTCAGCGGGCCTTGCCCTTCGCTATGCAATATGAGTTGACGAACGTTGCAGTGTGCTGCAAAGACTGGCGTATATCCGGTTTGGCTATTCCATGCCTGTTGGCAAATTGCTCGACCGCCGCTGTATCAAAACGAGTGGCCTGGATAAAGTCCAAGGCTTCGGGTTTTGTATTCAAAAAACGCGCGACGGGAGGAATACTCAGTAGCAACTTCAGCAATCGCAGCGAAATGTAATGCTTGGGAGACTTTAAGCCAACGGGTTTTGCCACCTGTACCAGGAGTTCTCGCAAGTTGGGAGTTTGGTCATCAAGCGCCAGCAGTTCCTGACCCACCATGGCAGGATCAAAAGCACAAACCGCCACCAGTTCAACCAGGTAATCCACGGTAACCAGTGGTAGCCAGTGCTCGGCGGTACCGGGCACTGCAGTCAGCTTTCCCTGTACAAGGTTGCGTATCAGCTCCACCAGCGGCTGACCGTCAAGGATATGCCCCGTGCGGCTGTGGCCACAAACCGTCGCGGGATGGACAACGGTAATCTCCCCGCCCTTGGCGGACATGACCTCCAGGGTCGCAAAATGCGCCTCCAGCTTGCTCCCCTCGTAACCACCGACATGCCGGTAGACGGCAGGCCAATTCGTCAGCTGCGGATAACGAGGATCAATCCCGATGCGTTGCAGATGTTCATGATTTTTCAGCATGTAGCCGCCGATCATCACTAACCGGCTTTTTTGCTCAGCCGCCAACAGCGCCACGCGCTTTGCCCCTTCTACATTCACCGCACGAGAATGCTCCACTGAAAGCCCCCAAGCGAAGTGGGCGCCCAGGTGGAATATGACTCTGGCGTGCCTCAGCACTTCTCGGTCAGCAAGACTCAGCCCGAGGTTGTCCCGTTCCAGATCGCCAGCTACGGCAAATACCCGGGTTGCGCTCCCTCCCAAATTGTCGACTTGCTCCCGCAGTGCAGCCAGTCGCTCTGGGCGACGCATCAACACCCGAATGGTGTGACCTTTTGCACTCAGGTACGCCACCAAATGTTGACCGATGAAGCCGGTACCCCCCGTTACAAAGCACTCCACGCTCATTTCCCTGCTCCTGGTTAAGGTGAGAAATCAAGCGTAAACTATCGACCCAACTCTATAGTCAAGCGGTGTTTTCATGAAAATCGGTGAACTCGAGGCCCGCAGCGGCGCCAGCCGCCATACGCTGCGTTACTACGAGCAAATCGGCCTGATCTCACCGCTGCGGCGAACTAACAACTATCGCGTTTACACAGCGCAAACTCTGCAGGATCTGGACTTTATCCAGCACGCGCAAAGCATGGGATTTTCCCTGGGGGAAATACGCGAGATTCTGGATGCGCAGCGCAACAAGCTGATCGATTGTGCTGACGGCGCCAAGCTAATTGAAAAGAAGATGGCAGAAATCAAACAGAAAATCGCCAACTTCCAAAGCATTTATCGGTATCTGGATGAAGAGCGTGCAAACCTCGAAGCCAGTGCTGCCAAGCAACTTGCGCTTCAGCAGTTGAACAACTCTTCCAACTGAACTGTCAGCATCTGGGAAACGGAAGCTGCAGCCTGCTTCCAGTTTCAAGCCCCCCCTACGCATTTTCTAAAACCTTCTGGCCAGGCCCTGGACAGTAAGCGTCCGCCCAACAGAACTTGCGTGGTTAAACGGGCGCCCATCCATGCGGCAGCAACTCGGTAATCTCACTCGCCCGCTGCGTCGGCAGTCGCGTGAGCACGTCCTTTAAATACGCATACGGATCACGGCCGTTAAGCCGTGCCGACTGGATCAAGGCCAATGGCTTTCACCCAGCCTTTGACGATACGAGCGTATTTCCGATTCACCTTTGATGTTGTGTGCCCCACATTTTGCTGAAACATCAACAGCGCCAAGGCCCCATGACAAGAGGAGTCAACCTTCGAACTGATCGCTCGCTGTTTCCCTGGATCGACAGGAACGGCTCAATGAATTCTCACCGACCAACATCGCGCCTTCATGAACATTCGTCCGCCGACAGCTTGCGAACACACTCGGGACAGGCGGACATCCCGGGTGTCAATCGACTCGGTCCTTACTTTTCCCACTCGGCCTTGGGAATCATCAAGCCGTGGTTACCGTTATAAGCGGCGCGCTCAGGCTGTTTCCAACCCTCCAGCAGCGAATCGTCGAGACGGTAGATTTCCACGCCGAGCGGACGGCAAACCTTCAGCGGATCCTCCGCGTCGGGACCCCACATCGGCAATGACAGGTCACCGCCCGGACAGGTGGACAGCGCGCAGAGCAGGTCGATTTCCGCGAAGAACTCCAGGTAGTCGCCCTGCTTCGCCGGGCACGCCTTCATGAAGTACATGTCGTCGTGATTGAGGCCAGTGCACTGGAAAATGTTCAACACATCGTGCACGTCGAACTCGGTCAGGCCGTGCGGCAACACTGCGCGGGTCAGGTTGGAGTGGCAATGGTGATGGAAATCCTCGCCGGTGAGCATCTTGTTCACGTAAGGATCGCAGCGGGTGCCGAGCAGGTCGTGCAAACGGCCGCCATGTTCGTCGATGCCGTAGCCGGCCAGGCTGTCGTCGGTGATGGTGACCATCGGTCGCAGGAACGGCAGGTTCGACCACAAGCGGTCGTAGGTGGTGACATGCGCGCCTTGCAACTGACGGGTGCGGGCCGCCCACATGCGTTCGCGGGGATCGTTGGCGCTCCACACGTTGAAGTCGCCGACCTGTGGCCCCACAGGCGTGGTCACGCGAAACACATGCCCCGCCGGCACCTTCCAGGCGCGGCCGGTGCGAATCGGCACTTCGAATTGCTCGACCAGCGTGCGGCCTTCCTTGCTTTCGCGCACGCGGTCATAGAACGCTTTGTCTACCTGCAATGCGGCGCCCTTGCTGACTTGGTAGGCCGCTGGATAATCCTTGTACATGATGGATCCTCTCTTCAGTGTTTTGGTCGGCTGCTCAGAATATCCAGCAGCACGAGTTCGGAGTCGTTGAGATAGCTGCTCATGGCCTCCTCGGCTTCCTTCTTGCGGCCATCGCCCAGCAGGTCGTGAATATGCCGGTCGCGTTCAAGCCAGGGTTTCTGGAAACTTTCCTCGCTGGGGGCGTTGGAAAACACCAGGCGCATCTGGGCTGCCACGTGGGTGAAGAATTCGTCGAACAGCGGGCTGCGCATCAGGCCGACGATGTGTTGGTGAAAACGCAGGCTGTGGGTACCGAAGGCTTGCCAGTTCTCGCGATCCTGGGCCAGTTGCGCCGCCTCGATGGCATCGAACATCAGATCGGACTGGTACTCGCGTAACGGCTTGCTCGCGGCGATCGCCTGCAATTCGAGCGTGCGGCGGACCTTGAAGATGTCGCGCACATCGTCGATACCCATTCGGCGCACCATCACGCCTTTGTTGCGCACATAGCTGGTCAGGCCTTCGCGACCCAACTGGTGCAGCGCCTCGCGTACGGTGTTGCGCGAGGCGTTGTAGGCGTTGACCAGCTCGCTTTCCACCAGTGGCATGCCTGGCAACAGGCGCCCGCCAATGATGTCTTCGCGCAGTTCGATGGCGACCTGGTCCGGCAGCGACAGGCTTTTTTCCTTGGGTTGACTCACCGTTGCACTCCCTCCGTCCACGCCAGTTGTACGTCTTTGAGAAACCTGGGCATGCCTTCGCGCGCCAGTTCCTCGATCACCGCCAGGACATCGCCGACCTGTTCCGGGTCGAGGGCCGAAGTCGGCTCGTCGAACAGCATCACCGAAGGTCGCATGGCCAGCGCCGGGGCGATGAGGTTACGCGTGGTTTTCTTGCCCATCAGACCTTTTTGCATGTTCGTATCCTCGGTAGGTGGAAGCAGTGAGGGCGATCATGATTGTTCAACAATCACTTGATTGCATGTATGCGCATACCGTGCCAATTACCTAATTTAAGGCCTGCTTGAAAGTTTTTTGTCTGGAGAACGTCTTTTATGGACAGGCGGGTACGCCAACACGGTGCGATTCGTTACCGAACGCTACGTTGCAGAGCAAAAAACAGTTTTTACGCAGCTGAAATTTCGAGTTATTACCGAACGCGCACGATTCCCGCATAGCCGTAAGCTGCAATGGATTGATCGTCATTGTGGAGGGGCAGCTTCACTGTTTGGTGACCCTGCGCTGCGTAGTGGCTCGGTAAATCGCGCGCTCATCTCGATGGATTCCTGTACCCAACCGAACGGCAGCCAATGACTTCAATTCTGGATTGGCGACGCCCAGGCAGGAGCGATTTCACGGCCCTCCGGACATTTTCAGACAGAAAGGGACCTGGTCCCCCTCAATTACATCGATCTCTTTGTCGAGGTAATGAGGGTCGACGTCAGCGTTTATAGGCAATGGCGCGATCGAGGTGCGCTTTGAAGCCAGGCTTTTGCCTCATTAAGAGCCCTGGTGCTTGTCTGCATGGTGTGTAGCGATAGGCCGCTTTGCGTCGCACGCTGCCCTTCGCGACAGGCACCGATCGGCCAGAAGCAGTCATCAGGCATGCAGAAGTCTTCTGGGTGCTGCAGGTGAGCCGGCTTTGATTTGATCAGCAAATATTGGGGGCGCTGCCGCTGGTTTTCACTGTAGAACACGGCCCCGGCGCATTGCTGCAGTTGTTTAATCAAGCAATAACCAAAGGTTCACAAATGCTGATTTAATGCACCTTCAAACGGTGGGAGTATCCGCAGCCATGATTTCGCTCCTGCGCTTGATCCGTCGCCAGCTAAGCCCTTCCTTCCCGAAGGTGCGAGCCCGTCCGTGTCAAAATCCCCTGCTCCATATCATTCTGGCCTTTTGGGCGCTGTGGCATTGCCGTCATGCGCGCCCACCAGATGCAGCCCTCGCGTTGATTTGAATTCGTTGGCCGAACACGGCCGGCCTCAATCCGATGAAGACCAGCCTGCCGCTAACCGTAGGCGGTCCCCGTGCGCCCGATGGCGCAAGCGAGAGTCCCATGCAATTTGCCAGTGTGCAGCAAGCCGAGGATTTTCTAGCGCAGAACCCTGATATTGAAATGTTCGAGCTGTTCATCCTCGACGCTAATGGCGTGCCTCGCGGTGAGCTGCTGCAGCGTGAGGAATTGTTGACCGTTTACCAACGCGGGCGCTCCTTGCCCAGTGCCATGCTCGGCCTGACGCTCAACGGCGATGATGTCGAAGACTCGGGGCTGACCCGGGATGTGGGCGATATCGATTGCTGCGCCTACCCACTGGAGGGCAGTCTGATGCGTATGCCCACGCGACTGATCCCTACCGCTGCCGTGCAAGTCTGCATGCACCCCACCGAAGGCATGCCGGCCACGGTAGCCGACCCACGCCATCTGCTGGTCAAGGTGATCGATGCACTCAAGGCCGATGGCTATAACCCGGTGATGGCCTGCGAGCTGGATTTCTACCTGCTCGACCAGCCGCGCGACAGCCAGGGTCGGCCACAACCGACACTCGACGGTGACGTCGCTCGCCGGCGCAGCTCCAAGGTCGACGGCCTGCGTGAACTGGAGCAGATCGAACCCTTTATGGCGGATTTGTATGCCGCGTGCATGGCCCAGAATATCAAGGCGCGCACCGCGATTTCCGAGTGCGCCCCCGGCCAGGTGGAGATCACCTCGGAGCATGGAGACGCGCTATGCCAGATGGAGATCACCCTTGAGCATCGAGACGCGCTATCGGCCATGGACCAGGCCATTCGCTACAAGCGAATCGTTAAAGGCGTGGCCCACAAACATGGCCTGCAGGCCTGTTTCATGGCCAAGCCTTTTGAGCACCTGGCGGGGACCGGCATGCACCTGCATGTGAGCCTGGCCGATGCCGAGGGCAACAACCTTTACGCCAGTGAAGACAAGGCCGGTACTGCGCTGCTGCGCCGGTCGGTGGGCGGCATGCTGGCCCTGCTGCTCGACTCGTTGCTGTTGTTCTGCCCCAACGCCAACTCCTACCGCCGTTTCCAGGCCAATAACTACGCGCCACTCGCGTCGACCTGGAGCATCAACAGCCGCACCGCCAGCCTCTGTGTATCCACTGGCCCGGCTTGTACACGGCACATCGAGCATCGAATCTGCGGCGCCGACGCCAACCCTTATCTGGCAGCGGCAGCGATTCTCGCCAGCATTCATCACGGGATCAGTGAAAACGTCGATCCGGGCGAGCCGGTTGAAGGCGACGGCCACACTCAGGCCAAGGAGCTGCTGCCCACCGACTGGCTGACTTCACTGCAGGCGCTGGAACAATCGAGCTGGGCACGCGACGCCTTGGGCAAGGCATTTCTCGGCGTCTATCTGGCAGTCAAACGCGCTGAGTACCGGCAATTCATGGCCGAGTTCGGTGAACGGGACTGGCGCTGGTACCTGACCCAACCCTGACCGGCATTCAGGCATGAGCGATGCCTATCCACCGATTTAATGATCAGGACAGGTTTTCAAGCAACTCCAGCGCCTGATCGAAATCGAAGCACTCCGCTTGCCGGACAACCCGAAGCAACTGCTCGGTCATCCGCGGGTCTGAAGCCAGCCCCTGCAGCTTGAGCAAGGCCGTCAGCGCCTGGGTGTCGCTCTCGGCCAGCAGAGACCGGACGTGGGCCAATTGTGCATGCCATTCGCTGCCCGGTGGCGCGCTTGATGAGTCTGCGGACGATGTCGGTTCGCCGAGCACCGATAATCCTTCCAGCACCAGTGTCAGGCAACGCTCGACCTCCACCAGCCGATCGGCCAGGTCCTGCTCCACCCCATCTCCCGCCCCATCGTTCAGACACGCCTGCTCCAGCGCGCCGGCTGCACTCGCCAATTCAACAGCACCGATGTTGCCCGCCGTGCCGCGCAAGGTATGGGCCAGCCTGACCGTCGCCGAAGGATCGCCTTGACCTCGGGCAGCCAGGAACTCGGCACAAAAAGCCTGGTGGCTGGAGCGAAACTTGCGCAGCAGGCGCAGATAAAGCTCGACCTTGCCCATGCAGGTGCCCAGGCCCGCTTTCAAATCAATACCGGGAAGGCTGGCTGGCAGGCTCGCCGCTGGCACCGTGGTGAGCGGCGAAACGTCAGCCGACACCGCGCCACGGTCAGCTCGCGGATGTATCCACTTGGCCAACGTGGCGAACATGTCGTCGACGTTCAAGGGTTTGCAGATGTGGTCGTTCATGCCGCAGGCCAGCGCCCGCTCACGGTCCCCCGCCATGGCGTCGGCAGTCATGGCGATCACCGGCAGATCCGCCCAGCGTGGCTGCTCACGTATCTTGCGGGTCGCGGTATAACCGTCCATCACCGGCATCTGGCAGTCCATCAACACACCATCGAAGTCTGCGTCATGCTGCAGTTGATCGAGCGCTTGCGCGCCGTGAACGGCCAGGCACAACTCGATCCCGGCGCTCTCCAGCAGTTCACAGGCCAGCTCGCGGTTCAGCTCATTGTCTTCGACCAACAGCAGTCGCGCGCCACGCAGGCTGGCCATGGCGCTGGCGCTCTGGCCGAGTCGCTCACTGGCCCAGGTATCGGCCTGGGGGATCTTGCCGAGCACCGTGACCAGCGCCTCAAGCAACGTAGACGGCGTCACCGGTTTGGTCAGTACCACCGGCAAATGAATACCGTGCCGACTGGCTTCTTCGCGGGCCTCCTCGCGACCGAACGCAGTGACCATGATCACCGATGGTGTTTGCGCCAGTTTGGCGGCCTGCATCTGCCGCACTGTTTCCACGCCGTCCATGCCAGGCATGCGCCAATCCATCAGCACCAGATCATAGGGCAGCACCTTCGCTTCGGCCTCCACCAGCATGGCCAGTGCAGCCCGGCCACTTTGCGCGACGTCCACCTCCACGCCAAAACTGCGTGCCATGCTGGACAGGATCTCGCGCGCGCTGGCGTTGTCATCGACCACCAACACACGGCTGCCCAGCAATTCGTCGGCGGTCACCATGCGCCGCAAATGTCTGTCGCGCTGCACGCCCAGGCTCACCTCGAAATGAAAGGTGGAACCATGGCCCGGCTCGCTCTCTACCCAAATGTGCCCGCCCATCAATTCCACCAGATGCCGGGAGATGGCCAGGCCCAATCCGGTGCCACCGTACTTGCGGGTGGTGGTGCTATCGGCCTGGCTGAAGGGTTGAAACAGGCGCGAGCATTGCTCGGCGTTCATGCCGATCCCGGTGTCACGTACCCAGAAATGCAACTGCGCCAGCTCTCCTGCCGAGCTCCGCTGCTCTACACCGAGCACGATCTCGCCCTGCTCGGTGAACTTGGTCGCATTGTTGCCCAGGTTGATCAGCACCTGGCCAAGACGCAACGGATCGCCGATCAAAGCGGTCGGCAGTTCGGCATCGGTGCTGAACAGCAATTCCAGGCCTTTGTCCTCGGCTTTCAGGCCAATCATGCTGGCAAAGCCGTCGAGCACGGCTTCGAGGTGGAAGGGAATGTGCTCCAGGTGCATCTTGCCGGCCTCGATCCTGGAGAAGTCGAGGATGTCGTTGATGATCACCAACAGGTATTCCGCCGAGCGATGGACCTTTTCGATGTAGTTGCGCTGGCGGTGGTCGAGCTCGGTGCGCAATGCCAGGTAGCTCATGCCGATGATGGCGTTCATCGGTGTGCGGATCTCGTGGCTCATGGTGGCCAGGAAGTTGCTCTTGGCCCGGGTCGCCTCTTCTGCAGCCTCGCGTGCGCGCTGCACCTCGGCCTCGGCGGTCTTGCGGTCGGTGATGTCAAAGTACCAATTGGCCCCCATGCCCCGCTCCCCCGGCGTCATCGAGACGGCCGAAACCAGTACGTCGACGCGTTCGCCTCCAACGCGCTGCAGGGTGGTCTCGAAGTTCAGCACTGGACCTTGCGCTGCCGCTGCGAGAAAGCGCTGGTGTGCCTGCGGGTCGATCCAGAACTGCGCCGGATCCGTACCTTCGAGTTCAGCCAGACGAGTCCCGAACAAGCTGTCGAACTGCGGATTACAGTAGGTCGGACGGCCATCGACGTCCCTGATCACCATGGCCACCGGGCTGCTGTCGAGTACTGCGCGCAACTGCGCCTCGCTGGCCTTGAGTGCCGCCTGCAGATGACGGCGTTCACTCACGTCGCGCACCGAAGCGCACACGCATTCTCCGCCCCCCTCCAGACTCGGCAGATGCGACAGGCTGATTTCTGCCGAGAACAGACTGCCGTCTTTGCGCACGCCTTGCAGGTCGTCCAGGTTGGCCCCCATCTGGCGAGTGTCGCCGTGGGCCATGAAGCCCTTGCGCAGCGCCACGTGACGCCCGCGACTGGGCAACGGCACCAGGCGATCGATGGTCTCGCCGAGCAACTCACCGGGGCTATAGCCGAACAACTGATCCAGTTGGCGATTGGTGCGCAGGATTTGTCCCTCGGCATCGACCACCAGCATGCCGTCCGGCGCCGCTTCGATAATCCCGCGATACCAGGCCTCGGTGGCGCGCAACGCCGATTGCTGGGTTTCCAGTGCCTGCGCCTGCTGCTCCAGTTGCAGCGCCTGTTCCGCCATTTCATTGGCCTGGCGCCGGGTCTCCGCCAACAGGGTCTTGACCGCCTGATTGCGCTCCAGAATCGCCATGGCCGCGGCCAGGCGTGGTGTGGCTTCCTGCAACAGCAGCAATTCACGCTCGCCCAATGGCTCCAGGCCAGCCAGTTCGAGCACGCCCAGCAGCCGCTCGCCACGCACAATGGGTTGCAGCAGCAGGCAACGGGCCGGGACCTCGCCAAGCGGCGAGCGCAAACGCCAGTATTGCTCCGGCATCGCCTGAAACTGGCGTGGCAGGCGATCCACCGCGCACTGCCCCAACAGGCCATCGCCGAACATGATTTGCGCCTCGGGTGGCCGCTCGGAATCGGTGGCATAGCGGCCCATCAACAGCAGCGTGCCGGCGTCCTCCTGTGCGCTGTACAGCACCCCCTGGCAGATTCCGTGCAGGCTGGCCATGCATTGCAGGAACACCTGCGCCAGTTCCGCCGGGGTTTCTGCCTGCTGCAGATCGACCTGCAATTGGGCGGTATGCGCCTTGATCCAGCGCTGACGCTCAAGTTGTTGGGACTCGGTCTGCAGCTTGGCGATGGCCCGCGCCAGATCGCCCGTTTCGTTGTTCAGGTCGGTGTGGGGAATCGGTTGATCGAGCTGCCCGGCGGCCAAGTGGTCTACCGCCACTCGCACCCGGTTGAGCGGATTGCGGATCGACTGGCTGACGACCCAGGACAACAGCAACGACAGCGACAAGCCACCGAACAACAGTACGTAAGTCAGCATGGTGCTGTGTTCGGCAAACTCGGCAATGTCCTTGGCCGTGTCGCGAATCGAGGCTTCCTTGATCTGGGCGATCGCGTACAAAAGGCTGTCGGCCTGTTGGGCAAGTTGCTGGAACTCACTGCTATTGAGCAGCAACAACGCCCTACTCTGCTGGCCCTGGTCGATCAATACAAAGGCCTGGTCGCTATAACGCTGCAACTGTTGCTGCAGCAGGTCGAACTCGGAGAGACGCGCCAGATTCTCCGCGCGTCTGAGGGTCACTTTGGCGTGGGCCACGGCCTGCTGCAGGCCTTCGCGGATTGCATGCAGTTGCTGCAGGGATTCGACGCGAATCTGCGCGCTGTCGGTGCCCACCGCACGCTGCAGTGCTTGCATCATATGGGGCAATTGCACACGTGCTTCCTGCAAGTGCTCCATGCCGACCAGTTCCTGCAGGTAGAGGTTCTGCATGTCCTGCTTCAGCGATTGCTGGGTGCGCAGGCTTTGCACGCCGAGCACCAGCACCAACAGCAGCAGTGCTGAAAAACCCAGGATCAGTTTGTGCAACAGCGCGAGGCGCTCAAGCAGGGTGCGCAATCCGGCCATGACCTGTCCTCGTGGACCTGATGAAAACACTGATATAGGGCAGTAGCGGGTTCACGGAGTCTGGCCGATACGCTCCAGGGCAGCCCGCTGGCCGGCCATGTCCTGTTCGGTATCGGCGAAGCGCTCGGCAATGGTCTGGAACTGTTCAACGCAGACCAGGAAGGCATCGCAGATGTCCGGGTCGAAGTGCGTGCCCCGCCCCTGACGAATAATCTCGACGGCCTGCGCGTGGGGCATCCCCGCTTTATAGACCCGACGGCTGATCAACGCGTCATAGACGTCAGCCACCGCCATCAACCGGGCGCTGACGGGGATGTCGTCACCCGCCAGCCCCTGCGGATACCCACTGCCGTCCCATTTTTCCTGGTGACTGTAGGCAATCTCCTTGGCCAGGCTGAGGAACTCGGCGCGAATGCCGAGCTGATCCTCGGCATGCTGGATGGCGTCGCGTCCCAGCGTTGTATGAGTTTTCATGATCTCGAATTCTTCCTCGGTATAGCGTCCCGGCTTGAGGAGGATATGATCGGGAATGCCGATCTTGCCGATGTCGTGCAGCGGCGCCGACTTGAACAATAACTGGATGGTGTCCTCGGTGAGAAAGTGACTGAAACGCGGATGATCACGCAGATGCTCCGCCAGCACCTTGATGTAATGCTGGGTCCGCCGGATATGGTTGCCGGTTTCGTTATCGCGAGTCTCGGCCAGTGAAGCCATGGCCTGGATGGCCACATCCTGGATCGCAATCACTTCGCGGGTCCGGCGCTCCACTTCCTTTTCCAGATAGTCGTTGTGATCGCGCAGGAAGTCTGCCGCCGCCTTGAGCTTGAGCTGGGTATCTACCCGCGCCAGGACCAGCGCCGGCCTGATCGGTTTGGTGATGTAGTCGACAGCGCCCAGTTCCAGGCCATGGATCTCATCTTCGGTCGCGGCCATGGCCGTCAGAAAGATGATCGGAATATCACGGGTGCGCGGGTCGCGCTTGAGCTGCTGCGCCACTTCATGGCCGGACAGCCCGGGCATCATCACGTCAAGCAGGATCAGGTCCGGGAGGGTGTCGCCCTGTAGTACGCGCAAAGCCTTTTCACCGCTATTGGCGGCCTTGACCCGGTAGCGATCCTTGAGCAGATCCGTCATCAGCATCAGGTTATCGGGCGTGTCATCGACCACCAGGAGGGTTGGTGGACTGTAATGACGCTGTTCGGCACTCATGGCGGGGGGCTCCCTTGCCAGACATGGACCATCCCAAGGCAACACTTCCACTGCCGCCCCAGCGCAAGAAAGCTTAGCTGCAGTTCTCCAGGGCTGCCCGGCGTCGAGCGGCGGAGCCATTGCCCTCATAGTGCGGGTCAATAGTCTGTTTGAGGTATTACCCAGGGCAGACCTTGAATGACTATGACGCCAGGGATTTTCGGCCATCCGGATGGACCAGGCAGCACGACCGCTGCGCCATCCATCAACCGCAACGAGGAGTTTGATAGCTATGGAAAAAGTCATCTATCTGCTGTGGCGTGATACTCAAGTCAGTCCTGATACCTTCGCCCATCGCCTGCGCAGTGAGGTCGCCGGGCAATTGCAGGCACTCGGTGCCCGTAATGTGCAATTGAACCTGGCCGATGCCGATGTTCTGCCTGCAGCCGGCCTGCGCCAGGAAAACAACCGGCCATTGCCCGATGGCAGCCTGTCGCTGTGGCTGGACAGTGCCAACGGGCCGGCTCGTCGCCCTTTCGATCACTTGATCAGCGCGGCAACGGCGCGCATGGCCGCCTACCTGGTCTGCGAGTCGGTTGCTATCGCCAATACTCGCTTCCCTGCAACGCCAGGTGAGCGTACCCACGGCTTTGCCCAACTGGCCCTGCTGACCCGCCCTCCACGCCTGACCCCCGAGGCCTGGCTGGACATCTGGCGCAACCATCACACGACGGTGGCCGTGGACACGCAAGCCAACTTCCAGTACGTGCAAAACCTGGTGGTGTCGGCACTGACGCATGGAGCCCCACGGATCGATGCCATCGTCGAGGAATGTTTTCCGCCGGCGGCCATGACCGATCCCATGGCCTTTTTCGATGCGGTGGGCGACGAAGCGAAATTCCAGCGCAACCTGGCCGCGATGACGGACAGCTGCAGCCGCTTCATCGATTTCGACAGGATCGACGTGCTGCCTACCAGCCAGTACTGCCTGTAGGACCGGGAAATCGTCATGTGTGAAGGCCCCTCACGCGAATTCACTGCAATAGCATGCCCGCCGGCGCTAATGATCACTGCGGCCGCAGCCATTAATTCCATCGGTTATTTGAGTGAGGAGCATTCGTTCTATTGGGCTTGGTACAGGTAGCTAATCTACTGAACTTGAGAGGGAGCAACCTTCAGAAAGGCGAAAGCATATGGACGAAAATATGATCGAAACCGACTACCTGATCATTGGTGCTGGCGCGACGGCCATGGCTTTCGTCGATACGCTACTCAAGGAAACGAATGCACGCGTCATGATGGTGGATCGACACGATCGACCTGGCGGGCACTGGAATGATGCCTACTCGTTCGTCCGATTGCATCAGCCCTCGGCTTTCTATGGCGTCAACTCACGGGAACTGGGCAGCGCAACGAAAGACCAGGCGCCACTGAACTCGGGCTTGTATGAGCTAGCCTCCGGCACTGAGGTGGTGAGCTACTTCGACCAGGTGATGAATCAGCAGTTTCTGCCGTCAGGTCGAGTCCGTTACTTCCCCATGTGCAACTACACCGGCGACCGCATTGACGACCACCGCTTTACCTCACTGGTCAGCGGCGCAAACCATCAGGTCCGGGTGCACAAAAAGGTGGTGGACGCCACCCATGCCCAGACGGCAGTTCCCTCGACTCACCCGCCCAGGTACAGGGTGGAGCCCGGCGTGGAATGCGTGCCACTGAACGACCTGCCGAAGATCCGGCACCCACACTCTGGCTACGTAGTGGTGGGATCGGGCAAGACCGGGATCGACGCTTGCCTGTGGTGTCTGCAAAACGGTATTGCGCCCGAAAAAATCTGCTGGATCATGCCGAACGACCCGTGGTTGATCGACCGGGCCAACCTGCAACCTGGCCTCGACAGCTTCGAACGAACAATCGGCGGCCTCACGGCACAATTTGAGGCCATCACAACCGCAGACTCGATCCCGGACCTGTTCTCCAGGCTTGAGGCGACGGGCCAGCTCCTGCGCATAGACAAGTCGGTGGAACCCACTGCTTACCGTTGCGCCACTGTCACACAGGCGGAATTACGTGAGCTTCGCCGCATCGACAACATTGTGCGCCTGGGGCGGGTGCGAGTGATCGAGCCAACGCGCATTGTGCTTGAGCAGGGCAGCATCGCCACGAGCCCGGGTGCTCTGCACATTGACTGCAGCGCCAGTGCCATCCCGTCACTGCCTGAAATGAAGGTGTTCGATGGCGGCAAGATTAACCTGTTGATGGTAAGCACTTGCCAACCCTTGTTCAGCGCAGCCTTGATCGCTTATGTGGAAAGCCACCTGGACGATCAAGCGCAAATGAACGCGCTTTGCACCATGGTCCCCCCGCCTCACGTACCCACGGACTGGATCAGAATGTGGGCGGTCTACCTGGGTAACCAACTACGCTGGGGAGAACATGAAGGCCTGGCCCGCTGGATCAGGCAGTCGCGTTTGTACTTTCTGACGGCGGTGGTCAGGGGGTTGCAGGAAACCGACACCGAGAAACTGGCACAGCTGCATCGCCTCTCTGTCAGCAGGCAGCAGGCTGCGGCGAATCTGCCGCGGTTGCTGGGGTCCATCGCTTGAATTGCAGGAAGCACACATGAACGAGCCACACCTCGAAATGCTCGACATCAACGGCATCCGCATGCAGGTCGCCATCCAGGGCTCAGGTCCATTGGTCTTGCTATGCCACGGATTCCCGGAGCTGTGGTACTCGTGGCGCCACCAGCTTGCTGCGCTGGCGGCCGCCGGCTATAGAGCGGTCGCGCCCGACATGCGTGGCTATGGCGGCACCGATGCGCCGGCCGAACCCGACGCCTATACCACACTCCACCTGGTGGGCGACATGGTGGAGTTGGTCAACTCACTCGGCGAACAGCAAGCCGTGATCGTCGGCCATGACTGGGGCGCGCAGGTGGCCTGGAGCGCAGCATTGATGCGGCCCGATCTGTTCCGCGCAGTGGTCGGCATGAGCGTTCCCTTCTCGCCACCGGGGCGCGTGGAGCTCCTGAGCGCGCTGGCCTCGCGAGGTATCAGCGACTTCTACATCCAGTATTTCCAGACGCCGGGTGTGGCCGAGGCCGAGCTGGAAAGGGACGTCGAGTCGTCGATCCGGCGCATCTACTTCAATGGCTCGGGTGACGGGCCCGATGGGCCGGTGTTTGGCCAGCTGCAGCCGGACCAGGGCTTCCTGGGGGGGATGATCGAACCCGAAACCCTGCCAGCCTGGCTAAGCCTTGCGGATATTGCCTACTACACCCGCGAATTCACCCGCAGCGGATTTCGCGGCGGCTTGAACTGGTACCGCAACATGACGCGCTCATGGGCACTGCTGGCACCCTGGCGCGGTTGCATTATCCGGCAGCCGTCGATGTTCATTGCCGGGAGCCGCGACGCCGTGCTGAAGTTTCCGGGCGCCCCGCGGCAGATCGAAGCCTTCGCGCAGACACTGCCGGGCCTGCGCGGGTGTCATATCCTCGAAGATGCCGGCCACTGGATACAGCGCGAACGCGCGACCGAGGTCAATGAGTTGCTACTGGGCTTCCTGAAAAAACTCTGATCAGGAGCTTGAATTTCTATCCATAGTGGGAGGGCCGGTATGGCACCCCTGAGAACCACGCCCGCCAAAAGACGAAACCTGACTGCAGAACTCGTCGCTCGCGTTGAGCGTTTTGAGCCCGATCCCGGACCCGAACCGGGCACGACCGAACACACCGAAGCAGAGTTTGATGCGATGGTGGAGGCACTGTTGTTTGAATACAAACCGCAGGAGCTCTGGATCTTTGCTTATGGCTCACTGATATGGAGTCCGGAGTTCGATTTTTTGGAGAGCCGTAGCGCTACCGCCTTCGGCTGGCATCGATCGTTCTGCCTCAAACTGACTCGCTGGCGCGGCACGCGCGAGTTGCCAGCCCTGATGTTGGCCCTCGACCGGGGCGGAAGCTGCAACGGGTTGGCATACCGGCTTCCAACGCAAGACCATTTCAAGCAATTGGGACTGTTGATGGTCCGGGAAATAGACGCAAACCCACCAACCAATATTCCGCGCTGGATTTCGGTTAAAACCGAGTCCGGGATAGTGCGTGCATTAGCTTTTGTCGCAGCACGCGACGGAATGGCCTATGCCGGAAAGTTGCCCATGGAAAAGGTTGCCCATGTATTGGCTCGCGCAGCCGGGCACTGGGGCTCGGCGGCCCAATACCTGTTCCGGACTGTGACAATGCTCGAGGAGCATGGCATTCGGGACCGAAATATGTGGCGGATACAAAGCCTTGTCGCACAGGAAATCGAAGACTCCCTGCTTGCTGCGCAATAGCCAGGTTGGGCGAGCGAATCCCGCGATGCTCGCCCTTTGGCGGTTATCCACCCGACAAAAGCTCCATTTGGCTTGAGCGCCTGTAATGGGTCGATTGCGGTCCATTGTGACCGGTTGAATCCACAGCCAGGAGCGGACATCGAGATAACAAACCGCAAAGGGGCCGCACACTGACGTTGTTGGTTATTTAAGCAGCGGCCCCTAGAACTTTTCCCTATTTATCGGTCTATGTGAATAGGCACATTCACTCGGTAAGCGCGAACTCACCTGCTTCCCGCAGCCAGATGGTCACACGTCAAAATGTCAATCAGAGGTTGTCTTCGCTCATGAAATTCCATGACCCACGGATGGTGCTCTTCGGCCTGTTCGCGTTCGCGGCAGTGGGCTCGGCATCAGCAACACAGATGAAGACCCCAACCCCTGTTTTCGCAACTGAAGTCGCAGTAGTTCAGGTTCCGGTCCACGCTGCCGGCAACCCTTGGCCGACCTTGGTCAGTACGGCCGGCAAGCAGCCAGGGCCGTTGCTTGCCCATGACGACCGATACTGGCATGACGACCGTTGGCACAATCGTAGAGACGATTGGCGTAGAGATAACTGGCGCAGAGAGCAAGCCCGCCGAGAAGCAGAACGCCGTCGTGATTGGGAGCGCCACCAGGATCGGGCCATGCGGCACCGCTACGAGGACGAGCGCCGCTACTATCGTCGCTAGTGCGACGCTTAGGGATCAATCCGCCTGCAACATGGGCGATGCACCGCCAACTTGCGAAACCAGGACTCAAACCGACCCGATATGGCAGTGCTCGCCCACCAGGTTGTAGACATCAAGCGGAAAACGTCGACGAGGTATGAATCGGATATTTATTCAGCGCTTCCCAAGTGAAACCTGACCGTCCGCTTCAGGTCATTCGCAGCCCCTCGCCCCTCAGACCCCAATGATAGAATCTTGTTTTGGAAAAGGAGTTTCATCTGTGGAGGCTGGAAAAAAGAGTTGCCCCTATTGCGCGGAAGTCATCATGGCTGAAGCCATTTTATGTAAACACTGCCAATCTGACCTCAGGCAAAAAATACGCATCCCACCTGGGTGGCCACTGCCGTCAGAAAAGAGAATTGGCCTGGTCAGCAAGATCGTCGCCGGAATCATTATCGCCATTACCTTGTACCTGGCTTTTGGTTTTTATGTCGGCAACACATCGCAAGACAAGGAAAGAATGCAGGCCCGAGATGCCGCCGAACGATGCCGCGAGGAAGTAGACAGCTACTCCGGCCCAGCAGTCGGGAAAGGCGTAATCGCAGAGGTTTGTCGAAAGCTGGAGGACGAATTCCGCAAGAGTCTGGACCACGCGCTATAGGAAAAGCCGATTACGAAGCCCGCCATTAAGCGGGCTTTTTTTGCCTTTGGCATCAGGTAGAAAACGGCCAAAAGCAGTCGTTGAACTGTTGCCCTGGCTTCGAATCTTCAGGAGTACTGCAACCGACAAGGAGTAGATGACCGTGCGCCTTAAAACCGCAGGATTTGCCGGCGCCTGAAAACGCATATTGCCAGCCGTTGACTACGTCTGTGAGTTCCTCGTCTGGCTTGTCATTGCACGAATCAAAAATACCGTCATGATCCCGTGCAATATGACCACTGGCCACAATAAAACCCCACTCGATTCCCCCGAGATACCAACGTAGGCGAGATAAAGCGTAACGGCTGCGTTATAGATCAACATCCCGAGCATTGCTGGTCCGGGCCAGCAGGCGATGGCCAATGCGATGAGGGCGATGCCGGCCAAGGGGACGACGACGCCCGTCAGTTCGATGCCAAGCAGAAGTTGCCCGATCAGCGACGGGACAAGTATCAGCGCCACGCCAGTGGCTGCCTCGATGATCGCGGCGAAAACAAGCAGTCCTTTCATCACATGGGCGCTCCGTCCCGGGCTGTATAGGTGCAAGACTGGACGGCCCTGGGGAATTGGTTAACCCGATTGCTACTAAGCCTTAGTGCTTATCGTGATTAGCCTTGGTGGAAAGTTCCGGTACAGCAGCAATACTCCACCCTGCTGCGAAAACTATTCGCAGTATAGCGTGGGGCAATAAGTCATGAACTTAAGCGTCTGCGAAGCGAAAGAATCTCGATTTTCGTTAATCAAGCGATGCCTCCGCCAGCCGTTATTGCACTTTCTGATCGCCGGCTTTGCACTCTTTGTGTTGTACGGAGGTTTACACCGTTCAACCCTTGATCAAGATCCGCAACGCATCGAAATCACCCCTGAAGTTGTTCAGCGGATCGCGATTTCCTGGCTGGCGCGATGGCAACGACCCGCATCGGAGCAACAGTTGCAGGGCCTGATTGATGAATATGTGAAAGAGGAAATCCTCTATCGCGAAGCACTGAAACTTGGCCTGGATAAAGACGACACTATTATTCGCCGCCGACTGGCGCAAAAAATGGATTTCCTTGCCGAAGATGTAGCGTTACTTCGCGAGCCGGCACCCGGTGTACTTGAGGCCTGGTACAACCAGCATCAGGACCAATATGCCCCGCCGCCACTTTTGACCTTCCATCATTTGTTTTTCGCTTTGGACAAACGTGGTGCGGATGCGCAAGCGCAGGCAAAGTCCGCACTCAGTGGGCTGTCTGACAAGAACAGTGGTGAAGGCGATGCCTTCATGTTTAAAAACGCCTACTCGGAACAATCCCGGGATCAGGTGGCGCGGGTCTTTGGTTCAACGTTCGCCATTTCATTGTTCAAGCAAACGCCGGGGGGTTGGGTGGGGCCTGTGGAGTCGGGTTTTGGCTGGCACCTGGTGTGGATTGATGCGCTGGCCAAATCACCTCCTCCACCCTTCGAAGCCGTGGCCCAGCAGGTCAAGTCCGATTGGATGTCCGAACAACGCAGCGCATCGAAACGCGCGAATTTCGATGCACTGAAAGCACGCTATGAGGTCGTGGTGATGATACCTGCTTCCACCGGTGCGATTGCCGCCTCACACAGGGAGCGGCCGTGATGCGGTGCACGGTATGGCTGCTGTTGGTGCTCTGGTTCGTGGGGCTGACGGCCATGGCCCATGAGTCGCGCCCCGCTTACCTGGAGCTCAACGAAACGGCCGCCGGGCGCTATGACGTACTCTGGCGCACGCCGGTGCTTTCAGGCATGCGGTTGCCGATTGCGCTCCGGTTTGCCGAAGGTGTGCGTACTGTCGTTGAGCCCGTGGAAAGCGAACTGAACGATTCACTGATCGAGCGTCGGGTCATTGATGCCGGCCCCGCAGGACTGGTCGGGCAACGTATTGCATTCATCGGCCTGCAAGCGAGCATCACCGATGTGCTGGTGCGTGTCTCGCGCCTGGACGGCAGCCTGACGACCACCCTCGTCCACCCTGCGCAACCCTGGATAGAGATCGCGGCCACGCCGGGAGCGTTCTCGGTGGCCGGTGCATTTCTGGTTCATGGTATCCAACACATCCTGGGGGGCTTCGATCACCTGCTGTTCGTCTTCGGTCTCCTGCTGCTGGTGGGTAATGGCTGGATGCTGGTGAAGACCATCACCGCATTCACCCTCGCCCATTCCATCACCCTGGCACTCGCTACACTGGGTGCGGTGCGGCTGCCCGGCCCTCCTGTGGAAGCGACGATTGCGCTGAGCATTCTGTTGCTGGCAGTGGAAATCGCCCGCAAGAACCGTGACGAAACCAGTTTCACCCTCCAGTGGCCATGGGTGGTGGCGTTCTGTTTTGGCTTGTTGCATGGCTTCGGTTTTGCCGGTGCGCTGGCGCAAATCGGTTTACCGCAGCGCGATCTGCCGCTGGCGCTGTTCACCTTCAATATCGGCGTCGAGATCGGCCAACTGATGTTCGTCGCCGTCGTGTTGAGCCTGCGCGCACTGCTGCTGCGTTGTCGACTGCCACGGCCTGCAGTCCTGTATGCCCGACCGATTGCTTCTTACGGGTTGGGTACGCTGGCTGCCTTCTGGTTTTTCCAAAGAGTCTCGAGTTTCTTGTCCTGAGTTGCACCCTGTCATTGCCGTATTCCGGAGACGTGGAATATGAAAAACCCTACACACTTCACCGCGCCAACACTGCTCGGTTGTGCCGTGCTAACTGTCAGCACACTGGCATTGGCAGAGGGCAACCCGGATCGCGAGGTTTACTTTGGCCAGACGCACTCGCACAGTTCCTGGTCGATCGATGCCTACCTGATCGGCAACCACCAGGTCGATCCCGAGCAGACGTACCAATACTCACTTGGGATGCCGATCAAGCATCCAATGGGGTTTGAAGTGCAACTCAAGGGTCGCCCGCTGGATTTCCATGGTGTGACCGACCACTCGGAATACGTGGGCGTGATTGCCCTGGCCAACGATCCGAAGTCAGACTTCAGCAAGCTGCCCATCGCGCAAAAGCTGATTGTCAAAACCCCGGAAGATTTCAACCGGGTGTTCAAATGGATCGCCGGCAGCTTGAGCCACCCGATCAAGGAGCTGATTGATCCGAAGGTTGCCGGCAACATCTGGCAGCAGAACATCGCCATCGCCGACAAGTACTACAAGCCCGGCAAGTTCACCACGTTTGTCGCCTATGAATGGACCTCAGCCCCCAACAATCAAAACATGCACCGCAATGTGTTTTTCCGCGACTCGAAGAAGGTGCCGGACATGCCCTTCACGGCCCTCGATTCGGACAAACCGGAGGATTTGTGGGGCTGGATGGACGATCAACGCAAAAAAGGCAACGAGGTGCTGGCGATCTCCCACAATGCCAACCTCAGCAACGGCCTGATGTTTGCGGTGGACGTAGATGACCGCGGCCGCCCCATCGATGCCGCCTGGGCCGAGACGCGGATGCGCAATGAATCCCTTACCGAAATTCACCAGGTAAAGGGCACCTCGGAAACCCACCCCGAACTGTCGCCGACAGACGAATTTGCCAATTATGAAGTCATGAGTTTCCTGCTCGGAATCGACAACAGCACGTCGAAAATCAATGGTAGTTACGTAAGGCAAGCCTGGCAAAACGGCATGGCTTTGCAGCAAGCTCGTGGATACAACCCTTACAAAATGGGCGTGGTCGGCGCCAGTGACTCGCACAATGGGGTGATTCCTTATTCGCAGAGCGACAACTTCGGCTCCCACGGCTTTACCGACAGCACCCCGGCGGCGCGTCTTTCCGGCAAACAGAACTCGGGGTTGATTGCCTTGCAAACCAGCACCTCCGGTCTGGCCGGTGTCTGGGCTGAAGAGAACACCCGTGAATCGATCTTCGATGCCATGAAGCGCAAAGAAGTCTATGGCACCAGCGGCGTGCGCATCCCCGTGCGCATGTTTGGTGGCTGGGGCTTCGACAGCAGTTTGTGGAATGAAAAAGACTGGGTGCATGCCGCCTACGCCAAGGGCGTTCCCATGGGCGGCGACTTGCCGGCAAAACAGGGTAAACAGACGCCGTCCTTCGTGGTGTGGGCGGTCAAGGATGTCGACGATGGCAACCTCGACCGAATCCAGATCATCAAGGGCTGGACCAAAAACGGCCAGACCTTCGAGAAGATCTACGACGTCGCCTGGTCCGGTGATCGCCAACTGGACCAGGCCTCCGGCAAAATCCCACCGGTGGGCACCACGGTCGATGTTTCCAAGGCGACCTACACCAATACCATTGGTGCCACCGAGCTGAAAAAAGTCTGGGTCGATCCGGATTTCGATCCGGCCCGGTACGCGTTCTACTACGCTCGCGTGCTACAGATTCCGACCCCGCGCTGGAGCACCTATGACGCGGCCAAGCTGCAAGTACCGCCGCCGGCCGACGTCTCGGCCACCGTCCAGGAACGTGCGTGGACTTCGCCGATCTGGTACACGCCGACAGCTGAGGACAGCAAGCTTGTCGCTGCGGGCAAAACCATCGATCAGCTGAAAACCGAAGGCGCCAAAGCGCTCACTAACGAGCAGTTGCAAGCCTACGTGGTGGGCAAAACCATCAAGGTACGCAATACCGTCACCGGCCAGACATTCGAGATCGTCTATGGCACCGAAGGCCAACGCCTGGTCACCAGCGTCGATGGCAAGCCGCCTACGCAAGGGGAATACCTGAACATGCTGCATGACGGCCAGTTTGGCGTGCCGGCCAACTATGAAATCAAGGACGGGCATCTAGTGACAACACTCGGCGGCACACCCTTCGAGGCCACAGTATTCGAGCAAAACGGCAAATACATGGCGGCTCGCAGCAACGAGTTCGGCTATGTGAATTATGAGGTTGAGGAGGTCAAGTAGCGCCGAAGCCAGCAGCGATGTTCTGCATACATCGGTACTGGCAGATTGCCACGAACCGATATTGCCGTAGTTCAGAAAAAAGCTGTTCGCGAATCGGCCCCAATGTACTTATTCAGACATTGATACTTGAATGGGCGCTGTTACCGAAAGCAGTCATCGATGGAAGTTCGCTTTGGGTCGGATACAGCCCTTCACGACAGGCAGAAATCGGCCAGAGTCCGTCAGTGAACGGAGCAATAACAAATGAGTAGCTATGCTTGTTTTGTTGCCAGACTCTGATAGCAACATCGTGAAAGGAGGCGTTTGAGATGCAACTCATCACGTTGAAAATCGAAAAGCCGGATGTGACTAACTTCATTTTGGGTCAGACGCACTTCATCAAATCCGTCGAGGACATCCACGAAGCACTGGTGAATGCCGTGCCAGGTATCCAGTTTGGCGTGGCTTTTTGTGAAGCCTCCGGTAAATGCCTGGTGCGATGGTCTGGCACCGATACCTCAATGATTGAACTGGCACAGAAGAATGCGAAAGCCATCGCCGCAGGCCATAGCTTCATCGTTTTCCTGGGTGATGGTTTCTATCCGCTGAACGTGTTGAACACCATCAAAATGGTTCCAGAGGTTTGCCGTATTTTTTGTGCAACAGCCAATCCAACCGAAGTGATTCTCGCCGAGACGCAACAAGGGCGAGCAATCCTGGGCGTAGTGGATGGCTTCTGTGCCCAAGACATTGAAGGCGATGAAGACATCCTGTGGCGCAAGAACCTGTTGCGGCAGATTGGCTACAAGCTGTGAATGGCAGAGCGAGCACGCTTGGCCCTGCGTACCCTGCACGGGGTGCTGGCCTGACGCCTGTGCAGGGTGCCCTGCAACCAGGCATCACTCCCTGTCGAGCGCATCGATGATAGGGCATGTGCCCCCGCCGCCGCTTGCATCGCATTGCCGCACCAGTCCGCCCAGCACCTGCTGCATTGCTGCAAGGTCGGCCATCTTTTGCTCGATCAAGGCCAACTTGCGCACGGCCAGTGCCCGAGTCTCCCTACAACTGCAGGCCGCATCCAGTGTCAGCAGTGCGCCCACCTCATCCAGCGTGAATCCCAGCGCCTGTGCCCGTTTGATAAAGCGCAGCCGTTTGACCTGCTCCGGTAGATAACACCGATAACCGACAAGCGGCTTTGGCGGCTCATCCAGCAAGCCACGTCGCTGGTAATAACGAATAGTCTCGATGTTCACGCCGGCAGCTTCCGCCAACTTGCCGATACTCATTCCTGTCGCCATCACACGCCTCTTGATTCTGTACCTGGGTACGGAGTGTAGAGTGACTCCAGGTTGGAAACCATCAGGCTCGACGTGCAGAACATGACCTGTGCGGTATGTCCGGTCACGGTCAAGGGATCACCGGAGCAGCTGCCCGGCGTGAGTACCGTCAAGGTCGATTTAGCCGAGAGGATGGCCAACGTCATCTATGACCCCGATAAAGTCGATCCCGAGGCGCTGACCAAAGCGACGACAAATGCAGGCTATCCCTTAACCGTGCACAAATGAGGCAGCCATGAATCCCGTCATCCTCGAATCCGTGCTGACCTGCCCGCATTGCAGCTTCGCCAAGCAGGAAGCCATGCCCACAGATGCCTGTCAGTTTTTCTACGAATGTGACAATTGCAGGACTCTGCTACGCCCAAATCCCGGTGACTGCTGTGTGTTCTGCTCGTTTGGCTCGATGAAGTGCCCGCCGATCCAGGAGCAGCGCGGATGCTGTGGCATTCGGACGAATGTTCCTCCACATGCGGGGGATCCCATTTTCGGGGAGGAGAGTTAGGGTCCGCTTTCGTCTGCAGGAAGTAGCCTGGAACATAGTGCAAAAGGCCCCAGGTTTGCGGACAAGCGTCTTTCACTCAAATGGCTTGATTATTGCGTTATTGCTCATACGAGCTCCCAACTTACCAGGCACCCATGTAAAAACAGCGGTTATGGGAGGTGTGTCATGTGGAATCAACCTCTGATGCTTGTGGTGATCTACCTTACGATCACCCTCAGCATCGGCTGGTTGTGGTCCATTGCTATCCTGTATTGGCTTTGAACCAATGGGAAAAGTGAATCACCACCTGATTTTATAAACACAGATGACCGGCAGCTATGGCCAAAAGCAGACGCCCGATGATTTTTCGCAAAACAGAGCGCCCGCTCACCGCTACGACTCTGAATCGCCCCAGCCTTCCAGGACGTTTAATGCATCAGTCGTCGTTGTCGTCGCGATCGCGGTAGCGACGGTGATCGCGATCATAGTCACGAGAATCATAGTCACGACGATCATAGTGGCGGCCATAACCTTGATCATCGTCATCCCTCTGGTCGTAACCACGTCGATGATCATGGTCGTGATATCGGCCGTACCTTTCTCCATCATCCCAGTGAGGGCCACAGCCTCCCAACAACAAGAAACTGAAAATGGCCAGGATCGTGATGACTGCGCGATTCATAGGAACGTCCAAAACATCGGGGGTATTGAATGGTTATGGCTGCTGGAAATCTTCATCCGGACAACGTTCAGCCGTAACTGTGACCACTGACTAACTTAATGATTCCGTTGAAAAACACAGACACGTGATGGTCACACTCGTGAACTAATAACCCTTGGACCTGTCGACCAGATTCAACAAAGGCATTCCCTCGCTTTCTCTTCGCAGGTTCTCGACTATCACCGCCACACCCCCTCGGCACCCGCCATTATCCGGTCGTCAGTGCGCCAGCATTCGATCAAGGTGCAGATTTGCTCCCCCGCCATCGGTGCCGAGCTCAGCAACGTCAACCTGGCCGACGCTGCCCAGGATCCCGAACTGATCGCAGAGATCAGGGCGCTGTGGTTGAAGCACAAAGTGCTGTTCTTTCGAGACCAGGACATTACGCCCCTGGAACAACAGCACTTCGCCGCGCAATTCGGCGAACTGGAAGGTCATCTCCTGGCACCGAGCCATCCGGAGGCGGACAAGCTGCTGATGCTGTACCGCAACCTTGACCCGAGCAAGCCCAAGACCTTTGTCGAAAAGGCCAGTCGCGAAAACCTCTGGCACACCGATGTCACCTTCAAGCCGGCTCCGCCTCGCGGCGCGATATTGCGCTGCGAACAGGGTCCTGAATCCGGCGGCGACACCCTGTTCTCCAACATGGTGATGGCTTACGAAAACCTGCCCGACACCATCAAGCAACGGATCGAAGGCCTGTTCGCAAAGCACAGTGCCGAGCACTCCTTTGGTGCCCAGTTGCCCCGCGAAGAACGTCACGCGATGGCCCAGAAGACCCCCGCCGCTGAACACCCGGTGGTGCTTATTCATCCTGAAACAGGCGAAAAGGTGCTGTTCGACAACTCTGCATTCACCACCCACTTTTCGAATTTCTTCAACTTCGAGGATATCCGCTACGGCCAGAACTTCATGCCAGAGGCTCATCACCTGATGAACTACCTGACCTCTCAGGCGGCGATTCCGGAGTACCAGGTACGCCTGAAGTGGCGCACCAACACGGTTGCCATGTGGGACAACCTGCAAGTGCAGCACTACGCGGCGGCTGACTACGGCAATGCACCCAGAAAGATGCTGCGCGCGACCCTCGCGGGTACCCCGCTTACCTGATTCGAACAGTCTCCCCAGAGAAACCGGGGCACCCGACCAGCAGAAATTGTCGGGCGGCCTTGGCTGCCGACGAAAAGTCGATCTGAACCGCATCATCGGAGAAATGACATGCTCTATGAACACGTCGACACCGCAGTCATCGATGGCGAATCGCTGCCGTGGATACCCTTTACGCCCTATGCCGAAAACGTCCTGCTGAAGTACTTCAAGCTTGACCCGATCCGCGGTGAATGGATCGTCATGATGAAGTCGCCGATCGACATGCAACTGCCCAAGCACCACCACACGGGTACGGTGATGGTCTACAAGATCGCATCCTTGGAGATCAGCTGATGTGTCGGCGCTGATTGATCACGACAGCGCGCGCGAGTTGATGGAGAAACTCGTCAGAGAAACTCCGAAAATTTTGTGCAACCACTATTCCTTTTGAGATGTGACCCGTCCTGAATATCCCGTTCTGCCCCTTAACCTGGAGATTTCAAGGGCTTTCGTATAGAACCTGGAGCGCGCGACCAATGAGTTTTTTTATCATGTAAAGGAGCGCAAAATGAGCTGCCTGGCGTTCGAATGACGTGTCGCAGTCGGCTGCAGGGGCCCAAGGAGGCGTTTTGAAACCATTCCCGCTCAGACCTGGCACCTCAACTCTGAACATGTTCCTGCAAGGGGGCTTGCCACGCCGTGATGCTGTGCCGCAAACGTTAACGGAAAAAGCGGTCATCCCAGGCATTCCCAATGCTCGCTACTGGTTGGACCACGACCTGACTCTGTTCATTCAGGATGCAACTGAGGGCAACAAACGCGAGAGCGAGGCTCTCGCCAAGGCAGGGAAACCGAACAACATCCTGCCGCTGGCAAATATGCTGGCAGTTTCGGGAGGCGGTGACGCAGGCACATTCGCAGCAGGACTCATTACGGGGTGGACCACGCATGGGACTCGCCCCATGTTCAAGGTCGTCACGGGCATTAGCGCGGGCGCCCTGGTCGCCCCGTTCGCTTACCTGGGATCCGGGTACGACGACGTGATTCGGCATATCGCCAACGTCATCGGTCCAAAAGACGTTTTTCGTTCGCGAAACGTGTTAACCCGTTTTGCCAGCGACGGTATAGCGGACAGCAAGCCACTGTCGCGGCTCATTACAAAGTACGTCACTGCGCAGATTCTTGCGGCGATTGCGGCGGAATACGCCAAAGGACGAATCCTGCTGATCGGCACAACCGACCTTGATTCAGGGCGGCCAGTCACTTGGAACATGGGCACTATTGCCTCTAGCGAAGCACCGGGAGCGCTCGACCTCTTCCGCAACATCATGATCGCGTCGATGAGTATTCCCGGCGCAGTCTCACCCGTCATGATCGATGTGGACGTTGACGGCAAACAGTTTCAGGAAATGCACGTGGACGGAGGGGTAATCACTCAGGTGTTCCTTTACCCGCCTGGCACCAAGATGGCGCTGAGCAGAGCCACCGGAGCACCTTTGCGACTCGAACGTCATTTCTATGTCATTCGTAATGGGACACTGGAGCCGCAGTGGTCCGGGACGAAACGCCGTACATTGAGCATTGGTGGTCGAGCCATCAGTGCATTGATTCAAACTCAGGGGATCAGCGACCTGGAGCGAATTTACCGTATGGCGCAGCAGGATGGAGCGGATTTCAATCTTGCGTACATTGGCTCCGACTTTTACTTTCCGCACAATCAGAAATTCGATGGCGAGTACATGAGGCGATTATTCGATTACGCCTTTCAACTCAGCGCGAAGGGCTATCCGTGGCATAAATCGCCGCCCTCGGAAAACACTGAACTACGAAACACCGGCGGAACGATTTAGCCAATCAGTTGCGTCGACAGGTTGAATCCACAGCCAATAGCAGCCACTCAGTCGTTAGATTTGACTGGAAACGCCAGGCAAACGATCGCCGCTAGCTCATCTGGCCAAGAAACAAGTGCGCGTATGAACGAGTTTCAGAACAGCCAGTAGAAAGCACGCCAATGATTGGCACTGCACCCACAATCCTTCTAAAGCCTGTTCACGTCACATATTTGTCCATGTAAACATCGAAACTCATCCATAGAAACTGCAGCACCAATCGCCGTAGGCAGTCAACGGTTCCAGTGCAGTAACAACAGCACCAATACTGCCAGGAATACGGTCTCGCCAATCATCAACAGGATCGGCTTGATGCCGACTGCGGCCAGCTCCTTGAGCTGGGTCTTCATGCCTAGCGCGCTGATGGCGATCACCAGGCACCAGCGCGACAGCTCATTGACCCCGTTCTGGATCAGCGCTGGCACCCAGCCGGTGCTGTTGACGCAGGCGAGGATCAGGAAGCCGACGGCGAACGTCGGCAGCAGCGGAGGTCTCTTGCCAGTCGGATCGGCACCCTGCATGCGCGTCACGAGTGCGGCGCAGACAATCACCGGCACAAGCATGGCCACCCGCATCAGTTTCACCACGGTGGCGGTGTCTCCAGTCTCGGTGGACATGCTGTAGCCGGCACCGACTACCTGGGCGACGTCATGGATGGTGGCCCCCAGGAACACTCCGGCTTCTTGTGGGGAAAGGGCCGCCCAGTTGGCAATCATCGGATAGAGGATCATCGCCAGGGTGGATAGCGCCGAAACACCGATCACAGTGAACAGGGTTGCACGCTCCTTCTGAGGGTGATTAGGAAGCGCCGCGGCGAGTGCCAACGCAGCCGAAGCTCCACAGATAGCCGTGGCACCGCCAGTGAGCAGGCCGAAGATGCGTTTGAAACCCAGGAACTTGGCCGCGATCACTGAAACCACAATGGTCGCCACCACCACGATCACCACCAGTGCCACTGGCTTCCAGCCCAGAGCGGCGATCTGTTCAAGCGTGATACGCATGCCCAACAGCGCCACGCCGATGCGCAGCACATTGCGCGCCGTGAACTCGATGCCGGCCTTGCACTTACCTTCCCCGGCGAGAAAGTTCACAGACATGCCGAGCAACAGGGCGAAGAGCATCACCGGCGCACCGTAATGCTCGGAAAGGAAGGTCGCCGCGGCGGCAACGATCAGACTGACGACGAGGCCCGGCGCCAGCTCACTTGCGCGACTCTGGACACTGGCAAGCACGATGTTGCTCATGGGATGTATTCCTCGGAAACAATGACAATGAACGTTTGGCTGTCGCTGACTTCAACTGGATAACTGGCGACCCGCAGCCGGGTCGAATTGAGCAAATAGCCGCTGCCCAGATCGAAACGTAAACCGTGGGCACAACATCTGATCATCTGCCCTTCAAGATGCCCGCCGCACAACGAAGCCCCCTGGTGCGGGCAACTGTCATCGATGGCGTACAACTGACCACCGACGTTGAACAATGCAATGCTTAAGTCTTCGTCCACGATCAGGATTCGTTCGCCGGGTGCCGGCACCTGCGACGTCGTTATTGCGATCCGCCGACTCATGTCACAGGCCCGGTATTGCACGGGACGCGAACAGCATTCGCTGGTGGCATGTAGAGCACCTGCTCCGGTGATAGGCGAATGCTCACCCCGTTAGCGGGTGGAATTATTTTTGTCGCCATCATGTTTAAGGTTCCTTGTCCTTTCGATCAGAACTGATCGGCTTGCAGCTCGTAGAGGCAGTCGCTGCCGGCCTTGGCCGATGCGCTCAACGAGTGGATACGCGGCAGCAACCGGGCGAAGTAGAAACGCGCGGTGGCCAGTTTGCTGGTGTAGAAATCGTCTTCGGCATCGCCGCTCATGACGGCCTTGGCCATACGCGCCCACATGTAGGCGTACGCGGTGTAGCCGAACACGTGCAGGTACTCGACCGAGGCCGCACCGATTTCGTTCGGGTTGTTTTGTGCCCGGTCCAGCAACCACGCGGTCAGGTCGTCGAGGGTGTCGACGGCGGCGTTCAGCGGTTGGGTGAACTCGGCAAGATCAGCGCCAGTGTTGGCGGTGAATTCGCGGATTTCCGAAGCGAACAGTCGATAGAGCGCCCCGCCGCTACCGACGATCTTGCGCCCGGCCAGGTCCAGCGACTGGATGCCGTTGGTGCCTTCGTAGATCTGGGTGATGCGCACGTCGCGCACCAGTTGCTCCTGGCCCCATTCGCGGATGTAGCCGTGACCGCCGAAGACCTGCTGGCCATGAATGGTGGTCTCCAGGCCCATGTCGGTGAGGAAGGCTTTCGCCACCGGGGTCAGCAGCGACACCAGGTCCTGCGCGCGCTGGCGTGTCGGGGCGTCTTCGCTGTACTTGGCGATGTCCAGTTGCAGGGCCACGTAGCTGGAGAACGCACGGCCGCCTTCGTTCAAGGCTTTCATGGTCAGCAGCATGCGGCGCACATCCGGGTGCACGATGATCGGGTCGGCGGCCTTGTCCTTGAATTGCGCGCCGGTCGGTGCGCGGCTTTGCAGGCGGTCACGGGCGTAAGCAACGGCGTTCTGGTACGAACGCTCGCCCTGCGCCAGGCCCTGGATGCCCACGCCCAGACGCTCGTAGTTCATCATGGTGAACATCGCCGCCAGGCCTTTGTTCGGTGCGTCGACGATCCAGCCGGTGGCGCCGTCGAAGTTCATCACGCAAGTGGCGGAGGCCTTGATGCCCATCTTGTGTTCGATGGAGCCGCAGGACAGCGCGTTGTTTTCACCCAGCGAACCGTCGGCGTTGACCAGCACTTTCGGCACCAGGAACAGCGAGATGCCTTTCGGTCCGGCCGGTGCGTCCGGCAGGCGCGCCAGCACCAGATGGATGATGTTCTCGGTCAGGTCGTGCTCGCCACCGGTGATGAAAATCTTGCTGCCGCTGATGGTGTAGCTGCCGTCAGCCTGGGGTTCAGCCTTGGTGCGGATCAGGCCCAGGTCGGTACCGGAATGGGCTTCGGTCAGGCACATCGAACCGGTCCAGGTGCCGGCGTACATGTTCGGCAAATAGGTGGCTTTCAGTTCTTCGCTGGCGTGGGCCTTGATCGACAGGCAGGCGCCGGCGGTCAGCATCGGGTACAGGCCGAACGACAGGCTGGCCGAGTTGACCATCTCTTCGACCTGCGCCGAAATCGCCTTGGGCATGCCCATGCCGCCGTACTGCGGATCACCGCCGACACCCACCCAACCGCCTTCGGCGAAGGCTTGATAGGCCTGGGCAAAACCGTCCGGGGCGGTGACCGCGCCGTCGTTCCAGGTGCAACCCTGTTCGTCGCTGGCGCGGTTCAGTGGCGCGATCACTTCGCCGCTGATCTTGCCGGCCTCTTCGAGGATGGCGGCGGCGGTCTCTTCATCGATCACCTCGGCCAGGCCGGGCAATTGTGCCCAGAGCCGGGACACCTGGAAAACCTCGTTGAGGACGAAGCGCATGTCGCGCAGGGGAGCTTTGTAATCAGACATCTTGGCTTACTCGGAAGTGGTCACGGCATGCGGCATGCCGGGACGTTCAGTGGATTCAGCGGTTTCGGTTGCCGCGACAGCACCAGGCTGAGGGGCCCGTTCGCGCAGCAGGAAATACGACAGGGCCGGAATCAGGATCAGCGCGCCGAGCATGTTCCACAGGAACATGAAGGTCAGCAGGATGCCCATGTCGGCCTGGAATTTGATCGGCGACCAGACCCAACACACCACGCCAGCCGCAAGAGTGATGCCCACCAGCCCGACCACCCGGCCAGTGAAGGACACGGCGTTGCGGTAGGCCTCGGACAGCGGCAAACCCTGGCGCTGGAAGTGCAACTGCACGCTGAGCAGGTACAAGGCGTAGTCGACGCCGATGCCGACGCCGAGGGCGATCACCGGCAGGGTCGCGACTTTCACGCCGATGCCCATGGCCACCATCAAGGCTTCGCAGAGGATCGAGGTCAGCACCAGCGGCAACAACGCCACCAGCGTGGCGCGCCAGCTGCGGAAGGTGATCAGGCAGAACAGCGTCACCGCCGCATACACATACAGCAGCATGGTGCGGTTGGCTTCACGCACCACGATGTTGGTCGCGGCCTCGATCCCGGCGGTGCCGGCAGCGAGCAGGAACTGGCGATCCGCGGTGCTGTTGTCCTTGGCGAACTGGTCGGCAATCGCCACCACCGCGTCCAGGGTTTCGGCCTTGTGATCCTTGAGGAAGGTGATCACCGGCATCAGCGAGCAGTCGGTGTTGAACAGCTCCGGCGAGTTGACCGAGGCTTGCTGGGCGGCGTAGTTCAGCACGTCCTGGTTGCGCTGGATGCTGTTGAGCTTGGGGTTGCCTTCGTAGGTGCCGGCAGTGATCTGGCGTACCGCGTTGACCAAGGACGCGGTCGCCTGCACGCCCGGATACTGTTGCAGTTCCCAGGCCAGGCGATCGGCGAGGACCAGGGTCTTGTAGTTCAGGCAGCCTTCCGGCGCGGTCTTGATCATCACCGCGAACAGGTCGCTGGACAGCGCGTAATGCTGGGTGATGTAGGCGTTGTCGCGGTTGTAGCGCGAGTCGGCGCGCAACTCCGGCGCCCCGCTGTCGAGGTCGCCGATCTTCAGGTTCAGGCTGACCATGAAACCACCGATGCCCATCAACACCGCGACCAGCACGGCGCCCGTGGCCCACTTGGCGGTGGTGAAGCGGTCGAGCGCGTCCCACAGTTTGCCGAAGCCTTTGTGCTTCTCGGCGCGGTTGTCGATTTTCAGCGCGCGTTCGGCGGCTTTCGCGCCGACGCCGACGTAGGACAGCGCCACCGGCATCAGCAGCAACGAGGTGAAGATCAGTACCGCGACGCCGATGCTGGCGGTGATCGCCAGGTCCTGGATCACCGGGATGTCGATCAGCATCAACACGGCGAAGCCCACGGCATCGGCCAGCAACGCGGTGACGCCGGCGATGAACAGACGGCGGAAGGTGTAGCGCGCAGCGATCAGTTTATGGGTGCCACGGGCGATGTCCTGCATGATGCCGTTCATCTTCTGCGCGGCGTGGGACACGCCGATGGCGAAGATCAAAAACGGCACCAGCACCGAGTACGGATCGATGGCGTAGCCGAGCCAGGCGACAATGCCCAGTTGCCAGACCACCGCGATCAGCGAGCAGCCGACCACCAGCAGGGTGCTGCGCACGCAACGGGTGTAGGCGTAGATGATGATCAGCGAGGTGACCACGGCCAGGCCGAAGAACATCATCACCTGGATCAGGCCGTCGATCAGGTCGCCCATGAGCTTGGCGAAGCCGATCACCCGGACCTTGTAATGGCCGGTGCCTTCGACCCCGGATTGACGCGCCGCGCTGTCGCCGGCGTATTCGATCTTGTCGCGCAACTGCTCTTCGAGCATCTGCGAGAAGGCGTGGTAGTTGATGCGCTGGCCACCGGCGGCGGCTTTGTCCATCAGCGGCACGATCAACATGGTCGACTTGAAATCGCTGGCCACCAGGCTGCCCACCAGACCGGCGCGGGAGATGTTCTGGCGCAACTGTTCAATGTCGGAAGGCGAGCCCTGATAACTGTCGGGCATCACCGGGCCACCCTGGAAACCGTCCTCGGTGACTTCGGTCCAGCGCACGGCCGGGCTCCACAGCGACTTCATCCACGCGCGGTCGACGCCTTCGGTGAGGAACAACTGGTCGTTGACCTGCTTGAGCACGTCGAGGTATTGCGGATCGAAAATATCGCCCTGGGTGTTCTCCACCACCACCCGCACCGAGTTGCCCAACCCGCGCAGCGAGTGGCGGTTTTCCAGGAAGTTCTGGATGTACGGCTGGCTCTGCGGAATCATTTTTTCGAAACTGGGGCGCAACTCCAGGCGAGTCACCGCCATGTAGCCCAGCACCACAGTGGCGAGCGCCATCAGCAGCATGAACAGCGGGCGGTAATTGAATACCAGCCGTTCGAGGAGGTTGCCGGAGCGCTGGTCGAAATCCCGCAGTTCGCGGATCACCGGCATGGCGTCTTGTTTGACATTGCCCATGTCTGGGTTCTCGCTCTTAGGGTTCGAGGGCTGGATCGGCGGACAGTGTCCGGGCACCACGGCTGCCGGCCAGCACCAAGGCGCCAGCGGCGGACTGGGTGGCGCCGGCGACCGGGGTCGGTGCCGGTTGCTGCTTCAGACGCAACTGCGCGCCCGTTCCTTGGCTGACCAGCATCTGCCCGCCCTGGGTGAACAAGCGATAGTTGCCACGGGCATCGATCAGGCCGGCGGTGATGCTGACGTGCAGGCCGCTGTCCAGCGCAGTCCAGCGCTGGCCGCCGTCGGTGCTGCGCAACACGTTGCCGCGCAGGCCGTAGATCAGCACTTCGCCTGGCTTGCCGAGCACACCGAAAAAGCTGCCCTGATAAGGCGTCGGCACGGCGGCAAAACGTTGGGCGCTGTCATCCCACTTGAGCAGCAAGCCTTGCTCGCCAGCGATGTACAGACCGTCGCCGGTGGAGGCGATGGCGTTGAGGTGGAAACCCTGGGGGTTGTCGGTACGGTCCTGATACGGCGTCCAGGTCAGGCCACCGTCGTCGGTGCGCAGGATCAGGTTGAATACCCCGACCACGTAGCCGGTCTTGTCGTTGGCGAACCAGACGTCGAGCAGCGGTTTGTCCGCGCCCTGCTCGGCCAGCCTCTGGCCCTCGGCGACCAGCAGCGGCCATTGCTCATTGCCCGGTTCGGCGCTGGCCAGCGCCGTGTAATGCTTGACCAGCAAGGCGCCGATCTGACGACCGTCGAGCTGCTTGTGCCAGGTCGCGCCGGCGTCGCTGCTGTGCAACACCACGCCGTCATTACCCACCGCCCAGCCTTGGGTGGTGGTCGGAAAACTCACCGCCGTGAGGTCGGCACTGGCCGGTACGGCGGCCTGTTGCCAGTGGTTTCCCGAATCATCGGAAAACAGAATATGGCCACGCTGGCCGACGGTAATCACCCGCCCACCGGCGCGGGTCATGCCGGACAACGGGCTGTTGATGGCCTGGGTGCTCGGCTTGACCGGCAAATCCAGCACATCAACGAAGCTGGCCGCTTGAACGACGCTGTGTAGCGTCAACAACACGACCAACGCCAGCTGCATGATTTTCTTGTTGTAGGAGCACATGACGCGCCCTCATGGCAAAAAGGCGCCGGTGTGCACGCAAGTACACCCCCGGCGCAAAAACTGTCCGATCACGAATCAGGCAGCATGGAGAGATAACGAGGTCATCAACGAATACCGGCACCCGCGAGCGATTCCGGCGCCCACTGGGTCTTGCTTAATGCCTCGCTGTACTTGATGCCGCCGTAAGGGCCAGGCAGGCCGACGGCGCTGTAGGTTCCACCAATCAAGTCGTAAACCAGGTATGGCGTGGCATCCGGTACCTGCTGGTCATAACTCTGGCTGAGAAAGGTATAAACGCCGCGGTACAACTGCCCCCTCGCATCGTATTGGTCGGAAGCCAGGGCAACCCAGCTATCTTCGTCGAGGTAAAAGCGGCGCTTGGCGTAGATGTGACGGGCGCCAGGCTTGAGAGTCGCCTCGACCACCCAGACCCGATGCTTCTCCCAACGCACGAACTCGGGCGCCAGATAGTTAGGGGCCATCATTGGCTTCATGTCCTTCTGATAAGTCACGCGGTAGGTGTTGTATGGAACGATCATTTCCTGCTTGCCGATCAGCTTCCAGTCATACCGGTCCAGCGCACCGTTGAACACGAACGCATCGTCCCAGGTAGCGGCACCAGCGGTGCCCGGGTTGGGTGTGTCGTAAGCCAGGCTTGGTGCCAACTTCACCCGGCGCTGACCCGGAAGGTATTGCCAGCCACGGCGAGGCTGCTCCAAAGGGTTGACCGCGTCGCGTAGCAGCACAGCCTCGCCGGCACGACGGGCCGGACCGGTGTAGGCCAACTTGATCTGGTAATAGGTGTCGGCGGCCGCAAGCGGTTTGGACAGGTCGTCATAGGCGGCGTAGTTGATCTGCGCGCTGCCGGTCGTGGCCAGGCTGGCTACACCCGCGGAGTCGACGTTCCAGTTGTCATACTTACTCTGGATGTTGACGCCCTGATAGCGCAGCAGGTGGTTCCAGATGGCCTCGGCGCCGGACTTGGGGATCGGGAACGGTATGCCTGGCAGAGCATTCTCGATGGCATTGCCACCGTTAGTCGAACGAGCCGCGGTGGCATTTTTTACCGTGTTGTCCAACACGCCCCGAGGCAACGCGGCCGTGCGGTGGGTCGAGAAAACCTCGATGCGGAAGCTGGGATAACGCTTGGCCAACTCGGCGGTCACCGCAGTCAGTTGCCCCTTGTATTGGTCGACGTTCTTGCCATCGATCACCAACAGCGGTTTTTCGTTGGCGAAAGGGTCCGGGCGCATGCTGTCGCCCGTCTTGAAGTTGGCTGGAGGGGTGGTCAGGCCACCCTGATACGCCGGAATGGAACCGTCAGCATTTCCGGCTTTTTCGGCGCCGATCAGCGTCAGTTGGGTACCCAGTTTGGCAGCCTCGGTGGCTTCGACGGCGGCGTGGGCGGTCCCCGCGAGAACCAGAGCCATAGAGGTAGCCATGAAGGTGTAGGCAAATTTCATTTGTGTACTCCTGCTTGCCTTGAGCAAGGCGTGGATCAAAAAGTGGTTTTCAGCGTCAGGTAAAGAGCGCCACGATCTTCCGTGGCACCTGCGCCGGAGAACGACGCATATCCGCCGCCAAAGCAGGTGTAACGCTGCGTGCCATCCAGGGCATTAGGGGTTGAGCCATCGGTTGCCCCGTTGTCGCACTTCGTGGCTTCACCAAAGGCGTCGACGTACTTGAGGTCGACGTAATACTGGTTGTAGATCGCCGCGCTGACCCCAACGGCGTAGGTGCCGGTGTCTTGCGCACCACCGGCGACCACCGGAGAAACACCGTCGAGACCGAGATTGACCGACAGGGGTGCGCTCAGGTCCACACCGGGAAATACCTGGTACCAGGTCGGCGTGAAGTTGACGGCAATACCCCAGTTGTCACGGGTAGGTTTGTCGATACCGCGGTAGCTGTCGTCGCCCTTGTAAAGCGCCTTGTTCTTGCTATCGAGCTTGAGCAGGTTGCTGTAGTACAACTCGCCCAGCAGGCTGGCCGAATCGAACAGCGGCGTGGCAGCGATCGAGACCAGTCCGTTGATGGTCCAGTGCAGCGTGTCGCCAGTGGCGGCCATGCTGTCACCGTCGCGGGGTGCATCGGTGACTACGCCTGTCGCCGGACTCCGTGGCGGGAGCAGACCAAGACCGGACTGCAACCCAGCAGGACCGGCCGAACTGATGATCGCCGGAATACTGGCCAGCGGCATGTTATGGCGCACGTTCAGATCACTACCGACGCTGACCCCACCAAACTCCTTGGCCAGACTGAGGCCGTAGATGTCGATGTCGTCGGCATAGGCGAATTCATACGAGGTGGTGCTGATCGAATTGCGCAGGCCCGCCACCCCGCCAACACTGGTCAGTCCTCGAGTGTCGAGAATCGCTTGAGGAAGAATGTCGGAGGTTTTGCGGTAGTAGGCGCTCACCGTGCCGTCCAGCCATTCGGGTGACCATTTGAGCATCAGTCCCCAATCGCCACGATTGTCGGGGGTGTAGTCATCGCCGCGGCGAACGGTTGTCAGTGTACCGTTCGGGCCGGCCAGTCCCGCACCGCCGGTATGCCCCAGCAGAAAGGACTGAGCACCGAAGCCCACCAGGTCAGAACCACCGTAGTAAGTACCGGCCTCCGGCAAGCGCGCGGCATCCCAATCGAGGAAATATTGCGCGCCCACTGTCAGCTCGGGGTTAATGGTCAACGTGGTGGAAATCTGGTTACGCGGCACGAACAGTTCTTTGGCTTCCGTGCCCGGCGAGGCAGCCAGTTTGGCCAGGTCGAGACCGGACTGGCCATAGCTGATCGAATGCACCGGATTGAGAATGGTCTCGCCCCAGAACACGTTGTGTTGACCCGCTTTGATATTGAGCTGGGACTCGTCGCCCACTTCGGTGTTGTAAAACACGAAGGCATCGAGGACTTCACCCGACGGACCACTGTAGTAACGCTGGGCATAGTTGCTCAGGTGCGGGCTGCCAAAAACGGCTGGCGCACCTGGACGCCCGCCAAACCCTGCGATCGACGAATAATCGTCGTTGCCGTTGGCAAACGGATTGGAGTTGGAGCCGGCATTGTCATAGGCCTTGTCGTACCAGCTCGCCGTACTGACACGAAAACCGGTCTTGTTCTGGTAGACCACATCCAGTTCGGACAACAGGTCTACACGGTTGGTGATATTGGTGCCGGCCTTGCGGAAGTTGTAGTCACCGTCGTTGTTGTTCGGCGTTCCCAGCAGGCGCTTGTCGGCCCCTTCGGTGCGCACGCCGTAGTTGTACTTGACGGTGTTGTCGAAACGGATGGAAAAGTCTTCGTTGCCGGTGTCCAGTTCCATAGCATTTGCCGCTGGAAGGCTGACCGTAAGGATGGCCGAAACCAGCAACCGGTGCCGCACGGGCAGGAGGTTGTTACTCTTCATTTTCTGATGTGCCTGTGTGTTTTTGTTTTTGTTTTTTTGTAGGGTGTAAACGGAACCTATCGCTCAGACGGGTAACCGATAGTCACGGAGCATTTCTCGTAATTTCAGCTTCTGCACCTTGCCCGTAGCGGTGTGTGGCAGTTCATCCACGAAAACCACGTCATCGGGCAGCCACCAGCGCGCGACTTTCTCGGTGAGAAAATCAAGCAACACTTCGCGACTGGCGGATCGGCCACTCTTCAGCACGACGACCAGCAGCGGACGCTCCTGCCATTTCGGGTGGGCAATACCGATCACCGCAGCTTCCGCAACCGCCGGGTGACCAATGACGGCGTTTTCCAGATCGATCGAGGAGATCCATTCACCGCCGGACTTGATGACATCCTTGGCGCGGTCCGTGATCTGCATGTAGCCGTCCGGGTCGATGGTGGCGATGTCGCCGGTATCGAACCAACCGTCGCTGTCGAGGATTGGACCGCCTTCACCGCGAAAGTAGCCACTGGCGATCCACGGGCCTTTGACCAGCAAATGACCGAATGCCTTGCCATCACGCGGCAAGCACCTGCCCTCATCATCGATGATCTTCATCGACACACCATAGGGAGCGCGGCCTTGCTTGCCTTGCAGATCAAGGCGTTGTTCGAGGCTCGCATCGACATGTTTAGGCAGCGGATGGCAGACGGTGCCCACCGGTGACATCTCGGTCATGCCCCAGGCGTGCATGACACGGGCATCGAACTGACGCTCGAAGCATTCGACAACCGCACGCGGTGCAGCAGCGCCACCGATGACCACACGGTCCAGGCACAGCTCGTCGCGCGGCTGCAGGCCGGCCTTTTCAACATGTTGTTGCAGCATCATCCACACGGTCGGTACGCCGAGCGCCATGGTCACGCCTTCATCACGCATCAGTTCGTAAAGGCTGGCACCGTCCATGGCGGGGCCCGGCAGTACTAGCCTGGCGCCGGACAAGGCGCCGGCATAGGGCATGCCCCAGGCATTGACATGGAACATCGGCACCACAATCAATGCCACGTCGTTCGCTGACAGGGAAAAACCACTGGGAGTGCAGGACATCATTGAGTGCAATACGGAGGATCGGTGCGAATACAGCACGCCTTTGGGATTACCCGTGGTACCGGAGGTGTAGCACATCGAGGAGGCGCAGTTTTCATCGAGCGATGGCCAATCGAACTGCGGTAATTGGTCGGCGAGCAGCTCTTCATAACAGCGCAGATTGGCTACCTTGATGTCGGGCATGCTCGCTCGATCGCACAGGGCGATGAAGGCTTTGACCGTCGGCAGTTTCGGTGCCAGTTCTTCCACCAGGGCCGAGAAGCTCAGATCGAAAAACAGGTACTGGTCTTCGCCATGGTTGGCAATGAACTCGATCTGCTCAGGGAATAGCCGCGGATTGATGGTATGCAGAACAGCGCCCATACCGGATACCCCGAAGTACAACTCCATGTGCCGGTAACCGTTCCAGGCCAGCGTGCCGATGCGCTCACCCGGCTGCACTCCGAGGGTGGTCAGGGCGTTAGCGATCTGCCCGGCGCGGCGGCCGATGTCAGCATAAGTGCAGCGATGGATGTTGCCTTCTACAGTGCGCGAGACGATTTCGGCATCCGGGTGGGAAACGCAGGCGTGTTCAAGCAGCGAAGAAATCAGTAGCGGTTGGTGTTGCATCAGGCCGAGCATCGACGGTCACCTATTATTGTTGGCACGGTGGTTTGGCTGCGCTCAAGGGCAGCACCGCAGCGGGCTACTGCCCGGGACGGGTTGGAGTGAGGAATCTGTCTTTTATGAAGTACGCTCTGCCTGCTGCAGGCGAGCGAGATCATTGCGGTAATGCCGACTGGCCTGCAGGTAGGCGAAAGCCGCGCCGAAACTGGCCAGAGGCACCAGGGTCATGGCGAATCGCAAGTCGAAGGCGTCAGCCAGAACACCGGTGATGAACGGACCGGGTGCTAGTCCGATGATGTTGTTGGCCAGCACCACGACTGCCAGCGCCGAGGCATGGATCGAGGCACTGGTCACATCGCAGATGGCGGCACCGGAAGGCCCGGCGAAACCGGCACCGATCAGCAGGCCGATACCGATCAGTACCAATTGCAGCGGGGTTGGCGGCAGTACAAACGCCGTCAGCATGATCACCGCCGAGATCAGGGCATAGAGCATCGGGACGCGTAGATTGTTGCGATCATCGCGGCGGCTCAGGCGATCGACCAGCATGCCGCCACCGGTCATGCCGATCCCCGCGACCAGCACCAGCAGGCCGGCGCTGGTCGCTGACTGAGTCATGTCCATGCCGTGGTAACGGTTCAGATAGCTGGGCATCCAGGCAATCACCGAGCCCTGGATAAACATCTGCAGACCCGACCCAAGGTAGGTCCATTGCGAGGTCGGTGTGGTCAGCAGTTTGCGCAGCACGGCCTTCAGCGGCATGCGTGCGACCGGGGTTTGAGTGATAGGCTTGGCAGGCTCGCGAACCACCATCGGGTAGATCACCGCGAGCAACAAGCCCCCCGCGCCCACCGCAATAAATGCCATGCGCCAACCGTAATGTTGCGCCAGCACGCCGCCCAGAACCACGCCGAGCACCGAGCCGAACAACGCGGCGGCGAGAAAGGCGCCAATCACCGTGGAGTGCAAGCGACGCGGAAAAACGCTAAGCAGAATCGCACCACCTGCACTGCCGTAACCCGCCTCTCCCAGACCGACCACGGCGCGGGCCATCAACATTGCGACAAAGTTGCCACTCAAGCCACAGGCGATTGTTGCCAGCCCCCAGACGATAGCCATGGCCGTGGCACTTTTCACGCGGCCCCAGCGATCGGCCAGCAGGGACACGGGAAAGGTCATGAGCCCCACGGTAAGTGCAACGGCGCTGACCAGCGCGCCGAGCTGAGTGTCGCTCAAAGCCCATTCAACTTTAAGTGAAGGGAAAACGGCATTGATGACCTGGCGCGACATGTAGTCGGACAACATCAAGCCAAATGTCAGCACGAACACCAGCCAGGCGTAACCACGCGAGACTCGTGGCGCATCATCCACGGCGATGCCGGTACTGCTGATGGGAAGAGCCATATCGGGCACTCCAAGTTGATTCGCAGACAGCGTGATCAAGGTTTTGCGCACGGCAGGGGCCGCACGAAAGATATCTGCGGTGGAAACCCACCGCAGATTTCAGCCTGGAGCTAGTTCCACATCAGATTGCCGCGCTGGCCCGGCTGGCGATTCGGTGCCCAGCCCAGTGCCTTGAGCGTTTCATCGGTGCTGGCGTAGCTTTCGCCAATCTTCATGGTGGCGCGGGCTTCGTCGGCAGTGGCGATGTCACGACCCAGGTGCCGGGCCTGCTGCACACACCATTCGATCTGTTGGACGGAGGTCATACGCTCATAACGCGGGCCGGTCAGACAGTCTTCAATGCCGACTCGTACGTGATGCCCCATTGCAATGGCGATGGCATTGGTGGGGTAAATGGTGCGCATGATCGACTCGTTGGTCAGGACCGCACCGTCCGGCACACGACGGGCAAATTCAACCAGATCGGCAGGATGTCGCCCGGCCAGGCCACCACCAATGCCCACGTAACACAGGTTTAGCGGGCCTTTGTACAAGCCGTTGCGCACAATGTGCTCAACGGTTTCCAGCTGATGGACATGACCCAGCATGAAAAATGGCTGGATGCCGTTTTCACACAAGAGGCGCAAGTTGGTTTCATAGAAGCTCGGACCGGCTTCCAGATGCATGTCACGGAATGCAGCCCACATACCTGGATCAGCCAACGATGTACCTTCAACATCCTGTGCCGTCAGCAGCTCGGTGATGTTCATCTGACTGGTGTTGATGGCGATGGTCACCTGATCCGGCTTGACCTCGAGCAACGCCAGGGCGTGGCGCGAGTCATTGGCGGGCCACTGGGCAATGCAACCTGGCTCAGGCGCGAAGGAAATGGAGCCGCCCACCTGCAAAATCATTTTTGGCACTGCTTCACGCAGGCGATGCAACATCTCGTTGAACATCGACATGCGTTTTGAGCCCTTGCCGTCAGCCTCGCGTACATGCACATGCAACAACGTGGCGCCGGCGTTGTAGCAATCAACAGCCTTCTGCACCTGCTCGTCCATGCTTACCGGAATATCTTGCGGAAAGTCGGACGGCATCCATTCAGGGCCGTAGGGCGCAACAGAGATGATCAGCTTGTCCTGGTTTTCTGGGAACAGCGAGTCATGGGTATAAAACATGGTGGTGACCTCGGAATGCGGTATCGAAAGAAATTCAGTAGGTGGTTTGCATTGGGCCGTTAACGGCCAACTTCTGCGCTTCTTCGATAAGCATTGGGGCGCCCACCGCCATGCTGTGGATGCCCAGCACCGAGGTCAGTTGCAACACTGCGAGCACTTCCTCGATGCTGGCGCCGAGCTCCAGCGCCTTGCGGATGTGACGACGCACGCCCGGGGCATACAAATGAGTGCAGGAGGCGTCGACGGCGATCGAGATCAGTTCGATGGTCTTTGGAGCCAGCACGTCGTTGCGCAAGGGATGCACGGCCATGGCGAGGAATTTCTCGATCCACTCGGCGTCCAGTTCGGCCAACGTGTCCCAGGCAGGATTCCAGTTGCCGGCATCGCGCATGGCATCGCAGGTCGGCGTGAAGGGTTTGGACTGATTCAGAGGCATGGACAATTCCTTTATTTTTGTTAGTGGTTGAACCCACTCTAAGTTCACCGATTCGATTCGAGTTGACCGCACGGGACATCCACTTGACATTTCGGGACATCCTCGTTGGTCACCGCCACATACCTCAGATGTAAGTTCCACCTCCGGCGTTGATGATCGAGCCGACCAGATAGCACTCGTCCGAGGCCAGATGGGACACAAGCGCCGCATATTCCTCACCCTCTCCCAAGCGCCCTAGCGGAAGAATTTGGTTGAGTACGTTGAGTTGTTCAGGCGATTGCTGATTGAGGAAATGTTCGAAGGCCGGAGTTCGTACGCCCCCGGGGCAAATGGCATTGACCTGAACATTGGCACCGGCCACCTCATAGGCCACCGAGCGAGTGAATGCGATCACTGCACCCTTGGTCGCGGAATAATGCGGGCTGTGAGCGCTCATGGCGGAAATACCGGCGATGCTCGCGATGTTGATGACCTTGCCGTAGCGCTGCGGCTCCATGCGCTGCAAGGCGGCACGGGTGCAAAAGAACACGCCATCAACGTTCACCGCCCAGAAACGCTTCCACTCGGCATCGTCCATGTTGCGGGTAATTTCCAGCGACTGTCGGCGCACCGGCTGCGTGACCAGTGCGTAATGCCGCTTGCGCCGCTCTTCGTCATGGGGCTTGTCTGGCACCAGGGCTGCGTTGTTGACCAGGATGTGTAGTGCGCCGAAACGTGCGTCGATCTGATCGAACATCGTGATCACCTCGCTGCTCGACGAGACATCGCAACGCAGCGCCAGACATTGCGTGCCGCGCTCTTCGATCTCGGCACGCGTGGCCTCAAGCGCCTTTTCGTTGATGTCGCAAATGACCACGTTGGCGCCTTCGCTGGCCAGGCGCAGAGCTATGGCTCGGCCCAGGCCACCTGCTCCTCCGGTCACCAAGGCAACTCGATTGTGCAATTTCATGGGGTAACACTCCGTCATGGTGGTGACGCAATATCGCCCGGTTGCCGGCACGCAACTTGACTTGACGGGACATCGACCTGCTAATCTGATAAATCGCTGTCCCGGATTGGTAAATCACCCATGAGCGGTCTCGTTCGTTGTGCCAGCTTGACTAATTACGCGGAAATAGCCCGATCGCTGCACGTTGATTATCTGCAGCAATTGCGCCTCGTCAGTCTCGATCCGCGATGCCTGCTTCAACCCGACTTGAAAATCCCCACCGAAGCCGTAGCACAGTTGCTGGAAAGTTCGGCACGTGAGGCCGGTGTGGACGATTTTGGTTTGCGCATGGCGGAAACCCGAAAGCTCTCCAATCTGGGACCTCTGGCACTGCTATGGCGCGACGAGCCGACTATCCGTTCGGCACTGGAAGCATTCCGCGATTTCCTTTACCTGCACAATCAGGGGCTGGTATTGAATATCGAGGAAAGTGGCGGCGTGGTGGTTTTGCGCATGGAGCAGGTCACGGTGGGCAACCTGCCGGTGCGCCAGGCGATGGAGCTTTCAGTGGCGGTGACTCACCGCTTGCTGAAAACCTTGCTGGGTAACCACTGGCATCCCTCAGTGGTTTGCTTCCGTCACGCGGCGCCGCTCGACGACAGCCGACACCGCCGAGTGTTCGCCACCTCCGTGCAGTTCGATAGCCTGATGGATGGTATCGTCTGTCGTAGTGTCGACCTCGACAAAACCCTGCCCAGCGCCGATCCGGATATGGCCCGTTATGTTCATCAGTACCTGGAAAGTATCCGCGAAGACTCCAGGACTGCTTTGCTTGAGCAGGTGCGTCAGATGATCTGGATGCTGCTGCCCACGGGGCGCTGCTCGGTAGAACAAGTAGCGGGCAACCTGGGCATTGACAGACGGACACTGCATCGAAAGCTGGTACAGGAAGGTGAAACATTTTCCTCACTGTTGGATCAGGTGCGAGCAGAGTTGGCAATGCGCCACTTGGCACATTCCAATCATCCTTTGAGCGAGATAGCCGGCGTTCTGGGTTTTTCCGAGCTCAGTGCCTTCTCTCGCTGGTTCAGTCGGCACTTCGATTGCAGTCCATCGACCTGGAGGGCTCGGCAAACGAACGCAACCCCTGGACATGTGTGTGTGGATTCCATCTGAATTCTGCACCCTCGCCCGTGCGCTGGCCCTGGCCGCGCTCGAGGCGTCATCGCAGACTATTCTTGATCTGGGTAACCGACCGGTCGCACCGAAGGAGGTCACTCGTTTATGCACTGTGCCCTTTTCGAAACCCGCCGCGGTTCGATCCGATGCATGAAGACAAATCGATCCGCGCCGTCATCGAGTTCCGATGAACTACCGGTCTGGGGCACGGCCCCAGGCACTTTTGTCTGACACCCTGAAACGGAGACGCCAGCATGAGCACCTTGCAACTTCACCCTGCACTGGACAATGGTATCCAACCCGCCGCCGCGAATTTCACAGGTGGCACCCTGCAATGCCTGTGTGCGACCGACAAGGTCGAGGTCAAGATCGACGCACAAACGCTGTATAACCACGCGTGCGGCTGCAGCAAATGCTGGAAACCACAAAACGCGACATTCGCCGTCATCGCCGTGGTGCCTCGAGATAAGGTCAGCGTTATTGCCCACGGCGAAAAACTGGCGATTGTCGACGAATCCGCCACCATCCAGCGCCACGCCTGCAAGCAGTGTCACGCCCATCTCTTTGGGCGCATCGAGAACAAGGACCATGCGTTTTATGGCCTGGACTTCGTCCACACCGAGCTTTCGCCACAGCGCGGATGGGCTGCGCCGGGATTCGCGGCGTTCGTGTCCTCCATCATCGAAACCGGCACACCGCCAGCGCAAATGAAGGCTATCCGCGAGCGCTTGCGCTCGATCGGCCTGGAACCCTATGACTGCCTGTCCCCGGATTTGATGGACGCACTGGCGACTCATGTCGCCAAACAGAAAGGCCTGCTCCCCGCCGCCTGATTGATCGGTTGCCGCGGTTTCTTTTCCGGACCGCAGCTCCGATTCACCTTTGATGTTGTGTGCCCCCGCTTGCCCGCGAAAGCTGCGCCGCGGGCAGGCCAGGCGCCTGCAGGTGACGTGACGGCCTGGATCAATACTCCGGTTGAAGCTATACCGAAAGGGTTCAGAGTGGGGATGGACCACACGCTCGATTAGCGACTGAGGAGAACTTCGCGGTGTCGAATCAGCTGGTCATACGCAACATGACCCGTCCCGAGCTGGACGAGCTCGTCGATTGGGCTGCCCGTGAGGGTTGGAATCCCGGCCTTCACGATGCCGAGCTGTTCTGGGCTACGGACCCTGCCGCCTTCATCGCGGCGTACCAGGGCGGCGAATTGATCGGCGGCGGCGCCATCACCTCTTACGATGGCGAATTCGGTTTCATGGGCTTTTTCATCGTCCGGCCTGAATATCGCGGTCAAGGTCTGGGCAATACCCTCTGGCACGCACGCCGCGAGCGACTCCTCGCCCGCCTGCGCCCAGGCGCGAGCATCGGCATGGACGGCGTCTTCGCGATGCAGGACTACTACGCCAAGGGTGGTTTCGTCTTCTCCCATCGCAACATGCGTTTTCGTGCCAATCTCACCGCCCGCCCGACGAACTCGCAGGTAGACGACCAGGACATCGTTCCGTTGGCCTACTTCCCGTTCGATCAAGTTGTCGATTACGACCGCACCTGCTTCCCCGCCGCGCGCGCAAGCTTCCTGAGCGGGTGGATAGCCCAGGCCGATGCAATCGCCGTGGGTTGCCAGCGCGAGGGCAGGCTAAGCGGTTATGGCGTAGTCAGGCGCTGCCGGGAAGGCTACAAGATCGGCCCCTTGTTCGCCGATGACGCCCTGGCAGCCAATGCCCTCTACGCGCGCCTGGCGGAATTTGCCGAGGGCGGCCCGCTGTTTCTCGATGCGCCGCAGAATAACCCCGCCGCGATGGCGCTCGTGCACCAACAGGGCATGATCGAGGTTTTCGGCTGCGCACGCATGTACCTCGGCCCTCCTCCGGCGATCGCGCACGAACGTGTGTTCGGCGTCACGACCTTCGAGCTGGGCTGATGTCCGCTCGCGACCTCGTCGGTTATGGCGGCTGCCCACCCCACCCGCGATGGCCCGGTGAAGCGCGCGTCGCGGTCCAGTTCGTACTCAACATCGAAGAAGGCGCGGAGTCATGCATCCTCAATGGCGATGCACAGTCGGAGGCCTGGCTTCACGAGCTACCGGGCCGCCCTCCGCGCGTGGGGGAACCGGACTTGAGCGTCGAGGGCATGTACGAATACGGATCGCGCGCAGGTGTGTGGCGCATTCTGGAGCTGTTCAGCGCCCGAGGCCTGCCGCTGACCGCCTTTGCCGTCGGCCGGGCACTGGAACTCACCCCGGCGATTGGCCATGCGCTCTGCGCTGCCGGGCATGAGATTGCCGGGCATGGCTACCGTTGGCTGGACTATCGCGACATGCCTGAAGACCAGGAGCGGCGCCATATCCGCCTCACCCTCGACGTGATCGAGCAGATCTGCGGTAAACGCCCCACAGGTTGGTACACAGGAAGGGTCAGCCAGAACACCCGTCGCCTGTTGCGTGAGGAAGGCGGGTTTCTCTATAGCTCAGACGCCTACAACGATGATCTGCCCTATTGGCTCCCAGGCTCGCCCGCTCACCTGGTGATCCCTTACACACTGGTCAACAACGACGCCCGCTACCTGCTGCCCAATGGTTTCGCCTGCGGTGAAGACTTCTTCCGGCTGCTCAAGGATGCTTTCGACCTGCTGTGGCAGGAGGGCGCGCAACACCCGAAGATGATGAGCGTCGGCCTGCATGGGCGGATCAGTGGCCATCCTGGTCGTGCGATGGCACTGGCGCGCTTTCTCGATTACGTGCAAGGCCACGACGCGGTGTGGATCTGCCGGCGCGAAGAGATTGCCAGGCACTGGATAGCCCAATTCCCCGCCTGAGTGGTATGTGGTGCGGAGCGGCCTGAGCCACGCTGGCGTATCAATGTGGCTATCCTTCACCAAGGTGTAATCGAGGAAGAAGGTAGCCTGGGGGGATATCCTGGTAACCCCGGGAGCGAGCGTTTGGCGAAGTTCCTCTCCGGTCGCTTGAAGTAGCGGACCCGCGAGACGGGCTTGGGTTCTTCGGGAAAGGTTCTTGCGCCGAGGAAGTGAAAACGGCCGCGCTTGCGCCCCGTTCGAAGTCAGACTTGCTCCGACTGTATTGCACTGTCTTGGCAAGGAACACCTGAACGTCCGGCTCTGGGCCCTTTTCCGCCACTCGAGATTGGCCAGAAGTGACCTGAACACGCCGTCAAAACCTGCCGCCTCTGTTGATTATCTGTCAGGCGATACAACGCTTGAACATGGATGCAATCAGACCGGTGATCACTCGTTCAAGTCTTTGACCAGATAGCCATCTACGATTTGCGAAACGCCCATCAACGCAGTACGCAGTAACTCCGGTTCGGTGCGATAGCGCAACGGCGTGTAGCCATAGGTGTTGGCGCCGTTGAATGCGGTGATCGGCTCATTGCGCTGCCAGATCAATTCCTCGCCGCGTTTCATGACACCGCTCACGGCAATCGTCGGGTACACCACACTGCTGAAGCCTTGCGTCAGCGCGAAACCCCAGTTCAGGACCGTCAACTCGATCTGCGCATCGGCCGGTTCGTTTTCACCCACGATCTTGTAACGGCCGGTGGCGGTCAGTTGCTCCTCGAAACTCTTTTTGACCAATTCGCCCAGATTGATATCCGCCGTCTCCATGTTGTAAAGAATCGCATCAACCGTCGACATCGACGCCAAGTCGCCTGCCTTCAGACCTGCGGCAAATCCGGCCCCACCCAAAGCAGCCTTGGTCAGGTTCGATGCACCTGCCGCCATTCCTACGCCAGCGCCGACACCAGCGCCCAATGCCGCGCCCCATGCCTGCTCACGACCCATGTAAGTCATCTCTTTGGGTTTCCATGCAACCGGGAGAACTTTCACGGTATGGATCTGGGTACGGTATTCGGGCTTGAATTTCTGGTTGGCACATCCGGCAAGGAAAAGAACGGCAAACATCAGGACAGCAATCTTCTTCATGAACAACTCACGACGCCAAGGGAATGTGCAGAGGTTGTCGTCAGCGGCAGGATTTTCTGAAGGGCATGAGGAGCGCTGGTCGCGATTGCTATTGCGGCACTACCACCTGCGTTTTCTCGGAGCAGGCGCATTAGCGCTTGGTCGACCGGTAGGCGAGGCTTCCTTCAACTACTGCTTCGTCTTGCCCTGCCCGGGAAACAACGACTCGAATCGCGGCGTCGCCCGGGCAACGAAACCCTGCCCCTGGCGCATGATGAAATAGGCAGCGAGGTCATGCCGCTCGGCGAAGGCATAGCCTTCCTCAGGGCCGAGCACCATCAACAACGTAGACAAGCCATCGGCATGCAGCCCCGAAGGGTCGACCACCGTCACTGCCGCCAGCGCGTGCTTCACCGGCCTGCCGACACGTGGATCGAAGGTGTGCGAATAGCGCTGGCCACCTTCCTCGAAATAGTTGCGATAATCGCCGGAGGTGGAAACGCTGTAGCCATCCAGTGCAATGGCGCGCTCCACTTGTTGCTCGCTTGCGCCGCTCGGCACCTCCAGGGCGATACGCCAGGGCGAGCCATCCGGCTTGCGGCCGACCGCCTTGAGTTCGCCGGTGATCTCGACCAGATAGGCCTGGATACCCAGGGCCGAAAGCCTATCGCCGACCCGATCCACCGCATAGCCGGCGACCATGCTGTCGAAATCCAGTTGCGCCGCCACATCCTTGCACAGCTTTTCGCCATCCAGGCGCAAGTGCTGATGCCCTACCCGTGCCCGCTCCCGTGCCAGCGCGCCAGCATCCGGCAAGTGCTCCCCCCGTGACTGCGGACCGAAGCCCCAGAGGTTCATCAATGGCTGCACCGTCAGGTCGAAAGCCCCGCCACTCTCGCGGAACAGAAACTCACCGTACGCCAGCAAGCGATGCATATCTTCCGGCAACGCCTGACAGGCGCCGGCCGGCAGATCGTTGAAGCGGGAAACCACGGAGTCGCCGCGCCAGTTGGAAAACTGCTGGTCGAGCGCCCCGAGTATCGTCTCGACTTCGGCCTTTACTCGCTGCGAGTCGGGCGTCTGCGCGGCGGGGACGTACTGGATCGAATAAGTGCTCCCCATGGTCGGTCCGGAAACGCGCTCGATCCGTTCGCCGCAGCCATACAGCAACGTCAACAGCATCACCAGCAGGCTTACGCGCATCAATCAACACCTCTCTGATCCCGCGTGGGATGACCTACCGCTCATCAGCAAGCCTGATCAAAAAATGAACAAAACCTCCACTCGGCACTCTGAGTTGCGGGGTGATCAATTGTCCCCCTCCCTTTCCGCTCAACGTCCTGGAAGCAAAAAAACCATCATATGCATTAGCGCATAGGGGTGTTTTTTGCCCAAAAATTGGAGGACAGAAAATGTCTAGCCATTCGTTGCAGAGCGTCGAGCGCATGCAAAGCCGCGTCCGCGCCCAGCGTCAGCCGCAACAGAAGCCCTTCTGGCGCAGCCTGCTGGCCATCGCCTCATCCTCACAGCGTAGTTGGCACGGAGGGATCGAGCTCAGGGGCTACAAAGAATTATCCAACGCCACACCGGTTGCCTCGGTCCCGATTGCAAACATACAGCTGGCGATTCCGCTCGAGCGGGGTCGCCGGTCTGTCCAGCCTTGCGTGCAGCCGGGACAGCATGTGCGCAAGGGCGAGGTGATCGGTATTGGCGATGACAACACCCCTTGGGTGCATGCCAGCACCTCCGGCATCGTGGAACGGATTGATCTCGCCTTCGCGGCCGACTCGGCCGAGCCGGTCATGGCCGTCATTCTGAACGCAGATGGTCTGGATGAGTGGATCGAACGCCCAGTGCTGGGGCTACCGCAAACGCCCGAGGCGCTGGTCGAACGAGCATTGCAGATGGGCATAGTCGGCCTTGGTGGGGCGGGTTTCCCGACGGCCCTCAAGCTGGCCGGCGCCCAGCAGCCCGATCTTCTGCTGATCAACGGTGCCGAATGCGAGCCCTTCCTTACCTGCGATGACCGTCTCATGCGCGAACGTGCCGAGGCGCTGATCGAGGCCGCCGACTATGTCGCCGCACTGATGGGAACAACGCTGACCCGCTTCGGTATCGAAACCAACAAACCTCAGGCGATGGCCGCGTTACGCGCCGCCGCTCGCCAGGCGCGCACCCGGGTCGAGATATGTCCGCTACCGGCGCGTTACCCGGCAGGGGGGCAGCCGTTGATGATCAAGAGCCTTAGTGGCCGCAACCTGGCGCCAGGGACCCTGCCCGCCGATATCGGCGTACTGGCGCTGAATGTCGCGACGCTCTACGCACTGGGCCGGGCCATCTTCCACGGCGAACCACTGGTAAGACGCGTGCTGACGCTGACCGGGAACTGCGAGCGCCCCGGGAATGTCCTGGTGCCGGTGGGTTACCCGGTCAGCGCACTGCGCGCAGTTGCTGGCGCGGCCCCCGAAGGCCAGTTGACCCAGGTCGGCGGGCCGATGATGGGACAGCCGTTACCGGACCCCACTGCCGTCATCAGCAAGACCAGTAGTTGCCTGATATTCGGCGCCGAGCGCTACTTGCCGGCACCTCAGCCCGCAGGCAGTTGCATTCGCTGTACGCGCTGTGTGGATGTCTGCCCGATGTTGCTCAGACCGCTGGATCTCTACGCTGCTGCCGAACGCCTTGACAAGGCCAGCCTGCAGGAACTGCGATTGGATGCCTGTATCGAATGCGGCAGCTGCAGCAGCACCTGCCCGAGCAATCTGCCGCTGCGCGAACGTTTCCGCCAGAGCAAGACGGAGCTACGTGCATGAGCCTGATACTCCGTCCTGCCGCGCACCGACAACTGCGCACAATGATGCTGCTGGTCAGCCTGTGTCTCCTGCCGGGCACCGCCCTGTACGCCTGGCAATTTGGCATCGTGGTCTGGTTGCAGACCTTCTGGTGCGTGCTGCTCGCCCTGGGCTTCGAAGCCGGCCTGCTGCGCCTGCGCGGACGTAATGTCCGCGAGGGTTTGAGCGACCTGAGCTGGCTGGTGCTAGGCCTGATACTGGCTCGGGCATTGCCGCTGCTGGTGCCGCTGTGGATGATCGCCCTGGCCAGTTTTGCCGCGCTCGCACTGTGTAAACACGGCAGTGGAGGCCTGGGTCGCAACCGCCTCAACCCCGCCATGGTTGGCCTGGGGATCATCGCTATCTGCTTCTACCAGCAATTGTACCCAGCGCCTTCGAACTATGCCCCCTGGACTCTCACCCTGGACGCCAAGGCGGTTCTTCTACAACAGTTGCAGCTGGCGCCACGCCTTAACCTCGATGCGTTCGCCGGCGCCACTCAGTTGGCCAAGAACCAGTTCACACTGATCACCCCCAATCTGTCGGGGTACGGCTACATTGCCGGCGGTTTGCTACTGGCAGTCCTGCGGGTGATCCGAATCGAGATTCCGCTGGCGATGCTCGCGAGCACAGTATTGCTGTGTATGGCAGCCGGCCATAGCCTACAGGAAAGCCTGTACAGCCTCAGTCTCGGTGGCTATCTCTTCACCGCCTTCTTCATCGCCACCGATCCGGTCACCAGTCCCGATACACGCGCCGGTCGCATCCTCTTCGGCGCGGCCATTGGCGCGCTGACTGAATTGATTCGCGAATTCGGGCTTTATGCCGATGGTCTCTGCTTCGCCGTGCTAGCCGCCAATCTGCTGGTGCCGCAGATCGACCGGTTGGTGCTGCGCATACAGCGCCCCGTACATACGAACACCTGACACTGAGAGCGTGCGCAGCGAGTAGCCCGCGCCTCTTTTGCGTCAGAGCCTCACCCTCAATGAAGTGGCCAGGCAGCTAAATAGCTGCCCTCGGAAAACACTAGACCAGGAAACACCCGCTGAGCGATTGAGCCAGACTGTTGCATCGACCGGTTGAATCCACAGCCAAAAGCGATCATTCCAGTTCTGTTTGCGCGAAACCTTGGAATTGGCCAACACGCCCTCATAACAATGGCTTACCCAACATCCCCGTGAGGAAGGACAGACCATGACCAGACAAACCGAAACTGCCATTCTCGCCGGCGGCTGCTTCTGGGGCATGCAGGATCTGCTGCGGCGCTATCCCGGTGTGCTGCGCACTCGGGTCGGGTACACCGGCGGCGATGTGCCGAATGCCACCTACCGCAACCATGGCAACCACGCCGAAGCCATCGAGATCGTCTTCGACCCTGCCGTGATCAGCTACCGGCAGATCCTTGAGTTCTTCTTCCAGATACACGACCCCAGCACGCCAAACCGTCAGGGTAATGACCTGGGCCCCAGCTATCGTTCGGCGATCTACTACCTCAGCGAACAGCAACGCGACATCGCCGAGGACACCGCTGCCGATGTCGATGCTTCACACCTGTGGCCAGGCCGGGTAGTCACCGAAATCGAACCGGCAGGGCCCTTTTGGGAAGCGGAACCGGAGCACCAGGATTACCTCGAACGTATACCGAATGGCTACACATGCCACTTCATCCGCCCGAACTGGAAGCTCCCCAAGCGCGCCTGAGAGTCGCGTTTGTGAGGCGCAGATGTGACCTCTTCTGACCGATTTTTGCCTGTCGCCACCGTCAGCTTCGGGTCGACTGCAGCCCTTCGCGACAGGCAACAATCGGCCACTGGCTGACAATCGCATTCACTTTTGTATCACCGCTTGAACTGGCTGGCTGCTATCAGTGCAGTTACGGGTTGCGATATTTTCTCAGGCAGTCGCCGCAGCCTGGTTTGGTCGCCGGCACCCCCGGGCTTGCCGAGCCAGCCCGCCGGCCATACGATTCGACTATTGCTCAGGCGGAGGAGTCATTGTGAAGCCGGTGATGCTCCTGACGCGCATCCTGGCGCCTGCCATCGCTCTGGCGCTGGCATCCGCCGGCCTGCATGCCGACGATCCGTTCGCGCCGTTGCGCGACGCCATGGTGCGGGAGATCGCCAACCTGTCGTCCGTCACCCGCGACGAAACAGGCAGGGTCGAGTTTGCCGCGCCGGTGATGGCCGCAATGGCCAAGGTGCCACGCCATAGGTTCGTCCCGCCCGACGAGGTGCCCTACGCCTACGAGAACCGTCCGCTGCCGATCGGCTACGGCCAGACCATCTCCCAGCCCTACATCGTCGCCCTGATGACCGACCTCACGCAGGTCGGGCCCGGCGACGTGGTACTCGAGATCGGCACCGGCTCGGGCTACCAGGCGGCGATCCTCGCCGAGCTGGCGCAGGCGGTCTACACGATGGAGATCATCGAGCCGCTGGCAGTGCAGGCCGGGGAGCGCCTGGGCCGGCTGGGATATGCGAAGGTGCAGGCCCGGCTGGGCGATGGCTACCACGGCTGGCCCGAGCACGGACCTTACGACGCCATCCTCGTCACCGCCGCCGCCAGCCATGTGCCGCCGCCACTGATCGCCCAGCTCAAGGCCGGCGGACGGATGGTAATCCCGGTCGGCGCGCCGTTCATGATCCAGTACCTGCTGCTGATCGAGAAGGCCGGCGATGGCAGTGTGTCCACCCGGCAGGTGCTGCCTGTGCGCTTCGTGCCGCTGGTCGGAGGCGGCTGAGCATGCATTCGCCGCCATTGCTCGCCCTGGCGCTGCTGTCTGCCTCCGCGCTCGGCTATGAGGTGCTGCTGCTGCGACTGCTTTCGATCATCCAGTGGCACCATTTCGCCTACATGATGATCAGCGTCGCGCTGCTCGGCTACGGCGCCGCCGGCACCGTCGTGGCGCTGGCGCGGCCTGTCCTGGCACCGCGCTTCCACAGCGTGTTCATCGGTGGCGCGGTGCTGTTCGGGCTGAGCGCCATCGTCTGCTTCAGCCTGGCCCAGCAGGTTCCGTTCAATCCCCTCGAGATCCTCTGGGACGCGCGGCAGTCGGCGCGCCTGCTGCTGATCTACCTGCTGCTGTTCGTGCCGTTCTTCTGCGCGGCGGTGTGCATCTGCCTGACCTTCACCTGCTTTCAGGAACAGATTCATCGGATCTACGCCTTCGACATTCTCGGCGCTGGCGTGGGCAGCCTGGCGATCGTCGTCGCGCTGTTCGCCCTGACGCCCGTCGATGCGCTGCGGCTGCTGGGCGGCACCGGCATCGCCGCCGGGGCGCTGGCCGCCATGGCTTACACGGGGTATCGGCACTGGCTCGCGCCGTTGCTGCTGGCGGCGGCAGTCGCGGTGCCGGCCGGCGTACCCGAGCGCTGGATCGCCCTGTCGCCCTCCGAGTACAAGGAACTGAGCCAGACCCTGCGTATCAAGGATGCGCGCGCAATCGCCCAGACCTGGAGTCCGCTGGGCCTGCTCACGGTCGTCGACAGCCCGACCATTCCTCTGCGCCACGCGCCGGGCCTGAGCCTCAACGCGACGCAGGAACCGCCCGCACAACTGGCCATTTTCACCGACGGCGAAGGCCTTTCCGTGCTGAACCGCTATGACGGGCGCCGCGAACCGCTCGCCTACCTGGACTACCTGACCTCGGCTCTGCCCTATCACCTGCTGCGCCAACCCCGCGTGCTGGTGCTGGGCAGTGGCGCCGGTGCCGATGTGCTGCAGGCGATCTACCACGGCGCCAGCGCGGTGGATGCCATCGAACTGAACCCACAGGTGATCGATCTGGTCCAGCGCCGCTTCGCCGACTTCTCCGGCAAGCCGTACAGCGCGCCCAACGTCCGTGTGCTGATCGGCGAGGCGCGCGGCCTGGTGGCTTCGCGCGGCGAGCCTTACGACCTGATCCAGATCGCCCTGCTGGACTCCTTCGGCACCGCCTCGGGCGGCCTGCATGCGCTGTCCGAGAACTACCTGTACACGGTGGATGCCTTCGCCGAGTACCTGCGCCATCTCGCGCCCGGCGGCCTGTTGGCCATCACCCGCTGGGTCACCCTGCCGCCCCGCGATGTTCCCAGGCTGCTGGCCACCGCGGCCGCGGCCATCGAGCGCGACGGGCAGGCCAGCGCGGCGCGCCGCATCGTCATGATCCGCGGCTGGAAGACCGCGACGCTGCTGGTCAGCAACAGGGATTTCGACGACGCCGGCATCGCCGTGCTGCGGGAGTTCTGCCGGGCGCGCTCCTTCGACCTGGCCTACTACCCCGGGATGACCGTGGCCGAGGCGAACCGCTACAACCTGCTCGACCGGCCCTGGTTCTTCGAAGCGGCGCAGGCCCTGCTGTCCGGCGAACGCGCGCAGTTCCTGGCACGCTACAAGTTCGACGTGCGTCCGACCATGGATGACCGGCCGTATTTCTTCCACTTCTTCAAGTGGCGCTCGCTACCGGAACTGCTGGCGCTGAAGGAGCAGGGCGGCCTGTCAATGCTGGAGTGGGGCTATCCGGTGCTGATCGCCACGCTGCTGCAGTCCAGCGTGGCCGCCGTGCTGCTGATCCTGGCGCCGCTCTGGGTGGCGCGGCGGCGCCAGCGGCGCTCTCGAAGTGCGGCTTTGGCCAGGCTCGAACTTCGGGTCGTGTCCTACTTCGCCGCCATCGGCTTCGCCTTCATGTTCGTGGAAATCGCCTTCATCCAGAAGTTCACCCTTTTCCTCAGCCACCCGTTGTATTCGGTGGCGGTAACGCTCAGCGCGTTCTTGATCTTCGCGGGCCTCGGCAGCCGTTACTCCGGCCGGCGGCGGGGGGACATTGGAACGGGTGTGGGGCCCCGTCATCCGCTCGCGCGGCCAGTCCTGGCGATCTGCGTGATCGCCCTGCTCTACCTGATCGCCCTGCCCCCGTTGTTCCAGCTGCTGGCGCCGGTGGGGACCCTCGCCAGGTTCGGCATCTGCGCCGCGCTGGTAGCGCCGCTGGCGTTCGCCATGGGCATGCCGTTTCCGCTCGGACTCGGGCGCGTCTCCGCACGCGCTGAAGCACTGGTGCCGATCGCCTGGGCCGTCAACGCCAGCGTATCGGTGGTGGCGGCCGTGCTGGCGACCCTGCTGGCGATCCACCTGGGCTTCACCGTGGTGTTGCTGCTGGCGTTGCTGCTGTATCTCGCAGCGGCGGTCATGTTTCCCTGATCGCGGCCGTTCGCAGCGAAACATCAACAGACCCTGGCGAGACGAATGGCCTGTTGGAACGCCACTTGCCGCAGTTCGCACGTCTCGCTATGTCGATCAGCGAGGGTGACGCCTTTCCTGCTTCGAAGCTGAACATTTGAAAATATGGACGTGTGCGTCATGCCAAAGATGAGAGGTTCCGTGCCGCAAGCAATTGGTTTTGGCCGACGCAGTCGAGCCGTCAGAGGTGGCGTTCATCCCATAGCTGCCGGTGGTGACTGGCAGAAACCAGCCAAAAGCGGCCCTTGGGCGAACTATAAGTCCATCAACTTCTGCATTAACTAAAGTTCGGCTCGGTCAACACATTGAGCCCTGACTGGCGCAATCGCATGCGAAAAAGATAATCACGAAGATTTGATGTTTTTTTCAGCCATTGCGCACTTTCGGGCACGCGTTCCAAATAATCGAGCATAGGCGTCAGGATGGCGTCCGCCATGCTGTAGTCCGCCCCGCAGAAAAATTGCTGCCCGTCCAATTGCTTCGCCAGCAGCCCAAGTGTCTGGATAGCCATTGGCTCGGCGGTAGCCACCGCTTCTCTATCGATAGGGCGTGACGGCTGCGCAGGTGAAACCAGCAATAAAAGATAACGACGTATCAGTCGATCATCGGCATACATCGCCAAGGCAGCGGACCACTGATCAACCTTTACCTTCTGGGCCAAGTCAGCGGGCCTTGGAGAAGTATGCGCAAAGGCTTCATCCAGGTAGCGGCAAATGGTGGTTGTTTCAATTACGCTCCGCTCTCCATGCAGTAAAACCGGGACCTTGCCAAAAGGGTGCAGTGCCTTGTGTTCAGGGCTGTGGAGCGTGATCGTTTTACCATCCACCTGCATCCCGTGTGTGTAATCCAGCGCTTTCTCTTCGCAGTAAAGTCTGACACTACGTACGAAGGTGCTAAATCCAGGTCCCAGTATGTGCAATCTCATGTGTAGCTCCTTGAGGGAAGAGTCGGCAATTCTGGTCGGTATGACTTTATGTTCAAGAACATAAAGTCCCGTTTTGTCATACTCCATCTCACGCTTTACCAAGGAGAAGACGAATGCCCTGGCCTGCTACACAGCGCGCAACCACTCGACAGATGATTCTGGATAGCGCCGCGCGACTCTTCGCACTGGAAGGTTTCGAAAAAGTCAGTATCGACTCAATTATGGAGAGTGCGGGATTGACCCGGGGGGCCTTCTATAGTCACTTCGCATCCAAAACGGAGCTTTACACCGAAGCTATTAGAAATGCCGCGAATGCGGGGGGCGCGATACTCGAAGAGGCTGGTAAAGATGGTTTGCAGCAGGTAGTGAAAGACTATCTCCGCATGGACCATCGGGATGCAAGCCGCATGCACTGTCCGTTAGCCTTCATGGTCAATGATGCTGCTCAGCAGGACGGAGCCATCCAGGAAAGCTACACCCAAGTGCTCGCAGCTTTCATCACACGTCTAGAGTCCGGGCTGAAATCGACGACAGAGACGAATACACGCCAGCATGCTCTGCAAATTGCCGTAGGGATGATTGGTGGCTTGGCACTCGCTCGTGCTGTGGCCGATGACCAATTGGCGCAAGAGATTCTCACAGCCTGTCAACAGGGATGTTTGCAGCTCGTTGAGCCATGACATGCCATAACAAACAACGAAACGACCGCTTTGGTCGTTTTCCGTCCTTCACGACAGGCAGCAAACGGCCGATTCTGTTGAAAAAGTCGGTTCGCCCAAACAGCCTGGTCATTGACTGGTTAAAACGCCTTTTTTGCACACTGCTACGTGAAATCTGAGTCCGGAAGCCGCTGCCGAAAGTAAAGATTTCAATCTCGGACGCATACTTTTCTGCTGCGGAAACCATGGTCGACTTTTTCAACAGAATCGGCCAGAAGCGGACAGTCACTTTGATTCGCCTCCAGCGATGGACAGCCCCTCGGTTACCTCAGTTTGAACGCTGGTTTATCGCCGGATTGGCGCACTTCTACAACAACAATATAGCTTCATGAAATCCATCGAATTCTGAGCGTGTCGGGCTTAACATGGACGTCGGTTCAACAGGAGGGCTGCAATGGATCTGAAGTTCAGTCACGTAGATGTACTGGTCAATAATCTCGACGAAGCCTGTGCTTACTACGCACAGATACTTAATGCCAGGATCTCCAAAACGCTCGTCTGGGAACGAGGTGGTCTGCACGTACGCTACGCGATTGCGCTGATCGGTCAAGAGCGTTTCATGTTGGTACAGCCATTGGCGGGGAACCTGAGGGAGCTATTAGACTCCTCGGGAGAAGGGATGATTTATCGCCACTGCTATTCGACGCCGGACATCGAGAAGGCCTACGACGAACTGATGGTCGCCGGTGTTCAGCCAGAAGACGAAAACGGAAAGCCATTGACCCGCGCGAACCTGCAATCCCCGTCCGGGACACGCATTATCTGGTTGCCAAAGCGCTTCGGGCACTTCTCTATCGAAATCCTGGAAGACAAGGCGTTAGAGGCATTTGTAGAAGCTGCATTTTCCTGAGTGATGCGGCGATGAACGTCTGCTATCGGCCCAGAGTGTGTAAAAACGCTCATTGCCTCATCGTCTTGGATCTTCGATGTTCGTTGGCTGAGCGATCGCCCGGTCAAAGCTGCGGGTCGCATCGGTAGCGACCTGGAACACGTCAACGCTGTTTTTACAGCCTCTGGGATGGGCCAAAATCAGTCTTTTTAGGACGACAGCGCCTTCATCAAACTGTGAGCACCGATGATCTTCATGACCCGTTTCAAGTTGTAGGCGAGCACGTTCAAGCTCATATCCCCGCTCACCCCGGCGAGTTTTCGCGTCAGGAGACTCGTTGAGCTGGATTTCAATGACCTGTAACTCTTTCATCTGAGCTTTGAGCTTTGAGCTTGTCGATTTTCTCTTGCAGATGAGTAGTCTTGGGCTTCTCGTACCAGCCGTCGGCTCAACTGAATGCGGTTGAGATAGCCGTAGATATAGATCTTCAGCAGGATCGCAGGGTGGTAAGCAGGACGGCCTGTGTCAGCGGGAATAGCGCCGTCAAAACCCAAGGAGAGCAAGTTGAGTTCGTCGACGAAAACGTCGACTACACGCACTGGATTGGTGTCGCTGACGTAATCGTCGAGGCTCTCGGGAAGCAAGGTGCCTTGACCCCGATGTTCACCTTGAATAAAGCGCTTCATGGGCGATCCTTGCGGTGAAATCCTCAGAAATCATAGCAAGGGTTTTCGGGCTGGATAGATACTCAATCGTAGACTTATTGAACCAGCTGCCGGATCCCTAGAGACAAAATCAAACCACCGCATAATCGATCAATAGCTTTTTTCCTCCTTCGATACGCTGAAGCGATCTCAGGTTGCGAAAGAGCGATTGCGACCACTCCATACCAAGTCATCGAAACCACCACTACGACTGCCAGCATCGACAAAAACGTGCTTGGTGAAACGTGGGTGGGGGCTGCCGCTGAGAAAATAGCGGCATAGAAGGCCATGGATTTAGGGTTGCCAATGTTCGTAACGACCCCCTGAATGAATGACTGCCGAAAGTTTCCGACGACAGCATTATTACAGGGGGCAAGCGCGCTCTTCCCGGCCTTGAGCAGCAGTCGGAATCCAAACCACATCAGATAGGCTGCCCCCAGAACTTTTACGATCAGCGCCGCCCAAGGGAACGCAGCAAATACAACGCCGATACCTGCGATTGCACAGGTGGCCCAGAATAAGTTGACCAATACGATGCCTGCTACCAAGGCCAAAGCTTCTGACCGCGAAGCAGCTACCGCTTTGTGGACTACTGCAACGAAATTTGGCCCTGGAATAACGACACCGGCCAGGTAAACCAAAAAGACTGTCAAAACGGCGGGACCATCGATCATCTGCATTCCTTGCGAGTGTTGTGGCTAGGGACGGTCTTTCAGATCAAGGCCTCCCGCGGACTCAACGTACAACGAAATAATAATTCGATACAGGGCTTTTGAGCGTAGTTGTGTTTTTACACGCTCTCGGCCAAAAGCAGTCGGTGACGATTGCAAAGACTCCATTAAAAATGGAGTTCTGTCGATTAGTACCGATAGGTAGCCTGCACTGAAACTCCATTCGCACTATTGTCATATTTGGCACTGTATTCCGGTTGAAGACCGGAGTTGTTCGACTGCGTTACTGATACTTTGGAATCCCAGAGATAACCATAAGCAAAGTCTATCGTCAGATCGGCATCCGGCGAATAAGCACCGCCCAGGGTCACGGCCTGGCGATTCCCTACCGGAACGCGCACGCTGCGATCGGCATTCCTGACAGGCGACGGATCATAGGCGTAGCCTGCGCGCAGCAGCCATTGTTGGTTCAATTGATAGGACGCGCCAATTGCGGTGGCCCAAGTGTCACGCCAGTTCATTTCTTCGGTCACACTTCCCAGGCCAGCCGCCTGGCCCAGGGGGGAAAGACCGCTGTTGACTGCCTCGACCTTCTTGATCCGGCTCCAACGTTTCCAGGTGGTCCCCAGGTAACCCGTCCAGCGACTATTGAAATGATGGGTGATGGACGTGTCCACGGATTCGGGCATAGTGAGATCTATCTTGTTGTCATACTTTCCGTCCAGCGGGATAACACTCGGGGAACCGGAAATCTCAGTATGTCCTTCGAGTTCATAGTCCACCTTCGAGTGATAGTTAATTCCCCAACTGGTAGCCTCAGTAAAGTCAACCAGGATGCCGACGTTGTAGCCAAGTGCCGTGTCATCCCCTTTGATAGTAACCAGTGTGTCCTCGCCGTTGTTCAGGGCGCCGGTGGCCAGGTAATTCTGAAGCTTTGCATTGAAACGGTTCAGGGTCGGTCCGCCACCAATGGACACGTAATCATTGATCCGATAGGCAATGGTGGGCTGCAGGGTTATTTCCTTTGTCGTGCTATAGGAACCATGGTAGCGGCCCTGAAAAGAGCCCTCGTAATCATTGATCAGGCCACTCGGAGCATAGAGGCCCAGACCAATCGAAAGACGATCATCAAGCGGCGTCGACATATAGGCGAAGGGCACAACCCCCAAAGGGACCGAGTCCCCTTTATTCGTTCCTGAGGTACTGCTCTGTGCATCACTAATGTCGTCGCTCACCGAGACGACCGCGGCTCCGCCGGAAATCTCACTACGCTTCAACTTGGTCAAGCCCGCTGGATTTCCAAAGATGGTGCTGGCGTCCAACGCGGAAGACGACCTTCCCGCATAAGCAGTTCCCGCACTGCTTGCACTCTGTTCATTAAGGGCAATGCCATTGGCGCCCGCGGTTGTTGAGGCGGTGAGTATTGCAATGGCGCCGGTAAACTTGATCCAGGCAGCACTTGCTCGCGGAGCGGAGAAATAAGGAATCGCACGGCCATTCAGTTTCATTTTCCACCTCTTTATTATTTTTTTGATTGCACGCAGGCAAGGCTTCGCCTTCCTGTGCACTTGTCAGTGCCAGTTGAAGTTGACCGAAGTTGTGTAAAGCCTTGGCGGAACAGCACCAAAGCATGTTTGCCAGGCTTACGGTGGCAAATTCGGGCTCATTTGAGCCATTCCACTTGAAAGCTGTAGCGACCCAGAAGGCGGGCCAGGTTTTCCTCATCGGCCCCGGCCCGTATGCATGCGACTAGCCCACGACGACCATCCTGCACCACGTCTACCGCAATCTCCTGCAGACACAGGCGCTCCACTTCCTGCTGGACTACCCTGGCAATCTCGCGCTGCTGCAAGGCAGGCTTGAATATCTTGCCCACGGCAGTCAGTGGCAACGTTTCGAGGATTTCAATGCGTTTGGGAACTGCAGCCCGCTCGCTGATGTTGAGTTGAGCGAACGACTCAAGTTCTTCAGCGTTGCAGGTGTGCCCGGGGCGCAGTTGAACGTAGGCGACCGGCACCTCGCCCGAATAGGCGTCGGGGCTGCCGATCGCAGCGGCCAGGGCGACGGCGGGATGCGCCTGCAGTGCCTCCTCGATCTGCTTGGGATCGATATTGTGGCCGCCGCGGATGATCAACTCTTTCTTGCGTCCGGTCAGCCAGAAGTAACCCTGTGCATCCTGGCGACCCAAATCGCCCGTATTCAGCCAGCGCTGGCCGTCGATATCGATCCAGAGGCCCTGGTTATGACGCTCCTCCAGATAGCCTTCGAAGAGATTCGGACCACTGATCGTGATGAGGCCGGTCTCATCCACATCAGCGTCGCGCAGGTACTCTCCAGAGTCATCGAGCAAGACCGCGCGCATATTCTGGTAGGCGATCCGTATCCCGATGGAGCCGATACGGCGCTCGCCATGGGGTGGATTGATTGAGGAGACGCAGGCGCCCTCAGTAAGACCGTAACCTTCAAGGATCTTTACCCCGGTCCGGCGCTCGAACTCTCGGGAAAGCTCAGCCGGCATGGGTGCGGCGCCACACATTGCAAAGCGAAGACTGGACAGGTCGCGGCCCTGCCATTCATTTTGCAGAAGTGCTGCATAGACAGTTGGCACGCCGGAGAAGAGGTTGATACCGAAGTGCTCGACCATCTCCCAGAATCGTGGGATCACCCCCTCGCCGCGATACCCCTGAGGCGTCCCGAGGATCACATGGTCGCCTTGAGTCCAAGGCATCAGTCCAGTAACCAGTTGGCCGTTGACATGAAATAGCGGCAGGCCACAAAAGATAACCTGACCACCACTGCGTGGCTGCAAATGAGCGGACACAGCCCATGCATTGAATACTTCCGAACCATGGGTACGCGCGGCGATCTTGGGGAGCCCGGTGGTGCCGCCAGTACAGATGTAGGAGGAGCAGTCATCCTGGTGGATTTGTCGACCGCTTTTCAGGTGTGTGTGCGGCTGAGCATTCATCAGCGATTGCCAATCGTGGATCGCGATACCCCTGTGTAAGTCTCGCTCCTTCAGTGCCATGGCCTTTAGAGCCCCACGCGCAGGTTCGGCGACATAGGGCTCCATGCTGACCCAAACGACAGACCTGACCGTGGGTAGCTGATCCAGCTGCGAAGCCAGTTTGGGCCACAGATCACTGCCCGCAGTCGGTGCAAGCGTTACCACCACGGATACCTTCGCGGCATTCAGCAAGCCAGCCATCTGCCTGGCCTCGAGCAGAGGATTGATCGCCATGACGATGCCCGCCGCCTCCCCGCCCCATATAGTGAAATGGGTTTCCGGCAGGTTGGGCAGGATGAAGGCCAGCACCTCACCCGGTTTTATGCCCAGGTCATGGAAGGCATTTGCCGCGCGGGTGATATCCGCGAAGAGCTGGGAGTAGTTCCACTCATAGGTGCGCTTGAAATCGACGGCATCGGCGAAGAAGCTTAGCGCCGGTGACTGGGGGGTGCGCTCGGCAGCTTGTCGCAGCGCGTCATAGGTGCTGCAAGCCAGGCCACGCTCCGACAAGGGGACTCGTTCGAGACGTTCGATGTCGTCCAGGGTCTGCACAACCATCAGGCTTCCCCCACGACTCGGTTGCGTTGCACACCGAGGTCGACCACACCATCGGCGCTGCGAATGCGCGCCTCGACCACGTCACCGTGCTTGAGATACTGCGGCCGGCTCTCCTGCGCCTTGAGGAAAAGCTTCCACTTGGTGGCTTCTGGCATCAGGGCCGCAATGCGCTGTTTCGCAGGTGAAGGGATCGTTAGCGCACAGCCCGCGGGAGTGCCGGTAGCGATCAGGTCGCCAGCGGCGAGATCCTGCACTGAGGAGAGTTCGGTAAGGGTTTCAGCCGGACCGTAAACCAGGTTGGCCGTGCTGTCGTTCTGTCGCACCTGGTCGTTGACCGTCAGGCGCAGCTGCAGCTCTTTCAGGTAATGAATGCTCGTGGCATCCAGAAGGCAGAGGTACGGACCGACCGGACCGAAAGTGCGGAAGCTCTTGCCCTTGTAGAACTGCATCTGGGGAATCTGAATGTCACGCGCCGAGTAGTCATTGACAATGACGATGCCTGCAATGAACTCATGCAGATTGGCGTCGGTGATAGAAACAGCGCCGGCGATCGCGCGTTTCATCACAAGCCCCAGTTCAATTTCGTAGTCGAGAAAGCGCACGGTGCGCGGCTTGATCAGGTCGCTGTCAGCCGCTACCAGGCAACTCGTCGCCTTGGTGAAGATCATGTTGAATTTCTTCGCATCCGGGTCCATGCCCGACTCGATCATGTGCTGACGATAGTTGGCGCCCTGGCAGAGGAACTGCTGGTTACGGGTCACTGGCGACAGCAGCTTTACTTCGCCCTCCTCCAGCTCAGGGCCTTTCAGTTGAGCGAGGTCGTCGATACTGTTCTGGCGAATGAAGTCACCGGTGGTTTCGAAAGTACCTGGGACAACCGTGATACGGCCTTGGCGTAGCACGCCCCAATGGATACCGTTCTCGAATTCAAAACGGACTACGTGTACAGCAGACATTGAAGGCACTCCTGGAGCGGCGTTTGTCCCGAGCTCGGTGGCACGAGAACTGAGGTGTTGTTCTGTGGGTGGGCTGGCGATGCTGTAGATCAACGAACCGCCGGCGATCAAAGCGCCGGCTTTGAGCACGTCTCGCCGGCCATACCGAGTAGATTTGCCCGACATGACGGCAGCTCTACCCGAACATCCGCATAAGCGTTATCAACTTGCGAATGGTTAAGTCCGGGCTGCTTCGCAGGTTACGGATCAGTGCTCGCAGACTGATCAAGCTCATCCTGGGTTTTGTGAAACTCTTGGGCATGCGCTGCCCCCACTGCGCCATTGCCTCGGGACTCACGGGATGTATGCCCGTAGGCTGCCTGGCCGTAAAAATATCCCCATCGCAGTAGTGCTCGTGCTTATCACCCCAAGGGTCTTGCCAGTAATCGAAGATCTGACTGCCCAGGATGTGCCGACCGATTCCCCATGAGTGCTCCCAACCCCGCTCTCGCAGGACCCGTTGCCCCATGCCCACCGCGTCTGCATCGACAACTTCATAGGCGCTATGGCTGTAAGTCGCCATGAACCCCTGCGCGATCGCGAGCGTATGGTGATCCGCGGGCGTTTCACCAAGATCAAGGCGCATGAAGGCGACTATGGGGGTGCCGTCGGGCAGTACCTGCACATCGCTGGGAATAAACCCGAAATGCTGGGTATACCAGGCACAGGTCGCTTGGTAGTCAGCCACCTCAATTACGATGTGACCAAGTTTGATTACTTCAGGCGGTGCAATCGGTGGGCGCTGCGTGGCGTTGATTCGCGATTGCTCTTGCGCCAGATTCCAAGGAAGTGGGGCTCTGTGTGCCAGGGTTTTACCTGGAGTCTGGCCACAAACTGCTTCGACGGTAAACCCTGAAGGATCGGTCAGTCTGAGGTAATGCCCGCCGCCAGGATGTGTCGATGTCTCGATCGATGACGCACCTGGAATTTGCGTCAGCTTTTCCAGATCCTTGAGCGATTGCACTGCCAGCCCGAACCCGACAAAGCATGCATTTTCTGCACGCTGGACACGGTAACAATAGGGAGCCGGTTCAGTGCCGCGCAGATAGAGCGTTTCGGCGCTCTGATGACTGACTGTCAGGCCGAAGTCTGTCAGGAAATGCGCCGCCTCATTCAAGTCTGGCCGTTGAAAGATCAGGTGAGTCAGGCCTTGGGCTTTAACCGTCGGTTGCGGATGCCGGACAGGTTGTTGTGTTGCCAACCGGGGCATTTCATTTTTGTTATTCATTGTTCTTGTTTTCCAGTTTTCAGGGCAAAGCGATCCCCGAACCCCTGAAAATTCCAGGGGTGTTTTTTGTTGAGTCGGTTACAGCGCTCAGTCGAGAGGAGGAAGTGCCGGCAACTCTTTGGTTGCCAGCGCTCTAGCCTCCTCGAGAGGCACACCCAATGCCCGCAGCACTAGTTCCGCTGTGTCAGATCCCGATTCGCGCCACGTTCTGTGCCCTTCCAGAACCAGAAAAATCGAGCCCAGGACGCTGCTCGATATCAACGTCAGTACTGAGAGCAATTGCTCCTGCGCAAACGTGTAGCGCCCATTGGAAAGCCCGCTCAGAAGATCCGTAGTCGCTTGGCTGCTGAACATTTCGCGTAACGAAGAATTGCTCATGGCGAATTTATGGATGAACGCTCCCCACTGTGAGTCTTCGTGCGCTCGACGAATGAAGAACCGAATACCATTGGCAAGGCGCTGAGCCGGATCGGAGAGGGAATTGAAGCTCTTGTTGACGCGCTCATGCATCTCCCTCGCGAGATGACTGGCGACCACCTCGAACAGGCTTTCCATGCTGTCGATGTTGCTATAGACCGTTCCGCGCGCCACGCCTGCCTCTTGCGCGAGGTCAAGGATGTTCACTTGGGAGGTGCCTCTCTCGGCGAACAGGCGAAAGGCAGCTTGATGAATGCGGCGCTGTGTTGGATTCAGGGATTCCACGGTTCTCTCTCCAGGATTACCTCATGGATCAATTGAACACTCGTGTTCATTATCAGTCAACAGTATTTTTGAGTGTGTAGGTTTTTCTGCCTGAAATCCCGCCTAAAGCCCAATATTTCGGATGCTTTGATCGATGTCTCCCGACCAGTAAAAGTCCTACACATTGACATAATTGAACACGCGTGTTCAATTATGTCGTATCTCAGGCTCGCCTTATCGGCAAGCATCAAGCCCTGCCCATCGATGGAAGCCTGGCCGACTTTTCATTAGCTGAAGGACAGAACATGACCGGCTCAAAGCTCTTCAAACCGCTTCGATTACCTAACGGCACGGTGATTCCAAACCGAATCGCCAAGGCTGCCATGGAGGAGAACCTTGCCGATGAGGATCACGCTCCTGGGGAAGCACTGGTCAAGCTCTATCGGCGCTGGGCGGAGGGTGGGGCCGGCCTGATCATCACTGGCAACGTCATGGTTGATCGCCACGCTTTGACCGGACCCGCCGGCGTGGTGCTTGAGGACGATCGCAACCTGGGCAAATTCAGGCTGTGGGCCGATGCTTGCCGCTGTCGCGGAGCTCAGGCCTGGATGCAAATCAATCATCCTGGACGGCAGCTATTGGCTTCAATGGGGCAACCGGCAAGAGGCCCCTCCGCCGTTGCGGTCGATATCCCCGGCCTCTCAAAAGCTTTTGTGCCGCCCAGGGCCTTGAATGAGCAGGAGATCGAGGAACTGATTGAGCGCTATGCCCAGGCTGCAGTGCTGGCAGAACGTGCCGGATTCACCGGCGTGGAGATTCATGCAGCGCATGGCTACCTGTTCAGCCAATTCCTTTCGCCCTTGACCAACCAGCGTAACGACTGCTGGGGTGGCAGCCTGGAAAATCGTGCGCAAATTCTCCTGCGAACCATCGATGCAATACGTCAGCGAGTAGCACCTATATTTTGCGTTGCTGTGAAGCTCAATTCCGCCGACTTTCAGCGCGGCGGTTTCGATGCCGAGGATGCGGCTCGCGTAGTGGAAATGCTTAACGCCAAGGCGGTCGACCTGGTCGAGTTGTCGGGTGGCAGCTACGAAAGCCCGGCAATGCAGGGGCAGACCCGCGATGGCAGCCGCTTGGCTCGAGAAGCGTATTTTCTAGAGTTCGCGGAGAAAATAGGAGACCTAGCGCGCATGCCGCTGATGGTCACCGGCGGCGTGCGTAGAAAGGAGGTGGCGCAGCGAGTGGTGAGCGGTTCGGTGTCGATGGTGGGGCTTGCCACCGCGTTGGCAATCGAGCCGACCCTGCCTAGCCAGTGGATGGCAGGTCAGGACACCGAAGTGGAGCCCATCGTCGTCCGCTGGAAGAACAAGGCGCTGGCATCGCTTGCAGTGGCGTCGGTGATCAAGAAGCAGCTCGGCTTGCTGAGTCAAGGGAAACGGACAAAACCCAGGACGTCGCCACTCATGGCATTGATCGGCAATCAGCTGAAGTCTCGTCGCCAGGCGAAGAACTATCGGCAATGGATTGGCCGGGTTTAGCCGGCCGATGAACTAGGGTAACGGCTTACCGGCGATTCTCCTGGCTCTGGCAGGTGTTACGCCCAGAGCCTTGAGAATCATCTCGGCGACCCGCTGGTCATGTTCCGCCACTACACGCCCTTCGACAACCGAGCGCATGGCTCCGGTTGTGCACGATACGACCATGTCCAGGGCAATCCCTTCGTCCTCGTAAGCGAGAGTCCCCGCACGCAAACCTTCACGCAGATCGCCCAGCACATGAGCAGCCAGGCGCGAGCGCATGGCCTGATCGGAATGGATGATGCGCAGCAGTGCGTTGGCCCATTGATGGTCGTACGCGGCCCGGCATATGAACATGCGCACACCAATCGATAGCCGCTGCGCACCGCAGTGCACGCCCGAACTCAGGGCGGAAATGGCATCGGAGAACTCACTCGCCATGGCGATGCCAACCGCCTCGAGTACTTCGTCGCGCGTTCGAAAATAGTTGTAGATGGTGCCGTTGGATACCGCGGCCTCCGAGGCGACATCGAGCAGTGCAATCTCCCCCACCTCCTTACGTGCGACAAGACGCAATGCCGCATCCACCAGGCCGCGACGGGTGCGTTCACGCTTCTTGTGGCCCCGAGTGAGGGGCTCTTGTTCAGTTGCTTCTGAAGGAAAAGTGGGGGAAGGCATCTTCAGGCTCTTAATCGAGGGGGCTCGTTTATGGTAAGGGAAACGCTATCGGTTGTGGCGTCGGCGCTAGCCAACAGGCCCATACAGTCTCGAACGAGACTGCCTGCCTCTACGCCTGGGGCGTGGTGCATGATGATACGGTCGGGGCGAACCGCAACCAGCGTGCCTTTGGCAGCCAGCGGCAGGATGCCATGGTTCAGGTCTTCGATGAAGTCGCAACCGCCACCGGAGCGCTGGCCGCAGGGTCCGATCTGCAGAAAGTGGCCTCCCATTTTGTCCCAGGAAACGACCTGAGCAGCGGTCAGCAGTGACAACGGGTCAACACCGAATCCAACCAGGGTCAGGTTGTCTCCAAGAGCATCGTCGCTCAGTTGGATCTGCTGTTGCATGTTGCGAACCCAGGCTTGGGGAAACAGACTGCCACGAACCAGCTTGTCGCCACGACGATGCTGCACGAACAACCCCTGTTTGAAGATGTTCTTTGGCTTGATGTCCAACTGCTCGAAGTACTTTCTGGTAGCGGGAGTCAACGCCAGCGTGCGCATCAGGCCGTGGATGAAGAACGCTGCGACCTTGTTTCTCGGCATCACCAGGCGGCCCATGAGTTTCGCCAGATTGATCATCGCCTGGGCATGGGGGCGACGCTCTACGTCATAGGTTTCGAGTATTGAAGGCGCGGCTTGGCCGCGAAGGACCCAGGCCAGTTTCCAGGCAAGATTGGCTGCATCGCGCAGTCCCGCTACGAGACCCTGCCCGACAAATGGGGGGGTGATGTGGGCTGCATCTCCCGCGAGAAAGATGCGTCCCTTGCTGAACCTGTTGCAGCAGCGCGCATGGAACCGATACACCGCCTTTCGCTCGATTTCCAGCTCTTGCGGATTGATCCATGGCGCGATCAGTCGGGCTATGCTTTCGGGACTTTCCAGCTCTTCCCGGGATTCGCCCGGGTGTAGCATGAACTCCCAACGCTCCCTTCCGCCGGGAGCGGGCATGTGCGGCGTTGGACGCCGTGGATCACAGATAAACTCAACGTGATCGATGGCTGACTTATGCCGGTTCCTGGCGTCGACAATCAGCCAATCCTCACCATAGGTCTGTCCTTCGAATTCCTGGCCAATCAGTGCCCTGACCCTGGAGCTTGCGCCATCCACACCTACCAGGTATTGGGCGCGAACGGGATACGTCTGGCCATCATCGCCCCGTACGGTGGCGACGACACAGTCTGATTCCTCGACCAGGTTCTCGAGCTCGAATCCTCCCAGGCTGGTCACTGTCTTCAGCCGGGAAACCTGGCTGCGCATCGCGTGTTCGAGGTCGGGTTGATAGAAAGTCACCAGTTTGGGATGGCCGTCGATGCATCCCGCGGTATTGGCCCGACCGAATTGCCCAAGGACCGGGGAGTGCATCCTCACTTCAGGGATAGCGATCTTCTCGAAAGCGTCTTCCGACAATCCGGCGAGTTGCAGGATGCGAAGCGCCTCGTTATCCAGAGCAATGGCGCGCGGCATTAGCAGGACCTCATGGGTCTTGTCCAATACCAGTGTCTTTACCCCATAGCGGCCGAGCAGCGCCGCGATTGTCGCACCTACCGGACCGTAACCGACGACCAGCACATCGACGGCGGTGGGAGGCAGTTCGGTACCTTTCTTGTTGTTGTTCATCTCGAGCCCTTGTTGTGATTGAAGTCGTGAGACGTGGAGATCTCATCGTCAGGCAAGGTGAAGGTAAGTAAAATTGAGGAATATTTCAATATTGATATTTTTGTCATTAATTTTCCGGGATCATTACCGTACCGTGATGAGGCCATGTGAGCTATGCCGAGGGCCAGTTTCCGACCGGTGAGGCTTGGCTTCTGAGTCGATCAGCGTTGTTATTGGAGTGACCACGTGCCACGCCTCACGAGGGCACACCCATGTTTTAGTCTTCAGGAATCCAACGTGGCGCGTCCGCAGCCCCATCCGAACCCGGTCCAGCTCTGTTTCGTCGATTTCGAGCTCGACGAGGCCAACGCGTGCTTGTTACGTAACGGAGAAGCCGTGCCGTTGGCGCCAACGCCCTTCACCCTGCTGTGCGCACTTGCACGCCAACCTGGATCGCTGGTGACCAAGGATGCCTTGCTTGATGCCGTATGGGGGCATCGGTTCGTCAGCGATTCAGTGCTGAAGACGGCCATCAGCGATCTGCGCAAGGTGCTGGGCGACGACTCCAGGCAGCCCCGCTTCATTGAGACTGTGTCGCGGCGCGGCTATCGCTTCATCGCCACGCCCTCCCCTGCACCTTCGATGCCGCCTGAATCCGCGACGGTGCCGTCGGTCGGCGTGCATCCATCACCGCCGTTCATTGGTCGCATCGACAAGCTCTCAAGACTGCAGCGGGCATGGGAACGGGCTGACGGCGGGCAACGTGCAGTGCTCTGGCTTGCCGGAGAACCGGGGATTGGCAAGACCACGTTAATCGAGCATTTCCTCGCCAGCCTTGGCGGCATTGCCTGCGCACGCGGCCATTGCGTGGAGCACTACGGCACCGGCGAGCCGTACCTGCCGGTGTTGGAGGCGTTGGCCGATCTGTGCCGCAGCGACCCTGCCCTGCCGACGCTGATGCGCGCCGTGGCGCCGACCTGGTTGCTGCAACTGCCGTGGCTGAGCACCGCGCAAGAGCGAGACGCGTTGCGGCGCGAGCTTGCCGGCATCGGTCCGGATCGCATGTTGCGGGAAATGGGTGAACTGCTGGACCGCTACACCGAGCAGCGGCCGCTGTTGCTGATAACCGAAGACCTGCACTGGAGCGATCGGGCGACGGTCCAGCTCATCGACTATGTGGCGCGGCGACGCAGCCGCACTCGGCTTATGTGGCTGGCGAGCTTCCGCGTCGCCGAGGTGGTGGCGCTCGATCATCCGCTCAACTCGTTGCGCCACGAACTGCGCCTGCAACGTCTGTGCGAGGAAGTGGTGCTCGATCCATTCTCGGAAACCGAGGTCGCTGACTTTGTTGCGCTGCGTTCGGCCTCTCTGGCCCGCGATGAAGCCTTCGTGCGTGCCCTGCACGAGCGCACCGACGGTGTGCCGCTGTTCGTGTCGTCAGTCATCAGCGAAGTGATGGACACCACGGACGACGACGCCACCATCGAGGCCCGGCTGGCGGGGATGGCGGTTCCCGAGAACCTCGCGGCCATCATTGATCACTACATCACCAGGCTCGGGCCGGAGCAGCATGCGTTGCTCTCGGCGGCAGCGGTATGCGGAGTCGAATTCCGGGTTGAGACGGTTTCGCTGGCCCTCGAACGCGACCTCGCTTCTGTGGCCCACACCTGCGAGGAACTGGTGCGCGAGCAGGTGTGGCTCACGCGGTCGCGGGCCGTCGAACCTGAGGAGACGGTGGAGCAACCCTACTCGTTTCGGCATGCCCTCTTCCGCCAGGTACTGTACGACCGCACGTCGCGCTCATTGCGCACCCACCTCCATCGCCAGGTTGGCACTGCCCTCGAACGTGAGCGCATGGCCGGCGTGCCGGTTGCTGCCTCGGAGCTGGCGACGCACTTCGACCGGGCTCGGCAGCCGATGATCGCGCTGCGCTATTACGCCGAGGCCGCAGAAGCCGCGCTGCTGCACTTCAGCCCGGCCTTGTGCATCGGCCTCACTGAGCGCGCATTGGTCCTGCTGCGGCAGGCACCAGAAGGGATGGAGCGCGATGCACTCGAAATTACCTTGGCCACACTGCAGGGGGTGTCGGCTTTCCACACGTTCGGTGTCGGCAGCGAAGCCAGGAACGCGTTCGAGCGCGCGTACACGCGGCTAACGAATGTACCCGAGCATCCAATGCGCGGTCGCCTGTTGCACGGATTCGGCTATCTGCTCGGTCTGCGCGGCGACTATGCGCTGGCGCTGGAGGTGGCGGAACGCGCCGAAGCCCTCTCGTGCGAGGCGAACGATCCAGTGCTCATGCTGGTGGCGTGCATCGTGCAGGGCGAGGTGCACCATCTCCAGGGTCGCACACAGACAACCCGCAGTTGGCTAGAGCGCGCCCTCGCGATCGCCGAGCCGCTGGACATCGGGACGAATGAGGTCTTTGCGGTCGATCCTCAAGTCATGCTGCACGGTATGTTGGCCATAGAACTCGTGCGTTCTGGCCTGGTTGAGCAAGGCCGAACTCATATGCAGCGGGCGCGGACCCGCGCGCATGCACTTCGCCAACCTATGACGTGGCTGGTCGCCGCCTGGCAGGAGGTGCTGATCGAGGTTCGGCTGGGGAACCATCTGCGTGTAGCCGCGCTGGCTGACGACATGCAGAAGTTGGTCGATGAGTATTCGCTCGCACTGGGGCGAACGGCTTGTCGCTGGTGGCGCGGCTGGGCCGACGCGCGCAACGGTGCACCGCGCGACGGCTACCGTCGCATCCGTGAGGCCTATGAAGAACACACCGGGCTTGGAATGCGCTCCGGTGCCAGCGAGGTGCTCGGCTACGCCACCGAGGCGCTGCTGCTCGCCGGTGATTGCACCGCAGCGCAAGTCGAGCTGCTGGAAGCATTTCGGGTGGGCGAGGAGCTGGGCGAGCGCGTATACCTGCCACAGCTATTGCTGCTGGAGGCAGCGATCTCGCGAGCACAGGGTCAGCCCGACGCCGGCATCGCTGCGGTGCGGCGCGCGGTTGAAGAAGCTCGAGCCCAGGAAGCACCGTGGCTGGAGCTGCAAGCGCTGGTCGAACTGTGCGAGCACCCTGACGCTACGGTCGAGGACCAACAGGCATTGGCCACGCTGGTTGACCAGTCACCCGAAACTGACGGAACCGAGCTGGCGAAACGTGCGCGCTCGCTGATTCAGGGCGCAAAGTCGGCTTGATGAGTTAAGGCCGCAAACTTGTGGGAGCGAGCCTGCTCGCGATGACGGCATGCCAGCCACCGATGAAGTGACTGCCCGGCCGCTATCGCGAGCAAGCTCGCTCCTACAGTGATTTGGTTAGTTCGCAGATGTTGCGTACAGCCGCTGAACCTGTGGGAGCGGCACTGTCCCGACCGAAGTCTGACCTTTCGCTTACGACTCGCCCCAGGGAACCGCTTACGCTGTCGTCGAACTTTCCTGCCCCCTGGCCTGCGATGATCCTGAACCCTGAATCCAAATACCCGAGCCGCCGCTCGTACGTAGTGAAGCTGCGTAGCGACGTCGCGCCGGGGGCCCTGGTGGGCCGCCTCGAAAACCTGGTCACCGGACGACAGCGCGAGTTTTCGTCAGCCGAAGAGCTGCTGGAGTCGATTGCCTCGGACCTCGCGTTGGCAGCCGGCGAGCACACGGCCGATGCCGTCGGCGAGTGACGCCTCCACCACCAACGAGCGCTCGATATGACGACCGAACGGCGACCCTTCGCTGACGACTTCGCGCACCCCGGGCCTTACGCTGATGCCATCTCGAATCCACACGAGTCCAATGCGATGCCGCGACTTCCAGTTTCCTTTCCACTGCCCCTCCTCACCGCTCGGACAACCTTGAAACGGGCCGAGCGCCCGGCCGGGCTCGCCGTTGCGGCCGCCCTTGCCACTTCGATCGCACTCGCCCTGGCCGGTTGCTCCACGCCGGTCGTCAAGCCGTCGGTCGACCTGCCGAGCAACTTCGCCGCGAGCACGGCCTCCGAGATGGAACCCGAGGCGGCGTGGTGGGAGGTCTACCACGACCCGGTGCTGACGGATTTGGTGCACCGGGCAGCCCGCGAGAACCGCGACGTCAAGATTGCCGCCGAGCGCCTGCGTGCCGCGCGTGCCGGCGAAACCGTCAGCCTGTCCTGGCTGCTCCCGAGTGTCGGCGCATCCGTCTCCGGCAGTGACCGCCGTAGCGGCTACAACTTGGCCACGAAACAGGGCTATCCGGATACCAAGACCACCAGTGTGGGTCTGGACGTCTCGTGGGAACTCGACCTGAGCGGCCGTCTGCGCGCCGGCGCAGCGGCGGCTGACGCCGATGCGCTGGCCGCGGAACACAGCATGCGTGGAGTGCGCCTGCTGGTGATGAGCGACGTGGTCAGCAACTACTTCACACTGGTCGGTGCGCAGCGCCAGGTCGCGACGCTTCGCGCAATCTCAGCGATGCAGGACGAGACGCTGCGTCTGGTCACCGCACGTCAACAGGTCGGGCTCGCATCCGCTTTCGACGTCGAACGCGCGCAGACCGACGCCTTGTCGGCGCGGGCGCAGATTCCGCCGCTGGAAACCCAAGTGGCGGTGGCACGTCACCGTATCGCAGTACTGACCGCAGACCAGTCTTTCAACACCACAAACATCCAGCCTTCAAGCGGTGATTTGATCGACGTGCCCGAGGCCAAGCCCGGCCAGCCCGCCGAGTTGCTGCAACGCCGACCTGACGTACTGGCGCTGATGGCACAACTCGACGCCGCCAATGCTCGTCGCCAGCAAGCGAAAGCTGAGTGGTTCCCACAGCTCTTTCTCGGCGCTTCCTTTGGCCGCCAGGGTCTCAACCTGAACGGTGCCGATCTCGGCGCTGCGCGCTTCACCAACGTCGCGGGCCTGCTGGCGATGCCGCTCTTCAACGCCGGGCGCACGCAAGCGATCAACGAAGCGGCCGAAAGTGCTCAACAAGAGGCGCTGCTGCGCGCCGAAGACGGCATCGTACGGGCGCTCGAGGATGTGGAAAACGCCCTCGTCACGCTTGCGCAGGAACGCCGCCGGTCCGGGTCGCTGCAATTGGCCGCCGCGTCCTCCGAGGCTGCGCAGAACCGCGCCCAGTCACTCTATAACCGCGGGCAGATTGACCTGTTGCCACTGCTGGATTCGCAGCGAGCGCGCCTGGCGGCACGCTTGAACTCCAACGAAAGCAACACCCGACTGCTGCTCGACAGCGTGCAGCTCTACAAGGCACTGGGCGGGGGCTGGCAGGTGTTCGAACAACCCTCCAACCCAACCGCATCCGCCGAAGCCGACCGGCCACCACTTTCCTGAGAATCTGTCGTTTTCCAAAGAGGAACCGTCTTGAAACATTCCCTTACTACGGCCGGCGTTTTGGCCGTCGCCGCCATGCTTTGCGCGTGCAGCCCGGATCAGCCGTCCGTGCAGGCCCCACGACCGGTACGCACCGTTGAAATCAGCTACGACAATGCCCGCGACATCAGTCGCTACGTGGGTACCGTACAATCGCGACATGAAGTCGACCAAGCCTTCCGCGTGGGCGGCAAGGTCGCCCAGCGCAAGGTCGAGGTAGGCCAGTTCGTGCGCGAAGGCGACATACTGGCTGTGCTGGATGACAGCGACTACCGCCTCGCCGAGCAAGCGTCGCGACAACAGTGGACGGTTGCCGTCGAGCAGACGCGTCAGGCCGACTCGGACCGCCAGCGCTTGACCGACCTGAAGGCTGACGGCTCGGTCAGTGCGGCCGACGCCGAGCGCGCGCAAACCAATGCCCAAACCGCGCATGCAACCGCCGAGGCCGAGGCGCGAAAGCTCGAACTCGCGCGTAACCGGCTCAAGTACACCATGCTGCGCGCCTCGCGTAGCGGCGTCGTTACGGCGGTGCGTTTTGAGGCCGGACAGGTCGTACCGGAGGGGCAACCGGTTGTCTCGATCGCGAACCCGGATGAATCCGAGATCGTCATCGACGTGCCCGAGGATCAGCTAGCCGTCTTCAAGGACGCGCAGTTCAAGGCCTCGCTGGCCAGTGCGCCGAACGAGGTCTTCGATGTCACGCTCCGCGAGCTATCGCCGCAGGCTGCGGCGCAGACGCGCACCTATCGCGCGCGGCTCAAGCCGGTCCAGGCGCTGCCGCTGGGCGCCACCGCCACGGTGATGGCCGAGCGAGTCATGACAAGTGTCTCTGTGGCGGCAGTGCCAGCCACTGCATTGACGCAGAGCGGCGGCCAGCCGGCGCTGTGGGTCGTCACGCCTGTGGGCAAGAATCCGGTAGGCATCGTCGAACTGGAGCGTGTGGCGGTGTGGGGCTACCGCAATGACGAGGTGCTCGTCTCCGGGCCGCAGGCCGGCGTTTTGGTCGTCACCGCCGGGGTGCAGAAGATGGCGTCCGGCCTGAAGGTCGCGCTCCCCGGTCCAGAGATCATTGACGCGAACATCACGCAGCAGGCCGCCCGATGAACAACTTCAACCTTACCGATTGGGCGCTGCGCCATCGCGCCATCGTCCTGTTCATGCTCCTCATTGTCGCGGTGGCCGGTGCCTTCAGTTTCACCAGGCTCGGTCAACTCGAGGATCCGAACTTTTCCGTGCCCTCCATGACCGCCATGGTCATCTGGCCGGGCGCCACCGCCCAGCAGTTGCAGGACCAGGTCCTCAACCGCATGGAGAAGAAATTCGAGCAGATCGACAACTTCGAAAAAGTGGTCACCTACGCGCGGCAAGGCTACGCAGGCATGACGCTCACCGTGCGCGGCGGAACCTCCAAGGCTGACCAGCGCGAGGCCTGGTACCAGGCGCGCAAGAAACTCAACGACCTGAGCCTCGAGATGCCTGACGGCGTGATTGGCCCGATCCTGAACGACGAGTACGGCGACGTGTACGGCCTGATGTACGCCATCAAGGGCGACGGCGTCGGCCACGCCGACCTGTCGGACGCGGCCGAGGACATCAAGCGCCAGATGCTGAAGGTGCCGATGGTCAAGAAGATCGATGTCATCGGCAAGCAGGCCAAGCGTGTCTACGTCGAGTTCTCGCACGAGCGCCTGGCAGCGCTGGGCATTACACCGCTGGCCATCGCCGAAAGCCTCAAGAGCCAGAACGCGATGTTGCCCGCAGGCCAGATCGACACCCGCGGTGACCGCGTCATGGTGCGCGTAAGCGGCCAGTTCGCCAGCGAAGAGGCTATACGCAACGTACCCATCGCCGCAGGCGGCCGGCTGATCAAGCTCGGCGACATCGCCACCGTCACGCGCGGTTTCGAGGATCCGCCGACCTACACGGTGCGCCACAACGGCCAGCCAGTACTGATGCTCGGCATCACGATGACCAGCGACGGCAACATCGTGGACCTTGGCAAGGCGATGGACACGGCAGTCGCCAAGATCCAGTCGGAACTTGCGCACGGCGTGGAGTTGGAGCTCGTGGCCGACCAACCCACCACGGTGAAGGACGCCATTCACGACTTCGCGCGCGCGCTGGCCGAGGCGCTGATCATCGTGATCGCGGTGAGCCTGGCCAGCCTGGGTTGGCGCGCCGGCCTCGTGGTCGCGACCACGGTACCGCTGGTGCTGGGCGGTGTGGCGCTGGTGATGCTGGCGATGGGCTGGAACCTCGAGCGCATCTCGCTCGGCTCGCTGATTATCGCGTTGGGACTGCTGGTGGATGACGCCATCATCGCCATCGAGATGATGGTGGCGAAGATGGAAACCGGCATGGACCGCGTAAAGGCAGCCGCCTTCTCCTATCAGTCTACTGCCATGCCGCGCCTGACCGGCGCGCTGATCACCGTCGTGGGCTTCCTGCCGATCGGCCTCTCGAAATCCACCACCGGCGAGTACGCGGGCGGCATCTTCTGGATCGTCGGCGCCGCGGTGCTGTTCTCGTGGATCTGCTCCGGCATCTTCACGCCGTACCTGGCGGTCAAGATGCTGCCCAACGACTTGGGCAAGCACCAGCATGGTGATCCGTACGACACGAAATTCTACCGCAGCCTGCGCCGCCTGATCGACGCCGCCATCGAGCGCCGCTGGGTGGTCATCGGTGCAACGTTTGGCGCGCTGGTGCTTGCTCTGGCCTGTATCAAGCTAGTGCCACAGCAATTCTTCCCCAACAGTTCGCGTCCTGAACTGGTCATTGACCTGCGCGTCAAGGAAGGCGCTTCGTTCGCCGCGACGACCGAGCAGGTCAAGCACATGGAGGAGATCCTGGCGAAGGACGAGGACGTGCGTTTCTATACTGCCTACACCGGCGCCGGCGCACCACGCTTCTATCTCTCGCTCAACCCCGAGCTGCCGAATCCGGGATTCGCCCAGTTCGTTGTGATGACCAAGGACCTGGATGCACGCGAGCGGGTACGTGCGCGGCTGGTGGCCTCGGCTGACCAACAATTCCCACAGGCGTGGGTGCGCGTGACCCGCCTCGAGTTGGGGCCGCCTGTCGGCTACCCGGTGCAGTTCCGCGTCGTAGGCCCCGATACTCAGGTGGTACGCCAGATTGCCCGCGACGTGGAGAAGGTGGTTGGGGCCAACCCGAAGGTGCGCGACCTCCAGCTCGACTGGAACGACCCGGTGCGCACGCTGAAAGTGGAGCTTGATCAGGACAAGGCGAGCGCGCTTGGCCTCGCACCGGCCGACGTGTCGCTGGCGACCCAGACCGTGATGAACGGCGCAACCCTGTCGCAACTGCGTGAGCGCGAGGACCTGATCGACATCGTGGCCCGTGCCGTGCCAGAGGAACGCTTGAACCTCGACACACTCAAAGACATCAACCTTTACACACGCCAGGGTACGGTGGTGCCGCTGTCGCAAGTCGCACAGGTGCGCTCAGAACTGGAAGAGCCGGTACTGTGGCGCCGCAACCGCGACATGGCGATCACGGTGCGTGCCGATGTGAAGGATGGCGAGCAAGGTGTATCGGTGACGCAGGAAATCCAGCCGTTGCTCAAGGATATCGAAGCGAAGCTACCGTCGGGTTACCGCATCGACGTGGGCGGTGCGGTGGAGGAAAGTGACAAGGCGAACAAGGCGCTGCTCGCGGTGGCCCCGTTGATGTTAATCACCATCCTGCTGTTACTCATGCTGCAACTGCAGAACTTCTCCCGCATGTGGATGGTAGTGCTGACCGCGCCGCTGGGCCTGATCGGCGTGGTGCCGGCGCTTTTGGTGTTCCAGTCGCCACTGGGTTTCGTCGCGATCCTGGGCATCATCGCACTGGGTGGCATGATCATGCGCAACGCAGTGATCCTGATCGATCAAGTACAGATCGAGATCGCCGAAGGGCGCGACCCGTGGAATGCTGTGCTGGATGCTGCCATTCACCGGGCTCGTCCGGTGATGCTGACGGCGCTGGCTACCGTCCTCGCCATGATCCCGCTAACGCGCAGTGTGTTCTGGGGGCCGATGGCAATAGCGATCAAGGGCGGCCTGACCGTGGCGACGCTGCTGACGATTTTCTTCGTCCCGGCGTTGTACGCCGCGTGGTTCAAGGTGGGTCGCCAGACGGCCGCTGGCACCCAACAGCTGATGGGGGACTCCGCGCTCGCTTCTGAGGGATGAGTGCCGTAGCACTGTGCTCCCGACCTCACCGCTATTGGAAAGGCTTGCTCAGCGCCATTTCTGAAAACAACCGAGGTCTGCCGCGAGGTTCTGCGAACGTTACGCTCTTTCGCCCCCTCGCGGCTCACAGGAAATGCTGATGGCCAAAGGAGCTGCTTGCGACAGACTGCTATCGGCCAGAAGTGGACACTCGGAAACTCAACCGCGCACCAGGTAGGCCCCTGAGGGAACCCGATATCGCAGCTTCTTGCATTTGCCGGGTGCAGGCTGATGCCCCGGCGGACGATCAGGAAACCAAATCCGGCATTTGCCCGGAGGCGGCATATGGCGGCGGGGAATCTCAACCTCAGCGTACGCCCGCTCTGGCTCGACATTGGCCATTTGCAATTTTCCTTCGGGCCCGGCTCTGCCAGCCGTCGGTGCATCTGCAACCCGATCTGTCTCTGCGCTAGCGAAGTTGCCAGCGTTGCGCCCAGTGTCCGGAGTGGATTGCTCAACAACCGCCATTTCCGCTTCGCGGCGCCTTTGGGTCTCCTCTTCCAGCCCCTTCTGTACTGCGACCAGGTCCTCTTTGGCATTGGGTGGGGTACCCGAAGATCGGGCCTGCTGCGCCGCCTGGATCAATTGGAAGTTGCGGTTGCGCAACTCGACGTTGCGACCAACCCGCATGTTCGAGCGCGCCGCCAAGGTTTCAGCCTGCTGGTACTGCCCCTGCTGAAGACGCAACACACCAAGGTAATGCAGCGTCGCGGGATTGTTAGGCTGGATATGCAGGGCACGCTCCAGCGTGGCCGCGGCCTGGTCCAACTGGCCATTCTCATACTGCCGCGAGGCGGTTTCGATCAGGGTGGTTGATGCGCTGTTACTTTGCGAGGGCACTCTTCGCTCGGCAGCAACCGAACAAAGCGACGCGACGGCGCAGAACGCCAGGATGAGACCCGGCAGAAAACTCTTGGTTGGCATCAAGGGGCGGACTCGGCTGATCCAGGACGGCGCTGCCGTAAAACAGGCCACAGTGCTGCTCGGCATCTGCGATACAGGGCCGCAATTGACCTGGCAAGTACCCTGAAGTTCCCGCTTGGGGTGACGACCATTGGCCTTGACCCAATCTTGTACGGCACTCACACGCTACGACGAACCCAAGCGCTGTCCAACGCCTGCCTGGTCATACGAAACTTGAAAGCACCGTCAGGTACCTGGAAATCGAGGTCGATGATGCTCTTGAAATGGCGGAACAGACGCAAGTCTGACGTCCACTGCAACGGTAGTGGTTAGACCGTCGCTTTGCGGCCAGGCGCGGCCTTTCAGGCAATGTTGGAGGTGGCCTGAAGAAGTTGTGGAACTCAGGGAATCGAACGGTAGTCCAGCGGTCCAACACCTGGCAGGACAGCGGGCGCGAGATGCCCAAAGTATCGTCTGCCGACCACCATTGCCTTTGGGAGAACCAATTGTTAACTGTCTTTTTACGTCAAATTTTCCGGTTAGCGATACCGCTCTTTTCCGTTGGCACTTCGTCCGCTGTTTTCGCCTGCCCGCAAGGACAGTACCAAGTCTGCATGGTCGCTTGTTTTTGTGCTCCAGGCTCCAAAGAGGAAACTGGGGAGATTTTCGAAAACATGAACCAAATGGCGGCCTCTGGATTGCAGAATTGGATTGTGCAATCGCGCAACACCGCGGCAACTGACGATATTCGGACAATCCCGCTGAATATCCGAGCCCAACTCGAACCCTACTATGACATCCAAGTGCTCGATTCGGCTCGCTACAAGGTAGGCGATGATGCAGAGCTGAACGCCGCACACACCATGCTGCAGAATCCCGATGTAAGTGCGGTCACCCTTATGGACATCATCGTCTTTCGCAGTCCCGATGATGCACTTAACAATGTCGCGCTATGGGCGCATGAATTGAAGCACGTGCAGCAGTACCTGCAATGGGGCGTTCGCGAGTTTGCCACTCGCTATACCCGTGATTACACAACCGTTGAGGCGCCCGCCTACGAGATTCAAACCCTGGTAGCCAGAGCGCTAAGAGTCAGCGTGGCCCAGCCAGTGCTTCCTTGAAATCCTTGAGTTCAAAGGGTTGCTTGCAGCCCTTCGCGAAAGGCAGCCAACACCCGATAAACGTCGTGAACACCTGCCGTGGGCTTGCGTCGCTGACGTATACACAGCGCCCTACAACTCCCCGCCAACGCAAGCGAGAAGCGCGTCGCAGGATGAGAGTCATGGGATTTAGAGAGCCGTTAAATCTGTTGGCAATTTAGGTAAGGAACAACTGTTCTTTTACGACAAGCGAAATGAACTAGCCTGATTCGATGGAGGCGTGTATTCACCCGTCATCAGGGCATACCTATGAACACAACCACCATAGCGACGGATTATCTGGTTATCGGCGCGGGGGCAACAGCTATGGCCTTCGTCGATACATTGCTCGATGAGTCGGATGCGAGTGTGTTGATGGTGGATCGACATGCTCAACCTGGTGGACATTGGAACGATGCCTACTCGTTCGTCCGCTTGCACCAGCCGTCTGCCTTCTATGGCGTTAACTCCTGCGAGCTGGGCTCCGGCCAAAAAGACCAATCCGAATGGGGCGATGGCTTATATGAATTGGCCTCAGGCGCCGAGGTTGTCAGTTACTTCGATCAGCTTATGCATCATCGATTCTTGCCGTCAGGTCGGGTGCAATATTTTCCGATGCACAACTACGAAGGTGATCGCAGCAATAATCATTGCATCACATCCTTGGTCACCGGCGAAAGTAACCTTGTCCAGGTGCGCAGGAAGCTGGTGGACGCGACTATTGCACAGACAGCCGTTCCTTCGACCCATCCACCGCATTACCGGATAGAGCCCGGAATACGGTGCCTACCGCTGAACGACTTGCCAAAGATCAGACAGCCTTACTTGCGTTACGTGGTGGTGGGAGGAGGAAAGACCGGCATCGATGCCTGTCTGTGGCTGCTGCAGAATGGCGTGGCACCCGGCAGGATTCAATGGATCGTTCCAAACGACCCCTGGCTGCTGGATCGCGCCAACCTTCAACCCGGCCAGGAGAATGTTGTACGAACAATCGGTAGCCTCGCGAACCAGTTCGAAGCAATAGGTGCTGCAGATTCGATCCCGGACCTATTCCTCAGACTCGAAAGTGTCGGCGAACTGGTGCGCATCGATAAAGCCGTCGAACCCACCGCCTTCCGCGCTGCGACCATTTCACAGGGTGAATTGCGTGCACTACGGCGCATAAGCAATGTAGTGCGCCTGGGGCGGGTTTGCGCGATTGAAGCCAGCCGGATATCCCTCGAAAGGGGCTGCATCGCTGGAGATCCCGACGCCCTTTACGTCGACTGCAGCGCAAGCGCGGTTCCAATTATTCCTGATGGAATCGTCAAAGCATTTGATGGCAATCGCATCAACTTGATGACAGTAAGCAGTTATCAGATCTTATTCAGTGCCGCAGTAATCGCATACGTGGAAAGTCACTTCGACGATCAGATGCAGATGAATAAACTATGCGCGATTGTCCCACTACCACGCTCACCGGTGGACTGGGTCAGAATGTGGGCCGCTTATCTTGGCAATCAACGGCAATGGAAGAACCACGCGGGGTTGTCCAACTGGCTTGCGCAGTGCCATCTGCACCTTTTGCCGATAGTGCTGAGAAGCCTGCAGGAGGGGGATCCTGAAAAGCTGGCAGTGTTGAACCGATTTACTGAAGCTAGAAAGAAAGCCTTGGAAAATATCCCCAGGCTCTTGCAGGCCGTAGCAGGTTCAGCGCAAGAGTCCTGAGCGAATGAATTGGGTCGGTTGTTGCCTACTCTCGCAGACAGGAACCGGCCAAAAACTGTCAGTCAGTGTCGATGAAATACGTGGGTGATTCCAATTTCAAATGAACACCAGGAAATACCCGGTTTGATCCAGGCTTGAATGAAACCACGCGGGAGAAAAACACCATGTCCCTCGTTACCGAAAATCTATTGGCCCTGGCTTTGGGTGTCTTCTTTTGCACAGCCGTGTGCGGGCAAGGGGTAGCAGACACCGATTCCCCACCGGCAATACTTCCATTGGAATCCGAGACTGCGCCAAAACTCATTGCTTACCCGCCGCTTGCCGAGCCGCTCGCCCGCGGTGTTGTCATTATCCAGTATCGAGCAGAACACGCCAGGATCATGCCGGTATTTGGCAAAGCGGCTGTTGATGTATCACCTCGTCTCGGTCACCTCCACGTGACCGTCGACGACTGGAAAGGTACATGGGCGCACACCAGCGAAGACCCGATTATCCTGGTTGGACTGACGCCCGGCACCCACAAGGTTCTTCTTGAAGTGGCCGACCCGACTCACAAAATCCTCACCAGTACGACAGTGAGTTTTATAGTTCCGGAGAAGAAACCAACGGGCGCTCCCCAGATTGACGATGATCACGCAGTAAAACCATAACTGCTGGGTGTTCATGGCTAACTGCGGTGGTGTGAGCAGGACAGCACGGGTGGGCTCCATCGCCACACGTTTTATTGGTTCAAGCCGCTCCACATCAACCTCGTCCCAGTTCAATGAAGTGAATGCAGTACGGCGCATCATCTGAAAGACCGCCAATTGGCCGTCTCCTGTCCTTCGCGACATGCAGAAGGCCCCGAACAATCACAGCCCCCTACTTCACCGCGGACGATGCGACCCTGGCTTCAGGGGGGGAAGGCGCATGTCCAGTTTGTGCTGAATTATCCAGGGCGGGGGGCGGAAAAATTGAGTCCGTCAGGCTGATCAGGGCCTGACCCGATCGCTCAGAGTACCCCGGGTACCACCAGGGTCAACCAGGCAACACAGGGTCCCACCAGGGCAACCACCGCGCTGTAGATCAGCAGGCTGCGCAACACTTTTTCTCGCTCCTGCGGGGGTGTATTGGCAACCACCAGCGCACCATTGGTGGAGAACGGGCTGGTGTCGACGATAGTGGTGGAAATGGCGATAGCCGCGACCACGCCGACCGCACTGATGTGGCCCTGGCTCAAGAATGGCACGGCCAGGGGAATGATCACCCCTAGCAACGCCGTGGACGAAGCGAATGACGAGATAATTGCGGCAGTGAAGCACAGCAGCAAAGCGACCAGCAGCGGTTCACCCAAGCCGGAGATGCCATGGGCGACATAGTCGATGGTACCGATGGTCTGCATCACTCCGATGTAAGTGATGATCCCGGTGATCAGCAGAACAGTCGACCAGCTGACCTTGTCAATGGCCGCCTTCTGCGCCTTGGGCGCGAACATGGCCAGGACTACCGCGACCGTCATGGCCACCAACCCGATATTGAACTTGAACACTAATGCCGAGATCGCCAGGGCCAACAGCCCGACCAGCGTTGACAGCTTGGCCCCGTCCAGGCCGCTGAGGGTCTGTAGCGGCGCACCGGCACCCGTCAGGTCAGTACGATGATAAGCAGGAGACGCCGGCGTACCGCCGTGGCCAAGAATGGCCAGCGATGCACCAGCAACATGCAACTTGGGACCGGGCGCGACCGCCACCAATGACAGGCGAGCGCTACGTAAACCACCGAAGACTACGAATACCACCATGGCAATCCCCAGGTTGAACAGCAGGCTGGCGATGAACAGAGTGAACGGTGCATAAGGCAGCCCGGAGGACGCAACGATCTGATTGGTTATGCCACCGAAAATACTCACAGGCGAGAAACTGCCGCCTTGAGCGCCGTGAATCACCATCAGTCCCATGAGCACCGGGTTGATGCGGTACTGCACGGCGAAGTTGAGAGCAATAGGCGCGAGGATCGCTGCCACCGCAGGGCTCAGCGCACCGAAACCGGTGAGCAGCGCCGCCACCACGAACATCACCCAGGGTATCCAGGCGACATGGCCACGCACCATCAACACCGCCCGTTCGATCAGCCAGTCGATGGTGCCGTTGTTCTGGGCGATGCCGAACAAATAGGTGACACCGACCAACGTCAGGAACAGGTCACTGGGAAAGCCTGCGAAGATGGTCGCCGATGTCATGTCCATTATCACCGAACCGACGATAAAGGCCGCTGCGAACGCCAGCGCGCCCATGTTGATGGGCAACACGCTGGCGATGCCGAAAATGACCACTAGCACTAAAATCGACAGAATTTCATTATTCATTTCAATTTGACTCCCCGCATTCGGACGGTCCCGCAGGTACCGTCCTTGTTGTTATTGTTTCGGGATGTTTAGCAATCGACTCACGTCGGGCCGAGCGTGCCGAAACGAGGAAGCGTGGCATGCCTGCGAAGTCGGTCGTACGAACACAGAAGCTTTCAAATCTGTCGTGCTAATTGCCATTGAATGCTGCTGGCCGGCGCTCGGCAAAGGCTGCCAGTCCTTCACCAAAGTCAGCACTTTCGCAGGCTTGTCGGCGCAGTTCGGCAATCTGCTCCATCGCCTGCACCGGAATCGGTTGCAGGTCTTCGAGGATACGCAGCTGTTCCTTGACCGCCGCAACGGCCAGCGGTGCTTTGCTGGCGATGCCGTGTGCCAGTTCCAGCGCAGTCGCTTCCAGCACATCAGTGTCGACCAGTCGGTTGACCAGACCAAACCGTTGCGCCCGCTGCGCATCGAGCTTCTGGGCAGTGAAAAACATCTCTTTCAACACATGAATCGGCAAATTGTTGAAGAAGCGCAGCAATCCACTGGTGGTGTACGGCAATCCAATGTTCACTGGCGTCATGGCAAAGCTTGCGCTGTGGTCCGCGACGACCATGTCGCAGCTCATGACCAGATCCACCGCGCCGCCCCACACCGAGCCGGACACCAGGGCAATCACCACGCCGGGATAGGCGCGGATGCGGCGCAATACCTGTTCGAGCGGTTTGCCATAGGCAATCGGGTCGCGGTCGTGTTGCAGTTCGCGGATATCGTGGCCGGCACTCCACACGGATTGGCCGACTTCGCTGCCGAGGATCACCACCGGGATGCGTTGTGACGCCAGGGCGACGAGACTTTCGTCGAGCGCCGCCAGCAGTTGCGCGCTGAGTGCATTGCGGTGTGTGGGGTTGCTGAAGACCAGCCGCGCGATGCGTTCATCGACCCGGTTGACGGTCACGGTTGTGGAAGAGGCTGGATTCATTGTGCGGCTCCTGTCGATTGCGCGCCGGTCATGTCATCGGAGTTCTGGAACACTATTTTAGCGGCGAGCAATACGTTGATCGATGCAGCGTCGAAACCGGCTTCGCGCAATACTTCGACGGTGTGTTCGCCAAGCAGTGGCGGTGGGCGGCTGACAACGCTGTCAGTGGCGCAGAACACCGGGGTCACTACCTGACGCAGTGCACCAAGTGTCGGGTGCGTGAGTGTCTCGGTCAGTTGGCTGTGCAGCACCTGCGGATCGTCGAAGACCTCATCGAGTGTGTTGATCGGGCCGGCGGGTAATCCTGCGTCGACGAACAGCGAAGTCCACTCGCGTTTGCTGCGGGTTTTCAAACGACTTTCCAGAATCTCTCTCAATTCGTCACGACGTTCGACCCTCGCTTCATTGGTGGCGAAGCGCGGATCGTCCGGCAGCTCGGGCAAATCGAGCAGTACGCACAAACGCCCCCACATGGCCGAGGTGATCGGCGCCAGATTGAGCGGGCCATCCTTTGTCTGGAACACGCCGTAAGGTGCAATCACCGAATGGGCGTTGCCGGTGCGGCGCGGCACATCCCCCAGGCTGAGGTAGCGTTGGCCGTGCACACTCAACAACCCGACGAGACTGCCCAGCAGCGACGTGCTGACATGCTGGCCGCGCCCGGTGCGCTCGCGCTCGAGCAGCGCGGCCAGCACCGCTGTCACCAACCACATGCCCGAAGTCAAATCGCCGATGGCGGTGCCGGTGCGTGTCGGGTCGCCATCGACGAAACCGGTCAGGCTCATCAGCCCCGAGTAGCCTTGGGCGATCTGGTCGAAGCCCGGCCAACTGCTCATCGGCCCGTCGGTGCCAAAGGCGTTAATGCTGCCCATTACCAGTCGCGGATTGCGGGCGCTGAGCACCTCATAACCGAGGCCCATGCTTTCCAGCGTGCCAGGCTTGAAGTTCTCGATGACGACGTCGGCGTCATCGATCAGCTGCCGGATGGTGGTCAACCCTTCGGGATTGCGCAAGTCAATGCACATGCCGCGCTTGTTGCGGTTACACGATAAATAGTAGGTGCTCACGCCCCGGTCGAAGGGGCCCCAGGTGCGGCTCATATCGCCAGTCGGGCCGGGCTCGATCTTGATCACATCGGCACCGAGGTCTGCCAGCACCATGGTGCAGAACGGCCCCGACAGTGCGCGACTCAGGTCGACGATTTTCACGCCTTGCAAAGCTTGCATGGGATTCTCCATTGAAGGGTTGAATACGGGCCATTGCGCCAAGGCCTTTGAAGCGCTACTCGCCTTTGACGACCGTTAGCGCTTCGTGTTGTGAGACGAGTCTAGGCGCCGTATCTCATATCCTTCAAATATGATATTCCTCTAAATTCATCGGAAAATCCTATGGCTTAGGAGGGTACACATGGACCTGCGCCAGTTGCGGTATTTCATCAAGGTGGTCGAGTGCGGGAACATCACCCGCGCCAGTGAAACGCTGCATATCGCGCAGCCAGCCATCAGCCAGCAGATGCGCAACCTGGAACAGGACATGGGCATGCAACTGCTCGAGCGCAGCGTGCATGGCGTTGTTCCCACGGCGGCTGGGCAAACGCTTTATCGACATGCCATCGAATTGCTGCGCCAGGCCGACGGCACCCACGAACTGCTGCGCCAGGACGCCGAATTCCCGCAAGGCAAAGTCTCGGTCGGCATGCCGTCGAGTACGGCGCGCATGTTGGCAATTCCGCTCGCGCGCACGATTCGCAGCCGTTATCCGGGCATCAAATTGGAATTGATCGATGCCCCGAGCGCCGAACTCGGACGTCTGATCACGGTAGGGCGAGTGGCACTGGCGGTGAATGTCGATGCGGTCGAAACCCGGGGCGTGGCTTTCCGGCGGCTGTTAACCGAAACGCTGTACTTGGTGGCGTGGCCGGAATTTGCATTATCGGATGAACCGGTGTCGATTGAGGCATTGGCGAAGATGCCGCTGGTGCTGCCCTGTGCTCCGAACACCATTCGCAGTCGGGTCGAATTTGCACTGCAGGAGGCCGGCCTGAAATGCGAGGTTGAATTCGAAGCCAATTCCACCGACCTGTTGTTCTCAGCCGTCAAGGCGCAGCTCGGTGTCACGATCCTGCCGTGGGCCGCGGCCCATGTCGAGCTTGTGCAACACAGGCTCAAGCTGGCCAGGATCGATCATCGACTGTTCAAGCGGGATCTTTCGCTGTGCTGGCATGACACGGTTGTAGAGAGCAATGCCGTGCAAAAGGTCAAGTCGACCATTTTCGAGCTGTTCGAGGAATTCGAGCGGCAGCCGGGGTGGGCAGATGAACGGGTCAAAGGAAAGAACCTCCAAGACTACTGACGGGCTGCCTTGGGTCGACTGCGGCCCTTCGCGACGGGCAGTTATCGGCCAGAAGCAATGGGATGGACTCCTCCTCACCTCGGCATCTTGAGTGCCAGACTGAAGGTGCGAACCACAGTCAATAGTGAGAAGGAGTCCACACATGAAGCTTATGCGCATTGGGGTCGACTTGGCCAAGAACGTGCTTCAGATTCACGGCGTGGATCGTCATGTGCAGCCCGTTTGGCGGCAGCGTTTATCGCGCGATCGCTGGCTGCAAACGGTGCGGGAAAAGATCGAGCCCGGCTGTGAGATCGGCATGGAAAGTTGTGGCGGTGCACACCATTGGGCGCGGCAGCTACAGGCACGCGGATTTCGGGTGAGGCTGATCGCGCCGCGGTTCGTCAAACCGTACGTCAAGAGCAACAAGAACGATGCCAACGATGCCGAGGCAATCTGTGAGGCGATGAGCCGCCCCAGCATGCGCTTCGTCGCCGTCAAGACCATCGAACAACAGGATATTCAGGCGACGCATCGCATCCGGGCCGGCTTAATCGAACAGCGGACGGCCAAAGCCAATCAGATTCGTGGGCTGATCGCCGAGTACGGCCTCATTGCGCCGAAGGAATTACTGATGCTGCGTCGCGCAATACCGTGCTGGCTAGAAGATGCGGATAACGGTTTGACGGTACGCTTTCGTCGTCTGCTGAATGGCTTGTGGGATGACTTGCGCGCACTTGATGAGCGCGTGAGCGAACTCGATGGCGAGATATCGGCGATCGCGGCAAGTGAGCCAACGACCGTCCGTTTGCAACAACTGCGTGGCGTCGGCCCGATGATCGCCACCGCGCTGGTTGCTGCCATCGGCGATGCCAGTCAGTTTGCCAATTGGCCGCCTCGCTAGGGCTGACGCCAAAGCAACACAGCTCTGGCGGCTAGGATCGACTGCTTGGCATCAGCAAACGTGGGGATGCTTATCTGCGAACGCTGATGATCCATGGTACGCGGTCGGTACTGCGCACGGCCAAGTCCGAAGACGATCAACTCAGCCAGTGGGTTGTCCGTTTACCCGAGCGCTCACATCCCAACGTGGCCGCTATCGCACTGGCCAACAAAACTGCGCGCATGGCTTGGGCGATGCTGCGCAACGGCACTGATTACCAACCGGATCGGGCAGCGGCCTGACCCATTCACCCGGGAGATGCCCTACACACCACGATTGCGAAGCAACCCGAGCAATGGCAAACCGGTCGAACCGGCGTCGGCAAAACCCTTTAATGTCCAGGTGCGTAAAGCACGTAAAAGCGATTGGGAGCTGACGCGCGAATAGCCCATCATGGCCCTGCATCAAAACGATGCCGCTGTAAGAGGCCGAATATACGTGTGCAGTCGGCACGGGTGCCAAAGCAAAGGAGGCTTGCAACGAGGAGGAGTCCATATACGGACGCTCAGCCTGCGTCTTTCTTCAGTCAGAAGTCGCCGACTGGAAGACAATCATGAAACGGATTTACACTCCTTTGGCCACGACTCAGACCCCTGTCTACATTCGGAAAATAGATTTGTGCAGATTCATATTATTTACACCCGAACAGACATGCTGCTCTCCAAGCATCCTTACCCATCGTGGAGAGAGATTCAAAATCAGTACTCTGACTACATGACTTCGCTCGGCCCCTGGGATGAAGATACGATTATCGAATACCTAGCAGATCAATACCCCGATCTTTCCCCACATCCAAAAGAGCAAGTCGTTGCGTTAATTGAGGATACTCAAAAAACAATAGCGCTTACTTTTGCCAGGTAAAAATCTCCCTGTTGATCACTCGCGGATGTTCGCCAATGACGTCCGCTAAGGGTCGACTTTCGCCCTTCGCCAGTGGCAGAAATCGGCAAATAGCGGCAACCCAAACGACTACTGATCTCTCTATGGAAGTACTCGCTGCCCCTTGGGTGGGTATCGACAAATTTATTTTCGTCCCCCCATTTACCTTTTAGACTCAGTCCCCGAAAAGGTGGCTCAATATCTCCAGAAAACTGGAGTTACAAGTACCAACACAGTCAGGATTTCCAGCCTTCCCAGTAGCATTCCAACGGTCAGTAGCCATTTGGCGGCATCAGGTAATGATGAGAAATTACCGGCCGGCCCAATGATCGTGCCCAGCCCTGGCCCGACGTTACACACCGCGGTAGCGGCGCCGCTCAATGCTGTTGTCCAATCAAGTCCAATGAGAGCCAGGCCCAAGGCGATGGCAGCAATAGTGATGGTGAAGAAAAACGAGAAGGTCAAAAGCGAGCGCAAGATCTCCTCGTCGATGGGATGACCGTTGTATTTCTTCTGAATCACGGCTCGAGGATGGATCAACTGCTTCAAACTACTGACCAGTAGAGCGGCTGCCACCTGAAAACGGAAGATTTTGAGACCGCCTGCAGTGGAGCCTGAACATCCACCGACAAAGGTCAAATAGAAAAACAGCAAGACAGCGAAGCTGCCCCATAACGTGTAGTCGCCAACCGCAATTCCGGTGGTCGTGACGACCGAGGTCACATTGACTGCCACGATACGAAACGCATCCCACCATCCGTAATCGCTGTGAAAACACAGCCAGGTACCCACAGCCAGCGATGTGACGAGCAAGAACCCAATGAATCCGCGTACCTGGTGATCCTTGATCAGCGCACGCCGATTGCCCCGCAATGTTGCGACGTACAAGGTGAATGGCAGGCTGCCCAGAATCATGATGGCCACTGCCACCCAGTGAATCGTTGGTTGCGTCCAATGCCCAAGCGAGGCGTCCGAAGTTGAGAACCCCCCGGTAGAGATCAACGACATTGCGTGGTTGACCGCTTCAAATGGCGTCATTCCAGCGAGCCAGAGCGCCAGAGCTCCGATGCCAGTAAGCCCCAGATACAGAAAAAGAATGTACTTGGCTGCCACATGGGAACGCGGCGTGACTTTCTCCGACCAGTCTGAGGACTCTGTCTGGAACAGACGCATGCCGCCTACTCGCAACAGTGGAAGGATCGCCACGGCCATGCCGATAAAACCGATGCCTCCCAGCCAATGCAGCATGGAGCGCCATATCAACAAGCCGGGAGATGAGGTATCCAAACCGGTGAGTACCGTCGAGCCAGTGGTTGTGATGCCAGACATCGTTTCAAAGAACGCATCGGTATAGCTGATATGGCTGATGAACACCATTGGCAACGCTGCGAAGGTGCACACGACCACCCAACTGCCAGTTGTCAGCAGGTACATATCCCTCGGGCGAAGCTGGCCAGTATCCGGGCGCCCCCGCACGATCAACAGGAGGCCACAGAGGAACGTAATCAAACTCGACCAGAGAAATGCCGACAGATCGTCGCTACGCTCATAGGCCACCAGCGTGATCATGGGAATAGCCATGCTTACGGCCAGCGTGATCAGAAAAATGCCCAAGATGAAGCCGATAAGCCGAATTGCTGCGAGGGACATAACAGTCGCGTTCCAAATTAGCACCGCGCAGTATCGGATGCCCTACCTGCAAGCCCCGTAAATTTTGCGTAAAACTTCTACAAGCAATCAGTCGGGCTGCGTGCGTCAAAGGGCAGCTTTGGGTCGGTTTCAGCCGGTCGCGACGGGCAGAAACCGGCCAATAGCAGCCCTGGATGATTGGCTGCTATTGGCAAAAAGGCAGCACAAGCCGACACCGACCTACGGCGAGTGTCAGCAATGGGCCGCAAGATTTACTTCGTGACCACCAGCGCCGGTGGCTGCCAGCTGCCGTCGCCAGCGGGAAGAATCGAAGGCGGTGCGGTCTTCGGCCAGTAGAGGCGCATTACCAGAAAGACCGTGTCGTCAGGCGCGGGCAACCAGTTTGCCTCCTTAGCCTTGCCGGGGGAGTCTTTCTGGATGTACAGCGTCAGTGAACCATCCGTGTTTTTCTTCATCGCCGACAGCATCGGCGAATTGATCAGGTAACGGTTGAGCGGATTCTTGACCAGCAGCTGGCTCTTGCCGTCGTACATGGTCACCGACCAGAAGGCATTGACTGGCGGCAGTTTGCCGGCCGGGAAAGTCAGCGTGTACTTGCGCTTGCTGGTATCGAGCGTCTGGCCGGTGCCGTCGGTGCGCGTGTTGGGATACATCGCCTCGACGGCGTCGTTGCCGTAGAGGCCGCCTTTCGCGGCACCAGCACGCTTCAACCAGTCGGCCTTGTAGAACGTTTGGTCGCCGAAGTACGCGCCGACGTTCCAGCCGTTGATTATCTTCGTCCCGCTCGCGAGGAACTTGTCGACCTTCTCGTCACCGGCCTTCATCCCGAGCAGGACCACGGCCTTGTGCTCGAGCGAGAGGTCCTTAAATTCGAAGGTGCGACCGGGGCCCACCCCAATGCTCGCCAGCTTGGCCCGGATCTCCTGGTCGTCAGCCGATGGCGGCACATACTCCATCGCGGCCGACAGGTACTCGAAGAAGTTGGCCTTGATGCCTTCCGTCGTAGCCGGCACGAAATCAATCTTCGGCGCAGTGGGCGGCGCGGGTTGATGGAGGAAGGCGGACAGCGGCTGGACCTTGTAGCCCGCTTGCACCTTCTCGACATTCGGCATGTCCTTGGCATTGTAGAGCTGAGTCCGAATGGCGCTCACGGCGAAGGGAGTGGTCGAGGTGAAGACTTTTTTGATACCGGGAGGGGGCGCGCCTTTCCAATCGGGACCGACCACCATGTAGTCGCCCGCTTCGTTGCCGGTGGCACGGCTGCCGATGTAACCGTAGTTGTAAGTGTTGCCGTCGATCATCTGCACCGAGTAGTAACGCCGCTTGTCCACTGCCGGCACCGAGATCACCATCGGCTCCGCGCGCAGGTCCAGCCAGACAAACGAGTACGGGGTGTCGCTGTTCGGAGTGATGATGGCCGTGTCTTGGTAGGTGAAGACGCGAGGCTCGTTCTTGATCTGGTTGAACGGCGCCTTGTATTGCGGGCCGCCCTTGTCCACGGCATATTCGTTCATCACGGCGTAGTTCATGACCAGCGGTAAGCCGTAAATAAAGCCTTCCTCGGCGATCGCCTTGGTCTGCTCGAGACTCGGCGCGGGTACGCCCTTGGTCACATCCGTCTTGTCTGCCTGCGTGATCGGATCGTTCTTGCTCGCACACCCCGCAAAAAGCGTTGAACCCACTACGACGAGTGCCGCAGCCATTGTCCAGCCCCGGTTAGACTTCCTGTTCATTTCCACCTCGTTAGTTTTGAGCAAGCTGGCACCGTGAGCGTTCATGGCCACGGTGAAATAATTTGAACGCTTGAAACCCTCCCGACTTTTTTCAGTAGTGCCAGGTCAGGTGGGCGATCAGGGCTTCAATCCAGGTGTTGTCGAACTCGCCTGATACACGATTGCCAGACAAGGTTTTTTGCTGATCGACTGGCGTACCCCCACCCAGACCGCGACTCACTGAAACTCAGGTCTATCTCTTTACTTAGCGACTGAGTAAATCTTGTGGCGAAGCGTCTACTCACAGCTCAGGGAGTGTAGATCACAATAAGCCAGTATCCCCTTGCGCAGCTGAGCAGCTCAGATTCAGTTCCGTAATATTTACGCGCCGCCGTTACGGACCATTTGGCGTCGAGAACAGCCAATCGTGATCAGCAGCCAAAAAGCGGATAGCCAGAGATTAACTCTTGAGGTCCGCCAAAGACCGCTATGGGTCCAGAGTGTGTAAAAACGCTTCACCAAAATTGAAGTATGCGCATCTACGTTAAATCTGAAATTTATCGGCACGTTGGCAGATGTGGATTTCGCGTAGAAACGCGATTTCCAGTCCGATTTTGAGTACCTGTCGCGCTCAAAAACGTTTTTACACAGCCTCGGCCGGTTGCAGCCCTTGGCGACAGGCAGAAACCGGCCATAAGCGGAGTTTCAAACCGGGCGCTTCCGGCCGTCAAGCGCCAGTGGCGGACCCAGGACCTGGACAGCCGTGTACTGACCTTGCCGAGGAGCGGGCACAAGGCCTCGCCAGCCGTTTCGGCATTGAGGTTGCCATGCCTGCAAGCTCGAGAACCTTGTATTGCGCGGGTTCGCCAAGCCGCCCCAGGGTGATTTGAGGCTTCTGTCGCAGTAGTTACTTCGAACGACTCTAGCGTTTATAGCGTAATGGCAAGTTGCCTTTCTTTGCTTGGTCTATCTTCCTATTCGCCTGACCGAGATGCTTTGCCAAGGTCCTCGCGACCACAAGGCTCAAGGTGTTGCGGCACCACGCCTGCAGGTAAGTGTGTGGGGTCGACATAGGGCACGCCCGACGCTTGCGTCGAAACCTTACAAGGAGTTCTCTCATGGCAATTCCTACCACCAGTTGTGACGTCCAGGTGCAAATCTGGGTCGACGACAATGCAGTGACCAATGGCTCCACCGCGGGGGTCTATCTGGTCGATAACCGTATCTCTGCTGGCACAACCAACGAAGGCACCGCCAACCTGAATACTGCTGCGTCCAAAGGCAGCAATGTCTGCTGGCAAGTGTTCCTGATCAATCCCAAGTCGACCTCGCAGGTCTCCATTGCCGCCTTCGGTAACTCGAACGCCTGGGGCTTCAGTGGCCAGCCGCAAACCGCTTCGGATAACCCGAGCGCGTTTACCGGCACCGTGCAGAACGCAGGTTCCGCGTCCTACCCGGTATCCCTCAATGTACAGGTGGCGGGCGGCTCCGGTATCACCGTGAAGCTCAACCCCAGCGTGACTGTCTCTGCCTAAGGAAGGAGCACGACAATGAGTGGCCAAAAAAATACTGCCCAGGTCTGGGTTGCTGATTCGCAGGTGCTTGCCGGCGTCGCCAATCCGCAAACCGCAATCACCATTGCCATCGATACCTCATATGTACTGGGCACTGGTGGCGGGAACATTTCCACCGGTGTGTACATGTTTGACAATCGTCTGAGCAATGACAGCAGCGGCGAAGGAACGCTGGAACTGCGCACCCACTGTAACATCGGGGACTACATCGGCTTCGAGGTGGTACCGATCGATCAGAACGCTGGCGACACGGTGTCCATCACCGGCTTCCAAATTTCCCAGGGCAGCGTGTTCGGCAGCGATGGCTACCCGATGCAAGTCGGTGCCGCTGGTAACTATTGGGTGGGCCTGGCTCGCAACGCATCGTCTCAGACCACCTACCAGATCCAGGTCAAGGTGACCTCTGGAGGACTGCGGCCATCGACACGTTTCATCCAATGGGACCCCTTCATTGGTACGAACTGACTAGCTGAACCAGCGGAAGGAGCGTGGCTCCTTCCGTCCCCTTCCCCTTCCCGGCAATCACCTCTCGGCCAGAACCGGTCATTACCGGAAAACACAGATTGTCCGTCAGCCGACGAAACCTCAGACCCGCCAGGCCGGGTTCTCGATCAATAGCGCCATGCCCTGCCCGCCGCCAACACAGGCCGCGGCGACCCCGTAACGCAGATTGTGCTCACGCAGTTGTCGCGCCAGGGTCAGCACCAGACGCAAGCCACTGGCGGCCAAGGGGTGGCCGAGCGCCAACGAACCACCCTGGACGTTCAGACGCGTACGATCCAGTTCCAGTTCCTGAGCCACTGCCAGTACCTGGGCGGCCTGGGCCTCGTTGATTTCAAAGCGGTCGATCTGCTCCAGGCTCAAGCCACTGCGCTGCAACAAGAGGCGAATCGCCGGTGCCGGACCGATGCCCATGAACTCTGGCGCCACCCCGACCACCGCGCTGGCCCGCAGCAAGGCCAACGGTGTATCCCGACAGGCCGAAGCGCGCCCGACCAGGGCCGCCGCCGCGCCATCGACTACCGCACAACTGTTGCCGGCGGTTTGCACCCCTCCTTCGTGCACGGTACGTAAGCGGGCCAACGCCGCGATGTCTCCGGGTCGTGGGTGACTGTCTTCACTCACCATGTCGACACCGCGTGACAGGCGAATGCCCCGTGGCTGATAGCCTTGCAATTCAAACACCTGATGCCCCACGGCAACGATCTCGGGTGCCAGCCAGCCCGTTTGTTGTGCCGCAAACGCCCGCTGATGACTGGCACAGGCGTAGGCGTCTACCGCTTCGCGACTCAGCCCATAACGCCGCGCCAGGTTGTCGGCGGTGGTGATCATGTCCACCCCGGGGGCCGGGTCGTACAACGCTTCCCAGAGAAAATCCTTGAACTGCACTTGCGCGCCAAGGCGGAATCCCCCTCGATGGGTATAGGCCGCAATCGGATTGCGCGACATCGATTCGGTGGCCACGCACAGGGCCAATTGCACGCCGTCATCCAGTTGCCTGGCGGCCTGGCGCAGCAGTTCGAAACCAGTGGCGCAGATGCGCTGCACCCCCAGTGCCGGAACCGATTGCGCCACGCCGCTGTAGAGGCCGATGTGCCGAGGCAGCATGTAGGCATCGAAGCTGGCCTGGGCCATGGAGCCCGCCAGCACGCTGTCGACCGCCAGCGGATCGACTGCCGCGCGAGCCAGTACTTCGCGCCCGACCTTGATGCCCAGGTCGATCGGCGACACCTCGGCCAATGCCCCACCGAGGTCCACCCACGGTGTGCGCACCGCATCGAAAATCGCCGCATCGGCAAAGACCGAGTACTGCCCGCCTGTGTTCACGACTTCGCCCCGGCGCGCAGCATGGCCGGATCGAGCCCGCGATACAGCGCCTCGACCTGCTCCGCGCGCCACTGCAATACCGCACGCTGATTGATCGAACCCTTGTCGGTGATTTCACCCCGGTCGATGGACGCCGGCTCATCGAGCAAGGCGATCCATTCCAGGCGACTGGCATTGCCCGTGGCCTCGCGATTGAGTCGCTGCAACCAGCCGGCGAACCACTCGCGTACCGGCGCGCTGGCCAACACCTCGGTGTCGCTGGCACTGGCCGCCAGCCCTGACAGCCGTCGACATTCGAACATCCGCGCAAACACCAGCGCGCCCAGGCATTCACGATCCGGCGCGGTCACCACCAGGTCCTGGACATAGGGCGAACCTTCGAGCACCGCCCGGCTGCGCAAAGGCCCGACGCTGACAAACACCCCGGATGACAACTTGAAATCTTCGGCGATGCGCCCGTCGAACATCAGCCCCAATTGCGGATCACGCGGGTCGGCGAGCTTGAGCGCATCGCCGGAACAGTAGAAGCCCTGCGGGTCGAACGCATCGAGGGTCTGCTGCGGTGACCGCCAGTAGCCGGGCATGATGTGCGGCCCACGAAAGCGCCCTTCCAGTTTGCCGTCCACCGGCACCAGGCGCACCTCGCAACCGGGTGCCGGCAAGCCGACATAACCGGCCATGGACAACGGCCCGGTGGTGAAGGTGCAGGACGGTGAAGCCTCGGTCATGCCGAGCCCGGCCATCATGCGGATACGCTCGCCGCAGTGCTGTTCGGCGACGCGGTCGAGTCGGTCCCAGACACTTTGCGACAGACCGGCCGCGGCAAAAAAGAACAGGCTGATGCGCTTGAAAAAGATCTCCCGCAGCTCCGCGTCCTGCTCCAGTGCCGAGGCCAGTTCTTCCCAACCCTTGGGCACGGTCAGGTAGGCGGTGGGCGACACTTCCTTGAGGTTACGCAGGGTCTGCGCGAAACCCTGCGCCGTGGGCTTGCCGTCGTCCAGGTAAAAGCTGCCACCGTTGTAGAGCACGATGCCGACGTTATGGCTGCCGCCGAAGGTGTGGTTCCACGGCAGCCAGTCCACCAGCACCGGCGGTTCTTCGCCGAACACCGGAAACGTCTGCAACAGCATCTGTTGGTTAGAGCACAGCATGCGTTGGGTGGTGACCACCGCCTTGGGCAATTTGGTCGAGCCGGAGGTGAACAGGAATTTGGCGATGCTGTCCGGCCCCGTGCCGGTAAACGCGGCTTCGGCCTCGGCACCGCCCGGCTGCTCAAGCAGGCTGGCAAAACTGACCTGGCGACGTCCCGCGATTTGGCCACGGACAGTGATCAAAGGCGTTTCAGCGGGTAGCACGGCATCGATGGCACGCTGGTAGGCCGCGGCATCACTGACAAACACCAGGCCGGGTTGCAGCAGGTCGCAGACGTGACGCAGCTTGGCGAAATCCTGGGACAACAGTGAATAGGCTGGCGACACCGGGCAGTAAGGAATGCCCGCATACAGGGCGCCGAAGGCGAGTTGCAAATGCTCGATGTCATTGCCCGAGAGCAGCACCAGCGGTTTGTCTGCCCACAGGCCGTAGCTCAACAGGCTTTGGGCGATGGCCCGGACACTGTCGAGCATCTGCGCGTAGCTGACCCGACACCACTCACCGTCGGCCTGGCGGGCGGCGATAAAGGTCTGCTCGGGACGCACCTTGGCCCAATGCACCAGACGGTCGAGCAGTCGCGGCGGATACTCGGCCAATGGCTCCAGGGAACGCATGTGCAATGCACCCTGCTGTTCTGTCACCTCGACCGCTGCGCGACCGATGGACACGTGACGATAGCGCGGCGCACTGGCCTCGGTGTGGGTTTGCGATCTGAATTCGGAACTCACGTGCTTGTTCTCCATCAAGGCACGCTACCACCAAGCCGCACGAATGGGCATGGTGGCGGCTGCAGCCTTTTTATTGTTATTTCTGCGGTTCAGATCGGGTAATGCCGCGGTCCATGCTGCAAGGTGACCCAGCGCAACTGGGTGAAATGCTCGATGGACGCCTTGCCGCCAAAGCTGCCGTAGCCGCTGGACTTGACCCCGCCGAAAGGCATTTGCGCTTCGTCGTGCACGGTCGGGCCATTGATATGGCAGATACCCGACTCGACCCGTTGGGCCAGCGCCAGCGCACGCCCGGTATCGCGGCTGAAGATCGCCGCCGACAACCCGAACTCGGAGTCGTTGGCCAGACGCAGCAGCGCTTCATCGCCCTCCCCGCGCAACAACACCGCCACCGGGCCGAAGGACTCTTCGCGATACAGACGCATTGTGTCGTTGACGCCGTCGAGCAGGGTTGGCTGCAAAATGCTGCCGTCCAGCTGTCCGCCGACCACCAGCCGCGCGCCCTTGGCCAGGGCATCGTCGATCAACCCCTTGATGCGCGTTCCGGAACTGGCATCCACCAGCGAACCGAGCACCGAATCCGCCAGCGCCGGATCACCGGCGCGCAGGGTCGAAACCTTGGCCGCCAGCTTGGCGACAAAGGCGTCGGCGACCTTGGTATCGACGATCAGCCGTTCGGTGGACATGCAGATCTGTCCCTGATTGAAGTAAGCACCGAAGGCAGCCGCCTCGACCGCCGCGTCCAGGTCGGCATCATCGAGCACCAGCAACGGCGCCTTGCCACCCAGCTCCAGCAAGGCCGGCTTGAGGTGGCGCGCCGAGAGCTCGCCGACAATCCGCCCGACATGGGTCGAGCCGGTGAAGTTGACCCGCCGCACCGCCGGGTTGGCGATCAGTCGCTCGACAATCGCCGCGGCATCCGCCGGGGCATTGCTGATGACATTGACCACGCCATCGCCCAACCCGGCATCCTGCAAGACCTGGCCGATCAGGCGGTGCACCGCCGGGCTCAGCTCCGAAGCCTTGAGCACCACGGTATTGCCGCACGCCAGCGGCATGGCGATGGCGCGGGTGGCGAGAATCACCGGGGCATTCCACGGGGCGATCCCCAGCACCACACCGCAGGGTTGGCGCAGGGCCATGGCAAAACTGCCCGGCACATCCGAGGGGATGACTTCGCCATTGATCTGGGTGGTCATCGACGCCGCTTCTCGCAGCATGTTGGCCGCCAGCCGCACGTTGAAGCCGTACCAGTTGGCCATGGCCCCGGTTTCGCCAGCCGCCGCGATGAACTCGGCACTGCGCGCCTGCAACTGCTCGGCGGCCTTGAGCAAACGGCTGCGGCGTTCATTGGGCGCCAGGGCGGCCCAGGCGGGAAACGCTGCCTGGGCCGCAGCCACCGCGGCATCGGCATCTTCCAGGGTGGCGGCGGCCACCCGCGATACCACTTCACCGGTCACCGGGTTGCGGCGTTCGAAGGTCCGACCGTCGCGGGCAGGCAGCGACTGGCCGCCAATCAGCAGGGGCACGTCCAGCATGGTGATTCCTCTTTATTGTCTTTATCGGGAATGCATTGGAGCGATACAGCGCGCCGGGGCGAACAGGCACCCGGCGATCAGTCTCAGCGCTTGTAGGCCTGCAGACCGGGCTTGATGCTCTTGTCGTCGAGGAACTGCTTCATGCCCTGCTCGCGGCCACCTTCGGTGTCGAGCAGGCGCGACTGGTCAAGCTTGGCGTACAGGTAGTCCTCGTTCTGCTCCCAGGTCAGCTCGCGGCAGCGCTTGAAGCCATGCTTGGCCGCACGCAGCACCACCGGGTTTTTCTCCAGCAGGTTGCGCGCCAGATCCACGGTGACTTCACGCAGTTGCGCCAGGGGTACGCTTTCGTTGACCAGGCCCATCTCGGCGGCTTTCTGCCCACCGAAGGTCTTGCCGGTCATGATGTAGTACAGCGACTGACGATGGCCCACGGTGTCGGCCATGGCCTTGCTCACCAGGTTGCCCGGCGGGATGCCCCAGTTGATTTCCGAGAGGCCGAAGGTCGCTTCATCGGCGCAGATCGCCAGGTCACAGGCCACCAGCGGGCTGAAGCCGCCACCGAAACACCAGCCGTTGACCATGGCGATGGTCGGCTTGGTGTACATGCGCAGCAGTTTCCATTGCCATTGCGAGGCTTCGCGGCGGATTTTTTCCTGGAGGATCTCCGGGCCCGCGTCCACTTCGCGGAAGTATTCCTTGAGGTCCATGCCCGCGGTCCAGGCTTCGCCGGCACCGGTCAGCACCAACACGCCGGCCGCCGGATCCTGCTCCAGGGTTTCCAGCACATCGATCATTTCCCGGTTGAGTGTCGGGCTCATGGCGTTGCGTTTTTCCGGGCGATTGAGAATGACCCAGGCGATGCCTTCTTCGATCTCGACCTTGACGGTTGTCCAGCGACCTTCGTAGTTGCTCATGGCGTTGCTCTCTTGTTCTTGGCTTGAAGATGACTGGAAATTAAAGGACCGATATAGTTATGTCAATTAACTATTAATCGAATTAATCATTTTTTTATCCACCCTAAAATATCCTCCTACCCCATCGCCCTGAACGACGGGCATAGCTATCAGCGGCCAACCCCGGCAAACTAGATACGCTTGTTAACCTCCACTTCTTCAGGATTCACCCGCAATGGCCAAGCCTTCTCCCCTCGCCGACCAGAGCGAGTCCCCGTCCGCCACCGCCGAGCTGCAGGCACCACTGGATTCGGCACTGGATGACCTGATCGGCTACGCGATGCGGCGCGCCCAACTCAAACTGTTCCAGAACCTGATCGGTCGCCTGTCAGCCCACGACCTGCGCCCCGCGCAGTTCTCGGCCCTGGCAATCATCGACCAGAATCCGGGGCTGATGCAGGCCGACCTGGCCCGGGCCCTGGCCATCGAGCCGCCGCAGGTGGTGCCGCTGCTCAATAAACTGGAAAGCCGCGCGCTGGCAGTGCGGGTGCGCTGCAAGCCGGACAAACGCTCTTACGGAATCTTCCTGAGCAAGACCGGCGAAACCTTGCTCAAGGAGCTCAAGCAGATCGCTGCGCAAAGCGATTTCGACTCCACTTCATCGCTAAGCGGCGAAGAGCGCGAGGAGTTGCTGCGCTTGCTGAAGAAGGTTTATCAGGACTGAACGCGAAACGCCGGCACACCCCCGAGGGGTGGCCGGCAAGGAACATCGAGCAACCGGGCACTACCAGATTGGCAAGGTGTAGAGCACCTGGAACCGGGTCTGGTTTTCATCACGAAACGCCGTACCGCTCGGGAAGTCATTGCGATAGATCGCCTTGCGCGCCAACAGCCCGACGTTTTTCAGCGGGCCGCTCTGAATCACGTAACCCAACTCCATCTGGAACTCGCGCTCCTTGCGGTCATCGGCATTGAAGGCGGCCAACTCGATATTGTCGCCGCGCACGTAACGCAACCTTCCCTTCAAACCGGGCACCCCGGACGCCACGAAGTCGTAGTCATAGATAGCTTGCCAGGTGCGCTCCTTGGCGTTGAGAAAATCCGAAGCCATGGTCTGTTCGCTCATGCCCATCAACTCCGTGCCGGAGATGTAGGGCGTCGCGGTGTCGCCGCTCGAATGCATGTAGCCGAGGCTCACCCGGTGCCCGCCGAAGCGGTAGCCGAACAATGCCGAGAGGTTGCGGTTGTCCACCTCACCCGCTTTGGCGGCGCCATCCTCACGGCTGAAAAAACTGCGCAAGTCACTGGTGAACACACCGTCGCCAAGCGGCAGGTTGTGCAGCAGCGCCAGGGTGTCCTGTTGGTACAGCTCGGCCACCTCGGCATGATAGGCGCGCAGACTGAGTTCTTTGTTGACCTGATAGTCGCCCCCCACGTACGCCAGATGCGAGGTGGTGGCGGCGCCATTGAATCGCCGGTTTGGCGTGGCGATGCTCATGGCCTGATAGTCCGTGGAATCGCGCTTGTTTATGCGATCGATGTAACCGGTGTTGAGGGTCAGGCCATCGATATCTTTGGAGCTGAGGGTCGTGCCGCGAAAGGTCTGTGGCAACAGTCGCGATGGGCTGGCGAAAGCGAACGGCAGGAAAATCGAGACATCGCCGCTCTTCACCGTGGATTGGGCAAATCTTAGTTTGGCCGTCGGGGCGAGCCGTGAATATTCATCCGCCGCGCGCTTATCGCTGGCCGACACCGGCAACAACTCGGTGCCGCTGCGATGCGGCGCAGAGTCGAGCTTGACCCCCAGCAACCCGCGAACGTCCAGACCGAAACCCACAACTCCTTCGGTAAACCCCGATTCCATGCCCATGATGAAACCCTGAGCCCATTCCCGCGCGGCAGTCTTGGCGCCGCCGTCCTGGTATTCACGGTCAATGTAGTAATTGCGCAGGGTCAAGTTTGCGTGACTGTCCTCGATAAACCCCTCGGCCCGCAGCTGAGAGGGCAGAACGCTGACGCCTAGCAGTGCCACGACCCACCCTGGATGGATACTGGAGACGCAGGAGAGCGACGCTACGGAACCGGTGTTCATGGGGCGTTTTGGCATGTTCGATGTCCACTTTTTATTGTTGTTCGTGGGTGCCGGATCCGCACGGGACTGCCGGCTTCACGACCAGAGAATGGAAACAGCCAAGGGTCGCCGTCAATCGCAAATGACCGATAATCGAACATTAATATTATTATCTATTTTCACATATTCATCTTTATGCATTCATAACAATCTGTTTTTAAACACTTTATTTGTAGTTTTTTACAATTTTCAGGACATCATTCTTTTTTTAGTTATCTTTGTTATCTTAATCGCCAGCGGTCACCGACGGCGCGCCCAACGCACGGAGGGCTCGACTGCATAACAAAAACAACAACGAGGTTCACCCATGGACAGTCCATCGCGTCGCTCGACGCTGACAATCGCTTTGTGCTTTATCGTTGCGCTGATCGAGGGGTTCGATCTGCAGGCTGCCGGCACCGCTGCCGCAGGATTGCGCCAGAGTTTTGCCCTGGACCCGAAGATGATGGGCTGGGTGTTCAGCGCCGGGATCATCGGCCTGCTGCCGGGTGCGTTTTTTGGCGGCTGGGTGGCCGATCGTATCGGCCGCAAGAAAATCCTCGTCGGCGCCGTGCTGCTGTTCGGTGTCTTCTCGCTCTGCACCGCCTATGTCGAGAGCTATTCCAGCCTGCTGCTGGTGCGCTTCATGACCGGCCTGGGCCTGGGTGCCGCCCTGCCCAACCTGATTGCCCTGTGTGCCGAGGCCGTAAGCGAGCGCCATCGCGGCACCGCCATCAGCGTCATGTACTGCGGCGTGCCCCTGGGCGGCGCGCTGGCGGCAGTGGTGGCGATGTTTTCCAGTGAACACTGGCAAACCACCTTTATCATCGGCGGTCTGACGCCCTTGCTGGTGGTGCCGCTGATGGCCCTGCTGCTGCCCGAATCCACTGCGTTCCGCCAGCAACACGTCACGACCGCCAGCCCACGGTCGTCCACCGCCCAGGCGCTGTTCGGCGAAGGACGCGCACGCTGCACGCTGGCCTTGTGGTTGAGCTACTTCTTCACCCTGACCGTGATGTACATGCTGCTCAACTGGCTGCCCTCGCTGTTGCTGGAACAGGGTTTCACCAAGCCCCAGGCAGGCATGGTGCAAATGCTGTTCAACATCGGCGGCGCCATTGGTTCGCTGCTCGGCGGGGTGATGCTGGACCGCTGCAACGGCCTGAAAGTGGTCCTGTTCGTGTACGCCGGGGTGTTGGCGGCGCTGGCCGGGGTCGGCCTGTCAGTGGGTATCGTGCCGATGGCAATCGCCGGGTTTGCCGTCGGGCTGTTCGTCATGGCCGCACAGCTGGTGCTGTACGCCCTGGCGCCCCCTTCCTACCCGACGTCGGTGCGCGCCACCGGTGTCGGCGCGGCCGTGGCCATCGGCCGGCTCGGCTCAGTGGCAGGTCCCCTGGCCGCCGGCCAGATCCTCGCCGCCGGTGCCGGCACCACTGGCGTGCTGCTGGCAACGTCACCAGGGCTGGTGATCGCCGCACTGTCGATCCTGACCGTGATCGCCCGCAACGGAGCGACCACCGAGTCTCAACCGCAAGCTGCAAACTGAGTCCCGCTACCTGGGTTTGATGAGTGAAAATGCCCGGCAATGTGCCCAATGCTGCTCAGTTAAGCGAATGTGGTCCTCTGTAGGAGCGAGCTTGCTCGCGATGGTCGTTAACGATTGCGCGTATTTACTGGGTAAACGCGGCGCTCTTGAGTCCATCGTCGGAACGCCGCCCGGAGCAAGCTCGCTCCTACAATTTCCTTAACTGAACAGCATTGCGGCAATGTGCCGGGCATTTTTTATGAGCACCAGACCCGCTTCAATCAGTCGGAGTACCCCATAGCCCCAAACCCACGCTGCAGATCCTCGATCATCCCCCCGAATCAATCTTTGTAATCCCCCATAGAACCGGTCGCTAGCGCCTGCACCGACCGGGTACTGGTGCGCTTTGCCACGCTCCGAACTGATATGTTTATTTTCATCATTGTTGCATATTGATTTTTATTGTGTCATTTATAGCCTCGCCGATCACAGGACTGATCCACCACGCCAACCCGGATGGCAGGCACCCGTTTCCCCCAAATGCCCTCCAGGGAGTCAACAATATGAACAAGACAGAACTTCTAGGTGCTCTGGCGCTGTGCGCTTTCAGCTTCCTGGCACATGCCGACGAAGACAGCCTGCGTATCGGTATCGAAGCCGCCTACCCGCCCTTCTCCTTCAAGACACCAGAGGGCAACGTCAGCGGGTTCGATTACGACATCGGCAATGCCTTGTGCGAAGAAATGCAGGTCAAATGCGAGTGGGTCATTCAGGAGTTCGACGGCATGATCCCGTCGCTCAAAGTGCGCAAGATCGATGCCGTGCTGTCGTCGATGTCAATCACCGAAGACCGGATGAAGTCCGTGGACTTCAGCAAAAAGTACTACCACACGCCAGGCAAGTTCGCGATGAAGGCCGGCAACGTGATCAATGACCCTTTGGTGGACCTCAAGGGCAAGAAAGTCGGCGTGCAACGCTCCTCGACCTACGATCGTTTTGCCACCGAGCAACTGGAAAAAGCCGGCGTCGTCGTGGTGCGCTACGGCTCACAGAATGAAGCCTTCCTCGATCTCGCCTCGGGTCGTCTGGACGCCACCCTCGCCGACATCGTCAACACCGATGAGAGCTTCATCAAGACACCCGCCGGCCAGGGCTTCGCATTGACCGGGCCCGACATCAACGACCCGAAGTATTTTGGCCGGGGCGCCGGGATCGCCGTGCGCAAAGGCGACAGTGCCAACGTTGCGCGCCTGAGTGCCGCGATTGACGCCATTCGCGCCAATGGCAAGTACGGGCAAGTGATGGCCAGGTACTTCGCGTTCGATATCTACGGCGAGTAAGCCCTATCCCTGCCCCCCTGACCCAAGACCCGACGCCGGCCCATTGCAGGCGTCTCCCGGGGCTTGTCTTGCGCGCCTCGCGGCGCTCGCTTGAGGAACTTCATCATGCTTCACGGCTACGGATCGAGCATTCTCGATGGCGCCTGGCTGACCATAAACCTGGCCTTGACCTCCATGTCCCTGGCGATTGCCCTGGGCCTGGTCGGCGCGGCCTTTCGCTTGTCGCCGCTCAAATGGCTGGCCATGCTCGGGGAAAGCTACACCACCCTGATTCGCGGTATTCCAGACCTGGTGCTGATCCTGCTGATCTTCTACGGCGGCCAGGATCTGGTGAACCGCATTGCCCTGGCGCTCGGTTACACCCGCTATATCGACATCAACCCATTTATCGCCGGCGTCTGCACCATGGGCTTCATTTTTGGCGCCTACCTCTCGGAAACCTTTCGTGGCGCCTTCATGGCGATTCCCAAAGGACAGGCCGAGGCCGGCGTGGCCTATGGCATGGGCGGTGCACAGGTGTTCTGGCGAATTCTGGTACCGCAGATGATTCGTTTCGCCATTCCCGGGTTCACCAACAATTGGTTGGTGCTGACCAAATCCACCGCGCTGATCTCGGTGATCGGCTTGCAGGACATGATGTTCAAAGCCAAGAACGCAGCGGATGCCACACACGAGCCATTCACGTTTTTCCTCGCGGTGGCAGCGCTGTACCTGATGCTCACCAGCCTGTCCTTGCTGGTGCTGCGCTATCTGGAAAAACACTACTCGGCCGGCATCAAAGCCGCCGAATTGTGAGGGGAGCCGCCCATGATTCTCGACTACAACCTGATCTGGGAAAACCTGCCGCTGTATTTCAATGGCGCCTTGTTGACCCTCAAAGTCCTGCTCATTTCCCTGGCCCTGGGTCTGGTATTGGCGATGCCACTGGCGCTGATGCGGGTGTCGCGATCGCCACTGATCAACTTCCCGGCCTGGCTCTATACCTACGTGATTCGCGGCACGCCGATGCTGGTGCAATTGTTCCTGATCTATTACGGCCTGGCGCAGTTCGAAGCGGTGCGCCAAAGCGTGCTCTGGCCTTACCTCTCCAGCGCCACCTTTTGCGCCTGCCTGGCCTTCGCGATCAACACCAGTGCCTATAGCGCAGAGCTGCTGGCCGGCAGTCTGAAATCCACCAACCATGGCGAGATCGAAGCCGCCAGGGCCATGGGTATGTCACGCCTGACCCTGTATCGCCGCATTCTCATGCCGTCGGCCTTGCGCCGGGCATTGCCGCAGTACAGCAACGAAGTGCTGATGATGCTGCAAACCACCAGCCTGGCCTCCATCGTCACCCTCGTCGACATCACCGGGGCCGCACGCACTGTCAGCTCGCGGTTCTATCTGCCATTCGAGGCGTTTATCACCGCCGGCCTCATCTACCTCGCCCTGACCTTCATTCTGGTGCGCCTGTTCAAGCTGGCCGAGCGCCGCTGGCTGGCGTATCTGGCACCGCGCAAGCACTAAGGAGCTGACATGGAGCACATTCAATACCTGTTGCCGTGGAGTGCCTCGGGCACCGAACGAACGCTGTCGCTGTTTCGTTTTGGCGGCGGAGCACGCAAAGCGTACATCCAGGCGTCATTGCATGCCGACGAGTTGCCGGGGATGCGCGTCGCCGTCGAGCTCAAGCGCCGTCTTCTGGAACTGGAAACCCAAGGCCGCCTGACCGGGGTGATCGAGTTGGTGCCCATGGCCAATCCGATCGGTATCGCCCAGATGTTCCAGGCCACCCATCAGGGGCGCTTCGAGTTCTCCAGCGGCAAGAACTTCAATCGCGACTTCCCGGAGTTGGTCGATGCCGTTGCACCGCTGCTGGAAGGCCGATTGGGCGTCGATGCCGACGCCAACATCGCACTCATCCGCCGCGCCATGGGCGATGCCCTCGCCGCCATGCCGGCACCGACCTCGGAACTCGACGGCCTGCGCCGCCTGTTGCTGCAGCATGCCTGTGACGCCGATGTGGTGCTGGACCTGCACTGCGATTTCGAATCGATCATGTTGTTGTATGCGATGCCGCAAATCTGGCCACGCTTGCAGTCACTGGCTGCCCGCCTCGGCGCCGGGGTCACGTTATTGGCCGAAGATGCCGGCGGCAGTGCCTTCGACGAAGCCTGCGCCATTGCATGGCTACGCCTGGCCGAGCTGTTTCCCGAAGCCGATATTCCCCTGGCGTGCGCGGCCACCACCATTGAATTGCGTGGCATGGCAGACACCGGGCGCGAGCAATGCCTCGACAGTGCACAAGCCATTCTCGGGTATCTCGCCGAACAAGGCCTGATCAGCGGTGACTGGCCAGCGGCACCGCCGAGCCATTGCCAGGCCATGCCATTCGCCGGCGCGCAGTACGCCTGTGCGCCCCATCCGGGTGTGGTGAGTTTTCTGCAACCGCTGGGCGCGCAGGTCAAGGTCGGCGATCCGCTATTCGAGGTCATCGACCCGCTGACCGACCGCCATAGCGTAGTAAGCGCCAGCACCGACGGCATTCTCTATGCCCGCGAACGACTGCGCTTTGCCCAGCCTGGATTGTGGCTGGCCAAGGTTGCAGGCGTCACCCCCATTCGCCAGGGTCGCTTGCTCAGCGACTGATTCCAGAGAGTTCAAACCATGTACAAACTTGAAGTTCAGGACCTGCATAAAAGCTACGGCGCGCACCAGGTGCTCAAGGGCGTGTCCCTGCAGGCACAGGCCGGTGACGTGATCAGCATCATCGGCTCCAGCGGCTCTGGCAAAAGTACGTTCCTGCGCTGCATCAACCTGCTGGAGCAACCCAATGCGGGCAATATCGTGCTCAATGGCGAACCGCTCAAGCTGGTGGCCAACAAGTCTGGCGGGTTGAAGGCGGCCGAACCCAGGCAGTTGCAACGCATGCGTTCACAGCTATCGATGGTGTTTCAACACTTCAACCTCTGGTCACACATGAGCGCTCTGGAAAACGTCATGGAAGCGCCGGTGCATGTACTGGGCCTGGGCAAGAAAGAGGCACGGGAAAAGGCCGAGCACTACCTGAACAAAGTCGGTGTGGCGCACCGCATGAACGCCTGGCCGGCGCATATGTCCGGTGGCGAGCAGCAGCGTGTGGCCATTGCCCGCGCACTGGCGATGGAACCGCAAGTGATGCTGTTCGATGAGCCGACGTCGGCCCTCGACCCCGAACTGGTCGGCGAAGTGCTTAGAGTCATGCAGGATCTGGCGCAGGAAGGCCGCACCATGGTGGTGGTGACTCACGAAATGGGCTTTGCCCGCGAGGTTTCGAACCAGCTGGTGTTCCTGCACAAGGGCGTTGTCGAAGAGCGCGGCGACCCGCGTGAGGTGCTGGTCAACCCGCAGTCCGAACGCCTCCAGCAGTTTCTGGCCGGGAGCCTGAAGTAAGACCGCCGCCCACCCATCCACTGCTCGGCGCTGCCCTGACAAGGTTGGCTTCAGATACACTCCAGCCAACTTGTCAGGGCATCAGGCACAGCCCTTCTCTCACTTTCAGGAAACGTTGAGCTGGATATGCCCACCCCATCGAAAGACACCACTGTCTATGCCGCGCCGGTCATGCGCAAACTCACGGAAATCGTTTCCGAACTGCCGCCGTCTCTGCGCAAGGTGGCGGATTTCATCCTGCGTCACCCGCTCAAGGCCGCGACGCTGACCATCGAAGAGATGGCTCACGAAACATTGACCTCACCCGCCGCCGTCAACCGTCTGGCCAAAGCGCTGGACCTCGGTGGCTACAGCGGCATGAAGGCCGAGCTGGTCGCAACGTTGCAGCAGATGGTGTCGCCGGTCGACAAGCTGCGCAACGAACTTGCCCATCGCCCGGGCGGCGCGTTTGGCCTGCATGAGCAACTCCAGAGCGCCAGCAGCAACCTGGCCACCGCGGCGAGCAACAATCACGCCGACACCTTTGAAGCGTTCGTCACTCGCCTGACCACGGCACGCAAAATCTACATCCTGGGCTTTGGCAACAGTGTTTACTTCGCCGGTCTCGCCGCCTCGACCCTGATGCCCTTTTGTGCAGACGCCACGGCCATCAGCATGGAGGGCGGCAACGAAAACGCCGCTTACCGTCTGGCCGCAATCACCGATCAGGACGTGCTGCTGGCGATCGCCCTGCCGCGCTACTCCCTCGACACCCTGCAACTGGCACGCTTCGCCAATGAACGCGGCGCATCGGTGCTGGCAATTACCGACTCACCTGCCTCGCCGCTCACTGGCATTGCCCAGCACACGCTGTTTGCGCCTTGCGATCACCCGGTGCTGACCAGTTCCAACATCGCCGTACTGGCCCTGATCGAAGGCTTGGTCGCCGGCGTGATGGCGCGCAATAAAGAAGCGGTCAAACTGGCAACCGAACTGACTGAAAGCGTGATGTCGTACCTGCACATCCCTGCCAGCGGTAAACCAGCGAAAAAGTGATTGCGTTGCGGTTTTTCCTGCGAGGGATCAACGCAACTTCAGCGGATCGACCATCTGCGATGGCCATGCCCACCAGGTCCGGCAACGTGTTGGCCTGCATGCGTTTCATAACGCGCGCGCACGTCCAGCAGCACGCAGGCATCGAGGAACGCGACGAGCGCGATACCGACATCGGTTACGTCGTGCAAAGCGGCCCGCTGAAAAACGTCGGGGGGAAATGGCGCAACGCGACGGTGCGTTCGAGCAACTTTGGCAGCGATCTGGATGAAAACCGTTTGATCGTCAGCTACACCTTACCAATCTGGTAGGCGTTCCGCTCTGCGTCACTATTGCCCGGTACACAGGGTTTATAGCTGAAGGCTGCCTTGCGCAGCTTTCAACTTTTCTCACTGACGCCTTCATAGGAGTCGGCTAACCGCGACGCGGCTCAAGGAGTGCGAAGCGCCTTTAGATGCCTATGCCAAACAGGTTGTCGAGGCTCATGATGAAAACCACTGACAAGTCGGGCGGTGCTTCAACGGCTGCGCCAATCCAGAAGGCGTCAACCGGCAGTGCCTGGCGCACCATGCCTGGCGGCATCTGGGCGCTAGGCTTCGTCTCGATGCTGATGGACATCTCCTCAGAGATGATCCATGCATTGTTGCCGCTCTATATGGTGACAGTACTGGGTACCTCCGTCTTGGCAGTGGGTCTCATCGAAGGAATAGCCGAGGCTACGGCCTCGATCACCAAGGTATTCTCCGGGGCACTCAGTGATCGATTGGGCAAGCGCAAACTGCTTGCGGCGCTGGGTTATGGGTTGGGGGCGCTGTCCAAACCGATCTTTCCTTTGGCAGGCTCGCTGGACTGGCTGACCGGGGCGCGCTTTATCGACCGCATTGGCAAAGGGATTCGCGGTGCCCCGCGTGATGCATTAGTGGCCGACATCACGCCACCTGCGATACGGGGGGCGGCTTTCGGCCTGCGTCAGACTCTGGATACCGTTGGTGCATTCCTGGGACCGTTGCTGGCGATTGGTTTGATGTGGCTGACCGCGAACCACTTCAAGACTGTGTTCTGGGTCGCCGTCATCCCGGCCTTCCTCGCCGTCGCGGTGCTGCTTTTGTTCGTTCATGAGCCCAGACAGGTGCAAGGGACGCAACGGGTGCGTACGCCCTTGAGCCCGCGGGAATTGGCCCGACTGGGCGCCGGCTACTGGTGGGTGGTGGGTGTCGCTGCGGTGTTCACCCTGGCGCGCTTCAGCGAAGCCTTTCTGATCCTGCGCGGCCAGGCCGTTGGGCTGGCGCCGATGTGGGCGCCAGCGGTACTTGTCCTCATGGGGGTGGCGTACTCGCTGTCAGCCTATCCCGCCGGGGCATTGTCCGATCGTGTCAGCCGCGTGACGGTGCTCGGCGCAGGCCTGATATTTCTGATTGCTGCCGATCTGACGCTGGCGTTCGCGCCGGGCATCGCCGGCCTGGTCGTCGGCGTCGTTCTGTGGGGGCTGCACATGGGGTTTACCCAAGGGACATTCGCCGCCCTGATCGCCGATTGCGCGCCGGCTGAACTGCGAGGAACGGCATTTGGCATGTTCAATCTGCTGACTGGATTGGCCTTGCTGTTGGCCAGTGTCATCGCGGGGGCGCTGTGGGATACGGTTGGCTACCAGGCTACCTTCCTGATGGGAGGCGGCTTTGCTGTTCTGACTTTTCTGGGGTTGTGGGTGATCCAGGCGAAAGCTCAGGTTCGGTAGCAACGCCCAGTCACTACCGACAGGACGGCAAGTCCGTCTGCCTCTGATTGATTGCAGCCCCTCACTACCTCATCACCCACCGTGAGAGCCAAATCTTTTCTTCTGGGTAAAGTCGAAGTAACGAGCAGCTCAGTGACAGCACCGGACAAGGCAATTACAATTTGATTAACATCTAGCGACTTGAGCGATTGAATACCCCATGGAAAGCAAGACTGCGCGCCTCACTGTGCTCATTGATCCCGTCAAGAAAAAAGCTTTCGAGGAACTCTGTGCAGCACAAGACCTGACGCCCTCGCAGGTTGTCCGTCAACTGATTCGTGACTACCTGGACACTCACGGTGCCAGCTATTCGACCAAGAGTAAGCATGCCGCCAGTACCAAGTCATAACCTGACACGGGCAGCAAGCCTCTAGAGGCTCGACGTACCCTCTGCAAGACTGACAGCGTTGGCCAGCGCAGTGTTGAAGTCGGCGTGGTAATGCTCCGTGCCGATTTCTTGCAAGATACCCACCCTATCGAGCTTGTTGAGCACCTTCGTGTTCGCTTCGCAGAGTTTCACCACGATATTGCGCTTGTGCAGTTGCTGAATGACCTCCTCCAGCACCTGCAAGCCAGTGATATCCATAAACGGTACACGCTTCAAGCGAATAATCAGCAGGTGTGGATCGGTATGGGTCTGTGCCAGGACACGCTCGAAGGTCTCAGCCGCGCCAAAGAACAATGGCCCTTCAATCGTATAAATCAATGTCCCTGGCGGCAGGCGAACATGGCCATTGGCCCTCAGCTCTTCTTCAAGCTCGTGCTCGATGACCTGTTGCACCTCCACAGAGGAGGCCATGCGGCGCATGAAGTGCAGCATCGCAAGAATGACGCCGATATTCACGGCGATCACCAAGTCACTGAACACTGTGAGGCTGAAAGTGATGAGCAGGATAGCTACGTCTGCGCGAGGGGCCCGCTGGACCATGCGTTTGAAGTGCTTCAACTCGCTCATGTTGTACGCGACCACGAAAAGAATCGCGGCCAGGGCGCACAGTGGGATGTTTGAGGCCAGAGGTGCCAGAAACAGAATAATAAGCACCAACGTGACCGCGTGCGTAATGCCGGCCAGCGGGCTCGTGCCACCGTTACGGATATTGGTTGCAGTACGGGCAATGGCTCCGGTAGCCGCAAAGCCGCCAAACAATGGCGTGACCAGGTTAGCCACTCCCTGACCGATCAGCTCCTGATTGGAATCGTGCTTAGTGCCTGCCATGCCATCGGCCACCATTGCGGACAGCAGCGATTCGATCGCTCCAAGCATGGCGATAGTGAATGCCGGACCGATCAAATCGATGACGCGAGACAGCGTGATTTCAGGCAGGCCCAACGCTGGAAGGCCTTGAGGTATGCCACCAAATGCGCTGCCAATCGTGGCTACCCCCTCGAAATGAAAGGTTGACTGTATCGCCGTAGCTACCGCCATTGCGACTAATGGGCCAGGTACCCGTTTGAGTCCGGGAATTCTGGAAGCGGTGATGACCAGGAAAAGACTAAGTACCGCCAGCAGGGTCGTGGCCATATGAAGATCCGGGAGCGCCTGGAGCAAATGCCAGAACTTTTCATGGAAATGCTCTCCACTGATCCTCGGTAAACCGAAAAAGTCTTTCCACTGTCCGACCCAGATGATCACGCCGATGCCTGCGGTGAATCCGACGATCACCGGATCGGGGATAAACTTGATGATTGCGCCGAGCCGGGCCATCCCCAGCAATAACAACATGGCACCCGCCATCATCGTGGCGATTTGCAGACCGTCAACACCATGCTTGGCCGTGACTCCCGCCAGAATCACGATGAACGCACCTGTCGGTCCGGCAATCTGCAAGCGGCTTCCGCCAAACAGTGAAACCAGCAGACCACCGATGATTGCGGTGTAGATGCCTTGCTCAGGCTTGACGCCAGATGCAATGGCAAACGCCATTGCAAGGGGGAGCGCCACGACTCCGACGATCACGCCAGACACCAAATTGCGGAGCCAATGCTCTCGCCCCAACAACCCCGCCCTCCATGCCTCACCTATCGCAATCATGGCTAGCTCCTCAGTGGATGCATGTGCATAATATTAACATACAGTGATAATTGAAATGCCCTTGATCCACTGCTTCGTGCGGCTGGAGATGTTTATAGAGAAAGTTCAGATGGAGCTGGGCGGGCATGCACTGCAAATAGAGAATCTTGAGAGCGCGTGTAGCGTGGTGACTGACATGAATCGTAAAACTGTGAAAAGCAAACACGCCGAAGGCGTGACCTTTGACACCCATGTGATCGCAAACCCGACCAACCCCAAGGAGTGGATCGTGTTTTTCAAGAAGGACGCCGGGAGAAGTTATTTCCTGGTTGATGACAACGAGGAAGTCGAGTCTTTCGGGCATCTGGATGACTTGATCGCCGAGCTTCGAGACTTGGGCCTCAAGACCGCTGAAATCCACTTTTAACCCTTGGATCACGCCCTGGAGACATGATCATGTCAGTGAAAGTCGAGTACCTGTCCAGTCAAGGCGAAGCTCTTTGGTCTGTATGTTTTGGCATCAGGCGAGTTCAGTTTCGGCATGAAAAAAGTGCTCACGACTTTGCTGCCAAGCTCAAGGAGAGAATCGAGGCTCCGCATGTTTACCCTCAACGTGATCCGCCAGCGATAAATTAGCTGCCAGGGACATGCATGTTTGCGTTCAGCGAAGGCAATAAAGTGAGCCGGTGCAACGGCGAACCCTGAGTATTCGTTATCGAGCGCAAGCGCACCTGCAGACGACCAGGTTCGCAAACCCTGAGATCATCTGGATATAGTACTTTCATCAGGTCAACAGAACGGAAGCTGTTATGGAAAGTAGCGCAGGCAAACGAGTTGTTGTCATTGGCGCAGGCATTGTTGGCGCGTCCTTGGCGTATCACCTGGCAGGCAAAGGCGCGAATGTCATCCTGATCGAGGCTGAAGGTATAGCGTCCGGCGTGACCGGAAGTTCATTCGCATGGATCAACACCTCACATAGCGGGCCCGATCCAATCGCAGAATTGCGTAGCGCCGCCATCCAGGAATACCGCCGCCTCCAAACCGAACTGCCGGGTCTGAAAGTACGATGGACAGGCTCCCTGTCTTACAGCGCTAGCCTGGATAGTGCACTGCAAGCCTCAGGCAACCAGCTTTCGACAATCCTGGTATCTCGCCCCCAGATACTCGGTCTTGAGCCGAACCTTAAGAATCCCCCTCAGCATGCCTTGTATGAAGCCGAAGAAGGCGCGCTGGACGCAGTGGAAGCAACTCACGCCTTGATCGCAGGAGCCCGGAATCATGGTGCGAAAGTTCTTACGCATACTCGGGTGCTTGGCTTTTCAACTCAGAACGCAAAGGTGACGGGAGTCGAAACCGTAACGGGCATCATCGATGCAGACATTGTCGTACTGGCAGCGGGGACAGGCATCACGAAGCTGACTGAGAAGTTAAAGATGTCCCTGCCGATAGAGGCCTCTGCGGCAATACTCATCCGCTACAAGACACAACCCAATCTCGTGAACACCATCATCTCCAGCCCTCAAATGGAAGTAAGGCAAAGCACCGATGGTACGTTGCTGGCGGCGGAAGATTATTTGGGAGAGTCCCTGGAAAACCAGCCAGTAGAGATAGCGCTACGAACTGCCCGGGTCATCCAGAACGAACTCTATGGGGTTACTTCCATTGATCCGGAATTGGCTTGTGTCGGACTCAGGCCAATTCCTGTCGATGGCATCCCCATCATCGGCTATCTACCCGATATCGGCGCAGTGTACGTTTGCGCAATGCATCCTGGCGTCACTCTGGCGGCGATTGTGGGCCGTCTTGCCAGCGAGGAAATAGTCGACAACAAGGCATCTTCTGCCCTTGACTCGTGTCGTCCCGACCGATTCTTCCAGACATAAGTTCACTTGTCTTTCTCGCAAGCCCACTTCTCGCGATCAACAGTTTGAGTTCGAAGTCGTACTTTTCCAGGCGAGTCCCTCAACGTGCCACCAGCGGAATCAAGTCGATTTCGTTCAGTCGTGACAGACTGCTTTCGGCCAGGACCGGCCCTTCTCGACCAGTTAAATCCATGTCGCCTTTCTACCCGGCTGCCTGTGCAGGTTCAGCCTCAGCTCGATGCGCTGGCGGCTAAAGCCCCGGCGACCGTGAACACCAGCGCCATGTCCTCATTCACAAGCGGAACAGGCTGCGCCATTCCTTCGCGACATCCCGTCTCCCCCACCCAGTAGTCCGAAACTCCCACCTCGCCTGGGAGTATCGGCCGATGTATATCGCCCGGCGTTTATCCATAGTTGTGGCATGTACCTGAAAAAGGTCCACGGTCCGCTTTGGTGACTGCAATTGCTCTGGAGAACGTCATGGCGACCCGAACGCCGCTGTCCAATCGATCGACAACACCGGCGCAGACAGCGTCGTGACGGTTGCCGAGACTGGCGGACAAGCAACGACCATCACCTTGGTCGGGGTCGATCTTCAGAGTACCGACATCTTTTTTGGCAGCGTTTGAGGTTTTGCGCGCGTGAACGGATGCGAGGGTGGCCTAGGAAACCACCCCCGCATTCTTTTTGCAGTTCTGATACGAGATCGGCATGATCGCATCCGCGGTGAACTGGCGAGCAGCACTTGGCCATAAGCCGGCCTTCAAGCAAGTCCCAGTCACGGTGACATCGGACGAGCACATTGTCTCTTCGCGTAACGGAGCTTGAACAAAACAAGCGATCGAGTCCATGGCAGCATCTGGCCCATTGCACTCAGAAAACCCTCGCGACAAGTCTGCTTGAATTATTCGGCATATTTGGCATTGAATAATGGGAATCTGCTTAAGGTGTTTCGATCAGCAGTAAAGGTGCTACTTCATCAGATCGAATGGGGTTCATTTAGAGTTTACTTAGTAGAAAATCAACTAGCTCAACCGACTAATCAACTCAGCATCAAGCAGAATAGCCACCATACTCAATCATTCAGTTGCGCGAGCAAAAACGCTCGCCGGAGAGCAACTTGAGCATCACTCCAGGATCTGGGCATCCACTTGGGGGTATGAAACTTGTTCGGGCGAAAAAAGCGCAGGCAATCAAGGCATTGAGGCGGCGGATGCTATTGCGCTTCCTTTGCCAGTAGCGCAACCGACAAGAAGTAACGCGACGCCTCCGAAGTAAAGTGTACCGGCCGCGTTACAACTTACTCTGTTCAATATAGATGCAATGGAACAACGGCGCCAGTGCCAGAGCGTCATATTGCGTAGTTGCATAAACGATCAGTACTACTTCCATGCTTTCAATGCCCGCTCGATTCAAGCGTCACAATCGGACTGATTGGGCAAGATTCAACTTTAGCTGTCGACTGCGTGATGCCGGCAAGTGAACTTTCGGCTAACAGGCTGGCAACGGTTGGCCAGTATGCGTACACCCCCCCTCGAAAGGGTATAGGCCAAGAGTTCCCGCCACCCACAAGAAAACTGTACTCGGCAAAGGAAGACACTCATGCACACCATTCGCAACACGTTGGTGGTAGTGGATTCACAGCAGCCCAGGGATCTGATCTTGAACAGAGCCAAAATGATTGCCGGCGCTACCCGGTCGCACCTGCATCTGCTGGCCTGCGACAAGGGAAACCACCATGGCTCTTACCTGAACGACATTCAAGGCGAACTGACACAGGAAGGTTATAGCGTCAGTACCCAGCAGGCCTGGCACGGAAGTTCACACAAAACCATCATCGCCGCCCAACAGGCGGTGGGATGCGGCTTGGTAATCAAGCAGCACCTACCCCACACATCACTGATCAAAGCCCTTCTCACCCCCGAGGACTGGAAGCTGTTGCGATACTGCCCCAGCCCGGTACTGATCGTAAAAACCGCAAGACCCTGGACCGGTGGCACCATTCTCGCGGCCATTGATGCCGGTAACAGTGACGTGGAGCACCGCGTCCTGCATTCCGGCATCGTTAGCCACGGGTACGACATCGCCGCAATGGCCGGCGGCACTCTACACATGATGAGCGCCCACCCCTACCCCCTGCTCTCGGCAGCCAACCCCGTACTCCAGCTCAAGGAAAGCATTCAGGCTCTATATCGCGAACTGTGCAAGACGCTCCAGGCAGAATTCAACATCAGCGACGATCGCCTGCATATCGAGGAAGGCTCAGCCGATGTGCTGATCCCGTACATCGCGCACAAGCTCGAAGCCGCACTCACGGTCATCGGTAGCGTGGCCCGTACCGGGCTGTCCGGCGCATTGATCGGCAACACTGCCGAGATGATTCTGGATACCCTGGACAGTGACGTACTGGTGCTCAAGCCGGACGACATCATCGCCCACCTTGAAGAGCTCGCCGCCCCGCCACCGAACCCATCGGCCGATACCGCGACATCCTCTTGGCCGTATAACCACCACAACCATCGACCACATACTTAGGAGCAAGTACTGGCCAACCAGGCCCGGGTGATCGTGAAAGCTTGAGCCAACCGCTCAGGTGCGCATGTCGCGGGGTACGGGATTTCCACGCTCCAGTGCACCTGGGGTGGCAGGACATTGAGCAACCCGGCCAAAGGCAACTGCCCCTGACCGGGCAGCAGACGACCCTCGCGGGCTTCGCGGATGATTCCCTCTCCGTGGGCGCCAGCGCCAACGCATCGCACCACTGCACGCCATGGATGTAACGCCGATCCAGTTGAGCCCCGGACTTCCAGCAGCGACGCAAACCCGGCGACGTCCACTTGCGGTGTCAGCTCGACGAATTCGATCTCGTTGACCACCACGCCTTCGCTATCGAGCGTGGTCTTCAACTGCCGCAACGCCTGGCTGCCCGGCGCCAGCGGGTAAGCGATGCCACCCGCCATGGCCGGGTGCAGGCGCAGGCCGACCGAACTGAAACCCTCGCGCGCCGCTTCTCGTACCAGCGCATCGGGCGTCACTGCGCTTGCTCACTGATCTTTGTTATTGTTCGCCGCGGTGGGCGATGCCGTTGCAGTGAAGATACGACCAGGCGATCAATAGCGCTCATACACAGATCGCTCGAACGACGAGATCGAACGCCAGGGCCTGAACCTCAGCTCCATGCTGAATTTCACCAATGCCAACGAAGCGGTCGCCCTGGTCAAGCAAGGCATGGGGCTGACCATCATCGATGAATTCGTGGCCCAGGACAGCGGGCTGATCGTCGTGCCGCTGGTTGAGGCGATTCATTTCGATATCAGCTTTGTCTACTCGCGGTTCGAGCCGCTTGGCGAATCCGCCACGCAGCTCATGCAGGTGCTTTATCGCCAGGCGGTCAAACCGGGACGACTGATCCCGGGCTGCGAACTGCCGAATGTCGACCGATAACCACCGTTTTGCCGGCATCGGTCACCAGGAATAATGAATGCCACACCACGAAGGCAGGACACCCGATTGAACATCGATACCCGAATCAAATTCCGTCATCTGGTGTGTTTTCTCGAGGTGGCGCGCCAGGGCAGCCTGGCACGTGCCTGCGACAAGTTGGCGATCAGCCAGCCGGCGCTTTCAAAGACGCTCAAGGAACTGGAGTCCTTGCTGGATGCCAGGCTGTTCGAGCGGAGCAAAAAGGGCTCGACGCTGACCGAGGCTGGGGTGGCCTTTTTACGTTATGCGGGGCCGAGCGTGCAGTCGCTGCGTGAAGGGGTCAACAGTTTGCGCTCCGGTGTACATGAGCCGATTGCCGTACGACTCGGCGTGCTATCCACCGTCGAAAGCCTGTTGGTGCCTGAGGTTGTCTGCCGTTTACACGACCGGCATCCCGCCTTGGCGGTCAGTGTCGTGACCGGGCCGAGCGCCTACCTGTTGTCCCGACTGCGTGTCGGCGAGCTGGACCTGGTGGTTGGCAGAATGACCGATAGCCCATCGATTCACGGGTTGACGTTCGAGCACCTTTACAGCGAGTCCATGACCCTGGTGGTACGTAAGGACCATCCAGTGCTGAGTGATCCACCGGGGCATAAAAACCTCGAAGACTATCCGGTGGTATTGCCGCTGGTGGGGACGACGATCCGCAAATTCGCCGACAGCCTGTTTGTGCAGCACGGGATCACCCCCTCGCGCCAACGCCTGGAAACCCTGTCGATTGCCCTGAGCCGGCGCTACATACAATGCAGCCAGGCAATCTGGGTGGCGCCGTTTGACGCGGTCAGACAGGACTTGAAGCTAGGTGAGTTGGTGGAGCTGGGGATGCGTGAAGCCGGTGGTTCCGTGGGGCTCTGCACAAATCCTGTGTTGCCGGTGACACCTGCGGCACAGTGGTGCGTGGAGGCACTGCGCGAGGTCGGGCAAGAATATCGCGAAGGGAAATATCCATAACCATTTGGACATGCAACAAGTCGGTTTTTTCAATTTTGGGTTGGGTCGTACAAGAGGAGACTGGGCTGCAGGTCGCTGCCATCGCAGCGCTTGCCACTGACCAACCATAACAATAGGAAAATCGACATGTCTGATGCGCACGAGAGCCGCTTCGCCATTCGTGACCGTAATTGGCATCCCAAAGCCCTGACACCTGACTACAAGACTTCGATCCTGCGCTCCCCCCGCCAGGCATTGGTGAGCATTCCCCAGTCTGTCTCGGAAACCAGCGGCCCGGATTTTTCCCATCTGAAGATGGGCCAACACGATAACGACCTGCTGCTGAACTTCAATCACGGCGGCTTGCCCATCGGCGAACGCATCATCGTCGCGGGCCGGGTGTGTGATCAGTACGGCAAGCCGATTCCACACACCCTGGTGGAAATGTGGCAAGCCAATGCGGGTGGTCGTTACCGGCATAAAAAAGACAGTTACCTGGCGCCCCTTGATCCGAATTTCGGCGGCGTCGGCCGTGCATTGACTGACCGCGATGGCAACTACAGCTTCCGCACGGTCAAGCCCGGTCCCTACCCATGGCGCAACGGTCCCAACGACTGGCGACCTGCGCATATCCATGTCTCCATCAGTGGCCCGTCCATTGCCACGCGCCTGATTACCCAGCTGTATTTCGAAGGCGATCCGTTGATCCCCATGTGCCCGATCGTCAAGTCGATCGCCAATCCGCAAGCGGTACAGAGCTTGATCGCCAGACTCGACATGAGCATGGCCAATCCTATGGATTGCCTGGCTTATCGCTTTGATATCGTCCTGCGCGGCCAGCGCAAGACCCACTTCGAAAACTGCTGAGGAGGCCTGCACATGCCCGTTCAACTTCTGCCTGAAACCCCGTCGCAAACAGCCGGCCCCTATGTGCATATCGGACTGGCACTGGAAGCGGCCGGCAACCCGCCGCGGGAACAGGAAATCTGGAATGTGATGGCAAAACCTGGCGCGCCAGGTGAGCACATTCTATTGCTGGGTCACGTTTATGACGGTAACGGCCACTTGATTCGCGACGCGTTTCTGGAGCTCTGGCAGGCCAATCACCAAGGCCACTACGACAGCGGTTTCGATCTGGAAAAACCCTTCAACAGCTTTGGTCGTACCGCCACTACCGATGCCGGCGAATGGACGATCGAAACCGTCAAGCCTGGCCTGGTGAAAAATGCCTCGGGTGTGCCCATGGCAGCGCATATCAATGTGTTGCTGTTCGCCCGGGGCATCAACATTCACTTGCAGACGCGGTTGTATTTCGACGACGAATCCGAGGCGAATGCAGTGGACCCCGTATTGAATCTGATCGAACAGCCACATCGGCGTGAATCCCTGATTGCCCGGCGCTGCACGGTTGACGGGAAGCTGGCCTACCGCTTCGACATCCACCTTCAAGGCGAATCGGAAACGGTGTTCTTCGACTTCTGACGATGCAAGCACCGTGTTGAGATACCAGCGCTCAACATCTACAAAACCCGTGCTGAGGTAGCCTCCCCGTTGCAGGTGCATTGCTGCTACGTCTTGCCATGAACGTCCATGACATGCCTTCAGCTGTTATCGAGGGACGAGGGCATTCACGTGCTGAGGCAGCCTCGGTCAAATGGCCCATGGGGGTGCGGGGATAAACTTTGACTCGATCCATTGTTTGAACGCGACGACCACGGCACCCGGAAATTTGGCCGATGGCCTGACCAGGTAGACCCCACCAGCGGTGTCCAATTGCCAGTCAGGAAGGACATGCAACAGCCTCCCGGCAGCAATATCACGACTCATCAACCAGTCTCCTGCCCCCAGTATTCCGGCATCGGCGCGGGCCGCTGCCAGTAATGATTCACTGTCATTGGCCGTCAGGTTTCCTTTGGGAGAAACCGTCTGCAGCTCATTGCCGCGATGGAGTCTCCACTGGGGAAAAGACGCAAGGCCACTGAAGCGAAGGCAATTGTGCCTGATCAGATCCTGTGGCGTTTCGGGCATGCCGTGCTGCCTGATGTAAGCAGGCGAGGCACAGAGTATCCGGCGATGGTCACTCAGTTTCTTGGCGATCAACCGGTTGTCTTCCAGTTCTCCGATTCGGATCGCCGCGTCAAAACCTTCATCGATGATGTCGACCAGACGCTCGCTGTAGTCTGCAAGGATCGAGACATGCGGATGAGCCTTGAGAAACTCCGGCAGCATCGGGCCAAGCCAACGCCGGCCCATGGCTGCCGGCAATGCAAGGCGCAAAGTACCGCGGATTTCGCTGGCGCCCTCGGACGCTTGCTGCTGCGCTTCATTCATCAATTCGATGGCCGAGCGAAGGCGCTGCTCCAGCCTGGCACCTGTTTCAGTGATTCGAACCTGCCGGGTTGAGCGCTCCACGAGCCGAACGCCAAGGCGCTTTTCCATTGCGGCGAGTCGCTTTGAGACGACTGTAGGGTGTCGCTGTAATAGCCGGCCAGCCCCGACAAATGAGCCTTGCGAGGCCACGGCCAGAAACGCAGCGATTTCGTCGCTGTACTGATTGTTCAGAACATCAAGATTCATGGTTTTAGAATGATCGCTCCCGATGAACGCCCCGACTCCAGGTCCGCATGCGCCAATGCTGCGTCAGCCAGAGAGTAGCTTGCCCGAACCCGAGGCTTGATAATTCCCGCACCGATGCCGGCCAACACATCCTGCGCTCGTTCCTGGTACTCGGAGGCACTCGCCGTATGGGCTGCCAAGGAAGGACGTGTCAGGAACAGCGAGCCTTTGGCATTGAGTGTCGACAGTTCCACGGCTGACGGCGCACCTGATGAAGCGCCAAACGAAACCATCAGACCTCGTGGTCGCAAGCTATCCAGGGATGCCTGGAAAGAAACACGCCCTATCGGGTCATAGACGACGTCGACCATTTTACCCTCGGTGATACGAGCGACCTCGCAAGCCAGGCTGTCAGCATCGAACACCAGGACTTCATCGCATCCCGACGCCTGAGCTTTCTCGACACTGGCCTGCTTTGAAACCACGCCGATCACCGTGGCCCCCAAGTGTTTGGCCCACGGCACCATGATTTCCCCCAACCCTCCAGCCACACCGTAAAGGAGCATGGTTGTGCCGGGCCCCACAGGATAGGTGGCTTTCAACAGGTACTGTGCAGTGATGCCCTTGAACATGACGGCTGCGGCATCGTCAAATGACAGCGAATCCGCAATTTTGACCAGCCGCTCTGCCGGATAAAGCCGGGCCGAAGCATAGGAACCGATAGGTCCGGTGGCATAGGCCACGCGATCCCCTGCTCGCACGTTGCTGACACCCGCCCCCACAGCTGCGACACGCCCAGCGCCCTCTAGCCCAAGTCCAGATGGCAACGCAATGGGCACCGCTCCCTTGCGCTGGGTAACGTCGAGGAAGTTGACACCTACAGACTCTTGCTCAAGCCAGACCTCACCTTGCCCAGGCGATTGCTCGCTCAGTCTCTCCACTTTCAGCACTTGAGGATTGCCAACCTGGCCAAACCGGATCGCAGAAACCATGGTCATTTCTCCTTCAGTCACAAGCCGTTATCAAATGAGTGGCCCCAGTGTGAGAACTGATCTGCTGATGAACAAGACAGGTTGATTGCAGGACATTAATGCACTGATTGCAGCAATGTAATCGCTGACAGCACGTATTGCTACGTGGAGCATGTTGGGTTCATGTGATTATGGAGAAAGCCAACGGTTGGCCCCGAGAGTCCGCTAAGGGTTGTGGACTCTGGTAACCAGGTGCAGGTGGGTCGGACACTCGCGTAGCAGTCGCCAGTCCACTTCGGTGGTCACCTGCATCGTTGAAACCGGGCCTGCTGCACTGGAGAGCTGTAGTTCGATAATTTGGCGTTATGCCGTGGGGGATCTGACTTTTATCAACTGATCAGCAGCTATCGTTAACGCAACGACTGGCTTTCGATTACTAAACCTCTTGTTGATTCAGCTCAACGATTTTCCGGCTCCCAGGCGTAGAAATACTCTGATTCACCGCCTCCCTTTTCGCTGGAGATTTGCCATGCTGGCAGTCACGCTGATCAATACGCTGGTCGTTATCATCACCGTAGTGATCCACTATGAATGTCTGTTACGCCTGAATGATTGGCTACCCCGGCTCAAGCTGTGGAGCCGTTTCAGAATCGTAGTTGGAGTATTCGGCGCCCTCCTGGCCCACGCGATAGAGGTCTGGTGCTTTGCGCTGGTCTATTACCTGATGGTGCACTCCGGCAGATGGGGCAGCCTGACGGGCAACTTCGACGGTACGCTGATGGACTGCGTTTACTTTTCCTTTACGACGTACACGACGATCGGCTTCGGCGATATTTCGCCTGTGGGCAACCTCAAATACTTGACCGGTCTACAAGCCCTTACCGGGCTGGTGCTCATCACATGGACCGCATCCTTCCTGTTTCTGGAAATGCAGAAGTACTGGAAGCGCAACTAATCCCTTTTCTGACTCGTATCAGACTCAACTGTCGAACTGACGGTGTGCCATCAAGCCCGGTACAGATTCGATCTAGACCGCCAGAACGCAGCATGGCACCTGATACAGAATATGCTCGGTCGTGCTGCCCAAAAGCTTGTGCACACCATGGGACTGGACTCTGCCCATCACGATCACATCCACGTTGTGTTCATTAGCAAACTCACTCAACGCCGTGACCGGATGCCCCTCAATGAAATGCCGACGATCGGAGGGCACCCCGAACCGACCTGCCAACTCAAGGAAAGACTTTTCCAGGTCTCTGCGAAGCGCTTTGGTAAGGTCAGCAAGTGTCAGGCCGCCTCTGTGTAGACACCAGCGATCGCTACCAATGTCCATGGCCGGTTCAGCTTGGACGGCATGCCCCTGCAACCGCATAGCAACGTGCGGCCTGCAGCAAAAGCATCATGCCGTCAGGATAAAGTCCGCCTGATCGATACCTGCACTGTTAACACCGACAAGGCGAATAGTGTCTACTCCGATCCCGATCACCGTGTCCGCCCCGTCAGCCGCAATGCTCACGTTGGCAGCGAACGTCTCGTTGCTGATCCCCAGCCCCGCGATATTGAGCAAGTCCTGCCCTGCGGCCGGATCGATATCGAAGCCCTGGATCGAGTCGTTGCCGAAGCCTGCCGCAGCAAACATGAAGGTATCGTTGCCGAGGCCGCCGTTGAGCGTGTCGTTGCCCAGCCCGCCGAAGAACAGATCGTCACCCGCACCGCCGAGCAGAATGTCGTTGGCCAGGCCGCCCAGCATGGTGTGGTTTGCCGCCGCTGCATCGTAGGCCAGCTCACTGCCGCTGCCCTCGGCGTTCGCCTGCAAACCCGCGGCCGCATATTGGCCGTTCAGCGCGAACTGCGACACATGCGCACCGTCGCTTACGCTCAACATGCCGCCGGTGCCGGTGTCATTCGCTGCATAGGTGATCTGCGTATCGGCTCCGAACGCAACATCGCCAAACTCCAGCTTGTCACCCGCGGCAAAACCGCTGACGCTGCCACTGAACGCCGCCGACACATCGAGCTTGAGCGTGCCTGCCGCGCCGCTGTCGAACGTCACACGCTGATCGGAGGCTGCACCGAACTCCAGTATCGCCGAACCGCTGATAGTCGCGCTTCCCGCGCCACTGGCATCTGCGTGGATGGTGATATTGCCATCGTTCGCCCACAAGTTGCCGCTGTTGAGGAGCGCACTTTCAATCACCAATCCGCCGCTGCCGCTGGCTTGCAGCACACCCGTGTTGGTGACGGCGCTGCTACCGGTATCGATCACCAGCGCATTGACACCGCTGGCAAGGATCAGGCCCGAGTTGACCAGCATCATCTGCCCCGCTCCCAACTGGCCGGCACCCGAGATGGTGTTGTCGGCATTGGTGAGCACCGTGTCGGCGCTGCCGCCGAAAATCACGTTTTGCGCGTTGTCGGATAGCAGCACCTGGCCGCCACCGGTCAAGGTCGCGCCACGGAACAGAATCTCAAGGTTGGTCGCGCTGCCGGTGGAGCCGAGCTCGATGGTGCCGCTGTTATGGATGCTGCCACCGAACGGCATGATCGCGCCGTCGGCAATGGTGAGAGTACCGGCGTTGTTGGTGATCGGGTCCACATCGAACTGGAAGTTCGCTTCGCTCAAGTTCGCTGCATCGACACCTTTCAGGGTGATCGTCTGGCCGGAGCTTATGCTGACCAGTGCATTGCCATTGGCGTCGTTAGTGATGCTCAAGTCAGCAAAACCGGTGACACCCGTGAAGCCGATCATGTCGATCTTGTCTGCCATGGCATCGAAACTGTAGATCTGATTGTTGCCGATCGGCTGGGCGAAGACGAAGGTGTCGGCACCGGACGAACCGGTCAGGTTGTCGTCAGCGGACAAGGCGAAGATCGGCGTGCCGGGGGCAAAGGCCTCGACGTTATTGAATACATAGGAACTGCCCACACTGCCGTCGGCGTTAGTCCAGGTCATGTTGATGTGGAGTACCGCAGCACCCGCGAAGCCTTCTGGTGTTGTCACGGTCAATGCTCCGGGATCGCTGGTCTGCACGGTCCAGGTGCCGTCGCCGTTGTTGATTCCGGCGTTTAGAGTCCAATTTGACGGAACGTCGGCAATTGTGACAACAAAGCTATCGCTCAGGCCTGCCGATGGATCAGCAATCGCAAGGTTTATTGCTTCTCCGGACACTCCCGCAGGGTAAGTCAGGCTAATGCTTGTTGCAGCACTAACGTTGCCTGCCGCGTCCATAGCCGTGACAAATAGCGTCTTGGTACCCGTAAACTTGCCAGTCAAATCAATATTGGCGAATTGACCGCCGGTATTGGTCGTTCCGGTCCCAATTTCTGTGTCGCCGGCGCCAAACACGCCATTGCCATTGTCCAGGTAAACCTTAATGAATGAATTAGCTTCGGCGCTCCCTGAAAGCTTATGGTTTGTACCGGAGTTGTTGTAAGTCAGCCCAGTCGGTGACGCTGGCGGTGTTGTATCAATCGGAGTTTCAACGACGTTCTGCACGTTCACCGTAATCGTCTGCGTGTCGATTCCGCCATTGCCGTCGGACACCTGAACGTCCACAACGTAGGCGTTGTCGCCGTCAGTACCACCGACATCCTGGGCATTCTCGTAATCGGGCGCTGAGTTGAACGTCAGCACCCCGCTCGAACTGATCGAGAACTTGCTGAAGTCCGTCCCGGCCGTATTCAGGAGCGAGTAGCTCAGCGTCTGCGCCGGCAGATCAACATCGGTCGCCGCCACCGTCGTAACCGCCGTGGTGTTCTCCGCCACGTTGATCGAAGCGGTCGCACCGCCACCGTTGGAAGTGATCGTCGGTGAGTCGTTGCTGCCGGCGATATGCACGGTGACCGAAGTGAGGGTGCCGTCGGCACTGCTCACCGCGAAGGTGTCGGTGTAGGTGGTGCCGGCGGCGAACTCGTTGTGGGCGGAGTTGGCGACGTAGGTCCAGGCACCGCCGGTGCCGATGGAGAACTGGCCGTAGCTGCCGGCGGTGTTGATTTGCGCGACGAAAGTTGCGGCGCTGTCGACGTCGCTGATGGTCAGGATGCCGGTGGTGGAAATGTCGACGGCGGCATTGGTCTCGGTGAGGTTGGCGATGTCGGCGGACAGCACGGCCGCATCATTGGTGCCGAGGATATGCACGGTGACCGAAGTGAGGGTGCCATCGGCACTGCTCACCGCGAAGGTGTCGGTGTAGGTGGTACCGGCGGCGAACTCGTTGTGGGCGGAGTTGGCGACGTAGGTCCAGACACCGCCGGTGCCGATGGAGAACTGGCCGTAGCTGCCGGCGGTGTTGGTTTGCGCGACGAAGGTTGCGGCGCTGTCGACGTCGCTGATGGTCAGGGTGCCGGTGGTGGAAATGTCGACGGCGGCATTGGTCTCGGTGAGGTTGGCGATGTCGGCGGACAGCACGGCGGCATCGTTGGTGCCGAGGATATGCACGGTGACCGAAGTGAGGGTGCCGTCCGCACTGCTCACCGCGAAGGTGTCGGTGTAGGTGGTACCGGCGGCGAACTCGTTGTGGGCGGAGTTGGCGACGTAGGTCCAGGCACCGCCGGTGCCGATGGAGAACTGGCCGTAGCTGCCGGCGGTGTTGGTCTGCGCCTGGAAGCTTTCCGGGCTGTCGATATCGCTAATGGTCAGGCTGCCGCCGGTGGTCAGCGGAGCATTGGTTTCGCTCAGCGTAACGCTGGCCGAGGACAGCACGGCGGCGTCGTTGCTGCCGGTGACGGTGACAGTCACCAGTTGGGTGTCGACGCCGCCGAGGCCGTCGCTGACCTGCACCGTAAACACCTCATCATGGCTCTCGCCCGCCTTCAGTGACTGCACCGCACTGGCGACACCATCGGTGCCATTGGCCAGCGTGTAGGTCCATTGGCCGGTGCTGTCGACCGCGATCGCGCCGTAGGTGCCGGTTGACGAGCCATTGATGGTCCATGTCGCCGTAGCATCGTGATCGATGTCGGCCGAGCTGAACTGGCCGCTGACGCTGAGCTTGATGTCTTCCTGCACCGCGCCGGCCTCGTTGCCGGTCGCGAAGCTGAGCACGGGCGCGTCGTTGCTGCCGGTGATGGTGATGGTCACCTGCTGGGTGTCGACACCGCCGAGGCCGTCGCTGACCTGCACCGTAAACACCTCATCATGGCTCTCGCCCGCCTTCAGTGACTGCACCGCACTGGCGACACCATCGGTGCCATTGGCCAGCGTGTAGGTCCATTGGCCGGTGCTGTCGACCGCGATCGCGCCGTAGGTGCCGGTTGACGAGCCATTGATGGTCCATGTCGCCGTAGCATCGTGATCGATGTCGGCCGAGCTGAACTGGCCGCTGACGCTGAGCTTGATGTCTTCCTGCACCGCGCCGGCCTCGTTGCCGGTCGCGAAGCTGAGCACGGGCGCGTCGTTGCTGCCGGTGATGGTGATGGTCACCTGCTGGGTGTCGACACCGCCGAGGCCGTCGCTGATCTGCACCGTAAACACGTCATCATGACTCTCGCCCGCCTTCAGCGACTGCACCGCACTGGCAACACCATTGGTGCCATTGGCCAGGGTGTACGTCCACTGGCCGGTGCTGTCGACGGCGATCGAGCCGTAGGTGCCGGTGGGCGAGCCATTGATGGTCCAGCTGGTCGTGGCATCGTGATCGATGTCGGTCGAGCTGAACTGGCCGCTGACGCTGAGCGTGGTGTCTTCCTGCACCGCGCCGGCAGCATTGCCCGTCGTGAAGCTGAGCACCGGCGCGTCGTTGTTGCCGGTGACGGTGACGGTCACCAGCTGGGTGTCGACGCCGCCCAGGCCGTCGCTGACCTGCACCGTAAACACGTCATCATGACTCTCGCCCGCCTTCAGCGACTGCACGGCACTGGCAACACCATCGGTGCCGTTGGCCAGGGTGTAGGTCCACTGGCCGGTGCTGTCGACGGCGATCGCGCCGTAGGTGCCGGTGGGCGAGCCATTGATGGTCCAGCTGGTCGTGGCATCGTGATCGATGTCGGTCGAGCTGAACTGGCCGCTGACGCTGAGCGTGGTGTCTTCCTGCACCGCGCCGGCAGCATTGCCCGTCGTGAAGCTGAGCACCGGCGCGTCGTTGTTGCCGGTGACGGTGACGGTCACCAGCTGGGTGTCGACGCCGCCCAGGCCGTCGCTGACCTGCACCGTAAACACGTCATCATGACTCTCGCCCGCCTTCAGTGACTGCACCGCACTGGCAACACCATCGGTGCCGTTGGCCAGGGTGTAGGTCCACTGGCCGGTGCTGTCGACGGCGATCGCGCCGTAGGTGCCGGTGGGCGAGCCATTGATGGTCCAGCTGGTCGTGGCATCGTGATCGATGTCGGTCGAGCTGAACTGGCCGCTGACGCTGAGCGTGGTGTCTTCCTGCACCGCGCCGGCAGCATTGCCCGTCGTGAAGCTGAGCACCGGCGCGTCGTTGTTGCCGGTGACGGTGACGGTCACCAGCTGGGTGTCGACGCCGCCCAGGCCGTCGCTGACCTGCACCGTAAACACGTCATCATGACTCTCGCCCGCCTTCAGTGACTGCACCGCACTGGCAACACCATCGGTGCCGTTGGCCAGGGTGTAGGTCCACTGGCCGGTGGTGTCGACGGCGATCGCGCCGTAGGTGCCGGTTGACGAGCCATTGATGGTCCAGCTGGTCGTGGCATCGTGATCGATGTCGGTCGAGCTGAACTGGCCGCTGACGCTGAGCGTGGTGTCTTCCTGCACCGCGCCGGCAGCATTGCCCGTCGTGAAGCTGAGCACCGGCGCGTCGTTGTTGCCGGTGACGGTGACGGTCACCAGCTGGGTGTCGACGCCGCCCAGGCCGTCGCTGACTTGCACCGTAAACACATCATCATGGCTCTCGCCCGCCTTCAGCGACTGCACCGCACTGGCAACGCCATCGGTGCCGTTGGCCAGGGTGTAGGTCCACTGGCCGCTGCTGTCGACCGCGATCGAGCCATAGGTTCCAGTTGCCGAGCCATTGATGGTCCAGGTCGCCGTGGCATCGTGATCGATGTCGGTCGAGCTGAACTGGCCATCCACGCTGAGCGTGGTGTCTTCCTGCACCGCGCCCGCAGCATTGCCCGTCGCGAAGCTGAGCACTGGCGCATCGTTGCTGCCGATAATGGTGATGGTGACGGTCTGCGTAGCCGAGGCTGCGTTGCCCGCGCCGCTGTTATCGGTGGCCACCACGGTGTAGGAGAAGCTGATGGTTTCACTGGCGCTCAGGAAGTCCAGGTTCTCGCTGCTGCTGTAGTTCCAGCTGTCCTGATCGACCGAGAAACCAGCGACCAGCGCTGCGGACTGCGCAGCACCGAGGGTGCCGCCGCTCCAGACGAGGTCGTTATTGGAGCTTTTGCTGACCGTCACGACGTCGCTGCTGTCCAGATCGGCAAAGCTCAGCACCCCGCTGTCGCTCAGCGTGGCCGCGCCGTTGCCTTCGTTCATCGCCCCGGCAGCATCGTCGATGGTCAGCGTCGGCCGGTCGTTGGTGCCGGTCAGGGTGATCGTCACGTCCTTGGTCACTGTCGCCCCGAAGTCGTCGGTCAGCGTCACCGTGAACACTTCGGTCTTGGTCTGGCCCTCGGCCAGGTACTGTGCCGCACCGTTGTTCAGCGTATAGGTCCAGCCCACGCTGCCCGCAGCGTCGCCCGTGCTCTCGTCGCTGACATTGGCCACCAGCGTACCCAGCGCACCGGCCGGCGCGCTCACGCTGGCCACATGCGCGTCATCGGCCAGGTCCACGTCGCCGAAGGCGAAGCTACCGCTGGCCACCGTGATGCCGTCTTCGGCCACCGCACCGCTTTCGACCTCTGCCGCCGCCACCGTCGGCGCGTCATTGGTGCCAGTGATGGTGACGGTCACATTCTGCGTTACCGACGAGCCATGACTATCGCTGATGGTGACCAGGTAAGTTTCGGTGACTGTCTGTCCCTGGGCCAGGTACTGCGCCGCCGCATTGCTCAGGTTGTACGTCCATTGCACCGAACCGTTGGCCACGTTCGCTGCTTCGCTTACCGCCGAGAGCTCGAACGTACCAAGATGAGTAGCGTTGCCCCTCGCCGGCGCGAACGTCGCCGTGTGCGTGTCGCTCAGGTCGATGTCATTGAAGGTAATCGTGCCGCTGGCCGTCAGCGAGTCGGTCGTGCTCGCAGTGGTGTCGGCGTCTTCGGTCACTATGCCGGCCTGCGCGCCGATGCAGATCGTCACACCATCATTCACGCCCGAAAACTGCACTGTCGCGGTGGCCCAACTGAGCGTTCCATTGCCGAGACGCATCGCATAGGTAAAGCTGTCCGTCAGGAGCTCGCCAGTCGCAAGCGCCTGGAGTTGTGCCTTGAAAGCCTCTGAAAAAGTAGCGGCGTCGTAGCCGACCTTACCGTCCGAGGTGATCCAGATCTTTGCACCATTCTCGCTGGTGTCAGTGCTCGTCGCCTCAGCCCTCGCCGTATCCTGGACCAGGAGGTCGGCCGGAGCAGAAACCTTGGTGGCAGTAGAAAGACTGTCCGCGTTATCGAGTGACCAGAGTGTCTTCGCGCTGCCGCCGAGGTCATTGGACATGACGTCCCAATACACGACCCCCAGCAGATTTTCAGTGGTGGTATAGACGTCATCCTTCGCCTGCGGCGTGTTGGAAAATGAAGTAACGGTTCCGCCGCTGGTAGTTGTGGTGCTAGCCATGTCTTTCTCCCATGAATGTCTCTCTGAGCAAAAAACCGCTGTGGACCGCTAACAGCCACAAGCCGATTCTTCCTCAACCCACGAACACTTCACTCCACCGGTACCAGCCGGCTGGCCAGCAGCTTCACGCCCACCCCGACCCTGCCGCCCTGCGGCTCAATGCGCACGATTTGTCCTTGCGCCTTGAACTTCATGGGGCCGCCGGGGGTGTCGAGTTCGATCTCGAAGTCAATCAAGCTACCCACCTGCTGCTCGCTTTCGGTTTCGAAATACAAACCGGAGGCGCTGATGTCACGGGTGACACCGCTGCCCCCGCCGGTCAGTTGCAGCGACAGGGTGACTTGTTCACGGGGCTCAATTCGGTGTGCGTCTTTCATGGCTGCAGTCTAAAAACGACCGCTGTTTTTTACATGAGTGCGCTATCCCTTTTTTTCTGGGAGTCAATCACCCATGAAAACAGTGTTTTACGGGACAAATGTCATGGGAGGGGGTGCCTGAAGCGCTATAGAAAAAAGCTACGGGCTGCAACGATTGCTATCATGATCAGCTAACACAACCCGCCTAAAGAGGCAGCGACCCGCATGCCAATTCAAGTCCAGTTAGTCGCTCTACCGCTCGTGGCCTGGGGCCTTGAGCGTCTGGTGGAAAGCGCTCAACCGAGGTTGATGCTGGCGGGCTCGGCGGCGTCGGTGGCGGAGTACCTGCTTTCACTGCACCCATGCGCGCCAGATGTGGTGGTGCTGGACCTGGACAGCGAGGACTGTATCGAGTCGCTGGCCGAATTGCACAGCCGGACCAAAGCCAAGATTCTGGTAGTGACAGGGTCGAGCGACGTGGCGCTGCATGACCGTGCGGTGCTGGCGGGCGCACGTGGCGTGGTGGATAAGCGGGAGTCGGCATCCGCCTCGACATTGCTCAAAGCCATAGAAAAAGTGCATGACGGCGAACTCTGGATTGACCGCAATGCGACCAGCCGTATCTTCCTTGAACTGGCGCGCAAGAAAACCGAGCGCGATATAGACCCGGAGCAACACAAAATCGCCAAGCTGACGCGCCGCGAGCAGCAAACCATTGCATCGCTGGCCAGCGACCCCTCAGCCCCTGGCAAGTTGGTGGCCGAGAAACTGCACATCAGCGAGCACACGCTGCGCAACCATTTGACATCGATCTACAGCAAGCTGGGCCTGACGAACCGCGTAGATCTGTACGCCTACGCACACAAGTATGGGCTTTCCACAGCCGACTGAGGACTGTGGCCATACGTGGTTCCACCTTGTCAAAAAACAAGTGTTGACTCCTCTGACAGCCTGGTGAAACCAGAGAGGAGTTCGCAGGCGGCCGATGAGCCCGTGCCCAATGAGATTTCGGGCACCCTGTTACAGGCTTTGTAGTGGCTAAATCGTGATAAGCAGGCAAGTCGATCACTCCCAAGCGAGATGGGTGTGGTCCGGACCAGGCTCGCACATCCCGCAGCCCTGCCATACTGTTCAACATGACCAGTGCAACTTTCCGCTTCTACGAGGAGCTCAACGATTTCCTGCCGGCCGAACGGCGGCGGCAACCCTTCACCTGCCAGTGCGCGCAAGGGGCGACGGTCAAGCACATGATCGAGGCGCTCGGCGTGCCGCACACCGAGGTCGAACTGGTGCTGCTCAACGGCGAGTCGGTGGGCCTGGAGCGGGTGATCCTCGACAGTGACCGGCTGGCGGTGTATCCCAAGTTCGAAGCGCTGGACATCAGCCCGCTGCTCAAGGTTCGTGCGCAACCTTTACGGGTGCTGCGCTTCGTCGCGGATGCGCACCTTGGCGGGCTGGCCAGCCTGCTGCGCATGAGCGGCTTCGACACCCTCTACGACAATGCCTTCGAGGATGGCGAGATCGCCGAGATCGCTGCACAACAAGGCCGCATCGTGCTGACCCGCGACCGCGAACTGCTCAAGCGGCGAATCATCAGCCACGGCTGTTATGTGCATGCCCTGAAACCGTCGCTGCAACTGCGCGAATTGTACGAGCGCCTCGACCTGGCGCGTAGCGCGCGGCCATTCAGCCTGTGCCTTCATTGCAACCTGCCGCTGCACGAAATCAGCCTGGAACTGGCCCGGACGCAGGTGCCGCCACGCATTGGCGTCCTCTATTCACGCTTCCTGCGTTGCGACGCCTGCCAACGGGTTTACTGGGAGGGTTCGCACTGGCGCGGTATGTGTGCATTGCTGGCACCGCTGCTGAACCGATAGCCGCCAGCCCTTGGCGGGGAAACAAAATAACAAAATTGCCATGTGCTCCCTTCGTTCCTTCTTGCGTCGCACTGTTCATTGCCCGTTCTTGTACGTCTGGAGTTTCCCCAATGCCCTCGCCTCATTCCTTGCCCGCTGCGTTGCTGGGCCTGGCCCTCGTTTGTCCGGCCATGACCGCGGCTCAGGGCCTGGAGCTGGGGCAAGTGCTGATTGGCGCCGAGGACCAGAGTGACGAAGACCAGGGGATCGAAGACGCCAGGGCCCGGCTGGCCCAGGTTCCCGGCGGCACCAACCTGGTCGACATGCGCCGTCCGTTGCAGGGCCGCGTGGCCAGCAATCAGGATGTGCTGGCTTACCAGCCGGGGATCTATGCCCAGTCGGCGGGCAACGAAGGGGTGAAGATCTCGATCCGCGGATCGGGCATCAACCGTGCACCGGGCGCCCACGCCTCGGGGCTGTACACCCAGCTCGACGGTCTGCCGCTGACCGGCCCCGGCGGCACGCCCTATGAATTGCTGGAACCGCTGTGGCTCGATCATGTGGAAGTGCTGCGCGGCGCCAACGGGTTCGACCGGGGTGCCCTGGCCTTGGGCGGGGCCATCGATTACGTCAGCCATACCGGCTACGACGCGCCGAAGTTGCAGGTACGCTACGCAACGGGCAGTCACGGCTATCAGCAGCGCCAGATCAGTTCAGGGCAGGTGCTCGGCGCCTTCGATTACTACGTGGCCATGACCGACGCCAACGCCGACGGCTACCAGGACCACACGGCCAGCGAGAGCCAGGGTGTCATCGCCAACTTCGGTTATCGCTTCAACGCCAACCTGGAAACACGCTTCTACCTGCGCCACCGCCAGACCGACAACGACCTCGCGGGACGGGTGACCAAGCACTCCATCGAGCATGACCCACGGGCGGCCAACCCGGTCTACGTGGCGCGGGACGACCGCCGCGACGAGCCGGGCAGCACCTTTATCGGCAACAAGACCACCTGGTACATCGATGACGATTCGAGCATCCAGACCGGCCTTGTCTACCACGACTATCCCATGGACTTGAGCGAGGGTCCCAACCGCCTGAAGGTGGCGTACACCGACGTCAGCGGCACGTTCGACTACAAGCGTCGCGACACGCTCTGGGGGCTGCAAAGCCAAAGCACCCTGGGCCTGCGAGTGACCAAACACCTGCCCAACGCCGGTGCCAGCGAGTTCGTGCGCATCCCCACCGGCAACACCGCCGGTTATGCACCGGGCACACTGATTCGCAACTTCACCTACCAGGGCTCGGACACGGTCCTGCATGCCGGCAATGACCTGGAGATCGCCGACGACCTGTGGCTGACCACCGGCCTCGCCGCGATCTACACCCGCCGGGAAAGCGCTGTCACTTACCCGCAAGAAGGTGGCAAGACCAGTCTGCACGACTGGGACTACGCCCCGCGCGTGGGCCTGCGCTACCAACTGACACCGGACCTGCAACTGTTCGGCAATCTCAGCCGCTCGGTCGAGGCACCGCACCCGTGGTCGCTGATCTATAGCTCGAACATCCGATTCCCCGCAGGCAGCGGCGTCGCCACGGGCGCCCAGCGCCAACCAATCACGCTGCAAAACCAGACCGCCACTACCCTGGAAATCGGCGGCCGCGGTGACAGCACGCTGGGGCAGTGGAGCCTGGCCTGGTACTACGCCCAGGTGCGCCATGAACTGCTTTCGGTGTTGCCGGACGCCAACGCCACCACGCCCTACGAGCTCAACGCCAGCCCCACCGTGCACCAGGGCGTGGAAGCCAGCCTGCTGAGCCCCCTCTGGTCGCCGGAGGATGGCGGCCAATTGAGCCTGCGCCAGAGCTATACCTTCAGTGACTTCCACTACCGCGACGATGAGCGCTTCGGCGACAACCGCCTGCCGGGCCTGCCGATGCACTATTACCAGGGCGAACTGCGCTACGACTGGCCACAAGGCTTTTTCGCCGCGGTCAACACGCAATGGGTGTCCAAGGTCGCGGTCGATTACGCCAACAGCTACTACGCCGATCCCTACGCCATATTCGGCGCCACACTGGGCTACAACGCGCCCAAGGGCGACTGGCAGACCTGGCTGGACCTGCGCAACCTGACCGACAAGCACTATGCCGCCACGGTCACACCCGGCTACGACGACAAAGGGCTGGACGCGGCACGATCCACCCCAGGCGAGGGCATGGCGATGTACCTCGGGGTGTCGTGGAGCCTGCTCTGAGGCCTGATTGACACACCGTACGTCATCCGGAATGAGCAGATCGATGCCGCCTCAGACCTCAAAGTCGGTGGACAGCGCCAATGCTTTCCACTCACTCAGTTCCGTCTCTACAAAACGGTTTTTCGCCTCGATTCGCGCCAGGGTGTCACTGCCCAGCGCCAGGCGTTGTGGCGGTTTCGGGGCGTTGACCAGTGCGAGCATCGCTTCGGCAAACTTCACCGGATCCCCAGGCTGCGCATGGTTGGCGCCTTCGGCGAACTGGCGCATCTTGCCGACGGTTTCCTCATAGTCCGGCAGTTCCAGGGCGGTCTTGATCAGCGACTGCTCGTCCAGGAAATCGGTGCGGAAGAACCCGGGCTCGACGACTGTCGCATGGATGCCCAAGGGCGCCAGTTCCTGATGCAGCGCTTCGGTAATACCCTCCACCGCAAACTTGGTGGAACCGTAGACGCCCCAGCCCATGTAGGCCTGATAACCGCCAATCGACGAGATGTTGATGACGTGACCGCTACGCTGGCGACGCATGTGCGGCAGTACCGCGCGGGTGACGTTGAGCACGCCGAACACGTTGGTGGCGAACAGACGTTCCGTCTCGCTGGCACTGGTTTCCTCCACCGCGCCGAGCACCCCGAAACCGGCATTGTTGATCAGCACGTCAATGCGCCCGAAACGCTTGATGCCTTCGGCGACCGCCTGATGGGCTTCTTCCTCGCGGGTGACATCCAGCCGCACGGCCAGCAGGTTCGGGTGATCGCCCAGGCGATCGGTGATGTCTTGTGGATTGCGGGCGGTGGCAATGACCGCGTCGCCGGCACGCAGGGCGTGTTCTGCGATGAGGGTGCCAAAACCACGGGAAGCGCCAGTAATGAACCAGGTACGCATTTCAACTCCTCCTGTCAGCGACCCAAGCGTTATTGCCGGGCCTTCTCGATGAGTTGATGCCACTTTAAGGCTGTGCTACTGATGTGATAATCCCAGCAATTTTTCATGACTTTGTGAAAGGCGCTCACAAATGAAATCCCCCTCCACTGCTGACCTGTCGATCTTCCTGTGCATCGCCCAGCACCTGAACTTCAGTCGTGCGGCGGTGGAACTGGGCCTCACGCCCTCGGCCTTGAGTCACTCATTGCGCGCCCTGGAGAATCGCCTGGGCGTACGCCTGTTCAACCGCACCACTCGTAGCGTGGCCTTGACTGACGCCGGGGAACGCCTTTACACCCGACTGAAACCGGCCTTCCGTGACATCGATGATGCGCTGGAAGACCTCAATAACTTTCGCGACAAGCCCTCAGGCAACCTGCGCATCACCGCAGGTCGACAGGCATGCGAGTTGGTGCTGCTGCCGATCGTCAGCCAGTTTTTGCAGGCGTATCCGGACATCCGGCTGGAGATCGTCGAGAGCGACGCACTGGTGGACGTGGTGGCCGGCGGCTTTGACGCGGGGGTACGCTTTGGCAACCGCCTGGAAGCCGACATGGTTTCACTGCCCATCGGGCCGAACATGCGTTCGGTGGTCGTGGGCTCACCGGCATTCTTCGAACAGCATGTGGCACCACGCAAACCAGAAGACTTGCATGGCCTGCCGTGCATCCGCCATCGCTTCCCCAGCGGCGCGATGTACCGATGGGAATTCGAACGCGGCGCGATCACCCAGGAAATCGAAGTCAGCGGCCCGCTCACGCTTGGCGATGTCAGCCTGATGATCGGCCCGGCATTGCAAGGTGTGGGTTTGGCCTATGTGTTCGAGGACATGGTCAGCGGGTATCTGGCCGATGCCCGGTTGGTCCAGGTGCTGGCCGATTGGTGCCCCTACTATCCGGGTCTGCACCTGTATTACCCCAGTCGCCGTCATGTGCCCGCAGCGCTCAAGGCATTCATCGAATTTGCCCGCGCCGCCCGCCAGCCCAAAACGTAACCGCGCGTGACGACTAAGCTTTTGTAACGCCACTTCGTCCCTCAAGGAGATCTCCATGAGCGCCGCCCTGTCCGAACTCGATGCCGCCCTGCCCGGCCTGACCCGCAAGATCCGCGTGCTGGATGCCCTGTCCTGGCCGGACGGCGTCGAGGAAGACTTCCTGGCGAAATGGCGCGGCGGGCGGGCCGAGTTACCCAAGGTCGAGTTGCAGCCCCGCGAGCACAGCGCCGACATCGCCGCCCTGGAAACCTTTATCACCCAGTGCGATGTGGGGCATCCGGCCGGGAATTTCCTCGCCATGACCGCCCGTAGCTATGCCACCGCCGGGCACATGCTGGAGGCCATTGGTACTCCCGCCTTTACCCAATATTCGTCAGCGCTGTACCGGCGCCCGGACTTCTACTACACGCGCTTGCAACTGAGCATGCTCGACGCGGCCCGGTTCTTCCTCAAGACCACCGACGCCCTGCTGGGCGGTGCGCGGATTCCACCCTGCCCGGCCGAGATCCCGGCCAAGGTGTTCGCCGCCTGGATTCAACCGGAACTGGATCGCTTCTTCGGCGCCAGCCAGATCACGGTCGTGCTCGATCCGAACCTGGCCGCCAAGGCCATCGCCGGATCGAGCCGCATTCGCCTGCGAGCCAGCGCGCTGTTCTCGGAACTGGACAAGCATCAACTGTTGCAACACGAGGCCTTCGTGCATGTCGCCACGGCACAAAACGGCGCGCGCCAGCCCAACCTCACAAGCCTGGGACTGGGGGCGCCCCGTACGACCCAGACCCAGGAAGGCATTGCCACCCTGGCCGAACTGTTCACCGGCAGCATGGACATCAACCGCCTGCGTCGCCTGGCCCTGCGCGTGCTCGCCGTCCAGCAGGCGCTGGAGGGTGCCGACTTCATCCAGGTGTTCGAAGGTTTTCTGGCGGCCGGGCAGACAGAAGAGGAATCCTTCCGCTCGACCCAACGGGTGTTCCGCGGCGCCGACCTGCGGGGTGGTTCGGCGTTCACAAAGGATGCCGCTTACCTGACCGGGTTGCTCGGCGTCCACACCCTGCTGCGCATTGCAATCCGCGATAACCGGCCAGAACTGGTCGGGCATCTTTTTGCAGGGCGCCTCAGCCTGGCTGACACCGTGCGCCTGGCGCCTCTTTTCGAATCCGGCTGGCTCAAGGGGCCGGTCTATCTTCCGGCCTGGGCCAGCGACCTGCGTCTGCTGGCCGCCAACCTCGCCTTCTCGGCGTTCATCGCCCGGATCAAGCTGGATGTGCTGGACCTGAAGGTGTTCATGGCATTCGCCGAAGAGCACGAAAGCGATGCCAGCGCCCAGTGATCGAGGCGCAATTTTCCAGGCATCCTTGACTCTTCGAATCAACTGCTACCATTAGAAAGCGGTGTCGAGGCCGGGCTCTGTGGCTTGCAAAGTCGGCTTCACCTGCCAGGGATTGATCCACTCATTTCAAGCCTGCCTGACCCCATGGAGGGTGCAATGCACAATCCATTACTTTACGCGTTGTCGGCCGTACTGTTTTTGAGCGGATCTTCGTGCCTGGCACTGGGTTCGGATGGGACCGCTGCCGCACCAGCCCCGGTTCCGGCGCCCGCCGCCGCCCCCGCACCGGCACCGGCACCGGCAAGCACGGCCACTACAGCGCCGGCCGCGCCGGTGACCAAGGATCCGGTATTTACCCAGGAACAGCTGGATCAGATGCTGGCGCCCATTGCGCTTTACCCGGACCCACTGTTTGCACAGGTACTGATGGCCACCACTTACCCCGGGGAAGTTGGCGAGGCGGTCATCTGGTCCAAAGCTCACCCGGACGCCAAGGGCGACGATGCGGTCAAACAGGTGGCGAACCAGCCCTGGGATCCGAGCGTGCAGGCGCTGGTCGCCTTCCCGCAGGTTCTGGCAACGCTGGGACAGGATCCCGTCTGGGTCCAACGCCTGGGTGATGCCTTCCTGGCGCAGCCCGACGATCTCATGGAAAGCGCGCAACGCTTGCGTCGCCAGGCACAGGCAGCCGGCAATCTGCAGAGCAACCAATATCAGAACGTGACGATCCAGAATGTCGCGGCGCCAGCACCGGCGACCACGACTGCGGCACCGGCTCCAGCCCCTGAAGCGGCCCCGGCCAGCAACTCCACCATCATCATTCAGCCTGCCGATCCGCAGGTGGTGTACGTCCCCACGTATAACCCGACGACCACCTACGGCACCTGGCCCTACCCGGCGTCACCGCCCGCGTACTATCCACCGCCACCGGCCTATTACCCTGGCCAGGCCCTGATGGCCGGACTCGCGTTTGGTGCCGGTGTGGCGATCATTGGATCGTTGTGGGGTGAATGTGACTGGGGCAATAACGACGTCGACATCGACGTCAATCGCTACAACAACATCAATGCCAACAACCGGATCACCAATAACAAATGGCAGCACAACCCGGTGCACCGCAATGGCGTGCCCTATCGAGACAATGTGAGTCGCGCACAGTACGGCCGCCAACTGAACGGCGCCAGTCAGCGTGAAGCCTATCGCGGGGACAATGCCCAACGCGCCCAGGCCCGTGAAAATGCCCGCACCTCAATGGACAGGCACGGTATCGAACGACCAGCCACCAGCAACCGCGAAGCCCGTGATCAAACGCGCAAACTCCAGTCCGGAACTTCGGGCGACAATCGGTTACAGGCCGGTGCAGACAGGCCCAAGGCGGCTGATAGAAGCCAGGGTACCGCCAGAAACACCCGGGAAAATCAGCAGCCCAGGAGAGAGACCCAGCAGGCCAGGAACCAGAGCACCCAGTTGAATCAGCGCAGAGAAGGCTCCGCGCAGACGCGGCAAGCGACGAATAAACGGCCCGCCGCCAGTGCCGGCAGTGCCCGCAACAATGCGTTCGCCGGCGCTCGTTCACCGTCCCAGGCCAACGTCCAGGCCAATCGTGGCCGGGCCAGCCAGGCATCCGCCCAACGCCCCAGTGCCTCGCGATCGGCCGGTCACCAGGTCAGCCGGCCGTCCAATCCACCAGCGCGTCAAAGGGGGGGCCGTCGTTGAAAAACCATCCTCGATTGAAGGGACTCACGGGCTTGCTCCCTCATGTCCTGGCGATAGCCGCCGGCTTGTTGTGGTCGTGCATGGCGACGGCACAGCAGGCCTTTCCAACCCCGGAAAAGGCAGCACAAGCCTTTGTCGAAGCACTGGGCACCGAACACTCCGACCAGGCACGCCTGACCGAGCTGCTGGGCAGCGACTGGCACAGCTACATCCCCCGCGAAGGCGTGCAGCGCGAAGATGTGGATGCGTTCTTGCAGCAATACCGCGAGCAACACCACATTGAAAACACCAGCGACCGCAAGGCGATCCTGGCGGTTGGCAGCAAGAACTGGACACTGCCCATCCCCATGACCAAAGCCGCGGACGGTTGGCGCTTCGACATGAAGGCCGGCAGTGCCGAGATCCGCGCACGTCAGATCGGCCGCAATGAACTTGCCGCAGTGCAATCGGTGCTGGCCTATCACGATGCCCAGATGGACTATGCGTCGGTGGATCGAGACGATGACGGCGCACTCGAGTATGCGCAGAAAATCTTCAGCACCCCCGGCAAGCACGACGGACTCTATTGGGCCGAAGACGACAGCGACCAGATCAGCCCGTTGGGGCCTTCGTTCGGCAAAGCCATTGCCGACGAAGAGTGGCACGGCTACCGCTTCCGCATCCTTCATGGCCAGGGTCCTTCGGCACCGGGCGGCGCCTACAGCTACCTCATCGGTGACAAGATGAGCCGGGGCTTTGCGCTGATCGCCTGGCCGGTGAAGTACAACGACACCGGCGTGATGAGTTTCATGATCAGTCATGAAGGACAGGTGTTCGAGAAAGACTTGGGCCCCAGTGGTGAAAAACTGGCGCTGGCGATGAAGCGCTTTGATCCGGATGACAGCTGGAAAGAGGTGGCTGAAGATCAGGAGTAGCAGGCGTGACCTGCTACAAGCCTGCGGAACGATTGAAAGCAGTTATCTGATCGACAGGACGAATCGGTCTTCGCCCCCCATGTTGTCGTGACAGGAGGGTTGCTCAAGCTTGAATCCGCACCGATCCAGTACTTTTCTGGAGCCGGCGTTTTCTCTGAAGACATACGCAACCAGTTGCGCAAGTCCCCAGCGCATCCGTGCCTCCTGGATCAGTTGCCTCAGCGCCAGTGTTGCCAGCCCCTGGCCGCATGCGCGCTGAGCAATCCGATAGCCTACCTGCGCAGTACCCGTCGATGAGTCGATGCTTTTCAGATTGGCTCGTCCGACGATTCTCTGGCGGCAATCCTCGATGACAAACGGGTGCCAGGCACCGATGGCGAAATCGGACAAATAGCTTTCGATATGATCGGCGACCCCCTGCAACGAGTAAAAAGAAGGGTCGCGCGCATCGATATGGGATTCGAACCATTCACGGTTCTGGATTTCGAAAGCCAGCAACGCTTGAGCGTCAGTCATTTTCAGCTCGCGTACGCTAAATGATTCCATTCATCACCGCTCCTGTGTCTTGTGCCGAATGGGCTCGAGTCTATCCCATACCTGAACAACCTGGCCGGGGCGAGGTTTCCCCTTCTCATCACTTGTGAAGGCGAGTCATGCGTTTGTAAGCTGGCCTGTAGAAATGTTCCCAAAGGCTCGATAGCCAAAAAAAGTCGCAAACCCCACGACGTTCCAGGGCCTGCGACTCTTTGCCGATACGTCCCTCAAGCTCCCGGGACGTTTTCTACGGTATGCCTGCCGTGTTCATTGTCGAACGTGCAGGTTCAGTTCTCTACCTCAACCGCGTCGAAATCCGGTTCGTCCGGAGCATCCGGGGCGTCCGCCATATCCTCTCTGGCGTCCTTCGCCACGGCTTTTGCGGCGTCCCTCGCGGCATCCGCGGTAGCCCGGGCAGCATCCCTGGCGGCATCTGCTTCGGCCTTGGCGGCGTCCCTGGCTGCATCCGCGGTGGCCCGGGCAGCGTCTCTGGCTGCGTCTGCATCGGCGCCAGCTACGCCAGCAGCTTTTGCGGCATCCCGGGCTGCATCTGCTTCAGCCCTGGCGGCGTCACGGGCGGCATCTGCAGTGGCTTTTGCCGCATCACGGGCTGCATCCGCAGTCGCTCTGGCAGCGTCCCGGGCTGCATCGGCGGCATTGTTGTCAGCATCGTGATCAGCATCGTCAGCGTCGTTGTCATGGGCATTGCCCGGGCCTTTGTTCCCGGCTACACCACCATGGTCAGCGTCGCCGCGCCCCGGACCTCCATGACCGTCACCGTCATGGCCTGCAGCACCATGATCGCCACCCTTTCCTCCATCGCCGCCGTCACCGTGACCGCCACCGCCGTCACCACCGTGGCCACCTCCTCCGGAGCCGCCACTGCCGGAGCCACCGCCACCACCGCCTCCACCGCTACCGCCATCCTTGGCATACACGCTGGAGAAACTACCGATGTAATCGGGCACCAGGACAGTCGATGCCGACAGGACTCCGCCGATGGCCAGAGCCAACAAACATTTCTTGAGCAGCATGATGCACCTCCGCATGGAGTTGCGTACTCATCTCCCTATCGAACGCAATGTCCAGTGAGTTCCCGGCCGCCCATTGGAGCAGCCGCCCAACCGGCACGGCCATAAATCTGCAGCATTAACGAGCCACTGCGGTATCCGCACGATCCCTCAGAGCCAGTTGGCATCGTAGCGTGGGAAACAATCCCACATTTTTTTTGGATAAGTGCTTTCAGCCCGAGTTCAAAAAAACAGAATCGGGACTGACACATGGAACGAGTGGTTTTTTCAATGGAATGAACCGGGAGCAGACTTACGCGTCCAGAGAACCGGAGTATTTCAAAGAGCCCGTCATGGCACTGGCTCCCTGCCCGTGCTGGCATTGGACGACTGCTCGTCGATCAGCTTCATCAGCTGCGGGTCCAACCGCTACCAGTATCGTTGAAGGTGGGACGGACTATCTATATTGGGTTGTACCTCGCCATTCTCATCACTGAAAAGCACTGTATTCTCTGGTAATTCTGCCCCGCCATTACGGCCCGGCACCGGGCTTTCTGTTTCCGCTCCCATCACACCTTCGTCACACTCACCAAGCACAATGCGATCAGCCAAAGGGATTTGGCCCATCTACAGAGAGCCTGGCCATTGCCGTAATGCTGTTCACTTAAGCGAATGTGGTTCTCTGTAGGAGCGAGCTTGCTCGCGATGGTCGTTAACGATAACGCGTATTTACTGGCTAAACGCGGCGCTCTTGAGTCCATCGTCGGAACGCCGCCCGGAGCAAGCTCGCTCCTACAATTTCCTTAACTGAACAGCATTACGGCCATTGCCGGGCTTTTTTCTGCACTTTCACAAGTTTTTCACCACTCGCGATATAGGGTGCACACAGCTCCTTCGTGATTTTTTAGCCCGCGCTCCCCACGCGGGCTTTTCTTTGCCTGCGATTCGATCACCCAGCGCCTTCCACGGCGCGTGCATAGGCAACCGTCGCGATCTCTATCAAGGTCTTGCGCTCTTTCGGATCAATAATTCCTTTCTTCCGAAAATTGTCAGCGAGCCGAAGCAGTTCGTCGTACTGCTGCTGCACATCCATCTGATCTTCGGGGTACATCAGTAACTCATGCCAAGCGTAAAACGCCCGTGCCTTCACGTCATCGTACATGACCTTTCTCCCAGGTGTTTTTCGGTAGAAGTCGGAACACTTGAGGGAATTCACCGCATTAGACGTACGGCATCAGGCTTTTCGTTTCTGACTCATACGTCCCATACCGGACGGGTGATTCAGAGTGCAGGGTGGTTCAATTCAACCCGCTCTGATGTTGCCCGGCGAATTGTCTGTGGAACCAGTCCGAGAGCATGGCCTTCTCGGAGTAGAGCCTGTCACTTCGGTTGGCACGCCCCGGACGCTGGAGGTAGAGCTGATCCATGACCCTGGCGTCGGCCTGGCTGACGATCTGGCCGTTTTGTTTGAGCACGTAATGTAGATCGATGCTCGGCCAGGTGATGTCGCGCATGAAGCGCACCTCGTAGGCATTTAGCCTCCAAGGTTCATAGCGACCGGCCAGGTCGATGTTGCGTATTTCAATTTGCAGCTGCTGGTCGGGGGGCAGATACCGCTCGCCAAGCTTCTGGATGTAGCTACGCAGCTCTTTCATGACATAAGGATCGGCACCACGTTCATAGCCCGGACTATCCAGGCTGGCATCGCTGAATTTTTCGGGGTTCTTGAAGACGACTTCGACCGAAGTCGCTGCGGTGGCAAGTGGCACCATAAGTAGCGCCAGCAGTGCGATCGATGTGTAAACGGTAATGGAGCGCATGGCTCACCTCCAAGTGCAGCGCTTTTCAATGCATGCTGCACCGTGTTCAGTTTACGCCTGAGGTGCATGTCAGGGCACAGACATGATCTATCGCCGAAACTGTTAATTGAAATCACATCAGCAACTCATGCCAGGCGGAAAACGCCTGTGCCTTCGCGTCATCGTACACACCCCTTCTCCCAAGGGTTTTACGGTTGAGGTCGGAACACTTGAGGGAATTCACCGCATTAGACATACGGTATGAAGCACAACCGTGCCGGGCCTTTTGTATCTGCCCCGTCACGCCTTCGTCACATCCACCAAGCAAAATGCAAACAGCCAAAGGGATTTGGCCCATCTACAGAGAGCCCGGCCTGATGCCGGGATTTTTCGTATTCCAGCCCTCCCGGCGCTTCTCATGGCTGGCCTTGATATCCCCTCGTAATTCGTCGATGAGCTTGTTGATCATCTGGTCGCCATTGAGCGGGGCAATCGAAATGCCTAGTCCGCAGCACTTTGACGTCGCTGCGGAACTCGGCGACCTTATGCCGGTTTCCGCATAGCGCCATGCTGCACCAGCGCCGTTTGTGCGACTTGGTGCGGTCATAAAACATCAATGAACATTCGGGGCTTTCGCATTTACGCACCAGGCTGAAATCGCCTTCGGCCAACAACTCCGCGACGGCGTAAGCGAGCCTGCTCAGACGCTGGTGACCAGCATCACCCTGCTGGAACCAATCCAGCACCGGCGCGCCCGCCTCCTCCCACACCAGTTGCGGCACTACTCGCAGTAGAAAGGCATTCAGCGCCGCCGGATCCGCCACGCGGTTCTCTCGACGGGCGGCAAGCCCGCTCTCGATGCAGTCGCGCAGGTTGCGCAATTGATCGAGCAAAAGCCCGTCACCCGCCGCCACTTCCGCCGCCGAACCGAAACCGATCTGCTCCAGCCAGCGCGCTACGTCGGCATCGCTGTTGAGCAGGTCGCGCCGCTGGCCTTCGACCATCATTCGGGTGTTTAGCAGATCCAGCGGCGGGTGATCAACGATGCCATCCTGCACCTGGAAGGCACACGCTGGCAGTATGTGGCAGGCGTGAGCAACCCCGAACTCATTGCACCCGAGGGTTATTATCTGGACGCGCTGTTGCTGGAGCGACCTGGTAACAAGGACATCCAGCCCGATCTGTTTTATGACTATCAGAAAAACCTGCAACTGTACCCGGCGTTCCAGCAATTCTTCCGAGATACCCAAGTGCCAACGCTGGCGATCTGGGGCAAGGGCGATCCGTTTTCATTCCGCCAGGTGCCGAGGCCTACAAGCGTGACAACCCGAATGCGGTGGTCGAGTTACTGGATACTGGCCACTTCGCGCTGGAGACCCACGCCGAGCATATTGCTCAGCGAATTGGTGACGTAGTGGGCAGCCATATCAACTGAGATTTGCACTGTCGACGCGCTGCCTTGTTCGTGCCGACAGTGTCTGTACCCCACGCCTGGTTAGACGACGGGCACTGCAGTCAGTTTTTTAAACTCACTGATCGGTCAAGATGATGGAAAACGTAGAGGCAATATGAGCAAGCCAGCGCCTCGCATGCGTTTTCTTTTGTGAAGTGTCGCCAGTTCAGTCGCATTTGCTGATGCTCAACGCTGGACATAGTTGGCCCGCTATATTGGGTTCGCTTGATGGACTTGTAGGCCGAGTGGATTGGAATCACTCGATTGCTTTCTTGGCATTTGCGCCAATTTCAGGTCGGTAATGTGCCTCCAAATTCTGTGAATAACCCCTGCTTTTGCAGAAACCGAGAGAGAGATTCTGGCCGATTTCTGTCTGTCGCCACCGTCAGCTATGGGTTGCACGCTGCCCTTCGCGACAGGCACCGATCGGCCAGAAGCAGACATTAACGCAGCTGGGTTGGTAGTCTCTCGCTCCGACTTTTAACATCTAGGCCAGCGCCCATGATCCAGCTCTCGCAGGTGCAGACCATCATCGCTGCCGATCCGGTACGTTGGCGGATACTCCGTCTGGTGCAAGGATAGCAATACGGGGTCAGGTCTTGCCTTTTGCATAATAGCGATGGCAAAAGACAAGACCTGACCCTGAGGTTTCACAGACTTTCTGCACTGATCCGCCGTGCCTGGGAATGCGGCGAACCCGGCCGCTCTACTCGGCCTGGCCCGCCTGCAACTTGCGACCCCGCAGCGGCATCGCCCGTCATTCTGCGGCAAAGCAGTACAGCAGCCCCGCCCCGCCCGAGCCGGCCAGGGCTTCGCTGCTGCAGCCACGCGAGGGGTGCGAGGAGTTCCACGAGCGTGCCGCCGCATCGTCACGCAGTCCTATTCGGTCATGATGACCGACCTGGGCCGTCCCTTCGCCGCTGCTGGTCCAGTTGCTGCAGGTATGGTCATCGCTACCGGCGAACGCAGTTCCGTCCGCCTGCGAGCCGGTGAGGATGTCGTGCATGTTCGGCGTGTCGCCGCGCCCCTTAACCAGCGCCCCGTGTTCGTCCAGGGCCATTTCCTTGGTCAGTTGGTTGTCGCCGTGCAGTTGCGCGACGTCGCGGGCGATGACGACCCCCTTGGCGTTTTGCCAAGGGCCTTGGCCGATGCGATCACGGGCATTGACCGCCCCCGCACCGCCGACGGCACTGGTGCTGAGGTAAGCACGCCAGGTGTGCTGGCCCGCCCCGACGGCGGAGGCCAGCGTCTGGCAGTGCCTATCGGCGCCGCTCAGACCACCTAGATCGGCGCCCTTGCCCATGCCGAGGCTGGTGACAAAAAAGGTCATGTCCGTTTGCTGGGCCTGACTGGCGAAACTGCAGGCTAATGCCAGCAGGGCAGTCGGTAAGGTGAGAGTGAAAGTCGTGATGTGCATGTACAGTCCTCCTGCGTGAAAACGGCCTCCAAGATGGAATGTGACCGAGAAATTGAGCCTAGACGACGCCGGTTACCGACACACAGCCGCGGTTCAACCTTCCGTCCTCATGTATTGCTTGAGTGCGCGGCTCGCAGCTTGGCGAGCGGGCGTTGGATGCAGGATGCGGTAAGGCTCAATCCGCTTGGGGCGCTCTAGGGGCTTCGACACTTTTTCGACACGGCCCCGGGGGACCAGAAAGCAAAAACCCCCGATCTCTTTCGAAATCAGGGGTTTTCGTATTTCTCAAAGCAATGCGGGGTCAGGTCTTGCCTTTTGCATAATAGCGATGGCAAAAGACAAGACCTGACCCTGAGGTTTCAAGGTAGCTGTACGGCTTGGAGTAGAGGGTGTGGTCGAGGTCGCGGCACCACTCGGCCTAGACGATCTCTTTAACCTTGTCGTCCGACCTACGGTGAAGTTCCGGGCAGATAAACGGCAGGTCTATCTGAACCGCCTTCGCTCAAAAAACTGGCTCGCAACCTGGCCGGATCTGAAGGTTCTCCCGATAGGCTGAAGCGTTTCATCTTCGAAGTTTCATGCCCGTTTCGGATCGTTAGCTGCCATTCCCGAACGTCCGCTTGTGGCCGCTAGCCGTCACTCATCAATGGTGACTAACAGCCCCCTCACATCATCGTCACACCACCGCAGCTGCAATCGTTCTGGAACGCCAAGCAAAAGCCAACACCATCAGCAGCCCCAGACCCGCCATTGCCGCTCCGGCCAGGGAAATCGCCGGATAACCCAGCCCGGTATTGATCACCGCTCCACCCAGCGCCGCACCAATTGCGTTGCCGAAGTTGAAGGCACCGATGTTCACCGCCGAGGCCAGATTGGGCGCGTCCTTGGCAGCCTCCATGACGCGCATCTGTAGCGGCGGCACTAGGGCGAAGCTGGCGATACCCCATATCAGGATGGCAACGGCGGCCGGCAGCGGCCAACGCATCAGTACGGTGAACGCCAGCAAGACGAGAATCAGCACGCTCAGCGAAACGATCAGGGTGCGATCTATCGAGCGGTCGGCGGCCTTGCCGCCCCACATGTTGCCCAGCGTCAACCCCACACCGAACAGCACCAGCATGGCGGTGATGTAGGCGGTGGACGCATGGGTCTCGCTGCTGAGGATCGGCGCGATGTAGGTGAAGACGGTAAACATTGCACCCGAGCCGACTACGGTCAGGGCCAACGCCCCCAGCACCGGGCCACGGCCCAGTACCCGAATTTCGGCCAGTACACCGACGCTTTGCGGCGCCTGCAGGTTGGGCAAGGCGAACCACAACGCGACCATGGCCACCACGCCGAGGCCGGTAATACCCCAGAATGCGGTGCGCCAGCCGAACAGTTCGCCAAACCAGGCGGCCAGCGGCACACCGCCGATGGTCGCCAGGGTCAGGCCCATGAACATTGCCGCAACCGCCCCGGCACGTTTCTCCGGGGCGACCACGCTAGCGGCGACGATGGAGCCAACGCCAAAGAACGCACCGTGGTTCAGTGAGGTCACCACCCTGGCGACCATGAGGCTGTAGTAATCGGTAGCCAGGGCTGACATCAGATTACCCAGGGTGAAAATCGCCATGAGTCCGATCAGCAGATAGCGCCGAGGAATCCTGCCGGTGGTCAGGGTCATCAGCGGCGCGCCGAGCAGTACGCCCAAGGCGTAAGCACTGACCAACAGACCTGCGGCGGGAATGGAAACGCCGAGATCCGCAGCGATGCCCGGCAACATGCCCATGGGGGCGAACTCGGTAACGCCGATGCCAAAGGCACCAATGGCGAGTGCGACAAGTGGTGGATTGATACGCATGGAAGGCTCCTTATCTATGCCGCTAATGCTACGATCCAACATTTTCAGGCGGTAGAGAGCATTTCTGGCAATCACCTTTGCGTAAGGAGCACAAATGGACTTCAACGGCAGGTCAGGTGAAATGGGCGTGTTCGCCACCGTGGCGCAGGAAGGCAGCCTGTCGGCCGCCGCGCGTGCATTGGGGCTGACACCCTCGGCGGTCAGTCGGATCATCGCGCGTACCGAACAACGTCTTGGCACCCGCCTGCTGTTGCGCACCACCCGAGCGATCACCTTCACCGCCGAGGGCGAGGCTTTCCTGCGCGGCGCCCGGCGTATCCTGGCCGACATGGCCGAGGTCGAAGAAGCCATCGCCGACCAGGGCGTACCAAGGGGTCGATTGCGGGTCAGCGCCGCCCTTGGCCATGGGCGGCTGGCCATCGTTCCCTTGGTGGCAGCATTCAGCGCCCGTTACCCGAACATTGTCGTCGACCTCACCCTCGGCGACGAAGTGGTCGACATTCTCGGCGGCCAGGCCGACGTCGCGGTACGCTTTGGCCATCTGCCCGACAGCCCGCTGACCGCGCGCAGGATCGGCGACACCGGCCAGGTAGTGGTGGCATCGCCCGAGTATCTGCAGCGCCACGGCATCCCCCAGGAACCGGAAGACCTGCTACGGCACAACTGCCTACGCTTCAACTTCCGGCGTGCCGAACCCAACTGGCCGTTCATCCGCGACGGAAGAGAGTTTTCCCTGAAGGTCAGCGGCAACATCGAATGCAGCAGTGGTGAAGCGCTGGCACAACTCGCGCGAGTAGGTGCCGGCATTGCGCGTATCGGCGAGTTCAGCGTGAGCGAGGATCTGCAGCGCGGTGACCTGATACCGCTGCTGGAAGCCTGGAACCCCGGCGACCAGGAACCGATTCATGCGGTGTTCGTAGGTGGCTCGGCAATGCCGGCGCGGGTGCGGTTGTTCGTGGACTTCTTGTTGGAACATCACCGGATGTAAGCGGTGGCGTCACTTGATCCTTCCGGGTGCTCGTGATGCTGTTCGCATTAAGCAAGTAGTGACCAACACATCGTTGGGCGCGCTATCAGTGGGTGGTCTGCCTGACTGGAACAATCGGGAGCCAGGCATTGATGCCTCGTTTGCACGTCGTAAATGGCCGAGATTGGCCGATGGCTATTCGTGAGAGGCCGCTTTCGGCCGAGGCTGTGTAAAAACGGTTTAGAGCAGGTTTGACAGTCAGAACCAGAACGAAAATCGCGTTTCTACGTAAATTTCAGGTCGGACCGATACACCAATCATTGGCAGATTTTACGTAGCGACGCACACTTACGCTCCCCATGGGCAATGTCTCGGACTCGCAACTTGGTTAAGTCACAGGCACGCAGCTTGCTATCGATGGCCAAGTTGAAAAGCGCCAAATCACGTGTCTTCTCAGCAAGCTGAAGTCTCACGCGGATGGCCCAGATATCTCTGACTCGAAGCGGAGCTTTCTGCCCGACAAGCTTTCCCTTGTTCCAAGGCTGATGGCTGTATCTAGCAATAGTGTTCATGGCTCGTCCTCCACGTTGAGGGGAGGACAAGGGTGGATCAGCCACAATGGCTGGTGGTCACTATCCGACCCATAGCGGCCTGTCACGGGACTGATAGACAAGGGCCAGAAACAGACTTTTCTCATACATGATGAAGGCGGAATCGAACACCTATTTTGCGCAGATAGCCTATCCTGAACTCGTTCGCTGAACACTTGAGTCTAAGAGTATGGAACACCCCCTTGGCCGCAGAAGGTAATTTTTTCAGCTCGACGCCAGAATACGGAGAGTCAGCAATGAACAATAAAAAAAACGCTTCAGAATTGGCTTTCGCCCCGAACGCAGTTCCTTTTAAAGTCCGTTTATTGAATGTTATGTTGTCAGTCATCCTATTGATCTATGGAACATTTGGAGTGATCACTGATAATTTTGTAATTCCCGGCAAGCGCGGGGAATTAACGTTGTATGGCTACCCGGCATGGGTTATGTATGGAGCGCTGTTATGTCTTGTGGCTAACCTGATCGCTACTGTCATTGATCATTATGATCCACGAGATAATGAGAAAAAATACAAGAAATTCGAAGCGATTGCGCGGAAGTCAGGATGTGCACTGTTTGTTCTTGCGTTGACTTTAGGGGCCGTAAAGCACTTCAAAGATTTCGTTTGTGAGGATAGAGTAGTCTTACAGGCGACCAACGAAGAGATGGGGCTTACTGCATTCGCTTATAACCGCTACTGTGCCTTGCACAATCCATTAAATGCGGTTGAACCGCTACTCCAAGTCACAGTTGTCCCTGTAGCCGCTCCTCTTCCTGTCAAGTTTAGAATCGCCGTCCACATGAATCGGACGGAAATTGTTCGCATGTACTGGAACGGGAAAAAGTTGGTTCTTGAGTACCGCCCGCGTCAAACTGAAAAAACTAAAGGTGCTCTTCCAGAAGTCAGTAGTGGCACACCTGTGCCGGTTGAGCTTATTAAAATGAACCCTGGCCCGGCGGCGGGGGGGGCGCAGCACAATACAGCCGCACAGATCCCCTCATCCTGAACGTTATCGGATGACCGCTTCTGGCCGATTCTGTTGAAAAAGTCGGCTTCGGTTTCCACTGTAGAAAAGTGCGCGTCTGAGATTGAAATCTGTGTTTTGCGCAGAAGGTCCAGGACTCAGATTTGACGTAGCGGCGTGCAAAAAAGGCGCTTTCACCGCTCGATGCTTGGCTAGCCAGGGCGGGTCGACTTTTTCAACAGAATCGGCCGATCGGTGCCTGTCGCGAAGGGCAGCGTGCGACCCATTTCTGCCGGTGGCGACAGGCAGCAATCGAAAGACGTCATTCGTCACGCTACCTGGAAGCATCGCGCAAGAGATGACGACCCTGGCCGCACAACCCCAGCCCCGACCAACCCCAACACCGTAATCACCGAGCAAATCATCCCGCCCGAAGTCGGGGGTGAATGGATTCGTGAGATCGGCCTGAATGACGTGGACGGCGATCTGGTCGCCGTGGCCACGGAGGCTGCGATGTTCAATGTGTGTCAGTTGAAAGAATCTAAGGATGTCTGCGACAGCGTTCTCGGAGCTGCACACAATTGATGGGAGTACGTGCTATATCGAGCAGGGACTAGCAAGGATTAAAAGCGCTAGGACTCAGGAATGCAATCGGGTGAGTAGTCCTCTTCGGCTTCTGAACAAAAAATGCCGTGATAGCATTTTGATCTAAGAGTTTTTAATTCACCCGACGCGCCTAGTCTACGCTCGCATTAGTGTCCCTTCGTCAGGGGCAGAGTCGAGTGGCGCACATTTGGGCGCGATTGTAGATAAGGATGAAGGTACGGTCGCCGACCTGTCCGCGTGACCAATGATGCGATCGAAGATGAAAGGCGTGGTCTTTTATATAACATCAGGATTCGATTGTTGAAAGATAAAGTTAAGGTGAAGGAACAGGGCATTCAGCTAGCACAATTGGTGTCAGTTTCAGCTGAAGTAAAAACTGATAGCAGTAGAGTGATTGACCGTGTGCCAATCCCTCTTGATCGCCATGTTTCTGGAAGTACGAGGGGACGATAGCTATGAGATTTTATGTTCTGGCTGCGGTGGTGTTAGCTGCTGTGTGGATATGGAATAGTGTTGTCACTGAAAGCCAGCAGGTGAATTATTTTTTGGTGGATGGTGTGAAGTACTGTTTGAATTCGGATTTGATTTCGAGAGGCGTTAGTTCTAAGGGGGGGTATCAGGCGGTTTTCATCAATGGTGTAGATATCGTTGGTAGTAATGTTGGGAAGGTTAAGGTGTTTGTTGATCGTAATGATATTGGCATGAATGACCCAGGTAGGTCAGCTTACGAATTCATCAAGAGTGGGGGGCGTTTGGAGGTGGTGGAGGCGACGAATGCTTTCGTGGTCTATCATTCTGATGAGGTCGCCCGCGAGAAAGAGTGGATTTTTAAAGACTTGCGTGATGATGAATATTTCTACTATGACTGTATTTTTCAGTTTACCTGCTCTATTCATGGAACTTATGAAAGGAAAATTGGATTGCGCGTAGACTTTCATCCTGATGAGAAAGTACTTTCTAACGATAAAGTGTTAAAAATTTATCGGGCGGTTAAACATATTGCCTTCGGGGCTTTTGCGATGCATCAATGTTGAGCTCATCGCTAAAGTAGGTTTTTTCTGAATGTTCTACTGCCCAAACTTTGGCGCAGCAGGTCCATTGCGTCGAATATCAATGCACTGTCTATTGGGCTCTTACCTTTGGTGTACGCGAATTGTTGGATGGGTTGAATCGAATAGTCGAGCAGCACCTTCTTCCATCCACCCAACTGGAGATCAATCCCATCGTCATAGATCCGTTTGACATTGGCAACGCCGTACTTGGCGATTTCTTCGAGTAAATCTTCGGCAAATGCTGCAGCGGCAAGTCTTCTGGTTCTTGCATGAATTTGGAAATGACTTCTGGCCGCTGCCTGTCACGAAGGGCTGCAACCGACCCAAGTGAAGTGGCCGGTCAAGCCCTGGAAGGATTTGACTGAGTGGTAGACGTTCATGAAGGAAAACTACCATTGGCCCGGGAGTCTGTAAAAGATGAGCGCCTAGGCTTTGTTCCGGCGAACTAGCAAAACGAAAAAACCTATCAGCTGGATTGCGCCCACTCCTATCGCCACCCTCTGTACCACGGGGCTCAGGCAGCTCAGCCATTGGACAAAGAGAATTAAAAGCCCTGCGCAGACAGGAGCCGAGCATATGATGAGCGCCACTCGGATTAGTTTTCGATGACGTCCAGGCCACGTGGCTGGGCCATCTGTTCTAGCTTCAGAATCAATCAGGCCTAAGAGGTTCAGAATAGCGAGGAGTAAATCAATCATGACTTCCTTCAGCGCAACGTCTTTAGTCGGTGAGCAACGTGAGTGGGCAGGCTCATTGAATATAGCAGCCAGTCTGCTGTGGCATATTTCATCGATTTCTGCCGGTACTCACCGTCCGCTCCTGGCCGATTTCTGCCTGTCACGAAGGGCAGTAGTCGACCCAAAGCAGACCTTCATGGCACGCAACTATTGGCCGATTTCTGGCGGTCAAGAAGGTCAGCTTGCGACCCAAAGTACCTTTTCCCTATGGGGGCGCTTTCAGCTTGGTCGAGCGATTAGGGCGAGGGCTGTAACGTTCTATCTCTCGAATGTACTCGCGCGCTTCGCGAAAATAGTAGCGCTTCAAATGAATTCGCAGGTTCTGCCTTAGACGCCAAGTACCGTATGCACCTGCGCAAAGAAAGAAAAAAAACAATGCCAGTTGGTTGGAGTTAGGTAAAAATATAGCCAGACAAATAAGCGCTACGATAATTAATTGATCAGAAGTCTTGAGCCATCCGCTGTCTGTTCCTCGCTTGCTCAGGGTGCGAAGCATCCACCTATACAGGGCGAAAATAAGTGCACTCAAGGAAAAGAACACGAACCCTATAATCCAGCTTCCAGGTATAGGCGCAAAACAGAACCTGACTCCAAAGCCAGCAAAAATAATGCTTGCGGCGAATACACCAAAAAGAGCATCCCACTGTTGATCGGCGTAGCGATACAGCCGTCTTTTGATCTCGACCCGGTGTATTTCGTGGTAGCGAGGGTTCATAGGCCTAACCTAGGCTAGCTAGCCAGAAAACAAAAACTGTGCCTTTGTTTGCCAAGTGTATGGTAGGTAGCGTTTTTGTCCAGGTTGTGCTCCCTACCGGAAGAGAGGGAGGGATAGCGCCGTTTCTGTCCGAAAAAGGACGATAGTCAGATCAGTGCTTACTTGGCGCTCTCCATCAACTTCCATGCAATGATTGTGATGATAGGAGACAGGATCACCAGTGCGCCTACGGTGCAGACCACTGCAAACCAATAGCTGCTTTTTCCGGTGAACCGGCCCAGCGTTATCGCCCTGAGCACCCAATATCCGACTCGGTAGCAGATGACGCCGAACACAACCTCCAGCAGCATTTCCATGGCATCTCCTTGTGCTGACTTTGACCGAGTATGGCCTAGGTTGAGCAAAACAAAGTGTCGGCTATCGACCCAATATAGATAGTCCGTACCACCTTCCTATGTCTAGGGAGGCGGGGCCAATTAACTTCCTGATGGCCTAACTTTAAGGCTTGGAGGTGTCTACAAAACCAAGCTGATAAACGTCATGGAAGCGATAGCTCTCCAAGCCACGTGCAACTTTTCCCTATGTTACTGTCCGGCCTCGAACCAAAAATCCAGATCGCTCCATTCTTTCTTTGCACCGGAAAGAGCGCAACCGGCCGGCCTTCATGGCATTCGGGTAATGGTACGGACATGACTGTCACGTCACCATTTTTTGCGTCGAGCCGAAAAACCAGAATCTGCGCTTCGAGAGAACACACGACCAAGAGGTTGTCATTTTCAAGAGCCATCTGCCCTTGATCGCAGGATCTCCAGGTTTTATTCCTCTCCTGCGATATTGAGTGCGAAAGCTCCTTGCGCCAGGAGATAGAACCGTCGAGGGAGAGCTTTGTGATTTCCAGCGGCTTCGCGCTCTGAGTATCGTGCCAACTCGATAGCACATAAAACGCAGTACGTGACTTCACCATCGCAACCGTTCCTGAACGGCTTCCAGAATGGCTGTTGATGTTTGCTCTAACAGTTTGCCAGCCAATCACCTGTCCTGCGCGGTCAACTCTTAGGACATTCACATCGTCCCAGTATTTTTTGTTGTTGTCCTCGCGCCTACCTGCAATGGTGGCCGCTACGATTTGGTCACCTACTGCTGAAACCGCCACCCCTTTTCCGAGTCCTAACTTTCGTTGCCACAAGAGCCTGCCCTGAGTCGATACGGCCGCCAGCCAATTTTCGGCACCGTCACCGCCGGCGACGACCAATTCGCCTGAATCAAGCATGGTCACACTCTGAATATAACGAAACCGGAACGAGTGAAAAGAGTATTCCGCAACGACTCGCCCCTGTGGATCGAGCTTTCCGAGATAGGCATCTGCCATCGTTCCGCCGGGGACATACATTCGTCTGTTTGTTAGACCGGCAAGCCAAAGAGTCTCATCGGGGCCCTGCACAATTGTCGAGGCCTTCCCCTGAGTTGCAAGTTCAATGATAGATCCAGGGCCTGCTTCGCTGGGCCGCAAGAGAATCGATTGCGATACCCCTCTATTTCCTAACGCGACTATTGAACCGCCGGCGTCGAGCGAGATCCCTCGAATAGCGAGAGCGCCTTGCGTGTCTCTCCCTCCAGGAATGGTTTCTGACCACAATATTCTCAGCGCTGCACCTCCGGCAGCGGCTTGTTCGAGAGGAATCCCCACCAGTAGAAACGCTGTGAAGGCTATTAGCTTCGCCATGAAATGAAAGGACTCCTGAAAGGCTTGGGTCCAAAGTCACAAGGAATATTCGACACCTCGCGTGAGGTGACAACGCCTTCACAGAACGGAAGCCCATTTGGCTCAATCATTTCCGTCGGCAAACCAAGCATAGCTACTCTTTTCCAACGCTCCGTTGACCGTCTGCTTCTGGCCGGTTTCTGCCCCTCACGGAAGGCCGCTATGGGTCGGTAGCTACCGGTGAGCGTGGAAGTTCGGTTGAGGCATGCCCCGCCCGGCGTATTACCTATTCCGGGGTATGCGCCCTACGGTACTAGCGATGTTTGCGATAGCGTTCGGTCAAGGACTGCACGAGGGTGACGTAGGATTGCGTCTCGGCGTAGGGAGGCACCCCGTTGTACTCGACCACGGACGCTTCGCCGGCGTTGTAACCTGCCAACGCCAGTACCTGGTTGCCGTTGAAGCGCTTGAGCAGCCAGGCCAGGTAGCGCACGCCGCCACGAATGTTCTGTCGTGCGTCGAACGGATCGTCCACGGCGAAGCGCTCGGCGGTGGCGGGCATCAACTGCATCAGCCCCTGGGCGCCGGCTTTGGAAATGGCGTTGGGGCGAAACGCCGATTCGGCATGTATCACTGCGCGGACCAGCGCCCTGTCGACACCATAATGACCCGAAGCGGCTTCGATCTCCCGCCGATAGGAATGGGTGTCCAGGCGCAATGAGGCGACCTTGAAATCCTTCGGCGCCATGCACAGATAGCAGCCCTTGATGTAATAGAGCTCAAGGACATCGACCCGTGCGGAGATCCCGACGGGGCGCCGGCTCACATATTGACGAATACCCTTGTGGATGAAGGTGAACACCCGAATCCGCACCGCGCCTGAGTCGTCGTCCCGCACAACCCGTGGCAGAGCCATTGCCTTGGCGCCGACACCGGCGCCCGCCATGCCATTCAGGCGAGTGCAGCGGGCGCTGGCGATGGCTTGGCTGGTGTAGCTGATGGCTCCGTCCCTGGCTTGGCACTTGAACATGGCGCTGGCGCACAGTGGAGCGACCAGCAAGGCCAGCTCGATGCAGCCAAAAAGGCTCTTGCGAGCCCATCGCCATGCTCTGGAACTCATCACATCGCTCCGCGCCGCAGGCGCCGATCAGGCCTGGGGCGCCTGGCCCGGGCGCTGCCTTTGGAGGGCCTATTCCGGGTGACCCGCCTTTTGTTCTGATAGTTATACCCTTTGTAACCGGCCTTGGAACTTGCGTTGACGTACGGGCTGCCGGCGCTCCCAGGCGAGGCGCAGGCGTGATGTTTTCCCAGGTTCCCTTGAACCCCGCCGCCGCCACGAACGAATCCCCCGGCCCGAAGGTCTTCGCCACGCCGTCCGCATCGGTCAGGCGCACGGTGCCTTCGAGGATGTGGCACATCTCGTCGTAGTCGCACTCGCATCTCGGTTTACGCACTGACCGAAACACGGCTGCTTCCTGCAAAGACCCAGCGGTTCATCGAGTTCATACGCGGCCATCTCAACAGTGCTTAATGCCTGACGATTGTATAGGGGGCATCCCGAAGTAAACGAATGTCACAGCAGCTGCATTACCCCACGCGTCCCGGACTGTAATCCAAGCTACGAGTGGATTTGGCAGTGCGAGTCTCCCCTTCCTGAGTCACTCACTCTGTGCGGTAGAACGTTGTGAAAGTTCACGCAGGGAAGTCTTATATGTTTCATGTTATTTCATCAAGTCACCGGGGAATGACAGCTTTTCAACCCCTCCTGCCCTGGAACTCCCGAGCTAGCCATGTGGCAGCTGTGGAGGGTTGGCGAATGCTCCAGGGCTCATCAACACTCGGCTGCATTCGCGATAAACGGTCAGGTCAAAGTGGCGTACTTGTGACCCTTTGGTTTGTCTAACTAACCTCGCCCCGCTGTAACGCAGTTCATGCTTACCATCTCCATCAACGGAGGGTAGAACCATGGCTACTATCCCTGGCACCCCAGGTGATGACTTTCTGCTCGGCACCGAGGAAGACGACCAAATAACCGGCCTGGCCGGCAACGACACCGTGTTCGCCCTTGGCGGCAACGACAATGTCGACGGCGGTGACGGCAACGATGACCTCTTCGGCGACCTCGGCAACGACACACTTCTCGCAGGCAACGACAACGACACTCTAGACGGCGGGTCAGGCGCCGATATCCTCACCGGCGGTGCCGGCATCGACAGTTACTTCTGGACCGTGGAAACCGGTAACGAGTCCAGCTCCCTGAGCCAGGACCGCGTCACCGACTTCGAAGGTGCGGGTCTGGTCGGCGGCGACATCCTGCGGCTCTCCAGCTTCCCCAACCGCCTGGTCTTCCAGGGCGCCCACAACGGCGTACCCACGGTGGGAACCAGCCTCGGTTTCGGCAATAACGGCTTCACCGAGGTCTTCTTCGCCCTCGGCGCCGCCAGCACCCTGCTGTTCGCTGACTCCAACGACAACGGCATCTTCGACGCCACTGACTTCGCTGTGCAACTGGACGGCATCCACAACCTGGCCAGGAGCGACTTTGGCACCACCGCCTTCGTCCTGCGTGGCACCAACGGCAATGACGTGATCAACGGCACCCCGGAGGTCGATACGATCTTCGGGCTCGGTGGAAACGACGTAATTAACGCGGGCAGCGGCAATGACATCGTCGACGGCGGCGCCGGCAACGACACCCTCAACGGTGACGCGGGCATCGACCGGCTTACCGGTGGGCTCGGCGCTGACATCCTCAACGGTGGCGCCGACCGCGACCTCATCACGGGCGGCGACGGCAACGACATCATTGACGGTGGCGCCGGCAACGACACGACCCTGTCCGGCGGCAACGGCAACGACATTGTCCGTGGTGGCGAGGGCAACGATACCCTGGACGGCGATGACGGTAACGACCAGTTGTTCGGCGGCGTCGGCAACGACGACTTCTTCGGCGGTGACGGCAATGACCAGATCTTCGGCGAAGACGGCAACGACGAACTGTTCGCCGGCCCCGGCAGCGACATGCTCAATGGCGGCGCCGGCAACGACCTGATCATGGGTGAAGGTGGCCAGGACAGTCTCACCGGTGGCACCGGCGACGACGAGTTCGAGTTCTTCACCGGCTTCAACCCCAGCTCGCCCTTCGCCACCTTCGACACCCTGGTCGACTTCCAGGGCGCTGGCGTAGTGGGCGGCGACACCCTGGAACTGAACAATGAGTTCTTCTTCCGCGGCCAGTTCAACGTCAATCCGCAACTGGGCGCGGTGCTCGTGGGTGGTGGCAACGGCGTGACCGACCTGTTCTACAGCCTGCGCCCGGGCAATACCTGGCTGATCGCCGACGAAAACGACGACGGTGTGCTCGACAGTCTCGACTTCACTCTGCGCCTGCAGGGCACGCACAACCTGACGGCGGGCGACTTCGGTCGTAACACGATCCTCATCACCGCCGGCACCGAGGGTAATGACGTGCTCACCGGCACCGATGGCGACGATCGCATCTTCGGCCTGGGCGGTAATGACCAGATCTTCGGCCTGGAAGGAGCCGACTTCCTCGACGGCGGCAGCGGTGACGACGTCATCGATAGCGGCCCGGGCTTCGACGAGTTGCTCGGCGGTGCCGGCAACGACACTCTGATCGTTCAGGAATTCGCCAATGCCAGTGGCGGCGATGGCGACGACCAGCTGTTCGGGGGCGACGACCCCTTCGGCTTCCAGTCCAACCTCGACGGTGATGCCGGCAACGACACCCTGACCGCGGGCGCCAGCGGCGCCGTCATGGAAGGCGGCGTAGGCGCCGACATATTGGTGGGCAGCAGTGTCGACGACTTCATGGTCGGTGACGTCTTCTTCGAGCCGAGCCTCGGTGCGGACAAGTTCCAGTTCGGTACGGTGTGGGGAACGGACACCATCTTCGACTTCGAGGACGGCACTGACCTGATCGACCTGAGCACCAGCGGTTTGGCCTTCGCGAATCTCACCGTTGGAGAACAGTTCGGCGAGGCCGTCATAACCGTCACTGGTCAGCCGGATGTGGGAAGCATCACATTGACTGGCGTCCCACAGGCCGCCATCACCGAGGCGGACTTCGCCTTTGCCTGAGTGATCGGCGCATGCTCACGCTTGGTAATGGCGTGAGCATGATAACGCGCTGGTCTTGGCCGAGGTGCAAGACAACCCGAACATCTACCCCTCTGCGCAGGTGATAGCCACGCTGTTCACCCTGCAACCGCAGTCCCATGCCGTCGATCGTGTCCGCACGTGCTCCTGGAGCAATATCAAGAACGGCAATTGAGTCGACATCGGCCCGATGATTCAACCGAGCGCTCCTCTTCACTTCGCGAGCGAATGCTCTAACACAACCTCCAATGGATGGCGCAATTGCAGGTTGGCAAAGCGCTTCACCTGACTGCGACAGGAGTATCCCGTGGCCAGCGCCTCGCTGTTTTTGTTCAGTTTGCCGGACCAGGACTGCTCAAAAATGGTTCGTGAGCTGTCTTGGTTACGTGCTTCATGGCCGAAGGTTCCGGACATGCCGCAGCAGCCGGTCGCCTCAGTCGTCAGCTTGAGCCCGAACCGGGCAAAAACGGCTTCCCATTGCGAAGTGCTGGCCGGGACATTGGTTTTTTCGGTGCAGTGCGCCAACAAACGGAATGTCCCGGTCGCGGGATGCGGGTTTTCCGGCAACGCATCGGACAACCACTCCTGAGGCAGCAAGACCTTCGGGCAATCGTTGAGCCCTGGTACTTTTTGATATTCCTGGCGATAGACCAGCGTCATCGCCGGGTCCAGTCCCACCAGCGGTACACCGCAGTCGGCGAGCGCCTTGAGCTGATTGCCGTTGCGGATCGCCGCCTTGGCGAAGGCGCCGAGAAAACCCTGCACGTGCAAAGGTTTGCCGTTGGCGCTATAGGGCGCCAGAAACACCCGATAACCCAACTGATGCGCCAACTGGATAAAGCTCGCCAGCAACGGCGTTTCGAAGTAACGGGTGAAGGCGTCCTGCACCAACACCACGCTGCGCTCACGTTGTGCCACGGTCAGTTCGCGCAGGGCTGGCACGCTGGCGACCGCGACCTTGCAACGGGTCAACGTGGCCTGCAAGTCATGACGGTGGATCAGCGGGCTGTCGAGCATGCCGACCTGTCGCTCAAGCAGGCGGCTCACCCATTTCGAGCCCATCACCGCGTTGTAAAGACCCGGCGCATACGCCATGTATGGAATGGTGAACTCCAGCGAGCCGATCAGGTAGTCACGCAGCGGTCGTTGATAGCGACCGTGGTACAGCTGCAGAAAACGCGAACGGAATTCCGGGACGTTGACCTTGACCGGGCATTGTCCCGCGCAGGATTTACAGGCCAGGCAGCCCGCCATCGCGTCATAGACCTCATGGGAAAAATCCGCCTCGCCCCGCGAGCGCGCCAGGTTGTTACGCAACCGCGCTGGCAACCCGCTCAACCACGACAACTTGCCGCGGGCTGCTTGCAGTACATCAATATTGGCCGCGCCTTGCAGACGCAACCATTCGCGAATCAACGACGCCCTGCCCTTCGGCGAGTGCTGGCGCTCACGGGTGGCTTTCCACGACGGACACATCGCATCACTGGGGTCGTAGTTGTAGCAGGCGCCATTACCGTTGCAGTGCATGGCGGTGCCGAAGCTTTGCCAGACGCGCTCGTCGATCTGCCGATCCAGATCTCCGCGCAGCGTCACTTCGTTGACCTTGAGCAAGCCCTGGGCAGCATCCGGCGGCGTACAGATCTTCCCGGGGTTGAGCTGATTGTGCGGGTCGAACGCGCCCTTGAGCGATTGCAATGCCGGGTACAACTCGCCAAAAAACCCGGGGACGTATTCCGAACGCAAACCCTTGCCGTGCTCGCCCCATAGCAACCCGCCGTAACGCCGGGTCAACTCGGCCACGGCGTCGGAAATCGGCTTGACCAGCGCGGCCTGGGACGGGTCTTTCATGTCCAGCGCCGGACGCACGTGCAACACACCGGCATCGACGTGACCGAACATGCCGTACGCCAGACCATAGCTGTCCAGCAAGGCACGAAACTCGGCGATGTAGTCGGCCAGTTTCTCCGGCGGCACGGCGGTGTCTTCAACGAAAGGCTGCGGGCGAACCTCACCTTCTACGTTGCCCAGCAGCCCGACCGAGCGTTTGCGCATGACGTAGACGCGGGACACGGCTTCGGCGCCTTCTGCCAACGTGTGGCCCAGCCGCTCAATCGTCGAGTCGGCCTGCAGATGCGCCACGAACGACGCCACGCGCGTGTTCACTTGCACCACGTCGTCACCGCTGAACTCCACCAGATTGATGCCCAGCGTCGGGCGCTCGACGTCCGTCGGGAAATACTCGGCGACGCTATGCCAGACGATGTCTTTCATCGCCAGCAGCAACACCCTGGAGTCCACGGTTTCGATGGACAACGGCTTGTGTGCCAGTAACGCACCGGCGTCACGCAGCGCATCCATGAAGCTGCCGTAACGCACGTTCACCAGCACCGAATACCTGGGAATCGGCAGCACGTTGAGCTTGGCTTCGACAAGGTAGCCCAATGACCCTTCAGCACCGCACAGCACACTGTTGAGGTTGAAACGCCCTTGCTCGTCGCGCAGGTGCGCCAGGTCGTAACCGGTCAGGCAACGGTTGAGTTTGGGGAATACCGATTCGATCAGATCGGCCTGGGTCTCCTGGATATTGCGCGCCACCCGATACACCTCGCCGATACGGCCGGACTGCACGCAAGCCGCCTCCAGTTCCGCGTCGGACAGCGGATGGCTGTGCAGGCGCTCACCGCCGAGCAGCACGCTGTGCAATTCCAGTACGTGGTCACGGGTCTTGCCATAGGTGCAACTGCCCTGGCCGCTGGCGTCGGTGTTGATCATGCCGCCGACGGTGGCACGGTTGGACGTCGACAGCTCCGGCGCGAAGAACAGCCCGTGAGGCTTGAGCGCGGCATTGAGCTGATCCTTGACCACGCCCGCCTGCACCCGCACCCAGCGCTCGGCGACGTTGATTTCGAGGATGCTGTTCATGTGCCGCGACAGGTCGACCACGATGCCATTGGTCAATGACTGCCCGTTGGTGCCGGTGCCACCACCGCGCGGGGTCAGCTTGATCTGGCGAAAGCGTGGCTCGGCCATCAAGGTCGCGATGCGTGCGATGTCATCTGCATCCAGGGGGAACACCGCCGCTTGCGGCAGCCGCTGGTAAATCGAGTTGTCGGTCGCCAACACGGTGCGGGTGGCGTAGTCGGTGCTGAGCTGGCCGCGAAAGCCGCTGGCACGCAGGGCTTGAAGAAATTCCGGGTACTGTGCCGCGAGTGCAACGGTGGGCAACTGAGCGATCATCGCAGGCTGTTCTCTTGTCGGTCTAATCACGGGAAAACTCAAAACACTTGTCGCCTGAGCATTAATGGGTCAGCCTCAGGTCGTCGGGTACGCCAATGATCCTGCAGGCTGTGGCACCAGACAAACGGATAATCCTGCCGCTATCGATGACTTTTACGAATGAATTACCGTCACCTCACCCCTTCGATGTCGTTGCTGCTGGCCTTTGAAGCCGCCGCCCGCCATGAAAGCTATACCCGTGCCGCGATGGAACTGTCACTGACCCAAAGCGCCGTGAGCCGGCAGGTCCAGGCGCTGGAGCAGCAGCTGGGCCTGACGCTGTTCCGCCGTGAAGGCCGGCAAGTGCAGTTGACCGATGTCGGTCGTCTTTATCAGCGGGAAATGAGCGAAGCCCTCGGACGCATCCGCAGCGCCACGTTGCAGGCCATGGCTTATCAATCAGGCAGCGGCACCTTGCGCCTGGCCACCTTGCCGACCTTCGGCTCAAAGTGGTTATTGCCGCGCCTGCATGACTTCTACAAAACCCATCCCGGCATGCTGGTGCACATCAATTCCCGGATCGATGCCATCGACTTTGAAACCAGCGGGATCGATGCCGCGATCGTCGTCGGCAATGCCGACTTGCCGGGCCTGATCAGCCATCGCCTGCACACCGAAGAACTGATGGTGATCATTTCGCCACAAGCGGCCGAAACCCATGACACCTGGACCCCGGAGCGCATTGGCGGACAGACGCTGCTCAACGTCGCAAACAATGCCAACGTCTGGGGCGAGTGGTTCAGCCACCACGGCCTGCCCCATCGGATGATGCGGTTGGGGCCGAGTTTCGAACTCACCTCGCACTTGATCCAGGCGGTCAGGGCCGGCATCGGCATCGGTCTGGTACCGCGTATCCTGGTGGCCGACGAGCTGGCCAACACCGAACTGATCAGCCTTGATCAGCCCTTTGCCAGCCAGCGCAGTTACTACCTGGCCTATCCGCCGCGCAACGAAATGCTGCCGTCACTCGTCGCGTTTCGTACCTGGTTGCTGGAACAGATCTGACGATTACCGCCCAAGGAACGCGTAGCCGAAACCCACCACCTTGGCGTCTTCGCCGTAGCCGCCCAGGAACGAAACACCGACCGGCAGGTTGCCCTCGATGATGCCTGCCGGAACGGTGATCTCGGGAAATCCCGTGGCCGAGGCAATGTACGACGACGCGTAGGTATCGCCGGACTTGCACACGTAACTTTCATCGCTTACACCGTGCACCACCGAAGCCGGGCAGTTGATGGTCGCGAAGAACAGGCTGTCCACCTTGTTGTTCTTCATGACGTCCATCAGTTGCGCGCGCAACTGTGGAATCTTCCGGGAGAGGATGGAGATGTACTGCGGCGAATCGGTGCTGGTGGCACTCGCTAGCGTTTCCAGTCCGGCCAGGCGTGCCGGGTTCATCCCGTGCGCAGCGTTTTGCGCCTGATTTTGTTTGGCCAGGTCGAGAAACTGCACAAGCGTTCGCGGTTGGTTCGGATTGAGGGTGGCGAGGTAGCGTTCGAATTGCGGCTTGAACTCACCCTCTCCTACTGGCCCGAGCACATCGCTCCATAGGGTTTCAAAGGCTTTTGGCAATTCGATGGAGACGACATGCGCACCGCGCTTGCCGAGGGTTTCCTGCGCCGTTTTAAAGACCGCATCCACCTCCGGATTCGCCCCCTTGAAATTGGTGATCACCCCAATGGTCTTGCCTTGCAGCGAGGAACGGCTCAGTGCCGGTTCGAACTGTATTTTATCTGCAGCAAGGTCGAGGGTCGCCGGATCGCCTTTGTCCTGGCCCTTGATCGCATCGAGCACAATGGCCTGATCCAGCACGCTGTTGGTAATGACGCCGGCGGTATCGAACGCGAGCGACAGTGGAATGATGCCGCTACGACTGATCAGACCCAGCGAAGGTCGAAAACCCACCGTGCCGGTGACGCTGGCCGGCGCCCGGATCGAGCCGCTCGTGTCCGACCCCAGCGCGAAGGGGGCAAACGCCGCCGCCACCGAGGCGGCAGAACCGCTGCTGGAGCCGGAAGCATCCCGCTTGGTGTTCCGCGGATTCAGCGTCTGGCCGCCAAACGAGCTGTAGCCAAACCAGCCAAAGGACGCCGCCAGTTCCGACAGGTTGGCTTTGCCGAGCAGAATGGCTTGCCCGTCGATCAGCTTCTTGACAGTGAAGGCATCCTGGCTTGGCACCGACGAACGCAGCACGAAGGAGCCACCGGAGGTGACCATATCAGCGGTGTCAAAATTGTCCTTCACCACGAACGGAATGCCGGCCAGCGGTGCGTACCTGGCAGTGGGGTTTTTCGCCCGCTCAGCATCCCACTTGCGAGCCTGATCGATCGCCTGTTCATTGATGGTCACCAGTGCATTGATGTTTTGGCCCTGGTGATTGTTTGCCTGAATGTTATTGAGGTAATGCTGGACCAGTTGCTCGGAACTGAGGGTCCCGGCATTCAACGCATGACGCATATCGGCGAGACTCATGCGGTCGATACCGTCATCCGCCTGAGCACTTGCCGCCATTAGCAAAAACGCGCACGCCACGAACTTTTTATTCAACTGCATTTTTATTCTCCGAGTGGGTACAGGCGAACGAAACCGGCTCGCACCTGATGTAGATGCAAGGGAATGAATGGGAGGCAGGAAAAAAAAAGGCCGGGGTTATTCCGCCGGCCCTGGAAAGTTCTAAAGACAACGTCAAAGATCGCAGTCTTCGGCAGCTCCTACAGCAACTTGCTCTTTTGCAGAAATTCCTTGGACACGCTCTCGATGGATTCACGGCCGACGTCGACCCGGGAATTGAGACCCGCGATGGTGTCGTCATCCAGCTTGGACGACAGGGCGTTGAGCAACTCGCCGATCTTTGGATTCGCCTTGAACACTTCAGTGCGAATAACCGGGGTTAGCGCGTAGCTGGGGAAGAAGCCTTTATCGTCTTGCAGCACCACAAAGCCGAAGGCCGGAATCCGCCCATCCGTCGACAGGACCAAGGCCAGATCGACCTGCCCGTCTCGAAGCGCCTGATAGGTCAACCCGCCGTCCATGCGGACGATGTTCTTGCGCTCAAATTCAAACTTGTAGGTCTCTTGCAAGGGACGCAGGCCATCAGGCCGGGAAAAGAATTCAGCATTGGAGGCAAACTTGTAGGACTTGCCTGTTTCGATTTTCCTGGCGAGATCGCTGATCGAGGCGATTCCATCCTTCTCTGCCTCTTCCTTGCGCATGGCAAAGGCGTAGGTGTTGTTGGCCCTGGAAGGGTTCAACCAGGTGATGCCTTTCTGCGCATCAAGCTCGCTGATTTTCTTGTACGTTTCGTCAGCGTTGAGCTTGTCCGTGACTTTATTGTAAGTAATCAGCGAAGTGCCGGTGTATTCCCAATACACATCGACCTGACCATTCTCTTGCGCCGCGCGCAATACGGAAGAACCCAGGTCCGGGCGTTTATCGACACTGTAGCCATTGGCGCGCAGGAGTTGAGTGGTCATCTCGGCAACCAATTGCTGCTCGGTAAACTTCTTGCCGCCGACCACAATCGTGTTGTTGGCAGAAGCACTGCCCACAACACCGCAAACAAGACTCAGGGTAAAGATCAGACTGGCCAGCATTCGATAAATCATCGTGCACCTCATATTATTGGTTTTGTCCATGGTCATCGGATTCACTCGCGCCCGGTCAACCTCAAGCCCCGTGACACTGCAATGTTTTGAATCAAGCCGCAGCCCAGATCGACCGCAATCGCCAACAGCGCGGTCGCCGCGGCACCGGCCAGCATCATGCCGAAGTCATTCAAGTCGATCCCGGTAAAGATCAACTCGCCCAGCCCGCCGCCACCGACCAGGAAGGCCAGCGGAGCGGTACCGACGTTGATCGCCAGCGCCGTGCGGATGCCCGCGAAAATCACGTTCATCGCGTTCGGAATTTCAACTTTCCACAGCGTTTCCCGTGGCGTCATGCCCATGGCCTCGGCCGCTTCGACCAAGTGCTGCGGCACGGCGCGCAAGCCTTCATAGGTGTTGACTGCCACGGGCAACAACGTCGCGACAAACAACCCGATGATGGCCGCGCCGCTACCGACACCAATGAAACTCATGGCCAACGCCAGCAACGCCAGCTTGGGAATCGCCTGCCCTACGTTAAGGACCTGCATGCTGGCCATGGCGTAACGCTGGTTCACCGGACGGCTCATCCACACACCCAACGGCAGCGCGATGACCAGGGCCAAGACCCCACTGACCGCCACGATCTGCAGATGCTGGACCGTCAGGTAGCTGATGTCGCCCCAGTAAAACTGCAGCCCTTCCCACAATCTGATCAGTAAGTCAGACATCTTCAGTGCACCACCGGAGTAATGTTTTCAACAAGTCGTGCCAGGATGTCGGCCTGGTGGACATAGCCGATAAAGCGCCCGTCGCTGTCGTTGCAAAGTGCCCAGTCCTGTCCGCGACCCAGCAGTTGCGAAAGCACCTGGCGCAGGTCATCCCCTGGCTTGACGATCAGGTGCGATTGCGAAAAAACAGCGCTGTTGCCGCCAACGATCTGCATGTGTTCCCGTGGCGGGACCTTGCTGGCCACGTCAGCTGCGCGCAGCAGACGCAGGCGCTTCATGATCCGGTCGCCACCCATGAAGTTCGCCACGAACTCACTGTTGGGCCGGGCCAGCAAATCATCCGAGCTGCCGAACTGCTGGATTTTTCCGTTATGGAACAGGGCGACGCAGTCCGCCATCTTCACCGCTTCATCGATGTCGTGACTGACAAACAGGACGGTCTTGTTGACGAGGCGCTGGATGCGCATGAACTCGTCCTGGATCACTTCCCGGTTGATCGGGTCAATCGCGCCAAAGGGCTCGTCCATCAGCATCACGGGCGGATCCGCTGCCAGGGCCCGGGCCACGCCTACGCGTTGCTGTTGACCACCGGAAAGTTCACACGGATAGCGCTTGAGAAATCTGGACGGATCCAGCGCGACCACTTCCAGCAACTCCGCGGCGCGCTTGCGGCTTTTGGCTTTGTCCCATCCCAACAGATTGGGAACGACGCAGATGTTTTCCTCAACGGTCATGTTCGGGAACAGGCCGACTTGCTGGATCACATAGCCGATGGAGCGCTTGAGGGTGACGCTGTCCAGTTCGGACGTGTCGCGACCGCCGATTCTGATCGTGCCGGAGGTAGGCGTGATCAGTCGGTTGATCATTTTCAGCGTCGTGGTCTTGCCACAGCCCGACGGCCCAAGCAGTACGCAGATCTGCCCCTCTTCAACATTGAATGAGACATCTTCTACTGCAGTGATTGAGCCGAATTGCTTGTTCAGGTTTTCGATCTGGATCACGTCGTAGCTTCCTTCATTCGGCCGGTGGCCACTTTGTTCTTGTTCAAGCCTTTTGGCGTCAGCAGGCGCTGCAAGCCGTACAACGCGTAATCGGCCGCAATGGCGATGGCACTGATGACGATCGCGCCGGCCAACAGCTGTCGGGTATCCGATTGCGCGATGCCGCGAATGATCAGACTGCCCAGGCCGCCGGCGCCGATGTAGGCCGCGATGGCCGCGATGCCGATGTTGATGACGGTCGCCATCCTCACGCCCGCCATGATCAGCGGGACCGCAATCGGCAGTTCAACCTTGCGCAATCGTTGCCCGGTCGACATGCCCATCCCGATCGCCGCTTCGCGCAAGGCCGGATCGATGTTGGAGATCGCAGTGGTGGTGTTGCGGATGATGGGCAATTGGGAGTAGAGAAACAGCGCAATGACCGCCGGCACGACGCCGATCCCGTAGCCGATCAGCGACAGGGCCGGAATCATCAATCCGAACAGCGCGGCGGAGGGAATGGTCATCAGGACCGCGGCGAAGGCCAGGACCCAGCGGCGCGTTCTGGGGTGCTGGGAGATCGCGATCCCGACAGGCACGCCCGTCAGAATCGCCAAACCCACCGCAACCGCCACGATGAGCAGGTGCTGCCCGAGTAGCAGACTGATCAGCCCGCCGTTTTCCAGAATGAAACTCAAGGTTTCCATGGTTGTTATGCCTTCTGTACGTCATTGTTGTTTTTATCGGTCGCGCATCTGGAATTGAACGCCGGATCTGTAGGAAACATTACCGCGCAACTGTAGGCACTCTGAGCTTCGGGTTCGACGATTTCTATCAAAAAAACGACGTCACGCGGCAAGCCAACTCGCAATGCAAAGCGCAGGGTCGATTGAGGGCGCAAGTATGCGGGATCGCCAAATGACCCAGGCTTGCCTGAGCGCACCGCCTGTCGGGCCGAGTCATTAGCTTGCTATGGGATTTTGCAGAGAGGATTGGTTCAGAGGTTTTTCAGGGGGTTGACGGTTGTTGACCCATGCACTCAGTGACTGAAATCAGGAGTGAGCATCATCAAATTTCCGCCGCTCTTCACCGGGCGTACATCCCCAGACACGACGGTAAGCAGCACCCAGATGTGACGCCGAGACGAACCCACAGCTGTAGGCAATGGACGCAATGGGCTGGGTGCTTTCACGCAGCAACCGGCGTGCTTCGTTCAACCTGAGCTCCAGGTAGAATTTCTTCGGCGTCATGCCGAAGTGCTGATGCCACAACCGCTCGAGTTGACGGTGGGACAGATTGCAACGGTCGGCGATCTCTTCGATGCCGACGATGTTCTCCAGATTGTTCTCCATGAAGGCGATGGCGGCTGTCAGCCTGCGATCGTGAATGCCGAACCGCCACTGGATCGACATCCGCTGATGCTCTTCCGGCGCGCGTATCCTGGCGTGCAGAAATTGCTCGGCGATGCTCGCCGCAAGCTGGTTACCGAAATCAAGCGCGACTTGTGCCAGCATGAGGTCGATGGCCGCCGTCCCGCCGGCACACGTCCAGCGGTTGCCATGGTTGACGTACAGCTCCCTGGTGACTTCGATCGTGGGGAATTCCTCCGAAAACTGGCCGATGGACTCCCAGTGCAGGGTGCAGCGCTTGCCTTCCAGTAAGCCTGCGCGTGCGAGGATGAACGTACCGGTGCTCAGTGCGCCGACGGTGATCCCGCGGGACGCTGCGCGCTGCAGGAAGCGCAGCATTTTGGGTGGTTTCTGATGCTCGATGTCCAGGCTCGCCAGGACAAACACGCGATCCAGTTCCGGCGCCTGATCAATCGGCACGGTCTGGATTTCGATACCGCTGCTGGAACTGACCGGTCCGCCCGACTCCGTGAGCAGGGTCCACTCATAAAGCGTTTTGCCGGACAGCCGATTGGCCGCGCGCAAAGGCTCGCTGGCACCCGCCAGGGCCATCATGGAGAACTGAGGGAGAATCAGCAGCCCGATTCGCTTGGTAGTGTGGCTAATCACAGACGTCGCTGACTCACTGGGGGCTGTCATCGCCAGATCCTTTCATGGGGGGCAGCCATTCAAGTGAACAGCCTGGGCCACCCGAGGAAGTGGCTTTGCACCCGCCATGTTAGGGGTTGGGCACGCATTCAGCCAGATTCAATCGTTGAGACAGCGAACCAGCCCTGCCGAAGCGTTACGACAGATCAGAACGACGGGAGCAATACACCCCGCGATGCTGGAAATCGCTGCGAGACCTCGACGCCCGAGGTCTCGCAGGAGAATGGCGAGCGGATCAGCCGCGCGCGCGGATGGCTTCGTCGATGCTCTGGATCATCGACTTGAACACAGGGCTGTCGACCTGATTCTGCTGGCCATGTTGCATGTGCGAAATGATCAGTGCGTTCGGGCCGGCATCGCCTGGATAATTCTGGTGCAGACGCACAGACTCCGACGGCATGTGCAAGGTGTTGTCGGCGCCATGGATGATCAGCGCGGGCGGGAAGCCTTTTGCACCTTCAATGGACCGCTCCGGGTCATACGCCACATAGGACTTGTAGGACTTCGCCGTCACGTAGGTGCAGCCCGGCCAACGGTCCGCGCCGCCCGCTTCGGTGTAGCCGCCCAGTTGCTGATCGACATAAGCCTGGGTTTCTGGATCCAGCGGGTAGTAACCGAGACGGGTCCCATCCGTGCCGGTGTCGAACGGAGGGATCGGCGCGTCATCCGCGAGTTGCTGGATGGCTGCGTCAGCCGCAGCCTGATCAGCGCGCAAGGCTTGCAGTTTGCGGATGTTGGTGTAGCTCATCGGCACCCAGAAGCGGATCTGTTCACCGCCGGCCGCGGCCAGTTCAGCCACTGCACCGAGGCTTGCCACCGAGCCCATCGCCCACGATGCGACCACCGGCATCTCACCAAAATTCACGCGCGCCCATTCAACGGCACCGAGCACTTCATCTTTCTGGTCTTCGAGGATGACGTTGGTGATGACCTTGTCACCTGACTCGAGGGTATTACGGATGTGCTTGTTGGAAAAAAAGCCTGCCACGTCGTAGGTCATGACGCGATAACCCAGGCCTGCCAGGGCGCGACCGAACAGTTGGCCGTACATCGTGACCCCGCCGGTGAAGCCGGAGTTGAAGATGACCGGTGGCAGTTTTTGCGCCGCGGCGTCGAGTTGTTCCGGCTGAAAAACCGTGCCTTTGAGGCTCAGGGTTTCATCGCCATACTTGACGGTGAAGTTGATGTCTTTTGTTGTAATGTTCGTCATTGCTGGTTATCTCGAAGTGGGAGCGTGGGCGTAGATCAACTTACCCATTGGCCAGATGCTCCTCGCAGAAGTTGGCCAACAGGAATTCGGGTTTCTTTGGAAACATGCAGTGCAACGGCATCAACAAAGTTGAAAGCGCTGTTCAGATTAAAGAGGCCGGAATACGGAACTCCCTTGTTGTCAGTTCCAACATGAGGTGCATCCGTTGCTTCCAGAAGAACCTTGTCCGCGCCGACTGCGCAAACAATTTGCATGACGAAACGAGCTGTTTCCTCGGGATGGACGCAAGTGCGATAGCCAGGGCCCTTGAACCACACGTTGCCTCGTACTCTGGCTTCAGTGAGTAGCGCGATGTAGGCCGGTTCGGTGATGTCACGCTCGCTGTGACAAGTGCCCAGGTGATCGATAATGACCCGCACATCGCGAGGGATCTGGCGCAATACGCGCAGATTCGTCTCGGCTTCTTTCGCGTAAATGTGCAGATGTTGGCGTGGTAGCAAGCGGCCATAAAACGCCGTCCACTGCTCATCACTGAATTGCGTATCGGAAACCGTTTCAGGCCTTGCATCGTGCAGAACGATTCGGGCGCCAACCACCTGCGGGTGCGAGAGGCGTTCCTGGGTGGCGTAAGCAGGTTCTGCCTTGATCGTCCCCACCAATTTGACGTCCCCATAGCGCAGAGGGTTGGCCGCCTGGAGATTCTTGAGTTCGTCAAATGACGCAAATACGTTTTCTGAATCCGGCAGAATGCTCAAATGGACGTTATTGAGGAGCGTCGGAGCAATTCCGGCATCGATCAATGTATCCAGATAAGCAGTCAGCGGATGCGGCTCAGGTAACGCATAGGGCAGCGAACCGGCCACTCGGCGCAGGTCTTGCGATGTATAGAAATGAACGTGACTGTCTATTCTTTTGATCAACGGCAGCATGATTATTGTTTCCTGCTTTTGTGCGAAAACAATAATCGTCGTCAGTGCTTCGTCGCTCCCGCCAACTCGACGTGTAGTATCAAAATTTCGCCATGCGCGATTTTGCGGGCAAGGAGGCGTTGGCAATCAGTGCATGGATGTGAAGAGGCGAACTGAGCCTTGGGGTTCTATGTCGCAACGCTGGCAGGACTCTAGAGTCGTGAAAATGAAACCCGGAGCGGTCGATGGGTAGGCGGTCTGCCAGATGGATGGCGAAAAATTGATGGATTTCGACCGCTGGTGATGCAGTCAGGGCCCGTCCTCCGGGCCCTGATGCTCAGGCCTGTTTCAAGGCGCCATCGAACGCAGGCGTCAGCCCCGACAACTCCAGCTTGCGGACAAAGTCGCCGAGACGCTGCTGCTTGTAGGCGTCCACGTCCATGTCACGGTAGTCGTAGAAACCCTGGCCATCGCGCAAGCCATTGCGGCCGTTTTGCATGTTGTCGGCGATCACCTGCGGCGATTCGAAACGCGGTGACAGCGCGCCACTCAAGTAGCGCGAGGCGTAGTACAAAATGTCGCCGCCGCCCCAGTCGATGAACTCAAGCAGGCCCAGCACCGAGAAGCGCAAACCAAAGCCGACGCGCACCGCCGTGTCGATATCTTCTGCGCTGGCCACGCCCTCTTCCACCATCCGTGCCGCTTCGTTCATGACCAATGCCTGGATGCGCGGCACGATGTAGCCAGCCACCGGATTGCACACCACGGGCACCTTGCCGATCCGCTTGAGCAGTTGCAGCAGCCGTTCGACCACCTGCGGGCAGGTCGCTTCGCTGCGGCTGACTTCCACCAGCGGCATCAGGTACGCGGGATTGAGCCAGTGTGCGTTCACGAAGCGCTGCGGCTCACTGACCATTTCGCTCAACTCGGTGACCAGGAAAGTCGAGGTGGTCGACGCGATGATCGTCGACGCCGGGACATGCTCGCTGACCCAGGCGAAGGTCTGCTGCTTGACCGCAATGATCTCCGGCACCGCTTCGAACACCAAGTCGCACCGGCGCAATGCCTCTGCGGCCTGGGACCGGGATTGCAGCGTCAACCGGGATATCGCGATGTCCGCCTGTTCCAGCTCAAGCACGCCAAGGCGTACCAGCATCTGCAATTCACTGCGGATGTTGTTGCGCACACGCTCGAAGTAGCCGTACCGCTCATCCTCGGCGCGATCCTTGATATCGATGAGGGTGACCGGCAGGCCCGCATGGATGAACGCCAGGGCAATGCCCTCGCCCATCCGGCCGGCACCGACCACGCTGACGTGGGGCAGCACGGCGTTCATCAGTTGTAGCCCTTGGTCAGTAGTTCGGTCATCTGCGCCCGGCTCAGCGTGGCCAGGCCGAGGTTTTCCAGGGTGCGGCCTTCGGCGTAGAGATCACGACAGGCGACGACCGAGGCAATGCTCAGCAGGCCCTGCGCCACCGGAGTCGGCACACCGGCCCAGCGGCCGACGGACACCAGGAAGGACAGGCCCAGGCGGGTGTCTTCGAGCATGTAGCGATGCGTCTGCAGGTCGATGTCTTCGCGCCAGTCACCGCTGTCGGTCAGCTTGCCGTGAGCACCGCGGCCGTACATCCACTCGTCGCCTTCGGTGGTGTTGTAGTGGTCGGCCAGCGGGAAGTGCGGCGCGCCGTAGGTCAGTGCTTCGCGCACGGCCATGCGCTCGGCATCCAGCTGATTGGTCACGCGGCGGATCGACGGCTGGGTGCCTTCGTTGTGAATGTCCCAGGCCTCGAAATGCTCCAGGGGACCTGAGTTCATCATGATCAGCGGCGGGTGAATGATGGGGCCTGCGTTCATCAACGCACCGCTCAGGGCGTCTTCAATCGGTTCGACGCTCGGGTAGGCTTCACGCAATACCGTGAAGGCATGCTCGGACAGGTTGCTGGGGAATACGCCGGTCGGCAGGCGGGTAGCGTAGCCGCTGATCACCAGGTCGCTGGCGCCATGTTTGCGGACCAGGTACGGCAGCGTACCGGTTTCAGCGAAGGCGACCTTGCTCTGGTTGCCCGCATCGGCCATGGCCTTGGCGAACACGAAGCTGCCGAAAGTGCCCGGCGGCAGGAACACCACCTGACCGTCGTGCAGGTGCGGCGCAACATGTTTGGCCAGGTCTTCGTGGGAGGTCGACGGCAGCGGGATGATCACCAGTTGTGCGCCGGCCAGGGCTTCGGCCAGGTCATCGGTGAACGACAGCTTGTCGCCCTGCTTTGCGACGGACAATTTGCGAGTGCCCTTGTAGTCCTTGATGGTCAGGCTGCCGATGGCCAGCAGCTCCTTGAGCGCGGCGCAGTCGCGACGCCACAGGCGGGTCTGGTGCCCCTTTTCAGCCATTTCGACAGCAGCGGCGTAACAGCCGTGACCTCCACCCAGCACGGTAATATTCATGCAGATACTCCTTTTTGTTAGAGACTCGATCCTATCGAGCCGTACCGCCACAGACTCATCCGATTGCGCAGCCGAATGACAGATTGCGCAGGAGTCTCAATGCTTCTGCCGCCGCAGGGTGTCCGACGGCAGGCAGCCATAGCGCTGCCGATAGGCGCTGGAGAAATGCCCGAAGCTGTTGATGCCATGACGCAACAGGATATCGGTGACGGTTTCACCAGCCCTGCCCTGCTTGAGCGACTCGTGGATCACCGCCAGGCGACGGTCGCGGATGTACTCGACCGGCGCCTGCTGGAGAAACTGGTTGAAGCCGTTCTGCAGGGTGCGCACCGAGACGCCACATAGCTCGCTCAAGGTCGTCAGGCTGATCGGTTGGTCGAGGTGTTCCTCGATGTAGTCACGGGCCTTTTTCACGTGGTGCGGCAGCGGCGCGCGCGAGTCGATCAACAGATCCGCCGAGTAGTTGTGCGGCAGCTGTGTGAGCAGCAGTTGCATCAGGTATTCGGACAGACCGCTGGCGAGGCGCGAACCGTCCACGCCGCTGCCGTACAACCGGCAGATGTAGTCCAGGGTGTGATAGAGGCTGACGACGCCGGCGCCCAGGTGGTCGACGCTGACATCAAAGATCACCGACTGCCGCAGACTGCGGCCGAGCAGGCGTTGCAGTTGAGTCTCCAGGGCATCACGGTCGACACGCAGGATCAGGTTGCGGCACTCGCCATCGGTGACGATGCGGCTTTGCGCGAACGGCGAGGAAACACTCAGGTAGCCCGACTGCATCGCCGCACTGCGCCGCCCGTGGGCCACTTCGCAATGCCCCTGCAAGGTAATGCGAAACAGGTACTGATCGGCAATGTCGCCGATGGTGATCTCCACCGGCGCGCCATAGCGCAGGTCGAGCAGCGCCGAATCGCCGAAGAATACGCCGTTGAGCCGGGTGTAGATCGGCTCGTCACGCAGCACGTTGAAGCTGTGTGGGCACAGGTATTGGCTGACCTTGTCCTTGATCTCGCGGTAATCGGCCGAGCTGAGCAGGCTATGCCGTTCCAACAGGTGTACATCATTCAACATCAAGGGTTCTCCTGACCTGGAGCACCTCGGCCCCGCTCCCTTTAACAGGAGCGAGGCCGGGGCGCCGATCGTGGACTATGACCAATCAAGCCCGGGTCGGGTGCTCACGGGCATAGCTTTCGCGGAAATGACGGCAACCACGCCATAGCAGCAGCACGGTCAATGCCGACGCGCCGGCAATCACCAGCGACATCGACGAACCGACTGCTGCGGGCGATCCGAAGTAGCGGTCGGTCAACAGCGCCACCAGCGTGGTGCCCAGGCCCAGGCCCAGCAGATTGCTGATCAGCAGGAACACCGCCGAGACCTGTGCGCGCACCTGGTTCGGCGCAAGGATCTGCATCGCCGCCGTGGACGCCGGCATCGGAAACGAAGCGAAGAACATCGCTGGCACCAACAGGGTCACCGACAGCCACAGTTGATCGACTTGCGGGAACAGCACGGCCGGCACCGCCATGCCGAGGGCACCGATGACGCCAGTGCGCATGGCAGCGTCCTGATGACCTTTCTTGGCCAGATAATCGGTGAGCCATCCACCGAACAGTACCCCGGCGGTGTTGGCCACCAACAGCACGGTGCCGAGCATGTAGCCCGCCTCCATTGGCGACAGGCCGAACTTGCGGATGTACAGCGCCGGGCTCCAGCTCATCAAGCAGAACAGGGCCATGGCGTAGAACGAAAAGCCCAGGTAATGGCAGGTGAAGGTGGCACGGTGGCGACCAAGGAAGCGCAAGCCATCGCTCATCGCGACCTTCTTCGCCCGACCCTGCGCATCGACCTGCAGGCCTTTGCGCGCCGGGTCGCGCACGGTGAGCCAGATCAACAGGCCGACCACGATACCGGGCAGGCCGACAATGAAGAACGCCAGTTGCCAGGCCTTCATCGCGCCGAGAAAGGCGACCTCGATGGTGTTCATGTCCTTGAGCATCGCGATCACATAGCCGCCCACCAGGAAGGCCAGGCCACCACCGACAAACGAGCCGATCGAGTAGATGCCCACTGCGCGGCCGAGTTTTTCCTTGGGGAACATGTCGCTGAACATCGAGTAGGCCGAGGGCGACAGGGCCGCTTCGCCGACGCCGACGCCAATGCGGGCGAGGAACATGTGCAGGAAGTTCTTGCTCATGCCGCAGGCAGCCGTCGCCAGGCTCCAGAACACCACGCCGACGGCGATGATCTTCGGTCGGGAGAAGCGATCGGCCAGATAGGCAATGGGCATGCCCATGAACGCGTAGAACAACGAAAAGGCCAGCCCGTGCAGCAAGCTGAACTGGGTGTCGCTGATCTGCAGGTCGGCTTTGATCGGCTCGATCATCAGCGCCAGGATCTGCCGATCCACAAATGAAAAGATGTAGGCGATCATGCACAGGCCGACCACGTACCACTCGTAAATGTAGGTTTTCTTCTTTTGCTGCTGCAGGACCGCGTTATCGACCTGGATATTCACTAGTGTTTGCTCCTCTTGGAATCCGCTCATGCGCGCAGCGCGCCGGGTGACGGTGCACAGCACACCGACTGGGAAGTTGCGGGGCAGATGTAAAGGACAAAGGGTTCGAACATGGTCAGGCCTCTTATTGTTATGGGGTCAAATCCCGGGTGGACTGGGCTTACCAGAACTTCCAGGTGTAGGTCGTGGCGACACGGAATTCGTTGTAGTCGTAGCCGTACTTCTGTTTCACGTCGATGTTACGCAGGTCCAGCCCCAGGCCTTGCAGCGCCCCGCTCTGCACCACGTAGTTGAGCCCCAGAAAGCGTTCGCTTTCCTGGTTGTCGCTCAGGTTGTTGCCACGGTCCCAGTTGGTACCCTTGATGTAGCGGGTGTAGAGCTTCAGCCCCGGCACGCCCATCCCGGCAAAGTCATAGCTGTAGCGCGCCCCCCAGGACTTTTCATCCGGGCGGACAAACCCCAGGGACGACCAGTGCACCAGGTAAGGTTGCGGGATAAAACCGTTCATGGTCGGGAACACGCTGTCACCGAGCATGCGCTGGTAACTGAGGCCAAACATGTGAGCGCCTTTGAGTAAAGAGAACAATGCACCATAGGAACGGTTGTCGATTTCACCGTTCAACGCGTTGCCATCTTCATTGTTATTGAAGTAGCGCAAGTCGGTTTTAAGTTTGTAGCCATTACCCAGATCAGCCATATGCATCAAGCCGAAATAGTGTTGCTGATAAATATCGTGCAACACGCCATAGAAATAACTGGCTTGCAGGTTCTTGGTGATGTCGTAAGTTGCTCCGCCAAAGTCCAGGCCGTCACTGTCGAGATTATCGGTGGAACCAAACTTGTACAGTTTCTCGTGGTTGGAAGATTCCCGTGTCACGGCAGACCAGAACCGGCCGCCGGTCATCGTCAACCCATCGACTTCCCTGGACTCGACCACGGCCCCTTGGTAGATGGTATCCAGTTGCCGACTGGGGTCATCGAATGCCACCGGCAGTTGTGGGCGAAGGTCACCGACCTTCAACTCGGTCTTGCTGTAGCGCATCTTCAAGGTTGCACCGGCGCGACTGTAGTCATCGGCCGTCTGCTGGTCGCGGACGCTGTAGGGCAGTGAACCGTCGTTGCCCGACGAATCCAGGCGCACGGCGTACTGCGCATCCACATCAAGGCCGATCGCCAGGGCCGTGTCGGTGTAACCGGAAGTAAACTGCGCATCGAAACCCTGAGACCAACTATGCACTTCAGAAACCGGTGCATTGTTATTGGTGTAGTTACGGTGCAAGTAGAAGTTACGCGTATCCACTTTCAAGTGACTGTCATCGACAACATCGGCATAGGCTGCCAATGGCGAACAGATCATTCCCAACACGCCGGCAATACCGAGCCCACGGCAAGATTGTTTTACCTGATACATCTAACTTCTCCACACTTGTATGTGCTGGGCACTGTATTTATAGGAGCAGATTCGAACTAAAAACTAAAAATGCCGGCAGCCGAACACCGAGCCTTCTTGCGCAGGAAGGCGGATTGCATCAGGGATATAAAGGACGATGGGTTCGAGCATTGTCAGGCCTCTTGTTGTTATGGGGTAAACGCCAGGCGGGCTCAATGGAACAGTCCGCCAAGACGACACGCCTCTTGTCTACCCAAGGTAAGTCAGCAGGCGCCGCGCCGATATCGAGATGAACAGCATCCGTTGGGGGGAAAACTTCAACCCGGCTAAAGGTTTCCCTTAGTCGACTCAAAAGCGCAGGGCACACACAGAGAGATGGCAAGCCTGTATCGCATAAGCCTTCCTATAGCGAGGTCTTGTTGTTGGATGGGCCCTAAACTAGCGATTGCACTGCTTGCCAACCTCCCCGATTGCGCAGGCGATTCTCCAATTGCGCAGCCTGATACAGACAACCTGAGCGCTGCCGCCGCCGTGCAACCAGCGTATCGTCGGGGCACAAGCCAACCGCAGCCTGGCGCCCTGACGATCCCGTCAGGCAGCGGCATGAATTACACAGGACAGAATGAGAGCTTGCGGGAACACCCGGGTGGGGTGCTGGTGACATGGGGGTATGGGGGTATGGGGGTATGGGGCGAAGGAGTCCTGCAGAAAGAAAATGCAATCCTTCTCACCCAAGTCGAGAATCCGATCGTTGGTGATCCTCGAAAGCCTGAGTCTCCGGGCTGGCGTAAACAGGCAGCAATCGGCTGGAGCAGACATTCATGATGGTCGGGATCAACTGCTGAAACAGACACTGATCACGGAGGTCTTCATGTCTCTTACTCTGCAAACAAACAAGGCCGCCAGTGCGGCCTTGCCAATTCCTTACATCTCGACCTGTGTACCCAGTTCTATCACCCGATTCAACGGCAACTTGAAGTACTTCAGGTTGCTGTTGGCGTTCTTGAGTAAAAAGGCGAACAGGCTTTCTCGCCAACGGGCCATACCGATGCGCTTGGTCGGGATCACCGTTTCCCGGCTGAGGAAATAGGTGGTGCGCATCGGACTGAAATCCAGTTCTGACAAGTGACAGAGACTCAACGCCAAGGGGACATCAGGCTCCTCGATAAAACCAAAGTGCAGACTGACCCGGAAGAACCCTTCGCCATAGGCTTCAACCTCAAACCGTCGATCAGCACTCACACGAGGGCTGTCTTCAGACACCACAGTGAGCAACACCACTTGCTCATGCAAAACCTGGTTGTGCAGCAGGTTGTGCAGCAGCGCATGCGGAACGGCATCGGCCCTGGCCGTTAGAAACACTGCCGTGCCTTGTACGCGATGAGGAGGTTGCGTACGGATGCTGCCGATGAATAGCGGTAGAGGCAGCGCGGTTTCATCCAGCCGTTCAACAATGATCTTGCGGCCCCGTTTCCAGGTGGTCATCAAAATGAACAGGCCAATACCGGCAATCACCGGGAACGCACCGCCCTGGAAAATCTTCGGCGCGTTGGCCGCGAAGTACAGGCCATCGACCAGCAAAAATCCCAGCAACATTGGAATGGCCAACCAGCGCGGAGTTTTCCATAGCAGCAGGACCACTGCCGAGGACAGGATTGTTGTGATCAACATGGTGCCCGTCACCGCGACACCATAAGCTGCGGCCAACGCACTGGACGACTCGAAACCAAGCACCAGCAGCACAACACCGACCATCAACGCCCAGTTAACCGTGCCGATGTAAATCTGTCCCTGCTCCTGACTGGAGGTGTGTTGGATAAACATCCGAGGGACATACCCAAGCTGGATGGCCTGGTGAGTCAGGGAAAAAGCGCCGGAGATCACGGCTTGAGAAGCGATGATGGTCGCCAGTGTGGAGAGTGCGACCATCGGCAGCAGGGCCCAGCCCGGAGCGAGCAAATAAAACGGATTGCGCACCGCCTCCGGATTTTCCAGGATCAAGGCACCTTGGCCAAAATAATTGAGTACCAGTCCTGGCAACACCAATATGAACCACGCGCGGGCAATGGGCTTGCGACCGAAGTGCCCCATGTCGGCATACAGTGCTTCGGCGCCCGTCAGCGCGAGTACCACTGCACCAAGAATGGCCACACCGATTCCCGGATGAGCGATAAAAAAATGCGCTCCCCAGTATGGATTGAGCGCTTGCAGCACTTCCGGCCGCTGTAAAATGCCATAGATCCCCAGCGCACCCAGCACTACAAACCACAGCACCATCACTGGGCCGAACAGGATACCGATGCGAGCCGTGCCGTGTTTCTGTATCAAGAACAGCGCCACCAGCACGATCACTGACAAAGGCACAACCCAGTGCTCGATTCCGTCAAACGCCAGCTGTAGTCCTTCAACCGCCGAGAGCACCGAAATAGCCGGGGTAATCATGCTGTCCCCGTAAAAAAGTGCCGCACCAAACAGGCCGAGCAGCACCAGTACCTTGCTCATGTACGGATAAGGTGCTGCCGCACGGCGGGCTAACGCCGTCAACGCCATGATGCCGCCTTCGCCCTGGTTGTTGGCACGCAGAATAAACAGCACGTATTTGATCGAGACCACCCAGATCAGCGACCAGAAGACCAACGACAGAATACCCAGCACGCCGTCGTGGTTGGCCTGAACGCCGTAGTGGCCGGCAAAGACTTCTTTCAGCGTGTAGAGGGGGCTGGTGCCGATGTCTCCGTAAACCACACCGACCGCGGCGACGAGCAAGCCCGCTCCTGACGTTTTGGATTGCGGGTTTTCATGTGCTCCGATTGCTGTTTCACTCAAGGGTCGCTTCTCTCGAATTACGGGGAGGAAGTGCATGCCATCCTTGGGCAAAACGATATGCCCAGGCCACTGAAGCCTCAAGGCGCATGGACGTTCTAGAAAGTCGCGGCCAGTATCTTTGAGGGCGGAAACAGCAGTCGTAAAGAAAGCGTAAAAAATTTACGGCAGATATTCGAAACATCAGATCAGATCTGGCGGCTTGGGTCTGTTCGACATTGCCGGACTGACAGACTGAGTCGATTGCAGCCTTGCCCGACAGGCAACAATCGGCCAAAAGCAGTCAATTGCGATCGACTGCAAACGGTCAGCGTCTCGCTGTCAGGCCATGGCAGAGTTCATTTATTTTCGCGAAGCGCGCGAGTACATTCGAGAGATAGAACGTTACAGCCCTCGCCCTGAACCCTCGACCAAGCTGAAAGCGCCACTGTCAGGAAAAGGTCGCCAGCTGACCTTCTTGACCGGCAGTAAACGGCCGATTCTGTTGAAAAAGTCGACCCGCCCTGGCTAGCCAAGCATCGAGCGGTGAAAGCGCCTTTTTTGCACGCCGCTACTTCAAATCCGAGTCCTGGACCTTCTGCGCAAAACACAGATTTCAATCTCAGACGCGCACTTTTCTACAGTGGAAACCGAAGCCGACTTTTTCAACAGGATCAGCCATAAGCAGCCAGTCGGAAATGTCCACGAAACCATGGGCGATTCACTCTGGGGCACACAGGCATTCAGCTTCCCTGCGCCCTCGGTTCCCGACTGGGAGCACGGCGCCTACAAAGTTGCCATTATCATTTGTCGTCCATCTTTGTTGACGATTGTGGCCGGCGCTCAGTGCTCTCTTCGGCGTTGGGCGCTTCTGGAAAACTCCCTGGCGTGAACACATGGGTCTGCAAGTCGCTGGCATCGACTTCGGCGACACCATGAACCGAACGGGCCAGACCAATGGCCTGTTCGCACTGTCTATGAGTGTCGACGCGGCCGCTTAACCCCACTATGCCCGCATGGGTTTTGACATTGATATGCAGGCTAAGGGTCGGATCGGAAAATGCCAGGGCCGACTTCACCTTGGCGGTAATCCATGCATCGTGAACGGCCATTTCCAGACCATGAGAGTAATGCTGGAAGGAGTGAATTTTCATGGCTGAACCCTCTCTCGCGTAATCAGACGTACTGTCCATCCCATTTGCGGTGCCGCCCCTCTGCCTGTCAGGTGAACGCTATGGATACCTGATTCGTTTTGGAGCGTTCGCCACGCAAACATTGACAGAAATTAATTATAGTACGGCCGGTGCCTGCGGTCAGAGCGCTGTCCCAGTGAACGTTCGCCTTGGTCGCTCTGTGCCAGGCGCAACACCTACAGAGCACGCCAAACAGTCCTTATTGCGATCAGCCCCGATCAACCCATAGCTGCCGATCTCGACCGACAGAAAACGGCCGATTCTGTTGAAAAAGTCGGTTCGACCAAACAGCCTGGTCATTGACTGGTTAAAACGCCTTTTTTGCACACTGCTACGTGAAATCCGAGTCCGGAAGCCTCTGCCGAAAGTAAAGATTTCAATCTCGGACGCTTACTTTTCTCGATGGCTATTGCAAAGGCTCGATTGCAGCGCTCCGGGTACCGGCGAACGCACTCGTGCCAAGCCAGCGCCACAAGTTTTGCGCATCCTGCACAGCGCCGTCTACACGCAGCTCTCGCGACTGAAGAACCTCCCTTGGTGTGCGGTCGCCGGTCCACACCTCGGTCAACGCGCGCACGCTAGAATCCACGACGAGCGTGAGTTCGCGTCCGGGGTCGTCGCGGCACAGATCTGCCACACCATCTTCGACCACAAGCCACCACTCTTGCTCGCCGGACCGCGCGTCGCGGAATCTGAAGTGGATGACCACCGACCGGGACGGGAACATCTCGATGCGCGCGAACCGGCGCACGTCCCACATGAGCAGGCCCGCGTCGAGTTCGTTATCGCGAAGGCGACTACCTATCCAACGCGCGCCCCAATGGCCTAGCGCCATTATGATCGGGCGCAAATCCTCGCCTGCTTCGGTCAGGCTGTACTCCCAGACCTTGCCTGCGGCTGTGCGATGTACGACACCGATATCTTCCAAGTGGCGCAGCCGCTGTGCCAGCAAGCTGGTGGACATCCGTGGTACGCCGCGGTGCAGCTCATTGAAGCGCTTACTGCCGCATAGCAGCTCGCGCACGACCAAAGGCGTCCAGCGTTCACACAGTGCCTCAGCACCGCGCGCGACCGTGCAGAACTGACCGTAGCTTTCATCCATCGCCTGTACTCCGCAACTACAACGCTTCAGATTCTGAACTAGCCTCGCGACTTCGCCACGTGCACGCTCAAACCTGCGAAAGCCACCGTCCCAGGAGAACGCCATGACCATGATAGCCATCATTCAGCGCCCGCCAGTGCTGCTCGATCGCAGCGCGACGATCGCCCGGGCCGTGCAATCGGTCGCTGAGGCTGCGGCGGCGGGAGCCTCGCTGATCGTTTTGCCCGAACAGTTCATTCCAGGTTACCCGTCATGGATCTGGCGGCTGGCGGCGGGAAGGGACGGGGCTTTAATGGGCCAGTTGCATACGCGGCTGCTGGCCAACGCCGTCGATATTGCGAACGGTGACCTGAGCGAATTGTGCGAGGCCGCCAGAGTTCACGCCGTGACGATCGTGTGCGGCATCAATGAATGCGAGCGGTGTAATGGAGGCGGCACGCTCTACAACAGCGTAGTCGTTATCGGTACGAACGGCGAAGTACTCAACCGGCATCGCAAGCTGATGCCAACGAACCCCGAGCGCATGGTCCATGGTTTCGGTGATGCGTCAGGGTTGCGTACGGTCGATACACCCGTCGGCCGTGTTGGCACACTCATCTGCTGGGAAAGCTACATGCCGCTGGCACGCTATTCACTGTATGCCCAAGGGGTGGAGATCTACATCGCACCCACGTATGACAGTGGCGATGGCTGGATCAGCACGATGCGCCACATTGCACTCGAAGGCCGTTGCTGGGTACTCGGCAGCGGCACCTTGCTGCGCGGCAGCGACATCCCCGATGACTTTCCGGCTCGCATGCAACTGTTTCCCGATCCGCAAGAGTGGATCAACGACGGCGACTCGGTGGTGGTCAACCCTCAAGGCCGGATCACAGCCGGTCCATTACACCGAGAGGCAGGCATTCTGTATGCGGACATCGACGTCTCACTCGTGGCGCCAGCGCGGCGGACGCTCGACGTCACCGGGCACTATGCGCGCCCTGACATTTTCGAACTGCAGGTGCGGCGCACGCCGACGACAGCGGTGCGCTACATCGACGGGTGAAGCTAACCAACGCTCAGGCGATCCATCCCAACTTCGGCGGTATGCGTAACAACTGATGAAGGAGTCATTCCATGAGCATTCAAAGGTCTTACAAAGGCAGTTGTTTTTGTGGCGCAGTCGAGTTCACCGTCAGCGGTGAGCCGGCCGCAATGGGCTATTGCCATTGCGAGTCGTGTCGACACTGGGCAGCAGCGCCGGTCAATGCCTTCACGCTGTGGAAACCCGAGGCGGTGCAAGTAACTCGGGGGGCTGACAACATTGGCACCTACAACAAGACACCGCAGAGTTATCGCAAATGGTGCAAGAGTTGCGGCGGTCATATCTTCACCGAACACCCAGGGATGGGGCTCATCGACGTATATGCCGCTGTCATCCCGGATCTCGCGTATTCGCCAGGCGTTCACGTCCACTATCAGGAAACCGTACTGCGCATCAAAGACGGGTTACCCAAGCTGAAGGATGTCCCCAGCGAATTAGGGGGATCGGGCGTCAGCGTGGACGAATAGCGCTGGCACGGCAGTGTGTGGCGCTCCAAAAGAGTCTTGATTCAGGTTGACTGACTTCCTCAGTGCGTGAAGCGGCCGGTGGCGCCAGGCAATAAACGGCCAGAAGAAGTCATTGAGTAGAGTCTACGAAACATGCGGCGACTCAACGAAAGCGTTGTTCTAGAGCCTTCGTTTCATTTTGAAGCACATTAAAAGTGCGCTACTCTCCGCCGCTCCATACGCATAAGGACGCTGCAGATGAATGTCAAAATTGAAACAAATGAACAAGGAAGCGGTTGCAAAGTCTGGCTTGACGACTCCCCTGTATCGTTCAAGAACCTGGAAGATGCCCAAACATATGTCGCGCAACTGCAAGAGCGGATTGAGGCTGCATCCAGCTCATTTGTTTCAGGGCCAAATGACCCTGACCGAGCTTGATTATCGTTGAGCAGCGTGTGCCACTGCGCGCAGCGGCTTGTTTTCGAAGCAGTGCACGCTCCGTACCGCGCTTGAATCAACAACACCCCGAGTATCAATCCGCAACCTGATCGAACCCGGGGCGACGCATCGTCAGGTTCCGGGCATTGCCCGGGCATCGACCTGACTGAACTTCACCGCCCCGGTACGACCTTCAGGCTATAGCTTGGGCTGCGCACTCAGCGCCGCAACGGCTCTGGTTTTCCTGAAGAAAATACCGTAGACAATCGACAGCACCAGCAGGAACGGCACACCGAACACCAGGGTCATCTTGAAGGCTTCAGTGAAGTAGGTGGTGATCATCACGGCCCCCATCAATACCAGCCCCAACAATGTGCTGTAGGGAAACAGACGCATGCGGAACGACAATGTGCGGTTGCCATTGCGTTCGTGAAAACGACGGAAGCAGTAGTGCGTGAGGAAGATCATGAACCAGGTAAAGATCGCGCCGAACATCGAGATCGCCATCATCAGGGTGAACGAACTTTCCGGGTACAGGATGTTGAGCAAGGTCGCCAGGGCGATACCTGAACTCGAGAGCAACAGCGCGTTCAGCGGGATCCCGGTCTTGCTCAACACCCCCATGGATTTTGGCGCGTAGCCGGCACGAGACAGGCTGAACATCATGCGCGTGGTGATGTACAACTGGCTGTTCATCGCTGACAACGCCGCGATCAGGATCACGAAATTCATCACGCCGGTGGCGCCGGGAATGCCGATGGCTTGCATCACCGTGACGAACGGACTCTGGGCATGGCCCGCCTGGACCCAAGGCACGATCGCCAGCATCAACGCCAGGGTCAGCAGGTAGAACACCACCAGGCGCACGATAGTCCCGCGAAAGGCTTTCTTCACCGCTTGCTCCGGGTCTTTTGCCTCACCGGCAGCCACCGCGATCATCTCCACGCTCAGGTAACTGAAGATCGAAACGATCACCGCTATCCACATCCCTTGCAGACCATTGGGGAAGAAGCCGCCGTGAGCAGTGTAATTGTGCACACCGTATTGCGGATTGCCGGAACCGAACACCACATACACCGCCAGGATGATGAAGCCGACAATCGCGCCGATCTTGATGGTCGAGAACCAGTACTCGAAGGTGCCGAAGGTCTTCACGCTGATGGCATTGAGCACGATCAGCACGCTGGAGAACGAGACGATCCATACCCACTCCGGCACGTTGGCGAACCAGTACTTCATGTACATCGCCACCGCCGTCACTTCCGTGCCGACCGCGAGCACAATCGCCGCCCAGTAGGCATAACGCACCAGGAACCCGGCCAGCGGGCTGACATAAAATTCGGCGTAGGCACCGAACGAACCCGAGGTCGAATGGGCCACGGTCATTTCCGCCAGGCAGCCCATCAGCAGCAAGGTGATGATTGCGCCAATGGCATAGCTGAGCAACACGCTCGGCCCGGCATAGCCGATGGCATAGGCGCTGCCCATGAACAGCCCGGTGCCGATTGCACCGCCAATGGCGATCATGCTCATCTGCCCCGACGTCAGCTGACGCCGCAGGCCGTGTTCACGGTTGGATATCGTTTCGAAACCGGAGTTATCGGTCATTTTTATGTCCTCTGGATTTTGTCTTTCTTGAAGAGCACGTCGTGGGTTTAACGGTGGGGATCAGCCACGCACAGCAGGACACGGATCAGAAAATACTCAGTGGATACTCGATGATCACCCGGACTTCGTTGTTGTCCGTGGTGTCGGCGCGGGCGACCTGTGCGGTGGAACGCACACTGGCCTGACGCACGCGGAGTGAAAGGTCCCTGGCCTTGCCCGACTGCACGACATAGCGCGCCTCGATGTCGCGCTCCCAGCGCTTGCCGTCATCGCCGTAACGTCCATAGGCGCCATTGGGGCCGCCGTCGTAATGGCTGTCATCGATGTGGTCACCACTGACGTAACGCGACATGAAGCTCAAGCCCGGCACGCCGAAAGGCGCCATGTCCAGGTCATAACGCAGTTGCCAGGAGCGTTCGTTGGGGGCGTTGAAGTCGAGGACCTGAATCGAGTTGGCGAGGAAAATCGAGGTGCCCGGTTGCTGATCGAAGCCCAGGTAATCGAACGGCTCATCGCCATCGACCCGCTGATACGCCAAGGTCACTCGATGGGCACCGAACCTGTACGCGGTGGACAGCGACCAAGTGGTGTTGTCGATCTTGCCGGCCAGGCTCTGGCCACTGTCGTGGGTGCGATAGAGATTGAAATCCAGGTTCAGCGACTGGTCTGGCGCCAGCGCATAGGTGTAGTTGGCGTTGCCGTAGTACTGGCGCCAGATGTCGGTGAACTGCGAACCGTACAGGCTGACACTCAGTTGATCGCTCAGGGCATAACTGCCGCCCAGATAATCGACGCTGCGGGTTTCCACGCCGGCGTACAGCGCCTTAAGCGCGCCATTGGCATTGGTCGAATTACTGTCGTTGCCGGCGGTGAAGTGACCGATGTCCAGTTGCAATGCCTTGAGTTCATTGCTGGTCAGCTGAAAGCCGGTGGCAACGCTGGTGAACAGTCGCGCATTGCCGGTGCCGAACACCGGGTTGAGCGGGGTCAGGTTGCCGTACTTGAGCTCGGTCTGCGATATCCGCGCCTTCACCGCGCCACCCGCTTCGGAGTACTCATCCTCAGGGCGGCCATCGGAATCGACCGGCAGCAACCCCGTACCCGTGCGTCCCTTGCCACTGTCGAGCTTGAGGCCCAACTGCGCGTAGGCATCGACCCCGAACCCCACCGTTCCCTGGGTGTAGCCGGAGCGGTAATCGAGCATGATCCCGTGGGCCCACTCGTCCCGATAGTTCTGCCCGCCCGGGTTGTTGAGGTTATTGCGGTAGAAATAGAAGTTACGGTTGGTCAAGGTCAGGCTACCGTCTTCGACAAATCCGTTGTCAGAAGCGGCACAGGCCATTTGGCCAAGGCAACTGGAGATGGCGAGCGGCAAGGCAGGCCAGAGGGACAATTTCATTCTGCGTGCTCCTTATTATTGTGATTGCAGAACTGGTGATTGGGCGAGCGAAAACCTGCCGCGGGGAAATTCCCGCAGCAGGAAACGGACGCCGCAGGGTTCAAGTCACGCTGTGGCGAACCTGGAATTGCGCTTGCGACCAGGTATTCCGGTCGAGGATCTCGCCGAGGATCTGCACCGCATCCCAGACTTCGGTGAAGGTCGTGTACAGCGGGGTGAAACCGAAACGCATGATGCGTGGCTCGCGGTAATCACCAATCACGCCCCGCTCGATCAGGGCCTGGATCACCGCATAACCTTGCGGGTGTTCGAAGCTCACGTGACTGCCACGTTTGGCGTGTTCACGGGGCGTGATCAACTTCAGTTCATGAGCCGCGCAACGCTGCTCGACCAATTCGATGAACAAGTCGGTCAGGGCCAGGGATTTGCGGCGCAAGCTGGCCATGTCGGTCTGGGCGAACACATCCAGGCCGCACTCGACCATTGCCAATGAGGTAATCGGTTGGGTGCCGCACAGGTAGCGCGCGATGCCGCTGCTCGGCTCGTAATGCGACTCCATGGCGAACTGCCGCGAATGGCCGAACCAGCCGGACAGAGGTTGCGGCACCAGATCGCACAACTGCGGCGAAACCCAGACAAAGGCCTGCGAACCCGGCCCGCCGTTGAGGTACTTGTAGGTGCAGCCGATGGCGTAATCGGCACCCGCCTGATGCAGGTCGACCGGCACCGCGCCAGCGGAATGGGCCAGGTCCCAGATGGCCAGCGCGCCGCATTCGTGGGTCAGCGCGGTCAGGGCCTGCATGTCGTGCATGTAGCCGGTCTTGTAATTGACGTGGGTGAGCATGACCACCGCCGTGTCCTGGTCAATTGCTTGCGGCAATGCTTCAGGACTGTCGACCAGGCGCAGGGTGTACCCCTGTTGCAGCATCTGCGCGAGGCCTTCGGCGATGTACAGGTCAGTGGGGAAATTGCTCGATTCACTGACGATCACTCGCCGCTGCGGCAACCTTGTAGCCTGTACGCGCAAGGCAGCGCTCAGCACTTTGAACAGGTTGATCGAGGTGGTATCGGTCACCACGACTTCACCCTCCCCCGCGCCGATCAAACCCGCCAGGCGATTGCCCAAACGCTCGGACAGCTCGCGCCAGCCGGCGCTGTTCCAGCTGCGGATCAAGCCATTGCCCCATTCTTCGGCAACCACCGCTTGCGCCCGCGCCAATGCAGCGACCGGCCGCGCGCCCAGGGAGTTGCCATCGAGATAGATAACGCCCTCGGGGAGCGCAAATTGCTGGCGCAGGGGCGCCAGCGCGTCCTGGGCATCAAGCGCCAGGCAACTGTTTCTTGTCGTCATCGGGTGTCCTGTTTTTTGTTATGCGACGCCATCCGGGCAGGTTGCATCAACCTGCTCAGGCGCCCTGATTCAAGGCGATTCACTTGCCTTTCGATGGAGAAATAATGAACGAACCTTTGAAGAATTTTCGTGCAAAGTAACCGGCCATGTAGTAGTTATTTCGCAGAATATTCGAATCAACACCCAATAAACGTGGATTTATTCAAACCATGAATCTTGACTCGACAGACCTGCGAATCCTGCATCAATTGCAACAGGATGGCCGTATCAGCAATCAGGAATTGGCGGAGAAAGTCGCCTTGTCACCCTCGGCGTGCCTGCGCCGGTTGCGCCTGCTGGAAAGCGAAGGAATCATCACCGGCTATCGCGCGGTGCTGAATGCCGAGCGGCTGGGCATTGAGCTGGAAGCCATCGTTCATGTGTCGTTGCGACAGGACGTCGAGGACTGGCACGAGACCTTCATAAAGAAGGTGCAGCAGTGGCCGGAAGTCGTCACCGCCTATGTCATTACCGGGGCGAGCAACTATGTGTTGCGGGTCCAGGCCCGCAACCTCAAACACTTCTCGGATTTCATCGTCAATCACCTCAACCGCACCGCCGGCGTCACCGATATACGTTCGGAAATCGTCCTGCAAAAAATCAAGGAGCGCGAGCAATTGCTTGATCTGGTGCTACGCAAGTAAGGCCGGGGCGGCCCTTCAAAGTCCCTGCTGGCGCCGGGCTTCGTTGCGCTGCAAGGTCATGCTCGGGGTTTCGTCGAACAGCTTGCGGTACTCGGTGGAAAAGCGCCCCAGGTGCATGAACCCCCAGCCCATGGCGATCCCGGAAATACTGCGTGCCGTGCCGTGCTCGAGGATCTCCTGGCGTACGGCGTTCAAGCGATGTTTTTTCAGGTAGGCCATCGGCGACAGGGCGAAGTACTTCTTGAATGCGTCGAACAACTTGAAGCGCGAATCGCCGGCAGCGGCAACCGGGCGCCGGAACCGGGCGCCCGATTCCGGCGTCCACTTCGGATCTGTTGAATGGGTTACACGCGTTGTGTAGTACTCAACGGCCGCAAAATTGCCCTTACCGGACTGGCGTCCAGATGAGTGAACCGCAGCGGTAAGGCGATCAATTCATAATCGCCTTCCGGGACTTCATCCAGCACGATGCCTTCAAGAATCGCCATGTGATGGCGGGCCACGGCACTGTGTGAATCCATGGTCCTGGATTGCTGGGGGTCCAGCGACGGCGTATCGATGCCGATCAAGCGCACGCCAAGGCTCGCCAACAGGTCGATGGTTTCCTTGGCAACGGCTGTGAAATTCGAATCCCAGGTCGTCAGCGGTGTCTGTCGATAGGTTCGCAGCAGCACCCGCTCGGGCACATCGTGCAAACGCCCCTCCAGTTGCCCCGGCTGCACCAGCTCGCCGCTGTCCAGACAATGCAAAACGCGACAAGGCCCGATATACACGTCCAACCCGACATCGCCAATCGCCGCGCCGTCGGCGCTGTAGTGCAGCGGCGCATCGACGTGGGCGCCGGTATGCGGCGACAGGGTGATGCGTCCGACATTCACCGGACACTCGGGACCGTAGATCCAGACGCGCTCCTCCCGGAAAGGCGTGTCACCCGGCCAGGTCGGCGTTTCGCTACTCAAGGGTGGGCTGATGTCCCACAACGTTGTGTTTTTTGTCATCGCAATGCTCACCGTGGTTTCCGGGTGAAATGATACGAGCGACAGCCGTGAAGATTCGTGCAAAAACCCTGGGGCAACGCGCGGGCTTTCGCACAAACCACCATGGATGAGCGGTATTGCGGCAGGAAATTTCAAAGACACCAAGTCGAAAAAAAGTCGCAAGCCCCCGCGATTCTTCGGGGCTTGCGACTCATTGCCGATACGTCCTTCAAACTCCCTGGACGTCATCGACGGGTAAGCCTGCCGTGTTCATTGCCGAACGTGCGGGCCTAGTTCTGCACCTCAACCGTGTCGAAATCCGGCGCGTCTGGTGCGTCTGGAGCATCCGGGGCGTCTGGCGCATCCGGTGCATCCGGGGCGTCCGCCACATCCTCTCTGGCCGCTCTCGCCTCAGCTTTGGCAGCCGCTCTGGCTGCGTTCGCTTCGGCTTTGGCGGCGTCCCTGGCAGCATCTGCGTCGGCCTTGGCGGCGTCCCTGGCTGCATCCGCAGCGGCCCGGGCAGCGTCTCTGGCTGCATCTGCCTCTGCGCGCGGTACTCCAGCAGCTCTTGCGGCATCCCGGATTGCATCCGCTTCAGCTCTGGCAGCGTCCCGGGTTGCATCTGCAGCGGCTTTTGCCGCATCCCGGGCCGCATCTGCATCAGCCTTGGCCGCGTCTCTGGCTACATCAGCGTCATTTCTGGCAACGCCTCTGTCTTCCGCGGCTTCCCTGGCAGCGTCATCGGCGTCCTCTGCGGCTTCCCTGGCAGCGTCACCAACGTCTTCTGCGGCTTCCCTTGCAGCGTCATCAGCGTCTTCTGCGGCTTCCCTGGCAGCGTCACCAACGTCTTCTGCGGCTTCCCTGGCAGCGTCATCAGCGTCTTCTGCGGCTTCCCTGGCTGCATCTGCGGCGTTATCCGCGTCGTTGTCATCGTCGTTGTCACGCGCGTCTTTGTCTTTGGCATTGCCTGGGCCTCTATTCCCGGCCATACCACCATTGTCATCGTCGTTGTCATGCGCATTGCCCGGGCCTTTGTTCCCGGCTACACCACCATGGTCAGCGTCGCCGCGCCCAGGGCCTCCATTACCGTCACCACCATGGCCTGCTGCACCATGACCGCCACCGCCGTCACCACCGTGACCGCCGCCTCCAGAGCCTCCACTACCGGAGCCACCACCTCCACTACCGGAGCCACCGCCGCCGTGGCCGCCTCCGCCGTCACCACCACCTCCGGAGCCACCGCCACCACCGTGACCACCGCCTCCGGAGCCACCGCCACCACCGTGACCGCCGCCTCCAGAGCCACCGCCACCACCGTTACCACCACCACCGTTACCACCACCGTTACCACCACCTCCGGAGCCGCCGCCACCGCCACCGCCGTGACCTCCACCGCCTCCGCCGCTACCACCACCGCCGCTGCCGCCATCTTTGGCATACACGCTGGAGAAACTACCGATGTAATCGGGCACCAGGACAGTCGATGCCGACAGGACCCCGCCTATTGCCAGAGCCAACAAACATTTCTTGAGCAGCATGATGCACCTCCGCTTGGAGTTGCGTTGTCACCTCCCTATCGAACGCAATGTCCAGTGAATTCCCGGCCGCCCATTGGAGCGGCCAGCCAACCGGCACGGCCATAAATCTGCAGCAATAACGAGCCACCGCGGTTTCCGTACGATCCCTCAGAGCCAGTTAGCATTCTAGCGTGGGAAATATTCCCACATATTCAGATTAGCCCTGTCAGCCCAAGTGTCAACAACCAAATATCAGGCAACGGCCGGATATCAGAAACCGTGGCTGAGCAACAGTCCAGCCTCGCCATCCGGGCTGGCGTCGGAAAACCCCTTGACGGCATACAGCTGAATCTTCCAGTTCTGATTGAGCTTGTGCGTGAGAAAGAGGGTGAGTTCCTTGATCTGGTCGCCCGTGGAAACGACCTTCTGTCGCCAGTCGTAGGACACGCCCGCCGTGGTGCGCGCGAACACGGGCATGGCGAAGCCGAGGCCGGCGAATATCGGGTTGTCGAAGTCGGAGCCCGACGGGTCGCCGAACTTTTTCCACCCCAGGGTAGCGAACCCGGTCACAGGGCCGAAGGCTTTGGCGACATCGACCTGGGCGGAATAGTCGGTTTTGCCGGTGCCCAGACACTCGTCTTCGTCGGCGGTGGGCAACTTGACCTTGCCGATCAGGTCCACGAACAGCCCGCCAACGCTGCCGTCAAGCACGGCATAGTCAGCACCGGCAACGGTGTCGCCCAGACCGCTTTCCACCTTGCCACAGCCGCCGGGCAACGGCTCGCCGTCAGGGCCGACCGAAGGATTGGTGATGCGTAGCCAGGGCACAGTGAGCTTGTAGGTCATGGGACCGGTTTCGTACTTGCCCACCAGCGGGACGTACCAGGTTTCGGACGTAGTACCGGTGCCATAGTCGCCCCGCGAGTAGTCGGTTCCGACCGAGGTCGTGAAGGTATCGGCCAAGGCCGGCAAGGCCAGGCTGGCAAGCCAACCGACGAGCAGGATGCGCTTGGGGTCCATGTTCACCTCGTGTCTGGCGTCATCGAAGTTCACACGCAGGTTTTGTTGCGTGACTTACCCAGCCTAGTTACTTATGACGCAAGTGCATCATGGCTGCACTGTTTAACCCGACCTGCCGGAGTGATCGATTTTTTCAACCGGCTCAACCTTCTCGACTTTTTCAACTTTTTCGACTTTTTCTACCTTCTCGACTTTTTCTGGCCGATCAACCTTCTCTACCTTCTCTGGTCGATCAACTTTCTCGACTTTCTCCGGACGTTCAACCTTTTCGACTTTCTCGACCTTCTCTACCCTCTCCACTTTCTCGACTTTGCCGGATTGCTCCACCTTCTCGATACGCTCTGACTTGCCGGACTTGTCCACATCCACGTCGACATCCACGCGTTCTATCCTGTCGCCACCGCCATGACTGTCACTGCCCCCGTGGCGAGTATCGTTGACAACGCTGCCTTCGCTCTCGGAGCGGCCGCTCCTGTCACTGCCCGAGTTACCCGAATCCCCCGAACTGCCAGAGTTGCCGGAGCTGCTGGGGCCGCTCGAATCGCTCGAGTTGCCCGAGCCACTTGAGTCGTCGGTGTCTTGCTCACTGCTGCCGAGTCGTCCGTGCTGGTTGCTGGCTGGCGAATCGGAGCGCTCGCGGGGCAATTCGATACGCGTTGCCTGCACCTCCCGCGCGCCGGTGAACACGCCGTTGATCCGCACACGTCGATCCAGCGTCAGCTGCGAAGCCTGCACACCGACAAACACGGTGTCGCGCGCCAGCGTCACATTAAAGCCGCCCACCACCAAATGGCGGTCCTGCCGGCCCTGTACCAGGCCCTCGATCACCGCATTGTGTACCCGACCAATGAAAGGCAGGCTCGGGTCGGGGCGACTTTGGCTCACGTCCAGCTCGCGACCGGACCAGTGGCCGCGCACCAGCATTTCCTGCGCCGGGCCTGGGTGATTGCTGAGTTTGAGCCCCTGAAGATAGCCGCTGCGATCCACCGGGCCGATGGCACTGGCCTCCTTGAGGCCGGGCGCCCGGTCGATGCGACTGGCCACCACTTCGCCACGAGCATCGCGTAGCCCGCTGACCCGTACGGGATCACCCGGACGCAGACCGGCAGCGACCTGGGCACCCTTGGCCAGGCGTACCGGTTGCCCCATGACGCGCATGGGCATGGAATCGCGCGGCAGGGCTGTCAAAGGGCCTTCGTAGGCGTGCAGGATAGAAATGCGCCCGGCTTCCAGCCCTCGCCGGGAGTTGAACGCTTGTACGGCAACCACTTGGCCTACCGCCAGGCGGGTACTGGAGCTGGCAATGCCGTTCTCGCTGACAGGAACGTTGTTGTTGAAGTGCACTTCCACGCCATTGACGCAGATCGAGGCAAACCCGGTGATGGTGCCGACAATGCCGGTGCCACCGATTCCTCCGTTATCGTCGCTGATGCCCGTGCCACCCACTCCACCTGCAACGGCACCGGTGCCGCCAATGCCGCCAGGGCGTTTTTTCAGCGGTGCGCCGGTACCGCCGATCCCGCCGTTGTCGGTGTCGATGCCGGTACCGCCCATGCCGCCAGGCGCTGCGCCCGTGCCGCCGGTACCCCCCGGTGCCTGAATGACCGGCACTTCGCTGGTGCCCGTGTCATTCTGGCTGACACAGGCTGGGGCGGCTTGCAACGCAATCGCAAGCCCGAGGCCCAGAACGAGGGCGACTGCACGAATCAGGCGCAATTTGACGGTCATGGTTCAGGAGCTTTTGGCGAATTGGGATCGGAATCTTCAGTGTAGAAGTACAAACCGACCGTGATGCGCTGACGTGGTTCAAGGCTGGGCAGGTCCCGGAACTCCAGTTCGGCGGCGAGTCGATTGAAACTCAACAAGGCCTGCATTCCCTCGCTGGCAACGGCCTCGCGCAACGCCTCGACGCTCATCGGGGACAGTGCGTCATAGTGCACGCTGCGTTCAAAAAAGGCCGGTCCTTCGCTGCTCAGGTTGTGTACCGCAGCGCAGGCATGATCGTGCAGGTTATGGCCCAGGTAAGCGGTTTTCTCATCGAAGCCCTTTTGTGGCACGAAGGCCTGGGCTTCGAGGTGCACGAGATCTTGTTCGTCAAGGCGCACAACCCCCAGGCGCAGCCACTCGTCCAACACCACCCGCGCCCTGATATCCGTGCTGACCTTCGCCACCAAGGCGTCAAAGGAGCGGTCGCCGCCGACACTGGCCAATCGAGGCAGTGGCAGTGGCTGGCCGGCGTCGTTGCAAAAGGGCGCCTTGGCCCAGGCGTTGACCAGTTGCGCACCGAACGTGATGTTTTCCGGAAGCGTGGAAGCAGCCGGGTCGCTCGTATTGCGCAAGCGCCGTACATCCTTGCGATGCACGCCGGTGAGCAGGCTGATGCGGCTGTCGGTCGGAGCCTTCTCGCCCAGGCGGAACTCACGGTCCGCCACTTCGACGAAAACCTCCTTGAGCAGGTCGGCAAACACCAGGTAGGTGACGCCTTTGCGCAGCATCAGGCGCACCAGCGGCTGCATGACATGCCGCAAGGCCTTGAGGAGCGAGGTGGGCAGCGTAGACGATTGCATTCAGCGAATTCCTGGGTAGACAACCCCAGTATAGCTGCGTGGGAAATAATCCCATGAATTTACCGCGAGCAGTGCCAACGCAATACCCGTTGCAATCCGGGAGCAGCACGGGAGCAATCCGTCAGACTTACAGTTGCGCCTGTATTTTATGCGCGGGAATTTTTCCCGCGCAATGAAGCCAGCCCGAGTTTACAGGTATGAAACACGGTCTGTTGATCGCTACCCCGGTACCGAGGATTTTTGCGCACCGACACTGCCCGCCCTGCCGGCGACTGCCAGTGCCACGCAACAAGCCAGTAACGAGAATGCGGAGAATGCGCCCATCACATGCAGGTAAGGCAACACGTGATTCCAGGCTCGAGCCACCCCCAGGAAAGCGGCGAATAGCCAACCACTCATGGAAAGCGCACCCAACAAGGCGAGCCGCGTACGGCCCGCACTGCGCAGTGCGACGAATGGAGCCTTTTGCAGCAGCGGGAAGCCGACTCGATGCAAGAGTGCACCGTTGAGGCTCAACAGCACGACGACCGTCACCTTGGCCCAGAGTTTCTGATTGAGCAGATACACGTCGCCTTCATTGAGATACCCCTGAAGCACCAGCAACAGTCCGCTTGCCCATAGGGCCAGCAGCGCGAGGCTGACGATTTTCTGGGTTTCATCGAGGTATTCAAGCCTCGCCTGATCCAGTATTTCCTTGCGCCAACTCCAAAGCTTGTGATCCGCCTGCAACACCCTCCCCAGGGCAATACACGTAGCGAGCAGATGACCGTACACGAGAAGCATTTTGAGCATTGCCTTGACCTTATTATTGTTTTGGCGCGGCGTTCCCTGCTTCGCTGAATTGATAACGAATGATACAAATTTGCAATTGCACTTTCAAGACAAATGCCCACTAACATTCGCCAGCGCAGACCGCCATACGACTTTCGTCGCACATGGAAACGACTATCTTTCAGGGAGCGGTCTCAAGGGGACCGCAGACTTCCCTACTCAAACTCTTGAACCAGGACCAACCAGGAGAACAGCATGCGCACACTGACCGTTGCCGCGTTCGTGAGTCTGGACGGCGTCATGCAGGCGCCCGGTGGGCCTGAAGAGGATTCCAGTGGCGGATTCCGCTTCGGTGGCTGGATCGTGCCCTACGCCGACAAAACCACCGGCCAGGCCGTACAGGACCTGTTCTCGCAGCCATTCGAGTTGCTGCTGGGGCGTCGTACCTACGACATTTTCGCCGCCTATTGGCCGCACATTCGGGCCGATTCAACCCACCACACCATCGCTGACCTGTTCAACGCCGCCCCCAAACATGTGGCCACCCATCGCGCCGACTCGCTGGCCTGGCACAACAGTCATGCGCTGGAGGGCAACCTGGTCGACTCGATCAGCGCGCTTAAACGCCAGGACGGTCCTCAGCTACTGACCCAGGGCAGCGGCGATCTGGTACGCCAACTGCTTGCCGCCGGCCTGGTGGACGAGTTGCGGCTGATGATTCATCCCATCCTGCTGGGGCGTGGCAAGCGCCTGTTCGACGACAACGCACAGGCATCGGCCTTCACCCTGGCGAATTCGATCAGCTCACCCGGGGGTGTGCTGATCGCCCGCTACATCCGCAGCGGCGAGGTGCGCACAGGTTCGTTCGAGGGCGTCAGGCAGCGATAGATTACAAAACCCTTGATTTGACCAGGATCTGCGCACCAAGGATCGAAAAGTCATCGCGGTCGATTGCACGGAGCAACTCAATCACAGACTGCCAAGGGCCGCGTGGCGCTTACAAAAAAGCCCACTGACCGGAGCGGGTTCAGTGGGCTTTTCGCATCAGGCTGATACTGGCTCACTGCTGCAGGATAAAAGTCGCCAGGCTCTTCAGGTCGTCCGCGCTCAACTGCGCGAACGGTGGCATGGGCACATCCCCCCATTTGCCGCTGCCGCCGTGCTGGATGCTGGCCATCAACCGGTCCATGGCCTGCGGGTCCTTGGCATATTTGGCCGCCACATCGTGATAGGCCGGGCCTACCACCTTGTGATCGATCGCGTGGCAGGACAGGCAGGCGTTGTTCTGCAGCAAGGCCTTGGCGTCGATTTTTGCCACAGCCACCGCCGGGGGTTGGGTCGCCGGAGCGTTCGAGGCAGCCTGAACATCGGCATCATTGGCCTTCGCACTGCCGTAGGTCACCGCCAGGTAAGCGCCGATCACACTCACATCCTGGTCGCTGATCGGAGCGCCGTACACGTGCTGCATCTTGCCCGCTTCGGCGGTCCACTGCGCCAGGCTCAGGCCTGGCGGCTGGAAGTTGATGTAATCGGCCGAATGGCAGACGGAACACTTCTGCTGCGCCAAAGCGTAGCCAGGCATCGTGCTGGGCTTGAACGCAGCCGTTTCAGGCGGCAGCGTGATGGACAGCGGCGCGGCGCCAGCCAGGGTCGCCAGACAAACCTGAGCCGCGCAGAGCAAGGCGGTCATGCATTTCACAAGCTTCATACGGCCCTCCTCAGGCAACGGTCACGTGGGTGGTTTCGACGACGTGGCGGCGGTAGCCAGCAGGGTTCCAGTCGGCTTGCAGCGGCTGTGTCTCGCCGGCACTGTTGCTGGCTCGCACCATCAACTGCGTGGCGCCCTTGCTGGTAAAGCTGATCGGCAGTGTCCACTCACGGAAGGAGTAACGGCCAAGGTCCTGCCCGAGCGTGGTTTCGCGCCAGGTTTTTCCGCCGTCGATCGACACCTCCACCTTGTTGACCCCAACGCCCCCGTCGAACGCGATGCCCTTGAGCACCAGGCTTTTGTTCAGCGGCACTACATCGCCGTGTTTAACGCTGGTGATGAAACTGCGCACCGGCAATTTTGAAATCGGCAGGGTTTTCGACGCCGTGGTGCCGGGGGCAATGCAGAAGCAATCGTTATCCGGAACCCGGTAACCCTTGGCCATGAAGAAACCGTCGTAGGTATGGTCGACCACTTCGATCTCACTCAGGTGCTTGACCCAGTAGGTGCCGAAATAGCCTGGCACCACCAGGCGAATCGGGTAACCGTTGAGAAATGGCAGGTCGGTGCCATTCATCGACCAGGCGATCATCGGCTCGCCGTCCATGGCATGGCTGATGTCCAGCGCCTTGATGAACTCCGGCGTGCCTGGCAGCACGGGTTTATCCAGCCCACGGAAAGTCACTTGCCGGGCCTCGGCTTTCACACCGGCCTTTTCCAGCACAGCCTTGAGCGGTACCCCCACCCAGCGCGCATTGCCCATGGAGCCATTGCCCAACTGAGCACCGAACACGCGGGGCATCGAGAAGCCACGGCTGTTGCCCGAACACTGATTCACGGCCACCACTTCAACCGGTTCGGCAAGGGCCTTGAGCTCGGCAAGGGAAAGCGACAGCGGCGTGTCGACCGAGCCCTTGATCGTCAGGCGGTAGCTGTCGGGATCGATGCTGGTCGGAAAATTGGCCAGGTGGTAACGCACGAAAAAGGCGTCATTGGGCGTGATCGGCCCTTCGTTGAAGACGGGGAACGGCGTCTCCAGATGCGGCGGCCGAGTGGTCACCAGGGTCAACGGACGTTTTTGCGGGTATTGCACCAACGGTCGTGGGCCCGCGGCAAAGGTCACTTCCTCGGCAGCCTCATCGGCCGCCCCGGATTCGGCGGCGGCCCTGGCCAGGCTTGCCAGCGGCGAGGCCGCCAAAGCCAGAGTGAAAGCATCGCGTAGAACCCGCCGGCGGGTCGGTTTGCTGCTGTCTACAAAACTGAACTTCATTCTGCGCTCTCTATGATTGTTTTATTGAGATGCAACTGATTGTCCCCCACCCGGGCGCACTGCTTTTTTGTAGGAGCGAGCTTGCTCCGGGCGGCGTTCCGACGATGGACTCAAGAGCGCTGCGTTCAACCTGTAAACACGCGTAAATGTTAACGACCATCGCGAGCTAGCTCGCTCCTACAGGTCCCCCAAGACGGTGAGGTATCGGGCTCACGGTTCCGTGTGACTGGATGCCGAAAAAACCAGTATCGTCACCTGCAAGCTGGTCGCTTCTCATTGAGCGTCAGCGACTTGACAATTGATGACAGGAACTCCTGTCAACGCCGGCGTAGACACTCCGGGTTCAAAGCGTTGCCTGTGCCATCACCCACAAAAAAACCCACTGACCGTCGCCGGTTCAGTGGGCTTTTTTTGATTGGGCGTCTAGTTACAGAGCCATATCACTCGCAGCACTAGCCTTCGGTGCCTTAGCATCCGTATCGACAGTCACTGGCTTCACAGCCGGCGCGATCACCGCGGGTGGCGGAGTCAGCTCCAGCACCTTGGCGGTGTAGGCCCACTCCTCAGCAACCTTCTCAGGGCTGGCGTTCAGCTGGGTGCCGTAGCTCGGTACGATCTGATGCAGTTTTTCCTGCCAGGCCGGGGTCGCGACCTTGTCCTTGAAGACTTTCTGCAGCACGGTCAGCATGATCGGTGCGGCGGTCGATGCGCCTGGGGAGGCGCCCAGCAGGCCGGCGATGCTACCGTCTTGCGAAGCGACGATCTCGGTGCCCAGTTTCAGCACGCCACCGGCGGCTTCGTCACGCTTGATGATCTGCACGCGCTGGCCGGCTTGCCACAGGCGCCAGTCTTCAGCCTTGGCGTTCGGGAAGTATTCCTTCAGGGCGTTGAGGCGGTCTTCGTCAGACAGCATCAGCTGGCCTGCCAGGTACTCGACCAGCGGGTATTCCTTGATGCCGACCTTGGTCATTGGCCACACGTTGTGGGTGGTCGTGGTGGTCAGCAGGTCCAGGTACGAACCTTCTTTCAGGAACTTGGTGCTGAAGGTCGCGAACGGGCCAAACAGGATCACGCGCTTGCCGTCCAGCACGCGGGTGTCCAGGTGCGGAACCGACATCGGCGGAGCGCCAACGGAGGCTTTGCCGTAGGCCTTGGCCAGGTGTTGCTCGGCGATGGTCGGGTTCTCGGTCACCAGGAACGAGCCGCCTACCGGGAAGCCGGCGTATTCCTTGGCTTCAGGAATGCCGGACTTCTGCAGCAGGTGCAGGGCACCGCCGCCGGCGCCGATGAACACGAATTTCGCGTCGGTTTCGGTCTTGCTACCGTCTTTGAGGTTCTTGTAGCTGACACGCCAGCTGCCGTCTTCGTTCCTGGTGATGTCCTGTACTTCGCTGGACAGCTTCAAGTCGAACTTCGGCGTGGTTTGCAGGTGTGCAACGAACTGGCGGGTGATTTCGCCGAAGTTCACGTCGGTGCCGAGCGGGCTCCAGGTGGCCGCGATCTTCTGGCTCGGGTCACGCCCTTCCATCATCAGCGGTACCCACTGCTTGATCACAGCCGGGTCTTCGGAGTACTGCATGCCGGCGAACAGCGGGCTCGCCTGCAGGGCTTCGTAGCGTTTTTTCAGGAACTTGATGTTGTCATCGCCCCACACGAAGCTCATGTGCGGCGTGGAGTTGATGAACGAACGCGGGTTCTTCAGCACGCCTTGCTGAACCTGCCAGGCCCAGAACTGACGGGAGATCTGGAACGCTTCGTTGATTTCAACGGCCTTCGGGATCGAAACCTTGCCGTTCTCGTCTTCCGGGGTGTAGTTCAGCTCGGCCAGGGCGGAGTGACCGGTACCGGCGTTGTTCCAGCCGTTGGAGCTTTCCTGGGCGACGCCGTCGAGGCGCTCGATCATTTGCATCGAGGTGCCTGGTTCCAGCTCGTTGAGCCAAACACCCAGGGTCGCGCTCATGATGCCGCCGCCGATCAGCAGCACATCGACTTTCTTGGCCTCTTCCGCGTGGACGGCAGACATCCCCATGGACAAAGCCAGCCCCAGCAGGGCCGTGTTCACTTTCTTAAACATCTGTAGCACCTATGATAAAACGCCATCCGCCCTTCCATCCTCACGCGCACAGCCCCATGTTTCACGGCAGTCACGGGTGCGGCACTCAAGGATTGCAGGGTGGGCACACAAGGCCGATGAACCGCATCGACCCCACTTTAATGTCCCTTCTGAACTGACTTCTTATCTTTATTGGCTTCAGCTACTTGAGCGACAGTGATTCCGTCGGCACGTCTGAAGGACACGCAAACTGAACAGGTCAAACCAAGTTGTTGCGAAGAATATCACGACAAGGCTTACCCGCGCGTCTGTTCCCGACCGGTTAGTCCGGGCCCGGGCGCCCGGCCTTCTATACTCATCCTGTTTTTCTTGACGAGTGTGTGAGGAACAGCCATGAGCGATAGGAGCAGTCATGAGCGATAAAGACGATCTGCGCAAGTACTCCTCTCAAGTGATCGACGGCGTGGAGGCCGCACCGGCACGCGCCATGTTGCGGGCCGTGGGCTTTACCGATGCAGACTTCACCAAGCCGCAGATCGGCATCGCCTCGACCTGGGCCATGGTCACGCCCTGCAACATGCACATCGACAAGCTGGCGCTCGAAGCTGAAAAAGGCGCGAACGCGGCCGGTGCCAAGGGCGTGATCTTCAACACCATCACCATTTCCGACGGCATCGCCAACGGCACCGAAGGCATGAAGTATTCGCTGGTGTCCCGCGAGGTGATCGCCGACTCCATTGAAGTGGTCACCGGTTGCGAAGGTTTCGACGGCCTGGTGACCATTGGCGGCTGCGACAAGAACATGCCGGGCTGCCTGATCGGCATGGCGCGGCTGAATCGCCCGTCGATCTTTGTCTATGGCGGCACCATCCAGCCGGGTGCCGGCCACACCGACATCATTTCCGTGTTCGAGGCCGTGGGCCAGCACGCGCGGGGCGATATCAGCGAGATTCAGGTCAAGCAGATCGAGGAAGTGGCGATTCCCGGCCCCGGTTCCTGTGGCGGCATGTACACCGCCAACACCATGGCCTCGGCCATTGAAGCCTTGGGCATGAGCCTGCCCGGTTCCAGCTCCCAGGACGCCATTGGCGGCGAAAAGGCTTCGGACAGCTTCCGCGCCGGCCAGCAGGTGATGGAGCTGCTCAAGCTCGACCTCAAGCCTCGCGACATCATGACCCGCAAAGCCTTCGAGAACGCCATTCGCGTGGTGATCGCCCTCGCCGGCTCGACCAACGCCGTGCTGCATCTGCTGGCCATGGCCAATGCGGTGGATGTCGAGCTGACCCTGGATGACTTCGTCGAGCTGGGCAAGGTTTCCCCGGTGGTCGCCGACCTGCGCCCCAGCGGTCAATACATGATGAGCGAGTTGGTGGCCATCGGCGGCATTCAACCGCTGATGAAGCGCATGCTCGATGCCGGCATGCTGCACGGCGATGTGCTGACCGTCACCGGCCAGACCCTGGCGGAAAACCTCGCCAGCGTGCCCGACTACCCGGCCGGCCAGGACGTGATCCGGCCTTTCGACCAGCCGATCAAAAAAGACTCTCACCTGGTCATTCTGCGTGGCAACCTCTCGCCCAACGGGGCCGTGGCCAAGATCACCGGCAAGGAAGGCCTGCGCTTCGAAGGCACGGCCCGGGTCTATCACGGCGAGGAAGGCGCGCTGGCCGGCATTCTCAATGGCGAAGTGCAGCCCGGCGAGGTGATCGTGATCCGTTACGAAGGGCCCAAGGGCGGCCCGGGCATGCGCGAAATGCTCTCACCGACATCGGCGGTCATGGGCAAGGGCCTCGGCAAGGAGGTGGCGCTGATCACCGACGGGCGTTTTTCCGGCGGCTCCCACGGGTTTGTGGTCGGGCATATCACGCCGGAAGCCTTTGAAGGCGGGCCGATTGCGCTGGTCGAGAATGGCGACAGGATCATCATCGATGCTGAAACCCGGCAGATTACCGTTGATGTGTCTGTCGCGGACCTGGCCGAGCGCAAGAGCCGCTGGGTTCGCCCGGAATCGAAATACAAGCGCGGGGTGCTGGCCAAGTATGCGAAGACGGTGTCCAGTGCTTCGGAGGGGGCTGTGACGGACAAGTATCTTTAGGCCGTCGTTTTGTGTTGTATGGACTGCCGCCTTCGCGAGCAAGCCCGCTCCCACAGTTGACCGCGCTCTCCTGGAAGAACACCGTCGAATGTGGGAGCGGGCTTGCTCGCGAAGAGGCCGTCATAACCGCCGAAAATCGCCTGATCAGTACACCCACCTCAAAACCGAAACCGATCCACCGACCGCGACAGCTGCCCCGCCGAAACCGTCCGCCCGATCACCTTGCAGTCGTCATCGCTTGCTTTTGCGCCATGCCGCGCACGGACACCAGCAACAGGCTGACAAACGCACCGGCAACCGCGATGGCCATGTCCTTTTGCGAATCCCACGGATCGTTTTGCGCGCCGACGAAGGCCTTCGCCGTGTCTTTACCCAGGAAAGCACCGCCGATCCATTCCACCAGTTCGTATACGGCGGATGTCGACAGCATGATGTTCAGGGTCACGAAAAACAGCCAGAACCCGCGCAACGGCGTCAGCCGCCACAGCACTTCACGAACCGGATAAACCAGCAGCAGCCCGTAGCTCAGATGCACCAGTCGGTCGTAGTGATTGCGGTGCGTACCTGTCGCCCGGTCGAAACTGAAGCCCAACCACGCCGAAGACCAATGATCGTAAGGCACCAGGGAATAGGTGTAGTGGGCACCCAGTTCATGCACGCACAGAAACGCAAACACCAGCGTGATGGACGTCGCCGACAAGCGGAACCGCCGAGCAACCGCCACCAACGCCCCCACCAGCAACAGCACCAGCAGGTTTTCCAGCGCCCAGTCCACCCGGCTGCGGGGAGAAAAACCCGACACCACGACAATCAGCACGAACACCAGGAGCAACGTCAGGTCGAGCCGGAAACGCGGGTCAGGCTGCATGGCGCAATACCTCGAAGTCAGGGCATCGCCCTTTTAACTTCGAGGCAAGGGTGCCAGGCAAGTTCGCTTTTTTCCTCCAATGCATGCTAGGTTGTACGATGACTGATGAATGATCGTCCAGTCATCGCGCTACCCCTACAACAACAAGGAAACACCCATGAAAAAAGCAAAAGTGCTGATCGGTTTTCTGTGCCTGTTCAGCGGCTACGTCGCCGCCACCCCGGCTGCCGTAGACAAGGACGTGGCCCAGGCGGTCGACCACCTGACCCAGGCCATGCTGCACAAGGACATCCCGGAACTGAACGCCTTGACCGCCGAGAACCTGACCTACGGGCATTCCAGCGGCAAGATCCAGGACAAGAAGGCCTTCATCGCCGACATCGAAACCGGCAAAAGCGCGTTCAAGACCCTTGAGATGCAGAACCAGACCATAACCGTCTCCGGCGATGTCGCACTGGTCCGTCACCACTTCTCGGCGCAAGCACTCAAAGGCACTGAGGTGGTGCCGACGGAAATCGAAAACTTCCAGATCTGGCAAAAGCAGGACGGCAAATGGCTGTTGGTAGGACGGCAGGCTTACAAGTTCTGATGCACATCTGAAGCCACCACTGTACCTGTGGGAGCGGGCTTGCTCGCGAAGGCGGTGTGTCAGTCGACAGCATAGGTGCCTGATATGCCGCTTTCGCGAGCAAGCCCGCTCCCACAGGGGGGGTGCGGTGGTCAGTTGCCCTTCCACTCCCGCGGACTCAGCCCGGTCTTGCGCCGAAACGCCCGGGCCAGCGCCGAGGGGCTTTCGTAACCGACCTCTTCGGCAATCAGCGCAATCGGTCGACCTTCGCGCAGGCGTTTCTGCGCCAGGCTGATGCGCCAGCTCACCAGATAATCCACCGGCGTCTGCCCGACCACCCGGCGAAAGTGCTCGGCGAAACTGGCTCGCGACATGTTGGCGGCGACCGAGAGTTCGGCCACGCTCCAGGCCTTGGCCGGGGTTTGATGCATCAGGCTCAGGGGGCGCGCCAGGCGCGCATCGGCGAGGCCGGCCATCATGCCCGGCTGCTGGCCAGTGGTGCTCAGGATGTGCCGCAGCAACAGAATCACCAGCAACTCGAACAGGCGATCCATCACCGCTTCGCGCCCGCACGTACCGTCGAACGCCTCGTTGAACAGCCATTCCAGGGTCCCGGCCAGGGTCGGGATTTCATCGAGTTTGAGCACCAGGTAATCCGGTAGCGCCGCCGCCAGGGCATTGCCTGCTCCGCCGTCGAAATCCAGGGTCGCGCAGACCAGTTGCGTGGCGGATGCTTCAGACGCGAACAGGCGATGACGATAGGGCCGGGGGAAAAAGATCAGGGTCGGCTCGGTCAGTTGCAGGTCTGGCTGATCACCCATCTTGAGCAGCAACTCGCCCGCCTGAAGCAAGTGCAAATGACCGCTGGTCTGTTGGCCATCGTAGGCGGCGGTGCCGCAAAACGTACCGCTATGGAAAGTGCCGGCATTGACGCCGAAGTGTGTGAGCAACGTGGACAAACGATCCATGACAGGGCTCCCGAAGGCTATTCTGGACGATCTGTCGCATATCATCGACGATTCGCACCCATTACGCCAGACTCACGCCCTAACATCAGCTCCGTACCCAGCGCATACCGCGCTTCACACCACGGAGTATCACCATGACCCGCATTGCCCCGATCAGCCTGGAACACGCCACCGACGCCACCCGCCCGCTGCTGGAAGCCGTGCAGAAAAAAGTCGGCTTTGTGCCCAATACCTTCAAAGTCCTGGCTCACGCCCCAGCGGTGCTGGCCGCGTACCTGCAAAACTCGGCAGCGTTGGGCAAAACGTCCCTGAGCGCCACGGAAAAAGAAGCGGTGTCCCTCGCCACTTCGCAGGTCAACGGCTGCGACTACTGCCTGGCCGCTCACACACTGTTCGCCAGCAAGACCGGACTGTCGAAGCAGGACATCCTCAGCGCACGACACGGCGAGCTAAACGCCTTCGCCACCCTCGCCCGCCAGATCACCGAAAGCCGTGGGCACCTGACCGTCGAACAGATCGCCGCTGCCCGTGCCGCCGGCATCGACGACAGCAAAATCATCGAAGTGATCGCCCATGTGGCTTCGCAGACATTGACCAACTACCTGAACAACACAGCGCTGACCGATATCGACTTCCCGGCCATCGATGCCTGAATGACTGGATTGACGGAGGACCCACCATGAACACCGTGACCCTATACACAACCGACACCTGCCCTTACTGCCGCAACGCAAAAGCCTTGCTGGCGAGCAAAGGCGCGGTGATGCAAGAGATCAATATCGAGCGCGAGCCCGGAAAAATGCAGGAAATGCTCAACCGCAGTGGTCGACGCAGCGTGCCGCAGATCTTCATCGGCGACGCGCACATCGGCGGCTTTGACGACCTGGCCAAACTGGATCGTCAGGGTGGGTTGATGTCGATGCTGGCCTGAGTTAGTCAGGTATTGGTTTTCCACCTGGTCCACTGCAAGACCCTGTGGGACTCAATCATCCTCATGCAACTTGATGCCGCGTTTATGCAACACATGGGGCACCAACAGCACCAGCAGCGTCAGGGCGAGGAAGAACGCCGAGATCGGTTGCGTGAGGAACACCGTCCAGTCGCCTTCGCTAATGGACAAGGCGTTGCGCAGTTGTTTCTCGGCCATCGGCCCCAGCAGCATGCCGACGATCACCGGGGCGACGGGGAAGTCGAACCGCCGCATCAACACCCCGCCCCAGCCAATCGCCAACATCAGGATCAGGTCGAAGGATGAGTGGCGCATGCCATACACGCCGATGGTGGCGAAGACCAGGATGCCGGCGTTCAGGTACGGCCGGGGGATTTGCAGCAGTTTGACCCACAACCCCACCAGCGGCAGGTTCAACACCAGCAGAATCGCGTTGCCGATGTACAGCGAGGCCACCAGCGTCCAGACCAGCTCGGCGGAGGTTTCGAACAGCATCGGCCCCGGTTGCAGGTTGTAGTTCTGGAACGCCGCCAACAGGATTGCAGCGGTGGCGGACGTCGGGATGCCCAGGGTCAGCAACGGTACGAGGGATCCGGTCGCGCTGGCGTTGTTGGCCGCTTCCGGGCCGGCGACGCCTTCGATGGCGCCCTCGCCCTTGTTGGCGGAAAACTCCTTGGGGTACTTGCTGAGTTTGCGTTCGGTGGAATAGGACAGAAAGGTCGGAATCTCGGCGCCACCGGCCGGAATCGAACCAAACGGAAAACCGATCAGCGTGCCCCGTAACCACGCCGGCACCGAGCGCTTCCAGTCGGCGCGGGTCATCCACAACGAGGTCAGGCGATGCCGTCCTTCGTTTGATTCCTTTTGATAGAGCAGGCTATACAAGGCCTCGCCCACCGCGAACAAACCGACCGCCACCAGTACCACCTCGATACCGTCCACCAGTTCCGGCACGCCGAGGGTGTAGCGGGCAATACCCGAGGTCGAGTCCAGGCCGATCAAACCGATGGTCAGTCCGACGCCCAGCGAGGCAAACCCGCGCAGCATCGAAGCGCCGAGCACCGCCGACACGGTGGTGAACGACAGCACCAGGATCGCGAAATATTCGGTCGGACCGAAATTCAGGGCCAGCCTGGCCACGATGGGCGCAAACAACGTCAGCAAAATCGTGGCGAAGGTGCCGGCGACGAACGAGCCGATCGCCGCTGTTGCCAGCGCAGGTCCGGCCCGGCCGTTGCGCGCCATCAGGTTGCCTTCCAGCGCCGTGACCATCGACGAAGACTCACCGGGCGTGTTGAGCAGGATCGAGGTGGTGGAGCCACCGAACTGCGCGCCGTAATAGATACCGGCGAACATGATCAGCGCACCAGTGGGGTCAACCTTGGCGGTGATCGGCAACAGCAGGGCCACCGTCAGCGCCGGACCGATCCCCGGCAGCACGCCGATGGCGGTGCCGAGCAGGCAGCCGATGAACCCCCACATCAGATTGATCGGTGTCAGCGCCGCGGCAAAACCCATCGCCAGGCTTGAAAGAATGTCCACGGTGTCGATCTCCTTTCAAAGCCAGATGTTGATCAGCGACGGCAGGGAAACCCCCAGCCCGGCGTTGAACAGCCAGTAGATCGGCAAGGTCAAGGCAATGCCGATAGCCAGGTCCCGCACGGGATGACGGCTGCCGAAACCCCGCGCCGAACAGACAAACAGCAACCCGGCGGCCAGCACGAAACCGATCAGGTGGATCAGCACCGCCACCCCGACAAGCCCCGCCGTCACCCACGCCGCACCGGTTTTTCCACCGGGCACCGTGGCGGAGTCGTTATCCAGCTCGCGAAAGCCGCCACTGACGGCCTGATACCCCAGCAGCAGCCCCACTGCTCCCAGAAACGCCGCCACGACATAGGGGTAGACGTACGCCGGGAGGATCACGAAGCCCATTTCGGGCGGAAACCGGTAGGCGCCAATCGCCAATACGACGCTGATGGCGATCAGGCCGATGCCGACCGCCAATTGCGTCGGCACCACTGCGCGCTGTGTGGCCATATCAAAGCAGCCCGACCTTGACCAGCATGGCGCGCAACCGCACGTGTTCTTCCTCGACGAATTTACCGAACTCATCGCCGGTCAGCACGCTGGGCGTCCAGGCGTTGGCCTGGATATTGTCCTGCCAGACCTTGCTATTGCTGGCGGCCACGACTGCGTCGATCACCTCTTTACGCTGCTGTGGGGTGAGGCCCGCTGCACCGTAAACGCCGCGCCAGTTGCCGATCGTCACGTCATAGCCGCTCTCCTTGAGGGTCGGTGCATCAATGCCGGGAACCCGCTCCGGCGCGCCGATGCCCAGGACACGGAACTGACCGGTCTTGATGTATTGGCCCAGCTCGGCGTAACCGCCGGTGATCACCTTGAGCTGGCCGCCCAGCGCCTGGGCAACCACCTCGCCACCGCCACCAAAGGCCACGTAGTTGACCTTGTTGACCGGCACGTCCAGCTTGCCGGCCAGCTCGGCGATGCCGATGTGATCCACCGAACCCTTGGAGCCGCCGCCCCAGGTGATGCTCGTTGGCTTGGCCTTGAAGGCCTTGATCAGGTCATCAAGGGTCTTGAATTCAGACTCCTTGCGCACGGCGATCACGTTGTATTCGGTGAACAGCCGGGCAATCGGCGTCACATCCTTCAGGCTGATCTGCGGTTTGTTCTGTTCGATGCCCGCGACCATGATCGCGCCGACCACCAGCAATGCGTTCGGGTCACCCTTGGTGCTGTTGGCAAATTGCGCCAGCCCCAGGGTCCCGCCCGCCCCGCCCTTGTTCTCGAAGGTCACGGACTTGGCCGTATTGGCCTCGACCATGGCCTTGCCCAGCACCCGGGCGGTCTGGTCGTAACCACCGCCCACGGAACCCGGGGCCATGAATTTCACGGTATCCAGCGCGAAGGCCGGTGCGACAAGCACGGCAGCGGTCAAACCGGCGGCCATGCAGCGACTGAAACGACGGATCCAAGCGGACATGGGCATCTCCTGATTGCATTGTTTTTATGGGTGCCGCTTGCCCATCGATGTGTGCGATGAACATGGGCCTGCAAACAAGCTTAGGCCATGGATCCGTGGGTTGATCTGTTTTGCTGAAACCACCTGCCTCTAGCGCCGCAATCCCCCTGTGGGAGCGGGCTTGCTCGCGAAGAGGCCATCACATTCAACATTGATGTTGGCTGATACGCCGCCTTCGCGAGCAAGCCCGCTCCCACAGGGTTTGTGGCGTTCCGACCATCCATTCATTACAACTTTGTCATCAAGCTGTTGGTCGGCTGTCCGGATCACTTCGTTAGCCTGAACTCACTGTCAGGCCAACCACCGGCAGCCACCCTGCCCTTGTAGAGAGAGATTCGTCATGAAAATGTTGATCGCGGGTTTTGCCGCCCTGCTCGCCACCGGTTCGGCGTTTGCCGCCACCCAGCCCACCTCGCCGGTCATCCACGACAAAACCGGTTTTTATGTGCACATGGACGTGGCCAAAGTGCTGTCCATGACCGACCTCAACGGTCAGTGCGGCATCGTTCCCGCGCAGCTCAACTACCTCGACCACCAGGGCCGCGAGCACCAGCTGGACTACCAGGTCCAGGGCGTGGGTTGCCTTGGTGAGAACTGAGCGGATGCCTGTATTCAGCGCCGACCGGGCTACACTTTCGCCACTGGCTCGCCCCTGTAGCCCGACCGGATCAGGCAGGTTTGCATGAACATCCTCGTAGTCGAAGACGAACCCAAGGCCGGCAATTACCTGCTCAACGGCCTGCAGGAGCTCGGATACACCGTGAACCTGGCGCGGGACGGCGTCGATGGTTTGCACCTGGCCCTGGAACACGACTTCGACGTGATCGTGCTGGATGTCATGATGCCGAAGATGGATGGCTGGGAAGTCCTGCGCCGCTTGCGCAAGGAAGCCGATACACCGGTGCTGTTCCTCACCGCCCGGGATGACATCGCCGACCGCATCAAAGGCCTCGAACTTGGCGCCGACGATTACCTGATCAAGCCGTTTTCCTTCGCCGAACTGGTGGCACGCCTGCGCACCCTGACCCGGCGCGGCCCTACCCGGGAAGAAGAACACTTGCACGTCGACGACCTGCAGATCGACGTGCTCAAGCGCCGCGTCAGCCGCGCCGGCAACCGCATCACCCTGACCAACAAGGAGTTCGCCCTGCTGCACCTGTTCGCCACGCATCAGGGCGAGGTGCTGTCACGCTCGATGATCGCCTCCCGGGTCTGGGACATGAATTTCGACAGCGACACCAATGTCGTCGATGTCGCGGTGCGCCGCCTGCGCCTGAAAATCGATGATCCGTTCCCGCTCAAGTTGATCCACAGCGTGCGCGGCATCGGCTATCGCTTCGACACTCAACCCTGAATGCAACCATGAATGTGATGACGCCGCTGCAATCCGCCTCCCGCCTCAGCCACTCCCTGACCCTGCGCCTGGCGCTGGTGTTTGCTTTGCTGGCGTTTGTCTCGCTGGCGTTGCTGGGCGTGGCGCTGTACCGCGACCTGGAGCGCGAGCTGATCCATCGCGACGACATTGCCCTGATCACCCGCATCGACCAGTTGCGTACCTTCCTCAATGACAGCAATACCCTGGACCTGATCAAGGCCAAGCCGGCGCTGTTCCAGAACATGATGGGCAACCGCGAGGCCCTGCTGACCATCGGCACCCCTGGCCAGCCGCCGTTGCTGGTGGTCAACCCGGGCAACCTGAAGATGCCGGTGCTGAGCCCGGTGGCCATGGATCATCGACTGACCTTGAGCGACGTGCAGCATTTGCCCAACGTCAACGGCGTGCCGTTTTCCGCCCTGGCGGCGACCATCGACTCCGGTGACCTGGGCAGCCTGCAAGTGGTGACCGGGCGCCTGATGACCGAGCGCACCGCCGTACTCGCCGATTACCGGCTCAATGTGTACCTGTTCGCCAGCGTCGCGGCGATCCTGCTGGCGCTGTCCGGTTATGTGCTGGTGCATCGCGGCCTGCTGCCCGTGCGACGCCTGGCCCGCCACACCCAGAGCATCGACGTTGGCAACCTCAATGAGCGTCTCGACAGCCAGGGCGCGCCCCTGGAACTGTTGCCCATGATCGACGCCTTCAACGCCATGCTCGACCGGCTGGACAAAGGCTTCATCCAGCTGGGCCAGGTGTCGACCGACATGGCCCACGAACTGCGCACGCCGATCAACAACCTGCTCGGCGAAACCCAGGTGGCCTTGCAGCAGAACCGCAGCACCGAGGCCTATCAGCAGCTGTTGGCCTCGAATGTCGAAGAACTCGAGCGCCTGGCGCGCATGCTCGACAACATGCTGTTCCTGGCCCGCACCGATCCGCGCAGTGCCCTGCGCCAGCGTCAGGAGCTGGATGCCGCCGACGAAATGCAACGCATGGCCGATTATTTCGAAGGCCCGGCGACCGACGTTGGCATCTGCATCGATGCCCGGGGCAGCGGCTTGATCTGGGCCGAGCCGATGCTGCTGCGCCGCGCATTGGCCAACCTGTGCGCCAACGCAATCAAGTACGGTGCGCCGCATTCCGAGCTGTGCATCCACGCCAGCCCGACCGCCGACGGCATCCAGGTGCAAGTGCGCAACCACGGCCCGACCATCCCGGCCCGGCATCTGCCACGGCTGTTCGAACGCTTCTACCGGGTCGACGAGTCCCGCGAACGCTCGGCCCAATCCAATGGCCTGGGCCTGTCGATCGTGGCGACGATCATGCAACTGCACAACGGTGCCTGCCACGTCAGCAGTAGCGACGGCATCACCTGCTTCGAACTGTTTTTCCCGGCGCGACAACAGCATGAGTAGCGCCCAGGCGAAAACCACCCGCGGCACTTGCGACAAAACAATGCTCTAGGATGCGTGTCTTGACCTAACCTCATTGGCTATGTGACTAACAACCCGTCGAGCTCGCCGATGTGCAATGTCTTGAAGTCAATGATCTACGTCGCCTTCACGGTTCTGGCGGCAAGCCCGGGATGGCTGTTGGCGGGGGACATGGCCGACGCTCCTGCTCCTGCTCCTGCTCTTGCCCCCGCCCCCGCTCCCGCTCCCGCAGCCCCGATCATCAGCATCTCCGACGGCGAATTGCTGGAGGTGCAAAACCAGCTCAACAGCCTCAAGCAGCAGGTTTCCCAGGCCACCAATCACACCCAGCTGGAAAACTCACAGGACCAGATGCAAGTACTGATTCAGGAGATTGAACGCCTGTCCACATCACTGCTGCCTGGACAGGCGCAATTGCAGGCGCAACTGAACGTGCTGGGGCCAGTGCCGCTCGACGAGAACGCACAGGTGACGACTGCCATTACCTCTCAACGAGACGCCCTCAGCGAGCAAAAAAACAAGATCGATAGCCAACTCAAAACCCTGGCCGCGCTTAAAACAAGTGCCGCCGAGTTGATCACCCAGATTGGCAGCATTCGCCGCAGTCTGCTGGAAGCGGAGGTGACCCAGCAGACCAGCAGTATCCTGAACCCGGGTTTCTGGTCGCCATTGTTCGATCTTCCAATCGAGGACCGCCAACGTTTCAGCGCCCTCATCGAGCAACTCGAGGTCACGCACCGGGCCGCCTGGCAACCCGGACAACGCGGGATCACGGCCGCCCTGCTGTTGCTGGCCCTGGCCATCTGGACCGTGGGGCGAAACCTCGCCGGCCGAGTCCTGGCGTGGCTGTGCTTTCATCGAATGCCTGCAGGCCGGCTGCGGCGCAGCTCCCTTGCGCTGGCGTCGGTGATGGCGACGCTGCTGACCGCCGGCATCGCCCTGCAACTGCTGCATTTTGCCGGGACCCGACAACTGCCCTACCCCCCCCAACTGGACGACCTGGCCCAATATCTGGAAAAGCTGGCCTATACCTGCGTGCTGATCACCGGGCTGAGTCGCGCGTTGTTGTCGACCAAACATCCTTCATGGCGCCTGCCCGATATTGCCGATCGGGTGGCGCTGGCGATGGAGCCCTATCCGCGGTTGCTGGCCAGCCTGCTGCTGGTGCTGGTAACCCTGGTACAGATGAGCAATGTCACCGGCATGAGCGCCGAAGTGGTGTTGTTCGGTCGGGGCATCGTGGCCTTGGTCGTGGCACTGGTGATCGGTGCGCTGCTGTTGCGCGTCAACAAGACTCGCCGCGACCTGATAGCGGCCGGAGAAAATCCCGAAGGTGTCACCACCTTCGCCGGTCTGATTTACACCTTCACCGGCGCTGCCGTGGTGGTGTCCCTGTTCGCCCTGCTGATCGGCTACGTGACGATGGCCCGGTTCATCACCTATGAACTGGTCTGGATATTCATCATCTTCGCCGGCTTCTACCTGCTCGCACAGGTCTACCAGGACACCTGCGACTACGTTTTTTCACCCCGGCAACCCACCGGCAAGGCGATCAAACAACTGCTGGGCATCGGCAATCCACGCCTGGAGCAGATCTGCACCGTCATGTCCGGGGCCGGCCGCGCCATCCTGATGCTGATCGGCATCATTGCCCTGTTTGTCGGCGGCGTGGGGACGACGCTCGGGCAACTGGTCACCGGCACCGTGGCCATTCTCGGTGGTGAAGGGCTGCGCAAGCTGAACATCGTCCCGGACAATTTGATGCATGCCCTCCTGACACTGATGATCGGTGTCTACCTGATACGCACGCTGCGCCGCTGGCTGGATAACGAGTTCCTGCCGAAAACCGAGATGGCCCCGGGCATGTGCGCCTCGTTGAGCACCCTGTTTGCCAACATCGGCTATGTGTCCGTCGTCCTGCTCACACTGGCGTCGCTGGGGATCAAGTGGACCAACCTGGCCTGGATCGTCAGTGCCCTGTCAGTGGGTATCGGCTTTGGCCTTCAGGAGATCGTGAAGAATTTCATCTCCGGCCTGATCCTGCTCACCGAGCGCCCGGTGAAGGTCGGCGACCTGATCAGCATCAGCGGCGTCGAAGGCGACATTCGCCGGATCAACGTGCGGGCCACGGAAATACAACTGGCCGACCGCTCGATCATGATCGTGCCCAACTCCCACCTGATTTCCCAGAACCTGCGCAACGTCACCCTCGGCGGCAGCGCCCAGGGCGTGGTGATACTCGAACTGATGTTCCCGCTGAACATCGATCCGGAGCTGGTGCAGAACCTGCTGATGGACACCTACACCGAACACGAATCGATCCTGGACAAACCGGCACCGTTCCTGCGCTTCAGTCAGCTGAAACCCGAAGGCATCACATTGACCATCACCGGTTATGTCGGCAGCCCACGCACGGTCGGCGCGATCAAAAGCGAACTGCTGTTTGAAATTCTCAAGCGGCTGGGTGCTGCCGGGATTGAACTGGCGAGATCGCCTGCCGCGTGATGCTCGATCACGCGGCAGGCGGTCGCTGCATCAATGAGCGATGCACACCGACTTGAGCTCGGTGTAAGCCTCGATCACCGCACGGCCAAACTCACGGCCCATGCCCGATTGCTTGACGCCACCGAACGGCATCGCCGGGTCGAGCAGCACGTGGGCGTTGACCCACACCGTACCGGCTTCGATGCGCGGCACCAGGTTCATGGCTTTGCCCAGATCGTTGGTCCACAGGCTGGCGGCCAGGCCGTAGCGGTTGTCGTTGGCCAGTTCGATCACGGCGTCTTCGTCGTCGAACGGCATCACGCCCAGCACCGGGCCGAACACTTCTTCGCGGGCCACGGCCATGCTGTGGTCGATGTCCGCCAGAATGGTTGGCTGCACGAAGAAACCATCACCCTCCAGCAACTCGCCGCCAGTCACCACCCGCGCACCTTGCTGGCGGGCCAGTTCGATGTGCTTGAGCACGCTTTGTTGTTGCTTGCGCGACACCAGCGGGTTGATTGCCGCGTCGCAATTCATGCCGGCGCCAATCGGCATCGAGGAGACGGCGGTGGCCAGGGCTTCGACGAATTGGTCGTGGATCGAGCGGTGCACGTAGAAGCGCGAAGCCGCGGCGCAGACCTGGCCGTTGTTCAGCAAACCACCGAGGATCGCACCTTGCACGGCTTTTTCGATGTCGGCATCGGCGAGTACGATCATCGGGTTCTTGCCACCCAGTTCCAGGGAGAAACGCGTCATGTTTTCCATGCACGCCACGCCGACGCTCTTGCCCACGGCGGTGGAACCGGTGAACGACACTTTGCTCACCAAAGGATGCGCGGTCAGCACGCCGCCAACGGAAGCGCCGCCACCGGTGACTACGTTGAATACGCCAGCCGGGATGCCGGCTTCCAGCGCCAGTTCAGCCAGGCGCATGGCGGTCAGCGGGGTTTCCATGGCCGGTTTGATGATCACTGTGCAACCGGTGGCCAGGGCTGGCATGAGTTTCCAGGCGGCGATCAGCAGCGGGAAGTTCCACGGCACGATGCCGACCACCACGCCCACCGGCTCGCGCTTGGTGAATGCGGTGAACTTGGCACCCGGTGGCAGCGGGATCGACACATCGAAGGTCTGGCCTTCGATCTTGGTCGCCCAGCCGGACATGTAGCGCATGAATTCCACGGTGGCGTTGAGGTCCAGCGCGCGGGCCATGTTGATCGACTTGCCCTGGCTCAGGGTTTCCAGCTGGGCCAGTTCTTCGGCGTGTTCTTCGACCAGACGGGTGAAGTTCAGCAGGATGCGTTCACGGTCGGCCGGGCGCAGGCTCGACCACACACCGGACTTGAACGCCTTGTGGGACGACTGCACGGCGCGCTCGACCACTTCCAGCGGCGCATCCAGGGTTTCGCACAGGGTTTGCCCGGTGGCCGGGTTGACCACGGCGATGCTGTCGCCCTCGGCAAACACCCACTGGCCATCGATGAAGCAGCCGTGGCGACGTTCAAGGAATGCAGCAACCTGGGGCAGGATTTCAACGTTGCTCATAATTCACCTTTCATTCAGACGAGTTGTTCAGGCGTAAATACGGCCTGATCAGTGTTGTTCTTTGAGGAAGCACGCGACCGCCTGGCGGTCGTCGGCGGAAGCCAGGCCCATGTAGGGCATGTAGGTGCCCGGCACGAAGGCCTGGGGCTGGGTGATCAATTGCGTGATGTTCTCGGCCTGCCAGTCGACGTCCTTGTCGCGCATGGCCTGGGAGTAGCTGAAGCCCGCCAGCGAGCCGGACTTGCGCCCATACACACCGGACAGGTTCGGCCCCATCATGCCGGTGGTGCCCTTGGTCACCGCGTGGCAGACGCTGCACTCGGTGGCAAACACTTCGGCACCACGGCGCGTGTCCGGGGCGCACTCGGCGGCGGACACCGCCTGAACCAGGGTGAAGGACAGCAAACCGATCAAGGGCAAACGCAGCGAAGTGAGCATAGGAAAACGACCTTGAAAATCCACGCGCCCGCCAGCAAGCGAACGCCAACACTAAAAATGCCGAGACAACGGTGCTTCGGCAGGTTGGTAGGGATTGTCGGTGGTTGCCGGCACGCAGGTTTTGCCCTGCGTGCCAGTTGTGTTGGCCGGGCTGCCAAACCGGGCAATCTGGCATGCACAACCAACTAATTGGCAAACAGGGAAAAGGGCAAACAATAGCCTCACCTTAGTATCCGGACAGACCGCAAACCTGCGCTCAAGAACAAGAACGGATGCCACACCATGCTCAAGTCCCCCTTGCTTCGTCTCTCGACGCTCGCGCTGATGATCAGTGCCGGCAATGCCGGTGCCTATGAACTCTACGCCGATGACGACAGCCACCTGAACGCTACCCTCGAAGCCGTGTTCGGCATTTTCCACAGCCAGGAAAACTACGCCCTGTCCGGCCGCCTGAATGAAGGCAGCTCGTCGTGGCGCGAGGGCTACATCAAATACGGCTTGAGCTTCGATCAAGGCCTGGGCGGTGTGGGTACCGCGTACGGCGCGGGGAACATGCTCAGCTCCGGCACCTGGGGCGATGGCGATGCCGCCGGCTTTTCCGATGGCTCGGAACGCACCACCAAGTTCGAAGACGCCTACCTCGGCTGGCGCTCGGCCGATCTGTTCGGCGCGTTGGGCAGTGACGGCGTCGACCTGTCCTTCGGTCGTCAGAACATTGTGGTCGGCGACGGTTTCCTGATCGACGGCGATGCACTGAACATGGGCAAGGGCCTGGCCGACGGTGAATTCAACCGTGGCGGCGCCTACTACCTGGCGGCCCGCAAGGCCTTCGACGAAACCGCCGTGTTACGTCTGGGCGGCAAGGAAGGCTGGCGCAGCGACCTGATGTGGCTCAAATCCGACAACCGCGCCCAGGCCAAGACCGAAATGTACGTCGGCACCCTGGAGCACGTGGCCGAGGCCGGCACGGTCGGCCTGACCTACATCAAGACCACCGACATCGACGAACAGTACGCCTCGCCGATCCAGCTCGAACGCGACGGCATGAAAACCTACAGCCTGCGTGCGGCAGGCAACGCCGGGGTGAAAGACCTGTTCCTGTCCGGTGAATACGCCAAGCAGGACAAACCCAACACCTCCAGCGAAGACGCCTGGTACCTGGAAGCCGGCTGGACCTTCTCCGACGCAGTCTGGACGCCTAGCGCCAGCTACCGCTACAGCCGTTTCTCGGAAGGCTACGACACCCTGTTCTACGGTTTCAGCCGTGGCTACGGCACCTGGTTCCAGGGTGAAGTGGCGGGCAACTACGCCGGGCCATTCAACAGCAACTCGCGCATCCAGAACGTCACGCTGAAAGTCTCGCCACTGGAGAACCTCACCGTCGGCGCGATGTACTTCAACTTCGACACCATCGACCGCAACCTGGGCAACACCGATGGCCACGAAGTCGACCTGTACGCCGAATGGCACGTCAACGACCACCTGACCGTGATGCCACTGGTGGGCATCTACCAACCGGACAAGAGCGCCGAAGACGGTGGTACCCAACTGGGTAACAACGACAAGAACGTTTACGCCCAGGTGGTGTTCGCCACCGGTTTCTGATTTCGGCCATGGGCAGTGGCGTTGTCGTTGCCCACGTGGAAGTTGAATCAGTTGGTGGGGAGCTTTCGTATCTGAGATTTGCAGTGTCTGATACACCGCCTTCGCGAGCAAGCCCGCTCCCACACTGGATTTTTGCCATACACAAATCTTGTGTTCACCGCAGATCCCTGTGGGAGCGGGCTTGCTCGCGAAGAGGCCGGCACATCCAACATCGCTGCCGCCTGACACTCCGCCTTCGCGAGCAAGCCCGCTCCCACACTGGATTTTTGCCATACACAAATCTTGTGTTCACCGCAGATCCCTGTGGGAGCGGGCTTGCTCGCGAAGAGGCCGGCACATTCAACATCAATGTCGCCTGACACTCCGCCATCGCGAGCAGGCTCGCTCCTACATTTGGATTTTTGCCATACACAAATCTTGTGTTCACCAGAGACCCCAGTAGGAGCGAGGCTGCTCGCGATGTGGCCAGTTAAATAATATTGGGGAGATCCATCCTGTAACCCGCCCCGGGCGCACCTTCATGGAGTGCCACCTGAATGTTCGAATACAAGGCATTCGCCTCAGCGGTGGTGATTGATCGCGAACAATCACGCAGTACAACACGCAGCAGCACATTCTCCTGCCCCGGCAGCAATCCGAGGCGATCGATGGCCTGCAGAGGCAGTTCCGTGAACGCCCAACGCCCTTTGATCTGCATTTCCTCGATCCAGTCCGAACAATCGCCAGCTGCCTGCAACATCCTTTCAGTCAACACTTCCTCGCTTAGCCCCGGCGTTACCGCTAACGAAATATCACGAGTAATCGAGGGCAACCGAGAGACTGCACTCCACGGATTCAGATCATGCATCTGTGCCTGTACACGTTCGTTCTGATCACGCAGCAAACGAATATCGGGAATGCCTTTTCGCAGCATTGTCAAACGATCCAACCCCATTCCCAGCGCCAGTCCTCCATGGCGCAAAGGGTCGATATTCAGTCGATCCAACAATGATTTGGCAATTCGACCACACTCCAGAACCTCTACCGGGACGCCATCATTCAACACATTCACTTCGATCCCGCCTTCGGTGTAATGATGCGGGCTGGTGCTGAAGATCCAGGGCTTGTCCGGCACGGCTGAACCGAGGATATCGGTGACCAGACGCAACAAGTGTTCATGTGTCGCCAGATCAGGATCACCCAGTACCCAGATATCCATCTGATGCGGCTCCGCGCAATGCCAACGGTCCCGGCTGTCACGACGAAAAGTGATCCCTGGAGCTGCCAGCAATATTGTCTGCCCCGGTTGTCGCACCTGAGCCGCACGCTGAAGCGCTGCTGGAATTTGACTGGTGGTTTGCGTTCGCAACAACGAACACTCATCGACCCAGCGGGTGTGCGCACTTCCGAGGGTGATTTCTGCCGGGTCATAACCGAGCAAGCCGTAGTTTTCTTCTGCGGACACGATTCTTGGGCCCGTCTGCACTTGCGCCTGGGGCCAGCCCTGGTTCGCCAACCCCTGAAGAACCTCCTTCAGCAATAACCTGATCGCGTGATCGGGTGCTGCGGGTTCCGTCAGATCAGCCAGCAAAAGGGCTTGCTTGAGTCCTATGTCCGTAATGGTTCGCTTTGAAGACGTCTCCATACTTTTTCTGCCCTGAATTGCCGATACACAGTACCGGCACAGTACACAGACATTGGCACGTATAGCCGCAGCACCAGAAAAATCAGATCGAACTGACAGCCGTGTCTTACCCCGCATATGGAGCACAAAAATCTCACCCAATCTGGCACCCACAGCCAATGACATGGCATGCGCACACACCTGTCGCGCTGCACCCCGGGCGTAGTATCGAAGCCGACATCAGGGCAGAACCCGCATCTGCGTGCCCTGCAAGACAAAGCTCAAACCCCTCCATTTCTCACTAAAACAGGTTCGGCTGGCACATGTTCGAGTTGGCCACCGCGCTGTACTTCTGCCTGGATGACCCGCGTTATGAGCAGATCAAGGCAGCGCTGCTCGACGGCTACAACGCGGTCAAGCCGCTGACCGAGGCGGATCGCAGGACACTGGCATTGTTCCTGATGCTGCGTGGCACCACGTACCTGGGCTGGATTCATACCCGCCAGGGCACGCCGACAGCGAAAGAAATGGCGCCGATGTTGATTGAGCGGGCTTGCGTGTTGGCTCGGGAATATTTGCAGGCCTGATACACCGCCATCGCGGGCAAGCCCGCTCCCACAGGTATCTCTGATGTACACAACATTTGCGTACGACATAAACCACTGTGGGAGCGGGCTTGCTCGCGAAGAACGATAACGCGGTCTATATCAAGCCGCGCTGGCATGCTCAACGCGATGAAACAACCGGTTGAAATACACCAGGCTGTCGCGCGGTTCGCGCACGCCCACCTTCGTCAGCTCCACGAACATGACCGAATGCGAGCCCACTTCCTTGCACTCGCTGATCCGCCCTTCGAGCTGCACCAGGGCATCGCGCAGCACCGGTACGTCGGCGGCGCCGTCGTCCCACAGGTCCCAGGCGAAGCGTTCGTCCATCGGCACTTTGGTCATGCCGGCGAAATGCCGGGCCAGTTCTTCCTGCTCGCCACACAGCACGTTGACGCACAGGTGGCCGTTGGTGCGGAACACGTCGTGGGTGGCGCTGTTGCGGTTGACGCACACCAGCACGGTGGGCGGCGAGTCGGTCACCGAGCACACGGCGCTGGCGGTGATGCCGCAACGACCGCCGGGACCGTTGGTGGTGATGATGTTCACCGCAGCAGGCAGCTGCGCCATGGCGTTGCGAAAGTCGATTTGCTGCTGGCTCAGGTCGGCCATGTCGATGCCCCTTCCTTCAGGAGGACCGCTATCTTGCGGCCCGTAGGTGATGGAACAAGACTAAGGCTGCGGGCGCACCGCAACCATTCTGACGATCCCCATGGCGAGGTTGGGTTTCCGCTAGTCGACTAGGTGGTTTCTTTATCGCAAGGGCCGGCCACAGTGGGTATTCTGCATACTGGTTCCAGAAAGATGAGCCAATGCGTGCCGCGCGTTCGCGTGCGAAAACAATAATTAGAAAACTTTCGTGGCAGCCCCGATGGAAATCCGTAAACCGATTGTTTATATCGTCGACGACGACAAGGACCTGCGAACCTCACTGGCCTGGTTACTGGAGTCGGTGAGCGTGCAGGCGCAGTGCTTTGCCGGCGCCGAAGAATTCCTCAGCCAGTACGACCCCAAGCAGCCCGCCTGCCTGGTGCTCGACGTGCGCATGCCGGAGACCAGCGGTTTCCAGTTGCAGGAAATCCTCAACCAGCGCGGCAGCACCTTGCCGACCATTTTCGTCTCGGCCCATGGCGACATTCCGATGTCGGTCACGGCGATGAAGAACGGCGCGCTGGATTTCGTCGAAAAACCCTACAACCCGCAGCAGATGATCGACCGCATCCAGGCGGCGCTGAAGACCGCCGTGCACGCCCAGGCCGATCAGCAGCAGCGTCAGAACCTGCAAGGCAAACTGGCACTGCTGACCAGCCGTGAGCGGGAAGTGTTGATGCTGGTGATCGATGGCAAGGCCAGCAAGGTGATTGCCCGGGAGCTGAACATCAGCGTGAAGACCGTTGATGTGCACCGCACCAAGATCAAGGAGAAGATGGGCGTGAGCAGCATCGCCATGCTGGTGCGCGAGGTGCTGCATTTGCCGGTGGATGAGCCGGCGCGGCACTGATCATTCTGTATTCGCCGTCAGGCCGCCATCGCGGGCAAGCCCGCTCCCACATTTTGATCTCGGCCGGACACAGACTTTGTGTTCACCGCAGATTCAATGTGGGAGCGGGCTTGCTCGCGAAGGGGCCGACACATTCAACATGGATAGTGACTGACACACCGCTTTCGCGAGCAAGCCCGCTCCCACAGGTTGATCTCGTCGTACACAAACTTCTGTGTTCGCTGAAGATTTAGTGTGGGAGCGGGCTTGCTCGCGAAGAGGCCAGCAAATACACCATCAATGACGGGTGTCAGATCTGGCTATACCGCTTGCGATAAGCACCCGGTGACACACCAAAGCGCGATTTGAACGCCGACGAGAAGTAGCTCGAATCCGAGAACCCCCACGCATAACACAGCGCCGAAAGCTTTTGCTCGACATCCGCCCGGCGCAGGTTTTCCGCGCAGAAGTCCAGGCGCCGGTGCTTGATGTATTGCGCCACCACCAGGCCGCGCTTGGAGAACATCCGGTACAGGCCGCGCACGGAAATCCCCACTTCACGGGCAATCAGCTCGGGGCACAGTTCTTCGTCACTGAGGTGCGCGTCGATGAAGGCGATGATCTTGCGAAATTGCCGCTCGTGAGCGTCTGCACCGCAGTCGCGGGCGCTGATGCCTGGCAGCAAGAGGCTGGCCAGGGCATCGAGCACGGCCTCGCTTTCCTGCATATCCAGCCCTTCCTGCTGGCGGGTGTCCAGCACCAGCTTGTTGGCCATCGCCGCCAGGGGGCTGCCGGCCGCGATGCGCGTGGCGCAGTTGACCGCATTGAAGTGCGAACCGCGCTCGACCACCTGGCGCGGCAAAATCAGCGACAGTTGTCGGCAATCGTCGTTGTAGATCATGTCGCTCGGACGGCTGGCGTCGATCAGGGCAATGTCGCCACAGCCCAGTTGCGCGCGGTTGTCGCCCTGCTCCAGTTGCGAGCTGCCCCGCAGCTGGAACACCGCGTAGTAGTGGCCGTCGCTGCTGGTGCTGACGTCCTTGCTGGTGCGATACAAATGCACGTGCGCCATGTCGACCACACTGAGGTTGATCGCACCGCTGCGAAATTCCGCCAGTTCGCCGTAGAAATCGGAATCCAGCGCCCGGGCATCGAAACGCCCACAGGCCTGGTTCACCTGGCTCAACCAACTTTCGAACGCCTCGTTGCGCACCGTCGATGCTGTAATCATGTCCGCAAAGCCTCAGGTTTTTGTTGTTATTTTTCGACGGCTTCATCGAGCGGTTCGTCAAAACGGGTGTTGCTGTAGCCATCTCCTCCTTCGACGGCCGCCAGGCGCCCATTCAACAAGCTCCGGCCCAAGCTTTCCAGTCGACTTTCGGTCAAAGGTCCAATACCAGACGAGCGGAAAGCGCCCGTGATACACACGCGCAAATCTGCTTGTTGGACGCCTTTTCCTTGTTCGACAGACAGTTGTCACGGTGCTCCGGCAAGCCGTCCAGCACCTCGACGATGCACGTACCGCAGATGCCTTCGCGGCACTCGGTATCGATATCGCAACCATGGGCTTGCAACACGTCGACCAGGCTGGCGTTGGCCGGCACTTGCAGTACCACGCCGGAACTGGCCAGTTCCACTTCGAACGTACCAGCAGGGGCACTGTTGGCGGCCGGGTCTGCTGCAAAGTGCTCCAGGTGAATGGCATCATCCGAGCGAGTGCGGGACGCCACTTCCACCACTTTGTTCATGAAGGGTGCCGGGCCGCAGGTATAGACGTGGGCGGCGCTGCCGGCACGCTCCAGGCATTCGCTTAAGGCTGCGTCGAGATCCACGGGTTCCACGCCGTAGTGAAATTCCACCGACTCAGCAAAATTCGTCGCCAACAGCTCGGTGAACGCCGCGTACTGCGCCGAACGGGCGAAGTAGTGCAGGCGATACGGCTGGCCGCTTTCCGCCAGTCTATAAGCCATGCTCAGCAGCGGCGTGACGCCGATACCGGCGGCGAACAGCACGTGCTCACTGGCCGTTTCATCGAGACGGAACAGGTTGCGCGGCGCACCCATTTCCAGCTCCATGCCCTCTTCCACTTGCTCGTGCAGCGCCAGCGAGCCACCGCGCGACTGGGCTTCTTTCTTCACCGCCACCAGATACGCCCGGCGATCCTGTGGCGGGCTGCACAGCGAATACTGGCGGGTCACCCCGGTCGGCCCGGTCAGGTCGACGTGGGCACCCGGTTCATAGGTGTCGAGCGGCTGGCCGTCACTGCGCACGAGGCGAAAGGAACGGATATCCAGCGCTTCGTCGACGATCCTTTCGATCTTCACCTTCATCATTGCATCACCTGAAACTTGAGTTATTTCTATTAACGCGGGGGCCTGTAGTCCAGGCACCCTGTTCTTTGCCTGCGCGCCAATCAGCGCATGAACAAGCCGCCGTTGACGTCCAGGCACGCACCGGTCACGGAGGTCGCGTTTTCGGCGATCAGCAGCAACACGCTGTCGGCGATGAACGCTGGATCACCAAGAGTGCCGGCCGGAATCATCTTGAGAATCTGTTCCAGACGCTCCGGGGCCACGGTTTCGCGCACCACCGGCAAGTCCAGCGGACCCGGCGAGATGCTGTTGACCGTCACGCCTTGGGGCGCCAGTTCACGGGCGAAAACCTTGGTCAGTGTCGCCACACCGCCCTTGGCCGCCGCGTAATGCGCGCCGGTGGCGGTGCCGCCGTTCTGTCCGGCCAGGGACGCGATGTTGACGATGCGGCCGAAGCCACGTTCGGCAAAGTGCGCGCCGAACACCTGGCAGGCGACAAAGGTGCCGCGCAGGTTGATCGCCATCGACTCGTCGAACTCTTGCGGCGTGATGTCCATCAGCGCCGCGACTTTCGACACACCGGCGTTGTTCACCAGAATGTCGGTGCCGCCCCACTGCTCAGTGAGCAGGTCGCGAGCACGCTGGAAGTCGGCCTTGCTGCGCACATCCAGCTCGATGGCCATGACGCTGGCGCCGCTGCTATCGAGTTCCAAAGCCAAACGTTGCACGCCATCGAGACGCACATCGGCCAGACCCACGCGATAACCCGCCGCATGCAGACGACGGGCGAGGCACTCGCCCAGTCCGCGCGAGGCACCCGTTACAAGGGCTACTCGACTCATGATGTTGCCCTCACAAAAGGAAGCCGAGCGCGCTCAGGCTGTCGGTGGAGTTGATCAGCCGCACCACTTTGCGCTCCAGGGTCGGTACGCCGTCGGTGAAGCGAATGCGGTGGTTCAAGTCAGCCACGAACGGCGTGTGTACGCCGCGCTTGTAGGCGTACAGCAACTGCGCCGAATTGACTTCGACGATGTCGCCGGCCGCTTCCACCAGACGGAAACGCGAGATCGTGCGGATGGTTTTCGCCGCATCCACCGCCGACGGCGAGTAGCCGGCGGTCAGGCGTTCGATGCGCAGGTCACGCATGCGCGCATCGTCGTAGGCGTAGTTGAGGGTCGCCTCGAAATCCTCGGTGTCCGGGTCGATCGGCACGATGTACTTGCCGCTTTCGCTCCACAGGGTCGCCCATTCGGCGTAGTGCTTGTGGTCGAGCAGTTCGGCTTCGCGCCAGATGAATTCGATGGCCTGGGCCAATTGGCCGGAAAAACCATTCAGGGTGTCGTGATTGCTCATTGGCTCATCATCCTTTTCCACATGTCGTAGGCACCGCGCATGCCGCCTTCGTCGGTGGCGTGGCTGACCTTGTCGCCGTTCTCAGCGGTGATTTCGCGGTTCAGGCCGCGGTTGACCAGGATTGGCGCATCGACGCCGGCATACGAACCGCGCTGCACGCGATCCCAGGCCTCGGCATCGTCAGGGCTGCCGAAACCGAACGGGCCCTGGAAGTGTTCGTGGATGCGCATGCGTTCGCGGTTGGCGATTTCCGGGCCGCCATCCATGCCAAGGGCAACGTGGCGGATCTCGGTTTCGCTGACCGACACCGGGCGCAGCACGCGGAAGAACGACATCGACATCGCCACGTTGGGGAACAGGTTCAGGTTGAAACCGGCGCCGTGCAGCGAGCGCACGATGCGACGGACCTGATCGGCCGGCATGCTTTTCGACAGTTCTTCAGTCACATGAGCGAAGCGCTCCTGCAACTGCTCAGTACCGTCGTCATGATCGAGATCGACGTGCTCCGGCACCATCACCATCACGCTGTGGCCGTTGCCCAGCGAGTGGGTGACCGCTTGTTCGTCGGTCATGAACGAGAGCATTTCCGAGGTTTCTTCATCCACCGACGACATGAACGACTTGTGCACGATCGGGAAGTGGTAACCGTCGGTGGTGTTTTCCAGCTGGATCTTCCAGTTGCCCTTGAAGCTGAACTTGTGTTCGCCCTGGGTCTTGATCGGGTAACCGGCGCCCTGCTTCATGAACAGGTCCATCCAGTGTTTGGCGCCGCCAAGGAAGTCTTCGAGCGGTTCGATCTCGTCGTTGTAGCTGGCGAACACCATACCGGCGTAGCTCTCGACGCGCAGGCTGGTCAGCGGTAGTTCGGATTTCTCCAGGATGCCTTCGTAGCCATCCGGATACGGCAGCGCACGCAGCTTGCCGTCCAGGCCATAGGACCAGCTGTGGTACGGGCAGGTGAAACCGGTGGCGTTGCCCTTGTGCTTCTCGCACACGGTGGCGCCACGGTGGCGGCAACGGTTTTCCAGCACGTTGATGTTGTTCTTCTTGTCGCGCACGACGATCACCGGGCGACGGCCGATGGTGGCGGTCTTGAAGTCGCCGGAATTGCGCACTTCGCTTTCGTGGGCAACCCACACCCAGGTGCGGTAGAAAATCTTGTCCAGCTCGGCTTCGAACAGCGCCGGGTCGTTGTACAGCGAGACGTCGACGCGGTCATGCTGGACCAGGTCTTCGGGGCTTTTCGACGATGCGATCAGCTGATATTCATGAGTGCTCATGCGGTTCTCCTCATGGCTTCTTTTTATGATTTTGTTTTAGAGCCAAGCCGTTCACCGGCCATGCTCTGTTGCAGTTGCGCGCCGAAGGCGCAGACCAGTTCGTCCTGACCTTTGCGCCCGACAATTTGCAAGCCAACCTTCAGCCCGCCGCAGTCGAGTTCCACCGGCACCGTCAGGGCCGGGTGGCCGCTGAGGTTGAAAGGCCGTACCAGCGGGGTCATGCCAGCCACGGCCTTGCTGCCGGCGCGGGCTTCGCTGAGGGTCGGCGGCAGGCTCGGCAGCGTCGGCAGCAGCAATACGGCAAAGTCTTCCAGCGCCGCGTCCACTTGTTGGGTGAACGCTGTGCGCACGGCTTCGGCCTCGGCCAGGTCTTGGCGCGTGGTGCGGCTGGCCGCCAGCAAACGTGTTTCCACATCGGCGCCGATCAGGCCCTTGCCGGTCAGGTGGCCGAAGGCCGCCCAGTTTTCAAAATTGATCACGGTCAGGCCGGCCGCGAACGCTGCTTCGAAATCGCTCAGGTGCAGGTTGCTGCGACGCCATCCGGCGCGGTCGGTGGCGGCACCCAGGCTGGCTTGCAGGTGCGAATCGCAGGCCACCTCGAGAAAGCCGACCCTGGCGCCATCGCTTGGCAGGCCTTGAGCGGTAAAGCCCGGGCAGATCACCTGCATCGCGGCAATCAGGTCGTCCATGCTTTTGGCGAACGGCCCGACGCAATCGAGGCTGGACTCCAGCGGATGGGCGCCGACACGGCTGACGCGACCATAAGTCGGCTTGAGCCCGGCAATCCCGCAGCACGCTGCCGGCACCCGCACCGAACCACCGGTGTCAGTGCCGATGGCGATGTCCGCCAACCCGGCCGCGACCGCCGAAGCCGAACCGCTGGACGAGCCGCCAGGAACACGGTCCGGCGCTTGCGGATTGATCGGTGTGCCGGTCCATTCGTTGATGCCGGTCACGCCGAACGCCAGTTCATGCAGGTTGGTCTTGCCGACGATCTGCCAGCCAGCGTCGAGGATCGCATCGACCACTTCGGCGTTTTTCGTCGCCGCCGGTGCATCGGCGAAGGCTCGGCTGCCCGAGCGGGTCGGATGGCCGGCGATGTCGATAGAGTCCTTGATGGCGACGCGCTTGCCGTTGCCACCGAGGAGGAATTCGCTGATGAACGTACTCATGCACTCAACTCCGTATTGAACAAACGCTGCGTACGGAAATGCGCGATCAGCCAGGCGCCGTCGACACAACGAAAATCGATGTTCAGGCGCGTGCCGAACAACTCGTTGCGGCCATCGGCGTAAGTCGAGATCTGCTGCATGATCCACTGCCCCTGCGCCGCCTTGCCGTCGACCACGATCGACTCGCTGGTGAGGTAATGCAGGTTCAGCTTGAAGTGGTCGGACGGCGGCAGATAACCGCCGACAAACGCCGCCACCGCCGCACGTCCGTGATGCTGGCCGAAGGTCTGCGCCGTCTGGCTACCAACGCCTTCCCAGATCGCATCTTCAGTGAACAATTGCGCCAACTGGCTCTGATGAATCGCCGCCCGCGGCACATCGCACAGGTCCATGTAGTGCGCCATCAGGCGACGCACTGCGCTTTCCCCTTCGAGCGTCGCCAGACGCTGCAGCAAGGCCTCGTTCATGGCTTACACCTTGGCCGCATCAGGAATGGTCAACGGGCGACCGATGCGCGCTTCGATCTTCGCGTAGCGCCACAGGCTGTACTGGCCGACCGGCGTGGTGCGGAACAGGTTGCAGGCGTCGATCACCGACTGGTGGCAGTCGACGTCGGCCATGATGTACACGGTCCAGGGCGAGGTGGTGGACGGACCGACCATCAGGCGGTCGTCGTCCATGGCGCCGAGCACGGTGATGCCGGGCATGGCGCCGAGGTCACCCATCATCTGGCTGAAGCCTTTCCATACGCTCAGGCCTTCGCCGGTGGGCAGGTCGAAAAAGTTCTGGGTGATGCCGATGCAGAAGACGACGCGCAACGGCTCTTGGGTGGTTTGCGACATGGGTGCGATTCCTTGAAAAAGTAATGGGGATTCAGATGTAGCCCGGGAACGGCGAGACGCCGAGGAACACCGAGCCGGCGCCGTCATACAGGCCTTCGCTGAGGAAGGCGTGCTGGGTCACCACCATCGAATCGCGCAGATAGCGTTGCAGCGGATGGCGCAGGTAAATGGCAGTGGTGCCGGCCAGGCTGTAGGCGCTCTGCACCACCTCGGCACCGGCCTGGGACACGTGAATAGCCGACAGGCGCAGCAGGCTGGTCTGCTCCGGCGTGACCGGGTTGCCGGCCAGGATCGAGTTCCACACCTGTTCGGTGGCGTTGTAGAAGAAACCGCGCGCAGCGCTGAGCTTGGCTTCAGCCTTGGCGATCTCGATGCGCACGTAAGCGCGGTCGGACAATTTCGGCGCGCCGGTGATGCCGCTGCCGCCCGCCATACGGCTGATTTCGTCGAGGGCCGCACGGGCCAGGCCGAGGTTGACCACCGCCAGCACTTGCGCGGCGTAGGCGATCGACGGGTAGCGGAACAGCGGTTCGTCGATGGTCGCGGTACCGCCACGGATGAACGTCCAGCGCTCATCAACGCGTTTATCGCTTACGCGCAAGTCATGGCTGCCGGTGCCCTTGAGGCCGACCACTTCCCAGTTCTCGACGATGTCTACCTGCTCCGGGCGAAATACTGCGGTGCGCGGCTTGCCGCCAGCGGCGCCGATGCCAACGCCCAACAGGTCTGCGCCTTTGCAGCCGCTGGCGAATTTCCAGGTGCCGTTGACCTGATAGCCGCCTTCCACAGTTTCCGCCGGTTGCAACGGGAACAAGCCACCGGCGAACACCAGGTCAGGGCTCTCGGCGTAGAGTTCAGCCAGGGTTTCCCGCGGCAAGGCTGCCAGGTAGACCCCGGCGCTGCCGAAGCTGGCCACCCAGCCCGCCGAGCCGTCGGCTTCGGAGATGCGCTCGATCATTTGCAGGAACAGCGCCGGTGCCAGGGCGTCGCCGCCGAAGCATTTCGGCGTGGCGGCGCGAAAAATGCCCACCTGCTTGAAGCGCTCGATCATGTCCCGAGGCACGTGGGAGCCGGCGTCGAATTCTTCGCGACGTTGGCGAACCTCATCCAGCACTTGCTGGAATAGCTGACTCTCGACCATTGGCACGACCGGGGCGGACACAGGGTCTTGTTGCGCGACAGCTGAACGCAGCATGGGCTGGTTCTCCGTTTTGATTATTGTTAGTTGGGCTGAACCGGCACCTGTAGGAGCGAGCTCGCTCGCGAAAAACGTCTGGACAACACAGTCATTCAGACAGGACGCGTTATCGTTGACGTCCATCGCGAGCAAGCTCGCTCCTACAAGTAAGGGGATCGTTGCCCTTGCATTGAGGTCCAGTGTAAAAACCGCGTCCCGGCACAACTATTGGTGCGTGCAACCCCCTCACTAAAGAAAACCCCTAGCCCCCCACCGATTACCTCTGAGCGCATCCCGCTGTGCGAGCAGGTATAAAACGCCATACTGCAAATCTCTGCCGCCAGGGGCCGTGCGATGTACCAGCCAAAACCGAACGACTTTTATGCGCTGATCGAAGCCATGCCGCTGTGCATCATTCTTCATGACGCGCACACCAAGGAAATTCTCTGGGCCAACGCCGCAGCCCTCGCGGCGTTGGGCTTTAGCCTGGAAGAACTGACGCCGCTCAAGGCCCCGGACATGACCCGCGACGCACCGAAGTACCGGCGTTCGGTGGGCTTGCGCTGGCTGGAAGGCGCCGCGCGCACCGGACAACGGGCCATCGAGTGGTGCTACCGCTCCAAGCAAGGGGTGGAGATTCTGTCCGAGGCGGTGGCAACCCTGGTGCACCTGGACGGTCGCGATGTGTTGATGGTGCAGTTCCGCGACATTTCCAAGGAGGACAAGGTCAAGCGCGACCTCAAGCGTTTCGAGAGTCGACTCAAGGCCTTCATGCAGGACCTGGCCGAAGGTGTAGCGGTGCTCGGCCCGGAGGGCGACATTCGCTTTATCAGCGACTCCGGCGCACACCTGCTCAACAGCGAAGTGCACAAGCTGATGGGCAAGAACTTCCTGGCGTGGTGCGACGACGCATCCGGCCAGCGCCTGCTGCAACAGCTTGCCCATGAGAGACCGAAGCACGCGCCGTTCAACGTGCATTACAAGGTGCAGCGCCGCGATGGCGAGTGGCGCTGGCATGACGCAACCTGCCGCTACATCGAGATAGAGGACGATCTGGTCGGCCATCTGCTGCTGTTCCGCGACGTGACCGAACAGGTGCAGGCCGAAGAGGCGCGGCGGGTCAGCGAGCAGAAACTCGAGTACCTGGCGCGCTACAACGCCATGGGTGAAATGGCCGTGGCGATTGCCCACGAGTTGAGCCAGCCATTGGCGGCGACCCGCAACTTTATTGAAGGCGCGGTGATTCGCCTGGGCAACGCCGGCGAAACCGATCAAGGCGTCGCCTGGGGCTTGCAGAGCGCCGTGCGGCAGATCGAGCATGCCTCGGTGATCATCAAGAGCGTGCGCGATTACGTGGTCAAGCTGGAGCAGACCGAAGAACTGGTCGACCTTAATGAACTGCTGCGCGAAACCCGCTACTTCATCAGCCTGCGGGCCGATCCGAGCCTGGTGCGCGTGGAAATCGTCACCGCCTCAGAACCGCTGCGGGTGAGTTGCGAGAAGGTGCTGATCGGCCAGGTGATCCTCAACCTGGCCTTCAACGCCATTGAGGAAATGGCCGATCTGCCCACAGAACGTCGCTTGCTACGCATCCATGCCAGCCGCGAGAACGATGTGGCACTGGTACGCATTGAAGACAGCGGTCGCGGCATTCAGGCCCAGGCGCAGGAGAAGCTGTTCGACGGTTTCTTCTCGTCCAAGGTCAGCGGCAACGGCATCGGCCTGGCGCTGTGCAAGAACATCATCGGCCGCCACCGTGGCGATATCTGGGCGCAAAACCTCGAGCCGTGTGGCGCGGTGTTTACCTTCTCCCTTCCCCTCTTATCGTCTCCCTGCCCCCTGTAGGAGCGAGCTTGCTCGCGAAGGTGGTGAACGATAACGCGCACTACCAGATGCCCAGCGGTGCCCTTGTTTTTTTCGCGAGCAAGCTCGCTCCTACATAGTCCTTCATGACACTGGCACAGACACACAAACACTTGGCAGGCAGGGCAATTCTCCCGATCGCGGGGCACGGCAGAATCAAAGGGTAAAAATCTGCCAAAGCACCCGCGATCCGCGTTACCAACAATTCAGGAAGTTCCCCTTATGCGAACAAACAGGATCTCCGTACAGTCAGCGCTAGGCCTGAGCCTGCTTGTACTCGGTTTGAACAGTGCCCGCGCGGACTTGCCCGTCGGTACGATTGGCCAGACCGTTCTGGCGTTTCCACCCGAAGCTCACCGTGCGTTCGTCATCGATGTCGAGTTCGACAGCTTCGTGGCTGGCCGCGTGACCGTGGTCGACCCGGACCAGAAGCGCATCCTCGGCATGGTACCGACCGGTTTTGCTGCGCCGTCGACCCTCAGTCACGACAAGAAAACCCTTTACAGCGCCGACATCTGGTACTCACGCGGCACCCGCGGTACCCGCACCGACGTGCTCACCGCATGGGACAGCTCGACCCTGTCGCCAGCCTGGGAAGTGCTGATTCCGAACAAGCGCGCCGAGTCGCTAACCCAGCGTTATTCGCTCAAGCCAAGCGGCGACGACAAGTTCGTCTACGTCTACAACTTCACCCCGTCGACTTCGGTGACCGTGGTCGACACCCAGGCCAAGGCCGTTGCCACGGAAATCGCCATCCCCGGTTGCGTGCTCAACTACCCGGTCGGCAACCGCCGCTTCGCCTCGCTGTGCGGCGACGGCAGCCTGCAGGTGGTGACCCTCAACGATCAGGGCCAGGAAACCGCGCGCAGCCGCACGCCGTTCTTTGATCCGAACGCGGAAAAACTGGTAGAGCGCGCAATCAACGTCGGCGACACCTACTACTTCACCACCACGACCGGCACCGTACGCCCGGTGGATTTCGCCGGTGATGCGCCGAAGGTCCTGCCGTCCTGGTCGCTGGTTTCCGACGAGGAAAAGAAAGCCGGTTGGGCGCCGGGTGGCTGGCAGTTGATGGCCGTGGCACCGAAGCTGGACCGCCTGTACGTGCTGATGCACGACGCCCACGAAGCCATGAAGTGGGAAGACCCGAGTCCGCTGATCTGGGCCTTTGACCTCAAGTCCCACAAGAAAGTCGCGACCCTGGAAGCACCCGTTCCAGTGTGGAGCATGCAGGCCACCGGTGACGACAAGCCGTTGTTGCTCGGCACCGATGTGGAAGGCGGTTTGCAGATTTTCGATCTGAAGACCAACAAGCTCACCGGCAGCATGCCGAAAGTCGCGAAGACCGCGACTCAGGTCCTGAGCTACTAAGAGGTTCGGCCATGCACACAGATCCGATCTTCATCATAACCAGCGCCATCGCCATCGCGGTGTTGCTGGCCAGCGCCGCGACCCACAAGTTGCGCGCGCCGGCCCGCTTCGCCCGGCAGCTGGCGGACTATCAACTGCTGCCCGAGGCGCTGGTGCGCCCGACGGCGCGGCTGGTGCCGCTGCTGGAACTGGCCATCGCCTTTGCCCTGCTGGTGCCAGTCAGCCGTGGTTACGCCGCGTTGAGCGCCGCCAGCCTGTTGGCCCTGTACGCCGCCGCCATCGGCATCAACCTGTGGCGCGGTCGTGCGGACATCGATTGCGGTTGCGCCGGCCCCGACCAGGCACAGCCGCTGCGCCCGGTACTGCTGCTACGCAACAGCGCACTGGTGGCTCTTGCGCTGGTGGCCAGCGTGGCGCCGGTTGTCCGTGACCTCAACCTGTTCGATGGCTTCGTGACCCTGGCTGCGGCCGCAGTCGCGCTGCTCATCTACGCCGCGGCCGATGGCTTGCTGGCGAGTTCCCCTCTTCTGCTCAAATTGATTGGTAGGTAATCGAAATGGAAGGCTTGATTGTTTCCAACGTTCTGCTCTGGGTGCTGCTGGTGGCCGTGGCGTTTGTCGTCATGGGCCTGGTGCGGCAGATTGGCGTGCTGCACGGTCGCCTGGCGCCGGCCGGCGCGTTGATGGTCGACAAAGGCGTGGCGGTCAATGAACCCGCGCCGCAAGTCACCGCCAGCGACCGTCACGGTCGTCCGGTGAACTTCGGTTATGCCGGAGAAAAATCGCAACTGCTGTTCTTCCTTTCGCCGACCTGCCCGATCTGCAAGTCGCTGCTGCCGGCGATCAAATCCATCGCCAAGGAGCAATCGGACCGCCTCGACGTGGTGTTCGTCAGCGATGGCGACATGGACGCCCAGCAAGCGCTGATCCGCGAACACAAACTCGAAGACGCCACCTACGTGGTCGGGCCGGAAGTGGGCATGACCTACCAGATCGGCAAGCTGCCGTACGCTGCGCTGATCGACAAGGCCGGCACCCTGCGCGCCAAAGGCCTGGTCAACTCCCGCGAGCACCTGGACAGCCTGTTCGAAGTCGAGCATTTGAAGCACGCCACGCTGCAGCAGTACCTCAATGCCCAACCGCACACCCACGATCACGACCACAGCCACGGCCATAGCCACTGATTAGGCAGGGAGACCTTTATGAAACTGCTGGATCTGTTGTTTGAGCGTTCGTCCCGCCGTGTCGCCGACACCACTTCGCGCCGCAAACTGCTGGCACGCATGGGTTCGCTGATGGTGGCCGGTGCCGCCCTGCCCCTGCTGTTGCCGCTGGACCGCACCAGCAAGGCCCTGGCCGCGGAGCCTGCGCAGGCCGGCGACCCGGGTGATCCGAACAGCTGCGACTACTGGCGCTACTGCTCCGTCGACGGCTTTCTGTGCAGTTGCTGCGGCGGGTCGGTGACGTCCTGCCCACCGGGCACCGAAGCCTCGCAAGTGACCTGGATCGGCACCTGCCGCAACCCGGCCGACGGCAAGGACTACATCATTTCGTACAACGACTGCTGCGGTAAGCAGAGCTGCGCCCAGTGCGCCTGCACCCGTAACGACAGTGAAGAACCGGCCTACCGCCCGTTCAACAACAACGATGTGAACTGGTGCCTGGCCGCCAAATCGCACATCTACCACTGCACCGTTTCGGTCATCCGCGGCGTCGCCGTTTAAAAAAACGCGCTTTGCGCCGGTTGTTCGCGCAATCGGCGGCTTTTTTTCTGTGGCTGCTTTTCTTTTTTTTACTGCTTTATGTGTGTGTGTGTACCTGTAGGAGCGAGCTTGCTCGCGAAGAACTCAAGGGCGACGCGTTAATCCAGATAGCCCGCGTTATCGTTGACGTCCTTCGTCGGAGCGCCGCCCGGAGCAAGCTCGCTCCTACAGGTGCCAAACCGGTCATCAGCGGAGTTGGGTTACATGCGTAGTTTGATATTACTCGGTCTCGTCTGCGCCCTTGGCGCCCCGCTCGCCCTTGCCCGGGCCATTCCCGACCCGAACCAGCATCACGCGCCGGGCAATGAATCACTGCAAACCCCGATTGCCCAGGCTGGTTACAGCGTCGGCGTGAACTACCAACTGCAATGCGCCGGTTGCCACCTGGGCGATGGCAGCGGTTCCGCTGCCAACGACACACCACGGATGAAAGGCTTTGTCGGCAATTTCCTGAAAGTCCCCGGTGGCCGCGAATTCCTCGTGCGGGTGCCGGGCATGTCGCAGTCGGCGCTGAACAACGCGCAACTGGCGGACTTGCTCAACTGGCTGATGCGGGAAGACGGCATGGCGGGCAAAAGCGTGCCTGCCGACTATCAGCCTTACTCCGCCGAAGAAGTCACCGCGTTGCGCGCCAAGACCATGCTCAACTTACCCGGCACCCGTAGCGAGTTGATCAAGGCCATGCGTGCCCAGGGCATCGCGATCGATGACGGGATGAATGACTGAGAACGACGTGTTCCAGGTTCGACTATCTGGACGATGGACGCGTTGACGGCAAATAAGTAACGTAACCGGTGCTGTTTTCGAACCTGGAAAATCGAAAAGGGAGTTTGCATCGTGACCGAAGAGACAAAAACCAAAGGACCGGCTTCGTACTTCCCGTCCATTGAAAAAAAGTACGGGCAGCCGATCAGCCATTGGCTGGACCTGCTCAAGACCGTCAGCGACAAGAAACACATGGAAATAGTGGCTTGGCTCAAAACCGAACACGGTATGGGTCATGGTCACGCTAATGCGTTGGTTGCCTATCATCTGGCAGCCACTAAAAGCGCCTAGCCATGCGCAGTCGGCGGAGCCGGGTAAAACCGGCTCCGCCGTAAATCTTCTGTTGCCCGATCCTTTCATCCAACCCAATACGCCGGACATCGACCATGTCAGCCCCCGAACCCACACTCCTCGACAGTTGGCACCACAACGCCCAGGCCTGGATCGAGGCCATACGCAGCGGCACCATCGAAAGCCGCCAAAAGGTCACCGACCAGGCCATCCTGCTGGCGGTGCTGGGTCGCCAGCCCGAGCGAGTGCTCGACCTGGGTTGCGGTGAAGGCTGGTTGTTGCGTGCGCTGGCAGACCGGGGTATCGAGGCGGTCGGCGTGGATGGCGATGGGACGCTGGTGGCGGCGGCGCGTGCGGCGGGCGCTGCGCCGGTGCATTTGGCGAGTTATGAACAACTGGCAGAAGCGAAAGTCGACATCGGCCGCGACTACAACCTGATCTGCGCCAACTTCGCCCTGCTGCATCAGGACATCATCCCCCTGCTCGCCGCCATGAACACCCTGCTCGCCCCGGGTGGCGCGCTGGTGATCCAGACGCTGCACCCGTGGGCGGCTGCGGCGGGCGACTATCAGGATGGCTGGCGGGAAGAGACCTTCGCCGGCTTCAAGGGGCAGTGGCAGCCCATGCCGTGGTATTTCCGCACCCTGTCCAGCTGGTTCAATGCGCTGGACATGGCGGGGTTTATGCTGGCCGGCTTGCAGGAGCCACAGCACCCGCAAAGCCCCGTACCGCAGTCATTGCTGTTGGTGGCCGAGCCACGGCGCTGATTGATGCAAATCCGTTGGAGGCTTGCTCGCGATAGCGGTCTGGCAATCACTTCATTACTGGCTGTCGAGTCGTCATCGCGAGCAGGCTCGCTCCTACAGGTTCAGTGGCTGTACGCAAAATCAGCGAACCACCCAAATCAACTGTGGGAGCGGGCTTGCCCGCGAAGAGGCCGGTACATTCGACATCGATGCCGCCTGACACTCCGTCATCGCGAGCAGGCTCGCTCCCACAGGGTCAGCGGCTGTACGCAAAATCTGCGAACCACCCAAATCAACTGTGGGAGCGGGCTTGCCCGCGAAGAGGCCGGTACATTCGACATCGATGCCGCCTGACACTCCGCCTTCGCGAGCAAGCCCGCTCCCACAAGGAGCATGTCAGTAAGAAGTCAGGCCCATTCTTTACGCAGTTGACGTGCCGCATTGACCATGTGCACCAGCGCCGCTTCGGTTTCCGGCCAACCGCGAGTCTTCAGGCCGCAGTCCGGGTTGACCCACAGGCGGTCGGCGGGAATGCGCTTGGCGGCCTTGCGCAGCAGGTTGGCCATTTCCGAGGAGTCCGGCACCCGCGGTGAGTGGATGTCATACACGCCCGGGCCGATTTCGTTCGGGTAGGCGAAGGCTTCGAACGCGTCCAGCAGCTCCATGTCCGAACGCGAGGTTTCGATGGTGATCACGTCGGCATCCATGGCGGCGATGGACTCGATCACATCGTTGAACTCGCTGTAGCACATGTGCGTGTGGATCTGGGTTTCGTCACGCACACCGCAGGCGCACAGGCGGAACACTTCGGTCGCCCAATCCAGGTAGTGCTGCCACTGCGCCTGACGCAACGGCAGGCCTTCGCGGAACGCGGCTTCGTCGATCTGCACGATCTTGATCCCGGCAGCTTCCAGGTCGACCACTTCGTCACGGATCGCCAGCGCCAGCTGACGGGCTTGCACTTCGCGGCTCACGTCTTCACGCGGGAACGACCACATCAGCATGGTCACGGGACCGGTCAGCATGCCCTTCATCACCTTGTCGGTGAGGCCCTGGGCGTAGCGAATCCACTCCACGGTCATGGCTTTCGGACGGCTCAGGTCGCCGAAGATCACCGCCGGTTTCACGCAACGCGAACCGTAGCTCTGGACCCAGCCGAAACGGGTGAACACGTAGCCGTCCAATTGCTCGGCGAAGTACTCGACCATGTCGTTGCGCTCGGCTTCACCGTGCACCAGCACGTCCAGGCCCAGGTGTTCCTGGACTTGCACGGCGTGACGGATCTCGCTGTGCATCGCTTCGGTGTATTCGGCTTCGGTCAGCTTGCCTTGCTTGAACGACTGGCGAGCCTGACGGATCGACGCGGTTTGCGGGAACGAACCGATGGTGGTGGTCGGGAACAGCGGCAGGTTCAGGCCGGCGCGTTGCTTGGCGATACGCTGGGCAAACAGCGAGTGACGCTGGCTGTCCTTGGCGGTGATCGCCGCAACACGCGCCTGCACGGCCGGTTTGTGAATGCGTGGCGACGCAGCACGGCTGGCCTGCACGGCGCGGCTTTGAGTCAACGCTTCAAGCACCTTCGGCGCTTCCGGTTCATTCACCGCCTGAGCCAGCACCGCGACCTCTTCACACTTCTGCACGGCAAACGCCAGCCAGCTTTTCAGCTCGGCATCGAGCTTGTCCTCACGCCCCAGATCAACCGGGCAGTGCAGCAGCGAGCAGGATGGCGCGACCCACAGACGATCACCCAGGCGTTCTTGAGCGTGCTGCAGTGTGGCCAAAGCGTTTTCCAGATCGCAGCGCCAGACGTTACGGCCGTTGACCAGGCCCAGCGACAGCACTTTGTAGGCCGGCAGACGATCGAGGATGGTCGGGTACTGCTCAGGCGCACGCACCAGATCGATGTGCAGGCCGTCCACCGGCAGGTTGGCGGCCAGGCCAAGGTTCTCTTCCAGACCACCGAAGTAAGTGGCGACCAGCTTCTTCAACGGGTCGCGCTGAATCAGGTTGTAGGCACGCTCAAAAGCGTTTTTCCATTCCTGTGGCAGGTCGAGCACCAGGATCGGCTCGTCGATTTGCACCCACTCGACACCCTGTGCCGCCAGACGCTGGAAGATCTGGCCGTACAACGGCAACAGACGATCCAGCAGCTCCAGCTTGTCGAATTCGGCGCCCTTGGCCTTGCCCAGCCACAGGTAAGTCAACGGGCCGATGATCACTGGCTTGACGTTGTGCCCCAGTGCGCGGGCTTCTTCGACTTCTTCGAACAACTGGTCCCAGCCGAGCTGGAACTGCTGATCGGCGCAGAACTCAGGGACGAGGTAGTGATAGTTGGTGTCGAACCACCTGGTCATTTCCTGGGCATGCGCGCCGCCGCAGCAACTGTCGCTCACACCGCGCGCCATGCCGAACAGGGTTTGCAGGCTGGCCTTGCCATCGTGCGGGCGGAAACGCTCCGGGATCACACCGAACATCAACGAATGGGTCAGGACCTGGTCGTACCAGGCAAAGTCGCCGACCGGCAGCAGCTCGATGCCGGCGTTTTTCTGCAAGTCCCAGTGGGTCTTGCGCAGGTCGCGGCCCACGGTGCGCAGACCGGCTTCGTCGAGCTCGCCCTTCCAGAACGCTTCTTGAGCCTTTTTCAGTTCGCGGTCGCGACCAATGCGCGGAAATCCAAGGGAATGGGCCACAGCCATGTCAAATAACTCCAATGCGTTCAATGGGAGCCATTGTCCGCAGTGCCAGCGAGTGAGACAAACTCATTTTAATCGTGATGATCACAAGTTCTTCTCATGATCGTAGGCGCTACTCAACCGACGCTGCATGGACATCGGGTTCAACGTGCTCGCCCCAATGTCCAACCTGCACCTGAAAACCTCTGGCATGACCAAACCGTGGCGTGTGCGTAAGCCGAGCGTCGATGGCATCATCACCCGCTACGAAGGTTTCGATGCCCGCCCCCCTTTGATCGGCTAAGGAATAGTCCCGATGCGTATCAAGACACTGCTGGCCTGTGCCACGGCGTTCTACCCGGACGCCACGGCGCAGACCGCCAGGATCAACCCATGACGGCCATTTTTCGGCCGCGTCCGACGTTGATCTTTTTACTGCTGTTGCTGGTGCTGGTGTTCTGGCTGTCCCTGGCCCTCGGGCCGGTCAGCCTGCCGCTGGGTGATACCTTGCTGGGCGGGATGCGCCTGCTCGGGTTGCCATTTGACGGTGGCGACACGCAGCAGGCGGAGTTGATCCTCGGGCAGATTCGCCTGCCGCGCAGCTTGCTCGGTATCGCCGTGGGCTCGGTTCTGGCGTTGTCCGGCGTGGCGATGCAGGGGTTGTTCCGCAACCCCTTGGCCGATCCGGGTCTGGTCGGCGTCTCGGGTGGTGCGGCGCTCGGTGCTGCCCTGGCCATCGTCGGCGGCAGCCTGCTCGGTGGCTTGCCGCCGGCGATCGAGCCCTACCTGCTGTCGGTCAGCGCCTTCGTCGGTGGCTTGATCGTCACGGCAGTGGTGTATCGATTTGGTCGTCGCAACGGGCAGACCGACGTCGCCACCATGCTCTTGGCGGGTGTGGCGATGACGGCGATGGCCGGTGCCGGGGTCGGTCTGTTCACCTACCTGGCCGATGATGCAACCTTGCGTACCCTGACGTTCTGGAACCTGGGCAGCCTCAACGGTGCCAGTTACCCGCGCTTGTGGCCGTTGCTGATCGTCACCCTGGGCGTGGCGTTGTGGTTGCCCCGTCGCGCGGCGGCACTCAATGCCATGCTGTTGGGTGAGTCGGAGGCCCGTCACCTGGGCTTCGACATCGAGCGGATCAAGCTTGAGCTGGTGTTGTGCACGGCGCTCGGCGTCGGCGCGGCGGTCGCGGCGGCCGGGCTGATCGGTTTTATCGGTCTGGTGGTGCCGCATCTGATGCGCCTGCTGGTCGGCCCGGATCACCGGGTGTTGCTGCCCGCCTCGTTGCTGGCCGGTGCCAGCCTGCTGTTGCTGGCCGATCTAGCGGCGCGTTTGATGTTGGCGCCGGCCGAATTGCCAATCGGCATCGTGACCGCACTGATCGGCGCTCCGTTCTTTCTATATCTGCTGGTACGAGGGCGTTCCTGATGCTGCGGGCAAACAACTTGCTGGTACGTCGTGGCAACCGCACGGTACTGGCGAACATCGATATCGAGTTGCGCCCCGGTGAAGTGCTCGGTGTGCTGGGGCCGAACGGCGCCGGCAAAAGCACCCTGCTCGCGGCCTTGTGTGGTGAGCTGGCGACCAGCGAAGGCAGGGTCAGCCTCGACGAGCGTCCACTCGCCGACTGGCCGGGTCAGGAACGGGCCAAACGCCTGGCGGTGCTGCCGCAGAGTTCAAGCCTGAACTTTGCGTTTTCGGTCAATGACGTCGTGGGCATGGGTCGCTTGCCTCACGCCAGCGGTCGGGTGCGCGATGCCGAAATCGTCGCCGAGGCGCTGAAAGCCGCCGACGCCCTTCATCTTGCCGGACGCAGTTATCTGGCCCTGTCCGGCGGTGAACGCCAGCGCGTGCATCTGGCGCGGGTACTCGCGCAGCTCTGGCCGGGCGCCGAAGGGCAAACCCTGCTGCTCGATGAACCGACGTCGATGCTCGATCCGCTGCACCAGCACACCATTTTGCAAGCCGTGTGCGACTTCGCCGAGCGTGGCGCGGCGGTGCTGGTGATCCTGCACGACCTCAACCTGGCCGCACGTTACTGCGATCAACTGCTGTTGTTGCAAGAGGGTCTGCCCCACGCCTACGGTCCACCGGCAGAGGTGCTGACCGCCGAAGCACTGGCGGCGGTGTATGGTCTGGAAGTGCTGATTCACCAACACCCGGAACGCGGCCACCCGTTGATCATCGCGCGCTGATACCGCCCCCTCCTCTGTCATCGAGGGGGCAACTGTCCAATAAGGAAAACCGATGCGCTTTGTGTTGCTCTGTGCATTCAGCCTGTTGGCTGCCTGCCAAACCCATCAGGTCACACCACTGCCGGCGCCGATCGCTCCGCAAGGGCGTGATCACACCGACCTTGGGGTCATTCGCGAACTCGCCACGGGCCGTACGCTGACGCCGCAGGAACTGGTCGAACGCCTGGCCGCTGCGCCGCGCGTTCTGGTCGGTGAACAGCACGACAACCCGGACCACCACGCCCTGCAATTGTGGCTGCTGCGCGAACTGGCGGCACAACGGGCTCAGGGCAGCCTGCTGATGGAGATGCTCAATCCCGATCAACAGGCCAGGGTCGATGCCGTGCAAGCCGCGACCCGTGCGGGTCAGCCACCGGCCGATGCGTTCAAGGCACTGGCCTGGCAGGCCAATTGGGACTGGAGTGTTTATGGCGCACTCGTCACCTACGCGCTAAGGCAACCGTATCCGCTGTTGGCGGCGAACCTGGACCGCGCGCAGATCATGCAGATCTACAAACAGCGCCCGGTACTCACGGGGCAAGCGTCCACCACCCCACAGGTGCGGGCGACCTTGCTGGACGACATCCGCGAATCCCATTGCGGTCTGTTGCCCGAAGCACAGATGCCAGCCATGCTCGCCGTGCAACAACAGCGTGACCGGCGCATGGCCGAGCGCCTGATGGCTGCGCCGACACCGGCGCTGTTGCTGGCCGGTGCCTTCCACGTGCGCAAGGATCTGGGGGTGCCGCTGCACCTGAAGGACCTGGGTGCCGGTGAGGGGAATGCGGTGCTGATACTGGCCGAAGCGGGCAAGACTGTGACCCCCCAGAGTGCGGATTATGTCTGGTACACCGCCGCGCAACCGGAACAGGATCATTGCGCGGAGCTGCGTCGCTGAACCTGTGGCGAGGGAGCTCTCGCCCTCGGTCGGCCTCATTCCGGCGCGACACTATGTCACGCCTGTGCGCCGGTCCAATGGTCGTATCCGCCCCTCCGGCACTGGCACAGTTTGTTAACATCCCCGCGATTTTTTCGTCTGTACAGTCATCACGCTGTCATTTCAGCCTGTTCAACAGGATGCTTTTTTCATGAGTACTTTGTATACCCGCCGGACTGTCCTGCAAGGCATGGGCCTGTTGAGCCTGGGCCTGCTCGCCAGTTGCGACGACAGCAGCAAGCTGTCGTTCAACTACGGCAAGGACCTGAGCGACAAGATCATGGGGCGTAACTTCAAGCTCAAGAACCCAGAGGGCGAAACCAGGATGCTGGGCAGCTATCGCGGCCTGATGCCGATGGTGTTCTTCGGTTTCACCCAGTGCCCGGCCGTGTGCCCGACCACCCTGGCCCGCGCCGCACAAGCCAAGAAACTGATGGGTCGCGATGGCGAAAGGCTGCAGGTGATCTTCATCACCCTGGACCCGGAACGCGACACGCCAGAGTTGCTCGACAAGTACGTCAAGGCTTTCGACCCGAGTTTCGAAGCCCTGTACGGCACGCTTGAAGAAACCGCCGCCACCGCCAAGGAATTCGGCGTGTTCTTTGAAAAGGTCCCGAGCGGCGATACCTATACCCTCTCCCATACCGCAACCAGCTATGTCTTCGACTCCCGGGGCAATCTGCGCCTGGGACTGTCCGCGTCCCTGACGGCCAAAGAGTGCGCAGAAGACCTGCTCACCGTGATGGAGGTTTGCTGAAATGAATGCCCCACTGGCTAAAAACCGCTTCATGCAACGCTGCAAGCAACTGGCACTGGGCCTGTCCCTGGTTGGCGTGGCCTTTCAGGTGTCGGCACAAACCCGGGTCGACGACGCTTGGGTCCGCGCCACTGTGGCCGGCCAGCCGTCGAGCGGCGCCTTCATGACCGTTACCGCCAGCAGCGACAGCAAGTTGCTGAGCGTGCAAACGCCGATTGCCAGGCTAGTGCAGATTCATGAAATGAGCATGAAAGACGACGTGATGAAAATGCAGCAAGTGCAGTCCGTTGCACTGCCGGCCGGCAAAGCGGTGAGCTTCGATCCCAACGGCTATCACATCATGCTGATGAATCTCACAGGTCAGATCAAGGAAGGCGACAAGGTGCCACTGACCCTGACCGTCGAAGACGCCAAGGGCGAGAAAGAGTCGATTCAGGTTGAAGCCGTTGCCAAGGCGATTGGCACCATGGATCACAGCACGATGATGCATGACCACAGCAAGATGAACTGATTGCTCCGTCAGTTAAAACACAGAACCTGTGGGAGCGGGCTTGCTCGCGAAGGGGCCGGCACATCCAATAGAGATGCTGGCTGACCCACCGCCTTCGCGAGCAAGCCCGCTCCCACAGTTTTGATCTTCAGTGAATGTGAGTCCCGCGGTCGGCCACAATATTTGTGGGGGCGAGCAATTCAGGTCTTGGCGATAACCCAAGTCATTCGCCAAGACCTTTTCACATCAACTCAAACGAGCTTGAGCACGACGTTGATGTTGTTGCGCGTAGCTTTCGAGTACGGGCAATACTGGTGCCCGGTGTCGACGATTTTTTGTGCGGTTTCACGGTCCAGCCCCGGCAGGCTGACATTGAGCCGCGCCTGCAGCAGGTAGCCGCCTTCATTGGTGCCCAGGTCGACTTCGGCATCGACGGCCACATCCTTGGGCAGCGCCACTTTCATTTCCCTGGCCGCAACCTGCATGGCGCCGATGAAGCAGGCTGACCAGCCGGCAGAGAACAGTTGCTCCGGATTGGTCCCACCGCCGCCCGCGCCCGGGGACGAAAGCTTCACGTCGAGGATCCCGTCGGAGCTGCGGGACGCGCCGTCACGCCCGCCGGTGGTGTGGGTTTGGGCGGTGTACAACACTTTATCGATCTGGTTCATGGTGACCTCCTGATTGAGTTGTAAGAAACCGGTTCTACACCCCATCGGGTCGCTGGGATGGTCAATCAATATAGTCGTCACAGCCCCGCACCGCGGACGATCCGACCGGCGCCCGCTTCTTCTTTATTTACGCGCCAACTTGTACCTGACGCAGTCCTCATAAAAGCTCTGGCGTACAGCGCTCGGTTTGAATCGCGACGGACTGTCATAAGTTTGCTCTGTAATGCCAAGAGCCATCATGCGCATCCAGCTTTTAGCGAACTTGTAGACCTGGATTTTCTGGCGGGCGGCATACAAGGAAACACCTGAAAGCTTGAGTTCCTGCGCCCTCGCAGCGGTGCCCGCACCCCAACTGCACATGTACTTATCATTGGCAGCCAGTTCTTTTGCTTGAGCCGAGTTGGCTATGCCCGCAACTATTACCGGAATTAATGCGATCCATATCTTGCGCATCTTGACCTATCTAACCAGTTGAAAACCAACTAATTTTGCAGAGAACTTTGAAACTTGGGGGCCAGCATCCTGCCTTTTCTGCAAATAAATGAAAAAGCCGGATGGGGGGTCGTCAATTTCTTGCGAGTTTTCAAACCTTTGCTATAGCTAAGGTTCTCAATCGCCAACTAAGTGAGGCAACGGAATGTCAGTCGCAAAGAAAATGAGTGTGGGGCAACTGACAATGTTGACCGCCGTCAACATGTTGGGCTCCGGCATTATCCTGCTCCCGACGAAACTCGCGGAAGTCGGTGCGATTTCGATCCTCTCCTGGCTGATAACGGCCACCGGCTCTCTCGCTCTGGCCTATGCCTTTGCGCGATGCGGGATGCTCAGCCGCAAGACCGGCGGCATGGGCGGTTACGCCGAATACACCTTCGGTAAAGCAGGCAACTACATCACCAACTACACCTACGGTCTCTCGCTGTTGATTGCCAACGTGGCGATCAGTATTACCGCGGTCGGCTATATTCAGGTGTTGTTCGGGATAAAACTCGACTCACTGCAAGTAGGCCTGGCCACTATTGCCCTGTTGTGGATCACCACCTTCGCCAACTTTGGCGGTGCGAACATTACCGGCCGGATCGGCGCGGTCACGGTCTGGGGTGTGATTGCACCGGTAGTATTGGTATCCACGGTGGGCTGGTTCTGGTTCGACAGCAGCGTATACGCCGCTGGCTGGAACCCCCACGACAAGGGCTGGTTCGAAGCGGCAGGCGCCTCGGTGGCCATTACCCTGTGGGCCTTCCTCGGTCTGGAATCGGCTTGCGCCAACACCGACGCGGTGGAAAACCCTGAGCGCAACGTACCGATTGCCGTGCTGGGCGGCACTCTGGGGGCGGCGGTGATCTACATCGTCTCCACCAACGTCATCTTCGGTATCGTCGGCAACGAAGAACTGGTCGCGTCCACCGCGCCGTTCGGCCTGGTGTTCGCCAAGATGTTCACCCCAATGGTCGGCGACATCGTGATGGCGGCCATGGTGCTCGCCTGCATCGGCTCGCTGCTGGGTTGGCAGTTCACCATCGCCCAGGTGTACAAAAGCTCGGCCGACACCGGCTACTTCCTGTCGATCTTCGCCAAGGGCAACAAAGCGGGAACCCCGATTGTCGGCATGCTGGTGCTGCTGGCGGCACAGACTGCGCTGGCCCTGCTCACTATCAGCCCCGACCTGAGCAAACAGTTCGATACCCTGGTCAATCTCGCAGTGGTGACCAACCTGGTGCCGTACATCCTGTCCATGGCCGCGTTGATGACCATGCAGAAAGTCTCCAACGTGCCGGAAGGCAAGGCACTGGTCACCAACGTCATTGCCCTGATCGCGGCGGCCTACAGCTACCTGGCGCTGTACAGCTCCGGTGAGCAGGCCCTGATGCTGGGCGGCGTGGCCACGATCGTTGGTTACACCCTGTTCGGCTTCGTCAACAACCGCCTGATCCGCCTCGAAGCACTCAACAACAGCGTACCGACGCAAACCGTCAGCGCGCAGCACCTCACTGGCGAGCCAGTGCCGGTGAACAATCTGAATACAGCCACTATGGAGGTTCAAGCATGACGGAATATAAGCACTCGCTGGGCATGCTGGCGCTACTGGTCAGCAGTCCGCCGGACAAACGAACGGTGTTTGGCCGCGCCCTGGATCAACTGGTCCACGACGTAGAGGGCCGTGGTGTCAGCGTACTGGCCTCGGAAAGCCTCACCGATGCCGCCTCGATCCTGCGCTCGGACCCGGCCATTCAATGCGTGCTCATCCGCTGGGAAATGGACACCAGCGAAGGCCACACCGACTGCACCAAATTGCTGGTCAAGCTGCGCGAGCGCAACACCCGGGTGCCGGTGTTCCTGATCAGCGACCGTACCACCGCGTCGACCATTCCGTTATTGGTCATGCAACACGCCGACGACTTCATCTGGCTGCCCGAGGACACCTCTCGTTTCCTCAGCGGACGCATCCTGGCGGCCATCGAACGCTATCGCCAGGCCGCCCTGCCGCCGATGTTCGGCGCGCTGGTGAAGTTTGCCCGCAACTATGAATACTCGTGGCACACCCCCGGCCATGCCGGCGGCACCGCGTTCCTGAAGAGCACCGCAGGCCGGGCCTTCTACGAGTTCTTCGGCGAGAACCTGCTGCGTTCCGACCTGTCGATCTCGGTGGGCGAACTCGGTTCGCTGCTCGATCACAGCGGCCCTATCGGCCAGGGCGAACGTTATGCCGCCAAGGTCTTCGGCGCCCACCGCACGTATTACGTGACCAACGGCTCGTCGATGTCCAACCGCGTCATCCTCATGGCCAGCGTCACGCGCAACCAGATTGCCCTGTGCGACCGCAATTGCCACAAGTCCGCCGAGCATGCGATGACCCTGTCCGGGGCGATTCCGACCTACCTGGTGCCGACCCGCAACCGCTACGGCATCATCGGCCCGATCCTGCCGCAGACCCTGAGCGCCGAAGGCGTGAAAGCCGCCATCGCCAACAACCCGCTGGTCAAGCCAGGCATCGACCCGACGCCGGTGCACGCCATTGTCACCAACTCCACCTACGACGGCCTGACCTACAACGTCACCCGCGTCGAAGACCTGCTGGGCGAAAGCGTTGACCGTCTGCATTTCGACGAAGCCTGGTACGGTTATGCGCGTTTCAACCCGCTGTACAGCGGGCGCCATGCCATGCACGGCAACCCGGCCGATCACGACAAGTCCAAGCCGACCGTGTTCGCCACCCAGTCGACCCACAAGTTGCTGGCCGCCCTGTCCCAGGCCTCGATGATCCACGTGCGTAACGGGCGTAACCCGATCGAACATGCGCGCTTCAACGAGTCGTACATGATGCACGCCTCGACCTCGCCGAACTACGCGATCATGGCGTCCTGCGACGTCAGCTCGGCGATGATGGAAGCACCGAGCGGGCAGATCCTCACCAACGAGTCGATCGAAGAAGCCATCAGCTTCCGCCAGGTCCTCTCGCGCATGCACAACGAGATGCAGAGCAAGGATGACTGGTTCTTCACCTGCTGGCAGCCGCCGACCGTACAGGTTGGCGCAGCGACCGTGCCGTTCCATGAGGTCGACCCGGCCACGCTGAAAACCGACCCGAACTGCTGGGTCCTGCACCCGAACGCGGTATGGCACGGCTTCGGCGACATCGAAGACGGTTACTGCATGCTCGACCCGATCAAGGTCTCGGTACTCAGCCCGGGCATGGGCGACGACGGCAACCTGCTCGCCTCCGGTATCCCCGCTTGCGTGGTCACGGCGTACCTGGGCCGTCAGGGTATCGTGGTCGAGAAAACCACCGACTTCACCATCCTGTTCCTGTTCTCCATCGGCATCACCAAAGGCAAGTGGGGCACGCTGCTCAACGCCCTGCTCGACTTCAAGCGTGACTACGACGACAACGCCGAGCTCGAGCTGTGCCTGCCCGACCTGTACAACGCCAACCAGCATCGCTATGCCGGCATGGGCCTGAAGGATCTGGCCGACGAAATCTTCGCCGCCATGAAGAAACACAAGACCACCGCCAACATGTCCCAGGCCTTCGGCACCCTGCCAAAAGCCGAGTTCAGCCCGGTGGAGGCCTACGAAAAACTGGTGCGCAACGACATCGAGCTGGTGACGCTCAACGAAGCCGCGGGGCGTCTTGCCGCGACCGGTATCGTGCCGTATCCACCAGGTATCCCGCTGTTGATGCCGGGTGAGAACGCAGGGCCTGCGGACGGTCCGTTGCTGGCGTATCTCAAGGCACTGGAAGCCTTCGACAAATCCTTCCCCGGCTTCACCCATGACACCCACGGGATCGAAGTCGAAGACGGCGTTTATCGGATGCTGGTACTGAAATAAGTCACGCAGGTTCACCGCAACCCCTGTGGGAGCGGGCTTGCTCGCGAAGGCGTAGTATCAGTCGACGCAATTGTCGATTGACAGGACGCCTTCGCGAGCAAGCCCGCTCCCACATTTTTAGATCGCCTTCACACCAAATCCCTATGGGCAAATTCGATCACAGCGCTCTATGATTGATTCCCATGACCACCACCGCTGCGATCCGCTCACCCTGCCCGCCCGGCGCCTGCGACTGCGGGCGTGACCCGCTGCTGGAAACACCAGGGGCAGACCTGCGCATTCTGTTTCTGACCCGCAACGAAGAAAAACGCCTGATCGAACGCCTGGAAAACCTGCAGAGCCTGAGCGATCTGGAGCACCTGCAACGGCGCATGCTCGAACAGTTGGGCATCCGCGTGGACATCGCCCCCGGTTTCAACGAAGTGCGCACCATGCGGGGCATCGGCATCCAGATTGGCGAACTGCCGGGGCTGTGCCGCAAGACCCGCGCCAACATCCCCGCCGCCATTCGCCGAGCCATGGAGAAGCGCCCGGAGATTGCCTACGAACTGCTCAATGCCAACGACCTGTTGCGTGACACCTGATGAAACCCATTCTCGAATTCCCCCTCACTGACGAGATTCTCACCTCGTTCGCCCTGGCCATCGGTGTCGATCTGCAGGGCTACCGCAATCACATTTACCGGGTGCTGAATTTCCATGGCGCCCTGTGCGGTGCCGAAGGCCTGCCCCCGGACGCGGTACAAATAGCGGCGGCGTTTCATGACCTGGGTATCTGGACCGATGACACCCTCGACTACCTGCCGCCGTCCATTGCCCTGGCCACCGAACATCTCGACAGCCAACAACGTCCGGAACTGAAGGATGAAGTCTGCGCGTTGATACTTGAGCATCACAAGCTGCGGCGGTATCGCGGCGCTTACGCCGACAGTGTCGAACACTTCCGCCAGGCCGACCTGGTGGATGTGTCCCTGGGCCTGGTGCGTTTCGGCTTGCCCCGAAGCTTCATCAAAACCGTACAGTCGATCTTTCCCGATCATGGTTTTCACTCGATGCTGATGAAGCTTTCAGCCCGGCAATTGCTCCGTTCGCCACTGCGCCCGCTGCCCATGTTGCGCTGGTGAAACAGGCGACTGTTACCCCCCTCGAAAATGCACCGGAACAGGATCAGCGGTCATACATGAATCGCGGTGCACTGCTATGCCTTCCTTGGGAGATTTTGCCGCAAGCCAGCCAGGACGGAACTGGAAACCCAAGCGTGGCCTCGGCCCCGGCGCCAGCCAGGTACGCGCAGACAGCAGGTGCCAAGGTGCAACAGGAGGTGGCCGATGTTATTCATCGTCAGTTGGACAATCAGCCCTGACAACCGTGATGCCGCAATCGCGCGTTTTCTCAAGACCGGTGGCGCACCGCCCGCAGGCGTCACCATGCACGGGCGCTGGCACGCTGTAGGGAGCTCGGCCGGCTTCGGCATTGCCGAGGCGAGTGATTTGGTGCCGATTCAGAAATGGGTGCTGGAGTGGAACGACCTGATGAGCATGGACGTGCATGCCGCATTGACCGATGAGCAAATCGCACCATTGCTGGCCGCCACTGCCGACCGGTAATGACGAAGGGAGGGCGGCGAGTATCGCTCGCCGCTCGACTTGAGCGGCTGCTTCGCCGGAAGGCCAATTCGATGCAACGCCCCTGAAACACTGACTTCCTGACTACTCATTACTGGATATTTCGCAATTCAAACCTACGCTCATCGCGGGGGATAACGCATTTCAACGGCGGTTGGGGGCTCGTCTCGATGTACTCACGCTAGTGCGCAGGAGCTCGACATGAACCGGACAACCTTATCCTCGATGTTTGCGATACCCCTGTTGCTGTCTGCAATGGCGTTTCCCAACCAGACCCTGGCGGCCGACAAAGCCCCCAACATCCTGGTGATCATGGGCGACGATATCGGCTGGTCGAATATCGGCGTCTACAACCAGGGCATGATGGCTGGCAGAACGCCTAACCTCGACCAACTGGCGAATGAAGGCATGCGTTTCACCGACTATTACGCCGAAGCCAGTTGCACCGCCGGACGCGCCAATTTCATCACCGGCGAACTGCCGATTCGCACGGGCATGACCACCGTCGGCCAGGCCGGCTCGCCCGTAGGCATTCCCGCCGAAGCCGTCACCATTGCGACCGCACTCAAGGCCATGGGTTATGCCACCGGCCAGTTTGGCAAGAACCACTTGGGCGACCTCAACCAGTTCCTGCCCACCGTCCACGGTTTCGACGAATTCTTCGGCTACCTCTATCACCTCGATGCCATGGAAGACCCGGCGCACCCCAATTATCCGAAGGAGCTGATGGACAGCGTCGGCCCACGCAACATGGTCCACAGCTGGGCCTCCACCACCGATGACACGACCGTGATGCCGCGCTGGGGCAAGGTGGGCAAGCAGAAAATCGAAGACGCCGGCACGCTCTATCCGGAGCGAATGAAAACCGTCGACGAGGAGATTCGCGACAAGGCCTTCTCGTTCATCGACAAGGCCAAGCAGGACAACAAACCCTTCTTCGTCTGGCTCAACCCGACCCGCATGCACATCGTCACGCACCTGTCCGACAAGTACCAGGCCATGCGCAACTCGCAGAATGGCTGGTCGGAACAGGAAGCCGGCATGGCGCAGCTCGATGACATCGTCGGCGACGTCATGGCGAAGCTGAAGAAAGACGGCATGGACGACAACACCATCGTCATTTTCACCACCGACAATGGGGCAGAAAATTTCACCTGGCCCGATGGCGGCACCACCCCGTTCGCCATGGGCAAAGGTACGGTCATGGAAGGTGGCTTCCGGGTGCCGGCGATCATTCGCTGGCCAGGCAAGGTGCCGGCCAACCAGGTCGCCAACGGCATCATGTCCGGCATGGACTGGTTCCCGACCCTGGTCGCGGCGGCGGGCAACCCGAACATCACCGCCGAACTGCTCAAAGGCAAACAATTGGGCGACACCACCTACAAAGTTCATCTGGACGGCTATGATCAAACTCCAATGATCACCGGAAAAGGTCCGTCGAACCGGCATGAGATCTTCTACTTTGGAGAGAGCGCCTTGGGTGCAGTGCGCATAGACGACTACAAATATCGCTTCATTGACCAACCGGGTGGCTGGATGGGGGCTAAAGTTGCTGTGGACGTGCCGATCCTGACCAATCTTCGACTCGACCCGTTCGAGCGCATGGGCTGGCCGGAAAATCAGGCCGCGCAGGGTTCGCAACAGTACTTCGACTGGTTCAAGTTCCAGTTCTGGCGTTTCGTGTTCGTCCAGCAACAGGTGGCCAAACTGGCAGAAACAGCGATCGAGTTTCCGCCGATGCAAAAAGGCGCGAGCTTCAACCTCGACTCGGTTAAAGCCAAGATCGCCGCGGCTCGGGCAGAGATGGCCAAGTAGCAGCCGAATCCACGGGTGGCTGATGCAGTCCACCCGTATTCGAAATGGACAATTGCTGAGGGATTTCAATGCCGACAAAAACAACTACCCTGCCCGCCTCTGCGCTACTTGCCCTGTGCTGCCAACAAGCCTGGGCCGGCGGCATCATGCTCTATGAAATCGGCACCGATAACGCTGGCCTGGCCAACGCCGGTGCCGCTGCCCGTGCCCAAGGCCCCTCGACCATCGCCAGCAACCCCGCGGGCATGAGCTATCTGCCCGGTACGCAAATCACCGCCGGCCTGCAGGTTCTGTACGGCGACCTGAGCTTCGACCGCGACGCCGGCACCAACACCCCGGGCAGCGGCAGTGGCAATGCCCTCGATCCGATGCCCGGTGGCAGCTTCTTCATCAGCCATGAACTGGACGAGCACTGGAGCGTCGGTTTCGGCCAGTACGGTGACTTCGGCCTGGCGCTCAATTACGACAACGACTGGTCCGGCCGCTACTTCGCGCAAAACTCCAGCCTGCTCGGTTTGTCGCTGGTACCCAGCGTGGCCTATCGCTTCAACGAGCAGTGGTCGGTGGGCCTTGGCATCAAGGCCATGTACGGCATGTTGAAGGCCGACACCGCCATCGACCGCTCCCCTTTCGGCTTCACTGACCGCGCTGACGGCCAATACAAGTACCGCGACAACGACTGGGGCTATGGCGCCAACGTCGGCGTGATTTACGCCCCGCAACCCGGCACGCGCATCGGCCTGACCTACACCAGCCAGGTCGACCTGGACTTCGAGGACCGGCTCGACGTGAAGGGAGACGGACGTCTGCTGGACCGCGTGAACAACACCAACACCGAACTGGACATGAAGGTGCCGCAAACCGTCACCCTGAGCCTGTTCCAGCAACTGGACCGACAATGGGCACTGCTGGCTTCGGCCAACTGGCAGGACTGGTCCGAGTTCGGCGACATCGCCGTAGAGGTCGACACCACGGCGTTTGGAGCGCAATCGAAGACCGTCGACGCCGGCTTCAAGGACACCTGGCACCTCTCCCTTGGCGCGCAATACCAGGCCACCGAGCAGTGGTTGTGGAACTTCGGCGTGGCCTACGACAGCAGCGCCGTCTCGGACAGCAACCGCAGTGTGGTGGTGCCGATGAATGAATCCTGGCGTATTGCCACAGGAGCCACTTATGCTCTGAACAAGGACACCGATGTCAACGTCAGTTGGGCCATGGTCTGGCTCGGCGACATGCCGGTCGAGCAGACCAAATCCGTATCGGGCAATCGAGTATCCGGTCAATTCGACAATGCCTGGATTCAAGCCTTGAGCGGGAACATGACCTGGCGATTTTGATGTCTTGTAAACAAAAGAACGAAGATTTCTTCCAAGGAGTAAACACCACTATGAATCTGTCCCGAAAACTGCTCGTCGGCGCCACGCTGGCCAGTCTGCTGCTAGGCGGCTGTACCTCGAAAGTGACTGAGAAGGAGCAATATTCAGGCTTCCTGTCCAACTACAACAACCTGCAGGAAGTCGAAACGCCGAGCGGTGGAACCGCGATGCGCTGGGTCAGCCCTTCGTGGAACCCGAATGCCTATGACACCGTGGTGTTCAACAAACTGGAGCTCTACCCGGCCCCCAAACCCGATGAGCGGGTCAACCAGCAGACGCTGACCGACATTCAGAACTACATGACCAGCAAGGCCAAGGCCTCCCTGGGTCAGAAGTATCGTGTAGTGTCCAATTCCACATCCGCACCGGCGGGCTCGCGCCCTCTGATCATGCGCGCGGCGATTACCGGGGTGAACGCCGAGAACGAAGGCATGAAGTGGTATGAAGTGGTTCCCATCGCGGCCGTAGTCGGGGCAACCCAGGCCGCCACCGGTCACCGTGACCAGGAAACCACCCTGTTCATCGAAGCCGAGTTCGTCGACGCCAAGAGCAACCAGACCGTGGCCAAAGTGGTGCGCAAGGTGTTCGGCACCGAACTGAAAAACGAAAGCCAGCAGATTACCGCCAAGGACTTCAAGGCGGCGATCGATAAACTGGGTACCGACTTCCAGGCGTTCCTCAAGTAACACACTCTTGTGGCGAGGGAGCTTTCGCCCTCGCCACATGGAGTTTCTTTCTGACCATTGCGGTCACATCTTCATCCCCACCCGCCGGCGCATCTCTGCTGTGATCGCCTGCCGGGTTCCGGACATGTCCGCCCAGGGCCTATCCCCCGACTTCAACCAGACGTTCATGCACATTGTGCAGGTTCCATTGATTGGCGCCCTTGAGTTCGCCCACCTCTTCGCGCCAGATCGGCATCGACACCGGCATGCCCTCGCGGGTACGTACGGCGTAGGCGCAAATGGTGGTCGCCAACTCAGGCTTGAGCAACTCCGGCAGCCTGGCTTTGCGCGCGCCGGTCAGAGGCGATGATTTTCCCTGGCGTGAGCGCTTGGCGGCGGGCTCGGAGGTCGCCGAAAAGTCACGCATGCGGTTGTCGTCATCGAGGTTGCGGGGCATGGCTCACCGGCTTCGCGCCAGGACGTTGAATGCAAACGTCTTCTAATCAAGCAGAGCCAGCGAGCGGCGCAATAATTCAATCGGCGTTGAAAAAGCCCGGACGGACTCGTGGCGCGGGGTACGGCCGGTGTTTCAGCAGGTTGACCGAGTCATCGTTCTTCGCGAGCAAGCCCGCTCCCACATTGTCCGTGTGAACACTGGAGATCCCTTGTGGGAGCGGGCTTGCTCGCGAAGCTTTGCTTATGGCGGGCGCGCCCGATCAGGCAGTGCCCTTGGCCTGCTGCTCCAGATGCAATTGCAGCTCCGGGGTGATCTGCAACGCCGCGGCCAGCTCATCCAGATAGTTGCGCTCGGCATCTTGCTGGTCGTCCACCAGCATCACGCTGGCCAGGTACATCTCCGAGGCCATGCCAGGGTCGGTGGCCGACTGCGCCACCTCATTGGCATCCAGTGGCTTGGCGACCTCGTCGTCCAGCCATTGCTGCAATTGCGGATCGTCGGTGTGACGGCCAATTTCAGTGCTGATCATCTGCTTCTCGGCGTCATCGATGCGGCCATCGGCCTTGGCCGCGGCAATCAATGCCCGCAGGATCGCATGGCTGTGTTCCTCGGCCTCCGGGCCGGCCAGCAAGTCCACGGTCCGTGGCGCTTCTTGCGGTGCCGACGCCTGGCTGCGCTGCCAGGCCTGGTACGCCTGGAACGCCATCATGCCCAGGGACGCCAGCGCGGCATAATGGGTACCGCCAGCGGAACGACTTTGCGGTGCACCGCCCATCGGCGAACCGCCGCCAAGCAAGCCACCGAGCAAATCGCCCAACCCAGCGCCACCACCGCCACCACTTGCACCAGCACCACCGCCCAACAAGCCGCCGAGCAATCCACCCAGGTCGCCGAGCCCGCCCTGGGCCGACGCGCCACCGCCACCCTGTTGCGCCATCGAGCCCTGACCGGCGCGCAGTAATTGTTCGAGCAGATCGCTGGTGTTCATGACGGTTGTCCTCTTGAAGGGTGCTTATCCAGTCAGGCAACGATAGCCCCCGCAGGCGAATGTGCCAGCACCGTTGGGCTGACCCGCCATCGCTACCGCGGATTGCTCCGGGGTATTTCTTTGTGGCGCAGCTAAGATTCATAGGTGGTGAACCTTATTCCCGGATACCCGGTCGATACCTGCAACCCGACCCGGTTTGCCACCGCCCCGTACGCGAGGTGACAACTGGCTTGCTTCATTCACTGGAGAACGCCCCCGTGATTTCAACCCTGTACATCGCCAGGCTCAAAGCATGGGGCGCCCATGGCTTTACCGCCACTGGCGTGGTCACCGCTTTCCTCGCCACCCTGTCCCTGCTGGATAACCAGCCGACCCATTGCCTGCTGTGGCTGGGTGTCGCCCTGATCGTCGACGGCCTGGACGGTGCACTGGCACGCAAGGTCAACGTGCAGTCAGTGTTGCCGAGCTTCGATGGCTCGATCCTCGACCTGGTGATCGACTACCTGACGTATGTGTTTATCCCGGCACTGTTCATCTATCGCTACATCCCGTTGCCGGACTACACCTTGCTGCTGAGCGTGTCGCTGATTCTGGTGTCGTCGCTGTTCTGCTTCTGCAACGTCAACATGAAGAGCACAGACAACTACTTCCAGGGTTTCCCCGCCGCCTGGAACGTGGTCGCCCTGTGCCTGTACATCATCGCCCCGTCGCCGTGGATCACCTTCGTCACGGTCATTGGCCTGGCCCTGCTGACCGTGACCCGGATGAAATTCCTGCACCCGTTTCGCGTGCGCCGGTTCATGCCGATCAACATTGCGGTGACAGCCATCTGGTTGCTGTGCAGCCTGTCGCTGGTGCTCAACCATCCGCAGATCAATCCGTTGGTGATGGGGCTGTGGCTGCTGATGTCGGCATACTTCCTGGGCATCTGCCTGTGGCGCACGGCGCTGGAGTGGTTCGACGAATCGCGGCTCAAGTAGCCATGGCGATCCATATCGTTCAACTCGGTTCACCCCGTCGGCCCGACGAAGGATTGCGCCTGGGCACGGTACGCCGCCCTCCCCGGGGCGTACCGAAAGCCGAATTCGCCCGTCGGGACTTTTATGATGTCTGGCAGCCGCTGCTGTCGCCCAGTGCGCAGTTGGTGGCCGAGGCCAAGGCTGCGCAAGATGCCAAGGCCTGGGAGGTGTTCCGGCGCAAGTTCAAGGCCGAGATGAGCCAGCCTGCTGCCAGTCAGATGCTGGATCTGCTGGCTGCGTTGTCCCATCAGACGTCCCTGGCCGTGGGCTGTTATTGCGAGAATGAAGCGCATTGTCATCGGTCGGTGTTGCGCGAGTTGTTGCAAGCCCGTGGTGCTGTAGTGATTTAAATGCCATTGACCACCACACAACCCCTGTGGGAGCGGGCTTGCTCGCGAAAGCGGTGTGTCAGCCACATCATCGCTGACTGAATGTACGCTTTCGCGAGCAAGCCCGCTCCCACATTGGACTTGTGCTCACTCAACGCCGCGTAATCACCACTTCAAGATATTCACTCGGCACCACCAGCGACTTGTCGCCCGCCCGGTTCATCCGGTTGATCAGCTCGCTCAGGTCGGTCTCCAAGGCCTTGGCGCCGTCCGCGGGCAGCGCGGCGAAGGCCTTGTGCACCGGCCCGTACCATTCGCGGAAGGTGTCGATGAAATGCGCCGCCGAGCGATAGCGGAAATTGAACGTGCGGCGCGTCACCTGGAGCAGGAATTCACGTTCGTCGAAATGCTCGTGCAACCAGGCTTCGGTGCCCCAGCGTGAGGGTGGACTCGCACCTGGAGGGGGTGGCAGGTGCTGGCCCAGGGTCTTGAACATCTGGCCGACGAAACCTTCCGGCGTCCAGTTGGCCAGGCCGATCCGCCCGCCCGGGCGACAAACCCGCGCCAGTTCCGCGGCGGCCTTGGGCTGGTCCGGCGTGAACATCACGCCGAAGGTCGACAGCACGGCATCAAAACTGCCGTCGGCAAAGGGCAAGGCTTCGGCATCGGCGACCTGGAAGGAGACGTTCAGGCGTTCTGCCCGGGCCCGTTCTTCGCCGCGTTCGAGCAAGGCGGCGACATAGTCGGTGGACGTCACCTGGCAGCCACGGCGGGCAGCCGCGAGGGTTGCGTTGCCGTTGCCGGCGGCAACGTCGAGCACGCGTTCATCGCACAACAGGTCGCAGGCTTCGGCCAGTTGCTCGCCGACGATCTGCAGGGTGGTGCCGATCACGGCGTAGTCACCGCTGGCCCAGGAGGCCATCTGGCGGTTTTTCAAGGCAGTCAGATCAATGGGTGTACTCATGGAAACGGTCTCTTGTTTGAAACACGAGTCGGGTCCGGTCGCGGTTACTCCGCCGTCGTCGGATCGATGATGTTCATGACCTGGGAAATGCGATTGGCGGGAAAACCACTGATCCTGGCGTGCTCCTGGATCTGCGCCTCGTTCGGCGAGATGTACACGCAGTAGAGTTTGTCACCGGTGACATAGCTCTGCAGCCACTGCACCTCTGGCAACTCACGCAACGCCTGGCAGGACTTTAGCGAAGCGGCTTTCAAATCCCTTTCCGACAATGCTCCGGCGCCCTGGATCTCGCGTTCAATCACGAACTTCGGCATGGCAACCTCTCTTTTCTTGTTCTGGGTGGCAGGGCCGGTATTGACCCCGTAGACAAACTATCGTCCTGACGGGCGCTGGCGTCCTGTCCGATCGTCGCCCAACCCTGCCCGATCGTCCGGAGATTCCACGTAGCGCGCAGGCGCGCTCACAATCAGGAACCTCCCACGGGGAAACCCCAATGGACGCTCTGTCACAGACCTTGCGCGTCGTGCACCTGGTCGGCGCGATCTTTATCAACGCCCGGTTCACCGCGCCCTGGTGCTACCAGTCGCCCAGCGCCGACACCGCCGCGCCGTTTCTGGAGCCCGATGCGGAACGGGTGGTGATCTTTCACCTGATCACCGAGGGCGAGTGCTACGTGGAATTGGGCGATGCCCCGCCGCTGCTGCTGAGTGCGGGCGACGTGGTGATCTTCCCCCAGGGCGATGCCCATCGCATGTGCTCACGTCCCGGATTGCCCCCGGCCACGGGTGCGCGACTGGATGCGGTGCTGGCGCGCCGCCCCAGGCAATTGAGCCATGGCGGAGGTGGCGCGGTCACCCGGTTGGTGTGCGGCTACCTGGCGTGCGATACGCGCCTGGCGGGCATGTTGCTCAAGGGCTTGCCGGCCGTGGTGCGGGTCAATGTGCGCGGTTCGGATGCCGGTATCTGGCTGGAATCCTCCGTACGTTATGCCCTCGCCGAAGCCCGCTCGCCCCGCCCTGGCGGCGAAGGGGTATTGGCCAAACTCGCCGAAGTGCTGTTCATCGAAGTGTTGCGCCTGTACATGAACGAACAGGGCGAAGGCCGCACCGGCTGGCTGGCCGGTGTGCGCGACCGCATCGTCGGCGCCGCCCTCAACGCCTTGCACAAAAAACCCTGCCACGCCTGGACGCTGGACGAACTGGCGCGCACCGCCAGCACTTCAAGATCGGTGTTGGCCGAACGCTTCCAGCAACTGGTGGGGGTGTCGCCGATGCAGTACCTGACGCAATGGCGCATGTTGCTCGCCGCCAACCTGTTACGCAGCAGCAACAGCTCATTGACGCGCATCGCCGAAGAAGTGGGATACCAGACCGATACCGCCTTCAGCCGCGCCTTCCGTCGCGAGTACGGTGCGCCACCGGCGGCGTGGCGGCGCGGTCAGGAGAAAAAAACCATGGCCCACGAGGCAAGACCTGTGAGCCATTGATCGAGCGGATTACGCCGCTGGCGCGCCGGCCTTGGCCTCCTCCAGCAACTGCTGAATCATCTTCTCCTGAGTGTCGTAGCTGCCTTCACCGAAGTGGGTGTAACGCACCTGCCCCTTGGCATCGATCAGATAGTGCGCGGGCCAGTACTGGTTGTCGAAGTTGCGCCAGATCGCGTAGTTGTTGTCGATCGCCACCGGGTAGGTGATGCCGTACTCCTTCACCTTGGCCTTGACGTTATCGATGATGCGTTCAAAGCCGTATTCGGGCGTGTGCACGCCGATCACCACCAGCCCGTCCTTTTCATACTTCTTCGCCCAGTCCTTCACGTACGGCAGGGTGTGCTTGCAGTTGATGCAGTCGAAGGTCCAGAAGTCCACCAGTACCACTTTGCCATTCAGCGCTTCGTTGCTCAGTGCGGGCGAGTTGAGCCAGTCCACCGCGCCGGACAGCGAGGGCATGGCGCCCTGGGCATCACCCATGGTGCTGTCGGCCTTGACCTTGCTGACCAGGTAATCGACGACTTTCGGCACGGTTTCCAGCACGCCTTTCTCCACGCTGCTGACACCTTCCGAGGAGGTGTTGGCCAGCAACAGGTCATTGGCCCCCGTTGCAATCGCCGCCGCACCGGCGAGCACCGTAACCCCGGCGCCACGGCGCAACCAGCCAGTGACCGGAATCGACGGTTTCAAGCGATTGACCAGGCCGCGTCCGGCAAAGATCAAGGTGCCCAGGGACAGCGCACTGCCGGCGCCATAGGCCACCAGCAACAGACTGGTGCCGGCGTTCGCGCCTTGCAGCATGGCGCTGGTGAGAATCACCCCGAGGATCGGCCCCGCGCAGGGTGCCCAGAGCAGCCCGGTGGCGACACCGATCATGATCGACGCCAGCGGCCCGGACATCTTGCGCGAGTTCGGGTCGATGCGATTGCCCAGCAACACGAAGGGCCGCGCCAGCCAGTCACCGACCCGGGCGGAAATCAGCGACAGGGCAAACAGCACCATCACCACCAGCGCGACGTGGCGGCCGGTGTTGCTGGCCTGGATCACCCACTCGCTGCTGACCACGGCCAGGCTGGAGACCAGGCCAAAGGTCAGGACCATGCCGCCAAGGGTCAGCAGGATCGAGGAGCGTGTGCGGTCGGCCCCGGCAAACAGGAAGGGCACTACCGGCAGGATGCACGGGCTGAGGACGGTCAATATGCCGCCCAGGAAAGCGATGAGTAACATGGGATCACCTAATACACATTAGAGGGCAACACATTGGCCAATGTGGGAGCGGGCTTGCTCGCGAATGCGTCGGGTCAGATGACACATCATTGACTGAACAATCGCTTTCGTCGGAACGCCGCCCGGAGCAAGCCCGCTCCCACAGTGGATTGGGGGTGTTCTCAAGCCGTTTGCTCATCCAGCAACTGCCCCTGGGGCGTACGGCTGGAACCGTCTTGCGCCAGCAAGCCCTGGGTGCCCTTCTCCGCCACTGGCGTGAGCTGGAAGCAGGTGTTGCTGGCGCAGGCGCTTTGCTCGACAGCGGCGTTGGCATGGGCCGCCGCACCGGCGACGGAAAAGACGATGGCGGTCAGGTAGCGGGAAATGTTGTTCATGATGTCCTTCCTGTTTCAAATGGATTGAGCGGTGGTTGATCGCGACACTCAGTTTTCCGAGTTGCAGTTGTCAGCCAACTTGCTGTAACCCAGCACCTGGGTCCTGGACTGGGAGTCGAGGTACGTCAGCTGCGCATTCACCACGCCGCAGGAAGCCGTAGCGTCCTCGGTCAGCGACACTACTTTCCTGATATCCAGTTGGGTGCCGTAGGTGTAGGTTCTAGGCGCAACATCGGCTTCGGCACGGGCCGACAAGGTGCAGATGTTCAGGGCGGCAAACAGGCAGGCGGCGTAGATGGCCTTGGTGTTCATGGCGAGTTCCTCAAGGTTTCAACAGGTTGATCGTTGTTTGATCCGAGGCGGTCTGGCTGGCCTCGATGGAACCTATTAAAAGCCTGCGAGGTATCTCGTCTGTGTCGGGAATCGGCGAGAATCAATCGCTGCGTATCAGAACGGTGCCTGGATACACAGCCATACAAAACCGCTGGAAATCGGCTTTTTTGCCTTCGTGTGTATCCGCAGGCAAGCCAGATACACTGCAATACAAAGGGCGGCAGGCGAGCCCGCCGAGGCTCGATAGACTGTGTGGCATTCCCCATTTACCAGAGGTTTGGCCCAATGGATCACGTTGATCACATCCTCATCGTTGACGATGACCGCGAAATCCGCGAACTGGTTGGCAACTACCTGAAGAAGAACGGCCTGCGCACCACGGTCGTGGCGGATGGACGGCAGATGCGCGCTTTTCTGGAAACCACTCCGGTGGACCTGATCGTGCTGGACATCATGATGCCGGGGGACGATGGCCTGGTGCTCTGCCGCGAATTGCGCGCCGGCAAGCACAAGGCCACGCCCGTGCTGATGCTCACCGCCCGCAACGATGAAACCGATCGCATCCTCGGCCTGGAAATGGGCGCCGACGACTATCTGGTCAAGCCATTCGCTGCCCGTGAACTGCTGGCGCGGATCAACGCAGTGCTGCGACGCACGCGCATGCTGCCGCCGAACCTGGTGGTGACCGAAGCCAGCCGCCTGTTGGCCTTCGGCCGTTGGCGCCTGGACACTTCGGCCCGTCACCTGCTCGATGAAGACGGCACCATGGTGGCCCTGAGCGGTGCCGAATATCGATTGCTGCGGGTGTTTCTCGACCATCCGCAACGGGTGCTCAACCGCGATCAATTGCTCAACCTGACCCAGGGCCGCGACGCCGACCTGTTCGACCGTTCCATCGATCTTTTGGTCAGCCGCCTGCGCCAGCGCTTGCTCGACGACGCCCGCGAACCGGCCTACATCAAGACCGTGCGCAGCGAAGGCTATGTGTTTTCCCTGCCGGTGGAAATCCTGGGCGATCAATCATGACCCTGGCGCTGCATTGGCCGCGGACCCTGGCCTCGCGGCTGTCGCTGATATTCCTGATCGGTCTGATCCTCGCCCAGGCGCTGTCCTTCGGCGCGCAGTACTACGAACGCTACGAATCCTCGAAAACCACCATGCTCGGCAACCTGGAAACCGACGTTTCCACGTCCGTCGCCATCCTCGACCGCTTGCCCGCCGACGAGCGAGCCGGTTGGCTCAAACAACTCGAGCGGCGCAATTACAGCTACATGCTCAATGAGGGTTCGCCGGGCACGCCCATCCGCACCGACATGCCCGATGCGCCCATTGCCATTGCCTCGATCAAGGACGCCATCGGCCACGATTACCCGATGACCTTTACCGACATTCCCGGACCGAAAAAACATTTTCAAGTGCACTTGAACCTGGCGGATGGCAGCCCGCTGACCATCGACGTCCGCCCGACGATGGTGCCGTTATCGCCCTGGCTGCCCATCGTGCTGCTCGGGCAATTGGCGCTGATGCTGGCCTGCTCCTGGCTGGCGGTGAGAATCGCCATCCGCCCCCTCACCCGCCTCGCCAGTGCGGTAGAAACCCTGGACCCCAACGCGCACCCAGTACTCCTGGACGAAAAAGGCCCGACCGAAGTCGCCCACGCCGCCAAGGCCTTCAACTCGATGCAGGCACGCATCGCGGCCTATCTGAAGGAACGCATGCAACTGCTCGCGGCGATTTCCCACGACCTGCAAACACCGATCACCCGCATGAAACTGCGCGCCGAGTTCATGGACGACTCCAGCGAAAAAGACAAACTGTGGAACGACCTGGGCGAGATGGAACACCTGGTGCGCGAAGGCGTGGCCTACGCCCGCAGCATCCACGGTGCCACCGAAGAAAGCCGCCGCACCGACCTCGACTCGTTCCTCGACAGCCTGGTGTTCGACTACCAGGACGTGGGCAAGGACGTTCAGCTCACCGGCAAGAGTGCAGCCGTCATCGACACCCGACCCCACGCCTTGCGCCGGGTGCTGGTCAACCTGACGGACAACGCATTGAAGTTTGCCGGTGCCGCCGAGTTGCGGGTGGAAAAACAGGCCGATGGCAACCTGTCGATCAAGATCCTCGACCGTGGTCCGGGGATCGCCGAAGCAGAACTCAAGCAAGTGATGGAACCGTTCTATCGCGTAGAAAACTCGCGCAACCGCAGCACTGGCGGCACCGGGTTGGGGCTGGCGATCGCCCAGCAACTGGCGGTCGCGATTGGCGGGTCATTGACCTTGAGCAATCGTGAGGGTGGCGGGTTGTGTGCGGAGTTGAAGTTGCCGCTACTTCACTGAATTTCTCGCTTCCCTCTGTGGGATCTAATGACACCGAGGGCGGCCGACCATTGGTCACCACTGTCAGAACTGACAGTAGCCAGCACTCCCCGGGCTCCTGTGCAATGTCCGTACACAGGATCAACGGGAAACCACGATGAACTTGCTCGAAGCAGTGACCCGGGCGTGCACGCGACTGGCGCCTGGCGGCTGGCATTCGTTGTTGCTGCGCCATGGGCTGGACATCCTCGCAGTACCGCTCGACACCGAGCTGATCAAGCCGCTGACCATCGATCGCAACCTTCCAGGCTTTGAGGACTTTTCCAGTGCCGGCAACCGGGCGATTGAGTCCAGCCAGCCCTCGCGCAGCCTGCTGTATCACGCGCTGGCCTCCCCCGAGGTCACTGCCGACGGAGCCGGGCAGCCTCTACAGCTGTATCCGACACCTGCCGAAATTGAAGCAGTTCTTGATTATGTCTATGGCGTGAACCCACCCACACTCGAAGACCTCCAGCGAAAAGCCGAGGGCGCACCGCTGGCGCTGGTGGTGTTTGCCAGCGAGTACCGTTGCGTCAGCGACACCGTGCACGGTGAACATGCCGACCTGTGTTTCTCCCGTACCGGCATCGCCCGCGTCGGCACCGCCGCCGCCCGCTACGACGCCCAACGGCGGTGTTTCCTGCCGTTCGTGGATGATGACGTGCACGGCATCAGGGTCATGCCCGTGCGCTACAGCGCTTACATCGCCATGCAACACAAGGGTGACGCCGCACGTTTCGGGCCGATGGATTTTCAAGACGATGTTGATGCCGATCTGGATTTCTGGGTGCCGCTGCACAAGTTGTTCGAGGGGACGCAGTGCCTGGCCGGGATGGACCTGACACTTGAGCTGGATAATCACCAGATCAACGAGAAGTTACGCCATATCCATCTGCGCCATAGCGGCACAGGCTGGGAGGAGCCGGAAATCAGCCGGCCGCCGTTCGTCATCACTGACGGATTGGCTGATTGGGCTACGCAAGCAGATCTGGGGCCGGGGCTGCTGCTCCCGCAACCCAGGCCTCGATTGGTTGAACAGGCCATCTACCAGGAAAAACCCCTGGCATTTCAGCTGCCACCCAACACCGCTGGCATGGTGCATGGTCGACATAAGGTGCTGGAGGACGGCAGCATTGAGGATCTGAATGACCAGGAGGGCGTGGCGGAACGGGTCAGGCAAGGTGGCTATCCTGCTCTGCACTACCATGACGGCACAGCCGATGGCTGGGTTCGGGCTCGTTGCCCGGCATTGGAGAGTGTACTGCCAACGGTGGCGGCGTATTCGGTGATCGGCGCCCCGGATTTCTTTCCGCTGTGCAGCCAGCGTCAACTCCTACGCTGGGCGAATACAGAGCCCAGCCTGCCCTCCCCGGACATCTGGCATGCCCGACTGCAGGCGCTGTCGAATGTTCGGTACTGCGCCAACCTGAGCCTGAAAGATCAACCCTTTTCGGCGGATGATCGCGGGGTCACGGCCATTGTGGCCTTGCCGCGTGAGGCGGGCTCGACGTTGTCTCCCTGCCTGCAACGGCCACCGGTCATGCGCCCGTCCTCGTTGCCGGATGCTGCAGCCGGCGTCTTCGGCCCCGGCTGGGAAGTCGGAAGGATTCGACAACAATCCGAAGACGGGACCTGGCTGGATTGCCTCAGCGGATACCAGATGGCCAGCCCCTTTACCGAAGATGTGCGTATCTGCGCAGCCCTGGGTTCCTACTGGCCGGGTGTGGCGCCGGATTCGGCGCGCACCTTCGAACCACGGGGCAGCCTGCACACCATCATCCCGCTGACCGACCAGGAAATCGGCCAGACCGGCAGCCCGGCCTGGGATAACCAGCGAGGGCCACGCCTGGTACAGCAAGCGGGGGATTGGATCGTCCAATACCACGCCTACGAATACACCGACTACACCCAGGTGGCACTGGATGGACGCTTCGCCCTGCAACTGACGGGCAACACCACCCTGCAAGATTACGAAGACCGGGTGCTGTCGATGCATCGTGTGTACAACGTGCTGGGAGTCGGGAATAACAAACCCGAGCGCAATAAGTGGCCGATATTGTCATTTACCTTCGTGCAGCGACCGAATGAGGAACTCGACACCGCTGAGCAGCAGGTCGGTCTGCAACTTGACGGCTGGGTGCATCGCTATCAGTTGTACGAGCGAGGACTCAGTTGGTCCTCGGAAATCGAATTCAAACTGCGCCACGTGGAGATCCAGCGCCAGGTAAGCCTGTTGGTCAGCGCCGAAGCGATCCTGGTCAAACACGAGGCGTTGCCTTGGCAGATTGCACTTGAATCACGTTGATGTGTTGGTGGTCGGGGGTGGCCCGGCGGGAAGTGCCGCGGCAATCAGTTGCGCACAACGGGGACTGCGGGTGGCGCAGCTCGAGGCCCAGGTTTTTCCGCGGTTTCGTCCTGGCGAAAGCCTGCACCCGGGCATCGAGCCCTTGCTGCAACAATTGGGGGTGGCCGATCAAGTGTGCACCCAAGGGACGATTCGCTTTCCCGGGCAATGGGTGCAGTGGGACGGCCCGCCTCGCTTCAATGGTTTTGGCGAGGACCTAGCCGGTCCCTGGCTTGGCTTTCAGATTGCCAGGGCGCGACTGGACGCGGTATTGCTGCAACGAGCTGCGATGCTGGGTGTCAGGGTGCTGCAACCGTGCAAGGCCAGACGCCTGCTGATCCACGACCGGCGAGTGATCGGCCTGGAATCCGATTCAGGCCCCTTGTTCGCGCCCTACCTGATCGACGCCAGCGGAGCGACGGGTTGGCTGAGCCGGCAATTCTCGTTAAAGGTGCGTCGCCATTCGCCGCTGTTGATCGCCCGATACGGCTACCTCAAAGGCTGCATCGATCCCTATGAGCAAACCCCGCATCTGCGGGCCGACCTCGATGGCTGGACCTGGGTGGCCCGTGTGGAAGATCAGTTGCTGCACTGGACACGCCTGTGTTTTGACAAAGCATCGACCAGGTCCCGATCCGTGCCCGAACACCTGCAACGGTTGCCATGCGCAGGTTCCATTCGAGGTGCCGATGTGTCCTGGCGCATCATCGCGGCACTTGCAGGTGCAGGTTATTTCACGGTTGGCGATGCGGCCAGCGTACTCGATCCGGCAGCTTCGCACGGCGTACTCAAGGCGCTGATGACCGGTATGCAGGCGGCGCAGGCAGTGTTCGACTGCCTCCAACAGCCTGATGTCCAATACGAGGTGCAAGCCCAATACAGTCGCTGGGTCCGCGACTGGTTCGGGCGTGATCTGTTGCAAATGCACCGCTTCTATGGCGCTCATCCTTGCCCGCCAGATTGGCTGGAACACTCTGCTCGATCCGTGAGCTGACTCGTGAGGGTGGGGGGTTGTGTGCGGAGCTGAAATTTCCGGTGTAGAAATTTTCGGTTCGGGGGCGAGGAATGCCAGACCAGCTGTAACGAATGGTCGGCCGGCAGGCCGCTATCGCGAGCAGGCTCGCACATTGGGTCCCCGGTTTTACTCGGGACTTGTGGTCACTGAAGATCCCTGTGGGAGATCCTTGTGGGAGCGAGCTTGGTCCGGGCGGCGTTCCGACGATGGCTGTGTGTCAGGCGGCATGGATTTTTGAGGGTGCACATATCCGATTCTGCGGTAACGGCGGCTAATGGTTCCGCCCTTACGGCGGGTCACTTTCGAAAAGCGCGAAAGTAACCAAAGCGCTTTGCCCCTGACGTTCGGCCTCACGAGGGGGCAAGAAGATCAAGATCAAAAGCCAAAGCAAAAGCGAGGCGGCCTACCGGCCGGCCTGATCGCGGGGTTCGTTCGCCTGTGAGCATTGAGTCGGCTGGCAGGCCGTCTTCGCGAGCAAGCCCGCTCCCACAGGTACTCAGTACGTCTGCAAGATTTCGGTCGGCTGGCAGGCCATCATCGCGAGCAAGCTCGCTCCTACAGTTGGGCTGGGTACATTCGAAAGAAATTGGTCGGCTGTCAGGCCGCCTTCGCGAGCAAGTCGGATCGCCGCACCGCCGCTCCCACAATTTGATCGGTGGACATCAGCAAGACATTGGTCGGCTGGCAGGCCGCCATCGCGAGCAGGTCGGATCGCCGCACCGTCGCTCCCACAGAAGAGCAAAAGCAGATCGGCGTACACCCACGCTTCTCACCACTCATCAGGCCGAGCGTTAGCTCGCCTGCAGCTCTTGATCTTGATCCACCCGCCCCCTCGGCAGGCTGAGTGGAGGTGTTCATCCGGGGATGGGCGCGCAGCGCCGTTCGACGCAGTCGAACTCATTGCATGTAGGTCGAAGCGAAGCCGACCGGAGGGCAATGCCCCCGGATGAATACCGGAGCGAAGGAACCCCGAGCCCAGGCGAGGGGCCGTACGTTCGGGGCGAGCGTTTTTTTGGTTACTTTTTTTAGGCGCTTGTAAAAAAAGTGACTCGCCGTAAGGGCGAAACCGCCAGCCGCCATTACCGCAGAAACGGATATGTACTCAATCAACCAAAAACCTGCTCGGCCCAAAGACCGCCAAGGTCAAAGAAGATCAACCAACCCCAACAACCCCCTCCCCATGCATCTGCCGCAACAACCCCAGACCACCCTCGAAAAACGCCGAAGACCCAACCTGCCCCGCCTCCACCGCCAATCCTTGTAACTGCTCACGCCCGGTCAACTCGGGAAACTCGCCAATCCTCTGCAACAACCGCCACGCCAACGGACTCAATTCGGAAAACCTCACACTCCAGTCCTCCGCCCGCCGCACCAGCAACAATGTCGGCTGAGCAGGTAAAACGTCCGGCTGACAATCCGGCCCCACCCGTTGCACCGGCCAGGCATACGCCAAAGGCCAGGCCAGCGGCGACACTTGCAAGGGCCGATCCAGCAGCAACGCGACATCACCACCAACCAGAGGCTCGGCATCAGACTGCTGCAGCGCCATTTCCACCCACTCGTAATGCGCCAACTCGACCATGAACGGCGGCCAAGGTCCATCACTCAACGCCCGAGGCCCGGCCGCGAGAAACCCGACAAACTCCTCAGCAATCTCACCAAATTTCGGCGTGCGAGCGCGGTAGTCCCGCAGAAAGATCCGCACCAGCGAACGCCAGCGTTCATCCCCCAGAATCCTCACCAGCACCGCAAAGGTGCCACTGAGCAGAGAAGACAGGTTGGCGAACACCAGATCGCGGTAAACCTGTGCCCGCACCGGGTCCATCTCGGTGGGTGGCGCGTTGTGTTCAGGGTCGCGCAGGTACAGGCCCATGGTGGTTTGTTGATGCAAAAGACTCGACTTCTCCACGGTTCAAACCTCCTGTTGCAAGCGGCGAATGGTCTGCAATTCCGCCACCAGTTCAGCGAATGCCGGAAAGTTGAAATCGCGCTCCAGCAAGGTCGGTTGCGCACCGAACCGGGCATAAGCCTGGGCCAGCAACGACCACACCGCCGGTTTGACCGAAGCGCCATGGGTGTCGATCTTCAAGGTGTCGGACTCGTCGAAATGCCCGGCAATGTGCATCGCCACCACCCGGCCCGAATCGATGCCAGCGAGAAACGCCTGCGGATCGAAGCCGTGGTTGATCGAATTGACGTAGACGTTATTGACGTCCAGCAACAGATCGCAATCGGCCTCGCGCAGCACGGCATTGGTGAAGGTCACCTCGTCCATGTCTTGCCGGGGCGCGGCGTAATAGGAAACGTTTTCCACCGCCAGACGCCGCCCGAGAATGTCCTGGGCCTGACGAATACGCGCCGCGACGTGGTGCACCGCTTCCTCGGTAAACGGCAGCGGCAACAGGTCGTACAGGTGACCATCATCGCTGCAATAGCTCAGATGCTCGCTGTACAGCGGCACGTTGTAGTGATCAAGGAAGCTGCGAACCTCATGCAGAAAGTCGACGTCCAGCGGCGACGGCCCGCCCAGGGACAGGGACAAACCGTGACAGGACAACGGATAGCGTTCAGCCAGGGCACGCAATGCCGCGCCGTGGGCACCGCCGATGCCAATCCAGTTTTCCGGTGCGACTTCCAGAAAGTCGAAATCGCCTGCGGGTGCGGCCTGGAGGTCTTTCATTAAACCGCGGCGCAGGCCCAGGCCTGCGCTAGCCTTGGCTACGGGGGGAGTGGAGCTCTGCATGGTGTCGATCTCACAAGATGTTCAAGGACGCGAGCCGGTACCCGCCATGAGACAGAGTTAATCGAAGGGGTGTATCAGGACTGTGTTCGGCTGGAGTCTGAAGTTGCGCGGGACTGTATCGAAAGGCCGGTGAGATACAGTGAGATACACAGCACAAATCCCCTGTGGGTCCGGTGTCCGTCAGGAACATGTAGCTTTCGTCGCGCCAGACCGCGCGGTACGGGGCCCGAACTAAACTTACTGCACACAGGGCCCACGTGGGGCCCTGTACATTCCCACGACCACCGCCCAGCGGCGAGCACCTCGCCAGACAATGCCCCTGGACCGTGATCCTGCTGAAGGAGCACACATGATGGACGAGGCCAGACTCAACGATTTCATGGGCAAACTGGTGAATGACATGGGCGGCGCGGCGATGCTCGCCAACGTCATCCTCGGTGAAGAACTCGGCCTGTATCGGGCGATGGCCGACAGTCAGCCGATCACCCCCGAAACCCTTGCCGAGAAAACCGGCTGCAACACTCGCCTGCTGCGCGAATGGCTCAGTGCCCACGCCGCCTCGGGCTACATGGAACACCGTGACGGCCAGTTCCGCCTCCCCGAAGAGCAGGCCATGGCTTTGGCAATCGAAGACTCACCGGTTTATGTGGCGGGCGGGATCGGCGTGGTCGCGTCGTTTTTCCATGACAAGGACAAACTGGTCAAAGCAATGCGCGGCGACGGCGCCCTGCCCTGGGGCGATCACCATCCATGCATGTTCAGCGGCACAGAACGCTTCTTCCGCCCCGGCTACAAAGCCCATTTGGTCGCCGAATGGTTGCCCGCCCTCGACGGCGTGGTGGCCAAACTGGAGGCCGGGGCCAAAGTAGCGGACATCGGCTGCGGCCATGGCGCCTCGACGGTGATCATGGCCCAGGCGTATCCGGATTCACGCTTCGTCGGTTTCGACTACCACGCGCCGTCCGTTACCGTTGCCACCCAACGGGCCGAAGAAGGGGGTGTGTCCGGCCGGGCCAGGTTCTTCCAAGGCAACGCAAAAAGCTACCCCGGCAGCGACTACGACCTGATCTGCTACTTCGACTGCCTGCACGACATGGGCGATCCGGTGGGTGCGGCCAAACATGCTTATGAGTCATTGAAGGACGACGGCACGGTGCTGCTGGTCGAGCCCTACGCCAACGATCTGCTCGACGACAACGTCAACCCGGTCGGACGCCTGTTCTACGCGGCGTCGACCTTCATCTGCACGCCCAACTCGCTGTCCCAGGAAGTCGGCCTCGGCCTGGGTGCCCAGGCAGGTGAAGCGCGGTTGCGCAAAGTGTTCAGCGAGGCCGGATTCACCCGTTTTCGCCGGGCCACGGAAACGCCGTTCAACCTGATTCTGGAGGCGCGTAAATAATCCCCGCGGTATCTCTGTAGGAGCGAGCTTGGTCCGGGCGGCGATCCGACGATAAGCGCGATCACACCGCGGGGTGTCAGGCTTACAGTGTTATCGTTGACGACCATCGCGAGCAAGCTCGCTCCTACAGGTTTCCCGGCATGCTCGACCGCCAGACACGTGACCAACTCGATCGCCTCCATCAGTTCATGGCCGACGCGCCGTTTGCTGTGCTGACCGGTGCCGGTATCAGCACGCCCTCGGGCATCCCGGATTATCGCGACAACCAGGGCGTGCGACGGGGCCGGCAGCCGATGATGTATCAGGAGTTTCTCTCGGCCCCGGAGTCCCGGCGGCGCTATTGGGCGCGGGCGATGCTCGGCTGGCCACGGGTGCGACTGGCACAGCCGAACGTGGCCCACGACACCCTGGCCCGTTTGCAAGGCACGCGGCAGATCAGCGGGTTGATCACCCAGAACGTCGACACCCTGCACGACCAGGCCGGCAGCCGTGACGTGATCGAACTCCACGGCAGTTTGCACCGGGTGTTGTGCCTGGATTGCGGCCGGCACAGCGAGCGCGATTCGATCCAGCACCTGATGGAAACACAGAACCCGTACCTGGCCGGCGTCGATGCGGTGCAGGCGCCGGACGGCGACACCTTGCTCGACCCGGCCTTCGAGGCACGCTTCCAGGTCCCCCGCTGCCCGCATTGCGCCGGGGAACGGATGAAGCCGGACGTGGTGTTTTTTGGCGAGAACGTCGCACAGGCCACGGCGGCCAAGGCGATGGCGACCGTCGAACAGGCTGCCGGGCTGTTGGTGGTTGGCTCGTCGTTGATGGCCTATTCGGCGTTTCGCTTGTGCCGGGCGGTGGTGGATCAGGGCAAGCCGTTGATTGCGATCAACCTGGGCAAGACCCGGGCCGATGAGATGCTGGACTTGAAGATCGAGGGGTCGTGCGAGCGGTTGTTGCCGATATTGGCGAAGCTACTTGGCAACTGACGAAACCCGATCCCTGTGGGAGCGGGCTTGCTCGCGAAAGCGGTGGGTCAGCCAATATCTCTATTGGATGTGCCGGCCTCTTCGCGAGCAAGCCCGCTCCCACAAGGGACTGTGCTCAGTTCATGGAGAAACGTTGCCCAAGGTTTTCCTCTTTCAGCACATCAAACAACGCCTGCGCCGCCGCCGACAGCTCTCCCCCAGGCAACGTCAACACCCCCAGCGCCCGCTCCACCACCGGGTCGCGCAAGGTAATGCAACGCGCACCCAGTTCACGCATCTGCCCGGCACACAAGGCCGGCACCGCGCTCACCCCCAAACCGCTTGCGACCATGCGCCCGACCGTCGCCAGTTGATGGCTTTCAAACTCCACCGGCAGCTTCATGCCCCGGGTCTGCAAGTGTTCTTCGAGCATCACCCGCACCGTCGACGGACGCTGCAAGGTAATGAACGGTTCCTTGAGCAGGGTCTGCCAGTCGATGTCATCGAGTTCGGCCAGCGCCGAATCCAGGGGCACCACGGCGACGAAGCGGTCGATGTACAACGGCGTGAATTGCAGCGACGAGCTCTGGGTCGGCTCGAACGCCACCCCAAGCTCCACCTGGCGGTCACGGACCATTTCCAGCACCTGCTCGTTGATCACGTCATTGACCGTCACGTTGACATTCGGATAACGGGCGCGGAAGGTCTTGAGGATCGGCGGCAGCAGGTTGCCGGCGAACGACGGCATCGCCGCCAGGGTCACGCGACCGCGCTGCAGGGTGAAGCGTTGGCGCATTTCATCCTCGACATTGTCCCAGTCGGCGATCAACCGGCGCGCCAGCGGCAGCAGGGATTCGCCTTCGGCGGTGAGCGCCACGTTGCGCGTGGTGCGGGTGAACAAGCGCCCGCCGAGGCCCTCCTCCAGCGCCTTGATGGTCAGGCTCAGGGCCGATTGCGACAGGTGCAGGCGCTCGCAGGCCACGGCAAAGCTCAGGCTCTGGGCCACGGCCAGAAAGGCGCGGATCTGCTTGACGGTCATAGTCGCTTCGCTCCAGTTGTAAGCTACAAGCTTCAAGCTGCAAGATTAAAGCAGCGATTTAATGAGCTTTATCAATCAATCAGATCTAAAAAACAACTTAACAAATGAATCTTGCAGCGAGACACTCCATTCCATTCGGCTAGCCAGCCGCCCACAAAGAATAAAAGAGGTGCATATGGCAGGTTTCGACAAGCGCGTGAGTTCCTACGAGGAAGCTCTGGCAGGTCTTGAAGACGGCATGACCGTGATCGCTGGCGGCTTCGGCCTGTGCGGGATCCCGGAAAACCTGATCAACGAGATCAAGCGCAAGGGCACCCGCGACCTCACCGTGGTTTCCAACAACTGCGGCGTCGACGGTTTCGGCCTCGGCGTACTGCTGACCGACCGCCAGATCAGCAAAGTGGTGGCCTCCTACGTCGGCGAAAACAAGCTGTTCGAAGAGCAACTGCTCAAGGGCGAAATCGAAGTCACCCTGACCCCGCAAGGCACCCTCGCTGAAAAAATGCGCGCAGGCGGTGCCGGCATCCCGGCCTTCTTCACCGCCACCGGCGTTGGCACGCCAGTCGCCGAAGGCAAGGAAGTACGCGAATTCCATGGCCGCAAGTACCTGATGGAAGAGTCCATCACCGGCGACTTCGCCATCGTCAAAGGCTGGAAAGCCGACCATTTCGGTAACGTGATCTATCGCCACACCGCGCAGAACTTCAACCCGCTGGCGGCCACCGCCGGCAAGATCACCGTGGTCGAAGTCGAAGAAATCGTTGAACCCGGCGAGCTGGACCCGGCGCAGATCCACACCCCTGGCATCTACGTCGACCGGATCATCTGCGGCACGTTCGAGAAGCGCATCGAACAGCGCACCGTGCGTAAGTGATCCCCTGCCCCCGGACCGAATGAAGGAATAACGACAATGGCACTTTCCCGCGAACAAATGGCTCAACGCGTCGCCCGCGAAATGCAGGACGGCTTCTACGTGAACCTGGGCATCGGCATTCCGACCCTGGTCGCCAACTACATCCCAGAAGGCATGGAAGTCATGCTGCAGTCGGAAAACGGCCTGCTGGGCATGGGTCCTTTTCCTACCGAAGAAACCATCGATGCCGACATGATCAACGCCGGCAAGCAAACCGTGACCGCACGTACCGGCGCGTCGATCTTCTCCTCCGCCGAGTCCTTCGCGATGATCCGCGGTGGTCATGTCGACCTGACCGTGCTGGGCGCCTTTGAAGTGGACGTGCAAGGCAACATCGCCTCGTGGATGATCCCGGGCAAACTGGTCAAGGGCATGGGCGGCGCGATGGACCTGGTTGCCGGCGCCGACAACATCATCGTCATCATGACCCACGCGTCCAAGGATGGTGAGTCCAAGCTGTTGTCCCAATGCAGCCTGCCGCTGACCGGCGCCGGGTGCATCAAGCGCGTACTGACCGACCTGGCTTACCTGGAAATCGAAAACGGCGCGTTCATTCTCAAAGAACGTGCACCGGGTGTCAGCGTCGAAGAGATCGTCGCCAAGACTGCCGGTAAACTGATCGTGCCGGACCACGTGCCGGAAATGCAGTTCGCTGCCCAGTGAGGAATCATTCCATGCAAGAAGTCGTCATTGTTGCCGCCACGCGCACCGCGATCGGCAGCTTCCAGGGATCCCTGGCCAATGTGTCCGCGGTTGACCTGGGCGCTGCGGTGATCCGTCAGCTGCTGGCGCAAACCGGCCTGGATCCTGCGCAAGTCGATGAAGTGATCATGGGCCAGGTGCTGACCGCCGGCGCCGGGCAAAACCCTGCGCGCCAGGCCGCGATCAAGGCCGGCCTGCCCTTCGCTGTACCGGCCATGACTTTGAACAAGGTCTGCGGCTCGGGTCTTAAAGCCCTGCACCTGGGCGCCCAGGCGATTCGCTGCGGCGACGCCGAGGTGATCATCGCCGGTGGCCAGGAAAACATGAGCCTGGCCAACTACGTCATGCCCGGTGCCCGTACCGGCCTGCGCATGGGCAACGGGCAAATCGTCGACACCATGATCAGCGATGGCCTGTGGGATGCGTTCAACGATTTCCACATGGGCATCACCGCCGAGAACCTGGCCGAGAAATACAGCCTGAGCCGCGAGCAGCAGGACGCGTTCGCCGCCGCCTCGCAGCAGAAAGCCGTGGCGGCGATCGAAGCCGGGCGCTTCGTCGATGAAATCACGCCGATCCTGATCCCGCAGCGCAAGGGCGATCCGCTGTCCTTCGCCACCGACGAGCAGCCACGGGCCGGCACCACCGCCGAATCCCTGGGCAAGCTCAAGCCAGCCTTCAAGAAGGACGGCTCGGTGACCGCCGGCAACGCTTCGTCGCTGAACGACGGTGCCGCGGCCGTGATCCTGATGAGCGCGGAAAAAGCCAAGGCCCTCGGCCTGCCGGTCCTGGCGAAAATTGCCTCCTACGCCAACGCAGGCGTCGATCCGGCGATCATGGGTATCGGCCCGGTGTCGGCCACTCGCCGCTGCCTGGACAAGGCCGGCTGGAACATCGATCAACTGGACCTGATCGAAGCCAACGAAGCCTTTGCCGCCCAATCCCTGGCGGTGGCCAAGGACCTGGAATGGGACTTGAACAAGGTCAACGTCAACGGCGGGGCCATTGCCCTGGGTCACCCGATCGGTGCCTCGGGTTGCCGCGTGCTGGTGACCCTGCTGCATGAAATGCTCAAGCGTGACGCCAAGAAAGGCCTCGCCACCCTGTGTATCGGTGGTGGTCAGGGCGTGGCACTGGCGCTCGAACGGGCGTAAGCCAACAGCGTTCAACAGACGGCGCGGGGACCCACGAAGATCCGTGACCGTCTGGAAAAACACCCGGTGCGATGCAAGTCGCACCGGGTTCTTTTTTGTCTGTGTTTTTTTCAGTTAGACCGCGTCATCGTTCTTCGTCGGAACGCCGCCCGGAGCAAGCCCGCTCCCACAATTGACCAAGTTGTCCAGACGAACGCGATCCACTGTGGGAGCGGGCTTGCTCGCGAAGGGGCCCGACGAGTTACCCCAAAAACTGCAGAATCAACCAACCGTTCGCCCCACTGATCACCACAAACCTCGGGCCAGGCCCGGCAAAACGCAAAGTCTACGGGGCCGCGCCCAGCAACTGCTGGCGCAACTCGGGGTTGTTGGTACGCGGATCGAGCCAGATGGCAAAAAACGCCTTGGCGAATTGCAGGTCCTGCACATCACGCAGTAACTGCTGACCGAGAAAAAACCGCGCGCCCTGCCCCGGCAGATAGACACCGGTCAGCCGCGTGCCGGCCTGCACGTCGACGAACGACTGGTGCATCTGCGCCTGCCAGGACGCCAGTTGCTCGGCACTGACCGAGGTGCCGGCGAGTCGCTTGATTTCCCTGACGCTGGCGTTCACCAGGTCATCACGGGAAATGCTGCGCTGGTAGATCAGCTCCAGAGCGAACGGCTGATCGCCCGCCAGGGGCCGCGAGGTACTCCAGAGCCGTGCGCTGTAGACATCGAAGCCGTACTTGCGAAACTCACCACTGCCGAGGATTTGCGCACCGGGCAGCGAATCCTGCCAATTGGCCAGGGCCTGGCAGCTCAGCAAGACAAGCAGCCACAGACCATGGCGCAGCGGTGTTCGTTGGCGGTTCATGGCAGATTGGCCTCATCGCGGGATGCCCAAAAAAACGTATACGCAATAGACCCTTTCGTACAATTTCCAATAATGGCTCTATTTTTGTATACAAAATGCACATACACATAAAGCAATCTATCCGATGCAATGTTACCGTTGCCACCTCACACAGGTCGGAGATGTGCGCGTGTTGATCCTCAAGTTGCTGGTGATCCCAAGCTTCCTGCTACTGATTTCCCTGGCTGGCAAACGCTGGGGGCCGAGCGTGGCCGGTTGGTTGTCGGGGTTGCCGGTGGTGGTCGGGCCGATCCTTTTGTTCCTCGCCCTCGAACAAGGCCAGGCGTTCGCCGCGCAATCGGCCACCGCCGCGCTGTCAGCCATGTTCGCGATGATCGCGTTCTGCGTGACCTACGCCCAGGTCGCACAACGGGCCGGATGGCCGCTGGCGTTGATGATCTCGCTGTCGGTCTGGGCGCTGGTGGCGGTTGCCCTCTCACTGATCCCGCCCTCCCTGGTGTTTTCGGTGTGCGCCGCCGCCACCGCGCTGCTCGCCGCGCCGTACCTGTTCCCCACCGTGCAACCGGTGCTCAGTGGCCCGGCGCCGAAATCCGACAAGCTCCTGTTGCGCATGGTGGCCGGTGCATTGCTCACCCTGGTCGTCACGCTGCTGGCCAGCACCGTCGGCGACCGCTGGAGCGGCCTGCTGGCGGTGTTCCCGGTATTGGGCAGCGTGATGGCGGTGTTCTCCCAGCAAACCCGTGGCCCGGCCTTTACCGCCGCGCTGCTGCGCGCTACCGCCACCGGCATGTACTCGTTCGCCGCCTTCTGCCTGGTGTTGGCCCTGGCCCTGCCGACGATGGGAATGAACGCTTTTGTGCTGGGCGTCGCGGTGTCGGTGACCATGCTGGGCGTGACCAAGCGTCTGCTGGCGCGGCCGGTTGGCTGTGCTGAACTTTGTGACAAGCCCCCTCGCCACGGGAAAGCGACCTCACCCAAGTGACCGCTCGGTAGAGCACGCTGGAATGCATCACAACCTCCATGGGATGATCGCGCCCCACCGCGCGCCCATCCCTGGAGATTCCGATGTCATTGTTGAGTAAAAGAGCCCTTGTCCTGCTGCTGGCCGCCGCTACCGGCCTTGGGGCTTTGAATGCGCAGGCCGCCAAGGCCGCTTCCAGCGATGCGCCCGCCCACAAAGTCTCGATGCTCGGCGACAAGTTCACCTTCAACCTGCCCAAGGGTTTCATCGCCAACCCGCTGCCCGCCAGCCCGGACGGTGCCAGTGGCACCCTGTACAGCAATGAAACCACCAAGACCGTGGTGATCGCCGCTGAAAACACCCTGCCCAACGGTGTCAGCGTCAAGGACAACGACGGCGGGTTCCTCGACGGCACCGTGGCCGATTTCGAAGCGGCGCAACACACATCACTGCCCGACTACAACAAGCTCAGCGAGAAAGCCCTGACCCGGACAACCGGGCTGGGCCTGCGCCAGATCGACGGCACTGCCACGCAGGGCGGCGGCATGACCCTCACCACCACGCTGATGGCGGCATCCGGCACTCGCATGGCAGTGATCCAGGTGATTTCCCGCCCAGGCGACATGGCGGCCCACGAAACCCTGGTCAAACAGATCGTCAGCGGGAAATAAGGCTAAGGGTTCAGACGCTGCAACCAGGCGCTCAAGTCCTGTATCTCGTCGGCGCTGATGCTGTGACCGACACCGGGGTAGGCGTGAAACTCGGGCTCGAGTGACACGCTCTGCAGCAGGCTGTTGGCTTCGGTGCCGTCGCTCAATGGCAGGCGTTTGTCCTGCTCGCCATGACCGATGAAAATCGCCAGCGACTGGCGTTTTTCATCCGGTTGGAGCTCGGACTTGAGCACCGGCAGAATCCGCCCGCTCAACGCAGCGATCCCACCGAACGCCTCGGGATGTCGCAGGCCTGTTTCGTAGGACATGATCGCGCCCTGGCTGAAGCCGACCAGGAACACCTTCTCGGGTTCGGTGTGATATTTCTTCGTGGCCTGTGCGACGAAATCCAGCAGTAACTGGCCGCTGGACTTCAGATCATCGGTCTCGCCGTTGTAGGCCCCTTCGCCCTTCTTGCGAAACCACTGATAGCTACCCGCCTCCATCACCAAGGGTGCCCGCACTGACAGGTAAGTGTAGGACGCGGGCAAGTCATCCTTGATGCCGAACAGGTCCTGCTCGTTACTGCCGTAACCGTGGAGGAAAATCACCAAGGGTTGATGGTTCGAATCGGAGCTGGCCTGCTCCAGGTACTTGAGCGGCAAGTCGGTTTGCAGCGGGGTTTGGGCGTGGACGGCAGTGGATACCAGGAGCGTGAGCAGCGCGAGCATCTTCAACATGGGTCTTCCTTCACTGAATGCAGGATTCGGGGAAGAGCCTAACACTGCTCAGTAGGCAGGAACATCTCGGGCGTGGCTGATGCCGTCTTCGCGAGCAAGCCCGCTCCCACATTTGAAATGCATTCAACTGTGGGAGCGGGCTTGCTCGCGAAGAGGCCAGTACAGACAAAGAAAATTCCTGGCTCAGTCGTTGATCAACTTGCCCACCCGAATCGGCTCCCGCCCGGCGACCTTCGCCTGCCAGCTGCCGGGCTGGGTGTAGCGTCCACGATCGATAGCAAACAGCACGCCACTGGTGCCGGCCTGCACGGTGGTGACCTTGTCGCTCAACGGGTCGACCACCTCGAACAGTGCATCGCCCTTCTCCACCCACTCCCCGGCCTCACGCAGGAAGCTGACCACGCCGTGATGCGGGGCGAACAGGTATTGGGTGCCTTCCAATGGCATGCCTTCACAGAATTCGGCCGGTGCCGCCGGCCAGGTGCCGGAGATGAAACCCTGCTCGGCGAGGAACCCGAGGATGGCCTCGCAATTGGCTTGGGCCTGGTCGACCCGGGTGTCACCCATGCTGCCCAGCTCCAGGGTGGTCGCCAGGTTGGCCGGTGGAATCGCCGCCGCCGGGAACGCCCTGGCCAAGCGCAACCATGGTGCAGAACAGGATTCATCGAACGAGCTGCCGCCGGAGTCTTCACACAACAACGCCACGCCGGCCTTCAAGCGCGCCGCCAGGGATTGCCATTGCGGCCAGTGCTGCGGCAACGCGTAGATGTGGATCGCGGCGTCGAAGTCGCAATGCAGATCGAGGGTGATGTCGGCGTCGCAGGCATGGCGCAGCAACAGGCGGTGCATGGCTTCCAGCTGCGATGGCGCTGCCGGCAAGCCGTCGAGGACCTGGCCCATGGTCTGGCGAATCAGCGCGATGTTGGCCTGGGCATCGGTGCCGAGACGATCACCGATCAACGCAGCCACCGGCGCACTGAGTTCGACGAACGAGCGGTTGAAGTTCTTGCCGCTGCCGAGCTCGAAACGCCCCAGGTGGCTGCCTTGCAAGTGCTGGTCGAGGCCAATGGGATTGGCCACCGGCACCAGTTCGATCACACCGTTCAGTTGTCCCTGCTGTTCAAGTTCGGCCAGGCGTTTCTTCAACTCCCAGGCCGTGCGCATGCCCGGCAATTCGTCGGCGTGCAGGCTGGCCTGGATGTACACCTTGCGCGTGCCTGCGCCATAACGAAACACGCTGAGGGTGCGCTCGCTGCCCAGGTGGCTCCAGGGCAGTTGGTGGTCGATGCGTTGCATGGAAATACTCCTGAATAGCAAGGTCACCATTGTGGGAGCGGGCTTGCTCGCGAAGGCGTCGGTACATTCAACATCACTGTTGCCTGACACGACGCCTTCGCGAGCAAGCCCGCTCCCACAGGTCTCTCTGTGCTGAAAATGATTGCACAAAAAAAATGGCAACCGCGCCTGACGGTTGCCACTTTTCCAAACGGCTGGATTACTCGCCGTAAACGTCAAACTTGAAGTACTTGTCCTGCACTTGCTTGTACTTGCCGTTGGCGCGGATTTCGGTGATCGCTGTGTTGAATTTCTCGGCCAGGGCGGTATCGCCCTTGCGCACGGCAATGCCGGCGCCGCCACCGAAGTATTTCGGATCGTTGTACTCAGGACCGACGAAGGCAAAACCTTTACCGGCGTCGGTTTTCAGGAAACCGTCGTCCAGGTTGACCGAGTCGGCCAGCAGCGCGTCAATGCGGCCAGACACCATGTCCAGGTTGGCTTCCTGCTGGGAGCCGTAGCGCACCAGGACAATCCCTGCCGGTTGCAGCACTTCAGTGGCGAAGCGGTCGTGGGTACTGGCGCGCAGCACACCGACTTTCTTGCCCTTGAGTTCGGTCAGCGGGTCCTTGACGTCGCTGCCTTCCTTCATCACGAAGCGCGCCGGGGTGTGGTAGTACTTGATGGTGAAGTCGACGTTCTTCTTGCGGTCGTCAGTGATGGTCATGGACGACAGGATGGCGTCGATTTTCTTGACCTTCAGCGCAGGGATCAGGCCGTCGAACTCTTGCTCGACCCAGGTGCACTTGACTTTCATCTGCTCGCACAGCGCATCGCCGATGTCCACGTCGAAACCGGTGAGTTTGCCGTCAGGGGTTTTCATCGAGAATGGCGGGTAGCCGGCTTCGATACCGATGCGGATCGGCTTGGCGTCTTCAGCCACGGCGGTCAGGGACAACATCGACAGTGCCAGGGCACCGAACATCACTAGCTTCTTCATTTATAACTCCTGTGTGCGGAGGCTTTTATTGGCAGCTTCGATTGGCAGCGTTCGGTCTCGCTTCGTGAGCGGGAACCGAAGTGGCCGGCAGTCTAGAGCGGCTACAGGAGGGCAAATTACGCCGAGGCGACAAATATTTATAGAAAAGTGGCACCCGGAGGGAGGTGTCGAGGTGAACACGCCATGACGGTGCAAAGACTGTCAGACATACCGCGCTTTCAGAACGGACCTACAGGTTTTCAGGCGTAATCCGACAGAATGGGACGACTGGCGATGCCCGGTGTTTTGCGGCACATTGAGCGCCCTAGCGTCCCATCGAGAGTAGCGTGATGCCAACGTTGAACCTGATCCAGCACCACCCCGCCGAAGGTCCGGGCGCTATCGCCATCTGGGCCGAATCCCGAGGGCTGACGCTGAAGGTGTTTCGCGCCGACCTCGGCCAATTGCCGCCCGTCAACGCCGATCCCGTGATCCTGTTGGGCGGGCCTTACGAATCCAATGCCGGTCCGGCCTGGCTGGAAGCCGAACGGCAATGGCTCAGAGGCAGTCTGGATCAGGACGCGGCTGTGTTCGCCATATGCTTGGGGGCACAGTTGCTGGCGTTGAGCATGGGCGGGAATGTACGGCGGATGGACCGGAGCGAAACCGGATGGACCACCGTAAGCTTTATCGATGGGCAAACGCTGAAGGTGCTGGAGTGGCACGAAGACGTCATCGACCTGCCGCCTGCCGCGCAGCTGTTGGCCAGCAGCGAGCACTGTGCGCAGCAGATGTACCGCGCCGGGCCGACGCGGCTGGGGTTGCAGTTTCATCCGGAGTGGAACGCCGAGTCGGTGGCCCTGCTCAATGCGCATTTTGGCGATGATTCGCCGTTGCCACGGGGGCCGCAGGAGACTGAAGCTTACGCAGCAGTCGCCAAGTGGTTAGAGGCAACGCTGGATGAGTGGTGGGCGGCCACTTCCTTTCGCTGAAATACATACCTGTGGCGAGGGGGCTTGGGTATCAGCATTCGCAACCGACCACGCTGCTGGTTTGCCGCTGCACCCCGACACTCAACTCAAACCCCTCATCCAGCCAACCGGTCACGCCGCCGATCATCTCCTTGACCGGATAACCCAGGGCCGCCAGTTTCACCGCCGCCTTGTTGGCACCGTTGCAGTGAGGCCCGGCGCAATAGACCACAAACAGGCTGCTTTTCGGATAACCCGCCAAACCTTCGGCGCTCAGCAGGCGCCCGGGAATGTTGATCGCTCCCGGTACATGCCCGTGTTCGAACGCCAGCGGGCCACGAACATCCACCAGAATGAAATCGACTTCGCCAGCCTGCTGGCTGCCGTGGACGTCGGAACAATCGGTTTCGAACGTCAGACGGTTGCTGAAATGCATCAGGGCGATGGCCGAGGGGGCGGCGGGAATTTCGCGAACCAGGCTGGTCATGGGCTGTACTCCAAAGAAGCGGTGGGTGTGGGAAGACTTTATCCGCCAGCCACTTGCGGCTACAGTGGCGCACAAGACACTCACCGGGAACTTTCCGCCAAATGCACCCCACCCCAGGAATGGTCGCGATTCTGGCCTACGACGGCCTGTGCACGTTCGAGTTCGGCATTGCCGTGGAGATCTTCGGCCTGCCACGGCCTGAATTCGATTTTCCGTGGTACGAGCATCGCATCGTCGCGGTCGATCAAGGCCCGATGCGTGCCATGGGCGGCATCCAGGTGCTGGCCGATGGCGGCATGGAATTGCTCGCCGATGCCCGCACCATCATCATTCCCGGCTGGCGCGACCGCAGCGCCGCAGTGCCCGCCGAGCTGATCGCCGCCCTGCGTCAGGCCCATGCGCGGGGCGCGCGGTTGCTGTCGATCTGCTCCGGTGTATTCGTCCTCGCCGCCACCGGGTTGCTCGACGGCCACGGTGCGACCACGCACTGGCGCTACACCTCGGAACTGGCCGAGCGGTTTCCCGGCATCCTGGTGGACCCGGACGTGCTGTATGTCGATTCCGGCCAGTTGATCACCTCCGCCGGCAGCGCCGCAGGCATCGATGCCTGCCTGCACCTGGTGGCGCGGGATTTCGGCACCCAGGTGGCCAACTCCGTGGCCCGGCGCCTGGTCATGTCGCCGCAACGCAGCGGTGGCCAGGCGCAATTCATTCCGACGCCGGTCAGCCCTACACCACGCAGCGATCTTTCCCGCGTCATGCAGTGGGCGCGTGAGCGTTTGCACGAACCACTGGAGGTGCGCGACCTGGCCAGCGAAGCCGCCATGAGCGAACGCACCTTCCTGCGTCGCTTTACTGAAGCCAGTGGCCAGTCACCGAAAACCTGGTTGCAGCATGAACGACTGGGCCGCGCCCGCGAACTGCTGGAAAGCAGCGACCAGAACACCGAGCAGATAGCCGAACGTTGTGGTTATCGCTCGGTGGAAAGCTTTCGGGTGGCGTTCCGCACGGTGGTTGGCGTACCGCCTTCGGTGTATCGGGAGCGGTTTGGGCGTGGGGGCGATGCTGGTTTTTGAGGTGTTCTCAAGGACCTCTTCGCGGGCAAGCCCGCTCCCACACAGATAGTGTGAACACTGGAGATTCACTGTGGGAGCGGGCTTGCTCGCGAAGGCGTCAGCCCGGTCACCCACTGATCAAGGCTTGCGCAACAGATAGGTATCCATGATCCAGCCATTGGCCAGCCTTGCAGCCTTGCGCACCCGTTCGATTTCATCCGCCACATCCTTGAGCCTGCCGCTGATCAGGATTTCATCCGGCGTCCCCAAATAGGCCCCCCAGTAAATCTCGAAGTCCTGATCCACCACCTGATGGTAAGCATCCTGGGCATCGAGCATCACCACCAGGCTGTCGGCATCGCTCACCTGCCCCGCCGCCAAACGCCGGCCGGTGGTGATTTCAACGGAGCGGCCAATCTGGTTGAGCGGCACCTTGTGCCGTGCCGCCAACGCCTGGACGCTGGTAATGCCGGGGATCACCTCGAACTCGAACGCACAGGTTCCTGAAGCCTGGATCGCCAGAAGGATACGGATGGTGCTGTCGTACAGCGCCGGGTCGCCCCACACCAGAAAACCACCACACTGGCCGTCGGACAGTTCTTCATTGATCAGCCGTTCGAAGGTCTGTTGTTTGGCCAGGTTCAAGTCGTCGACACTGGTCTTGTAGTCCACCTCACCGCGCTCACGCTCAGGGCTGTGGGCTTCGACCAAACGGTAATCGTGGCCGGTGATGTAGCGTTCACAGATTTCGCGCCGCAATTCGATGAGTTTGTCTTTGCTCTCCCCCTTGTCCATGAGAAAAAAAACATCGACCTGATTCAACGCCTTCACCGCTTGCATCGTGATGTAGTCGGGGTTGCCGGCACCGATCCCGATGACCAGGAGTTTTTTCATCACAGCAAGTCCTCGGGGTCGGTGCCCGGCAAACGCAGCCGCCAGCAACCATGGAACCGCAACTCGACAGCCGACAGGGGTTCGACGTCGATCAGGCTGGACGATGCCCCCTGCAATACCTGCGTCAGCGCGGCACGGATGACAAAGGGATGGGTAATGGCCACGATGTGCCCCGGCGTCGATTGCAAGGTTGTCAACCACCCGTCCACCCGTTCCTCCAGTTGCACCAGCGACTCACCACCGTGGGGTGTCGAAGCCGGGTCCACCAACCAATACTGGAGCGCCTGGGCTTCGGTTTTTTGCAGCTCACCGATGCGCACACCGCTCCAGCGCCCGAAGTCGCAGTCCCTCAGCGCGTCGATAATCTGCGGCGAGCTGCCGAACAGTTCAGCGGTTTGCCGGGTGCGCAACTCCGGGCCACAGACAAGGCGTGGAGCGCCCTTGAACTGATTGCAACGGGAAAGCCTGAGCGCTTGCCAATCCATCTCCAGAGGCTCGTCCAATGGAAAACGCGCCAATTTCTGTGCGACGGTTCGAGCGTGACAAATCAGGGTTAAACGGGTCGCCTGCACCAGCAATCACTCTAAAGATGGAAAGGAACGACGGCGTCAGGTGACTGCCATCGCGCAATTGTGCCGCAACAAAGCAGCCCCGGGTGGTGTTTAATTTTCCTGTTTGAAACGGATCCTTCAGTCATTTCCTGCCAGGTTTTCTGTCATGGCTGACCGCAATGCAGGCAATCACCTACAAGACTTTACGACATCGGCGTAGCCCCTTGGCACAGGCACTTCGCCCCTTTTTCGGGCACGGCCAGACCACGCGAAAATTCACTAGACAGGCAGTACGCGATAATTAAATACTCCTTTCAACGGACTGTTAAAACACTTGCCACGCTCATCCAGCAGGAGCCCGGATGCCCTTTCTCGAACACCCGATCAACGCGTCTGGCCAGGCATCGCCTCCGGCCGAACCGCCAGTTCCTCGTTTAATGCGGTCCATCCCAAGAAACATCCGACAAGAAAAAGAGTGGCGCCTGACAACATTCAGACGACCACCGATTTAATGTGTGGAAAAACCGACAGTGATAGTCAGGTTCGGCTCAAACCGCCGAATCGTTTGATACAGGAGCGTCTCCATGCTGGTCTTGCGTCCAGTCGAGTTGGCCGACCTGCCCCAGTTGCAGAGGCTGGCTCGTGAAAGCCTCGTGGGCGTCACGTCCCTGCCCGACGATAGCGAACGGTTGCGCGAAAAAATCCTCGAGTCCTGTGCCTCATTCGAGAAGGACGTCGAGGCTCATGGCCCGGAAAACTATTTCTTTGTACTCGAAGACCTGACGACACAGCACCTGGTCGGCTGCTCGGAAATCCTCGCCACGGCGGGGTTCAGCGAGCCGTTCTACAGTTTGCGCAACCGGCACTTCACCAGTGCCTCGCGGGAACTGAACATCGAGCACGGCGTACCGGCCTTGTCGTTGTGTCACGACCTCAGTGGCCACACCTTGCTGCGGGGCTTCCATATCGATGCCGCGCGGGTACGCAGCGCGCATTCCGAACTGCTGTCGCGGGCGCGCCTGTTGTTCATCGCTGCCCACGCCCGGCGTTTTTCCGAAACGGTGATCACCGAGATCGTCGGCTACAGCAGTGATGAAGGCCACTCGCCATTTTGGGACGCCGTGGGCAAGCATTTCTTCGACTTGCCCTACGTCGAGGCCGAACGGCTTTGCGGCCTGCAGAGCCGCACCTTTCTCGCCGAACTGATGCCGCAGTATCCGATCTACGTGCCCATGCTGCCCCAGGCGGCACAGGACTGCATCGGCAGCATCCACCCCGACGGCCAGGAAGCCTTCGATATCCTTGAACGTGAAGGCTTCGAAACCAACAGTTACATCGATCTGTTCGATGGAGGCCCGACGCTCTATGCGCGCACCGCGGGCATTCGCTCCATCGCCCACAGCCAGTGCGGCGTAACGCAGCCTGGCCCGGTGATCGATGCCCGTGGCAGCTTTCTGGTGAGCAACGAGTCCTTGACGGATTATCGGGCCATCGTCGCCGATCTTGATTACATCGCCGGACAACCTGTGACGCTGGATGCCGCCATGTGCGAGGCGCTGAAGGTGACCGAGGGCAGCCCGATCAGGCTGATCGCCCTGTGAATGCCCGCCAGATTCAACGCCCGAGCACACGCGCACAAGGAGCAGCCGCATGATTGTCCGTCCGGTGCAGATCACCGACCTGCCCGCCCTGTTCAAGCTGGTGCGTCAGGCCGTTCCGGGGCTTACCAGCCTGCCGGCCGACGAAGAACGCCTGGCCCACCGGATTCGCTGGGCCCAACGCACCTTCGCCGGGCAGGTCGATCGGGCCGATGCCGACTACCTGTTCGTGCTCGAGGATGACGAGCAGCAAGTGCTGGGCGTCAGTGCCCTGACAGGTGCCGTCGGTCTGCGCGAGCCCTGGTACAACTACCGGGTCGGACTGACGGTCAGCGCTTCAGCGGACCTGGGAATCCAGCGCCAGATCCCGACCCTGTTCCTGAGCAATGAATTGACCGGGCAATCGGAAGTCAGCTCGTTGTACCTGCGTCCCGATCAGCGCCAGGGCAGCAACGGCCGTTTGCTTTCGCTCGGGCGTTTGTTGTTTGTAGCCGAGTTTACGCAGCTGTTCGGCAACCGGCTCATCGCCGAATTACGCGGCAGTGCCGACGAACGAGGTGGCTCGCCATTCTGGGACAGCCTCGGCCGGCACTTTTTCAAGATGGATTTCAGCTACGCCGATCACTTGTCCGGGCTGGGCAACAAATCGTTCATCGCCGAACTGATGCCGCGCCAGCCGCTGTACACCTGCCTGCTCACCGAACAGGCCCAGGCAGTGATCGGCAAGGCCCACCCGAACACCGAGCCGGCCCTGAAAATCCTCAGCGCCGAAGGGTTTGCCCACAATGGCTACATCGATATCTTCGACGGCGGACCGGTCCTTGAAGCCCCGGTTTCCGGGATCCGCACCGTGCGCGACAGTCAACCGCTGATACTGTCCATCGACTCGTCGGACGATAAAGCGCCCCTCTGGCTGATCCACAACCGCCGCCTGGAAAACTGTCGCATTACCTGCGCCCCGGCCCGACAGGTGGGCAACAGCCTGGTGGTTGATCGCCTGACCGCCAAGCGCCTGCAGCTGCAACCCGGTGACTCGGTGCGCGCCGTGCCGCTGCTTGACCAACGGCAACAGGCCGAGGCGGCGTGACCTATCAGTTCCATCGTTGCGACGTCAATCGGTCTTACCCAGCAAATTCGTCATCATTCTCCCCCGGCGCGCGTGATAGCCTTTTATTTCTTTGGCGTTGACACTTTTGCTCAAGCCCTTCCATTCCATTGGTGGAACTCATATGTCCAGGCTTTCCCATCAAGATTTGCGCCGTAATTTTCGCCAACTGTTCGCCTCCGACACCTGCTACCACACGGCCTCGGTTTTCGACCCGATGTCGGCCCGCATCGCCGCCGACCTGGGCTTCGAAGTCGGGATCCTCGGGGGTTCGGTCGCCTCGCTGCAAGTGCTGGGCGCCCCCGACTTTGCCCTGATCAGCCTCAGCGAGTTCGCTGAACAGGCCACCCGCATCGGCCGTGTCGCCCAGTTGCCGGTGATTGCCGACGCCGACCACGGCTACGGCAACGCGCTCAACGTCATGCGTACCATCGTCGAACTCGAACGTGCCGGCGTCGCTGCGCTGACCATCGAAGACACCCTGTTGCCCGCGCAGTTTGGCCGCAAATCCACCGACCTGATCACGGTCGCCGAAGGCGTCGGCAAGATCCGCGCGGCACTGGAAGCCCGCTGCGATACGGAAATGGCGATCATCGCCCGCACCCACGCCGGAATTCTGCCGGTGCAGGAAATCATCAGCCGCACCCGGCAATACCAGAGCGCCGGGGCCGACGGGATCTGCATGGTGGGTGTAAAGGACTTCGACCATCTGGAGCAGATCGCCGAGCACCTGAGCGTGCCGCTGATGCTGGTGACCTACGGCAACCCGCTGCTACGCGATGACAAGCGCCTGGCCGAACTGGGGGTGCGCGTGACCATCGACGGCCATGGCGCGTACTTCGCCGCGATCAAGGCGACCTACGACAGCCTGCGCGAGCAACGCCAGATCCTCACCCAGACCTCGGACCTGAGCGCCACCGAGCTGACGCACACCTACACGCAACCGGAGGAATACATCCGCTACGCGGAGGAGTTCATGAGCGTCAAGGAGTGACGGACTAGACCGGCTCGACGCCTTCGTCGGATCGCCGCCCGGAGCAAGCCCGCTCCCACAGGGATTCGGAGTGAATACAAGATTTGTGTTCAACAGAAATCAACTGTGGGAGCGGGCTTGCTCGCGAAGGGGCCATCACAGCCAAAATCCATGCCGCCTGACACGCCGCCTTCGCGAGCAAGCCCGCTCCCACAGGTCTTGCGCTGGACAGTCACACCGAGTCGAGCAGTTCGCGATAGGGTTTCCCGTTACCGCAACAGATCACACGATTGCGCCCGGTGGTCTTGGCTTCGTATAGCGCATGATCGGCGTCGTTGAGCCAAAGCGTCGCGTCGCCATGGGCCGGGTTGAATGACGCCAGGCCAATGCTCAGGCTGACTTTCAGCGCCGGGTTCTGCTTGTACCCCAAGGTGGCGAAGCGATCGCGCAGGGCATCCATGACGGCGGCGGCGCGGTTCAGGGGCAGGTCCGGAAGGATCACGCAAAACTCGTCGCCGCCGTAGCGCCCGGCCATATCGGCCGTTCGCAGGCTCTGCTTGAGCATTTTGCTCAACTGGCGCAGAACGATGTCGCCGGCAACATGGCCGTAGGTGTCGTTGATGGCTTTGAAATGGTCGATGTCGATCAGCGCGATCGCCCCGCCTTTTTGCTGGTGTTTGCAACGCTGGAACTCGACCTCCATCTGGTCCTTCCAGGCGCCATGGTTCAGCAGGCCCGTCAGGCTGTCGGTGCGGCTCAGTGCCAGCAGTTCACGCTTCTGACGGCCGAGGGTATGGGCCTGGCGGAAGCAGATCCAGCCCAGCGCCAGCGGATACAGGCACAGTAACGGCAAACAGGCATAGAGCTGCAACGGGCTGGTGGCAGGAATGAACGCCGGGGCGAAAATCAGCAGGCCAACGCCCACGCCCAATACTTGCGCGGCCGTCCCGGCCAGCAGGAAGCGAATGCCACCGATGGCCACGTTGTGCATGGCCATCATGGAAATGGTGGTCGCGCTGGGCAGTGGATTGAAATGCATCGCGGCAATCCAGAAGCCGCCGAGAAAGGCATCGATCAGCAGATTGCGGTGTTCAGCGTGATAAGGCTTTCTGGCCCGGCGCGCCCATTGGTAGGCCAGGTGTGGCCAGACCAGGCCATTGAACCACATGAACCCCCAGACCCAGGGCGCCGGATCGAGTGGATACATCGCCGCGCTCACGCATACCAACCCGAGGGCCACCCCCAGGATTCGCGATGTATAGAGCCTCCTGGCCAATGAATATCCCGTTCCTCCCGATTTTTCCATAGGGCCTCTGTGCCACTCGACGGAATTCGACAACAGCCTGTGCCTATGCGCTGGAGTCTATCAGGGTGAAATCAAATAGCCATCACCGACTGACGGACTGAATATCGCGACATCACGCTCGCATAAAAGCAAAAGCCTCGTCTCCAGAAACGGCTATACATGAAAGAAGGGTTGATCAATGACCATAAGAGGAGGCCCATGCAGACCTTTCAAGTATTGATCATCGGCAGCGGGTTTGGCGGCCAGTGTGCGGCAATTAATTTGCTCAAGGCCGGCATCGACGATTTGCGCCTGCTGGAGCGGCGGGATTTCTTCGGCGGCACCTGGTGCCAGAACACCTACCCCGGCGCGGCAGTCGACGTGCCCTCACCGCTGTACTCCTTGTCTTTCGCTCCGTATCGCTGGACGCAAATGTTCGCCGAACAGGCCGAATTGCACCGCTACACCCGCCACGTGGTGGAACACTTCGGCCTGCGGGACAAAGTGGAACTGGGCGCCAATGTCGAGCGCGTCGAATGGGACGACACCCACAAGCGCTGGACGCTGTACACCGCCAGCAAAGGTACATTTTGCGCGCAGTTCCTGATCAACGCGACCGGGCCGCTGAGTCAACCGGTGGTGCCGCACTTCGACGGACAGGAACGCTTTCAAGGCAAGACGTTCCACACCAACAACTGGGACCACCACTACGACTACCGACAAAAACGCGTGGCCATCGTCGGCAGCGGCGCCAGTGCGGCCCAGGTCATTCCGGCCATTGCCCCGGACGTCGGGCACTTGCATGTGTTCCAGCGCACGCCCCACTGGGTATTGCCCCGGGCTGACCGCAGCTTTGGCCGTTTCCAGCGCTGGCTGCTGGGGTTCAAGCCGGCCTACAAGCTGCTGCGCTGGGGGATCTACTGGCAATTCGAAACCCGGGTGATTGCCTTCAAGTATTCGAAGCCGGCCGTGCACATGGTCCAGCGCCAGGCCCTGCGCTTTCTCAAACGCCAAGTGCCGGACGCCGAACTGCGGCGCCAACTGACGCCGGACTACACCATCGGCTGCAAACGGGTGATTCTGTCCAGCACCTTGTACCCGGCACTGGCGCGCGACAACGTGACGCTGCACAGCCGCGAGCAAGGCATCGCGGCCATCGACGAAACCGGCATCGCGACCCTCGATGGCCAGCACATTGAGCTGGACCTGATCGTCTGGTCCACCGGCTACGACGCCACCGATGGGGTGATTTCCTACCCGGTAACGGGCAAAAACGGCACCCGTCTCAAGGAGGTCTGGGCGCAGTACCCGCGGGCCTACCTCGGCACCGCCCTGCCCGATTTCCCCAACCTGTTCATCGTCACCGGGCCGAACACCGGCATCGGCCACACCTCGGCGCTGTTCATCATCGAATCCCAGATGAATTACATCCTCGACTGCATTCGCACCTTGAAGAATCAAGGTTTACGCAGCATCGAAGTTCGCCATGAGGCGGAACGTACCTACACTGAAATGATCCACCGGGAAATGGAACGCACTGTGTGGAAATCCGGTGGTTGCCACAGCTGGTATCAAAGCAAGAGCGGTCATGTGATTGCCATGTTTCCGGGGTTCAGCTTCAGTTTTCATCGCTTGACCCGGGCGCTGAAACCCGCCGATCACATTTTGTCCTGAGCAGATACAAGGGAGACGCGTGATGCTTTTGTTGTTCGTCGTTCTCGCAGTGTTCGTCACCTGGAGCTGGCTGACCTACCCGGCCATCGGCTACTGGCTCTATGACTTGAACATGGCGGCCGAGGCCAAGTTGTACCGGCTGCACAAGATCGTCGTGCCCATCCCCGAGATGACCGTCTCGACCTGGCAAGGCGGGCCGTACGAGGCCACCAGCAGTGTACTGATGCTCCATGGCTTCAGCGCCGACAAGAACCTCTGGCTGCGTTTCGCCCGGCACTTTGTCGGCAGCCATCGGGTGATCATCCCGGACATCGCCGGCCATGGCGAAACCGGCTTCAAGGCGGGCGGCGGCTACGACATCCCGCTGCAAGCCAAGCGCATGATCCAGCTGCTGGACGTGTGCGGGGTGGAGAAAGTCCATGTCATCGGCAACTCCATGGGCGGCTACATGGCGGCCTGGCTCGCGGCCACTTACCCGGAGCGCATTGCATCCGTGGCCCTGATCGACCCGGCCGGGGTCACCTCCCCCGAACCCAGTGACCTTGAGCGGCATTTGGCCAAGGGCCACAACCCGTTTCTGATTCATTCGCGGGAAGAATTCCAGCGCTTCTACGCCATGACCATGGCTTCGCCGCCCTGGGTACCGAAACTGGTGCTCGATGCCGTCGCCCAGCGCTATGAACAATCCCGCGAGGAGCTGGAAGAAATCTTCCGCGAATTTCGCGCCAGCCCGCCGATGGAACCGCATCTGCCCGACATCACCGCCCCGGCGCTGTTGCTGTGGGGGCGCAAGGACCGGCTGATCGATGTCAGCAGCGTGGCGGTCTGGAGCAAAGGCATCGCCGACCTGCGCGTGCATATCTGGGACGCCATCGGACACATGCCCATGGTGGAAGCGCCATACGGTTCGGCGCGCCTGTATCGCGAGTTTTTGGCATCGCTGCGCTCGGAGAGCCCTCAGGATCAACGACTGCATTAGGGGGCGTTCTCAATTAGTTTCCCCGGCGCGGTAGGGAAACTAAGTGAGAACGCCCCCTAGACATGCAGTCCTTTGCAGAATGAAGTTCGTCAGAAACTTCGTTTGTCGCCGGCGCTGAAGGCTGCGATCTTTCGTCCATCCTTTACGTCACCGCGCCAGGAATCCTGTTCATGAACCACCCGAACTTCGTCAGCCCTGACCTGATCCGCCAACGCTTCTCCAAAGCGATGTCCGACATGTACCGCGAGGAAGTGCCGTTGTACGGCGAGTTGATGGAGCTGGTGGAACAGACTAACCGTCACGTGCTGGACAGCGATGGGCAAATCCTGCGGCAGCTCACCAGCACCGGCGAAATCGAGCGCCTGGACCTGGAACGTCATGGGGCGATCCGCGTCGGTACGGCCGATGAACTGGCGACCCTCGCCCGCCTGTTCGCGGTGATGGGCATGCAACCGGTGGGTTACTACGACCTGACACCGGCTGGCGTGCCGGTGCACTCCACGGCGTTTCGCGCAGTGCATGAAGCGTCGTTGCAGGTCAGCCCGTTCCGGGTGTTCACTTCGCTGTTGCGCCTGGAACTGATCGAAGACCTGGCGCTGCGCGCGTTCGCCCAGTCGATGCTCGACCAGCGCTCGATCTTCACCCCCACGGCCCTCACGCTCATCGAACGCGCCGAATCCCGGGGTGGCCTGACCGAGCAGGAAGCCCAGGCGTTCGTCGAGCAGGCACTGGAAACGTTTCGCTGGCACCACAGCGCCACCGTCACCGCCGAACAGTATCGACAGCTCAGCGCCCAGCATCGACTGATCGCCGACGTGGTGGCGTTCAAGGGCCCGCACATCAACCACCTGACGCCACGGACCCTGGACATCGACATCGTCCAGGCGCAGATGCCGGCCCATGGCATCACCCCCAAAGCGGTGATCGAAGGCCCGCCTCGCCGCCAGTGTCCGATCCTGCTGCGCCAGACCAGCTTCAAGGCCCTGGACGAGCCGATTGCCTTTACCGATCAAAGCGAGGCGCGCGGCAGCCACAGTGCCCGGTTCGGCGAGATCGAACAGCGCGGTGTCGCCCTCACGCCCAAAGGCCGCGCACTCTACGACCGCTTGCTCAATGCCGCACGGGACGAACTCAAGGACTTCCCCAACGAAGCCAACGCCGCACGCTATAACGCCCTGATGGTGCAGCATTTCAGCGAATTCCCTGACACCTGGGAAGGCATGCGCCAACAGGGCCTGGCTTACTTCCGCTACTTCGTGACGGAAAAAGGCTTGGCGGCGGGTGACCTGAAAAACGCGCCCCTGGAAGACCTGCTCAGTGACGGTTACCTGCGGGTTGAACCGCTGGTGTACGAAGATTTCCTGCCGGTCAGCGCGGCGGGGATTTTTCAGTCAAACCTGGGGGATGCGGCGCAAACCCGTTACGGCGCGCATGCCAACCAGCAAGCGTTCGAACAGGCCCTGGGGCGTTCGACGATCGATGAGTTGGGACTGTATGGGGAGAGCCAGCGGCGTTCGATCGAGCAGTGTTTCGCCACGTTGGCCGATGTTGTTCAAGTCAAAAAAAAACATGACTGAACGATTTCTCATAACTCAATAAAAAACGGGCGACCTACAGGTCGCCCGTTTTTTTATATCCAAAACTTTCAGTGCAGCAAACAAAGTGTTCGCCCAGTGCAATGGCCTCGGCAATCCATGCACTGGTAAAGAGCCCTGACACTGGGCGAACGGAAAGTATTTTAGTAGAAGCGAATTAATATGTCCGTGCCGCAAAGATGAAATTTATCGACACAATGTTTAAAAAGATGTCGATTTAAATACTATGCAACACGGCACCTCAAACTCACCGGCTCGACCATTACGAGCTGATTATTCCTATACAAAACTTGCACAAAAACAATCAGCCCGTATAGAACCATTACTCGATATCAGTGCTTGCTGGTCACCGTCAATACGTCGGTATAAACCACGTTGACGCTTTGTCCGACTTTCAAGTCCTTGAGTTTGGCCTGGACTTCAGGTCGTTTGACGTCGACGGTCTTGGACTTGCCTTCCGGGTTTTCGAAGGTCACCTGGTTTTTCTTCAGGTCGATGTGGGTGATTTTCAACTGCACTTTCACCTGGCGGTAAGCTTCGCCGCCCGGGTTGGCGCTGCCTGGCGCTGCGCGAATTTCGCCGATGGCTTCGGCGGTGCCGGGCAAACCTTTGTCGATATCGGTGTCGAGGTAGGCTGCAACGGCGCTGGTGACCGTGATGTCCACCGTATCGCCAGCCTTGAGGTTATCGAGGTTCTTCGCCTTGTCGGTCAATTGCACCGGGAACTCATTACCCTGCGGGCCTTTGAGGACCACGGAATGATTCGCGGCATCAACCGAAACGACTTTGGTGGAGATCTGATCCTCCACAACGACTTCGGACAACGGGATATCGGCGGCAACCGCGCCAAAACTGGCGGCAGACAGCAGGGTAGCGAGGGTGATGGCTTTGGTCAGTGCATGGCGTTTCATAGGCAGAACATTCCCTGTGATAGATGGCATCAGACGGCGTTGAAACCGGGCTCAACGCCATGTGTGCGAGTGAGCATAGACGCTGTTCTGCGAGTGGTCGCGCCGGGGCGGTGATTTTCCTTACGCGAGCGCCTAGTACCCGGTCATTTCCAGATAGCCCTGCCCTGCATGGCTGCCACTGAGGCGCACCGGGCCTTCCCAGTAGGGAATGCGCAAGTCCATCCAGGCCTGGGGATTGAGCGCAGTAATGGCGATATCGAGGTGTCTGGCGGGGATTTTGATCGACCAGCGAATGGGCATTGTGCGCCCGGCAACCCGGGCGGTGTCTTGCGGCGTGAGGCTGATGTCGCCGGCGTGGAGCATTTGTGTCTGGCCCCGGGCGTCGATCCAGGTGCCGGTGAGGTAAGGCTCGCCGTCCTTGTGCCGCATGCGATACAGCATCACCTGCTCACCGCTGTCCAGGTGCAGGGAAAACCAGTCCCAACCGGTCTGGTTGCTCGTCAGGGGCTGGCTGCTCCATTCGCGGTCAAGCCAGGCCGGGCCACTGACCTGAAAGGTCTTGCCATCGATGTCCAGGGTGCCGCTGGCCTGGAAAAACGGCTGGCTGTAGTAGTAAGAAGCCTGGCCCTGCTCGGATTTCTGGCTGAAGCCCCGGTCCCCCTGAAGCACCAACGGACCTGTCGAGGTCAACCGCAGCCGGTAGCTGAAACGCTGGTCGCGAGCACTGAGTAGCACGTCAGCCAACGGGTCGTCGGCCGTCGCCTGGCTGCGCAATTGCCAGTCGTCGATCCATGCATTGAACGGCGCGACGCCGACACCGGCCTGACCGACGCCGCCACGGGCGTAACGTTCGGCCGTGTGATGCACCGTCGCCGACGTCACCGCCGCATGGCCGAGCCAGATCGTCTGATTCTGCCAACCCGCCACCTCGGGGCTGGCTTTCAAGGCGCTACGGAACAAGGTCCATTGCGCGCCGAACTCATTGCCCTGATCGTCTTTCAGGTTGGCCGTGATGTACCACCATTCGATGCGAAAGCCCTCGTGGGGGCCGTGATCCGCCGGGAAGCTGAACACCCGTCCGGGCACCACCGGGGTGAACGCAGCAGCCTGGTTGCCCAGCCCGGCAAAGCCTTTTTCGACCGGAGCCGGTTGATCGCAACCGCTCGCCAGCAGCGCCAGGAGCAACACGCAGGCGTTAATCCTCATGGGCAAATGTCCGCAGCAGGTCCGCCGGTTGCGTGCGGTACAAACGGTACAACGGCCAGGCCGAGGCCAGTAACGTCGCCACCAGCGCCAGCCCCATCAATTGCACCAGTTGCCATGGAAACACCCGCAACGGCAGGCGCCAGCCAAAGGCTTGCACATTGATCACCGTGTCCAGGCACCACGCCAGGGCAATGCCCAACGGCAACGCCAGCACCAGGGTCAATAACGCCAGCAACCAGGTTTGCCCGAGGTTGAGCAACATCAAATGCCTACGCGTCACCCCCAGCGCCCACAACGGCGCCAGTTGCCCGAGACGGCTCTGACTTTGGGTCAACAGGCTGATGAACAGCGCCACCCCGGCCACGCACAGCGTCAGGCTGTTGAGCGCGGCGGTGGCGGCGAAGGTGCGTTCGAAAACCTGCGTGGACCAACCCTTGAGCCGCGCCTGATCGACGATGCGGCTGTCCTCCAGGGTAAAGCGCGCCTGCAGCGCCGTGACGAACGCCGGGATCGACGCCGGTTCGATGCGCAGGTTGAAGCGGTTCGGTGTCAGTTGCGGCCAGCCGCGCAACAGGTGGCGGATGTTCACCAGAATATGGCCCTTGGGATTGCCGTAGTCGGCGTAGATCCCGACGATCCGTGGCGACCACGGGCCGGTGGGGGTCGGCAGCGTCAGGTGATCGCCCAGTTGCACGTGCAGGCGCCGGGCCAGTTGTTCGCTGAGCATCACCGCATCGTCCTTGGCCAGTCGCTCCCAAGGGTTGTCGCCCAAGGCCTCGAGCAGCGGCCAGTGCTGGCGATAGGTCGGGTGGTCGATGATCCCGGACAGGTCCGTCGGCCAGCCCTGCAACTGGATCGAAACCTGCCAATTGGGCAGCACCGCCGCCAGTTGCGGCTGCTGGTTGAGCCAGCCGTGCAGCTCCCGGGCCTGGGCCGGGTTCTGTGGATTGAGGTAAAGCTCGGCCGTCAGCCGTTGTTCGAGCCAGTCGCTGAAGGTCTGGCGAAAGCCTGCGGTCATGCTGCCGGCACCGATGTTCGCCGCCATGGCCAACAGCAGCGCCATCAATGCCAGGCTCAGGGCCGGCAGTTGCTGGCGGCAATCGGCAACAAACCACTGGCCAAGCACCGAGCGACTGCGCTGCGAAACGAGATTGAGCAGAGAACTGAGCACCACCGGCAATGCCAGCGCGGCGCCGATCAACAGCGCCGCCATCAACACGAAGCCACTGACCAGGCTGTCACCGAAGATCAGCGCCAGCAGCGCAATCACCCCGGCCATCGCCGCCACCCCACCCTGGCGTCGCAACCAGCGGGCATGGGCCTGATGCCAGGCCTGCGGGTCAGCCAGCGCCAGCAATGGCAGACGCGCCGCCCGCAACAGGCTGTTGACCCCGGCCAGCAACGCGCCGATCAGACTCAGGCCGATACCACTGAACCACCACGACAGGCTGAGGCTCAACTGCCCCGCCACTTCGGCGCCGTACAAGCCACGCAGGCTGGCGGCGACATCCGGCAACAGCACGCCGGCCAGCAGGTATCCGCTGACCACCCCGGCCACACCGCCGATCAGGGCCAATCCAGCCAATTCGACGGCGAGACAAGCGATCAGCATCCGCGCACTCACACCGCAGGCACGCAGGGTTCGGAGCAAGCTTCGCCGTTGCTCCAGCGCCAGCCCGATGGCGGCGTGCACGATAAACAGGCCGACCACGAACGACAGCATCCCCAGGGCATCGAGGTTCAGGTGGAAGCTTTCGGTCAGGCGCGTCAGGTTGTTTTCTTCGCCGGCGCGCTTGAGTTGCAGCTGCCCCTTGAACGGCTCCGGCAGCGGTGCGGTGAAATCCTTCGGTAACAGCAGCCGCGACACTTGATCCGGCAACCCCAGCACCTGCTGGGCAAAACCGATGTCCACCAGCAGCACACCGGGCGCCATATCGGCCTGCACATGCAATGGCGGCAGTGCTGCGCCCGCCAGGCTCAGTGGCCGCTCACCCTCGCGCAAACCCAGTGCCTGCAAGGTCTGCGACGATATCCAGGTACTGCCCGGCGGGCTGAAAAAATCGACCACCTGTTCAATCGCCAGGGCCTGCCCGGCCACCGCCGCGCCCGCCGGCAGCGACACCGGATCGATGCCCATCAACTGCAAGCGCTGCTCTTCGTGCCCCTTGAGCGTGACCCGGCCTTGCAGCACCGGTGACACCGGCCACCCGGCACGGCGCAAATCGATAAACCATTGCTGGGGGAACGTGCCGCCGCCGGGCGCACCGAGACTGGCCTGAGGTTCGCCGCCGATCAACTGACTGGCGCGGGCATAGCTGTCGCGGGCCTGGCTGTTGAGTGCCTGGACGCCGGTCAACAGACCGGTGGCCAGCCACAACCCGGTGAGCACACTGAAAAACTGCACCGGATGCTGCCGCCAGTGGCTGAGCAGCGCGCGCAGGGTTTCGCTGAAAATGTGCATGTCAGCGCTCTCCCGCACCGGCCAGGCGACCGCCGCACAGCAGGGCTTTTTCTGCCAGCCGTGCCGCTACGCCGGGACTGTGGGTGACCATCAACAGGCTGGTGGGGCTGTCGTCGAGCAATTCCAGCAGCAACTGCAACACCTCGGCACCGGTGGTTTCATCGAGGCTGCCGGTGGGCTCGTCGGCCAGCAGCAATTGGGGGCGCGATGCTAGCGCCCGGCCCAGTGCGACCCGTTGCTGCTGGCCGCCGGACAGTTGCTCCGGGTAGCGCCGCAGCAGCTCGCCCAAGCCCAGGCGCTGCACCAGGTGCGCCTGCCAGCGCGGGTCATGGCGCCCCGCCAGGCGTGCCTGAATCGCAAGGTTGTCTTCGACCCGCAGGCTGCCGATCAGGTTGAATTGCTGGAACACCAGGCCGATTTCCGTACGACGCCAGTTCGCCAGTTGCCCTTCATTCATCTGTTCCAGACGATGCTCGCCACTGCGGATGCTGCCGCGATCGACCTTGTCCAGCCCGGCGATCAGGTGCAGCAAGGTGCTTTTGCCACTGCCCGACTCGCCCATCAGCGCCAGGCTGCTGCCGGGCCTGAGCGTCAGGTCGACGCCTTGCAGCACCGGCAGCGGCCCCTGCGGTGTGGCGTAGCTTTTGAAAACGCCATGGACTTCAAGCATGGGTCAACCTGCTGGATATGCATGGCCCAAGGATAGCGGCCCTGAATGCTTTTTGTCCGTTGCTGATGATCGCCCCGCCCGAGCCCCGCCCTACCCTCGAAGCTGGTCTGACCATAACGATAAAAAACGGAGACGCCATGCCTCGTTTCACCTTGAGCCCTCGTGGGCTGCTCGCTTGCCTGATCACTGCCTGCCTTGCGCAATCGGTGGTCGCCGCCGATGGACCGGTCGCAGCCAGCCCGCAAACCACGGCCAGTAACGCCGCCGTGCTGCAACAACTGCCCTTCACCGACCGCACCGACTACGAGTCGGTCACCAAGGGCCTGATCGCGCCGTTCAAGGGCCAGATCAAGGACGCTTCGGGCAAGGTCATCTGGGATATCCAGGCTTATGACTTCCTCGCCAAGGATAAGGCCCCGGAGTCGGTGAACCCGAGCCTCTGGCGCCTGGCCCAGCTCAGCGCCCATGCCGGCTTGTTCGAAGTCAGCCCGCGGCTGTATCAGGTGCGCGGCCTTGACCTCGCCAACATGACCATCATCGAAGGTGACGACGGCCTGATCATCATCGACCCGCTGACCATGGCCGAAACCGCCAAGGCGGCGCTGGACCTGTACTACCAGAACCGTCCGCACAAACCGGTGGTGGCGGTGATCTACAGCCACACCCACGTCGACCACTTCGGTGGTGTGCGCGGAGTCATCGACGAAGCCGACGTCAAGGCCGGCAAGGTCAAGGTGTTCGCCCCCGCCGGGTTCATGGAACACGTGATGAGCGAGAACGTCTACGCCGGCAACGCCATGAGCCGTCGCGCGCAGTTCCAGTTCGGCAGCCTGCTGCCCCGTGGCGAAAAAGGCCAGGTCGATGCCGGCCTGGGCAAGAGCACGCCGAGTGGCGGCACGGTCACTCTGATCCCGCCCACCGACCTGATCGACAAGGAACTGGAAACCCGCACCATCGCTGGCCTCGACGTGGAATTCCAGTTGACCCCGGGCACCGAGGCGCCGGCGGAGATGAACCTGTACCTGCCGCAGTTGCGCGCCTTGTGCATGGCGGAAAACGCCACGCAAATGATGCACAACATCCTCACCCCTCGCGGCGCGCAAGTGCGTGACGCCAAGGCCTGGGCCGAGTACCTGGACGGCAGCCTGGCGCGTTACGGCGACAAGAGCGACGTGTTGTTCGCCCAGCACAACTGGCCGACCTGGGGCGGCGAGCGAATCCGCACCTTCCTCGCCGACCAGCGCGACATGTACGCCTTCCTCAATGACCGCACCCTGCACCTGCTGAACCAGGGCCTGACGCCACTGGAAATCGCCGACTCGATCAAGAAACTGCCGGGCAGCCTCGACCAGAAGTGGTACACCCGTGGCTACTACGGCTCGCTGAGTTTCAACACCCGGGCGGTGTATCAGCGCTACATGGGTTTCTATGACGGTAACCCGGCCAACCTCAATCCGCTGCCGCCGGTAGAAACAGCCAAGCGTTCGGTCGAGGCCATGGGCGGCGAAGCGGCGGTGCTGGGGAAAATGCAGGCGGCGATGGCCAAGGGTGAATACCGCTGGGCCGCGCAACTGGGCAATCAGGTGCTGTTCGCCAACCCGGACAACGGCGACGCCCGCAAAGCCCAGGCCCAGGCGCTGGAGCAAATGGGCTATCAAAGTGAAAACGCCACTTGGCGCAACATGTACCTGACCGGTGCCATGGAACTGCGCAACGGCGTACCACCCAATGCGGGCACTTCGGTATCGGTGGACATGGTGCGGGCGATGAGCCCGCAGATGTTCTTCGACTTCCTGGCGGTGCGCCTGGACAGTGAAAAGGCCGTAGGCCATGACCTGACCCTGAACTGGACCTTTGATGACCTGAACCAGGACTTCAACCTGACCCTGCGCAATGGCGTGCTGACCCACCGTGCCGGGCTCAACGCTCAGGCGGATGCCAGCGTCACCATGAGCAAGGCCACCCTGGAGCAGATCAGCCTCAAGCAACTGGATATCCCGACGGCGATGCAGAAAGGCCTGATCAAGTTGCAAGGCAATGGCAAGAAGCTTGGGGAGTTGATGGGCAGCCTCGATACGTTTGCGCCGCAGTTCAATATCGTTACGCCGTGAAACCAGGCACGCTGCCACTGGATGAATGCAGTACCTGTGGGAGCGGGCTTGCTCGCGATGGCGGTGTGGCAGTTGGCATGGATTTTTGAGGGTGTACATATCCGTTTCTGCGGTAACGGCGGCTAATGGTTCCGCCCTTACGGCGGGTCACTTTCGAAAAGCGCGAAAGTAACCAAAGCGCTTTGCCCCTGACGTTCGGCCTCACGAGGGGGCAAGAAGATCAAAAGCCAAAGCCAAAGCAAAAGCGAGGCGGCCTACCGGCCGGCCTGGTTGCTGGCTTCGTTCACCTGTGATTCACAGGATAAATGCAGTACCTGTGGGAGCGGGCTTGCTCGCGAAGGGGCCGTCAGACTCGACATCATCATTGACTGACACTCCGCTTTCGCGGGCAAGCCCGCTCCCACAGGGGACCGGGCTGTTCACAACACTTGTGAATGGCACAGATCCTATGTGGGAGCGAGCCCTGCTCGCGATGCGGTCAGGCAGACACCACTTCAACCACCGGCATTCGCCAGCGTTGATTGACCACCTGCTGCCCGGGTCCATACAGGCGCAGGACCAAGGTGAACGCCCCGCTTGCCGGCGTCGGCAACCAGTTGCTCTGCGCAGGCGGAGCCGTGTTCTGCAGGATCAACGTCAACCCACCGTCCGCGTCCATCTGCATATGATCCCGGCTGCTCAGGCAGTAGCGATTGATCGGGTTGGCCACCAGTTGCCGGTCCGGCAAGTCATACAGCGTCAGCGACCAGAACTCGCTGGCCGGCGGCAATTGACCCGGTGCGAAACGCAGGCGATAGCTTCGTCCGCCCTGCAAGGGTTGCCCCTGATTATCCAGGCGAGTGCCGGTGTAGAAGGCCTCTTCCACGCTGTTGCCGTAGATGCCGACATTCGCCGCGACTGCGCGGTTGAGGTAATTGCCGTTCAGCGCTACGCGAGTGCCGAACAGGCCGAGGGTGGTGCGTACCTGGCTCACCGCGGTTTGCAGTTGCGCCTGGGCGTCTTGAATCCCGGCGAGCAGTGCCTGGCGCGTGGCCTGCGGCAACGTCGCCGGGTCGAAACCCTGGCCGGGCACGATGCCGATCCGGGCAAAGCGTGCACGCAAGGCTTGCTCGGACGGTTGCGTGGGGCACAGGCTGAGGATCTGGTTCAGCGTCGCGATGAACTCCGGCCCCAACCCGGTCTTGCTGTCCCAGGGTTGCCAGTCAATGGCTGGCGCAGCCACGGGCGGCGCACTGCCGATGTATTCATGCAACGCACGCAAACCGTATTGCTGCTGCAAGGCCCGCACCGCCGGCAGGTCATCGGCGTTTTTCAGGCCCGTTCGCCCAAGCACCATGACGATTTCGGTTTCACTGCGCAGCACGGCCTTGACGCCGTCCGGTGTCGGGCCTTGCCAGTCGGGCCCGGCGATCAGGTAGTTCCCCGCTTCGCGACCGGTACTGAGCACGCCGACATAGGCAAAGTTGTGGGTGTACTGGTCGACCAGTTGAAGCACGTAATAGCGCTCGTCATCGATCGCCGGCACGCTCAACACCTGGGGTTCGCTGCGCAGGTCGAGCCAGGCCCAGGAGTACGGCGTGTCGTTGTTCGGCGTGACGATGTCGCGGTTGTTCGGGGTAAACAACTCGCTGTAATGACGAAAGCGGTTGAAGCCGCCGACGTACTCCGGCGCAGACGGGTTGAGCGCCTGTTTCTCCATGGTCTGGTAATGCATGAGCATGGGGTAGGCGTAAATCCACGCCTCTTTGGCAATCTGCCGCAGGTCCTCGGAATCGGCGGCCAGCAACCAGCGCGGAAACATCAGGCTGCCGCCCAATACCCCCATGCCACCCAGCACCCGGCGGCGACTGAAAATCAGGTTCATGATTCGATCCTCGTTATCGTCGGCAACTGATAACGCCCGTCCAATGCCCCGCCCTTGGGCAGATACAGGCGCAACAGCAGGTTGAACGGACCTTGCGGCGTCGGCAGCCAGTTGCCCTGCGGCGCAGCCTTGGGCACATCGGCTTGCAGGATCAGGGTCAAGCCGCCGTCGGCATCGTATTGTAGACCAGGGCTGCGGTCGCCCAAGGCATAACGCTGGATCGGGTTGGCCACCAGCAATTGGGTTTTGCCGTCATACAGGGTCAACGACCAGAACGCATTCACCGGCGGCAATTGCCCGGCCGGGAAATGCAGGCGATAGGCGTGCTGGCCGGTTAGCGCCTGCCCCTCGGCATCGTGCAACGCCATCGGGTACAGCGCTTCCACCGCATCGTTGGCGTAGATGTAGCGCCAGGCGACCGCGGCACGGGTCAGGTCATCGTCGCCGTATTTGCCGACGTTGGACGGCGACGGCAACCAGCCCTGCCGTTCCACCGACAGTTGGCTGGAGGCTGCGCGTACCTGATCGCGACCTGCCTCGGCGCCTTGGGCGACGGCTTCGCTCAAGTTTTCCGGGGCCTGGAAATCGGTCCCCGGCTTCATGCCGATGGCGGCGAAACGGGCCAGTTTCTTTTGCTCTATGGCGGTCCATTGGTGCAAGGGAGCCAGCGCGTTGAAGGTGTTGAACAGCGCCTGCGCCGGCCCTTGTTTGGTGTCCGCATACGCTGGCAGTTGCAGCGGTGCCAACGGTTCAGGGGTCGCGCCGCCATTCACTTTGGACAGCGGTTGCAAGGCGTAGCCCTTCAGCACTTGCGCGGCGTCTTTCTGATCCGCTTCGCCCTTGACTTCGGTCCGACCCAACAGGAAGACCAGCCGGCTCGGCGAGCGAATCACCGCGCTGAAACCCGATGGCACTGGCTCCTTCCAGTCCGGCCCGACAATCAGGTAGCGCCCCGCCTGATCCCCCGTGGCGCGGGTGCCGATGTAGTCGAGGTTGTCGGTGCGCATGTCCACCAGTTGAAAGCTGTAGTAGCGACCTTGCACGGCCGGCACGTCCAGCACCATCGGTTCGCTGCGCAGATCGAGCAAAGCGCGGGAATAGAAGGTGTCGTTGTTCGGAGACACCACTTTGTTGTCTTGCGGGCCGAGCAGGCGCGGTTCGCTGTAGAGACGGTTGAACGGCAGTTTCGCAGCGATGGCGCTGAGCACCTTGTCGTGTTCGACGGTGGCGTAGGCGAACACGTAGGCCTCTTGCGCCAGGGCTTTCGCCTGTTGTTGATCGAGGGTTGCGGCGTGAACAGTGCCCAGGCTCGCGCCCAGGGCCAGAGCGGATATCCAGTAGCGCACGGTAGATCTCCTGTAGCAAAACATCAGCACACACAGATCCCTGTGGGAGCGGGCTTGCTCGCGAAAGCGGTGTGACATGCAACATTGCAGTCGCCTGACACTCCCTCTTCGCGAGCAAGCCCGCTCCCACATTGGATTTGCGGTGGTTTGGCGAATGGTTACTTGGCCCAGCGCCGCAGGTCCGACGGGGTGTAGTCGTCGGTCTTGGCGGCGAAGCCCACGCGCATCGGTTCGGTCTCTTCGTTGGCCAGGCCGCCGGCGTAGTAGCGTCCGGAAATCAGGTCATAGGAGGTTTCCAGCACGTTGTAGGTGAAGCCGTGGTCGTACTGCTGGATCGCGTGCAGTTCACCACTGCGCCACAGTTCACCGCGGCTGTCGTACTGGTCCGACTGGGCGATCTGCCAGCTGTCTTCGTCCACATAGAAGCGGCGCTTGGCGTAGATGTGCCGCGCATCAGGCTTGAGGGTCGCCTCCACCACCCACACCCGATGCTTCTCGTAGCGGGCCAGGTCCTGATTGACGTGGTTGGGCTTGATCACGGTGTCGTACTTGAGGTCGCGGCTGCCGATCTTGTAGCTGTTGTAAGGGATGAACAGCTCTTGCTTGCCCACCAGCTTCCAGTCGAAACGGTCCGGCGCGCCGTTGTAGCCGTCGATGTTGTCGGCGGTGATCAGGCCATTGCTGTAACGGGCGCTGTTGTCGTAGGCGATCATCGGCGCACGACGCACGCGACGTTGCCCCGGCAGGTATTGCCAGGCCGAACGCGGCTCGGCGACCTGGTCGATCGGCTCGTGCACCAGCACCGCCTCGCCGGACAGGCGCGCCGGTTCCAGCACCCGGCTCTTGAACATGAACAGGATGTTCGAGTTGGGCTCCAGCCCGCCCACGGTGTCGGCGAAGTTGATCAAGGACTGGTTGCGCACGTAGCTGGTGGCACCGTTTTCACGCACCAGCGCGGCGCTGCTGATGCGCTCGTAACTGCCGCCGCGATAACGGGTCATGTGGTTCCACATCACCTCCAGGCCTTCGGTGGGCAACGGAAACGGAATGCCCCTGGCATAGTCGTGCAAACCGTTGCCGCCGTCGGCCATGCTGGTCTTGGCGACGTTCTCACGACTGGCCGCCAGCACCTCCTTGGGCAGGTTGGCGCTGCGATGGCTCGGGTAGATGTTCATCTTGTAGGTGTCGGGAAAGCGCTTGAACAACGCGACTTGGCCCGGGCTGAGAAACTTCTCGTACTGCGCCACGTTCTTCGCGGTGACGGTGAACAAGGGTTTCTCGGGCGCATACGGGTCGCTGTAGCCACCCTTGCTGTCGACGGTGCCGGCGTTGCTCGCCAGGCCGCCAGTCCAGGCCGGAATGCTGCCGTCGGCATTGGCTGCCATTTCCGAGCCCATGGGGGTCAGGGTCTTGCCCAGTGCCGCCGAATCAGTGCCTTTGGCCTGGGCCAGGCCGACGGTGCAAGCCAGGGCCAGCACGCACAATTGCATACGCATAACGGTTCTCCTTAGAAGTCTGCCTTGAAGCTGACGGATGCGAAATCGCGGTCGTCGAGGGTGCTGTAGTCGTTGGAACCGAAGAACGCGTTGTAGGCCAGTTCCACGCTGTAATCGTTCATGTAGACGCCGGTCAGGCTCACGCCCAGCGCTTGCTGGCCTTCCTGGAACGGTCCTTGCGGATCGTAGGAATAGCCCGAGATGTCATGCCGCCAGTTGACGGCCGGAATCAGGTTGATGCCCGGCAACACATCGCTGTATTCGAGGCTGGCGCGCAGGCGATAACCCCACGACCAATCGGTGGCAAAGCCCTTGTCGGTGCAGTATTGGTTGGTCACACCGGAAGCCACCGTGTTGCACGGCGTGCCGTTGCGCGGGGCGCTGCGGCCGAACGCGGCGTTACGGCCCAGGCGCTCGTCCCCCAGATCGTCGATGTGCACGACCCCGACTTCACCGAACAGGCTCAGGCGCGTGGCGCCCAGCACGTTGTCGATGGCCTGGGTGGCCGAACCGGTCAGCTGCCAGACGCCCTTGCGTTCCCACGCATCGAACTGGCTGCCATTGGTGGTGCTGAAGCCGGGCGGCAACTGCACCCAGGAACTGCCCCCTGGCCCTGAAATCACGGCGACGTTGACGTCGGGTGCGTTGATCGCGATCGGCATGTTCGGCCGGTAGCTCAACTCACCGGCCAGGGAAATCCCGGTGACAGGCTCGACGCCGTTGAGGCTGATGCCGTACAGGTGAATGTTTTCCGGGAAAGCCGCCGCATAGCTCGGCCCCTGGATGCCACCGGGGAAGGTGCCGGGCAAGGCGGTGTTCCTGGCATTAATGGTGAAATACGGCAACCGCGAGTGATAGTTGATGTAGTAGATCGCCGCTTCCGCATCGTTGAGCGCCGGGATCATCTGGCGCAGGGCGAAACCGAACTGGCCGTTGTCGGACGGCGACTCGTTGCCCCGGGACGTGGCGAACAAACCCGCAGCCTGCATCTGTTGATCGGTCTGTACCTGACTCAGGAACAGCGGCCCGCAACCCGGCTGGATCACATCGCTGCTGGCGAAGAAAGTGGCGCAACCGTCAAGTACGCTGGGGCGCCAGTTGTACTGGTAGAAACCTTCGAGGTTGGTGCTGTCGGTCAGGCCGAAGCTGAAGGAGACCATCTCCACCGGCAATTGGCCTTCCTTGATTTCCACGCCGGGACGGTTGAACGCCGAGATGTCCAGCGGGTTGATCACATTGATACCGTTCTGGATCAGCAGCGCTTCGCCCCAGGACAACACCTGGTTGCCGACCTTCACGCTCAGCGGATGCTCGGCCACCTGGAAGTCTTTCCAGACGTACGCATCGAGCACCTCGAAGCCCTTGAACTTGGCCAGGTCGTCCCAGCCCGAATCGTCGAAATCCTTGAAGCGGCCATTGCCGGTTTCATAGGCGTGGTCGTACCAGTATTTGAAGCGAATGAACGCGCCCTGGCCCTGGCCATCGAGACTGACATCGGTGAGGCCCTTGAAGAGTTGCGAGATCGTGTCGCCCTTCTCGAAATTCAGCCGGTTATCGTCGGCGCTGACGCTGGTGCCATTGGCGTTCACGCCCTGGGCCTGCAAGGCGTTGGCGCGGGTCATCAGGCTTTTGTCGGGGTTTTGCGTCGACCAGCTGCTGCCCAGGCTCAGGCTGGTCTTGGTCGACAGGCTCCAGTCTTCGTTGAGATCGAATGTGGTGGCGTACGTTGGCCCCGTCAGTACGGCAAGAATCGCCAGCGCAAGGGGTTGCGGGCGAGTGTGGCCAAGCCGGTGAAGCCGCGGACGGACTCCGGCTGTGGCCGAGCGTTTTTTTATCATTATTAGGCTCCGATCAGGTTTGCTCAGCCCGGACACGGTGCCCAACTATCGAGCGCGACACGCAAGCGATGGCCGACAAAAAATAATCATCGGGGGTGGCTGCGGGGCAGGCGGTCTTTGTTTTGAAGGTGTACATATCCGTTACTGCGGATGCGGTTACCTGTGGGAGCGAGCTTGGTCCGGGCGGCGTTCCGACGATGGCTGTGTGTCAGGCGATGATTGTTTTGTGGGTGTACATATCCGTTGCTGCGGTAACGGCCGCTAATGGTTCCGCCCTTACGGCGGGTCACTTTCGAAAAGCGCGAAAGTAACCAAAGCGCTTTGCCCCTGACGTTCGGTGCCTCGCCAAGGCTCGGCATGCCCTCGCTCCGGTCCTGCTCCGTGGGCCCGCCGCCATCGGCCATCCATGGCCCAAGAAGTTTTGACACACTCTGGGCCGGCGGCGGCTAACCCGGCATCCATGCCGGGTTGCCCACTGCGCAGAACCTCCTCTCGGCCTCTCGAGGGGGCAAGAAGATCAAAAGCCAAAGCCAAAGCCAAAGCGAGGCGGCCTACCGGCCGGCCTGATCGCGGGGTTCGTTCGCCTGTAATGCTCTTGGTCGGCCGGTAGGCCGCCATCGCGAGCAGGCTCGCTCCTACAGTTGGGCTGGGTACATTCGAAAGAAATTGGTTGGCTGTCAGGCCGCTTTCGCGAGCAAGTCGGATCGCCGCACCGCCGCTCCCACAGAAGAGCAAAGGCAGAGCGGAGTACACCCACGCTTCTAACCACTCATCAGGCCGAGCGTTAGCTCGCCTGCAGCTCTTGATCTTGATTCACCCGCCCCCTCGGCAGGCTGAGTGGAGGCGTTCATCCGGGGATGGGCGCGCAGCGCCGTTCGGCGCAGCCGAACTCATTGCATGTAGGTCGCGCGAAGCCGACCGGAGGGCAATGCCCCCGGATGAATGCCGGAGCGAAGGAACCCCGAGCCTTGGCGAGGGGCCGTACGTAAGGGGCGAGCGTTTTTTTGCTTACTTTTTTTAGGCGCTTGTAAAAAAAGTGAGTCGCCGTAAGGGCGAAACCATAATCAGCCGTTACCGCAGCAACGGATATGCACTCAGACCCACAACCTGATCGACGAGTCCCGTCAGCCGCCCGGCCAACGCCTTGGCCTGGCTCGCCACATCGGTGACGGCGGTACTTTCCCACCACAGGCCGCGCAACGGCGGGCCCATGGCAAACAGGCGGCGGGCGGGCTGACCCTCGGCGTTCAGGACCGCGCCATCGAACTCTGCCGCGATGCCCAAGGCCAGCGGCCCGGGCCGGATCAGGTCACGGGCGAGCAATTGCCGGGGCAACGGCCGCGCAACCCGGCGCCAGTCGTATTCGATACCGCTGGAGTTGATCAGGGCGGCACCGCTGACCACACAGCTGTGCGCCTCGCCGCGCCGTCGAAGGCGAATACTCACCTCGCCATTCAGCGAAGGCTCAAGGCCCTGGTAAGAGGCTGCGTGAATACGTAACCGCCCTTCTCTATTTAAGCGCTCCACCAGTTCGGCACTCAAGGGTGGCGAGCGGTGGTGATGGCTTTCCCACCACGGCCGCACATGCCGCACGAACTGCCGACGCTGCACGTCCGTCGCCTGATGCCACAAGCGACCGATATGTGCCCGCACCGTGTCCAGTGGTGCCTGCCAGTCGATGCCCTGGGCGATCGCGTCCCGGCAGTGTCGACGCAGTTCGCGCATCAACTGGCGAGGTGTGCGGATGCCCTGATCCTCAGCGAGAAAATCCACCCAGGCCGGTGGCTGGCGACGCACATGGGGCAGCAGGCCATGCCGGGAAAACACTTCGATCGGCCCGCGATGCCCGGCCTGTTCCAGGGACACCACGGCGTCGACCATGGTCAGGCCGGAGCCGATGATCATGACCGTCGATTGCGGATCGAGCCGCTGCATGGCCGCCACGTCCCACGGATCGAGGGCGGTCGCATTCAAGCCGCTGGACCGGGTTTGTGGCGTGCGCGCGGCGGGAAACATCCCGGTGGCCAGCACCGCAAAAGCGCCCTGCAAGCATCGGCCATCGCTCAAGGTCAACCGCACGGCGTCGGCATCGGTTTGCAAATCGACCACCTCGGCCTGCACATGCTCGACCGTCGAACCGTTCAAGGCGCCCACCGCCTGCGCTTCGGCCAGGCGTTGCCGGGCGTACAGGCCGAAAATCCCCCGTGGCGGAAACAGTTCGCTGATCGGCACGTGCTGCTGATCCGATTCCGGCCAGCCGCCAGCCTCGATGTACCCGGTCAACCATTGGGTCAGGTCGTCGGCGTTGTCCGGGTCGACACTCATCCGCGCCGCGTTGCCGTTGAGCGTATGGCCCAGTTCCACCGCGCTGTAGGCTTCGCCCCGCCCCAACTCGGCCCGAGGCTCGATCACCAGCACCCGGCGCCGGCCCGGCAAACGCATCAACTGCGCCGCCAGCAGCGCGCCACTGAGGCCGCCACCGACAATCAGGATGTCGGCGTCATTGGTCAAGGTCTGGCCCATCGTGCACTCCCTGTTCAGATCACCACATTACGCACAAACTTCGCCGCCACCGCCCCGTCGTTGCGATAACAGTGTGGCTGGTTGCTGGCGAACATGAAGAATTCACCCGCCGCGATATTCTGCGCCTGGTCGCCGAGCATAACGGTCAGGCAACCTTCGAAGACATAAATCTGCTCGCTCCAGCCATCGGCGTCCGGCTCCGACGGATACACCTCGCCCGGTTGCAGGCACCATTCCCACTGCTCGACTTCGCGGCTGGCCTGGGCTTTTGAGAGCAACACCGCTTTACTGCCGGGGATCGTGCCGGTCCAGGCCAGCTCATTGATACGGCTGGGATCGCGGGCGTCGGGCGCCTGGATCAAATCACTGAAGGCGACGTCGAGGGCTTCGGCCACGCGGTCGAGGGTAGTCAGGCTGACGTTCTTTTCCCCCGCCTCGATTGCCACCAGCATTCGACGGCTGACACCGGACTTTTCGGCCAGCGCGGTCTGGCTCAGGTCGGCGGCATGGCGCAAGCGACGGACGTTTTGACTGACGTGCTGGAGGACTGAAGCCCGTTGGGTAGAATCTTTGTGCACTATATTGCTCACTGAGTGGGGTTGGGCAGTATACTGCGCAACATTCGGCGCATTGTGCGTCCCCCTCCAGCAGCGTGCAAGGTCATGACGTCGGTGAACTCCCCAAAGGCTTCCTCCCGTTTTACAAGGTTCAGCAAGGCCGAATGCGTGCTGGTGCTGATCACCATGGTCTGGGGCGGTACCTTCCTGCTGGTACAGCATGCGATGACCGTCAGTGGCCCGATGTTTTTCGTCGGCCTGCGCTTTGCCGCCGCCGCGAGCATCGTCGCCCTGTTTTCCTGGCGTCACCTGCGCGACCTGACCCTGTTCGAACTCAAGGCCGGGGCGTTTATCGGCGTGGCCATCATGCTCGGCTACGGCTTGCAGACGGTCGGGCTGCAGAGCATTCCCAGCAGCCAATCGGCATTCATTACCGCGCTGTACGTGCCTTTCGTGCCATTGCTGCAATGGCTGGTGCTGGGACGGCGTCCGGGGTTGATGCCGAGCATCGGCATCATGCTGGCCTTTACCGGGTTGATGCTGTTGTCCGGGCCGTCCGGCGCGTCGTTCAACTTCAGCCCCGGTGAAATCGCCACCTTGATCAGCGCCGTGGCCATTGCGGCCGAGATCATCCTGATCAGCACCTATGCCGGCCAGGTCGATGTGCGCCGGGTGACGACGGTGCAACTGGCAGTCACTTCGGTGCTGTCGTTCCTGATGGTGGTGCCGACCAACGAGGCGATTCCGGACTTCTCCTGGTTGCTGCTGTGCAGCGCGTTGGGCCTGGGGGCGGCGAGTGCGGCGATTCAGGTGGCGATGAACTGGGCACAGAAAAGCGTTTCACCGACCCGCGCCACACTGATCTATGCCGGCGAACCGGTATGGGCCGGGATTGTCGGGCGCATTGCCGGGGAACGCTTGCCGGCGATTGCCCTGGTCGGGGCCGGGTTGATTGTGGCGGCGGTGATAGTCAGTGAGTTGAAGACCAAGGGCAAGACTGCGGCTGAGGAAGAGTTGGAGCGGGAAACCCAGCGATAAACCGCTGGTTCTGTATGGCTGGATAGGCCGCCATCGCGAGCAAGCTCGCTCCCACAGGTTCAGAGGCGTTCACATAATTTGTGTACGACGCGGACACTGTGGGAGCGGGCTTGCTCGCGAAGGGGCCGGAACTGGCTCCCCAACCTCTCTCTGAAACAATGTGAATCAGGGCTTTTCCGTCTACCGTGTAGGATTCTGCGACAGCTTGGCGTTTGGTGATCCGGGAACTGGCACGTATGATGCTTCACAAACTTCCGCAGATTAGAAGCCTATGTCCCTGATAGTTCTACTGCTTCTGCCTTTCATAGGCAGCTGTTTGGCGGCCGTGTTGCCGCACAATGCCCGTAACGCCGAATCCCTGCTGGCTGGCCTGATCGCCCTGATCGGCACTGTTCAGGTCGCGTTCCTGTACCCGCAGATCGCCGATGGCGGCGTCATTCGTGAAGAGTTTTCATGGCTGCCCAGCCTGGGCCTGAACTTCGTCCTGCGCATGGACGGTTTCGCCTGGCTGTTCTCAATGCTGGTGCTGGGCATCGGCACCCTGGTTTCGCTGTACGCCCGCTACTACATGTCGCCGAACGATCCGGTACCACGATTCTTCGCGTTTTTCCTGGCCTTCATGGGCGCCATGCTCGGGCTGGTGATTTCCGGCAACCTGATCCAGATCGTGTTTTTCTGGGAGCTGACCAGCCTCTTCTCGTTCCTGTTGATCGGCTACTGGCACCATCGCGCCGATGCCCGGCGCGGTGCCTACATGGCGCTGATGGTGACCGGTGCGGGCGGGTTGTGTCTGCTGGCGGGGGTCATGCTGCTTGGCCATGTGGTCGGCAGCTATGACCTGGACAAGGTCCTGGCCGCCGGCGACCTGATTCGCGCCCATGCCCTCTACCCGATCCTGTTGCCCCTGATCCTTATCGGCGCACTGAGCAAAAGTGCGCAATTTCCCTTTCACTTCTGGCTGCCCCACGCCATGGCCGCGCCGACGCCCGTGTCGGCGTATCTGCACTCGGCGACCATGGTCAAGGCCGGGGTCTTCCTGCTCGCGCGGCTATGGCCCGCGCTGTCGGGCAGTGAAGAATGGTTCTACATCGTCAGCGGCGCCGGCGCCTGCACCCTGTTGCTCGGGGCGTACTGCGCGATGTTCCAGAACGACCTCAAGGGATTGCTGGCCTACTCGACCATCAGCCACCTGGGCCTGACCACCCTGTTGCTTGGCTTGAACAGCCCGCTGGCCGCCGTCGCCGCGGTGTTCCACATCCTCAACCACGCGACGTTCAAGGCCTCGTTGTTCATGGCCGCGGGCATCATCGACCACGAAAGCGGCACCCGCGATATCCGCAAACTCAGCGGCCTGTACAAGCTGATGCCGTTCACCGCCACCCTGGCCATGGTCGCCAGCGCCTCGATGGCCGGCGTGCCGTTGCTCAACGGTTTTCTCTCCAAAGAGATGTTCTTCGCCGAAACCGTGTTCATCAATGCCACGCGCTGGGTCGAACTGAGCTTGCCGATCGTGGCAACGATTGCCGGTACCTTCAGCGTGGCTTACTCCCTGCGCTTCACCGTGGATGTGTTCTTCGGCCCGCCCGCGACCGACTTGCCCCACACACCCCACGAACCACCGCGCTGGATGCGCGCGCCGGTGGAATTGCTGGTGTTCGCCTGCCTGCTGGTGGGGATCTTCCCGGCTCAGATAGTCGGCCCGCTGCTCGCGGCGGCGGCGCAACCGGTGGTCGGCGGCACGCTGCCCGAATACAGCCTGGCCATCTGGCACGGCCTGAACGCGCCGATGATCATGAGCCTGATCGCCTTGTCCTGCGGCTCCGTGCTTTATCTGCTGCTGCGCAATCAATTCAAGCGCGGACGCTTCGACCGTCCGCCCGTCGTCGGGCGCCTGGACGGCAAGCACCTGTTCGAATACGCGCTGGTCGCCATCATGCGCCTGGCCCGTCGCCTGGAACCGCGGATTGGCACCAGGCGCCTGCAAATGCAGTTGTTCCTGGTGGTGCTCGCCGCCGTGCTGGCGGGGTTGATTCCCATGCTGCACAGCAGCCTTCACTGGGGTGACCGGCCGAAAATCCCCGGGTCGATCGTCTTCGTCACCCTGTGGTTGCTGGCCATCGCCTGCGCCCTTGGCGCGGCCTATCAGGCCAAGTATCACCGCCTCGCGGCCCTGACCATGGTCAGCGTCTGCGGCCTGATGACTTGCGTCACCTTCGTCTGGTTTTCCGCGCCGGACCTGGCCCTGACCCAACTGGCGGTCGAAGTGGTGACCACGGTGCTGATCCTGCTGGGCCTGCGCTGGCTGCCACGACGGATCGAGGAGGTCTCGCCGTTACCGGGCAGCCTGCGCCGGGCGCGGGTGCGGCGTATCCGCGACTTGCTGCTGTCGACCGCGGTCGGTGTCGGCATGGCGTTGCTGGCCTACGCCATGCTGACGCGCCAGACCCCCAACGACATTTCCTCGTTCTACCTCAGTCGTGCCTTGCCCGAAGGCGGCGGCAGCAACGTGGTCAACGTGATGCTGGTGGACTTCCGTGGTTTCGACACCCTCGGTGAAATCACCGTGCTGGTGGCCGTGGCCCTGACCGTGTTCGCCCTGCTGCGCCGCTTCCGTCCGCCGAAAGAAAGCCTGCAACTGCCGGCCCAACAACGCTTGCTCGCGCCGGATGTGGTCACCGACCTGGTCAACCCGCGTCACGCCAGCGACACCGCGCTCGGTTTCATGATGGTGCCGGCGGTGCTGGTGCGCCTGCTGTTGCCGGTGGCACTGGTGGTGTCGTTCTACCTGTTCATGCGCGGGCACAATCAACCGGGCGGCGGTTTTGTCGCCGGGCTGGTGATGTCGGTGGCGTTCATCCTGCAATACATGGTCGCCGGCACTCAGTGGGTCGAGGCGCAAATGAGCCTGAGGCCACTGCGCTGGATGGGCACCGGACTGATGATTGCCACGGCCACCGGGCTGGGCGCGATGGTCGTCGGCTATCCGTTCCTGACCACCCACACCTGGCATTTCTCGTTGCCGCTGCTGGGTGACATTCACCTCGCCAGCGCGCTGTTCTTCGACATCGGTGTGTACGGCGTGGTGGTCGGCTCGACCCTGTTGATCCTCACCGCCCTCGCCCACCAATCGGTGCGTGGCCACAAAACCGCCGCCCAGCCCAGATCCGTTGCCGCCAAAGGAGCCGTCTGATGGAAGAAGTCATCGCAATCGCCATCGGCGTACTGGCCGCGTCCGGCGTCTGGCTGATCCTGCGCCCTCGGACGTTCCAGGTGGTCATGGGCCTGTGCCTGCTGTCCTACGGTGTCAATCTGTTCATCTTCAGCATGGGCAGCCTGTTCATCGGCAAGGAGCCGATCATCAAGGACGGCGTGCCGCAGGACCTGTTGCACTACACCGACCCGTTGCCGCAGGCACTGGTGCTGACGGCAATCGTCATCAGCTTTGCCATGACCGCGCTGTTCCTGGTAGTGCTGCTGGCCTCCCGGGGCCTGACCGGAACCGACCATGTGGATGGCCGGGAGCCCAGGGAATGATGGCGATGACTCACCTGATCGTCGCGCCCATCCTGCTGCCGCTGCTGACCGCCGCGATCATGCTGATGCTCGGCGAGAAGCACCGGCCGCTCAAGGCGAAGATCAATCTGTTCTCCAGCCTGCTCGGGCTGGGCATTGCCGTGGCATTGTTGCAATGGACACAAACCACCGGCGTGCCCGGCTCCATCGGTGTGTACCTGCCGGGCAACTGGCAAGTGCCGTTCGGCCTGGTGCTGGTGGTCGATCGCCTGTCGGCGTTGATGCTGGTGCTGACCGGCATCATCGGCGTCAGTGCCCTGCTGTTCGCCATGGCACGCTGGGACAGCGCCGGTTCGAGTTTTCACGCGCTGTTCCAGATCCAGATGATGGGCCTTTACGGTGCGTTCCTCACCGCTGACCTGTTCAACCTGTTCGTGTTCTTCGAGGTGCTGCTGGCCGCGTCCTACGGGTTGATGCTCCACGGCTCGGGCCGGGCGCGGGTGTCGTCGGGGCTGCATTACATCTCGATCAACCTGCTGGCCTCGTCGCTGTTCCTGATTGGCGCGGCGCTGATCTATGGGGTCACCGGCACGCTGAACATGGCCGACCTGGCGGTAAAAATCCCGCTGGTGTCCGAGGCTGATCGTGGCTTGCTACACGCCGGTGCGGGGATCCTGGCCGTCGCGTTCCTGGCCAAGGCCGGCATGTGGCCGCTGAACTTCTGGCTGGTGCCGGCCTATTCCTCGGCCAGCGCACCGGTGGCGGCGATGTTCGCAATCATGACCAAGGTCGGCGTGTACACCTTGCTGCGCCTGTGGACGCTGCTGTTCTCCGCCCAGGCCGGGGCATCGGCGTTCTTTGGCGGTGACTGGCTGATCTATGGCGGCATGGCGACCATCGTCTGCGCCGCCATGGCGATCCTCGCCGCGCAACGCCTGGAGCGCATGGCCAGCCTGAGCATCCTGGTGTCGGCGGGCATTCTGTTGTCGACCATCGGTTTCGCCCAGCCGAACCTGGTCGGCGCGGCGCTGTTCTATCTGTTCAGCTCGACCCTGGCGCTGAGCGCGCTGTTCCTGCTGGCCGAACTGATCGAGCGCTCGCGCTCGGCCAACGAAATCCTGCTCGAAGATGAAACCGAATTGCTGCCGCGGCCACTGGAATCCCTGCATCCGCCCAGAGGCACCAACCTCGACGACGACCAGAAAGCCGTGGTCGGCCAGGTGATTCCCTGGACCATGGCGTTTCTCGGCCTGAGCTTCATCGCCTGCGCCTTGCTGATCATCGGCATGCCGCCGCTGTCCGGGTTTATCGGCAAGCTCGGGTTGATTGGAGCGTTGCTCAATCCGCTAGGCCTGGGCAACAGCGGCGATGCACCGATTTCCAATGCTGCATGGGGCCTGTTGGTGTTGTTGATTGTGTCCGGGCTGGCGTCGCTGATCGCATTCTCGCGCCTGGGCATCCAGCGTTTCTGGACGCCAGCGGAACGGCCATCGCCCCTGCTGCGACGCCTGGAATGCGTGCCGATTTTCGCCCTGCTCGGCTTGAGCATTGCGCTGACCTTCAAGGCCGATCCGCTGCTGCGCTACACCCAGGCCGCCGCCGATGCCTTGTACAACCCGCAGCAATACGTAATGGCGGTGCTCGACACACGCGTCGTACCGAACCCGTCGGCCGTAGCGGCCCCGCAGGAGGTGCAACCGTGAAGCGCCTGTTTCCGGCACCCTTGCTGTCGCTGGCCCTGTGGTTGCTGTGGCTGTTGCTGAACCTGTCGATCAGCCCCGGCAACCTGCTGCTGGGTGCTGCGCTGGGGTTCTGCGCGCCATTGATGATGCGCAGGCTGCGTCCGCTGCCGGTGCGCATCCGTCGTCCCCGGGTAATCCTGCGCCTGGTCCTGCTGGTCGGGCGCGATGTACTGGTGTCCAACATTGCAGTGGCCTGGCGCGTGCTCAATGCGGGGCGTCGCCCGCCCCGCTCGCAATTCATCAAGGTGCCGCTGGACTTGCGGGACGCCAACGGCCTGGCTGCACTGTCCATGATCACCACGGTAGTGCCCGGTACGGTCTGGTCGGAGCTGGCGCTGGACCGCAGCATTTTGCTGCTGCACGTCTTCGACCTGGACGACGAGGCGCTGTTCATCCAGCACTTCAAGGCGACCTACGAACGTCCGTTGATGGAGATCTTCGAATGAGCCCGTTGCTGTCGAACGCGATCCTGCTGAGCCTGTTCTTCTTTTCCCTGGCGATGATCCTGACCCTGATCCGCCTGTTCAAGGGGCCATCGGCCCAGGACCGGGTTCTGGCGCTGGACTACCTGTACATCGTCGCGATGCTGATGATGCTGGCGTTGGGTATTCGCTATGCCAGTGACACCTACTTCGAGGCGGCGCTGCTGATCGCCCTGTTCGGCTTCGTCGGCTCGTTCGCCCTGGCGAAATTCCTGCTGCGTGGTGAGGTGATCGAATGAATACGCCATTGTCGTTGTGGGTGGAGATCCCGGTGGCGATCCTGCTGGTGCTCGGCAGCCTGTTTGCATTGATCGGCGCCACGGGCCTGCTGCGCATGAAGGATTACTTCCAGCGCATGCACCCACCGGCCCTGGCCTCGACGCTCGGCGCCTGGTGCGTGGCGCTGGCTTCGATCATCTACTTTTCGGCGCTCAAGTCCGCGCCGGTATTGCACGCTTGGCTGATTCCGATCCTGCTGGCGATTACCGTGCCGGTGACGACCTTGCTGTTGGCCCGGGCGGCGCTGTTTCGCAAACGCATGGCCGGGGATGATGTGCCGGCCGAAGTGAGCAGCCGGCGTACGGAGAGTGGTAGTTAGACCAAAGTTTTGTATTGACTGGACCGGCCTCTTCGCGAGCAAGCCCGCTCCCACAGGGATTGCGCTGAACCCTGTGGGAGCGGGCTTGCTCGCGAAGGCTATAGACCAGCCAACACAGCAAGACCGGTCTGCCTCAGACCCAGGCCACCGCCAACAACCCCGCCCCCAACACCACACACAACGGCGAGTAAACCCAGGTGTCGAGCCGGGCAAACTTCGAGCCTTTAACCTCTTTGAAAAACCCCACCAGCTCCGAATCGCCAATGGCCCGGGCAAACAGCAAAATCGCGATTGCGCTGATCACCCACTGCAATGACCAGTGATGCAACGATGGCAGCCACCAACCCACCCGCAAGCACACCAGCACGGCAATCAACAGCAACACCCCGGCCACCACCAGCGTGATCCAGCCTCGTGGCTTGAACGCCGGTCGCAGTTGCGCGCAGCCCTCCTGCGGTACTTGCGGGACCGCCGCCACCGCCGCCCACTCGCCACCCAACGCCCAATACACATGCACCAGACTGATCACTGCGAAGATCGTCACCAGCCATTGAGCCAACAACAGGGTCATGGTTCAGAGATCCTTGAAAGGGATATGAACAGAACAGGCTAGTCGGCTTTTCCTGAAGTGCGCGGCCGAGTGCAAGACCAAATGCTCATACCGGCGGCCGCTCACATTCCGGCGGAGACTTTATCCGCCACGTCCTTGGGCAACCACGCCCGCCAGACGTCCGGATGAGCCTTCATGAACGCTTCCGCCGCCTGACGTGGCGGCGTATGTTTCTCGCTCATTTCGGCCAGTGCTTTGTTCAGGGGATCGATCGGAAAGTCGACCTTGGCGAAGAACTCGGCAATCTGCGGGTATTGCTTCTGGAAGGGAGTGGACACACCGATCGACAACTTGGAGGCCAGGGAGCGGGTCGGCTGTGGATTGGGGTTGTCGGCGTCGGTCAAGGTCTTCCAGGCTTCGGCGTCGAACGGTGGCTCTTCGAGTTGGATCAGCTTGAAGCGGCCGAGCAACGGCGTGGGTGACCAGTAGTAAAACAGCACCGGCTTGCCACGATGAATTGACGAACTGATCTCTGCGTCCAGTGCCGCGCCCGAACCGCTGCGGAAGTTCACGTAGCTGTCGTCCAGCCCATACGCCTTGAGCTTCTGCTTGTTGACCACTTCCGAGGTCCAGCCGATGGGGCTGTTGAGGAAACGTCCCTTGGTCGGGGCTTCCGGGTCCTTGAACACGTCTTTGTAACGCGGCAGGTCGCTGACGCTGCGCAGGTCCGGCGCCAACGCCTTGATGCCCTTGGCCGGGTCGCCCTTGATCACATATTCCGGCACCCACCAGCCTTCGGTAGCGCCCTTGACCGTGTCGCCGAGGCTGACGACTTTGCCTTCGGCTTCCGCCTTGACCCACACCGGGCTGCGACCGGCCCACTCTTCGCCAATGACCTGGATGTCATTGTTGGCCAGCGCGGTTTCCAGGGTGATGGTGGTGCCCGGCAAGGTGTCGGTCGGCAGCCCGTAGCCCTTCTCGACAATGATACGCAAGACGTCGGTGATCAGGCTGCCGCTTTCCCAGTTCAGGTCGGCGAAGTGGATCGGCGTCTGGGCGGCAAACACCGGGGCGGGTGTCGCCAGCAAACCGAAAGTGGCCAGGACCGCAGCCAGCAACCGTCGAAATCCGTTCATGCTTTTGCACCTCGTGCTGTTCACAGCAATAGCAGGATGGCCTGGCAGTAGACCGCGAAGCCTCTGAATACTCAGTCCACTGACTGTAGTAGAGGTTCCTGCTTTCGAGGTGCGTGGGTCAGTTTTCGGAGGTTTCCTGCAAACGCATCAGTTCACGTCTGACCATGCTGGCGTATGCCGCCGGTTGCAGTTGGTAAAGCTGTGACGCCACCCAATTCAGCCAGGCTCCTTGCAGAATGGTCTTCTGCCCGAACAGCCGCCGCGCTTCGTCTTGAGCGCTGGCCAGGTTCTGTTCGTGGAAGTCGGCGCGGGTCAGGGTCATCACTCGCTGGCCTTGAAAGTCACCAGTTCGCCCTTGCGCCACTTGGCTGCCTTGGCGGTGACGGCCTTGAGGGTCTTGGTCAGGCCTTCCTGCAACTGTTGATGGGCAGCGAACACCATCACCACGCTGTGACCTTCCTTGAACACGATCCCCTGACCGTCGGCCGTAGTCACGAAGGCGTAATCGCCAATGCCGTAAACCGTCAGCTTGATGTCGCGGAACTTGATGTCCAGCTTGCCGCCTTCGCGACTGGGCAGCACGGACGCGCTGAAATGATCGCCGACCTTGAGTTTGAGTCCGGGTTTGTCGTCCACCACCAGGGCTGATTCGGTGTCGATTTCGGCAATGTAAATGCCTTCAGCGTTCTGTTCAGTGATGTAAACGAAACGTGACTGAAACTGCTTGACCAGCTTTGCGCGCAAATCACCCAGCACGAACAAAGCATGCATATCGAGATTACTTACTGCCAAGGAAACATCCCCACATCTGAAAAATGGTGCCGTGCGCGAAAAATAAACGCACAGCCAAAAAAGCGGCAATGCCGAAGGTGTCGCCAAAGAACCCGGATTGAAGTCCTGAATGAGCAGTGCACTCATTCATCACGAAGCTTGAGAAGACTACTGGAACGTCACTCGCGTCGTCCTGCCTGGCGTTCGTCACAGGCTGAAGGAAAACGCCCTCCCTGCTGCCAGAAAATCATGGACTATCAACTTTGGGGAAAAATCTCATCAAGAAAAAAATCTTTTCCTACATATCGTCCGCAAAAAATTGCTTTAGATAAACATCATTCACCCACCAGTGGGGGTGATTCTAGAGCAGCGATGCTCTTGGAGACTAGCCAAAACGACGTACATACGTCGGTAAACAATGAAAAGGACTTCATATGTGCACGCTGACTCACTTTGCTTATCCCGTGGTGCCTGACTCGGAAACAGCGCCGATCCCGCACCCGATACGGTTTCGCCACCATGAACCGCTTCACGATGTCCCGGCCCGCCCGCGATTTCAGGTGGTGATGGCGGGCATTGCCTTCTTTCATATCAAGGATATTTCGACAGGCTGCGTAAGAGGTTTCCGAGCTGATCATAACGAAGCCTGTGCCCTCGCCCGGTTTCTGGAATCACATTGTTGACATGCCCGCCGTGCTCATTTCCATCGACATTTCGTCTGCCCGCCGACTTATCTCAGCCGTCGACGGGCAACTACTGCCATACTGCCCGCCAAATAAAACGGACCCGCAGAAAATCGGGTTGCGTTGACAACAACAATGTTTTTCCAGGGGAAGTCGGCAACGTGACGGAATTTGATATCGGCGAGTTTTTTATCCGGGGTGAAGCCAGAGAAGTCGAGGGTGAATTCCAGGCCGTGATTGTCATGCGGGCCAAACCACCGCTGAAGACCGTGACGTATTACCAGGTCGAAAAGGATCGCTGGTTCAAAACCCCGGATGTGGCCGCCATTGCGGCCCAGGAATCGGCCAGGGAACTGAAGGCCGCGGTCGATGCGGGTGCATTGAAAGCCTGATTGCCGGGTTGGCGGTGAGCGAAGACGCTGACTGGGCGCAGGTGGTCGACGACCTGAACCTGCGCATGCACTAGATGCACTGACAACAACCTCAATGCAGGCTGCCAGGACTTTCGGCGTTCAATTGCGCCACCCAGGCAGCCTTGCACTCCTCCGCTTCATCGCGACTGGAGAACGCCGTACCCCGGCGCTCGCCATTGAGCAACACCACCCAGCAGACCCTGCGCCCCATGGATCGCAAATTGGCGGGTACTCCGCTGCCGATCATGACCGCGACATCAACTTTGCCTTGCATGCTGACCCCTCGAAATTCATTAGCAACCTAATTAGTATGTATGTTAATCAGTTTTCCGACGAGGAAACAGCAAAACCCTGCACAGGTTCATTGCAGGATTCGTAACAATCGTCCTGCAGCCCGGGCTTTCTAGCGCGGCTTTTCCGGTTTGTAGCCCAGGCGCAAACCACCCCAATGCCGGCCCTTGAGCATGATCGGCACCGAGAGATCATGCATCAACTCGCCGGTGTCGCGCGTATAGGTTTGCAGCAACACGGCCTTCTGATGGCTGCCACAGCGGATCCCGGTGCGGTCAGCGAACTTGCGCTTGGTCCGGTTCTGCAACGCATCGACCTGCGCATCTCCCGTCAGCGGCTGGCTGAACGCCTTGTTGTGGGTCGGCACATAACCCTGCTGGGTGCAGGCAATGGCGAACACCAATCCTTCGTGACGCGGTAACAACGGTTCTTGAATCGCTGGCAACACCTGATCGGTGTAACGGTCGAAACGCGTCTGGTACTTGGTCGGGCTGGTATTGGGGATGGCCTGGTAATTGCGGTCGAACAGATCGTCGAGACTGATTCGACCGGCATCGATGTCCGCCTCGAAACGCGCGGCAATCTGCCTCGCGGCTTCCCGGGCCAGGTCATAGATGCGCTGGTGATAGTCATCCAGCCCCACCTCGGCAAGACGCTCGCTGATGGTTTCGGCTTGCCCTTCCATTTGCACCGCCGCCTGGGCCAGGCGCTGAGTCTGCTGGTCGCTGACCGCCAGATCGCTGCGCATCTGTTCGATGGCGTGAAACAGGCTGTCGAGTTGTTCGCGGTTGGTGTCTGCTCCTTCGGCGATTGCTCCGACCTGGAACTCGACGCTGGCCGCCAGTCGGGCAATGTTTTCCAGGTGCTGCCCCGTGCGCTCTACCTGCTCGACGCCGGAGTCAAGGTCGCTGGACAGTTGCCGGATCTGCTCTACCACCTGCGCCGTGCGTTGCTGGATGTCGGCCACCATTTCGCCCACTTCCCCTGTGGCGGTCGCCGTGCGTGCGGCAAGCCCGCGAACTTCGTCGGCCACCACTGCAAAGCCGCGACCGTGCTCCCCCGCCCGCGCCGCTTCTATCGCTGCGTTCAACGCCAGCAGGTTGGTCTGGCTGGCGATGGACTGAATCACCAGGGTCACTCGCTGGATATCATCGCTGCGCAGGCTCAAGGCTTCGATCAGTTCACGGCTGTTGCTGGCGCGCTGGCTGAGCTGATGCATGCGCGCGATGGACTCGATCAATTCAGTACGCCCGACCACTCCGCTTTGATGAGCTTCGCTGGCGGCACTGAGCGCCTGGCGACTGAGCGTCGAGGTGGCCTGTTCGGTGGTGATCATGACTTCGGCATTGCTGACGATCTGTGCTGCCGCCGTGAGCTGCGATTGCAGTTTGTCCGCCAGTTGCCGAACCGAAAACGCCACACCGGCGGCCGACAGTGCGTTATGGCTGGTGGTGCAGGAAAGATCGCGAGTCAATTCGCCGATGGCATCGGGGTTGGCGGGGGCAGCCGCCTGCGGGGTCGCGCGCGAGCGCAGTCGAGGCAGCCAGATAATCAATACGGCCAGGGGCAGGCCAAGGTAAAGCGACCCGTCGCCCAGCGTCATGCCACTTAACAACAGCATCAGGGCGATGCTTTGCAGCGTTGGCGTCAGCCAGCGGTTGTTCGGCAACAGCACGGGTGCGGGCACTGCCGCAACCAGAGACCCGTCTCTCGTCATCATCGTCACCCCGGAAAGCTTCTAATTGTTGTCTTCGCATTAAACGCCACTATAAGGCCATTATCCATGAGCCTTTAGTCGCGAACGTTGCAGCAGATCAATAGAAGAACCGGGAAATCGAAGACGGCAGAAAACAAAGATCGCAGCCTGCGGCAGCGCCCTACTTCAATTGCGTAGGAGCTGCCGCAGGCTGCGATCTTTTCAAAGGCAGTCCATCTTGATGGACTGCCTCGCAGAATCAGGCCTGACGCTGGTGCTTGTCGATTTGCTCGTGACGTTCCTGAGCTTCGATGCAGTACTTGGTGGTCGGGCTGATCAGCAGGCGCTTGAGGCCAATCGCCTCGCCGCTGTCGTCGCACCAGCCGAAGCTGTCTTCCTTGATGCGCTCAAGGGCTTGTTCCAACTGAGGCAGCATGCGCTGGTCGCGATCGATCGCGTTCACCAGCCAGGTGCGCTCTTCTTCGACCGAAGCCGCGTCTGCCGGATCGGCCGGGGTGTCCAGGCTTTCGATGGCGATACGGTTCTGTTCGATGCGCTCATGGGTTTCGACTTTCATGTTCTGCAACAGCTCGGAGAAAAAAGCATGTTGCTCGGCATTCATGTAGTCATCCGCCGGCATGGCCAGCAACTTGTCCTTTGTCATTGATATCTCTATAAAAAAACGTGCATTAAGGCGAATAAGGGAGCGTTCCGGCAGACCTGGGCAGGCCATCGGAAAGGCGCCGTTTGTTCCAAGCGCCACCCGGCACTCAATTTACGAGGGGCGGCAGTCTACGGCCGACTTGAGGCCTCAGCAACTGAAAAGACTGCGAATTTGTCCGACAAAGCCCTGAAAATGCTCTAAGGCAGGCTTTGAGGCGGTAATCGGAGTGCGTTTATAGCAAGAAATTCAATCGAGCGGCTGTATATAGAAGACAAACGGCCGGCACCGGGCATTATTCACGGTCATTTGCAGGGTTGCGAACCTCAGCTAAGGTTGTCCCTCCCGAAATGGCCATATAAAGGAAAGGACCATGAAGCTGATCGGAATGCTGGACTCGCCCTATGTAAGACGCGCCGCCATTTCTGCCAAATGCCTGGGAATCACGCTGGAACATCGATCGGTCTCGGTGTTCCGCCACTTCGAACAATTCCAGCAGATCAACCCGGTGGTCAAGGCGCCCACCCTGGTGCTGGATGACGGTGAGGTGTTGATGGACTCGACGCTGATCATCGACTACCTGGAAACCTTGGCGGGCAACAGCCTGCTGCCCGTCGAGCCGAGTCAACGCCTGCGCGCGTTGCGTCTGATTGGCCTGGCACTGGCCGCCAGCGAAAAATCCGTGCAGCTTTACTACGAGCGCAACCTGCGGCCCGAGGAGATTCAATTCGAACCCTGGGTGCAGCGGGTCGAAGGACAGCTGAAGGCAGCCTATTCGGCGCTGGAGCGGGAGCTGGAAAAGCAGCCGCTGAAGACTGACGGCTCAATTGAGCAGGATGGCATTACCCTCGCCGTAGCCTGGAGTTTTACCAATCTGGTAGTACCGGACCAGGTGAGTGCGGCGCAGTTTCCGCGGATCGCGGCATTCACGGCGTATGCCGAAGGGCTTGAGGTGTTTGTCAGTACGCCGATTGACTGACAGATTCGTTTTGCCTGATCTGCCGCTATCGCGAGCTAGATGAAAGTTAATTTATTAAGTCGCGGGCAATTCTTGGCAAAATGCTCGCAACTTCGTAATGAACTGCTTATCAGGCCAGCCCTATGACCCGCATCTTGACCATCGAAGACGACGCCGTGACCGCCCGGGAAATTGTCGCCGAACTGAGTAGCCACGGCCTCGACGTCGACTGGGTCGACAATGGCCGCGAAGGGCTGGAGCGTGCGGTCAGCGGCAATTATGACCTGATCACCCTCGACCGCATGCTGCCCGAGCTCGATGGCCTGGCGATCGTCACCACCCTGCGAAGCATGGGCGTGGCCACGCCGATCCTGATGATCAGCGCCCTGTCCGACGTCGATGAGCGAGTGCGCGGCCTGCGCGCCGGTGGCGACGACTACCTGACCAAACCCTTCGCCACCGATGAAATGGCTGCCCGGGTCGAAGTCCTGCTGCGCCGGCAGAACAGCGTGATCGACCAGGCCACCACGCTGCGGGTGGCGGATCTGGAGCTGAACCTGATCAGCCACGAAGCCAGCCGCGACGGTCAACTGCTGACGCTATTGCCCACCGAATACAAACTGCTGGAATTCCTGATGCGCAATACCGGGCAAATCCTCTCACGGATGATGATTTTCGAAGAGGTCTGGGGTTACCACTTCGACCCCGGCACCAACCTGATCGACGTACACATCGGCCGTCTGCGCAAGAAGATCGACCCGCCTGGCAATGCCCCACTGATTCGGACCGTGCGAGGCTCGGGTTATGTCATTGCCGAACCCGTCTAAAGGCTGGCGCTCTTCCAGCAGCCGTCTGCTGGCGCTCTACAGTTCGCTGTTCGTGATCTGGAGCGGGATCCTCATGGGGGTCATGTACTACGAGGTTTCCGCTTACCTGGACAACCTGGCCAAGCATTCGCTGATGCAACGCCAGCACCTGTTTTCGCGCTTCTTTGGCGAGCAACTGGTGGACGCCCTCGCCGTCAGCATGACCTTCGACATCCGCGGCATCGACGCCTACGGCCTGTTCGATGCCCAACACCGTTACCTCAGCGGCGCCCTGCGCTACATTCCGGACGGCTTGCCGCTCGATGGCAAGATCCACATGCTGCGCGATTGCGATGCCTCCGACGACAGCGACGAGCAGACGCTGCCCGCCGACAGTTGCGACGCCGTGGCGACCCGCACCCTCGACGGCCGCTGGCTGGTGCTGGTGCGCGACAACGGTTCGTTGTTCGCCGTGACCCGGATCATCCTTCACGCCTTGTTCTGGGGTGTGACCCTGACCATTGTGCCGGGCATCGTTGGCTGGACTTTGCTGCGGCGCCGGCCGTTGCGGCGCATTCGCGGGATTCAGGCCAGTGCCGAAGCCATCGTCGCCGGCGACCTGAGCCGGCGCTTGCCACTGTCCAATCGGCGTGACGAACTGGACATGCTCGCCGCCATCGTCAACGCCATGCTCGAACGCATCGAGCGTTTGATGAACGAGGTCAAGGGCGTGTGCGATAACATCGCCCATGACCTGCGCACCCCCCTGACCCGTCTGCGCGCGCAGCTTTACCGCATGCAGCAGCAAGCCGGCGAAGGCTCGGCGCAGGCCATGCAACTGGACCTGGTGCTGGCCGAAGCCGACACACTGATGGCGCGTTTTCGTGGCTTGCTGCGGATCTCCGAGCTGGAGGACCGCCAGCGTCGCTCCGGTTTCGTGCAAGTGGACCCGGTGGCGTTGTTGCAAGAGCTGCATGAGTTCTACCTGCCCCTGGCGGAAGACGACGACCTGATGTTCCAACTGCATCTGCCCGCGTCATTGCCGCCCCTCAATGGCGACCGTGCGCTGATGTTCGAAGCGGTGGCGAACCTGCTCAGCAACTCGATCAAATTCACCCCGCCCGGCGGCGCGGTGATCTTGCGCGGGGTCAATGATGGCGGGCACACGCGGATCGAAGTGCTTGACTCCGGCCCGGGCATTCCCGAGGCGGAACGTGAAGCGGTGTTCCAGCGTTTCTATCGCGCCGAGGCGGGCAATCATAAAAGCGGCTTCGGGCTGGGGCTGTCCATCGTCGCGGCGATTGTCAGCCTGCACGGTTTTACCCTGGAGGTGGGCAGCAGCGAACTGGGTGGCGCGCGGCTGGTGCTTGATTGTCGGGAGAGTTTGATCCCTCAAGCCTAGTATTCATCTGAAGAACAAAGCAGATCCCCTGTGGGAGCGGCGGTGCGGCGATCCCACAGGGGGTTGGTGGTGTTTTCCGCTGGGTGAATCAGGCCGGGTAATTGGCCCGTAGCGCTTCAAGCCCGCCCTGATAGATGCCGGTAAACAACGCCTCCACTTCCTCGTTGCTCACACCCACCGGTTCGAACCTTCCGGACCAGGTCACCCGCGCGCCCTCGCCTTGCGCTTGAACCTTGATCGTCGCCAGATAATCAGTCGCCGGAAACGGTGCCTGCAAAATCGAGTAGCTGTAGGTTTGGCTCGCGTTGTCGAAGGCTTGCAGGCGTTCGATCACCACGGCGCCGTCCGCCGTTTGCAGGCTGCGCACGCGCCCGCCTTCGCTCAGTTCGCTCTTGGGAATGAACGGCAGCCAGTCCGGCAGCGAGTTGAAACCGCCAATCAATTGCCAGACCTGATCGGCCGAAGCCGGGATGTCGATGAAGGCTGATGCAGTTGCCATGAAATACTCTCTCCAATCAATAAGGTTCAGATGGCCAGGCTGTCGACGACACCGCCGTCGACCCGCAGAGCCGCGCCGGTGGTGGCCGAGGATAACGGCGAAGCGATGTAGGCCACCAGATTGGCGACCTCCTCGACATCCGCCACGCGCTGGATGATCGACGTCGGCCGGGCCTTACGCACGAACGCATCGGCTTCGTCCCGGGCGCTGCGTCCGGATTCGGCCGTGGCGTCCTTGAGCATGTCTTCCAGGCCATCGGTAAAGGTCGGGCCGGGCAGGATCGCATTGACCGTCACGCCGGTGCCGGCCAGGCGTTTGGCCAGGCCATGGGACACGGCCAGGTTGGCGCTTTTGGTCACGCCATAGTTGATCATGTCCGCCGGGGTCGCCACGCCGGATTCCGAAGACAGGAAGATCACCCGCCCCCAACCCTGCTTGACCATGTCCGGCGTGTAATGCCGGGACAGGCGCACGCCGGAGATCACGTTGACCTCGTAGAAGCGCGTCCACTCACTGTCCGGGGCGTCGAAGAAATCCACCGTGTTGAAGATCCCGAGGTTGTTCACCAGGATGTCCGCCCGAGGTTCGGCGGCGAACAATATTTCGGCACCTTCGGCGGTGCCGAGGTCGGCGGTCACCCCACGCAATTGCGCAGCAGGAACACGCTGGCGAATGCTCGCCATTGCCTGCTCGACCTTGGCCGTGTCGCGGCCGATCACCACCACCGTGGCGCCCGCCTCGGCCAGTGCCTTGCTGATGCCCAGGCCGATGCCGGCTGTGCTGCCGCTGACAATTGCGAGTTTTCCGCTCAAATCGATTTTCATGCTCAAGCTCCAATGAGGGGCAAGGGTGCGCGCTCTGATACCAGCTTCGCCTCACGCATCGCCTGCCAGAATGCAGCGGGAATCACTGCCGACAACGCAGCCACATCTTCGGCAATCCGCTGCGGGCGGCTGGAACCGGGAATCACCGCGGCCACTGCCGGGTTGGCCAACGAGAACTGCAACGCCGCCGCTTTGATGTCGACACTATGGGCCGCCGCAATGCGTTTGATCTGCTCGACCTTGTTGATGATCGCCGGGCTGGCCTTCTGGTATTCGAAGTGCGCACCACCGGCGAGGATGCCCGAGCTGTACGGGCCACCGACCACGATCTCGACGTTCTGCGCCAGGGCAGCGTCCATCAGACGCTGCAAGGCACGATCATGGTCGAGAAGAGTGTAGCGGCCGGCCAACAGAAAACCGTCCGGCTGCGCTTCGCTCAGATCAAGGGTCAGCTCGCACGGCTCGACCTTGTTCACCCCCAGGCCCCAGCCCTTGATCACGCCCTCTTCGCGCAAACGCGTCAGCACTTTGAAGGCACCGGCACGGGCCTGGTTGAAGTACTCCAGCCATTGATCGCCGTAGAAATCCTGGGCGATATCGTGCACCCAGACGATGTCCAGGCGATCGGTTTGCAGGCGCTTGAGACTGTCTTCAATCGAACGCATCGTTGCATCGGCGCTGTAGTCGTTGACGATCCTGTTCGGCCGGCCATGCTCGAACACTCCGCTCTTCTCGCCCAGGTCACGGGCGGCGGCGTCTTCGATTTCATCGAGGATCACCCGGCCGACCTTGCTGCTGAGCACAAAGTCGTCACGGTTGTAGCGAGACAGTGCGGCGCCAAGGCGAATCTCCGACAGACCCGATCCGTAGAACGGCGCGGTATCGAAGTAGCGCACGCCGGCATCCCAGGCGGCATGGACAGTCGCTTGCGCTTCTTCTTCCGGGATGGCGCGGAACATGTTGCCCAACGGCGCGGTACCGAAACCCAACGCGCCGGGCAGTTTGTCTTTCAAGCTCATGGATGATTCCTCGTCAGTAGTCAGGGGTCAGCGATGACCGTTGAGCAGATGCTAGATTGCGAGGATCGGACCGTCCAAGACATAATATGCAGCACTTGAGTCCCTACAGGTCTTACATGATCGACATCCGCCAATTGCGCTACTTCGTCGCTGTCGCCGAGGAAGAACACGTCGGGCGCGCCGCCGAACGCCTGCACATTTCCCAGTCCCCCCTGAGCCGGCAGATCGCCCAGCTCGAAGAGCGCCTGGGCCTGACCCTGTTCGAGCGCAGCCAGCAACGCATCCGCCTGACCCGCGACGGCCAGACCTTCCTCGCCGAAACCCGCGCCCTGCTGACCCACGCCAATCGCCTGGAATCCCTCGGCAAGCGTCTGGGGCGTGGCGAAGAAGGCGGCCTGTGCATTGGCTACATCGAAAATGCCATGCACGCTGGTGTGCTGCCCAATGCCTTGCGCGTACTGCGAGGCGACCGGCCGAACGTACATGTGGCGCTGTACAACCTCAGCTCGGCCGAACAACTCGAAGGCTTGCGCCAGCGAAGCCTGGACATTGCCCTGGTCAGCGAACCACCGACCGACGACGACCCGGACCTGCTGGGTTTTCAGGTGCTGGACGACCCGATGCTGCTGGCCCTGCCCGAGCACCATCGGCTGGCGCAGCAGACTGTGCTGACCCCGGCGGACCTCGCCGACCAGGAATGGATCGGCGTGCAACACCGACAGAACGCCAGCTGCCACGACGACTTCGTCAGCGCCTGCATACGGGCCGGCTTCAGCCCGGACATCCGCATGCAAGCCACCGAGCCTTTCACCGCGCTTGGGTTGGTGGCGTCGGGGCTGGGCATCGCGATGATCCAGAAAGGCCTGAGCCGCAACGCCCCGCCGGGTGTGGTGCTGCGGGAAGTGCCGTGGATTTCCTTCACCACGCCATTGTGGGCGGCGTGGCACCGGATCAATTTGCGGCCTTTGGTGGAGACATTCAGGAAGGTGCTGACGGAGCCAGACTCCGCCACCTGAAACGGCTCCCACAGTTGATGGGTGTCGTTCGCAGCATTTGTGCCCGCTGAAAATCCGGAGTGGGAGCGGGCTTGCTCGCGAAAGCGGTGTGTCAGGCACCATCGATGTCGACTGACACTCCCTCTTCGCGAGCAAGCCCGCTCCCACAGTTGATGGGGGGCGTACGCAGCATTTGTGCCCGCTGAAAATCCAGTGTGGGAGTGAGCCTGCTCGCGATGGCGGCGGCACATTCAACATTTATGTAGCTGACACACCGCTATCGCGAGCAGGCTCGCTCCTACAGGGTTTGGTGCTTTACTGAAAAGACCCCAATCCCCAGCGAGCCTCCACCATGAACCGCAACGACCTGCGCCGCGTGGACATGAACCTGCTGGTGATTTTCGAAACCCTGATGTTCGAGAAGAACCTGACCCGGGCCGGGGAAAAGCTGTTCCTCGGCCAGCCCGCTGTCAGCGCGTCGCTGGCAAAGTTGCGCGATCTGTTCGACGACCCGTTGCTGGTGCGCAACGGACGAACCCTGGAGCCGACCCTGCGGGCATTGCAGATTCTCAAGGAATTGCAGCCGGCGATGGACACCATTTCCGGGGCCGTCAGCCGAGCCAAGGATTTCGATCCCTCCACCAGCCGCGAGGTGTTTCGTATCGGTCTGTCCGACGACGCCGAGTTCGGGCTGTTTCCGCCGCTGCTCAAGCAGATTCGTGAAGAAGCGCAGAACGTTGTGGTGGTGGTGCGCCGGGTGAATTTCCTGCTGATGTCGTCGATGCTGGCGAGCGGCGAGATTTCCGTCGGCATCAGCTACACCACGGAATTACCGGCCAATGCCAAGCGCAAGAAGTTGCGCGATTTGAGCGTGAAGATCCTGCGCGGCGACGATCGTCCGGGCCCGTTGACCCTGGACGAGTTCTGCGAACGCCCTCACGCGCTGGTGTCGTTTTCCGGGGATCTGAGCGGCGCCATCGACAATGATCTGGCCCGGATCGGCCGCTCGCGCCGGGTGGTGCTGGCGGTGCCACAGTTCGCGGGGTTGCGGGCCTTGCTGGCGGGTACTGACATGCTCGCCACCGTGCCGGATTACGCGGCCAGTGCGTTGATCGAAGGCAGCAGCCAGCTACGGGCAGACGATGCACCGTTTGATATCAACCTGTCCGAACTGTCGATGGTCTGGAACGGGGTCAACGATAACGATCCGGCAGAACGCTGGTTGCGCTCGAAAATTGTACAGCACATGGCGGCGCCACTATCGGGGCATTGAGCGACTGCAGGACCACCGGCTCGGACTCGCGCAAATACACCGGCATGTCGGTCACCGGTGGCATGGCCGGAATCTCGAAGTACATCTGCACCACCCAGCCACGGTGATAGCTGGCGTGGTTGACCACGTGCATCAGCATCGCGCCGGCGCTCATGGTGCCGCTTTCGCCTGAGACAAAGGTGAATTCCAGGAGCTTGTCCAGGGAGGCATCGGTTTGCCGGGCGCTCCAGTCGCAGTACCAGCGATCGATGGCTTTTTGCGCCATGCGCAGTTCGGACAGGTCGGCATGCAGCAGGTCGTGTGAAGTCTTGAAACCATGCCCCCGGCCTTCGAGGTGCGCCTGCCAGATGCAATCCACCACGTACACGTGATTGAGGGTGCCGATCATGTTTTTGAACACCGACACCCGTTCTTTTTTGACTTCGCCCGGAGGGAGCGCCGCGAGGCTGTCAAAGAGGCGCTGATTGGCCCAGCGTTTGTAATCGGCCAGCAGGCAGGCAGTGCGTACGGTGATCATCAGAGTTCTCCGATGGCAGTAAGCGCACCCCCTAGCATAGACCCGATGCCCGCAATGCAGCGCGAGCACTGATCATCGGTCATTCAGGCGTTTCACCACGCGCTCGGCGAGCGCCAGGCAACCGGTCAGCACCGGTGATTCGATGCCGAACAGGTTCACCAGCCCCGCCACGCCATGTATGGACTGATCGGCGTTGTCGGCAATAAAGCGAAAACGCTCCACGGAACTCTTGGTGATCGCCGCGCATCCTAAACTATGTGGTACTTACCTTATGCTTCATGCTGTCGGAGGACACCGTCATGCGCCGGATGTTTATCATTTCTTCCCTGGTACTTTGTTTACCTTTCGGCTCGGCTCTGGCCGATGTGGATGCGGGTGACGTCGCCACTTCCGCCGGGGTTTCCGCCTCGCTGTACTCGACGTTCAAAGACGACAAACTCATGATTCCCGCCCGGGATGACGCCTCCAGCTTCGTTGCCAGTGACGGTGCGATTCGTGGTGCTTATCTGGAGGCGGTATTGAAAAAAGTCCGTCAGGACAATCCCGCCCTCAACAACGCAAGCGACGAGGACCTGGCCCGCGCCATTCTCGTCCAGGAAGGTGTTGCCACCGATCACTGAAGATCGTCATCGCCAGCGGTGGGGCTTGTGACACCGGGATAGCGTTTCCAGCCCTACCTGGCGTGCGCGCCAGTGGACAAGCGTGCCCACCCGGCCACGAGCTGCGCGTTGATACTCACCCCGCCGCATACCACGATCACCACGTCATGGGCGTCGGCAATCGCCGGGTGATCCAGGTAGGCAAGCGCCAATGAAACGCCGCACGCCGGCTCGACCAACTGCCGCAAATCATTGGCGTAACGCACCACGCCCATGATCGCCTCATCGTCACTGAGCACCACGCACTCGTGGGGGAAATCGCCGATGTGCCTGACCGGCCAGGCGGCTACTTGTGCGGCGCCCAGGGACGTGGCGACGGTGTCGATTTTCGCCAGTTTGACCGGATACCCGGCCGCCACCGCCGCGGCGAACGACGCCGCGCCTTCGGTTTCGCAGGCAATGATGCGGCAATCGGTGCGCCGATGACGGGTCAGCCCGGTGAGCAGCCCCGCCAGCAAACCACCGCCGCCAACCGAGGTCACCAGTGCATCGACTTGCGGGCAGTCTTCAAGGATTTCATCGACCATGGTGCTGTGCCCTTCCCACAACAGCGGGTGGTCGAAGGCCGGCACGAATTCGCTGTGTGGGTCCTGGGCGAGTTCCATTGCCCGTTGATTGGCTTCGTCCCAGACCTTGCCGTGCACGATCACTTCGGCGCCGGTCTTGCTGATCCGCGCCCGGGTGCTTTGCGGGGTCGTATGCGGCACCACGATGCATGCCTTGAGCCCCAGGCGGGCAGCGGCCATGGCCGTGGCCAGCCCCGCGTTCCCGGCGGAGGGACAGACCACTTCGCGCTTGCCCTGCTCCGCCGCCCGGCTGCACAGCAACCCCATGCCACGTAACTTGAACGAGCCGCTGGGTTGCAGGTTTTCCAGTTTCAGCCAGATACGGCGGGTCGCAGTCGACAGGCCAGGGTGCAGGATCAAAGGCGTTCGGATGTGAAGCATACGGGCTCCTGTTACACGCCACCGGCTCGCCGAGTACTGCCGCGAGCCGGTGGTGAACGGTCCTCTCTCCCAAGCTTAGTTCACCCGGCCTCGGGGCGACCGTCTCAGCGATAACGCGGCGCCGCCACGCAATTGCCAAACAACCCGGACAGCGTCCGGCGCTGGGCTTCGTAGCGGTCCCACTGGCTGCCATCGTGCAGCCCCGGAATGGTCACCACTTCGCCGGCCGCCAGGCCAGCGAGCGCGGCATCGACCATGTCTTCGGCGGACATCACGATTTCCTGCGGCAGGTTTTCCACCGGGTTGCCGGCCTCGCTCCAGAAATCGGTGGCGGTCGCCCCCGGCAACACCGCCTGGATGCGTATGCCCTTGTCCGCCAGTTCATGCTGCATCGACTGGCTCAGGCTCAAGACGAACGCCTTGGTCCCGCCGTACACGCCGTTGAGGATTTCCGGGGCGATGGCGACGATGGAGGCGATATTGATCACGGTGCCGGTGCCCCGGGCGACAAAGCCCGGTACAGCGGCATAGGCCAGGCGCATCAACGCCGTCACGTTGAGGTTGATCATCGCGTCCATGTCGTCCACGGGACTTGCCAGCAGCGGCATGACGGCACCGACCCCGGCGTTGTTGACCAACAGGGTGATGCTGGCGTCACTGCGCAGGATCTGTTCGACCCGCAGCGAGTCCGCCTTGTTCGTCAGGTCGGCGGCCACCACCTCCACGGTGCGCCCGGTTTCGTCGCTCAAATGACTGGCCAGGGCATTGAGCTTGCCCTGGCTGCGGGCCACCAGAATCAGGTCGTAACCCTGCCGGGCCAGGCGGTCGGCATACACCGCGCCAATGCCCGAAGAAGCGCCGGTGATCAGTGCAGTGCCTTTGGATGAAAGCGCCATGGTGCAATTCCTCTACGGTGAGGCGAGAGATTCGCCGGGTGCTGACCGTTATAAAGGGACTTTCGAATGTCTCAAATGACGTTTAAAGTACGTTTTTCGGACATAACCGTTTGAGGACAGGTCGATGATCAGCGTGGCGTTCGTGGTTTTCGAGGGTTTCCAGTCCATGGCACTGGCCGCCATGCCGGTGTTCGAGTACGCCAATTTCAGTGCCGCCGAGACGCTGTATGACGTGCGCGTGCTGTCCGAAAACGGTCACAACCTGCGCGCCTCCGGCGGCTTGAGCGTCGGCACCGAGGCATTCGACGGGCGCGTGTTCGACACTGTGATCGTGGTCGGTGGCGACTCCATCGTCGAACAGGCGCCCAAGGCCGTGCTGGATTACCTGCAGGCCAGCATCAACACTGCACGCCGTACGGCGTCGATCTGCTCCGGGGCGTTCGTCATGGCCCAGGCCGGCTTGCTCGACGGACGGCGGGCCACCACCCACTGGGCCTACGCCCGGGAACTGCAGGCGCGGTTTCCGGCGATCACGGTCGAGGCCGATCGCATCTACGTGATCGACGGTTCGATCTGGACCTCCGCCGGCATGACGGCGGGTATCGACCTGGCACTGGCCATGGTGGAAAAGGACCACGGCGCCGAGCTGGCCCGGGCCGTGGCGCAAAAACTGGTGATGTACCACCGCCGCGCCGGCGGCCAGTCGCAGCACTCGGCGCTGCTGGAGCTGGAGCCGAAATCCGATCGTATTCAAACCGTGCTCGGCTACGCCCGGGAACACCTGGCCCAGCCCCTTTCGGTAGAGCAACTGGCACAAGTGGCCAACCTCAGCCCCCGGCAATTCAGCCGGGCATTTCGCGCCGAAACCGGGCAATCGCCGGCCAAGGCCATCGAAAGCCTGCGCCTGGAAGCGGCGCGCCAGATGCTCGAACGCGGACGCCTGACCCTTGACCAGATCGCCCTGGAAACCGGGTTCACTGACTGCCGACGCATGCGCGAAACGTTCCTGCGGGTGTTCGGGCAACCGCCACAGGTGATTCGGCGCAATGCGCGAGCACAGGTGCCTTGATCGCTCCCCCGCTCAGCGTGGGAAGCATCGGTATCTACACTGAACCTGACGGAGGTTACTTTTGGAGGCACCATGAAAATTTCGGCCAAACTGGCGTTTTTCGCCGTCGTCAGCACCCTCGCCTACCTCGCCCTGGCGATCTGGGGACTGGGTGGTTTCGCGGCTTACTTCAGCCACGGTGCACTGGTCGTCATTGCCCTGGCCACCCTGATCATGGCCGTCGTATCACTGTTCACCGAAGTCAACCTGAGCTCGGGGGAACGCGAAGACCGGGCCAATCGCTGGGTCATTCCGGCCTTCGGCGTGATCGGTTTACTGAGCGGCTTTCTGCCGGCCTATACCGACCGCATCGATTTCTGGACCTTTGGCGGTGAGGGTGTGCGCTGGCTCGGGGCGCTGTTGTTCATCGTCGGCGGCGCGCTGCGGTTGTGGCCGATGTTTGTGCTGGGCAAGCGTTTCAGCGGGCTGGTGGCCATTCAGCCGGGGCATCGACTGGTCACCGAGGGAATTTACCGCAACCTGCGCAACCCCAGTTATCTGGGGATGATGGTCATCGGCATGGGCTGGGCACTGGCCTTTCGTTCTGGTGTCGGGCTGATATTGGTGGCGCTGACGCTGATCCCGCTGATCGCGCGCATTCACTCGGAAGAGGCCTTGCTGAGGGCACAGTTCGGCAGCGAATACGAGGCCTATTGCGCCCGCAGCTGGCGGCTGATCCCCGGGCTTTACTGACAGGAACACTGATCCCCTGTGGGAGCGGGCTTGCTCGCGAAAGCGGAGTATCAGTCGACATTGCAAGTGCCTGACCCACCGCCTTCGCGAGCAAGCCCGCTCCCACAGGAGAAATGTGTCGTTCACAAAAACTGCAAACGAATCAGACCGTCGGCATCCACGCTCGCGGCAACCATGTCATAACTCGCCAACGTCCCATGCAACGTCTCGATCGGCTGCTCATGGGTCGCCGTGACAATCACCAAGTCCGCCCCCGCCGCCTCGGCTGCCAGAATTCCCACCGTGGCATCTTCAAAAACCAGGCACTGCCCAGGCTCGACACCCAGGCGCCGGGCTGCGAGGCGGTAACCCGCGGGGTCCGGTTTGCCGGCAGTCACATCCTCGGCGGTAATCATGACGGCAGGCTCGGGAATCCCCGCCGCCGCCATCCGCCGCAACGCCAGCTCCCGCGGGGCGGACGTGACGATGGCCCACTGACTGGCTGGCAATGACCGCAAGAACTTCGCCGCACCAGCCACTTCCAATACCCCCTCGACGTCGACGATTTCCGCTTCGGTAATCCACGCGGCTTCCGCCTCGGCATCCACCCCGGGCAAGCCCAGGCGCCTGATGGTGTCGATGGCGCGGGCACCGTGAATGGTCGGCAGGAAGCTGTCGACATCGACACCATGGCGCACGGCCCAGGTGGTCCAGACCCGCTCGGCGGCGGCAATGGACGTCAGGACCGTACCGTCCATGTCGAACAGAAAGGCACGGTAAGTCGAGTTGAATACAGAGTGATCGGACAAGGAAAAGAACCTCGCAGGTGCCAGACGGATTTGCCCGGCAATGTAGCATCTGCGCGCAGCTCAGTTGAGTCGTTTGGACTTGAAGGTCTGGCCCACGCAATCGAGCAGCCCGCCAATCATCCAGGGTTTCTTGATGAACGAGACCGCGTGCCGCACACCTGCGCTTTCAGGGGTTTCGAAGCCGGACATGATCATGATCGGCTTGTCCGGCCAGCGATCGCCGAACTGGTTGGCCAGGTCCGCACCATTGAGCGTGCCGGGCATGGTGATGTCTGTCAGCAGCATGCCCACCTGCGGTGCATGCTGTTCCAGATAGATCGCTGCCGCGTCCGCACTGATTTTCGGCTCGACGACAAAACCTTCCTCCTGAAGAATCTCACAGAGAAACTCCAGGATCAGCGGGTCATCCTCAACCACCAGAATCAACCCGCCAGGAAGATCCCCACCCGCCGTCGGTACTCGACTCATGACCGTGCCGCTCCCTGATTGCCTCAATGATTTCGCGGGTTCTGATCCGCTACCTAAAAGGTATGAGCAGCGGACTCGGCGGAAATTCATTTTTGATGCGACAAGGTGACTGGTATCAAGCATGCTAATCAATTTTGCCCATCAGGCGGCCCTGGATCACTTGATCGATGTCCTTTTGAGCGGCGACAAAAACCTGTGGGAGCGGGCTTGCTCGCGATGGCGTAGTGTCAGTCGCTATCAATGTTGACTGATACACCGCCTTCGCGAGCAAGCCCGCTCCCACAGGGGATTTCGGCTGTTTGGACTTACTGAGACATTTCGCTTTTTTTCATCGCATCCTTGGACATCGCGTCTTTTTTCATCGCGTCCTTGGACATTGCATCCTTGGACATGCTGTCTTTGGACATCGAATCGGTCTTCTTCATCGCGTCTTTCTTCATCGCATCTTTGGACATGGCGTCCTTGGACATCGAATCCTTGCTCATGCTGTCGTTGCTCATGGTGTCAGCGGCGAACACAGAGGCAGCACCAACGGCCAGGCACATGGACAGAACAACAGTGGTCAACTTTTTCATGATGAAACTCCTTGGAGCGTGGGTTGTGGAGGTGTGAAACGGCCAGGCACCCATCAGCTGCCACCGAACCAGTTGTAGCCCTGGTCTTCCCAGTAGCCGCCGCTGTAGGTATTGCTGACGAAGATCGCCTGAATGTGTTTGGGGTTCTTGTAGCCAAGCTTGGTGGGCATGCGCAGCTTCATCGGGAAGCCGTATTCGCGCGGCAGCACCACGCCATCCCAGGTCAGCGCCAGCAGGGTTTGCGCGTGCAGCGCGGTGGCCATGTCGATGCTGGTGTAGTAGTCGTCGGCGCATTTGAAGCCGACGTATTTGGCATTGGTGTCGGCGCCGATGCGCTTGAGGAAATCGCTGAAGCGCACGCCGCCCCAACGCCCGATGGCACTCCAACCCTCGACGCAAATGTGCCGGGTGATCTGCTCGGTCTGGGCCATGGCCCGCAGTTCTTCGAGGCGCCAGCTGCGCTTGTCGGCAACCAGCCCGGTGACTTCCAGGCGATAGCCCTCCTCCTCCACCGTCGGCGCTTCGTCGATGCCGTAGAAGGCATTGAAGGGAAACGGCCGAGTGATCATCGATTCGGGATAGGTCGGCGCCATCACGTTGGGGTTGAACAGCCAGCCCTGCACCCGGTCGTTGAAGCGCGACATGGACGACAGCGCGGTCTCAACGCTGTCGTTGTCGGTGATGTTGCAACCGGACAACATCGCCACGCCGCCAAGGGTCAGGCCGCGCAACAGGAACGAGCGGCGCGAGCGGTCTTCGATCTGTGGCGCGAGGATCTTGCGGGCGTCGGTCAGGATCGAAGCCTCGTCCAGTCCGGGTACCTGAATGCGCTTTTTCATACCTGCTCCTTGCGGCCGACGATCATGGCCAACAGCGTTTTTGGAACCAGTGCGACCATCACCAGATGCACCGCCACAAAGGCCACCAGCAATGCCATGGCGAAGAAGTGCACGCGGCGTGCGCCCTCGTAGCCGAACAGCAACTCACGCAGCAGCGGAAACTGCACCGACTTCCACAACACCAGCCCGGAGAGCACCAGCAGCAGGATGTCGACCATCACGAACAGGTATGCAAAACGCTGCACCTGGTTGTAATGACTCAGGTCGGCGTGCCCGAGTTTTCCGCGCAAGGCGGCCCACAGGTCATGCAGCACACCTTTGGGCGAAACCGGGAAGAAACGCCGCTTCAGGCGTCCGCTGAACAGGTTGAAGGCCAGGTAGATCAGACCGTTGATCGCCAAGAACCACATCGCCGCGAAATGCCATTGCAGCGCGCCTGCCAGCCAGCCACCGAGGGTGATCGAATTGGGAAAACTGAAATCGTAGATCGGCGAGGCGTTGTAGATGCGCCAGCCACTGGTGACCATCACCAGCACCGCCAAGGCGTTGAGCCAATGGGTCAGGCGTAGCCAGCGTGGATGACTGGACTTGGGTGAAGCAGTGCTCTGCGACATGTCCGGCTCCCGTTTGTTGTTGTTCGTTGGGGCCGAGTATGGGAGCCGGAAGATCGCCAAATCCTCACGTAAAGTTAAATTAAACGTGATAACTCGCATCCGAATGCGCCCCGGAATCCTGTGGGAGCGGGCTTGCTCGCGAATGCGTAGTGTCAGTCGCTATCGATGTTGGCCGACACACCGCTTTCGCGAGCAAGCCCGCTCCCACAGGGTTTTGTGTGGTCCGCCCATTGCGCAATTATGTTTAAATGCCGCCCCCCACAAATGACCGACCCGACCCGATGAACCCTGAAGCCCTCGCCACCCTCAACCAGCACCTGCTGACCGCCCTGGCGGCCGCCCCCGCCGAAACCCGCCGCCTGTTCCACGGCCGTGGCCGCTGCTGGCCGGGGCTGGAGCAAGTGACCGTGGACTGGTTGCAGGGCGTGGTGCTGGTAGCGCTGTTCAAGGAGCCGGAAGCGGCGCAGCTGGAAGACCTGAAGCAGGTGCTGATGGCGATCACCCAGTCTGAGCAGTGGGCAAAATCCGGTGCCCACACGCTGCTGTTGCAACATCGCTACCTGCTGCAAAGCACCACCGAGTGGCTGCTGGGGGACCTCATCGAGGAAATGACCATCACCGAGGGTGGCCTGAAGTACCGGGTGGACCTGGGCCGCAAGCAAAACACAGGGCTGTTCCTCGACATGCGCTACGGCCGCGATTGGGTCCGCGCCAATGCCGGGGGCAAACGGGTGCTGAACCTGTTCGCCTACACCTGTGGTTTCTCGGTGGCGGCCATCGAAGGCGGCGCGACGCATGTGGTCAACCTCGACATGTCCAGCCCGGCCCTGAGCCGTGGCCGCGACAACCACCGGCTCAACGGCCACGACCTGAGCAACGTGACCTTTCTCGGCCACGACCTGTTCAAGTCCTGGGGCAAGGTGATCGGCAAGGGGCCTTACGACCTGGTGATCATCGACCCGCCGTCGTTCCAGAAAGGCAGCTTTTTGCTGACCAAGGATTACCAGCGTGTGCTGCGCCGCTTGCCGGAATTGCTCGGCCCTCAGGGTACCGTGCTGGCGTGCATGAACGACCCGGCGTTTGGTGCCGATTTCCTGATTGATGGCGTGACCCGTGAGGCGCCGAGCTTGCGGTTTGAGCAGCGGCTGGAGAATCCGCCGGAGTTTCCGGATGCGGATGTGGAGTGTGGGTTGAAGGCGTTGGTGTTCAAGCTCGGCAGCTGAACAACAAAAGATCGCAGCCTTCGGCAGTTCCACAGAGTCACGCGAACACATCGTGTTAAAAATCGCCAAGGCAATTTTTTCAGTCTATGCGCACTTGCGTATTAGGCGGTTTGATTAGGATAGTGTGCCCAACACCTACAGATTGAGCGCATTTTGAAGCGACTTTGGCTTAAGTGTTGATCTTGTTCCACTGGACACTGCCGGATCAACACTACTAGCTTCTTCAATCGAAGCGCGAACTGAAAGCCTCACATCAACGTAAAAATCAGCCATACTGAAAAACTTTTCTCCATCCTCAGTAAAAAACTTGATCACTTCGGGATCTTGCCTAAAACCCGTAGCGACAAGCTTTAAATCGTCCATAATTCTTTTTGTTGACTTACCGTTGGGGGTTTCATTAAGAAAAATCTCCATTCTTTCTTGGGAAGTACCTTCCGCCTCATGCATCACCCTGAGCGTATCCTGATTTATGACAAACTCTCTTTTCATAACAAACGGAAGAAATCCAAAAAAATCATTCTTCCGAGAAACGGCAGCATACTGATACTTCGCCACATCGCTTGCAAAATACTCACGCGTCTCACTTTCCTTATAATTTGATTTAAAAACCCACTCATCCATATAGTATGAATTTTTAAATTCATCTTCCTCGCCGTACACCGATTCAATTGTCGCCTCATCCAGGATAAATGAGTGCTTCATTTTATTAACAACAAAATCACTTCGCCTTTTTTTCTCTTCATCGAAAGTTTCATATCGCCTATACAAATCAGGGTCAAAATTTTTAGTTTCCGCTCCAGTGGCCACAATAACCTTGAAAGCAAACCTCCATAATTTTATGGCACTTTCCCTGTCCAGGCCTTTCTGATCAAAAAACACTACCGGATTATTTTTTACCATTAAGTACCTGTTGGGTCCGCAGATATCACCAGCCGGATCCGGACAAACCCAGCGCTGCAACCACGACGCGTAATACCGATAGCCATAGTAATAAAGCCCAGTCGCATCCCGTTCCTTGCCCGAATAGCGAATGGTCTTGTACTGCGCCACCAGCGTACTTTTCCCCGCCCAGCAGGCCGTGCCGCCAAAGGGGTAATAGTGTTCCTGGGTCAGCATGCCCGCCTCGTCATCCAGTTCCAGGGTGCTGGAGCCGAGGTGATCGCTGAGGCTGTAGCGCAACTGGTCACTGTGCGCACCTTCGGGCCAGTGCAGCGCCCGCACGTTACTGCGCCCGGCTTCGACGCTGATGACGTGATGTTCTTCGCCATCGGCCTGGCGGTGGATTTCCAGACCGGGGAGGTAACGGACTTCGCTGCGCAGGGTGCGGCCACTGCTGTGGGCGAATCCCGTTTTGCGCAAGCGGTGGCCGGGGCGATCGTAGCGGTAGCATTCGTAGTCGTCAGACTCGGTTTCGCGGTTGACCAACGTCACACGGCTCAATTGATTGCGGCTGTCCCAGAGCATGGCCTGCCCGCGTTGCAGCTCCCGTTGATTGCCACCGGCATCGAAACCCGACGCGATTTCAGGTTCTCCCGGCAGCGAGCCGTCGTCCCGTTGCGCCAGGCTGCGGTTGCTTCGCGCCGACGTAAACATCGAAAACCCGGGCGCATCGCGGTGCTGGCGGCTGATCAAGTTCCCGCCCCGATCGTACTCGAAGCGCTGGGTGTAATTGCGCCGCTGGTTGGGGTCCAGCGGTGTGGGCAGCAGTGTCGGCAGCGCCGGGCCATGGCTCGGCTGGCTGACCTCCCAGCCCCGGGCTTCGACCAGTTGATACAGGCTGTCGTAGCGGTAGCGGTTGATCGGCTCGATACGCTGGTTGTTGAAATGGCTGACGGCTTGGGACTCGTCGTGCAGTTTGACGATATTTCCCACCGGGTCGTAGACGTAGTTCAGGTCCTGCAACGGTTTTTGACTCCCGACTGCCGCTACCAGCCGGATCAGCCGGATCAGCCGGATCAGCCGGCCGTTTTCGGCAGCGTACTCGATGAGGGTCAGCACGCCATTGCCAGCGGTTTCGCATTCGACCTGATCCTGGGCGTTGTAGCGAATGTCGTGGACCAAGGATTGTCGCTGCTTGTTCTCACCGGCCATTTGCAGCCAGACCTCATTCGGTTTGCCCGCCACGTCGTAGCCAAAGGTGCGAACGTTGCCCATGGCATCGGTTTGTTCCTGAAGCTCGCCGGTGGGATTGAAGGTGTGGCGGGTGATGAATAATTGAGCTTCCAGAAACTCATCCCGCGCCCCGGGCTCGACGGGCCAATCGGGAGTTTCAGGCTCGAGGAGTAAGCGCTGCTCTTCAACCAGCACGGCACCGGCGAGCCCGTAGTCAGCAGCCCAGTGTGTCCCTGCCGGGTGGTCATGGCGGATCATCTGTCCGCACTGGTTGTGCGCTGCGTACGCGGGTTCGGGGCCACCATAGGTCAAGCGTTCCACCACACGAGGTCGTTCCCCCGCGGCCTGTTCCGTGACGGTGACGGGCCGCTGTTGTTCGTCAAACTCGGTGTGACGCTGACTGCCTCGTGCATCCCAGAACGAGAGAGATAACCCAACCTGGTCCAGCACACTCAACTGCCACCCGGCATCGACGCTGTCCGTCAACAACGGTTGGCCGCTCAAGCCGTAGACCGTGGCCAAGTTCGGCTTCGGCGCCGTGCCCCACAACCGCGGGTCCCACGATTCGATCAACCGCCCCGCCGCGTCGAAGCGTTGCCGGGTGATGCGTGAATCAATCTCCGGGCTGTCGGGATGGCGGCAATAGCCGACGCTGCGAACCGTCAGGGCGCGTGGATCGATGACCGACAGCGTCGGTGTCGCGGCGTGGTGGTGAGCGTTCACGGCATTGATGGTCCTTCGCTTTGACTGAGGCAAGACTGGGCCTTTTTTGGCCGGAGCGGAACTGTAAGAAGTTACAGGTCGGCGCTTGTGAAATCGCCATCGCGAGCAGGCTGCTAACCAATGATTACCAGCGCGTACTGCGCCGATTGCCGGAATTGCTCAGCCCTCAAGGTACCGTGCTGGCCTGCATGAACGACCCGGCGTTTGGTGCCGACTTCCTGATCGATGGCGTGACCCGTGAGGCTCCGAGCCTGCAGTTTGAGCAGCGGCTGGAGAATCCGCCGGAGTTTCCGGATGCTGATGTGGAGTGCGGGTTGAAGGCGTTGGTGTTCAAGTTGCAAGGCTAAAAGTTCGCAGCCTGGACACCATTAATGCGGATTCCGTATCCCTTCGACCTTGTAGTGAACGCCACCTTGGTGGCTCAACATCAGACGGTAAGCTCCCCGCCCGGTAGTTCCAGGAAACCCCCGCAGATCCGCTGACCACAAACCGTCCTGATGGCGATGCCAATTGACCGCTCCAGTGCGGCGCTCACGCAAACTGTTGATCGTTGAGGAAACGCTTTTGTGGCGAGGGTCAGTCGGATCATCCAGGATTGAATCCACCGCTCGGGTATCAATTTCCCAGTGCTGGATGGATGCTGGTGCCGCTGATGATGTGGCCGAGCCCAAACTGGAGTGTGATTTTTTTCCAACCTTGCGCACGCTCGCGACAGAGGTGGCACTTGCTACATCAAATGATTCAACGTGGGGAGACTGCTCAGTGGATGATTGCTCACTCGGCGTATCTCGAATTAACAGCATGCTGTAGCCCAGCCGTTTGAGCCCTTTAACTGGATTTTTTTCCGTGCTAAGGACGCGCCATGCTTTATCAGCGTTGTTTTCGGGGCCCGTATACCCAAAGATTTTTCCTGTTTGCGTACAGAAAAGTCTAAGCATTACCCCATCGTTCCCTGAAATATTACGATGGTCAAAAGCAAAGTTCGAAAACCTCGCAGCTTCCTCCCGCGTCAGCTTTTCGTGTTCTGCAAGACTGCTAGCCAGATTTCTAATGTTCTGACCAAACTGCCGTTCCACTACGTCGGAATTGGCGGCTACAGCCTCTGGTCGTAACTGTAGATACTCGTGCGTTCGCACAATCCCGAACAGCGCCCCACCCAGCAGGGCCCCGACTGAAGCACCTGTCATGGCATTGCCCGCCAACCAACCCAATCCGGCCCCGATCAAGGTCAGCAAGAACACGAGAATGACCCCTCCAAAAATCTGGGTGCCCGTAACCTGTTCTCCGTTCAACCCGAATCGATCAGCGAATATGATTGGGTTGTTGCCCACCATTGCATAACGATTGGGACCATCCACTTCCCCGGCCGGATCCGGACAAACCCAGCGCTGCAACCACGGTGCGTAATACCGATAGCCATAGAAATAAAGCCCGGTCGCATCCCGCTCCTTGCCCGAATAGCGGATGGTCTTGTACTGCGCCACCAACGCACTTCTACCCGCCCAGCACGCCGTGCCGCCATAGGGGTAATAGTGTTCCTGGGTCAGCACGCCCGCTTCACCGTCCAGTTCCAGGGTGCTGGAACCGAGGTGATCACTGAGGCTGTAGCGCAGTTGATCGTTGTGCGCACCTTCGGGCCAATGCAGCGCCCGCACGTTGCTGCGCCCGGCTTCGACGCTGATGACGTGATGTTCTTCGCCGTCGGCCTGACGGTGGATTTCCAGACCGGGGAGGTAACGGACTTCGCTGCGCAGGGTGCGGCCACTGCTGTGGGCGAATCCCGTTTTGCGCAAGCGATGGCCGGGGCGGTCGTAGCGGTAGCATTCGTAGTCGTCGGGCTCGGTTTCGCGTTTGACTATTGTCACGCGGCTCAATTGATTGCGACTGTCCCAGAGCATGGCTTGCCCGCGTTGCAGTTCCTGTTGATTGCCACCGGCATCAAAACCCGAGTCGATATCTGGCTCGCCCGGTAGCGAGCCGTCATCGCGTTGCGCGAGGCTACGATTGCTTCGTGCCGAGGTGAACATCGAAAACCCGGGCGCATCACTGTGCTGGCGGGTGATCAAATTCCCGCCCCGGTCGTACTCGAAGCGTTGGGTGTAATTGCGCCGCTGGTTGGGGTCCAGCGGTGTGGGTAGCAGTGTCGGCAGGGCCGGGCCATGACTCGGCTGGCTGACCTCCCAGCCCTGGGCTTCGACCAGTTGATACAGGCTGTCGTAGCGGTAGCGATTGATCGGGTCGATGCGCTGGTTGTTGAAATGGCTGACGGCTTGGGACTGGTCGTGCAGCTCGACGATGTTGCCCACCGGGTCGTAGACGTAGTTCAGGTCCTGCAACGGTTTTTGACTCCCGACTGCCGCTACCAGCCGGATCAGCCGGCCGTCATCGGCAGCGTACTCGGCACGGGTCAGCACGCCATTGCCGGCGCTTTCGCGTTCAACCTGATCCTGGGCGTTGTAGCGGATGTCGTTGACCAAGGATTGCGGCTGCTTGTTCTCACCGGCCATTTGCAGCGAAGCCTCACTCAACTTGCCCGCCACGTCATAGGTAAAGGTTCTGACGTTGCCCATGGCATCGGTTTGTTCCTGAAGCTCACCAGTGGGATTGAAGGTGTGGCGGGTGATGAATGATTGGGCTTCCAGGTACTCATCTCTGGCATCGAATTCGGGCGGCCAGTCGGGTGTTTCAAGTTCGAGAAGCAAGCGTTGCTCTTCAACCAGTACCGAACCGGCGAGCCCGTAGTCGGCAGCCCAGTGTGTGCCTGCCGGGCGGTCATGACGGATCACCTGCCCGCATTGGTTGTGCGCTGCGTACGCGGGTTCTAAGCCACCATAGGTCAAGCGTTCCACCACGCGAGGTCGCTCCCCCGCATCCTGTTCCGTAACGGTGACGGGCCGCTGTTGTTCGTCGAACTCGGTGTGACGCTGACTGCCTCGTGCATCCCAGAACGAGAGAGGTAACCCAACCTGGTCCAGCACACTCAACTGCCAACCGGCATCGACGCTGTCCGTCAGCAACGGTTGCCCACTCAAGCCGTAGACCGTGGTCAGGTTCGGCTTCGGCGCCGTACCCCACAACCGAGGGTCCCACGACTCGACCAACCGCCCCGCCACGTCGAAGCGTTGCCGGGTGATGCGTGGATCAATGACCACGCTGTCGGGATGGCGGCAATAGCCCACGCTGCGAACCGTCAGGGCGCGTGGATCGATGACCGACAACGTCGGTGTCGCGGTGTGGTGATGAGCGTTCACGGCATTGACGGTCCTTCGCTCTGACTGAGGACAGACTGGGCCTTTTTTCGCCGGGCCGAAACTGTAAGAAGTTACAGGTCGGCGCCTGTGACATCGCCATGGTGGGCAAAGCTTTTTCCATTCAAGCGGATGAGACGCAGGGCTGCCGATTCAACGCGGCTGCAACACCAGCGCAAACAACTCGCCATGCCCGTTCACGTTGAGCTTGTGATAGAGGTTGCGCCGATGCACTTTCACCGTTTCCGGGGAGATGCCCAATTGCTGGGCGATGGCCTTGCTGGAAAAACCCTGGAGAATCAGGCGCGCGGTTTCGATTTCCCGCAGCGTCAGGCGTGCGTCGAAGCGATCGAGCAAGGTCGCCAGGTCGCCGGCCGGTGGTTCGGCGGCCGGCCCTTCCGGCGGCAGCAAATCCAGGTGTCGGCGCATCGCCGCCAGCGCCCAGTCACGCACGCACAGCAGGCGGCCCTGTTCCTCGAGGCTGAAGCGTGTCGAACGCCCCAGGGACAGGCCGAGCACGGCGCCATCGACGTTGACCATGAACTGCAACTCGTCCCCACCGACTACGGTGCTGAAGTAACTCAGGTAGTACTCACTGTGCTGGAACTGGTCCGGGGCCACCGATTCGAGGCTGTGCAAGCCGTCGGCGATGCCCGCGCAAGCGGCTTGGTAGAACGGATCGAGCAGGTACATGCCAGCGCTGTAGTCCGCCAGTTCTTCATGGTCTTCGGTGCTGCCCGTGGCGTCGAAGTCAATCAGCAGGCGCGGCACATGGCCCGGGCGCATCAGCGCTACCAAAGCGTTGTCCAGCGGCACCAGCAAGCGCAGGGTATCGACCAGCGCACGCCAGAAGCTGTCCCGCCCCACCGCCGTGAAGACCCGCGCCAGCCCCTGGTGCACCGGCAACTCTTTCAACAACGCGTCCACGCACTACCCCTTTTGAGTAACCCATGATGGGAATGGGTGAAGGCCACCCCGGTCGATACGCTGCAAACTCCTGATTACCACCGGCCGCAACAGGCCAGGAGTGCCGCATCATGAGTCGTCACCGCTTGTATTTCAATCTGGGGTTTGGCGCCTGCCTGGCGGTGTCGCTGTCGGCTTTTGCGGTCGAAGCCCCGACCGTGCACGTGTACAACTGGTACGACTACATCGGCCCGACCACCTTGCAGGACTTCAAGCGTGACACCGGGATTGCGCCGGTCTACGACACCTTCGACAGCGCCGAAGTGCTGGAAGGCAAGTTGCTCACCAGCCGTAGCGGCTACGACGTGGTGGTTGCCAGCAACTTCAGTTTGCCCACGCTGATCAAGGCCGGTGCCCTCGCCCCCCTGCCCCGTGCTCAGATGCCGGATTTCAAGAACATGGACAGCGAACTGCTGGCAAAACTGGCCAACAACGATCCGGGCAACCAGTACGCCGTGCCCTACCTGTGGGGCACCAACGGCATCGGCTACAACATCGACAAAGTGCGCGCACTGCTGGGTGACAAGGCGCCGGTGGATTCCTGGGATCTGGTGTTCAAGGAAGATAACCTGGCCAGGCTCAGCGAATGCGGCGTAGCCATGCTCGACTCGCCCTCGGAGATGCTGCCGGTGGCCCTGCACTACCTCGGCCTGCCGCCCAACAGCACCAACCCCGAAGACTACAAGAAGGCCGAAGCGCTGCTGCTCAAGTTGCGCCCGCACATCGCCTACTTCAACTCGTCGAAGTTCATCAGCGACCTGTCCAACGGCAACATCTGCGTGGCGGTGGGCTGGTCCGGCGCGATGCTCGAAGCCAAGACCACCGCCGAGCAGGCCGGCAACGGCGTGAAGATCGCCTACAGCTTGCCGAAGGAAGGCGCGCCGGTGTGGTTCGACACGCTGGTACTGCTCAAGGACGCACCGCACCCGGAACAAGGGATGGCCTTCATCGACTACCTGATGCGCCCTGAAGTCATCGCCCCGGTCAGCGACCACCTCAACTATCCCAATGGCAACCGTAGCGCGACCACGCTGGTGGCCGAAGCGACCCGCAGCAACCCGGCGGTTTATCCACCCGCCGAAGCCATGGCCACCTTGTTCACCCTCCAGCCCCTGCCGCCCGCTACCGAGCGCGTGCGCACGCGGATCTGGAGCAAGGTCAAGAACGGACAGTGAATCCACTGCATTTCCCTGTGGGAGCGGGCTTGCTCCGGGCGGCGATCCGACGAAAGCGGTGGATCAGCAAAAATTGATAGCGACTGACACTACGCCTTCGCGAGCAAGCCCGCTCCCACATTGGGATTGTGGTGCCCGGAACATCCCTTTTTCTGCCACGATTTGAAGATGAGAAAACCATGAAACCACGTGCCCGTGACCTGAACATCCCGATCGGCCAACTGCAACCCGGCCCGCTCAATGCCATCACCGACGTCCCCGGCGTACGCGTCGGCCACAGCAATGTACGAGGCCGCACCGCCAATGGCCGCGACATCCTCACCGGCGTCACCGTCATCGAACCGCGCGCCGGCTCCACCAGTCAGCAACCCTGCTTTGCCGGTGTGCATGTGCTCAACGGCAACGGCGATGCCACGGGGCTGGAGTGGATACGCGAGGCCGGCTTGCTGACCAGCCCCATCGCCTTCACCAACACCCACAGCCTGGGCGTGGTGCGCGACGCGCTGATCGTGCTAGACCGCGAGCAGCAGCCGGATGACGGACGCCTGTACTGGAACATGCCGGTGGTGCTGGAAACCTTCGACGGCCTGCTCAACGACATCAACGGCTTTCACGTGAAGCCTGAACACGTGGCCCAGGCCGTGCATTCAGCGACGGGCGGCCCGGTGGCCGAAGGCAATGTCGGCGGTGGCAGCGGCATGATCTGCCACGAATTCAAGGGCGGTATTGGCACCGCCTCGCGCCGCTTGAGCAGTGTCCAGGGCGGCTGGACGGTGGGGGCGATCGTCCAGGCCAACCATGGCATTCGCAATGAATTGCGCGTGGATGGCTACCCGGTCGGGCGCTACATGGAACAGGTCGATTCGCCGTTCCTCAAGGCCTCGCTGCCCCATCCGGGCATGGGTTCGATCGTGGTCTGCCTGGCCACCGATGCGCCGCTGCTGCCACACCAGTGCACCCGCCTGGCCCAGCGCGCCAGCCTCGGCCTGGCCCGCACCGGCGGCGGTAATGAAGACCACAGCGGCGACATTTTCATCGCCTTCGCCACCGGTAACGACCACGTGCCACCGGCTGCCTACGAGAGCAAGAAAGCACCGACCACCGACAACCTGAGCATGGTCAACAACGACCACATCAGCGAGCTGCTCCTGGCCGCCACCGAAGCCGTGGAAGAAGCCATCATCAATGCCCTGCTTGCCGCCGAAACGGCCGAAGGCAACGGGCATGGGGTGCAGGGGCTGGATGCCGAGACCTTGCTCAAGGCGTTGCGCCGCGCCGGCTGGCCGGGGGATGCGACTAGCGGTACTTGAGTGAAACACTAGGTCTTTTTAGGATGAACTTACGCAGCCGTTTGCTTGTGCAAACCGCTGCGTAGGTGGTGAGTGCACTGAACCCCTATCAAGCTCACCGCTTGCTTCATGCGCATCTTGAGCCTCACGGCTCCACTTCCTCCCCATCAAGAGCTTTGAGGCTCTTTTTTTACCTGCGAAAACCAACACATTCCCCTGTGGGAGCGGGCTTGCTCGCGAAGGCGTCGTGTCAGTCGCCATGAATGTTAGCTGACACACCGCTTTCGCGAGCAAGCCCGCTCCCACAGGGGGGGATTTTCATTGAGGCTCGCCGGTGCACAACGACCGCCACGCCGCCTGCGCCAGCACGTCCCGGTACGCCTTCGGGCTGCCCTTGACCCGGCCCGACAACCAGGCGCGGCAGTAACTGTCTGCCTGGCCGACGATCAGCGACGGGATCAACTCCGCCGGCAAACTCCCCAGTTCATTACCCTGTGCCCCCAGCCACTCCAGCAACTGCTTGTTGCGCGTCTTGTTGCGGGTGGCGAGTTCATCCTTGAACGGCCCCTTGGTAACGGCAAACCGCGCGTGGTACTGGAAACGCGCCCACTCCGGCTGGCTATCGACCCAGTCCACATAGCTGTGCACCAGCGCATGCACCCCCGCTTGAGTGGTTTTGGCCTCAGCCAGGTAGCTGTCGCGCAAGCGGGCCTGATCATCGAGGGCGGTAAAAAACAGCGCCGCCACCAAGCCTTCCTTGTTGCCGAAATGGTGATAGATCGCGCCGACACTGGTATCGCATTCGGCGCGGATCATTTCGATGGTGGTGGCCTCGATCCCCTGTTCGTTGAACAGGCCCAAGGCCTTTCTGAAGATGTCGCGCTTGAGTTCGGCGCGTCGTCCGGGGTAGCAGCGTTCGAGCAGATCGGCGGTTTCCATGCGCAAAGACAGTCCGGAAAAGTCATCGGTGGGAGCTGGCGGTTGCCAGCGAACAAGTGGCGCTAGGTTGACAGATTTCCCTTCGACAGAATACTGTTCCGTCACAGAACTTTATTCTGTTACGGAATATTATTCTGCAACCTGTCATCCTCGAGAGGCATCAAAATGAGTCAGTTCCTCAGCATGTTCAGCAGCGCCGGTCCAGAAGCATTCAGCAAAATGGCCTGCCAGGTGGCGCCCTACTTCTCCACCATCAACCCGTTGGTCAAGGATTTGCGCAAAGGCAGCGCCACCGTGCACGTGCCGTTTGCCCGGGAGATCACCAATCATTTGGGGACGGTGCATGCGATTGCCATGTGCAACGCCGCCGAACTGGCCGCCGGGATGATGACCGACGTTTCCATTCCCGCCGGCGCACGCTGGATCCCCAAAGGCATGACTGTGGAATACCTGGCCAAGGCCAAGAGCGATGTGACGGCGGTGGCCGAGGGGAATGCGGTGGATTGGACCACCGAAGGCGACAAGATCGTGCCGGTGGACATTCACGATGCCGAGGGCAAGAAGGTGTTCACGGCGCGGATAACCATGAATGTGAAGCTGTCCTGACACTGATTGAAAGGACAGGTAAAGCGCGGACCAATGTGGGAGCGGGCTTGCTCGCGAAGGCGGTGTGTCAGTCGCCAAAAATGTTGGCTGAGACGACGCCTTCGCGAGCAAGCCCGCTCCCACAGGGGGAGTTGTGGTGTTTAGGAGAGTTCGGTCAGACCAGGCGCAACCGAGGGCCAGACGCCGGCACCGCATCGTCACCCAACCGCCCCCGCACAAACTCCTGGGCCTTGCGCGTCAACTGGTCCAGATGCCGGTCGCGCTGTTTTTCCGCGTCGGTCATGGCCCGCTTGCCATGCTTTTGCAGCAGGTAGGTGTGAATCTGCCGCACCTCCAGCGAACTGTAAATCGAGGCCACATCCAGCAGCGCCATCAAGCCATCGGTGGCGTGGTCGCGGGTGTTCATCAACACCTGGGTCGCACGCACGCCCACCACCTCAAAGCCCATTGCCTCGAAATACGGCACCTTGGCCACCGCGCAGGTCAGCTCGGCATGGGGATAGCGGCCGACCATTTCCCGCAGCATCCGCCGGGCCACGCCCTGGCGCCGATGCTCGGCCTGCACCGCCATGTACGCCACACCGCAGGCCTCCGGGTCGTCCTGTACCGGCAGGTACAGCACAAAGCCCGTCACCTTTTGCGGGTCGTCTTCGTCCGTGGCGACGATCAACTCCACGGCAATGCCTTTTTCACCGTTCAGCGCCTCCAGATACAGGTGCACCTCATAGCCGATCGCGTATTGATAGAGGTTGTACAGCAGGTTGCTGGGCGGGATCGCGACCATGCTGATGTCGGTCAGGTTGTCGACCACCATCTGCAGGATCTGGCTATTGATGTGCTCGGGGCACGAGGTCTTGAAATGGCTGATCAGGGGCATTGCGGTGACAGGCTCCGGGGGCGAGGGCCGCCTATCATAGCGCGCCTGACACCAGCGGTCCGAAGAGTGATGGACACACATCCCCATTGATGGGCCATGCGCATCGCCGGCGGACGCCTGGTTGCGTTTTCAAGGCTGACAACAGTGAGTCAGGTACACTTTGTGCTGGATGAACTGGACTCTTCGCGAGCAGGCTCGCTCCCACAGGGGACTGCGGTTTTGCCCACTCCTCGATCTTCTGTGGGAGCTCGCCTGCTCGCGATAGTGTCCACCATCACACCGGTCCGTGGTGTGACTGGGGGGGGAATGGGTGGGTGAAGGCCCCCAACTTTGAGGATTCCCACCCACAGCGCCACTACGACTAAAGTCCAAACCGCCAGCCTTTTGATATCAAACAACTTTTCGTCTCCCCCAACTTTTCCCCACGATTGGCGCACCTCTTGCACTGAGCGAATGGCGAACGTCAGCCACACCGGCGCGCCCCGAGGGGAACAACATGATAAAAATGCCAGACCTCAAATCGCTCGGCTTTTTCAACAAACCGGGCATCGCCGCTGTGATGCTGATCAACGTCAGCCTCGGTACCGTCAACGCCGTACCGCTGGATGATTTCGGCCCGCCCCCTCCGACGGACCCCTCGGCGTTTACCAACCCGCCGGCCGACCCCAAGGCCGCGGTGGATGCCATAGAGGCCATGCCACCCGCCAACCAGGGCGCCTACGCCCTGCCCAATGGCGTGTTTGGCACCCGCACCACGCCAACGACCGACAACGTGCTGCCACCAGCCCTGCAGACATCCTTCAAAATCCCCACCAATGGCAAGCCCAGCCCATTGTTCGGGGCCCAGCCGTACACTCAGCAACTGCTGCTGTTCGAAGAATTCGGCACGGAAAAACTCGACCCGACACTGCCGGCACCGCCCCTGACCTTCCCGGTTCCGATCGTCGGCCCGGCGCCCACGCAGGACCCGAACAACATCGCCCGCAGCGGTCCTTCGGCCGCGGCGCTGGAAGCCTTCATGCGCCAGCCGGGGCTGTACCCGTTTCCGTCGCAGTTTTCCAACGTGCTGGACCGCAACCCGTGGAAAGCGCAAATCGAAGCCTTCCTCAACCGCCATCCGGTCGGCTCGCCGGCCGAAGGTCGTCCGCCAGGAAAAGGCTGGTCGCACCAGCGCTGGAACGAGTTTTACCCACAGGTCGCCTTCAAGACCGCTCAAGCGGGCGCCAAGCTCAACGGCGGCATGCGCGACCGCCGGCAGTTGCACAACTACGCCGTCGGTGAGTTCGGGCCTGGCGGGCTCTACAACCAGACCTCGGACAACCCGATCATTGCGGGCACCACCAAAGGTATCGATACCCGTTTTCACCCCAACATGCCGATTCAGAACCACAAGGCGCTCTGGACCTTCGACGGCACCTTTCCGCCAAAACTGCTGATGGTGCGGTACGGCCAACCCGTGCTGATGCGGCACTACAACGCCCTGCCGATCGATCCGTCGGCCAACATGGGTTTCGGTCTGCACACCCTCAGCACCCACGAACACAACGGCCACTCCCCGGCCGAAAGCGACGGCTATGCCAATGCGTTTTTCTTTCCGGGGCAGTACTACGACTATCGCTGGCCGATCCAGTTGGCCGGTTATGACACCATCAACACCAGCGCTCAGGATCCGCGCGCGGCGTTCCCCTGCGCCCCGGGCGAAACCCTGTATGTCAACGATGCCACTCCGGGTCTCAAGACCTGCAACAACGGCACCATCAAGATCCGTGGCGACTGGCGCGAAACCATGAGCACCCACTGGTTCCACGACCACATGCTCGATTTCACCGCGCAGAACGTCTACAAGGGCAGCGCGGTGATGATGAACTACTACAGCGCCCTGGATCGTGGCAACGAAGCGCTGCAAGACGGCGTCAACCTGCGCCTGCCCAGTGGTTCGGCATTGCCTTGGGGCAACCGCGACTATGACGTCAACCTGATGGTGGCCGACAAGGCCTGGGACACCACTGGCCAGCTGTGGTTCAACCCGTTCAACACCGATGGTTTTCTCGGCGATCAGATCCTGGTCAACTGGCAGTACCAGCCACGCCTGAATGTGCGCGCGCGCAGCTATCGTTTCCGTATTCTCAATGGCTCGGTGTCACGTTTCTTCAGGATCGCGCTGGTGCGTGAAATCGTTGGCACCGGTGGCGAATTCCCCGGCCCAACAGGCTCCGGCCTGTCCTACACCCGCGTGCCGTTCCACTTGATCGCCAACGACGGCAATCTCATGGAACATGCCGTGCCGTTCGACGGCAGCATGGACCTGGATGCCGACGGCGATGTGCAGGACCACAACGCCATCCTGCCCGCCCAGGGCATCGCCGAGCGTTTCGACATCATCGTCAACTTCGCGAAAAACGGGATCAGCACCGGCGACAAGCTGTACTTCGTCAACCTGATGGAGCACCACGACGGCAAGGGTCCGGAAAGTCTGCCGCTGAGCCTGGCCGATGTCCTGTCCGGGACGTACAAGGCGGTGCTCAAACTGGGCAGCAAAGGGCTGGAATGGGACGCCGGCGACCCGGCGGTGGGCAAGTTCATGCAGCTGGTGGTCCAGCCTTATGCCGGCCAGGACGTGAGCATGAACCCCGCCGACTACGAACCCGCCAAACCGGGCAAGGCGGCGGGTAAAACCATGATTGCGCTGACCCTCAACCGTGACGACCCGACGGTGCAGGCCACGCTCAAGGCGGCGCGGCATCGCGAGTTCACTTTCGGCCGCTCCGACGGCACCGACGAAGAACCCTGGACGATCAAGTCCGACGGTGGGTTCGGCTTCCAGATGGACCCTCGAATCATCAGCGCCGCTCCGCAACTGGCCACCGGCCCGACCCCTGCCGGGTTCTCCGGCGACGGCACCCTGGAAGTGTGGAAAATCAGGAACGGCGGCAACGGCTGGAGCCACCCGGTGCACGTGCACTTCGAAGAAGGCATCGTCCTCAACCGCGACGGCAAGGCGCCGCCGGAATGGGAAAAATGGGCGCGCAAGGACGTCTATATCATCGGCCAGGGCATCGACAGTTCGGTGGACGTGGACATAGCGATCCGCTTCCGCGAGTTCGCCGGGACCTACATGGAGCACTGCCACAACACCCAGCACGAGGACACCTCGATGCTGCTGCGCTGGGATGTCGAGCACCCCGGCCAGTTCCAGTTGATGCCAACGCCCCTGCCTGGCTGGGACGGCGTCACCTACGTCAATTCCGCCGCGCTGCCGACTTTCCGCACTGGCGATAGACGTGAAGAGGACGGCGATAACCAAAAACCGATTGCCAACCCCGACAGCGCCATCAGTAACACCGGCCAACCGGTGATCATCAACGTGCTGGCCAACGACAGCGACCCTGACGGTAACGTGCCACTTAAAGTGGTGGGCCTGGAGCAACCGGACTCCGGCAAGGGCGTGGTCAGCACCGACGGTCTGCGCGTGACCTACACACCACCGGCCACGGTCCCCGCGCCGTTCACCGCGACCTTTTCCTATAGCGCCAGCGATGCCAGGAACGCGGAGTCGGCACCGGCGACGGTGTCCGTGGCGGTCTCGGCAGCGATCAACGAGAGCCTGATCGTCACCAGCGCTACCGTCACCGCCCGCAGCAACAGCCGCTGGTATTGGGTCCTGTCCGGCACCACCTCGCGTGGCGCGGGCAATACCATCACGGCGACTGCCACCACCACGACCGGTACGGTGAACCTTGGCGCCGCCGTCCTGACGCTTACGCCTACAGGCGCGCGCTGGAACATAGCGGTGACAACCGCCGGCAGTGGTCCGTCGCCGAGCCCGACAGCGACCATCAAATCGGCCTTCGGCAAAACCGTGACAGTGCCGATAAAGGCGAACTAGAGCGGATTGATCGACGCCCGGTCCATGCAATGTGGATCGGGCGTTTTTCTTTTGGGCGGCGTACTCAGATTTTGCATTCACCAAAGATCAAATGTGGGAGCGAGCCTGCTCGCGAAAGCGGAGTGTCAGGCGACATCTCTACGACAGGTTCGCCGCCTTCGCGAGCAGGCTCGCTCCCACAACAGGAATGTCGTTGACCGGAAGTTAACGTTCGGCCCCACTCACCGCTGCGGCGCCACCATCCGAAAACGGATATTGATCTCGTTGGACACCACACTGTCCGCCCACTCGCCCTCGCCGATCTTGAAGTCGTCACGCTTGAGCACCAGTTGGCCCTCGAAGATGCCGATGGCGCTCTCAGATTTCAGCAGCACCGGTACACTCACTTCCCGAGTAAGCCCCCGCAGGGAAAGTTTGCCGGTGATGGTGTAGCGGTTATTGCCCAGGGCCTTGATGGACGTCGACTCGAAGGTCGCCACCGGATAAGTCGCGGTGTCGAACCACGCCGGTTTTTGCAGCTCGGTGTTGGCGTCGCTGCTGCCGGCGTCGATGCTTTTCAGGTAGATGGTCAGCGCGGCATGGGCGGCGCCGGGGTTATCGGTGTCGAAGTCGAGTTTGGCCTTGAACTTGCCAAAGGTGCCGAAGGCTTTCGAACCCATCTGCACATAGGTGAAGCTCAAGGTGCTGGCCCTGGCGTTCACATCCTTGTATTCCACGGCTTCAGCAAACGGCACCAGGCAGAACACAAAGGTACCGGCCAGAGCGACGCAACACGCGGATCGAAGGTTCATGGCACTCTCCGGGAGGGCTCCCGTCTTGAGTTGGCGTGCCGCACAGATAGGGTGGCATCAGATGACTAAAGCAAACAACCGGCTTTTATTCCACCTCACCCGCTGATTTGCGACCACCTGCCGATGGCCTTCCGCGCTACCCGCACTCCCCGCGTTGCCACGCCCGCTGCAACAGGTCGATCACCTCGGCATCCGAGGTCTGGGAAAAATCCATGTACCAATGGCCAATCGACATGAACCACTCGGGTATCAGCGGGCAGATCAACTCATCCACCTCGCTGCGCAGCGCCTGCACCGTTTCGATCGGCGCCACCGGCACCGCCACCACGATGCGCGATGGCCCCTGCACCCGCAGCGCCTTAATCGCCGCCATCATCGAAGCGCCGGTGGCCAGGCCGTCGTCGATCAGGATCACCACCTGATCCTTGAGCTGCACCGCCGGCCGCGTGCCGCGGTAGACCTGTTCGCGGCGCAGCAGCTCGCGGCTTTCCCGTTCGACCACGGCGTCGAATGCAGCCTTGGCAATCGGATGCACCCGCAGCGCCTCTTCGTTACGAATCTGGATGCCACCGCTGGCAATCGCGCCCATGGCGTACTCCGGGTGGGACGGCACGCCGAGCTTGCGCACCAGCATCAGATCCAGGCGAACCTTCAGCGCAGTGGCCACTTCATAAGCCACCGGCACGCCGCCACGGGGCAAGGCCAGAACGATAACGTCGGGGCGATTGGCGTAAGGCAGCAACGGCTCAATCAAACGCCGCCCGGCCGCTGGCCGGTTTTGCAGGATGGAATGGGACAAGGGGCTCATCTGAAAACCTCCCCAGGCGATTGCGCCTGTCGGTGAGTTCTGCTCCCACTGATGAAGTGCCTGATTTTCAGTGTGCACAAGACTACAAACACCACCGTCCCTGTGGGAGCGGCGATGCGGCGATCCGACTTGCCCGCGAAAGCGTCAGCACAGTCAACATCTACACCACTGAACCACCACAATCGCGAACAGGCAATCAAAAAACCAACTACACCAACCGCTCAATCTTCTGATGCTGCCACACCACTTTGTAATACAGCGTCTGCAACGCCAGCATCCCCAGATACGCCACCGGAAACGCCATCCACACCCCTTGCAGCCCGAACTTCGCATCCAGCAGATACGCCGCCGGCAACTGAATCCCGACCACGCAGACAATGGAAATCGCCACCGGCACCATCACCGTGCCGCTGGCGCGCATGATGCCGCCGATGATCGCCTGGAAGCCGAACACCAACAGGCTCCACAGCATGATGTGTAACAGGTGCTGGGCCATGGTCCGCGTCGTTTCTTCGGTGAGGAACGATGCCAGTAACCAGTGCGACAGCAAATACCCCAGCACCACCAAGCCACCGGTCAGGCACACGTTGATCATCAACCCCGTACGTAAAATCGGCCCCATGCGCTCGATGCGCCCGGCCCCGATCGCCTGCGCTCCGAGGATCGACGCGGTAATCGCAATCGACAACGCCGGGAACTGCACGTAATTGACGATTTGCGTCACCGCGCCATACGCCGCCGTCGCCTGGGAACCGTGCTGGTTCACCAGCGCCAGAATCACCAGCTCCGACAGCGACAACACCACCATCTGCAACCCGGTGGGCAAACCGATGCGCAGCACCTTGCCGAGAATCGCCATGTCCAGCTTCATCGCCGCAAAGAACTCGCGGTCCGGCGCCAGCGGATGGCCCTTGCCAAGCAAGCGCCACGCCAGCAGCCCCATCGCCACCAGGTTACCCACCAGCCCGGCAACCGCCGCACTCTGAATCCCCATCGGCGCAAAACCCAACCACCCGCGAATCAACGCCGGCGTCAGCGCCAGCCCCACGCAGGTCGACACCACCAGCGCCAGCAACGGCGACAACGTATCACTGACCCCGCGCAGCAACTGCGTGAACAACACAAACACCAACAGCGACGGCATGATCCACAACATCACATGGGCATACGCCACCGCATCGTCCAGCACATCCGCCGGCGTCCCCAACCCCACCAACGCCGACCGCGCAAACACACTCCCCACCACCGCCGCCACCAACCCGATCAACACCCCCAGCAACAACGTCGCCCCGGCAATAGCCTTCACCAGATGCGTCTCCCGCGCCCCCCACGCCTGCCCGATCAACACCCCCGCGCCGGCACCAAGGCCGATCACCAGGGCGATGAAGAAAAACACGATGGGAAACATCCCCGACACCGCCGCCAGCGCCTGGGTGCCGAGCATCTGGCCGATGTAGATGCTGTTGACCGTGCCGGACATGGATTGCAGGAAGTTCGACAGGACCATCGGGGCGAGGAAAAGGAGGTAGGTTTTCCAGAGGGCGCGTTGGGGGTTGGGGGTTTGCATTCGGGAAGGTCCATCTCGACGGCATGAGCGATGATTAAGGATAGCGTGGGAGGCTGAATCCAAGGGGCCGTGAACATCTCAGGTCTGTGTTTATATTTCCAGTGACGTTATGTGAAAGATCTGAAGTTTCATCGTCGCGGATCTTACGTCAGCCTCGGAATTCCTCACCTTGCCCATGACCTTGATGAAGCTTATAGTCCGCCCCGTCGCCCAAATAGCGACCAGGTTTGGCGACCTGTTCGATCGGATGCAAAAGCACTGTGCTTTTTTGCAGATGCTGTTGCACCTTCGCAAAGCTGTCTTTATGGCAGCTGTGCGCGGGAGACCTTCGGGTCTGCCGGTTTTCCGATCCCGGTTCGCCAACCTGCGTACAGCTGTCACCCATTCGTTTGGCGACGAGTGAGGGACAGTCAACCTTTGCACTGATCGGAGTTTCTTCTATGGAAAGATACATGCCCCTCACCGGAATCGACCTGGTTCCGGCCTCCCTGCTCATCGACACCCAAGCCCCACTCGACGTCCTGCAAGCCATGGCGGATTACCGTATTCGGACAGTCACACAGGTGCTGGAAAACATTGCCTACCGATCCGAACTCGGTTGCGACACGGTGGTGCTGGAGGACTTTTCCAAGCTGCTGGTCATTCCATTGCGCGATGGTTGTGATTTGATGGATGTGATTGGGCGACGGTTTCGGGCGCAGGCTGCGGAGTAAATGAAAATGGGTGCTCTTGCGCCCATTTTATTGCTACTCCAGAAAGGGGTTACCCGTCAGCTTGATTCGAGGCCGCGAAAAACCAATCAGGCGAAGATACTCAATATACCCGTAACAAAGAGAAGAGCCGCTGCGACAGCGGCTCAACCTGGGAAACCTTCGATGATTTAAACGACTGGACAAGGGAACCGGACGACTACGAAATAATGGCTACTGTCACCGTTCTCTGGCACCTGCGTTCAGGCACTTGGTGCTGTCAGTCAAAGGTATATTTGCCTTCTAGCATGAATGCCGGCTCTCTCCAGTTGGGCCCTCTCACAACTCCGCCCCCACTATATTTGATAAAACCGGCATCACACATTTTATGGACAAGGTTCAATAACCCTATGTTGTTCTCCACATGCGCCCAGTTAGCCAGATTATAAAGGCCATCAAGCCGAGGAAAGGAGATGCCTAATTCATTTTTGGTAAGAAATAGAATTACCTCTTCAGGTTTTTCGTTAAGTACGATGGTTGCAATGACGCTCATTATTTTACCCCTCCAAGTTCCTTGTACTCTCGTTCACTTTGTTTTCGATCCGCTTCTATAGCATCAGGCGTATAGAGCAGTTCAAAAGCATCTTTGACTTTGTAGTCCTCCAGCGTCGCGGCGTGAGTATTGTTCCAAATAACACCGTCATCCGAGTTTACACCGTCAGCTACACCTAATGCTCTGAAATGTTCGAGCTCTCTGATTTCATGAGTATAGAAGCGTTTGTCCACATCTGTGATTACCAATTCACCCAGCAGAATTTTTTTCAAGCGATCAATCATGATGGCATTGGCATCCGAAGACCTGAAACGTCCCGTATGTAATTTGACCAGGTCAATACCCGTTTGGCTCACGGTAGCACTTGTCCAATCGAGATCGAGAATTGGGCCTCCAGCTTTGGCAGGATTGAAAAATCGACCGCTGTATTTTCCCTTGGTGGTTGCTCCCTCATAAGGACTATTAAAAACAACGTAGATTGGCGGCAGACCGCTTTCAATCGGAAAGCAGTAAATGCAATCCCTGAAATCAGGCAATTCGAACGCGGGTAAGGTTTCAGGCTGCACAAGCAATGGCGACAGCGTAACTCCAGTGTAAGTCGGTACTTGCGCAGGTCGGGCGGGCGAAGTTGTCGATCCGTTTCCCAAGTGAATAATGGGAAAACTGAGGATATTGGGCGGTGTATCGTTTGACGTGAAACTGTAGCTGCTGGTCGTTGGATCGAATGCCAATGCTCGCACTGGCACTTCTGCCGAGACACTCCCTCCAGCCGGGGTTGCAACAAGTGTGTATTGGTTAAGGTCGCCAAAAATCCGATAAGGAAGGTCAATGGTTCCTTCGGTAGCGGCGATTTCATTCAGGTTTGACGGCAGCTCTGGTAAAAAAGTGCTACCGGACAGTGTGAGAACTGTTTGAGGAAAGCGTTCGCCGTTAGCAAGAGCAGGTGAATAGAACAAGGCCCCGATCCCAACAGCAGTGGCCCGACTGATAAGTGCTTCCCCCAAACCTGCCAACAACTGAATGCCTTCATGGATCACTGCCCTGAAGGTCCAACCATCGGCGACATGGATGGCAATGGCACCCGCCACAGTTCCTGCCTCTGCACCATTACCAATGGGTAACCTATAGGTGTAAGCAACTTCGCCCCTTGCCAGGGCGCGATGGATTTCAGTGTCTGCAGTTGTGGAAGCGTCCTCCAGAATGGGGATGGCTTCGACCAGGATTCGTTTCACGTAGGCGGCAGTTAGCGATAATAGGTATTCTTCATAAAAGCTTTGTCGCACTGCCATATCGTCTTCTGCATCCGCATTCGATGCAAATACAGCGGCACTCATTTTCCTGTCTAGCGACAATGCGTCTAAACCATTATATAGTAGTGCATCGTGCCAACTTCTATGGATTCTGGCCCTTTGCAGAAGCTCTACGATGATCGCTTTCTTTTTTAAGGCAGCTTCCAATGCATTGAACTCCTGCCCGTCAATGGCTGCGACTATGCGTTTTTCTAGATAATCTCGAACATTCGGTGTAGCACCAGAAAAAACACTCGTTATCTGATCGTGCACCGAAAGCCCTATCGCCTCCAACTTTTGGTATGCGTTACTGGGGTTTTTGGTACTCTCAATACTATGGGGCGTAGTAACTGCCGGGACAGTCCCATCCCAAAACAAAATACTATCGAAGCTTGAAGGAAAAACTTGGGCTTCTGTAGCTTGAACCTGTCGAGACCCAGGCGTCATTAAAGGTGAATAATGTGTAATTGGATTTTGCATATAGCACTCCATGCAACAATATTAATTCCATAAAATAGACAGAACAAAAGTTATGCCGCAACAACGTAGCAATTTCAATACTTCAATATTTACTGCATGCATCGCGCGAAAAATAGCATTAGGCCTAAACAACCTCTGCGGCTTCCAGCAAAATCCTCACAGTTGGCCATTCCGTTGCACGATGGTTGTGACTTGATAGATGTGATTGGGCGGCGGTTACGGGCGCAGGCTTCTGAGTAAAGGAAAGCGGGCATCAAAGGTGCCCGTTTTTTTTCTGACGAGAAAAGTGGTTTACTTGTTCTGAGGCCCGATCCTGGCGAAGCGCGCCAGGCTTCATCTTTTTTTCGTCGGTTTGACGCATGGATGCCTTATGGAGATGAACCGTACAAAGCAGTTAGTCCGTGGATCAACTCAACACAACACCCCTCTTGAGCTCCTCATCCATGTGCTGGAGGCATCTCTCGAATTGATATCGCTTCCTGAGAATGATTTCTGCTGGTCTTTTTGGGCCGACAGCGATGAAGCAAAAGCAGAACTGGAGCGGTTGATCAACTCGCTTAGAGCTGGGGTGCTGCCCGCAAGAACCCACTTTGCTGTACTTTTTGCGCCAACAGGTCCGCTGCAAGAACTCAGTCTCAGTAGTGGATGGGCGGAAACCTTTTTGAAAGTCGCCAGTAAATATGACGAGGCAGAGGCACGGTTGTGGTGAGGGAATGATGCCGGCTTGGCGTATGCCAGAGTCGCAACACCAAGCACTTCCAATGATGGCTTTGGATCGTTTTCAGCGCTTCGGGGCAGGCAAAAATCGGCCAGAAACAGCCTGTCATGACCGGCAGAGAACGGCCAGAAGCGGTCACTCACAGCAGATGTCGATATCAGCCTTGTTCGATAAAGGATAAGAATCCAGTTTAGCTTTTGACGCTTGCCCACTCTTTAAACAGCTTTGGAAAGCCGACACCGGCGAAGTCATCGCCTAACCTGCGAGCTCGGCCCGTTCAGATTCATCCAGGTGCTCCAGCAGCACCGCTATCGTTGCATCCCGCAACTTGATTGCCTCTATCCAACCCGGTCCCTGCGCCGACAGCGGGGGGCAGACATTGACGTGGATTGCACCGTGGCGCGGGAACCACTGTCCGTCGCGCAGCACCCTGCGCGTGCCGCGGATTGCGACCGGCAGCAGCGGCACGCCGACACGCGCGGCGAGCACGAAGGCGCCCATGTGGAAGGTGCGCAAGCCTGGCTCTCGGGTAAAGGTCCCCTCGGGGAAGAACACCAGCGGCTGGCCAGTCTGTAGCGCCTCGGCCAGGGGCTCGGTGTCTGCGGCGCTGCGCTGCAGGTCGAAGCGTTCGACGAAGCGGGCGCCGAGCTTGCGCAGGAACAGGCCGGCAATCCACTGGTCAGCCAGTTCGCGCTTGGCAACGAAGCTGAACTGCGGCGGCAAGGCTGCGCAGAGAATGACGCCATCGAGGTAGCTGGCATGGTTTACGGCCAGCACGCTCACCCCTGACTCAGGCAGGCGCTCCAGCCCCGTGACGCTGAACGGCACCCCCGCCAGGCGCACGAACAGCCGTGCGGCCGCGCGGGTAAAGCTGCGGCACCAACGCTGGCGCGGCAGGATCGCGACGCCCAGCCAGGTCAGCGGTGTGACCAGCCAGAACAGCAGCCAGATGTAAGCGGCATACAGCGCAGCGCTGCAGGTCCGCCAACTGCGACCGAACTGCCCACGTACAGCCTGCAGCACCAGGCGCAGTAGCTGGCGCCACACGGCGAGGTGCGGCCGATCCACTTCGCCGCGCTCATACAGTTCACGGCTGGCAGCACGGCGAATCTTGCCACTGGAAGTCTTCAGTACGCTATGCGGTGGCGCCAGAACGATATCGTCGGGTGGCACACCGGTGAGGTCGACCACAATGCGGTTGACCTCCTGCTGCAGGCGTTGCCGTGCGGCAGCTTCCTTCTCGTAGCTTTCTGCCAACACCACCAGGCGCTCGGTGCCGGTGGCCGGGTCAGGACTGCCGAACACCGCGATGCAGCCTTTGCGCAGACCGGGCAAATTGCCGACCGCCGCTTCGACATCATAGGGGTAGATGTTGCGCCCGGCACGGATGATCAGGTCCTTGGCGCGGCCGGTCAGGTAGACCTCACCGCCGGCCATGTAGGCGAAGTCGAGCGAGTCGAACCAGCCATCGCGCAGCACCCGGCGGGTCTCTTCGAGGTTACGGTAGTAGCCACCGGTGGTGGACGGCCCGCTGAATTGCAGGTGACCTTCGCTGCGCTCGGGGAGTTCGACCCCGCGGCCATCGACGATGCGAATCTGATGGCCCGGCAGCGGCCGGCCGCTGGAGACGAAGCGTAGCGTCGCGCTGGCGTCCGCTTCGGCGGGCAGCGCATTGCCACGGGCCTGGAACGCCTCGCGCTGCACCCTGTCGATCAGCGGCCCTCGGTTCAAGGGAGGAAAGGCCACGCCCAACGTGGCCTCGGCCAACCCATAGACCGGCGCCAGCGCGGTGGGCGCCAAGCCATAGCGAACGAAGCGTTCGGTAAAGCGTTGCAAGGTATCCGGGCTGACCGGCTCGGCACCGTTGAAGGCCACGCGCCAACTGCTCAGGTCCAGACCCTCGAGGTCGCCGTCAGCGAGTTTGCTCAGGCACAGTTCGTAGGCGAAGTTGGGCGCCGCCGACAACGTGCCGCGGAAGCGGTCGATGGCCCATAGCCAGCGCGCCGGCCGCGCAAGGAAAGCCAGCGGCGACATCAGCACCAGGCTGTAGCCGTAATACAGGCTGCCCAGCCAGGCACCGATCAGGCCCATGTCGTGGTACATGGGCAACCAACTGACGAACACGTCCTGTGGCCCCACGTTCAGAGCCCCACCCATGGCGCGCAGATTGGCCAGCAGACTGGCGTGGCTGACCATAACGCCCTTGGGCTGTCCAGTGCTGCCCGAGGTGTACTGCAGGAAGGCGAGGTCATCCGGTTGCCGCGCGGGTGTGATGCACTCGCCCCCCTCACCGGTCAACTCGGCCACGGTGGCAATGCGAGTCAGACTCGGAACCTGCGGTTGGAGCAGTCGGGCGAGCAGCTTCGCTTGCGTCACGGTAATCAGCACTTTGACTTCGGCGTTGCGCAGGATGCCAGCCTGGCGGCGCAGATGATCCTCTATCTGCGACAGGCGCAGCGGTGGGTAGATGGGCACCGGCACACCGCCGGCCAACAGAGTTCCGAAAAAGCCATGGAGAAAGTCGCGCCCGGTGGGCAGCATCAGGGCCACGGTCTGACCCGCCTGCAAGCCACTGCGTTGCAGTCCTGCGGCCACGGCCAGAGCGTCCTGGTGCAAGGCGCCATAGCTGATGTCCTCCGGCTGCTCACTTTCATCCAGCAGGCGCACATGGGGATGTTGCGGCTGATGGTGCACATGCCATTCCAGCACCTCGATCAAGGTCCGCGCGGAGTCAGGAGCCTGCCCCGTTGCTGTCGGGGCCTCGCTGGCGTCGCTGGAGGACAACGGGCGTACCGCCTCGGCCCCCTGTCTGCGGTGTAGCACGCGCAGTACATCGCCGGGGGTGTCCGCCGAGGCGAACAGGGTTTCCGGTAAGCGCACACCGAATTCGTGCTCGATACGTGACCACAACTCGACCCGGGCCAGGCTGTCTACGCCCAGGTCCCGGTCGAGCACGCTGCGCAAGGTGACTTGCAAACCTTCTGCCGCCTGCGGGCGCAACTCGACCACGGTGCGCTGGACAATTTCGAGCAATTTTTCCGCGTCCCCATCGGAATGGGGAACGGCACGGGTTTCTGGAGGCGGACGAGACATCGGCGGCCCCTCATGACAGGACACTCTGTGTGTAGATCCTTGCCAATTGCCATTATGCGCCTATGGCGGCGACTGGGAATGCCATCAGCGATTGCAGAGCTCGCAGGATGTGTAGGAGCAGCCGGTCGACGCTCGATTGCTCGCGATGGACTCCAGGGCCGCGCGTTTATTCAGAAAACACGCGTTATCGTTAACGTCCATCGCGAGCAGTCGAGCGTCGACCGGCTGCTCCTACTGGTATTAGGGCTAGGCTCTTAAGGACCCAGCGCCTACAGAGAGATCGCCATGCCAGCCAGCCTTGCCCCAGGAGTGACACGCCGAGAAGTCTGGGCCTGGGCGATGTTCGATTTCGCCAACTCCGGCTACACGACGGTGGTGATCACCGCCGTGTTCAATGCCTACTTCGTCGCGGTGGTCGCCAAGGGCGAAGCCTGGGGTACGCTGGCCTGGACCAGCGCCACCGCTCTGTCCTATGTCCTGATCATCCTGACCGCGCCGCTGATCGGCGCCTATGCCGACGCCTTCGCCTGCAAGAAGCGCCTGCTGCTGTTCAGCACGGTCGGTTGCGTCGCCTTCACCTCTGGACTCGCGCTGGCCGGACCGGGGGAGCTCGGTATCGCGATCCTTTTCATCGTGCTATCCAACTTCTGCTTCGGCAGCGGCGAGAACCTGATCGCCGCCTTCCTGCCCCAACTCGCCCGTGCAGATGCCTTGGGCAAGGTGTCCGGTTGGGGCTGGGGGTTGGGCTATATCGGCGGTCTGGTCAGCCTGGGCGCCTGCCTGGCCTTCGTCAGTTGGGCCCAGGCGCAGGGCCAGACTGCGGCGCAGTTCGTGCCGGTGTGCATGCTGATCACCGCGGCGTTGTTCGCTGTAGCCAGCGTGCCGACCTTCCTGTTCCTGCGCGAACGCAGCCAGCCGCAGCCCGGGCGCGGCGACACGCCTATCCCACAGGCGGCGCTGGCGCGCTTCGCGCAGACGCTGCGTGAAGTCGACCGTTATCGTGACCTGCTGCGCTTCCTTGCCTGCACCGTCTGCTATCAGGCCGGTATCTCGGCGGTGATCACCCTGGCTGCCATCTATGCCAATCAGGTCATGGGGTTCAGTACCCAGGACACGCTGCTGCTGATCTTCGTAGTGAATATCACGGCCTCCATCGGTGCCGTGCTGTTCGGTTGGCTGCAGGATCACCTCGGCCATCGCGCCACGCTGGCGCTGACCCTGGTGGGCTGGCTCGGTATGGTCGGTCTGGTCTGGGTCGCGCGCGGCCCCGAGCTATTCTGGCTGGCGGCCAACCTCGCCGGTCTGTGCATGGGCTCCAGCCAATCGGCTGGCCGCGCGATAGTCGGACTGCTGGCGCCGCCGACGCGCCTGGCGGAGTTCTTCGGCTTCTGGGGGCTGGCGGTCAAACTGTCGGCAATCCTCGGCCCCATGACTTACGGCCTGACCAGTTGGCTGTCCGGCGGCGATCACCGCCTGGCGATGCTGATCACCGGCAGTTATTTCGTGGTCGGCCTGCTGATCCTGGCCGGCGTCGACCTCAAGCGCGGGCGGCAGGCAGCTATCAGCCATACCGAGAGTCTCGCAAAGTGAAAGGGGGAATATCATCTGGGTACCATTACGCTCAAAACGACCTTCAAACCACGACAGGAAAAAAGAGTTTTTCCGTCTCGGAATTCAAAGATCTAACGGTCCAGAGCACGGAATCCAACAAGAATATAAAGGCCGCCATCGGCCTGGGCATTGCGGGCGCGATGTTGTTGGGGCCGGTCGGTGCCATTGCCGGCTATCTGCTCGCGGGCCACAGCACGGAAGTGACCTTCATGGTCACCCTTAAGGACGGTGGCAAGCTCTTGGCGGCAACCGATGGCGATACCTACCGGGATATCTCGGCACGCGCCCACAAAAAAAACCGCCCCAGTCGCTGAGGCGCTCTTTGCGAGTCATTTAACAGCGAATCCATTTACTGATCCGCTGTCCCCGTAACGGCGAAAATGTTGCAGGGCACTTTATATAGAACATGCTCCGTCGTACTGCCCACCCATTTGCCCAGCCCCTTGCGATGCGCATTTCCCATGACGATCACATCGGCCCGGTGATGCGCTGCAAAGTCGGCCAGCGCTTTGCCAGGCGGCCCTTCAACGAAGTGTTGTCGCTCATTGGGCACGCCGTAGTGGTCGGCCAGTGCGATAAATGACTTTTGCAGTGACTTGCGCACATCGCTGCTGAAGCCCAGCATCGTCACTGCACCAGCGCCTGCGTCGGATATATGTGTCTGCGATAGATCGTAGGCATGCAGCAGATGCAGCTCCGCGTTGCATTGCATCGACAATCCGTTCGCCGCCTGGATGATGCGGTCGTTGATGCCCGTGATCTGAGTCTCGGGTTGTGATGGATCGACTGCCGCCACTACCACTCGCGGAAGTGGGCACCTGACTTCGCCCACCAGATGCACAGCCACTGGACACTCGCGTAACAGATGCCAATCCAGAGGCGTAATGAAAACGCGTTTGAGCGCTGACTCGTGCTGCACGTCCTTGATAACCAGATCCGGCTGCATTTCTGCCACATGCTGAAGTATTTCTTGCAGCGCGGTTCGCGTAACAAGCACTTCGGTACTCACCTTGACCCCGCGCCCGCGGATTAGATCGGCCTCATCCTTCAGCCACTTTTCGTTCTCTTGCTGACAGGCCTCACGAAAACGCGCACCGGCGCTCATCAAGCCCAAGAGGTTGGAGTCTTCGATAAACACTGTGATGTGCAGCGCAGCGCCAGTGGCCTCGGCAATGGCGACAGCTCGCTCCAACGCCGGGGTGTGACGCATGGCTGGACCGGCTATCAGTAAGAGTCGTTGATATTGGCTCATGTAACACCTCCAAACGTTCCGGGATATCCAGCTCCCCCAGCGCTCTCGCCTGTCACACCACCGACGATTTACTATCGCCTCAACTATCTGGATCGACACTATCAATATACGCCTGGATTCCAGCAGCTGTCGGTCAGCGGCAACAACGTACAAACATTTGCTTACAAAAGCGCCGTTTGCTAAAAACCCGGCCAGCAACTATAGATGATAGGTTATGGTCCTAGATCGGGCCATGAGATGCCTAGCTTTAATATGCGCATCAAACTACCAAGAACTCCTGCCATCGGTGCTTATCTCGCACTGTCCTGCCTCTTTGCGGCCGCATGGTTACTCAATCCTGCCCCCACACATTCGTCCTTTGCGACGAATCCAGTGAAGGCTGTGACCGATCAAGTGGCCAGGCCCATTTATACCAGCCGTTTCGCCTCGTCCGGGCTGGTGGACTTCGTGCACTCCTCGGCCGTAACAGCCTTGCCTGACGGTAGCTTGATGACAGCCTGGTTTGCTGGCTCTCGCGAAGGCGCAGCCGATGTGCAGGTGCGTTCCGCCCGCTTCGACGCGAAAACCGGCGAATGGGGTGCTGAACAGGTATTGGCGACTCGGAGTTCGACCCAACAGGGCACCCAAAGATACATTCGCAAGCTGGGCAATCCGGTGATTGCACTGGCACCGGATAATCGTCTGTGGTTGTTCTACGTATCCGTGTCCATGGGCGGCTGGGCCGGCAGTGCAGTCAACGTGATGGTTTCCGACGACTTCGGTGAACATTGGTCCGCTCCGCGCCAACTGATCACGTCCCCCTTTCTGAACATCAGCACCCTGGTCCGGTCCGCACCGGTGTTTCACGCCGATGGCTCCATCGGTTTACCGGTCTACCACGAGTTTCTGGGCAAGTTTGCCGAGTACCTCTACTTGAGCGCAGACGGTGAGGTGATCGACAAATACCGCATCAGCCACGGCAAGAACTCATTGCAACCCACGGTGGTTCCGCTGGATGGGCAGCGCGGCATCGCCTTGTTGCGTTATGCCGGCAACACCCACCACCGTGTTCTGGCAACCCGCACTGAAGATGCCGGACAAACCTGGAGTGAACCTTATCCGCTCGAGCCATGGAATCCGAACTCCTCGCTGGCGGCCGTCGCAACCCCCGAGCATGGGTTGCTGGTAGCGCTCAATGACCTGCAAGAGGGGCGCTTCAAGCTGAGCCTTTATGGCACCGACGAAAAAATGGACGATTGGCGCTCGTTGCGTGACCTGGACAAATCACCAGATCCGGAAGGAGAGCCGTTTTCACCCCTGGCCTACAAGAAAATCATAGGCAAGGAGTTCCGCGGTTCCAGTGGCGCGCTCCGCCAACCGCTGGAGGCGCAATTCCTGAACAATCTCGACACACGTGTCTGTAACCCCCGAGGCTGCGAGTTTGAATATGAATATCCATATTTCATCCGCAGCCCGGACGGCATGTATCACCTGGTTTACTCCTGGAACAACACTTTCATCAAGCACGTTACTTTCAACGATGCGTGGCTGTCCGAGCGACTCAAATGATTAACCTTTGGCAAGCCCATATCAGCTTCGCGATGATCATCTTCCTCGTGCTGCCGTCTTTCGGTTTGAACAGGAACTGGCGTATCGCTCTGCTGGCCGCCTTGCTGGCCGCCGGCTTCATACCGCTGGACGGGTTGTCGCTGGCCACGTATTTGCGCAGCCACATCGATGACCTTGCGATCACGTCACTGGTGTTCATGGCATGGGGCTGTTTACATCGGCTGGGCTTCCTGCCACCTGCGCGGCAGGGTAAAACCTGCATTTTGATCATTTTCGCCCTGTTGGCCCTGGTGCTGTACCCGGCAACCCTTGGTCTGAGCGATCTGGATCCTTATCGGCTTGGATACAGCCCGCGCCCGATGTTGATTTTCTTCGCACTGCTCACACTGGGCCTGTTTTACCTGCGCAACAGCCTGGCCGTCGTGATGCTGGCCAGTGCGACCCTGGCCTTCATCGCCGGGATAAAACCTTCGCAAAACTATTGGGATTATCTGGTTGATCCACTACTGGGTCTGTATTGCTGCGCGGCACTTCTGATGCTTTTCACACGCTGGACGTATGGTTACCTGAACAAACGACTCAGCTCAGTGCGTTACGTATCCCGATCCGCTTGAGTTTCAACGACATATTTAACAGGGGAACATGGATGGGTTGGCTGCAATCGAGACGTTTGCACTATTGGCTAGGCGCGACAGCGATTCTGTTTGCGTTGTTTGCCCTGCTACGGGTGATGTTCTTTTTCGGCTATTCCGGTTTCGACGCTAATGCCCTGACCAACGACGAGGCCGTACGGGAAACCCTTGGCATCGGTTTCCGTTTCGATTTGCGCCTGGCCATCCTGGTGATGCTGCCGCTGGCCTTGCTGGCCTGGATTCCTCGCTGGAACCTCACCACAAGCCGCTTGCTGCGCTGGATCGCACGCCTGTATATCTTCGCGTCCCTGGGTGCCCTGCTGCTGATCTACATCATCGATTTCGGGCATTACGCTTACCTGGGCGTGAGGATCAACGCCACGGTATTGCGCTTCATCGAGGATGCACAAATATCCCGTGACATGGTCTGGCAGACCTACCCGGTCATCTGGATTTCTCTGGGTTGGCTGGCAACGGTAGCGTCGACGACACTGGCCCTGGTGCGCCTGGAACGCGTGACGCTGGACCGCCCTCGCAAACCGATTCACCCGCTCTCCGCCACATGGGGCGGTGCTTTGATGGTCATTGCGGTATTGCTGGGCATCCTGGGCCGTGTCGAGAACATGAACCTGGAAAACCCGGTGCCATTGCGCTGGAGCGATGCCTTCTTCTCGGGCAATAACCAGACTGCCGCACTGGGGCTCAACCCGGTGTTATTCCTCTATGACACGCTCAAGGTCGGCCAGTCGCGCTATGACGAAGCGCAGGTGCGCGAGCACTATTCAGTCATGGCCAACTACCTGGGCGTTGACCAGCCCGATCCGCAAACTCTCAATTTTGTTCGCCACCAGGCACCACAACCCTACAAAGTACCGGGATCACGACCGCCGAACGTGATGTTCGTCATGCTTGAATCCCTGGGCACCAGTGCCGTCGGGGCTTACGGCAACCCGATCAATCCGACTCCCAATATCGATCGCCTGGCCACGCAGAGCTGGTTCTTCGAGCACTTCTATGTGCCGGTGACCGGCACCGCAAAAACCGTATGGGCCAGCATTAGCGGGGTCCCTGACGTGACGCGTCAGGAGACTGCGACGCGTAACCCGCTGATCACCCGGCAGAACTCCCTGGTCAATGCCTTCACCGGCTACGAGAAGATCTACACCATCGGCGGCAACTCCGGCTGGGCCAATATGAATGCCTTGATTCGGCAAAGCATCGACGGCGTTCGCTTGTACGAAGAGCGGGACTGGAAATCCCCGGTGGTGGATGTCTGGGGCATTTCCGATCTGGACCTGTTCAAGGAAACCGACCAGCTCCTGCAGGCGCTGCCCAAGGACAAACCGTTCTTTGCGTATGTACAGACCGCCGGCAACCATCGTCCCTTCACCATTCCCAAGACCAATGATGGATTCGAGGTCAAGCACCCTACCCTCGAGGAAGTCCAGGCCGCAGGATCGCGCAGTGTCGAGCAATACAACGCCGTGCGCCTGCTGGACTTCAACATCGGCCGCTTGATGGAAATCGCCAAGGCTGGCGGCTACTACGACAACACCATTTTTGTGCTGTTTGGCGACCATAACACCCGTATCGCGCAGATCCCTTTCCTGGCCCCGGCCTATGAGCAACTGGGCCTGGAAAGCAATGCGGTGCCGATGATCATCCACGCCCCAGGCTTGCTCGGGACACGCAAGGTCCAGGAGGCGGTTGGCCTGGTGGACTTGCTGCCAACCGTGGCGGGCATGGCCGGTCTTGAGTTCCGCAACAGCGGCATGGGTCGTGACATCCAGCAGCCAGCGCCCGAGGGTGAACGCGTGGTACCGCTGGTATTGCGTGAGGGAACGTTCCCGCTGATTGCCGGCGTGACTCAACATTACATGGTGCAAATGGAGCACGACGGCAGCTCGCCAACGCTCCACGACCTTGCCTCGAAGACGCCCCTGGACAACGTGGCGGAGCAAAACCCTGAAGAGTTCAAACGCCTGGTGCAGTTGACCCGCGCCATGCATGAAACCTCAAGGTTGATGCTGTATCAGAACGTGCGAGAGTAACTGCTGGCGCCAGCGAGCCCGTGTCTATGGTGCAGATAGACGCGGGCCGGTACACCATCGCCTTTTCCCCGCCAACGTATTTTGAAGGCAAGAGCACTTGTTTACTCAGTTGCAGCCGTTGATTTGACCCTGATCGGCATCGCTCACAACGCACTCACCAAGTGCCAAACGAAACAGCCCACAGTCAATTAGCTAAACTTCATCAGTAAAGCACTTCGCGAAACCCTGAAATTCAGGAGGCGAGCAATGAGCAAACAACCGCAACCCCAAAGCCGCTCCAACCCCCAGCCCAGATCCCGTCCGGTCGTGCCAAACCTGCCCGGCAAAACCGGCAAGAAGTCCGCTGACTTGCGCGGCAACTATCCGCCGAAGAAGTCGTAATGACCCCGGGGGAACGACAGGCTTGTTTCGAGATTGTCGGGCGCTTGCCGTCGGCGCAGAGCATTGCGCAGAACACGGCGGATGACGTGGAAACGCTGGCGCTGAGCAGTCGGCGCTTGCCGCCGATTGCGACTCGGCTGGATGCATTGGGGCGGACGTTTCATCAGTAATGCAGCCGTGGGTGCGGCGTTTATTCCCAATGGGAAAACGGCGGGTAACCCGCAGGCCAGGCAAGTTGCAGACGCTACTTGAGGGCGCCGCAGCGAAGCAATTGACCACGAGCGCCTCATAGGCGCTCGATTTGTATTCGCTGGCGATTGGCTCTTCAGAGTCCTGGTTTTTTTTCAAATAAAATTGTGAAATAAAATGTGAAGGTAGCTCAGTTAAAAAATCCCACAAACACACATAAAACCCAACAAAATAAGGCTTGTTAAACGATTATCTATGTGAAATAAAATGTGAAGACAATTCTGACGATACGAACTGCCATGTCCTTAATCACATCGAAATCCTGGCTGGACCCGGTTCTCCCGGAGTCGTTGCCCCCATCGATCATTGACCTTGCGGATGCGTTGCCCAGAAAGACCCAGTTTCTAGCCGGGCGACTACCGCCTGAAACCGCCGCACGACTCGGCCGCCTCCTGCAAATCACCAATACGTACTACTCGAACCTGATCGAAGGGCAATACACCGAGCCTGCCGATATGCAGAAAGCACAAACGACGCCGGTCAAAGATCGCAAACAGCTCAAAAGCCTGGCGGTTGAACAGATGGCGGTGCAAGCCTTGTTTGAACGGACGTTGCGTCAGCGAGGCCCCTTTACCTGGGGCGACATGTTCGCACCTGAGTTCGTGAACGCTGCGCATAACCGGCTTTTTCGCGGAGCCAGTGACGCAGAACGTACGTTGTCAGATGGTTCAGTAATTCAGCCCGGCATACTCCGGTCGGTCACAGGTCAGAACGTGATCGTCGGAAATCATGATGCGCCGGACGCTTCAGCTGTCGAGTCGATGCTGCGACACCTTCAGTCAGGGTTTGGCCGGCAGACAGACCCTCGCCGTCAGCTGATTTCTTCGCTTGCCTATCACCATCGGCTCGCCTGGGTTCACCCCTTTACCGACGGCAATGGTCGGGTTGCGCGCCTGATCACTCATTTGCAGTTGGTACATCTGGGACTGGAGCCAACCCTCTGGTCACTGTCTCGCGGCCTTGCACGACGGCATCAGGATTACTACAGCGCCCTGACCATGGCCGACCGCGCACGAGAAGGTGATTTGGACGGACGGGGTCAATTGTCCCAGCGACGCTATTTCGAATTCATTGAGTTCATGCTGCAGATCTGTCACGACCAGGTCGACTACATGATTGCCGCGGTGGACCCATCCCGACTGCGTGAGCGCGTATTACGCGCGTTTCGCTACAACGAGAGACTTCTACAACAAGGTATCCGCCCGGAAAGTGCACCAGCGATCATCGCGCTAATCACCCAAGGCAGCTTGCCACGCAATGAAATCAAGACGTTCACCGGCCTGACGCCGCGCCCGGCAATCGACGAGTTATCCAGGCTTGTAAAAGTCGGCCTGGTAGAAAGCCGAACGCCAAAATCCAGAGTCGTGACCCCCGGCCTGCCCGCCTGGTTTGCCCAGGATGTTTTTCCAGACCTGCATCGACGGTTTCAGTAACACATAGCCTCAGCAAGATCGCTGCCCTATTGCATTGGCACGCCAGGCCCACCCGTCGCACCAACATTGCTCTACAGACTCAATAAATCTACATTTGAATCTATAGATGCAAACCAAGGACACGAACATGGCCGTCCCCGCCCAAGCCCAATCCTTCAGCAAAAACCAATGCGTCACCGGCCTGCGCGCCGCCGTGAGCATTCTGGAAAAGTGGAAGGCCACCAGCGACCAGGCCTGTCGCATCCTGCGTATTTCCCGCAGCACCTACACCCGCGCCCGGCAGCGTGACCCGGATTGGGCGGTGGCGCTGGATGCGGATCAGATGCAGCGCATCAGCTTCGTGCTGAACATTCACGCGACGTTGCGGCTGGTGTTCGACAACCCGGACAATGTCTATGGCTTTGCCTCGATGGCTAATGACAACGAGTTTTTCAACGGGCGTTCGCCGCTGGAGATCATGGCCCAGGGCGACATGATTTCACTGTATGAAACCTTCCGCCGCATCGACATGCTGCGGGGTGCGCAATGGTGATGGCGAGTGAACTGGCGGTGTTTGCCGGTCAGTCGTTGCAGGCTTATCGCCTGGTCAATTCGAAGTTTCCGCCCATCGCGTTGTTTGATGATGTGGCGGATGCGGATGAGTTCGAGGTGTTGTACGAGATTCAGGCGCTGACCAATCCGCGGTTGAAGAATGAGCTGGGTCAGCTTGAGTTGATTGCGCGCAGCGAGATTCCGTTCGGCATTGCGGGTTGTTCCTACGCGATTGCGCCGTTTACCCACGTCAACCCGGCGGGGTCGCGTTTCAGCGACGGGCGTTTTGGGGTGTTGTACCTGGCGGATTCGATGGAAGCGGCGCTGGCCGAGGTGCGGCATCACCAGGCTCTGTATTGGTCCAAGGTGCCGAGCCTGAACTATGAGCGCTTTGTGTTTCGTGGGTTGGCTTGTGCTTTTGGCGATGGAGGGATGAAGGATGCCGCTGCCCTGCCGATGAGCGATCCGGTGTATGCGCCGGACGACTACAGCCATTCCCGTGTGCTGGGGCGAGCGGTGCGGGACGCCGGTTGTCCGGGTTTGCGTTATCACTCGGTGCGGATGCCGGGCAGTCATTGCTGGGCGTTGATGACACCGAGGCCGGTTTCGTCGATTGTGCAGGCGGCGCATTACGAGATGGTCTGGAATGGGCAGATCACCAGTGTCAGCCAGATAAACGAAGCCTGATTGCCTTGCGATAGCTCCCTCGCCACAGAAAGAGGTGCTTATACAGGCAGTGTTCGATCCATTGACCGCATCGATAGTCACCATCATTTCAATGAAGTTCTCTTAAAAAATCCCCGGCGTAACATCTGCTCCATACCCACCCATAAGCACCCCGGAGCACACCATCATGAAACGCCAAACCCTCCTCAGCATCGCTTTCTCGGTTTTCGCAGTTAACGCTTTCGCCGCAAACTCTGCTCAACCTGTGGTCGCTGAAGGCGGCTCGGATCGTCTGATTGAAAGCCGTGTGGCCGAGGGCGGTTCCGATCGCCTGATCGAGAATCGCGTGGCTGAAGGTGGTTCGGATCGTCTGATCGAAAACCGCGTCGCTGCCGATGGCTCCGACAAGTTGATGCAGAACCGCGTCGCTGAAGGCGGCTCCGACAAACTGCTGCAAAACCGCGTCGCCGAAGGCGGTTCGGACCGTCTGATCGAAAGCCGCGCTGTCTGAATGCAGTGCTTGACCGCAGGACTCAACGAAAAGCCCGGCCTCTACAGCCGGGCTTTTTCGTGTGGGTCATCAATGCGTCCGTTGTTCATGCACTTTCGCGGATCGCGAGAGGCCAATCTTGATGCCAACCAGGATGGGCGCGGCAAAGACGAACAACAGGGCCACGGCGAAGAACGCCGTATCGAAAGCAATCACCGTGGCCTGCCCTGACACCGCTTTGCCCAGCAGGCTGGTGGCTGCCCGGCCAGCGGCCACCGGATCCATGCCCTTCCCTGCCAGCATCGCGGTTGTGGTCATCAGCCGTTCGACGAGCGCATGTCCTCCCGGGGTGACGTTGGCGCCGAGGACCACGCCATTGCTGACAACCTGATGGTCGATCAAGGTCTGCAGCCCGGCGACGCCCATCAAGCCACCCAACTGGCGCCCTGTATTGAACAGGCCGATGCCGTTGGCCAGGTTGCGGCTATTGAGGTGGCTGAAAGCGATCAGGGTGATCGACAGAAACAGGAAGCCAAGGCCCAGGCCGCGCAACAGGATGGCCGCCATCATGTCGTCGCTGCCGCTTTCACTGGTGGAGCCGGACAGCATCCACATCGCCGCCATGATCAGCAGGATGCCAAAGGGCACGGTCGCCACCGGCGGCACGCGGCGCACGGTGAACAGCCAGGCGGCGATAAGCAGCGAACCGGCAAAAAAGCCGCCACTGGGCAACAGGAGCAGGCCGGCATCGGTCGGTGTGAAGGCGAGTACCGACAGGGCGAACGCCGGGATCAGGTAGGCGCTGCCGAACAGGGCGGCACCGGCGACGAAACTGACGATAAAGGCAAAGGTGAAATCGCTTGATTTGAACAGGCTGAAGTCGAGCAGCCCCTGGCCATTGGCCAAAACCTGTTGACCGATAAAGGCCAGCAGCGCGGCGCCGCCGATCACCGTCATCACTAGAATGCGCGGTTCCTCGAACCAGTCCCAGCGACTGCCCTGGCTGAGCACGTAGGTGAAACACAACAGCGCGGCACCGATCAGTGCACAGCCGAGCCAGTCAAACGAACGTTGCCGGACCTTGGCGGGCATGGGGTGGTCGACGATGAGCAAGAGGCCGATCGCCGCCAGGGCCAGCGGCACCACGCTGAAGAAAATCCAGGTCCAGGACTGGCTGTCGATCAACCACCCTTGCAGGGCCGGTGCGAGGGTCGCCGACGCGACCACCGCCGCCATGGCGAACAGGGCCTGCAGGATCGGCTGAAGGGCACGTGGATAGCTGCGAAAAATGATTGCCTGGCCCGCCACCAGTAAAGTGCCGCCGGCGAAGCCTTGCAGGACGCGCAGTGCGATCAGCAGTTCCAACCAGGCGGTAGCGGCAGCCACGCAGCACGCCAGGCCCATGATCAGGGTGGCGCCGATGATCACGTCGCGCGCAGAAAACCGCTGCATCAGCCAAGGGGCGAGCATGAACCCGATCAGCTTGAACGCGATGTAGCCGACATCCAGCCAGGCGAACTCGTCAGGCGTGGCATAGGTGTCGCCGATGATGTCGCCGCGGCCGAGGGCGAGCACGGTGCTGGCGATCGCTTCCGTCAACGTCGCCAGCACGATGCCCACCATGAGCAGGACGCCGGTCGTCTCCTTGGTGCTGCTCGGCGTGGCGCAGGCAACGCGGCTCATGAGCCGGCCCCTTGCGCAACCTCAACCCGCGCGGACAGGCCCGGTACGATGCGCCCCGGCAGCGGATTGTGGGCCAGGCGGATCTTCACCGGCACGCGCTGCACGACACGCACAAAGTTCCCGGTGGCATTGTCGGGCGGCAGCAGGCTGAACGCCGAGCCACTGCCCGGTGCAAAGCTGTCGACCACGCCATCGAGTGCCGCATCGGGGTAACCATCGACCGTGACGCGCACATGCTGGCCGGGACGAATATGTTCGAGCTGGGTTTCCTTGAAGTTCGCCACGATCCACACATCGTTGACCGGCACGATATCGAGCAGGGAGACGCCCGGCGTGACGAAGCGGCCGAGGCGAACCTGACGGTTACCGACCACGCCATCCACTGGTGCGTGCACCACGGTGTGATCGAGATCGATCCGGGCGAGATCCCGCGCGGCCTGTGCTTGCGTCACGGCGGCCACGGCAGCCTCGCGCTCGGCCACAAACACCGCGATGCGTTGCTGCTGCGCCTCGACCGTTGCCGAAGCGGCCGACACCGAGGCCACGGCTCTGGATTGCGCCGTGCCGGTTTCATCGACCAGGGCCTGGCTCACCGCATTGCTGACGATCAGCTTGCGGCTGCGGTCGTGGGTCTTGGCCGCCAGGCTCATGTCGGCGGTGGCCGAGCGCCTTTGTGCTTCGGCCTGCCTGATCAGCGCATGCTGAAGCCGGATCTGCGCATCGACATGGGTCAGGCGCGCCTGGGCGGCGCTGACATTGGCCTCGGCTTGCGCAAGTCTGGCGCGATAGTCGCGGTCATCGATACGAAACAGCACATCCCCGGCACGCACGGCCTGGTTGTCCTCGACCTCGACCGCCGTGACATAGCCGGCCACCTTGGCGGCGAGCGAAGTGACATCCCCGCGCACATAGGCGTTGTCGGTGGAGGTCGCGCTACTCGAAAACGCCAGGGCTCCCCAAACCGCCACGACCATCAAGGCCGCGACGCACAGCAACAGGCCGATGGTCTTGCGCTTGCCTCGCCGCACCACGACCACAGGCGTTCCGCTACTTGCGCTGGTGGCAATGGCGGCCTTGTCCAGGAGGGAGTTCATTTTTTCATTTCCTGTTCAGTGCCAAGAACTGACTCAGCCACTGGGCGACAGGGTCTGTCGCCCGGCTGTCGAGCCTTCATGAGCGCGTCGATCAGCTCACTTCTTGAGAGGTGTTACGAGTACCTTTTCGTCGGTATCGAGGACGAACACCGCCAACAGGCGTGCAGGTTGAGTGTCGCTTGCGTTGGCGCTGACCAGGTGCACGGAACCCGGCTCCTCTACGAAGTTTTCACCGACGTTGTAGATCTTTTCCGGTTCGCCTTTGACCTCGATGCGAAACGAGCCCTCCAGCACCGTTGCATAGATGAAGGCCGTTTTCGGATGGGTGTGGGCCGGCGACGCGGCACCCGGCCCATACTCGACGACCACGCCCCTCATGCTCTTGCCAGGGATGTTGGGGATGGGACGGTCGAACACCACCGTCACCTTGCCGTGGGGCGGCTCGGCGGCCGATGCGTCGCTGATCGAGAGCGCGGCGAAGACAGCGGCCATTAGCAATCGGGTAACCATGGGATTTCTCCTGGATTGGTAGGGAAATGTGAGGTTGCGATCCGTTACTGCGCCGTCGACCGGGCCAGCCAGTCGTCGAAGCGGATCGCCCCCAGGCGTGCGTTCTTGCCGGTGACCAGCGATTGATCGTCGAGCACGGCGCCGAAGTAACGGGCATGTACATCCGGCACGACCTTGCGGTTGTCCTGGGTCGCCCGCAGATAACGCCTGGCCAGTTCGTCGATCGGCATGGTTTCCGGGCCGCCGACTTCAACGGTGCCATTGAGCGGTGCAGCCAGTACGACATCGGCCAGCGCCGCTACCACGTCGTCGGACGCTATCGGCTGGATCAGCGCCGGCGAAGCATGAATTTCCTCGCCAACGGCGAACGACTGGACAATGCCACCAGCAAACTCGGAGAACTGCGTGGCACGCACAATGGTGTAGGGAACGCTGGATGCCTTGATAAGGGCCTCCTGCGCGACCTTGGCCCGGAAATAGCCGGTATCGGGAAGCCGTTCGCTGCCGACAATCGACAGGGCAACATGATGACGAACCCCGGCAGCGGCTTCGGCGGCCAGCAGGTTACGGCTCGACGTTTCAAAAAAATCGAGAACGGCCTGGTCCTCCCACGACGGCGCGTTCGCCACGTCGACCACCACATCAGCACCATCCATCGCTTCGGCCAGGCCTTCGCGGGTGATGCTGTTCACGCCCGAGCTGGGGCTGGCGGCGAGCGCGTCATGGCCGCGCTCGCGCAGGGTGTTCACAAGTTTCGATCCGATGAGGCCGGAGCCTCCGATGACGACGATCTTCATGACTTTTCTCCACTTGTCGACTGCAACCATTGCGTCGGTGTAGTGAGATTGCCTGCGCGCACCAGGCAAGTCCTTGCGCCGGGCTTGAGTTTGCCTTGGCGTGTGCTTGGATTTATGTCCAAAGCTGCTGAGGTTGTTCCAAACTCCCTTGCCGCTGACGGTGCAGCGGGTGTCGAGCTGCCGTATCATCTGCCTCAGTTACCAACCGCCAGCCGCCTGGGACACGGAGTTGAGGGCGCTTCGCCAGGGGATGCTCAACTTGCCATTCACGTTTGAAGACTACGTACTCGATCAGGAGCGCCGGGAGCTGACCCTGCGCGGGCAGGTCGTGGCCGTCGGACCGCAGGTCTTCGACCTGTTGCTGCTGTTCGTCAACAATCCCGACCGCGTCGTCAGCAAGGACGAATTGCTCAAGGCGGTGTGGGGCGGCCGGATCGTTTCGGAATCGACGATCACCAGCCACATCAATGCGGTACGCAAGGCCATCGGTGATACCGGTGAGGAGCAGCGTCTGGTGCGCACCGTCGCCCGCAAGGGCTACCGTTTCGTTGGTCAGATCAACGGCGCCATGACCGGGGAAGCGCGACAGCCTGATATCGATGAACGCGCGAGCGCTGCCCCGAAACCAATCCCCTCCTCTACGCTCGTCCTGCCGGACAAACCCTCGATCACCGTCCTGCCGTTCCAGAACCTGAGCGGCGATCCGGAGCAGGAGTATTTCGCCGATGGCGTCGTGGAGGACATCATCGCCGCTCTGTCGCGTATCCGCTGGCTGTTCGTCATCGCGCGCAATTCCAGTTTTACCTACAAGGGCCGGGTAGTGGACGCCCAAGGCGTCGGCCAGGAGCTGGGCGTTCGCTACGTGCTCGAAGGCAGTGTGCGCAAGTGCGGCAACAAGCTGCGCATTACCGGGCAACTGATCGACGCGACGAGCGGGACGCACATCTGGGCGGAGCGCTTCGAAGGCCTGCTCGACGACATCTTCGAGCTGCAGGACCAAATCACCGAAAGCGTCGTCGGTGCTATCGCGCCGCAACTGGAACGGGCCGAAATCGAACGCGCCAAACGCAAGCCGACGGAAAGCCTGGACGCCTATGACTACTACCTGCGCGGCATGGCAAAACTGCACAGCGGCAGCCGGGAAGCCATCGAGCAGGCGCTGCCGATGTTCTACCAGGCCATCGAACTCGATGCGGAATTTGCCTCGGCCTATGGCATGGCCGCCTGGTGCCATTTCTGGCGCAAGCTCAATGGCTGGATGACCGATCGGCCTGCAGAAATCGCCGAGGGCATACGGCTGGCGCGCCTGGCGGTGTCCCTTGGCCGGGATGATGCGGTCGCACTAACGCGCGGCGGACACGCCTTGAGCCATCTCGCCGGCGAAGTCGACGCCGGCATTGCACTGCTCGACCGGGCACGCCTGCTCAATCCCAACCTCGCCCCCGCCTGGTTCCTGGGCGGTATCCTGCGGGCGCTGCACGGTGAAACAGACGCCGCCATCGAGAATTTGAACCATGCCGTTCGCTTGAGTCCTCTGGATCCGGAAATGTTCAGGATGCAGGTCGGGATGGCGCTCGCGCATTTCTTCGCCGGGCACTTCGATGCCGCTGCGGGCTGGGCGGAAAAGGCACTGGGCAACCTGCCCAGTCTGCTGATCGCGGCGGCGCTGGTAGCGGCCAGTCATGCGCTCGGCGGTCGAATGGATAAAGCGAATCTGGCGATGCAGCGTCTGCGAAAGCTGGACCCCTCCTTGCGCCTGTGCACCCTCAAGGACTGGCTGCCCATTCAACGGCCTGAGGATTTCGCCCGTTTCGTCGATGGACTGCGGCGGGCGGGGTTGCCAGAGTGAAGCCCCCTTGTAGGAGCGAGCTTGCTCCCGATGGTCGTCAACGATGACGCGGGTTTTCTGATTAAACGCGGTGTCTTCAAGTCCATCGCGAGCAAGCTCGCTCCTACAAGGTAAGCTAAGCTTTGATCAACTCGTTGCTCACGATGCTCGGTTCTGCAGGTTTTGGGTTTTTCTGGAGAGCGTCTGCAACAGCTATCCCAGACTGGCCCAAACCTTTCACGCAGGATTGCCGTGATGACAGAGCCCCTCCTCAGCTTTGATGCACTCAAGCGCGCCGCGGCCGCCGGCGAAATCGATACCGTGCTGGTCTGCATGGTCGACATGCAGGGACGCCTGGTCGGCAAGCGCTTCCAGGTCGAGTTTTTCATCGACAGCGGCCACGAAGAAACCCACTGCTGCAACTACCTGCTGGCCGATGACATCGACATGGAGCCAGTGCCGGGTTACGCCGCAGCCAGTTGGAGCAAGGGCTACGGCGATTTCGTGCTCAAGCCCGACATGTCCACCCTGCGGCGCGTGCCCTGGCTTGAATGCACGGCGCTGGTGCTGTGCGACGTGCTCGATCATCACCATCGCCAGGACCTGCCCCACAGCCCGCGGGCGATTCTGAAAAAGCAGGTCGAGCGCCTGCGCGAGCGCGGCTATACCGGCATGTTTGCCTCGGAACTCGAGTTCTATCTGTTCGATGAGAGCTACGAGGCGATCCACAAGCGCAACTATCACAAACCGAAAACCGCCGGCCATTACATCGAGGACTACAACATCCTGCAGACTACCCGCGAAGAGCCGGTGCTGCGGGCGATCCGCAAGCACTTGCAGGCCTCGGGTATTCCCGTGGAAAACTCCAAGGGTGAATGGGGCCCGGGGCAGGAAGAGATCAACATCCGCTACGCCGACGCCATGACCATGGCCGACCACCACGTCATCATCAAGCACGCCTGCAAAGAGATCGCGCAGTTGCAGGGCAAGGCGATCACCTTCATGGCCAAGTGGCGCTACGAGGCCGCCGGTTCCAGCAGTCACATCCATAATTCGTTGTGGGACAAGAACGCCAAAAAGCCCCTGTTCTTCGACGCCAAAGCCGAGTTCGGCATGTCGAAACTGATGCGGGCCTGGGTCGCCGGACAGCTCAAGTACGCCAACGATATCACCTGTTTTCTCGCGCCCTACATCAACTCCTACAAGCGTTTCCAGGCCGGCACTTTTGCGCCGACGCGGGCGGTGTGGAGCCGCGACAACCGCACCGCAGGCTTTCGCCTGTGTGCCGAAGGCAGCAAGGCCATCCGCATCGAATGCCGCATCGGCGGTGCCGACCTCAACCCCTATCTGGCTTTCGCCGCGCTGATCGCGGCGGGTTTGGCGGGTATCGACGAGAAGCTCGATCTGGCACCGCCGTTCGAAGGCGACGCCTACCTCGACGAGCATTTGCCGGAAGTGTCCAAGACCCTGCGCGAGGCGAGCGCCGCCCTCAAGGCCTCCGGCATGTTGCGACAGGCGTTCGGCGATGAGGTGATCGACCATTACGTGCACACCGCCGAGTGGGAGCAGAAGGAGTACGACCGGCGAATCACCGACTGGGAATTGCAGCGCGGTTTCGAGCGCTATTGAGAACATCATGACTGAGAAGGTACAACTGATCTCCCCGGTCGATGGCCGGGTGTACGTCGAACGCGAGGTGGCCGATGCGCAGCAGATCGAGCAGGCACTGACGGCCTCTGCCAATGCACAGGCGTCATGGCAACGCCGCCCACTGAGCGAACGTGCGGCTTATTGCAGTGCCGCCGTGGATGCGATGCTGTCGATGCAGGCGGACATCGTGCCGGAGCTGGCCTGGCAGATGGGCCGCCCGGTGCGTTACGGCGCCGGCGAACTGCGCGGTTTTGCCGAACGCGCCCGACACATGATCGCCATCGCTCCACAGACCCTGGCCGCTGTAGAGCCTGCGCCCAAGGCGGGTTTTCGACGCTACATCAAACGCGAGCCGCTGGGCACAGTGCTGGTGGTCGCCCCGTGGAACTACCCCTATCTGACCGCGGTGAACACGATCATCCCGGCGCTGATGGCCGGCAACAGCGTGATCCTCAAACATGCATCGCAAACCCTGCTGGTGGGCGAGCGTTTTGCCGAGGCCATGCGTCGCGCAAAACTGCCCGAGGGGTTGTTCCAGAATCTGCTGCTCAACCATGTGTCGACCGGGGCGATCATTGCTTGCGGGCGCGTGCAGCAAGTGAACTTCACCGGTTCCGTGGAGGCTGGCAAGGTCATGGAAAGCGTCGCCAGCGGACGATTTATCGGCATGGGCCTGGAGCTCGGCGGAAAAGACCCGGCTTATGTCCGGGCAGACGCCAACCTTGAACAGGCGGTGGAAAATCTGGTGGACGGCAGTTTCTTCAATTCCGGGCAGAGTTGCTGCGCCGTGGAACGCATCTACGTCGACCAGAAAATCTACCCGGTGTTTGTCGAGCGCTTCGCCGAACTGACCCGCCAGTACGTGCTGGGCAACCCGCTGGACGAAGCCACCACCCTCGGTCCGCTGGTGACTCCGGGTGCCGCATTCTTCGTTCGTGGCCAGATCGCCGAAGCGCTGGCCCAGGGCGCGACAGCGCTGATCGATCCGAAGTCCTTTGCCGCCGACGTGCCGGGCAGCGCCTACCTGGCACCGCAAGTGCTGGTGGACGTGAACCATCAAATGTCGGTCATGCGCGACGAAAGCTTTGGCCCGGTGGTCGGCATCATGCCGGTGGCCAGCGATGAAGAAGCCATCGCCTTGATGAACGACAGTGAGTTCGGGCTCAGCGCTTCCATCTGGACCCGGGACCTCGCTGCGGCCGAACGCCTGGGCAACGAGATCGCCACCGGCACCGTATTCATGAACCGCTGCGATTACCTGGACCCGGCACTGGCCTGGACCGGCGTGAAGAACAGCGGGCGCGGCGTCACTCTGTCGCCATTGGGCTACGAACACCTGACCCGGGCCAAATCCTTTCATCTGCGTCACGAGGTGTAGACCATGAACCTGACAGGAAACTGGAACTACCCCACGAGCATTCGTTTCGGTGTCGGGCGCATCGCCGAACTGGCCGAGGCCTGTCGCAGCCAGGGTATCCAGCGCCCCTTGCTGGTGACCGACAGCGGCCTGGCGCGCGCGCCGATCACCACGGCGGCACTCGACGCATTGCGCGCCGCGGGTCTTGGCGTGGCGCTGTTTTGTGACCTCAAGCCCAACCCGGTGGAAGCCAACCTGGCCGGCGGGCTCGATGCCTGGCGTGCCGGCCAGCATGATGGCGTGATCGCTTTCGGCGGCGGCAGTGGCCTGGACATGGGCAAGCTCATTGCCTTCATGAGTGGCCAGACCCGCCCGGTCTGGGATTTCGAGGACATCGGCGACTACTGGACCCGCGCCGACGACAGCCGCATCGCCCCGGTCATTGCCGTGCCGACCACAGCGGGAACCGGTTCCGAAGTCGGCCGTGCGGCGGTGATCATCGACGAACGCACCCACACCAAACGCATCATCTTCCACCCGAAAATGATGCCGCGCGTGGTGATCAGCGACCCGGCCCTGACCGTCGGCATGCCGGCGAAAATCACCGCCGGCACTGGCATGGACGCGTTGTCCCATTGCCTGGAAGCGTACTGCGCCCCCGGTTTTCACCCCCTGGCCGATGGCATTGCCGTGGAAGGCATGCGCCTGGTGGCCAACTCACTGGTGAAGGCGGTACACACACCATCGGACCTTGAGGCCCGCGCGCAAATGCTCGCGGCGGCGGCGATGGGCGCCACGGCATTCCAGAAAGGCCTGGGCGGGATGCATGCGCTCTCCCATCCGGTCGGTGCCCTGTACGACACCCATCACGGCATGACCAACGCCACCTTCATGCCCTATGTCCTGCAATTCAATCGCTCGGCCATCGAGGAGCGCATCACCCGCCTGGCGGCTTACCTGCGCCTGCCCTCGCCGGGGTTCGACAGTTTCCTGGCCTTCATCCTCAAGCTGCGCAAGGACATCGGCGTGCCCCATACCCTGTTTGAACTGGGCGTGGATGACCGGCAGGCCGACCTGATCGCCGACATGGCGATTGTCGACCCCTCCGCCGGCGGCAACCCGCTGCCGTTGACCCGGGACGGCGTGGCAAAGATTTTCGACGCGGCGTTTCACGGCCGTCTGTAGGAGCGAGCCTGCTCGCGATGAACGTCAACGATGACGCGGGGAGCCTGACACCCCGCGTCATCCTCAAGTCCATCGCGAGCAAGCTCGCTCCTACAGAAAACCAAGGTCGAGCCTACGGCGGCTCAGTTCGGCCTGTCCAAAACCTGACAAGGGGCACACATCATGAACCCAGCAAGCCAGCCGGGCACCGAAACGCACGACGATGACGTCAAGGTGCTGCACAGCATGGGCTATGCCCAGCAACTCTCACGACGAATGGGGGTTTTCTCCAACTTCGCCATTTCCTTTTCGATCATCTGCATCCTCTCGGGTGGCATCAACTCACTGGCCCAGGGCACCTCGGGCGCGGGGGGTGCATCCATCGGGATCGGCTGGCCGATCGGCTGCCTGATCTCCGGGGTATTCGCCATGGCCATGGCGCAGATTTCCTCGGCCTACCCCACCGCAGGCGGCCTGTACCACTGGGGCTCGATTCTCGGTAACCGCTTCACCGGCTGGCTGACCGCGTGGTTCAACCTGCTGGGGCTGGTCACGGTGCTGGGCGCGATCAACGTCGGCACCTATTACTTCTTTTTCGGCGCCTTCGGACCGGCACTGGGCATGGAGGACACGACCACGGTCCGGGTGATTTTCCTGGCGATCCTCACCGGCCTGCAGGCCTTGTGTAACCACTTGGGCATCGGCCTGACCGCCAGGCTCACCGACTTTTCCGGCTACCTGATCTTCGCCACGGCGCTGGCCCTGACCATCGTCTGCCTGATATCGGCACCCAGCTATGAATTCGCGCGGTTGTGGACCTTCGGCAACTACTCCGGTGAGGCCGGTGGCGGCGTCTGGCCGCAGGTCTCCAACGGCTGGGTTTTCATGCTCGGCCTGCTGTTGCCGATCTACACCATCACCGGCTATGACGCCTCCGCGCACACCTCCGAGGAAACCCGCAACGCAGCCATGTCGGTGCCGCGTGGCATGGTCATGTCGGTGGTCTGGTCGTTGCTGTTCGGCTGGCTGATGCTCAGCGCGTTCGTGCTGATGCTGCCGAACATGGACGAGGCGGCCAAGCAAGGCTGGAACGTGTTTTTCTGGGCCATGAACACCCAAGTCAACCCGACACTGAAACTGGTGCTTTTCGTGGCGATCTTCATTTCGCAGGTGCTCTGCGGGCTGGCCACCGTCACCTCGGTTTCACGCATGATCTTCGCGTTCTCCCGGGACGGAGGCCTGCCCTGCTCAAAAGCGCTGTCCTCGGTCTCATCGACCCATCGCAGCCCGGTGGCGGCGATCTGGACCGGTGCCACCCTAGCGGTGTTGTTCGTCTGGGGATCGTCGGTGATCTCGATCGGGACAACGCCGGTCTATACCATCGTGGTGTCCTGCACGGTGATCTTCCTGTTCTTCTCCTTCGCCATTCCCATCGCGCTCGGCCTGTTTACCTTTGGTACGTCGAAGTGGCCGACCATGGGACCGTGGAACATGGGGCGTTTCTGGTACTCGGTGTTCGCCATTCTCTCGATCCTGTCGATGATCATCATTTTCGTCATCGGCATCCAGCCACCGAACGATTGGGCGCTGTACATCACCATCGGCTTCCTGGTCCTGACGGCCATCGTCTGGTTCGGCTTTGAAGCGCGACGTTTCCAGGGGCCACCGGTGGGCGACATGATCGTCAAGCGCCAGGCTGAAATTGCTGCGGCGGAGGCGGCGTTGAATAAACAAAGTGGAAGCTGAAGGCCGCTCTGTTGTTCAGTTAATCGAAAGGGAATCACTGTAGGAGCGAGCTTGCTCGCGATGGTCGTTAACGATAACGCGTGTTTACTGGCTAAACGCGGCGCTCTTGAGTCCATCGCGAGCAAGCTCGCTCCTACAGAGTCCGGGCCAGATCTGCCGGGCTTTTTTGCGGGCCGATGATCTATCCTGTGCCTCCCCGTTTTCACACCTGAGGCCACGATGCCCGCCCTCACCGCCCGCGAGGTTTACCAGCCATTGCGCGATGCCGCCCAGGGCATTTGCACGGTCCAGCGTCTTGATGATCAACGCGCGTCGAGCCCTGTGCGGGTCGACATCGACGGCTGGCAACTGACACTGGAGGTCGACACCGGCCACTTGCGCCACTGCCTGCACGGCCAAAGCCCCGATGGCCGTGAATATGCGTTCGACAGCGGGCAACGCTTCGGCACCGACCCGGTGAGTTTGCTCAGTACCTGGGAGCTGGCGCAGATTGAACGGTTGCTGGCCTGAATCCTGCGCAACCTGTCGTTCCCTGGCCGCACTTGTGATAAACAAGCCGGAGTGATTTTCGCTTCCAAGGAGGTACTGCCCATGCCCCGTTCCCCACGCCTGCCGCACTGGCTGGCCTGCGCCCTGCTCGGTTTGTTCGTCGGCAGCGCCCAGGCCGGCACGACGCCCCCGGCACCCGATGCCTTGCAACCCTTGCTGGCGACGATGAATGAGCGGTTGTACATCAGCGAGCTGGTGGCGCTGACCAAGTGGGACAGCGGCAAACCGGTCCAGGACAGCGCCCGGGAAGCGCAAGTCATCGCCAACGCCCGCAAGCAGGCGGCCCAGCGCCAGCTCGACCCCGACGATGTCGCCAACCTGATCGCCGCCCAGATCGAAGCCAGCAAACTGGTGCAATACAGCCGAATCGCACAATGGCAAGCGGCGCACAAGGCGCCGGACACGCCACGGCCGGACTTGGGCAACGACATCCGGCCCAAGCTCGACACCCTGCAAAACCTGTTGCTCACGCAGTACGCCGCGTTCCTGCCCTACCGCAAAGACCCGAACTGCCCGCAATGGCTGGCCACCGAACGCTCCGCGCTGATCAAGGATTATTTGCATGACCAGGCGATGATTCGTGCGACCGGGGAGCTATGCATTGCAGGGCGATAACGTCAAATGAGCCACACTGAAACCTTCGCCAAAATCCTGCTCGGCCCGCTGTTGTTGGCGCAGGGTCTGTACACGCGGCGCGTAACGCCCAAGTTGCCAGAGGCCGAAGGCGAACGTCAGGGCGAAGTCGGCAGCGGCGACGTGTTGCGGTTGTTGATAGTCGGCGACAGCGCCGCTGCAGGCGTGGGTGCGGCGACTCAAGGTGAGGCCCTCAGCGGTCGACTGGTCGAGCGCCTGGCCGATGATTACCAGGTGTCGTGGAAACTCTGGGCGCGCTCGGGTCTGGATTCCCAAGGGCTGCTGGAACTGCTCGAACAGCACGCTCCCGAGCCGTTCGATGTGGCGCTGTTATCAATTGGCGTCAACGATGTCACCAGTTCACTCACCCTGGATCAATGGCTCGCTCGGCAACGGCGCTTGATGGCGCTGTTGTGCGACAAGTTCGCGGTGAGGCAGATTGTGGTGTCGCCGCTTCCGCCGATGCATTTGTTCCCTGCCCTGCCGCAGCCGCTGCGCTGGTTTCTGGGGTTCAGGGCGCGTCGTTTCAATGCACATTTGGCGGATCTGGCAGATCGCGTGGATCAATGTACGATGCTGACAACCCCGCTGGCGCCCGCACCGGGCCTGATGGCCAGCGATGGTTTTCATCCGGGGCCGATGCTCTACCGTCAGTGGGCCGACGATGCCGCCAGGGTCATCGACCAACGCTTTTGCAGCACAACAATAAAAAACAGGAGTTGAAGATGTCCGAGCTGAACCTGAACCACAACGTCGCAGCGTCCCTGAAACAGTGGCACGCGATGATCGGCAAGCGCGACTTGAGCGGCTTGCCAGAACTGCTCGATCCGCAGGCGGTGTTCCGCTCGCCGATGGCGCACACGCCGTATCCGGGGGCGCCGGTGGTGTCGATGATCCTCAACACGGTCATCAACGTGTTCGAGGATTTTGCCTATCACCGCGAGTTGGCGACGGCGGATGGCTTGAGCGTGATTCTCGAATTCAGCGCCAGGGTCGGCGGGAAAGAGCTGAAGGGCATCGACATGATCCGCTTCAACGAACAGGGCAAGATTGTCGAACTTGAAGTGATGGTGCGGCCGTTGAGTGGCTTGCAGGCATTGGGTGAGGAAATGGGGCGGCGCCTCGGGGTTTACCTGAAGTCCAGCAAGGCCTGACTTACCTGACTCACCAAAAATTCCTGTGGGAGCGGGCTTGCTCGCGAAGAGGCCATCACATTCAACATCTCTGTTGACTGACACTCCGCTTTCGCGAGCAAGCCCGCTCCCACAGGATTTGTGTTTAGCCTGAAATCGGGGGTAAGCCGTTAAACCATCGGCTGATGACTGGTCACGCAGTGAATACCGCCACCACCGGCGGAGATCGCGTCGATGTCGAGTTGCACCACCTTGCGCTGCGGGTAGAGTTCGGACAGCAGGTCGAAGGCTTTGGCATCGGCTTCTTCGTCGCCGAATTGCGCAGCGATGATCGCGCCATTGATCACGAAGTAGTTGATGTAGCCGGCGGCGAAGTCCTGATTGTCTTTGCTGAACCGGCTGTTGCGCGGGTTGAGCGGCGGCGACACGGTATGCACCTGCAACTTGCGGCCATCGGCATCCGTGGCGTTTTCGAGGATCTGCAGGTGGGCGCGAGTGACCTTGTAGTCGTAGGACTCGGGGTCGTTGTCGAGGTTGGCGATGACCACGCCGGGCCTGACGAAGCGCGCATAGAAGTCGACGTGGGCGTCGGTGATGTCCTTGCCCTTGATGCCCGGCAGCCAGATGATTTTACGCAGGCCCAGCCGTTGTTTCAGCTCTGCCTCGACCTCGGCCTTGGTCCAGTCGGGATTGCGGTTGCGGTTGATCCAGCTGCTTTCGGTGATGATCCCGGTGCCGTGGCCATCCACTTCGATGCCACCACCCTCTCCCACCAGTTCGCTGCGCAGGTAATCGGCCTTGGCGTTTTCGGCGACCTGGGCGGCCAGTTGCGCATCGTCCGCATGCTGCTGTTTGTTGCCCCAGCCGTTGAAGTTGAAGTCCACTTCGCCGAGACCGCCGTTGCCATCGACGACAAAATTGGCGCCGATGTCGCGCATCCAGATGTCGTCCAGTTCGGTGATCACGAAGGTGGTGTTGTGGCTGCCGCATTTGCTTTCGGCCAGGCGTCTTTCGCTCTGGCGACAGAACACGGTGACCGGCTCGTATTCGGCTATCGCGCGGGCGATCCGGCCAAGGGCGTCTTGCACGTGGGGCGTGAAGTCCTCCCAGATCGCGGCCTGTGCGCCGAAGGCGATGAAAGCCCGCTGGTGTTTGTCCCCTTCATCGGGCATGTACCACTTGCCTTCACCGGCCGCTCGCACCGCCAGGCCGGCAAAGCCCAATCCCATGGACGCCACCGCACCCAGCCCGGCGGCGATCGATACCTGCTTGATGAATGTTCGACGTGTCGGCATGTGTTTTCCTGAAATCGAGGTTTGGCCGGCCCTCGGGCCGGCCGGTGATCATTTGACTGTAGCGGTCTTGAATTTGGTCCAGGTGCGCATGCGTGCCCGCATGTCGGCCTGGGGAATGTCCTTGCCGGGAATCAGCCGTGCGTAGGTGGCTTCATCGAGGTAGATATCCGGGTTGTTGCGCATCGCGGCATCGACATCCGGGCGTGCCTTGGCGTTGGAGGTCGGGTAGCCGGTGAAGTTGCTGATGGCCGCCATGTTCTGCGGGCGCATCACGAAGTTGATGAAGGCGTAGGCGTACTCCGGGTGCCGGGCGTCGACGGGAATGGCCATGGTGTCCATCCACACCGTGGTGCCTTCCCGGGGAATGCGGTAGTGGAAGGTGCTTTTCTTGCCGGCGCTGTCAGACGTACGTTGCGCCTGGGTCATGTCGCCGCTGTAGCCCAGGGACACGCACAGGTTGCCGTTGACCAGGTCGGTCACCGGTTGCGACTGGAACTTGCGAATGTACGGCCGCAACTTCATCAGCAGGTCACTGGCCGCCGCCAGGTCCGCCGGTTTGGCGCTGCGCGGGTCGCGGCCGAGGTAGTTGAGCACCACCGCCAGCACTTCGTCCGGCGAGTCGATCATCGAGATGCCGCAGTCAGCGAACTTCGCCGCCAGTTCCGGCTTGAACAGCATGTCCAGGCTATTGACCGGTGCGTCCGGTTCACGCTTGGCGATTTGCTCGGCGTTGTAGGTCAGGCCGATGGTGCCCCAGGTGTATGGCACCGTCGCTTTGCTCGAATATTCATAACGCGAGCGCAGTTTCTGCAACCCGGGCTCAATATCAGCCATCGCAGCGATTTTTGACTGAGCCAGCGGTTGCAGGCTGCCAGCGCGCATCAAGCGTTCAGCCACGGTGTCGCCAGGGAAGATCAGGTCGTAACCGCTGCCGCCGGCCAACATCTTGGCCTCAAGGGTTTCACTGCCTTCCATGACGTCGTAGATCACTTTGATCCCGGTTTCGGCGGTGAATTTACTGAGGGTGTCTTCGGCAAAATAATCAGCCCAGTTGTACAGCCGCAGGGTTTTCTCCTCGGCGTGCAACGCAGGCACCGCACAGCTCAGCGCCAGCCCCATGGCCAGGCACAGCTTGTTGATCGTGTTCATGTCACACCCCTTGGGTTGCCCAGCGTGAATGGATCTGACGACCGTCCTGGGTCAACAAGGCGCCGTACATGTCCGGGCGGCGGTCACGGTAGATGCCCCAGGTCAGGCGGTCTTCGCGCATGGCCGCCAGGTCCAGGCTGTGGACCAGCACGCCGGTGCTGTCACGGTCGGCTTCGGCGAGCAACTTGCCCTTGTGATTGCAGATGAACGACGAGCCGTAGAAGCTCATTTGCAGGGCCGGGTCGGTGGTCGCCGCTTCCCGGCCGACACGGTTGGCCGCCACCACCGGCAGCAGGTTGGCGGCGGCGTGGCCGCGCATGGTCATTTGCCAGTGATCCCGGGAATCGAGTGTGGCGCAGCCCGGTTCGGAGCCGATGGCGGTCGGGAACAGCAGCACTTCGGCGCCCATCAAGGCCAGGCAGCGAGCGGTTTCGGGGAACCACTGGTCCCAGCAGATGCCCAGGCCGATGCGCCCGAACGCGGTGTCCCAGACCCGGAACCCGCTGTCGCCGGGGCTGAAGTATTCCTTCTCCTGATAGCCGATGGCGTTGGGGATGTGGGTCTTGCGGTACACGCCCAACAGGCGCCCGTCGGCGTCGGCCACGCTCAGTGAATTGAAGTAGGCATTGCCGGCCTTCTCGTACCAGCTCAGCGGCAGCACCACGCCCAACTCTTTGGCCAATGCGGCAAAGCGCTGGAGCACGTGGCTGTCGCGATACTCCTCGGCCAGTGCCAGGTGTTTGTGGTGTTGCTCGATGCAGAAGTACGGCGTGGCGAACAGCTCCTGCAACAGGATGACCTGCGCGCCCTTGGCCGCGGCCTCGCGAACCAGTTGCTCGGCCTGGTCGAGGTTGTGTTTGAGGTCCCAGGTGCAGGGCATCTGGGTGGTGGCGATGGTCAGCAGTGTCATGGCATCAACCCCGCACCGGCCAGGCCGGCTGTTGCTGGGTGATGCAATGCACACCGCCGCCGCCATGGGCCAGATGGTTGATCCGCACCGGTACCACCTCGCGTCCGGGGAACGCCTGCGCCAGCACTTCGGCAGCGACCTTGTCGGCATCGATGCCATACGCCGGCATGATGATCGCGCCGTTGGCTATGTAGAAGTTGGTGTACGAGGCGCAGAACACTTCAGCCTCGGTGTCCACCGCATCGGAGGCTTCATAGAGTTCGATCAGCTCGAACTTGCGGCCTTGGGCATCGGTGACCAGCTCAAGGGCGCGACGGTTTTCCCGTGCGACTGCGGCGTACACAGAACTCTGGTCGTGGGTGGCGTCCACCAGCAACACGCCGGGACGAGCGAAAGCGCACACGCCGTCGACGTGGCCGTCGGTCATGTCGCCGGTTACGTAGTCCGGATCGCCCGGCAGCCAGATGGTTTTCTTCACACCCAGCAGGCGGGTGAAGATCTCTTCGATCTCGGCCTTGGTCACGCCCGGGTTGCGGTTGGGGTTGAGCAAAACCGACTCGGTGGTGATCAGCGTGCCCTCGCCGTCCACATGAATCGCGCCGCCCTCATTGCTCAGTGCCGTGCCGAAACACTCCAGCCCCAAATGATTGAGCGCGCGACGGGCCAGGCTTTCGTCCAGATCGTGGGCCGACTTGCCGCCCCATGCGTTGAAGCGCCAGCTCACACCGGCCAGGCCTTGCTGCGGGTGGCAGACGAAGCTCGGGCCGGAGTCGCGGCACCAGCTGTCGTTGACCGCCAGTTCGATCAACTCGATGTTCGGCCCGCACAAGGCCTTGGCGCTGGCGACGGCTGAAGGATCGACCACCAGCTTCACCGGTTCGAAGCGGGCGATGGCGTTGGCCACCCGGGCGAAGTCTTCTTGAACCTGTGGCAGTGTCACCCGCCAGCCTGACTCCCAAAGGCTCTTGTTGTGCGGCCAGACCATCCAGGTGGCGGCGTGGGTGACCCACTCGGCCGGCATCGTCCAAGCGCTGTTTTGAATTTCGTTCTGTTGCATGACAAGCACCTCTGAGTTAAGTCATTGTGTTCAATGAAAACGGCCTTGGCGGTCTTGGCATGCATGCTACGGCTGGAAAAACGGGCAAACAAACGATGGATTTTGCAGATAACTGATTAGAGGAGCTTATCGATATGCTCAAACACTGGCCGCCCCTGAGCACCCTGCGCGGCTTCGAATCCGCCGCCCGGCTGGGCAGTTTTCACAAGGCTGCCGATGAGTTGCACCTCACCCAATCGGCGATCAGCCAGCAGATCCGCAGCCTTGAGGCCTACCTGGAACAACCGCTGTTCCATCGCAGCGGGCGCAGCGTCAGCCTGACCGATGCCGGGCACGATCTGCTGAGCACCACCCAGGCGTTGCTGCAGCAATTGGCGGTGGGCATTCGCCGGTTGGGGCAATACCAGAAACCCAATCAACTGGTGCTCAACACCACCCCGGCGTTTGCCCGGCACTGGCTGTTGCCGCGCCTGGGGGATTTCCGTCGCCAGCATCCACAGGTCGACCTGTGGATTTTCAGCACCGATGAAGTGCCGGACATGGCCAGCCAGACCATCGACCTGGCGGTGCGCGACGACATCGGCTCCCAGGCCGAATGCAGTTTCAGGGTGCTGCACACCGACCGCCTCTATCCGGCGTGCCACCCGAGCCTGTTGGCCGTGCCGGTGGAACAGCGCACCACTTTGCATGGCGAACGGGAAATGGACTGGAGCCACTGGGCGGTGGAATCGGGAATCGATGTGGGGCAGATGGATCAGGGGCTGAATTTTTCCGATCCGGGTTTGCTGCTGGACGCGGCCTGCACCGGGCTGGGCATTGCGCTGGTTAGCCAGTTGCTGAGTCGGCAGGCGCGGGCCACCGGGCTGTTGCAGCCGATGGTGGAGCAAACCATCCGCGGCCCGAACTGGGCGCTGCTGACCCACCGTGACAGCGAAAACATTGCGATGGCGCGGGCCTTCACCGAGTGGCTGGTCGACAACCTGGCGGCCGAGCAGCAGACCACGACGTGATCATTGCTCCGGGAAGGTTTGCAGGTAGGCCAGCAGGTCTTCGATTTTTTCCGGGTCGCTGAGGCCCCAGAAAATCATGCGGGTGCCGGGCACGACTTTCTTCGGCGCTTCGAGGTAGGCGATCAGGGTTTCGCGGTTCCAGACCAGGTTGGCGGACTTCATCGCGTCGGAATACACGTAGTCCGTGGTGACGGCGGAGTGGCGACCGATCACGCCATTGAGCTGCGGGCCAAAGAAGGCGCGAGCCGATTCGCCGATCTGATGGCAGCCGCTGCAGAGGCGCTTGTACACTTTCTCCCCGGCCTGGACATCGCCCGCAGCAAGGGTGGGCATGCTGAACAGGCCAGCGGTGAGCGCCAGGGCGAGGGTCAGGGCGGCGATTTTCTTCATGTTCCGTTTCCAGTCGGGTGTTGCCGGATGGCTATTGGAACATGCAGGCCGGGGATATCCCAAGTGGTCAAATGGACGCAATCCCTGTGGGAGCGGGCTTGCTCGCGAAAGCGGTAGTCCAGCTACCTACGATGTTGAATGTGAAGGCCTCTTCGCGAGCAAGCCCGCTCCCACAGGGGTCCTTCACTGCATGCTGGATCTATGTTCGACGCCAATCAAAATGTGGGAGCGGGCTTGCTCGCGAAAGCGGTAGTCCAGCCACCTACGATGTTGAATGTGAAGGCCTCTTCGCGAGCAAGCCCGCTCCCACAGGGGTCCTTCACTGCATGCTGGATCTATGTTCGACGCCAATCAAAATGTGGGAGCGGGCTTGCTCGCGAAAGCAGTAGTCCAGCCACCTACGATGTTGAATGTGAAGGCCTCTTCGCGAGCAAGCCCGCTCCCATAGGGGTCCTTCACTGCATGCTGGATCTATGTTCGACGCCAATCAAAATGTGGGAGCGGGCTTGCTCGCGAAAGCAGTAGTCCAGCCACCTACGATGTTGAATGTGAAGGCCTCTTCGCGAGCAAGCCCGCTCCCATAGGGACTTGTGCATGGCTTACTTTTTGAACGGGGTTCGCGAGGTATTGAGTTCAATGGCTGCATTAATCAACGACGCCAATGCCTTTTCATCGATTTGCTCCCCTTCGCGAATATCGATGGCACGCCGGGTATTGCCTTCAAGGCTGGCATTGAACAGCTTCGACGGATCATCCAGTGAAGCGCCCTTGGCGAAGGTCATCTTCACCACTTGCTTGTAGGTCTCGCCGGTGCAAATGATGCCGGCATGGGACCACACCGGCACACCCCACTTCCACTCTTCTATCACTTCTGGGTCGGCCTGGCGGATGATCTTGCGGACGTGGGCCAGGGTTTCGCCGCGCCAATCGGCCAGTTCCCGGATTCGTTCGTCGATCAGCACCGAGGCTTCGTTTGAGTCAACCTTGTCCGTTTTCATCACCGTTTCGACCCTCATCATGATGGTTGTGACCGATGAGGGTAGACGGTGTTCGAAGGTTTTCAGGAATCGCTGACTGACGGCGCCTGGGGCACAGGGCGGGTTTTCACGGTGACGAACATTTTGATGCGGTCGCCGATTTCCTGGAGGGTATGGCGGAACGGGTCGTGCCTTTCGCTGGTGGTCGGGTCTTCGAAGCTCCAGACCATCACTTCAGCGGTAAACGGCATGCGCGCGGCCTCTTCGGAGGACTTGTCGCACAGGGTGATGACGTAGTCGAACGCCTGGCCTTCGAAATCCTCGAGAGACTTGCTGCGCAAGCCGCTGGCATCGACACCGATGTGATCCAGGGATTCGAACGTGCGCGGGTCGATCTCGGTGGCCTCGAGCCCGGCGCTGAAGGCCTGGAAATCGGCAGGATCGATGTGGCGCAACAGGGCTTCGGCCATGGGGGAGCGGACATCGTTTCGGGCGCAGACGAACAGCACGCGACGGGGGTCGGTCATGGTTTTACCTCTGCTGGCTGGGTGTTTTAGTGTTTGCTCATCAATCCATGCAGCACGCCGAACCGCAAACCCGGTTCTGACGCAATCATATGCGTGATCCCGAACACTTTGAACGCGGCCAGCATCACCACCAGACCGCCGGGCAGAATGCTCAGGCGATGGGTGGGCAAACCGGCCAACTTGAGGTGTTTCACATGTTTGACCTCCAGCAGGCGCAACGACAAGCGCAACAGGCCGCCGTAGGTGATGCCGCTTTGGCCGTCATCATTCAAGCCATTGGCCTTGAGCACCTTGGCCAACATCCGCGCTGTCCCGGAAGAACCGACCGCCTGCTGCCAGCCCATGGCGCGGTAACGCCGGGCAATGCGTTCGAATTGCACGGTGGCCGCGCGTTCGGCCTCCAGCAGCGCTTCGGCCACGATCCGCCCGCCGTGGAAGTAACGCGCACCGAAGGTGCCGCTGCCGATGGCAATGCTCTCGGTGACCAGCAACTGATCACCACGGCCGATGATCATCTCCGTGGAGCCGCCGCCGATATCCACCACCAGCCGCGTGGTTTGCGCCGGCAAGGTGTGGGCCACGCCGGCGTAGACCAGTTGCGCCTCTTCGTGACCGGAAATGACGTCGATGCGAAAGCCCAGATGCCGTTCGGCACTGGCCAGGAACAGCGGCGCGTTGTCCGCTTCGCGTACCGCGCTGGTGGCCACCGCCCGCACGCGCCCGGCCTCGAAACCGCGCAGTTTCTTGCCGAATCGCGCCAGCGCCTGCCAGCCACGGTCCAGCGCCAATTCATCAAGCGCCCCGCCTTGCAAGCCTTCGGCCAGACGGACCGGCTCACGCAGGGTCTTCACTTCCTGGATGACCATCTGCTGGTTCCGTCTCACCGACTGGCCAATCATCAGGCGAAACGCATTGGAGCCCAGGTCGATGGCGGCAAACAGCGGGGCGTCTTTCATAGGGGGTTCCTTGCACATTCATCTGCCGGCGGACTGGCGGCCGTCGGGCACTCAAGACGGATTGCGAGGATCTTGCCATTACTTCGATGACACCCGGATGACACCGCCTGGAGATCTGACTTTCGCCACAATTGTTCATTCGTCATCGAATCGTCATGAACCGGGCGCCATACTCAGTCCATCCAATGCGTGCTTTAACTTTCTGCTGCCAGTCCCGGCAGCTTTTTTTTGCCTGGAATTGCCCTTACAAACACTCCTGCGCCGCACGCTCGAACGTCGACGGCACGAACGCCGAGGCCAGCAGCTTGCGCTCGTACAGGAACACCTTGCCGCCGCTCGAGGCTTTATAGGTTTCCAGCACATTGTCCGCCGCCACTTTGCTCGGGATGACGATGCGGTAGCTGCGCTGGGTCTGCGACACCGTTGGGTTGAGCGCATCGTGCTGCAACTTCGGCACCACGCAATGGGTGTACTCCTCGGGCGACTTGCTGGTCTGCAGGGTCATGGTCGGATTGTTCGGCGTGGCACAACCGGCCAGCAGCAGCGAAGCGAATACCAGGCTCGGGGCAAAAACAGTGCGCATGTATCAGGTCCTGAATAGAAATCCACGGTGGATCGGCTTGCCCGCCGCTCAATGGGCGTCGGGCTTATTAATTTGTTGCTGCGGTCAATCCGGCGGTTACCAGCGCCTTCAGCGACGCATCGAACTGTTTCAGCGCGCTCAGTTGCAGGTCGCGTTGCTGTTCGATTTGCGCGGCGATCTCGGGCGCGGCCTTGTCATGCACCCACACCGACGGCAGTTGTTTTTCCACCGCGCCTTCGGCCTTGCCGATGTATTGCAGGTTGGCGTCGTAGAACCGCGCGGCGAAACGCGCCTCGACCCGGTCGTTACGCTGGGTCAGCAATTGGTTATGGGTATCGAGCATCACCACCACATCGGGGTGGGCCTGCACCAGGGCATCGAGATTGTCGTAGACCGTCACCGACACAAAGGTGTGGTGCAGCGAACCCATCAGCCAGTCGATGGCCAGGTCCGGATCGGAGCTGTTGACGAACGCCTGGCGAATCCGCGCATCCAGTGCGTTCTTCGCACCGTTGACGGCCACCGAGTGGTATTGCTCAAGGTATTGCAGGTTTTCCACGGTGTTTTCGCTGTACAGCACCCCGACCGTCTGCCCGTATTGCAGCCCGCCCTGGCCAGCGGTGATGGGCGGCAGATGGCAGGTGCGTGCGTCTTCGGCAAAGGCCGATGCGGTGGATGCAACGCTGCCCAACAACAGGGCAATCACAGCCAGTCGGGTCAAGATTTTCATCGCGCAGTTTCCTTGAGCAGCGTGTTCAATGCCGGCAATTTTCCGCCTTTGCGCAAAAAACAGAACTTGCGATTCTTGATGGTGACTATTGACTGAACCAATAGTGCGGCGGCGTCAGCGCATGCCTCTGGCGCAAACTTACCGGTCAATGTCGAACAAGCGGCTGTGCCGGGCGCCCACGGTTGATTACAGTGGCGACTGCCCTCAAAACCTGATCAAGGAACGAAACAATGGTGACCTGCTACCTGAAATACGTGCTCGATCCCTACCAGCTCGACGCGTTCGAGCACTACGGCAAGTTGTGGATTCCCCTGGTGGAAAAGTTCGGCGGCCAGCACCACGGCTACTTTTTGCCGTCGGAGGGCGCCAACAACATCGCCCTGGCGCTGTTCACCTTCCCCAGCCTGGCCGAGTACGAACATTACCGGCAGCAGTCGATGAACGATCCAGAGTGCATCGCCGCGTTCAAGTACGCCGAAGAGAGGAAATTCATCCTCAGCTACGAGCGTTCGTTCATGCGGCCGGTGTTTGGCTGACTGGATCGCTGAGTCAGTCTTTTTTCAGATCCAGGCAATAGGTGTAGTAACCGGGGTCGCGCACCCAGCCCAGGGATTCATACAGGCGCTGGGCGGTGAGGTTGTCGGTGGCGGTTTCCAGGGTCATGCCTTTGCCACCGGCCAGCTTCGCAAAATCCCGGGCGGTGTTCATCAGCAGTGTGCCGACGCCTTTGCCCCGGGCGGCGGGCGTGGTGAACAGATCACCGAGCAGCCAGGTGCGATGGGCATCGATCGAGGAAAAGGTCGGGAACAGCTGGACGAAGCCGAGGTTTTCACCGTCGGTGTCCTGGGCAAAAAAAATCACCGATTCATCCCGGGCGAGTCGCTCGGCGATGAAGGCGCGCGATTGCGCAAGGTTCGACGGCTGCTTGTAGAACATCCGGTAGGCGTCAAACAAAGGGGCGATCTGGTCGATGTGCGATGCGTCGGCGCGCAGGGCCTGAATAGCCATGAGGGTGCTCCATTGCGGTCTCAAGGAATTACAGACTAGCAATGGGAATGGAACGGAGACGGTATTTTTTGGAAGTGCTACGCCCCCTGTGGGAGCGGGCTTGCTCGCGAAGAGGCCGTGTCAGTCGACATAAATGTTGAATGACACGGCCTCTTCGCGAGCAAGCCCGCTCCCACATTGGATTTCCACATTGGATTGCGGGTTGCCGTCAGACCCGCACGTTGCGGCCTGGCAGCGAAGTACGCTGGCTGCTCTCCCAGCCCTCCACCAGCCCCACTGGCACATCCGCTGACGGCAACATCTGCGCGCCACGCACCAGATCGGACGCCCGCTCGGCGAGCATAATAGTCGGAGCATTCAGGTTGCCGTTCGGCTCGGTCGGGAACACCGACGAATCGATCACCCGCAGACCGGCGATGCCACGCACGCGCAATTCGGAATCGACCACCGCCATGTCGTCCTCGCCCATGCGGCACGAACCGCAAGGATGGTAGGTGCTTTCCAGGTTGTCGCGCACGAAGGCGTCGAGGTCTTCATCGCTGGTCACCTGCGCGCCCGGGGCGATTTCGCCGTCGCGGAAGCGGTCCATGGCTTTCTGGCCGATGATCTCGCGGGTCAGGCGAATGCAGCGGCGGAAGCCTTCGCGGTCCTCTTCCCGCTCCAGGTAGTTGAAGCGGATTTCCGGATGCTCATACGGATCGGCCGAGCGCACGCGCACATAACCACGGCTTTTCGGTTTGTTCGGCCCGGTCAGCACCATGAAGCCATGGCCCTTGATCGGCTTGTTGCCGTCGTAGCGCATCGCCGCCGGCAGGAAGTGGAACTGGATGTCCGGCCAGCGCAGGCCCTTCTCGGAGCGGATGAAACCACCAGCCTCGAAGTGGTTGGTGGCGCCCAGGCCGTCCTTGAACAGCAGCCAGCGCAGACCGATCATCAGTTTGCTCAGCGGGTCCATCTTGTTGTTGAGGGTCACCGGCTCCTTGCAGCCGAACTGGATGTACACCTCGGCGTGATCCTGCAGGTTCTCCCCTACGCCCGGCAGCTCATGGCGTACGCCGATCCCGGCCTTGCGCAGGACGTCCGCCGGGCCAATGCCCGAGCGTTGCAGCAGGTGCGGCGAGCCGATTGGCCCCGACGAGATCAGCACTTCACGGTTGCAATACACCTGGTGGGTCTGGCCACCGTGGTCATACATGACCCCCACCGCACGCTTGCCTTCAAGAATGATCTGGCGCGTCATCGCATGGGTGATCACTGTCAGGTTCGGACGGCCCATGGCCGGGCGCAGGTAGGCGTTGGCCGTGGAGCAGCGCACGCCGTTCTTCACGGTCATGTGCATGGCGCCGAAACCTTCCTGCATGTAGCCGTTGCAGTCTTCGGTCTTGATGTAGCCCGCCTCCGCACCGGCTTCGACCCAGGCACCGTACAGTGGGTTTTTCATGTGGTTGCCGTTGGTGGTATGCAGCGGCCCGGTCTGCCCGCGATAGCTGTCGCCACCCGACTCATAGCTCTCGGCACGCTTGAAGTACGGTAGGCAGTTGCGATAGCCCCAGCCTTCGGCACCCAGGGATTCCCACTCGTCAAAGTCCAGCGCGTGACCACGGATGTACACCAGGCCGTTGATCGACGACGAACCGCCCAGCACCTTGCCCCGTGGGCAGTGAATGCGTCGGCCGTTGAGGTGGGTCTCCGGCTCGGTTTCGTAGCGCCAGTTGTACTTCTTGGTGTTCATCGGGATCGAGAATGCGCTCGGCATCTGGATCACTACGCTCTTGTCACTGCCGCCGAATTCCAGGACCAGCACCGAGGTGGCCGGGTCTTCGCTCAGGCGGTTGGCCAACACACAACCTGCCGAGCCTGCGCCAATGATGATGTAGTCGTATTTTTGCGTGGTCATTCTTTGCGTGGTCATAGTTATCTCCCGACCGTCGATTCAGTGAACACCGGCTGTGGCTGCTGTTTGTGGGTCAGCGTGTCGCCGGTGGTGTATTGCGGGGAGTTTTTCTCGATCTGCTGGATCACCGCTTCTTCGCGTTTCAGATCGATCGAGCGGCTCAGCCAGTAGTACGCCAGGCCCGACACGATCAGCCCGACCAGCCAGGCGATGTCGATGCTGCCCAGCGCCTTGGCGAGCGGGCCGACATACACCTCGCGTTGTTCAACGCCGTCGAAGATGTAGAAGAACGGGATCATCGAGATAAAGCCGATGGCATAGGCGGCGATGCCGCGCAGTCCCCAGCTGCCGTAGATGTTGCCGTGGGGCATGAAGAAGTGCGGGATGGCGTAGCGGCCCTTGCGCACGAAGAAGTAGTCAGTGAGGTTGACCGAGGTCCAGGGCACCAGGAAGTACAGCATCACCACCAGGTAGATCCCCAGCACCGACAGGCCTTTGCCGGAACTCTGGATGCTCAGGGCCACGCCCAGTTGCAGCAGGATCACGAAGCCGATGGCCAGGATGCGTGCCTTGCGGGTGGGTTCGATGTGCTTGATCGAGTCGACGCAGGTCAGCGTGGTCAGCTTGGCGCTGTAGATGTTCATCGCGATCACCGGCAGGAATGCCAGGATGGTGACCACCACCACCGCCGTGCCCACCAGCGGCGACACGGTGTTGCCGACTTGCCCGAGGGCCACCAGCACGTCAGTGGAGTGCAGGTGATCGGCCAGCCAGCCACCCACGGAAATCATCCACGCACCGGACAACGAAGCCCCGAGGAACACCACGGCGATCAGCTTGCCGCTGGAGGTGTTTTTCGGCAGGTAGCGCGAATAGTCCGACACGTACGGGGCGTAGGCAATGTTGTAGCTGGCGGCCGCCGCAAACTGCGCGATGAAACCGGTCCAGTTGAAACCCAGCGGCTCACGGGCCACTTCGCCTTCCGCGAGTGCCGGCAGCACCGCATCCGGCACCCAGCCCATCACCACCGCCACGGTCACCAGGCCATACAGCGGCAATGACAGGTACAACGCCCATTTGAAGCTGCGGTGCATCCAGTCATGGCCGAGGATCGCCAGCACCGCCGCCGGTATGGTCACCGCCACCGCGATCACCGCCGGGTTGAACCCGAACAGCGTGTGCAGCCCCTGCATCATCAGCACCAGGTTGACGATGTTGAAGCCGGCGAACACGAACAGCGTCGCCAGCAGCACCAGGATCACCCCGCGATAACCGAACTGCGCACGGGACTGGATCATCTGCGGCAGGCCAAGGTGCGGGCCCTGGGAGCCGTGGAACGCCATGAACAGCGTGCCGAACATGATGCCCAGCGTGCCGGCCAGCGTAGTCCAGAGCGCAGTCAGGCCGACGCTTGGGCCAACGAAGCCGATGGTCATGGTGAAGAAGGTGAAATTGCCGAGGAACCAGAACGGGCCCTGACTGGCCAGCTTGTCAGTGCGCTCGTTCTCGGGGATGAAGTCAATCGAATGCCCCTCGACGACGGATTTTTCGTCGAGGCTGGACACGCTCGTGGCGGACTTGGCGTTAGTGTTCATGATGGACTCTTATTGTTGGAAGATCATGACGAGATAACCGCGTTCTTTCGGGTGAACGACTCCCGGGGCGCGTCCTTGCCGTTCCCGAATTTCAAAGGCTCAATTGCCTTCAGCATTAGTACGAGACCTGTGGGAGCGGGCTTGCTCGCGAAAGCGGTGGGTCAGGCAACATCGATGTCGAATGTGCCGGCCTCTTCGCGAGCAAGCCCGCTCCCACAAGGGGTGGCGTCAGCTTGGCAGCGTGATCCACACCGCCTTGGTTTCGAGCAGGTAGTCGAGCTGCTCGGCGCCAAGGTCCTTGCCGAAACCGGACTGCTTGTAGCCACCGAACGGCATCGACGGATCGAGGGTGCCGTGGGCGTTGACGTAGACCGAGCCTGCTTTCAGACGTGGAATCAGGCTGTGCACCTTGCCCAGGTCGTTGGAATACAGTGCGGCCGCCAGACCGTAAGGCGAGTCGTTGGCCAGGGCCAGCGCGTCTTCCTCGTCGTCGAACGGTGCGGTGACCAGCACCGGGCCGAAGATCTCTTCCTGGACGATGCGCATGTCGTTGCGGCAATTGGCGAAGATGGTCGGCTCGACGAAGAAGCCAGGGCCATCGACCGGTTGGCCGCCGTAGACCAGTTCGGCGCCTTCGGCCTTGCCGGTTTCGATGTACTCGGTCACGCGCTGCTTTTGCAGGGCCGAAACCAGTGGGCCGATGAAGCAGTCCGGGTCCAGGCCCGGGGCCATTTTCAGGGTGCGCGTGTAGGCGATCAGCTCACGCAGGAATTCGTCGTAGACACTGCTATGAATATAGGCCCGTGTACCGGCGTCGCATACCTGTCCGGAGTTGAAAAACACGCCGTTGGCGACTGCTTGGGCGGCGGCCGGGATGTCGGCGTCGGCGCAGACGATGACCGGTGATTTACCACCGAGTTCGAGGGTCAGGCGCTTCATGTCATCCAGCGCTGCGCGGCCGACAGTCTGGCCGACCGGGGTCGAGCCGGTGAAGGTCAGTTTGTCGATACCCGGGTGGGTGGCCATGGCCGCACCGACCACGCTGCCGCGCCCGGTGACGATGTTGATCACGCCATCCGGAATGCCCGCTTCCTGCACCAGTTCAGCGAAACGCAGGGCCGACAGCGAGGTCAGTTCGGCGGGCTTGACCACCACGGTGCAACCGGTCGCCAGCGCTGCGCCGAGCTTCCAGGCCATGGTTTGCAGCGGGAAGTTCCACGGCACGATGGCGCCGACTACGCCTACCGCTTCCTTGCGGGTATAGGCCAGGTAGTTGCCCGGCAGCGAGGGTTCGACGGTACGACCGTGCAGCTTGGTAGCCCAGCCGGCGAAGTAACGCAAGGTATCGACGGTGCCCTGGATGTCCACGTCCTTGGCGAAGGCCACCGATTTGCCCATGTCGATGGATTCGATTTCCGCCAGTTCCGCAGCGTTCTGCTCGATCAGGTCGGCCAGGCGCTGCATCATGCGCTCGCGTTCGGCCGGTTTGGCCTGGCGCCAGGCGCCGCCGTCGAACTGGGCGCGGGCGGCTTGCACGGCGCGGTCCAGGTCATCGGTGGTGCCCATGGGAATGCGGGTGATCAGGCCTTCGGTCGAGGGTTCGATCACATCGGAAGTCTGGCCGTCGCTGGCTTCGACCCAGGCGCCGCCGATGAACATTTTCTGGACCTTGCTGAGGAAGGTCTGGGTGGCTTCGCTGACGCCGAATTTCTGCAGGTAACTTTTGACGATCGTGTCCATTTTTGTTCTCTCTGCCCGGCAGTCAGAGCCTGCCGGGTCACTGGTTTCGATGATCAGGCTGATGCGGTTTCGCTCTCGGCAGCTGCCCGCACCTTGCCCCGTTCGTGGAAGATGAAACCGATGCTGTTGAGCAGCAGTTGCGCGGCGAGGATCGAGGTCATGCCGGTCGGGTCGTAGACCGGCGCCACTTCCACCAGGTCCATGCCGACGATGTTGCCTTTGCTACGCTTGGCCAGGGCCTGGATGATTTCCAGCACTTCGTAGTAGAGGAAGCCGCCGTGGCTTGGGGTGCCGGTACCGGGGGCGATGGACGGGTCGAAACCGTCGATGTCGATGGTGATGTAGTAGTTGATGTCCTGCGGGATCAGCGCCAGCACACCCTCGACGCCAAGGCGACGCACGTCACGCACCGAGAGGATTTTCGAGCCGGCTTCATGGGCTGCTTCGTAGTCGTCGCGGTTGGACGACGACACGTTGCGAATGCCCATCTGGGTCATGCCGACAATGTGGTTCATTTCCGAGGCACGGCGCAGCGGGTTGCCGTGGCCGTAGCGCACACCGTGGCGTTCGTCGACGAAATCCAGGTGCGCATCGAAGTGGATGATGTGGATCGGGCCGCGGCCTTCGAAGGCCTTGATCACTGGCGCGTGTACCGAGTGATCGCCGCCGAGCACCACCGGCATGACACCAGCGTCGAGGATCTTGCGCACGGCGTATTCGGTGTTCTTATTGCTGGTGACCATGTCGGTGTGGACGATGTCGGCATCACCGACGTCGACCATGCGTACGTCCGATGCGGTGAGGTACATCACGTCATCTTCGTGGTCGTAGGCGCCAGCGTGGCCGAAGGAAAACAGCGTCGATGCTTCGCGAATCCCGCGTGGTCCGAAGCGTGCGCCGGAGCGCCACTGGGTGCCCATGTCGTTGGGCACGCCGAGCACCGCGACGTCGGCATCCAGTGCATCCCAATCGGTGCACACCGGGGATTTGCCAAAGGTGCAATGACCCACGAATGGCAGGTTCAGGCGACCGGATTCATAACCGTTGTTCGACATTTCTAGCCTCTCCACTTCTTGTTATCGGCTTGGCGGACTGCAAGGCGACCGCCGTTGGAAAGACTATGGGCGCAGGTTTTCGTGGAAAAAATGCTAAACATCAGATACTCATATCGGTATTCCCGATGCATCCCCATGCCGGAGGTCCAAGATGATCCAGCTGCACGATGTCGACCTGAAACTGCTCAGGGTGTTTGCCACGATTGTGCGCTGCGGCGGTTTCTCGGCCGCGCAGGCGGCGCTCAATGCCGGGCAGTCGACCATCAGCGAACAGATGACCCATCTGGAAACTCGCCTCGGGGTCAAACTCTGCCAGCGCGGGCGCAGCGGCTTTCGCCTGACCGAACAAGGGGTGGCGATTCATGAAGCCACCCAGCGCCTGCTGTCGGCGGTGGAAAACTTCTGCATGGACGCCGACGTGCTCAAGCAGCACATCAGCGGCAAGCTCAACCTGGGGATCATCGACACCACGATCACCGACCCCGACTCGCCGATCCCGCGCACCACCCAGCGCTTCGTTTCACGGGGCCATGACGTGCACCTGAACGTGTACGTCGGCACCCCGGCGGAACTCGAAGAGCGGGTGCTCGACGGTCGCCTGCACCTGGCCATCGGGCACTTTCCGATCCATGTGCCGGGCCTGCTGCAATCACCGCTGTACCAGGAAGCCCTGGGTTTGTATTGCGGCCGGCGTCACCCGTTGTACGGCAGCCACGCCGAAGGTGAGGAGCTGCTCGAAGAAGTCGCTGCCGGGCGGATCGTCGTGCGCGGCTACATGCAGCAATACGACCTCGAACACCTGGGTGTCAGCAAGGCGGCCGCCACCGTGGACAACATCGAAGCCACGGCGATCCTGATCATTTCCGGCGCCTACCTGGGCTTTCTGCCTGAGCACTTCGCCGCCCAGTGGGTCAAGAGCGGCGAGATGCACCAGTTGGCCCCCGGGAGTCTGCGTTTGAAATCGCCGTTCGACGTGATCACCCGACGCGGCACGGCACCGCCACCGATCCTCCAGGCGTTCCTTGAAGACCTGGCCGCCAGCACCCGTAAAACCGGCAAGCCGTGATGTGACACTCGCCAAATTCAAATTTTGCCGGGCATACTGATTCGGTTCGCCAACCTTGCAGGCCCGTCATGCGCATCCACGTCACCTTCATCGACCGCGTCGGCATCACCCAGGAAGTGCTGGCCCTGCTCGGTGGTCGCAGTTTCAACCTGGACGCCGTGGAGATGGTGCCGCCGAACGTTTACATCGACGCCCCGACCCTGGGCGCCGAGGTGCTCGAAGAATTGCGCGAAGCCCTTTTCGACGTGCGCGGCGTGCAAGCGGTGACCATGGTCGACATCCTTCCGGGGCAACGCCGGCGCCTGCAACTGGACGCGTTGCTGGCAGCCAGTTCCGACCCGGTGCTGGCGGTGGATGACCGCGGCCATGTGCTGCTGGCCAACCCGGCGCTGATCGCCCTCTGCGGCCGCGAACCGGCCGGTGAATCGCTGACCGCGCTGTTCGACGATGCCGATTTGCAGCGCACCTTGATCGCTCAGCATTTCCGTCTGCCGATGCACGAGGTCAGCCTTGGCGGCCAGACGCTGCTGCTCGACGCGATGCCGATCACCGACGCCGGCGCCCTGCTCACCCTGTATCAACCCAATCGCATTGGTGAACGCCTGTCGGCGCTGCACCATGACCATGCCGAAGGTTTCGATGCGCTGCTCGGCGAATCGCCGCCGATCCGTGCGCTGAAGGCCCGTGCGCAACGGGTGGCGGCCCTCGATGCGCCGTTGCTGATCCAGGGTGAAACCGGCACCGGCAAGGAACTGGTGGCCCGTGCTTGCCATGCCATCAGCCCACGACACGACGCGCCGTTTCTGGCCCTGAACTGCGCGGCACTGCCGGAGAGCCTGGCCGAAAGCGAGCTGTTCGGCTACGCCCCCGGCGCCTTCACCGGCGCGCAACGGGGCGGCAAGCTCGGCCTGCTGGAACTGGCCGATCAGGGCACGGTTTTCCTCGATGAAGTGGGGGAAATGTCGCCCTATCTGCAAGCCAAATTGCTGCGCTTTTTGAGCGATGGCTGCTTCCGCCGGGTCGGTGGCGACAAAGAGGTTCGGGTCAATGTGCGGGTGCTCAGCGCCACCCACCGCGACCTGGAAAAAATGGTCGCCGAAGGGCGTTTTCGCGAAGACCTGTTCTACCGCCTCAACGTGCTCAACCTGCAAGTGCCGCCGCTGCGCGAGCGCGGGCACGACATCCTGCTGATGGCCAATCACTTCATGCAACAGGCCTGCGCGCAGATCCAGCGACCGACGTGTCGTTTGGCACCGAGCACCTTCAGCGCCCTGCTCGGCAACCGCTGGCCGGGCAACGTGCGGCAACTGCAAAACGTGATCTTCCGGGCGGCGGCGATTTGCGAAAATCCGCTGGTGGACATCGACGACCTCGACATTGCGCGCACGGCGGTAGAGCGGCAGAACGACGGCGAAGTCGGCAGCCTGGAAGAAGCGGTTGGCGACTTTGAGAAGAACCTGCTGGAACAGCTTTATCGCAGCTATCCGTCCAGTCGGTTGCTGGCGGCGCGGTTGCAGACATCCCATAGCGCCATCGCGATTCGGTTGCGCAAGTACGGCATTCCCAACAAGCCCTGAACCTGGCTCGGTCAAAAATGTGGGAGCGGGCTTGCTCGCGAAGGCGTCGTGTCAGGCAACATGGATGGTGAATGACACACTGCATTCGCGAGCAAGCCCGCTCCCACAGGGGATCTGTGTTGTTGCCGGGCTCACCGTCTGCAAATCGATACAGCGTAGCGAAATCAAGACAAAACCTTTCCCACCCGCAATTACGGCGTCCGCGGCCACAGCCCGGTTTACCTGTATTCATTTCAATACAGCCGAAATCCTCCGCGCCTCACGAAATCACTTCAACCAATTGATTTAAAACAAATAAAAAACATTGGCACCGCCCTTGCTATCACTCCTCCAACCTCGCTCGTCGCCCCGCCACGAGCCTTAAAACAATAAGGAGTTGATATGAGCCAATTGCGTTTTACCGTCGATCACGAATGGTTGCGCCTCGAGAGCAATGGCCTGGTCACCGTCGGCATCACGGCGTTTGCCCAGCAGGCGCTGGGGGATGTGGTGTTCGTTCAGGTGCCTGAACTGGGCGCCTTCGATGCCGGCGCTGAAGTGTCGGTGCTGGAGTCGGTGAAGGCCGCCAGCAGTATCGGCATGCCGCTGGACGGGGAAGTGGTCGAGATCAACGCGACGCTGGAGAGCACCCCGGAACTGGTCAACGAAGACCCATTGGGCGAAGGCTGGTTCTTTCGCTTCAAACCGGTCGATGCCCTGGCGTTGAGCGATCTACTGGATCAAGACGCCTATGAACGCCTGACCGCAGAACACGCCGACGCTTGAAGCCCCTTGGGCATTTCCCGAATCCGAAAAAGGACCACACCATGTTCAGCAAGCACGACCAGATCAAAGGCTACGACGACGAACTGCTGGCGGCGATGAACGCCGAGGATGCGCGGCAGGAACACCATATCGAACTGATCGCCTCGGAAAACTACACCAGCCAGCGGGTGATGGAGGCACAAGGCAGCGGCCTGACCAACAAGTACGCCGAAGGGTATCCGGGCAAGCGTTACTACGGCGGCTGCGAGCACGTCGATGTAGTCGAACAACTGGCCATCGACCGCGCCAAGCAACTGTTCGGCGCCGATTACGCCAACGTCCAGCCGCACTCCGGCAGCCAGGCCAACGCCGCAGTTTATCTGGCGTTGCTGCAAGCCGGCGACACCGTGCTGGGCATGAGCCTGGCCCATGGCGGTCACCTGACCCACGGCGCCAAGGTGAGTTTTTCCGGCAAGCTCTACAACGCTGTGCAGTACGGCATCGACACCGCCACGGGCCTGATCGATTACGACGAAGTCGAGCGCCTGGCGGTCGAGCACAAGCCGAAGATGATCATCGCCGGGTTCTCGGCCTATTCAAAGACCCTGGACTTCCCGCGCTTCCGCCAGATCGCGGACAAGGTCGGCGCATATTTCTTCGTCGACATGGCCCACGTCGCCGGGCTGGTAGCCACCGGTCTGTACCCGAACCCGCTGCCCTACGCCGACGTGGTGACCACCACCACCCACAAGACCCTGCGCGGTCCCCGTGGCGGTTTGATCCTGGCCAAGGCCAATCCTGAACTTGAGAAAAAGCTCAACGCCGCGGTATTCCCCGGCGGTCAGGGCGGCCCGCTGATGCACGTGATCGCCGCCAAGGCCGTGTGCTTCAAGGAAGCGCTGGAACCAGCGTTCAAGACTTATCAGGCGCAAGTGATCCGCAACGCCCAGGCCATGGCGCAGGTCTTCATCGAGCGCGGTTACGACGTAGTGTCCGGCGGCACCGACAACCACTTGTTCCTGGTCAGCCTGATCCGCCAGGGCTTGACCGGCAAGGATGCCGACGCCGCCCTCGGTCGCGCCGGCATCACCGTGAACAAGAACGCCGTGCCCAACGATCCGCAATCGCCGTTCGTGACCTCCGGCCTGCGCATTGGTACGCCGGCGATTACCAGTCGTGGCTTCAAGGAAGCGCAGAGCATCGAGTTGGCGGGATGGATCTGCGACATCCTCGATCACTTGGGCGATGCCGATATCGAGGCCAATGTCGCGCGCCAGGCGGCCGCCCTGTGCGCGGACTTCCCGGTCTACCGCGACTGAGCACACAACACAAAACCCCTTGTGGGAGCGGGCTTGCTCGCGAAGGGGCCGTGTCAGTCGACATCAGTATTGACTGGCACGCCGCCTTCGCGAGCAAGCCCGCTCCCACAGGTTCTGCGGCTGTTGCACAAGGAAATAACGATGAATGCCATTGTCGAATCGACCGGCAAGAGCCCGGCCAAAGTAGAGGTCGGCACCAAACTGCGCGGCGCGGAAAAGGTCGCGCGGATCCCGGTGAAGATCATTCCCACGGATGAATTCCCGCGCAAACCCGACTGGATTCGCGTGCGCATGCCGATCTCTCCCGAGGTCGACCGGATCAAGCAACTGCTGCGCAAGCACAAGCTGCACAGCGTCTGCGAAGAAGCTTCGTGCCCGAACCTCGGTGAATGTTTTTCCGGTGGCACCGCGACCTTCATGATCATGGGCGACATCTGCACCCGTCGCTGTCCGTTCTGCGATGTCGGCCATGGCCGGCCCAAGCCGCTGGACGCCAACGAGCCGATGAACCTGGCCGTGGCCATCGCCGAGCTGCGCCTGAAGTACGTGGTGATCACCTCGGTGGACCGCGACGACTTGCGCGACGGCGGCGCCCAACACTTTGTCGATTGCCTGCGGGAAATCCGCAAGCTGTCGCCCGGCATTCAACTGGAAACCCTGGTGCCGGATTATCGCGGGCGCATGGACGTGGCCCTGGCGATCACCGCCAATGAGCCGCCGGATGTGTTCAACCACAACCTGGAAACCGTACCGCGCCTGTACAAGGCCGCGCGGCCGGGTTCGGACTTCGAGTGGTCGCTGGACCTGCTGCAGAAATTCAAGCAAGCGGTGCCCCATGTGCCGACCAAATCCGGCCTGATGCTGGGTCTTGGCGAAACCGACGAGGAAGTCATCGAGGTCATGCAGCGCATGCGCGAGCACGACATCGACATGCTGACCCTCGGCCAATACCTGCAACCTTCGCGCAGCCACTTGCCGGTGCAGCGCTTCGTGCACCCGGACACCTTTGCCTGGTTCGCCGAGGAAGGTACGCGCATGGGCTTCAAGAACGTGGCGTCCGGGCCGCTGGTGCGTTCGTCCTATCACGCTGATCAACAACTTCATGGAGGTACGGACGGTTTCAAGCCATGATGGAATGACTGGTCATGCATGGAGCCGTTTCCGATGTCGCGTTCACCCTGTCTGTTGTTGCTGTGCCTGAGCCTTGCCACGCCGTGCATGGCCAACGAGTCGAAACCAGGGCACATGGTGTATGTGCGCAGCGTCGACCCGGGCATCGAGCAGGACATTCGCTACGCCAGCGCGCACAACTTCACTGGGCACCCGCTCGACGGCTACCAGGCGGCGGAATGTCTGCTGTCGGAGGACGCTGCGAAGGCGTTAGCCCGAGTGCAAAGCGCACTGAAAGCCGAAGGCTATGGCTTGAAAGTATTCGACTGCTATCGCCCGACCCGCGCGGTGGGGGATATGGGCCGCTTCGCCACCGAACCTGGCGACCCGCTGAAAACCGAGTTCTATCCACGGGTCGACAAGCAGGACTTCTGGTGCCTGGGTTATGTGGCCAGGGTGTCCAATCATTCCCGGGGCAACACCGTCGACCTGACGATGACCGGCCCCGACACCCTGCCCGCCGACACTTGGACGCCTTCGGTCACGCCAGTGGATTGCACCGCCCCTTACGGCCAACGCTGGCACGACGGCGCCCTCGACATGGGCACCGGTTTCGATTGCTTCGATGAGCGGGCGCATACCGACTCGGCACTGATCAACGCCACGGCCAAAGCCAATCGCCAGCGCCTGACCAGTGCCATGGCCAAGGAAGGCTTTGTGGGTTATTCCGCCGAGTGGTGGCACTTCACGTACAGCGGGAATCCGCAGAAGCCGGACGTCATGGACTTCCCTATCACGCCGCTTGCACCATGAACATTCTGCTCAGAACCTTGTTGGTGGCGTTTTTTCCGCTGGCCGCAATGGCTCAGGGACTCGACGACAGCGACCAACTGATCGTGGTCACCAGTAAAAATTGGGATGACATCCAGGGTACTGCCCAGCGCTATGAACGGCACGGGCAGACCTTGCAGAAATTCGAAGCGCCCTTTGCAGTCGTTCTTGGCAAGAACGGCATGGGTTGGGGCAAGGGGCTGCTCGATATCGGGCAACCTGAAGGACCGGTCAAACAGGAAGGCGATGGCAAGGCACCGGCAGGAATGTTCAAGCTGGGCACGGCGTTCGGCTACGCGCCTTCGGCCGAAACCCGCCTGCCTTATCTACCGTTGACGCCGACCATCGAATGCGTGGATGACAGCCAATCCACGCGTTACAACGAACTGGTCGACGGCGCGGTTGTGGAAAAGGACTGGAGCAGCTCCGAACGGATGCGCCGCTCGGATGAGCTGTACCGCCAAGGCATCGTCATCCAGCACAACACTCCGGCCTCTCCCGCTGCCGGTTCGTGCATTTTCTTCCACATCTGGCGCGGCCCCACGGCACCTACCCGTGGCTGTACGGCCATGGACCCGGCGGATATCGCGCGATTGTTCGACTGGCTGGACCCGGGCAAATCCCCGGTGCTGGTGCAACTGCCTGAAGTGCAGTACGAGCAGTTGCGCGAGCGCTGGAAACTGCCAAAGCGCTAGTCAACGCTGGACCCTGTGGCGAGGGAGCTTGCTCCCGCTGGACTGCGCAGCAGTCCCATCTTTTGGGGCCGCTTCGCGACCCAGCGGGAGCAAGCTCCCTCGCCACAAATGCGGGCATTACCCCCGCTCAACCACCACGCCACTCATCGACGGCTTGGCCAGCGCGTAATAGATCACCCCCGGCACCAGCAGCCCGACGATCCATGAAATATCCACGCCGCCCAGTTGCGCAACCATCGGCCCGGAGTAGAAATGGGTGTCGACAAAAGGCAACTGGATCAACACGCCAATCACGTACACGCTGATCCCCAACACGTTCCAGCGACCGTAGCGCCCATTCGGGTCGGACAATGCAGGAATGTCGTAACGCTCCTTGTTGATGAAGTAGTAATCCACCAGGTTGATCGCGCTCCACGGGGTGAAGAACGTCAGCAAAAACAGGATGAAGTACTTGAACGAGTTGAGGAACGAGTACTGCCCCAGCAATGCCAGCGCGGTGGACGCCGCGACGATCAGCAGCACAAACAGCATGCGCTGGCGGGCGGTGATTTCCAGGCGACGACGAAAACCGCTGATGATGGTGGCGATGCACATGAAACTGCCGTAGGCGTTGAGGGTGGACACGGTGACCTTGCCGAACACAATACTCAGGTACAGCAAGGACGCGATCACACCGCTACTGCCCAGGCCGACAATGGTCGCCACTTCGTGCCCACGGAAATTCGCCCCGGCCAGTGCGGCGGCGAACACCCCCAGCACCATTGAAGTCTGAGCCCCCAGCACCGTGCCAAGACCCACGGCGGTGAAGGTTTTCCACGACGAAGTCTTGCTCGGCAGGTAGCGCGAGTAGTCCGCCACGTAGGGGCCGAAGGCGATCTGCCAGGATGCCGAGAGCGAAACCGCCAGCAGGAAGGTGCTCCAGGCAAAATGACGATTGTCGAGCAGCAGGCCGATGTCGTTGAGGGTCATCAACCGGGTGAACAGGTAGGCGAAGGCGATGATGCCCAGCACGCTGGTCACCCGCCCGACCAGGTGAATCACCCGATAGCCGAAGATCGTCAGGAACGCGATGCTCGCCGCGAAGATCAGGATGCCGGTGCTGTCGCTGACACTGATCAACTGCGCGATCGCCTGCCCCGATAACACCGCGCCGGTGGCGCTGAAACCCAGGTACATCAGGCACACCAGGACAATCGGGATCGCCGCGCCATATACCCCGAACTGCACGCGGCTGGAGATCATCTGCGGTAATCCGAGCTTCGGCCCTTGTGCCGCGTGCAGCGCCACCACGGCACCGCCGAGCACTTGCCCGATCAGCAAGCCGATCAGCGACCAGAACACATCGCCGCCCAGCACCACGGCCAGGGCGCCGGTGACGATGGCGGTGATTTGCAGGTTGGCGCCGAGCCACAGGGTGAACTGGCTGTAGAGACTGCCGTGTCGCTCAGCCTCGGGAATGAAATCGATCGAGCGGGTCTCGATCAGGGGACTGCGTTGCGCACTCATGACGGTGTTTCCTTTGTGGAACTGTTTTTGTTGTCAGGGACGGAATTTAAAAGGTCTTGGTTGCGCTGGCTACAACTGTCGCCGAACAGAGGTCGTCATAGCCGTACCAACTGCTGCACTCGCTTTTCGACAGGTCGGTGTCGACGTAGCTCAGCCCCCAGGTGACGCCGACGAAGTCGCGGGTCAACTTGGCTTCCCACTCGTAGTAAGACTCACGGCTATCGCCATTGGCGGACCAGAACGCGGGGTCATTCACATCGTTGCGCCCAAAGCGCAGGTCCAGGCCGACTTCGGCCGGCAAATCGATTTTGTAGCCCACATAGGTGTAAAGGGTGTCCTGGTCCTCGCCGAAGAAGTTCGGCGTGTCCTTGGAGTAATAGGCACCCAGCTTCACGCCGTACAGGTCGAGAACGGCGTACGCCTCGCTGAGGTTGAATTCGGAGTTTTTCGGGTAGTCGTACTTGATGTAGCCCAGGTCCAGGCTGATGGCGTCCGTGGCCTGCCAGTAGTAACCGGCGTAGTACTCACGCTCCTGACGGGTGTCGAAGCCGCCGCCGAAATCGACGTTGGAGGTCCAGGCGCCGATGTACAGGCCGCTGCTGTGCAGCAGTGTTGCACCGCCCTGCACTGCCGGATCGCCCAGGGTCTGCGAGATGCCCCGGGTGCGGTAGTCGCTGACGACGCCCAGGGTCATCTCCAGGCTGAAATCATCGTTGAGGGTCAGGGCCTGACTGGTCAGGGGGGCCAGTGCGAGTGCTGCGAGGGTCAATGCTGAAAGTGCGTTCATACAGTTCTCTTGTTGTTATGGCGTACGGGGAATTTCAGGCATGGCGATGCCAGGCCCCTCGCGCTACGAGGGGCTGGCAGTTTTTTTTGCAGGTGCTGGGTGTACGCAGGTCAGGACGCGGGGGCGTAGACCTGCTTGCCGGCGAAGAAGGTGTTGAGGACTTTGGTTTCGAACAGGTCGTCATCGCTGACCTTGAACACGTCGCGGTCGAGGATGATCAGGTCGGCCTGCTTGCCCGGTGCCAGCGAACCGATCTGCTGATCCAGGCGCAGGGTTTTTGCCGCGTTGATGGTGTAGGCATAGAACATGGTCTGGCGATCGATGCTTTCCTTGGCATTGAGTACGCCCAACGGACCTTTGCGCGTGCTGGCCTGGGCAATGGCGTTGAACGGGTTGGCGCTCGACACCGGCCAGTCGCTGCCACCGGCAATCGTCGCGCCGGCGTTATGCAGGGACCGCGCGGGATACTGGTAACCGTAGGCAAAGGCGCTGATGTAGGGTTTGACCAGTTCGACGGTGTAGGACTCGCCGGTGGCCCACAGCAGTTGCATCGAGGCGATCACGCCCAGTTGCTTGAAGCGCGGAAACTCCTTGGGGTTGACCAGTTGCAGGTGCGCGATGCTGTGGGGCACGGGCGTCGGGCTGAGCTTGCGCGCATACGCCACGCCATTGAGCGCTTCACGCACCGCGCGGTCGCCGACGGCGTGCATGTGCACGATCCAGCCGCGTTTTTCCGCCGCCACCACCAGTTCACCGAAGTGCGCCGGGTCGGTGAGCAGTTGACCGTCCTTGTGGCTGTTCTTGTACGGCACGACGACTGCCGCCGTTTGTCCCGGGAACTCGAGAATACCGTCGACAAATATCTTCACGCCGGGGAACGTCAGGTTAGGCACGCCCTCGAATTGCTTCATCACCGTGGCGATCACTTCCAGGTCGGCGGGTTTGCTCTTCGGGTTGGTGACCATCAACGCGGCGACGTGGGCACTGAGTTCGCCGTTCTGCGCCAACTCCTTGTACAGCGGCAGCACGCCGACACTTTCCGCGGTGGCATGGAAATCAAACAGCGAATCTTCACTGCCGCCGTTCGCCGCCGCGTCCATCCAGGCGGTGACGCCGAATTGATTGTTGATCTTCACCGCTTCACGAGCGGCCTTGAGCATGGCCTCCGGGCTGGGCGCCGGAATACCGTTGCGCACCACATCCCAGCGAGATTCGGCGAAGTAGCCGTTCGGGGTGAAGTCCGCTTCATGGCCGATGAAGCTGCGCTCTTTCTCCGGCAGGCTTTTCACCAGTGCCGCATCGATGCTCAAGCGCTTGAGCATCGCGTTGTTGGCCCAACCGGTGTGGCCGTCGATGCCGCTGAAGACGATGGGCTGATCGGCCCAGCGTCCCTGGTTGAACACCTTGCCGAGCTCACGACTCTTCTCCCAGTAGGCCGAACTGACCCCGGCCACGCTGATCACATCGCCGGACCGCGCACGTCCGGCCTTGTCTTCTTCGATCAACCATTGCTCCAGTTCCGGCAAGGGTTTGACCTCGTCCAGCAGGTTGGCCTTCATGCTGTCGAAAGCGCCCGAGACCGGGTGGCTGTGGGTGTCGATCATGCCTGGCATCAACACTTTGCCCGCCAGGTCGATGCGCTGGGTCTTGGCATCGGCCAGGGCATTGATTTCGGCATCGCTGCCCACTTTCAGAATCTTGCCGTCTTGCACCGCAACAGCCTGCACCAGTGCCTGGCCGGGTTCGGCGGTAAAGACCTTGCCGTTGAACAACACCAGGTCAGCGGCGGCCATGGCCTGCACCGACGACAAGGCCAGCGCGGCGGCCAACAGGTTTGGAATCAATCGCATCGGGACGCTCTCTAGTTTTTATGGGGCGGATCGGGAAGTAACCGCTTGGGAAACCACGTGTGGCGCAAGCCCCAGGAACGGCGCCTTGGCCCACACGACCTTGCCGCCGACCAGCGTCAGCAGCACGTCATTGCGGCCCAGTTCCTCCTCGGGCACCTGCATGAAGTTCTTGTCGAGCACGATCAGGTCAGCGAACTTGCCGACTTCGACCGAACCCAGCACCGCGTCCAGCTTCAGCTGTTCGGCGGAACTGAGGGTGATGCTGCGCAGCGCTTCGGCTCGCGACAGCGCCGGATCGGCATTGAGTCGCCCGGCATACTTCGGCCCATAGCTGTGCGGATTGGTCGGGTCGCCGGAACGGGTGACACCGACTTTCAGCGCAAGGAACTCATCGAGGGGATCGACCGGCCAATCGCTGCCAAACGCCACTCGGCCGCCGGCATGGGCGATGCTGCCCGATGGCTCCATGCGTTCGAATCGCTCGGCACCAAGGTGATCACTGGTGCCGTCGACCGTGGACGGTGCCTGCTGAGCCCACTGAAACGACATGGTGGCCGTGACGTCCAGTGCCTTGAAACGCGAATAGTCGGCAGGGTCGACAGACTCGGCGTGGGCGATGGCCGGGCGGAAGTCTTGAGCGGGCAGTTCCTTGCGCACATAGGCCACGCTGTCCAGTGCATCGCGCACCGCGCGCTCGCCGGTGGCGTGCAGATGCGGATCGAAACCGGCCTTGACCGCTTGCAGCAACAACGGATTGAGCACTTGTGGTGGGAAGTACAGTTCGCCCAGGTTCTTGCCCGGTGTCCACTTCGGCGCCTTGTCGGTGCCGCTGTTGTGCAGGTACGGGGTCAACATGGCGCCGGTGTCCGCCGGGGCATTGATGATGCCGTCCATGAACAGTTTGACGTGACGCATGTTCACGCCTGGCGCGACATGCACTTCGCCCTGGTCGTAGGTGCTGGCCAGGGCCTTGGCCTCGGCGATGGTTTTCACCGGGTCGGCGGCAGCGGCGGCCGGGTCCAGCTTGATCGCCAGCAAGGCCCGGGCGGTCAGTTCGCCGGACTTTTGCAGGCTGGTGAAGGCTTTGCCGTTTTCCGGGCCGGACAGCGCATCCATGAAACTGGTGATGCCTTGCTGGCGCATGGCGTCGAGGGCTGCGCGAACCTGATTGAGTTTCTCCGCGTCGGTGGCAGGCGGCACCACGGCGGCCAACGATTCGGCGGCGCCGTCTTCACAGATGCCGTTCGGGTTGCCCGCGCTGTCGCGGCGGTATTTGCCGTCTTCGGGGTCGGCGGTGCTCTTGTTGATCCCGGCCAGTTCCAGGCCGCGAGAGTTGGTCAGCACGGTGTGGAAGTCGGTGGAGCGCACCTGGATCGGGCGCTTGGTCTTGAGTGCGTCCAGGGTCGATTTGTCGGCGTCGCCGTCGAGCCCGGTCATGCCCATGCGGTCCCAGCTGCCGACTTCCAGCCACACGTCCGGGCCCTTGTCCTTGTCGGCATCGAGGCAGGCCTGGATGCTCGCCTGAAACTGCGCGCGGGTCATGGTCTGGTATTTCAGGTCGCACAAGGTCATGGCCCGACCGCCATCCCCCGGGTGCATGTGCGCATCGACGAAGCCCGGCATCAGCATGCGCCCGGCCAGGTCGATCAGTTGGGTTTGCTTGCCGATGTAGGCGTCGACCCCGGCATCGCTGCCGACATAGACGATCTTGCCGCCCGAAATGGCAATGGCCTGCTGCACGGAATTCTGGCCATCGACGGTGTAGACGTAGCCATTGCGCATGACCGTGTCGGCGGGTGTCGCCGCCAACGCCATGCCGGAAAATGCCGTCGTCGCCGCCACGGCGACAAAAAGCCTGGAAAGTCTCAAATGCCTCACCCCTGTTCTTATTGTTTTGAAGCGGCCCAAAGCGACTGCGCCAGCCCCTGATAGACAGGGCCTACCCTATAGGGCGCAGCGTTCGAATGGACCTCTGCAAATGAGGAGGGGTGAGGCAAATAGTTGAAACGGCTGGGATTAATCCCGGCGCACGGACTCCGCCAGCGCACCCGGCGAACGCAGGGCCGAACCCAGTTCCACCTTGCTTTTCACACCCAGCTGCAAGTAGCAATTGCGCAGGTAGGTGCGTACGGTCGCGGGGCTCAGGGCAAGCATTTTGGCGATTTCCTTGTAGGAGTGGCCGGCGGCGAACAGCATCGCTGCCGTGCGCTCCCGTGGCGCCAGGCCGTCCCCGCCCGACGGTGCTTCCAGGGACAGGATGACGTGTCCGGCGTTGGGGCTCAGGGTCAGGGCGCAGCGGCCCAGGCGGATCACGCAGGGCGCCTTCGACAGTTGCGCGATCACCTCACCCGGCAGCATTGAACCGCTCCAGCCGGGTAATTCGCGTTGAATGGCGGCGCACAACCTGGCGCCCACATACAACAGGCTGCCGTCCATGCGCGCGACGCCAAAATCACTCGCACCGTTTTCGCTGTCGAAGCGGATCATGTCCTGCACCTGGAACCGCCACAGCTGGAACAGGTGATCGCAGAATGCCGAAAACAGCTCGGCTTCGTTCTCCTCGAACGCCTGTTCATCCAGGCCACGGTAGAGGCAGACGAAAAACATCAAGCCGCTTTCGGGCAGCTCATAGGTGATGCTCATCAAGTGGTAGAGATCGTAGCGCCGGGCGAAATCGTTGACCGCCTCGCACGGGTCGTTGAAACCATTGTCGCGCACCACCTCACCGGGACGATTGAGCGTGGCGTGGGAGAACTGATCGTTTGCCGCCACCGGATGCCATTCGGCGGCAAAGGATTCGGGGAGATTGATGCTGCCGTGCATCCAGCTCTGAGGGGGAACATCAGGGCCTGGGGTCGACATCTCGCCCCACCAGGCAGACGCGAAGGGCACCAGTTGACCGAATGCCTGCAGGCCATCGGCGATGAATCGCGACGCCCCGCTCTCCCGCGCCAGCCGGCCAAGGTGCAATACGCAATGATTGAACGCCTTGAGCGTGACCATCGTTGCGTCACCGTCGACTTTATTTCCCTCCCCCATCATTGCGATCCCGTTCACTGCATGGCCTTTGGTTTCGACGATGCCATAGGCCCGTGACGGGCGTCCAGCACGCAATGACATCAACGGTTACAAAGTGCTGTGCAACCCGTACAGCTGTGGCCTGCGGTCCTGGTGCAGGTCATTGCGCGCACTGATGCGCTTGTTGCGCGCCTCGGCAAGGTTCAGGGTGGCCAGCAATATCTGCTCGCCACCCTGCTCCGCCGGCCCGGCCAACGGGTAGCCGTCGGCATCGACGATGACCGAGCCCTGGACCCAGCCGACCCCGCGCTCATGGCCATAGCGATCACAGGCGGCGATGAACATGCGATTGACCGAGGCGTTGGCCTGCACCCGCAGCACTTCGGCCGGGCGCTCGGTTTGCGGCCGCGGACCGTCGGGCCAATTGACCGGCGCACACAGCAGATCGGCCCCGGCCAGCGCCGGAAGGCGCACCCACTCGGGGAACTCCAGGTCGTAGCAAATCAGCATGCCGAGGCGTCCATGCACCGTTTCGACCACCGGAGGTGGCGCATCGCCGGCCGTGAAGATGTCCTTCTCGGCATCCCACAGATGCGCCTTGCGGTACACCGCGCGCAGGCCATTGGCGTCGATCATCGCCGCGCTGTTGGCCAGTTCTTCACCGGGCAGGCGCTCGCAGAATCCGCCGACGATCACCAGGTTCAGCTCACGGGCCAGGGCCTGCCACAGTTGCATGGTCGGACCGTCAACGGTTTCCGCCAGCGACAGCGCCTCAAAGCGGTCGGCAAACAGATAGCCGCTCTGCACCAGTTCGGGCAGCACCACGACTTGCGCGCCCTGTAAGGCTGCCTGGCGAATCGCGCGCTCGGTGAGCGTGCGGTTGTGGGCCAGGTCGCCGATTTTCGGTGCCAGTTGGCAACAGGCGACCACGGTATTTTTTACGCTGTTCAACGCCCTGCCTCCGCAGATGAATGGGTCATGGCGACGATGTCGCTCTCGCTCAGCGCGTCGATCACCCGGCGTTCGGCGGCCAGGTCAATCGAGCGGCTGAGCAGGTAGTAGGTCAGCCCCGACACCACCAGGCCCACCAGCCAGGCGATGTCCACGCCTTCCAGCACTCGTGCCAGCGGGCCGACAAACACCTCTTTGCCGGCGGCGGCATCGAATATGTAGAAGAACGGCACCATGGCGGCGAAGCCGATCAGGTACGAGACGATGCCGCGAAATTGCCAGGCGCCGTAGATGCCCTTCGGCGTGAAGAAATGCGGGATCGCATAGCGGCCCTTGCGCACGAAGAAGTAGTCCACCAGGTTGACGGCGGTCCATGGCACGAGGAAGTACAGCAACAACACCAGGAAGGTGTTCAACAGGGCGATGCCGTCACCTTTGATCGACAGCACGCAGGTCAACAGAATGACGCTGATCACACTGATCGACAGCACACGGGCGCGGGGTGTCGGGGTGATTTTCCTGATCGAGTCGACGCCGGTCAGCAGCGTCAGCATGGCGCTGTAGGTGTTGAGCGCGATGATCGGCAGGAAGCCCGCCACCGAGACGATCACCAACAGATTGCCCAGCCCCGGCACCATCGAGGAGCCGACCTGATTCAACGCCACCAGCGCATCCGCCGCTTTCAACTCCTGCGCCAGCCAGGCGCCGAGGCCGATCATCCAGCTGCCGGACAACGAGGCGCCGATGAACACCGCGGCGATCAGTTTCGCCCGGCTGGTGTTTTTCGGCAGGTAACGGGAATAGTCGGACACGTAGGGTGCATAGGAAATGTTGTAGCTCGCGCCGATGGCGAACAGCGTGGCGAAGGCCACCCAGTTGAAGCCCAGGTCGGTCGCCGGCGTGACGCCTTCCTGGCCCGCGCCGAACATCAGGGCAATGGTCACCAGTGCGTACAGCGGCAAGGTCGCCAGCAAGGCCCACTTGAAGGCCTTGTGCATCAGGTCGTGGCCGTAGATCGACAACAGCGCGCCGATCAGCACCACGGCCACGGCGACGATGGTCGGATCGATGCCAAACACATGCTCCAGGCCATTCATGATCAGCGAGATGTTCACCACGTTGAAACCGACGAACACAAACATCGTCGCCATCAACGCCAGGATCACCCCGCGATAGCCGAACTGGGCGCGGGACTGGATCATCTGCGGCAGGCCCATTTCCGGACCCTGGGAACCGTGAAACGCCATGAAAATGGTGCCGAACATAATGCCCAGGGCACCGGCGAGCATGGTCCACAACGCGGACAGGCCGAGGCTCGGGCCGACAAAACCAATGGAAATGGTGAAGAAGTGGAAGTTGCCCAGGAACCAGAAAGGCCCTTGGCTGCTGAGTTTGGCGTGGCGTTCGTTTTCCGGGATGTAGTCGATGGAGTGGCCTTCGATGGCCAACCCGCCGCTCGCCTCGGCGGCGTGCGCAGACACTGGGGAACCTGACATACGATTGTTCCTATGCTGTTGTTTGTTATTTTTGTGGGTACAGCGCTCGCTACGACGTCCAGATCAGGTGAAACTCCATAAAAAATCTGACGATGACGCTGGTTTCACGGCAATGTAGGGCGTGAGTTCGGGCAATAAAATATCGCAGGCACACTTTTCACATAGATCAGCACCTATGTAAGCGAGAATCGGGAGCCCCCATGCTGGGAACTGTAACGGAGCTGGATCTGCGCCTGATCCGGGTATTTCTGACCGTCGTCGAGGCGGGCGGCATCTCGGCGGCACAAACCGCGCTCAATACCACGCAACCCACGATCAGCGCGCAGTTGGCGACACTGGAAGCGCGGGTTGGTTTCCGTCTGTGCGAACGCGGGCGCGGCGGGTTTTCGGTAACGCCCAAAGGCACTCAGTTCATCGACGCGGCCCGACGCTTGCTGGCGGCGGCCGAAGGTTTCCGGGTCGAGGTGCAGCACATCAACCGCAAAGTCTCGGGCAGTATCAACATCGGCCTGCTGGGGCAAATCGATCCGGTGGCGAACAGGAAAATCGGCTTGGCCATTGCCCGGCTGCGATCGCGGCACGAGGGGCTGTACTTCCATTTCACCGAGCTGTCGTCGTCGCTGCTGGAAGAAAAAATCATCAACGGCCATATCGACCTGGCCATCGGTTACTTCTGGCATCGCTTGCCCAGCATCGATTATTTCCCGCTGTTCCCGGAAACCCAGATCGCTTATTGCGCGCCCTCGCATCCGCTGTTCGGCAAGGTCGGCGCACTGACTCGCGAAGATGTCAGCGGGTTCGACTGGGTCTGGCCGAGCCATCCGCTGCCGGAAATGCCGGCCCCCACGTCCATCGAGCGCTTGACCGTGCTCACCGACAGCATGGACGGCGCAGCCCTGCTGATCCTGTCCGGCCAGCACCTGGGATTTCTGCCGCAGCACTACGCGACCCGCCATGAACAGCTGGGGCAGTTACACCCGCTGAACCCGGACCTGTTGCGCTATGAGGTCAGCTTTCATGCGGCGGTGCGGCATTCGGCGCGGCAGCGGGATCTGGTGAGTGCGTTTCTGAATGAGCTGATGGAGATTTTCGGAGCGGTGTAGGTCCTGTGTGAGCGGCGGTGCGGCGATCCGACTTGCTCGCGAAGACGTCGTTACAGTCAATATTGATGTGACTGACCCTCCGCTTTCGCGAGCAAGCCCGCTCCCACAATGATTTCGGTTGCTTGCAGATTTTGCGTACACCTACTAACCCTGTGGGAGCGGGCTTGCTCGCGAAGGCGTCGTTACAGTCAATATTGATGTTGACTGACCCTCCGCTTTCGCGAGCAAGTCGGATCGCCGCACCGCCGCTCCCACAGGGGAATACTGTGGTTTCAGAAGTGGATGTCCTTGGCCGGTATAACATCGATCCGCGCCACGGAACCGGTCAGGCGCTTCAGGTCCTTGTTGTGCTCGGCAATGATGTCTTCGGCGGTCAGGTTACCGTTGTCGACGGTGGAATGCGCGTCGCCCGCCAGCACCACGTCGTAGCCAAGTTTCAGGGCCTGGCGCACGGTGGCGTTGACGCAGTAATCGGTCTGCAGGCCGCAGATGACCAGGCGCTCGAAGTCCTCTTTCGGCAACAGTTTTTGCAGGTTGGTCTGGTAGAACGAATCCGGGGTGGTCTTGCGCACGCGGTGGTCCTTGGGCGAGGTTTCCAGCCCTTCCGCCAGTTGCCAGCCGGCAGCGCCATGCGCCAGGGGACTGTCCGCTTCTTCGTGCTGGATCAGCACCACGGGCACTCCCGCCTTGCGCGCCCGGGCAGACAGGTCATTGATGGTGTTGATGACCCGTCCAATCTCGAAGCACTCGTACTCACCGGAACACAAAGCCTGTTGGACGTCGATGATTAACAACGCAGTGGTCATGATTTACTTCCTTGATTTGTCGATGGATCAGGGGACGAACATAAGCCCCTCCCCCTCCGGACACAACCCTCAATAACCCAGCGACAACCCGGTGTTACGCCGTGGGTCGTTCGCCCCGTAGAAACGGTTCTTGCCGACCGGCTTGCCACCCAGGGATGGCGCGCCGACCAGGATCGCCGCCAGGTGGTTGGCATCCTGTGGACCGGCGAACTTGTGACCCCAGCTCTCGAGGATTTTCACCGTGTCCGGGCTGGTGGTGAAGGTTTCCAGGTTGGTTTCCTCCGGCAGCCACTGCTGGTGGAAGCGCGGTGCATCCACCGCTTCCTGGATGTTCATGCCGTAGTCGATCACGTTGAGCATGGTCAGCAAGGTCGCGGTGATGATGCGGCTGCCACCCGGCGTACCGACCACCATCACCACTTTGCCATCCTTGGTGACAATGGTCGGGCTCATGGACGACAGCGGCGCCTTGCCGGGCGCGATGGCGTTGGCCTCGCCCTGCACCAGGCCGTACATGTTCGGTACGCCGATCTTCGAGGTGAAATCGTCCATTTCATCGTTGAGGATGACCCCGGTCTTGCTCGCCATCACGCCGGCACCGAACCAGTCGTTGAGGGTGTAGGTCACCGACACCGCGTTGCCCCACTTGTCGACGATGGAGTAATGCGTGGTGTTGTTGCCTTCATGGGGCGCTACGCCGGGCTTGAGTTCGCTGGATACCGCGGCTTTTTGTGGTTTGATCGCGTCGCGCAGCTTGGTCGCGTAGTTTTTATCCAGCAGATGGGCAATCGGGTTCTTCACGAAATCCGGGTCGCCCAGGTAACTGTTGCGGTCCACATAGGCGTGGCGCATCGCTTCGATCTGATAGTGCATGCCTTGGGCCGAGTGATAGCCCAGGTCCTTCATCGGATAGCCTTCGAGGATGTTCATGATTTCGCAGATCACCACGCCGCCGGAACTCGGTGGCGGTGCGGAAACCACGTGATAGCCACGGTAGTCGCACTCGATGGGTGCCAGTTCGCGGGTCTTGTATTTGTCGAGGTCGGCCTGGGTGATGATGCCCTTGTTGGCCTGACTCGAGGTGACGATGGCGTCGGCCACCCAGCCTTTATAGAAACCGTCGGCGCCTTTCTCGGAGATCTCCCGCAAGGTCTTGCTCAGGTCCTTTTGCACCAGTTTCTGGCCGACCTGCATCGGCTCGCCCTTGCTGAGGAAGATCGAACCGGAATCCTTGATGTCCTTCTTGAACATGTCAGTGGCGTAGTCCAGCAGATCGACATCCCCCTGCTCCAGCACGAAACCGTCTTCGGCCAGCTTGATGGCCGGGGCGATGATTTCCTTGCGCGGCTTGGTGCCGTATTTGGACAGCGCCAGTTCCATGCCCGAAACGGTGCCCGGCACGCCCACGGCCAGGTGGCCACGGGTACTCAGATCAGGGACGACGTTGCCCTCCTTATCCAGATACATGTTGGCGGTAGCGGCCAGCGGTGCTTTTTCACGAAAGTCGAGGAAGGTCTTGCGCCCGTCCGCCAGTTGAATGGTCATGAAACCACCGCCGCCGAGGTTGCCTGCCGCGGGGTACACCACCGCCAGCGCATAGCCGACCGCGACCGCCGCATCCACGGCGTTGCCGCCGTTCTTGAGCACATCCACGCCCACATGGCTGGCCAGGTGCTGGGCCGTGACCACCATGCCGTTTTCCCCGGTAGCCGGGGCCACGGAGGCGGCGTGGGCGGTCAGGCAGCTGAGCGCCAATGAGGTCGCAATCAGCGATTTGGCAAAAGGTTCGTACTTCATGAGTCGGTCTCTTCTTGTCATTAAACAGGGAAACGTTTCAAAAGCCGTTGCCAAGTATGGTCGGGATTACGTATTGCGCCTCCCCGTCGAGGCAGTATCCTTAACGCCTGTTCAGCAATTTTGCGCGAGCCCTGGCATGACCTATACCTGCACCACCGTGGCTTCACCCGTGGGCCAGTTGAAGCTGGTCGCGAACGGTTCACGACTGACGGCCATCCTCTGGGAAAACGACAAACCCGGCCGGGTGCGCCTCGGCCCGATGAGTGAAGCCCCGGACAACCCGATCCTGGTGCGCACGGCTGTGCAGTTGCGCGAATATTTTTCCGGCACCCGCGATCGCTTCGAACTGGAACTGGATTTTGCCGGCACGGAATTTCAGAAGAAGGTCTGGGCGGCGCTGCTGACCATCCCGTTCGGCGAGACCCGCAGCTACAGCCAGATCGCCGAACAGATCGGCAACCCGGCGGCGGTCAGGGCGGTGGGCGCGGCGAATGGCAAGAACCCGATTTCGATCGTGGCGCCCTGTCATCGGGTGATCGGCGCGTCGGGCAAGCTCACCGGGTTTGCCGGCGGGCTTGAGGCGAAGGAGCTTTTGCTCACCCTTGAAGACGGGCAATGGCCCGGCACCGCACGCCTGCCAGGCTTTTGATCATGCTTGGACGAAGAGGTTTTTCATCGCCGCATACTGCAACAGCATGATGGTCTTGGCGTCGCAGATTTCGCCGCGGTAAAACGCTTCTAGCGCGTCGTCGAACGCCCACTCCAGCACTTCCAGTTCTTCGGTTTCCGACTCCAGTCCACCACCATCGCTGACTTTCGACTTCGCATCGTATTCGGCAATGAAGAAGTGCAGTTTTTCCGTCACCGAGCCGGGGCTCATGTACGCCTCGAAGACCTTCTGCACATGGTGCACGCGGTAACCCGTCTCTTCCTCCGCTTCATCGCGAATGCGGTCTTCAGGCGCCGCGCCTTCCAGTAGCCCCGCAGCCACTTCGATCAACAGCCCGTCGTGACCGTTGACGAATACCGGCAGGCGAAATTGCCGGGTCAGTACCACGGTTTTGTTTTCGCGGTTGTACAGGAGAATCGCCGCGCCATTGCCACGGTCGTAGACCTCCCGGACCTGGCGTTGCCACTCGCCGTTGTTGCGGCGGTAATCGAAGGTGATTTTCTTGAGCAGGTACCAGTCGTGGGACAACACCTGAGACTCTAGGATGTTGACCCGCTCGGCTGTGTTCGACATGACAACGCGTCCTGTTATTGGTCTGAGGGTCCACATGTTAAGTGAAAACGGAGAGCGTTTGCCCCCCTCAAGCAAGCTGCGCGTTGGCGACGGTTCAACTTTTCCGGGGATGGAACAATCGCTGCAACCGGGATAGGCTGCGGCTTCAATGCCATATGGATATAGCCATGAACCTGCGTATCGAACTGTCGCCAAACCCCACGGATGAACAACGCCAGGCCATCCTCAAACCGCTGCGCGCCTACAACGGCTCGAAGGCCGAAGGTAACGTGCCTGAGCACATCGCCTTGCTGGTGCGCGACGACAACGACGAGATCCTCGGCGGCCTGCATGGCCGATTGTTTTACCAGTGGCTGTACGTCGACTTGCTGGTGGTGCCGGAACAGGCCCGGGGACAGGGCCTGGGTTCGAAACTGATGCAGATGGCCGAAGACCTGGCGCGGGAACGGCATTGCGTCGGGCTGTGGCTCGACACCTTTGAATTCCAGGCACCTGAGTTCTACAAGAAATGCGGCTACAGCGAGATCGGGCACATTGCCGATTACCCGCCGGGCCACAAGCACTTCTTCTTCCAGAAGCGCCTGAGCTACTGACACACACAAGTCCCTGTGGGAGCGGGCTTGCTCGCGAAAGCGGTGGGTCAGTCGACATCAATATTGCTGAACAGCCGCCTTCGCGAGCAAACCCGCGCCCACAGGGGACTTGCGTTAGCCATCAGATCACAGGCAAGTCGCCAACGCCGCCAACCGGCGCTTGGCCACGAAATCGTCCTTCTGTGCGTAGTAGCTCAACACCGTGCCCGAGGCATCGGTGGTCACGTCGACGAAGGACTCCGCCGAACGGGTGTAAACGGTCGTGCCGCCCTTCTCCCCCGGTTGCAGATAGGCAGCGGCATCGACGCCGAACACGGCCTCGTCCTGCCAGGAAAACTGTACGCACTGGGCGACGTCTTTTCCCGGTTTTTCCGAGTTCAGGGTCTTGTACGGGGCCTTGGTGCGGGCGTCGTTCATCGCCGAGCCGGCGCATCCGGCCAGCAACGTCACGGCCAGCGCCGCCATCAGAATTCGCATTGCATTCACTCATCGGGAAAAAGCGGACTTTATCACCCCGGCAGCCCGTATCGTTCTGCTTTACTGCATTTATACCGCGACAGCGCGCAACGATTCGCGCACCCTGTCGCGCCAATAACGCCCCATCGCACCTCTGACTGGAAACCTGATGACACCTAATGCCGAGTTCTACAAACCGAGCACTGAATATGCCGACAAGCTGATCAGCCAGATCGGTCAGACGCCTTCCTGGATTGCCAAGCGAATCGGCGTCACCGACAAGCGGATTCGCTACATCCTCGACGGCGAAAGAACCGTCAAAGGCGAAACCACGCCGATCCAGATGACCTACACCGAACAGTTTGCCCTCGAATGCCTGGCGGCAGCGGCCAAGGCCGGCAAGAAGCAATCCTCGTAATCCGTTCTCAAGGAGCGACCATGGCGGCAAGCGAACAGCAACATGAACAGGCACTAAAGCGGTTTCTCGATGCGCGCCCCGAATTGCGCGAAGAACTCGACTACCTCAACCCGCTGTTGGCTCAGGCCAAGGGTGTAACGGCGGCACAGTATCGTGAGGAACGGCTGCACGAAGCATTTGAAGCTGAAGCAGAACGCCAGAAGTTGTTCGCTTGGGAACTGACGTTGCTGTTAACCGCTGCCACACCCGGGGACTATGAGGCGCAGCGCCTGGAAGTGCACCGGGAAGTGGCGGAAATGGCCGGCATGGACTGGCTGGAATATTGCGAGTTGAATGGGATAAAACCCTAAGCACTGTTCAGGGATACCGTCGCCGATGCTGCCCAACACCGCCAGGACCCACGCCAGCCCCGGTCATTTGCACACGCAAAAATGGCGCGGGCGCATAGGCCTGAGCCTGGTGGCCATGCTTTCGGTGTTGGCCGGTATGACCGACGCCATCGGCTTCATGGCCAGCGGCGACTTCGTCTCGTTCATGAGCGGCAATACCACCCGGATGGCGGTCGCCATCAGTGCTGGTGACCTTGGGTTGACCCTGCGCCTGGTGATCCTCGTCGCCACCTTCATCGTCGGCAACGCGCTGGGCATTATCGTCAGCCGGCTAGGCAGACGCCGGGCGCTGCCCTTGTTGTTGTGTATCGCCACCCTGCTGTGCACCGCCGCGGCCTGGCCCTATGACGCGCAGCTGCCAGCCCTGCTGGCGGCGATCATTGCGATGGGCATGCTCAACGCCGCGGTGGAAGAGGTGAACGGCCTGCCGGTGGGCCTGACTTACGTCACCGGTGCCCTGTCGCGTTTCGGCCGCGGGCTGGGCCGCTGGATGCTCGGCGAGCGCCGTAGCGGCTGGCGCGTGCAACTGATCCCCTGGACCGGCATGTTCGCCGGCGCGGTACTCGGTGCCGTGCTGGAACATCATCTGGGGCTCAAGGCATTGTTTGCCAGTGGCCTGCTGGCTGCCGGGCTCGGGGTGTTGTCGTTGAAGATCCCGCGGCGCTGGCAGTTGGGGTATATGCCGCGTTGAGACTTGCATCGCCTGTTCGACCGCCTTCGCGAGCAAGCCCGCTCCCACATTGATCGTGTGAACACTGGAGATCAAATGTGGGAGCGGGCTTGCTCGCGAAGGGGGCGACACGATCTACGCGTAAACGCCCTTCGCCGCCCCGCCGATAAAGCTTTATCATGGCCGCAGTTTCGCTGATCGAGTCCGTCATGAAGTTCGCCATCGCCGTGTTTTCCGCCGCCCACGCGCCCTCCTCGCGCCGCGCCCTGCTGTTCGCCCAAGCGGCACTGGCCGGCGGGCACGAGATTGTCCGGCTGTTTTTCTATCAGGATGGCGTCTACAACGCGTCCGCCAGTGTGGTCACTCCCCAGGATGAACTGGACTTGCCCAAACAGTGGCGTGCCTTTGTCAGCGACCATCAACTCGATGGCGTGGTGTGCATCGCCGCTGCCCTGCGGCGTGGCGTGTTGAACGAGGAAGAAGCCAGGCGCTATCAGCGCGAGGCGGTTGCCGTCGGCGCGCCTTGGGAATTGTCCGGCCTCGGCCAATTGCATGACGCGGCGCAGGATGCCGACCGTCTGATCTGTTTCGGAGGCGCATGACATGGCCAAATCCATATTGATCATCAGCCGCCAGTCGCCATGGTCCGGCCCTGGCGCGCGGGAAGCGCTGGACATCGTGCTGGCCGGAGGCGCCTTCGACCTGCCGATCGGCCTGCTGTTTCTCGATGACGGCGTGTTCCAGCTGTCCGCCGGTCAGAACGCCAAGGCCCTGCAACAGAAAGACCTGAGCGCCAACCTGCAAGCCCTGCCGATGTTCGGTGTCGAGGAACTGTTCGCCTGCGGCGACAGCATCGCCCTGCGTGGCCTGGACCCGAGCGGCCTGTCGCTGGAAGAAGCCCAGGTGTTGGCCGCCCACGAAATCACCGCCCTCATTGACCGTTACGACCAGGTGATCACCCTCTGATGTCGACTTTGCATGTGTTGTCTCATTCCCCGTTCGGCGACGAACGCCTGACCAGTTGCCTGCGCGTGATCGGCGCCAACGACGGGTTGCTGTTGTCCGGTGATGCAGCCTATGCGTTGCAGCCAGGCACCGCGCCGTTCACGGCGCTCAACGCACGCGGCCTGAAACTGTTCGTCCTGGCCGAAGATGCCCAGGCCCGTGCGCTTGCGGTTCCAGACTGGGCCAAGGCCATCGATTACCCGGCCTTCGTCGAACTGTCGATTCACTACGACAAGGTCAACAGTTGGCTATGAATGCATTGACGGTCGGCGCCCGCGCCATCGAGCTGGACAAGGATGGTTTCCTGGTCGAACTGAGTGACTGGTCTGCGGATGTGGCCAGTGCCCTGGCGGCGGCCGAAGACATCGAGTTGACGCCCGAACACTGGGAAGTCCTCGAACTGCTACGCAGTTTCTACGCCGAATTCCAGCTGTCACCGGCCACCCGCCCGTTGATCAAGTACACCGCCCTGAAACTCGGCCCGGAAAAAGGCAACAGCCTGCACCTGAACCGATTGTTCAAAGGCACTCCCGCCAAACTCGCCGCGAAACTCGCGGGCCTGCCCAAACCGACGAATTGCTTATGACCGATTACCCAGCACTGACACTCGAAACGCCCGCCGAGCATCCGTTCGCCCAGTTCGTGCGGATCCTTGGCAAAGGCAAGCGCGGCGCCCGTGACCTGACCCGGGTCGAGGCCCGCGAAGCCATGGGCATGGTGCTCGATGAAAAGGTCGAGGAAACCCAGCTCGGCGCTTTCCTGATGCTGTTGCGACACAAGGAAGAAAGCTTCGAGGAGATGGCAGGCTTCACCGAAGCCTTGCGCGAACGCCTGAATCCTCCAGCACTGGCGGTGGATCTGGACTGGCCGACCTATGCCGGCAAGAAGCGGCACTTGCCGTGGTATCTGCTGGCAGCCAAGTGCCTGGCGCAAAACGGCGTGCGGATTTTCATGCACGGCGGTGGCGCCCACACGGGCGGTCGGCTGTACAGCGAGCAACTGCTGGGCGAATTGAACATCCCGCTGTGCCGCAACTGGCAACAGGTGGGTTCGGCGCTGGATAACGGCGGACTGGCCTTCATGCCTTTGATGGACTGGGCGCCGCAGCTGCAACGCATGATCGACCTGCGCAACACCCTGGGCCTGCGCTCGCCGATCCACTCCCTGGCGCGGATTCTCAATCCGCTGGGCGCCCGTTGCGGTCTGCAGAGCATTTTCCACCCGGGTTATCAGGCGGTGCATCGCGATGCCAGCGGCCTGCTGGGTGACACCGCCATCGTGATCAAGGGCGATGGCGGCGAGATCGAGATCAACCCGGACGCCGACAGCCACCTGTACGGCACCACCGGCGGCGTTAGTTGGGATGAGGAGTGGCCGCAGTTGTCGGCGCAGCGTCACGTCAAACCTGCCTCGCTCGAGCCTGAACATTTGAAAGCGGTCTGGCGTGGCGACGTGGTCGACAGCTACCCGCAAATGGCCCTGATCTCGACCATGGCCCTGGCCCTGCGTGGCCTGGGACAGAGCCGTGAACAGGCCTTCGAAACCGCTGAAAAATACTGGGCTGCGCGGGACAAATCGATTTAATCGATCATTCGCGCCCGATCTTTGCGCTTTTTGTTCGAACTCATCGGAATAGACTCGACTCCATCGATTATGGGTTTCGGGAGTCTTGAACATGGGTTTGTTAGTGGATGGCCGCTGGCAGGACAAGTGGTACGAAAGCAGCAAGGACGGCGCGTTCCAGCGTGAACAGGCGCAGCGTCGCAACTGGTTGACCGCTGACGGCAAGCCGGGACCGACCGGCGTCGGCGGTTTTGCGGCCGAGCCCGGGCGCTATCACCTGTACGTGTCCCTGGCCTGTCCATGGGCCCATCGCACTTTGATCCTGCGCAAACTCAAAGGCCTCGAAAACCTGATCGACGTCTCTGTGGTCAGCTGGTTGATGCTGGAAAACGGCTGGACCTTCGACCAGGCCCTCGGTTCGACCGGTGACAAGCTCGATCATTTCGACTTCATGCACCAGCGCTACACCGCCGACACCGCAGACTACACCGGCCGCGTCACCGTACCGGTGCTGTGGGACAAAAAACTGAAGCGCATCGTCAACAATGAATCATCGGAAATCATCCGCATGTTCAATGGCGCCTTCGACGATCTGACCGGCAATGACCTGGACTTCTACCCGGCGCCGCTGCGCGGAGAGATCGATGCACTGAACGAGCGGATTTATCCGGCGGTGAACAATGGCGTGTACCGCGCCGGATTTGCCACCTCGCAACAGGCTTATGAACAAGCCTTCGATGAGGTGTTTGCCGAACTGGACCACCTGGAGTTGCTGCTGGGCGCCAACCGCTATCTGGCTGGCGAATACCTGACCGAAGCTGACATCCGCCTGTTCACCACGCTGATTCGCTTCGATGCGGTGTACTACGGGCACTTCAAGTGCAACCTGCGACGGATTGCCGATTATCCGAACCTGTCGAACTGGCTGCGGGAGATTTATCAGTGGCCGGGGATCGCCGAGACGGTGGACTTCACCCACATCAAGAACCACTACTACGCCAGCCACCGCACCATCAACCCGACGGGTGTGGTGCCGAAAGGCCCGGCTCAGGACTTCACCGCGGCCCATGATCGGGAGCGGTTGAGCGGGAAAGGGGTTTGGCGCAAGGCCTGAGTCTGAACAGAGTTTTGCGTTGAATTTGAGGGCCTCTTCGCGAGCAAGCCCGCTCCCACAGGGGATTTGTGTCGTTCACTAATCCAATGTGGGAGCGGGCTTGCTCGCGAATGGGGCGACTCGGTCTCTAGACCTGCCCCTGGGCCCCTTCAAACCACGCCAGTTTCTCGCGCAGTTGCACCACTTCACCGACGATCACCAATGTCGGCGCATGCACTTCATGCTCCGCCACCAATCGAGGCAAATCGGCCAACGTGCCGGTAAACACCCGCTGGTTGACCGTGGTGCCCTGCTGGATCAGTGCCGCCGGGGTATCGGCGGCGCGACCATGCTTGATCAACTGTTCGCAGATGATCGGCAAGCCCACCAGGCCCATGTAGAACACCAGGGTTTGCGCCGGGGCCACCAGATCGGCCCATGGCAAATCGCTGGAGCCGTCCTTGAGGTGGCCCGTGATGAAACGCACCGACTGCGCATAATCGCGGTGGGTCAGCGGAATCCCGGCATAGGCCGCGCACCCGCTGGCCGCCGTGATCCCCGGCACGACCTGGAACGGGATGCCATGGGCCGCCAGTTCTTCGATCTCCTCACCACCACGACCGAAGATGAACGGATCACCGCCCTTCAATCGCACCACGCGCTTGCCTTGCTTGGCCAGGCCCACCAATTGCTGGTTGATCTGGTCCTGCGGCACCGCGTGATCGGCTCGGCGCTTGCCGACGTAAACCCGCTCGGCGTCGCGACGGCACAGTTCGAGAATCGCCGGTGCGACCAAACGGTCGTACAGCACCACATCGGCTTGCTGCATCAGACGCAATGCCTTGAACGTCAGCAGGTCCGGGTCACCTGGCCCGGCGCCCACCAGATAGACCTCACCGGTCGCCACTGGCGCTTCGCCATCAATTTTCGCCTGGAGCAAGCGCTCGGCTTCACCGCCCTGCCCGGCCAGTTGCCGGTCGGCAATCGGGCCCTGGAAAACATCTTCCCAGAACGCCCGACGCTGCTGCACATCCGGAAACAGGCCTTTGACCTGATGACGGAATCGCGCCGCCAGACCGGCCAGGTGACCGTAGGTGGAAGGAATCCAGGTTTCGATCTTGGCGCGGATCAAACGCGCCAGCACCGGCGCATCGCCGCCGCTGGACACCGCGATAATCAGTGGGGAGCGGTCGACGATCGCCGGAAAGATCACGCTGCACAGGGCTGGCGCGTCCACCACGTTGACTGGCACGCAACGCCGATGGGCATCGGCGGAGACTTGTGCGTTCAGCGTTTCGTCGTCGGTGGCGGCAATGATCAGCCCGCAACCGTCCAGATCCGCCTCGGCGTAGCCACGTAGCAGGCACTCGCCACCGCTGCCGGCGACCAACTCGCGCAATTGCGCTTCGATTTCAGGTGCAACCACCCGCAGCAGCGCACCGGCATCGGCCAGCAGGCGGGATTTGCGCAAGGCAATCTCCCCCCCGCCGACGACCAACACACGACTGCCGCGAAGGTTGTGAAACAGCGGCAGATAGTTCATTTAGCCGATAACCTCGAGGCCACCCATGTACGGCTTGAGGACTTCAGGCACACGGATCGAACCGTCGGCCTGCTGGTAGTTCTCCAGCACCGCCACCAGGGTACGACCGACTGCAAGACCGGAGCCGTTCAGGGTGTGTACCAGTTCCGGCTTGCCGGTTTCCGGGTTGCGGAAACGCGCCTGCATGCGGCGGGCCTGGAAGTCGCCGCAGTTGGAGCACGACGAGATTTCGCGGTACTTGTCCTGGCTCGGGATCCACACTTCCAGGTCGTAGGTCTTGACCGCGCTGAAGCCCATGTCGCCGGTGCACAGCGCCAGGGTGCGGTAAGGCAGTTCCAGCAACTGCAGGACTTTCTCGGCGTTGGCGGTCAGGCCTTCCAGCGCTTCCATCGACTGCGATGGCTCGACGATCTGCACCATTTCAACCTTGTCGAACTGGTGCTGACGGATCATGCCGCGGGTGTCGCGGCCCGATGCGCCGGCTTCACTGCGGAAGCACGGCGTGTGGGCGACGAACTTGATCGGCAGCAGTTTCGAGTCGACGATTTCGCCAGCGACGATGTTGGTCAGCGACACTTCGGCGGTCGGGATCAGGTACAGGTCGGCTTCGCCTTCGCGCGCGATCTTGAACAGGTCTTCTTCGAACTTCGGCAACTGGCCGGTGCCTTGCAGCGCCGGGGCCTGGACCAGATAAGGCGTGTAGGCCTCTTCGTAGCCGTGCTCGGTGACGTGCAGGTTGATCATGAACTGCGCCAGGGCGCGGTGCAGACGGGCGATCGGGCCGCGCAGCAGGGCGAAACGGGCGCCGGACAGCTTGGCGGCTGTTTCGAAGTCCAGCCAGCCGAACTTCTCGCCCAGGGCCACGTGGTCCTGAACCGGGAAATCGAAGGCCGTCGGGGTGCCCCAGCGGCGCACTTCGACGTTGCCGTCTTCGTCTTCGCCGACCGGTACCGATTCGTGCGGCAGGTTGGGGATACCCAGCAGGATCGAGTCCAGATCGGTCTGGATCTTTTCCAGGGCGATTTTTCCGTTGTTCAGTTGGCTGCCCATGTTTTCGACATTCGCCATCAGCGGCGCGATATCTTCGCCACGCTGCTTAGCTTGACCAATGCTTTTGGAAATCGCGTTGCGTTCGGCCTGCAGCCGTTCAGTTTCGGTCTGGACTTCCTTACGCTGTTCTTCCAGCGCTTCGATGCGCGCAACATCCAGGGTATAGCCACGGGATGCCAGGCGGTCCGCTACGTCCTGAAGGTTGCTACGTAACAGTTTGGAATCGAGCATGTCGGTTTCTCGTTTATCAAAGTTTGGTCAAGGACAGGCCGGCCCAGGTGGCAAGCAGCCCGCCGAATACGCTGAGCGCCGCATAGCCCAGGGCCAGCGGCACTTGCCCGCTTTCCAGCAGGCGCACCGTATCCAGTGAAAAGGATGAAAAAGTCGTCAGCCCCCCGAGGAAGCCGACGATCAACCCGGCACGCACCTCGATGGGCACCTCCGGGCGTATCAAAAACAGACCGTATAGAACGCCGATCAGCAAACAGCCCACGATATTAACGGCCAGCGTCGCGGTATAGAAGTGCCGCGGCCAATTCGCGTTGATCCAGTTGCCCGTGGCGAAGCGCAACAGTGTGCCGGCCATCCCGCCGACGGAAACCGCAACGATCAAGGGAAGCACTATTTTCTCCGCTGCCTTGGGCTTAAACGGTCGAGTTTTGCCAGGTGATTGAGTTTTTCGCCGATCTTCAATTCCAGGCCTCGGGGCACAGGCTGATAGAACGGGATCGGGTCGAGTTCTTCCGGGAAATAGTCTTCGCCAGCGGCATAAGCGTCCGGCTCATCATGGGCATAACGGTACTCATCGCCGTAGCCCAACTGCTTCATAAGCTTGGTCGGCGCGTTGCGCAGGTGCAGCGGCACTTCCAGCGAGCCGTGTTCGGCGGCGGCGCGCAGTGCGGTCTTGAAGCCCATGTACACCGCGTTGCTTTTCGGCGCGCAGGCCAGATAGGTGATGGCCTGGGCCACCGCCAGTTCGCCTTCGGGGCTGCCGAGGCGCTCCTGCACTTCCCAGGCCGCCAGGCACAGGCTGAGGGCGCGCGGGTCGGCATTGCCGATGTCTTCGCTGGCCATGCGCACCACGCGCCGGGCCAGATACAAGGGGTCGCAACCACCGTCGATCATCCGTGCGAACCAGTACAGCGCGCCGTCGGGGTTGGAGCCGCGCACCGATTTATGCAGCGCGGAGATCTGGTCGTAGAACGCTTCGCCGCCCTTGTCGAAGCGCCGGCGGGTGTCACCGAGCAGGCTTTGCAGGAGTTCGGTGCCGATTTCGTTGTTGTCTTCCGCCAGGTCCGAAGCGTTTTCCAGCAGGTTGAGCAGGCGCCGGCCATCGCCATCGGCGGCCGACAGCAGCATCTGGAAGCCTTCGTCGCTGAGGGTCAGATTACGTTTGCCCAGGCCACGCTCTTCGGTCAGCGCGCGATGCACCAGTTTGCGCAGGGCCGCTTCGTCGAGGCTTTTCAGCACATAGACCCGCGCCCGTGACAGCAAGGCGTTGTTGAGCTCGAACGAAGGGTTTTCCGTGGTCGCGCCGATGAAAATCAGCGTGCCGTCTTCGACATAGGGCAGGAACGCATCCTGCTGAGACTTGTTGAAGCGATGCACTTCGTCGACGAACAGGATGGTGCGGCGACCGTACTGCGCGGCCTGCTGCTTGGCGATTTCCACCGACTGGCGGATCTCCTTGACCCCGGCCAGCACCGCCGAGACCGTTTCGAAATGCGCATCCGAGACTTCCGCGAGCAATCGCGCCAGGGTGGTTTTGCCCACGCCCGGCGGCCCCCAGAAAATCATCGAATGCAGGGCACCCTGCTCCAGCGCCTCGCGCAAGGGCTTGCCGCGAGCGAGCACGTGTTCCTGACCGACGTACTCGTCCAGATTGGCCGCACGCAAGCGGGCGGCCAAGGGCTGGGCGATCGGGGTGCTGCGAAACAGATCCATGACTACCTGTGAAACCTCACTGCGCTTATATGCCACACCGTCCAGAGATTGGACAAAGATCCCTGTGGGAGCGGGCTTGCTCCGGGCGGCGTTCCGACGAAGAGGCCGTGTCAGTCGACATTTTGATTGAATGACACACCGCCTTCGCGAGCAAGCCCGCTCCCACAGGTTCGGCGTTTTACTCTTGAATCACATCCGCACCCTTGGGGATATCGAACTTGAACTTGGAAGCCGGGATCGGCACGTTGGCCTTCACACCGGTGAACAGGATATTGGTGCGCTGGCCGACACTGTCGATCAGTTGCATGTCGTTGACCAGGCCATTGCGGAACGACAGGCGCAGGCTGTCGAACAGGGTGTCCTTGGTTTTCGGTTTGAGGGTGAAGTCGATCACGCCGCCGGCTTCCTTGGCACTGATGTCAAAGCTCTGACTGATCTTGGACACGTCACCGGACAGCAGCAGCGCTGGGGTCTGGGTCAGGCGCTGGTCAAGGTTCTTGATGGTGGCCTGTTCCAGGTCCGGGTCCCACAGGGTGACTTTCTTGCCATCGGAGATCATGGTCTGTTCGGCCGGCGCATCGGTGTGCCAGTAGAACAGGCCCGGACGCTGCAGGGACATCTCGCCGGCGGTTTCCTGCAACTGGGTGCCGGTGCCATCAAGGGTCAGTTGCGAGAAGCGTGCAGTCAGGGTCTGGGATTTTTCCAGCAGTTGGGTCAGGCGCGCCACGTCCTTGTCATCGGCGTTAGCCTGGAGCGTGGTCAAGGCCAGTACCGGCAGCAACAGCATGCGGATCAGACGCATGGGAGTCCTCATAACATTCGTGGGAGTGTGGGCGGCGCCAAAGGCACCACCCTTTTCATACTCGGGTCAGTCGCGCACCGGGCCCGGGGCCAGGACTTCACGCGAACCGTTGGTGTTCATGGACGTCACGACCCCGGCCATTTCCATGGCTTCGATCATGCGCGCGGCGCGGTTGTAGCCGATCTTCAGCTTGCGCTGAACCGCGGAAATGGAGGCGCGACGGCTTTCCAGCACGAACTGCACCGCTTCGTCGTACAGCGCGTCGGCCTCGGGATCGTCACCGTCGCCGCCACCGCTGCTGCCTTCGAAGCCGCTGCCCGCCTCTTCGACGCCATTGAGGATGTCGTCGTTGTATTCCGGCGCGCCCCGCAGTTTCCAGGCTTCCACCACGCGGTGAACCTCTTCGTCGGACACGAAAGCACCGTGAACACGAATCGGCAGGCTGGTACCCGGCGGCATGTAGAGCATGTCACCGTGACCCAGCAGTTGTTCGGCGCCACCCTGGTCGATGATGGTCCGGGAGTCGATCTTGCTCGATACCTGGAACGCCATGCGGGTCGGGATGTTGGCCTTGATCAGACCGGTGATCACATCCACCGACGGACGCTGGGTCGCAAGGATCAAGTGGATACCGGCCGCACGAGCCTTTTGCGCGATGCGGGCAATCAGCTCTTCAACCTTCTTGCCGACGATCATCATCATGTCGGCGAATTCGTCGACCACTACTACGATGGTCGGCAGCTTTTGCAGCAGCGGCGCTTCGTCGTGGATGCTTTCGCGCTTGTACAGCGGATCGCTCAACGGCTCGCCGGCGTCCTGGGCTTCCTTGACCTTGGCGTTGAAGCCCGACAGGTTTCGCACACCCATCTTGGCCATCAGCTTGTAGCGCCGCTCCATCTCGGCAACGCTCCAGCGCAAGGCGTTGGCGGCGTCCTTCATGTCGGTGACCACCGGGCACAGCAGGTGCGGAATGCCTTCGTAGATCGACAGTTCGAGCATTTTCGGGTCGATCATGATCAGCTTGGCGTCTTCCGGGCCGGACTTGAACAGGATCGACAGGATCATCGCGTTCACACCCACCGACTTACCGGAACCGGTGGTACCGGCCACCAGCAGGTGCGGCATTTTCGCCAGGTCGGTGATGACCGGCTTGCCGCCGATGTCGTGGCCCAGGGCCAGGGTGACCGGGGATTTGAAGTTGTCGTACTCGGGGGTCGACAACACCTCGGAGAAACGCACGATCTGCCGGTCTTCGTTGGGAATCTCGATACCGACCGTGGTCTTGCCCGGAATCACTTCCACCACACGCACGCTGGTCACGGCCAGGGAGCGCGCGAGGTCTTTGGCCAGGTTGGAAATACGGCTGACCTTGACCCCGGCCGCCGGCTGGATCTCGTAACGGGTGATCACCGGGCCCGGGTGAATCGAATCCACCGTGACTTCAACGCCGAATTCCTTGAGCTTGATTTCCAGCAAGTGGCCAACCGCAGCCAGGGATTCAGGCGAGTAATTGAGCTGTTTCTTTTCCGCCGGATCGAGAATCGAGATCGGTGGCAAGGTGCCTTCCACGGCGCTGTCGACGAACAGCGGCGCCTGTTTCTCTTTCTCCACGCGCTTGCTCGGTGCGACGGGCTTTGGCGGCGCGGGTGCAATCACCGGCGGCACCTGCTTCTCACGCTCGGACATGTGCTTGCTCAGGGCTTGCTCACGTTCGATCAGACGTTCCTTGACCTTGGCCTGCTCGCGCTTGTCGGTGACGCTCGGCGCGACCACTTCATCCATACGGTCGTCGACTTCACGCAACTGGGCGACCAGTTGCTTGCGCTCGGTACGGGCCGCCCACCAGCGATTGGCGGCGCCCTGGAACAGTTCGAACAGGTCGAGGGTGATCTTGCCGGTGATGTCCATCACCTTGAACCACGACAGGTCGGTAAACACCGTCAGGCCGAACAGGAACAACGCAATGAACAACAGCGTGCTGCCCTGGATATTCAGGGCGTTCCTGGCCAGTTCGCCGAGGCTTTCCCCCAGCGCACCGCCCGCACCGGCCGGCAGACCGGTTGCGGCATGGAAATGGATATGGGCCAGGGCGGCGCCCGACAGCACCAGGAACACCAGGCCGATCAGGCGCCAGGAGAACAGCCAGCCGCTCCACTGCCACGGTTCGTGACGCTGGCGGAAGATCTGGTACGCCTTGACGGCCAGCAGCAACGGGAAGATGTAGGCGAAGTAACCCAGCACCATGAACAGGATATCAGCGCTGTAGGAGCCCGCTGGCCCGCCGAAGTTCTGCACGTCGTCGATCTTGCTGTTATGACTCCAGCCCGGATCATCCTTGCCATAGGTCAACAAGGCCATCATCAGGAACAGGCACAAGGCACCGATGGCGATCAGCGCACCTTCCTTGAGTCGGTAGTGCAAGTGCTGGCGCCAGAGCGGTACGACGGCTGGTTTAGGTGCTGCGGTGGATTTCTTCAAAACGCTTCTATTCCTGCGCCATGGGCGCGTCCATCTGTTGAATGACTATAAAAACTGCCCAATCCAGGCAGGTAAAAAAGTTAACACGCGTTACCGGGACTACTTTTAACACTGCGCCCCGGTTTTTATAAACATGGTGCGCACTGAATATATGTAACACGCAGGGCATTGTACGGGTTTGTACGCACGACGCCATGCTTGAGACCCTTGGGTGTAGCATAGTCAAAAGCATATGACATGCTGTTCAATTTGAGCATGCATTCTCTTTTGTGACAAAGGCTTATGAGGTGTTTTTATGAGCGAAGCGAAGCATTCACGCCTGATTATCCTGGGCTCCGGCCCCGCCGGTTACAGCGCGGCCGTTTATGCCGCCCGCGCCAACCTCAAGCCCGTAGTCATTACCGGCATACAGGCGGGTGGCCAGCTCACCACCACCGTTGAAGTGGATAACTGGCCAGGCGACGTCGAAGGCCTGACCGGACCGGTGCTGATGGACCGCATGCAAAAACACGCCGAACGCTTTGCCACCGAGATCGTTTACGACCACATCCACACCGCCAAGTTGCAACAACGGCCGTTCGAGCTGATTGGCGATGGTGGAACCTACACCTGCGACGCGCTGATCATTGCCACCGGCGCCAGCGCGCAATACCTGGGTCTGCCGTCGGAAGAAGCGTTTGCCGGCAAAGGGGTGTCGGCGTGCGCAACCTGTGATGGATTTTTCTATCGCAATCAGGTGGTTGCGGTGGTCGGCGGCGGCAACACCGCGGTCGAGGAAGCCTTGTACCTGTCGAACATCGCCAAGGAAGTGCACCTGGTCCATCGGCGCGACAAGCTGCGCTCGGAGAAGATCCTCCAGGACAAACTCTTCGAAAAAGCCGCCAACGGCAATATCCGCCTGCACTGGAACCAGAACCTGGACGAAGTGCTCGGCGATGCCCGCGGCGTGACCGGCGCCCGCCTGCGAGACAGCCAAACGGGCGAAACCAGAGAGCTGCCGCTGTCCGGGGTGTTTATCGCCATCGGCCACAAACCCAACACCGACCTGTTCACGGGCCAACTGGAAATGCGCGACGGGTATCTGCTGGTCAAGGGTGGCAGTGAAGGCGATGCCACCGCTACGGCGATTGCGGGAGTGTTTGCCGCCGGCGACGTGGCCGACCACGTTTATCGCCAGGCCGTTACGTCTGCCGGGGCCGGTTGCATGGCGGCACTGGACGCCGAAAAATACCTCGACGACACTCCAACCGTTTGAAGGCAAACTTTATGGCGGGCCAACACCCGCCACCGCCCTCCCCTTCTGTAAGTCCGGATGCCATGCTGACTTGGTTACAACGCAACACCTTGCATTTCCCACCGCTGGAAAAGGCCATGCGCGACCCCAACGGGCTGCTGGCTGCCGGTGGCGATCTGTCCGCCGATCGGTTGATCTCGGCTTATCGCCACGGCTGCTTCCCATGGTTTTCCGAAGGCCAGCCGATCCTCTGGTGGTCTCCGGACCCGCGCACGGTGCTGTTTCCCGACGAATTGCACGTCTCGCGCAGCCTGAACAAGCTGCTGCGCCAGCAACGCTATCAAGTGACCTTTGACCAGGACTTTGCGGCCGTCATCCGTGCCTGTGCCGCGCCCCGGGATTACGCGGATGGCACCTGGATCACCGAGGCCATGCAGGACGCCTACATCGAGTTGCATAGACGCGGACACGCGCACTCGGTGGAAGTGTGGGACGGGGATGAACTGGTCGGCGGATTGTATGGCCTGGCAATGGGCCAGTTGTTTTTCGGCGAGTCCATGTTCAGCCTCGCTGACAACGCCTCGAAATTCGGTTTTGCCACACTGGTTCGACATCTGAAAGACTCGGGCTTCGTGCTGATCGACTGCCAAATGCCCACCGACCACCTGCATAGCCTGGGCGCCCGGGCGATTGCGCGCCGCGAGTTTGCCGATTATCTGGCCAGGCACCTTGACCAACCCAACCATGCCACCTGGGTTTGCTGAGCGACTTTTGCGCAGGTGGCTTACACTTATTCAAAAGCATTATCCCGAGGGTTGATCATGACCGAGTTGGCGCGTTTGAAGTTCTATGCCACTCAGCCGCACTCTTGCAGTTATCTGCCCGATGAGCAGGCCACAACCCTGTTCCTCGACCCTAGCCAGCCCATGGATGTGCATGTCTACGCAGACCTGTCGGAGATGGGGTTTCGTCGCAGTGGCGATCATCTCTATCGGCCGCATTGCCAGAATTGCAATGCGTGCGTTCCGGCGCGCATTCCCGTGGGGCAGTTCACGCCCAACCGGCAACAGAAACGCATCTTCAAGCGCAACGTGGATTTGCAGGTGCGCCCGGCCAGGCCCGGCTTCAACGAAGAGTACTTCGACCTTTACCAGCGCTATATCGAACAGCGTCACGCCGATGGCGATATGTACCCGCCGAGTCGCGACCAGTTTTCGACATTCCTGGTGCGGGACCTGCCGTTTTCAAGATTTTACGAGTTCCGCCTGAACGGCCAGCTGCTGGCCGTCGCCGTCACTGATTTACTGCCGAACGGTCTTTCGGCGGTCTACACCTTCTACGAACCGGCCGAAGAGCGCCGCAGCCTTGGGCGCTATGCAATCCTCTGGCAAATCGCCGAGGCCAGGCGGCTGGGGCTGGATGCGGTCTACCTCGGCTACTGGATCAAAAACTGCAAAAAAATGAACTACAAGACTCAATATCGCCCCATTGAGTTGCTGATTAATCAGCGCTGGGTGGTTCTAAACTAGAGCCGGCCCTAAACCCCTTGGCTTAAACCCCACTTTTCGGGCACAATGCACGCCGCTTTTGCCTGGCGCAGTTGCACCGGGCCATTCATTGGACACCGAGGGCTTTACTGCATGTCGAAAGAAGACAGCTTCGAAATGGAAGGCACTGTCGTCGACACCCTGCCCAACACCATGTTTCGTGTGGAGTTGGAAAATGGGCACGTCGTAACCGCGCACATCTCCGGCAAGATGCGCAAGAACTACATCCGTATTCTTACCGGCGACAAAGTGCGCGTAGAGCTGACTCCCTATGACTTGAGCAAAGGGCGCATCACTTACCGCGCTCGCTAATCAAGTCAATACAAGACGCCCGGCTTATGCCGGGCGTTTTTGTTTGTCTGCGATTTAGCTGCCGCACTCGGACAATGTGGGAGCGGGCTTGCTCGCGAATGCGATCTGCCTGACACAGGGATGCTGGATATGCCGACGCTTTCGCGAGCAAACCCGCTCCCACACTGGATTTGTGCATGACCTGCAGACAACAAAAAGGCGCCTCCCGGCGCCTTTTTGCTTTGCTTCTGAACGTCAGGCCATCTCGGCCGTGGTCTCGAACTCGAAGGTCAGTTCGCCGTCCTTGATGTCGATGTGCACTACACCGCCATGCTCGGCCAGTTCGCCAAAGAGAATCTCCTCCGCCAGCGGACGCTTGATCTTGTCCTGGATCAGGCGAGCCATTGGGCGAGCACCCATTGCCGCGTCGTAGCCACCTTCGGCCAGCCAGTTACGGGCTGCATCGGTGACCTCCAGCAACACACGCTTGTCTTCCAACTGCGCCTGAAGCTCGGTAAGGAACTTGTCCACCACACTCTTGATGACCTCATGGCTGAGGCGACCAAACTGGATGATGGTGTCCAGACGGTTGCGGAATTCCGGCGTGAAGCTCTTCTTGATCACTTCCATCGCATCGGACGAGTGATCCTGATAGGTGAAACCGATCGAAGCGCGGGCTGCGGTCTCGGCACCGGCGTTGGTCGTCATGATGACGATCACGTTACGGAAATCCGCCTTGCGCCCGTTGTTATCGGTCAGCGTACCGTGGTCCATGACCTGCAGCAGCAAGTTGAAGACTTCCGGATGCGCCTTCTCGATCTCGTCGAGCAACAGCACGCAGTGTGGCTGCTTGGTGATGGCTTCGGTGAGCAGACCGCCCTGATCGAATCCGACATAACCCGGAGGCGCACCGATCAGACGCGATACGGTGTGGCGCTCCATGTACTCGGACATGTCGAAGCGAATCAACTCGACACCCAAGGCCTTGGCCAACTGACGCGCCGCTTCGGTTTTACCGACACCGGTAGGCCCTGCGAACAGGAACGAACCGACAGGCTTGTCAGGGGACTTGAGGCCGGCACGGGACAGCTTGATCGCGGTTGCCAGGGAGTCGATCGCGGCATCCTGACCGAACACGGTCAACTTCAGGTCACGCTCGAGGTTACGCAGCAGCTCCTTGTCGGAGCTGGTGACGTGTTTTGGCGGAATCCGCGCGATTTTCGCGACGATGTCCTCGACTTGAGGCACTTCGATGCGCTTCACACGCTTCTCGACCGGTTGCAGGCGCTGGTAGGCACCCGCCTCGTCGATGACGTCGATGGCCTTGTCCGGCATATGACGGTCATTGATGTAACGCGAGGCCAGTTCGGCAGCCGCGCGCAGGGCTTCATCACTGTATTCGATATTGTGATGGCTTTCGAAACGCCCCTTCAGGCCGCGCAGAATGCCAATGGTGTCTTCCACCGAAGGTTCCGACACATCGACCTTCTGGAAACGCCGGGCCAAAGCACGGTCCTTCTCGAAGATCCCGCGAAATTCCTGGAACGTTGTGGAACCGATGCAGCGGATATCACCGGACGACAGCAGTGGCTTGAGCAGGTTCGAGGCATCCATGACGCCACCGGACGCGGCACCCGCACCAATGATGGTGTGGATCTCGTCGATGAACAGGATCGCCTGCGGACGTTTTTTCAGTTCATTGAGCAGCGCCTTGAAGCGCTTCTCGAAATCGCCACGGTACTTGGTACCAGCCAGCAAGGCACCCAGGTCGAGGGAGTAAACCACGCTGTTGGCCAGCAGGTCCGGCACCTGGTTGTCGACAATGCGCTTGGCCAGACCTTCGGCAATCGCGGTTTTACCCACGCCAGCCTCGCCCACCAGCAGCGGATTGTTTTTGCGGCGACGCGCCAGGATCTGCGCAACACGCTCGACTTCCAGCTCACGCCCCACCAGCGGATCGATGCGACCCTGGCGCGCGAGTTCGTTGAGGTTGCTGGCATAAGCATCCAGGGGATTGCCTGAGGAAGAAGACTCACCGCCCTCGTCGTCCTGCATATCTTGCTCACCTTCAGAGTGATCGCCATGCCCCGGCACCTTGGAAATGCCATGGGCGATGTAGTTGACGACATCTATACGGGCAACGCTCTGCTGTTTCAGCAGGAACACCGCCTGACTCTCTTGCTCACTGAAGATCGCGACCAGCACGTTGGCACCAGTCACTTCGCGTTTGCCCGAGCTCTGTACGTGAAACACAGCACGTTGCAGTACACGCTGGAAGCCCAGGGTTGGCTGGGTTTCGCGATCCTCATCATGCACGGGGATCAATGGCGTGGTGGAGTCGATGAACTCCTGCAGGTCATGCTTGAGTTTGTCGAGGTTCGCGCCGCACGCACGCAAAACGGTGGCGGCAGCCTCATTGTCCAATAGGGCCAGCAAGAGGTGTTCGACGGTCATGAATTCATGACGCTTCGAACGAGCTTCCTTGAAGGCAAGATTGAGGGTGACTTCGAGCTCGCGGTTTAACATAGCTTCACCTCATACCCAAGTGGTCGGCGATTAACCGTCCTTCTCGATTTCACAGAGTAGCGGATGCTGGCTTTCCCTGGCGTACTGGTTGACCTGCATGGCCTTGGTCTCGGCGATGTCACGGGTAAACACTCCACATACTGCCCGCCCTTCTGTGTGGACGGCCAGCATGACCTTGGTCGCCAGCTCGCGATTCAGGTTAAAAAACACCTCGAGCACTTCGACGACGAAATCCATCGGTGTGTAGTCATCATTGAACAAAACCACCTTGTACATCGGCGGCGCCTGTAGTGCAGGCTTTGCCTCCTGAACAGCAATGCCTGCGGAATCGTCGTCGTGTAAATCAGGGCGATCCTGATTGAATGTTAGTCGAATCTGGCTGATTGCATGCATGGAAAGAAAGGTTCGTCAGTTGTTCAAATACAGTGGTGGGGGCGGTTATCAGCGATTTCAACTCCGACTGCCGGGTCAGCTTGACTATCGGCAAAACGGTGTTACAACCAATAGAGCCCACAGTGGGTAAAAAAGGTCCGCGGAGTCAATCTTATTTACAGATTCGACTGCGGATGTACTGGATGATACTCCAGTGATGGAGTCTGTTGCAGAGGGAGTTGGGTATGTCAGGCGGCAAGGTCAGCGGCAAGGTCAAATGGTTCAACAACGCCAAGGGTTACGGTTTCATCATCGAGGACGGCAAGACAGAAGACCTGTTTGCCCACTACTCCGCCATCCAGATGGAAGGTTATAAAACCCTGAAAGCCGGGCAAGCTGTCGTATTCGACATCATCCAGGGCCCCAAGGGCCTGCACGCGATCAACATTGGCAACCCGGTGGATGCTTCGAAAGCGACGACATCCGCCCCGCAACAGACCGTTACAGTTTAAGCCCACACCGTCATCCCGCCATAAAAAAACCGCCTGACTCAAATACTTGAATCAGGCGGTTTTTGTGTGCCTGCGTTTTCTTACATGTGCGAGATCAGCGCATCGCCGAAGCCGGAAGACGAAACCAGCTTGGCGCCTTCCATCAGACGCTCGAAGTCATAGGTTACGGTCCTGGCGGAAATCGCGCCGTTGGTGCCCTTGATGATCAGGTCGGCTGCTTCGGTCCAGCCCATGTGGCGCAGCATCATTTCAGCGGACAGGATCAGCGAACCCGGGTTGACCTGGTCCTTGCCGGCGTACTTCGGCGCAGTACCGTGGGTGGCTTCGAACATGGCCACGGTGTCGGACAGGTTGGCACCTGGTGCGATACCGATACCGCCCACTTCCGCCGCCAGCGCGTCGGAGAGGTAGTCGCCGTTCAGGTTCAGGGTTGCGATCACATCGTACTCGGCCGGGCGCAGCAGGATCTGCTGGAGCATGGCGTCGGCGATGGCATCCTTGACGACAACGTTCTTGCCGGTTTTCGGGTTCTTGAACTGCATCCACGGACCGCCGTCGAGCAGGGTCGCACCGAACTCTTCAGCCGCCACTTCGTAGGCCCATTCCTTGAAGGCACCTTCGGTGAACTTCATGATGTTGCCTTTGTGCACGATGGTCAGCGAATCGCGATCGTTGTCGACCACATATTGCAGGGCCTTGCGTGCCAGACGCTTGGTGCCTTGCAGGGACACCGGCTTGACACCGATACCGCAGTTCTCGTCGAAACGGATCTTGGTAACGCCCATTTCTTCTTTGAGGAACTTGATGACCTTGGTGGCTTCCGGCGTACCGGCCTTCCACTCGATGCCGGCGTAGATGTCTTCGGAGTTCTCGCGGAAGATGGTCATGTCGACATCGCCTGGCTTCTTGACCGGGCTCGGCACGCCTTCGAACCAGCGCACCGGGCGCAGGCAGACGTACAGGTCGAGTTGCTGGCGCAGGGCCACGTTCAGGGAACGGATGCCGCCACCGACCGGGGTGGTCAGCGGGCCCTTGATGGAAACCACGTAATCCTTGACCGCGTCCAGGGTTTCCTGAGGCAGCCAGGTGTCCTGATCGTAAACCTGAGTCGCTTTCTCCCCTGCGTACACTTCCATCCAGGAAATCTTGCGCTCGCCACCGTAAGCCTTCTTAACAGCAGCATCGACAACCTTGATCATGACCGGGCTGATGTCGACACCAATGCCGTCGCCTTCGATGAAGGGGATGATCGGGTTATTAGGAACATTGAGAGAATGGTCTGCATTGACGGTGATTTTGTCGCCGACGGCTGGAACCTGAATCTTCTTGTAACCCATGCTGAACTCCATTGATTGGATTGAACATCTGGCTTGGTTCGAGCGTAACCCAGTTGAATCGGCGCGCAAACCCTATGTTCCATCGATCTGGCGCAAAGCCTTGCAACTCGTGCGCTACAAGCCTGAAAACAAAGGGAAAAGCGCCAAAACCAAGCACGACGAATGACTCTACGCCCGACTTGCCCCTGCGACCTTTAGACCAATGGACGACATTCGTTGCGTATGAACCATCGGCAGATTGCCAGCTACCTATGTATAATGCCGCCGCTGACCACAGGGTCACGACGGTTGAAGTGCTCTACGACGAGACTTTCCGCCTGGCAGGCCGGCCTGTTATCGCAGTCCGGCCACTTGACGCCCTACTGATGCACCCAACATCACAGCAACGAAACCTCGATATTCGGCTCATGGATGACTTTGAACGAACGCGCTTACCCGGCGCCCTCGAGTTTCTGCGCACGCTTTAGCAAAGAAGAGAGAGTTAATCCGAATATGCCCACCCGCTCGAAGATCATCTATACCTTCACCGACGAAGCTCCTGCCCTCGCCACCTATTCACTGTTGCCTATCGTAGAGGCGTTCACCGCCTCGGCTGATATCGCCGTTGAAACCCGCGATATCTCTCTTGCAGGGCGCATCCTGGCCAGCTTCCCCGAGCAACTGGGTGACAAAGCCGTAGCCGACCACCTCGCCGAACTGGGCGCCCTGGCCGTTACGCCTGAAGCCAACATCATCAAATTGCCGAACATCAGCGCCTCGGTTCCGCAACTGCAAGCCGCGATCAAAGAGCTGCAAGCTCAAGGCTTCGCACTGCCGGACTACCCTGAGACTGTCACCAGCGACGCCGACAAAGAAGCCAAGGCGCGCTACGACAAGATCAAGGGCAGCGCCGTGAACCCGGTTCTGCGCGAAGGCAACTCCGACCGCCGCGCTCCGCTGTCGGTCAAGAACTACGCACGCAAGCACCCGCACAAAATGGGCGCCTGGGCCAAGGACTCCAAGTCCCACATCGCGCACATGAGCACCGGCGATTTCTACGGCAGCGAAAAAGCTGCCCTGATCGACGCCGCTGACGCCGTGAAAATCGAACTGATCGCTCAAGACGGCACCACCACCGTCCTGAAAGAAAAGACCAGCGTACAAGCCGGTGAGATCCTCGATTGCGCGGTGCTGAGCAAAAACGCCCTGCGCAGCTTCATCGCGGCCGAAATCGAAGACGCCAAGGCACAAGGCGTGCTGCTGTCGGTTCACTTGAAAGCCACCATGATGAAGGTCTCCGACCCGATCATGTTCGGCCAGATCGTTGCCGAGTTCTATAAAGACGCACTGGCCAAGCACGCTGACGTGCTGGCACAGATCGGCTTCAACCTGAACAACGGCATCGGCGACCTGTACGCTCGCATCAAGGCCCTGCCTGCTGAACAGCAAGCGGCCATCGAAGCTGACATCCAGGCGGTCTACGCCGTTCGCCCTTCCCTGGCGATGGTCAACTCCGACAAAGGCATCACCAACCTGCACGTGCCGAGCGACGTCATCGTCGACGCCTCGATGCCGGCGATGATCCGTGACTCCGGCAAGATGTGGGGCACCGACGGCCAGCTGCACGACACCAAGGCCGTGATCCCGGATCGCTGCTACGCCACCATCTACCAGGCTGTGATCGAAGATTGCAAAGCCAACGGTGCGTTCGATCCGACCACCATGGGCAGCGTGCCGAACGTTGGCCTGATGGCGAAGAAAGCCGAAGAGTACGGCTCCCACGACAAGACCTTCCAGATCAAGGCTGACGGCGTTGTTCGCGTCACCGACAGCAAAGGCACCCTGCTGATGGAACAGGCTGTTGAAGCCGGTGACATCTTCCGCATGTGCCAGACCAAAGACGCGCCGATCCAGGATTGGGTCAAACTGGCCGTCAACCGTGCTCGCGCAAGCGCGACCCCGGCGATCTTCTGGCTGGACCCGATGCGCGCCCACGACGGCGTAGTGATCGAGAAAGTTCAGGCTTACCTGAAGGATCACGACACTGCCGGTCTGGACATCCAGATCATGGCGCCGGTCGACGCGATGAAGTACACCCTGCAGCGCACCCGCGATGGCAAGGACACCATTTCGGTGACCGGCAACGTACTGCGCGACTACCTGACCGACCTGTTCCCGATCATGGAACTGGGCACCAGCGCCAAGATGCTGTCGATCGTGCCGCTGATGAACGGCGGTGGCCTGTTCGAAACCGGCGCCGGCGGTTCGGCTCCGAAGCACGTTCAGCAGTTACTGGAAGAAAACTTCCTGCGCTGGGATTCGCTGGGTGAATTCCTGGCCCTGGCCGCGTCCCTGGAACACCTGGGCGTGACCTACAACAACCCTAAGGCGCTGGTTCTGGCCAAGACCCTGGACCAGGCCACCGGCCAGTTCCTGGACAACAACAAGTCGCCATCGCGCAAAGTCGGCAACATCGACAACCGCGGCAGCCACTTCTACCTGGCGCTGTACTGGGCCCAGGCCCTGGCTACCCAGACCGAAGACGCTGCACTGCAAGCACAGTTCGCGACCCTGGCCAAGACCCTGACCGAGAACGAGGCGACCATCGTTGCCGAACTCAACGCCGTTCAGGGCAAGCCAGTGGACATCGGCGGTTACTACCACGCCGACGCCGAGCTGATCAGCAAGGCCATGCGCCCAAGCGCAACCTTCAACGCGGCTGTTGCTGCGCTGGTTTAAGGTTGTAAGGGAACATCACAAACCCCGGCCCTGTGCCGGGGTTTGTGTTTTTGGCGTTTACGCAAATTTATCTGTGAAATACGGACCAATGTGGGAGCGGGCTTGCTCGCGAATACGATTTATCATTCAACACTTCCATTGACTGACCCACCGCATTCGCGAGCAAGCCCGCTCCCACACTGATCGCATTTCAATTTCAGAATTGAGGAAGTTTATGGACTGGAAACCCCACATCACCGTCGCCACCATCGTCGAAGACAACGGCCGCTTCCTGATGGTCGAAGAACACAAGGCCGGTCGCAACGTGCTCAACCAGCCCGCCGGTCATCTGGACCCGAACGAAACCCTGACCGAAGCTGCCGTGCGCGAAACCCTCGAGGAAACCGGCTGGGACGTCGAACCGACCGGCGTACTGGGCATTTACCTCTACACCGCCCCGAGCAACGGTGTGACGTACCAGCGGGTCTGCTTCATCGCCAAACCACTGAAACACCACGCGGATTATCAACTGGATGACGGCATCGTCGGCGCCAAGTGGTTGACCCGCGAGGAATTAATCGAACAGCGCGACAACTGGCGCAGCGAGCTGATCATCCGCTGCATCGACGACTATCTGACAGGCCAACACTTCGGCCTCGAATTGATCCGTCCTTCTCTTTAGCCATGCAGGCCCGAGCCTGATAGAATCGCGTCCTTTTTCAAGACACTCATTGAATCCCTATGCGTGATCCAGCCCCTTCTGACACACAAAAGAAGCGCGTCATTGTCGGCATGTCCGGCGGCGTGGACTCTTCCGTTTCCGCCCTCCTGCTGATCGAGCAGGGCTATGAGGTGGAAGGCCTGTTCATGAAGAACTGGGAAGAGGACGATGGAACCGAATACTGCACCGCCATGGATGACCTGGCGGACGCCCAGGCCGTGTGCGACAAGATTGGCATCAAGCTGCACACCGCCAACTTCGCCTCCGAGTACTGGGACAACGTGTTCGAGCATTTCCTGGCCGAATACAAGGCCGGACGCACGCCGAACCCGGACATCCTGTGCAACCGTGAAATCAAGTTCAAGGCGTTCCTCGACTATGCCATGGTGCTCGGCGCCGACCTGATCGCCACCGGCCACTACGTGCGTCGCCGCGACATCGATGGCCGCACCGAACTGCTCAAGGGCCTGGACCCGAACAAGGACCAGAGCTACTTCCTGCACGCCGTCGGCGGTGAACAGATCGCCAAGACCCTGTTCCCGGTCGGCGAGCTGGAAAAACCGCAAGTGCGCGCCATTGCCGAGAAGTACGAACTGGCGACCGCCAAGAAAAAGGATTCCACCGGGATCTGCTTTATCGGCGAGCGCCGCTTCAGCGACTTCCTCAAGCAGTATCTGCCGGCGCAACCGGGCGAGATCAAGACCACCGAAGGCGAAGTCATCGGCCGTCACCACGGCCTGATGTACCACACCATCGGCCAGCGCCAGGGTCTGGGCATTGGCGGCCTGAAAGACGCCAGCGATGAGCCGTGGTACGTGCTGATCAAGGACCTGGAACACAATGAGCTGATCGTAGGCCAGGGCAATGATCACCCGTGGCTATTCTCCCGCGCCCTGCTCGCTTCCGATATCTACTGGGTCAACCCGTTCGATCTGAGCCAGCCACGCAAGCTGACCGCCAAGGTTCGTTATCGCCAGAGCGACCAGCCCTGCACCCTGGAAAAAACCGCCACCGGTTATCGCGCGACCTTCGATGACCCGCAACGCGCGGTCACTCCGGGCCAGTCCGTGGTGTTCTACGACGGTGAAATCTGCCTCGGCGGCGGCGTGATTGAAGTAGCCGAGCCGTGGACGAGCAAGGGCCAGGCCCTATGAACCCGATTCAGGAGCAACTGACGGCACTGGGCGGCGTGTTTCTCGCCGCGGTGCTGGTGGACAGGATCGCCAAAACCGGCCAGACCAACGAAGCCGGCCTGACCTGCATGCTCGGTAGCCTGCTGATTCGCGACCCCAAGGACACTTTGGAAGTCTACGGCGGCGACGACATCAACCTGCGTGAAGGCTATCGCGCCCTGATCGGCGCCCTCGAACGCGATCCAAGCGCCCTGCAGCGCGAACCGCTGCGTTATGCCCTGGCCATGCTCGGCCTTGAGCGTCAGCTGGCCAAGCGCAACGACATGCTCGATGTGATCGGCAAGCGCCTGCCGCAGATCCAGTCCCAGGTCGAACACTTCGGCCCGGCCCACGAAAACGTGATCGCCGCGTGCGGCGCGCTGTATCAGGACACCCTGAGCACCTTGCGCCAACGCATCCAGGTGCACGGTGACATGCGCAACCTGCAACAACCGAGCAACGCCTCGAAAATTCGCGCCCTGCTGCTGGCCGGGATTCGTTCGGCGCGCCTGTGGCGGCAGTTGGGCGGTCATCGCTGGCAGCTGGTGGTCAGCCGCCGCAAATTGCTCAAAGAGCTTTACCCCTTGATGCGTAACGAATAACCCGCATCGACAGACACGAACTCAACAATACGCGTAATACGCCGGTCAGTTGGCGACGGACCGGCGGATTTTTTCATGTATGATACGCGCCCCATTTCGTTGCCCGACTGTCCGAGAACACCCCATGCAGCTTTCTTCGCTCACTGCGGTTTCCCCTGTTGACGGCCGCTACGCCGGCAAAACCCAGGCCCTGCGCCCAATTTTCAGCGAGTACGGCCTGATCCGTGCCCGCGTTCTGGTTGAAGTGCGCTGGCTCCAGCGCCTGGCCGCTCACCCTGCCATCAGTGAAGTGCCGGCGTTCTCCGCCGAAGCCAACGCTGTGCTCAACACCCTGGCGGAAAACTTCTCTCTGGAGCACGCCGAGCGCGTCAAAGAGATCGAGCGCACCACCAACCACGACGTCAAGGCCATCGAATACCTGCTCAAAGAGCAAGCGGCCAAGCTGCCGGAACTGGCCAAGGTCAGCGAGTTCATCCACTTTGCCTGCACCAGCGAGGACATCAACAACCTGTCCCACGCCCTGATGCTGCGCGAAGGCCGTGATGACGTAATGCTGCCGCTGATGCGCCAGACCGCCAACGCCATCCGCGAACTGGCCATCCGCTTCGCCGACGTGCCGATGCTGTCGCGCACCCACGGTCAACCGGCCTCGCCGACCACCCTGGGCAAAGAACTGGCGAACGTGGTTTACCGCCTGGAGCGCCAGATCGCTCAAGTCGCTGCCGTTCCGCTGCTGGGCAAGATCAACGGCGCTGTCGGGAACTACAACGCCCATTTGTCGGCCTACCCTGAGATCGACTGGGAAGCCAACGCCCGCGCCTTCATCGAAGACGAGCTGGGCCTGGGCTTCAACCCGTACACCACGCAGATCGAACCGCACGACTACATTGCCGAGCTGTTCGACGCGATTGCCCGCTTCAACACCATCCTGATCGACTTCGACCGCGACATCTGGGGCTATATCTCCCTGGGTTATTTCAAACAGCGCACCATCGCTGGCGAAATCGGTTCGTCGACCATGCCGCACAAGGTCAACCCGATCGACTTCGAAAACTCCGAAGGCAACCTGGGTATCGCCAACGCACTGTTCCAGCACCTGGCGAGCAAACTGCCAATCTCCCGCTGGCAGCGCGACCTGACCGACTCCACCGTACTGCGCAACCTCGGTGTCGGCTTCGCCCACAGCGTGATCGCGTACGAAGCCAGCCTCAAGGGCATCAGCAAGCTTGAGCTCAACGAGCAGAAGATTGCCGCTGACCTGGACGCCTGCTGGGAAGTATTGGCCGAGCCGATCCAGACCGTGATGCGTCGCTACAACATCGAAAACCCGTACGAAAAGCTCAAAGAACTGACCCGCGGCAAGGGCATCAGCCCAGAAGCACTGCAGACTTTCATCGATGGCCTGGACATGCCAGCTGCCGCCAAGGCCGAGCTGAAATTGCTCACCCCGGCCAACTACATCGGCAACGCTGTAGCACAAGCCAAACGCATCTGATCGACCGCTAGACCCTTTATAAGACGCCCGGCCGCGCCGGGCGTTTTTATTCCCGTCTGAAAAGTGCAATTTTTCAATAGGTTACACATGAATCCTGATATTCCTCTTCAACTTCTGGGCGGCATCACGGCACGGGAATTCCTGCGCGACTACTGGCAGAAAAAGCCGCTGTTGATCCGTCAGGCGATTCCTGATTTCGAAAGCCCGATCGACGCCGACGAACTGGCCGGCCTGGCGCTGGAAGAAGAAGTCGAATCGCGCCTGATCATCGAGAATGGCGAGCGTCCGTGGGAACTGCGTCGCGGCCCGTTCGCCGAAGATGAATTCAGCAAGCTGCCTGAAACTGACTGGACCCTACTGGTGCAAGCCGTGGATCAGTTCGTCCCGGAAGTCAGCGAACTGCTGGAAAATTTCCGCTTTCTGCCGAGCTGGCGCATCGACGACGTGATGATCAGCTACGCCGCACCGGGTGGCAGCGTTGGTCCGCACTTCGACAACTACGACGTGTTCCTGCTGCAAGGCCACGGCAAGCGCAACTGGAAGATCGGCCAGATGTGCAACACCGAGAGCCCGATGCTGGCCCACGCCGACCTGCGCATCCTCTCCGAATTCGAAGCCACCGATGAATGGGTGCTGGAACCGGGCGACATGCTCTACCTGCCGCCACGCCTGGCCCATTGCGGCGTTGCCGTCGATGAATGCATGACCTACTCGGTCGGCTTCCGCGCACCGAGCGCTGCTGAAGTGCTGACCCACTTCACTGATTTCCTCAGCCAGTTCCTGTCGGACGAAGAACGCTACACCGACGCCGACGCCTTGCCGACGGCCGATCCTCACCAGATCCAGCGCGACGCACTCGACCGCCTCAAAGGCCTGCTGGCCGAGCACATGAGCGACGAGCGCCTGCTGCTGACCTGGTTCGGCCAGTTCATGACCGAGCCACGCTACCCGGAACTGGTAGTGGGCCCGGAAGACGTCGAAGAAGAGGACTTCATGTCCGCCCTGGAGCAGGGCGCGATCCTGATTCGCAACCCGAGCGCACGCCTGGCGTGGTCTGAAGTCGATGACGACCTGCTGCTGTTCGCCAGCGGCCAGAGCCGTTACCTGCCGGGCAAACTGCGCGAACTGCTGAAGATGATCTGCGCCGCCGATTCGCTGCACGCCGATAACCTTGGCGACTGGCTGAGCGACGAAGACGGCCGCGGCCTGCTGTGCGAACTGGTCAAGCAAGGAAGCCTGGGGTTTGCCGATGAATAAGATTCACGTTCGTGTCGCAGACTGGCAGAAGGACAACGCCGAGATCCGGCGCATTCGTGAGACGGTGTTCGTCGCCGAGCAATCGGTTCCGCCAGAACTGGAATGGGACGCCGATGACATTGATGCAGTGCATTTCCTCGCTTACGAAGGCGACTTTCCGATCGGTACCGCCCGCCTGCTGCCCGACGGCCACGTCGGCCGGGTGTCGGTACTCAGAGACTGGCGCGGCCTGAAAGTCGGCGATGCGCTGATGCAAGCAGTCATCGGTGAAGCCGAAGAGCGCGGACTCAAGCAGCAAATGCTCAGCGCCCAGGTACAAGCCACGGCGTTCTATGAGCGCCTGGGCTTTCACATGGTCAGTGAGGAGTTCCTGGAAGCCGGGATTCCGCATGTGGACATGGTTCGCCATTCGGCCTGAGACCGAGGTGCTCCTTTCGCGAGCAAGCCCGCTCCCACAAGGTTCACGCTGAACCTGTGGGAGCGGGCTTGCTCCGGGCGGCGTTCCGACGAAGAGGCCAGAAAGCACGCCACAAAACGCCCCGACATCGCACGATGCCGGGGCGTTTTGCTGTCTACGATTCAACTAGCGCCACGCCAGGCCGACAAACTGGCAATATCAAGCTTCAGAACGCGGAGATAACGGACATGCCCCTACGCACCCTGCTCACCACCTTGCTGCTCGGTTGCAGTTTTTCGGTGATGGCAGCCACCGAAATCGTGCCCCTGAACTACCGCACCAGCGCCGACCTGCTGCCGGTGGCGCAGGATTTCGTCGGCAAGGACGGTCAGGTCAGCGCCTACGGCAATCAACTCATCGTCAACGCCGATCAGCGCAAGATCGACGAACTTAAAGCCCTTCTTTCGCAACTCGACACGGCGCCCAAGCGCCTGCTGATCACGGTCGATACCAGCGACAACAACTTCCAGGGTGACCAGGGTTATTCGGTAAACGGCGCCAAGCCAAGCCAGACCCGCATCATCAACTACAGCACCGATAGCCGCGACGGCGGCATTCAGCAAGTGCAGGCCAGCGAAGGCGCACCGGCACTGATCCAGGTCGGCCAGAGCGTGCCGCTGACCAGTTCGCAGACCGATTCCTACGGCGACCTGCGCAGCCAGACCGAATACCGCAACGTCACTCAGGGCTTCTACGTCACGGCAAACGTCACCGGCGACATCGTTCACCTGTCGATCAGTACCAACCGTGACCGCATGAGCCAGGAACGTCCCGATGTAGTGAACGTACAAAGCACCGACACAACCGTCACCGGCCATCTCGGCGAGTGGATCCTGCTGGCCGGGGTCAACGGCCAGACCCAGGCCGACAAACAGGGCCAGACCCGCAGCTACTCGACCCAGAGCCGCAACGACATGACATTGCGGGTGAAAGTCGACACCCTGGACTAAAGCACCAAAAACTGACTGACGAGTCGTATTAGACCAAAGATGTAGTGCCTGAAAAAAAGCACTACAAAACGTTTGACGAGGCAAAAAAGCGAAGGCATGATGGCCTCGCTCCCGCTAATCAGAGGCCCTGGCAAGGGCCTTCGAGGCGATGTTCGCACCAACCCCCGCGAACCGCTTCGTGTCTGTACCGCCCACAAGGTGTGTTTGACGAGGTTGTCGACTGGAACGAAGTTGTCCCGAGGGACGGAAGCGTAATAGGTAACCCGGCACCACACTGATGTTCGCACCAAGGCCCACGACGCCTGAATGCGCCCGCAGTTCGCCTTTACCTGCTCACTTCCCCTCGAGCCGATCGTTCATCCCGTCGCCCTCCCCGCCGAATCCGACTTGACCGCTTAAGCTTCTGGTCAGCGAGCGCAGGAATTTTCCACCGCAGAACAACTTTTCATAAAGACGCGACGAGGTTTATCTCCCATGGCACTGACACGCGAACAGCAAATTGCAGCCCTCGAAAAAGACTGGGCTGAAAACCCGCGCTGGAAAGGCGTGACACGCACTTACTCCGCTGCTGACGTCGTCCGCCTGCGTGGCTCGGTTCAACCTGAGCACACCTTTGCAAAAATGGGCGCCGAGAAGCTGTGGAACCTGGTGACCCAGGGTGCCAAGCCAGCCTTCCGTCCCGAGAAAGATTTCGTCAACTGCATGGGCGCCCTGACCGGCGGCCAGGCTGTACAACAAGTCAAGGCCGGTATCCAGGCGATCTACCTGTCTGGCTGGCAGGTTGCTGCGGACAACAACTCCGCCGAATCGATGTACCCGGACCAGTCGCTGTACCCGGTGGACTCGGTTCCAACCGTGGTCAAGCGCATCAACAACTCGTTCCGTCGTGCCGACCAGATCCAGTGGAAAGCCGGCAAGAACCCGGGCGACGACGGCTACATCGACTACTTCGCACCGATCGTGGCTGACGCTGAAGCCGGTTTCGGCGGCGTACTGAACGCCTACGAGCTGATGAAGAGCATGATCGAAGCAGGCGCCGCCGGCGTTCACTTCGAAGACCAACTGGCTTCCGTGAAGAAATGCGGCCACATGGGCGGCAAGGTACTGGTTCCTACCCAGGAAGCCGTACAGAAGCTGACCGCTGCCCGCCTGGCTGCTGACGTTGCCGGTACTCCGACCATCATCCTGGCCCGTACCGACGCTAACGCCGCTGACCTGCTGACTTCGGACTGCGACCCGTACGACCAGCCATTCGTGACTGGCGAGCGCACTCAGGAAGGTTTCTACAAGGTTCGCGCTGGCCTGGATCAAGCGATCGCCCGCGGCCTGGCCTACGCTCCGTACGCCGACCTGATCTGGTGCGAAACCGCCAAGCCAGACTTGGACGAGGCTCGTCGCTTCGCTGAAGCGATCAAGAAGGAATACCCGGACCAACTGCTGTCGTACAACTGCTCGCCTTCCTTCAACTGGAAGAAAAACCTGGACGACGCGACCATCGCCAAGTTCCAGCGCGAACTGTCCGCCATGGGCTACAAGCACCAGTTCATCACCCTGGCCGGCATTCACAACATGTGGCACAGCATGTTCAACCTGGCGCACGACTACGCCCGCAACGACATGACTGCCTACGTGAAGCTGCAAGAGCAGGAATTCGCTGACGCTTCCAAGGGTTACACCTTCGTGGCGCACCAGCAGGAAGTGGGCACCGGCTACTTCGACGACATGACCACCGTGATCCAGGGTGGCTCGTCCTCGGTAACCGCGCTGACCGGTTCGACAGAAGAAGAACAGTTCCACTGATCCGCTTCGCTTGAGACATCAGCCGCTGCGGGCCGAATAGAAAGCTAACCGCAGCGCTGCACCTCTGACGCCCCGACTGGTTCGGGGCGTTTTTTTGCCTGCGATTCAACAAACACTGCAAAAACCCTGCGGGAGCGGACTTGCTCGCGAAAGCGTCGGATCAGTCGACATCAATACTCAATGATGAACCGCATTCGCGAGCAAGCCCGCTCCCACAGGGGAAAGTGGTGATCTGAAAATCATTGATCCAGAGCGGTACGGCTGTCAGAAAAACCCGCTAAAACACACCCCTCCGCTACTTGCTGTAACGCCCATATAAGACAACTTCCCGAGTATCCGAAGGACAAGCAGTTTAAAAATCACGCCAAACAATACTGATTATCATTTAGCGCAAACAATGTTCGTTACATTCCCTACAAAACATAATTGACAAAATGCCAGCTAATGCCCGAGCCGCAAGGCCTGCGGGGCTTTTGAAGCGCGCTATGTCCTTATTCCTATAATAAATTTCGCTATAGGAATTTTACTTGCCGGGTGTTTAGCCATAAAATCAGCGGGATTGATTGCTGCGACATATCGTCACTGCTTTTGTTTCTTTTCAAGCTCAGAGACCTTTGCTCTCTGTTAAGGATTACCAGCATGCCCGAAGCGACAGGACTCATGGCCCACAACTGGGGCTTTGCCATTTTCCTTCTAGGCGTTGTCGGCCTCTGCGCCTTCATGCTCGGTGTTTCCAGCCTCCTCGGGTCAAAAGCCTGGGGCCGCAGCAAAAACGAACCGTTCGAGTCCGGCATGCTACCTACAGGTGGCGCCCGCTTGCGGCTCTCAGCCAAATTCTATCTGGTTGCGATGCTCTTCGTGATCTTCGATATCGAAGCCCTCTTTCTCTTTGCATGGTCTGTGTCCGTCCGCGAAAGCGGCTGGACCGGATTCGTCGAAGCTCTCGTTTTCATAGCAATTCTGTTGGCAGGCCTTGTCTACCTATTCCGAGTGGGCGCCCTTGACTGGGCTCCGGAAGCTCGGCGCAAGCGGCAAGCGAAGCTGAAACAATGAGGCTTTGGCAATGCAATACAATCTCACCAGGATCGACCCCGATGCTCCTAACGAGCAGTATCCGATTGGCCAGCGGGAAACCGTTTCCGATCCGTTAGAAGATCAAGTCCACAAAAACATTTTCATGGGCAAGCTCGAAGACGTGCTTAACGGCACGATCAACTGGGGGCGCAAGAACTCCCTGTGGCCGTATAACTTCGGTCTTTCGTGCTGCTACGTGGAAATGACCACCGCCTTCACGGCGCCCCACGACATCGCGCGCTTTGGCGCCGAGGTTATCCGGGCATCGCCGCGCCAGGCGGATTTCATGGTTATCGCCGGTACCTGCTTCATCAAGATGGCGCCGATCATTCAGCGTCTCTACGAGCAAATGCTCGAGCCTAAATGGGTCATCTCCATGGGTTCGTGCGCCAACTCCGGTGGCATGTACGACATCTACTCCGTCGTTCAAGGGGTGGACAAGTTCCTGCCCGTGGACGTCTACGTGCCTGGCTGCCCGCCCCGTCCTGAAGCTTTTCTGCAAGGCTTGATGCTGTTGCAGGAGTCGATTGGCCAGGAGCGTCGCCCACTTTCCTGGGTCGTTGGCGATCAAGGCGTGTATCGCGCCGAGATGCCTTCCGAAAAGGAAAAGCGCCGCGAACAGCGAATCGCAGTCACCAACCTGCGCAGCCCCGACGAAGTCTGATCCAGATCTGCTTCTTTAATAGAACGAGAAACTGGCTTCATTCTTTACGTTGACCGAAAGCGATAAAATAACCATGACTACAGGCAGTGCTCTGTACATCCCGCCTTACAAGGCAGACGACCAGGATGTGGTCGTCGAACTGAATAACCGTTTTGGCCCGGAGGCGTTCACCGCCCAGGCTACCCGCACCGGCATGCCGGTGCTTTGGGTTGCCCGCGCCAAACTCGTCGAAGTCTTGGGCTTCCTGCGTAACCTGCCCAAGCCGTACGTCATGCTCTATGACCTGCACGGCGTGGACGAGCGCCTGCGCACCAAGCGTCAAGGGCTGCCGAACGGCGTCGACTTCTCCGTGTTCTATCACTTGATGTCGATCGAACGTAATAGTGACGTCATGATCAAAGTCGCCTTGTCCGAGAGCGACCTCAGCTTGCCGACCGTCACCAGCATCTGGCCGAACGCCAACTGGTACGAGCGTGAAGTCTGGGACATGTTCGGCATCGACTTCAAAGGCCACCCTCACCTGTCGCGCATCATGATGCCGCCGACCTGGGAAGGTCACCCGCTGCGCAAAGACTTCCCGGCCCGTGCCACCGAGTTCGATCCGTTCAGCCTGACCCTGGCCAAGCAACAGCTCGAGGAAGAAGCCGCGCGCTTCAAGCCTGAAGACTGGGGCATGAAGCGTTCCGGCCCGAACGAGGACTACATGTTCCTCAACCTCGGCCCGAACCACCCGTCCGCGCACGGTGCGTTCCGCATCATCCTGCAGCTGGACGGTGAAGAGATCGTCGACTGCGTACCGGACGTTGGTTACCACCACCGTGGTGCCGAGAAGATGGCCGAGCGTCAGTCCTGGCATAGCTTCATCCCGTACACCGACCGTATCGACTACCTCGGCGGCGTGATGAACAACCTGCCGTACGTGCTCTCGGTCGAGAAGCTGGCCGGCATCAAGGTGCCCGAGAAGGTCGACGTCATCCGCATCATGATGGCCGAGTTCTTCCGGATCACCAGCCACCTGCTGTTCCTGGGTACCTACATCCAGGACGTCGGCGCCATGACCCCGGTGTTCTTCACCTTCACCGACCGCCAGAAGGCGTACACGGTGATCGAAGCCATTACCGGTTTCCGTCTGCACCCGGCCTGGTACCGCATCGGTGGCGTCGCCCACGACCTGCCGCGCGGTTGGGAAAAACTGGTCAAGGATTTCGTCGAGTGGATGCCCAAGCGTCTGGACGAATACCAGAAAGCCGCACTGGACAACAGCATCCTGCGCGGCCGGACCATCGGCGTCGCCGATTACAACACCAAAGAGGCCCTGGAATGGGGCGTCACCGGTTCCGGCCTGCGCGCCACTGGTTGCGATTTCGACCTGCGTAAGGCGCGCCCGTACTCCGGCTACGAGAACTTCGAGTTCGAAGTGCCGCTGGCGGCCAATGGCGATGCCTACGACCGCTGCATCGTGCGCGTCGAAGAGATGCGCCAGAGCATCAAGATCATCGACCAGTGCCTGCGCAACATGCCGGAAGGACCGTACAAGGCGGATCACCCGCTGACCACACCGCCGCCGAAAGAGCGCACTCTGCAGCACATCGAAACCTTGATCACGCACTTCCTGCAGGTTTCGTGGGGTCCGGTCATGCCGGCCAACGAATCCTTCCAGATGATCGAAGCGACCAAGGGCATCAACAGTTATTACCTGACGAGCGATGGCGGCACCATGAGCTACCGCACCCGGATTCGTACCCCAAGCTTCCCGCACCTGCAGCAGATCCCTTCGGTGATCAAAGGCAGCATGGTCGCGGACTTGATTGCGTACCTGGGTAGTATCGATTTCGTTATGGCCGACGTGGACCGCTAAGCATGAACAGCACGCTTATCCAGACAGACCGTTTCACTTTGAGTGAAACCGAGCGCTCGGCCATCGAGCACGAGTTGCATCACTACGAAGACCCGCGCGCGGCGTCGATCGAAGCCCTGAAGATCGTCCAGAAGGAACGTGGCTGGGTGCCCGACGGCGCTTTGTACGCCATCGGCGAGATCCTCGGTATCCCGGCCAGCGACGTTGAAGGCGTGGCGACTTTCTATAGCCAGATCTTCCGTCAGCCAGTGGGCCGTCACATCATTCGCGTCTGCGACAGCATGGTCTGCTACATCGGCGGCCACGAGTCCGTGGTCAGCGAAATCCAGAGCAAGCTGGGCATCGGCCTGGGTCAGACCACCGCCGACGGTCGTTTCACCCTGCTGCCGGTCTGCTGCCTCGGCAACTGCGACAAGGCGCCGGCGTTGATGATCGACGACGACACTTTCGGTGATGTGCAGCCAGCAGGCGTTGCCAAATTGCTCGAGGGCTACGTATGACCCTGACTTCCTTCGGTCCGGCCAACCTCATCAAGCGTTCGGCCGAGACTCATCCGCTGACCTGGCGCCTGCGTGACGACGGCGAAGCTGTCTGGCTCGACGAGTACCAGGCCAAGAACGGTTACGCCGCTGCGCGCAAGGCCTTCGCCGACATGGCTCAGGACGACATCGTCCAGACCGTGAAAGATTCCGGCCTCAAGGGTCGCGGCGGTGCGGGCTTCCCCACTGGCGTGAAGTGGGGCCTGATGCCCAAGGACGAATCCATCAACATCCGCTACCTGCTGTGCAACGCGGATGAAATGGAGCCCAACACCTGGAAAGACCGCATGCTGATGGAGCAACTGCCCCATCTGCTGATCGAAGGCATGCTGATCAGTGCCCGCGCACTGAAAACCTACCGTGGCTACATCTTCCTGCGTGGCGAGTACACCACCGCCGCCAAGCACTTGAACCGTGCCGTGGAAGAAGCCAAGGCAGCAGGCCTTTTGGGCAAGAACATCCTGGGTTCGGGTTTTGATTTCGAGCTGTTCGTCCACACCGGCGCCGGGCGTTACATCTGCGGTGAAGAAACCGCACTGATCAACTCCCTCGAAGGCCGCCGCGCCAACCCGCGCTCCAAGCCGCCCTTCCCTGCCGCCGTTGGCGTGTGGGGCAAGCCGACTTGCGTGAACAACGTCGAGACCCTGTGCAACGTGCCGGCGATCATCGCCGACGGCGTGGACTGGTACAAATCGTTGGCTCGCGAAGGCAGCGAAGACATGGGCACCAAGCTCATGGGCTTCTCCGGCAAGGTCAAGAACCCGGGCCTGTGGGAACTGCCGTTCGGCGTCACCGGTCGCGAGTTGTTCGAAGACTACGCCGGCGGCATGCGCGACGGTTACAAGCTCAAGTGCTGGCAGCCAGGCGGCGCCGGTACCGGTTTCCTGTTGCCAGAACACCTGGACGCACAAATGTACGCCGGCGGCATCGCCAAAGTGGGCACCCGCATGGGTACCGGCCTGGCCATGGCGGTGGACGACAGCGTCAACATGGTGTCCCTGCTGCGCAACATGGAGCAGTTCTTCGCCCGCGAATCCTGTGGTTTCTGCACCCCGTGCCGCGATGGCTTGCCATGGAGCGTCAAGCTCCTGATGGCCATCGAGAACGGTGAAGGCCAGCCAGGCGACATCGAGACCCTGCTGGGTCTGGTCGGTTTCCTCGGCCCTGGCAAGACCTTCTGTGCTCACGCACCGGGCGCCGTGGAGCCGTTGGGCAGCGCAATCAAATACTTCCGTCCAGAGTTCGAAGCCGGTATCGCGCCTGTCAGCGCCGCCGTCCCGCCTCTGGCAAGGCCGATCCTGGTCGGCGCGTAAACGCTTAAAAAAGGCGAAGGGTCCGTGCCCTTCGCTTTTCGTGTGATGACGCCTTTAACGGCTGTGTTGATTCACGCGGATAACAAGATTCCATTAGCCACGCCCGCTGACACCGGGCCAACGAAGAACTTTGAACCATGGCCACTATCCACGTAGACGGCAAAGAGCTCGAAGTCGACGGGGCAGACAACCTGTTACAGGCATGTCTGTCGCTAGGCCTCGATATCCCTTATTTCTGCTGGCACCCTGCCCTTGGCAGCGTTGGCGCTTGCCGCCAGTGCGCGGTCAAGCAGTACACCGACGAGAACGACACCCGTGGTCGTATCGTCATGTCCTGCATGACCCCTGCCACCGACGGCACCTGGATCTCCATCGAAGATGAAGAATCCAAGGCCTTCCGTGCCAGTGTTGTCGAATGGTTGATGACCAACCACCCTCACGACTGCCCGGTCTGTGAAGAAGGCGGTCACTGCCACCTGCAAGACATGACGGTAATGACCGGCCACAACGAGCGCCGTTACCGCTTCACCAAGCGTACCCACCAGAACCAGCAACTGGGCCCGTTCATTTCCCACGAGATGAACCGCTGCATCGCCTGCTATCGCTGCGTGCGCTTCTATAAAGACTACGCCGGCGGCACCGACTTAGGTGTATACGGCGCACACGACAACGTGTACTTCGGTCGCGTTGAAGACGGCACCCTGGAAAGCGAGTTCTCCGGCAACCTCACCGAGGTCTGCCCGACCGGTGTGTTCACCGACAAGACTCACTCCGAGCGCTACAACCGCAAGTGGGACATGCAGTTCTCGCCGAGCATCTGCCATGGCTGCTCCAGCGGTTGCAACATCTCCCCGGGCGAGCGTTACGGCGAACTGCGTCGCATCGAAAACCGTTTCAACGGTTCGGTGAACCAGTACTTCCTGTGTGACCGTGGCCGTTTCGGCTATGGCTACGTCAACCGCGAAGATCGCCCGCGTCAGCCTTTGCTGGCCAACGGCGCCAAACTGAGCCTCGACGAAGCGCTGGATAAAGCCGCTGACCTGCTGCGCGGTCGCAACATCGTCGGTATCGGTTCGCCCCGCGCCAGCCTCGAAAGCAACTACGCGTTGCGCGAACTGGTCGGTGCCGAGCACTTCTACTCGGGTATCGAAGCTGCCGAACTGGAGCGCATCCGCCTGGTCCTGCAAGTGCTCAAAGACAGCCCGCTGCCAGTGCCGAACATGCGCGACATCGAAGACCACGACGCCGTGTTCGTCCTCGGTGAAGACCTGACCCAGACTGCTGCGCGCATGGCCCTGTCCCTGCGTCAATCGGTCAAGGGCAAGGCCGAAGACATGGCCGACGCCATGCGCGTCCAGCCTTGGCTCGACGCCGCCGTGAAGAACATCGGCCAGCACGCGCTGAACCCGCTGTTCATCGCCAGCCTGGCTGAAACCAAGCTCGACGACATCGCCGAAGAATGTGTTCACGCCGCTCCAGACGACCTGGCACGCATCGGTTTCGCCGTGGCTCACGCCCTCGACGCCAGCGCTCCAGCCGTTCAAGGCCTGGACGCTGAAGCCCTCGCACTGGCCAAGCGCATCGCCGACGCCCTGCTCGCAGCCAAGCGCCCACTGATCATCGCCGGTACTTCCCTCGGCTCCAAAGCCTTGATCGAAGCCGCCGCGAACATCGCCAAGGCTCTGAAGCTGCGCGAGAAGAACGGTTCCATCAGCCTGATCGTGCCAGAGGCCAACAGCCTCGGCCTGGCCATGCTCGGTGGCGAATCGGTCGACGCCGCGCTGCAAGCGGTGATCGACGGTAAAGCCGACGCCATCGTCGTGCTGGAAAACGATCTGTACACCCGTACCGACAAGGCCCGTGTCGATGCTGCCCTGAGCGCTGCGAAAGTGCTGATCGTCGCCGACCATCAGAAGACTGCCACCAGCGATCGCGCGCACCTGGTTCTGCCAGCCGCCAGCTTCGCTGAAGGCGACGGCACCCTGGTCAGCCAGGAAGGCCGCGCCCAGCGCTTCTTCCAGGTCTTCGATCCGAAGTACATGGACGCGAGCATCCTGGTTCACGAAGGCTGGCGCTGGCTGCATGCCCTGCGCGCGACCCTGTTGAACCAGCCAATTGACTGGACCCAACTGGACCACGCCACCGCCGCCGTCGCTTCCAGCACCTCGATCCTGAACCGTATCGTCGATGCCGCACCGTCCGCCGCGTTCCGCATCAAGGGCATGAAGCTGGCCCGTGAACCGCTGCGTTACTCCGGTCGTACCGCCATGCGCGCCGACATCAGCGTGCACGAGCCACGTACCCCGCAGGACAAGGACACCGCGTTCGCCTTCTCCATGGAAGGTTACTCGGGCTCGGCCGAGCCGCGTCAGCAAGTGCCATTCGCCTGGTCTCCGGGCTGGAACTCGCCGCAAGCCTGGAACAAGTTCCAGGACGAAGTCGGCGGTCACATCCGCGCTGGCGACCCGGGCACTCGCCTGATCGAAAGCACTGGTGACTCGCTGAACTGGTTCGCCAGTGTTCCGCGCGCGTTCAACCCGGCCCAGGGCACCTGGCAGGTTGTGCCGTTCTTCCACCTGTTCGGCAGCGAAGAGAACTCTTCGAAAGCCGCTCCGGTTCAGGAACGCATTCCGGCTGCCTATGTTGCTCTGGCCAAGTCCGAAGCCGACCGCCTGGGTGTCAACGACGGCGCCATGCTGAGTCTGAACGTCGCTGGTCAGACCCTGCGTCTGCCACTGCGTATCAATGAAGAGCTGGGCGCCGGTCTGGTGGCATTGCCTGCGGGCATCGCCGGCATTCCGCCAGCCATCTTTGGCAAATCCGTTGACGGTCTGCAGGAGGCAGCTCAATGACCTTGTTCACTCCTGAAGTGATCGACGTGATCATCGCGGTCCTCAAGGCCGTGGTGATTCTGCTCGCCGTAGTGGTTTGCGGTGCTCTGCTGAGCTGGGTCGAGCGTCGTCTGCTCGCCCTCTGGCAGGACCGTTACGGTCCGAACCGCGTCGGTCCGTTCGGCGCGTTCCAGATCGCGGCCGACATGATCAAGATGTTCTTCAAGGAAGACTGGACTCCGCCGTTCGCCGACAAAGTGATCTTCACTTTGGCGCCGGTCGTGGCCATGAGCGCCTTGCTGATTGCCTTCGCAATCATCCCGATCACCCCGACCTGGGGTGTCGCGGACATCAACATCGGCATCCTGTTCTTCTTCGCCATGGCGGGCCTGTCGGTCTACGCGGTGCTGTTCGCCGGCTGGTCGAGCAACAACAAGTTCGCCCTGTTGGGCAGCTTGCGGGCCTCGGCACAAACCGTGTCGTACGAAGTGTTCATGGGCCTGTCGCTGATGGGCATCGTGATCCAGGTCGGCTCGTTCAACATGCGCGACATCGTTGAATATCAAGCGCAGAACCTGTGGTTCGTCATTCCGCAGATCTTCGGTTTCCTGACCTTCTTCATCGCTGGCGTCGCCGTGACTCACCGTCACCCGTTCGACCAGCCGGAAGCGGAACAGGAACTGGCCGACGGTTACCACATTGAATACGCCGGCATGAAATGGGGCATGTTCTTCGTCGGTGAGTACATCGGCATCGTGCTGATCTCGGCGCTGCTGGTGACCCTGTTCTTCGGTGGCTGGCACGGTCCGTTCGGCATCCTGCCGCAGATCCCGTTCATCTGGTTCGCACTGAAAACCGCGTTCTTCATCATGTTCTTCATTCTGCTGCGCGCCTCGATTCCGCGCCCACGGTATGACCAAGTGATGGATTTCAGCTGGAAGTTCTGCTTGCCGCTGACCCTCGTCAACATGCTGGTGACCGCTGCGATCGTGTTGCTCAACACGCCCGCCGTCGCGGCTCAGTGAGGATAGAGAATCATGAAGTACATATTTGACATCGTGCATGGCTTCTACACCCAGCTTCGCAGCCTGGTGATGATCTTCAGCCATGCCTTCCGCAAGCGCGACACGCTGCAGTATCCGGAAGAGGCGGTGTACCTGCCGCCGCGCTTTCGTGGGCGTATCGTCCTGACCCGTGACCCCGACGGCGAAGAGCGTTGTGTAGCCTGCAACCTGTGCGCCGTGGCGTGCCCGGTCGGTTGCATCTCGCTGCAGAAAGCTGAAACCGAAGACGGTCGCTGGTACCCGGAGTTCTTTCGCATCAACTTCTCGCGCTGCATTTTCTGCGGCCTCTGCGAGGAAGCCTGCCCGACCACCGCGATCCAGTTGACACCGGATTTCGAAATGGCCGAGTTCAAACGTCAGGACCTGGTGTACGAGAAAGAAGATCTGCTGATCTCCGGCCCCGGCAAAAACCCTGATTACAACTTCTATCGTGTTGCAGGTATGGCGATTGCCGGGAAGCCGAAAGGCTCCGCGCAGAATGAAGCCGAACCGATCAACGTGAAGAGCTTGCTGCCTTAAGGAAGAAAGATGGAATTCGCTTTCTATTTCGCATCGGGTATCGCTGTGGTGTCCACGCTTCGCGTGATCACCAACACCAACCCTGTGCACGCCCTGCTCTACCTGATCATTTCGCTGATCGCCGTGGCCATGACGTTCTTCGCCCTCGGCGCACCGTTTGCCGGTGTCCTGGAAGTGATCGCCTACGCTGGCGCCATCATGGTGCTGTTCGTGTTCGTGGTGATGATGCTGAACCTGGGTCCTGCCTCGGCTCAGCAAGAGCGCGCCTGGCTCAAGCCCGGTATCTGGGGCGGCCCGGTCCTCCTCGCCGCGCTGCTGCTGGTGGAACTGCTGTATGTGCTGTTCTCCCACCAGACCGTTGAAGCCATCGGCCACACCACCGTAGACGCCAAGGCCGTGGGCATCAGCCTGTTCGGTCCTTACCTGCTGGTGGTCGAACTCGCCTCGATGCTGCTGCTCGCCGCAGCCGTCACGGCGTTCCACTTGGGCCGCAACGAAGCCAAGGAGCAATGACGATGCCTGCTATCCCCATGGAGCATGGTCTGGCGGTCGCCGGCATCCTGTTCTGCCTCGGTCTGGTCGGCCTGATGGTCCGCCGCAACATTCTCTTCGTGCTGATGAGCCTGGAGGTCATGATGAATGCCTCCGCCTTGGCGTTCATCGTTGCCGGTAGCCGCTGGGCGCAGCCGGATGGACAGATCATGTTCATCCTGGTGATCAGCCTGGCAGCCGCCGAGGCCAGTATTGGCCTGGCGATCCTGCTGCAACTGTATCGCCGCTTCCACACGCTCGATATCGACGCTGCCAGTGAGATGCGCGGATGAACCTTCTCTATCTGACTTTCCTGTTCCCTCTGATCGGTTTTGTGCTGCTGGCGTTCTCCCGGGGACGCCTCTCGGAAAACCTCTCGGCGCTGATCGGCGTTGGCTCCATTGGCCTGTCGGCGATCGTCGCGGCCTATGTGATCTGGCAGTTCAACGTCGCCCCGCCGGAAGGCGGTCACTACACCCTGGTGTTGTGGCAGTGGATGGCGGTGGAAGGCTTCACGCCGAACTTCGCCCTGTACCTGGACGGCCTGTCGCTGACCATGCTCGGTGTGGTGGTTGGCGTCGGCTTCCTGATCCACCTGTTCGCCTCCTGGTACATGCGCGGTGAAGCCGGTTACTCGCGCTTCTTCGCCTACACCAACCTGTTTATCGCCAGCATGCTGTTCCTGGTACTGGGCGATAACCTGTTGTTCCTGTACTTCGGCTGGGAAGGCGTGGGCCTGTGCTCGTACCTGTTGATCGGTTTCTACTACAGCAACCGCAACAACGGTAACGCCGCGCTCAAGGCCTTCATCGTGACCCGTATCGGTGACGTGTTCATGGCCATCGGCCTGTTCATTCTGTTTGCCCAACTGGGCACGCTGAACGTTCAGGAACTGCTGGTGCTGGCCCCGCAGAAATTCCAGTCCGGCGACTTCTGGATGGTCATGGCCACCTTGATGCTGCTGGGCGGCGCTGTCGGTAAATCCGCGCAACTGCCGCTGCAAACCTGGCTGGCGGACGCAATGGCCGGCCCGACTCCGGTTTCGGCACTGATCCACGCCGCAACCATGGTAACCGCTGGTGTCTACCTGATTGCCCGTACCCACGGCCTGTTCACCCTGGCGCCGGAAATCCTGCATCTAGTAGGAATCGTCGGTGGCGTGACCCTGGTTCTCGCAGGCTTTGCAGCCTTGGTCCAGACCGACATCAAGCGTATCCTCGCCTACTCGACCATGAGCCAGATCGGCTACATGTTCCTGGCCCTGGGCGTTGGTGCCTGGGACGGCGCGATCTTCCACCTGATGACCCACGCCTTCTTCAAGGCCCTGCTGTTCCTTGCGTCCGGTTCGGTGATCGTTGCCTGCCACCACGAACAGAACATCTTCAAGATGGGCGGTCTGTGGAAGAAACTGCCACTGGCCTACGCCAGCTTCATCGTCGGCGGCGCGGCCCTGGCGGCCCTGCCTCTGGTGACTGCGGGCTTCTACTCCAAGGACGAAATCCTCTGGGAAGCGTTCGCCAGCGGCAACAACGGTCTGCTCTATGCAGGTCTGGTCGGCGCGTTCATGACTTCGCTCTACACCTTCCGCCTGATCTTCATCGCGTTCCACGGTGAAGCCAAGACCGAAGCCCACGCCGGTCACGGCATTGCCCACTGGCTGCCACTGTCGGTGCTGATTGTATTGTCCACCGCCATCGGCGCGATGATCGTTCCACCGCTGCACGGCGTACTGCCGGAAAGCGTCGGCCATGCTGGCGGCGAAGCCAAGCACAGCCTGGAAATCGCTTCGGGCGCCATCGCCCTGGCCGGTATCCTGCTGGCCGCACTGCTGTTCCTCGGCAAGCGTCGCTTCGTCACTGCCGTCGCCAACAGCGGCATCGGCCGCCTCCTTTCGGCCTGGTGGTTCGCTGCCTGGGGCTTCGACTGGATCTACGACAAACTGTTCGTCAAGCCTTACCTTGCGATCATCCATGTACTGCGCAAAGACCCGCTCGACCAGACCATCGGTCTGATCCCGCGCATGGCCAAAGGCGGTCACACCGCCCTGAGCCGTACCGAGACCGGTCAACTGCGTTGGTATGCCGCCTCGATGGCTGCTGGTGCCGTGCTGGTCATTGGCGCCGTCGTGCTGGTAGCGGTCTGATATGAACCTTGCGAATTTGCGAAAGGAAACGAGCCCGTCATGATTCTGCCCTGGCTAATCCTGATCCCCTTCATCGGCGGCCTGCTGTGCTGGATGGGTGAGCGCTTCGGCGCCACCCTCCCGCGCTGGATTGCGCTGATCACCATGTCCCTGCTGCTCTCCCTCGGCCTCTGGCTGTGGGCCAACGGTGACTATTCATTTGCCCCGGCGCCAGGCGCCGATCCGACCTGGGTGATTGAGTTCAAACACGTCTGGATCCAGCGTTTCGGCATCAATGTGCACCTGGCCCTCGACGGCCTGTCGCTGTTGATGATCCTGCTGACCGGTCTGCTGGGTGTCCTCTCGGTACTCTGCTCGTGGAAAGAGATCCAGCGTCACGTGGGCTTCTTCCACCTGAACCTGATGTGGATCCTGGGCGGCGTCGTCGGCGTGTTCCTCGCCCTCGACCTGTTCATGTTCTTCTTCTTCTGGGAAATGATGCTGGTGCCGATGTACTTCCTCATCGCGCTCTGGGGTCACAGTTCTTCGGACGGCAAGAAAACCCGGATCTACGCGGCGACCAAGTTCTTCATCTTCACTCAGGCTTCCGGCCTGATCATGCTGGTGGCGATCCTGGGCCTGGTACTGGTCAACTTCAACGACACCGGCGTGATTACCTTCAACTACGCCGATCTGTTGAAAACCAAGATGTCGCTGACCACCGAGTACATCCTGATGCTCGGCTTCTTCATCGCCTTCGCGGTCAAGTTGCCGGTCGTACCGTTCCACTCCTGGCTGCCTGACGCTCACGCCCAGGCGCCGACCGCAGGTTCCGTCGACCTCGCCGGTATCTTGCTGAAGACTGCTGCGTACGGTCTGCTGCGTTTCGCCCTGCCGCTGTTCCCGAATGCGTCGGCCGAGTTTGCGCCGATCGCCATGACCCTGGGTCTGATCGGGATCTTCTACGGTGCGTTCCTGGCCTTCGCGCAAACTGACATCAAGCGTCTGATTGCCTTCTCGTCCGTTTCCCACATGGGCTTCGTACTGATCGGCATCTACTCCGGCAGCCAACTGGCGCTGCAGGGTGCAGTGATGCAGATGCTGGCCCACGGCCTGTCGGCCGCGGCACTCTTTATCTTGAGCGGCCAGTTGTACGAACGCACCCACACTCGCGACATGCGTGAAATGGGTGGCCTGTGGTCGAAGATCGCTTACCTGCCAGCCCTCAGCCTGTTCTTCGCCGCCGCGTCGCTGGGCTTGCCGGCGACCGGTAACTTCGTCGGAGAGTTCCTGATCCTGATCGGCACCTTTGCCAGTGCCCCATGGGTCACCGTGATCGCGACGTCCGGCCTGGTGTTCGGTTCGGTCTACTCGCTGATCATGATCCACCGTGCCTTCTTCGGCCCGTCCAAATCGGACGCGGTGCTGCATGGCATGGACGGTCGCGAACTGATCATGGTAGCCGGTCTTGCGGCGTTGGTGATCTACATCGGTGTTTACCCGCAACCGTTCCTCGACACCTCTGCCGCTACGATGCATGGCGTGCAGCAGTGGATCGGCACCGCCTTCACTCAACTCGCTTCGGCCCGGTAAGAGCGCTATGGAATTCACGACTCAACACTTTATCGCGCTTGCGCCGTTGTTGATCACCAGCGCCACGATCATCGTGGTGATGCTGGCGATTGCCTGGCGCCGCAACCACTCCCAGACCTTCCTGCTGTCGGTGGCGGGTCTGAACCTGGCATTGCTGTCGATCCTGCCTGCCTTGAAAGTCGCGCCCCTGGCCGTGACTCCATTGTTGCAGATCGACAGCTTCGCCTGCCTGTACATGGCGCTGATCCTGGTCGCCACCCTCGCCTGTGTGACCCTCGCCCACGCCTACCTCGGCGATGGCGGCACAGGTTACCCGGGCAACCGTGAAGAGCTTTACCTGCTGATCCTGATGGCCGCTGCCGGTGGCCTGGTGTTGGTCAGCGCGCAGCACCTGGCCGGGTTGTTCGTCGGTCTGGAACTGCTCTCGGTACCGGTCTACGGTCTGGTGGCTTATGCCTTCTTCAACAAGCGCTCGCTGGAAGCCGGTATCAAGTACATGGTGCTGTCGGCGGCCGGTTCCGCGTTCCTGTTGTTCGGTATGGCCCTGCTCTACGCTGACTCCGGCTCCCTGAGCTTCGTCGGCATCGGTCAGGCGCTGGCGGCCACCGGCATGCCAAGCTCGCTGGCTCAACTGGGCCTGGGCATGATGCTGATCGGCCTGGCGTTCAAGCTGTCGCTGGTGCCGTTCCACCTCTGGACTCCAGACGTTTACGAAGGTGCTCCGGCGCCGGTGGCAGCGTTCCTGGCTACCGCCTCCAAAGTTGCGGTGTTCGCGGTGATGGTGCGCCTGTTCCAGATCTCGCCAGTGGCGAGCAGCGGCGTGCTGAGCAACGTGCTGACCATCATCGCCATCGCGTCGATCCTGTTCGGAAACCTGCTGGCACTGACCCAGAGCAACCTCAAGCGTCTGCTGGGTTACTCGTCCATCGCTCACTTCGGCTACCTGCTGATCGCCCTGGTGGCGAGCAAGGGTCTGGCCGTGGAAGCCATCGGCGTGTACCTGGTCACCTACGTCATCACCAGCCTCGGCGCCTTCGGTGTGATCACCCTGATGTCCTCGCCGTACAAAGGCCGTGACGCAGACGCCCTGTACGAATACCGCGGCCTGTTCTGGCGCCGTCCGTACCTGACCGCCGTACTGACCGTGATGATGCTGTCCCTGGCCGGTATCCCGCTGACCGCGGGCTTCATCGGCAAGTTCTACATCATCGCCACCGGTGTCGAGTCGCACCAATGGTGGCTGGTCGGTTCCCTGGTACTGGGCAGCGCCATCGGCGTCTTCTACTACCTTCGCGTGATGGTCACCCTGTTCCTGATCGAGCCAAACCTGCGTCGCGTCGACGCCCAACTGCATTGGGAACAACGTGCGGGCGGCGTGATGCTGCTGGCGATTGCGGTACTGGCGTTTTTCCTCGGGCTGTATCCGCAGCCGCTGTTGAACCTGGTTCAACAATCGGGGTTGGCGGGTTGATCGCCTGAGCGACACTGAGTAGAAAACAGAAACGGCACCTTCGGGTGCCGTTTTTTGTGGCGAGGGAGCTTGCTCCCTCGCCACGGGTCATTGTTTTTGAGAAGTAATGCTGTTCAGAGAGCCCTACTGTCCTCAATGGCCTCTTCGCGGGCAAGCCCGCTCCCACACTGACCGAGGATAGCCTCAGATTTTGTGTACGACACAAAACCTGTGGGAGCGGGCTTGCCCGCGAAGGCGTCGAACCAGCCGACATCAGTGTTGAATGCCAGTCCGCTATCGCGAGCAGGCTCGCCCACAGGGATCTTCTGTGGGCACACAAATTGTGAACACCTGCAAATAACTGTGGGAGCGAGCTTGCCCGCGATAGCGGCGGAACAGGCACATACGCGAACGGCACCTTCCGGTGCCGTTCGCCTTTTACAGTCCAATCACTTTACTTACGCGCCGCCTCCCACGATTTCAGCAGTTCGCTGTAGCTCACGGTCTCGCCTTTCGGCTTCTCGTTCGCCAGTTTCGGCTTCGGTGCGCCCGGCTGGTCGAACCAGTACTGCGCATCGCGCTCGGGGTTCATTTTCGGGGCGCAGGTGGCTTGTGCCTTCGAGCGTTCCAGGCGGGTCATGATTGCGTCCTGATCCTTGGCCAGGCCGTCCAGCGCCTGTTGCGGGGTTTTCTCGCCGCTGGCGGCTTCGGCGATGTGGCTCCACCACAACTGCGCCAGGCGAGGATAATCAGGCACGTTGGTCCCGGTCGGGGTCCATTGCACGCGGGCCGGGCTGCGGTAGAACTCCACCAGGCCACCGAGTTTCGGCGCCAGGTCGGTCATGGCTTGCGAGTTGATGTCCGATTCGCGGATCGGCGTCAGGCCGACGATGGTTTTCTTCAGCGACACGGTTTTCGAGGTCACGAACTGCGCGTAGAGCCAGGCCGCGAGTTTTTGCTTCTCAGGTGTGGACTTCATGAACGTCCAGGAACCAGCGTCCTGATAACCGAGCTTCATGCCCTCCTCCCAATACGGACCTTTCGGCGAAGGCGCCATGCGCCATTTCGGCGTGCCGTCGGCATTCATCACCGGCAGGCCCGGTTTGGTCATGTCGGCAGTGAACGCGGTGTACCAGAAGATCTGCTGGGCGATGTTGCCCTGGGATGGCACGGGACCTGATTCGGAGAAAGTCATACCCGCCGCTTCCGGTGGCGCGTATTTTTTCATCCAGTCAACGTACTTGGTGGTCGCATACACGGCTGCCGGGCCGTTGGTGTCGCCACCGCGGGTCACGCTGGAGCCGACCGGATGACAATCCTCGACGCGGATCCCCCACTCGTCCACCGGCAAGCCGTTGGGTATGCCTTTATCGCCAGCGCCGGCCATGGAGAACCAGGCATCGGTGAAACGCCAACCCAGCGACGGGTCTTTCTTGCCGTAGTCCATGTGCCCGTAGACGCGTTTGCCGTCGATTTCCTTGACGTCTTCGCTGAAGAACTTGGCGATGTCTTCATAGGCCGACCAGTTCACCGGTACGCCCAACTCGTAGCCGTACTTTTCCTTGAACTTGGCCTTCAGGTCCGCACGCTCGAACCAGTCGGCGCGGAACCAGTACAGGTTGGCGAACTGCTGGTCGGGCAACTGATAGATCTTGCCGTCCGGCGCGGTGGTGAAGGAGATGCCGATGAAGTCCTTGATGTCGAGGGTCGGCGAGGTGAAGTTCTTGCCCTCGTTGGCCATCAGGTCGGTGATCGATTCGGTCTTGCCGTAGCGCAAGTGCGTACCGATCAGGTCCGAGTCGTTGACCCAGCCGTCATAGATGTTCTTGTCCGATTGCATCTGGGTCTGCAGCTTTTCCACCACGTCGCCTTCCTGCAGCAGGTCGTGGGTCAGCTTGATCCCGGTGATCTCGGTGAAGGCCTTGGCCAGCACCTTGGATTCGTACTCGTGGGTGGCGATGGTTTCCGAGACCACTTTGATGCTCATCCCGCGAAACGGCTCGGCCGCCTTGATGAACCACTTCAGCTCTTCGAGTTGTTGATCGGCCGTCAGGGTGGATGGCTTGAATTCACTGCCGATCCATTTCTTCGCGGCGTCTTCATAGGCATCGGCCCAGGCAGACGCGCTCAAACCGCTGAGTGCCAGCATGGCTGCCAATGAAATGCTATGTCGCAGCTTATTGTTTTTGTCGAACATAGAGACCTCCTGTTTAAGTTTCGGAGCAACATTGCCGAGCGATTCGACTAGCCCCAACGCATCACAGCCAACAGCCACACCAGGGACATCGCGAAGGCGACCCAGATGCTCCAGTCGGTGACGCCGATTACCAGCAAGTGCAGGTAGGCGCTGCCGAGAAGACCGATGAACAAGCGATCGCCACGGGTGGTGGCAATCGGCAGAAAACCACGCCGAAGGATGCTCGGCGAACGCAATTCCCAAGTGGTCATGACCACCAGGATCAGGGCAATCACGCTGAAGAATGCAGCCGTCGGGACGGTCCAACTCATCCATTCCATCATCAGTTCCTCATACCCGGCCCAGGGCAAAGCCCTTGGCCACGTGGTTGCGAACAAACCAGATCACCAGCATGCCCGGCAGGATGGTCAACACCCCCGCCGCCGCCAGCACGCCCCAGTCAATGCCGGATGCCGAGACGGTACGGGTCATTACCGCTGCAATCGGCTTGGCGTTGACCGAGGTGAGGGTTCGCGCCAGCAACAGTTCGACCCAGGAAAACATGAAGCAGAAGAACGCCGTCACGCCGATGCCGGAGCCGATCAGCGGGATGAAAATCTTCACGAAAAACTTGGGAAAGCTGTAGCCATCGATGTAGGCGGTTTCGTCGATTTCCTTGGGCACGCCGGACATGAAGCCTTCGAGAATCCACACCGCCAGCGGCACGTTGAACAGGCAATGGGCCAGGGCCACGGCGATGTGGGTATCGAACAAGCCGATCGAGGAATACAGCTGGAAGAACGGCAACAGGAACACCGCCGGCGGCGCCATGCGGTTGGTCAGCAGCCAGAAGAACAGGTGCTTGTCGCCGAGGAAGCGGTAGCGCGAGAACGCATAGGCCGCCGGCAGCGCCACGCTCAGGGAAATCACCGTATTCAGGCTCACGTAGTACAGCGAGTTGAGGTAACCGGTGTACCAGCTCGGGTCGGTGAAGATCACCTTGTAGTTGTGGAAGGTGAAGTCCTGGGGGAACAACGTCAGGCCGCCAAGGATTTCGGAGTTGCTCTTGAACGACATGTTCAGCAGCCAGTAGATCGGCACCAGCAGGAACAGGATGTAGAGCAGCAGTGGAATCAGCTTTCTCTTGCTCATGATGGCCTCAGCGGTTGGCGTCGGAGTGAGTCATGGCGGTGTAGAACAGCCAGGACACCAACAGGATGATCAGGAAGTACACCAGCGAGAATGCGGCGGCCGGCCCCAGGTCGAACTGCCCGATCGCCATTTGCGTCAGGGTCTGGCTCAAGAAGGTCGTGGAGTTGCCCGGACCGCCGCCCGTGAGCACGAACGGCTCGGTGTAGATCATGAAACTGTCCATGAAGCGCAGCATCACGGCGATCAGCAGCACACTCTTGAGCTTGGGCAACTGGATGTGCCGGAACACCGCCCAGGCCGAGGCCCGGTCGATCCGCGCCGCCTGGTAATACACATCCGGAATCGCCCGCAGGCCGGAGAAGCACAACAGCGCCACCAGCGAGGTCCAGTGCCAGACGTCCATCACCAGCACGGTGACCCAGGCGTCCATGGTGTTCGCCGCATAGTTGTAGCTGATGCCCATGGCCTTGAGACTCGCCCCCAGCAGGCCGATATCGGCGCGGCCGAAGATCTGCCAGATGGTGCCGACCACGTTCCACGGAATCAGCAACGGAATCGCCAGGATGATCAGCACCACCGACGACCAGCGGCCCTTGGTCGGCATGGTCAGGGCGATCGCAATCCCCAAGGGGATTTCGATCAGCAGCACGCAGGCCGAGTAGATGAACTGGCGCAGCAACGAGTCGTGCAGGCGCGGATCGAGCAGCACCTGCTTGTACCAGTCGGCGCCGACGAAGTAGCGGCTGGACTGGTCGAAGATGTCCTGCACCGAATAGTTGACCACGGTCATCATCGGGATCACCGCACTGAACGCCACCAGCAGGAACACCGGCAGCACCAGCCACCAGGCCTTGTTGTTCTGCACCTTGTTCATGGCTGCGCCTCTTGGTTGGCATTGGCTTCGAGCAGGAATTCATCGGCGTAGACCATCAGCCACTGCGCTGGAAAACTGATGTAGGCCGTGCCTTGCGGCACCGGTTTGTCTTCGGCCAGGCGCACCTTCAGGGGCGCGCCATCGAGGTCGAGGCTCATGATCTTGTAGGTGCCCAGGTCTTCGACGTGTATGACCTTTGCCTGCAGCGCGTCATCAAAGGCTTCGTCCCACACATGGACGAACTCCGGACGAATGCCGACCTTCAGGTTTTTCCACTCCGATTCAGCAATACGCTGCTGCATGGCCTCGGACAGCGGCAGGTGAGTCGAGGCGAAACCGACACCGCCCGGTTGCGGCTGCACTTCGATCAGGTTCATCCCGGGGCTGCCAATGAAGTAGCCGACAAAGGTGTGGCTCGGGCGCTCGAACAATTCCCTTGGCGTGCCGAACTGCACGATCTGCCCGCCGTACATCACCGCAATCTTGTCGGCGAAGGTCGAGGCCTCCAGTTGATCGTGGGTGACGTAGACCATGGTGATGTTGAACTGCTCGTGGATCTGCTTGAGCTTGCGCCGCAGTTTCCACTTCAGGTGCGGGTCGATCACCGTCAGCGGCTCGTCGAACAGGATCGCCGACACGTCGTCGCGCACCAGCCCGCGGCCCATGGAAACTTTCTGTTTTTCGTCGGCGGTGAGGTTGCGCGCCTTTTTGCTCAGCAGGTTCTGCAGGTCGAGGACTTCGGCGATTTCCTGCACCTTGCTATGCACCCGGGCCTCGGCCATGCCCTGATTGCGCAGCGGGAAGGCCAGGTTGTCGAACACCGTCATGGTGTCGTAGACCACCGGGAACTGGAAAACCTGGGCGATGTTGCGCTTTTCCGGGGTCAGGTTGTTGACCGCTTTACCGTCGAACAGCACGTGGCCTTGGGACGGGCTGAGCAGTCCGGAAATGATATTGAGCAAGGTCGATTTGCCGCAGCCCGATGGACCGAGCAACGCGTAGGCACCGCCCTGCTCCCAGATGTGGTCCATCTCGCGGATCGCGTAGTCCTCTGGTCCCGCCGGGGTCTTGGTGTAGCTGTGGGCGAGGTTCTGCAAACGGATTTCGGCCATCAGGCAACCCTCGTGACACGCCGGCCCGGCGCCTGGACCAGCCGCCCCTGCGTATCGAATACAAACAGTTTATGGGTCGGGATGTAGATGCGGATCGGCGCATCGACGTCGTATTCGTGGACACCCGGCAAGTGCAGCACCAGCAGGAAATGCTCGTTGCGCACGTGCAGGAAGGTTTCCGAGCCGCTGATTTCCGCGACTTCGACGGTCACCGCCAATTCGAGGTCATCGTCGTTGCTCGGCACCAGCGAGATATGGCTGGGCCGCACGCCGAAACGGAACTCGCCCTCGCCCACCGGGCGCAGATCGACGTTCAGCGGAAAGTGCACGAAGTTGGCGAAACTCACCTCGTTGCCGGCAATGCGTCCCGGCATCAGGTTGATCGGCGGCTCGGAGAACAGCTCCGCCGCCAGCACCGTTTGCGGCTGGTGATAGACCGAGGCCGACTGGCCGCTCTGGATCACCCGGCCTTCGTGAAGAATGGTGGTGGTGCCGCCCAGGGCCAGGGCCTCGTTGGGCTCAGTGGTGGCGTAGATCGCGATGGTGTGGCGCGCCTTGAACAGTTCGCGCATTTCCTGGCGCAGCTCTTCGCGCAACTTGTAGTCGAGGTTGACCAGCGGCTCATCGAACAGGATCAGTTCGGCATCCTTGACCAGCGCCCGGGCCATGGCCGTGCGTTGTTGCTGACCGCCGGAAAGCTCCAGCGGATAGCGCTTGAGAAACTTCTCGATGCGCAGCATCTTCGCGGTTTCCAGCACCTTGCTCTGGATCACTTCGCTGGATACACCGGCCTGACGCAGCGGCGAGGCGATGTTGTCGAACACCGTCATGGTCGGGTAATTGATGAACTGCTGATAGACCATCGACACATTGCGCAAACGCACGGGGCGTTGGGTGACGTCGACGCCGTTCATCAGGATGCGGCCGCTGTCGGGCTTGTCCAGGCCGGCCATCAGGCGCATCAGGCTGGTTTTGCCGGACAAGGTGCGCCCCAGCAAAACGTTGAACGATCCGGGTTCAAAACTCAGGTTGGCATCGTCGATCCAGGTCTGGCCCTCGACGGTGCGGCTGACGTGCTCCAGGGTGAGTGACATGGCTCGGCCTTTTTATTATTGGAGTCAAGCGACCGGAGCTACATAGCGACATCCGTGCCAAAAAATTCAAGCTGTTGATTCAGCTTGAAATTTCAGAACAAGACGGCAAAACCGCGTTCGTTGCTGAACACAAATGAACAATCGGAAATGAACAATTGAACAGTTCACCCATTGACAGTGAACAATAGTGAACAACACTCTACGGATGCTTTTTGCCTCTCCCAGAACTTGAAATAAATGCAAAACCTGTGGGAGCGGGCTTGCTCGCGAAGGCGGTGTGTCATTCAGTGATGATCTGTCTGACACACCGCCTTCGCGAGCAAGCCCGCTCCCACATGGAGTTCGGTGTAATACCGAGCTACCCATAACAACAATAAAAATACTGATTCAGAGACTGACTGCCATGGCCGCACCCGCATCGCCGTTGTCCCACGACGCCATCATCCAGGACTCCTGGTCCCGTTGCCGCGCGTTCGGCCTCAGTCATCAGAGCACACCGGCATTCGACCAATTGCCGGCCGCGGGCATCGCGCAACTGCTGGAGAGCCAGCATTCACTGGTGCAAACCACCCATCAGGAAGTACTGCCCTACTACGAGAACATCCTGAGCAATTCCAATTGCCTGATCATGCTCGCCGACCACCAGGGCCAGGTGCTCACGTCCTGGGGCACCCAGCGCTTTATCGAACCGAAACTGGCCCGGGGTTTCAGCGCCGGCGCCAGTTGGATGGAGCGCTGCACCGGCACCAACGCCATCGGCACCGCCCTGGCCTGCGAACAAGCGGTGCATATCGAGCACGACGAACACTTCCTCAAGGCCAACCGCTTCATGACCGGTTCCGCCGCGCCGATTTTCGATGCCGAGCGCAAGGTGATCGCGGTGCTGGACGTTTCCAGCGACAGCTACCTGCCGCCCTCCCACACCCTGGGCATGGTCAAGATGATGAGCCAGACCGTGGAAAACCGGCTGATCCTCAACCTGTTCCATGGCCAGCATTTCCAGCTGACGTTCAACACCGGGCTGAACAACCTCGACAGCCAATGGGCCGGGTTACTGATCTTCGATGAGACCGGCCAGGTGCTGTCGGCCAATCGCCGGGCCGACAATCTGCTGGGCATCAGCCTGTCGCGGGTCAGTGTCGAAAGCCTGTTCAAGGTCTCGCTACTGGAGTTGCTGAACCAGCCCGACGGCCTGCCCTTCGCCCTGCAAACCTCGGGGCGCAACCGCTTCCAGTGCCTGTTGAAGCGGCCGAAACAGGCATCAATTCAACCCCGAGTGTTCGCCGAGCCGGTTGTAGCTGCACCCGTGGCCATCAACCTCAACACCCTGCATTTCGGCGACAGCCGCGTGGAAAAAGCCGTGCGTCAGGCCGAACGTTTGCTGGAAAAAGACATTCCATTGCTGATCCACGGTGAAACCGGGGTCGGCAAGGAAGTGTTCGTCAAAGCCCTGCACCAGGCCAGCTCACGCAGCAAACAAGCGTTCATCGCCGTCAACTGTGCAGCGATTCCCGCCGAACTGGTGGAGTCCGAGTTGTTCGGTTATGAGAAAGGCGCGTTCACCGGCGCCAACCAGAAAGGCAGCATCGGGCTAATCCGCAAGGCTGACAAAGGCACGCTGTTCCTTGATGAAATCGGTGACATGCCACTGCCGACCCAGGCACGCCTGTTGCGGGTGTTGCAGGAGCGTTGTGTGCAGCCGGTAGGCAGCAGCGAGTTGTTTCCCGTGGACTTGCGCATCATTTCCGCGACCAATCGCTCGTTGCGCGAACAGGTACAACTGGGGCGGTTTCGTGAAGACCTGTATTACCGCATCGGCGGCCTGACCCTGGAACTGCCGCCGTTAAGAGAACGCAGCGATAAAGAGGCGCTGTTCAAACGATTGTGGGAGCAGCACCGCGAACCCAGCCAATGGGCCGGACTGAGCCGCGAGGTACTGGAACTGTTCGACCGCCACCCGTGGCCGGGGAATCTGCGCCAGGTCAGCAGTGTGATGCAGGTAGCGCTGGCGATGGCCGAGGAACAACCGATAAAGCCGGAGCATTTGCCGGATGATTTTTTTGTCGACCTGGAAATGGAGCCGGTCGATACGCCGGAACCGTTGGCCGTGGATCTGAATGATGCCGAGGATTTGAACCGGCAATTGCAGGCGGCCGGGGGGAATATTTCATATCTGGCCCGGCGGTTGGGGGTCAGCCGCAATACCCTTTACAAGCGGTTGCGCCAGACTGAATGACCGGTTGGCCAAACGGGCCCCTTCGTCGGAACGCCGCCCGGAGCAAGCCCGCTCCCACAGGGGAATTGCGTCGTACATGGAACTCAAACACACCACAGATCAACTGTGGGAGCGGGCTTGCTCGCGAAAGCGTTAGACCTGTCACCACAAAATCCCGAGGCGACACAAAAAACAAAAACCCGCACAAGGCGGGTTTTGTTTTTAAGCATTACATCTATCAGTCAGCCAGACGCCAGGTCGTGCCGCCCTTGCCGTCTTCCAGCACCACGCCCATGGCGGTGAGCTGGTCGCGGATGCGGTCGGATTCGGCCCAGTCTTTACCGGCCCGAGCTGCCAGGCGCGCAGCGATCAGCGCCTCGACTTCGGCTGCATCGACACGCCCTTCGGCGCCGGCTTGCAGGAAGTCATCAGCTTCGAGCTGCAACACACCCAGCACGCTGGCCAGTTCTTTCAAACGGGCTGCCAGACCAGCCGCCGCGTTCAGATCGCTCTCGCGCAGGCGGTTGATCTCGCGGACCATCTCGAACAGCACCGCGCAGGCTTCGGGCGTGCCGAAGTCGTCGTTCATCACCTGGGTGAAACGCTCGACGAAGGCTTCGCCGCCAGCCGGTGCCACGTTCGGCAGGCCTTTCAACGCGTGGTAGAACCGCTCCAGGGCGCCCTTGGCGTCCTTGAGGTTGTCTTCCGAGTAGTTGATGGCGCTGCGGTAGTGGCTCGACACCAGCAGGTAACGCACGACTTCCGGGTGGTACTTGTCGAGCACGTCGCGGATGGTGAAGAAGTTGTTCAAGGACTTGGACATCTTCTCGCCATTGATTCGGATCATGCCGCAATGCATCCACGCGTTGGCGTAGGTCTTGCCGGTGGCCGCTTCGCTCTGGGCGATTTCGTTTTCATGGTGCGGGAACTCGAGGTCGCTGCCGCCGCCATGAATGTCGAAGGTCTCGCCCAGGCAGCAGGTGGACATCACCGAGCATTCGATGTGCCAGCCCGGACGCCCGGCGCCCCACGGCGATTCCCAGCTCGGCTCGCCCGGCTTGGCGGCTTTCCACAGCACGAAGTCCAGCGGGTCCTGCTTGGACTCGTCGACTTCGATGCGCGCGCCGATGCGCAGGTCTTCGATCTTCTTGCGCGACAACTTGCCGTAGCCCATGAACTTGCCGACGCGGTAGTACACGTCGCCATTACCCGGGGCGTAGGCGTAGCCCTTGTCGATCAGGGTCTGGATCATCGCGTGCATGCCCGGGATGTGATCGGTGGCACGCGGCTCCATGTCCGGCTTCTTGATGTTCAGGCGCGCTTCATCTTCGTGCATCGCCGCGATCATGCGCTCGGTCAACGCTTCGAACGACTCACCGTTCTCGTTGGCCCGGTTGATGATCTTGTCGTCGATGTCGGTGATGTTACGCACGTAGGTCAGGTCGTAACCGCTGAAGCGCAGCCAGCGGGTCACCAGGTCGAACGCGACCATGCTGCGGCCGTGGCCCAGGTGGCAGTAGTCGTACACGGTCATGCCGCACACGTACATGCGCACCTTGTTGCCATCGAGCGGCTTGAAGACTTCTTTGCTCTTGGTGAGCGTGTTGTAGATCGTAAGCACGTTTATTCCTTGACGCTAAATCACTGGCCCCACGAATCACGCAGGGTCACGGTACGGTTGAATACCGGCTGACCTGGTTTCGAGTCCTTGAGATCGGCGACGAAGTAGCCTTCGCGCTCGAACTGGAAACGGTCTTCCGGCTGTGCATTGCCCAGCGAAGGCTCAGCACGACAACCGGTGAGTACCTGCAGCGAGTCAGGGTTGATGTTGTCCAGGAAACTGGCGCTGTCTTCGGCTTTCTCCGGGTTGGCCGAACGGAACAGACGATCGTACAGACGCACTTCGCACTCGACGCTGGCCGCAGCCGGTACCCAGTGGACCACGCCTTTGACCTTGCGGCCTTCAGGGTTCTTGCCCAGGGTGTCCGGATCGTACGAGCAGCGCAGTTCGACGATGTTGCCATCGGCGTCCTTGATCGCTTCGTCGGCACGGATCACGTAGCTGCCGCGCAGGCGCACTTCACCGGCCGGCTCCAGGCGCTTGTAGCCCTTCGGCGGCTCTTCCATGAAGTCGTCACGGTCGATGTAGATTTCACGGGCAAATGGCAACGCGCGCACGCCCATGTCTTCTTTCGGGTGGCACGGCAGTTCGAGGTTCTCGACCTGGCCTTCCGGGTAGTTGGTGATCACGACTTTCAGCGGACGCAGTACGCACATGGCGCGCGGGGCGCTGTGGTCGAGGTCGTCACGGATGCTGAATTCGAGCATGCCGAAGTCGACCACGCCGTCGGAACGGTTGGTGCCGATCATTTCGCAGAAGTTGCGGATCGATTTCGGCGTGTAGCCACGGCGGCGGAAGCCCGACAGTGTGGACATGCGCGGGTCGTCCCAGCCGTTGACGTGCTTTTCATCGACCAGCTGCTTGAGCTTGCGCTTGCTGGTGATGGTGTAGTTCAGGTTCAGGCGGCTGAACTCGTACTGGCGCGGGTGCGCCGGCACTGGCAGGTTGTCGAGGAACCAGTCGTACAGCGGACGGTGGCTTTCGAACTCCAGGGTGCAGATCGAATGGGTGATGCCTTCGATGGCGTCCGACTGACCGTGGGTGAAGTCGTAGTTCGGGTAGATGCACCACTTGTCACCGGTCTGGTGGTGGTGAGCGTGGCGGATGCGATACATGATCGGGTCACGCAGGTTCATGTTCGGCGAGGCCATGTCGATCTTGGCCCGCAGCACCCGTGCGCCGTCCTTGAACTCGCCGGCTTTCATGCGGGCGAACAGGTCCAGGTTCTCTTCGACGCTGCGGTCGCGGAACGGGCTGTTCTTGCCCGGCTCGGTCAGGCTGCCACGGTATTCCTTGGCTTGCTCCGGGGTCAGGTCGTCGACGTAGGCATTGCCGGATTTGATCAACTCCACCGCCCAGTCATGCAACTGGTCGAAATACTGCGAGGCGTAGCGCACTTCGCCGGACCATTCGAAGCCCAGCCATTTGACGTCGCTTTCGATCGCGTCGATGTACTCCTGGTCTTCCTTGGCCGGGTTGGTGTCGTCGAAACGCAGGTGCGTGACGCCGCCGAACTCCTGGGCCAGGCCGAAGTTCACGCAGATCGACTTGGCGTGGCCGATGTGCAGGTAGCCGTTGGGTTCAGGCGGGAAACGGGTGACGATCTGCGTGTGCTTGCCCGAGTCCAGGTCTGCCTGGATGATCGGCCGCAGGAAGTTGACCGGCACGGCAGGGCCGGTCTTGGCATTCGAGGTAGGGTCGACAGTGGGCTTGCTCATAGGATCCTTGAACGTACAAGTGCGTGGCCGTAATGAAGGCCGGACAAAACAAAGCCGCTATCATAGCCGATGCCGTCAAGTACCTGACAGAGCGCACTCTGTAAACCGTCGCATTTAATAGGCCGTAAATGAAAAAACAGCCTCGAAATTCGCGTCTGGCACGCTAAACTGCGCACCTTGGCCAAAAAGGCTGAACCGGTGGCGGAACGCTATGTTCCAACACCACGAATTCCTTAAGTATGCTTCAACTCTAAAGAGTACCGATCATGACCCAAGTCAAACTGACTACCAACCATGGCGACATCGTCCTCGAACTGAACGCCGACAAAGCCCCGATCACCGTGGCCAACTTCGTTGAGTACGTTAAAGCCGGTCACTACGAAAACACCGTTTTCCACCGTGTCATCGGTAACTTCATGATCCAGGGCGGCGGTTTCGAGCCAGGCATGAAAGAAAAGAAAGACAAGCGCCCAAGCATCCAGAACGAAGCTGACAACGGTCTTTCCAACGACAAGTACACCGTCGCCATGGCCCGCACCATGGAGCCGCATTCGGCTTCCGCGCAGTTCTTCATCAACGTGGCTGACAACAGCTTCCTGAACCACAGCGGCAAGAACGTTCAGGGCTGGGGCTACGCGGTATTCGGTAAAGTGACCGCCGGCACCGACGTTGTCGACAAGATCAAAGGCGTGGCCACCACTTCCAAGTCCGGCCACCAGGACGTACCAGCAGACGACGTGATCATCGAGAAAGCCGAGATCATTGAGTGATACTGCTGATTTCAGATTTACATCTGGAAGAGGAGCGCCCGGACATTACCCGGGCGTTTCTGGATTTACTCGCCGGACGCGCCCGTTCGGCGAGTGCGTTGTACATTCTGGGCGACTTCTTCGAGGTGTGGATTGGCGACGATGCCATGACGCCCTTCCAGCGCTCCATCTGCCAGGCCCTGCGCGACCTCAGCGACAGCGGCACGGCCATTTTCCTGATGCACGGCAATCGTGACTTCATGCTGGGCAAGGCCTTCTGCAAAGCAGCCGGCTGCACCTTGTTGAGGGATCCGAGTGTCGTGCAACTCAACGGCGAGCCGGTGCTGCTGATGCACGGCGACAGCCTCTGCACCCGCGACGAAGCCTATATGAAGCTGCGTCGCTACCTGCGCCACCCGATCACCCTGTTCATCCTGCGGCATCTGCCGCTGCACACCCGGCACAAGCTGGCGCGCAAGCTGCGCAGTGAAAGCCGTGCGCAAACGCGGATGAAGGCCAACGACATCGTCGATGTCACGCCTGAAGAGATTCCGCGGATCATGCAGGAATACGGCGTGAATACCTTGATCCACGGGCACACCCACCGTCCCGCGATTCACAAGTTGCAGCTTGGCGAGCAAGCGGCCAGGCGTATTGTGCTGGGGGATTGGGATCGTCAAGGGTGGGCGTTGCAGGTGGATGAGCAAGGGTTTGCGCTGGCGCCGTTCGATTTCACTCCGCCACCGCAACTCGCCGCACCCGCCAACTAAAGCCAAACAGATAACCCTGTGGGAGCGAGCTTGCTTGCGAAGACAGTGTGTCAGTCGACATCTGTATTGACTGATCCACCGCTTTCGCGAGCAAGCCCGCTCCCACAGGGATCACGCTGAACCTGTGGGAGCGGGCTTGCTCGCGAATGGGGCGACTCGGTCTTTTGTAGGAAATGCGGGTCTAAAAATCCCGCTTGTAGAAGATGTCCAGCGAACTGGCCACGCCGCCGGCGGCTTCGAGGTAGACCTTTTTACTCAGCTTGTAGCGCAAGGCAATGGTGTTGGCCGGTTCGAACACGCCAACGCCATAGCGCAGGCTGAGCTTCTCGGAAATATTGCCGCTGGCCACCACACTGGTGGCGTCGCCACTGCCCTGGGTGTCGAGCTGGAAGTCCTGGATGCCCAGGTTCTTGGCGATGCCACTGGTCACCCCGGAGCTGCCCATCAAGCCCAACCCGAGGGCCGCCTGGGCGAGCATGTTGTTGTCTTCGCCATTGCTGCTCAGCGGACGCCCGAGCACCAGATAGGACAAGGCCTGCTCCTGGCTCATGGCCGGTTCGGAGAAGATCTGTGTAGTCGGCTGCTCGGCGCTGCCACTCAAACGAATGCCGGCGATGATGTCGTCGGTCTTGCGAATGGCCTCGATGTCCAGGTACGGCTGATCGATGGGCCCGGCAAACAGCAAGCGCGCCCGACGCACCGAAAGCCGCTGGCCGTAGGCGCGATAGCGCCCGTCGTTGAGCCACAGCTCGCCGCGGGTGTCCATGTTGTCGCCGATGTGCACATGCCCCTGCACATTCGCGGTCAGGCCAAATCCTGCAAAGCTCAGCTTGTCCTCGCCGACCAGCACTTCGATGTCCATCTTCATTGCCAGCGGCGGTTTGCCCTCCTCGGTTTGCTGACCGATGATCACCGTGTCATCGGAGACCTTGACCGTCGATGGCGGCAACTCGCGAATGGTGATCTCGCCCCTGGGCACCAGCACTTTGCCAGCGATGGCCAACTCGTCGCCTTTCATCGAGATTTTCAGGTCCGGTGCGACTTCAAGCTTGGCGTAAGGCTCGACGGTGACCGGCAACTGCGACCCCTTGAGCGCCAGGTCCACCACCAGCGCCTGGCCCCAAGCGATGTTGCCGTTCAGGCTGCCCTGCCCGGCCTTGCCGCTGTTCCAGCCGCCGTTCAGTTCTACGCTTTCACCGGCGATGAGCGCTTGAACGTGCAGGTTTTTCAGCTCCATCGGCAATTCAGGCCCGGAAATCTGACCGTCGCTGAGTTGCAGACTGCCGTTGACCTGCGGCGCCAGCAGCCCACCGGAAATCGTGCCGCTGCCATTCAAGCGCCCGGTCAGTTTCTCGACCATCGGCACGAACGGTCGCGCCACCGACAGGTCCAGCCCGCTCAAGCGGAACGAGCCGCTCAACGGTTTGTTCTTTGGCAACGGATTGAGCTGCGCTTGCACCATCAGCTCGCCGAGTTTGCCGCCGACGAAGTTGAGCTCGGTATCGATGCGCTTGGGCGTGAGTTTGCTGGTGAGTTTCAGGGTCTGGTACGGGAAGTCCAGCCACTGGTCCTTGTCCTTGATGCGCAACGTTCCGCCGCCGGCATCGACGCTGACCTGGCCGTTCGGGCCACTGGCCGGCAGGTCCAGTTGCAGGTCGGCGTTGAGCCGGCCCTGCCAGGCAAAATCCTTCGGCAACCACTGCGCCAGGCTGTCGATCGGGAATTGCTTGAGGTGATAACGCAGCTTCGGCTCGGGCATCAGGCGCGAGTCTTCACCGCACAGGCTGGCCTGGCCGGATGCCCAGCAATGGGCGCCAAAGTTGATTTTGCCGTCCGCCAGGCGTTCGAGTTTCGCCGGCCCTTGCAGCTTCCAGTCCTGGCCACCGGCCTGGATATCGCCACTGGCCAGGCGTCCGCGCCAATTGCCTTTGTCCAGCGCACCGTCCAGCCCCAGCGCCAGTTTCAGCTTCGGCCCTTGCAGATCGAGGCTCAACTTCTGGTTCTTGATGTCGCCCTGGCCGCTGGCGGTCAGCGTTCCCAGTGAAGTGTCGCCCGCCCGGATGCCGCTGCCCTTGAGGTCGATTTTCGCCCGTTGCGCACTGTCCAGCGTGGCGTCCAGGTTCAGGCTTTGCAGGCGATGGTCCTGGAAAGCCAGTTGCGAGCCTTGCAGGTCAAGCTTGCCTTGGGGCGCCTTGAGTGTGCCGGCGACATCCACGCGGCCATTGAGCTGGCCGCGCAGTTGCGGCCAGAGCTGGGCCAGGCGCGGCAGCTTGAGATCGATCTGGCCGGCGAGTTTCTGTTGCAGGCTGCCTTTGCCGCTGATGCTGTTATCGCCGAGGCGAACTTGCAGGGCGTTGAGGTTCCATTGCTCGCCACGGCCATCGGCCTTGGCCTGGATCACCGCCGGTTGCCCGCGCAGTTTGCCCTTGAGGTCCAGGTCGGCATTGAGGCTGAGCGTGTCATTCTTCATTTCGCCGGTGCTGCGCAACGGCCCGGCCAGTGTGCCCGGCAGCTCCGCGACCCAGTACGCCGGGTTGATCGCCGACAGGTCCAGCGCGGTGTCCCAGGCAATGCCATCGGCGAATTGCAGGTTCAGGTGCCCTTCAGCCTTGCCCTGCCCGGCCTGGAGTTGAATCTGTTGCAGGTAGATTTTCGTCAGGTCGCCGGCGAACGGGCTGGCCAGGGTAAAGGCGCCGGCCGGACCGTCCGCCGCGGCGTCGAAATGACCGAGGTACTTGCCGTCGGTGTAAGAGACTTCGCCGGTGAACGTGCGAAGCGCTACCTGCGGTTCGTCGATGAGCGGATAGAGCCTGTGCCACGGGAAGTCCAGCCAGTCGATCTTCGCCTCGGCGCTCAGGCCCTTGCTCCAATCCAGCTGTCCGGTGAGCTTGAGGCTTTGCTTGTCGTTGGCGGTCAGGTCCAGCGCGGCGATCTGTGCGCCCTTGGCGTCGACCTTGCCTTGCAGCGTCAGGGCGACTGGCCCTTGCTCGGCGGGCAGCGTGGCTTTGCCGAGCAGCGCGTAGCCGTTCTTCAAGTCGCCAGTGCCGGTGAGTTCAAGCTGATTGAGTTGCAGGGTGTCCGGCAGATCGGCACTGGGCTTGAAGCCATCGGCGGTGATCCGCACCTTGGCCGGCAGGTTTTCCACCAGCGGTTGCAGTTCGCCGGTCAGTTGCCCGTTGAGGTAACCGCTGCTGTCGGCTTTCAGGTTCAGGGTCTTGAGCAGGTCACCGTCGACCTTCAGCGCCAGCGCCAGGGGCTCAGGCGTCGACAACAGGGTCAGCTTGCCGGAGGCGCTGAGGGGCCAGTTGCCGGAGGGTTGCAGCAGTCCGGACAGGTTCAGGCTCAGGTCATCGCGCTGTATCGACACCGCGTCGATCTTCAAACCGTTCGTCGTCCAGTGCGCCGCCAGTTGCAAACCCTTGAGTTCTTCGCTGCCGTTGAACAACAGGCTGCCGACCTTGATATCCCCCAGTTCGATGGCCAACGGTAACTTGAGCTCCGGGAGCGTGATCGGGCCGCTGTCTGGCTCTTCGGCACCCGGCGGGAACGTCAGGTTGACCTGATCGGCCTGCAATTGCTCGATGCACAGGGTCATGCGCGTCAGGCACAACGGCGACCAGGCAAAAATCACCTTGCTCAGTTCAACCCGGTTGCTGTCCTGCTGCCACAGCACCCGCTCGGCACTCCACTGCCCGCCCAGCCGGCCGTGGAAGTTTTCCAGGGTCAAACCCGGTACGAAACCCAATGCCCAGCGGCTGCCGGTCGCCGTGCCCAGCACCGTAGACAGCGTCAGGACAACCACTGCCACCAGCGCCGCGATCGTCAGCAGTGTTGCTTTCAAACCACGCTTCACAGCTCAGGCCCCATGGAAAAGTGCAGTCGAATGCCGCCATCGTCGTCCAGCGCGTGGGCCAGGTCGAGGCGGATCGGCCCCACCGGCGAGACCCAGCGCACGCCAATACCGACCCCGGTCTTGAGGTTCGGCAGTTCGAGCGTGTTGAAGGAGTTGCCCTGATCGACAAAGGTCGCGATCCGCCATTTTTCGGCGACGGAATACTGATACTCCGCACTGGCGGCCACCATGTAGCGACCACCGATGCGGTCGCCGTCGGAGTTTTCCGGGGACAGGCTCTGATAGTCGTAACCGCGCACGCTCTGATCGCCACCGGCGAAGAAGCGCAGCGATGGCGGCACCGATTTGAAGCCGTTGGTGGCACTGCCGCCGACCTGCACCCGCCCGAGGAGGCGGTGTTTATCGAACACCGTGGTCAGGCCTTTGACCAATGCCGTGCCGTAGAGCAGGTTGCTGTCGGAACCCAAACCTTCCTTGGCCACTTTGGATTCGAATTGCAGGCGATAGCCGTTGTGCGGGTCGATGCGGTTGTCGCTTTTGAGGTACGAATAGCTCACACCGGGCATCAGCAAGGTACTCAGTCCCGAGTCGTCGCCCAGTTGGTAGTCCTCGCGCTGCCACTTCAGCGACACCACCCGTTGCCAGCCGCTGGGCAGTTTGCTGTGCCACTCGGGGCCGAGGGTCAGCAGCTTGCTGTGGCTTTCCTTATCGGCGATTTCTTCATTCTGGTAGCCACCGGCAAAACGCAGTTTGTCGGTCAGTGGCGGGTCCAGCGGAATGTCGTAGAACAGCCCGACGTTTTGCCGAGGTGCCGAGACTTCGGTTTCCCAGCCATAACTGTGCCCTTGCGCGTTGACCCAGTGCCGGGTCCAGTTGGCCTTGGCCCGTGGACCGACGTCGGTGGAGAAACCCAGGCCCAGGCCCATGGTCCGGGGCTTGCGGGTTTCGAGCTTGACGTCCACCGGGATCGCATCGTCCTTGGACGCCGCGGGCGCCGCGTCCACGCGCACGCCTTCGAAGTAGCCGCTCGATTGCAGGTTCTGATTGAGTTCGGCGATCAGCTCCGAGTCATACGGCGTGCCGGTCTTGAACGGCACCATGCGTTGCAGCAGCTCGTTGTCGAACGGTGTATCGCCTTCGAAACTGACCTTGCCCAAGGTATAGCGCGGACCGCTTTCATAGATCAGTTCGATATCGGCGACACCGGCACGCGGGTCGACCGACAACTTTGAACGGGTGAACCGGCCACTGAAAAAGCCATAACGCGAAGCCTGATTCTGGATCAGGCGCTTGGCGTCCTCGTAATGCCCATGATTGAGCACGGCGCCGGGCTTGAGCGCGTCGCTCTTGGGGATTCGAAAAGACTTGAGGGAGGCTGCCGGACCGTCGACACGCACCGTGACGTTACGCAAGTGCACCGGCTCGCCAGGGTCGACCTTCAGCACCAGGCGCGGCTTGTCGCCACCCTTCACCTCGCTATCGATGTGCGGCTGGTAATAGCCCAAGGCCTGCGCGGCCTTGCGCGCCTGTTCTTCGGCGCCACGGCTGAAGCGCAGCAACGCTTCTTCATCGCGATCGCCGAGGCTGCCGATATAGCCTTCGATATTGGCTTTCAGCTCATCATTGGACGGCTTGATCCGTACATCCAATTCACTTTGTGCCAGCGCCGCACAGCTGGTAATCAGCATCAGTACGCCGCTGGTAATTCTTCCTGGAAACTTCATAGGCGCGGATGCTATCACGAGCTTGAGAGCGTGATAGAGCCTGACATGCCCGGAAAGTTCGCCGCTCAAGCCGTTGCTGTTTGTAACACCTGGGGATTGGGGTGAAAAAACACGTGCTCGCGAATCGGTCCTACGGCAACTTCACCGATTTCCTCATAGCCCTGGCGCTTATAGAACTCCAGATAGCGAGGATTCCCGGTATCGAGGATCACGCCCTGTGAGTTCTCATCCACGGCGCACCAGTTGTGCACGGCTTGCAACAGTTGCTCGCCGAAATGTTTGCCCTGGAACTGCGGATGAACCCCCAGCAACGGCAGGACGTGCACCGAGTCATTCGGCACGCAGGCCTCCACGGCAGCGTGATATTCGAGGTAGCGACGGGTGCAGCGAAATCCCGTGCTGAGCACCATTCGCAGGCGCCAGGCCCAACTTTCGGTGACGCCGAGGCGGCGTTGCGGCGGTGCGATCAGGGCGATGCCAATCAAGCGGTCGTTGACCAGCAGGCCGATGGCCGGCAGGTCCTGGAGAAAATGCTGGTTCACCAGTTCGCGCACGGTGGCGCGAACCCGCTGTTCATAGCCGGGGCGCTCGGCTTCGAACAGATAGCCGAAGGTCGGCTCGTGTCGATAAGCCTGGTACAGCAGCGAACGCGCTTCGCGGGCGTAGCCGCTGTCGAGCATGTGAATATCGGCGATGGCGGTTTCGGGCATGACGGTTGATCTCCCCGGCACAGCTCGGGTGGCTGCGCTCTTGTTGTTACGAGCCTGTCGGCGCTGACACAGTTCCTTACAGATCCGCAATGAGTGTAGGCAATGAAATCGCCTTCGTCGGAACGCCGCCCGGAGCAAGCCCGCTCCCACAGGTGATGAGCCGGCCTTGCTTTTGTGGGAGCGGGCTTGCTCGCGAAAGGGCCATCACTGCCCATGCACAACTGACTGGCAAAACCGAATCCCCTCACCCCACACTGGCCCGATTCCCACATGTCAGCTAGCATCGCCCTTTTGCCAGGACTGCCGACCATGAAGATCGTCTCCTTCAACATCAACGGGCTGCGCGCCCGTCCCCATCAGCTGGCGGCGCTGATCGAAAAGCACCAACCCGATGTGATCGGCTTGCAGGAAACCAAGGTCCACGACGACCAGTTTCCCCTCGATGAAGTCAGAGCACTGGGCTACCACGTGTACTTCCACGGGCAAAAAGGCCATTACGGCGTCGCCCTGCTCTCGCGCCAGGAGCCGCTGGCCCTGCACAAGGGTTTCGCCACCGACGAAGAAGACGCCCAGCGGCGCTTCATCTGGGGCACCTTCGCCGACGCCAACGGCGTGCCGGTGACCATCATGAACGGTTATTTCCCACAGGGCGAAAGCCGCGACCACCCGACCAAGTTCCCGGCCAAGGAACGTTTTTACGGCGACTTGCAGCAATTGCTGGAAAGCCAGTTCAAGAACGACCAGCCGCTGGTGGTGATGGGCGATGTGAACATTTCCCCGGAAGACTGCGACATCGGCATCGGCCCGGACAACATGAAGCGCTGGCTGAAAACCGGCAAATGCAGCTTCCTGCCGGAAGAGCGCGAGTGGATGGCCCGCCTGAAGAACTGGGGCCTGGTCGACAGTTTCCGCCACCTGAACCCGGACGTGACCGACACCTTCAGCTGGTTCGACTACCGCAGCCGTGGCTTCGAGGACGAACCCAAGCGTGGCCTGCGCATCGACCTGATCCTCGCCTCCCACGGCTTGCTGCCACGGGTGAAGGCCGCCGGTGTGGACTACGAACTGCGTGGCATGGAAAAACCTTCGGACCATGCGCCGATCTGGCTTGAGTTGAGCTGATCCCTGAAGGCTGCATCACCCCCCTGTGGGAGCGGGCTTGCTCGCGAAAGCGGAGTGTCAGTCACTATTTGTGCTGACTGATACACCGCTTTCGCGAGCAAGCCCGCTCCCACATCAGAAAGTGTCATTTTTCGGAAACGTTACTGACTTAATCTCCCGGCACCTCCTTTGGCTATGTAAGGTGCCGACATGATGCTGCGCGTGTTGTTCCTGTTGATGCTGTGCACGGGCTGGCCGCAGGCGGTCTCGGCCGGCGACTTGCCGACACCCGAACACGGCCCGGTGCTGCGGATTCAGGGCTCCAACACCATAGGCGCGGCATTGGGACCGGCGCTGGTCGAGGGTCTGCTGAGTGAACAGGGCCTGCGCAGGATCCACCGCGAAACCCGGGACACCGCCAACGAACTGCGCATCGTCGGCGAAACCGCTGAGGGCCATCGGGTTGTGGTGGAGGTGGCGGCCCATGGTTCCAGCACCGGTTTCACCGCACTCAAAGCAGGCAGCGCCGATCTTGCCGCCTCGTCACGCCCGATCAAGGACAGCGAACTGGCCAGCCTGCAATCGCTCGGTGACCTGAAAAGCCCGAGCGCCGAACAGGTCATTGCCATCGACGGCCTGGCGATCATCCTTCACCCGGACAATCCGCTGATCCAGCTCGACACCCTGCAACTGGCGCGTATTTTCAGTGGTGAGGTGAAATCCTGGGAAGACATCGGCGGTCGCGGCGGGCCGATTCATCTATATGCGCGGGATGATCAGTCCGGGACCTACGACACCTTCAAGGAACTGGTCCTCAGCGGCCGAGGGAAAACCCTCGGCAGCGCGGCGAAACGCTTCGAGTCCAGCGAACAACTCTCTGATGCGGTCAGCGCAGACCCGCAAGGCATCGGTTTTATCGGTTTGCCCTATGTGCGCCAGGCCAAGGCCGTGGCCATTGTCGACGGTCAATCACAAGCCATGCTGCCGCTCAACAGCCTGATTGCCACGGAAGATTATCCGCTGTCCCGTCGGTTGTTCTTCTACCTGCCACCCAACGGGAAAAATCCCTGGGCTGACGCTCTGGTGGCCTTTGCCCAAAGCAGCAACGGCCAGGCCATAGTCGCAGCGAACGGCTTTGTTGCCCAAACCGTCCAGGCCATGGCCGTTACCCCCAATGCGTTGATGCCTGAGGGTTATCAGGCGCTGAGTCGACATGCTCAACGGCTGTCGGTGAATTTTCGCTTCGAGGAAGGCAGTGCCAGCCTGGACAACAAGGCGCGGCAAGACCTGACGCGAGTGCTCGACTATATAAAGCAGCACGGCAAGACCGATGGTCAGGTCACGTTGGTGGGGTTTGGCGATGCCAAGAGCGACCCGGCACGCGCCGATCTGTTGTCGAAGCTGCGGGCCATGGCGGTACGGCGGGAGTTGGTGAAGAGCGGCGTGGTGTTTCGCGAGATTCGCGGATTCGGCGCCGAAATGCCGGTGGCGGCCAATAGCGCCGATGAGGGAAGGATAAAGAATCGGCGGGTTGAGGTTTGGGTGTATTGAACCTGATGTTGGTGCATTGAATGGAATGACGCCTTCGCGAGCAAGCCCGCTCCCACAGGTCCAGTGATAACCCTGTGGGAGCGGGCCTGCTCGCGAATGGCAGGCGCCGCGGTCTTAATGCCCGCTGCGCATCATCTCCTTCGGCACATACTTGCCGATTTCGAACTTGCCGATCGCCGCACGGTGCACTTCGTCCGGGCCGTCGGCCAGGCGCAGGGTGCGTTGCATCGCGTACATGTAGGCCAGCGGGAAATCGTTGGAAACCCCTGCCCCGCCATGGATCTGGATCGCCCGGTCGATCACCCGCAGCGCAACGTTCGGCGCGACGACCTTGATCTGCGCGATCTCGCTTTTCGCCACTTTGTTGCCGACGGTGTCCATCATGTACGCCGCTTTCAACGTCAGCAGGCGTGCCATGTCGATTTCCATCCGCGAGTCGGCGATCTTGTCGATGTTGCCACCCAGGCGTGCCAGAGGCTTGCCGAACGCCGTGCGGTTCACCGAGCGTTTGCACATCAGTTCCAGTGCGCGCTCGGCCATGCCGATCGAACGCATGCAGTGGTGAATCCGGCCAGGGCCAAGGCGACCTTGCGCAATTTCGAAGCCGCGTCCTTCGCCCAGCAGGACGTTTTCGTACGGCACTCGCACGTTTTCAAAGTGCACTTCGGCGTGCCCATGAGGTGCATCGTCATAACCGAACACCGGCAGCGGACGCACGATCTTCACACCAGGCGCATCCACCGGCACCAGAATCATCGAGTGCTGGGCGTGACGTGGCGCGTCCGGATTGCTCAGGCCCATGAAGATCAGGATCTTGCAGCGCGGGTCGCAAGCACCCGACGTCCACCACTTCTTGCCGTTGATCACCCACTCGTCGCCATCACGTACTGCACGGGCGGCCATGTTGGTGGCGTCGGAGGATGCGACATCCGGTTCGGTCATGGCGAATGCCGAGCGGATCTCGCCGCGCAGCAAGGGTTCGAGCCAGCGCTGTTTCTGCTCTTCATTGGCATAACGCACCAGCACTTCCATGTTGCCGGTGTCGGGTGCCGAGCAGTTGAACGGCTCTGGTCCCAGCAGCGAGCGGCCCATGATTTCCGCCAGCGGCGCGTATTCGAGGTTGGTCAGCCCGGCACCCAGTTCGGACTCAGGCAGAAACAAATTCCACAGACCCTCGGCCTTGGCCTTGAGTTTGAGTTCTTCCATGATCGCGGTCGGCTGCCAGCGATCGCCCTCGGCGACCTGGCGCTCGAACACGGCTTCGGCGGGATAAACGTAGGTGTCCATGAACGCTGTTACGCGCTCACGCAGTTCCTGAACCTTGGGCGAATAAGCGAAATCCATGAGCGAGATACCTTCTTGGGGGAGGTTGTTTAGGTCATGCAATCGATGCTAGAACAGCATTGATAATTTACCTAGCCTATTCTCGGCGTGTATAAACATTCATCACCGATATATGATCGACTGATCGTCACGGTCAGCCCGCCCACACAATAAGAGAGCCGCGTAATGAATCTGAGCAAGGTCGACCTCAACCTTTTCATCGTCTTCGACGCGATCTACACCGAAGCCAACCTGACCCGTGCCGGGCAGATTGTGGGCATTACCCAGCCAGCGGTATCGAACGCTCTGGCCCGGTTGCGCGAGACCTTCAACGACCCGCTGTTCGTGCGCACCGCCCAGGGCATGGTGCCCACTCCTATGGCCCAGAACATCATCGGCCCGGTGCGCAACGCGCTCTCGCTGCTGCGCGTGTCAGTGCAGGAAAGCCGCATTTTCAACCCGCAGCAAGCCGTCAAGACTTACCGCATCAGCATGACCGACCTCACCGAAGCGGTGATCCTGCCGCTATTGTTCCAGCGCCTGCGTCGCCTGGCGCCGGCGGTGATCATCGAAAGCTTCCTGTCCAAACGCCGCGAAACCACCAAGGAACTGGCGGCCGGTCGCCTCGACTTTGCGGTGGATGCGCCGCTCAACACCGACCCGCAGGTGCGTCACGTCAAGTTGATGGAGGACCGCTACGTGTGCGCCATGCGCAAGGGGCATCCGCTGGCGGGCAAGGAGAAATTCACGCTGGATGATTACCTGGGCCTGACCCACATCCATATTTCCAGCCGTCGCAGCGGCCTCGGCTATGTCGACCTGGCGCTGGGCAAGATGGGCATCCAGCGCAAGATCGCCCTGCGCTCCCAGCATTACCTGATGGCCTCGCAAGTGTTGCAGCAGACCGACATGGTCATGACCGTGCCGGAACGCTTCGCCCGCCGTAACGACCTGCACGCCTTTTATCTGCCGGTCAACGATGTACCGCCGGTGGAAACCCATCTTTACTGGCACGAAAGCACCGACCAGGACCCGGCGAACCGCTGGATGCGCGAGCAGATGATCGAGTTGTGTCAGCAGGTGACGGCGCAGGAGAAAAAGCTCGAGAAGGTGTAGGGCTTGATACCGAGGTGACTTCTTCGCGAGCAAGCCCGCTCCCACATTGGATCTTCAGTGGACACAATACTTGTGCCCTACACAGATCCCTGTGGGAGCGGGCTTGCTCGCGAAGAGGCCCGCAAGAACACTGAAATCTCACGCCCCTTGACGTAAACGTCAACCTGCCATTAGCTTAGCGCCATGACCTTTTGCGAGCGCGCCCATGAGCAGCCAGACCTACAGCATTTCCGATCTCGCCCGCGAGCTCGACATCACCACCCGCGCCATTCGCTTTTATGAAGAGCAAGGCCTGCTCAGCCCCGAGCGCCGTGGCCAGGAACGCATTTACTCGCCCCGCGACAAGGTCAGCCTGAAACTGATCCTGCGGGGCAAGCGCATCGGTTTCTCCCTGGCTGAATGCCGCGAGCTGATCGAGCTCTACGACCCGTCCAGCGGTAACACAAAACAGTTGCACAGCATGCTGGCGAAAATCAGCGAGCGTCGGGAGCAGCTTGAACAGCAGTTGCTGGACATCGAACAGATGAAACTGGAACTCGATACTGCCGAAGAGCGCTGCGTGCAGGCGCTGGAGCAGACGCTCAAAAGCCAGGAATCGGTTCAATAAAATAAGCAAATCATATGTGGGAGCGGGCTTGCTCGCGAAGGCGTTGGGTCAGTCAACACAAGCGTTGAATGAACTATTGCATTCGCGAGCAAGCCCGCTCCCACAGTAGATCACCACTCACCCATTACTTCAGGTGAACCCCATGCCCCTCCCCACCCACGTACGCATTGTCGAAGTCGGCCCCCGCGATGGCCTGCAAAATGAAGCCCAACCCATCAGTGTTACCGACAAGGTGCAACTGGTCGATGCGCTGACCGCAGCCGGGCTCGGCTATATAGAAGTCGGCAGTTTCGTGTCGCCCAAGTGGGTGCCACAGATGGCTGGCTCCGCCGAGGTCTTCGCGCAGATCCAGCGTAAACCGGGCGTGGTCTACGGCGCGCTCGCCCCCAACCTGCGCGGCTTCGAAGATGCCCTCGCCGCCGGGGTCAAGGAAGTGGCCGTGTTCGCGGCGGCATCCGAAGCGTTTTCCCAGCGCAATATCAATTGCTCGATCAGCGAAAGCCTGGAGCGTTTCGGGCCGATCATGGAGGCCGCCAGACAACATGGTGTGACCGTGCGCGGGTATGTGTCCTGTGTGCTGGGCTGCCCCTATGAAGGTAACGTCGCCCCGGAGCAGGTCGCTGTGGTCGCCCGCGAGCTCTATGCCATGGGCTGCTATGAGGTCTCGCTGGGGGACACCATCGGCACCGGCACCGCTGGCGCCACCCGCAGGATGTTTGAAGTGGTATCGAAGGACGTGCCCCGGGAGAAACTCGCAGGGCACTTCCACGACACCTACGGCCAGGCTGTGGCCAACATCTATGCCAGCCTGCTGGAAGGCATCTCGGTGTTCGACAGTTCCATCGCAGGTCTGGGCGGCTGCCCCTATGCCAAGGGCGCCAGCGGTAACGTCGCCACCGAAGACGTGGTTTACCTGCTCAACGGCCTGGGCATCGACACCGGAATCGACCTCGACGCCTTGATGCTCGCCGGTCAGCAGATTTGTACCGTACTGGGTCGCCCTACCGGCTCCCGCGTGGCCAAGGCCCGCAGCGCACAGTGAGTGCGCTGAGTGTGTCCGGGTGTTACCGCTGTGTCTGAAACGTGGGCGCAAGCGAGTAACACGGAAACAAAATGTAGGGTTTTGCTTGAGGCGCAAAACCCTACAAATCTGCAAAGCATTGATTTTAAAGGCTTTTATAAAGTTGGCACGCCTCCTGCTATATCTATCGCACAACAAGAATAAAAAAATTGCGGCAAACCTAATAAAAACAAGACGTAACGACTCTGACATAACAAAAACAACACGGCAGAGACGCAGCTAACAGATTTTTTTGGAGAAGATGTGCTTTTCAGGGTGCTTTTCGGAGTTACCCGCAACCGGACAAAGAATAATAAAACTACCTTCAGGTAGCTCCCGTACTGGTTGGATCGCTCAGCGAGAAAGTAGATCAGCGCTCAAAAAAATACGTTTGCTCTTGATCCCGGATGGGGATCGCCAAAAACAGCGGTAAAGGGCAACGGTTGCCAAAAACAACAACAGACCGACCCTCAATAATAAAAAAAGAGCACGCGCAACGAAATTAAAGGGGAGCTTCGGCTCCCCTTTGTGCTGTCTGGCGTTTGAGATTTCCGCAGCCCTTTGTAGGAGCGAGCTCGCTCGCGAAGAACACAAGGGCACCGCGTATTTCCAGACTGCACGCGTTATCGTTGACGTTCTTCGCGAGCAAGCTCGCTCCTACAGTCGGCCTTCGTCAGACCTGCTTGCTACGCAACTCCTCGATACTGATCTCACGCATGCGGAATTTCTGGATCTTGCCAGTCACCGTCATCGGAAACTCCTCGACGAACTTGAAGTAACGCGGTGTCTTGAAATGCGCGATGCGCTCCTTGCACCAGGTTTGCAGTTCTTGCTCGGTGGCGCTGTGGCCGGGGTGGAACTTGATCCAGGCGACGATTTCTTCGCCGTAGCGCGAGCAAGGAATGCCGATCACCTGCACATCCGCAATGGCCGGGTGAGTGAAGAAAAATTCCTCCAGCTCCCGCGGGTAAATATTCTCACCGCCGCGGATGATCATGTCCTTGTTGCGCCCGGCAATGCACACGTAGCCCTCATCGTTCATGCTCGCCAGGTCGCCGGTGTGCATCCAGCCGGCCTGGTCGATGGCTTCCGCCGTGCCTTCAGGGTTGTTCCAGTAACCCAGCATCACGCTGTAACCGCGGGTGCACAGCTCGCCGATGGTGCCACGTGGCACCAGGTTGCCCGCCTCGTCGATGATCTTGCTTTCCAGTTGCGGCTGCGTGCGGCCGACGGTGGTCACGCGCAGTTCCAGGTCGTCTGCAGGACCGGTCTGCAACGACACCGGACTGGTTTCCGTCATGCCGTAGGCAATCTGCACTTCGCTCATGTGCATCTCGCTGATAACCCGGCGCATCACCTCGATAGGACAGGTTGCGCCCGCCATGATCCCGGTGCGCAGGCTCGACAGGTCGAACTGGGCGCGTTGTGGTTGGTCAAGCATGGCGATGAACATGGTCGGCACGCCGTACAGCGCAGTGGCCTTTTCTTCGGCCACGGTACCGAGGGTCAGTAACGGATCGAACGCGTCGTTCGGGTAAATCATCGTGCTGCCATGGGTAATGCAGCCAAGATTGCCCATGACCATGCCGAAGCAGTGATACAGCGGCACCGGGATCACCAGGCGATCCGCGGCGGTCAGGCCGAGGCTTTCGCCGACCATGTAACCGTTGTTGAGAATATTGTAGTGACTGAGGGTCGCGCCCTTGGGGAAACCGGTGGTGCCGGAGGTGTACTGGATATTCACCGGCTGATCGAAATGCAGGCTGTCCTGGCGCTCATACAGTTGCTCGACCGTCACGCTGCCCGCCATATCGGTCAGTTGCGACCATGGCAGGAAACCGCTCGGCGGCTGCGCATCCAGGCTGATGACGCCACGCAACTCCGGCAACCGCTCACTCTGCAACTTGCCGATGGATTGCCCGGCCAACTCCGGCACCAGGCCCTGCAGCATCGCGTGATAGTCCGAGGTCTTGAAGGCCCCGGCACACACCAGCCATTGGCAGCCGGATTGCTTCAACACGTATTCGAGTTCGGAACTGCGATACGCGGGGTTGATGTTGACCAGGATCACGCCGATTTTCGCGGTGGCAATCTGGCTGATGCACCACTGCGCACAGTTCGGCGCCCAGATGCCGAGGCGGTCCCCGGCTTGCAGCCCCAGCGCCAGCAGTGCCCTGGCGTGGAGGTCCGCGGCCTCGGCCAATTGGCGCCAGGTGTAACGCAGCTGTTGATGGCGCACCACCAGCGCCTCCCCGTCCGGGTACTGCGCAACCGTGTTGTCGAACGCCTGGCCAATGGTCATCGCCAGCAAGGCTTTGTCCTGGGAACCACGGGTGTAACTACGTTGCGGGCTTGCACTGGGTTGATCCATGACGACCCCTATTGTCTTTATTTATGGGCTACCGGCGGTCTCTTGTGGGAGCGGGCTTGCTCGCGAAAGCGGTGTATCAGACAACATGAATGTCGACTGACAGGACGCTTTCGCGAGCAAGCCCGCTCCCACAGGGTAGGTCCGCGTTCTATCTTGAACTGCCTCTACTCTCGCTCAAGTTGACGTTAACGTAAAGGGTGATTGACAGCCATTCGTCACAGGCTTACGTTAACGTAAAGGTGAGAACCCATTGACAGTCTCACCAACCGACAAAAAAGCCAAAAGGTGACCCATGAGCTATCCATCCCTGAACTTTGCCCTCGGTGAAACCATCGACATGCTGCGCGATCAGGTCCAGTCCTTCGTCGCCAAGGAGATCGCCCCGCGCGCCGCTCAGATCGACATCGACAACCTGTTCCCCGCCGACCTGTGGCGCAAATTCGGCGACATGGGCCTGCTGGGCATTACCGTGGCGGAAGAGTACGGCGGTGCCGGCCTGGGCTATCTGGCCCACGTGGTGACCATGGAAGAAATCAGCCGTGGTTCGGCTTCGGTGGCGTTGTCCTACGGCGCTCACTCCAACCTCTGCGTCAACCAGATCAACCGCAACGGCAACCACGAACAGAAATCCAAGTACCTGCCCAAGCTGATCAGCGGCGAACACATCGGCGCCCTGGCCATGAGCGAGCCGAATGCCGGTTCCGACGTGGTGTCGATGAAACTGCGCGCCGACAAACGCGGCGACAAGTACGTGCTCAACGGCAGCAAGACCTGGATCACCAATGGTCCGGACGCCAACACCTACGTGATCTACGCCAAGACCGACCTGGAAAAAGGCCCCCACGGCATCACCGCCTTCATCGTCGAGCGCGACTGGAAAGGCTTCAGCCGCAGCAACAAGTTCGACAAGCTCGGCATGCGCGGTTCGAACACCTGCGAGCTGTTCTTCGATGACGTCGAAGTGCCGGAAGAAAACATCCTCGGTGTGCTCAACGGCGGTGTGAAAGTGCTGATGAGCGGCCTCGACTACGAGCGCGTCGTTCTGTCCGGTGGCCCGACCGGGATCATGCAGGCGTGCATGGACCTGATCGTGCCGTACATCCACGACCGCAAGCAGTTCGGCCAAAGCATCGGCGAATTCCAGCTGATCCAGGGCAAGGTCGCCGACATGTACACCCAACTCAACGCCAGCCGCGCCTACCTGTACGCCGTGGCCCAGGCTTGCGAGCGCGGCGAAACCACGCGCAAGGACGCCGCCGGCGTGATCCTCTACAGCGCCGAACGCGCCACGCAAATGGCTCTCGACGCGATCCAGATTCTCGGCGGCAACGGCTACATCAATGAATTCCCGGCCGGTCGTCTGTTGCGTGACGCCAAGCTGTACGAAATCGGCGCTGGCACCAGTGAGATCCGTCGCATGCTGATCGGTCGCGAACTGTTCAACGAAACCCGCTAAACGGAGCTGTCCATGGCTACCCTGCATACCCAGCTCAACCCCCGTTCAGCGGAGTTCGCCACCAACAGCGCGGCGATGCTCAAGCAGGTCGACGCGTTGCACACCCTGCTCGCCCAAGTGGCGCAAGGTGGCGGCCCGAAGGCTCAGGAACGCCATACCTCGCGGGGCAAACTGCTGCCGCGCGAGCGCATCAACCGCTTGCTCGATCCGGGTTCGCCATTTTTGGAGATCAGCCAACTGGCGGCGTACGAGGTGTATGGCGAAGACGTCCCCGCCGCTGGCGTGATTGCCGGGATCGGCCGTGTGGAAGGCGTCGAATGCATGATCGTCGCCAACGACGCCACCGTGAAAGGTGGCTCGTATTACCCGCTGACCGTGAAAAAGCACCTGCGCGCCCAGACCATCGCCCAACAGAACCGCCTGCCGTGCATCTACCTGGTGGACTCTGGCGGCGCCAACCTGCCGCGCCAGGATGAAGTGTTTCCGGACCGCGAGCACTTCGGGCGGATCTTCTTCAACCAGGCCAACATGAGCGCCATGGGCATTCCGCAGATTGCCGTGGTCATGGGCTCCTGCACCGCTGGCGGAGCCTATGTACCGGCGATGGCCGACGAAGCGATCATGGTCCGCGAGCAAGCGACCATCTTCCTCGCCGGTCCGCCGCTGGTGAAAGCCGCGACCGGTGAAGTGGTCAGTGCCGAGGACCTCGGTGGGGCCGATGTGCACTGCAAAATTTCCGGTGTGGCCGACCATTACGCCGAGAGCGATGAACACGCCCTGGCACTGGCACGCCGCAGCGTCGCCAACCTCAACTGGCGCAAGCAAGGTGAGGTTCAGCAACGCACACCCATCGCCCCGCTCTACAGCAGCGACGAGTTGTACGGCGTGGTCCCGGCCGACGCCAAGCAACCGTTTGACGTGCGCGAAGTGATTGCGCGGTTGGTGGACGGATCGGTATTCGACGAGTTCAAGGCGCTGTTCGGGACCACGCTGGTCTGCGGTTTTGCTTACCTGCACGGTTACCCGATCGCGATCCTCGCCAACAACGGCATTCTGTTCGCTGAAGCGGCGCAGAAAGGCGCGCACTTCATCGAACTGGCGTGCCAGCGCGGCATCCCGCTGCTGTTCCTGCAGAACATCACCGGCTTCATGGTCGGCCAGAAGTACGAGGCTGGCGGCATCGCCAAGCACGGTGCAAAACTGGTGACGGCGGTGGCCTGCGCCAAGGTGCCGAAGTTCACCGTGATCATCGGCGGCAGCTTCGGCGCCGGTAACTACGGCATGTGCGGTCGCGCCTACGATCCGCGTTTTCTGTGGATGTGGCCGAATGCGCGCATCGGCGTGATGGGCGCCGAACAGGCGGCCGGCGTGCTGGTGCAGGTCAAGCGCGAACAGGCCGAACGCGGTGGTCATGGTTTCAGTGCCGAGCAGGAAGCCGAGATCAAGCAACCGATCCTCGACCAGTACGAAGAACAGGGTCACCCCTACTATTCCAGCGCGCGCCTGTGGGACGACGGTGTCATCGACCCGGCCCAGACCCGCGACGTACTGGCCCTGGCCTTGTCCGCGTCGTTGAACGCGCCAATCGAACCGAGCCGCTTCGGCGTGTTCCGGATGTGATTTTTTTGTAGGAGCGAGCTTGCTCGCGATGGACGTTAACGATAATGCGCGCTTTCTGAATAAACGCGCTGCCCTGTAATCCATCGCGAGCAAGCTCGCTCCTACACAAGGACCGTGGAGACGGACGAACATGAGCGACTTCAACACCCTCGAACTGCTGACCGACCCCCGTGGTTTTGCCACGCTGTGGCTCAGCCGTGAAGAAAAGAACAACGCCTTCAATGCCGAGATGATCCGCGAACTGATCCTCGCCCTCGACAAAGTCGCGAGTGACGCTAGCCTGCGGTTTCTGATCGTGCGCGGTCGCGGCAAGCATTTCAGCGCCGGCGCCGACCTGGCCTGGATGCAGCAATCGGCCGAGCTCGATTACGCCACCAACCTCGATGACGCCCGGGAACTGGCGGAGTTGATGTACAACCTGGCCAAACTGAAAGTTCCGACCCTGGCGGTGGTGCAAGGCGCAGCCTTTGGTGGCGCGCTGGGCCTGATCAGTTGCTGCGACATGGCCATCGGCGCCGATGACGCACAGTTCTGCCTGTCGGAAGTGCGCATCGGCCTGGCGCCGGCGGTCATCAGCCCGTTCGTGGTGCAAGCCATCGGCGAGCGCGCGACCCGTCGTTATGCCTTGACCGCCGAGCGCTTCGGCGGGCAACGGGCACGGGAAATCGGTTTGTTGTCCGAGAGCTATCCACTCGCTGAGCTGGAGCAAAAAATCGAACAGTGGATCGACAATCTGCTGCTCAATAGTCCGGCGGCAATGCGCGCCAGCAAGGACCTGTTGCGCGAAGTCGGCGACGGCTCACTGACCCCGGCATTGCGCCGCTACACCGAAAACGCCATCGCCCGCATCCGTGTCAGCCCCGAAGGCCAGGAAGGCCTGCGCGCCTTCCTGCAAAAACGTCCGCCGAACTGGCAAGCACAAACCACCAAGGAGCCCCGTTGATGAGCGCACCTGTCCTCACCACCCTGCTGGTGGCCAACCGTGGCGAAATCGCTTGCCGGGTGATGCGTACCGCCAAGGCCCTGGGCCTGACCACCGTGGCCGTGCACAGCGCCACCGACCGTGACGCCCGGCACAGCCGCGAAGCTGACATTCGGGTCGACCTCGGTGGCAGCAAAGCCGCCGACAGCTATCTGCAGATCGACAAACTGATCGCCGCCGCCAAGGCCAGCGGCGCCCAGGCGATTCACCCCGGCTATGGCTTTTTATCCGAGAACGCCGGGTTCGCCCGCGCCATCGAAAACGCCGGCCTGATATTCCTCGGCCCACCCGCCTCGGCCATCGACGCCATGGGCAGTAAATCCGCCGCCAAGGCCTTGATGGAAACCGCTGGCGTGCCACTGGTGCCCGGTTATCACGGCGAAGCCCAGGACCTGGAAACCTTCCGCACCGCCTGCGAACGCATCGGCTACCCGGTGCTGCTCAAGGCCACCGCGGGTGGTGGCGGCAAAGGCATGAAAGTGGTCGAGGACGTCAGCCAACTGGCCGAAGCCCTGGCCTCGGCCCAGCGTGAGGCGCAATCGTCGTTCGGCGACTCGCGGATGCTGGTGGAGAAATACCTGCTCAAGCCACGTCATGTGGAAATCCAGGTGTTCGCCGACCAACACGGCAACTGCCTGTACCTCAACGAACGTGACTGCTCGATTCAGCGCCGCCATCAGAAAGTCGTCGAAGAAGCCCCGGCGCCAGGCCTGAGCCCGGAGTTGCGGCGTGCCATGGGTGAAGCCGCCGTGCGTTCGGCCCAGGCCATCGGTTATGTCGGTGCCGGCACCGTGGAGTTTCTGCTGGATGCGCGCGGCGAATTCTTCTTCATGGAGATGAACACCCGCCTGCAGGTCGAACACCCGGTCACCGAAGCCATCACCGGCCTCGACCTGGTGGCCTGGCAGATTCGCGTGGCACGCGGCGAAGCGTTGCCGATGACTCAGGACCAGGTCCCGCTGGTGGGCCACGCGATCGAAGTGCGGCTGTATGCCGAAGACCCGGGCAATGATTTCCTGCCGGCGACCGGTCGTCTGGAGCTGTATCGCGAATCCGCCCAAGGGCCGGGGCGTCGAGTGGACAGTGGCGTTGAAGAAGGCGACGAGATCTCGCCGTTCTACGACCCGATGCTCGGCAAGTTGATTGCCTGGGGCGAGGATCGTGAACAGGCGCGTTTGCGCCTGCTGAGCATGCTCGACGAATTCGCCATTGGCGGGTTGAAGACCAACATCAATTTCCTGCGGCGCATCATCGGCCATCCGGCATTTGCCGCAGCCGAACTGGATACCGGCTTCATTCCGCGCTATCAGGAACAGTTACTGCCGGCGCCTGCGGAACTCAGCGATGATTTCTGGCAGGCCGCCGCCCAGGCGTTTGCCCAGAGCCAGCCGCCTGCAACCCGCGCCGATGACCCGAGCTCGCCGTGGGCGACGGTTAACGGGCTGCGTGCTGGTTTGCCGAGAGAGATTACCCTGCACCTGAGTTGCGAAGGCCAGGATCGCGCATTGACCCTGGGCGATCCCAAGGCCCGCGACGCCCAACTCAAGGGCGAACAGCTACTGACCGAGCACGACGGCGTGCGACGCCAGCATCGGGCGATTCGCCGTGGTGATTTTGTCTACCTGCAATGGGAAGGTGAACTGCGCCGCATCGAGTCCTACGACCCGATCACCGCCGTTGAAGCCAGCCACAGCCATCACGGCGGACTGACCGCCCCCATGAACGGCAGCATCGTCCGCGTGTTGGTGGAGGCCGGGCAATCGGTCGAAGCCGGGGCGCAATTGGTGGTACTTGAAGCGATGAAGATGGAGCACAGCATCCGCGCGCCCCATGCCGGGGTGATCAAGGCGCTGTATTGCCAGGAAGGCGAGATGGTCAGCGAAGGCAGTGCGCTGGTCGAACTGGAAGAAGCGTGAAATGAAGATCGGTCCTACGCATCGCGAGGACCGATCCGATCAGAACCTGGCTGTTGCCTGAACCACTACACCGATTATTCGACATTCTTCGGTGTACAAGGCTTTCGGATACGTCGGATTGAGCGGGACCAGATAACGCTGCCCGCCCTCTTCGATGAGCTTACGGAACGTGGCTTCGGCGCTGTCCGGCCACTGGGCAATGACCAGTTTGCCAGGCTCGGCGTCCACCGCCGGGTCCACCAGGATCAGCATGCCTTCCGGGATGCTGATGCCATTGGGTGCGGTCATCGCATCGCCTGCCACTCTCAACCAGAATGCCGGCCCCCGGGCGTGGTAATCGGACAGTTCAAAGTGCCCTTTTCCATACACCGCAACCTCGCCGTCGCGCACTTCGGCAGGTTCGCGCCAGTCACTGACCGGGTAGCGAAAGTACGGGTTGTACTTCTGTGTCAGGGGGATTTCGTCATCCGTTGACGCCTGCGGTTCCCGGATCACCAGCGCCACTTCGAGAAACTCGAGGCCCAGCGCCCGCAGCACACGGTTCATGTCTTCGATGCCGGGTTCACGACGTTTATTGAGCCAGTGGCCAATGCCGCCCTGGGACATCCCGAGGCGCTCGGCGAGTATCTCTTGAGTGATTTTGAGTTCACTCATCTTGGCCTTGACCAATTCAATCCATTTATCCATGTGCGGCACGATACGTGGGCGACTCCGGCCAGCAAAACACAAAATGTAGTATTTAAATTATCGTCACAAATACAGTTCGTATTAGGATCGATTCACGGATCTGAATCTAACACGGAGCTTGCCATCGCCATGAACCAACCCACCAATGACCTGCCGGACATGCAAATCGACACCACTTTCACTTCGCCCCTGGGCTCAGCGGCGGCACAACGCGCGCTGGACTATTACTTGAAACCAGCTATTTCGGAGGAAGTGGCCGAGCCGCGTTTTTTTGATGTGAACCGCAATATCAGCGGCGAAGAGGCGCTGGTCCATGCTTTGGACCTGTTGCGCTGTGCTGCCGCCACTGCGTACGAGTCAGCCAATCACCTGCAAGGCGCCAATCGCGACCTGGCGTTTTCGACGGTGCACATGATCGACATGGCCAAGGCGATGGTCGATCGATCACTGGAGAAGTATGAAAACGGTTGAGATGAGAAGGCAAATCGAGAGGACAGGAAAGAATTTTCCTGTCGTGCAGGTAAAAACGCTTGACCCGCAAACGAGAATGATTATTATTGCATCAACTGATCGCGAGATCAGTCGATGGACCAGGTGACCTTAGGTCGGTCTCCCGGACTATCTCCTCATCAGGCTAATCACGGTTTTTGACCCGGCTTTTTGCCGGGTCTTTTTTTTGCCCGTTTTCTGGCTTTGGCTTCAGGCTAATGAAGTCTTTGGGGGTCGCAAATTCGATGCGCGCGGATGATATCAAAAGAATGCCGATTGGCAAGAGAAGCCCGGCATCATGGGTTGAAACCAGCGACAGATAGCACTTGAGAATCAATCGCACAGTCTCTAAGCTGCGACGGCGTCAAGGAGGACGCCCCCCACCTCTGCACCCCGCAATTTCCCTCGGTTTCACCCCACTCTTGCGTGTAAAGTAGCCGCCATAAAAAATCATATTCAGGATCCGATTATGGCCGTGGCTAAATCCTCTTTCGACATCAGTGCCAACTTCGACAGCGGCAACATCCAAGTCATCGACATCAGCGATCCGCTCAAACCGCTTCTGGCCATTCGCCCGGACACCCGCAGTGCCCATTTCCAGTGGTTTCACTTCAAGGCCAGCGGCCTGCATGTCGGCCAGGAGCACTGGTTTCGCCTGAACAATGCCAGCCAATCCTCCTATAACAAGGCCTGGACCGGTTATCAGGCGGTGGCGTCCTACGATCACGTCAACTGGTTCCGCGTACCCACCATTTTCGAAGGCGACTGCCTGCGTTTCAGCCTCGAAGCCGAGCAGACCCATGCCTGGTTCGCCTACTTCGAACCCTACAGCCGTGGCCGCCACGACTGGCTGGTCGAGCAGGCGCTGACCAAGGCCGGCACCGAACTGCTGGCCACCGGCAAGAGTGTCGAAGGTCGCGACATCCAGTTACTGCGCAAAGGTACCGGCGCCGAAGGCCAGCGCAAAGTGTGGATCATCGCCCAGCAACATCCGGGTGAACACATGGCCGAGTGGTTCATGGAAGGCGTGATCGAGCGCCTGGAAAAGCACGACGACCCGGTGCTGAACAAACTGCTGGCCAGCGCTGACCTGTACCTGGTGCCGAACATGAACCCGGATGGCGCTTTCCACGGTCACCTGCGCACCAACGCCATGGGCCAGGACCTGAACCGCGCCTGGCAGAACGCCAGCCAGGAGACCAGCCCGGAAGTCCTTTTCGTACAGCAGCAGATGGAAAAGTACGGCGTCGATATGTTCCTCGATGCTCACGGTGATGAGGAAATTCCTCACGTGTTCACCGCTGGTTGCGAAGGTAATCCAGGCTACACGCCACGGATCGAAAAGCTTGAAGAGCACTTCCGCAGCCACCTGAAGCACACCACCAAAGACTTCCAGACCAAGTACGGCTACACCCGCGACGAGCCGGGCCAGGCCAACATGACGCTGGCCTGCAACAGCGTGGGTCAGAAGTACGACTGCCTGTCGCTGACCCTGGAAATGCCGTTCAAGGATCACGACGATCATCCGAATCCGTTGACCGGGTGGTCGGGCAAGCGGTCGAAGCAGTTGGGGAAGGATGTGTTGACAACAGTGGCGGATGTCGTAGCGAGCTTACGCTAGTTGGTTTAACGGTGACATGAACTGACAAGGTCATGTCACCCTCCTGAGCTTTACGGCGTTGTAACGACGGAATTGCTCGGCGGTGAAACCAATTCAACAAAGCTGACAGCCTTAACGAAGTACAGTGCCTCCCCTGAAATATTGGTTGCGGTAAACGTTAACGCCGTACTGTCTCCAATTTTTTTTGGCAGCGGGCTCCCAATACTTTTCACGCTGTATATTTCATATCGAACTGCTTTAGGCGATGCGCTCCAGCTAAAGGTAATCGTGCTAGTGGTTGAGCCCACTTTGGCAAGGTTTTCTGGCGCGGTTGGTGGGGATTGGGGTGGAGCGTAAGAGGATAGTCGCACAGCATTTTCGCGCCAGACACGCGCTGTATCGGCGGTTACAGCATTCCCTAACGGCAAACCATACTGATCGATGACGGCCGGTGTCGAATAGTAAAGTGAATTTGGGCCACTACATAAGATACTTCGCGATTTTCCATTAAAATATCCAAAACGATAGTTATTCACGCCGTTAACGTTGCAGTGATTACTGCCCGCATTGTGGCCAATCTCATGAGCGAATGTCGAAGCGCTACTAGATACACCGATAGCAGAACCACCAGGCGTCCATCCCCATCCGATTGCCCCTCCTGGCACAATATAAGCAAAATTGCCGTACGTAACGTCTGGCTCAAACTTGGCCATACCCTCGGCAAAAATTGTACGTATTTTCCCGAGGGTTTCAGTTGTAATGGGGTAATCATCTTCAACTATCTGAATACCAACCAGTCTCAATGAAACGTTGTCCACCAAGGAGTTGCGCAACATAATATTGACCAACTCTATCTTGGCCAACGCATCAGCATGCGCATCTCCCCCCGCTCTAATAACCCCTGCCTTGGAATACCCCATCAACACATCGACAACATAGTGTTCTGCTTTGGTTGAACCCACAGGTTCGGTGGCGTTTTTTTCATTCGGATTGGGGACAGCGTCCTCTATATCGGTATTAACCCCAGGCTCAGGAGTGAAATTACTTGCACCCTTACTATCAACGTGTAAAGAACCGAATAGTCCCGGCCTATTAATCAATGCCATCAAGCTTCCATCAGACGAACGCACCGTTACCAGCGAACCCTCGGACTTATCCGGCATCCGCAACTTACCGCTCTCAACGGTGTAACCACCAATGACCTTGGAACTCGAACGTTCGAAAACCGCCGGCGCAATCAAATCCGCATACAACTCTGCAGTCGATTTACTCGCAACATTCTCGACAACCCGGCTTTTCGGTTCCACGGAATCAGTCGTCGGTGGATGTGCACAAGCACCGAGTAACACAGCCAAACACACTAACGACAGCCCGGAAAAAGCGCGTCGCATGGAACCCACACCTGCAGTCTTGAACATGGTTCGTCTCCCTGAATGGCACGATCAGTGCTGTTCGACTGGCCCCGCTCGGGACCACTGCAGTCTTTGAGCATTGAACGTGCTTTTTCAGATCAGCGAAACTGTCAGAGTTGACAGGTGGATAGATGATCGCTGTGTGACAAAAGCCAAATCGCAATCCAGCGAGATCACTCTCGATCCTTACCCCGCAACATGCTGTCCAGCACCTCATCGCGGCGCACCCAGCCGTGAAACAACGCGGCCGCCAAATGCAGCAACACGGTCAGAAACAGCAAATACGCCAGATACCCATGCGCCTTGCGCAAAAACGCAAACACCTGTGCATTGGCCGGCACAATCGACGGTAATTGCAGCGAGCTGCTGAGCATCACCGGTTCGCCAGAGGCCGAAATCATCGCCCAGCCCAGCAGCGGCAAAACCAGCATCAATGCATACAACAAGACATGCGAGGCCTTGGCCGCGAGAACTTGCACACCCGGCATGTCCGCCGGCAGAGGTGGTTGCGTGGTGGAGAAACGCACCACCAGGCGCACGATCACCAACAGCAAGATCGCGACGCCCAAGGGTTTGTGCAGATGAATCAGCCATTCATGCCGTTCGGACACCGAGGCGACCATACCCGCGCCGATAAACAGCATGGCGATAATCATCAGCGCCATCAGCCAGTGCAGCAGGCGCGCCAGCGGGGCGAAGTGGTTCGGTTGAGTGCTCATTGCTGGGCCTCCTGTTTGGCGGCGGGCAACTGGCTGACTTCGCTGGTGCGACGCAGGTAGGAATTGGCGTAACCGGCTGAACGAGCGGCGAGCAGCGGGTCTTCGGAACCTTCGATCCCTGCAGGCAACACCAGAGGATCGTAATTGATGTCACGGCATTCGCCGTTGAGTTGCGGCTGAGTCTTTTCAAGCACCAGAGTGCCAGCATTCAACACCTTGCGCCCTTCGGGCCAGGCCTTGCTGGCGTCGTTGACCGGATCGCCGGGGTTGGCCAGGGTGATGTTCAACTGCCAGCGCAACGGGCCGGCGGCGATTCGCTGAATCAGGTCTTTCTCCAGGAAATCATTGCCCTCCGGTACCGTGCCCCCCGGTGCGTCCTGGGCCAGTGGCACCATGTTCCAGCGCACGGCCTGGCGTTGGCCGGCCGCGTTGACCAGGTAGAACGCATTGACGCTGTTGTAGTTTTCGGTCACGTAACTGGCCGACGGCTTGGCGGTTTTGATCCAGGCCCGGAACGGTGCGGCTTCCGGGTGCGAAGCAAAAAACGCCGATACCGTGTTGGGGTCCGGTTTGCCGGTGGCCGGGTCTGGCGACTGGGCTTTTTGCAATTGATAGAACGCCTCGGGCGTGCCCACCGGGAACACCGGCATGCTGTTCATCCCGGTACGCCACTGCTGGCCGTTGGCCTGAGTGAAGCGCAAGGCCATGCTGCGGATCGGCGCGGCACTGTCCGGCGCGTTTGGGTTACCGGCCCCCAAGGCGAAACGCCCCACCACCGGTGTCCGTGCTTCGTTGAACACTTGAGCGGTGGAATAGCTGCGCGCTTCAAGGCTGCTCTCGAAATGCCCGATCACGCACACGCCTTTGGAATGGTTGCGACGGAAACCCGGATGCACGCCGTTGTTGGCTTCCAGCACGTTGATCAGTTTTTTCGGGGTCAGGCGTTGTGGGTCCAGGGTGCCGTTGACGTAGGCAAATGCCCCAGCCACTGCGGCAACGACCACGGCAATGCCAGCCAGACGCAATGTCACGCTCGCCGCACTCAAGGGTGGTCGGGGTGGCGGTGATGATCGATCTACCATGAAAGACTCCAGGGCCATCGGCCACAAGTGAGAAGAATCAAGCAGACGAACCGCACGCAGGTTTATTCCCACATGCGGTGTTTATTTTTTCTGACGTGGAATAACCTCCGGTTTCGGACGTCTTCCTAGTCCCAAGCGTAGCGACTAGTCAGAACTTCATGAACGATATCGACGAACAACTGAGGGAAATCATTCCCCGATTGCGACGGTTTGCCGTGTCGTTGACGCGCAACACCAGCAGCGCTGACGACCTAGTGCAGGCGAGCCTGGAGCGGGCATTGTCGGGTTGGAGCGGTAAACGTGCCGAGGGCGACTTGCGCGCCTGGCTGTTCTCGATCGTCTATCGGCAGTTTCTCGATGCGCACCGCCGCTCCCGGCGCTATGCGCGAATACTCGAATTCTTCACCGGGCGTGACGATGCCCAGCCCTCGGTGGAGCGCACCGTTATCGCTCAATCGACCCTCAGCGCTTTCGATCAACTGCCCACCGAGCAACGCGCGCTGCTGCTCTGGGTGTCAGTGGAAGGCCTGAGCTACAAAGAGGTCGCCGGGATTCTCGACGTCCCCATCGGCACCGTGATGTCCCGCCTGTCCCGGGCTCGCCAGGCCCTGCGCCAACTCAGTGATGGCGAAATCAACCGCCCTTCCCTGCGGAGACTCAAATGATCAGCATGCCCCCGAGCGAACGTGACCTGCACGCTTTCGTCGACCACCAACTAAGCGACGCCGACCGACGCCTGGTTGAGACTTTTCTGGCGAGCAATCCGCAAATGTCCGCGCAAGTGCGCGCCTGGCAACTGGACGCCCAGCAACTGCGCGCGGCCCTCAGTGGCGCCTTGCAGCAACCGGTCAATCCGAACCTCGATCCAGCCGTGATTCGCCAACACCTGAAACGCCAGTCCCGTCGGCATCTGGCCAGCGCGGCGGTGCTGTTGATCGCGGTCAGCGTCGGCGGTTTCAGCGGTTGGCAAGCACGGGAAATGACCCTGGTCAGCGCCCCGGCACCGATGGCCGACGCTATGCAGGCCTATCGTCTGATTGCCCAGCAAGGCATCCTGCCGGCCGATTACAAAGTCGGCGCGGACGGCGATATGCAAGGCTGGCTCGACCGTTACTTCACTCAGGCCAATCGCCTGCCCGACCTTTCGGATGCCGGTTTCAAACCGATCAGCGGGCGCCTGCTGAGCACCGAGCAAGGCCCGGCGGCGATGGTGGTCTACGAGAACCAGGGCGGGCAGAAAGTCAGTTTCTATCTGCGCCCGCCTGGACCGAAAAACTACATGTTGCCGAGGGGCAGTCGCAGTGATGGCGAGTTGCAGGCCGAATACTGGTCCGGTGGCGGCTACAACTATGCGATGGTCAGCCCGGCGGACACGGCGGCGGCACGGATGCTCAAACAGACCACCCAGTTCTGACAGATCAAAAGATCGCAGCCTGCGGCAGCTCCTGCAGATGTACACATGAACCTGTAGGAGCTGCCGCAGGCTGCGATCTTTTCATCCCTGCCCAAACACCTGCGAAGGCCGGCGCAGTAGCGGGTCGAACGGATTGATCCGCGGCCCGATCAGCGCCGCTTCGCGCTTGAGCATGTCCACCACCGTCGGCAGGCGATCCGGGCCCAATCGGTCACTCACGGTCGCCACACTCAACGCCGCCACCGCGCGACCTTCACGATCGAGAATTGGCACGGCCACCCCGGCCATGCCCTGCAGCACGCCGGTATTGCGCCCGGCGTACCCCAGGGCGCGCACGTTGTCGACTTCCGAGCGCAGGAACACCTCGTCATACAGGTGGAAGTCTTTCAGGCGTGGCAAGTTGTAATGGATGACGGTGTCGCGCTCCTCCTCCGGCAGGAACGCCAGAATCGCCAGGCTGCCCTGCCCCACGCCAAGCGCTACACGCCCGCCGATATCCCCAGTAAAGGTGCGGATCGGGAACGGCCCTTCGCTGCGGTCCAGACAGATCGCATCAAAGCCGCAGCGCGCCAGCAAAAACAACGAATCACCCAGCGACGCCGAGAGTCTCAGCAGCGCCGGCCGTGCCAGTTCGCGCAAGTTTCCGGTGTTGCCCGCACGAGCCGCCAGAGCGAAAAAATCCAGGCTCAGGCGATAGCGTTTACTGCGCGCATCCTGCTCGACCATGCCCTCGTCCATCAGGCTGCGCAGCAACCGGTGCGTGGTCGGTTGCGATAAACCGATGCGCTGCGCCAGTTGCGTCACCCGCTCGCCGCCCTCGACGGTATCCCCCAGTGTTCGCAGTACCGCAAACAATCTTGAAACGGCGCCGACACCGACTTCATTCTTGTTTTCATTCCGCTCAATGGAATCTTGCATCTAATTTTCCGTACATTAATTTACTGATCGAATAAAACTTAAAATAGTCATCGCCTCAGTGAAATAGGCCATTGAGCCCATCCTAGTCTTCGTCCTACTCTGCGTCCAGACAGGGGCGATTCGAACAACAGCGGCAGCCGACTCAAGTCGAGCGCCACGCACCCCGGCAACATCTTTTCGTATCTGCCCATACAAAAAAGCGCGCCTGCGGGTGACGCATAACAATCTCAGGTGGAGCGCAGTCATGGCTTTTGTGCAACTTGAAAAACTCTGCAAACGCTACGGCGAAATCGACGCCGTCGTCGCCACCGACCTCTCGGTCGAGAAAGGTGAATTCGTGTCCTTGCTCGGCCCCTCGGGGTGCGGCAAGACCACCACCCTGCAAATGATTGCCGGTTTCGTCGAAGTCACCAGCGGGCGCATCGTGCTCGATGGCCGCGACATCACCCACGCCAAACCCGCCAGCCGCGGTTTGGGGGTGGTGTTCCAGAGCTACGCGCTGTTCCCGCACATGACCGTCAAGGACAACGTCGCCTTCGGCCTGCGCATGCGCAGGGTGCCGAACGCTGATATCCAGCAGCGAGTCGACAGGGTACTGAAACTGGTGCGCCTGAATCAGCACGCCGAGCGTTACCCGCGGGAGCTTTCCGGTGGTCAGCGCCAGCGCGTCGCCCTGGCCCGCGCCCTGGTGATTCAGCCGCCGGTGCTTTTGCTGGATGAACCACTGTCCAATCTCGACGCCAATCTGCGCGAAGAGATGCAATTCGAGATCCGCCGCATCCAGCGCGAAGTTGCAATTACCACGCTGATGGTCACCCACGACCAGTCGGAAGCGCTGTCCATCAGCGACCGTGTCGTGGTGATGCAGGCCGGGCGCATCACCCAGATCGACGCGCCCTACACCCTCTACGAACACCCGCGCACCGAGTTCATATCCGGATTCGTCGGCAAGGCCAATCTGCTGCCCGGCGAGCGCAATGGTGCCGGTATGGTTCAGGTGTGCAGTGTTGGCAATGGCGATCTGACCCTGAGCCTGCGGCCGGAAAAAATCGATCTGCGCGATGCTGGCCACGGTCGTTTGCAAGGCAAGATCGTCAGTCGGTTTTTCCTCGGCAGCCAATGGCTATACGGCGTCGAGACAAGCCTGGGCGAACTCTGCGTGGTGCGCCGCAACGATGGCTCGGCACCCTTGAACGAAGGCACTGCAGTCGGTCTGGACTGGGACGCGGCGCTGCTGCGAGTGCTGAGTGTCGACGAGGTGCCAGCATGAGTACGCTCACCGCCACCCGCCAGGGACGCCAGGGGTATTGGCTGTCTGCACCGGCCCTGGCCTTGTACCTCTGCTTGTTGATCATCCCGCTGGGATTGACCCTGGTGCTGTCGTTCAACGTTTTCGACTACAGCTCGGGGATCAACGGCGACGCCTACACCGTCGAGCACTACAGCAACCTGCTGGGCGATCCGTATTTCTACGAGATCTTTCTGCGCACCCTGTGGATCAGCGCCCTGACCACTTTGCTCTGCGTGCTGATCGGCGTGCCCGAGGCCTACATCCTCAGTCGCATGGGCACCCCCTGGCGCTCGATTTTCCTGATTCTGATCCTCACTCCGCTGCTGATTTCGGTGGTGGTGCGCGCCTTCGGCTGGAGCCTGTTGCTCGGCGCCGACGGCCTGGTCAACCAGACCCTGCAAGCCCTCGGCGGCTCGCCGATGAAGCTGCTCTACACGCCGTTCGCGGTGGTGATTGCGCTGGTCCACGTGATGCTGCCGTTCATGATCATTCCGGTCTGGACCTCGCTGCAGAAACTCGATCCCGCCGCCGAACAAGCCGCGCAGTCGCTGGGCGCCAGTCACTTCACGGTGATTCGCCAGGTCGTGCTGCCACAGGTCATGCCGGGTGTGTTGTCCGGCACATTGATCGTGTTTGGCCTCGCCGCCAGTTCTTTCGCGATTCCCGGTCTGCTCGGCGGTCGCCGGCTGAAGATGGTTGCTACGCTGATCTACGACCAGTACCTGTCGGAACTCAATTGGCCCATGGGCGCGACTATTGCCGTGGCTCTGCTGCTCATCAACCTGCTGATCATGCTGTCGTGGAATCGCATGATCGAAGGCCGCTACAAGAAGTCATTGGGATAATTCGTCATGTCCAGGAACGGTCCTTTCGCCCTGCTGTTTCATACCCTGGTGGTGTTGTTCATGATGGCGCCGCTGGTGGTGGTTTGCCTCGTGGCCTTCACCCCGGAAAACACCCTGAGCCTGCCAACCACGGAGTTCTCTCTACGCTGGTTTCGCGCGGTGTTCGAGCGTGCCGACTTTGTCGATGCGTTCTACAACAGCCTGATCCTGGCGTTCAGTGCCGCCACCCTGGCGACGCTGATCGCTGTGCCCGCCGCGCTGGCGATCACCCGATTCGAGTTTCCCGGTCGAGACTTTCTCAACGGTCTGTTTCTGTCGCCGATCATCATTCCGCACCTGGTACTCGGTGTGGCGTTGCTGCGCCTGTTTGCGTTGCTGGGTGTCAATGGCAGCTTCGTCTGGCTGATCTTCGCCCACGTACTGGTGATTACACCGTATGTGCTGCGTCTGGTGCTGGCCTCGGCCATTGGCCTGGATCGCAGCGCCGAACACGCCGCGCAATCCCTGGGCGCCGGGCGCTTCACGCTGTTCCGCCAGATCACCCTGCCGATGATTCTGCCGGGGGTGGCCGGTGGCTGGTTGCTGGCGTTCATCAACAGTTTCGACGAAGTCACGCTGTCGATTTTCGTCACCTCGCCGGCCACACAAACCCTGCCGGTGCGCATGTACGTGTACGCCACTGAATCCATCGATCCGATGATGGCGGCGGTGTCGGCACTGGTGATTGCGCTGACCGCGCTGACGATGATTCTGCTTGATCGGGTCTACGGCCTGGATCGGGTGCTGGTGGGTAAACAATGAGGGCGCCATGGCTCTGCTGAAACGACTGGCCGAAGCTGACCGCCCGGCCCTGGACTTTACCCTCGACGGCCATCCTGCCAGCGGTTTGCTCGGCGATACCGTGCTGACCGCCGTGCTGACTTGCAGCGAACACCTGCGCGGCAGCGACTTCAGCGCCGAACCCCGCGCCGGCTTCTGCCTGATGGGGGCCTGTCAGGATTGCTGGGTGCGACTGGGCGATGGCCGCCGGGTGCGCGCCTGCTCGACGCTGCTCGAAGCCGGGCAGCAGGTTTGCCGTGAACCGGGGCGTTTGGCATGAACACGAATTTCACCTGCAAAACTCAGTTTCTCTGTGGAGGCGGGCTTGCTCGCGAACGCAATCTTCCAGCCGCCAGTGATGTTGTCTGTGCTGCCGTCTTCGCGGGCAAGTCGAATCGTCGCACCGCCGCTCCCACAGGGGATCTGCGTCGGACACGGAGAATAGGGTCGCCCCAATCGAATGTGGGAGCGGGCTTGCTCGCGAAGGGGCCCTTACATGCCCCACAAGCTGCCCAGACAAATCTGCTCCCGACAGAATTCAACCGATGAGGTGCGCATGAAATCCGTAATCATCGTCGGTGCCGGTCCGGCGGGCATTCGTGCGGCACAAACGCTGGTTGCCCATGGCGTGCGTCCGGTGCTGCTGGACGAAGCCGCACGCGGCGGCGGGCAGATTTATCGGCGTCAACCGGCCAACTTCAAACGATCGCCGGTCAAGCTGTATGGCTTCGAAGCACGCAAAGCCAATGCGCTGCATCAGACGATTGACGCACTGCGCGAACAAATCGATTACCGCCCCGAAACCCTGGTGTGGAATGCCGAAGACGGCGCCCTCGACACCTTGCAGAACGGCCGCGCCGCACGCTTGGAGTTCTCCCGGGTGATCGTCGCCACCGGCGCCACCGACCGGATTCTGCCCGTACCGGGCTGGACATTGCCGGGGGTCTACAGCCTCGGCGCGGCGCAAATCGCCTTGAAGTTCCAGGGCTGCGCCATCGGCGAACGCGTGGTGTTCGCCGGCAGCGGCCCGTTGCTGTACCTGGTCGCCTATCAATACGCCAAGGCTGGGGCCAACGTGGTCGCGGTGCTCGACAGCTCACCCTTCAGCGCACAGGCCCGAGCCCTGCCCGGCCTGCTGGCGCAACCGTCCACGTTGGCCAAAGGCATTTATTACCGCAGTTGGCTGACCGCGCACGGCATCCCTGTGCATCAAGGTGCGACCCTGGCAACCATCGACGGCGAGCAACGCGTGCAATCGCTGCGCTGGTCCAACGCCAAGGGCAACCACTCACTCGACTGCGATGCGGTGGCCTTCGCTCACGGCCTGCGCAGTGAAACCCAACTGGCCGATCTGCTCGGCTGTGAATTCGCCTGGAACCCGCTCAATCGCGCCTGGTTACCGAAGCGTGACCGTGCGGGCCGCAGCAGTGTCGCCGAGGTTTATCTGGCGGGCGACGGCGCCGGCATCATGGGTGCGGACGCGGCGGAAATGGCCGGTGAACGCGCCGCATTGGCGGTGCTCGAAGACATGGGTCATCGGATTCCGCCGCAGCGCCCTGCCCAGTTGGAACAACGCCTGGAACGCATTGGCGAATTTCGCCAGGGTCTCGAACGCGCCTTTACATTTCCCGACAACTGGGCCGCTGGTCTCGCCAATGACGTGATGGTCTGTCGCTGTGAAGAAGTACGCGCCGGGGATATTCGCGACGTGGTGCGCGAAGGTCATTGGGAAATCAACCGGGTAAAGGCTCATTGTCGTGTCGGCATGGGGCGTTGCCAGGGGCGGATGTGCGGTGCCGCAGCAGCAGAAATCATTGCCTGCCAGAGCCAGCGCGCCGTGTCCGATATCGGCCGGTTGCGCGCCCAGGCACCGATCAAACCACTGCCGTTTGGCCTGGAGATCGAGCTTTGAACGAAGTCGATGCAGTCATCATTGGCGGTGGCATTGTCGGTGCAAGCGCCGCCCTGTTTCTCAGTCGGGCCGGCCGGCGCGTGGCGCTGCTGGAACGGGATTTTTGCGGCTCGCATTCCAGCGGCGTGAACTACGGCGGCGTGCGGCGTCAGGGTCGTCCCCTGGCGCAATTGCCGCTGTCGCAAAAGGCCCACGAAATCTGGGCGCAGTTGCCACAACTGATCGGCATCGACGGCGAATACCAGCGTAGCGGTCACCTCAAACTGGCCCGCAGCCTCAACGATCTGCAAGCCCTGCAGGACTACGCCGATAGCAGTCGGGGGTTCGGTCTCGATCTGCAAGTGCTCGACCGAGCCCAATTGCGCGCACGTTTTCCGTGGGTTGGAGACGTGGCGACAGGCGCGTCCTATTGCCCGGACGATGGCCACGCCAACCCGCGTCTGGTGTCTCCGGCGTTCGCTCGGGCGGCGCGGCAACAGAGCGCGCAGGTTTACGAACAATGCGCGGTGAGCGCTGTAGAACATGACGGACAACGATTTCGTGTGCGTACGCAAACTGGCCTGGAATGGCGTGCCCCCTGGCTGTTGAACTGCGCCGGAGCCTGGGCCGGCAGCCTGGCCACGCAATTCGGCGAGCCGGTGCCGATGCATTCAGGTCACCCGGCGATGCTGGTCACCGAACCGTTGCCGCTGGTGATGGATGCCAGCACCGGCGTCGAGGGCGGTGGCATTTATGCCCGTCAGGTTACCCGGGGAAATTGCGTACTGGGCGGCGGCCAAGGCTTTGCCCTCGACGAGGCCCGCGCCCGCCCCGGTCAAAGCGCCGTGCTGGAAATACTCCGCCAGGCCGTCGAGCTCTACCCGTTTCTGGAAGGTGCCCAGGCGATTCGTACCTGGAGCGGCACCGAAGGTTATCTGCCCGATCGCCAACCGGTGATCGGCCACAGTGGTACCCAACCCGGTCTGTTGCACGCGTTCGGCTTTGCCGGCGCCGGTTTCCAGATCGGTCCCGCGGTGGGCCAGGCGCTCACCGAAATCATCTGTAGCGGCGCGTCAAAGACGTCGCTGGATGCGTTTTCCATCACCCGGTTTCACTCCATCTCCGTAGCTTGATAGAGGAAGGTCGCGCCAATGAATAATGTCAAACGCAGTGCACTGCTCGGTTTCTCTTGGCTCAGTTTTTCTTGCGTGGGCACCCTGCTCACGGTCACTCAGGCCCAGGCCGAGCCGACACTTTATCTGGGCATGAACGGCGGGACCATGGAACGGCTCTATGCCGACAAGGTGCTGCCGGCTTTCGAGAAGGCCAACAACGTCAAAGTGGTGATCGTGCCGGGCACCTCCGCCGATATCCTGGCCAAGGTCCAGGCCAGCAAGGGCAACCCGCAGATGCACGTGATGTTCCTCGACGACGGCATCATGTACCGCGCTATCTCCATGGGCCTGTGCGACAAACTCGAAGACAGCCCGACGCTGGAACAGATTCCAGCCAAGGGACGGATCAAGGACCAGGCCGTGGCGGTCAGCCTCGGGGTCACCGGGCTGGCATACAACACCCGGTTGTTCAAAGAAAAAGGCTGGAGCGCGCCGACCTCGTGGATGGACATGGCCGACCCGCGCTTCAAGGACAAACTGGTGTTCCAGTCGATGGCCTCTTCGACGTTCGGCTTGCACGGTTTCCTGATGTTCAACCGGATCCAGGGCGGCACTGAAACCAATGTCGACCCTGGTTTCAAGGCCTGGCCGAACACCGTCGGGCGTAACGTGCTGGAATACATTCCGAGCTCGGCGAAGATCTCCGAAATGCTTCAGACCGACGAAGCGGCGCTGTTCCCGTTGACGCCGACCCAGGTGACGGCTCTGAAGCTCAAGGGCATGCCAGTGGAATATGCACAGCCGAAGGAAGGCGCCGTGGTGCTCAACGTCGCCGAATGCGCAATCGCCAACAACACGCAACCGGAGCTGGCGCAAAAACTTGCCGCCTTCTTGCTGACCCCCGAAGCCCAGGCCGTCGCACTCGAGGATGGCGACCAGATTCCGTCCAACCCCAACACCCCGACCACCGAGCGAACCCATGGTCAGGTCGAAGCCATGAAACAGTACCTTAATACGGCGATTGCCGTGGATTGGGATCAGGTCAACGAACAACGTCCGGCATGGAGTGCGCGGTGGAACCGCAGTATCGAGCGCTAGGTCACTGGCCAGGCGCAGTGGTCTGGACACTGGCATAACCTTGTGGGAACGAGCTTGCTCCGGGCGGCGTTCCGACGATAGCGATGTGTCATTCAACATCGATATTGACTGACCTGACGCTTTCGCGGGCAAGCCCGCTCCCACAGGTTTCGCGGTGTTCCTTTAGAACCCAGTGACGTTAGCCCAGAATAGGCCGACACCACTGGAAGCAAATTCCCTGCTCTGGTTACACTATGCCGCCGCAGCACAAAGAGCCTGCCCGCACACCAGAGGTGATATCCCAGTGGCCGTTCGACTGCCCAACCGTTCGCCAATCAAGTCGCGCTGGCAAACGTTGCGTCGCCTTCTCGGCAAGGCACCTCCTGCTGGCAGCACCGCGGCAGGCCAAGTCATCCACGACTATTTTCGCCATCAGGCTCATGCCCAAGGCTACACCCTCAGCCACAGCCAACAGCGGGTGATCGACTGCATGACCCGGCATGCCTGCATGCTGATGGGCGCTGCGGCGAAACCCCTTCCGGGTCTTTACCTGCATGGCGCCGTGGGGCGCGGCAAAAGCTGGCTGCTCGACGGTTTTTTCCGGGCCATTCCCCTCGCGCAAAAACAACGCCTGCACTTCCATCAGTTTTTCGCCCAACTGCACCAGGGCATGTTCAAGCACCGCGAAGAGGCCGACGCCCTGGCGATCACCCTCGACGAATTGCTCAGCGATTGTCGGGTGCTGTGTTTCGACGAGTTTCATGTGCACGACATCGGCGATGCGATGCTCATCACCCGGCTGTTCAAGGCACTGTTCCAGCGCGGCATCCTGTTGCTGGTGACCTCCAATTACCCGCCTGAAGGCCTGCTGCCCAATCCGCTGTACCACGCACGCTTCAAATCGGTGATCGACTTGATCAATGCGCGCATGCAGGTGATGGAAGTCGGCGGGCCCCACGACTATCGCAGCCAGGCCCGAACCCATGCGCATCAGTTGTTCACTCAAGGTCACTACGTCTGGCCGGCGAGCGTGGCGCAGCGACAATCGCTGAACCTGCCCATGCGCAATGCCACGCCTGTTTCGTTGCCCGTCGGCACCCGGCATTTCCAGGCCCGTTTCTGCGAAGGACGCGACATCGGCTTTACCTTCGCCGACCTGTGCGACCAACCCACGGCCGTGATGGACTATCTGGAGTTGTGCCGTCGTTTTGACCGCTGGATCATCGATGACCTGCCGCCGCTCGGTGAGTGCTCGATTGCCGCTCAACAGCGGTTCATCAACCTCATCGACGTGCTCTACGACCAGGACAAGCACCTGACGCTGCTCGGGCAGCACTCATTGCGCGAAAACCTGGACGGCGATGCCATTGATCTGGCGCGTACTCGCAGTCGATTGGGGCAACTGGTCGAAGTCAGCGAACCGGTCTGACCGATAGCTTTTTGTTGTATTGAAGGGCCTCTTCGCGAGCAAGTCGAATCGTCGCACCGCCACTCCCACACTGGATTTGTGTCTGGCACTGAATTTGTGTGGGAGCGGGCTTGCTCGCGAAGGCAGCCTGACAGTCGTCACATCTTTCCCGCTATCATGTCGCACATTTCCGGGGCCCCGCGCCCTCCCCTTGGTCAATGGCGAATCTGTTCATGCACACCCTTGCTCAATTGCGCGCCGGCGAGTTGTCGGGCATCACGCGGCTGGATCTGGTCGACGGCCTCACCGAATTCCCTCGGGAGATCTTCGATCTGGCGGACTCGCTGCAAGTGCTCAACCTCAGCGGCAATGCCTTGAGCGCCCTGCCCGAGGACTTGCATCGCCTGACCCGTTTGCGCGTGCTGTTCTGTTCCGACAATCGCTTCACCGAGCTGCCGGCCTGCCTGGGCCAATGCGCTGCACTGACGATGATCGGCTTCAAGGCCAACCGCATCGCTCACGTGCCCGCTGCGGCACTGCCACCGCTGCTGCGCTGGCTGATCCTGACCGACAATTGCATCGAGACGCTGCCGAGCGAGTTGGGAGAGCGGCCATACCTGCAAAAGCTCATGCTTGCCGGTAACCGCCTGCAGGCGTTGCCGGAGTCGATGCGCAATTGTCATCGGCTGGAGCTGATCCGCATCGCCGCCAACCAGCTCACCGACTTGCCACAATGGCTACTGACGCTGCCGAGCCTGACCTGGCTGGCCTACGCCGGTAACCCGCTGGAAACCGAAGCCGATGCCGCCGCCCTCGACGCCACACCGCGCATTGACTGGTCGGCATTGCACCTGGAGAAAAAACTCGGCGAAGGGGCGTCCGGGGTGATTCATCAGGCCGTCTGGCAACCGGCTGACCAACCGGCCACGCCCGTTGCGGTGAAGCTCTACAAAGGTGAAATGACCAGCGATGGCTCACCGCTGCACGAGATGAACGCCTGCATCACCGCCGGCCTGCACCCGAACCTGATTCGCGTCGAAGGGCGGATTGTCGATCACCCGCAACAAACCGCCGGGCTGGTCATGCAGTTGATCCCGCCGAGTTTTCGCAACCTCGCCAGCCTGCCAAGCCTGGCGTCGTGCAGCCGCGACATTTATGCCGGTGGCTTGCGTTTCAGTGCGGCGGTGGCGCTGCGCATTGCCTCGGGCATTGCCTCGGTGGCCGAGCATCTGCACAGCCATGGCATCACCCACGGCGATCTCTACGGGCACAATATTCTGTGGAATGAACAGGGTGACTGCTTGCTGGGGGATTTTGGCGCGGCGTCGTTCCACGGGATTTCCGACAGCCTTGAAAGCCGCGCCTTGCAGCGGATCGAGGTGCGGGCGTTCGGGGTGTTGCTAGGCGAACTGCTGGAGCGGGTTGATTCGGGGTTGAGCGATGAACTGCGTAGGGTGCTGAAAGATCTGGAGCGGCGTTGCTGTCAGCCGCAGGTGCTGGAGCGGCCGGGGTTTCGCGAAGTCGTGGAGCAACTGAAAAATCTGTGACCGCTGCGCGGTCATTTTCGCGAGCAAGCCCGCTCCCACAGTTAATCGAGTTGCCCGGTCAGGCGCGATCTAATGTGGGAGCGGGCTTGCTCGCGAAGACGGCGTCACTGGCGAATCAGGTCAGCCTGCCAACCCGACAAACATATCCTGCACGTCGTCGTGGTTATCGAGGCCTTCGAGGAACGCTTCGACTTCCGCCATCTGCTCATCGCTCAGGCCGCTGACCGGGTTTTTCGGCTGGTAGCCCAGTTTGGCCGACAGCACGGTGAAGCCTTGTTCCGGCAGGGCTTTCTGTACCGCGTCGAGGTCGGTCGGCTCGGTCAGGAACAGGGTTGCACCCTCTTCACCCGGCTCGAAATCTTGTGCACCGGCTTCGATGGCAGCCATTTCCGGGTCGGCGTCCGGGGAGTCCGGCGACGCTTCGATCATGCCGACGTGGTTGAAGTCCCAGGCCACCGAACCGGAAGCGCCCAGCTGGCCCTTGCGGAACGCCACGCGGATCTCGGCGACGGTGCGGTTGATGTTGTCGGTCACGCATTCAACGATCAACGGCACCTGATGCGGGGCGAACCCTTCATAGGTCACGCGATGGTATTGCACGGTCTCGCCCAACAGGCCCGCGCCCTTCTTGATGGCGCGATCCAGTGTTTCCTTTGGCATCGAAGCTTTCTTGGCCTGTTCAACCACCAGGCGCAAGTGCGCATTGGTAGCAATATCAGCGCCGTTGCGCGCAGCAATGGTGATTTCTTTCACCAGTTTGCCGAAGATCTTGCCCTTGGCATTGGCTGCCGCTTCTTTGTGTTTAACCTTCCACTGTGCGCCCATTTCTCACTCTCTTATCTGTGGCATCTGTGGCGCCGAGACATCTATTGGCCGACGCTTTGCGCAAGTTTATACGGCCTAAAGTTGGCAATCGACCAAAAAATCCCGACTTGCATCGACATCTTCACCAGCGGTTGTAGGGCGATTCGGAAATGTCGCTTTAGCGTGCCCGCAATGCTCTGGGGTTTCGTACGCTTTGCACCCTACTCCACGGCGGTAGCGCGTTCGATGCACAACGACAAGGAAAGTCCCACCACCCTGACGCTTCTCGACGACGACCTGAGTTTCCAGGTGGTGCGGTTCAGTGGTCATGAAGCACTCAACCAGCCCTATCGATTCGATATCGAGGTTATCGGGCTGGCACCGGCCCTGAACCTTGAGCGATTGCTGCGCCAACCGGCGCTGCTCGAATTTGGCCACGATCAAGGCATTCATGGCGTGCTGCACAGCGCCAGTTGTGAACATCGAAGCGGACACCGGGTCGCTTACAAGCTGGTGCTGGTGCCCCGTGTCCAGGCGCTGGATCAGCAACGATGCCGACGTATTTTCCAGTGCGCCAGCGTACCCATGATCCTGCGCCGGTTGCTGGAGGAAAATGGGTTGCCCGCCGGCAGCTATCGCTTTGAACTGGCAACCGGGCACTATCCCCTGCGTCCTTTTTGCATTCAGTACGAAGAAACCGACCTGGCGTTGCTGCAACGGCTGTGCGAGGAAGAAGGCATCCACTACCACTTCGAGCATCAACGCGACGGCCATGTGCTGGTGCTGGCCGATGACAGCCTGAGTTTTCCCCAGGAACCGCTGCTCATGTCGATGAGCAGCGGCGCTCTGCGCGAACACCACGAACCGGTGATCAGCGAATTGTTCCAGCGTCATGATGCGCCGCTCTCCCCTGTGCGCCCAGGCGCCAGGAATCCTGGTGCAGCGGACATCAGCGACGGCGCAGCCAACCACTCGTTCGCCACTGCGAGGCACTTTTGCGCTCGCGAGCAACAACATCGCGACCAGCTCAGCCGTCGACAACTGGAACGTTTGCGCTGCCGACACCTGCAGATCCACGGTCAAAGTAACCAGAGGGTATTACGCAGTGGCCTGATCCTCCAGGTGGCCGAGCATCCGCTGGCGAATTTCAACGATCAATGGTTGGTTACCGAAATCCGCCATCAGGGGTGTCAGTCATCGATTCTGCTCGATGACACAGCGGGAAAGCCCTTGGGTTACCGCAATCAATTCAGCGCCATCCCCTGGTCGACCGTGTTCAGGCCCGCGCTCAAACAACCCAGGCCGAGTATCCCCGGGTATCAGCCCGGCCAGGTGTGCGGCCCGGTCGGGCAACCGGCGACAGTGGACGAGGATGGTAGGGTTCAGGTGAACCTCTGGCCCGCCACACAATCAACCGCAGAGGCGCCCACCGGCCTGTGGTTGCCGCTGGCGCTGACCACCGCCGAGGACTGGATCGATCCGGCCCGCTTGCCCGTGGCTGGCAGCGAGGTACTGGTGATTTTCCTCGACAGTGACCCGGATCGCCCGGTGCTCTGTACGGCCATGGGCCCTCGGCCACAACCTCGCCGCCCTCGTCCGCATGAGCCCCGTGGCGATACCCGCCTGCTGTTCGACTGGCTGCTCACTCGCTCGGACCTTGCGCCCTGACGCTCAGCCCTTGTCAGCCTTGCCGGCCGCTGCGGCGAACTTCGCCAGGCGCACGTCCAGAGGCCGTGGCCGACGCCCGTGATCCTCCGCGCGCTCCTTGCGGCGGATGGCGTTGCGCACCATCAGCGAGCCGATGTAGCGAATCGGCTCCGGCGGGAAAAAACCCAGCGGTCCATTGACCAGCGGCGAACGGGTCCAGGGGTTGTCGAGGCCTTGAACCATTGATGCCAGAATCTGCCCGCCCATGTGGCAGGGCCCGACACCGCTGCCGGAGTAGCCAAAACCGTAGAACACGTTGCCACTGGCGCTCATCTGCCCGAAAAACGGCAACCCGGTCACCGAACGGTCCGACGGACCATTCCAGGTCGCTTCGACCTTGACGTCGGCAAACGCCGGGAAGAAATCCGCCAGGCTGTTCTGCAACAAACCGGCGTAAGGCGATGGCTGATCGAACACCGGCAGCATGCGCCCGCCATAAGCGAAGGTATTGCCGCCCTTGCCAAGCATGATCCGGCCGTCCGGGGTGTTGTGGTAGTAGTGCACGAAAATCCGCGAATCGAGCACCGTGACGCCGCTGGTCAAGCCGATTTCGTCGAGCAAATCCGGCCGCGGCTCGGTGATCAGCATGTCGCTGGAAACGATCGCCACACTGCGTTCGAACTGCGGGAACGCCCGGGCCATCCAGGCGTTCATCGCCAGCACCACGCGGTCGGCGCGAACGGTGCCCTTGGGGGTTTGAATGCCCGCCGGCCTGCCCTCTTCCAGCCCGGTCATGGCGGTGTTCTCATGAATCTTCACCCCCAGTTGCAGGGCTACCCGGCGCAAGCCACGCACCAGTTTGCCCGGCTGCACACTGGCCGCGGCCGGGGAAAACCAGCCCTCCAGGTGCTTGCTGGAACCGGCCATGCGCTGCACATCGGCCACCGGCCGCTGGGTGAACGAGTTGATGCCGTTGCGCTCCAGCGCCGCGATCACCGCGTCGGTCGAGCCGACCTGAGCGCGATTGGTCGCGGTGTAGAGCGTACCGTCGAGACGGTAATCGGCGTCCACCCCATACTGTTCGCAGAAGGCGCCGATGGCATGGATGCTGCGCTCGGACTCCTTGACCAGGCGCACGGCTTCTTCGACGCCAAACAAGCGCTCAAGGGTGAAATACTTGGCCGACCACGACAACGCACAACCGCCATTGCGTCCACTGGCACCGGCACCACAGATGTCTGCTTCGATCAGCAACACATCCAGCTCGGGGTTCTGCTCCTTGAGCATGATCGCGGTCCACAACCCGGTGTAACCACCGCCGACGATGCACACGTCGGCGCGGCTGTCGCCTTCCAGTGGCGGACAGGTTTCGGATGCATCAGCCTTCAAGGCCTGGTCCAGCCAAAAGGGTCTCATGGGGTCAATCTCCGGTCAGTGGCCCACACGCCAGCCTGCCGCAGGTGCAGCAGGCGACGAGGGGCAGGATTCAGGTACGCAGGGGTTTGACGGTCATCGCTTGATTGGGCACGTAGGCGAAGTGAGTACCCAGGCCACCGGGGCGGCTGTTCCAGTGCGGGATCAACACCAGCGCCGAGAACATGGCGCAGCCGGCGAAGACGATGAACACGGTAACGGTGTCGAAGTAGCCCGGCAGCAACCCGCCAAGAATCGCCCCGACCGAGCCGCAGCCGTTGACGAAACCGGCTGCCGTGGCGCCAGCCTTGGCGGTGCCGAAGTCGATGGCCGCCGCGCCGCTGATCATCGAGTCCGGTCCGTAGAGGGTCAGGCCCATGACGAACAGCAGCGCCACCACCAGCAGCACGCTGCCGGTATGCAGGGCGCCCATGAAAAACGCCAGGGACACCGTCAGCGCCAACAGGCTGATCACGCAAGCCGGCATGCGCCGGGCGCCGAACAGTTTGTCCGAGGCCAGGCCAATCAGGATCGGCCCGAGCAGCCCGGCTAGTTCAAAGGCGGTCGGAATGATCGCCGCGCCGACCTTGCCCACCGAAGGCATCTGTTCGAAGACGATCACCGGCCCCCACAGCAGAATCGCGTAACGCGCCGGCTTGAGCATGAAGTACGCCAACCCCAGCACCAGCACGGTGCGGTTGCGCAGGATTTCCTTCAACGGCTCCCACATGCTGATTTTGCTTTGCGCGTCGGCTTGTTCGGCGGTCAGCTCGGGTTCCGGCTCCACCGCCGGCAAGCCGACGTCTTCCGGTTTGTTGCGTTGAAAAATAAAAAACAGCACGGCGACCAGCCCAACCACCGCCGCACTGGAAATGAACGCCGCATGCCAGCTGCCGATGAGCGTGTACGCCCACCAACCGGCAAACGGCGAGGCTACCAGACCGCCAAAGGCGTAGCAGGAACTCCACAGGCCCAATACCCGTCCACGTTGCTCGGAGGGAAAGAAGCTGCCGAGGTTCTTGCACAGCCCCGACCAACCGGTGGACTGCGCCAGGCCTTGTATCAGCATGCAGGTAGCGAAAATCGGTATCGTTGCAAAGTTGCCCATCACCAGCGCCGCGGCGGCGGAAATCACCAACCCGCCGAGCACCACCACCCGCGGCCCGAAGCGGTCGGCCAGGATGCCCCAGGTGAACTGACCGACGGCGTAGGCCGTCAGGTAGATGGCGTCGAGGTTGGCCATGGTCATTTTGTCGAGCATGAAGGTCGGGTCTTCGCCAATACCGAGCTTGGCGACCGAAAATGCTTTGCGGGTGAAGTAGAACGCGGCGTAGGCGAGCCAGGTGATCGCGAAGATCTGCACGCGCCAACGCTTGATGGTGCCGATGTGCTTGTTCATTGTGGTTCTGACCTCAGGGTGTGAGTGTGCCGGCAGAATTGGAAGAAAACGCCTGTGTTTTTATTGTTGAGCACTGCGATATCGCCCTGTCCCTACGGCGGATACCGGTCAGATGAGTCCTGTAGTTGCACGCACAGGCTCATGGCACCCGCTGCTGTTCGACTGACCAGTCAGCGGGGCTGAGGTGGATAAAAACAATTACTGATTAATAAGTGAAATCGATTTATCGTATTTCAAATATAAGTTCAGCTTGTTACTGGAGATTCCCATGTCGGTGTCCCACGCCCAGCTCAAAGCTTTCCATGCCGTGGCGGTGCATGGAAGCTTTACCAAGGCCGCCGAGCGCCTGTTTCTGACGCAACCGGCGATTTCCGACCAGGTGCGCAAACTCGAAGAGCGCTACGGGGTTTTGCTGTTTCACCGCAACAAGCGTTCCGTGCGCCTGACTGATCTGGGCGAGCGCCTGCTCGGCGTGACGCAGAAATTGTTTGTCATCGAAGCCGAGGCCCAGGAACTGTTGCAGGACTCCCAGGCCTTGCAGACCGGCAGCCTGATTCTGGCGGTGGATGCGCCGGTGCATGTGCTGCCGCAAATCGCCCGGTTCTGCGAACGCTACCCTGGGATCAGCGTGAAGATCGAAACCGGCAACACCGATGAATCGCTGTTCCGACTGTTCAACTATCAGGCCGACCTGGCGTTGCTGGGCCGTGATGTCAGCGATGAACGCCTGATTTCCCTGCCCCTGCGTAACGACCCGATGGTGGCGTTCGTGTCGCGCAATCATCCGTGGGCCGAGCGCGAATCCATCACCCTCGCCGACCTCGACGACACGCCGCTGGTGTTGCGGGAAATCGGTTCGGTGACCCGGCAGACGCTGGAGGAGGAAATGGCCGGTGCCGGGTTCCGCATTCGCCCGGCGATTCAGGTTGAAGGTCGCGAAGCCGCGAGGGAGGCGGTGGTGGTCGGGATTGGGGTGGGCGTGGTGTCGGCTGCCGAGTTTGGTGCGGATTCGCGGGTGTGTGCGTTGCCGATTACTGATTGCAAGCGACGGTTGACTGAAACCCTGGTGTGTTTGCGCGAACAGAGTTCGCGGCGGGTGGTGGCGACTTTTCTGGAGATGGTGCGTGAGAGCCTTGTATAGGCAGGTTCGGCCCATTCGCGAGCAAGCCCGCTCCCACAGTAGATCTGAGGTGCACACAAAACCCTGTGGGAGCGGGCTTGCTCGCGAAGGCCGCGCCTCGGTCTACCTGACGGGTGCCAACCCGAAAAACGCCTGAATCAAGCGCAAATCCCGCCGCCGCTCCATACAGCCAATCATGTGCCGATTCACCAACCCCTCACCTATGATCGGTACCGCCACCACCCGCGGGTCATGGCTCACCTCCACCGACGACACCACCCCCACCCCCAGTTCGGCGGCCACCGCCTCGGTCACCGCTTCGCGGCTGTCCAGTTCCAGCAACACCCGTGGATTGACCCTGGCCAGGGCGCAAGCCTCATCGAACGTGCGCCGGGTAATCGAACTCGGTTCGCGCAGCACCATGATCACCTGATCCAGTTCCTTGAGCTGCACGCCTTTGGTTTTCTGCGCCCAAGGATGCCCATCGGGCACCAGCGCGCAAATCCGTGACTCGTTCAGCGCCTGCAGATGCAGCCCCTTGCGCGGCTCGACTTCGGTCAGCACCGCCACATCGGCATGTTCGGACAACAACGCCGCCAGTGTTTCCTGGGCATTGCCCAACCGCAGGTTCACCGTGATCCCGGGATAGCGAGCGCGCAGGCTGGCGAGCATCGGCATGACCATGTGCGGACCATCCGCCGCCACCTCCAGGCGCCCGGTCAGCAATTGCCGGTTGGCTTCGAGCATCACCTGCGCCTCTTCAGCCAGGCCGAACATCGCCCGGGTGATTGCCGCCAGCTTGGTGCCCTCCTCCGTCAGTTCCACGCGTCGGGCGGTGCGACGCAGCAGGGTGATCTGGTAGTGCTCCTCCAGGGCCTTGATGTGCCCGGTAACCGCCGGCTGGCTGATGAACAGCCGCGCCGCCGCCCGGGTAAAGCTGCCTTCCCGGGCCACGGCATCGAAGGCGCGGAGCTGGAACAGGTTCATGAATAAGCCTCACTGATGGCTGGCATAACAATAAACAATTTGATTGATAACACGGCAAATTGCAATTTAGGCACCAACGCTTCATCCCATCGATTGCGAGGACACGAGAATGAGTACTGCCGAACCCATCCTGCTCACCCCCGGCCCGTTGACCACGTCGGCCCGCACCCGTCAGGCGATGATGATCGACTGGGGTTCATGGGATGACCGCTTCAATCAACTGACCGCCAGCCTCTGCGAGCAACTGTTGGCAATCATCAACGGCGCCGCCACCCACCACTGCGTGCCCCTGCAAGGCAGCGGCACCTTCGCGGTCGAGGCAGCGATCGGCACGCTGGTGCCTCGGGACGGCAAGATTCTGGTACTGATCAACGGCGCCTATGGCAAACGCCTGGCGAAAATCTGCGAAGTGCTGGGCCGCTCCTACAGCACTTTCGAAACCGCCGAAGACGAACCGACCACCGCCGCCGACGTCGACCGCCTGCTGCGTGCCGATCAAGACATCACCCACGTTGCCCTGATTCACTGCGAAACCAGCACCGGCATCCTCAATCCACTGCCAGAGATTGCCCAGGTCGTTGCGCAACACGGCAAGCGCCTGATCATCGACGCCATGAGTTCCTTCGGCGCCCTGCCAGTGGATGCGCAGCAAGTGCCGTTCGACGCACTGATCGCCGCCTCGGGCAAATGCCTGGAAGGTGTACCGGGCATGGGCTTTGTCTTCGCTCGCAAAGAGTCCCTGGCCAGCGCCGTCGGTAACTCGCACTCACTGGCGATGGACCTTTACGACCAGCACGCCTACATGGCCAAGACCGGCCAGTGGCGCTTCACCCCGCCGACCCATGTGGTCGCCGCGCTGCACGAAGCCCTGCTGCAATACAACGAAGAAGGTGGCTTGCCCGCTCGGCACGAACGCTACGCCGCCAACTGCCAGGCATTGATGGAAGAGATGGGCAAACTGGGGCTGCGCAGCTTCCTGCCGACGGCTATCCAGGCACCAATCATCGCCACCTTCCACGCCCCGAAAGATCCGCGCTACGCGTTCAAAGAATTCTACGAGCGGGTCAAGGCCAAGGGTTACATCCTCTACCCCGGCAAACTGACCCAGGTCGAAACCTTCCGCGTTGGCTGCATCGGCCACGTCAACCCGGCGCAAATGCGCGAAGCGGTGGCGGCGATTGCTGAAGTGTTGCGCGAGATGGAAGTCCTAGAGATCTAAACAGCACCATATCCCCCTTGTGGGAGCGGGCTTGCTCGCGAAGAGGGTCTGGCATTCAACATTTATGTCGACTGATACACCGCCTTCGCGAGCAAGTCGAATCGTCGCACCGCCGCTCCCACCAAAAGCAGCTCCCCTATTAGCCAGTTGCCACAGGACTTTATTGCCATGAACTACTCCAACCCAACCAAACTGCAAGCCGCCATCCTCGACTGGGCCGGCACCGTGGTCGACTTCGGCTCCTTCGCCCCGACGCAGATTTTCGTCGAGGCCTTCGCCGAGTTCGACGTCCAGGTGTCCATCGAAGAGGCCCGTGGCCCGATGGGCATGGGCAAGTGGGACCACATCCGCACCCTGTGCGATCAGCCGCAAGTTGCCGAACGCTATCGCGCCGTGTTCGGCCGCACGCCGACCGACGATGACGTCACGGCGATTTACCAACGCTTCATGCCGCTGCAGATCGAAAAAATCGCCGAGCACTCGGCGCTGATTCCGGGGGCGCTGGAGACCATCGCCAACCTGCGCCAGCAAGGGATCAAGATCGGCTCCTGCTCCGGCTACCCGAAACAGGTCATGGACAAAGTGGTCGAACTGGCCGCCACCAACGGCTACGTTGCCGATCACGTGGTCGCCACCGACGAAGTCCCAAATGGCCGCCCATGGCCCGCCCAGGCACTGGCCAACGTCATCGCCCTGGGCATCGACGATGTCGCCGCGTGCGTGAAGATCGATGACACGGTGCCGGGCATTCTCGAAGGTCGCCGCGCCGGCATGTGGACCGTGGCGCTGATCTGCTCGGGCAACGCCCTGGGCCTGGACTACGAAGGTTATCGCGCCTTGGGCTGCGACCAACTGGACAGCGAGCGCAAGCGCATCCACGCAATGTTCGAAGGTTCGCGCCCGCACTACATGATCGACACCATCACTGATCTGCCGGAAGTGATCGCCGACATCAACAAGCGACTGGCCAACGGTGAAATGCCGCAGTCGAGCTGATAAATCCCCGTATTACCCCTGTGGGAGCGAACTTGCTCGCGATGGCGGTAAAACAGTCACTGATGTTCTGACTGTCAGGCCGCCATCGCGAGCAAGCTCGCTCCCACAGGTTTTTTCTCTGTCCGTTACCCGAACCAGAGCATCCAGCGGCCAATCGCCTCAGGCAAACCCGGTGAAACAGGATTACAGTTAGAGCACACCGTCGGACAAGAACGGTGGCTTTAAACCGGACCTCTGAGGAACACCGTATGCCGTGGAAAAACTCCGAGTCGCGCTACAGCACCGTATCGATCGCGCTGCATTGGTTGATGCTGGTCCTGCTGGTGCTGGTTTACGCCTGTATCGAGTTTCGCGGGCTCTTTCCCAAGGGCAGTGGCGGGCGCACGCTGATCGTCGAATCACACTTCATGCTCGGCCTGACCGTATTCGTTCTGGTCTGGCTGCGATTGTTCGCCCGCAGCCTCGGCCCGGCGCCGCAGATCTTCCCGGCCTCGCCGCACTGGCAAACGACGCTGGCCAGGCTGATGCACTGGGCGCTGTACATTTTCATGATCGTCACGCCGATTCTCGGGTGGCTGGTCACCAGCGCCAAAGGCAATCAGGTGATGTTCTACGGTGTCGACCTGCCGATGCTGGTAGCGGAAAACAAGGACCTGGCCAAACAACTCCAGGACTGGCACGAGCTCGGCGGCACTATCGGCTATTGGCTGATCGGCCTGCATGCCGTGGCCGGGCTGTATCACCATTATGTGGTGGGCGATAACACCTTGCTGCGGATGATGCCCAAGCGGGTGAACCGCGATCTCTCAGACCAATGAACTCCAATGTGGGAGCGGGCTTGCTCGCGAAGGCAGTGTGTCAGGCTATACAAAATCGACTGATACTCCGCCTTCGCGAGCAAGCCCGCTCCCACACTGGATCGCAGCACCGCTCAGTTTTTTGAACTCAATCCCCGCCGCCCCTGCAAACCGCCCGTGTGGACGAAGATCAGCCGCGTACCACGGGCGAACTTGCTCGCCGCGACTTGTTGCTTGAGGGCCATGAGTGCCTTAGCGGTGTACAGCGGTTCCAGGGGAATGCCGCTGACCTGCCCGGTCTGTTCGATAAAGTCGAGCAGCAGCGGATCAACCTTGGCAAACCCGCCGCGACTGGCCTCGAACAGCTCATACACCGCATCGACCACACCCGCTTCCTGCACGATCCTCTCGACCTGCTGCGCCACCCCATGATCGTCAGGCACCGCCAGGGCACCGTACACCGGATGATCCCCCGCCTCGCCCAGCACCAGGCCGGCCAGCGTCGTGCCGGTCCCGCAGGCCAGCCACCAGCCGTCGTAGTCGTTCCAGCCCAAGCCCTCCAATTGCGCGCAAACGCTGGCCCGCAATTGCATGCAACCTTCAGCGCCGGGTAATCCACCGCCCCCTTCAGGCACCGGATGCAACGTCGGATAGCGGGTTTGCCAGGGTTGCCAGAAGCCCTCTTCATGCCTCGCTCGATAGCCTGCATATCCCAGCCAGTGCAACTGCATGCCGAACGCCTGCAAGTCTTTGACCGTCGGGGTTTCCTGAGGATGCCCGCGCAACAGGCCGACGGTGGAAAAGCCGAAACGCTTGCCCGCCGCCGCCAACGCGTGGAGGTGATTGGAGTGCGCGCCACCCAGGCTGATAATGCCTTCGGCACCCAAGCGCTCGGCAGTTTTCAGGTGTTCGATGAGCTTGAACCATTTGTTGCCGCTGATCAGCGGGTCGATCTGGTCCAGGCGCAGGACCGCCACTTCGATGCTGGCTTGAGTGAGCCAGTCGAGGTGAAGGGGTTCGAGGGGGGCCTGGGGTAGCCAAGTGGAGGGAGGGAGAAGCATTGGCGCCTGATTGAGCTAAAAAAGAAATTACATTCTAGTCGCTCAAAGGCAGCCATCGCGAGCAGGCTCGCTCCCGCCTTCGATCTGCTGAACGACACAGATTCAGTGTGGGAGCGAGCCTGCTCGCGAAAACCATTGGTACGCTGAACCTGCTATTACAACTGCGCCGCCAACCGCGAACCCTGATTGATCGCCCGCTTGGCATCCAGTTCTGCCGCAACATCCGCACCGCCGATCAGGTGCACGCTCTGCCCCGCCGCCTCCAGGCCTTCATGCAATTCACGCAGCGGGTCCTGCCCGGCGCAAATCACGATGTTGTCCACTGGCAGTACCTGCGGCTCGCCGGTGTCGCCGATGCGGATGTGCAGGCCTTCGTCGTCGATCTTCAGGTATTCAACGCTGTTGAGCATCTGCACCTGCTTGTTCTTCAGGCCGGTACGATGAATCCAGCCGGTGGTCTTGCCCAGGCCATCACCGACCTTGGATTTCTTGCGTTGCAGCAGGAACACCTCGCGGGCCGGGGCATGGGGCGCGGCCTTGATACCCGCGACACCGCCGCGCGCTTCAAGGTGCGTATCGATGCCCCATTCTTTCCAGAACGCGGCGCGATCCTGACTGGTGGCGACGCCTTCATGCACAAGGAACTCGGAGACGTCGAAACCGATACCGCCGGCACCAATCACCGCGACGCGCTTGCCGACCGGTTTACGCCCCAGGATCACGTCCAGGTAGCTCAGCACCTTGGCGTTTTCCACCCCTGCAATGGCCGGCACGCGTGGTGCAATGCCGGTGGCCAGAATGATCTCGTCGTAGCCGCCTTCGATCAGTTTGGCCACGTCGACTCGGGTGTTCAGACACACCTCGACGTTGGTGGTCTGCAACTTGCGGTTGAAGTAACGAATGGTTTCGTAGAACTCTTCCTTGCCCGGAACGCGCTTGGCGATATTGAACTGACCGCCGATTTCGCTGGCCGAATCGAACAGCGTCACCTGATGGCCACGCTCGGCGGCCACGGTCGCGGCAGACAAACCGGCCGGGCCGGCACCGACCACGGCGATTTTCTTCAGTTGCTGCACCGGCAGATAGTTGAGCTCGGTTTCGTGGCAGGCACGCGGGTTGACCAGGCAACTGGTCAGCTTGCCGCCGAAGGTGTGATCGAGGCAGGCTTGGTTGCAACCGATGCAGGTGTTGATTTCATCGGCGCGACCTTCAGCGGCCTTGTTGACGAAATCCGGGTCGGCGAGGAACGGCCGCGCCATGGACACCATGTCGGCATCGCCTTCGGCCAGGATCTGCTCGGCCACTTCCGGGGTGTTGATGCGGTTGGTGGTGATCAGCGGAATATTGACCGAACCACGCAGCTTGGCTGTGACCTTGCTGAAGGCCGCGCGCGGCACTTTGGTGGCGATGGTCGGAATCCGCGCTTCGTGCCAGCCGATGCCGGTGTTGATGATGGTCGCACCGGCCTGCTCGATAGCCTTGGCCAGTTGCACGATCTCTTCCCAGGTACTGCCGCCCTCGACCAGGTCGAGCATCGACAGACGGAAAATGATGATGAAGTTCGGACCCACCGCTTCACGCACGCGACGCACGATCTCCACCGGCAGGCGCATACGGTTTTCGTAGCTGCCGCCCCAGCGGTCGGTGCGGTGGTTGGTGTGGGCGGCGAGGAACTGGTTAATGAAATAACCTTCGGAGCCCATGATTTCCACGCCGTCGTACTCGGCGGTTTGTGCCAGTACCGAGCAGGTGACGAAATCGCTGATCTGCTTCTCGATGCCTTCCTCGTCCAGTTCTTTAGGTTTGAACGGGTTGATTGGCGCCTGGATTGCGCTGGGCGCAACCTGTTTCGGGCTGTAGGCATAACGACCGGCATGGAGGATCTGCATGCAGATCTTGCCGCCCGCGTCATGCACGGCACGGGTGACGATACGGTGCTTGAGCGCCTCTTCTTCGGTCGTCAGCTTGGCCGCACCGGAATACACGCCACCCTCGTCGTTCGGGCCGATACCACCGGTGACCATCAGGCCGACACCGCCACGGGCACGCTCGGCAAAGTACGCCGCCATGCGCTCGAAGCCACCCGGTTTCTCTTCAAGGCCAGTGTGCATCGACCCCATCAGGGTGCGATTGCGCAGCGTGGTGAACCCCAGGTCCAGCGGAGCCAACAAGTGCGGGTATTGAGCGGCGGTCATCGGAAACTCCACATCGAGCGATCACGGAAAGTGCAGGAGCTCTACGGCCCCCATCAGTCATGTTCGACAGACTAAGAGTCACGACGCTGTCGCTCAATGACCGTAACTGACAACTTAATGATCGAAGTGAGCAGCTACCACTCAAAACTAAAACGACCTTCCGGTGCAGGTCCGGGTTGAAACCTGCTCCAGGAAGGTCGCTACCTTTCGGACTCTGGACAAGCCCGCAAGGTTTACGCGCAGAACCGGCTTAACATGCGCCTGCTACTGTCCGCGCAGGCGCAACGTAGTCGTCCTGTTGTTTCGCTCGCTGGGTCAACACCAGCATTGTCAGGAACCCGAGCGCAATCAGTACCGGATAAGCCATCAACAGTTCGGAGAGGGAATACTTCCAGGCCAAAGGACGTCCGACACCCAGCATGGCGGCATACATCCAGGACACTGCCGATAACGAGCCGCAGGCCAACGCCAGCATCCGTGCACTGAACCCGAGATTGAGCAAGGAGCCTGCCTTTTGCAGCGCTGGCAGTACCATGCGATGCAACAGGACGCCGTTGTAACTCAGCAACGCGACAATAATGACTTTGGCTTGAAGCTTTGGATTCATAAAGTAATCGAGACCTTTGTCCAGGTAATCAATACCGACGACAGCGACACCCGTTACCCACAGAGCTATCAGTGCAACAATGACAGATCTTTGAAGACTCTCCATGTGAGCATTATCATGCTCAACGAATACTTTTCGCCTTAACAGGTCTTTAACCATAGCGACATCACTGGTCAACACCAAACCAATGGCGACACAACACGCCACCAAATGAACGTAAATAACGCCCAGACGTAAAAACTCCATGAATTCTTTATTTTCCAGCAGACTCATAATGGTATTTATCGCCACGGTATTTTCTCCACCTTATTCGAGAGTACGGATCGACCACTTGACAGAATCTTTAATTATTAAAAACCCTGTACGACCTTACTTCTAAAAGATAAGCCAAATCATGGACTCGGCACTGTTAACCTCATTGACTCGTCTGGCAAACCAATGACCGGCTGGTTTATCACCTCCATGAGTTTCAGATAAAAAACCCCCATGTGCATTCACTGCATTTGAGACTCAACTTCCACTTTTTTTTGCGATTGCAGGGGCAGGTCATGACTGACGTGCTTAGGAATCAGAGGCCACAGACGATCCAATGTTCACTTCTTGAGCAAACCACCGACAAACGGCGCGTAGCGCAAGTGCGCCTGAAGCGACAGTAATGGGCCAACTTTCACTCTATGCCCCACCACAACTGGCCTGCTTGACTACATGCACTTTTACAACTACATATTGGATCCGCTAGTTGTTATACATCGCATAACATGCACAATAGCGAGCGACTCTCATCCAGAGCCAGCTTCAACTGCGTATCCCGCGATCATCCGGCCACCACTTCAAGCAGGCCGCAACGCAGGATCAATTGAATCAATCAAGGCGTGAATCAAGTTACTTAATCGTCAACTGTGGTCATGCCCAAAACCCAAAGTAAGCAAACGCCATAGTTGCAGCTACACCCCACGCGGCCAATGCCATAACCGTTGAATTGTGTGGTAACCGGGATTCACTCAACCGCTGCCAGCCAAACTTCGAAAGTCCGGTGTGGTCATAACGGCAATACAGGATTGCCCGGTAAGTGTGTCGGATGCCTAGCACCAGAAACAGGGTGATCAGGCCAAGGACAAGTCCACGCGTAATAGCCGGATTAACCAATAGCGCAAGGTGATCCTGCTCGCAGGCAGCGCTATCGACTTCCTCAACGGTAATTCGCTGATCATCCACCGAAGAGCGCTTTTGACCAATCTGGATCGCCGCCTGTTGCTCTAGATCCAACGCCTGATACTTCCAGAGCGTTGACGATCCGTTTCGGCAGAAGGTAAACGCAGCAGGACTTGAGACGGCGATGATACAAGCGTCGTTTATGTCCAGTTTTTTCAGTGTTTCCGTGGCTGATCTGGTGAAATCCAGGTCGAAGAGTGGAGTAACCCCACTAGCAAAAGCCGCAACCGAAACCAATAGACTGCTCAAGACGCAGATGGCTGAAATGTTCAAGGCAGGGTTTCCTTTTTCCATTGTTTCTTTGATTTCGCAGTTCGGTTCCAACCTGCTTTGATGAGTTCCAGTACGCTGCTGGCACCCCGATAGCCAATGGGCAATTGAATGGAAGGAGAAAGGGAGGGCATCCATTGCCCTCCCCTCCGCTGTCCACGCTCCTGCGACAGTACTGACCAGGACCTCAAGTGGCCAGAATGAAGTCCGTCTGATCGACGGCCGCGCTGTTGACACCAACAAGGTGAATCGAGTCCGCCCCGATCCCTACCACCGTGTCCGCCCCGTTAGCCGTTATGGTCACGTTGGCAGCGAACGTCGCGCTGTTGATCCCCAGCGCCGTGATATTGAGCAAGTCCTGCCCGGCCGGATTGGCTCCGAAGTTCAGGATCGTATCGTTGCCGAAACCCGCGGCAGCAAACACGAACGTATCGTTGCCGGCGACGCCGCCACTCATCACGTCGTTACCGCCACCGCCGGTGAGAACGTCGTTACCCGCACCACCCACGATCCTGTTGGCCAGCGCGTTGCCGCTGCCCGCAAAGTTGCCGCTGCCGCCGAAAAACAGATTTTCGACGTCGGCACCCAGGGTGTAGCTCGCAAGCGAGGTCCAGACCGTGTCGCTGCCGGCACCGGCGAGTTCGATCACCACGTCCCCAAGGTCGGCGACTTCATAGATATCGTCGCCACCGCCGCCGGCCATCGTGTCGGCACCTGCGCCACCGATGATGACGTCGTTACCTGAGCCACTGCTGAGGCCGTCGTTACCGGCGCCCCCCGCGATCGTGTTGGCGAGCTCGTTGCCGCTGCCCACAAAGTTGCCGCTGCCGCCGAAAAACAGATTTTCGACGTTGGCACCCAGGATGTAGCTCGCAAGCGAGGTCCAGACCGAGTCGCTGCCGGCACCGGCGAGCTCGGTCACCACGTCCCCGAGTTCGGTAACTTCATAGGTATCGCTGCCGACACCGCCGGCCATCGTGTCGGCACCTGCGCGACCCATGATGAGGTCGTTACCTGCGCCGCCGCTGAGGACGTCGTTACCCGCACCACCCACGATCGTATTGTCGAGCGCGTTGCCGCTGCCCGCAAAGTTGCCGGTGCCGCCGAAATACAGATTTTCGACGTTGGCACCCAGGGTGTAGCTCGCGAGCGAGGTCCAGACCGTGTCGCTGCCGGCACCGGCGAGCTCGCTCACCACGTCCCCAAGGTCGGTGACTTCGTAGATATCGCTGCCGACACCGCCGACCATCGTGTCGGCACCTGCGCCACCGATAAGGACGTCACTACCCGCACCACCCACGAGCGTGTTGGCGAGCGCGTTACCGCGGCCCGCGAAGTTGCCGCTGCCGCCGAAATACAGATTGTCGACGTTGGCACCCAGGGTGTAGCTCGCGAGCGAGGTCCAGACCGTATCGATGCCGGCACCGGCGAGCTCTGTCACCACGTCCCCAAGGTCGGTGACTTCAAAGGTATCGTCACCGAGACCTCCAGCCATGGTATCGGCACCCGCCCCCCCGATGAGAATGTCATCACCCGCGTCACCATTGAGGATGTCGTTGCCGCCCAGCCCGTTCAGGATGTCGTTGCCATCACCTCCGCTGGCCACGTCGTCGCCTTGCGTGCCGACAAAAATGTCGACACCGGGGGTACCGACAAACACTACACCGACGGCCACCGGGTTCGTGGCGTCGGACGCAATGCTTTCGGCCACACCGAAGTCATCCACGTAACTGACCACCACGCGCACTTGATCGCCGACCTGATTCTGGCCAAGCGTGAACGTGCTGCCGGTGGCTCCGGCGATGTCGACGAAGGTGACCCCGTTGGTCTCCTGCCACTGGAAGGTGAACTGCGGATTGCTGAGGCCATCGACGTCGACGATGGTCGACAGGTCGGCGGTCAACACCTGGTTCAGAAACGCAAACCCGAGGATGCCCGGCCCAGCGGTCGGTGCGTTGTTCCCCGACGAGTCGACGATCTCCAGCGTACTGCTGCCATCCTGATACACCGCCCGAACGCGGATGTTCAGGCCGGCGACATCGTCCGCCACGCGGTAGGTGGCGCCCGTCACCCGCGATGCCTCGCCGGCGGCAAGAACGGTGATGTCGTCATAGATGCCCGAACCGGCAATGGTTTCGACCTGCCAGTAGTAAGACACCGGACCGGAAATCACGCCGGTCGGATTGGCCGCACTCGCGCTGTTGGCGTCGCGTATCGACTGAGAGCTGACGCGCAACAGTTGGCCGGCGACAGGTGCATCGCTACGCGCACCGGTGGCAGCATCGAGGATTGCCAGACGCCCCACGGGACCGCTGTTCAAGACGGTGCCAACACCGGACGACTGCGCCAGGTCGGCGAACTGCAGGCGCTCGATGCCCGTCAGGCGATCGACGCCATCACGGCCCGCCACCAGGTCGGTCACAACGACAGCGTTGCCATCGACAGCGACTGTGTACTCCGACGCATTACCGGAGTACACCGCAGTGTCGAAGCTGTCAGTGCCAGTCAGAATCTCCCGCACGATGACCAGCTGGCCCGGGTTGTAGGTACCGTTCAGCATGAGCGGCACCAACGGCTCCATGCTGTCGAACGTGGCGATTTCCGCGCCGGTGCCATCAGCGTTTGCCCGTACGCTGATGCGTACGTTCAACCACTTGTCACCATCGATGATGTCGTCACCGCCGCGACCTTCGATGAGGTCGCTGCCGCTGCCACCGAGGATGATGTTGCCGCCGTCGAAGAACGTCGCTCCGGCTGGCAACAGACCCGCCAGACCGTTGATCAGGTTGATGTTGGTCAGCACACTGCCGGTTGCACCCGCGGTGGGCAGCGATGTCGCATCTGTGCTGTCACCGCGCAGGAAGTCACCGTGGGATGAACCCGACAGGCCTTCCATGATGTCGAAGCGTACCAGCGCCGAGGCACCCGAACCCGGCATCGGTGGTACATCGAAGAAGCGGTCGCTGAAATCGATGCTCACGCCTTGGGCGAGCCCCTTGAAGGTCGCCCAGTCATAGCCGGAGCCGCCGATATAGCGGTCACCGAAGCCGAGACTGCCGACCATGATGTCGTCACCGCCTTCGCCGTTGAACTTATCGTTCTCGCTGCCGCCGATGTAGACATCGTGACCGATGACCGGGTCGTTGCCGAGCGGGTCGAAGTTGTCGCCAGGCGCACCGTCCGAGGTGCCCTTCTCGATCCAGTCGTCGCCTTCGTTACCCATGTCCTGTTCGTTGGCTTTGCTGCCCAGGATGAAGTCATTACCCTGGCCACCAATGGCCTCGGAGGCGTCCTCACCGGTAATGATGAAGTCGTTGCCGAACCCGCCAATGAGCAGGTTGACGCCGTTGCCTCCGTGCAGCACGTCGTTGCCGTCGCCACCCTGGAGGTTATCGTCGCCGCCGGTGTCGGTGATGATGTCGTCGCCGGCACCACCGCGCAGCTGGTCGTTGCCGTCACCGCCATCGATGCGATCGTTGCCGCCATCACCCCAGACCGTGTCATCGCCTTCACTGGAGATGAGGATGTCTGCGTTGTCTGTGCCACCCAGCACGATGTGCTCGGCACCTGTGTACTTGATGTAGTTGGTGTCCGCCCCCACGGTCAGCGGGTTGTCGCGGAACACCACCTGCTCGCCGTTCGGGCCGAGCGGATCGGCCGCGAGCAGGCCTTCGTTGAATTGCCTGCCTGGGTCCACTTCCAGGTAGAAGCCCGGGTCCGAGAACACCAGGCCCGGCAAGTGAGTGGCCGAGGTGTTGGCCATGATCAGCTTGGCGAACGAGTTGCTTTCAAGCTCGGCATTCATCGTCAGGCCAGCGGTACGTTCCAGATAGTAGAAGCGATCGCCGTCCTGCAGTTTTTCCAGCTGGTTCTCGAACACGAAGTTGAAGGTCGAGCCGAGCATGCCGCCGAACGGGGTTTTCTGTTCGGCCAGGCCGCCGATCCACAGGTCGATGGCATCGACGCCCGTGACCGTCACACCCCTCAGGTCGTCGACAGTACCCAGCACGCCGTCGGTGCCGGGCAGCGTTACGTTGGCAAAGGCACCGGTGCTGTTGAGGAAGTCCAGGCGGTCAGCCGGCGCACCCACACCACCGAAGACCAGCGCCAGGGCTGCAGCGCGTTTGCCTTCCAGCGTGGTCGCCGCCGTGATCGTGTCATGCGTGCCATAGGCCGCGATGAAGTTGATCAGCGACTCCGGATGTTTGAGGTACTGCACCAGATCGACCCAGCTGGTGTACGGCTTGAGTTGGGTATCACCGGTTTGGCTGTAGATGTCGCGGCGGATCGCATTGAGTGAGGGAATCCCCACGTCGCGGCCACGGGCGATGTTGATCGCCGGCAGGTCGAGCGGCAGGCCGAGCAGGTTATTGCGCAGCGCCTCGGTGACGAACTCGTCGATTTCGTTACCGGCTTGCCGGGTCACCCCACGTATGATCGCACTGGTCGCATCCTCTGGCGACACGCCACTGGCGGCGTACGCCAACGGGTTGAGGAACGCAGCGATCAAGCCCAGTTGCTGATCGGGATTAGCACTGGCCGGATCGCCTACCACGTTGAAATCGATATCGAAGCGATTGACGGTCTCGGTCAGCATAGAGTGGCCAAACCGGTACACGGTGTGGGCGAACTCGGCGACGATCGAGGCATCGAGGTCGACGTCGTAGACCTGGGTCGGTGCAAAGAACAGGTCGATGTTGGGCTGGATGGTCCGCGCAAACTCCTCGAACACCAGGTGCTGATACTGCATCTCGGTGCCGAATTTGGCCGCCTGGAACAGGCGCTCGCCATTCCACTGCAGCGCATCGAACTCAGCCTGGGTGGTTGGCAATGCGGCCACCGGAGTGAGCAGCCACTCGTTGAGGAAAGCCACGTCACCCGAATCGAGCACGGTGTCCTTGGTTTGCGCGACCAGCCGATTGTGCTCGGAGTGGAAGATCGCATGCACCGCAGTCAGGCCGATGTTCTCGTTGACCCGGCCGTCGCCGGCGATGTAGTGAGCGTCGAGCAGTTCGTTGTCATAGGTCAGGTTATTGCCGCCCGGGCCAACGGGCTGCGCATTGCCGACAAGGGTGTCGGCATCCGCCTGCAGAACCCCGCCGGTAACGACCGGCACGGCGTTGTGGGCGATGTCGTTGAGGAAGGCATGGCTGGTGCGCACTGCGTTCACGAGGCTTACCGGATTGGCCGGATCGCCTTCGACAAGCGTAGTGACGTCATCGGCGTTGCCGGCAATGCCGTCCGCCCCGTTGTTGACCCGAATGACAACCTGCGGGAAACCGTTCGGTCCTTTGATGAAGTTGCCATAGTCGTCAGTCGCCAGCAGCGGGCCGCTGTCGATATCGGCGTCGGTAAGATTGATACCGAGCACGTCGCGCGCCTGTGCCTTGACCACCTTCCAGGTCGCCATGCCACCAATTTCGACGTCGTCCGCGGTACCAAACGTGCCATCCACACCCAGATCACGGTTGGTGATCAGCCTGCCGGTCGCTATGGGGCCGCTGGCGGTAAGTTCATACCCGCGCAGGAACACCTGGTGCGACGGATGCGAGCTATAGGTCTGGTTCTGGTCCACGAACGGCGAGGTGGTATTGGTGTGCTCATGGATGTCGTCGGCCGTGCCAAGAACGCCATCCGCCCCTGGCTGGTTGGTCGCGCGGGTCAGGACCATGAAGTTCGTCGGGCTACCTGGAACAAACAGCGGATCATCCGGCTGAAGCGGAATGAAGACGGTGCCCGAACCACCTTTGGTGACCAGGTCCAGGCCATGATCGAAGAACTGCCCGAAGAAGGTCATCCAGGCGTTGAACGGCGCGGACAATCCCGCGTCCGGCGCGGTGTTCTCGATCAGGAACACATCGCGGTCGTCGGCCGTACCGAACTGACCATCCAGGCCGGGGCTGGCAACAATCTGTACGCCTTCCTTGAGCACGTCGTCGTTGCCTACTGCGCCGAAGTTGAGCACACCGTCCAGGCCCGGGTCGAAAGCCGTGGCATAGGCCGCCGGGTTGTTCGCCGTCTGGTCGACGATCAGGTTACTGATGGTGCGTGGCTGCGAGTCAGTCACAATGCCGTTGTTCTGCGCATACGACGTTCCCCCTTCCGCCGGATTGAAGACCGGATCGGTCACGCGCGGAAAGAGGTTATCGGCGGCACCGAACTCGGTGTTGTTAATGCCGTTGAGGTTCATCAGGTTGTTGTTCGACCCGTCGACCGTACGCAGGCCCAGCGGCGCGCGGATATTCGGGATCAGCGAGAGGATGTCCTGACCGGCTGCATCAGCCTCGGCAATCTTGATCTGGTCAAGAATGAAGTTGAGGTCGGAGCGGACCATGTGCAGGCCCGCGCCACCCGCGGTGGCATCGACTACAGGTACCTGCGCCGTTGGCGTAACCGGTGCACCGGCAACGATGGCAGCCGTCGGCGTGGAGAACAGGATCTCCGTGGTGCCGTGACCGTCCTGATAGATCGCCTTGACCCGCAACGACAACCCGGCAAGATCAGGAGAGACCTTGAACGCGGTACCATCGGCGCTTTGGAACGCCAGGTCGCCAGCCGGCAACAGGATGATGTCCTCGAATACACCAGTGCCTGGATCGGCCTCGAACTGCCAGATGTAGGACACCGAGGAGTTGGTGATCAACCCCTGCGGATTACCCGCCGCGACGTTGTCGTCATCGGTCACCCCGGCCACGCTGACAGTCAGTATATCGCCCACGGTGATCGCGCCGCCGTTGCCATCCGCGACAGTCGGACTGCCATCCGGTTGAGCATTGAGCCCCGCCACCAGCACTTGCTGGTTATCGGCGAACTGCAGGCGTTCGATATTCAGCAGGGTATCGGTACCGTCGCGACCCACTACGCTATCGGCCACTGTCCAGACATCGTCCGTCACATCGTCCGTGCCACGGTCGTCGACAGTCACCGCATACTCGGCCTCAAGCCCGGAGAAAATGGCAGTGTCGAAGGCGGCCCCGCCAGTCGAGGTGCCGGGCATGATTTCCCGCACGGCCTGGAGCTGACCAGGGTTGATGGTGCGGTCCAGAATGAACGGGATCATATCGACCATGCTGTCGAAAGTGGCGATCTCGGGACCGACATGGTTGACATCAGCCGGGTCATAAACGGCAATTCTGACATTGATCCATTTGTCGCCATCGATCAGGTCATCGCCACCGCGGCCCTCGATCAGGTCGCTGCCATCACCGCCGAGGATGATATTGCCAGTGGCAAAGCCGGTGACCGGCAGACCGGCATCGGCGAGGAACTGGTCCAGTCCGCGGATCAATGCCACATTGGTCAGCGCACTGCCCGTGGTACCGCCGTGGTTGATGATGGTGTCCGCATTGACATTATCGCCTTTGAGCACATCGCCGAAACTCGAACCGGACAAGCCTTCGACCTCGGCAAAACGGTCGAGAATCGAGGCTGGCGAGGCACCGACCGGATTGAATATGCCGGCATTCTGGCTTGGTGTATTGCCGTGGGGCTGTGCCAGCGCGGCCATGGTCAGGTCGGCGGTCACGCCGGCCCTGTCATTTTTGTAGGTCACCCAGTCGAAACCGGACATGCCTTCCATCTTGTCCTGGGCATCGCTGCCGACAAAGATGTCATCGCCGCCCTCGCCGATCATTTCGTCGAAGCCGCCACCACCAGTAAAGATGTCGTTGCCGATCACATCGTCATTGAGCAACGGCGAGGCGTTATCGCCAGGTGCACCGTCCTGGGTGCCCTTCTCGATCCAGTCATCACCTTCGCCACCGGTAGCCGGCAGGTTGGTCTTGGCACCGAGGATGAAGTCGTCACCCTGACCGCCGAAGGTCATGGAGACGTCTTCAGTGGTGATGATGAAGTCCTGGCCATCGCCACCCAGGATCAGGTTGCCACCAACCAGCATGCTGCCGGCCACGATCACATCGTTACCGTCGTTACCTTCCAGACGGTTGTCACCGAACGAGTCGCTGATGATGTCATCACCCGCGCCGCCCAGTACCGCATCGTTCCCGGCACCGCCTTCGAGGCGGTCGTTGCCGCCGTCGCCGTAAAGGGTGTCATCGCCTTCACCGGAAATGATGATGTCATTGCCGGCGGTGCCGCCCATGACGATATGGTCTTCACCGGTGTACTGCAGATAATTGGTGTCTGGACCCACGGTGTCGGGGTTGTCGCGGATCACCAGCGGCACGATTTCCACGCCGTTGATCATGATGCCGCCCGTCGGATCGGCGCGGCCGTCCACGCCAAGACCGGTGAACTGAGCGGCCTGATTCACTTCGAGGGTGAACGTCGGCGTGAGGAACACGGTGTTCGCCAGGTGGGTGACATCGGTGTTGAGCATGATCAGCTTGGCAAAGGAGTTGTTTTCCAACTCGGTGCCGAAGTTCAGGCCCGCGGTACGCGACAGGTAGTAGAAGCGGTCGCCGTTCTGCAACGCCTCCATCTGGGTTTCAAACACGAAGTTGAAGGTCGAGCCGAGCATGCCGCCGAACGGCATTTTCTGCTCGGCGAGGCCACCGACCCAGAAGTCGATGTCGTCGACGCCCGTGACCGTCACACCGGTCAGGTCATCTGCAGTACCCAGTACCCCATCCGCGCCGGCCAGCGTTACGTTGGCATAGGCACCGGTGCTGTTGAGGAAGTCCAGGCGGTCAGCCGGCGAACCCACGCCACCCAATACCAGCGCCAGGGCTGCAGCGCGTTTGTCTGCCAGCGTAGTCGCCGCCGTAATCGTGCTATGCGTGCCATAGGCCGCAATGAAGTTGACCAGCGACTCAGGGTGCTTGAGGCTGTCCGCCAGGTCAGCCCAGCTGATGTACGGCTTGAGTTGGCTGTCGCCGGTGGATGCGAAGAACTCACGGCGCGCCTCATTCAAGGTGGGGATGCCCGTGTCGCGACCACGCGCCAGGTTCAGGGTCGGCAAATCGAGCGGCAGACCGAGCAGGTTATTGCGCAACGCTTCGGTGACGAACTCATCGAGTTCGTTGCCGACCTGGCGGGTCACACCGCGAATGATCGCCCCTGCCGCCTGGTCCGCAGTCAACCCGCTGCTGGCGAACGCCAGCGGGTTGAGGAAGGCCGCGATCAGACCCAGTTGCGAGTCCGGGTTGGCGGGGTTAGTGAGCAGCGGATTGAACGCGGGGTCGAAGCGATCGACGGTCTCGGTCAACATCGAGTGACCGAAGCGGTACACCACGTGGGCGAATTCGGCGAGGATTGCCGGGTTGATCGAAGTGTCATACCCGCTGGGTGCAAGGAATTCGTCGATCTGCGGCTGAATGGTCCGCCCGAACTCTTCGAACACCAGGTGTTGGTACTGCATTTCGGTGCCGAACTTGGCGGCCTGGAACAGGCGTTCGCCGTCCCACACCAACGCCGCGATCCCGGCAGGTGTAGTTGGTATCGCGGCCACATCGTCCACCAGCCACTCATTGAGGAAGGCCAGATCGCCGGCGGCAATGATGGTGTCCTTGGATTGCTGGACCAGACGGTTGTGCTCGGAGTGGAACACATGGTGCACGGTGGTCAGGCCGATGTTCTCGTTGACCCGGCCGTCGCCGGCAATGTAGTGGGCGTCGAGCAGTTCGTTGTCATAGGTCAGGTTGTTGCCGCCAGGGCCAACGGGCTGCGCATTGCCGATAGCGATGTCAGCATCCGCCTGCAGAACCCCGCCGACGACTACCGGCGCGGCATTGTGGGCGATGTCGTCGAGGAAACCATGCCCGGTGCTCACGGCACTGGCCAGACTGATGGGAGCTGCCAGGTTGCCTTCGACCAGTTGAGTGACGTCATCAGCCGTCCCGGCGATGCCGTCAGCACCGTTACTGATGCGAATCACCACCTGCGGCATGCCGTTTGGCCCGCGGATGAAGTTGCCGTACGCATCGGTTGCCAGCAATGGCACGTTGTGTACATCGGCGTCAGTCAGGTTGATGCCCAGAATGTCACGGGCCTGGGCCTTGACCACTGCCCAGGTCGCCATGCCGCCATTTTCGCCGTCGCCATCATCGGCCGTGCCGAACCGGCCATCCGGGCCGAGGTCGCGATTGGTAATCAAGCGTCCCGTTGCAACAGGATCGCCTGCCGCGTTGAGTACGTATTCGCGCAGGAACACCTGATGCGACGGGTGCGAGCTGTAGGTCTGGCTCTGGTCGACGAACGGCGAGGTGGTATTGGTCTGGCCATCATCGGCCGTGCCGACTACTCCGTCCGCGCCGGCGGTATGCACTGCGCGTGACAGCACCATGAAGTTGGTCGGGCTGCCCGGGACGAACAACGGATCGTCCGCCTGCAGCGGAATGAACACGACGTCGGTAGCGCCCTTGGTGACCAGGTCGAGACCGTGGTCGAAGAACTGGCCAAAGAAGGTCATCCACGAGTTGAAGCTGGCGGTCAGGCCGACGTCCGGCGACACGTTGGGAAAGAAGAACACATCCTTGTCATCGGCCGTGCCGAACACGCCATCCAGCCCGGGGCTGGTGACTATCTGTACGCCATCCTTGAGTACGTCGTCATTACCCACCGTGCCGAAGTTGAGCACACCGTCCAGGCCCGGATCGAACGCTGAGGCGTAGGCCGCCGGGTTGTTGGCGGTCTGGTCGACGACCAGGTTACTGATAATCCGTGGTTGCGGATCGATCACTGTCCCTGTTCCGGCGTATTGCGCCGAAAGAAAGGAAGGATCGAGCAGGCGCGGGAAGTCAGCGTCCGCGGCGCCAAAATCACTCTGGCCGGTGACCAGGTTGTTGAAGCTGCCATCGACGGTACGCAGGCCGAATGGCACCTGAGTATTGGGAAGCAAATCAATGAGGCTGGTGCCGGCGGCATTCGCTTCAGCGATGAAGATTTGCTTGAGGATGAACTCCAGGTCCGACTTGTTGAAATTGGCCATTTTGGATTGCCCTCGATCTGTCTGGGTAAAGGCACGGGACGAGAGAATCCTCCCGCGCCAATTCAAGTGCTGGCTTGCGCAGTTTGTTGGTTATGTTTTTTAGCGAGAGATCTGGCGTTACCCGGGACCCGGGATACGCGCCTGGAATTCGCGAAATGAATTGCTCGCCGGGCGATCAGGCAGAGCGGATTCGAGCCCTGGGCGGGCCATGGAATCTGGAAGTGAAGGCAAACGTCCTGGAAAGCCCCTTCCCTCTGCAAAAGAACGAAATGATCGACATGATTTTGCTCCTCCCGGGAAAATCACCGCGCCTTGCGTTGCCAAAACGATGGCAGGCTTCAGGCGGGCGGCCCCCCCGATAACTAAGACTAAAGTTCCATAGCAAATCTTTGTCAATATTACGTCGCTAAAACAGACGACTGGTGTTGAGCCTCACAACTAGCTGTTTTTAAAAGACATATAGAAAGTTGAGTGCAGGTATAGAGCGAAATGTTATTTCGGACTGTTACGCTGCCACCTACGCTGCTGCATAAGGAGCAACGCAGCGATTTCGGAAGACTCGCCATCCATAGAGCGACCAGCCTGCGTGTCCATAAGCTGTTTAAGGAACTACATTTATCGTTAGCTGTTGCGCCACAAGGGCAACCGGCTTTTCGAAGTGGGAGGACCAACATGTCCAGGCAGTCGAGCATCCGTTCCGAACTGGCCGACGCGCTCTTTCGTCTGCGCCGCAGCTTTTACTTGCTGGCAGGGTTCAGCGGCGTCATAAACGTCATGATGTTGACGCCAGCTATTTATATGCTGCAGGTCTATGATCGAGCCCTGGTCAGTCGCAACGTCACGACGCTGGCGATGTTGACGGTCCTGGTGGTGGGTCTGTTCCTGCTGATGTCCACGCTGGAAATGGTCCGCACCCGCGTACTGATCCGGGTCGGCAACTGCCTCGACATGGACCTCAACCGACGCATTTTCACCGCTGCATTCGAGCGCAACCTGAGCCGCGCCGGAGGTAATCCGGCCCAGGCCCTGCAGGACCTCGCCCAGGTTCGTCAGTTCGTCACCGGCAACTCCCTGTTCGCTTTCTTCGATGCACCGTGGACGCCGATCTACCTGCTGGTCGCCTACCTGATTCACCCAATACTCGGACTGATCACGCTGATCGGCTCGCTGATTCTGGTGGTCCTGGCCTGGCTCACCGAGCAGGCGACGCAGAAGCCGTTGGCCGAAGCCAACCAGGCCGCCCTCTCCTCAGCCCAATACGCCAACAACAACTTGCGCAATGCCGAGGTCATCGAGGCCATGGGCATGCTGCCGTCGATCAGCAAGCGCTGGTACCAAAGCCATTTGCGTATTCTGGAAATGCAGACCCTGGCCTCCGACCGCGCCGCCATTATCAGCAGCACCGGGCGCTTCGTGCGGATCACTTTGCAGTCTCTGATCCTCGGCGCCGGCGCACTGCTGGCGATCGAAGGCAAGATCACACCGGGGATGATGATTGCCTGCTCGATCCTCACCGGCCGTGCTCTGGGCCCGGTGGAGCAGGTCATCGCGTCGTGGAGGCAACTGCTCGGCTGCCGTTCGGCCTGGGGGCGGCTCAACGAGATGCTGCAAGACTATCCCCGCAGGCCACCGAGCATGTCGCTGCAGCGGCCAATGGGCATGCTGGCCGTGGAGAATGTATATGCCGGTGCCCCCGGTACCAATAACACGATTCTGCGCGGGGTGAGCTTAAGCCTTATCCCCGGCGAAAGCCTTGGCATTATCGGCCCGTCCGCCTCGGGCAAATCCACCCTCGCCCGCCTGCTGGTCGGCGTCTGGCCGGCGCAGGCAGGCAAGGTGCGCCTGGACGGCGCTGACATGTTCACCTGGAACAAGGGCGAACTTGGCCCCTGGCTCGGCTACCTGCCACAGGATGTGGAGCTGTTCGAGGGCACCATCGCCGACAACATTGCGCGCTTTGGCGAAGTCGACAGTGACGCGGTCATCCGCGCCGCCAAGAGCTCTGGAGTGCACGAGATGATCCTGCGTTTTCCGCAGGGTTATGACACCCGCCTGGGCACCGATGGCAGCCCGCTTTCCGGTGGTCAGAAGCAACGCATCGCCTTGGCCCGCGCGCTGTATGGCGACCCCAATCTGATCGTGCTGGATGAGCCGAACGCCAACCTCGACGACGTCGGCGAAAAGGCCCTGGTGGATGCGCTGGCCGAACTCAAGGACCGCGGCGCCACCGTCATTCTGATTTCTCACCGTCCCAACGTACTCTGTGCCGTCGATAAGGTGCTGATGCTGCGCGACGGCGGCGTGCAGATGCTCGGCACGCGCGATGAAGTATTCGCAGCGCTGCGCAAGGCCAGTGTGATCCCTGCAGGCGCGTCAACTCCGCTGGCCTCTGTCAAAGCACGGGAGTGACCGATCATGCAAATGAGCCAACGCACCGAAATGATTCCCTCCGATCCCAAGAGCCTGATCGACCTGGATGTCCGTAAACCCGCGCGGTTAGGCATTTGGCTGGTGATCGCCGGCTTCGGCGGCTTTCTCCTGTGGTCCTGGTTGGCGCCGCTGGATGCCGGCGTGGTAGCGACAGGTACGGTCAAGGTCACCAGCAATCGCAAAGCCGTGCAGCATCTGAGCGGCGGTACCGTGGACGCCATTCTCGTTCGCGAAGGCGATCTGGTGACAAAAGGCCAGGAGGTGGTCCGTCTCGACTCGTTGCGTGCCCTTGCCGAACAGGGTGCGGTCAGCGCTCAGTACATCGTCAGCAAGACGGTGGAGAACCGACTGGAAGCGGAACGTGACAACCGCGACGTGGTGAAATTCGACCCTGAACTGCTCAAGCGCTTCAAGGATGACTACCGCCTGGAAGCCGCCATGGACCTGCAACAGCGCCTGCTCGACACCCGGCGCGCCGGTCTCGCTGGCGAAATCAGCATCCTGCAGGAGAACCTGGCGGCGTCGGCCGTGCAGCTCAAGGGCCTGCAGCAGGTCTATAGCGCCCGCGCCTCGCAGATCAGCTTCCTCAACCAGGAACTGCAAGGCACCCGCGTGCTGGCGGCCGAAGGCTATGTGCCGCGCAACCGCCTGCTTGAGCTGGAACGCAGCAATGCCGACCTCTCCGCCGGCCAGGCCGAGAACCTCAACAACATCGCTCGCGTGCGCAGCCAGACCACCGAAATCAAGCTGCGCATCCTGCAGCGCCAGCACGATTACCTGAAGGAAGTCGAATCGCAGTTGACCGACACCGCCAAGGAAAACACCACCCTGGCCGACCGCTTACGCGCGCTGGACTATGAAGTGACCCACACGGTGATCCGCTCGCCGATCGACGGCATGGTCCAGGCCCTGAGCATCGCCACCGTCGGCGGGATCATTCAGCCCGGCTTCAAGATCATGGAAATCGTTCCGGTCAACGAACCGTTGCAGGTCGACGCGATGATTCCCGTGCAGGCCATCGACAAGATGTTCCCCGGCCTGCCTGTGGACATTTCCTTTCCGGCCTTCAACCATGCCCAGACGCCAAACATCCCCGGCCGCGTGATGACCATCTCCGCCGACCGCCTGCTCGACGAGGAAAGCAAGGAGCCGTTCTATCTGGCCCAAGTGGAAGTGACCGCCGATGGCATGAGCCTGCTTGGCACCAATCACATTCGCCCCGGCATGCCCGCCAGCGTCACCATCAAAACCGGCGAACGCAATATGTTGAGCTATCTTCTTAAACCAATGCTCGAACGTGTGGACAGCTCATTCAAGGAACAATGAAATGGACCGTCATTGCCTGCTCTTCTGCCTGATGGGGTTGGCCTTGCCGGCCGACGCCATGGACCTCAAGCAAGCCTGGGATCTGTTGCAGTTCCAGGGCCCTATCTACCAGGCCGCCATGCATGAAAAAGAGGCCGGCGGGGAAAACCGCGCCATCGGCACGGCCGGCCTGCTACCGCAGATCAACGCCTCGGCCTACGACAACAAGGTCAATGGCACACAACGCCAGAGCGGCATCGAAAGGGACCTCGACTACGACTCCAAGGGCGCAAACGTGCGCCTGCGCCAACCACTGTTCAACAAACAGAAAATGGCCGAGTACCGCCAGGGTCAGCAGCGTGCCGACTACAGCAACGCGGTATTCGATGCCAAGAGCCAGGACGCCGCGGTGCGCCTGGCCGAAAGCTATTTCGATGTGCTCCTGGCCAGCGAAACCATCACCCTGGCCAAGTCCAAGCTGAACGCCTTCGAAGAACAACTCGCCTCGGCGAAACGGCGCATGGAATTGGGGGCCGGCACCGTCACCGACATCGACGAGTCGGCCGCTCGCCGCGACCTCGCCGAAGCCGAGCTGATCGAAGCGCAAGACAACCTGGTCAACGCGCGCCGCAAGCTCGAGGAATACATCGGTGAAACCCCCGAGTCGCTGACCACCTTGCGTCCGAGCTTCGATACACCACCGCTGCTGCCGAGCAACTTGCAGGACTGGCTGGTCAAAGCCCAGACCGATAGCCCGCTGCTCCATGCGCGCCGCTATAGCCGCGACCTCGCCGAAGAAGAAGTGAAGCGCGCCAGGGCCGGCCACTGGCCAACCCTGGATTTCATTGCCGGCTACACCGCAGGTGAGAGCCAATCACTCTCCGAGCTGAATCAACGCAACCGCTACGGTTCGATCGGACTGGAAGTCAATGTCCCGCTGTTCAGTGGTGGCGGCGTCAGCGCGCTGACACGCCAGGCCAGTGCCAATAGCGATAAGGCCACGGACGAACTCGACGCCGCGCGACAGGAAGTCATCACCGGAACCACCCGAGAGTTTCAAGGCATACTGAGCGGCGCCAAACGCATTCGCGCGCTGGAGAAGGCCGTAGCGTCCAACGAACGCTCACTGGCATCGTCACGCAAGGGCTTCAAGGAAGGTGGCACCAGCACCAACTCGGACGTCCTCAATGCCGAAGAGCTGCTCTTCGTTGCGCGCCACGATCTGTTCGATGCCAAGTTGCGTTATTTGATGTCACGCCTGCGCCTGGCCTCTTCGGTGGGCAACCTGGGCGACGACGATATCGACCAGATCAACAACTACCTCGGCCCGGAACTGCTGGTCACCAAATAACGTTCACCTGCCAGCCGGTCTAGCCAAATGACGGCTGACCGGTGCTCCCCTTCCATGATCGCCACCCCGTCAATTCATCTCTCGTTTAACCCGGTCATTCATTGCTGCATCTCGGCGCAGAACGGCAACCGCCAGCGAAAAAAAACCGTCACCGCTGAAATTTGCCCACTAAGCCCTTGATTCCCTTTATGCTCGATCCAGTTCCTAATGAAAAGCCACGCCCGGCTCCAGGCTGTAAACTGTTTCCCCATGCGCAAACTTTTGTACCTGACATTTTCCATGGCGTTGCTCGCCGCCCTCACGGCCTACGCGATATGGGCCGCGGACCGGCCGGTGGGTCATTACCTTTCGGACCTGCGGATCAACCTGGCTGTCGACCAGGGTACGCCTGCGGACCGCGGCAATCTGTTGGGCATCCAGCCCGAACTGTTTCCTACCGACTATCAAAGCCCCGAGCGCTTGCACCGCAAGCTCGCGGCCTATTTGCAGGCAGCCCGGGACCAAGGCTTGTTGAACAGCAAGACCGTCGTCGTATTGCCGGAGCACGTCGGTACCTGGCTGATGGTCAGCGGCGAGAAGGATGAGCTGTATCAGGCCAGCAGCCTCAAGGAGGCCATGAACTGGCTGGCGGTGAGCAATCCCCTGAAGTTCGCCAAGGCGTTGATCAACGCCGAGGGCGGCAACCGTCTGGACGATGCCCACCTGCGCATGAAAGCCAAGGCGATGGCCAGGGACTACCAGGCATTGTTCGGAGGGCTGGCCAGGGAATTCCACGTGACGCTGGTGGCGGGCTCCATCGTGCTGCCCGAACCGAGCATCATCGACGGCATTTTGAAAATCGGCCGCGGCGCGCTGTACAACAGCAGCGTGGTGTTCAACAGCGAGGGTTTGCCGATCGGCCAGCCCCAGCGTCAGATACACCCGTTCTTCGCTGAACAGAACGGGATCAAGGCGAACGGCGAGCACTCGCTCAACGTCGTTGATACCCCCGCAGGAAGGTTGGGCGTATTGATTGGCCACGACAGCTGGTACCCGGAAAACTACCTCAAGCTCAACGACCAAAGCGTACAACTGGTTGCGGTACCGGCCTTTGTTGCCGGCCGTGGCACCTGGGATCAACCGTGGCGCGGCTACAGGGGTTCGTCGGCGCCGGCATCGGTCAACTTGAAGCCTGGAGAAATCAGTGAAGGCCAGGCCTGGCAGCGCCTGACCCTCACGACCCGGATGCCGGCCAGTCAAGCCGTTGCTGGCATGAGTGTGTTCCTGCGGGGTCAATTCTGGGATCAGGCCAGCGCCGGGCATAGCTTCCTCAGCAGCAACGGCCAGCACTTTGCCGACGGCAACGCCCAGGGTGCGCGTTTGCTGAACCTCTGGTTGTAAGCCATGAAACCGCAGCCGATGCGCCTTGGCGATCTGTCAGTGGGCTTTGTTCATAGCCTGGCCGATGCCGTGCGCAGTCATGGCGTCGATCCACAGCCACTGCTCGATCAATACGGCCTTGATGCCGCGCGCCTGAGCGAAGCCGGTGCCCGGCTGTCGATACCGCGCTACATGCGCCTGGGCCACGGCGCCATTCAACTGACCGGCAACCCGGCCCTTGGCTTGCGCATGGGTCAGCTCAGTCGCCTGAGCCAGGCAGGCCTCGCTGGCATCACCGCGGCGCAGGCACCGACGGTACGAGAAGCCGCGCGCTGCCTGATTCGATTCGAAGCCTTGTATGGCTCCAATTATCGGGGTCAATCAAGCTTTCACGAAGACGCCCAGGGCGCCTGGCTGCGCTTCTATTCGATCAGCCCCTATAACGCCTATAACCGCTTTGTGGTGGATTCGATCATCGCCGGCTGGTTGCAGCAATTATCCAGTGTCAGCCCTGCCCCGCTGCGCGCCGAGCGCATCGAAATCGAATTCGAGGAGCCCGGTTACCGCGCGGCCTATGACGTGTTGGGTGACTGTCCGATGCAGTTTGGCGCAGAGCGCAATCAACTGCGCTTGAGCCTGGCAAGTCTCGCCCAGCGCAACCCCGAGCATTGCCCGAGTACCTGGCGGCATTTGCTGCAACTGTGTGAGCGGGAACTGGAACAACTGACACGTACCCGCAGCCTGCGTGAACGCATCATCGCGCTGCTGGGACCCTTGCTCAATGGTGGTCGGGAGCCCGACCTGCAAGAGGTGGCGGCACGCCTGAAGCTGCCCACCTGGACCTTGCGCCGCAAGCTCGCCGATGAAGGCACACAATTTCGTGCGATTCTCAACGACACCCGCCGCGACCTGGCCATGACTTACATACGCGACACCGAATTGGCGTTCGGAGAGATCGCCTACCTGCTGGGCTTTGCCTCAGCCGAAGCGTTTCAACGCGCTTTCAAACGCTGGAACGGGCAGACACCCGGCGAATTTCGCCGCAGCCATAGAAAAACAGCCCAAAGCCTCTAGCTGCAAGCGACAAGTTGAAGCCTTAAAGCTCAGTAGCGTCTTCCGCTGGCTCCAGTGGGTCCAGTTCGAATGCCTGGTACTCGAGCAGCTCTTCTTGATAATCGTCCATTTTTGAATCCCCCAACCCTTATTGAAAAACGTCTGAATAAATGACCAATCCCTTGAGCATAAAGTGCCCGCGTGAAGGAAAAATGACGCGGACACGACACTCTGTCGCTACTGAATAAAACGTAGCAGCTGGCCAGGAATTTATCATTGGTTTTTTCGCGGGAGGGCACAGAACAGCGGACTTGCTTGATGCGGGTCAATCTTTGCGCCTGCTACGGGATCGTTACTCGTTGGCCGATCCCGTAACGCGATCGATCACTGGCCAGAGACAGGAATCGCCTGAATCGGCTCGCTCGGCGGTGGTATGTCCGTCGGGTTTGTCGGTGGCTTGATGGTTTCTGCCGAAGGTGCCGGTTCTGTGTTCTGAACCGGGGTAATCGGCGCCGCTTCAGGAGGCGGGGCAAGCGGCTCGGAGGCCGCTGGAACCGCTTCAACAGGTGCAGGTGCCACAGGCTCTACCGCGGGAGCTGCTGCCGGGGCAGGTGCCAGAGGTGCCGGTGCCGGTGCCGGTGCCGCCTTGGCTTCAGGCATGCCCAGGTCGGTTTTCGGCTTTTCGGGGATGTGCGCAGCCTTTTTCGCTTCCGGCGGCAGGAACAGCTCGACCAGTGCGAAAAAACGCTCGTAGAACTTGGCAGACGATACGGTTTCGCTGGCGACCTTGACCATCGAGTCATCGGAGGAGCCGATCGGCATCGACACCGAGCCCAACACACCCACACCGAGACTGGCGGAGTTGTTGGTCTTCTTCAGCGCATAACGATCCTGCAGGGCATTGGCGAATACGGTCGCGTGATGCCCTTCGCTGCCGTCATCGGTACACACCACACTGAAGCTGATCTCCATGTGATTCTCGCCGGTCTGCTGAAAGCTCTTGTGACCGCTGACCAGCTTCGGATCGTTACTGGTGATGATGTATCCCTGGCTGAGCAAGGCGCGACGGGCGGCTTCACAACTCTGGGTATCGGTGACCGGATAGTTGCGGGAAAAGGTACCGGAGTCGTCGAAATTCTCATGCTCATAGATGGCGGTCTTGTTCGATGAACAACCGGCCGCAGTGGCAAACACGGCTGCCAACCCGACAACCCGCATGGGAAGTGATTTAAACATTGAACATCCTGAGAAAAACGGTTCGGGGCGTATTGTGCAACAGATCGATGCTTAGCGGAGCATCGATCATGTCTTAAAACGGTTACAGGCTGATTGACCCCGGTTTTGTGCAAAAGTCACCGCGGCAAATGACGTACGGCAAAACAAAAAAAGACCCCGGCCTTCCGGCCGGGGTCTTCTGTGCAGCGCTAAACCTGGTCAGGCATCAGTAACGCTTGATCTCTGCCTGGCTTTCCAGTTGCTTGCGATAAGCCGCGAAGTCTTGCTGGCCGATGCGCGAAGCGAGGTAGCGACGATACTGTGCTTTCTCTTCTTCGGTTGGCGCCGCGGCTTCGTTCACGCCATTGAGACGCACGATCATCAGGCTGCCATCAGCCAGCGTCACGCTGGTGAAGGTCGGCTTGTCCTTGGCCGCTGGCTTCGCCATGCGGAACAGCGCTTGCAGCACCGCTGGGTCGACCCCTTCCTGAGCGCGAGTCGCCGCCTCGGTGACTTTCCAGGCCTGGCCGTCGACCGCCTGATCCAGCGGGGTCTTGCCATCGCGCAGGCTGGCAATCAGGGCGTCAGCCTTGGTCTTGGCATCGGCGCTGGCGTGCTCCTTGGCCAATTGCACACGGATCGCAGCAGAGACGCTTTCCAGCGGCAATTGCGAAGGCTTCAGGTGCTCCTTGGCACGCAACACGACCACGGTTTCCGGATCGAGCTCGATGGCCGTGCTGTTCGCGCCCTCATCCAGGACTTCCGGGCTGAACGCGGCAGTGATCACGGCACGGTTGGCCGCAATACCCTCACCGCCTTCACGGCCGAACGGCTTGGACGTGTGGACGGTCAGCTTCAGGTCCTGCGCTGGCTGAGCCAGATCGGAGGCTTCGAACGAGGCGTCTTCCAGTTGCTTGGTCGCCTCGACAAAACGCTGTTCGACCTGCTGGGTCTTCAATTCGCGGGTCAGCTTGTCTTTCAGGCTGGCGAATGTCGGTACTTCAGGCGCTTCCACGCCCAACAGCTTGATCAGGTGGAAGCCGAAATCGGTGCGAACCGGCGCGGAAACCTGGTCCTTGGCCAACGAATACAGGGCTTTCTCGAACGCCGGGTCGTAGACGCCAGGACCGGCATAACCCAGGTCACCGCCGTTGTTCGCCGAACCCGGATCCTGGGAGAATTCCTTGGCCAGAGCCTCGAATTTCTCGCCCTTGGCCAGACGGGCCTGGATCTCTTCGATCTTCGCCTTGGCTTGCGCCTCGGTGGTCTTGTCGTTCACTTCAATCAGAATGTGCGCCGCCTGGCGTTGCTCGGACAGGTTCGCGATTTCTTTCTGATAGGCCGCCTGCAGGTCTTCGTCATTGACGCTGACCTGATCGAAGAAGGAAGCCTTCTTCAGTTCGAGGTAATCGATGACCACCTGATCCGGCGTCATGAATTCCTTGGCGTGCTCGTCGTAGTAGGCTTTGACCTCATCGTCGGTCAGCTTCACCGCTGCCGGGTCGGCCTTGATGTTCAGGGAGGCGAAATCGCGGGTCTGTTTCTCCAGACGGGCAAACGCCAGCACCTGTGCATCGGTTACGAAACCGCTACCGGCCAGACCGGCACGCAGCTGACCAATCAGCATTTCCTGAGCCAGCATCTGGCGGAATTGCATGCGGCTATAGCCGAGTTGGCGAATCACCTGGTCGAAACGCTCGGAGCTGAACTTGCCATCCACCTGAAACTCAGGAGTTTGCAGGATGACCTGATCCAGAGCCGCTTCGGAAAAAGCGAATTTCGAACTTTCTGCGCCTTGCAGCAGCAGTTTGCGATCGATCAGACCCTTGAGAGCCGACTCGCGCAGCATTTTTTCATCGAGCAAGGAAGCGTCGAAATCCTTGCCGAGCTGTTGCATGAGCTGACGGCGTTGCATATCGACCGCCTGGTTCAGCTCGTTCTGGCTGATTTCTTCACCATTGACCTTCGCCGCTTCATTCTTGGTCGTCGTGGCCTGAAAAATGGCGTCGAAACCGGTCAAAGCCATCAATGCAACGATGACCCCGATAATAGTCTTGGCAATCCAGCCTTGTGAATTGTCCCTGATATTCTGCAGCATGCGTCCCCCAGAAACGGTTGAACTTCAAAAATTAGGCAACCGTGGAGCGTGGGTAGAATCCGAATAGAAGAAAGGCGCATCCGAGGATGCGCCTTCTCGTAACTGGCGGAGCGGATCGAGGGCTCGAACTGGCGACCCTCGGTGTCTTGAACCGGCGACCTGCAGTCAGGACTGCCGCTCCGCTGCCAAGTCAGGCTTGACCCCGACCCGGATGGGTAAAAACCTGAATCGAACTTAGTTGACAGCTTCTTTCAGTGCTTTACCGGCTTTGAAACCTGGTTTTTTGGCTGCTGCGATTTCCAGCGTCTTACCGGTCTGTGGGTTACGACCAATGCGAGCTGGACGATCAGTTACGGAGAAAGTACCGAAACCAACCAGAACAACAGAGTCGCCAGCCTTGAGAGCGCCAGTGACGGATTCGATTACAGCGTCCAGCGCACGGCCAGCAGCAGCTTTCGGGATATCAGCGGATGCAGCGATAGCATCAATCAGTTCCGACTTGTTCACTCTAAGTCCCCTTATATCTATTTGAGTATGATTCTAAGTTTTTTTGGTGAAAGCAAAAACGAGTGCTGAATGGCCTACAGACACTTAAGAGCCGCTTTATAACAAGGGCTCTAAAAAGCTGTCAAGAAAGCCCCCCAGGCAAATACGTACTAATGCGTGCTAATTCTTTCCTTAGAATCTGCGTCGCGTTTCTCATCCTTCGCGACTATCTCCGGAGCCACGTCCGGCAAGGGCTCCGGCGCGTATTGCAACGCAATTTGCAGGACCTCGTCAATCCATTTAACCGGTTTAATCTGTAGATCCTGCTTGATATTGTCCGGAATCTCTTTGAGATCGCGCACATTCTCTTCAGGAATGATCACGGTCTTGATTCCGCCACGATGGGCAGCCAGCAGTTTTTCTTTCAAGCCGCCAATGGCCAGTACCTGGCCACGCAACGTGATTTCGCCGGTCATGGCGACATCCGCGCGTACCGGAATGCCGGTCAATGCCGATACCAGGGCCGTGCACATGCCCACGCCGGCGCTAGGGCCGTCCTTTGGAGTCGCCCCTTCCGGCATATGGATGTGCGTGTCACGCTTCTCATGGAAGTCCAGGGGGATCCCCAGGCTCTTCGCCCGACTGCGGACAACGGTCAAGGCCGCGGTGATCGATTCGACCATCACGTCACCCAGGGAACCGGTCTTGATCAACTGGCCCTTGCCCGGTACGACGGCCGCTTCGATAGTCAGCAGTTCGCCACCCACCTGCGTCCATGCCAGCCCGGTCACCTGGCCGATCTGATCCTGCTGCTCGGCCAGGCCGTAGCGGAATTTGCGCACGCCCAGGAAGTGCTCCAGCATGTCTGCGGTAACCTTCACCGAGAAGCGTTTTTCCAGCGCATGCTCCTTGACGGCCTTGCGGCAGACCTTGGCAATCTGGCGCTCCAGCCCGCGCACACCGGCTTCACGGGTGTAGTAGCGGATGATGTCGCGGATCGCTTCTGCGTCAAACTCCAGCTCGCCTTTCTTCAGGCCATTGGCCGTGATCTGCTTCGGCGAAAGGTATTTGACGGCGATGTTGATCTTCTCGTCTTCGGTGTAGCCCGGCAGACGGATCACTTCCATCCGGTCCAGCAACGCTGGCGGGATGTTCATCGAGTTAGAGGTGCAAAGGAACATCACATCGGACAGGTCGTAATCGACTTCCAGATAGTGATCGTTGAAGTTGTGGTTCTGCTCGGGATCAAGCACTTCCAGCAACGCCGATGCCGGATCGCCACGCATGTCGCTGCCCATTTTGTCGATTTCATCGAGCAGGAACAGCGGGTTGCGGACCCCCACCTTTGTCATTTTTTGAATCAATCTTCCTGGCATCGAACCGATGTAAGTACGGCGATGACCACGAATTTCCGCCTCATCACGCACACCGCCGAGGGCCATGCGCACGAATTTGCGGTTGGTGGCGTGAGCAATCGACTCCGCCAGGGACGTTTTACCCACCCCTGGAGGACCGACCAGGCACAACACCGGACCACGAATTTTTTTCACGCGCTTTTGCACGGCGAGGTATTCGAGGATGCGTTCCTTGACCTCTTCCAGGCCATAGTGGTCGGCATCCAGAATGTCTTCTGCACGCGCCAGGTCCAGGCGCACCTTGCTCTGGGCCTTCCACGGCACCTGAACCAGCCAGTCGATGTACGAACGCACCACGGTCGCTTCCGCCGACATCGGCGACATCTGCTTGAGCTTGTTCAGCTCGGCCGTCGCCTTGGCCAGCGCGTCTTTCGGCAGGCCGGCGGCATCGATACGCTTTTTCAGCTCTTCGACTTCGTTGTGACCTTCGTCGCTGTCGCCGAGCTCTTTCTGAATGGCCTTCATCTGCTCATTCAGGTAGTACTCGCGTTGACTGCGCTCCATTTGTTTTTTGACGCGGCCACGAATGCGTTTTTCGACTTGCAGCAGATCGATCTCGGCATCCAGCAGCGCCAGAACGTGCTCGACCCGGGCCGACAAATCGATGATTTCGAGGATTTCCTGCTTCTGTTCGATCTTCAGGGCCATGTGTGCGGCCATGGTGTCCACCAGGCGACCTGGCTCATCGATGCTGTTGAGCGACGACAGGACCTCAGCCGGGACTTTCTTGCCCAACTGCACGTATTGCTCGAACTGGGACAGCAGGCTGCGAACGAACACTTCCGACTCGCGCTCTGGGGCGTCAACTTCGTCGATCAGGGAGACTTCGGCACGGCAGTGGCCGTCCACTTCGCTGAAGCGCTCGACAGCGCCCCGCTGCTCACCCTCGACCAGAACCTTGACCGTTCCGTCAGGCAGCTTCAGCAGCTGCAGAACGGTGGCAATCGTACCAACGCGATACAGGGCATCTTCACCGGGATCGTCGTCAGCCGGGTTTCTCTGGGCCAGCAGAAGAATCTGCTTGTCACCCGTCATCGCAGCCTCGAGGGCTTCGATGGATTTCTCGCGCCCCACGAACAGCGGGATAACCATGTGCGGATAAACCACGACATCACGCAATGGCAGGAGAGGCAATTCGATGGTTGTCTTCATGATTTCGCCTCTACGGCGGCCGCAAGGCCGTAAACAGATGGAAGTAAGCTTGAAACCAAGATGGGGGCTGCCTTGGAAAAAAACAAGCGGATAAAAGGTCCACTTGAAAGATTGCAGCTTACGAAAGCTGCTGCGATGCGTCGGATACGCCTTCAAGGACCGCCATCGCTGGCAAATCAACGCCTGCAGGCCAGGTCCCACAATAGCAAAGGGGCCCGAAGGCCCCTTCTTTATTCAAGCTGCGTGACGCTTAAGCGTCTGGCGCGGCCTTGGCGGTCGGCTCACTGTTTTCATAGATATACAGTGGCTTGGACTTGCCTTCTATCACGCTTTCATCGATCACTACTTTGCTCACCTCCGATTGCGAGGGGATTTCATACATAGTGTCGAGCAATACACCTTCAAGAATCGAACGCAGGCCACGGGCACCGGTTTTACGCTCCAGGGCACGCTTGGCGACCGATTTCAGAGCGTCGCTGCGGAATTCCAGATCCACGCCTTCCATCTCGAACAGCTTGGCATACTGCTTGGTCAGAGCATTTTTCGGCTCGGTGAGGATCTGCATCAATGCAGCCTCGTCAAGCTCGTCCAGCGTGGCAAGTACCGGCAGACGACCGACGAATTCCGGGATCAGACCGAACTTGACCAGATCGTCAGGCTCGACTTCACGCAGGGATTCACCGACTTTCTTGCCTTCTTCCTTGCTGCGCACTTCTGCGTTGAAACCAATGCCACCCTTGGTGGAACGGTTTTGAATGACCTTCTCAAGACCAGAGAACGCACCACCGCAGATGAACAGGATGTTACGGGTGTCGACCTGCAGGAATTCCTGCTGCGGATGCTTGCGACCACCTTGAGGCGGAACGGAAGCGACCGTGCCTTCGATCAACTTGAGCAGGGCCTGCTGCACGCCTTCACCGGAAACGTCCCGGGTAATCGAAGGGTTGTCAGACTTGCGCGAAATCTTGTCGATTTCATCGATGTAGACAATGCCCATCTGGGCTTTTTCCACGTCGTAATCGCATTTCTGCAGCAGCTTCTGAATGATGTTCTCGACATCTTCACCCACGTAACCCGCCTCGGTGAGGGTGGTTGCGTCGGCGATGGTGAACGGAACGTTCAGCAAACGGGCCAGTGTTTCGGCAAGCAGGGTCTTACCCGAGCCTGTCGGGCCGATCAGCAAAATGTTGCTCTTGCCGAGTTCGACGTCGTCATTCTTTTTGTCACGCTGGTTCAGGCGTTTGTAGTGGTTGTACACCGCTACGGCCAGAACCTTTTTCGCACGTTCCTGACCAATCACATACTGATCAAGGATGCCGCTGATTTCTTTAGGCGAAGGCAATTTATGCGCGCTGCTTTCGGCCTGTGCCTCCTGCACCTCCTCGCGGATGATGTCGTTGCACAGGTCGACGCACTCGTCGCAGATAAAGACCGAGGGGCCGGCAATCAATTTGCGTACTTCATGCTGGCTTTTGCCACAGAAGGAGCAATAGAGCAGCTTGCCGTTGTCCTCGCCGTTGCGGGTGTCAGTCATTCGTTCGATCCAAATCCGATAGGCTTGCAACACAAGATGAAGGCTATTGCGGGCTTTTTCAAGCCCGCAGGTGTCGGACCCGCCGACCAACCCTATTTTGAGCTGCTTATTTTAAGCAGGGCGCTGGCTGATCACTTCGTCGATCAACCCGTACTCACGCGCGGCTTCTGCACTCATGAAATTGTCGCGATTGGTATCGCGCTCGATTTCTTCAAGAGTGCGCCCGCTATGCTGGGCCATCAGCGTGTTGAGACGCTCACGAATAAAGAGGATTTCCTTGGCATGGATTTCGATATCCGACGCCTGGCCCTGGAAACCGCCCAGTGGCTGGTGAATCATCACACGCGAGTTTGGCAGGCAGTAACGCTTGCCATGGGCACCGGCCGTCAGCAGGAACGCCCCCATGCTGCACGCCTGACCAATACAGGTGGTCGCCACGTTGGGCTTGATGAACTGCATGGTGTCGTAGATCGACATGCCCGCCGTCACCGAACCGCCCGGGGAGTTGATGTAGAGATGGATGTCCTTGTCCGGGTTTTCCGCTTCAAGGAACAGCAGTTGCGCACAGATCAGGTTGGCCATGTAGTCCTCTACCGGACCAACCAGAAAGATCACCCGCTCCTTGAGGAGACGCGAGTAGATGTCGTAGGCGCGCTCGCCACGAGCGGACTGCTCGACAACCATCGGGACCAGGCCGCCTGCGGCCTGGATATCAGAGTTCTGCTGAATATACGAATTACGGAACATGCTCTGCAGTCACTCCCAAATAGTTATGTCTTGAATACGCATAAGCCAGCTCGAAGGCTGGCTTATGGTGTGTGCTTCTTACCGCAAAAACAATCAGTCGGCTTGTGGAGCTTCTACCGGCTTGACCGCTTCTTCGTAAGAGACCGATTTGTCGGTCACGCTAGCTTTCTGCAGAACAGTATCCACAACTTGCTCTTCCAGCACAACCGAGCGAACTTCGTTCAGTTGCTGGTCGTTCTTGTAGTACCAGGACACAACTTGCTCAGGCTCCTGGTAGGCCGAAGCCATTTCCTGAATCATCTCGCGAACGCGGGTTTCGTCAGGCTTGAGGTCGAATTGCTTGACCACTTCAGCCACGATCAGGCCCAGCACTACGCGGCGCTTGGCTTGCTCTTCGAACAGCTCGGCCGGCAGTTGGTCAGGCTTGATGTTGCCGCCGAACTGCTGAACAGCCTGCACGCGCAGACGGTCAACTTCGTTGGACAGCAGGGCCTTTGGCACTTCGATCGGGTTGGTGGCGAGCAGACCGTCCATTACCTGATTCTTGACCTTGGATTTGATCGCCTGACGCAGTTCGCGCTCCATGTTCTTGCGAACTTCGGCGCGGAAACCTTCCAGACCGGTTTCCTTGATGCCGAATTGAGCGAAGAACTCTTCGGTCAGTTCTGGCAGCTTTGGCTCGGAAACGGTGTTGACGGTCACGGTGAACTCGGCGGTTTTGCCAGCCAGGTCCAGGTTCTGATAGTCCTCTGGGAAAGTCAGGTTCAGAACGCGTTCTTCACCGGCTTTCGCGCCAACCAGGCCATCTTCGAAACCAGGGATCATGCGGCCGGAACCCAGAACCAGCTGAGTACCCTTGGCGGAACCGCCAGCGAACACTTCACCGTCGACCTTGCCGACGAAATCGATGTTCAGCTGGTCTTCGTTTTGAGCGGCGCGATCGGCCACTTCGAAACGAGTGTTCTGCTTGCGCAGGATGTCCAGCATCTTGTCCAGATCGGCATCAGTCACCTCAGCGCTCAGGCGCTCTACGGTGATACCTTCGAAACCGGCAACGGTGAACTCAGGGAACACTTCGAATACGGCTACGTATTCCAGGTCCTTGCCAGCTTCCAGGGATTTAGGCTCGATCGAAGGCTGACCAGCCGGGTTCAGCTTCTGCTCAACCACAGCTTCGTAGAAGGAAGACTGGATCACGTCGCCTACAGCTTCCTGACGAGCGTCAGCACCGAAACGGCGCTTGATTTCGCTCATTGGCACTTTGCCTGGACGGAAGCCAGCAATCTTGGCCTTTTGGGCGGTCTGCTGCAGACGCTTGTTGACCTGGCTCTCGATGCGCTCAGCCGGCACGGTGACGCTCATGCGGCGCTCAAGAGCAGTAGTATTTTCAACAGAAACTTGCATGGATATTCCTCGTTGCACAGACGTTAGCCGGCCGTTTCCGACCCCAGAATCAAGGGCATGCATTCTAGTGGGTCAAACTCAAGAAGTCACCCTACTGAAAACGGGTAAAAACGCAGCAGGCAATTTATAGGTGCGAATGCACGAATGCACCTCGCCCCGATGGCAAATACAACCAATCACGCCAGGGCTCTGCGCCAACCTTTCCATATATAGAGGAGGACGCCAACCATCTCCCTGACGACCGATCTCGCAAGCGAGGCCGGCGGACAACACAGCATCATCGAGAAACATAAATACGACGAAACGCCCTGCCCTTGCGGCCCGGAACCTGCGGCCGCCGAAACAAAAAAGGCGCCAGACTTTTCAATCTGGCGCCTTTCGAAATATGGGGTGGACGATGGGGATCGAACCCACGACAACGGGAGTCACAATCCCGTGCTCTACCAACTGAGCTACGCCCACCATATTGCCTGTTAAAGAAGCCAAACAAACTTCTTTATCAAGCTCCAGCCAGGCCAAGTGCCTGAGTGAAGCTTTAATTGGTGCGGATGAAGAGACTCGAACTCTTACGCCTCGCGGCGCTGGAACCTAAATCCAGTGTGTCTACCAATTCCACCACATCCGCGGGTGAAGCCTTTAAAGCAAAGGCGCCAGACTGTTAATCTGGCGCCTTTCGAAATATGGGGTGGACGATGGGGATCGAACCCACGACAACGGGAGTCACAATCCCGTGCTCTACCAACTGAGCTACGCCCACCATATCGCGTTACTTGTGCCAAAGCTGCCTAATGGCGCACCCGGCAGGACTCGAACCTGCGACCATCCGCTTAGAAGGCGGATGCTCTATCCAGCTGAGCTACGGGCGCCTTGTTAGCTGTAACCTTGGAGGACTACAAACTAAGTGCTTTCCAGTCTTGCAGAATCGTAATCCCGCTCAACCTTCCTAACCAGTGCTAGGCTGTGCCCGACAAGTGCGACGAATAGTATAGAGCCACCCGAAGGTCGTCAAATCCTTTTTAAAAAAAATTCATTTAATTAAAGGAGTTAGGGGAATTTGCAGACCAAGCGCCTTTGCCCTCACCGCATGACATGCGAGAATGCGTTCTCTTTTTTTCCCCTCTCGATGGTTAATCACGCGCAATGACTGCACAACTTATCGACGGCAAATCGATCGCCGCCAGCCTGCGCCAGCAGATCGCCCAACGTGTCACCGAGCGTCGCCAGCAAGGCCTGCGCACGCCCGGCCTTGCGGTGATCCTGGTCGGCAGCGATCCTGCCTCTCAGGTTTATGTCTCGCACAAGCGTAAAGACTGTGAAGAGGTCGGCTTTCTATCCCAAGCCTATGACCTGCCTTCCGAAACCACTCAAGAAGCGCTGACCGAGCTGATCGATCGCCTGAACGACGATCCTGCAATCGACGGCGTTCTGCTTCAGCTTCCGCTTCCCGAACACCTGGACGCCTCCAGGCTGCTGGAGCGCATTCGTCCGGATAAAGACGTCGACGGTTTCCATCCTTATAATGTCGGTCGCCTGGCCCAGCGTATCCCGCTGCTGCGCCCATGCACCCCCAAAGGCATCATGACCCTGCTGGAAAGCACCGGTGTCGACCTTTACGGGATGAATGCCGTGGTTGTCGGCGCGTCCAATATCGTTGGCCGCCCGATGGCCATGGAATTGTTGCTGGCCGGTTGCACCGTGACGGTCACCCACCGCTTTACCAAGGACCTGGCCGGCCATGTCGGCCGTGCGGACCTGGTCGTCGTCGCAGCCGGCAAGCCGGGACTGGTCAAGGGCGAATGGATCAAGGAAGGCGCGATCGTGATCGATGTCGGCATCAACCGCCAGGACGACGGCAAGCTGGTCGGTGACGTGATCTACGAAACCGCCCTGCCCCGCGCCGGCTGGATCACTCCGGTACCGGGCGGCGTAGGCCCGATGACCCGTGCCTGCCTGCTGGAAAACACCCTGTACGCCGCTGAAACCCTGCACAGCTGAGTTTCAACGCCCACGCTGTCAGCGTGACAAGGAACCCCGCCCTGGCGGGGTTTTTTTTGCCCACGAAAAACACCGACCGCTCGCCGGAAAATGACTTTTTTTTCATGTTTCTCAGGACTTTCACCTGCTACTTGATCAACCATCGACAGTTATTCAGCCATACTCCAGAATGTCGCGCTTTTTGGGAAATAGCCCGTTACAAAACGGCTTATCAATACTTTATGAGTCTGCCAGCGTGAAAATCCGTCTTTCCATCCTGAGCCTATTTTTTGCAGTTACAGGGACTTTCATCACGCCAATCGCCAGCGCTGGCGAAACCACCGCAGCGCCTCGAAATACCTCGCAACTCAAGCTCGCTTCCGGCAGCTCTTTACTGCTGGATATGCAGACCAACAAAGTCATCTATGCCAGCAATCCGGACGTCGTCGTCCCCATCGCATCCGTCAGCAAACTGATGACCGGCCTGGTCGTGGTTGAAGCCCGGCAAAACATGGATGAATACATCAACATCAACATCAGCGACACACCGGAAATGAAAGGTGTGTACTCCCGGGTCAAGCTCAAGAGCGAACTGCCGCGCCGGGAGATGCTGCTGATTGCCCTGATGTCATCTGAAAACCGAGCCGCTGCAAGCCTGGCCCACCACTATCCGGGTGGCTATGTCGCGTTCATTGCTGCAATGAACGCCAAGGCCCGGGCCTTGGGCATGACCAATACCCATTTCGTCGAACCGACAGGTCTCTCGCCGCGCAACGTTTCGACCGCTCGCGATTTGAGCAAACTGTTGATCGCCGCGCACAAGCACCCGCTGCTGACGGAGCTGAGTACAACCAAGGAAAAGACCGTTTCGTTTCGCAAACCCAACTACAGCCTGGGTTTTCGCAACACCGACCATTTGGTCCGCAAGCCGGACTGGGACATCCAGCTGACAAAAACCGGTTTCACCAACGAAGCAGGTCACTGCCTGGTGCTGGTGACCCGAATGAGTAACCGCCCGGTGGCCTTGGTGATCCTTGACGCCTATGGCAAGTACACCCATTTTGCCGATGCCACGCGCATGCGTAATTGGGTAGAGAGCGGAAAGAGTGCGGACGTGCCTTCCGTAGCCTTGCAGTACAAGGCAGACAAGAACCTCAAGCAGCGCCAGAGCGGCGTGGTTGAAGCGTCGAAGTAATCTTGCTGCAAACGCATGAAAAAGCCCCGAACATTCGGGGCTTTTTTTCGCCAGACATTCAGTCGTTGGGCAGCGGCATCTGGTCGTCATCCGGAATACCGTCGCCGGCACTTGGATCTCTCCACCCCTTCGGCTTTTCAGTGGGCACTACCGTTGGCCGCGCCAGGGGATCCCTCAACGGGCTGTCGGGATCCATCACCGGATCGGTGCTTTGCTCGGGGGTTGTGGGGACGGTTTCCGGACGTTTGTCGTCGAAACTGGAATCGGTAGACATACGCACCTCCATTGGACCTAAGGCTTCAGGTCACCCAGTGGATCGTAGGGCTTGGCCGGAGCCTTGGGGTTGTCACCCGGCTTCACGTCCCTCGGGGCCTTGGCGGGCCCGATCGGGTCGACCTGAGGATCGGCAAGGTCCGGGGAATCCGGGTCGAATCCCAACTCATTACCGGAGGAATGTTCAGACGAGTGCGGACCGACGGGCGTTGTGGAATGAGCCATGGGCGCCTCCTGATCTCGGCCCGAAATAATGTTCCGGGCCCTTAAAGATCAGAGGCTGGCGATGGGCGAAGGTGCCCGGCGGGTGACCAACGGACTTACTGGCTGGCCAAGGCTTTTTTTGCCTTGGCGGCGGCCTGCTCCTGACCGGCCTGAGCCAGATCGCTGGCGGCCTTGAGCCAACGCTGCTGATCGACCTGGGCCGGGATTTGCGTCGGATTCTGGATCAGCACAGCCCAACCGCCGGCGTCCTTGAACGCCGACTCGAAGGAGCTGAAGCTCATCAGTTCGCGGTGATTCATCCCGGCCCGCAGCAGGACTGTCTGCTTCTGGCGGTTGTAGCCGGCCAGAATGGCGTAACGCGGTTCGGCCCACATGGCCGAGCCCTCAGTAAAGCGCACCATCACCGGATAGCCGGCGGCGACTTGCGCCAACAGGGCCGGCAGGTTGCTGTCAAGGGGATAAACCACCATCCCGTACTCGCGGGCCAGGTTCTGCATGTTCTGTTGCAACTGGGCTTCGCCCCCCGGCAAATGCAAGGGTTTTTCGAGCAACCCCGGGGTGATCACGATGCCCTGCTGGGACAGCATGCTGGCCAGCACCTGCGGCCCGCTTTGATACGCATCGCCCCGGTAGAATCGGCCGCTGAGCTCGACACGCTCGGGCAAACGCTTGATCTCGGGCGCAACGCTACCGGCACAGCCCGCCAGGCCTGCCATGCAACCGGCGATGAGCATGGCCGACAAAATTCGAGAAAATACCCGCACCATCGTCTCTCTCTTTTTCAGGTTCAGACGCCAGGCAATCCCATTCCCGGCTTGGTCGTCGATCATAGGTCGCCGCGCCGCTACGGTATAGCTCTAAACGGTAGTCGCGTGCATTCGATAGAGCGAACTGGTTGGTGACTGCCGACTTTCGGTCAATAGCCTGAAATACAGCAACGGCTAGACTGTTCCCTGAAGGAACGACAGCGAAGCACGTGTGCCCACAGAAGGGCAAAGAGGAGGCACAGATGAGCCTGACCATGATCATTGTGATGTTGATTGGCGGTTGGCTGGCGGTAGCCGCCGCCATGTTGTGGGGCGTGCTGCGCATTACTCGTCGCCACCATCACCCTGTCCAGCCGGCTCCTGCGCCGGAAGCGGACAAGACGCCGAACCAACACGCCAACGCCCACTGACCAGACCTTTACCCGAGACCAACAAAAACGGCCGCCTGCACTCCTTCGAGTTCAGGCGGCCGTTTCCTTTAGCGTGGGTCAGGCCTCAGTGGCTGCCCGCTTCTGCCTGGACCGGCGGGACATCATGTTCAAAACCTCGATCGAAGCCGAGAATGCCATGGCCGCATAGACGTAGCCTTTCGGTACATGGGCGCCGAAGCCTTCGGCGATCAGCGTCATGCCGATCATGATCAGGAAGCCCAGGGCCAGCATCACCACTGTCGGGTTGTCGTTGATGAACTTGGCCAGCGGATCAGCCGCCAGCAACATCACCAGGACCGACACCACCACCGCGATGACCATGATCGGCAAATGCTCGGTCATGCCGACAGCGGTAATGATGCTGTCGATGGAGAACACCATGTCCAGCATCAGGATCTGACCGATCGCGGCAGCGAAGCCCAGGGTCACGGTCGAGGTCGCCGACTTCGGATCTTCCGGTGCCGGGTCCATGCTGTGATGGATCTCGGTGGTCGCCTTCCACAACAGGAACAGGCCACCGGCAATCAGGATCATGTCTTTCCAGGAAAGCGCGTGGCCGAGAATCTCGATCACCGGATTGGTCAACTGGACGATGAACGCGATGGTGCTCAGCAAGCCAAGGCGCAGGATCAACGCCATGCCGATACCGATGCGCCGTGCCCGCTGTCGATTGTGCAAGGGCAGCTTGTTGGTCAGGATCGAGATGAAGATCAGGTTATCGATGCCGAGCACGATCTCCATCACAATCAGGGTGGCAAGGGCGACCCAGGCGGTGGGGCTGGCGGCAAGTTGTAAAAGGTAGTCCATGGGTCAGTCCTGACTCGTTGTAATACGGTTTAGATTTCCTGGGAGGAAGATTCGGTTTTTTCCGATTCTTTTTCCGATGATTCTTTTTTGCTGATCAACCCGCTGGTGGCGTCACTGAGTGCTTGCTCGGCGGCCTTGTGGGTATCGTCAATCGCCTGTTTGGCGCTTTCGGCAGCCTTGCCCATCAATTGTTGCGCGCTTTTCTCGGCCTGGTCGCAACCGGCCAGTACCAGTAAAGACGTAATCAACAGTGCCGTGGCTTTAAGCTTCATGATGCTTTCCTCGATAGAACGAACGGGACCTAAACGATGGCCCGTTGATAGCGATGCATTCTAGGGAAGTGAATACTTCAGGAAAATTCGTATTTTCAGCGGTTATACTTCGATTTTTACGAAGTGTTAGACGCCATGCTCAACTATCGGCAATTGCATTACTTCTGGGTGGTGGCCAAGACCGGCAGCATCGTGCGCGCCTGCGAGCAGCTCAATCTCACGCCACAAACCATCAGCGGGCAGATTTCATTGCTGGAACAGACCTTTGGCATCGAGTTGTTTCGGCGCGTCGGACGGCAACTCGAACTGACCGAGGCCGGCCGCCAGGCCCTGCCCTACGCCGAACAAATGTTCCAGCTCGGTGGCGAACTGGAACTGATGCTGCGGGCACAACCCAATGAACAGCAGATCCTGTTTCGCGTCGGTGTGGCCGACGTGGTGCCCAAGTCCATCGTCTATCGCCTGATCGCACCGACCATGGAGCTGAGCGAACCGCTGCGCATTACGTGCCGCGAAGACAAGCTTGAGCGTTTGTTGGCCGACCTGGCGATCCAGCGCCTGGACCTGGTGATCTCCGACAGCCCGATGCCGTCGCACCTCGACATCAAGGGCTACAGCCAGAAACTCGGTGAGTGCGGGATCAGCTTTTTCGCCACCCCTGAGCTGGCGGCCCGTTACGGCCGGGACTTCCCGCGCAACCTGCACGGTGCGCCGCTGCTGATTCCCGGGCCGGAAACCGTGGTGCGCAGCCGTTTGCAACGCTGGTTCGCCGAGCAGCAGATCCAGCCGCAGATTGTCGGTGAGTTCGACGACAGCGCCCTGATGCAGGCCTTCGGCCAATCCGGCAGCGGGATCTTCATCGGCCCGAGCGTGATTGCCGATGAAGTGCAACGCCAATATGGCGTGGAAGTGATCGGCCAGACTGACGCGGTGAGCGAGTCGTTCTATGCCATCTCAGTGGAACGCAAGGTCAAGCACCCCGGCATTGTCGCCATAACCGAAGGTGCCCGACGCGAGCTGTTTACAACGCTGTGACTTCTTCCCGGGGCTTGAAGGTCATCAGCGCGATGGCCAGCAGGATCGAAGCCAGAATGAACGCGGCGGCTGCAAAGCCAAGGCCTTGCAGGCCGACGCTGTCGATCACCCGACCACCGATCATCGCGCCCAGTCCGATACCGAGGTTGGCCCCGGCGATGTTCAACGACGCGGCGAAGGCCGGCGCTTCGGGCGCAGCTTTCATCAGGCGCACATGGCTGACCAGGAACAACGCCGCCTGGGTCACACCCCAGATGCCCATCGCCGCCGCCAGACCGAGCGGCGAATGGATGTTCGGCACCAGCGCCACCAGGCCGGCAATCATGAACGCACAGAACATCATCGACGCCATCAGCGGATGACGATCCACTGCCCGCCCGCCCAGGGAGTTGCCGATCAACCCGACCGCGCCGAAGCCCATCAGGCACCAGCCGACCACGGTACCGTTGAAGCCGGCCAGACGCTCAAGAATGTCCGCCAGATAGGTGTAGGCGGTGAACATGCCGCTGAACACAATCACTGACAACAGCACGTGACCGAGCATCAGCGGGCTGCGCAGGATCTTGAACTGCGACCGGAAGCTCACCTGATGCTGGTGCAGGTTGGTCTTGGGCAGATAGATAAACAGCAGCAACGCCTTGGCAAAGGCGATGACCGCCAGTATCGCGAAGGCACTGCGCCAGCCGAACGCATCGGAAATCAGCGTGCCCACGGGAATGCCGAACACCGTGGCGCAGACGATGCCGAAGCCGATCTTGGCGATGGCGCGACCGGCGTAATCCGGCCCGACAATGTCCACCGCCGTTTCGCTGGCCAAGGCCCAGAACACCGGCAGCCCCAATGCCGGGATCAATCGGGCAAACGCCATGACCCAGATGTTCGGCGCCAGCGCCGCGAGCGTGTTGGCCAGGCCAAACATGATCAGCACCGAGATGAACAGCTTGCGGCGCTCGAAGCGGGCGAAATACGCCGTCAGGAACGGCCCGAACGCGGCGACGGTGAAAGCGAACAGGGTCACCAGCAGGCCGGCCTGCGGGATGCTGACCTCCAGATCCCGGGCGATAGCCGGCAACAGGCCAACGATGACGAATTCCGTGGTCAGCACCGTGAAGCCGGCGGCAGACAACAGAAGAATGGGCAACAGCATGCAGAACTCCAGAAAACGACGACACCAGCGATAGCCCGAAGGCCCACTGGCAGACATGAAAATGAGGATGGCGAATCTTAACAGAGTGTTTCCGAACGCGGTTGCACGAACCTGCCTATCTCGTTGAATGCCAGGGTGGCAGTTCGTCACAGGTCTGAAAGATCGCTCCTACGCTGTGATAAAGTCCGCGCCCCTTGTGGCGAGGGAGCTTGCTCCCTCGCCACAGGAATCAGCGCTGGCATTAGCCCCGTGTTCCCCTCTCGGTTTCCCGTCTGCGGCCTGCCCTGCTTGTTGCTGCAACTGCGGCGAAACCATGCACTTATAAAAAATCAGAGATGCCGTTTTATGACTGCTTCATCCCCTTCTCTATTGCAACGCCTTAAACGCTTGAGCCTGGTCACACAGATCGTGATCGGCCTGGTAGCCGGTATTGCCCTGGCGCTGATTGCCCCCGACATGGCGAAGTCCACGGCGTTCATCGGCAAAGTGTTTGTCTCGGCGCTGAAAGCCGTCGCGCCGATTCTGGTGTTCGTGCTGGTCATGGCGTCGATTGCCAACCACAAGCACGGCCAGGAAACCCATATCCGGCCGATTCTGTTCCTGTATCTGCTGGGCACTTTCGCCGCGGCCGTGGTCGCGGTGGTTGCCAGCATGACGTTCCCGTCGAGCCTGGTGCTGTCGACCCAGGACGTCGCGGTCACAGCGCCAGGCGGGATTGGCGAAGTGTTGCAAAGCCTGTTGCTGAGCGTGGTCGATAATCCCGTCAGCGCCCTGATGAACGCCAACTTCATCGGCATTCTGGCGTGGGCCATCGGCATGGGCATTGCCATCCGCCACGCCGGCGACACTACCCGTGAAGTGCTGGGCGACCTGTCCAACGGCGTGACGGTGATCGTGCGCCTGGTGATCAGCTTCGCCCCGCTGGGCATCTTCGGCCTGGTGGCCTCGACCCTGGCCACCTCCGGCTTCGGTGCCTTGATCGGCTACGCGCACCTGCTGGCCGTGCTGCTGGGCTGCATGCTGTTCGTGGCACTGGTGATGAACCCGCTCATCGTGTTCTGGAAACTGCGTCGCAACCCGTACCCGCTGGTGCTGACCTGCCTGCGCGAAAGCGGCATCACGGCGTTCTTCACCCGTAGCTCGGCGGCGAACATTCCGGTCAACCTGGAGTTGAGCAAGCGTCTGGGCCTGCACGAAGACACCTACTCGGTATCGATCCCGCTGGGCGCGACCATCAACATGGCGGGTGCTGCGATCACCATCACCGTACTGACCCTGGCGGCCGTGCACACGCTGGGCATCGCCGTGGACATTCCTACCGCGATCCTGTTAAGCGTCGTCGCGGCGATCTGCGCCTGCGGCGCCTCGGGTGTGGCCGGTGGTTCGCTGTTGCTGATTCCACTGGCGTGCAGCCTGTTCGGCATCCCGAGCGAAATCGCCATGCAGGTGGTGGCGGTTGGTTTCATCATTGGTGTGTTGCAGGACTCGGCGGAAACCGCGCTGAACTCGTCCACCGATGTGCTGTTCACCGCGGCGGCTTGCCTGGGTGAAGAAGATAAAGCAGCACGATTGGCGTAACACCGCCGCCCCATGTGGGAGCGGGCTTGCTCGCGAAAGCGGTGTGTCAGTTAATGAAGATGTTGAAGCTGATGGCCCCTTCGCGAGCAAGCCCGCTCCCACAGGAGACCGCGTACACATGAAAAAGCCCCCGCAGCCAAAGGCTCCGGGGGCTTTTTTGTACCCGGACGGTTTAGAACGCGCCCATGTAGTCGCGCTTGCCCACTTCCACGCCGTTGTGGCGCAGCAGTGCGTAAGTGGTGGTGATGTGGAAGAAGAACTGCGGCAGGCCGTAGGTCAGCAGGTAGGACTGGCCGCTGAAGCGCTTCTCTTTAGGCGTGCCCGGGCGGGTGACGATCTCGATGCCTTCCTTGCCGTTGATCTGCTCCGGCTTGATGCTGCCGATGAAAGCCAGGGCCTTGGCGATCAGCGCTTGCAAATCCGCGAAGGTGGTTTCTGTGTCGTCGTACTTCGGCAATTCGACTTCGGCCAGGCGACCGGTAACACCCTTGCTGAAATCAACAGCGATCTGCACCTGACGCACCAGCGGGAACATGTCCGGGAACAGGCGCGCTTGCAGGAAGGCGTTAGGGTCGATGTTTTTTTCGGTGGCGTGAGCCTCGGCCTTTTTCAGTACATCGCTCAGGGCGTTGAGCATTTGCTGGAAAACAGGCACGGAAGCGTCGTACAGGGAAATGGTCATGGCAGGTCTCGTGTGGTGACGGAGGGAAACGTCGGCCGATTATAGCCGCGCGCCGCCCTCCCGAGACCGGACTTTTTCAGCTGCCGTACACTTTGGCCGCCGGAACCGCTTGCGTCATCAGTTGAGCGACGGCTTCACCCATCTCGCCGACCGCCCAACGGCCCTGGCGATCCAGCTGCGGACCACGGCGCCAGCCGTCGGCAATCGACAACTTGCCGCCCTCGACTTCGAACATCTGCCCGGTCACCTCGGCGGAAGCCTCGGAGCCCAGCCACACCACCAGCGGCGCGACGTTTTCCGGGGCGAAGTAATCGAAGCCTTCTTCAGGCTTTTTCATGGTGTCGGCGAACACTTGCTCGGTCATTCCGGTGCGCGCGGCCGGCGCCAGGGCGTTGGCGGTGATCCCGTAGCGGCGCAGTTCAGCCGCCTGCACCAGCGTCAGCGAGGCAATACCGCCCTTGGCCGCTGCATAGTTGGACTGACCGATGGAACCCTGCAACCCGGCGCCGGAGCTGGTGTTGATGATCCGCGCATCGACCTTGGCACCGCCCTTGGCCTGCTCGCGCCAGTACTTCACGGCGTGGCTGGAAATGCAGAAGTGGCCCTTGAGGTGCACGGCTACCACGGCGTCCCAGTCGGCTTCGCTGAGGCTGGCGAACATGCGGTCGCGGCAAATGCCGGCGTTATTGACCACCACGTTCAGGTCGCCGAAGGTTTCGATGGCCTGGCGCACGATCAGCCCTGCCGAGTCATAGCGGGTGATGTCGTCGCTGTTGGCCACGGCGCTGCCGCCCTGGCCGAGGATTTCGCCGACCACGGCGAGCGCCGCTTCGCGGTTGATGTCGTTGACCACCACTTTCGCGCCTTCGGCAGCGAAGGCCAGCGCGTAGGCGCGGCCCAGACCACCGCCGGCACCGGTGATGATCACGACGCGGTTTTCACAGATCTTCATATTGCTCATCCTTCAAATTCATCACGGGTCGCCGCAACTCCCTGTGGGAGCGGGCTTGCTCGCGAAGGCGGACTGTCAGCTACATCAATGTTGGCTGACCCACCGCTTTCGCGAGCAAGCCCGCTCCCACAAGTTCAGTGGGCATCTTGAAATCACAAGCGTTCGATAATCGTCACGTTGGCCTGGCCGCCGCCTTCGCACATGGTCTGCATGCCGAAGCGTCCGCCGCTGCGTTCCAGTTCATGGAGCAAGGTGCACATCAAGCGGGTTCCGGTGGCGCCCAGCGGATGGCCGAGGGCAATCGCGCCGCCGTTGACGTTGGTCTGTTCATGGGGATAACCGGTCTCTTTCAGCCAGGCCATGGCCACCGAGGCGAAGGCTTCGTTGATCTCCACGCGGTCGATGTCTTCGAGTTTCATGCCGGCACGCTTGAGCGCGTAGGCGGTGGCCGGGATCGGCGCGGTAAGCATCCAGATCGGGTCTTCGGCGCGCACGCTCAGGTGATGAATGCGTGCCCGTGGCGTCAGGCCGTAACGCTTGAGCGCCGCCTCCGAGACGATCAGCATCGCGCTGGCCGCGTCGCAGGTCTGGCTCGACACCGCGGCGGTCACCCGGTCGCAGCCGAACAGGAATTCCAGCTCGGCCATTTTTTCCAGGCTGGTCTGGCGCGGGGTTTCGTCATGCAGCACACCGGCCAGCGGCACGATTTCGCGATTGAAGCGGCCTTGCTCGATGGCCTGCAAGGCACGTCGATGGGACTCCAGCGAATAGGCTTCAAGCTGCGCCCGAGACAGGTCCCACTTTTCCGCGATCATCTGCGCCGAACGGAACTGCGTTGGCGGTTGCGCGCCATAGCGCCGTACCCAGCCTTCGGAGCCGCTGAACGGATCGGTGAAACCCAAGGGTTCGGCGGCGATCATCGCCGAGGAAATCGGGATCTGGGTCATGGTCTGCACGCCACCGGCGACGACCACGTCCTGGGTGCCGCTCATCACCGCCTGGGCGGCAAAGTGCACCGCTTGCTGGGACGAACCGCACTGGCGATCGATGGTGGTGCCCGGCACCGATTGCGACAGGCCGGCCGCCAGCCAACTGGTGCGGGCGATGTCACCGGCCAGCGGGCCAATGGTGTCGACACAGCCGAAGATCACGTCGTCGTAATCCTCGTCGGGAATGGCATTGCGCTCGACCAGCGCGCGCAACACATGGGCGCCCAGGTCGGCGGCGTGGATCTGGCTCAGACCGCCCTTGCGCCGCCCGGTGGGCGTGCGCAGGGCGTCGACGATATAAGCTTCAGGCATGGTGTATCCCGCAATAAAAGTTGAAATCAGGCGCCGATAACCTGTGGGAGCGGCGGTGCGACGACTCGACTTGCTCGCGAATGCGTCAGTTCAGTCGACAAAAATGTTGAATGTGCTGCCGCCTTCGCGAGCAAGTCGAGTCGTCGCACCGCCGCTCCCACAGGGGGTTCGTCACCCTTACTGACTGGTTAGAACGTACTGCCGGCACCCAGCGCAGGCTTGCCGTCCAGTAACGCCGCGCGTATCCGCCCTTTGTGCAGGCCGCGATCGCCCCAGACCTTGTCCAGGGCCCAGGCGCGTTTCATGAACAGATGCAAGTCGACTTCCCAGGTGTAACCCATGGCGCCGTGGGCCTGGATGGTGTTCTTCGCCGCGAGCATCGCCGCTTCCGCCGTCGCCAGCTTGGCGTGGGACACCAGCACGTCCTGCCCCGGTTGCTGCTCGGCCAGCGCATAAGCGGCGCGGTACAGCGGGCCTTTGGCGAACTCGATCTGCACCGCGACGTTAGCCATCAAGTGCTTGACCGCCTGGAACGAACCGACCGGCTTGCCGAACTGTTTGCGCTCGAAGGTGTAGTCCACCGCCAGGTCGACCATGCGTTTGGCCAGCCCCAGCAATTGCGCGGCACTGGCGAGGGCGCCACGGTTGAAGGCGGCTGCCCACAAACGCCGTCCCTGTTCACCACTGGCCACACAAGTGGCGGGAGTTGGCGTCCACTCGACCTGAAACAGTTGGCGGCTCGGGTCGACCGACTCGTTGCGGGTCAGGCGCACGGCATCACGCTCCAGCACATGCACCTCGTCGCCATGGGCCAGCAACAGCAGATCGGCGACATGGGCATCGCTGACCAGCGGATTACCCGGCTCGGAAACCGCGAGACGCGCGCGGCCCTCGGCCACTCGCGACAGCCATTTTTGTTTGAGCGGCGCGTGTTGCTCATCGAGGTCGGTGAGCAACGGCACGCCGACCAGCATGGTGTCCACCAGCGGCTCGGGCAGGCCGGCGTAACCGCATTCCTGAGCGATCAGCACGAAATCCAGCTCATTCATGCCCATGCCATCCTGCGCCTCGGGCACGGTCAGGGCAGTCAGGCCAAGCTCCACCAGTTGCGCCCAGAGTTGCTCACTGCGCCCGCTGTCGCTCTGCCACAGTTCGCGAATGCGTTCCGGGGTGACTTCGTTGATCAGGAAGCTGCGGACGTTGTCCTGAAACAGCAGTTGGTCGCGGCTGAAACTAAAGTCCATGGTCTATTCCTCAGGCACGCGGCATGCCGAGCATGCGTTCGGCAATGATGTTGCGCTGGATCTCGTTGGTGCCGGCGTAGATCGGCCCGGCCTGGGCAAACAGGAAACCTTCCAGCCAATGGCCGACGTCACCGGCGGCCGGGGCTTGCGGCAGCAGTTCGCCGCGCAGGCCGAGAATGCTCATGGCGGTGTCGTGCATGCGCTGGTCGAGTTCCGACCAGTAGATTTTGTTGGTCGACGATTCCGGCCCGATCTTGCCGCCCTGCACCAGTTTCGAGGCGGTCATGTAGGTGCTCAGGGTGTAGGCCTCGGCATCCAGCCAGGCGCGCATCACGGCCTCGCCAATGGCCGGGTCTCGGTCGGCGTGCTCACGGTTGGCCAGGTACAACTGCACCAGACGCTTGGCGGTTTCCTGGAAGCGTGCTGGTGAACGCAGCAACAAACCACGCTCGAAACCGGCGGTGGACATCGCCACGTGCCAGCCCATGCCTTCGCCACCGAGGGCGTTTTCCACCGGCACCTTGACGTCGTCGAAGAAAATTTCGGCAAAGCCCGGCAAACCGTTGAGCTGCGGAATCGGCCGCACGGTGATGCCCGGCGTGTCCAGCGGCAGCAGGATGAAGGTCAACCCGTGATGACGCTGGGACTGCGAGTCGGTACGGAAAATACCGAACGCCCAATCCGCCCACACCGCACGGGTCGACCAGGTTTTCTGGCCGTTGATCACGTAGTGGTCGCCCACCCGTTCAGCCTTGGAACGGATCGCCGCCATGTCGGAACCGGCACCCGGCTCGGACCAGGCCTGGGCCCAGATGTCCTCGCCTGTGGCCATGCGCGGCAGGAATCGCGCTTTCTGCTCTTCGCTGCCGTACTCCATCAAGGTTGGACCGAGCAGGAAGATGCCGTTCTGGTTGACCCGCGCCGGCGCCCCGGAACGGTAGTATTCCTCTTCGAAAATCAGCCATTCGATCAGGTCGCAGCCGCGCCCACCGAGTTCGGTCGGCCAAGTGACCATGCCCCAACGACCTTCATTGAGTTTGGCTTCCCAGGCGCGGTGCTGGGCAAAGCCAGGCTCGGTGTCGAACGATTGCAGCGCTTCACTCGGTACATTGGCCGCCAGCCAGGTCCGCGCCTCGACGCGAAAGGCCTGCTGGGCCGGGGTATAGGTCAGGTCCATGGATATGCCTTCAGCCGTTGAATCGGGCATCGCGTTTCTCGACGAACGAGTCGCGTGCTTCCTGAGAGTCCAGTGAGCGGTAGGCTTCGAGGGTGAAGCCCTGCTCCCAGCGGTATTTGTCTTCCAGATTGCCGTCTTCGATGCCGCTCAGCGCTTCCTTGGCCAGGCTGATCATACCGGGGCTCTTGGCGGCGATGGTGCGGGCGATCTGCAACGCGGCGTCGCGCAAGTCTTCGCGCTTGACCACCCGCTCCACCGCGCCCAGGCGGTAGGCCTCGGCGGCGTCGATGGCCTCGCCGGTGAAGTACATGTGGCGGACTTTCTGCACCGGGAACAAACGCTGCAAATGCGCACCGCCGCCCATGGCCCCGCGATCCACTTCCGGCACGCCGAAGGTGGCGCACTCGGACGCGACAATGATGTCGGCGGCGCCGCAGATGCCGATGCCGCCGCCCAGCACGAAGCCGTGCACGGCGACGATCACCGGTTTCGGGTTGCGGTGAATGGCCTTGAAGCTGTCGTAGTTGCCCTTGTTCACCGCGACGATCAGGTTGCCGTCGGCGGCCAGTTCCTTGATGTCGACCCCGGCGCAGAAGCCGTGACCTTCGGCACGGATCACGATCACCCGCACGTCGCTGTTGCGGCCCAGGCCCTCGATCTCGCTGGCGATATCGGCCCAGCCCTGGCAGTTGAAGGCATTGACCGGTGGTCGGTTGAAGACCAGTTCGGCAATGCCGTGTTCGATGCTGACGCTAAATGGTTTCATGGTTTCCTTCCTTCACAATGCATGGCCCCTTCACGACACACGGCGACACAGCTCGCCCAGGCGCGCTTCGGCGTCACGGACGATCTGTTCAATCAATTGGGCGCAGCTGGGCAAGCTGTCGATGGATGCGGCGATCTGCCCGGCGGGCAACACGCCCGCGGCCGGTTGCCCGTCGACCATGGCTTTCTGGATCACCATCGGCGCGTTGGCGGCCATGATGCTTTGCGCGGCGGTCAGCTCTCCGCTGCCGCGCATCTTCAGCGCGCTAGTGAGCAACTGGGTCAGGCTCATGCCCGTATGGCGGCGGTAGGCCAGGCCACTCTGCAAGGCCAGCAACAGGCGCTTGAGGCCGCCGCTGTTTTCCAGCTGGTTGAGCAATTCGTTGCGGATCATCCGTTGCGGCATACCGTCGATGGCGCGACTGATGATGATCGCCGCCGGGTCCTTGACCGCCAGGTAACGGGCAAGCGTCGCCTGGGGCACCGGGCTGTCGGCGCACATCAAAAAGCGAGTGCCCATGGCGATGCCTTCGGCGCCGTAGGCCAAGGCCGAAACCAGCCCTTTGCCATCCTTGAATCCGCCGGCCGCCACCACGGGCACCGACACGGCATTGACCACCTGATCAAGCAGCATCGAAGTAGGTACGGAACCGGTGTGTCCCCCGCCCTCGCCGCCCTGTACGGTCACCGCATCGGCGCCCATTTCCACGGCTTTCTGCGCATGCTTGAGCGCGCCCACCGTGGGAATGCACACCACCCCGGCGTCCTTCAGACGGCTGATCATTTGCTTGCCCGGCGAACGGCTGTAGCTGACCGCCCGGACTTTGTGGCGCAACACCAGCTCGACGATCTCGCCGGCATTGGCCTGGTACATATGGAAATTCACCCCGAACGGCTGATCGGTCAGGCGCCGGGTTTCGATAATCGCCGCTTCCATCTGCTGCGGTTCGATGGTCGCCCCGGCGAGAAAACCAAAGCCACCGGCATTGCCCGTGGCCGCCACCAGTTTCGGGTCGGCGACCCAGCCCATGGCGGTCTGGATGATCGGGTAGCGGCAACCGAGCAGTTCAGTCAAACGAGTATTCAACGAGATCGCCATGTTCACGCCTCGCCCGTTTTGCGCTGGGAACTGGCCATGGCTTTGGCGTCGTAGCCGCCGAGGCGGTCGCCGGACACCAGTTCGTTGTGGGCATGGGCGAAGTGATGCAGGCCGAACACCATGTCCATGGTTGCGCGCTTGCCCATCAGGTCTTCGGCGTTGTTCACCGCTTGCTTGCTCAGTTGCAGGCCCAGGCGCGGCATTTGCGCGATGCGCCCGGCGATGTCGAGGGTCTGTTGTTCCAGTTCGTCGCGAGCAACCACCCGATTGAGCATGCCCATCTGATAGGCCCTTGGCGCCGGCATGCGCTCGCCGAGAAAGAGAAATTCCTTGGCGATGCGCGGGTTCAATTCATGCACGTGGGCGAAATACTCCACACCGGGAATGCCCATGCGCACCACCGGATCGGCGAAATACGCATCCTCGCTGGCGACGATCAGGTCGCAGACCCAGGCCAGCATCAGCCCACCGGCAATGCACGCGCCTTGGACCATGGCGATGGTCGGCTTGGGCATCTCGCGCCAGCGACGGCACATGCCCAGATAGACTTCCTGCTCCCTGGCATAAAGAAACTCGCCGCCCGGTTTGTTCACATGGTCGTACCACAGGCTGGCGCGGTCGAAGGTCTTGTCGACGTCGCGGCCCGGGGTGCCGATGTCATGCCCGGCGGAGAAATGCTTGCCGGCACCACGCAGCACGATGACCTTCACTTCATCGTCATCGCAGGCCCGGCGAAACGCCGCGTCCAGCGCATAGGTCATCTGCGAGTTCTGCGCGTTGTGGAACTCGGGGCGGTTCATGGTGACCAGGGCCACCGCGCCACACACCTCGTAGAGCACCACATCGGCCTGTTTTTTATCGTTATGTTCAGCCATCACTTTTCTCCGCAACGCGTTGCTCAGCGTTGGCCTGGCGGGTTGTCTTTGAGTTGCAGGGCGCGCAGGTTGTGCGGGTCCAGACGCTGGATCAGCTGCAACTGCTCGGCCGTCGGCGCTGCCGTGGTCGGGCGATCGTCCGGCACGTGCAGCTCGAAGCCGGTGTTGTCCTGGACTTGCGCCGCCGTCACGCCGGGGTGCAGCGAACGGATGCGCATCTGCCGTTGCGGGCCCTGGAAATCCAGGACGCAGAGGTCGGTGATGATCAGGCGGATATCGATGTCGTCCAGCGACCAGCCCCGCGCCAGGCGGGCCGGGTTGTAGCCAACCGAGGCGACCATATCGACCTCGCCTTCGACAAACACCCGACGGTTATGGCTCGGCACGCAAAACGAGTTGGCGTGGCTGATCGAGTTACCGGGGAAACCGCGCACGCCGAGCATCTGCGCCTTGGGTTTGGCGTAGTCGCCGATGCAGGAAATGTTCGCCTGACCGTAACGGTCGATCTGGGTCGGGCCGACCAGCGCGTGGCGCTTGCCGCCCCAGACGTTGTCGAAAATCCGCGAGAAACCCATCCAGCTGTCGCGCTTGGGCTCGTAGCCCTTACGTGCACCCAAAGGCACCGGCTCGGCGACCATGTAGGCTTCGGAGTCGGTCATCAACAGTTGCGGGTTGCTGGTCAACATGGCCAGCGAAGCGGCCAGACGCGGAATCACGCCGATACCGGAGGCCAATACTTCGCCGTCTTCGCGCCAGGCTTCAGAGGCCGCGCAGATCATCAACTCAGCGAGGCTGAAATCAGTAGTGCTCATCGAAAAGGCTCCTTAGAAAATCGGCAACGGCAGTTCACGGATCGCAGCCAGGCCGCCGACCTTTTCCAGATACTGTTCGTGGGTGCAGTCGACGTAGTCGCGGACATAGCCCTGCCAGCCATCGGCCACCTGGACCGTGGCGTTGTAGGCCTTGAAGTGCGCGACGTCGAAACCGTACAGCGGCGCACAGGAAGACGGATGCGCCCCACCCGGCACGTGGGCCACGGCGGTGGTCAGGTTTCGTTCCCAGAACACTTGATGCGCATGGGCGGCGTCCTGATGGAAGTACTCGCTGTCGACCAGCTCATCGCAGGTCACGTAGGCGTGGGTCGCAGCCCGCACGAACAGGTCGTCCATGTAGTGATCCGGACCGCTGATCTGGCACACGCCGCGTTTGTCGGCACGGTCAACGTGGACCAGCGCTGCGTCGAGCTTAAGCGCCGGCATGGCCACCCAGTCCTTGCCGTCGGCATAGGGCGAGGCGATCAACTTGATCTGACGGTTGTGGCGCAGCACGTCAGTGCCCATGCCGACGGCGGTCGGAATGAACGGCACATTCATCGCCGCCGCCCGCAGGCCGAGCAGCAGCATGCCTTCGTCGATCTCCATCACTTCCAGCGCCGCTTCCTGGCGCGCCTTGCGGAAGTACGGCTCCAGCGGAATGAAATCCAGGGACACGAAGGCGAACACCAGTTTCTTGATCTTGCCGGCCGCGCAGAGCATGCCGACATCGGCCCCGCCGTAGGCAACCACGGTCAGGTCCTTGAGGTCCGAGCGCAGAATCTCGCGCACCAGCGCCATCGGCTTGCGGCGCGGGCCCCAGCCACCGATACCGATGGTCATGCCGTCACGCAGTTGGCCGACAATCTCGGCGGTGGTCATTTGCTTGTCCATCGTCTTGTTCCTCATTGGCGACCGACACTGAAGTCGTGGCCCCAGTGGCTGACTACGGTGCTTTCGAACGGCGTGTGGCGGTCCCAGTCGACCACCAGGCCGTCGCAGCCGTATTCCAGGTCAAACCCGGACGGGGTCTTGATATAGAAAGAAATCATCTGGTCGTTGGTGTGCTGGCCGAGGGTGGCCGACAGCTTCACGCCATTGGCGTGAACGCGGTCCAGCGCACGGCCGACTTCGTCCAGCGCATTGACCTCGACCATCATGTGCACGCAACCGTGGGGCATCGGGCACTCGAAAATCGCCAGCGAGTGGTGGCGGCCGTTGTTGCAGTGCAGGAAGTGAATGCGCTTTTGCGGCTCGGCCGGGTCCGGGGTGAAGCGGACTTTCATCAGGTCCGACAGGCCGAAACCCATCACTTGTTCGTAGAAGTCGCGGCAGCGTTCGAAGGCCGGGGCTGGCAATACGACGTGGCCCATGCCGAGGTCGTTGGTAACGAAACCTTTGACGCCCACTGGCGAGACGAAACGGGCGAAGTCCTGCAACGGCCCCCAGAACAGTTCGTGGCGATTGCCATCCGGGTCGCTGAAGTGCACCAGTTCCTGGACCTTGCGCAACTCGGCCTCGGTAGCTGTGCCACGGGTCACTTGCACGTCGGCCTGTTGCAGCTCGCTGACCGCCTGTTCCAGCGCCGCCTTGCCGGCCACTTCCCAGCCGCAGGCACCGAAACCGTTCTCGGCGTTCCTCTGCACCAGGATGCGGTAGTGGCGCTCGTCCATCTTCAGGTACAGGTGCTCGTCGTCATCAGAGCCGATGACCATCATGCCCAGCACCTGGCTTGCGTAATGGCGCCATTGCGCCAGGTCGCTGGATAACAGGGTGACGTAACCCAGACCACGGATATCCATGGATGCACTCCTCGTTTTACTCAGGCGGTGCCGCCCTTCGGCGACTGCCGGGGGAGACTTTATGTAGGGCCTATTCAAGCGGGTTCGGGGAGGGGCAACATCGTCCAATGGGACTAGCGGATTTGATTGGTGCAGGCATAAAAAACGGGCCATAAAGGCCCGTTTGAGGAGGGTTCGGAGGTATGAAACCTACCTTTTTTTACATTCTTCAAGCTCGTTTTGGCTTTTCAAAGTCGTAATTACGCCTAACCGATACTTGCAGTACTGGATGACCAACTGCCGCTCCGTATCGCTTAGCTCACTCAATTTTTTGTCATCTGATTCGTACGCGAAAATATTTTCAAACTTCATCTGAAGTGTCGGACTTTTCTTGATGAAAAAAACTTTTTCCGGGTACGCGTCTTCCATCTTTTCGTAAAAGCCGATGTAGAGGAAAGCGAGGAGTGCGATCGGGAAAATGATAAGTAGCGGCTTCATAATGAAGGTGGTTGCAGGTTGGTTTTGATTCGAAGGTCTCTCACCAGTTTCATCCCAATGTTGCCAGGGCATATTTTTCCTTCGCCGGCTTGCATGGGGAACTCACGGTGCCCACCCAAAGTGGTCACCCTGAAAACACTGGTCAGAGCTTGAACCAGATTCAGTAGGGTATCGATTTGTATGGCAGGGATTTTCTGGTCCATATTGCCATTCATGGTTTCAAGAGCCTGACGGGCAAGAGCAACCATATCGCCGCCTTCCTCCGCGGTTGTCAGGTTTTCCAGCAATACGATGCCAATAACACCTGTGTTGTAGTTATGTACACTTGAGCCTTTGAACCGGATGTCCCGTCCCTCAAAGACTTTACCCATACAGTCGATGCCGTAGTGGTAACCGATGTCATCAAATTTGGCCTGATGCTCGCTCTGAATCGCAAGCATTTGTCCTGCGCCGAAACCACAGCCCACACTTCTACCCGCATGGTGAAGTGCGATCATCGAGTAGTCCCAGTCGTCGACCATTTCGCCTTTTACTTCTTGAGCTCCCCAGGACGATCTTTCTACAAATTCACGACCATTTTTTCGGGCGAGCCTAATGATTGCTTCTCTCATCGCAGCTCTATCGTTGACAGTAATGGCAGTAAGGGTTGCTGGCTCGTCGGAGAGGACATCGCTCGCCTTCGCCTTGATAGCAAATTGTTGAGCCATGTTTGAGCGTTCTTGAGGTAGCGGGCTTGCGACCAGTTCGGTTTTTGGCAACGGTGGCTTGCGTTGGTCGGCAGAAGCGACAAGAGGATAATCCCACGACTCCACACGACATCGCACTCCAATGCGTGAATAGTTGCCTGTTGTGTCTTCACTCAGCGGGCTGAAAGGGTCACTGCAAACCAACAGCCAATCGCCGTCTTTCACCGTAGTCAGTATTCGTTCAATAACGTCGTACGTCAGCTGACCACGCGAACGTCCATGAGCCAGTAAAAAATCATTCAGCCCCAAGAACTCGTCACGGCGGCTCAGAAGCGCCTCTCGCACTCTGGACACGGCAAAGAATGGCGATTCGATTTGATTGAAACCAATACCTTGACGCTCGCGGTCTCGCTGATGAATAAGGCGCATCCACATAAACCATCCTCCTTAATAACGACGCACTCCAACAACATTGGTGGGCGCCGATTTCCTTGTTGAGGGTCGCAGAATAAACAGCCTATAGACCACTCAGTCAAGGTGCAGAAATCCCTGTAGGCAGAGTCGCTGTGATTACGCAATTTTGACCGTGCCGCAGTACCTGTGGGATTGAGGTTGCTCCCACAGGGGTCAGTGGTGTTGCGGCTTTATGCAGGTGGTTCGATTTGATCGAGCACGCGGTTCGCGGTGATTTCGGCCAGCATGACGCTATTGGAAATACCCAGCAGGGCATTGCGATCACCGCCCTCCAGATGATCCACCAGTTGATGCACCATCACATCCACCGAGGCCAGGGTCTCGACCAGATAGACCACCAGGGTTTCGGTCGTGGCCTCTGGGTCGACGCTGAACAGCGTGCTGATGGTTCGAGGGGTGGCTTTGATGTCGGCTGTCGAGGGGAAGTGGTAAGCGAGGGCTCGCTCGGCGGCCTCGTTGAGTTTTGTGGAATCGGGTTCGTATGGGGATGCTGGATCGGTGTCCGGCGGGTTTGGTGTGACTTTGAACATATCTCAGGTTCCTAATGATGTGCCAACCTCCTGCTGCTAAACGAAGAGGGTGGCAGCTGCACGCAGGTTAGCAGACCGGGGAACCTAAGAAGCCGGCGCGCCCAAGGGCGCCCTGCGTACAGCCACCATCAAAATACAGGCACAAAACCTGACTGATAGAAGCGTCGTACGACTTAGGTTATACCCGAGCTGCTAAACCCGATCACTGATGAGCAGTGATGCGAATCAAGTTACCGAGGGGCCCCAAGGCGCACAAGCCGGCGGATTCTGGCGTACCTGTAGGCAACGACGCAAGGCGTTGTAGCTTTCATCGAGTAACACTGACAGCCGTTAAACAGGCGCTGATTGAAGAGCACATCGGTGGCGAGAGCGGCCCCAATCCCCTGTGGGAGCGGGCTTGCTCGCGAAGGCGGTGTGTCAGGCAACATGAATGTTGAATGTGCCGGCCTCTTCGCGAGCAAGCCCGCTCCCACAGGGGATTTGCGGCGGTAAAGGTTAGTGTAGGCATAAAAAAACGGGCCTTGGGGACCCGTTGGAAAGTTGGCCTGGCGTCCGTGCCAGGCCTGAAATGCGATCAACTGTGGGAGCGGGCTTGCTCGCGAAGGCGGTGTGTCAGGCAACATATATGTTGAATGTGCCGGCCTCTTCGCGAGCAAGCCCGCTCCCACAATGGTGAAGCTGTGTTCACGCCTTTAGCGTCAACTTTCAACCCTTGCGGAAGTGCGGAATCACCTTCTCGCCAATGTTCTTCAGGGTTTCCAGCTGCGCCCACTGCGGCACGGTGCCCATCTGGCAGATGAACAGGATTTCGTCGGCGCCGGCATCGATCAGGCGCTGCACGTAGCCGATGCAATCCTCGACGGTGCCGTAGGCGTGGTTCGGGTTCATCATGGCCATGGTCGGATCGGAGAAGTCGACGCTGACTTCTTCCGAGGCGAAGCGCGACTTGATCACGCTCTGGCCGTTGCCATCGACGTAGGTGTCGTCTTTCCACTTCTCCGGGTCCGGACGCTCACCGCCGCCGTACCAGTAGCCCAGGGATTCCATGAAGTAGCGCTGGCCACGGATACCGATGCGGCGCGCTTCTGCGTTGTCGTCCAGCACGATGGCCGGGCACAGCGCGGCGATGTGGCGGTTAGGACGGAAGCCCACTTGCTTCTTCTCATCGCGGTTGTCGTAGGCCGTGTGATACACCTCGACCTTCTTGGCGATCTCTTCCGGGCCACCGAAGCCCAGCACCAGTGCGCCCATGCCGCGACCACCGGCATTTTTCAGCGACTCGGTGTTGGTGCACGCCAGGTACATCGGCGGGTGTGGATCCTGATACGGCTTTGGATGGATCGGACGCTTGGGGATCTGCACGAAGTCGCCGTTGTGCTCGATCTCGTCCTGCACGAACATTTTCGGGATCAGGTACATCATCTCGTCGATCTGCGGCTGCAAGGTCGCCAGGTCGTAGCCGAAGGTGCCGGCTTCCTGCTGGGTGCCGCCCTTGCCCACGCCAAAGTGCACACGGCCCTTGGACAACAGGTCGAGGGTGGCGATGCGCTCGGCGACTTTCACCGGGTGGTTCATCGCCGGAGGCAGGCAGACCACGCCGTGGCCGATGCCGATGCGCTCGGTTTTACCGGCAACGAACGCCAGCATGGTTTCCGGCGCGGACATGTGCGAGTAGTTGCTCAGCGCGGTGTGCTCCACGCACCAGAAGGTGTCGAAGCCCAGCTTGTCGGCCAGCACGGCCTGCTCAACGGTGTCTTCAAAAATCTTGCGGTCGCCTTCACGGCTGGAATCCACCGTCTGTGCTTCGTAAATCAGGGAAAATTTCATGGTTGATCCTTGTGCTTATTTGGATGCGCAGTCGGCGCCAGAGACCTGTGCCTTGCGCCCATGCTCAGGTATTGGCAGGGCGCTCGAATCACGCAAACGGACTAGCCGATTCGGTTAAAAAATCAGAGGAAAAAGTCGTTGCTGTCCTGCCCCATGCTCACGCCGCCGAGGTTCCAGGCGTACTTGGCCGGGCTGTTGGCGACATGGGCGCGACCGGTGTGAATGTCGCGGAAGGCACGGTTGATCGGATGGCTGCGGAAGATCGTCGAAGCACCGCTGTTGAACATCAGGTCGCCAACGGCCTTGGCGCACTTGTCGGCCACCAGCGCCGAGTCGTAACGCATCTTCACCCGCTCGGGCATGCTCAACGGCTCACCCTTCTGCGCGCGCTCCAGCATCAGGGCGAAGTTGCGATGCAGCGCGGTCTTGCACTCGTCGACGCAGACCATGGCATTGGCCAGCGCCGCTTGCGCGGCCGGGTCCTGAACCATTTTGCGACCGTCATTGACCCCGACCCGGGCGCGGTTGTGCTCGACAAACTGATCCACCGCGCCTTGCAGGGCACCGATAGCCGAGGACGAAACCGCACGCACGAAAATCTGCCCGAATGGCAGGCGGAACAAGGGCGCGGTGTTCACCGCGTTGCCCGGACTGTTCTGCATGAAACCGTCGAGGGAGCGATGAGTGCGATACTCGGGAACGAAAGCGTTCTCGACCAGAATGTCGTGGGAACCGGTGGCTTCCAGGCCCATGACGTTCCAGTTGTCGAGAATCTGGTAGTCGCTGCGCGGCACCAGGAACGTCCGGTAATCCGGCGCCCCACCCGCCTCTTCCGGCGGCACCAGCGCACCGAGGAACGCCCAGTCGCAATGCTTGCTGCCGGAAGAAAAGCCCCAGCGCCCGCTCAACTTGAAGCCACCGTCGACGCGTTCGACCTTGCCGACCGGCATATAGGAAGACGAGATCAGCACGCTGGAATCGTTGCCCCAGACATCCTGCGCGGCGCGGTCGTCAAACAGTGCCAGTTGCCAGTTGTGGATCGCCACCACCCCCAGTACCCAGGCCGAGGACATGCAGCCTTCGGCAAGGGTCATCTGTACGTCGAAGAAATCCTTGGGTTCCAGCTCATAGCCTTCCCAACGAGATGGTTGCAGGATGCGAAAGAACCCGGCGTCCTGGAAATCCTTCAGGGTTTCTTCGGGCAACTGGCCTGCTTGCGCGGCATTCAGGGCGCGTTCACGCAGGATCGGCACCAACTCCCGGGCACGTTGGCTCAGACGCTGGCGAATCAGGTCTTGGTTGAGCATTTTTATTGTTCTCCTTTGTTCACCCCATCCGCCGGGGCGCGCGTGCAACGGGGCGGGTGTAGCGCCCCTACACTGGCATTCAAGCAATGCGCAACAGAGCGGACATCCCTCAAACGGACCATATGGTTTTGGGGGAACAGGTATCAGGGGGTGTATCTGAAAGGGATGTGTTGGTTGGCAGGCCGCCATCGCGAGCAGGCTCACTCCCACAGGGGCGAGGTACATCCGACAGTTTCAGGTCGGCTGGCAGGCCGTCATCGCGAGCAAGCTCGCTCCCACAGAAAAGCAAAAACACAGCAGCCCACACCACCGCGTCGCTCTTCACCACTCATCAGGCCGAGCGTTAGCTCGCCTGCAGCTCTTGATCTTGATCCACCCGCCCCCTCGGCAGGCTGAGTGGAGGCGTTCATCCGGGGGTGGGCGCGCAGCGCCGTTCGGCGCAGCCGAACACATCGAGAGGAGGTCGCGCGAAGCCGACCGGAGGCGATGCCCCCGGATGAATGCCGGAGCGAAGGAACCCCGAGCCTTAGCGAGGGGCCGGACGTTCGGGGCGAGCGCTTTTTTTGCTTACTTTTTTTGAGGCGCTTGTTAAAAAAAGTGAGTCGCCGTAAGGGCGAAACCATAAGCCGCCGTTACCGCAGCAACGGATATGCACCCAACCACCCAAGAGCTTGGTCGGCTCAGAGGCCGCCAAGGCCTAGTCCCCTCGGACGATGTGACGACTGGACGTCAGAGCAAGAATCCATCGCACTCCCCAACCAACAAAAAGGCCCAGTGCGATGAACGACGTCAATCTCAAAGCCGACATGCTCCAGGCCATGCGCCGCCTGGCCAAGTCAGTCACCATAATCAGCACCAGCAACGGCTCCGAACGCTTCGCCATGGCCGCCACCGCGGTCGACTCCCTGAGCACCGAACCACCATCGCTGCTGATCTGCGTCAACAAGACCGCCTCGCCCCACGCCGCACTGGCGACCGGCGCCGACTTCTGCGTCAACATCCTGGGCGTCGAACAACAAGACCTGGCCAACCTGTGCAGCGGCGCAATCAAGGGCGAAGCACGCTTCGACCGCGGCAACTGGCTGACCAGCCCCGGCGGCATTCCCTACCTGGGTGACGCGCAGTCGGCGATCCTCTGCCGCCAGGACGGCCACTTCAGCTACGGCACCCACACCGTGTTCATCGGACGCATCCTGCAGATTCACACCACCGATGCGATCACCCCGCTGGTCTACCTCGACGGCAGCTACACCACCACCGCCAAACCCACTCCTTCCTTCGCTGTAGCCGGCTGAGGCCTGGACATGGACGGCGTGAACGGGTTGACGGCGTTGCGAGTGAACAGCGCCGACCAGTTGCCATGGGATGACCGCTGCGACTTGCTGATCGTCGGGTTTGGTGGTGCCGGCGCCTGTGCCGCCATCGAAGCCAGCACTCGCGGCCTGTCAGTGCTCGCACTGGATCGCTTCGAAGGCGGCGGCGCCACGGCGCTGAGCGGTGGCGTGGTCTATGCCGGCGGTGGCACGCCGTATCAGCATCAGGCTGGCTATGAAGACACCAGCGACGCCATGTTCAATTACCTGCGCCAGGAAATCGGCGAAGCGGTCAGCCACGAGACATTGCGCAATTTCTGCGACGGCAGCCGCGAGCAACTGGCCTGGCTGGAGCGCCAGGGCGCGGCGTTCGAGGCCAGCGTGCCGCCGCACAAAACCTCATACCCGAGTGACCAGTACTACCTCTATTACTCCGGCAACGAAGCCGTGCCGGCCTACGCCGCCAGCGCCAAGCCGGCGCCCCGTGGACACCGCACCAAAGGCCCGGGCATGTCCGGCGCCAGCCTGTTCGCCCCGCTCAAGGCCAGCGCCTTGCGTCACGGCGCGCGCCTGCGCAGCCAGTGCGAAGTGCGGCGACTGGTGCTCGACCTCGACGACAAGGTCCTCGGTGTCGAAGCCTGGCAATTGCCGTCGGGTAGCCGTGCCGCCAAACAACATGCGCGTCTGTCACGCTGGGCCGCCGCCATTCATATGTACGCTCCGGCGTTGGCCGACCGCTTGCACGCCCGTCAGCGTCGCATCGAACAGACCAGCGCCATTCGGCAATTGATTCGCGCCGAACAGGCGGTGTTGCTGAGCAGCGGCGGTTTTATCTTCAATCGCGATCTGGTGCGCCAACACGCGCCGCAGTACCTGGCCGGTCTGCCGCTGGGCGCCACCGGGTGCAATGGCAGCGGCATCGCCCTGGGCCAGAGCGCCGGTGGCGGCGTGGCGCGGATGGACAAGATCAGCGCCTGGCGCTTCATCAACCCGCCACTGGCCTGGGCTCGCGGGCTGATCGTCAATGCTCGCGGACAGCGATACGCCAACGAAGAAATCTACGGCGCGACCCTAGGCCACGCCATGGTCGAAGAGCAGGACGGCCGCGCCATCCTGGTGCTCAACCGTGAGCTGGTGCGCGAAGCGCTGCGTCAGGTCGGCCCCGGCAAAGTCTGGAATTTCCAGCGCCTGCCGGTGCTGCTCAATCTGCTGTTCAACGCCAAGCGCAGCAACAGCCTGGCCGGGTTGGCCAAACGCTGCAACCTGCCACCCGAACTGCTGCGCCAAAGTGTCGAACGCTACTCCCGAGCAGCACGCGGTGAGGTCGCCGACGAGTTTGGCAAATCCGCCGTAATGCTCACCAACCTCGACCAAGGCCCGTGGTACGCCCTCGACCTGTCCTTTGACAGCAAACTCTTCCCCTGCCCGGTCATCACACTCGGCGGGCTGAAGGTCTGCGAAGACAGCGGTCGGGTGCTGGACCACGCCGGCCAGCCAATAAGCGGCCTGTACAGCGCCGGCCGCAATGCGGTCGGGGTCGCTTCCAACCTGTATGTCTCCGGCCTGTCACTGGCCGACTGCATTTATTCCGGTCGCCGGGCTGCCGCCCATGTGGCCGACCAATTCGCACTTCAAACCGCACGATCAGGAGAACAACAATGCAACGTGTAGAAGGCAAAGTCTGCATCATCACCGGCGCCGCCAGCGGCATCGGTCGCGAAGACGCCCTGCTGCTGGCCCGCGAAGGCGCCAAAGTGGTACTGACCGACCTCAATGAAGAGGCCGGTCGCCAGGTGGCTGCAGAAATCGGCGCCAACGCGCTGTTCATCCGCCATGACATCGCCAGCGAAAGCGACTGGCAACACGTGGTCAAGACCACCGTCGAACACTTCGGCCGTCTCGACGTACTGGTCAACAACGCCGCGATCCTGGCGCTGGGTAGCATCGAAGACACCACCCTGGAGCTGTGGCAGAAGGTGCAGAAGATCAACGGCGAAGGCTACTTCCTCGGCTGCAAGTACGCGATCCAGGCCATGAAGGAAACCGGTGGCGGTTCGATCATCAACATGTCGTCGGTGGCGGCCTTGGGCGCGATGCCGATGTTCTGCGCCTACTCGGCGTCCAAAGGCGCGGTGGCGGCGATGACCCGTTCCATTGCGCTGCACTGCAAGCAGCAGGGCTACCGCATTCGCTGCAACAGCGTGCACCCGGATGGCGTGAACACGCCGATGACCCAGGCCCTGGCTGGTGGTCAGCCAATCCCGCAGGAAGCGCTGGACCAGGACCCGATGAACCGCATGGCCGCGCCACGGGACATTGCCAACGTGGTGCTGTTCCTGGCCGCCGACGAGTCGCGATTCGTCAACGGTGCCGAGATCCGCGTCGACAACGCCCAACTGATCAGCGGGCTCTGAGGCCGAGGTGAACATGGGCACGCAACAACAGAACCTGACCCCGGCCGAACACACGACGGCAAGCGTCTCATTGCAAGTGTGCGCGGTGATCGACGAGACCGCTGACGCGCGCTCGCTGGTGCTGGACGTACCGCCAACCCTGCGTGAGCGCTTTCGCTACAAACCGGGCCAGTTCCTGAGTTTTCGCGTGCCCTTCGCCGGCAAACTGTTGACCCGCTGCTATTCCATGGCCAGCTCGCCCTTCGCGGACGCGCTGCCCAAAGTCACGGTGAAACGGGTCGACGGTGGCCGGGTGTCGAACTGGATGAACGAAGTGCAGGTCGGCGACTGGCTGGAAGTGCTGCCACCGGCCGGACATTTCTGCCTGGACCCGCAGGCGGACACCGAAAAGCCCCTGGTCCTGTTCGGGGGCGGTTCGGGCATCACCCCGGTGTTTTCCATTCTCAAATCGGTGCTGCACAGCAGCCGGCGGCCGATCAAGTTGATCTACGCCAACCGCGATGAGGCGTCGGTGATTTTCAAGGACGAGCTGTGCCAGTTGATCAAGGCGCATCCTGATCAACTGCACGTGGTGCACGTCCTCGATTCGGTGCAGGGGTTCCTGACGGACCATCAGGTCCGTCATCTGCTGCGCGGATCGGCCGGCGGCGACTACTTCATCTGCGGGCCGGGACCGTTCATGGACACCGTGGAGCGCACGCTGCTGGCACTGGGCGAAGCGGCCGAGCGGATTCATGTCGAACGCTTCGTCTCGCCGCCGGATCCCGATGAACTGTTGGCCGAAGAGGCCCTTGCCCGCGAGGCAGCGATGGGGTCGCAGTGCGAAGCGCTGATCGTCGAGCTCGATGGCCAGCAACACGAAATCGCCTGCCAGCCCGGCGATACCTTGCTGCAAAGTTGCAAAGCCGCTGGCCTCGACGTGCCGTCGTCCTGTGAAGAAGGTTTCTGCGGGGCCTGCATGTGCGTGGTCGAGGAAGGCGAGGTTCAGTTGGCACGCAACGATGTGCTGACGCCCAAGGAACTGGCCGACGGCTGGACCCTGGCCTGCCAGAGCCGTCCGACCGGGGCGAAAGTACGCCTGAAATTCCCGGATTGAAGATACGCATATCCCTGTAGGAGCGAGCTTGCTCGCGATGGACGTCAACGATAACGCGTCCTGCCGGCATGAACGCGGTGCCTAGACGTTTTTCGCGAGCAAGCTCGCTCCTACAGTGAACAGCATTCCCCGACTGAGGCGCGCCATCGCCTTAGTCTCAACGGACGATCACTCAGGCCCGGTCTGCAGTTAGACTCGGCCACAGCATTAGCCCACAACAATAAAGAGGTGCAGTTATGGCTCGTTTGCAGAATAAGGTTGCGGTGGTCACCGGCGGTGCTTCGGGGATCGGTCTGGCCTGCGTGCGCCGTTTCGCCGCCGAAGGCGCGCAAGTGGTCGGGCTGGACATCGGTAGCGCACCGGCAGACTTTCCCGGCCTGTTCATGACCCTGGACGTGCGCGACGAAGCGCAGGTGCAGCAAGTCATGCAAGAAGTCGTCAGCCGCTTCGGGCGCATCGACGTGCTGGTCAACGCCGCCGGCGTCGCCGACCAGGGCAGCGTGACCCAGACCACCACCGCCGCCTGGCAACGGGTGATGGACATCAACCTGACCGGCAGCATGCTCACCAGCAAATACGCGCTGGAATCGATGGTGTCGCAACGCGGCGGCTCGATCATCAACGTCGGTTCGATCTTCGGCCTGCAAGGCTGCGACGGCAACGTCGCCTATAACGTGTCCAAGGGCGGCATCAACCAGTTGACCCGCTCGATGGCCATCGACTACGGCTATGCCAACATTCGCGTCAACGGCCTGTGCCCGGGCCTGATCGAAACGCCGATGACCAGCATGGTCCGCGAAAATGAGGCGGTCCACGCGTTTTTCGCCTCGCAACACATGCTCAGCCGCTCCGGGCAACCGGAAGAAGTGGCCAACGTCGCGCTGTTCCTGGCGTCCGACGAAGCGTCCTTTGTCAGCGGCCAGATGATCGCCGTGGACGGTGGTTTCTCCGCCGGCCGCCGTTTCGCCCCGCCCGCGCAGTAATTCGTTATCCAGCCGGGCGCCCTGCCCGGCCTACTCCCTTTCTCGTACTTGTCTTCTAACCGGGGAGGCCCCATGCCGCCTGTCGCCACCGCACTGACCATTGCTCAACTGTTCGCCAACGCTGCCCAGGCCTACGGCGACCGCCCGGCCATCGAGGACGCGGGCCACACCATCAGCTACCGACAACTGGACCAACTGCGCCGCCAGGCTGCCCGCGCACTGCTGGCCCTCGACGTACAGGTCGGGGACCGCGTGGCGATCTGGGCGCCCAACGTGTGGGAATGGATCGTTGCGGCTGGCGCCCTGCAAAGCGTCGGTGCCGCCCTGGTGCCGCTCAATACCCGGATGAAGGGCAGCGAGGCCGGCTACATCCTGCGCAAAAGCGGCACCTGCGTGCTGTTTGCCATCGGTGAATTCCTCGGCGCGGACTACCCCGGCATGCTGGCGTCGGAAGACCTGCCTGAGCTGCGCCACATCGTCAGCGTGCGCGGCGCCAACTCGGGCACCCTGGCTTGGGAACGGTTTATGGACCTGGCGGCCGACGTGCCGCACCTGGCCTTGCGCACCCGCGAACAGAGCGTTGGCCCGCAGGCCCTGTCCGACGTGCTGTTTACTTCGGGCACCACCGGCAAGCCCAAAGGTGTGATGACCAGCCACGGCCAGAACCTGCGCATCGTGCGCGACTGGAGCGATATCGTCGGTTTGCGCGAGAGCGATCGCTACCTGATCGTCAATCCGTTCTTCCATTCCTTCGGCTATAAGGCCGGGTGGCTGGCCGCATTGATGCGTGGCTGCACCCTCCTGCCGCAGCAAGTGTTCGACGTGCAGGCCGCGCTCGAATGCGTGCAACGCGAACGCATCACCGTGTTGCCCGGGCCGCCGACGCTGTATCAATCGTTGCTGGCCCATCCGCAACGCGGTGAATTCGACCTGAGCTCCTTGCGCGTGGCGGTGACCGGGGCGGCGGCGATCCCGGTGGAGATGATCCACCGCATGCGCGACGAACTCGGATTCGCCACCATCGTCACCGCGTATGGCCTGACGGAAGTCTGCGGTTTCGCCACGATCTGCCGCTCCGGCGACTCCGCGGAACTGGTCGCCAACACCAGCGGCCGGGCGATGCCGGGGGTGCAAGTGCGCTGTGTCGGCAACAGCGGTCGCAGCCAGCCGGCCAACATCCCCGGTGAAGTGCAGATTCGCGGCTACAACCTGATGCAGGGTTATCTCAACAACCCCGAAGCCAGCCAGGAGATTCTCGACGCCGACGGCTGGCTGCACACCGGCGACATCGGCATGCTCGACGAACAGGGTTACCTGCGCATCACCGATCGCCTCAAGGACATGTTCATCACCGGCGGCTTCAATGTGTATCCGGCGGAGATCGAACAGTGTTTGCTGACCTATCCGGGCGTGGCCCAGGCAGCGGTGATCGGCATTCCTGACGAGCGCCTGGGTGAAGTGGCGATGGCGTTCCTGCTGCCCGCGCCGGGTATGGAAATCGAACAGGCGCGGTTCCTCGCCTGGTGCCGTGAGCAGATGGCCAACTACAAGGTTCCACGCCGGGTGCAGGTGCTGCAGAAGATGCCGATCAATGCGGCGGGGAAAGTGACCAAGAATGTGTTGCGCGAGTGGGCACTGCAACCAGTCGGTTAATCGCAATCCCTGTGGGAGCAAGCTCGCTCCCACAGTGTTCGAGGGTGTCCTCAGACTTCGCGTCCGACACAGATCACCTGTGGGAGCGAGCCTGCTCGCGATAGCATCAGGTCAGTCAACATAGACGCTGGCTGACACTCCGTCATCGCGAGCAAGCTCGCTCCCACAGTGTTCGAGGGTGTCCTCAGACTTCGCGTCCGACACAGATCACCTGTGGGAGCGAGCTTGCTCGCGATAGCGTCAGGTCAGTCAACATAGACGCTGGCTGACACTCCGTCATCGCGAGCAAGCTCGCTCCCACAGTGTTCGAGGGTGTCCTCAGACTTCGCGTCCGACACAGATCACCTGTGGGAGCGAGCTTGCTCGCGATAGCGTCAGGTCAGTCAACATAGACGCTGGCTGACACTCCGTCATCGCGAGCAAGCTCGCTCCCACAGTGTTCGAGGGTGTCCTCAGACTTCGCGTCCGACACAGATCACCTGTGGGAGCGAGCTTGCTCGCGATAGCGTCAGGTCAGTCAACATAGACGTTGGCTGACACTCCGTCATCGCGAGCAAGCCCGCTCCCACAGTGTTCGAGGGTGTCCTCAGACTTCGCGTCCGACACAGATCACCTGTGGGAGCGAGCTTGCTCGCGATAGCGTCAGGTCAGTCAACATAGACGCTGGCTGACACTCCGTCATCGCGAGCAAGCTCGCTCCCACAGTGTTCGAGGGTGTCCTCAGACTTCGCGTTCGACACAGATCACCTGTGGGAGCGAGCTTGCTCGCGATAGCGTCAGGTCAGTCAACATAGACGTTGGCTGACACTCCGTCATCGCGAGCAAGCCCGCTCCCACAGGTGTCGTGCGTGTGCCGTGAGGACGGCGTCAGACCACCCGCGCCGGATGCTGCTGGCGCGGGTCGCCGAGCATAGCGCGATGGGACGGTGGCTGGCGGCCTTCGGCTTCGGTGATGCCGTAGCCAGGGGCGATTTCGGCGGTGATCAGGGTCTGCCCGGACAACGCCATCAACTGCGGATCATTGAGCAAGGCATGAATCACCCGCCCGTTGAATTGCGGGGTTTCGGCGTGGGCCAGAAACGCCTGGTACTGCTCGCCATGCTGCTCGCCGGCAATCCTGGTGCGTTCGGTCAGTTGCGGGCCGAGCCACAGCGACAACGCCGCCACGCCCTGCCCTTCGAAATCGATCGCCATGTCCGCCGCCAGTTTGTCGACTCCAGCCTTTTGCGCGCCGTACGCCGGGCCATGCATGTAGCACCCGGCACCGAACGACGAGGTAAAGCAAATCAGCCCTTGGGCACTTTTCAGCAACAGCGGCGCGGCGTAGTAGCTGGCGATGTAGGCCGAGCGCAGACCGACGTCGAGAATGCGCACCAGCTCCAGCGGCTTGGCCCAGAACGGTCCTGGTTCGATCAACTGGTCATGGATGAACGCAGCGTTGTTCACCAGCAAATCCAGATGTCCGCACTCTTCTTCTACGCGGGCAAACAACGCCCGAACCTGCGCGTCATCGGCGTGATCACAGACCACCGCGATACCGCGCCCGCCGGCGGCGGTGATCGCGACGGCGGTGTCCTCCAGCGAGCCGTGCAAGGCATGCCCGTACAAATTCGATCCGCCCTGCGTCGGGGCGCGACCAGTGACGTACACGGTCATGCCGGCCGCCCCAAGGGCCAAGGCGATGCCCTGGCCCACTCCGCGACTGGCGCCGGTAACGACAGCGATCTGTTGACGTGGGTGATTCATTCGACACTCCCGAACAAGGTTTTCGCCGAAGCGGTTTCGCTCTGGCGCTTGATGTGATTGGCCGCCAGGTAACCGAAGGTCATGGCCGGGCCGATGGTCGAACCGGCGCCCGGATAGGTGCGGCCCATCATCGAGGCGGCGCTGTTGCCGATGGCGTACAGACCGCTGATCGGTTCGCCGTCTTCATGCAACACACGGGCGTGCACGTCGGTCAGCAGGCCACCCTTGGTGCCGATGTCGCCGGCGTCGATTCGCACGGCATAGAACGGCCCTTTGAGCAACGGCGCCAGGCACGGATTGGGTTGCACGTTGGGGTCGCCGTAGTAGCGATCGAACAGCGATTCACCCTTGTGGAAATCCTCGTCGACACCCTGCACGGCCATGCCGTTGAAACGCTGCACGGTGCGCACCAACCCGCCCGCGTCGACGCCGATTTTCGCCGCCAGCTCTTCCAGGCTCGACGCCTTGTGGAAGTAGTCGCGCAGGTGCTCGGGCAATTGCCAGTCGCGCTGGGCATAACCCGGCAGCAAGGCACCGCACGGGTATTTGCGGCGGAACTCGGCGTCGAACACCATCCAGCACGGCACGCTCTCGGCGCCTTCGCGGTTGTTGGCGTACATCGCGTAAACGATATCGGTATAGGGCGCAGCTTCGTTGACGAAACGCTCCCCCGCTGCGTTGACCATCACGCACCCCGGCAAGGTGCGTTCAACGAACAGCGCACGCTGTTTTTCTTCGCCCTTGACGTAAGTGGTCGGCGCCCACCAGCTATGTTCCATCAACGCGGTCCGCGCGCCGATGGCCTGACCGGCGCGAATGCCGTCGCCGGTATTGTTCGGCGGCGTGGCACTCCAGTTCGCCCGGGACGGCTGCGGCAGGTACTGCTCGCGCATCGCCTGGTTACGCTCGAAACCACCGGCGGCGATGATCACCCCGTAGCGCGCCTTGACGTTGAGCAGCTGACCGTTGCGATTGACCCGCGCCCCGCCGACCCGGTCGTCGACCAGCAGCAGCTCTTCCAGCGCACAGTTGAGCCACAGCGACTTGCCGCGATCCTGCAACGAACAGCGCAAGGCACCGATCAAGGCATTGCCCAGGGTCAGGAAACGGTCGCGACGGGACAAGCGCCGCCCCTCGCGATCACGCCAGTAGCGCCACATCACCCGCAGGGTCAGGCGCAACCAGCCGGGGCCGCGGCACAGCAACACTTGCGCTTCTTTCATGGTCATCGCCATGCGCCCCATCATCAGGGTGCCGGGGGACGGTGCGCGCATGCGCAAAAATTCTTCACCGAGTTCGGCGGCATCGAACGGTTGCGGATCCATCGAGCGATAGCCCGGTTTGCCGCCCTCGACCTCCGGGTAGTAATCGGCGTAGCGCGGTTGCGCCTCGAAGCGCACGCGGGTGTGTTTTTCCAGGTACTCGACCATCTCCCGGCCGTGCTCGACATAGGCTTCGATGCGCCCGTCGTCGATCTCGCCATGGGTCACGGCGCGGATGTAGGCAATCGCTTCGGCTGCCGAATCGCTGCCGCCAATCGCATTGATCCGGTGGTTGTTGGGGATCCAGATGCCGCCGCCGGACACCGCCGAGGTGCCGCCGTACTCGCCGCTCTTTTCGATCAGCAGCGCATTCAACCCCAGGTCGTGGGCGCGCAGCGCAGCGGTCATGCCCCCGGCTCCCGAGCCAATCACCAATACATCACAGCACTCGTCCCATTTGATCCCGGCAGCGTTCATGCGATCACCCTTGTTCAGCGCCCATCAGGCAGAAACCGCCACCGCCGGATCTTCGCCCGGTGCAGTCGGTCTCGGGATTGTTCGCCGCGCGCGCCGGGTGTTCATCGTCCGATAAGACTAAGGCCAGAACTGCAACTGCCCTGTACAAATCGCTTAGTCCGCTTGGACGATGTTGCGCACAATTGGTGACTCCATAGTCGCCCACAGCACCAATCACCCCCTGAAATGCAGGTCGGGCAGGTCTGACCTGGGCCATGAGGACGACATGATAAAAACAATAATCGCCCCACCAACACAGCACCCTCGCGTACAGCTTGTTCTATTGATGCTGGCTGGCGGACTTAGCGCTCACGTTAACGCCATGAGCTTTCAGCCAAGCGAAGACTTGAGCATCGACTGGGACACCACACTGACGTACAGCCTCGCCTGGCGGACCGAGGCTCGCGATCACAAACTGACCGCCAACGCTAACGGCAACGATGGCGACAACGCGTTCGACAAAGGCAGCCTGATCAACAACCGCAGCGGCTTTCTCACCGAAGCCAACATCAAGTGGCAGGACGACTACGGCGTGTTCGTCCGGGCAACGGGCTTCTACGACAACGTTTACGATCAGGACAACGACAACACCACCGGCACCTCGAACTGCTTCGCTGGCGGCCATTGCAGCAAACCCGACCGTTTCTCCCAGGACACCATCGACCAGCACCGCAATGAACTGCGCATGCTCGATTACTACGCCTATGGCACCTGGGACGTGAGCGGCCACGCCCTCAACGCGCGCCTGGGTAACCAGGTGGTGAGCTGGGGTGAAAGTCTGTTCTATCCGGGTATTTCCGCGGCCCAGAGCCCGGTGGACGCGACCAAGGCGACCACCCCGGGCGTCGAGGTCAAGGAAATCCTGCTGCCGGTCGGCCAATTGTTCACCCAGTTCGCCCTGACCGAAAGCCTGGGTATCCAGGCCTACTACCAATACAAGTGGGAGAAAACCGAGCTGTTCGGCGTGGGTAGCTACTTCTCCACCACCGACTTCATCGATGAGGGCGGCTTCAACGACGCCTCCGGTTTCATAACCCGCCTGAAGGACGACAAACCGAGCGACAGCGGCCAGTACGGTCTGGCCTTCACCTACGCCGCCGAGTCGCTGAAAAACACCGAGTTCGGCATCTACTACTCGCGTTATCACGACAAGACCCCGTCGCTGGACTTCGCATCGACCCTGGGCCGCTATCAGGTGCGCTACTTCGACAACATCGACCTGTTCGGCGCGAGTTTCGCCACGGTGCTGGGCGACGTCAGCTGGGCCGGTGAAGTCAGCTACCGCGACGGTACGCCGGTGATGGTCGACAACGGTTTCTCCAGCCCCGTGCGCGGCAAGACCGTGCAAGCGCAAACGTCGATGATCTACGTGCTCGGCCCGACTTCTTTCGCCGACAACACCACCCTGACCGGCGAGGTGGTCTACAACACCGTGGTCAGCAACGACAAGTCGCAGCCAGTGACCCTGGCCCCTGGCTTCGCGCTGCCGGGAACCGACAGCCTGGTCTATGACCGCGATGCCTGGGGCTACACGGTGCAGGCGAACTTTGACTACAACAACGTGTTCAACGGATGGGACATGTCGGTGCCTGTCACCTTCAGCGCCGCCGCCCACGGCGACAGCTCGATGGTCGGCTCGATCAACGCCGGCCAGAACGATAACCGCGCCAGCATCGGCAGTTCGTGGCGCTACCTGGGCAACTTCACCGTCGAGGCCCGCTACAACGCCTACCTCGCCAGTGCCAACAACAGCCCGTTGGCCGACCGCGACAACGTCGCACTCAACTTCAAGTACCGGTTCTGATTCCCCTGTCGGAGGAGCACAGCATGTCCAGATTCACCCAAACATTATTGAGCACCGCGCTGACCGTCGGCCTGCTCGGCAGTGGCCTGGCCTACGCCAAGGTCAGCCCCGAAGAAGCCGCCCGCCTGGGCCAGGACCTGACCCCGATGGGCGCCGAAAAAGCCGGCAACGCCGACGGCAGCATCCCGGCCTGGTCCGGCAAATGGCGCGGTCTGCCGCCGGGTCTCACATTCGGTGGTACAGGCACGCCGTACCCGGACCCGTACGCCGCGGAAAAACCACTGTTCGTGATCGATTCGAAGAACATGGACAAGTACGCCGCCAACCTCACCGACGGCCAGAAAGCGTTGTTCAAGCGCTACCCGGACTCTTTCAAGATGCCGGTGTACCCGAGCCATCGCGACTTCCGTGTCGATCAGCTCACCGAAGACGGCATCAAGAAAAACGCCCTGAACGCGGAGCTCTCAAACGACGGCAACGACACCAGCAATGCCTTCGGTGCCTCGCCTTTCCCGATTCCGAAGAACGGCAACGAACTGATCCTCAACCACACCATGTCAGGGCGGTCCTTCACCGAAGAGGCCGTCTACCAACAGGCAGTGATCTATCCCGACAAAAATCGGGTGACGGAGAAGGTCGACTACAAGATCTTTTCGGTGTGGGCCGACCCCAAAAAGACCCTGGACACATCCGGTGGCATCCTCACGCACTTTTTGCTCACCACCCTGGAACCCGTGCGCAAGAAGGGTGAGATCGTCGTCGGTCACGAGTTCATCAATGCCACCGCCGAACCTCGGCAAGCCTGGCAATACTCCCCGGGTCAACGCCGCGTGCGCCGCGCGCCGACCGTCGGCTACGACTCGCCTAGCGGTGCGGGCGGCTTCCGGGTCTATGATGAAGATCGCTTGTTCAACGGCGCCCCGGATCGCTACAACTGGTCCATCGTCGGTAAAAAAGAGATCTACATTCCGTACAACAACTACAAGATCGACCAGCCTGACGTAAACATCGAACAGATCCTGTCCACCACCGGTCACATCAACCCGGATATCATGCGCTACGAGAAACACCGCGTGTGGATCGTGCAGGCCACGCTCAAGCCAAACGCACGGCACCTCTATGCCAAGCGTGTGCTCTACCTGGACGAGGACAGCTGGCAGGCTGCCCTGGCAGACAACTACGACAGCCGTGGGCAACTGTGGCGCACCAACATGCAAACCTCGATCTACGCCTATCACATCGAGCGTTTCCACTCCCGTCTGGGCATCTACCACGACCTGATCGCAGGCTCCTACCTGGTTGACCGCATGCTGGTCGATCAAAAGCCTGCCAAGCTCAATGCCAGCAATTTCGTCGACGACGATTTCACCGCCGGCAACCTGCGCAAGCTCGGCACCCGCTAAACCTCTGACGCTCCGACCGATTCATTTGGTCGGGGCGTCATGCTCTGTCAAATCCGCTCCTCCCACGGAAGACTCCCCCATGAACAAACTCCTTACCGGCATCATCGCCATGGCCAGCGTTGGCCTGTCGATGCAAGCCAACGCCCTGAACATTTTGCTGACCAACGACGATGGCTGCCGCGCACCCGGCATCGATGCGATGTACCGCGCCCTGACCGCCGCCGGGCACAAGGTCACCCTCGTTGGCCCGTTGAACGACAGCAGTGGCATCAGTGCTGCCAGCGTGGTCGTGCCCGGCCAAGCGCTGGCGGTGACCGAACTGTCGCCGGGCAAATTTTGCGTCGGGCCGCCGGAGGGCTACACCCCGCCTGCCGGCAAGACCTCTGCCATCGGCACGCCGGTGGATGCGGTGAATGTCGGCCTCGACGTGATCCTAAAGGACAACCGGCCAGACCTGGTGGTGTCAGGCAGCAACTTTGGCGAAAACGTCGGCCCGCTGACCCAGATGTCCGGCACCCTCAACGCTGCGGTGCGGGCGATGTTCAAGGGGATTCCGGCGGTGGCGGTGTCCACGGCCATCGACATGGACCTGATCATCCGCGACCAGCAGGCCGGCTACCGCAAGACCCTCGGCGCCATGGACGACACGGCGCGCTTTGCCGTGAAGGTCATCGAACAGGCGAGCCTGGCCGGTACAGAAGCCAGACAAGCCTGCGCCAGGAACAAACATCAGTGTGATTTGAACGTGCTCGGCCTGCCGGGTGTCAGCGGTCTGAACCTCAACTACCCGCCCCTGAAACCCGATGAAGTCAAAGGCGTGAGCTTTGCGCCGATCGGCAACTGGGATCGCGTGAACTTCACCTCGCAGCGCGGCGCCGACGGCGTGGTCCACGTCAACCTGGCCCCGCCGTCGACACCGACCGAAGTCCAGCAAAAGGCCGATGCCTATCAACTGTGGCAAGGCCATGCGGTGATCACCGTGATCGACGGCAACATGGCCGCGCCGCAGGCGCTGCAGGACCAGGCGAAGAAGATGTTGCACGGGATCAAGCCTTAAGCCAGCGCGGAACGGTGTTCATCACAAAACCATTGTGGGAGCGAGCTTGCTCGCGATGAGGCCGGCACTTTCAACATCGATGTCGCCAGACACTCCGCCATCGCGAGCAAGCTCGCTCCCACAGGGTTACCGGGTGTACGCAATATCTGCGGGTAACCAAAAATCATTGTGGGAGCGAGCTTGCTCGCGATGAGGCCCGCACATTCAACATGGATGTCGCCAGACACTCCGCCATCGCGAGCAAGCTCGCTCCCACAGGGTTGTCAGGTGTACGCAACATCTGCGGGTAACCAAAAACCATTGTGGGAGCGAGCTTGCTCGCGATGAGGCCGGCACATTCAACATGGATGTCGCCAGACACTCCGCCATCGCGAGCAAGCTCGCTCCCACAGGATTAGCAGGTGTACGCAATATCTGCGGATAACCAAAAACCAGTGTGGGACCGAGCCTGCTCGCGATGAGGCCGGCACATTCAAAACAGTTGTCGACTGACACTCCGCCATCGCGAGCAAGCTCGCTCCCACAGGATTTAGCGGGTGTACGCAATATCTGCGGATAACCAAAAACCAGTGTGGGACCGAGCCTGCTCGCGATGAGGTCGGCACATTCAAAACAGTTGTCGACTGACACTCCGCCATCGCGAGCAAGCTCGCTCCCACAGGATTGCAGGTGTACGCAATATCTGCGGATAACCAAAAACCAGTGTGGGACCGAGCCTGCTCGCGATGAGGCCGGCACATTCAAAACAGTTGTCGACTGACACTCCGCCATCGCGAGCAAGCTCGCTCCCACAGGATTGCAGGTGTACGCAATATCTGCGGATAACCAAAAACCAGTGTGGGACCGAGCCTGCTCGCGATGAGGCCGGCACATTCAAAACAGTTGTCGACTGACACTCCGCCATCGCGAGCAAGCTCGCTCCCACAGGGTTAGCGGGTGTACGCAATATCTGCGGGTATCCAAAAAATCATTGTGGGAGATTCTATGGTTGAGGGGAAGCCCTCAACCTGCTTTCGGTTGGTATTCACCTTGCCCTTTCAGCAGTGCAAATACGATCCGGGCCAGTTTACGGGCCAAGATCACCAGTGCCTGCGTAGTACTGAACCCTTTAGCTCTTTGTTCTTGGTAAAAACCTTTCCAGGCGGCTGTGCGGCTGGCCGACATGGCAGCGTTGTGCAAAAGCCGACGCGCCTCCGGATCGCCTCGCTTTGTCAGGCTGCGGCGACCGTCTTTTTGTCCTGACTGCGATACCCGCAAATCCATCCCCAAAAACGCGATGAAGGCATCTGCATTTCTGAAATCGCCTCGCTGAAAGGCCGCGATCAAGCGGGCGCCAGTCAGAAAACCAATACCTTCAACTTTCATGCAACGCTTCAACTGGGCAAGCAAGCCGGCCTCTTTCAGGCGGTCGTTGATCATTTTCTCGACCAGCCCTTCAAGCCTCTGCATGGAGGCCACTTGCTCGGCAAAAGCGGCTTTGAGCAGCGGTTCATTTGTCCAGCTCTGCACCAGGCCAACCCGCGCCTGAACCAGCGCCGCGCGCCGGCGGAAAAGGCTCAAGAGGCAGCGGTACAGCGGCGATGGCGGAATCCATGGATGGAGCTCTTCATACTCGTTCTTCAGATAACGAGCGAGCAACTTTGCATCCAGTGCGTCCGTTTTGGCGCGAACCTTCACACCTTTGCGGTAGTGACTCAGTTCATAGCCGCCGACCATGTAAATGGTGCAACCGGCCTCATGGGCCAGGTCGGCGAACTCCAGGTGATAGATATTGGTCGACTCAATCGCGACATCGACCGGTGCCGGCAAGGCTTTCAGCCATTTCTTGATGGCTGGCTTGTTATTGGGAAGCGTCTCAAGCAGATCCAGTTCGGCCTGATAGATCATCAATTCATTCTTGGCGACATCCACGCCCACGATTGGTTTGATAGCAGAAACCGGCATTGCCATTGAACATCCCCCGAGATATGGTTTTGAGCACTTGAAGGGCTCACCCAGAGGCGCAGGCTTGTTCCTATCGTCGGTCTAGCCAGATGCATTCTTTATCGGCGCTTGGGTGAAAGGAGGAGGGGCGAAATCTCCCACGGATCTGTACTGCGCTAACAGTCAGAATCGAGCCTTGTCCCTCCTCCTCCCTTCAAGTCCTAGCATACAAGCGAGCCTGCTCGCGATGGTGGCAACGCGGTTACGGATCAAACCCAGATAGCGTCCCACAACGGATAATCACCCAGCTTCTCCACCAACCCAGCACGTAACGGGTTGGCGACGACATATCGAGCAAGCTTTACCAGATCCTCATCCCGCCGCAGCGCCCGATCATGATAACCCTGCTGCCAAAGACTGCCGCTACGACCAGAGGTCATGTTCACAGCCCGCGTACTCAATGATTTGGTTTTTTGCATCAGTTGACTGAGTGAGCACTGCTGCAACTCGATCAACCAATGAAAATGATCAGGCATGACGACCCAGGCTAAAGAGTTCGCCCAGTATTGTTCCTGTGCATATTGAAATTGCGTGACGACCAGCCTGCCCAAACCGAACTCCTTGAAAACCGGTTCTCGGCCCAGTGTGTTGCTCGTCAGCAGGTAGATCCTGTTGGGTTCAGGATAGCGGCCTGTGCGCAGGCGATGTGAAGCGGGTAAATCCGGCATTCCTTTGCCCTCTCCATGGTGAATTCAGGAGGAAGGCTAGACCGGTGGATGCTTGAGCGTTGGGTAAGCTTTTGACTGGATGTGACCAATCGATAGCTATCGCGAGCAAGCTCGCTCCCACAATGATTTCGGCTGCTCGCAGATATTGCATACACCCATTAACCCTGTGGGAGCGAGCTTGCTCGCGATGAGGTCAGCACATTCAAAATAGATGTTGACTGACACTCCGCCATCGCGGGCAAGCCCGCTCCCACAGATTTAGGTGTTGGCTTTAGATAGCCGGCTGGAACGGCACGAACTCCGTCACTTCCAGATCAAACCCGGACACGGCCTTGTACGGCACCGGCGAGCTCATCAGGCGCAATTTGCGTACGTTCTGGTCACGCAGGATCTGCGCGCCGATGCCCAGGGTCCGTTGCGGAAACTGTGACGCCAGGTGCTTGCCTGCGTTGCGCTGACGCAGTTGTTCGAGCACGCCCTCGGCGGTTTCCTTTTGCGCCAGCAGCACCAGCACACCGCTACCGGCCGCCGCGATACTGGCCAGCGAACGCTCCAGGGTCCACTGTTGCGGCCCGCCTTCGCGTTCACACCCCAGCACGTCACGCAACGTCTCGATGCTTTGCACCCGCACCAGCACCGGTTGCGTGCTGTCGATCCGGCCCTTGACCAGCGCCATGTGCAACGAGCCCTGGTAGGTGTCCTGATAGGTGGTCACCTGGAACTCGCCATGGCGGGTATGCAACGGATATTCGCCGCCGCGCTCGATCGTGCCTTCATGCAGGATGCGATAGTGAATCAGGTCGGCAATGGTGCCGATCCGCAAGCCATGCCGCTGGGCGAAGTCATGCAACTCGGCGCCACGGGCCAGTTCGCCGTCCTCGTTGAGAATGCCCACCAGCGTTGCCGCCGGTTGCAGCCCCGCCAGTCGCGTCAGGTCGCAAGCGGCCTCGACATGACCGGCCCGCTGCATCACGCCACCGGGCAACGCCTGCACCGGGAAAATGTGCCCCGGCTGCACCAGGTCTGCCGGAACGCTGGCCGGGTCGACCGCCACCTGGATCGACCGCGCCCGGTCTGCCGCCGAGATACCCGTGGACACCCCGGTGGCGGCTTCGATCGAGCGGGTAAAACCCACGCCATGTTGCGCCCGGGAGTTGGGCACCATCAGGTCCAGGCCCAGCGCGCGGCAGCGCTGCTCGGTCAGGGCCAGGCAAATCAGCCCGCGCGCCTGCACCGCCATGAAGGTGACGGCCTCGGCCCCGGCCTGTTCGGCGGCTATCAGCAACGAGCCTTCGCCGTTGTGTTCGTCGTCTGTGATCACCACCATCCGACCGGCACCGATGGCCTCGATCAGTTGCGGCACCGTGTTGAAAGCCAGGCCGTTCACTGGAGTGCCCCGCGCAGGTCGGCCGCCGCATCGGACAAGGCACGTGCCGCCCCTTCGACAAAGGGCGCCATGCTGATAAAGCCGTGGATCATGCCGTCACAACGCTGGACGCGCACAGGCACACCGGCCTCGCGCAGGCACTCGGCCATTGCCTCGCCTTCATCGCGCAACGGGTCGAATTCGGCGGTAATCAGGGTCGTTGGCGGCAATCCCGCCAGGCTCTCGGCGCGCAGTGGCGAGGCCAAAGGATCATCCGCCTGCCCAACGTCTTGCAGATATTGCTGCCAGAACCAGCGCATCATCCCGGCGGAAAGCAGATAACTCTCGGCAAAGTCTTCGAAGGACCGAGAGTCGCAACCTGCGTCGGTAACGGGATAGAACAGGCACTGATAACTGATCTTCGGCCCCTGGCGTCGTGCCGCCAACTGACTGACAGCCAGCGCCAGATTGCCCCCGGCACTGTCCCCGGCCACGGCCAGCCGGCTGCCATCGACGCGCAGTTCAGCTGCGTGCTCAACCAGCCAGCAGGTGGCCGCGTAACAATCGAGCGGTGCAGCCGGGAACTTGTTTTCCGGAGCCAGTCGGTAGGCGACCGACACCACCACCGCCTCGGTCTGACGGGCCAATGAACGGCAGAGATTGTCGTGGGTATCGAGATTGCCCATGACAAATCCGCCGCCATGGAAAAACACCAGTAACGGCAGGTTGGGTTCTTCCGATGGCCGGTACAGCCGTGCGTCCAGATCACCGTCCGCGCCGGCCACCCGCAAGTTCCGCACCTCGCTCATCGGATCGCCGGGGATGGCCGGCAGCAGGTTGTCGGAGAACTGCCGGTACTGTGCGGGATCGACCTGACTGAAGTCGGGCTCCGGGATGTCGCGAAACTGCTGGAGTACTCCAGCGATCTGCTTATCGAGCGGCATGGGCATCATCCTCTACGTCAGTCATTTGAAACTGCGGATTGGTTTCTCCCAGGATGCTTTGCAGACGGCGTTCAAGGGCCGGTTTGAAACTCTTGTGGGGCAGGATCCAGAAACGCTTTTGCGCGACGGCGGCGAACACTTGCGCAGCCAGCTCCGCCGGGGTCATGCCCTGGCGAACGGTGCTGTCGAGCAGTTGACTGAAGTCGGATCCGGCGGTGCCCACCATCTGGTTCGACGCCATGATTTCACTGGCCACCGGCCCCGGGCACAGCACCGAAACCGACACCGGTGCACCCAGCATGGCGAGTTCGTAATGCAGGGTTTCCGAGAGCGCGACCACGGCCTGCTTGGTCACGTTGTACGGTGCCATCAACGGACTGCTGACCAGCCCGGCAAGGGACGCCGTGTTGATCACATGGGCTACCCGGCCCTGACTGAGCAGCAGCGGCACAAAGCTGCGAATGCCGTTGATCACGCCGTTGAGGTTGACGTTCAGTATGCGCTGCCATTGCGCCTCGGTGATTTCCCAGCTGAAGCCGGTTTGCATCACCCCAGCGTTGTTGAACAGCAGGTCGACCCCGCCAAAGTGCTCGACAGCCTGGTCACGCAAGCGCTCGACCTGCTTCACTTCACCGACATCGGTGACGCAGGCAATCGCTTGCACACCGCGGGCCTTCAATTCGTCGCACAGGGCTTGCAGGCCCGCTGCATCCCGATCCGCCAGCACCAGGCGCATGCCCAGCGTCGCCGCGTGTTCAGCCAGGCCTCGGCCAATACCACTGGCGGCTCCGGTAATCACCGCTACCAGCCCTTGTTCATTACTCATCGCCTACTCCTGCCATGGGTCCAATGTCGCCAGTAGAGCCGGCCTACTTGAAGCAGCCATCGTCCATTCAGACGATGCCCGCTTTTACAGGGGCGGCAGAATCCGTTACATGCGCCAAACCCGTGATCCCTTGGGAGAATAATAAGATGAGTACCCTGCACCGCATCGAAGCCAAACTGCTGGAAGACCGTTACGCCCGCGGCTGGCATTGCCTGGGCCTGGCCTCGCAATACCGCGATGGCAAGGCCCATCGCCTGGAGGTGTTCGGCACCCGCCTGGTGGCGTTCCAGGGTGAAGACGGCGAACTGCATATTCTTGATGGCTACTGCCCGCACATGGGTGCCGACCTGAGCACCGGTTGCGTTGAAGGCAACTCGATCCGCTGCCCGTTCCACGCCTGGCGCTGGGGCGCCGATGGCGTATGCGATGACATCCCATATGCCAAGCGCATTCCGCCACGGGCCAGGATCAAAAGCTGGCCGATCATGGAAGAGAACCAGCTGCTGTTCGTCTGGAATGACCCCGAAGGCAACCCGCCGCTGCCGGAACAACGCATTCCGCGCATCGACGCCTGCTACAGCGACGAATGGGCGGCGTGGGAAGTCGCCGAATTGCAGATTGGCACCAACTGCCGCGAACTGATCGACAACATCGCCGACATGGCGCACTTCGGCACCGTGCACGGCGCGCCGGTCGAAGAGTTCATCAACATTTTCCAGGGCCACCTGGCCACCCAGATCATGCGCGCCCGCAGTGAGCGCCTGTCCGGCGACAGTGTGCTGGCCACCGAAGCCACTTATTTCGGCCCGGCCTATCAGATCACCGAAATGAACGGCGCCATGAACGGCCAGCCGATCCATTCGATCCTGCTCAACTGCCACGTGCCGATCGATCTGGACAGCTTCACCCTGCGCTACGGCGTGCTGGTGAAAAAGATCCCGGGGCTCAGCGAAGAGCAGAACCAGGCGATGGCCAAGGCCTACGTGGCGCAGGCGCAGGCAGCCTTCTACGAAGACGTGGCCATCTGGCATAGCAAGACCCGCGTCGACAACCCGCTGCTATGTGACGGCGACGGTCCGGTCTACCAGTTGCGTCGTTGGTACGAGCAGTTCTACACCGATGTGGAAGCACTGTCGGCCGACGTTGCCGAACACAAGAAGTTTGTCGTGCGCGCCAGCGAACGGGTCTGACGCCAGCGGCTTTTCGCCCGCCCCGGGCCTGACCGGCAGCCGCCTGTCAGGCCCTGAGCCCAAGCGTTGCAAGGAGTCGATACCGGCGCTTATTCTCGGCCACCGCCAATGCTAATAATAAAAACGGTTTTTCCCCATGCAGCAGAGCCTCAGCCTCGATACGTTCAGTGATTTGATCGGCAACCTCTATCAGGGTCCGCTGGAAACCATTCCCTGGGCCACCTTTCTCAATCAGCTCAACGTGCATCTGAACAGCAAGTACGTGACCTTCATCCTGCGTCCGCCCAGCGCCCACGTGGACGGCCTGATGGTCAACACCACCGGCACCTCGACCGAGGCGACCGCGTCGTACAACAAACACTTTTTCAGTCTTGACCCGTTTGTCGACCTGCCCAACCGCCAGGTCGTGACCCTCGCCGAGTTCGTCTCCAACGACGACTGGCAGAATTCCGAGTTCTACAAGAACTTCCTTGAACCGGTTGACGTGTTCCACATCCTCGGCGCCGACATCAACACCGTCGACGGCGCCCAGTGCCGCATTCGCATCAGCCGCGGACGTGACGACAAGCCTTTCGGCAATGAAGAAAAGGCCATGCTCACGCATTTCATCCCGCACCTGGAACGTTCGATCAAGATCCACATGCAACTCAACCGCATTGAAGCCGAGCGCAACCTGTACGCCGGCGCGGTGAACCAGATGGCAGTCGGAACGATCATCCTCGATGAGTCCGGCAAGGTCCTGCAGACCAACCAGGTCGCCGACCGGCTGATCCAGGAAAAGGACGGCATCAAACTGGTCAACGATGGCCTGCAGGTCGGTACGGCCCGGGACACCCAGGAGTTCCGCCGACTGGTCAAACAGTCGCTGCTGTCGCAAAAGAGCAGCAACCCGTCGGTGGTCGAAGCCCTGCGCGTGCAGCGGCCGTCCGGCAAAGCGGACCTGGGGATCATCGTGCGCTCGGTGCCATTGACCGACTGGAGCGAAGGCAAGCAGTGCCCCACCGTGGTGATTTTCATCAGCGACCCGGAACAACAGTCCACCGCACCGCAGGAAATCGTTCGCGCACTGTTCGACTTCACCCCGGCGGAAACCCAGCTGGCGATGTTGCTGGCCAACGGCTTGACCCTCGACGAAGCGTCGGAGGAGCTGGGCATCAGCCGCAACACCTCGCGGGCACACCTGCGCTCGACCTTCTCCAAGACCGGCGTGACCCGCCAGACCATGCTGGTGCGCCTGATTCTGCGCAGCGTGGCGACCCTCGGCTGACCCTCATTGCCGCCCTCGTCCGCTCGGACGATGGCGGCCCCCGTTGCACAGCGCACAGTGTCTTTATCCCAAACAGGGGACTACCCCATGCGCAACTGCCCAACCATCCTCAAGACTGAACTGCTGGCGCAAAGCGGCCACTTTCAGATCGAAGCCCTGCACCTGCAATTCAGCAACGGCCAGCAGCGGGTCTACGAACGCCTGCGCGGCACCGGTTATCGCTCGGTGATGCTGGTGGCGATGCCCGATCCAGAGCATGTGCTGCTGGTGCGCGAATACGCGGTCGGAGTGGAAAAAACCATTCTTGGCCTGCCCAAGGGCGGCGCCGAGCCCGATGAAGACTATTTGCAGGCGGCGCAGCGCGAGCTGAGCGAAGAAGTCGGAATGCGCGCAGCACGCCTCACCGAGCTGGGCGAGCTGACCTTGGCACCAGGGCATTTGTGCCATCGCTACCGGGTGGTACTGGCCGAACAACTGAGCCCCTGCCAACTGCAAGGCGACGAACCCGAACCCCTGGAATGTCTGCGCATCCCACTGGCACAAATCCCCGAACTGGTGGCCCGTGGCGAACTGCACGAGGCCCGGGCGATTGCGGCGCTGTTCATGGCAATTGGCGCCCTCGCCCAACGCGTTTGACACAACACAAAAAAACTGTGGGAGCGGGCTTGCTCGCGAAGAGGCCGGTACATCCAACATCCATATCACCTGACATACCGCCTTCGCGAGCAAGCCCGCTCCCACAGCGGATCACCGCCAGACGCAAATCCCGGGAACGCCAAATCACCTTGTGGGAGCGGGCTTGCCCGCGAAGAGGCCGGTACATCCAACATCCACATCGCCTGACACACCGCCATCGCGAGCAAGCCCGCTCCCACAGCGGATCAAGGCCAGACACAAATCCCGGGAACGCCAAATCACCTTGTGGGAGCGGGCTTGCCCGCGAAGAGGCCGGTACATCCAACATCCACATCGCCTGACACACCGCCTTCGCGAGCAAGCCCGCTCCCACAGGGGATCACCGCCAGACACAAATCCCGGGAACGCCAAATCACCTTGTGGGAGCGGGCTTGCCCGCGAAGAGGCCGGCACATCCAACATCCATGGCGTCTGACCCACCGCCTTCGCGAGCAAGCCCGCTCCCACAGGGGCCTGCAGCGCTTTCAAGCCATCGCCTAGTCCATTCGGACGAAGTCACGCTCCGCACGCCGTCATAACGTATCGCTACAACAACAAAAATCCGTTTCGAGGCTCGCCATGCGAAAAGCCACCTGCGCCCTGTTCATCATCGTCTGTGCCGGCAGCACCGCCAGCCTGTGTGAATTGTTCAAGAATGAAGCCTACCGACCGACCACAGCCTACTTCAGCTGTTCGAGCTCGGCCATCAACTGTTATCCGCCCGTGGTGCGTAATCTGATGCCTTGAGCGCGGTTTCCACCGGCCATAAAAAAACCACCGGATCGGTGGTTTTTTCGTTGCCGCAATAATCAGGTCGGCAGTACACCCCTGGCCCGCGACAGGGTCAACGCCAGGTCTTCAATCATGTCTTCCTGCCCCCCCACCGTGCCACGCCGCCCCAGTTCCACCAGCAGCTCACGAGCAGCAATCCCGTACTTCTGCTCAGCCCGCTTGGCGAACAACAGGAACGAGCTATAGACCCCTGCATAACCCAACGTCAGCGCATCGCGGTCGAGGCGGATCGGCTGGTCCATCATCGGCACCACCAGGTCTTCGGCCACGTCCATGATCTTGTACAGGTCGACGCCGCTGTTGACGCCCATCCGCTCCAGCACCGCGACAAACACTTCCAGCGGCGTATTGCCCGCCCCCGCGCCAAGGCCCGCGACCGAACCGTCGATCCGCGCAGCACCGGCCTCGATGGCGGCCAGGGAGTTGGCGATGGCCATGCCCATGTTGTGGTGGCCGTGGAAACCGACTTCGGTCCCGGCGTTCAGTCCGGCACGCAGGGCTCCGATCTTTTGCGTCACTTCATCGGGCAGCATGTAGCCGGCCGAGTCGGTGCAGTAGATGCAATTGGCGCCGTAGCTTTCCATCAGCCGCGCCTGCTCCAGCAATTTCTCCGGGCTGACCATGTGCGCCATCATCAGGAAGCCGACGGTGTCCAGGCCCATCTTCGCCGACATGCCGATGTGCTGGCCGGACACGTCTGCCTCGGTGCAGTGAGTGGCGACGCGAATGGTCGACACGCCGTGTTCGTGGGCCATCTTCAGGTGGTCGAGGGTGCCGATCCCCGGCAACAACAGCGCCGAGACCTTGGCCTGTTTCATCTGCGGGATCACCGCGGCGAAATACTCCTCGTCACTGTGGGCGGGGAAACCGTAGTTCAGCGACGCACCACCCAGGCCATCGCCGTGGGTGATTTCGATCAGCGGCACACCGGCCGCATCGAGGCCGGTGGCCACCGAGACCATTTGTTCAATGCTGATCTGGTGCTGTTTGGCGTGCATGCCGTCGCGTAGGCTCATGTCATGCAGACGGACGCTCTTACCTTGCAAATTCATCGGGATTCTCCACTCAACGGACAGGCAGTTGCAGGGTGCCCTTGTGGGCTTCTTCAGCGAACATCTCGGCGGTGCGCAATCCGGCGGCGGTCATGATGTCGAGGTTGCCGGCGGACTTGGGCAGGAAATCGCCGAGGCCTTCGACCTCGATGAAAATCGACACCTTGCGCCCGTCGAACACCGGCCCGTTGATCAGCTTGTAGCCGGGCACATAGCGCTGAACTTCGCGGACCATCTCCAGCACCGAGGTGCGGATCGCATCCTGGTTCGGCTCGTCATCGGTCAGGCAGTGGATGGTGTCGCGCATCATCAACGGCGGCTCGGCCGGGTTGATCACGATGATCGCCTTGCCGCGACGGGCGCCGCCGATCTTCTCCACCGCACCGGCGGTGGTGCGGGTGAATTCGTCGATGTTCTGCCGCGTGCCCGGGCCGACCGAACCGGAAGAAACCGTTGCGACGATTTCGCCGTAGCTCACCGGTTGCACCCGCGACACCGCCGCCACCATAGGGATGGTCGCCTGGCCACCGCAGGTGACCATGTTGACGTTCATCGCCAGGCTCGACGCGTGCTCCTTGAGGTTGACCGGCGGCACGCAGAACGGGCCGATGGCCGCTGGCGTGAGGTCGATCATGATCACCCCCAGCTCGTTGAGCTTGCGGCTGTTTTCCGCGTGCACGTAAGCCGAGGTGGCATCGAAGGCAATGCGAATGTCATCGTCGAGTACGTGAGGCAGCAAGCCATCGACACCGCCGGCGGTGGTTTTGATGCCCATTTCCCGGGCACGTTTCAGGCCTTCGGATTCAGGGTCGACACCCACCATCCACACCGGCTCGATCCATTGCGATCGGCACATTTTCATCAGCAGATCGGTGCCGATGTTGCCCGGGCCGATAATGGCCGCTCTGAGTTTTTTGCTCATTGGGTCAAACTCCAAAAGTCAGGCGCAGAAAGACACCCGGGCACTGCCCAGGCCATCAATGGTCAGTTCAAAACGGTCGCCGGCACGGGCCGGCTCCAGTGGTACCAGAGAGCCGGACAGGATGATTTCCCCGGCCTTGAACGGAATGCCGAACGCACCGAGGGTGTTGGCCAGCCAGGCCACGGCGGTCAACGGGTTGCCCTGCACCGCCGAACCCAGGCCTTCGCTCAGGGGTTCACCGTTCTTGAACACACGCATGCGCAAGTTGGGCAGGTCCAGTTTACGGGGATCGACCTTGCTGTCACCCAACACGAACACGCCGCAAGAGGCGTTGTCAGCGACTGTGTCCTGGATGCGGATGCGCCAGTCGTGAATCCTCGAGTCGACGATCTCGAAGCACGGCATCACGTATTCGGTGGCGGCCAGCACGTCGGCTTCGGTGATGCCGGGGCCGACCAGATCATGCTTGAGCTTGAAGGCGATCTCGCCTTCGGCACGAGGCTGGATCAGTTTGTTGGCGGACAGGGAAATCCGCGCATCGTCATCGAACGACATCTGCCGCGTGATGAAGCCGAAATCCGGCTGATGCACGTTGAGCATCTGCTGCACCGCCGCCGAGGTCACGCCGATTTTCTTGCCGACGATCTGGTCACCAGCCGCCACCCGACGCTCAATGGCGTACAGGGAAATGTGATAGGCGTCTTCGATGCTGATCGACGGCCAGCGCTCGGTCAGCGGCGCCAGGGTGGAGCCGCTGAGCAGCGCCTGATAAAGCTCTTCGCCGAACTCACGGCGCAATTGCACGCTCATCTGCGGGCCTCCTGAAAAAAAGCCAGGCACTGGTGGTTGAACAGATCACGGTGCTCGACCTGGACCCAATGCCCGCACTCGCTGAGCATCACGAAGCGGATGCCGGAGCAGTTTTCAAGCATGGTCTGGGCACCGGAGGACGGGCAGAACTTGTCGTTCATGCCCCAGAAGCCGAGGATCGGGCACTGCAATTCGCCCAGGCGCGACGTCATGTTCGGCACCTGCATGGTCGATAGCACGCACACCGGTTGCTGTTGCACCACGGCCACCCGCTCGTTGACCGTCTCGTCGCTGATCAGGCTTTCGTCGAACAGTTGCAACGCCAATAGGCGACGCATCCCGGCGGCGTCATTCAGTTCACCCTTGGCGAAGGCCGCGCCCATTTTCTGGATGCCTTCCATCTGCAGGTAATACTGTTCCTTTTCCATCAGGCCTCCGGGCGCCATCAGCACCAGGCGGCTGACACGCTGCGGTTGGTCGAGGGCCAGTTTGATCGCGATCGCGCCGCCCAGGGAGTTGCCGACCAGTACGCAACGCTGGATGTCGAGGGCGTCGAGCAAACCGCTCAGCGCTGCGACAAAGAAGTCCAGGGTGTAGAGGGTGTCGGGTTTGTCCGAAGCGCCGTAGCCCGGCAGATCCGGGACGATCACCCGGTAACCGGCTTCGGCGAACACCGGGTAGTTCTGCTTGAAGTTGCTGTGACCGCTGGCGCCCGGCCCGCTGCCATGGATGAAAATCACCGGCTCGCCGTTACCGGTGTCTTTGTAGTGCAGCTGCAAACCATCCGGCAGCGTAACGAAGTGCCCTTGCGCTGAAGCGCCCATAAGGTGTCCTCCCGGCCTGTTGTTGTAGCGGGATTATTCCGAGGGGTCGGGTCGCCAACATCGTCCGACAGGACTACGCCCCTGTAGGAGCGAGCTTGCTCGCGATGGACGTCAACGAAAACGCGCCCAGCCTGATTGAACGCGTTGTCCAGACGTTCTTCGCGAGCAAGCTCGCTCCTACAGTCTCTAGTCTCATCGGACGTTGGCCTACAAAGACGGTCGACCTAGCATCGACGGCATTCCCGAGCGACAAAAAGAGAATTCCCATGCTTGATCCGATGGACTTTCGCGGCAAAGTGGTACTGGTCACCGGCGGTGGCAAAGGTGTGGGTCGCGGCATCAGCCAGCGCTTCCTCGACTGCGGCGCCGAGGTGGTGATCTGCGGTCGCGAAGCCCCGCCAACCTTGCCCGCCAGCGGCGGACGCGAGGCGCTGTTCCTGCCCTGCGACCTGCGGGACGTCGAGCAGTCCGGGCGTTTGATCGCACAAATCGTCGAGCGTTTCGGTCGCCTCGATGTGCTGGTCAACAACGCTGGCGGCTCACCGAATGCCGACGCGGCCACGGCTTCGCCGCGCTTCAGCGAGGCAATCATCCGTTTGAACTTGATCGCACCGCTGAATCTGTGCCAGCAGGCCAACCAGGTGATGCAGGCGCAGGCTGACGGCGGCGCGATCATCAACATCTGCAGCGTCAGCGCCACCCGCCCTTCCCCGGGCACCGCCGCATATGGCGCGGCCAAGGCCGGTCTGCTGAACCTGACCACTTCGCTGGCGGTGGAATGGGCGCCGAAGGTGCGGGTCAACGCCGTCACTGCCGGGCTGATTCTCACCGAGCAGGCGGCCATGCATTATGGTGACGACGCGGGCATTGCCCGGGTGGCGGCGACCATCCCGTTGCAACGACTGGCAACCCCGGAGGACATTGGCGACACGTGCCTGTACCTGGCCTCGAAACTGGCCCGTTACGTCAGCGGCACGGATATCGCGGTGCATGGCGCGGGCGAACGCCCGGCGTTTCTCGACGCGGCCCAATCCCATTCATAAGAAGACTTTCGACATGCCCGTAGCCAGCCATAGCGTTGTACTGAACCTCACGCAACAAGCCACCTGGGCCAAACTGCGCGATCTGAGCCTCGCCCCGCACTATGTGCCGGGCCTGACCGGTTGCCAGTTTCATCCAGGCGCAACGGAAGGCCTCGGCGCCAGTCGCCGGGTGTTGCGCAAGGGCGGTCAGTATCTGGATGAAAGCGTAGTGCAGTGGAGGGAAGGCACGGGGTTCGTGCTGCGGTTGCACAAGGGCGGCAATGACTCGCCCTTTCCATTTCGCCAGGCGAGTTTCAGTTATGCCTTGCAAGCTGAAGGCAACGCGACGCGCATTACCCTGCAAATGAGATACAGCCTGCGCGGTGGCAGGCTGTTTGAGAGGTTGCTGGCCAAGGCCTTCAACAAGGTCGTGCAGCAGATTGCCGAAAACCTCAAGGCTTACTACGAAACCGGCCGGACGCAGAATCCGGATATGGCTGTCAGCACATCCAACATTGATGTCGCCTGACACGCAGCCTTCGCGGGCAAGCCCGCTCCCACAGGGGGATTGGGGTGTGCGCAAATACCAGGTTCACCATAAAACCTGTGGGAGCGGGCTTGCTCGCGAAGGGGCCGGCACATTCAACATTGATGTTGCCTGAAATGCCGCGTTCGCGAGCAAGCCCGCTCCCACCTCTGCTGTGCTGCGACCGGATCGAAACCCGCCTTCAGGAACGCGCCACTTCCGAGTGAGCGGCAAAACGGGTGGCGACAATCTTCCACTGGCCGGCGATACGCTGGTATTGGTCCTGATAGAAGCCACCCAACTGCCGCGTCGCCCCGCTCTCGCCATCCAGGTTGAAATACCACAGGGCCCAACGGCCCTCGGCCTGATCCTCGCTTAGCACCTCGATTTCCGGGTTGGCGCCGTGATGCAGGTCGATCACCCGCTCATGGCAAGCCAGTTCGCGGTACAGCGCGACAAAACTGTCGCGCTCACGAAAGACCCCCAACGGACCGTAATCGATCAACACTTCACCTTCGGCAAAGCAGTCGGCAATCACCTCGACCTGCTTGAGATCGCAGGCGTTGAAGTAGCGATGCTTTAGCTGGCGGATATCCTCCAGCGCTTCCAGGCGGGCGATCCGCTGCTCCAGATTCATACTGCACCTCGCGCTGTCACGTTGACCTCACTCCAGAAGGCTTTCATCGAGCGGATCTTGCCGTCTGCATCGAACTCCATCACGTCGATCACATGCAGCGAGCACGGTTGCCCGCCCCACTCCATATCGACCCGGAACGGCATCGCGCCGCAACCGTTGAGCGTCGCGCGCACCGGGCCGGTCCGGGTCGCCGAGACCTTCATCGCCCCCAGTCCTTCACGGTAAAAGCGCGCGATGGCGTCGATGCCCTGCAACGGCGCGTGGCCGACCGGGTCTTCAACGGTGGCGTCATTGGCGTAGAGCGCGAGGATGCCGTCGATGTCGCTGGCATCCACCAGCTCCACATAACGTGCCATGGTCGTCTGGATATGTTGTGCGCTGATCATTCAGACCACCTCGAACAAAGCAGCAGCGCCCATGCCGCCACCGATGCACATGCTCACCACCACATAACGCAAACCGCGGCGCTGACCTTCGACCAATGCGTGGCCAACCATCCGCGCCCCGGACATGCCGAACGGATGGCCGATGGAGATCGCCCCGCCGTTGACGTTCAGGCGCTCGGCCGGAATGCCCAGGGTGTCGCGGCAGTACAGCACCTGACAGGCGAACGCTTCGTTCAATTCCCAGAGGCCGATGTGGTCCATGGTCAGGCCGTGGCGCTTGAGCAGCTTGGGAATGGCGTACACCGGGCCGATGCCCATCTCGTCGGAATTGCAGCCGGCGACGGCCATGCCGCGATAGATCCCCAGCGGTTCCAGGCCACGTTTCTCGGCCATTTTCGCGCTCATCAACACCGAGGCCGACGCACCGTCGGACAACTGCGAGGCATTACCGGCGGTGATGAAACGACCCTTGTCGCTCCACTGACCGCCCGGCCACACCGGCTCCAGCGCCTTCAGGCTCTGGAGGGTGGTGTCGATGCGGTTGCACTCGTCGCGCAGCAAGGTGACGGTTTCATAACTGGTTTCGCCAGAGGCCTTGTCGAACAGTGCCTTGCGGCTGGCCAGCGGCGCCAGTTCCCGGTCGAAGCGCCCGGCGCTCTGGGCCTGTGCGGTACGCAACTGGCTCTGGTAGCTGTATTCGTCCTGCTCGTCGCGGGAGATGCCATAGCGCGCGGAGACGATCTCGGCGGTTTCGATCATCGGGATATAGGCGTGCGGGTCCAGTTCGATCACCGAAGCCGACTGATTGCGATACAGGTTCTTGTGCTTGTTCTGCACCAGGGAAATCGACTCCAGGCCACCGGCCACGGCGATGTCGATTTCGTCGCACATGATGCCTTTGGCGGCCATGGCGATACTCATCAGGCCCGACGAGCACTGGCGCTCGACGGCCATCCCGGCAACCGATGCCGGCAAGCCGCCGGCAATCGCGCACAGGCGGCCCAGGTTATAGGACTGCGTGCCCTGCTGCGCCGCGGCACCGATGATCACGTCGTCCACTTCACCCGGCTCGATGCCGGCACGGCGCACGGCTTCTCGCACCACGTGGCCGCCCAGTTGCGGCGCTTCGGTGTCATTGAACGCACCGCGAAAGGCTTTGCCGATCGGAGTGCGGGCGGTCGAAACGATGACGGCTTCTTTCATGCTGGATTCCTCGAAAATGCTGTTGAAGGTCAGGCCGGGTAATAGCGACTGATGGTGTCGACCACGCAGCCGGGGCGTTCCTCGCCGTCGATTTCGACGCTGACACGGATGGTCGCCTGCACGCCGCCCTTGACCTCCTCGACCGCTATCAATTGCGCACTGCCGCGCACCCGCGAGCCGACGCGCACCACCGAGGGGAAGCGCACCCGCTCACAGCCGTAATTGACGCCCATCGCCAGGCCACGGACCTCGACGATCTGCGGCAGGAACAGATTGACCAGCGACAGGCTCAGGTAGCCATGGGCAATGCAGATGCCAAACGGGCCGCTGGCAGCCTTGACCGGATCGACGTGAATCCACTGGTGATCGCCAGTGGCGTCGGCGAACCGGTCGATGCGGTCCTGTTCCAGCAACAGCCAGTCACTGGCGCCGAGTGATTCGCCCACGGCGTCGAACAAGGCCATCGGCGTGTCGAAAATACGTGGCATGGTCACGCCCTCTGGCTGGACACCGACAACACTTCGCCGGTCATGTAGGAGCTGTAGTCGCTGGCCAGGAACATCATCACGTTGGCCACTTCCCAGACTTCGGCGGCGCGGCCGAAGGCTTCATTGGCGGCCAGTTGATCGAGCACCGCCTGGGGCGCGGATTTGCGCAGGAAGTCGTGCAGGGCGATGCTCGGGCTGACCGCGTTGATGCGGATGCCGTAGTCGGCGGCCTCGACCGCTGCGCAGCGGGTCAGCGCCATCACGCCAGCCTTGGCGGCGGCGTAGTGCGCCTGTTCTTTCTGCGCACGCCAGCCCAGCACCGAGGCGTTGTTGACGATCACCCCGGCACGCCGCTCCATCATTTTCGGCAGCATGGCGCGGGTCATGCGCATGGTGCCGGTGAGCGTCACGTCGATGACCCGATTCCACTCTTCGTCGGCCATGTCCACCAGCAACCGCGAGCCGCCAAGCCCGGCGTTGTTGATCAGCACATCGACGCCTTGCAGGTCACGCTCGGCGCAGGCGATCAGTTGCTGCACCTGGGCTTCGTCGGCGACGTTGCAGACCTGGCCGAACACTTGTTGCAGCCCGGTGGTTTCGCGAATCTTCAGCACCGCTTCGGCCAACCGGCCTTCATGGATATCGCTGATCATCAGCGCGCGGCAGCCTTCCTCGGCGGCACGCACGGCGGCGGAAAAACCGATCCCGGCGCCTGCGGCGGCGGTGATCAGTACCGACTTGCCGCGCAGCAGGCCGCGACCTTCAACATATTGAGGTACAGACATGAACTCTCTCCTTTCAGGCGCGCGGACGCGGCTCTTTGGGCATGCCCAAGGCACGCTCGGCGATGATGTTGCGCTGGATTTCGTTGCTGCCGCCGTAGAGGGTATCGGCGCGGCTGAACAGGTACAGCGACTGTAAACGGGTCAGTTGGTAAGGCGCGGCTTCGAGCAACTCCGCTTCGGCGCCGAGGACGTCCATCGCCAACTTGCCGAGGCTGGCGTGCCAGGTCGACCAGAACAGCTTGTAGATGGTCGCCTCCTTGCGCAGCGAACCGTCCTGGCTACCCGAGAGCATGCGCAGCGAGTTGTAGCGCATGATCCGCAGCCCGCTCCAGGCCTCGGCCAGGCGCTGACGCAGGATCGGGTCGCGGTCGGCGCCATTGGCTTTGGCGATGGCGATAATTTCGTTGAGTTCGTTCTGGAACTGCATCTGCTGGCCGAGGGTCGACACACCCCGCTCGAAACCCAGCAGCGCCATGGCGATCTTCCAGCCTTCGCCCGGCGCACCGATGATGTTGCTGGCGTCGGTGCTGGCATCGTCGAAGAACACTTCGTTGAATTCCGAGGTGCCGGTCAGTTGCTCGATCGGTCGTACGGTGATTTCTGCCTGGGCCATCGGCACCAGCAAGAACGACAGACCGCGATGGCCGACGCTGCCCGGCTCGGTGCGGGCGATGACAAAACACCAGTCCGATTCGTGGGCCAGGGACGTCCAGACTTTTTGCCCGTTGATCAGCCATTGACCGGTCGCCTCATCCAGCGTCGCTCGGGTCTTGACGTTGGCCAGGTCGGAACCGGCGCCCGGCTCTGAGTAGCCCTGACACCAGAACGATGTACCGCTGACGATCCCCGGCAAAAAGCGCTGTTGCTGTTCGAGCGTGCCGAACGCGGCAATGGTCGGCCCGGCCAGCCCTTCGCCGATATGGCCCATGCGGCCTGGGCCGCCGGCGCGGGCGTACTCCTCGTTGAAGATCACCTGCTGGGTGATCGACAGGCCGCGCCCGCCGTGCTCCGGCGCCCAGCCGACGCAGGTCCAGCCGCCTTCGGCGAGTTTGCGCTCCCAGGCTTTGCGCTCTTCGGGAAACATGTGCTCGTCGCCCGGGCCGCCGCGAAAACGCAGGGCTTCGAACTCGCCGCAGAGGTTGGCACTCATCCAGTCGGCCACTTCCTGGCGGAAGCGTTCGTCCTGCTCGCTGAAACTGATTTTCATGACTGCTCTCCAAGAATCACCGAAGCAATCCGCTCGCGATGCCAGGCCGGTAGCCCGAGGAAACTTTCGCTGGCGCGGGCGCGCTTGAAGTAGAGGTGCGGGTCGTATTCCCAGGTGAAACCGACGCCGCCATGCAACTGGATCGATTCGGACGCGCAATAGAAGTAGGTTTCGGAGCACTGCGCCTTGGCCAGCGCCGCCGCCAGCGGTAGTTCTGCGGCGACTTGCGCATCGCCCTGCGGGTCGAGGACTTCCTGGGCCACGCACGCGGCGTAGTAACTGGCCGAACGGGCGCATTCGACTTGCAGCATCATGTCGGCGGCACGGTGTTTGAGGGCCTGGAAACTGGCAATCGGGCGCCCGAACTGCTGGCGTTCCTGCATGTAGGCCACGCTGAGGTCGAGCACCTGCTGCGCGCCGCCGGTCTGCTCGGCGGCCAGACCGATGCAAGCCAGTTGCAGGACACGTTCAAGATGCGGCCAGCCGTGACCGAACTCACCCAGCAGGCAATCGGCTTCAAGGTACAGGCCCTTGAGTTGGATCCGCGCCTGGCGCCGGGTCTGGTCCATGGTCGGCAGCATTTGTCGTTCGATGCCTGCGCGTACAGCGCTCACGGCAAACAGGCTGATGCCCGTTTCGCCAGTGGTTCCGGGTTGTCGTGCGGCAATGATCAACAGGTCGGCGCCATGGCCGTCGAGCACATGCTTGAGGGTGCCGTCGAGGACGAACCCGTCGCCTTCAGCCACCACCGTTGCCTGGACGTCGTCGGCTGACCAGCCGTTGGCACTGCTGAACGCCAGCGTTGCGGTCACGCTGCCGTCGGCAATCGACGGCAACCAGCGCTGCTTCTGTTCTTCATTGGCGGCCAGCAACAGCGCTGGGGTGGCCATGCAGGCGGTGGCGAAAAACGGCGAGCACAGCAAGCGCCGGCCCATCTGTTCCAGCAGGATCGTCAGCTCGACAAAGCCGAGGCCCAGGCCACCATAGGTTTCGGGGATATGAATGGCCGGCCAGTACATTTCCTGGCACAGACGCTGCCAGAGGGCTTCGTCGAAACCCCGTTCGCTGACCATTGCCGCACGCACGGCGGCAGAATCCGAGACATCGGCGAGGAAGCCCTCGGCCGATGCGCGGATCATTTCCTGTTCGTCGCTGAATGCAAACTCCATCGCGGCGCCTTCTGCTCGTTTGGCGGGGCACGCGTGGCGCAACACCCCTTTGAGCATGAAGTTTGGCGCCGGCAGGAGAAGGCAGAATCGTTAGCCTTGCCTAGTCCGAACGGGCGATGTCAAAGTGCGCTTACGCAAGTGAAAAACATGAATCGGCTAAGGATGCAGAACCATGAGCACTGAGCAAGAGACGACTTTCGACGAGCCGCGGCTCAACAGTACGGAAATCCGCATTCTGGGTTCGTTGATCGAGAAACAGGCCACCAGCCCGGAAACCTATCCCCTGACCCTCAATGCCCTGGTGATTGCCTGCAACCAGAAAACCAGCCGCGAGCCGGTGATGAACCTGACACCGGGCCAGGTCGGCCAGAGCCTGCGCGCCCTTGAAGGACGCGGCTTCGCCAGACTGGTGATGGGCAGCCGCGCCGACCGCTGGGAACACAAGGTCGACAAGGCCCTGGAACTGGTGCCGGCGCAGGTGATCCTCACCGGGCTGATGTTTCTGCGCGGCCCGCAGACCGTCAATGAACTGCTGACCCGCAGCGGCCGCATGCATGAGTTCGAAGATGCCGAACAGGTAGTGCATCAACTCGAACGCTTGATTGCCCGGGGCCTGGCCGTGCTGATTCCGCGTCAGGCTGGCCAGCGCGAAGACCGATACACCCACGCCCTTGGCGACCCGGCGGATATCGAAGCGATCATGGCGGCAAGGAACAACCCGGCCGAACGTGGCAACAACGGGGTTTCGGTTGAACGGATCGAAGAACTGGAAGCACGGATTGCGGCGTTGGAAGAAAGGCTGGCTCGGCTCGAATAATCAGGCTGCAGAGATCCCAATGTGGGTCGTGGACTGGCTTGGCATTGGTGACCGACACAAAACCTGTGGGAGCGAGCTTGCTCCGGGCGGCGTTCCGACGATGGCGGACTGTCAGTGACATCAATGCTGAGTCGACCATCGTCTTCGCGAGCAAGCCCGCTCCCACAGGGGGTTCGCGGTGTTTTCGACTATTCGCCGTCCCAGTAATCCACCCCGTCCGCCTGCCGGGCCACCGCAACAAAACCCGAAGCATTACCCTCGGCATCCACCTTGAAGTCATCCATCACGGCGTATTTGCCGGAATCCGGGTATTCACAGATCTCCGGTGATTGCTGGGTGCTGACGGCCAGGTACCGCAACTCGCCGTTGCTGGTATTGATGATCTGGTGCGCTTTTTCAGGCCCACCCGGTGGACAGGCGATCACATCACCGGCACGGATCGGAAAACGTTCGGATCCCAGGCGGACTTGCCCTTCCCCGGCCACGACGTAGAACATTTCTTCATTGACCCGATGACTGTGAAACGGGCTGCCGCGCATGCCTGGCTCCAGCACATACAAGCGATAACCCAGCTTTTGCGCCCCCAGTTGCTGACCGACTCGGGCCAGGCGCTGTTGATAGCGCCCGGCGGTTTCACCGCTCGGCGCAAACGCTTCGGGCAGCGGTTCAAGTTCGACCGAATCCAGATTGAGAATGGGCGGATGCATGGACACCTCCTAGCTTCGGGCGAACGCCACTGCCTTCTGGAATTGCTCGTCTGTCGGCCGTACACCGGTATAGAGCACAAATTGCTCCAGTGCCTGGATCGCGATCACTTCCAGCCCGGTGATGACCCGCTTGCCTTCGGCACGAGCACGCACGATCAGCGGTGTTTCCGAGGGAATCGCCACCACATCGAAGACAGTTTCCGCTTTTTCGATCACGTCCGGCTCAAAGGCCAGTTGATCGGCCTCCGGTCCTCCCGTCATGCCGATCGGGGTGACATTGACCAGCATCTGCGGGCGACGACTCCCCAGCTCGGCCTGCCACTCATACCCCAAAGACTGCGCCAGCGCCTGCCCGGCGCGCTCATTGCGGGCTACGATCAGGCCGTTTTCATAGCCGCCATCGCGCAAGGCACTCGCCACGGCCTTGGCCATGCCACCACTGCCGCGCAAGGCAAAGGTCGAGTCCTTGGGCACCTGGTGTTTTTCCAGCAGCTGGGCAACGGCGATGTAGTCGGTGTTGTAGGCCTTGAGATGACCGTCGGTGTTGACGATGGTGTTGATCGATTGAATGGCGGCGGCCGATGCATCGAGTTCATCCACCAGGGCAATGCAGGCTTCCTTGAACGGCATCGACACGCCACAGCCACGAATCCGCAGGGCGCGAATGCCGGCAACGGCACCCGTCAGGTCCTGGCTGGCAAAGGCCTTGTAGTAAAAGTTCAGGCCCAGCTGTTCATACAGATGATTGTGAAAACGCAGGCCAAAGTTCCCGGGACGTCCTGAAAGGGACATGCACAGCTGGGTGTCTTTGTTGGGGTTCATCTGCATGGGCAAGCTCCTTCAAGTGCACTTTCGGATGGACGGGATTAGCCCTCCATCCGGTTCTGATCGATCATGTAATTGTGTTAGCGCCGGCTTACACGGGTCGGTAAAAAAGTCGCTACAGACCTTACACAAAATTTACCTCGCGGCCGTGCTGTTTTTCGAAAAAACGCTGTCTTAGAAGTATCCCCGCGACAATCCTTGGGTCTATTGCAGACACAAGCACCGGGTTGAAGAACCGAGGAACTATCATGATCCGTAAAGTCTCCACAGTAGCCTTTCTGATCGGCGCCCTCGCTATCGCAGGACAGGCGCAAGCCCATGGTGGTGGTGGTAATGATGCGGCGGTATTCGGAGCGATCGTCGGTACTGCCATCGTCGGCTCGGCTCTGATCAACGCCAACCGCCCGGTTTATGTCGCGCCGCAACCGGTCTACTACCAGCCCGCGCCGGTTTATTACGCACCACCACCTCCGGTTTACTACCAGCCGGCCCCGGTCTACGTGCAACAACCGATCTACTACCGCCCGGCCCCGGTTTACTACGGCCCACCCCGTGGTTACTACGGTCCACCCCGTGGCTACTACGGCCCTCGCTACGGCCGCTGGTAACGAACTCATCCAGCCCCGCTGAAACAGCGGGGCTTTTTTATGCCCGTTTGTCGGTGCAGGTCTGGATAAATCTCGCCAAGGTCGCTATCGGGACAGTGCCCGCGGCAGAAATGGGCAAGATGGACTCGACCCGATTTCTGCCCTGCGGAAAAAAAACGGTCATATTTTTGTCATGACAGTTCCGCAAGCTAAGTGCTGTCCGTCGAAAACAAGTTGATAACAACAAGGACGACCACATGCCAACGCAAAACCCGCACCGCATCGTCGGTCTGTGCACCTCCAGCAAGGTGTACAACGCACTGACCGAACTCAAGCACCTGGAAGGTCATCGCAGCGCCAAGTTTCTCTCGCTGCTGACCCAAAGCCTGGTGCGCAAGGGCCTGCTCAACGAGCAGGAAGTGGTTCATATGCTCGACCAGGTGGTCAGCTGACCGACCAACGGTCGTTTGCCCCCTCTGGCATCAATGACCACTATCGAAAGCGTTGATTACCCCTCAAGGCACCCGGACCTTAAAGTAACTCCACAGATTGATGGAGGTACTTGTCATGTCCAAGGTTCAGATCATGTCCGTTATCGGCAGCGCCGTCCCCGCACCGCTCAGAGAGCTGGGCATGCTCGCCTGCTGGTATCTGGTGCAGGACGGGGTGCAGATCAGCGGCCCGCTCACTTCGCTGCCCGCCGCCCGGGAACTGTCGCAACGCATCGGCACCGGCCAGTCCGGCAGGCTCAACGCCTAAGGCAGCTGCACCCGCGGTTTGGTTTCAATGAAAATGGCCCAGCTCGACATGAACAGGGCCGCGATCAACGGGCCGATGACAAAGCCGTTCAGCCCGAAAATCGCCAGTCCGCCGAGGGTCGAGACCAGGATCATGTAGTCCGGCATTTTGGTGTCCTTGCCCACCAGTAATGGCCTGAGCAGGTTGTCCACCAGCCCGATCACAAAGACCCCAAACAATCCCAGCACCACGCCCTGCCAGATCGCCCCGGTGAACAGGAAAAACGCCGCCACCGGCACCCAGACGATTCCCGCCCCCACCGCCGGCAGCAGCGACAGAAACGCCATCAACACCGCCCAGAGCAATACGTTGGGAATGTCCAGGAACCAGAAGATCAGACCGCCCAGTGCGCCTTGGGTGATCGCCACCAGCAGGTTGCCTTTCACCGTGGCCCGCACCACACGATTGAACTTGAGCTGCAAACGGCGTTTCTGCTGTTCCTGCAACGGCACCGCTGCACGCACTTTGCGCGCCAGTTCGGCACCGTCGCGCAGGAAGAAGAACAGCAGGTACAGCATGATGAAAAAGCTGACGATGAACTCGAACGTGCCCTGGCCAAAACTGAACGCCTGGGTGGCGAAGAACTGGTTGCCGGTCATCGCACTCTTGATGATTTTCTCACGTAGCCCGTTCAATTCACCCATGCCGAAGCGGTCCAGCAGGTGTTGGAAATACACCGGCAGGCTGTGCTTGAACTGCGCCACATACCCCGCGATGTCCAGCTCCCCGCTTTCGATGCTCTTGTAGAGCGCGGTCCCCTCCTGGACCAGGAAGATGCTAAGGACTATCACCGGCAGGATCGCGATCAACAGGCAGATGCTCAGGGTGAGCAGCGACGTGAAGTTGCGCTCCCAGCCGAACTTCAGTTGCAGCCGCCGTTGCAGCGGAGCAAAGAGGATGCCGAGGATCACCGCCCAGAACACAGCGCCGTAGAACGGCAGCAGAATCCAGACGAAAGCAATGCTCACCAGAGCCAGCAGGACGGTCAGCGACCTGTCTTTCAGGGTTTCTTCGTTCATATCCGATCCATGCCAGTCTGCCCGGACGAAAAGGTACGTCCTGATGCTTAGGCCGCCACGGCTCGCACGAGTGCCCTCCGTTCGCGAATAAAGCATAGATCCAGGTCAATAAACCCTTGGCACAGGGCATTTACCCTGTGCGGCTTTTGCGACCGACACTGCCATGAACCTCACCGCGCCAGAACTGCTCGCCCCCGCCGGCACCCTGAAAAACATGCGTTACGCCTTCGCCTACGGCGCCGATGCCGTGTACGCCGGCCAGCCGCGCTACAGCCTGCGGGTGCGCAACAACGAATTCGACCACGCCAACCTGGCCCTTGGCATTCGCGAGGCCCAGGCTCAGGGCAAGCGCTTCTACGTGGTGGTGAACATCGCGCCGCACAACGCCAAGCTCAAGACCTTCCTCAAGGACCTTGAACCGGTGATCGCCATGGCGCCGGATGCGTTGATCATGTCCGACCCCGGCCTGATCATGCTGGTGCGCCGGCATTACCCGCAGATGCCGGTGCACCTTTCGGTGCAGGCCAATACGGTGAACTGGGCGAGCGTAGAGTTCTGGCAGCAGCAAGGCTTGAGCCGGATCATCCTGTCCCGGGAGCTGTCGCTGGAAGAAATCGCCGAGATCCGCGAGCAAGTGCCGGCCATGGAACTGGAAGTGTTCGTGCACGGCGCGTTGTGCATGGCCTATTCCGGGCGCTGCCTGCTGTCGGGCTACATGAACAAGCGTGACGCCAATCAGGGCAGTTGCACCAATGCCTGTCGCTGGAAATATTCAGCGCAACCGGCCACGGAAAACCAGCTCGGCGAGATCGTGCAGGCATTCGATCCCGAACCGACCCTGGGTATCGGCGCGCCTACCGGGCAGGTGTTCCTGTTGCAGGAGGCCAATCGTCCCGGCGAACAGATGCCGGCCTTCGAAGACGAACACGGCACTTACATCATGAACGCCAAGGACCTGCGCGCCGTGCAGCACGTCGAACGCCTGACCCACATGGGCGTGCACTCGCTGAAAATCGAAGGCCGGACCAAATCCCATTTTTACTGCGCGCGCACCACCCAGGTTTATCGCCGCGCCATCGACGACGCGGTGGCGGGCCGGGCCTTCGACCGCGGCCTGATGACCGACCTGGAATCCCTCGCCCAGCGCGGCTACACCGAAGGTTTCCTGCGCCGCCATGTGCATGACGAGTACCAGAACTACCAGAACGGTAGCTCGGTCTCGGAGCGCCAGCAGTTTGTCGGTGAGTTGACCGGCCAGCGCCGGGATCGACTGGCCGAGGTCAAGGTGAAGAACCGTTTCGGCCTGGGCGATCACATGGAGCTGATGACGCCCAAGGGCAACTTCCACTTCGATCTGCATCAGTTGCAAAACGCCAAGGGCGAAGCGATCGAGGTTGCGCCGGGGGATGGGCATACGGTGTATTTGCCGATACCGGATGCGGTGGATCTGGAGTTTGGGTTGTTGATGCGGGATGTGAACGCGAACTGATCTTCAACTACACACAAAACACCTGTGGGAGCGAGCTTGCTCGCGATAGCGGTGTATCAGTCAAAATTGTTAGCGACTGACACTCCGTCATCGCGAGCAAGCTCGCTCCCACAGGTTCTCCCACAGGTTCTGCGTCAGGCAAACTCTTCGCGAAGCATCGCCACAAACGCCTCACGCGCCGGGTGCACCCCGGCGTTTTCGTGCCAGTAAAACAGGTTGTCGACGGCGGTCAGTTCGGGGAATTCAAACCCCGCGCACCCCGCGCCTTTGGCGTATTGGTCGAACACGCCTTTGGGCACCAGCGCCACGCCGGCCCCGGCGCTGACGCAACCGACAATCGCGCCATAACTGGCCAGGCTGACAATCGGCAGCGCCTGGCCCTGTCGCAACAGCCAATGCTCCAGCGCCGCCCGGTACGGACAGCCCTGGGGCCACATGAACACGGTCTGGTCCTGCAAATCGCTGACGTCCCGCAGCGGCCCCAGGGAGGTCGAGGCGATCAGCAGCAGCTCTTCGCGGTACATCGGCGTGCGCTTGAGGTGCGAACGCTCGACATCCACCGCCACGATGGCGCCGTCGAGCTTGTGGTTGAGTGTGTCGTCGAGCAACTGTCCCCAGGAGCCGGTGGTCAGCTCCAGCGCCACCTGCGGGAAACGCTTGTGGAATTTCGCCAGCAGGCGCGGCAATCGCCCGGTGGCCGACGACTCGATGGCCCCGATGCGCAACGGCCCCGAGGGCTCGGCCAAAGGGTCGACCGCACGCTTGGCCTCGGCAGTGAGGGCAAGAATTTTCGAGGCGTAGGCCAGGAAGGTTTGCCCCGACGGGCTGATGCGCAGCCCTCGGCCCTCACGCAGAAACAGCGCGACACCCAGTTCGGCCTCCAGGGCCTTTATCCGGGCCGTGATGTTCGACGGCACGCAATGCAACAGCTCGGCGGCGCGGGCGATGCTGCCGACGTCGGCGACGGTCTTGAACATGCGAATCTGTGCCAGCTCCATACATCACCAATAGTGAACGGTTTGAGCATTATAAGTCAGTTGTGGCGAACGATCCGCTTTCTGATACTCGGTGCATCCGCCCACAGGTGCACGACCATGAAGCCGCTCACACCCTCCCCCGTTTCACCTTGGAAAATCATTCTGGCCATGGCGTTTGTCGTGGCGTGCTGGGGCTATTCCCCGACCGGCATCCATATCGGCCTGCAGGCCTACGACCCCGTGCATCTGGCGCTCTTGCGCTTCCTGCTGGCCTCTGTGTTCATGGCCGTGGTCGCGATGTTCAAGGGCATTCGCCTGCCGAGCCTGCGAGATTTACCGCTGATGTTCGGCCTGGGTTTCTTCGCGGTAAGCCTGCACCACGTGGCGATCAACTTCGGACAGCAGGGTGTCAGCGCAGGTGCTTCGAGCGTGTTGGCGCAGACCACGCCGCTGTTCAGCACACTGATCGCGCGCTTCGTGTTCAAGGATCAGGTGAGCCTGTGGCGCTGGGGTTGTGTGCTGCTCGGGTTGTTGGGCGTGGTGATTGTGGTGGCCGGCGATCATGGCCTGGGCAGCATTGACGCCCACGGCTTGCTGATCCTGCTGGCGGCGGTGTCCTGGAGTCTCTACTTTGCCCTGCAAAAGCATCACACCGGGCGTTACGACGGCTTGACGCTGGTGTGTTACACGGTGTGGTCCGGCACGGCGCTGTTGCTGGTTTTCTTGCCTGGCCTGATGGATCAAGTCGCCGTGGCGCCGATGCGCGTGCAGTTTGCGGTGATTGCCCTGGGGATATTCCCCAGCGCCCTGGCGTACCTGGCCTGGGCCTATGTGCTGGCGCATGTCGATTTGAGCCGGGCGACGATGACCCTGTATTTGACGCCGCCAACGGCGATGGTCATTGCGTCCTATGCGCTTGGCGAGCGGCCGACATTGATGATCGTGGTCGGGGGACTGGTGGTGTTGGTGAGTGTGCTGGCGTTGAATCTGGAGCGGCGGGCTGTGGTTGTTCAAGCTGCTCGGGTCTGATCCATGTATTTTGCTGCCTGGACTGACGCCTTCGCGAGCAAGCCCGCTCCCACAGGGTTTTATGTTTGCCGCGGTTCTTGAGCACGACTCAAAACCTGTGGGAGCGGGCTTGCTCGCGAAGAACGATGACTCGGTGTCACTGAAAAACAGCCAACCTCAACTAGCCGAAAACCGGTCACGACTGTTAGTCAGGTGCAGCCACATTGCCGCCCGCGCCGCGTCCGGGTCCTGGCGCTTGATGGCGTTGAGAATCGCCTCGTGCTCCAGGTTGGCCAACTGACCGAGCTTGCTCAAGTCCACCGCGCCACGCTCGGCGGCATTGACCCGGGTGCGTGGGATCATCGCACTGCCCAGGTGCTGCATGATTTCGGTGAAGCATACGTTGCCGGTGGCTTCGGCGATCAGCAGATGAAAACGCCGGTCCGCTTCGACACAGCTGTCGTTGTTGGCCAGCAGGCTTTGATAGTCGTCCAGCGCTTCACGCATCTGCGCCAGTTGCAGATCGGTGCGGCGCGTTGCCGCCAGCGCCGCCGCCTGGGTTTCCAGGCCCATGCGCAACTCCAGAATGCTGCGCACCCCCAACGCGGTATCGACATTCAGCCGCAGCCCCTGCTCCGGTGCGCGCTCGATCACGAACGTGCCAATGCCGTGCCGGGTCTCCACTAGCCCCGAGGCCTGCAACTTCGAGATCGCCTCTCGCACCACCGTGCGACTGACCCCGTGTTCCTGAACGATGGTGTTCTCCGACGGCAACTTGTCGCCGGGCAACATCTGGCCGAGCAGGATGCGCTGGGTCAGTTTCTCCACCAGGTCATGGGCCAGGTTGTGGCTGCGCTTGCGGGCGGGTACTTCGAGGTCTTCTTGCATGGGCGTGTCCGAAATCAGGGCTATCGAATCGTAGCACCGCGCCGGGCGGGAATCCTGAAAAATCTCGCCAAACTTGTATGACAACACTCAACAAAACGCCCATATTGAGCCACCCGAAAGGCCATCCAGCACCACCAATAGAATAAACAATCCCAGCAAAAGCGCTATTTTGTTGGACGAACGTGGTTGCGCGATGAAAAAATCTAGTTGTATGATATCTAGCAACAACGCAACACCCAGCTTCACCCCGCATAAAAATAACGAGTGGGAGAAAACGCAGTGAATACATCCATCTCCGGGATGCACGACGACGCCAATTCAGCGCTGAAGTCCGCCATCGCCAAAGTCAAACGTCACGTCTTGCCGCTGTTCGTCATCATGTTCATCGTCAATTACATTGATCGCGTGAACATCGGTTTCGTCCGCACCCACATGGAACACGACCTGGGTATTGGCGCGGCCGCCTACGGCCTGGGTGCCGGTCTGTTCTTCATCGGTTATGCACTGTTCGAAGTGCCCTCCAACATCCTTCTGCAGAAAGTCGGCGCACGCATCTGGCTGACGCGGATCATGCTGACCTGGGGCCTGGTCGCCGCGGGCATGGCGTTCATCCAGAACGAAACCCACTTCTACATCCTGCGTTTTCTGCTGGGCGTGGCCGAAGCCGGTTTCTTTCCCGGGGTGATCTACTACTTCACCCGCTGGTTGCCCGGCGTGGAGCGCGGCAAGGCGATTGCCATCTTCCTCAGTGGCTCGGCGATTGCCTCGTTGATCTCCGGCCCGCTGTCCGGGCTGCTCCTGCAAATCAACGGCCTGGGCATGCACGGCTGGCAATGGATGTACTTCATCGAGGGGATGTTCTCGGTCGGGTTGTGCGTGTTCGTCTGGTTCTGGCTGGACTCCAGACCCCACGACGCCAAATGGCTGAGTCGCGAAGAGCAGGACGCGCTGGTCAAGGCCATCGACGACGAACAATTGGCCCGGGAAGCCGCCACGCCGATCAAACCGTCGCTGGGCAAATTGCTCAAGGATCGCCAGATCATCCTGTTCTGCCTGATCTACTTCTTCATCCAGTTGACCATCTACGCCGCGACCTTCTGGCTGCCGAGCATCATCAAGAAGATGGGCGACCTGAGCGATGTCCAGGTCGGGTTGTTCAACTCGATCCCGTGGTTGCTGTCGATTGTCGGCATGTACGCCTTCGCTTCCCTGTCGGGCAAATGGAAACACCAGCAAGCCTGGGTCGCCACCGCCTTGCTGATCGCCGCGGCCGGGATGTTCATGTCCACCACCGGCGGGCCGATCTTCGCCTTTGTCGCCATCTGCTTTGCCGCACTGGGCTTCAAATCGGCCTCGTCGCTGTTCTGGCCGATTCCCCAGGCCTACCTGGATGCGCGCATTGCCGCTGGCGTCATCGCGCTGATCAATTCGGTGGGCAACCTCGGCGGTTTCGTTGCACCGACCACATTCGGTCTGCTGGAAGAACGCACCGGCTCCATTCAGGGCGGACTGTACGGCCTGGCCGCGACCTCGATCATCGCCGCCATCATCGTGTTTGCCGCCCGCAACAAACCCAAATCCGCGCCTGCCGTCGAATCGGCCAAAGCTGCGCCACGTCACGCCTGAAAGGATAAAAAAATGACTGCACAAGAAATCGCCAAGGCCCCGATCATCACCAGCATGCAGATTGTTCCGGTGGCCGGCCACGACGGCATGCTGCTCAACCTGAGCGGTGCCCACGGCCCGTTTTTCACCCGCAACATCGTGATCCTCAAGGACAACGCCGGGCACACCGGTGTCGGCGAAGTGCCGGGGGGCGAGCGCATCCGCCAGACCCTGGAAGACGCGCGAAGCCTGGTGGTCGGCAGCCCAATCGGCACCTACCAGAAGATCCTCAATCAGGTGCGCCAGACCTTCGCCGACCGCGATGCCGGTGGTCGCGGTTTGCAGACCTTCGACCTGCGCATCACCATTCACGCCGTCACCGGCCTGGAAGCCGCATTGCTCGACTTGCTCGGCCAGCACCTGGACGTACCGGTGGCTGCCCTGCTCGGCGAAGGCCAGCAGCGCGATGAAGTGAAAATGCTCGGCTATCTGTTTTATGTCGGCGATCGCAACGAAACCGACCTCGCCTACCGCAGCGAACCGGACGCCGACAACGACTGGTTCCGCGTGCGGCACGAGAAAGCCATGACCGCCGACACGGTGGTGCGCCTGGCCGAGGCGGCCCACGCTCGCTATGGCTTCAAGGATTTCAAGCTCAAGGGCGGCGTGCTCAGCGGCGACGCCGAAATCGAAGCGGTCACGGCCCTCGCCGAACGCTTCCCCGATGCGCGCATCACCCTCGACCCGAATGGCGCCTGGTCACTGAAAGAAGCCATCCGCCTGTGCCGCGATCAGCACCGCGTGCTGGCCTATGCCGAAGACCCGTGCGGGGCGGAAAACGGTTACTCGGGACGCGAAGTCATGGCCGAGTTCCGCCGGGCCACGGGCCTGAAAACCGCGACCAACATGATCGCCACCGACTGGCGGGAAGTGGGTCACGCGATCCAGTTGCAGTCGGTCGACATTCCACTGGCCGACCCGCACTTCTGGACCATGCAGGGCTCGGTGCGCGTGGCGCAGATGTGCCACGAATGGGGCCTGACCTGGGGTTCGCACTCCAACAACCACTTCGACATTTCCCTGGCCATGTTCACCCATGTCGCGGCGGCCGCGCCGGGCGAGATCACCGCCATCGACACCCACTGGATCTGGCAGGACGGCCAGCGCCTGACCAAGGCCCCACTGCAAATCGTCGACGGCTGCGTGCAGGTTCCACAGAAACCGGGGCTGGGGGTGGAACTGGACATGGATCAGGTCGCCAAAGCTCATGAACTCTACAAAGGCATGGGCCTGGGGGCCCGGGATGACAGCGTGGCGATGCAGTTCCTGATTCCCGGCTGGAAGTTCGATAACAAGCGGCCGTGCCTGGTGCGTTGAATCAACGGTTGCGCGGGCCGCCTGTTGGCGGCCGATTTTAAAAAGCGCTCGGAGCATGGCGCTTCACGCCCTAAAATGACGCGCAACTGAATCAACGACGGATGAAACCAACATGGACAGGCTGAAAACCATCGCCGCTTGCATGGCGATAGTCGCCGCAGGCCAATGCGTGGCACAGGATCAAATCGAGACAGTGGTGAACGCCGCTGTACAACCGGTGATGCAAGCCGAGGGTATCAACGGCATGGCCGTGGCGGTCACCGTCAACGGCCAGGCGCATTACTTCAACTATGGCGTCGCCTCGAAAGAAACCGGCAACCCCGTCACCCAAGACACCCTGTTCGAGATCGGCTCCGTCAGTAAAACCTTCACCGCCACCCTCGCCGCCTACGCCCAGGCCACGGGCAAGCTGTCGCTGTCGGACAAGGCCAGCCAGGTCCTGCCGGCCTTGCGCGGCAGTGCGTTCGACCACATCAGCGTGCTGCAACTGGGTACCTACAGCGCCGGCGGCCTGCCCCTGCAGTTCCCCTCTGAATATGATTCTGCCGACAAGATGCTCGGCTACTACAAACAATGGAAACCGCTCTACGCCCCCGGCAGCCACCGACTGTATTCGAACCCCAGCCTGGGCCTGTTCGGCTACCTCGCGGCGCAAAGCATGGGCCAGCCGTTCGATGACCTGATGGAGAAAACCCTGCTGCCGAAACTGGGCCTCAAGCACACCTATGTGCATGTGCCGCAGGATCAGATGACGCTGTACGCCCAGGGCTACAACAAGGACGGCAAACCGGTACGGGTCACTCCGGGTGCGCTGGATTCAGAGGCGTACGGGGTGAAAACCAGCGCCGCGGATTTGCTGGGCTATGCCGCCGCGAACATGAAACCGGCGTCTCTGGAAAAGCCATTGCAGCAAGCCATCGCCTTGACCCATAGCGGTTACTACACCGTTGGCGATATGACCCAGGGCCTGGGCTGGGAGATGTATCGCTACCCGATCACACTGGATCGCTTGCTGGACGGCAACTCCACGCCAATGGCCATGCAAGCCCATGAAGTCCAGTGGCTGAACCCGCCACAAGCGCAGCCGCAGGACGTGCTGATCAACAAGACAGGTTCAACCGGAGGTTTTGGGGCTTATGTGGCGTACGTGCCATCGAAGGACATCGGTATTGTGATGCTGGCCAACAAGAATTATCCCAATGCGCAGCGGGTCAGGATCGCTCATCAGATACTGAGTGCCCTTGCCCAATAGCACCTGATTCCTCTGCTCACCACCAGAATTCAGTGTCGGTTCAATCATCCGGCATTTCAGGCGGCTTGGCGGGCTTGGCCGGTTTGCCAGGTTTTGTACCTTTGGCGCCCTTGGCCGCCGGCTCGGCTTCAGCGACGGGAGCGGCCACGGTCGCGGTAAATTCTTTTTCGGCCGCCGGCAACTGATCGACAGCGCTGAAAATCTCGTCCAGTTTGATGGCCTCCGATTGTTCAAGTTTCTTTTCGCCGTCCTTGCCGACCAGAATCACCTTGGTCTTGGCGCCGGCACCCAGCTTGAGCGAGCGGATCAGCGCCGCCGTGTCTTGTGGCCCGAGGTCTTTGCCGTCGCGCTGGCCCATCAGGTTGAGTACGGTGTAGAGCACCATGTTGCGGTCGGTGAAACCCTTGCGATTGGCCGGCTCATCCAGCGACTTTTTCAGGCTGACCCAGATCGGATCAACCGTGCTCGGCGCGATGACGATCAGTGGCCGGGCCCTGCCCTTGTCCATGTCCAGCGGTGAGTCGCCATCAGCGGCGAACGAGGTGCCGGCAATCGCCAGCAAAGTAGCCAGGGTCAGTGACCTGATGAGCATGCGCATCTCCTTTTGATATCCACGCTCTAATGATTGCGCATCGCGGCGATCGTTCCGGGTGACGTACCGCAAATATTTTTCGCCTTGCCCCAAGCTTAGGTCAGGGCGGTCATTGCGCAACAGGCTGGGCTAATCTGAAGACTCATGACAACCTGCCTGATCCGTCGTGAGGACTGGCCCATGAGCACTCAGTTGAACCACACCATCGTCTGGTGCCGGGACAAGCAGGTTTCGGCGAATTTCCTGGCCTGCCTCCTTGGCCTGCCCGCGCCGCAGCCCTTCGGGCCCATGCTGATCGTCAAACTGGATAACGGCGTGTCACTGGATTTCTACGACAACGACCCGCCGATAGCGTCTCAGCACTACGCATTCTTGATGGGCGACGAGGATTTCGATGCAGCCTTCGCACGCCTGCAAGCCAACGGTCAGCCATGGTGGGCCGACCCGGGCAAGCAGCGACTGAGGGAGATCAATGATTTCGCGGGAGGACGGCGGGTGTATTTCGATGACCCGGACGGGCATCTGCTGGAAATATTCACCCGCGAATGAAGCTGGCGTGGCGGCTTGAATCAGAACGCCAGTTTGTAGCCGATCAACAACAGCATGGTCGCCAGGCAAGGGCGCAGCAGTTCGTCGGAGATGCGCCCGGTCAGGTGGCTGCCCAGGTAAATCCCCGGCAACGAGCCCACCAGCAAGTAACCCAGGACGTGCCAATCCATGTTGCCCATGCTGGCATGGCCAAGGCCCGCGACCAGGGTGAGCGGCACGGCGTGGGCGATTTCAGTCCCCACCAGGCGGCGGGTCGGCAGCATCGGATAGAGAATGAACAGTGCCACGGTGCCCAGTGCGCCGGCGCCGATGGACGTCAGCGCGACCATGGTGCCAAGGACCAGCCCGGTGATGACCGTCATCACGTTCAAGCGCAATCCGCTGGGGTTGTAGTTGCCGCCCGCACGTTTGTGGGCGAAGTCGAGCAGGCGCTTCTTGAACAGGATCGCCAGTGCCGTGGCAAACAACACAAAACCGAGGGCCTGCTTGATGATCGCGTTCATCGCCTCGGGGGCGCTGTGCAGGGTACTGAGGAACCACAGCGTCAACACCACCGCCGGCACGCTGCCCAAGGTCAGCCAGCCGGTAATCGCCCAGTCGATGTTGTTGTTCTTGCGGTGAACCAGTACACCGCTGGATTTGGTGATGGCGGCGTACAGCAGATCGGTACCGACCGCCGTCGCCGGGTTGATGCCGAACCCTAACAGGATCGGCGTCATGAGCGACCCGCCACCCACGCCAGTCATACCGACGATGAAGCCGACGACCAGCCCGGCAACGACCAATCCGATGTTCACTAAATCCATGAATACTTCCACAAAGATCGCAGGGGAAATCTGGACCGCAGCATAGCGATATTTCTTATAACAAGTTATATCGATGCGATCTATCTTTATGCCCTGAAGTGTCATGCCACCCTGTGGGAGCGGGCTTGCTCGCGAAGGCGTCGTGTCAGTCACTATTTGTGTGGCTGATACACCGCTTTCGCGAGCAAGCCCGCTCCCACAGGGTTTCGTACTGGATTCACTGCACCGGCAGGAAATTCAGGAACAGCAGGCTCTGCGCATAGTTCAGGCCGATGCGCCGGTAGCGTTCGTCGAGCATCTGGGTCAGCAGGTCCAGCCGGGCGACGATCTTGCCGAACTCGACGGCAAAGCTCAGGTTGCTGCCCTCCTCCGAGATTTCGTTGGAGAACAGCAAGGGCTGGCCTTCTTTGTTCTGTCGCTGGCTGAGGATCCAGGTGGCGATCTCGATGTTGCGCGCGGCATTGCTGACGAATACCGGGTTGATCGTATCGGTCATGTAGAACTCCAGGCGATTGCCATGGGCGGTCACCAGCATGCTGCCGATGGCATAGATGAACGCCCCGACCCGGTCGCCGAGAAACTCCGGGCTCATGGCAAAGCGCAGGGCCGCGAGGTCCTTTTTGCCGCCCAGGGTCGGTAATGGCTCCTGCATCTCAATGGCCATACGCACTTGCTTGCCGGCGGTACGGGCATCGAGGAAACCGGATTTTTTCAGCTCATCGGGGTTACGCAGGTAGAGCTTGCTCATCAGCAGGTAAAGGCTGTCGAGGTTGTCGCGCATGGTCAGCGTGGCCATGCGGTCGACGCTGGTTTGCAGGAACTCCTGGGGTTTGCCTTCGCGCATCTGGTTGATGATGTCGCCGCCCTGCTGTTGGCTGCATCCGGTGACGAAGAACATCGACAGACCTGCCAGCAGCAGGCAATGACGGCGGATTTTTGTGGTGATTGCGGGTGAAACTCGAGCCATGGGTTCTTGGACTTGGGCATGGGCCGGCGGTGGGGATCGCCGCAGGCTGCCATGGATAGAGCCGGACATTTCGAAAAAGTGCAGTATCGGCACAGAGCAATCGATCACCGGCAGGCTGCAGCTCAAGAGATCACCGCCTGCGGCGGAACCGATGGACTATTCTGCTGCCCACTGAAACAACCATCGGCATTCATAAAGGAGGTTTGCATGCGCACGCTTGAACTGGCTGGCGCCAGGGTCCCGGTCATCGGCCAGGGGACCTGGCAGATGGGCGAAGACCGTTCACGGCACACGGAAGAAGTCGCGGCACTGCGCCAGGGCATCGAACTGGGCATGAGCCTGATCGACACCGCGGAAATGTACGCCGAAGGCGGCGCCGAGGAAGTGGTCCGCGATGCCATCGCCGGCCAGCGTGACAGCGTCTTTCTGGTCAGCAAGGTGTACCCGCACAATGCCAGCCGCCAGGGCATTCCCCAGGCGTGCGAGCGAAGCCTGCGCAGGCTTGGCACCGATTACATCGATCTGTATCTGCTGCATTGGCGCGGCCAGTATCCACTGGAGGAAACCGTCGAAGCCTTCGAGCGCCTGCGCGAAGACGGCAAGATCGGTCGTTGGGGCGTGTCCAATTTCGACCTCGACGACTTGCTGGAACTGGACGCCCCGGCCTGTGCCACCAATCAGGTGCTCTACAACCTGGCACAACGGGGCATAGAATTTGATTTATTACCCTGGAGCCAACAGCAACAGTTGCCGATCATGGCGTACTGCCCGATTGGCCAAGGCGGTAAAATGCTCTTCGACGTCACGCTCAAGCAGGTGGCCGTCCGTCACGGCGTCGCACCGGCACAGGTGGCACTGGCATGGATACTGCGTCAGGAAGGAGTGATCGCCATCCCCAAAGCGGTCCAACCCGAGCATGTGCGGCTCAATACCCAAGCCGCAACATTGCAGCTTGAACCCGGGGATCTGGAGGCGCTGGACCAAGTGTTTCGCGCGCCACAACGCAAACAGCCGTTGGCCATGGTCTGAGTCAACGCAGTCTGTCAGGGAGCTTCGCCATGAGAAGCACCGACCACCTGGACCCGTTCAATCTGCAACGCTTTCTCCAGGCTCAGGACCCGGTATTCGACCGGGTTCAAAACGAGCTGAACAACGGACACAAGCGCAGTCACTGGATGTGGTTCATTTTTCCGCAGTTTGCCGGGCTCGGCGACAGCGAGATGTCACGCCGCTTTGCCATCCGCTCGCGGGAGGAAGCCCTGGCCTACCTTGAGCATCCGTTGCTGGGCGCCCGGCTACGCACCTGCACCCAGGAAGTGCTGAACATCCGGGAGAGCTCGGTGGCAGGGATTTTCGGCCATCCCGACGACCTGAAGTTTCATTCCTCGATGACCCTGTTTTCCCAGGTCACCGACGCCGACAGCCTTTTCCAGCAAGCCCTGAACCAGTACTTCCACGGCATCCTGGATGACTGGACCCTGTCGCTGATGGACTCAAAACAGGCCCAGTTGCCCACCAACCAGGGTTGAGAAGTCGTCGTCGACAAACGGCAGTATCGCGTCCGCCACCGGTTGCAGCTGCCGGGTGATGTAGTGGTCGTAGTCGATGGGCGCGCTGCGCACTTCCAGCGGCTCAGGGCCGGCAACGGTGATCACGTAGCTGATCCAGCCGCCATTCTGGTACTGGCGCGGGCGCCCCTGCCGGTCGTTGTACTCGTCGGCCAGGCGCGCCGCGCGCACATGGGGTGGTACGTTGCGCTGATAGTCGTCGAGGGTGCGGCGCAGGCGTTTGCGGTAGATCAGCCGGTCATCGAACTCACCGGCCAGGGTCTTGCGCACGTAGTCACGCACATAATCCTGGTAGGGCTTGCGCAGGAAGATCCGCGAATACAGCTCCTGCTGGAATTGCCGGGCCAGCAGCGACCAGTCGGTGCGCACGGTTTCCAGGCCTTTGTAGACCATTTCGTCGCGGCCATCGTCACGGGTGACCAGTCCGGCGTAGCGCTTTTTGCTGCCTTCTTCGGCGCCGCGAATGGTCGGCATCAAAAAGCGCTTGTAGTGGGTTTCGAACTGCAATTCGAGAACGCTTTGCAGGCCGTACTCCTGCTGCACGTGCTCACGCCACCACTGATTGACGTGCGCCACCAGCGCCTGGCCGATCTGCGCCGCTTCCTGCTGGCCATGGGCGCGACGCAGCCAGACGAAGGTCGAATCGGTGTCACCGTAAATCACCGCGTGCCCCTGGGCCTCGATCAACTGGCGGGTGCGCAGCATGATTTCGTGCCCGCGCAAGGTGATGGACGACGCCAGGCGCGTGTCGAAGAAGCGACAACCGCTGGAGCCGAGCACACCGTAGAACGCGTTCATGATGATCTTCAGCGCCTGGGACAGCGGCGCGTTGTGTTCGCGCTTGGCGGTTTCCCGGCCTTCGGCCACCCGGGCGACGATGGATGGCAGGCAATGCCGGGTGCGAGAAAAGCGCGCGCCACGAAAACCCGACACCGACTCACTGTCGTCCGGGTGCTTGAGCCCTTCAATCAGCCCCACGGGATCGATCAGGAAGGTGCGGATGATCGACGGATAGAGGCTTTTGTAGTCGAGCACCAGCACCGATTCGTAGAGTCCCGGTTGCGAATCCATGACAAAACCGCCGGGGCTGGCTTCGGGTGGCTTGCCACCGAGGTTCGGCGCTACGAAACCCTGACGGTGCATCAGCGGCATGTACAGGTGCGTGAACGCCGCCACCGAACCACCCATGCGATCGGCCGGCAAACCGGTGACGCTGGCTCGCTCCAGCAGGAAGGTGAGTAGCTCGGTCCTGGCGAAAATTCGCGTGACCAGTTCGCAGTCCTTGAGGTTGTATTTGGCCAGCGCCGGTTTGTCCTCGGCGAACATGCGATTGATTTCGTCCATGCGCTGGTACGGGGTGTCGATGGACTTGCCCTCGCCGAGCAAGGTTTGCGCGACGTTTTCCAGGCTGAACGAGGGGAAACTCCAGGTCGCCGAACGCAGGGCCTCGATACCGTCGATGATCAAGCGGCCAGCGGCTGACGCGAAGTAATGGTTGCCGCTGCCGTGTTCACGCCACTGCATTTCCTCGCCGCCACGCCCCAGTTTCAACGGTACCGCCAAGCGCCGGGCGTGTTCGTGAAGCACTCGCAAGTCGAACTGCACGACGTTCCAGCCGATGATCGCGTCGGGGTCGAACCGGGCAAACCATTCGTTGAGCTTTTTCAGCAACAGGGTCCGCGACTCGCAGTATTCGAGCTGGAAGTCCACCTGGCTAGCGTCGCCATTGGGTGGACCGAGCATGTACACCTGACGCTCGCCGCAACCTTCCAGGGCGATGGAATACAACTCGCCCTGAGCGGTGGTCTCGATGTCCAGGGACACCAGTTTCAGGCTCGGCCGGTAGTCCGGATCGGGTTTCATCTGCGCGTCGAGCAGCAGGCCCTCGGCATTCGGCGTGCCACTGAAGCGCACCGGCGCGGTGATGAAGCGTTCCATCATGTAGCGTTCCGGCGGGCGCACGTCGGCTTCAAACACCTCGACACCGGCCCGGCGCAGCGCGGTTTCCAGGCGCATCAACTGGCCGTGTTGCTGGCAGTAAAGACCGAGGACCGGGCGATGTTCGAAGTCCTGCAGGGCCAGGGGCCTGAGTTCGACGTTCTTCTCGTCATGCAAAACGCTTTCGGCCGCCTGACGCTGCACGGCGGGGATGAATGCCACCGACGGTTGATGAGGCAGGCGGATACGCCGGGGACCGCTGTCGGTCGCCAGCCAGAATTCGACTTCCGTACCGGCCGGGGTGTCGCGCCAATGCCGGGTCAGGACGAAGCCCTGCTGTAGATCCACCACTGCAAACCTCGAAACTGATTCAGAGGGTGATTCTACCCGTCATCAGTCGCGATAGCGCGTTCGTCGCCGGTCTATCAGGCAGACACCGACCCTGTGGGAGCGGCGGTGCGGCGATCCGACTTGCTCGCGAAGGGGCCAGCACATTCAACATCCTTGTTGGCTGACAGTCCGCTTTCGCGAGCAAGCCCGCTCCCACAGGTAGCTTGCTGGCCTTAAATGAGAGGTTTACCCAAGAAAAACCGCCAAATGACGTTTTTTGCGTGTTATCTGCCGCATTCGCCCTTGCCCTGAACGCTCGCGTCTACGATTCTTCAAGAACAACGACAACACCCGAGTAACCACCATGAAAACCGTCGCCCAACTGCTCAAGCTCAAAGATCAGAAAAACCAGGAAGTGCACCAGATCAAACCCGACCACATGGTGCTCGAAGCACTGATGAAGATGGCCGAGAAAAACGTCGGCGCCTTGCTGGTGGTGGAGAATGATGAAGTGCTGGGCATCATCAGCGAACGGGACTATGCGCGCAAACTGGTGCTGCACGGCCGCTCTTCGGTGGGCACGCCGGTGCGCGACATCATGGTATCGCCGGTGATTACCGTTGACACCCATCAAACCGTGGAGACCTGCCTGGGCATCATGTCCGATAGACGCCTGCGTCACTTGCCGGTGGTCGAAGGCGGCAAATTGATCGGCCTGCTGTCGATCGGCGACCTGGTCAAGGAAGCCATTGCCGAACAGGCGGAACTGATCAAGCAGCTGGAACAGTACATTCGCGGGGAATAAGTCGACACGCCGTGGATCCCCTGTGGGAGCGGGCTTGCTCGCGAAGACGTAGTGTCAGGCAGCATTAATGTTGACTGACACTACGTCTTCGCGAGCAAGCCCGCTCCCACAGGGTGAGTAGTGTATTCAGGCCGGCCAATGCCGGGCGAACACCGGTGCCAGTGCCGGGTGGCGGTCGATGCGTTCCAGCCAGGCGAAAAAACCCGGCCGGGCATTGCGCAAATGTTCCCGGCTGCCCGCCCATCGCGAGATCACCGCCGCCAGCACATCCAGGGCCCCTGGCTTCTCGCTGCCCAGGTACAACTCGCCCGAGAACTGATCGGCAAACACCTCCCAACTCCAGTGCAGGCGCCGGCGGGCGCCCTCCATGAGGTTCTGCCTGGACGACTCATCCGCCTCGGCCAGCCAGCGCTCGGGGTAATCAATGATGCCGATGGCCGCATAGCAATTGCTGACGATGTACGCCATGCCGCGAATGGCCTGGGCCCGCTCGGCGGGATCCTGCGGCAACAATCCCGATGCGGAAAAGGTCAGCCCGAGGTGGATCAGGATCGCCGCACTCTCGGTCAGGGTGCCGCCATCGGGTAGCTGCAAGGTCGGGATCTGTTTGAGCGGATTGAGCTTCTCCAGCGCCTGGGCCGCCTCCGCGGATGCCTCGACATCGATGAAGCGATAAGGAATATCACAGAGTTCAAGGGCGGCTTCGATGGCCGCCGCCCCAGAGTTCTGATAACCGTAGAGCTGGTACATAAACGTCTCCTTGCACACCGCGATCTCTGCAGTGCCTCATCAATCGTCCCGGCAGAGGAACGCGCCAGCTATCCAGTGTAGAAGCCGCCACCCGCCACACCACGGCCATCCGACGATCGCCCCATCACGCTCACAAGGGGTGTGTCGTCGGTCCTATCATTGCCGTCGATGTTCACCATCACGTCAATGAAGTTCTCTTAAAAAATCCCCGGCGTAACATCTGCTCCATACCCACCCATAAGCACCCCGGAGCACACCATCATGAAACGCCAGACCCTCCTCAGCATCGCTTTCTCGGTTTTCGCAGTTAACGCTTTCGCCGCTACGTCTGCTCAACCTGTGGTCGCTGAAGGCGGCTCGGATCGTCTGATTGAAAGCCGTGTGGCCGAAGGTGGTTCGGATCGCCTGATCGAGAATCGTGTGGCTGAAGGTGGTTCGGATCGCCTGCTGGAAAAACGTGTTGCTGAAGGTGGTTCCGACAAGCTGCTGCAAAACCGCGTCGCTGAAGGTGGCTCGGACCGTCTGATCGAAAGCCGCGCTGTCTGAATGCAGTGCTTTACCGCAGGACTCAAGGAAAACCCGGCCTCACCCGCCGGGTTTTTTATGCTTTTTTTTTGCACCGCGATTACTTCCCTGCCCGCACCATGCAGCGCTGGTAACGCTCATCGACCCGCTTGGCGAACCACGCGGTGGTGAGTTTGCGGGTGATTTTCGGGCTTTGCAGCACGATCCCGGGCAACACTTCACGGGGCAACGGCCGGCCCTCGGCCCGTTCGGCCAGTTCGAAAACCCGTCGATAGAGTTTGCTGTCTTCGAACGCCAGGGTTTTCCCCTCTTCCAGTTGCTCGCGGATCGTCGGATTGCGCATGTCCAGTTGCTTGCCGAGGGTACGCACGGCCAGTTCCGTGGTACCGGGCATGATCGAACCGTAGCGCACCAGGTCGCCATCCAGCGCCAACGGGATACCGGAAGCCCGGCTCACTGCGTTCTGGAACGCGGCGTTACGGCTGGCGTACCAACCCGCGTTGAAGTCCGCAAAGCGGTACAACGGCTGTGGGTAACTCACCGGATACCCGAGCAAATGCGCGATGCCGAAATACATGCCGCCGCGCCGGGTGAACACTTCATGGCGAATCGAGCCCTTCACCGGGTACGGATAGCCCTTGGCCTGCTGCTCGGCAAAATCGATGCCGACCTGCATCGGCCCGCCGGTATGCACCGGATTGAAGCCGCCGAACAGTTTTTTTCCCATCGGTACCATGTCGATGAAGTCGTCGAAAATGGCGCTCAGCTCCTTTTCACTGCGCGCGGCATTCAGGCGGTTGCTGTAGCTTTTGCCGTTGGGCGAATCGAGCTTTAACGCACTGCTCACCAGCAGGCCGGGAATGTGTGCCTTGGCGGCGCGACGGTCGATCTCGTCGCGGGCGATCTTGCCCAGGCCCGGTACGCCCGGATTGACCTGAAAGGTCGACTCCTGTTCAGTCACCGCCAGCACCGAGCACAGGTTTTGCGTGGTCGGCGAGATGTCTTGCGCGATAAACGCCACCTGGATGTCCCTGGCCCAACCCTGGGGATCGGCAGCCTTGGCCGGCAGCAAACGCACAATCTCGGCCTTCACTTCGGCCGGGCTGCGCGCCACCGGTTCCTGGGTCCGCTGGCTGCCGCAACCGGCCAATACCAGCAACACGCCGACGCTTGTGATCAATCTGATTTGCATGTCGTTCCATCTAGTCCGTTTGTCCGGGCCAACCATACGACCAATGGCAGGTCAGCGGCTACGTCCGTGGCAGTCCGACGGTTGCCGCCCTCCCCGACTGGACCATACTTGATTCACACAGCGAGGAGGAGGACAGGCTCATGCACCGCAGCGACGTGTTGATCATCGGCGCCGGCCCGACCGGGCTGGTCCTGGCGTTGTGGCTGAGCAAACTGGGCGTGCGCGTGCGGATCGTCGACAAAACCTCCGCCCCTGGCACCACGTCCCGGGCACTGGCCGTCCAGGCACGGACGCTGGAGTTGTATCGCCAGCTCGGGCTGGACGACGCCGTGGTGCAACACGGCCATCAAGTAAAGGCCGGCAACTTCTGGGTCAAGGGTGAGCCCGTGGCGCACCTGCCCCTGTCCCAGATCGGTGAGGGCCTGACGCCCTACTCGTTTCTCGAGATCTTCCCGCAGGACGAACACGAACGGCTGCTGATCGATCGCCTGGAAACCTTCGGCATCACGGTGGAACGCAACACTGAACTGGCAGGCTTCGAGCAAACCGCAGACGGCATCACGGCCACGCTGCACCTGCCCGACGGCCAGCAGGAAATCTGCCAGGCCTGTTACCTGGCTGGGTGCGACGGTGCCCGGTCGATTGTGCGCAAGATCCTGGATACCGGATTTCCCGGCGGGACCTACCAGCAGATTTTCTACGTCGCCGACGTGCAGGCCAGCGGCCCGACATTCAATGGCGAACTGCATGTGGATCTCGACGAGGCAGACTTCCTCGCCGTATTCCCGTTGGCCAGCAGTGGTCGCGCGCGCTTGATCGGCACAGTGCGGGACGAGCGCGCCGAACACGCCGAGACCCTGCGCTTCGAGGACGTCAGCAGTCGGGCGATCGAACATATGAAGGTGCAGATCGAGCAACTGAACTGGTTCTCGACCTACCGCGTACATCACCGGGTGGCGGATCACTTCCGCAAGGACCGGGCGTTTTTGCTCGGTGATGCCGCCCATGTGCACAGCCCGGCGGGCGGCCAGGGCATGAACACCGGGATTGGCGACGCCATCAACCTGGCCTGGAAACTGGCGGCCGTGTTGAGCGGCGGTGCCGAGGCCAGGCTGCTCGACACCTATGAAACCGAGCGCATCGCGTTTGCGCGCAAACTGGTGGCCACCACCGACCGGGTCTTCACTTTCGTCACCGCCGACGGACCGATTGCCGATTTGCTGCGTACGCGCCTGGCCCCGTTCTTGTTACCGAAAATGACCTCGTTCGAAACCTCCCGCCAGTTCCTGTTTCGCACGGTGTCGCAGATCACCCTGAATTATCGTGGAATGCCGCTGAGCACGGGCGTTGCCGGGCACGTGCATGGTGGCGATCGCCTGCCCTGGGCCCATGACGGTGAGGGGGATAATTTCGAGTCGCTCAAGTGCCTGACCTGGCAGGTGCATGTCTATGGCGACAGCAGCGACGAGATGATCGCCTGGTGCCACGAGCACCACCTGCCACTGCATGTGTTCGACTGGCGACCGGCGTTCGAAGCGGCGGGCCTGGGGCGCAACGGATTTTATCTGTTGCGGCCCGATACCTATGTGGCGATTGCCGAAACCTGCTCGGACCCGAAAGTGATCGAACGGTATTTCCGTGATCACGGGATCCGGCCGTTTTTTGGCGCGACCTGATTCAACACAGATCCCTTGTGGGAGCGGGCTTGCTCGCGAAAGCGGAGTGTCAGTCAATGCATCTATCACTGACACTCCGCTTTCGCGAGCAAGCCCGCTCCCACAGGGGGTATGCGGTGGTCCTTAGATCCCGGCCAAGGCCAGATCCATCGCAAAGTACGTAAAGATCAGGTCCGCCCCGGCCCGCTTGATCGCCCCCAGGCTCTCGCGCACCACACGGTCTTCATCGATGGCCCCGGCCTGGGCGGCAAACTTGATCATCGCGTACTCACCGCTCACCTGATAGGCCGACAGCGGCAGGCGCGAGGCTTCGCGGATGTCGCGGATGATGTCCAGGTACGCACCGGCCGGCTTGACCATCAGCGCATCGGCGCCTTCCTGTTCGTCGAGCAACGACTCGCGCACCGCTTCGCGGCGGTTCATCGGGTTCATCTGGTAGCTTTTACGGTCGCCCTTGAGCGCACTGCCGCCCGCCTCGCGGAACGGGCCATAGAGCGCCGAGGCGAATTTGGTCGAATAGGCCATGATCGCCGTCTGGCTAAACCCGGCGGCGTCGAGCGCCCGACGAATCGCCTGGACCTGCCCGTCCATCGCCGCCGACGGGGCGATCACGTCGGCACCGGCACGGGCCGCCGCGACGGCTTGCCTGCCGAGGTTGATCAGGGTCTGGTCGTTGTCGACTTCATGGTTGTGCAGCACGCCGCAATGGCCGTGGTCGGTGTACTCGCAAAAACAGGTGTCGGACATCACGATCATTTCCGGCACCGCGTCCTTGGCGATGCGCGACATGCGCGAGACCAGGCCGTCATCGCGCCAGGTGTCGCTGCCGCTGCTGTCCAGGTGATGAGACACGCCGAAGGTCATCACCGACTTGATCCCGGCACGGGCGTAGCGCTCGATCTCGCCAGCCAGTTTCGACTCGGGAATGCGCATCACGCCCGGCATGCTTTTGATCGGCACGAATTCGTCGATTTCTTCTTCGACGAAAATTGGCAGCACCAGGTCGTTCAGGCTGAACTCGGTCTCCTGGAACAGGCTGCGCAGGCTCGCATTGCGGCGCAGACGGCGTGGGCGTGCTTCGGGGAACTGACTGGACATGGGCATTCCTGAATTTCAGAGGACGAGACGAAAGTCGCAGGTAGGCGAAGCTTATGCCCTGCGCGGCGCGGGACACAAACCCTGGGTGATCAACAAACTCTTGCAGGCTGGGCAACAATTCCTGCATGCAACACAGATCCACTGTGGGAGCGGGCTTGCTCGCGAAAGCGGTGTGTCAGTCACTGTAGATGTCGCCTGACACTACGCCTTCGCGAGCAAGCCCGCTCCCACAGGGGATGGGGTTCAACCTGAAACGGGACTTGGAATCTGCAACCCGCGCACCACCGCCGGCCGCGCCAGGAAACGCTCCAGCACCCGCGTGACGTTAGGGAAGTTCTGGATGCCTACCAGATCGCCAGCCTCGTAGAAACCGATCAGGTTGCGCACCCACGGGAAAGTGGCGATGTCGGCGATGGTATAGCGTTCGCCCATGATCCAGTCGCGCCCTTGCAGGCGACCATCCAGCACCTTGAGCAGGCGTTTGCTTTCCTCGACGTAGCGGTCACGGGGACGCTTGTCTTCGTAGTCCTTGCCGGCGAATTTGTTGAAAAACCCGAGCTGGCCGAACATCGGACCGATACCGCCCATCTGGAACATCAGCCACTGGATCGTTTCGTAGCGCGCTGCCGATTCCTGGGCCAGCAGTTGCCCGCTCTTGTCGGCCAGGTAGATCAGAATCGCTCCGGATTCGAACAGCGCGAGCGGCTGGTCGTCCGGACCGTGGGGGTCGAGGATCGCCGGGATCTTGTTGTTGGGATTGAGGGAAAGAAATTCCGGGGACATCTGGTCGTTGGTGTCGAAACCTACCCGGTGAGGTTCATACGGCAGGCCGATCTCTTCGAGCATGATCGAGACCTTGACGCCATTGGGGGTCGGCAAGGAGTACAGCTGAATCCACTCCGGGTACTGGGCAGGCCATTTGCGGGTGATGGGGAATGCGGACAGATCGGTCATGGGCGGGATCCACGAAGACATTGAGAGCGACGATCATAATGTAGATATCGGGTCAGCGAGCCCTTGACGCCATTAATCTGGCTGATAGGCGAGATCAAAAGAGATCACGACTGTTTCAACGCCATCCGGTGTAGGGTGTCCACAATTGTGCAACATCCTGTCGATAACCTTCGCTGCAAACCCATGAAGGTTACCGGTAAATTGCCGCGCACTCGGCCGGAATCGAACCAAACGGGTTCAGGGGACTCTGAGCACCACCCCTTTGAAAACGGACCGGCTTCAATGACATGGAAAACACCCGACGCAGGACAATCGTGGTGTAAAGGTTTGTCAGCCTTAACCGAATTGCGCTGAAGACACCTTTACTCATGAATCTGTTCAATTTTGCCAAACGCTTCAAACATCGCGCTTACCTTTTATTGCCCGCCCTCTTGGTGGTCAGCGCGTTGTTCCTGTCGCTGGAATCCGGCCTGAGTCGCGCCCACCCAATGGATGGCACCCAGACGCTGGTTTTCCTGCGCCACGGGGAAAAACCCGACGGTGGTCTGGGCCAGCTCAATTGCCAGGGACTGAACCGCGCCATCGACCTGGCCACGCTACTGCCGGAAAAGTTCGGCAAGGCCAACTATGTGTTCGCGGCGAACCCGACCCGTAACGTCGAGGAAGGCGAGTTCGACAATTCCTACAGTTACATCCGCCCCCTGATGACCATCAGCCCCAGTGCCATCAAGCTGGGCCTGCCGGTGAACATCAATTTTTCCGCCAATGACACCAGTGACCTGGCGAATGAACTGATCCACGACAAGTATCACAACGCGGTCATCTACACGGCCTGGTCCCACGGCTACTTGCCGGAGCTGATCAACAAGGTGGCCGGCGACGCCACCGGCAAGAAAGTGACCATTACCGATGACTGGGAGTCCAGCGACTACGACTCGCTGTATGTGCTGACCCTGACCTGGCACAACGGCAAGGCCAGTTTGCAGAGCCATGTGTACAAGCAAGGTCTGGATAATGGCGCTGAAACCTGCCCGACCTGAGGTTTTGCGTTACTTGATCGGGCCTCTTCGCGAGCAAGCCCGCTCCCACATTCGATCTCCAGCGAACACAAATTTTGTGACCAGCGCTGATTAAATGTGGGAGCGGGCTTGCTCCGGGCGGCGTTCCGACGAAGGGGCCGGCAAAAGCACCTTCAACCCTTCTGATTCACCCGCTCGCGCAGATACTCGAGAACCGCCCCCCGCTCCCCGGCAAACTCGATCCGTGCGTCTTTCTTTTCCCGCTGAAACGCGTACATCGGATCGTAATACTCACTCAGCAGCCCTTCGATCCAGCCCCGGTGCAGATCCACCGCGCCACTGCGGGCTTGCTCGGCCAACGCATCCTCCATCAAAACCAGCATGCGCCGATGACGTTCACCGCCCAGGCGTTTCTGCACATTGTTCAGGCTCGCCAGCAAGCGCTCGGAAAACAACGCAAAGCCGTCATCGCCATGCACGTCGATGAATTCGGCGCACAGATCCACCACGTAATCGCGCAGGATCCGCTCGACCCGCCCTTCCAGACTGTCTTCCAGCCAGACCATCGGAAATTGCTGCATGCCCTGGTACAACGGCAACGGCAGCGCACAACTGCCCACCGCACGGCTTTCGTCTTCCAATACGAACTGCTCGATGCCCCGGGCGCGTTTTTTCAGCACGTCTACGGCCAAGCGGTTTTCGAAGTCGATATTCGAGGGTTGGCCCGTGGCGCGTTTACCGAAACTGGAGCCGCGATGGTTGGCATGACCTTCAAGGTCCACGGCGTTGCCCAGTTGCGTGAGCACCTCGGTTTTGCCGGTGCCGGTCATCCCGCCCAACAGGACGAAATCGCACTGGGTCACGGCTTGATCGAGGGTGTCCAGCAGGAAGGTGCGCATGGCCTTGTAGCCGCCGCCCACCCGTGGATAGTCGATGCCGGCCTCGTCCTTGAGCCATTGCTGGACTATCTGCGAGCGCAGGCCGCCGCGAAAGCAATACAGCAGGCCATCCGGATGCGCCCGGGCAAAATCGGCCCAGGCCTGGATGCGTTCGGCCTTGACCGCGCCCGACACCAGTTGATGCCCCAGCACGATGGCCGCTTGCTGGCCGTGCTGCTTGTAGCAGGTGCCGACCCGCTGGCGTTCATGGTCATTCATCAACGGCAGGTTGATCACGCCGGGAAACGCGCCTTTGTTGAATTCGACGGGCGCGCGGGCGTCCATCATTGGCCGGTCGTTGAGGAAGATGTCGCGGTAATCAGTGCAGTCGACGAACATCAAAACACCTCGACTGCGTTGCTCTGTCGCTCGACCAGTTCACCGATCGGTTCCAGGCTCAGGCCCAGTTCGGCGGCCACCGAGAGGAATTGCTCGTTGCCTTCAGGCGTCACGGCAATCAGCAGGCCGCCGCTGGTCTGCGGGTCGCAGAGCACGCGTTTGTGCAGTTCCTGAAGGCGTCCGAGCTTGCTGGCGTAGCTGTCGAAATTGCGCAGCGTCCCGCCCGGTACGCAGCCCTGTTCCAGGTAATACTCGACCCCCGGCAGGCGCGGTACGCGGTCATATTCAATGCGCGCCGTGAGCTGGCTGCCGTCGGCCATTTCCACCAGGTGCCCGAGCAGGCCGAAACCGGTGACGTCGGTCATCGCGGTCACGCCGTCGAGCTTGCCGAAACGGCTACCAGGTTTGTTCAGGGTGCACATCCAGTCCCGGGCCAGGCCGATGTCGGCATGACGCAACTTGCCCTTTTTCTCGGCGGTGGTAAGGATGCCGATACCCAGTGGCTTGGTGAGATACAGCAGGCAACCGGCGGTGGCGGTGTCGTTGCGCTTCATGTGGCGCTTTTCCACCAGGCCGGTGACGGCCAGGCCAAAGATCGGTTCTGGTGCGTCGATGGAGTGCCCGCCTGCCAGCGGGATGCCCGCCGCGTCACACACCGAACGCCCGCCGCGTATCACTTCCCGGGCAACTTCCGGCGCCAGCACGTTCACCGGCCAGCCCAGAATCGCAATCGCCATCAAGGGATCGCCGCCCATGGCGTAGATGTCGCTGATGGCGTTGGTGGCGGCAATTCGGCCGAAATCGAAGGGATCGTCGACGATCGGCATGAAAAAGTCCGTGGTCGAGACCACGCCGCGTTCCTCATCGATGGCATACACCGCCGCGTCATCGCGCGAGGCGTTGCCGACCCAAAGCTTCGGGTCGAGGTTCTGCGCCCCGCTGCCGGCCAGGATCACTTCCAACACCTGGGGGGAAATCTTGCAACCGCAACCGGCGCCGTGGCTGTATTGGGTCAGGCGAATCGGCTCGCTCATAGGGGGTACCTCATTGGGTCAATGGGGCCGATTCTAGCAGAGCGAGGCACGCACAAGGCGTTGCACAGCCACGGACTTTGTGGGAGCGGGCTTGCTCGCGAAGGCGGTATTCCTGTCACATGGATGTTGACAGTGCCGACGCCTTCGCGAGCAAGCCCGCTCCCACAGGGGGTGGGTTAAGGTAGCAGAATCACCTTGTCACCGCTGCCTTGATTCACTTCGGCATAGCGCTCCAGTCCTTCAGCCAATGGTGATTCGAACAGTCCCTGCGGCAACGGCAACAGGTCCTGATCGAAGAACCGGCCGAACTGCTCGAGCATCGCCGCACACGCCTGCACCCCGTACAGCAGCGAGTTGATTCCCACCACCGAGCCACCCTTGCGATACAACGCCAGGGCCGGCAACTGCACGTGTCCGTCCACGGGTGCTGCAATGATCGCGATGCGGCCGAACGCGGCCAGGGCGGGTACCGAGGCCGACAGCCAGAAACCGGTGGTGTCGAAAATCACGTCGGCGCCGCCGGCATACACGGCGTTGACCTGAGCCCCGAGGTCTTCGGGTATATCCAGTTGCAGGGTCTGATAACCCTGATCCTGCAAGTCCTTGACCTGCTCCGGACGCCGCGCGGCCGCCAGCACCCGGGCACCGCGCACCCTGGCCAAGGCCAGCGCGGCACTGCCGACCGCTCCGCCACCGATGACCAGCAATCGGGTTTCGGCCGTCACCAGGCTGCGCTCCAGCGCATCCCACGCCGTGGTGTACGGCACGCCGAGGCTGGCGGCCTGGGCGAAGCTCAAATGCGTGGGTTTGAGCGCCACGCCGTTGGCTGGCAGCTTGACGAATTGCGCGTGGGAGCCGTCGGCGAAAAAGCCCAGTTCCTTGCCCGTGCCCCAGACTTCCTGACCGATCAGCGCCTGCGGGCCGGCCACGACAACCCCGGCAAAGTCACGACCGGGAATCCGCGGCAAGGTGGTGTAGGGAAAACGCCCCAGCACGTTCTTCACATCGCTGGGGTTGAGGCCGGCGGCCTTGATCTGGACCAGCACTTCATCGGCGCCGGGCACAGGCGTAGGCACCTCGACGTAGCGCAGGGCCGAGAGATCACCGGTTTTATCGAATTGCAGAGCTTTCATGGGCGTATCCATCGAGTCGAAAAGGGTTCAGGAGATCCAGCCAGCCACCAGCCCCCGCCCCATCGGCCAGAGCTTTTCGCCGGCGAGCATGCCGAGCAGGCCCACCAGCGCGATGGCCGGGGGTGCGGGGGAACGAAAATCCAGGGCGCCGTAGAGCAGACCGACGCCCAGACCGATGGCCAGTGACACGAGGTAGTAGGCCGACGATCAATTCACGCAGCAAGCCGCCGACCTCGATCACCTCAACGCTGTCATCCAGAGTCGCCGCCAAAGTAGGTCGCAGGTAGATATTGCGCATTTGCAGATCGGACACCACGCGAATCCCGTGGGGCACACCGGGTGGCAACCACACCGCCCGCTGCGGCGGCACCACCAGTGCCTCATGGGACGTTTCGACCCACATCACCCCGTTCATCGCATACAGCAACTGGCCCCAGACGTGCTCAAGGGGCCCGATGTACAACCCGCGCGGATAGGTGCGAGCCAGCGGTTGCACCGGCACATCGATATCACTCAAGTTGGGAGGGGCTGCGAGGGCCATGGTCAATGTTCATTGGGGTGCGGGATGGTTCCATGGTAACGGGGCGTCGAACTTGTCGCCAGCAACCACCGCTTTCCGACAATCCGAGTGAATTTTCCTGATGGCACGCGATCCTTTTATGTACAACAGGGAGGAATCGGGGCTTTATGAACAGTGCAAAATTATTCGTCATCGAGTACACCCTCCACGGCGCTCAGAAATCATTCATCATCCGCCTGGAAAAATTGGATAACGCAGAAGCCTGGCATTGGGCGAGCTGTGATGCGGGGGTGGGGCGAATCCCCCGATTCGGACGCGAGAAGGTGCAAAAGACCAGCAAGCCGATGGCTGAAAAATTCGGCGTGGAAAACGTCAAGTGGCGGCCGGCGAACTAATATCCGTTGACCATCAGGTTCGGGGGGAAGGGACATGAGCGCAACACCCGTCTACAGCCCTGCGCAGCTGGACTACGGTCTGGACACGCCGACCGGCCGCATCACCAAAAGCACCGAGTGCCGGATCGGGCTGGAACAGGTCGAAAATGACCCATTCTGCTTCGCCATTCGCGTCCCGGCGCCACTGCCGGAAGATCTGGAGCAAGCCAGGACCCTGGTGCTGCGGGTCGAAGGGCGGCGCTTGCAGGGCACCGTGCGCCACAGCGAACGTCTGGAGGATGACAGTCTCAGGCTGGAAGTGGAGCCAGACTAGGCTCCACTTTTGCGTGTGCCGTGGTTTTCAGTGGGCACACTTGCAGCCTTGAGAAGCGCACTCCTCGCCGTGCTCGTGATGCTTGGCACAGGCTTCACAGCAATAGTGCTTGCCGTGACGCACGATCGGATGTTCACCGAGTTTGCAGTTACATTTTGGACAATCACAGATGCGGTCAGTCATGGGTTTGCTCCTGAATAGGTAGTCGTCGGAAGGCGATGAAATACAGCCCGTGCTTTTCAGTGTAGGAGTTGGCAAGGATGTCGCGTACATCTCGCTAAAGGGGTCGACTGCCACGCCGCGATCATCGTCACGCCGCTCAGCGCAAGCGCAGCGCGACTGCAGGAACTGATTGGCTACCTATTCGTTCACTACTTGAGTCCTTGATAAATTATCCGCTTTTCAAGGACAGGGAATGACGCGTAAGAGGCAATGCCACACTGATTATCTTTGTTTCTGGACATCTTTATATACCCGCCCTCCCCCCAATCTGGCCCCCTACTGTTTTTCACCAGCCAATAATCCTCTCCATCTTCGGTACCATAACCAACAACAAGCACGGCGTAATTCAAATCATCTTCACCGCAACTATCATCATCCAATACTCCACCAGCGTAATTTTGAAAGTTGTCAGAAGCGTCAATCGCCGCCGATACGGGCCCTTTGGCTACAGCCTGGCGTAATGCCTCCTCGTCGCCCTGAGGTATATTCGAATAGGTAACCGTATTTGCTGCAACAGCCTTGATTACGCCAGCATCACAACGTCCACCGTCCCCTGTGTAAGGGTAATACTCCTCTGACTGAATACCGTTTTTCTTAACATAGTCATAGGTGTAATCCATCAGCCCCCCATCACAACCCTGATTACCTTGCTCACCACTACAATCCAGTATTTGCTGCTCAGAGAGTTCAACCAGTTTTTCAGTTTGCAAAAACAATGCCCCCTCCAAGGCACCCACGGCTGAAAAAGCATAGCCAGAGCCACAACTCCCTAGTTGCTTCACTCTGGTGACAGCTCCCTTGGTACGCCAATCCACTGAACTTGGTATATCTAGCGCCTGTGCCACAATAACAACACAGCAGCCAACCAGGATGAAACATGAGAGTCGAGAAAACCTCATAGTCAGCTCCCTGTTTTTTTTCTAAAGATTTTTTCAGCTACCTCTCTACGCCTGTAAAGTAAAAACCCAATCGGCCAACTCCAACAACTGTCAGATCTGACAGCCATTCAATACTATTTGGCTATAACAACCAGAGCACTTAACACTTGAAAACATAGCTGCGCAGTAAAGAAATCCAAGGGCCTTTACCCGAGAAAGTTTCTTTCAGGGCAATCGTTCAAGAGCCCAGACTCAACTCGGGATTGGGGCAGATGACATCATTGAGGGTGAACCTGATACCAACAAGGTGTGGCCAAGTTGGGGTTCTGTATGGGGGGAGACAAACGGTGATCGACTCTTTTGTTGAATGCTTTGGCGTAGTGCCCTGTCGGGACAGAACATGGATTGAACGCCGTACCCCCGTAGGGAAGTGAGCCTGCTCACGAGAAAGATGTATCAGTCACATTACTGTCGACCGCAACTCTCTCTTCGCGAGCAAGCTAGCACAGGTTTCGTATTTGTACCGTCAGATACGGAACTGTCCAACCAGACTGCCCAGACGCTGACCGAGGTCGGCCAGGCTACGTGAAGTCTGCGCGCCGAGTTGGGTTTCGTCGGCGACGCTGTCCACCGCCACGGCAATCTGATGCACGCTGCGGTTGATCTCTTCGGCCACGGCGGTCTGTTCTTCGGCGGCGCTGGCGATCTGCGCGTTCATCGAATTGATGGTCGCGATCAGCTGCGCCATTGCGTCCAGCGAAGCCCCCGCCTCGTTGGCCTGGGCCGAGGTGCCGTCGCCGGCCTCGCTGGAGCGACGCATCGCCTCCACCGCCGACCGGGTGCCGGCCTGCAAGCGGTCGATCATGCCCTGGATTTCCTGGGTGCTGATTTGCGTGCGACTGGCCAGCGCCCGCACTTCATCGGCCACCACCGCAAAGCCGCGCCCGGCCTCCCCGGCGCGGGCGGCTTCGATGGCCGCGTTGAGCGCCAGCAGGTTGGTCTGCTCGGCAATCGAGCGGATCACCCCAAGCACGCTGACAATCGACGACACGTCTTTTTGCAGACTGTCGAGGGACACGCCGCTGCTGCGGATGTCGTCCACCAGGGCATGGATCTTCTCGATGCTGCCGGCCACCACGCGCTTGGCCGCCTGCCCTTCTTCGTCGGTCTGCTGGGCTGCCACCGCGGCGTTCTGCGCGCTCTTGGCCACTTCCTGGGCCGCCGCCGACATTTGGTTGATCGCCGTGGCCACCTGATCGGTCTCATGGCGCTGACGTTCCATCGCCTGATCCGAGCGATTGGCCTGGTCGGACACCTGATTCACCAGCCCGGTCAGTTGCGAGGTCATTTCGGTGATCTGCCGTACCAAACCGTGGATCTTGTCGACGAAACGGTTGAACGAGCCGGCCAGTTCACCGAGTTCGTCCTGGCTGGTGATGGTCAGGCGACGGGTCAGGTCGCCCTCGCCCGCCGCGATGTCGTCGAGGTTGGCTTTCATCAAATGCAGCGGACGCAGAATGGTGTTGGCCAGCAACATCCCGGCGGCAGCGATCACCAACAGCACCACGACTGCCACGCCGACGATGCTCAGCACCATGCCTTGCATGCGCTCCTGGACCTTGGCCTCGACCACGGCCACCTGTGCTTCGATGCCGTCGAGGTTGACCGAGGTGCCGACCGCCATGTCCCACTTCGGCAGGTATTCGGTGTAACCGAGCTTTGGCACCAGCACCTGGGTATTGCCGGGCAATGTCGAGCTGTATTGCAGGTAGTGCGTACCGTCCCTGGCGACTTTCACCAGGTCGCGGTTGACGTAGACACCGTTCGGGTCGCGGTTGTCCTTGAAGCTCTGGCCCACGCCTTCGGGGCTGTTGGCCTTGAACAGGCGCACGGTGTTGGAGTCGTAGCCGAAGAAGTAGCCGTCCTTGCCATAGGTGATGCTCGACAGCAGCTTGATCACCTGGGCCCGCGCCGCCTCATCGCCAGGGGGGGCCGCGTCGTAGAGCGGTTTGATCGTGGTCATGGCCACGGCCACGTAGCTTTGCAGGGTCGCCTTGGCATCGCCGAGCAGGCGCTCGCGGGTCTGCTCGACTTCCTTGCGCGCCTGATCCTGAAGAATGAACAGCGTGGTCAGGCTGATGACCAGCGCAAACAGCAACACCGGGAGGACGGCAAGGGACAGGACTTTGGCCTTGAGGCTCATGCGCATGACGTTCACTCTTTTGATTTTGTTGGCGTGGTTAAAAGCTTTAACGGCACGCCGGGTCAAAAGTTGAACGCGGCCGTCAGGTCCGCAGAAGATCCCTTGTGGGAGCGGGCTTGCTCGCGAAAGCGGTGTGTCAGACAACATTTATAGTGACTGACACGCCCTCTTCGCGAGCAAGCCCGCTCCCACAGGGGCTTCGGGGGTTACAGGACCATCGCGGCCACCCAGCCGAACGCCAGCAGCGGCAGGTTGTAGTGCAGGAAGGTCGGGACCACGGTGTCCCAGATGTGATGGTGCTGGCCGTCGATGTTCAGGCCGGAGGTCGGGCCCAGGGTCGAGTCCGAAGCCGGCGAACCGGCGTCGCCCAGGGCACCGGCCGTGCCGACGATGCACACGATCGCCAGCGGGCTGAAGCCCAGTTGCACGCACAGCGGCACGAAGATCGCCGCCAGGATCGGCACGGTGGAAAACGACGAGCCGATGCCCATGGTCACCAGCAACCCCACCAGCAACATCAGCAAGGCGCCAATGCCTTTGCTGTGGTCGATGTACGACGCCGACGACTCGACCAGCGTCTGCACCTCGCCGGTGGCCTTCATCACTTCGGCAAACCCGGAGGCAGCGATCATGATGAAGCCGATCATCGCCATCATTTTCATGCCTTCGGTGAACAGGTCGTCGGTGTCGCGCCATTTGACGATGCCCGACACCGAGAAGATCAGGAAGCCGACCAGTGCACCGATGATCATCGAATCGAGCAACAACTGAATGATGAACGCCGCCGCGATGGCCACGCCGGCCACCATCAGGCTCAGCGGGTTGTATTGCACCGCCACTTGCTCGACTTGTTCGATCTTCGCCAGGTCGTAGACACGCTTCTTGCGGTAGCTGACAAACGCGATCAGCAGGCCCGCCACCATGCCCAGGGCCGGAATGCCCATGGCGTGGGTCACGTTTATGCCGCTGATGTCCACACCGCTGCGGGCGACGTTGGCCAGCAGGATCTCATTGAGGAAGATGTTGCCGAAGCCCACCGGCAGGAACATGTAGGGCGTGATCAAACCGAAGGTCATGACACAGGCGATCAGGCGACGGTCCAGTTGCAGCTTGGTCAACACGTAGAGAAGCGGCGGCACCAGCAACGGAATGAACGCGATATGGATCGGCAAGATGTTCTGCGAGGCGATGGCCACGACCCAGAGCAGGCCGATCAGCAGCCATTTGACCTGGCCACCGCCGCTGGCGTGCTGGCGATCGACCATCGCCAGGGCCTTGTCGGCCAGCGCATGGGCCATGCCGGACTTGGCAATGGCCACGGCGAAAGCACCGAGCAAGGCGTAGGACAACGCCACCGTCGCCCCGCCACCGAGGCCGCTGTTGAAAGCCTTGAGCGTCGCCTCGATCCCCAGGCCACCGGTCAAACCACCGACCAGCGCACCGACGATCAGGGCGATCACCACATGCACGCGGGACAGGCTGAGGATCAGCATGATGCCGACCGCGGCAATGACTGCATTCATTTCGTTACCTCGTGACAAACGGAAAGAGTCCGTCCGGCAGTCTGCGAAAGCCGCCAGCGGATAAAAGGAATGGGTTTTATTAGAGGGCGCGCACTTTGCCGCAGAGTCGGCTCGGTGTCAAAGCTCGTGGGGACTCTGAGTGTGCAGTGGATTGCGATCTCCAGTGCTGCCGAAGAGCAAAGCGCGTGGCCGAGGAGATCAACAGCCTGGCGAACCAGCAGCAGAGTTTGATGGATCAGTTCCGCGTTTAAGCCTTGCAAAATCCCCATGTGGGAGCGGGCTTGCTCGCGAATGCGGTGTGTCAGGCGCAATCTTTGCTGACTGACCCACCGCATTCGCGAGCAAGCCCGCTCCCACATTTGTTTCTGCGCGCCGCTCAATCAAATGATCGCGAGTGGATATCTACCGCAAGGTGATTATGCTTCACGGAACCTTGCAGCGTTTTCTGGCGTCAACCTGAATGCAAGCCCCGTAATCCGACGACATCAGCCCCAGGGCCTGGGTACGGTAAGTGTTGGTGGGAACTCCGGCCTACAACAAGAGCAAGACGGAGAATACTCATGGCAGCAATCGACAATGCAACCACGGGCAGCACGTCCAACCGCGGCCTCACCCGGGAGGAGCGCAAGGTCATTTTCGCGTCGTCCCTGGGCACCGTGTTCGAATGGTATGACTTCTACCTGTACGGCTCCCTCGCGGCGATCATCGCCAAGCACTTCTTCGCCGGCGTCAACGAGACGACCTCCTTCATCTTCGCCTTGCTCGCCTTCGCCGCAGGCTTCGCCGTGCGGCCCTTCGGCGCCATCGTGTTCGGTCGGCTGGGCGACATGATCGGGCGCAAACACACGTTCCTCATCACCATCGTGATCATGGGTATCTCCACGGCTGTGGTGGGTTTGCTGCCCGGCTATGCGAGCATCGGCGTCGCCGCGCCGATCATTCTGATCAGCCTGCGCCTGTTGCAGGGCCTGGCACTGGGCGGTGAGTACGGCGGCGCAGCGACCTACGTGGCCGAACATGCACCCAAGGGCAAACGCGGCTTTTTCACCTCGTGGATCCAGACGACAGCAACCCTCGGCCTGTTTCTTTCACTGCTGGTGATCCTCGCCTGCCGCACCGCCCTGGGCACCGAAGCCTTCGAGGCCTGGGGCTGGCGGATTCCATTCCTGCTGTCGATCCTGCTGCTGATTATCTCGGTGTACATCCGCCTGCAGCTCAACGAGTCGCCGGTGTTCGTGAAAATGAAGGCCGAAGGCAAGTCTTCCAAGGCGCCGCTGACTGAATCCTTCGCACGCTGGGAGAACCTGAAGATCGTGATCATGGCCCTGCTCGGCGGCACCGCCGGCCAGGCGGTGGTCTGGTACACCGGGCAGTTCTATGCGCTGTTCTTCCTGTTGCAGACGTTGAAGATCGACCCGCAGACCGCCAACCTACTGATTGCTGGCTCGCTGCTGATCGGTACGCCGTTCTTCGTCATTTTCGGCAGTCTGTCCGACCGTATCGGGCGCAAAGGCATCATCATGGCTGGCTGCATCCTTGCGGCCGTGACCTATTTCCCGATCTTCCATGCGTTGACCCAGTACGGTAGCCCGGACGTGTTCATTGCGCAGGAGAAGAATCCGGTCACGGTAGTTGCCAATCCCGGCCAGTGCTCGTTCCAGTTCGACCCGGTGGGCAAGGCCAAATTCACCAGTTCCTGTGACCTGGCCAAGACCGTGCTGGCCAAAAAGGCCATCCCCTACAAGAACGTGAGCGCCGAGCCGGGCGCCGTTGCGCAGGTGCGCATCGGCGAGAAAGTGATCGAGAGCTTCGAGGGCACCGGCATGCCGGCCGCCGACTTCAAGGCCAAAAACGACGCCTTTACCGCCACCCTCGTCACCGCCCTCAAGGACGCCGGCTACCCCGAGAAGGCCGACCCGGCCAAGACCAACTACCCGATGGTGCTGTTGCTCCTGACCATCCTGGTGATCTACGTGACCATGGTCTACGGGCCCATTGCCGCCTGGCTGGTGGAACTGTTCCCGGCGCGCATCCGCTACACCTCGATGTCACTGCCCTATCACATCGGCAACGGCTGGTTTGGCGGCTTCCTGCCGACGGTGGCGTTTGCCATGGTGGCGGCCACGGGGGATATCTACTACGGGCTGTGGTATCCCATTGTCATCGCAGTGATGACGGCCGCTCTCGGCACGTTCTTCCTGCCGGAAACCAAGGATCGGGAGATTCATCACACCTGAGCAGGGGGAGGTTCTATGTGGGAGCGGGCTTGCTCGCGAAGGCGGTGTATCAGTCGATGACAGTATCGGCTGACACTACGCCTTCGCGAGCAAGTCGGATCGCCGCACCGCCGCTCCCACAGTGGATCTCAGTGTTTAGGCAACTCGATGACAACCTTCAACCCGCCCCACTCGCTTTCCAGCAACGACAGTTTGCCGCCCCAGCTATCGACGATGTCACGCACGATACCCAGCCCCAAACCATGCCCATGGGTTTGCTCATCCAGCCGCGTACCTCGGCCAAACACCTGATCGCGACGTTCTTCGGGAATGCCCGGGCCGTCATCTTCCACGCTGAGTTCAAAGCCCTCTGCAGTCTCAGCCACACTCAGGCGAACTTCGGCATCCGCCCATTTACAGGCGTTATCCAGCAGGTTGCCCAACAGCTCCAGCAGGTCTTCACGATCCCAGGGCAACTGCAGGCCGGCCGGTGCGCGATAGCTCAGCGCAAGGTGTTCGCCATGGATCATGTTCAGGGTGGCCAGCAACCCGGGGAGTTCGCCATCGCAATCAAACAGTGCGCCCGGCAACGCATCGCCGGACAACCGCGCACGATTGAGTTCGCGATTGAGCCGTTGCTCGACCTGTTGCAGTTGTTCCTTGAGGGTCTTGCGCAGTTGCGGGTGCGCGTCGAGTTGCTCGCTTGAAGCCAGGCTCAACAGCACCGCCAGCGGGGTTTTCAAGGCGTGGCCGAGGTTGCCCAGGGCATTGCGTGAGCGCTTGAGGCTGTCCTCGGTGTGGGCCAGCAAGTGATTGATCTGCGCCACCAGTGGCTCCAGTTCCACCGGCACCTGATCATCGAGTTGCGAGCGCTGGCCCTGTTGCAACTGCGCGATCTGCTCGCGGGCCTGTTCCAGCGGACGCAAGGCGCGGCGCACGGTGATCCGTTGCAGCAGCAGAACCAGCAACAGCGCTGTCAAACCGAGGCCCAACCCGAGCTGTTGCATGCGCCGGAAGCTTTCACGAATCGGCGTGTAATCCTCGGCAACACTGATGGAGATCGGCAACCCCGAACGTCGATAGTCCGTGCGCAGCACCAGCAACTGTTGCCCTTCCGGCCCCAGTTGCAGGTTGCCGTGCAGACCGGGGTGATCGAGCGCCGGCAGTTCCTGATCCCATAAGGAGCGGGAACGCCAATGGCCGTCGGTGAAGTCGATGCGGAAATAATGCCCGGAGAACGGCCGCTGATAGGCCGGTGACAGACGTCGCTCATCCAGTTGCAAGCCTTGCGGCCCGCGCACCAGTGCCGCCAGCAGGTTCTCGCTGTCATTGCGCAACCCGGCTTCGAGGTAGCGCTGCAACCCCATTTCAAACAGCCACAGGCTGGTTTGCGCCAGCACCAGGCCAACGACCACCATCACGCTGATCAGGCCCAGGCTCAAGCGGCGCTGGATCGATCTCACCGGGCTTGCCCGCCGAACAGGTAGCCCTGGCCGCGACGGGTTTCAATCACACTTTTGCCGAGCTTGCGGCGCAAGTGGTTGACGTGGACTTCCAGCACATTGGAATCGCGCTCGGTTTCACCGTCGTAGAGGTGTTCGGCGAGGTGGCTTTTGGAGAGGATCTGCTCGGGGTGCAGCATGAAATAACGCAACAGGCGAAACTCCGCGGCGGTCAGCTGAATGTCTGCACCGTCGCGGACAACGCACTGGCGACCTTCGTCCAGATGCAGCCCGGCGGCCTTGAGCGTTGGCTGGTTGACCTGGCCATGGGAGCGGCGCAGCAACGCCTGGATGCGCAAAAACAGCTCTTCGGGATGGAATGGCTTGGTCAGGTAATCGTCGGCGCCGGCCTTGAGGCCCTCGATGCGTTCGGCCCAGGAATCCCGGGCCGTCAGGATCAGCACCGGCGTGGCCAGACCCGCCGCGCGCCATTGCGCCAGCACCTCAAGCCCCGGCACGCCCGGCAGACCGAGGTCGAGGATGATCAGGTCGTAAGGTTCAGTACTGCCCTGATACACCGCATCGCGACCATCGGCCAGCCAGTCCACCGCATAACCCTGGCGGTTGAGGCCGGCCAGCAGTTCGTCGGCCAGGGGCACATGGTCTTCCACCAGCAGCAAACGCATGGATCAGTCTTCCTTGTCTTTGAGTAAACGGCCGGTGGTGGCGTCGATGCCCAATTCTCGGACCACGCCTTCAGGGGTCAGCAACTCGACTTCATAAATGTAGACGTCGTGTTTTTCTTCGAGCTCGGCTTCCAGCAGTTTCGCACCGGGGTAGCGATCCATCGCCTGCAGCAGCAGTTGCTCCAGCGGCAGGATCACACCCTGTTGACGCAGGCGCAGGGCTTCATCCTGATCCAGGTCGCGGGCCATCACTGCCGAGCAAAATGCCAGAAGCAGCAGCGCCATCCGGCGTGCGACACATCGATTGAGTAGAAACACCTTCATTACCAATCCTGATGATCCTTGAGTCACTGCCCGCTGACCGGGTCTAATTCCATGCCCAGTGCGAGTGGTGTGAACTTCTCGAAAGCCATAATGGTACCAGCGTCGCGCTATTCCAGCGTTGTGTCGGGGTCCAGGCGAGCCACCCTAACCCGCTGAACTTAATTGAAACTGAATTGCCATCATTGCTGACACCCCAGCCCCCTGTGGGAGCGGCGGTGCGGCGATCCGACTTGCCCGCGAAGGGGCCCTACCAGTCACTATCTCTGTTGAATGTCAGGCCGCTTTCGCGAGCAAGCCCGCTCCCACATAATCCCCGCTTGCCATACATCGAGAGCGCAATGACCGCCATCCACATCAAGTTCCCTTCCCTGACCCTCAAGGCCGGTCCACGAGCCTTTGCGCGCATCCGTGACAACGGCTTGAACGCCGCCGACGTCGGCACCCTGCCTGGCGCTGCCGGCGGTCCGAAGGCGCTGGGGATTCAGGGTCTGGACCTGGCGCTGTTCGGCGAGTGGCTGCCGGCAGCACCGCGGGAGCGCTCGCTGATTGGCGCATCAGTAGGTTCCTGGCGCTTCGCCAGCGCCTGCCTGCCGGACGCCGCCGAGGGCATCCGGCGTCTCGGGCAGCTGTACACCGAGCAACACTTTGCCAAGGGCGTGACCATGGCGCAGATCAGCCAGAGCTCACAGCGCATGCTCGATGATCTGCTCGACGGTCGCGATGCCTCGATCCTCAGTAACAACGATTACCGCCTGAACATCATGGTGGTCAAAAGCCACGGCCTGCTGGCCGACGATCATCGCGGCCGCCTCGGGCTGGGCCTGTCATCGGTCATCGCCGACAACCTGCGCGGCCGGGCGCGGCTGGCACGGCACTTCGAACGCCTGATCATCCACGACCCGCGCCTGGCGCCACCGGTCAATGCCTTGAATGACTTCCCGTCGCGCTTCGTCGCCCTCAATGCCGGCAATTTGCGCCAGGCTCTGCTGGCTTCGGGCTCGATCCCGATGGTGATGGAAGGCGTGCGTGACCTGCCGGGCGCCGGCGCCGGCACCTTCCGCGACGGCGGTCTGCTGGATTACCACCTGGACCTGCCCTACAGCGGCAACGACATCGTGCTGTACCCGCACTTCACCGACCGGGTGATCCCCGGCTGGTTCGACAAGACCCTGCCGTGGCGCCGCGCCTGCCCGGCTCGCTTGCAGAATGTGCTGTTGCTGGCACCGTCGAAGGAATACCTGGCGCGCCTGCCCTACGGTAAACTGCCGGACCGTAACGACTTCAAGCGCTTCATGGGCGATGCCCCGAGCCGGCAGAAATACTGGCGCACGACCATGGACGAAAGCCGCCGCCTGGGCGACGAATTCCTCGAACTGGCCGCCAACGGTCGCCTCGGCGAGCGCTTGCTGACCCTTTAGTCAGGACAAACTGGTAAACTCGCCGCCTGCCCGAATCGCTGCGGCGAACGCCACCTGAACAGAGCTGAAATCACTGTGGAAATCTTCAAGGAATTTACTTTCGAATCCGCCCACCGCCTGCCCCACGTACCGGACGGCCACAAGTGCGGGCGTCTGCACGGTCACTCGTTCAAAGTGGCAATCCACCTGAGCGGCGACCTCGACCCGCACACCGGCTGGATCCGCGACTTCTCGGAAATCAAGGCGATCTTCAAGCCGCTGTACGAGCGCCTGGACCACAACTACCTGAACGACATTCCCGGCCTGGAAAACCCGACCAGCGAAGTGTTGGCCAAGTTTATCTGGCAGGAATTGAAGCCTCTGCTGCCGGAACTCAGCGCGATCCGTATCCACGAGACCTGCACCAGCGGTTGCATCTATCGCGGCGAATAAACCGCCGTCCTGTGGGAGCGGGCTTGCTCGCGAAGGCGTCGGCACAGTCACCATCAAGGTGCCAGAAAAACCGCCTTCGCGAGCAAGCCCGCTCCCACAAGGGAATGCGTTTCGTCAGTCGATCAAGTAAGCCACCTTCATAGGTGGTTTTTTATGCCTATGCTTTTTGCCTCTTCCCCCCGCCAAGAGGACAAGCCCATGACTGACTGGCCGCTGGATCAGGTCTTCGACTTCAACGGACATCAGGTACGCTACGCCGTGCGCGGCGACGGCCCGCCGCTGGTGTTCGTGCATGGCACGCCCTTTTCTTCTTTCGTGTGGCACCGGATCGCGCCGTATTTCACGGCCACTCACCGCGTCTACTACTTCGATCTGCTGGGCTATGGGCAGTCCGCACAACCCGACGACGATGTCTCGCTGGGTGTGCAAAACCGGTTGTTGGCGCAGTTGCTGGAGCACTGGTGCCTGGATCGCCCCGACGTGGTGGCCCACGACTTCGGCGGCGCCACAGCGCTGCGCGCGCACCTGCTCAATGGCAAGGATTACCGCAGCCTGACACTGATCGACCCGGTGGCGTTGACGCCGTGGGGTTCGCCGTTCGTGCAGCATGTGCGCCAGCATGAAGCGGCGTTCAGCGGACTGCCCGATTACATCCAGCGCGCCATCGTGCCGACCTATATTCGCGGGGCGATCAAGCGGGAAATCCCGGACCACGAACTCGCGCCGTACGTGAAGCCGTGGCTGGGGGAGCCGGGGCAAGCGGCGTTCTACCGGCAGATCGCACAGATGGACGAGCGCTATACCTGCGAGGCCGAGGGCCTGTACCCGACGATTCGCTGCCCGGTGCAGACTCTCTGGGGTGAAGACGACCAGTGGATTCCCATCGAACGCGGGCGGACCTTGCAGCAGATGATTCCCGGATCGCAGTTTTATCCGATACCCAACGCCGGTCACCTGGTTCAGGAAGACGCGCCCGAAGCGGTAGTCGCCGCTCTTATGCGGTTTTTACCCCTGCAACAATCTACCTGAACAAACCCAATCCCCTGTGGGAGCGGGCTTGCTCGCGAAGAGGCCGTGTCAGTCACCATCAATGCTGACAGTCACACCGCCTTCGCGAGCAAGTCGGATCGCCGCACCGCCGCTCCCACATTTGAACGGTGGTGATCAATGTCACTGGCGGGATTCGCCGCAGGCGAGCTAACGTAAGGATATTGCCTACACGATTCACCAAAAGGACTCGCCCGATGCACATCATCAATGCCCGTCTGCGCAACCAGGAAGGCCTGCATGAGTTGTACCTGGAAAACGGCCTGATCAGCAGCATCGGCCGTCAGATCGAAGCCCCGACCCTGGGCCCTGGCGATCTGGATGCCGGCGGCAAACTGGTGGTGCCGCCCTTTGTCGAGCCGCACATCCACCTCGACGCCACCCTGACCGCCGGCGAGCCGCGCTGGAACATGAGCGGCACGCTGTTCGAAGGCATCGAGTGCTGGGGCGAACGCAAGGCGACCATTACCCACGAAGACACCAAGGCCCGGGCGAAAAAAACCATCCAGACCCTCGCCGCCCACGGCATCCAGCATGTGCGCACCCACGTCGACGTCACCGACCCGCAACTGACCGCGCTCAAGGCCATGCTCGAAGTGCGCGAGGAAAGCCGGCACCTGGTCGACCTGCAAATCGTCGCATTCCCTCAGGAAGGCATCGAATCCTACCGCAATGGTCGCGAATTGATGGAAGAAGCCATCCGCATGGGCGCCGACGTGGTAGGCGGCATTCCGCATTTCGAATACACCCGCGATCAGGGCGTCAGCTCGGTGAAGTTCCTCATGGACCTGGCCGAACGCAGCGGTTGCCTGGTGGACGTGCATTGCGACGAAACCGACGACCCGCATTCACGCTTCCTCGAAGTGCTCGCCGAAGAGGCCCGCAGCCGCGACATGGGTTCGCGGGTCACGGCCAGCCACACCACGGCCATGGGCTCCTACGACAACGCCTACTGCGCCAAACTGTTTCGCTTGCTCGGGCATTCGGGGATCAGCTTTGTCTCCTGCCCCACCGAAAGCATCCACCTGCAAGGTCGCTTCGACAGTTTCCCGAAACGCCGTGGCGTGACCCGGGTCAACGAGTTGCTGGAGGCGGGCATGAACGTGTGCTTCGGCCAGGATTCGATCGTCGATCCGTGGTATCCGCTGGGCAATGGCAACATTCTGCGGGTGCTCGAAGCCGGCCTGCACATCTGCCACATGCTCGGTTATCGCAACCTGCAAAGTGCGCTGGACCTGGTGACGGACAATAGCGCCAAAGCCATGAACCTCGGCGACCGCTATGGCCTGGAGCGCGGGCGGCCGGCGAACCTGCTGATTCTGTCGGCAGAGAGTGATTACGAGGTGATCCGCAGCCAGGGGTTGCCGCTGTACTCGGTGCGCGATGGCAAGGTGTTGATGAAGCGGACGATGCCGGTGGTGGAGTTCAGTGAGCTGAGCTGAGTCTGGTGTTGACGGGGCAGGCCTCTTCGCGAGCAAGCCCGCTCCCACAATTGACCGAGTTGTCCAGACAAACGCGGTTAAATGTGGGAGCGGGCTTGCTCGCGAAGGCTATTTTGAAGTCAATCGATTAACCGAGCCGTACCAAACAGGCTGACCCGACTCAATTCCCCCAACTCCTCTTCCAGCAAGATCGGCGCCGTGCCACCCGGCATCGTCACCTTCACCTCCCCGGCGCTGACCCAACCTGCCCGCCACGCCGCACAGGCCACCGCGCTGGCGCTGGTCCCCGACGATGCCGTCGGCCCCTCGCCCCGCTCGAATACCCGCGCGGCGATGTGCCCTTCGGACAAGCGCATTGCCCATTGCAGATTGATTCCCGCCGGACAAGGTTTGCCTGCACCGACCGGCATGGCGTAGGCGATTCGCGTCAGCCCCTCACCCAGCGCCGGCTCGCGCATCTGCTCGTTGCTTGGCAGATCCCCGGCGCTTTCCACCAGCGTCACGCAATGGGGATTCCCGACCCGCACGAACTGGCTGCGCGACCATGCGCCATTGAGTGCTGACAACTGTTTAACGTGGCTGAGTTCGCGACCATTCAACAGCATCGTTTCAACGCCGACAGCACTGACCGCCGACGGCCCGAACCCGGGCTGTCCCAGGTCGAGCCAGAAACCCATTACGCCCTCGACTTGTGCGGCCTTAACCGAAGTCTGCCCCGGCGAAGGCGTATCAGCCTTGTCGTGATGAACCCTGAGCAGACAGGCTTCATCCTTCGGCAACAGCCCTTGATCGCTGAGGGCCTGGGAAAAAATCGTCAGCCCGTTGCCACTGCGCTCGGCCAGGGTGCCATCGGTGTTGACGATCAACAGATCAAAGGGAGGCGACGACTGAAACGGCCCGACCAGCAAACCGTCGCTGCGATGATCCTTGCTGCCGGACGGTTGAGTGCCTGGAGCCCAGCTGCAGCAAGCCTCGATCGCGGTTAGCGCCCAGGCTTCAAGGGTTTGCGCTGCCTGGCTGGCCTGATCGGGCAAGTCGATACCCTGGCAGCGCAGTTCTTCGGGCGCTACCACGATGTAAATATTGCCCCGTGCATCGTACCGCTGCGCCATGGCGCCCTCCGCGTGTCATTGGAATGGCTCAACATATCGCGAAAAACAGCGGCACTGTGCAAGGATGTCGCCCTGTTTGACCGTAAAACTTTCCGGCCACTGATCGAACCCTCACCGGCCGATCACTGTCCGTTGAGGACGCGACGTTTTTTGCCAAGGATTGTTATGACCAGCCTCAACAGCCAGACCACCTTCGTTCCCGGCCGCCTGGAACAGATGTCCACGCGCATCGCCTTTTTCATCGCCGGGGTCGGCATCGCCGCGTGGGCGCCGCTGGTGCCCTACGCCAAGGCCCGGGCCGGACTGGATGAAGGCACCCTAGGTTTGCTGCTGCTGTGCCTGGGGGTGGGTTCGATCCTGGCGATGCCATTGGCCGGGATCCTGTCCACACGTTTCGGCTGCCGGAGGGTGACGGCCGGCGGGACCCTGCTGATCTGTACCGCCCTGCCGCTGTTGGCGACGGTGTCGTCGATTCCGGCGCTGATCGCCGCGTTGTTCATGTTCGGCGCGGGGCTCGGCACCGTGGATTCGACGGTCAACCTGCAAGCGGTGATCGTCGAGCGCGCCAGCGGCAAAAACATGATGTCGGGTTTCCATGGCCTGTTCAGCCTGGGCGGGATTGTCGGTGCGGCGGGTGTCAGCGGGTTGCTTGGCCTGGGGATTTCACCCCTGGGGGCCACGCTGGTGGTGATCGTGTTGCTGCTGATCGCACTGGTCAAGGCCGTACCGCATCTGTTGCCCTACGGCAGCGAGAGTTCGGGGCCGGCCTTTGCGGTGCCCCATGGCATCGTCCTGTTCATCGGCGGCATGTGCTTCATCGTGTTCCTCGCCGAAGGCGCGGCGCTGGACTGGAGCGCGGTGTTCCTGACGCAGGAACGTGGTATCGACACGGCGTATGCGGGGCTCGGTTATGCGGCGTTTGCCCTGACCATGACGGCCGGGCGTTTGACCGGTGACAAAATCGTGCGACGCCTGGGCGCGACGCGGGTGATTGTGTTCGGCGGGCTGACAGCCGCCACAGGCTTGTTTCTGGCGACGTTCACGCCAAGTTGGGAGGCAGCGCTGGTGGGTTATGCGCTGCTGGGGGCCGGTTGCTCGAACATTGTGCCGGTGCTGTACACCGCGGTCGGCAAGCAGACGGTCATGCCCGAAAGCATCGCCGTGCCGGCCATTACCACCTTGGGTTATGCGGGCATCCTGGCAGGCCCCGCCGTCATCGGCTTCGTCGCCCATGGCAGCAGCTTGAGCTTTGCCTTTGCCTTGATGGCGCTGTTGCTGGTGGCGGTGGCGATTGGCGGGAAGGTGTTGAAGGTCTGAACACGCCAAGGTTTCAAGCCAGTACTAATTGATTGGAAAAATACAAAACTCCTGACAGTTTCAAAGTATACGGCGCGAGCAACTTTGGTTCACTCTGAGTTTGAAAAACCCAACTCAGGATGAACAATATGAAATACCCGAAAAACAATAAATCTACACTCTTCTTAATCTTCGCCCTTGCCAGCACCAGCACTTCGGCAACTGGCTCTATGGAAAACAATACGGATTGGGGTGAGGGCACACCAAATTTTTCAAACGCGCAACTCTTGAACAATGACAAAGGCCGGTACGATCACTGGCAATCGATTGGCCGCGTCGTAACCGACTACGGTATGACCTGCTCAGGCACATTGATTGATACCCGCCAGACAGCCGAAGAGCTGGACACTCCGGCCTATGTACTGACCTCCGGACACTGCACGAACCTTAATCCCAACAAAGTTCTGGAAAACGTCGACACTACGGGACAAGTTATCTTCAATTACTTTCAAGACACCATTGAAACCAGCAAGCCCTATCAAGTGATTCGAATTAACTGGAGTACCATCCGCGGACAGGATATTTCAATCCTCCAACTAGACCAGACTATCGGCCAACTGATAAGTGATGGTGTACGACCATTGAAGTTGGCAAGTAAACTGCCCGCAGAGGACGATGTATTGATCGTCGGTGCTCCCCAGTCAAGCCACGTTCAACGAATGGCCTGCCCACAGGAAAAATCGGCAAGCATCATCGAAGGTTCCTGGGCATGGCATGACCAGATTGTTTCCCGCTGCCTGGATGTTGTGAGTGGTATCTCAGGTTCACCGCTACTGGGGCGTTACAACAACGAAATACTGGCTGTGATCGGCACGACGACGCGAGGCAGTGGGCAATCACGTTGCAGTAGTGGCGCCCCTTGTGAAGTGGTCGAAGGCCAGGTGAACAAAAAGCCGGACACCAACTACGCGACGCAGGCCATTGGATTGCTGGAGTGCTTTGACGAGGGTCAATTCGATCGCCAAAACGCAGCATGCCCCCTGGGCCCGGCCTTCACTTTCGCCACCACTGCGCTTGCGAACTGGCATATCAAGCTTGAACGTGACTCTTCCGGGCAGGTCATCCCGTGGCTATGGACCCAGACGTTCGAGGTAGATCGCCCATTTTACCGATACAAGTTCACCCGCACGCTCGAGGAATGTGCGGTAACCAGTGGCTACAGCGAAGCACTCAAAAGCAATACGAATGGCCAGAACGAGTGGCGTCAAGAGCTGCGAGACGGTGCGGGCATGTACCTGTTGTGCATCATGGGGCAAGACCAGAAGTCAGTTGTGCCGGGGCCATTGGACGCGCGTAACGCCAGGATTCACTGGCGGTGGATGATGGAGGAACCGAACGAGGTCATTCCTGTTTATTCCTTCTGGCAGAATCCGAACACCCCATTCATCTACGCGATCAGAGCCTTTCCGATCAATCCGTATCTGGACGCCTATAAATATCAATACAAAGCAGGTCCAAGCGGGGAAACCGACTGCCTCGACGAACGGGGATACAAAGAAGTGCAGCCGTCAATTGGAGTATTTAAGGTTAACGTCAAAGGCGGCCCGATGAAGGTTTGTCTGAAAACTGAAGACCTGGCAGGTAATCCTTCCCCCGTTGCCGAATTCCAACTCCCGGAGTAAAGGCACAACAGGTCCCGCAGATGAACGAAAGATCTGCGGGAACGCTCAGGACGCCGAATGTCTCGGTCTATCAGAACCCGACACTGGCCTGCACAAAGAACGTGCGCGGCGCACCGACGTACATGCCCGAGTTGTTGTCGCTGGAACGGGTGAAGTACTGCTTGTCGAAGATGTTCTTCACCCCCGCCCCCAGTTTCAGGTTCGACACCTGCGGACCGAAGTCATAGCCGGCACGTGCGTTCCAGAGCACGTAACCCGGGATATCACCGAACTGGCCGTCAGCGGTGCCTTCGGTGATGTAGTTGCCGTTGAAGCTGCCATCGGCGTTCACGCCGGTGCCCGGCGAACGCTGCTTGGACTGGGCGAACGCATCGAGGTTGTAAGTCCAGCGGTTGACGTCGTAACGCAGGCCGGCGGTGGCCACCTGACGGGAGTAGAACGGCAGGTCACGGCCCTTGAAGCCCGGGATCTCACCTTCGTAGGTGGCACGGGTGTAGGTGAAGCCGGCGTTGGCGGTCAGGCCGTCCAGTATCGGGTTCAGCGCGGCCATGTCGTAATGCACAGAGGTTTCGATACCCTGGTGCTTGGTCGCGCCGAGGTTGGTCCAGCCCACATCGTTGCTGATGTATTGCAGTTCGTCGTCGAAGTCGATGTAGAACAGCGTCACTTCCCCGCCCCACACGTCATCGTTGTAGCGCGTACCGATTTCGTAGGTCTTGGCCTTTTCCGGCTCCAGGCCGTTGGCGGGCTCATCACCGATACCGCCCTGCCCCAGCTGGAAATACTGCAGCGCGCCGAACGAGGTTTCGTAGTTGGCGAACAATTTCCAGGCATCGGACATGTGATACATCACGCTCAAGGCCGGCAGCGGTTCGTTGCTTTCGATGCTGCGTTTTTTCTCCGGCACCCGTTTACCGGCCGTGTCGAGTACCGGGCGGTCGTGCCAATCGGTGCTGATGTGCTCGAAGCGAATACCCGGGGTAACGGTCCAGTTGCCAACGTCGATCTTGTTGTCGACGTAGACCGAATTGGCCTCGGTTCCACCGGTGCGGTCCTGATAGACATGGCCGTCCGCCCCCGGACGCACCACTGGCTCGTTGTTGACCAGCGCCACACGACTGGCCTCTTCGTGCATGGCCTCTTTCAGGTAGCGATAACCGACGCTGACTTCCTGGGTAGTCGGGCCGACATCGAAGACGTGGGACACCCGTGGTTCGATACCGTAGGTGTAGTAGCTGCGCGGATAGGAATTGAGTGTCTTCAGGTCACGAGAGGCAATGGTGCTGCCACGGAAACTGTCGGTGTAGTAGGTCAGCACTTCGGCCTGTGTGCGATCGTCGATCTGCCGCGCCCACTTGAACGACACATCCTTGCGGCGGCCGCTGAAGTTGTCGTGGTCGCGCACCGACTGGAACGGGTCGGCGTCGTACTGCGCCTGGGTCAGGCCGCCGGGCATGTCGGCCTTGGCGTCGTAGTAGTGGAAGTTGAGGCTGAAATCGTCGACATCGGTCGGCGCCCAATGGGTCTTGAGGATCACGTCGTCGATGTCGTTGCCGTTGTTGCTTTCACGGTAACCGTTGCCGTTCACTCCGGAGTACAACAGCGCCACGCCCATGCCGTTGTCAGCGGTGCCGCCCATGAACGCGGTGTCGATGTGCTTCCAGCCACCGTGCTGCGAAGTTTCCAGGGTGGTGCCGATTTCAGCCGAGGCTTTTTCCGGGATCGCGCGGGTCACGAAGTTGATCACGCCGCCGACGTTTTGTGGTCCGTAACGCACGGAGCCGGCACCGCGTACCACGTCGATGCTGTCGAGGTTGCCGGAGGAAATCGGCGCCATGGACAGTTGCGGCTGGCCGTAAGGCGCGAAAGCCGCCGGGATGCCGTCGATCAGCACGGTGGAGCGAGGCGACAGGCGCGAAGTCAGGCCGCGCACGCCAACGTTGAGGGAAATGTCGCTGCCCCCGGTGCCGTTGGCGTCCTGCACTTGCACGCCCGGGACACGTTTGAGTACCTCGCCGACGTTCATCGCGCCCTGCTCGACCATGGCTTCGCGGCGCACCACCGTCCGCGCGCCAGGGTGGTTCTGCACCACAGCGGCATCGGCATCACCGAGCCAGTCGCCGACCACCTTGATGTCAGTCACGCCCAGTTCCAATGGGCCGTTGGCCGCCGAAGCGGGCGCCGGCATCAACGTCACCGAACCTTCATCGATCTGGTATTGCAGGCCGCTGCCTTGCAGCAACTGGCGCAGCGCGTCTTCCGGAGAAAGGTTGCCATCCACCGCCGGGGCCTGCTTGCCGGCAACCAGTTCAGGGCTGAAGAACACCTGAAGCGAGGTTTGCTGGCCCAACTGACTCAGGGCTTGTCCCAAGGGTTGCGCCGGGATGCGGATGCCGTCGGCAGCGAAGGCCTGGGGCAGCGCAATATTGACCGCCAGCGCGAGGGCCAGCGGCAACCAGGGGAGTTTGTTGTTTTTAGCGGTGGAGTTTTTCACGTCGAACGTAATCCTGTGGATCGCAAGAGTGTGCGCTTGTTAATGCAAACCAGTTGCAGTTGAACAGGAAGACGATGAACTCGAAAAAAACCTGAATTTTATTTTGAAATTATTTCCTGGCTGCCATCGCCAAGGGTGCGCACGGCCACCGGCAGGATGCTCGGCAAGGCCTTGAGCAGCGCATCGGTGTTGCCGGATTTGAACACGCTGGTCAGGCGCAGATCGCCCACCGCTGCGCTGGCGACCTTTAGCGGCTTCTCGCGATAACGCGAGACCTGCTCGGCGACATCGGCCAGGCTGGCGTTGTTGAACACCAGTTTGCCGCTGCGCCAGGCAGTCATTTCCGCCGGGTTGACGGCATAGGCGGCGGCAACTTTGCCCTGGGCATCGACGTGGGTACCAAGGCCTGCCGTCAAATTGATGAAATCGTTATCGGCGGCATCGCGTCCTTGAACCTTGACGGTGCCTTGCTCCACCACCACGCGGGTTTCGCTGGCGCCATGGCGTACATCGAATCGGGTGCCGGTGACCGTGACCTTGCCATTGCCCGCTGCGACCACGAATGGTCGGCTGGTGTCGTGCTCGACGCTGAACATCGCTTCGCCTTCGCTCAGCTCAACGTGGCGCTGGCCCTTTTCAAAGCGCACCTGGATCCGGCTGCGGCTGTCCAGATCCACCACCGAGCCGTCCGGCAACGCCACATGGCGGCGCTCATTCAGGGCTGTTGAAAACTCGGCGGTGTAAGGCGCCGGATGATTGAAGCCGCTGAACAGGCCCAGGCCAAGCGCTACCGCGAGCACGCTGGCGGCCACCGTGTAACGCAGCACCGGACGACGCTTTTTCAGGGCTGGCGGGGTTTCACACAGGGCACGCAAACGCGCCGCCGGCATCAGGTCGGCGGCGCTCCACAAACCCTGGAGCACTTCGAATTCGTTTCGGTGTTGAGGGTGCTGGTCCAGCCAGAGCTGGAACTGGCGCCGCATTTCGACATCCGCAACAGGCTCCTGCAAACGCACAAACCACTGCGCCGCGTCATCGCGAACCGCAGTCTGCCCGCACGCGCAATCACGAGTATCCATCATGGAAGTTCCTGTTTGGCTGGGGAGGAGAAGACGCGGTCGGTCATGACTGCAACCCGTCCAGGCGATCACGCAGGTGCCGAAGCGTGCGGATCATATACTTTTCCACCATGTTCTTGGACAGCCCCAGGCGTTCGGCGATTTCTGCCTGGGTCAGACCCTCGATTTTCTGCCAGACAAACACCTTGCGGCAGTTGACCGGCAGCTCGGTGAGCGCCCGTTCGATGGAATCCGCCAACTGGATCGCGTGCATGAAATGCTCCGGGTCGCCGGTCGGCGACTCACTGAGATCAATCGCCTCGGACTCCATGGCACCCCGCCGGTCCTCACGCCGATAACCATCCACGGCGATGTTGCGCGCGGTCTGGTGCAAATACGCCCGGGGCTGTTGCACCACCGCCGAATCGGACTCAAGCACCCGCACGAAGGTGTCGTGGGCCAGGTCCTCGGCCTGCTGACGATTTCTCAGGCGACGGGTCCAGGTGCCAACCAACTCTTCGTAATGCTCGAAAAAGCCGTGTCTGCGGGGCAGCTTGAGGGTCATTGCGGTGTGCTGTGGAGACGGGGCGTGAATAGTAATGCTTCCTATTAACTTGAAGCAATGGTTTGCGGCCGCCACATCGGGCACTTTATCCCCTTGCCATGGTGCATTTCGTCAGGAAAGCTGGATTGCGGCACGCAACCAAAGAAATCTGGCAGGCATTCAAAAGCATCCATTGACGGGTTGTAACAAAGTGCAGGAATGCCCGTACCCGGCTTTTCCCCAGGAATTCACCCATGTTCAGCCCCAAAGCGTCGCCCAAAAGAACTCCGCTTGCCCGCCTGGCCCTGGCCATCACCTTGAGCACCCTCGGCCTGCCTTTCTGGGCGAACACTGCCCAGGCCCATGGCGGTCACGCCGACATGGTGCCGCTGCAAGCGGGTCTTGAGGAATTTGGCGCCACGGTGAAATGGGACGACTACGCCAATCTGTTCACCATTGCCAAGGACGGGGTCTACCTCAAGGTCAAGCCCGACAGCAAAGTGGCGATGCTCAACGGCAAGCGTATCGAGCTGACGGTGCCGGTGGTGTTCAAGGACCATACGGCGTTCATGTCCAAGGACTTTATCAACCAGGTGTTCCAGTCCGGGCTGGACAAGACCTTCGTCGTCGAAACCCGCCCCAACCCGCTCAATCCCCTGAGCGCAGCCGAAATCACCACGGCCGTGGACATCGTCAAGAAATCGGAAAACTACAAGCCCGGCTTCCGCTTCACCGAAGTCTCGGTCAAGGAGCCGCCGAAGGATCAGGTGTGGAACTTCGTCTTCACCGGGCAGAACGTCACCCAGCCGCGTGAGGCGTCAATCGTGGTGCTCGATGGCAAGCACGTGATCGAAGCCCTGGTCGACCTCGACAAGAATGAACTCAAGTCCTGGAAGCCGATCGAAGGCGCCCACGGCATGGTCCTGCTGGACGACTTCGCCACGGTGCAGACGGCTGTGGAAACCAGCCCGGAATACGCCCAGGCCCTGGCCAAGCGCGGCATCAACGACGTGAAGAAGGTCGTGGCCACGCCGTTGACCGTAGGTTACTTCGACGGCAAGGACGGCCTGGAGCAAGACAAGCGCCTGCTGAAAATCGTCAGCTACCTCAACACCGGTGACGGCAACTACTGGGCGCACCCGATCGAGGGCCTGGTGGCGATTGTCGATCTGGAACAGAAGAAGCTGATCAAGATCGAAGACGAAGCGCTCATTCCGGTGCCGATGAAACCGACGCCGTATGACGGGCGCGGACGCCAGGGCGTGGCGGTCAAACCGCTGGAAATCATCGAGCCCGAGGGCAAGAACTACACCATCAGCGGCAACAGCATTCACTGGCAGAACTGGGACTTCCACGTTCGCCTCGACTCGCGGGTCGGGCCGATCCTGTCCACCGTCACCTACGACGACAAGGGCAAGAAGCGCAAGATCATGTACGAAGGCTCGCTGGGCGGCATGATCGTGCCTTACGGCGACCCGGACATCGGCTGGTACTTCAAGGCCTACCTCGATTCCGGCGACTACGGCATGGGCACCCTGACTTCGCCGATTGCCCGTGGCAAAGACGCGCCGCAAAACGCCGTGCTGCTGGACGCGACCATCGCCGACTACACCGGCGCACCGACCGCGATCCCGCGCGCCATGGCGGTGTTCGAGCGCTACGCCGGCCCCGAATACAAACACCAGGAAATGGGCCAGCCCAACCTCAGCACCGAGCGTCGTGAACTGGTGGTGCGCTGGATCAGCACCGTGGGCAACTACGACTACATCTTCGACTGGGTCTTCCAGCAGAACGGCACCATCGGCATTGACGCTGGCGCTACCGGCATCGAAGCGGTCAAGGGCGTGAAGTCCAAAACCATGCACGAAGACACCGCCAAGGAAGACACGCGCTACGGCACCCTGCTGGACCACAACATCGTCGGCACCACGCACCAGCACATCTACAACTTCCGCCTCGATATGGACGTGGATGGCGAGCAGAACTCGCTGGTGGAAGTAAACCCGGTGGTGCTGCCCAACGACCGTGGCGGCCCGCGCACCAGCACCATGCAGACCGAAACCAAAGTGGTCGGCACCGAGCAACAGGCAGCACAGAAATTCGATCCGTCGACCGTGCGCCTGCTGACCAACCTCAGCAAGGAGAACAAGGTCGGCAACCCGGTTTCCTATCAACTGATTCCGTACGCCGGCGGCACGCACCCGGTGGCCAAGGGCGCCAACTTCGGCAAGGACGAATGGCTCTACCACCGCCTCAGCTTCATGGACAAGCAGCTGTGGGTGACGCAATACAACCCCGAGGAAAAGTACCCGGAAGGCAAGTACCCGAACCGCTCGGACAAGGACTCGGGCCTGGGGCAGTTCACCCAGGACAACCACTCCATCGAGAACACCGACGATGTGGTCTGGCTGACCACCGGCACCACCCACATCGCCCGCGCCGAAGAGTGGCCGATCATGCCGACCGAGTGGGTGCATGTGCTGCTCAAGCCTTGGAACTTCTTCGATGAAACACCGACGCTGAACCTCAGTTCACCGAAGTAAGGCACACAAAAAACCTGTGGGAGCGGGCTTGCTCGCGAAAGCGGTATGTCAGTCGACTACTTCATTGACTGACACACCGCTTTCGCGAGCAAGCCCGCTCCCACAGGGTCAGGCGGTGCCCATGCAAACGATCAAGCATGCCGCTTGCGATACTCCCCCGGCGCAATGCCGAAGCGCGACTTGAACGCGGTGGAAAAATAGCTCGAATCGGAAAACCCCCACGAATACCCCAGCACCGACAACTTCTCCTCCTTGCCTGACCGGCGCAGGGATTCGGCGCACAAATCCAGCCGACGGTTCTTGATGTAGCGCGCCACCACCAATCCTTTCTTGGCAAACATGCGGTACAGGCCACGGGTGGACATGCCGACTTCCCGCGCCAGCCATTCCGGGCACAGGTCTTCGGAGCGAATGTTGTCGTCGATGCAGGTGAGTGTCTTGCGGAAGATCCGCTCATGGGAGTCGCTGCTGTCGTCGGCCTGGCTGATCGCCGGGCGCAGCAGGCTGACAATCGCCTCCAGGGTCGCTTCGCTTTCCTGGCGGGTCAGGTGCTGCTGGCGGGTGGCATCGAGGATCAGCCGGTGCGACAGCACCGCAATGGGCGATGTGGCGGCGATCCGGTGGCCACACCTGACCTGATTGAAGCGCAGGGTTTGCTCGACCAGTTGATACGGCAGGATCAATGACAACTGCCGGGAGTTTTCGCCGTAGGTAAAGTCGCTGGGCCGCGCGGCATCGATCAGCGTGATGTCGCCGGGAGACAGCAAGACCTTGTCGTCGCCCTGGGCCATGCCCGCCGTGCCGTCGAGCTGGAACACCGCAAAATACTTGCCGCCCTCGCCCGCCGCGACTTCCTGGGGCGTACGGTACAAACGCGCCTGGCACGCATCGACGAAACTGAGCTTGAGCGCATCGCTCTGGTATTCACGGATACGCCCGGCAAATTCGCTGCCCAGGGGTTGTGCGTTGAAGGCGCCACAGATCTGGTTGATCTGATGGATCCACTGGTCGAACCCATCATGGCGCTGTGCTGTAGTAGAAATCATGTCAGGCCTCGCGCAGGCTTATTTTTATTGTCTACGTCAATCCACACGACATCGGATGCTTCACGTCTCCTGAACCGCACCGCTCCCTGAACAATGACGTGCTATTTCAGTCCGCCAAAACGCCGATAGAAGCTTTCACCCACATCCGGCAACGGGCCATCGGCCGTTTCCAACGCAGCGTTCAGCCATTCTTCGGCCTTGGCGTAGATCAAACGGTAAATGTTGCGGCACAACTGGCGGGCGGCGCGGCCTTCCCAATCGCCGGGCAGCAACTCGTCCGGCAGTTGCGGGTCGCGCAGCAGCAGCTTGCGGTACTCGTGAATCAGCAGCACCCGCGCCAGGAAGCAGTCGGCCGGTTGCAGGTTTTCCTGCTCGCGCAGGGCTTGCCACAGTGGCCGGAACAGCTGGATGAACTCGCTGTAGTGCGCCGCCAGCTCCTCGATGTTCCAGCTCTCACGCACTTGCAGGCGCAGGGCCTTGGAGGCCAGTACGTCCTGGGCGGTGGTTTCGAAGACGATGGTGTCTTCCTGGACGCCGAGGTCGAGCAGGGTCGCGTTGACGTCGGAACGGTCGCTACGCGGACAGGCCAGCACCACCGGCGAAATCGCGCCGAAGCCTTGCCACTCCAGTTCCTCGCGCACCTGTTTGCGTTTGTCCTGGGTCAGTTGCGAGAGCATTACCAGGCACCAGGAGCCATCCCAGGCCGGCATCGTGGTGCTGTAGACCCGCTTGAAAGCCTTGTCGAAACGCCGGCGGCCGGTGCCGGTCAGGCTGTAGTAGCTGCGACGACCGACTTTCTCGGCAGTCAGCCAGCCTTCCTTGGTCAGGCGAAAAATCGAGGTGCGGATCAGCCGTTCGTTGATGCCGATGGGTTCGAGCAACTGAATCAGGCTGCCCAGCCAGACGGTGCCGCCATGGGGTTCGATGGCATCCCCGTACAACGTGATGATCAAGGAACTGGCGCGGATCGGCGTCTGCTCCTGGAAGCGGGTAATCAGATGGTTCAAGGGAGTCAGGGACGACATGGGCGTTCCGTGCGAAAAAAGAAAAGGAATATACCGAAACCTATGGGGTTAATCCCAATCCCTTGTGGGAGCGGGCTTGCTCCGGGCGGCGATCCGACGAAAGCGGAGTGTCAGAAGACAAATTTGTAGACTGACACACCGCCTTCGCGAGCAAGCCCGCTCCCACAAGGGGGTTCAGTGTTCACAAGGCACTGCCCTTGGGCCGCAACCCGCTGTCACTGATACGCGGACGATCCGGCTCCGGTTCGCTCAGCGGTTCGCAGACCTGCATCTGCGTAAGGCAACGCTGGGCCAGTTGCTGATATTCCCGGGTGCCGGCCTGTTTCCACGCCACTTCCTGATCGCTGAGGCTGCGCTTGATGCTGGCCGGTGCGCCCATGACCAGCGACTGTTCCGGGCATTCGAAGCCGGCCTTGACGAACGCCGCCGCCGAAACGAATGAACGCGGGCCGATCCGGGCGTTGTCCATCACCACCGCATTCATGCCCACCAGCGCATCGGCGCCGATCCGGCAACCGTGCAGCACCGCGCCGTGGCCGATGTGGCCATTGCGCTCGACCACTGTGTCGCTGTCGGGGAAACCGTGCATCACGCAGGTGTCCTGCAGGTTGGCGCCCTCTTCCAGCACGATCCGCCCGAAATCCCCGCGCAGGCTGGCCAGCGGGCCGACATAGCAATGGGGGCCGATGATCACGTCACCGATCAATACGGCAGACGGGTGCACATAAGCGCTCGGGTCAACCACCGGAGTCAGGCCATCAAGGCTGTAGCAGGTCATGGAAGCTTCCTTCATAAAGCGATGCAATTAATGATTCATTTTGTATCACATCACTTTTAACAGCACAAAGACTAAAAACCGTATCACTTGAAATGCACCTTCCCGACGAATGTCAACGCGCCTCTAAAATCACCATAAAACCCAATGTTTTCTGGGTAAAACCCGCTATAAGCGCCTCTCCATCAGAAAGCCAAAAAATCGAAACTCACACCAATAAGACACATTAAATACATTTCCGTATTGCATTTACGTATCACGTTATAGCTATACTTGGGCAAAACCGGCCCCTGCGGCCGATCCAATAACGAGCCGGCACCACGCCGAGCGTGCACCGTGAGAGCATCCGCCATGCCTCTGACCCTTGCCGTCGAATTGATCGAGCCTGGCGTCCGCCTGATTACCCTGCAGCGCCCGCAGGCCCTGAACGCCCTGACCACCGAGTTGCTGGGCGAACTGGCCGCTGAACTGAATATCGCGCAAGCCGACCCCGACACCCGCGCCGTGGTCCTTACCGGCAGCCGCAAGGCCTTCGCCGCCGGCGCCGACATCAAGGAAATGGCCGAACGCAACCTGGTCGGCATCCTCGACGACCCGCGCCAGGCTTCGTGGCAAACCATTACCCGCTTCAGCAAACCGCTGATCGCCGCCGTCAACGGCTTCGCCCTCGGCGGTGGCTGCGAACTGGCGATGCACGCCGACATCATCATCGCAGGCGTTGACGCCCGTTTCGGCCAGCCGGAAATCAACCTCGGGATCATGCCCGGCGCCGGTGGCACCCAACGCCTGCTGCGCGCAGTGGGCAAATCCATGGCCATGCAGATGGTGCTGACCGGCGAGCCGATCGACGCCCGTCAGGCCCAGCGCGTCGGCCTGGTCAGTGAAGTCACCCAACCGGAATTCACTGTCGAGCGCGCCCTGCACATCGCCCGCAGCATCGCGACCAAGGCACCGCTGGCGGTGCGCCTGGCCAAAGAGTCGCTGCTCAAGGCCATGGACACCGACCTGGCCAGCGGCCTGCGCTTCGAGCGTCACGCCTTCACCGTGCTGGCCGGCACCCGCGACCGCGACGAGGGCATTGCAGCCTTCCAGGAAAAGCGCAGCCCGACTTTCACCGGGCAATAAAGCGGCCACTGACATCCGAATTCGAACGACTGCCAAGAGAACGCCAAGACCATGAACTTCGAACACATCCTGTTTTCCATCGACGCCGGCGTCGCCCTGCTCAGCCTCAATCGGCCGGAGCAGCTCAACAGCTTCAACACCCAGATGCATGGCGAAGTGAAGGAAGCACTCAAGCAAGTGCGGCAGAACCCGGACGTGCGCGTGTTGCTGCTGACCGGTGAAGGCCGCGGCTTCTGCGCCGGGCAGGACCTGAGCGACCGCAATGTCGCGCCGGGCAGCGCCGTGCCGGATCTGGGCGAGTCCATCGAGAAGTTCTACAACCCGCTGATCCGCCAATTGCGCGACCTGCCATTGCCGGTGATCTGCGCGGTCAATGGCGTGGCGGCCGGGGCTGGCGCCAACATTCCGCTGGCCTGCGACCTGGTACTGGCGGCGCGTTCGGCCAGTTTCATCCAGGCGTTCTGCAAGATCGGCCTGATCCCGGATTCCGGCGGCACCTGGACCCTGCCGCGTCTGGTGGGCATGGCCCGCGCCAAGGCTCTGGCCTTGCTCGGCAACCGCCTGAGCGCCGAACAAGCCGAGCAATGGGGCTTGATCTACCAGTGTGTGGACGACGCCGATTTACGCGACGAAGCGCTGAAACTGGCCCGCCACCTGGCGACCCAGCCGACCTACGGTTTGGCGCTGATCAAACGCAGCCTCAACGCCAGCTTGAGCAACAGCTTCGACGAACAGCTAGAGCTGGAAAAAGACCTGCAGCGCCTGGCCGGGCGCAGCGAGGACTACCGCGAAGGCGTCGGCGCCTTCATGGAAAAACGCACCCCAGTTTTCAAGGGGCGCTGAGTCATGACTGCACTGAACACCAACGCACGCATCGCCGTGATCGGCGCCGGGGCCATGGGTGCCGGTATCGCCCAGGTTGCGGCGCAGGCCGGCCATCCGGTTTTGCTGCTGGACAATCGTCCCGGCGCTGCCGCCCAAGCGATTGAAGGCATCGACCGCCAGCTGGGCAAGCGAGTCGAGAACGGCAAGCTGTCGGCTGAGTCGCGCAGCGCAACGATTGCCCTCCTGCAAGCGGTGGAAGCCATCGAAGCCCTGGCCGACTGCAATCTGATCATCGAAGCCATCGTCGAGAACCTAGACGTCAAGCGCGCGCTGTTCCGCCAGCTCGAAGGCATCTGCGGCGAACACTGCATTCTGGCCAGCAACACCTCGTCGCTATCGATCACCAGCATCGCTGCACAGCTTGAGCATCCACAACGCCTGCTCGGCCTGCACTTCTTCAACCCGGCACCGGTCATGGCGCTGGTGGAAGTCGTCTCCGGCCTGGCCAGCGATCCGGCACTCGCCGAGTGCCTGTACGACACCGCCAAGGCCTGGGGCAAAAAACCGGTGCACACCCGTTCGACGCCCGGTTTTATCGTCAACCGCGTGGCCCGGCCGTTCTATGCCGAAAGCCTGCGGATGCTCCAGGAAGGCGCGGCCGACTGCCCGACACTGGATGCGCTGATGCGTGAGGCCGGTGGTTTTGCCATGGGCGCGTTCGAGCTGACCGACCTGATCGGCCACGACGTCAACTACGCCGTGACCTGCTCGGTGTTCGACGCCTATTACCAGGACACGCGCTTCCTGCCGTCGCTGATCCAGAAAGAACTGGTGGACGGCGGGCGCCTGGGACGCAAGAGCGGCCAGGGTTTCTACAGCTACGCCCAAGGTACGGAGCGCCCGCACGCCGCTGAAATCAGCAGCGCTGCGAAGGTCGAAGTTTGTGCCGTGGAAGGCGACCTCGGTATCGCTAAAGGCTTGCTCGCACGCTTGCATGAACAAGGCGTCGAGATCATCCAGCGCGATGGTCGAGGTTTGCTGCGGGTCGGTGATGCCGTGCTGGCCTTGAGCGACGGGCGCATGGCCTGTCAGCGGGCTCGCGAAGACGGGCTGCGCAACCTGATCCTGCTGGATCTGACGTTCGATTACGGCAATGCCAAACGCATCGCCATCAGCCATGCGGCAGGCATTGATCCGCAGGCCCTCGAGCAAGGCGTTGCCCTGCTGCAACGGGCCGGCCTCAAGGTCAGCCTGCTCAGCGACAGCCCGGCCCTCGCCGTCCTGCGCACCGTGGCCATGCTCGCCAACGAGGCCGCCGACGCCCTGCTGCAAGGCGTGGCCTCGGCCGCCGACATCGATCTGGCCATGCGCGCCGGGGTCAATTATCCACAAGGACCGCTGGCCTGGGCCGATGCCATTGGCCTGGCGCACATTCTTGAAACGCTGGAAAACCTGCAAGCCAGTTATGGCGAAGAACGCTACCGGCCGTCGCTGCTGCTGCGCCGTCGCGTCACAGAAGGGAGAACATTCCATGACTAACCATGAAGCCATGTCCCTGGCCAGTGAATGCGCGCAATCGCTGTTCCAGCGTGATAACGCCAGCCAGGCCATGGGCATGCGCCTGCTCTCGGCCGGCCCCGGTTGCGCCCGGGTCGGCATGAGCGTGCGGGCCGACATGGTCCAGGGTCACGGCACGTGCCACGGCGGCTACCTGTTCGCGCTGGCCGACTCGGCATTCGCCTTTGCCTGCAACAGCTACAACGAAGCCACGGTGGCCATCGGTTGCAGCATCGACTACATCGCCCCGGCGCGCCTGGGCGACACGCTGAACGCCGACTGCATCGAGCAGAGCCGTTCCGGGCGTACCGGCAACTATGACGTGCGCATCGAAAACCAGCAGGGCCAGTTGATCGCCCTGTTCCATGGCAAATCCTACAAAGTGCGCGGCCCGGTGCTGGCGCAGGAGACTCCCAATGAATGACGCCCTGATCATCGACGCCGTCCGGACCCCGATTGGCCGTTACGCCGGTGTCCTGAGCAGCGTGCGCGCCGACGACCTCGGCGCGGTACCGCTGCGCGAACTACTGCGCCGCCACCCGCAAGTGGACTGGAGCACGGTCGACGACGTGATCTACGGCTGCGCCAATCAGGCCGGCGAAGACAACCGCAACGTCGCGCGCATGTCGGCATTGCTGGCCGGGTTGCCGGTCAGCGTGCCGGGCACCACCCTCAATCGCCTGTGCGGTTCCGGGCTGGATGCCATCGGCACCGCCGCCCGGGCGATTCGCAGCGGCGAAACCGGGCTGATGCTGGTCGGTGGCGTCGAATCCATGTCCCGCGCGCCGCTGGTGATGGGCAAGGCCGAGCAGGCGTTTTCCCGGTCGGCCGAGATCTTCGACACCACCATCGGCTGGCGCTTCGTCAATCCGCTGATGAAAAAGGCCTACGGCATCGACTCCATGCCGGAAACGGCGGAGAACGTCGCCGAACAGTTCAACATCTCCCGGGCCGACCAGGACGCCTTCGCCCTGCGCAGCCAGCAACGCGTCGCTGCCGCCCAGGCCAATGGACGTCTGGCCAGGGAAATAGTCGCGGTGGAAATTCCCCAGCGCAAAGGCCCGGCCAAAGTGGTCGAGCACGACGAACATCCGCGCGGCGACACCACCCTTGAGCAGCTGGCCAAACTGGGTACGCCGTTCCGCGAAGGCGGCAGCATCACCGCCGGCAACGCCTCCGGGGTCAACGACGGGGCCTGCGCCCTGTTGCTGGCCAGCCCGGAAGTCGCCAAACGCCACGGCCTGACCGCCCGAGGCCGCTTTGTAGCAATGGCCACCGCCGGGGTCGAGCCCCGAATCATGGGCATCGGTCCAGTTCCAGCCACCCGCAAGGTGCTGGAAGTGGCCAACCTGAGCCTGGCCGACATGGACGTGATCGAACTCAACGAAGCCTTCGCCGCACAGGGTCTGGCGGTGCTGCGTGAATTGGGTCTGAGCGACACCGACCCACGGGTCAACCCCAACGGCGGCGCCATCGCCCTGGGCCATCCACTGGGCATGAGCGGCGCACGTTTGGTGACCACCGCCCTGCATGAGCTGGAAGAACGTAACGGCCGCTACGCCCTGTGCACCATGTGCATCGGTGTCGGCCAGGGGATCGCGCTGATCATCGAGCGTCTATCCCACTAAAGAATCGCGATTCCCAAGGAGCCGAGAGGTATCCTTGGGGCATGCACTCAAAGCCCTTGTGCAAAAGGGCTGGAACACAAAAACAATTCGAGTGAACACATGAACATGCCAATAGCCAAAGCCGTGCTGGACCCTGTGCTGGACCCGCTGGAAACCGCCAGCATCGACGAGCTGCGCCAGCATCAGCTGGAGCGCCTGCGCTGGAGCCTGAACCACGCCTACAACAACGTGCCGCTGTACCGTCAGCGTTTCGATGCGCTGGGCGTGCACCCGGACGACATCAAGTCCCTCGACGACCTGGCGAAATTCCCTTTCACCACCAAGTCCGACCTGCGGGACAACTACCCCTACGGCATGTTTGCCGTGCCGATGCACGACATCGTGCGCCTGCACGCGTCCAGCGGCACCACCGGCAAACCGACCGTGGTCGGCTACACCCAGAACGACATCGACACCTGGGCCAACGTCGTCGCCCGCTCGATCCGCGCTGCCGGTGGCCATCGTGGCGACAAGGTGCACATTTCCTATGGCTACGGCCTGTTCACCGGCGGCCTCGGCGCACACTACGGCGCCGAACGCCTGGGCTGCACGGTGATCCCGATGTCCGGCGGCCAGACCGAAAAACAAGTGCAGCTGATCAAGGATTTCCAGCCGGACATCATCATGGTCACGCCGTCCTACATGCTCAACATCGCCGATGAAATCGAGCGCCAGGGCATCGACCCGCACAAACTGGCCCTGCGCCTGGGCATCTTCGGCGCCGAACCCTGGACTGCCGAACTGCGCAGCGCCATCGAGCAACGCCTGGGGATCACCGCCCTGGACATCTACGGCCTCTCGGAAATCATGGGGCCGGGTGTCGCCATGGAATGCGCCGAAACCAAGGACGGCCCGACCATCTGGGAAGACCACTTCTACCCGGAAATCATCGATCCGGTCACCGGCGAAGTGCTGCCGGACGGGCAGATGGGCGAACTGGTGTTCACCTCCCTGAGCAAAGAAGCCCTGCCGATGATCCGCTACCGCACCCGCGACCTGACGCGCCTGCTGCCGGGCACCGCACGGCGGATGCGGCGTATCGACAAGATCACCGGCCGTAGCGATGACATGCTGATCATCCGCGGGGTCAACGTGTTTCCGACGCAGATCGAGGAACAGGTTCTCAAAGTTAAACAACTTGCCGAGTGCTATGAGATCCATCTGTATCGCAATGGCAACCTGGACAGCGTTGATGTGCATGTCGAGCTCAAGGCTGAGCACCAGCATCTGACCGATGAACAGCAGAAGGCTGTTTGCGGGGAGTTGAGCAAGCACATCAAGACGTATATCGGGATCAGTTCGCGGATCGTTTTGCAGCCGTTTCATTCGATCAAGCGGTCGGAGGGCAAGGCTTGCCACGTGTTGGATAAACGTCCTAAAGCATGACTGCTGCACCCTTTATGGCCCCGCTTTTTGCGGGGCTTTTTTTGGGTTTTGGTTTTGGGGGCATATCCATTTTTTTGGTAACGGCCACCCATGGTTCCGCTCTTACAGCGGGTTACTTGGAAAAGCCCCAAGTAACCAAGGGCTCTTGCCCCTGACGTTCGGCCCTTCGCTTAGGCTCAGGGTGCCCTCGCTCCGGTCCTGCTCCGTGGGCCCGCCGCCATCGGCCATCCATGGCCCAGAGTGTGTAAAAACCGGCTCAAGCAGCGTCGGCGCGCAGCGCAGACGCTGCTTTGGCCTGCTAATCACAGCTAAAGCGTTCCACGTAGCCGCAGCCGGTTCTCAGGGTCGCTACCAACACGTCACAGCGCTTCAATCGGGGCAAAACAAGGGCCTTTTCAGGCCGCCAGCGCTTTCACCAGATTTTGCGCACCGAGGATTTTCATCACTCGCTTCAAGTTGTAGGCGAGCACATTCAGGCTCATTTCGGTGCTCACCCCGGCAAGCCGCCGGGTCAAAAAGTGTGTCGCACCCATCCATTGTTTGAGCGTCCCGAAGGGATGTTCGACGGTCCGCTTGCGGATGCTCATCATCTGCGGCGCATTCTCCAGACGGACCTGCATTTCCTCCAGCACGGCTTCATGTTCCCAGCGACGAACCTTTCGCTCCCTGGCCGGTGTGCATTGCGCCTTTATCGAGCAGGACCTGCAGTTCGAGCTCCAGTAACTGTTCAGCTTCTTGCCTTTATCGACGTAAGAATTGCGCCAGATCAGCACTTCCTTGGCAGGGCAGACGTACACATCTTTGTCCGCGTCGTAAACAAACTCGTCATTGTTGAAGCGGCCATCGAATTTGGCGCGCGAGCTCAGCGTCTTCGGCACATAAGCGCTAATCCCTGCCTCGTGGCAGGCAAGGATCTCCCCGCTTTTGTAATACCCTCGGTCAGCCACCACCGACAACGATTCGAGTTTCATCGCCTCACGGGCCAGCAGCGCCATCGAGCTGAGCTGATCACGGTCATGACCCTCATTGGTCACCTCGTGCGCGACGATCAGATGATGCTTGGTATCGACCGCCGTCTGTACGTTGTAACCCACGATCCCTTTGCCGCTCGTCATCATGGAGCGCGCGTCCGGGTCGGTCAGTGAGACCTGTTTGTCCGGGGACTCCTCAAGCTGTATTTCAATCGCCTGAAGCGCCTTCATCTGCTCCTTCAGTTTGGCGATTTTCTCTTCCAGGCCGCCTTTGGGCCCTGAAGACTTGGTCTCTTCCCGATCAGCTGCATCCAGCGCCTTCAGATAATGGGCAATGCTCGATTCGATTTCTTCCATCCGGCGTTTCAGCTTGGCGCTGGTGAAGTTGCGGTCGCGGTGGTTCACAGCCTTAAATTTGCTGCCATCTATGGCGACGAAATTTTCCGTGAAAAGCCCCAATTGCTGACACAGCACAACAAACTGTCGGCAAACGCCTCGAATGGCCTTGCTGTTGTCTTTACGGAAGTTGGCGATGGTCTTGAAGTCCGGCATCAGTCGACCGGTAAGCCACATCAGCTCGACGTTGCGCTGCGCCTCGCGCTCAAGGCGTCGGCTCGACTGGATGCGGTTTAGATAGCCGTAGATGTAGATCTTCAGCATGACTGCCGGGTGGTAAGCCGGTCGGCCGGTTTCAGCGGGGACAGCGCTTTCAAAACCCAAGGTGATCAGGTCAAGTTCATCAACGAAGACATCGACAACACGCACCGGATTGGTGTCGCTGACGTAATCGTCCAGGCTCTCGGGGAGCAAGGTACTTTGACCTCGGTGTTCACCTTGAATGAAGCGTTTCATGGGCAGCCCTTGCGATGAAATCCTGGGAAATCATAGCAAGGGTTTGCTTAGAAGTTTTGACACACTCTGGGCCGGCGGCGGCTAACCCGGCATCCATGCCGGGTTGCCCACTGCGCAGAACCTCCACTCGGCCTCTCGAGGGGGCAAGAAGATCAAAAGCCAAAGCAAAAGCGAGGCGGCCTACCGGCCGGCCTGATCGCGGGGTTCGTTCGTCTGTGAAAATTGAGTTGGCTGGCAGGCCGTCATCGCGGGCAAGTCGGATCGCCGCACCGCCGCTCCCACAGAAGAGCAAAAGCAGGCCGGCGTACACCTTCGCTCCTCACCACTCATCAGGCCGAGCGTTAGCTCGCCTGCAGCTCTTGATCTTGATCCACCCGCCCCCTCGGAAGGCTGAGCGGAGGCGTTCATCCGGGGGTGGGCGCGCAGCGCCGTTCGGCGCAGCCGAACACATCGAGAGGAGGTCGAGCGAAGCCGACCGGAGGCGATGCCCCCGGATGAATGCCGGAGCGAAGGAACCCCGAGCCCAGGCGAGGGGCCGTACGTTCGGGGCGAGCGTTTTTTTGCTTACTTTTTTAGGCGCTTGTAAAAAAAGTAAGTCGCCGTAAGGGCGAAACCGCCAGCCGCCGCTACCCAAGAAACGGATATGCACACCCACCCAAAGCCCCCCAGCCCCAAAGCGATACAAAAAACAAATACGACACGTCATTTTGTGTTTGATATTAAATTCTGTATCGCTTATAAAGTTCCCCATGCCCCAGAACAGATTCAAGGCGGGAACTCAAAAATGTACGCACAGCTCGTAGAAACCGGCGTCAAACGCATCAAGGACCTCTCGGAGATGTCCGAACAGGAACGCGCCTTCCAGGAAAAAATCGATTCAGAAATCAAGATCGAAGCCAAGAACTGGATGCCAGATGCCTACCGCCAGACCCTGATCCGGCAGATTTCCCAGCACGCCCACTCCGAAATCGTCGGCATGCTGCCCGAAGGCAACTGGGTCACCCGCGCGCCATCGCTCAAACGCAAACTGCAACTGATGGCCAAGATCCAGGACGAAGCCGGCCACGGCCTGTACCTGTACAGCGCCATGGAAACCCTGGGCGCCGACCGCGACGAAGAAGTCGCCAAGCTGCACAGCGGCAAGGCCAAGTACTCGAGCATCTTCAATTACCCGACGCTGAACTGGGCCGACATGGGCGCGGTGGGCTGGCTGGTGGATGGTGCGGCGATCGTCAACCAGGTGGTGCTGCAGCGCACCTCCTACGGCCCCTACTCCCGGGCCATGGTGCGCATCTGCAAGGAAGAGAGCTTCCACCAGCGCCAGGGCTACGAAATCCTCCTGACCATGATGCGCCACGGCAACCAGGCGCAAAAAGACATGGTCCAGGACGCGATCAACCGCCTGTGGTGGCCGTCGCTGATGATGTTTGGCCCGAGCGACGAACACTCGCCGAACAGCGCCCAGTCCATGGCCTGGAAAATCAAGCGCCAGAGCAACGACGAACTGCGCCAGCGCTTCATCGACCAGACCATTCCGCAACTGGAATTGCTGGGCTGCACCTGCCCCGACCCGGACCTGAAATGGAACACCGAACGCGGTCACTACGACTTCGGCGAAATCCAGTGGAACGAATTCTACGAAGTGCTCAAGGGCAACGGCCCGTGCAACCAGGAACGCGTCGCCACCCGCCGCAAGGCGATTGAAGACGGTGCCTGGGTTCGTGAAGCCGCCGTCGCCCACGCCCGCAAAAAACAAAACAAGAACGCCGCCTGATCCGGCCACCTGATGTGGAGTAACTGAAATGTCCGAGTGGACCCTCTTCGAAGTCTTCGTGCGCAGCAAGCACGGCCTCAACCACAAGCACGTCGGCAGCGTGCATGCCGCCGACACCACCATGGCCATCGAGAACGCCCGCGAGCTCTACACCCGTCGCAGCGAAGGCGTGAGCCTGTGGGTGGTGCCTTCGGCATTGATCACCGCCTCGTCGCCGGATGAAAAAGACCCGCTGTTCGATCCGTCGGACGACAAGGTTTACCGCCACGCCAGCTTCTATGAGCTGCCGGCCGAAGTCGGGCACATGTGAGGTCGACCATGGACAACAAGACTGATCTGATCGAATACCTGCTGCGCCTCGGCGACAGCGCCCTGATCCAGGGCCAGCGCCTGTGCCAATGGTGCGGCAAGGCCCCGGCGCTGGAAGAAGAGCTGGCGCTGATGAACGTCGGCCTCGACCTGGTGGGCCAGGCCCGCAACTGGCTGGAATACGCCGCCGAACTGCTGGACGACGGCCGCGATGCCGATCACCTGGCGTTCCGTCGTGACGAGCGCGCCTACCGCAACTTGTTGCTGGTAGAGCAACCCAACGGTGACTTCGCGGTGACCATGCTCAAGCAGTTCCTCTATGACGCCTGGCATCTGCCGGTGCTGCAGGGCCTGAGCCAGTCCAGCGACGAACGCATCACCGGGATCGCCGCCAAGGCGGTGAAGGAAGTGACCTATCACCTGCGCCGCTCCGGCGAATGGATCGAGCGTATGGGCGACGGCACCGAGGAAAGCCACAAGCGCATGCTCGCGGCCATCCCCGAAGTCTGGCGCTTCACCGTGGAACTGATCGCCGCCGATGACAGCGAACAACAGCTGTGCGAAGCCGGCATCACCCCGGACATCGCCAGCGTGGCCGCCCAGTGGCAGGCCAAGGTCGAGCAGATCTTCACCAGCGCCACCCTGCCCGTTCCTGCGACGCCGAACTACTTCTACCTGAATGCACGCAAGGGCCTGCACACCGAACACCTGGGCATCCTGCTGGCCGAAATGCAGTTCCTGCCACGAGCGTACCCCGATGCAACCTGGTGAGCTGATCGCCAGCGACCTCGGCGCCCGGCCGGCACAACCGACCGACCTGGCTGTCGCCTGGGCGATTCTGGCAGAGGTCATGGACCCGGAAGTGCCAGTGGTCAGCGTGGTCGACCTGGGCATTGTCCGCGACCTGGACTGGCAGGCCGGTCACCTTCACGTGGTGGTCACGCCGACCTACTCCGGCTGCCCGGCCACCGAAGTGATCGAGAGCGACATCCGCGAAGCGCTGGAACTGGCCGGATTCAAGGCGCCGCAGCTTGAGCGCAAATTGACCCCGGCCTGGACCACCGACTGGATCAGCGCCAGCGGTCGCGAACGCCTGCGCGCCTACGGCATCGCACCGCCCGAGGGCAGCACCAGCAAGCGCAGCCTGCTCGGCGAAAGCCCGCAGGTTGTGTGCCCGCAATGCGGCAGCGCCCACACCGAGGTCCTCAGCCAGTTCGGCTCCACCGCGTGCAAGGCGCTGTACCGCTGCGTCGATTGCCGGGAACCGTTCGACTATTTCAAGTGCATCTGAGCGGCGAATAGGCCGTCCCAGCTGGAGAACAACAATGAGCAAATTTCACAGCCTGACCATCAAGGACGTGCGCACTGAGACCCGTGACGCGGTGTCCATCGCCTTCGAAATTCCGCAGCACTTGCAGGACAGCTTCCACTTCACCCAGGGCCAACACCTGGTGATGCGCACCCAACTGGACGGCGAAGAAGTACGCCGTTCCTACTCGATCTGCACCGGGGTCAACGACGGTGAGCTGCGCATCGCCGTCAAGCGTGTCATCGGCGGCCGTTTCTCGGCGTTTGCCAACGAACAGCTGAAAGCCGGACACACCCTGGAGGTGATGCCACCCGCCGGGCACTTCTGCGTCGAACTCGACCCGGCACGCCATGGCAATTACCTGGCCGTGGCCGCAGGCAGCGGCATCACGCCGATCCTGTCGATCATCAAGACCACCCTGCAAACCGAGCCCCACAGCCGCGTCACCCTGCTGTACGGCAACCGCTCCAGCTCCGGTGCGCTGTTCCGCGAGCAACTGGAAGACCTGAAAAACCGCTACCTGCAACGCCTGAACCTGATCTTCGTGTTCAGCCGCGAGCAGCAGGACGTCGACCTGTACAACGGCCGGATCAACGCCGACAAGTGCGAGCAACTGTTCAGCCGCTGGCTCGACGTCAAGGCCCTCGACGCCGCCTTCATCTGCGGCCCGCAGGAAATGACCGAGACCGTGCGCGACAGCCTCAAGGCCAAGGGCATGCAACCTGAGCGGATCCATTTCGAACTGTTCGCCGCCGCCGGCAGCGAGCAGAAGCGCGCCGCCCGTGAAGCCGCCCGTCAGGTGGATGCGGCGGTCAGCCAGATCACCGTGATCAGCGACGGCCGCGCCCTGGCGTTCGACCTGCCGCGCAACAGCCAGAGCATCCTCGAAGCGGGTAACGAGCAAGGTGCGGAACTGCCCTACTCGTGCAAGGCCGGCGTGTGCTCGACCTGCAAGTGCAAGGTCATCGAAGGCGAAGTGGAAATGGACAGCAACCACGCCCTGGAAGACTACGAAGTGGCCGCCGGCTACGTGCTGTCGTGCCAGGCCTTCCCGATCAGCGACAAGGTAGTGCTGGATTTCGATCAGCTCTGAAACCCCGTTTACAGGAACAACCCAAACCCTGTGGGAGCGGGCTTGCCCGCGATAGCGGTAGATCAGTCACCAGCGATGTTGGATGTGATGGCCTCTTCGCGAGCAAGCCCGCTCCCACAGTTTCAGCGATCGACCCGAATTCACCGTTTCACCCAAAACAAAAACAACAAAGGAGCGCGCGTCATGACACCCCAGGAAGTAGAACTCATTCGCCAGCACCCGGATTTCATCCAGCTGGTTCGTCGTAAACAGAAGCTGTACTGGTCACTGAGCCTGGCCATGCTGGTGATTTACTACGGCTTCGTGCTGCTGGTGGCTTTCTCCCCTTCTACCCTCGGCCAATCCCTCAGCGGCGGCGTGACCACCGTGGGCATGCTGGTGGGTGTCGTCATCGTCGGGCTGGCCTTTGCGCTGACCGGTTTCTATGTCTATCGCGCCAACAACGTGATCGACCCGCTGAATGAAAAACTCAAGCAGGAGTGCGCCCGATGAACCGCCTTCTCGCGCTGTTCCTGCTGCCGCTGGCGGCTGTCACTGATGTTGCGCTGGCTGCCGACGGCGCGGCCCGACCATTGAACTGGAACGCCATCGGCATGTTCCTGGTGTTCGTGCTGTTCACCCTTGGCGTGACTCGCTGGGCGGCACTTCGCACCCGCTCCACCAGCGACTTTTACACCGCTGGCGGCGGCATGACCGGTTTCCAGAACGGTCTGGCGATTGCCGGCGACATGATCTCGGCCGCCTCGTTCCTCGGCATCTCCGCGATGATGTTCCTCAATGGCTACGACGGTTTGCTCTACGCCCTGGGCGTGCTCGCCGGCTGGCCGATCATCCTGTTCCTGATTGCCGAACGCCTGCGCAACCTCGGTAAATACACCTTTGCCGACGTGGTGTCCTATCGCCTGGAACAGACCCCGGTGCGCCTGACCTCGGCCTTCGGCACCCTGACCGTGGCCCTGATGTACCTGGTGGCGCAGATGGTCGGCGCCGGCAAGCTGATCGAACTGTTGTTCGGCATCGACTACCTCTACGCAGTCATGCTGGTCGGCGTGTTGATGGTGTTCTACGTGACCTTCGGCGGCATGCTCGCCACCACCTGGGTGCAGATCATCAAGGCGGTGATGCTGTTGTTCGGCACCAGCTTCATGGCGTTCATGGTGCTCAAGCATTTCGGTTTCAGCACTGAAGCGATGTTTGCCGGTGCCACCGCCGTGCATGCCAAGGGCAATGCGATCATGGCCCCCGGCGGCTTGCTGTCCAACCCGATCGACGCGATTTCCCTGGGGCTGGGCATGATGTTCGGCACCGCCGGCCTGCCGCACATCCTGATGCGTTTCTTCACCGTCAGCGATGCCAGGGAAGCGCGTAAAAGCGTGTTCTACGCCACCGGTTTCATCGGCTACTTCTACTTGCTGCTGATCATCGTCGGCTTCGGCGCCATCGTCATGGTCGGCACCGATCCGGCGTTCCGTGACGCCAGCGGCGCGATCATCGGCGGCGGCAACATGATCGCCGTGCACCTGGCCCAGGCAGTAGGCGGCAACCTGTTCCTCGGCTTCATCTCGGCGGTCGCCTTCGCCACCATTCTGGCGGTGGTTGCCGGGCTGGCGCTGTCCGGCGCCTCGGCGGTGTCCCACGACCTGTATGCCTGCGTGATGCGCAAGGGCCAGGCCAGCGAGCAGCAAGAGATGCGCGTGTCGCGAATCGCCACCCTGTGCATCGGTGTGCTGGCGATCATCCTCGGCCTGTTGTTCGAATCGCAGAACATTGCGTTCCTCTCGGGCCTCGTGCTGGCCATCGCCGCGTCGGTGAATTTCCCGGTGTTGTTCCTCTCGATGTACTGGAAAGGCCTGACCACCCGCGGCGCGGTCCTCGGCAGCCTGTCCGGACTGGTCTCGGCGATTGTGTTGCTGGTGCTGAGCCCGGCGGTATGGGTCAACGTGATGCATCACGACAAGGCACTTTTCCCGTACTCCAACCCGGCCCTGTTTTCCATGAGCCTGGCGTTCTTTAGTGCATGGCTGTTTTCCGTCACCGACACCTCGCCCCGTGCAGCCCTTGAGCGTGGCCGTTATCTGGCGCAGTTCATCCGCTCGATGACCGGCATCGGTGCCACCGGCGCCAGCAAACACTAAACGACGACCGAACAGTTGGCAGGGAATAAAAATAATGACACCCGCACGTACCACGTCTTACCCATCACTGTTTTCGCTGACCGCCGCATTGAGTCTGCCCATGATCGCCCCTTGCGCCATGGCCGACTTCATCGGCGACAGCAAGGCCCGCATTGATATGCGCAACCACTACATCAACCGCGACTTCCGTCAGGACAACGCGCCGCAATCCAAGGCCGAAGAATGGGCCCAGGGATTCACTGCGCGCATCGAATCCGGGTTCACCGACGGCACCTTCGGTTTCGGTCTCGATGCACTGGGCGAGTTGGGGCTCAAGCTCGACTCCAGCCCGGACCGTCGTGGCACCGGCTTGCTGCCGTTCGGCCCGCAGAGCCATGAGCCGGACGACGATTACAGCGAACTGGGCCTGACCGGCAAACTGCGCGTATCCAAAAGCGTGTTGAAACTCGGCACCCTGCAACCCTTGTTGCCCGTGGCGACTTACAACGACACACGCCTGCTGGGTTCGACCTTTGAAGGTGGCTTGCTGACCAGCCAGGAAATCGACGACCTGACAGTGAATGCCGGACGCCTGACCAAGGCCAACCTGCGCGACTCCTCCAGTAACGATGACATCGGCTTCGGCGCCGCCACCAGCGATAGCTTCGACTTCGGTGGCGGCAGCTACGCGTTCAGTCCGCAACTGAACCTGAGTTACTACTACGGCAAGCTCGACCAGATCTATCGCCAGCAATTCGCCGGACTGGTGCATACGCAACCGCTGGGCAACGGCTTCAACCTGCGCAGCGACCTGCGTTATTTCGACAGCCGGGGTGACGGTGCCGAACGGGCCGGGCGTATCGACAACCGCAACTTCAACGGCATGTTCACGGTGTCCCACGGTGCCCACAAGGTCAGTGCCGCTTACCAGCAATTATCCGGCGACAGCGCCTTTCCGTTCCTCAACGGCGGCGATCCGTACGTGGTCAACCTGGTGACCTTCAACACCTTTACCCGCGCCGACGAGGATTCCTGGCAGCTACGTTACGACTATGACTTCGCGGCGCAAGGCATTCCCGGCCTGACCTTCATGACCCGCTACACCGACGGCAGCCATGTCAAGGCCGGCAGCGTCGACAACGGAAGTGAATGGGAGCGCGACACCGATATCAACTACGTCATCCAGAGCGGTGTGTTGAAGAACGTCAGCCTGCGCTGGCGCAACGTGACCTTCCGTTCCGGCAATGGCCTGACTACCGCCCTGGATGAGAACCGGCTGATCGTCGGCTACACCCTGGCGCTTTGGTAATCCCTGAATGGCGCGGTTAAGGCCGCGCCACAACCTTTCATAACCAGGAGCAATCGTGATGTCCTCTTCACCTACACTGCATGCCCCTACCCTGCAGAGTTTCATCGCCGGTCGCTGGATCGGCCAACAGGGCGCACAAGTGCTGCGCAGTGCCATCGACGGCCATGAAATCGCCCGCACCCATGAGGAGCGCCCGGACTTCGCCGAGGCCATCGAACACGGCCGTCGCCAGGGCGTCAGCGGCTTGATGGCGCTGGACTTCCAGCAGCGCGCCCAGCGTCTCAAGGCCCTGGCCCTGTACCTGAGCGAGCGCAAGGAACAGCTCTACGCGATTTCCCACCACAGCGGCGCGACCCGTGCCGACAGCTGGATCGACATCGAAGGCGGCAACAGCACGCTGTTCACCTACGCCAGCCTCGGTTCGCGGGAGCTGCCGTCGGGCAACATCATCCACGAAGGCCCGGCGATGCAGCTGAGCAAAATGGGCACCTTCGCCGGCACGCACATCCTTGTGCCTCGCGGCGGCCTGGCGGTGCACATCAATGCCTTCAACTTCCCGATCTGGGGCATGCTGGAAAAATTCGCCCCGAGCTTCCTCGCCGGCATGCCGTGCATCGTCAAACCGGCCAGCGCCACCAGCTACCTGACCGAAGCCGTGGTGCGCCTGATGGACGAATCCGGCCTGCTGCCGGCGGGCAGCCTGCAACTGATCATCGGCAGCACCGGCGACCTGCTCGACCGCCTGCAAGGCCAGGACGTGGTGACCTTCACCGGTTCCGCCGACACCGCGGCCAAGCTGCGGGTCAACCCGAATCTGATTCGCAATTCGGTGCCGTTCAATGCCGAAGCCGACTCGCTGAACTGCGCCATTCTCGCCCCGGACGTGACCCCGGATGACGAAGAGTTCGAGCTGTTCATCAAGGAAGTCGCCCGGGAAATGACCACCAAGGCCGGGCAGAAATGCACCGCCATCCGCCGTGCCATCGTCCCGGCCAAACACATCGATGCAGTCGCCACCCGCCTGCGTGATCGCCTGGCCAAAGTGGTGGTCGGCGACCCGTCGGTGGAAGGCGTGCGCATGGGCGCACTGGCTTCCCACGACCAGCAGAAAGACGTGGCCGAGCGCCTGGAAGCGCTGTTGCAGAGCAGCGACATGCTGTTCGGCGCCCGCGACGGTTTCGAACCCCGTGGTGTAAATGTCGACAAAGGCGCCTTCTTCGCCCCGACCCTGTTGCAGGCCCGCGACCCGCATGCCGAGGGCGGCGCCCACGATATCGAAGCATTCGGCCCGGTCAGCACCCTGATGGCCTACGACGATCTCGACGAAGCACTGGCCCTGGCCGCTCGCGGCAAAGGCAGCCTGGTAGCCAGCCTCGTAACCAAGGATCCGCAAATCGCCGCCAAGGCAATTCCGGTGGCGGCAGCCCTGCACGGGCGCCTGCTGGTGCTGGATCGCAACTGCGCCGGCGAATCCACCGGTCACGGCTCGCCGCTGCCGCAACTCAAGCACGGTGGCCCGGGTCGTGCCGGCGGTGGTGAAGAACTCGGCGGCCTGCGCGCGGTTAAACACTACCTGCAACGCGCGGCGGTGCAAGGTTCGCCGACTATGCTGGCGGCGGTCACCGGCGAGTACGTGCGCGGCGCCAAGGTCATCGAAACCGACGTGCATCCGTTCCGTCGCCACTTCCAGGACCTGCAGATCGGCGAGTCGCTGCTGACTCACCGTCGCACCGTCACCGAAGCGGACCTGGTGAACTTCGGCTGCCTGTCGGGCGACCACTTCTACATGCACTTCGACGAGATCGCGGCCAAGGAATCGCAGTTCGGCAAGCGCATCGCCCACGGTTACTTCGTGCTGTCGGCAGCGGCCGGCCTGTTCGTATCCCCTGGCGTCGGCCCGGTACTGGCCAACTACGGCCTCGACACCCTGCGCTTCATCAACCCGGTGGGCATCGGCGACACCATCCAGGCGCGCCTGACCTGCAAGCGCAAGATCGACCAGGGCAAGAAGAGCCCGCAGGGCGTTCCGCAAGGGGTGGTGGCGTGGGATGTGGAAGTGACCAACCAGTTGGGTGAGTTGGTAGCCAGTTATGACATTTTGACTTTGGTGGTCAAACGCGAGGATTGATCACGATTTTGTGGTCAACCTTTAACTACTGTGGGAGCGGGCTTGCTCGCGAAAGCGGACTGACATTCAACATTGATGTTGACTGACACACCGCTTCGCGAGCAAGCCCGCTCCCACATTTGATCTCTGCTGGCTAAAGGCCTGTGGTCACCTCTCAGTGCCTGCGCAACCACTCGATAAACAGCGCAAACAACTCCGACTGCGACCCCACCTCCAGTTTCAGGTACAGGTTCTTGCGGTGCATGCGTACGGTTTCCGGTGAGATGTTCATCTGGCTGGCCGTGGATTTCACCGAATGCCCGCGCAGGACCATATGCGCCACTTGCCGCTCACGCTCGGTCAGCAAGTCGCTGCCGAAATGCTCGAACGCCGACTGCACTCGGTGCTTGAGATCATCGCGCATGCCCTGGTCTTTATCACACTGGATTTCGCGACTGCGCAGCATGCCCCGTTGGCTGAATTCGCTGATGAATTCGCGCACCAGCGGTTCCACGGCGCGCAGCAGATTCAGCTGTTCGGCGCTCAGGCATTCACCGCCGAAACCCTGATAGAGGCTGACGGAAATCTTCGTGTCATTGCCGATATCGACGATGTAGTAGCTGTCTTCCGAGCAGCCCGCCTTCAGGTAATAGGATTTGTAGTAGTCACTGTCGAAGAAATTGTCCGGGGCAATTTCCTCCAGGTGATAGAAACCTTGCGCCAACCCCTGCTCCACCGCCAGGCAGAACGGGTCGAGCAAATAACCGCCGGCAAAATAGCGCTCCAGGATCGACACCTGATACTCCTGCGCGATCCCGCGCTGATGCAGCAACTGGGGCGCACGGTCCTTGCGCTCCAGGCTGATCATCATCGACTCGACGGACACCAGCTGCGCCAACGCCGACGCCAGGTGTTGCAGGGCGTCAGGCTCGTCGATATGGGCGAATGCCTCGCGCATTCCCCCATGCCATTTGTGCAATGCCCCGAAGGGCACCGCGATCAGCGTATCGTCGTCTGGTTTGCTCATGCCCCGCAGTCTAGCGGCTGGACACGCCCTTGGTAACAGCCTGACTGACGAAATCATTGGCCCGCGTACTGTCCGCTCGCTTCAAGCTCGGCGGCCACTTCCAGAATGCATTCGCGCAGGGTCTCGACGATTTCATCGACCTGGGCAAACGTCAGGATCAACGGTGGCGACATCACATTGAGGTGCATGATCGGCCGCACCAGCAAGCCCCGGGCCTGGGCCCGCACGTGGATTTTCTCGCCAATGTTGATCTCGTCGGGGAACAGCGCCTTGGTGCGTTTATCGGCGACGAACTCCACGCAGGCCATGAGTTTCTGGCAGCGCACATCCCCCACCAGCGGCAAGGTCCGCAGGGTTGCCAGGCGCTCTTCCAGATAAGCACCCACCGTGTCGACATGGGCCAGCAGGTTTTCTCGTTCGATGATCTCGATGTTCTTCAGCGCGGCCGTGCAGCACACCGGATGCCCGCTGTAGGTGAAGCCGTGGGTGAAGCAGCGGCCCTTGCCCGGCTCGGCGATGACTTTCCAGATACGGTCGGAAAAGATGCACGCACCCAGTGGCAGATAGGCCGAGGTCAGGCCCTTGGCAGTGGTGATGATGTCGGGTTGCACATCGAACACATCATAAGAGGCAAAGAACTTGCCCAGGCGACCGAACGAAGTCACCACTTCGTCGGCGACGAACAGGATGTCGTAGCGCTGGCACACGTCCCACATGCGCTTGAGATAACCCCGGGGCGGAATGATCACCCCGCCCGAGCCCATGATCGGCTCGGCGAAAAAACCGGCGACCTTGTCCGCGCCAATCGAGAGGATCTTGTCTTCGAATTCCTTGACCAGGAATTCGAGGAACTGCGCCTCGTCCATGCCGTCCGGCGCGCGGTACGGGTTGGGGTTGGAGGCGTGGTGGATCAGCGGGTTCGCGTAATCGAACTCCGGCACACGGTCGGCGGCCTTGTTGCCGATCGACATGGTCAGGGTGGTGGAGCCGTGATAGGCGTTGAACCGCGCAATGACGTGCTTCTTCTCGGGTTTGCCACGGCAGTTCTGGTAGTACTGGATCAGCCGGTACGCGGTGTCCACGGCGGTGGAGCCGCCGGTGGTCAGGAACACATGGTCGAGGTCGCCGGGAGCGAGGCTGGCGAGTTTTTCGCACAGCTGGATGGCGACGTTGTTCGACATGTCGGAAAACGGGTTCGAATAAGCCAGTTGCCGCACCTGATCGGCGATGGCCTCGGCCATTTCCTCACGGCCCAAACCGATGTTGGTGCACCACATGCCGCCTACCGCATCGAGAAAGCGGTTGCCCTGGGTGTCGTAGATGTAGGCGCCATCGCCTGCGACGATGTTCAGCGAGCCTTGTTCGGCGTGTTCATCGAACACGTGATAGCCGTGCATATGATGGGCCTTGTCGGCCTTGACCAGCCGGGACTCGTCCGCTGGGGAAAAAACGCTGCGTGTTGGCGTTGCCATAAATAAACCTCTAACCGAAATGACTAACGATCGAACCCATCAGATGCCGCTTTTCACGGTGCTCCAGACCCGGGTAATCGCCCGCATGTCCTTGGCGTCCTGGGTCTTCTGCGGAAACAGCCGCTCGCGGGTCTGTGGATCGGGATAGATGGCCGGGTTATTGCGTACATCGGCGTTCAACAACGGCGTGGCCGCGGCGTTGCTGTTGGCGTAATTGATGAAGTCGCTCACGTCCGCCATCACCTGCGGCTGCATCAGGTATTCGAGAAATTTGTGGGCATTGGCGACGTGGGGTGCGTCGGCGGGGATGTACATGTTGTCGAACCAGATCAACGAGCCTTCCTTGGGGATGAAGTACGCCAGGTCGATCTTCTTCTTGGCTTCTGCGGCGCGGGCCATCGCCGTGGCGTAGTCGCCGGACCAGGTCATGGCCATGCACACGTCGCCGTTGGGCAGGCTGGTCAGGTAATTGACCGAGTCGAATTTGCGGATGTACGGCCGCACGGACAGCAGCAAGTCCTGGGCGGCTTTCAGATCTTCCGGTGCGGCGCTGCGAGGATCACGCCCCAGGTACTTCAGGGCCATGGGAATGACTTCAGTCGGGGCATCGAGCAGGGTCACACCGCAATCGGCGAAGCGCGAGACGATCTTCGGATCGAAGATCATCGCCAGCGAGCCGATCGGCGCGTCCGGCATGCGCTCCTTGATCTTGTCGACGTTGTAGGTGACGCCGTTGCTGCCCCAGGTATAAGGCGCCGAGTACGTGGTGCCCGGATCGTACCCTTGCAAATCCTCCAGGACTTTCGGGTCCAGGTTGGTCCAGCCCGGCAGCTGTTTCTTGTCCAGCGGCTGGAACACCTTGGCCTTGATCAGCGGCGGCGCCAGGGACGCATTCAACACGATCAGGTCATAACCGGAGTGGCCGGTGAGCAATTTGGCCTGCACCGTTTCGTAGGCATCGAAGGTGTCGTAGATGACTTTGATGCCGGTGGCCTTTTCGAAATCGGCCACGGTTTTTTCGCCGATGTAATCCGCCCAGTTGTACAGCCGCAGCGTATGGCTGTCGTCCACTTGAGCGGCGTAGGCATTCAATGTCAGCGGTACAACAAACAGACTGGAAATCACCTTAAGCAGCGTCTTGCCCATAGCAAATGCACCTTATAGCGAGTTCGGCTCTGGATGAGCGGATGCCCCCACTATTGGTCGATTCGCCGGGCGCGGCCATACCCCGAATGGGTGTGTGTCGCTTTTGGCACACCGGCATGGCAAAAAGCGGCAGTGCAGTTGACCCGTTTTGCCATAGATCCGGAGTTTGTCCGGCGCTTAAAGTGGCAGCCCTGAACCGACCCTGCAGAGCCTGCGATGACCGACCTGATCAAACACGAGCAACGCGACGGCGTGTTGACGCTGACCATCGACCGCCCGGACAAGCTCAATGCGCTGAACAACGCCATGTACACGCAACTGGCCGAGCTGTTGCTGGCCGCCGACGAAGACCCGCAGACCGGCGTGATCATCCTCACCGGCGGCCCGGCGTGCTTCACCAGCGGCAATGACCTGGTGGATTTCCTGCAGAATCCGCCCACTCATCTGGACGCCCCGGCGTTCTACTTGATGAAGGTCGTCACGCGCCTGCAAAAACCGCTGGTCGCGGCAGTCTGCGGGGCGGCCATCGGCATCGGCACCACGTTGCTGCTGCATTGCGATCAGGTGCTGGTGACCCGCAACGCCAAGCTGCGCATGCCGTTCGTCAACATCGGCCTGTGCCCCGAATTCGGCGCCAGCCTGTTGCTGCCACGCCGGCTCGGCCATGCCCGCGCCGCGAGCCTGCTCCTGTTGGGCAACGGCCTGGACGGCAACGAAGCGGTGGCCTGGGGCCTGGCCAATGAAGCCTTCGATGACGGCGCACAATGCCTGGCGGCGGCGACAAAAATCGCCCAGCGCTTCCTGGCCATGCCCCAGCAAGCCTTGCGCCAGTCCCGGCAATTGATGAAACAGGCTTCCCTGGCCGAACTGGAAGCCACCCTGCGCGAAGAAAACACGCTGTTCATTCAGCGCCTGAATACCGACGAGGCGAAAACCGCCTTGAACGCCCTGCTCAATCGCAGTACAGATAAGAATCCACCGAAAGGAAACCAGCCATGAACACTCCAGAAATCTACGTCGTCAGCGCCGCCCGTACCGCCATCGGTACATTCGGCGGTTCGCTCAAGGACGTGCCACTGGCCGACCTCGCGACCACGGCTGTGAAAGCCGCCCTGGAGCGAGCCGCCGTGGACCCGGCGCTCGTTGGCCACCTGGTGATGGGCAACGTGATCCCGACCGAAACCCGCGATGCCTACATCTCCCGCGTCGCGGCGATGAACGCCGGCATCCCGAAGGAAACCCCGGCCTACAACGTCAACCGCCTGTGCGGTTCGGGCCTGCAAGCGATCATCAACGCCGCCCAGACCCTGATGCTCGGCGATGCCGACATCGTCGTCGGTGCCGGTGCCGAATCCATGAGCCGTGGCCCGTACCTGATGCCGAGCGCCCGTTGGGGTTCGCGCATGGGCAACGCCCAGGTCATCGACTACATGCTCGGCATCCTGCATGACCCGTTCCATGGCATCCACATGGGCATCACCGCCGAGAACGTCGCTGCGCGCAACGGCATCACCCGCGAAATGCAGGACGCCCTGGCTTTCGAAGACCAGAAACGCGCGGCCCACGCGATTGCCAACGGCTACTTCAGCGAGCAGATCGCGACCGTGGAAATCCAGGATCGCAAAGGCGTCAAACTGTTCAGTGTCGACGAACATCCGCGTGCCACGTCCCTGGAACAGCTGGCTGCGATGAAGCCTGCGTTCAAGAAGGACGGCTCGGTCACCGCCGGCAACGCCTCGGGCCTCAACGACGGCGCCGCCGCACTGGTCATGGCCAGCGGCAACGCGGTCCAGGCCAACAACCTGAAGCCACTCGCCCGCCTGGTCAGCTACGCCCACGCCGGCGTCGAACCGGAATTCATGGGCCTGGGCCCGATCCCGGCCACCCGCCTGGCGCTCAAGCGCGCCGGCCTGACCGTCGCCGACCTGGACGTGATCGAAGCCAACATCGCCTTCGCCGCCCAGGCCTGTGCCGTCAGCCAGGAACTGGACCTCGACCCGGCCAAGGTCAACCCGAACGGTTCGGGTATCGCCCTGGGCCACCCGGTGGGCGCAACCGGCGCGATCATCGCCACCAAGGCCATCCACGAACTGCACCGCACCGGCGGTCGTTACGCGCTGGTGACCATGTGCATCGGTGGTGGCCAGGGGATTGCGGCGATTTTTGAACGCGTCTAAGCAATAGCCGAAAAAAGGCCGGTGATCGCGCAGATCACCGGCCTTTTTTTCATTTCCGTGCGCCGATTGTTTGATGGTTTTTATCCGCGAACGGTTCGTAATCCGTCATTACCGCAGCCGCGGCAAGAAACCTCGGGATGACTAGGTCTTTTGTGGCTTGATCCACGCCAACATCCAGGCCACCACCGCACATACCATCAAGGTCGCGCCCAATGCCTGCCCCCAGGCTGCCAGCATCAGCCCGCCACCGATCAACAGGTAATACAGCAAGCCAAACAGCGCGCCGGCCGTACCCAGTCGATCACCGTAGTTGACCAAGGCCGAACCGAGGATGTTCGGGATCGCCATGCCAAAGGCCAGTACCACCAACAACATCGCCAGCACGAACAAAGCGCTGTCCTCCATCAGCCAGACGAAACTGGCACCCACCAACATCAGTGATCCCGACGCCTGGATCAGCTGTGCACTACTCAACCCTCGTTGCAGCAGCCGTTTATTGAGCCCGGCCCCAAGGCCGGAACCCAAGGCCAGGATGACGCCACTGTAGCCGAACATTTGCGCACTCAGCCCCAGCCGCTCAAACATGAAGGGTCCCAGGCTGTAGTAGCTGAACAGGCCAATATTGAAGACTGCTACCAATAACGTCGAACGCCATATGTCGCGATCCCGAAGCATTTGCCACAGCGTCTCGAACAGTGCGGGCGAAGCCACATGCTGTGGTCGGGTTTCCGGTAAAACCCGCAGGCACCAGAACCACAGTCCAACCGATAGCACCAGAAGCCCTCCCGGCACGCCTGGATAACCGAAGCCTTGCACCAGGCTTGCTCCGGCGAACAGCCCGATGGCCGGGCTGGCGGCCAGTGCGATGCCCATGACCGAAAACACCTGGGCCAGTGCCACCCCCTTGAAGCGGTCGCGCAACACGGTTTGCGTAACGACCGAGCCCACCGCTGCGCCAAACGCGGCCAGGCCCTGGGCCGCCAACAGTGCATCGAACGAGCTGACACTGAGCGCCATCAATGAAGCCGCGGCGTACAGGGCGAACCCTGCAAGCATCGTCGGGCGACGCCCGACCAGGTCGCACATCCGGCCCCACACCACCACGCCGAACGCGAACGCCAGGAAATAGATGGAAAGCATTTGCGCCGACGCCTGCGGCCCGACGGCAAAGGCCCGGCCGATGTCCGCCAGCGCCGGGCTGTAAATGGATTGCGCCAACTGCGGGAACATCAGCAGCGCGACGGCCAATACCACGATTTTTTTGTCATTCATCACGACTTCACTCTTAAAAGAAATTGCCGTGCAGCTTAAAAAATCGTGACTGACGTACTATCAGAACCCTGCCAACTTATCGCTGAAATCGGACAACCCATGGCCTGGCTCGACGCCCACGCACATTTCGATCCCGACAGCTTCACCGCGCCGGTTATCGGCATCGCCGCAACCCTCGGTGATCACGATTCGGGCATGCATCAACATCAACGCGGGCAACTGCTGTTTACCCGCCAGGGCTGTACGCGCATTACCCTGGCGCAGCAGCTGTGCCTGTTGCCACCCTCGCGCGCGGCCTGGATTCCTTGCGGTGTGGCCCATCGCGCCGTGATGCAACAGAGCGTCGATTACCGTTCCATTTACCTGAGCCCCGCGTTATGCGCAGACCTGCCGCAACAGGTCTGCGTGATTGAAGTCAGCCCGTTGCTGCGGGCCGTGCTGGAGTCGATAGCCCACGCCAGCTTCGACACCGCCTGGCAGCAGGGAAAATACGTCCATCTGCTGGGGCTGTGCCTGAGCGAAATTCGCGACGCGGCCCGCCAGCCCATGCTGCTGCCGCTGCCGTCGGACAAACGCCTGGCACCGCTGCTCGCGACCGTCGAGAAGTTGCCGCCGAAACTTCAGGCACTGCAAGCACGGATAGGCGCCAGCGGCCGCACCATTGGCCGAATCTTCCAGCGTGAGACCGGCATGAGTTATCAGCAATGGCGGCAACAGTGGCGGCTGATGCGCGCCATCGAATTGCTCGCGACCGGACGCAACATCGGCTACAGCGCTTTTGAACTGGGATTTGCCAGTGACAGTGCCTTCATCGCCTTCTTCAAGGACATGACCGGCATCACCCCCGGCGACTGGCTGAAATAAGACCTGACGACCGGCAGCAAAAACCATTTGCCACAAAATATTACATACATCATATTACAGTCGTAATAATTAACCCCCGATTCGACAGGTAATCCTCCATGACCAGCATGCCCACCGTTGAACCCAACCTGGCTGCCCCGGTGACTGCCGCCAAACCTCCCCTGCTCAAACGCCTGCTGTTACCAACAGTAGGAATCGCAGCACTGGTACTGGCTGGGGTATATGGCACCCATTGGTGGACTGCCGGACGTTTCATCGAGGAAACCGACGACGCCTACATCGGCGGCGACGTAACGGTGATCGGGCCGAAAGTGGCGGGTTATATCGACGAGGTGCTGGTGACTGACAACCAGAAGGTCAAGGCCGGCGACGTGCTGATCCGTCTCGATTCGCGCGACTACCGCGCCAACCTGGCCAAGGCCGAAGGCGCAGTGGCCGCCGAAGAAGCCCTGCTCGCCAACCTAGACGCCACCGAACAACTGCAGCAGGCCGTCATTGGCCAGGCCCGCGCCGGCATCGACGCCGCCGGTGCCGAAACCGCCCGTTCGCGGGACGACGATAGCCGCTACAAAAAACTGGTGACCACCAACGCCGTCTCGGTGGAAAGCGCACAGCGGGCCAACGCCACATTCAAGACTGCACAGGCCAAAAGTAACCGTGCCCAGGCTGAATTGCTGGCCGCGCAGCGCCAGTTGAATGTGATCGATACCCAGAAACAACAAGCCCGGGCCGCCCTGATCCAGGCCAAGGCCGAGCGCGACCTGGCGCAATTGAATGTCGGCTACACCGAACTGAAGGCACCGGTCGACGGTGTGATCGGCAATCGCCGGGCACGGGTCGGCGCCTATGCCCAGGCCGGCTCGCAATTGCTCTCGGTGGTGCCGACCAGCGGTCTGTGGGTCGATGCCAACTTCAAGGAAGACCAACTGGCGCACATGGTGCCGGGACAACGGGTGGTGATCCGTGCCGACGTGCTGTCGGGGCAGGAATTCCACGGTCACCTGGACAGCCTCGCCCCCGCCAGCGGCTCGCAATTCAGTGTGTTGCCGCCGGAAAACGCCACCGGCAACTTCACCAAGATCGTGCAACGGGTGCCGGTGCGGATTCACCTCGACCCGGCTGACAGCGTACTCGGCCATCTGCGTCCGGGATTGTCGGTGACCGCTGAAGTGGACACACGCAAGGAGCCTGAAGCGCCAGCCGTGGCCAGCGCGCCATGAGCCGCACCCTTGCCGCCCCGGCGCAACCGTTCAATGCCGCGAACATGGCGACGGCGACCAAGGTCTTCGCCTTTGCCAGCATGTGCATCGGCATGTTCATTGCGCTGCTGGATATCCAGATCGTCTCGGCTTCGTTGCGTGACATCGGCGGCGGGCTTTCCGCCGGCACCGACGAAACCGCGTGGGTGCAAACCAGCTACCTGATCGCCGAAATCATCGTGATCCCGCTGTCTGGTTGGCTGTCCCGGGTGTTTTCCACGCGCTGGCTGTTTTGTGCGTCGGCGGTGGGTTTCACTCTGACCAGCCTGCTGTGCGGCGTGGCCTGGAACATCCAGAGCATGATTGCCTTCCGTGCCCTGCAAGGGTTTCTGGGCGGCTCGATGATTCCGCTGGTGTTCACCACGGCCTTCGTGTTCTTCACCGGCAAGCAACGGGTGATCGCCGCCGCGACCATCGGCGCGGTGGCCTCATTGGCACCGACCCTGGGACCGGTGATCGGTGGCTGGATCACCGACATATCGTCCTGGCACTGGCTGTTCTACATCAACCTGGTCCCCGGCATCTTTGTCGCCGTGGCCGTGCCGATGCTGGTGAAAATCGACCAGCCGGAACTGTCGTTGCTCAAAGGCGCGGATTACTTGAGCATGGTATTTCTGGCGCTGTTCCTCGGCTGCCTGGAATACACCCTCGAAGAAGGCCCGCGCTGGAACTGGTTCAGCGACCGCACGATCCTGACCACCGCGTGGATCAGCGGCCTCGCCGGGCTGGCATTCGTCGGCCGGACCCTGCATGTGGCCAATCCGATTGTCGATCTGCGCGCCTTGAAAGACCGCAATTTTGCCCTCGGCTGTTTCTTCTCGTTCGTCACCGGCATCGGCCTGTTCGCCACCATTTACCTGACACCGCTGTTCCTCGGCCGGGTGCGCGGCTACGGAGCGCTGGACATTGGTCTGGCGGTTTTCTCCACCGGGGTGTTCCAGATCATGGCGATTCCGCTGTACGCCTTTCTGGCCAACCGCATCGACCTGCGCTGGATCATGATGACCGGCCTCGGGCTGTTCGCCTTGTCGATGTGGGATTTCAGCCCGATCACCCATGACTGGGGGGCCAAAGAATTGATGCTGCCGCAAGCCCTGCGCGGGATTGCCCAGCAATTGGCGGTGCCGCCGACGGTGACCTTGACCCTCGGCGGCCTGGCGCCGGCACGCCTCAAGCATGCGTCGGGGCTGTTCAACCTGATGCGCAACCTGGGCGGAGCCATCGGCATCGCCGCGTGCGCGACCATCCTCAACGACCGCACCAACCTGCATTTCACCCGGCTGGCGGAGAACCTCAACAGCACCAACGAGGCGCTCAACCACTGGCTGTCCCAGGTCGGCAACAACTTCGCCGCCCTCGGCCAGAGCGGTGACGCCGGAGTCACCGCCAGTCTGCATCAGCTATGGTTGCTGACCTACCGCGAAGCCCAGACGCAAACCTATGGCGACGCGTTCCTGATGATCATGGTCTGCTTCATTATCGCCACGGCGATGGTGCCCCTGATGCGCAAGGTGCAACCACCGGCCGCGCCGAGTGCCGATGCTCATTGATACTTGTGCGGGTCAGGCCTGAGGCATTTTGCGAAAGCCGATGGCCAGGCGGTTCCAGGCGTTGATGGTGGTGATGGCGACGGTCAGGTCGACCAATTCCTTGGCATCGAACTGCGTGGTAGCCAGTTCATAGTCTTCGTCCGGGGCATGGGTCTGGCTGATCAGGGTCAGGGATTCGGTCCAGGCCAGGGCGGCGCGTTCACGCTCGGTGAAGAACGGCGTTTCGCGCCAGGCCGACAGTGTCGCCAGGCGACGCTCGGACTCACCGCCCTTGCGGGCATCGGCGCTGTGCATGTCCAGGCAGAAGGCGCAGCCGTTGATTTGCGAGGTGCGCAGCTTGACCAGTTCGATCAGGTTTTTTTCCAGCGGCAGCTTCGACACCGCTGTTTCCAGGGCGATCATCGCTTTGAGGGCATCAGGGGACGCGGTGTAGAAATCGATACGGGGTTGCATGGCGTGCTCCAGGGTAAATGAGTGTGTCACTACGTTAGTCCCACGACCGGTCTACACAAATAGCCAATCTTCCAGAAGTCGAGGAGGCCATTGGCGGTTCCTTCCTGGTTGTCGGTGGAGGCGCGGGGGTGATGGGTTTCACGCTTCACTTTTGGTGAGTTCACTGCCGCCTTCGCGAGCAAGCCCGCTCCCACATTTGAGCGCATTCCCCTGTGGGAGCGAGGTTGCTCCGAGCGACGAACCGCGCAGCGGCCATTCACCACCGAATTCAAACCCGATTGCGCAACCACTGCAAAAAGCCCTTTTTCGCCTCCGCCACCGGCAGGTCCTGAGTCAGGGTTTTCGCTTTGTGCAGCCGGTAATCGAGCAAGGTTTTCATTGCATCGCTGATGTCGTGACGGGCATCCAGGCACGGCTTGAGGTAGGACTTTTCGATGCGGTACAGGCCACAGAAGGTCTTGGCGGTGAACCGCGCAGGCACCGAGCTGCCGTCCAGGATCCCGGCTTCGCCTATCACTTCCCCCGGCCCCATGCGCCCGGATTCAAAAGGTTCGCCGTGCCGGGTCAGCGTCACGGTCACCACCCCGGACTCGATGATGAACAGGTGATCACTGACCTCCCCCGCCTCCAGGATCGTTTCCCCGGCGCGGAACGATTGCAAGGTCATGTTCTGGCTGAAGGTGTCTTTCTCTTCCTGGCGCAGGGTGGAGAAAATCGGCGAACTGTCGAGCAACGCCCGGGCCCGCGACAGGTTGCCTGGCGGATTGGGCTCCACGCTCGACAGCAGGTTGACGCCGGACGCCTGCAAGTGCCGGTAGGCCAGGTCGAACAGTTGATTGCGCACCGAACGCTTCTGGTCCATCTGCGCGACAAATCCGCTGATTTCATAGACCACGCCGGTGTTGCCGGCACTTTTCATGCCGACGCTCGGCGACGGAGTGTCCAGCAGAAAGCGGCAACCCTGCATGGCCCGCTCCAGGGCTTCGATCACCGTGTTCGGTCGCGCGTGGGGGCTCACTTCCAACGAAACGGAGATGCCGAACATATCGCTCGGCCGACTGAAATTGATGATCTTGGCCTTGGCGGCCAGGGAGTTGGGTATCACCGCCATGCAACCCTGGGCGGTCTGCAGGCGCGTGGCACGCCAGTCGATGTCGGTGACCCGGCCTTCCATGCCATCGATGGAGATGTAGTCATCCAGTTGGTAGGGTTTGGTGGTGTTCAGGACGATCCCGGAGAACACGTCGCTGAGGGTACTTTGCAAGGCCAGGCCGACAATGATCGCCAACGCGCCGGACGTCGCCAGCACGCCCTTGACCGGCAGATCGAGTACATAGGCCAGGGCGGCAATGACCGCGATCAGGAAAATCACCGCACCGAGCAAATCCTGAAGCAATCGCCCGGTATGCCCGACCCGTTGCATCATCACCGCGCCGATCAGCACGGTCAGGGTCCGCGCACCGAACAACCACCAGCCGATCTGCAAGCCGGTGGCCGCCAGATGCAAGGGTACGTTATCAGGCCAGGGCGGCGGCTCCATCGGGTTCAGGCCTTCGTTGAACAGCAGGAGGCTGAACAACGAAAAAATCACCACCCGCACCAACAGCCGCCAGGCGCTGCCAAGGGCACTGAGCAAGTACCACAATCCAAGATCGATCAGGATCAGCGCCAGTGCGCAGATCAGCGGGTGTTCGGTGAGCAATGACAGCATCAAGCAACTCCAGCCAGGGCCAATTACGCGAAGATCGCATGGATTGGCCATAGTGTAGGAGCAATTGATTTGGCGGGATGAACACCCTCCCACAAACACCACAAAACCAATGTGGGAGCGAGCTTGCTCGCGATAGCGGCCTGACAGTCAGAACATCAGTGACTGTTTTGCCGCCATCGCGAGCAAGCTCGCTCCCACAGGGGGGGATGCGTGATGCCGAAGTTACTTGCTATTGGCCAGCGTGCTGTAGCTGGTCATCAGGTTGCGGTAATCCGGAATGTGGTTGGAGAACAATGTGCCCAACCCTTCGACATCGTTGCGCCAGTCGCGGTGCAGTTCACAGGCCAGGCCGAACCAGGTCATCAGTTGCGCGCCCTGAGCGGTCATACGGTTCCACGCCGACTCGCGGGTCAGTTCGTTGAAAGTGCCGGACGCATCGGTAACCACGAACACCTCAAAACCTTCGGCCAGGGCCGAAAGCGCCGGGAACGCCACGCACACCTCCGTCACCACACCAGCGATGATCAGTTGTTTCTTGCCGGTGGCCTTGATCGCCTTGACGAAATCTTCGTTGTCCCAGGCGTTGATCTGGCCCGGGCGAGCGATGTACGGCGCGTCCGGAAACAGTGCCTTGAGCTCGGGCACCAGCGGTCCGTTGGGACCGGTTTCGAAACTGGTGGTGAGGATGGTTGGCAGCTTGAAGTACTTGGCCAGGTCGGCCAGGGCCAGCACGTTGTTCTTGAATCGATCCGGGTCGATGTCGCGCACCAGTGACAGCAGGCCCGCCTGATGATCAACCATCAGAACCGCGGCGTTGTCCTTGTCCAGACGCTTGTAGGAAGTGGTCATTGTAGTAGTCCTCGCATGTTATCGATGCCGATTGGAAATCGGCGTGGGGTCACCGGTCAGCGCTGGGAGTCCAGCGCCTCGTGTTCGTTCGCCACTTGCTGGGCCTTGAGGTAACTCTCGATCAGCAATTGATAATGCGGCATGGCCTGGGCGTAGACAGCGGCCCACTGCTCGGCATCCGGACGGTTCCACGAGCCTTGCAGCTCAGAGAGCGTAGCCATGATGTCGATCGGCACCACCCCGGCCTGGGCCAAACGGGCAACGGTCAGATCAGTGGCCAGTTTCGAGTGGTTGCCGGAGGCGTCGACCACGGCAAACACCTTGTAGCCTTCATGCACGGCGGCGATGGACGGGAACGCCAGGCACACGCTGGTCAAGGTGCCGGCGATCACCAGGGTTTTCTTGCCGGTGGCTTTGACCGCCGCGTGAAACTCCGGGTTGTCCCAGGCGTTGATTTCACCTTTGCGCGCCACGTATTGCGCATGGGGTGCGGCCTCGTGGATTTCCGGGATCAACGGCCCGTTAGGCCCCTGGGGAACGGAAGCGGTGGTGATCACCGGCATCTTCAGCAGGGTCGCGGCCTTGGCCAGGGCAATGGCGTTGGCGCGCAGTTGGGGCACGTCCATGTCCTTGACGATCTGGAACAGTCCGCTCTGGTGATCGATCAGCAGCATCGCGCTGTCGTTGGGGTCGATGGTCGGTTTCTGGCCGTTGAAGTTGGCCGCGTAGACAGTGTTCATGAGCGTTTCCTCTTTCTTTTGGGCAATAGCCATCCCTGGCCTGAAAACCGGCCTACTCATCCTGTGTAGAGTCGGGTGTAAAAGCGTTGCGAACTAAGCGTGCATCCGGCCGAAGCGACCAGACTGGAAGTCGGCGAAGGCCTGGTGGATTTCCTGCTCGGTGTTCATCACGAACGGCCCGTGGCCGACGATCGGCTCGTCGATCGGCTCGCCGCTGAGCAACAGCACTACCGCGTCTTCGCTGGCTTCGAGGGTCACCTGATCGCCCTTGCGGTCGAACAGGGCCAGTTGCCCCTGGCGCACCGATTCCAGGCCATTGACCTGAACCGTACCGCGCAGCACCACCAGTGCGGTGTTGCGCCCTTCATGCAGATCCAGGGTGAGCAACTTGCCGGCATTCAAGCGAATGTCCCACACGTCGACCGGGGTGAAGGTGCGCGCCGCGCCCTTGTGGCCGTCGAACTCACCGGCGATCAGGCGCAGGCTGCCGGCGTTGTCCTTCAAGGCGATGGCCGGGATGTCACGGTCGAGAATCGTCTGGTAGCCGGGGTCGGCCATTTTGTCCCTGGCCGGCAGGTTGACCCACAGTTGCACCATCTCCAGGGTGCCACCGCTCTTGGCGAAACCTTCGGAGTGAAACTCTTCATGCAGGATCCCCGAGGCCGCGGTCATCCATTGCACATCACCGGGGCCGATCTTGCCGCCACTGCCGGTGGAGTCCCGGTGCTCCAGTTCGCCCTTGTAAACGATAGTCACGGTTTCGAAGCCACGATGCGGATGCTGACCAACGCCACGTCGCTCGCTGGTCGGGGTGAATTCAGCGGGGCCGGCGTGATCCAGCAACAGGAACGGGCTGATGTGTTTGCCCAGGTTGTCGTAGGAAAACAGCGTGCGAACCGGAAAACCGTCGCCAACCCAATGGGTCCGTGGACTGGTGTAGATACCGATGATGTTTTTCATGGTGTCTCCTGATGAGGTGAGTGAAGCCATGGACAAAGCTTAAAACCGTGACCTTTGCTGCGCTAGACTGCAAAAATCAGCTTTAGCGTTCTATTTGGAGAACGATGGTGGAAGACCTCAACACCCTCTACTACTTCACCCAGGTGGTGGAGCATCACGGTTTCGCCGCAGCCGGCCGGGCACTGGACATGCCCAAGTCCAAGCTCAGCCGACGCATCGCCGAGCTTGAAGAGCGCCTTGGTGTACGCCTGCTGCACCGCACCAGCCGGCATTGTTCATTGACGGAAATCGGCCAGGCCTATTACCAGCGTTGCCTGGCCATGCGGGTGGAGGCGGAAAGCGCCGCCGAACTGATCGAGCGCAACCGCTCCGAACCCCAGGGCCTGGTGCGAGTCAGTTGCCCGACGGCGCTGCTCAATTCCTGGGTCGGGCCGATGCTGACCCGCTACATGCTCAAGTACCCGTTGGTGGAGTTGTTCATCGAGAGCACCAACCGCCGGGTCGACCTGATTCACGAAGGCTTCGACATTGCCCTGCGGGTACGTTTTCCGCCGCTGGAGAACACCGACATGGTGATGAAGGTGCTGGGCAACAGCACCCAGAGCGTGGTCGGCAGCCCGGACTTTTTATCGCGCCTGTCGACACCGGCATCCCCGGCCGACCTCAGCGGCTTGCCGAGCCTGCACTGGGGCGCGGCGCAGCGCGAATATCAGTGGGAACTGTTCGGTGCCGACGGCAGCACCGCGATGATCCGGCACGCGCCGCGGATGGTCACCGATGACCTGTTGGCCTTGCGCCATGCGGCGCTCGCCGGGATCGGCATCGTGCACCTGCCCAGTGTGGTGGTGCGAGATGAAATCGCTGCCGGGCAACTGGTGGAACTGGTGCCGGGCTGGGCACCGAAGAGCGGTGTCATCCATGCCATCTTCCCCTCGCGTCGGGGCCTGCTGCCTTCGGTGCGCACGTTGATCGATTTTCTCGGGGAGGAATTCAGTCGTAGCGATATTGCTTAGGGGGATGGTTGTATGCGACCAGATCGACCAATTGCATGATGCTTGAGGCGCGGGGTAAGGCTCTGAAACCGGGTTGCCCCCTTCGCGAGCAAGCCCGCTCCCACAATGATCCGGGTCGTGCACAAAAGCTGTGGACGCAGTAAATCCCTGTGGGAGCGGGCTTGCTCGCGAAGGCGTCAGATCAGACGCCATCAACACATCTTCCTGCCCCGATTCATGACTTTCGGTAAACATTGCTTTGCCGATCCAGCGGTTTTTCTCACGGATGCAGGCGCGGATACTGCCGCCCATCCCCACTGCAACCTCTGGAGTCATTGATGTCTATTCCCGCCTTCGGCCTGGGTACCTTTCGCTTGCAAGGCCAGGTGGTCATCGATTCGGTGAGCACCGCCCTGGCGCTCGGCTACCGGGTGATCGATACCGCACAAATCTACGAGAACGAAGCCGACGTCGGCGAAGCCATCGCTGCCTGCGGTATCGCCCGTGACGAACTGTTCATCACCAGCAAGATCTGGGTCGCCAACCTGGCCGGTGATCGTCTGATCGACAGCCTGAAGCAAAGCCTGCGCAAACTGCAGACCGATTACCTGGACCTGACCCTGATCCACTGGCCGTCGCCGGACGATCAAGTGCCGGTCGAAGAGTTCATGGGCGCCCTGCTCGAAGCCAAGCGCCTGGGCCTGACCCGGCAGATCGGCGTGTCCAACTTCACCATCGGCCTGATGAAGCAAGCGATTGCAGCCATCGGAGTCGAGCACATCGCCACCCACCAGATCGAACTGCACCCGTACCTGCAAAACCGCAACGTCGTCGCCTTCGCACAAAGCCAGGGCATCGGTATCACCTCGTACATGACCCTGGCTTACGGTGAAGTCCTCAAGGATCCGCTCATCCAGCAGATCGCCGAACGCCTGCACGCGACTCCGGCGCAGGTCACCCTGGCCTGGGCCATGCAATCGGGTTACGCCGTGATCCCGTCTTCCACGCGTCGGGCCAATCTCGAAAGCAACTTGAAGGCTCGCGAGCTGACCTTGAGCGAGGCCGACATGGCCTTGATCGCAACGCTGGATCGCGGCCACCGGTTGACCAGCCCGAAAGGCATCGCACCAAACTGGGATTGAGCCTCAATCCTGCTCCAGACGCTGGTCCAGGCGGGCCATGGCTTGCTGCAACTGGTCGACGGCGTCGTCGATCAGTGCCGCGCGGCCGTCATTGCACGCCTGCTCCAGTTGTTCGCAACACTCGACCAGGGCAAGCGCTCGCACCATCAGCGCCCCGCCCTTGATCCGGTGTGCCAGCGTCTGCAAGCCCGGGCGATTGCCGCCGGCGTGCAAGGCCAGCAAATGCACGCGGTCCTCGCGGTTGGTCAGCGCCAGATCGTGCATCAGTTGATCGATCAGCTCACGGTCCGAATCCACATAGCGCTCCAGCCCGCTCAAATCGAATTCGGCGAAGCCATGGTCGTCGATTGCCGCTGGGGGTGCGCTGGAAAACCGCTGGGCCAGCCACGCCTGCAAATCCACCAGGCGAATGGGTTTGAACAGGCAATCGTCCATGCCCGCGGCCTGACACCGGGCTTTCTCCTCGGCCTGCGCATTGGCGGTGAAGCCCAGAATCAGCGTCGGCGTCGGCGACAGCCCCTGCACCCGCTCTTGCTCACGTATCGCGCCCGCCAATTCGTAACCACTGAGCACCGGCATGTTGCAGTCGGTAATGACCAGGTCGAACCCGTGCCCACGCCACTGTTCAAGCCCCTGTGCCCCGTCCTCAGCCAGCACCACGCGATGGCCCAGGTAGCTCAGCTGCCGCGAGAGCAACAGGCGATTGGCCGGATAATCGTCGACCACCAGAATCGACAACGCCCGGGTGGTGAGCTGCGCCGGATCCTGGGGCGTCCCCCCTGCGGGTAACGCTTGCAGGGCGGGCAGCACCAGGCTGATGTCCACCCGCGTCCCGCGCCCAGGCTCACTGTCGAGTTGCAACTGGCCGCCCATCGTTTCGCACAGGGTACGACTGATCACCAAGCCCAGGCCGGAACCTTGCCGGGCTGTCTGCTGACTGTTTCCCGCCTGCACGAACGGGCTGAACAGGCGTTGCTGGTCGAATGCGCTGATGCCGATGCCGCTGTCTTCGATCTGTACGCTGACGGCGAGGTGCGCCGGAGCTTGAGGCCGCACTCGCAACGTCAGGCTCACCTGGCCTTCCCGGGTGAACTTGATCGCATTGCTCAGCAGATTGGACAGCACCTGTTTGAAGCGCGTGGGGTCGAGCATCACGTCGCAGTCACTGTGCTCGTCGAGTTCGACCCGCCACTGCAGATTCTTCTGTATCGCCAACCCTTCGAAAACCCGGCAGACCGACGTCACCAGCGCGTGCAGATTGACCCGCTCCGGCGCCAGCGACAAATGCCCGGATTCGATCCGGGCGACATCCAGAATGTCGCCGATCAAATCCAGCAACTGCTGCCCGGCGTTGGACGCCACCTCGATGGCGGCGCGGTCGGTCTCCCCCTCATCGGCCCGTTTCAGCGCCAGTTCGAGCATACCGATCAAGGCATTCATCGGCGTGCGGATTTCATGGCTCATGGTGGCCAGGAACGTGGTCTTGGCCCGGTTGGCGTCGTCCGCCGCGTCCTTGGCTTCCTGCAATTGCCCGAGCAATTGCTGACGCTGGCGAATCTGCCGCCGCTGCCAGACGATCCCGGCCAACGCGAGCAACAGCAGGACACCCGCCACCGCAAACGCCTGCACGATCGCCTGGCGGTGTCGCAGCCAGTAACTCTGCTCGACCATCGAGTCATAGCGCCAGGGCTGGGTCAGCTCGTCAATTTCTTCGGGAGGGATGCTCAACAGCGCCTTGTCCAGGATCGAATGCAGTTCGGTAGCTTCGCGACTGGTCGCCAGGGTGCTTCGTGCCGGGTCGGTGCCCACGGTGCTGGTCACTTGCAGGCGATCGCGATACTGCCGGGAAATCAGGTAACGGGCGCTGATCAAGGAGTTGATGCCGCCCTGGGCCTTGCCCTGGGCGACCATTTCCATGGCGTCCGTCGACAGTGGCGCATCCACCCGCTGGATCTGCGGGTAATGCTGGCGAATGTACTCGCCGGCAATGTTGCCCTGGGTCAGCGCCAGGGTTCTCCCCGCCATGTCATCCAGCGTCCTGGGGCTGTCCGTGTCCACGTGGGTCACCAGTACCGAAGGGCTGCTCAGGAACGACCGGGTGAACAGCAGTTGATCTTCACGCTGGGAACTGAGGCCGATACCGGCCAGCACATCGATCTGCCCGCTGGTGATGCCGGTCATCATCTCGGCCACCGACTTCATGCCGCGGATGTCAAATTGCAAGCCGGTGCGCAAACTGATTTTCGTCAGCACATCGATGCCAATACCGCGAAACTTGCCTTCGCTGTCGATAAATGAAATCGGCGGGATATTTTCGTTGATCGCGACCCTCACCCGCGGATGGCGTTCGAGCCAATGCTGTTCGGCCACGCTCAATTGCAATGACTGGGTGCCGGGGATAGACACCCCGTTTGCCCCCCAACGACGCAGGATGTTCATTTGTTTATTGGTGGTGATGACCGCCAGCGCCTTGTTGACGACACGCAATAGCGCAACGTTGTCGCGGGCCATCGCAAAGGCAAAACGCCCGGACTCCATGGGCGAGAAGTCCGTCAGTTGCACGTTGTTCAGGTAATTCTTGCTGATCAGATAATGGGCATTGATCGCATCGCCCAGATAGACATCGGCCTGGCCGAACGCCACGGCGCCCATCGCCGCCAGTGTCGAGGGAAACAGCTGGACCTGCGCTTTGGAATAGAACTGTTGCACGCTGTATTCGGGCAAGTAGTGATACAGCATCACCAACCGCTTGCCGGCCAGTGTCGGGTCGAGCACCGGAGGGAAATCGGTACGCGTGACCAGCACCGGTTGATCGACCGCGTAGGCGCTGGACATCTGTAACAGCGGATCTTCGGCTTCAAATCGATTGGCCGTTCCCAGCAGGTCTGCCTGCCCTTCCTTGATGGCCTGCACCGCGGCGGCCCGCGACGGATAACGTTGAACCTCGATGACGACGTTCAACAATTGTTCGAGCAACCCGGCGTAATCGGCTGTCACGCCTTCGAACACCCTGCCCGCCGTGTTGAACTCGAAAGGAGGATAGTCCGGCGCCGAGACCGCCAGCACCAATCGGCTTTTTTTCTCTAGCCAGTGCAGTTCGGTTTCCGTCCACCTGACGCTCAGGCCTTCGGCACTCGAGCGTCCCAACAGGGTCAACGACTGTTGCGCACAGACCGTCGATGCCCAGAGAAGAAGGCCAATCAGCAAGCCGCCTGCCAGTCGTCGGAGAGCGTTCATTCAGATCAAATGATTGCGCAGGGCGAAATCCCTCAAGTGCACCGACGAGCTCACATTGAGCTTGAGGGTGAGTCGGGTCTTGTAGGTACTGACGGTCTTGTAGCTCAGGTGCATGATCTCGGCGATTTCCAGGTTTTTCGAACCCCGGGCCAGGTACTGCAGAATGGTCAACTCACGATTGGAGAGCCTGTCGATCAACTGCTTTTCACTGCGTTGCAACTCCCCCATCGACACGGAACTCGAAGGGATCTGGGCGAAATAGGTATAGCCGGCCATCACGGAGTTCACCGCCGCCTTCAAGTCATCCAGGTCCTTGCTCTTGGAAACATAGGCAACAGCCCCGGCACGCATGCAGCGGTCCTGATAGAACTGGGCCTCCAGCGAGGTGAACACCACCACGCGACATCGCGTGTTTTCGGCCTTGATACGGTCCATCACCTCAAGCCCCGCCACACCGGGAAGACCCAGATCAAGCAGCACGACATCCGGTTGATGTTCCCGGATCAACGCCAGGACCTCATCGCCTCGGGAGGCCTCGTAAATCTGCTTGAACCCTTCGCCCTTGAGTACGAGTTTGATCATGGAGCGAACCACCGGATGATCTTCCACAATCAGTGCTGACTTCATGACAACTCCCGTGCAAAAAAACACGATCGGGCAAAAAATGCCCTCCAGGCACCACAGCGGTTAGGCACAACGCTGCGCATAGACTCTTGCATGGAAGGCTGGAAAGAACTACCTGACAGAAATGACAGTTCCGACGAACGGTAGCCGGCGATCGACGGCGCTCATCAACTGCGTAACGGACGCCAGGTCCGGCAGAGCGGCCTGGCTGACCTGGACGTTGCCCGCGACTGGCGGCAACGGCGCCTGCTGCTCATTAAAGATGAAGACGTGATGAACCTGCGGGTTGTCGGTAAAGAAACTCAACAGGTCCAGCGCTCCGCTGGCCATCGCCCCATTGACGAGCACCAGATCCAGAGGCTCGCAACCGTACTCAACCAATGGAAGGAGCTCGTCGAGGCTCTGCACCGGAGCCACCCGGAAATAGCCAAGCTGGTTGAACAGCCGCTCGATCCGCAGGCGGTTGAAGTGCTGCGCATCGGCGATCAGGATGCGCAGGGATTTGTTCGGCAAGGTGACCTCCAAAAGGATGTCGGTTTCAAGAGGTCGCAAAGCCTACGGAAGACCGCCCTAGGTTTATGTAGGAATATTCCCAAATAAATGCCGGTTAGTCTGACTCTTGCCAGGGAAACCCTGGACTTTACTCCGTGGTACTCGGACTCCAGAACGCCTGCACCACCAGGGTCGAGGTTGAAATCCGTGCCACCAGCGCATCCAGTTCATCACCATCGACCGAGGTGGTGGCCAGGGTGGCTTCGATTTCAATTTCATCCGTGCCGAAGGCATGCACATCGACATCGCTGGCCGGGTAGTTGCTGCGTTCCAGCTCGGCTTCGAGCAAGGCCAGCACGGTTTTCTGCTGCGTGCGCCGGGCAATGACGTAGACGATGTTGGTGACTTCCGCCGAAATCACATCCAGCGGCTGACGGTTGATGTTGTTGACGATTGGCCGCAGCAGCGTGTTTGCCGCGAGCACAAACAGGGTGCCAAGCAAGGCCTCGGCCAGCAGGTCGGCACCGGCGCAGGCACCGACTGCCGCCGAGGTCCAGAGCGTTGCGGCCGTATTGAGGCCACGCACATTGCCCTCTTCGCGCATGATCACCCCGGCACCGAGAAAGCCGATGCCGGAAACCACGTAGGCTACGACCCGCACGGCGCCTTCGGCACCGGCGAGACGGTTGGCCATGTCGACGAAAATCGCCGCGCCCACCGCCACCAGCACGTTGGTGCGCAGGCCCGCGGTGCGCTGCCGGTACTGGCGCTCGAAACCGATCAGGCCACCGAGGATGAAGGCCGCGCTGAGGCTGACCAGGGTGTCGAGCAGGGAGGTCAGGTTGAGGTTGTTAAGTGCTTGCATGATGAAATCCTTGAAAAACACACGATCCCCTTGTGGGAGCGGGCTTGCTCGCGAAAGCGGTGTGTCAGTTGACATAGATACCGACTGACACTCAGTCATCGCGAGCAAGCTCGCTCCCACAGGGGTTGCATTGATTGGCCAGCCTCGCGGCCTTATTGCCAGCCAAACCGGCGAATGTAGAACCCCTTCACCGCCTGGGTCAGCGCCATGTACGCCAGCAGGATCACCGGCAGGAACACGAAGTACAGCGACGGCAACGCCTGCAACTTGAAGTAATGCGCCAGCGGTCCCATCGGCAGGAAAATCCCCACGGCCATGATCAATCCGGTCATCACCAGCAAGGGCATGGCCGCGCGGCTTTGCAGGAACGGGATCTTCGGCGTGCGAATCATGTGCACGATCAGGGTCTGGGTCAGCAGCCCGACCACGAACCAGCCGGACTGGAACAGGGTCTGGTGATCCGGGGTGTTGGCATCGAACACGTACCACATCAAGGCGAACGTGGTGATGTCGAAGATCGAACTGATCGGTCCGAAAAACAGCATGAAGCGCCCGACATCCGCCGGTTGCCAGCGCTGCGGTTGCTTGAGCATTTCGTCATCGACGTTATCGAACGGGATGGCGATCTGCGAAATGTCATAGAGCAGGTTCTGCACCAGCAGGTGCATCGGCAGCATTGGCAGGAACGGGATGAACGCACTGGCCACCAGCACCGAGAACACGTTGCCGAAGTTTGAACTGGCGGTCATCTTGATGTACTTGAGCATGTTGGCGAAGGTCCGGCGCCCTTCCAGCACGCCCTCCTCCAGCACCATCAGGCTCTTTTCCAGCAGGATGATATCGGCCGCTTCCTTGGCGATGTCCACGGCGCTGTCCACGGAAATACCGATGTCGGCGGTGCGCAGGGCCGGGGCGTCGTTGATGCCGTCACCCATGAAACCGACCACATGGCCGTTACCCTTGAGCAGCCGGACGATGCGCTCCTTGTGCGACGGCGTCAGCCTGGCGAAGACGTTAGTGGTCTCCACTGCCTTCGCCAGCTCGGCATCGCTCATGCGTTCGATGTCGTTGCCCATCAGCAGGCCTTGCTGTTCCAGGCCGACTTCGCGGCAGATCTTCGCCGTCACCAGTTCGTTGTCGCCGGTCAACACTTTCACCGCCACGCCATGGGCGGCCAGGGCCTTGATGGCCGGTGCGGTGCTTTCTTTGGGCGGATCGAGGAACGCCACGTAACCGATCAGCGTCAGTGCCTGTTCATCGGCCAGGCTGTAGGTGTCGCGGCCTTCGACCATTGGCCGTGCCGCTACCGCAACCACCCGCAGGCCTTCGGCGTTGAACGTGGCCGTGACCTGACGGATGCGCGCCAGCAGTTCTTCGGTCAAGGCTTCATCGACTTCGCCATGGCGCACCCGCGAGCACACCGCCAGCACCTCTTCCACCGCGCCCTTGCAGATCAGCAGGTGCGGTTGATCGCGCTCGGCGACCACCACCGACATGCGCCGGCGGGTGAAGTCGAACGGGATCTCGTCGACCTTGCGAAACGCCGTGCCGACTTTCAGCTCACGGTGGATTTCGACATGTTCGAGCACCGCCACATCCAGCAGGTTTTTCAGGCCGGTCTGGTAGTAGCTGTTGAGGTAGGCCATTTCCAGCACGTCATCCGAGTCGTTGCCCCAGACGTCGACGTTGCGCGCCAGGAAGATCTTGTCCTGGGTCAGGGTGCCGGTCTTGTCGGTGCACAGCACGTCCATGGCGCCGAAGTTCTGGATGGCGTCGAGGCGTTTGACGATGACTTTTTTGCGCGACAGGAACACCGCGCCCTTGGCCAGGGTCGAGGTGACGATCATCGGCAGCATTTCCGGGGTCAGGCCCACGGCAATCGACAGCGCGAACAGCAACGCTTCGCTCCAGTCGCCCTTGGTGAAACCGTTGATGAACAACACCAGCGGCGCCATCACGAACATGAAGCGGATCAGCAGCCAACTGACTTTGTTGACCCCGGTCTGAAACGAAGTCGGCGCCCGGTCGGTGGCGCCGACGCGCTGGGCCAGGGCACCGAAATAGGTGCTGTTGCCGGTGGTAAGGATCACCGCCATGGCCGTGCCGGACACCACGTTGGTGCCCATGAACAGGATGTTGTCCAGGTCCAGCGGATTGAGCGTGTTGCGGTCCTGCTGATGGGGAAACTTTTCCACCGGCATCGACTCGCCGGTCATGGCCGCCTGGCTGACGAACAGGTCCTTGGCGCTGAGCACCCGGCAATCGGCGGGAATCATGTCGCCGGCCGACAACACGATCAGATCGCCCGGCACCAGTTGCCTGATCGGCAATTCGATGCGCTGCGCGCCACGGTCCTCAAGGTCCCGGCGCATCACCGTGGCGGTGTTGCTGACCATGGCCTTGAGAGCATCGGCGGCCTGGTTGGATTTGGTTTCCTGCCAGAAGCGCAGCAAGGTCGAGAGCACCACCATGGAGAAAATCACGATGGCGGCTTTCATGTCTTCGGTCAGCCAGGAGATGACCGCCAGCAACGTCAGCAGCAGGTTGAACGGATTCTTGTAGCAGTGCCACAGGTGCGTCCACCAGGGCAGCGGCTGTTCGTGCTCGACTTCATTGAGGCCGAATTGCTCGCGCAGGGCATCGGCTTCGAGTTCGCTCAAGCCGTCGGTGTGACTGCCCAGGGTGTTGAGCAATTGACCGGTGTCGCTACCGGCAGCGGCCACCAGGGTTTGCGCCAGGGTGGGCGGGACTTCACGGCTGACCGTGGTGTCGGTGAAGGTTTCCAGCAACGCCAGGCGACGGAAGTGCCGGGCGATGTGGCGGTTACGCAGGAAGCCTGCGAAGAATTCCTTGAGGGTAAGTTTCATGGCTGGTGCCCCTTTGGTCAGCCGGGAAACCGTCGAGCAGGCAGGTCCACGCCGCTGCCGCCGGGACAACCGGCAAAGCAAGGCCAGGCGCGCCGGTCACGAATGACAGGCGTGTCGATAGAGCGGCGGCTACGACAAAAAGTCGAAACCACGCACTGTTCAGCGTCGATGAGAGGGGCGTCGGGACACGGCCGGGACTGGCCATGATCAGGATGCCGCTGCTCGCTTTTCGGCGAGACAACGGCACAGGAGACTGCGCGTTATCTTGCCGAGAAAATGCCGGTTACCGAGACCGGCCGACAACTGTCACTCGAACAAGTACCCACTGTGGGTCTCCGTAATGGATGAAAACGCGCGAAGCTTACGCCCCGATGTTTGGAGAGTAAACCCGATACAAAATATTGCAGGGGGAATCGCGGGGTTCTTCAGGAAGGGTTCAGGAATCAAAATTTGTGGTGTTTTTTATGGCCTCTTCGCGAGCAAGCCCGCTCCCACATTTTGACCTGTGTTCGCAGATCAATTGTGGGAGCGGGCTTGCTCGCGAAGGCGGCCTGACAGGCGCTGAAGATCCTAGCTGGCCGTGGCCAACAACAAATCCACCACCGACCGCCCATGCCCGCGATGCTTGCCATGCTCATACAACGAACCGGCAATTTCGTCGGCACGAATCGGCAGGATCGACAGCAAGGTGTCGCTCAGCCCATGGCTGGCCTGGCAAAAGCCCTGCATGTAGAGGCCGGCCTTGCAGCGTTCATCGGTGATCAGCTTGTAGTGGCGATCGACCTCGAAATTGCCCAGGTACTCCTCCAGCGGTGCCAGCAGCTTGCGGTGCATCTGCCGTTCGTAACCGGTGGCCAGCACCACGGCGTCGTAGTGACGCACCGAGACTTCGCCGGTGGCGTTGTTGCGCAACACCAGTTCGATGCCCCGTTCGTTGGCGGTGGCCTTTGAGAGGGTGGTCAGGGTACGGAACGCATGACGGGCGATGCCCGAGACTTTCTGCCGATAGAAGATGCCGTAGATGCGCTCGATCAGATCGATGTCCACCACCGAGTAGTTGGTGTTGTGGTACTCGTTGACCAGTCGCTCGCGCTCGCTGTCGGGCTGCTGGAACACCAGGTCGGTGAACTCCGGCGAGAACACTTCGTTGACGAAGGGGCTGTCGTCGGCCGGCTTGAGTGCCGAGCCGCGCAGGATCATGTCCACCTGCACCGACGGGAAGCTGTCGTTCAAATCGATGAAGGCTTCGGCCGCGCTCTGCCCGCCACCGATGATCGCAATGCTCATCGGCCGGTTGTCCACGCACGGCTGCTTGGCCATCTGCGCCAGGTACTGGGAGTGATGGAACACCCGGCCGTCATCCTTGAGCGCCTTGAACACCTCGGGAATGCGTGGCGTGCCACCGGCGCTGACCACCACCGAACGGGTGGTGCGCACCTGTTGATGCCCCGTCGCATCGCGGGAAATCACCCGCAACGCCTCGACCTGATGGTTGTGCAGCACCGGCTCGATGGTCAGCACTTCTTCGCCATAGCGGCTTTGCGCGGTGAACTGCCCGGCGACCCAGCGCAGGTAGTCGTTGTACTCCATGCGGCATGGATAGAAGGTGCCCAGGTTGATGAAGTCCACCAGGCGCCCGTGGGCCTTGAGGTAATTGACGAACGAGTAAGGGCTGGTCGGATTGCGCAGGGTCACCAGGTCCTTGAGGAAGGAAATCTGCAACTCGCTCTGGGTCACCAGAGTGTTGCCGTGCCAGCGGTAGTCGGCCTGTTTGTCGAGAAACAGCACATCCAGGTTGCCCTGGCTCGCCCCGCGCTCTTGCAGCGCGATGGCCAGTGCCAGGTTCGACGGGCCGAATCCGACGCCGATCAGGTCGTGAACGAGGGGCGATGCAATTGCCTGTGTCATGTCCAGTGTCCTCTGGATGTTCCCCTCAAGAGCGGGGCATTGAACCTAAGTGACCTGACCCGCCAAGGGCCGCACAACAGGTCGTCTGTTGAGTAGGAACGAGGACCGTGAAAAAAAATTTAACCGCGCAGGATCACTGGGCGTCCCACTGCCGCATGCGTATACGGCAATGCTTCATGGCATTGACTATGTGCTTCTCGACCATTGCCCGGGAAATGCCCAGTTGCTCGGCAATTTGCGGATGGGACAGGCCTTCGATCTTGCGCAGCAGGAAACTCTCGCGGCACAGCCGTGGCAACTCCGCCAAGGCCCGCTGGAGCATGTCCAGGCGCTGGCCATGATCGAGCACGTTTTGCGGCGAAGGGGTGAAATAGCGCTCCTCATTATCGAGCACGTCCAGAGGTTCGGCCTGACGCAGGGTGTTGCGTCGATGGTCATCGATAACCAGGTTGAGGGCGGTGCGATAAAGGAATGCCCGGGGCTGCTCGATCGGCGTATCACTGGAGCGCTCCAGAACCCGCAGATAAGCGTCATGCACCACATCTTCGGCCACCTGACGGTTGCCCAGCCTGGCGTTCAGGAAACACACCAGTTCGCGATAGTAGTTTTCCAACATGACTCCCGTCCGCACGGGGGTGCGGTTTCTGTCCTTGAGCCGTTTCGGCGACTGCTGAATCACACAGTGGCACGATAGTGGCAGTTCGAGTCGCGTAATTTATAGTAATTCTCATATAGATTTAAAGTACTGCTTCAACTTGCCCGATAAATAGTCGTGAACTATGTGGGAGCGGGCTTGCTCGCGAAGAGGCCGGCACATTCATCATTCATGCGCCTGACACACCGCCTTCGCGAGCAAGCCCGCTCCCACATTAGTTTGTTTCAGCACCTAAATTCCCCGGTGCTTTCTACGTTTACAGGACAGCTCCCCGTCCCTGTCCGGCCCTGCCGGCAGCGTTCAGCCATCGTCCCGCTGCTGAACGACGGGCCGATTTTCCCAGGCCGGAACCCTGCATGAAACGTCCCCGACAGACCCGACGCGCCCTGCTTGCAGCACTTTGTCTGATCCCCGTGGTTGCCGTCGCCGCCTGGCAGTTCATCCCGCCGGGCCGCGACGGGTTCGCCACCGTCCAGGTCAGCCGCGCCGACATTGAAAGCAGCGTCACCGCATTGGGCACCCTGCAACCGCGGCGCTATGTCGACGTCGGCGCCCAGGCGTCCGGGCAGATCCACAAGATCCATGTGGAAGTCGGCGATGTGGTCAAGGAAGGCCAATTGCTGGTGGAAATCGACCCGTCCACCCAACAGGCCAAACTCGATGCCGGGCGCTTCTCCGTCGAAAATCTCAAGGCGCAGCTGCAGGAACAACGCGCGCAACACGACCTGGCTCGGCAGAAGTACCAGCGTCAACAGAACCTCGCCGCCGGCGGCGCCACCCGTGAAGAAGACGTGCAGACCGCCCAGGCCGAACTGCGCGCCACCCAGGCACGGGTCGACATGTTCCAGGCGCAGATCCGCCAGGCCGAGGCCAGCCTGCGCAGCGACCAGGCGGAGCTCGGCTACACGCGCATATATGCACCAATGGCCGGCACCGTGGTCGCGCTGGATGCCCGGGTCGGCCAGACCCTCAACGCCCAGCAGCAAACGCCGCTGATCCTGCGCATCGCCAAACTGTCGCCGATGACCGTGTGGGCCGAGGTCTCGGAGGCCGACATCGGCCACGTCAAACCCGGCATGCACGCCTGGTTCACCACCCTGAGTGGCGGCACCCGGCGCTGGACCAGCACCGTGCGGCAAATCCTCCCCGTCCCGCCCAAGCCGCTGGACCAGACCAGCCAGGGCGGCGGCAGCCCCGCCAGCGCCAGCAAAAGCGGGAGTGCCCGCGTGGTGCTGTACACCGTGTTGCTGGACGTCGACAACGCCGACAACGCCTTGATGGCGGAAATGACCACCCAGGTATTTTTCGTCGCCAATCAGGCGCAGAACGTACTCACCGCGCCCATAGCAGCCCTGCAGGCCGGCCCGCAGACAGACCGGCAGACAGCACAAGTGGTCGCCAGCAACGGCAGCATCGAACAGCGCAACGTGCGCACTGGCATCAGCGACCGCCTGCGGGTGCAGATCCTCGACGGCCTGCAAGAAGGCGATCACCTGTTGATCGGCCCGGTCGACGGGAGTGGCGGCTGAATGCTCACGCCCCTGATCGACCTTTCGGACATCCGCAAAGCCTACGGCGGTGGCGATGCGCCTGAAGTCCATGTGCTGCGTGGCATCGACCTGTCGATCCATGCCGGGGAGTTCGTGGCGATTGTCGGCGCTTCCGGTTCCGGCAAATCGACACTGATGAACATCCTCGGCTGCCTCGACCGCCCTACTTCGGGCGAATACCGCTTCGCCGGGGAAAACGTCGCGGCCCTGGACAGTGACGAACTGGCCTGGCTGCGGCGCGAAGCCTTCGGTTTTGTGTTCCAGGGCTACCACCTGATTCCATCCGGTTCGGCCCAGGAAAACGTCGAGATGCCGGCGATCTACGCAGGCACCCCGGCCGCCGAACGCCACGCCCGCGCCGCCGCTCTGCTCGAGCGCCTCGGCCTGGCTTCGCGCACCGGCAACCGCCCCCATCAACTCTCCGGCGGGCAGCAGCAACGGGTGTCGATTGCCCGCGCGTTGATGAATGGCGGCCACATCATCCTGGCCGACGAGCCCACCGGCGCCCTCGACAGCCACAGCGGCGCCGAGGTCATGACCCTGCTCGACGAACTGGCCAGCCAGGGCCACGTGGTGATCCTCATCACCCACGACCGCGAAGTGGCGGCCCGGGCCAAACGCATCATCGAAATTCGCGACGGCGAGATCATCAGCGACAGCGCCCGGGACAATCCCACCGCGCAAAACTCGGCCAACCCCGGCGCCCTGCAAGCCGTCGATCTGCGCAGACGCCTGAGCGAAGGCGCCGAAGCCACCGGCGCCTGGAAAGGCGAATTGGTCGATGCCGTGCACGCGGCGTGGCGGGTGATGTGGATCAACAAGTTCCGCACCGCACTGACCTTGCTCGGGATCATCATAGGCGTGGCTTCGGTGGTGGTGATGCTGGCCGTCGGCGAAGGCAGCAAGCGCCAGGTGATGGCGCAGATGGGTGCGTTCGGTTCCAACATCATTTACCTCAGCGGCTCGGCGCCCAACCCGCGCACGCCCATGGGCATCGTCACCCTCGATGAAGTCGCGGCGATTGCCAGCTTGCCCCAGGTGATGCGGATCATGCCGGTCAACGGCCAGGAGGCCGGGGTGCGCTTTGGCAACCTCGACCACTTGAGCTACGTCGGTGGCAACGACACCAACTTCCCGGCGATTTTCAACTGGCCGGTGGTCGAAGGCAGCTACTTCACCCACGCCGATGAACAGAACGCCGCGGCGGTCGCGGTGATCGGGCACAAGGTGCGGACCAAACTGCTCAAGGACGTGGCCAACCCGATCGGCCAGTACATCCTGATCGAAAACGTCCCCTTCCAGGTGGTCGGCGTGCTCGCGGAAAAAGGCGCCAGCTCCGGCGACTCCGACAGCGACGACCGCATCGCCATCCCCTACTCCGCCGCCAGTGTGCGGCTGTTCGGCACCCACAATCCCGAGTACATCGCCATCGCCGCCGCCGATGCGCGCAAGGTCAAGGAAACCGAAAAAGCCATCGAGCAACTGATGCTGCGCCTGCACAACGGCAAGCACGATTTCGAACTGACCAACAACGCGGCGATGATCCAGGCCGAGGCGCGCACGCAAAACACCCTGTCGCTGATGCTCGGCTCGATTGCGGCGATTTCGTTGCTGGTGGGCGGGATCGGCGTGATGAACATCATGCTCATGACCGTGCGCGAACGCACCCGCGAGATCGGTATCCGCATGGCCACCGGTGCCCGCCAGCGCGACATCCTGCGCCAGTTCCTCACCGAAGCGGTGATGCTCTCGGTGGTGGGTGGCCTCACCGGGATTGCCCTGGCGCTGATCGTCGGTGGCGTGCTGATTTTCAGCGAAGTCGCTGTCGCGTTCTCCCTGATAGCGGTGCTGGGCGCCTTCGGCTGCGCCCTGGTCACCGGTGTCGTTTTCGGCTACATGCCGGCCCGCAAGGCTGCCCGACTCGACCCGGTCACGGCCCTTACCAGTGAATGATCGATTGATGAAGCCGCCACTCAGTGTGTTAACCCTGTGCCTGTTGCTCAGTGCCTGCGGCACCCCGCCCCAGCGCCCCGACAGCGGCATCCAGCCGCCGGCCGCCTGGCAATCGCCGCACAGCGCAGGCTCTGTCCATGACAACCAGCAATGGTGGAACCGCTTCGGCAGCCCGCAACTGGGGCGCCTGATCGAACAGGCACGGCTGGGCAGCTACGACCTGGCCGCGGCCATCGCAAGAGTGCGCCAGGCACAGGCCGACACGGTGATTGCCGGCGGCTCGCAACTGCCCGAGGTCAAGGCCGGGGTCAACGCCAATCGCCAGAAACTGCTGCGCGGCAGCGGCTACAGTCAGCTCGATGCCGACAGCGATAACGATGCCGTCGACTACTTCACGGCGAACCTGGTTGCCAGCTACGAAATCGATTTCTGGGGTGGCCAACGGGCCAGCCGCGACAGTGCGCAATTCAGTCTGCAAGCCAGCGAGTTCGATCAGGCCACGGTGGAATTGACGTTGCTCAGCGGCGTGGCCAACGGCTACGCGCAAGCCTTGTCATTGCAGGAGCAGAGCCGCATCGCCGGGTTGAATCTGGCGAATGCCCAAAGCGTGTTGAAACTGGTGCAGACCCGTTTCGATTCGGGCTCGGCCACGGCCCTGGAACTGGCGCAGCAAAAAAGCCTGGTGGCGGCGCAGCAACGCCAGCTGCCGCTGGTGCAGCAACAGGCCGAGGATGCACGGATCAGCCTCGCCGCCCTGCTCGGCCGCCCGGTTCAGGCGCTGTCGTTGGGCCAGGAACACTTCGATCAACTGACCTGGCCCGCGATTGACGCCGGGGTACCCAGCCAGTTGCTCAGCCGCCGTCCGGACATTGCCCGGGCCGAGGCGCAACTGGCCGCGGCCCAGGCCGACGTCACCGTCGCCCGGGCCGCGATGCTGCCGACCGTGACCCTCACCGCCGAAATCGGCTCCGGCGCCGACCGGGCCGACGACATTCTGCGCAGCCCCTTCTACAACCTCACTGCCGGGCTGCTCGCGCCGGTGTTCAACAACGGCCGCCTCGGCGCCCAGCGCGACAAGGCCACGGCGCGCCAGGAAGAACTGCTGGAGACTTATCGCGGCGCGATCATCAACGGCTTCGCCGACGTCGAAAAAGCCCTCAACAGCATTCGCGGACTGGATGAACAACGCGGGTGGCAGAGTGAAGAGCTGAGCCAGGCGCAGACCGCGTTCAACATCGCGCAAAGCCGTTACCAGGCCGGGGCCGAGGATTTACTGACGGTGCTGGAAACCCAGCGCACGCTGTATGCGGCGCAGGATTTGAACGTGCAACTGCGGCTGTCGCGGATGCAGGCGAGTATTGCGCTGTACAAGGCGTTGGGTGGGGGGTGGCAGATCTTGTAGTTGCGGTGTCTGAGAGGACGCCTTCGCGGGCAAGCCCGCTCCCACAGGTTATGCGTCGTGCCCGGATCATGCGGCAAACACAAAACCCTGCGGGAGCGGGCTTGTTCGCGATGGCGTCAGCATGGACGCCACATGAACTCAGAGCGAAATCGGCTTACGCCCGGCAAACGAATGCGCCAGCGTCCCGCCATCCACCAGTTCCAGTTCACCACCCAGCGGCACGCCATGGGCGATACGCGAGGCGATCAGGCCTTTGCTGCTGAGCAATTGGGCGATGTAGTGCGCTGTGGCTTCACCTTCCACGGTCGGGTTGGTGGCCAGGATGACTTCAGCGAATGTGCCGGCCTCTTCGATCCGCGCCATTAACTGCGGAATGCCGATGGCTTCCGGGCCCAAGCCGTCGAGCGGCGACAGATGCCCCTTGAGCACGAAATAGCGCCCACGGAAACCCGTCTGCTCCACCGCATAGACGTCCATCGGGCCTTCCACCACGCAAAGCAAGGTGTCGTCGCGACGGGTATCGGCGCATTGCGGGCACAGATCATCTTCCGTCAGCGTACGGCACAAGCGGCAGTGACCGACCCCTTCCATGGCCTGGCTCAGCGCCAGCGCCAGTCGCGAGCCGCCGCTGCGGTCACGCTCGAGCAACTGCAACGCCATGCGCTGGGCGGTTTTCTGACCCACGCCTGGCAAAATTCGCAGGGCGTCGATCAGTTGGCGAATCAAAGGGCTGAAGCTCATGGTGGAAAAGTCCGACAAAACAACGAGACGCGGTTTATACCCGCGCCTCGGTTGAGCGTCAAATTGCAGCGTCAATTACTCAGTCCCGGGAAACCCGAACCACCAGTTTGCCGAAGTTGCGCCCTTCCAGCATGCCGATGAACGCATCGGGCGCCTGTTCCAGGCCATCGACCACGTCTTCGCGGAACTTCACCTTGCCATCGCGCACCCAGGGCGCCATGGCGCTGAGGAATTCCGGCTGACGATCGCCATAGTCATCGAACACGATGAAGCCCTGGATGCGCACCCGCTTGGTCAACAGGGTGCGCTGCAACAGTGGCAGGCGATCCGGGCCGCTCGGCGCTTCATGGGCGTTATAAGAGGCAATCAGGCCGCAGAGTGGAATCCGCGCCTTGGGATTGAGCAACGGCACCACGGCGTCGAACACTTTGCCGCCGACATTTTCATAATAAATATCGATGCCCTTGGGACAGGCTTGCGCCAGTTCCTCAGCAAAATCCGGGCTCCTGTGATCGATGCAGGCGTCGAAGCCTAACTCGTCGACCACATAACGGCACTTTTTCGCACCACCCGCCACACCAACCACGCGCAGCCCCTTGATCTTCGCCACCTGGCCGACCACCGAACCCACCGCCCCGGACGCGGCCGCCACCACCAGGGTTTCGCCAGGTTTGGGCTGGCCGATGTCCATCAGGCCCATGTACGCGGTCATGCCCGGCATCCCCAGCACCCCAAGGGCCATCGAAGGGCTTGGCAGCGCGGGAATCGGAATGATGCTGCGACCGTCATTGATGCTGTGGCTTTGCCAACCAGTGGCACCGACCACCAGATCACCCTCCTGAAACTTCGGATTGAGCGAGCGCTCGACCCGGCTGACAGCACCCCCGGTCATCACTTCGCCGATTTCCACCGGTGCGGCGTAGGAAGGTGCGTCACTCATGCGTCCGCGCATGTAGGGATCCAGCGACAGGAAAACGGTCTTGAGCAGCACCTGACCGTCGGCCAGGTCCGGCAGCGCCACCCGTTCCATGCGGAAGTTTTCCGGCGTTGGCGCACCCACCGGGCGAGAAGCCAGGACAATGCGTTGATTGAGGGTCATGGGGTCGGACATGGCAGCGTCTCCTGTGATCGATGAGGTTCAGTGATATAGGGAGCAGACCTTTGTGGCGGTATGGCGTTCGATGTTTATTCAGTTGCACCGGGGTGAATTCTTCGCGAGCAAGCCCGCTCCCACATTTGGAAAGTAATCCCTGTGGGAGCGAGCCTGCTCGCGAAGGCGGCGTCACGGGCGACACATACCTAACAGGCAGAAACAAAAATGCCAGGCGCTATGCCTGGCATTTTTGTAACTCATCTGCCGCCTGAAGGCGAATCAGAATGGCAGTTTCATGCCCGGCGGCAGTTGCATGCCGGCAGTCATGCTGCCCATTTTGTCCTGGCTGTTGGCTTCGATCTTGCGAACGGCATCGTTGACCGCGGATGCGATGACCGCTTCCAGCATTTCCTTGTCGTCTTCGCTCATGCCTTCAACCAGGCTTGGGTCGATGGTCACGCTCTTGACGTCATGACGACCGGTCATCACCACGGTGACCATATCGCCACCGGCCTTACCGGTGACTTCGGCGTTGGCCAGTTCTTCCTGCATCTTGGCCATTTTTTCCTGCATCTGCTGCGCCTGCTTCATCAGGCCGGCCATGCCACCTTTCATCATGGTAATCACCTCAAAAGTACTTGGATTAAAACAGCACTCGGCCCATGCGGCCGGGCGCCTTGCGTTATTAGCCCTGAGTGACCAGGGCGTCGACAGGTTCAATAGTATCGTTACGGACCACCGCACCGAACTGCTGCATCATTTGCTGGATGAACGGATCACCATGGATCGATTCCTCCGCCTCGCGCTGACGGTTGGCGCGGCGGCGCGAAGCCGCTTGTGCCGGGGTTTCCTGCTCGGGCTTGATCAGCTCGATGCTCAGGGTCAGCGTGCGCTGGTGATACTGGTTCAGCGCATCGTTGAGGCGACGCTGTTGAGTGGCGTTGAACAAGGCACTGTGGGCCGGGTCCAGGTGCATCAGCCAATTGTCGCCATCGACCGCGATCAGCGTGCAGTTGGCGGCGATGCTGCCGGTCATGCCGGAGATCGGCAATTTCGGGAACAGCTCCAGCCATTGCAGGGCCAGGCCGGTAGCGGGCATTGCCGCGGGCTCAGGCTCGGGCTCCGGAGCCGGGTCGGCGGCATGCTCGCTGGCCAGTTCGTCGAGGTAACTATAGGCCGAATCCATGTCCGGCTCGATGTAGTCCTCATCCAGCGGCGGCTCGTCATCCAGGTCCATGCCCGGCGTCGCGGCATCGACGGCGGTCACCGATGGTTCCGGGATCGGCGCGGCGGCCCACTCCGGGGCGTCCGGCACCACGCTGTCCGGCGTCGGCAACGGCATCGGCGGTAATTCGGGTTGTTCGCTGGCGGTTTCCAGCAGCGGCTCCACCGCCGGTTGCTGAACGGGGGCTGGCTCGACCGGGTCATTCCACGGCAGGTCGACCACCTCTTCGACCACGGCCGCTTCAACCACAGGCGCAGGTACAGGTACAGGTACAGGCACAACAACCTGCGCAACCGGTTCCGGTGCAGGTGCAGGCGCTGGAGCCGCCACTGGCGCAGCCGCTATCGGTGCAACGGCCGCAGCGACTACCGGCGCAACAACCGGCGCGGCAGCCACTGAGTTTGCGGAATCAACTGTGGCCTGGCTGATCCCCACTGGCTTTAGCGGTTGCCTCGGGGCATCCGCGGTGTCTGCGGGCCGGAACGCCAGCATCCGCAGCAACACCATTTCAAAACCGCCCCGGGGATCCGGCGCCAGCGGCAGGTCGCGGCGGCCGATCAGGCCCATCTGGTAGTAGAACTGCACATCTTCGGCCGGCAACGCCTGGGCCAGTGCCAGCACGCGATCACGGTCGCCGTGACCGTTATCGACACCTTCCGGCAAGGCCTGGGCGATGGCAACACGGTGCAGCACATTGAGAATTTCCGAGAGCACACCGTTCCAGTCCGGGCCTTGTTCGGCCAGGTGGCGGACGGCTTCGAGCAACGCCTTGGCATCGCCTTCGATCAGGGCATGCAGGACGTCGTAGACCTGCCCGTGATCGAGAGTCCCAAGCATCGCCCGCACGTCGGCGGCCATGACCTTGCCTTCACCGAAGGCAATCGCCTGGTCGGTCAGGCTCATGGCGTCACGCATCGACCCGTCGGCGGCTCGGCCCAGCAGCCACAACGCGTCGTCTTCGAACGGCACGTTCTCGACACCCAGCACGTGGGTCAAATGTTCGACCACCCGCTCCGGCGTCATGTTCTTCAGGGAGAACTGCAGGCACCGCGACAGAATCGTTGCAGGAAGTTTCTGCGGATCAGTGGTCGCCAGGATGAACTTGACGTAGGGAGGCGGCTCTTCAAGGGTTTTGAGCAGTGCGTTGAAGGAATGGCTGGAGAGCATGTGCACTTCGTCGATCAGGTAGACCTTGAAGCGCCCGCGGCTCGGGGCGTACTGCACGTTGTCGAGCAATTCGCGGGTATCTTCGACCTTGGTGCGGCTCGCGGCGTCGATCTCGATCAGGTCGACAAAGCGCCCTTCGTCGATTTCGCGACACACCGAACACTCGCCACAGGGGGTCGAAGTGATACCTGTTTCGCAGTTAAGGCATTTGGCAATGATCCGCGCGATGGTGGTCTTGCCGACCCCACGGGTACCGGTGAAGAGGTAGGCGTGGTGCAGCCGCTGGCTGTCCAAGGCATTGATCAGAGCCTTGAGCACATGGGTCTGGCCGACCATTTCGCGGAACGAGCGCGGACGCCATTTACGTGCAAGAACCTGATAACTCATCGAAAACCGTCGCAGCGAAGGAAGCAGAAGCGGCTAATGCTAGCGGAGCAAGGGACAAATTGCATCCGGTGCGCTCGTGTATTGTGGCCAAGCTGCACATCGGGGGCTATTAACGGAGTGTTTATGCGGCTGGCCTTGGGGGCATTGCTGTTGATCAGCCTGGACAGCGTGGCTGCGCAATCGTGGCTGCCCGATCAGCCTGGCGATTATCTCTGGAGCATCCCGCTCTTCACTCAACCTGACGTGTTGATCACCCGGCATGCGCCGCCGTGCGCAACGCCCCGCAAGTGCCGGTGCAGCGCATTCTGCGCACCCTGTTTCGGATGAAGATGTCCGGGGAGATCGATGAAATTGTCCGGCTGTATATCGGTGGCGAACCTGCGGCTGTGGATAAACCGCAAACGGCGAAAAACCGCCCTGGACAAGATCCTGGCAGCTAGCGAAAGTCTGTTTTCAGAAAGATAACGCAAGAGAACACTCGCGTGGCGTTAAGGTGGTAACCCCACCAGCCACACCCCGGCACACAATGTCACCGCTGCGGCTGCTCCCTTCCAGGCCTGACCGGGTTCACGGTTGATCGTTGCGGGGGGACCGATGGGGTCACCATAACGACGCTCACCTGTCGGCGAGCCGCGCCATTGTACCTATCTGAGGCGAAGTTACAACCGTTGGTTTCGGATTAAAAATATGAGGGGGTTCAAGCACTTGCTATTGCGCCTCAAGCACCTCATCCGCCCTGCCGCCCTCCTGCTGAATCACCAGATGGATAAAGTGCAGCTTGGCAATGACCGCTGGCGGCAGGACGAACGGATAGAAATCCGGCTGCCCCATGCTGCGTGACAATTCGTTGAGCATGCCGGCCAGTTCGATCCACGCATTGACGAACGACAGGAACGCCGCGCCGCCGGGATGCTGTGGATCGTAGAGGGTTTCGGGCGGAAACGGCTGATAGTCGAAGTCCATTTCCCGGGCACTCATGCCAAAGCCCAGCGCGGTATCCACTGCATCCATCATGTGCAGGTAATGCGCCCAGGTTTCGGCCCAGTCTTCCCACGGGTGCATGGTGGCGTAGGCGCTGACGCAGTGCTGCTGCCAGTCGAGCGGTGCGCCGTGCTGATAATGCCGTTCGAGGGCTTCGGCATAGCTGGCGCGTTCATCGCCGAACAACCCTCGAAAAGGCTCAAGCCACTGGCTATTGGCGATCAATTGGTCCCAGTAGTAATGGCCGACTTCGTGACGAAAATGCCCGAGCAGCGTGCGATAGGGTTCGAGCATTTGCACCCGCACTTGTTCGCGGTGGGCATCGTCGGCTTCCTTGATATCGAGGGTGACCAGGCCATTGGCGTGTCCGGTGGTAGGCGGTTTGCCTTCGAGGTCCACGCCGATGAAATCGAAGGCAAGGCCGGTCTCTTCATCGACGGTTCTGGGAATCACCTGCAACCCCAGGCTGAGCAGTTGCGCGACCAGACGCCGCTTGGCGGTTTCCACCTTGCGCCAGCGCTCGTGGTTGTCGGCTATCGACAGATCAGGAATGGTGCGATTGAGGCTGCAGGCAATGCACAAGACGTCATGGTCATTGGCAGGCAGCAACCAATTACAGGCGGCCGGGGAGTCGAGGTTGGCGCAGCGTCGAAACAGGCCAGCCCCGGGATCGGCATCAAGCAGCCAGGTGCCCGCTTGCACACCCGGTTGCAGCGCAGACAAGCGACTCTGCTCCGGCTGATAACCCAACGCCGCCGAACAGGCCAGGCACTGGCTGTTGCGAAAGAACAGCGACTGCCCGCAACGACAGGACCAGACCTTGCTGTTGCGCGAATTTTCAGCCATGAACGGCGCGGCGATGCGCGAGCTGAGCTGCTCGAAGAAAGGGTACATGGCGATCTCTCCCTGGGGACTGCCAAGACTAGATCATTCCCGAGAGGTGATCGTTCCCGTTTTCTGCGGGGCTGTTGAAATCGCCTTCGCGAGCAAGCCCGCTCCCACATTCGATCGATTTCTTACAGGAAGAACTCGGTTAAATGTGGGAGCGGGTTTGCTCCGGGCGGCGTTCCGACGAATGGCTTCACACCGAAATATCGTGCTTGCGCAGAAACTCGACAAACGCCTCTTCATCCAGCACCTTCAACCCCAGTTCGTTGGCTTTGGTCAGCTTCGAACCGGCACCCGGCCCTGCCACCACGCAATGGGTCTTGGCCGACACCGAGCCCGCTACCTTGGCGCCGAGGCTTTCAAGTTTGTCCTTGGCGATATCGCGACTCATCAGCTCCAGCGAGCCGGTCAGCACCCAGGTCTGCCCGGCCAGCGGCAAGCCTTCGACGACCTTCTTCTCGCTCTGCCAGTGCATACCGAAATCGGCCAGTTGCTTCTCCGCCGCTTCGGCCAATTGACGATTTTCTTCGACCGCAAAGAACTCGCGCACCGAATTGGCCTGTTTCTCCGGCAGCGCCTGGCGCATATCCAGCCAATCCGCGCCGATCACCGCCTGCAGCGAGCCAAACTTGTCCGCCAGTTTCTGCGCCCCGCCCGGCCCGACCAACGGGATATGCAGCTTGTCGAGGAAACCACCCAGTGTGGTGCTCGCCGAAAACTCGGCACCCAACTCGCCCTGATCCTGGATCTGCAGGCCATGCCTGAGCAAATCAGCGATCACCTGCTGGTTATGCGCATCCTCGAAGAAGCTGTGGATCTCGTGCGCGACTTCCAGGCCAACATCCGGCAAGTACGTCAGCACCTGCGGCAAGGCCTGCTGCACCCGCTCCAGCGAACCCAGGGAACGCGCCAGAACCTTGGCCGTCTCCTCACCGACATCGGGAATCCCGAGGGCGTAGATGAACCGCGCCAGGCCCGGCTTCTTGCTGTCTTCGATGGCGCCGAGCAGGTTCTTGCTCGACAGTTCGGCAAAGCCTTCCAGATCGACGATCTGCTCGAAGGTCAGGGCGTACAGATCGGCCGGTGAGCTCACCAGGCCTTCGTCGACCAGTTGCTCAACGCTCTTCTCTCCCAGGCCTTCGATGTCCATGGCGCGACGGGAAACGAAGTGAATGATCGCCTGCTTGAGCTGCGCACCGCAGGCCAGACGACCGACGCAGCGATACACTGCGCCTTCGCTGATCGTCTCGCGGCCCTTGCTGCGCTTGATCAGCTGCGTGCGCTCGACATGGGAACCGCACACCGGGCACTGCTCGGGAATCTGCACCGGCCGGGCGTTTTCCGGACGGCGTTCCATGACCACTTGCACCACCTGCGGAATCACGTCACCGGCGCGGCGAATGATCACCGTATCGCCGATCATCAGACCCAGGCGCGCGACTTCGTCCATGTTATGCAGGGTGGCGTTGGCCACCGTGACACCGGCGACCTTGACCGGTTTCAGTCGCGCCACCGGCGTCACCGCCCCGGTGCGGCCTACCTGGAACTCCACATCGAGCAGTTCGGTGAGCTCTTCCATCGCCGGGAATTTGTGGGCGATGGCCCAACGCGGCTCACGGGCGCGAAAACCCAGTTCGCGCTGGGAGGCAATGCTGTTGACCTTGAACACCACGCCGTCGATTTCATACGGCAGCGCGTTGCGACGCTCACCGATGTCGCGGTAGTAATCCAGGCACTCGGCGATACCGTGCGCCAGTTTCAGCTCATGACTGATCGGCATGCCCCAGGCCTGGAGTTGCTGCAAATTGCCGATGTGCGTATCGGCGATGTCCGCCGACACCTGGCCGATGCCGTAGCAGCAGAATTCCAGCGGACGGTTGGCGGTGATCTTCGAGTCCAGCTGGCGCAAACTGCCTGCCGCCGCGTTGCGCGGGTTGGCGAAGGTCTTGCCGCCGACTTCCAGTTGCGTGGCGTTGAGCCGTTCGAAACCGGCCTTGGACATGAACACTTCACCGCGCACTTCCAGGGTCGCCGGCCAGCCGGTACCGTGCAGCTTGAGCGGGATGTTGCGTACGGTGCGCACGTTGACGCTGATGTCTTCGCCAGTGGTGCCGTCGCCGCGGGTCGCGCCGCGCACCAAGATGCCATCCTGATACAGCAGGCTGACGGCCAGGCCATCGAGCTTGGGCTCACAGCTGTATTCAACGGTTGCGCCGCCATCGAGCTTGGGCTCACAGCTGTATTCAACGGTTGCGCCGCCACCGAACAGATCTCCGGCTGGCAGGTCCAGGCCTTCGGTCACCCGGCGGTCGAACTCACGCATGTCGGTTTCTTCGAAGGCGTTGCCGAGGCTGAGCATCGGCACTTCGTGACGCACCTGGGTAAACGCCGACAGCGCCGCGCTGCCCACTCGCTGGGTTGGCGAGTCGCTGGTGATCAGTTCGGGATTGGCCGCTTCCAGAGCCTTGAGCTCGTTGAACAAGCGGTCGTATTCGGCGTCCGGAATGCTCGGCTCGTCGAGCACGTGGTAACGATAGTTGTGCTGATCCAGCTCAGCGCGCAGCTCTAAAATACGGTTCTTGGCGGCGGTCATGGGTGTTCTCTCATAAAGCAAAAGAGCAGCCGAGGCTGCTCAATCTGTTTTGCCGATTATCCCGCGCACCGCGCGGGAATAACCATTTCAATCAACGTTTCTGGGTCAGGGCGCGGCGTTCAAATTCCACGATGCGCTGACGGTAGTGCTCGATCGTCTGGGCAGTCAGTACGCTGCGCTGGTCGTCCTTCAGTTCGCCGTTCAGTTCCTGGGACAGTTTGCGCGCTGCCGCTACCATGACGTCGAAAGCCTGTTTCGGATGGCGAGGGCCTGGCAGCCCCAGGAAGAAGCTCACCGCCGGAGTGCTGAAGTGGTCGATGTCGTCCAGGTCGAATACGCCAGGCTTGACGGCGTTGGCCATGGAGAACAGCACTTCACCGTTGCCGGCCATGCTTTCGTGACGGTGGAAAATATCCATCTCGCCGAAACGCAGACCGCTTTCCAGAATGTTCTGCAACAGCGCCGGGCCCTTGAAGCCGGCAGCGTCGCGGCAGATCACGCTGATCACCAGCACTTCTTCAGCTTGCGGTTGTTCTTTGTCGTTGACCGCTGGCGAAGCCTTGGTGTCATCCGGGAAGTCGTCGTCGCGACTGCTGAAGCTCGGGCCGCCGTCCAGATCCAGGCTGAGGTTCATGTCGCCCTGGGAAGGCTCGCCGTGGCCACGCTTGCCGCGCTTGGAGCCCGACTCGCGAGGCTCGCGGGCCGGCATGCTCACCGACGGCAGATCGTGCTCGTCCAGTTGCGGCTCTCTATGCGTGTCCAGCACGCGCGGCGGGCCCAGCAGCTCGGCGCTGGTGCTGCTGTCCTCGTCCGGCAGATTGGACAGACTTCGATCAAGACGGAACTTCAGTTTTCCCTTGCCGCCGCGCATACGGCGCCAGCCATCGAAAAGAATACCGGCAATGACAATAATGCCGATGACGATCAGCCACTCGCGCAGACCGATTTCCATGTAATCCCGTGCCTCTATAAAAAATGCTGAAAAATAAGGGGTTTACAACCTGCAAACCGCTTTAAAACGTGGCGCCAACTCTATGTTCTGACAGGCGTTTTGCCCACGTATACGAAAAATTGACATTAAACTAGCACGACCAAAGGCAACTTTACACCGTCTACCACGTTGGCTAGCGCGAATATGTCGATTGGCCAGCAAGTCGAAGCCAGGAAAAGAGCCCTACACACCGTAAGCCACCTTTTCTACAACCACGACTCAGGCGTCCACCATCGCCATCGCCTCCTCGACATCCACTGCCACCAGACGTGAACAACCGGGTTCGTGCATCGTCACACCCATCAGTTGTTCGGCCATTTCCATGGCGATCTTGTTGTGGGTGATATAGATGAACTGCACTGTCTGTGACATCTCTTTTACCAATCGCGCGTAGCGTCCAACGTTAGCGTCATCCAGTGGCGCGTCAACCTCATCGAGCATGCAGAACGGCGCCGGGTTCAATTTGAAGATCGCAAAAACCAGGGCCAATGCGGTCAGGGCTTTTTCGCCGCCGGAGAGCAAATGGATGGTGCTGTTCTTCTTTCCTGGCGGCTGCGCCATGATTGTTACCCCTGTATCGAGTAAATCTTCGCCCGTCAGTTCCAAATATGCGCGGCCACCACCGAAAACTTTTGGGAAAAGCGCCTGTAAACCGCCATTGATCTGATCAAAGGTATCCTTGAAACGGTTACGGGTTTCCTTGTCGATCTTGCGAATCACGTTCTCAAGGGTATCGAGCGCTTCCACCAGATCGTCGTTCTGCGCATCCAGATAACGTTTACGTTCCGATTGCTGCTGGTACTCATCGATGGCCGCCAGGTTGATCGCGCCCAGACGCTGGATCCTCGCAGCGATGCGCTCGAGTTCTTCCTCGGCATCCTTCTCGCTGGCCTCCGCTGTCAAGGTCGCGAGTACGCCGTGGAGATCGTAGCCGTCTTCCAGCAATTGGTCCTGCAAGGTCTTGCGGCGCACGGTCAGGGCTTGCCATTCCATGCGCTGGGTTTCGAGCTGACTGCGAATCAACTGGGATTGTTGTTCGGCCTGGCTGCGGCGCTTCTCGGCGTCGCGCAGTTCGCGGTCGGCGTCTTCGAGGGCGATCTGCGCAGTCTTGAGTTCTTCGTCGACGGTCATGCGCTTGTCGAGCAACTCCTCGAGCTTCAAACGCAGCTCTTCCAGCGGTGCTTCGCCCTCCTCCAGATTGAGGCTCAGTTGCTCGCGTTTTTCGGTCAGCCGCTCGGACTGCATCTCCAGACGTTCCAGCGCCTGACGCGTTGAATCGTGCTGGGCCTTGAGCGAGCCCAGGCGCACCGCCAACTGATGGGCGTGATCCTTGTGCTGCCGGGCTTCCTGGCGCACCCGGTCCAGGCGTTCGCGCAGGCTGTCGCGCTGGGCCAGCAGCAACTCACGCTGCTCGGTGTCCAGCGCCATGCTGTCGAGGGCCTCCTGCAATTGCAGGCGCGCTTCACCGATGTTTTCGTGCTCCAGGGCGCGCTGTTCGTCCAGTTCGACCAGTTCGTCGTCGAGGCGCGTACGGCGCAGGGTCAATTGTTCGGCCTTGGCTTTGCCGGCGGACAATTGAGCCTTTAACTCACCTTGCTGACGCGCTTCGTCCTGCAGCAAACGGCGCAAATGTTCGCGACCGTTTTCTTGCTGACGCTGCTGTGCCCTGAGATTCTGCAGTCGGGTTTCCAGGGTTTCGACAGCGGCTTCGCGCTCTTCACGCTCCAGGCCCAGTTGCTGGATTTCCTGACCCCGGGCGAGCACGCCACTTTCCGCTTCACTGGCCCGACGCACACGCAGAAAATGCCGACCGACCCAGTAACCATCACGGCTGATCAGGCTCTGCCCGGCAGCCAATTGGCCCCGCATGGCCAAGGCCTGTTCGAGGCTGTCGACCGGCTTGACCTGCCCCAGCCATGGCGACAGGTCGAGCTGCGCCTCGACCTTGTCCAGCAAGCTGCCCGGCACTCGTACGCCATCGCTGGACGGGCTGAGCAAACGCAAGTCGCCCTGGGCAAAGCCCGACAGATCGAAATCGTTGAAGTCGTCCACCAGCACCGCTTGCAGGTCGGCACCGAGCACGGTTTCCACCGCCAGCTCCCAACCGGCCTCAACTTTCAGGCCTTCGGCCAGGCGCGGGCGATTCGCAAGATTCTGTTCGCGCAGCCATTCGGCGGTGCCAGTGCCCGGATCGAGCGCGGCTTGCTGCAAGGCTTCGAGCGAAGCCAGCCGACCGTTGAGGCGCTGCAAATCGCCCTGGGCCTGCTGTTGCGCCGACAACGCCTGCTGCAGCTCCTGACGCAACTGCTCAAGCTTTTCGACCTGCGCTTCTTCGCTGGTCTGCAAATCCTCAAGGGTCGCTTCGGATTCAGCGAGCTGCTCACTGAGCTCCATGATCGCCGCGTCTTCCGGGTCCGCCGAGAGCAAGGCGCGCTCTTCGCCAAGTCGCTTCTGGCGATCGGCCAGGCGCTCCAGGCTGGTTTCCAGTTGCTGGATCCGCGATTGCTGCACTTCGGCCTGACGGCGCGGCTCGGCGGCGGTGAGGTTGAACGTATCCCACTGCTCTTGCCAGCCGTGCATGGTGGTTTCGGATTCTTCCAGCGCGGCAGCGGCCTCTTCGGCGGCGGCGCTGGTGACTTCCTGCTCCGGGGTGAGCATGTCCAGCTCTTCGCCGAGGGTCAGCAGCAGCGTGCGGTCGTGGCCCAGGTGCGATTCGGTTTCCAGGCGTGCGCGCTCGGCCTCTTTCAGGTCTTCCTGCAACTGGCGCAAACGCTGCTGGCCGTGCTGAATGCTCTGCTCGACCCGGGCAATGTCGCCGCCAACCGAGTAGAAGCGCCCCTGCACCAGATTGAAGCGCTCCGACAGGTCGTGGTGTCCGTCACGCAGGCGCTCGATGCTTGCGTCGGCATTGCGCTGTTCGGCCACCAGGGCTTCGAAAGAAACTTCCTGGTTGCCGATGATCGCTTCACGCTGGCCGACCTGATCGTTCAGCGCCTGCCAGCGCAGGGCCGACAGCTGGGCCTTGAGCTGACGCTCCTCACCCTTGAATTCCTGATACTTCTTGGCGGCCTCGGCCTGGCGGTGCAAGCGCTCGAGCTGACGCTCAAGCTCTTCGCGCAGGTCGGTCAGGCGCTCAAGGTTCTCGTGGGTGCGGCGGATGCGGTTTTCGGTCTCGCGCCGGCGCTCCTTGTACTTGGAGATGCCCGCGGCTTCTTCGATGAAGTTGCGCAGGTCTTCCGGCTTGGACTCGATCAGCTTGGAGATCATCCCCTGCTCGATGATCGAGTAGCTGCGCGGGCCAAGGCCGGTGCCAAGGAAAATGTCGGTGATGTCGCGGCGCCGGCATTTGGTGCCGTTGAGGTAGTAGGTGGTCTGGCTGTCGCGGGTCACTTTGCGGCGGATGGAAATTTCCGCGTAGGCGGCGTATTCACCGAGCAAGGTGCCATCGGAGTTATCGAACACCAGTTCGATGCTCGCCTGGCTCACCGGTTTGCGGCTGGTGGAGCCGTTGAAGATGACGTCGGTCATCGATTCGCCGCGCAGGTTCTTCGCCGAACTCTCGCCCATCACCCAGCGTACGGCGTCGATGATGTTCGACTTGCCGCAACCATTGGGCCCGACCACCGCCGCCATGTTACTGGGGAAGTTCACCGTGGTCGGGTCGACGAAGGACTTGAACCCCGCCAGCTTGATGCACTTGAGCCGCACCCTCAGGCGTCCGTCAGGGCAGAGATCACCAGATCGCAACTGCGCTGGGCGTAAGCCGTCAGCACCACGCGAATCTGCGCAAAGTCACGGGCCAGCACGGCAGCGAGCAAGCGTTCGAACAGCTCGAGGAACTCGCTCATCGACGCCTTGCGCTGGTCCAGCGCGAGGAAATACGCACGGCTCATGGCCGGCTGCAGATTCTCGACGGTTTCCTGCAAGTACGGGTTGTTGGCGAACGGGTACGCGGCGCGCATCACATTGAAGCTGTCGTCGACGAAAGTGCGGATGTCCTGACGCTCGTAGCTGGCCGTCAGGCGTTGCTGGATCTGCACGAACGGCGCCATGTCGGCCTGGGTTTTCCAGCCGCTGGCCACCGAGTTGCCGAGCAGGATATAGAGCTCGCTCATCAGCGTGCACAGGCTCTGCACCTTGTGCGGCGTGAGCTCGGTGACGTGGGCGCCCCGTCGCGGCAGGATCGCGATCAGGTGCCGACGCTCGAGGATCAGCAAGGCCTCGCGGACCGAACCACGGCTGACGTTGAGGGCCAGCGTGACCTTCTGTTCCTGGATGCGCTCCCCTGGCTTCATTTCGCCGCGAATGATGCGTTCGGCGAGGTGGTGAGCGATTTGCTCGGCGAGGCTGTCCGGCGCCTTGAACGTCATGGTTGTCCTTCAAACTCTTTGAACTGTACAAGCGGCGCAGTGTAGCGCAATTGCTGCGTCAGGGCGGAGTGCCCGCCCGGAGGTTTTTGGCACGATTCAAGCAAATTCAAGCAAAAAGGCAGGCTATCAAAGCAACGACAATAATTAAGGAACAGGTGGTTAATCGACAAATTGCAATTTCCTGACCTTTAAGTCAGAAAATCATTGACCGAAAAGTCAGACCTGCTAAATTCAGTTCCTATCGGTTAACAACAATAATGAGTCTGCGAGGCCTTCCGTGATCCAGTTTTTACTAAACCAGGAACTCCGTAGCGAGCACGCCCTGGACCCGAACCTGACCGTGCTCAATTATCTGCGCGACCATGTGGGCAAGCCCGGCACCAAAGAAGGCTGCGCCAGCGGTGACTGCGGCGCCTGCACCGTGGTGGTCGGCGAATTGCAGACCGAGGATGACGGCCGCGAACACATTCGCTATCGCAGCCTCAACTCGTGCCTGACCTTCGTGTCGTCCCTGCACGGCAAACAACTGATCAGCGTCGAAGACCTCAAGCACAAGGGTGAACTGCACAGCGTGCAGAAAGCCATGGTCGAGTGCCACGGCTCGCAATGCGGCTTCTGTACCCCCGGTTTCGTGATGTCGCTGTTTGCCCTGCAAAAGAACAGCGATGCACCGGATCATGCCAAGGCCCACGAAGCACTGGCCGGCAATCTCTGCCGTTGCACCGGCTACCGGCCGATCCTCGAAGCCGCCGAACAGTCCTGCTGCGCCAAGCAGCCGGACCAGTTCGACGCCCGCGAGGCCGACACCATCGCCCGCCTGAAAGCCATTGCCCCGACCGATATCGGCGAACTCAACAGCGGCGACAAACGCTGCCTGGTGCCACTGACCGTGGCCGACCTGGCCGACCTCTACGACGCTTATCCACAGGCCCGCCTGCTGGCCGGCGGTACCGACCTGGCGCTGGAAGTCACGCAGTTCCACCGCACCCTGCCGGTGATGATTTACGTCGGCAACGTCGCCGAGATGAAACGCATCGAGCGTTTTGACGATCGCCTGGAAATCGGCGCCGCCACGTCCCTTTCCGATTGCTACGAGGCCTTGAACGCCGAGTATCCGGACTTCGGTGAATTGCTGCACCGCTTCGCGTCCTTGCAGATCCGCAACCAGGGCACCCTGGGCGGCAACATCGGCAACGCCTCGCCAATTGGTGACTCGCCGCCCCTGCTGATCGCCCTCGGCGCGCAAATCGTGCTGTGCAAAGGCGAAACCCGACGCACCCTGGCGCTGGAAGACTACTTCATCGATTACCGCGTCACTGCGCGCCAGGAAAGCGAGTTCATCGAGAAAATCATCGTGCCCCGCGCCAGCGTCGAAAAACTGTTCCGCGCCTACAAGATCTCCAAGCGCCTGGACGATGACATTTCTGCCGTGTGCGCCGCCTTCAACATTCGCCTGGAAAATGGCGTAGTCGCTGAAGCCCGCGTCGCCTTCGGCGGCATGGCCGCCATCCCGAAACGCGCCGCTGCCTGCGAAGTCGCGTTGCTCGGCTCGCCGTTCAACAACGCCACTGTCGAACGCGCCTGCGCTGCTCTGGCCGAAGACTTCACGCCGCTCTCGGACTTCCGCGCCAGCAAGGAATACCGCCTGCTCAGCGCGCAGAACCTGCTGCGCAAATACTTCATCGAACTGCAAACACCGCACATCGAGACTCGGGTGACCGCTTATGTCTAATCATCACGCCGTAGAGAAGACCCAGGCCGAATTGGCTGAACTGTTCGCCAAGGACCTGACCACCGGTGTCGGCCGCAGCGTCAAGCACGACAGCGCCGCCAAGCATGTGGCCGGTGAAGCGCAGTACATCGACGATCGCCTGGAGTTTCCGAACCAGTTGCACGTTTATGCGCGCATGTCGGACCGTGCCCACGCGCGGATCATCAGCATCGATACTTCGCCCTGCTACGCCTTTGAAGGCGTGCGCATCGCCATCACCCACGAAGACGTGCCGGGCTTGAAAGACATCGGTCCGTTGCTGCCGGGCGATCCGCTGCTAGCCATCGACACCGTGCAATTCGTCGGTCAACCGGTGATCGCCGTGGCGGCGAAGGACCTGGAAACCGCGCGCAAGGCGGCGATGGCCGCGATTATCGAATACGAAGACCTGGAACCTGTGCTGGACGTGGTCGAAGCCCTGCGCAAACGCCACTTCGTACTCGACAGCCACACCCACAAACGTGGCGATTCAGCCACCGCGCTGGCCACCGCTGAGCACCGCATTCAAGGCACCCTGCACATCGGCGGCCAGGAACACTTCTACCTGGAAACCCAGATCTCTTCGGTGATGCCGACCGAAGACGGCGGCATGATCGTCTACTGCTCCACGCAAAACCCCACCGAAGTGCAGAAACTGGTGGCCGAAGTGCTGGACGTGTCGATGAACAAGATCGTCGTCGACATGCGCCGCATGGGCGGTGGATTCGGCGGCAAGGAAACCCAGGCGGCTAGCCCGGCGTGCCTGTGTGCGGTGATCGCGCACCTCACCGGCCAGCCGACCAAGATGCGTCTGCCCCGGGTCGAAGACATGCTGATGACCGGCAAGCGTCACCCGTTCTATGTCGAGTACGACGTCGGTTTCGACAGCACCGGACGCCTGCACGGCATCAACCTGGAACTGGCCGGCAACTGCGGTTGCTCGCCTGACCTGTCGGCGTCGATCGTCGACCGGGCGATGTTCCACTCGGACAACTCGTACTACCTGGGCGATGCGACCATCAACGGTCACCGCTGCAAGACCAACACCGCGTCGAACACCGCCTACCGTGGTTTCGGTGGCCCGCAAGGCATGGTCGCCATCGAAGAAGTGATGGACGCCATCTCTCGCCATCTGGTCCTGGATCCTTTGGCCGTGCGCAAGGCCAACTACTACGGCAAGACCGAGCGCAACGTCACCCACTACTACCAGACCGTCGAGCACAACATGCTCGAAGAGATGACTGCGGAACTGGAAGAAAGCAGCCAGTACGCCGAGCGTCGCGAAGCGATCCGTCGTTACAACGCCAACAGCCCGATCCTGAAAAAAGGCCTGGCGCTGACCCCGGTGAAATTCGGTATTTCCTTCACCGCCAGCTTCCTCAACCAGGCCGGTGCCCTGGTGCACGTCTACACCGACGGCAGCATCCACCTCAACCACGGCGGCACCGAAATGGGCCAGGGCCTGAACACCAAGGTCGCGCAGGTCGTGGCCGAAGTGTTCCAGGTGGAAATGGACCGCGTGCAGATCACCGCGACCAACACCGACAAGGTGCCGAACACCTCGCCGACCGCCGCTTCCAGCGGTGCCGACCTGAACGGCAAGGCCGCGCAGAACGCCGCCGAAACCATCAAGCAACGCCTGGTGGAATTCGCGGCTCGCCAATACAAGGTCAGCGAAGAAGACGTGGAATTCCACAACGGCCACGTGCGGGTCCGCGATCACATCCTGACCTTCGAAGCACTGATCCAGCAGGCGTATTTCGCCCAGGTGTCGCTGTCGAGCACCGGTTTCTACAAGACCCCGAAAATCTACTACGACCGCAGCCAGGCTCGCGGCCGTCCGTTCTACTACTTCGCCTTTGGCGCGGCGTGCTGTGAAGTGCTGGTCGACACCCTGACCGGCGAATACAAGATGCTGCGCACCGACATCCTCCACGACGTCGGCGCCTCGCTGAACCCGGCCATCGACATCGGTCAGGTCGAGGGCGGGTTCATCCAGGGCATGGGCTGGCTGACCATGGAAGAGCTGGTGTGGAACAACAAGGGCAAGCTGATGACCAACGGCCCGGCCAGCTACAAGATCCCGGCCGTGGCGGACATGCCGCTGGACCTGCGGGTGAAGCTGGTGGAGAACCGCAAGAACCCGGAAGACACGGTGTTCCATTCCAAGGCCGTGGGCGAGCCGCCGTTCATGCTCGGCATCGCCTCGTGGTGTGCGATCAAGGACGCCGTGGCGAGCCTGGGCGATTACCGGCATCAACCGAAAATCGACGCCCCGGCGACTCCGGAGCGGGTGTTGTGGGGCTGTGAGCAGATGCGTCAGCTGAAGGCGGCGAAGGCTGTCGAGGCTGAGACCGAGTTGGCTTCGCTCTAAGAACGAGGTGCGGCCTTCGCGAGCAAGCCCGCTCCCACAATGGATCTCCAGTGGGCACAAATTTTGTGAATGACAGAGATCAAAATATGGGAGCGGGCTTGCTCGCGAAGAGGCCGGTACAAACAACAGAGATGTTGAGGTGAAACATGTACAACTGGATCGACGCCCTCGCCGACCTGCAAAACCGGGGTGAGCCCTGCGTGCTGGTGACCATCATCGAAGAGCTCGGCTCGACGCCGCGCAACGCTGGCTCGAAGATGGTCATCAGCGCGAACCAGAGCTTCGACACCATCGGTGGCGGGCACCTGGAATACAAGGCCATGAAGATCGCCCGCGAGATGCTCGCCAGCGGCAAGCAGGACACCCATCTGGAGCGTTTCAGCCTCGGTGCCAGCCTGGGCCAGTGCTGCGGTGGTGCAACCGTTTTGCTGTTCGAACCGATGGGCCAGGTACAGGCGCAGATCGCCGTGTTCGGTGCCGGCCACGTCGGCCGCGCCCTGGTGCCGCTGCTGGCCAGCCTGCCCTGCCGGGTACGCTGGATCGATTCGCGGGAAGATGAATTTCCCGAGCAGATCCCCCATGGCGTGCGCAAGATCGTCAGCGAAGAACCGGTGGATGAAATCGATGACCTGCCGGCCGGCAGCTATTGCATCGTGATGACCCACAACCACCAGCTCGACCTCGAACTGACCGCTGCGATCCTCAAGCGCAACGACTTCGCCTACTTCGGCCTGATCGGTTCGAAGACCAAACGGGTGAAGTTCGAACATCGCCTGCGCGACCGTGGTTTCGATAACAGCGTCGTGCAACGCATGCGCTGCCCGATGGGCATCGGCGAAGTCAAAGGCAAGCTGCCTGTGGAAATCGCCATCTCCATCGCCGGCGAAATCATCGCCACCTATAACGCGAACTTCGGCCAACACACCGTCAGCGCCGGATCGATTGCCAAACTGCTGCCTGCGTCACGCCGCAGTCAAGCCTCCAATTGAGAACTCACATGCCTTTGACTCGCAAAGCTTACCGCGCCGCCATCCTGCACAGCATCGCCGACCCAGCCGTCGTGGGCATCGAAGCTTCCTACGAGTATTTCGAAGACGGCTTGCTGGTTGTGGATAACGGCCAGATCAGCGCCCTGGGCCACGCCAGCGAACTGCTGCCGACCCTGCCGGCTGACGTCGAAATCACCCGCTATCAGGACGCACTGATCACTCCCGGCTTCATCGACACCCACATCCACCTGCCGCAAACCGGCATGGTCGGCGCCTATGGCGAGCAATTGCTGGACTGGCTCAACACCTACACCTTCCCGTGCGAAAGCCAGTTCGCCGACAAGGCCCACGCCGACCAGGTCGCGGACATTTTCATCAAGGAACTGCTGCGCAACGGCACCACCACTGCGCTGGTGTTCGGCAGCGTGCATCCGCAATCGGTGAACTCGTTCTTCGAAGCCGCCGAGCAGCTTGACCTGCGGATGATCGCCGGCAAGGTGATGATGGACCGCAACGCCCCGGACTACCTGACCGACACCGCCGAATCCAGCTACGTCGAAAGCAAGGCGCTGATCGAGCGCTGGCACGGCAAGGGTCGCCTGCACTACGCGGTCACCCCACGCTTCGCACCGACCAGCACCCCGGAACAGTTGACCCTGGCCGGCCAGTTGCTGACCGAATACCCGGATCTGTACATGCAGACCCACATCAGCGAAAACCTCAAGGAAATCGAGTGGGTCAAGGAACTGTTCCCGGAGCGCAAGGGTTACCTGGACGTCTACGACCACTACCAGTTGCTCGGCGAGCGCTCGGTGTTCGCCCACGGTGTGCACCTGTGCGATGACGAGTGCGCGCGACTGGCAGAAACCGGTTCGGCCATCTCGTTCTGCCCGACCTCGAACTTCTTCCTCGGCAGCGGCCTGTTCAACCTGCCGATGGCCGAGAAGCACAAACTCAATGTCGGCATCGGCACCGATGTGGGCGGCGGCACCAGTTTCTCGCTGCTGCAAACCCTCAACGAAGCCTACAAGGTCATGCAGCTGCAGGGTGCACGCCTGAGCCCGTTCAAGTCGCTGTACCTGGCCACCCTCGGCGGCGCCCGCGCACTGCGCCTGGAAGACAAGATCGGCACCCTGCAACCGGGCACCGACGCCGACTTCCTGGTGCTGGACTACAACGCCACGCCGCTGCTGGGCTATCGCCTGAAGCAGGCCAATAACATCGCCGAGACGTTGTTTGTGTTGATGACCCTGGGGGATGACCGGACTGTGCTGCAGACCTATGCGGCGGGGAATCTGGTGCATCAGCGCTAAGGTTTTCCGGGCATAAAAAATCCCCCGCAATCGTTAGATTCCGGGGGATTTTTGTATCTTTGAGGCCGCCTTCGCGAGCAAGCCCGCTCCCACATTTGGTCTGTGCCGCTCACAAATCCCCTGTGGGAGCGGGCTTGCTCGCGAATCAGGCGACGCGGTCGATCAGATTTTCGCCGGCGACCGCCCAGGCTTCTTGGTCTGCAGCAAATGCGAGAACACCGCATGCAGATCATCCGAAGCACTTTCCTCGTCGAGGTTGAGCTTGCTATCGATGTGATCCATGTGATGCATCATCAGGTTCACCGCCAGTTCAGCATCGCGCTTCTCGATGGCGTCGATCAACTGGGTGTGCTCGTCGTAGGAGCAGTGGGAACGGTTGCCGCTTTCGTACTGGGCGATGATCAGCGACGTCTGGGACACCAGGCTGCGCTGGAAGCTGATCAGCGGCGCGTTTTTCGCAGCTTCGGCCAGCTTCAGGTGGAATTCACCCGACAGGCGGATGCCGGCACCACGATCGCCACGGGAAAAGCTGTCGCGTTCGTCGTTGACCATCTGGCGCAATTCGGCAATCTGTTCGGCGGTCGCGTGCTGAACCGCCAGTTCAGTGATCGCTCGCTCCACCAGACGGCGGGCCATGAACACCTGGCGGGCTTCTTCGACGCTCGGGCTGGCGACCACGGCGCCGCGATTCGGACGCAGCAACACCACGCCTTCATGGGCCAGGCGCGACAAGGCGCGGCGAATGATGGTGCGGCTGACCCCGAAAATTTCCCCCAGCGCTTCTTCGCTCAACTTGGTGCCGGGCGCCAGGCGCTGCTCGAGGATGGCCTCGAAGATATGCGCGTAGACAATATCGTCCTGGGTACCGCTGCGGCCGGCTTTGCCTGCTCGCGGTTGTTTCTTTAGGGGTTGCAACTGTTCGTTCATGGGCACTCGAGTCGGAAGAACTGCGGCGAATTGACCGCGACTGTAATACGGCACAGTGGGTCGCTGGCAAGTATCGCGTAAAAAACACTGCGATTGTACACAATGGAGGGTGGCAACACGACTGTACGGCTGAATGTTGCCTCGGCTGTATCGCAACGCCTGATTACTTTTGAGTTTAGGCTTGTTCGCAGAATCCGCCTTTGTAACGCAATCCCTGTGGGAGCGGGCTTGCTCGCGAATGCGGTCTGTCAGCTAAATCAATGTCGACTGACACGCCCTCTTCGCGAGCAAGCCCGCTCCCACAGGATTCAGCGTTGCAGCGGACATCTTCATCTGTAAAAGGAACACCACCGTCATGAACGACGCCACCCACACGCAAATCCGCCCGTTGGCCGACACCTCGCCCTCGGCCATCGTTGCCGGCTTCATCGCCATGATGACCGGCTACACCAGCTCCCTGGTGCTGATGTTCCAGGCCGGGCAAGCGGCGGGCCTGAGCAGCGGGCAGATTTCGTCGTGGATCTGGGCCATCTCGATCGGCATGGCCGTGTGCTCCATTGGCCTGTCCCTGCGCTATCGCACGCCGATCACCATTGCCTGGTCGACCCCCGGCGCCGCGCTGCTGATCACCAGCCTGGGCGGCGTGAGCTACGGCGAAGCCATCGGCGCCTACATCACCTGCGCGGTGCTGGTGACGATTTGCGGGCTGACCGGCAGCTTCGAACGACTGATGAAAAAGATTCCGGCATCCCTGGCCGCCGCCCTGCTGGCGGGGATCCTGTTCAAGATCGGCAGCGAGATTTTCGTCGCGGCGCAACACCGCACCGCCCTGGTCCTGGGGATGTTTGTCACTTATCTGGTGGTCAAGCGCCTGTCGCCGCGCTACGCGGTGTTGGCGGCATTGCTGATCGGCACGGCATTGTCAGGCTTCATGGGGCTGCTGGACTTCAGCGGTTTCCATCTGGAAGTGGCCACGCCGGTCTGGACCACGCCGCACTTCTCCCTGGCGGCGACCATCAGCATCGGCATCCCGCTGTTTGTCGTCGCCATGACCTCACAAAACATGCCCGGCATCGCCGTATTGCGCGCCGATGGTTACACGGTGCCAGCCTCGCCGCTGATCACCACCACCGGCATCGCCAGTTTGCTGTTGGCACCATTCGGCTCCCACGGGATCAACCTGGCGGCGATCAGCGCAGCGATCTGCACCGGACCGCACGCCCATGAGGATCGCAACAAGCGCTACACCGCAGCCGTCTGGTGCGGGATTTTCTACGGGATCGCCGGCGTGTTCGGCGCGACGCTCGCGGCATTGTTTGCCGCGCTGCCCAAGGAACTGGTGCTGTCGATTGCGGCGCTGGCGCTGTTCGGCTCGATCATCAACGGCTTGAGCATCGCCATGAGCGAAGTGAAGGAACGTGAAGCTGCGCTGATCACCTTCATGGTCACGGCATCGGGGCTGACGCTGTTTTCCATCGGTTCGGCGTTCTGGGGGATTGTCGCGGGGGTATTGACGCTGGTGATTCTGAACTGGCGCAAGGCCTGAAACCAAAAACCATCGGCATAAAAAAACGGCGACCCTTGGGTCGCCGTTTTTTTAGAACATCAAGCTACCGGATTGATCGGCTTTTCCGGGTACCAGACGTCCAGCAGCGGGCTGACTTCAACGCTGGTCAGCTCGGTGCGGCCTTTGAGCCAGGCTTCAACGGCAGCGCGCTGTTCAGCGCTGACCGAGCCACGCTTCTGCAGGCAAACCAGACCGTAGTCGTCGCCGCCAACATAGCCCAGACCGTTGGTTTCCATGGCTTCTTTGAGGAACGCATCGAGGAAAGCATCAATGGCTTCATCAGCCAAATCTTCTTTGAAATCCAGGTTCAGTTCGAAACCCAGCTCTTGAAATTCATCGACGCACAGTTTTTTGCGCAGACGCTGGGAACGGTTAGTCGCCATTGGAACAATCCTCTTAAGTAATAACGGGCGGCACTTTAGCAGCTTAAGCCGCCGATTGCCTGACTCTCTGGGCCACCACGCCTACCGTCGGTAAAAAAATAGCCGATCAGAATGCCCGCGCACGGCACAAGCCGTGACACCTTGGGGCATAATGCCGACACTTTCATGACCATTGAGGGAATTTATCTCCATGCCCTCATCTTATTTCCCCTCGGCTGTAGGGTTTTATTTCAGATGATCAAATCTTTGCGTCCATTGCTGTTGGCCGGTTTTCTTCTCCCCCTGGCCCTTCCCGTTTGCGCCGCTCCAATCAATACCGCGTTGTCGCCCAACGTTGAAAAAGCCCTGAAAGCCAGCAAGTTGCAGGACAACGCCCTGTCGCTGGTGATGATCCCGCTCACCGGCCCCGGCACCGCGACGGTGTTCAACGCCGACGTGTCGGTCAACCCGGCGTCGACCATGAAACTGGTAACCACCTACGCGGCGCTGGAAATGCTCGGCCCGAACCACCAGTGGAAAACCGAGTTCTACACCGACGGCACCTTGAGTGGCGGCATTCTCAACGGCAACCTCTACCTCAAGGGTGGCGGCGATCCGAAGCTGAACATGGAAAAACTCTGGCTGCTGATGCGCGACCTGCGTGCCAACGGCGTCACCCAGGTCACCGGCGACCTGGTGCTGGATAAAACCTTCTTCGTGCAATCGCAATTGCCGGAGTTCAATGACGACGGCAACGACGATAACAAGCCGTTCCTGGTCAAGCCCGACTCGCTGCTGGTCAACCTCAAGGCGCTGCGCTTCGTCGCGCGCAATGACTCGGGCAAGGTGCTGGTCTCCGTGGAGCCGCCGATTGCGAGCATCCGCATCGACAACCAGGTCAAGGCCCTCAACTCCAAGCAATGCACCGGTGGCGTGCGCTACAACCCGGTGCCACAGGCCGACGGCAGCGTGACCGTGACGGTCGGCGGTCAGCTTGGCGAAGGCTGCAGCTCGCAGACTTACCTGTCGCTGCTCGACCACGCGACCTACACCGCCGGCGCCGTCCGCGCAATCTGGAAGGAGCTGGGTGGCAGCATTCAGGGCAGGGATGTGCTGGCGCCAACACCGAAAGACGCCAAGGTCCTGGCCCGGGCGTTCTCGCCGGACCTGGCGGAAATCATCCGCGACATCAACAAGTACAGTAACAACACCATGGCCCAGCAGTTGTTCCTGAGCCTCGGCCAACGCTTCCGCACCGATGCCGATGGTGACGACGCCAAGGCCGCCCAGCGTGTCGTGCGTCAGTGGCTGGCGAAAAAGGGCATCACCGCGCCGCACCTGGTGATGGAGAACGGCTCCGGCCTGTCCCGTGCCGAGCGTGTCAGCGCCCGGGAAATGGCCTCGATGCTCGAAGCGGCCTGGCACAGCCCGTATTCCGCCGAATACATCAGTTCGATGCCGATTGCCGGCACCGACGGCACCATGCGCAAACGCCTGAAGACCACTGCCATGCGCGGTGAAGCCCACGTCAAGACCGGCACCCTGAACACCGTGCGGGCGATTGCCGGTTTCAGTCGCGACGTCAACGGCAACACTTGGGCGGTGGTGGCGATCCTCAACGACAAGGCCCCGTTCGGCGCCTCCTCGGTGCTCGATCAGGTGCTGCTGGACCTGTACCGCCAACCGAAACTGCCGCAGACGGCTTCGGTGTTGTAACCCGGCCCCTGAGAACTACAGAGATCCACTGTGGGAGCGGGCTTGCTCGCGAAGACGGCGGCACATCCAACATCGATGTGACAGGCAAACCGCTTTCGCGAGCAAGCCCGCTCCCACAGGGTCAGCGTGCAACCCGGGCTAATTCATCTCCCCTTCTACCCGATCCCTTCCCGCCTGCTTCGCCGCATAGACTCCCGAATCCGCGCGCAACAGCAAGGCATCGGCGCCCTCCCCGACCCGCCAACTGGCAATCCCGAAACTGGCGGTGACCGTACCGACACCTTCAATGGGTGAACTGCGCAAGCCTTGCCACAATTGCTGGGCCAACATATAGGCATGTTCGCCGCTGATATCCGGGCACAGCACCATGAACTCCTCACCGCCCAGGCGGCAGAACACATCGGTGCGACGCAGCCGGTGGCCGATCCGTTGGCACACGGCCTGCAACACCCGATCACCGATGGCATGGCCATGCAGGTCATTGATGCGCTTGAAATGGTCGATATCGAGCATGATCACCGACAGATCCCCACCGCCGCGCTCCACCCGGGCCATTTCGGTGGTCAGGCGCTCCTGGAAATAACGCCGGTTGTGGATACCTGTCAGCGAATCGGTGACCGACAGCGCGCGCAATTCCTCCTCCACCCGCTTCATATCGGAAATGTCCGAGATGTAGCCATGCCACAGCACGCCGCCACCCGGCAGTTCCTCCGGCGTGGCCTCGCCACGCACCCAACGCAGACCGCGTTGCGGCAATTGCACACGGTATTCCTCGCGCCAGGGGCTGAGGGTGTCGGCCGAGGCGCGGATCGAGGCGCGGACACGGGTGGTGTCCTGAGGGTGAATCCGGGTGAAGATCGCTTCGGCATTGAGCAGCAGCACGTCAGGTTCCAGCTCGTAGATATCGCGAATGCCGTCGCTGGCATAGATCACGCTGAAGCGTCCGTCGAATTCCATCTTGAACTGGTAGATGCCACCGGGCACGTGGGCGCTGAGTTTCTTCAACAGCAGGTCCCGCGCCGCGAGCGCTTCATGGACCCGTTTGCGTTCGGTGATGTCGATGCACACCGCCAGGTGCCCGACCCACAAGCCTTGCTCGTCGAGCACCGGCGTGGCGAGCATGTTGACCATCAAATGGCTGCCATCGCCGCGCACCAGCGTCCACTCCCGCGCCTCGTGGCCGCCCTCCACGTCGCCTTCGACCAGCATCGCCTGGCAGGTCGGCACCGGTTTGCCATAGCGCGCGCTCAACTCTGCCGAGCGAGCGACCAGTTCCCGGGGCAGGTGCAGGTTCTCCAGGGTCATATGACCGACCACTTCGGCACTGGTATAGCCAAGCATCTGCTCGGCACCCGCGTTGAAGGTGCTGATGACGCCGCGCAGGTCAGTGGCGATGATCGCGACCTGGGTGGCGGCATTCAGCACGCCACGCAACTGACCATGGGTGCCGCGCAGTTCCTGCTCTCGATCGCGCAGCTCCCGGGTGCGTTGCTCGACCAGTTTCAACGCCCGCTGCCGCTGACTGACCAACACATACAGCAAGGCACTGAGCATCAAGCTGAGCAACCCACCCAACACCACCACACTGGTCACGGAGGAATGGTTGGCCTGCACGAACGCGTCGCTGGGCTGGATATCGACTTGGTAGTCATGATCAGCCATGCGCAACAGGCGCGTGGCGGACAGCTCGCTGATGGCCGGCGGGTTGGGCGACTCGAACAGCACTTCGTGCTGGTCGTCGATCGACAAATCGAGGATGCGCACCGAGAGATAGTCACGACTCGCGTCCGGCAGTCCGTCCGCCAGCAACTGGCGCATGCTGATCACGGCCATGACATAACCGTAGGGCTTCGTGGTTTTGTGGGCCTGACTGTTGCGCTGCATGACCGGCGCGACCAGCAGCACGCCGCGCGCATAAGCCGGCTCGATACTCACCAGATGCATCGGTTGCGACACCGCCATGGCGCCATTTTGATCGGCCCGGTCGAGCGTGGCACGCCGCAGCGGCTGGGCCAGCAAGTCGTAACCGAGGGGAGCGCCGAGTTTGCTTTGAGTCTGGCTATACAGCACCGCTACGTACTCATCTCGCTCGCCGGCCGGTTGCAATTGGCCGTCGGCGTTGAGCTCTCTCAGGGCGAAGTTGCTCAAGCCTTCGTCACGCACCCGACGCTCGAACGCCGCCCGCTCATCACGAGTGACCCGATGGGCATAGGAATACGCCTGGGTTCGCAGCAGCAAAGGTTGGGTGTAGCCATCGAATTCCGCTCGGGACACCGAATCGGAATTGGCGAAAAACCGGCGCAGGCCGTCGAGGCGCTGCTCCTGATCTTCGAAACGCTCTTCGATACGGCTGTAACGTTCACTGGCCAACAGTTGGAAACGTTGCCGCAATTGATGGTGAAACAGGTTCAGTGTCGACCACGCCAGCAACCCGGTGAGCACCCCGCCGACCAGCAATACCAGCAGCGCGACCAGCCAGGCCGAGGCATCTTCGCTGATAAATCCCAGGATCCTGGGGCGCACGGCGTGCAACGACATAGAACGCAAACTCAAAACGCCAGGTGCGGAGAAGCCCTTTGGCCGTGAGTTGAGTTATAGCTATTAGCCACTAATTTGACCAGCACTGATGGGATCCTGTAGGAGCGAGCCTGCTCGCGATGGTAGCAAGAGTACCGCGTGACTCCAGAAGGCACGCGTTATCGTTATCGACCATCGCGAGCAAGCTCGCTCCTACAGTGAATCAGCGCAGCTATTTAGCGAGCCGTGATTTTCCAGGCGCGATGGATCTTGGCGTTGCGGGAAAAATCCGCATCGATGGTCTGGGCGGTGATCTCCTCGACCACATAACGCTCGCCGAGATTGGCCTCCAGTTCGAACTTGCGGAAGTTGTTGGAGAAGTACAACACGCCGCCGGGCGCCAGTCGCGCCATGGCCAGGTCGATCAGTTGCACCTGGTCGCGCTGCACGTCGAAGACACCTTCCATACGCTTGGAGTTAGAGAACGTCGGCGGGTCGATGAAGATCAGGTCGTACTCGTCACGACTGGCTTCGAGCCACGCCATCACGTCACCCTGCTCCAGGCGGTTCTTGTCGGAAAAACCGTTCAGCGACAGGTTGCGACGCGCCCAGTCCAGGTAGGTTTTCGACAAGTCGACACTGGTGGTGCTGCGCGCGCCGCCCTTGGCCGCGTGCACGCTGGCGGTCGCGGTGTAGCAATACAGATTGAGGAAGCGCTTGCCGGCCGCCTCTTTCTGGATACGCATGCGCATCGGACGATGGTCGAGGAACAGACCGGTGTCGAGGTAGTCGGTGAGGTTCACCAGCAGCTTGATCCCGCCTTCATTGACCTCGACGAACTTGCCCTGTGCCGCCTGGCGCTCGTACTGCTTGGTGCCGCTCTGACGCTCGCGGCGCTTGACCACCACGCGGCTCTTGTCGATGTTCAACGCCTGCGGAATCGCAGCCAGGGCATCGAACATGCGCGCCGAGGCCTTTTCCGGATCGATGGATTTCGGCGCGGCGTATTCCTGGACGTGGACCCAATCGTGATACAGGTCGATGGCCATGGAGTATTCCGGCATGTCGGCGTCATACACGCGGTAGCAGTCGATGCCTTCACGCTTGACCCACTTGCCGAGGGCCTTGAGGTTCTTTTGCAGGCGGTTGGCAAACATCTGCCCGCCTTCGCTCAGGCGCGGCTGCTCGATCACCGGGGCCGGGGCTGGAACCGGTTTGATCGGATTGCCGTTTTTGTTGTATTTGCGCTCTTGCGGCTCGCTCGGCGCTTCATCGTAGGCCGCTTGCTCTCGCTCGGCCTGACGCTGTTCCGGAGTACGACGCTCGCCGGTGACGAACTGATCCGGCAGCACCTTGATCAGCAACAGCTTGCACGGCAAGGCGCCGTTCCAGAACGAATACTGCTTGTGGCTGCGGATACCCATGCGCTTGCCCAGGTCCGGCGCGCCGGTGAACACCGCCGCCTCCCAGTTCAAGCAGGCCTGACGCAGACGCTCGCCGAGGTTCTGGTAGAGGTAGAGCAGGCTCGCCTCATCGCCCAGACGCTCGCCGTACGGAGGGTTGCAGATCACCAGGCCTTTCTGGTTCTGGTCCGGACGCGGCTCGAAAGTCGCGACTTCGCCCTGATAGATCTTGATCCATTCGCTCAGGCCGGCACGCTCGACGTTGTTGCGGCCCGGTTGAATCAGCCGTGGATCGGCTTCGTAACCGCGAATCCACAACGGTGTTTTGGCCAGGCCGGCAGCGGCGCGTTCGGAGGCTTCTTCGTGCAGTTTTTTCCACAGCGCCGGGACGTGACCGAGCCAGGCGGTGAAGCCCCACTGCTCGCGACGCAGGTTCGGCGCGATGTCGGCGGCGATCATCGCCGCTTCGACCAGGAAGGTGCCGACACCGCACATCGGGTCGGCCAGTGCGCCGCCTTCGGCCGCGATACGTGGCCAGCCGGAACGGATCAGGATGGCGGCCGCGAGGTTTTCCTTCAGCGGTGCCGCACCTTGCTGCAGGCGATAGCCGCGCTGGTGCAGGCTGTGGCCCGACAGGTCGAGGGAAAGAATGGCTTCGCCACGGTCCAGGCGCAGGTGAATGCGCAGGTCCGGGTTGAGCTTGTCGATGGAAGGACGGTCGCCTTGCGGGGTGCGCAGTTTGTCGACGATGGCGTCCTTGACCTTCAGCGCGCCGAAGTGGGTGTTGTCGATACCCGAGCCATGGCCGCTGAATTCGACGGCCAGGGTGCCATCATTGAGCATGTGGTCTTGCCACTCGATGTCCAGCACGCCGTGGTACAGGTCTTCGGCGTCCTTCATCGGGAAACGCTTGAGCACCAGCAGCACGCGGTTGGCCAGGCGCGACCACAGGCACAGGCGATAAGCGGTTTCCATGGTGGCCATGCCGCGTACGGCAGAGGTGTGTTCCCGCGCTTCCTCAAGGCCAAGCCCGACGGCTTCCTCGATGAGCAGGCCTTCAAGGCCTTTTGGGCAAGTGAGGAAGAGTTCGAAACGATCGGACATGGGAATTCCAGAACCTTTAGCTGAGTGACCGGGCAACGCATTGCCGGTCCGGTTTTCAATCAGGCGCTTTTCTCGAAGAGCGCCCGCGTGGCACGAAGGCGTGCCGTTCCACCCTTGCTGCCCGGGTTAAATGAGCTTAGATGCAAGGGCAGATAAAAAAGTTGATGCAACAAAATGTCATAAGTCGACCCTTCGTCGAATAGTGCTTCCCGGCAACGGGAGCCATTCTCACTAAAGGATTAAGCCCATCATCCAGCGCAGGGCCGATCATACCGGGGTTTGGCCAATAAATACGCTAAAAACGCGCTGTTACTTATGGCCTTAGCACATAAATAGTTACGTCCTTATGACAAAACGATCATTCCCTCGATGTGACGCATTGGTTAGAACTCAATACAGGTTGGCGCCGCAATGACGCCAACACCTTGGCTCGTCACGCCGGCAACGAGCCGCCAACGGCAGAGTTTTTCTGCCAGACCTCAATAGAGGTCGACGCGATAAATACAGTCAACAAGTGAGGGCAACACCCTATGAGAAGACTTAAGCGTGATCCGTTGGAAAGAGCATTTTTGCGCGGATATCAATATGGCGTTGGTGGTAAATCCCGTGAGCTTTGCCCATTTACTCTACCGTCGGTACGTCAAGCCTGGATCAACGGCTGGCGAGAAGGACGCGGCGACAACTGGGACGGTATGACCGGCACTGCAGGAATCCACAGACTCAACGAACTTCACGCCGTCGGCTAATTACAGGGCACTACACTCCGACACGACAATCTGATTTGTACTGAATTAACCACGCACGTCCCATCCGGACGGCGGGCTACGGCCCAGGGGCTCCTTCATGGAGCCCTTTTTTATGCCTGCTCGCTGGTCCAAACAATCCCCTGTAGGAGCAGCCGGTCGACGCTCGATTGCTCGCGATGGAACCGAGAGCACCGCGTGCATCCAGAAAGCACGCGTTATCGTTATCGACCATCGCGAGCGAGCTCGCTCCTACAAGGGGATCAGCGTAGCGCTGCAATCGCGTCCACAGACTCACGAATCAGCGCCGGGCCTTTGTAGATGAAGCCCGAATAGATCTGCACCAGGCTCGCGCCTGCGGCGATTTTCTCCGCCGCGTGCTTGCCTTCGGTAATGCCGCCCGCCGCAATGATCGGCAAACGCCCGCCCAGCTCCGATGCCAGCACTTTCACGGTGTGGGTGCTCTTGTCACGAACCGGCGCGCCAGACAGACCGCCGGCTTCTTCGCCGTGCTCCATGCCTTCGACGCCTACGCGGCTCAGGGTGGTGTTGGTGGCGATGACGGCATCCATCCCGGTTTCGATCAGTGCTTGTGCAACTTGTGCGGTTTCTTCGTCGCTCATGTCCGGCGCGATCTTGATCGCCAGCGGTACATGCTTGCCATGACGCAATGCCAGTTCCGCGCGGCGCTCGGCCAGATCGGCCAGCAACTGCTTGAGCGAGTCACCGAATTGCAGGCTGCGCAGGCCCGGCGTGTTCGGCGAACTGACGTTGACCGTCACATAGCTGGCGTGGGCGTAGACCTTGTCCAGGCAGATCAGGTAGTCGTCCACGGCACGCTCGACCGGCGTATCGAAGTTCTTGCCGATGTTGATGCCCAGCACGCCTTTGTACTTGGCCGCCGCCACGCGGGCCAGCAGGTGATCGACGCCGAGGTTGTTGAAACCCATGCGGTTGATGATCGCCTCGGCTTCCGGCAAACGGAACAGGCGTGGCTTCGGGTTGCCCGGCTGCGGACGCGGCGTGATGGTGCCGATTTCGACAAAACCGAAACCCAGTTGGGCAAAACCATCGATGGCCGCGCCGTTCTTGTCCAGGCCGGCGGCCAGCCCCACCGGATTCGGGAAGTCCAGGCCCATGACATTCACCGGCACCTTCGCCGGGGCCTTGCACAGCAAGCCGTTGAGCCCAAGACGCCCGCCCGCGCCGATCAGGTCCAGGGACAGATCGTGGGAGGTTTCCGGGGAGAGTTTGAACAACAGCTGACGGGCCAGGGTGTACATGGGCGGATTTGACTCGATTGGCGGCGAATTGAGGGGGCGATTATAGCCGGGCAACGGGGTGGCAAGCGAGGCGCGTGATCAAATCAACGGATAATGGCATATGCCTTGCACCACTCTGGACACCAGCACCCATGCCAACGACCGAATGTGTGCAAAGACAATGGCGTCGTCCCCGGCCTGCTCATGCAAGAACCCGGACGACGTTTTTTTTGCAAGGTGAACACGCGATGAACGAACCGTCAGCCGGCCCCCTGGCCTGGGTCAATGGCAGCGATGCCCCGGAAAAAACCGAAATCAATCTCGGCTTCATGGCCCTGAGCGACTGCGCCTCGGTGGTTGTCGCCGCCACTCAGGGCTTCGCCCAGCCCCACGGCTTGACCCTGAACCTCAAGCGTCAATCGTCCTGGGCCAACCTGCGGGACAAACTGGTCAGCGGCGAACTCGATGCCGCCCACAGCCTCTATGGCCTGATTTACGCCGTTCACCTGGGTATCGGTGGCGTGGCCGCGACCGACATGGCCGTGCTGATGGGCCTGAATCAGAACGGCCAGAGCATCAACCTGTCCCGCGGCTTGCAGGCGCTTGGAGTGACCAGTCCTGAAGCACTGGATCGGCATGTGCACCAAACTCGCTCAAAACTCACCTTCGCCCAGACGTTTCCCACCGGCACCCACGCCATGTGGTTGTATTACTGGCTCGCCAGCCAGGGCATTCACCCGCTGCTGGATGTCGACAGCGTGGTGGTGCCGCCACCGCAAATGGTCGCGCACCTGCGGGCCGGGCGCATCGACGGCTTCTGTGTCGGCGAACCCTGGTCCGCCAGTGCCGTGCAACAGGACCTCGGCTTCACCCTGGCCACGACTCAGACCATCTGGCCCGATCATCCGGAAAAGGTCCTCGGCTGCACCCGTGCGTTCGTCGAGCAATACCCCAATACCGCCCGGGTGTTGGTAATGGCGGTTCTGGAAGCCAGCCGCTTCATCGAAGAAAGCACCGAGAATCGCCGCAGTACCGCACAATTGCTCAGTGCCGCGCAGTACCTTGACGCGCCACTGGACTGCATCGAACCACGCCTGCTGGGCGAATACGCCGACGGCCTTGGCCACCGCTGGCAAGACCCGCACGCGCTGCGCTTGCACGGGGATGGCGAGGTCAACCTGCCGTACCTGTCGGACGGCATGTGGTTCATGACCCAGTTCCGCCGCTGGGGCTTGTTGCGCGATGACCCGGACTATCTCGCGGTGGCCCGGCAGGTCCAGCAACTGGACCTCTACCGTGAAGCCGCCCGTGCCGTCGGCGTCGCTTCATCAGCCGAGCAAATGCGCAGCAGTCAATTGATCGACGGCAAAATCTGGGACGGCTCGGACCCGGCCGGTTATGCCCGCAGTTTCAAACTGCACGCCATGAGCGACAGCTCGCACCGATCCGCCAGCCGCTGACAGGAGACCACGAACATGCTGCGTATCCTGCTGATCAACGACACCGCCAAAAAAGTCGGACGCCTGAAGGCTGCCCTGACCGAGGCCGGATTCGAAGTGATCGATGAATCCGGCCTGACCATTGACTTGCCCGAACGCGTCGAAACGGTGCGTCCGGATGTAATTCTGATCGATACCGAGTCACCGGGGCGCGATGTCATGGAACAAGTGGTGCTGGTGACGCGCGACCAGCCACGACCGATTGTGATGTTCACGGACGAACACGACCCCGATGTGATGCGCCAGGCGATCAAGTCCGGGGTCAGCGCCTACATCGTCGAAGGCATTCACGCACAACGCCTGCAGCCGATTCTCGATGTAGCCATGGCACGCTTCGAGAGCGACCAGGCCTTGCGTGCCCAGTTGCATGCCCGCGACCAGCAATTGGCCGAGCGCAAGCGCATCGAACTGGCCAAGGGACTGCTGATGAAAATGAAGGACTGTAACGAGGAAGAGGCCTACACACTGATGCGCCGCCAGGCGATGAGCCGCCAGCAGAAGCTGATTCAAGTGGCGGAGCAGATTATTGCCATGAGCGAGTTGCTCGGCTGAAACCCAGTGGTGAATGTTCTATCGCCTTCGCGAGCAAGCCCGCTCCCACAGGTGATTTGTGTTCGACGCCATTCCCTTGTGGGAGCGGGCTTGCTCGCGAATGGCAGCGACTCGATTTCGGTTGTTGGCACAAATCTCGCTATGTAATCGATACAGGTAACCAACGGCGGTTGCCCCACCTACGACAAAGACGTCGCGCACCTCATTTGCCCTTGGCGGATCGGGTGGCGGCGTTTTTTCGTTTTGGCCCCACAGCACGGGGCCGGTGGTGCGGCCGTATCGGCGCCCCACCTGCAAGCTCATGACTCCTTTCGAGACTCTTCACAGCTGAGGTGCGCAATGAATTCAAGCTTCTGGAAATCCGGCCATACACCCACATTGTTCGCAGCGTTCCTCTATTTCGACCTGAGTTTCATGGTCTGGTACCTGCTCGGTCCTTTGGCGGTACAGATCGCCGCCGACCTGCACCTGACGACGCAGCAACGGGGGCTGGTGGTCGCCACGCCGATTCTGGCCGGGGCGGTGTTGCGCTTCGTGATGGGGATGCTGGCTGATCGCCTTTCGCCAAAAACCGCCGGCCTGATCGGCCAGGTCATCGTGATCTGCGCCCTGTTCGGTGCCTGGAAACTCGGGATCCACAGCTACGAGCAGGCGTTGCTGCTGGGCCTGTTCCTCGGCATGGCCGGCGCTTCGTTCGCCGTCGCCCTGCCCCTGGCCTCGCAGTGGTATCCGCCGCAACATCAAGGCAAGGCCATGGGCATCGCCGGCGCGGGTAACTCGGGCACGGTGTTAGCCGCATTGATCGCCCCGGTGCTGGCAGCAGCATTTGGCTGGAGCAACGTGTTCGGGTTTGCCCTGATTCCGCTGATCCTGACCCTGATCGTCTTCGCCTGGCTGGCCCGCAATGCCCCCGAGCGGCCAAAAGCCAAATCCATGGCCGACTACTTCAAGGCCCTGGGTGATCGTGACAGCTGGTGGTTCATGTTTTTCTACAGCGTGACGTTCGGTGGCTTCATCGGCCTGGCCAGCGCCCTGCCCGGTTATTTCAACGACCAGTACGGCCTGAACCCGGTGACTGCTGGCTACTACACCGCTGCCTGCGTGTTCGGCGGCAGCCTGATGCGCCCCTTGGGTGGTGCTCTGGCTGACCGGTTCGGCGGCATTCGGACCCTGTTGGCGATGTACACCGTCGCGGCGATCTGCATTGCCGTGGTCGGCTTCAACCTGCCAAGCTCCTACGCCGCACTGGCACTTTTCGTCTGCACCATGCTCGGTCTGGGCGCAGGCAATGGCGCGGTATTCCAGTTGGTGCCCCAGCGTTTTCGCCGGGAAATCGGCGTGATGACCGGCCTGATCGGCATGGCCGGCGGCATCGGCGGGTTTGCCCTCGCGGCCGGCATGGGCGCGATCAAGCAAAGCACCGGCAGCTATCAACTGGCGCTGTGGTTGTTCGCCAGCCTCGGCGTTCTGGCCTGGTTCGGTCTGCACGGCGTGAAACGTCGTTGGAGAACCACCTGGGGTTCGGCCGCCGTGACGGCTGCGCGGGTCTGACGCCTCTATGAGCCTGCAACTGAGTTTCGCCGAAGCCAGCGCCGTCGGTCCTCGCGAGGAAAACCAGGATGCCCTGCGCCTGGTCACGCCGGCTCCGGCGCTGGCCGCAAGCAAGGGTTATCTGTTCGCCATCGCCGACGGTGTCAGCCAGTGCGTCGATGGCGGTCTGGCTGCTCGTTCGACGTTGCAGGCCCTGGCGCTGGATTACTACGCCACGCCGGAAACCTGGAGCGTCGCACAGGCACTCGATCGTCTGCTGCTGGCGCAGAACCGCTGGTTGCAGGCCAATGGCGGCGGACAACCGCTGCTGACCACTCTCAGTGCGTTGGTCCTGCGTGGCCGGCGTTTTACCCTGGCCCATGTCGGCGATTGCCGGGTATATCGCTGGCACGCCGACCAATTGCAGCGAATCAGCGAGGATCACGTCTGGGACCAGCCGGGCATGCAGCACGTGCTGAAACGGGCGCTGGGGCTCGATCAACACCTGGTGCTGGATTTTCTCGACGGCGAGTTGCGCCCCGGTGAAAGCTTCGTCCTGCTCAGCGACGGCGTCTGGGCCGTCCTGGGCGATACCGCCATTGCCGCGATCCTGCGCGATCAACCGGACTTGCACAGCGCTGCGCAAACCCTGGTCAATGCCGCGCACCTGGCGGGCAGCCAGGACAACGCCAGCGCCTTGCTAGTGCGGGTCGATGCCCTCGGCGAAGCGAGCATTGGCGATGCATTGATGCACTTACAGCAATGGCCACTGCCGCCTGCCCTGAAACCGGGCCAGGCGTTCGAGGGCTGGCAGGTCGAGGGAATCGTCGCACAGAGCCAGCAATCGCTGCTTTATCGCGTTCGCGACAGCCAGCAACAACCCTGGCTGCTGAAAACCCTGCCCGGTCGCCTGCACGACGATCACCAGGCCGGGCAAGCGTTACTGTCGGAAGAATGGTTTCTCAAACGCGTGGCCGGTCGACACTTTCCTGAAGTCCATGCCGCCAGTCAGCGTCAGCATTTGTACTACGTGATGCGTGAATATTCGGGCGCTACCCTGGCCCAGCGGCATGAACAAAGCGGACCCTTACCGCTGCCCCAGTGGCAAGACATCGCCGAGCGCCTGCTGCGAGCGGTCGGTCTGTTGCATCGACGGCAGATCCTGCATCGCGATATCAAACCGGAAAACCTGTTGCTGGGAGACGATGGTGAGTTGCGCCTGCTGGATTTCGGCCTGGCCTACTGCCCCGGACTCTCGCAAGACCTGCCCTGGGCGCTGCCGGGCACACCCAGTTACATCGCGCCCGAAGCCTTTCGCGGCGAAGTACCGACGCCACGGCAGGACTTGTACGCGGTCGGTGTGACATTGTATTTCCTGCTCACCGGGCACTATCCCTATGGCGAAATCGAAGCGTTCCAACGCCCGAGGTTTGGCCTCCCGGTCAACGCCAGCCGTTACCGGCCCGACCTGCCGGACTGGATCGCCCATAGCCTGGAGCGCGCCGTGGCGGCGGCCCCCGACCAGCGTTTCGAAACGGCGGAAGAATGGCTGCTGCTGATGGAACAGGGCGAACGCCGCAGCTTGAGCGTGCGCCCCAAGCCCTTGCTGGAGCGCGAGCCGCTGAAGGTCTGGCGGACATTGGCGTTGGTATCGTTGCTGCTCAATCTGGTGCTGCTGGTGATTGCGCTCCATTAGCGGGCAATGCGCCCTGAATCGGTGCATTCCCTCACGGTTCTGCCCTTGTGAACGGGGAAAAAGCCAACAAACACGGGATTTGAGCGACTTGGCATAACCGCTGCATTACCTCTTGCAACAGACATACAGCGCAGGCTTCAACGACGAAGGTTGCACTTCCCGAGAGAACGGGACCAGGACAAAGGCGTCCTCGCTAGGCAACTAGCGGGACGCCTTTTTTTGTTTGCGCAAAATTTGTCGAGCATGGCCTGAACCCTGATGAGGCAGGCCTGAGCTCCCCGGAGAACCTGATGAAAAAACTAAAACTGGTGATGATCGGCAACGGCATGGCCGGGGTCCGGACCCTGGAAGAGCTGCTCAAACTGAGCACTGAGCTGTACGACATCACGGTCTTCGGCGCCGAACCGCACACCAACTACAACCGCATCCTGTTGTCGCCGGTGCTGGCGGGCGAACAGACCTTCGAAGAGATCGTGCTCAACGACCTGGACTGGTACCTGGAAAACAACATCAAACTGCTGCTCAACCGCAAGGTGGTGGAGATCGACCGGGTCAAGCGCCGGGTCATTGCCGAAGACGGCAGCGAAGCCGAATACGATCGCCTGCTGATCGCCACCGGCTCGACGCCTTTCATCCTGCCCATTCCCGGCAACACCCTTGAAGGCGTGATCGGCTACCGCGACATCGCCGACACCCAGGCCATGATCGACACCGCGAAAACCCATCGGCACGCCGTGGTGATCGGTGGCGGCCTGCTCGGCCTGGAAGCCGCCAACGGCCTGATGCTGCGGGGCATGCACGTGACCGTGGTGCACATCGGCGAGTGGCTGCTGGAACGGCAACTGGACAAGACCAGCGGCCAGCTGCTGCAAAGCGCGCTGGAATCTCGCGGCCTGCACTTTCGCCTGTGCGAGCAGACCCAGGCCTTGCATGACGCGGGCAACGGCCGGGTCGGTTCGGTGCAATTCAAGAACGGCGACATCATCCCCGCCGACCTGGTGGTGATGGCCGCCGGCATTCGCCCCAATACCGAACTGGCGGAGAAATCCGGCATTCCGTGCAGCCGCGGGATTCTGGTCAACGACACACTGCAAACCTACGACCCACGGATCTATGCCATCGGCGAGTGTGCCAGCCACCGCGGCATCGCCTATGGCTTGGTGGCGCCGCTGTTCGAACAGGCCAAGGTCTGCGCCAACCACCTCGCCCAACTGGGTTTTGCCACCTACAAGGGTTCGGTGACCTCGACCAAATTGAAGGTTACCGGCATCGACCTGTTCTCCGCCGGCGACTTCATGGGCGGCGAAGGCACCGAGACCATCACCCTCTCGGACCCGATTGGCGGGGTCTACAAGAAACTGGTGATCAAGGATGACGTGCTGGTCGGCGCCTGCCTGTACGGCGATACGGCAGACGGCGGCTGGTATTTCCGGCAGATCCGTGAGAATCACGCCATCGGCGAAATTCGCGATCACCTGATGTTCGGTGAAAATGCGCTTGGTGACGTAGGACATCAGGGCCAGGACAAAGCCATGAGCATGGCCGACACCGCCGAAGTCTGCGGCTGCAACGGTGTGTGCAAGGGCACCATCGTCAAGGCCATTCAGGAACACGGACTGTTCAGTGTCGACGACGTCAAGAAACACACCAAGGCTGCCAGCTCCTGCGGCTCCTGCGCCGGCCTCGTCGAACAGATCCTGATCAACACCGTGGGCGGCGCGGCGGACGTCAAACCGAAAAGCGAAAAGGCCATCTGCGGCTGCAGCGACCTCAACCACGGGCAAATCCGCCAGGCCATCCGCGAGCAGCACCTGCTGACCATCGCCGGCACCATGAGCTACCTGAACTGGCGCACACCCAACGGCTGCGCCACCTGCCGGCCGGCGCTCAACTACTACCTGATTTCCACCTGGCCAGGGGAAGCCAAGGACGATCCGCAATCTCGCCTGATCAACGAACGCGCCCACGCCAATATTCAGAAAGACGGCACCTACTCGGTAGTCCCGCGGATGTGGGGCGGTGTGACCAATCCTTCAGAGCTGCGGCGCATTGCCGACGTCGCCGACAAGTACAACGTGCCGATGGTCAAGGTCACCGGTGGCCAGCGCATCGACTTGCTGGGCATTCGCAAGCAAGACCTGCCGGGGGTGTGGAAAGACCTGGACATGCCGTCCGGCCACGCCTATGGCAAATCCATCCGCACGGTGAAAACCTGCGTCGGCAGCGAGTTCTGCCGCTTTGGCACCCAGAACTCCACACAACTTGGCATCGAGCTGGAACATGACCTGTTCAACATGTGGTCGCCGCACAAGGTGAAGCTGGCTGTCTCCGGTTGCCCGCGCAACTGCTCGGAAGCCGGTATCAAGGATGTGGGAATTATCGGTGTGGACTCCGGTTGGGAGATGTACATCGGTGGCAACGGCGGGATCAAGACCGAAGTCGCGGAATTCTTCGTCAAACTGAAAACCGCCGAAGAAGTGCGCGAATACAACGGTGCATTCCTGCAGCTCTATCGCGAAGAAGCCTTCTACCTCGAACGCACCGTGCACTACCTGCAACGGGTCGGCATGGAACACATCAAGAAAGCCGTGCTGGAAGATCCGGAGCGGCGCAAGGCGCTCAACGATCGCCTGCAATTCTCCCTGTCGTTCGAACAGGACCCGTGGAAGGAACGCCTGGAACAGCCACAGCTGAAAAAAGAATTCGATGTCATCCCCGTGAAAAACCTGGAGGTGCTGGCATGAACTGGCTGGATATCTGCGCACTGGAAGAGATCAATGCCCTGGGCTCGCGGATCATCGCCGGGCCAAAGGGAGACATCGCGATTTTTCGTACCAGCGACGACGAAGTGTTCGCCCTTGACGACCGCTGCCCGCACAAGGGCGGCCCGTTGTCCCAAGGCCTGGTCTACGGCAAGCGGGTGGCCTGCCCGTTGCACAACTGGCAAATCGACCTGGAAAGCGGCGAAGCCCTGGCCCCGGACATCGGCTGTGCCCATCACCATCTCGCCCGGGTGGAAAATGGCCGGGTGATGCTGGCCCTGCGGGATGCAGGCTGATGGACCGCCAGATCACTGCATCCACCTGCTGTTACTGCGGGGTCGGCTGCGGCGTGCTGATCGAGCACGACGGCTCGCGCATCCTCGGCGTCAGCGGCGATCCGACGCACCCGGCCAATTTCGGCAAACTGTGCAGCAAGGGCTCGACCCTGCACCTGACCGGCGACTTGACGGCACGGGCGCTCTACCCCGAACTGCGCCTTGGTAAAGGCCTGGCCCGCCACCGTACCGACTGGGATACCGCCCTCGATCACGCTACCAGCGTGTTTGCCGCGACCATTGCCGAACATGGCCCGGACAGCGTCGCGTTCTACATTTCCGGGCAACTGTTGACCGAGGACTACTACGCCTTCAACAAGCTGGCACGTGCCCTGGTAGGCACCAACAACATCGACAGCAATTCGCGCCTGTGCATGTCCTCGGCAGTAGTCGGCTACAAGCGCAGCCTGGGTGCCGACGCCCCGCCCTGCAGCTACGAAGACCTGGAGCTGAGCGATTGCATGATGATCGTCGGCAGCAACATGGCCTACGCCCACCCGGTGCTGTTTCGCCGGCTGGAAGCCGCCAAATCCCGCCGGCCGCAGATGAAGGTCATCGTCATTGACCCACGTCGCACAGATACCTGCGATCTGGCTGACCTGCACCTGGCGATCTTGCCTGGCACCGATGTCGCCTTGTTCCATGGGATTTTGCATCTGCTGCTGTGGGAAGACTGGATCGATCGTGACTTCATCCGGGACCACACCGAAGGCCTGGCCGAGCTGAAAAACCTGGTGCGTGACTACACGCCGCAAATGGTTTCGCAGCTCTGCGGAATCAGCCTCGGGCAATTGCAGCAATGTGCCGAGTGGATCGGCACGTCACCGAGCTTTCTGTCGCTGTGGTGCATGGGGCTTAACCAGTCCACCGCCGGCAGCTCGAAAAACAGTGCACTGATCAACCTGCACCTGGCCACCGGGCAGATCGGTCGTCCCGGCGCCGGACCTTTCTCCCTCACCGGTCAGCCAAATGCCATGGGCGGGCGGGAAACCGGCAGTTTGTCCAACCTGCTGCCCGGCCACCGTGACGCCGCCAATCCGCAACACCGTGAGCAAGTGGCGTCCTACTGGGGCGTCGAGCAACTACCGGAAAATCCCGGGCTCAGCGCGATCGAACTGTTCGAGCAAGTGCGCAACGGCAAGATCAAGGCGTTGTGGATCGCCTGTACCAACCCCGCGCAATCCATGCCGGACCAGACGGCCGTGCGCGAAGCCCTGCAAGCCTGCCCGTTCGTGGTGTTGCAGGAAGCCTTCAGCACCACTGAAACCGCGAAGTTCGCCGACCTTCTGCTGCCCGCCGCCAGCTGGGGGGAAAAGGAAGGTTGCGTGACCAACTCCGAGCGGCGCATTTCCCACGTACGCCAGGCAATCGTCGCACCGGGTGAGGCGCGGCCGGACTGGGTAATCACCGTAGATTTCGCACAACGCCTGGAAAAACACCTGCGTCCCGGCCAAACCAGCCTGTTTGAATTTGATAATCCCGCTCAGGTCTTTGACGAATACAAACACCTGACTCACGGTCGCGACCTGGATCTGTCCGGTATCAGCCATGCGCTGATCGATCATCTCGGCCCGCAGCAGTGGCCCTTCCCGGCGGGTGCCGTTGAAGGCACGGCACGGCTTTACGTCGACGGGAAATTTGCCACTGCCAATGGGCGCGCACAGTTCGTGGCCGATCCATACCGCGCCGCCAAAGAGCAACGCGATGCACGCTTCCCGCTGACCCTGATCACCGGTCGCCTGCGCGATCAATGGCACGGCATGAGCCGCACCGGCACCGCCGCGCAGTTGTTCGGCCATGTCAGCGAAGCGGAGTTGAGCCTGCACCCGGACGAACTGCGTCGCCATCGCCTGCAGCCGGGGGATCTGGTCAGCCTGAAAAGCCGGCGCGGCGCGGTCGTCGTCGCGGTTACCAGCGATGACAGCGTGCGCCCGGGCCAGGCCTTTTTGCCGATGCATTGGGGTGACCGTTTTCTCAAGGGCGGGGTGAACAGTCTCACCCTGCCCGCATTCGATCCTTTGTCGAAACAGCCCGAACTTAAACACAGCGGTGTTCGCCTGGATCCTGTGGATTTGCCCTGGAAACTGTTCGCACTGATCGAGGGCGATGTTCAACGGCATTTTGAGGTGCTACGGCCGCTCTGTGAGGCGTTTTCCTACGTCAGCCTCAGCCTTGTTGGTCGCGAGCGCCCTGCCCTGCTTGTACGGGCTGCCAATACTTCAGCACCTTCGGCAGAGCTGCTAAGCGAAATCGATAAAAACCTGGCGCTCGATGACGGCCCGGTGCTGGCTTACGACGACCCTCGACGGGCCATTGGCAAGCGCGTGCGAATCGAAAATGGCCGGATCACTGCCATTCGATTGGCCGGTGAAACCCTTGCCCAGCACTGGTTGCAGGGGCTGTGGCTCGAAGGTCGCGCGGACCAGCAACTGCGGCGCTGGCTGCTTGCGCCGCTGAGCGCACCACCGGGCAACCTGGACGCGCCCGTCAACGCGAACAAGATCCTGTGCAATTGCAAGAACGTCGGCCAGAACGCGATCTGCGCCGGCATCAGCCGTGGCCTGGACTTGCAGGGACTCAAGCAAGAACTGGGTTGCGGCACGCAATGCGGGTCCTGCGTTCCGGAAATCAAACGTCTGCTGGCTGCCACGGCGCAACCAGTCACCGTCTTCTCGTGAGGAAAACACTATGAGTGCAAAAGTCTGGCTGGTAGGTGCGGGCCCGGGTGATCCGGAGTTGCTCACGTTGAAAGCGGTACGCGCCTTGCGCGAGGCTGATGTGGTGCTGATCGATGACCTGGTCAATGTCGCGGTACTCGAGCATTGCCCTGGGGCGCGGATCATCCCGGTGGGCAAGCGCGGCGGCTGCCGCTCCACCCCGCAAGCGTTCATCCATCGCCTGATGCTTCGTTATGCCCGGCAGGGCAAATGCGTGGCGCGGCTCAAGGGCGGCGATCCGTGCATTTTCGGCCGAGGTGGTGAAGAGGCGCAGTGGCTGCGTGAGCGCGGGGTCGAAGCCGAGTTGGTCAACGGCATCACTGCCGGGCTGGCGGGGGCAACGCAATGCGATATTCCGCTGACTTTGCGCGGTGTCGCCCGTGGTGTCACGCTGGTCACCGCACACACCCAGGACGACAGCCAATTGAATTGGCAGGCACTGGCCCAAGGCGGAACGACGTTGGTGATTTACATGGGAGTGGCCAAGCTCGGTGAAATCCGTGAGCAGCTGTTGGCCGGCGGCATGGCGACGGATACGCCCGTGGCCATGATTGAAAACGCCTCCTTACCCCATCAACGGGAATGTCGGAGCACTCTCACAGACATGGATGAAGCTGCCTACAGATTCCAACTGAAAAGCCCTGCCATAATGGTGATCGGTGCAGTGGCAGCCTGTGCAACTCAATCCCTTTGGGAGCGTGATTTACCTGCGATGGCGGCAGATCAGTCAGCGTAGTTTCAGCTGTTTCACCAAATCGCAGACAAAGAAAAGCCCGGCCTGAGCCGGGCTTTTCAGAGCTGCGAGCTAATTACTTAGCTTGAGCTTCAACCTGCGCTTCTACGCGACGGTTAACAGCGCGACCAGCTTCAGTTTTGTTGTCAGCAACTGGGCGGGATTCGCCGTAGCCAACGGACTGAACGCGGGACGACTCAACACCGTACTGGTTGGTCAGAACTTGCTTAACGGCGTTTGCACGACGCTCGGACAGTTTCTGGTTGTAAGCGTCAGGACCGACGGAGTCAGTGTGACCTTCAACAGTAGTGGTGGTGGATGGATACTGCGTCATGAAGTCAGCCAGGTTCTTGATGTCGCCGTAGCTGTTTGGCTTGACTACCGACTTGTCGAAGTCGAACTTCACGTCCAGCTCTACACGAACGACTTCAGCAACAGCTGGGCAGCCATCAGCGTCAACAGTTACGTTGGCCGGGGTGTCCGGGCACTTGTCAACGTTGTCGCAAACGCCATCGTTGTCGCTGTCGGAGCAAACTTCTGGTACTGGAGCTGGAGCAACCGGCTTGCTGCCGCCGCCGAAGTTTACACCGACACCGACGCTAGGAGCCCACTCGGTGTTGCCCTGGTCGATGTTGTACTGAGCTTCAACGCCAGCACGGGCGTAGAAGTTGTCGGTGAAGTACAGCTTGGCACCGCCGCCAACGTTGGCGAAGGTGGAACGGTCACGGCTGTTCGAACCGAACTGGTCGATGCTCTGGTCGGAGAAACCGCCCGAGACGTAAGGACGCAGCATGTCACCTGGGTTGTTGAAGTGGTACAGAGCGTCCAGAGCGGTGTTCGCGCCCTTTACGTTCTTGCCGTCGTTGGTAACGGCGTTGTGCACTTCGTCATAGGCCAGACGCAGTTCAACGTCGTCAGTCAGGAAGTAACCGATAGAACCACCCGGCAGGATGCCGTCGTTCTTGAAGTTACGGTCGCTATCGAAATATTGCTTCTTTGCGTAGCCTTCGATTTCAACTGCGCCTTGGCCCTGTGCCAATGCGCCGAACGAAGTAGCGGCAATAAGAGTACCAATGGCCAAGCCCAAGGTGTTTTTCAGTTTCATCCGTTAAATCCCCATCTGGTGATTGTGAAGCAGTCCCGCAAACCGGGGGACAACTCGGCGGCAAGTCTAACAGAACTTGCCTACACGTAAGAGATATTTGCGCTGAACTAAGTTTCAGCAATGCCTGCAAATTTCTCACGCAATTTATCTAGAGCGCGTTTGTACCGCATTTTTGTTGCACTCAAACCCATATGCATGATGTCTGCGATTTCCTGAAACTCCAGCTCTGCGACAAATCGTAGCACCAGAATTTCACGGTCAATCGGGTTCACATACACCAACCAGCGATCAAGTCCGCCCTTTTCCTCAGGTTTCGGCGTCTTTTCTTCGGACGCTTCCTCGAGGGGGTCAAGACTCAAAGCGTCCATCAAGCGACGCTTTCGCCGTTCCTTGCGATACTGTGTGATGCACTCGTTGTACGTGATGCTATATAGCCATGTCTTGAACTTCGATTTACCTTCGAAGTTCTTCAGGCCATACAGCACCTTTAACATGACCTCCTGACAGACATCGTCTGCGTCGCGATCGTTCCCGAGATATCGTGCACACACATTAAATAATGTCCGCTGGTAACGCCGCATCAGTTCTTCATAGGCGCGTGTTACGTGAAACAGCTCGGAATGCGAGCGCGCGACCAACTCCTCATCAGAGAGCTCGCGGGGGTCGTAGCGCATGGATAGCGATTGGGCTTTATTCAAAACAAGTCGGGCCGACAGTCAGGTCAATGTCCGCCGCAGCCAGCTTCAGCAGGCATTTTGCGGCGGCATACATTAGCAGGGTTTGCCGGGTTAGCGGCTACTCACATGCTGCTCAAGGAGGATCCGATTGGAAAGAGAGACTAGCTCACCTTCATCGGTCAGCAATGTGGTTTTAACCGTGCCGATCTCTTCGATCTGGCCTTCGACCTCGCCAACACGCACTTGTTGCCCAACCTGGTACAGCTCACGCACGTAGATTCCCGCAAGAATCTGGCCGGCAATTTCCCGGCTTCCCAACCCCATGGCCAGCGCTACCGCCAGACCAACGGTTATCAACACAATCACGATCACATGGTTCAGCAAGTCAGTCTTGACCTCCAACTGGCTGATCGCAACCGAAATACTGATGATGATCACCAGGCCCTGGGCAATTCGTCCAAGCCCAGAAGCATAGTCCAGACCTACGCCTTCTGCCGCTCCCCGCACCAGCCCGTTGGCCAGTTGCGCCAGCAAGACACCTACCAGCAACACCAGCGCCGCGCCGAATACCTTCGGCAAATACAACGCAAGCATATCCAGCGTAGCTGAAACTCGCTCAAGTCCAAGGGATTCTGCGGCAGAAACCAGAAAAATGAGCAGAACGAACCAATAGACGATCTTGCCGATCAGGGTCGAAATAGGAACTTGCAATCCAGCACGGGACAGCAATTTGGTCAGGCCGGTGCCCCCCATCAAGCGGTCAAGGCCCAGTTTGGCGAGCAACTTGGAGAGCAAGGTGTCGAGCAGCTTGGCCACGACAAAACCCAGCAGCAGCACAACCAGTGCGCCGAACAGGTTCGGAATGAAGTTCGCAACCTTGGTCCACAACGCAGTCATTGCAGTGACGAGGCTCTGAGTCCAGAGATCAAGTTCCATATTCAATCAGCCTTATCAGCAGTGCGGGCAGCAGGTTTACGAAGACGGGATACCGGCGCGACATGGGCCGATCCGTTATTCAGGGCGATCATCAGTGCGGGCAGCCAGCGCCCCAGCAGGCTGAACAAATCACCGGCGCCGACCTGACGGTTGGCGGTTTTCAGCACGCGCCCAAGGCACGCATCGTCGTCCCGGGTGGACGGTGAGGCCTTGAGCATGTCGCGTAAAGACTGTTCAAACGGATCGTGCATACGCACCTCTCGTGATGTCTGTGAAAGACGCGGTGAAAATTGGTCGGGTCACATGACTGTCCGTCAGACCCAGCGCAAACGTCGGTACAACCACCACTGCCCCAACGCCACCGAGACCACCAAAAGGCAAGCGATCAGGAAACCATACGGGCTCGCAGAGAATGGAATGCCACCGACGTTGATCCCCAAAAGCCCGGTCAGAAAACTCATTGGCAAAAAGATCCCGGTGATGACACCGAAGCGATACATCGTGCGACTCATGCGCAGGCTCAATCGCCGGTCTTCCGCCTCCAGCACAAGCCCCACGCGCTCCCGGGTCAACTCGAGCTCTTCGAGATAACGGGTCAGGCTATTGTTCAATTCGTTCCAGTAATCGCCATCGTCCTCGACAAACCAGGGCAATTTGATCCGCGTCAGTTGACCGAAAATGTCCCGCTGCGGAGCGAGAAAACGCTTCAACGCAGCCGCCCGGCGACGAATCTGCAAAACCGATCCGTGCTCAGGAGTATACCGTTCGTCGGCATCCAGCTTTTCTTCTTCCTCATCGACCACTTCCGAGAGGTCACTGACCAGATCCTGCACCTTGTTGGTGAGGTACTGCGCCATGCAAAGGATGAGTTCGGAGGCTGTTTTCGGTCCCTTGCCTTCGGACAGTTGCACCAGCAACTCTTCAGTGGCACGCAACGGACGCAAACGCAGGGAAATGACACGTTGGGCAGAGCCGAAGATCCGCACCGACACCATGTCTTCCGGTTCGGCACCGGGGTTCAGATTGACCCCGCGCAAAAATAGCAGCAGTTCGCTGTCCGAAAGCTGCAAAAGTCGCGGACGGGTGTTTTCTTCGAGTAACAGGTCACAGCTGAACTCGCTCAGACCGCTGGATTTGCGTAACCAGGTCCGGGTTTGCGGATGACTGCGATCCCAGTGCAGCCACAGGCTCTCATGGGCCTGCAGCTGCAAGTCATCGAGTTCAGTCCGGGCAATCGAACGCGCGCCGCCTCTACCGTCCAGCACCAGGGCATGCACCAGCCCCCATTGCGCGTTTTCTTCCTCGAACATCCGCACTCCTTTAGTCGATCAGCGCTTTATTCAGGCATTTTCAGCGGGCTGGGCGAGATGATTACGCCATTGTTGTCCGCATAGATGTAATGGCCCGGTTGGAAGGTCACGCCGGCGAAGGTCACGGCAACGTTGAGATCGCCGAGCCCGCGCCTGTCGGATTTTCTCGGGTGGCTGGCGAGGGCCTGAACGCCCAGATCGGTCTGTGCGATGATATCGACGTCACGGATGCAACCGTAGATCACCAGCCCTTCCCAACCGTTTTTCGCGGCTTTCTCGGCCAGCATGTCACCCAGCAACGCATGACGCAGGGAACCGCCACCGTCTACCACCAGCACTTTGCCATTCCCCTTGAGCTCGACTTGCTCCTTGACCCGCGAGTTGTCTTCGAAGCACTTGATGGTCACGATTTCGCCACCGAACGAATCACGGCCGCCGAAATTGCTGAACATCGGTTCCAGCACCTGCACCAGTTCCGGATAGGCGTCGCACAGGTCAGGCGTGAGGTAATGGATCATCGAGAAACTCCTGTAAAGAGGAAGACAGCACGAACATCAGTGATGACTCAGTCACGGAAAGTGACCGGAACAGCTCAATGCGTCATATCTTAGCCGCAAGCCGATCAGAGCGAAATGCCCTTGTTAGAGCGTCAGGTTCAGATTGCCGCGGCAAAATCCTGTTGCGCTCCCGGCAAAGGCGTCTGCTGATCGGCCAACCAGCGAGTCACCAATGGCCAGACTTCAGCCTGGGCTGCCTTGCTGACGAGCATTTCCACGTGACCGAAATTGTCGCCGAAGCCCTGCTCGCGCCCCAGATTGATGAATTGCTTGTGCTGCGAACCGACCTGATCGAACAACTTGCGACACGCCCAGGCCGGGTCCTGATGATCACCCGCGGCACTGACCGCCAGTACGGGCAACTTGACCTCGGCCAGGCCTGCCCACCAGTCCTTGTCGGCATCGCCGAAGCGCCCGAACAAGCCAAACCAGCGCATGCTTTCCAGGGCCAGGCCAATCGGTTCGTCCTCCGGGCCGCGCTTGAGCCTTGAGCCGGACAACTGGGCAAAACGCTTGAGAATAAAGCGGCCGCTCCACTCCACCGGCGGAATCTTCAATGGCCAGTAGGTGCGGCTGACTTGTGTACCGAAAAACGCCGCCGAGGCCACGACCTGCTCACCGATGTACTCGCCACCCAGCGCTGCGGCCAGTGTAGTACCACCCAGCGAGTGACCGATCCAGTGCGGCACCTGCCCGCTCTGTTCACGCACGAACGCGCCAATGGCCGGCAGGTCATAGCGTGCGTAGTCGGCGACACGGTTCTTGCGGTAGTCGTGGTTACGCTGGGACAGGCCGTGACCGCGCATTTCCGGAATCCAGACGTCGAATCCCAGGCGGGCCAGGTAAGCGCCCAATCCCAGGCCCTTGGGGGAAAACCAGAACCGTCGATTGGAAAAGCTGCCGTGCAGCAGGATCACCGGCACGCCACGGGAGGACGACTCATCGGCCATACCAAGGCGTGTCACAGCCAGTTCGACGGTGAAGTCGGGGCTGTTACCGGGTTTCAAACGATACACATCTTCGCTCAGATCGCCGCGTCGTTCGGCGCTGATCAAAGCGACAGGAAATAGGTTGCTGCTGCTTTGCATAATCTCTTGCACAAAAAAGGGCGGCATCCGGATGGAGCCCGCCCTGCTTGAATCTCAAAGACCGCTCCCTGCAGGAGCGAGCCCTGCTCGCGAAGAACTTCAGGACACCACGTTTATCCAGCATAAACGCGTTATCGTTGGCGTCCATCGCGAGCAAGCTCGCTCCTACAAAGGCACGGCCCGTTTACACCGGATCAGGCCGAAGCTTGACCTTCCGCCAGGAAGAACCAGGTTTCCAGTACGGAGTCCGGGTTCAACGAAACGCTTTCAATGCCCTGCTCCATCAGCCACTTGGCCAGGTCCGGGTGGTCCGAAGGACCCTGACCGCAGATGCCGATGTATTTGCCGGCCTTGTTGCACGCGGCAATGGCATTGGCCAACAGCTTCTTCACCGCCGGATTACGCTCGTCGAACAGGTGCGCAATGATCCCGGAGTCACGGTCCAGGCCCAGGGTCAGCTGGGTCAGGTCGTTGGAGCCGATGGAGAAACCGTCGAAGAACTCGAGGAATTCTTCAGCCAGGATGGCGTTGGACGGCAGTTCGCACATCATGATCACGCGCAGACCGTTCTGGCCACGGGCCAGGCCGTTTTCCGCCAGCAGATCGACCACTTGGCTCGCTTCGCCCAGGGTACGGACGAACGGCACCATGATTTCGACGTTGGTCAGGCCCATCTCGTTGCGCACACGCTTCAGAGCACGGCATTCGAGTTCGAAGCAGTCGCGGAACGATTCGCTGATGTAACGCGACGCACCGCGGAAGCCCAGCATCGGGTTCTCTTCTTCCGGCTCGTACAGCTTGCCGCCGATCAGGTTGGCGTATTCGTTGGACTTGAAGTCCGACAGGCGCACGATGACTTTCTTCGGCCAGAAAGCTGCAGCCAGGGTGCTGATGCCTTCGACCAGTTTCTCGACATAGAAGCCGACCGGATCGTCGTAACCGGCGATACGCTTGTCGACGCTTTCCTTGATGTCCAGTGGCAGACCGTCGTAGTTCAGCAGTGCCTTGGGGTGCACGCCAATCATGCGGTTGATGATGAACTCCAGACGGGCCAAGCCCACACCGGCGTTCGGCAGCTGCGCGAAGTCGAAGGCGCGATCCGGGTTGCCGACGTTCATCATGATCTTGAACGGCAGCTCCGGCATGGCGTCCACGGAGTTCTTCTTGATGTCGAAGCCCAGTTCGCCTTCGAAGATGAAACCGGTGTCGCCTTCAGCGCAGGAAACGGTCACGCCCTGGCCGTCTTTCAACAGTTGGGTGGCGTTGCCACAACCTACTACCGCTGGAATACCCAGCTCACGGGCGATGATCGCCGCGTGGCAAGTACGGCCGCCACGGTTGGTGACGATCGCGCTGGCGCGCTTCATGACCGGTTCCCAGTCCGGGTCGGTCATGTCGGAAACCAGTACGTCGCCTGGCTGGACCTTGTCCATCTCGGACACGTCCTTGATGATGCGGACCTTGCCGGCGCCGATGCGCTGGCCGATGGCGCGGCCTTCCACCAGCACGGTGCCGGTTTCCTTCAGCAGGTAACGTTCCATGACGTTGGCCTGGGTGCGGCTCTTCACGGTTTCCGGACGGGCCTGCACGATGTACAGCTTGCCGTCGTCACCGTCCTTGGCCCACTCGATGTCCATCGGGCACTTGTAGTGCTTCTCGATGATCATCGCCTGCTTGGCCAGCTCGCTGACTTCGGCGTCGCTCAGGCAGAAACGCGCGCGCTCAGCCTTGTCCACGTCGACGGTCTTCACCGAACGACCGGCCTTGGCTTCGTCGCCGTAGATCATCTTGATGGCCTTGCTGCCCAGGTTGCGACGCAGGATGGCCGGACGACCGGCAGCCAGCGTGCCCTTGTGGACGTAGAACTCATCCGGGTTCACCGCGCCTTGCACGACGGTTTCACCCAGGCCGTAGGCGCCGGTGATGAACACCACGTCACGGAAGCCCGACTCGGTATCGAGGGTGAACATCACGCCGGCGGTGCCGGTTTCGGAACGAACCATGCGCTGCACGCCAGCAGACAGGGCAACCAGCTTGTGGTCGAAGCCCTGGTGCACGCGATAGGAAATGGCGCGGTCGTTGAACAGCGAGGCGAACACCTCTTTGGCGGCGCGAATGACGTTTTCGACACCACGGATGTTCAGGAAGGTTTCCTGCTGGCCGGCAAAGGATGCGTCCGGCAAGTCTTCGGCGGTGGCCGAAGAACGCACGGCCACGGCCATGTCAGGGTTGCCGGCGGACAGCGTGGCGAACGCGGTACGAATTTCGGCATTCAGTTTTTCAGGGAACTCGGCTTCCATGATCCATTGGCGGATCTGGGCACCGGTCTTGGCCAGGGCATTCACGTCATCGACGTCCAGGGCATCGAGTGCGTCATGAATCTGCTGGTTCAGGCCGCTCAACTCCAGGAAATCACGATAAGCCTGAGCGGTCGTGGCGAAGCCACCGGGCACCGATACACCGGCGCCTGCCAGATTGCTGATCATCTCGCCGAGGGATGCGTTCTTGCCCCCCACATGCTCTACATCATGGACGCCGAGCTTATCGAGGGAAACTACGTACTCTACCAAGGTGATCTCTCCACTAACTGTGTTGGAAAAGCTCAAAACCGGCTGCTCGGGGGAGCGTTTACCGGCTATATGGCCTGGACCTGGAAAATAAGTGAGAATGCGGGCCAATGGCGGCCGGCAAACCGCGCCTATCATATCCAAGATTCGTCACTAGCTTAAGGCCCAAGGTGCAAATGAAACGATCTGCTTTCTTTATCTCCGATGGTACCGGCATTACCGCCGAAACCCTGGGTCAAAGCCTTTTGGCGCAGTTCGAAAACATTACCTTCAGCAAAGTCACGCGGCCGTACATCGACAACGTGGACAAAGCGCGGGCCATGGTACAACAAATCAACAAAGCCGCCGAAACAGACGGCTTCCGTCCGATTATCTTCGACACCATCGTCAATCAGGACATTCGTGAGATTCTCGCAACCTCGAATGGTTTCATGATCGACATTTTCTCGACGTTCCTGGCACCGCTTGAACAGGAACTGACCGAGCATTCTTCCTACACCGTGGGCAAATCCCACTCCATCGGCTCCAACACCAATTACATGGAGCGTATCGAAGCGGTGAACTTCGCCCTCGACAACGACGACGGCGCCCGCACGCACTATTACGACAAGGCCGACCTGATACTAGTGGGCGTGTCGCGATGTGGTAAGACGCCGACGTGCCTGTACATGGCCATGCAATTCGGTATCCGCGCAGCCAACTACCCGCTGACCGAAGACGACATGGAACGCCTGCAACTGCCGTCCGCCCTGCGCGCCCACCAGCACAAGCTGTTCGGCCTGACCATCGACCCGGACCGCCTCACCGCGATCCGCAACGAGCGCAAACCCAACAGCCGCTATTCGAGCTACGCCCAGTGCGAGTTCGAAGTGCGCGAGGTCGAGAACCTGTTCCGCCGCGCAAACATCCCGCACATCAACTCCACGCATTTTTCCGTGGAAGAAATCTCCGCGAAGATTCTCGTGGAGAAAGGTGTGGAGCGGCGGTTCAAATAGTTTTTCGGTGCCTGAGCTACCGCTTTCGCGAGCAAGCCCGCTCCCACACTGGATTTGCGCCGTACACAAATTTTGTGCGCACTGTAGATCCAATGTGGGAGCGGCGGTGCGGCGATCCGACTTGCTCGCGAAGAACGATAACGCGGTCTCCTAGATAACAAACAAATCCACAAACCGGTTCACCGGTGTCGCCTCAAGTTTTTGCTGATCCTTGCACAGCGCGAAAATCTCCTCGCTGCGCTGACCCGCGAATCGTGTCAGCAAGTTCGCCCTGAATTTCTCCTCCAGCAACGGAATACCTTCAGCCCGACGCCTACGATGCCCAATCGGGTATTCCACGACGACGTTTTCCGTGCTCGAACCGTCCTTGAAAAACACCTGCACCGCATTGGCAATCGAGCGCTTGTCGGCCTCCAGATATTCACGGGTGTAGCGCGGCTCTTCGACGATGACCATTTTCTCGCGCAGCACATCGATGATCGGATGCGCCTGGTGAAAATCGTCTTCGTAGTACTCCGCAACCAGGTTGCCGAAGGCCAGCGGCACGGCGGTCATGTACTGGATGCAGTGATCGCGGTCGGCGGCATTGGCCAGCGGACCGACCTTGGAAATGATGCGAATCGCTGACTCATGAGTGGTGATGACGATCCGGTCGATTTCGTGCAGACGATTGCGCACTTGCGGATGCAGGATCACCGCCGCTTCACACGCGGTTTGCGCGTGAAACTCGGCCGGGAAACTGATCTTGAACAGCACATTTTCCATCACATAACTGCCGTACGGCCGCGAGAAACTGAACCCGCGCTTGTCTTCAGGCTTGAGTGCCAGATCGCTATTAGTGTGGCTGAACAGTACGTCGTAAAAACCCCACTGCTTGGCACTCAATACGCCGGGGATGCCCATCTCGCCGCGCATCGCGATGTCAGCCAGGCGCACGCCACGGCTGGATGCATCACCTGCTGCCCAGGACTTTCGCGATCCGGCATTCGGCGCATGCCGATACGTGCGCAACGCCTGACCGTCAGCAAAAGCGTGGGACAACGCCGACAACAACTGCTCGCGATTGGCGCCCATCAGTTTGGCGGTGATCGCAGTCGAGGCGACCTTCACCAGGATGACGTGATCGAGGCCGACACGATTGAACGAGTTTTCCAGCGCGATCACGCCCTGAATCTCATGGGCCATGATCATCGCTTCAAGCACTGTACGCACGGTCAGCGGTGCCACGCCATTAGCCAGGTGCTTTTGTGATAAATGGTCGGCTACCGCGAGAATACCGCCGAGGTTGTCCGACGGATGCCCCCACTCGGCCGCGAGCCAGGTGTCGTTGTAGTCGAGCCAGCGCACAATGCAGCCGATGTCCCACGCCGCCTTCACCGGATCGAGTCGGTAACTGGTCCCCGGTACCCGGGCGCCGAACGGCACGACAGTACCTTCTACCACGGGCCCCAAATGCTTGGTGCACTCGGGAAAACGCAGGGCCAGCAAGCCGCAACCCAAGGTATCGATCAGGCAGTTGCGCGCGGTGTCCAGCGCTTGCGCGGACTCAATCTTGTAGTTCAGAACGTAGTCGGCAATATCCTGCAGGACCTGGTCGTAGTCGGGTCGGTTGTTCAGGTCGACGTTGGCGCTCATGTTCGATTCACTCTATGAAGTGGGTCGTTGATGGGACCTCGGTTCAGGGCATTCTCAGCGGGTTACTACTTTCTTGTTTTGGTATTGCATTCAAAATGTGGGAGCGGGCTTGCTCGCGAAGACGGTGTGTCAGTCGACATCAATATTGCCTGATTCACCGCCTTCGCGAGCAAGCCCGCTCCCACATTGGTCCCGTGTCTGGGTTAGAAGGAGTCACCCGGCACACGCACAAACCCTTCCATCAACACCCGCGCACTGCGGCTCATGATCGCCTTGTTCACGGTCCATTCGCCGTTGACCTGGCTGGCCTCGGCGCCGACGCGCAAGGTGCCGGACGGATGGCCGAAGCGCACCGCGTTGCGTTCGATACCGCCTGCCGCGATGTTCACCAGAGTGCCGGAAATCGCTGCCGCCGTACCGATCGCCACTGCCGCCGTGCCCATCATCGCGTGGTGCAACTTGCCCATGGACAGTGCACGCACCAGCAGGTCGACATCGCCTGCGGCAATCGCCTTGCCGCTGGACGCCACGTAGTCCGCCGGCTTGGCCACGAAGGCCACTTTTGGCGTGTGTTGGCGTTTCGCCGCTTCGTCGATGCTGGAAATCAGGCCCATGCGCAATGCGCCGTAAGCGCGGATGGTTTCGAACATCAGCAAGGCTTTCGGGTCGCCATTGATCGCACCCTGCAACTCGGTGCCCTTGTAGCCGATGTCTTCGGCATTGACGAAAATCGTCGGGATGCCAGCGTTGATCATGGTCGCCTTGAAGGTACCGACGCCGGGCACTTCCAGGTCATCCACGAGGTTGCCGGTAGGGAACATCGAACCGCCGCCGTCCTCCTCGTCCGCCGCCGGATCGAGGAACTCGATCTGCACTTCGGCCGCAGGGAAGGTCACGCCGTCGAGTTCGAAATCACCGGTTTCCTGCACTTCACCATTGGTGATCGGTACGTGAGCGATGATGGTCTTGCCGATGTTGGCCTGCCACACGCGAACCACCGCCACGCCGTTGTGCGGGATGCGGCTGGCATCCACCAGGCCATTGCTGACGGCGAACGAACCGACCGCCGCCGACAGGTTGCCGCAGTTACCGCTCCAGTCCACGAAGGGCTTGTCGATGGACACCTGACCGAACAGGTAATCGACATCGTGATCGGCCTTGATGCTTTTCGACAGGATCACGGTTTTGCTGGTGCTGGAGGTCGCGCCGCCCATGCCGTCGATTTGTTTGTCGTACGGATCGGGGCTGCCGATCACGCGCAACAGCAAAGCGTCGCGGGCCGGGCCCGGGACCTGTGCCGCTTCAGGCAAATCCTTCAGGCTGAAAAACACGCCTTTGCTGGTGCCGCCGCGCATGTAGGTGGCGGGTATCCTTATTTGCTTTGGAAAAGTAGCTACGTGAGCCATGGTGCTCGTTACTCCTGATCTGAAAACAGACACGGGACTCAAAGTCCCGTGTCTGCAAAGCGTGTGTTAAACGGCAACCGCCGATTCTTCGAGGAAGTCCTGAGCGAAGCGTTGCAGCACGCCACCGGCTTCGTAGATCGACACTTCTTCAGCGGTGTCGAGGCGGCAGGTCACCGGCACATCGACGCGTTCGCCGTTCTTGCGATGGATCACCAGCGTAAGGTCGGCACGTGGAGTGCGGTCGCCAATCACATCGTAGGTTTCGCTGCCGTCGATGGCCAGGGTGTGGCGGTTGGTGCCTGGTTTGAATTCCAGCGGCAACACGCCCATGCCCACCAGGTTAGTGCGGTGAATGCGCTCGAAACCTTCGGCGGCAATCGCCTCCACACCGGCCAGACGCACGCCCTTGGCCGCCCAGTCGCGGGACGAACCCTGGCCGTAGTCTTGACCCGCGATGATGATCAGCGGCTGCTTGCGATCCATGTAGGTCTCGATGGCTTCCCACATGCGCATCACTTTGCCTTCCGGCTCGACACGGGCCAACGAGCCCTGCTTGACCTTGCCGTTTTCCTGAACCATTTCGTTGAACAGTTTCGGGTTGGCGAAGGTCGCGCGCTGCGCGGTCAGGTGGTCACCACGGTGAGTCGCGTAAGAGTTGAAGTCCTCTTCCGGCAGGCCCATTTTCGCCAGGTATTCGCCGGCGGCGCTGTCGAGCATGATGGCGTTGGATGGTGACAGGTGATCGGTGGTGATGTTGTCCGGCAACACGGCCAGCGGACGCATGCCCTTGAGCGGACGGGCACCGGCCAATGCACCTTCCCAGTACGGCGGACGGCGGATGTAGGTACTCATCTCGCGCCACTCGTACAGCGGCGTAACTTTCGGGCCGGTGTCTTCGTGGATGGCGAACATCGGAATGTAGACCTGACGGAACTGCTCAGGCTTGACCGACGCCTTGACCACTGCGTCGATTTCTTCGTCGCTCGGCCAGATGTCTTTCAGGCGGATTTCCTTGCCTTCCACCACGCCCAGCACATCTTTTTCGATGTCGAAACGGATGGTACCGGCGATGGCGTAAGCAACGACCAATGGCGGCGACGCGAGGAACGCCTGCTTGGCGTACGGGTGAATCCGCCCGTCGAAGTTACGGTTACCGGACAGCACCGCCGTGGCGTACAGGTCGCGATCAATGATCTCTTGCTGGATCACCGGGTCCAGTGCACCGGACATGCCGTTGCAAGTGGTGCAGGCGAAAGCCACGACGCCGAAACCGAGCTGGTCCAGTTCTTTAGTCAAACCGGCTTCATCGAGATACAGCGCCACGGTTTTCGAACCCGGTGCCAGGGACGACTTGACCCATGGCTTGCGGGTCAGGCCGAGCTTGTTGGCGTTGCGCGCCAGCAAGCCGGCAGCAATCACGTTGCGCGGGTTGCTGGTGTTGGTGCAACTGGTGATGGCGGCGATGATCACCGCGCCGTCCGGCATCTGGCCAGGCACGTCTTCCCATTGGCCGGAGATGCCTTTGGCTGCCAGATCCGACACCGCGACACGAGCGTGCGGGTTGCTCGGGCCGGCCATGTTGCGCACAACCGAGGACAGGTCGAAGGTCAGGCCGCGCTCGTATTGCGCGCCTTTGAGGCTGTCCGCCCACAGGCCAACCTGTTTGGCGTAATTCTCGACCAACTGCACCTGCTCGTCTTCACGGCCGGTGAGCTTGAGGTAGTCGATGGTTTGCTGGTCGATGTAGAACATCGCCGCGGTGGCGCCGTATTCCGGAGCCATGTTGGAAATGGTTGCGCGGTCGCCCAGGGTCAGCTTTGACGCGCCTTCGCCGAAGAATTCCAGCCATGCGCCAACCACTTTTTGCTTGCGCAGGAACTCGGTCAGCGCCAGCACCATGTCGGTGGCGGTGATGCCCGGTTGCAGCTTGCCAGTCAGTTCGACGCCAACGCTTTCCGGCAGACGCATCCACGATGCGCGGCCGAGCATCACGCTTTCGGCTTCGAGACCACCGACACCGATGGCGATCACGCCCAACGCATCGACGTGCGGGGTGTGGCTGTCGGTGCCGACGCAGGTATCAGGGAAGGCCACGCCGTCACGCACCTGGATCACCGGAGACATTTTCTCCAGGTTGATCTGGTGCATGATGCCGTTGCCCGGCGGGATCACGTCGACGTTCTTGAACGCCTTCTTGGTCCAGTTGATGAAGTGGAAACGGTCTTCGTTGCGACGGTCTTCGATGGCGCGGTTCTTCTCGAACGCCTCTGGATCGAAACCACCGCGCTCGACGGCCAGGGAGTGGTCGACGATCAGTTGCGTCGGCACCACCGGGTTGACTTGCGCAGGATCGCCGCCTTGCAGGGCGATGGCGTCACGCAGGCCGGCGAGATCGACCAGCGCGGTCTGGCCGAGAATGTCGTGGCACACCACGCGGGCCGGGAACCACGGGAAGTCGAGGTCGCGTTTGCGCTCGATGAATTGCTTCAGGGATTCGGTGAGCGTGGCCGGGTCGCAGCGACGCACAAGGTTTTCCGCCAGCACACGGGAGGTGTACGGCAGGGTGTCGTAGGCGCCAGGCTGGATCGCCTCGACTGCCGCGCGGACGTCGAAGTAATCCAGGTGGCTGCCGGGCAGCGATTTGCGGAATTCAGTGTTCATCGTCAGGACTCGGTCACGGTAGTTACAAAAGGTGGGGCCTGGTACCAGACTTGAATTGAACACAATCCACTGTGGGAGCGAGCTTGCTCGCGATAGCGATGTAACTGGCGACATTGATGTTGAATGTCAGCCCGTCATCGCGAGCAAGCTCGCTCCCACAGGGATCTGCGTTGATTTCAGATCCCGGTGCCGACCTCCACCATTCAGCGTTGTTCGATTGGTACGAACTTGCGCTGTTCAACGCCGGTGTACTCGGCGCTTGGACGGATGATGCGGTTGTTGGCACGTTGTTCGTACACGTGGGCGGCCCAGCCGGTCAGGCGCGAGCAGACGAAGATCGGTGTGAACAACTTGGTCGGGATGCCCATGAAGTGGTACGCCGAGGCATGGTAGAAGTCGGCGTTCGGGAACAGTTTCTTCTGTTCCCACATGGTCTTGTCGATGGCTTCGGACACCGGAAACAACACCTTGTCGCCCACTTCGTCAGCAAGCTTTTTCGACCAGCCCTTGATCACCTCGTTGCGCGGATCGTTGTCCTTATAGATCGCGTGGCCGAAGCCCATGATCTTGTCCTTGCGCTCGAGCATGCCGAGGGTGCCCTTGATCGCGTCTTCCGGCGACGAGAAGCGCTCGATCATTTCCATCGCCGCTTCGTTGGCGCCGCCGTGCAGCGGGCCGCGCAGCGATCCGATGGCCGCGGTGATGCACGAATACAGGTCGGACAGGGTCGACGCGCAAACACGTGCGGTGAAGGTCGACGCGTTGAACTCGTGCTCCGCGTAGAGGATCAGCGAAACGTTCATCACCTTCACGTGCAACTCGCTCGGCTTCTTGCCGTGCAGCAGGTGCAGGAAGTGGCCGCCAATGGACGGCTCGTCGCTCACGCAATCGATGCGCTTGCCTTCGTGGCTGAAGCGATACCAGTAGGTCATGATCGCCGGGAACGCGGCCAGCAGGCGGTCGGTCTTGTCGTGTTGCTCGGAGAAGTTGTTCTCCGGCTCCAGGTTACCCAGGAACGAGCAGCCGGTGCGCATCACGTCCATCGGGTGGACGTCGGCGGGGATGCGTTCCAGCACTTCTTTCAGCGCTTGCGGCAGGTCACGCAGCTTGCTCAGCTTGGCGATGTAGGCTGCAAGTTGCGCTTTGCTCGGCAGCTCGCCGTACAGCAGCAGGTAGGCAACTTCTTCGAACTGCGCGTCTGCCGCCAGTTCACGAACGTCATAACCACGATAGGTCAGACCGGCACCCGACTGGCCCACGGTGGACAGTGCGGTTTGCCCGGCAACCTGGCCACGGAGCCCGGCGCCACTGAGTACTTTTGCTTCGGCCATTTTTGCCTCCAATTTCTTGAATTTATTAGGGAGTTATTCGACTTACTTCTTCGCGGCGAACAACGCATCGAGCTTCTGCTCGAAGGTGTGGTAGTCGATGCGATCGTAAAGCTCCATGCGGGTCTGCATGGTGTCGATGACGTTCTGTTGCGTGCCATCGCGACGGATCGCGGTGTAGACGTTTTCCGCAGCCTTGTTCATGGCGCGGAACGCCGACAGCGGGTACAGCACCAGGGATACGTCGGCAGCGGCCAGCTGTTCGGTGGTGTATAGCGGCGTCGCGCCGAACTCGGTGATGTTGGCCAGGATCGGCGCTTTCACGCGGCTGGCGAACAGTTTGTACATATCCAGTTCGGTGATGGCTTCCGGGAACACCATGTCGGCGCCGGCCTCGATGCACGCGGCAGCGCGATCCAGGGCAGACTCCAGGCCTTCCACCGCCAGGGCGTCGGTACGGGCCATGATCACGAAGCTGTCATCGGTACGGGCATCGACGGCGGCCTTGATGCGGTCGACCATTTCCTGCTGGGTCACGATTTCCTTGTTAGGACGGTGACCGCAGCGCTTGGCGCCGACCTGGTCTTCGATGTGAATCGCTGCGGCGCCAAACTTGATCATCGACTTGACGGTGCGAGCGACGTTGAACGCCGAGGAACCGAAACCGGTGTCCACGTCCACCAGCAGCGGCAGGTCGCAAACATCGGTGATACGGCGCACGTCGGTCAGCACGTCATCCAGGCCGGTGATGCCCAGGTCCGGCACGCCGAGGGAGCCGGCAGCCACCCCGCCACCCGACAGGTAGATCGCCTTGAAACCGGCGCGCTTGGCCAGCAGCGCATGGTTGGCGTTGATCGCGCCGACCACTTGCAATGGATGCTCGCTGGCGACCGCATCGCGGAAACGCTGGCCTGGAGTGCTCTTGTTCAAACTCATGACTCACCTCGTTTGGCTGTCGGGTTAGCGCCGTCCTGGTAATGACGGGCGATGTTGCGTTTGGAGGCGCCGATGTGACGGCGCATCAACAACTCGGCCAGTTCACCGTCACGGTCGGCAATGGCATCGAGAATTCGGTGGTGCTCGGCGAACGCCTGGTGCGGGCGATTGGGCGTGGTGGAAAACTGGATGCGGTACATGCGCACCAGTTGATACAGCTCGCCGCAGAGCATTTGGGTCAGCGTGCGGTTGCCGCTGCCCTGGATGATTCGGTAATGGAAGTCGAAATCGCCTTCCTGCTGGTAGTAGCCTCTCCCGGCCTGAAACGCCTCATCGCGCTCGTGGGTTTCCAGGACCCGACGCAGTTCGTCGATTTCTTCAAGGCTCATGCGCTCGGCGGCCAGGCGGCAGGCCATGCCCTCCAGGGATTCGCGGATTTCGTATAGTTCAATCAGTTCGGCGTGATTGAGCGACACCACCCGTGCGCCGACATGCGGCACGCGAACCAGCAGGCGCTGGCCTTCCAGACGGTGGATGGCCTCGCGCAGCGGGCCACGGCTGATGCCGTAGGTGCGCGCCAGTTCCGGTTCGGAGATTTTGCTGCCCGGCGCGATATCGCCTTTGACGATAGCCGCCTGAATGCGTCGGAAGACATTCTCGGAAAGCGTCTCCGAATCGTCTTGCGTTGAAACCGGGGGATCGAGTTGATCCAGCATATTGTCGACACCTTGTGAGCCAATGCCGTAAAAACTAACGAATACAGGCGCATCAGTCAAAGGATAAATAGATATTGTCGACAATCTTCTGATAACCGGTTGCACCATAACGAAGCAACCCGTCTATTTATAGCCACCGGCCAGCGCTGGCGCCATCAAACCACCGTGCTAGAATGCCGCCCGCATTTGTTTGTCACATCTGCACTGCCTGTCATAAAACCCTGACAGGCATACGAGGGAGCTTGCGCAGCGATGCCAGGGCCTTGAATCAAGTCGGACCGCTGCGCACCAGGATTTATGAGACTCAAGCCCCTCCCCACCTTCCTTTATTTCCTTTGCCTGCCCGGCTTCGCAATGGCCGGGGAAAAGACCGTGTATGGCCTCAATGAGTACGCATCGCTCAATGGCATCGATCTGGAAGTGGCGGCCAAACTCGACACCGGGGCGAAAACCGCTTCCCTGAGTGCACGGGATATCAAACGCTTCAAACGCAACGGCGAGTCGTGGGTACGTTTTTACCTGGCCATCGACGCCGCCCATTCGCACCCGATCGAACGCCCGCTGGCCCGTGTCAGCAAGATCAAGCGCCGGGCCGGCGACTACGACCCGGAGGAAGGCAAGAAGTACACCGCCCGCCCGGTGATCGAACTGGACATCTGCATGGGCTCGGCCCTGCGCAGCATCGAAGTGAACCTGACTGACCGCAGCGCGTTCCAATATCCGCTCCTGATTGGCTCCGAAGCACTCAAGCGCTTCGATGCACTGGTTGACCCCAGCCTTAAATATGCTGCCGGCAAGCCCGCCTGCACCACCGACGCTCATACCGCCGAGTAATTCAAATGCGCTCTCTTACCCTTCACCTGAAACTGCTGATCGCCATCCTGGTGGTGCTGGGCATTTCAGTTACGGCCTATCAGATCTTCGTCCTGGGCATCCCGGTGACCGAAGACGCCACCGACGACCTGTGGAACATCGACGCCAAGGTCGAGTTCGTCGCCAGTGCCAAGGATCCGGTCAAGATCCAGATGTTCGTGCCGCCGCTGAGCCGCGACTTCGTCAGCCTCAACGAGAGCTTCATCTCCAACAACTACGGCGTGGCCGTGAACCGGGTCGACGGCAACCGCAAGGTCACCTGGTCGGCACGTCGGGCCAAAGGCAATCAGACGCTGTATTACCGCCTGGTGCTGACCAAGCGTTATTCCGGCGAGAAAGCCAAGATCAAAGGCCCGACCTTTCGCGACAGCATGACTATCGAAGGCCCGGAAAAAATCGCCGCCGAAGCCCTGCTCGCACCGATTCGCCAACACTCGGCCGACGTCGAAACCTTCGTCGGCGAAGCCATCAAGCGGGTCAACAACCTCAACGACGACAACGTGAAACTGCTGCTGGCCGGTGATCCATCTGCGGCGCACAAGGCGAAAATCGTCGAGTTGCTGCTGTCCATCGCCCACGTACCGATCGAGAAGGTCCACACCATCCGCCTGGTGGCCGACCAGCCGCAAATACCGGAACTGTGGCTGCGCAGTTTCAATGGCACCGACTGGCTGTACTTCAACCCGGAATCCGGTGAACAGGGCCTGCCGACCGACCGCCTACTGTGGTGGAGCGGCGATGAAAACCTGATCACCGTCGATGGCGGCAAGAAAGCCAACGTGACCTTCAGCCTGAACAACAGCGAAATGAACGCCATTCGCCTGGCCAAGCTGACCGACGAAAACACCGACGCCAACTTCCTCGAATATTCGCTGTACGGCCTGCCGCTGCAGACCCAGCAGACCTTCATGATCATGGTGATGATCCCGATCGGCGTGCTGGTGATCCTGATCCTGCGCAACCTGATCGGCATCCAGACCCTGGGCACCTTCACCCCGGTACTGATCGCCCTGGCCTTCCGCGAAACCCAGCTCGGTTTCGGTATCGTGCTGTTTACCATCATCACGACGCTGGGCCTGTCGCTGCGCTCCTATCTCGAACACCTGAAACTGCAAATGCTACCGAGGCTGTCGGTGGTGCTGACGTTCGTGGTGGTGCTGATTGCGGCGATCAGCCTGCTCAGCCATAAGCTCGGCCTGGAACGTGGCTTGTCGGTGGCGCTGTTCCCGATGGTGATCCTGACCATGACCATCGAACGCCTGTCGATCACCTGGGAAGAACGCGGCGGTGGCCATGCCATGAAAGTGGCCATCGGCACGCTATTTGCCGCGTCCCTGGCGCACTTGATCATGAGCGTGCCGGAACTGGTGTACTTCGTGTTCACTTTCCCGGCGATCCTGCTGATCCTGGTGGGCTTCATGCTGGCCATGGGTCGTTATCGCGGTTATCGCCTGACCGAGCTGGTGCGTTTCAAGGCCTTCCTGAAAAAGGCTGACGCCTGATGTTCGGCTACTGGAAGACCTGGAAGGCCCTGGAAGCCCGGGGCATCATGGGGATCAATCGGCGCAACGCAGACTACGTGCTCAAGTACAACAAGCGCAGCCTGTACCCGATCGTCGATGACAAGATCATCACCAAGGAGCGTGCCATCGCCGCCGGCATCCATGTGCCGGAGCTGTATGGCGTGATCTCCACCGAGAAGGAAATCGACAATCTCGAAGAGATCATCGGCGCACGCAGTGACTTCGTGATCAAACCGGCCCAGGGCGCTGGCGGTGATGGCATCCTGGTCATCGCCGACCGCTTTGAGGGGCGTTATCGCACAGTGTCCGGCCGGATCATCAGCCATGAAGAAATCGAGCATCAGGTTTCCAGTATCCTGACCGGCCTGTACTCCCTGGGCGGTCACCGCGACCGGGCGCTGATCGAATACCGGGTGATTCCGGACCAGATCTTCAAGAGCATCAGCTATGAAGGCGTGCCGGACATTCGCATCATTGTGTTGATGGGCTACCCGGTGATGGCCATGTTGCGCCTGCCGACGCGCCAGTCCAACGGCAAGGCCAACCTGCACCAGGGCGCCATCGGTGTCGGCGTGGACCTGGCCACCGGCCTGACCCTGCGCGGCACCTGGCTGAACAACATCATCAACAAACACCCGGACACCACGAACGCAGTGGATGGCGTGCAACTGCCCTACTGGGACGGTTTCATGAAACTCGCCGCTGGCTGTCATGAGTTGTGTGGCTTGGGCTATATCGGTGTCGACATGGTCCTGGACCAGGAAAAAGGCCCGCTGATCCTGGAGCTCAATGCACGGCCGGGGCTGAATATCCAGATTGCCAATGACTGCGGCCTGACGCTGCGTACTCATGCGGTCGAGGCGCGGCTGGAAGACCTCAAGGCTCGTGGCGTGACTGAATCGGTCGAAGAGCGCGTGGCGTTTGTGCAGGAGATGTTTGGGCATATTCCTGCGGTCGAAGGCTGATCCGAAACAGAGTTGCGCCTATCGCGAGCAAGCTCGCTCCCACAAGGACGGCGCCATCCCCTGTGGGAGCGAGCTTGCTCGCGATAGCGGTTTCACAGTCACCGCAACCCTCAATCCCACCCCCAATCTGCCAATCCCAGACATCCCCTCTAGGAGCAAATCCCCGAGAGGACTACAATCGCCACCCCGCCTCAATGGCTGATCTCCCCCGCCCATGTTGACCTGTTCCGTACACCCGTTGCCCTATCGCGCCAACCCCGCCGAATACTTCGCGGCGATTCGCCATGCCCCCGGCGCCGTCCTGCTCGACAGTGGGCGCCCCAGCGCCGACCGCGGTCGCTATGACCTGCTCAGCGCCTGGCCGCTGGAGCAACTGACGGTATCGCCCGACGAAAGTGGCGACGCTTTCCTGCAACGCCTGCGCGATAACCTGACACGCTTGGGTGAAGCCACTCTACCGGCATCTTATGAGTTGCCGTTTGCCGGTGGATTGATCGGCTACCTGAGTTACGACTTCGGCCGACATCTGGAGCGCCTGCCGAGCCAGGCCCGTGACGACCTGCATCTGCCGGACGCACGTTTCGGCTTGTACGGCTGGGCATTGATCAGCGATCACTTTTCGCAGACCAGTCAATTGGTGTTCCACCCGACTCTGCCCGACAGCGAGCGTCAGCGCCTGATCGAGCTGTTCAGCCAGTCAGCGCCAGAAGTGGTCGCGCCCTTCAAGCTGCTTACCCCGATGACTGCCGAGTTGAGCATCGATGAGTATCAACAGGCCATCGAGCGCATCCAGCAGTACATTCAGGCCGGCGACTGTTATCAGGTCAATTTCGCCCAACGGTTTCGCGCACCCTGCCAGGGTGATCCGTGGGTCGCTTACTGCGCACTGCGCGCAGCATGCCCGACGCCTTTTTCCGGCTTCCAGAGTTTGCCTGACGGCGATGCCGTACTCAGCCTGTCGCCGGAACGCTTCGTCAAAGTCAGCCAGGGCCATGTGGAAACCCGCCCGATCAAGGGCACCCGCCCGCGGGGCCTGACGCCTGAGCAAGACACCGCGAACGCCGCCGAACTGCTGGCCAGCCCCAAGGACCGCGCGGAAAACCTGATGATCGTCGACCTGCTACGCAATGACCTCGGTCGTACCTGCCGCACGGGTTCGGTACGGGTGCCGGAATTGTTCAGCCTGGAAAGCTATCCGAACGTGCACCACCTGGTGAGCAGCGTCACCGGTGAACTGGCGGATGACCGCGATGCCCTGGACCTGATCGCTGGCAGCTTCCCGGGCGGCTCGATTACCGGTGCGCCAAAGATTCGCGCCATGCAGATCATCGATGAGCTGGAACCGACCCGGCGCGGACTGTATTGCGGTTCGTTGGTCTACCTGGACGTGCGCGGCGAGATGGACAGCTCCATCGCCATCCGTAGTTTGCTGGTCAAGGACGGGCAGGTGTGTTGTTGGGGCGGTGGCGGGATTGTTGCGGACTCGGAGTGGCAGGCTGAGTATCAGGAATCGATTACCAAGGTGAAGGTGTTGCTCGATACACTGCAAAACCTTTAAAAGCTTCGTCGGATCGCCGCCCGGAGCAAGCCCGCTCCCACAGGTGATCACCGATCCCTGTGGGAGCGGGCTTGCCCGCGAAGGCGTCAGATCAGACGACTACACACTCAGAGTCCGGTTCGAAGCCTTGATGAACTCCTGCTTCAACGCTTCAAACGTATGCACCGCCGGGAACTGCGGGAACTGCGCAATCACGTTGTCCGGCGCATGGAACAGAATCCCGGCATCGGCCTCGCCCAGCATCGTGGTGTCGTTGTAGGAATCACCCGCCGCGATCACGCGGTAGTAGAGGCTCTTGAAGGCCAGGACCGACTGACGTTTTGGATCTTTCTGACGCAGTTGATAGTCAGTGACTCGCCCGCTGTCGTCAGTAATCAGACGATGGCAGAGCAAGGTCGGGAAGCCCAGCTGGCGCATCAGCGGCTGGGAGAACTCATAGAAAGTGTCCGACAGGATCACCACCTGGAAGCGTTCGCGCAGCCAGTCGACGAACTCGATGGCGCCGTCCAGCGGCTTGAGCGTGGCGATCACTTCCTGAATGTCGGAGAGCTTCAGGCCGTGTTCGTCCAGAATCCGCAGGCGCTGCTTCATCAGCACGTCGTAGTCGGGAATGTCCCGGGTGGTGGCCCTGAGGGATTCGATCCCGGTTTTTTCGGCGAAGGCGATCCAGATTTCCGGAACCAGCACACCTTCAAGATCCAGACAGGCAATTTCCACAAGACACTCCCATTTGTATTGATTATTGAGTCGAGCGAGCAAAAAGACTGCCGAACTCTAGCGACTCGGGCCTGCCTGCGCAACGCAGAGGATGCCCCGGCCCGTGCAGCTTTTTGTTACCATCGACCCCATATAGAGCGCCCAGCGCCACCGACCTGTAGGAAGCCGCCCTGATGAGCCCAACGTTCGACGTCGTGGAACTCGCCACGACCTATGCCAACAAATCCGCCCAGGACATTCTGAAACTCGCTTTTGCCGAGTTCGGCGATGACCTGTGGATATCTTTCAGCGGCGCCGAGGATGTGGTGCTGGTGGACATGGCCTGGAAGCTGAACAAGAACGTCAAGGTGTTCAGCCTCGACACCGGCCGCCTGCACCCCGAGACCTACCGCTTCATCGATCAGGTGCGCGAGCACTACAAGATCGACATCGAACTGGTGTCGCCGGACCACACCAAACTCGAACCGTTCGTGAAGGAAAAAGGCCTGTTCAGTTTCTACAAGGACGGTCATGGCGAATGCTGCGGCATCCGCAAGATCGAGCCACTGCGCCGCAAGCTGTCCGGCGTGAAAGCCTGGGCCACCGGCCAGCGCCGGGACCAGAGCCCCGGCACCCGCAGCACCGTCGCGGTGATGGAAATCGACACCGCGTTCTCCACCCCGGAACGCACCTTGTACAAGTTCAACCCGCTGGCACAAATGACCAGCGAAGAGATCTGGGGCTACATCCGCATGCTGGAACTGCCGTACAACAGCCTGCACGAACGCGGCTTCATCAGCATCGGCTGCGAACCCTGCACCCGCCCGGTTCTGCCGAACCAGCATGAGCGTGAAGGCCGTTGGTGGTGGGAAGAAGCGACGCAGAAGGAATGCGGGCTGCATGCGGGGAATATCATCAGCAAGTCGAAAGACTGATCCCAAGCCTTGTGAAATCCCCCCTGTGGGAGCGGGCTTGCTCGCGAAGGCGGTGTATCAGTCAGTAAATACATCGACTGACACGACGCCTTCGCGAGCAAGCCCGCTCCCACATTGCTCATGTGTCAGCCCACAAAAAATGTGTACACACAAATGTCACCATCGGTGCCATTTGTGTGTGCACTTTTAGTTTCAGCGCCCCAAAAAGTTACATCTCTTTTCCCATCACCTCGCCTGCATCCACTCTCAAAAAATAAATACCTGTTCAATCGGTCAGTTTAAATCTTCTATTTTTCAGTCAGTTATTCGTTTTCTATAACAAAATGAAATGAGCACTGGTTTTTATAGAATCGCGACTGGCACAGATCTGGCTTAAGTGCATACATGTTTTGTATACAATCAAATCAAAACATACACACACTTTAGATCCGCAAGCCTGAAGCGCCCTATCCCGTACAGGCTGCAGATGCCCCGTAACCAATGATATTCGCCACCCGCGACGAAGATTTGTCGAGCCAACGCTCATGCACAGTCATCGCGGCGTCGAGCATCAGGAGCCTGCCGGAATGCGTACTAGTCTCTCCAATAACAACATCGCGCTGGATCTACCCTCCTCCCATTCCACCCACACCGCCGACAATCAGGCGCATCAAGCCCCCGTGGTGCTCAGCCCCCGACTGCACAACAAGGACCTGGCACCGACCAAGTCCGAAGGCAGGCGCTGGGGCCGCTACAGTATCTTTGCCCTGTGGACCAACGACGTTCACAACATTGCCAACTACTCGTTTGCCATCGGCCTGTATGCCCTGGGCCTGGGTGGCTGGCAGATCCTGTTGTCCCTGGGGATCGGCGCGGCGCTGGTTTATTTCTTCATGAACCTGTCTGGCTACATGGGCCAGAAAACCGGGGTGCCGTTTCCGGTCATCAGCCGGATCAGTTTCGGCATACACGGTGCGCAGATCCCTGCATTGATCCGCGCCGTGATCGCCATCGCCTGGTTCGGCATTCAGACGTACCTTGCGTCCGTGGTCTTTCGCGTGTTGTTGACGGCGGTCCATCCCGGGTTCGCCGACTACGACCACGACTCGATCCTCGGTCTGTCGACCCTGGGCTGGGTGTGTTTCGTCGCGATCTGGTTCGTGCAACTGGCGATCCTTGCCTATGGCATGGAGATGGTGCGGCGCTACGAGGCATTTGCCGGCCCGGTGATTCTGCTGACCGTCGCCGCCCTCGCCGCGTGGATGTACACCCAGGCCGATGCGACCATCGCCTGGTCGATCCGTGAGCCGCTGACTGGCGGTGAGATGTGGCGCAACATCTTTGCCGGTGGCGCATTGTGGCTGGCGATCTACGGCACCTTGATCCTCAACTTCTGCGACTTCGCCCGCTCTTCGCCGTGCCGTAAAACCATCAAGGTCGGAAATTTCTGGGGCTTGCCGGTGAATATCCTGGTGTTCGCCAGCATCACGGTCCTGCTGTGCGGTGCGCAATTTCAGATCAATGGCCGGATCATCGAAAGCCCGACCGAAATCATCGCCTCGATCCCCAACACCTTCTTCCTGGTGCTCGGCTGCCTGGCGTTCCTGATCGTCACCGTGGCGGTGAATATCATGGCCAACTTCGTCGCCCCGGCGTTCGTGCTCAGCAACCTGGCGCCCAAGTACCTGACCTTCCGCCGCGCCGGCCTGATCAGCGCGACCATCGCCGTGCTGATCCTGCCGTGGAACCTCTACAACAGTCCGCTGGTGATCGTGTATTTCCTGTCCGGCCTCGGTGCCCTGCTCGGCCCGTTGTACGGGGTGATCATGGTCGACTACTGGCTGGTTCGAAAAGGCCAGGTCAATGTGCCGCAGTTGTACAGCGAAGACCCGAACGGCCCTTATTACTACAGCCGCGGGGTCAATTTGCGCGCCGTGGCGGCGTTCATTCCCGCCGCCCTGATCGCCATCGTCCTGGCCCTGGTGCCGGGGTTCCACAGCGTATCGCCGTTCTCCTGGCTGATTGGTGCCGGCATCGCCGGGATGCTCTACCTGATCATCGCCAAGCGCCAACCGCACTACGCCGATGTCAGCGGCGAAGCCATCGCGGTCGACAACGTCAGCCATTAACTCCATGGCGGCCCGGCAATGTCGGGCCGCAGAACCATCCGCAATAAGGACTTTCCATGCGCATTCTCGTGGTCAACGTCAACACCACCGAATCCATCACCCAGGCCATCGCCCGCTCGGCGCAAGCCGTCGCGTCGCCCGGCACGAAAATCGTCGGCCTCACCCCGCACTTCGGCGCCGACTCCATTGAAGGCAATTTCGAGAGTTACCTGGCGGCCATCGCGGTCATGGACCGGGTGATGTCCTACGACCAGCCGTTCGACGCCGTGATCCAGGCCGGCTACGGCGAACACGGCCGTGAAGGCTTGCAGGAATTGCTCAACGTGCCAGTGGTGGACATCACCGATGCCGCCGCCAGCACGGCGATGTTCCTTGGTCACGCCTATTCCGTGGTCACCACTCTCGACCGCACCGTGCCGCTGATCGAAGATCGCCTCAAACTCTCCGGCCTCTGGGACCGTTGCGCCTCGGTACGGGCCAGTGGTTTGGCCGTGCTGGAACTGGAGCACGAACCGCAGCGCGCACTGGAGGCCATCGTGCATCAGGCCGAACTGGCGGTGACCCAGGACAAGGCCGAAGTGATTTGCCTGGGCTGCGGCGGCATGGCCGGACTGGACGAGCAGATTCGCCGGCGTACCGGGGTACCGGTGGTGGATGGGGTGACGGCGGCGGTGACCATTGCCGAATCATTGGTGCGCCTGGGGCTGTCGACGTCGAAAGTGCGGACTTACGCAACTCCGCGGCCGAAAAACATCATTGGCTGGCCGGCGCGGTTTGCCCGTTAAGTTCGCAACTGTTGACCGAGTTGCCCCCTTCGCGAGCAAGCCCGCTCCCACAATGGATCTGTTGTGAACACAATATCTGTATTCAACGGAGATCCAGTGTGGGAGCGGCGGTGCGGCGATCCGACTTGCTCGCAAAGGCAGCACCTCGGTCCTGAGCCAGACTCAAACCGCACTGAACCTCTGCCCCAACCCCCGCTCGGCAAACTGCTCAATGATGAAATCGACAAACGCCCGGGTCTTGCCCGGCAGCAGTTTGTGATCGGCGTAATAGATGGAGGTGTAGCCGTCATCGATGTACCAGTCCGGCAGCACCCGCTGCAACCTTCCCGTTTCCAGATAGCCCGCAGCAAACGGCATGCTCACCAGCGCAATGCCCAGACCCTGCGCGGCCGTGGCGCAGGCGGCCTCGGAATCGCTCATGGTCATCCGCACCTTGAGCGTCAACGGGCTGTGTTGCTGATTGCGATGGGTCAACTGCCAGGAGCGCACCCGACCAGTCTGCGGCGAGCGGATCAGAATCCCGTCATGGTGCTTGAGATCGTCCGGCTCGCTGATCGCTGCATGTGTCTCCAGGTAGTCCTGCGCAGCCACCAACACCCGATGTGCCGGACTCAGTCGGCGTGCAACCACGCCCTGGGGTAATTCGAAGCCACCGCCGATTGCCGCGTCGAAACCCTGCCCGATCAGATCGACCTGGCGGTTGTCGAAGTGCCAGTCCGGGTTGATCGCCGGGAATCGCCGCAGAAACTCGCCGAGCATCGGCACAATGTACAGGCAGCCGAATACCGTCCCCATGCTGACTTTCAGGGTGCCCGCCGGCTGCCCTCCGGCGCTGGCGAGATTGGCCACGGCATTCTGGATCGTGTGCAGGCTGGCGCTGACTTCGCCGAGAAACAACTGACCGGCCTCCGTCAGCGTCAGGCTGCGAGTGCTGCGCTGGAACAATCTGACACCCAGGCGCGCCTCGAGCTTGGCAACGCTCTTGCCCACCGCCGCCGGTGTCAGGCTCAGGCGCCGCGCGGCTTCGGCAAAGCTGCCGACCTCGGCGCTGCGCACAAAGCATTCGATACTGCTGAAGGTTTCCATAGGCGCCACTATAAACTTTTGGTTTACACAGACTATCGCAATTATGGTCTACACAGCAGGTAATCCTGAATCGATACTAGGCTCCATCAACCGGGACATCTCGCCTCGGGACTTGGAGATCGACATGACTACTCAGAACCTCAGCGGCAAAGTGGCATTGATTCAAGGTGGCTCCCGCGGTATCGGCGCCGCCATCGTCAAGCGCCTGGCTGCTGAAGGCGCGACCGTTGCCTTCACTTACGTCAGCTCCACGGTCAAGGCCGAAGAACTGCAAGACAGCATCACCGCCAAGGGCGGAAAGGCCTTGGCCATCAAGGCCGACAGCGCCGACGCCGACGCCATCCGCGGTGCCGTGTCCGCCACGGTAGAAGCCTTCGGTCGCCTGGATATCCTGGTCAACAACGCTGGCGTACTGGCCGTCGCACCGCTGGCCGAGTTCAAACTCGAAGACTTCGACCAGACCCTGGCCATCAACGTACGCAGCGTGTTCATCGCCACCCAGGCCGCCGCCCGGCACATGACCGAAGGCGGTCGCATCATCAACATCGGCAGCACCAACGCCGATCGCATGCCCTTCGCCGGTGGCGGCCCCTACGCCATGAGCAAGTCGGCGCTGGTCGGCCTGACCAAAGGCCTGGCCCGTGATCTCGGCCCGCAAGGCATCACCATCAATAACGTGCAACCAGGCCCGGTCGACACCGACATGAACCCGGCCGAGGGTGACTTTGCGGAAAGCCTGATCCCGTTGATGGCCGTGGGCCGTTACGGCAAGGCCGAAGAGATCGCCAGCTTCGTCGCCTACCTCGTCAGCCCTGAAGCCGGCTACATCACGGGAGCCAGCCTGACCATCGACGGTGGTTTTGGCGCCTGATGCGTGTCAGCCAACTGCAATAAATGTGGGATCGCCGCACCGCCGCTCCCACATTTGCCAGAGTCGACCCGTCTTTTCAGCTAGGTCCACTCAAGCGTCGGCAAACCAAAAGCACTTGGCTCGAACGCCTTCAACGTACGAAGAATGCCATCGGCGTGTGCGTACCTGGCGTCGGCCATTGCCGCATCCGGGATCGCAATCGCCGTCATCCCCGCCGCTTTCGCCGCGGTCACACCGAAGGGCGAATCCTCGAACACCAGGCAATCTTCCGGTGCAACACCCAGACGTCGCGCCGCCGTCAGGAAAATATCCGGTGCCGGCTTGGCCGCGCCCACTTCGGGGTCATCGGCGGTGACGATGAAGTCGAACAAGGCGAACCAGTCGCGATGCAAGGTGGTTTTCTGGCCGAACGACTGGCTCGAAGAACTGGTGCCCACTGCAATGGGAATGTTGTTGGCCTTCAGATGCCGTACCAGCTCCTGTGCGCCGGGCATTGCCTGCGCGGCAGGAAAGCGCTCGCGCATCAGCGGCTCACGGATCACCAGAAACTCTTGCGCCGTGATCGGCAAGTCCAGCGCTTGAACCACATAGCTCGCCAGATCGCCCGCGCCCCGGCCAATGATGTTCTGTTTGATGCTCCAGTCGAACGTCCGGCCGTAACGCGCGGCAATGATGGACGTGACTTCGGTGTAGATGCCCTCTGTATCCAGCAACAAGCCGTCCATATCGAAAATCACGGCCTTGATCGGGCCGAATGCTTTCAGTGGTGCATTCATCGCATCTGATCCGTTTTCCAAGGCATCCCGGGCAGCGCAGGTACGGCCGATGCCCGAATGGATTAAAGGGTTCAGCAGCATAGCGAGCGCCGCTGGCTTAGAGCAATGAGGAAATCCCGATCGACGCCGAATGGCCCTCCGTGATTTAGCGAATCGCCCTACAGTAAGCGCCACCTTTCCCGACTTCTTTCCTTGCCGATCCCCAGCAGAGTTTCGCGCTCCACATTCCGCCAAGCGAAAGACTGCAGATGTTCGATCCCCAAAAGGTATTGGCATGCCCCGCGAGCGGCCCTCTGACACGTCGCACCGGCAAGCATGAACACCACGACGACGCCTCCAGACAGGCGAAAAACCCCAACGGCGACAGTGCTGACACCGTCGAGCGCACTGCCACCCACAACTGCTCGGTGTCGATGGTAACCGGCGAAGAACTGCTGACCCTCACCGACGGCACCCTCGACGGGATCCTGCCGTTCGACTTCACCCGCGTCTATCGCACCAGTGCCGTCGAGCTCGACAGCGGCCTCGGTTTTGGCTGGAGCCATTCGCTGTCCCAGCACCTGGAACTCCACGGCGAGCGGGTGCTGTGGATCGACCCCGAAAACCGCCGCACGCCGTTTCCACGGCCGACGGCGGAGCGCCCGATGATCCACAACAACCTGTCGCGGGCGGCGATTTACCTCGGCGAGGAGCCGGACGAACTGATCCTCTCCCTGGCCGGCGACCGCGCGCGGTTCTACCACTTTCATGACGGCCGGCTCAGCGCGATCAGCGACGCCTACGGCAACCGCCTGACGGTGCAGCGGGACCGCTTTGACCGGATCCAACGCCTGGACAATGGCGCCCACCGCGCCATGTTGCTGCGTTACGACCTCAAGCACCTGGTGGCCATCGACTATCAGGTGTTTCAGCACAGTGACCCCGAGGCGTCCACCTGGCGCACCGAGCAGACACTGGCCAGCTACCGCTACGACGCCCGCCAGCGTTTGATCGAGGCAACCAATGCGGCGGGTGAAAGCGAGCGTTACGACTACGACGGGCAACACGTCATCCTGCAACGGCAATTGGCCGGCGGCGCGAGTTTTTTCTGGGCGTGGGAACGCTCCGGCAAAGCCGCCCGCTGCATTCGTCACTGGGCTTCGTTTGCGCAGATGGAGGCGCATTGCGTCTGGGACGATCAAGGCTGCGTGACGGTGAACAACGCCGACGGTAGCGAAGAGGTTTACGTTCATGACGACCGCGCGCGACTGGTGCGCCAGGTTGGACTGGACGGCGGTGAGCAGCACAAGGCCTATGACGATAAGGGCCATCTGATCGCCGAGCAGGACGCCCTCGGCGCCGTCACCGAATACCATTATGACGAAGTCGGTCGGCCGATAGCGCTGCTTGCAACGGATGCGGCGCCCACGTCCTACGAGTATCGCCACGGTTTGCTGCACACCCGCACCCAGGGTCAGGCGACGTGGACCTGCCAGCGCAATGCCCAAGGAGACATCACTGCCATCACCGGTCCAGACGGGCAAATCACTCGCTATATCTACGACCCGCAGGGGCGCTTGCTGACGATCCGCTTCCCCGACCAGAGCGGTCACCGGTTTGTCTGGAATGCCTTGGGGCTATTGCTGGAGGAGATCCTGCCGGACGGTGCTCAGCGCACTTTTTCCTACGATGCCTTGGGCCGGCGGATTACCCGGCAAGACGAACACGGCACCGTCACCGGCTATGAGTGGGACGCGGTGGGCCGACTGAGCCGGATCACGCTGCCCACCGGCGCCCGACGCGCCTATCGCTACAACGCCTACGGCCAGGTCACCGCCGAAACCGACGAACTGGGACGGGTGACCCGTTACGAATACGCCGACGACCTGCACTTGGTCAGCCGCCGGATCAACCCCGAAGGCAGCGCGCTGAAGTACCGCTACGACCATGCGCAATTGTTGCTCACCGAGATCGAAAACGAGGTCGGCGACACCTATCGGCTGGACTACACGCCGGGCGGATTGATCCGACAGGAAACCGGCTTCGATGGCCGTCGTACCGCGTATGCCTATGACCGCAATGGCCAGTTGCTGGAGAAAACCGAGTTCGGCGACGACGGTGCGCAACTCGTCACGCAGTACCAACGCGACAGCGCCGGACGTTTATTGCTCAAGACCCTGCCCGACGGGATCAAGGTCGAGTACCGCTACGACAGCCTCGGGCGGCTGGTCAGCGTCGACGACGGCCAGGACCATCCGCTGGAGTTCGAATACGACCGCCTGGACCGGCTGATCACCGAGCATCAGGGCTGGAGCACCCTGCGTTATGGCTACGACACCTGCGGTCGGCTCAAGCGCCTGCGCCTGCCGGACGGCTGTGTGCTCGATTACCACCGTGCCCGGGGCGGCGCCCTGACTGCCATCGACCTCAACGGTACGCGTCTGACCAGCCATCGTTTTGTCGGCGGGCGCGAACAGCAACGCCAACAGGGCCTGCTGCTCAGCGATTATGCCTACGACGAGCAGGGCCGTTTGCAAGCCCATACCGTCAGCCAAAAGCAACGACCGCTGTACCGCCGCGAGTATGCCTACAGCGCCAAGGGCAATCTCCTGCAGATTGCCGACAGCCGTCACGGCCAACGCCACTATCAATACGATGCGCTCGACCGCCTGACCGGCGTACGCCACCCCCGCGACCAGTTCGCGGAGAACTTCACCCACGACCCGGCCGGCAACCTGCTGATTCACGACCGCCCGGGCCCGTGCGTGCTCCAGGGCAACCGACTGCGCTGCCGCTACGAAAGCCACTATGACTACGACGCCTTCGGCAACCTGGTCCGCGAACGCCGCGGTACGCCGACCCAGGTCACCGAATACTCCTACGACAGCCAGCACCGCCTGATCGGCGTCCGCAACCCGGACGGTAAAAGTGTCAGCTACCGCTACGACGCCTTCGGCCGACGCATCCGCAAAACCGTCGACGGCCAGACCACGCAATTCTTCTGGCAAGGCGACCAGCTCATCTCCGAAAGCGCTCCCCGGCACTACCGCAGTTACGTTTACGAACCCGGCTGCTTCCGCCCGCTGGCGCTGCTCGACGGCAAAGGCCGGGCAGACGCCTGCCCGTTCTACTTCCAACTCGACCACCTCGGCACCCCGCAGGACCTGACCAGCTACGGCGGTGCTATCGTCTGGTCGGCCAAGTACACCGCCCACGGCAAACTCCGCGAAGTGAGCCACGGCGACGGCGAACGACTCGAACAGCCGCTACGGTTTCAGGGGCAATACTTCGACGCGGAGAGCGGCCTGCACTACAACCGGCATCGCTACTACCATCCGGACATCGGTCGTTATCTGACGCCGGATCCGGTCAAGTTGGCCGGAGGGTTGAACCCGTATCGGTACACCCGAAACCCAACGGGGTGGGTGGATCCGTTGGGGTCGAGCGGGAATTGCCCGCACGCGAACCAGCCGGGATGCTCGGCGCCGTATGGAGAGGGAGGGGCAAAGGTTGATGAGGGGGAGCCTGATGTGCCCTCCCCAACACCGTCAAATAAATACGTGTATCGCGGAAACTCACGGGAGCCCCGGGATTTTTTTGAACCGGTTTTGAATCCCTCGGATCGACACCTTAAAGAAGTCATCGGGACCCGGGCTTGCTCACTGTCGCTTCGTAATGGCTGACTCACCCGCGCCATCGTCCCGTTCTTCTGGATCGGCCTCAATATCCTCGTCGCTCGGAACCAGCTCCACACCTGCATCATCATCGTCCGGCGGTCGTTGGTCGCGGCTCAAGGAGTCGGTAGGCGACGGCAGCGGATACTCCGGTGTTTCATCAACGTCGGGGACGTTCCGGTCAATCTTCATATCGCACCTCTCGTGTGACCTGAATTGCAGGCCACGACCTGGCGAGGACTGGACAACCGGTCAATCCGCCAGCACGTCTCGATCAATCTTCGTCCTCTTCCTCATCTTCAAACTCGATATTCCCCACATCGCCCAAATCATCAGCATCGTTAAGCGGCACCGTCGCATCATCCATCAACGATCCCGGATCTTCATTGCCGGGATCGTTGATGGATGGCAGTCCGCTCGGGCCCTTTTCTTCCTTGCCTTCACTTTTTGCAGTCATGGGATGCCTCGCTCAACTAGTGATGCTTTTTGTGGTGCTTGTTCGAGTGTTTATAACCTTTACCGGGATGGGAATGGCCACTGTCACTCCCCAGATCATTGCCGACCGCACCGCCGGCTGCACCGCCAATACCGGCCCCGATGGCCGATCCGGTCGAGCCGCCAAGACTGTTGCCGACCACCGATCCACCCGCCGCGCCCAAACCACCGCCTACCGCCGCCTCGGTGCGACTGCGCTTGGGCGCGGCAATGGCACTACCGGCCGCTCCGCCGACACCTGCACCAATCGCTGCGCCCGTACTGCCTCCCACCTGGCCACCGACAACGTTGCCCAGCACCCCACCAAGACCACCGCCTACCGCGGCATCTCCATTACCTCCCGCCAGCGCCACCTGAGAGACCAGCAATCCAAAAACAATCGCAGGCACCATCAATAGTCGAGCATTCAGGCTTCCTTTTTTTTTGCCGTTGGCTTTCGGGTTCATGGCACGCCTCGCATTCTTCCAGGGTATGGAAGATTTGAGTTGCTGCGGCGTGAAACGTTCATAAATGAAAAAGCCCGGCATCAAGCCGGGCTTTGTTCAAATCCGAATCAGGATCAGTGACGCTTGTGACCATTGGCCAGGTTGCTGCCTACGCCGCCGCCCAACGCACCGCCCAGGCCTGCACCGATGGTGGCACCGGACTTGCCGCCAAGGCTATTGCCGATCACCGAACCACCGGCCGCGCCAACACCGCCACCGATAGCAGCGCTGGTGCGATGACCTTTTTTGGCGGCAACTGCACTGCCCGCCGCGCCAGCAACGCCCGCACCAATCGCTGCGCCAGTGCTGCCGCCCATTTTCTGGCCGACCACGTTACCCAACGCGCCGCCCAAGCCACCGCCCAGCGCGGCAGTGCCGTCACCAGCCATTGCACCTTGAGCAACCAGAAGCCCCAGAACCAGAGCAGGCAGTGTTAAACGCATGACAAAAACCTCAAAAAATAGGGGTACACAAAAAAGGGGGCGAGATTGAATGCTTTTGCGCGGATAAAGTCCAGCACGCCGGTCCAACTTCGCGATTGGCGACGGTTGGACAGCATTTTTGAAAAAGGTTTTATGACGGACAAAAAAAAGCCCGCTGGGGAAACGGGCCAGGTGTTGCTTTCTAACGGATGAGTCGAGATTAAGGAGGGAGCTGTGAAAAGTTTGTGAAAAATCACCCTTTTCAAAAAAATTGTCATAAAACTTTTCAGGCATGAAAAACCCCGCTCTATAACGGGGTCTGCCTGACGCTCGGTTACTTCCTGACCGGCGCTGTCACCTTGGGTAAAAATTTGCCCTTCAATACCCGGCACGCCCTGGTCTTGATCTTGTCGACCTCAGTCTGGTCCTCGCCGAAACTGGCCACATACTGGGTCTGACCACACCGCACGGAATTGTTGATCGGAAATTCTGCGCCATCGTCCTCGATATACGGATCAGCCATCTCTTCACCCCTTTCAAAAAGCGCGATCGACATCGGCAAGCCCTTTGCCTGAAGTAATATCGATCGCCAAGGTTTTTGAGACTAGCCGGTCACTAACGGACCTGCCGTTCGGCTTTCTCCGTGACCGACGAATGGCTTCTCAGCTTTCACCTCAACTTGACCGCAGTCCCGGTCACAAACACCACGACCATCCCGCCCCTGCCGGCCGGCATGCTGATCTCATAATCAAGCCCGACCACCGCGTCCGCCTGAAGCGCCTGCGCCCGCTCCTTGATCTCATCGGTGGCCTGAATGCGTGCTTCTTTCAACGCTCGTTCCAGTGTCTGGGAGCGCCCACCGAAAAAGTCGCGCATGCCGGCAAATACGTCTCGAACAACGTTGATCCCTTGCACCGACTCGGCGCTGACGATGTCCAGATAGGCGGTAATTTGCCGGCCTTCGATAGAGTGGGTCGTGGTGATGATCATGGGTGCTCCTTCCTGTTCAGATATTCAGCCAACGCATCGAACGCCGGCAAAGTGACGGGATCATTGGCCGAGTTGCCGGCCACCGGATGGGATGCGTAGCGGACGATGACCATCTCGGCCTTCGGGTCGACATAGATGCGCTGCCCATGGACCCCACGCGCCATGAATGCCCCGCCCTCCTTGTCCGTCACCCACCACATCGACCGGTAACTCCAGTCTTTGAGCAATGTGTACCCCGCCTTGGCGAAAGCCTGCCTATCACCGCCGCCACGGATATCGTTGATCACTGCCTCTGGCACGATCTGCTGACCGTTGAACCGACCGCCGTTACGCAGCATCTCGCCAAAACGCGCCAGATCCCTCAACCCCGTATTCAGGCCACCACCGGCGAACGGCGTGCCGATGGAGTCCACGGTGAACCAGGCGTCCTGTTCGGCACCCAACCGGCTCCAGATGTTCTCCGACAGCAGTTGTGCAACATTGCGACCGGTGGCACGGGCAATGACCCAGCCCAACACGTCGGTGTTGACGGTTTTGTAGGCGAACGCCTTGCCGTGCTCACCTTGCGGTTGCACCGTCTGCAAAAATTCGTAGTAACTGCGAGGGCCCCCATAACCCTTGGGTTTGGGCAACGGGTTGCCTGCCCTGGCATGGGCCCAGACCTCGGCATCCGGGTCCGCGTAGTCCTCGCTGTATTTGAGGCCCGTGGTCATGTCGAGCACCTGCCGTACCGTGGCGCTGCCAAACGCAGAATCCGTCAGCTCCGGCACATATTCGGCGACCTGCTTGCCAGCATCGATGCGCCCCTGCGCCACCAACATGGCGCCCAGCGTGCCGATCACAGACTTGGTCACGGACATCGCAGCGTGCTGGCCGTCCGGCTTCAACACGCCGAAGTAACGTTCGTAGACAACTTTCCCGCGGTGCATCACCACAATGCCATCGGTGTAAGTGGCCGCGAGGGATTGCTCCCAGGTCATCGGCGCCCTGGCGCCAAGGGGGACGAAACTGATCCCGTCGATATCCTTGCGTAGTGCTATCTCCAGAGGAACCGGAGCACCCAGGCCGCGTGAAACGTTGATCGTCGGCATCAATTGCCGGAAATTCGCAACACTCCAGCGCATTGCCGGGAACTGGAAATAGCTGCCGTCTTCAAATCGCACGGTGCGATCAGCAGGGGGTGGCGAACCGACCATCCAGCCGAGTTTGGCGGGGTCACTGGCTTCAGCGTCGGGAAAAGTTGCAGGGGCGGATGCGAGGGCCAGTGATGACGTGGCAACTATCGACACAGCCGTGATGAGCTTGGCTGCGCCGCGAAAGCTGGCGCGAGGATGGAGCATGATGTCGATTCCGTTCGAAGAAATTGGGCAGTCTACAGCCGGATCGGCTTGTTCACTGCTTAAGCATGCGCCTCGCGATCAAGAACATCCGCAACCCACTGATTGATACTTTTGTGGGCTAACTGAGCTTTCACAGCAACCGTCGCGTGAAGGGCTGGGGCCAGGCGCAGACTGAGATGGCCTGAATAGGGTTTCTGTGGGGTGCGGCCGAGTTTGGCGCAAGTCTCCAGATAATCGGTGACGGCCTCTTCGAATGCGTTGCGAAGTTCTTTGACTGACTCGCCGTGAAACCCGACAACATCCTTGATGCCCGCAATGTGGCCGACGAACAGGCCGTCTTCGTCGCTGTACTCGATCCGGGCTGAATAGCCGTTGTAGTTCATTACGTTCACGGGGTAACTCCTGCTTGCTCAAGGAAAGCCCGGGCGTCACGCATCTGATAGGGCTTGGCTTCTTTGTCGGGGTGGGGCCGGTGGAAGGTGGCGACCACTCCGTTCAGTTCAAAACGTACCCGCGATCCATTACCTTCGATGGTTATGGCCCCTGCAGCGCTGAACAAGGATTCAATGCGGGACCACTCCAAGGTGGCCGGGGTGGGTCTTGGAAATAAGGCTTTGAGGGTGCTGAGTTGTTTATTATTAGCGGTATTACATCATGATACCGTACAAGATTTAGCAACCGCGAATGACATCGCTGATGCGCGGGAGAAGCCTCTAACGCGTGCGTAAAAAAACGCCGCTTATCCACTTGAGAGATTGAACGGCCCTGCCTCGAAGTGGCCAGCCTCGCAAGCTCAGCACTCAAAAGATGGAGAAAGCTCTTACGCTGACCACCCAGCGCGTGCCGCGTGAGGCGACGCATTGGAGTGGCAGTGGTCAGAGTAAGATAAGATGCCTGCAAATCAGATTTGCTGTGAGTAGCCCCGCATGACAGATAACAGTCGGAACACCACCCGTCTGATCAAGAAGTACCCGAATCGCCGTCTGTATGACACGCACACCAGCAGTCATTTGACCCTTGCGGATATACGCCAATTGGTCGTCGATAAAATTCCGTTCGAGGTGGTCGACGCCAAGACTGGCGAGGATCTGACCCGAAGTATTTTGCTGCAGGTCATTCTGGAAGCCGAAAGTGGCGGTGAGCCGATATTCTCCAGCGAGATGCTCATGGGGATTATCCAGTTCTACGGTCCCTACCAGAGCGTCCTCGGCAGCTACCTGGATAAAAGCATCCAGACGGTCATCGACATCCAGTCCCAGACCGGCGCTCAGTCCTCTGAAGCCTGGAGCAAGTTCATGCACCAGCAAGCACCGGTCATGCAGGATTTGATGCGCCAGTATGTCGACCAGTCAAAAAACCTCTACCTGAACACTCAGAACCTCTTCGGCCTGTTCGGCGGCATGCCACCAGGCAAGCCAGGTGCCGGTGGCGGGCCGAAAAAAAATGGCGATGGGGAGTAAACCCATCGCCATCAGTGTAACCGCCCTAATGTGACTTACTTGTTACCGCTTGTAGCCTTGGCACCAGGAGCGGTTTTGCCGGCTGCGGCGGTCGCTGCGTCAAAACCGCTCTGGGCAACGTCAGCAGCCTGTTTTACGGCGTTCTGTGCGCTTTCAAAAACGGTACCGGCATTCGCCAGCGACGACTTGAACGCGGCCACAACAGGCTCGGAGCCAGCCGGTGCATTCTTGCTGATCACTTCAACGAACTCTTGCACCTGCTGGGTGCCCACTTCGACCTGACGCGAGGTCAGTTTGGCGATTTCCGAGTGAGTGCCGACAATCAACGCTTGCACTTGGCGATTGAACTCAGCCAGGCGTTCGGCTTGCACATTTGGCTGGGTGAAAGAAGTCTGGAGCTCAGCGAGCCCTTGTAGATCACGGACTGCCAGCAGCTTGCGAATGCCGTCGAACTGCTCCTCGGTGGAGGCCTGCAGAGTCTTGAACTGCAATTGGGTGAGCTGTTCAACGCTGGCGAAGACTTTGCCACTGATTTGCTGCAGGAGGTCGAGGTTGGCTTTCTGAGCGTCTTGCAATTTTTCCGAGTTGAAAAAAGACATGCTTGAATCTCCTGATTCTGAAAAGCCGACATGGGCCTGAGGACGCGATAGCGATCCTGCCGGTCATCGCGTTAGCCTTAATATTGCAGCGCACAAATTCGTTTGGCAATGACTTTTTGTGCAGCGCACAAAAATATTTCTTCTCCTGCCTCCATTCGCTATAGACTCCTAACATCGAACAGCCAGCCAAGCCCTCTTTACTAAAGAGGCGCAGGCAGCTGCTTCTCATGCATAACGCCAGGAGATCACCATGGGCCAGGAAGATATTATTGCATCGCAATATGAAAAACCCTCCTCTCAACGCGGCCTGTTCGAACACCTGAGTCATCTGCAGCACCTCAACACCCTGAACGTCCTTGATGCTTTGCGCCAGCGCCAGGAAAAAACCCTCGCGCCCCTGAAGCGGGGTCAACTCAGACAACCCACGCCCACTGACTGGCAGGAATACTTCACCGACCTCGGCCAACGCAGCCTGCTGTTCTGGGACACCCTGCGCCAGCGCGGCGACAATACGCTGGCCCATGAACGCGCCGGGTATCCTCTGCTGCTCAAGTTCGATCATGAAACCCTGGTCGCCGGCTCCGACCTCCCACGCCCGGTCAACTATTCACTGTTGCGAATCCTCCCCGGACCAGAGCAAAGAATCGACAGCAATGGCCAGCCGGTGATCATCATTGACCCACGCGGCGGCCACGGCTCGGGAATCGGCGGCTTCAAACAGGATTCGGTATTAGGTGAAAGCCTCAGAGCCGGCCACCCCACCTATTTCATCTCTTTCAGTCACTCGCCACAGCCTGGGCAAACCCTGGCCGATATCGTCGAAGCCCAGGCCCGGTTCATCGAAGTCATCAGCGCCCGTCACCCGACCAACAGCGAGCCGATCATCATCGGTAACTGCCAGGCGGGCTGGGCGTTGATGGGACTGGCTGCAACACGACCGGAACTGCCGGGATTGATCATTATCAATGGTGCCCCCTTGTCATACTGGGCCGGTGTCAATGGACGCAATCCGATGCGCTATACCGGAGGCCTGCTGGGTGGCGGCTGGATGGCTCGCCTGGGCAGCGACTTGGGCAATGGCCGCTTTGACGGTACCTGGCTGGTCAGCAATTTCGAAAACCTGGACCCGGCCAACACCTATTGGGCCAAGTACTACCAGTTGTTCAGCCAGGTCGACAGCGAGGCTACGCGCTTCCTCGACTTCGAACGCTGGTGGGGCAGCCCGACCCTGCTCAATGGCGAAGAGATTGAGAGGATTGTCGATGACCTTTTCATCGGCAACCAATTGTCCGGCGGTCTCGGCCGCAAGAACAGTGGCATTGACCTGAAACGGATCGAAGTACCGGTGGTGGTGTTCTGTTCCTACGGAGACAACATCACCCCTCCCCAGCAGGCATTGAACTGGATCGCCGATGTTTATCCCAGCGATCTCGCTTTGCATGACGCAGGACGCACCATCGTCTACCTGCGGCACGCCAGCATCGGCCATTTGGGGATTTTTGTTTCCGGCAAAGTGGCGCGGCGCGAACACCGTGGGATGCTCGGCGCGGTCGAAACCATCAAGGCGCTGCCGGCGGGACTGTATGAAATGTTGATTGACGATCTGCCAACCTCCTCAGGCAGCGATGACATGCAATACCGAGTGCGTTTCGAATCAAGGCGAATCGCCGATATCCATGATGACGTCGAGCCGGCCCGTGATGACGATCGCGAATTCTCTCTGGTGGAGCGCGCCTCTGAAATCAACAGCGCGTTTTACGACGGGTTCATACGTCCGTGGCTGCGTCAGATCGTCAACGAGCCAATTGCCGAACTGTTGCGCAGGGCGCACCCCTTCCATCAGCAGCAAGTGCTATGGAGCAGCCTGAATCCGGCGCTGTGGTGGTTAGCCGGGACCGCCTCCCAAGTGAGCAATGATCGTCATCCTGCACGCAAAGACAACCCGTTGCTGGCCTGGCAAGCGTTGTTTTCCAACCAGATGCAAGACGCTCTGAATGCTTATCGCGATGTGCGTGACGCCACTCAGGAGCTGTGTTTTTACGGTATTTACGGCGCACTGAGTGCCCTCACCAGCAACAAGCCTGTGCGAAATCTCCAGGCACATGCCGACCAGCTGGACCAGGCCCTGATCGAACGCTTGCAGGATGCTCTGCCTCATGGCGGCCCCCTGGAAGCATTGGTGCGGATTCTGTTTTTGCTGGGCCGCGACAGCGACAAGGCGGGCAAGGAAAGCATCGAGAAGCTGATCCAGCAGGTGCACCTGCTGGTCCAGGACTACAGCAATGAGCCCACGGCCCTGCGCGAAGCCATCCGATTGCAGAACCTGCTGGTTTTCGCCCACCCGCAAGAAAGCTTGCGCAGCTTGCCCTTGTTGCTACCTGAGGCAAAGGAACGCCAACAGGTCCTGACAGCCGTTGGGCAATTGATGCCTGAACTGCTGGCGACCGTTGGAGCTGAAGGCGAATTCTGGCGTGAACTGCACGTGCTGCTCGAAGTCCCCCTGCCAGGTTTCAGCCTGACCCAACCACCCGGTGAAACAGTTGTCATCGCGCAGGAGCCCCCTTCGCAGCCACCTGCGGCGCCGCAGATTACACCACTGCCCGCTCCCGCCATCGTAGTTAAAGCCCCGAAGCGCAAAGCGAGCAAAGGTACAACAGGCCCCAAGCCTCAATGACCCCTCACAAGGGATTAGCGGTGAATCCGTTCGGTGAAGCCTGCGACCTTATGATCTCTGGACAGACCGATGAGGTTCATGGATCGGACCCGCGCGACTTTTTCGACCACAGGCGACAACTCGTCGGTTCGATACTGACCGGGGGTCATACCGAACCAACGGGTGCATGCCTTATGGAAGCTGCTGTGATCATGAAAGCCGAGCAGGTAAGTCACATGCTTCATGTTGAAATGAGAATGGCGCAAATAGAAGTCAGCCATCTGCCGACGCACATCGTTCAGGACGTCCTTGAATTGCGTGCCATCCTTCTCAAGGCCGCGTTGAAGCGTTCGCTTGCTGATATTCAGTGCCGCCGCAATCGATTCCATATCACATTGCCCTTGGCCTTGCCCCTGGCTCAAGCGCTCGGTAATCAGCGCGCGAATCCTGCCAACCATAGAGTAACCGGACAACAGGTCCAATTGAGCCTCGGCAAAACTGTCATGGAGTGTGGCCAACGCCTCGTTGGCCATGCTCAATGGACTCAGAAGCTCCTGGCCATCGAACAAGATGCTGTCATAAGCCGCCCCGAAACTCAGCGGACAGCCAAAAAGCCGCTGATGCTCCGACGTGTCTTCAGGTTCGGGATAAGTGAACTCCACACTCAACGGTTGCGGTGACTTGCCACCTGCCAGCCAATGGCAGAAACCCAGCAGCGAAGCCAAGGCTGCATCCGTGTATTGCCGGGGTTTGACCGAGCCATGTTGCTGATGATCGAGACTGGCCAATCGGTAATGCTGCTGCTCCTTGACAAGGAAAAGGCTGAATCCGGTACCAATCAACGGGCTGAAACGAACCAGACGTTCAAGCGCTCTTTTCAGATTCGAACTGGACATCATCGTGTAGCCCACGATCTGAAAACTACTGGGATGGAATTCCCCGTAGGCTTTCAAACCGATATTCAGATCATCCGAAGCCTGAGCAGCCAAGTCCCAAAGACGATAGATAATGCTTCGCTCGCAGAATGCTCCTGGTCTACCCACGAACCCGACATCCAGTCCCGCCTCGCGGCACAGACCAGCAAGATCCAGTCCTTGGGCCAAAAACGTATTCGCCAGCATGCTGGCATAACCCGAACTCATTCTATACATGGCGTCCTCATTGACCAATGGAACCGAACGTCCTGTCCGGAGCCGATACTGACATGCACTGAACATATTTCAACAGTGTTTCAGGAATATTAACTATCCATTGAGTTTTAAGAGTTGATCCAAGTATGGGTACTTCTCATTTTTTTGCCAGCAGGCCAAAACACCCGCGTGGCACCGATGGACAGGAGAACGTCACCTTCAAACACTTCCGCACGGCCCGTCGATATCGAACAATCTTCTCTCCTGCAGCGCAAAAAAATGGAGTAGATGTATGGAATCGCGTAGTCGCATTGCTTTGGTAACGGGTGGTATGGGCGGTATCGGTACGGCAATCAGCCAACGTCTATACAAGGAAGGATTCAAGGTAATCGTAGGCTGCAGCTCCGATTCCAGCCGCAAGAACGACTGGCGCGCCAGCCAACTGGAGGCGGGTTACGAGTTCGAATTCATCTATGGCGACGTCACCGATTGGGAGTCAACCCGCAAGGCTTTCGAGATGGCTCGTGAACAATTCGGCCCGATCGATGTGCTGGTCAACAACGCCGGCATCACCCGCGACGCGTCTTTTCGCAAGCTCACCCCGGAAGACTGGAACAGCGTGATCGGGACCAACCTGACGGGCTTGTTCAACACCACCAAGCAGGTCATTGAAGGCATGTTGTCCAAAGGCTGGGGGCGGATCATCAATATCTCCTCGATCAACGGTCAGCGTGGCCAGTTCGGCCAGACCAACTACTCCGCCGCCAAGGCTGGCATCCATGGTTTCACCATGGCACTGGCCCGGGAAGTCTCCGGCAAGGGCGTGACCGTCAATACCGTATCCCCAGGCTACATCCAGACCTCCATGACCGCGGCAATTCGCCCGGACATTCTCGAAGGCATGATCGCAGCAACTCCGGTTGGTCGCCTTGGCCAACCCGAAGAGATCGCCTCAATCGTGGCCTGGCTGGCATCCGATGAGTCCGCCTACAGCACCGGTGCCGATTTCTCGGTAAACGGCGGCATGAACATGCAGTAACCCTGACCAGGGCATGAATGCCCTGGTTTGCTCGACGAATTTTGTCTTTTCCATGAGGTCACGCATGAACGAAGTCGTAATCGTTGCCGCTACTCGTACCGCCATTGGCAGTTTCCAGGGTGCTTTGTCTGCAATTCCCGCGACCGAACTGGGTGCCGCAGTGATTCGCCGCTTGCTGGAGCAGACGGGTATCGATGCTGCTCAAATTGATGAAGTGATCCTCGGCCAGGTACTCACTGCCGGCGCTGGGCAGAACCCGGCACGCCAGACAGCGATCAAGGCTGGCTTGCCACACACCACCCCTGCCCTGACCTTGAACAAGGTCTGCGGCTCCGGTCTCAAGGCGGTCCATCTTGCCGTCCAGGCAATCCGTTGCGGCGACGCGGAACTGGTAATCGCTGGCGGTCAGGAAAATATGAGTCTGGCCCCCTACGTTCTGCCCAAGGCACGCACCGGCTTGCGTATGGGCCATGCGCAACTGCAAGACAGCATGATCCAGGATGGCCTGTGGGACGCCTTCAACGACTACCACATGGGTATCACCGCTGAGAATCTGGCGCAGAAGTACGAGATCTCTCGTGAAGCACAGGATACCTTCGCTGCCGCCTCGCAACAGAAAGCCGCAGCAGCCATTGAGGGCGGGCGCTTCCAGAGCGAAATCACCCCGATCCTGATTCCTCAGCGCAAGGGCGAACCACTGGTCTTCGACACCGACGAACAGCCGCGTGTCGACAGTACTGCCCAAGCCTTGGCGAAACTCAAACCGGCATTCCAGAAAGACGGCAGCGTGACCGCCGGTAACGCTTCGACCCTCAACGATGGTGCTGCCGTACTGTTGCTGGCCAGCGCCGCTAAAGCACAAGCGCTCGGCCTTCCGGTACTGGCACGGATCAAAGCCTATGCCAGCGCCGGTGTAGACCCGTCGATCATGGGCATCGGCCCTGTCCCGGCTACACGCCTGACCCTGCAAAAGGCCGGCTGGAGCGTCGAGGACCTGGACCTGATCGAAGCCAACGAAGCCTTCGCCGCCCAGGCACTGGCGGTTGGCAAAGAGTTGGGTTGGGACACCAGCAAAGTCAACGTCAACGGCGGCGCGATCGCCCTTGGCCATCCGATCGGCGCGTCGGGGGCACGGATTTTGGTGTCGCTGGTGCACGAGCTGATCCGTCGCGACGGCAAGAAGGGACTGGCCACTTTGTGCATCGGTGGCGGACAAGGCGTCGGCCTGGCTATCGAGCGCTAACCCACAGCATCTGAGTAGCCCATGCGCGGACTTGGGATCCTTGTTCCGCGCATCAGATTGGCGTCAGACAACGCTACCGCATGCCTGCCGTCGCTACGCCGGAGTCCGGCAAAGCGCGGTTTTTTTCTGCCCGGCTCATCTGTATGGGCAAGGAACTTTATGGACAACAACGCGCATACATTCAAAACCTATTGGTCAGGCCAGGTTCCGTTCATCGCTTCCTTTGCAGTGCAACAATTACGTCTATGGGTCAGCACTAATCCGTGGTTTTCCGGGCATGAGCACGGCGCCTGGTTCGAGTTACCTCGCGAAACCCTGGACAGCCTTCAAGCGGACTACCAGGTTCAATGGGGCCAACTCGGCCAAAAACTGCTGACCGGCCAACCCTTCAGCTTCGATGATCGACGCTTCTCCAGCGGCAACTGGAGCGAGCCACTGTTCGGCTCCCTCGCTGCGTTTTACCTGCTCAACGCAAGCTTTCTCCTGAAACTGCTCGACAAGCTGCTGATCGACGAAAAAAAACCGCGCCAACGCCTGCGCTATCTGGTGGAGCAAGCCATTGCCGCCAGTGCGCCAAGCAATTTCCTGGTCAGTAACCCTGATGCGCTCCAGCGTGTGGTTGAGACTCAAGGTGCCAGCCTGCTCACAGGTATGCAGCATCTGGCCAGCGACATGAACGAAGGCAAAATGCGCCAGTGTGATAGCGACGCCTTCAAGGTTGGCGTCGATCTGGCTAACACCCCCGGCGAAATCGTCTTTGAGAATCACCTATTCCAGCTAATTCAGTACTACCCGCAAAGCGAAACCCAGTACCGACACCCGGTATTCGTCGTACCTCCATCGATCAACAAGTACTACATCCTTGATCTGCGCCCGGACAACTCGATGGTCCGCCACCTGCTGGAACAGGGACATCCCGTATTCCTGATGTCCTGGCGCAACTTTGACGAGGAACACGCTGGCACTACCTGGGATGACCTGATTGAGCACGGGGTAATCGACGCCTTGCAGGTGACCCGCAATATCAGTGGCGAGCAGCGACTCAATTGCGTGGGCTTCTGCATCGGCGGCACCCTGCTGAGCACGGCGCTGGCAGTACTTGCTGCACGCGGCGACAGGGAAATCGCCAGCGTGAGCCTGTTCACCACGTTCCTTGACTACCTGGATACCGGCCCCATCGACATATTCGTCGACGAAGAACTGGTGGCCTATCGAGAACGCACCATCGGCGGCATGAAGGGTCCCATCGGTCTGTTTCGTGGTGAGGACATGGGCAATACCTTTTCCCTACTGCGCCCCAACGAACTGTGGTGGAACTACAACGTCGACAAATACCTCAAGGGGCAGAAGCCGATCCCGCTTGATCTGCTGTTCTGGAACAACGACAGCACCAACCTTCCGGGGCCGATGTACTGCTGGTATCTGCGCCACACCTATCTGCAGAACGATTTGAAATCTGGCGAGCTGGAGTGCTGTGGGGTCAAGCTTGATTTGCGTGCAATTGACGCTCCCGCTTACATCCTCGCCACCCATGACGATCACATCGTGCCCTGGAAAAGCGCCTACGCCAGCACCAACCTGCTCTCCGGGGCCAAGCGTTTTGTATTAGGAGCTTCAGGGCATATCGCCGGCGTCATCAATCCACCGGCCAAGCAGAAGCGCCATTACTGGACCAATAATCGGGTCACGAAAAACCCGGAGACCTGGTTCAAGAATGCTGAGCAGCAACCCGGTAGCTGGTGGAATGATTGGTTCAACTGGCTGGCGGGACACTCCGGCGAGCGCCAACCAGCGGTTGCGCACATAGGGAATGACAAATTCCCGCCTCTGGAGCCGGCGCCAGGCAGTTATGTAAAGCAATGAAAGCCTGAAATTCCCTGCTGCATGACTTCATGCAGCAGGTCAACTGCGGATCATTTGTTTCGGTACAAGGAGAGAGGCCCCATGAGCACCGCGTTGCGCATCAACGAAGCACTTTTGATTGCCGGCCACGCATTCGAACCTTTTCAATGCGTCGCCTGGGCTGCGCAAGGCGGTAATGGTGAACTGAGTCTGACTGTCATCGACCGGGCCAGCACTCACATTTGTCGCAAACAGATTCCAACCAGTACCTATTCCGACCCGGCACAGCTGGAAAGCCTGCTGGAAGAGGTACGCGCCGAGTTGAGCCAGGAGGGCTACACGCTGCAATCCTGGGCAATGCCAGGGTAAACATTCTCGCGGATCGCTACCAGGATGTGAGGCAAATATTGGGCACGGGGCGACAATCCATTTCATCCCTGATGGAATGATTTGCCGGGCTGGAGTTTTTTCAGAAACGCAGAAACGAAAAAGCCCTGAATAATCAGGGCTTTTTCGTATAAATGTGGCGGTGAAGGAGAGATTCGAACTCTCGATACAGTTTCCTGTATACACACTTTCCAGGCGTGCTCCTTAAGCCACTCGGACACTTCACCGTATCTCTTCAAACAAGTTCTGTCTGTCGAGGCGCGCTAATGTAGTCGAAAGCTTTTCCGATGGCAAACATTTTTTTCAGAATTTTCATGCGGTTAACGCGATTCAGCGTTTCCGGTCGCTCCGGGCCATGGCAAACCGGCCAATCTCCGGCTTCGTGCCCTCTTCTATATAGAGGGGAATGCGCGGCAGGCACGGCGGGCTACGCTTGGCGGGCGGGCAAAGGGTGACTGGCGGGTCAGTCACAGCGCTTTACCTGGCCTGCGGCGGTGGGTAACGTCTGCCCAACTTTATTGAAAGGAATAGCGTCATGAGTGAGTTGATTTCCTACCATCTCGAAGACGGTATCGCGACCCTGACCTTGAGCAATGGCAAGGTCAATGCCATCTCCCCGGATGTGATTGCCGCGTTCAACGCTGCGCTGGATCAGGCCGTGACTGATCGTGCGGTGGTGATCATTACCGGCCAGCCGGGCATTCTCTCTGGTGGTTATGACCTGAAGGTGATGACGGCCGGCCCTAGAGAAGCCGTGGCACTGGTGACCTCCGGCTCGACCCTGGCCCGCCGCCTGCTGTCGCACCCCTTCCCGGTGATCGTGGCATGCCCGGGACATGCGGTGGCCAAGGGCGCGTTCCTGCTGTTGTCGGCCGACTATCGCATCGGCGTAGAAGGTGCGTTCAGCATTGGCCTGAACGAAGTGCAGATCGGCATGACCATGCACCACGCGGGCATCGAGATTGCCCGTGACCGCTTGAACAAAGTGGCGTTGCAGCGTTCGGTGGTCAACGGTGAGATGTTCAATCCACAAGGCGCCGTGGCGGCCGGCTTCCTTGATGTCGTGGTCTCGCCTGAAGAACTGCAAGGCGCGGCACTGGCCGCGGCTCGTCAGTTGAAGAAGATCAACATGACCGCGCACAAGAACACCAAACTGAAAGTGCGCAAAGCGCTGCTGGAGGCCCTGGACAACGCGATCATCCAGGACCAGGAACATCTGGGTTAAGCCCGGATCTGCTGCAAAGAAAAGCCCGACCGTCGTGTCGGGCTTTTTCATACATGTCTGTGTTAAACGTCTGTAATCGCTCTAGACCGCATCTGACCCATTAGTCGGAAACATCAGCTCAAACATCAGCCATCTCCCACCTCCCTGGCAGTAATTGCCGAAAACAGTGTACATCCGTACACTGCGCCACCTTTTGTCCCGGTGGGGCCTGTAAATGCTGTTTTTGTTCCGTATGTCATTGATGGGCCTGCACTTTATCGTGGCGGGTGTACTGGGGGTGATTCTCGGCCTGTGTCGGCCATTCAATCCGGACAATAGCCGTCTGTGCGCACGCCTGTACGCATGGCCGGCCATGTGTATTTTGCGTTTGCGGGTGAAGGCCGAAGTCGGGCCGTTGATGGATAAACCTGACAGCTGCGTGATCATCGCCAATCACCAGTCCAACTACGACCTGTTTGTGTTTGGCAATGTGGTGCCCCGCCGTACCGTGTGCATCGGCAAAAAGAGCCTGAAATGGGTGCCGCTGTTCGGGCAATTGTTCTGGCTGGCCGGCAATGTGCTGATCGACCGTGGCAATGCGCAAAAGGCGCGAAAGTCGATGCTGACCACCACTCACACCCTGCAAAACAAAGACACCTCGATCTGGGTTTTCCCGGAAGGCACACGCAACCTGGGTGAGGACTTGCTGCCCTTCAAGAAAGGCGCCTTCCAGATGGCCATTGCCGCCGGGGTGCCGATCGTCCCGGTGTGTGTCAGCAGTTACGTCAAACACATGCGATTGAACCGCTGGCGCAGTGGGAAAATTCTGATTCGTTCGTTGCCGGCGATTCCCACCGCCGGATTGAGCCTGGACGACATGCCCATGCTGATCGCCCAGTGCCGCGAGCAGATGCGTGAATGCATCGAATCGATGGACCGGCAACTGCAAGCCGCCTGAAAAAGAAACCCGCCTGGTGCGGGTTTTCTTTTGCCTGCGAGTCTTTACCCAGAACTCGGCAGATTTAACTGACTCTCAAACACTGCAAGGCTAAGCTGATCAACACTGCCATTGCATTTGTTGCCAATTGAAAGCTGCCAAAAGAAGTGAATCACCATCATGGGTAGAGTTGTTGCTTCAGCGGTTTATAGCGCCGGTAAGAGAGTCACCAATATCACCCTCGACGAAGGCGCAGCCTGGGCTGCAAAACCCGGGCACTTTGTCTGGATCGGCCTCGAAGAGCCGAACGCCGAGGAACTCTACAACCTGCAACGCCAGTTCAACCTGCACGAACTGGCGATTGAAGACGCCCTGGAAAAGCACAGCCGACCGAAGCTGGAAACCTTCGGCGATGCGCTGTTCATCGTGACGTATTCGCCCATCCGGGATGAAGGCAAACTCAAGTTCATCGAGACGCACATCTTTGCCGGCAATGGCTACATCATTACTGCGCGCAACGGTCACTCGGCGTCCTACGCCCATGTCCGACAGCGCTGTGAGGCGCGTCCGCTATTGCTTGAGCACGGGGAAGATTTCGTACTCTATGCCATCCTCGATTTCGTGATCGAAAACTACCAGCCGATGGGCGAAGCCATTCACGCGGAAATCGATGTGCTGGAGGGCAATGTGTTATGTGGCTCGCTGAATGATTACGACATCCAGAAGCTACATGGCCTGCGTCGTGATGTTTTGCGCTTGCGTCGTTATGTGGCCCCGATGATCGAGATAGGAGAGGAACTGCAGAGACTGAGCTTCCCGTTCATCGACAAGAACATGCGCCCGTACTTTCGCGATGTGCAGATTCATGTAACGCGGCAGATGGAAGACCTGACGACGCTGGCGGATATTGCCAGCCAGACGATTGAGGTCGGGGTGCTGCTGGAGGCCTCACGCCAGAGCGTAGTGCAACGCAAGTTTGCGGCCTGGGCGGCGATCCTGGCCTTCCCGACGGCAGTGGCGGGGATCTACGGGATGAACTTCCAGAACATGCCGGAGTTGAGCTGGCACTACGGGTATTTCGGAGTGCTGGGGTTCATTACGGTGGGATGTGTGGGGTTGTGGGCGAGTTTCAAGAAGTCCGGTTGGCTGTAGGACGTGTACCCACAGTGAAAACCGGTTGCCCCATTCGCGAGCAAGCCCGCTCCCACATGTTGATCGCATTTCAATGTGGGAGCGGCGGTGCGGCGATCCGACTTGCTCGCGAAGCTTCTAGCTTTTAAACCGCTTTGGCTGCTGGCTTGTGCGCGACAAACCGCATCATCCACTCGGCCACCGTAGTGCCGTGGTGTTCCTGTTCCAGGCTCGCGATACCTTTGGAGTAGACCTGCTCACCCAGTGCCTGCTGGCGAATCTCAAGCAGGGCGCGGGAGTAGTCGTGGATGAATTCCGGATGCCCCTGGAAGCACAGCACCTGATCGTTGATGTGGTAGGCCGCATACGGGCAGAAATCGCTGGAAGCGATGACCGTGGCGTTCTCCGGCAGCGACGTGACCTGGTCCTGGTGACTGATCAGCAACGTCAGTTCTTCGCGCACCGGGTTCATCCAGGGCGCCTTGGCAGCCAATTTGTAGTTGTGGGTGCCGACCCCCCAGCCCTGGGTCGCACGCTCGCTCTTGCCACCGAGCAGCAGTGCCAGCAACTGATGACCGAAGCAGACGCCCAGCAACTTGTCGCCGCGCTCATAGCGGGTCAGCAGATAGGTCTTGAGGGTTTCGATCCACGGGTCGGTGCCGAAGGAGTCGGCCTTGCTGCCCGTCACCAGGTAGGCGTCAAACGCCAGGTCGTCGCTTGGGTATTCGCCCTGCACCACGTTGTAGACCATGAACTCGGCGGCAATCGGTTGCTGCGAAAACAGGTGTTTGAACATCTGCCCGTAGCCCTGATATTGGTCAACCAATTCCGGACGCAGGTGGTCGGTTTCCAGAATGCAGATGCGTAACGACATAAAAAATACCTGACACGTGATGGGAATAATGCACACCCCAGAGCCTGCCTTGAAACGCTGTGACAAGGCAAGCCCCGAAATGCATCATCTCTCCCTTAGAACGCCTCCCCTTTGGCTGCTTTTTCCAGCAGCAAGGCGGGTGGCGCGAACCGCTCGCCATACTGCTTGGCCAGATACTGGGCGCGGGCCACAAAGTCCTGCACGCCGTACTGGTTGATGAACTGCAGTGCACCGCCGGTCCAGGCGGCGAAACCGATGCCGAAGATCGAGCCAACGTTGGCATCCGCCGTCGAGGTCAACACGCCCTCCTCCACACAGCGCACGGTTTCGATGGCTTGCACGAACAGCAGGCGATCACGCACGTCTTTCGGCGAGATCTGCCCGTCGGCTTTCTCGAAGCGGGTTTTCAACTCAGGCCACAGGTGTTTCTGGCCGCCCGCCGGATACTCGTAGAAACCTCCACCGCCAGCCTTGCCCGGACGCTTGAACTCATTGAGCAGCAAGTCAATCACGGCAAATGCCGGGTGTTCTGTCAGCGGTTTGCCTTCTGCTTGCAGGTCTTTGGCGGTTTGCAGACGGATATGGTTCATCAGGCTGAGGGACACTTCGTCAGAGATCGCCAGCGGTCCTACCGGCATGCCGGCCTTGCGCGCCTCAGTCTCGATCATCGCCGCGCTCACGCCCTCGCCCAGCATGGCAATGCCTTCATTGGTGAAGGTGCCGAACACCCGCGACGTGAAGAAACCGCGGCTGTCGTTGACCACAATCGGGGTTTTCCTGATTTGCAGGACGTAATCGAAACCGCGGGCCAGGGTTTCGTCGCTGGTATTGGCGCCCTTGATGATTTCCACCAGCGGCATTTTTTCCACGGGGCTGAAAAAGTGCATGCCGATGAACTTGCTCTGATCGGGCACGGCGCACGCCAGGCCGCTGATTGGCAAGGTCGAGGTGTTGGAGGCGATCACCGCGTCCGCGCCGACAACCTTCTGCGCCGCCAATGAGACTTTGGCCTTCAAATCCCGATCCTCGAACACGGCCTCGATGATCAGCTCGCAACCGGCCAGGTCGGCATCGCTTTCGCTGGTTTGTATGCGTGACAGAACGGTGTCGCGTTGCTCGATGCTCATTTGTCCGCGAGCGACTTTCTTGTCCAGCAACGCCGCCGAATGCGCCTTGCCCTTCTCCGCCGCCGCAAGGCTGATGTCCTTGAGCACTACCTCGATCCCCGCCGACGCGCTGACAAACGCGATACCGGCGCCCATCATCCCGGCGCCGAGTACGCCGACCTTGCGGGTGACATATGGCGCAAAACCTTGAGGCCGCGAGCCACCGGCATTGATTTCGTTGAGCTGGAACCAGAAGGTGCCGATCAGGTTTTTCGAGATCTGGCCAGTGGTCAGTTCAGTGAAGTAGCGGGTTTCGATCAGGTGCGCCGTATCGAAATCCACTTGGGCGCCTTCGACCGCCGCGCAGAGGATTTTCTCCGGCGCGGGCATCGTGCCCTGGGTTTTGCTGCGCAGGATCGACGGTGCAATCGCCAGCATCTGCGCAACTTTCGGGTTAGACGGTGTGCCGCCCGGTATCTGGTAGCCCTTCACGTCCCAGCGCTGCACCGCCGCCGGATTGGCCAGAATCCACGCCCGCGCCTTGGCCAACAGGTCTTCGTGATCGCTCGCCAGCGCGTCGATCAATCCTGCCTGCAACGCCTGTTGTGGCCGCACCTTCTTGCCTTCAAGCAAATAAGGCAGGGCTTTTTCCAGGCCGAGCATGCGCACCATGCGCACCACGCCTCCGCCGCCCGGCAGCAGGCCGAGGGTGACTTCCGGCAGGCCGAGTTGCACCGACGGGTTGTCCAGCGCCACACGGTGATGGCAGGCCAGGCAGATTTCCCAGCCGCCGCCCAATGCAGCGCCATTGATCGCCGCGACCACTGGCTTACCGAGGGTTTCCAGGGTGCGCAACTGGCCCTTGAGGCTCAGCACCATGTCGTAGAAGGCCTTGGCCTGGGGTTTGTCGACCTTGATCAGTTCATTGAGGTCGCCGCCCGCGAAGAAAGTCTTCTTGGCCGAGGTGATGATCACACCGGCGATGCTGTCCTTGTCGGCCACCAGGCGCGCAACGCAGTCAGCCATGGCTTCGCGGTACACCGCGTTCATGGTGTTGGCGCTCTGGCCGGGCATGTCGATGGTCAGGACGACGATCTGGTCCTGGCCTTTTTCGTAACGAATGGCTTCGTTCATAACGGGGCTCCTTGAAGTCCGGGCTCAGAGGCGTTCGATGATGGTGGCAATGCCCATGCCGCCGCCGACACACAGGGTCGCGAGGCCATAACGCAGGCGTCGGGCCTCCAGTTCATCGAGCAGCGTGCCGAGAATGGCGCAACCGGTGGCGCCCAGCGGGTGGCCCATGGCGATTGAGCCGCCGTTGACATTGACCTTGTCCGGATCGACGGCCATGTCCTTGATGAATTTCAACACCACCGACGCGAACGCCTCGTTGACCTCGAACAGATCGATGTCTTCGACCCGCAGCCCGGCCTTGGCCAGCGCCTTGCGGGTCGCCGGCGCGGGGCCGGTGAGCATGATGGTCGGATCGGTGCTGGTGACTGCCGTGGCGACAATCCGCGCCCGTGGTTGCAAGCCCAGTGCCCGGCCCTTGGCTTCGGAGCCGATGAGCATCAAAGCCGCGCCATCGACTATCCCGGAACTGTTGCCGGGGGTGTGCACATGGTTGATCCGCTCGACATGGCTGTAGACCCGCAGCGCGGTGGCATCGAAGCCCATCTGCCCCATCATCTCGAAACTCGGCTTGAGCTTGCCCAGGCCTTCCAGGGTCGAATCGGCACGGATGAACTCATCGTGATCGAGCAGGATGATGCCGTTCTGGTCCTGCACCGGCACCAGCGACTTGTTGAACGAACCGTCGGCTCGCGCCCGCGCAGCCTTTTGCTGAGAGTGCAGCGCATAGGCATCGACGTCCTGACGGCTGAAGCCTTCAAGGGTGGCGATCAGATCGGCACCCACGCCCTGTGGCGTGAATTGACTGTGCAGGTTGGTCGCCGGGTCCAGCGCCCAGGCCCCGCCATCGCTGCCCATCGGCACCCGGGACATCGACTCGACACCACCGACCACCACCAGGTCTTCGAAACCGGAACGCACTTTCATCGCGCCGAGGTTCACGGCCTCCAGCCCCGAAGCACAGAAACGGTTGATCTGGACTCCCGCCACGCTGACATCCCAATCGGCCACCTGAGCGGCGGTCTTGGCGATGTCGGAACCTTGATCGCCAATCGGTGTCACGCAGCCGAGCACCACATCATCGACCTGGCTGGTGTCCAGCGCCGTGCGCTGTTGCAGCGCGGTGAGCAAACCGGCAACCAGGTTCACCGGTTTGACGCTGTGCAAGGCGCCATCGGCCTTGCCTTTGCCACGGGGCGTGCGTAACGCGTCGAAAATCAATGCTTGGGTCATGACATCCTCGAACCGCAGTGCAGGTGGGTAAATACCGAGTGCCCACTCTTGGCCCGAGCCGCGTTTGATTCAATGACCGCAGCGCTCACAGACGTTGACGCTCACGCTCAGACGGACGGTAGTAAGCTACCGTTCAGGACACCAAGCTGTCTAGCCAACGGGCGCCAAAGAAGCTGGCAATAGGCCTCATGCCTTTTTTAAAGCAAATCGTAAGATATCCATACGAAATGGATCTAAGCCAAGCTTAACGCGGGCTCTAAGGTGAACTTGTACGAAGTTGTCGTCGGGTTTTGCCGAGGCACTCGTCACTACAGGAAGTGCAACGCGCTGCCATCATGGAGCTATGCGGGCAGGCATCAGGAAATAACAAAAAAGGCGGTCAAGCCATGTTCAAACAATCGAAAGTACGTCAAGCCGGGCTCATCCTTTTCGCCACCACGCTGTTGTTGATATTGCCGAACCTGACCAAGGTCATCGGCTAGTCGCGTCTAAAAGATACGGCGTCACAGTTTTTGAATTGCCACTCTCAAAATGTGACTGGCCCGCTACCCGGGCCAGCGTGGCTGTGCCAATCTTTGCGGCACTTGCACGACATGGACGGCGATCACTTGAAAATACTCATTCTGTTCGGGGCCATGCTGTTCGGCTCGCCCCTGTATGCCGCACAGCTGAACCTGGAGCTGGGCGCGAACAGTCGCACCTGGCAGACCGAGCAATTGCTCAAGCATCCTCAGGTTCAAACCATCGACATCAGCAACGACGTTTCCTACAAGCGGGACATGAGTTACCGCGCCGTGCCGCTGTCCGCGCTGCTGACCGGCATCAAGCCTGAGGACCACCTGCAAGCCGTGGCCCTGGATGGTTTTGCCGCCGAAATGACCGCGGCGCCGTTGCTCAATACCCAAGGGGCACAGGCGTGGCTGGCGATTGAAGACCCGGCCAAACCCTGGCCACCGCTATCGGAAGGCAAGCCAGGCGCCGGGCCGTTCTATCTGGTCTGGAGCAATCCGCAGGCCGGCAATATCAGCCCCGAACAATGGCCGTTCCAGGTGGCGAGCATCAAACGCCTGGCGCCCGTAGTCGAGCGCTTCCCTGCCCTGCTGCCCGATCCGGCGTTGAAGGCTGATGATCCGGTGAACAAGGGATTTGCGATGTTCCAGAAGAACTGCCTGGCCTGCCACCGACTCAATGGCGCCGGGGATGCGCAGTTCGGGCCGGACCTGAATATTCCGTACAACCCGACCGAGTACTTCGGTGCGGACTTCCTCAAGCGTTACATTCGCGATCCACAGAGTTTGCGTCAGTGGCCGCAGGCGAAAATGCCCGGGTTCTCGGCCGAGGTGTTGCCGGATGGGGATCTGCAGATGCTGGTGGGGTATTTGCAGCATATGGTTGGGCGCAAGGTGAAGCCGTAACAACATCGTACCTGTGGGAGCGAGCTTGCTCGCGATGGCGTTATTTCAGTTAGTACTTTTGTGACTGACACTCCGCTATCGCGAGCAAGCTCGCTCCCACAGGGATCACATCTGCCTGTTACTGCTGCTGCACCGAAATCACCGGCGCTGGCGTCGGTGAAACCAGCACCTTGGCGTGCATCTGCTCACACCCGCCGCCCCGGCGCATCCCGCGCACCGGGCAGGCATCCAGGTAATCCAGGCCCACCGCCAGTTTCAGATGGCGTTCCGGCCGGGCCAGTTCATTGGTCACGTCGAAGCTGTACCAGGCGTCATCAAGCCAGGCTTCCGCCCAAGCGTGACTGGCCAGGTGTTCGCTGTTTTCGCTGTACAGATAGCCCGACACATAACGCGCTGGAATGCCCAGGCTGCGGGTGCAGGCGAGAAACGCGTGGGTGTGGTCCTGACACACGCCAGAGCGTCCGGCAAAGGCCTGGGCCGCGCTGGTGTCCACTTCCGTGGATCCCGGCGTGTAGGTCATATGCTGGTTGAGGCCATGCATCAGATCGATCAGCGCCGTGCGATCGCGGCGTTGCTTGCATTCCTTCTCGGCGAACGCCCGCAGGGCGGCGTCGGCTTCGGTCAAACGGGTGAAGCGCAGAAACGGCAATGCCGACTGGCTCTCGTGTTCGGCCTCACGCCATTCGTCGATATCGACCTGGCCGCGGGCGCCGATGATGATCGCCTCGTGGGGCTCGTCCATGGTCAGCACATGCAGGATGTTGCCGAACGGATCGAGCTGCGCCCGCACCGGACGCGGCAAGTCGAGCTGCCAACTGAGCACGTGCTGGCGCTCGCTGTCGTGGGGAGTCAGGCGCAGATACTGGATGCTCGCCCGCACCTTGTCTTCGTAGTGATAGGTGGTCTCGTGGCTAATGGAAAGTCTCATGCGGCCTCCAGATAAGAACTGTGAATCGCGTTACCCAACTGGCGCACCAGCGGGATGAACTCGGTGAGCCAGGCGTGCAGGCCTTCTTCGAGAATTTCATGGATGCCGGTGTAGCGCAGGCGTGCGTCCATTTCTGCCGCCAGGCGTTGTGCGGGACGACCATTGGCCCCCGGCAATTGCGCGAGGATCAGGTCGATTTCTTCGGTGCAGGCGCGCAGGGATCGCGGTACATCGGCCCGCAGCAACAGCAATTCGGCGACATGCCGGGCGCCGGGGGCGTCGCGGTAGATTTCCGTGTAGGCCTCGAACGACGACAACGCCCGCAACAATGCGCTCCATTGGTAATACGCGTGAGCGGTGCCATCGCTGACCGCTTCGGCCTGATCGCCGGCCATTTCGTAGCGGGCATCGAGCAGGCGCAAGGTGTTGTCCGCCCGTTCGATAAAGGTCCCCAGACGAATGAAGCGAAACGCATCGTTACGCATGATGGTGCCGTAGGACGCGCCCCGGAACAGATGGGAACGTTCCTTGATCCACTCGCAGAAACGGCTCATGCCGTAGCGACTGAGGCCCTGTTCGGCGATGCCGCGAATTTCCAGCCAGGTGGCGTTGATGTTTTCCCACATGTCGGCGGTGATGCGCCCACGCACCGCATGGGCGCTGGCCCGTGCGGCACCGAGGCAGCTGTAGATGCTCGCCGGGTTGGCCGCATCCAGGGCGAAGAAATGCAGCAGCCGTTCGGCATGCAGTTCGCCATGGCGCTCCAGGTAATCGTCCAGGGTGCCGGTGATCAACAGCGGCATGGCCAGTTCGTGCAAACCGTCGCCGCGACCGTCTTGCGGCATCAGCGACAGCGAATAGCTGATGTCGAGCATCCGTGCGAGGTTTTCCGCCCGCTCCAGGTAACGCGACATCCAATACAAATCCGAGGCAGTTCTACTTAACATGACAGGCTTCCTTTAATCCTCGACCACCCAGGTGTCCTTGGTTCCGCCGCCCTGGGAGGAATTGACCACCAGGGAGCCTTCGCGCAGGGCGACGCGGGTCAAGCCGCCGGGCACGACCCGGGTTTCACGACCCGACAGAACAAACGGCCGCAAGTCGATGTGGCGTGGCGCAATGCCGTTTTCGACAAAGGTCGGACAGGTCGACAGCGACAACGTCGGTTGCGCGATATACGCATGGGGCTTGGCGATGATCCGCGCGCGGAAGGCTTCGATTTCCGCCGCCGTCGCCGCCGGCCCCACCAGCATTCCGTACCCGCCGGAGCCTTGGGTTTCCTTGACCACCAGTTCTGGAAGATTGGCCAGCACGTGGGAAAGCTCAGACGGATTACGGCATTGCCAGGTCGGCACGTTCTTCAGGATCGGCTCTTCATCGAGATAGAAACGGATCATGTCGGTAACGAACGGATACACCGATTTGTCGTCCGCCACCCCCGTGCCGATGGCATTGGCCAGCACCACGTTGCCGGAACGGTAGGACGACAGCAGCCCCGGCACACCGAGCATCGATTCCGGGTTGAAGGCCAGGGGATCGAGGAAGGCGTCGTCGAGGCGACGATAAATCACGTCGACCGCTTTCGGCCCGTCGGTGGTGCGCATGTAGACCTTGTCGTCACGCACGAACAGGTCCGCGCCTTCCACTAGCTCCACACCCATTTCCCGCGCCAGGAATGCATGCTCGAAGAACGCGCTGTTGAAGCGCCCCGGCGTCAGCACCACCACGCTCGGGTTGTCGATCGGGCTGGAGCTTTTCAGGGTATCGAGCAACAGGTTCGGGTAATGGTCGATGGGGGCAATGCGTTGCGCCGCGAACAGCTCGGGGAACAAGCGCATCATCATCTTGCGGTCTTCGAGCATGTAGCTGACGCCGCTCGGTGTTCGAAGATTGTCTTCGAGCACGTAGTAGGTGCCGTCGCCGTCTCGCACCAGGTCGACGCCGGAGATGTGCGAATAGATATCGCGGTGCAGATCCAGGCCCTGCATCGCCAACTGGTACTGCTCGTTGGCCAACACCTGCTCGGCCGGAATGATGCCGGCCCTGATGATGCGCTGCTCGTGGTAAAGGTCGGCGAGGAACATGTTCAACGCCTTGACCCGCTGGATGCAGCCGCGCTCGACTATCCGCCATTCGCTGGCGGGGATACTGCGGGGGATGGTGTCGAAGGGAATCAGGCGCTCTGTCCCTTGCTCATCACCGTAGAGCGTGAAAGTAATCCCGGCGCGATGAAACAACAGATCGGCCTCGCGTCGCCGTTGTGCCAGAAGCTCGTCAGGCGTCTCGGCCAGCCAACGGGCAAACTCCCGATAATGCGGGCGGACCTGGCCGCCGGCATCGTACATCTCATCAAAATAGGTGCGGATCATGCCGTACTCCTTGTCACTCGGACGTCCAGACCTTCGCAAGGCCCGTGCCATCGGCATAAACGCTTAGATTTCAATCGGTTGGATAATCAAGACGCACACACCGCACCAATCCTGTGCGACAAATGCCCCAACCTGATTGCCCCCGCTTCATTGCAAGGCGCTGTGATCGCCTATCACCAGCATAGTCAGAGTTGATTTCACTGCCTGGCAATGGCTGCGGATAATCCATGCATTCGCTGAAAAGCTCACCGAACTTCCCTTTTAGCCGTCTGCCCAGGCGGCTTTTTTTTGCCGAAGTTCAATGACCGAAAATGAAAACGGCCAACCCGAAGGTCAGCCGTCATTGCTGGTTGTCACTGTTCATAAGGTTATGCGAGTCGCCCTCGTACCTCCTGTTTCACACCCCAGCCTTCGATGATGCCGCCCAACGGCTCGACCACTGCTTCGAAACCTTGTTCGAAGTCGCCGATATCGTCGTAGGTGGCATACATGACCTTGCACAACTCCAGCGCCCAGGCGCCATCGTCACGCACACTGACTTGCGCATTCAGGGATTCACCACGGTGGAAATGACCTGCCGCCCTGCGTGCCCGCTCCTCGTCCGGGAAAATGGCGTAGAACTCGATAGGATGAAACCGTGAAAAGTCAAAACCGCCTTCTTTCATGCGGCGCAGAACGCTGCTGCTGATGTCTTCTTGATAGGCTGTGCTCATGAAACGTCCTCCTCAAAACGATGGATAGACTTTCCGTACTCCCTCACCCGCAACCGAACAGCGCGAGCGACGGCAACCGATGTGCCGGCGGGAAACAAGCATGGAGCTGACAAGACCAGACCTTAGCGATCCGTTCGCTGATCTCGCTTGCAGAGTAGCCTCAAGATAGAGCCTCTGCCAAGGCCTGGATGTGAATGCGAGAGGTGTTGCTCAGACTGGAGTAATGCCGAGGATTTGAATGCTGTTCTGGGACTTGAGCTCTTTGACGCACGCATCGGCGGTCCGCCCTTCCAGATCGTTCAGATCCAGTTCGGCGGCAACAGGAAGAAGCCGGGCCTTGATGAGTTTGGCGGCACGCTCGTAGTCCGGGCGCTCGGTGCACTCAAAGACTTCGTCGATGGTTTCGCCATGATCATCCACGAAAGTGACTTTCCACTTTTGCATTGGTGCCTCCTCGATAAAACCCATGAATGGGCTTACCTCTATCTCGACCTTGTTAGCTGGCTAATTGTTCCGCCTTGCTCCGCCGCAATTCACTGTGGGGGCGGCGGTGCGGCGGTCCGACTTGCTCGCGAAGAGGGTGTGTCAGTTGACAGAATTGCTGACTGATACACCGCTTTCGCGAGCAAGCCCGCTCCCACAGGTTTTGTGTTTCAACCCATCAGTCGTTACTTGGCTTGTTCACTGCCTGCAATACGTATTGCGGCAATGCGAAGGCGCCGATGTGGATTTCAGGATTGTAGTAGCGGGTGATGATGCCGCTGCCCGTGAAGCGCTGTTGCAGGGTTTCGCGGGACAACTTGCGATAAGCGGTATTGGTGGCGCCCCAGGCGAAGGTCATCGAACCGCCGATGTAGGTCGGCACGGCGGCCTGGTAGAAGTGCCAGTCCGGGAACAGGCTGCGCAGGCGACCGGCGGTGGTCTTCACTTCTTCGATCTGCATGAACGGCGTGCCGTTCTGGGTCACCAGGATGCCGCCTTCGTTCAGGCAGCGGTGGCAGGCCTGGTAGAAGTTTTCCGAGAACAGCACTTCGCCCGGCCCGATCGGGTCGGTGGAATCGGAAATGATCACGTCGAATTTTTCAGTGGTGGTGGCGACGAAACGCATGCCGTCGTCGATCACCAGGTTCAGGCGTGGATCATCGAACGCGCCCTTGGAGTGGTTCGGCAGGAATTCCTTGCACATGTCGACCACGGTGCCGTCGATCTCGACCATGGTGATGTGCTCGACACTGCGGTGCTTGGCCACTTCACGCAACATGCCGCCGTCACCGCCGCCGATGATCAGCACGCGTTTGGCAGCACCGTGCGCCAGGATCGGCACGTGGGTGAGCATTTCGTGGTAAATGAATTCGTCGGCTTCGGTGGTCTGGATCACGCCGTCCAGCGCCATCACGCGGCCCATGCGCGGGTTTTCGAAGATCACCAGGTGCTGGTGTTCGGTGCGCACTTCGTGCAGCAGTTTTTCCATGCGAAAACGCTGGCCGTAGCCTTCGTAGAGGGTTTCCAGGTAGTCGCTGGTCGGGGTGTTGCTCATGGGAAGTGCTCCGATGAATGCGGGTGGCAACGGACGGTTACCCGCCCATGATGGCCAATCGAGCGTCTCGATTGACCGGGAAAGGCGCGCATTCTACGTCGCGGAACATGACAGGTCGAATGTGGGAGCGAGCTTGCTCGCGATGGCGGCGGCAGATTCACCATCAATGTGCCTGACAGACCGCTATCGCGAGCAAGCTCGCTCCCACAGTTTCGGTGTTGTTTGTAGGAAATCGGTCAGATCCGCACATTGCCCCGCGGCCCGGCGATGGCCCAGATGATCAGTCCCAGCACCGGCAACAGCGCGATCAACAACACCCAGAGGATTTTCATCCCGGTCTCGGCGCTACTTTTGAACACGTTGATGATGGCCCAGATGTCCAGGACAAAAATGATCAAGGCAACCAGGCTGTTGAACGTGGAACCCATGGTGACGCTCCCAAAGAGTGATATGCCCCCTCAGGATAGACGGTCGTCGCGAGGGTTCCCTTTTATTGACAGTATTTTGCTATCAGACGTGGATCGCCACTTTCAGGGCTTCCAGGGATGGCGCGGCTGCGATGCCGACTTCTGCGCACAATTCCAGCACCCGTGGCACGTCATTGCCGTAGACCAGGACCACCTGCAGCTCGTCATCGAGCAACTGGCTGAAATTCATCAGCGTGTAGCCACCGTTTTCCTTGTTCATGCTGCTCATCTGCACCTGGATGCGGTTGAGCGCGGTCAGGGCTTCGGTCTTGGTCAGTTGCTTGGGCTTGAGATTGAACTCCACCCCCGGGCCGAACGAGGCGACGATCTGCGCGAACAGGTCCATGTAGGTGTCAGCCTGGAACAGCACCGTTTCCGGCAGGCTGCCGACCACCACCCACTCACCCAGCGGGATCGGGAAGGTTTCGTCGTAGTTGATGTCCGGATTGGCGGTCAGGAAAGCCTCGGGATCGGCGTAGGCCTGGGCCGCTTCGCCCGCGACCTTGAGGATTTCGTCTTCGCCCATGCACCCGGAGCTGATTTTGCTGATGAGTTCGACGAGTGCGGCTTTCATGGGGGAGGATCCTGTAGCGAGGTGAATTTTGAGGGCGCGAAGGATAGCGCATTAATGAGGGAAATGCGGACCTGTGGCGATGCAATCCCTCACCACAGGGTTCAACGTCAGCCCAGCAGTTTTTCCAGCTGAGCAACGGTATCGGAAGCGCCCATGGTCTTCGCCGCCTCCAGCGCGGTGATGCCATTGGCGTCCTTGGCTTTCGGGTCGGCGCCCTTGCTGATCAGGTAATCGACCACTTCGACGCGGTTGAACATCGCTGCCATCATCAGCGCCGTGCGGCCATCGAAGGACGAGCCTTCAACCTGGGCGCCGCCGTCGACCAAGGCCATGATCACTGCCAGGTCGCCCTTGAAGGCGGCGCCGGCAATCGGGCTCTGGCCGTTGTCGTTGCGGATCTCCGGGTCGGCCTTGTGCTCCAGCAGGACTTTTACCGTGTCCACATGACCGTGATACGCGGCCAGCATCAGCAAGGTATCGCCCTTGTGGTTACGCAGGTTCGGCGGCAAACCCTTGGTCAGCAGCGCGGCCATCATCGCCGCATCGCCCTCCCGTGCCTTGTTGAATACCTGTTCGGTGAATTCGGCGGCTTCTTCGGGGGTCATCTGGCGGCTTTTGTCTGACATTCGGCACTCTCTTTTCTGTCATTCGTAAAAGCCGACAGTTTCCCGAGCGCCCCCGACACTGTCACTTGTTTTTTCTCATGGGCCGCCATAGCCAGATTCAATAGCGGTACTTGCCGCCGTGAATGTCGGACAACAACTGTTCCGTGACCTGCACGTAAGTCTGTGTCCCCGGCAGCCAGGCATAGATCGGATCATCTCCGGTTTTACCCGGGTCGAAGGCCTCGTCCTTGAGTCGGGTCTTCTGATATTTGAACGTCCCGGTGGTTTCCATTTTCACTTTCACCCGCAGGAACAGCGGCACCGCATAGGCCGGCATTTGCTCGCGGGCGAAGGCCAGCAGCTCACTGAAGTCCAGGGTTGCCAGGGATTCGGCGGGAGTGATCGCTGCCATCCCGGCCCGGCCATTGGTGTTGCGGATTTCCACGCCATAGGCCACGGCTTCGGAAATAAGCGGGTGTTGCAGGAGGATGTTTTCAACCTCCGTGGTCGAGACGTTTTCGCCCTTCCAGCGATAGGTATCGCCCAGGCGGTCGACAAACTGCGCATGCCCAAAGCCGATGTTGCGCAACAGGTCGCCGGTGTTGAAGTAGCGGTCGCCCTTTTCGAACACATCCTCAAGCACGACCTTGGCGGTTTTCTGCGGATCGGTGTAGCCGTCCAGTGGTGCCTTGTCGTCGATTTTTGCCAGCAACAAGCCCTGCTCGCCCTTGGCTACCTTGCGCATCAGGCCATTGGCCTGACGAATCGGCGCGCCGCTGTCATGGTCGTACGCGACCAGCTCCCAGGACATCAGGGAAAAACCGATGGTGTTGTCGAAATTGAGAATGTTGGTGAAACCGATATTGCCGTCGCTGGCGGCGTACAGCTCGCAGATGTGATTCACCACAAAGCGCGTCTTGAACTCGTTCCAGGCGCCGGGACGCAAGCCGTTGCCGATCATTTTCTTCACATCGTGCCGGCTGTCGTCGGCGCTGGGCGGTTGATCGACCAGGTAGCGGCACAGTTCGCCGACATAACCGATGGTGGTCGCCCGGTACTTGCGCGCGTCGTTCCAGAACTGACTGGCGCTGAATTTGCGTCGGATGGCGAACCCGCTGGCACCACTGACGGCCGACCCCCAGCACACGCAAAGGCCCGTGGCGTGGTACAGCGGCAGGGTGCAATAGACGACATCGTCGGGGCGCATGTCCAGGGCGATCATGCCGAAGCTCGCCGAGCTGCGCATCCAGCGTCCGTGCTTGAACACGCCAGCCTTGGGCAGCCCCGTGGTGCCCGAGGTGTAGATATAAAAACAGGGATCGTCGAAGAAAACCTGCTGGCTGCTGGCCGGGTTGTCGCTGGCGTCGTCGAGACTGGCGGTCATCAGGTTGATGAAACCTTCAGGCGCGATACCCGGTTGGCGAGAGGTGTCCTGATCGGCGACGAACCAGGTTCGGTGAGCCTTGATCGACACCCGATCACGCACCGCCAGGTATGCCGGGACCAACTCCTCGCCGACAATGATCGCCACCGGCGCCACCAGATTCACACTGTGCACCAGGGTGTCGCGGGTCTGCGAGGTATTGAGCAGCGCACTGATCGCGCCGACCTTGGCCACCGCCAGAATCGTCACCAGCAGTTCCGGGCGGTTCTCGATGAAGACCGCCACCACATCACCCTTGCCGATGCCTTGGCCGATCAGGTGATGGGCGATGCGATTGGCCCATTGGTTGACCTCGGAGTAACTGAGCGTTACGTCGCCTTGCAACAGCGCCGGGCCATCCGGGTTGCGCAACGAGGCTTGCTCGAAACTCCAGCCCAAACCACACGCTTGGGTCGGGTCCTTGACGTTGGCGGCCTTCATGCCTTTCACCACCCGGGGGATGGCCTTGGCGATGGAAGGCAGCTTGCGGAGCATCATGCCCCAGGTAATCGTGTCGTTCGACGTGCGACTCATGATGCTCCCGTTCGATCTTTTTATTGTCGGGCTGCGATGACTGAGCCCGAAAATACGTCAACGGTTCTTGAGCTGTACACGCGGTTTTTGAAATGTTTTGTATCCGCGATCTTGATCTACGATCTTGATCCGCGATCTGATTCGCGATTGATACAAGGCCAATCGTGAACCCTCGCACACGCAATGGTTCCATCGAATCGCCGAGCGACCTCGCAAAATGCAGGATGCACGATGAGCATTCATGCAGAATGCACGAAAGCAAAAATCATCACAGATACCAACTTGTTGTTTTATAAGGTTATTTATAAGTAACCGAGGCTGGCACAATCACTGCAACCCTCTCCGTATGCTTGCCATTCAAGAGCCAACGGAGCTGAAAGACATGAACCTGATTCAGGAAAAATTTTCGTCCCTGTTCTCCAACTTCGAAGTCACCACCCAGGCCCGTCCTGACGGTGGGATCCTGCTGACCCTGAACGGTGGCGAAGGCAAAGTGTTCAAGCGCTCGATTTCCTACCAGCAATTGCACAATGGCGACCAACTGACGTGGGTGATCAGTGCGATTCGCCGCGACCTCGCCGAACAAGCCAGTGAATTGCCGCAGATTTCCATGCTGCAGAGCCAGCAACGGTTTGCGCTGCCGACCTATTACTCGCTGTAAAAAATGTGGGAGCGGCGGTGCGGCGATCCGACTTGCTCGCGAAGGCGGTGTGTCATTCAACGTTGATGTTGACTGACACTCCCTCTTCGCGAGCAAGTCGGATCGCCGCACCGCCGCTCCCACAGGTTGTCCGGTGTTTAGAACGCTGAAGGATCGATCCGCGCAAAGCTGTCCACGGTGACATGCCCTGCCAGTTCCCCACCCTCGCGAGCGAGCCCGCACGTAGCCATCCCCGCCATGCGCGCCGCGTCGAGTTCTTCGACGATGTCCGACAGAAACAGAATCTGCCCCGCCTCAAGGTTGATCGCCTGGCTGATGTTGGCGTAGGACTGCGCCTCGCGCTTGGGGCCCGAAGTGGTATCGAAATAACCCTTGAACAGTGGCGTCAAATCCCCCGCCTCCGAGCAGCCGAAGATCAACCGCTGGGCCTGGATCGAACCGGACGAGTAAACAAACAGCTGAAAGCCGTCCTGATGCCAGCGCTTGAGCGCTTCAACGGCGTCCGGGTACACGTGCCCCTTCAACTGCCCGGCCTGATAACCCTGCTCCCAGACCATGCCCTGCAACGCTTTCAACGGCGTGGCCTTGCGGTCTTCAGCGATCCAGCCCAACAGGATCTCGATGACCCGTTCGACGTCGGCGTTCGGTTCGTTGCTGTCGCGGCGCACGGCAGCCAGTTGCTCCGCCACATCGGCGCGTTCGGCGTGCTGACGGACAAACGCCGGCAAGTGTTTGGCGGCATAGGGGAACAGCACGTCGAACACAAAACTCACCGCGCTGGTGGTGCCTTCGATGTCGGTGAGAATCGCTTTGATCGGCATCGACTCAGTCCTCCAGGCGCGGGAATTGGTTGGCGATGTCTTCGCCGGTGAAGTTGGCGACCCAGCCTTCCGGGTTGTTGAACAGGCGGATCGCGACGAAATGCGGATGTTCGCCCATGTCGAACCAGTGCTTGGTGCCGGCCGGCACCGAGATCAGGTCGTTCTTCTCGCACAGGACCGCGTAGACGTAATCGTCAATGTGCAGGGTAAACAGGCCACGGCCGGCGACGAAAAATCGTACTTCATCTTCGCCGTGGCAATGTTCGTCGAGGAACTTGGCACGCAGTTCGGCTTTTTGCGGGTGATCGCTGTTGAGGCTGATCACGTCGACAGTGACGTAACCGCGCTCGGTCATCAGCTGGTCGATCTGCTCCTGGTAGGCGGCAATCACTTCATCCTGACTGGCGCCCGGCTGGATCTTCGCCGCCGCTTGCCAACGGTCGAAACGCACACCCTGCTCGGCCAGGGTCGAGGCGATGTCTTCGAAATGGGTCAGCACCTTGTTGGGGATTTCAGGGCTGGAGACGTGATAGACGGACAGGCTGCTCATCAGGGCAACTCCTTAACGGTTCATGCTTTAAAGAGCGAGCGCATCTTCAACTCGCACTCGAACAAAAATTCAAAGGCCTCGATCTGCCGCAGGGCATCGCTCATGCGCGCGCCCCAGGTGTACAGGCCATGACCACGGATCAGGTAGCCGACGCAATCGGGATGGGCGTCCAGCCAAGGCTGCACCTTGGCGGCCAGGCGCGCAATGTCCTGGTCGTTGTCGAAAATCGGCACGCGCACCCGGGATTCGTGGGTCGTCACACCGCTGAAGGCCTTTTGCAGTTCGTAGTCTTCGAACTCGATGAAGTCCTGCGACGTCAGGCGCGACAGCACGGTGGCGTTCACCGAGTGGGTGTGCAGCACCGCACCGATCTCCGGGCGCCAGCTGTAGAGCTGGGTGTGCAGCAGGGTTTCGGCGGACGGCTTTTTGCCCGGTTCCAGGCTGTTGCCCGACAGGTCGGTGGCCAACACGTCGTCCATGCCCAGTTGCCCCTTGTGCTTGCCGGACACGGTCAGCAAGGCTTCGGTCGGCGACAGGCGGGTCGAGTAATTGCTGCTGGTGGCCGGCGACCAGCCGCGGCCATACAGAAAGCGCCCGGCGTCGATGATTTCCTGGGCGAGTTGTTCACGGGTAAGGCTCATGGCCTGTCCTCTTGCATACGTGTGGCAATGATAACGGCAGCCGCGACGGCTGCGAGACTGGCAATGCTAAATGTCCATGCCGCGCCTAGGGCATTCCAGCTGTAGCCGGAATACAACGCGCCCAACGCACCGCCGGTGCCGGCCAACGCGGCATACAGCGCCTGGCCCTGGCCTTGCTGGCGCGCACCGAAGCTACGTTGCACGAATGAAATGGCAGCGGCGTGAAAGCTGCCGAACGTCGCCGCGTGCAACACCTGGGCAAACAGCAATACCCAAAGGAATTCGGCCAACGACCCGAGCAGTAACCAGCGCAGCGCCGCCAGCAGAAAACTCGCCATCAGCACCCGGCGCAGGGAAAACCGCGCGAGGATCTTGCTCATGGCCAAGAACATCAAAACTTCAGCGACCACGCCGACCGCCCAAAGCATGCCGATCACGCCCCGGCTGTAACCCAGGTGCTCAAGGTGCAAGGTCAGGAACGTGTAATACGGCCCGTGGCTCATCTGCATCAGCGCCACGCAGCCGTAAAACACCAACACACCGGGGTTGCGCAGTTGCTGGAGAAATCCCTCCCCGGTCAACCGTTCACCCTGAATCGGTTGCGCGTTAGGCACCCACAAACTGCTGACCACGATGCCGGCCAGGATCAGCACCAGCGCCGCCGGGTAGATGTCCAGGCTCAGCCATTCGAACAAACGGCCCAGCGCAACCACGGTGATGATGAAACCGATCGAGCCCCACAGGCGAATCTGGCTGTAGCGTGAGGTCTGGCCCTGCAAGTGCGCCAGGGTGATGACTTCGAACTGCGGCAACACCGCATGCCAGAAGAACGCATGCAAGGCCATGACCATCGCCAGCCAGGCGTAAGTCTTGCTGACGAAAATCAGCGAAAAGGTCAGCAGTGTGCACACCGCACCAAAGCGCACGATGGCCAGCCGCCGACCGGTGTAGTCGCCCAGCCAGCCCCAGATGTTCGGCGCTACGCAGCGCATCAGCATCGGGATCGCCACCAACTCGCCGATGCGCGCGGCACTGAAACCCAGGTGATCGAAGTACAGCGCCAGAAACGGCGCTGTCGAACCGAGCAAGGCGAAATAGAACAGATAGAAACTGGAGAGCCGCCAGTACGGGAGCGCCGCTGCCGCCATCAGACGGCAGCGACCATGAAGTCAGCCATTTACAGCTGACCCAGCACCGGCGTGCTCACACGCACATCGGCGTTCTGCCCACGGTGGCGCAGCAGGTGATCCATCAGCACGATGGCCATCATCGCCTCGGCAATCGGCGTGGCGCGGATGCCCACGCACGGATCGTGACGGCCCTTGGTGATCACTTCCACCGGGTTGCCATGGATGTCGATGGAACGGCCCGGCGTGGTGATGCTCGACGTCGGCTTCAGCGCCAGGTGCGCAACGATGGGCTGACCGGACGAAATGCCGCCGAGAATGCCGCCTGCGTTGTTGCTGAGGAAACCTTCCGGAGTCATTTCATCGCGGTGTTCGGTGCCACGCTGGGCAACGCTGGCGAAACCGGCGCCGATTTCCACACCCTTGACCGCGTTGATGCTCATCAGCGCATGGGCCAGTTCGGCGTCGAGGCGGTCGAAGATCGGCTCGCCCAGGCCCGGCATCACGCCTTCGGCGACCACGGTGATTTTCGCGCCAACCGAATCCTGGTCGCGGCGCAGCTGGTCCATGTAGGCTTCCAGTTCCGGCACCTTGTCCGGGTCCGGGCTGAAGAAGGCATTCTGCTCGACCGATTCCCAGGTCTTGAACGGGATTTCAATCGGCCCCAGCTGGCTCATGTAGCCGCGAATGACGATGCCCTGGCTGGCCAGGTATTTTTTTGCAATCGCACCGGCCGCGACGCGCATCGCGGTTTCCCGGGCCGAGCTGCGACCGCCGCCGCGATAATCGCGCTCACCGTACTTGTGGTGGTAGGTGTAGTCGGCGTGGGCCGGGCGGAACAGATCCTTGATCGCCGAGTAGTCCTTGGACTTCTGGTCGGTGTTGCGGATCAGCAGGCCGATGGCGCAACCGGTGGTGCGGCCTTCGAACACGCCGGAGAGGATTTCGACTTCGTCGGCTTCCTGGCGTTGGGTGGTGTGGCGGCTGGTGCCGGGCTTGCGGCGGTCCAGGTCACGCTGCAGATCCTCCAGGGATATCTCCAGCCCCGGCGGGCAGCCATCGACAATGGCGACCAACGCCGGGCCATGGCTTTCGCCCGCGGTGGTGACAGTGAACAGCTTGCCGTAGGTATTGCCGGACATGCAGGACGCTCCGTGAAATGAACCTGAATACGTAATGCGCGCCAGTATACGCAGGCTACCCAAGTAGTTCATCCTCGAACCTTATGGGTGCCCGTGAGTCCAACCGGCATCTTCTTGATGATGGCGCGATGATGCTGCGAGTTCTAGCCTTGAGCCTTACCCTGATTTCCGGCTTCGCCCAGGCGACTGTCCTGCAACGACCGATCACATTGGATACCGGCACCGGCGAGCTTTTCGGCTCGCTGTTGCTGCCAAAATCCGACAATCGAGTGCCGGTTGTGCTGTTCATTTCCGGCTCCGGTCCTACGGATCGTGACGGAAACAACACCGATGGCGGGCGCAATGACAGCCTCAAGCGCCTGGCCTGGGTGCTGGCCAAACACAACATCGCCAGCGTGCGTTACGACAAGCGCGGCGTGGCCGCAAGCCTGGCGGCGACCCCGGATGAACGCAATCTGACGGTGGAAGCCTACGTGGCCGACGCCCAAGCCTGGGGCCGCAAGCTCAAGACCGATCCGCGTTTCGGCCAGTTGATCGTACTGGGTCACAGCGAAGGCGCCTTGATCGCCAGCCTCGCTGCGCCGGACATCGATGCCGACGCGGTGATTTCTGTCTCGGGTAGCGCAAGGCCGGTGGATCAAGTCATTCGCGAGCAACTGGGCAATCGCCTGCCGCCACCGCTGATGCTGCGCAGCAATGAACTGCTCGACAGCCTCAAGGCCGGGAAAACCGACGACAATGTGCCGCCCCCCTTGCAGGTGATTTTCCGCCCGAGCGTGCAGCCTTACCTGATTTCCCTGTTCCGCCAGGACCCGGCCGCAGCGTTTGCCAGGCTGAAGATGCCGGCGCTGATCATCCAGGGCAGCAACGACATCCAGGTCGGCGTCAATGACGCAAGGCTGCTCAAGGCGGCCAAACCGGATGCCGAACTGGCGCTGATCGAGGGCATGAACCACGTCATGCGCATCGTGCCCAACGACGTCAAACGCCAACTGGCCTCCTATAAAGACCCGCAGTTGCCCCTGGCGGCGGAACTGGGCACGCGAATCCTCGGCTTTATTGACGGACTTCGCACCAGTTAACCCCTCCAGTCCTGGGAAAAACGGCCGATAAGCCTTTGTCACCAGCACATTGGCTGGCGACAAGCTGAGCTTGGACAGGATCTCGCCGTTATGACTGACACCCAGACTTCACCCGACACCAGCGCTGAAAAAGACGCACCGCCAGCGGTCGAGCTGCCCTGGGCGGACGTCCACGTCGAGCACCACAAGATGCTCCGTCTGGCGCCGTTGCAGACTGACCGCAACACCGGCGGGCGCCCGTTGCGCTTTGTCGAATCAGGCTATGCCGAACGCAACGACAAGGAACGCAGCCTGATGCGCATGAGCATCACCCTGCCCGGCCAGCGCGTACGCAAGGAACAGAATCATCTGGACGTGTGGGTCGATCACGCCGAAAAACGCGTGCATTTCGGCCCGCAAAGCGGTTTGCAGGTCGAACCGCTGAACCGTGGCATTGGCCGTTTCATGGCGGCCCAAGGCATCAACTGGGCGAAGAAACGCTGGCCGACCTACACCGTCGACGGCTTTGACCTGAACAACAAGGACGCATTGAACGAAGACACTCGCCTGCGCCGCGATCATTTTTTGCGCGTGCACGGTTTCGACGTGGTGTATGCCGATGCCCAGCATTTGAAAGGCAGCGTCAAAGCGGTCAAGGTCGGCGACCTGTCTGGCGACTGGAACAGCGAAAAACTGCAGGTCGTGGAGATTCTCGAGGCGGCGCAGATGCTCCAGCAAGCCGAGCAGAACCTGGCCGAGCAGGAAGTCAAACTCAAGAAACACGAAGAGAAAGTCAGCAAGTACAAACGCGAAGACGCCGGGCTGCGATTCACCATCACCTGCCTGGTGGCGTTCGCGGTGTTTCAGGCGGGGTTGTTGATCTGGATTGCCACGCACCGCTGAAGGCTTGAGACCGCGTCGCAGCTATTCGCGGGCAAGCCCGCTCCCACAGAATTTGTATCGTACCTAAATGATGCGGCACACACTGAACCTGTGGGAGCGGGCTTGCCCGCGAAGCTTTTAGAGGTCAGACGCGAGAAGCAAACAACGCCTGATGCTCACGGCACTGCTGCGCGCTCAGCATGAACACACCATGGCCACCACGCTCGAACTCCAGCCAGGCGAAGTCGACTTCCGGGTACAACGCCTCGACGTGCACCTGGCTGTTGCCCACTTCGACAATCAGCAAGCCCTTCTCGGTCAGATGATCCGCCGCCTCGGCGAGCATGCGCCGCACCAGGTTCAAACCGTCATCACCGCAGGCCAGGCCCAGTTCCGGTTCGTGCTGGTATTCGTCCGGCATGTCGGCGAAATCTTCCGCATCGACGTAGGGCGGGTTCGACACGATCAGGTCGAAACGCTGACCCGGCAAGCCTTCGAAACCGTCGCCCTGCACCGTGTACACACGCTCATCGACACCATGGCGCTCGATGTTCTGATTGGCCACTTCCAGTGCTTCGAACGACAGGTCCGCCAACACCACCTCGGCATGCTGGAACTCGTAGGCGCAGGCGATGCCGATGCAACCGGAACCAGTGCACAGGTCGAGAATCCGCGCAGGCTCGGTAGCCAGCCACGGGGTAAAGCGGTTTTCGATCAACTCGCCGATGGGTGAACGCGGGATCAGCACACGCTCATCGACGATGAACGACATGCCACAGAACCAGGCCTCGCCCAGCAGATACGCGGTAGGCACCCGATCTTCGATGCGGCGCTTGAGCAAAAGCTGCAGGTGAACCACTTCGTCTTCTTCCAGATTGCAGTCGAGGTAGCTGTCGGCGATTTCCCACGGCAGGTGCAGCGCGCCCAACACCAATTGCCGGGCTTCGTCCCAGGCGTTGTCAGTGCCATGGCCGAAAAACAGATCCTCCCCATGGAAGCGGCTGACGGCCCAACGGATATGGTCACGCAGGGTGCGAAGGCGGGAAGTGATCACGACGGCAAACTCCAGAAAAATCGACGGGCGATTCTACCAGTCAAACGACGTCACGACGACGCGGGAAACTACCGATTCAAATGTAGGAGTTATCCATTTTTTCGCCAGGCTATTGAACAAAACGTGACTATTGACAAGGCTACAGGCCAGCAACGACGGCACCTACGATCGTAGCGATTCACAGAACCGCTCAGCCAGAGGACAATGGCGCAAAAGCCCCACTCCAAGGAGCCCCAGAATGTCTGTTCCAAAAACGATGTTTCAACTCAGCGGCCGCGGTTATGCAGCGGCCAATCTGAGCCATGCCACGCTGGTCATCATCGATGCCCAGAAAGAATACCTCAGCGGTCCCCTGGCCCTGAGCGGCATGGAAGAAGCTGTCGCGAACATCAAGCAATTGCTCGCCGCGGCCCGTGCCGCCGGCCGGCCGATCGTGCATGTCCGCCACCTCGGTACGCTCGGCGGGCTGTTCAACCCCCAGGGCGTAGGTGGTGAGTTCATTCCGGGCCTGGAGCCACAGAGCGATGAAACCGTCATCGGCAAATTGTTGCCAAGCGCCTTTCACGGCACCGAACTGGCAAAACGCCTGGAAGACCTCGGTGCCCTTGACCTGATCGTCTGCGGCTTCATGAGCCACTCCAGCGTCAGCACCACGGTGCGTGCCGCCAAGAACCTGGGTTTCCGCTGCACCCTGGTGGAAGACGCCTGTACCACCCGCGACCTGCCCTACAAGGGCGGCGTGCTCAGTGCCGCACACGTTCATCAGACGGAAATGGCGATCATGGGCGACAACTTCGCCACCCTCGCGCTGACCCGTGAACTGATCTGATCGACGCTCAACGAGCGGCCTGGAACGCCGCTCATCCGTAAAAACCTCCCATTTGCCGTAATTGTCTTAGCCTCAGGAACATCCCGGTCAACTCCCGGTCGAAGGGCCGATACCCATTGAGGAAGGTCGGAATGAAGTTATCCGATGGTTTTGACGCTCGCCGCTTGCGGCCCAAAGGCCAAAGCAACTGGCGTTTTCGAATCGGCGCGACGTTCGCGGCGTTGCTGGCGATGTGCGGCGTGCTGCTGGCCATGGCCGGTGCCGCCAGCCTGCTCGGCCACGCACCCGCCCTGGGTGAATTGAATACAAGCCGCACCGGTGCTGCCGTGATCCTGGCCATCGGCCTGTTCGTGCTGTACCTCGGTGTCTGGCTGTGGCGCCGTTGCCGTCGTCGCTCGCGCCAGTCGCGGGAACTGGCCATGTCGCCGCACCTGATGAAAAAACACGACTGAGCCTGGCGTCGCGCGCGTTTTTGTCGCGCCCGATTCGCTTCGAGTTGGGTAAACTGGCCGCCCTTCGCGGAGGCTGACATGCAAGACGACGATTTTTCCCTGTTCAAAAGCGCGATCCAAGGCGTCAAGCCGATCAAGCATGATCGCGCCGAAACCGGCAAACCCAAGGCTGACCGCGCGCAGATTGCCAAGCTGCGTCAAGCGGCGACCGTACGCACCGAATCCACCACCGTTGACGGGCTGTCCGATCAGTTCGTCATCGACGTCGGCCCTGAAGACGAGTTGATGTGGGCCCGCGATGGCGTGCAGGAAAGCCAGATGCGCAAGCTCAAGATCGGACAGATTCCGTTCGAAGGCAGCCTCGACCTGCACGGCATGAGCGTGGAAAAGGCCCGGGAAACCCTCTGGGCGTTCCTGGCCGAAGCCACCAAATTCGAAATCCGTTGCGTGCGCGTCACCCATGGCAAGGCTGTTCGCCTGGATGGCAAGCGGCCGATGATCAAAAGCCACGTAAACACCTGGCTGCGCCAGCATCCACAGGTGCTCGGCTTCACCTCATGCCAGGCGAAACACGGCGGTGCCGGCGCGGTTTATGTGATGCTCAAACGCACCATGATGGAAGGTCGCGACGAGTAAAGCTGACGCGCCGCGCTTGCAGCGTCGTGTCCGTCACCGTACCCTTGCCCTTTGCGTAAAATCCCACAGGTAGTTTCATGTCCCTGGAACAGAATTACACGGCGATCCTCGGCCAGCTCGGCGAGGACGTTTCCCGCGAAGGCCTGCTCGACACGCCAAAACGTGCCGCCAAAGCCATGCAGTACCTCTGCCGCGGCTATGAACAGACACTGGAAGAGGTCACCAACGGTGCCCTGTTCAGCTCCGACAACAGCGAAATGGTGCTGGTCAAGGACATCGAGTTGTACTCGTTGTGCGAACACCACCTGCTGCCGTTCATCGGCAAGGCTCACGTCGCCTACATCCCGAGCGGCAAGGTCCTGGGCCTGTCGAAGGTGGCGCGGATCGTCGATATGTACGCCCGTCGCCTGCAGATCCAGGAAAACCTCAGCCGCCAGATCGCCGACGCGGTCCAGCAGGTCACCGGCGCCCTGGGCGTTGCAGTGGTGATCGAGGCCAAGCACATGTGCATGATGATGCGCGGTGTGGAAAAGCAGAATTCGACGATGATCACCTCGGTGATGCTCGGAGAGTTCCGCGAAAACGCTGCCACCCGCAGCGAATTCCTCAGCCTCATCAAGTAATTCGCGGCACGAAGAAAACCGGCATTCATCGCCGGTTTTTTTTCGCCTGCAAAAAATCAGGTAAGCTGCGCGCCCTTCTTCATTCGCACCGTGAGGCTTTCAACGTGTTCGTAAAAGCGCTTCGTGTCGGCCTTGGCCAACTGATCATCTTCATTGACTTCATTACTCGCCCAAGCAAGAAGAAGCGCCCCGCCGCTGCTCAGGCTCAGGTCGAATCCGCCGCCAAAGGTCTGACCCTGTATCAATTCCACGCCTGCCCGTTCTGCGTGAAGACCCGCCGCACCCTGCGCCGCCTGAATGTGCCGGTGGCATTGCGTGATGCGAAAAACAACGAACAGGATCGCCAGACCTTGCTGGAGCAAGGCGGCAAGATCAAGGTGCCGTGCCTGCGCATTGAAGAGAATGGCCAGACCACCTGGATGTATGAGTCCAAGGTGATCATTGATTATCTGGACAAGCGATTTGCGGCGGCCTGATTTGCTTGTGGTGTTCTGACTGACGCCTTCGCGAGCAAGCCCGCTCCCACAGTTGACCGCATTTCCCTGTGGGAGCGGGCTTGCTCGCGAAGAGGCCGGCACAGACACCGCACACTTCAGACAAAAATAAACCGGCCCTTGCGCCGGTTTATTATTTCTAGGCTGCTTTTGCGGCCTGGGCTGCACGCACCACTGCCGCCAACCGCTTGAGCCCTTCATCCAGCCGCGCCGGATCAATATGGCTGAAGTTCAACCGCAGATACCCCGGATGGTTATCCGGCTCGGGGAAGAACGGTTCCCCCGGCATGAACGCCACGTCGTTGGCCAGCGCGGCGTTGAGCAAGCTGCGGGTATCTTGCGGCTGCTTGAGTTTCAACCAGAAAAACAGCCCGCCCTGCGGCACGTTCCAGTCCGCCAGATCCGAGAAGTGAGTTTCCAGCGCAGCCTGAAACGCATCCCGACGCCCCCGATAAAAATCGCGCAACTCACTACGGTGTTGCTGATATTTCTCGCTGCCGATCCATTGCAGCGCCTGCCACTGGCCGACCCGATTGGTGTGCAAATCCGCCGACTGCTTGAGTTTCAACAGATGGGGAAACAGGTCCGGGCTGGCGATCAGGTAGCCGATACGCAAACCCGGCAGCAGGGTTTTCGACACGGTCCCGGTATAGATCCAGCTGGCCTTCTTCAAGCGGCTGACAATCGGCGTGGCGCTACCACCATCAAAGGTCAGCTCGCGGTAAGGCTCGTCTTCAATCAGCGTCACGCCAAATTCATCGAGCAACGCCGCCACCGCGTCGCGTTTGGCTTCGCTGTAACGCACCGCCGATGGATTCTGGAAGGTCGGGATCAAGTAGATGAAGGCCGGGCGGTGGTGTTCCAGGCGAACGCGTAGCTCCGTCAGGTTCGGGCCGTCAGCCTCCAGCGGCACGGTCAGGCAATCGGCGCCGAACAGCTGGAAAATCTGCAACGCCGCCAGATAAGTCGGCGCTTCGAGCAGGATTTCGGTGCCCTTGTCGATGTACAGCTTGGCCGCCAGGTCGAGGGTCTGCTGTGAGCCGCTGACCACCAGCACCTGGCTTGCCTCGCAGGCCACTCCCAACGCTCGCGCTTCGGCGGCCAGCGCTTCACGCAGTTCCGGCTCGCCTTCGCTCATTCCGTATTGACCGATGGAAACCGGCATCTGGGCCCAATCGACTTTTGGCAGCATGGCTTCGGCCGGCAGACCGCCGGCAAACGACATCATCTGCGGACGCTGGGCCGCGGCGAGGATTTCACGGATCAAAGAACTTTTAAGGCGCGAGACACGTTCGGAAAAAGCCATGGGGATCACCGGTAGCGAGGCATCTGAAAAATAAGTCAAACTTGTTGACCGAAATTACGACAGCCCGAACGGATACGTCAATATGCTTGACCTTAAAAACCCGATTTCCCAGCAGCAGGCCATGGAAGCGTTTTTCTTCGGCTACCAGGCCTTCACCGCCAAGGCCGATGAAATGCTCGAACGTCGCGGCCTGAGTCGGGTGCATCAACGCATCGTGTTTTTCATCGCCCGCTATCCGAACCTGAGCGTCAAGGAGCTGCTGGCGTTGCTCGGCGTGAGCAAGCAGGCGTTGAACATGCCGTTGCGGCAATTGTTGGAGATGCATCTGGTCGAGAGCGTCGCGTCCGAAACCGACAAGCGCAAGCGCCTGCTGGAGTTGACCGCCGAAGGCGTTCGCTTTGAGCAAGCATTGCGCCGCGAGCAGGTGAAATTGCTGGAGCGGGTGTTTGCCGAGGCCGGGGAGACGGCGGTGAATGGGTGGCTGGCGGTGAATCTGGCGTTGGGTAAGAGTCATTCGCCGGATGAATGAGTGTTTGCCTGCTGGATAAGTATTGGCCGGATCGGCCTCTTCGCGAGCAAGCCCGCTCCCACAGTTGACCGCATTCCTCTGTGGGAGCGGGCTTGCTCGCGAAGGCGTCGGAACAGGCGATATATCTCTAAAGCCAAACTTTTCGTCTACAAAATCAAAAACATTATTTGCATTCTTTGTATACAAAAGCATAATCCACTTCGTGCGAGTTCCTGACCAAGCGGTCAACAAATTCGCAAGTACCTCAAAGGGCCGCTGCCACCCTCATGGGTCCGGCCCTGGAAATAACAATAAAACTCTTGAGGAGTATTCGCTGTGGAAAGCCGCAAATCCGAAGCACCGACGCTGGAAATCTCGCCGCCATTACGCAATGGCTTGCTGGAACGTCTGTTCAAACTCAGCTTGCACGGCACCACGGTGAAGACCGAGCTGATTGCCGGTCTGACAACCTTCATCACCATGGCTTACATCATTTTCGTCAACCCCAACATCATGGCCGACGCCGGGATCGATCACGGTGCGGCGTTTGTCGCCACCTGCATCGCCGCGGCACTCGGTTGCCTGTTGATGGGCCTGTACGCCAACTGGCCGGTCGGCCTGGCACCGGGCATGGGGCTGAACGCCTTCTTCACCTACACCGTGGTCGGCACCATGGGCTACAACTGGGAAACCGCCCTCGGCGCGGTGTTTGTCTCCGGTGTGCTGTTCATGATCCTGACCTTCTCGCGAATCCGCGAATGGCTGCTCAACAGCATCCCGGTCAGCCTGCGCTTCGCCATGGGCGCCGGCGTGGGTCTGTTCCTGGGGCTGATCGGCCTGAAAACCGCGGGCATCGTCGTCGATAGCCCGGCCACGCTGATCAAGCTCGGCTCCCTGCGCGAACCCGGCCCGTTGCTCGCCGCCGTATGCTTCCTGATGATCGCCATCCTCAGCTATCACAAAGTGTTCGGCGCGATCCTCATCAGCATCATCACCGTAACCCTCGCCGGTTGGGGCCTTGGGCTGGTGCACTACGAGGGCATCATGTCGGCCCCGCCGAGCCTGGCTCCGACCTGGATGGCCATGAACGTTGCGGGTGTATTCAACATCAGCATGGTCAGCGTGGTCCTGGCATTCCTCTTCGTGCACATGTTCGACACCGCAGGCACCCTGATGGGCGTTGCCCAGCGTGCCAACCTGGTGGGCGCTGACGGCAAGATCGAAAACCTCTCCCGCGCCATGAAAGCCGACAGTGCTTCCAGCGTATTCGGTGCGGTAGTCGGCGTTCCGCCGGTCACCAGCTACGTGGAAAGTGCTGCAGGTGTCGCAGCGGGTGGTCGGACTGGTCTTACCGCAGTGACCGTAGGTGTGCTATTTATTGCAGCCATGTTCTTCGCACCGCTGGCCGGGATGATTCCTGCCTATGCAACCGCGGGTGCGCTGATTTATGTAGCGATGCTGATGATGGGCGGCATGGCCCACATCGAATGGGACGAAGCCACCGACAGCATTCCGGCGATCGTTACCGCAATCATGATGCCGCTGACCTTCTCGGTCGCCGACGGCATCGCGCTGGGCTTCATCACCTACGTGGCGATGAAGGCCGGTACCGGCAAGCACAAGGAAATTTCGGTGAGCCTGTGGGTGCTCTGCGCGATCTTCATCGCCAAGTTCATCTTCTTGTAAACCACACGCGGTACACGCTTGAAAACAGCCTCACCCCGTCGGGTGGGGCTTTTGTGCAAATGGAGGAAAGTGATGAGTCTGGAAACCTGGCTGCTGTTCAGCGGCGCTGCGCTGATAGTGATCCTGATCCCGGGGCCGCTGTCGTTGCTGATGATCAGCAACAGTCTGAATTACGGCCTGCGCCGCTCTTACCCGGCCTTTCTTGGCGGCGTATCGGCCTCGATCTGCCTGCTGAGTGCTTCGGCGCTGGGCCTGGGTGCGTTGTTGCTGGCTTCGGAACAGCTGTTCAGCGCCCTGAAGATGCTTGGCGCCCTTTACCTGTTCTACCTCGCCTGGCAGAGCTGGCAGCAATCGCGCCTGCCTTCCCATGGTGCTGAAGTGCCACAAGCCGCGCCGGTGCCACGCTTTCGTGCACTGTTCGGGCGTGCGTTCATGCTGGGCGCGAGCAACCCGAAGGACATCCTGTTCTTCGCCGCTTTCCTGCCACAGTTCCTGAGTGCCGAACAGCCGTTCCTGCCGCAGTTGCTGGTGATGATTGTCACCTGGACACTGCTGGATCTGGCCTGCAAGTTGGCTTATGGCCTCGGTGCCCATGGTGCAGCGCGGTATCTGCGCAGTGGCAAGGGCCAGAGCTGGTTTAACCGGGTGAGTGCGGGGTTGTTCAGTGGGGCGGGTGCAGCGTCTCTGTTAAGTCGCTAACAGCAAAAGCTTCGCGAGCAAGCCCGCTCCCACATTGGAATGCATTCTCCTGTGGGAGCGGGCTTGCTCGCGAAGGCGTCAGTGCGAACACCACATTTCTACAGACGAAAAAAAGCCCGCAGTGTGAGCGGGCGAAAGACCAAAGAAGCTATATGCGCAGTCGCTTCCAGGGTGCAGCTGCTGCCTGGGGGATCAGCTGCCGCGATAGGTGGAGTAGCTGTAAGGCGAAATCAACAACGGCACATGGTAGTGATCCTGCTCGGCAGAGATGCCGAAACGCAGCACCACCACATCCAGGAAGGCAGGCTCCGGCAGCTTGACGCCACGGGCGCGGTAGTAGTCGCCGGCATGAAACTGAACCTGATAGACCCCGGTGCGATAGTCATCACCTTGCAGCAGCGGTGCATCGACACGGCCATCGCTGTTGGTGACTGCAGTGGCGACCAATTCCAGCTGCGAACCTTCAACGCGGTACAACTCGACCTTGATCGAGCTGCCCGGGCAACCGTGTGCTGCGTCCAAAACGTGTGTAGTCAAACGTCCCATTGATTCTGCGCGCCTGCCTGCGTGGAGCAGTCAGACTTCGCGCCTCCCGAAGTCAGTTGAAAAGGAGACCGCACCGATTCGGAGCACGAAAAGCTGCGGCGAGCGACTGATTAAGACACTTTTCAAAAAAATTGTACACAATAAAAACGACATTTTTCGCATGACCCCCGCCATCTGCATATTTGCCGTCGATTTCCCGCCGAACCGCACAACCTATGAGCCCCTCAATCAATAATTGACCAGTCAGGCAGATTTCTTGCAGGCTCACGCCAATAGCAGTAAAAGATGACAGTCGGTGAAAAATGCGAAAAATCAGGCTTACAAAGTGAATATAAAGTTGTATACAATCAGCCATCGCTGTGACGCCAGCCTGCCATCCAGTTTTCAGCTACGTCACACCAACCGTCATCATCGAATAAGAAGGAAGCCTGCAGTGAGCGCTGACTACCCACGCGACCTGGTCGGTTACGGCAGTAACCCTCCGCACCCACACTGGCCGGGCAATGCCCGAATCGCCCTGTCGTTCGTACTCAATTACGAAGAAGGCGGCGAGCGCAACATCCTGCACGGCGACAAAGAGTCCGAAGCGTTCCTCTCGGAAATGGTTTCTGCCCAGCCGCTGCAAGGCGCGCGCAACATGAGCATGGAATCCCTCTACGAGTATGGCAGCCGTGCCGGTGTGTGGCGGATCCTGAAGTTGTTCAAGGAATTCGACATTCCGCTGACCATCTTCGCCGTGGCCATGGCCGCCCAGCGTCACCCGGACGTGATCCGTGCCATGGTCGACGCCGGCCACGAGATCTGCAGCCACGGCTATCGCTGGATCGACTACCAGTACATGGACGAAGCCCAGGAACGCGAGCACATGCTCGAAGCGATCCGCATCCTCACCGAAATCACCGGCGAGCGCCCGCTGGGCTGGTACACCGGCCGCACCGGCCCGAACACCCGTCGCCTGGTGATGGAAGAAGGCGGTTTCCTCTACGACTGCGACACCTACGACGACGACCTGCCCTACTGGGAACCGAACAACCCGACCGGCAAGCCGCACCTGGTGATCCCGTACACCCTGGACACCAACGACATGCGCTTCACCCAGGTCCAGGGTTTCAACAAGGGCGACGACTTCTTCGAATACCTGAAAGATGCGTTCGATGTGCTCTACGCCGAAGGCGCTGAGGCACCGAAAATGCTGTCGATCGGCCTGCACTGCCGCCTGATCGGCCGTCCGGCGCGTCTGGCTTCGCTCAAGCGCTTTATCGAATACGCTAAAAGTCATGAACAGGTGTGGTTCAGCCGTCGTGTCGACATTGCGCGTCACTGGCAAGAAACCCACCCGTACACAGGGGCTGCCAAATGAGCACCTTCCAAACCGTCAAACCTTCGAGCCTGAGCCGCGACGCCTTCGTCGCCGCTTTCGCCGACATCTACGAACATTCGCCATGGGTGGCCGAGAAGGCCTACGACCTGGGCCAGGATGCCTCGATCGACCAGATCGAAACCCTGCACCAGCGCATGAGCGACATCCTGTTGAGTGCTGATCACCAAAGCCAGCTGGCTTTGATCAACGCTCACCCGGACCTGGCCGGCAAAGCCGCCGTCCAGGGCCAGTTGACCGAAGCCAGCACCCATGAACAGGCTGGCGCCGGTATTCACCAATGCACGGCCGAAGAGTTCCAGCGCTTCACCGAGCTGAACGACGCCTACAAGGCCAAGTTCAAGTTTCCCTTCATCATGGCGGTAAAAGGCAGCAACCGGCATCAGATCCTCGCAGCGTTCGAAACGCGCATCCACAACCCGGTCGACACCGAGTTCAAATGCGCGCTGGCGGAGATCAACAAGATCGCCCTGTTCCGATTACTGACCCTATAGCAAGCCTGGCCCATGTGAATTCATGAACGCCGAATTCACTCCGGGCCTTGCAAGCATCCCAAGCCACTTATTTAAAGGCAGACAAGAAGAATGAAAGCTTACGCCGTACCTTTCGAGAAGTTCGTCAACCTGGCCGATGCCCGCCTGGGCACCAAAATCATCTCGGTCACCGATGACTGGTTCGCAGACGCCAACCGTCTGTTCCAACCGACCCCGGCCGTATGGAAGGAGGGCGTGTTCGATGACAACGGCAAGTGGATGGACGGCTGGGAATCGCGCCGCAAGCGCTTCGAAGGCTTCGACAGCGCCGTGATCCGCCTGGGCGTACCGGGTTCGATCAAGGGCGTCGACATCGACACTTCATTCTTCACCGGCAACTTCCCGCCGTCGGCCTCTCTGGAAGCCTGTTTCCTGGCCTCGGGCGAGCCTGATGAAAACACCCAGTGGACTGAAGTGCTGTCCGCCGTCGAGCTGCAAGGCAACAGCCACCACTACCACGAAATCAACAACGACCAGGCCTTCAGCCACCTGCGCTTCAACATCTACCCGGATGGCGGCGTGGCCCGTCTGCGCGTGTACGGCGTGCCGTTCCGTGACTGGTCGGCTACCGGCGACAACGAGCAAGTCGACCTGGCCGCAGCCCTCAACGGTGGCCGCGCCCTCGCCTGCTCCGATGAACACTTTGGCCGCATGAGCAACATCCTCAACCCGGGCCGTGGCATCAACATGGGCGACGGCTGGGAAACCGCACGTCGTCGTACGCCGGGCAATGACTGGGTCATCGTCGCGCTGGGTCACCCAGGCGAGATCGAGAAAGTCATCGTCGACACCCTGCACTTCAAGGGCAACTACCCGGACACCTGCTCGATCCAGGGCGCGTTCGTCAAGGGCGGTACCGACAGCCAGATCGAAACCCAGTCGTTGTTCTGGCGTGAACTGCTGCCAGCACAAAAACTGGAAATGCACGCCGAGCACACCTTCGCCGAGCAGATCAAGGCGCTGGGCCCGATCACCCACATCCGCCTGAACGTGTTCCCGGATGGTGGTGTGAGCCGCCTGCGTGTACTGGGCAAGGTCGCGAAGTAATGCTGAGCCTGTAGGAGCGAGCTTGCTCGCGAAAAACTCAAGGACACCGCGTTCATCCTGGATGCACGCGTTATCGTTGACGACCATCGCGAGCAATCGAACGTCGACCGGCTGCTCCTACAAAGAATCATCAACATCAAAACAGATTAAGAAGAACAGCATGCGCACACTGACGATTGAACCGCTGACCAAAGAAGCCTTCGCCCCTTTCGGTGACGTGATCGAAACCGACGGCAGCGATCACTTCATGATCAACAACGGTTCGACCATGCGCTTCCATAAACTGGCGACGGTGGAAACCGCTACGCCTGAGGACAACGCGATCATCAGCATCTTCCGCGCCGACGCGCAGGACATGCCGCTGACCGTCAGCATGCTGGAGCGCCACCCGCTGGGCAGCCAGGCTTTCATTCCGCTGCTCGGCAACCCTTTTCTGATCGTGGTCGCGCCACTTGGCGATGAACCTGTATCAGGCTTGGTCCGCGCCTTCGTCACCAACGGCAGGCAGGGCATTAATTACCATCGCGGCGTCTGGCACCACCCGGTGCTGACGATCGAAAAGCGGGATGACTTCCTGGTGGTTGATCGCAGTGGCACAGGCAATAACTGCGATGAGCATTTTTTCAAAGAGGATGAGCGTTTGATCCTCGCCCCCCACCAATAAGAGAAGGTCCGATCACTCGATAACAGAGTGACGGGCGAGAGGTAAAGACTGTGGAAGCACATCTGTTGGAATGGCTGAACCTGAGCGTGCGCTGGGTTCACATGATTACTGGCGTGGCCTGGATCGGTGCGTCGTTCTATTTCGTATGGCTGGAAAACAACCTCAACCGGGTCAACCCGAAAAGCGGTCTGGCTGGCGATTTGTGGGCAATCCACGGTGGCGGTATCTACCACCTGGAAAAATACAAACTGGCTCCACCGACCATGCCGGACAACCTGCACTGGTTCAAATGGGAAGCCTACTTCACCTGGTTATCGGGGGTCGCACTGCTGTGCGTGGTGTTCTACTCCAACCCGACCCTTTACCTGTTGGCCCCTGGCAGCAGCCTGAGCGGTCCCGAAGGCGTATTGCTGGGCCTCGGCTCGCTGTTCGTCGGTTGGTTCATCTACTCCTTCCTGTGCGACTCGGCTTTGGGCAAACGCCCTGCCCTGCTTGGCGCAATCCTGTTCGTCCTGATCATCGCCGCGGCCTACGGCTTCAGCAAAGTGTTCAGTGGTCGGGGTGCGTACCTGCACGTCGGCGCGATCATCGGCACCATCATGGTCGGCAACGTGTTCCGCATCATCATGCCGGCGCAACGCGCACTGGTAGCGGCTATCGCCGAGAACCGCACGCCCGATCCGGCATTGCCGGCCAAAGGCCTGCTGCGTTCGCGTCACAACAACTACTTCACCTTGCCGGTGCTGTTCATCATGATCAGCAACCACTTCCCGAGCACCTACGGCAGCCAGTACAACTGGTTGATCCTGGCCGGGATCGCGGTACTGGCGGTGTTGGTACGTCACTACTTCAACACCCGTCACGACAGCCACAAGTTTGCCTGGACCCTGCCGGTGGCAGCGGTGGGCATGATCTGCCTGGCCTACGTGTCCGGTCCGAAGCCGATGTCCAGCGCCCCTGAAGTGGCCAATGCACCAGCGAAAATCCAATACCAACCGCTGCCGGAAACCGCAGTGGGCGGTGGATTGAAACCCGCTGAAGCCAAACCCGCTGAAGCGCCTGCTGCCGCTCCGGTTCAGGCATCCAATGCCGGCCCGGGTTTCGACAAGGTGCATAGCGTGATTCAGGAACGTTGCGCGGTCTGCCACTCGGCCAAACCAACCAGCCCGTTGTTCAGCGCGGCCCCGGCTGGTGTGATGCTGGACACTCCCGAGCAGATCCGCCAGAACGCACCGCGGATTCAGGCGCAAGCCGTCACCAGCCAGATCATGCCACTGGGCAACATCACCCAGATGACCCAGCAGGAACGTGACCTGATCGGTGCCTGGATTGTGCAGGGAGCCCAGACCAACTAAGCAACAAAAGCATCGCGAGCAAGCTCGCTCCCACAGGTTTTGCACTGCCTGTGTGGGAGCTGGCTTGCCTGCGATTGGCCGCAAAGCGGCCCACCAGATTCGAATACAGCTGCCAGCAGCACTGCAGCTGTAAATCACAAGAATAAAAAAGATCCGAGGTGTTGCATGTCCGAGCTATCCACAGCGCGCATCCCCGACGCACCCGCCATTCAGCGTTTGCCCCTCTTGCAACTGATCCTGGTCGGTTTGCAACATGTTCTGCTGATGTACGGTGGTGCCATTGCGGTACCGCTGATCATCGGACAGGCCGCAGGCCTGAGTCGTGAAGAAATCGCCTTCCTGATCAACGCCGACCTGCTGGTGGCGGGTATCGCCACCATCGTCCAGTCACTCGGCATCGGCCCCATGGGCATTCGCATGCCGGTGATGATGGGTGCCAGTTTCGCCGCCGTCGGCAGCATGGTCGCCATGGCCGGCATGCCCGGTATCGGCCTGCAAGGGATCTTCGGCGCGACCATCGCCGCCGGGTTCTTCGGCATGCTCATCGCCCCGTTCATGTCCAAGGTCGTGCGCTTCTTCCCGCCGCTGGTGACCGGTACGGTCATCACCTCGATCGGTTTGTCGCTGTTCCCCGTGGCCGTGAACTGGGCCGGCGGCGGTTCCAGCGCCACTCAATTCGGTTCGCCGATCTACCTGACCATCGCCGCACTGGTACTGGGCACCATCTTGCTGGTGCACCGCTTCATGCGCGGCTTCTGGGTCAATATTTCCGTGCTGATCGGCATGTGCCTGGGCTATGTGCTCTGTGGCTTGCTGGGCATGGTCGACCTCAGTGGCATGGCTCAGGCGCCATGGCTGCAATTCGTCACGCCGCTGCACTTCGGCATGCCGAAATTCGAACTCGCGCCGATCCTGTCGATGTGCCTGGTGGTGGTGATCATTTTCGTCGAGTCCACCGGGATGTTTCTGGCGCTGGGCAAGATCACCGGCCAGGAAGTCTGCCCACGGATGCTGCGTCGCGGCTTGCTGTGCGATGCCGGCGCCTCGTTTTTCGCCGGTTTCTTCAACACCTTCACCCACTCCTCCTTCGCCCAGAACATCGGCCTGGTACAGATGACCGGCGTGCGTTGCCGCTCGGTGACCATCGTTGCCGGCGGGTTGCTGATCGTCCTGAGCCTGCTGCCCAAAGCCGCGTTTTTGGTGGCGTCGATTCCTCCGGCAGTACTGGGCGGCGCAGCGATTGCGATGTTCGGCATGGTCGCCGCCACCGGCATCAAGATTCTCCAGGAAGCCGACATCGGTGATCGTCGCAACCAGTTGCTGGTGGCGGTGAGCATCGGCATGGGTCTGATCCCGGTTGTACGCCCGGAGTTTTTCGCCCACCTGCCCGTGTGGATGAGCCCGATCACCCACAGCGGCATCGCCATGGCCACCCTCAGCGCGCTGACGCTGAACCTGCTGTTCAACATCCTTGGTGGCGCCGAACGCGCGGCCATCAACGACTGCCACGCTCACACCCATTGATCTGACGGATAACCAAGGGGGCCTGCCTGTGGCCAGCCCCCTGGCCACAACCTGCGCCTCAAAAATAAAAACAAGAGGGAGCAACAGATGATTCGGACACAAACCAACCTGCTGTTGAGTGCAGGCCTGCTGGCCGCGAGTCAGGCCATGGCCGGCGATCTACTGCTGTGGCAGACCAACAGCCTGAGCTACCTGTACGGCAAGAACTTCGCGATCAACCCGCCGATCCAGCAGACGATAACCTTCGAACACGCCGACCGCTGGAAGTACGGCGACAACTTCATGTTCATCGACAGCACCTACTACAACGGCGACCAAGACCGAAACAAAGGCGTTCACGCCTATTACGGCGAGTTCAGCCCGCGCCTCTCCTTCGGCAAGATCCTCGACCGCCGTTTTGAATTCGGCCCGATCAAGGACGTGCTGCTGGCCATGACCTACGAGAACGGCGAAGACGACACTGAGGCCTACCTGATCGGCCCCGGTTTCGACCTCGCGGTACCGGGCTTCAACTTTTTCACCTTGAACTTCTATTACCGCCAGACCGAAGGTTCGCGCCCTGGCGATGATGTCTGGCAAATCAGCCCGGCCTGGTCCTACACCCTGCCACTGGGCAACTCGAACCTGTTGATCGACGGCTACATCGACTGGGTGGTGGATAACGACCAGAACGCCCGCGGCACCTATCACGCCAACCTGCACTTCAACCCGCAGATCAAATACGACCTGGGCAAAGCCTTGGGCTGGCGTGAGAAACAGGTGTATGTCGGCACCGAATACAGCTACTGGAAAGACAAATACGGCGTCCAGGACAGCTCCCGTTTCAACACCAATGAAAACACCGCCAGCCTGCTGGTAAAGGTGCACTTCTGATGCTGCCCCGCAACCGTGCCCCACACCTGTCGTCGGTGCGCCGTTGCGGAGCACTTGAGACCTGGCCGAGGAGTCAGTATTCTCCGCGGCCGCCCAAATCCGGTTTAAAAAAAAGCCCGGATGTAAAACCTGACCAGCAGGCCAACTTATCCCGGCTCTGGCAGGCACCAAGGCACTCCAAAACCCCTCTCAATCGACCGCTCTTGAGCCGCCGAACGGGAGTTTTTTTGCTTTTTGAAAGCCTTGGCTCAGCTCTTGCTAACAGCACTAAAGCTGACCGAATGGATGATTTTTTACCGCTACGGAAACAGGCGCCACACCAGAGCGCCGACCTTAAAAAAATAACGTGGAACCACCTACTTTTTGGGAGCAACCGAATGAAACGTACGTGCACTAGCCTGATGCTGGCGGGATCATTGCTGGCGGGGGGTCAGGCCATGGCCGGCGACTTGCTGCAATGGCAGAACAACAGCCTGAGCTACCTCTATGGCAAGGACTTCCAGGTCAACCCGCGCATCCAGCAGACGGTGACCTTTGAACACGCCGATGGTTGGAAATACGGCGACAACTTCTTCTTCATCGACAAAATCTTCTACAACGGCAAAGAAGACGCCTTCGCGGGCAAGAACAGCCACTACGGCGAGCTCAGCCCGCGCCTGTCGTTCAACAAGATCTTCGACCAGAAGTTCGAGTTTGGCCCGATCAAGGACGTGCTGCTGGCCATGACCTACGAGTTCGGTGAAGACGATACCGAGTCCTACCTGATCGGCCCTGGCTTCGACCTGGCCATCCCGGGCTTCGACTACTTCCAGTTGAACTTCTACAACCGCCACACCGAAGGCGACCGCCCGGGCGACAATATCTGGCAGGTCACGCCGGTCTGGTCCTACACCATCCCGGTGGGTGGCTCGGATGTGCTGATCGACGGCTTCATGGACTGGGTCGTCGACAACGACGTCAACAGCAAAGGCGAATACCACGCCAACCTGCACTTCAATCCGCAGGTCAAATATGACCTGGGCAAGGCATTGAATCTGGGTGCCAAGCAGCTGTACGTCGGTGTCGAGTATGACTACTGGAAAAACAAGTACGGAATTGAAGACAGCCAGGGCTTCAAGACTGATCAGAGTGTGACCAGTTTCCTGGTCAAGGTTCACTTCTGATGACTCTTTGACCGTTCTGCGCTTCACTAGCGAGGCGCAGTTCGGTTTTATCGCAAAGCGATATTCAGTACTTCCCCCGGAAACCACGTGTACGACCTTCTTTTGCTGACATGCGAAGGAGGTTCAACTGATTTCAACCCTCTATCCACCATCGGTATAGGCCTCACGCTAACAAAACGCTTAGATGTAGACTTTTCTGGAGTAATTTCCACGTTCAAATACTGATTAATTACAGCTTTTGTTTTCACGCCACTCAAACCAACCTGTATCTCGAGCAGTCTCTCTTTATGGGTATTTTCTCGTGTAATAATTGACGGCACGTCATGAACTTCAATAGCCAGCACCCCTCCGTTCTTGGAAAGATAGTCCCGCACGGCTTTAGACTTTTCTTCATTGCCTGAGACTTCTCCTCCCAAACCGGCAAGACTCACATTATTCCCCTGCAAATCACGCAAGACTACTGCGCCTCTGACCAGAGAGGGCTGACCGGCCGCCGAATTAAATGCCTCAATGTACCTTCTAGGCCAAACCTCCATTGTTCGGCTTGACGGGTTATGCTGAAACATATCCGCCTTAAAACTCCAAGTGTGTTTTTTTGAAAAATCATTAAGCGTTATTCTTTCTTTCCATTTTAAATTTGGCATTTCCTGAAATACGCCTAGCACACTATCTTTCCAATCCGGCTTATAGGAAAGTTCAATGTTGGCGACAACATTATTCCCGACAGCCTCATCTGAGTTCAGATCAGAATAAGAAAACTGCAATTTTTCAAGCTGCCATTTGCCAATTTTCTCAGGCGACTTCGAATTCACATCATCCCCAATCAGCCCTTGTTCATCCTTCAACGACACAGGGCGATTATTCACCATTAAAAACAGGTTCAAACCGTCTCCGCTACCGATAGGATCCGCACTCACCCACCGCTGCAACCACGGCGCGTAGTACCGATACCCATAATAATAAAGCCCCGTCGCATCCCGTTCTTTACCCGAGTAACGAATCGTCTTGTACTTGGCCTCAGTTTCACTGGTACCCGCCCACAACGCCGTCCCGCCAAACGGGTAGTAAACCTCCCGACTCAGCAGCGCTCCCTGCTCATCCAGTTCCAGCGTGCACGAGTTCAGATGGTCATTCAGGCAATAACGCAGTTGGTCGTTGCGTACATCCTTGGGCAGTTTCTCAACCCAGTGCAAGGCCCGCACATGGCTAAGCCCCGCCTCGACACTCAGCACATGCCGCTCTTCGCCGGTAGCCGTATCACGATGGATTTCCAGCCCCGGCAAGTAACGAACTTCAGCACGCAGCGTGCGCCGAGCCGTCTCGGTGAGTCGGACTTTCCTCAGTCGATGCCCGGGACTGTCGTAGAAATAACACTCGGTATCGTCAGGCCCATCCTCCCGCCGCACCATCGTGACGCGACTCAACTGATTACGAATGTCCCAACTCATTGTCTGGCCGCGCAGCAGTTCCAGCTGATTGCCGTTGGCATCAAAGCCATCCGCCAGATTGCCTTCCTGCGCAACACTGCGATTGCTGTCGGTCGAGGTAAACATCTCGAAGGTTTCCACGCCACTGTGGCGGCGGGTTTGCAGATTCCCGGCGGCGTCGTAATTGAACGTCTGGGTGTAATGGCGCAACTGGTTGGGGTCCAGCGGCGTGGTTTGCCAGGCAGGTAATGCAGGACCATAACCGGGCTGGCTGACTTCCCGGCCAGTGGCTTCGACCAGTTGATACAGGCTGTCATAGCGATAGCGGTTGATCGGTTCGATGCGCTGTTGATTGAAATACCGTATCAACGCCACCTTGTCTTCGACACTTGAGATATTGCCGACCGGATCGTAGGCATATTCGAAGTGCTGGAGCGGCGTGCCTCGGGCATCGCAAGACAGCAATCCGGCCAGTCGCCCATCTTCAGCTGCGTACCGGGCAGTCGTCAGGACACCATTTGCCGCACGCTCACTTTCAACCCTGCCGACGGCGTCGTAGCGAACATCATTGACCAACAACTGAGGTTCCACTGAAGAACCTGCCAGCTTCAATCGGCATTCTTTCAACTCACCGGCCTGGTTGTAAGCGAATGCCTGGAGATTTTCCATGGCGTCAGTCTGACGGAGCATTTCCCCTGACGGCCCATACTGCTGAGCCGTCCTGAAAACCTCATCCTCCAGGCGGGCATCGGCAAATTCGGACGACCAATCCGGCGGGGCCAGCTCGAGCATGAAGCGGGTCTCTTCCGTTAGAAGCAAGCCAGCCACACCATACTCGCAAAGGCTGCGCCTGCCCGCCGGATGGTCATGACGGATCAGTTGGCCGCACTGGTTATGCACCGCAAACTCATCACTCGCCCCTGCGTAAGCAAAACGCTCGGCGACGCGCGGCGATTCATCCTTCATCTGTTCCGTCACGGTCGTCGGACGCTGAAGCTCATCGTACTCAGTGTGCCGCTGACTCCCGCGACCGTCCCAGAACGATCGCGCCATACCGGCCTGATCCAGTAAGCTCAGTTGCCAACCGGCATCGACGCTGTCCACCAGCAGAGGCTGACTTAGTAGATTCTGCGTCGTGGCGAGGTTCGGTTTTGACGAGGTGCCCCACAATCGTGGATCCCAGGAAGCCACCAGCCGTCCGGTAGCGTCAAAGTGATTGCGGGTGATGCGAGTCTCAATGGACGGGTTCAGCGGATGACGACAATAGGCGACATTTCGCACAGCCAAACCGCGCGAATCCGTCACCGACAAGGTTGGTGTGTGAGCATCAATCCATTGCGCAGCCGCCATCTTCGAACCCTCTGCCAATCGGGTTCAATCTGATGGAAAAACCTGAGCACATCTACTGTCAGATCTGACAGTTCAAACAGTTTCAGCCACCGAAATCCCGAGAAACCGGCACAACTCCCCCCGCTTGGCCAGTGCATCCCGGCGCCCCAGTTCAATCAACTCGCTGCAATACCCCGTCTCGAACAGCAGGTAACTCAAAACCCCTGCCCCGCTGGTCTTGGTCGCACCCGGCCCGCGCAGAAACAGGCGCAGTGCCGCCGGCAATTCCTGACGATGGCGCGCAGCAATCTCATCGATCGGCTGACTCGGTGAAATCACCAATACGTCCACCGGCGCCACGCCCAAAGCGCGGGTTGGCGTGCCGTCGGGCATCAGGTGACTGAACTGGTTCAGGCGCTGCAACAACTCGATGTCGCTTTCCAGGCTGTCAATGAACGTACTGTTGAGCATGTGCCCACCGATCTGCGCCAGGGTCGGCTGCTGACCGGTGTAGCTGCGCAGCAAGGGTTGTTGCGGGTCGACCCCGCGGGGGTTGCCGCTGACGCCCACCACCAGCACCCGACTGGCGCCCAGATGCAGCGCCGGACTGATCGGCGCCGACTGACGCACCGCGCCATCACCGAAATACTCTTCGTCGATTTTCACTGGGGCGAACAGCAGCGGAATGGCCGAACTGGCGAGCAGGTGTTCAACGGACAACCGGGTGGGAACACCAATGCGCCGATGGCGCAACCAGGCATCGATCTTACCGCCGCCCTCATAGAAGGTGACAGCCTGGCCCGACTCATAACCGAACGCGGTGACCGCCACCGCGTGCAATTGCTTCTGTGCGATCGCTTCGGCGATGCCGCCCATATGCAGCTTGTCGTTGAGCAAATCCCGCAGCGGAGAACTGTTGAGCAGCGCCACCGGCACCTGGGCACCGATGCCGAGCAAACTGTGGCTGACAAAGCGGCTGGCCTGGCGGATCACCCCGGGCCAGTCGCTGCGCAACACCAGATGACTGCGGAAGCCCTGCCAGAAGGCCGTCAGGCGTTCGATGGCATTACGAAAGTCCATTGCCCCGCTGGCGAGGCTGACGGCGTTGATCGCGCCCGCCGAGGTGCCGACGATCACCGGAAACGGATTGCGTGCCCCCGGCGGCAGCAATTCGGCAATCGCCGCCAGCACCCCGACCTGATAGGCCGCCCGAGCCCCGCCACCGGAAAGAATCAACCCTGTTACCGGTTCAGCTGGACTCATCGCAACTCTCCATGGTGCTTGATGGGATTTCGTTGTTTCGACCTATCCCCTTGTAGGAGCGAGCTTGCTCCGGGCGGCGTTCCGACGATGGTCGTGAAAACGCCGCGGGGTGTCAGGTGCCCCGCGTTATCGTTGGCTACCATCGCGAGCAAGCTCGCTCCTACAGGGTATCGGGATTCAACGACGTTTGGCGTACAGCTTCGCCTCGCCCGGTGGACGGCTCTTGAAGCGGCGGTGGGCCCACAGGTATTGCTCGGGATGCTCGCGCAGAACGCTTTCGATCCATTGGTTGATGCGCAGGCAGTCGGCTTCTTCGGTTTCGCCGGGGAAGCCTTCGAGCGGCGCATGGATCACCAGCCGATAACCGCTGCCGTCCGCCAGACGCTCCTGGGTGAACGGCACCACCAGCGCCTTGCCCAGCCGCGCAAACTTGCTCGTGGCGGTGACGGTTGCAGCCTGGATGCCGAACAGCGGCACAAAAACACTTTGCTTGGCACCGTAATCCTGATCCGGTGCATACCAGATCGCCCGGCCCGAGCGCAGCAATTTGAGCATGCCGCGCACGTCTTCGCGTTCTATCGCCAGCGAGTCGAGGTTGTGTCGCTCGCGGCCCTGGCGCTGGATGTAGTCGAACAGCGGATTCTTGTGCTCGCGGTACATGCCGTCGATGGTGTGCTGCTGACCGAGCAACGCCGCGCCGATTTCCAGCGTCGTGAAGTGCAGGGCCATCAGGATCACACCCTTGCCCTCACGCTGGGCCTGCTGCAAATGCTCCAGCCCTTCGATATGAGCGAGATTGGCCAGGCGCTTGCGCGACCACCACCAGCTCATCGCCATCTCAAAGAAAGCGATGCCGGTGGAGGCGAAGTTTTCCTTGAGCAGGCGTTTGCGTTCGGCGGCGGTTTTTTCAGGAAAACACAGTTCCAGATTGCGCTTGGCGATGCGCCGTCTGTCGCCGGCGACCCGATACATCAATGCACCCAGAACACGACCGATCCACAGCAGTGACGGATACGGCAACTGGACGATCAGCCACAACAGCCCCAAGCCACACCACAGCGGCCAGAAACGTGGAGATAGAAATGCTTTTCGAAAACGCGGGCGGTCCATTAATGCTTCCGGAATGACAATGGCCGCGCATTCTACATCGTTCGACCCGGCTTGCGGCCCGCGGGCGTTCTCGTTATAAGTCTCGGCACTTTTAGTGACAAGTCGTTGTATGCCGACCATGAGCCAAACCGAACCGCTAGACCAAGATCCCGTGTTCCAGTTGAAGGGCAGCATGCTGGCCATTACGGTGCTGGAACTGGCCCGTAACGACCTCGAAAGCCTCGATCGGCAACTGGCCGCCAAGGTCGCCCTGGCGCCCAACTTCTTCAGCAACGCGCCACTGGTACTGGCCCTGGACAAACTCCCGGCCAACGAAGGCGCGGTCGATCTGCCAGGGCTGATGCGCGTTTGCCGCCAGCATGGCCTGCGCACCCTGGCGATCCGCGCCAGCCGCATCGAAGACATTGCCGCCGCCATCGCGGTCGACCTGCCGGTGCTGCCACCGTCCGGTGCCCGGGAGCGGCCACTGGACCTGACCGAAGGCGAACCGAAGAAAAAACCGGAAAAAACGCCTGAACCGACCATCAAGCCGACGAAAATCATCACCTCGCCGGTACGCGGTGGCCAGCAGATTTATGCCCAGGGCAGCGATCTGGTGGTGATCTCCTCGGTCAGCCCGGGGGCGGAACTTCTCGCCGATGGCAACATCCATGTATACGGCCCGATGCGTGGTCGCGTGTTGGCCGGCGTCAAGGGCGACACCAAGGCGCGGATTTTCTGTCAGCAAATGAGTGCTGAACTGATTTCCATCGCCGGGCATTACAAGGTTTCCGAAGATCTGCGCCGCGACCCTCTATGGGGTTCGGGTGTGCAGGTCAGCCTGTCCGGCGACGTGTTGAACATCATTCGGCTTTAACGGATACTGCCGCATTTTCCAAGCATCTCTAAAACGTAGCGAAAACGGCTCAAACGAAGTAGGAAAAAGGCCGAAAGCAGTGTTTACCGGGGGTAAACGCCGCTCAAAACCGGATTCCAGCCAAGGCTGTCCGACTGCAGTAGTTTTTCAGGAGATGTTTTTCAGGGACTGAAAAGTCCTTCTTCCTTAGGGGTGAAACACCTTGGCCAAGATTCTCGTGGTTACATCCGGCAAGGGTGGTGTGGGTAAGACCACCACCAGCGCCGCTATCGGTACCGGCCTCGCTCTGCGCGGCCACAAAACAGTGATCGTCGACTTCGACGTGGGCTTGCGTAACCTCGACCTGATCATGGGTTGCGAGCGTCGCGTGGTGTATGACTTCGTCAACGTGGTCAATGGCGAAGCCAACCTGCAACAGGCCCTGATCAAAGACAAGCGCCTGGAAAACCTCTACGTGCTGGCCGCCAGCCAGACCCGCGACAAAGACGCGCTGACCGTCGAAGGCGTGGAAAAAGTCCTGATGCAGCTCAAGGAAGACTTTGAGTTCGTGGTCTGCGACTCCCCGGCGGGCATCGAGAAAGGCGCCCACCTGGCCATGTACTTCGCCGATGAAGCGATCGTCGTGACCAACCCGGAAGTCTCCTCGGTACGTGACTCCGACCGCATGCTCGGCCTGCTGGCCAGCAAGTCCCGTCGCGCCGAACGCGGCGAAGACCCGATCAAGGAACACCTGCTGATTACCCGCTATCACCCGGAACGTGTGAGCAAAGGCGAAATGCTCGGCGTAGAAGACGTCAAGGAAATCCTTTCGGTGACGCTGCTCGGCGTGATCCCTGAATCCCAGGCGGTGCTCAAGGCATCCAACCAGGGTGTTCCGGTGATTCTCGACGACCAGAGCGATGCCGGCCAGGCCTACAGCGATACCGTTGATCGCCTGCTGGGCAAGACCGTGGATCATCGATTCCTTGATGTACAGAAGAAGGGATTCTTCGAGCGCCTGTTTGGAGGCAACTAAGCAATGAACCTTTTTGACTTCTTTCGTGCCAACAAAAAGCAAAGTACCGCGTCGGTAGCGAAAGAGCGTCTACAGATCATCGTGGCGCACGAACGCGGCCAACGCAGTACCCCGGACTACCTGCCAGCCTTGCAAAAGGAACTGGTCGAGGTGATCCGCAAGTACGTCAATATCGGGTCCGATGACGTGCATGTCGCACTGGAAAGCCAGGGCAGCTGCTCGATTCTGGAACTCAATATCACCCTGCCAGATCGCTGAGTCGATCCGGCTGGAGCCACGGCGGCTCAGGTCCCCTCTGCAACCGGAAGGGACCTGAGCCGCCGTTGGCGTTTGTTACGAGGCTGTTTTAATGCCGTTGTCCAACATCCACATCATCCACCAGGATGCCGCCGTACTGGTGGTGAACAAACCGACCCTGTTGCTCTCTGTCCCTGGCCGGGCCGATGACAACAAGGACTGCCTGATTACCCGCCTGCAGGAAAACGGCTACCCGGAAGCGCGAATCGTCCATCGACTGGACTGGGAGACGTCCGGCATCATCCTGCTGGCCCGCGATCCGGATACCCATCGCGAACTGTCCCGGCAATTTCACGACCGCGAAACCGAAAAGGCCTACACCGCCCTGTGCTGGGGTCAGCCGGAACTGGACAGCGGCAGCATCGACCTGCCCTTGCGCTACGACCCGCCGACCAAGCCACGGCATGTGGTCGACCATGAATTCGGCAAACATGCGCTGACCTTCTGGCGCGTGCTCGAACGTTGTGGCGACTGGTGCCGCGTTGAACTGACACCGATCACCGGCCGCTCCCACCAGTTGCGCGTGCACATGCTCTCGATTGGCCATCCGCTGCTGGGTGACGGGCTTTATGCCCATGAACAGGCTTTGGCGGCCTGGCCACGCCTGTGCCTGCACGCCAGCATGCTCAGCTTTACCCACCCGCAAAGTGGCGAGCGCCTGCGCTTCGAGTGTCCTGCACCGTTTTAAAAGTGTGGGAGCGGGCTTGCTCCGGGCGGCGTTCCGACGAAAGTGGTGTGACAGTCACTATTGATGTTGTCTGACACTACGCCTTCGCGAGCAAGCCCGCTCCCACAAGGGATCTCCTCCAGATTCAATTTCGATGGCCGGCCCCACAATCAGTGCGACGCCATTTACCAAGCCAATACGTTAAACTGGCGCCACTGCTGTCTGGAGCTACTTTATGCGCGAAGAGTTGAACCAAGGCCTGATCGATTTCCTCAAGGCCTCCCCTACCCCGTTCCATGCCACCGCCAGCCTTGTTCAGCGTCTGGAAGCGGCGGGCTATCAACGCCTCGACGAGCGCGAGCCGTGGAATACCGAAGCCAACGGTCGTTACTACGTCACCCGCAACGACTCTTCGATTATCGCGATCAAAATGGGCCGCCACTCACCACTGCACGGCGGCATTCGCCTGGTCGGCGCCCATACCGACAGCCCGTGCCTGCGCGTCAAGCCGCAACCGGAGTTGCAACGCCAGGGCTTCTGGCAACTGGGTGTCGAAGTCTATGGCGGCGCGCTGCTGGCGCCATGGTTCGACCGTGACCTGTCCCTGGCGGGCCGCGTAACCTTCCGACGTGATGGCAAGGTCGAGAGCCAGTTGATCGACTTCAAGGCACCGGTCGCGATCATTCCGAACCTGGCGATTCACCTCAATCGTGAAGCCAACATGGGCTGGGCGATCAACGCCCAGACCGAACTGCCGCCGATCCTCGCGCAATTTGCCGGTGACGAGCGCGTGGACTTCCGCGCAGTGCTCACCGACCAGCTCGCCCGCGAACACGGCCTGAATGCCGACGTGGTGCTCGATTACGAGTTGAGTTTCTACGACACCCAAAGCGCTGCGGTCATTGGCCTGCATGGCGATTTCATCGCCGGCGCGCGCCTGGACAACCTGCTGTCGTGCTATGCCGGTCTGCAAGCGCTGCTGACGGTCGACACCGGCGAAACCTGCGTGCTGGTCTGCAACGACCACGAAGAAGTCGGTTCCTGCTCGGCCTGCGGTGCCGACGGCCCGATGCTTGAGCAAACCTTGCATCGCCTGCTGCCCGAAGGTGATGAATTCGTACGCACCATTCAGAAATCCCTGCTGGTTTCGGCTGACAACGCCCACGGCGTGCACCCGAATTACGCCGACAAACACGACGCCAACCACGGCCCGAAACTCAACGCCGGCCCGGTGATCAAGGTCAACAGCAACCAGCGTTACGCCACCAACAGCGAAACCGCCGGGTTCTTCCGTCACCTGTGCATGGCTGAAGAAGTGCCGGTGCAAAGCTTCGTGGTGCGCAGCGACATGGGCTGTGGTTCGACCATCGGCCCGATCACCGCCAGCCACCTGGGCGTGCGCACCGTGGACATCGGCCTGCCGACGTTCGCCATGCACTCGATCCGCGAACTGTGCGGCAGCCATGACCTGGCGCATCTGGTCAAGGTCCTGAGCGCGTTCTACGCCTGCCGCGAGTTGCCGTAAACCTGGAAAAACATCGCGAGCAAGCTCGCTCCCACATTTGAAACGCATTCCAATGTGGGAGATTCTATGGTTGAGGGGAAGCCCTCAACCTGCTTTCGGTTGGTATTCACCTTGCCCTTTCAGCAGTGCAAATACGATCCGGGCCAGTTTACGGGCCAAGATCACCAGTGCCTGCGTAGTACTGAACCCTTTAGCTCTTTGTTCTTGGTAAAAACCTTTCCAGGCGGCTGTGCGGCTGGCCGACATGGCAGCGTTGTGCAAAAGCCGACGCGCCTCCGGATCGCCTCGCTTTGTCAGGCTGCGGCGACCGTCTTTTTGTCCTGACTGCGATACCCGCAAATCCATCCCCAAAAACGCGATGAAGGCATCTGCATTTCTGAAATCGCCTCGCTGAAAGGCCGCGATCAAGCGGGCGCCAGTCAGAAAGCCAATACCTTCAACTTTCATGCAACGCTTCAACTGGGCAAGCAAGCCGGCCTCTTTCAGGCGGTCGTTGATCATTTTCTCGACCAGCCCTTCAAGCCTCTGCATGGAGGCCACTTGCTCGGCAAAAGCGGCTTTGAGCAGCGGTTCATTTGTCCAGCTCTGCACCAGGCCAACCCGCGCCTGAACCAGCGCCGCGCGCCGGCGGAAAAGGCTCAAGAGGCAGCGGTACAGCGGCGATGGCGGAATCCATGGATGGAGCTCTTCATACTCGTTCTTCAGATAACGAGCGAGCAACTTTGCATCCAGTGCGTCCGTTTTGGCGCGAACCTTCACACCTTTGCGGTAGTGACTCAGTTCATAGCCGCCGACCATGTAAATGGTGCAACCGGCCTCATGGGCCAGGTCGGCGAACTCCAGGTGATAGATATTGGTCGACTCAATCGCGACATCGACCGGTGCCGGCAAGGCTTTCAGCCATTTCTTGATGGCTGGCTTGTTATTGGGAAGCGTCTCAAGCAGATCCAGTTCGGCCTGATAGATCATCAATTCATTCTTGGCGACATCCACGCCCACGATTGGTTTGATAGCAGAAACCGGCATTGCCATTGAACATCCCCCGAGATATGGTTTTGAGCACTTGAAGGGCTCACCCAGAGGCGCAGGCTTGTTCCTATCGTCGGTCTAGCCAGATGCATTCTTTATCGGCGCTTGGGTGAAAGGAGGAGGGGCGAAATCTCCCACGGATCTGTACTGCGCTAACAGTCAGAATCGAGCCTTGTCCCTCCTCCTCCCTTCAAGTCCTAGCATACAAGCGAGCTTGCTCGCGATGACGGCAGCTCAAACACTGCAGATTTCATGATCGCGCTGGTTCCTTCCTGATACACATCACACCGGCCGCATCAAAAGCGGCCTAGACTTCAAGTATCCCTTCGACAAGGCTGTCTCCATGATTTCGATGTCTAGCTTCCACACCATGCTGATCCCGATTCTTGCCGGGATGCTCCTGCTGGCCGTCGGCTTCAACTTTCGCGATAAAAATGCCGGCGTGTTTGCCATGTGGATCGGCATGCTGACCATTCTCGCGACCGTGGTGATCAAGATCCTCGCCAAACTCAACGAATAATTCATCGCCCTTGGCTCGCATTGATTTTGACGGGCTCGTACACTCGGTCGATCCGCTCCCTGCGAGGTTGACCGCCTAGTGTTCGCTCGTCTTTTTGCCCTCCCGTGTATTGTCCTTGTCTGCCTGATGACGCTGCTGTCAGTGGCGCCTGCCCAGGCGGCCGGCCTGCCAGGCCTGCTCAACAACCAGGCCAAGGCGCAGCCCGAAGCACAGGAACCGCTGGGGCAATCCCTGGACGAAGTGATCAACTCACTGGAAAACGACCAGCAACGCAGCAAGCTGCTGGCCGACCTGAAAAAGCTCCGTGACACCACCAAACAAGCCCAGCCGATGACCGAAGAAGGCGTGCTGGGCCTGATTGGCGGAACCCTGACCACTATCGAGAAGAAATTTACCGGCGACGACAGCCCGCTCACGCGCTGGTCCAGTGAGTTCGATCAGGCCAGGGAAGAACTGGTGGCGTTGGCGCTACCGGCCAATGAATGGCTGCCCATGCTGTTCGCCTTTGCCATGATCCTGATGATCTGGAGCCTGCTGGCCGCCGCCCTGATCTGGATCAGCCACCGAGTGCGGATGCGTTTCGGCCTGACCGAAGAACTGCCGCAGCACCCCCGGGCCCTGGACATGTTGCGTTTTGCGCTGCGCAAACTCGGGCCGTGGCTGATCGCCCTGGTGATCACGGTCTACATGAGCTACGCCCTGCCCTCGTCCCTGGGCAAGAGCCTGGCGATGGTGCTGGCCTATGCACTGGTGGTCGGCACCTGCTTCTCGGCCATCTGCGTGATTGCCTTTTCCCTGCTCGACGGCCCACACCGCCACCGCGCCTTGTACATCCTGCGGCACCAGGCGTTTCGACCGCTGTGGCTGATCGGCAGCTTCGCCGCGTTTGGCGAAGCGCTGAGCGATCCGCAACTGGTCAACAGCCTCGGCAGCCATCTGGCCCACACCGCCGCAACTGTTGCCAATGTCCTGGCAGCGCTCTCCACGGGGCGCTTCATCCTGCGTTTCCGCCGACCGATCGCCCACCTGATCCGCAACCAGCCGCTGTCCCGACGCCTGACTCGCCGCGCCCTCAACGACACCCTGTCAATTCTCGGCACCTTCTGGTACGTGCCTGCGCTAGTGCTGGTGGCCATCTCGCTGTTCGCGACGTTCATTTCCGCCGGCGACACCAGCACTGCCCTGCGCCAGTCGCTGATCTGTACCGTGTTGCTGGTGCTGTGCATGGTCATCAACGGCCTGGTACGCCGCCACGCCCTCAAACCCCAGCACGGCATCCGGCGCTACGCCGTGTATTCGGAACGGCTGAAAAACTTCTTCTACACCATCGTCCACCTGTTGGTGTGGCTGGCTTTCATCGAGCTCGGCCTGCGGGTCTGGGGCATGTCGTTGATCCGCTTTACCGAAGGCGATGGCCATGAAGTCAGCGTCAAACTGTTCAGCCTCGCCGGCACGCTGCTGTTCGCCTGGCTGATCTGGATTCTCAGTGACACCGCCGTGCACCACGCACTCACCCGCTCGCGCAAAGGCCTGGCCAATGCCCGCGCGCAGACGATGATGCCGCTGATCCGCAATGTGCTGTTCATAGCGATTTTCATCATCGCGCTGATTGTCGCCCTGGCGAACATGGGCATGAACGTCACGCCACTGCTGGCCGGTGCCGGCGTGATCGGCCTGGCCATCGGTTTTGGTGCGCAGTCGCTGGTAGCCGACCTGATTACCGGGTTGTTCATCATCATCGAAGACTCCCTGGCCATCGACGACTACGTGGATGTCGGCGGCCACCTCGGCACGGTCGAAGGCCTGACCATCCGCACCGTGCGCCTGCGGGACATCGATGGCATCGTCCATACCATTCCGTTCAGCGAAATCAAGAGCATCAAGAACTACTCCCGGGAATTCGGCTACGCGATCTTCCGGGTAGCCGTGCCCGCCAGCATGGACATCGACAACGCAATCAAACTGATGCGCGAAGTCGCCCAGAAAATGCGCACCGATCCGTTGCAGCGGCGCAATATCTGGTCGCCGCTGGAGTTCCAGGGGGTGGAAAGTTTCGAGTCGGGCAACGCAATCCTTCGCGCCCGCTTCAAGACCGCGCCAATCAAGCAGTGGGAAGTGTCGCGAGCGTTCAACCTGTCACTCAAGCGGCACATGGATGAAGCCGGACTGGATCTGGCAACACCGCGGATGAGTATTCAGGTGATTACCGCGGGTGGTGGCCCGCAGAATGAATAACCTCCTACGAAAGCAGCGTCAGACAACATCTACCCCGACATGAATCGCATCATGCCGCCAGAACTCCAGGTCGCAGTCGATCAAGCGTTCATGCTGGTCATAGTTTACCCGGGCAATCCGCAAGCCCGGGCTGCCCACCGACACCTTCAACGCCGCCGCCGCATCCACCGACAACGCCGTGGGCACAATCTCGAAGCGCACCCGCCCGTAGTGCAAGTCGTAATGCCGCGCGTACAACTCGGTGATCGACTGATTCAAATCGAAATCGAGGATCCCGGGAAAGTACTGCGGGTTCAGATAGTGCTCCACATACAGCACCAGTCGCCCATCGATCCGCCGTGAGCGGCAGATCTGAATCACGCTCGACAGCGCTGGCAATTGCAGCCAGGCACACACCGCCGCCGATGCCGGTTGCAATCGCGCCGAAATCACCTCGGTGGACGGCACCCGCCCCTGGGCGCTGACCATCGCGTGAAAGTGGCTGCGCTGCATCAGGTTGTACGCCAGGCGTGGCGGCGAGACGAACCAGCCGCGACGCTCCTCGCGATAAATCTGCCCCTGTGACTCCAACTGCAACAACGCTTCACGCAAAGTGATCCGCGTGGTGCCGAACAATTCACTGAGCTTGCGCTCGGCCGGCAGTTTACTGCCGGGAGTCAACAATCCATGGTCGATCTGCTCCTGAAGCACCTGGCCGATGGCTGTTACCGCTTTGGTTGCCTCTTCACGCATCAATGTTTCCTATCTGGACTAGGCCAGAACCAATTCAGGGCAGAACCGTAGCAAAAACCGGCTCATTCAATAGTCTGCAAGCGTAGGCAGCGCAGATGACCGAGATGTGACAAAACGGCCCAACGGTCGCCATTCGCGACTTCAAGAACCTGCAATACATCGGCCAAGTCCCTTGCCAGCCGGGGCTTTGACCATGGTCTACGCTTAGCAGGCCACCCGCGATACCGCTCAACAAAAAGTCATCCCGGGCGACGAACGACATCAAAGTGTCATCCAGCCCCCTTAAATTGGCTCAGGTATTGCTGACCTAGACCAACACAAACCGCAATCGCAGCGTTGAACACGCCCCAAGGAGCTTTGGAATGAAACAGTTTTTCCTGGCATCACTGTTAGGCTCGACCATTGCAATGTGCACCGCCGCCATGGCGGCCGATGATCTGAAAACCCTGGAAGCCGCTGCGAAAGCGGAAGGCGCCGTCAACAGCGTCGGCATGCCCAATGACTGGGCCAACTGGGCCGGCACCTGGAAAGACCTGAGCGACAAGTACGGCCTCAAGCACATCGACACCGACATGAGCTCGGCCCAGGAAATCGCCAAGTTCGCCGCGGAAAAAGACAATGCCAGCGCCGACATCGGCGACGTCGGTGCAGCGTTCGGCCCGATCGCGGTCAAGCAAGGTGTGGTCCAGCCTTACAAACCTTCGACCTGGGATCAGGTTCCAGCCTGGGCCAAGGACAAGGACGGCAACTGGGCACTGGCCTACACCGGCACCATCGCGTTCATCGTCAACAAGAAGTTGCTGCACGGCTCCGAAGCCCCAACCAAGTGGGCTGACCTCAAGGGCGGTAAATACAAGGTTTCCATCGGCGACGTGAGCACCGCAGCCCAGGCCGCCAACGGCGTACTGGCCGCGGCACTGGCCAACGGTGGCGACGAGAAAAACCTCAAGCCTGCCCTGGATCTGTTCTCCGACATCGCCAAGCAAGGTCGCCTGTCGATGTCCAACCCGACGATTGCCACCATGGAAAAGGGCGAGATCGAAGTCGGCGTGGTCTGGGACTTCAACGGCCTGAGCTACAAAGCCAAGATGGCCAACCCGGATGACTACGTGGTGCTGATCCCGTCCGACGGTTCGGTGATTTCCGGCTACACCACCATCATCAACAAGTACGCGAAAAACCCGAATGCCGCCAAGCTGACCCGCGAATACATCTTCAGCGACGCCGGCCAGATCAACCTGGCCAAGGGCAACGCCCGTCCGATCCGAGCCGAACACCTGACCTTGCCAGCCGAGGTGCAGGCCAAGCTGCTGCCTAACGAGCAGTACAAGAAAGTGACGCCGATCAAGGATGCGGACGCCTGGGAAAAGACCTCCAAGGCCCTTCCTCAGAAGTGGCAGGAAGAAGTCATCATCAATATGCAGTAACCGGGTAGATCCCCATTTCGGGATCTGATGGAGATCCAAATGTGGGAGCGGGCTTGCTCCGGGCGGCGTTCCGACGAAAGCGGTGTGTCAGTCGACATCAATGCTGGATGTCGATCCGCATTCGTCGGAACGCCGCCCGGAGCAAGCCCGCTCCCACAGGGGGACTGAGTTGAACCCGGCTTTTCCTGATTACTGTTTCACGGAGTCATCGCCCCTATGAAGCACAACGTCATCCTTGTCGTGCTCGACGGCCTCAACTACGAGGTCGCCCGCCACGCCATGGGGCACCTGCAGGCTTACGTCGGCGCCGGGCGCGCAGCACTCTATAAACTGGAGTGCGAGTTGCCAGCCCTGTCCCGCCCGCTGTACGAATGCATCCTGACCGGCGTCGCGCCTATCGACAGCGGCATCGTCCACAACAACGTCTCGCGCCTGTCCAACCAGCGCAGCATCTATCACTACGCCACCGATGCCGGCCTGAAAACCGCAGCGGCGGCTTATCACTGGGTCAGCGAGCTGTACAACCGATCACCCTTCGTGGCGGCCCGGGATCGTCACACCGATGACCCGCAACTGCCGATCCAGTACGGGCATTTCTACTGGAGCGATCACTACCCGGATTCTCACCTGTTCGCCGACGCCGAAAGCCTGCGTCTGCGCCATGCGCCGAACTTTTTGCTGATCCACCCGATGAACATCGACGACGCCGGGCACAAGCACGGCCTCGACACCCCGCAGTACCGCAACAGTGCCCGCTCGGCCGACATCATCCTGGCCGACTACCTGCAAGGCTGGCTCGATGCCGGCTATCAGGTGCTGGTCACCGCCGACCACGGCATGAACAACGACCGCTCCCACAACGGCCTGCTGCCGGAAGAACGTGAAGTACCGCTGTTCGTTCTCGGTGACGCGTTCAGCCTCGACGCTGGTGCCGCGCCGAAACAGACCGAAATCTGCGGTACCGTCTGCCAGCTGCTCGGCGTACCCCACGACAAACCGGTCTGCCGGGAGCTGTTGAAGTGAATACCATGAGCCGCAGTAAATGGCTGGCAACCTTATGCCTGGTCCCGTTCGTGCTGTTCTTCATCGTGTTCGAAATCGCACCGCTGACCTGGGTGATGATCAACAGCCTGCAATCGGAAGAATTCGGCTGGGGCCTGGCCAACTTCAGCAAGATCTTCAGCTCGAAGTTTTACCTGCAGGCCATCCAGTACAGCCTTGAGATCAGCTTCTGGTCCAGCGTGTTGGGGATCGTCATCGCGATTCTGGGTGCCTATTCCCTGCGCCGGGTCGATTCGAAACTGCGCAACTTCGTCAACGCCTTCGCCAACATGACCAGCAACTTCTCCGGTGTGCCCCTGGCCTTCGCATTCATCATTTTGCTCGGCTTCAACGGCAGCTTCACCATCATGCTCAAGCAGGCCGGAATCATTCAGGATTTCAACCTGTACTCGAAAACCGGGTTGATCATTCTCTACACCTACTTCCAGATTCCCCTCGGCGTGCTGCTGCTGTACCCGGCCTTCGATGCGCTGCGTGAAGACTGGCGTGAGTCGGCTTCACTGCTCGGCGCCGACGGTTGGCAGTACTGGCGACACATCGGCTTGCCGGTGTTGACGCCGGCACTGCTGGGTACCTTCGTGATCCTGCTGGCCAACGCCCTCGGTGCCTACGCCACGGTGTACGCCTTGACCACCGGCAACTTCAACGTGCTGCCGATCCGTATTGCGGCGATGGTGTCCGGTGACATTTCCCTGGACCCGAACCTGGCCAGTGCCCTGGCCGTGGTGCTGGTGGCCTTGATGACCCTGGTGACCATCGTGCATCAGTTGCTGCTGAAGAGGAGCTACCATGTCTCGCGTTGAACTGGGGCCCGTCGGTGTCTACCACCGCGTCGTGGTGTACCTGCTGTTTGCCATCCTGCTGTTGCCGCTGGCCGGCACGCTGATCTACTCGATCTCCAGCAGTTGGTCGGCGACCATTCTGCCCAGCGGTTTCACCCTCAAGTGGTACATCCAGCTGTGGAGCGATCCGCGCTTTCTGAATGCGTTCGGGCAATCGCTGCTGGTCTGCGTCGGCTCGCTGATTCTTTCGGTGGTGCTGATTCTGCCGCTGCTGTTCGTGGTGCATTACCACTTCCCGAAACTCGACGCGCTGATGAACATCCTGATCCTGCTGCCCTTCGCCGTGCCGCCGGTGGTGTCGTCGGTGGGGCTGTTGCAGCTCTACGGTTCCGGACCGTTCGCCATGGTCGGGACGCCCTGGATCCTGATCGGTTGCTACTTCACCGTGGCGCTGCCGTTCATGTACCGGGCGATCACCAACAATCTGCAGGCGATCAACCTGCGCGACCTGATGGACGCCGCCCAGTTGCTCGGCGCCAGCACCTTTCAAGCCGCCTTCCTGGTGGTGCTGCCGAACCTGCGCAAGGGCTTGATGGTGGCGTTGCTGCTGTCGTTCTCGTTCCTGTTCGGTGAGTTCGTGTTTGCCAACATCCTCGTCGGCACCCGTTACGAAACCCTGCAGGTCTACCTCAACAACATGCGCAACAGCAGCGGTCATTTCACCAGTGCGTTGGTGATTTCCTACTTCTTCTTTGTGCTGGTTCTGACCTGGATTGCCAATATCTTGAACAGGGACAAAAGCGAATGAGCTATGTCAGCGTCCAACATCTTCAGAAAAGCTTCGCCGGCACCACCGTGTTCAGCGACATCAATTGCGAAATCCAGAAAGGTGAGTTCGTCACCCTGCTCGGCCCGTCCGGTTGCGGCAAATCCACCCTGCTGCGCTGCATCGCCGGCCTGACTTCGGTGGATGGCGGCAAGATCCTGCTCGATGGCGCCGATATCGTGCCGGTGAGCCCGCAGAAACGCGGGATCGGCATGGTGTTCCAAAGCTATGCGCTTTTCCCCAACATGACTGTGGAGCAAAACGTCGCCTTTGGCCTGCGCATGCAAAAGGTCAATGCCGATGACAGTCGCAAACGCGTCGCCGAAGTGCTGAAACTGGTGGAGCTCAATGACTTTGCCGCGCGTTACCCGCATCAGCTCTCGGGGGGCCAGTGCCAGCGCGTCGCCCTCGCCCGCTCCCTGGTGACCCGCCCGCGCCTGTTGCTGCTCGACGAACCGTTGTCGGCCCTCGACGCGCGAATTCGCAAGCACCTGCGCGAACAGATTCGTCAGATCCAGCGCGAACTGGGCCTGACCACGATTTTCGTCACACACGATCAGGAAGAAGCCCTGACCATGTCCGACCGGATTTTCCTGATGAATCAGGGAAAAATCGTACAAAGCGGCGACGCCGAAACCCTCTATACCGCACCGGTGGATGTGTTCGCCGCCGGTTTCATCGGCAACTACAACCTGCTGGATGCCGACAGCGCTTCGAAGCTGTTGCAGCGACCGATCAGCAAGCGCATCGCCATTCGCCCGGAAGCCATCGAACTGAGCCTTGACGGCGAACTGGACGCGCAGATTCGCAGCCACAGCCTGCTGGGCAACGTGATTCGCTACCGGGTCGAAGCCCGGGGCGTGGAATTGGTGGTGGATGTGCTGAACCGCTCGGCGGCCGACCTGCATCCCGATGGTCAGCGGCTGGCGCTTTCCATCGATCCGACGGCCCTGTGTGAGGTAGCCTGATGCCTTTGCTGACGCTGAAGAGAGAACCGCACTGATGGCCCTGGCAATTTTTGATCTGGACGAAACCCTGATCCACGGCGACTGCGCCTCACTGTGGAGCGAGCAAATGGTCCGCCTCGGCTGGGTCGATGGCGAATCGTTCCTGCGTCGCGACAAGGAATTGATGGATGCGTACGGCAGGGGCCATCTGGCCATGGAGGACTACATGGCCTTCAGCCTGGAACCGTTGATTGGTCGTACGCCTGAAGAAGTCGCGCACTTGGTTGGTCCGTGGGTGGAGGACTACATCGAGCCGATCATTTTCAGTGACGCCACCAAAACCATCGCCGCCCATCGCAAGGCTGGCGACCGGATTCTGGTGATCTCGGCCTCGGGTACGCATCTGGTCGGCCCCATCGCTGAGCGCCTTGGCATCGACGAGATTCTCGGTATCGAACTGGAAGTGACTCATGGCGTTTACAGCGGCCATACCGTCGGCACCCTGACCTACCGCGAAGGCAAGATCACGCGCTTGCTGGAGTGGCTGGATGCAGAAGAGGAAAACCTTGAAGGCGCGAGTTTCTATTCCGACTCACGCAATGACCTGCCGTTGTTGCTGAAAGTGGATTTCCCCCACGTGGTCAACCCGGATCCGGTGTTGCGCGAGCAGGCTGAAAAGGCTGGCTGGCCGATCCATATCTGGAAATAACGCAAGCCCCCCCTGTGGGAGCGGGCTTGCTCGCGAAGGCGTCGAATCAGTCAATACATCGTTGAATGACACACCGCTTTCGCGAGCAAGCCCGCTCCCACAGGTTCAGTGTTGTCAGCTCAGGCTTTCATCTATCACCAACACCACCTTCCCCGCCACGGTATTACTCGCCAGCTCGGCAAACGCTGCCTCGGCATCCTTGATCGGGAATGTCCTGGCCAGTTGCGGGCTCAAGCGCCCCTCGGCGAACAACGGCCACACGTGCTGGCTCAGATCACTGAACAGATCCGCCTTGAATTGATCGTCACGGCTGCGCAAGGTCGAGCCCAGCAACTGCACGCGCTTGGCCAGCACCTGGGCCAGATCGAGTTTGGCCTCGCGGCCGCCCATCAGACCGATCAACACCCAACGTCCGTCCTGCGCCAGCAGCTTGAGGTTCAACGCCGCGTAATTGCCGCCCACCGGGTCGAGAATCACGTCGAACGGCCCCAGATCCCGCAGGCTCTCCAGATCACCGTCACGCACCACGCCGCCCTGGGCGCCCAGCGCTTCGCAGTACGCCAACCGCTCGGCGGAGCCGACGCTGACCCAACACGGGTTGCCGAAGGCCTTGCACAGCTGAATGGCCGCTGAACCAATTCCACTTGCCCCGGCATGCAGAAGAACTTTCTGACCCGGTTTGAGCGCAGCCAGTTGAAACAGATTCAGCCAGACAGTTGCATAAACCTCGGGCAATGCTGCCGCTTCGACCAGTGACATTCCGTCGGGAACCGGCAGCACGTGCCGCCCGTCGACAACCACCTCTTCGGCCATCCCGCCCCCGGCCAGCAAGGCGCAAACCCGATCGCCAATCTGCCAGGAGGACCCGGCGCCAACCTCGCTGATCACGCCCGAGCACTCTAGACCAAGCACTTGGCTAGCCCCCGGCGGCGGCGGATAAAGACCTGCCTTCTGCAATAAATCGGCGCGATTGAGACCCGCTGCCGACACTCGGATACGAACTTGCCCTACATCGCATGCAGGACTCGGCTCATCAACCCACACCACTCGACCGTCAACGCCTTGCAATGCTTTCACAGTGCCTCCATAGTGAGTCTGGACTGAGCCCGAAGCTATAGCGCCGGGCTTTTTGCATTATGCGACCGGCTCCCAAAGAACCGGCGACTTCAAAGACGGCCTAATATGCGTTATCAATTGTCCCCGCGTCGAATCAGCATGAAGCATCTGTTCCCCAGCACTGCCCTCGCCTTATTCATCGGTATCGGCTTGCTGCCGATGTCGAGCAATACTTTCGCAGCCAATAGCTGGGACAAGCTTCAACCCGATCGTGACGAAGTGATCGCCAGCCTGAACGTCGTGGAGTTGCTCAAGCGCCACCACTACAGCAAGCCGCCACTCGATGACGCACGCTCGGTGATCATCTACGACAGCTACCTCAAGCTGCTGGATCCGTCGCGCAGCTACTTCATGGCCAGCGACATTGCCGAATTCGACAAGTGGAAGACGCAGTTCGACGATTTCCTCAAGAGCGGCGACCTGAACGCCGGGTTCACCATCTACAAGCGCTACCTGGACCGCGTAAAGGCGCGTCTGGACTTCGCCCTTGCCGAGCTGAACAAGGGCGTCGACAAGATCGACTTCACCACCAAGGAAACCTTGCTGATCGACCGCAAGGACGCCCCTTGGCTCAAATCCACCGCAGAACTCGACGACCTGTGGCGCAAACGCGTCAAGGACGAAGTCCTGCGTCAGAAGATCGCCGGCAAGGATTCCAAGCAGATCCAGGAAACCCTGACCAAGCGCTACAAGAACCAGTTGGCGCGCCTGGACCAGACTCGCGCGGAAGACATCTTCCAGGCGTACATCAACACCTTCGCCATGTCCTACGACCCGCACACCAACTATCTGTCGCCGGATAACGCGGAGAACTTCGACATCAACATGAGCCTGTCCCTCGAGGGCATCGGCGCCGTGTTGCAGAGCGATAACGACCAGGTAAAAGTCGTGCGCCTGGTGCCGGCAGGCCCGGCGGACAAGACCAAGCAGGTTGCACCGGCCGACAAGATCATCGGCGTTGCCCAGGGCAACAAGGAAATGGTCGACGTCGTTGGCTGGCGCCTGGACGAAGTGGTCAAGCTGATCCGTGGTCCGAAGGGCACCGTGGTGCGCCTGGAAGTCATCCCGGCCAGCAATGCGCCGAACGACCAGACCACCAAGATCGTGCCGATCACCCGTGAAGCGGTGAAGCTTGAAGATCAGGCCGTGAAAAAATCGGTCTTGAACCTGAAGCAGGACGGCAAGGACTACAAGCTCGGCATTATCGAAATCCCGGCGTTCTATCTGGACTTCAAGGCCTTCCGTGCCGGCGACCCGGATTACAAGAGCACCACCCGCGACGTCAAGAAACTGTTGACCGAGCTGCAGAAAGAGAAAGTCGACGGCGTGGTCATCGACCTGCGCAACAACGGCGGAGGTTCCCTGCAAGAGGCCACCGAGCTGACCAGCCTGTTCATCGACAAAGGCCCGACCGTGCTCGTGCGTAACGCCGATGGCCGCGTCGATGTCCTGGAAGATGAAAACCCGGGCGCGTTCTACAAAGGCCCGATGGCGTTGCTGGTCAACCGCCTGTCCGCCTCGGCTTCGGAGATTTTTGCCGGCGCCATGCAGGACTACCACCGCGCACTGATCATCGGCGGTCAGACCTTCGGCAAAGGCACCGTGCAGACCATTCAGCCGCTCAACCATGGCGAACTGAAACTGACCCTGGCCAAGTTCTACCGGGTTTCCGGGCAGAGCACCCAGCATCAGGGCGTCTTGCCGGACATCGATTACCCGTCGCTCATCGACACCAAGGAAATCGGTGAAAGCGCCCTGCCGGAAGCCATGCCGTGGGACACCATCAAGGCGGCGATCAAGCCTGCGCTCGACCCATTCAAGCCGTACATTTCGCAGCTCCAGTCCGAGCATGACGTGCGTACTGCCAAGGATGCGGAGTTCGTGTTCATCCGCGACAAGCTGGCCCTGGCGCAGAAGCTGATGACCGAGAAAACCGTCAGCCTCAATGAAGTCGAGCGTCGTGCCCAGCACGCCGACATCGAAGCCAAACAGCTGACCATGGAAAACATCCGTCGCAAGGCCAAGGGCGAAGAACCGCTCAAAGAGCTGAAGAAAGAAGACGAGGACGCCATTGCGGCCGAGGATGACAAGACCAAACCGGAAGACGACGCCTACCTCAGCGAAACCGGGCGGATTCTGCTGGACTACCTGAAACTCAACACGGCAGTGGCCAAGCACTGAGTTTCCACAAGCAACTGATGGCAATTTAATGTTGAAGCTCCCCGGAGCGTCATCAAACAGTCATCACTCTGTCGTGAAATAAAGGACCGGGCGTGCTCTTTTTACCAAGGGCACGCCCGGTCCTTTTTTTATCGCCAGAGATCGCCATGACCACAACCGAACAGCTGAGTGCCTTGAGCTCGATCCTGAGTCAAAGCGGTTTGCACAGCCTGTTCCAACCGATCATCAGCCTCTCTGAACGGCGCATTCTCGGCTACGAAGCCCTCAGTCGCGGCCCCTCCAACAGCCCACTGCACTCCCCTGTCGCCCTGTTCGCCGTCGCCCGCCAGGCCGGACGCCTGAGCGAGCTGGAAATTGCCTGCCGCGAAAGCGCTTGCCGACGCTTCAACGAGCAACAACTGCCTGGCATGTTGTTCCTTAACGTATCCCCGGAGTCCCTGCTCGAAGCGGCCCATCAACCGGGACGCACCCTGCAATTGCTGCAGGACTTCGGCATTGCGCCGAGTCAGGTGGTCATCGAGCTCACGGAACAGACGCCGACGGATGACTTCCAGCTGCTGCAAACCGCCCTGCATCACTATCGGGCGATGGGGTTTTCGATTGCACTGGATGATCTGGGGGCGGGCTATTCGAGTTTGCGCTTGTGGTCCGAACTGCGGCCCGATTACGTGAAAATCGACCGGCATTTCATTGATGGCATTCATCAGGACGCGCTCAAGCGCGAGTTCGTCGGCTCGATCCTGCAAATCGCCAAGGCCTCGCGGGCGCAAGTCATCGCCGAAGGTATCGAGCTCCCCGAAGAACTCACGGTGCTGACCGAAATGGGCGTTGACCTGGTGCAGGGCTATCTGCTCTGCCGCCCCCAGGAACACCCGCCACGGGATGCCCGGGCATTGATGCCCCGACAGGACAGCATCGCCGTTGTCCTGAGCGAAGACGGCAGCGACCTCAGTGCCCTGCTCAACAAGCTGCCCGCGGTGAACCGGGACACCCCGACCGCCACGGTGCTCGAAGCCTTTCGTCGCCAGGCCAACCTGAACTCGCTGGCAGTCCTGGATGAACAGGGTCAGCCCTGCGGCATCGTCCATCGTCATTCGCTCTCCGACGCCCTGCTCAAGCCCTTTGCCACCGACCTGTTCGCCCGCAAGCCCATCAGCCGCCTGATGAACGATGACTTCCTCGCCGTCGAACTGAGCCAGTCCCTGCAACAGGTCAGCCGCCTGATCACCAGCCGTGCCCGCCAGCGCATCGAAGAAGACTTCATCATCACCCTCAATGGCGGTTATCTGGGGTTGGGCCGGGTAATTGACGTGCTCAAGCTGATCACGGAACTGAAAATCCAGCAGGCCCGCTATGCCAACCCGCTGACCTTGCTTCCGGGCAACGTGCCGATCCAGCAATGCCTGACGCGGCTGCTGCAACAGCGACGGGAATCGGTGATCTGCTACGTGGACATTGATAGCTTCAAACCCTTCAACGACATCTATGGCTATGGTCGCGGCGACGAAGTCCTGCTGTGCCTGGCGCAATGCCTGAACGACCGCGTCGACCCCTCCCGCGACTTCGTCGGCCACATCGGCGGCGATGATTTCCTGCTGGTGCTCAGCCCGGAAGACTGGCGCAAACGTTTGAACCAGTTGCTCGACGACTTCCAGAGCCAGTGCCGACGTTTCTACCGCAGCGAGCACCTGGAAGCCGGCTGCTTCATCGCACCGAATCGCCAGGGTCAGCGCCAGGAGTTTGCGCTGTTGTCGCTGTCGATCGGCGTGGTGCATTTGCATCCACAGGCCTGTGAACAACTCGATGCGAGCCAGTTGGCCGAGATGGCATCACAGGCCAAGCACCATGCGAAGAATGTGCAAGGGTATAGCGTGCATGTGATTGATAGTTTGGCGGTGCAGGGACATGAAGGTGCTTGGCTGATCGGCCAGCGGTGATGAGCTGGGACCTTGTCAGGCCCCAGAGCATCGGACTCATTTAAGCAACTGGTGACTAAAATCATCAGACTCAGCTTGCTCCTCCTCTCCAGCGCATTTGGCAGCGCCTTATCGTTTTCCCCCACAAAGATCCATGTCGGCAATTTGAAATTGCGCAACTTGAGCAACGCCATCGGCCCCGCGCCCAGTTCGGTGCGCAGGTTCCAGGTCAGGTCGATGCCGTTCGGCGCCTTGAGCTGTATGCGGTAGTGGCTGTCGCTGTCGGTCAACGGCGTGACCCGGGCTTGTTCCAGCAGGCGAATCAAGCCCCAGGTGCCCTGGAAATCGCCGTACAGGCGCTCGCCGGCGTGGACGCTGGTCCAAGGTCAGGCTGGTGCCCGGGTGGCTGCTGAAGCCTGGCCAGATGAAGCGTTGCCAGCGCTCTCTCTTGTTGAAGTAGTGGTGTTGTCACCCATGCAAGCCACCGGCATGCCGAAGGCTTCGAAGTGACCTTCCAGCACCTCGCCGCCATAAGGGCGCAGCGGATCGCCCCTACGCACCAGGGGCATCATGACACCACCTCCTTCACCCGCTCGACCAGCCCGCCACTGCGGGTCAGATAATCGAGCATCTTCTCCATGCGCAGCGCCTCCTCGGCTTTGACAATGGCCTGCTTTTGCTGCGCCACGACCTGGCCGATGGCCAAGGTCGATTTCAGGATCTGCTCCGCGCCCGGCAGGAAGGGTTCCACTTCGCCCGTGGCGGCGTTGATCACCTGATAACCCACTGATGCCGCGACCACCGTCCCGGCAAAGGCTTTGCCGCCGTAACGACGAATGCTGTACGCCCCGCCCAATACTAGGGCAATGCCCACTACCCGTCCCGCCACCACGACCGGCGTCCAGCGCTTATTGGATTCATCGCCGAAATACACCGCGCGATAACGGAAGTAATCACCAAACATCTCCCGCGAGCTCATGAAATCGTGCAGGAACCAGGCGCGGGAGTCGTGTACCTGATCGTCGAACATGGCGACCACCGCAGCCATTTCCGGTGAATCACTGACTTCAAACGTATTGGCCCAGGGTTCGATGAACAGCTCCTTGGCGCGCAACTCTCCGGCCGCCTTGATCTGCGCGTACTCGCGCTGCTCATCATCCTCGCTGAGCAGATACACCGTGTCCCTCAGCACGCCATCGAATACCAATCCCTGAAAGCTGGTCTGATCGCGGCGCCACTGCTGATAGTCGTGCTCGAACTCGACGGCGGCCTCGCGGATTTGCTGCTGGTCCAGCACTGGTTCGTAAGGCGGTGGGCCGGCAAGGGCGGCCAGATTTTGCGTTTCGACGGGTTGGCCTCGAACGCCCGCGCGGGCCTCTTTGACCGTCTCTGTATCGTTCTGACGCTGGATTTTCTGCTCGGCTTGCAGGGTCGCGTTGGTTTGCACGGCCTGGCCGTAAAAAGGCTGATTGGCATAACTGCCCCGGGCAAAACGCTCGATGCGCCAGCCGGTGAGCCAGGCCAGTTGCGCGGCCATGGTGTCTTCCAGGTTGTGGCCAAGGCGTAGGGGGTCGCTGGTGGTTGGACGCGAGGCAGGGTCTTCGTCGAGGCCCAGGGTGGTGCGCCAGGCGTTGAAGCGGTTGATGAGCTCGGGCGTGATGTCAAACTCTTCTTTCGTATCGAGAGACATGTGTCGCGCTGGCTGAATTTGTTGCAACTCATCCGGCACAACTGCATCAGGTACAGTCAATGGCGCACCCGCGGCGAAGGCCGCTGCGTACAACTCGTGCAGAACAATCTGCGACAACAACTCGCCCGCTCCACCACGAGCCTTACCCTGATCCCCCGGCGGGTAACCACCGCCCACGTCCGAATGCATGCCGGGGTAAACCACTTCAGTGGCATAGGGCAGGTAACGGCCATCGGCATAACGGATCGAATCCAGCGGGAAACACAACCGCTGCTCATGGGCGGCGACGAAGTGCCGGCAGTCCTTGATCCATTCGGGGAAACGCCCGACATCGGGCAGCGCTTGCGTGCCATCGGCCCAGTCCATATGCCCTTCGGCAAAGGGCGCGGCGCGGGCGCTGCCCACCGAGGCCACGGTGTCCAGCAGGCCGAGGAACTCGATGCTCAACGGCAAACCCAGCAGCTTTTGCTCCGGGCGTTCGGCGCCTTGCGGCGTATCGAACAGCTCGCTCAACCAGGTGACGAAAGTACGCGCCTCGGCGGCCCCCCGGGAGAAGCCATAAACGAACAGCTTGATCGCCAGCACCGTGGGTTGCGCCGTCGTGACCTTGGCCCGCAACGGCTCCAGCAGCGAAGCCATGGCCTGGCGGCGGCTGCTTCTGCCCAAGGCAGTCATGGGCCAGGTGGTGGCCATGGCTTTGAGCTTGGCCTGCATCGTGGCCAACGATAAATCATCTTTGGTCAGTGCAACGGACAACGCGTTTGCGATCTGAAGCAATCCCCAATTGATCCGGTCCTCGCCCCGGTTGGCGAACGCCATACCCATGGTACTGAAGTCCCATTCACCAATCTCGGGAAACGGGGTACCCACACCGGGAATGTAATAGCGGAAATAACCGCTTTGCGGTTGAAGAATACTGGCGTGAAACAGCCGCGCGATGTTGGTCGGATGGGGCGGTTTGGCCTTGTGGGTGTCGTAGGGCTCGTTATTGTTGGTGCCATCGAAAAACAGGCTGATGTGCAAGGCGCGCGCGCAGGTGGAGGCGCCACGAAAACCGCGCTGGGCATTCAGTTTTTGACGGTACAACTCCACTTCAGCCGTTTGCCGTTCGTAATTAGCCCTTACCGCTTCAGGGTCGCAGGGTAAACGCCCTGCTTTGGGAAACAGGGCCGGGACATATACGGAATCACGATTCTTTACTTCGGACATACGGCTGGCTCCTTCATATTTATAGGATCGTTAATTGGGTATCCAGGCTGGCCGTAAGCCATACATGCCGTGGTGGCCCTAACCTGATTACAAGGTAGAAAATGAATTTTTAATGAACACAAGTTCTCTGTTTCATAAGGCGGAAGTTCAACAATCGCGGTGTGTTGTTGATACTTGGATTTATGCTTAACCATGAAGGCTCGAAATTCATCGGTTCCCAATGGAGGGGATTTAGCATAAGGATCAGAATCAGTTTCCCACTCCACTTTGAACTTCAAACCCGGCGACCATTGGCTGGGCAACATCACACAACACACTCCCCCCCCGTACCCATTAGGACTGGCATTGCCCCCCCCATAACCATTTACCGAAAAACTATTGATGGCTGCGGACGTATGGTTAACCGCATTCAAATTACCGCCCAAATATTTCTGTGTCCCCGGAGAGCACCCGGCCAGTAACAACAACAAACTACCGACAGCCCACTGCCGCCCAGCCTTCCCTTTCTCATTTCTCATTAAACGCTTCCCTGTTTATTAAGTTGCGCACGAAAAATGCCTGCGGCAGGCAACTTTCGTTCACCACCTTTTCTTGAAACGGGAAACACAGACGTTGCTCATGGGCAGCGACGAAATGCCGGCAGTCCTTGATCCATTCGGGGGAACGTCCGGCATCGGTTAGCGCTTGACTCAAGTGCTCTTCGCCGTGGAGGGCGAGGACGTCGAGATGGGCGTCGAGGTCGCGGACCCAGAGTTTGTGGCGGCTGTGGTCGAAGAAAACGGGTGGAATGGTGCTCAAGTGCGGACCTCCCTGGGCATTCGGGGAGGCTTCATTTCCATCCCCGTTCAAGCGCTCGACAGCTTTCTAGAGGCTGACAAGGGTTGAAATAGGAGGCTTCCGAAATGCGCGTAGGACGCTTCTTTTTCGTGCCGTGTCGCCGTTCTCGGCCAGTGCCATGGCCCTGGCGGACACTGCGTCCTAGCGTCGATGTGCCACATCAACCCATCGACTGATAAGAAGCCGAGTAAAACACCGGGTGGAAAATGGGTGAGCCCATCGCACAGGAAAGCGTGCACGTGATTGATAGCCTGGCGGAGCGGATGTCGTACGGGGGAGCTGTTCGTGGGGCAGCAGTGATTGAACTGAGGCTTTCGCGAGCAGGCTCGCGAAGGCCTTAGACCAACCACTAGTTATCTAAAGGACCGCGAGACGCCAACTCTTTGAGTTTGATCTCGGCCAACGGATGCCCGGCCTTCACGGCGATCTTCCAAAAGCGAGCCGCTTCAAGCGGATCCGGAGCCTTGCTCGCCGTCCCGGCCAGACTGATCACGCCCACTTGATACGCCGCCTTGCCATCGCCCGCCAACGCCGCCAGGCGCAACAAACGCACGCCCTCCTCACGAGCACCGAGGCCGACGCCGCGAAACGTCAGGATGTGCCCATAGAAGCTCTGGGCGCCGACATCGCCCAGGTTGGCCATGCGTGCGAACTGGCCTTCGAGCCAGCGCCAGCCACGTGGCTGACGGACAAACCATGGCCAGTGAAACAATCGGCGCGCGAGCCAGTAACCGGCCCGCGCCTTGAGTTGTAAAAACATTCAGGCCTCGGCCGATTCCGGGTATTCGTACTCGAACACCCGCACCACTTCCGAAGCATGCCAGGACGCGGCGGCAACGCCGTCCGACGGCCCGGAAAAACGCCCGAGACGCTCGACACATTCAAAGAATCCGGTGCGCGGCAAGCGGCTGGCGCCCTGACTGATCACCAGAGAACTGCGCAATGGCTGCTCCGCCCTGGCGTCCAGGGCCGCCAGATGCTCAAGGGCCGCCGTCAGGGTTTGCATGGCCGGAGTCGGCAACTGCAAACGTTCCAGTAATGCCCGATACGTCAACAGATGGCGCTGGCGACGCGCCTGATCCAGTTCGCCCAGCAATCCGTCCCAATGTTGACGACTGATGCGTACGCTCACGATTCATCCCTCCACCCCGGCACCGTCAACTCCCAGGCCAGGCTGCGACGAATCGCGGCGTCGGGCAGACGCTCGCCACTTTCGATCATGGCCAGGTAAGACGGGCTGATGCCTACCGTGCGGGCCAGCACCTCGATGGCGATGCCCTTCCCTTCGCGCAAACTGCGTAGTTGATCCAGACCCGGAAGAATCGCGTCTGGTGTTGCCGCCTGAAGCTTCGTGGCTTGAGGCGACGCTTGCTCTTTAACCCCCGCTGCTTTCAGTAACGCCTGATACTGAGCCCATGGCAGAACCGCATATTCGGGTTCGCCTTCGCGTGTAATTATCTGAATATCCATGACTACCCCGTAGGACAACAACACTTAGCGAGTCGGCACTTTTCCCTAGAAGTGTAATCCTAACAGCGGCCAAGGTCGCGGGGGGCATCAATCTGTGAACAGGTCGAAATCGACTCAGTGTTTTTTCGGGCCTTGAAGTTGCAGTTGCTCGGGGGTATCAGGCAGACGCTCGACCACCGCGAGCTTCTCCGGCACCTGCCGTTTGCGCCAGGCGCGGAAGGCATTGAGCTCGTCATCGAGCACTTTCATCAGCCATGCCAGTACCGCGATGTCATCGAGCATGCCGAACACTGGAATGAAATCCGGGATTGCATCCAACGGACTGAGGAAATACATCAGGCCCGCGACAACCGAAACCAGCGCCTTGGGGCTGATGGCTCGATACTCACCACGCCAGTAGGCCAGGCAGAGTGCCTGCAACAGCTTCAAGTCGTCCTTGAGCTTGCCCAGTCGATAGCCCTGGCTCGCGCCTTTGCTGGCAACCGCGAACAACAGCGTCGGCAATCGGCCACGTGCCAGCAGGCGTCCGGCCAGTGGCAGGAAACGAGCGAAATTCCAGGGTATTTTCATCATTCCTCCCGTTGAAATGTTATCCACACAAATTGTGGATAACCTTGTGAACAGAGCTGCTTTTCATCGCTGTAAGGCCCGTGTTACAAGGCCTGCGTTCAGATCGGGCGTTTTTTACTCATCAAAAAAAACCTATAATTTCATTGACTTGGCGGTCTTGTACGACTACCGCCGACGCTACTATGCCTAAGACTCCGGCCTAGAGCGTCTGTTCGTTTTGTTTACCCGTACCGAACGCCAGATGCAACAACGCCCCGCATAAGCGAGGCGTTGTTATCGAAGCAGACGCTGGTTACTGGGCAGCGGCGTCTTCTTTTGCCGGATCCTTGATGGCCAGCAGTTCCAGGTCGAATACCAGCACCGAGTTGGCCGGAATCGCCGGGCTTGGGCTTTGAGCACCGTAAGCCAGGTCAGCAGGGATGTACAGTTTGTACTTCTCGCCAACGTGCATCAGTTGCAGGCCTTCGACCCAACCCGGGATCACACCGCTGACCGGCAGATCGATCGGGCTGCCGCGCTCGACGGAACTGTCGAATACGGTGCCGTTGGTCAGCTTGCCGGTGTAGTGAACGGTCACAACGTCAGTCGGCTTTGGCTGAGGGCCATCGGCTTTCTGCACGACTTCGTACTGCAAGCCCGAAGCGGTGGTGGTCACGCCGGCTTTCTTGGCGTTATCTTCGAGGAATTTCTTGCCGGCAGCGGCCGACTCTTCGCTCATCTTGGCCATGCGTTCTTCGGCACGCTTTTGCAGTGCGGCGAACGCCTCGACCAATTCTTCGTCTTTGAGCTTCTGCTCTTTCTTGCCGACGGCGTCTTCGATGCCCTGGGCTACAGCTTTGGAATCCAGGTCATCCATGCCTTCCTGAGCCAGGCTCTTGCCCATGTTCAGGCCAATGCCGTAGGAAGCTTTTTGCGCCGGAGTTTTCAGCTCTACGCTGGTCTGCGAATCACAACCCGCGAGTACCAGGCCAACCAGGGCTACCGCCGCCGCCAACCGATGCTGTTTCATGCTATTTCCTTGTTCATGCGCCTAAAGGGCAATCGAGTAAAGCCGCGAGCTTATCAGGCCGCCACGACCAATGGCTACCGGCATGAGAGCCGGAAACAATTGATAAGTTCAGGTGTTTAAACGCATTTCACAATTCGGCTGATGAAGCTTCTTTCATCTTGTTCCGACGCAAGCTCATTCCTGAACCTACAATATCTGGCGTAATGGCCTCTTGCCGCACCTTGGGTGCTCGGGCATAACGGCATGCTAATTCAACAAGGATGTTTATCTTGCGCCTCTTCTTTCGCTTGCTGGTTCTCATCGCAGTACTGCTCGGGCTGGTCATGGCCGTGGTTCTTTACTACGTCGCCAACCCTAAATTGCCGGCCTGGTCGCCTGCACAACAGGTGCATTACCTGGAGCAATGGAGCGCCGCCGATCGCGAGACCTATTACTTCACACCCCAGGGCACTCAGGTCAAAGGCTTGCGCTACGACTGGTTCACCGCCCTCGAACTGCCCTTCTCGCAGCAACGTTTCGCCGCCCCCGAATACCTCGCCCGCTTCGGTTTTCTGGTAGACCCCGGCCAGAAGCCGACACCGAAAAACCCCGGCGACCTCCCGGCAGGCTTTACCCGGCACCAGAATACGGGGAGCCCGGATGTGTTTCTGGATATCACCTGCGCGGCTTGCCACACCGGTGAACTGCGTTTCAAGGGCCAGGCCGTGCGTATCGACGGCGGTTCGGCGCAGCATGTCCTGCCGTCCAGTGTTCCTACACTCAAAGGAGGCAGTTTCGGACAGGCTCTGGTGGCCAGCCTCACCTCCACTTACTACAACCCGTGGAAATTCGAGCGCTTCGCACGCAACGTGCTCGGCCAGGACTACGAGATGCACCACCAACAGTTGCGCAAAGAATTCAAATCTTCAATGGACACGTTCCTCAAGGTGGCCTGGAACGACACCCATCGTGGGCTCTATCCGACCGAGGAAGGCCCGGGGCGCACAGACGCCTTCGGGCGCATCGCCAACGCCAGCTTCGGTGATGCGATTTCCCCCGATAACTACCGTGTGGCCAATGCCCCGGTCGATTATCCGCAGTTGTGGGACATGTGGACGTTCGAATGGGTGCAGTGGAACGGCTCGGCGAAGCAACCGATGGCCCGCAACATCGGCGAGGCGCTGGGTGTCGGTGCCACGCTGAACTTCTTCGACAAGAACGGCCAGCCGCTGATGGGCGATGCCCGCTATCCCTCCAGTGTCCGCGTGCGCGACCTGCACCTGATCGAAGAAACCCTGCAACGGCTCTCACCTCCGGCCTGGCCGGAAGATCTGTTGGGCGCGGTCGACAAACCCCTGGCAGCCAAGGGCCGCGCCCTGTTCGCCGAAAACTGCGCAGGTTGTCATGTACCGCGCACCAGCCAGGGCGAGGGACGATACGTCCAGCACCTGAAAATGCTTCCAGTGGATTACATCGGCACAGACCCCGGCGCGGCCAACAACATCGCCGACCACCGCTTCGACCTGACCGCGCTGCAATGGAAGCAGGCGGAACTGGAAAAACTCGATGTCGAGCCAAAACCCGACGAACCGCTGGACCTGAGCAAGATGTCTGTGGCCAAGGGGCTGGCCTATGTCACGGCATTTGTCCGGGACCGCGCGTATCAAGACGCCAATGTCACCCCTGCCGAGCGTCCTGCAATGGACGGTTTCGGCCTGCCGATCGGTGTGCGCGAATTGCGTTCGTACAAGGCCAGGCCATTGGCGGGTGTATGGGCGACAGCGCCGTTTCTGCACAACGGCTCGGTACCGAGCATTTATCAATTGCTGTCGCCTCAGGATGAGCGTGCGACCACGTTCTATAAAGGCACTTTCGAATACGACCCGGGACACCTGGGTTACCGCACCGAAGCCTTTGCCAACGGTTTCCTGTTCGACACGCGAATCACCGGCAACCACAACAGTGGTCATGAATTCCGTGCCGGCAATCTCGGCAATGGCGTGATCGGCCGCGGGTTGCAGCCGCAAGAACGCTGGGCACTGCTGGAATATCTGAAAGTGCTGGGCGGCCCGCTGGAAGCGCAATTGCCATGATCACAACCGCAGTTAAAAGGACGTTCCCATGCTGATAACTCTCTGGCTGCGCCTGGGCGCCTTCCTCGCCAGGCTGTTGCTGTGGTTGCTGGGTCTCGGCGTGCTGGGCTGGGCCCTGGCCAGCGCCTGGTTTGCCTGGCAGCATCGCGGGCCGGTCTCGGCGCAGGAGATGATTGCGGACGACGAAGCCGCGATGACCCGGGACATCATTCAGACCGCCGTGCGCATCGTCGATCAGCACCGCGAAAGCACCCGCTACCTGCGGGACGCCCATGCCAAGGCCCACGGCTGTGTGAAGGCCGAAATTCAAGTGCTGCCGGACCTGCCAGGCGAACTGCGCCAGGGCGTGTTCAGCGAGCCGGGCAAAACCTGGCAAGCGACGATGCGCCTGTCCAACGGCAATGCCTACCCGCAGTTCGACAGCATCCGCGACGCCCGGGGCATGGCGATCAAACTGTTCGATGTGCCGGGCAAGCAACTGTTGAGCGACCGGCAGGGGCGAAGCGAACAGGACTTTGTGATGTTCAGCCACCCGAACTTCTTTGTCAGTAATGTCGCCGAATACCGTCAGAACGTCGCCGCCCAGGCCGACGGTAAAAAGATGATGGCCTTCTTCCCCGATCGGGATCCACGCACCTGGCAGGTTCGCCACCTGTTCATTGCCCTGGCGACACTGGCCCCTGCCCCGTCGAGCCCGACCCAGACCACGTACTTTTCGGTTTCACCCTACAAATTCGGTGAAGCCAATGCGAAGTTTCGGGTCATGCCCGATCCGGATAACTGCCCGGCCTACAACCTGCCGGAACAGAATCGCAAGTTGCCGAACTTTCTGCGCAATGCGCTGCACCAACAGCTGTCGACCGACCGGATGCCGGCGTGTTTCGCCTTGCAAATCCAGCGACAGGACGCCAACAAGTACATGCCGATTGAAGACACCAGTATTGAGTGGAGCGAGGGCGATGCGCCCTTCGAGACGGTGGCTCGGATCAAGGTGCCGGCGCAGGACTTCGATACACCGGCGCTGAACCTGCAATGCGACAACCAGTCGTTCAATCCCTGGTTCGGCGTCGAGGCGCACCGTCCGATTGGCGGGATCAATCGCCTGCGCAAAGCCGTGTATGAAGCCGTCAGCGACTACCGACACAGGCGCAATGCCGGACTGTAGGAGCGAGCTTGCTCGCGAAGAAGCCATGGGCGCCGCTGGGTATCTGAATTTACGCGTTATCGTTCACGACCTTCGCGAGCTGGCTCGCTCCTACAGAGAGCGAGGAAAGCCAAATCCCGGACAGCAAAAAGCCCGCACAAGGCGGGCTTTCTGTGGTGACCTGGCGTTCAGTGTTCCAGGTTACCGAATATGGCGCAGCGGACGGGACTCGAACCCGCGACCCCCGGCGTGACAGGCCGGTATTCTAACCGACTGAACTACCGCTGCGCGTAGCGTTGAAAGTAAGTGGTGGGTGATGACGGGATCGAACCGCCGACATTCTGCTTGTAAGGCAGACGCTCTCCCAGCTGAGCTAATCACCCTTTACCTTCGTTGCGAGGCACATTATGCCACAGGTTTTTATAAAGTGTTGATTTATTTGAAGTTTTTTCAAAAAAATCTAAAAACCGGTGAAACGATGCAACCCACAGGAACAACAGTGAAACTTGAGGCAGAAAAAAACCCGCCTAAGCGGGCTTTTCCGTGGTGACCTGGCGTTCAGTGTTCCAGGTTACCGAATATGGCGCAGCGGACGGGACTCGAACCCGCGACCCCCGGCGTGACAGGCCGGTATTCTAACCGACTGAACTACCGCTGCGCGTAACACTGAAAACGAATGGTGGGTGATGACGGGATCGAACCGCCGACATTCTGCTTGTAAGGCAGACGCTCTCCCAGCTGAGCTAATCACCCTTCGCTTCGGTGTGGCGCGCATTCTACGGAGCGACCCAATCTCTGGCAAGCACTTTTTAAAATAATTTTCTCAGCCCTTCCAAAGGCTTAGAGAAAGGTTGGCCTATGGCACGGCGAAGACAATAATGCCCCCTTTGTATAAAGGAGAGACTCACCCCATGTGGTTCAAAAACCTGCTTATCTATCGCCTGACCCAAGATCTGCCTGTTGATGCCGAGGCGTTGGAAACTGCACTGGCCACCAAACTGGCGCGCCCATGTGCAAGCCAGGAGTTGACCACCTACGGTTTCGTCGCGCCGTTCGGCAAAGGCGAAGATGCGCCACTGGTACACGTCAGCGGTGACTTCCTGCTGGTGTCCGCGCGCAAGGAAGAACGTATTTTGCCGGGCAGCGTCGTGCGTGACGCGGTCAAGGAAAAGGTCGAAGAGATCGAAGCCGAGCAAATGCGCAAGGTCTATAAGAAGGAACGCGATCAGATCAAGGATGAAATCATCCAGGCCTTCCTGCCTCGCGCCTTTATCCGCCGCTCGTCGACCTTCGCCGCCATCGCGCCGAAACAGGGCCTGATTCTGGTCAACTCGGCCAGCCCGAAACGCGCCGAAGACTTGCTATCCACCCTGCGCGAAGTGATCGGCACCCTGCCGGTGCGCCCACTGACCGTGAAGATGTCCCCGACCGCGACCATGACCGAGTGGGTCACCACCCAAAAAGCCGCGGACGACTTCTTTGTGCTGGACGAGTGCGAACTGCGCGACACCCACGAAGACGGCGGTATCGTGCGTTGCAAGCGCCAGGACCTGACCAGCGAAGAAATCCAGTTGCACCTGAGCACCGGCAAAGTGGTCACTCAGCTGTCCCTGGCCTGGCAGGACAAACTGTCGTTCGTCCTCGACGACAAAATGGTGGTCAAGCGCCTGAAGTTCGAAGACCTGCTGCAAGACCAGGCGGAACAGGACGGCGGCGACGAAGCCCTGGGCCAACTGGACGCCAGCTTCACCCTGATGATGCTGACCTTCGGCGACTTCCTGCCGGCACTGGTTGAAGCGCTGGGTGGCGAAGAGACTCCGCAGGGGATCTAAAAGCTTGTGATCTCAAACTGTGGGAGCGGGCTTGCTCGCGAAGGCGGAGTGTCAGTCGACATAGATACTGACTGATACTCCGCCTTCGCGAGCAAGCCCGCTCCCACATTTGGTTTTGTGGTGCTACTTAATAAAAAGGATCAGGCCATGCGTGCACTGGCTGCATTGAGTCGTTTTGTCGGCAACACCTTCGCTTACTGGGTATTGATTTTCGCTGTCGTGGCGTTTCTGCAGCCGGCATGGTTCCTCGGCCTCAAAGGCGCCATCGTGCCCTTGCTGGGGCTGGTGATGTTCGGCATGGGCCTGACCCTCAAACTCGAAGACTTCGCCGAAGTCGCTCGCCATCCATGGCGCGTGGCCCTGGGCGTGGTTGCACATTTCGTGATCATGCCCGGCGTGGCGTGGTTGCTCTGCCAGGTGTTCCACTTGCCGCCGGAAATCGCCGTCGGCGTGATTCTGGTCGGCTGCTGCCCAAGCGGCACCTCGTCGAACGTGATGACCTGGCTGGCCCGTGGCGACCTGGCGCTGTCGGTGGCCATCGCCGCCGTCACCACCCTCCTCGCCCCGCTGCTGACGCCAGCGCTGATCTGGCTGCTGGCCTCGGCCTGGTTGCCGGTATCGTTCATGGAGTTGTTCTGGTCGATCCTGCAAGTGGTGCTGTTGCCGATCGTGCTGGGCGTGGTTGCCCAACGGGTGCTCGGCGACAAGGTTCGCCACGCCGTGGACGTATTGCCGCTGGTGTCGGTGGTCAGCATCGTGATCATCGTCACCGCAGTGGTGGCCGCCAGCCAGGCGAAGATTGCCGAGTCCGGCCTGTTGATCATGGCCGTGGTCATGCTGCACAACAGCTTTGGCTACCTGCTGGGATACTTCACCGGGCGCCTGTTCAAGCTGCCTCTGGCCCAGCGCAAGTCCCTGGCCCTGGAAGTCGGCATGCAGAACTCCGGGTTGGGCGCCGCGTTGGCGAGTGCACACTTCTCGCCGCTGGCGGCAGTGCCAAGTGCATTGTTCAGCGTCTGGCACAACATTTCCGGGGCATTGCTCTCCACGTATTTCCGCCGCATGAGCGAGAAACAGGATCGGGAAATGGCGGCGCAACAGGTCAGTGACTGACTCGCGATCTTGATCCTCGATCTTGATCTGAAAACTTGATCCCCGGGTTAATGCTGGGCACTATATTGCCCAACGCGAGGACGACCTCGCGGCTCGATCGAGTCATTAATCAGGGGACGACCCCGTCAGACGATGGAGGTCTTCATGTCCTGGATCATTCTGTTTTTCGCCGGCCTGTTCGAAGTCGGCTGGGCCGTCGGCCTCAAGTACACCGACGGCTTCACCCGCCCGCTCCCCACTGTATTGACCGTTGCGGCCATGGCTATCAGCCTTGGCTTGCTCGGCCTTGCAATGAAGGAATTGCCGCTGGGTACAGCCTATGCAATCTGGACCGGTGTCGGCGCCGTTGGCACGGTGATCGCCGGGATCATTCTGTTTGGCGAATCCATGGCGCTGGTGCGGTTGGCGAGTGTGGCGTTGATCATTTCCGGGTTGGTTGGCCTGAAGGTCAGCGCTTAAGCCACCACCGCTTTCGCGAGCAAGCCCGCTCCCACAGTGTTTTGTGTTGGGTACATTTCTTGTGTACACCCAAGATTCCTGTGGGAACGGGCTTGCTCGCGAAGAGGCCAGCACAGCCACCGGCTATCTGACAGCCCCACGTAACTCTCCCACCAACACCTGCAACTTCGCCGGCTCCGCCACTTCAACCGCCACCGCCGGCCCTGCCACCAATGTCACCCGCGACCACAGGCGGTGAAACAGTCCCTTGCCCGGATCGCGGCTGAAGAAACTCCCCCACAACCCCTGCAAGGCCAGCGGAATCACCGGCACCGGCGTCTCTTCGAGAATCCGCGTCAACCCACCCTTGAACTCATTGATCTCGCCATCGGCGGTCAATTTACCCTCGGGGAAGATGCACACCAATTCACCGTCCTTCAGATACCGGGCAATGCGCGTGAAGGCCTTTTCGTAGATCTGGATGTTTTCCTGGCGCCCCGCAATCGGAATCGTCCCCGCGGTACGAAAGATGAAGTTCAGCACCGGCAGGTTGTAGATCTTGTAGTACATGACAAAGCGAATCGGCCGACGTACCGCGCCGCCAATCAGCAAGGCGTCGACGAACGACACGTGGTTGCACACCAGCAACGCCGCGCCTTCATCGGGGATCAGATCCAGATTGCGATGCTCGACGCGGTACATGGAATGGCTGAGCAGCCAGATCATGAAACGCATGGTGAACTCGGGGACGATCCTGAAGATGTAGGCGTTGACGCCGATGTTCAGCAACGACACCACCAGGAACAGCTGCGGGATCGACAGCTCGGCCACACTCAGCAAGACGATCGAGACAATCGCTGACACCACCATGAACAACGCATTGAGGATGTTATTGGCGGCAATCACCCGCGCCCGTTCGTTCTCCGCGGTACGTGACTGGATCAGCGCGTACAGCGGCACGATGTAGAAACCGCCGAAGACGCCCAGGCCGAGGATGTCGAGCAGCACCAGCCAGGCGTGGCCGAAACCGAGGATCTCGATCCAGCCATGGCCGGTGGCGCTGTCCGGTATTGAGCCGGAATGCCACCACAGCAGCAGACCGAAAACGGTCAGGCCGAACGATCCGAACGGCACCAGGCCAATCTCGACTTTGCGCCCCGAGAGCTTCTCGCACAGCAGCGAACCCAATGCGATGCCGACCGAGAACACCGTCAGAATCAGCGTCACCACGGTTTCGTCGCCGTGCATCCATTCCTTGGCATAGGCCGGGATCTGCGTCAGGTAAATCGCCCCGACAAACCAGAACCACGAGTTGCCGACAATCGAACGTGACACCGCCGGCGTTTGCCCCAGGCCCAGTTTCAACGTGGCCCAGGACTGGCTGAAAATGTTCCAGTTCAGGCGCATTTGCGGCGTGGCGGCCGCAGCCCGGGGAATGCTGCGACTGGCCAGGTAACCGAGCACGGCAGTGCCGATGATCGCCATGGACACCACCGGCGCGTAATGCGCCGAAGACATCATGACCCCGGCGCCAATAGTGCCGGCAAGGATCGCCAGGAAGGTGCCCATTTCCACCAGGCCGTTGCCGCCGACCAGCTCATCTTCATGCAGGGCTTGCGGCAGGATCGAGTACTTCACCGGCCCGAACAGCGCCGAGTGGGTGCCCATGGCGAACAGCGCCACCAGCATCAACGACAGGTGATCGAACATGAAGCCGACGGCGCCGACCGCCATGATGGCGATTTCCCCAAGCTTGATCAGGCGGATCAATGCGTCCTTGGCGAACTTTTCCCCGAATTGTCCGGCCAGGGCCGAGAACAGGAAAAACGGCAGGATAAACAACAGCGCACACAGGTTGACCCAAATCGAGCGGTCACCTTCGATGCTCAGCTTGTACAAAATGGCGAGGATCAACGACTGTTTGAACACGTTGTCGTTGAACGCCCCGAGGGACTGGGTGATGAAGAACGGCAGGAAGCGCCGGGTGCGCAGCAAGGTGAACTGTGAGGGGTGACTCATCTTCCATGTGTCCCTGATGTTAGGTAGCGAGTGGCCTGGATTCTTATTGGATTATCAAAAGTCGATCCAGGCCACACCTTACCTAATCTTTGCCGGTTATTTCTTCAATCCGGCAATGCACGGTGAGACAAACAGCTCACCGCGCCAGGCGCCCAGCACCGTGCGCTTGCCGACGATCAGCCACATCACCGCCAGCAATGCCACCAGCACGCAGCCAAACACACTGAAGAACATCAGGTTCAAGGTACTGGCCAGCTTCAACGTCGCCAGAGAATAGACGCCCAGCGGGAAAGTGAAGCCCCACCAGCCGAGATTGAAGGGAATGCCGGCACGCAGGTAGCGCACAGTGATCAGCAACGCCATCAGCATCCACCACAGGCCGAAGCCCCACAGGGTGATGCCGGCCACCAGACCCAATCCAGCGGCAATCTCACCGACTCCCTGCATACCGTTGGCCGCGAAAATCAGTGGTGCATCGCCGCCCAGTACCAGCATGCCCAGCGCACCGGTGCCGATCGGGCCAAGGGCCAGCCAGCTCGAGGCGGCCATGTTTTCGTGGGGCAGTTTATGCAGGGCCATGCGCAGCAACAGAATGGTCAGGATGCTGAAGGCCACTGGCAGGGAAAATGCCCAGAGCACGTAGCTGGTCACCAGCACCACCAGTTGCGAATGAGCGTCGGCCAAATGCGGCGCCAACAAGCCCCCGCTGGCGGCCGCCACTTCTGCCGCGACCACCGGCAACAGCCAGACCGCTGTCATCTGGTCGATGCTGTGCTCCTGACGGGTGAACATCATGTAGGGAATCAGCACGCCGCAGGCCAGCGACATGGCCACATCCAGCCACCACAGCACCTCGGCAACGTGAATCACACCGTCGCCCCAGCGCGGCAGGCCAAACACCAGGAAGCCGTTGATGATGGTCGCCAGGCCCATGGGAATGGTGCCGAAAAACATCGAAACTGTGGAGTGGCCGAAAATCCGCCGCGCCTCGTCGAAAAACAGCACCCAACGCGCCGTGTATAACGCGGTAAACAGCAGGAACAGAGCGATATTGAACAGCCAGAGGGCTTCGGCAAAGGCGTGCAAGGCAGGCATGGCAACCGGCAATTGCGCCAGTGCCAACGCCAGCACGCCGGTGCCCATGGTGGCCGCGAACCAGTTGGGGGTGAACTGGCGGATCACCTCGCGGGGATGCTGCAAGTGACTGAAAGGTTTGATTCCGGGCTTGATGCTATTGGCGCATGTCATGGCGAACTCCTGTCCTCTCGTGAGGTAGAGCCCATGTTAGATCCGAATAGAATATCTATATAACGGGTAATATCTCTATATCTTATCTATATTACTTATATAGCGTCAGACACTCCCTTCCGATTCGATCACCAATATCCGGGCCGGTCCTAGCGGATGCGCCACATGCTCAGTGCCAACCGAGGCATGAAAAATGTCACCAACCTCCAGCAAGGCTTCCCGCTCCACCCCCTCTTCGCGATAACGCATCTGCACCTGGCCATCGAGCACCACGAACACTTCCTCGCCATCGTTGACATGCCACTTGTAGGGCTGATCGGTCCAGTGCAGCCGCGTGGTGATGCCGTTCATGCTGGCGATGTCCAGCGCGGCCCAGGCACGCTCGCCAGTGAACGATTTGCTGCGGATTATCTTCATGGTCCGATCCTTCGAGTGAACTGAGTGGGTGCCAAGGCTAACTCAATTTTACCGGTTGGCCTCGCAGACCCTGGCCGAACGTGATCGCAGTAGACTCGCCATTGCGCTGAGAGCCAGCACAATCAGAGCTGCGCCATGAGGTTGCATTGAATCAGTGAAGCCCCCAGCGCGAGCAAGCCCGCTCCCACAGGGATTGTGGACGGCAGGCAAATTGTGGGAGCGAGCCTGCTCCGGGCGGCGTTCCGACGATGAGGCCAGTCCAGACACTGAAAAGCTACCTGCGACACCCCACCACGCCACGACCTTGGTCGACACTGACTAACGCTGGCGGTCGTGCGAGACTGTCTGTCCGGGCGGGAGGCCCGGATGTCTTTTGTCTGGAGTCCCCATGTCGCTGTCCACCGGGCTGATTGCCGTCGTCGCCCTGGCCTATATGGCCATCCTGTTCGCCATCGCCTTCTATGGCGACCGTCGCAGCGCGCCCTTGCCGCCGCGTGTGCGCGCCTGGGTGTACAGCCTGTCGCTGGCAGTCTATTGCACCAGCTGGACGTTCTTCGGTGCCGTGGGCCAGGCCGCCGAACAGCTCTGGTCGTTCCTGCCGATCTACCTCGGGCCGATCCTGTTGCTGGTCGGCGCGCCGTGGGTCCTGCAAAAAATGGTGATGATCAGCAAACAGGAAAACATCACCTCGATCGCCGACTTCATCGCCGCGCGCTATGGCAAATCCCAGTCGCTGGCGGTGGTGGTGGCGCTGATTTGCCTGGTCGGTGTATTGCCCTACATCGCGCTGCAACTCAAAGGCATTGTGCTCGGCGTGAACCTGCTGATCGGCGCCGGTGCCGACGCCATGGGTACCCGTGCCCAGGACACCGCACTGATTGTGTCGCTGGTACTGGCGCTGTTCACCATCGTCTTCGGTACCCGCAACCTCGACGCCACCGAGCACCACCGTGGCATGGTGCTGGCCATCGCCTTCGAATCATTGGTGAAGCTGTTCGCGTTTCTCGCCGTCGGCGCCTTCGTGACCTACGGCCTGTACGACGGTTTCGACGACCTGTTCGACCAGGCCATGCTGGCGCCGCGCCTCGAACAGTACTGGAAGGAAACCATCAACTGGCCGTCGATGGTGGTGCAGACCGGTGTGGCGATGATGGCGATCATTTGCTTGCCGCGGCAGTTCCACGTGACCGTCGTCGAGAATATCGACCCCCAGGATCTGCGCCTGGCCAAGTGGGTATTCCCGGCCTACCTCGCCCTCGCCGCATTGTTTGTCGTGCCGATCGCCCTGGCCGGCCAGATGATGCTGCCCAGTTCGGTGTTGCCGGACTCGTTCGTCATCAGCCTGCCCCTGGCCCAGTCGCATCCGGCGTTGGCCCTGTTGGCGTTTATCGGTGGCGCATCGGCGGCCACCGGCATGGTGATCGTGGCCAGCGTGGCGCTGTCGACCATGGTTTCCAACGACATGCTGCTGCCGTGGCTGCTGCGTCGCAACAATGCCGAGCGCCCGTTCGAAGTGTTCCGCCAGTGGATGCTGTCGGTGCGCCGCGTCAGTATCGTAGTCATTCTGCTGCTGGCCTACGTCAGTTATCGCCTGCTGGGCTCGACCGCCAGCCTGGCGACCATTGGCCAGATCGCCTTCGCCGCCGTGACCCAGCTGGCCCCCGCCATGCTCGGTGCGCTGTACTGGAAACAGGCCAACCGCCGCGGTGTTTTCGCTGGCCTCGCCGCGGGCACGTTCCTGTGGTTCTACACCTTGATCCTGCCGATTGCCGCCCTCAGCCTCGGCCTGTCCTTGAGCACATTCCCGGGACTGGCCTGGCTGCACAGCAATCCACTGAACCTGCCGATCACCCCGCTGACCCAGGGCGTGGTGCTGTCGCTGGCAGGCAACTTCACGCTGTTCGCCTGGGTCTCGGTGCTGTCCCGCACCCGGGTTTCCGAGCACTGGCAGGCGGGCCGCTTCATCGGCCAGGAAATCAGTGCCCGCCCCAGCGCACGCTCGATGCTTTCAGTGCAGATCAACGACCTGCTGCAACTGGCGGCGCGCTTCGTCGGCGAAGAACGCGCCCGTCAAAGCTTCATCCGCTTTGCCTATCGTCAGGGCAAAGGCTTCAACCCGAACCAGAACGCCGACAGTGAATGGATCGCCCATACCGAACGCTTGCTGGCCGGTGTGCTCGGTGCCTCTTCGACCCGCGCGGTGGTAAAAGCCGCCATTGAAGGCCGGGAGATGCAACTGGAAGACGTCGTGCGCATCGCCGACGAAGCCTCGGAAGTGCTGCAGTTCAACCGTGCCTTGCTGCAAGGCGCCATCGAGAACATCACCCAGGGCATCAGCGTGGTCGACCAGTCGTTGAAGCTGGTGGCCTGGAACCGTCGATACCTGGAGCTGTTCAACTACCCGGACGGCTTGATCAGCGTCGGCCGGCCCATCGCCGACATCATTCGCCACAATGCCGAGCGCGGCCTGTGCGGCCCCGGCGAAGCCGAAGTGCACGTCGCACGTCGCCTGCACTGGATGCGTCAGGGCCGCGCGCACACCTCCGAGCGCCTGTTCCCCAACGGCCGGGTGATCGAGCTGATCGGCAACCCGATGCCGGGCGGCGGCTTCGTCATGAGTTTCACCGACATCACCGCGTTCCGCGAAGCCGAGCAGGCGCTGACCGAAGCCAACGAAGGCCTGGAGCAACGGGTCACCGAACGGACCCACGAACTGTCGCAGCTCAACCTTGCCCTGACCGAAGCCAAGGGCACCGCCGAGGCGGCCAACCAGTCCAAGACCCGTTTCCTCGCGGCTGTCAGCCATGACTTGATGCAACCTTTGAATGCGGCGCGGCTGTTCTCTGCCGCCCTCTCCCATCAGGACGACGGGTTGTCCGGCGAAGCACAGAAACTGGTCGGGCACCTGGACAGCTCGCTGCGCTCGGCCGAGGACTTGATCAGCGACCTGCTGGACATTTCCCGCCTGGAGAACGGCAAGATCAACCCGAATCGCCAGCCATTCGCGATCAACGAACTGTTCGACACCCTCGGTACCGAGTTCAAGGTGCTGGCGCGAGAACAAAAACTGGAGTTCCGCGTTCGCGGCAGCGCGTTGCGTGTCGACAGCGACATCAAATTGCTGCGACGGATTTTGCAGAATTTCCTGACCAACGCTTTCCGCTATGGCAAAGGGCCGGTGCTGCTGGGGGTTCGCCGGCACAAGGAAGTATTGAGCCTGGAAGTCTGGGACCGTGGGCCGGGTATTCCGGAAGATAAACGACAAGTGATTTTCGAAGAGTTCAAGCGCCTCGACAGCCACCAGACACGGGCCGAAAAAGGCCTCGGCCTGGGGCTGGCGATTGCCGACGGGCTATGTCGCGTGCTCGGTCATACCTTGCGCGTACGCTCCTGGCCGGGACGCGGTAGCGTGTTCAGCGTCAGCGTACCGCTGGCCCGGGCGCAAACCGCAGCGCCGGTCAAGGTCGCCGAGCTCAATGGCAAATTGCTCAATGGTGCGCAGGTGCTGTGTATCGACAACGAGGACAGCATCCTGATCGGCATGAACAGCCTGCTCAGCCGCTGGGGTTGCCAGGTGTGGACCGCGCGCAATCGCGAGGAATGTGCCGCGTTGCTTGGCGAAGGCATGCGCCCGCAATTGGCGCTGGTGGATTACCACCTCGATCATGGCGAGACCGGAACCGATTTGATGGCCTGGTTGCGCACGCAGATGGGCGAGCCGGTTCCGGGGGTGGTGATCAGCGCCGATGGTCGGCCGGAGACGGTCGACCTGGTGCATGCCGCAGGGCTGGATTACCTGGCCAAACCGGTGAAACCGGCGGCGTTGCGGGCGTTGTTGAGCCGGTACATACCGTTATAGCGAGGATCAACACAGCCTCCTGTGGCGAGGGGGCCACGCTCGCCCGGGGCTACTCCGGCAACTCGACCAGCCCATCGACATCAGTCATCGCCCGCTCCAGCAAGTCCGCCGGGAGGCTCTTGCTCGCCCGCGCGCCCAGCAGCTTGAGTTGCTCACTGCGACTGACCAGGTTGCCACGCCCCTCTGTCAGCTTGTTGCGTGCCGAACTGTAGGCCTTGTCCAGCTGCTGCAGGCGATTGCCGACTTCGTCCAGATCCTGAATGAACAGCACGAACTTGTCGTACAGCCACCCGGCCCGCTCGGCGATTTCCCGGGCATTCTGGCTCTGGCGCTCCTGCTTCCACAGGCTGTCGATGACACGCAGGGTCGCCAGCAACGTGGTGGGGCTGACGATCACGATGTTGCGATCGAATGCCTCCTGGAACAGCGTCGGCTCAGCCTGCAGCGCGGCCGAAAAAGCCGCCTCGATTGGCACGAAGAGCAACACGAAATCGAGGCTGTGCAGGCCATCGAGGCGCTTGTAATCCTTGCCGGCCAAGCCTTTGATGTGATTGCGCAACGACAGCACGTGCTGCTTGATGGCGATCTGGCCGATAGCCTCGTCCTCTGCCGCGACGTATTGCTGATAGGCCGTCAGGCTGACCTTGGAGTCGACCACCACCTGCTTGTCGCCCGGCAGATAAATAATCACGTCCGGCTGGAAGCGCTCGCCGTCCGGTCCCTTGAGATTGACCTGAGTCTGGTACTCGCGGCCCTTCTCCAGCCCCGCATGCTCGAGCACTCGCTCAAGAATCAGTTCGCCCCAATTGCCCTGGGTCTTCTGCCCTTTCAAGGCGCGGGTCAGGTTGGTGGCTTCATCGCTCAAGCGCAAATTCAGCTGTTGCAGGCGCTCCAGCTCCTTGGCCAGGGAGAAACGTTCACGGGCCTCGTTCTGATAGCTTTCCTCGACACGTTTTTCGAAAGACTGGATGCGCTCCTTCAGTGGATCGAGCAACTGCCCCAGGCGCTGCTGGCTGGTTTCGGCAAAACGCTGCTCGCGCTCATCGAAAATTTTCCCCGCCAGTTCGGCAAACTGCGCGCGCAACTCGTCCCGCGAACCTTGCAGGTCGTTGAGGCGTTGCTGATGACTGTCCTGTTGCTCGCGCAATTCGGCGTTGAGCGACGCGGCCTGGGCATCCAGGCGGCGCAACTCGGCTTCTTTGCCGGCTCGTTCGATATTCCATGCATGGGCGGCGTCCCGGGCGTCGTCGCGCTCAATCTGCAGCAGTTCGACTTCACGACGCAGCGCAGCCAGATCAGCCTGTTTGGCGGCGTTGGCCTGGGTCAGGTCAGCCGCTTCATCGCGGCTGGATTCGAGCTGGGCATTCAATCCGTCCTGCACCAGTTGCGCCATGGCCAGGCGTTCTTGCAGCAGCGCGACATCGGCTTGCGTGGTGCTGGCCCGACGCTGAAGTTGCCAGGCCAATACCAGCAACGGCAACGCTGCCCCTGCCAGCCCCAGCAATACGCTGGTCAAGTCCATTGCCATAGCCACTCCTGCGATTCGGATAAAGCCTGAAGGTTAACCAAGAGGTCCGGTCTTGGACAGCTCAGTCTTCGATCAGACCCAGTTCCTGTTGAGCACGGTGATCGCCTGCCCGAGCGGCCTGACGCAACAGGTCCTGACCGATCCGGCGGTCCCGGGCATTCCCGCATTCGCGACACATCAACTGGCCAAGGCGACTTTGCGCAGCCACCACGCCTTCACGGGCCGGTTGCTTGAGCAGACGTCCGGCGATGTGTTTGACGTTACGGTTTTCGCCCAGATGCGGACTGTCCAACAGCCACTCCGCCACGCGCATGGAAAAGCGCTTGGTAGGGGCAACAGAGGGTGGTGTGGAGGAAGAGGAAACGGAGGCTGAGCGAAACTTCATAAAGCACTGTGGGGCAGATCAGAAGGCGCGCAACTTTACTCTCTTTTTCTTACAGGTAAAGCTGAAAATATCCCGGCACGCCCGTCCTAGAGCAAGCGCTCGGGACAATCCACAGAAGCTGTGGATAACTCAGTGGACAACCGCTCTCCAACCCTCTCAAAGCCCTGTGGAATGGGGCTCGCAGTCAAACTGACGATTTTTTCACCAGTAAAAAAAAGCGATGTTTTTCATTGACTTAAATTTTGGTTACAGGCAGCCATTACGCTTGAACGTGAGATGACAGCGGGGTGACAGACCGCGCAACTAATGTGCACAAGTGCCTTTGCGACGGTTATATCAACGCACTTTTTCGGCGCATTTTTTTGTCGTGCCTGGGGATAAACCCTGGCAACCCCGCTGTTCAGGCGGCTGCGTTGCTACAAACCTCGATGACCGGTGGTCGGATTCTGTTCGAATACAGGGCGTGTCAATCGCAGGCCGCGCAGCTTTATGCGCATCTCTACATGGCAAAACAGCCCGATCAGGCACCTGCCGGGAAATTCTTTTCGCTAACACACTTCCCTTGGCCAGTTCAATCCGTTAGTATCCGCGGCGTTAGTACCAAGCTGAAAGTCAATTCTGGTCGAACAAATCCCCCCGGTCAGCCTTCCCGACGGAAGCCTCCACCGAACATGCGGGATCGACCACCTCGATGGTTTCCAGGTAAATCTTGCGCCAACACAACCTTTGAATCGAAAGCAAAGGGTGTTGCTCCGCCTGCTTACTCTGCTCGAACCAACCTGCAAATTGATCAGGATCTTCACCCCGGGCCCAGAACCTTTGCCCTCGATGTGTTGCCTGCCCTCCTAAGTACCTACCTGCCAGCCCAAGCGCGCCAACTTATTAGCGCTTCAAACTGGCTGCTTTGTTCCAGTCGGGTTCTTCGTTCGATCAATGGTGATCGACGTTACTGGAACGTTTTAACGTTGCACGGTTCTTATCCGTGTCATTTGTAGGAACACCCAATAATGTCTACTCAAATCCACACTCAGGATGCCATTCGCACCCTAACCAACGCTTTTGCACCAATGAACTGCCTGATCATGGCCGCTCGCAAAGGCTGCTTCAGCTTCACCCTGGTCAACGAACACGGTATCGCTCGTCACAGCGAACGCCTGTACCCCGATCAATACTCCAGCGCCGAGCCGCTGCAGGCCGTGATCGAGCGTACCCGTCAGGCACTGGTTGCCTGAAACGCCAGAAAGGCTGAAAAACCCAAAAGCCCTGCCCGAAAAGCGGGGCTTTTTATTGCCTGATATTTCCCTTTCCTCGAATCACGACTAAGCACGATCCGATATAACGGTTATAACTGGTCGCTGGAAATATTTTAAAAACAGGCCTTTACAGCGCGAATATAACACTACACTTCAACTCAAGCGGCTTGACCCGCTTGCGGCGAGCCTGAGTCGATTCACTGCTGCCAAGCCCCCTTCAGGTATCGCCGTCCAACTCAGGTTTCGAGGGTTTTATGGGTATCGCTGCCAGCGAACTGTGCCGCTACGTGATTCGTCCGACCTTGATCTACCTCGGACGCCATAGCGCTACTGCCGAATCCCTGCTACTGGGCATTGCCGCCAGCCAGTCCGCCCTTGGTTCCGCCCTGCATGACCGCCGTGGGCACGGCCTGTACCGCATCGCCGAGCCCCGCCACCAGGCCCTTTGGGACCATTACCTGGCCCTTGATCCGGAGCGTGCAAGCCTGGTCCGCGGCCTGGCCAGCCAGCATGCGTTTCTTAGTGGCCCGCACCTCGAATTGACCGTCAACCTGCGTTACGCCACAGCCATCGCCTGGCTGCTGGTGGAAGAACAGAACACCCCCCTCCCCGCCCCTGATGATTTGCTGGGTATGGCCAGGATCTGGCGCCAGACATTTCAACCCCAGGGACGTCTGCGTGATTTCACCAGCGCCTGGCAAACCTGTGTTTCACCGCTGAACCAGGTAGCCTGCTGACACCTCTGGATCCAAAGATCGCGCAACACGCCGCGATTCTGGTCGGATTGTCCTACAAAACCGCTCTAAATCAAGGCATACAGCCTATGGCGCCGGGACGAAAATGTTGGTAATTTTCGCCCCGGTGATCACCAGGAGTTCTAATAATGAAAAAAGTAATGCTCAAAACCACCATTAGTCTCGCCGTTGCCATGGCATCCACCCAGATCTTTGCAAGTGGTTTTGCCCTCAACGAACAAAGCATCAGCGGGATGGGGTCAGGTTTTGCCGGGCGATCTTCCTCTGCCGACGACGCATCCACCATTTTTGGCAACCCTGCCGGCATGTCTCGCCTCAAACGCGAACAAGTGACCGGCGGTGTTGCATTTATCGACGCGCACACCGACATAAGTGATGCCAGCTCCCGTCCGAACGGCGGCACCAACAAGGGTGACATGGTCCCCTTCATGGGCGTGCCGATGGGCTATTACGTCAAGCCAATCGATGACCAGTGGGCGGTCGGTTTCGGCGTCTACGCGCCGTTCGGTCTGGTGACCGATTACGAGAACGGCTTCGCCGGCCGTTACTTCGGCAGCAAGAGCGAAGTCAGAATCGTGACCCTGCAGCCAACCGTCAGCTATGCCTTCAACGACAAGGTATCGATTGGCTTCGGTCCGACCATCAACCGCATCGACGGCACCCTGGAATCGAACCTGTCGATCACCCAGGCCGCGCCGGACGGCGAGGTCAAGATCAAGGGTGACGACACCGCGCTGGGCTACAACATCGGCGTGCTGGTTCAAGCCACCGACAGCACTCGCGTCGGCCTGACCTACCACTCGAAAGTGAAGTACACGCTCGACGGCAACACCAAGGTCAACTACAACGTGCTGGGCCTGATCGGCCAGAACCCAAGCCAGAAATACGACGCTTCGCTGGACCTGACCACACCTGAATCGGTGGACTTCTCGGTCACTCACCAGCTCGACGACAAGTGGACTCTTTACGCAGGCAGCACCTGGACCCGCTGGAGCCGCCTGAAAGAAATCACCGTTGAAAACAAAGGCGTTCCGGCCGTTCTGAACGGCCAGTTCGGCACCATCACCGAAGAACAGAACTGGCACGACACCTGGGCTCACGCCATCGGCGCGTCCTACCAGTTGAACAAGCAATGGGTACTGCGTACCGGTCTGTCCGTTGATCAGGCACCGACCAACAACGTCGACCGCTCCCCACGCATCCCGACTGGCGATCGCAAGATTTTCAGCGTGGGCGCCGGCTGGAGTCCGACCGACGACCTGACCATCGACCTGGCGTATTCGTACCTGCGCGAAGAGTCGGTCAAGGTCAACAACAGCAACGACCGTGGCCAGACCTACAACGCCAAGTATGAAAACTACGCGAACGGTTTCGGTCTCGGCGCGACCTACCGCTTCTGATGATTTACGGCGAGCCTGAACCGCTCGCCATCGGAATCAAAAAAGCCCCGCTCTCTTGTACAGAGGCGGGGCTTTTTAGTGGGTGCGGATCAAGGTTGTGAAGCCAGGGCTTGCTCCACCGCTGCAATGAACTCGGGATCATCGGGCTTGGTCAGGCTGGAAAAGCTGGCGATCACCTTACCCTTGCGATCGACCACGTATTTGTAGAAATTCCATTTTGGCGCACTGCTCTGTTCGGCCAGCACCTTGAACAGATGGGTTGCGTCGGCGCCACGCACCGACTGCGGCTCGGTCATGGTGAAAGTCACGCCATAGTTGACGTAACAAACCTTGGCGGTTTCGGCACCGTCCCTGGACTCCTGCTTGAAGTCATTGGACGGAACACCCAGCACTTCCAGCCCCTGCCCTTTGTAACGCTGATTCAGCGCCTCAAGGCTTTTGAACTGCGGGGCGAAGCCGCAGAAGCTCGCAGTGTTGACCACCACCAGCGGCTTACCCTCATACCGTTGACAGAGGTCGATGGATTCCTTGGCGCGCAGCTTTTGCAGTGATCCTTGCAACAGCTCCGGGCACTCGGCCGCATAGGCCAGCCCGGTAAACGTCAGCAGCAACGCGGGGACTGCAATCCAGCGCTTCAACATGTCGGTGCATCCTTGATAATTCGTCAAAAGCGACGTTACTCGCCCTCGCCGCTCGCTAGCAAGTACCCATGCCCAACTGCATCAGCGCCAGCCCGCCCTGATGCCAGCCCCACCACGCCAGGGCAAGCAGCAAGGCGCAGACAGCGAAAAACGTGATATGAGGCCAGAGACTGTTCATGTCGCACTCATTTGTGTTTGCAGGCGCGCCACTGGCCGTTCACGCACCGGCCAGTTCAGGGCGGCGGCCAACAGGCTCAAGAGAATCGCGACCTGCCAGATCAAGTCATAGCTGCCGGTACGGTCGTACACCACGCCACCCAACCAGCCGCCCAGGAACGAACCGAGCTGGTGAAACAGGAAAACAATCCCGCCGAGCATGGACAGGTTTCGCACGCCAAACAAGGTCGCCACCGTGCCGTTGGTCAACGGTACCGTCGACAGCCACAGGAAGCCCATGGCCATGCCGAACAGGTAAGCCGTGGTAGTCGTCACCGCCGCCCACAGGAACAACGCAATGACCACCGCCCGCAGCAAGTACAGACCGGTGAGCAACCGCGGCTTGGACATGCGCCCGCCGAGCCATCCGGCGGTATAGGTGCCGAAAATGTTGAACAGGCCGATCAGCGCCAGCACCGTGGTGCCGACCGTCGCCGGAAGGTGTTGATCCACCAGATAGGCCGGCAGGTGCACACCGATGAACACCACCTGGAATCCGCACACAAAAAAGCCGAACGCCAGCAGCCAGAATCCGGAGTGGGAGCAGGCTTCGCGCAGTGCTTCGCCAAGGGTTTGTTCGTGGCCCAGGACGGGCAGCGGCTTGTCCTTGAGCATGCTCACCAGCGGCACGATCAGCGCCACCAGCAAGCCCAGCGCCAGCAGCGCCGCGGACCAGCCAAGCCATCCGATCAAACCGAGCGTGCCGGGCAACATCGCGAACTGGCCGAACGAACCGGCCGCACTGGCAATCCCCATGCCCATGCTGCGTTTTTCCGGCGGCACCGCGCGGCCGACCACCCCCAGGATCACCGAGAACGACGTGCCGGACAGTCCGATGCCGATCAGCAGGCCGGCGCTCAGGGACAGGGTCAGCGCCGAGTCGGAGAGCCCCATGCAGATCAGCCCGGCCGCGTACAGGACGCCACCGATCAGCACCACTTTCGCCGCGCCGAAACGGTCGGCCAGCGCGCCGGTAAATGGCTGAGCCAGGCCCCAGATCAGGTTCTGCAGGGCGATGGCGAAGGCAAAGACTTCACGGCCCCAACCGAACTCGGCACTCATCGGCGCCAGAAACAGCCCGAAGCCATGGCGAACGCCCAGCGACAACGCAAGGATCAGCGCACTCCCCAACAGAACCCAGCCGCATGTACGCCACATCGATGTCATTGTTGTTCTCCGGTAGCGGGTATATACCCGCTTATGATCGGAAAAACCGGCATCACGCCAGTTCGTCCAGCAGCTTCAATAAGGTTTCGCGCTTTTCGGCGCCCAGGCGATCGATCAAGCGTTGCTGCGCGGCTTCCCAGGCCGGCAAGGCAGCCTTGAGGCGCTCTGCCCCGGCCCCGGTCAGCAGGACGATGCGGTTGCGCATGTCCTCGCCCTCGACCAGCGTCACCAGGCCGTCACCCTCCAGCACCCGCAAATTGCGCCCCAGGGTGCTGCGATCCAGGCCCATGGCCTCGGCCAGGGTCGAGATGCTCGGCTGATCCAGACGCTGCAGGTTGCACAGCAAAGAATACTGCGCAACGTTGATCCCGAAGCCGTCGAGAGCGCCGTCGTAATGCCTGCTGACACCACGGGCGGCGCGACGCAGGTTGATGCATAAACATTGGGAATCGAGCATGGTGCGTGTATATACCCGCGAGTCGGTTAAATCAAGTGGCATGAGGGTTAGCAGTGTTCTGAAGATCGCCTTCGCGAGCAAGTCGGATCGCCGCACCGCCGCTCCCACATTGGAATGCGATCAACTGTGGGAGCGAGCTTGCTCGCGATGAGGCCGGAACATTCAACACAACCCGATCAAGCCAGCGCCAAGCCTACCAACACTGTAACTTCCAGCAACTCCAGCATCGCGCCCGCCGTATCCCCCGTCGTGCCGCCCAGGCGCCGAAACATCACCTGCCGCAACCAGGAAAATCCAAGAACGGCCAGCACCACCGCCAACACACCACTCAAACCGGCGATCAACACACAAGCCAGTGCGCTGACCGCCAACACCTGCTTGCCCGCCGAACGCGGAAGATGATCGGCCAATGCCTGGCCCAAACCACCTGCACGCACATAGGGCGTGGTCAGGAACAAACCGAGCAACGCGCTGCGACCGATCAACGGCACGATGATCAATGCCAGCGAATGCGGCTGTTCGATCAGCGCCAGCAGCGCGGTGAACTTGAGCAACAACACCAGCACCAGCGTCACCACGGCGATCGGCCCGCTGCGCGGGTCTTTCATGATGGTCAGCGTACGCTCGCGGTCGCCAAAACCACCGAGCCAGGCATCGGCGCTGTCCGCCAGGCCATCCAGATGCAACCCGCCGCTGAGCAGCACCCAAAGGCTCAGCAACAGTGCCGCGTGCAACAAGGTCGGCGTGCCGAGCAACAGCCAGTTGACTGCCCACAGAATCGCGCCAAAAAGCAACCCCACCAGTGGATAAAACAGCAGCGACCGCCCCAGCTCCCGGGGCTCAGGCATACCGGGCAGGCGAATCGGCAGGCTGCTGAGAAATTGCAGGGCGATCCAGAATGGCAGCATGGTCAAAGCACTTCCTTCAACACGCCCGCAGGCTCCACCGTCAGCGAAAACAGCGCGCCGTGCCCGACCTCAACGTTGAGCAGTTGCTCCCGTGGCAGCCCGCGCGCTTGTGCCAGCAACAGGCGCATCACACCGCCATGGCTTATCAGCAAAACGCGCTCACCGGCACAGGTCGCGTGCAAACGCTCCAGCGCGGCCAGCACCCGTGCCGAAAACTCCGCAACCGGCTCACCCTGAGGCGGCGTGAACGAATAAGGATCGGCCCAGAACAAGCCCAGGGCCTGCGCGTCGGTCTCCATCAACGCCGCCGCGCTCTGCCCTTCCCAGGCGCCGAAATGCAACTCTTGCAGGTCTTTATCCAGTTGCACCGGCACACCCAGTTGCGCACCGAATTCCTCGGCAAACCGCGCACAACGCTGCAAGGGTGAACTGACCAGCCGATCCCACGGCCCCTGCCCGACCACCGCGGCGCGCATCTGCGCCCAGCCCGTGTCGGTCAATGCGTCATCGATGCTGCCGCGCAAGCCGCCGCCGAGTTCGGTTTCACCGTGACGCAACAGATCCACGCGCAAGGTCATGCCGGGCGATCCGCCACGGCGGCTTCGGCGAAGGTCGCCATCTGCCCATGCAGGTCGCAAGCCAGGCGCAGCAGCGGCACTGCCAATGCCGCACCACTGCCTTCGCCAAGCCGCAGGCCGAGATCGAGCAAGGGTTGCGCATTCAGGGTTTCCAGCACATGACGATGCCCCGGTTCGGCGCCGCGATGACCGAACAACAACCACTGACGGCAATCAGGATTCAAACGCACCGCAACCAGCGCCGCGACACTGCAAATGAAGCCATCCACCAGCACCGCAACACCTTCCTGGGCACAGGCGAGATACGCACCGACCAGCGCGGCGATTTCAAAACCGCCGAGGTTGAACAGGGTCTGCAGGGCATCGTCACGCTGCGCACCATGCAATGCCAGGGCGCGCTCGATGACCAGAGCTTTGTGGCTGACACCTTCGGCATTGAGCCCGGTGCCAGGCCCGGTCAAATGCACCACCGGGCAATCGAGCAGCGCGCACGCCAGTGCGCTGGCAGCGGTCGTGTTACCGATGCCCATTTCGCCACCGATAAACAACTGCGCACCGCTGGCAATTGCCCGCTGTACGCTGTCACGACCGGCCTGCAAGGCGAGTTGCCCCTGGGCTTCGGTCATGGCCGGTCCCTGTACAAAATTTGCCGTGCCCGGGCCGACGTTCAGGTGACGCACACCCGGCAGGTTCAGCGACGGCGTTACCGTGCCAAGGTCAACCACCTCAAGGGAAGCGCCCAGTTGCCGCGCCAATACGCTGATCGCGGCACCACCACTGACGAAGTTGAGCAGCATCTGCCCGGTCACTTCCTGGGGAAACGCCGACACGCCCTCGGCGACGACGCCATGGTCGCCGGCAAAAATCGCGATCCACACCTGCTCCAGACTCGGCTTGACCCGCCCCTGCAAACCCGCCAACTGCACCGCCAGCGCTTCCAGCTGGCCGAGGGAGCCGGCCGGCTTGGTCAGTTGCTGTTGCCGCGCCTGGGCCTGTTCGACCGCTTGGGTATCGACCGGCTTGCACGGGTTCAGCCACCAGGATTGAGTCATAACGCAGTTCCTTTCAGAGTCAGGGGCAGGCCGGCGACGGTCAGGACGACACGCTGACAACGCTCAGCCAGAGCTTGATGCAGCCAACCGGCTTCATCGACATAGCGGCGAGTCAATTCGCCCAGCGGCACGACACCCATTCCGGTCTCGTTGCTGACCAAAATGATTTCACCCGGCAGCGACGCCAGGCATTCGAGCAGCGCATCACGCTCGGCTTGCAAGCGCTCGGCATCGTCGAGCATCAGCAGATTGGTCAGCCACAGGGTCAGGCAATCCACCAGCAGGCAGCGCTCGGCACGGGCGGATTCACGCAGCACCCGGGCCAGTTCCAGCGGTTCTTCGATCAATGCCCATTCGGCAGGACGACGAGCGCGGTGATGGGCCACCCGCTCGCTCATTTCTCCGTCCAGTGGCTGGCTGGTGGCGATGTAGGTGACGGCCAGGGCGCTGTCGATGGCGAGTTTTTCAGCCAGGCGACTCTTGCCGGAGCGGGCGCCGCCGAGGATCAGTTGGAGCATGGTTACATCCTTTCAAATGGGCGGTGTGGCCACTTCAGTCTTCGCGAGCAAGTCGGATCGCCGCACCGCCGCTCCCACAGTTGACCGCGTTCTAATGTGGGAGCGGGCTTGCTCGCGAAGAGGCCAGAGCTTTCACCTCAGATTCCACAGAGCTGCCGCAACAACCCGGTATCCAGATGCTTCTCCACCAGATCCGCCAGCCGCTCGATATCTCGCTCACGCAAGCCGTGGTAATCCACGTCCTGCACCTCCTGCAAACCCGCCCAGCGCAACAGCGCACTGCACGCCGCCGGCGATTCGAACAGCCCGTGCAGGTAGGTGCCGAAAATCTGTCCGTCAGCACTTTGCGCACCATCGCAGCGGCCGTCATCCAGCTGCACGGCGGCCTGCTCCAGGGCCGGCCCGGAAGTCACGCCGGCATGAATTTCATAGCCCGCCACCGGCGCATCCTCCAGCGCCAGGCGACCACGCACATTGCGCAACTGCTTCTCTTGTTCGAGTTGAGTCTGGAAGGCCAATAGCCCCAAACCGGCACTGGAACCCGGCGCACCTTCCAGACCCAGCGGATCATGTACGTGCTCACCGAGCATCTGCAGGCCGCCACAGATCCCCAGCAGTTTCCCGCCGTAACGCAGATGCCGGGCGATGGCGGTGTCCCAGCCGTTGGCCCGCAGGTACGCGAGGTCGCTGCGCACACTTTTCGAGCCGGGAAGAATGATCAGGTCGGCGGACGGAATCGCCTGGCCGGGGCCGATGAATTGCAGGTCCACTTGCGGGTGCAGGCGCAGCGGATCGAAATCGGTGTGATTGCTGATGCGCGGCAGCACCGGCACCACCACCTTCAGCACCTGTTCGGCTTTATCGGCCTGGCGTTGATCGATGCCGTCCTCGGCCTCCAGGTGCAGGTCCATCACGTACGGCAGCACGCCGATCACCGGTTTGCCGGTACGCTCTTCGAGCCAGTCGAGACCGGGCTGCAGCAACGCAATGTCGCCCCGGAAGCGATTGATGACGAAGCCTTTGACCCGCGCCTGTTCGCTCGGCGACAGCAGTTCGAGGGTGCCCACCAGATGGGCGAAAACCCCGCCGCGATTGATATCGGCGATCAGCAGCACCGGGCAATCCACCGCTTCGGCGAAGCCCATGTTGGCGATGTCGCCGGCGCGCAGATTGATTTCCGCCGGCGAGCCCGCGCCCTCGACCATCACCACGGGATACGCCGCGCTCAAGCGCTCGTGGGAGGCCAGCACCGCTTGCATGGCGATGGTTTTGTAGTCGTGATAGGCGACGGCGTTCATGGTCGTGACAGCGCGGCCATGGATGATCACCTGGGCACCGGTGTCACTGTTGGGCTTGAGCAACACCGGGTTCATGTCGGTGTGCGGTTCCAGGTTCGCGGCCTGGGCCTGTACCGCCTGGGCGCGGCCGATCTCGCCACCGTCGGCGGTCACCGCACTGTTGAGGGCCATGTTCTGCGGCTTGAACGGCACCACCCTGACGCCCTGGCGCGTGACCCAACGGCACAGCGCGGTCACCAGCGTGCTTTTACCGGCATCCGAGGTGGTGCCTTGCACCATCAGCGTGGTCATTGGTTTTCCTTGGCGAAATCTTCGAACGCCTGCGCCAGTCGTACCCAGGCGATTTCGTCACCGGGCAAGCCGAAGCGCAGGCTGCTGTTGTGCGTGAACAACCGCAGGAGAATGCCGCGCCGGGCCATGAACTCATGCAGTGCTTCGGCGCGCTCGGTGATCAGCCACTGGAACAGCGCACAGCCGCCCTGGGGCTCGAAGCCGTGTTGCCGCAGCAACGACGCCAGGCGCTCGCTGGCCTCTTCTGTGCGCAGTCGTTGCCGCGCCTGCCCTTGCGTATCGCGCAGGCAGGCCTGGCCCACGACCCGGGTTGCCCCGCTCACGGCCCAGGGCCCCACTTGTTCAGCCAGCAACTTGAGTAACTTGCGCTCGGCCAGTACAAACCCCAGGCGCACACCGGCCAGGCCGAAAAACTTGCCAAAGGAGCGCAAGACGATCAGCCCGACTTGATGGGCAAACGGCGCCAGGCTCAGTTGCGGCGTGTTATCCATGAACGCTTCGTCCACCACCAGCCAGCCACCGCGCTGGGCCAGCCGCGCGTGCCAGTCGAGCAGGCGACTGGGCGCCAGGCTAAGGCCTGTGGGGTTATTCGGATTGACCACCACCAGCACATCGAAACTGTCGATAAAGAAGTCGACTTCGTGCTCCAGCACTTCACGTACGATGTAGCCGTTACGACGCCACGCCTCGGCGTGCTCGGCGTAACAGGGTGACAGCACGCCGACCTTGCCCGCCCGACGCAAGCGCGGCAGCAGTTGAATCGCCATTTGCGAGCCGGCCACCGGCAATGCCTGAAAGGCGCCGTAGTAATCACAGGCGGCCTGCTCCAGACCATCGTCCGCCTCCGGCAAACGGGCCCAGGCCCGCAGTGGAATATCCGGCACCGGGAACGGCCAGGGCGCGAGGCCCGTCGACAGGTCCAGCCAGTCGGCTTCATCTATGCCATATTCGAGCGCTGCCTTGCGCAATCGCCCACCGTGCTCAAGCATAAAATTCGGCCCCCAGGCAGAGAATCAGCAGCCATAACCATACCCCGCGCTGGACCAATTGCCAGCCCCGGTCAATGGAGTCGGCATCCGCCGGCACGCCTTCGCCCAACTGCGGACGCTGATGCAGTTCGCCGTGATAAATCGCCGCCCCGCCCAATTCGACGCCGAGGGCACCCGCCCCTGCCGCCATCACCGGACCGGCGTTCGGGCTGTCCCAGGTCGGGCCCTGGGTGCGCCAGCATTTCAACGCCAGCCGGGTTTTGCCCAGCAGCGCGTAAGTCAGTGCCACCAGGCGCGCAGGAATGTAATTGAGCACGTCGTCGACTTTCGCCGCCGCCCAGCCGAACCGTTCGAAGCGTTCATTGCGATAACCCCACATCGCATCCAGCGTATTGCTCAGGCGATAGAGCACCACGCCCGGCGCGCCTGCCACGGCAAACCAGAACAACGCCGCGAACACCGCATCGCTGCCGTTTTCCAGTACCGACTCAGTAGCGGCACGGGCGACTTCGGTTTCATCCAGCTCGCTGGTCTGGCGACTGACCAGATAGCTCACGCGCGTGCGCGCCGCTTCCAGGTCATTACTGCGCAGGGCCTTGGCCACAGGCGTGACGTGCTCACCGAGGCTGCGCATGCCGAGGGCGCAATAGAGCGCGAGAATCTCGACGATCCAGCCGACATAAGGCGCCCAGGAAAATGCCGTGACCAACAGCGTCAGCGGCAACACGGCGATCACCCACGCGGTGACGCCATGGCTGCGCCAGCCGCGACCGCCGCCGTTGAAACGTTGCTCGATGCGCTCGGCAAAACGGCCGAACGCCACCAGCGGATGCCAGCGCTTGGGTTCACCCAGCAGCGCATCCAGCGCAACCGCGGCGACACTCAACAACGCCACACTCATTGACTCACTCCCCAATAATTTTCATACAGCAATTCATGTAGCGGACGCGCCTGTGCCCAGCCTTCGAGCACCAGCATCGGCGCCGGGTAGAACGCCTTCACCGGTCCCAGGCACAGCACCGCCAGCGGCTTGGCTCCCGGTGGCAACTTCAACAAATTGGCCAGGGCTTGCGGTTCGAACAGCGACACCCAGCCCATGCCCAGCCCTTCGGCGCGGGACGCCAACCACAGGTTCTGGATCGCGCAGGACAACGAAGCCATGTCCATTTCCGGCAGCGTGCGGCGGCCGAAGATATGTTGCTCGCGGTCGTCCATCAGTGCGGCGACCAGTACCTCGGCGCAATCGTTGATGCCCTCCACCTTGAGCTTCATGAACTCATCGCTGCGCTCGCCGAGGGCTTCGGCGGTGCGGATGCGCTCTTCTTCCACCAGGGCCTGGATTTGCCCGCGCAAGGTGCGATCAGTGATGCGGATGAAGCGCCAAGGCTGCATCAGGCCGACACTGGGAGCCTGATGCGCGGCCTCGAGCAGGCGCCGCAGCAATTCGGGCTCGACGGTGCCGCCGCTGAAGTGGCGCATATCGCGGCGTTCGGCGATGGAACGATAGACCGCTGCGCGTTCGGCTTCAGAGAATGCGTTGTCGCTCATGGCCTCTTCGCGAGCAAGCCCGCTCCCACATTTGAAGGTGAGCTGCCTGAAGAAACGCAATCCCCTGTGGGAGCGGGCTTGCTCGCGAAGGCGGCTTCAAGGTCAGGCGCAAACAGCGCGGCAATCGCCGAAGGGTTCGACGGAAAATAAAAGTGCACATAAGAGGCGGTCATCCGCCCCTCACGGTAGACCGCCTCCGCTCCGCGCCCGCCGTTAGGGCTCAAGCCCCGGGCAATCGGCGCCAGTTCAGTGGTGGTCAGCGAATGGTGATAGGTGTGCCCGCGCAGCGAACCTTCCGGCAGTTCCACCGCCTGCAACGCCAGCGCTGCCAAACGCTTTTGCATCACCGCATCACCGGCCAGCAAGCCAACCAGTTCGGCGCGAGTGCCCTCGACATCGGTCAGGGAATCGAGCAGATACAGCATGCCGCCGCACTCGGCGAGCAACGGTTTGCCTGCCCTGTGGTGGGCGCGGATCGCGTCGAGCATCGCGGTGTTTTGCGCCAGCGCGACATGGTGCAGCTCCGGGTAACCACCCGGCAGATACAGGCTGTCCGCCTCCGGCAACGCACGGTCGCGGATCGGCGAGAAGAACGACAACTCGGCGCCCATCGCCCGCAGCAGATCCAGGCTCGCGCCGTAGGTGAACGCAAAGGCTTCATCGCGGGCGACGGCAATGCGCACACCGGCCAGCAGCGGTTCGGCCGCGATGACATCAGGGGCGGCGAATTCGACTGCCGGTGGCAGCGCGACCTCGCAACTGCTGGCCAGGGCATCGGCCGCCGCATCGAGGCGCAGGTCGAGATCGTTCAACTCACTGGCCTGCACCAGCCCCAGGTGCCGGCTCGGCAATTCGATCCCGGTTTCCCGGGACAGCGCGCCGTACCAGCGCAAACCTTCAGTCAGGCTGCCTTCGAGCAGTTGCGCGTGGCGCAGCGTGCCGACACGATTGGCCAGCACGCCGGCGAACGGCAAGTCCGGCTGATATCGCGCCAGCCCCAGGGCCAGTGCGCCGAAGGTCTGGGCCATGGCGGTGCCATCGATCACACCCAGCACCGGCACACCGAAATGCCGCGCCAGATCGGCGCTCGACGGCGTACCGTCGAACAACCCCATGACGCCTTCGATCAGGATCAGGTCCGCTTCAGCGGCGGCTTCCCACAACAACCGGCGACTCTCCTGCTCGCCGACCATCCACATGTCCAGTTGATACACCGGCGCACCGCTGGCGCGTTCGAGGATCATCGGATCGAGAAAGTCGGGGCCGCACTTGAACACACGGACCTTGCGCCCCTGATTGCGATGCAATCGGGCCAGCGCTGCGGTGACGGTGGTCTTGCCTTGGCCGGAAGCCGGCGCGGCAATCAATACCGCCGGACAGTGCCGAGGCTGACTCACAATTCGACGCCTTTCTGCGCTTTGATCCCGGCTTGAAAGGCGTGTTTGATCACGCCCATTTCGGTGACGGTGTCGGCCATCTCGATCATTTCCGGCTTCGCGGCACGACCGGTGACCACCACGTGTTGCATCGGTGGTCGGGCCTGCAAGTCGCTGAGCACCTGATCGAGATCGAGGTAGCCGTGCTTGAGGGCGATGTTCAGTTCATCCAGCACCACCAGGCCGATGGATGGATCGCGCAGCAGTTCCCGGGACACCGCCCAGGCGGCTTCGGCGGCGGCGATGTCGCGCTGGCGGTCCTGGGTTTCCCAGGTAAAACCTTCGCCCATCACGTGAAAGCGCACCTGCTCGGGAAAGCGCCGGAAGAACAACTCTTCGCCCGTGCTGTTGCGGCCCTTGATGAACTGCACCACGCCGCATTGCATGCCGTGCCCCATGGCGCGGGCAAGCATGCCGAAAGCCGAACTGCTCTTGCCCTTGCCGTTGCCGGTCAGTACCAGCAGCAGGCCACACTCGTTCGGGGAATTGGCGATGCGCTCGTCGATCACGGCTTTTTTGCGCTGCATGCGCGCCAGATGGCGTTCGTCACGATCAGGGGTATCAGTCATGGGGGAGCTCTCCGTTTAGGCAGGAATAACGGCGGGCAGGCACAAGAATAGAAGGCAACAAGCCTGGCATCGCCCACCGTGATGCCGCTGGATGAATCAGGCCGGTCTCCGGGCTCATGAGTGGCGCGGGGCCAGACCGTGCGCCTTCCCGCATCAAATCGACACAGTGGCATCACACACAGTTTTCACTCATTTACCGTTGCGGGGGCAGCGCCGGAATTGCGGGCCTTCGACCAACAGAAGGACTCACTCACCGGCTTCCCTGTTTCACTCTGTCGACCCAAGCCACAGAGCACCTGAAACAAGCCGCGAAGGTTAGAGGGTTGGGGGTGGAGCGTCAATTAAAGCCGGGAGGCCATCGACCGAATAACTGCCATCAATCAATAAACTGACGTCAATCTTGTGCCACGCTCTCAGCAGTGATATCAAAGAGCCACAAACTCACAACACAACAACAAGGGTGAGCCCATGCAAGGCATGATCATCAGCAATCCAAAGCTGGAATTCCTGCGCCCGGTGCTCGAGCGCTGGTTCGAATGCATCGACCGTTACAATGCCGTCCGCGGTGATGGCGACACACCGTACTGGCACGACGAAAAGGCCAATCTCGGACTGCTGTCTGCCGCCGCCTGGATGGCCGAGATGGTCACGCTGCAACAAGCGCCCACCCGCAAACAGACCGAAGAAGGCGAACGCAACAGCCGCGCCGACCTGCTCCTGGCCTCGCCCGAAACCCGCGCCTACATCCAGACCAGCCAGCGCTGGCCACGGGTCAACAGCCTCAACCTGTCCCAGGCCTTGCTCGACATCGCCAGCGATGCGAAGCGCCTGAGCCACGCCAGCGACCTGAAACTCGGCTGCCTGTTCGTCGCCCCGCAAAAAGCCCAGCAGGGCGCCACACCGGAAGAACTCCAGGACATGGTCGACGACCTGCAAAAGGAACACAGCTGCGCTGTCGCCTGGTATTTCCCTTATGCCTACCGCAAGTTGCGCAACGAAGCCGGCAACTATCACCCCGGCATTGCGGTGCTGTTCAAGGAAGCCCGCGGCTGAGGGTTGAACCATCGCACGACAACGCTTCTCTATGATTAGAACAAGGCATTCATAGGGAAGACCAGCATGCGCACGCCCCCGCTCGTTCTCGTTATCGCGCTTGGCGCAGGGCTCGCCGCTTGTGGCGAGACCTCCCGCCTGCAAGTCTCCGACGGTACCGGCCCATCACCCCGACTACCAGAACCCAACAAGACACTGGTTCCGACCGTGAACATCGCCCCGGCCATCGGCTGGCCACAGGGTGCGAAACCCGTCGCCGCCACGGGCACTCAAGTGGCCGCTTTTGCCGAAGACCTGGATCACCCGCGCTGGCTTTATGTGCTGCCCAATGGCGACGTGTTGGTAGCGGAAACCAGTGCACCACCCAAACCCGAAGACGGTAAAGGCATTCGCGGCTGGGTGATGAAGAAAGTCATGGGCCGTGCCGGAGCCAGGGTGCCCAGCGCCAACCGCATCACCTTGCTGCGCGACAAGGACCACGATGGCGTCGCGGAAACCCGCACGGTGTTTCTGCAAAACCTCAACTCGCCCTTTGGCATGACCCTGGTCGGCAATGACCTGTATGTGGCCGACACGGATCGTCTGCTGCGCTTTCACTATGAAAGTGGCGATACGCAGATCAAGTCGCCGCCGATCAAGGTTGTCGACCTGCCGGGCGGCCCGCTGAACCACCACTGGACGAAAAACGTCATCGCCAGCAAGGACGGCAGCAAGCTCTACGTGACCGTGGGTTCCAACAGCAACGTCGCCGAAAACGGCATGGACAAGGAAGAAGGTCGCGCGGCGATCTGGGAAGTGGATCGTGCCACCGGCCAGCAGCGGATCTTCGCCTGGGGCCTGCGCAACCCCAACGGCATGGCCTGGGAACCGCACAGTGGCGCGTTGTGGACCGCGGTCAACGAACGGGATGAAATCGGCAGTGACCTGGTACCGGACTACATCACTTCGGTGAAGGACGGCGCTTTTTATGGCTGGCCGTACAGTTACTACGGCCAGCATGTCGATATTCGCGTCGAGCCGCAAAACCCGGACCTGGTGGCCAAGGCTATCGCCCCGGACTACGCTGTCGGCCCACACACGGCATCACTGGGCCTGGCCTTCGCCGAAAACAGCAAGCTGCCGCCGCCCTTTACCCAAGGGGCATTCATCGGGCAGCACGGCTCATGGAACCGTAACCCTCACAGTGGCTACAAAGTGATTTTCGTGCCGTTCAGCGCTGGCAAACCCGTCGGAAAGCCCGTTGAAGTGCTCACAGGTTTTCTCAACGACAAGGACCAAGCCATGGGCCGCCCGGTGGGTGTGGTGATCGACCGTCAGGGTGACCTGTTGGTGGCCGATGATGTGGGGAACAAGGTGTGGCGGGTTTCGGCAGTCAAGTAAGTCACTTGACCTGTGGGAGCGGGCTTGCTCGCGAAGGCGGTGCTTCAGTCAGAATATTAGTCGACTGACAGCCTGCATTCGCGAGCAAGCCCGCTCCCACAGGGGCTCAGTGTTTGCGGCACAGAGTTAAACCATCGCCCAACGGCAACAACGACAGATCCACCCGCACATCGTCTTTCAAGGCCCGGTTGAGCGCCTGGATCGCCCGGGTGTCCGCGCTCTCGGGGCTGGCCTCAAGCACGCGCCCGCTCCACAGGGTGTTATCAAACACCGCCAGCCCACCAACCCGCAGCAATCGCAGGGCGTGTTCCAGATAAGCCGGGTAGTTGGCCTTGTCGGCATCGATGAACACCAGGTCGAACTGCTCGCCTTGCCCTTGTCGCTCAAGCTCGGCGAGGGTTTCCAGCGCCGGGGCCAGTCGCAGGTCAATCCGCCCGGCGAGCCCCGCCTCTTGCCAGTAGCGCCGTGCGGTGGCGTTGTAGTCGCCGGGGATGTCACAGCAAATCAGCGAACCGTCAGCGGGCAACGCCGCCGCCATGCACAGCGCGCTGTAGCCGGTAAAGGTACCGACCTCGAGCAAGCGCCTGGCCCCCGTCAGCTTCACCAGCAAAGCAAGAAACTGCCCCTGCTCAGGCGCCACTTGCCAGCGTGCCATTGGCAGCGCCTGGGTCTCATCGCGCAAGCGCTTGAGCAGTGGCGTTTCGCGCAGCGAAACATCGAGCAGGTATTGGTACAGGTCGTCGTCGAGATTGAGCGTGCGAGCAGTCATGAGCACCGACTCCGAAGGTTACGGATTGCGCGCCAGGTGTTCAGGCTGCAGAACACGCTTGGCGCTCAGATAAGCCTTTTGCCAATAAGCCTTGGACAGGTTGTCGAGCTTCACGGTGCCGCCGGTGGCAGGCGCGTGGACGAAACGCCCTTCTCCCACGTAGATGCCGGCATGACTGACCTGGGAACCGCCATTGGTGGCGAAGAAAATCAGGTCACCGGTTTGCAGGCCTTCCTTGCCCACATTCGCCGCTTGCATGGAGATCATCTCACGCGTGGTGCGCGGCAAGGCAATGCCGGCGACATCGCGGTACACGTAAGCGATCAGGCCGCTGCAATCAAACCCGGAATCCGGCGTATTGCCACCCCAGCGATAAGGCGTGCCCACCAGACCGAGCGCGCGAAACAGTACGTCTTCCGCCTCGGGCGAAAAAGCTTGTGAGGAACCAAATACGATGGGAGCGCGAACCACCGGCGCAGGAGGCGGTGTGCGGCTGGCGCAGGCACTGAGCAGCGCTGCGAAGAACATGATTGCGAGGCGGGCCGACGTCGTCATAAGCAGAACATCCTGATCTGGCTGCGGCTTTTTCTGCGGGGAGCGCAGAAAAGAAAACCGCCTGCGTGGGACGCAGGCGGTTTGCCATCATTCGTAGATCAAGATTCTAGCGGCTACGGGACAAACTTCAAGTAAGACTTTAAGTTCGCCTTACAAAATGTCCGCTTATTTACGTGCAGTGACGATTGGCGACGCGTTAGGTGCCATTGCCAGGGCGCGCTTGGCTTCGATGAAGGTCTTGCTCCAGTAGCTGTCACCCAGGCTATCGATCCGCACACCACCGCTGCGGCGGCTGCTGGAGTGGATGAACTGGTTGTCACCCAGGTAGATCCCGGCGTGACTGACGCGACCACGACGACCGTTGGTCGCGAAGAACAGCAGGTCGCCAGGCTCAAGCTTGCTGCGCGAGACCAGCGGAGCGTCCACGTTGATCATTTCGCGGGTGGAGCGTGGCAGGTTCATGCCCGCTTCTTCGCGGAACAGGTAACCGATGAAACCACTGCAATCGAAGCCGGCTTCAGAAGTACCGCCGAAACGGTAACGGGTACCGATCAGGGACATGCCACGTTCGAGGATGCTGTCGGCCAGGACCGGAAGCTGGTAGGACTTGCCGCCAGCGAAGTCTGCGAGTTCTTTTTCGGTCGCCAGCTCTTCCTGAAAGAGAGCGGAAGACTGGGCAGTAGCGGAGTTTTGAACCTGCTGTTGCGGAGCTTGCTGGGCCACCGGAGTGTGGGCGGCGCAACCGAACAACAGGGTAACGAGTGCGAGAGGCACGAGGGGTGCGAAGCGATTTAGCATGGGCACGACCGTGGCTGAAAGTTGTAAAGAAGCCGAGACTATGCCCGCTATCAACCTCATTTGCAAATTCTATCGATCTTTTTGTGACTTATCCGTTTCTTGTTTACATCTAAGCGCTTAAGCCTATTTTAAACATACACGCGGCCTGCAACCTTGCAGGAAAGCGGGGTTTCTGGCGTCTGAAATAAGCCTGACCGGCTAAAAGCCCCGGTTCCAGTGGGTTTACCAGCCGAGGGTTTCTTTCAAAAACGGGATTGTCAGCTTGCGCTGAGCCTGGAGGGAGGCCTGATCGAGACGCTCGAGCAGCTCGAAAAGCGCACTCATGCTGCGGGTACCGCGAGTCAGAATGAAATGCCCGACTTCATCGGTCAGATGCAGGCCGCGACGGGATGCGCGCAATTGCAGGGCACGCAATTTGTCCTCATCGGACAGCGGACGCATCTGGAAGATCAAGGCCAGGGTCAGGCGGGATTTGAGATCCGCCAGCTTCACCGGCAGCTCACGCGGGGATGTCGATGCGGCAATCAGCAAGCGCCGGCCGCTGTCGCGCAAGCGATTGAACAGATGGAACAGCGCCTCTTCCCAGTCCGCTCGCCCGGCAACCACTTGCAAATCATCCAGGCAAACCAGTTCGTACTGTTCGAGGTTGTCGAGGATTTCGATACCGCGATCGAGCAGCTCGGCCAGCGGCAGATACACCGCCGGCTCACCCAATTGCTCGAAGCGCAGGCAGGCGGCCTGCAACAGGTGCGTACGCCCTACCCCGTCCTTGCCCCAAAGGTAGATCAGGCTTTCGGTCCAGCCGGCGTCGGCTTCGCACAGCCGCTCGACATAGCCGAGTGCAGCGGCATTGGCGCCTGGGTAGTAGTTGATAAAGGTGGCGTCGTCACGCAGACGCACACCTAGGGGCAGCTGAATCGGTTTCATGCTGACTGAACAGTTCCAAAGGAACCGTTAGTGGCCTCTATGTAAAGTTTGCGAAGTTTATACCCGTGAAGCGGACCGCACAATGCGACAGACCACAAGCAAAATCAAAGGTTTGCGTTAATGCACCGGTTTTGCGGCAGATTCTTTGGCGGTGCATGTGACAGTCGGGCGACGCCAGCAGACTGACCGGGCACGAACCGGGGCAGCCTGCCATCGCCTATCGACGGTCCTTACACCTGCGGCTCGTCGGCCCTCCCGTAAATTTCAGAATCCTTATACAAATCATGCACATGGCGCACCAGCACCATGATCACCGCGGCGACCGGCAATGCCAGTAGCACACCGGTAAAACCAAACAGCTCACCACCAGCCAGGATCGAGAAAATCACCGCCACCGGGTGCAGGCCAATCCGGTCACCGACCAGCAACGGCGTCAGCACCATACCCTCCAGCGCCTGGCCGACCATGAACACCGCGACAATGCCGAGCATCGGGTAAAGATCACCACCGAACTGGAACAACCCCGCAAGCAGTGCCGCGCCAATGCCGATGATAAACCCCATGTACGGCACAATCGCCGCCAGGCCGGCAATCAGGCCAATCAGCAAGCCCAACTCCAACCCGACCAGCATCAGGCCTGCTGCGTAGATCACGCCCAAGGCCACCATTACCAGCAACTGTCCGCGCACGAACGCTCCGAGCACTTCATGGCATTCACCTGCCAGCGATACCGCGCGCACTTCACGATCACGGGGCAGCAGGCTGCGGACCTTGGCCATCATCAGGTCCCAATCCCGCAACAGGTAGAAGCTCACCACCGGAATCAGCACCAGATTCGCCAACCAGCCAATCAACGCCAGCCCCGAGGCCGTGGCATGACTCAGTACCACGCCGACAACATCGGTGGTCTGACTCATATGCTCGCTGATGGCGGCCTTGAGCTTGTCGAACTTCCAGAAACCGTCCGACAGGCCGAACTTCGATTGCGCCCAGGGCAACGCCGTGTGCTGCAGCCAGTCGAGCATCTGCGGGGCCAGCTCATACAAACGAAACAACTGCCTGGCGAGCAACGGCACCAACACCAACAGCAGCGCGGTAAAGATCAAAGTAAACAGGGTAAACACCGCCACGACACCCCAGGTTCGGGACAAGCCTGCCTTCTCCAGCCGATCCACCAGCGGGTCGAACAGGTAGGCCAACAGCAGCGCCACCAGGAACGGCGTCAGGATCGGATGCAACAACCAGACAAACACACACAGCAGGACCACCCCACCGAGCCAGAACCAACGCCGCGTATCGGCCATGAACCACTCCATTGCTTCTATATAAAGAAAGAAAAACTACCAGCGATAACGCAGTTGCGGTGTCGGGGCCGGCGCTGCGACTGGTACCGCGCCGCCAGTGGCTGGCTGAACGGGCGCTACCGGGGCCGGGGCCTGACCCGCCGGCGCTTCCTGTAGCCTCGCCAGCGACAGTTGCGCACGCAGCTGATCGACGCTGCCATTGACCCGATAGAGAATCCGGTCGCCGTCAACACTTTGCACGCGCCCGCCAAATGGCTCCAGCAAACGCCCCAGCGACGCGTAGTGCTCCAGATTCATGCCTTGCACTTCCAGCAATTGCTCGCTCGAAGCACCGGGCTTGGCGACAAACCGTGGCGCCAGGCGCTCATTGACCGCCAGCATCACCGCATCGGCCACGGCAGCCTGATCGGCGCCCTGCACACTGCCCGCCTCTTTTTTATCCCCCAGCCACAATTGCCACTTGGCTTGCCACTGCCCGCCCTCTTCCTTGGCGTGTACCGCGAGCAGGGCGTCGGCGTTGTAGCGTTCCGATGCGTCATGCAATGGCGCGGGATCTGCGCCCTCCAGATTCGGCGCGGTCGCGACGATCTGCTCATTCAAGTCCGCCAACGGCAAGCGCAACGGCAAGCCCCGGTGCTGGGCAGCCCGACGCAGCGGCGCCGCGCTGGCCTGGCCGTCGCCCACCAGGCTTGAACCCTCGGTGGAATCATTCAACCACCAGCCGAGGATCGACGGCCGGTTGGCACCCCACATGGCCAGGCCGGCGCGGCGCAAGGCCTGCTCGGTGGTACCCGGATCGAAATCGACCTTCAGGACTTCCGGCGGCCCGGCCTCAAAGCCGTATTGGCTGATAATCTGTTGCGGGTCTTTGCGAATCGCTGCCAACCCCGGACTTTGAGCAGCCTTGGGGTCGCCGGTCAGGCGCAACACCAATGTGTCCAACGCACGCTGAGTCGCCTGGTCGCGCTCCTCGGGTGACTGGCCATTCACCGGCTCGCGCACCAGGTAAAGGCCTTTGACGGTTTCGGCTTGACTGACCAGGCTGACCACTGACAAACAACTCACAAGCAAGAATTTACAAAAACGCATGGAAGATTCCTGACGACAAGAGCGGCTGGAACAGACCGCATGAAGACGATCGAGCAAGACTGTGACCGTTGCCCGACGCAAAACATTCACACGTTCCGGGTAAGTTTTCGCACTGCCATAACGATAGACGGTTAATCGCGATACCTTATACAGCCATGCAGGATGCCACCGACACCGCGCATTAACGGTTTTTTTTGAACGGATATGACCCTGCTGTCGGCCTGAGGATGGCCGCTGCGGCTCAAGCCTGATAAAATCGCGCGCCTTCGCAGACCGGCAACAGCCGGGAACCCTGAAATTCGCGCACGGCCCTCGCCTTCGCCTGTTTCGGCGGTCCCGATGGACTCGGTCGTTACCCAGAAATCCCCCCCCTAAAGGCCTGGATCATGAGCAAGCAACCCTCCCTGAGCTACAAGGACGCCGGTGTAGACATCGACGCCGGTGAAGCATTGGTCGAACGCATCAAGAGCGTCGCCAAGCGCACTGCGCGCCCGGAAGTCATGGGCGGCCTGGGCGGTTTCGGCGCCCTCTGCGAAATCCCGGCCGGCTACAAGCAGCCTGTGCTGGTTTCCGGTACTGACGGCGTCGGCACCAAGCTGCGCCTGGCACTGAACCTGAACAAGCACGACAGCATCGGCATCGACCTGGTTGCCATGTGCGTCAATGACCTGGTGGTGTGCGGCGCCGAGCCGCTGTTCTTCCTCGACTACTACGCCACCGGCAAACTGAACGTCGACACCGCTGCCCAGGTTGTGACCGGCATCGGCGCTGGCTGCGAACTGTCGGGCTGCTCGCTGGTTGGCGGCGAAACCGCTGAAATGCCGGGCATGTACGAAGGTGAAGACTACGACCTGGCCGGTTTCTGCGTCGGCGTCGTGGAAAAATCCGAAATCATCGACGGTTCCAAAGTCGCTGCCGGCGATGCCCTGCTCGCCCTGCCGTCTTCCGGCCCGCACTCCAACGGCTACTCGCTGATCCGCAAGATCATCGAAGTGTCCGGCGCCGACATCGAAAACACCCAGCTCGACGGCAAGCCGCTGACCGACCTGCTGATGGCTCCGACCCGTATCTACGTGAAGCCGCTGCTCAAGCTGATCAAGGAAACCGGCGCAGTCAAGGCCATGGCCCACATCACCGGTGGCGGCCTGCTGGACAACATCCCGCGCGTACTGCCAAAAGGCGCGCAAGCCGTGGTTGACGTGGCCAGCTGGAACCGTCCTGCAGTGTTCGACTGGCTGCAAGAGAAAGGCAACGTTGACGAGAACGAAATGCACCGCGTGCTGAACTGCGGCGTGGGCATGGTCATCTGCGTGGCTCAGGAGCACGTTGAAGCCGCCCTGAACGTTCTGCGCGAAGCGGGCGAGCAGCCTTGGGTCATCGGCCAGATCTCCACCGCTGCCGAAGGCGCGGCTCAGGTTGAACTGAAGAACCTCAAGGCTCACTGATGCCTAAGACCTGTGATGTGGTGGTGCTGTTGTCCGGCACCGGCAGTAACTTGCAGGCTCTGATCGACAGCACGCGGACCGGCGACAGCCCGGTCCGCATCGCTGCGGTGATCTCCAACCGCGCCGACGCCTACGGCCTGCAACGCGCCAGGGACGCGGGTATCGATACCCGCGCCCTGGATCACAAGGCTTTCGAAGGTCGCGAGGCCTTCGACGCCGCGCTGATCGAACTGATCGACGCCTTCAATCCCAAACTCGTGGTACTGGCCGGATTCATGCGCATTCTCAGCGCTGGCTTCGTACGCCACTATCAGGGTCGCCTGCTCAATATCCATCCCTCGCTGCTACCCAAATACAAAGGGTTACACACTCATGAGCGCGCGCTGGAGGCTGGCGACACCGAGCACGGCTGCTCCGTGCACTTCGTCACCGAGGAACTCGATGGCGGACCACTGGTCGTACAGGCTGTAATACCGGTAGAGTTACAGGATTCGCCGCAGAGTCTGGCGCAACGGATCCATGTTCAGGAACACCTGATCTACCCGATGGCCGTACGCTGGTTTGCCGAAGGTCGTCTTACCCTCGGCGAGCAAGGTGCTTTACTGGATGGACAGTTACTCGCGGCCAGCGGCCACTTGATTCGAAACTAGGAGATTTTATGCGTCGCGCCCTGCTCTTCGCTTGCGCTCTGCTCGCCTTGCCCTTCGCCCAGGCGACAGACCTTCAACCTTTCTCCGCCAGCTACACCGCCGACTGGAAACAGCTGCCCATGAGTGGCACTGCCGAGCGCAGCCTCGAAAAAACCAGCGACGGCAAATGGAAACTGAGTTTCAAGGCATCGATGATGATCGCCAGCCTGTCCGAGGAAAGCACCCTGACTCTGGACAAGGACACGCTTCTTCCAGAGTCCTATCACTTTGAACGTGGCGGCTTGGGCAAGGCCAAGAAAGCGGATCTGGATTTCGACTGGAACACCAAGATGATCACCGGCACCGATCGCGGTGACGCCGTCAAGCTCCCCCTCAACCGCGGCATGGTCGACAAATCCACCTATCAGTTGGCGCTGCAACACGATGTCGCCGCCGGCAAAAAGACCATGAGCTATCAAGTGGTCGATGGCGGTGAAGTCGACACCTACGACTTCCGCGTGCTGGGCTCGGAAAAAGTCGATACCAAGGCCGGTCAGATCGAAGCGATCAAGGTTGAGCGCGTGCGCGACCCGACGCAAAGCAAACGCATCACCGTGATGTGGTTCGCCAAGGACTGGGATTACCTGCTGGTCCGCCTGCAACAAGTCGAAACTGACGGCAAGGAGTACAACATCATGCTCCTGAACGGCACGGTCAACGGCAAGGAAGTCAAAGGCAGCTGATCCGGATCGATACCTGTAGGAGCGAGCTAGCTCGCGAAGGACTTTAACGATGACTCGCCGTTGCGGATACACGCGGTGCCAGTGAGATCATCGCGAGCAAGCTCGCTCCTACAAATTGGAACACCCGACAAGCGCGACGGCTCTATACCTTCAAGGTCTTTTTTGATCGAATGAGTTTTCCTGTCGCCTGCGAGGTTTGCCATGACCGTTACCGTCAATACCCTTTCTGCCGAAGGTTTGCGCCACAGCGTACAAATCGATGACCATGAACTCTTCGCCGACGCACCCGTCACGGCGGGTGGTGAGGGCTCGGCGCCGGAACCGCACGATTATTTCGATGCTGCGCTGGGTGCCTGCAAAGCCCTGACCCTGAAGCTGTATGCCAGGAAGAAGGACATCCCGCTGACCGGAGTCGGCGTCGAGGTCAAGCGCGACAACAGCCTGGAACAGAAAGGCCAGTACGCGCTGCACGTCAAACTGACCCTCAAGGGCGTACTCACCGACGCCCAGCGCGATGAGCTGCACCGCGTGGCCGATCGCTGCCCGATCCACAAGCTGATGACCACGTCTGAAATAAGCATCGAAACGCATTTGTCCGAAGGCGCGTTCAGCCAATAGCGGCAAGGGCTGCGCAAGCGGGTTATGCTCGAACGCATCACCCGCTCAGCCTGGAACGCACCATGAACACTCCGCTCGTGATCCGCCCCCGCACCGAAGATGTCGAAGGCCAGCCGATTCTCCGCCCGCTGCCATCGGCCAAGTGCCGCAGCGTCGGGCCATTCGTGTTTTTCGACCACATGCTGGAAACCCGTTATCCACCGGGCAAAGGCATGAACATCCGCCAACATCCGCACATTGGCCTGTCCACCCTCACCTATTTGTTCCAGGGGCAGATCCAGCACAAGGACAGCCTCGGTTCCGATCAAGTGGTCGTGACTGGCGACGTCAGCTGGATGACGGCCGGCAGTGCCATCGCCCACGTCGAACGCACGCCAGAGGCCTTGAGAGAAAGCGGCTTCACGATGCACGGTTTGCAGATCTGGCTGGCTTCGCCCAAGGATAAAGAACAAGGTCCGGGGCATTACAGCCACCATCCGGCGTCCACATTGCCGGTCAGCGAAAACCTGGGGGTGAAGATTCGCATGATTGCCGGGTCAGGCTTTTGCCTGGAATCACCCGTGCCGGTGCTTTCTCCTACGCTGTACGCGGAACTGCACCTGCAAACGGCGACGACATTGCTCATCCCCACCGAGCATGAAGAACGTGCGCTGTATGTGTTGAGCGGCGAAGTGCAACTGGATGGCGAGCCGATAGAGCCGTACTCGCTGGTGGTACTGCCTGCCGGGGAAGAGATGACCCTGTTTGCTGAAAGCGACAGTCACGCCGTGTTGTTCGGCGGTGCTCCGCTGGACGGACCACGGCGGATCAACTGGAATTTTGTCGCGAGCGATCCAGCAGCGATTGATGAGGCACGGCGGCGCTGGGCGGCCGGGGACTGGCCAACGGTGCCGGGGGAAAGTGAGCGGATCGAATTGCCTTAGTTTTTTGGGTGTTAGTCAGGCCGCCATCGCGAGCAAGCTCGCTCCCACAGTTGACCGCGTCGGTCACAGGAATTGTGCACCACACAACTCCCCTGTGGGAGCGAGCTTGCTCGCGATGAGGCCAGCAAAAACACCGACCGATTCAGGACCGGAACAGCAATCAACCCTTGAACACTTCATCCAGCAGATTGTGCATCGACGTGAAGGCCCGAGCAGCCACCTTCGCGTCATACATCATCATGCCCGGCACATTGGCGTGCGGGTCGGTGAACGAGTGGAACGCACCGCCGTAGCTCAGCAACTGCCAATCCACACCCGCTGCGTTCATTTCATCTTCGAACGCCGGCAACTGCTCTTTCGGCACCAATGGATCGGAGGCGCCGTGCAGCACCAGGACCTTACCCTTGATGTTTTTCGCATCAGCCGGATTCGGTGTGTCCAGCGTACCGTGGAACGACACCGCCGCTTTCACCGGCGCGCCGGTACGGGCGAACTCCAGGGCGCAGCAACCGCCGAAGCAGAAACCGAAAGTGGCCAGTTTCGAAGTATCGACAGCCACTTCCCCCTGGCTTTGCAGCTGTTCGAATGCCACCTGCATGCGCTTGCGCAGCAATGGGCGGTCATTCTTCAACGGCATCATGGCCGCGCCTGCCTCGTCATTGTTCGTCGGACGAACCGACTGACCATAAAGATCTGCGATCAACACCACATAACCCTTGGAGGCCACCGACCTGGCGATCTCCTCGGCACCGGCACTGACGCCCATCCAGTTCGGCGCCATCAATAAACCCGGGCGCGGGCCTTTATGGTCGGCATCGAAGGCCAGACGGCTTTCGTAAGCCTGGCCGTCAATCTGATAGGCAACGGAACGTACAGTGATTTGGCTCATTTCTGACTCCTGATGGTTAAACCCGAGAAAGAAAAAACCCGCCGAAGCGGGTTTTCTGCAACTTAGTTAAGCCGACAACTCAACCAATAGCTTGTTCAGACGGCGCACATAGGCCGCCGGATCTTTCAAGCTGTCGCCGGCCGCCAGGGCCGCCTGATCGAAGAGAATGTGCGACAGGTCGCCGAAGCGCTCGTCGCTCTGCTCGTTGTCGAGCTTCTCGATCAGCGGGTGAGCCGGGTTGAATTCGAAAATCGGCTTCGAATCCGGAACCTTCTGGCCGCTGGCTTCCAGGATCTGGCGCATCTGCAAGCCCAGGTCCTGCTCACCGATGGCCAGGATCGCCGGCGAGTCGGTCAGGCGATGGGACACCCGAACTTCCGCAACGGATTCGCCCAGCGCAGTCTTCAGACGCTCGACCAGACCTTCTTTGGCCTTGGCGACTTCTTCCGCAGCCTTCTTGTCCTCTTCCGAGTCCAGGTTGCCCAGGTCCAGGTCACCGCGCGCCACGTCGACGAAGCTCTTGCCGTCGAAGTCGCTGAGGTAGCTCATCAACCACTCGTCGATGCGGTCGGTCAGCAGCAGCACTTCGATGCCTTTCTTGCGGAAGACTTCCAGGTGCGGGCTGTTTTTGACCTGCGCGTAGGTTTCGCCGGTCAGGTAGTAAATCTTGTCCTGACCTTCCTTGGCGCGCGCCAGGTACTCGGCCAGGCCAACAACCTGCTCGCCATCGTCGCCGTGGGTCGATGCGAAACGCAGCAGGCCGGCGATTTTTTCCTTGTTGGCGAAATCTTCTGCCGGGCCTTCTTTCATGACCTGACCGAAGTTTTTCCAGAAGCCCTTGTATTGCTCAGGCTCGTTCTTCGCCAGTTTTTCCAGCATGTCCAGGACGCGCTTGGTCAACGCCGACTTCATCGAGTCGATGATCGGGTCTTTCTGCAGGATTTCCCGCGACACGTTCAGCGACAGGTCGTTGGAGTCGACCACGCCTTTGATGAAGCGCAGGTACAGCGGCAGGAAGGACTCGGCCTGATCCATGACGAACACGCGCTGCACGTACAGCTTCAGGCCTTTCGGCGCTTCACGCTGGTACAGGTCGAACGGCGCACGGGTCGGCACGTACAGCAGCGAGCTGTATTCGAGCTTGCCTTCGACCTTGTTGTGGCTCCAGCTCAGCGGGTTTTCGAAATCGTGAGCGATGTGCTTGTAGAACTCCTGGTATTCCTCGTCCTTGATCTCGGTACGCGGACGGGTCCACAGGGCGCTGGCGCGGTTGACGGTTTCCCACTCAACGGCCGGCTGCTCTTCGCCTTCGGTAGCGGCCACTTCTTTCGGCAGCTCGATCGGCAAGGCGATATGGTCGGAGTACTTCTTGATGATGTTGCGCAGGCGCCAGCCATCGGCGAACTCGTCTTCACCGGATTTCAGGTGCAGGACGATGCGAGTGCCGCGTTCGGCCTTGTCGATGGTCGCCACTTCGAAGTCACCTTCGCCCTTGGACGACCAGTGCACGCCTTCGCTGGCAGCGCTGCCGGCACGACGGCTGTACACATCGACTTTGTCAGCGACGATGAATGCAGAGTAGAAACCGACACCGAACTGGCCGATCAGGTGCGAGTCTTTCTTCTGGTCGCCGCTCAGGTGCTTCATGAAATCGGCGGTGCCGGACTTGGCGATAGTACCCAGGTGGGTGATCGCGTCTTCGCGGCTCATGCCGATACCGTTGTCTTCGAGGGTGACGGTTTTAGCGTCCTTGTCGAAGCTCACGCGGATTTTCAGTTCGGCGCCACCTTCCAGCAGCTCTGGCTTGGCCAGGGCTTCGAAACGTAATTTGTCAACAGCGTCAGAGGCGTTCGAGATCAATTCGCGAAGGAAAATTTCCTTGTTGGAATACAGCGAATGGATCATGAGATGCAGCAGCTGCTTCACCTCGGTCTGGAAGCCCAGGGTTTCCTTTTGAGTTTCCACACTCATGGTCATCAAACTCCAATCAGATGGCATAAGCCGCGACCTTGAGGGTCGACGGCGGGTTGTCCTCAGAGTTTGGGGCACCGTTCAGGATTTCAAGGGCTCTTCGAGTTTGAAATGTGCACGAGCCGTGGCAATGGGTTCGGCTTCAGTGCTTTGCCAGGCGGTAATCGCCACATTGGCGACCCGGCGACCCTGGCGCCAGACCTGGCATCGGGCCCAGGTATCGCGAAACTGCCCGGCTCGCAGGTAATCCAGGGAGAAGTCGATAATCTTCGGCACCCCGGGCGATCCGGTAAACACCAACAGGTGCAGCGCCGCGGCCAATTCCATGAAACCGGCGATCACACCGCCATGAATCGCTGGCAACAAAGGGTTACCAATGTTGTCCTTGCTCGCTGGCAGCTTGAACAGCAACTCATCTCCCACCCGTGAACATTCGACGCCGATCAGCCGGGCATAGGGAATCAAATCCAGCAGCGAGGCGTAATCGCCCTGCTCGTGGGCCTTTTGCAATTGATCCTTCAGCGACTCGCTCATTGCGCACCTCCGGCAACCGCGCCACCAAAGCCCTTGGTGCCTTTGATGCCCTTGCCCATGCGCATGAAAGTGCCCATCACATGGGCAATGGGTTGCCCGGGATCATCCTGATAGGCGAAGCCACGGGCAAAAATCACATCGGTGGTGACCCGATAGCACTGGGCAAAGCCGTAGACATCCTTATGTGGCTCGGCGGCGTGCATGTAGTCGATGCGCAGGTCGAGGGTCGGGCAGACTTCGAATTCCGGGAGCACGCAGAGGGTCGCCATGCCACAGGCGGTGTCCATCAGCGAGGTCAGCGCCCCGCCATGAATCACGCCGGTTTCGGGATTGCCGACAATCTGCGGGCTATACGGCAGCACAATCGTCAGTCCTTCGTTGCTGGCGCTGTGAACGCTTAGTCCAAGTACCTGACAATGTCGCAGCGCCGACAGAAAACGCATCGCACGCTCAAAAACGGGGTTTTCAGCCATTTGATAAAAGCTCTTGTTTATGTCCGTACAGTGCAGTGGCGGTACAGGTAAAAGTTCCGCACTAGAACAAACTTATATATCTGAAAGAATTAAGGAACTTAACCCTGATGCGTGGGCTCTTAATGCCAGTAGATGCTTTTCATCAGGAGAAACACCCCATGCGTAAGACTTTAGCTATTGCCTTGATGTTGACCGCTTCCCTCGGTCTCGCTGCCTGCGATAAAAAATCCGAGGACAAAGCTCAAGATGCTAACCAAAATGCTGAGCAAGCCCAGCAAAAAATGAACGAAGCTCAGGATAAAGTGAACGACGCGGCGAAAGAAAACGCCGAAGCCGCCAAAGATCAGGCCGCTCCGGCCGCTCCGGCTGCTCCGGCTGCTCCGGCTGCTCCGGCTGCTCCGGAAGCACCTAAGAACTAATACGATTTTTAGAGTGGCAAAAGAAAACCCGCCAAGTGCGGGTTTTCTTTTGCCTTGAAAAAAGCGGTTAGAGCAAAAACGTTCGAAAAGTCGGACTAATCATCAACAACAGCGAACAGATTAATCCCACCCGCCAAACCAGACTGCGCTGCCGAGCCAGACCCTTCCAGTAACACACTGGATAGCCAGCGCGCGGGCGCCCGATCAGGCTGCCTCTTTACTCGCCTCGGCCAATGGCGCCTCTGTTGGTGTATAGACCATCACGTCGAGAACGTCGGAGTGAAACTCGCGGCGATACAATACGAACACCACACCGGCACTCATCAACATGAACAGCCATGGGCTGACGAACCAGGCCAGCATGGTCATGCCGAAGTAATAAGAGCGCAGGCCAAAGTTGAACTGGTTGGCGGCCATGGAGATGACACGGGCTGCACGGGAGGCAAAGGCCTTGCGCTCCTGCTCGGACACATGGCGTTCACCAACCATCGGCGCCGAGCCGACCAGAATGGCTGCGAAGTTGTACTGGCGCATGCACCAACTGAACGTGAAGAACGCATAGACAAACACCAGCGCCAGGCACAGCAACTTGATTTCCGACATGCCCTGGGACGCCTGTTGCACCATCGGGATATCCGCCAGCAACGATACCGCCCGTTCCGAAGCCCCCAATACCGTGAGAATACCCGCCAGGATAATCAACGTACTCGAGGCGAAGAACGAAGCATTGCGCTCCAGGTTACCTATCACGCTGGCATCGGCGATGCGGTTGTCGCGCAGCAGCATGCGGCGCATCCAGTCCTCACGATACAGGTGCAACACGCTGGCCAGACACGCGGTGTCGCGGCCTTTCCAGGTGGCATAGCGGGTGTACCCGCCCCAGCAGATGACGAACCAGAGCGCGGCAAGAATGTGGATCAGGTTGGCTTGGATGAACGACATGCAGGTCCTTGTGACGTAATTGCGGATTACACAGACCCTGTGGGAGCGAGCTTGCTCGCGATAGCGGCATTGCATTCAACGTGTTTGTCGACTGACCCGCCGCAATCGCGAGCAAGCTCGCTCCCACAAAGGATGTTGCAGTGCTTCGACGTTAGCTCAACGGAAAAGACACCGCATCCCTCACAAAAAAAATGCCCCGTATCGATTGATACGGGGCATTTCTGTTTCTGCTCAAGACCCGCTTGTGGCGGGTCGTGAAGCGACTTAAGCCAAGGCTTCGGCGCGCTTGCCCAGCAGACGATCGCAAACTACCGCGACCACCAGTGTCATCACCGATGGCACCAGCCAGGCCAGGCCCTGCTCGCTCAGCGGCAGGTGGGCCATTTGCGTCGGCATCCAGTCCGCCAGGCCGGCCCCCTTGAGGGCGTCGATCAGGCCGAAGATGAACGACACCAGCATGACCGGGCCGAGGATACGACCCTGCTCATGCCAGAAGTCCTTGCAGAAGCTCAACGCCACCAGAACGATGCACGGTGGATAGATCGCGGTAAGCACCGGGATCGAGAACGCAATCAGCTTGGTCAGGCCCAGGTTGGACACCAGCAGCGAGAACGCAGCGAGGATGATCACCAGTGTCTTGTAAGACAGCGGCACCACACGGCTGAAGTACTCGGCGCAGGCGCAGGTCAGGCCGACCGCGGTCACCAGGCACGCCAGGGAGATCAGCACCGCAAGGAAACCACTGCCCAGCGAACCGAAGGTGTGCTGTACGTAAGCGTGCAATACCACCGCGCCATTGGTAGCGCCAGCGGCCACTTCATGACTGCCCGAACCGAGACGGAACAGGCTGACATACACCAGCGCCAGGCCGACACCGGCAATCAGGCCGGCGATGATCGCATAACGGGTGATCAGTGCCGGCGACTCGACGCCACGGGAACGGATGGCGTTGACGATAACGATGCCGAACACCAGGGCGCCCAGGGTATCCATGGTCAGATAACCATTGATAAAGCCTTGGGAAAACGGCGCCGCCACGTACTCAGGGGTTGCATGGCCAATGTCGCCGGCCGGCAAAGCGAATGCCGCAATGCCCAGCGCGGCCAGGGCGATGATCTTCAGCGGCGCGAGGAAGCGCCCTACGGTATCCAGCAAACGGCCCGGATACAGCGAGATGAAGAACACCAGCAGGAAGTACACCGAGCTGTAGAGGAACAACGCCAGCGGGCTCTCGCCGGTCAGCGGCGCCAGGCCCACTTCGAAGGATACCGTCGCGGTACGTGGCGTCGCGAACAGCGGGCCCACGGCCAGGTAGCAGGCCGCCGCCAGCAGGCCACCGGCGACTTTACCGATCGGGCTGCTCAAGGCATCCATGGCACCGCCGACCTTGGCCAGCGCGACAACGGTGATTACCGGCAGACCGACCGCGGTGACCAGGAAACCCAGCGCCGCCATCCAGACATTGGGCCCGGACTGCAAACCGACGATAGGCGGGAAGATGATGTTGCCAGCCCCGACGAACAGGGCAAACGTCATAAAACCAAGTGCCAGGATATCCTGGCCTTTCAACACTTTCATTAAGGAAATACCACACTACTGAATCGGAATTTAGAGAGGGATTTCCCTATGGGTGAGGGAAATGCTGTCAGTCCGTATAAGACCGACCCTTTTAGCGCGTTGCTGCCTTGTGGGCCGCAGACGCAAAAATGGCGCGTAGCCTAACGAATTTGGACCAGAAACGCACTGTTAGAGGGCGAACATTCCGATCTACGACATTATTGTGTCGCGTTTTTGCATGTAAATGGTTGGTGTCTGTAAGTCCGTCATCGCGAGCAAGCTCGCTCCCACAATGGAACGCGGTCAACTGTGGGAGCGGGCTTGCTCCGGGCGGCGTTCCGACGAAGGGGCCAGCACAGCCAACACAAATGCCGGAAACAACAAAGGCCACCCGAAGGTGGCCTTTGTTTGGTGAAGCGTCAGCCAAGCGCGAGGCTTACTTGACAGCCCAACCGGTCAGCTCGGCCAGGGCCTTGCCGATGTCTGCCAGCGAACGCACGGTTTTAACGCCTGCGTCTTGCAGAGCAGCGAATTTCTCGTCTGCAGTGCCTTTGCCGCCAGAGATGATTGCGCCAGCATGGCCCATGCGCTTGCCCGGAGGAGCAGTCACACCAGCGATGTAGGAAACAACCGGCTTGGTCACGTGTGCCTTGATGTAGGCAGCCGCTTCTTCTTCAGCCGAACCGCCGATCTCACCGATCATCACGATCGCTTCGGTCTTCGGGTCTTCCTGGAACAGCTTCAGGATGTCGATGAAGTTCGAACCCGGGATCGGGTCACCACCGATGCCGACGCAAGTCGACTGACCGAAACCGGCGTCAGTAGTCTGCTTCACAGCTTCGTAGGTCAGGGTGCCGGAACGGGAAACGATACCGACCTTGCCTGGCAAGTGAATGTGACCTGGCATGATGCCGATCTTGCATTCGCCTGGGGTGATCACGCCTGGGCAGTTAGGGCCGATCAGGGTAACACCCAGCTCGTCGCACTTAACTTTAGCGTCCAGCATGTCCAGGGTAGGAATGCCTTCGGTGATGCACACGATCAGCTTGATGCCGCCGAAGGCAGCTTCCAGGATCGAGTCCTTGCAGAAAGGAGCCGGAACGTAGATCACGCTGGCGGTGGCGCCAGTGGCAGCTACAGCGTCTTTCACGGTGTTGAACACTGGCAGACCCAGGTGCTCGGTGCCGCCTTTGCCTGGAGTTACACCACCAACCATCTTGGTGCCGTACTCGATGGCTTGCTGGGTGTGGAAACTACCTTGCGAACCGGTAATACCCTGGCAGATAACTTTGGTGTCTTTATTGATCAGGACGCTCATTATTTGCCCTCCGCAGCTTTGACAACTTGTTGAGCAGCGTCGGTCAGGCTGGTAGCAGCGATGATGTTCAAACCGCTTTCTGCCAGTACTTTAGCGCCCAGCTCAGCGTTGTTGCCTTCAAGGCGAACAACAACCGGGATTTTCACGCCGACTTCTTTCACAGCGCCGATGATGCCTTCGGCAATCATGTCGCAACGAACGATGCCGCCGAAGATGTTGACCAATACTGCAGCGACGTTAGTGTCGGACAGGATGATCTTGAACGCTTCAGTAACGCGTTCCTTGGTAGCACCGCCGCCCACGTCGAGGAAGTTGGCTGGCTTGCCGCCATGCAGGTTGACGATGTCCATGGTACCCATGGCCAGGCCAGCACCGTTGACCATGCAACCGATGTTGCCTTCCAGCGCTACGTAGTTCAGTTCGAACTTGGCAGCGTGCGCTTCGCGCGGATCGTCTTGCGACGGATCGTGGAAAGTCTTCAGCTTAGGCTGACGGTACATGGCGTTGGCGTCGATGTTGATCTTGGCATCGAGGCAGTGCAGATCGCCGTCAGCCTTGATCACCAGCGGGTTCACTTCCAGCAGGGCCAGGTCGTGATCCTTGAACAGTTTGGCCAGACCTACGAAGATCTTGGCGAACTGGGCAACTTGCTTGCCTTCCAGACCCAGCTGGAATGCCAGCTCGCGACCCTGGAATGGCTGAGCGCCAACCAGTGGATCGATAGTGGCCTTCAGAATTTTTTCTGGAGTGTCGTGAGCGATTTTCTCGATGTCCACGCCACCTTCGGTGGAAGCCATGAACACGATACGGCGGCTCGAACGGTCAACGACAGCGCCCAGGTACAGCTCTTTAGCGATATCAGTGCACGATTCAACCAGGATCTTGGTGACTGGCTGACCGTTGGCGTCAGTCTGGTAAGTCACCAGACGCTTGCCCAGCCACTGCTGTGCGAAGGCTTTGGCGTCTTCTTTGCTGCGAACCAGCTTTACGCCGCCCGCTTTACCGCGACCACCGGCGTGGACCTGGGCTTTGACAACCCACTCGCTGCCACCGATTTTGTCGCAAGCTTCTGCTGCTGCTTCCGGGGTGTCTACCGCATAACCGGTGGAAACTGGCAGGCCGTACTCAGCGAACAGCTGCTTACCCTGATACTCGTGAAGATTCATGCTTATTACCGTCTTCGTTAGGTACTGCGCATTCGGTGCTGCACTCATTCAAGTGCCGCACCACCTGTGACTGCTGCTTGCATAGCCTTTCCGGGTACCCGGTGCAGCTATGCAAGACTGCGTCCAGCGGATATTCCGCGGTGAGTCTTGCATGCAAGGCTCACGACGGGCCAAACCGCCGTGGTTTCTTATTATGTCTTAACGCTTCTTGCGGTTGGCGATGTGGATGGCGCCGCCATTCACAGCCAAAGCAGCTTCGTGCAAGGCTTCAGACAGGGTCGGATGGGAGAAAACCATCATGCCCAGGTCTTCAGCGCTGGTGCCGAATTCCATACCGATCGCGCCCTGCTGAACCAGTTCTGCAGCGCTTGGGCCAATCACGTGGACGCCCAGTACGCGGTCTGTCTTGGCATCAGCGATGACCTTGACGAAACCACCGGTGTCGTTGGCAGCCATGGCACGGCCAGAGGCTGCGAACGGGAAAGTGCCGACGTTAACTTCAACGCCTTCAGCTTTCAAGGCCTGCTCGGTTTTACCGACCCATGCGATTTCCGGGTGAGTATAAATAACCGACGGGATCAGATCATAGTTCATCTGGGCCTTGTGGCCCTTGATGCGCTCGACAACCATGATGCCCTCTTCCGAGGCCTTGTGCGCCAGCATCATGCCGCGAACCACGTCGCCGATGGCGTAAACGCCCGGTACGGTGGTGGCGCAGTGGTCGTCAACGTGCACGAAACCGCGCTCGTCCAGGGTCACGCCGCAGTCGGCAGCCAGCAGATCAGTGGTCACCGGACGGCGACCAACGGCTACGATCAGCTTGTCGAAAGTGATCTTCTGTTCGCCCTTGGCGTCGGTGTAGTTCACCACGACTTCGTCGCCGTTCACTTTGGAACCGGTTACGCGAGCGCCCAGCTTGATGTCCAGACCCTGTTTGGTCAGGGTTTTCAGCGCTTCCTTGGAAACAGCGGTGTCCGCTGCCATCAGGAAGGTGTCCAGGGCTTCCAGGACAGTTACTTCTGCACCCAGACGCGACCAGACCGAACCCAGTTCCAGACCGATCACGCCAGCGCCGATCACGCCCAGACGCTTAGGCACGGATTGGAATTCCAGGGCGCCAGTCGAATCGACGATCACATTCTGGTCAACCGGAGCTGGTGGAATGTCGATCGGACGCGAACCTGGAGCCAGGATGACGTTTTCGGCTTCGATGATTTCTACCGAGCCGTCTGGCTTGGTGACTTCAACTTTCTTGCCGGCCAGCAGCTTGCCGTGACCCTGGATCGAGGTCACACCGTTGGCTTTGAACAGGGTTGCAACGCCGGAGGTCAGGCCTTTGACGATGTTGGCCTTGCGGCCGACCATCGCTGGCACGTCCATGGTCACGCCAGCGTGATTGATACCGTGGATCGCGAAACCGTCCTGGGCTTCGTGGAATTTCCACGAGCTGTCCAGCAGGGCCTTGGATGGAATGCAGCCGACGTTCAGGCAAGTACCGCCCAGAGCCAGTTTGCCTTCCTTGTCGGTGTACTTCTCGATGCAGGCCGTCGAAAGACCAAGCTGGGCGGCCTTGATGGCAGCCACGTAACCGCCAGGGCCCGCGCCGATCACTACTACGTCAAATTTCTGCGACATTCAAAAAATCCTCTTTAGCGAAAAGCTTCAAGCCGCGAGCGGCAAGCCAGGCTGCGGGTTTTCCGACAGCTCGAGCTTGCAGCTCATGGCTGCTTCTATCAGATATCCAGCAACAGACGAGCCGGATCTTCCAGCAGGTTCTTGATGGTCACCAGGAAGGTCACAGCTTCTTTGCCATCGATCAGACGGTGATCGTAGGACAGTGCCAGGTACATCATCGGACGGATAACGACCTGACCGTTGATGGCCATCGGACGCTGGATGATGTTGTGCATGCCCAGGATGGCTGCTTGTGGCGGGTTGACGATCGGGGTCGACATCATCGAACCGAAAGTACCACCGTTGGTGATGGTGAAAGTACCACCGGTCATTTCGTCCATCGACAGTTTGCCGTCGCGGGCTTTCTTGCCGAAGGTGGCGATGCCGCCTTCGATTTCAGCCAGGCTCATCAGTTCGGCGTTACGCAGAACCGGTACAACCAGACCGCGATCGCTGGAAACTGCAACGCCGACGTCAGCGTAGCCGTGGTAAACGATGTCACCGCCGTCGATCGACGCGTTGACAGCCGGGAAGCGTTTCAGCGCTTCGGTAGCCGCTTTCACGAAGAACGACATGAAGCCCAGGCGCACGCCGTTGTGGGACTTCTCGAACAGATCCTTGTACTTCGAACGCAGGGCCATGACTTCGGTCATGTCGACTTCGTTGAAAGTGGTCAGCATCGCCATGTTCGATTGAGCTTCAACCAGACGCTTGGCCACGGTGGCACGTACGCGGGTCATCGGTACGCGCTTCTCGATGCGATCGCCAGCGGCAGACACAGGAGCAGCGGCAGCCGGAGCAGCAGCCTTGGCAGGTGCGGCAGCAGGAGCAGCTTTCTTGGCTTCGACAGCGGCAACCACGTCTTCCTTGGTTACACGACCATCTTTGCCGGTGCCTTTGACGGAAGCCAGGTTGATGCCGTTTTCTTCGGCCAGCTTGCGAGCAGCTGGAGCTGCGATAGCGTCTTCGTCAGCGCCGGCAGCTGGAGCAGCGGCAGCAGCGGCCGGAGCAGCAGCGGCAGCCGGAGCAGCGGCAGCAGCGCCGCCTTCAACGATGGAGCCCAGCACTTCGTCGGACAGAACGGTTTCGCCTTCGTTCTTGACGATAGCGCCCAGCACGCCGTCAGCGGTAGCCAGCACTTCCAGTACCACTTTGTCGGTTTCGATGTCGACGATCAATTCGTCGCGCTTGACCGCGTCGCCCGGTTGTTTGTGCCAGGTGGCAACGGTGCCATCGGCGACCGATTCCGGGAAAGTGGGGGCTTTGATCTCGATAGCCATTATCTGTGGTTCCTTAAATTCGGTTTCAGGTGCGCGAAGGCGTTAAACAGTAAAGGCGTCTTGCAGCAGTTGTTCCTGCTGCTCGGCGTGCATCGATGCGTAACCGCATGCAGGTGCAGCAGAAGCCTCACGGCCCGCGTACTCGAGTACGAGAGACTTGTTGAGGTTGCCGACGCTGCGACGCAAGTGGTGTTGGCTGCAGTACCAGGCACCCTGGTTCATCGGCTCTTCCTGACACCAAACGATATGTTTGAGGTTGGTGTAAGGAGCCAGGACTTCATTCAAGTCGTCCTCAGGGAATGGGTACAGCTGCTCGATACGCACGACGGCGATGTCGTCACGACCTTCGGCACGGCGTTTTTCCAGCAGGTCGTAGTAGACCTTGCCGCTACACAGAACAATGCGCTCGACCTTTTTCGGGTCTTGGGCATCGATTTCCGGGATAACGGTCTGGAACGAACCTTCGGCCAGATCTTCCAGCGTCGAGATGGCCAGCTTGTGGCGCAGCAGCGACTTCGGAGTCAGGACTACCAGTGGTTTGCGCAGCGGACGAATGACCTGACGGCGCAGCAAGTGGTAGATCTGAGCCGGCGTCGTCGGCATGCACACCTGAATGTTGTGCTCGGCGCACAGCTGCAGGTAACGCTCCAGACGAGCCGAGGAGTGCTCCGGCCCCTGACCCTCATAACCATGCGGCAGCAGCATGGTCAGACCGCACAGACGGCCCCACTTGTGCTCGCCACTGGTGATGAACTGGTCGATAACCACCTGGGCACCGTTGGCGAAGTCGCCGAACTGGGCTTCCCAGATCACCAGCGCATCAGGCGTGGTGGTCGAGTAACCGTATTCGAACGCCAGTACGGCTTCTTCGGACAGGAACGAATCGTACAGGTCGAAACGTGGCTGGCCGTTGTACAGGTTCTGCAACGGGATGTAGGTGCCCGCGTCTTTCTGGTTGTGCAAGACAGCATGACGGTGCGAGAACGTACCGCGGCCGATGTCCTGGCCGGTCATGCGGATCGGGTGACCTTCGAACGCCAGGGTCGCGTACGCCATGGTTTCGGCGTAACCCCAGTTGATCGGCAGGCCGCCGGCTTGCATCTTCTGACGGTCTTCGTAGATTTTCGCGACCTGGCGCTGAACCACGAAGCCTTCCGGAATTTCCAGCAGCTTGGCGGACAGTTCCTGCAGGGTCTTCAGATCGAAGCGAGTGTCGTGACGTGCGGTCCAGGCGTGGCCCAGATACGGACGCCAATCCACGAACAACTCTTTGTTCGGCTCTTTGACCAGGCTCTTCACCACATGCAGACCGTTGTCCAGCGCGTTGCGGTATTCGTCGACTTTCGCCTGAACACGCTCTGCGTCCAGCACACCGCCCTGGGTCAGACGATCGGCATACAGCTCACGGGTGGTGCGCTGCTTGGTGATCTGCTGATACATGATCGGCTGGGTGCCGCTTGGCTCGTCGGCCTCGTTGTGGCCGCGACGACGGTAGCAGACCAGGTCGATCACCACGTCACGCTTGAACTGCATGCGGTAGTCGATGGCCAGCTGGGTCACGAACAATACGGCTTCCGGATCATCACCATTCACATGGAGGATCGGCGCCTGGATCATTTTCGCAACGTCGGTCGCGTACTCGGTGGAACGCGAGTCCAGCGGGTTGCTGATGGTGAAACCGACCTGGTTGTTGATCACGATGTGCACGGTACCGCCGGTCTTGAAACCGCGGGTCTGCGACATCTGGAAGGTTTCCATGACCACGCCCTGACCTGCGAATGCAGCGTCACCGTGGATGGAGATCGGCAGAACCTTCTCACCGGTCGGGTCGTTACGACGATCCTGACGGGCGCGAACCGAACCCTCGACCACCGGGGAAACGATTTCCAGGTGGGACGGGTTGAACGCCATGGCCAGGTGAACTTCACCGCCGGTGGTCATCACGTTGGACGAGAAGCCCTGGTGGTATTTGACGTCACCGGAACCCAGCTCGACCTTCTTCTTGCCTTCGAACTCGTCGAACAGCTCGCGCGGGTTCTTGCCGAAGGTGTTGACCAGCACGTTCAGACGGCCACGGTGGGCCATGCCGATGACGATTTCCTTGGTGCCGTAGGAACCGGAACGCTGGATCAGCTCGTCGAGCATCGGAATCAGGCTTTCGCCGCCTTCCAGACCGAAACGCTTGGTACCCGGGTATTTGGTGCCCAGGTATTTTTCCAGGCCTTCGCCGGCGGTCACGCGCTCGAGCAGGTGGCTCTTGATGTCGGCGGAGTACGTCGGACGACCGCGCACGCTTTCCAGACGCTGCTGGAACCACTGGCGCTGCTCGGAATCGGTGATGTGCGTGAACTCAGCGCCGATGGTGCGGCAATATGTCTGCTGCAACGCTTCGTGAATTTCGCGTAGGCTCGCTTCCTCTTTGCCGATGAACAGGTCGCCGGCACGGAAGGTCGTATCAAGATCGGCATTGGTCAAGCCGTAATGATTGATCGACAGGTCTGCAGGTGCAGGACGCTGCCACAGTCCCAGCGGGTCAAGCTGGGCTGCCTGGTGGCCACGCATACGGTAGGCCTGGATCAATCGCAGCACTTCAACTTGCTTCTTCTCGTGCTCACTGCTCACGCTGCCGGCGGAAACCGGTTGGGCGCGGCGCTGGTTCTTTGCCAGCAAGACGAAATGATCGCGAATTGTGGAGTGCGAAACATCGGTGGCAGAGTTGCCGTCAGCAGGCAACTTCTGGAAGTAGGTGCGCCACTCTTCTGGCACAGCGTTAGGGTCGTGCAGGTAGAGCTCGTAAAGCTCTTCCACATAGGCAGCGTTACTACCGGATAGGTAGGCACTGTTCCACATGCGCTGCATCACGCTTTCTTGCATGCTTGGTCACCCTCGGTTAGGGGAACACCATCGGTGTCGACACCGAGCAAACTTGCAGAAGTCCGAATGCAGCGACCAAAACAAGCCACTAGGATCACACTGATAGTCCGGGTACCAGCCCGGATGCCCCTGCTTGTCTCATTTCTTCAAAATAAGAGCCGCAGCCTTTTAAGCTGCTGCTCAGGTTAAAACTACGGCGCCGGTTGAAGCCTGCGCCGTAGCATCTACGGGTACAGCGGGTACAGCAGCTGAATCACACGCCGCTCGAGAGCAACATGTTACGGATGTGACCGATGGCCTTAGTCGGGTTCAGGCCTTTCGGACATACGCTGACGCAGTTCATGATGCTCCGGCAGCGGAATACGCTGAACGGGTCATCCAGCGCAGCCAGACGCTCGGCCGTCTTGGTGTCGCGGCTGTCTGCCAGGAAGCGGTACGCTTGCAGCAGGGCAGCTGGCCCCAGGAACTTGTCCGGGTTCCACCAGAAGGACGGGCAGGAAGTCGAGCAGCAAGCGCACAGGATGCACTCGTACAGACCGTCGAGCTTTTCACGTTCTTCAGGGGACTGCAGGCGCTCGATGGCCGGAGCCGGCGTGTCGTTCTGCAGGTATGGCTTAACCTTTTCGTATTGCTTGTAGAAGATGCTCATATCGACGACCAGGTCACGGATAACCGGCAAACCTGGCAGAGGACGAACGATCAACTTGTTACCTTTTACGACAGCAGACAGCGGCGTGACGCAGGCCAGGCCGTTTTTGCCGTTGATGTTCATGCCGTCGGAACCGCAAACACCTTCACGGCAAGAGCGACGATAGGAGAAACCCTCGTCCTGCTCTTTGATCAGGGCCAGCACGTCCAGCACCATCAGGTCTTTACCACCGGTATCGACCTGGAATTCCTGCATGAACGGCGCGGCGTCCTGATCAGGGTTGTAACGATAAACGCTGACTTGCAACATGGCGGCCACCCTTAATAAGTCCGAATCTTAGGTTCAAAAGTCGGAACAGTCTTCGGCGAGAAGTTCACGGCACGCTTGGTCACGCGCTTGTCACCCGGGAAGTACAGGGTGTGGCACAGCCAGTTTTCATCGTCGCGATCTTCAAAGTCTTCACGGGCGTGAGCACCACGGGACTCTTTACGTACTTCGGCAGCGATGGCGGTGGCTTCGGCCACTTCCAGCAGGTTCTGCAGTTCCAGCGCTTCGATACGTGCAGTGTTGAACGCCTGCGACTTATCGTTGATCTTCACGTTGGCGATGCGTTTGCGCAGGTCAGCCAGCTGGGCAATACCCTTCTGCATGTATTCGCCGGTACGGAATACACCGAAGTAGTTCTGCATGCAGTTTTGCAGCTCGCGACGCAGGGTAGCCACGTCTTCGCCTTCGGTACGCTCGTTCAGGGCGGACAGACGCGCCAGGGCAGCCTGGATGTCGGCGTCGGTGGCGTCGTCGTATTCGATACCGTCGGTCAGCGCCTTTTCCAGGTGCAGGCCGGCAGCGCGGCCGAATACCACCAGGTCGAGCAGCGAGTTGCCGCCCAGACGGTTGGCACCGTGAACCGATACGCAAGCCACTTCACCCACTGCGAACAGGCCAGGGATGATTTCGTCGACGCCTTCGCCGTTCTGGGTGATCGCCTGGCCGTGAATGTTGGTGGCAACGCCGCCCATCATATAGTGGCAGGTCGGAACAACCGGAACCGGAGCAACAACCGGGTCAACGTGCGCAAAAGTCTTCGACAGTTCGCAGATGCCTGGCAGACGGCTGTGCAGCACTTCCTCGCCCAGGTGGTCGAGTTTGAGCATTACGTGGTCGCCATTCGGACCGCAACCGTTGCCGGCGATGATCTCTTTAACCATCGAGCGGGCAACAACGTCACGACCGGCAAGGTCTTTGGCGTTCGGAGCATAACGCTCCATGAAACGCTCGCCGTGCTTGTTGATCAGGTATCCACCTTCACCACGGCAACCTTCTGTAACCAGTACACCAGCGCCGGCGATACCGGTCGGGTGGAACTGCCACATTTCAATGTCTTGTACCGGAACGCCAGCACGCAGCGCCATGCCAACGCCGTCACCGGTGTTGATCAGGGCGTTGGTGGTCGAAGCGTAGATACGACCTGCACCGCCGGTAGCCAGTACGGTGGCCTTGGCACGGATGTAGGTGGTTTCGCCGGTTTCGATGCAGATGGCGATCACGCCGACGAACTCGCCTTCGCCGTTCTTCACCAGATCGACAGCGTAGTACTCGTTCAGGAACACGGTACCGGCTTTCAGGTTGCCCTGATAAAGGGTGTGCAGCAGAGCGTGACCGGTACGGTCGGACGCAGCGCAAGTACGCGCAGCCTGGCCGCCTTTACCGTAGTCCTTGGACTGACCGCCGAATGGACGCTGGTAGATACGACCTTGCTCGGTACGCGAGAACGGCATACCCATGTGGTCCAGCTCGTAAACGGCAGCCGGGCCTTCCTGACACATGTATTCGATAGCGTCCTGGTCACCGATGTAGTCGGAACCCTTGACGGTATCGTACATGTGCCAGCGCCAGTCATCGTTCGGGTCAGCGGACGCGATTGCGCAGGTGATGCCGCCCTGGGCGGATACAGTATGCGAACGGGTCGGGAAAACCTTGGTGATCACAGCAGTCTTGTGACCGCCCTGTGCCAGTTGCAGCGCTGCGCGCATGCCGGCACCGCCACCACCAATAATGATGGCGTCGAAAGAAATCGTTGGAATGTTAGCCATGACTCAGATACCCCAGAGAATCTGCACGCCCCAGACGAAGTAAGCGAACATCGCAACGCCGCATACTGCCTGGAAAAGGAAACGTATAGCCGTCGCGGACTTGCCGAACGCCATTGGCGTCAGGTAGTCGGTCGCGATGGTCCACATGCCGACCCAGGCGTGAGCGCCGAGGGCAACGAGGGCCAGGAGGCTGAAGATACGCATTCCGTTGTGGGCGAACAGTTCATGCCACTGGGCGTACTCGAGGCCAGGGTTGGCCACGATGTATCCGATCAGGAAGATGAAGTAAGCCGCGAGAACGACCGCAGACACACGTTGCGCCATCCAGTCATAGAGGCCCGAACGCGACAGGTTCGTGACGTTAGTTACCATATCCAAACTCCTGCCAGAACGATTACCACCACGGAAACGGCGATAACGATTTTCGAGCCCAGCTTGCCGCCTTCCAGCGTCTCACCGATGCCCATGTCCATGATCAAATGGCGCACACCGGCTACCAGGTGATACAGCAGAGCGGACAGGATGCCCCATGTCACTAGCTTGGCTAGCGGACTGGTCAGACACGCTTTCACCTGACCGAAGCCTTCCTCGGAACTCAGCGACTTGTCCAATGCGTAAAGCATGATGGCAAGGCACACGAAGAGGATGACACCGGAGATTCGGTGAAGGATGGACGTGTAAGCAGTGACTGGGAGTTTGATGGTCCTTAGGTCTAGGTTTACAGGTCGTTGGCTTTTCACGGCTTTTTTTTCACACTGAAGAGCCCCTAACAATCAGGGCAAAGTTGTTGGGGAGTGCACTGGTCAGGTAACCACCACCCAGGGATGCGACCCCCAATGAAAGCAAGCCCAAAAGCCCTTGGCGGTCGGTGGCCGAGTATAGACAGTTAGGCTACTAATGACAACGCAAACACCTAACCCGAACAGCTGATTGCGCAACTGACATAAAAGGCGTAAATGGCAGCCAATTTCGAGAAAAAAGTCCGGTTAAAGCCTTCTGGAGCAAGACTTTAGGCAAATTGACATTCGAATTTATCTCACTATAGTGGTGCGGGCCCTGCGTGGGGGGTCTGTCTGATGATTTCAAGCATAAATAGGAGGCCACATGGCTGACAAAAAAGCGCAGTTGATCATCGAGGGCGCAGCCCCCGTCGAGCTGCCCATTTTAACCGGCACCGTTGGTCCCGATGTTATCGATGTTCGGGGCCTGACGGCCACGGGCCGTTTCACCTTTGACCCAGGCTTCATGTCGACCGCCTCGTGCGAGTCGAAGATCACCTATATCGACGGCGACAACGGCATCCTGCTGCACCGCGGCTACCCGATCGAACAGCTGGCTGAAAAGTCGGACTATCTGGAAACCTGCTATCTGCTGCTCAACGGCGAACTGCCGACCGCAGAACAGAAGGCCCAGTTCGTCAGCACCGTGAAAAACCACACCATGGTTCACGAGCAGCTGAAGACCTTCTTCAACGGCTTCCGTCGCGACGCCCACCCGATGGCCGTCATGTGCGGCGTAGTCGGCGCCCTCTCGGCGTTCTACCACGACTCCCTGGACATCAATAACCCGCAGCATCGCGAAATCTCCGCGATCCGCCTGGTTGCCAAGATGCCGACCCTGGCCGCGATGGTTTACAAGTACTCCATGGGCCAACCCATGATGTACCCGCGCAACGACCTGTCGTACGCGGAAAACTTCCTGCACATGATGTTCAACACCCCGTGCGAGATCAAACCGATCAGCCCGGTACTCGCCAAGGCCATGGACCGGATCTTCATCCTCCATGCCGACCACGAGCAGAACGCTTCGACCTCCACCGTACGCCTGGCCGGCTCTTCGGGTGCCAACCCGTTCGCCTGTATCGCCGCCGGCATCGCTGCACTGTGGGGCCCTGCCCACGGCGGTGCAAACGAAGCGGTACTGACCATGCTCGATGAAATCGGCGATGTCTCGAACATCGACAAGTTCATCGCCAAGGCCAAGGACAAGAACGATCCGTTCAAACTGATGGGCTTCGGTCACCGCGTTTACAAAAACCGCGACCCGCGCGCCACGGTAATGAAGCAGACCTGCGACGAAGTATTGAAGGAACTGGGCATTCAGAACGATCCGCAACTCGAACTGGCCATGCGCCTGGAAGAGATCGCCCTGACCGACCCGTACTTCATCGAGCGCTCGCTGTACCCGAACGTCGACTTCTACTCGGGGATCATCCTCAAGGCGATCGGCATTCCAACCAGCATGTTCACCGTGATCTTCGCCCTGGCGCGGACCGTCGGCTGGATCTCCCACTGGAAGGAAATGCTCTCCAGCCCGTACAAGATCGGCCGCCCGCGCCAGCTGTACACCGGCTACGAGTCGCGTGACATCACCAAGCTGGAAGACCGCAAGTAAGGGCTGTCTTGCTGTAGGGTGTTGAGTTGTACCAGGAACGGCCTCTTATATAGAGGCCGTTTTTGTTTGCCTTTTTTAATTGTGTACATATCCGTTGCTGCGGTAACGGCCGCTTTTGGTTCCGCTCTTACAGCGGGTTACTTGGAAAAGCCCCAAGTAACCAAGGGCTCTTGCCCCTGACGCTCGGTGCCTCGCTGTGGCTCGGCATGCCCTCGCTCCGGTCCTGCTCCGTGGGCCCGAGGCGGCCTACCGGCCGGCCTGTTTGCTGGCTTGGATCTGCGAGATTTCGGTCGGCTGGCAGGCTCGCTCCCACAGTATTTGCATCGAACACAAATTATTCGAACAGCACCAAACCTGTGGGAGCGAGCTTGCTCGCGATGAGGCCAGTACATCCGACATCGATGTTGACTGGCAGGCCGCCATCGCGAGCAAGCTCGCTCCCACAGAAGAGCAGAGACAGAGCGCTGTACACCTTCGCTCTTCACCACTCATCAGGCCGAGCGTTAGCTCGCCTGCAGCTCTTGATCTTGATCCACCCGCCCCCTCGGCAGGCTGAGTGGAGGCGTTCATCCGGGGGTAGGCGCGCAGTGCCGTTCGGCAAAGCCGAACACATCGAGAGGAGGTCGCGCGAAGCCGACCGGAGGCGATGCCCCCGGATGAATGCCGGAGCGAAGGAACCCCGAGCCTTAGCGAGGGGCCGTACGTTCGGGGCGAGCGTTTTTTGGGTTACTTTTTTTAGGCGCTTGTAAAAAAAGTGACTCGCCGTAAGGGCGAAACCATAAGTCGCCGTTACCGCAGAAATGGATATGTACACAGTCAACAAAAGACAGGTCAGCTGTCAGGCCGCCTTCGCGAGCAAGCCCGCTCCCACAGTGGACCGGGTACATCCGCCAGATTCCGGTCGGTTATCGCCCAACAAAAATGCCCCGATCTCTCGACCGGGGCATTGAGTGTTAGTGCAACTTATATATAAAGCCTTAGTGCGATACCGCCCCACTCGCCCCAAGACCCGTCTGCGAACGAACAAACTGCGGGAAGAACAGCGCCCGCTCATTGTCAGCCGCAGTCGACTTGTCAGTAACCGAGAAGAACCAGATCCCGACAAAGGCAATCATCATCGAGAACAGCGCCGGATACTCATACGGGAAGATGGCCTTCTCGTGATGCAGGATCTGCACCCAGATGGTCGGACCAAGCACCATCAGGCCCACGGCACTGATCAGGCCCATCCAGCCGCCGATCATCGCACCGCGAGTGGTCAGCTTTTTCCAGTACATGGAAAGCAGCAGCACCGGGAAGTTGCAGCTCGCCGCGATGGAGAATGCCAGGCCGACCATGAACGCGATGTTCTGGCTTTCGAACAGGATACCCAGCGCAATCGCCAGTACCGCCAAGGCAATGGTGGTGATTTTCGAAACGCGAATCTCGTCCTTCTCGTTGGCCTTGCCCTTCTTGATCACGCTGGCATACAGGTCGTGGGACACCGCCGAAGCACCGGCCAGGGTCAGACCGGCAACCACTGCCAGAATGGTCGCGAACGCTACTGCCGAGATAAAGCCCAGGAAAATGCTGCCACCCACCGCGTTGGCCAGGTGCACCGCCGCCATGTTGTTACCGCCCAGCAAGGCGCCAGCAGCGTCTTTGAAAGCCGGGTTGGTGCTGACCAGCAGGATCGCGCCGAAGCCGATGATGAAGGTCAGGATATAGAAGTAGCCAATGAAGCCGGTTGCGTACAACACGCTCTTGCGAGCTTCCTTTGCGTCACTCACGGTGAAGAAGCGCATCAGGATGTGCGGCAGGCCAGCGGTACCGAACATCAACGCCAGACCGAGGGAGAACGCCGAGATAGGATCTTTCACCAGGCCGCCCGGGCTCATGATCGCTTCAGCTTTCGGGTGAACCTTGATCGCCTCGGAGAACAGCATGTTGAAGTCGAAGTTGACGTGCTTCATCACCATCAGTGCCATGAAGGAAGCACCGGACAGCAGCAGCACAGCCTTGATGATCTGCACCCAAGTGGTCGCCAGCATGCCGCCGAACAACACGTACAGGCACATCAGGATACCGACCAGGATCACCGCAATGTGGTAATCGAGACCGAACAGCAGCTGGATCAGCTTGCCGGCACCGACCATTTGCGCGATCAGGTAGAACGCCACCACCACCAGCGAACCGCAAGCGGACAGCGAGCGGATCTGGGTTTGCCCAAGGCGATAGGACGCCACGTCGGCAAAGGTGTATTTGCCCAGGTTACGCAGGCGCTCGGCGATCAGGAACAGAATGATCGGCCAGCCCACCAGGAAGCCGATCGAATAGATCAGGCCGTCGTAGCCGGAGGTGAACACCAGCGCGGAAATACCCAGGAAGGACGCTGCCGACATGTAGTCACCGGCAATCGCCAGACCGTTCTGGAAACCGGTGATCTTGCCGCCAGCGGCGTAGTAGTCGGCCGCCGAATTATTACGCTTGGAAGCCCAGTAGGTGATGCACAGGGTGGCACCGACGAAGGCGACAAACATCACGATCGCGGACACGTTAAGCGGTTGCTTCTGCACGGCACCGGTCAGGGCGTCAGCCGCCCAGGCGCCAGGTGCGAAAGCTGCGATGCTCAAAAGAGCCATTAGACGGCGGATCATTGCTGAGCCTCCTTGAGAATCGCATTGTTCAGGTCGTCGAACTCGCCGTTGGCGCGTCGTACGTAGATACCGGTCAGGATGAAGGCCGAGACAATCAGCCCGACACCGATCGGTATGCCCCAGGTAATCGAGGACTCAGGGCTGATTTTCGCCCCCAGCACCTGCGGTCCATAGGCAATCAGAAGGATGAATCCGGAGTAAAGCCCTAGCATGATCGCCGAAAGAATCCAGGCGAATCGTTCCCTCTTGCTAACCAGCTCCTTGAAGCGCGGGCTGTTTTGAATCGAGAGGTAAATGCTGTCGTTCATTGTTTTTATCCTCGCAGCACAGATTGAGTTGGAACGGTATCCACTCTATGCGGCTGCGGGGCAGGTTCCAGACGACCTTAGTCTTAGAACCCCATGGTGTTTTCGCCAAATTCCAGTACGCCATAAACAAGTGTGGGAGCGGGCTTGCTCGCGAAGGGGCCATAACATTCAACATTATTGTTGACTGTTACACCGCTTTCGCGAGCAAGCCCGCTCCCACAATTTAAAGCGAGGTGCCTGTTATTTAGTCCAGGCAGCCACACGCTCTGGGTGCTTGGCGATCCAATCCTTCGCCGCGGCTTCAGGCTTGGCACCATCCTGAATCGCCAGCATCACCTGGCCGATTTCATCCTTGGATTCCCACTGGAAGTTCTTCAGGAACTTGGCCACTTCCGGCGCCTTGGCCTCCAGGCCCTTGCTGCCGATGCTGTTCACGGTCTCAGCCGCGCCATACACGCCTTTCGGGTCTTCGAGGAAGCGCAGTTTCCACTTGGCGAACATCCAGTGCGGTACCCAGCCGGTGACCGCAATGGATTCGTTTTTCTTCTCGGCACGGGTCAGCTCGGCAATCATGCCGGCGCCGGAACTGGCCTTGAGTTGATAACCGGTCAGGTCGTAGTCCTTGATCGCCTGATCGGTCTTGAGCATCACGCCTGAACCGGCGTCGATGCCGACGATGCGGTTCTTGAAGGTGTCATCGGTCTTGAGGTCGTCAATGGACTTGGCCTTGACGTACTCCGGCACGATCAGGCCGATTTTCGCGTCCTTGAAGTTCGGGCCGTAGTCGACGACCTGATCCTTGTTCTTCGTCCAGTACTCACCGTGGGTCACCGGCAGCCAGGCCGACAGCATGGCGTCGAGTTTGCCGGTGGCCACGCCCTGCCACATGATCCCGGTAGCGACGGCTTGCAGCTTCACGTCATAACCGAGTTTCTGCCTGATCACTTCAGCCGCCACGTTGGTCGTGGCGACACTGTCCGACCAGCCATCGACATAACCAAGCGTCACGTCCTTGCCCGCGGCGCTCGCCACGGTCGAACTGATCGCCAGCACCAAAGCCGCACCTGCGCCCAAGAGTCGTCGCATCTTCATCGTTACTTCCCCGAAAGTGCTGCGCTCGACGGATGCCGAGTCGCTTAAACGTATTGTTATGGTGCACAGCGCCCCCATCACGCCCACCGCAAACTCGTTCGAACATCAGCGGAGTACTGACACTTGCGATAATCAACCTGACGCTCATGGCGACCTGCTCTGCCAGCGACCTCAAGGCATCGAGAAACGACATCAGAAAGCCATTAATCCTCAGCGCTACAAACACCCCCGCCAAACCGCCCGAACTTTGCATGTCAAAATCATGCAGGCCACCAGGCACGCGGCAAATGCAGGTAACATGCGCCGCTTTGTTCCCACACGGCCTGACCATGTCCGCGACCTCCCGCTTCCCTTTTGCTGCTTATCTATTCGCTTGCCTGCTCGGGCTGTTTGCCCTTGGCGGCTTCTGGTACGGCCTCGGCAAACCGGTGATTTTGCCGGACGTGGCCAGCGCCACGCATAAGCTGCAATGTGCCTCCTACACCCCGTTCGACAAGGATCAATCGCCGTTTGACGTGCCATTCAACTTGCGCCCCGAGCGCATGGATGCCGACCTCGCACTGCTGTCCAAAAGCTTCGAATGCATCCGCACCTATTCCATGACCGGCCTGGAAGCCCTGCCGGATCTAGCGCGCAAGCATGGCTTGAAATTGATGATCGGCGCCTGGGTCAACAGCAACCCGGTGGACACCGAGAAAGAAGTCGACCTGCTGATCGCCTCGGCCAACGCCAACCCGGATGTGGTGAGCGCGGTGATCGTCGGCAACGAAACCCTGCTGCGCAAGGAAGTCACTGGCGCGCAGCTGGTGAAGCTGATCAACAAGGTCAAGAGCCAGGTCAAACAGCCTGTCACCTACGCCGACGTCTGGGAGTTCTGGCTCAAGCATCCGCAAATCGCCCCCGCCGTGGACTTCCTGACCATCCACTTGCTGCCGTACTGGGAAGATGATCCGTCGAACATCGACGCCGCCCTGCAGCATGTGGCCGAAGTACGCCAGGTGTTCGGCAACAAGTTCGCGCCCAAGGATGTGCTGATCGGCGAAACCGGCTGGCCAAGCGAAGGTCGCCAGCGCGAAACGGCCCTGCCGAGCCGGGTCAACGAAGCCAGATTCATTCGCGGCTTTGTCGCCATGGCCGAGCAACAGGGTTGGCATTACAACCTGATCGAAGCCTTCGACCAGCCCTGGAAACGCGCCAGTGAAGGTGCGGTCGGTGGTTACTGGGGGCTGTTCGATGCCGATCGCCAGGATAAGGGCGTGCTGGCAGGGCCAGTGACAAACGTTCCGTACTGGTCGCAGTGGCTGGCGGTGGGTGGCCTGATCTTCATCGGTACATTGCTGCTCGGTGGCCGGGTCCGCACGACGCGTTCGGCACTGGTGCTGCCCCTGCTCGGTGCCTTGGCTGCGTGTTCGATTGGCGCCTGGGGCGACCTGGCGCGGGTGACCACGCGTTTTACCAGTGAGTGGTTGTGGGTCGGATTGCTGACCGCCCTGAATCTGCTGGTGCTGGCCCATGCTGCGCTGACATTGAGCCCTCGTGGCGGATGGCGCGGGCGGGCTTTCAACTGGCTCGAGCGCCGTGCTGGCTGGCTGGTTGCAACGGCAGGTTTCGCGGCAGCCGTGATGATGCTGGAACTGGTACTCGATCCGCGTTATCGCAGCTTCCCGAGTGTCGCGTTCATCGTGCCTGCGCTGGTGTATCTGTGCCGCCCGGTGAACGTGCCGCGCCGCGAGATTGCGTTGCTGACCTTCATCATCGGTGCCGGCATTGCACCGCAGCTGTTTCGTGAAGGTTTGCAGAATCAGCAGGCCTGGGGCTGGGCGCTGGTGAGTGTGTTGATGGTGGCTGCGTTGTGGCGCTGCTTGCGGGTTCGCAAGGCTTGATTCTTTAGCGACTCAACCGGCCTCTTCGCGGGCAAGCCCGCTCCCACAGTAGACCTTCAGTGAACACAAAATTTGTGTGTGACAAAGATCAAATGTGGGAGCGGGCTTGCTCGCGAAGACGGACTTTTAAACGCCGCGAGAAGCCCTGACCAACCGCAACCCCGCAATCACTACCGCAAACACCGCCAGCGTCGTGTTGTACAACGCCAGCGCCGGAAAGCCGAACACCAGCGCCAGCACCGCCAGCCACCAGCCTGCCCGCCCCGGCACGACAAAGCCGATGATCGCCGCGCCCAGCGCAGCCCAGCCCAGCACCCCGAAGTGAATCATCAGCCCCAGGTTCGAACGCACCAGGCATTCCCAACGATTGGCCTCATCCACGCAAATGCCGACCCACTGCGCATCCTCCATGAACCCATAGCGCGCGCCATAACTGGCGGCCAGCCATACAGGCAACAAAACAAGCAGCAGAATCACGGGCAGGCGGCGAGACATGAAACACTCCAATTGGCGAAAAGCGGCGGCCAGCTTAATCGCCCTCAAGGGTTTCGCAAGCGATAACAACTGTTAACTGGTCATTCAATCGCTGCAAAGTGTATCGTCCAGCTACTATTACTTCGAAATTAGGCCTGCTTGGTGCCGAGGGTTGGCACTTTGGCGCAAATCCGGTGGTCATAGCCTGCGAAATTCATTCGGCACCTTCTTCTAAGGGATTTAGTCATGCTCCGTTCCTTGCGCTTCGCTGCCCTGTTTGGCGGCCTTATATTGAGTGCGTCCGCACTGGCGGTCGACATTGACGCCGCCAGTTACGGCTACCCCCTGACCAACCCGTTCGAGGCGACCATCGCGACCACGCCGCCGGACCTGCGTCCGGAGTTACCCCTGGACGACGATATCGATCAGGAAGTGCGCAGCGTCACCTTGCGTCCGGAACGGGCGTTCGAGCTGCCGGACAATTTCTGGGCGGTCAAGAAACTCGACTACCGCATTGCCACGCAGGATCACGCCGCACCGCTGATGTTCCTGATCGCCGGCACCGGCGCGCGCTATGACAGCACCCTGAACGAATACCTGAAGAAGCTCTATTACAAAGCCGGCTACCACGTGGTGCAGTTGTCATCGCCCACCAGCTATGACTTCATGAGCGCCGCATCACGCTTCGCCACACCGGGTGTTTCCAAGGAAGACGCCGAAGATCTGTACCGGGTGATGCAGGCCGTACGGGCACAGAACCCGAAAATGCCGGTTACCGATTACTACCTGACCGGGTACAGCCTGGGGGCACTGGATGCCGCTTTCGTCTCGCACCTGGACGAAACCCGCCGCAGCTTCAACTTCAAGAAAGTCCTGCTGCTCAACCCGCCGGTCAACCTCTACACCTCGATCACCAACCTCGACAAGCTGGTCCAGACCGAGGTCAAGGGCATCAACACCAGCACCACGTTCTATGAACTGGTACTGGACAAGCTGACCCGCTACTTCCAGCAGAAGGGCTACATCGACCTCAATGACGCCCTGCTCTACGACTTCCAGCAGTCCAAACAGCACCTGACCAACGAACAGATGGCCATGCTGATCGGCACCTCGTTCCGCTTTTCGGCGGCCGACATTGCCTTCACTTCGGACCTGGTCAACCGTCGCGGCCTGATCACCCCACCCAAGTTCCCGATCACCGAGGGCACCAGCCTCACGCCATTCCTCAAGCGTGCGCTGCAATGCGACTTCGACTGCTACATCACCGAACAAGTGATCCCGATGTGGCGCGCCCGCACCGACGGCGGCAGCCTGTTGCAACTGATTGACCAGGTGAGCCTGTATGCGCTGAAGGACTATCTGCACGAAAGCCCGAAAATCGCTGTGATGCACAACGCCGATGACGTGATCCTCGGCCCTGGCGACCTGGGCTTCCTGCGCAGGACCTTCGGTGATCGCCTGACCGTTTACCCGTACGGCGGCCACTGCGGCAACATTAACTACCGCGTCAACAGCGACGCCATGCTGGAGTTCTTCCGTGGCTAAATACCTCCTGCTTTTCGCAGCGTTACTCTGTGCAGGCGTCGCCAATGCCGACAACAGCAAAGCCAACGCCCCCGTGGTCGTCGACAGTGATGGTTTCAAGGAACCGCTGAGCAAACTCAAATTCAACCCGGGTCTGGACCAGCGTGAGTTCGAGCGTTCAACCCTCAGCGCGCTGACCGTCTACGATCCGCTGGAAGAGTGGAACCGGCGCGTCTATCACTTCAACTACCGCTTCGATCAATGGGTGTTCCTGCCGGTGGTCAATGGTTACCGCTACGTCACCCCGAGCTTCCTGCGCACCGGCGTCAGCAACTTCTTCAACAACCTCGGCGACGTGCCGAACCTGATGAACAGCCTGCTGCAACTCAAGGGCCAGCGCTCGCTGGAAACCACCGGGCGACTGCTGCTCAACACCACCATCGGCATCGCCGGCCTGTGGGACCCGGCCACCGCCATGGGCCTGCCGCGCCAGAGCGAAGACTTCGGCCAGACCCTGGGCTTCTACGGCGTGCCGGGCGGCGCTTATTTAGTCCTGCCGATCCTCGGTCCGTCGAACCTGCGTGATACCGGCGGCCTGCTGGTGGATTACTCGGCCGAGAGTGCGATCAACTTCCTCAACGTGGCTGAAGTCAGCTCCAACCATCCGGAAGTGTTGATCCTGCGCGGCATCGACAAGCGCTACCAGACCTCCTTCCGCTATGGCCAGACGAACTCGCCGTTCGAGTACGACAAAGTGCGTTACGTTTACACAGAGGCGCGCAAACTGCAGATTGCCGAGTAATTTCGATCGAAAACAAAAAAGGCCATTCGATGCGGATCGAATGGCCTTTTTATTTAGTGCCTCCATAAAATCATAGGTTCGCAAACCAAGAACGATAAGCACATTGCATCCACGTCCCACTAAAAAAAATTTACTTAAGCAACAGAAGTTGGCACTCCATCCACTATCGCGAGCACGCGAATAGAAAACCCGATGCAAATATAAACCCTGGCACCATTCGGGGTAATATCAAGCCCAACCGGATTACCCCCCACCGAAACACTCCGAACCATTATAGGGGTATTCAAGACATCAACCACACACACCTTCGATTCATACTCAGAAAGATAATAAAAGTATCTTCCCGATGGATGTAACTTACAATCTCGCCCGCCACCCATCCCAACATTAATCGAAGCACTAACAACCTCTTCATCAACATCGAGCACATGCATAGTGCCCCCTTGATGATTCCCAACAATATATGCTCGACGGCCATCCACGCTGAGTGATATGCAGCCATACCCTGGATCACCCCCATTAATGGGGATAGATCTCACTTCCCAATTCGATACCTTGACAATAAAAAGCCGATCACCCGCAAGTACGTAGATATTCTCGCCATCGGGGCTCACGACCAAATCATCTATTACTTTCGCGATAGGAATAGTGTTTTTCAAGCCCAAATTAACTGAATCAACTACCAACAAACCTCCTTCTTGAGCAATATAGAGATTAAATTTTTCCTGACAAAGTGCCAGTCTACGCAAGCCGCCCCCCAACTCGACAGTCCTTTCAAGCTTCCAATCAGAGGTTCTATATACTGATATGCCAGTTTTATTATTATGAATATAAAATCCTCGCCCACCATCGTTACTAAAAACACTTCTAACAGGCTGTTGCAAGTCACTTTCGTGCTTCACAGTTGCAACGGCATGTCCCGTGTGAGTATCGAAAGCCCTCAACGAGCCTTGATTAGGCACACAAACTAAAGCACGTGTGCCATCTGGACTGATCGATACACCCATGCCGCGACCGGCACCAGGACCAGGAGGAGTAATAACAATATCTCCTTGAAAACGACCATATGCACTTTCACTGTCCATAAATTTTTCCGCCTGCAGATCGCGCTTACGAGATGCTTGCGCTGCCACTAATCAAAAGATTTTCAGGTCGAATAATCTACTGTCATAAATCACAGTTCAGACGAATGGTCTCAGACGCTCTAAGCGGCCGTACAAGCTGTCTTTCGTCAAAAAAGATAATCTTGTCGTTCGAGGACGAGAAGGTGCGATACGTTTACACCGAGGTGCGCAAACTGCAGATTGCCGAGTAATTTCGGCTAATACAAAACACTTGCAGGAGTGAGTCTGCTCGCGATAGTGCAATACCCGTCAACTTTGATGTTGACTGACACGACGTAATCGCGAGCAGGCTCACTCCTACATTTTGCTATGTGCTGGGTCAGTCTTTCAGCGCTTTCCAGATTTTGCTGACGGCCATAACACCCACCAGCACCACCGCACCCGCCACAATCCCCGCGATGCCATTGAGCAGCACAGGCACGATAAACCCTGCACCGCCCGCCCCTGCGCTGACGCTTTCGATCCAGTGATGCACCACCGGCACGCCATGGGTAAGGATGCCGCCGCCAACCAAGAACATCGCCGCCGTGCCAATCACCGACAGGCTTTTCATCATGTAGGGAGCCGCGCGCAAAATTCCGCTGCCGATGCTTTTGGCCATCTGCCCAGGCTTCTGGGTCAGCCACAGACCCAAATCATCAAGTTTGACGATGCCGGCCACCAGCCCGTAGACGCCGACGGTCATGACAATGGCGATACCCGAGAGCACCATGACTTGTTGGGTCAGCGCCGAATCGGCCACGACGCCAAGGGTGATAGCGATGATTTCTGCAGAAAGAATGAAGTCGGTACGGATCGCGCCCTTGATCTTGTCCTTCTCGTATGCAACCAGGTCCACCGCCGGGTCCGCCACCGCCTCGACCAGTTCGGCATGTTCAGCGTGGTCCTCAGCCTTGCTGTGCAGGAACTTGTGGGCGAGTTTTTCAAATCCCTCAAAGCACAGATAGGCCCCGCCCACCATCAACAACGGCGTGACCAGCCACGGAATGAATGCACTGATCGCCAGCGCCGACGGCACCAGGATCAGTTTATTGATGAACGAACCCTTGGCGACCGCCCAGACCACCGGGATTTCCCGTTCGGCACGCACGCCGCTGACTTGCTGGGCATTGAGTGCCAGGTCGTCACCGAGTACGCCGGCTGTTTTCTTGGCGGCCATTTGGGTCATCAAAGACACGTCGTCCAGCACGGTCGCGATGTCGTCGATCAGCACCAGCAAACTGCTTCCTGCCATGAATCGGGTTTCCTTCTGCAATGAATGCGCAGCAGCATAGCGCGACACAAGAGCCTACGGTGCATTCTTGAGCGCCGCGCGAGGCCGGTGATACCATGCGCAACCGCCAGAACAGGCAAGGAATCACCCGGTTTATGAGCACTATCCGCGAGCGCAACAAACAACTGATCCTGCGTGCCGCCAGTGAGGAATTCGCCGACAAAGGCTTCGCTGCGACCAAAACCAGCGACATCGCAGCCAAGGCGGGATTGCCCAAGCCCAACGTCTACTACTACTTCAAATCCAAGGAAAACCTCTACCGCGAGGTTCTGGAAAGCATCATCGAGCCCATCCTGCAGGCCTCGACTCCGTTCAATCCGGACGGCGAGCCCGGTGAAGTGCTCAGCGGCTACATTCGCTCGAAGATCCGCATCTCCCGCGACCTGCCTTTCGCTTCCAAAGTGTTCGCCAGCGAAATCATGCACGGCGCCCCCCACCTGAGCAGCGATCTGGTCGAACAGCTCAATGGTCAGGCCAAACACAACATCGAGTGCATCCAGACCTGGATCGACCGCGGGCAAATCGCCCCCATCGACCCCAACCACCTGATGTTCAGCATCTGGGCCGCAACCCAGACCTACGCCGACTTCGACTGGCAGATCACCGCCATCACCGGCAAGGCCAGGCTGGATGAAGAAGATTATGAAGCGGCGGCGCAGACGATTATCCGGTTGGTGTTGAAGGGGTGTGAGCCTGAGCGGTAGACCGTATCAAGACCATTCGCGAGCAAGCCCGCTCCCACATTTAATCTCTATCCTCCTGGCGAAACTCGGTCAAATGTGGGAGCGGGCTTGCTCGCGAATGGGGCAACTCGATCCATTGATCAAAGCCAGATCGCGTCCCACAACGGATAGTCACCAAGCTTCTCGACCAGCCCTCCCCGCAATGGGTTAGCCACAACGTATCGAGCCAGCTTTACCAAATCCTCTTCTTTTCTCAGCGCACGGTCATGAAAACTCTGTTGCCAGAGGCTCCCCGTTCTGCCTGTTGCCCTATTGATTGCACGAGTACTCAAGGATTTCGCCTGACACATCAGCTGCGCAAGCGATCCCTTTTGCAATTGAATCAGCCAATGGAAATGATCCGGCATGACCACCCACGCCAGTGTTTCGGCAAAGCCGTCATCCTGTGCTTGCCTGAATTGGTGAACAACCAGTCTGCCCAGGGTGTAATCCCTGAAAACAGGTTCTCGTTTCAGGGTATTGGCAGTCAGTAGGTAAATGCGGTTTTGCTCGGCGTAGCGGCCGATGCGCAGACGGTGTGATGCTGACAGCTCAGGCATTCCTTGCCCTCTCTCATGTTGAAATCATGAAAAGGCTAGTTCAGCGACTACACGATTGTGGGGGCAGACCTTTAGCTGGATGTGTCTGGGAGATTGCCTTCGCGAGCAAGCCCGCTCCCACACTTGATCGCTGACGTTCACAAAATTTGTGTACGCAAAAAATCCAATGTGGGAGCGGGCTTGCTCGCGAAAGCGGTAGTTCAGTCAGCGAAGATCAAGCCGCCACCCCAGCATCAGCCACCAACCCCAACGCCTCGATGGCATTGATCGCGCACTGCTCATCGACATCCGACAGATCGCCGCTGATCCCCACCGCCCCCAGCACGTTCCCGTCCTGATCGCGAACCAGCACACCACCCGGTGCCGGCACGACGCTGCCCTGCCCCAGGCTGTTCAACGCGGCGATAAACGCCGGGCGTTGCTGGGCGTCCAGCGCCAGCAGGCGTGAGCCCTTGCCCAGCGCGATGGCGCCCCAGGCTTTGCCGATGGCGACGTGCGGGCGCAGCAGGCTGGCGCCGTCTTCGCGTTGCAGGGTGATCAGATGCCCGCCGGCATCCAGTACCGCAATGGTCAAGGGTGCCGCAGAGATTGCACGCCCTGCGTTGATGGCCTCGTTGACCAGGTTGACTGCGACTTTCAAGGTTAAAGCGCTCATGGTGCCGTCCTCATTTTGTTTTTCGGAAAGTCGGTGGGCTGCGGCACAAGTGCGCACGCTTGCGTCGCAGCCCGATGCAACAAATAGAACACAATGAATTATTTTTTTGTATACAATAATTCTCGAAAGGCGCCACATGCGACGAAAAGCCACAGCAGAACGGGCTTCCGACGAATGAAACAAGCGCTTGAGAAAATGGATTGACCTGCGCCGTCCGCCGTGAATACACTCTGCGCAAAGCCACTTGTATACAATTACAAAACGTAAAGAGGCACAAAACCATGAGCAAAATGAGAGCAATCGAAGCCGCCGTTCTGGTGATGCGCCGTGAAGGGGTCGATACCGCTTTTGGCATCCCGGGTGCCGCCATCAACCCGCTGTACTCCGCCCTGCAAAAGGTCGGCGGCATCGATCACGTACTCGCTCGCCACGTTGAAGGCGCCTCGCACATGGCCGAGGGCTACACCCGCACCAAGGCCGGCAACATCGGCGTGTGCATCGGCACTTCCGGCCCTGCCGGCACCGACATGGTCACCGGGCTCTACAGCGCCTCGGCCGACTCGATTCCAATCCTCTGCATTACCGGCCAGGCACCCCGCGCCCGTATGCACAAGGAAGACTTCCAGGCTGTCGACATCACCACCATCGTCAAGCCAGTGACCAAGTGGGCAACCACCGTCATGGAACCGGGCCAGGTGCCTTACGCGTTCCAGAAAGCCTTTTATGAAATGCGCTCCGGCCGTCCAGGCCCGGTGCTGATCGACCTGCCGTTCGACGTGCAGATGGCCGAAATCGAATTCGACATCGATGCTTACCAGCCGCTGCCATTGGCCAAGCCGAGCGCTACCCGCGTCCAGGTTGAAAAAGCCTTGGCCATGCTGGATCAGGCCGAGCGTCCATTGCTGGTCGCTGGTGGTGGCATCATCAACGCCGATGCCAGCGATCTGCTGGTCGAGTTCGCTGAGCTGACCGGCATCCCGGTCATCCCGACCCTGATGGGCTGGGGCACCATTCCGGACGATCACCCGCTGATGGTGGGCATGGTTGGCTTGCAGACCTCGCACCGCTACGGCAACGCGACCATGCTGAAATCCGACGTGGTTCTGGGTATCGGTAACCGTTGGGCCAACCGTCACACCGGTTCGGTCGACGTCTACACCGAAGGCCGCAAGTTCATTCACGTCGACATCGAAGGCACTCAGATCGGCCGCGTGTTCACCCCGGACCTGGGCATCGTGTCCGACGCCGCTGCCGCGCTGACCGTGTTCATCGAAGTCGCTCGTGAATGGCAAGCCGCCGGCAAGCTGAAGAACCGCAGCGCCTGGCTGCAAGACTGCCAGCAGCGTAAAGCCAGCCTGCAGCGCAAGACTCACTTCGACAACGTGCCGGTCAAGCCGCAGCGTGTATACGAAGAGATGAACCAGGTGTTCGGCAAAGACACCTGCTACGTCAGCACCATCGGTCTGTCGCAGATTGCCGGCGCACAGTTCCTGCACGTCTACAAGCCGCGCCACTGGATCAACTGTGGTCAGGCAGGCCCGTTGGGCTGGACCATTCCTGCAGCGCTGGGCGTGGTCAAGGCTGATCCGAACCGTAAAGTCGTGGCCCTGTCGGGGGACTATGACTTCCAGTTCATGATCGAGGAATTGGCGGTGGGTGCGCAGTTCAAGCTGCCGTACATTCATGTTGTGGTGAACAACTCGTACCTGGGTCTGATCCGTCAGGCGCAGCGCGGTTTCGACATGGACTACTGCGTACAGCTGTCCTTCGACAACCTGAACGCGCCGGAACTCAACGGCTACGGTGTCGACCACGTCGCAGTTGCCGAAGGCCTCGGCTGCAAGGCACTGCGCGTATTCGAACCGGCTCAGATCCAGCCTGCCCTGCGCAAGGCCCAGGAGCTGATCGAAGAGTTCAAGGTGCCGGTGATCGTCGAGATCATCCTGGAGCGCGTGACCAACATTTCCATGGGCACCGAGATCAACGCCGTCAACGAATTCGAAGACCTGGCGCTGGTCGGCGACGACGCACCGACTGCGATTTCGTTGCTGGATTAACTGCTGACCGCTCCCCCTGTGGGAGCGGGCTTGCTCGCGAAGAGGGAGTGTCAGTCGACATCAATGTTGACTGAACCACCGCCTTCGCGAGCAAGCCCGCTCCCACAGAGGACATCAAACACATACAGGAGACCACCATGCCGCGTTTCGCAGCCAACCTGTCCATGCTGTTCACCGAACAGGACTTTCTCGCCCGTTTCGAAGCGGCCGCCAAGGCCGGCTTCACTGGTGTCGAATACCTGTTCCCGTACGACTTCAGCTCCGCCGAAATCAAGGCCCAGCTCGACGCACACGGCCTGACCCAAGTGCTGTTCAACCTGCCGGCCGGTGACTGGGCCAAGGGCGAGCGCGGTATCGCGTGCCTGCCGGACCGGGTCGAAGAGTTCCGTGCCGGTGTCGACCTGGCCATCGCTTACGCGCAAGTGCTGGGCAACACCCAGGTCAACTGCCTGGCCGGTATTCGTCCGCAGGGCTTTGACGATGCCACCGTGGAGAAGACCTTCGTCGCCAACCTCAAGTACGCGGCCGACAAGCTGCAAGCGGCGGGTATCAAGCTGGTGATGGAAGCGATCAACACCCGTGACATCCCAGGCTTCTACCTGAACAACACGGCGCAAGCCCTGTCGATTCGCGAGCAGGTCGGCAGCGCCAACCTGTTCCTGCAATACGACATCTACCACATGCAAATCATGGAAGGCGATCTGGCCCGCACCCTGCAATCGCACCTGGGCGAGATCAACCACGTGCAGCTCGCGGACAACCCTGGGCGCAACGAACCTGGTACCGGTGAAATCAACTACCGCTTCCTGTTCGAACACCTGGACCGCATCGGTTACCAGGGCTGGGTAGGCTGCGAATACAAGCCGCTGACCACCACTGAAGCGGGCCTGGGCTGGTTGAAGACCCATAACGCGATCTGACCCATTACCTGTAGGAGCGAGCTTGCTCGCGAAGAACGATCAGGCGCCGCGTTTACTCAGGCAGCAAGCGTTTTCGTTGAGGTTTTTCGCGAGCAAGCTCGCTCCTACAGACAGCACAAAAACAAGAGGATTTTCTCATGGCTAAAATCGGATTTATCGGCACCGGCATCATGGGCCACCCAATGGCGGCGAACCTGCAGAAAGCCGGTCACAGCCTGTTCCTGTCGGCCCACCACGACCCTGCGCCTGCCGACCTGATCGCCGCTGGCGCCGTTGCCCTGGCGAACCCGAAAGAAGTTGCCCAGGAAGCCGAGTTCATCATCGTCATGGTGCCCGATACCCCGCAGGTCGATGACGTGCTGTTCCGTGCCGACGGCATCGCTGCTGGCGTGGGCAAAGGCAAAGTCGTCATCGACATGAGCTCGATCTCGCCGACTGCCACCAAGGCCTTCGCTGCAAAGATCAATGAAAAAGGCGCGCAATACCTCGACGCCCCGGTATCCGGTGGTGAAGTCGGCGCCAAGGCTGCGACCCTGAGCATCATGGTCGGCGGTGATGCCGACGCCTTCGAACGCGCCCTGCCGCTGTTCCAGGCCATGGGCAAGAACATCACCCTGGTCGGTGGCAACGGCGACGGTCAAACCGCCAAGGTAGCCAACCAGATCATCGTGGCCCTGAACATCCAGGCCGTGGCTGAAGCCCTGCTGTTCGCTTCGAAAAACGGTGCCGATCCAGCCAAGGTGCGTGAAGCACTGATGGGCGGTTTCGCGTCCTCGAAGATCCTCGAAGTGCACGGCGAGCGCATGATCAAGGGCACCTTCGATCCAGGCTTCCGCATCAGCCTGCACCAGAAGGACCTGAACCTGGCCCTGCAAGGTGCCAAGGAGCTGAACATCAACCTGCCGAACACCGCCAACACCCAGCAAGTGTTCAGCACCTGCGCGGCCATCGGTGGCAGCAACTGGGACCACTCGGCGCTGATCAAGGGCCTGGAACACATGGCGAACTTCTCGATTCGCGACAAGAAGTAAGCCCTGCCCCATCCCCATGTGGGAGCGGGCTTGCTCGCGAAAGCGTCAGGTCAGTCAACATCCCTGTTGAATTTGAAGCCGCATTCGCGAGCAAGCCCGCTCCCACACTGGACCGAGTTGCTCTACCTCAAATAACAAGAATTCCGGGAGCCCGCCATGTCGGTCGATCCGCAACAATTGCTGCGCGAGCTGTTTGCCACAGCCATCGACGCGGCGCATCCGCAACAAGTCCTCGAAGCCCATTTGCCTGCCGACCGTAGCGGCCGCGTGATCGTCATTGGCGCCGGCAAAGCCGCAGCCGCCATGGCCCAGGTGGTCGAGCGCTGCTGGCAGGGTGAAATCTGCGGCCTGGTGGTGACCCGTTACGGTCACGGCGCACCTTGCGAAAAAATCGAAGTAGTCGAAGCCGCACATCCGGTACCGGACGCTGCCGGTCTGGCCGTGGCCAAGCGCGTGCTGGAACTGGTCAGCGACCTGAACGAATCCGACCGCGTGATCTTCCTGCTCTCCGGTGGTGGCTCTGCCCTGCTGGCACTGCCGGCCGAAGGCATCACCCTGGCCGACAAGCAGTCGATCAACAAAGCCCTGCTCAAGTCCGGCGCGACCATCGGCGAGATGAACTGCGTGCGCAAGCACCTCTCGGCGATCAAGGGCGGCCGCCTGGGTAAAGCCTGCTGGCCTGCCACGGTCTACACCTATGCGATTTCCGATGTGCCGGGCGACCTCGCAACGGTCATCGCCTCCGGCCCTACCGTGGCCGACCCGAGCACGTCGGCCGAAGCGCTGGCGATCCTCAAGCGCTACGCCATCGAGGTTCCGGTCTCGGTGCGCAGCTGGCTGCAAAGCCCTGAGTCGGAAACCGTCAAACCCGGCGACCCGAGCCTGGCCCGCAGTCATTTCCAGTTGATCGCCCGCCCGCAGCAATCCCTTGAAGCGGCCGCAGTGAAATGCCGTCAGGCCGGGTTCAGCCCGCTGATCCTCGGCGACCTCGAAGGCGAATCCCGCGAGGTGGCGAAAGTCCACGCCGGCATCGCACGACAGATCGTCCTGCATGGCCAGCCGCTGGCGGCGCCCTGCGTGATTCTCTCTGGCGGTGAAACCACCGTCACCGTGCGCGGCAATGGCCGTGGCGGACGCAATGCCGAGTTCCTGCTCAGCCTGACCGACAGCCTCAAGGGCCTGCCCGGCGTCTACGCGCTGGCCGGTGACACCGACGGCATCGACGGTTCCGAAGACAACGCCGGCGCGATCATGACCCCGGACAGCTACGCCCGCGCCGCGGCAAAGGGCCTGAGCGCCAGCGACGAGTTGGACAACAACAACGGTTACGGCTACTTCGAGGCGCTCGACGCCCTGATCGTCACCGAGCCGACCCGTACCAACGTCAACGACTTCCGCGCCATTCTGATCCTTGAGAGCACTAAACATGACGCCTGATAAAAAGGTCAAAATCCTCGCCACGCTCGGCCCGGCCACCGACGGCATCGACGCCATCCGTGAGCTGGTGCTGGCCGGGGTCAACATCTTCCGCCTGAACTTCAGCCATGGTGATCACGCCGACCACGCCCAGCGTTTCCAGTGGATTCGTGAAGTCGAGCGCCAGCTGAATTATCCATTGGGCATCCTGATGGACCTGCAAGGCCCGAAACTGCGGGTCGGCAAGTTTGCCGAAGGCAAGGTGCAACTGGTGCGCGGCCAGGCCTTGCGCCTGGACCTTGATGCCACGCCGGGCGATGAGCGCCGGGTCAACCTGCCGCACCCGGAAATCATCGCCGCCCTGGAGCCGGGCATGGACCTGCTGCTGGACGACGGCAAGCTGCGTCTGCGGGTGGTGACCAAATACGCCGACGCCATCGACACCACCGTGCTCAACGGCGGCGAACTGTCGGACCGCAAAGGCGTGAACGTGCCGCAAGCGGTGCTCGACCTGAGCCCGCTGACCGCCAAGGATCGCCGCGACTTGACCTTCGGTCTGGAGCTGGGTGTGGACTGGGTGGCGCTGTCGTTCGTGCAACGTCCCGATGACATCCGCGAAGCCCGCACCCTGATCGGCGACAAGGCGTTCCTGATGGCCAAGATCGAGAAGCCCTCGGCCGTCGAACAACTGCGCGAGATCGCCGAACTGAGCGACGCGATCATGGTTGCCCGTGGTGACCTGGGCGTGGAAGTGCCGGCCGAAAGCGTGCCGCAGATCCAGAAGAACATCATCAGCACCTGCCGCCAGCTCGGCAAACCGGTGGTGGTGGCGACGCAGATGCTGGAGTCGATGCGCTTCTCACCGGCGCCAACCCGCGCCGAAGTCACCGATGTCGCCAACGCCGTGGCCGAAGGTGCGGACGCGGTGATGCTGTCGGCGGAAACCGCGTCCGGCGAATACCCGCTCGAAGCCGTGCAGATGATGAGCAAGATCATCCGCCAGGTGGAAAACGGTCCGGACTATCAGACTCAACTCGACGTCAGCCGACCGAAAGCCGAGGCGACTGTTTCCGACGCGATCAGTTGCGCCATTCGCCGCATCAGCAACGTGCTGCCGGTGGCGGTGCTGGTGAACTACAGCGAGTCTGGCGCATCGAGCCTGCGTGCGGCGCGGGAGCGGCCGACGGTGCCGATCCTCAACCTGACACCGAACCTGCAGACCGCCCGTCGCCTGAGCGTGGCGTGGGGTGTGCACTCGGTGGTCAACGACCGCCTGCGTCAGGTCGATGAAGTCTGCTCGACGGCACTGGAGATCGCACAGGCCCAGGGCATGGCACAGCGTGGCGACACGTTATTGATCACTGCGGGTGTGCCGTTTGGGCAGCCGGGGTCGACTAACTCTTTGCGCATCGAGACATTGATCTAGCGCTTGAACTGGCCTCTTCGCGAGCAAGCCCGCTCCCACAGTTGATCTGTGTGCACCACAGAATCAATGACTGAACAAAGATTCAATGTGGGAGCGGGCTTGCTCGCGAAGCAGGCGACACGATTCACCGGAAACACCACAGACTTCATCATGCCTGCCAACCATTTCAACACCCACTGTCCCGACTGGGCCGAAGCATTGCTCAACGGCTTCAGCCAGATCTTTCTCCAGCGCAATCCGCTGTGCGGCCTGCTGTGCGTCCTGGCCATTTTGTTCACTGCACCCGCCTTGCTCGGCGGCGCCTTGCTCGGTGGTGTCGCCGGGCTGCTCACTGCGCAACGCCGCAACTATGCCAAGGCTGATCGTCAGGCCGGGTTGTTCAGCTACAACGGCGTGCTGCTCGGACTGTTGCTGAGCCTTTATTTCCCCTGGTCGGCGATGATGCCGCCACTGATTCTGGCCGCCGGTGGCCTGAGCGCGATGGTCACCCAGCAGTGGCTCAAGCGCGTCCGGTTCAGCCAATGCCTGCCGGCCTACACCGCACCCTTCGTCGGACTTGGCTGGTTGCTGCTGTGCTTCGCCACGCCCTCGACAGAGCCGCATTTGATCGAAGTCAGCACCCTGAACATGCTCGCCGCCCCCCTCAAAGGCCTCGGCCAGGTGATGTTCCTCGGTCATCCGCTGGCCGGTGCGATGATTGCCGCCGGTCTGCTGATCGCTGATCGCCGCGCATTCTGCTGGGCGTTGTTGGCCTCTGTCGCGGGCATGGGCTGGAGCCTGCTGAACCACGATTTCTATACCGCACTGCTCGGCCTCGGTGGCTATAACGCCGTGCTGGCCGCCCTCGCCTTCAGCTCGCAGCGTCGCCAACCGTGGCTGCCGCTGGTTGGCATCGGCCTGGCGCTGTTGCTGACGCCGGTGTTTGCCGCCATCGGTCTGCCCACGCTGACCGCGCCGTTCATTCTTGCCGGCTGGCTGATTCGCAGCGTCGTGCAAATGCTCGGCAAAGCCACGGTCGAAAGCGCGCCTTGCACTCCCGGGGAGAATCAACCTAGGCTGCGCTGATTTGCGGCCAAGGCGATATGCATGAACAGCAACGACACGTGGCGTAATCGCCTGTACGTGATTATTTTCCAGACCGACACCGTTGCCGGTCGACGCTTCGACACCAGCCTGCTGCTGATCATCCTCGCCAGCCTGGTGGTGGTGATCCTGGACAGCATCGATGAAGTCCACCAGAACTACGCCAGCCTGCTGGCGTACATCGAGTGGGGCTTCACGGTGATCTTCCTCGGCGAGTACATCCTGCGCCTGTACTGCTCGCCCAAGCCCCTGCGCTATGCCTTCAGTTTCTATGGGCTGGTGGACCTGCTGGCCATCGTGCCCGGGATCCTCGCGCTGTACTACAGCGATGCCCAGTACCTGCTGATCATCCGGGTCATCCGGATGCTGCGGATCTTCCGCGTGCTCAAGCTCGGCCCGTACCTCAAACAAGCCCATTACCTGCTCGATGCCTTGCGCGGCAGCAAGCAGAAAATCCTCGTGTTCCTGCTCAGCGTCTGCACGCTGGTCATCGTGTTCGGCACGTTGATGTACGTGGTCGAAGGCCCGCAACATGGTTTCACCAGCATTCCCAAGGGCATTTACTGGGCTATCGTGACCTTGACCACCGTCGGGTACGGCGACATCGTGCCCAAGACCGTACTGGGCCAGGTCATCTCGTCGATGGTGATGATCACCGGTTACTCGATCATCGCCGTGCCCACCGGGATCTTCACCGCCGAACTGGCCACGGCCATGCGTGGCGGCCAGCTGCATCGCGACTGCCCGGTGTGCGCCAAGGACAGCCATGAACCCGAGGCGTCGTTCTGCTCCCGTTGCGGTAACGCACTATTCAAAAAACTGGAATAAGCAAAGAGCTTTTTAATCTTTATGGGACTAAACGAGCCCAGTTATAGTCGCTGGCAAATTGCCCCGCTTTTAATAGAACAAGGAATGCGCAGTGAAAAAACTCTTTGGCGCCTCACTTCTCGCCGCTGGCCTGGCCCTGGGCAACATCGCCCAGGCTGCACCGACCCTGCTCAACGTTTCCTACGACGTGATGCGAGATTTCTACAAGGACTACAACACTGCGTTCCAGAAACACTGGCAAGCCGAGCACAACGAAAACATCACCCTGCAAATGTCCTTCGGCGGCTCCAGCAAACAGGCGCGTTCGGTCATCGACGGTTTGCCGGCCGATGTCATCACCATGAACATGGCCACCGACATCAACGCCCTGGCGGACAACGGCAAACTGGTCCCGGACAACTGGGTCACGCGCCTGCCGAACAACAGCGCGCCGTTCACCTCGGCCACCGTGTTCATCGTGCGCAAGGGCAACCCGAAAGCCCTGAAAGACTGGCCGGACCTGCTCAAGGACGGCGTTCAGGTCATCGTCCCGAACCCGAAAACCTCCGGTAACGGTCGCTACACCTACCTCTCGGCCTGGGGCTACGTGCTGAAAAACGGCGGCGACGAGAACAAGGCCAAAGACTTCGTCGGCAAGCTGTTCAAGCAAGCGCCGGTACTCGACACCGGTGGCCGTGCCGCCACCACCACCTTCATGACCAACCAGATCGGCGACGTGCTGGTGACCTTCGAGAACGAAGCGGAAATGATCGCCCGCGAGTTCGGCCGTGATCAGTTCGAAGTCATCTACCCAAGCGTTTCCGCCGAAGCCGAACCACCGGTGTCGGTGGTCGACAAGACCGTCGACAAGAAAGGCACCCGTGCAGCGGCCGAGGAATACCTGAAGTACCTGTGGTCGCCGCAAGGCCAGGAGATTGCCGCGGCGAACTACCTGCGCCCGCGTGACCCGGCCGTGCTGGCCAAGTACACCGACCGCTTCCCGAAAGTGGACTTCCTGTCGGTGGAGAAAACCTTCGGCGACTGGCGCACCGTGCAGAAGACCCACTTCAATGATGGCGGGATTTTCGACCAGATCTACAGCGGTCAGTAATCGCTGAGCGGCAATGAATAAGGCGACCTGTGCAGGTCGCCTTTTTTGTACGGATCAGAATTCACTGCAAATCCATTGTGGGAGCGGGCTTGCTCGCGAAGACTGCGGATCAATCAACACATCTGTTGAATGTCAGACCGTCATCGTCGGAACGCCGCCCGGACCAAGCTCGCTCCCACAGGTTCTGCGACATCCCGCTACATAGGCGGCGTCACGCCATCCTTGCCCGCCGAGATGGATTGAGCGGTGAGCGTACCGTCCGCACCCTGCGTCACAAAGCTCACGATCTTCACGCCCACCTTCAACAGGCTGCGATCGGCCGGCACCAGGTTGACGATGGGTACGTCTTCGGGCACCAGAATCTTCTGTTGGCCGCCCTTGTAGTTGACGGTCAGCACCCGGCCATTGCTCACCACCAGGTCGCCGACGCTACCGTTGGTCATGCTGCTGCCCTTGACCAGGTCAAACGGCCGATGACCGTCGCCACTGCCGGCCAGCTCCGGCGGAAAAACGTGGACCTCCAGGGCTTTGAGGGTGCCATCCTCCTGGGGAACAGCTGCGGAGCCAATGTAGCTGCCGGGCTTGATGTCTTCGATGTTGGCCAGGGTCACGGCGCGGACCTTGGTGTCCTTGGTCAGGTTGACCACCACATTGTCGCCGCTGTTGGCATGGACTTTCAGAATGTCCGGACCGACACCTGTGATCTCGCCGCGCACACCGATGCGCATGCCCGGCGCATCTTCGGCCTGAGCCAGGCCAGCGTTGAATACACTGATCAAGGTGACGACGGAAACCCAGCGAATCAGCTGACGAAACTTTACCTTCATGGGACGGCCCTCCGGTGGTGAGACAGGGAGAGAGAACATAAGCACGCTATCGAACAAGATGTAAGTGAATGTATCATTCACCTGCATAGTTCTGACGCAAGGCTCTTCGACGGACGACACACGCGTTCGTCAGTCATTCCGCAATGGAATGACTGCTATCACTCCAATCCCGCTTCCGCCGTTTCAGTCAGCCCATTAGCCTGCGCGCATTCCTTTCCGTACAGCGAGACCCGTTATGAACCCAGCGACCCAGGTGTCCCACGGCACCGCGACAATGACCCCAGGCATGGTGCTGCTGTTCGCCTTCTGCTGCGGCGCGATTGTCGCCAACATCTACTACGCCCAGCCGATCATCGGCCTGATCGCTCCGGACATCGGCCTGACCAACACCATGGCCAGCCTGATCGTTTCCCTGACCCAGATCGGCTATGCGCTGGGGCTGTTTTTCCTGGTGCCGCTGGGGGATCTGCTGGAGAACCGCCGGTTGATGATCATCACCACCCTGGTGGCAATTGTCAGCCTGCTGGGCGCGGCGTTCACCGATCAGCCGAACGTGTTTTTGCTGATTTCGCTGTTGGTGGGGTTCAGTTCGGTGTCGGTGCAGATCCTGATTCCGTTGGCCGCGCATCTGGCGCCGGAAGAAACCCGTGGCCGTGTGGTGGGCGGGATCATGGGCGGTTTGTTGCTCGGCATTTTGCTGGCCCGACCGGTGTCCAGCGTGGTGGCCGACCACTTCGGCTGGCGGGCGATGTTCATGATTGCCGCGGTGTTGATGGCGGCCATCAGCATCGTGCTGGCCGTGACCATTCCCAAGCGAGAGCCTGATCACAGCGCTTCCTATGGCCAATTGCTGGGCTCGCTGTGGACGCTGTTGCGCAAACAACCGGTGCTGCGCCAGCGGGCGTTTTACCAGGGCTGCATGTTTGCCACCTTCAGCCTGTTCTGGACCGCCGTGCCACTGGAACTGGCGCGCAATCACGGTTTGTCGCAAAGCGAGATCGCGATTTTCGCCCTGGTGGGCGCCATCGGCGCCATCGCCGCCCCCATCGCCGGACGCCTGGCCGATGCCGGTCACACCCGCATCGCCTCGTTGCTGGCCCTGCTGTTCGCCAGCCTGAGTTTCATGCCGGCGTTTATCCATCCGGCCTACAGCGTCATCGGCCTGGCAGTGACCGGCGTGGTGCTCGACTTCTGCGTGCAGATGAACATGGTTCTCGGCCAGCGCGCGGTCTACGCCCTCGACGGCAAAAGCCGCAGCCGCCTGAATGCGCTGTACATGACCAGCATCTTCATCGGCGGCGCCTTCGGCTCTTCGGTGGCCAGCGCGGTGTACGAACACGGCGGCTGGTTGTGGATCGTGATCGTCGGCAGCGCGTTTCCGTTGCTGGCATTGTTGCGGTTCTTGAGTGTTTCGCCGAAGGCTTCATTGGCGACGGCTTAAGGCCTCAAAAGCTTCGCGGGCAAGCCCGCGAAGGCGATCTGGCCGAGACAACTCATTGCCGAACCAGCTTCTCCATCGCCGCATCCGCCAGAAAGGAGGAACGGCTTTTGACGTTGTGCTCGCGCACATAACGGTCGATGCGCTGGATCACATAGCCGGGCAGTGTGACATTGACCTTCTCGGTCTTGCCCATGTACGGCGAGATGTCCAGTTCCAGCATGCCCCAGCCCATGTCGGCGAACTCGGGATTGCCACGGTGCAGCGCCGCCGAAGTCGGCATCGGAACCGTATCGCCGTCTGCCACCATCTCCTGCAACATGATGTGGGCAATTTCGACGGCGGCGTTGTAAGCCTCTTCAAAGGTATCCCCGGCGGTCACCGCGCCTGGAATATCGGGGATCTGGATACCGATGGCGGTGTTCTCGTCGCCCCATTCGATACAGATTGGATATTGCATTATGGATCTCCTGCGTAACTGGCTGGCGGGCAGTACAGCCCGGCTCGCCGCCTGATGCTCTTGACCGTCCCGATCGGTAAATCCTTTTTTGGATGAGGGACGGGAATGGTGTACGGGTTGTAAGGGTGCGTGAAGATGTGATGACTGCCAGTGACCCGGTCCAGGGTCCAACCCGCTTCCACCAACTCCTTGATCAATAGCCTGCTCTGCACCACCAGCCTCCTTGCTTGGCAAAAACAAAAATAACCCTAGAGTTATCTTTACTCAAGCACAAAAAACCGAAGTGCGACGTCCGGTTGTTTTACAGAGTGTGATGAAAGCCTCTGATGAAAGCCCCACCATTCCCCCCAAAAACGATGATCCGTCCTGGACATTGCCGATGCCGGCGCGCTATGTGATCGGGCAAGATGGCGTGATCCGTTACGCCGAGGTCAACCCCGATTACACTCAGCGCCCAGATCCTGAAGCGATGCTGGATGCGATTCGCGGTTGACCCGTTCAAGTGTCGCCTGACTGTCGCCACATATCCCTTGTGGGAGCGGGCTTGCTCGCGAAAGCAGTGTTTCAGTCGACGTCAATGTTGAATGTCTGCCCGCATTCGCGAGCAAGCCCGCTCCCACACTGGATCTTCACAGCCATTCGAATTGCACAAGGACCTTCAATGGACCGCCTCGGCGCAATGGAAACCTTCGTCTACGTGGTGGAAACCGGTTCGTTTTCCGCCGCGGCCCGGCGCTTGAACATCGGCCAGCCAGCCGTGTCGAAAACCATCGCGCAGCTCGAATCACGGTTGGCGGTGCGACTGTTGCTGCGTTCTACCCGGGGCCTGACGCCCACCGAGGCCGGGCTGGCCTTTTTCGAGCGGGCCAAGCGCGCCATCGAAGAAGCCGACGAGGCCGATAACGCCGCACGGGGTTCCGCCAGTGGGCTGAGTGGCAACCTGCGCATCTGCGCGGCGGTCACCTTCGGTCGGCTGCACATCGTTCCGCACCTGGGCCCCTTCCTGGAGCAAAACCCGGCGCTGAACATCGATCTGATGCTCGATGATCGCAACGTCAACCTGGTGGAAGAAGGCGTCGACATCGCCCTGCGCATGGGCGTGCTGAGCGACTCGGGCCTGACCGCCCGCAAAATCGCCGAATGCCGGCGCATGGTACTGGGCACGCCGGCGTACTTCGCAAAACACGGCGAGCCCACCTACCCCGCCGATCTGCGCAAGCATCAGGCCATCCTCTACACCCTCGGTGGCGGTGCCAGTTGGCAGTTCAACAAGGCCGGCGAGGAGCAGTCGGTGAACATCAGCGGCCGGATCCGCGTCAACGCCGCCGAAGGCCTGCGTGAAGCCGTGCTGGCCGATCAAGGGTTGACCATGGCCTCGCAATGGATGTTCGCGCCGGAACTGGCCGACGGTTCGGTCCGGGAAGTGATGACGGACTGGGCACTGCCGAACCTGGATCTGTGGGCGGTGTTCCCCACCGGGAGAATGGCCAGCGCCAAGGCTCGGGCGTTTGTGGAGTATGTGCAGGGGTTGTTGATGAACGAGGTTTGAAAGCATCCGTTTCGTTTATTGCGATTTTCGATTAATTCGAATAGCCTGCCATCATCGATTATTCAGAATATTGGAAACCGTCATGTCGACCGTCATTCATCCGCCAATCAATTTGCCCGCGAAACACGAAATACAGGCCGCAATCGAGGGGCAACGCACCCTGGCGGCCTATCTCGCCACCCGGTTCGAAACTCAGCACATCCAGATATTCGATGAGCAGAACGAAGCGCATAACATCGAACTGCCCACCTCGGCACTCCGTTTGCTGGTCGATATTCTGGCGGAGCTCGCAGCCGGTAACGCAGTGAAAGTAGTCCCGGTCCATGCTGAACTGACTACGCAAGAAGCGGCGGACCTGCTCAATGTCTCACGTCCACACCTGATCAAACTGCTCGAATCCGGCGAACTGTCCTACCACAAAACCGGCAAGCACCGACGTGTGCGCTTTGCCGATTTGATGGACTATAAAAACCGGCGCGACACCGCCAGCGAGCAAGCAATGATGCTTCTCGCCGAGCAGGCACAGGCGTTAAGGACAGGATACGAGTGAGGCACACTTCATTTACCGCTGTATATGACGCTTGTGTTCTTTACCCCGCTCCCTTGAGAGACTTTCTGATGTGGCTCGCGCTCTCCGGGCTTTTCAGGGCGAAGTGGTCAGTGGCAATACACGATGAATGGAAACGCAATCTGCTAAGAAACCGCCCGGATCTCAACGCTGCGCAATTGAATCGCACCTGCGAGCTAATGGATCTGGCGATCCCCGACGCCTGCGTGTCGGGGTACGAAGCTTTGATACAAGGACTGACGCTGCCCGACGCGGATGACCGACATGTCCTGGCGGCTGCCATTCGTTGCAACGCCAGCGTCATTGTCACCTTCAACCAGAAAGACTTCCCCCGCACCGCGCTGCAACCTTATGGCATCGAGGCCCAGCACCCCGACGAGTTCGTCGATAACCTTTTCGACCTGGATCCGGCAGCTGTGGTCGCCGCGACACAACGACAGCGCAAGCAACTGAAGGCCCCACCGATGAACACTGACACTTATCTCGATCTCTTGTTACGTCAAGGCCTGGTTCAGTCGGTCAAGGCATTGAACAGTTTCCGGGCAATGCTCTGAAAATCACCACGCCTGATCGCTACAACACACACCCATCAAACCCGACCCTGACATTCGCCGGCAATTCACCTCGATGCGCCATAAACCAGGCATCCAGGGTATGCCCGACATGGGTCAATACCGCCGACTTCGGCTGCAACTCATCGATGCACTGCAAGGCCAGGTTCAGGTCGTTGTGATTGCGCGGTGCCTGGGGTTGCGGCGGCATGGAGCAATCCAGCACCAGCACATCCAGTGGTTCACGCCGCAGCCAGCTCAATGTGTCCGGCGGCAGGCCTACGGTGTCGGTCAGGTAGGCGATTCGCCGCCCTTCTCCTTCCAGCAGATAACCGAGGGTCGGTTTCGAGTGTTGCAGCGGCAGCGCGGTGACGCTGAGCGCGCCGAACTGCCGGGTTTCGAAGCTAACAAACGGTTGGCTGAAATCGAGAATGCCGGGGTGTTTGTAGAGGTCGGCCAGGCCTTCCGGGTCCACGGGACCGTGGACCGGAATCACCAGGCCCTGGCCCCAGCGCATATGCAACAGGCCCTGGGCGTGATCGGCGTGGTAGTGGGTCTGGAAAATGCCGTTGAAACTGCGCGGCGGGAAACGTTCGCACAGGTCAGGCAAACCGCTGTCGATCAACCAGCGTTGATCTGCGCACTCGATCAGCGCACTGCATGGTCGACGCTGCAAGCGTTCATCGTGGCGGGCCACATCGCAAGCCACACATTCGCAGCCGTAGACCGGCACTTGTCGGGCATCACCAGTGCCCAGCAACGTCAGGCGCATGGGGCTTGCTCGTCAATGCAGGCCAGCAAGCGTTCGACCGTAGACTCCAGCGACCCGGAGTTGTCGAGCAAGTGCACGGCCGGATCTTCAGCCAGCAGCCGCTCGTTGAATCGGGTATTGCGTGCCAGGCGCTGATCGATCTCGACCAATGATTCTCGCCCGCGTTCCAGCAGTCGTTGGCGCAACACCGCTTGATCTACAGCCAGCAACAGCACCAATGCCTTCGGATAACGTAGGCGGGTGTTCTGCAAATGCCCCCGCGAGCCATTGACCAGTACGTCCTGGCCGGCGGCCAGCCAATCGTCGATTTCCCGCGGGATGCCATAGGACAACCCATTGGCGTGCCAGCTCAGGGCAAATACCCCTTGAGCTTCCATGTCGGCAAACTGCTGCGCGCTGACGCCCAGCGCCGCCTCGCCCACGGCTTCGGCCGAGCGGGTAATGACTCGCCGTACCATACGGCAGCCGCGTTCGGCCAACCGCGTTCGCGCGGCATCCAGCAGGCTGTCCTTGCCCGAACCTGAAGGCCCGATGAGATAGATCAACCTGCCTGCCATCAAAACACCCTCTTCGCTTGTCGCCATACTTGCTGGACCACCGGCAAACCGTCCTGACTGCGCGCTTGCAGCAGGTCGGCACGCAACCCCGGAGCAATTTCACCGCGATCAGTCAAACCAGCCGCCCGGGCCGGATTCAGGCTGACCAGGCGCACCGCTTCGGCCAGACCGATCCGCTCACTTTGCGCCGCCAGCGCGAACGCCGATTGCAGCAGGCTCGCCGGGTAGTAGTCGCTGGACAGAATATCCAGCAAACCTTCGGCGGCCAGATCGAAGGCGGCCACGTTACCCGAGTGCGACCCGCCGCGCACGATGTTCGGTGCGCCCATCAACACATTCATGCCGTGCTCCCGGCAACCGCGCGCGGCCTCGACGGTGGTCGGGAACTCGGCGATGGTCATGCCGTAGCGCGCCGACTCCTCGACGTGGGCCAGGGTCGCGTCATCATGACTGGCCACGGACAAGCCAAGGGCCAGGCAGTGCTCGACAATCGCCGCGCGGTAGCGGTCGCTGTAGGTGCGCGAGTTGGCCATCTGCAAAGTGATGAAATCATCCATCTGCGTGGTGGTCAGATGGTACTTGCCCATGTAGTACTCACGGTACTTGGATTCCAGCACGAACTGGCGCTGACCCGGCGAATGGTCCATCACCGACACCAGTTGCACCAGCGGGTTCTCCACCAGATCGCGAAACACGCTGAGCGTGTCCGGGTGGCACAGTTCGCAGCGCAAGTGCAGGCGGTGTTCGGCGCGGGTCAGCCCGGCGTCGGAGGTTTTGGAGATAGCGTCGAGCATCGCCGGCAGTTTCTGCATGCGATTACCCTTGGGGTTCACGTCGCCGATGGACACTGCGTCGAATACCGTGGTGATGCCCGCCGCGATGATCTGCGCATCGTGACTGAGCACCGCCGGTACCGACGGCCAGTCCACGCCCGGACGCGGGGTCATGTGGCGTTCCAGGTTGTCGGTGTGCAGTTCCACCAGACCCGGCAGAAGATAATCGCCATTGAGGTCCAGGGCCTGGGGCAAACGGCTCGGGCCTTCGGCGACCTCGGCGATCAAGCCGTCGCGCAGCACCACGGTGCCGTAGAACACACGGTCAGCGGTGACCAGTTGGGCATTGCTGAGGATCTGTTCAACGGGCATCGGCGTATTCCTCTTGGTTCACGGCGGCTGGGGTCATGTCGAGATGGCGATCGGCAACCGCCTCGCGGGCGATGCGGTCGTGGAAGATGCCGATCAGCGCGGCACCGGCGTTCTTGGCTTCGTTCATCAACTCCAGCACCACCTGGCGATTGCTGTCGTCGAGTGAGGCAGTCGGTTCATCGAGCAACATCACCGGCCACGCCACCATGAAACCGCGGGCGATGTTGACCCGCTGCTGTTCGCCACCGGAGAAGGTGCCAGGCGCCAGTTGCCAGAGGCGTTGCGGAATGTTCAGGCGGCTGAGCAAGGATTCAGCTCGTGCTTGCGCCTGCTCTTTCGACCAGCCGCGGGCCAGGGCCGGCTCCATCACCACGTCCAGGCACGCCACCCGCGGGATCACCCGCAGGAACTGACTGACATAACCCAGGGTGCGTTGGCGCACTTGCAGGATGTCCCGGGGCTCGGCGCCCACCAGCTCCCGCCATTGGCCGTCGTGCTGCACGCGGATGCTGCCACCCGCCGGCAGGTAGTTGCCATACAGGGTGCGCAGCAAGGTGCTCTTGCCCGCGCCGGACTGACCATGCAGCACCAGGCATTCGCCGCCCGCCACACTGAAATCCACTGCGCGCAGCACATTGAGAACCACGCCGTTCTGCTGATGCAACGTGAAGGTTTTCGAGAGGTCACGGACCTCGATCAAGGTATTCATCGCAGGGTTTTCCACTATTGAACGGGGCTTCACGGCTGCAACACCGACGACACCAGCAGTTGCGAATAAGGGTGCTGCGGATCGTCAAGGATCTGATCGGTCAGCCCGGTTTCCACCACTCGCGAGCGGCGCATCACCATCAAACGGTCAGCCAGCAAACGAGCGACTGCCAGGTCGTGGGTGACGATCACCACGGCGAGGTCCAGCTCACGCACCAGCCCGCGCAGCAGGTCGAGCAAGCGTGCCTGCACCGAGACATCGAGGCCACCGGTCGGCTCGTCCATGAACACCAGCCGTGGACTGGACACCAGGTTGCGGGCGATTTGCAGGCGCTGCTGCATGCCGCCGGAGAAGGTCCGGGGCAAGTCGTCGATGCGCTGCGGATCGATTTCCACCTGGCTCAGCCAGTCGAGCCCCGCCCCACGCAGTTGCTGGTAATTGCGCACGCCCTGGGCCATCAGGCGCTCGCCGATGTTGGCGCCGGCGGACACGCCCATGCGCAAACCGTCGCGAGGGTTCTGTTCGACGAAGCCCCATTCAGTGCGCAGCAAGGTCCGGCGCTCGGCTTCGCTGGCGCTGTACAGGTCCAGCCATTGGCCCTGTTTGTCGCGGTAACCGATGTTTCCGCGTTGCGGTGGTAGACGACCGCTGAGCAAGGACAGCAAGGTCGACTTGCCCGAACCGGACTCTCCGACAATGCCCAGTACTTCACCTGGGTACAGATCAAAACTGACGTCCTGGCAGCCCTTCTCCGGGCCGTACAACAGCGACAGATCGCGCACCCGCAACAAGGGCTCGGTGGACACGGACAATTGGTTATTCAGCGCCTGGTTCATTGGTCCTGCTCCTGATGGCTGACGCGCTGGGCGCAGTAATAGGTGTCGGAACAGACGAAGCTCTGGGTGCCGGCGTCGTCGAGGATCAACTCATCGAGGAACGAATCGCGGCTGCCACAGATCGTGCAGCACTCTTCCCACTTCTGTGCTTCGAAGGGGTGATCCTCGAAGTCGAGGCTGGTGACTTTGGTGTACGGCGGCACCGCGTACAGACGCTTCTCACGGCCGGCGCCGAACAGCATCAGCGCAGGGCTCATGTCGAGTTTCGGGTTGTCGAATTTGGGGATCGGCGACGGGTCCATCACGTAACGCTCGTCGACCATCACCGGATAGGCGTACGCCGTGGCGATGTGGCCGAAGGTGGCAATGTCTTCGTAAAGCTTGACGTGCATGACCCCGTAATCGTTGAGGGCGTGCATGGTCCGGGTCTCGGTTTCCGACGGTTCGATAAAGCGCAGCGGCTCGGGAATCGGTACCTGATAGACCATGATCTGGTCGGCGTGCAGTGGCGTTTCCGGGATGCGGTGACGGGTCTGGATCACCGTCGCCTCCGGTGTGCTTTCGGTGGTTGCGACGCCAGCGGTGCGGGCGAAAAATCGGCGAATCGACACGGCGTTGGTGGTGTCGTCCGCGCCCTGGTCGATAACCTTGAGCACGTCATCGTCCCCCAGAATCGCGGCGGTCAACTGCATGCCGCCGGTGCCCCAGCCATAAGGCAGCGGCATCTCGCGACCACCGAACGGCACCTGGTACCCGGGGATCGCCACGGCCTTGAGCAAGGCGCGGCGGATCATGCGTTTGGTCTGCTCATCGAGGTAGGCGAAGTTGTACGCCGCATCGCGCACCGGTGCCTGGCTCAAGTCATTCATGGTTTTGCCCCTCGGCAGGCTTGCGCAGTTTGCGGATCAGTTCCAGTTCGGCCTGGAAGTCGACGTAGTGAGGTAACTTCAGGTGCGAAACGAAGCCTGCGGTCTCGACGTTGTCGCAGTGCATCAGCACGAACTCTTCCTGCTGGGCCGGCGAGACGATCTCTTCGTTGTATTCGTCGGCGCGCAACGCACGGTCGACCAGCGCCATGCCCATGGCCTTGCGCTCGGCGTGGCCGAAGGCCAGGCCGTAGCCGCGGGTGAACTGCGCCAGCTCCGTGGCCGAGCCGACAAACTGGTTGACCATCTCGCACTCGGTGACTTCGATGCAGCCCAGGTTGATCGGGAAACCCAGCTCTTCGGGATCGATCCAGACCTCGACTTCACCGATGCGAATTTCCCCGGCGAACGGGTGATTGCGGCCATAACCGCGCTGGGTCGAATAACCCAGCGCCAGCAGGAAACCTTCGTCGCCACGGGCCAACGCTTGCAGGCGTTGCGCGCGACTGGCAGGCAACTCCAGCGGGTCGCGGGTGATGTCGGCCACGCTTTCGCCGTTGTCCGATTCGGTCTTGATCAGGCCCTCCTGGGCGAGCAAACCGATGACTCGCGGACAGGGCTCAAGGCTGGCATTCGGGGTGACTTGCGGTCCCGGGTATTCGCCTTCGGCCAGCAGTGCAAAGTCCAGCAGACGATGGGTGTAATCGAAGGTCGGGCCCAGCAGTTGTCCGCCCGGCACGTCCTTGAAGGTCGCGGACAAGCGTCGGCTGAGCTGCATGTTTTGCGTGTCGATCGGCAGGCTTGGGCTGAAGCGCGGCAACGTGGTGCGGTAGGCCCGCAGCAGGAAGATCGCTTCCACCAGATCCCCCGCCGCTTGCTTGATGGCCAGCGCGGCCAGTTCTTCGTCGTACAGCGAGCCTTCGCTCATCACCCGCGCCACTGCCAGCGGCAGTTGCTGACGGATCTGCTCAACGCCGAGCTCAGTGACCGATGTATCGCCCCGGCGCTTTTTCGCCAGCAGGCGGTGGGCATTGTCGATGGCCTGTTCGCCACCCTTGACGGCTACGTACATCAGGCGCGCTCCTCTGCGATACGGGTGCTGCGGGGCAGGCCGATCAGGTCATGGCCGGTGGTGAAAAACAGGTCCAGGCCCCGGGGGAATTCGTTGTGCAGTTCACGCTCGCGCCAGAAGTCACCGGCCAGCGGCAGCGCAACGCCGTGTTCGCTTTCGATGCCCGGCCCGCGCCACAGCAGCCCTGCCCCGCCGTCGAGACTTGGCAGCTGAACCAGCAAGGTGCAGGACTGGTCGGGATAGCGATCGTTGCCCGTATCGAAGCGGCTCAGGTCGAGCAGATCCTCGGCGGCAAGCAAGGCAAACCGCGCGTCTTCACGCTTGGTGGTCAACGGGCAACCACAGTGGAACGCCAGGTTGGCGCGGATCAGCGGCGTATCGAACGACGGCGCCAGCCACAGCGGCGTGTCGACATCCAGCAACGCCAGGCACAGCGCATAGGTCGCAGGCGCCAAGCCTTCGAGGCTCGGCGAGGCGTGCAGCGTCTGGATCAGACCGGGGCCGGCCAAGGCCTTGAGTGCAGCGCGAAATCCGCGCTGGGCATCCAGCACCGGGTCGGCGAACGCCGGTTGCAACAGCTGTGCGCTCATCAGTTTTCTCCTCGCACGAGGGTGAAGAATTCGACTTTGGTGGCGGCGGTTTCCGCCTCTTTCTGTGCCCGGCGTTCGGCCTGCACGGTCGCCAGCGGCGTGATCATTTCCGCCAGCCAATGGCGCTGTTGCGCGCCTTGCAAATGCGCGTCAGCCAACGCGGCCAGTTCGGCGTGGACCTTGTCGCGCCCCGCCAGATAGCTGTAGCCGGTACGGCCATCGGCCAGGCGCACCACGCAGCGGGTCACGCTCATTTCGCCGACGTTGAACGGCGCGCCGTTACCGCCCATGCGGCCACGGACCAGGGTCATGCCGATTTCCGGGGCGCGGATCAGTTGGTATTCGACATCGCGCAAAGCGGCTTCGAAAGGCTGCAATTCACTGCGGCTGGCGCGGGCCAGCACACCGATCCAGTGCTGCCGTTCGGTATGAGGAACAGGGTTGTGCATTGCGTTCTCCATCAGGTGACGACCTGGTACTGGAAGCGATCCGAACGGCTGGTGGACTGGGCCAGCTCCACGGCACGGCCGTCGCGATCGCGGGAAAGGGTGAACACACTCAGGGCCGGCAGATGCCGGGGCATCAGCAGCAGCGCGGCTTCTTCGCGGTTGGGCAAACGGGCGCCGATCAGGCTTTGGGTGCGGGTCAGCGGCAAGTCCCGTTCGCTCAGGTATTTGCGCAGGGAGCCTCCGGTGTAATCGGCCAGCAGCGGCGCGTGACTGGCGCAGTAGCGATGGCGGATCAGGCTGACCGGTTGGTTGTCGAGCTTGCGCAAAGTCTGCAATTCGATCATCGGAGCCATCTCGGCGATGCCCAGATACTGGGCTTCTTCGCGGCTGGCGAAGCAGTAACGACGCTTGAGCAGCACTGCCTCGACGCCATGTCCTTGGGCCGACAACGACTGGCTGTAGGCACTGTCGGCGGTCATCGAATAAATCAGCGGCCGTTCCAGCACCTGGGTGCCCTTGCCCTGGCGACGCAACAAGCTGCCCTCGAACACCAGTTCATCAATGGCGCGGCGCAAGGTATGGCGGTTGACCCCGAAGCGCTCGGCCAACATCACCTCGCCCGGCAGGAAATCACCGGCGCGGTAATCCGCCAGCTCCCGGCGCAGGATGTCGGCCAATTCGCGGTACACCGGCTCATCTTGTCTAGACAACTGCATGCTTTAAAAAAAGCGCCCGTGGGCACCCCTCCGAAAAATCAGATGAACTGCTTGCGCAGGCGTTGCGAGAGGATGTCGATCAGGCTGACGATGACGATGATCACCAGCAGCACCGCGCAGGTCTGCGTGAACTGAAAGGCGCGGATGTTCTCCCACAGGATCACCCCGATCCCACCGGCGCCGACCATTCCCACCACCGTCGCCGAGCGCACGTTGGCCTCGAAGCGGTACAGCGCGTAGGACACCCACAGCGGCATGACTTGCGGGATCACCCCGTAGATCACCTCTTGCAAGGCACTGGCACCGGTGGCGCGAACGCCTTCGACCGGGCCGGGATCAATCGCCTCGACGGCTTCGGCGAACAGCTTGGCGAGTACGCCAGTGGTGCTGATCCACAGCGCCAGGACCCCGGCAAACGGTCCCAGCCCGACGGCCACCACGAACAACATCGCGAAGACCATTTCGTTGATCGAACGGAACGCATCCATCACCCGGCGCAGCGGTTGGTGGATCCACCACGGTGTGATGTTTTCCGAGCAGAGAATGCCCAGCGGCACCGAGCAGACAATCGCCAGCACCGTGCCCCACAGAGCGATTTGTACGGTGACGAGCATTTCCTTGAGGTACATGCGCCATTCATGGAAATCCGGCGGGAAGAAGTCCCCGGCGAAGGTCGCCATGTTTCCCGAGTCGCGGTACAGCGCTATCGGATTCATTTCGGCGCCGTGCCAGGCCCAGGCCAGCAGGACCAGGAACAGGCCCCAACCGAGGTACTGCGGCCAGGTGCGCTTGCCGACAGCTTCAGCGTGCAGAGTGGTCATGAAGGTTCTCTTTAAAAAGCGTTCAGTGATGCCTGGTGCAAACCCTGTGGGAGCGGCGGTGCGACGATTCGACTTGCTCGCGAAAGCGGTGCGTCAGTCAACATTGATGGTGAAGGTCAGTCCGCATTCGCGAGCAAGCCCGCTCCCACATTTACCGCGCCGTTAGATCAACCGGCGTTGGCCGCGCTCTTCTCGGTGTTGGTCTTTTCCAGCAAGGTCAGACGCTCTTGCAGCTTGGCCAACTCGGCATCGATATCCGCCAGTTTCTTGGCCTTGTCCGCAGCTTCCAGCTTGTCGTCAGCACTGATCGTGGTGCGCTGCTTGAACAGCTCCAGCTGGCGAATCGGCAGTAACTGGTCGTCGCTGGATTTCAGGAATTTGCCCAGTTGCATGCCCTTGAGCACGGCCTTCTCTTCGTCGGTGTCGCCGTAGCTGAAGATGAAATCGCGGATCCTGGTTTTCTCGCTGTCACTCAGCGCTTTGCTCCACACCAGCGGGTCGGCCGGAATCAGCGGCGACTTCCAGATCACCTTGAGCTGTGCTGCCTTGTCCGGCTGGGTGACTTCCAGGCGATCCCAGCTTTCGGTGTTGAAGGTCGCCACATCCACTTGCCCCTTGGCCACGCTCAGCGCGTTGACTTCATGGCTGGAATTGAGGGTGCGCTTGAACGCAGTGGCGGCATCGACGTGGTTCTTGGCGAACACGTAATAGCCCGGCACCAGGTAGCCCGAGGTGGAGTTCGGGTCACCGTTGCCGAAGGTCAGGTTCTTGGCGTTTCTCAGCATGTCGTCAACCGAGTTGATCGGGCTGTCCTTGCGTACGATCAGCACACTCCAGTAACCGGCGGCGCCACTGGCGGCAGCGGTCTGGGCGAAGATCTCGCCGTTGGAGCGGTCCACCGCTTCGATGGCCGCCTTGTTGCCCAGCCAGGCCACATCGACCTTGTTGAAGCGCATGCCCTGGATCAGGCCGGCATAGTCAGAGGCAAACGTGGCGTTGATCTTCAGGCCGGTCTGCTTCTGCATGTCATCCAGGAACGGCTGCCAGATGCTCTTGAGGTTTTGCGAAGACTCGGTGGACATGATGCCGAAGTTGATGGCTTTTTCTTCCGCCTGGGCGGTGCCCAATACACAGCTGGCGAGCAGCGCTGCGCCAGCAAAAACGCGACCGATACGGTTCAACATGGAATGGTTTCCTGAGGGTGAACGGTGGGGGAATCCGGGGTTGATCACACGCGCGCCAACACCAGTCGCGGCGCCGCTTCGCTATGACGGGATGACTCGGAACACATGAGGCTGGTGTCGACGTCGGCACCGTACAAATCGTTGAGGAACTGGCCGCTCAATTGAGAACCCGGACCGTCGAAATGAATCCGGCCGGCCTTGAGCGCCACTGCACGCGGGCAATAACGGGTGGCGTAGTCGACTTGATGCAGGGTCACCACCACGGTCTTGCCGTCACGGCGATTGATGTCGGCGAGGATCTCCATGACCTTGCGCGCCGATTCCGGATCGAGGGAGGCAATCGGTTCATCCGCCAGAATTACTTCGGCCCGCTGGGTCAGCGCACGGGCAATCGCCACGCGCTGTTGCTGGCCGCCGGACAGGGTCGAGGCCCGTTGTGCCGCCAGGTCAGCCAGGCCGACACGGTCCAGGGACTCCATGGCGAACTGCTTTTCCTCGGCATTGAACAGGCTCAAGTTGCCACGCCAGCGCGGCATGCGCCCCAGGCAACCGAGCAGCACGTTGTCGAGCACGCTCAATCGGTTGACCAGGTTGAACTGCTGGAAGATGTAGCCGATGTCGGCGCGCAGGCGGCGCACCTTGCCATTGAGTCGTCCGCTCGCCTGTACTTCCCGCCCCAGCACTTTGATGCTGCCGCCGTTGTTTTTATCGCAACAGGCCAGACCCGCGAGGTGGCGCAGCAAAGTGGACTTGCCGGAGCCGGACGCGCCGATCAGCGCGACCATCTCACCGGCCGCGATGGTCAGTTCGAGGTCGACCAGTGCGGTTTTGCGCGCAAAGGTCTTGTTCAGATGATCGACATGGATAGCTGCGTTCATGGGCTTCTCTGTCTGGTTGAACAGCCGTCCGTGGCTGTATTTGAGTTCAACAGACTTTAGGCATGAGGCATGTCAGCCCTATGACTTGCACATGTCACTGGATGGGCCATTTGATGAAGGTTTTGTGAAAGGTTGAGCTGGAGGTTTCTGCATCTGGTCGCGGTTGTACCCAGATTGGGTGTCCACTGAAGAACCCTGTGGGAGCGGGCTTGCTCGCGAAGGCTTTGTGTCAGGCGATGATTATTTTGTGGGTGTACATATCCATTGCTGCGGTAACGGCAACTTAGGGTTCCGCCCTTACGGCGGGTTACTTGGAAGAGCCCCAAGTAACCAAGGGCTCTTGCCCCTGACGTTCGGTGCCTCGCTTAAGCTCGGCATGCCCTCGCTCCGGTCCTGCTCCGTGGGCCCGCCGCCATCCATGCCGGGTTGCCCACTACGCAGAACCTCCACTCGGCCTCTCGAGGGGGCAAGAAGATCAAAAGCCAAAGCCAAAGCAAAAGCGAGGCAGCCTACCGGCCGGCCTGTTTGCTGGGTTCGTTCACCTGTGATGCATCTGCAGGAGATTGGTCGGCTGTCAGGCCGTCATCGCGAGCAAGCTCGCTCCCACAGAAAAACAAAAGTAGAGTAGCCCACACCACCCCGTCGCTTCTCACCACTCATCAGGCCGAGCGTTAGCTCGCCTGCAGCTTTTGATCTTGATCCACCCGCCCCCTCGGAAGGCTGAGTGGAGGTGTTCATCCGGGGGTAGGCGCGCAGCGCCGTTCGGCGCAGCCGAACACATCGAGAGGAGGTCGAGCGAAGCCGACCGGAGGCGATGCCCCCCGGATGAATGCCGGAGCGAAGGAACCCCGAGCCTTGGCGAGGGGCCGTACGTTCGGGGCGAGCGTTTTTTTGGTTACTTTTTTTAGGCGCTTGTAAAAAAAGTGACTCGCCGTAAGGGCGAAACCATAAGTGGCCGTTACCGCAGGAATGGATACGTACACCATCAAAAAACACTCCGCCCGACACAAAGCCTTCGCGAGCAAGCCCGCTCCCACAGGGTTCAGCAATCCCCCGGCAATCACATTTCAACAGGCACAAAAAAGGCGACCCGAAGGTCGCCTCATTGCGTTACTGCCCGAATTGCCGCCCCAGCCCACCCGGCACACCGTGAATGTCAGTATCCTCCCACGGCCCGTCAGCACTGATCGACCGGCTCCAGCCGTTATCCCAGCGATAATAGGTACGCTGGCGATAAAAGGTATTGGGCTGGTCATCAAGCACATACACCCCAAGCTTCGGATCCCAATGGCTATTCCCCCCAGGTGGTGGCGCGAAGCTCGCAGAAGTGCGTGGCAACGGCTTGGAGGGTTTGGCCGGGATGGTCGGCTTGCTCGGTACAGGCGACGTCGAAGGCGTGGGACTGGGCTGCGACGGCGGGAACGGCGGTGGTGGTGCCTGATGTTCCGTTGGCTGCTGGACCGCACAAGCGCTTAACCCCATAACGACGCTGAGCAGGGTGATACGAGCGAATGCGGTCATGATTGCGTTTTCCTGTTATTTGTCCGGGCTGTCGATGGTCAGTGTTTGCGGCGCGGTGGTGCTGCTGGCCAGTGGTTGGCTGCGACCGATCCATTCGCCGGCGGTCGGTTTGCCGGCACGGGAAATGCGCGCAACCAGTTGGACTTCAGGGAAGTTCGACAGTTTCAATTGCGGCATCATTGCGTCGGCATCACCCAGTTCGACGGTCACCGGCAGGTCGGCCACGGTCATGCGCTTGACCGCCAGCGGGGCCGGAGGACCGGAGATCGCACGGGCGAAGATGAACACGCTGTCGCCAGGCTGGACCTTGGATTTGAGGTCCGCTGCCAGATCGACGCTGACCTTGAGCAACGCCGCGGCCTTGGCTGCCGGTGCTTGCGCAACCTTGCCGCCACCGGCCACCAGCTTCTCCGTGGCCCGGGTAATCCCGCCTTGCAGCGCTTCGCGGGACTTGTCTTGCGGCGGCAACTGCGCCAACAGGCGATTCCAGTAATCGATGGCGTCCTGATATCGCTCGCTTTCGAACGCAGCAATGCCGAGCAGGCCAAGGCTGGTGACTTCTTTCGGATCGGCCTTGAGCGCTTCGTCGGTCAGGGCCTGGACCTTGTCCGACCACTTCTTGCCATCGGCGAAGTACTGGGCCTGGGCCCACTGACCGAGCAGTTCGGGCTGGCGACCGGCCAGGTTCACGGTGCGTTCGAACATCTTCGCCGCGTCCGCAGGGCGATCCTGAGCCATGTAGGTACGACCGAGGAAGTACATGCCTTCAGCGGAATCCGGCTGAGCGGCGACCGCACGCTCCAGACGCTGGGTCATCTCTTCCATCGACTGGGGTGCCTGGGAGAATTCGCGGGTCAGTTCGACCTTGTCGCTGGCACCGAAATGCAGATACAGGCCCAAGCCCAGCACCGGGACCAGAATGGCCGCCAGCAACGGCAAGGGTTTGCCCAGACGCGACACCCGCGGCGCTTCAGCGCCCTCGGTGTCCGCCAGCAATTCACGGGCGGCTTCGGCGCGACCGGCGTCCATTTGCGCCGCATCGAGTACGCCCTCTTCCTGCTGAGTCTGCAACTCAGCCACGCGCTCCTGATAAAGCGCGACGTTCAGGGCGGTACGATCCTCTTCGCGCTGGGCGCGACGGCTGCGCAGCACCGGGATCAATAGAAAACTCAGGGCAACCAGAAGCAGCAGACCTGCAGCGAGCCAGAAATCAATCATTCTTGGTTTTATCCAACAGGTGGTCGAGGCGCGAGCGCTCCTCGGCAGAAAGCGAGCCCGGGGTGCCGGCGCGTTGCACGCGACGACGGCGGACGATCACCGCGATGATCACGACACCGCCCAGCAGCAGGCCGGCGGGGCCGAACCAGAGCAAGGCGGTCTTGGCGTTCAGCGCAGGCTTGTAGCGGACGAAATCACCGTAGCGGTCGACCATGAAGTCGATGATCTGCTGGTTGTCCTTGCCCTCGCCGAGCATGCGGAAAATCTCTTTGCGCAGATCGGCGGCAATCGGTGCGTTGGAGTCGGCGATGTCCTGGTTCTGGCACTTGGGGCAACGCAGCTCTTTGGTCAGCTCGCGAAAACGCTCGCGATCTTCTTCCTTGGCGAACTCGTAGGTATCGATGGCCGCGTGGGCCACCCCCGCCAGGCTCAAGCCCAGGATAACGGCAGCGATCCAGCGCTTCATGGCTTGGCCTCGTCGACCAGCGCCTGGTACTTGCCCGCCAGTTTTTCGCGCCAGACCTGCTCGTCGATCACGCCGACGAACTTGTCGCGGATGATGCCCTTGGCGTCGATGAAGAAGGTTTCCGGCGCGCCATACACGCCGAGGTTCAGGCCCAGCGAGCCTTCGTCGTCACGAATGTCCAGCACATACGGGTTATGGAAGTCCGTCAGCCACTTCAAGGCGTCGGCGTTGACGTCCTTGTAGTTGATGCCGTAGATCACCACGCCCTGCTGGGCCAGTTTGTTCAGCACCGGGTGCTCGACCCGGCAGGAAATGCACCAGGTGCCCCAGACGTTGACCAGCGCCGGTTTGCCCAGAATGTCAGCGCGGGTCAGGGTCTTGTCGCCTTGCACCGATGGCAGGGAAAACTCCGGGAACGGCTTGTTGATCATGGCCGAAGGCAGCTCGGCCGGGCGAAGGTACAACCCACGGTAAAGGAATACAGCGACCACCAGAAAAATCGCCAGTGGCAACAACATCAACCAACGCTTCATGCAGTGGCTCCCGACATGCCCAGTGCTTCGCGCACGCGGCTTTTGACCTTGACCCGATAACGCCGATCCAGCGCCGCCAGCAACCCGCCGAAGCCGGTCAACAAACCGCCGAACCAGATCCAGCGCACGAACGGTTTGACATGCACGCGCACAGCCCAGGCGCCGTTGCCCAAGGGTTCACCGAGGGCGACATAGAGGTCGCGGGTGAAACCGGCGTCGATGCCCGCTTCGGTCATCACCGAGTTCTGCACGGTATACAGGCGTTTTTCCGGGTGCAGCACGCTGATTTCCTTGCCGTTGCGGATCACCCGCACGGTGCCCTTGTCGGAGGTGAAGTTCGGGCCTTCGAAGTGCTTGGCGCCTTCAAAGACGAACTGATAGCCGCCCAGGGCCATGGATTCACCCGGCGCCAGGCGCAGGTCGCGCTCGGCACTGTTCTGGCTCGACAGCACGACACCCAGCGCACACACGGCGATACCCAAGTGCGCGATCTGCATGCCCCAGTAGCTGCGGGTCAGGGTTGGCAGGCCCTTGATCAGGCCCTTGTGACGGGTCTTGTCAAAGATGTCACGCACACCGGCCAGCAATACCCAGGCGGCGAGCATGAAGGTCGCGAGCACGGCCCAGTTGAAATCGCCGTAGGCGACGCCGGCCACTACTGCCAGCGCGGCGCTGCCGAGCAGGACCGGGGTGAGCATGCTCACCAGCCATTTCACCGGGGTGTCTTTCCAGCGCACGATCACGCCGACCGCCATCACCATCATCAGCAACGCCATCAACGGGATGAACAACGCGTTGAAGTACGGCGGGCCGACCGACAGCTTGGCGCCGGTCATGGCGTCCAGAATCAGCGGATACAAGGTGCCGAGCAGGATCATCGAAGCCGCCACCACCAGCACCAGGTTGTTGCCCAGCAACAGGGTTTCCCGGGACCAGAGGTTGAAGCCGACCTGGCTCTTGACCACCGGCGCGCGCAGGGCGAACAGGGTCAGCGAACCGCCGACCACGAACAGCAGGAAAATCAGGATGAACACCCCGCGCTCCGGGTCGGAGGCAAAGGCGTGCACCGAGGTCAGCACGCCGGAACGCACGAGGAAGGTGCCCAGCAGACTCAAGGAGAATGCGGCGATGGCCAACAACACGGTCCAGCTCTTGAACACGCCACGTTTTTCCGTGACCGCCAGCGAGTGAATCAGTGCGGTGCCCACCAGCCATGGCATGAACGAGGCGTTTTCCACCGGGTCCCAGAACCACCAGCCACCCCAGCCGAGTTCGTAGTAAGCCCACCACGAACCGAGGGTGATACCGATGCCGAGGAACGCCCAGGCCACGATGGTCCATGGACGCGACCAGCGCGCCCACGCGGCATCCAGGCGACCGCCCATCAGCGCCGCGATGGCGAAAGCAAACGCCACGGAGAAACCGACGTAGCCCATGTACAGCATCGGCGGGTGAACGATCAGGCCGATGTCTTGCAGCAAGGGGTTGAGGTCGGCACCGTCGGTGGGCACTTGCGGCAGGATGCGCTTGAACGGGTTGGAGGTCATGATCAGGAACAGCAGGAAACCGATGCTGATCATGCCCATTACCGCCAGCACGCGGGCCAGCATGACCTGCGGCAACTGCCGGGAGAACACCGACACCGCGAAGGTCCAGCCGCCGAGAATCAAGGCCCACAACAGCAGGGAGCCTTCGTGGGCACCCCACACGGCGCTGAACTTGTAGTACCACGGCAAGGCGCTATTGGAGTTGTTGGCCACATAAGCCACGGAGAAGTCATCGACCATGAAGGCGTAGGTCAGGCAACCGAAGGCGAACAGCAAGAACGCAAACTGCCCCCACGCGGCCGGCTGGGCCAGGCTCATCCAGAAACGGTCACCGCGCCAGGCACCGACCAATGGCACCACGGCCTGAACCAGCGCGAAACACAGCGCCAGGATCATGGCCAGGTGGCCCAGCTCCGGGATAAATATTCCAGATGTCATCGGTTAACCCTCTTTCGCAGGTGTAGGTGCCGACTGGCCGCTGTCTTTCAAGGCCTTGGTCACTTCCGGCGGCATGTATTTCTCGTCGTGCTTGGCCAGCACTTCATCGGCCACCACCACGCCGTCAGCGTTGAGCTTGCCCAGGGCGACGATGCCCTGCCCTTCGCGGAACAGGTCCGGCAGGATGCCGCGATAAGTGATGGTCACGGATTTGTTGAAGTCGGTGACGACAAACTTCACGTCCAGTGAGTCGCCGGAGCGCTGCAAGGAACCGGCCTCGACCATGCCGCCGGCACGAATGCGCGTGTCCTGCGGGGCCTCGCCGTTGGCGATCTGGGTCGGTGTGTAAAACAGGTTGATGTTCTGCTGCAGGGCGCTCAGGGCCAGGCCGACGGCAGCGCCGACCCCGACGAGGATCGCGAGAATGATGATAAGACGCTTTTTGCGCAGCGGATTCACTTGCCGTTCTCCCGGCGCAGACGACGCGCCTCTTGTTGCAGATACCGCTTGCGGGCCAGGATCGGCGCCGCCACGTTGAGGGTCAGAACCGCCAGGCAGATACCATAGGCTGACCAGACATACAGGCCATGATGACCCATGGCGATGAAGTCGCCGAATGAAGCAAAGCTCATCGAGCGACCTCCAGGCTGTTTTCCACTTCGGTTTTGACCCAACTGGCCCGGGCTTCGCGCTTGAGCACTTCAAGACGCATGCGCAGCAACAGCACCGCGCCGAAGAAACAGTAGAAACCCAACGCCGTGAGCAGCAGTGGCAGCCACATTTCGGCCGGCATCGCCGGTTTTTCGGTGAGGGTGAAGGTCGCGCCCTGGTGCAGGGTGTTCCACCACTCCACCGAGTATTTGATGATCGGGATGTTGATCACGCCGACGATCGCCAGCACCGCACAGGCCTTGGCCGCGCTGTCACGATTGCTGATCGCGTTGCCCAGCGCAATGAGACCGAAGTACAGGAAAAGCAGGATAAGCATGGACGTAAGGCGTGCATCCCAGACCCACCACGAGCCCCAGGTCGGCTTGCCCCAGATCGCCCCGGTGACCAGCGCCACGGCGGTCATCCAGGCACCGATGGGCGCCGCGCATTGCAGGGCGACGTCGGCCAGTTTCATCTTCCACACGAGGCCGACGATGCCGCATACCGCCAGCATCACGTAGATGGACTGCGCCAGCATGGCGGCCGGAACGTGGATATAGATGATGCGAAAGCTGTTGCCCTGCTGGTAGTCCGGTGGCGCGAAGGCCAGGCCCCAGACCACGCCAACGCTGATCAGCAGCAACGCCGCGACGCTCAGCCAGGGCAGCAGTTTGCCGCTGATGCCGTAAAACCATTTGGGCGAGCCAAGCTTGTGAAACCACGTCCAGTTCATACTATGTTTCCGTCACGGTTGCTCTTTACTATGAAGAGCCAGGGCCTGCCTTTCTTCAAAAGAAGTGGTTAAAAAATAACCAGGCCTCATTATTATTCGCCGACGCTGATCTTCAGGCCAGCAGCTATTGCAAAAGGTGTCAGGGTTATCGCCAGGGCGGTCAGGCTGCCAAGCCACAGGAGATAACCGGTCGCCGGCATCCCCTGCAAGGCGGCCTGCAAGGCGCCACTGCCAAGGATCAACACCGGGATGTACAACGGCAGAATCAGCAGTGCCAACAACAGGCCACCACGCTTCAAGCCCACCGTCAGCGCCGCGCCCACCGCACCGAGCAGACTCAGTACCGGTGTACCGAGCAGCAACGAAAGCAGCAACACTGGCAGACAGGCGGCAGGCAAACCGAGCATCAGCGCCAGCAAGGGCGCGAGCAAAACCAGTGCCAGGCCGGAAAAAGCCCAGTGTGCCAGCACCTTGGCCAAAACCAGAAGAGCCAGGGGGTGCGGCGAAAGGACCCACTGTTCAAGCGATCCATCCTCGAAATCACTGCGGAAAAGCCCGTCCAGCGAGAGCAGGACCGATAAAAGTGCCGCGACCCAGACCAGCCCCGGAGACAAGGTTTGCAACAATTGAGACTCGGGGCCGACCGCCAGCGGGAACAGCGAAACGACGATCGCGAAGAACACCAGCGGATTGGCCAGTTCCGCCGGACGGCGGAACAGCAGACGAGCTTCGCGGGCGACCAACAGGCCGAAAACACTCATACGGCCCAGCTCCCCAGATCGATGTCGCGATAACCGGCCGGCATCCGGCTCAGCGTGTGGTGGGTGGTCAACACCACCATGCCGCCGCGTTCGCAGTGGCCGGCCAGATGAGATTCAAGCTGTGCCACGCCCTGCTTGTCGAGGGCGGTAAAGGGTTCATCGAGGATCCACAGCGGCGGACTGTCCAGATATAGACGCGCCAGCGCGACGCGACGCTGCTGACCAGCGGACAACGTATGACAGGGAACATCCTCGAAACCACGCAGGCCGACCGCGGCCAGCGCCTGCCAGATCGCCTCGTGGGTCGCCGGATGATGCAAGGCGCACAGCCAGCTCAGGTTCTCTTCCGGCGTCAGCAAATCCTTGATCCCGGCCGCGTGGCCGATCCACAGCAGGTTGCGCGCCAGCTCACCGCGTTGTTCGTTCAGCGGCTGGCCGTTGAGCAGCACTTGACCGGCGGTCGGCTGCATCAGCCCCGAGAGCAGGCGCAACAGGCTGGTCTTGCCGCTGCCGTTGGGGCCGCTGATTTGTACCATTTCGCCACTGGCCAGTCGCAAATCGAGATTTTCGAAGAGCAGCCGAAGGTCTCGCTCACAGGCAAGGGCAACGGTTTGCAGGACAGGACTGGTCAAGGGTTCACGGGCCTTATACGGTTCAAGTCGGCTCTGGCGCGGCCGTTAAAGAGATGCAGCATAGATGCAATGACGTCTTGTTCTAGAGAGCTGCGTCAAACAATTGCAAAGTTTTCGCCATTTTTGGATACAACGGCGCGGCATTATACATGCCAGACCTTACTCTAAAGAGTGCATTTTCCTCAGGTTGTGACCGCGTATGACAGGCGAAATGAACATCCTCCCGCTACCGCAAACCCTCCCGGCGACTTCGCGCCCGCCGGTGGTCAGTGGTGAGTTGCTCAAGTTGCTGACGCCGGTGGAGGGGCTGATCAGCGTCGGTCAAACCGCCCAGGCCGAAGTACTGTCGCTCAAGCAGGCGGACCAGACTTTCCAGATGCTGCTCAAGGTCACCCTCGACAGCGGCCGCCAGACCACGGTCCAGACCACCAGTAATCAACCGCTGGCCCAGGGCACCACGCTGATCGTCACTCAGCCCTCGGCCGGCAACCTGGCCGTGACGGTGCAACAGGCCATTGCCTCCAATGTCGCGACCCTCACCCGCCTCGACACCGCGCAACTGCCCGTTGGCACCCTGCTGCAGGGCAAAGTGCTGACCTCGCAAGTGCTGCCCCAGGTGCCCGGCCAGCCCATGGTATTTCGCTCGATGGTGGGCCTGCTCAACACTGCACTGAGCGGCAGCACCCTGAACATCGACAGCCCGCAACCCTTGCGCATCGGCACCTTGTTGAGCGCTCAGGTGCAGGACGCCCAGACCGTGAAATTCGTGCCCCTGAGCAGCCGACAGGAACAACTGGCGGTGACCCGGCAACTGGTCGACCAGCAAAGCCGCCAGGGATCGCTGGATGGCTTGCTCAAGCTCCTGCAAAACCTGCCGCCCTCGGACCAGACATCCGTTGAATTGCGCAGTGCCGCTGCCCGGTTGCTCGCCGGCCTGCCGGATGCTCAACAGTTGAGCACCCCCAAGGGGCTGGCCCAGGCCCTGGCCAGCAGCGGTGTATTTCTCGAAAGCAAACTGCTCACCGGGCAAAACCCGACGCTCGCGCCGGACATGAAAGGCGACCTGCTCAAACTGGTTGCGCAATTGAGTCAGGGCTTGCCGGCCAACACCAGCCTCGGCGCGATCATCGCCGCCAACACCCTGGCCCAGGCCATGCCGAATTTTGTCCGCAATGCCCTGGGCATGCTCGGCCAGGTCAGTGCCAAGCCGTCGCCGAGCGGTTTCCCGCTGCCCGAGCGCCTACTGCAAAGCGCCGAGGGTGAAAACGACCTCGACCACCTGCTGCGCCTGGCCGCCGCCGCGGTTTCACGCCTGCAAAGCCATCAACTGTCGAGCCTGGAACAGACCGGCGTAACCGCCGACGGACGGCTGATGAGCACCTGGCAACTGGAAATCCCGATGCGCAACATGCAGGACATCGTGCCCTTGCAGGTCAAGTTCCAGCGTGAGGATGCGCCCGAAAAAGAACAGCCGAAGGAACGTCGCGAAGAACGCGAGCCCAAGCAGCTGCTGTGGCGTGTGGAACTGGCCTTCGCCATGGAGCCTTTGGGGCCGCTGCAAATCCAGGCGCAACTGATCAAGGGCAGCCTCTCAAGCCAGCTCTGGGCCGAACGGCCTTACACCGCCAGCCTGATCGAAAGCCATCTGAGCGGGCTACGCGAGCGCCTGCTGTCCGCCGGCCTGAACGTCGGCGACCTGGATTGCCACCTCGGCACACCGCCCCAAGGCCCGCAAACCCGCCTCGAACAACGCTGGGTCGACGAAACCGCATGAAAAACCCCAACACCCCACGCCAGGCCATCGCTCTCAAATACGACGGCAGCCACGCCCCCACCCTCGCCGCCAAGGGCGACGAAGCGCTGGCGGAAGAAATCCTGCGGATTGCCCGCGACTGCGAAGTGCCGATCTATGAAAATGCCGAGCTGGTGAGATTGCTGGCGCGGATGGAGCTGGGGGACAGCATTCCGCAGGAGCTCTATCTGACGATTGCCGAAATCATTGCGTTTGCGTGGAGTTTGAAGGGGAAGGTTCCGGCGGGGCAGGATCCGGATGCGCTGATGGTCGAGAAGGACATCACCGAGCGCGGGGATGATTATTGAGCTTACGAACCCGTTATGTAGGAGCCAGTTTGCCGGCGAATGCGAACTTGAATATTGCACCGATCATTTAGCCGCCTTCGCTGGCAAGCCAGCTCCTACGAAACGCAATAGCTTGAAACTGCGACCAACAATCAAACCATTGATGAGCCCTGCCCCCAGCGCCGCCCCTGCAACCGCCGACATTTCATTGGCCAGTTCCGGGTACATGGCCGCCTGGTAACCTTCGTAATAACGCCAGGCAAAAAAGCCCCAATACACAATCAGCACCTTGATCGTACCGGGTAGAACCAGATGTTGCCCCTCGCACTGCACATTGTTGTACGAGAAAAAACGCAGTGCCAGCAACCACCCCGCCAACAATCCCAATGCATAGACTGAAAGCTGGATTGCAATTTCCTGGGAGGGATTGAGCGATGCGAGGGACAAAGCCACGAATATCACGGGTGATATCTGCAATGACCTTTTCGATACGTGGCTCCTGAAACAGGCGATGACGCCGTAGTAACTCAGAATAAAAAACACCGCATAAACCCACAGCGGTGTACCACGCAAAATGTCGATCATAAGCCTTCCTGGCACTGTGTATGTTTGAGCAGATCAAACTACTGATCGCTGGTTGCGATCACAAGACGGTGGGATCTGAGAATGTTATAGGCAGGAGACTACGACAGCGTAATCCCTGTCTGAGGATAGGGAGGAATGAGTCGGATCGCGGGGAAGATTGCTGCGCATTCGAGGACGCCTTCGCGAGCAAGCCCGCTCCCACATTTGGTCTTCTGTGAACACAAATTTTGTGTACGACATTGATCCAGTGTGGGAGCGGGCTTGCTCCGGGCGGCGTTCCGACGAAAGCGATTTCAGCCGGATAGCAACACTCAGTTCTTGTGCAGTTTGCTCATCAACTCCGCCTCAGCCTGGGTCAAGCCGCAGGACTGGGTCAGTTCGTTGACGCTGGCGCCCATCCCGACCAGTCGCGCCGCCTGGGCGAACGACAGGCTTGAAGGATCACGCTGTTCCAGCTGGGCGAGTTTGTCCGGCAACGGCGCCACGATCGCCCGCAGTTCATGCAGGTCTTCGCCCATGCACACATTGCCGTTCTGGTAGTCGTCGACGCGCTTGGCCAGGTCCTTGATGCGCTGATCACGCAGCGCATCACCCTTGGCCTGTTGCGCGGCGATCTGTTTTTGACCGCGAATGTACGCCAGGAACATCGCCAGCGTGCCTGCCCAAAACAGGAACAGGACAATGACCGCAACCTCGAGAATCAATCAGATACTCTCCAGTTCCGACCATTCTTCTTCGCTCATCATCTTGTCGAGCTCGACCAGGATGAGCAGTTCGTTGTTCTTGTTGCACACGCCTTGAATGAACTTGGCGGACTCTTCGTTACCCACGTTCGGCGCGGTTTCGATTTCCGACTGACGCAGGTAAACCACTTCGGCCACGCTGTCGACCATGATCCCGACCACCTGCTTGTCGGCTTCGATGATGACGATACGGGTGTTGTCGCTGATCTCGGCATTCATCAGGCCGAAGCGCTGGCGGGTGTCGATCACGGTGACGACGTTGCCGCGCAGGTTGATGATGCCCAGCACGTAGCTCGGGGCACCCGGGACCGGGGCGATTTCGGTGTAGCGCAGGACTTCCTGGACGCGCATCACGTTGATGCCGTAGGTCTCGTTGTCCAGCTTGAAGGTGACCCATTGCAGGATCGGATCTTCGGAACCCTTTGCCGCCGTTGCCTTGTCATTCATACCCAGCCCCTCAAGAAACCGCCCTGGCGGTGTGTGTTCCGTGCAACGCCATCAGGGTGACGTCGCCTGTTTTGTTTATTTGACTGATGTCGGTTTTTGGCCCGGCTTGCCGCCAGACATCTGCCTGGCGCCGCCGCTGGCGATCAACTCGGCAAGTGAGGCGACATCGAGCAAGGCGCACATGTGTTCAATCACCGTGCCGGCGAGCCATGGCCGCTGACCTCGATGGCTTCTCCATTTGATTTCATTCGGGTCCAGACGCAACGAGCGGCTGACCTGATGCACCGCCAGCCCCCATTCGTAGCCCTGCACCGAAATCACGTATTGCAGGCCCTGCTTGAAATCGTCGCGGTAACGGTCGGGCATGACCCAGCGCGCGGTATCGAGCACCTTGAGGTTGCCGGCCTGGCTCGGCAGGATGCCCAGGAACCATTCCGGCTGGCCGAACAACGGCGTCAGCTCGTGACCGGCCAGTGAGTAAATCGACCCCAGGCACACCAGCGGCACCGCCAGGGTCAAACCGGCGACATCGAACAGCAGGCATTCGAAGGGTTCGGCAGCCCAGGACGGACGACCGTCTGACTCAACCGGGGGCGGCGTGTTGCTCGGTGGTAGATGCACTTCGACGACGGGAGGCACCAGCGTCTGCTGTACCTCGACGACGTCGGGCTCCAGTGCTGGCGGCACCTCGACCGGTGGCGGCACCAGCGCTTGCAGCAGCGGAGCGATGGTGGACACCGGCGCCATGACGGGTGCTGGGGCTTCGGCCACGGCAAAGGCAACGGGAGCCTTGGCCGATGGCACTACCGATGCCTGTACCGGGGCGGCATTGACCGTCGCTGTGCGGGAATCGCGAGCCTGCTCTTCGAGTACCGCAGCCTGAAACTCGTCCAATACGGCTTCGGCTGCGATCTCCTCGACCACCGCCTCTACTGGCGGCGTCAGCTCCTCAGTCACGTCCTGCAGCAAGCTGTCCAGGTAGGACTGCAATGCCAGTTGCGGGCGCGAAGTGGTCTTCAATGGCCGGTTCATGAGCACGCACCTGTAGGAGCGAGCATGCTCGCGATGAACCTGAGAGCGCCACGGGGTGTCAGGTTTCCCGCGTCATCGTTGACGACCATCGCGAGCATGCTCGCTCCTACAGGGGTCGGGGTCATGTCACGCCACCTGCGCAACAAGTTGCGCCGCCAGCAGATGCTTGAGCAACGCGCGATAAGCCAGAACGCCACGGCTCTTGCCGTCGAACTGCGAAGGCGTCAGACCGGCGCGGCTGGCATCGCGCAGGCGCGTGTCCACCGGGATGTAGCCCTGCCAGATTTCCTCGGGGAATTTGTCGCGCAGCACGCGCAACGTCCCGAGGGACGCCTGGGTGCGTCGGTCAAACAGGGTCGGCACGATGGTGAATGGCAACGCCTGTTTGCGCGAGCGGTTGATCATCGCCAAGGTGTTGACCATGCGCTCCAGACCCTTGACCGCCAGGTGTTCGGTCTGCACCGGGATCACCAGTTGCTGGCTCGCTGCCAAGGCATTGACCATCAGCACGCCGAGCAATGGCGGGCTGTCGATCACCGCGTAATCGAAGTCCTGCCACAGTTGCGCCAGGCTCTTGGCAATCACCAGGCCCAAACCGCTCTGCCCCGGCGACTGGCGCTCAAGGGTGGCCAGCGCGGTGCTGGAGGGCAACAGGGAGATGCGTTCATCACTGGTCGACAGCAGCAGTTGACCCGGCAGGCCTTGCGGCACGCTGCCCTTGTGCAGGAACAGGTCGTAGTTGCTGTGCTCCAGGGCGTCGGGATCGTAGCCGAAGTAGCTGGTCATCGAGCCGTGGGGGTCGAGATCGACCACGACCACGCGCTTGCCCGCCTCCGCCAGTAAACCGGCTAAAGCGATGGAGGAAGTGGTTTTACCGACACCACCCTTTTGATTGGCGACTGCCCAGACTCTCATTCGGATTGTTCCTCCCGACCGAATGGATCGACCGAGAAATAGCTCAACGTGTTAATGCCGGTGACGGAGAATTGACGGCGTTCTCTCGTACCGGCGACTTGACCGGGGTCGGTGCAGTTTGTGTGCCAGCACGCTTCAATGCGGCATCCGGTTGCGCATGGGCGGTTCCGGTGCCGGTCAGGCTGCGGCGAACATCGAGGTTGCGCGACACCACCAGCACCACGCGACGGTTGCGTGCGCGGCCTTCAGCGGTGGCGTTGTTGGCCACCGGCTGAAACTCGCCATAGCCCACCGAAGCCAGGCGACCGGGGTTCACCCCTTGCATCGCCAGCATGCGCACGATGCTGGCCGAGCGGGCCGACGACAGCTCCCAGTTGGTCGGATACTGCGCGGTGCGGATCGGCTGATCGTCGGTGAAACCTTCGACATGAATCGGGTTGTCGAACGGCTTCAGGATCGCCGCGACCTTGTCGATGATGTTGAACGCGATGTCGCTGGGCATGGCGTCGCCGCTGCCGAACAACAGGCTGGAATTGAGCTCGATCTCGACCCACAACTCGTTGCCGCGCACGGTCATCTGGTTGGAGCTGATCAGGTCGCCGAACGCCGCGCTGATGTCGTCGGCGATGCTTTTCAGTGGATCGCTGGCGCCCGCGACACCGGCATCGACCTGGTCACTGTCCTTGACCAGCGGCTTGGCCGGGGTCACGGTCTTCGGCCGCTCGTCACCGATGGGGATCGGCTTGAGCGAACGATCGGAATCGGTGAAGACGCCGATCAGCGCTTCGGAAATGACCTTGTACTTGCCTTCGTTGATCGAAGAGATCGAGTACATCACCACGAAAAAGGCGAACAGCAAGGTGATGAAGTCCGCGTAGGACACCAGCCAGCGTTCGTGGTTGACGTGTTCTTCATGCTGGCGACGGCGAGCCATGAGCTTATTCCCTTAATCCATGAAGCCCTGGAGCTTCAACTCAATGGAGCGAGGGTTTTCACCTTCGGCGATCGACAGCAGCCCTTCCAGCAGCATTTCGCGATAACGCGACTGGCGCAACGCAATGGATTTGAGTTTGGCGGCAATCGGCAGCAGCACCAGGTTGGCACTGGCCACGCCATAGATGGTGGCGACGAAGGCCACGGCGATGCCGTTACCCAGTTGCGACGGATCACCCAGGTTGCCCATGACGTGAATCAGGCCCATCACCGCACCGATGATGCCGATGGTCGGCGCGTAACCGCCCATGCTTTCGAAGACCTTCGAAGCTTCGACATCGCGGCTTTCCTGGGTGTAGAAATCCACTTCCAGAATGCTGCGGATCGCTTCCGGCTCGGCGCCGTCGACCAGCAGTTGCAGGCCTTTGCGCGCGTAGTTGTCGGGCTCGGCGTCGGCGATGCCTTCAAGGCCGAGCAGGCCTTCCTTGCGGGCGGTCAGGCTCCAGTTCACTACGCGGTCGATGCCACCGGCCAGGTCGACACGGGGCGGGAACAGGATCCAGGCGAGGATCTGCATGGCGCGTTTGAAGGCGCTCATCGGCGATTGCAGGAGCGCGGCGCCAATGGTGCCGCCGAGCACGATCAGCGCTGCCGGGCCGTTGGCCAGGGCGCCGAGGTGACCGCCTTCGAGGTAGTTGCCGCCGATGATGGCGACGAAGGCCATGATGATGCCGATCAGGCTTAGAACATCCATCAGATACAGGCCTCGACCAGGTGCTTGCCAATGTCGTCCAGGCTATACACCGCGTCGGCGAGCTCGGCTTTGACGATGGCCATCGGCATGCCGTAGATCACGCAACTGGCTTCGTCCTGTGCCCAGATCGAACTGCCGCCCTGCTTGAGCAGGCGCGCGCCTTCGCGGCCGTCGGCGCCCATGCCGGTCAGGACCACCGCCAGAACTTTGTCACCGTAGGTCTTGGCCGCCGAACCGAAGGTGATGTCCACGCAGGGCTTGTAATTGAGACGTTCGTCACCCGGGAGGATTTTCACCGCGCCGCGGCCGTCGATCATCATCTGCTTGCCACCCGGCGCCAGCAGCGCCAGGCCTGGACGCAGGATGTCGCCATCCTCGGCTTCCTTGACGCTGATGCGGCAGAGCTTGTCCAGGCGCTCGGCGAAGGCCTTGGTGAAGGCGGCCGGCATGTGTTGAACCAGCACGATCGGGGCCGGGAAGTTGGTCGGCAATTGGGTCAACACTCGCTGCAGGGCGACCGGGCCGCCGGTGGACGTACCGATGGCCACCAGTTTGTAGGCTTTGCGTTTCGGCGCGGGCGACGACGCGGTGGCACCATGGGTACGCGCAGGGATCGATGCCGGTGCCGCACGCACGGGCGCGCTGCTGCCGTAACTGCCGATACTGGAAGGCGCAGGTGTTGGTGCAGGTGCGGCCACAGGGGCCGGAGCGCTATAAGTGCTGACGCGACGATTGCTGCGAGAAATGCTCAGGATTTTCTCGCACAGCAGTTGCTTGACCTTCTCGGGGTTGCGCGAGATGTCTTCGAAATTCTTCGGCAGGAAGTCCACCGCACCGGCATCCAGCGCATCGAGGGTGACCCGGGCGCCTTCGTGGGTCAGCGAGGAGAACATCAGGACCGGGGTCGGGCAGCGTTGCATGATGTGCCGCACGGCGGTGATGCCGTCCATCATCGGCATCTCGTAGTCCATGGTGATCACGTCGGGCTTGAGGGCCAGTGCCTGATCGATCGCCTCTTTGCCGTTGGTCGCCGTGCCGACGACCTGGATATTGGAATCCGCTGAAAGAATTTCCGAGACGCGGCGGCGGAAAAACCCCGAATCGTCCACCACCAGGACTTTGACTGCCATAAACACTCCATTAGATGGAGCGAGGCCAGGCGCCCCGCTCCACCAGAATCAAATACGCCGTGTGGCGTAACGCTTGAGCATGCTCGGAACATCGAGAATCAGCGCGATGCGGCCGTCACCGGTGATGGTGGCGCCGGACATGCCCGGCGTTCCCTGGAGCATTTTGCCCAATGGCTTGATGACCACTTCTTCCTGGCCTACCAGTTGATCGACGACAAAGCCGATCCGCTGCGTGCCCACCGAAAGGATCACCACATGGCCCTCGCGCTGCTCTTCGTGAGCGGCGGAGCGGACCAGCCAGCGTTTGAGATAGAACAATGGCAGCGCCTTGTCCCGCACGATCACCACTTCCTGGCCGTCCACGACGTTGGTGGTCGACAGGTCGAGGTGGAAGATCTCGTTGACGTTCACCAGCGGGAACGCAAAGGCCTGGTTGCCGAGCATGACCATCAGCGTCGGCATGATCGCCAGGGTCAACGGCACCTTGATGACGATCTTCGAACCCTGGCCTTTGGCCGAGTAGATGTTGATCGAACCGTTGAGCTGGGAAATCTTGGTTTTCACCACGTCCATGCCCACGCCGCGACCCGATACGTCGGAGATCTCGGTCTTGGTCGAGAAACCCGGGGCGAAGATCAGGTTGTAGCATTCGGTGTCGCTCAGGCGATCGGCCGCATCCTTGTCCATCACCCCGCGCTTGACCGCGATGGAGCGCAGGACATTCGGGTCCATGCCTTTGCCGTCATCGGAGATCGACAGCAGGATGTGATCGCCCTCCTGCTCGGCCGCCAGAATCACCTTGCCGCCCCGGGCCTTGCCCGAGGCTTCGCGTTCTTCCGGCGACTCAATGCCGTGGTCGACCGCGTTGCGCACCAAGTGGACCAACGGGTCGGCCAGGGCCTCGACGAGGTTCTTGTCGAGGTCGGTTTCTTCGCCGACCAGTTCCAGGTTGATCTCTTTCTTGAGCTGGCGGGCCAGGTCGCGAACCAGGCGCGGGAAGCGCCCGAAGACTTTCTTGATCGGTTGCATCCGGGTCTTCATGACCGCGGTCTGCAGGTCGGCGGTGACCACGTCGAGGTTCGACACGGCCTTGGACATGGCTTCGTCGCCGCTGTTGAGGCCGAGGCGGACCAGGCGGTTACGCACCAGCACCAACTCGCCGACCATGTTCATGATCTCGTCGAGACGCGCAGTATCGACGCGTACGGTGGTCTCAGCTTCGCTCGCCGGCTTTTCCGCCGGTGGCGCGGCCGGGGCCCGGGCAGCAGCAGGTGCAGCGGCAGCAGCCGGCGTTTCGGCTTTTGGCTCGGGTGCCTTGGCCACCGGTTTCGGCGCCGCAGCCTTCGCGGCCGGCGCGGCAACGGACGTGTTCGATCCGCTGGCAACCGTCGCGGTGCCGACTTCGCTGAACTTGCCTTTGCCGTGCAACTCATCGAGCAGCGATTCAAATTCGTGATCGGTGATCAGATCGCTGCCGACCGCTGCGGCGGCTGGCGCGGCAGGTGCTGGCACGCAAGCAATGGCCGACTCCAGTGCCTCGACAGCAAAGTTACCCTTGCCGTGCAGTTGGTCGAGCAGTGCTTCGAATTCGTCGTCAGTAATATCGGAACTGTCGCCTGCCGCTTTCGGTGCTTCTGGCGCAGCTGGCGCCGGGACCACTGCGTCAACGGCGAACTGGCCTTTACCATGCAGTTGATCGAGCAACGACTCGAACTCGGCATCGGTGATTTCATCGCTGCCGGCGACATTGCTGGCAGGCGCTGGAGCAGCCGCCGGCGCCTCGGCCTGCGCCTTGACGGCGTTCAGCGAGTCCAGCAGTTGTTCGAATTCGGTGTCGGTGATGTCGTCGGAACCGGTTTCGGCCACCGGTTCTTCAATCACTTCGGCGACGGGCGCAGGCGCCACTTCGTCAGCCGATTGCGGCTCGGCCAGACGGGCCAGCGCCGCGAGCAATTCAGGTGTCGCAGCGGTGATCGGACTGCGCTCGCGGACTTCGCTGAACATGCTGTTCACCGCGTCCAGCGCTTCGAGAACCACGTCCATCAGTTCCGAGTCGACGCGACGCTCACCCTTGCGCAGGATGTCGAACACGTTCTCGGCGATGTGGCAGCACTCCACCAGCTCGTTGAGCTGGAGGAAGCCGGCGCCCCCTTTTACAGTGTGAAAACCGCGAAAAATTGCATTGAGCAGATCCGCATCATCCGGACGGCTTTCCAGCTCGACCAGTTGCTCGGACAGTTGCTCTAGAATCTCGCCGGCCTCAACCAGGAAATCCTGAAGGATCTCTTCATCGGCGCCGAAGCTCATTAAGGGGGGTGCTCCTACAGGTCTAAAAACCCAAAAAACCTAAAATTCTAAAACTCTAAAATCCCAGGCTGGATAACAAATCGTCCACATCGTCCTGACCGGACACAACGTCTTCTCTTTTATCGGCATGAATCTGCGGACCTTCACCCTGAGAGAGATGTTTTTGTGGATCTTTTTCTGCAAGCATCGCTTCGCGGTCATGTTCGATGCCCGCAAAGCGGTCCACCTGACTGGCCATCAGCACGAGCTTGAGCAGGTTGCTTTCAACTTCGGTGACCAACTGGGTCACACGCTTGATCACCTGGCCTGTGAGGTCCTGGTAATCCTGGGCGAGCAGGATGTCGTTGAGGTTGCCCGACACCGCGCGATTGTCCGTGCCGCTGCGCGCCAGGAACCCGTCGACCCGCCGGGCCAGTTCACGAAACTCTTCTGCGCCGACCTCACGACGCATGAAGCGCCCCCAGTCCGCGCTCAACACCTTGGCTTCATCGGCCAGGCCATTGACCAGCGGCGTGGCACTTTCCACCAGATCCATGGTGCGGTTGGCCGCGGCCTCGGTCAGCTTGACCACATAGCCCAGGCGCTCGGTGGCGTCGGTGATCTGCGACACTTCTTCGGCTTGCGGCATGTGCGGGTCAATCTGGAAATTGACGATCGCGCTATGCAGTTCGCGAGTGAGCTTGCCCACTTCCTGATACAGGCCGCGGTCACGGGTCTGGTTGAGCTCATGGATCAATTGCACCGCGTCGCCGAACTTGCCTTTTTCAAGGCTGGCGACCAATTCGACGGCGTGTTTTTTCAGGGTCGACTCAAAGTCGCCCAATGAAGTTTCGTTATTGCCCATAGCTCCCCCGTGGCGCACTCATCAACCGATGCGTTCGAAAATCTTCTCGATTTTTTCTTTCAACGCCTGGGCCGTGAAGGGTTTGACCACATAGCCGTTAACGCCGGCCTGGGCCGCTTCGATGATCTGCTCACGCTTGGCTTCAGCGGTCACCATCAGCACCGGCAGGTGCTTGAGCTTTTCATCGGCACGCACGTGGCGCAGCAGATCGATACCGGTCATGCCAGGCATGTTCCAGTCCGTTACCAGAAAGTCGATGCTTCCGCTGTTGAGCACCGGAATGGCGGTAGTGCCATCGTCGGCCTCGACGGTGTTGGTGAACCCAAGGTCACGCAGCAGGTTCTTGATGATCCGCCGCATCGTTGAGAAGTCATCAACGATGAGGATTTTCATGTTCTTGTCCAATTCGACCTCCAAGCAGTCTTAAACGCGCCCAGCACCTGGACGCGCCACTTCAATCAATCCGGCAAAGCACTCGATGACTGTCTGGAGCACAACAGATCGCGACCGGCGCAGTTCAACACCACACCTGCCTCGTTCGCAGTGTCCCCCACACTGCCTTCAGCGCGCTCGCCACTCCCCCAAACGCCCCCGCAAACGGGCCGCGCACTGGCTGTGTAACTGGCTGACCCGAGATTCGCTGACTCCCAGGACCTCACCGATTTCCTTGAGGTTCAACTCTTCGTCGTAGTACAGCGCCAACACCAGTCGCTCACGCTCCGGCAAATTGGCAATCGCATCCGCCAGCGCAGCCTGGAAGCGTTCATCTTCCAGATCGCGTGACGGTTCGATATGAGCACTCGCGCCATCCTCGTGCAGCCCTTCGTGTTCGCCGTCCTGCAACAGATCGTCGAAACTGAACAGCCGGCTGCCCAGGGTGTCGTTCAAAATCCCGTAGTAATCGTCGAGACTCAATTGGAGTTCGGCCGCAACTTCGTGATCTTTAGCGTCACGGCCGGTTTTAGCTTCAATCGAGCGAATGGCGTCGCTGACCATGCGTGTATTGCGGTGAACCGAACGTGGCGCCCAGTCCCCCTTGCGCACTTCATCGAGCATGGCGCCGCGGATTCGAATGCCCGCGTACGTCTCGAAACTGGCGCCTTTGCTGGCGTCATATTTGGTCGACACTTCAAGCAGGCCGATCATCCCGGCCTGGATCAGGTCTTCGACCTGGACACTGGCCGGCAGGCGCGCCAACAAGTGGTAGGCAATGCGTTTAACCAGCGGCGCGTAACGCTCGATCAGCTCGTATTGCGCATCACGCGCCGATTTTTTGTAGAGGTTGTAACCGCTTGCCGTCATAGAACCGGTCCTGCTGTCTGCTGCACGAGCCGCTCGACGAAAAACTCCAGGTGCCCGCGCGGGTTGGCAGGCAGCGGCCAGGTATCGACCTTCTGTGCGATGGCCTTGAAGGCCAGCGAGCACTTGGAACGCGGGAAGGCCTCGTAGACGGCGCGCTGCTTTTGCACGGCCTTGCGCACACTTTCGTCGTAGGGCACCGCGCCGACGTATTGCAGGGCGACGTCGAGGAAGCGATCCGTGACCTTGGTCAACTTGGCGAACAGGTTGCGCCCTTCCTGCGGGCTCTGGGCCATGTTGGCCAGGACCCGGAAGCGGTTCATGCCGTAGTCACGGTTAAGCAGTTTGATCAATGCGTAGGCGTCAGTGATCGAGGTCGGCTCGTCGCACACCACCAGCAGCACTTCCTGGGCTGCGCGAACGAAACTGACTACCGAGTCACCAATGCCCGCCGCGGTATCGATCACCAATACGTCGAGGTTGTCGCCGATATCGCTGAAGGCCTGGATCAGGCCGGCGTGTTGCGCGGGGCTCAGATGCACCATGCTCTGAGTGCCGGATGCGGCCGGAACGATTCGGATGCCACCGGGTCCCTGCAGCAGTACATCGCGCAGTTCGCAGCGGCCTTCGATCACGTCGGCCAGGGTACGTTTGGGTGTCAGGCCCAGCAGAACGTCAACGTTCGCCAGTCCCAGGTCGGCGTCCAACAGCATGACGCGCCGGCCAAGCTCAGCCAGAGCCAGGGACAAGTTCACTGACACATTAGTTTTCCCGACGCCACCTTTGCCGCCGGTCACCGCGATCACCTGTACGGGATGCATGCTGCCCATGTTATTTCTTTACCTTGTCTTGCATAGACGGAGGCCACATTACTGGCTGCGCGTTCACAAACGGAACAATGCATGGCAGACCATCGATGTAGGTACAAAAACTGTTCATTTTTACCTCAGCCAACCTGCTTGGTCGGGCTGTGGTAGATGTCAGCGAACATGTCAGCCATGGCTTCTTCGCTGGGTTCTTCCTGCATTTGCACGCTCACGGCGCGACTGACCAACTGGTGACGACGCGGCAGATGCAAATCATCCGGGATCCGCGGGCCATCGGTCAGGTAAGCCACCGGCAACTCATGACTGATGGCAAGGCTCAACACCTCACCCAGACTAGCCGTTTCATCCAGTTTAGTCAGGATGCAGCCAGCGAGCCCGCAACGCTTGTAACTATGATAGGCGGCGGTTAGAACCTGTTTCTGGCTGGTGGTTGCCAGGACCAGATAATTTTTCGAGCGGATGCCACGACCGGCCAGGCTTTCGAGTTGCATGCGCAAGGCCGGGTCGCTGGCCTGCAGGCCGGCGGTATCGATCAGCACCACGCGCTTGCGCAGCAAGGGTTCCAGCGCCTGCACCAGGGACTGGCCCGGATCGACGTGGGTCACCGGCACATTGAGAATGCGCCCCAGGGTCTTGAGCTGCTCCTGGGCACCGATGCGGAAGCTGTCCATGCTCACCAGCGCGATGTTCTGCGCGCCGTACTTGAGCACGTAACGGGCGGCCAGCTTGGCCAGGGTGGTGGTCTTGCCCATGCCGGCCGGGCCGACCATGGCAATCACGCCGCCTTCCTCCAGAGGCTCGATTTCCGGTGTCACGATCATGCGCGCCAGGTGCGCCAGCAACATGCGCCAGGCCTGACGAGGTTCTTCGATTTCGCTGATCAGCGCCAGCAGGTCGCGCGACAGCGGGCCAGACAGGCCGATGCGTTGCAGGCGACGCCAGAGGTTGGCCTGGTCCGGACGGCTGCCTTGCAGCTGATTCCAGGCCAGGGAGCCGAGCTGGACTTCCATGAGTTCGCGCAGGCTGTTGAGCTCGAAACGCATCGAGTCGAATGCGCGCGGGTCCACGCCACCGGACGCTGGTGCAGCAGCCGGTGCGGGGCGACGGGGCTCGGCGTAGGTGGGCTCGATCAACGGCTCGGCTGCGGTGAGCGGCAAGCCCGCGAACAACTGGCGATTGGTCGCATTGTCGCTCTCGCCGTCGCCACGCAGGCTCAATTCCGCCTGGGCAGTGACGATCCGCGACTGAGTCTTGCGCAGCTCGTCTTCGAGTTCCATGTTCGGAACCCGCGGCGCCAGCGCCGACAACTTGTAATCCAGCGCTGCCGTCAGTTCGACGCCCCCGGCGATCCGGCGGTTGCCAATGATGGCGGCATCAGCGCCCAGCTCATCGCGAACCAGCTTCATGGCCTGACGCATATCGGCGGCGAAAAAACGCTTAACTTGCATAAACCACTACCTCAGCCGTTGGGCCCTACTGTCGCAACGATGGTCACTTGCTTGTTGTCAGGGATTTCCTGGTAAGCCAACACGTGCAAACCCGGGACTGCGAGCCGACCAAATCGCGAGAGCATCGCGCGAACCGGACCGGCCACCAGCAGAATCACCGGCTGACCTTGCATCTCCTGGCGCTGCGCTGCGTCAATCAGCGAGCGTTGCAGCTTCTCAGCCATGCTTGGCTCCAGCAGAACGCCCTCTTCCGAGCCTTGCCCGGCCTTTTGCAGACTATTGAGCAATATCTGTTCCAACCTTGGCTCCAGCGTGATAACTGGCAGCTCCGACTCAGTGCCTACAATGCTTTGCACGATTGCACGGGATACGCCAACCCGCACGGCAGCCACCAGCGCGGCGGTATCTTGACTCTTGGCGGCATTGTTGGCGATGGCCTCGGCAATGCTGCGGATATCGCGCACCGGCACTTGTTCGGCCAACAGCGCTTGCAGCACCTTGAGCAGCTGCGACAGCGAAACCACGCCCGGCACCAGCTCCTCGGCCAGTTTCGGCGAGCTTTTGCCCAGCAATTGCATGAGCTGCTGCACTTCTTCGTGACCGATCAGCTCACTGGAATGCTTGTAGAGAATCTGGTTCAAGTGGGTAGCCACTACGGTACTGGCATCGACCACCGTATAACCGAGGGATTGCGCCTGGGCGCGCTGGCTGATTTCGATCCAGACCGCCTCCAGGCCGAAAGCCGGATCTTTGGCGGTAATGCCGTTGAGCGTGCCGTAGACCTGCCCCGGGTTGATCGCCAGTTCGCGATCCGGGTAAATCTCCGCTTCGGCCAGGATCACCCCCATGAGGGTCAGGCGATAGGCACTGGGCGCCAGGTCGAGGTTGTCGCGGATATGTACGGTCGGCATCAGGAAGCCCAGGTCCTGGGACAGCTTCTTGCGCACGCCCTTGATCCGCGCCAGCAACTGGCCGCCCTGGTTGCGGTCCACCAACGGAATCAGGCGATAACCCACCTCCAGGCCGATCATGTCGATGGGTGTCACGTCATCCCAGCCAAGCTCCTTGGTTTCCTGGGCGCGGGCCGGCGACGGCAGCAACTCCTGCTGGCGTTTGACCTCTTGCAGGGCCTGCACCTTGGCGACGTTCTGCTTTTTCCAGAACAGGTAAGCGCCACCGGCCGCCAGGGCCGCCATGCTCAGGAACGAGAAGTGCGGCATGCCAGGCACCAGGCCCATGACCGCCATCAAGCCCGCCGCCACCGCCAGCGCCTTGGGCGAGGCGAACATCTGGCGATTGATTTGCTTGCCCATGTCTTCCGAACCGGAAGCACGGGTCACCATGATCGCGGCGGCTGTCGATAACAACAGTGATGGCAATTGCGCCACCAAACCGTCACCGATGGTCAGCAGCGCATACACCTTGCCGGCGTCGCCGAAGGTCATCCCGTGCTGGAAGATACCGACCGCCATGCCGCCGATCAGGTTGATGAACAGGATCAACAGGCCGGCAATGGCGTCACCGCGGACGAACTTGCTGGCACCGTCCATGGAGCCGTAGAACTCGGCTTCCTGAGCGACTTCCGAACGGCGGGCCTTGGCCTGGGCCTGATCGATCAGACCGGCGTTGAGGTCGGCGTCGATCGCCATTTGCTTGCCGGGCATCGCATCGAGGGTGAAACGCGCACTCACCTCGGAAATCCGCCCCGCGCCCTTGGTGACCACGACGAAGTTGATGATCATCAAGATCGCGAAGACCACGATACCAACCACGTAGTTACCGCCGATCACCACCTCACCGAAGGCCTGGATCACCTTGCCGGCGGCGGCATGGCCATCCTGACCGTGGAGCATCACCACCCGCGTGGAGGCCACGTTCAAGGCCAGGCGCAACAGCGTCGCCACCAGCAGAATGGTCGGGAACACCGCAAAATCCAGCGGCCTCAAGGCGTAGACGCACACCAGCAGCACGACGATGGACAGGGCAATGTTGAAGGTGAAGAACACGTCCAGCAGGAACGGCGGAACCGGCAACATCATCATCGCCAGCATGACCAGCAGCAACAGCGGCACGCCCAGATTGCCTCGACTGAGGTCGGCAATGTTGCTGCGGGCACTGTTGATTAACTGAGAGCGATCCACCGGTTTTCCCCGTTCCTTTAAAGCAAACTTTTGACGCCCGAAGCAGGCGCAGAGCGGCTACTGCAAGAAGCTTTCCAACTTTTGCAGAGGGAGAAATACAGAGTTTTTCAGGGGGTTATGTAGTGCCTGGACTGGCCTCTTCGCGAGCAAGCCCGCTCCCACAAGATTTCGTTGAACCTGTGGGAGCGGGCTTGCCCGCGAAGGGGCCATCAGCAGCAATGCGAAACTCAGGAATCGCGGCGCAAATCCGACGGAATCGGCAGGTCATCCTTTAGCGGATCCGGTCGCTTGCCCTTGCCCGCCCGGTACTGGCGAATCTGATAAACGTAAGCCAGCACCTGCGCGACCGCCAGGTAGAGCCCGCCGGGAATTTCCTGCTCAAGTTCGGTGGAGTAGTAGATCGACCGCGCCAGCGCCGGCGACTCCAACAGCAAGATCTCGTTGGCCGCTGCGATCTCGCGGATCTTCAGGGCCAGGAAGTCGCTGCCCTTGGCCAGCAATACCGGCGCATTACCTTTTTCCGGGTCGTACTTGAGGGCCACGGCGTAGTGCGTCGGGTTGGTGATGACCACGTCGGCCTCGGGAATGGCAGCCATCATCCGCCGCTGGGACATCTCGCGTTGCAGCTGTCGAATCCGCTGCTTGACCTCTGGCCGCCCCTCCTGATCCTTATGCTCGTCACGCACTTCCTGCTTGGTCATCAGCAGTTTCTTGTGGCTTTCCCAGAGCTGCACCGGCACATCCACCACAGCGATCAGGATCAGCCCGCACGCCATCCACAGGGTGCTCCAGCCCACCACTTGCAGGCTGTGAATAATCGCCATGTCCAGGGGCTCATGGGCGATGCGCAGCAGGTCATCGATGTCCGACGACAGTACCGCCAGCGCCACGAACAGGATGATGATGAACTTGGCCAGGGCCTTGAGCAGTTCGACCAGCGACTTGGTCGAGAACATGCGCTTGAGGCCTGGACCGGGATTCAAGCGGCTGAATTTGGGCTCCATGGAACTCGCCGCGAACAGCCAGCCACCCAGGGAAATCGGACCGATGATGGCGGCCAGTACCAACGTGATCATCACCGGCTGGATCGACCACAGGGCAATTTGCCCCGAGCGCATCAGGTAGGTGGCCATGGAGCGCTGATCCAGGATCACTTCCCGCGGCAGCGAGAAATTGATGCGCATCAGCTCCATCATGTCCTGTGCCATGGCGCCGCCAAAAATCAGCAACGCCGAGGCACCGACCAGCATGATCGCCAGGGTGTTGAGTTCCTTGGACCGGGCTATCTCACCCTTTTCACGGGAGTCCTGCTTGCGCTTCTCCGTGGGGTCTTCTGTTTTATCCTGACCGCTTTCGCTCTCAGCCATGACTCAGCTCGCCCGCGCCATTTCACGTAACAACTGCAAGGCCTCAGTGGCCAGCGGTTGATACTGGTTGAGAATGTCCGCCAGCCCGACCCAGACAATGAACAGCCCAAGCACCAGGATCAGCGGGAAGCCGACAGAGAAAATATTCAGTTGCGGCGCCGCCCGGGTCATGACGCCAAACGCGATGTTGACCACCAGCAACGCGGTGATCGCCGGCAGCACCAGCAACAACGCCGAACCGAGCACCCAGCCGAGCTTGCCAGCCAGTTCCCAGTAGTGATTGACCATCAGGCCGCCACCCACCGGCAACGTGGTGAAACTCTCGGTGAGGATCTCGAACACCACCAGATGACCGTTCATGGACAGGAACAGCAGCGTCACCAGCATGGTGAAAAACTGCCCGATCACCGCCGTCGATACACCGTTGGCCGGGTCGATCATGGAAGCGAAGCCCATGCCCATCTGGATGGCGACGATTTGCCCGGCGACCACAAAGGCCTGGAAGAACAGCTGCAAGGAAAAGCCCATCACCGCACCGATGAGAATCTGCTCGGCAATCAGCAACAGCCCGCTCAAATCCAGGGGATTCACCGGGGGCATCGGTGGCAGGCCCGGCGCGATGACCACGGTAATGGCCAAGGCGAAATACAGGCGGATGCGCCGGGGCAACAGGGTCGTGCCAAACACCGGCATGACCATCAGCAAGGAGCCGACGCGAAACAGCGGCAGCATGAACGTCGCCACCCAGGTGCTGATCTGCGTATCGGTCAGCGCTAGCAGTGACATGGTTTAGCCGATGACCTGAGGAATGCTGCCGTACAACTGCAGGATGTAGTCCATGAAAGTCTGCACCAGCCACGGGCCGCCGACGATCAGCGTCACCAGCATCACCAGCAGGCGCGGCAGGAAGCTCAGGGTCTGTTCGTTGATCTGGGTAGCGGCCTGGAACATCGCCACCAGCAGGCCCACAAGCAAACTTGGAATCACCAGCACCGCCACCATCATGGTGGTCAGCCACAGCGCTTCGCGGAAGATGTCGACCGCAACTTCTGGCGTCATGGCGAGACACCGCCGAAGCTGCTGGCCAACGTGCCGATGATCAGCGCCCAGCCATCCACCAGCACGAACAACATGATCTTGAACGGCAGGGAAATGATCAGCGGCGAGAGCATCATCATACCCATCGCCATCAACACACTGGCCACGACCAGGTCGATGATCAGGAACGGAATGAAGATCATGAAGCCGATCTGGAACGCCGTTTTCAGCTCGGAGGTGACGAAGGCCGGCACCAGGATGGTCAACGGCGCCTGATCCGGCGTCGCGATGTCAGTGCGCTTGGACAGGCGCATGAACAGCTCCAGATCGCTGGTGCGGGTCTGGGCAAGCATGAAGTCCTTGATCGGCACCTGCGCCTTGGCGACCGCATCCTGGGCCGTCAGTTTTTCCGCCAGATACGGCTGCAAGGCGTCCTGATTCACCCGGTCGAATACAGGCGCCATGATGAACAGGGTCAGGAACAGCGCCATGCCGGTGAGGATCTGGTTCGACGGTGTCTGCTGCAGGCCCAGGGCCTGGCGCAGGATCGAGAACACAATGATGATCCGGGTGAAGCTGGTCATCAGCATGACAAACGCCGGGATAAAACTCAGCGCGGTCATGATCAGCAGGATTTGCAGGCTGACCGAGTATTCCTGCGCACCCTGCGCATTGGTGCCCAGGGTGATGGCCGGGATCGACAGCGGATCGGCGCCGAATGCCAGCGGCGCGGCCAGCATCAGGGCCAGCATCAAGACGATGCGTAGCGCACCCATTACTTCTTATCCTTCTGATCTTTACCCAGCATCTCCAGCAGGCGCTGGGCAAACTCCGGCGCCGGCTTCTCGGTACTCGGCACTTGCACCGGCTCCTTGAGAACGTGCAGCGCAGCAATGTTGCCGGGGCTCAGGCCCAACAGAATCTGCTCGTTGCCGACCTGCACCAGCATCAGGCGATCGCGAGGTCCCAGCGCGCGGGAGCCGACAATCTCGATCACCTGCCCCTTGCCGGCCGGACCGGCCTGCTGGACCCGACGCAGCAACCAGGCGAGGAGGAAGATCAACCCCAGCACCAGCAGCAAGCCGAACACCAGTTGCGTCAGTTGCCCAGCCACACCACTGCTCACCGCAGGCGCAGCGGCGGTGGTCACTGTTGCGACCGGTTCGGCCGCCAGCACGCTGAACGGCATCGCCAGCACAAACCCAAGAACCTTTTTCACTCAGCGCAGCTTCTTGATACGTTCGCTTGGGCTGATCACGTCCGTCAGGCGGATGCCGAACTTCTCGTTGACCACCACCACTTCGCCGTGGGCGATGAGCGTGCCATTGACCAGCACATCCAGCGGCTCGCCGGCCAGGCGATCAAGCTCGATCACCGAACCCTGGTTCAGTTGCAGCAGGTTGCGGATGTTGATGTCGGTGCTGCCCACTTCCATGGAAATCGACACCGGGATATCGAGGATCACGTCCAGGTTCGGGCCTTCGAGGCTGACCGGCTCGTTGTTTTTCGGCACGCTGCCGAACTCTTCCATTGGCAGACGGTTAGACGCGGAACTGCCGGAATCGGCGGCCAGCAAAGCGTCGATGTCAGCCTGCCCGGCATCACCGGTTTCTTCCAGGGCCGCAGCCCATTCATCGGCCAGTGCCTGGTCGTCCTGTATGTTCATATTGTCAGTGTCCTCGGCGAGCAAAAATTCAGAATTCGGTTAATCGCGAATGGGTACGAGCGCCGGTCAACGGCGCTCGATCGGCTCGATCACTTGCAACGCCAGGTTGCCCTTGTGCGAGCCCATCTTGACCTTGAAGGCCGGCACGCCGTTGGCGCGCATGATCATTTCTTCGGGCATCTCGACCGGGATCACATCCCCCGGCTGCATGTGCAGGATGTCGCGCAGGCGCAACTGACGACGAGCCACCGTGGCCCCGATCGGCACGTCGACGTCCAGCACGTCCTGGCGCAGGGCGTTGACCCAGCGCTCGTCCTGGTCATCGAGGTCCGACTGGAAGCCGGCGTCGAGCATTTCGCGCACCGGCTCGATCATCGAGTACGGCATGGTCACGTGCAGGTCGCCGCCACCGCCATCGAGTTCGATGTGGAAGGTCGACACCACAATGGCTTCGCTCGGGCCGACGATGTTGGCCATGGCCGGGTTCACTTCCGAGTTGATGTACTCGAAGTTGACTTCCATGATCGCCTGCCAGGCTTCCTTCAGATCGACGAAGGCCTGCTCCAGCACCATGCGCACCACACGCAGTTCGGTCGGGGTGAATTCACGGCCTTCGATCTTGGCGTGCCGGCCGTCGCCACCGAAGAAGTTGTCCACCAGCTTGAACACCAGCTTGGCGTCGAGGATGAACAGCGCGGTGCCGCGCAGGGGTTTGATCTTGACCAGGTTGAGACTGGTCGGCACGTACAGCGAATGCACGTATTCGCCGAACTTCATCACCTGCACGCCGCCGACCGCAACGTCCGCCGAGCGACGCAGCATGTTGAACATGCTGATACGCGTGTAGCGGGCGAAACGCTCGTTGATCATTTCCAGGGTCGGCATGCGTCCACGGACGATGCGATCCTGGCTGGTCAGGTCATAGCTTTTGACGGTGCCGGGTTCGGCAGCGTTTTCGGTCTGTACCAGACCATCGTCGACGCCATGCAACAGCGCGTCGATCTCATCCTGGGACAGCAGGTCCTGCACGGCCATGTCGTGTTCCTACTGCAGTACGAAATTAGTGAAAAGCAACTGTTCGATCACCACTTTGCCGAGCTCTTTCTGCGCCACTTCCTGGACGCTGGCGGTGGCTTTCTGCCGCAGCATTTCCTGGCCGACCGGCGAGGCGAGGGTCGCGAAGTCCTGCCCGGAGAACAGCATCACCAGGTTATTGCGGATCACCGGCATGTGGACCTTGAGTGCATCCAGGTCCGCCTGGTTGCGCGCGAGCATGGTGATGCTCACTTGCATGTAGCGCTGGCGACCGTTCTGGTTGAAATTGGCCACGAAAGCCGGCGCCATCGCCTCGAAAATCGCCGGCTGCTTACCGACGGGAGCGGTTTGCGCCACGGCGGCGGCAGGCTTGCTCTGAGCGCTGTGCATGAAGTACCAGGTCGCCCCCACGGACACACCGATCGCCAGCAGCAGGGCCAGCACGATCACGATAATCAGCTTGAGTTTGCCTTTGGTTGCGGGGTCTTTTACTACTGCGTCGCTCTTCGCCATGCCAATAATCCGTCACTATTCGGGTTTTCACAGTCGCACGGCAAGGCAAAAGCAAGTGTTATGCCAGAACGGTTGGGAGGGGGGATGGGTGGGCTGGCCACAATTTAAAGACGGCGCAAAACCACTGTGGGAGCGGGCTTGCTCGCGAAGGGGCCGTGTCAGTCGACAGAGATGTTGAATGACTGACCGCATTCGCGAGCAAGCCCGCTCCCACAGGGTTAGGTGTTGTGTTCGTCAGGCGTAGTAATCGACCGCGCTGGAGCCGATCACGCGGGTGGTATTGGCAGCCACTTCAGCAATGCCCGGGGCCACGTCGTCATCCATTGAATCGAGGCGACCGCCGCTGGCACTGGTCCGCCCGCTCTGGCTTTGCCGGGCTTGTTCCTGCCCTTGCTGCGAACCACGGGACTGGTCCGAAACGTTGACATCGACCTGCCCCATGCCCTGCTGCGCGAACATGTCGCGCAAGCGATGGACCTGGCCATCCAGCGCCTCACGGACACCCGGATGCGCACTCATGAACGTGACCTGGGTCTGTTGATCGGGAACCATGCTCACCCGAATGTCCAGGCGCCCCAGCTCGGCGGGCTGCAACTGGATGTCGGCGGCCTTGAGATTGGCGCTGGACAGGTACATGACCCGGTTCACCACCTCCTCGGTCCAGCCGCTCTGGTGCATGGCGATCGGCTGGTTCACCGGCAAGGCATTGGCTGCCTTCGGTGTGGCCGCCTGTGTCAGCGCTGCCAGACGGTTGGCGAAATCATCGACACGGGTGTCGCTGCTGGCGGATTTGAGATCCTTCAGACCATCATCGATCAAGCCGCTGAACGCCTTGTCATCGCCCTGACCGGTGCTGCTCTTGTCGCCCTGAACATCCAGCAGGGTCGCCATGCCGGCGGCAAAGCTTTGCGCCGGTGTCAGCTCACCATCAGCCCGGGCTTGCGCCTGTGTCGGTGCAGCCTTGGGCTGCGCCTGGCTGGAAGCCGATACGTGACCGCTCTGCTCCATCGCCAGGCGCACCGCCGGCAATGCATCGAGCGGATCGGTCGAGGGATCGAAATCGCCGTCGGTAGTGGCCAGCGCTGGAGCGATTGCTGCCGTAGCCGTAGCCGCGGCGGCAACTGGCGCTTCTACGGCGGCAGGTTGCACGGTGTCGGCCACGGCGGGTGCTACCGGTGCCGGCACGACTGGCTGAAGGACTGGCTGCAATGAAAGATCAAGCGCCGGATCGAGCGGTGCGACATCGACGACCGGAGCCGGGTCAGCAACTGACGCTTCATCACCGACAGTCTTGTCGTCAGCCTGCATCGGCGTGTCGGCAGGCAAGGATTTGCCGCCATCGGCAACCGCCGGTTCCCCGGCGGCAGGTTTGTCGTCGCCAGTGTCTTCTTTTCCGGCGACATCGGAGCTTTTTTCGCGCCCCGGCTTGACCGAGGCATCCGCCAACGCATCGGGCTTGCTCTGGGCCTGATTGGCATAGACATGAGCGAAGCTTGCGGCCTTGTCCCCGGGCTCAGCGGTCAGCGCCGGAGGATTGGCGCAGGCCGCTTGAATCTTGGCCTGTCTGGAGGCCGGAAGCAGAATATTGGGGGTAACGGGCATGAAACGGTCTCCGCTGCACGGGGCTCGTAAGTACAGTTGGACGAGTTAAATGCAAAGGTCGAGCCAGCTTCACTCGAAGGAGATCAAATGCGTCGAATGCTCAGATTTTCGTCGGGCAATGCTGTCGTTCAGCTTCGTACAGAGGCCGGATAGCGGCGAACTCGCGGTCGATTTCGCCGACCAGTTCCGCAATGGCGGTGCATGGCAAACTTCTGGCCTGCTGCTCAAGTTGATGGCATAGCTCGGTCAGCCTGCGCGCGCCCATATTGCTGCTGCTGCCTTTGAAGCTATGGGCGGTTTCAACGAGCAGTGCGGCACTGTCAGCTGTTCTCAATGCTTGCAGGCGCTCTTCGGAGTCCGCAAGAAAGATATCCAGCAGATCCGGATAGCCCTCTTCCATCACTTCCTGCAATGCACTCAGCACGTCGCGATCCACATGTGTGTCGTCCACTTGCTCACTCCTTGATCAAGAATGCGCGGATTATGCCAGAGCCTCCCAGACAAACTCCACGCGTGCACTTCGACCATCGTCGATCCAGCGGGCATTACGCCCCAACTGACGGATCAGACTGACGCCACGTCCCGACAGGCGGATGTCATCCACAGGTCTTGCCATCACCCGCTCGACATCGAAACCCTTGCCGCTGTCTTCGATGTGAATGGTCAGGCAACCGCCGTCGCTTGTTGGCGCCACCTTGAAATGTAACCGTACATAGCCTTCCTGAAGCTCGTCCAGCCGGGTATTGCGCTCTTGATAATACCGCGCAAACCCCGAGGCATCGCGCTTGAGGCTCGAATCCAGCCCCAGCACGCCATGCTCCAGCGCATTGGAATAGAGCTCCGCCAGCACACTGTAGAGCGCACTGCTCTGAGCCCGGAGGCCATGCACCTCAAGCAGCAACTGCAACAGATAGGGTAAGGGATTGAAGCGCTTGAGCGTGGCGGCGCGAAACTCGAAACTCACCGACCAGTCCAGCGGGCAGGACTGGCCGCTGTCGGAGTAGACCAACACCGGCGCAGTGATCTGCGCCGACTCCAGCAGGCTGATTTCGACCATGCTGACATCGTCACGCGCTTCTGCGCCAAACTGTCGCAGCGCCTGCTCGATCTCTTCGAACAGCGCATCTGGCTGGCGATTGGCGGCAAACACCTGCTGCAATCGCTGCACGCCAAACAACTGATCGTTGGCGTCGCAAGTGTCGATCACCCCATCGGACAGGAGAAACACCCGATCCCCGAGCGCCATGGGAAACACCTCGGTACGCTCATCGAAGGATTCCGGGCTCAGCACCCCCAAAGGCAGGTGCCGCGCCGGCAGAGGCGTTCGCTCGCCACTGGCAACGCAATGCAGGTAACCGTCCGGCATGCCGCCGTTCCAGACTTCCACCGAACGACGCTGAAAACTCAGGCACAGCAACGTGGCACAGCAGAACATGTCCACCGGCAGGATGCGCTTGAGCTTGGCATTCATCTCGCGCAGGGTTTCCGCCAGGCCGTAACCTTTGGCGGTCATCCCGTAGAAGACTTCGGCAAGAGGCATGGCGCCCACCGCCGCCGGCAGACCGTGGCCGGTGAAGTCGCCCAGCAGCACGTGCATGTCTCCGGCCGGGGTGAACGCGGCCAGCAACAGGTCGCCGTTGAACAGCGCATAGGGCGATTGCAGATAACGGATATTCGCAGCGGCATTCAGGCAGCCGGAGTGCGCCACCTTGTCGAAAACGGCCTTGGCCACGCGCTGTTCGTTGAGCAGGTAGTCGTGGTGCCGGGCGATCTGGTCACGCTGTTGCAGCACGGTGTCCTGCAAGCGCCGCAAGCGATCCATCGCCTTGATCTTGGCAGCGAGAATCACCTGGTTGTAGGGCTTTGCCAGAAAGTCGTCACCGCCGACTTCCAGGCAACGGGCCAGCGCTTCGCTTTCGGACAACGACGTGAGGAAGATGATCGGCACCAGGGTTTCCCCGGCCAGGGCCTTGATCTGCCGGGCCGCCTCGAAGCCGTCCATGACCGGCATCATTGCATCCATCAACACCAGATGTGGTTGCTGCTGGCGAAACGTGTCGACCGCTTCGGCGCCGTTGGCCGCCGTCAGCACGTCGTGCCCCAGGCGGCGCAGGATGCTAGACAGCAGCAGGCGATCGGCGGCGCTGTCCTCGGCAATCAGGATCGTCAGCGGCTCCAGTGGCTGCATGGCATTCAACTGATGTCGAACAATTTGTCGAAGTTGGAGATGGCGAGGATTTTGCGCACGTCGGTACTGCTGTTGACGACGCGCACATCGGAGTCGTCGCCACCGGCGTGATCGCGCAGCAAAAGCAGCATGCCCAGGGCCGAGCTGTCGAGGTATGTGGCGTCTTTCAGGTCGACCACAACCGCCGATAGCTGTTTATCTTCGTAGGACTGACGAAATTCCTGATGCTTGGCGAAATCGAATCGTCCTTTGACCGATATCGTCAACTTTTGCCCATCAGGGGACACTTCAGTAACGACTGACATTCAATGGCTTCCTTGTCTTTGGAAAACGTTTAGAAGGTTTAGCACCAGCTGTGGATGGGGGCAAGCCAGCCTGTTTTTGAAAGCACGCTCAATAGGGGTTCTCGCGCGGCAAACGCTGGGACAATTCATCCAGCAGTTTCTGTTCGCGCCGGTCCTCAAGCGCCCGCGCTTCATCGGCATAGCGCTGAACCAGCTTGCGCAAACCTTCGACCCGGGCAAACGCCTGCTGCCAGGTGTCCCGGGCCTTGTTCAGGTTGTTCTGATGCCAGGCCAGGCTTTGCCGTTGCTGGTCGATGGCCGTGCCCAGTTGCGCGAGAAAGCCCTGATAGCCCAGCAACCATTGGCCCGAGACGCCGCCACTGCCGCGTACTATCCATTGTTCCTGATAGTCGAGACGGAAGGCTTCGAGGTCGGCCAGTTTGCTTTGTGCCAGGCGAACCTGCCCTTGAAAGTGCCCCAGGCGCTGGACCGCGGTTTTCTCGGCCTTTTCGGCCATTTCCACCACCGGCGCCAGCCTTCCCGCCCGACTCAGGGCCATGACCGCTTAACCGCCTGCCGCGGGCGCGAAGATCGAGGCGAGATATGCCTCGCTTTCACCCAGGCTGATGCTGTCGTTGAGGCCCTGACGCAGGTATTTGACCAGTTGCGGTTGCAGGGAAATCGCCAGATCGGTTTCGCGATCTCCGCCGGCGACATAGGCGCCGACGCTGATCAGGTCGCGACTCTGCTGATAGCGCGACCACAATTGCTTGAAATATTGCGCACGGGCCATGTGTTCCGGCGACACCACCGCCGGCATCACCCGGCTGATGGACGCCTCGATGTCGATGGCCGGGTAATGCCCTTCCTCGGCCAGACGCCGGGACAGCACGATGTGTCCGTCGAGCACGCCCCGCGCCGAGTCGGCAATCGGGTCCTGCTGATCATCGCCTTCGGACAACACGGTGTAGAACGCGGTGATCGAACCACCGCCCTTCTCCGCGTTGCCGGCCCGTTCCACCAGTTTCGGCAGCTTGGCGAACACCGACGGCGGATAGCCCTTGGTCGCCGGCGGCTCGCCGATGGCCAAGGCGATTTCCCGCTGGGCCTGGGCGAAACGGGTCAGCGAATCCATCAGCAACAGGACATTCTTGCCCTTGTCGCGGAAATATTCGGCGATGCGCGTGCAATACATGGCCGCGCGCAGTCGCATCAGCGGCGCATCGTCCGCGGGGGACGCCACCACCACTGAACGCTTGAGCCCTTCTTCACCGAGGATGTGCTCGATGAACTCTTTAACTTCACGCCCCCGCTCACCGATCAGCCCGACGACGATGATGTCGGCCTCGGTGAAGCGCGTCATCATGCCCAGCAGCACGGATTTACCGACGCCGGTACCGGCGAACAGCCCGAGCCGTTGACCGCGACCGACCGTCAACATGCCGTTGATGCAGCGAATACCCACGTCCAGCGGTTCACTGATCGGTTCGCGCTTGAGCGGGTTGATGGTCGGGCCATCCATCGGCACCCAGTCTTCGGCCTTCATCCCGCCCTTGCCGTCCAGCGCGCGACCGGCGCCATCCAGCACCCGCCCGAGCATGCTCATGCCCATCGGCAAACGTCCGGTATCGGACAAGGGAACAACGCGGGCGCCAGGTGCGATACCGGCAACGCTGCCGACCGGCATCAGAAAGACTTTGCTGCCGGAGAAGCCCATGACTTCGGCTTCAACCTGCACCGGGTGATAGCTGTCGTCGTTGATCACCATGCAGCGGCTGCCCATGGCGGCGCGCAGACCTTCGGCTTCGAGGGTCAGGCCGACCATGCGCAGCAAGCGGCCCTCAAGAATCGGTGCGCCGGCCAGCTCCGTGGCCTCGGCGTAACTGTCCAGGCGCTTGGCGAAGCTGGTGCGTTCAAGGCGCATCAGGTGCATCCGCTTCTGGCGCGGCAGCAGGTTTGCTGTCGATCGGCAGTTCCAGGCTCAAGTCCGGCGCGGCCGGGTGCAAGGTTTGCTCGTGCAACTGATCGAACAGCTTGTCCATCACCTGCGCGATGCGGGTTTCCACCGTGGCGTCGATGCGGCTGTGTTCTGTCTCGACCCGGCAACCGCCGGGCAACAACGATTCGTCCTCGACGATGCGCCAGGTTTCTTCATGGCGTTCGCGCAGGGCTTTGACCTGCGCGAAATCCTGCGGATTGATGTACAGCCGCACATTGCCCACGCCCAACGGCAAGAGCTTGAGCGCCTCGCGCATCACGTGTTCGATCTGCGTCGAGTCGATGGCCAGTTCGCGCTGGATCACCTGCCTGGTGATGTGCCGCACAAGGTCGACCAGGGACTTTTCGATCTGGGTGTCCTGCTCGGCGATGGGCTCGAACAGATGGCTCATCAGTTGCTCCAGGCCGGCAAGCTTCGGCGCCAATGCCTGTTCGGCTTCCTGGCGGACCTTGAGCGTGGTGCTGTGGAAGCCCTCCTTTTCACCCACCGCGAAGCCTTCGTTGTAGGCCTCCTGGCGAATGCTTTCGAGCTCTTCGAGGGTCAGTGGCTGGACTTCCTCCAGCGGCACCTCTTCCATTTCCGGCGGTTCGGGTTCCGGCGCAGGTTCCGGCTCGGGTTCCGGCGGGTCGAAGCTGGGCAGCGCCCAGGACTCAAAGCCACCGACATCCCTGGCCCGGATCAGGTCAGTGGGTGCATCATCATTCTTGACCATGGTGTTAGATCATTTCCTCGCCGCCCTTGCCGCCGAGAACGATCTCTCCGGCTTCGGCCATACGACGGGCGATGGTGAGGATTTCCTTCTGCGCGGTTTCCACGTCGCTGACGCGCACCGGGCCCTTGGCTTCCAGGTCGTCGCGCAACAGTTCAGCCGCACGCTTGGACATGTTCTTGAAGATCTTCTCCTTGACGCCTTCGTCCGATCCCTTGAGGGCCAGCACCAGCACATCGGAGGACACTTCGCGCAACAGCGCCTGGATCCCGCGGTCGTCGACATCGGCCAGGTTGTTGAACACGAACATGAGGTCTTCGATCTGACCGGACAGGTCTTCGTCGACTTCGCGGATCGAGTCCATGAGCTGGCCTTCGATCGAGCTGTCGAGGAAGTTCATGATGTCCGCCGCACGCTTGATGCCGCCCAGGGTGGTGCGCGAGGCATTCGAGTTGCCGGAGAACTGCTTCTCGAGAATCTGATTGAGTTCTTTCAGGGCCGCTGGCTGAACGGTGTTCAGCGAAGACACGCGCAGGATGATGTCCAGCCGCACCTTGTGGTCGAAGTTGCCGAGCACTTCACCGGCCTGGTCCGGATCGAGATACGCCACCACGATCGCCTGGATCTGCGGGTGCTCGTAACGGATCACGTCGGCGACGGCGCGCGGCTCCATCCACTTCAGGCTGTCGAGGCCGCTGGTGTTGCCACCGAGCAGGATGCGGTCGATCAGGCCGTTGGCCTTGTCTTCGCCCAGGGCCTGGGTGAGCATCTTGCGCACATAGTCGTCGGAGCCGACGCCCAGGCTGGTCTGGTCGCCGACGATATCGACGAACTCGCTCATCACCTGCTCGACCTGCTCGCGGTGCACATTACCCATCTGGGCCATGGCCACGCCCACGCGCTGGACCTCTTTGGGGCCCATGTGGCGCAGCACCTGGGCAGCATCTGTGGAGCCCAGGGACAGCAACAGGATTGCGGCCTTGTCGACCTTGGACAGTTTGGCGGCAACGGCTCGGTTATCACTCATCTGCGTTAATCCACTCTTTCACGACCTGGGCCACACGACCCGGATCTTCTGCCACCAGACTCTTGATTGCGTTCAACTGAGCGTCATAACCTTCGCTCGGGCTCGGCAGCAGAATGCTGGTCGGGCCACCGAGGCTGACACGGTCGTTGGCCAACTCGCCATCCAGACCGCCCATGCCACCCAACTCGGCGTCACTGCCGATACCAGCCAACTGCTTGCCCTTGCCGCCCCCGGTGATGTTGTTGAGCACCGGACGCAGCACACCGAACACCAGCACCAGAATGAACAGCACGCCCAGCACTTGCTTGACGATGTCCCAGAACCACGGCTGGGAGTAGAACGGAATATCGGCAATCACTTCACCGCGCTCGGCGGAGAACGGCATGTTGATCACGCTGACGCTGTCACCACGGCTGGCGTCGAAGCCGACCGCGTCCTGCACCAGACGCGTGAAGCGCGCCAATTCATCGGCGCTCCAGGGCGCCCGGGTGGTTTCGCCGTTGGCCGGGTTGATCTTGACCTGATCATCGACCACCACCGACACCGACAGGCGATTCAAACGACCCTGCTGCTGCTTGGTGTGGCTGATGGAACGGTCGAGTTCGAAGTTCTTGGTCGATTGCTGACGCTTGTCCGCAGGGTATGGGGCGAGCATCGGCTGACCGGTGGCCGGGTCCATGATTTGCTGGCCGTTGGCGTCAATCAGCGGCTGGCCTGGCTGCACCATGCCGGCCGACGCAGCGGCGCCACCGGTGGTTTGCGGCGCGGACGCCGGCGCTGGAGGCTGGTTGCTCAAGGCACCCGGCACACCTTGCGGACCATTGCTGGCGGTACGTTGTTCGTTGACCGACTGCTCGCTGCGCAATGCCGGCTGGTCCGGATTGAACTGCTCGGATGTCGACTCGACCGCACTGAAATCCACGTCGGCCGAGACTTCGGCCTTGTAACGGTCGTTGCCCAGCACCGGCTGCAGGATGTTATGCACGCGCTGGGTGAGCATGCTTTCCATGCGACGGCTGTAGTCGAACTGCTTGCCGGCCATGGTCAGTTCGGAGTTTTCCGCCTGATCCGAGAGCAGATTGCCCTTCTGGTCGACCACGGTGATCTGCGACTTGCTGAGCTCGGGAACGCTGGTCGCCACCAGGTTGATGATGGCCACCACCTGACCCGGCTCCAAGGAACGACCGGAATAGAGTTCAACCAGAACCGAAGCGCTCGGCTTGCGCTCGTCACGCACGAACACCGAACTTTTCGGGATCGCCAGGTGCACGCGGGCACCCTTGACGTTGTTCAGGCTGGAAATGGTGCGGGCCAGTTCGCCTTCCAGGCCGCGACGATAGCGGGTCGCTTCCATGAACTGGCTGGTGCCCAGTCCCTGTTCCTTGTCGAGGATTTCAAAACCGATGTTGCCGTCGCTGGGAGTGACACCAGCGCCCGCGAGCTTGAGCCGCGCACGGGACAGGTCATCGGCCTTGACCAGCAAGGCACCGGAATTGGGTTCGACGGTGTAGGGGATATCGGCGGAGGCCAGGGTATCCATGACCTGCTTGGCGTCCATCCCGGCAAGGCTGCCGTACAGAGGCCGGTAGTCCGGTTGCTGGGACCACAACACCACGGCAAAACCAATCGCCACGCTCGCTGCCAGGCCAACCAACAGGCCCACCTGACGCAACATGGTCATCTCGGAGAGGTTTTCCAGGAAGGACAACCCGAACAGCGGCGGCTTGCCGTCTATTGGAGTGGCCTTGGCCGGAACGTTATCGGCGACTGCTTCTGCCATGACTCAATCTCGTCCTTTAAACCGGCATCTGCATGATGTCTTGGTAAGCCTGAACCACTTTGTTGCGCACCTGGGTCAACGCCTGGAACGACACGCTGGCCTTCTGCGAAGAAACCATCACATCGGTCAGGTCGACGCCGCTTTTGCCGATTTCGAAGGCGCTGGCCAACTGCGTGGAAGCCTGCTGGGTGTCGTTCACTTTATTGATGGCCTGACCGAACATGTCGGAAAAGCTGCTGCCCGACAGTTCAGGGACGGCAGTCGATTTCGGCGCAGACATGGCGTCCATTTGCATGGCGCGCATATCCAGCATCAACCGATTGAATTCAATACCTTGGCTCATGGTTTCTCTCTTTGGCGACCCGCAATTTTTTGACACTCACTCGGCGGGTAATGAGGTGTTAGCAACAAGGGTGCCAGCTCCGTGACTGCTCTAAACAAAAGCCAATTCCGGGCTTTGCTCAACCGTGAACCACCGCAAAACAAATGTGGGAGCGGTGGTGCGGCGTTCCGACTTGCTCGCGAATACGATTTTCCATTCAACAGAGATGCTGGCTGGTCTACAGCTTTCGCGAGCAAGCCCGCTCCCACATTTGGATCGGTGTTGATTCCGTCAACTTTCAGGTCGCGAACAAAAAGGCTTCCACATCCATGCCGGCATCGCGCATCTGCGCCAGCTTGTAGCGCAGGGTTCGCGGGCTGATGCCCAGGCGCTCGGCCGCCTCTTTGCGACGACCGCGCTCGGCGCGCAAGGTATCGATGATCATCTGGAATTCACGGCGACGCAGGTCATCGCCCAGCGCACCAGCCGACTCGGACTCGACTTCCACGGGACGCGCCAGCGCCGGCAGTGGTGCGCAAGCCACCGGCCCGGCCAGGCAGAAATCCTGCGGCTGGATCAAGCCACCCTGCTGCAGAATCAGCGCACGTTGAATCGCGTTGTCCAGTTCACGCACGTTACCCGGCCACGGATAACCGATCAGGCACGCCTGGGCCTCGGGCGACAATCTGGCAGCCGAATGCTTCATTTTATTGACGTGCCTGGCCAGCAGGCGCTCGGCCAGCGGCAGTATGTCGGCGGTGCGCTCGCGCAACGGGCGCCAGGCCAGGGGAAACACCGACAGGCGATAGTAAAGATCTTCGCGGAAGCGCCCCGCCGCCACTTCACCCGCCAGGTCGCGGTTGGTGGTCGCGACCACGCGAATGTCCAGCGTGATCGGTTTGCGCGCCCCAACCCGTTCGACCTCGCGCTCTTGCAGCACACGCAGCAATTTGGCCTGGAGCCCCAGGGGCATTTCGGAAATTTCGTCGAGCAGAATGGTGCCGCCGTCGGCCTGCTCGAACTTGCCGGCTTGCGCGGCAATGGCGCCGGTGAAGGAGCCCTTCTCGTGCCCGAACAAAGTCGCTTCGAGCATGTTGTCCGGGATCGCTGCGCAGTTGATCGCAATGAACGGCTGACTGACGCGATGAGAATGCTGATGGATGTAACGCGCCAGCACTTCCTTGCCTGTGCCCGACTCACCCGAGATCAGCACCGTGGAATCGCTGCGAGCGACCCGCGCCGCCAACTCGAGCAACTGCGCGCTCGCCGGCTCGAACGCTACCGGCCCTTCGCCCTCGGTCAGCCCGAGACTGCCCAGGGCATGACGCCCCACCAGATCGAGCAACGCCTTGGGCTCGAATGGCTTGACCAGATAGTCCGCCGCCCCTTGGCGCATCGCATCGACCGCACGCTCGACCGCACCGTGAGCGGTCATCAGCAACACCGGCAACTGCGGCTGCCGCGCTCGCAGCAGGCCCAGCAACTGGTGGCCGTCCATACCCGGCATGTTGACGTCGCTGATCACCAGGCTGAAGGCTTCGCCGCCGACGGCAAGCAACGCCTCCTCTGCCGAACCCACGGCCTTGTAATCGTGCCCGGCGAGCAAGAGCGTATCGGCCAGCGCCTCGCGCAATGCGCGGTCGTCCTCGACCAGCAGAACCTTGATACCCATCTGTGTCACTCCGCTCCTTGAGCGCTGCTGAACAACGGCAGGATCACCTGTGCACAGGTGCCGCGACCGAGCCGCGAACGCAGTTGCAATTCGCCCCGATGAGCACGCGCCACGGCCTTGACCACGGTCAGGCCAAGACCTGTACCGGTGCTCTTGGTGGTAAAAAAGGGTTCGCCCAATCGCGCCAGAACGGCGGCATCGATACCGGAGCCACTGTCACTGACGCACAGGCGCAGGTTGTTGCCGCGGGTGTAGAGGTGAACCTTGAGGCGCAACTGACCGGCACTGGCCTGGATGGCGTTCTCGATCAGATTGAGGATCGCGCCGACCAGGGTGTCGCGATTGCACAGCAACTCCCCCGAGTGACTGTCGCACTGCCAGCGGATCGGCAGATCCTGTACGTGGGTCAGCGCCGCCGCTTGCAATGATTGCATCAATTGGCCTGGCGTCACGCGGTCGGTCAGTGGTAACTCGCCCCGGGCGAAAACCAGCATGTCGCGCACCTGATGCTCCAGCTCGTGCAGGCGCTCCTTGAGGCGCCCGGCAAAGCGCTGCCGGGTAGCGACCGGCAGCTCTTGCTCGGTCAAATGACTGGCGTACAGCAACGCGGCGGACAACGGCGTGCGTATCTGATGAGCCAACGAAGCGACCATGCGCCCCAGCGACGACAGCCGCTCATGACGGGCCAGTTGATCCTGCAGATGGCGGGTTTCAGTCAGGTCGTTGAGCAACACCAACTGGCCGGGCTCGGCGTCCAGCGAGCGCGTGGCGATCGACAGGCGCCGACCATCCTTGAGCGAGACTTCATGGCCATCGTCTTCGCGCGGCGCAAAACAGCGGGCAATGACGTGGCGCCACAATTCACCTTCCAGCGGCAGCCCCAGCAACTCGCACGCCGCCGGATTGGCTTCGCGCACTATGCCCTGGGCGTCGATGACGATGACACCGCCGGGTAACAGATCGAGGAGGTTTTGCAGGCGGTTGGCCAGGCGTTCTTTTTCCGCCAGCTCCTGCATGCGTTGAGCGCTGACCACCGCCAATTCACCCTTGAGCTCGGTGACCCGGGCTTCAAGCATGCTGTAGGAATCGGTCAACTGACTGGACATCTGATTGAACAGCGCAAATGCCTGCTCAAGGCCAAGCCGGCTCGCCTGCTCTACGGACGACGGTTGCCGCAAAGCATCAGGGACAGGAGACATCTGGGCGGCTTGGGGCATCGTGCTCTCTCGCTTGGCTGACCGTCAGTGAAACGGAACGTTGCGAGGGACGTAGCAATACCCGTGCCTAAAAAAAACTTCTTATAAATGAATAGGTTGAAAAACAGGCGTCAATCATCCGCCTGCTCGTCTCCATCACGACGGCTCATGCCGTACTTGCGCATCTTTTCCACCAGCGTGGTACGACGGATGCGCAGGCGCTCAGCGGCGCGCGCCACAATGCCGTTGGCATCATCCAGCGCTTGCTGGATCAGCCCCTGTTCCAGACCACCGAGATAGTCCTTCAGGTCCAGGCCTTCCGGCGGCAACATGGCATTGGCGGAGAAGTCCTGGGTATGGCCGTTGATGGCCACGCGTTCTTCCAGATCGCTACGCAGGCTGTCGACCATTTGCTCGTCTTCATCGTCGACGTAGCGGAATTTCTTCGGCAACTCGACCACGCCGATCACGCCGTATGGATGCATGATCGCCATGCGCTCCACCAGGTTGGCCAGTTCGCGGACGTTGCCCGGCCAGCCATGCCGGCACAGCGACATGATCGCCGCCGAGTTGAAACGGATCGAACCGCGCTTCTCGTGTTCCATGCGCGAGATCAGCTCGTTCATCAGCAGCGGAATGTCTTCGACGCGCTCACGCAGCGGCGCCATCTCGATCGGGAACACATTCAGACGGTAGTACAGGTCTTCGCGGAAGGTGCCGATCTCGATCATGCTTTCGAGATTCTTGTGGGTCGCCGCAATGATGCGCACGTCGACGCTCTGGGTCTTGTTGCTGCCCACGCGCTCGAAGGTGCGCTCCTGCAACACGCGCAGCAACTTGACCTGCATCGGCAGCGGCATGTCGCCGATTTCATCGAGGAACAGGGTGCCGCCGTTGGCCAGTTCGAATCGACCGGCGCGGCTGGTGATCGCCCCGGTGAAGGCGCCCTTCTCATGGCCGAACAATTCGCTTTCCAGCAACTCGGCCGGGATCGCCCCGCAGTTGACCGGCACGAACGGCGCTTCGCGGCGCTTGGAATGGTAATGCAAGTTGCGCGCAACCACTTCCTTGCCGGTGCCGGACTCACCGAGGATCAGCACACTGGCATCGGTGTCGGCGACCTGCTGCATCATCTGGCGGACGTGTTGAATCGCCCGGCTGGTGCCGACAAGGCTACGGAAAAGATTGGGTTCACGATGACGACCGCGCTCACGGGCCTGGTCATACATCTCGCGATAGACCTGGGCACGGTGCAGCGAATCGAGCAATTTGCTGTAGCTGGGCGGCATTTCGAGGGTGGAAAGCACTCGCCGACGCTGGTCTTCCGGGAGGTCAATGGAAGAATTATCGCCCATTAACAAAACCGGAAGGAACTCATCCCATGTCGAGAGTGTCTTTAACAAGCCCAGAAGTGAACCAGGAGCATTGACCGTCCCGATGAGGACACAGATTACTTCACGACTTGACGACAAAGAGCCGACAGCCTGCTGCCAGTCATGGCTACCACAGGGTAAATTTTCTTCGCCGAGAAAATTCAAAATCACCGCCAGGTCGCGGCGGCGGACGCTATCGTCATCGATCAGCAGAATTTTGGTTTCACGCCACATGCAATAGCAACTTCCCTAGTCAACTCAATGCCCAAAATGCTGGGGCAAGCTAGACGCTTGCAGACATGTTATGCCTGAAGACGACTGAAATCTGGAACCAGCCACTAGTTAAGTCAAAAAACCGCGCACAGTCAAATTTATGGCGCACATATCTGGATTAACTTGGGGTTAATTAACCAAACAGATGGTAAACCTTTGCTGCGTTCCGCGCTTGCTGGATCTGAGACATTTCATCGACTATCGCCTGCCTCTCCCCCATCGCTACCTCAAGTAGCTGCTTGTAGACATACAGCAACTCCTCAAGATTGCTGCGCAGAACTTCTTCGTCCAGCGAAGCCTCGCTCAAGACGTCTTCCATGCAGGAACGGCAATCCAGGTCCAATTGACCGATGGCCTCCCAGTCGCGCTCGGCCAAGGCACCGACCAGCGCTTCACGAGTTTGTTCTATTCGCTGCAATACAAGACTCATGGCGATCTCCCTAGAACTGCGGACCTGGCGCAGCAATGCCGTCCCAGCCTTCTTTCACCGTGCGCAGCAAGCCCGCGACCTCATCGAGAATCCTCGGGTCGCTGCTGATGTTCGCCTCGGCCAGGCGCTTCATCATGTAGATGTAAAGGCTGTCGAGTTCGCCCACGGTATCGGCGCATTTTTCAAGATCCAGGCCTTCACGCAAACCACCGATGATGCCGATCGCCTTGCTGATCGACACACACTTGCCGGGAATGTCCTTGCGCTCCAGGGCACCTTTGGCCTGAGCGATACGGTCCAGGCCACCCTCCATGAGCATTTGCACCAAACGATGCGGACTTGCTTCGGACGTCTGGGCGTGCGCGCCCACTTTCTGATACTGCCGAAGGGCTAACATTGGATTCATGTTCTACCTCATTACCACAATGACTCGTATAGCCAGAGTATCGCCTGCAAGACAGAAAACTTTAGATCAAAAGACAAAAACCCGGCACACGCGAAAATGCGTAGCCAGGTTTTTATCGCCAACTAATGACTAGCTGTTGGACTTCTGGGCGTTCAAGGAAGTGAAGAATGAGGTGATGTTGCTCGCCGTCGCCTTCATTTGCCCGACCAAAAGGTCCATTGCGTTGTATTTGGCGGTCAACGTCTTGGTCATGTTGGCGACACGAAAGTCCAACGCAGTCTGCTGAGTTGAAAGGTTCTTGCTCACGCTCTGCAGGTTGGTATTGCGCTGGTCCAGCAACCCGCCCGTCTGCACATAAGGCTTGATTGCGGCGCCCATGCGCGCCAGCAGGCCGTTGGTAGCATTGCTACCGTTGAACAACTGCTGCATCTGGCCGCTCATGCCGTTGATGGCCATCTTCTCGTTGAACGCCGTGGTGTTGAACGCCAGGTTGCCCGTTTTCTCGCTCGTCAGCACGCCGATCTGCGACAGCACGGCCAATGGACCGCCCGCCCCGGGAGCCGTCAGCACACCGCGGATATCGGAAATCAGTGTGCGCGACATCGAGTCGCCGGTAAACGCCGCCTGAACCGTCAGGTTGCCATCGGCATCCGCTGTCGCCTTGGACAGGGAGTTGATGGTGTTCATCAGGGTGTTGTAAGAGTCAATGAACGACTGGATCGATGTTTGCAATCCGGAGGTGTTGGTCGCGACGGTGACGGTCGCCGCAGCCGGCGGCGTACCCGGACTCACGGACGCCAGGTTCAGGGTCAGACCGCTGACTGCGCCGGTCACCGTATTGCTCTTGCTGGTCACTGCCAGGCCATCGATGGTCAGCGATGCATCCACCGCAACCCCGTTGACAGCCCCCGAACTGGAAGCCGAAGGGTTAGCGCCCATCGGTTGGGTGCCGTCGATTTCAAGGCCGGCGATACCGCTGACCGTAAGGTCGGAACCCGCGCCAGTCTTGCTGGAGCTGATCACCAGTCGCGACGCACCACTGCTGTCGGTCACGATGTTGGCAGAAATACCGTTACTCGCCTGCGCAGAGTTGATGGCATCCCGGGTGCTCTGCAAGGTCGCATTGGCTGGAATCGTGACATCGTAATCAGTGCCATTCTGACTGATTTTCAAAGTACCACTCGGAATGGCACTGGCGGCACCGCCGGCAAAAGAAGCGCTGGCGACTTTCGAGCTGGTGGCCAGGTTATTCACAACGACGCTGTAGGTACCGGCAACGGCGGTGTTGTCGGAAGTTGCACCCAGGATCGACGGGGTACCCGAAGTGGCGGCATAGCCGGCAAACGCAGGGTTGGTCTTGCTACCGAGATTGGTCAGCGCCGTCTGAAAGGCCGTCAGTGCGCTTTTCAGGGAACCGACACCGGAAATCTTCAGCGTGTTGGTTTTGGTCTGAGTATCGATCTGCGTCTGTTTCGCCGATTTGTCGGCGTTGACCAGCGCAGTGACGATCGCACCGATATCCAGGCCAGAACCTAAGCCCGTACCCGGCAAAATTGGACTTGCCATTTTTCGTCTCCCTTCAGGTTACTGCCACTCTTTTGACCAATACCTGCGCCCAAGAACGTACAAACACTATTCATGCCAGCTATCAGACCTTGGCGTCGAACAATACGTGACTCGCATTGCTCAGGCTTTCCGCTAGCTTGAGGGCTTCTGCGGAGGGGATCTGTCGCACGACTTCGCCCGTTTCGCTTGCAATCACTTTGACGACGACCTTTCCGGATTGCTCGTCTATCGAGAACTCCAGATTGCGCTTGATCGACTGTACGAACTTTTCGATCTGCTGCACCGCCTGCTTCAAATGGGCGTCATCCACATCCGTTTTTTTATCCGCCACTGGCGTCACTTTGGCGGCTTCAGGCTTTTCCGGCGCTTTATCCGAGACAGCGCTCGCTGGCTGGGGAGCCGGATAAGACACGCCAAGCTTTACGCTCATCTCCATGCCCATCACCTCTTAACGTAAAAAGCGAGAGAGCGTGACCAGCACACTCCCCCGCTTAAACTCATGCCGAAATTACTGAAGCAGCTTCAGTACAGCGGAAGGCAGTTGGTTGGCTTGAGCCAGAACCGAGGTAGAAGCCTGTTGCAGGGTTTGCTGCTTGGTCAGGTTCGCGGTTTCTGCGGCGAAGTCGGTGTCTTGTACACGGCCTTGTGCAGCAGTGGTGTTTTCCACGATGTTCTGCAGGTTGGAGATGGTGCTGGTCAGACGGTTCTGCGAAGCACCCAGGTTTGCGCGGGTGGCGTTGATCGATGCCAGAGCAGCGTCGATCGCGGTGATCGCGTTGTCGATGTTGGCAGACAGGGTCGCGGAAGTCGCACCGGTCAGAACAACAGTACCGCTGCCTACGGACAGGGATACGGCGTCGAACTTGGAGCTCAGTACCAGGTCGATGCGGTTGGCCGAGCCAGTGTTGGCGCCAACTTGCAGTTGCATGGTACCCGCCGTACCGTCCAGCAGGTTTTTGCCGTTCAGGTTGGTAGAGGCAGAGATACGAGTGATTTCGTCAGACATCTGAGCGAATTCGGAGTTGGTAGCGGTCTGGTCAGCAGTGCTGTTGGTACCGTTACGTGCTTTAACAGCCAGTTCACGCATACGCTGCAGAATGTCGGTCGAAGCTTGCAGCGCGCCTTCAGCGGTCTGGGCAACGGAGATACCGTCGTTGGCGTTCTGCACTGCCTGGTTGCCACCACGAATCTGTGCGGCCATGCGAGTTGCGATCTGCAGGCCAGCGGCGTCGTCTTTGGCGCTGTTGATTTTCAGGCCGGAAGACAGGCGAGCCATCGAAGTCGACAGAGCGTCGGTAGCACGGTTCAGGTTCTTCTGAACGTTCAACGACGTGGTGTTGGTGTTTACTGTTAAAGCCATGACGAATTCCTCGTTGGTTGGGTACTGCGGCTTCCGGCCCTGGCAACCGCCGGGTATGGCCTAGAGAACCTTCGTAATAGTTATCGTCGGGTTGGCAGGTTGCTTGAGGGCTTTTTTTAAAAAAAATGCCATCACCCTGCCACCCCCGAGAAAACAAGGGCTTAGCGCCCCTCAACCACGAAAAAATGACGCCATAAAACTGTCCAGCCCGCAAACGCCCGTGCCAAAGCAGTTGATGCCCCTCAGTCCGGCAGGTTTTCGAGCAGCTCGATCAACTCATACTCCATGAAATCGGCGAGCCCCAGCCAATCCTGGCGCTCCTGACAGGCGAGCATTTGACTGAGCAAGGATGCCCACGCCTGCTGCACGTCCTGAGGCGCCTGCAAAAACAGGCGCTGCGCCTCATCGAACAGATCGACCATGTTCAACGCCGCTTCGACATCACGCCCCAGGCGGAACAATCCGGCGCATTGCCGGTATTGCTCGATACCTTTCGCTTGAGACTTCATTGCACGAAATCCTGATTGAACTGCGTACCGGCAATCATTGCCCCTGCCCGACTGCTGTTGAGGAAAAGGACCTGGGGATGCCTGGCAATGTAACGTTCCAGCTCGCACAGATAGCCGCGAAAATTCAACTGCGTCTTGACCTTCTGGCCGTGACCATCGTGCACCCAGTATTTGGCCTGATTCACCGGCGGCCCCAGGTCACCATCGTTCCAGCCGGTGTGGGTCCGGTTCATTGGAAAGGCAAAGTCGGCGCCGAAAAGCGTGATGCGCTGCGCGCCCATCTTCACCGCCAGATCCACGGCCGGGTGAATCACGCTGCCGCCCACGTTCAGCAGTGCACGGGGATGCTGTTCGCGCAACGTGGCGTAGATCGGGCTTGCGGAGTAACCACTGTAACGCTTGCCTTTCCAGGCATTGAGCATTTGTGGATCGCTCAATGGCAAGTACACCAGCGCAATATCCTCGGACGCTTCACCGGGCAGGTGCAGCACGCTGATGCGCTGGTCGATGCTCACGACCAGGTCAGGCGTGATTCCGTGCTCGCGAAGGGGCTTGTAGGCCGTATCGACACAAATGAACAGAGGTCGCGGGGACTGGTTGCGCACCGCTGCCAAGCGCTCGAAATTCCCTTCCAGGCTAGGCCCGGTGGCAATCACATAAACCTCACGCTCGGGACAAGTGCCAAACAGCCGAGCCACATCGTCGTCGGCAAGCAGTAGTCCGAGGGTGTCCTGCAGACGCTGCAGAATGACCGGCGACTGCGGGTCGAAATCACGATTGTTGAAACTCAAGTGCACTTCACTGACCAGGCGATCACGGATCTTCGCACTGTAGTCATCGGCCAGCAGCATTTCGGCGGGCAAGGCAAAAAACGGTGTGAATATGTCGGACAGATCGCCGGCGTAGAGCAATTGCACACGCGGATCGCCCAGCCACTGACGCTGATCGATCAGCTGCAACACCAGTGCGAAAAGCGCGCCGTTGAGGATATGGACATAGAGCTTCTCAAGCCCGGTGCGCTCCAGCAAAACTGAAGGAAGATCCCCGAAACCGGTGCCGTAAACGTGCAGCTGTGGCTTGTCGAGCGGGAGGCTGGCGGCCTGCAGGCGGGCCTCGTGCAGGCGACCATGACGACTGGTGAGCTGGATGCCACCCACACACAACGTCGAGTCCCGCCCCTCGATCAGGTCGACCTCGACGGCCAGGCGATCTTCCGTTTTCAATCGCGCATACAGCGACGGCCAGCGCCGCTGGATAACCTGAGCATTGTCTTCAAAGCATTCGCTCATGCTACCTCGCATTCCTTACAAGCAAAAAAGCGCTCAAGGTTAACCCTTGAGCGCTTTTTTGTACCGGCCTTTTTATTGAAGGACTTTCACTCAAGGGCGATAGATGATCGCCGAACCCCATGACAGCCCCACACCGAAACCGCTGAGCGCAACGCGCTTCCATTCGGAATCGAGAATATGCTTTTCCAGCAGCAATGGAATGCTCGACGACACCGTGTTACCGGTTTCGACCATGTCCTTGATGAACTTCTGCGGGCACTCTTCGAAGCGTCGCGCGACTGCATCGACAATCGCCGCGCTGCCCTGGTGAATGCAGAACGCATCGATGTCGTCGGCGCTCAGTTGCGACTCGCCGAGCAACTCATGCAAATGTGCCGGCACCTTGAGCAGTGCGAAGTTGAACACCTGGCGACCGTTCATGAAGAACACACCGTCGGTGACTTTCAAATGTGGAGCGCCGGAACCATCGGTGCCGAACTTGGCCTTGCCCAGTGCCCAGGTCGGGTTATCACCCATCCAGGTAGCCGTGGCCGCATCGCCGAACAGCATGGTGGTGTTGCGGTCTTCGGGGTCGACGATCTTCGAATACGGGTCGGCCGTGATCAGCAGGCCGTTCTTCAGGCCAGCGGCTTCCATGAAGCCCTTGATCGCATAGATGCCGTAGACGTAACCGGAACAGCCCAGGGAAATATCGAACGCGGCGACGCTGGTCGGCAGGCCGAGTTTGTCCTGCACGATGGCCGCGGTATGCGGCAGGCCTTCTTCGTCACCGTTCTGGGTGACGACGATCAACGCATCGATGGATTCACGTTTCAGATCAGGGTTGCTGGCAAACAGCGCATTGGCCGCTTCAACGCACAGATCGGAAGTTTCCTGATCAACGCCCTTGCGCGGCAGGAAAGCCGAACCGATCTTGCCCAGGATGAATTCTTCATCCTTCTCGAATTTTGCACCTTGTGCGTAATTGTCCACGCCGGCTACAGGAACGTAGCTCGCAATGCTCTTTATGCCAATCATTACGGCTTCCCAATAATAAACAGCCCAATACCACCACTCGCAGCAATCGAGGGGCGCCGACATACCTGGATTTCCGCCACCCCAAGGCGACGGCCGGGAAGCATAAAGGGCCATCACTGAACCCGATAAAGGGTCAGGCGCCGTCTTCCCGGTCAATACAATACAGTGAAGATGCCCGTTCTGACTCGCAGGTCACGCTATTTTGCCGAATCAGCCCGGCAACGGGTCATTCGACCAACGACCAGTCCAGCGGTGTTCCACGCTTGATGGCCTGACGGGCACGGCGTTTCAGGAGGCTTTGCGCATGCTTGGGCGCCAGCCCGAGCCCCGGACGGATGGCTCTCAGATTTGTCCCGTCGAAGGGCTCACCGGCCTCCATGTCCCGGGTCACATACAACGACCGACGGTACACCAGGGATTGGCGCTCAGCCTCGGTGACGCCGTAATGCACCTGCCCCATGGCTTGCCAGGCGCGCTCGGTTTCGATCACCAGGCTGGCCAGTTCGGAAGGCTCCAGCGAGAAACTGGCGTCGACGCCACCCGCCGCACGGTCGAGGGTGAAATGCTTTTCCACCACCGTTGCCCCCAGTGCGACCGCCGCCACGGACACACCGACGCCCATGGAGTGATCGGACAGCCCCACCTGGCAATCGAACAATTCGCGCAAATGCGCAATCGTGCGCAGGTTGCTGTTCGTGGGTGATGCCGGATAGGTGCTGGTGCATTTGAGCAGCACCAGATCCTTGCACCCGGCCTCGCGGGCGGTGCGCACGGTTTCATCGAGTTCGGCGAGGCTGGCCATGCCGGTGGAAATGATCAGCGGCTTGCCCGTCGCGGCCACCCGGCGTATCAGCGGCAGGTCGGTGTTTTCGAAACTGGCGATCTTGTAGGCCGGCACGTCGAGGCTTTCGAGGAAGTCCACGGCGCTGTCATCGAATGGCGTGGAGAACGCCAGCAGGCCCAGTTCCCTGGCGCGAGCGAAAATCGGCGCATGCCATTCCCAGGGCGTGTGGGCCTTTTCGTACAACGCGTACAACGAAGTACCGGCCCACAGGCTGTTCGGGTCCTTGATGAAAAACTCGCCCTCGGCCAGGTCCAGGGTCATGGTGTCGGCGGTGTAGGTCTGCAGCTTCAACGCATGGGCACCGGCCTTGGCCGCGGCCTCGACGATTTGCAGCGCCATGTCCAGGGACTGGTTATGGTTGCCGCTCATCTCGGCAATGATGAAAGGCGGCGCATCGGCACCGATCAGGCGCTCGCCAATCTTGAAGCTAGTCATCTGCGTGATCCTTCAATACGCGCGTGAACGCGCAGGCACTCTGGGTAAAACCGGCTTCGCGAAAGACCTTCAGCGACGGCTGGTTAGCGGGCAACACCTGGGCGGTGAGCGACTCCAGTTCTGGCCAGTGAGCCTTCACAACGTCCTCCCCACGGTCCAGCAGCGCCCTGCCCCAGCCCAGGCCGAACCGGCCTTCGAACAGATAAATCGACACCTCGGCGGTAAAACCACGCAGGTCATAACGCAGCACACCGACCGGGCCGTCATCGGCCTCTGCAATCAACAACAGCCGCCGGGGATTGCTCAGGCTCGCCGTCAGCCAGTTCTGATGCGCGGGCCATTCGATCACGCCGGTCTCCAGCGACCAGCGGCGCACGGCCTCGGTGTTGCGCCCGTCGAACAACAGCTGCGCATCACCCGGGGTTGCCGGGCGCATCCTCAGCACCGCGCCGGCCAGCGCAGCCGCTACCCGCTGCGCGCCACGACCATCGACCAACAGTCGAGATTGTTGCGCCAGGCTCTGGCGCAGACCCTGGTTACCCGCGACAAAGCCAATGGCCAGGCGCAGCTGCTCGACACTGACCTGCTCGCGAGCGCCCATGAACACATGGGCGCCCGCGGCCGCCATGACCTCGCCGTTGGCCTGCTGGTTGTTCGATACTGCAATGCAAATCGTCGGCAGTCCCATGGCCGCCCGCTCCCAACTGGTGCCGCCACCCGCCCCGACAAACAGGTCGGCTTCGGTCATCAATCGATAAAAGTCGCTGACAAAACTGTGCAGGCGCCAATGCGGGCGACTCGCCGCCATCACCTGCATCTGTGCCCAGGCCGGATTACCCGCACCGGCGACAAAATCGACTTCCAGCCCGGCAAAGTCCGCCAGCGCCTGCATCGCATGATAGGTCTGCATGGCTGCGTCGAAACCGCCGAAATTCACCAGCACACGCCGGGCCTGGGGCTTGATTTCGATGGCCGGGCAACAGAACTCGTCGCGCAACATGGCAAACCGGGGGCCGAACAATGTCCGGCAGCCTGGCGCCAGCAGCGACGTATAAGCCACTGGCGTGCCCGAGAGATTCTGGTTCAGCAGCAAGTCAGCGCTGTAGGTCCGCGTGGCGAGGTCATCCACCACGGCGATCCGTGGCGCCCAGCGCCGCGCAGCCGTCTGCCAGTGATGATCGAGGCCGTAGTGATCGACAATGATCCAGTCAAACGCCGGCTGGAGCTCCAGCAACGGCTCGAGCGCAGCGATGTCCGCCTGCCAGGGCAGCATGGATTCGATGGCTTGCTGCGGGTCTTCATCGCTGTAGCGCTCGGGCAGCGCGAAGGTTTCGAAACCTTCGGCCCGCAGTGCCTCCAGCCGATGCCCTGGTAACAGGCGACAGGCGAAAGCCACATGACTGCCCTGCCTGCGCAATACCCGGGCCAGGCACAGGCAGCGCGCGATGTGGCCGCTGCCGATGGTCGGCGAGGCGTCGGAACGAATCAGCACTCTCATTGCAGCTCACCTCCGGCTTTGAGCGCGGCATACAGGTACTCCGCGCGTTTCCAGTCCTGCGGTGTGTCGATGTCCTGCACCAGATGCCGCGGCAGGATGACCGGCAGGCTGTACGGCGAATACAGCACTTCGCCCCGCAGCCAGGCATCGCTGCGGCCCCAGTAGAACTGCCCGGCATCCTGAAAGGCGATCGACAAATCCTGGGAGCGGGTATCGCGATACTGCGGATACAGTGCCGTCAATGCACCGTGATCATCAAGGGTCAGGGCTCGCTGAACCGGGAAACCGAAGTCGCACACCGAGAAGGCGAAAGACTTGTCGGGATGCTGTTCCAGCAGGCTCAGCCCCTGGGCAAGAAATCGCGATTGCAACAACGGCGCGGTCGCGTAGATGCAACAGGCATGATCAAACTTATCACCCTGTTCACCCAAGGCTTTCAGGGCATGGGCGATCACCGCGGCGGTCCCCGTGAAATCATCGGCCAGTACCGCCGGGCGCATGAAGGGCACCTGGGCGCCACAGTCCCGCGCCAGCCCGGCGATTTCCTCGTCGTCGGTGCTGACCACCACCCGGGAAAACAACCCGGACTCCAGGGCTACCTGAATCGAGCGGGCAATCATCGGCACACCGGCGAACGGCTTGAGGTTCTTGCGGGGTATACGTTTGCTACCACCGCGGGCCGGGATAATGGCGACGTTGTTCAACGGCGTTTTTCCAGGACAAACCAGGTGATGTCATCCACCGGGAATTGCCGATCGCGGTGGTAACCGAAACCGTAGTCGACCAGTTGCAGGTCGTCATAGCGATCGAGCATTTCACCGGCAAAATCGCGCTTGAACAACTTGCCGCTGTTGCCGCGATACGGGACCTCGACCGGCGCCGGGTTGTAGTACTCGGCGATCAGTATGTAGCGCTGGCTCAGCTCATACAGTTGCGCGTACGCGGCCGGCAGCAACTCCGGCGCCAGGTGAATCAGCACGCCTTTGCTCAGGGTCAGGTCGAAGGTGCGTTTCCGGGGGAAATCGAACAGCGAACCCTGCCAGATCTGTGCAATACCCAACGCCCGGGCCGCGGCACAGGCACTGGCATTGATCTCCACGCCGAACAATTCGCAGCGCGGCAACAGCTGACGCAGTGCCTGCAGGTTGTTGCCGGCATTGGTGCCCAGTTCCACCAGGCTGTCGATGTGCCCGACCCGGGTCAGTGCCTTGGCGAACAACGCCAGGTTGGCGGCCACCAGCGGCTGCCCGAGATTGCGCTCAACGTACTGGTTGCCGAATTCGCCCTGCCAGAATGTTTCCTGTTCGGTCAGTTCACGCATCACACATTTCCCACGCGCCGCAATGGCTGGATTATTTCGATCAGCTGCCGCATCTGCTCGACCACGTAGTCCTGTTGTTCATCACTGAGCAACGGGTACAACGGCAGGCTGATGGCTTCGGCGTAGTAACGTTCGGCCTGCGGAAAATCACCTTCGGCGAACCCGAGATCACGATAGTAAGGCTGCAAATGTACGGGAATGTAGTGCAGGTTCACACCGACCCCGGCAGCTCGCAAGCCCTCGAACACCTCACGATGAGTGAGGCTGATCTGATCGAGTTGCAGGCGCACCACATACAGATGCCATGACGACTCGGCCTCCGGTTGTGCACCGGGCAGGGTCAGCGGCAAATACGCCAGCAAGCGCTCATAACGCGCCGCCAGCTCACGCCGACGCTCGATGAACTCATCCAGTTTGCTCAACTGCGACAAACCAAGGGCCGCTTGCAGGTCGGTAATGCGGTAGTTGAAGCCCAGTTCCACCTGCTCGTAGTACCAGGGGCCGTGGCTGGGTCCGGTCATTTGCTGCGGATCCCGGGTCATGCCGTGGCTGCGCAAGCGTTGCAAACGCTCGGCGAGTTGCGGGCTGTTGGTCATCACCATGCCGCCCTCGGCACTGGTGATGATCTTCACCGGATGAAAGCTGAACACGGTCATCGCGGCAAACTCGCCACAACCCACCGGGCGCCCGGCGTAGGACGCACCAGCGGCATGGGCCGCGTCTTCGATCACCGTAATGCCGTATCGCCTGGCCAGTGCGGCAATCCTGCGCATGTCGCAGCTCTGCCCGGAGAACGCTACGGCCACCAGGACTTTCGGCAACCGGCCTTCACGCTCGGCCCGTTCCAGCTTGACGGCCAGCGCAGCGGCATCGAGGTTCCAGGTCAGCGGATCGATATCGACAAAATCCACCTCGGCACCGCAGTAGCGACCACAGTTTGCCGAGGCGAGAAAAGTGTTCGGTGTCGTCCACAGCCAATCGCCCGGGCCGAGCCCCGCCGCCAGGCAAGCGATGTGCAGGGCCGCCGTGGCATTGCACACCGCCACGGCAAAACCGGCCTCGCAGCGTTCGGCCATCGCGCGCTCGAAGCGCTCGATGGTCGGCCCCTGGGTCAGCCAGTCAGACTGCAATACACCGACCACGGCGTCGATGTCCGCCTGATCGAGGCTTTGCCGAGCGTAAGGAATCATGTTGGCAACCAGACACGCACCAGCGCGTCCCGGATGATCTGACGCTCGAACGAACCGGTCCGGCCTGCGATGAAAATCGAATTACCATTGAACATGCCTTGAATCCCTTATAGCTTTTCGCCGGGCCTAGCCGAGCATCTGCGCCCAGTTCACCGAAGCACTTTCGCCCAGGGCAAAGCCTTTGCCGCTCAAGGCCAGATTGGCGTTATAGGCCTGGTCCTGGGCAAAGGCTGCCGCCCACTTGTCACGCAGCGCATCGAGGGCCTGCGGCACCTGTGGCACTGCACCCGAATGAATGACCTGTACCAGCGGCGTCCACACGGTGAGGTAACCGGCCTGACCGGCCCGCAGGCACAGATCGACATCACTGAAGCCGTCGGCGAAGGTCACGCTGTCCAGACCGTCCAGTTCGTCAAACAACGCTTTACGCACCATCAGGCACACCTTCGACACCGCCGAGTAGTTCTGCTCCAGCGCCAACCGGTGCAGGTAACCTTCGGCGTCGTGTTTTTCACCGACAAAGGCTGAGCCCACACCACCGTTCATGCCGAGAATCAGCCCGGCCTGGGTAACCTTGCCGTCGCGGTCGATCAACTTGGGACCGACCACGCCGACTTCCGGACGCTGGGCGTGATTGAGCAGCGATTCAAGCCAGTTCGGGTTGACCACTTCACTGTCGGCGGCCAACAGCACCAGGTACTCGCCCTGCGCCTGCTGGCTGGCCGCGTTGTACAACGCCGCGTCGCTCTGGGTCTGGTCGGCACGCAGCACGCTGACTTTTGGATGCTGGTAAGTACCGAGCCAGTCATTGACCTCGGCTGACTGATTCGGGTTGGCCGCAATCAGCACTTCGTACTGGATGTAGCGGGTACGCAGCAACACAGCTTGCAGGCACTGTTGCAGCGCCACCAGGTCATCCCCGGCCGGCAGGATGATCGACACCAGCGGACGCTCGGTGTGGCGGTAATCGATCTGATAAGTACCCGACACCGTCGAAGTGATCTTGGCCTTGTAGCCGCGATTACCCAGGTGGCGCAACAACGCCAGGCGCTCATCGGTGTTTTCTACCAGCGCCGGCGCCCGGGCAATCACCAGCGGCTCATCCAGGTGGGCCAGCCCGTTGAGGCCACCCTGCTCGATGATGCGCAATAACAGGTCGAATTCCAGGGCCTTGCTGAAGTCAGGCTGGTAGCCGCCGACTTCAAGGAACACTTCCCGACGGATCAACCAGTGACGCGCCATCAAGGCCGGCAGGCTTTGCAGCAAATCCAGATTGAAGCCAGGGCGGAACACGTCCACCAATGCGCCTTCGGCGGTGCGCTGGATTTCGTCGGTAGCGACGGCACGGCAGTCCGCGGCAGACAACAGTTCCAGGCTGGCACGCAACAGACCACCGGCGGTGAATTCGTCGCCGGCTTCAGCCAGCATCAACCAGTCGCAAGGCGACTGACGAGCGCTCTGGTTCAGCTTGTCGACGTAATTGCTTTGGGTGACACGGACAAAGTGCAGAGTGTTCTGCGCCGTGGTCGCCGCCGGTGCTTCACCGGTGGTGAAGACCACGATTTTGAACGCCTTGCCGTGGCCTTCGAGCAGGCTGTCGAGAGAGACTTGCAGCTTGTCGATATCGTTATCCAGGTCCAGCAGGAAGATCCCGAACTGCGGGCCGCCGTCGTTGGCCGCCAGGTGCTGGGCGATCGACTCTGCCTCATGGGCATCGGGCTGACGGGGCGCAAGCCACTTGAGCAAACGACCGGAGAGCATCTTGTCGAACGTTGCACGATTACCCTCGACCGACACCGCCTCCAGACGTGCAGCCCAGTCGCGCAGGGTCTGAGCCTCTTCGTCTTCACCCAGCAATTCCAACTGAGCCGCCAGACGCTTGACCACCACGCGATTGAACACGTTGCTGTCGTGGGCCTGCCACAAACGGTCGACCACACTTTCCGGCGTGTCATTGTTGCGCGCCAGCATCAGGCTCTGCTGACGGGTCCAGATACCCTCCAGGCCTGCCAACTGAACGCGACCGGCCGGCATGGCGTGCAACAGGAATTCGAACTGGGTCAACTGATCGAAAAACTGCTGATTGTAGAACGGCATTTCGACGTATTGCTTGGGGCCGAAACGGCGCCCTGGGCCTTTCTCGACACTCGTCCATGCGGACTCGATAATCAGCTCGGTGGTCAGTGCGCGACCGGTGCGCAAGCTATCGGCCAGGGCTTCAAAGCTTTGCAGCGCGAACTGCCGGCCTTGCTCCGGGTCTTCGTTTTGAACGTGAGTCGGTAGCCCGAAGAGGAAATCGGCAAAGGCTTCACGCTCGGCGACCGTCTTGGCATCGGTATGCGCCAGCGTGTGAAAGATCTCGGTGTTGTGGTCCGAGTACCCGTAGTTCATCTCCCGCACCACATACGGGATCGGCAGAATCCGCGCCTTGCCCCGCGCCAGCATGTAGTACGTGTGACCGATTTCCTGCCATTGGAAGGACGTATCCCGAGGCATCACCTGATACCAGTCACGTACCAGGTCGGTGCGCTGTACGGCATAAAAAGGCGGCAGGTACTGGTGCATGTAATTGAGCACACGTTCCTCGGCGTGCTCGGACGAATAGTCTTCGCAAACCTTCTTGTCACGCCGAAAGTAGCTGACACTGTTGGGTTGCGACAGGTACATCATGCTGTAACCGTGACACAGGCCGTAGTCGGGATTGGCCTCCATGAATGCCACGGCGGCGCGCAGGGCATCATGCACATGGAAGTCATCGTCGGCGGCGAACACCATGAACGGTGTGGTCACTTGCTCCACGCCAAAGGCCAGCTTGGCGCGAACGCCCCAGTAGCCAAACTGCGGGACATGCTGGTAATCCACATTTTCAAACTGCCCGGCCAGGCTTGGCTGGCCTTCGGTCGAAGAGTCCAGCACCAGAATCCTGCAAGGCAAGCCGCTGTAGAAACGTGCCGCCCGGCGCAAAAATGCCGGCCGCTCGTGAGACATCAGCACCACGGTCAACTGTTCGTTGAGTGCCAACCCGTGTTCAGAATTGTTCTTGCCTTGCATACATTTCCCCACAACGGCGAATCGCCGAAAAAACCCAACGATGTCTTGTCGATTACCGCACGCGACGCAGGTAGCCATCCGGCGCGACGGTGATCAGCAGCTTGCTGTGAATGGCCTGATCGATTTCAAAATCGCGGTTTTCTTCCAGGTAGGCCCATACCGCAGTTTTCGGGTTGTCGCCCTTGCCCCACGGACGGTCCGGGAAGGCGTCTTCCGGCATGTCTTCAACCACGGTGTCCATCACCACGCAGTAGCTGCCCACCGAGGTCATCGGTGCATAGGCACGCAGCTCTTCGAGTACGTGTTCGTGGGTATGGTTGGAGTCCAGGACCACCAGCACTGTCTTGCCTTCGACGCGCTGGCGAACCTGCTCGACGATCGCCGGATCAATGCTCGAACCCTGGATCATCCGGATCCGCTTGCTCATCGGGTGCGCTTCGATCGCCTCACGGTTGTGCTGGCGGATATCGATGTCGACGCCCAGCACTTCGCCATGGCCGATCAGTTCCAGCATCGAGGCGTAAAACACCAGCGAGCCACCGTGGGCGATACCGGTCTCGACGATGATGTCCGGCCGCAGCGCCCAGATGATCTCCTGCATGGCGACCATGTCTTGGGGGAACTGAATGATCGGGCGGCCCATCCAGCTGAAGTTGTAGGTGTACTTATGCCTGGCGGTGGTGCCAACCCAGTCCAGCGACGTGGCTTGCAAGGCTTTGTCCTGTTGCAGGCCTTCGATGTTGTCTTTTACTTCTTCACGAAACTGCTCATGAGGATTCATTACAGACTCTCCGGAAATTAGTCGCGGTGGTTACTTGAAAACCCGACCGTCTTGAAAGGAAGCAGGATTGGTCTTGATGGTCCTGGCGGGGCTGCCCACCACAACCGCATAGTCTGGAACGTCTCTGGTCACCACGGCGCCCGCACCGATGGTGACCCAACGACCGATGCGCAAACGCGGCAGGATCGTGGCGTTGGTGCCGATGAAGGTGCCGTCACCGATCTCGACACAACCGGCAATGCAGACGCCCGGCGCCATGAACACCGAATGGCCGACCTGCCCCTCATGCCCGACCACGCTGCCGGCGCTGATACTGGTGTTGTCACCCAGGCTGACTTGCGCCTGCATGATCACGCCCTCTTGCAGATAGGTGCCGACGCCCATGGTGATCATCGTCAGATCGATGCCTGGGTGGATGAAGTTGCCCAGGGTGCCGCCGGCCTCGACGATCTCGCAGGTGGTCCGGTAACGCAGCGCCGTGCTGCCGGTGATCAAATTGACAAAGCGTGCGTCGGGGCCTTTCAGCTCGGCCACCTTGTCGGTACCACCCACCACCGGTACGCCATGAAACAGCGTGCCTTGCTTGGCCGGATCGTTATCGAGAAAGGCGAACTGCACGTCCGGCTGACTGCGTTGCAGGGTGAGGATCATCCGTACCGCTTCAGGATTGGCTGCCCCCAGCAGGTAAACCTTCATAGCCGGGTCCTTTTGAGTACCAGCGCGCGCAACACCTCGATGACCCGGTGCTGATCGTCATCGGTCATGTCGTGGTAACTCGGCAGATTGATCGCGCGCTCCGGCAGCGAATGCGCCACGGGCGAGTCGGCCGTCAGTTGGCTGAACATCGGCAAGGCCGACAGCGGCCAGAAGAACACCCGTGCGTCGATATCGGCGGCCTGGAAGGCTGCGCTCAACATGTCCCGCGTGATCCCCAGCTCGCGGTCAAAGACCACGGTGGGCATCCAGTAACCGTTGCGCGCGTGTTCCGGTTCAGGGTTCATGGACAAGCCCGGCAACGACGCCAGCGCCTCGGCGTAGTGGGCGAAGATCGCGCGCTTGCGTTCGATCAACTCGTCGATCCGCTCGACCTGTGCGCAACCGACGGCCGCTTGCAGGTTGCTCATCTTGTATTTGAAACCGAGGAAATCCGGCCAGAACTGTTTGCTGCTTCCGGCCACCCGGCCATGGTTGGACAGGGTCAGTACGCGGTCATACAGGGCCTTGTCCGACGTCACGAAGATGCCGCCTTCGCCAGTGGTCATGGTCTTGGTGCCGTGAAAGGAAAACGCACCGAACGCACCCAGGGAGCCGGCCGCGTGACCGCGCCATTGCGAACCGATAGCCTCGGCCGCGTCTTCGATGACCGGCAGGCCAAACTCGCGACCGATGGCCAGCAACGCATCCATGTCACAGAGATTGCCGTAGAGATGCACCGCCAGAATCGCTTTGGTCCGTGGGGTAATTGCCCGGCGAACCTGCTGCGGGTCGAGGCACCAACTGTCGGCCAGCACGTCGACGAACACCGGCGTCGCGCCCAGATAGGTGATGGGCGCGGCCGAGGCGATCCAGTTGGTATCGGCGAGGATCACCTCATCGCCGGCACCGATGCCCAGCGCCGCCATGCCCATGTGCAACGCGCCGGTGCAACTGGACGTTGCAATCGCGTACGTCGCACCCAGGTGCTCGGCAAAGGACTTTTCGAAGCGCGTCAGGTACTCGTAGCAGCGCTCTCCCCAACCATGGCGGACGGCATCGAGTACGTAGTCAGCTTCCAGCTCACCGACACTGGGTTTGGTGTAATGAATTCGGCTCATCGAATGATCAACTCGGGAATGGCAATGACAAAACGACCGTCCCATGCACGGATGCCGGCAAAGGCCTGGGTGATCTCATCCAGCAGGTTCCACGGCAGCACCAGCACGTAGTCCGGTTTTTCGATGTCGATCTGTGCCGGCGACACGATCGGAATGCGGCTACCGGGCAGGTATTTGCCTTGCTTGTGCGGATTGGCATCGGCCACCCAGGCCAGCAGGTCCGGCTTGACCCCGGCGTAGTTGAGCAGGGTATTGCCCTTGGCGGCGGCGCCGTAGCCGACCACGCGCTTGCCATCGGCCCTGGCCTGCAACAGGAAACGCAGCAGGTCATGCTTGATGCGCTCGGCGGCGGGCGCCAGGGTCGCGTAGAACTCAGGGGTTTTCACCCCGGCGGCGAGTTCCGCCTGCAGTTGTTGCCGGACCGCCGGTTGCACTTGGCGACGCTCGCCGTCCAGCCGCTGGACGAACACCCGCAGCGAACCGCCATGGGTCGGGAGCTGACTGACGTCGAACACTTGCAGGCCATTGCGCTCGCACAAGGTCTGCACAGCGGTCAACGACAAGTAGGAATAATGCTCGTGGTACAGCGTGTCGAACTGCTGACCAGCCATCAGCGTCAGCAGTTGCGGAAATTCGAAGGTCGCCACACCCGTCGGCTTGAGCAGGGTCGCAAAGCCGCCGAGAAAATCATTGATGTCCGGCACATGCGCCAGCACGTTGTTGGCGGCCATCAGGTCGGCGCCCCAGCCTTCGCTTTTCAGTTGCGCGGCGGTGTCGCGACCGAAAAACAGTTCACGGATCTCCAGGCCTTTTTCCCGCGCCGCTTGCGCGGTGCTGCGGGTCGGCTCGACGCCCAGGCAAGGGATGCCACGCCCGGCCACGTACTGCAACAGGTAACCGTCGTTGGCCGCGACTTCCACCACACGGCTGTCGGCGCTCAGGCCGAAGCGTTCGACCATCTCGACCACATAACGCTCGGCATGGGCCAGCCAGGTGCTGGAGAACGAACTGAAATAGGCGTACTCGGCATCGAACAGGCTGTCGGCGCTGGTGTAATCCTCGGTTTGCACCAGCCAGCACTGCTGGCACACGGCAACCTTCAACGGCACCCATTGTTCGGCCTGCTCCAGCTGGTCGACACGCACGTAGGCGTTGGACGGCGGCGAGGTGCCCAGGTCGATCAGCGGCAGGGTCAGCGCAGTCGCGCAACCACGGCAGTTCATAGACGCACTCCGGCAAAGTGTTCATCGAGCGCCGGATGACTCGCATCGCGCGCCGACAGATTATTGACAGGCAACGGCCAGGCAATCGCCAGCCGTGGATCGAGCACCGACAACCCGCCTTCGTGTTCCGGCGTGTAGTCGTTGCTGTGCAGGTAAAGCAGCTCGGCGTCGGCGCTCAGGCTCTGGAAGCCATGGGCGAACCCGGCCGCAATCAACAGGCTGCGGCCATCACCGGCACGCAAGTGTTCGGCGTGCCAGTGCAGGAAGGTCTCGGAGTCGGGACGCAGATCCACCGCGACATCCCAGACTTCACCGCGCAGGCAGGTGATCAATTTGGCTTCCGGCGCACGGGCATTCTGGTAATGCAGGCCACGCACGCTGCCGCGTTCGCGGGTGCAGGAGTGATTGATCTGGCGGATATGAAACGCCTGGCCAAACGCACCGAGGCTGCCTTCGCAAAACAACCGGGAAAAGTGCCCGCGCTCGTCTTCGAAGCGTTTGTGCTGCACGCAGAACAAACCACTCAGCGGCAACGCCTTCAGCAGAAATTCACTCACAGCGCGCCTCGGTACAGGTTCAATTGCGCCAGGCTGATGGCGCGCATGTCATCGCCGTTCTGCCACGCCAGATGCCAATCCAGGGTCTGGGTCAGGCACTGCTGCAACGACCAGCGCGGTTGCCAGCCGAGCAATTGACGGGCGCGGCTGCTGTCCAGGCGCAGCAGGCCGGCCTCATGCAAATCGCTCGGTTCGATGCGTAGCCCGCGTGCCTGCGGCCAGCGGCTGGCGAGCAGTTCGACCACTTCACCGACGCTGCACATATCCGCTTCGCCAGGACCGAAATTCCACGCCCCGGCGAATTGCGGGCCTTGCTCGTAAAGGCCGGCAGCCAATTGCAGATAGCCGGCCAGCGGTTCCAGCGCGTGCTGCCATGGGCGCACCGCCTGCGGATAGCGCAAGGTCACGGGTTCATCCGCCGACCACGCCCGCAGCACGTCGGGAATCAGCCGCTCCGGGGCGAAATCGCCACCGCCGAGCACGTTGCCGGCGCGCGCCGTGGCCAGCGCCAGACCATGCTCGGCGTGCTTTTGCGGCGCAAAGAACGAGGCGGCATAGGATTGCGCCAGCAATTCGCAGCAAGCCTTGCTGCTGCTGTAGGGATCGTGACCGCCCAACGCTTCGTTTTCGCGGTACGGCCACAGCCATTCCTGATTGGCGTAGACCTTGTCGGTGGTTACCAGCACGCAGGCGCGCACACCGCCCACCTGACGGATCGCTTCGAGCAGGTTGAGCGTGCCCATGACGTTGCTGGAATAGGTGCCCAACGGGTCGCGATAACCTTCGCGCACCAGCGGCTGGGCCGCCAGGTGCAGGACAATTTCCGGCCGGGCCTCGGCGATCAGCTCCAGCAAGGCCCCGAGGTCACGCAAGTCGCCGCGCTGATCGTTGATGCCTTCATGCACCCGCGCCAGTTCGAACAGGCTCGGCTCGGTGGACGGATCGAGGGAAAACCCGCTGACCTCGGCACCCAGACTTTGCAGCCACAACGTCAGCCAACTGCCCTTGAACCCGGTGTGGCCGGTGACCAGCACCCGCTTGCCGCGCCAGAATTGCGGGCTCAGCCCCATTGCTTCCATGGGGCCTCCCCGCTCTGCCACAACGCTTCCAGGTGATTCTTGTCACGCAGGGTGTCCATCGGTTGCCAGAAACCGTCGTGCTGGAACGCCATGAGCTCACCGCGCTCGGCCAGGCCGTCCAGCGGGCCGGACTCCCACGAGGTCTCGTCGCCGTCGATCAGCGGCAGCACCTTGGGCGACAGGACAAAGAACCCGCCATTGATCCAGCCACCATCGCCGCGAGGCTTTTCGGTGAAGCCCAGGACACGGTCGCCATCGCGATTGAGCGCGCCATATCGGCCGGGTGGTTGCACTGCGGTGACGGTCGCCAGTTTTCCGTGCTGGAGATGGAAATCCACCAACGCGCCGATATTGAGGTCAGACACGCCGTCGCCATAGGTAAAACAAAAGGCCTTTTCGTCTTCGAGGTAGCGTCGGGCGCGGCGCAAACGGCCACCGGTCATGGTCTCTTCGCCGGTATCGATCAGCGTGACGCGCCACGGCTCGCTGTAGTTCTGGTGAACATCCATGCGGTTGTTGCACATGTCGAACGTGACGTCGGAGGTGTGCAGAAAGTAGTTGGCGAAGAAGTCCTTGATCGCATAGCCCTTGTAGCCAAGGCAGATCACGAAATCGTGGATCCCGTGGGCGGAGTACTGTTTCATGATGTGCCAGAGAATTGGCTTGCCGCCGACCTCGATCATCGGCTTTGGCTTGAGGTGCGACTCCTCGCTGATCCGCGTACCCAGGCCACCCGCCAAAATAACTGCCTTCATCCCCTTCCTCTCTTGTTCGTCACAGGGCTCAGCCAAGCTGTATCAAGCTTTTGCGGGCCATCAGGGTTAAACCTGCCGCCGTTCAGGGCGCATCCGGACTCACCGGAAGTGCTCGTTTTATGGCGATATAAGGGGGACTTGCAGGAAACGCGCCAGCTCTTTCAATCCGCTACCGGGCAATGCTTGGCGGGCATTTTCAACGCTGATTGCAAAGTCTGGCGGCAAAAAAAAGGCAGGCGACTCAACGTCGCCTGCCTGGTCGGGATCGATGCGCGAACGGTCAGTCCGCCAGCCAGCCATTTTCCCAGTAGCGCAAATTGTCGCCGCGCAGCACGTAGTCACGCAGCACGATCTCGCGCAACTCATCGCCCATGCGATAGCTGGCGTCCGGATCGGCCAGGTGCATGCGGATCGCTTGCAGCCATTCATCCGTGGAGTTGGTCTTGATCCGGGTGCATGGCAGGTAGCCGCGATAGGCTTCGGTGTCGGTGCAAATCACCGGGTAACCGCAGGCGCCATACTCCAGCAGGCGCAGGTTGCTCTTGCAGTCGTTGAAGATGTGGAACTCCAACGGCGCCAATGCCAGATCCAGGTTCAGGCTGGCCAGTTTGGCCGGGTACACATCCAGCCCGATCACCCCGTGAAACTCATGCATGTACGGGCGCAAATCGTCCGGGCACATGCCGAAGAATACCCAGTCGACTTCATTGGCCAGTTCGCGAACCACATCGGCGATGACCGCCAGGTCACCGTGGTGGCTGGTGCCGCCCCCCCAGCCGACCCGGGGCTTTTTCGATGTGCGACGCTGACTGCGCAGATCGGTCCACAAGTGCGACGCCAACATGTTGGGCACCACGCGAATGTCCTGATGCATGTCCAACAGCGCGTTACCCAGCGGCTCGGTGGAGACCACCACGCGATCGCACATGCCGATGGCACGCCGCACCAGCGCCTCCATTTCGTCCTTGCCCGGCATATTGCGGATATGCGCATTGCGGTGCGGAACGTTGATCACGAAGTCATCCAGCTCATAGATGCGCCGTGCGCTGGAGTATTTTTGCAGGCTCGGGATTTCGTTGATCGGACCTTCGGAATAGCGCCCCTGCAAGATGATCACGTCAGGCGAATGGCGCTCGACTTCGATGATGGTCGGCAGGTTGTAATGAATCCGCCCGTGCGCCCTGCCGGCGGCCTCCAGCTCGATCAACGGTTGCGTGACCCGGTAATGGCCGATGGCGGACGCGTTGACCGGCAACGCGAGAATCTTCGGCAGCTGAGACTTGGAAAACGGGCTCCAACCGGATCGCAAGCCGGGCTCGAGACTGAAGCTTGCCCCGCCCAATCCCTGCAACGCCAGGTTGGTGTTGTAGGCCGGATCACGGGCCACGATCGGCAGCCAGCGCTTATAGAAAACTTCCTGCTCCTGCTCGCCCCGGGCCTGGTCACCTTCTTGCGCAGCCACCGCCGGTTGCGCGCCCAAGGCCAGTTGCGCGTGAGGCGTCCACACCACCAGATAACCTTCCTGGCCAACCCGCAGGCACAGGTCCACTTCGTTGAGGGACTGCGCCAGGCCCTGCTCATCCAGACCACCGACGACGTCAAAGACCGCTTTGCGCACCATCAGGCAATCGCCGCCGACGGCACTGAAATTGTGAGCGACCTGCAAGCGGTACATGTACCCCGCTGCGTGCAGCATCTCACCATGGAACGGCATCCCGGCCGGCCCTTGCAACCCGAGAATCAGGCCGGCATGCAGCACGCGACCATCGGGGTTGAACAGCTTGGCCCCCACCACGCCGACTTCCGGACGCTGCGCATGATTGAGCAGTTCACCCAGCCATTGCGCCTGAGTGATCACCGTGTAGGGGTTGAGCATCAGCACGTACTCGCCAGCCGCCTGCTGCACGGCGAAGTTGCGCACCGCCGCCGCATTGCCCTGCAACTCGCAGCGCAGCACCCGGATCCGCTCGCTGCCCAACTGCGCCATGCCGGCGAACCAGTCAAGCGCCTCGGCGCTCTCGCTGCCGTTGTCCACCAACAGCAACTCGTATTCGCCGTAGGCGGTTTTCTCCAGCAGACTCTCGACGCAGCGTTGCAACGCCAGGGTCTGATCCTTGCTGACGATCACGATCGACACCAGCGGCCGATCAGCATGCTGATAATCGACCCGATTGAGCAGCGCCGAACTGCCCTGGCGAATGTCGTGGGCGACACCCAGGCGCTGCAAGTGCGCCTCGAGCAACCGCGGATTGCTGTCCACCACTTGCGGTAGCGACAGCCATTTGGCCAGGTCGAACGCCGACTCCAGCAACACCTCCGAAATGTGCCCGACCACGTGCGTGCCTGCACTCTCGACCATTCGCCACAACACATCGTGTGGCGCCAGTTCGCCGTACACCGAATCGAAACCACCCAGCGCCAGGAACTGTTCGCGCTCGAATGCCAGCGCTCGCCCCACGTAGGGATAGCTGCGCATCAGGTCCAGGTTGAAGTCCGGCTTGAATGCAGGTTCGGCCGACTCACCCTGATGCAGCCCACCTTCGTCGCTGTACAGGCAGGTCAGCGAGCGCGACAGCGCAATGCGTTCAGCCATGACCAGCAAGGCCGGCGCCACCAGACGATCACCGGCACGCAGCAGATAGAACCAGCCAGTGCCTTCCAGTTGCGGCAACAGGGCGTTGATCTGCTGCTGCCAGTCGTCCTGCAACGGCAAGCGGAACACTCGCTCGTCCAGCACGGCTTCTGTGCACGATGCCGACAGCACCAGCGTCAGTTCAGGGGCGTAATCCTGATCCGCCAGCGATTGCAGAGTGAGCTCCAGTGCCGAACGGCTGCCTTGCTCATCGATGATGACCGGAACGATTCTGGGTCTGCTTGGCCAAGCCTCCAACGTATCCGCCAGTAGCTCGCGCTGACCGTCGGTGAGACTGCGGCACGCCAACCACTGGGCATACAGTTGCGCGAAACTGACACTGGCGATGCCGACATGCCAGTCCTGGGTGGTCTGCTTGGTGCCCAGGGTCCGGCTCAACGGCAACTCTTCCCAAACCCGCGGTGACTCTTCCACTTTGGTCAGTGGCACATAGCGCACCCAACCCTGGGCCGGCGCTGATTCGCCGCTACGGGCCTTGAGCATCTGCGACAGCCATTGCCGTTCGGTTTCGGCTGCGTCCTTCATCGACTGCTGGCTGCTCAAACGTTCGGGGTACAGGCGTTCGACGCCGAGCACGTGATTGGACACCGCCAGGTTGCCGCGCCGCATCAGGCAGACGTACAAGGCGAAATCGAGGGTCGCGACGAAGCAATGGCCGGGCTGCGTCAGTGCCGGGAACAGTTCGAGCACGTCAGCCCGACGGAACATGGCGTTGCTGAAACCACCGAGGATGTTGACCGGGAAGTTTTCGAAGATCGCCAGCAGGTCCTCGCCCTTGAATACCCCGCCCACCGGGGAAAGCGGGGTGTTTTCCAGGCGCGAAGGCAGCGGCATGTCGTCGGCATCCCAGAGCAGGCGCTGGGCGACCACCAGGTTGACGTCGGCACAATCGATGAGCACCTGGGCCTGACGCTCGATGCAGGCGGAAAACAACTGGTCGTCATCACACAGAAACTTGATGTACTCGCCCTGCGCCTGCTCCAGGCAAGCCTGCAGGTTACCCACCAGCCCCAGGGTCCGCGGGTTACGCACATAGCGCACGGTCGCGCCCTGCTCGACCACCGACGCCACGATGTCTTCGATCTCCTGACCACGACTGTCATCGCAAACGATGATCTCCAGATTGCCGTAGCTCTGGCTCACAGCCGTGTGCAAGGCACGACCGAAAAAGCGCGGATTGAAGGCGGGAATGACCAGGCTGACAAGCGGAAGTGAATTCACGGCGGGCTCACAGGCGGCGCGAGCCCGCCCTGAAAAGCGAGCCCTTTGTTACCGCAAAAAAGACGATAAATACTGAAGGGGCAAGGCCATCGGGCGCCTGCGCGCCCGACCACCGTCAGATCTTGTTGAACAGGCCCAGCTGGGAAATCTTGCTGAACGCCAGCTGCGCCGCCTGCAACATGGTCTGCTGCAAGGTCAGGCGAGTCATGAGTTCAGCCGGGTCCGAATCGCGAATTGACTTCTGGCTCGCGCTGTTCGCCAGGGTCAGGCTCTCGTTGGTCGCGGTCTGGTTATCCAGTGCCTGACCGCGGGCACCGATCGTGGTGATGGCTGAGCCGATCTGGTTGGCCGCACTGTCGATGTTGCCCATTCCCGATTCCATGGCCCCCAGTAACTTCTGCTTGGCCACCGGGTCGCCGTCGATCGGCGTGTTCAGCGCGGTGATCATCTGGCCCAGGGTGTCGAGCACGTTCTGGGTCTGATGGTTGTTGTTCTGAATCACGAACTGGTCGCCGGACGCCGGGGTGCCGCCACCCAGGGCAAACGTTACGCCCGCCGCAGTGGCGTTGCCGCCCACCATGGTGCCCGACGACACCGGCTTGCTGTCGGCAGTGATCGGCGCGGCATACAGGTCGAAATTGGTGGCGCTGGTGAACTTGAGGATCGCCCCGCCCGACGGGAAGGCGTTGGTGTAATCCGTCGGGTTGGTCACGCTGGAACCGGTGATGACCGCGGTCGACGGGTTACCGGCGCTGCGCGACGCGTTGAAGGTGTCCGACGTGGAAGACAGATTGAAACTGTGACCGGCGATCACCGCATCCGGGTTGGTATCAGTGGATTTGAGGTTGATGTTCAACTTCAGGTCGACACCACGGAAACTGACCGTCTGGTTGGCACCATTGGAGTTGCTGATCACGCCGTTCTGGCTGGCTTCGGCGGTGACGTCGTTGCCCAGCGCGTCGGTGATCTTCAATTGGGTGCTGCTGAGGAAGCTGACGGTGTAGGGCTGGCCGCCCGTGAACTTCGCGTTGTAGGTGGAGCTGGTGCCGACCGTACCGTTGGACAGCACCACGCGACCGTCATCCACCGCCGGAGCGGTCATGGTGGTCTGGGTGCGACTGGTATTGATGGTCTGCTGGAACGCATCCCAGCCAGTGGTGTTGGTCCCGACCGTCATGCCATCGCCAATGCCAAGGTCGATGGTGGTCTGGTCACCGTTGTAGCTGTAGGTGCCGTCGGAGTTCTGCGAGTAAGGCGCGGTGTCGGTTTTCGAACCGGAGAACAGGTAGTTGCCGTTCGAGTCCCTGGTGTTCATCAGGCCCAGCACTTGTTGCAGGATCTGGCCCAACTCCGACGCATAGGCCTTGCGGTCCGCGTCGGTGGCAATGCCATTGCTGGCGGCGAGGGCCAGTTCCTTGGCGCGCTGCAAAGCGGTACCGATGGAGTCGAGCGTCGTTTCCTGCAGGCTCAACGCACTCTTGGTGGTGTTGATGTTGGTGCCGTACTGACCAAGCATCGCGCTCTGCTGACCCAGTTGCAGCAAACGACCGGCACCGATCGGATCATCGGCGGCAGTGTTGACGCGGATCTGGCTGCTGATTTCGTTGCTGGTCGCGATGGCCTTGTTGAAGTTGCGCTGGTAGTTGGCAGCGGTGATTTCGTAATACTGGGCGGTGGAAATGCGCATGAATTACGACTCCTTAAAGGCTGTTGATCAGCGTGGTGAAAATTTCCTGCGCAGCCTTGATGATCTGCGAAGACGCGGTGTAGTACTGCTGGTACTTGACCAGGTTGCCGGTTTCTTCATCCAGGTCGACCCCGGAGTTCGAATCCCGTGCCCCTTTGGCGTTGTCCAGGATCGCCGTGGTGGCGTCGCTGTCGGACTTGCCCTGGGCAGCCTTGGCGCCGACGTTGGTCACCAGCTTGTTGTAGGCATCGGTCAGGCTGATGCCCTTGCTCGCCGTGCCGGTGTCTACGGTCTGTCTGGTTTGCAGCCCCACCAGCGCCTGGGCGTTGCGGTTGTCCGAAGACGCCGCGCCGGTCAGGTTGATGGTGAAGCTTTCGCCGCTGGCGGGCGTGGCGCCGACCGTGGTCTGCACGGTGAAGGTCTTCTGCACGGCTGGCGTGACGCTGGTGTCCATGATCGGCGCACCGCTGGCATCGACCATGCCCACTTTCAGGTTCAGGGTGTTGCTCTGGCCGGGAACGATGGTGCCGGTGCCGATCGAGTTGCCCTTGGCATCGACCATGTTGTAGCTCTGGCTACCGCCGCTGGCCGCGCCGAACACCAGTTTGACCGGCGTCGAGTTCTTGAGCGCGGTCTGCATTTCTGCCTGGGCCGTCGGGTTGTAGATGTCGATGGTACTGGTCAGCGCCGGCTGGGTGTAGGTGCCGGTGTTGTTGGCGCTGGTCACGCCGGTCAACGGTGCTGCCGCGGCGATTTTTTTCGGGTCGCTGAGCACGGTCTGGATACCGGCCGCCGCGCCACGGGTCGGCGTCACCTTGAACGAGTCGCCGGCGCTCAGTGCACCGCCGTTGAGGTTCAGGCTGAAGCCGTCGATCACCGGAGCCGGGGTGGTCGTGGTGCTGAACGCGCCCATGTCGGTGCCGTCCGAGCGCTTGACGGTGTAGTTGGTCGCGCTGGTGAACGTCACCTGATAGTCGCTGGCGGTCAGCTTGCCGGTGTCCTTGATGGTGACATCCAGGTTGCCGGAGCCGGCACTGTTGCCACCCGCCGCAATGCTTCGCTGACTGACCAGGGCGGCACTGTTGATGTTGTTGAAGATCGCCGCGCCGAAATCACCGTTCTTGTCGATGCCCTGCGCCTGCTGGCTGTTGATCTGGTCAGCCACCACCAGGGCTACGCGCCCCAGTTCATTGAGCGATGGGTCGAGCACTTCCTTGCGGTAAGTCAGCAGGCCACCGATTTCACCGCCGCTGACCACCGAGGTCACGTCGATGGTGCTGGAGCCACGGTTGAGCTGCAGCGCCATGCGCGATGGATCGTTCTGGCTCGGCACGGTTTGCAGTGTATTGGTGGTGTTGCCGACCACCAGGGGCTGGCCGCTGCCGATGTAGACGTCGTAGCTGTTGCCACGCTCGACCACCTGGGTACCGACCAGTTCGGACAGTTGGCGCACGGCTTCGTTGCGCGAGTCCAGCAGGTCGTTTGGCTGGTTGGTGCCGGTGGAGAGCTCGGAAATCTTTTGGTTGAGCGTGGCAATCGTGGTGGACAGTTTGTTCACCTGATCCGCCATGTCGCCCAGGCTGCCGTTCAGGTTGGTGTTCTGATCGTTCAACTGCTTGGCGATCGAATTGAAGCGGGCGGACAGGGCCTGAGCGCCGGTCAGCACCGACTGGCGGGACGTGTCGTCGGTGGCCGAGGTCGAAACGCCTTGCATCGAGGTGAAGAACTTTTGCAGCACACCGGTCAACCCGGTGTTGCTATCGGAAAGCGTAGCGTCCAGCGGCGTGGCCTGTGCGTTGTACGACGTAGCTTCGCTGTCGAGCGAGGTCGCGGTACGCAGCTGCGAATCGAGGTAGGAGTTATACACGCGACGCACATCGGCCAGCGTCGTGCCGGTGCCGATGAACACGTTGCCGTACTGAATCGAGCCTTTGGTGCTCTGCACAGACTGCTGGCGCGAGTACCCGGCGGTGTCGACGTTGGCAATGTTGTTGCCGGTCGTCACCAACGAGTTATGGCCAGCACTGAGCCCCGACATCCCGATATTGAGCAAACTCATGATTCAGACCTTAATCCTTGTGCCTATAAAGGCGTGGTGGAAACGCCCGCCGCAGCGTAGTTCTGGTAACTCGTCATCTGCTTGGCTATCTGCGAAATCTTGCTTGCGTAGTCCGGGTCGGTTGCGTAACCGGCCTTCTGCAACTCGCGTACAAACTGTTCTGGGTTATCGGCCGACTTCACGACATCTTGATAGCGATTATTGGTCTGCAGCAAAGTCACAAGGTCATGGAAACTGTCCTTGTAGGAGTCGTAGGAACGGAACTCGGCCGTCTCCTTGACCATCTGCCCGTTCCTGAATTCGCTGGTGATCGCCCGCGCCGAGTTGCCCTGCCAACTATTGCCGGCCTTGATGCCGAACAGGTTGTGGCTGCTGCTGCCGTCCTGAGCACGCATGACCGACTTGCCCCAGCCGGTTTCCAGGGCCGCCTGGGCCACCAGGTAACGTGGATCGACACCAATCCGGGCCGCCGCTTCCTTGGCCATTGGCAACATGGTGTTGATGAACTGGTCGGCGGAACTGAAGGCTTTCTTCGCCGGAGCCAGAGGAATCTGCGCCATGGCGCGACCGTAGATCTGCATGCCGCCACTGGAGGCTTGCTGCGCATTCGCCAGCCAGTCGCCGTTGTACAACGGACCGGTACCGGTGCTGGTCGTGCGCTGCGGCAATTGGGTTGCCTTGACTGTTGCAACGGCGATCGTCGCCGAAGGTACCAGCCCCGCCAGCAAACGGTCGGCCAGTTTCGGCGGCAGCGCCAGGCGCCGCTGATTGATCAGCGCCATGTCATTGCGATGAGCACCCTCGCCCGCTTCTTGTGGCGTATGGACTGAACGCGAAGCCCACAACGGACGCTGGCCGTTGACCCGCGACAACGGCCCGTCGAGCGCAACCGTGCCCGCTGCCACCGGTGTTTGCACGGCCGCCTTGGCGGCCTCTTGTTTGGCCAGCGATGCAGCGGCCGCCTCGCCCGGCGCCATCGGTTTGTTCTTCGACATCTGGCGCATCAGCACGTCGGCCAGACCAATACCGCCGCCTTCGCGGGACATGGAAACCGCCAGTTGCTGGTCGTACATTTCCTGGTACTGCTTGGCCGCCGGGGTGTTCATCGGATTGTCCTGCCCCAGCGCATCGGTTGCCGAGCGCATGGACTTGAGCATCTCACCGATGAACAGCGACTCGAACTCCTGCGCCACCTTGCGCATGTTGCCGTCGCTGTTCTTGTCGCCGACTTTCAGCTGATTCAGACGATTGAGGTCCGAATAGGAGCCCGAATCGCTGCTGCTGACCAGACCGCTCTTGCGCATATCCACGATGGCCGTCCTCAGATCACGATCAGATCGGCTTGCAGGGCGCCGGCCTGCTTCAGCGCTTCGAGGATCGCCATCAAGTCACCCGGTGCCGCGCCGACCTGGTTCACCGCACGTACGATTTCGTCGAGGGTGGTGCCAGGGCCGAACTTGAACATCGGCTTGGCTTCCTGCTGGGCGTTGACCTTCGAACGCGGTACCACCGCCGTCGTGCCATTGGACAGAGGGCCGGGCTGGCTGACGATCGGGTCTTCGGTGATGGTCACGGTGAGACTGCCGTGGGTCACGGCGGCCGGGGACACCTTGACGTTCTGGCCGATCACGATGGTGCCGGTACGGGAGTTGATGATGACTTTCGCCACCGCCTGGCCCGGATCGACTTCGAGGTTTTCCAGGATCGACAGGTAGTCGACGCGCTGGCTCGGATCGAGCGGCGCGGTCACGCGAATCGAACCGCCGTCGATGGCCTGGGCCACGCCTGGGCCGAGCATGTTGTTGATCTTGTCGACGATGCGCTTGGCGGTGGTGAAGTCGGAACGGTTGAGGTTCAGCGTCAGGCTGTTGCCCTGGTTGAAACCGCTCGGCACCGCGCGCTCCACCGACGCACCGCCGGGGATACGACCGGCCGACGGAACGTTGACGGTGATCTTCGAGCCGTCTCGCCCTTCCGCATCGAAACCACCGACCACCAGGTTGCCCTGGGCCACCGCATACACGTTGCCATCGATACCCTTGAGTGGCGTCAGAAGCAAGGTGCCGCCGCGCAAGCTCTTGGAGTTGCCGATGGAGGAAACGGTGATGTCGACCTGCTGCCCCGGCTTGGCGAACGCCGGCAAATCGGCACTGATCGACACCGCCGCGACGTTCTTCAACTGCACGTTGCCCGAGCCCGGCGGCACCTTGATGCCGAACTGCGAGAGCATGTTGTTGAAGGTCTGCAGGGTGAACGGGGTTTGCGTCGTCTGGTCGCCGGTGCCGTTAAGCCCTACCACCAGGCCGTAACCGATCAATTGGTTGGAACGCACCCCGGAAATGCTGGCGATGTCCTTCAGGCGCTCGGCTTGAACGTTGAACGCTGCGGACATCAGGAACGCAGCCATCATGAGACTTCTGAAATTCAACGTAGCCACCTAGAACGGGAACAGCGGGCTGAGGAAGAAACGGTCGAACCAGCCTGGCTGACTCGCATCGGCAAACGAACCGGTGCCCGAGTAGGTGATGCGTGCATCGGCGACACGGGTCGACGACACGGTGTTGTCGGTAGAGATGTCATCGGCGCGAACCAGACCGGCAATCCGCACCAGCTCGTCACCGGTGTTGAGGGTCATCCACTTCTCGCCGCGTACCGCGATGATGCCGTTGGGCAACACATCGGCGACGGTGACCGTGATCGAACCGGTCAGGGTGTTGCCCTGCGCCGCCTTGCTGTCACCCTTGGTCGCGCGGTCACCTTCGTAGCTGGCACTCAGGCTCAGGTCGCCATCGCCGAACGGGTTGTTGGTGGTGGCGCTGCTGCCGAACAGCGAAGTCAGGCCGATGTTGGCCTTGCTGTTCTTGCCAATTTGCGAGTTGGCGTTTTTGCTGGCCTGGGTCCTTTCGTTCAGGGTGATGGTGATGATGTCACCGACCCGGAACGCCTTGCGGTCGCCGTAGAGGTTCTGTTCGAAACCGGCCTGATAGATCGAACCGTTGTTCGCGGCCGCCGGCAACGGCGTGCGCGGCAACACCGGAGCGTAGTAAGGGTCATTGGGCTTGGGCGTCGCAGGCACGCAACCTGCGAGCGCGGTGATCCCACTCAGTGCCAGAACAGATACATAGCGATTCATGACCCTACCTCACGGTGTAGCAGGCAGCCTCATGGCCGCACATAGACTTGATTACAGATTCTGCGTTACGAACGAGAGCATCTGGTCGGCGGTGGAGATCACCTTGGAGTTCATCTCGTAGGCGCGCTGGGTGGTGATCATGTTGACCATCTCCTCAACGGTGCTGACGTTGGACGTTTCCAGGGTGTTCTGCAGCGTGGTGCCGAAACCGTTCAGGCCCGGAGTGCCGACTTGCGGCGCGCCACTGGCGGCGGTTTCCAGGAACAGGTTGTTGCCCACTGCCTGCAGGCCGGCCGGGTTGATGAAGTCGGCGGTTTGCAGGTTGCCGATCACCTGGGCAGCCGGGTTGCCGGCAATGGTGATGGACACTGTGCCGTCGCGACCGACCGTGAAGGTCTGCGCGTCGTTCGGAATGACAATCGCCGGCTCCAGGGCAAAGCCGCTGGCGTTGACGATCTGGCCGTTGGAGTCCAGGTGGAAGGTACCGTCACGGGTGTAGGACGTGGTGCCGTCCGGTTGCAGGATCTGGAAGAAACCGCGACCGTCGATGGCCATGTCCAGTGGCTGCTCGGTGGTTTGCAGGCTGCCGGCGGTGAAGTTTTTCTGGGTGCCGACGATGCGCACACCGGTACCCAGTTGCAGACCCGACGGCAGTTCACTGTCCTGGGTCGACTGGGCGCCTGGCTGACGCTTGATCTGGTAGAGCAGGTCCTGGAACTCGGCGCGGTCACGTTTGAAACCCGTGGTCGACACGTTGGCCAGGTTGTTGGAAATGGTGGTCAGGTTGGTGTCCTGGGCGGACAGACCTGTCTTGGCAACCCATAGAGCCGGAAGCATTCGATTCTCCTCGTGCGCCTGTTTTACGGCGCGACGTTCTGGTAATTAGCTGATCTGCAAGACCCGAGCCATGGCCTGGTCATCGTCTTTGGCGGTGTTCATCATCTTGATGTGCAGTTCGAACTGCTTGGCCAAGGCCAGGACCGAGGTCATCTCTTCCACGGCATTGACGTTGCTCGATTCGAGGAACCCGGACACCAGCTTGACGCCGGCATCGGCCTGCGCAGGCGCGCCGTCCTTGGTGTGGATCGAACCATCCAGGCCCTTGGTCATGTTCTTGAGGTCCGGGTTGACCAACTTGATGCGGTCGACTTCCGCCATCACCCGTGGACCTTCGCCCATTGCGCGGATGCTGATGGTGCCGTCCTCGCCGACTTCGATCTGCTGCTCCGGCGGCACGGCAATCGGCCCGCCATTGCCCATCACCGGCATGCCGTTGCCGGCGCGCAACACGCCCAGGGCGTCAACGTTCAGGCTGCCGGTGCGCACATAGCTTTCACCGCCATCGGGCGTCTGTACGGCAATCCAGCCGTTGCCTTGCACGGCGACGTCGAGGTCGCGACCGGTTTCCACCAGTGAGCCAGGGGAAAAATCGGTGGCCGGGCGTTCGGACATGGCAAACGCACGCGCCGGAAAGCTGTCACCGAACACCGGCATCGAACGGGCCTGCTCCAGGTCTTTCTGGAAGCCGTTGGTGGAGATGTTCGCGAGGTTGTTGGCATGCGCCTTTTGCGCCAGTGCATTCTGGCTGGCGCCGGTCATTGCCACATAAAGGTACTTGTCCACACTCTTTCCTCTGCCTGCCGGACGTTTGCCGCCCACTGCTGTACTGCTGAGCCATAAGCAATTTGCAGACCAACTTGTTTTTGGCGGCGCGAGGCCCGGCAAACAGGGGACTTTGAGGATTCAGAGGGGATTGGTGATTTGTATCAGAGACGAAAAACCGGCGGTGTCATGCCGGTGGGTGGCAAGTGCTGGCCTCTTGAGTGACTGATCTATCGCCTTCGCGAGCAAGCCCGCTCCCACATTTGGAATGCGTTCCCCTGTGGGAGCGGGCTTGCTCGCGAAGAGGCCGGCACAAACGCAGCAGGCCTCAGCTATGACTCAGTCTTGCCCACCTCATACTCGCGCAACTTGTTGGCAATAGTGGTATGCGAAACCCCGAGCCGCTTGCCCAGTTGCCGACTGCTCGGATGCTCGGAATACAGCCGCTCCAGCACCGCCTTCTCGAAACGCCCGACGATCTCGTCCAGCCCACCCTCCAGCGAAAAATCGCCAAGGGGCTGACGCACGCCATAATCCGGCAGGCGAATATGCTCGGCCTTGACCGTGCCGCCGTCACACAGGGAAACCGCCTGGAACAGTACGTTTTCCAATTGCCGCACGTTGCCCGGCCAATGGTAGTGACTGAGCCGCTCCATGGCCGCCGGGGCCAGTTTCGGCAACGGGCAACCAATCTGCCGGCTGGCCTGATCGAGGAAGTGCTCCACCAGCGGCGTCAAGCCGTCGAGGCATTCGCGCAACGGCGGGATGTGCAGCGACAACACATTCAAGCGGTGATAGAGGTCCTGGCGGAACTCGCCGCGAGCGCACAATTCGGACAGGTCGACCTGGGTTGCGCAGATCACTCGCACGTCGAGGTAGACCTCTTCATCACTGCCTACACGACGGAAACAACCGTCCTGCAAAAAGCGCAGCAACTTCACCTGCAAGCGTGGACTCATTTCCCCAACGCCATCGAGAAACAGCGTACCGCCCGCCGTCAGCTCCAGCAGCCCGAGCTTGCCTTCGGCTCGCGCCCCTTCGAAGGCACCCGGGCCGTAACCGAACAATTCCGTTTCGGCCATGGACTCCGGCAGGCCGGCGCAGTTGAGCGCCATCAACGGCGACTGCCCACGAGGACTGGCCAGATGGCAGGCCCGCGCCAGCAACTCTTTGCCGGTGCCGGTTTCCCCTTCTATCAATAGCGGGGCATCCAGCGGCGCCATGCGTCGTGCTTCGCGCACCACGGCGGCCATGACTTTCGAGCTTTGGAAGATGCTGTCGAAGCCACGCAGTTCCTGCTTGCGCACGTTGTAGATGCGTTCGCCCACCCGGTCGGCGCGGTGCAACGTCAACACCGCACCGGCCATGGCCTCGCTGTCGTCGTGCTCCGATTGCAGCGGCGCGATGTCGGCCAGGAACACATCCCCCTTGACCTTGACCCGCAGCCCGTTGATCCGCGACTTGTTGGCGCGCACCAGTTCCGGCAAATCGAAGTCCTCGGCGTAGCGCGACAGGGGAATCCCCGGCACTTCGTCGACCCGCACCCCAAGCAACTGCGCCGCCGCCCGGTTGGCCGCGACGATGGAACCGCCCATGTCGATCGACAGCACCGGAAATTCCAGCGCACCGAGCAGTGCATTGAGCTCCATGTGCCGACGCTCGCTGGGCATCAGCCCGACACGCTTGACGCCAAACACCCCGGCAATCGCTTCGAATTTCGGGCGCAGGGCCTGGAACTGAATGTTGATCAGGTTCGGGCAATGCAGGTAGATGGCATTGCCATGCTCACCGCCCACTTCACCGCGGGCCACGTTGATCCCGTACTCCACCAACAGGTTGAGAATGTCGCGCAGGATGCCGATGCGGTTCTGGCAGTGGACTTTGATACGCATATAAAAGACCCGAAAAGCGATGAATAAGGTTGGTATCAACGCAAACCCTGTGGGAGTGGCGGTGCGCGCTCGATCGCATTTTTCTTTCGAGGCGCTCAGATAGTCGTCAAGATTATGTGACAGGCAAAGCGTTTTTCAAACCGGGAAATCTCAATAGCTGCGCGATCGCGACCGATTCGTAACGAAAACTTTACGAAAATTACGGTTTTTTCCTACGCTTGTCGCTGCCCACCTGCTGCAACAGTGCAATCCTTGGAGTATTTCTAGGTCCATAGCAGTACATAACAAGAACGAAATCCCCTAGCAGGAGAGCAGCATGAAGCAGACGCAATACGTGGCTCGCGAGCCCGATGCGCAAGGTTTTATCGACTACCCCGCCGAAGAACACGCGGTGTGGAACACGCTGATCACTCGTCAACTGAAAGTGATCGAAGGGCGTGCGTGCCAGGAGTACCTGGACGGTATCGAAAAACTCGGTCTGCCCCACGACCGCATTCCTCAACTCGGCGAAATCAACAAGGTCCTCGGTGAAACCACCGGCTGGCAGGTTGCCCGGGTTCCCGCACTGATTCCCTTCCAGACCTTTTTCGAATTGCTGGCCAGCAAGCAGTTTCCGGTGGCGACCTTCATTCGTACCCGCGAAGAACTGGACTACCTGCAAGAGCCGGACATTTTCCACGAGATCTTCGGTCACTGCCCGCTGCTGACCAACCCGTGGTTCGCCGAATTCACCCACACCTACGGCAAGCTCGGCCTCAAGGCGACCAAGGAAGAACGCGTGTACCTGGCGCGCCTGTACTGGATGACCATCGAGTTCGGCCTGGTCGACACCCCGCAAGGCCAACGCATCTACGGCGGCGGCATTCTGTCTTCTCCGAAAGAGACCGTGTATTGCCTGTCGGACGAGCCTGAGCATCAGGCGTTCGATCCGCTGGAATGCATGCGCACGCCCTACCGCATCGACATCTTGCAGCCACTGTACTTCGCGCTGCCAAATCTCAAGCGCCTGTTCGACCTCGCTCACGAAGACATCATGGGCATGGTCAAGCAAGCGATGCAGATGGGTCTGCACACACCGAAATTTCCGCCAAAACCAAAAGCCGCGTGATCCGCCGCTTTTAGAATCAAGTGAGCCTGTCAGAAACCGTCGCTTTGGATTAGCGTGGTAGCACTGAGGGCCGATTTCCCAACATTCGATTTCAGGAACACATCATGACCGCATTAACTCAAGCCCATTGCGAAGCCTGCCGCGCCGACGCCCCACAAGTCAGCGACGAAGAACTGCCGATCCTGATCAAGCAGATCCCGGACTGGAACATCGAAGTACGTGACAGCATCATGCAGCTGGAAAAGGTCTTCCTGTTCAAGAACTTCAAGCACGCCCTGGCGTTCACCAACGCCGTCGGTGAAATCTCCGAGGCCGAAGGCCATCACCCGGGCCTGCTGACCGAGTGGGGCAAAGTCACGGTGACCTGGTGGAGCCACTCGATCAAGGGCCTGCACCGCAACGACTTCATCATGGCCGCGCGCACTGATGAAGTGGCGAAGGACGCCGAGGGGCGCAAGTAATGCATTTCGACGCCATCGGTCGAGTGCCTGGCGACCCGATCCTGGGCCTGATGGAGGCCTACGCGCAGGACCCGAATCCACGCAAGTTCGATTTGGGTGTGGGCGTCTACAAAGACGCCCAGGGCCTGACGCCGATTCTCCAGTCGGTGAAACTTGCCGAGCAGCGCTTGGTGGATCGCCAGTCCACCAAGACCTACATCGGTGGTCACGGCGAACCGGCGTTCGGCAAAGCGATCAATGAGCTGGTGCTGGGCGCCGACTCGAAGCTGATCAGCGCACAACGCGCCGGCGCCACCCAGACTCCGGGCGGCACCGGGGCTTTGCGCCTGAGCGCGGACTTCATCGCCCAATGCCTGCCGGGGCGCGGCGTGTGGTTGAGCAACCCGACCTGGCCGATCCACGAAACGATTTTCGCGGCAGCCAAGGTCAAGGTCAGCCACTACCCGTACGTGGGCAGCGACAACCGTCTCGACATCGACGGCATGCTGGCGGCGCTCAATGAAGCGCCCAAGGGTGACGTGGTATTACTGCACGCCTGCTGCCACAACCCGACCGGTTTCGACCTGTCCCAGGATGACTGGCAGAGGGTGCTGGAGGTAGTACGCAAGCGCGAACTGCTGCCACTGATCGACTTCGCGTATCAAGGATTCGGCGATGGCCTGGAACAGGATGCCTGGTCGACCCGGCTGTTCGCCGCCGAGTTGCCGGAACTGTTGATCACCAGTTCCTGCTCGAAGAACTTCGGCCTGTACCGCGATCGCACCGGCGCGCTGATTGTCTGTGCGAAAACCGCCGACAAGCTCACCGACATCCGCAGCCAGCTGGCCAACATCGCCCGCAACCTGTGGTCGACGCCACCGGATCACGGCGCTGCCGTGGTCGCGACCATCCTCGGCGACCCGGAGCTGAAAAACCTCTGGGCTGACGAAGTGGAAGCCATGCGCCTGCGTATCGCCCAACTGCGCAGCGGCCTGGTGGAAGCGCTGGAGCCTCACGGTTTGCGCGAGCGTTTTGCGCACATTGGCGTGCAACGCGGGATGTTCTCCTACACCGGCTTGACGCCTGAGCAAGTGAAGAACCTGCGGGACAACCACAGCGTGTACATGGTCAGCTCTGGCCGGGTCAACGTGGCGGGGATTGATGCCACGCGCCTGGATCTGCTGGCCGAGGCGATTGCCAAAGTCTGCGCATGACCCTTGTGGGAGCGGGCTTGCTCGCGAAAGCGGCGGATCAGTCGGCTTAAATGCTGGCTGTTAAACCGCTTTCGCGAGCAAGTCGAATCGTCGCACCGCCGCCCCCACATTTTGATTCGTGTTGCCCCCTCCTCCTCACATGTCTAGACAATCCCATCCGTCGAAACAAATGGATATAAAAGTCCGTTTGTCATTTTTACTGCTGTATCCTGCCCAGGCTTTTTAAAAGCGCGGATCTACCAGATCTATCAACAGACTTAGCGAGGAGCGCGACTATGCACGAGATTCCTAATCTCCCCTTCCCAAGCCTGCACGAACCTGAGCAGACGACCACGCAGCAAGCCGGAGCCCGACAGACCGAGCCGAAAGAAGCCACAGACAGCCGCCAGGCTGACAGAGAAGACTGAAACACCCGCCGTACAGACCGTGTGGAAAGCGCTAACATGCGCTTTCCACACTGCCTGAAACGAGCCTCCCCCATGACCGACGAATTCAGCGAAGCGCAGGCCGGCGTCCTGATCGGCACCGCCGAAAAAATGATCGAAATCTGGAATCGCCTCTCCCCCGAGAAACAAGCCGCCTTGCTCGCCCGTTTCGGCACCCAGGAAAATGCGCTGGCCGCCCTGGTCACCACGCAACTGGTCGCCCCCATCAAGGCCGAATGACACCACCGGGCAAATAGTTTTACTTTTTCACAACCTGCAACCGTCCACACCGCTATCATAAGCAGCCTATCTATCCTGCTTTACCGTGGACCTTTCCCATGCCTGAAAACCAGCGCCCCCTGGCGGTCACGCTGCAAGTCGTTTCCATCGTCCTTTTCACCTTCATCGGCTACCTGAACATCGGCATTCCCCTGGCCGTATTGCCAGGCTATGTCCACAGCGACCTGGGCTTTGGCGCAGTGATCGCAGGCCTGGTGATCAGCGTGCAATACCTGGCCACCCTGCTCAGCCGCCCCTATGCCGGGAAGATCATCGACAACAAGGGCAGCAAGCTGGCTGTGATGTATGGCCTGGCCGGTTGCGGCTTGAGCGGTGTGTTCATGCTGATCTCGGCCTGGACCCAGAGCCTGCCGACCTTGAGCCTGATCAGCCTGTTGATCGGCCGCCTGGTGCTCGGCAGCGCGGAAAGCCTGGTGGGCTCGGGCTCGATCGGCTGGGGCATCGGCCGGGTCGGGGCGGCGAACACCGCCAAAGTCATCTCCTGGAACGGGATCGCCAGCTACGGCGCACTGGCCGTGGGCGCGCCTTTGGGTGTGCTGATCGTCCATCAATTGGGCTTGTGGAGCATGGGCGTGAGCATTGTCTTGCTGGCCGTGCTCGGCCTGCTGCTGGCCTGGCCGAAAACCGCCGCACCGATCGTGGCCGGTGAACGCCTGCCGTTCATGCACGTGCTCGGGCGGGTCTTCCCCCACGGCTGCGGCCTGGCCCTGGGCTCCATCGGCTTCGGCACCATCGCCACGTTCATCACCCTGTATTACGCCACGCAACACTGGGACAACGCGGTGCTGTGCCTGAGCCTGTTCGGCGCCAGCTTCATCGGCGCGCGCCTGCTGTTCGGCAGCCTGATCAACCGCCTCGGCGGCTTTCGCGTCGCCATTGCCTGCCTGTCCGTGGAAACCCTGGGATTGCTGTTGCTGTGGCTGGCACCGGATGCCCATTGGGCGCTGGCAGGCGCGGCGCTGAGCGGTTTCGGCTTTTCGCTGGTGTTTCCGGCACTGGGGGTGGAAGCGGTCAACCTGGTCCCGGCCTCCAGCCGTGGTGCTGCCGTCGGCGCCTACTCGCTGTTCATCGACCTGTCGCTGGGGATCACCGGCCCGCTGGCCGGGGCGATTGCAGCCGGGTTCGGTTTCGCTTCGATCTTCCTGTTCGCTGCCTTCGCCGCCTTGAGCGGATTGATACTGAGCCTTTACTTGTATCGGCAGGCACCGAAGCTACGCGAAGCGCGGGACACTCCTTAGAAGTCGACCTTGCCGCGCCCGGCCTTGATGTTGCCGCGCTTGCTCTTGGACTCGAGGCGACGGGTCTTCGAGCCGAGGGTCGGCTTGGTCGGACGGCGCTTTTTCTCGACCTTGGTGGCACTGAGGATCAACTCGGTCAGCCGCAATAGCGCATCGGCGCGGTTCTGCTCCTGCGTCCGGTACTGCTGGGCCTTGATGATCAACACACCGTCGCTGGTGATGCGACTATCGCGCAGCGCCAGCAGCCGCTCCTTGTAGAACTCGGGCAAGGACGACGCCGGAATGTCGAAGCGCAGGTGCACGGCACTGGAGACCTTGTTGACGTTCTGCCCACCGGCGCCCTGCGCGCGAATGGCCGTCAACTCGATCTCGGCATCCGGCAGTTGCACGTTGTTGGAAATCACCAGCATGGAAAAGCGTCCGTATTCAGAACGTGCAGGATACCGCGAATGAGTGTCAGGAACGCAGCAGAACCAATGTGGGAGCAAGCCCGCTCCCACAAGGGGATTTGTGTGAACCTTGAAAACAACAAACCCGGCACTTGGCCGGGTTTGTTGTTTCTGCGCGGAGTTACTCCACTGCGGCCTGCAAGGCACGCTGAGCACTGCGCTTGTTCTTGATGCCGTAGCAGACCCACATGAACACGAGCCATACCGGGATCGCGTACACCGATGTCTGGATCCCCGGAATCAACAGCATCACACCCAGGATGAACACCACGAACGCCAGGCAGATGTAGTTGCCGTACGGATACCAAAAGGCCTTGAACAACGGCGTCTGCTTGGTCTTGTTCATGTGCTGGCGGAACTTGAAGTGCGAGTAGCTGATCATCGCCCAGTTGATCACCAGGGTGGCCACCACCAGCGACATCAACAGTTCAAGCGCGCTGTGCGGAATCAGGTAGTTCAGCAGTACCGCGATCAGGGTCACGGCGGCCGAGGCCAGGATCGAACGCACTGGCACGCCGCGCTTGTCGATCTTCGCCAGGCCCTTCGGCGCGTCGCCCTGCTCGGCCATGCCCAGCAGCATGCGGCTGTTGCAGTAGGTGCCGCTGTTGTACACCGACAACGCCGCGGTCAGGACCACGAAGTTGAGGATGTGCGCGGCGGTGTTGCTGCCCAGCATCGAGAACACTTGCACGAACGGGCTGCCGCTGTAGGAATCACCGGAGGCGTTCAGGGTGGTCAGCAAACTGTCCCATGGCGTCAACGACAGCAGAATGACCAGGGCACCGATGTAGAAAATCAGGATCCGGTAGATCACCTGGTTGATGGCTTTCGGGATCACGGTTTTCGGCTTGTCGGCTTCGGCTGCGGTGAAACCGAGCATTTCCAGGCCACCGAAGGAAAACATGATGAAAGCCATGGCCATCACCAGACCGCTGACACCGTTCGGGAAGAAGCCACCGTGGGACCAGAGGTTGCTGACCGCCGCTTGCGGGCCGCCATTGCCGCTGACCAGCAGGTAGCTGCCCAGAGCAATCATGCCGACGATCGCCACGACCTTGATGATCGCGAACCAGAACTCGGCCTCGCCAAAGACTTTGACGTTGGCCAGGTTGATGGCGTTGATCAGCACGAAGAAGGCAGCTGCGGAGACCCAGGTCGGGATGTCCGGCGCCCAGTAGTGGATGTATTTGCCGACCGCGGTCAGCTCCGACATGCCCACCAGAATGTACAGAATCCAGCAGTTCCAGCCCGACAGGAAGCCAGCAAAGCCGCCCCAGTACTTGTGCGCGAAGTGGCTGAAGGAGCCGGCCACCGGATCTTCGACGATCATTTCGCCCAGTTGGCGCATGATCATGAACGCGATGAAGCCGCAGATGGCGTAGCCGAGGATCATCGACGGGCCGGCGGATTTCAGTACCCCGGCCGAGCCGAGGAACAAGCCGGTACCGATCGCGCCACCGAGGGCGATCAATTGAATGTGGCGATTTTTCAGGCCGCGTTTCAGCTCGCCTGATTGCGGGTTTTGTCCACTCATGAAAAGGGTCTCACGCAAGGTTTGATGATGTTCAGTAGACGTTGCTGCTCAAGAAAGGCGTTAAGCGGCACCGATCAAACCCCAGCGCAGGCACCAGGAGTTCAGCGTAATTACAACGGTCATGCGTCACCTGTTTGTTTTTATCTGTGACGAAATCGAACCCGACACGCTCGTGACGCGACGGAGTGAACAAGGCGGATAGCCTTGAGGTTTGCGCAGATGCGCAGGAGGTCACAGGTAAAACGCGGCGCATTGTACACCCGTAACCCCCTGCTGCCAGACCCGCTGGACAAGCGTGTCTATGGCCGGGATTGCCCGTGTCCGCCCCGAGAGGCTCGGGCGGCTGCAAAAAATGGGTCAGATCCTTGCGGATCATCGACGGGAAAGGCAGGAAAACCGCCTCTCGCTGAGAGATGGAGATGGAATACGGCGTTCATTGCGCCTCCTTTTTGTTATGCACCTGCACGACAGGCATGGCGCGCATAACACCCTGCATGGAGCGGTGAAACAAGCGGGCTAGAGGGTTAGGAGAAGGACATAAGGCAATGGTGCGTAAGAGTTTTCTTACGGAATTCGAGGAGAGGCGAATTCATGGGGTTAATCCGCGGATTTCGTCAGGAATTCTTTACATCGCGTAAATTCGGGTTTCCACACTGACGCCTTCGCGAGCAAGCCCGCTCCCACAATGGATCGCATTTCGACCAAACAACTCCGTCCCCTGTGGGAGCGGCGGTGCGGTGATCCGACTTGCCCGCGAAGGCGGCCTCGAAAACAACACAGAATTAAAGCCAGTCCAAAAAAAAAACGCCAACCCGAAGGTTGGCGTTTTTTATGAAGCGCTCAGCCGGTTATTCCGGCTTACGACGCCCAAAGCCCGGACGCTGGCCGGAACCGGCCGGTGCGCCACGGCGCTTGCCCGATGGCGCATCACCGTCGACCAGTTTGATCCCCGGACGCTTCGGCGCAGGCTTGGCCGGGCGCTTGGTGTCGGCCGGGCGATCGGCTACCGGCGTACCACGACCTTCGCCACGCTCGGCACGGCCGTTGGCCGGACGTGGCGTGCGTGGACCGCGTTCGCCGTCCTGACGGGCGGCTGGCTTGCGGCCTGGACGCTCGCCTTCGATCTGCGGCTCGCGGCTGGCACGAGGTGCGGCAGGTGCGGCGACTGCGCCAGTGGCCGGACGCAGGGTACGCACGCGCTCGGTCTTGGCCATCGGACGCGACGACTTGCGCTGCATCCGGTCAAGCTTGTCTTTGCTCTTGGCGTTCATCTGCGGCATCGCGACCGGCGTCAGGCCGACCTCGGCACTCAGGATGTCGACTTCGTACTGGCTCATTTCGCGCCAGCGGCCCATCGGCAGGTCCGAGTTGAGGAACACCGGACCGAAACGCACGCGCTTCAGACGGCTGACCACCAGACCCTGGGATTCCCACAGGCGACGAACTTCGCGGTTACGACCTTCCATCACCACGCAGTGATACCAGTGGTTGAAACCTTCACCGCCTGGTGCCTGCTTGATGTCGGTGAACTTCGCCGGACCATCTTCAAGGACAACGCCAGCCTTCAGACGCTCGATCATCTCGTCATCGACTTCGCCACGTACACGTACCGCGTATTCACGGTCCATTTCGTAGGACGGGTGCATCAGGCGGTTGGCCAGCTCACCGTCGGTGGTGAACATCAGCAGACCGGTGGTGTTGATGTCCAGGCGACCGATGTTGATCCAGCGTCCCTCTTTAGGGCGCGGCATCTTGTCGAACACGGTCGGACGACCTTCCGGGTCGACACGGGTGCAGATCTCGCCGTCGGGCTTGTTGTACATGATCACGCGGCGCACCGACTCGGCGGCCTCTTCGCGCTTGATCACCTTGCCATCGATGGTGATGGCGTCGTGCATGTCGACGCGCTGGCCAAGGGTGGCGTCTTTGCCGTTGACCTTGATCCGGCCGTGGCTGATCCAGGCTTCCACGTCACGGCGCGAGCCAACGCCGATACGGGCGAGGACTTTCTGCAGTTTTTCGCCTGCTGGGCCGATTGGCTGGTCGTCTTGCTGGTCGTTGATACTCATCTGGGCACCTCCCGGTGTGGTCTGAAAACTGGGTACTTGGGCGAAGGGATCGCCGAAGGGTCGCGAATCATACGCGCATGAGGGCGTTTGCGCATCAGAGACTAGCTGATCAAGGCAAGGTTATTTGTTTTTCCGCCGACCGGTGGTTCGCTGTTTGGCAGTGAACACAATCCCCCCTGTGGGAGCGGGCTTGCTCGCGAAGGCGTCTGGTCAGCCAACAAAGATGTCGTCTGACACGCCCTCTTCGCGGGCAAGCCCGCTCCCACAGGGGATATCCACAGTTCTCAAGATTCGCATCAATCTTCGAACTGGCGGCGTTCGGCTTCGATGGCCTCGGCCAAGGCTTGGGCTTCGGCTTCTTCGTCCGACAGCTCCGGCTCGGGTTTCGGCTGTTCGAGGGCGGCAACGGCGGCCAGGAGTTTTTCCCGGGCTTCGGCAACGCCGAGGATGTCGTCGTCCTGCTCCGGTTCAATGTCCGGCTCAGGCGGGCCTTCCGGTTCAGGCTCGGGCTGTGCCGCTTCGACTTCTGGCTCGATGACCGACTGTTCCGGATCGAACTCAGGCGACGCGCCATCACGCAACAAATCGTCGAAGTCGGTCTTGATCCCCTCCTCCATGCTGTCCAGTTCCAGCAGCAGCGTGTGGAAACTGGTTTCTTCCTTGGGTTCTTCCGGCTCGGCGCTGGCGTCGGCCAACTCTTGCAGCCCGGCGGGTACGGGGGCGTCGTCGAAGTCGAGCACCGGATCCGGTTCCAGCTCGCGCAGCTCCGCCAGTGGCGGCAGGTCGTCGAGGTTCTTCAGGTTGAAGTGATCGAGGAACGCCTTGGTTGTGGCGAACATCGCCGGCTTGCCGGGCACGTCGCGGTAGCCGACGATGCGGATCCACTCACGCTCCATCAAGGTCTTGACGATGTTGCTGTTGACCGCCACGCCCCGCACGTCTTCGATTTCGCCACGGGTGATCGGCTGGCGATAGGCAATCAGGGCCATGGTTTCCAGCATGGCCCGGGAGTAACGCTGCGGGCGTTCTTCCCACAGACGTCCGACCCACGGCGCAAATTTCTCGCGAATTTGCAGGCGATACCCCGAGGCCACTTCCTTGAGTTCAAACGCACGGCCATCGCAGGACTTGGCGAGAATCGTCAGGGCCTTCTTGAAGACCGGCGGTTCCGGGCGCTCGCCTTCCTCGAAGAGTTCGAACAGGCTTTCCAGAGATTGCGGTTTTCCCGAGGCCAACAGAAAGGCTTCAAGCAAGGGTGCCAGATCACGGGGTTCAGTCAGGTTCATGTTTCGACTCGTTATTCGGCTCGGGCTCGCACGTGGATCGCGGCAAATGGCTCATTCTGCACCAGCTCGACCAGCGATTCCTTGACCAGTTCAAGGATCGCCATGAAGGTCACCACCACCCCCAGGCGCCCTTCTTCTGCGGTGAACAGCTCGACAAACGGTACGAAACCGCCGCCCTTGAGGCGTTCCAGCACATCGCTCATGCGTTCGCGGGTCGATAGCGCCTCGCGGCTGACCTGATGGCTTTCGAACATGTCGCCACGGCGCAACACCTCGGCCATGGACAACAGTAGCTCTGACAAGCGCACGTCCGGCAACAGCTTGCGCGCCCGCGCTTCCGGGGCGTCAAGCTTGGGCACCACCACATCACGGCCAACGCGACTCAGGCCATCGATGCCTTCGGCGGCGGCCTTGAAGCGTTCATATTCCTGCAAGCGGCGGATCAGTTCGGCGCGCGGGTCTTCCTCTTCGTCTTCGACGGTTTCGGCCCGTGGCAGCAGCATCCGCGACTTGATCTCGGCCAGCATCGCGGCCATCACCAGGTACTCGGCGGCCAGTTCCAGGCGCACCGACTGCATCAACTCGACGTAGCCCATGTACTGGCGAGTGATTTCCGCCACCGGGATGTCGAGGATGTTGATGTTCTGTTTGCGGATCAGGTACAGCAGCAGGTCGAGCGGGCCTTCGAACGCCTCGAGAAAGACCTCGAGGGCATCCGGCGGAATGTACAGGTCCAGCGGCATTTCCATGACCGCCTGGCCATAGACCATGGCGAAGGGCAGTTCCTGCTGGGCTCCGGCCTGACTGTCGACGGGTTCTACTGCGGACATCTAGGCCTCGACCATGAACGGCGCAGGGTCGCCGCAACCAACGCGAATGACTTCCGGCTCGCCGTCGGCGAGGCTGATCACGGTGGACGCCTTGATCCCGCCGAAACCGCCGTCGATGATCAGATCGACCTGGTGTTCGAGCAACTGGCGCATTTCGTGCGGGTCGCTCAATGGATCTTCATCGCCAGGCATGATCAGGGTCACGCTCATCAACGGTTCACCCAGTTCAGCCAGCAGCGCCAGGGCAATCGGGTGGCTCGGCACACGCAGGCCGATGGTGCGTTTCTTCGGGTGCAACAACAGCCGCGGTACTTCGCGGGTGGCGTTGAGAATGAAGGTATACGGTCCCGGCAAATGGGCTTTGAGAATGCGGAATGTGCCGGTGTCGATCTTGGCGAACAGGCCAAGTTGCGACAGGTCGCTGCAGATCAGCGCGAAGTTGTGCTTTTCATCCAGCTGTCGCAGGCGCCGAACGCGCTCCACGGCCACCTTGTCGCCGATCTGGCAACCTATGGCGTAGGAAGAGTCCGTGGGATAAATCACCACCCCGCCCTTGCGGATGATTTCGACTGCCTGTTTGATCAGGCGCGCTTGCGGGTTTTCCGGATGAATCTGGAAAAATTGACTCACATTCTCTACCTGTTCAGACGGCGGCAATAACTGGGTCATGTTTGAATCGACACCATAGCGGCGGCAGATCCTCCGGGAGTGGCCGGTATTCACCGATCTCCGACCAGCCTCCTGGGCCATGAAAATCACTGCCGGCGCTGACCAGCAGACCGAACTCGCGGGCCAGAATGGCCAGGCTGCCCACTTGCTCGGCTGGCTGGTAACCATTGACCACTTCGATGGCGTGGCCCCCTGCTTGAATATAGTCGCCAATCAGACGACGTCGCTTGCTGCGCGTGAATTCGTAGTGCCAAGGGTGTGCCAGGCTAACCCAGGCCTTGGCTGCGCGCAGGGTTTCGACGGTTTCCTCCAGGGTCGGCCAGTGTTGCTTGACGTCACCCAACTTGCCGGCGCCCAGCCATTTGCGGAACGCCTCGGCGCGATCCTTGACGAAACCTTCACGCACCATCCAGTCGGCGAAATGCGGGCGGGCCGGCGCGTTACCGCTGTCACCCAGCTCCTGCTGGATCTCCCGGGCGCCATCCAGCGCCCCCGGCATGCCTTTGAGCGCCAGTTTGCGGCTGATTTCCTCGGAGCGTAGCCAGCGGCCATCATGCAATCTGGCGATGGCCTCGACCAACGGCGCGGCGTTCACGTCAAAACCGTAGCCCAGGACATGAATGGTTGCGCCGCCCCAGGTGCAGGACAATTCGACGCCATTGACCAGTTGCATCCCCAGCGCGGTGGCCGCGTGCCGGGCCTCGTCGAGGCCCTCAAGGGTGTCGTGATCGGTCAAGGCCAGGACTCGCACGCCTTTCTCGAACGCCCGCGCCACCAGAACCGCAGGCGCCAGGGCGCCATCGGAGGCCGTGCTATGGCAGTGCAAATCAACATTCACAGGGCTTTGTAACCTCAAATCAGCTGGCGCTATCGCGCGCCCATATGTTTGTTATTATGCCGCCACATCCTGCTTCTGGCTGCCACTGTGAAACAATTCATCGATTTCATCCCGCTCCTGCTGTTTTTCATCGTCTTCAAAATCGATCCACGGGTCGTCGACATCGCCGGTCATGAGGTCACTGTAGGCGGTATCTACAGCGCCACCGCGATGCTGATCGTCAGTTCCCTGGCGGTCTACGGCACACTGTTCATCAAGCAGCGCAAGCTGGAGAAGAGCCAGTGGCTGACCCTGATCGCCTGCCTGGTCTTCGGCAGCCTGACCCTGGCGTTCCACAGCGAGACGTTCCTGAAGTGGAAAGCCCCGGTGGTCAACTGGCTGTTCGCCCTGGCGTTCATCGGTAGCCACTTCGTCGGTGACAGCCTGTTGATCAAACGCATCATGGGCCACGCGCTGACCCTGCCGGAGCCGGTCTGGACGCGCCTGAACATCGCCTGGATCGCCTTCTTCCTGTTTTGCGGTGCCGCCAACCTGTTTGTCGCGTTCACCTTCCAGAGCTACTGGGTCGACTTCAAGGTCTTCGGCAGCCTGGGCATGACTTTGCTGTTCCTGGTCGGCCAGGGCATCTACCTGTCCCGCCATCTGCACGACGCCGATACCACATCGCCTAAAACCGAGGACTGACATGCTTTACGCAATCATTGCCACAGACGTCGCCAACTCCCTGGAAGCCCGCCTGGCCGCACGGCCTGCACACCTTGAGCGCCTGCAAGTGCTCAAGGGCGAAGGTCGCATCGTATTGGCCGGCCCACACCCGGCGATCGACAGCAATGATCCGGGCGCGGCGGGTTTCACCGGCAGCCTGATCGTCGCCGAATTCGACTCCCTGAGCGCTGCCCAGGCCTGGGCCGACGCCGATCCGTACATCGCCGCAGGCGTCTACGCCAACGTGCTGGTCAAGCCGTTCAAGCAAGTCCTTCCGTAACTTTCTTCTTTCAACTGCCCCACGCGGTGAACCATATCGGTTCATCGCGTTCTCAATCGCTCATTATTCTCGTTTGCCGGCCGACAACTTTCCCAATACTCGTATTGGAACCAGGAGTCGCCATGCGCAAGGGTCCGTTGTGTCTGATGTTGGTCACGTTGTCGATCGGGGCGCCCGCCCACGGTGAAGAATACGCCGAGGGTGGCAATTCGACACCTCTGTCCTTGAGCGCCGGCAGCCAGATCACCGAGCTGCAACAACGCTTGAAAGAAAGCGAACGGCAACGGGAAGATCTGAACAAGCAATTGCAAACTGCCGATAGCGAACGCGAAAGCCCGCTGCTGGCCCGGTTGCGCCAGGAGAACCAGCGTTTGAAGCTGCAACTCAAGGAAGCCCAGGCCAGCAGTCCGCTGCCGCGCCTGCTGACCGACCAGCAACAATGGTTCGTCATTGGCGCCGGGGTAGCGCTATTGGCTCTGCTCTGCGGTATCTTCGCCAGTGGAGCAAGTCGAAAACGTCGACAATGGCTAAATTGAGTGAGTCATGAGCGAGCTGTTACTTATTGATGATGATCAGGAACTGTGTGAACTCCTGAGCAGTTGGCTGAGCCAGGAAGGGTTTCAGGTACGTGCCTGTCACGACGGCCAGAGCGCACGCCGCGCGCTGGCCGAAACTGCGCCGGCGGCCGTGGTGCTGGATGTGATGTTGCCCGATGGCAGCGGCCTGGAACTGCTCAAGCAGTTGCGCAGCGATCACCCGGATTTGCCGGTGCTGATGCTCTCGGCCCGGGGCGAGCCCCTGGACCGCATCCTCGGCCTGGAACTTGGCGCCGACGATTACCTGGCCAAGCCCTGCGACCCTCGGGAACTGACCGCCCGCCTGCGCGCAGTCATGCGTCGTAGCCACCCGGCGGCGGTATCCAGCCAGATGCAACTGGGCGACCTGTGTTTCAGCCCGGTGCGCGGCGTGGTCAGCATCGACGAACAGGAATTCACCCTCACCGTCTCCGAAAGCCGCCTGCTGGAAGCCTTGCTCAAGCAACCCGGCGAGCCCCTGGACAAACAGGAACTGGCGCAGATCGCCCTCGGCCGCAAGCTGACCCTGTACGACCGCAGCCTGGACATGCACGTCAGCAACCTGCGCAAGAAGATCGGTCCACACCCCGATGGCCGACCGCGCATCGTCGCCCTGCGCAGCCGCGGTTACTACTACAGCTTGTAGGAGCAGCCGGTCGACGCTCGATCGCTCGCGATGGAGTTGAACGATTACGCATGCTGTCTGGAAAAGCGCGCTGCCTGTGAGTTCATCGTCGGAACGCCGCCCGGAGCAAGCTCGCTCCTACAGTCACCCGGACGTTTTGTCAGGATCGCTGAAAACTGTCTTTACCCAAGCTTTACCCTCCACTGACCGCCGCTGACCTTGATCTGCGTAATCTGTACTCATCCGGAACGTACCGGGAACGAGACAAGGAGATACACCATGCGCAAGACTCTTATCGCTCTGATGTTCGCTGCTGCCCTGCCGACCGTTGCCATGGCCATGCCTGAAGGCGCTGGCCCCATGGATGGGTCGATGGACGGTTCGCGCCACGGCGGTCAGATGCACGGCATGCACGGCAAAGGCCCGTACAGTGAACTGGACCTGAGCCGCGAACAGCGCGAGCAGATCCGCAAGATCATGGGCGAGCAGATGCACGAGCGTAAGCAACTGGTCGATAAATACCTGGAGAAACTCTCGCCAGCCGACCAGAAAGCCATGAAGGACGAGATGGCCGCTAACCACAAAAAAGCTGAAGCGGACGTGCGCGCCTTGCTGAAACCGGATCAACAGAAGAAATTCGACGAGATCCAGAAAAAACAAGCTGAACGCCGCGCCGAGTGGGCCGAGTTCAAAGCCTGGAAAGCGCAACAACCGCAAAAGGCGCAATAATGCACTAACCCCGGACCCAACGGTTTTCACCGCTGAGTCTGGCAACACCCGATTTAATGTGGGAGCGGGCTTGCTCCGGGCGGCGTTCCGACGAAGGCGGAGTATCAGTCACCATTTTCTTGGCTGACAAATCGCTTTCGCGAGCAAGCCCGCTCCCACATGGATTGACGTTTGTTCGAGGATTTCCTGTGCGTTCATTGTTCTGGCGTATCCTGGCCAGCTTCTGGCTGGCCATCGCTCTGGTTGCAGGGCTTTCCATCCTGCTCGGGCACATGCTCAACCAGGACGCCTGGATTCTCAGCCGCCACCCGGGCCTCAACACGCTGGCCGAAGAGTGGACGCAAACCTACGAAAGCCAGGGTGAAGACGCCGCCCAGGACATTCTCCAGCAACGCAAACGCCAGTATCACATCGACGTTCAGGTGCTTAACGAAAGCGGCGATCCGGTGGTGCGCGGTACCTTTCCCAAACGTGCGGCGGCCTTTGAGGCGCGCCAGAACAACGATGACCGACGCCTGCCATGGCGGCGTCTGACCGATGAGTTCACCAGCGAAAAAACCGGTGACACCTACCTGTTCATCTACCGCATCCCGCATCCGGAACTGAACGCCTGGCACCGTGAGAGCCTGCTCTGGCCGCTGAGTGCCCTGGGAATCGCCCTGGTGGTGCTGACCCTGTTCAGCCTGCTGGTGACCTTTTCCATCACTCGCCCGCTCAGCCGTCTGCGTGGCGCGGTGCATGACCTTGGCCAAACCACCTATCAACAGAACAGCCTGGTGAAACTGGCCAACCGTCGCGATGAATTCGGCGTCCTGGCCAACGACTTCAACCGCATGGGCGCGCGCCTGCAAAGCCTGATTGGCAGCCAGCGGCAACTGCTGCGGGATGTGTCCCACGAACTGCGTTCGCCCCTCGCCCGCCTGCGTATCGCGCTGGCGCTGGCCGAACGGGCCACCCCGCAGGAACGGGAACAGCTGTGGCCGCGCCTTACCCGCGAGTGCGACCGACTGGAAGCGCTGATCAGCGAAATCCTGGTACTGGCGCGGGTCGACTCCGATAACGCCAGTGCCGAAGAGGTGGACCTGAACGCCTTGCTCAACACCCTGCAAAAGGATTCGCAACTCGGTTCACCCGAGCAACTGGTCCACCTCGAAGCCGAGTCGCAACTGAATCTGAAGGGCTGGCCGACCATGATCGAACGGGCCGTGGACAACTTGCTGCGCAACGCCCAGCGTTTCAATCCGGTGGGTGGCCTGCCGATCGAAATGCAGGCCTTGCGTCAGGGTGAGCGGATCGTTGTGACCGTGCGCGATCACGGACCGGGGGTCAGTGCCGAATATTTGAGCCAGCTCGGTGAGCCGTTCTATCGGGCCCCGGGGCAGACCGCGGCCGGACACGGCCTGGGCCTGGCCATCGCCCGACGCGCGGCGGAGCGACATGGCGGCAGCCTGGTGCTGGCCAATCACCCGGAAGGCGGGTTTATTGCCAGCCTGGAATTGCCGTTAGTGCCGGGGGCTGTCGTACAACCCTGAGCCTGGACCGACACGACAGGATCAAGCGACACCAAACCAATGTGGGAGCGGGCTTGCTCGCGAAAGCAGCTAACTATTCAACATCTATGTTGGATGACAGACTGCTTTCGCGAGCAAGCCCGCTCCCACAGGTTTTGCAGTGTCAGGCTTTACCCGGCCAGGCGCTGACGAATTCGGTCAAGTCGACTTTCTCGGCCACTCGCGGTTCTTTCTGCGGCGTACCCAGATACAGGAAAGCAATCACCTCTTCTCCCTCCGCCAGGCCCAAGCCCCTGGCCACATGCGGCGAGTAAGCCAGGTCACCGGTACGCCACACCGCGCCAATGCCCTGCGCATAGGCCGCGAGCAAAATCCCGTGGGCCGCGCAGCCTGCCGCCAGCAACTGCTCGGACTTCGGATATTTGACGTGATCCTGCACGCGAGCAATCACTACCACCACCAATGGTGCCCGCAGCGGACCATTGCGCGCCTTGTCGATGGCCGCTTCGCTGACTTCGCTGTCCGAAAGTTTCGCCGCTTCGGCCAGCAACTCGCCCATTTGCTCGCGCGCCGCGCCTTCCACCGTCAGGAAGCGCCACGGCTGCAAGTGACCGTGGTCCGGGGCGCGCATGGCGGCGCCGAACAGCACCTCGCGCTGCTCGGCAGTGGGTGCAGGGTCAATCAGTCGTGGAACGGAAACACGGTTGAGCAAAGCGTCGAGAGCCTGCATCGGCCACCTCCTGAAAAATTTGTGCGGCTATTCTAGCTGTAACTGTCGCAGCAGTGCCGGTTTACATGCCCTGCCCCGCAGGTAGAATGGCGCCCTTTCCACTATCAGCCGAGCGGACCTCATGGCGTTGCCGACCTTACGGATCATTGGTTTCATCATCGGCATCTTCCTGATCACGCTGGCGATCTCCATGGTCGTGCCCATGGCCACGCTGGTCATTTTCGACCGCACCAGCGATCTGCCGTCGTTCCTCTGGGCCAGCATGATCACCTTTGTCGCCGGTTTGGCGCTGGTGATTCCGGGGCGCCCCGAACACATTCACCTGCGCCCCCGGGACATGTACCTGCTGACCGTCAGCAGTTGGCTGGTGGTGTGCATCTTCGCCGCGCTGCCGTTCCTGCTGACCCAGCACATCAGCTACACCGATTCATTCTTCGAAAGCATGTCCGGCATCACCGCCACTGGCGCAACCGTGCTCAGCGGCCTGGACACCATGTCCCCCGGCATCCTGATGTGGCGCTCGTTGCTGCACTGGCTTGGCGGCATCGGCTTCATCGGCATGGCGGTGGCGATTCTGCCGCTGTTGCGCATCGGTGGCATGCGACTGTTCCAGACCGAATCGTCGGACCGCTCGGAAAAGGTAATGCCCCGCTCACACATGGTGGCGCGACTGATCGTGGCGGCTTACGTCGGCATTACCATTGTCGGCAGCCTGGCGTTCTGGTGGGCCGGAATGAGCCCGTTCGATGCGGTCAACCACGCGATGTCGGCGATTTCCACTGGCGGCTTCTCCACCTCCGACCAGTCTTTGGCCAAGTGGCCGGAGCCTGCGGTGCATTGGGTCGCGATTGTCATCATGATTCTCGGTGCCCTGCCGTTCACCCTGTATGTCGCCACGTTGCGTGGTAACCGTCGGGCGCTGATCAAGGATGAACAGGTACAAGGCCTGCTCGGCATGCTGCTGGTGACTTGGCTGGTGCTCGGCACCTGGTATTGGTGGACCACCCAGCTGCATTGGCTGGAGGCGTTGCGGCATGTGGCGCTGAACGTGACGTCAGTGGTGACGACCACCGGTTTTGCACTGGGGGACTACAGCCTCTGGGGCAATTTCTCGCTGATGCTGTTCTTCTACCTGGGGTTTATCGGCGGTTGCTCCGGCTCGACTGCGGGCGGTATCAAGATTTTCCGCTTCCAGGTGGCCTATATCCTGCTCAAGGCCAACCTTAACCAGCTGATTCACCCGCGCGCGGTGATCAAGCAGAAGTACAACGGTCACCGCCTCGACGAAGAAATCGTGCGGTCGATCCTGACCTTTTCGTTCTTCTTTGCAATCACCATCTGTGTCATCGCACTGCTGCTGTCGCTGCTCGGCGTGGACTGGATGACCGCCCTCACTGGCGCAGCCAGTACCGTGTCCGGTGTCGGCCCGGGGCTCGGCGAAACCATCGGCCCGGCGGGCAACTTCGCCACCCTGCCGGATGCCGCCAAGTGGATTCTCTCGTTCGGCATGTTGCTGGGCCGGCTGGAGATCATTACGGTGTTTGTGCTTTGTATTCCGGCATTTTGGCGTCATTGACCGCTTCAGCTGATTGCATCAGCCGCATCCGGTACTCGCCGGGTGTGGCATCGAACCAGCGGCGGAAAGCACGGAAAAAGTTGCTCGGATCGGCAAACCCCAGCAAGTAGGCAATTTCCAGCAAGGTCATGCTCGGTTGCGCCAGATACTGCTCGGCCAGCTCGCGCCGGGTATCGTCCAGCAGCACCTGAAAACTCGTGCCCTCTTCCTGCAAGCGCCGCTGCAAGGTGCGCTGGGACAGATGCAGCGTCTGCGCCACGGTGTCGCGCTTGGGCTCGCCTTGGGGCAGCAGGCGGCACAACACCTGCCGCGCCTTGTGGGTCACGCGGCTTTCGGAAAAGCGCGCCAGGTACTCGCCGGCAAAGCGGTCATGCAGCAATGCCATGGCCTCGTTGGCCGTCGGCAGCGGGGCTTCCATATCGGCGCGTTCGAAAATCAGTGCATCGTAAGGCGCGTTGAACACCAGCGGTGCATGGAAGGCTTGTCTATAGGGCTCCAGGTTGGCCGGCTCGGCACCTTGCAACAACACTTGACGTGGTTGCAACGTACGCCCGGTCAACCAGCCGCACAGCGCCAAGGCACAGGCCATTGAAGCTTCGGCGCTTTGTCGGGTCGGCGGCAGATGGTCGCCATGCACCATCAGAATCAACGCGTAGCCTTCCTCCAGCAGCTGGAAACTCAGGTCGGCACTTTCGGCGATGATCCGCTGATAGCGCACCAGTCGCTGAAAGCCTTCGGCCAGGGTCTGGCTGGACATCAAGGCGTAACCGGTCACATGAAACTGCGCCGGTCGCACCACCTTGCCCATGTTCAGGCCGATGGCCGGGTTGCCGGACAGCTCGACCGCGCGCTGCCACAGCCGTGTCATGGAATCTTGCGGGAAGCGTGCATCCGGATCATCCAGTGCCGCGTAGTCGAGCCCCAGCTGTTTGAACAGAGCCCGGCAATCCAGGCCGTCCATCTCCAACGCTTTGACAATCCCCATCGCCCAGCTTGCAGAAGTCGTTCGTTCGCTCATGGCGTTTTCTTACTTGGTGGCCGCATGCTACGGCTATTGACCGAAGGATACTAAAGTGGCGCCTATTGTCAGTGGCTGATGCCATTGATCACTCTAGACTCAAATAAGCTACCCGCAGAACAACTTGCAGCAAGAACAATAACCACAGAGATCGCTGTCGTGGAAAACGTCAAACGATTCAACAGCTTCGCTGAGTTCTATCCTTACTACCTCAGCGAGCACAGCAACAGCACCTGTCGCCGTTTACACTTTATCGGCACGACCCTGGTTATCTTGATTCTGTCGCTGACCATTGGTCGCGGAGCATGGATGCTGTTGTGGGCCCTGCCACTGGCAGGCTACAGCTTTGCCTGGGTCGGGCATTTCTTCTTCGAGAAGAACCGCCCGGCAACGTTCCAACACCCCTTCTATAGCCTGCTCGGCGATTTTGTCATGTACCGGGACATGGTTATGGGGCGCGTTCCGTTCTAGCTGACATCCGTCACAAGAGAGTTGCCCATGAATGCCAATGCCCGCTTCACCCACATGAAGGACGGCACGCAGGAAGACTGGGCGATCATCGCCGCGGACTTCAGTGCCTACGCGCGACAATTGCCGACAAGGATCGTGGCGCACCTGAAGTTGCTGGAGGGGGATTTTGGCGGCTTCCCGGTGGATCGCCTGACCCACTCCCTGCAAACCGCCACCCGCGCCTGGCGCGATGGCCGCGACGAAGAGTACGTGGTCTGCGCCCTGCTCCACGATATCGGCGACACCCTGGGTACCTACAATCACCCGGACATCGCGGCGGCGATCCTCAAGCCGTTCGTCAGCGCCGAGAACTTGTGGATGGTGGAAAAGCACGGGATTTTCCAGGGCTACTACTTCTTCCATCACCTGGGCATGGACCGGCATCTGCGTGAGCAATTCCAGGACCATCCGCAGTACCAGGCGACCGTCGAATTCTGCGCCAGATACGATGCGGCGGCGTTTGATCCAGCGTACGACACGCTGCCGTTGAGTTTTTTCGAGCCAATGATGGAGCGCTTGTTTGCGCACCCCAGGAATTCGATTTACAAAGCGGCGATGGAAGAGCAATCGCCAGCCTGACAGATCCAGCGGGACCGCTTCGCGGTCCATTCGCGGGCAAGCCCGCTCCCACAGGTTTATCAGGCGGTCACAAATCTTGTGCTCACCTTCGCCCACTGTGGGAGCGGGCTTGCCCGCGAAGAGGCCAGCACAGACACCGAATGATCAGGCCAGCTCCGCCACCCTGGCCGCCTTCAACTGCGCCTCGCGCGCCTGGGCATCCGCCAGACGATACAACTCGATCGAACCATCCCAGTGCTCGATCAGCGCGGTGCACGATTCCACCCAGTCGCCGCAATTGAGGTAGTCCACCTCGCCGACCTTGCGAATCTCGGCATGGTGAATGTGCCCGCACACCACGCCGTGCAACTCGCGCTTGACGCATTCATGGGCGATGGCTTCTTCGAAGTCGCTGATGAAGCTGACCGCGCTTTTCACCTTGTGCTTGAGGTAGGCCGACAGCGACCAGTAGCCGTAGCCATATCGCGCGCGCCAATGATTGAGCCAGCGGTTGAGGGTCAGGGTGAATTCGTAGGCCGAGTCACCGAGAAACGCCAGCCAGCGATGGTAACGGGTGATCACATCGAACTGGTCGCCATGGATCACCAGCAAGTGCCGGCCGTCGGCGGTGACGTGCACGGCTTCGTCGACCAACTGGATGTTGCCCAGGATCAGCTTCGAATAGCGGCGCAGGAATTCATCGTGGTTGCCGGTGACGTAGATCACCTCGGTGCCACGCTTGCTCATGGTCAGCAGGCGACGGATGACGTTGGTGTGCGCTTGTGGCCAGTACATGCCGCCGCGCAGTTTCCAACCGTCGATGATGTCGCCGACCAGGTAGATCTTGTCTGCGTGGTAGCTCTTGAGAAACTGCGACAGGTGTTCAGCCTGGCAATCCCGGGTGCCCAAATGCACGTCGGAAATCCATAAAGTCCGTACGCGTTGTTTACGGGTGGGTTTGGCGAGCTCGGCGCTGGTCATGGGCAACCCTCTGGCAAGTTTTGCCAAGTCTGCCCCGGCCCGGTTAATGGTCCATGACAGCGTCAAGTCAGTCCTGTGACAGCGCTTGTTGGCCCGCTCGGTGTAGACTGACGCCCTGAACCGGGAGACCTGCGATGAGACCGATCCTCACGCTTCGCCAATACAGCCACGACCTGATCGTCCACAGCCACGAACACGCGCAACTGGTGTTCGGGCTTTCGGGCGCGCTGGATTTCGAGGTCGACGGCCGTGGCAGCCAGGTGGTGCAGCAGAGTTTCGTGGTGGTGCCCTCCGGGGCGCATCACGCGTGTGGCAGCGCCAATGGCAGCCGCTGCCTGGTGCTGGATGTACCCGACGAACAATGGGTTACCCAGTCGTTGGGCGATCACGCCGAGTCCAGCCGACGCCTGCTCGACAACGCCGGGCGCCTGCCCCTGGACGCCGGGCAAAGCCAATTGGTCAGTTGGCTGGCGAACAGTCCGGTCGATGATCCGCTGATCGCGCAACAAGGCGCGGTGCTGTTGCTGGCCAGTCTCAACAACGCCAGGCCCGACGCCGTCGGCGGTCGGCGCCTGCCCTATGCCGCGCTGAACGCGCACATCGATCAGTACGCGGCGTACCCGCTGCAAGTAGCCGACCTGGCCCGGGTGGCCGGCCTTTCCAGTGCCCGTTTGCATGCGCGGTTCGTGGCCGAATGCGGGCAGACGCCGATGGACTACATCCGTAGTCGACGCCTGCACATCGCGGTGGGCTTGCTGCGTAGCTCGGCGCTGCCCATCGGCGAGATTGCCAGCCGCGTCGGCTACAGCTCCCAGAGTGCCTTCGCGGCGGCGGTGCTGCGCGAGTTCGGGGCATCGCCCGGAAAACTGCGGCGCGAGGCTGGCGACAAATAACGCGAGTTTGCCGACAGACTTGATGGGCCATTACGCGCTTCAATGAGGCCTCTGTTCGTTTGTCGTTAAGGATTGCAATGACTCCCCGTACCGCCCTTGGCGCCTTGCATATCGGCGCATTGATGTTCGGCCTGACCGGTGTGTTCGGCAAACTGGCTGCCGCTTCACCAGCGATCATCGTTTTCGGCCGTGCCGCGTTTGCCGTGCTCGCGCTGGCGTTTTTTGCACGGTTCGCCAGCCAGACGCGCTGGCAGAAACTCGAGGCCGTGGACTGGCGTCGGCTGCTGCTCAGCGGCTTGTTGCTGGCCGGACATTGGGTGAGCTTCTTCATTGCAGTGAAAGTCGCAGGCGTGGCGATTGCGACGCTCGGTTTCGCCAGCTTCCCGGCCTTTACCGTGATCCTCGAAGGGCTGATCTTCCGCGAGCGCATTCGCGCCAATGAAATCGTGCTGGTGCTGCTGGTGAGTGTCGGCCTGGTGCTGGTCACGCCTGATTTTGACCTGGCCAGCGGCGCCACCACCGGCCTGCTGTGGGCCGTGGGTTCCGGGTTGTTGTTCGCCCTGCTGTCACTGACCAACCGTGCCAGCTCCGGGCGGATCCCGCCGGTACAAGCGGCGCTGTGCCAGAACGTGGTGGTTGCCCTGTGCCTGCTGCCGGTGGCGGCGCCTCAATTGAGCGAAGTGCGCGCCATCGACTGGCTGTGGATCGGCCTGCTCGGTGTGTTCTGTACCGGTGTCGCCCACAGCCTGTTCGTCGCCAGCCTCGCGGTGATCAAGGCTCGCACTGCCGCCGTGGTGTTCGCCCTGGAGCCGGTCTACGGCATCACCGTCGCCTGGCTGCTGTTCAACGAAAACCCGACCCTGCGCATGTTGCTGGGGGGCGTGCTGATCATTGTGGCGATTGTGGTGTCCAGCCGGTTCTCAAGCGGATCAAGCAAGAAAGCCGTTGCAGCCGAGGCCGCGTCTCACTGAGTGCGGTCGTTGTGCCCCAGGTCGCGGTCCGGGTCGATCTGGTCGCGGACCCGCTGCTTGAGCACTTTGGCCTCAGGGAAGCCACCGTCCGCCTTGCGCTCCCAGATCTGCACGGTATCACAGTAAATATGAAATACCCCGCCAGTACCCGGCACCAGGGAGACTTTGCCCAGGTCATCACCAAAGGTGCTGAGCAGTTCCTGGGCCAGCCAGGCCGCACGCAGCAGCCACTGGCATTGCGTGCAATAGGTGATGATGATTTCCGGTTTGCTGACGGTCATGATGGGACGTAACTCCAGAGTTTGACGACGCCGCTATGATAGCCCGACCGGAGGCTGCCGAGACGGCGAAGCGGGTTGCGCCTCCAACTCGAACGCAGGCTCGATCATGGCCAGAGCAGCCGACTGCTGGTTCTCGTTTGGGCTGATCACGTCCCAACTCGACACCATGGACAACTCCTCCAGGTTGAGCCGGTACTCATCGTCAGCGGCGGATTCGCCGGATATCGCCAAACCCGGAACCACCGCCACGGCAGCAGCGACCGGAATGGAAAGATGGTTATCGACCAGCTCAAGCTCATCGTTGGCTGGCGCCCCGTCGCGATGCACAGTGGGCGGTTGCATGACGGAGGGCCACGTCACTGGCTCGGTAAATAGCTCAGCCAACGGTTCATGCTGCGACGGCAGAGCCTCTGACGCTGTGGCTTGGTGCTGCTGGCGCTGGCGGCGAACAATCCAGCCCAAGGCCAGCAACGCCATCAGCGCCGACACACCGGCAATCGGCAGCCAGCCAATCCCGGGGCTTTCAACAATAGCGGGGGCTGGCGCCACGGCGTCGGAAGCAACGGGTTGCGCCTTTACCTTCTTGAACTCCGCCAGTTCGGTTTGCAGCTCGGCCAACTGTTTTTTCTGGCCGGCGATCAGCTCATCCTGGCCTTGAAGCTTTGCGTTGAGCTCATCGACAGTGGTTTGCAACTCGTGGTTTTTCAGGGCGCTGGCGGCCAGTTGTTCGACAGCGGGATCAACCACGGCGACGTCCGTTTCTGGCATCGTCTTTGTCACGGGTGATGGCGCCACGACCGGTTGAACACGGGGGAATGCGGACGCCGGAGAGCGGGAAACCGCTTCATCGGTGGCGGGAACAACGCCCGGCGCACCCGGCGGATCGATCAGTACCGTGTACTCACGCAGCAATCGCCCGTTAGGCTGATTGAGCTGCACGAGGAAATTCAGGAAGGGTTCACTGACCGGTTTGCCGGAGGTCACCTGGATCACGCTGCGATTACCGCGCAGGACCGGGGTGAACTTCAGGTTGTTGAGGAAAAATACCCGGTCGACCCCGGCACGACTGAACTCGTCTGCCGTTGCCAGGCTCACCGACAGCTGGTTTTCCTCAAGGCCAGCGGCATCCACCAGTGCAATGTCGGCACGCAGCGGTTGGTTCAGCGCCGAATGCAGGGTGATTTCACCCAGGCCCAGCGCAGGTGCCCATGCCGAGTAAGTGACTGCGGCCCCGGCCAGCAACCACTGAGAACCACCGCGTAAAACCAATCGCCAACACTTGAGCATGAGCATCCTTGAGATCTACAGAAACCATCCGCACGGGTTCGTACATCCGTTACGAACACGATATTGCCGAGTAGTTCTTATAGTCTGCCCAATGCGGTCTCTCAAAAGCCTGGCGTTCGGTTATGCCTCAAGACTTTTCAAGGTTGCCCAGGATGTGCCCGTGAACCCGCATGCACACCTTCAAATCCGCCTCATCGACGCCTTCGAACAGTTCGTGACGCAGTTGCGTGGCAATGGTTTCAATTTGTTCGATCAGGGGACGCGCCGGGGCGCAGAGCACGATTTTCTTCGCCCGACGGTCTTCCAGCACTGCCTGGCGTTGCACCAGGCCCTGGCTTTCCAGGCTGTCGAGTAAACGGGCCAGGGTCGGGCCTTCGACGCCGACGCTTTGTGCCAGCTCACGCTGGGTCGGTGCTTCATCGAAACGCGCCAGGTGCAGCAGCACCAGCCAGCGCGCCTGGGACAAGCCCATGCCCGCCAGTCGGCGGTCCAGTTCGGCACGCCAGCCACGGGACATCTGGGCCAATTGCATGCCAAAGCGGTGTTGATCGGTTAACGGCATAAAACACTCATGATTAGACTGAAATAAATAAAAACTAATTATTAGTCAGCTAAGCATGAGCCTAGACTTGAGGCAAGGCTTGATCTGTACTGAATCGTTACATCAGCACTACAGATGTCTCAAATCTCGAACTCCGACTGCAACGCCGCCCGAACGCAGTACAACACCCCTTCCGGCACCCTGCCCGCGAACAACGCAGCGATCTCGGAAACCGCCGGCAACTCACCTTCGCCGTCGAGGAAGGCGTCCTGGATTTCACCCATCAGGTCTTCAGGCAGATCCAGCGCCTGTTCCAACGACAACTGCTGCTTGCCGATCGCTTCGGCCAGCATGGTGTAGACGTTCTTTTCCGAGCACTGCAACTGACCGGCGATCTGCACCGGCGTCATCCCGGCCCGCGCCAGAGTGATCAGTTCATGACGCACGTCGGCCACCGGTTTCGGCGCCTCGACCTGGCCGCCGAGCACTTCGAGGAAGGCCTCGCCGTAGCGCTCTAGCTTGCGCGCGCCGACACCGCTGACCGTGGCCATTTCCGCCAGTGAGGTCGGCTGGCTGCGCAGCATTTCCAGCAAGGTCGAGTCGGGGAAGATGACGTACGGCGGCACACCATGTTCTTCGGCGAGCTTGCGACGCAGGGCGCGCAAGGCTTCCCATTGTTCGCGCTCCTCGCCACGGACCAGTTGGCTCGCCTGGCTCTTGCTGCTTTTCGCCACGGTTTGCGCCTTGAGATCGCGGCGCAGCTCCAGGGTCACTTCGCCCTTGAGCAACGGCCGGCAACTGTCGCTCAGGCGCAGACCGCCATAGCCCTCATGGTCAACATCGGCCAAACCGCGAGCCACCAGTTGGCGGAACAACGAGCGCCATTCGCCCTCCGCCATCGCCTTGCCGACACCAAACACCGACAGATGCTGATGGCCAAAGTTGCGGACCTTTTCGTTGTCCTTGCCCAGCAAAACATCCACAAGGTGCCCGACCCCGTAGCGCTGCCCGGTACGGTAGATCGCCGACAGCGCCTGACGCGCAGGCTCAGTGGCATCCCAGGTCTGCACGCCGTCGACGCAGTTGTCGCAATGCCCGCAAGGCTCGGGCATGTCTTCGTCGAAGTAAGCCAGCAGCGTTTGCCGACGGCAGCGGGTTTCTTCGCAGAGCGAAAGCATGGCGTCGAGCTTGTGCTGCTCCAGGCGTTTGTGGCGCTCATCGCCTTCGGAGTTCTGCAGCATCTGCTTGAGCATCACCACGTCTTGCAGGCCGTAGGCCATCCAGGCATCCGCCGGCAGGCCGTCACGGCCGCCGCGACCGGTTTCCTGGTAATAGGCCTCAAGGGATTTCGGTAGATCAAGGTGGGCGACGAAACGCACGTTGGGCTTGTCGATGCCCATGCCGAACGCCACGGTGGCGACCATGATCAGGCCTTCCTCATTGAGGAAGCGTTTCTGATGGTAGGCCCGCAAATCGTTGGGCAGGCCGGCGTGGTACGGCAGCGCCGGGAAGCCTTGCTCGCTGAGAAACGCAGCGACTTCCTCGACTTTCTTGCGCGACAGGCAATACACGATGCCCGCATCGCTACGGCGCTCGGCGAGGAACGCCAGCAACTGCTTGCGCGGCTGCTCCTTGGGCACGATGCGATAAAAGATGTTCGGCCGGTCGAAGCTCGACAGGAAGCGCTCGGCGTCTTGCAGGTGCAGACGGGTGACGATTTCTTCCCGGGTGCGCTTGTCGGCCGTGGCGGTCAGGGCGATGCGCGGCACGTCGGGGAACATTTCCGCCAATTGGCCCAGTTGCAGGTATTCCGGGCGGAAATCGTGGCCCCATTGCGACACGCAGTGTGCTTCGTCGATGGCGAACAGGGCGATGTCCAGCCCCTGCAGGAAGGACAGCATGCGCGGCTGGACCAGACGTTCCGGTGCCAGATAGAGCATTTTCACTTCACCGCGGCGGATGCGGACGGCAAGATCACGCTGCTGCTCGGCGCTGAGGGTGGAGTTCAACGCGGCGGCCGCCACGCCCAGCTCTTCGAGGGTGGCGACCTGATCGTCCATCAGTGCGATCAGCGGCGAGACCACCACGGCCAGGCCTTCGCGCAACAGCGCCGGGACCTGGAAGCACAGGGACTTGCCGCCACCGGTAGGCATCAGGACCAGGGCATCGCCGCCACTGGCCACGCGCTCAATGATTGCACCCTGGCGGCCACGGAAACTGTCGTAGCCGAAGATGTCCTTGAGGACGCGTTGAGCCTGTTCGAGCATAGAAACTCCAAAAATCACCGAAACATCCCTGCAATGCTGGTTCAGAACCCGCGATGCTGCACCGACAAATCGTAAGTGCGCATTGCATGACGCTTCACATTTCAGCCGTAACGCCAGCAGGGCATTACAAAACGCGCGAGTATACCCGAGCGCTGTCCGGCAAAGGGCACCGCTGATAAGACTCACACAATCGGACTGTGGGAGCGGGCTTGCTCGCGAAGAGGGAGTGTCAGTCGACATTAATGCAGCCTGGCACACCGCCTTCGTCGGAACGCCGCCCGGAGCAAGTCCGCTCCCACAAAGGTGCAAATATGCCGTGCGGCTGGCCCAAGTGCTCAAGAAGGCCTAGAATTCCCGCATCGAACATTCCCCAAGGTAGTCCTTTAATGTCCTTCGCTGAGCAACTAACCCGCCTGCAAGTCTTCCTCGATGCTGATGAACTGCATGACGAGGCGCTGGACTACGTGGCCGCCCACGGCTACCTCACTGCGCTGTCGATCTGTTCGCAAGTGGTCCCGGACCGTGAATGGATCGATGCTCTCTTCGCCGAAGAGCCGCACTACAGCGGCGAAGCCCAGCGCGAAGAGATCGAAGCCACGCTGATCGGCCTCAAGGCCCACATCGCCCGCCAACTGGCCTCCGACGAAGAGTTCGAGCTGCCGTGCGACCTCGACCTGGGCGACGACCCGGATGATTCCGAACTGCGCGGCTGGTGCATCGGTTTCATGGAAGGCGTGTTCCTGCGCGAAGAAGCCTGGTTCGAAACCGCCGAAGACGAAGTCAGCGAAATGCTGCTGCCGATCATGGTCGGTTCGGGTCTGTTCGACGAGCAACCGGAGTTCTCCGACATTGCCGCCGACGCCAACCTGATGGACGACATGATCGTACAGATCCCGGAAGCCCTGACCGCACTGTACCTGCTGTGCAACGCGCCAGACGAAAAACCGGCGATTCTCAAGCCTCGCCACCACTAAGGTTCTGCCTATGGACAACCCCATAGGCAACCGCCCCCTGATGTTGCGCTACGGGCTGCTGGCCATCGGCTGGCTGAGCGTGGCGCTGGGGGTGATCGGGATTTTCCTGCCGGTATTGCCCACCACCCCTTTCCTGCTACTGGCGGCAGCCTGCTTCGCCCGCAGTTCCCCGCGCTTTTATCAATGGCTGGTTGAGCATCCACGGCTTGGCCCCTGGATCCGCGACTACCTCGACGGCAACGGCATCCCGCTCAAGAGCAAGGTCTACGCCATCAGCCTGATGTGGGCGAGCATCCTGCTCTCCTGCTACCTGGTGCCGCTGCCCTGGGCACGGGGCTTCATGCTGACCAGTGCGGTACTCGTGACGATCTACATCCTCAAGCAGAAAACCCTGCACAAATCCTGAAGTCTCCCTTGGCCATTTGTGGCTAGTCCCGTCCGACGACCTGCCCTGCCGCGCCCAAAACACCACCTAAACTTCACAAACCTACACTCGAGCAGCCAGACATGGCCCGCAGTCTGCGTAGTCCAGGATGGCCAACGCTCCGACTTCGGCTCGGCGGCTGGTTGCTGCTGGCGGGTTTGCTACTGACCGTATTCAACGAGGTCCGGGCCGACTGGGATTTTGCGCAGATTCTGCAAACCATTGAACAACGCTACGGCCCACTGGGGCCGGCGCGGGGTCGGATCGAGGCGTGGAGTCAAATGCTGCAAAGTGCACGCGGCGCGACCGAACGCGAGCAGCTCAACGCGGTGAACCGCTTCTTCGATCAGCAGTTGAACTTCCAGGACGACACGCGCATCTGGCAACAAACCGATTACTGGGCCACGCCCATCGAAGCCCTGATCAAGGGCGCCGCCGATTGCGAGGACTACGCGCTGGCGAAGTATTTCAGCCTGCGCCGACTAGGCATTCCCAGCGAAAAACTGCGCATCACCTATGTCAAGGCACTGAGCCAGAACCAGGCGCACATGGTGCTGACGTTCTACAGCACCCCCACGAGCGACCCACTGGTGCTGGACAACCTGATCGGCGATATCCGCCCCGCGTCCCAACGCAATGACTTGCTGCCGGTGTACGCCTTCAACGCCGAAGGCCTGTACCTGCCGGGCAAGAACGGCGGCCAGCGCAGCAGCGACTCGAAAAAGCTGTCGCGCTGGCAGGAGGTGTTGAAAAAGATGCAGGCCGAAGGGTTCGACATCGGCGACGGCTAGCCGCCTTGGCAAGGAGCGAAGCATGACACTGCGTAAACAGTTGTTCCTGGCCATCTGCCTGTTCCTGCTGGTGGCGTTCAGCGGCAGTTTTTTTGCCAGCCTGGAAAGCTCCCGCGAACAAACGCTCAGCCAACTGCGCGCCCATGCCCAGGACGCGGCCACCGCGCTGGGGCTGTCGCTGACGGCACAGGTCGATGACCCGGCAATGATGGAACTGATGGTCAGTTCGATTTTCGACAGTGGCTATTTCAGCAGCATCCGCGTCATCAGGCTCAAGGATCAGCAAACCCTGGTAGAGCGCAGCGCACCGACGAAAATCGAGGGTGTGCCTGACTGGTTCGTCAACCTGGTCGACCTGCGCCCGGAAGGTGGTGATGCCTTGATCATGCGCGGCTGGGAACAACTGGCACGGGTCGAAGTGCTGAGCAATCCGCAATTCGCCCTGACCAGGCTTTGGGACAGCACCCTCGGCAGCCTGATCTGGTTGCTGTTGTGCGGGCTGTTCAGCGCCGTGATCGGAGGATGGATGCTGCGCCGGCAATTTCGCCCACTCGACAGCATGGTCCGGCAAGCCGAGGCCATCAGCAAACGCGAATTTCTCAGCCTGCCGAAACTGCCGCGCACACCGGAATTGAAACGGGTGGTGCTGGCGATGAACCAGATGGTCGAGAAGCTCAAGGCGCTGTTCGTCGAGGAGGCTGCACGCAGCGAAAAACTGCGGGCCGAATCCTATCTGGACAGCCTCACCGGCCTGGCCAACCGGCGTCTGCTCGACGAGCAACTGGCCGACCATTTACGCGTGTGCGAACAGAGCCGCGATGGCCATTTGCTGATGTTGCGAATCAACGACCTGAACGGCCTCAACCAACGCCTGGGTGGCCAACGGACTGACGCGCTGATCACTGCCGTGGGCGAATTGCTCAAGCGCCTGACTCAATTGCCGGAGCGTCGAACCTGGCTGGCGGCGCGCAATCGTGGCGGCGAATTCAGCCTGCTGACACCGGGCCTGGACGCTGAAAGTGCCGCACGCCTGGCCGCCGATGTCAGCGTCAGCCTGGAGAACCTGCGCCTGACCGGCGCCAGCGATTGCATGCCCGTGGCCCATCTGGGCGTTGTCGCCTACCGCCCCGGTGAGCCGATCAGCACCGTACTCCTGCGCCTTGATCAGGCAGTGACGGAATCCCGGCAACATCCCGAACGACCCTGGGTTTATTTGAGCCATCGTGACACGGCGCCGAATCACTCTCAGCACGACTGGCGCACCTGGATCGACGACGCCTTGACCGAAGGCAAAATGCAGCTGTACTTCCAGCCCGTCGTGCAATGCGCCGACACCCGCCAGGTGCTGCATCACAAAGTGCTCGCACGCCTGCTCGACCCACAGGGCGAGGCGATTGCCGCCGGGCATTTCCTGCCGTGGATCGAGCGTCTCGGCTGGTCGGGACGGTTCGACCTGGCAATGCTCGAAGCCACGCTGGACGACCTGGTGGTCAACCGCAGGCCTTTGGCACTGAGTCTGTCCGGGAGCACCCTGCGCGACCCACTGCAATGGCGAATAATCCTCGACCTGCTCGACTCCCTTCCCGAACTGGCGCCGCTGTTGACCCTGGAAATCGACGAGCGCCAGTTGCCGTCCCCCGAAGTGCTGCAGAACCTTTGCAGCACATTGCTCAAGACCGGTTATCGAATCGGCCTGCAGCACTTTGGCGGGCGCTTCAGCCAGATCGGCAACCTGACCCAGTTGGGCTTGGCGTACCTGAAAATCGATGGGGCCTACATTCGCAACATCGACGAGCAGCCTGACAAGCGGCTGTTCATCGACGCGATCTTTCGCGCGACCCACAGCATTGATCTGCCGCTGATTGCCGAGATGGTCGAGACACCAGGGGAACTGGAGATCATCCGGGAGTTGGGTGTGTTCGGGGCGATGGGGCGGTTGATCGGGGCGCCGAAGCCAACGTAGCAAGGCAGCCTATGCAACTTCGACCATTGATCGGAAACCGACCTGCACCTGTTATTTATGACAGTAGGCAAGCTATCAGACCAGGTTTTAAATCACTCCGGCACCCTCACCTTTCAACGCCCGGAGTCATCATCATGACTGCTAAACCACCGAACACTTCAGCACTCACGCCAGACACACTGGGTGAAGAGACCGCGACAGTAACCTTCGATGAAATCCGAGACAGCAGCGGTACTCTCGTTAGCGAAAACAGCGTTACTTTTGACCCAATCCTGGAATTAAAGGGTACCGCCGGCGCTAATAGGGCGCTCAATATTCGCGATCGCTTTACCGTTATCAGCGATGTGACCACCGGTAGTTCAGGAAACTGGATCAAAAAACTCGACTTTCAACAGGGATTCAAGCGTTACAGCCTTAATGCTATGGAAAAAGAGATACCCTACGATTTCTCCACACAGTACATTTTCGTTCTGGCGACCGAGACGCCGATTATCGACACAGTCACTGGCAAGGATGGCCCGATTGAAAGTGGCGCGACCTACGACGGCGACTCGCTGGAGTTCTCCGGCTACGCACCTCCCGATATGGAAGTCGAAGCATTCAACGGCGACATACCCACGGGCAAGAAAGCCACTGTTGATGGTGACGGCCTGTTCAAACTCACCTTCGATGGGCTCACCGCTGGCACCTACAACATCAAGATCAGGGCAACCAATGGCAAAGAGTCCGGCGTGTTCGACTTCCGCGTCGTATTGGATGTAAAACTGATCCTTGATAAGGTCTTCGATTCCAAGGGGCAGGTGATCGCTGAAGGCGGGACCACCTACGACACCAAGGTTACGGTCCACGGCTATGCCAGGCCCGGTGAAGATGTGCAACTGCGCAATAACGACGCCCCTATCGACGGAGCAACGGCGACCGCCCGGGAGGACAACGGACTCTGGGAAATCGAACTTGAGGTGTCCCCCAGTTCATACAGCCTTGACGCTCAGGCGCTTTATGGTGAGGGAGAGATTTCCAAGCCGCCCTATCCCTTTATCGTGGCGTTGGATGTCAAGCTGAGCCTGGATGATGTCGTCGACTCCAATGGGTCGATCCCTGAGGGCGGCAAGACACACGACAATAAGGTAACGGTCAGCGGCTATGCCAGGCCCGGCAGACGTGTGCAGTTGCGCAATAATGACGGGCACGTCGGCGAATCAGTCGCCGCCCGGGAGGAAGACGGATTCTGGGAAATCGTACTTGATGTGAACTCCGGTTCGTACCGCCTTACCGCTCTGGCACTTTATGGCGATGGCGACATTTCCGCCCCCCCGCGCACCTTTACCGTGGCGGTGGACGTCGAACTGAGCCTGGATGATGTCCTCGAGTCCGAAGACGGCCCTTCTGTCCCTGAAGACGGCACCACCGACAAGAACCAGTTGATCATCAAGGGGCATGCAAGGCCTGGTGAGAGCATTCAGCTACTCAATGGTGGCGCTCCCATAAAAGATGCAATCGCTACTGCCGATCCCGGCGATGGCGTCTGGAAAATCCTCCTCGATGTGACAGATGGTGCCTACAGCCTCGCCGCCAAGGCGAACTATGACAACGGGGACATCTCCGCCCCACCCCGCACCTTTACCGTGTCATCCATCATCAAGCCGCACAATACCCGCGTGTACGATTCGGACGGCCCGATCGAGGACAATGGTAATACCCCATACAACCATGTCATTGTCAGGGGTGATGCCAAGCCATCAGCCGGGATCAAGCTGAAGATCAACGGTGACACCGACCCGACGCCGGAACCGACCGACGATAAGGGCAAATGGGCCAGACTCGTTCGAAATCTGAAATACGAAACCCGTTATGAATTCATCGCGGTGGCAGACTATGGTGCCAATGCCGAGTCTAATTCGTGGACGATTACTACCGGAGCGGCCGCCATCGTGCCGATCCTCGATGATGTTACTGACCCTGTCGACAACAGCCTCGGAGGAAATGGACAGACAATCCATACGAGACTGACTTTTATGGGCCAGGCCAAACCACTTGAAACAGTCGAGATACTGAATGGAGCCTCCAGACTCGGTGAGGCCACGGTCGATGAAAAAGGTAACTTCCGAAAAGTCATTCTCGGGCTCCCAGCAACAACTTACGACATCATAATCAGAGGCCTGTACTCCGATAATCCAGAAAGTTCTCCACCCTGGAAATTTACAATTGTGCCGGTAGTCAAGCCAACTATTGAGCGTATTTTTGACTCCACAAGCGAAATTCCCCCGGACGGTTACACCAATGAAACTTCCGTGACTGTCGCTGGCCAAGCCCACACACCGTACAAGGTGGGAATAATGGACGGCAGCGACTTTTTGGAGGAGGTACAGGCCTATTCCGGTAACCTCTTTTCCCATACCATTTCCGGATTGAGCCTTAAAACCTACAATTTGAGAGTCATACCACTTTATGGTAGCGACCTACCGTCCTCTGCAATTCGTCGTTTCACCGTAAAACGTAAATTAACTATCGAAAGTGTCACCAACGGAGCGGGAAGCCCCGTTTCTGATGGAGGCAGTACGCCTGGTAATACAATATTGACTATCGATGGGTATGGTGCCGTCCCAGACACTCAAGTCACGTTGTTGTTGAACAACAACGCCTTGATGGACAGAAACGCCAGTTCAGAGGGAGCGTGGCGCTTTGTGATAAGCGCGCCCATACCAGGTGGCCCATACACGCTAGGTGTAAGAGATGGCAATGGTGAAACCTCTCAAACATGGACCTTTAGTGTCACTTCATCATGATTTACAGATCGCTCAGGCAGGCCTTTAGTTAGAAACTTTTGAATGAAAAAAACCGCTTAACGCGGTTTTTTCATTCCTTTATACCAAGCCTTTAAAACCCGTAACTCACCCCCAGCGTCACCGACCATGGCTGCTCGTAATTTTCCCCTTTGCCGTAGTCGAGGTCCGTACTCACCCGTACATTGGATGCCAAGGCAACGGACACTCCGCCACCCACCTCAAAACCGCTGCCCGACAAATCGCTGTTGAGCTCGTTGCCGTTGACATGCACGTTGTCATTGTTGGCAAACTCATGAACCATTGCGACCCGCCCGTATGGCTGCACGACGGTGCCGCCAGCCATGTTGAAATCACGACCGGCAGCGACACCCAGCTTGGCACGCAACGAACGCGTCCGGTCGCCGTCGGCGTCCATGCCATTGTCGAGGTCATAGCTCGCGCCCTCGATGACCGCGGCCGACAATTGAGCGGAAGGTTTGACCCGCCAATCATCCGCCAGCCGGATGTTGCGGCCGACTTCCACCAGTGCGCTGACAGCCGAGTTGCTGTAATCGCCTTTGGCGCGGGTTCCGTCGCTCAAACGGACTTTCGAGTCGTTGCGGAAATGGTTGAATTTCAGCGCGCCATCGACGTAGTAGCCGTTGTCCGGATCCTGCCAGCCAACGTATGGACCGGCGTAGAAACTATCGACCGTTGCGCTGCTTCCGCCTTTGAGATCAATGTCCGACTGGCTGTAACCGGCCAGCACCCCGATGCTCCAGGGGCCGTCACCCAGACGAGTATCGGCGCCCAGGGAAACGCCCTGTTGCCGCTGTTGGTAGGCCACGCCCGCCCCCTCGCCGACGTTGTACTTGTTGCCGTAAGGTCGTACCCAAACGCCATGCAATTTGCCGTCCGATTGCAAATCGCCCATGCGGTTTTCCAGTGATTTCAGCTCGCCATAGGAAATGGTCGACGCGGTGCGGAACAACGCCAACGCCGTCTGGGCGCCGGGGCTGACTGTTTTCGTGGTGGGGTCGAGGAACCAGTCTGTACCGCCGCTGCCATCGGTGGCGCTGGCCAGATCGTAGGACCAGGTGCCCAGATCTACCCGGCCGCCGTTCAGCGAAAACTGCGCATTGCCGCTGGCGGTGCGCACCAGTGCCAGTTGTTGCGTAGCCACCGCATCCGTGCCCGAAGCCGCGACTTCCAGCCCGTATTGACCATTGGCTGCACCGGTCACATTGAGAAAATCACCGGTTCCGGTAGCAAAATCGCCCTTCATGGCAAACGTGCCACTGCCCTCAAGGGTACCGATGTTCAGTTGACGGAATGCACCCGCGGCATCACCGAAGTCCACCCGGCCGCCATCCATGGTCAGGCTGCCGACTGTGTCATTACCGGTCATGGTCCAGTTCGACTGACTGAGCGTGACGCCTGTGACGTTATCCAGGCGACCAGTGAACTGCGAGCCGTTTTGCAAGGTGACATTGGCGGTCGAGCCATTTTCGACCACTACGTCGCCAGTCATCTGTCCTCGATCGAACGTCAGGTTGGCGCTGCTGTTGTCAGTGACTTGCACGTTGCCTTGCAAGGCGCTGCCGGCCACTCTCATCGCGGCCGTGGATGCGCCCAGCACTTCCAGCAGATTGCCGTTGCCGCCCGCCAACGTGGAACCGTTCAACACCTCGATCGTAGCGTTGACACCGTCGTCCACCTCAAGCGCCGGCCCGTTGCGGCCCACTACGCTGGAGCCGTCCAGCACCAGGGACGCATTGCCTACGGGTGGGTTCGTTTCAAATCGAACGCCTGCAGCATCGCCACTGATACGAGTGTTGTCCGTTGCACGAGCGCTCCCCCCCGCGACGATCAGGCCAGAGCTGCCTGCGCCCGTTCCGGTAACTTCGGAGTTGATCAGCTCAAGGGTGCCGAAACCTGTCACCGCGGCGCCGGCGGCGGCACCACTGAAAACGCTGTTGGCCGCTGTCACCGTCGAGCCTGACGTTCCTCCGGCGGTGCGATTGACCAGCAACGCGATGGTGTCGCTGGTGACCTTCGCCCGATCAATGGTTGCGCGGCTGGTGTTGATGGTTATACCCGCCTGGCCCGGATTAGCGGTGACGGTCGCGCCACTGATGTTCAGGGTAGAACCGGTCTGGACATAGACACTTCGGGTGGTCGCCTCGGTCATGTTCAGCGTGCTGTTGTTTTTCACCGCATAGTCGATGGGGGCAGCGCTCGAGTCGATATCCAGAGTGCTCCCATTGTCGACGATCACGGCAGCGAACGCTGACGAGCTCATCAAAAAAAACGCCGGCACTAATGCCAGCATTCCGTTGGAACCTGAAATAAAAGGTGGGCGTAACGTTACGTTGTCAGTTGTCATGTTCATGTCCTGTTGATCAATCCGTCCTCACCGAACAAAACCGACTGGAGGACTATGAAGGGGCCGCAAGATAGCGTCACTTCCTACAAAAAAATGTAGGATTAATCTCCAATCGCACTTAAAAAACCTCCTCCTCTAAACCGATTTTCAACACAGCGAAAAACGTAAAAAAACAAAAGGCGCCTAAGCGCCTCTTGTTTTTTCGATCATGGAATAGCGCAGAAATCACCACCCGGACGTTCCATGCCCACCCGGAACAAGCGAGGGCCGGACGGTGTGATATACCCCTGCTGAACGGCAGTGCAACTAACTTCACACCAACCGTTCTTGATTTTTTCGAAAACGTGATAAGTGAAAAACACACTAAACCCTGCCGTGGCCTCGGTCTCGTTCGGCGTTTTTTCCACGGAGTCCGCAGCCCCAGGTATCACCAACCCCGGCGTATTGCCACTTCCATCGTTGGTGTTTTCGTAACCCTGGACATGAAAGGTAATTTTTGTATCTGCCAGCTCTGCTTTTGCCGGGAACTTGACTTCAACGGCCATCGTGCCCAAATCTGTATTGTGCTTCAAAGATCCGCAATACAACTCCGGACCATCGCCAGCATCGCCAGTAATGGCAAAATCAGGCTGCGGCATAGGAATCGCATCAACATAAACTTCGACATGTTGCGTATTCGACCGCGCCACCGTGGCATTTTGATCATGACTGACAATGTACTCGACACGTGTTTGCTTATTGTTTCCGTTGCCCGTTATATAAGCGCCGGGAATTCTAAATTGCAGAACCGTATCGTCGGTTTCGCTGCCGTCCAGCTTGACAATACCACCATCGGCTTCATCTACTTCTACTCCGTGATAAGTAAGCTGTATGACGTCGTCTTTCTTGTGTCCTTTATATATGTTCACGAATGCGCTCGCGCCTAGTTCTCCGTCCGCTTTGATCAGGTAATTTTGCCGTGATCTATCTACACCCTGTACCGTTATCAGCGGCAGTTTTGGATCTGGCGAGCCAGGCAAACCTGGGTTATCCGGATCGGGTTGCTCTCCCGGTTTTCTCAGGTCGATTTTCAGTTTCTGGCTATGAGGCGGTTCGGGGTAAAGCTTATTGCCACGCCTGACTTGCCATTCAAAATCAACATCCTTTGGGCCATCGTTATTATTGTAAAGATAGCGATAAGTAAATGTATGGGGAAACGGAACAGCATCAACATCAGCTTCCAATACCGGCGTTTGGTGATCAACGGCCAACCGCCACTTATCATTAGCCTTGAAATTCGTATAGTTGAGTATGGCGCTCACAGGCCCGCGTGCATCCTCAAATAAAATAATGTTGTCATCATCATGCAAGGGAACGGTCACCACCATTCCAGCCGGCGCAGGAAAAAGTGAAACATCAACTTTCAGCTTCGGTGAAGCAAGGCTTTTGTTTCCCTTGCGATCGGTCACGTAAACAAATAACTCGATTTCCCCTTCATCAATCCCGATCAAGGACTTGGTCAGCTTTTGCGTGTTCAATGGATCCGAAAGGTTCAGCCGCTCAATGCGCTCGATGAGCGTTGCCTGATCGTCCGGTTTCCCGACTTCCTTGACCATGAACTCAACGATGTCGCCGATTTTTGCAACCGGGTAAGTCGGCAGATAACCCACCAGCACATGGTCGACAGCTTCCTCGACAAAGTACTCGGCAGTAATGCCCTCGGTTTTGATCCTGGGGGGAACAATGGTTTCGGTGACAGGTGTAGGGGCTTGGGTATCTACCCGGATGATGAGCGGCAACGAATCGTCTTCGTTCAGTCGATATTTAATACGATATTGCACACTGTGCTCACCCTCGGTGGCAGTAAGGCCTGCCGGCACCGTCAGTGTTTGCTCGAACCACGCGTCCGATAACGGCGTCGTTCCGTTCAGCACGTTCCCAACCAGAATGTCATTGAACAGTGCTTGTACGGTGATGGATGAGCCGTCCGGATAGTTTGATGTTGGAAACCGTGAGAGCTTCAACTTCATCTCAAGGCCTTGATCTCTGGAGTGAAGTTGATTACCCAGATCATCGGTCGTTGCCGGTAGCAACGCGATCGTTTCCAGTGAGGGCGGAATCAAATCCTCCAGAGGAGCGCTACGCGGTTTTCTCCTGTAACTGAGCAGTCTTTTCTCTTTGGTGGACAGTTTTTCTAGGACGGTCATTTCAAAGCTCCTTTCAGTATCGGGCATTTAGCCCACGTAGCGACTCAACGCCCAATCCAGAATGATCGGCGCCTGTTCGAAGTGCAGCGCAGAGGAAGTTGAAAACTCGATTTGCCTAATCGCTGGCTCGATTAAAAGGCAGTTACAGAAGACTGGCTACTGTCAGAAATTACAGGTTTTGCTACCACTGGTCGGAGATTCACCATTGTCTCGGGCAACAAAAAACCCGCCACTCCTTCACAGGGATGGCGGGTTCTTTAGTGGGTTTTCAGATCACACGGTATCCACCTTCAACGAATGGTCATTGAGCATGCCGTTGATGATGGTCGCCGTGTCATGCCCGCCCGCGATTACCCCACCCGCCCCCGGCGTTACCCCGTAGTGGCTGGCCAGGTTGACGCCGGCCAGGTCGATGGTCTGGTTCGGCGCGGCGCCGGCCATGGCGCTGACATCGATGCTGGTCACCGTCGACGGCCCGCTGCCGGTGACGGTGAAGTGCAGGTAGTCATCCAGCGAAGCCGTGGTACCGCTCTCCCCTTGCAGCAGTTGCGACAGGTCGAGCTTGTCGGTGCCGGGCGTGAAGTCGGTGATCACGTCATGGCCACTGTTGCCCTTGAGCCACTGGAAGGTATCGGCCCCCGTTCCGCCGGTCAGGGTGTTGTTGCCCAGGCCGCCGATCAGCCAGTCATCGCCGCCCCCGCCATTGAGGATGTCGTTGCCCAGGCCGCCGTTGATCACGTTGCCGTTGTTGTCACCGGTCAGGGTGTCGTTGAAGTTCGAGCCGGTTAGGTTTTCGATGCCGGTCAGGGTGTCCGAGCCCGCGCCCAGGGTGTTTTGCCCACCGAGCAGACTGAGGTCGACCGTCACCTCGGCACTGGCATGGGCATAGCTGGCCGTGTCGATGCCCGTGCCGCCATCGAGGATGTCATTGCCCGGCCCGCTGAAGAGCAGATCATTGCCGGCGCCGCCGTGCAGCTCGTTGTTGCCGGAGCCGGCAGTGAGCACATCGTTGCCGTCGCCGGCATTGATGATGTTGTTGCCCGTGCCCGCCACCAGTACGTCATCCCCGCTGGTACCGGTGAGGGTGTGGCCGTCCTGATAGCTGATGGTCAGGTTGGCCGAGTCGCTGCCGCCATGGTTGTCGTTGGCGGTGTAGGTGCCGTGGTAGTCCGGGGTGACGTCGTGTGCCCCGGCGTAGTTGACGGTCATGGTCAGTTGATAGTCTTCCGCCGCATTCGTATTGCCGTTACCGGAGTCGGTGATGTTGGTCAGGTGGATCTGGTAGGTGCCATCCGCGCTTGCGGTGATGGTGCCGCCATCGGCGATGCTGACGAACGCCCCGCCGTTGAGCGAATACTCCATCGTGACGTGCCCGGCTGCCAGATTGTGATCGAGGTTGAGCGTCTCACCTTGTTTCAGCTTGACCGTGATGAGGTCTTCATTGTTGCCATTGGAGCTGTTCGCTTTGTCGAGATAGCCACTGATCACCAGCAGTGCCGTCATGGTCGCTGCGTTGGCCGCAAACGCATTGCGCACGTTTGCCAGACTCTGGTTGGCGGGGTTGTTATTGGTGTCGGCGAAGTTGATCGCGCCGGTCCCGGTGAAGTCCGCGCCCTTCACTATCCAGCCGGTGTTGAACGAGGTCGGTGTCGCCGAGAGTTGATCACCGTTGGGGTCGGTGTCATTGGCCAGCAACAGTTCGCTCGGCACCACGATGTTGCTCGAGAGCACGTTGGTGATGACGCTATCATCGACGGCCACCGGCGGTGCGTTCGGTATGACTTTGACCGTCAGGGTGGCGCTGGCCAGGTCACCGTCGTTGTCGCTGGCGGTGAAGCCGATGGTTTCGGTGATCAACACCGACGTGGTTTTCTGCGAAATGTAGGCGTATTCACCGGTGTCGAGATTGATCTGCAAGGTACCGCTGTTGTTGGTGGTAATGCTCAAGGTGTTGTTCACGGTGTTGAACGTGCCGTGGTTGAGCCCGCCGCTGAAGTTCAGCGAGCCCTGATTGCTGTTGCCGCTTGGATCGTAGGTGTACGTGGTACCGTCCACCGTGATGGTTTTGATGAAGCCGCCATCGGCGCCGAATGCACCGCCCTCGCCCAGCAGCGAACCGGTGACCGGTGCGCCGATCACCGTGCCGGACAGCACCGAGTTGAGCTGGTTGAGGTCGGTCACTATCACCGCATTGGTGTCGGTGTGGCTGTTGCCGTCATAGGCCAGTGGATTGAGATTGTCATTGCTCACACCGCTGCCCAGGCCGATCGCGTAGTTCTTGATGTTGTTGGCATCGAGGAAGACTTTCAGCGCGGTCTCGTCGGCGGTGCCGATTTCCAGGCCAGTGTTGGGCTTGCCGTCGGAGAAGAAGTAGCCGACGTTTTGCGCACCGGTCAGTTTGCCCGAGGTGTTGAACGCGGTCTGCATGGTCACCACGGCCGCGTCGTAGTTGGTGCCGCCGTTCGCGATGAGGCCGGCCAGCAGTGTCTTGGCGGTCGCGACATCGACCCACACCGAGGTCATGTCGGTGGCGCTGCTGCTGAAGGTGACGAGCTGCACTTTCACATCGCCCAGGTCGTCGTATTTATCCAGCAAGGCACTGATGGCCTGCTTGGCCAGACTCAGCCGCGACAGGCCCGACACGCCGGAAGGGTCGGCCATGCTGCCGGAGACATCGAGCACGATCAGCAGGTTGGAATCGATCTCCACCGCCGCCACCGAGCGATCCGTTGCCACCGCCTTGGGCACGTCATCGACAATATTGACCATGATGGTGCTGGTGCTGCTGTTACCCAATGCATCGGTGGCTTTGTAGGTGAAGCTTTCACTCAGGCTGTTCGGCCCGTCGTTGGCATTCGGCGAGGTTTTCGGCGCCGAGGTCAGGGTGTAGGTGTAGCTGCCGTCGGGGTTGAGCAGGATTTGCCCGTAGGTGCCGGTGGCGCTGCCGACCAGGGTGTAGGTGAGCGCGCCGCTGCCACCCGAGACCGAACCGACCAGGGTCCCGGACGCGGTTTCGCCAGTGTTGCCCGGGTCGCTGCCGGTGACCGTAGCGGCGGCCAGGTCCTGCCCGTCCTGGCTCAGGTCGAGGGCTTTTTCGTAGACCGTCACGTCGCTATCGGGGTTGGCCTTGATGATGCTGTTGGCCACGTCGATGGTGATGGTGGTGGTGCTTTCATCGCCATCGGAATCACGCACGGTATAGGTGAACGTATCGGTGGCCCCCGCATCGCCGAGCGAATTCTGGTTGCTGTGATACACCGCGTTGCCGTTGGCATCGAGGGTCAGGTAGCCATAGGTGCCGTTGATCGGGTTGCCCAGCCCGCCGATGGCCGACGTCGAGGTATTGCTGCCGGCGCGTACGCCGACCACCGTCGCCGGACCATCGGCGCCGCTGATGTCGTTGCCCAGCACACTGATGTTGACGGTGCCGCCCTCCACTACCGACGACGAGTCAGGTTTGGCGCTCGGCAGGTCATCGACGATGTTGACGTTGATCTGCCCGGTCTCGCTGTCGCCGTCCGTATCGGTGGCCACGACGTTGAGGTTCTCGGTGAGGCTGTTGGCGCCGTTGGCCGTTGGGTGGGCTTCGTTATCGTTCAGCGTGTAGCTGTAGCTGATCACCCCGGTGGCGGCGACGAACCCGGTGATGGTCAGGGTGCTGCCCAGTGGCGTGACGGCGGTTTGCGGGAAGCCGACGACCACGCCACCGCTGACGACCGTGATGCCGCCCACGGTCAGGGTCTGCAGGCCGTCGAGTGCGTTGACGGTGAAGGTGCCGCTTTGAGTCAGGGCCGGCGTGTTGGGGCTGCTGCCGTCGCTGAGATTTTTTTCGTAGACCGTCAGCTCGCCGCCATACACGTCGAGGCCGTTGAGGGTTACCTGATCGTCGTTGTTGTAGACGTTGAGCACCAGGTTGGCGGTGCTGCTGTCGCCGTCCGAATCGGTGATGGTGTAGGTGAAGGATTCGCTGCCGTCGCCACCGCCGTGCAGGGCTTTGAAGTCGGCATCGCTGGGGTTCAGGGTGTAGGTGTAAGTGCCGTTGGCGTTCAGCACCAGGGTGCCGTAAGTCCCGGTGAAAGTGCCTGGGGTGATCGGCCCGGTGTTTTCCCCGACCGTTACCCGATCCGCGCCTTGCACGTCGTTGCTCAGCACGTTGCCGCTCAACGTCAGCTGGGTTTCCGAAGCGGTATTGGCGTTGCTGTCGTACACGCCTTTTGGCAGGTCGTCGACGATATTGACGTCGAGTGAACCGGTCGCGGTGGTGCCGTTGTCGTCGACCACGGTCACGGCGAACTGCTCAGGCAGGGTGTTGGTGCTGTTGGCGGTCGGGTGCGCTTCGTTATCGTTGAGGGTGTAGCTGTAGCTCACGACACCGGTCGCGGCGTTGAACCCGGTGATGGTCAGGGTGCTGCCCAGTGGCGTGACGGCGGTTTGCGGGAAGCCGGCGGCCACGCCGCCGGTGACCACGGCGATGCCGCCGACGGTCAGGGTCGTTACACCGTCGAGGGCGGTGACGGTGAAGGTGCTGCTTTGGGTCAGGGCCGGCGTGTTGGGGCTGCTGCCGTCGCTGAGGTTTTTCTCATAGACCTTCAGCTCACCGTCATACACGTCGAGGCCGTTGAGGGTCACCGGATTGTCATTGTTGTAGACGTTGAGCACCAGGTTGGCGGAGCTGCTGTCGCCGTCCGAGTCGGTGATGGTGTAGGTGAAGGTTTCGGTGCCGTCGCCACCGCCGTGCAGGGCTTTGAAGTCCGCATCGCTGGTGTTCAGCGTGTAGGTGTAGGTGCCGTTGGCGTTCAGCACCAGGGTGCCGTAAATCCCGGTGAAAGTGCCTGGGGTGATCGGCCCGGTGTTTTCACCGACCGTCACCCGGTCGGCACCTTGCACATCATTGGTCAGCACGTTGCCGTTGAGAGTCAACAGAGTTTCCGAAGCGGTACTGGCGTTGCTGTCGTACACGCCTTTTGGCAGATCGTCGACGATGTTGACGTTGATCTGCCTGGTCGCACTGTCGCCATCCGTATCGGTGGCCACGACGTTGAAGTTCTCGGTCAGGCTGTTGGCGCCGTTGGCCGTCGGATGGGCTTCGTTATCGTTCAGTGTGTAGCTGTAGCCGATTACCCCGGTGGCGGCGTTGAAACCGGTGATGGTCAGGGTGCTGCCCAGCGGCGTGACGGCCGTTTGCGGGAAGCCTGCGACCACACCACCGCTCACGACAGTGATGCCGCCTACGGTCAGGGTTTGCAGGCCATCGAGGGCCGTGACGGTGAAGGTGCCGCTTTGGGTCAGGGCCGGCGTGTTGGGGCTGCTGCCGTCGCTGAGGTTTTTCTCGTAGACCGTCAGCTCACCGCCATACACGTCGAGGCCGCTGAGGGTTACCTGGTCGTCGTTGTTGTAGACGTTGAGCACCAGGTTCGCGGTGCTGGTGTCACCGTCCGAATCGGTGATGGTGTAGGTGAAGGTTTCGTTGCCGTCGCCACCGCCGTGCAATGCCTTGAAATCCGCATCGCTGGTGTTCAGCGTGTAGGTGTAAGTGCCGTTGGCGTTCAGCACCAGGGTGCCGTAAGTCCCGGTGAAAGTGCCTGGGGTGATCGGCCCGGTGTTTTCACCGACCGTTACCCGATCCGCGCCTTGCACGTCGTTGCTCAGCACGTTGCCGCTCAACGTCAGCTGGGTTTCCGAAGCGGTATTGGCGTTGCTGTCGTACACGCCTTTTGGCAGGTCGTCGACGATGTTGACGTCAAGCGAACCGGTGGCGGTGGTGCCGTTGTCATCGACCACGGTCACGGCGAACTGCTCAGGCAAAGTGTTGGCGTCGTTGGCAGTTGGGTGCGTTTCGTTATCGTTGAGGGTGTAGCTGTAGCTGATCACCCCGGTCGCCGCGTTGAACCCGGTGATGGTCAGGGTGCTGCCCAGCGGCGTGGTGATCGATTGCGGGAACCCGGCGGCCACGCCAGCGGTGACCACGTAGATGCCGCCGACGGTCAGGGTCGTGACACCGTCGAGTGCAGCGACGGTGAAGGTCCCGCTCTGGATCAACGCCGTGGCATCCGGTGCGCTGCCGTCACTGAGGTTTTTCTCGAAGACGGTGAGCTCGCCACCCTGAGCGTTCAAACCGCCAATCGTGATCGTGTCATCGTTGTTGTGGATCTGCAGCACCAGGTTCGCGGTGCTGCTGTCGCCGTCCGAGTCGGTGATGGTGTAGGTGAAGGATTCGCTGCCGTCGCCGCCACCGTGCAGGGCTTTGAAGTCAGCATCGCTGGTGTTGAGGGTGTAGGTGTAGGTGCCGTTGGCATTGAGCACCAGGGTGCCGTAAGTGCCGGTGAACGTACCAGGGGTGATCGGGCCGGCGTTTTCTCCGACCGTTACCTGGTCGGCGCCTTGCACGTCGTTGCTCAGTACGTTGCCGTTCAACGTCAACAGGGTTTCCGAGGCGGTACTGGCGTTGCTGTCGTCCACGCCATTGGGCAGGTCGTCGACGATGTTGACGTCCAGCGAACCAGTCGCGGTAGTGCCGTTGTCATCGACCACGGTCACGGCGAACTGCTCAGGCAAAGTGTTGGCGTCGTTGGCAGTCGGGTGCGTTTCGTTATCGTTGAGGGTGTAGCTGTAGCTCACGACACCGGTCGCGGCATTGAACCCGGTAATGGTCAGGGTGCTGCCCAACGGCGTGGTGATCGATTGCGGGAACCCGGCGGCCACGCCAGCGGTGACCACGGCGATACCGCCGACGGTCAGGGTCGTGACACCGTCGAGGGCGGTGATGGTGAAGGTCCCGCTCTGGGTCAGCGCCGTGGCATCCGGTGCGCTGCCGTCGCTGAGGTTTTTCTCAAAGACGGTGAGCTCGCCACCCTGAGCGTTCAAACCGCCAATCGTGATCGGGTCATCGTTGTTGTGGATCTGCAGCTCCAGGTTCGCGGTTCTGCTGTCGCCGTCCGAATCGGTGATGGTGTAGGTAAAGGATTCGCTGCCATTGCCACCACCCTGCAGGGCTTTGAAGTCGGCACCGCTGGTGTTCAGCGTGTAGGTGTAGGTGCCGTTGGCATTGAGCACCAGGGTGCCGTAAGTGCCGGTGAACGTACCAGGGGTGATCGGGCCGGCGTTTTCTCCGACCGTTACCTGGTCGGCGCCTTGCACGTCGTTGCTCAGTACGTTGCCGTTCAACGTCAACAGGGTTTCCGAGGCGGTACTGGCGTTGCTGTCGTCCACGCCATTGGGCAGGTCGTCGACGATGTTCACGTCCAGTGAACCGGTGGCGGTGGTGCCGTTGTCGTCGACCACGGTCACAGCGAACTGCTCAGACAAAGTGTTGGCGTCGTTGCCAGTCGGGTGTGCTTCGTCATCGTTGAGGGTGTAGCTGTAGCTGATCACCCCGGTCGCTGCATTGAACCCGGTAATGGTCAGCGTGCTGCCCAACGGCGTGGTGATCGATTGCGGGAAGCCGGCGGCCACGCCGCCGGTGACCACGGCGATGCCGCCGACGGTCAGGGTTGTCACGCCATCGAGGGCGGTGACGGTGAAGGTGCCGTTCTGGGTCAACGCCGTGGCATCCGGTAGGCTGCCATCGCTGAGGTTTTTCTCGAAGACGGTCAATTCGCCGCCCCCAACACTTAAACCGTCAATCGTATCCGGGTCATCGTTGTTGTGAATCTGCAGCACCAGGTTCGCGGTGCTGCTGTCGCCATCGGCGTCTGTCAGCGTATAGGTGAAGGTTTCAGTGCCATCGCCACCACCGTGCAACGCCTTGAAGTCGGCATCGCTGGTGTTCAGCGTGTAGGTGTAAGTGCCGTTGGCGTTGAGTACCAGGGTGCCGTAAGTCCCGGTGAAGGTGCCGGGGGTGATCGGGCCGGTGTTTTCGCCGAGCGGCACCCGGTCAGCGCCTTGCACGTCGTTGCTCAGTACGTTGCCGTTGAGCGTCAGCAGGGTTTCCGAGGCGATACCATTGTTGTCATCGACTGCTTTGGGCACGTCGTCGATGATGCTGATATCCAGCGTACCGGTAATGCTGTCGCCATTGCTGTCGCTGGCCACCACGGTGACGTGTTCGGCAAGACTATTGGCACCCTCGCCGCTTGCGTGGGATTCGGCACGGTTGAGGGTGTAGCTGTAACTGACCACGCCCGTGGCCGGGTTGTAACTGGTGACGGTCAGCGTGCTGCCCAGCGGGGAGATGATCGACTGCGGGAAACCTGCCGCCACGCCGCCGCTGATCAAGTTGATCGCGCCGATGCTGAGGCTGCTCAGCCCGTCTGGCGCATTGATGGTGAAGGTGCCGCTTCGTGTCAGCGAGCCTTCGCTCCTCGCCGAACCGTCGGCCAGGTTGGCTTCATTGACGGTCCGCTCGCCGTTCTGCTGCGACAGGCCGTCGAAGGTCACCGGATTGTTCGGCACTTGCGCAACCACCGGCGGCACCACAGGGGCATCGGCCGCGACAACGTTGTCCGGATTAACGTTCAGGCGTTCTTCGGGAAGTTCGGGAATGCCATTGAACCCGGCAGTGGGGAAGCCGATGGTCGGGTCGACTTGCCCGCCCACTTCTTCGAGCAGGACGAAACTATGGCCACTGCCCTGGACGCCGCCCGGTACACCGGTAGTCGTGGCGGGCCCGGCAGCGGTGGCTTCAGCGGTTTGGGTCGGGTCGTCGCCCGCCGCAATGGCTTTTTGCAGCTGTTCGACATCGGTCAGTTGCGCTTCGCTCGGCGTCAGCGCTTCAGGCGAGTTCACATGGGGAATCTGATTGGCGAGCAACTGCGGCGTCATCTGCATGCTGCTGCCGCGCCCGAGGGTCAGTTCCTGGCCATTTTGCAGATGCACCGCCACCGCGCCTTCAGCGCCGGTGCTCAGTTGGTCGCCGGCAAACAGCCGATCCCCCTCGACCAAAGCACGCCGGGTGCCGTCGCTCGCAACCGCGAACACCTGACCGATGACCTTACTGACGATACCGATGAGCGTAGCCATGTGCACTTCCTCCGCTGCCAACCACTGTCGGCAGCTTGTTTGTGCGAAGAACGTGCTCATGGCTCAAGCGGGTTGTCTGGCGGATCGTGTTGCGGGTGCCGGTTTACTTGAGTAAGCCGTGGCCCCGGCAACGATCTCGCCCAGCCAGTCGCTCACGGCGCTGTTTACGATTTCGGGAAAAACCCTCTGCAATCAATGGCATCGGATCCCTGTTCGCAACAACCTTGCCTGTGAGCGGTGCGTAACGATCTTGAATCACTCAAGTGACAAAAAACCGTCACCTTCAGATCGCTCGCGTCCCTCCCCTCCAGCACTTCTCCGCTCTTTGTCGATAAGTGGATTGCAACTTTCCTCAAACCCCGATGAGCGCCCTAGAGCTCGTAAAACAAGGGCTTTCGAATTGAACAATGTGCTGGATTTTGCAGAGCGCATAAGTTTTTTTTGACATACCGGTTATGAAAAAAATTTCTTAGCTACGCTCCAGAATGTTCTTAGCTCTTTTGTTAAAGATGTGAAACAACTTTACCTATAAATATCGTCAAATAATTGGCGACTGATAAGCACCACCAGGAATCAGGGAGATGTACCATGCGCCTATTAACCCCCCTCTGCAGCGCGGTTCTTTTGGCCATGGCCTGCTCGTCCCAGGCTCAGGCCATGACGCTGACCGAGGCAATCCAGAGCACCATCGCGACCCATCCGGAACTGGCATCACGGGTGGACAGCCGCCTGTCGGCGGATGAGGACGTGAAGGTCGCCAAAGGGGGCTTTTATCCATCGGTTGATTTGAACGCGGCCTACGGGCGCGGGTACAGCGATAACACCAATACCCGCGCGTTCGGCAATCACAACACCGAAACCCTCAACTACACCCAGTCGGAACTGCGCCTGCGGCAAATGCTCTTCGACGGGTTCAACACCGCCAATGAAGTCGGGCGCACCCAGGGCGTGGTCAACTCGCGAGCCTATTACGCTCAGGGTACGGCTCAGGATCTGGCCCTGCGCACCACCGAGGTTTACCTCGAAGTCCTCAAGCGCCGCGAACTGGTGACACTGGCCAAGAACAACCTGCAAGCGCACTTGCGGGTCAACGACCAGATCGGCCTGCGCACCCAGCGCGGCGTGGGCAGCAACGCCGATGCCGACCAGTCCTCGGCTCGCCGGGCACTGGCAGAAAACAACCTCGACACCGCCGAAGTCGATCTGGCCGATGCCGAGTCGAACTTCTACGCCGTTGTGGGGCGCATGCCCGATGAACTTGAAACCCCGCCATCGATTCGCGGTGAAGTCCCCACTTCCCTGCCCGAAGCCCAGCAGAGCATGGTGGAAAACAACCCTTTTCTGAAATCCGCCCAGGCCGACGTGCAATCGGCCGAAAGCCAGTACGAAGTCGCCAAGTCGCCGTTCTACCCGCGCCTCGACGCCGAGGCGGCAGTGGGCGCGAACAACAACGTGCAGGGTGACGAAGGCCACGACAACGAATGGCGGGTCGGCGTGATAATGAACTACAACCTGTTCCGCGGCGGCAGCGACAAGGCGCGCCTGGCCTCCGACTCGCACAAGATCAACCAGGCCATGGACATCCGTAACAATGCCCTGCGCCAGCTCAACGAGAACATTCACCTGGCCTGGAACGCCATGGTCAATGCCAAGAAACAAACCCCGACCGCCCGTGAATATGCCGAAACCAGCAAGCGCGTGCGCATTGCCTACCAGGACCAGTTCGGCCTCGGTCAACGGACCCTGCTTGACCTGCTCGACAGTGAAAACGAACTCTACAACGCCAACCGTCGCTACACCGAAGTGCGCTACACCGAAGAGTTCTCGATGTACCGTGTCCTGGCGGACATGGGCCAGTTGTTGAGCAAACAACGGGTCGTACTGCCCGCCGACGCGATCGCCCAGACCGAAGTGAAAAACGAAGCTCGTCTGCCTGAAATGAAGTAGGGCCCGGGAGGGTTCAATGACCAGCATGGAACCCGGCAACACCGGTGTCGATCCGCGCCTGAGCTTCGATGACCCGCTTCTGGACGGTTTGTTGATCCTCTGTAAACTCCACGGCGCGGCGGTCAGCCGCGCCAGCCTGAGTGCCGGGCTCCCCATGGCACACCAACGCCTGAGCCTGGACCTGCTGCCCCGTGCAGCGGCCCGGGCCGGTTTGCAGGCGCGCTTGCTGCGCCGTGACCTCAAAGACATCTCCGCGCTCAACTTGCCCGTGCTGCTACTGCTCAACAACGGCCGCACGGCGGTCCTGCGCCGTTATGGCGAGGACGGCAAGGTGCTGATCCTGCCCAGCGAAGCCGACGGCGGCGAACAATGGCTCAGCCCTGAGGAGCTGGCCGAACACTACAGTGGCCAGGCGTTGTTTGCCCGGCCACGCCACGAGCTCGAAGACTTGCGCTCGCCACTGGTGCCACGGGTGCAGGCCTGGTTTCGCGATACGCTGAAGCTGTCGAAATGGCTGTACAGCGATGCGATCCTGGCGAGCTTCCTGATCAACCTGCTGGGACTGATGGTGCCGCTGTTCGTGATGCAGACCTACGACCGCGTGGTGCCGAACCAGGCCACCTCGACCTTGTGGGTACTGGCGATCGGTCTGCTGATCGGCACCGTTTTCGAACTGGTGCTGCGGGTCGTGCGCGCTCACTTGCTGGATACCGCCGGCAAGAAAACCGATGTGATCCTGTCGGCCACCCTGTTCGAGCGCATCACCGGCATGGCGATGAAAGCGCGACCGGCGACCATCGGTGGCTTTGCCCAAAGCATTCATGACTTCCAGGGCCTGCGGGAGTTTCTCACCGCCGTGACCCTCACCAGCCTGATCGACCTGCCCTTCTGCCTGCTGATGCTGCTGGTGATCGGCCTGCTCGGTGGCTGGCTGGTGGTGATCCCGATACTGGCGTTTCCCATCACCATCATCTTCGCCATGGTGATCCAGGTGCGCCTGCGCGATACCGTGCAGAAAAGCCTCAGCCTCGGCGCCGAACGCCAGGCACTGCTGATCGAAACCCTCAGCGGCCTGGAAACCCTCAAGGCCTGCAGCGCCGAAAGCGAACGCCAGCACAAATGGGAAAGCACCCACGGCGCCCTCACCCGCCTCGACAGCCACGCGCGCAACCTCTCGGCCCTGGCCACCAACGGCACGCTGTTCATCCAGCAACTGTCCGGCATGGCAACCATCGTCGCCGGGGTCTACAGCATCATCGCCGGCAACCTCAGCGTCGGCGCCCTGGTGGCCAGCTACATGCTCGGCAGTCGGGTGCTGGCGCCACTGGGACAGATCGCCGGCCTGATCACCCGCTACCAGCAAGCGCAACTGACCATGAAAAGCACCGACGCGTTGATGGGCCTGCCCCAGGAGCGCGACGCCAGACAACGGCCGCTGGAGCGCACCCAACTGCAAGGTGCGCTGGATGTTGTCGGCGTGACCTTTCACTACAACGGCCAGAGTTCTCCCGCCCTGGCCAATGCCAGCTTCAGTGTGAAACCCGGTGAGCGGATCGGCATCATCGGCCGCAGCGGCTCAGGCAAAAGCACCCTGGCGCGACTGGTAATGGGGTTCTATGAACCGGATGAAGGCCAGTTGCTTCTCGATGGCCTGGACCTGCGGCAACTGGACGTCGCCGACCTGCGCCATCAAATCGGCTACGTCGCCCACGACCTGCCACTTTTGGCCGGCAGCCTGCGCGACAACCTGACCCTCGGCGCGCGCTATATCAGTGACGCACGCATGCTCGAAGTGGCAGAAATGACCGGGGTCACCGAACTGGCCCGGCAACACCCGCAAGGCTTCGACCGGCCCGTGGGCGAACGTGGGCAACTGCTGTCCGGCGGCCAGCGCCAGGCCGTTTTGATGGCCCGGGCGATGTTGCTCGACCCGCCGATCATGCTGCTCGACGAACCCACCAGCGCCATGGACAACAGCAGCGAAGACGTCCTGCGGCAAAAACTTCACGGCTGGGTCCAGGGCAAAACCATCCTGCTGGTGACCCACCGCACCTCGATGCTGAGCCTGGTGGACCGGTTGGTGGTGCTGGACAACGGACGGATCGTCGCCGACGGTCCGAAAGAGGCGGTCATCGATGCACTGCGCAAGGGCCGTGTCGGCTCTGCGGCCGTCTAGGAGTCGTCCATGTCTGCCGATCAAGGATCCCGTGGCTACTTCGACAGTTTCAACAAAAGTGCCGAGACCGAGTTCATGCCGGAAACCGCCGGCGCCTCCTTGCAGGACTCACCGCGCTGGTCGCGAATCACCGTGTGGCTGACCGCCGTGCTGGTGGTCAGTGCACTGCTCTGGGCCAAGTTCGCCGTGTTGCAGGAAGTGACCATGGGCGAAGGCAAGGCGATTCCGTCGAGCAAAGTCCAGGTGATCCAGAACCTGGAGGGCGGCATCGTCACTGAAATTTTCGTCCGTGAAGGACAAATGGTGAACAAGGGCGACACCTTGCTGCGCCTGGATGACACCCGCTACCTGTCGAACAAGGGCGAAAGCGAAGCCGATCGTTATGCCTTGACCGCCCAGGTCGAACGGCTTTCGGCCGAAGCCGAAGGCCGGCCGTTCAAGCTGTCGGAAGAAGTGATCGCCAAGGCCCCGCAAGTGGCTGAAGACGAGCGCTCGCTGTACGAGCAGCGGCAACGGCGACTGGCCAGCGAACAGCGCACCCTGACCGAGCAACTTCGGCAAAAAACCCAGGAGTTGGCGGAGTTTCGTTCAAAACAGGGGCAGTTCAGCTCCAGCCTGGCGCTGCTGCAACAAGAGATGAACATGTCCACACCGCTGGTGGGCACAGGTGCGGTGTCACCGGTGGAAATCCTCCGGCTCAAACGCAGCGCGGTGGAGATTCGCGGCTCATTGAATGCCACGACCCTGGCGATTCCCCGGGCCGAATCGGCGATCAACGAGATCAAAAGCAAGATTGACGAGTCGGAACAGACTTTCCGCTCGGAAGCGGCCAAAGAGCTGAACGAGAAACGCACCGACCTGTCGAAAATCACGGCCTCGAGCATCGCCATCGACGACCGCGTGACCCGTACCACCGTGGTCTCGCCGGTGCACGGCATCATCAAGGTGTTGAAGGTCAACACCATCGGCGGCGTGGTCCAGCCCGGCAGTGACATGGTGGAAATCGTGCCGCTGGAAGACAACCTGCTGATCGAAGCCAAGGTCCGTCCACAGGACGTTGCATTCCTGCATCCGGGCCAGAAAGCCATGGTCAAGTTCAGTGCCTACGACTACACCATTTACGGCGGCCTGAGCGCCAAACTGGAGTTGATCGGCGCCGACACCATCACCGACGACAAAGGCAACAGCTTCTATCTGATTCAGGTGCGTACCGACAAAAACCATTTGGGCGGGGATGTGAAACCACTGCTGATCATCCCGGGGATGGTGGCGACGGTGGACATTATTACCGGGGAGAAAACGGTGCTGGATTACTTGCTTAAACCGGTGCTCAAGGCTCGGACCGAGGCGATGCGGGAAAGGTAGTCTTTTTCAGAAGTTGTGGTGATTGAACCGACCCCATCGCGGGCAAGCCCGCTCCCACAGTTGATCGCATTTCTCCTGAAGGAACTCGGTCGAATGTGGGAGCGGGCTTGCCCGCGAAGAGGCCGGCACAAGCAACCATCATTTGTCGGCATGATTGCGCTGATAAACCTCCTCCCCCATCGCCGCAATCTGCCCCTCGATCAACGCCTCGAACGGCTTCAGCAACGGCGCAAACGTCGCCGGCGCTTCGAGAGTTTCCAGCGCCTGCACAATCGCCTCCACCGTCGACAACGCTCCCGGCCCCGGCGCCTTGCGCAGGCGATAGCGGGACACACCGCCCTCGGCCAGCGTCACCCTCGGCAGCGCCGCCAGCAGCGGATTGAGGTGCAGCATCTTACGCGCCTTGCGCCAGGTGCCGTCGGGGACCACCAGCAACAAGGGTTCGTCTGTCGCGGCACAAGCCTGCATCGGTTGGGCCTCTTCGCCGGGAAACAGCAACCGCGCCCGATACCCCGGCTGATTCAACATCGCCGGCAAATCCTCAAACACCTCGCCGACGATCAACTCGGCATTCCTCAACCCGAGCGCCGCCAGACGCGCGGTGTTCAACGCATGATTCACTTCGCTCGGATGCTGCAACAACAGTACCCGGGTGCGGCTGTCGAGGCTGGGAATCAACGGGCACAGGCAATGAGTTTGCGGGCGCAGGCAACGCGGACATTGAATTCTGGACATCGTCTTTACGCCTGATTCAGTTGTGCTTTGAGCAGATCACGGAAGGTCTGGATCAGCGGCTCGCGGCTACGGCCCCGGCGCACGATCATCGAGAACGGCGCCTGATAACCGAAGGTCGCCGGCAGCAACACCCGCAAGTCGCCCTTGTCGGCCCAAGCCTGGGCGTAGTGCTCCGGCAGGTAGCCGATGTAGGCGCCGGACAGCACCAGAATCAACTGGGCTTCCATACTTTCTACCGTCGCGGCGCTGTGCTTGAAACCATGGCGCGCCAGTTCGGCCTGACTCCAGTAGCCACGTCCGACCATGCGCTGCTGGGTGATGACTTGCTCGGGAATGCGCCGCTCGTTGAACAGTGGATGCCGCGTGCTGCAATACAACCAGTGTTGTTCACGGTACAGCGGCATGTACACCAGGCCGCTCATGCGCGTGGAAAACGCACCGATGGCCAGGTCGAGGCGGTTGTCCTGCACGCCGAGTTGCAATTCGTAAGGGCTCATCACCGACAGGTGCAAGTGCACGGCCGGGTGTTCCTGGCTGTAGGCGCCGATGGCTTCGGCAAACGGCAGGGCCTTGTCACTGACGGTGGAATCGATCACCCCGAGGTTCAAGGTACCGCGCAACTCACCCTTGAGGGCAGCGGCGTACTGCTCGAAGCCTTCGAGTTCACCCAATAGACGCAGGGTTTCCTGATGGAACAGCTCGCCCTTGCTGGTCAGGCTGAAACCGCCACGGCCGCGATGGCACAGCACCAGGCCCAGGGCTGCTTCAAGCTGGCTCATGTAGGTGCTGATGGCCGACGTCGAGAGATTGAGCTCCTGCTGGGCGTTGGCGAACCCCTGATGGCGCACCACACTGACGAAGATGCGCAATAGTTTCAGGTCGGGTAAAGCGTTGGCCATGGAAATGCTCCGATCTCGGGGTAACGCACACTGCTGAAGGTAATGAAGCTCGCTCCCACAGGTACTGTACAACTCATCACATTGAAGGATGAGGCAACAAGTCTATCCCCGCCCTCGCCATTAGTTTAGAAAAATCTGAACTAAGTATTTGCCCGTAGCGATTCTTCCCGGCCACTACATTTCGCAGAATCGGCGCCACAAGGTTCGCCCGTACTCCCGTGAACGGCTTACCTAAATAAATAAAACAACGACGATGAGGCCCTACCCGTGGACAAGATTCTTCACCAACCACTGGGCGGCAACGAAATGCCGCGCTTCGGCGGCATCGCCACCATGATGCGACTCCCCCATTTGAATACCGCTGCCGGCCTGGACGCTGCCTTCGTAGGCGTGCCCCTGGACATCGGTACTTCCCTGCGTCCCGGCACCCGTTTCGGGCCTCGCGAAATCCGCGCTGAATCGGTGATGATCCGCCCGTACAACATGGCCACCGGTGCTGCGCCGTTCGACTCGCTGTCGGTTGCCGACATCGGCGACATCGCGATCAACACCTTCAACCTGCTGGACGCCGTTCGCATCATCGAAGAGTCCTACGACAACATCCTCGAACACGATGTGATCCCGCTGACCCTGGGCGGCGACCACACCATCACCCTGCCGATCCTGCGTGCCATCCATAAAAAGCACGGCAAGGTCGGCCTGGTGCACATCGACGCCCACGCCGATGTGAACGATCACATGTTCGGCGAGAAAATCGCCCACGGCACGACTTTCCGTCGCGCCGTTGAAGAAGGCCTGCTGGACCCGGATCGCGTCGTGCAGATCGGCCTGCGCGCCCAGGGCTACACCGCCGATGACTTCAACTGGAGCCGCAACCAGGGCTTCCGTGTGGTTCAGGCCGAAGAGTGCTGGCACAAATCGCTGGAGCCTTTGATGGCTGAAGTCCGCGAGAAAGTCGGCGGCGGCCCGGTATACCTGAGCTTCGACATCGACGGCATCGACCCGGCCTGGGCACCGGGTACCGGCACCCCGGAAATCGGCGGTCTGACGACCATTCAGGCGATCGAGATCGTTCGTGGCTGCCAAGGCCTCGACCTGGTCGGTTGCGATCTGGTAGAAGTCTCGCCCGCTTACGACACCACCGGCAACACCTCGCTGCTGGCCGCCAACCTGCTGTACGAAATGCTCTGCGTACTGCCTGGCGTAGTCCATCGCTGAGGATCGGTCATGAACGAACGTGATCAGGTGCTGAAAGCCGCCGCCGATCTGGTGTCCGCTTTTGCCCGTAACGATCGCGAAGCCTACTTCGGCGCGTTCAGCGCCGATGCCAGCTTCGTCTTCTACACCCTCGAACAGCCCCTGCTGTCGCGCGACGCCTATCAGGCGATGTGGGACGGCTGGCGCGCCGAGGATGGCTTCGAGGTGCTCTCGTGCACCTCAAGCAACGCTTTCGTCAGCCTGCAAGGTGACGTGGCGATTTTCATCCATGACGTAGCCACCGAGTTGCGCATGCAAGGGGAGCAACACTTCAGCCAGGAGCGCGAGACGATTGTTTTCAAGAAACAAGCGTCTGGCCAAGAACAACAAGGCCTATGGCTGGCCTGCCACGAACATTTGTCCGCGATGCCGGAAGGGCTGCCATCCCCTTAGCCAACACAGGTGACGCTCACGCACGATGAGCGCGCCTTTATGATCGGAGCTGATCATGAATAACAAAAACAACGAAAAAAGCCTTAGCAGCATCGAAACAAACGGGGTCGAACAGATCCCGGACCATGAGCGTGACGCCAAGCCCAGCGATCTGTTTCGCCTGATCTTCGGCGGCGCCAACACCTTTGCCACCGCCGTGCTCGGCAGTTTCCCGGTGCTGTTCGGCCTGTCCTTTCAGGCTGGTGTCTGGGCGATTGTGCTGGGCGTGGTACTCGGCTCGCTGATCCTGGCGCCGATGGGCCTGTTCGGACCCATCAACGGCACCAACAACGCCGTTTCTTCCGGTGCGCACTTCGGAGTGCACGGGCGAATCGTCGGTTCCTTCCTGTCGCTGCTGACCGCTATCGCGTTCTTCTCGCTCTCCGTCTGGAGTTCGGGCGATGCGCTGGTGGGCGGTGCCAAACGCCTGATCGATCTGCCGGAAACCGATCTGACCCTGGGCCTGGCCTACGGTCTGTTCGCGCTGCTGGTATTGACCGTGTGCATCTATGGCTTCCGCTTCATGCTGTGGGTCAACCGCATTGCGGTGTGGGCGGCCAGTCTGCTGTTCCTGCTGGGGGTTTTCGCTTTCGCCCCTGCATTCGACAGCCAGTACGCCGGCACCGTCGCCATGGGCCAGGCCGGTTTCTGGGCTGCGTTCATCGGGGCAGCATTGGTCGCCATGAGCAACCCGATCTCCTTCGGAGCGTTCCTCGGCGACTGGTCGCGCTACATCCCGCGTGATACGCCCAAAGGCCGGATCATGGCGTCGGTGATCGCCGCGCAACTCGCCACGCTGATTCCGTTCCTGTTCGGCCTCGTCACCGCCACCATCGTAGCGGTCAAGGCACCGGACTACATCGCGGCCAACAACTATGTCGGCGGCCTGCTGGCGGTATCGCCGAGCTGGTTCTTCCTGCCGGTGTGCCTGATCGCGGTGATTGGTGGCATGTCCACCGGCACCACCTCGCTGTACGGTACCGGCCTGGACATGTCCAGCGTGTTCCCTCGGGTGCTGTCGCGGGTCAAGGCCACGCTGCTGATCGGTGTGATGTCGATTGCCTTCATCTTCATCGGGCGCTTCGCGGCCAACCTGGTGCAGAGCGTGTCGACCTTCGCGGTGCTGATCATCACCTGCACCACCCCGTGGATGGTGATCATGATCATCGGCCTGCTGGTGCGTCGCGGCTTCTACTGCCCGGATGACCTGCAAGTATTCACCCGCGGCGAGAAAGGTGGCCGCTACTGGTTCACCCACGGCTGGAACTGGCGTGGCCTGGGTGCCTGGATCCCGAGCGCGGCCGTCGGCCTGTGCTTCGTCAACCTGCCGGGTCAGTTTGTCGGGCCGCTGGGCGAAATGGCCGGTGGTATCGACATCAGCCTGCCGGTGACCCTGGGCCTGGCTTCGCTGGTGTACCTGGCGCTGCTGAGCCTGTTCCCGGAATCGAGTGCAGTGTTCGGTCCGAACGACCCTCGCAGCAAGAGCACGGATTCGCTCACTCAACCGGCGACGCGTCAAGCCGCCTGATTCAATGAACCAAACGCACTACCTGTGGGAGCGGGCTTGCCCGCGAAGACGGCAGCACATCCAACATTGATGTGACTGACAGACCGCTTTCGCGAGCAAGCCCGCTCCCACAGGGATTGATTTTCAGCCTCACATAAAAAAGACAATCGGAGACACGCAACAATGGCTTTGGATTTATTCGTCGTACTCATCTACGCCGCCGCGATGCTGATACTCGGCTACTACGGCATGCGCAAGGCCAAGACCAACGAAGACTTTTTGGTCGCCGGTCGTAACCTCGGCCCAAGCCTGTACATGGGCACCATGGCTGCCACCGTCCTGGGCGGCGCGTCCACCGTGGGCACCGTGCGTCTGGGCTACGTGCATGGCATCTCCGGCTTCTGGCTGTGTGCGGCCCTGGGTTGCGGGATCGTGGCGCTGAACCTGTTCCTCGCCAAACCGCTGCTGAAACTGAAGATCTACACCGTTACCCAGGTCCTGGAAAAACGCTACAACCCGATGGCCCGCTCCGCGAGCGCGGTGATCATGCTGGCCTACGCGCTGATGATCGGCGTGACCTCGATCCTGGCAATCGGCACCGTGCTGCAAGTGCTGTTCGGCCTGCCGTTCTGGATCTCGGTAGTGCTCGGCGGCGGCGTCGTGGTGATCTACTCGGCCATCGGCGGCATGTGGTCGCTGACCCTGACCGACATCGTCCAGTTCGTGATCAAGACTGTCGGCCTGATGTTCATCCTGTTGCCGATCTGCCTGTACCGCGTCGGCGGTTGGGATGAGTTGGTGTTGAAACTGCCGGCGGCGAGCTTCAGCTTCACCACCATCGGTTGGGACACCATCATCACCTACTTCATGATCTACTTCTTCGGCATCCTGATCGGTCAGGACATCTGGCAACGGGTGTTCACCGTCAAGACCGCCAAAGTGGCTCAGGTTGCCGGTACCGCGGCCGGTATCTACTGCATCCTCTACGGCCTGGCCTGCGCCCTGATCGGTATGGCTGCCCACGTACTGATCCCGGATCTGGACAACGTCAACAACGCCTTCGCCGCGATTGTGAAACTGTCCCTGCCGGACGGTATCCGTGGCCTGGTGATCGCTGCCGCACTGGCCGCCATGATGTCCACCGCCAGCGCCGGCCTGCTGGCCGCTGCCACCACCCTGACCGAAGACCTGCTGCCGAAACTGCGTGGCGGTAAACAGTCGAGCCTGGCGATCAACCGCCTGTTCACCCTGTTGACCGGCATCGTGGTACTGGGCATCGCCCTGATCGTGAACGACGTGATCAGCGCCCTGACCCTGGCCTACAACCTGTTGGTGGGCGGCATGCTGATCCCGCTGATGGGCGCGATCTTCTGGAAACGCGCCACCACCGCCGGCGCTATCGCCAGCATGGGCATGGGCTTCGCCACCGCGCTGCTGTTCATGTTCAAGGACGGTCTGGACGCCAACACCCCGATCTACTACAGCCTTGGTGTAGGTCTGGTGAGCTTTGTTGCAGTCAGCCTGCTGTCCCGTCGCCCGGTGACTGTGGCCAGCGCGGCCTAAGCTGAACATAACGACTTGATGCTTTCTTCGACGAGTGTGGCACGGGCGTGTCCTCCCTTATTTCATGCGTCGCGTTGCGCCTAAAAGCGAGCCAGGCAAGGCGCAGTCCGTAGGTAAGGGTCGTTCCTTGCCAAGGACTGCAACGCAGCCTGGCTCGCTTTTAGGCACAACCCGGAGGGCCGGATCTGATGTCGTGCAGGGCTGCGTTGCTCGGAGCTTATTTGGAACAACCAAACCACGCTCCTCGCGCCTTGCCCTGCACGACATCAGATCCGGCGCGGCACATGAAATAAGGGAGGACACGCCCACTTGCCACACTCGTTTTTTTTCGTCTGAAGGAAACTGCACATGAAGATCGTCAGCCGTGACCAGTGGTTTGAGGTGAAACATCTCAGTGACGGCATCCGCCTGATTCACGAGCCGTACATCCGCCCCTTCTACCGCTGCAACCTCTGGCACATTCAGGGCCGTGACAAGGACCTGCTGCTGGACAGCGGCTCAGGCCTGGTCAGCCTGCGCGAGCAACTGCCGTGGATCACCGAACGGCCGCTGGTGGCCGTGGCCAGCCACTGCCATTTCGATCACATCGCCGGTCATCACGAATTCGCTGAACGGCTGGTGCACCCGGCCGAGGCGGACATTCTCGCCGCGCCCGATGGCAACAATGACCTGAGCAAAGCCTTTGTCGGCGACGACATGTTCGAGGCGCACCCCGATTGCCCGCTGTGCTACGCCGAATACCGGGTCAAGGCCGCACCGGCCACGGGGTTTGTCGAAGATGGCGATGTGCTGGACCTGGGCAATCGGGTGTTGCAGGTCGTGCACACACCGGGACATTCGCCGGGCGGTATCTGCCTGTACGAAGCCGCCACCGAGACCTTGTTCAGCGGCGACATCATCTACGACGGCCCGCTGATCGAAGACGCCTACCACTCCAACCTCGATGACTACGCCCGCAGCCTGCAACGCTTGCGTGAGCTGTCGATCCGCACGGTGCATGGCGGGCATTTCGGCAGTTTTTCCGGGGAACACTTGCGCAGCATGATTGACGAGTGGCAGCGCTCACACGGCTAAAGCCTGCTGTACTCAACGGCAGGATCTGCACCGGCAGAGAGAACTACCCCCACCTCCTCGAAGAACGATCATGAAAGAAGCCGCCCTTCGTGCTGTCGTACATCGCTACATCAGCCGCCTGCTGGAAGGTCGGGATGACTTCGACGACAACGCCAGCCTGGCGCAGTTGGGATTGGATAAAAAAGATATCGAAGAGTTGATCTTCCATCTGGAAGATGAACTGGGTGTCACGGCGTTTACCGCGGAGGAAGACCGGATGCTCAAGACCGCCAGGACGGCGAATGATTTGAGCCGGTTCTTGCTGGAGATCGGGCGGTACTAAGGCTGTTGATCAAACGTACACGAAGCGGCAAGGGAGCTTGCTCCCTCGCCACGGGAAACCTTTCACCTGTCAGATGATATCTGCCATTACCGGCGTCGCTGCTGGCGTCGACGCTGTTCGTCGTCAGTACGAACAGGCACGGGTTGCAGAGGCGGTTCGATCAAACCGAGAGCCACGCCCAGGTCATGCAGCCAGTTTTGGATTTTCTCTTTCATGGTGCCCCCTTCAGGGTAGTGCCGAGCGGCCAAAGTTCTGTAGCCCCTTCGTACAGATAATAGTCCGAAGTCCTACGCAATGCTCGCGCAAAGTCACAATGATCTGTTACTGAATCCATCACAATCAGCCTGTGTTCAGGCAATTTCCCGTGCCCGCACCCGTGCCGGTGGAAAAACCACCTGTTGCTGCTCGATCCAGGCATTCAGGTTGGCCCCGACCATGCCCTTGCGCCACATCAGCCAGGTGGTAGCACTGGCGAACGGTTCGGCCAACGGATGCACGGCCACACTCTCACGGCCCGGCAGACTGGCGAGCATCGACTCCGACATCAGCGCCACGCCGGAACCGGCAATCACACACGCCAGCATCCCCGGGTAGGACTCGATCTCCATCGCCCGGCCCATGGCCGCATGGTCATGGGCGAACCAGGCTTCCAGTCGCATACGGTAGGAGCAGCCCTGGCGAAAGGTGAACACCGAGCGACCTTGCACATCCAGCGCGCTACGCACCGGCGGATGGTCGGCCTCGCTGATCAGCACCAGGCGCTCGTCGCACAAGGGCACCCCGTCGAGCCCGGCCAGTTCCAGGGGGCCATCCACCAGCGCCGCATCGAGTCGACCGGTGAGCAGGCCTTCGAGCAATTCACCGCTGGGGCCGGATTGCACTTGCAGGTTCACGGCCGGATACAAACGGTGGTAGTGCGCCAACAACCCCGGAAGGTGAATCGCCGCCGTGCTGTACATGGTGCCGAGCACAAAATCGCCCGCCGGTTGCCCACCCTGCACTGCCGCGCTGGCTTCATCGCGCAAGGCAAATAGCCTGGCGGTGTAGTCCAGCAGGACTTTTCCCGCAGGCGACAACTGCAAGCGCTGACGCTCGCGCAGGAACAGTTCGACACCCAGTTGCTCTTCCAGCTGTTTGAGCCGGGTCGACAGGTTCGAGGGCACTCGATGCAGCCGTTCGGCGGCCCGGGTGATGGACCCCTCTTCCGCCACCGCCTGGAAGATGCGCAATTGGCTGAATTCCACGACATTCTCCAAAAAAGAACAAGTTACTCACTATTATTCATTTTTAAAGAAAGTCAACCAGTCCTAGCCTGACGGTCATTGATCCTCCAGACGGAATCCAGACCATGTCTCCCCTGATCCGCTTATCTGCCAGTTTCGTTGCCCTGATGATGGCCATGGGCATCGGCCGTTTTGCCCTGACACCGCAACTGCCGCACCTGCTCAGCGAAGGCCAGATCGACCTGACCGCCGCCGGGCTGATTGCCGCCGCCAACTACCTCGGGTATTTCATTGGCGCGGTGGACGCGATGTTTTCCCGGCGTCCCGCGCAAGTGCGCCGGCGCTTGCTCGGCGGATTGTGGCTCTGCGTGCTGCTGACCCTGGCGTCGTTCTGGGCCAATGGTTTCTGGTCGCACCTGCTGCTGCGCTTCGGCACCGGCGTGGCCAGCGCCTGGGTGCTGGTGATGATTACTGCCCTGAGCCAACCCCTTGCGGCAGAGGCCGGTCGTCCTCGACTCGGCGCCCTGGTCTTCGCCGGACCCGGTTTGGGGATTTTTCTGACAGGTTTGTTGGCCCTGGGCTCGAATCTGCTGGGCCAGACTTCCGCCACCTTGTGGCTGGTGTACGCCGCCGCAGGGCTGGTGATGTTACTGGGGATCCTGCCGTTCCTGCCACAACCGGGTATCACCGCGACTGCTGCGCCCAGTGCCAGCGCGTCGGGCAATCAAGGTATCGCTCGTCTGGGCTGGATTTACGCCTTGTACGGATTGGGCTACATCATTCCGGCGACCTTTTTGTCGCAAATGGCCAACGCACAATTCCATGGCCAATGGCAGGCCGACCTGTTCTGGCCATGCTTTGGTTTGGCGGCAGCAACCGGTGTGGTGCTGGTGAGTCTGCGGCGGCAAAAACCTGGCGCCACGGGTCACTGGTTGATGGCGACGTTATGGCTGCAAGCCGCTGGTGTGTTCGCCTGCCTGCTGGGCAACGGTCCAGGTCTGGCATTGGGCGTGATCCTGTGCGGCACGCCGTTCCTGGCCTGCATGCAACTGGTGATGCAACGCTCGCGGGAACTGGCGCCCCACACCACCCAGCGCAATGCCGGCCTGCTGACAGCCTGCTTTGCCTTGGGCCAGATCAGCGGGCCATTGCTGGCGGCGCTGAGCAGTCATTTCAGTGGCGGTTTGCAGCCGGCACTGGTGGTCGCCGGCTGCGGCTTGCTGATCGCCGGCGGCCTGTTGCTCGCGCCGGTCAGTGCTGCCCGAGGGCTTTGCGCAAACGACGGCGCAACCACTGCTCGGCGCTGACAAAAGTGATGCCCGCCAATACCAGCACGGCACCGATGACGAAGTTCAGGCTCAGTTCCTCACCGAGCAGCACCACACCGAAGGTGACGCCGAACAACGGCGTCATGAACGAAAACACCGCGAGGTTGGCAGCCAGGTAACGGCGCAGCAGCCAGAACCAGATCAGGTAACTGAAGAACGACACGACCACGCCCTGAAACAGCACACTGGCCACCGCCACATGGGTCAGGCTGACATGGGTGATCTGGCCGCTGAGCAGCGCAATCAACAACAAGCCGAAGAAACCGACAATCAACTGATAGAACAGCGTCAGGGTCACCGGCGCTTCCGACAGGCGCGACGCGCGTACCACCACCGTGGTCGCGCCCCAGGCGGCACCCGCCAGCACACCCAGGGCATCGCCCATCAACATGCGGTAATCAAGGTTGTCCCAGGACACCCCGCCGGCAAATGCAATGGCAATCCCGATAAAGGCCAGGACAATCCCCAGCCATTGCAACGGCCGCAATCGCTCACTGGGCAGCAACCAGTGCACCCCCAATGCGGTGAAGATCGGTGCGGTATAGAGGAACACCGACATGTGCGCCGCCGTGGTCAGTTGCAGGCCTTCGGAAATGAAGAAGAACTCCAGGCCGAACAGGGCACCGGCCAGCAGACCGCCGCGCCAGGTCGCACCCACCTGGTTCCAGCCGCCCTTCCAGCAGATCAGCAACCCGACCAGCAACGCCGACATACCGGAACGTCCGGCCGCCTGCATCACCGGCGCGATATCGGCCGCCGCCCACTTGATCATCACCTGCTGAACGCCCCAGACCAGGCACAACCCGACCATAACCTGCAGGGCAAACCCGTCGGCGCTGCGCCGGGTGGCGCTCACCGGAACACCTCGAAGACACAATCCATGGCAAAGACTCGGCAGTAAAAAAGCAAAACCCCGGCCTTCTCGTTGAAAAGAAAACACCGGGGCGAAAAATCATGTTGTCGATTATTAACCAGAAAACCAGAAAATGCCGCCCGCCAGAGACCTCTACTTCTCTGCTTGCGCCATCCTGGCCCTCTGTATTGTCAGTGCATCAACTGAGTTCGATGCGATCGGCATGAATGACAATCTGGCCATTCTTGTACAACGCACCGATGGCCTTCTTGAAGTTGCCCTTGCTGACACCGAACAGGCTGCTGATCAACGCCGGATCGCTCTTGTCGCTCACCGCCAGGCTACCGTTGTTTTCGCGCAACTTGGCGAGGATCTTCGAGTTCAGACTGGTGGCCGCTTCCTGGCCGACCGGTTGCAGGCTCAGGCTGATCTTGCCGTCGGCGCGAACTTCCTTGATGAAGCCCTTTTCTTCTTTACCGGCGCGCATGAACTTGAAGATTTCGTTCTTGTGGATCAGGCCCCAATGCTTGTTGTTGATGATGGCCTTGAAGCCCATGTCCGTGGCTTCGGCCACCAGCAAGTCAACTTCCTGGCCCGCGGTATAGTTGGCCGGGGTCTTGTCCAGGTAGCGGTCCAGGCGCGCGGTGGCGGTGATGCGACGGGTGTGCTTGTCCAGGTAGACGTGCACCACCACATACTCGCCCGCCGTCATCTGGCGCTTCTCTTCGGAGAACGGCAGCAACAGGTCTTTCGGCAACCCCCAGTCCAGGAATACGCCGATGCTGTTGACTTCAACAACTTTCAAACTGGCGAACTCACCGACTTGAACTTTCGGCTTCTCAGTAGTTGCGATGAGTTTGTCATCGCTGTCCAGATAAATAAAAACGTTGAGCCAGTCTTCATCTTCGGTAGGAATATCTTTTGGAATATAACGATTAGGCAGAAGGATTTCGCCATCCGCGCCACCGTCCAGATATAAACCGAAGTTAGTGTGTTTAACCACTTGCAAACTGTTGTAACGCCCGACTAAAGCCATGTCCAATACCCTCATTGCGTGGGCGGCATTCTACCCGGTTTTAAGCGCCGCGTTCGGCAGCCGGCCCGATGGCGCGAGAAAATCCTCTGAAACCCTTAATTTTCCCGGGTTTTCTTCGCACCCCGTCCGCTCGTCAGGCCGTTCCGGGCATTTACGCCACGCCCAGGCAAGCGTGATACGGTATTTTTCCAGACAATGTTATTAGTTAAAACAGCGGCTTAGGTGCATATTTCGAATATTCGCCGGTGGCTAACTACCCCGCCTTTACGAATATGCCGAGGGGATATTTGCCAAGCAATTATCAGGTAATTCCTGTACGATGCCTGGCCAAGTTAATTTTCTACAGGTTAATGGCCGCCATGCGCGTAAAAGCATCCACCAGCAAAGCAAAGCCAGCTCCAGCCGTCGAAACCAGCGAGTCGATCAACAGCCAGATCGCTGCGTTCCTCAAGTCCGGCGGTGAAATCCAGCAAATTGCCAAAGGCGTCAGCGGCCAGACGTTCGGCCCGTCCAAGCAGATCACTCTGGGCAAAAAGTAATCCCCTCGCGTCACCTGGTCCCAAAGCGCTTTGAGCTTCGAAGCGCTTGGACTGGAACCCTCGTTACTCCTCTGGCACTCCCTCAAATCCCGTAGAAATCGACGAACGGCCTTCATTGCCGATCATTCGCCGGTATCCTTGCACACGTCTGGATCAAGCGTTTCAGCGGGCCCGCCAGCCTGTCCTCGCTGTTCATGGAGTGACGCATGTTCAAACCTTTCTATCTATCGGCATTGCTCGCCAGCCTGCTGGCCTGCTCCGTAGCCCACGCACAAATCTTTCAGCGTGAGCTGGGTGCCTTCGACCTCAAGCTCGGCACCACCCCCACCCGCAGCATGGCCCAAGGCCTGGTCAAACCCTCGGCCGTCGGCTCGTTCCACGGTGGCCTGGACCTGAGCCACGACAGCGGTTTCTACGTGGGCCAATGGTCGCCCAGCATGGGCATCAGCCCGGGGAAAGACCTCGAGATCGATTCCTACATGGGTTTTAAACAACCCTTCGACCAGACCCTCGGCTACGAAGTGGGCCTGATCCGCTACAGCTACCCCGAAGTCACCACCCCTGACAGCCAGGAACTGTTCGGCGGCCTGACCTTGCTCGGCAGCCGTTTCGGCATTGCCTTCAGCAATGACCCGGACAAACAGAACAACACCCTGTTCGCTGACTTGAGCGGCAATCAACCGTTCGGTGTCGGTGTCAGCCTGAAATACACCACTCACCAATTCAATACGCCAGTGGCGGTGGATGGCGGGTATGTAGGCAGTTTTACCGATTGGTCGCTGAAATTGTCCCGCCCGTTCATGGGCATCGACCTCGACCTGATCTACAGTGACTCCAGCCTGAGCGGCAGCGGTTGCTCGGCCTATGCCGGGCACAACAACCAATGCGACGGGCTGGTGACGCTCAAGGCCGAACACGCGTTCTATTGATCGGCTGAACTGCCGGGCTCCTCCCGGGTTCACATGAGAATCAGACCCCGAAGGCTGGCTTTCGCAAGGATTCGCCCATGTCCCGCTGGTTCAAACATATCGCCTTTGTGCTGACCGTCGCCCTCGCCCTCGGCGCGTGCAGCCGCGTGGGCCTGGCCTACCGCAATCTCGATGTGATCATCCCGTGGACGCTCAGCGACTACCTGGACATGAACGGCGAGCAGAAAAGCTGGCTGGACGAACGCCTGAAGGAACACCTGAGCTGGCACTGCACCACCCAACTGCCCGACTATCTCGACTGGCTGGATCGCCTGCAAACCATGATCGCCACCAACCAGGTCACCGATGCCGCCTTGCAGGCCCGCGCCCACGAAGCCGAACAGGCGATCGCCGAGACCGCGCGGGAAATCACCCCGTCAGCCATCGAGTTGCTGCAAGGGCTGGATGACAAGCAAGTCGCCGAAATGAACGACGCCTTTGCCAAGGACCAGCGCAAACGCCAGGAGGAATACCTCAAACCCACCCTCGACCAGCAGATCAAGGAACGCGGCGCGCGCATGGAGAAGCGCCTGAACGACTGGCTCGGGCCACTGAGCACCACCCAGCGACAGCGGGTAGCCACATGGTCCAGCGCCCTGGGCGAGCAGAACACCCAGTGGCTTGCCAACCGGGTCCATTGGCAGAAGCAGTTCAGCGCGGCCGTTGCCCAACGACAGAGTCCCCAATTCCCACAACGCATCGAGACACTTCTGGTCAATCGCGAGAGCTTGTGGACACCCGCCTATCGTCAGGCCTTTGCCAACACCGAGGCCCAGGCACGTGCGCTGTTCGTGGATCTGATGGCTGACAGCACGCCGAACCAACGCGCACGATTACTGAAGAAAATTGAAGGTGTGAGGAAGGACTTCAGCGACTTGAAGTGCCTGAAAGCGGCGAAACAAAGCTGACTGCAACACAAGTCACATGTGGGAGCGGGCTTGCTCGCGAAGACGCCGGCACATCCAACATGGATGTGACTGACAGACCGCTTTCGTCGGAACGCCGCCCGGACCAAGCCCGCTCCCACAAGGGTACAACGGCATTTCAGGCAATCTGCGCCATCGACGCTACCTCATCGAACGTCATCTCATCCAGTGCATCCTCCTGCTCGTCCAGTACCTGCCGCGGGTGATCATTGCCGGGAATACTGCTGTCGATCAGGCTCAACAAACGCGAACCCCGCGCCGTCAAAATATAATTGGCGCCCGTGCCACCTTCGTCCGCCGGTCGCGGCTCGATATAGCCACGCGCCAGCAGTAACTTTTCGTACTCTCCAGCCACCGTTTTCAAGTGATCAAGATTTTCAATCGGCTCGCCTTCCGCGGCCTTCTGCGCGGCATGCTGTTCGGCGTAAGGCCGCGGCGTGAAACTGTGGCCCGCACTGTTTTGCACTTCATGCAGCAAGCGCTCAATCAAGTCCCAGTTGTAAGTCGTCATCCTGATTCAACCTCCGGTGCCCGTTCGATTGATGCCCGTGCAATTGAACGGGCCTTACAGGTTGTGACCGGTACACCCGGCCGCCGTTCAGCCGGGCATTTGCTGACGACCGACCGGCGGCATGTCGAAATCCATGCAAGCCAAACGACTAGGCTATGTAAGTCACCTCCCCGCCCCACGCAGGAGAAAACAACATGAATATTCAGAACCATCCCGTCGTATCGCGGGAAGAATGGCTCGCCGCCCGCAAACAGCACCTGGCCCACGAAAAAGCCTTCACCAAGGAAAGGGACAGACTCAGCGCCGAACGCCGCGACCTGCCCTGGGTGAAAATCGACAAGGACTACCACTTCCAGGGGCCCAACGGCGAACTGAAACTGGCGGACCTGTTCGGGGGGCGCAGCCAGTTGGTCATCTACCACTTCATGTTTGCCGAGGGCTGGGATGAGGGCTGCCCCGGTTGCTCGTACCTGAGCGATCACATCGACGGCGCCAACCAGCACCTGGCCCACCATGACGTGGCCGTGGTGGCGGTTTCCCACGCACCGTTCGCCGAATTCCAGGCGTTCAAGCGGCGCATGGGCTGGAAGTTCGACTGGGTATCGTCCGAAGGCTGCGATTTCAACTACGACTTTGGCGTCACCGCCCGAGCCGAAGACGTCGCCGCCGGAAAGGCTACATACAACTACGAAAAAACCGACGGCGCCGAGGAAGAACTCCCCGGTCTCAGCGTGTTTTATCGCAACGAAGCTGGCGACATCTTCCACACCTACTCCACCTACGCCCGGGGCCTGGACTTGCTGGTCGGCGCCTACAACTACCTCGACCTGACGCCCAAGGGCCGCAACGAGGAGGAGATCATGGAATGGGTGCGGCATCACGACAAATATGGGGAACAGGAGAAGTCGAGCTGCTGTCATGGTGGTTAGCCTTGAAACCGAATCGAGGCCATCGCGAGCAGGCTCGCTCCCACATTGGACTTGTGCTCGCCACGGTGCCCTGTGGGAGATTCTATGGTTGAGGGGAAGCCCTCAACCTGCTTTCGGTTGGTATTCACCTTGCCCTTTCAGCAGTGCAAATACGATCCGGGCCAGTTTACGGGCCAAGATCACCAGTGCCTGCGTAGTACTGAACCCTTTAGCTCTTTGTTCTTGGTAAAAACCTTTCCAGGCGGCTGTGCGGCTGGCCGACATGGCAGCGTTGTGCAAAAGCCGACGCGCCTCCGGATCGCCTCGCTTTGTCAGGCTGCGGCGACCGTCTTTTTGTCCTGACTGCGATACCCGCAAATCCATCCCCAAAAACGCGATGAAGGCATCTGCATTTCTGAAATCGCCTCGCTGAAAGGCCGCGATCAAGCGGGCGCCAGTCAGAAAACCAATACCTTCAACTTTCATGCAACGCTTCAACTGGGCAAGCAAGCCGGCCTCTTTCAGGCGGTCGTTGATCATTTTCTCGACCAGCCCTTCAAGCCTCTGCATGGAGGCCACTTGCTCGGCAAAAGCGGCTTTGAGCAGCGGTTCATTTGTCCAGCTCTGCACCAGGCCAACCCGCGCCTGAACCAGCGCCGCGCGCCGGCGGAAAAGGCTCAAGAGGCAGCGGTACAGCGGCGATGGCGGAATCCATGGATGGAGCTCTTCATACTCGTTCTTCAGATAACGAGCGAGCAACTTTGCATCCAGTGCGTCCGTTTTGGCGCGAACCTTCACACCTTTGCGGTAGTGACTCAGTTCATAGCCGCCGACCATGTAAATGGTGCAACCGGCCTCATGGGCCAGGTCGGCGAACTCCAGGTGATAGATATTGGTCGACTCAATCGCGACATCGACCGGTGCCGGCAAGGCTTTCAGCCATTTCTTGATGGCTGGCTTGTTATTGGGAAGCGTCTCAAGCAGATCCAGTTCGGCCTGATAGATCATCAATTCATTCTTGGCGACATCCACGCCCACGATTGGTTTGATAGCAGAAACCGGCATTGCCATTGAACATCCCCCGAGATATGGTTTTGAGCACTTGAAGGGCTCACCCAGAGGCGCAGGCTTGTTCCTATCGTCGGTCTAGCCAGATGCATTCTTTATCGGCGCTTGGGTGAAAGGAGGAGGGGCGAAATCTCCCACGGATCTGTACTGCGCTAACAGTCAGAATCGAGCCTTGTCCCTCCTCCTCCCTTCAAGTCCTAGCATACAAGCGAGCCTGCTCGCGAAGAGGCCCAACCCGCCAACGCAAAAATCACAGACTGAAATCAAGGCCCAGCCAATGAACGTAACCCTCAAAACCCTGCCCCCGGCCCGCATAGCCTACCTTCGCTACACCGGCCCCTACGGCCCGGAAATCGGTACCTTCTGGCGCGAAACCATCGCCCCGTGGATGATCGAAAACAACCTGCTCAACCGCGTGCGCTACGGCATCGGCCACGACGATCCCAGCACCACCCCACCGCAATATTGCCGCTACGACGCCTGCGTCGAAGTGCCCGCCGACTTCGAACCCGAATACCCGTTCGCCGTCACCCACCTGCCCGGCGGCCGCTACGCCGTCGCCCACTTCAAAGGACCGGCCAGTGAGATCCCGGCGGCGTGGGGTGAGTTGTGCGGACAGTGGATGCCAGAAAGCGGATTGGCCTACGACCAGCGTCCGGGTTTCGAGCGGTACCCGGTGGAGGCTTCCTACGACGAGAATACCGGCGTGATGGAAATGGACATGTGCATCGCCATAAAAGACCAATAACCCCCAAAACCCTGTGGGAGCGAGCTTGCTCGCGATGGCGGACTAACATCCGCTGCGAAGATCGACTGACACACCGACATCGTCGGTTCGCTGTCCTGTGCGGCCAGCGATTCAAGGTCACCGTTGACGGCAGTAAGGGTGACGCCAAGCGACAGATCCAACGCCTCCTTGCTGGCGATGGCGTTGTTCATGAGGTACTTGAACATGGCCTCATCCGAGGTCAGGCCGTCGAGAAAGCATTGACCGGTACGGGCGACCACCGCTTGCTGAATCAGGCGCTGTTCATAAAGGCCATCGCCGAGGCGCTTGGCGCTGTCGTCAGGATCGTAGCCGAGGTTGCCCAGCAGGTAATCCGAGCTCATGAACTGCTTGAGGTCGGTGAGCACTGGATTGGTTTCGATCAGGTATTTGTGAGCGTTGTTCGACGCCTTGATGTCCGGTAGGACGGTAACACGGTTGACGGGGTGGTTATCGGAAATAGCGGACAGATTTACTTACTGGTCATCACACAAACCAAACAAATATATCCGCCCCCTTTTCTACTCCTATCGACTTCGTGGCGAAATACATTTCATTTAATTACGCAGAAAAGTCAACGATACAATCCATATCTAGAACCCTCTTATTTCCCTTGATTTTAAATCCCTCCATGCCCAGAACTGCAATATCATTATTTTTGCAGTAGTCGAGCAGCCTAATTCCATCGCCGACATCAAACAAAGGAGTGCCATTCCACATCAATGTAGGAGTAATAGGCAAATCCTCTACGACACTTCAACTTCAATCAGCCCCATGGCGCAACCCAGTTTTTATCATTGTTATCTGAAATCTGGACGATTGCACCCGTCCGGTCGCTTCGGACGACATAAGAACCATCTTTGGCCACATAACCAGTTGCAGGGTCATTGAGCCGCGTACCAGAAATTGGATCGAATCTAGTATCTTTAGTCACGACGATTGTTGGGATTTGCGATGACGCTTTCGAGAGAATCATCTGTCCAGCCTCGTTTCCCCATCTGCTGAGCAATTTTTGGCTCAATAACGGATGGCACTCCTTTTGCCCCATTAAATTTTAGGCACTAGCGCAAAGAGCCCCCCTTGCATTGAGTAGCTGCAAATGTAATTCACGGCCTTATCTGAGCTTCGCTTTAAAAAAACAGAATCCGACTCATCGGGCCCTTGATCACAGTACCAACTGTCATACGTCTCCTCCGCTATCTCGCCAACTAATTGGTATACATCCCCTCCAAGAATCGAGATGCCGGAGGCCTTAAGCTCATAAATAGCGCGCAAAGCGTCATCACGACCCAAAGCCCAGTTCCTCACCCCCAAATGATCTAGGGATATCCCTTGACGGAGAATAGGATCAATTTGTTCCGACCATATAACGTCCATAATTCACTCCACCGGGGCCGATTTGAATAGTCGATGATTGATTGACCCATCCGACTCCTTTATGAACTCGAAGACGCCTTTTTTCCCACGATACTCACCTGGAATTTTCAACATATCTCTTACAACACCGTCTCCCCCTGTGATCTTCGTCACTTGTCCGGCCCCTTGGAACGTTGTGACACTTTCCGGGAATCCATGAAGATCGCCAGTCTTGATCTGACCTAAGACTTTATCTGTGTATTTCGTACCTGCAAAGAAATCATTCGCGACCGTGCTTTCGCCTTTTGCAAACCAAGAACCGGCCTTCCCCAGCACAGATGCTAACCCTAAGCCCGAGAGCTGTCCGGCCATGAACTCGCCCCACGCCTTGACGAATTCGTTGGCGGGCTGGACGCCGTCAAATCCTTGGCCTTGAGCGAGTGCGCGTGCGACCTGATCCATATCTTCAGCTGAAGCCCCTTGGTTTTGCATGTGCTCCAAAAGGGAGGTTGCCGCTTGTCCATACTCGTTCAAACCTGGAGGCAGGTGATCCCCAAAATTGTACTGGGTGCCGTTCTGTGCGACCCATGCCCCAGTTTTAAGGCTGTCTTCGTCCGCGCCGCTTTGTATGGACGCGGCAAGCAAGCCGACCAGCTGCGAGCTCATGCTCAGTAGATTCGGATTGCCTTGAACCAGTTTATTGAGGTCCGCCACCACGGCTTCATTAGCCCCAGCTGCCAGCGCCCCAGTCTTGAAGTCGCCACCGCTGACTTGGGCCAATAAGCCACCGACAATGGCGTGAACCATGATCTTTTGCAGACTACCGTCAGCAGCTGGAACGTTATCTCCCACTGCATGGAAGCTCGCCGCCGCCAGGGTGTTGAACAACGTGCTTTGCAGGGCATCACCCAAGTCACCGCCCTGGCCCATGATTCTGCTCATCGCCACCGATGTGCCGTTTTGCAAACCTTGGTTGGCCGCGAACTGACCAATCCCTTTCCAGGTACTGAGATTGGTGGTGACCTTGCCGGTAACCGGATCAGTAGTGGTACCGGTCCAGTTATCGAAGACGCCGGCGGTCAAACCTGCCGTGATACCGGAGATGGCATAGCCCTTGAGCGCGTCACTGGAGGTGACGTCCTTGAATACGGCACCCAGGTCGCCACGATTGTTGACCAGACTGATAGAGGCATTGGTCGCCGCCCCGGCGGCAATCGCCGCACCTGCTCCGGCAACTACTGGACCCATTGAACTCAACGCAGTCAGGGCATATGGACCGACAAAAGCTGCCATGACAATAGCGATGGCAAGTTGTGCCCCTGCACCCAAGCCGGAGCTGCTGTAGTCGAAAGAGTCGTGCAGCTCCTTGACCATCTGCCAGTTTACGTCGCCACGGGCTTCGGCCTCCTTCAACCAAGCCAGATTCGGGTCGGCCTGGACCATGGCATCGATGGTCTGACTGACCGACTTCTGATCGATCTGCTTGAGGTCGATCTGCAGGCCGTCAGCGGCCTTGATCGCCAATTGGCCCTGGTGCTCCAATGTGCTCTGGCGCAGTGTTTCATCGGTCTGACCTTTGCCTGAAGCTGAGTTCCAGGCCAAATCGCCTTTGCTCTTCTCGTGGCTTTCCTGGTGCAGGTCCTTGACCGCTTCGAAGGTGATGCTGCCACCACTGTCCAACGTCAGGTCCTGGCCGCTATTGAGCTTGGCGCCCTGGTAACGTTGATCACCACCGCTGACCAGGGTCAGGTCGCCGCCGCTGGTGATTGCACTGCCGATGTTTGTCACATCGGTGACTTCGTCGCGTTTCGTCTTGCTGCTACCGCCGAAGCCGCCCTTTTTCTTCATGTCGTACAGCGAGTAATCGCTGTCCTGTGCGGCCAGCAACTCAAGGTTGCCGCCCGCCACCAGGTAGGCTTCGTCGCCGGCACTGACCCGGCTGGACAGCAGGGTCAGGTCCTGCCCGGCGCTCAGGGCGACGTTGCCGCCGGCGGTGAGGCGGGTGCCGACCTGGCTGACGTGGTCTTCCTGCGTCGTGACTTTTTTGGTTTTGCTGTAGCTATGCCCCTCGTCCGCTGCCGAGGCCAACGTGAGGTTGTCCGTCGCCGCCATGGCAATGTCGCGTGTGGCGTCGATCTGGCTGGCGATGACGCTGATGTCACGCCCCGCATTGACCGAGAGGTCACGACCGGCGCTGACGGAGCCACTCATCTGGGTGATGTTTTGCTCGAGAAAGCTGCTGCCGTTCGCAAGCTTGTTTTCGGCCTGCGCGGACACCAGGTTCACATCCCGACCGGCGTTGATCGTAGTGTCTCGGCCGCTCTGGAGCACCCCGCCGATGTTGTTGACGTCACGACCGGCCTTGATGGTCAGGTCGTTGGCGGCTTCGATGCGGGCGGCGCTGTCGGCGTACGCGCGGCCGGTGCTGAAATCACCGTTGCTGGCTTGCGCGGCGGTCACGCTGCGTTCGTTGATCACGTCACCGTTGACGGCAGTCAGGGTAACGTCACGGCCCGCGATGATACCGCCGGCTTTGTTGATGAGGTCATTGCCGGCCAAAAGGTCCAGGCGGTTGCCCGCTTGCACCAGGCCGCTGTTGACCAGATCGTTACCCGCAGTGGCCGACAGGTTGTGGGTGGCGCGCAGAGTACCGGCGTTGTTCAGGTCGTGCCCGGCGATCAGGGTCACGTCGCTGCCCTGGATCAGTGCCCCGTTGGGTGCCAGGCGATTGTTGGCGTTGGCCAGGTACAGCACCGGCACCAGCACGTCCTCGCCATTGACCTGCATGGTTTCCATCCAGACGATGTCGTGGGTGAGTGCGGCGACCTGTTCGGCGGTGAGGGATACGCCAAGCGACAGATTCAACGCCTCCTTGCTGGCGATGGCGTTGTTCATCAGGTACTTGAACATGGCCTCGTCCGAGGTCAGGCCGTCGAGAAAGCGTTGACCGGTACGGGCGACCACCGCTTGCTGAATCAGGCGTTGTTCATACAGGCCATCGCCGAGGCGCTTGGCGCTGTCGTCAGGATCGTAGCCGAGGTTGCCCAGCAGGTAATCCGAACTCATGAACTGCTTGAGGTTGGTGAGCACTGGATTGGTTTCGATCAGGTATTTTTGCGGTTTGGACTGACCGCTGCTGCTGGGCAGGCCTTGCACCCGGGCAACGGTCTGGCTGGCTGCCGGGGTGATTTGCGCAGTTGCAGGCGATGTCTGGCCGGGCAGCGGAGCGACGGCGGCGGGCTGACTGGATAGGTTCGCGCCGGGTATATCGCTGACCACGGTGGCAGCGGGCGCATCGGCGCTGTGCCCCGGCACGACGACGCTGCCGGCACCGCCATCGCTCGGCGCCGTAACATTGATCGACGATGCATTGCCAATAACACTCGCGCCTTGACGGGCGTCCGCGACTACCTGACGGCTGGAGGCCGAGGCAAGCGTGATATCGCTCAGTTGGATATCGCGCACCTGAGCATCCGGCACGGCCTGGTCGCGTTGACCCAAGGCGACACTGGCACCACCGAAGGTCCAGCTTTGTGACGCAGCATTGGCCGAAGTGGCCTGGGCACCGCTACCACCCTGTCCGCTCAGGCGGAACAGACCGTTTTGGCCGGTTGGCAGGTTGAAGCCTGGCAGGGTCGTCGGATCGACCTTTTGCTGGGCGAGGTCCGGCGGCAGTTGCGCATTGATCCGGACTTGAACACGCGGACCGACGCTCGTCTGGGTATCCAGCACCTTGCTGGCGCTGCCAGCGTAGGCGTAATCCTCGTGAATCACGTTGTTGACCAGGTCCTGCGTGGCCGTGATTGCGACTTTTCCACCGGCCTGGATCACCGCGTTTCGCACGGTGCCGGTACTGGCCGAACCGGTGTTGTCCTTGGCGAATTCGATGTCCGAGATGGGCGTGTACTGGGTCAAACGATCGGGCAACTGGACCAGATTATTCGGGTCGTACAGCGAGGGGAAATGGCCCTCGAAACCGTAGCTGAATCCTGGCAAGGGGTAGCCGTAGCCCCAGCGTTCATTGACTACCAGGCCGGTTTGCGTGTCGGTCAGCCTGACGAACTCATAGCTGCCGCCATCATGGCCGGGTTCGCGCCCCATGTATGAAGAAGCACCGAAAACGTGGTCTGTCCCCGTTTATCTCGGTGCGGTTAGACATTGTTCTAGGCTGGCGGAAGTAACTTGGCGTTAGTTTGGCAACTTGGTATTGTCAGAAGCGGGGTCTGAGATAATCACCGATGCTATTTATTTTTTTTACGTTCATTTATTTTTGATTTAATCCAAATTCCGGTTGCAGCAAACCCCCCATAAATACTAGCCATTTTCAGAATTTTCGCAATATCCTCACCACTAAATGTCCAAACATCATGCTTAAAATAATTCACGGAGGCACCAAAAAAAACGGCACAAACCCCCACTACCAAAAACAATGAAAAACTATACAAAACCAATAAAACAAATAAGTGAAAACCCACTGTTTTCGGTTTCATTTTTTATCCCCTAATGTTTGAATTTCATCGCCCGCCATCTCCGAAAATGTAGAACCAGCCATATTGCCCAAGGTATCCGCCGCCGAATCTCCGACAAGCGGTTTAAGCTGATTAGATATTATAGGGCCACCTTTAAATCCAATGGTTGTTCCTACAAACGAGCCCAATAACGGATAGGTCGGATCCTCTCCTTTTATCAGGCTACCAGCAAAGGAACCGCTCAAGCCTGCCCCTTGGGTTACTAAAAAACCTTTCCCTTGTGTCAACGCACCTACAGTCGCAGCAATAAAAGCATCGGTATAGCTGAAAGGTTCCCCTTTTGTCAGCTGGTATCCAGCGTTTGCCCCACCCGAAATTGCCGCGCCCAAGCCCATCGCCGCAGCCCCAACCGAAAGTTCGGTTGCAGTCAGGGGGCCTGCAATCATAATGGTCCATGCTTGAATAAGTCCTTTGGCGGCGTCTGGTCCTTCAAAACCTTCGCCCTCTCTTATGGCCTTAAATCCTGCTTCCATCTCTTCCGCTGACGCGCCGTGAAGAACCGCATACTCACCATACGATGTGGCGGCTTGGCTAGTGGCCACCAACCCGGGAGGTAAGATAAACATGTCATTGTTTTCGGCAGCATTTTTCCCGGCTTGTGCGGCAGCAATAGCGGCGGCGCTGTTCCCTCCTATGAGCCCCCCGGAAATACCGCTGGCCAACGTCACGACCGCGGAAACGGTCTGCTTTTGACTTTCACTCAGCTCCTTCACGTCCGTGGTGCCGTACAACGCCTGCATAATGGCTTCGGTACTACCCGCAGCCAGAGCTGCACCGGTTGCTCCAGCCGCCGCATTGCCTCCCTGCACACTCGCGGTGAGCGCACCCAATACAGCGTGAGCCATAATTCTGGCCTCCTCATTGCCCTTGGTCATTTGTTTGATGGTTTCAGCCAAATAAGGCGCGGAAGCCCCAACCAATGCCTGCCCGACATTGCCGCCCGCTAATCCTTGAATGGCGGCTGTCACGGCCTGAGCCGCCTGCTGCAAACTGCCACCCGTCCCGTAGGTGGTCATCGTATTTTTGTACGCATCGGTAGCCTGCAGCACAGCTATATATTTCTGACGATCCTCATACGAAGCATTGGGGTTGGCACCTGGCATGTTTCTCTGTTCGTCCGTCAGTTCTGCCTGAGCCGCTTTGCTCGCCTCAATCATTCCTTGAGTCCGGACGATGTCCATCGTCTGGTTGCCAATCTCACCGATCAGTTGGGCCTGTTGCAGGCGTCGCTGCTCTTTCTCCTTATTGAAGATTGGGCTCAGTGCGTTATTGGCATTTTCAACATCCCGACTAAGTGTCGAAATATCTTGCTGCTGATCGTTCTTGTCACGAATAACCAGTCCTGCCCCGGAAATTGCTGCATGGGTAGTGCTGCTATCGTGGCCACTGTTGTTCGCACCCACCAGCAACATACTGCCCATGTTGCCTATGAACTGTTCACCCATGCTGCCGTTGCTACTGGCACTGACGCTTTGATGCTGGCTACTGAAATCAGCCTTGTTACCGATATCGATCCAGCCCAGAGATCCAGTGCTTAACGTGTTCTTATCGGCAGTGGCGGTACTGGCGATCACACTGCCATTGAGTTGAGTGTGTTCGCCGACATTAATCTGATACCCCCCCTTCCCGGCGAACAAACCGGCCTGCTCCTGAACGCTGTCGAAGTTTGAGTTTATTTTGTCCTGACTAACACTCAACGAACCACTTGCAGTCATGGAGCCAAATGTGAAACTGGCCCCACCGCTGACATTGGTTTGCTTGGAGTTATAACGGTCAGTGTCCTGCAAACTGGTCAGCGTCAGATTGCGTCCCACACCGGCGACCACCTGCTGAGCATTGGCCTGCGCCCCGATCAGGTTTGTATCGCGTCCGCTGCCGATCTTGAGGTTGTTACCCGCGTCAAGAGTGGTTTCAGTCCAAGTCGTTCCGTTACCGGTTTCCTTGCCAGCCCCTTTATTACCGCTGGCAAAAATGCTCAAACCCGCACCGCTTGAACCCACACCCAGACTGATACCAACCGCCCCCCCGCCACTTTTGTTTGACCCGTCGACTTTTTGCGTATTAGAGGCAGCAAGTAAATTGATGTCTCGGTTGGCTACAATCACCATGTCATTACCGGCCTGCAATTTGCTGCCTTGAATGGTGATATCACCATCCTCAAAACCGGCTTTACCGCTACCCGTTGCAACGACTCGAAGATTGTTGCCTGCCGTCAAACCACTGCCTTGACTGACACTTTGTTCCTGAGTCTGTTTCGAACTGGACTTTTGGGTACCGAGAGACAGGCTGATACCCACAAAGCTACCCGCCTCCGCCCCGGACTCAAGCGCTTGCGCAGCCTGATAGGCTTGATACCCCGTTAGTCCCGCTTTTACCCCCTGAAGCGCCGCCAAGCGTGTGTCATCTTCATGTCTGGCCGCTTGTGCAGTCTGGTAAGCCGTGTTGACGGCTTCGCCCACTACGCCCGACAGCGCCAGTGTCAAACCACTTTTCTTGCTCTCTTGAGTTTGATGAGTGGAACTCTGATTCTGCGCGGCAAGGATGCTGACATTCTGCGCCGCCAAATTGATATCGCCTCCGGTAACGACATCTGATGCCTGTATTGTCAGGTTATTACCCGCAGTGATATTTACATCACCCAGCACACTACCCACCATGCTGCCTTTCTGAGTCTCGCTATGTGTCGATTGCGTAAACGTATTCTTGGAGGAGCCGAGGGTGACACCAATTCCGCCAGAGCTCATCAGACCAGACTTTTTGGTCGATTGACCGTGGTCCGCGCTGAAGTTTTCAGTGTCACTTTCAATGCGTACGTCGTTGCGAGCCTGCAAGGTCGTTTGATTGGTCGATACCACATTGCTGGCAGAGACCAGTAAGTCATGTCCCGCCTGAATCAACGTCGTATCGCCGCTGAGCGTTGAACCTGTCAGCCACGTATTGCTTGACGAATCACTGCTCGCCTTGCTGGTGCTGGATAACCCGAAACCACCGGACTTCGATTTTGCAGAGGCGTTGAACTCACTGTTCTGGGCCGCAGTGAGATTGACGTCATTACCCGCCATAACCCTTAATTCACCTCCGTCGCTGTTAACTTTCGATCCTTCGATATTGATGTCATTCAACGCGACTAATGTCGCTTTGCCTTTGGACTGTACAACTGAAGAAACTGCTTCTTCACCTCCGCTCTCGGTCATCGTCGACTTTTTCTTGCCGAACGAGCCCTTCTTGGTTTTCGAGTAATAGGAGTAGTCAACGTTGTCCGCCGTCTCCAGATTCACATCATTGCCGGCATACAGATAGGCTTCATCCCCCGCACTCACCCGACTGGCAATCAGGCCCAGATCCTTGCCCGCACTCAGCGCAACGCTGCCCCCCGCAGTGAGCGTGGTGGATACCTGACTGACATTGTCTTCCTGACTTTTGAATTTTTTGTTCTGATCGAAGGAGTGCTGTTCATCCGCCGCTGAAGCCAGGGTCAGGTCAGCCACCGCGCTCATCGTCACATCCCGCTTGGCGTCGATCTGACTGGCGATCGCGGAGATGTCCCGACCGGCGTTGACGGTCAGGTCCTGGCCCACCTCGATCGCTGAGCCATGTTGGGTGACGGTCTGATCCCGATGCAGCCCGCGAACCCCGCTGACGACTTGCTCGGCGGAGATGAGGTTGACGTCACGCCCTGCGTTGATCGTGGTGTCGGCACCGCTTTTCAGTACGCCACCGATGTTGTTGACGTCTTTCCCGGCCTTGAGGGTCAGGTTGTTGGCGGCTTCGATGCGGGCCGCGCTGTTGACGAAGTCCCTGCGCTCGCTGATGTTGCCCGTACCACTTTCATGGGTGGTCACGCTACGCTCGTTGATCACGTCACCGTTGACGGCAGTCAGGGTAACGTCACGGCCCGCGATGATGCCGCCGGCTTTGTTGACGAGGTCATTGCCGGCCAAAAGGTCCAGGCGGTTGCCCGCTTGCACCAGGCCGCTATTGACCAGGTCATTGCCGGCCATGGCGGCCAGATTGTTGCTGGCGCGCAGAGTACCGGCGTTGTTCAGGTCCTGCCCGGCGATCAGGGTCACGTCGCTGCCCTGAATCAGTACCCCGTTGGGTGCCAGGCGATTGTTGGCGTGGGCCAGGTACAGCACCGGCACCAGCACGTCCTCGCCATTGACCTGCATGGTTTCCATCCAGACGATGTCGTGGGTGAGTGCTGCGACCTGTTCGGCGGTGAGGGATACGCCAAGCGACAGATTCAACGCCTCCTTGCTGGCGATGGCGTTGTTCATCAGGTACTTGAACATGGCCTCGTCCGAGGTCAGGCCGTCGAGAAAGCGTTGACCGGTACGGGCGACCACCGCTTGCTGAATCAGGCGTTGTTCATACAGGCCATCGCCGAGGCGCTTGGCGCTGTCGTCAGGATCGTAGCCGAGGTTGCCCAGCAGGTAATCCGAACTCATGAACTGCTTGAGGTCGGTGAGCACTGGATTGGTTTCGATCAGGTATTTTTGCGGTTTGGACTGACCGCTGCTGCTGGGCAGGCCTTGCACCCGGGCGACGGTCTGGCTGGCTGCCGGGGTGATTTGCGCAGTTGCAGGCGATGTCTGGCCGGGCAGCGGAGCGACGGCGGCGGGCTGACCGGGCAACGGAGCAACGACACTGGACTGACCAGGCAGAGGAGCGACGGCGACGGGCTTGCCGGGCAGCGGAGCGACGGCAGCGGGCTGACCTGGCAGCGGAGCGACGGCAGCGGGCTGACCGGGCAGTGGAGCGACGGCGACGGGCTTACCGGGCAGCGGGACGACGGCGACGGGCTTACCGGGCAGCGGAGCGACGGCGGCGGGCTGACCAGGCAGCGGAGCAACGACACTGGACTGACCGGGCAGCGGAGCGACGGCGGCTGCCTGACTGGATAGGTTCGCGCCGGTTATATCGCTGATCACGGTGGCAGCGGGCGCATCGGCACTGTGCCCCGGCACGACGACGCTGCCGGCACCGCCATCGCTCGGCGCCGTGATATTGATCGACGATGCATTGCCGACAACGCCGGCACCTTGACGGGCGTCCGCGACTACCTGACGGCTGGCGAGCGAGGTCTGCGTGATATCGCTCAGTTGGATGTCGCGCACCTGAGCATCCGGCACTGCTTGGTCGCGTTGAGCCAAGGCGACACTGGCACCACCGAAGGTCCAGCTTTGTGGCGCAGCGTTGGCCTGAGTTGCCTGGGCACCGTTGCCGCCCTGCCCGCTCAGGCGGAACAGACCGTTTTGGCCGGTTGGCAAGTTGAAGCCCGGCAGTGTCAGGGGGTTGACCTGCTGTTGGGCCAGGTTGGGAGGTAGTTGGGCGTTGAGATTGACGATGGTCGGCGCGGGCTGCCCACTGACCTGGGTCGAGCCGACGCGTGATGCACCGGAACCGATGACCACCCCTTCGCGGACCACACTGTTGGTGAGATTTTGCGACGCGGTGATATTGACTGCACCACCCGCCTGCACGACCGCATTAGCGTAGGACGATGGGCTGTTGTAAGTCACCGTGGTGTCGAAGGGAATTGCGGACTGGATCGCGCCCGGTGCAGCGGTCCGTACACCATCGCCGTAATGAGGAAGCGCAAAGTCGTACCATAGGGATCCAGCAGGCACGGTGATATATACCGAACCAAACCTAATGTAGGTTTCCAGGTTTTTGCCGCCAGGGTGAGGTGCTACCTGTATTACGGATTCGGCACCGGAACTGTTCCAGAAATGGAGATTAGGCCTTGAGAAGGTCGGGTTGCTGCCGCCGACGTATCCCAATGATCCCGGATCGTAGGAAGGATCATTGGCAGCGTTGTAAGCCATGATCGAATTCCATAGATTCAAATCGGTAGTCTGTTGCCCGGCAGTAAGAGCAATAGATCGCCGCACGTTATAGTCGCCTACAGAAGCCCCTTGATTCGTAAAGGTCTGCAGGTTGAACGTGAGGTTGTTTCCTGCGCTGAGGATCGACGCCTGATTGAGAAACACCCCGCCGGTTGCCAGAAAGCTACGCCCAGCCGTCATACTGGCCGAGGCTGAATCCTGGACAATCTGCGACTGGTAGTTTTCCACCCAGACCGCATAACTGCTCAAGCCCAACGGGGCAAGAGGATCGAGCGAAGAGCAGGTGTAGCACTGCACGCCGATCTCGCCAGAGACCAACCCGCCTGTGGTCTGGAATACGTCCTTGCGGTTCTCGATGGAGCTGGACGCCAGGCTCAGGTCGCCACCACTCTCGATGGTCGCCGACACGTTGGAGATCGACGCACTCAATCCATTGTTGTCGTCCTTGGCGATGCTGACGTTGCCGAGGCCAAAGATATCCGCGTAGCGGTTGGTGAAGTTATCAGTGCGCAGCGCCATGTCGCCGCCACTGAAGATCAGGCCATTCTGGTTGAGGATGGTGGGGGCGTTGACGCGCAGGTTGGCGCCACTGCCCAGGGTGCCCTGGTTGTTCAGGTAGGCGGCATTGACGGTCAGTGCCCCGACTGAAGTGAGGCGTCCGAGGTTGGTCAGGCTGCCACTGCTACCGACGGTTCCACTGGCGCCAGCCGTGATACTCGCCACAGAGGTAAGGTCGATCTGCGCAGCACTCAGACCAAGATTGCCGACACTGCTCACGCTGCCATTGCCGCTATAAACACCTCCCAGGTTGAGGGCAAGGCTACCGCTGCTGGCGATCAACCCATCGTTGTACCAGTTGCCCCCGCTCCCCGTGAAACTGTCGGAGGCCAGGAGTTGGCCACCGGCGGTTTGGCTGAAGTTGTTGACGTTGACGTTCAGGCGCCCGGCCTGAATGACGCTGCTGTTGGTCCAGGTGTCCGCGTTTAGAGTCAGGCCGCCACGGGTGACGATGCTACCGCCCGCATTGACGACGTTGGGCATGGACAGGCCAAAAGTTCCGGTGCCGACATGCAACAGGGTGCCGCCAGTGTTAAAGAAGCTGCCAGCACCAAGGGTCAGGTCGCTGTTGGCGCTTTCGACGGTGCCATTACGGTTATCGAACAGGCCACCGACATTGAATTGGGTCGCGCCACTGGTGCCGAGGGCACGTAGTTGGCCCGTCTGGTTGTCGATACTCGCGGCGGTGATCGCCAGGGTACTGTCGCTTTCGATGATGCCCAGGCGGTTGTTCAGAGCACCGCTCAGGGTCAGGTCGATCTGGCTGCCGGCGATCTGGCCGTCATTGCTGCCACTGTTGTCGAAGTTGTTGCCAGTGACACTGACCCGGCCCTGGGCATAGAGACCGCCATTGCGGTTGTCGAAGTCAGCGGTATGAATGATCGTATCGCCGGCTTGCGCAGCGATACGCCCACCGTAGTTGTCGATGCCGGCCAGCGCGGTCAGGTCCAGGCGCTGGGCCTGGGTGACGCCGCCCTGGTTGTTGTTGCTTGGGTCGTAGCCGTTTTTCAGCACGCCGGTGAGGTGGGCGCTGAACGCGCCTTGCAGGCTGGCCAACACGCCGCCACGGTTGTCGAGGTTGCCGGCAATGACGGTCAGGTCGCTGCCTTGGGCGATGATGCGACCGCTATGGTTGTCGATGTCACCGGCGACGTTAAGGTTCAGCACGCCCTGGCTTTGCAGTGCGCCATGACTGTTGGCCAGGTTGGCGGCTTGCAGTTGCACACCACCATTCTTGCTGTAGATCAAGCCATCGGCGTTGTTCTGCACGGCGCCCGTTGCCGTGAGCAATAGTTGACCATTGGCGGCCACGGTGCCGCGATTGCTGTTGTCGAGGCCGCCGGTGAGCAGGGTCAGCAGAGACTGGCTCGCCAGTTGCCCACCCCGGTTGTTGATTTGGCTCGCACCTTGAATCAGTAGCGGCGCTGGACAGTTCACCGTTCTGGTTGAGCAGCGCGCCAGCCAGTTGCAGGCTCAGGTCGGCATCGCTGCTGATGCTGCCGTTGCGGTTGCCCGCCGCTGGACAGGCTGATGCGGTCGCGGGCAGCGAGGTTTTGTTGTGTGTTGAGGTCTCCAGAGGTGGTGACTGCAAGGCTGGTGCCCGCATAAACCGACCCCTGGGCATCGAGGCTCGCGGTTGTGACGTTGACTGCACCAGCGGCAGCAGTCTGGGCCAGGCTCAGATGACCATTGGCATCGATCTGGATGTCACCGCCACTGGCGGCCAGATTACCGGCCAGCTTCACCCCGACCCCAGCCTCGGTGCCGACCAGTTTGATCGCCCCGGCGTACATGCCACCCAGCGCCGAACTGTCGATGGCCAATTGTGGTTTGGCGCTGCCGTCATCGGCGCGAGCAGTAGCACTGAGAGTCTGGGCGTTGACGTCGTTGCGACCGGCCACAATCGTCAGGTTTTTCGCTTGAATCTCGGCGTTGATCTTCGCGCTGCGAGTGATGATTTCGAAGCTGTCGACGTTGTTGGCATTCAGCCCTGCGCCGTCGATGGAGACGCTGCCCTGATCCACCTGATAACGATCCACGCGCCCGTTAGACGATCCTGACGTTCGCGGATGAGATCAGTGTCACCCGGGGGAGTGGCAGCATTAGCAGAGTTCAGCGGAGAAAGGCACAGCAAAGCCAGGCACAACCTCGCCACAAGGGCGGGTAAGTACATGTTCGATCCCTCGAAGCGGAAAGTGATAGCACAATAATGGCGCAATATTAAAGAGCCATCATCCTGGCGTCAAATAATGGATCCATTCGAAAAGTATGGGGGACGAACGGTAGCGGTTAAGAGGAAGCCACCGCCAAGCGCGAGCAACTGGTTCAGGAAGTGACCAGGCTCACCGAGCAGACGACGGACAAGAAAGCCGAAAGCTGATCGTTTGAGGAATTTCGAGCAAAAAAAAACCGGACATTTGCCCGGTTTTTTGGTCACGCCATCGACTTACTCAGCCGCCGGCGCTTCCGGCTTGCGGCGCTTGAGCGGGGCCATGCCGTCCTTGCTGACCAGGGAATCGGTCTTCGGCCGGTTGGCGCTCTTGCGCTTGGTCGGGGTCTTGGCGGCGGTTTTCTTCTTGTCGCCCTTGGCGTCGGTCTTTTTCTTCTTCACGCCGACGGCCTTGCCCGAGGCCTTGACCTTTTTCGGTCCGCCGTAGGTGCCTTTGACTTCCTTGATGGTGCGGCGCTCGAAGCTCTGCTTGAGGTAGCGCTCGATGCTCGACATCAGGTTCCAGTCGCCGTGGCAGATCAGCGAGATGGCCAGGCCGTCGTTACCGGCGCGACCGGTACGACCGATGCGGTGCACGTATTCGTCGCCGCTGCGCGGCATGTCGAAGTTGATCACCAGGTCCAGGCCGTCCACGTCCAGACCGCGAGCGGCGACGTCAGTGGCCACGAGGATTTTCACGCCGCCCTGCTTCAGGCGGTCGATCGCCAGTTTGCGATCCTTCTGGTCTTTCTCGCCGTGCAGCACGAACGCCTTGTATTCCTGCGCCACCAGGCGGCCGTAGATACGGTCGGCCATGGCCCGGGTGTTGGTGAAGACGATGGCCTTCTGGTAGGTCTCGTTGGCCAGCAGCCAGTTGACGATCTGTTCTTTGTGCTGGTTGTGGTCAGCGGTAATGATTTGCTGGCGAGTGGTTTCGTTCAGCTGGCTGACCGCGTTGAGCTGCAAGTGCTCAGGGTTGTTCAGGACCTTGGCGATCATCTCGCGCAGGCCCGAACCACCGGTGGTGGCGGAGAACAGCATGGTCTGCTGACGGTTGGTGCACTCGTCCACCAGACGCTGAACGTCATCGGCGAAGCCCATGTCGAGCATACGGTCGGCTTCGTCGAGCACCAGTACTTCAACTTCTTTCAAGTCGAGGTTGCCGGCGTTCAGTTGCTCGATCATCCGGCCCGGCGTACCGATCAGGATGTCCGGCACCTTGCGCAGCATCGCGGCCTGGACCTTGAAGTCTTCGCCGCCGGTGATCAGGCCGGACTTGATGAAGGTGAACTGCGAAAAGCGTTCAACTTCTTTCAAAGTCTGCTGAGCCAGTTCGCGGGTCGGCAGCAGGATCAGGGTCTTGATGCTGACGCGGATTTTCGCCGGGCCGATCAGACGGTTGAGGATGGGTAAAACGAATGCAGCGGTTTTGCCGCTACCGGTTTGCGCCGTCACCCGCAGGTCACGCCCCTGGAGCGCCAGCGGGATGGCCGCGGCTTGCACAGGCGTTGGCTCGACAAATTTCAGCTCGGCCACGGCTTTGAGCAGGCGTTCGTGCAGGGCGAATTGGGAAAACACGGGTGCTACCTCGAAGAAATGCAAAAAAACAGCTGCATAGGGTAACGGTTTCGAGCGCTCAGGCCGAGTTTCTTTATACAAATGGCGGTAAACAGTTGGTTTTTTGTTGCCTGATTTTTCCCGAAACGTAATACAAAGCGTCTTAAATGCTCTAATCCCCTCTCGCGCCTTACAGAAGAATCGTTTCGACCATGGATATCAAACAGCTCTGGACCAACGTCCTGGACCTTTGGGGCGCCCTCGACCAGCACCCGCTCGTGCACTCCAGCCTGTCGCTGTTGTTGCTTTTGGCGATTGCGCTGTTCCTCGGACGGGTGGCGCGTTACCTCATTCTGCACGCAGCAAAAATGCTCGGCCGCCAGCCGGCCCTGCACTGGGTCAATGATTTCCTACAGAACAAGGTGTTCCATCGACTGGCGCAGATCACGCCTTCGCTGGTGCTCCAGTTCGGTCTCAATCTGGTGCCGGACCTGAGCAAAACCAGCCTGAATTTCCTCGGCAACGTCGCCCTGTCCTTCACCTTCCTGTTTCTGCTGCTGGCGGTCAGCGCCCTGCTCAACGCCCTGCTGGACATCTACGCCCGCACCGAGCACGCCCGCACCCGCTCGATCAAGGGCTATGTGCAACTGGCGAAAATGGTGTTGTACGTATTTGGCGCGATCATCATCGTCGCCACGCTGATCGACCGCTCGCCGCTGTTGCTGCTGTCGGGCCTGGGTGCCATGTCGGCGGTGATTCTGTTGGTCTACAAGGACACGCTGCTGTCGTTCGTCGCCAGCGTGCAGTTGACCAGCAACGACATGCTGCGGGTCGGCGACTGGATCGAAATGCCACAGGTGGGCGCCGACGGCGATGTGGTGGACATCACGCTGCACACGGTCAAGGTGCAGAACTTCGACAAGACCATCGTCTCGATCCCGACCTGGCGCCTGATGTCCGAGTCGTTCAAGAACTGGCGCGGCATGCAGGCTTCCGGTGGCCGCCGGATCAAACGCAGCCTGTTCATCGACGCCAGCGGCGTACGTTTTCTGCGTGACGACGAAGAGCAGAAGCTGTCCCAGGTGCACTTGCTCACCGACTACATGACTCGCAAACAGGCCGAACTCAAGGCCTGGAACGAAGCCCAGGGCAACGTCGCGGCCATGTCGGCCAACCGCCGGCGAATGACCAACATCGGTACTTTCCGCGCCTATGCGCTGGCCTACCTGAAGTGTCACCCGGGGATCCAGCCGAACATGACCTGCATGGTGCGCCAGATGCAGACCACGGCCCAAGGCATTCCGCTGGAAATCTACTGCTTTACTGGCACCACGGCGTGGGCCGACTACGAGCGGATCCAGGGGGATATTTTCGACTACCTGCTGGCGGTGCTACCGGAGTTTGGGTTGAGTCTTTATCAGCAGCCGAGCGGAACGGATTTGCGTGCGGGGATATTGCCGGCGGTACTGGGCGCGAGTCATATTCCCGAAGCCGAAAAGCGCAGGGTGTAACACCCAAAAAAATGTGGGAGCGGGCTTGCTCCGGGCGGCGTTCCGACGAATGCGGTGGGTCATTCAACATTGATGTCGACTGACACTCCGCTTTCGCGAGCAAGCCCGCTCCCACAAGGGTTACATCGTTTTCAGAATTTGCGGGTTACTTGACCTGCCGCTGCGGCGCCTTGTGCACCATGGTGTAGGCGTAATCCACGCCCATGCCGTAGGCGCCGCTGTGTTCCAGCACCAGTTCCATCACCGCCTCGTAAGTATCCTTGTGCGCCCAGTCACGCTGGTATTCGAGCAATACTTGCTGCCAGGTCACCGGCACCGCGCCGGCCTGAATCATCCGTTGCACCGACATGTCGTGGGCTTCCTTGCTGGTGCCGCCGGAGGCGTCGGTGACGATGTACACCTCGTAGCCTTCAGCCAGGGCTTCCAATGCCGGGAAAGTCAGGCAGACCTCGGTCCATAGCGCGGCAATGATCAGCTTCTTGCGACCGGTGGCTTTCACCGCGTCGACCAATGCCTTGTCTTCCCAGGAGTTCATCGAAGTGCGCTCGATCGGTTTTTGATCCGGGTGCACTGCCAGCAATTCGGGCCAGATGTAACCGCTGAAGCTTTCGGTTTCGACCGAGGTGTAGATGGTCGGTACGTTGAAGATCTTCGCCGCCTTGGCCAGGCCAACAGTGTTGTTCTTCAGGGTCTGGCGGTCGATGGACTGCACGCCGAATGCCATTTGCGGCTGGTGGTCGATCAGGATCAGGGCGGAGTTGGTTGGGTTGAGCAGTTCACGAATAGACATGGCGCGTTCCTTTTGATGTCGATACTTCGAATGGGTAAGGGGTTAGTCGACCTTGCCTTCAGCGGCGTTGTTGTCGGCTTGGATGTCACTTTAGGGGCTGGCTATAAAAGGGACAATTACCTAAAATTGAGAATCATTGATTCTGAAAAAGGGACAATATGGATCGCATCGAATGCATGCGCGCCTTCGTCGTCACGGTCGGCGAGAACGGCTTCGCCGCAGCCGCCCGGGCCATGGACGTGCCGCGCTCGAAAGTCAGCAAACAGATTCAGGCACTGGAAGAAGCCATCGGCGTGCAATTGCTGCAACGCACCACGCGCAGCCTGCACCTGACCGAGGCCGGAGCCGAGTATTTCGATGCAGCACGGGAAGTGTTGGCGGCACTGGACGAAGCCGAGCAACGCGCCCGTGACGGCATCGGCGAGTTACGCGGTGTATTGCGGGTCAATGCGCCGATGTCGTTCGGTCTTCGGCGGCTGGGGCCGTTGATTCCGCTGTTTCATGAACAGCACCCGAACATCGAGCTGCAACTGGTGCTCAGCGACCAGCAGGTCGATCCCGTGCGGGGCGGATTTGACGTGACCATCCGCATCGCCAGCATGCCTGACTCGACGATGATCGCCCGGCAACTGGCGCCCGCACCGCGCATCATGGTGGCGTCCCCGGCTTATCTCGAGCGCGTGGGCGTTCCGCAGACTCCGCAGGATCTGCGCGCCCATCAATGCCTGAACTACGGGTATCTGCAGAGCGGTGTCAGCCTGCAACTGTGCAATGGCAAGGAAACCCAGCGAGTGAACGTCACCGGCCCACTGCACGCGAACAACGGCGACCTGCTGGCCCAGGCCGCCGAAGCCGGCATGGGCATCGCCCTGCTGCCCGACTTCATCGTCGAGGATGCGCTGGCAGCCGGGCGACTGGTGCCGGTGCTGTGCGAATGGCAGGCTCCGGCGATCACCATCAATGCGGTGTATTCGTCAGCACGACGGGTGCCGCAGAAGACCCGGGCGTTTATCGAGTTTCTGGTGGGGCAACTGGCGCCGAAGTGATTTCGGAGATCACGCAATCCAGTGTGGGAGCGGGCTTGCTCGCGAATGCGGTGTGTCAGCCAATGAAGGTATCGACTGACACACCGCATTCGCGAGCAAGCCCGCTCCCACAGGGTTCAGCGTGCCACCAACGACTGGCGTATACCCAACCGACTGATCCACACCGCCAGCAAAATCACCGACCCGCCGAGCAACAACCGCCCCAGTTCTTCATGCTGGTTCCAGATCAGCAGATTGATCAGCAACCCCACCGGTACATGCAGGTTGTTCATCACTGCCAGCGTCCCGCCATTGACCAGGCACGCGCCCTTGTTCCACCAGTAGAGCCCCAAAGCGGTCGAGACCAGGCCAAGGAACAGCAGTACGCCCCATTGCAGTGGCGCTTCGGGCAGGAAGTTCTGTTTGCCGAACAATAGAAACGCCGGCAGCGCCACGGCCAGTGCGCCGAAGTAGAAGTAGCCGAAGCGACGGTAATGCGGCAGATCGCTCGGGTGGCGGGCAACCAGGTGTTTATAGAGCACCTGCCCGGCGGCGTAGGTGAAGTTGGCCAGTTGCAGCAACAGGAAGCCCATGAAGAAGTCCGGGTTGATCCGGTCAAGGCGAATCACCGCCGCCCCCGCCACCGCCACCAGCGCCGCGACCAGGGCCCAGGGATTGAAGCGACGATTGAGCGCATCTTCGATCAGGGTCACGTGCAGCGGCGTGAGGATGGTGAACAGCAACACTTCCGGCACCGTCAGTACGCGAAAGCTCAGGTACAGGCAGACGTAGGTCACGCCGAACTGCAACGCGCCGATCAGCAGCATGCCGCGCATGAACGCCGGTTCCACCGAGCGCCAGCGGGTCAGCGGGATGAACACCAGCCCTGCCAGCAGTACCCGTACCAACACGGCGAAGTAACTGTCGACATGACCGGCCAGGTATTCGCCGATCAAACTGAAGGAAAACGCCTGGATCAGCGTGACAAAAAGTAGATAGCCCATGCTCGCCTCATTTCGAATGGCGGCGACGATAGCGGTTTTTGCTTTGAATCGCGATCCCCGAAAGCTGTCGGAAAATACGCTAAAACCTGTGGGAGCGGGCTTGCTCGCGAAGAGGGAGTGTCAGTCGACATAAATGTGGGATGACATACCGCTTTCGCGAGCAAGCCCGCTCCCACAGGGTTCTTGGGTGATGGCTGATTCACAGGCAAAAAAAAAGCCCGATCTCGCTAAAGCGTTCAATCGGGCCAGGGCACTCAGGAGCAACCAGTGCGAAGGGAGGTTCGATGCGCGTACAGGCTTGAAGGGTTGCGCCAGGTCACTAGACCATCCAGCGATTATCTGGCGATTAACCGGTCAAGCCACTTGCGAGAGCTTGGCGTTCGCCTGGTTCAGGCCTTTCTCCTGGAAGTCACCGCCCAGGTTCATGCCTTCGGCGTGGATGAACGTCACGTCGTGGATGCCGATGAAGCCCATGACCTGACGCAGGTACGGTTCCTGGTGATCGGCGGTGCTGCCGGCATAGATGCCGCCGCGAGCCGTCAACACATAGGCACGCTTGCCGCTGAGCAGGCCTTGCGGGCCGGTCTCGGTGTACTTGAAGGTCACGCCGGCCCGCAGCACATGGTCGAGCCAGGCTTTCAGGGTGCTGGGGATCGCAAAGTTGTACATGGGCGCGGCCATGACCAGTACATCGGCGGCGAGCAATTCATCGGTCAACTGGTTGGAGCGTTCCAGGGACGCCTGCTCGATGTCGCTGCGCTGCTCGGCGGGTTTCATCCAGCCACCCAGCAAGCTGATGTCCAGGTGCGGCACCGGCTTGGCGGCCAGGTCCCGGACGGTGACCTGGTCATTCGGGTGAGCGGCTTTCCACTGGCTGATGAAGGTCTGGGTCAGCTGACGGGAAACCGAGTCTTGCTGACGGGCACTGCTTTCGATGATCAGAACGCGGGACATGGGATGTAGCCTCCATCTGAGAATGCTTCAGGTCGATGGAGTGAAGGTTAAACAGAGTTATATCGATGAAAAAGCGCAAATAACTGGTATAACCCATCAATAAATTCGTTTATAAGCAAACCATGCCCCTGTGGGAGCGGGCTTGCTCGCGAAGGCGGTGTGTCATTCAACGTTGATATCGACTGACACGGCCTCTTCGCGAGCAAGCCCGCTCCCACAGGGGTTGGATGTCATTTCGGGGTGCAGGTCAGCTCGATGCGCAATTTGATGATGTTGCGGCTGAATTTGGCCGTGGCGTTTTTGTGTTTGCCGGCCGGTACATCGAGCTTGCGAGTGCGGGGGGCTTCCGGGCCATTGATGAAAACGGCCTTGCAGCTCGCATCGACGTCGCCGTAGTTGGCCACCTGAATGGAGCCGATGTCGCTATCCGTGTCGTAGGTCTGGTAATCGATCTTCATGCCGTTGAGGTCTTTTTTCACATCGATCGGGTAAGCCATCGCCGTCAGCGGCAGAAGCGCCAGCAGCACACAACAGAATTTTTTCATTCAGCAGCCTCCAATAAGGGCTGCCAGCTTAGGACAAGAGGAGCTCAACATGAAAGCGCCCCGCGTGACCCTTGATCAATGGCGAACGCTGCAGGCCGTGGTCGATCACGGTGGTTTCGCCCAGGCCGCCGAGGCGCTGCATCGCTCGCAATCGTCAGTCAGCTACACCGTGGCCCGCATGCAGGATCAACTCGGTGTGCCGTTGCTGCGCATCGACGGACGCAAAGCTGTGCTGACCGAAGCCGGCGGCGTGCTGTTGCGCCGTTCCCGGCAACTGGTGAAACAGGCCAGTCAACTCGAAGACCTGGCCCATCACATGGAGCAGGGCTGGGAAGCCGAAGTGCGCCTGGTGGTCGATGCCGCTTACCCAAGCGCCCGCCTTGTCCGCGCCTTGACCGCGTTCATGCCGCAAAGCCGTGGCTGCCGGGTGCGCCTGCGTGAAGAAGTGCTGTCGGGTGTGGAGGAAGTCCTGCTCGAAGGCGTGGCCGACCTGGCCATCACGGGTTTCAGTATTCCCGGTTACCTGGGTGCGGAATTGAGCGACGTCGAATTCGTCGCGGTCGCCCACCCGGAGCATCCCCTGCACCGCCTCAACCGCGAACTGAGCTTCCAGGACCTGGAAAGCCAGATGCAAGTGGTGATCCGCGACTCGGGCCGCCAGCAGCCACGGGACGTCGGCTGGCTCGGTGCCGAACAGCGCTGGACCGTCGGCAGCCTGGCCACCGCCGCGACCTTCGTCAGCAGCGGCCTGGGGTTTGCGTGGCTACCCAGGCACATGATCGAACGGGAACTCAAGGAGGGTACGCTCAAGCTGCTACCGTTGGATCAGGGCGGCAGCCGTAACCCGAGCTTTTACCTGTATTCGAACAAGGACAAACCGCTGGGGCCGGCCACGCAGATTCTCATCGAACTGCTGCGTACGTTTGACACCGCCCCACTGGACGCACCGTTCGCCGCCCCCGAACAAGCCTGACACGGAGTGTATGCATGGCCTATTTCGAACACGAAGGTTGCAACCTGCACTATGAGGAATATGGCCACGGCACGCCGCTGCTGCTGGTCCACGGTCTTGGTTCCAGCACCCTGGACTGGGAAAAACAGATCCCGACACTTGCTACCCGCTACCGGGTGATCGTCCCGGATGTGCGCGGTCACGGCCGTTCGGACAAACCCCGGGAGCGCTACAGCATTGCCGGATTCAGCGCTGACCTGATTGCATTGATCGAGCACCTCAATCTCGGTCCGGCACACTATGTCGGCTTGTCCATGGGCGGCATGATCGGCTTCCAGTTGGGCGTGGATCAGCCGCAGCTGCTCAAGAGCCTGTGCATCGTCAACAGCGCGCCCGAGGTCAAACTGCGCAGCCGCGATGACTACTGGCAGTGGTTCAAGCGCTGGAGCCTGATGCGCGCCCTTAGCCTGGGCACCATCGGCAAGGCGCTGGGCGGCAAGTTGTTTCCGAAACCCGAGCAGGCCGACTTGCGACAAAAAATGGCCGAACGCTGGGCAAAAAACGACAAACATGCTTATCTCGCCAGCTTCAATGCCATTGTCGGCTGGGGGGTTCAGGAACGACTTTCGAAGGTCACCTGTCCAACCCTCATCGTCAGCGCCGACCGGGACTACACACCGGTGGCGCTGAAGGAAAACTACGTAAAACTGCTGCCTGACGCGCGGCTGGTGGTGATCGCCGATTCACGCCACGCCACGCCGCTGGACCAGCCGGAACACTTCAACCAAACACTGCTGGAGTTTCTGACCGCAGTCGACACCACCACTCAGGATCACTGACCCATGCTGAAAAAAATCGCCCTCGCCGCAGGCTCCGTCCTGTTTGCCGCCAACCTGATGGCCGCGACGCCGGAAAAGGCACCGCATGTGCTGCTGGACACCACCAACGGCCAGATCGAAATCGAACTGGACCCGGTCAAGGCCCCGATCAGTACCAGGAACTTCCTTGAGTACGTCGACAAAGGTTTCTACAACAACACGATTTTCCACCGGGTGATCCCGGGTTTCATGGTCCAGGGCGGTGGTTTCAGTTCCTCGATGCAGCAGAAGCCAACCAAGGACCCGATCAAGAACGAAGCCAGCAACGGCCTGCATAACGTACGCGGCACGCTGTCGATGGCACGCACCTCCGATCCTGACTCGGCCACCAGCCAGTTCTTCATCAACGTCAAGGACAACGACTTCCTTGATCCGGGCCGCGACGCCGGTTACGCCGTATTCGCCAAAGTGGTCAAGGGCATGGATGTGGTCGATATCATCGTCAATGCACCGACCACCACCAAAAACGGTATGCGCGACGTGCCGGCCGATCCGGTGTTCATCAAGTCGGCCAAGCGCATCGACTGAGACTAAGCTGGACAAGGATGTCCGAGCCGTTGCCGGTGCTTGCCGGCAACGCTCAAAACGTTAAAAGGAGAGCCCGCTCGCGGGCGAACAACCAATGCTTTATCGCCGCTTTGAAAAACTGATCGATGTTTTCCGTGAAGCACCGACGGCGTCTCCGCCGGACCGGGTTTTCCCTTTCTACACTTATTACCTCAAGCAGGTCTGGCCGAGCTTCGCCGCCCTGCTGATCGTCGGCCTGATTGGTGCGTTGATCGAGGTGGCGCTGTTCAGCTACCTGAGCCGCATCATCGACCTGGCCCAAGGTACGCCGAACGTCAGTCTGTTCCAGGATCATGCCCTCGAACTGACCTGGATGGTGGTGGTTGCGCTGGTGCTGCGCCCCATATTCGTGGGCCTGCATGACCTGCTGGTGCACCAGACCCTGAGCCCCAGCATGACCAGCATGATCCGCTGGCAGAACCACAGCTACGTGCTCAAGCAGAGCCTGAACTTCTTCCAGAACGACTTCGCCGGGCGCATCGCCCAACGCATCATGCAAACCGGCAACTCACTGCGCGATTCCGCCGTGCAGGCCGTGGATGCGTTGTGGCATGTGCTGATCTACGCCATCAGTTCGCTGGTGCTATTCGCCGAAGCCGACTGGCGCCTGATTATCCCGCTTCTGACCTGGATCTTCGCCTTCATCGGCGCCCTCTGTTACTTCGTGCCACGGGTCAAGGATCGCTCGGTGGTGGCGTCCGATGCCCGCTCAAAACTCATGGGGCGGATTGTCGACGGCTACACCAACATCACCACCCTGAAGCTGTTCGCCCACACCAACTTCGAGCAGCAATACGCCCGCGAAGCCATCAAGGAGCAGACCGAGAAGGCGCAACTGGCCGGCCGCGTGGTCACCAGCATGGACGTGGTCATCACCAGCATGAACGGCTTGCTGATCGTCTGCACCACCGGTCTGGCCCTGTGGTTGTGGACGCAGTCGTTGATCAGCGTGGGGGCGATTGCCCTGGCCACCGGCCTGGTGATCCGCATCGTCAACATGTCCGGCTGGATCATGTGGGTGGTGACCGGCATCTTCGAAAACATCGGCATGGTCCAGGACGGTCTGCAGACCATTTCGCAACCGGTCAGCGTCACCGACCGCGACCAGGCCAAACCCCTGGCGGTGGCCCGTGGCGAAGTGCGCTTCGAACAGGTGGATTTCCACTACGGCAAGCAGAGCGGGATCATCGGCGACCTCAACCTGACCATCAAGGCTGGCGAGAAAATCGGCCTGATCGGCCCGTCCGGTGCCGGCAAATCGACCCTGGTGAACCTGCTGCTGCGCCTGTACGACGTCGAAGGCGGACGCATCCTGATCGACGGCCAGAACATCGCCGACGTCAGCCAGGAAAGCCTGCGCGAACGCATCGGCATGATCACCCAGGACACCTCGCTGCTGCACCGCTCGATCCGCGACAACCTGCTGTACGGCAAACCCGACGCCACCGACGCGCAACTTTGGGAAGCGGTGCACAAGGCACGGGCTGACGGATTCATTCCTTCGCTGTCGGACGCTGAAGGCCGCACCGGTTTCGATGCCCACGTCGGTGAGCGCGGGGTGAAACTCTCCGGCGGCCAGCGCCAGCGCATCGCCATTGCCCGTGTGTTGCTCAAGGACGCGCCGATCCTGATCATGGACGAGGCCACCTCGGCACTGGATTCGGAAGTCGAAGCGGCGATCCAGGAAAGCCTCGAAACCCTGATGCAGGGCAAAACCGTGATTGCCATTGCTCACCGGCTCTCGACCATCGCCCGGATGGACCGGCTGGTGGTGCTGGAAAACGGCAAGATCGCCGAAACCGGCAGCCATGCCGAACTGCTGGCCCATGGCGGTTTGTATGCGCGGTTGTGGCAACACCAGACCGGTGGGTTTGTCGGGATCGATTGATCCTCAGGATGGCCACATTACCTGTAGGAGCGAGCTTGCTCGCGATGGATCAAAGAACGCCGCGCGGTGTCAGGCTCTCAGCATTATCGTTGACGACCATCGCGAGCAAGCTCGCTCCTACAGGGGTCAAGTGATTCCGATGGACCTTGGATAACCGCCAGGCCCCGCCAACAACGGGGCCTGGCGGTTTTTTATGCCTGCTGGAATTCTGAAAAAACCGTGCTGTACTCACTTCAACGTTCTGGAGGTGGTTCTGCAGTCCATCGGCTGGATGCTAAAGGCAGCATAATCTCGAAAGGACACTCTCTTATGTCTCTGTTAAAACGTTCGGCTACCGAGTTGGTAGGTACGTTCTGGCTGGTGTTGGGTGGTTGCGGCAGCGCCGTGTTGGCCGCGGCTTTTCCGGAGGTGGGGATCGGCCTGCTCGGGGTGTCCTTCGCGTTTGGCCTGACCGTGCTGACCATGGCTTTCGCCATCGGCCATATTTCCGGCTGTCATCTCAACCCCGCGGTATCCCTCGGCCTGGTGGTGGGTGGGCGGTTTCCGGCCAAGGAATTGCCGGCCTACATCGTTGCCCAGGTCATTGGCGGCGTGATTGCGGCCGCCCTGCTCTACTTCATTGCCAGCGGCAAACCCGGTTTCGAACTGGCGGGGGGCCTGGCGTCCAACGGCTACGGCGAACACTCCCCTGGCGGCTATTCAATGGCGGCAGGGTTTGTCTGTGAACTGGTGATGACCGCGATGTTCATCCTGATCATCCTCGGCGCCACCGACAAGCGTGCACCGGCAGGCCTGGCACCGATTGCCATCGGCCTGGGGCTGACGCTGATCCACCTGATCTCGATCCCGGTCACCAACACCTCGGTCAACCCGGCGCGCAGCACCGGCCCGGCGCTGATCGTCGGCGGCTGGGCGATTCAACAACTGTGGATGTTCTGGGTCGCACCGCTACTCGGTGCAGTGGTCGGCGGCGTGCTGTATCGCTGGCTGGGTAAAGAAGAAAGCTGAAACGCTGATGCTCAGCCTTGTCGATATGGCAAGGCTGACTTCGCCTCCTCTGCATAAGCCAGCACTCCCAGTCGCTCCTGCTCCAGGAAGTCTTTCACCGCAGCTTTCAATCCCGGATGCCGCAAGTAGTGCCAGGAATGCGTAATGACTGGCTCGAATCCACGAATCAGTTTGTGCTCGCCCTGGGCCCCGGCATCAAAACGCTGGAAACCATTGGCAATGGCATAGTCCATGCCCTGGTAGAAACAGGTCTCGAAATGCAGGCGATCGAACTCTGCCAGGCATCCCCAGTAACGGCCATAAAAGCTGTCGCCCCCCACCAGACTGAACGCCATCGCCACCGGCCGTGAACCTTGCCTGGCCAGCACCACGCGAATCGACTCCGGCATGCGCTCGGCCAGCAGGCTGAAAAACTCCCGCGTCAGATACGGCGCTTGCCGGCGCACTGCGTAGGTATTGGCGTAGCAGGCATAGACGAAATCCCATTGCGCCTCGCTCAGTTCCCGCCCCTCCAGCCATTCGAAATCGAAGCCCTGCCCCGCCACCTGCTCGCGCTCCTTGCGCATCTGTTTGCGCTTGCGCGAACTGAGCACGTCGAGGAAGTCCTGGAAATCCCGGTAGCCGCGATTCTGCCAGTGGTATTGACAGCCAACGCGCTGCAGCCAGCCCGGTTGCTCGCTCAGTGCCGCGTCGGTGAACGGATCGGTGAAGTTGATGTGCGCGCTGGAGAGCCCTTCAAGCTCAAGGTAGCCCGGCAGGCTTTTCAATAACTCGAAACCGTCTTCGACCGTGGCCGCCAACAGCCGCGGCCCGGTGACAGGACTGAACGGCACCGCGCTCAACAGCTTGGGGTAGTAGTCGATGCCGGCACGTTCACAGGCATCGGCCCAGGCGTGATCGAACACATACTCGCCGTAGGAATGCCACTTGCGATAACCGGGCAGCGCGGCGATCAAGCGCTCACCTTCAACATGCAACAAATGCTCAGGCTGCCAGCCGGTATGGGGTCCGACGCTGCCGCTGTCTTCCAGTGCGCTCAAAAAAGCGTGACGCAGAAAAGGCTGAGTCTCGGGCACCAGTGCGTCCCATATCTGCGGGGCGATTTCTGACAGTTTTTGCAGGCGTTGCAACGGCATCACCATCCTCACTCTTCATGGCGTGAAAGCCCCGCGAGTATCGCCTATCGCTCCGCAATGCACACGGGCAAAACGACGACAGTGCTCTAACTCAATAGTTCACGGCGACTTTGTATCGTCACCGACATGACATCACATTGCCACTGCTCTGTCATAAACCATCGCGATACTGGCGCCTGTTTTTAGAGCGCCGGGTTATACCCGGTCACTGTTTTCCGCCCCTAACGGTCGGTTGTGTCCCGGATGGCTCTGTCATCCCCTCTCATCTTCGGAGATTGATATGCGTCTTGCTTCCACGAAAACTGCGGCGGCCTTGTGCGGTGGCCTGTTGCTGGCCATGAGTGTTCCGGCCAGTGCCGCAGTCGACGCCAAACTGCTCGACATGCTCAAGGCTAACGGCTCGATCACCAACGCGCAGTACAGCGAACTGCAAGCCGAGCTGGCCAGGGATCAGAAAGACCAGCAGATCGCCCGTCAGGCTCAGCAAGAGACCAACGAGCAAATCGCGGCCACCGCGAAGAAAACCGACACACTGAGCGCTTTCGACCAGAAGCTTGCATGGGCGGCAAAGACCCAGTTCAAGGGCGACGTGCGCTTCCGTCAGGAAAACGTCCACAACGATGGCGTGCCGAACAACAAGGACCAGGACCGTCAGCGCATTCGTGCCCGCCTGGGTGCCTACAGCGAAATCAACCCGCAAGTCGACACCGGTATCCGTATCGCCACCGGCAGCAACGACGACGCTCGCTCGACCAACCAGGACCTGAACAACTACTTCGACAAGAAGCAGATCTGGCTGGACCAGGGTTACATCGACTACCACCCGGACGCGATCAAGAACCTGCACCTGGTTGGCGGCAAGATGCCGCAACAATGGGTGAGCATGGGCGACATCATCTGGGATAGCGACATCAACCCGGAAGGTCTGGCCGTTACCTACAAGTACCCGCTGAGCGGCAGCACCGAGCTGTTCGGTAGCGCCGGTCACTACACCCTCAAGGACAACGTCGACGGCGAAGGCGTGCAGTTCAAGCACGACCTGCGTCTGTACGCCGGCCAGCTGGGTGCGCGCTTCGCCATCACCGACAGCATGAAAATGACCTTGGGCGGCAGTCTCTACGCCTACGACAACGACGACAGCAGCGCTTGCCCTACCTCGGGTACCGTTACTACGCCATGCGCACTGGCCGTCAACGGCAACAGCCCGGGCGAGCAGTTCAAACTGTACGAAGGCTTTGGTCAGCTGGACTTCAGCAACCTGCCGGTTCCGCTGTCGATCTACGGTCAGTACGTCAACAACACCGATGCCAGCAACGACCAGGACACTGGCTGGTTGGCCGGTGTGAAGTCCAAGCTCTACGGCTTCAACGTGGACTACAACTACCGCGACGTGCAGCGTAACGCTGTGGTTGGCGCCTTCACCGACTCCGACTTCGCCAACGGCTTCACCGGTTCGCGCGGCAGCAAGCTGAAAGTGAGCTACGACCTGGACAAGAACTTTGCCCTGGGCGCGACCTACTACATGGCGACCTCGGACCAGACCAACGCAAACATCAACAAGAAGGATTCGGACATCAACACCCTGCAACTGGATGCCGAAGCGAAGTTCTGATTCACCCCGCTGCACGACTCGGGCAAGGAAGCCCGGGCCCCTTTTACAGCCTGGCGTTGATGTATCGGTCCCCATCATCCTCCGATGCATCAACGCCGGGCTGTTTCTATTTCTGCTAATCCAACCTGAATGTAGGAGCGAGCTCGCTCGCGAAGGTCGTCAACGATAACGCGTGCAATCTGGATAAACGCAGCGTCTTTGAGTTCTTCGTCGGAACGCCGCCCGGAGCAAGCTCGCTCCTACATCCTACAACTTGCGCAGCAACACGCTACCAATCGAATAACCGGCACCGAACGAACTGAGTACGGCCAGCGAACCGGCGGCCAGATCGTCCTGGTTCTTGTGGAACGCAATCACGGAACCGGCGGAACTGGTGTTGGCGTAGGTGTCGAGAATCACCGGCGCTTCCTGTTCGGTGGCGTCGCGACCCAGCAGTTTCTTGACGATCAAGTGGTTCATGCTGAGGTTGGCCTGGTGCAGCCAGAAGCGCTTCACGTCGCTGACGTTGAGCTGGTTCTCTTGCAGATGCTCACCGATCAGTTCGGCAACCAACGGGCAGACTTCCTTGAACACCTTGCGGCCTTCCTGCACGAACAGTTTGTCCCTGGCACCGATGCCCTCTTGCGCCGCGCGGTTGAGGAAGCCGAAGTTGTTGCGGATGTTGTTGGAGAACTTGGTCAGCAGCTTGGTGCTGACGATGTCGAACTGGTACTTGGACGTCGCCAGGTCAGCACGCTCGATGATCACCGCAGTGGCGGCATCGCCGAAGATGAAGTGGCTGTCGCGGTCACGGAAGTTCAGGTGGCCGGTGCAGACTTCCGGGTTGACCATCAGGACCGCCCGGGCCTGGCCCAGTTGCACGCTGTTGGCAGCGGTCTGGATGCCGAAGGTTGCGGACGAGCACGCCACGTTCATGTCGAAGCCGAAACCCTGGATACCCAGCGCTTCCTGGACTTCGATGGCAATGGCCGGGTAGGCGCGTTGCAGGTTGGAACAGGCGACGATCACGCCGTCGATGTCGGCTGCGGTCTTGCCGGCGCGCTGCAAGGCTTGTTCGGCCGCACCGATGGCCATTTGGCAAAGTACCGACCACTCGTCGTTGGAACGTTCCGGCAGGCGTGGGGCCATGCGTTGCGGGTCGAGGATGCCGTCCTTGTCCATGACAAAGCGACTCTTGATGCCGGAAGCTTTTTCGATGAACGCTGCGCTGGACTCGGTCAATGCTTCAATTTCGCCGCGCGCGATGGCATCGGCGTTGTCGGCGTTGAATTGCGCGACGTAAGTATTGAAAGACTGCACCAGCTCTTCATTGGAAATGCTGTTGGCCGGGGTGTACAGGCCGGTGCCACTGATGACGACGTTATGCATGGTCGTGTCTCTAATCTGTTCAGGCAGAAAGCATTGGCACCGTCGTACCAACACACAAAGGGTCTATTCCCATCCGGGGGACGCAAACCTGGCATCGCTTTATTCCGACCTGCCCGAGACCGTGAAGGCTCAAAACCGCGGGGCCGGCGTTTATAGGCGCGAAGTTTGCCATAAACGTGGGCATTTCGCCCCTTTTGCTGGATCAAACTCCCACTGACACACCACCTGACCTGTGGGAGCGGGCTTGCTCGCGAAGGCGGTGTGTCAGGCAACAGTGATATCGACTGACACGACGCCTTCGCGAGCAAGCCCGCTCCCACAGGGTATTGCATTGGTCTCAGGCCCTACGGTTCGACTTGCGACCACTGCTTGTTCAGGCGCTTGTCGGAGATCGGCACCTTGGTCCCCAACTGTTGCGCAAACAGCGAAACCCGGTATTCCTCCAGCCACCAGCGATACAACTCCAGCTGCGGATCGCGCTTGCCTTCCTGGGCGTGTTTGTTGGCGCGGGTCTGGTATTGCGTCCACAACCCGCTCAACTCGCCACTCCAGACCCGGTCGCGCTGCACCTGGGCAGCGATTTTTTCAAAGCGCTGTTCAATCGCCTTGAGGTAACGCGGTAACTCCTTGAGCCACTGCATCGGCGTTTCCCGGACAAACCCCGGATACACCAGATGGCTGAGCTGCTGCTTGATGTCGTTCAGGGCCACGGCTTGCGCCAGGTCGATCTTGCCCTTGAAGCGTTTTTGCAGGCCATGCCAAAGCTTGAGGATTTCCAGGGTCAACTTCGCCACACGCTCGGCGTGCTCGGTCCAGGCGCCACGCTTGCGCTCGGCCAGGGACGCCAGACCGGCGCCGTCACGGGGCAGCGGGTCTTCGCCCTCAAGAATGCAGCTGTCGAGACTGGCCAGCAGAATGTCTTCCACCAGCGCATCGACGCGGCCCATGTCGCGGTACAGCAGACCCAATTCAGTCAGGCCCGGCAACTTGCCTCGGAGGAACTTGGCAGGTTCGGCCAGTTGCTGCATCAGCAAGCGTTGCAACGCGCGGCGATGCTGGAACTCGGCCTCGGCCGGGGTCGAGAAACGCCCTTCCTTGACCGTCCCGGCCTCCTCCACTAGCGCCGGATAGACCGTCATCGACAGCCCGGCGATCTTCTGCTGGGTTTTCTCGGCCACGGCGGCAAACACTTTCGGCTCCACCGGTTGCTGGCTCTTGGCGGTTTGCGGCACCGCCAATGCGGCCTGGCTGGCCTCGGCGAAACGTGCAGTCAGTTCGGCCAGATCGCGACCTTCGCCGAGGAACTTGCCCTGGGCGTCGACGATTTCCAGGTTCATCCGCAGATGGCTTTCGACCTGCTGCGCCGCCTCGGCCCAGGCTTCATCGCTGACCCGCGCACCGGTCATGCGCAGCAGCTCGCGACCCAAGGCCTGGGGCAGCGAGCCTTCGGCAAAGATCATGCGCTGCAAGGCCGCCTTGACGAAGTCCGGCACCGGCACGAAATTTTTGCGCAGAGCCTTGGGCAGGTTGCGCACCAGGGCAATGCACTTGGCCTCGATGACACCCGGCACCAGCCACTCCAGGCGTTCCGGCGGCAGCATCGGCAACAGCGGTGCCGGCACGCGCAGGGTCACGCCGTCGCGCGGGTGATTCGGTTCGAAGTGGTAGCTGAGGGCCAATTCCAGATCACCGATATGCAGCGTATCCGGGTAATGCTGGGCGGTGACTTCGCTGGCTTCGCGGGCCAGCACGTCTTCTTCGCGCATGATCAGCAGCTGCGGGTCTTTCTGGCTGTTGATCCGGTACCAGCTGTCGAAAGTCGCGGTCTGGTGGATCTCCGCTGGCAGTCGCGCGTCGTAGAAGGCGTACAGGGTTTCTTCGTCGGCGAGGATGTCGCGACGGCGAGCCTTGGCTTCCAGTTCGTCGAGCTGTTCCAGCAATTGCTTGTTGGCCGTCAGGCACTTGGCCTTGGACTGAATTTCGCCGCGCACCAGCGCTTCGCGGATGAACAATTCGCGGGACACCACGGGGTCGACCGGGCCGTAATGCACCGGCCGGCGCCCAACCACGATCAACCCGAACAAGGTGATCTGCTCGAACGCCACGACCTGGCCGCGTTTCTTCTCCCAGTGGGGTTCGAAGTGGTTTTTCTTGATCAGATGCCCGGCCAGCGGCTCGATCCAGTCGGCGTCGATCTTCGCCACCATCCGCGCGTAAAGCTTGGTGGTTTCCACCAGTTCGGCGGTCATCAGCCATTGCGGGCGCTTCTTGCCGATACCCGACGACGGATGAATCCAGAAGCGCCGCTGACGGGCGCCAAGGTAGTCGCCGTCTTCGGTTTTCTGGCCGATCTGGCTGAGCAACCCCACCAGCACCGCTTTGTGCAGCTTCGGATAATCCGCCGGCTCTTTATTGAGGCTCAACTGCATGTCGCGGCAGATCAGGCTCAACTGGCGATGAGAGTCGCGCCACTCGCGCAGGCGCAGGTAATTGAGGAAATTCTTGCGGCACCAGTTGCGCAGCGGACTGGCGGTCAGCGCCTGGCGCTGCTCCTCGAAACCGCGCCACAGGTTGACCAGCCCGGCGAAATCCGAATCGGCGTCCTTCCACTGGGCATGGGCCTGGTCCGCCGCTTGCTGACGCTCCGGCGGACGCTCGCGCGGGTCCTGGATCGACATGGCGCTGGCGACGATCAGCACTTCCTGCAAGCTGCCGAGCTTGGCCGCTTCGAGCAACATGCGGCCCATGCGCGGGTCCACCGGCAGCCGCGCCAATTGGCGACCGAGCGGGGTCAGCTCACTGTTGCGGTCCACCGCCGAGAGTTCTTGCAGCAGGTTGTACCCGTCGCTGATGGCCTTGCCATCCGGCGGCTCGATGAACGGGAAAGCGCTGACCTCGCCAAGGCGCAGATGCAGCATCTGCAAAATGACCGCCGCGAGGTTGGTGCGCAGGATTTCCGGATCGGTAAATTCCGGGCGACCGAGGAAATCCTCTTCGCTGTACAGCCGCACGCAGATGCCCGGCTCGACCCGTCCGCAGCGGCCCTTACGCTGGTTGGCGCTGGCCTGGGAAATGGCTTCGATGGGCAGGCGCTGGACCTTGGCTCGGTAGCTGTAGCGGCTGATGCGTGCCGTACCGCTGTCGATCACGTAGCGAATGCCCGGTACGGTCAGCGAGGTTTCCGCGACGTTGGTCGCCAGTACCACGCGACGCCCTGGGTGCGACTGGAAAATCCGCTGTTGCTCGGCTGGCGACAAGCGCGCGTACAACGGCAGGATTTCGGTGTGTTTCAGTTGGGCCTTGCGCAGCATGTCGGCAGCGTCACGAATCTCGCGCTCACCGGGCAGGAACACCAGCACGTCACCGGGACTGCGGCGCTCACTGCGCTCATAGGCGGCGATTTCATCGAGGGTGGCGAGGATCGCCTGATCCACCGTCAGGTCGTCCTCGACGCGGTTGCCCTCTTCGTCCTGCTCAAGTGTCAGCGGGCGATACCAGGTGTCCACCGGGTAGGTGCGGCCGGACACCTCGACAATCGGCGCGTCATCGAAGTGCTTGGAGAAGCGCTCCAGGTCGATGGTCGCCGAAGTGATGATGACCTTCAGGTCGGGACGACGCGGCAGCAGGGTTTTCAGGTAGCCCAGCAGGAAGTCGATGTTGAGGCTGCGCTCGTGGGCTTCGTCGACGATGATCGTGTCGTAGCGTTCCAGGTAGCGGTCGTTCTGGGTTTCCGCCAGCAGGATACCGTCGGTCATCAGCTTGATCAGGGTGCTGGAATCGCTCTGATCCTCGAAGCGCACCTGATAGCCGACCAGCGCGCCCAGCGGCGTGCCAAGCTCTTCGGCGACCCGGCTGGCGACACTGCGCGCCGCGATCCGGCGCGGCTGGGTGTGGCCGATCAGGCCATGCTGGCCGCGACCGATTTCCAGGCAGATCTTCGGCAACTGGGTGGTTTTACCCGAGCCGGTCTCACCGGCGATGATCAGCACCTGATGCTTTTCCAGCGCCTTTTTGATTTCGTCGCGTTTGGCGGCAATCGGCAGACTGTCGTCGTAACGAATCACCGGCAGGCTGGCCTTGCGCGCCAGCACTTGCTCACAGGACGCCTGCATCCGCGTCACCCACTGGCCCAGCCTGGCCTCGTCGGGTTTCTTGCGCAGCTCAAGCAACTGCCGCCGCAGCCGGTGGCGGTCGGCGAGCATGGCGTGATCGAGGTTTTTCAGCAGTTTGTCGATGGAGGGCGATTCGTCGGTCATCGGGTACGCAATTCAGTCGTCTAGTGGCGCAAGGGGGGCGATTGTCGCAGATTTTACGACCGCTGCGCGGCCGATCGCGAGCAAGCTCGCTCCCACACTGGATCTATGGCGACCACAAAATCGGGGCACTCTGCAGTCAAATGTGGGAGCGAGCTTGCTCGCGATGGCGTCGGTGAGAACTACTCGTTGTCCAGGCCTTTACGCCGATACGGAAACACATCAATCACCTTCCCCGCCCGAATCGCTTCCTGCAGGCTTTTCCAGTAGTCGGCGTTGTACAGCTCGCCATGCAACTGATCGAACAACTTGCGTTGCCCGAAATCGGCAAACAGGAATGGCGGAAACTCTTCCGGGAACACGTCCAGCGGCCCGATCGAGTACCACGGTTCGGACGCCATTTCATCTTCCGGGGTGCGAGGCAGCGGGATATGGCGAAAGTTGGCCTCGGTGAGGAAGCAGATCTCGTCGTAGTCGTAGAACACCACACGACCGTGACGGGTGACGCCGAAGTTCTTCAGCAGCATATCGCCGGGAAAGATGTTGGCCGCCGCCAGTTGCTTGATCGCCAGCCCGTAGTCTTCCAGGGCTTCGCGTACCTGCGCCTCGTTGGCGTTTTCCAGATACAGGTTCAGCGGGGTCATGCGGCGCTCGGTCCAGCAGTGGCGGATCAGCACCGTGTCGCCTTCCACCGACACCGTGGACGACGCGACCTCCAGCAGTTCTTCCAGGCACGCCGGATCGAACTTGCTCAGCGGGAAACGGAAGTCGGCGAACTCCTGTGTATCGGCCATGCGTCCGACCCGGTCGACGCTTTTCACCAGGCGGTACTTTTCGATCACGGTGGCGCGGTCGACGTTTTTCGACGGCGAGAAACGGTCCTTGATGATTTTGAACACGGTGTTGAAACCCGGCAGGGTGAACACGCTCATGACCATGCCGCGCACGCCGGGGGCCATGATGAACTGGTCGTCGGTGTTGGCCAGGTGATTGATCAGCGCCCGGTAGAACTCCGACTTGCCGTGCTTGTAGAAGCCAATCGAGGTGTACAGCTCGGCAATGTGCTTGCCCGGCAGGATACGCCGCAGGAAGCCGATGAACTCTGCCGGCACCGGCACATCCACCATGAAATACGAGCGGGTGAACGAGAAGATGATCGACACGTCCGCCTCATCGGTGATCAGCGCATCGATCTGGATGCCGCGACCCTCGAGGTGCAGCAATGGAATCGCCAGCGGCCATTGTTCGTCGGCGGTGTAGATGCGCCCCACCAGGTACGCGCCTTTATTGCGGTACAGCACCGAGGAAAACAGCTCGACGCTCAGCTCCGGGTCCTTGCACACCCAATCCGGCAGGTTCTCGCGCAACTGCGCGTCGAGGCGTTTCAGGTCACCGGACAGGTCGGCGTAATCCTCACTGAAGCGGTAGTCGGCGAAGATGCTGGCGAGCATGGCCGACAATTGGCCTTGCGGCTTGTAGGTGCGGGTTTGCGCGGCCCGGGCACGGCGCAGGCTCGGCCGGGTGGTGTGGATGAACATGCAGCCATCGCTGATCAGGTCATGGCTGAACAGCCCGCAGAAAATCGAGTTGTACCAGGTCTCGGACAGTTCATCGTCGAAGCGCAGGTCGATCAGGCTGATGTAGGCGCTTTTGACCAGCGGCCAGCAGCTGACGTCCAGCGTGTCGGCGTCAAACGCGGTGCGCAGTCGCTCCACCGTTTCACCGACCTTGTCTTCGTACAGGTTGATCCGTGCCGCCGACGCCGATTGCGTCTCTTGCCACCTTGCCTGTTCGAAGCGAGCCCGGGCGCCGTCGGTGATCTGGCGAAAATGCTCGCGGTAATCGTCAAAGCCATCGAGGATCAAGCGGGCGATGTCGGCGGCTGGCCATTGCTGCGGCATGGTGAGACCTCTGCGGGAATTCGGGAGGCTTGAGCTTAGCCAGTGAACCGGGTGCAGGAGAAGCGTAATTTTCCGGGTGAATTAAATGCCCGGTTTTCGGTTGCCATCGATCACACACTCAGCAACACTTTCGCCCCTCCCCCAAGGAAGGACCTCGCTGTGAACCCCGTCGATATTTTCCGTTTACTGTCCCTGGCGGCCATTTGGGGTGCGAGTTTTCTGTTCATGCGCATCATCGCCCCGGTGATCGGCAGCATTCCTACCGCTTTTTTCCGTGTATCGATAGCCGCTGCCGGACTGCTGGTGATTCTCGGCCTGATGCGCATCAGTTGGGATTTCAAGGGCAAACTCAAGACCGTGATGCTGCTCGGGGTGATCAACTCCGGGATTCCGGCGACGCTCTATTCGGTGGCCGCACAGGTGCTGCCGGCCGGTTACTCGTCGATTTTCAATGCCACGACCCCCTTGATGGGCGTGCTGATTGGCGGCCTGTTTTTCCATGAAAGGCTCACTGGCGCCAAACTCGGCGGCGTGTTCCTGGGGCTGTTCGGCGTGGGCGTGCTGACCCGAGCCGGTCCGGTGGCGTTCGATCTGAAACTGCTGATGGGTGCCGTCGCCTGCCTGCTCGCGACCACTTGCTACGGATTTGCGGGGTTTCTGGCCCGCCGCTGGCTCGATCAGGCCGGTGGTCTCGACAGCCGTTTGTCGGCAGTGGGCAGCATGCTCGGCGCGACGTTGTTCCTGCTGCCGCTGTTCGGCTACAGCGTGATCAACCAACCACCCGCGACCTGGGGCGGCTGGAGTGTCTGGCTCTCGTTGCTGGGGTTGGGCCTGGGATGCACGGCATTTGCGTACATTATTTACTTCCGGCTCCTGAGCTCGATTGGTCCGGTGAAATCGATGACTACGACCTTTTTGATCCCGCTGTTCGGTGTGTTGTGGGGGGCATTGTTTCTCGATGAGCCGCTGTCGATGGCGCATATCTATGGCGGGTTGTTGATTGCGCTGGCGTTGTGGCTGGTGTTGAAGCCGGCTGCTGTGAAACCGCAATTGGTGGCTGACCGATAGAACTGTTGCGTTGCGGATGACGCCTTCGCGGGCAAGTCGGATCGCCGCACCGCCGCTCCCACAGGGTTCCGTGTTGTACGCAAAATCCGTGTACGACATCAATCACTGTGGGAGCGGGCTTGCCCGCGAAGGCGGCTGATCAGACGCCAAAAATCACAAAGGCCCGGAGCATTGCTCCAGGCCTTGTCGGGCTTCCTTGCAATTACGCGGTTTTACGGAAGACGAATACCAGACCGACGATGATCAACAGCATGCCGAACAAGCTCAACAGCGCCAGCAACCCGTACAGCATCCCGGCCAACGACATCCCGGCCAGACCGATGCCCTGATAGACCACCATGATCAACCCGGTCAGCCCCAGGGCCAGGCCGAACATCCGGCGCCAGGAACGCTGGCGCTCCATCATCACCACGGTGAGGATCGGCTGCACGCCCATGATGGTCGCCATCACCCCGGGGGTGACTTTAAGGTCGAGGGCCAGCAGATAGAAAATCTGATAAGCCCCCAACAACACCACACCGGTAGTCATCGCATACAGCATCGGTTTGCCGCCCTTGGGCAATTTCAGCTTGAGCAACGGCACCAGCAACACCAGACCGCATAGGGCGATGACGAAACGAAACATCAGGCAGGCATGGGGAACAGCAGAAGGCAGCTGATCAGCCCGAGATGCCAACGCCTGGCGGTAATACGAAGGCCGTCTTGTCAAAACCCTGGAGAACCTTGCATCGTGAAAAGTGTTCAATTAATAACCAGCAGCGGAGGGAAAATGCGCAAAGTAATCAAAAAATCCCCCACAAGGAAAAGCTCGCGTCTTACGGAAAAAAAGACCGCCGCTGTAGAGCTGACTGCCAGTCAGCAGCGTCTTCTAAAAATACTTGTAACAGGCATCGACGGCGAAGAACCTAGCCTTCTCGCCGGACGCCCTTAAAACTCGCAAGCAAAAAAAAAAACCGCTCACAACGAGCGGTTCTTTTATTCTGAAACCGGCTTCAGCCAAACAACCAATACCCCAACAACGTCAGCACCACCACCGCCAGCACTGGACGTAGTACACGGTAGGCCTTGGGGTTGCGCCGCTTCCATTGCTTGATCACACCACTGAATTTATCGCTGGAGCTCTTGCTCCAGGCGTAGGCCTGGTTGATCCCGCCCACACGCTCGTCGTCCAGGTTCTGAGGGGCGGTGGCGCGACCCAGCCAGGCACTGATACTGCGATTGATGCAGGTCATGAAGCGATTGCTCAGCGGACGTTCGATATCGCAGAACAGGATGACTCGGGGCTTTTGTGTTTCATTCTTGACCCAGTGCACGTAGGTCTCGTCGAACATCACATCGTCACCATCGCGCCAGGCGTAAACCTGCCCGTCGACAAAGATGCGGCAATCATCGGAATTGGGGGTGGACAGTCCCAAGTGATAACGCAGGGAGCCGCCAAACGGATCGCGATGCGGGTTGAGGTGGCTGCCGCCCGGCAGCAGCGCGAACATGGCGCCTTTGACACTGGGAATGCTACTGACCAGTTCCACGGTTCTCGGGCACAAGGCTTCGGCGGAAGGCAGCGGTTTGTCATACCACTTGAGATAGAAACGCTTCCAGCCCTTCTTGAAGAACGAGCCAAAACCGGCGTCGTTGTTTTTTGCCGCCACGCGGATATACCCCTCGTCGAACAAGTGCATCGCTTCGTCGCGAATCACCTCCCAGTTGTCCTTGAGCACATCCAGTTCCGGGAACTTGCTGCGATCCAGATACGGTTTCGAAGGCACACTGGAAAACAGGTACATCAAGGCGTTATAGGGTGCGAACAGTGCCGAATGGTTAACGAACTGGCGCAAAACCGGCAGACGCGCATTGCCGCGTAAATGCACATAGAGGGTGCTGCCGAGAAACAGCAGCAACAACGAGGCCTTCGCGGCAAACGATAAGGTCATCAACAACTCCTTTGAAGATAAACGATATGCCACCACGTCCATTGCCCGACATGGCTGCCAGCATGATAAACACTACCGACCCGGTGAAAACCTGCACTTTTCAACATTCAATGTTAATGAATGTGCAACAAAGCTTTTCTTAACATAAGGTGCCTGATCGCCGGCTGATGCAAATCCATCATCAACCGGACCAGTTCAATGGATCGCAACCCGCGACAACGCCTCAACCATCACCGCCAGCCACGACCCGCCAATGTTCAGCGCTTACTGTTGATTCTCCTGCTCGGTAAACAGATCACTGAACAGCATGCTCGACAGGTAACGCTCACCGGAATCCGGCAGGATCACGACGATGGTCTTACCCTGCATTTCCGGGGTCTCCGCCAGTCTTACAGCCACTGCCATGGCAGCGCCGCAGGAAATCCCGCACAAAATTCCTTCTTCCTGCATCAAGCGCAAGGCCATGGCCTTGGACTCTTCGTCGCTGACCAGTTCCACCCGATCGACGATCGACAAATCGAGGTTCTTCGGCACAAAACCGGCACCAATGCCCTGGATCTTGTGCGGGCTCGGCTTGATTTCTTCACCGGCCAGGGCCTGGGTGATCACCGGCGACACCGCCGGCTCCACCGCTACCGAGAGTATCGGCTTGCCCTGGGTATTCTTGATATAGCGTGAAACCCCGGTGATGGTTCCACCGGTTCCGACGCCTGCCACCAGCACGTCGACCGCGCCGTCGGTATCGTTCCAGATTTCCGGGCCGGTGGTTTTTTCGTGGATGGCCGGGTTGGCCGGGTTGTCGAATTGCGCCGGCATGAAGTACTTCGACGGGTCGCCGGCAACGATTTCACCGGCTTTCTCGATGGCGCCCTTCATGCCTTTGGCCGGCTCGGTCAACACCAGTTCGGCACCCAGAGCCTTGAGCACCTTGCGGCGTTCGATACTCATGGACGCCGGCATGGTCAGCATCAGTTTGTAGCCACGGGCGGCGGCCACGAAGGCCAGGCCGATGCCGGTATTGCCGGAGGTGGGTTCGACGATGGTCATGCCCGGCTTGAGTTTGCCACTACCCTCGGCATCCCAGATCATGTTCGCGCCGATCCGGCACTTGACCGAGTAACCCGGGTTGCGCCCTTCGATCTTGGCCAGAATGGTCACACCACGCGGCGCAATGCGATTGATCTGCACCAGCGGCGTGTTGCCGATGGAGTGGGCGTTGTCAGCGAAAATGCGGCTCATGGCTGGGTCCTTAACGACAGCATTGAAATAGGGCATCAAGGTAAGCCCTCTTGCCCGCAGGCGTCCAGTCAGGTCGAACGTCCGCTTATCAGTGCAGTCAATGGCTTTAGATCGTCAGAGATTTGCCGCCATGAAACGTCGATACAGTTGGCCCCTGCGGACCCTCATCGGCCTCGTTCTGTTGCTGATAGCGCTCCACATCGCCTTGCCCTATCTGGTGCGCGACTACCTCAATGAGCGACTGGCGAACATGGGCGACTACCGCGGCCAAATCACCGACGTGGACCTGGCCCTGTGGCGCGGGGCCTACAAAATCAACGGACTGAAAATCGTCAAGATCGATGGCAAGGTTCCGGTGCCTTTCGTCAACGCGCCGTTGATCGACCTCTCGGTCAGTTGGCATTCGCTGTGGTACGACCGGGCGGTAGTAGCCGAGGTGCAGTTCATCAATCCCGAGGTCAACTTCGTCGATGGCGGGGCCAACAAGCAAAATTCCCAGACCGGCGAGGGTACCGACTGGCGTGCACAATTAGGCAAGCTGCTGCCCATTACCCTGAACGAAGTGCGGATCAACGACGGCAAGATCAGTTTTCGCAACTTCAACTCCAAACCACCTGTGAACATGAATGCCACAAACGTGGATGCCAACCTCTACAACCTGACCAACGTGGTCGACACCAAAGGCAAGCGTGATGCGCGCTTCGAAGGCAAAGCCCTGCTGCTGGGGCACGCGCCACTGGAAACCACGGCCACTTTCGATCCCTTGAGCGACTTCGAAGACTTCGAGTTTCGCTTGCGCACCACGGATATCGAGCTCAAGCGCTTGAACGACTTCGCCGCAGCCTACGGCAAGTTCGACTTCAATGCCGGCCATGGCGACGTGGTGATCGAAGCCTCAGCCAACAAGGGACGACTGACCGGCTATATCAAGCCACTGCTGCGCGATGTTGATGTGTTCAATTGGCAGCAGGATGTGCAATGCGAGGACAAAGGGCTGTTCCGCTCGATTTGGGAAGCCCTCGTCGGCGGCACCGAGACCGTGTTGAAAAACCAGGGCAAAAACCAGTTTGCGACAAAAGTCGAACTGCACGGCAACGTGCATCAGCAAGATATCAGCGCGTTTCAGGCTTTTTTGCAGATTTTACGCAATGGATTCATCCAGGCGTTCAATGCGCGGTATGAACGGCCCAAGCCGGATGCCGGTTAATTTTTGCGCGTGATGATGTAGCGGCCTGTTTCCTCGGCCGCCCGCGGCGCGTTCGCTTGCAACTGCAAGAAATCCCACCCAAGACAGGCCAGTGCCAGGGACCGCGGCACCGCTTCCTTGCCACGGCTGTAACGACTGATGCTGCGGGTACTGATCCCCAGTGCCTCGGCGGCCTGTGTGAGTGACAGCCCGGTGCGAGCGCGCCAGTCGATGAAGATCCGGGTATTTTCGTCGCAGGCATTTTGTGCGATCGCATCCAGGTACAACGTGTCTGCACCAATCTGGATGTCCTGCTCAGGCCACTCGACGCACCAGCCATCATCAGCCAGAGCCGCGCCATCGAACGCGCGTCCCTGCAGTGGTTGCAAGCCTGGTAAGGCCAGCAAATCCCGGCTCAGGTCGAGAGTCAGTTGCTGGCCGTCAATAAAGGTCAACGCCAGGCGATACTCCGGCAGTGCCTGTACGGCCAGCAGTCGTGGTCGTTTCATGGGTAACATCGTTTCCAGTCCTCGAGCAGTTGCGCCTGATGGGCCCTGACCCAATCCAGTGCTTCCCTGATGATCAGGGGCGGAGCCCTGCCTACCATCACCTCGACGGTTTCCAGGCTGAGCATGACGTCCAGCCCGCCACCAGTTAGATGAACGTGAGGCGGTGGATGATCCTTTTCGCGCAATTGAATGCGATATGTATCTCGAAATCGGTATTTAGTAGACATGCCCGGCAAGCTATCGCCAAAATGGCGATAGCTCAATACTGGCCAGCAGCCGAGACTGAGTCAAGATGTGACGCCCCATTCAGAGACTGAATAAGCCGTCTGCGTTCACAGTCGACCGGGCACCGCGTTATAGTCGGGGCTGACTCTTTTATTGCGCCCCCCGCCCTGCCTCGTTCAGGTCGGCGTTACCGTTCGAGGATTAGCAGATGAAGTTCGAAGGCACCCAGGCCTACGTCGCCACCGATGACCTGAAGCTGGCGGTCAACGCCGCCATCACCCTGGAGCGGCCGTTGCTGGTCAAGGGCGAACCGGGCACCGGCAAGACCATGCTCGCCGAGCAACTGGCCGAATCCTTTGGCGCCAAGCTGATTACCTGGCACATCAAATCCACCACCAAGGCCCATCAAGGCCTGTACGAGTACGACGCGGTCAGCCGCCTGCGCGACTCGCAACTGGGCACGGAAAAGGTTCACGACGTTCGCAACTACCTGAAAAAGGGCAAGCTCTGGGAAGCTTTCGAGTCCGAGGAGCGGGTGATCCTGCTGATCGACGAAATCGACAAGGCCGATATCGAGTTCCCCAACGACCTGCTGCAAGAACTCGACAAGATGGAGTTCTACGTTTACGAGATCGACGAGACCATCAAGGCCAAGAAACGCCCGATCATCATCATTACTTCCAACAACGAGAAAGAGCTGCCGGACGCGTTCCTGCGCCGCTGCTTCTTCCACTACATCGCCTTCCCGGATCGCGTCACGATGCAGCGGATCGTCGACGTGCATTACCCGGACATCAAGAAAGACCTGGTCAGCGAAGCGCTGGACGTGTTCTTCGACGTGCGCAAGGTGCCGGGCCTGAAGAAAAAGCCATCGACCTCCGAACTGGTGGACTGGCTGAAGCTGCTGATGGCCGACAACATCGGCGAAGCGGTGCTGCGTGAACGCGATCCGACCAAGGCCATCCCGCCGCTGGCCGGGGCGCTGGTGAAAAACGAACAGGACGTGCAACTGCTGGAGCGTCTGGCGTTCATGAGCCGTCGCGGCACCCGCTAAGAGACTGATGCCATGTTGCTCAACCTGTTCAATGAAATGCGTGCAGCCAAGGTGCCGGTTTCGGTACGCGAGCTTCTGGACCTGATCAACGCGTTGAAACAGCGCGTGACCTTCGCCGACATGGACGAGTTTTACTACCTGTCCCGGACGATTCTGGTGAAGGATGAAAAGCATTTCGACAAGTTCGACCGAGCCTTCGGTGCCTACTTCAACGGTCTGGAAAAGCTCGACGACCACCTGCAAGCGCTGATTCCCGAAGACTGGCTGCGCAAGGAGTTCGAACGCTCGCTGACCGACGAAGAGCGGGCGGCGATCCAGTCCCTGGGTGGCCTGGACAAGCTGATCGAAGAGTTCAAGAAACGCCTCGAAGAACAGAAGGAACGCCACGCCGGCGGCAACAAGTGGATCGGCACCGGTGGCACCAGCCCGTTCGGTTCCGGCGGTTTCAACCCGGAAGGCATTCGGGTCGGCGATGCCGGCAAGCGCCAGGGCAAGGCGGCCAAGGTCTGGGACCAGCGCGAATACAAGAACCTCGACGATTCTGTCGAACTGGGCACGCGCAACATCAAGGTCGCCCTGCGGCGCTTGCGCAAGTTCGCCCGTCAGGGCGCGGCGGAAGAACTGGACATCGATGGCACCATCGACCACACCGCCAAGGATGCCGGCCTGCTGAACATCCAGATGCGGCCGGAGCGGCGCAACACCGTCAAGCTGTTGCTGCTGTTCGACATCGGCGGCTCGATGGACGCCCATGTGAAGATTTGCGAGGAATTGTTCTCGGCCTGCAAGACCGAGTTCAAGCACTTGGAGTACTTCTACTTCCACAACTTCATTTATGAATCGGTGTGGAAGAACAACATGCGCCGCACCTCCGAGCGCACCTCGACCATGGACCTGCTGCACAAGTACGGCGCCGACTACAAAGTGATCTTCATCGGCGACGCCGCCATGGCGCCCTACGAAATCACCCAGGCGGGCGGCAGCGTCGAGCACTGGAACGAAGAAGCAGGTTACGTGTGGATGCAGCGGTTCAAGGAGAAGTACAAGAAGCTCATCTGGATCAACCCGTATCCGAAGGACACCTGGGGCTATACCTCGTCGACCAATATCGTGCGGGATTTGATCGAGGACCAGATGTATCCGCTGACTCTTCGCGGGTTGGAAGAAGGGATGCGGTTTCTTTCCAAGTAGAAATTCGTCGCCTGTGAAGGCCTCTTCGCGAGCAAGCCCGCTCCCACATTGGTTTTGTGCACGACACAGATCAAATGTGGGAGCGGGCTTGCTCCGGGCGGCGATCCGACGAAGCTTTTAGCGGTGTGTGAAGCGCTGCAAATACTCGACATGCTCACGATGAGCGACATCCTGCACCACCGGCCGCAACCGCACCCGCGCCCCCGGCAAACACTGCGCCAGCCGCGCCAGCGCCAACGGTGTCAACGCCCCCAATCGCGGATAACCACCGATGGTCTGCCGATCATTGAGCAACACAATCGGCTGCCCGTCGGGCGGTACCTGAACAGCCCCCAGCGGGATACCTTCGGAAATCATCGGTTTGCCCTGGTACTGCAGCGCCGTGCCCAACAGGCGAACCCCCATCCGGTCGGCTCGGCTGTCGAGGCTCCACACGCTGTTGAACGCGTCGAACAGGCTCTGCCCGCTGAACTCTCCAATCTGTGCACCGAGCACCAGATCCAGCACTGGGTCGCCGGTGAAATCCGGTATGCATTGGCTCGGCAACTCGCGCAGCAATACCAGCGAGCTCCCCGAATAGCTCAAGGACGCGCCTTTACCCAGCGCATGGCCCATTCCGTCCAGGCCGCCGAGCTCCTCACGGACCACCGTCGCGCTGCTGCCCAGCACTTTCGGTGCATCAAACCCACCCGGCGCCGCCAGATAAGCCCTGGCCCCGAGCAACGGCCGGGTGAATTGCAAACGCTGACCTTTGTGCAGCCTGAAACTGCGCCACGGGGCCAACGCCTCGCCATCCACCTGCGCACCCAAATCCGCTCCGGCCAGCGCCAACACGCAATCATCCTCGGCCACGACAGTGAACCCGCCGAGGGTGATTTCAATCACCGTCGCATCCAGCCCGTTGCCCAGCAGCCAGTTGGCCCACGACATCGAACGCCAATCGGCGGCTCCACCCTGGGTCACGCCCAGATGCCGCACGCCGAAACGCCCGGCATCCTGCAACAGGCACAGCGCCGTACTCGCTTCAATCATCAGACAGCTCATGCCTGGGCCTCCAGTGGCGTATCGTCACCGCCCAGGTTAATGAATTCGGCATGGCCGACCGCTTCGAACCGTACGGTGTCACCGGGTTGCATCAGGCTGTAGCCGTCACGGTGGCGATCGAACAATTTGGCCGGCGTGCGGCCGATCAAATTCCAGCCCCCCGGCGACACCACCGGGTAAGCCGCCGTCTGCCGTTCGGCGATGCCGACACTGCCGGCCGCGACTTTCTTGCGTGGCGTGTTCAGACGCGGCGCGGCGAGCACCTCTTCTACCAGTCCCATGAAGGCGAAGCCCGGCGCAAAGCCCAAGGCGAACACCTGATATTCACGCTCGCAGTGACGACGGATCACCTCCTCCACCGCCAACCCGCTGCGTTGCGACAACAGGTTCAATTCCGGACCAACGCTCAAGTCGTACCACACCGGCAACACATGGCAGGTACCGCGCGTACGCGCATTGGGCGACAGATCGATCAGCGCCTGGGCAATCAATTCCCGGGCCTGGGCGGGACTCAGCGCGGTCAAGTCGTAATGCACCATCAAGGTGGTGTAGGACGGCACCAGATCGATCAGATGCCCGGCGAACGCCGTGCGCAGACTTTCACTGGCTGCCAGCATCCACGGCATGTTGGATTCGGCAATTTCATCGAACAGGCGCACCATCAGGCAATCCAGCGCCACCACTTCTACCCGCAGCTTCATGACGCGCTCTGCCGGTTCAAGGCTTCACGGATGCGTTGCACGGCAGCGACCGAACTGGCGTTGTCGCCGTGCACGCACAGGGTATTGGCCTGCAAATGCAGGGCGCTGCCGTCGCTGGCGGTGAGCGGATCGCCACGGGCGATGGTCAGCGCCTGCTCGATGATTTTTTCCGGATCGTGATGCACCGCTCCCGGCAGTTGTCGTGACACCAGCCTGCCGGCGCTGTCGTAAGCGCGGTCGGCGAACGCCTCGAACCACAGGGTCACGCCGTATTCATCGCCCAGTTGTTGGGCCGCACTGTTGTCGCGGGTCGCCATCAACATCAGCGGCAGGCTGCGGTCATAGGACGCTACCGCTTGCAGCACAGCGCGTAATTGCGCCGGGTTGGCCATCATGTCGTTGTACATCGCGCCATGGGGTTTGACGTAACTGACCCGTCCGCCCTGGGCTCGGCAGATGCCGTCGAGGGCGCCGATCTGGTAATGCAGAATGTCTTGAAGTTCCTGGGTGGCATAGGCCATGGAGCGACGGCCGAACCCCACCAGGTCCTGATAGGCCGGATGCGCGCCAACTTGCACACCGTGGCTGAAGGCCAGGCTGACGGTCTTGCGCATGATGCTCGGGTCGCCGGCGTGAAAACCGCAGGCGATGTTGGCGCAATCGATGAAGGGCATGATTTCCGCGTCCAGACCCATGGTCCAGCTGCCGAAACTCTCGCCGATGTCGCAGTTCAATAGCAGGCGGCTCACGCTGAACACTCCTGTAGGCTTTATTCTTTTCAGCTGCGGGACATATCTGTAAGACAGTCCCGCAGGTTATCAGTTACTGGGCGTCGAGTTGCTTGCCACGGGTTTCCGGCAGGCTCAGGGCCGCGAGGATCACCACGCCGTAGGAAACCGCCGCAAAGGCACCGATGCCTACACTCAGCGGCACGGTCTGGCTGAGCAGGCCGATCAGCAGCGGGAACAACGCCGCCAGCGCCCGGCCGATGTTGTAGCAAAAACCCTGGCCCGAACCGCGAATGCGGGTAGGGAACAATTCGGTCAGAAACGCGCCCATGCCACTGAAGATCCCCGAGGCGAAGAAGCCCAGCGGAAAGCCCAGCCACAGCATCACGCCGTTGCTGACCGGCAGTTGCGTGTACAGCAAGACAATGGTGAACGAGCCGACGGCGAACAGGATGAAGTTCTTTTTACGTCCGAGGATGTCAGTCAAATAAGCGCTGATGACGTAACCGACGTAGGACCCGATGATCACCATCGCCAGATAACCGCCGGTGCCGAGTACGCTCAAACCGCGCTCGTTTTTTAGAAAAGTCGGCAGCCAGGACGTGATCGCGTAGTAGCCGCCCAGCGCGCCGGTGGTTAGCAACGATGCACGAATCGTGGTGAAGAGCATGCCGGGGGCGAAGATCTCGTAGAACTTCGACGGATTGCTCGGCTCCTGTCTGGCTTTGGCTTCACGATAGATTTCCGGGTCCTTGACCAGACGGCGGACGAATATCACGAAGACTGCCGGCACGATGCCGAGGATGAACAGCGCGCGCCAGGCGTCTTCCGGTGGCAATACCGAGAACAGCAGCGCATACAGAATCGCGGTCAGCCCCCAACCCAGCGCCCAGCCGGATTGCACCATGCCCACAGCCTTGCCACGGTCCTGGGCACGAATCACCTCGCCGATCAGCACCGCGCCGGCCGTCCACTCGCCGCCGAAACCGAAACCCATCAACGTGCGGGCAATCAGCAGTTGCTCGTAGCTCTGGGCAAAGCCGCAGAGGAAGGTGAAGAAGGCAAACCACAGCACGGTCAGTTGCAAGGTGCGCACACGACCAATGCGGTCGGAGAGAATCCCCGCCACCCAGCCACCGATGGCCGAAGCGATCAGCGTGCTGGTGTGAATCAGCCCGGCCTGGCCGGTGGTGATGCCCCACATGGCAATCAGGGTCGGCACCACGAAGCTGAGCATCTGGGTGTCCATGCCGTCCAGGCCATAGCCGATCTTGCAGCTCCAGAAGGTGCGGCGTTCCTGCTGATTGATATTGCGATACCAGTCGAAAGGTCCCGGACGGGCCGAGGCTTTCGGAATGGCGGTGGTGTCGGGCGCACTCATGGCAAATCTCCGCGCTGATTTTATTGGTATTGTTCTGAGCCCCGACGACGCCTATCGTGGGAACCGGATGCGTCGATTTTTGGACGCGCGCCCCTGCTGCGTCCAACTAATAAAAACCCGCCTTAGACATAAGAAATCCTTATCCCATGAACCTGAAGTTTCTCGAGACCTTCGTCTGGGTCGCCCGACTCAAGAGTTTCCGCCTGACCGCCGACAAGCTCTTCACCACCCAGGCCTCGATTTCCAGCCGCATCGCAGTGCTTGAGGGCGAGCTCGGGGTAAAGCTGTTTCTGCGCGATTCGCGCGGTGTGAGCCTGACGCCGGAAGGCCTGAAAGTGCTTGATTACGCCGAGCAGATGATGGACACCATGCAAGCACTCAAGCAGTCGATCGAGACCCGTTCGAGCAAGGCCGGACGGGTGCGCATCGGCGTGATGGACACGGTAATCCACACCTGGCTCAGCCCGTTGGTGGCGCAGATGACCGATCACTACCCGCTGGTGGAAATCGAGCTGGTGGCCGATACCTCGCTGAACCTCTGCGATCAGCTGCAAAAAGGCTTTCTCGACGTGATCCTGCAAACCGACCTGCTGCGCCAGGAAAGCGTGCGCAGCCTGGAACTGGCCAGCCACCCCATGGGCTGGATTGTCGCCAGCAATTCCCTGTACAACCGTGAGTATTCAGGCGTCGCCGATCTGGCGAAAGAGCGGATCATTACCTACTCGAAAAACTCTCACCCGCATCAGGAAGTGCTCGCCCTGATGCAGGCCAATGGCGTAACGGCGCCACGTCTGAACTGCGTGAACTCGGTGTCGGCGATTACCCGGCTGCTGCGCGACGGCTTTGGCATCGGCGCATTGCCGCCGGTGCTGGTGGCCGAGGAACTGGCGCGCGACGAATTGACCTTGCTGGACATCGATCAACGACCACCCGACTTGCAGGTGGTGGTGTCGTGGCGGGTGGGCGTTGAGTGGGTCGAAGAGATCGTGACGTTATGTCAGCACGTGGTGGAGCACTATGCGCAAAAGGTAGGCAAGCACTACATGGTCTTGAGCAAACCCCAGGCCAGACTCTGAAAAGGAGCTTCCCACATCACAAGTAGCAATCGCTATCATTTGCATTAATATTTGAAAAATGTATTCTCTGCGCGCATTCAGCTAAACCACTGTCCTGAAGGAGTCGGACTTGATGCGCGCTTACACGCAAAAACAGCAGCAATTGCTCTCAAATTGGAGCGAAGCCCTCGGCACTCCGGCCTTCCAGTCCCACCGCATCACCCTCGACCATTTGAGCAATGCCCTGGAGCCCGCCGCCCAGCGCTGCTTCCAACGCCTGATCCAGGCGCTGTTTCGCGAAGGTCTGATCAACTCCGACGCCTGCGAATACGACGACAACAATCGTTGCTGGCTGCCGCTTGGCGACGGTGCGCAGCTTTGCTTCGATCACCTGACGGGCGGAAGAATGAACAGCTGGGACGTGCGTGGCAGCGTCGTCCTGCACACCCCCGACAGCCTGCCCCAGAAAATCCAGTTGCCCAGCGAACTGCTCGCTCACCTCAGCACTCAGCTCAACCCGCCCGCCTCCCCGCAGGTACTGGAACGTCTGGCCCGCGAGCTGGACGATAGCTACAGCAACGACACTCTGTGCCTGGCGTTCCACCATGGATGGACCGAGCGCCTGAGAGAGCAGATCGACACCGAGCACAACGACAATCTGTTCGCCTGGCTCAAAGCCAGCCCCGACCACCAGAACCCGACGTCACTGCTCGAACAGTGGGGCACGCTCGGCCACCCCTGGCATCCGAACTACAAGACCAAACTGGGCTTGAGCGCTGCGCAGGTCATCGCTTTCTCACCGGAATTCGAAGCGAGTTTTCCGATTGTGCTGTGCGCCCTGCACCGTCAGTACACATACGTCGAGTCACTGGCCGGCACCGCCGATTACTGGGACTGGTGGCAGGGCCACTTCCCGCAGGCCGCCGAACAATTGCAGCACTATTTGCAGCAACGGGGCCTGGAAGCAACGGACTACCTCCCGCTGCCGTCGCACCCATGGCAAGCCAATGAAGAACTGCCCAATTCGTTCGCCGGCGAGATCGCCGACAACCTGCTGATCGTCACCGACATCGTTGCCTTCACCGGCCACCCGACCATGTCCTTCCGCACGGTCGTACCAGAGGCCAGCCGCGTTGCGCCGATGGTCAAATTGCCGGTGGCCTTGCGACTGACCAGCGTGCAGCGCACCGTGTCGCCGCGCTCGGCCCGGATGGGTCCGCGCATCAGCCAACTGATACTGCAGATTCTCGATCATGAACCGCAGATTCAGCGCCTGCTGAACATCGTGCCGGAGCGCATCGGCGTGCACTACGCGCCACAACCGGCCAATGACGAACGGTCCCGACATGCCGCCGTGCTGTACCGCGACAACCCGCTGACCCTGCTGCAAGAAGGCGAACTGGCCGTGCCGGTCGGCAGCCTGTTCGCCGTCAACGAATTCGAACAACCGTTGCTGCGTGACTGGGTGCAGCTGGCTCAGGGCCGTGACGACAGCGAGGCCATGCTGGCGTTCTTCGATGATTACCTGTCGATTGCCGTCCCGAGCCTGCTGGGCATCTACCTGATGTATGGCGTGGCGTTCGAAGCGCACCAGCAAAACAGCTTCATGGTGATGGGTGCTGACGGGCAGTTGAATCGGCTGCTGCTGCGTGACTTCGGCGACATTCGCATCGATCGCAAAACCCTGCACGCCAAGGGTCTGGATATCCAGTTGCACGATCCGAAAATGACCCTGTACGACGACGCTGGTTTTGTCCGCGACAAGCTCCTGCACACCACGTTCATGTGCCACCTCGGTGAGTTGACGTTGCTCTGCGCCCGCCACTGGAACGTGCCGGAAAACAGCCTTTGGGAGCGCTTGGCCACGCACGTCGAACAGTGCTTCGAGAGCGTGCGCGAGCACGTCGAACCGGCACGCTGGGAAAGCGAACGCCAGGCCCTGCTGGAACAGGATTGGCCGGCCAAATCGTTCATGCGCATGCGCTTGCACGACAGCCACGCCGACATCGTCGGACGCCTGAGTAATCCGCTGCGAACCATCGCCGATGCTCGCTGATGGTCGTGCGTTGCGACTGCTGATCGTCATCCAGTTTGTCTCCATGGGTGCCATGGAAATGAGCGGCCCGTTCTGGCCCTTGCAGATCCAGCATCTGCTTGGGCCAGAGGGCGCCGACTACACCGCGCTGCTATCGGCGCTGGTGTATGCCGGCCCGATGCTGGCGGCCATGCTGCTGACGCCCGCGTGGGGACGCTTGGGTGATCGCACCGGGCACAAGCCGATGATCGTTCGGGCGTTGCTGGCACTTGCGCTGTGCCAAGGGCTGGCGGCGATTACCCTCGACCCGTGGCTGCTGGTGGGCATTCGCGTGATGCAAGGCGCATTGGCCGGATTTCTCGCCGCCGCGCAAGCCTATGCCCTGGCCTGCTGCGACAGTTCCCGGCGCGGTCACACCCTGGCCCGTCTGCAATCGGCGACCGCCGTCGGCTCGTTGATCGGCCCGGTACTGGGCGGTTGGCTGATGGATATCTCGGGGTTTGCCCTGCTCTGTTATGGCGCGTCGGCGATTTGCCTGCTGTGTGCACTGGGGAGCTTTTTCCTGCCGGCCGACAAGGCGCGAGCCTCGACGAAGAAACCGGTTGCGCCTGTGGCCCTGCCTAAAGGCTGGCTCAGTGGAATCCTGTTGGTGATCGTGTTGATTCAAGCCGCGAAGATGATGCCGCAACCCTTCTACGCGCTGTACGTCGCCGACATTCTGCACGCACCGGGCTGGCTGATCGGCGCCACTTACGCGGCGAGCGCCGCGACCCTGGCCATCTCCGCCCCGCTGTGGGGGCGTCTGTTCGACCGCTGGCAGCCGGCTTACACCTTGCGCGTCATCGAAGGCGTTGCCTGGCTCTGCGCCCTGACGCTCGCGGCCACGGCACTGGCTAACGAATGGCTGGGTTTTCTCGTCAGCCGGTTGGTCTGGGGCATCTGGCAAGGCGCACTGCTCCCCGTCGCCTATGCGCTGATCGCCAACACCGTGTCTTCAAGCCAGCAGGGTTTTGCCCTCGGCCTGGGCAACAGCGCGGCCAAGGCTGGCGCTCTGCTCGGTGCCGTCCTCGGCGGGATCGGCATGGGGCTGGTCGGCCTGGCCCACAGTTTCTGGTTGGTGGCGCTGACCTACGCACTGGCTGCCTTCGGAATCCGTTGGGTGCGCTCATTCACCTCCACACCTGACCCCGCAATCTTGTCTACCCACACTTATCACGACTAAAAAAAAGACCAACTCATGACCCGAACCAAACTTTCTTTGATGATTCCGCTACTCGGCTCCTTCAGCGCCCAGGCCTGGGCCGAGGACACCGACCAGCAACCGGGCACATTGAACATGCAGGCCACCGTCGTTTCCGCGACGCGCAGCGAAGCGACCATTGCCTCGATTCCAGGCTCGGTCCAGGTGATCGACGAACAACAGATCCGCCAACAGAGTGGCGCCGGGCGTCGGGTCTCCGACATCCTGGGGCAACTGGTTCCCGGCCTGGCGCCGTCCAGCGGCGGGATGAGCAACTTCGGCCAGACCCTGCGCGGGCGCAACATGCTGGTGTTGATCGACGGCGTGTCGCAGAACGCCACGCGTGACAACTTCCGCCAGCTCAACAGCATTGCGCCGGCCAGTATCGAACGCATCGAGGTGGTTTCCGGCGCCAGCAGCATTTATGGCGCCGGTGCTTCGGGCGGCATCATCAACATCATCACCAAGCGCAACCAGGGGCAGGACCTTGCCTACAGCAGCAAACTGGGCTTGACCACTGGCAACAACCTCAACAGCAAGGGTTTCGCCTACGAGGCCTTTCAGAGTGCGACCGGGCGCAAGGATGCCCTGGACTGGTACGTGTCCGCCGACCTGACCCAGCGCAACGATCAGTACGACGGCAATGGCAATCGCATCCCTCAGGACACGTCCCAGGGCAGCAACATGGACACCGACACCTATGACCTGCAAGGTCGTTTCGGTTACGAACTGGATGCCGATAAAAAACTCAGCCTGTCGCTGCAGGACTACAAGGACCAGCAGGACACTGACTACACAAAAAACCCGAAAAACCTGCAAGAGGCCGAGGCGGTCAAAGGACTGAAACTCGACGACCAGCCCTACACCCATAACCAGGCGGCCAACCTCAACTACACCGACAACGACTTCTACGGTCAGGGCCTGCAACTGGAAAGCTACTGGCGCCGGGCCGACGCGCTGTTCTTCCCGGACCTGTCGCGGGGCAAGGCTGGGATCGCCGACAACAACAGCGTGCAGGATGTGTATGGCCTGCGTGCGGCTATCGACACGCCGTTGCCGGCCATTGGCAGTGCCACAGGCAACCTGGTCTGGGGCGCCGACTATGATCACGAACGCTCCCGCCAGCGCGGTGACCAATACACCCTCAAAGGGCTGACCTACACCAAGACTGGCACCACTTACGAGCTGGGCCCGGATATCGAAACCACCACCAAGGCGCTGTTCGGGCAGATGTCCTGGGACATCGGTGACTGGACCTTGCGTGGCGGTGTGCGCCGCGAATGGATCGAAAGCGAGGTCTCCGACAGCATCGCCTACGGTCAGATCGTCCAGACCGGCGTACGTGCCATCCTGCCCGGTGACACCCTCAAATACGACGCCACGCTCTATAACCTGGGCGCGGTCTATCACCTGAGCGAACATCAGGACGTCTTCGCCAATTACAGCCAGGGGTTTTCGCTGCCGGACATCCAGCGCTTCTTGCGTGACGTGAACAGCACCTTCGACATCCAGAGCCTCAACGCCCAGGCCATCAAGGTCGATAGCTACGAGCTGGGCTGGCGCGGTGACTGGGACCGGTGGCAGGCCGACGTCACCGTCTATGAAAACACCTCGGACGTGACTCAGTTCTACGATGCCAATGACCGTGTCTTGCGTCTGATCAACCAGAAGGAGCGGGTTCGCGGCATCGAAAACAGCCTGACCTACCGCGCGACCGATCAATGGTCGGTGGGTGGCACCTATGCCTGGGCCAAAGGCGAGACCCAGCAGAACGGGAAATGGATCGATCTGCCGGCGACACGCATTTCACCGGCCAAAACCACGCTGTTCGTCGGCTACACCGAAGACGACTACTCCCTGCGTCTGCAAGGCATGCACCTGTCCAGTTACGACGCTGCCGCCAAGGACAACAACGGGCGCGACATCGAAGGCTATACACTGGTGGACCTGCTCGGCTCCGTGTACTTGCCGGTCGGTCGCCTGGAAGGCGGGGTGTACAACCTGACCGACCGCACGTACGTCAACCTGTTCGCCCAGGCCAACGCCAGAGCGCCATTCCCCAACGCCGAAGGCCGTACCTTGAGCATGACCTATTCGATCGATTGGTAATCAAGCAAGGAGTCGGCTTACCGGCTCCTTGACGTTCGCCGGTGTTATAGGCCGCGTAAATCCCGCTCTTCGATCGGCCGGCTCTGGCGCAGACGCTTGCCGCCCAGCACCACCCAGTCGATCAGACGGAACAGGCACTCGATCCCGAACGACAGCAGCAACGCGCCGCTCATGCCCCAGACCATCGCCTCGGGCGTCAACAGGATCTGGTAGCTGTAGCCATTCCAGGTTTCCTTGCGGATATCCGGATCGGCGGCCAACACCACTTGCAGGAAGCGGATGTACCACGGGCCCTGCATCGCCTGGAATTGCTTGTCCAACGCCACCTGACGGGTCAGCAGGTTGCTCAGGCTGTCGGCATCGCTGCGAAAAATCGGGTCTTCACTGGCGCGGTAGTGGGCCACCAGGGCCTGCATGTCACCCTTGAAGAACTGATTGGCGGTGTTCTGAAAGCCACTCAACCCGGCTTGCGCCTCGATCAGATGCGCCTCTACCCGCTTGGCGTAATCGCTGATGAAGCCCGGCACCTGGACACCGATCAACAGGCCCGCCGCAAACAACACCAGCCGTAGATAACTGAGCAACATGGGGGTTGAATCCTTATGAGGTCTGGCCCTGGCTGACGCATTCGCCGCGTCGCCACAGGCTCCATTGACCCGGTTCGTAACGGGTCCAGGTTTCGTTTTCGGTCAGGGGTTCGGTGGCGATGACGGTGACCACATCGTTCGGCGTGGTTTCGGCCTGAAAATCGACGATCACGTCGACATCTTTCAAGCGCGCCGGGCCAAACGGTGCGCGACGGGTGATTTGCGCCAGTTTGGTCGAGCAATAGCAGAACAGCCAGTCGCCGTCGCTGAGCAGGCAGTTGAATACGCCTTTGCTGCGGTATTCGGCGCAAGCGGCCACCAGATCCGGCAGCAATGCTTCGACCTCGACCGGCTCGGGGAACGCCGCACGCACACGGTTGAGCAAATCACAGAACGCCGCTTCGCTGTCGGTATCGCCAACCGGGCGATAGAAACTGGCCGCCGGCTGGAAATCCGCCAACTGGCCGTTATGGGCGAAACACCAGTTGCGCCCCCACAGCTCACGGACGAACGGATGCGTGTTGGACAGGGAAACCTTGCCGACGTTGGCCTGGCGGATGTGCCCGATCACCACTTCGCTCTTGATCGGATAGCGCTGCACCAGATTCGCGACTTCCGACTCGCAGCTCGCCGCCGGGTCCTGGAACAACCGCAGCCCACGGCCTTCATAGAAGGCAATGCCCCAGCCATCGCGGTGCGGGCCGGTGCGTCCGCCGCGCTGCATCAGCCCGGTGAAGCTGAACACGATATCGGTCGGGACATTGGCGCTCATGCCCAATAACTCACACATGCTCGGACTCTCGCTCAATCGCAGGGGCAAAGTTACAGACGGGGTTCGACTCGCATCCGCTGAGGGCTGCTCGGCACGGGTGGACGTCCGTAACGATCATCGCCGGCACCGCCGAACGGTTGATCATCCTCAGGCTCGTCGGCACGGACAGCGGCTTTGGCGGCGGCAGCCTGCTCCTTGCGGGCGTTCGAGGCGCGCTCGATGGGGAAACGGATCGCCACCAGCACCAGATAGAGGCCGAACGCGATCATGCCGTACATCAACAGATCGGAAATCGCCCGCCAGGCGTTATTGCCGACCTTGAACAGCAGGTCGAGCGCGGTAATGGCGATGGCCGGTGCGATTTTATCCTTGACCGGGTCGATGATGGTCGGGCTGAACAGCAGCACGACCATCGCCAGCCGCAATGGCTCACGCAGCCAACGCCACATCCAGCGGGTCAAGCGCATCCACACCAACAGGCAGCCCAAAGCGGCGAAGGCGTAGAGGCCCCAAGCGATCAGATAGTCGTTCTCGGTCATGGTGTCCATGGCAAGGCAGGCAAAGAGGCGCTTATGATAACGGCTTTTCGCCCATCAGGCTGCATCAATGCCTGACTGTTGGGCGCTATCCATGTGGGAGCGGGCTTGCTCGCGAATGCGGCTTATCATTCAACAATGATATTGACTGACCCAACGCCTTCGCGAGCAAGCCCGCTCCCACAGGTTGCCAGCCCCTATTCCGTACACTGTTCGAGAGCCCTTCATGCCCCTATCCGCCAACATTCACGACGCTCCGATTGCCCACATGGCTGATGGCTCCGACCCGTATGCCTGGCTGCAAGAGCGCGACACCAAGGCAGTGCTCGACTACCTGAAGGCCGAAAACAGCTATCAGGAAGCACAAACCGCCGACCAGGCCGAGCTGCGTGAAACCCTGTTCGAAGAGATCAAGGGCCGGATTCTCGAGACCGATCTGTCCCTGCCCTCGCCGTGGGGACCGTATCTGTACTACACCCGCACCACGGCGGGCGATGAGTACGCCCGGCACTACCGCTGCCCGCGCCCGGCCGATGACAGCCTGACCCTCGACGAAAGCCGCGAACAACTATTGCTGGACCCGAACGAACTGGCCAACGGCGGTTTCTTTTCGCTCGGGGCGTTCAGCATCAGCCCGGACCACCAGCGTCTGGCCTACAGCATCGACTCCAGTGGCGAGGAGATTTACACGCTGTTCGTGAAGGAATTGTCCGACGGCCGTGTCAGTGAACTGGAATTCCAGGACTGCGACGGCAGCATGACCTGGGCCAACGACAGCCTGACGCTGTTCTTTGGCGAACTGGACGATACCCATCGTCCACACAAGCTGTATCGCTATCGACTGGACGGCACGGCGGCCGAAGAAGTGTTCCATGAGCCGGACGGACGCTTCTTCATGCATTGCTATCGTTCAAGCTCCGAGCAGCAATTGCTGCTGTCCGTGGGCAGCAAGACCACCAGCGAAGCCTGGGTCCTCGACGCCAACCAGCCGCTGCAAGCCTTTACCTGCATCGCGCCACGGGTCGAGGAGCATGAGTACGACGTCGACCACGGCGTACTCGACGGTCAATGGACCTGGTTCATTCGCAGCAACCGTGACGGCATCAATTTTGCCTTGTACACCGCTGTAGATACCGGTGCCGCGCCCACCGAAGCCGACTGGCAGAACCTGATCCCCCACAGTGACACGGTGATGATCGACGGCATCAGCCTGAACACCGGGGCCATGACCCTCAGCCTGCGGGTAGGCGGCTTGCCGGTCATTGAAGTTCACCCGCAAGGCCTGGCGCCTTATCGCGTGCAACTGCCAGACGCAGCCTACAGCCTGCACGTGCAAAACAGCCTGGAGTTCGAAAGCGACCAGATTCGCCTGCGCTACGAAGCGTTGAACCGTCCGGCGCAAATCCGCCAGCTTGAACTGGCGACCAGTGAGCAGAAAGTGCTCAAGCAAACCCCGGTGCTCGGCCCGTTCGATGCCGACGCCTACGTCAGCCAGCGCCTGTGGGCCACTGCGCCGGACGGCACGCAAGTGCCCATCAGCCTGGTGATCAAACGCACAGACCTGGGCAAACCCGTGCCGCTGTACCTCTACGGCTATGGTGCCTATGGCGAAAGCCTCGACCCGTGGTTTTCCCATGCGCGCCTGAGCCTGCTGGATCGCGGCATGGCGTTTGCCATTGCCCACGTGCGTGGTGGCGGCGAACTGGGGGAAGCCTGGTATCGCGCCGGCAAGCAGGAGCACAAGCACAACACCTTCAGCGACTTTATCGCCTGCGCCGAACACCTGATCGCCCAAGGCTTCACCACTGCACCGCAGTTGGCGATCAGCGGCGGCAGTGCCGGCGGTTTGCTGATCGGCGCGGTGCTCAATCAACGGCCGCAGCTGTTTGGCGCCGCCATCGCCGAAGTGCCGTTCGTCGACGTACTCAACACCATGCTCGACCCTGACCTGCCATTGACCGTGACGGAATACGACGAGTGGGGCAACCCTGAAGAACCGGACGTTCATGATCGGATCAAGGCCTACGCCCCGTACGAAAACGTCACCGCACAAGCTTATCCGGCGACCCTGGTGATCGCCGGCTACAACGACAGCCGCGTGCAGTATTGGGAAGCGGCCAAGTGGGTGGCGAAATTGCGCGCGACCAAGACCGACAGCAACCCCCTGCTGCTCAAGACTGAGCTGGGTGCCGGGCATGGCGGGATGAGCGGTCGATATCAGGGATTGCGTGACGTGGCACTCGAATATGCATTTTTGTTCAAGGTTTTGGGCATTGCCTGAGGAACCTGGCGCGGTGTGCCGGTCTTAATTCCGGACACTGGTAGCCGATACAACACCTGTGGGAGCGGGCTTGCTCGCGAAGGGGCCGCAACATTCAGCAGAGATGTTGACTGACACACCGCCTTCGCGAGCAAGCCCGCTCCCACAGGGGATTTGCGGTGAATTCAAGTCAGCAACAATCACAAAAAAGACCGTGACGACATGTCTGAACCAACCTTTCTGAACAACGAAATTCGCGACTGGCTGATGGATTGCGGCCTGTTCAATCAACTGCTGCCGGCGGACTTTGCCGCGGCTTCGGGCTACTTCAGTATCAGCACCATTGCCCAGGGCGAGGAGATCTTCCAGGAGGGCGATGCGGGGAGTTTCATGTGCATCATCCACACCGGTCAGGTGGCTGTGCAGAAAGCCACCGCTGACGGGCAACGAGTCACCATCGCCACCTTGCGCAGCGGCCGCTCGTTCGGCGAAATGGCCGTGCTCGACGGCGAACGGCGCTCGGCCAGTTGCGTGGCCGCGAGCAACTGCCAGTTGCTCAACCTGGGCAAGGACTCGTTGGAAAAGATGCTCAACGACGCACCGAAAATCGCCGCCAAGATCATCCGCGCCCTCGCCGTGTCTCTTTCCAAACGCCTGCGCATGGCCGACGGCCAACTGCTTTCGCAGCAGGTCTAGCCGCCCGGTGACTTGGGTTTCGGCGGATTGGGCTCCAGGCCCGGTATCGGCTGGTCTTTGGTCGGCGGGCTCGGCATTTCGATCGGCACCAACGGCGGACCGCTACTGCCGGGGCCGACTTTAGGTAATGGCGCCGGGCTGATCTGCGGGTACGGCGTGGGCGTCGCGGTGCCGGGCGAACCGGGCATCGGCGCGGGGCTGACGGGAATCGATTGCAGCTGTTGAGCCTGCACTGCAGTTATCGAGAGCGCGGCCAGGGCAATGACCGTTAGAATGGTGCGCTTCATCAATGGCTCCGTTGACCTTGTCGTCATAAACAGGCTACTCCCAACTGCGTCTGTTTGCCCTCCCGAGTTCTGCCAATTTTCTTCAAGTGAGCCCCATGAAACGTTTCGTTCTGCTGGACACCACCCCCATTCCTGAAAACGGCGGTGCCCTGTGCCTGTTCGAATACGGCGAGGATTTCGTCATCAAGATCCAGGGTGGCGATGGCGGACAATTGATGAACACGCGCATGCACGGTTCCGAAGATGCCCTGGCCGAAATCCCGTGTCGCAAGGTCGCCGGCCGACCGAATTCACGGGTGCTCATCGGCGGCCTGGGCATGGGTTTCACCCTCGCTTCGGCGCTCAAGCACTTGGGCAAGACCGCCGAAGTGGTGGTCGCTGAATTGGTGCCTGGCGTTGTGGAATGGAATCGCGGGCCACTCGGCGAGAAAGCCGGAAACCCGATTCAAGACCCGCGGACCGTGATTCGCATGGAAGACGTGGCCAAAGTCCTGCAAGCCGAGCCCCAGGGCTTCGATGCGATCATGCTCGACGTCGACAACGGCCCCGAAGGCCTGACCCAGAAAACCAACAGTTGGCTGTATTCCGCCGCCGGACTGAATGCCTGCGCCAGAGCCATGCGCCCCAAAGGTGTGCTGGCCGTCTGGTCGGCCAGCGCTGACCGGCAATTTTCCGACAAACTGAAGAAGGCGGGTTTCAAGGCCGAGGAAGTGCAGGTCTTCGCCCACGGCAACAAGGGCACCCGCCACACCATCTGGATTGCCGAGAAGCTCAAGGGCTAGGCTAAACTTCACCCTATAACCGTCATTAGTCTTTCTACAAAGGTGAACCCATGAGTTCGTCCACCCCGACCAACACTTCGAAGCTGGATCGCATCCTCGCCGACAACCAGCGCGACAAGGAAATGGGCTACCGCGACAAGGCCCTGAAGATGTACCCGCACGTCTGTGGCCGCTGCGCCCGTGAATTCTCCGGCAAGCGCCTGAGCGAACTGACCGTGCACCACCGTGACCACAACCACGACAACAACCCGCAGGACGGCTCGAACTGGGAGCTGTTGTGCCTGTACTGCCACGATAACGAGCACTCGCGTTACACCGACCAGCAGTATTTCGACGAAGGCTCGCTGAGCACGCCGAAAATCGCCAAGGCCACGCACAACCCGTTTGCCGCACTCGCCGGGTTGATGAAGAAAGAAGACTGAAGACTTTCAGCGCCTGATCTGGCCTCATCGTCGGAACGCCGCCCGGAGCAAGCTCGCTCCCACATTTGATTTTGTGAACGACACAGATCCACTGTGGGAGCGAGCTTGCTCGCGATAGCAATAGCCCTGCCACCGCCAATCTCCAAACTGACCGCTGCTGCCCAATCCCCGTATAATCGCGCTTTTTTCCGAAAGGCACCCCGCTCGTGGCAGACAAACGGTACAGCTGCATTGGTTTGTATAACCCCAAATCACCGGAGAACGTCGGTTCGGTGATGCGCGCCGCTGGCTGTTATGGCGTGGCGTCGGTGTTCTACACCGGCAAGCGCTATGAGCGCGCCGCCGACTTCGTCACCGATACCAAGCGCGTGCATTACGACATCCCGCTGATCGGCATCGACGACCTGAAGAAAATCCTGCCCCTCAACTGTGTGCCCGTCGCCGTGGAACTCGTCGACGGCGCCCGCCCGTTGCCGGAATACACCCACCCGGATCGCGCGCTCTACATCTTTGGCCCGGAAGACGGATCGCTGGATAAAGAGATTCGCGACTGGTGCGAAGACGTGGTCTACATTCCGACCACCGGCTGCATGAACCTGGCCGCCACGGTCAACGTCGTGCTCTACGACCGTATGTCCAAGGGGCTCAATACCCGCTCCGGGCCAAAATTCCGCTAATCGCCGCACATCCGATTGAACGAGCTGCCCGCCACGGCTGTCAGCTTGACTATCGATCCCTGAAGCCTGGAGACAGACCATGAGCGAACTCAAACGCGTCGAGCGTATCGAATCCACCCCGTTCCAGAGCCCTTCCGAGCAGAACGTGCAGGGCTGGGAACGCATCGGTTCCCTGGCCGGCGGCGTGGTGATGGTGGGCAAGGGGCTGCGGCGTGGCGGGATCTTTGGCCTGATCCAGGTGGCCATCGGCGGCGTGGCCCTGGCCCGTGGTATCACCGGCCACAGCTCGGCGAAAAGCCTGCTGGAGAAAGGCCGTCAGGACATGAATAACGTGCGGGCGAAAATCCAGCGGGCGGGGGAAGAACTGAGCCAGTTGAAGGCCAATGCCGAGGCGGCGACCAAAACCGCCACCGTTACCGGCAATGATTCGTTGGAGTCGCCGAAGACCGGGGTTTGAATCGGGATTTTCGCTGAAGCCACTGGCCTCTTCGCGAGCAAGCCCGCTCCCACATTGGTTTTGTGTCTGGCACAGATCAAATGTGGGAGCGGGCTTGCTCGCGAATGGCGGTATTACTGAATCAACTCGGTACTGAGCACTTTTGAAGAACCACCGATCACGCTCTCGCTGAGCTGAACAAACGCCTGGGTATCGATATCCCCCTGCCGCATCGCCCCGCGCAACACGTCGTCCAGCGACCGCTTGTTGTGGGTTTTCAGGCGAATCTCACGGTCCAGCTCCTGCAGCAACACCACCGCCCTGGCCACCTGCACCGCTGTGATCTGTTCACCGCGCAGCGTGGTGACTTTCTGGCTGCTCCTGAGCAGTTTGCCGTGCAGGTTCTCGTAGCGCTCATCGCTCATGCCCCCGGCCCGGCGCACCAGTTCGATGGCGTAATACTCGGCAAAGCCTTCGCTGATCCAGTCACTGCGCTGAGTGCCGTTGACACGCCCGAACATCTGGGCCAACTCACGGACCAGAGCACTGGTGCCACTTTCGCTGACCAACGGCAGACGGCTGTTGAGATAGATCGACTCGTGCGCCGACTGGCTGCCGCGCCACATTGGATCATTGGCCCCGACGATCAGCAGTTTGCCCGGGTGTCGCGGATACAGCGCCTGCACTTGCGGCCAGACGAAGGTCAGCAGCGTAAGCACATCCATGCGGCGCATGCCCTGCCCCAGCGGTGAGGCGACAGTGACTTCGGTCTCGCCCAGACGAGTACGGCGGCTGCCGAGCTGGCCGGCGAGCATCCAGCCCGTGGGCCGGTCGAACAGTCGGGAAGGGTTGTCGATACGGAATTTATTCGGGCCGATTCGTGGCCACGCGGTTTCAACGCTTTTCCAGCCACCGGGCAGCTCGAATTCAAGGCGTGAAACCAGTTCGATGCCGTCCTGTTGATCGAGCCTGGCAACCGGCACCAGATCGTCGCCGCGCATCAACGCCCAGTTTGGCGTCATGCGCGTCTCGAAGCTGCCGCTCTTGCGCCCGTGGTTGATGTTCACGCGGTAGGTCAGGCTGGCCTTGTCGGCGGCCGGACGCCAGACACCACGCGCCGTTTTACCGGGGGTCAGCTGCCATTGGCCGTCAGCCTTGAAGTCGCTGTAGCGGCTGCCGTCGCCGAGGTTGAAATCCAGGCTGCGTACCGCCGCCCCCTGGGCGAGCGTCAGGCGCACTTCGGCCTGATCGCTCTGCGGCAACAGGCGCACGTGGTAATCCAGATTGACCTTGTTCGCAGCCCATGCGGGCGAATTCACGGCCAGTAATCCAAGGATCCACGCCTGCCGCCATCCCACAGCCATACACACTCCTTCGTGAAATGTTGAACCTCAGGCAATCAGCCCGCGCGGAAAATCAGGTGATCTTCCCAATCATCTTCCGGAACGCTGCCTTCGGCGAGCATGCGCCCGGACTGGGAAATCCGCTCGTGATGAACGGCATCGCGATCACCGCACACCAGGTGATGCCACAACGGCAGGTCCTTGCCTTCGCTGACCAGGCGATAGCCGCAGGTCGGCGGCAGCCATTTGAATTCGTCGGCCTTGCCCGGCGTGAGCTGGATACAGTCCGGTACGGAATCACGACGGTTGGGATAGTCCTTGCACTGGCAGGTTTTCAGGTCCAGTAACTTGCAGGCGATGCGCGTGTAATAGACGCTGTTGTCGTCTTCGTCTTCAAGCTTTTGCAGGCAGCACAATCCACAGCCGTCGCACAGCGACTCCCATTCCTCCTGATCGAGTTGATCGAGGGTTTTGCGTATCCAGAACGGTTCTACTTTGGCGGCCATGGTTCGAGCATCGACATCAGGTGGTGAAAAGGCCGCCAGTCTAGTGCCCGAAGCCCTTTGGGCCAAGCATTGGCGACTGTCGGTAGAACGGGCTTGTCAGTTTTTGCGCTGCCAAGTAGGGTTTTGTGTTGCTCCCACTTTCAAACGTAGCCAGGAATCTCTTGATGAGCGCCAACCCACGCGTTGCCGATTACGCCATTCACCCTCAGTTCACCGATCGCTGGTCGCCCCGCGCCTTCACTGGCGAAACGATTGCAGAGGAAACCCTGCTGAGCTTCTTCGAAGCCGCCCGCTGGGCACCCTCGGCCTACAACTCGCAACCCTGGCGCTTCCTCTACGCACGTCGCGACACGCCGAACTGGGAGCGTTACCTGGGCCTGCTGAACGAATTCAACCGCAGCTGGGCGCAACATGCGTCGGCCCTGGTGATCGTGATTTCGAAAACCACCTTCACCGCGCCTGGCGCCACCGAAGAAACCCCGGCCCTGTGGCACACCTTCGACACCGGTTCCGCCTGGGGCCACCTGGCCTTGCAAGCGAGCCTGAGCGGCTGGCACACCCACGGCATGGCCGGCTTTGACCAGGAGCTGACCCGCAAGGAGCTGAACATTCCTGAAGGCTACGCCCTGCACGCGGCCGTCGCGGTGGGCAAGCTGGGGGACAAGGCGAGCCTGGCGGATTACCTGCAAGCCCGTGAAGAACCCAGCCCGCGTCGGCCGTTGAGCGAGTTGGCGGCTGAAGGTGATTTCACCCTCTAAGCCACTACACATACCAATGTGGGAGCGGGCTTGCTCGCGAATGCAGGGTGTCAGTCGACAATTACAGTGACTGACACCCTGCATTCGCGAGCAAGCCCGCTCCCACATTTTTGATGGCGGTGAATCAGTACCCGCGATCGAAATCCACTTCCCCGCGCAACGCCTCTCCCGCCTGATACGCCCGCAGGTTCTCGACAAACAGCTTCACCATCATCGAAGGCGAAGTCGGTGCCGAGCTGTGGCCGGTCAACAGCAGACCCCAGGCCGTCCAGAACGGATGACGCTGGGGCAAGGGTTCCTGACGGCACACGTCGATCACCGCGCCCGCCAAGTGCCCTTCCTTCAAAGCATCCACCAGATCCGCGTCGACCACCGCCACACCGCGCCCGGCGTTGATGAACAATCCGGTCGGCTTGAACTGCTTGAACAGCGCAGCGTCGTAGATATCGTGTGTTTCCGGCGTGTTCGGCAGCAGGTTGACCACGTAATCGACTTCACCGACCAGCCGCGGCAAATCCGCCAGCGAACCGACCTCGATAAACGGTGCCTGCCCCCGCGCCGTGCTGGCCACGCCATACAACTCGACGCCGAACGGTACGAGGAACTGCGCGACACTTTGACCGATATCACCGGTGCCGACGATCAACACCTTGCGCCCCGCCAGGCTCTGGCCATGGCGACTGTCCCATTTGCGCTCGACCTGGCTGACCAGTCGCGCCAGTACTTCACGTTCGTGACCGAGCATGTACGTGAGCACGTACTCGGCCATGACCTGGCCGAAGATTCCGACCGCACGGGTCAGCCGATAGTGCCGCGGCAAACCATCGGCCAGCAGCGGCGTAATGCCAGCCCAGGTCGATTGCAGCCATTGTGGTTGATGGCCCTGGCGCAACAGGGTCGCCAGCAAATCAGGCTGGCCGAGCCACACCGGGCAATCGGCGGCCTGGCTGGCCAGTTCGGCGGAATCACCGCTGGTCAGCACCTCCAGGTCCGGTGCCGCCTCGCGCAACAGTTGGGCGTACACGGGGTGGTCGTGTTCAGCAATCAGGACGCGCATGCTTCAAACCTTTCAAAAACGGTGCAGACGGTCGCCGACGGAGCGCTGCTCCATCGATGCAGCCATCGCCAAAATCAATCAGTGTTTCATAACCACTCTGAACAGAGTCTGTCTGCCGCTCACATCGGATCGTTGCGACGCAACAGTTCTTCCGGCAAGTGCTCGATGTACTCGTCTTCGGCAGGCGGCATTTGCAGGTGATAGCCCTGTTTTTCGAGGTTTTCCAGCACGACCGCGATGTCCTCGCGCGACAGCTTGCGCTCGGGGCTCAGCACCAGGTCGAACGCGTGGATGGCCTTGCCGAAGGCTGCCATCAGGGGATCCGGCACGCGTTCCAGAGCATCGCTCTTGAGCACATACAGGTACATTTCGTTTCTCTTCGAGCTGCGGTAGATGGAACAAATACGTTTCAAGGCTGTTCTCCGGCGGTGGCCAGGCTGTCGAGCAGCGCCTGGCCCATCAATTCGCGGCGCCAGCCACGCAGCGAATCAGGCAATTGGTAGGGACCATTGGGGAAGCCGCTCTTGAGCAGCGCTTCCAGGGTTTTCTTGCGCAGCATCAGTTCCGGCGCGATGTTCAGGCGCTCGGCTTCGGCCTGGCCTATGGCCTTCATTTGTTTGAGCAGCGCAGCGGCATCCACCGGCAACGGCTCCGGCACGGCTGGCGGCCATTGATCAGGCGACACACTGCCAGAGCGCTTGATCAGATCAAGCAGAAACTCGCCGTCCTGACGCACGGTACGCGGGTGCATGTCTTCGATTTTCGCCAGGGCACCGAGGTTATCCGGTTGCGTACGCGCCAGCGGCCACAACGAATGCTCGCGGATAATCCGGTTGCGCGGCAGGTCGCGGACCCGGGCTTCCTTTTCGCGCCAGGCGCAGAGCTCACGCAAAACGGCGAGTTGAGCGCGGGACAACTTCCAGGCCAGCTTGGCATCGCGATAGACCTCGTACGGGTCGATCTCGCGGCGCAGGTTGGCCACCAGTTCGGCGCCGTCTTCCAGGACCCAGGTGTATTTCTCGTCAGACAGCTTTGGACGCAGCTTTACGAAGACTTCAGCCAAATGCACGGCGTCTTCGGCGGCATAGCTGATCTGGGTTTCGGAAAGCGGACGTTGCAGCCAGTCGGAACGGGTTTCACCCTTGGGCAGGTCGATGCCGAGCACTTCCTGCACCAGCCGCGAATAGCCCATGGAAAAACCGAGGTTCAGGTAAGCGGCAGCCAACTGCGTATCGAACAGTGGCGTCGGCAGGCTGCCAGTCAGGCGTAGCAGGACTTCGAGGTCTTCGCTGCACGCGTGGACAACTTTGAGCACCGCCGGGTTTTCCAGCAACGCGGCCAATGGCTGCCAGTTGTCGATGGTCAGCGGGTCGATCAGATAGGCGCGAACGCCATCACCGATCTGCAGCAGGCCGGCGATCGGGTAGAAGGTGTCGACCCGCATGAATTCGGTGTCGAGGGCAACGAATGGCAACTGTTGCCACTCGGCGCACAACCGTCCGAGGCTATCGTTGTCGCGAATCCAGTGAATATCGATGGCCACACGGCTCTCCCTTGAAGAATGGCGCGCAGTATATATCGCCCCCGGCGATTTCCGCGCATCCACTGAACAAGAGCGTTAGCGAAAATTACTGCGTGACATACAGAATAGTCCTACAAAGCCGGGTTGGCTGGTCTTACCCAGCACCTGGGACTGTCGCGAGAATCACCGTGCCCGGCCAACACCGGCCAAAAACCAGGTCGGCGGTCGTTGCGTGAAACAGAGTCACAGGCGATCAACCCTTGGCCAACACGCCGTCGGTCACTGGACCACGACATCCGGCAAACATGTCCAGATCCTGGTTGTAGACCTTGCTGTTGACCTCCAGCAGCCCAAGCATCGAATGGAACAGGTTGTCCTGGCTCAGGGGCTTTTCACGGCTCTGTTGCAGGCAGTGGGTGTCTACCGCAAACGACTTTTTATAGCTGTCGGAGAACCAGGCAAACATGGCGACATGCTTTTGCTGCTCCGGTGCCAGCATGTAAGGCGTGCCGTGGAGGAACAAGTTGTATTCACCCAGGGACTCGCCGTGGTCCGACAGATACAGCATCGCGGTATCCACTTTGTCCTGGTTGCTGCGCAGCAGATCGATCAAGGTCGACAGCACATGGTCGGTATAGACCAAGGTGTTGTCGTAGCCATTGACGATACTTTCGCGACTGCAATTGTTCAGGGCATTACTCTCGCAAACCGGGGTGAAGCGCTCGAACTCTTTCGGATAACGCTTGAAGTACTCCGGACCGTGGCTGCCCATCTGGTGCAATACCAATACCGTGTCCTTGTCCAGGGTATCGATGAAATGCTGCAGCCCTTGCAGCAGGATTTCGTCGCGGCATTCACTGTTGGCGCACAGCGCCGGGTCCTTCAGATTGCTGACGTCGTCAACGGTGACGCGATCGCACGTACCTTTGCAGCCTGACTGGTTGTCACGCCAGATCACGTCGATACCCGCATGCTTGAGCACGTCCAGCAGGCCTTCTTCGTTCTTTGCCTTGCTGGCGTTGTAGTCCTTGCGTCCCATATTGGAGAACATGCAAGGCACCGATACGGCGGTCTCAGTACCGCAGGAATGCACATCGGTGAATGCGATCAGGCCATCTTCCTTACTCAGTGTCGGAGTGGTGTCGCGGCTATAGCCAAGGATGCCGAAGTTCTCCGCCCGGGCACTTTCACCCACGACAAGAACCGTCAGGGATTTGCGCCCGTGAGTTTGCCAGGCGAGGTTGCGCTGGGCATCTTCACCGATTCTTACAAAGGGTTGCCGTGCCGTCGCTACTTTCTCGCGCAAGAAACCAGCCGAGGCACCAATGTAGTTGCTTGGCACCACCATCAGGCGTAACTCGTGGTGATTGCGAAACAGCGAAGACAGTCCTTGATAGTTAACCAGTGCAACACCACCAATGACTGCTGCCGAGGCAAAAACCACAAGAACTTTACTGAGTAGTTCACGGTGCCAACGACGATAATTAATCGGCGTCTTCCACAACAGCCAGGACGGTAAAACGCCGAGCAGCAAAATATACACAAACAACTTGAGCGACAGTAAGTCACGCACTTCCGTGGCATTGGTTTCAGCAAAATTACGCAACATGCCGGTGTCGATCAGAACACCATACTGGCTCATGAAATACGCCACCCCCGCGCTGGTCATGAACAGCAGGGTCAGGATCGGTTTGAGCACCGGCCGGAATGCCAGCAGGGTCAGCACAATGTTGAAGGCCGCGAAGATCATCGCTCCGAAGGCTACGCGCATGACGATGCCTTTGCCATCGGATGCGGTGATTTCGAACAGGTGTTGCCAAAGTACGTAATTGAAGCCAACTAACAAAAACGTGCTGGCAATCAGTGTCACCCATTCAGGGCGCACAGCTTTAATCTTAAGCATGATATTTGGCGGATCCTGAAAATAAGTATCTTCGGCAAATGTGAAAATTTCATTTACCGAGACAGCTGTAATTTTAGGCAGCCAACAATCAATTTTTTGTGAAAAATAAGCCAACAATTAGTTGGCTTATTAAGTCCGCCTGACACTTTCAGACTATTTGAGAATGGTTCAGCCCCGATTCAGATTCGACTCAAGCCTGATGCAAATACCAGCGCCAGTCCTGCTCACCGACCTCTCCCATGAATTGACGATATTCGGCGCGCTTCACCGCCAGGTAGACGCCGAGGAATTCGCCGCCGAAGGCTTCCCTGGCCCAACTCGAACCTTCCAGCGATCGCAAGGTGGTCAGCCAGTCGGTCGGCAACAGTTTCGCTGCCTGGGCGTAGCCATTGCCTTCCACCGGCGCACCAGGATCGAGTTGTTCGCGGATACCGCGATGAATACCGGCCAAAATCGCCGCAGCCGCCAGATAGGGGTTGGCATCTGCGCCACAGATTCGATGCTCGATGTGCCGGGAATACGCCGGCCCGCCAGGTACGCGCAGGCTTACGGTGCGATTGTCCACGCCCCAGGTGGCCGCCAGGGGCGCATAGCTGTTGGCCTGGAATCGACGGTAGGAGTTGGCGTTGGGGCAGAACAGCAACAGCGAATCGAGCAAGGTACTGAGCATGCCTGCGACGGCCTGCTTGAGCAGTGGCGTTCCATCCGGGGCTTCGCTGGCGAAGAGGTTGTTGCCGTCCTTGTCCGCCAGGCTCACGTGCATGTGCATCCCGGTGCCGGCCAGGTCATCGAAAGGCTTGGCCATGAAGCAGGCTGTCATACCGTGCTTGTGCGCCACCCCCTTGACCAGACGCTTGTAGCGCACCGCTTCATCCATCGCCTGCAGCGCGTCGGTGCGGTGTTCGAGGGTGATTTCCACTTGCCCCGGCGCGTATTCGGAAATGGCCGTGCGCGCCGGAATCCCCTGGAGTTTGCAGGCGCTGTAGAGATCGGCCAGGAACGGCTCGATCTGTTCAAGCTCGCGCAAACCATAGACCTGGGTGCCGCGCGGACGCCCGCCATCGACATCCCGTGCCGGTTGCGGTCGGCCATTGGTGTCGCGTTGCTGATCCAGCAGGTAGAACTCCAATTCCGCCGCCATGACCGGGTAATAACCGTCAGCCTGCAAACCTTCGATGACTTTCGCCAGCAAATGACGAGGATCGGCAATGGTGGCAGGCATTCCCTCCGTCGGGTGCATACTGACCTGCACGGCCGCCGTCGGAATCAGACGCCACGGCATACGCGTGAGGCTGCCGCTGATCGGGTAAGCCCGGCAGTCGATATCACCGACATCCCAGACCAGCCCGGAGTTTTCCACGTCATCGCCGTTGATGGTCAGGCCAAGGATGGTGCTCGGCAATGGCCGACCGCTTTCATACACCGCCAGTAACTCGTCACGATGCAGCAACTTGCCCCGCGGCACACCGTTGTTGTCGAGGATGAACAGCTCGAACATTTCAATATCCGGGTTCTGCTCCAGAAAGGTCAGCGCTTCTTGCTTGGTGGCAAACGAGGTCGTGGCACAACTCATGGGAACTCTCTTTTTCCGTGTCAGACAGGTACGCAAAAGCACCCGCACTTTAATCCCGCCATAAAGCGGAATATGTAGGAACTATCAGCGGAAAAAGCGGGAATCCGGCGGGCGCGCATGGCGGCAATGCCACAGCGCCCAGAAAGCCAGTTCAGAAGGTAGTGCAGAGAGATTTGGCGTGGTGGCGGGCGTGAATCGACGACCAAGTCTCGACGCTCGAACGTCGATGGATGCCTTGAAGTGGATTGCGACTGGCCAACCGCCCATAGAGAGAACCGCAGAAAACAGATGACCCGCAGCGTCACACGATGGCTTAAGTCGTTAAATGAGGATTTGAAGAACCTTGGATGTCGTCTGACTAAACATTTGGCTGTTTTGTGATGCCTTCTGTAGGAGAAGGTCTGTATTTGATTTCTAAATACCACCCCAGACTTTCTGATTTGCCCCCTTCGGGCCTCGCGCGCCTAATCGGAACCCTTCTGTTCAAGGTCCGATCATGGAAAACACCCGAGCCACTTCCCGACCTGCCCTCTGGCTCATGTTCAGCATTGTCCTGGTTGCCCTGAACCTGCGCCCTTCCATGGCCGCTGTCGGGCCTCTGCTCTCGGCGATTCGCGACGACATTGCACTGAGCTTCAGCCAGGCTTCACTGCTGACAATGTTGCCGGTGACGGCCATGGGGCTGGCGATGTTTGTCGGCCTGCGCGTCAGCCAGCGATTCGGCGACCAGCGCACGGTGATGTTCTCGTTGCTGATCATCGGCGTGGCCACGCTTTCGCGGTTGTTCCTTGATTCAGCCGTGGAGTTGCTCCTCAGCGCAGTACTGGCAGGGATCGGGATCGCCCTGATCCAGGCCCTGATGCCAGCGCTTATCAAATCCCGCTTCAGCGACCACGTTGCCCTGTGCATGGGGCTCTACGTCACATCGATCATGGGCGGTGCCGCCATGGGGGCTTCCTTTGCGCCGCTGGTGATGGCGCGTACTGGAAGCTGGCGTATGGGCCTGGCGATCTGGACCGTTCTCGCCGTGCTGGCGTTGCTTTTCTGGCGCAGCCAAAGCGCGGGGATGCCAACACTGGATTCGAAGGCATCCAGCAAAAATTCGTACTTCGCCAATTCCCGCGCATGGTTACTCGCGATTTTCTTTGGCCTGGGCACTGCGTCCTACACCTGTGTTCTGGCCTGGTTGGCGCCGTACTACGTGGAAAAAGGCTGGAGCGAGCAGAACGCCGGATTGCTGCTCGGGTTTCTGACCGCCATGGAAGTGCTGTCGGGCCTGCTGACGCCCGTCATCGCCAACCGCAGCCGCGACCGCCGCGTCGTGCTGATGGTATTGCTGACACTGATCATCGCCGGCTTCTGCGGACTGATTCTGAGCCCACAGCATTTGAGCCTGATGTGGCCATGCCTGCTGGGGCTGGGCATTGGCGGCCTGTTCCCGATGAGCCTGATCGTATCGCTGGACCACTTGGACAATCCATTGCGAGCCGGTGGCCTGACCGCATTCGTGCAAGGCATCGGCTACTTGATCGCCGGCCTGTCGCCGCTGCTGGCGGGGATCATCCGCGACCGGCTCGGCAGCTTTGAATGGGCCTGGTGGTCACTCACCGCGGTCATGGCGCTGATGATGCTGATGGTTTTGCGCTTCAACCCAAGGCACTACAGCCGCCACATCCATTGACCCGGAGCCTGCCATGAAAACCACAGGTTTCGCCATCGCTCACGCCAGCATGCTGCTTTGGGCCTTGTTGATCGCCGCATCGTTTTCCGCGGCGGCGCAAGTCAGCCAGGCCATCGACCCGATCCTGCTGACCGGTTTGCGTCTGCTGTTTTGCGCCTTGGTGTTTCTACCGCTGTTGCTGCTCAAAGGCGATGCCGTCATGACCGCCCGTGGGCTGCTCGGTCACGCGGTACTCGGCCTGCTGCTGGCGCTGTACTTCGGCTCGTTGTTCGAAGCATTGCGCTACACCTCGGCCGTCAACACTGGGACGATGTTCACGCTGGTGCCGCTGATGACTCTGGGCTTCGAAGCCGTACTAACACCTGACAGTCGTCTGAAGCAACGGATTGTGCCGATGCTGCTCGCCGCCGCCGGGGCGGTTTTGTTGATCATGAAAGACACTGGCCCCGGCGAGTTGCCATCGCCCTATGCATTGACGGTGTATGGCATCGGCTGCCTGGCGATGGCGCTCTACGCCCCCCTCAGCCAGCGCCTGAAAGCCGATAGCCTCAAGGGACGCGGGCCGGTGTCCATGACGTTCTGGAATATGCTGTTCGGTGCGCTGTTCCTGCTGGTGTTCTGTGGATTGAGTGGCGGTTGGCGCTCGGCATCATTACTGACGCTCAACGATTTCTATTGGCTGATGTACTTGGCCGTGTTCGCCACCCTGGCAACGTTCTGGCTGCTGCACCGGGCCATAGTCGTGATCGCACCGTCCTCGGTGATTTCCTACATCTACCTGAGCACGTTGTTCATCACCTTGTTTCACTGGCTATGGGGACGCCAGATGCCGCTGCCGCTGGAAATGGCCGGCGCGGTGCTGGTGGGTCTTGGCATGTTCGCGCTGTTGATATCCAGCCGCCGCACGGTGTCGGCGATGGTCCAGGGCTGACAGGGTCTTGGGGGAAACGTCCTGCAAGGCATTTTCCCGGCTCGCTCATTCCGCTAGGATCATTCACCCACCCTTGCACACGGTCAGCGCAAGGGACGCAGCGAGACGCAATGGATGCTGAACAGTAATTCGCTTAGAAAACTCGACATGCAGGACCTCATGGTGTTCGTCGCCGTGTATGAGCAGAACAGCGTCACCGACGTATCCGAGACGCTTTGCGTCAGCCAGTCCACCGTGAGTTACTGCTTGAAAAAACTGCGCACCAGTTTCGAGGACGAACTGTTCATCAATACCCGTACCGGTGGCATGCAGCCCACCTGCAAGGCCGGCGCGATGTACCCTCACGTACTGAAAATCCTCGAAAGCATCAACCTGTGTCACGCCAGCTCACCCGCGTTCGACCCTGGCCTGCAACCCGTGACCTTCAACATCTGCGCACCGGAATATTTCGAACAGCTGATCCTGCCGCGCTTGTTGAAAACCTTCGACCTCGCCGATCTTCCGGTGATGGTCAATGTGTTCAAACTCGAAGCCGATATCCCTGCCGAAGCGTTGCGCGAAGGCAGCCTCGACCTGGTGATGTGCTTCGGTCCGAACTTTCATCGCAGTCACGTCGATTTCAAATCGCAGACGCTGCTGGAAGACGATCTGGTGTGTGTTTTCGACAAGCGCACCACGCCAGCGGAACCACGCTTGAGTCTGCAAACCTATGTCGAACGTCGACACGTGTTCCCGACACCCTGGACGTCCGCCACCAACATGGTCGACGGCTGGCTCGCGCAGCAGGCACAACAGCGCCAGATCGTCGCACGCGCCAACAGCTACAGTGCAGCGCTAAAGCTGATTACCGGCACCGACTATGCCCTGACCCTGCCCCGGCGCATCCAGCGATTGCTGGCCAGTGCAGACACCTTCAATCACTGTGAAGCGCCCGAAGGCTTGCCGGGTTTCACCCTCGACATGCAGTGGAACCAGAGTGTCGATCAGGACAGCGCCAACACCTGGCTGCGAGCGCAAGTGATCCGGGCCTGCATCGACCAGGAAACGGCCTGATACTCAGTTATTGATGGCGGTCTTGCTGTAGGAATCGCGATCGATGTCGAGAATTTCCACGCACAACTGGACCTCAATGCTGCTCGGCCATTCACACAGGTCCTGCACTACCGCCAGCAGGCTATCGGACAACTGTTTCTTGATCTCTGCGGAACGACCACTCAGCAGCGCCAGTTTCACATGCACGAACGCCCGCTCAGCCAGTGCCGTACCGACCTTGAACGTCTCGACCTTGACCGCGCGGCTCTTGATGTCGAATTCGGCAGCAAACTGACCGGAACCCACCAATGTATTGTTCAACCGCATCAATGCCACATCGGCATTCAGATCAGTCAGGTTGGCGGTATATTCCATGTGCAGGTGAGGCATGAGTCAGTTCCTGTAAGTGGGTGGAAAGGTCGTACATATAACACAGCACCGCCCTGCTCATTCAGGCAGCGGCAAAACCGCACGCTCGCTCATGAACGCTTCCAGCCGCGAGCGCAGCCAGCGCTCGGCAGGGTCGGTATCGACATGACTGAGCCAGACCATGGACAGGTCCAGGGTAGGTGTCTGGATCGGAAAGGGTTCCTTGAACAGCACTCCCGATGCAGCCATCGCCTCGGCGGTATAGTCCGGCAGGCTGGCAATCAGGTCCGTCCCGGCAAGCAGGGCCGGCAAAGAACTGTATTGCGGTACCGAGAGCACCACCTGGCGCGTGCGGCCGATGTCCGCCAGCCACTCGTCGGCGTAGCCACTGACGTTGGCGGTATGGGACACCAGCACGTGCGGTCGCGCGCAATATTCATCGAGGGTCAGCGGAGTGTCGGAGGCATCGGCGCGCAAAATGCTGGGCTGGATGTGCCGCAGCAACTTGCGCTTGGCATTGGCCGGCAAGCCACGGGTCTGGCTGATACCCACCGTGATATCGCCAGACGCCAGCAAGTCGGGAATCCGCCAGTAATCGACATGCTGCACCACAAACACCACGTTGGGCGCCTCCTGGCGCAGAGCTCGCAGCAATGGCGGCAACAGGCCGAACTCGACATCGTCGGACAGCCCTATGCGGAACGACATCGTGCTGCTGGCCGGGTCAAAATCATGGGTCAGGCTCAAGGCCACGGACAACGAATCCAGCGCTGGCGACAGGTGCCTGATGATCTCCTCGGCCCGTGCCGTCGGCTCCATGCGATGACCAACACGTATGAACAGCGGATCATTGAACATCGCACGCAAGCGGTTGAGCGCCGAACTGATGGTCGGCTGACCGAGAAACAGTTTCTCCGCCACCCGAGTGACATTGCGCTCGAGCATCAATGTTTCGAATACCACCATCAGGTTGATATCCGCCTTGCGAAGCTCGTTGCGATTCATCCACTGCCCCCGATCCCAAAATCTACTGACAGTTTAGGTAGCTGGTGCGACTGCCGTCTATCCAACTCAGGTTCAACAGCCTGACGCCGTTCACGTTTAAGCAAAATGCTGCTCCATGCTTTGTCCTACAGCCCCTTCCTTTTTACCTGGAACCCCTGGCAGGCAGCCCGCGAGCCCCTAAGCTCAGCGACGCACGAGGTGAAAAACCACCCTCGTCATCCAAAACATGCGAAATCACAAGGAGCGACACCATGGCCAGAGACAAAGCCAAAGACGACAAACACTTCAACTGCACCCAGGCACACGAAGCCGACTACGTCGCCAACCTGTACCCGCACGCCAGGGAAGAGGTCAAGACATTCCTAGCCTCGGCCTGCAAGGATAAATCCCTGCACAACTCCACCCACAAGGACGTCTACGAACTGATCAAGAGAAAACTGGGCCATACCCAGCCGTAAGACGGATTGAAACGAAGCTGCTCTGTACGAGCAGCTTCACCGCCCTCTATCTAGATTTCCTTGATCGGGGTCTGCTCGCAGGTCCCTTTGATCAAACTGATTGCATGCACACAATCAGCCTTGTTGACGTAAGCCTCCCCGCTGGCAATCGTTTCATGATTGCCTGCCCTCAACCGCCAACGCCATTGGCCCTTGCCGGTCAGAACGGTGCCGCGGATTTGTCTGTAAATCTCGAAATACATTGCTCGCTCCTTGCGATAGCTGGTGGCTGCAGATCAGTGGTCTGCGAAACCAGAGTAAAGGAGGAGCTTCCAGGCTGATTGCTTTCAATGTCAGGGGATATTTCGCACTGGCGACCCTGAATAATCGTGTGCGAACTTTCCTGGGGACAAAAACAAAACCCCTACCTGCATACGCAGATAGGGGTTTCGGAATTTAATCTTGACGATGACCTACTCTCACATGGGGAAACCCCACACTACCATCGGCGATGCATCGTTTCACTGCTGAGTTCGGGATGGGATCAGGTGGTTCCAACGCTCTATGGTCGTCAAGAAATTCGGGTACTGAGTCGTGACCGGTTGGCCGCGCTTCAGCAAATTGGGTATGTGATAGTTTGGTGTTTTGTGAGTATCTCGAACTTTCGGTTCGTTTCGTCTTCACACACCGCAATCTGGCCTTTCGACGCAAATTGCTTGGGTGTTATATGGTCAAGCCTCACGGGCAATTAGTATTGGTTAGCTCAACGCCTCACAGCGCTTACACACCCAACCTATCAACGTCGTAGTCTTCGACGGCCCTTCAGGGGACTCAAGGTCCCAGTGAGATCTCATCTTGAGGCAAGTTTCCCGCTTAGATGCTTTCAGCGGTTATCTTTTCCGAACATAGCTACCCGGCAATGCCACTGGCGTGACAACCGGAACACCAGAGGTTCGTCCACTCCGGTCCTCTCGTACTAGGAGCAGCCCCTCTCAAATCTCAAACGTCCACGGCAGATAGGGACCGAACTGTCTCACGACGTTCTAAACCCAGCTCGCGTACCACTTTAAATGGCGAACAGCCATACCCTTGGGACCGGCTTCAGCCCCAGGATGTGATGAGCCGACATCGAGGTGCCAAACACCGCCGTCGATATGAACTCTTGGGCGGTATCAGCCTGTTATCCCCGGAGTACCTTTTATCCGTTGAGCGATGGCCCTTCCATACAGAACCACCGGATCACTAAGACCTACTTTCGTACCTGCTCGACGTGTCTGTCTCGCAGTCAAGCGCGCTTTTGCCTTTATACTCTACGACCGATTTCCGACCGGTCTGAGCGCACCTTCGTACTCCTCCGTTACTCTTTAGGAGGAGACCGCCCCAGTCAAACTACCCACCATACACTGTCCTCGATCCGGATAACGGACCTGAGTTAGAACCTCAAAGTTGCCAGGGTGGTATTTCAAGGTTGGCTCCACGCGAACTGGCGTCCACGCTTCAAAGCCTCCCACCTATCCTACACAAGCAAATTCAAAGTCCAGTGCAAAGCTATAGTAAAGGTTCACGGGGTCTTTCCGTCTAGCCGCGGATACACTGCATCTTCACAGCGATTTCAATTTCACTGAGTCTCGGGTGGAGACAGCGCCGCCATCGTTACGCCATTCGTGCAGGTCGGAACTTACCCGACAAGGAATTTCGCTACCTTAGGACCGTTATAGTTACGGCCGCCGTTTACCGGGGCTTCGATCAAGAGCTTCGCGTTAGCTAACCCCATCAATTAACCTTCCGGCACCGGGCAGGCGTCACACCCTATACGTCCACTTTCGTGTTTGCAGAGTGCTGTGTTTTTAATAAACAGTCGCAGCGGCCTGGTATCTTCGACCGGCGTGGGCTTACGGAGCAAGTCCTTCACCCTCACCGGCGCACCTTCTCCCGAAGTTACGGTGCCATTTTGCCTAGTTCCTTCACCCGAGTTCTCTCAAGCGCCTTGGTATTCTCTACCCAACCACCTGTGTCGGTTTGGGGTACGGTTCCTGGTTACCTGAAGCTTAGAAGCTTTTCTTGGAAGCATGGCATCAACCACTTCGTGTTCTAAAAGAACACTCGTCATCAGCTCTCGGCCTTAGAATCCCGGATTTACCTAAGATTCCAGCCTACCACCTTAAACTTGGACAACCAACGCCAAGCTGGCCTAGCCTTCTCCGTCCCTCCATCGCAATAACCAGAAGTACAGGAATATTAACCTGTTTTCCATCGACTACGCTTTTCAGCCTCGCCTTAGGGACCGACTAACCCTGCGTCGATTAACGTTGCGCAGGAAACCTTGGTCTTTCGGCGTGGGTGTTTTTCACACCCATTGTCGTTACTCATGTCAGCATTCGCACTTCTGATACCTCCAGCAAGCTTCTCAACTCACCTTCACAGGCTTACAGAACGCTCCTCTACCGCATCACCCGAAGGTGATACCCGTAGCTTCGGTGTATGGTTTGAGCCCCGTTACATCTTCCGCGCAGGCCGACTCGACTAGTGAGCTATTACGCTTTCTTTAAAGGGTGGCTGCTTCTAAGCCAACCTCCTAGCTGTCTAAGCCTTCCCACATCGTTTCCCACTTAACCATAACTTTGGGACCTTAGCTGACGGTCTGGGTTGTTTCCCTTTTCACGACGGACGTTAGCACCCGCCGTGTGTCTCCCATGCTCGGCACTTGTAGGTATTCGGAGTTTGCATCGGTTTGGTAAGTCGGGATGACCCCCTAGCCGAAACAGTGCTCTACCCCCTACAGTGATACATGAGGCGCTACCTAAATAGCTTTCGAGGAGAACCAGCTATCTCCGAGCTTGATTAGCCTTTCACTCCGATCCACAGGTCATCCGCTAACTTTTCAACGGTAGTCGGTTCGGTCCTCCAGTTAGTGTTACCCAACCTTCAACCTGCCCATGGATAGATCGCCCGGTTTCGGGTCTATTCCCAGCGACTAGACGCCCTATTAAGACTCGCTTTCGCTACGCCTCCCCTATTCGGTTAAGCTCGCCACTGAAAATAAGTCGCTGACCCATTATACAAAAGGTACGCAGTCACCCAACAAAGTGGGCTCCCACTGCTTGTACGCATACGGTTTCAGGATCTATTTCACTCCCCTCTCCGGGGTTCTTTTCGCCTTTCCCTCACGGTACTAGTTCACTATCGGTCAGTCAGTAGTATTTAGCCTTGGAGGATGGTCCCCCCATATTCAGACAAAGTTTCTCGTGCTCCGTCCTACTCGATTTCATGACCAAGAGATTTTCGCGTACAGGGCTATCACCCACTATGGCCGCACTTTCCAGAGCGTTCCGCTAATCTCAAAGCCACTTAAGGGCTGGTCCCCGTTCGCTCGCCACTACTAAGGGAATCTCGGTTGATTTCTTTTCCTCAGGGTACTTAGATGTTTCAGTTCCCCTGGTTCGCCTCTTGCACCTATGTATTCAGTACAAGATAACCATCTTATGATGGCTGGGTTCCCCCATTCAGACATCTCCGGATCAAAGTCTGTTTGCCGACTCCCCGAAGCTTTTCGCAGGCTACCACGTCTTTCATCGCCTCTGACTGCCAAGGCATCCACCGTATGCGCTTCTTCACTTGACCATATAACCCCAAGCAATCTGGTTATACTGTGAAGACGACATTCGCCGAAAATTCGCGATTAAACTCACAAATTTTACCTTAGCCTGATCCGTTACCAGTGAAAGTAACGTTCAGTCTATCTTTCTATCACATACCCAAATTTTTAAAGAACGAACTAGTCAAAGACTAGAAATCAACATTCACACTGGAATATTCATTTCTAAACTCTAACGAAGCAGACCACCTTAAAGGCTGGCAACTCGTCTTCTTCAATGAATCAAGCAATTCGTGTGGGAACTTATGGAGCAGCTGAGTCGTCGATTAAGGAGGTGATCCAGCCGCAGGTTCCCCTACGGCTACCTTGTTACGACTTCACCCCAGTCATGAATCACACCGTGGTAACCGTCCTCCCGAAGGTTAGACTAGCTACTTCTGGTGCAACCCACTCCCATGGTGTGACGGGCGGTGTGTACAAGGCCCGGGAACGTATTCACCGCGACATTCTGATTCGCGATTACTAGCGATTCCGACTTCACGCAGTCGAGTTGCAGACTGCGATCCGGACTACGATCGGTTTTGTGGGATTAGCTCCACCTCGCGGCTTGGCAACCCTCTGTACCGACCATTGTAGCACGTGTGTAGCCCAGGCCGTAAGGGCCATGATGACTTGACGTCATCCCCACCTTCCTCCGGTTTGTCACCGGCAGTCTCCTTAGAGTGCCCACCATTACGTGCTGGTAACTAAGGACAAGGGTTGCGCTCGTTACGGGACTTAACCCAACATCTCACGACACGAGCTGACGACAGCCATGCAGCACCTGTCTCAATGTTCCCGAAGGCACCAATCCATCTCTGGAAAGTTCATTGGATGTCAAGGCCTGGTAAGGTTCTTCGCGTTGCTTCGAATTAAACCACATGCTCCACCGCTTGTGCGGGCCCCCGTCAATTCATTTGAGTTTTAACCTTGCGGCCGTACTCCCCAGGCGGTCAACTTAATGCGTTAGCTGCGCCACTAAGAGCTCAAGGCTCCCAACGGCTAGTTGACATCGTTTACGGCGTGGACTACCAGGGTATCTAATCCTGTTTGCTCCCCACGCTTTCGCACCTCAGTGTCAGTATCAGTCCAGGTGGTCGCCTTCGCCACTGGTGTTCCTTCCTATATCTACGCATTTCACCGCTACACAGGAAATTCCACCACCCTCTACCATACTCTAGCTTGTCAGTTTTGAATGCAGTTCCCAGGTTGAGCCCGGGGCTTTCACATCCAACTTAACAAACCACCTACGCGCGCTTTACGCCCAGTAATTCCGATTAACGCTTGCACCCTCTGTATTACCGCGGCTGCTGGCACAGAGTTAGCCGGTGCTTATTCTGTCGGTAACGTCAAAACACTAACGTATTAGGTTAATGCCCTTCCTCCCAACTTAAAGTGCTTTACAATCCGAAGACCTTCTTCACACACGCGGCATGGCTGGATCAGGCTTTCGCCCATTGTCCAATATTCCCCACTGCTGCCTCCCGTAGGAGTCTGGACCGTGTCTCAGTTCCAGTGTGACTGATCATCCTCTCAGACCAGTTACGGATCGTCGCCTTGGTGAGCCATTACCTCACCAACTAGCTAATCCGACCTAGGCTCATCTGATAGCGCAAGGCCCGAAGGTCCCCTGCTTTCTCCCGTAGGACGTATGCGGTATTAGCGTTCCTTTCGAAACGTTGTCCCCCACTACCAGGCAGATTCCTAGGCATTACTCACCCGTCCGCCGCTGAATTCAGGAGCAAGCTCCTGTCATCCGCTCGACTTGCATGTGTTAGGCCTGCCGCCAGCGTTCAATCTGAGCCATGATCAAACTCTTCAGTTCAAACATCTTTGGGTTTTGAGAAAACCCTAAACTTGGCTCAGCAATCGTTGGTTACATCTTTGATTTCTCGCGGAGTAACTTGTGATGCTGATAATCTGTTGACTAGCAGTCTGACTCCACAAGCACCCACACGAATTGCTTGATTCAGTTGTTAAAGAGCGGTTGGTTAAGATCTTTCGTCTCAACCGAGGTGCGCATCTTACAGCGCATCTTTTCAATTTGCAACCTTAAAAGTTTCTGATTTTTCAACAAAATCAACTACTTAAGCCAAGAGCAACATCAAACTGCTCGTTAGCGGGAGGCGAATAGTACAGGATTAAAATACGTGGTCAACCCCCCACCTGAAAATTCTTCTTCCTTACCAAAGCGCCCGGGCTGCCACCACGAGAACCTCCAGCATCTATATAAAGCACTGGGGCAGCAGCGAACCCAAACCACGTCGCCTGGACATATAGATACAACAATGGTGAGAAAGCCCTGCGGTAAATGGATACCCGGGGATCCCAAGAGCATGACGGGTATCGCGTCAAAAATTCCGGGACACGAAATACCCCGACCAATATGACAGAAACGAAAAAGCCCCTGAAATGTTTAACCATTTCAGGGGCTTAGTCTTATTCAATAATGGCGGAGAGATAGGGATTCGAACCCTAGGTACCGGTGAAGGTACAACGGATTTCGAATCCGTCCCATTCGGCCACTCTGGCATCTCTCCAACGGCGCGCATCATAACAACACTTTCGCAGGAAGCGAACCCCCTAAGCGAAATATTTCTGTGCTATCAGATGCTTGCGTCGGTTAAAGCGGTACGCCCAGGCGATTGGCGACTTCTTCATAGGCTTCGATGACGTCACCGAGGCCCTGACGGAAGCGGTCCTTGTCCATTTTCTTGCCGGTAGCCTTGTCCCACAGGCGGCAGCCGTCCGGGCTGAATTCGTCGCCCAGCACGATGGAGCCATCGTGGAACACGCCGAATTCCAGCTTGAAGTCGACCAGCAGCAAGCCGGCGTCGTCGAACAGCTTGCTCAGGACTTCGTTGACCTTGAGCGACAGTTCTTTCATGCGAACCAGTTGCTCGGCGGTGCCCCAACCAAAGGCTACGACGTGGGATTCGTTGATGAACGGGTCGCCCTTGGCGTCGTCCTTCAGGAACAGCTCGAAGGTGTAAGGGTTGAGCTTCATGCCCTCTTCGACACCCAGACGCTTGACCAGGCTGCCGGCGGCGTAGTTACGCACGACGCACTCGACCGGGATCATGTCGAGCTTCTTCACCAGGCATTCGTTGTCGCCCAGCAATTTGTCGAATTGGGTCGGCACGCCAGCAGCTTCGAGCTTCTGCATGATGAAGGCATTGAACTTGTTGTTCACCATGCCTTTGCGGTCGAGCTGCTCGATACGCTTGCCATCGAACGCCGAGGTGTCGTTGCGAAACAGCAGGATCAAACGGTTAGCGTCGTCGGTCTTGTAAACCGATTTGGCTTTGCCGCGGTAGAGTTCTTCACGTTTTTCCATGATGGGCTCCGCTTGCTAAGTAGATGGGCTAGGCGATGTGACGCCAGTCGAGCCCTGAATCTTGATCGGCCAGTTGCAGCCAGTCCGGGTCGCACCCGAGGGTGTCGACAAAACATTGCCGGGCCAGCCGCGGCAGGTTGTTCTTGCTGCTCAGATGGGCCAGGACCAGGTGTTGCAGGTCTTTCCAGCCCAGCTCGGCCACCAGGAATGCCGCCTGGTGGTTATTCAAATGCCCCAATTCACCGCCTACCCGTTGCTTGAGAAAGTACGGGTAATGACCGCGAGCCAGCATGTCACGGCAGTGATTGGACTCGATCATCAACGCATCGAGGTCCCGATAGCCGTCCAGCACCTTGTCACAATACGAGCCCAGGTCGGTCAACAGGCCGAAGCGCCGTAAACCGTCACTGAACACATATTGCGTCGGTTCTTGTGCATCGTGGGCCACGGCAATGACACCGATGCTCAAGTCGCCGATTTGCAGCTGCTCGCCGCCGGCCAGAAAGCCTGCGGGTTCAATCGGTTTGCGCATCCCGCGCAAGGTCCCGCGACTGAGGTAGACAGGCAGATTGTAGCGCCGAGACAGCAAACCCACGCCATGCACGTGGTCGGCATGTTCGTGGGTCACGAGTATCGCGCTCAACTGCGCAGGGTTCACACCCAGGCGCAGCAGGCGTTTCTCGGTTTCCCGCAGGGAAAAACCACAATCCACCAATACGTACGTATCAGCGCTGGCTATCAGCGTGCCGTTCCCTTGACTGCCGCTGCCGAGAACGGCAAAACGCATAGGATCAGCCCAGGTTGTCCTGAATCTTGCTCAACACTTTACGCGCCACATCTGCCGGCGCTACGGTGTTGATGTTTTTCTCGACGGTGACCTGTACGTTCTCGCCAACCTTGCTCAGGCGAACCTGATAACGCTCGGCGCGGGCGTCAAGCTCTTCCTTGCTCGGCGCGCTGCCGAACAGGCTGCTGAAGAAGCCTGGCTTGTCGTCTTTGCTCTCGGCTTTTTCGGCCAGGTTGATGTAGTACAGGCCCAGGCTGCGGTTGATGTCTTCAACACGCCATTCGCCCTGTTCCAACGCACGACCGACGCTCGACCAGGCACGATCCAGGTCGGTACCGACGTTCAGCACAGGGTTGCCGCTGCCGTCTTCACTCAGGCTGACACGACTTGGCGCGTCGAAATCACGCGAAGCCAGCATGGAGACCGAACCGCCCTTCTCCGAGATGCGGCTCATGCTCGCGAGCATGTCGTCGACCAGTGCCGCGTCCAGGCCAGTGTTGACCGAACGGTTGGTGAAGGCCACGTCGGCGGTGCTGCCGGCAGGACGCTCGGCGCTGACCACATAGACTTCACTGGTATTGCGCTGCACGCCCGGCTCAATGCGCACCCGCACGCGGGTTTCGCTGTCCGTGCTGACGCCGGCCGCGCTCAGGCGCTTGGCCATGGCCGTAGACAGTTCATCGGAATGCTGCCAGGTCGTGGTGAATTCGCCGGTTTGCGGACGCTGTTCATCCAGACGGAAACCGTTGTCCTGGAAGAACTGAACGGCTACAGGCCAGATTTCGGCCGGTGGATTTTGCGCCAGGATCGAGCGCGAATCACCGCTCTTCTGCAGGGAGTACGGACTGGCGTCGGCCCCAGCCGTCAATGGCTGCGGACGAGGAACGATGTATTCGCCCTTGACGGTGTCATCGGCCACGTTGCGCGGGATCGGCAACAGCGGATCCAGACGCTTGGCGGTACGGACATCCTGCGGTATTTGCATCGGTGCAGTCTGTTGCGCTTCCAGGTAATCGCTACCACGGTCACGGAAATAACCTTCCGGGCCCCAGATCCATCCGCAGCCACTGGTGCTGGAGATAATCAAGGCAAGTGCGGAAAGTCCGGCCATTCGCTTCATGCGTTGTACTTCCTCAATTAAACCAGGACGCCGCACTGGCGCAGGGCCGTGCGCAGCGTTTCGTGACAAGGTGCGCTCAGCCAGGTCAACGGCAGGCGAATGCCTTCGTGCATCAGGCCCATTTCAACCAAAGCCCACTTCACCGGAATCGGGTTGGCTTCGATGAACAGGTCCTTGTGCAGCGGCATCAATTTTTCGTTGATTGCCCGGGCGGTCTCGGCATCCCCCTTGAGGGCGGCCTCGCACAGATCGGCCATTTCACGTGGAGCGACGTTGGCGGTGACGGAGATGTTGCCCTTGCCGCCCATCAGAATCAGCTCGACGGCGGTCGGATCATCGCCGGAAAGGACGATGAAGTCCTTGCTTACGCCATCGAGGATCGCCTTGGCGCGCTTGAGGTCGCCGGTCGCCTCCTTGATACCGATGATGTTCGGCACGGTGGACAGGCGGATCACGGTTTCGGCCTGCATGTCGCAGGAGGTACGGCCGGGAACGTTATAGAGAATCTGCGGGATGTCGACCGCTTCTGCGATGTGCTTGAAGTGCAGGTACAGGCCTTCCTGGGTCGGCTTGTTGTAGTACGGCACGACCAGCAGGCAGGCATCGGCGCCGGCTTCCTTGGCGTTACGGGTCAATTCGACGGCTTCGCGGGTCGAGTTGGCGCCGGTACCGGCGATCACCGGAATGCGGCCATTGACCTGCTTGACCACAGCGCGGATGACTGCGATGTGCTCGTTGACGTCGAGGGTTGCCGATTCGCCGGTGGTGCCGACGGCGACAATGGCATGGGTGCCGTTTTCAAGGTGGAAGTCCACGAGTTTGCTGAGGCTGTCCCAGTCAAGACGCCCCTGTGCATCCATGGGTGTGACCAGTGCCACCATACTGCCCGCAATCATGAAACCGCTCCTGCCGGAAAAAGAGAGCCGTAATGGTACTGGCGCCAAGATGCTTGCACAAGCGAAGTACTGTGCTGCCGCCATTCCCCTTGGCGCCGGTTTTCGCTACCCTTCAGACTTTGATCGGTACAGACAAGCTCGTCCGTCGGGTTTCAGCCTCCATTTTCGGCATCACAAGCCCTGATCCAGCGTTGCCGCCTCTCGCTCCCGCCCCGCCGGAGCACGTCGCAACCTGCCGCTTGGGGTTTTCTGAATTCGCATCCGCAGGCTGGCTCCCGACAAAACGCCCTCTGGACGTATCGACCGCTCATCGCTTTAGGAATGCTGCATGTCCACCCCCACAGTTCGCGAACAATTCCTTGTTATCAGTGCCCTCGGCGCCAACCCCATGGAGCTGACCAACGTCCTGTGCCGCGCCAGCCATGAAAACCGCTGCGCCGTTGTCACCTCTCGCCTGACCCGTCATGGCGAATGCAGTGCCCTGGTGCTGGAAATCTCCGGTAGCTGGGATGCCCTGGCGCGCCTGGAAGGCAGCCTGCCAGTATTGGCCAAGCGGCATGCGTTCACGGTCAACGTGGTGCGCAGCGCCGCCCTGGAAAACCGCCCCCAGGCCCTGCCGTACGTCGCTTATGTCAGCTCGGCCTACCGCTCGGACATCATCAACGAGCTGTGCCAGTTCTTCATGGACCACAATGTCGAGCTGGAAAACCTGACCTGCGACACCTACCAGGCTCCGCAGACCGGCGGCACCATGCTCAACGCCACGTTTACCGTGACCTTGCCAGCCGGCGTGCAAATCAGCTGGCTGCGCGATCAGTTCCTGGATTTTGCCGACGCGCTGAACCTCGATGCCTTGATCGAACCCTGGCGCCCACAGAACCCAATGTAAGGAAGCTTTCATGGCCGTTGCCATCGACCAACCGGTTGCCGATTTCGAAGCCCCCGCCACCAGCGGGCAAGCCGTCAGCCTCGCCGGCCTGAAAGGCAAGCAGGTGGTGATCTACTTCTACCCCAAGGACAGCACGCCGGGCTGCACGACCGAGGGGCAGGGTTTTCGTGATCAATACTCTGCGTTCAAGGCCGCCAACACCGAAGTGTTCGGTGTGTCTCGCGACAGCATGAAATCCCACGAGAACTTCAAGTGCAAACAGGAATTCCCCTTTGAGCTGATCAGTGACAAGGACGAAGCCATCTGCCAGCTGTTCGATGTGATCAAGCTGAAAAAGCTCTACGGCAAGGAATACATGGGCGTGGATCGCAGCACGTTCCTGATCGACGCCAACGGCGTGCTGCGTCAGGAATGGCGCGGCGTGAAGGTGCCGGGGCATGTTGATGCCGTTTTGGCTGCGGCTCAGGCACTGAGCAAAGCCTGATTTTTGAGCGCCCTTTCGGACGCCATCGCGAGCAAGCTCGCTCCCACATTGGTTTTGTGTCCACCACAAACCATCTGTGGGAGCGAGCTTGCTCGCGATGAGGCCCTTCGCTTCAGCTCATAAATCCACTTCGTGAATTAAAGCAACGGCGCCACCACCGGCTCCTTGCGCGGCCAAGCGTCCAGCACGGCCTTGAACAGTGTTGCCAGGGGAATCGCAAAAAACACCCCCCAGAACCCCCACAACCCGCCAAACAACAGCACCGCGCAGATGATCGCCACCGGGTGCAGGTTGACCGCCTCCGAGAACAGCAAGGGCACCAGCACGTTGCCATCCAGCGTCTGAATGATCCCGTAGACCGCCATCAAGTATATGAACTGATCGCTCCAGCCCCACTGGAACAGCGCAATCAGAAATACGGGCACGGTCACCACCACGGCGCCGACATAAGGCACCACCACCGATATCCCCACCAGCAATGCCAGCAGCGCCGCGTAGTTGAGCTCAAGAACAACGAAGGCGATGTAGGTCACGCCACCGCAAATGAAGATTTCGATGACCTTGCCGCGAATGTAGTTGGCTATCTGCCGGTTCATTTCATGGGCGACCCGGGTGATCAACGCCCGCTCACGGGGCAGGTAACCGCGCACCCACTGGCCGATCATGGCCCGATCCTTGAGGAAGAAAAACACCAGGATCGGCACCAGCACCAGATAGATCATGATGTTTACAAGCAATGGCAGGCTCGATAGCGAGAACGTGAGCGCCCACTGACCAAACTTGCCGATTTCGCCCCGCGCCGCTTCAATGGCCCGCAGCACTTGCTCATCGGATACCAGGTGCGGATAGCGCTCAGGCAGCAGCAACAAGAGTGACTGCCACTTGGCAAGCATGCCGGGCAACTCGTTGAACAAAGTGATCAGTTGGTGCCACAGCAACGGCACGACAACCACGATGAATACCAGCAACAACCCCATGAATAACGCAAAGACCATCCCCACCGCGACCCAACCCGGCACGCGCAGGCGCTCGAGGGTCACCACCAGCCCCTGCATCAGATACGCCAGCACCATGCCCGCGAGTACCGGCGCCAGCATACCGCCCAAGGTCAGTACGATGGTGAATGCCAGAAACAGCAGGACAGCCAGCACCACCGCTTCTTCATCGGAGAAATAGCGCTGAATCCAGTCGCGTAACACTTTGAACATCAATAATCCTTAGGAGCAAACGCAGCCGAATTCAGGCTTTTTTCAACCAGTAGCGGTAAACACCCGCATCTTCTTCTTCAAGAAGCAGGGTATGACCGGCCAATCGGGCAAAGGTGCGAAAGTCACGTTGCGAACCTGCATCGGTGGCGATGACCTTGAGCACCGCACCACTGGCCAGCCGGTTGAGTTCCATCTTGGCCTTGAGCAACGGCAACGGGCAATTCAGGCCGCTGGCGTCCAGTTCAACGTCATGCTCTACAGCGTCGGTCATTGCATCACTCCGGGTCAGGCGGTTGAGTTGCCTAGAATATCTGGTCGCAACGCCGGTGTCCGGCTACAGTAAGGTCTTTGTCGACTAAGGCTTTGTGCATGACCTTTTTGCGCCCTACCCTGCTGACGCTCGCTTGCCTGCTCGCCTCACCGGGCTTCGCCGACGACCTGCCGTCACTCGGCGACGCCAGTTCTGCCATTGTCTCACCGCAACAGGAATACCAGCTCGGCCGCGCCTGGCTGGCCATGTTGCGCAGTCAGGTTTCGCAGCTCAACGACCCGCAACTCAAGGATTACGTGGAATCCAGCGTTTACCGACTGGTCGAGACCAGTCAGGTCACTGACCGGCGCCTGGAGTTCATCCTGATCAACAGCCCGCAGCTCAACGCCTTTGCGGCGCCGGGCGGGATCGTCGGGGTGAACGGTGGTTTGTTCCTCAACGCCCAGACCGAAGGCGAATACGCTTCGGTAATGGCGCACGAATTGGCTCACTTGTCGCAGCGCCACTTTGCCCGGGGCGTCGAAGCGCAGCAACGCATGCAAGTCCCCATGATGGCTGCATTGCTGGCCGGTATCGTGATTGCAGCCGCGGGCGCCGGTGACGCCGGGATCGCGGCCATTGCCGGCACACAGGCTGCGGCCATTCAGGAACAGCGTCGATTCTCCCGCCAGAACGAACAGGAAGCCGACCGCATTGGCATTCTCAATCTGGAAAAGGCCGGTTATGACCCCCGGTCGATGCCCACCATGTTCGAGCGCCTGGGGCGTCAGTATCGCTACGATGCCAAGCCACCGGAATTCCTGCTGACTCACCCGGTCACCGAATCGCGTATCGCCGACACCCGCAACCGCGCCGAACTAGCACCACAGGGTGGCATCGAAGACAGCATGCGCTATCAACTGATCCGCGCGCGCGTCCAGTTGATCTATGAAGAAACCCCGGGGCTCGGTGCCAAGCGCTTCCGCGCCCAGCTCGACGAAAACCCGAAAAGCGACGTGGCACGCTACGGCCTGGCAATTGCCCAGATCAAGGGTGGCCAACTGAACGAAGCACGGGAAAACCTCAAGTTGCTGCTGGCCAAGGCACCCAACGAGATCATCTACAACCTGGCTCAGGTCGACCTGGACATCACCAACAATCGCCTGCCGGACGCCCAGTCCCGGGTTGAGCGGTTGATGGCCCAGTACCCTGGCAACTATCCGCTGAATCAGGCGCGCGTCGACCTGCTGCTGAAGCAGAACCGCGCCGCGGATGCGGAAAAAGCCCTCGAAAGCCTACTCAAGTCGCGTCCGGATGACCCGGACGTGTGGTATCAGGTTGCCGAGACGCGCGGCCTGTCGGGCAATATCATCGGCCTGCACCAGGCTCGCGCCGAATACTTTGCGCTGGTCGGGGACTACAAACAGGCCATTCAGCAACTGGACTTCGCCAAACGCAGGGCTGGCAGCAACTTCCCGCTGTCTTCGCGGATTGACGCGCGGCAACGCGAGCTGATGGAACAGGAGCGCATGATCAAGGACATGATGGGCTGACGCCCCGGCGACAAAAGCTCCGAACACAAAAAAACCGCCTCTTTCGAGGCGGTTTTTTATTCAACCAACAAAAACCGGGTTATTCAGCCAGCTTGAAGGTGATGAAGCTCGCACGCCCCTGACGCAGTACCCGCATCGACACCGAGCGGTTCTTTGGCAGCGCCTTGGCGATGTCCGCGAACTCCTTGGTAGAACCGATGGCCTGGTTGTTCAGGTGGGTGATCACATCACCCGGCTGCAGGCCGATCATGGCGGCCGGGCCGTCCTGCACTTCCTTGATCAGCACACCACCTTTGAGGTCGTAGGTTTTCTTCTGCTCGTCAGTCAGCTCGACCACGGAAACACCCAGGCGATTACTGCTGCGCTCGATGCTGGATTTTGGCAGCGCGTCCAGCTCCTTGCCTTCTTCCGGAATCGCGCCGACCGTCAATTCGACATTCTTGCGCTTGCCGTCACGAATCACTTCCAGATCGGCCTTGGTGCCAGCCTTCAACGCGCCAACGAGATGCGGCAGGTCGGCCGACATAACGATTGGCTGACCGTTCATGCTCAGGATCACGTCGCCCACTTGCAGACCACCCTTGGCAGCCGGACCATCATCCTGGATTTGGGCAACCAGCGCACCGGCCGGCTTCTCCAGACCGAACGACTCGGCCAGGTCCTTGCTCACTTCCTGAATCACGACGCCCAGCCAGCCACGGCTGACCTTGCCACCGGATTTCAGCTGATTGGAAACATCCATGGCCACGTCGATCGGGATTGCAAACGACACGCCCATGAAGCCACCGGAGCGGGTATAGATCTGCGAGTTGATCCCGACCACCTCACCATTCAGGTTGAACAGCGGGCCGCCCGAGTTACCCGGGTTGATCGGCACGTCGGTCTGGATGAACGGCACATAGTTTTCGTTCGGCAGGCTGCGACCGACGGCGCTGACGATGCCTTGGGTCACTGTGTGGTCAAAGCCGAATGGCGAACCGATCGCGACAACCCATTGGCCGGCCTTCAGGTCCTGGGATTTACCGAGCTTGAGCACGGGCAGATCCTTGCCTTCGATTTTCAGCAGCGCCACGTCTGAACGTGGATCGGTACCAATCAGCTTGGCTTTCATTTCGCTGCGATCAGCCAGACGGACGAGGATTTCGTCAGCATCGGCGATCACGTGGTTGTTGGTCAGGATATAGCCATCGGAAGAGATGATGAAACCCGAGCCCAGGGAAGTCGCCTCGCGCTGGCGGTCGCGAGGTGAGCGCGATTGTGGCGGCATGCCTCGTTCGAAGAATTCGCGCAGCATCGGCGGCAAGCCTTCGAGGTCGGGCATTTGCTGGCTGACTTTGCGATCCGGCAGCTTTTGCGTGGTACTGATGTTCACGACCGCAGGCGAGGCCTGTTCGACCAGTTGCGTAAAATCAGGCAACTCGACCGCTTGGGCGGTGACCGCCTGACCGAGCACCAGCACGGTGGCAATAATGGAAAGGTAGGACTTCAAGCGAGGTATCGACATACGGCTCCCGTTACGACGAGCAGGGTTAAGCGATATGGAGCAAGGAACACCGGGAACAATACGCCGGTATTTTTGTTCCGGGAACAACAAACAAGGCCAGAGCCGAGGGGCTCTGACCTATAAGAAATTTACGGGATTTTTGCAAATTGAAATGCTCACGAAACATTTCGAATTCAGCTCACTGCTTGGTTGCAGCGGCGTCGGTGCGCATCGAAAGCGCTATCCGTTCAGCAGTACCGACCGGTATCTCGCCGACGACGGTGACCATCATGTCACCCTGTGCCGTGGCCAAGCGCCGGGAAACCGCAACGGTCGGCCCCAACTGAGTACGGGTGTCGGTGACTGTTGCGCCATTCAACGGCTCGAGGAATACCGAAAAGCGCGTCAGACCATCGTCATACATCAGGCTATTGACCTGGGTCTTGGTCTGCGGATCCTTGCGAGCGGTGCTGCTGGTCAGCTCGAAGCCGGGCGGCAACCAGTCGGAACGCCAGACCTGGGCAGACTTGACGGCAGAAGCCTTGTCACTTTCGAGATTGACTGGCTTGCAATCATTACTGGCCTGCAGGTCTTTTTCGGAAGGAACGTCAGCGGTATCCAGTTGCGTGAACTGGAAGCGCTCCAACAACCGTCCCTTGTCGTCCAATAGCAAGGACTTCAAAGGCAGGCCGGTCTCTTTGTCCAGATGCAGTTCAAAACCGTAGCGGTGCTGATCGCGTGGTGTCAGCGATACGATCACCGCCGAACGCCCGGCGACACGCGACTTGCCGATGACGGCGAGGTCATACCAATTCTTGAGCTTTTGCGGATCGAGTGCACGGGCAGCGGAGTTCGGGGAGTCCCCAAGCCCTGCTATCAGTGTGCCGCTGACGCATTGGGTTTGCCCATCAATGCGAACGACCTCCTGAGCGGAACCGTCAAGCTGGATCAATCGCTCGCGGACCTTTCCTTCCTGGACGCGGTGCCAGATGTTATGGGTAGAAAAACTACCGTTACGCTCGTAGACGAAAGCACCCTGAAAGCTTTGCTGCTGCTCTGCCTGGCCCAGGCGGGTCAACCAGTCCTGAGCTTCATCGGCTTGGGCTGGAACGATGAACCAGCCGCTGAGCAGAAGCGAAAGTAGAGGTATGGCGCGCATGATCCTCCTTAACGGTTTTCCAGGCTTGCGGCACGAGCGTAAGGCAGAGCGCTCTCAGTGCCTTTCAGTGCAGCCTGTTGTGCGTGTTGGCGCAAGTAACCTGGCAGACGCTGATCGTGCCAGCCTGGTTGACCTTGCAATACGCCGTTGGCCATTGGGCCGGTAGCATCCGAACTCTCATTGTAGCCTGCCAAAACGGCTGGGCCTTTTACTTGAGGAGCGGCCAGCGCGGGTTGACTGGATTGCTGGGCCAGTTCGACACCGGCGATCTCATCCTGGTTGTACAGACGCACACCGGCCAGCACCGCCAGGGTCACGGAAGCTGCGACCGCCAGACGACCCAGGCTGCGCCATGGACCACGGGAGGCTTTTGCCGGTACGGCTTCGTCAGCCAGGGCAGCAGAAACAGCCGCGGCGATGTCCAGGCGTGGAAGCAGCAGATCCTTGTGCATCACTGCCCGAGCGATCTGATAACGAGCCCATGTTTCACGGGTTTCAACATCGTCACAGGCATTCAATACCCGACGCAATTCCAATTCGTCCGCTTCGTTATCCATCACTGCGGACAGCGATTCCTGCAGGGCTTCACGACTCATGGCGTTCCTCTCTTGGCTGTCGCCGCTGTCTTTAGTTTTCCTGCAACAACGGCTGCAGGGCTTTGTCGATGGCCTCCCGGGCGCGGAAGATCCGGGAGCGCACGGTGCCTACCGGACATTGCATGACACTCGCAATGTCCTCGTAACTCAGACCATCAAACTCACGTAAAGTTAAAGCCGTACGCAAATCTTCCGGCAGTTGCTGAATGGTTCGATGGACGGTGCCTTCGATCTCATCCCGCAGCAAGGCCCGCTCTGGCGACTCGAGATCCTTGAGGCCATGATCGCCATCGTAGAACTCTGCATCCTCGGAACTGACATCGCTATCCGGCGGCCGACGGCCGCGTGAAACCAGATAGTTTTTCGCCGTGTTGATGGCGATGCGGTAAAGCCACGTATAAAACGCGCTGTCTCCGCGAAAATTTCCAAGTGCACGGTATGCCTTGATAAAGGCTTCTTGTGCCACATCCTGGGCTTCATGGGTGTCGTGCACGAAACGCACGATCAACCCGAGAATTTTGTGCTGGTATTTCAGCACTAGCAGATCGAAAGCACGCTTGTCGCCGCGCTGAACGCGCTCGACCAGTTGCTGATCCTCTTCCTGGGTTAGCATGAACACTCCTCGATGAGCTCGGAGGAGGATTGCAGAAGTAAACCACCAGACTTGCAAACATAGACTCGGGCTTTTCGCAAAAGTTCTCCCCCTCCAGGCAAGTTTCCTGCGGGCTCTGATTTGGCACGCACGAAAAGCGCAGCGCGAGTTGACCCGGCTGCGCGGATAATCTTGTCATCGGATTCTTCAGCAGGGATCGAACTGCAATCCTCCACTGAAGCCGACACTGTCCCTTGTTTCAGGCAACCGTCTATTGATCTTGGCCCTTTGGCAAAAGTTCCAAATATTTATAGTTGCACCGAACCGACATTGTGCAACCGTGAAGGGAAAAAGACTGTTAAATCGGCGATACAGTCATTCTCGCGCCCAACGGGCAGAAAAACATCCGACGAAGCGACCGATGTTTTGCGTCACAGTAGTTTCACAATGCCATGCTAGCTCGGGTATTGTGCCGCTCCCCCCCTCTATATACTAGTGGCTGTGCGGCTGCCTTGACTCGCCTGTCCAGCTGCACCACCCCCGATCCGGGTCGCTTTGAGCGGAATCCTGAAATGAGCCAACAGTTTCAACACGATGTTCTGGTAATTGGCAGCGGCGCTGCCGGCTTGAGCCTTGCGCTGACCTTGCCCGGTCATTTGCGCATTGCTGTTCTGAGCAAGGGCAACCTCGCCAATGGCTCGACTTTCTGGGCCCAGGGCGGCGTTGCGGCCGTGCTGGACGACACCGACACCGTTGAATCCCATGTCGATGACACACTCAATGCCGGCGGCGGCCTGTGTCATAAGGACGCCGTGCGCTTCACCGTCGAGCACAGCAGGGAAGCGATTCAATGGCTGATCGACCAAGGCGTGCCCTTTACCCGCGATGAACAGTCGAGTACCGAAGATGGCGGGTTCGAATTCCACCTGACCCGCGAGGGCGGTCACAGCCATCGGCGCATCATCCACGCCGCCGATGCCACGGGCGCTGCCATTTTCACCACCCTGCTCGACCAGGCCAGGAAACGACCGAACATCGAACTGCTGGAACAGCGGGTTGCGGTTGACCTGATCACCGAGAAACGCCTGGGGCTCGAAGGTGATCGTTGCCTCGGCGCCTATGTGCTCAATCGCGGCACCGGCGAAGTCGATACCTACGGCGCGCGCTTTGTGATCCTCGCCTCCGGTGGTGCGGCCAAGGTTTACCTTTACACCAGTAACCCTGACGGCGCCTGCGGCGATGGCATCGCCATGGCCTGGCGCTCGGGCTGCCGGGTGGCGAACCTGGAATTCAACCAGTTCCACCCTACTTGCCTGTATCACCCGCAAGCCAAGAGCTTCCTGGTCACCGAAGCCCTGCGAGGCGAAGGTGCCCACCTCAAGTTGCCCAACGGCGAGCGCTTCATGCAGCGCTTCGATCCTCGGGCCGAGTTGGCGCCACGGGACATCGTCGCACGGGCCATCGACCATGAAATGAAGCGCCTGGGTATCGATTGCGTCTATCTGGACATCAGCCACAAGCCCGAAGACTTCATCAAGACGCACTTCCCGACGGTGTACGAACGCTGCCTGGAATTTTCCATCGACATCACCAAACAACCGATTCCGGTGGTCCCGGCGGCGCACTACACCTGCGGCGGCGTGATGGTCGATCAACAGGGCCGCACCGATGTGCCGGGGCTGTACGCCATTGGCGAAACCAGTTTCACCGGCCTGCACGGCGCCAACCGCATGGCCAGCAACTCGCTGCTGGAATGTTTCGTCTATGCCCGCTCGGCGGCAGCGGACATTCTCGAACAGCTGCCCCTGATTCCGATGCCAACTCCCCTTCCCGCCTGGGATGCGAGCCAGGTCACCGATTCCGATGAAGACGTGATCATTGCGCACAACTGGGATGAACTGCGGCGATTCATGTGGGACTACGTTGGCATCGTGCGCACCAACAAGCGTCTGCAACGAGCGCAACACCGCGTGCAACTGTTGCTGGATGAAATCGACGAGTTCTACAGCAACTACAAGGTCAGCCGGGATTTGATCGAGCTGCGCAACCTGGCCCAAGTGGCCGAGCTGATGATTCTGTCAGCCATGGAGCGCAAGGAAAGCCGTGGCCTGCATTACACCCTCGACTACCCGAACATGTTACCGGTCGCGCTGGACACTATTCTGGTGCCGCCCACCTACGTCGGCTGAATTTGAGCCGGACCCGCAGGCGTCGGTGCACATCCGCCGCCTGCGCGTCCCGGGGCACGCAAATGGCCCTGACCCGGCGTTCACCACGTAGTCGGAAACGCAGTACCACCACCAACGGCAGCGCCAGGCTGTCCGGCCTCAATTGCACGGGCTGCCAACCCTTGGCCCGACTCCACAACTGCCAGCCATCGGCGTCGCGCCGCAAGCCGCAAAAGGCCTGCGGGTGGGTCAGCAGGATTTGCCGGGGCAACAGCCAGACTCCGTGAGCCACGCACAGCACGACGCCGAGCGAGCTGGCCCAGACCGGAATTGACAGTAAAAACAAAGAACCCAACGCGAACAGCTGGGCCAGAAGATACGCCGCCAGCAACTGCCGTGAGGCATGCCAGCGGCATTCGAACCCATTACTTGGGCTGGACACGATCCAGGATCATGCGAACCATGCGTTGCAGCTCAGGATCTTCCGATTCGCTACGTTCCATGAACCAGCCGAACATGTCCTGATCTTCGCATTCGAGCAACCTGACGTAGCAGGCGCGATCAACCTCGTTGAGGTGCCGATAAACCTCTTTCACAAACGGCACCAGCAACACGTCAAGCTCAAGCATGCCGCGGCGGCTGTGCCAGTAGAGGCGATTCAGTTCAACATCTTCGACCATGGAGCGCTCCTCAAATAGGCCGCAAGTATACAGGCCCCCGCCCGGTCGAACAGTCGGCTTTGGTCGGGCACCGGTGATCCTTTGTGAACTACCCATTTCCAAGGCGCCCCCTTATGATGTCCACCAGACTCTTTACCCTGCGATGACCCATGGCCGATTCTGCTTTTTTCTGCACCCTTTCTCATGAAGGTGTTCTCGCGGTCCGCGGCGCGGACGCCAGCAAATTCCTGCAAGGCCAGCTGACCTGCAACCTCAACAACCTGAGCGATTCCCGGGCCAGCCTCGGTGCGCGCTGCACGCAAAAAGGCCGGATGCAATCGAGTTTCCGCATCCTGCTCGAAGAGGACGGCGTGGTCCTGGCCATGGCCACCGAATTGCTCGAACCGCAATTGGCGGACCTGAAAAAATACGCGGTGTTTTCCAAGTCGAAACTGACCGACGAAAGTGCCGCGTGGGTCCGCTTCGGAGTTGACCATGGCGACGCCGCGCTGGTCAGCCTCGGCCTGGACCTGCCAGCAGAAACCGACAGCGTCGTGCGCAACGATGGGCTGATCGCCATCCGTGTCTCACCTGAACGTGCCGAACTGTGGGTCGCCGCCGGTCAAGCCGATGCGGTCAAAGGCAAGCTATCGGCGGTGCTGAGCGAAGGCGATCTGAATCAATGGCTGCTGGGCCAGGTCCGTGCAGGGATTGGCCAGGTCATGCCCGGTACCCGCGAGTTGTTCATTCCGCAGATGCTCAACCTGCAAGCGGTCGGTGGCGTGAGTTTCAAGAAAGGTTGCTACACCGGGCAGGAAATCGTCGCGCGGATGCAGTACCTGGGCAAACTCAAGCGCCGCTTGTATCGCCTGCAACTGGCTGCTGGCGAACTGCCTGAACCGGGTACCCCGCTGTTTTCCCCGACCCACGGCAGCTCCATCGGCGAAGTGGTGCTGGCTGCCCGCGCCGGGCAGAACATTGAACTCCTGGCGGTGTTGCAAGCCGAAGCAGCAGACAGTGGGGACATCCACCTGGGCGCGCTCGAAGGGCCGTCCTTGCAGCTGCTCGACCTGCCTTATGAACTGGACCGCGATCGCGAAATCCAGCAATAACGGCAACACTTGGCGCGACACCTAGAGAGACTAAATGAGCGAGCTGGCGGAAAAGGTCCAAAAGGATTTGGTTGAGGCCATCAATAACGATGACCTGGTTCTGCCAACGTTACCGGAAGTGGCCCTGCAGATTCGCAAGGCCGCGGAAAACCCGGAAGTCAGCGTCAGTACCCTGAGTAAAGTGATCGGCCGGGATACCGCGTTGTCAGCACGCCTGATCAAAGTGGTCAACAGTCCACTGTTGCGCGCGACCCAGGAAGTGACCGATCTGCATACCGCGATCACCCGCCTGGGCATCAACTACAGCTGTAACCTGGCGATCGGCCTGGTCATGGAGCAGATTTTCCATGCCCGCTCCGACGTGGTGGAACAGAAGATGCGCGATGTCTGGCGTAAAAGCCTGGAAATCGCCGGCGTCAGCTACGCCCTGTGCCGCCGCTACACCCGACTCAAGCCCGATCAGGCGGCCCTTGGCGGGCTGGTGCACCAGATCGGCGTGTTGCCGATCCTGACCTACGCCGAAGATCACTATGAGCTGCTGTCCGACCCGGTCAGCCTCAACCATGTGATCGACCGGATTCATCCGCTGATCGGCGAAAAACTGCTCAAGGTCTGGGAATTTCCCGACATGCTGGTGCAAGTGCCGCAGCTGTACCTGAATTTCAAACGCCAGTCTGCGCAGGTCGACTATGTGGATCTGGTGCAGGTGGCCAGTCTGTATTGCCTACAGGACACCGATCACCCGATCGCCCGTGCCGATGCGTTGAATGTACCGGCCTACAAGGCACTCGGAGTCGACTTTGACGACAAGGCGATGTGCGCCGATCTGGAAGAAACGCGCACGATGTTTTACTGATAAAGACCGCGTTGCCCCCTTCGCGAGCAAGCCCGCTCCCACATTTGATCTGTGGCGACTCGGTTCAATGTGGGAGCGGGCTTGCTCGCGAAGAGGTCCGAACAAACGCCATCAATCCCCCGCAACAAAACTCACCCGCACCTTCAACCCTGCGTGCTCTCCATCATGCAGGCTGATCTGCGCCAGATGCGCGCGACAGATCTCACCAACAATCGCCAGACCCAACCCGGAACCGGCCACTTGCTGATTGCGTCGGTAAAAGCGCTCGAATACCCGATCGCGCTCCTCGAGAGGTATGCCGGGGCCATCATCTTCGACTTCCAGCACGGCGGGCGCCGAGACCCGCAGAATCACGTTGCCACCCGGCGGCGTGTGAGCCAGTGCGTTATCCACCAGATTGCTCAGCAGTTCGTTCAATAGCGTCGGCTCGCCCCGCAACCAGACCGGCTCATCCGCCTCCAGCGCCAGCGCGATACCACGCTTGTGGGCCAACGGCGCCATGGCCATGCCCAGTTCCCGAGCCAACTGACTCAGGTCGAGTAACTGCGCGCCGCCCTCGGCAATCGCCCGGGCGCCATTTTCCACCCGCGCCAGGGAAAGCAACTGATTGGCCAGATGGGTCAAGCGATCAGTGCCCTGGGCGGCGGTCTCCAGCGTGCTGCGCCAGGTATCGGGCTCGGCTGAGCGCATGCCCAGTTCCAGGCGCGCCTTGAGCGCCGCCAGCGGCGTGCGCAGTTCGTGGGCGGCATCGGCGATGAATTGCGCCTGCTTCTCGAACTGCCCGCGCAAGCGCTCGGTAAAGTGATTAAGCGCGCGCACCAGCGGCCACAATTCGCGCTGCACTTCCACCAGCGGCAAGGGGCGCAGATCGTCCGGCTGGCGCTCTTCCACCGCCGTGCGCAAACGCTCCAGCGGGCGCAACGCGGCACTCACCGCGAACCACACCAACATCAAGGCCCCACCCGCCAGCATGCCCAGGCGCAGCAAGGTATCTGTCGCCAGGCTGCGGGCCATGCTCACCCGCGCCTCATCGGTTTCCGCCACGCGAATTTCCGCCATGCCGTTCATGTTCGGCTCGCTCACCGGCTTGAGCAGGCTTACCACGCGCACGTTCTGCCCGCGGTACTGGGCGTTGTAGAAACGTGCCAGCGCCGGATAGTCATCGGTGCGCGGCGTTCCCGGCGGTGGCGCCGGCAGGTTTTCGTAACCGGAAATCAGCTTCTGATTGATGTCGTTGACCAGGTAGAAAATTCGCCCGGCACTGTCGTAGGCAAAAGTATCGAGGGCCACGTAAGGCACGTCGGCACTCAGGGTGCCGTCGCGCTGGGAGACGCCGGCGGCGATGGTTCGCGCCGAGGCCAGCAGGGTCCGGTCATAGGCCGTATCGGCAGCTTCGCGGCCGTTCCAGTAGGCGCTCAAACCACTGGCCAGCATTAACACCACCAGCAGCAGCGCCAGGTTCCACAACAACCGCCAGCGCAGGCTGCTGGGCTTATGCATCGCGGCTTTCCAGCAAATAACCGAGGCCGCGGAAGGTCACGATGGCGACCGGCTGGCCGTCGAGCTTCTTGCGCAGGCGGTGCACGTAGATTTCGATCGCATCGGGGCTGGCCTCTTCATCGAGACCGAACACTTGCGACGCCAGTTGCTCCTTGCTCATCACCCGACCGGGGCGCGCGATCAGGGCTTCGAGTACGGCCTGTTCGCGGGAGGTCAGGGTCAGCAATTCTTCGCCGAGGGTGAAACGCCGGGTTTCCAGGTCATAGGCCAGCACACCGCAACGCTGAATGCGCTCACCGCCCAGCACGCTGCGGCGCAACAAGGCTTTGACCCGGGCTTCGAGTTCGGTCAGCTCGAACGGCTTGGCCAGGTAGTCGTCGGCGCCGAGGTTCAGGCCGTGGACCCGGTCCTTGACGTCGCTGCGGGCGGTCAGCATCAACACCGGCAGATTCTTGCCCCGCGCCCGCAAACGCGCCAGCACTTCGAAACCATCCATGCGCGGCAAGCCGACGTCGAGGATCGCCATGGCGTATTCCTCGCTGCCCAGCGCCAGGTCGGCTGCCACGCCATCGTGCAGAACGTCCACGGTCAGCCCGGTGCTCTTGAGCGCCTGAGCGACACTTTCGGCGAGCTGCAAATGGTCTTCGACGAGCAGGACACGCATGGATCTTTACCTCATTCCGGGATGGTCGACGCCATTCTCTGGCGCGGAGTTTACAGTGGCATCCGTCGCTGTGAAGCCCGAAAAATCGTGAAAGCCCGATGAAAGGTTAGCGAAAGGTTGGGACGTTAGAGTCGGCCCACGGATGGTTTCGACTGCCAACCATCGAATCGTAGTTTTAAAGCGTGCTTTGACATGTAACTACCGAAAAACGCCTCGAAGCGTTTTCGCCAATAAGAACAATAACCGAGGTACTGCATCATGCTGTCCACACAGCTTCAGGCCTACCCGTCCCGTCCCTTCTCTCGCGCCCCGATATTTACGCTTGCCAGCGTCAAAGCTGGCTGCTCGTCGTTCAGTCCGTGCGGATTCGAACGCGCCAGCACCGTGCGAAATCGTCGCACCTGAATCATCCCGAAAAACAAAAACTCCAGTGGAGAAAAAAATGAACCGCTCAATGCGCCGTTTCGCCCTCACCGCCAGCTGCGTGCTGTTCGCCGGCCAACTCATGGCCGAGCCAAAGCGCCCGGAATGCATCGCCCCGGCCTCGCCCGGCGGTGGTTTCGACCTGACCTGCAAACTGGCACAAAGTGCGCTGGTCAACGAAAAACTGCTGACCAAACCGATGCGCGTGACCTACATGCCCGGCGGTGTCGGCGCGGTGGCGTACAACGCGGTGGTCGCCCAGCGTCCGGCCGATGCCGGCACCCTGGTGGCCTGGTCCAGCGGTTCGCTGCTGAACCTGGCCCAAGGCAAGTTCGGTCGTTTCGATGAAACCAACGTGCGCTGGCTCGCTGCCGTCGGCACCAGCTATGGCGCCATCGCAGTGAAGAGCGATTCGCCCTACAAGACCCTGGACGATCTCGTGCAGGCACTGAAGAAAGATCCGAGCAAAGTGGTGATCGGTTCCGGCGGTACCGTCGGCAGCCAGGACTGGATGCAAACCGCACTGATCGCCAAGGCTGCCGGGATCAACCCCCGTGACCTGCGTTACGTTGCCCTCGAAGGTGGCGGCGAAATTGCTACCGCCCTGCTCGGCGGCCACATCCAGGTTGGCAGCACCGACATCTCCGACTCCATGCCGCACATCCAGAGCGGCGACATGCGCCTGCTGGCGGTGTTCTCTGACAAGCGCCTGGACGAGCCGGAAATGAAGGACATTCCGACCGCCCGCGAGCAAGGTTATGACATCGTCTGGCCAGTGGTCCGTGGTTTCTACCTTGGGCCAAAAGTCAGCGATGAAGACTATGCCTGGTGGAAGGACTCCTTCGACAAACTGCTGGCCTCCCCCGAGTTCGCCAAGCTGCGCGATCAGCGTGAACTGTTCCCGTTTGCCATGACCGGTCCGGAACTGGACACCTACGTGAAGAAGCAGGTTGCGGACTACAAAGTGCTGGCCAAAGAGTTCGGCCTGATCCAGTGATCGCCTCTGTCTAGCGGCCGCGGCTCCGTTTGGCGGAGTCGCGGCACAGGAGTTCCCCATGCTCTTACAACGCATTTTCGCCTCGGTGCTGTTGCTGGCCTGTCTCGGCCTGGCATTGATGGCGTGGCCGTACCAAGCGGCTTTTTCCTACGAACCGGTGGGGCCTCGGGCCTTTCCGCTGTTGATGCTTGGCCTGATGGGCTCGGCGCTGTTGTATATGGTGTTCCGTCCGGCACCGATCAAGCACAGCGATGACGAGCCGCCACTGGATCGCGAAACCCTGACCAAAATCGGCATCTGCGTGGCGCTGTTGCTGGTGTTCGCCGGCACTTTCGAACCCCTGGGTTTCATCGTCGCCAGCATCCTGATCGGCGTGCCCATGGCACGCCTGTATGGCGGTCGCTGGGTGCCAAGCATCGTGATCATCAGCCTGATGGCCGTCGGCCTTTACCTGCTGTTCGACAAGTTGATGGACGTGCCGCTGCCGCTTGGCGTGCTCGACGTTCTGGAGAACTGATATGGATACTCTTGGCTATTTGGGTCAGGGCTTCGGCGTCGCGCTGAGCCCGTACAACCTGGTGACCGCGCTGTGCGGCACCCTGATCGGTACCGTGGTCGGCCTGTTGCCGGGCCTTGGGCCGATCAACGGCGTGGCACTGTTGATCCCGATCGCATTCGCCCTCGGCCTGCCACCGGAGTCGGCGCTTATCCTGCTGGCGGCGGTGTACCTGGGTTGCGAATACGGCGGCCGGATCAGCTCGATCCTGCTGAACATCCCGGGCGAAGCGTCCACCGTGATGACCACCCTCGACGGTTACCCGATGGCCCGCAAAGGCCTGGCCGGTGTGGCGCTGTCGCTGTCGGCATGGAGTTCGTTCATCGGAGCCTTTATCGCCACCTGCGGCATGGTGCTGTTCGCCCCGCTGCTGGCGAAATGGGCGATTGCCTTCGGCCCCGCAGAATATTTCGTACTGATGGTGTTTGCGATTGTCTGCCTCGGCGGCATGGCCGGTGACCGTCCGCTGAAGACGTTCATCGCGGCGCTGATCGGTCTGTTCCTGTCGACCGTCGGCATCGACGCCAACAGCGGTGTGTATCGCTTCACCGGGGACAACATCCACCTGACTGACGGCATCCAGTTCGTCGTGCTGGTGCTGGGCCTGTTCTCCATCAGCGAAATCCTTCTGCTGCTGGAAAAAACCCATCACGGCCAGGAAGCGGTGAAAGCCACCGGCCGCATGATGTTCAACTTCAAGGAAGCAGCGTCGGTGTTCGTGGTGAATATCCGTTGCGGCGTACTGGGTTTCATCATGGGCGTGTTGCCGGGTGCCGGTGCGACCCTGGCCAGTGCCGTGGCCTACATGACCGAAAAACGCATGGCGGGTGCCAAGGGTACTTTCGGCCAAGGCGACATGCGCGGCCTCGCGGCGCCGGAAACCGCCATCGGTGGCGCAGCGTGCGGTGCGCTGGTGCCGATGCTGACCCTCGGTGTTCCAGGTTCGGGCACCACGGCGGTGATGATCGGCGCCCTGTCGCTGTACAACATCACCCCGGGCCCGCTGCTGTTCCAACAGCAACCGGACATCGTCTGGGGCCTGATCGCTTCGTTGTTCATTGCCAACGTGATGCTGGTGATCCTCAACATCCCGATGATCCGCATCTTCACCCGCATCCTCGCCGTGCCAAACTGGGCGCTGGTACCGGTGATCGCGATCATCACCGGGATTGGCGTCTACGCGGTGCACGCGACAACGTTCGACCTGTTCCTGATGATCGGCATCGGCATCTTCGGTTATATCCTGCGCAAGCTGGACTTCCCGCTGTCGCCGGTATTGCTGGGCTTCATCCTCGGAGGTTTGATGGAGCAGAACCTGCGCCGTGCCCTGTCGATTTCCAACGGTGCGCTGGAAATCCTCTGGTCGAGCCCGATCACCTTCGGTTGCTGGGTGCTGACGGCGATCATGCTGCTGATGCCGCTCATCCGCATCTGGCGCAAACGTTCGGCCGCCCAACGCGTTATCGCCGATGTCTGATCGGTCCCCCCTCAAGCTCTGGTGGGGAACCCCGCTGGTCGGCCTGCTTGGCGGTTACCTCGCCAGCCAGGTCGGCTGGCCTTTGCCGTGGATGGTCGGCTCGTTGCTGGCGATCATCCTCGTGCGTTGCCTGACACCCTGGCAATTGGCGGAAATCCCTGGCGGCCGCAAGTGCGGCCAGTGGATCGTCGGTATCGGTATCGGCCTGCATTTCACTCCAGTGGTGATGGAGCAGGTACTCAGTCATTTCGGTCTGATCTTCTTCGGTGCGTTGGTCACCAGCCTGTCGGCGGTCGTCGGCGTGTGGCTGATGCGCCGCACCGGTGAAGATCGCGCCACGGCGTTCTTTTCCAGCATGCCCGGCGGTTCCGGGGAGATGGTCAACCTCGGCGCCCGCAATGGTGCGGTGCTCAGCCGTGTGGCGGCGGGGCAGAGTTTGCGGGTGTTGGTGGTCGTACTCTGCGTACCGGCAGCCTTCAAGTATCTGTTGGGTGACGGTGCGCCGATTTCCCACGTTGGCAGCATCGATTGGCGCTGGCTGGCGGTGTTGTTTCCCGCTGGTGCGTTGGCGGCCTGGATCTGGGAGCGCCTGCGTCAACCCAACCCCTGGCTGTTCGGGCCGCTGCTGGTCAGCGCGGCAGTCAGCATCGGCTGGGATCTGCACATCGGTTTGCCCAATGGCGGTAGCCAGATTGGCCAATGGCTGATCGGTAGCGGTCTGGGCTGTCACTTCAACCGGCAGTTTTTCCGGCGTGCGCCATCGTTCATGGGGCGTACCTTGATCGGCACGGTGTTGACCATGCTGATCGCCACGGTGGCGGCATTGGGTTTGAGTGCGCTGACCCATCTGGATCTGCGTTCACTGACATTGGGCATGATGCCCGGCGGGATTGCCGAGATGAGCCTGACGGCGGAAACCCTGCAACTGTCGGTGCCGCTGGTGACGGCGATGCAGGTGATGCGCTTGTTGTTTGTGCTGTTTCTGGCGGAGCCGTTGTTCAAGTATTGGAATCGACAACCAGATTCTGTCTGATAGACCGAGTCGCCTGCTTCGCGAGCAAGCCCGCTCCCACAGGGTTCGCGTGATCCTTGTGGGAGCGGGCTTGCTCGCGAAGAGGCCCTCAAAGTCGCCGCTTAAACCGGCGGCAACCGCCACTCGATCGGCGTCTCGCCATTCTGCTCCAGAAACTTGTTGGTGCGGCTGAAGTGCCCGCAACCGAGGAAGCCGCGATAGGCCGACAGCGGTGACGGGTGCACCGAGGTCAGCACCAGATGCTTGGTGGCATCGATCAGCTTCTGTTTGCTCTGGGCATGGGCGCCCCACAGCATGAATACCAGGTGCGGTTGCTGTTGGCTGACCACTTCAATGACTCGATCGGTGAAAAACTGCCAGCCCTTGTCCTTGTGCGCATTGGCGTTGGCGCGCTCCACGGTCATGGTGGTGTTGAGCATCAACACGCCCTGGTCGGCCCAGCTCTGCAGGTAGCCATGGTTGGGGATGTCGATGTTCAGGTCGCGCTTGAGTTCTTTGTAAATGTTCACCAGCGACGGCGGCGCCGGCACGCCCGGTTGCACCGAGAAGCACAAGCCATGGGCCTGGCCCGGGCCGTGATAAGGGTCCTGGCCGAGGATCACCACCTTGACCTTGTCCAGCGGCGTGGAATTGAGCGCGTTGAAGATCATCGGCCCCGGCGGATAGATCTCCTTGCCGGCCGCCCGCTCCTGTTGCAGGAAGTTTCGCAACTCTGCCATGTAGGGCTGGTCGAATTCGGCACGCAGTGCTTCCTTCCAGCTCGGTTCGAGTTTGATACGGTCGTCAGCAGTCATGGTTACATCCGGCAAAAACAATGGGGCGAACCCTAGGAAAGCGCATCACGCTTGTCAATTGATCTGATGCAGATCCGGCACTTTCCCACACAGCGATCATACTTAACCCTCAAATTCCCGATCGAGGTCACGATGAATCTGCACTTCGAAGAACTCACCGGCACCGACGGCGCGCGCATCGGCATCGCCAGCCTGGATGCCGAAAAATCCCTGAACGCCCTGTCCCTGCCAATGATCAACGCCCTGCGCGACCGCCTGGAGGCCTGGGCCAAGGATCCGCAGATCGTCTGCGTGATGTTGCGCGGCAACGGCGCCAAGGCCTTTTGCGCCGGCGGCGAAGTGCGCAGCCTGGTGGAAGCCTGTCGCGTCCATCCGGGCGAAGTACCGCCACTGGCTGCGCAGTTTTTTGCGGCGGAATATCGCCTGGACTTCAAACTTCATACCTACCCGAAACCGCTGATCTGCTGGGGCCACGGCTATGTGCTGGGCGGAGGCATGGGACTGTTGCAAGGGGCAAGCATCCGCATCGTCACGCCGAGCAGTCGCCTGGCCATGCCCGAGATCAGCATCGGCCTGTACCCGGACGTTGGCGCCAGTTGGTTTCTGTCGCGCCTGCCCGGCAAGCTCGGGCTGTTCCTGGGCCTGAGCGGTGCGCACATGAACGGCCGCGATGCCATCGACCTGGACCTGGCCGATCGTTTCCTGCTCGATGAGCAGCAGCCGGAGTTGATCGAAGGCCTGTTGCAATTGAACTGGCAGGAACAGACACCGATGCAACTCAACAGCCTGCTCAAGGCCTTGCAGCAGGAAGCCGTGGCACAGATGCCTGAAGCCCAGTGGCTGCCGCGCCGACAGCAGATCGACGAGCTGCTGGATGTCAGCGACGTGCGTTGCGCCTGGAAGGCGATCAGCGCCTTGCGCGATCACACCGATCTGTTGCTGAGCCGCGCAGCCAGGACCCTGAGCGAAGGCGCGCCGCTGACCGCTCATCTGGTGTGGGAGCAGATCATCCGTGCCCGCCACCTGTCGCTGGCCGAAGTCTTCCAGATGGAATACACCCTGAGCCTCAACTGTTGTCGGCATCCGGAATTCAGCGAAGGCGTACGTGCCCGGTTGATCGACAAGGACCAGAAACCGCACTGGCACTGGCCGGACATCAACAACGTGCCGGACGCAGTGGTAGAGGCGCATTTTCACAAGGCGTGGGAAGGTCGGCATCCGCTGGCGGATTTGTCCGAATACTGAAAACTGCACACAACACTGTGGGAGCGGCGGTGCGAGCAAGTCGAATCGTCGCACCGCCGCTCCCACATTCAGAGTTGTGTTTTATACAAAGCTATCGATGGCCGCCCCGCCCGCTGCGATAGCCGCGACCGTTACCGCGATAGTCGTTGTTCCAGTTCCCGCGGTTACGGCCGTCCCAGCCATGGTTCTGATGCATGCGGTAGTCGCCCCGCGACGGATGATAGTAACGAGGGGCCGACTGGTAATGGCGCGATGGTTGATACATCCGCGGCTGCGAGTAATAGCGCGACGGATGATAGATCCGCGGCTGTGAGTAATAGCGCGGTGTCGGCTGGTAATACCGCGCTGGCGGCACGTAATACCGAGGTGGTGGTGTGTAGTAACCATTGGAATAGTAGGAACTACCCCCGGCGTAATAGGTTGGCGCTGGCGAGGTATAGACCTCGGAACTGTAGTAACTGCCTCCTTCGTCGTAGTAAGGCACGCACCCACCAAGGGACAATCCCAACACAGCTAGCAGAAGAATTCGGCGATACATAGCGGCCTCCTGGACCGCGGGTAAACCACACCAGCGACGCTGGCAGGCGACAGTCAAATGTTCGGAGACTGTCGAAATATCAGACACCGAATTCGGAATCTGGTGCGTCCTTGAAACAAGTAGAAACATCTGGCCGATGAAAGGTTTTTCATCCATTCACGCCCTGATCAACGGTGGCCACCGCGATGTCCACCGCCATGATGTCCACCGCCGTGGCCACGGTAGTAACCATGCCCACCGTAGTAATAGGAGCGATAACCACCGTAATAACGTGGACCGTAGTAACCGTAGTAATAGGGCGAGTAATAGCCGGGGTAGTAATAAGGTCCCCCGTAGACATCGGCAGGACCGGCGTAGTAGTAGCAGCCAGACAATCCAAGACCAAGCACTGCACCTAACAACAATCGACGCAACATGGCGGCCTCCGTAAAGACCTGTGACAGCAGTCGGCACACACCGACTTACACCTGTTTTGACTGGCAATCCCCTGCCAAGTGCGACGTTGCACCCACCGCCTGATCAGCGGCGGACAGGTTCCAATGCGGTGAACACGAGCACCATCAAAAGGCCGTCTCGCTCACACTAGCGGTGGGGCATTCAGCCCTGAAGTGCCTGATACACCGCCATCGTCGGATCGCCGCCCGGAGCAAGCTCGCTCCCACACGGAGCACGCGCAACCTCCGTGGAACACAGGAACGACCATTCGCGGCGCACATGGAGCAGTTATTTTCCCGGCAGTACCCTTAGAATGCATGCCTTCGGATGACTGCCAATGGAACTACCATGCCGCTTCGCTCGCCACGGTATTCTCAACGTTCGTTGGTGCTCACACTGGTCGCATTGCTGGGCGCAGGCTTTCTCGCTACCTCCTTCCTCAGTTACTACGCCTCCCGGGCATCGATCCGCGACAACCTCGTCAACACCGAGCTGCCGATGACGGTGAGCATCGGCCTCACCACCCTGCAGCCCGATGACACCTTGCACAGCCTGCTGTCACGGGCGGATCATGCGATGAATCGGGCCAAGCAAAGTGGCCGTCAACGAACCTGCATGGAAAATCCTCACTCCAGCTATGACTATTCATCATGAGCCTGCCTGACCTCTGCCCCGCCTGCGGCGCCCCCAACGACTGCACCCTGGCCGACCCGCGAACCGCTGACCGCGCCTGCTGGTGCTACGGCGTCAGCATCGACCCGGCCGTGCTCCAGGCGCTGCCGACGGAACTGCGCAACGCCTCGTGCCTGTGCCCGCGCTGCGCCGAGGTCGAAGCGCAGTTGCATGCAGCGCCCGAATCGATCTAGTAAGATGCGCGCCCCTTTCTTCACCGATCCTTAAGTCATGCGTGTCGACCGTTTCCTCAGCAACCTGCCGTGCTTCAACCGCAAGCAGGTGCGCCTGTTGCTGGTGGAAAAACGCGTCCGGGTCGACGGAAAAGTCGTCAGCGACCCGCACAGCGAAGTCCGCGAATTCAGCCGCGTCGAAGTCGACAACGAGGTGCTGCAAGTCGGTAAACCCCTGCGCCACTTCATGTTGCACAAGCCCGCCGGATGCGTCAGCGCCACCCGGGATCCGCAGCACCCGACCGTGCTCGATTTTATCCATGAACCGGACAAGGACGAATTGCACATCGCCGGACGCCTGGACTTCAACACCACCGGCCTGATGCTGATCACCAACGACGGCAGCTGGTCGCGACGCCTGACCCAACCGCAGAACAAACTGCCCAAGGTCTATTACGTCGAAACCGAGCAGGACATCGGCTCCGAATACGCGATCACGTTCAGCCAGGGGCTGTACTTCGCCTTCGAAGACCTCACCACGCAACCGGCCGGGCTAGAGCTGCTCGGGCCAAAATGCGCACGCCTGAGCATCGTCGAAGGCCGTTATCACCAGGTCAAGCGCATGTTCGGTCACTTCAACAACAAGGTGATGCGCCTGCACCGCGAACGCATGGGACCGCTGGTGCTCGACAACGCGTTGAGACCGGGCGAATACCGCCCACTGAGCGATGCAGAGATCGGATTGATCTAAGCAGGCTACCGCCGAGCAGAAAGTTGTCGAACAATTTACCAACGGCACTTGCGCGATGACGTGACCCCTGCTTGAATCAGGACGTCGGCCGAAATGTGACCGACGAGTCACCACATACTTCTAAGAAACTTTTTGCCGGTAGGAACTCAAGGGTTCCGGCCTCATCCGGCAGACTGCCCGCCAATAACAATACCCGTCGACCGGACTGCAATGGATCGACATGGGCCTCTCAAATTCCAGGCGTATGCCTACCTGTCACAAAGCTCGTGCAATCTCTATTGCGCGCATACCCGCTTGCCAGGAGTCTTATGACATGAGGCCAGAAATCGCTGTGCTGGATATACAGGGTCAGTATCGGGTTTACACGGAGTTCTATCGCGCAGACGCCGCAGAGAAGACCATTATTATGGTCAACGGCTCGATGGCCACGACTGCGTCGTTTGCACAAACCGTGAAAAACCTCCATCCGCAGTTCAACGTCGTCTGCTACGACCAGCCCTACGCGGGCCGGTCAAAAGCCCACAACCTGCATGAAAAAATGCTCACCAAGGAAATCGAAGGACTGATCCTGCTTGAGCTGATCGACCACTTCGCCGCCGAGCACGTTTTGTCGTTTTCCTGGGGCGGTGCCGCGACCATGATGGCGTTGTCGCAACGGCCACGGCGCATCGAAAAAGCCGTGATCAGTTCGTTCTCCCCGGTGATCAACGCGCACATGCTCGACTACCTCGAGCGCGGCGTCGAACACCTCGGCAACCTGGACCGCGACCGGGTCGGGCACCTGGTGAACGACACCATCGGCAAACACCTGCCGTCGTTGTTCAAGCGCTTCAACTATCGCCACGTCAGCTCCCTGGCCGAACATGAGTACGGGCAGATGCACTTCCACATCAACGACGTGCTGCACAGCGATCGCCAGTGCTACCTGCACGCGGCGAAGAAAATCGACGTGCCGGTGCTGTTCCTCAACGGCGAATGGGACGAATACACTGCCGCCGACGACGCCCGGTTGTTCGCCGGCCACGTGCAACACAGCACGTTCAGTACCATTCAGGCCACCGGCCACTTTCTCGACATGGAGCACAAAGCCGCCTGCCGAGACAGCCGCAACGCACTGATGGGCTTCCTGAAACCAGCGCAACTCGAAAGCCGACCGCGTTACCACAACGTCCAGGAACACCATGCATTGGCAAGCTGAAGTAGCGTCATCGCGAGCAAGCCCCGCCCTGCTGCGTTAAACGCATTCTGCAGGCGCGAGGCTTGCCCGCGATCGACCGTCATGCGGTCCGGGCTTTTTTGTCACATCTGCGTTAAACCCGCTCCACGTAAAGAAAAACTTCAAATCCGCGGCCGTATCTGGTACAAAGTCAGCGCTCTGAGCGGGTGTCGTATAATGGCATTACTCCAGCTTCCCAAGCTGATAACGAGGGTTCGATTCCCTTCACCCGCTCCAATCGAATTATGATCTCACGTCAGGGTGGTTTTGACGGGGGATGTAGAGACAGAAAAAACCGGCCTTGATGGCCGGTTTTTTTATGGGCGTAATTTGATGGCGTCGGATTCGTGGATAGCTTGGTCGGTCACTTTCCGGTGATCGGTGAGTACATTCTTTCTTTCGCGGCTGTGGCGACTACTCTGAAAGCTATTAGCGTTTTTCTCCAAAAATACGAATTCAGTATCAAATTTCATCCAGCATTAGTATTTTTCCACCCACGAAATTATCGTTTCGCCATAATATTGAAGTTCTGTTAGCGTTTTTCCTGTCCCCGTAAAGGATTTCGTCAATGCAAGTCGGTTTCCAGACCCTCGCGAACCGTTACAACATCGCATTGGCGCAGCCTCTGCGCGTACAGTCGATGATTGGCACCGTACGTGTCAGCCGTGAAAGCGCCGGAAACGTGGAGAACAGGTATCCGCCACGCTACCGCCCTGCAGACGATTTCGCAGGGCATTTCGAGTTCGGTCTCAAATACGAAGAGATTCATCTCGAGTTCTTTGCTCGCCTGTTTGCGGCCATAGGCCCGCAGCCTGTTGAAGACTGGTGTCGACGGGAGCCTTTTGGCCAGTATGCCCGTCGCACAGGATTCCTCTACGAATGGCTGACAGGGGAACGTCTGGAGGTGCCTGATGTGACCAATGGCGCCTATGTTGATGTACTTTCACCACAAAACTACCTGACTCGTCGCGAGTCGTTGCGAACGCGGCGCTGGCGAATCAATAACAATCTGCCGGGGACACCCGACTTCTGCCCCTTGGTTCGTCGTACCGAGCCAGTGCGGGAGGCCTTGCAGTTCGATCTGCGTGCGGCATTGGATGAGTTGGATCAAGCCTTTGGTCCCGACATCCTGATGCGAACGGCCAGTTGGCTGACGTTCAAGGAATCGCGCGCGAGCTTTCTCATCGAAAAGGAAGCCGACCAGGCCGATCGCATCCAGCGGTTTGCGCATGTCATTGCCCAGCACTGCGGCCATATAGATGCCCCATTGAGCAACGACACCCTTCGGTCCCTGCAAGCCGGCATTCTGGGCCACGATGCCATCGGACTAGGCTTGCGACGCTCCCCTGTCTTCGTGGGACAAGCCACAATGCGCGAAGACATCGTGCATTACATTGCCCCGCACTTTGAAGATCTTGCCCCCCTCCTGGAAGGCCTCAACGAGTTCGAGGTCGCAACGCGTGGTGCCGAGTCAGTGGCACGCGCCGCGGTGCTTGCATTCGGCTTCGTGTACATCCATCCAATGCGTGACGGCAACGGCCGGATTCATCGCTTCCTGATCAATGACACCTTGATCCGGGACAAGGCAGTGCCCGACGGAGTGATTCTGCCCGTGTCAGCCACGATCACCAGCTCTATCGATTTCAGGGCCGGCTACGATCGTACGCTTGAAGTATTCTCACGACCGTTCATGCGCCGTTACGCGGCAGCCTATCGGTTTGGCGAACTGGTGACCTACGAGGACGGAACGCTTAGCAATTTCAACTTCGATGAATACGTAGACGCAAGCTTTGCCTGGCGGTACCCAGACCTGACCGAGCACGTTCTCTACACCGCACGCGTTGTCGAACATACGATTCGTACGGAGATGGCAGATGAGGCCAGAGTACTGATGATCTTTCAGCGAGCGCAGGAACAACTCAAAGAAGTGATCGAAATGCCGGATCAGGATGCCAACCGCATCATCCGTTCGATCAAGGAGAATGGCTGGATGGTGTCCGGAAAGCTGAAGAAAGGATACCCGCAGCTTGAAGATGAAGGCATGGCGCAACGTGTTGTGGATGCAGTGCGTTCCGCGTTTGAGGATCGAGTGCTGGGGGCTGGTGAAGAGTGATCTTCGGTAGAGCTGGATAGCGTGCAACTGCAGCTGAAAAGAAGACCGGTCCGAGTGACCGGTTTTTTTGTGCGCGGGATTTGGTGATGCGCCTGCCAACGCTTGTGTTAAGGGCCCACTTTTAAAGGCCCAACGGAGATCAACGCCAGAAAAAGCAACGTCCTACACGACACTGGGAAATGTCCGTAGACTTGCGCATTGCTGTGCCTTTGTCATGAGACCTATAGTCCGACCGCGCCCAAATGGCGTATCGGGTTTGGCGACTCGATGGCAAAGCACAGAAACCTCCGAGCTATCTCGGAGCGTTTCTGAACGCACTCACCTGCCTTTTTTTGGCGGCTGTGCGTGGGAGACCCCAGGGTCTACCGGTTTGCCTTGTCCCGGTTCGCCAACCCGCGTACAGCTGCCACCCATTGTTTGGCGACACTGAGTGGTAGATCACCTCGATTCAAGGAAATCACTCATGAAAGAATTCATGGCTTTAACCAGCAACGCCGACGACCTCCCCTCCCTCTACGTCAACACCACCCAACCCCTGCACTCCCTGCTCAGCACCGCCTGCTACAGAATTCGCGCCGTGACGCAGCTTCTTGAAAACCTCGCGATGCGCGGCGACCTGACCTCTGACTCGGTTGTACTCAGTGACTTCGCATTGCTCTGCTGCGTGCCGTTGCGCGACGGTTGCGATGTGCTGGATGTAATCGCTCGACGTATGGATGCAGAACCATCCTGACAGTCCACCCGGCGCCTTTCGGGGGCGCCCTTTGGGATTCATAACCCCACCCGCTGTGTTCACGGAGGACCATGAACATGTTTTACCCGATTGCGATTTCCATGGGCGACGACGAACATGCGTGGGGCGTGGAAGTCCCGGATGTGCCAGGTTGTTTTAGCGCCGGTGAAGATCTGGAAGATGCAATAGCCATGGTTCAACAAGCCATTGAGGGGCATTTCGAGATGCTCGTCGAGGACGGTGCGCCCTTCCCCTCAGCCAGCAGCGTTACCCTGCATGCGGCAAATCCGAAGTACGCAGGCTGTACGTGGGCATTGGTGGAAATCGACGTGATCGAGTGAACTGATTGGAGCTTCTGATATGACTCAAAACAGTGGGTCAGTGTTCAGCGCTGAATGTGACACTGCCACCCAGAAACTCATATCTTTTGCGTATAGATCACCGCATGCGAGTAAAGAAGCCGTAGAGCTGCGTTGAGCCCGGCAGTTGATCCCTTACTCTCCCGGCTCACCCTTCGCCCCGAGATCAACATGCACAATTCAGAGTTGGGAATCATGATCATTTCAATGATCGGGTTGTTCGGCTTTGCCTCGTTTGCCTTTGAGTACTTGAGTGCCCGGCGCTCAAAAAAGAACAAGCCACAGTGATTTTTCCGAGCGGTAAAAAGGGACAGTCGACGCTCATCAACTGTCCCTTTTTCGCGTCAGCGGGTCGCGACGATAAACAGTCGCGGAAATGGCAACAGCACCGAACCATCGGCCAGGGCCGGGTACGCCCGTTCGATAGCAGTCTGATACTGCTTCAGATACTGCACCCGCTCCGCCTCGTCCAGTGGATCGAGAAACGGCCGCAGACCGCTGCCCTTGAACCACTCCACCACGCCAGACGCGCCACCCACCATCGGATGATGGTAAGTGGTGCGCCACACATCGACGCGGGTGCAACAGGCTTTGAGTATCGAATAGTAGCCACTGGCATCGGCCATTTCCGTCCGTTGCCCAGCGGCGCCCGCCAGTTTGCCGACCCATGGGCCATCAGCGGCGACTTCACGCATCAAACGGTGCGAGTGTTCATTCAGGTTGTCAGGCATCTGGACGGCAAGACTGCCACCCGGCGCCAGTTTGCTCACCAGCGACGGTAGCAACGTGGCGTGATCGGGCAGCCACTGCAACACCGCGTTAGCAAAAATCACGTCGAACGGGCCACTGTCATTCCAGGTGTCGATGTCGGCAACATCGAACTGCACCTGCGGCAAGCGCTTGCGTGCGGCCTCGATCATGTCGGTCGAACTGTCCAGCCCACGCACCGTTGCGTTGGCAAAACGCTCCACCAGCAACTCGGTGGAGTTACCGGGGCCACAACCGATATCGACAGCCGAGCGCACGTCCCCGGCGGGGATGGCTGCCAGCAGGTCACGGGCGGGACGGGTGCGTTCATCTTCAAAAGCGACGTATTGATTGGCGGACCAACTCATTGCGTTCTCCTGTCAGTGCGTTGTCCTCGGGCCGCTACGATACCGCGGCGAGCACCGCTAAATGTTTCAGAGAATCACCTTTTCGGTCACGTCGAATTTTCATTCACAACCCCAAGCCACATCTGGATCAGTGCGGAAAAGAAAAACGGCGCGTGAGTGAAGTCCCGCGCCGTTTCTGTTCAAACCTTGTGCTCAACTTCTGGCCTGCAACGCCTTGGCCATTTGCAGATGATTTTGCAATTTGGGCAGGGTTTCTTCGGCGAACGCCTTGATTTGCGGCACGTCGGTAGTTTGCGCTTCCTGCTGCAGCTGATCGATGGCTTCCTGGGTGGTCTTCACCTGACTGGCTGTATAGGCCTCGTCATAGGTCGCACCATCCATGACTTGTGGCATCAGGGCTTTGGCCTTTTCGACAATTTCTTCGCGCGGGGCCACCGGCAAATCCAGTTGCCTGGCGATTTTCGCCAGGTGCTGGTTCGCTGTGGTGCGGTCATTGATGACAATAATGGTGTAGTCCTTGACCTCTTTGGACTCGGATTTCTGATGCGCCAGACGACTGGCTTCGATGTCGGCCATGCCTTTGGCCGAGGCCTCGTCGATGAATTCGGCGGGCGACTGGGCAAAGGCGCTGCTGGTAATCAGGCCCAGAATCGCGGCAAAACTGGCATTGCATAATCGGGTGGCCATCCGGTTCATGGTCGCGCCCTCCTTGAAAAGTTCAAACGGGAGCTTTCGCCCCCGCCTCTCAATCAAAACCACCTGCATCCTTTAGCGGGATTTCTGACCGCCCTTGCGACCCATGTCGGGTTTCGCCGGGTCTTTATCGACGGTCGTGGTGGTGGTTTTCCCACCCTTGCGACCGGCTTCAGAGGCCTTCGTTCGATCGTTGGTGAAGTTTCCCGAGTTCGAGTTTCTTGAATTAGGCATGATTCTCTTCCTCTTGGTGATGATCGCGGCGAGCTGTAGCCCCCATAGAATCTGAAGTTGCGCGTCCCAAAAGGTTTAGAAAATTACCTGGATACCACGACGAACGGTGCCCGGGTTTTCAGACCAGTCGCAGGTGATGCTCGCGTTTGGCGCAGTACATTGCCTCGTCGGCATGCCGGAACAATTGCTTCTCTTCGGTGCCGTGATCGGGGTATCGGGCGACGCCGATACTTGGCTGGATATTCACGCTGTGCCCGTCCAGGCGCAGGGGCTGGACCAGGACCTGACGGATTTTCTCGACCACGATGTCGGTATCGCCCGCAGCGCGAATGCTGTGCAGCAACACCACGAACTCATCGCCGCCGATGCGTGCCACGGTGTCGGTTTCCCGCACGCAGCCCTTGAGGCGGTTGGCCACCGCTTGCAGCAGCATGTCGCCGACCGCGTGGCCATGGGTGTCGTTGACGTGCTTGAAGCGGTCGAGGTCGACGTACAACAGCGCCATGCGCCCGCGGTTCTCCCGGGCCACTTGCAGTGATGCCTTGAGCCGGTCGCGCAGCAGTTCACGGTTGGGTAACTGGGTCAGTTGGTCGTACTGGGCCATGTATTGCAGGCGGGCATGCAGTTGCTTGCGCTCGATAGCGGTCGCGACCTGGGCGCAGACGTATTGCAGCAGTTCCATGTCTTGCTCGGTGTAGTGCTCGCCGCCCGGAATGCTTTTGACGATCAACGCGCCGATGGTGCCGTTTTGCGAGTTCAGCGGCACACCCAGCCAACACGGAGCGTTCTGCTCGGTCAACAGCACTTCGAAGCCGGCAGGAGGTGTGCACTGGTCCGGGGTCAACAGGATCGGCTGTCCCGTGCGGATCACCTCGGTACACAAGCGCCCGGTCATGGTTCCGGGCTGTTCGGGCCGTGGCTCGTGGTCATCGACGTGATAAGGGAAATTCAGCCGCGCGCAGTGCTCGTCGTACAGCGCCACGGAAAAATTCAGTGCTGGCAGCCATTCGCCAATGATCATGTGGATGCGTTTGAACAACGCCAGCAGATCCTCTGCCGCATGGGCCGCCTCGGAAATCGCATATAACGCTGCCTGTCGGGATTCGGCCTGCTTGCGTTCGGTGATGTCGCGGGCCACCGCGATGCGCAACTGATCGTCCTCGGACCAACGCGCCGACCAGAGGATGTGCACCACGCGGCCATCCTTGCGCAGGTAGCGGTTTTCGAAGTTGAGCTTGGGTTCGCCGCCCATGATTTCCCGGGCGGCGTCGAGGGTGCGCTGGCGATCGCCCGGGTGCACCATATCGATCATCGGCTGGCCGATCATCTCATCGGCGCTGTAGCCGAAAATGCGCTCGCACGCCGCACTGACAAAGACGAAGCGGCCCTGTTTATCCACCGCACAAACGGCGTCCAGCAACAGATCGATATAGCTCGCCAGCGGCGCGGAATTTCGGTTTTCCATGGTTTAGCGTGGGTGTCCCGATAATGCAGCGCTTATCTATCATCCCTGCCCTGTCGACCTTGCATCCTTGTGATCATGGTCAAGCCTTGTTCGGCATCAGCCCCGGCAACGCATGGACCAGCGCGTTGATGGCGAAACCGATGAACATCACCCCGCACAACCGGGTGATTGCCAGTTCATGACGCTGGTACAAACTGCGCACTCGCCGCGCACCGACAACGCCAATGAGAATAGCGTAGGCGAGCAACCCGCCGACGAAACTCAGGGCGATCAGCGCCGGCAGCATTGACCAGTTGAGCAGTTCCGCGCGGCTCGAGAGCAACGCCGTGAACGTCGCCACCGCCACCGGATAGGCCTTGGGATTGGTCAGGCCAAACAGAATGCCGTGCCAGAACGGCTGCCGCGCCGGGCCCTGCGGCGCATCAGCGCTGCTGCGCCGGGCGCGCACCGCACGCCAGCCGAGCCAGAACAGGTACAGGCCGCTGAGCACACCGAGCACGTCGAACGCGGTACTGCCGATCTCCCGCGCACCGACAATCGCGATCAGCGCCGTGCTGCACCAGATCACATCGCCGAGCAAATGCCCGCACAGAAACCCCGCCCCGGCCCGTCGCCCATGGGCCGCGCCAATGCCGAACACTGCCAGCACACCCGGCCCCGGGGTGATGCCGTAGATAAAACCCGAGGCAAGCACGGCCATTAGCAACGATGGGGTCATTGGGAGTCCTTTTGAACTGTTTGGTGAATGGTCGCCAGTCTATATCAGGTCATTGCCTGTCGACTGAAACATCTCGACAGACGAACGGGCTGGTCCCGCCTCACTGATGACGGTGTAGTATGTTGTATTACAAACCACTACATCGAGACCACCATGTCAGTTATGTCCCTGCGCATACCAGACGAAATCGCCGATACCCTCGCGAGTCTTTCCAAAGCAACGGGCCGCAGCAAATCATTTCTGGCCGTGGATGCGCTGCGTGAATACCTGGCCCGTGAAGCGTGGCAAATCGAAGAAATTCAGCAAGCCTTGAAAGAAGCCGATGAAGGTGACTTCGCGACACAAGAAGAAGTGAACGCAATGGCTGACAAGTGGACGGCGAATGCGCGTTGAGTGGTTGCGTACGGCGTTAAAGAATCTGGATGACGAAGCCGCGTACATCGCCATCGAAAATCCAGAAGCTGCAGCAGATTTTGTCCAGGCGATTCTCGCCAGTGTCGATCACCTTGCCCGATTTCCAGCGACGGGTCGTGAAGGACGCTTACCCGGTTCCCGGGAATGGGTCATGCCTGATCGACCCTATTTGATTCCCTACCGGGTTCGCCAAGGTCGGCTTCAGGTACTACGAATTTTTCATACGCGTCGCCTGCCACCGTCCAATGGGTAAAGGCCATTTTAGAAAAGTCTCTAGCGATCGATTCCCTCCCCAATCCTCCGATTCAACCAGTTCAACGCCTGATCCCCACCCCGCCGCTTATGCCACGCCAACACAAAAGTGAACGATGGAATGTGAAACGGCGGTGGCACGACAACCAATGAGGTCTCATCGATATCGCGCAAGCCGCGCGACGCGACAGTGAGGATCAGGTCGGTGCCGCTGATGAGCTGCGGGGCGACGCTCCAGTGCGGCAGGCTGATGGCGACACGCCGGCGTTCGCGCAAGGCGGTCAACGCGCGTTCGATCTCCGGGGTGCCGCTGCCGCGCATTTCCAACAGGACGTGGGGACGTGCCAGATAGGTGGGCAGGTCGAGGCCGCCATCGGCGGGCAGGCTGCTGCGGTCCACCAGGCAGGCGTAGTGCTCTTCGAACAGCGGGGTGCTGCGCAATTCGTTGGGCATTTCCGGGAATACACCGGCGGCGACGTCAATGTCACCGTTGAGCACCCCTTCGAGCATGCTTTCACGGCTGCCATGACTGATTTGCAGGTCGATGCCCGGCGCTTCGCGGCGCAACGTCCGGATCAGTCCCGGCAGGACAATGGCGGCGCCGTAGTCGGACATCGCCAGGCGGAAGGTGCGCTGGGTGGTCGCGGGATCGAAGGCGTTCGGCGCCAGCAACGCTTGCACCTGGGCCAGGGCTTCGGCCAGCGGTGCCACCAGTTCCAGCGCTCGCGGAGTCGGTACAAGGCTGGCACCGGCGCGCACCAGCAGCGGATCGCCGAGCAGGTCACGCAAGCGCGCCAGCGCATGACTGACCGCTGGCTGGCTCAAGTGCAGACGCTCGGCCGCCCGGGTCACATGTTGCTCGCTGAGCAAGGCGTCGAGGATCACCAGCAAGTTGAGGTCGATGCGTCGTAGATCATTCATTTGCTGCATGTTCTGGATAACAAAACGGAATTTAAATCTGCGCGACGAATACCCTAGAGTCCAGCAAAACCTGTTGGAGATCGATCATGAGTACGTTGCATTGGGCCGGTCTGATAGGGCTGGCGATGATCGCCGGGGCGGTGGTGCCGTTTCAGAGCGCGATCAACGTCAACCTCGGGCGCGGGTTGGGCCATCCGTTGTGGGCGACGCTCGCCTCGTTGCTGGTGAGCGTTTTGGTGTTGTTGCCGATCATCGTGGCGATGCGATTGCCGTTGCCGTCTCTGGCATTCATTAGCAAGGCGCCGCTTTGGATGTGGGCCGGTGGCGCTTTTGGGGTGATATTCATTTCCCTGGCATTGGTGCTGCTGCCCAAGCTGGGTGCCGCGGGGTTCATGGCATTGGCGCTGGCGGGGCAAGTGGTGGCGTCGTTGTTGCTGGATCATTTCGGCTGGTTTGGGTTGATGGAACGGCAGCTCACCTTGCCGAAGGTGTTTGGGGTGGCGCTGTTGATGGCCGGGGTGGTGTTGATTCAATTTTTTGATGCACCGGCCAAGGGTTTGGCGACGGCGGGTTGAGGGGAAAACCGAAAGTACTATGGTGTTTTTCAGTCAGTCTTCGCGGGCAAGCCCGCTCCCACAGGGAGTATACGGTCCCTGTGGGAGCGGGCTTGCTCGCGAAAGCGATTTATCTGACACCGCAGCAATCAAGCCTTGTCCAAAGTCCGCAACTTCTGCGGCAACCCCCACAGCAACAGCGCCACCGCAATCAGCGCACAAACACCAATGACATACAGCGCCGGTGTGGTGCTGCCGGTCAGGTCCTTGATCCGGCCGACCATCACCGGGCTGACGATGCCGCCGAACTGGCCCAGGGTGTTGATCACCGCAATCCCGCCCGCCGCGCCAGCACCGGCACCGGCCAGCAGTTTCGGCGGCAAGGTCCAGAAGCTCGGGATGGAGGCGATGATCCCGGCACCGAGCAGGCCCAACGCGACAATCAGGAAGGTCGTGTGGTTGGCGAAGATCCCCGCGCAGAAGAACCCGACCGCACCGACCGCCACCAGACCGGCGACAAACTTGCGTCGCTCGCCAGAAGCATCGGACAGGCGTCCGATCACCACCATGCTGATGGCACCGCAGATGTAAGGGATGGCCGTCAGCAAGCCGATCATCACCGGACTTTCAGTACCAGCGCTGCGGATCAGTTGTGGCGCCCAGAAATTCAAACCGTAGGACGCTACCTGAATCAGGAAATAGATCAGGCCCAAGGTCAGGAAACCCGGAATCCGCAGCGCGGCGAGCAGCGAACCGCCACTCTTGTGCGGCTCATGCTGAGCGATGCGGCTGGCCAGCAAGGTCTTCTCCGAAGGCGTCAGCCAATGGGCATCTTCGATGCGATCCTTGAGCAGGGTCAGCACCAGCAAACCGAGGCCGATACACGGCACGCCACCGAGCAGAAACAGCCAGTGCCAGCCGCGCATTTGCAGCACGCCGTCGAGGTGTTGCAGCACCAGGCCCGAGAACGGTGCGCCCACCAGGCCTGCGAACGCCGACGACAGGAACAGCATCGAGGTGATGCGCCCGCGATAGTGCTGCGGGAACCAAAGGGTCAGGTAGTACAGCACGCCCGGGGCAAACCCCGCCTCCATCGCACCGATCACGAAGCGCAATACATAGAACTGCCATTCGCTGTTGACGAACACCATGGCCGCCGTGGCCAGGCCCCAGGACATCATGATCCGGGCGATCCAGCGCCGGGCGCCGACCTTGTACAGCATCATGTTGCTCGGCACTTCGAAAATCACATAACCGACCACGAACAACCCGGCACCGAGGCCGTACGCGGTGTCGCTCAGGCTCAGGTCGGCCTGCAGTTGAAACTTGGCGAAGCTGATGTTGATGCGGTCGAAAAAGGCGAACAGGTAGCAGACCATGATCAGCGGCATCAGACGCCAGGCGACTTTACTGACCAGGGCTTTTTCTTCGTCGTGGCTAACGGCCGGGCTCGCGCCGGCCTCCAGTGCATTAAGGCTCATTGCGTTTCTCCAGGCGGACTTCCCGTGGGTGTCCGATTGTTTTTGTTGTCTGGTTGAGGTGCTTTTTTATTGTGGGAGCGGGCTTGCTCGCGAAAGCGGTCTGACATTCAGCATTGATGTCGACTGACACTCCGTCTTCGCGAGCAAGCCCGCTCCCACAGGGGCTCTGCGGTGTCAGGTGGGGATCGGGTGCAGGTCACAATTGCGCCCGGCCTTGGCCAGTTGCCCGGGCACTTCATGGCCAAGCAGCGCCGGCAGTCCTCGGGACAGTTTCAGCAGCAGCGGCAAATCGATACCGGTGTGGATGCCGACTTCATCGCACAGGTTCACCAGATCCTCGGTGCAGATGTTTCCCGATGCCCCCGGCGCAAACGGGCAGCCGCCGAGGCCACCGAGGGCCGCGTCGAAGCGGCGGGCACCGGCCTCGTAGGCGGCCAGCACGTTGCACAGGCCAAGGCCGCGGGTGTTGTGAAAATGCAGGGTCAGGTCCGCCGGGGACACCCGTTGCAACACCCGGCGCACCAGCCGGTCGACCTGACGCGGGTTGGCCATGCCCGTGGTGTCGGCCAGGGTGATGCCCTGGATGCCGAGCTCCTGATAGGCGTCGACGATTTGCAGCACGCGGTCCTCATCGATCTTGCCCTCGAACGGGCAGCCAAAGGTGGTGGCGATGCTGGCGTTGAGTCGCACAGGACTGTCGCCAACGAACTGCACAATCTCGCCAAACGCAGTCAATGAATCTTCACAACCCATGCGCATGTTCGCCAGGTTGTGGGTCTGGCTGGCGGACATCACCAGGTTCAGCTCTTCGGCGCGACATGCCAGCGCCCGTTGCGCGCCTTTGAGGTTGGGGATCAACGCGACGTAGATCACCCCCGGTTGCCGGGTGATGCCCTTGAACACCAGTTCGCCATCGCGCAGCGCCGGAATGGCCTTGGGCGACACGAACGAACCGGCTTCGATGCGGCTGAATCCGGCCTGCGACAATTGATTGATCAGGGCAATCTTGTCGTGGGTTTCAACCCAGGTCGGCTCGATTTGCAAACCGTCGCGCGGGGACACTTCCTGCACGATCAGGCTGTCGGGATAATCGCTGATCATTGCACCACTCCTTCGACTTTCAGGCGTTCGATGTCCATCGCGGTCAGGCCCAATTGCGCGAGGATGCCGTCGGTGTGCTGGCCCAGTCCGGGACCGGACCAGTTCACGCCGCCGGGCGTCTCGGAGAGTTTCGGCACGATGCCCGGCATCTTCACCGTGGCGCCATCGGGCAGCTCGGCATTGAGCAGCATGTCCCGCGCCTGATAGTGCGGATCGGCAACGATGTCGGCCACCGAGTAGATGCGCCCGGCCGGGACTTCGGCGGCTTCCAGGGCGACCAGCACCTCGTCGATGGGCAGGCTGCTGGTCCAGTGGGTGATGGCGGCGTCGAGCAGATTGCTTTTGGCTGCACGCCCGTCGTTGTGGGCGAACTCCGGCGCCTCGGCCAGATCGGCGCGGCCGATGGTTTGCATCAGACGCTTGTAGATCGGATCGCTGTTGCCGGCAATCACCACGTAGGCGCCGTCGGCTGTCAGATAGGTGTTGGACGGCGCGATCCCCGGCAAGGCGCCACCGCTGCGTTCACGCACATGGCCAAGCATGTCGTATTCCGGCACCAGGCTTTCCATGACGTTGAACACGCTTTCGGCCAAGGACACATCGACGATTTGCCCGCCGCCCTGCCCGGTCTTGACTCTTAGCAATGACATCAGCGCGCCGATCACCGCGTGCAGCGATGCCAGGGAATCGCCGAGGCTGACGCCGACCCGCGCCGGTGGCGAACCGGGCGTGCCGGTGGTGTAGCGAATCCCACCCATGGCCTCGCCGATGGCACCGAAACCGGGACGATCACGGTACGGGCCGGTCTGGCCGTAACCGGAGATCCGCACCAGCGTCAGGTTGGGATTGAGCGCGTGCAACACGTCCCAACCGAGGCCGAGTTTCTCCAGGGCTCCGGGGCGCAGATTCTCGATCAGCACATCGGCGCTGGTCGCCAGTTGCTTGACCAGTTCGATGCCTTCGGGGGATTTGAGGTTCAGCGCCAGGGACTTCTTGTTGCGCGATTGCAGGTACCACCACAGCGAGGTGCCTTCGTGCAGCTTGCGCCATTTGCGCAGGGGATCGCCCTGGCCCATGGCTTCGATCTTGATCACCTCGGCGCCGAACTCGGCCAGCATGCGCGCAGCAAACGGCGCAGCGATCAGCGTGCCAATCTCGATCACTTTGATCGCACTCAAGGGGGCAGTCATCGCGGGGTACCTCTTGTTCTTGGAATATGTGCCAAGGCTAGAGGACAGGGGGCTCGGGAATCCAACCTTCAGTTGGCAACGAGCGTTCGCGAAATGCGAACGCTCGGGGAGATTGTCGTGACCTCAGGGCAGCCTTCGCGAGCAAGCCCGCCCCCACAGAGGAACGCATTCCAATGTGGGAGCGGCGGTGCGACGATTCGACTTGCTCGCGAAGAGGCCGGCCCATTCAGCCGAGAATTCTCAGACCGTCCCGCGCAAATGCTCAAACAACATCCGGCTCACCGGCGACAGCAGCGCCTCGTCGCGCACCACCAGGATCAACGCCCGGTCCGACCATTCGTCCGTCAGCGGCACGGCGTGCAAACCCAGTGCCCGGCCAAACAATTCAAAGGCGCGCTGCGGAAGGATGCCGATACCCATGTTGGCCTGGACCATCCGGCACATCGCATCAAACCCCGGCACATGAATACGAACCCGCAGCACCTTGCCAGCCTGGCGCGCTGCGGCGTGGGTACGCATGTTGATCGAACTGGCGGCATGCAACCCAACGTAATCACTGTCCAGCGTATCGGCGAACGCCACGCTCGAGCGGCTCGCCAATGGATGGTGCGGCGGCATCAACACCACCAGCTTGTCCTGGCGATACAGCACGCTGTGCAGGCCCTTGATGTCACTGTCGATGGAACAGATCCCGAGGTCGGCCACCCCGTCGAGCACGCCTTGAATCACCCCCGAGCTGGGACGTTCTTCGAGGTCGGTCTTGACCTGTGGGTGACGCTCGGAAAAATCCCGCAGGTCCTCGGGCAAAAACTGAATGATCGCCGACAGGTTGGCGAGCATCCGCACATAGCCGCGCACACCGTGGCTGTGCTCGCCCAGTTCAAGCCCCATTTTCTCGACGTTGAACAACATCTGCCGGGCATGGTGCAGCAGGGTTTCACCGGCCGGAGTCAGGGACATGCCCTTGGCCTGGCGCACGAACAGGCTGATGCCCAGCGCCTCCTCCAGTTCCATCAAGCGCTTGCTCGCCGCCGAGACGGCAATCGCTTCGCGCGAGGCGGCACGGGTCAGCGTGCCCTCCTCATGCACGGCGACGAACAGTTGCAGGGTGATGAGGTCGAGACGGCGGATCAGGCTTTTTTGCAGCATCGGGTACTCGGCGAAGTCGGCTCAGGCGAAGTCGCAGCATAGCGTTCTTCGCCCGCGTCGTGCCGTGGTCCGGGCACCGGTCGTGATAAAGTCGCCGCCCACAGACCTTTTGCCTCGAGACGAAGACCGCAATGACCGATTTCCAGGATGTCGATGCTCAACTTGAAGACTGGAACGCCTTGCGCAGCACCGCTTCGTTCAGTGGTTTGCTGGTGGGCAACGGTGCCAGTCGCGCGGTGTGGGACGATTTCGGCTACGAGTCGCTGTTCGAAAACGCCCGCACCGTTGAAGAAAAACCCCTGAGCCCGTCCGAGCTGAGCGTGTTCGATGCGATGCAGACCCGCAGTTTCGAGCAGGTACTGAGCGCACTGAAAACCACCAGCCGGGTCAACAAGGCCCTGGCTGTCAGCTCCGCCGCCCCACGCAATCGCTACTACGCGATCAAGGAAGCGCTGATCAACACCGTGCATGCGGTGCATATCCCGTGGCGGCTGGTGGTGCCTTCGACGCTGGTTACCATCAATCAGGAACTGGCCAGCTACCGCACGGTGTTCACCACCAACTACGACTTGCTCAACTACTGGGCGGTGCAACACCAGCCTGAGGCGATCACCGATCTGTTCCAGGGCGCCGAACCCGGTTTCGACCTGAGCGACACGGCCACCGACAAAACCCGTTTGCTGTACCTGCACGGCGGTCTGCACCTGGTGCGCAACCAGGACGGTACGGCGCGCAAGCTGATGTCGACCGAGGGCACGTTGCTGGGCAACTTCGCCATCAACAACACGATCAAGACCCTCGACGACGTGCCACTGTTCGTCAACGAAGGGTCGAGTGCGGACAAGCTCAAGACCATTCGCAGTTCGGATTACCTGTCGTTCTGCTACGAGCAACTACTCGGTCACGGCCAGGCACTGTGCATCTTCGGCCATGCGCTGGGGGAGCAGGACAGCCACATCATCCACGCCTTGCGCCTGGCGAAACCGCAGGTGCTGGCGATCTCGATTTACCCGCGCAGCAAGGCGTTCATCCAGCACCAGAAGCGGCATTACGCGAAGGTGTTTGAGGGGACGGGGGTTGAGTTGCGGTTTTTTGATTCGAAGAGCCATGCGTTGGGTGGCCCCAAGTTATCGGTTCCAGTCGAAGTTTAGTTCTGGCCGATCTGACGCTTTCGCGAGCAAGCCCGCTCCCACAGGTGACCGAGTTCCTTCAGATAAAATGCGGTCGAATGTGGGAGCGAGCTTGCTCCCACAGGGATTGGTGTTGGATTTGAAAGGTGTACTCAAAGCACCGGCAACGTCTTGTCCTTGACCACCGTGGACGAGCCGTTGGCCTTCACGCTGGCAATGCCTTTTTCCATGGCCGCCGGTGAGGCATAGGCCTCGCTGCTGCCGATGATCTCGTGGTTGCCTGCCTTGAGGTTGAAATACGGGTGGCCATCCTTGGTGGTTTTCTTCTCGTAACGCTCATCCAGCGGGCTGTTGGCCTGAACCGAGGCGATGCCTTTGTCGGCGGCGGCGTGGGTGGTGTACAGCTCGCTGGTCAGAATGGTCTCGGCGTTGGCCGCCTTGAGGACAAACCTGAACTGGCCATTGCTGCTTTTGCTCACTTCATACCATCCGGACATGCTCTTTCTCCTTGGCGATTGAAAGGTTGCGCGCTTCACAGTAAAGACCAGCCTGGTGTTTCTGTCGCCTGTACCGGCCCCTTCGTCGGAACGCCGCCCGGAGCAAGCCCGCTCCCACAGGGATCACATTGAACCTGTGGGAGCGGGCTTGCTCGCGAAGGGGTCGACGCAGTTTTGACTACTTCACCACTGCCCGCACCACCGACAACTCCGGCGCCGACGTCCGCCGCTGGCTCAGATACCGCGTACAACTCACCCGCAAGAACGAAGCGAAATTGACCACCTCGCCGCGATAGTCCATCACCTCTTCATACAGCTTGGCGATCAACTGATTGGTGGTCATGCCATCGACTTCGGCGATTTCGCTGAGGATGTCCCAGAACTGATTCTCCAGCCGCAGGGTGGTGACCACCCCGCAGATGCGCAGCGAGCGGGAGCGCGATTCGTAGAGTATCGGGTCGGCTTTGACGTACAGCTCGCACATGGACCTATCCCTCGTTACAGCGTGATTTTGGTACCCAGCAGCCCCAGGAAACCGGCCAGCCAGTTCGGGTGCGCAGGCCAGGCCGGCGCCGTGGCCAGATTGCCCTGGACATGGCCGTCCGTCACCGCAATATCGATATACGTACCGCCCGCCAGTCGCACTTCCGGAGCGCAGGCCGGATAAGCGCTGCATTCGCGACCTTCGAGAACACCCGCGGCCGCCAGCAACTGCGCACCATGGCACACGGCAGCGATCGGCTTGCCGGCCTTGTCGAATGCGCGCACCAGCTCCAGGACTTTTTCATTCAGGCGCAGGTACTCCGGCGCACGGCCGCCCGGAATCAGCACCGCGTCATAATCGGCGGCGTTGACCTTGGCGAAATCGAAGTTCAGAGCAAACAGGTGGCCGGGTTTTTCGCTGTAGGTCTGGTCGCCTTCGAAGTCATGGATCGCCGTGCGCACGGTCTGGCCGGCGGCTTTGTCCGGGCAAACGGCGTGCACCGTGTGGCCGACCATCAGCAACGCCTGGAACGGCACCATCACTTCATAGTCTTCGACGTAATCACCAACCAGCATCAGAATTTTTTTCGCAGCCATGGGGAGGACTCCTCTGGAAGTGGGCTTGCAGGAGTATTCAAGGTAGTCCTTATCCGGTGGGTCGGGTAACAACCGGCTACTACCTGATGGACCGCGTTATCGTTCTTCGCGAGCAAGCCCGCTCCCACAGGGGAATGCATTCCAATGTGGGAGCGGCGGTGCGACGATTCGACTTGCTCGCGAAGAGGCCCGCAAACTGTACGGATAACTCAGCGCCTAGCTGTAACAGCGGGAAACCCACGGTTTATGGCTATATGAAGCCCCACCCCATTTCCCAATATTCTGGTTGCCATCATGTCCTCGCGCGAAAACACCGGCATGGCCCTGGGCCTGCTCGGCGTTGTGATCTTCAGCCTCACCCTGCCCTTCACGCGGATCGTCGTGCAGGAACTGCACCCGCTGCTCAACGGCCTGGGCCGGGCACTGTTTGCGGCGGTTCCGGCGGCGTTGCTGTTGCTGTGGCACCGAGAAAAATGGCCGACCTGGAAACAGGTCAAAGGCCTGACGCTGGTGATGGCCGGGGTGATCCTCGGTTTCCCGGTATTGTCGGCCTGGGCCATGCAAACCTTGCCGGCGTCCCACGGTGCGCTGGTCAACGGTTTGCAGCCGCTGTGCGTGGCGCTGTACGCCGCGTGGTTGTCCCATGAGCGGCCTTCGAAAGCCTTCTGGGCCTGCGCCGCATTGGGCAGTGCGTTGGTGCTCGGTTATGCACTGATCAGCGGTGCCGGCAGCATTCAGGCCGGTGACTTGCTGATGCTCGGCGCCATTGCAGTGGGCGGATTGGGTTACGCCGAGGGAGGCCGGCTGGCCAGGGAGATGGGTGGCTGGCAGGTGATCTGCTGGGCGCTGGTGCTGTCGACGCCGCTGCTGATCGGCCCGGTGGTGTATCTGGCACTGCAGCATCAGGGCGAAATTTCCGCCAAGACCTGGTGGGCCTTCGGTTACGTCTCGCTGTTTTCGCAGTTCATCGGCTTCTTCGCCTGGTACGCCGGGCTGGCCATGGGCGGCATTGCCCGGGTCAGTCAGATCCAGTTGCTGCAGATCTTTTTCACCATCGCCTTCTCGGCGCTGTTCTTCGGTGAACATGTGGAGCCGATTACCTGGCTGTTTGCTGGCGGGGTGATCGTAACGGTGATGCTGGGCCGCAAGACCGCAATCAGACCCCATGTGGGAGCGGCGGTGCGGCGATCCGACTTGCTCGCGAATGCGGCTCCACATTCAACACCAATATCGATTGACCCAACACCTTCGCGAGCAAGCCCGCTCCCACAGGATCAGAGGTAACCGTCAGCGCGCAGCAAGGTTTCCAGACAGTGCTCGCTGATCTGATAGAAATCCTTCAGCTCCTGGATTTTCGCCAGCAACTGGGCCGGGTCCACCGGCTCGGCGCGTTTGACCGCCAGGATCATCTTGTTCTTGTTGGTGTGGTCCAGTGAGATGAACTCGAACACCTTGGTCTCGTAACCACAAGCCTCAAGGAACAATGCGCGCAAACTGTCGGTGACCATCTCGGCCTGCTGGCCCAGGTGCAAGCCGTATTGCAGCATCGGCTTGAGCAGCGCCGGGCTCTGGATTTGCAGGCGGATCTGTTTGTGGCAGCACGGCGAGCACATGATGATCGAGGCGCCGGAACGGATGCCGGTGTGGATCGCATAGTCAGTGGCGATATCGCAGGCATGCAGGGCGATCATCACGTCCAGCTCGCTCGGCGCCACGCTGCGCACGTCACCGCACTTGAACACCAGGCCGGGGTGTTCAAGCTTGGCAGCCGCGGTGTTGCACAGGGTGACCATGTCTTCACGCAGTTCGACACCGGTCACTTCGCCTTCGGCCTTCAAGGTGTTGCGCAGGTAATCGTGGATGGCGAAGGTCAGGTAGCCCTTGCCCGAACCGAAGTCCGCCACACGCACCGGTTTGTCCAGCGCCAGGGGTGACGACGTCAGCGCATGGCTGAACACTTCGATGAACTTGTTGATCTGCTTCCACTTGCGCGACATCGCCGGGATCAGTTCATGCTGCTTGTTGGTCACACCCAGGTCGGCGAGAAACGGACGGCTCAGGTCAAGAAAACGGTTTTTCTCACGGTTGTGCTCGGGCGATGGCACTTCGCGCAATTGCTGAGGTTGGCTCTTGAACAGCGATGACTTGCCTTTTTTGCTGTATTCGAGCTGGGCTTCGTCGGTCAGCGACAACAAATGCGCATTTTTGAACGACGCAGGCAACAGCTCGGCAATGCTCGCCACGCCGTCGGCCAGCGGCAGGTTCTTGGTGATATCGCGGGTCTTGTAGCGGTAGACAAAAGACAGGCAAGGCTGCGCCTTGACCGTCACCGGCTTGATGATGATCCGCTGCAGGTCCGTTTCATCGCCCACGTACTTGGCCAGCACCAGTTTGATGAACGCATTGTGCTCGAGGCTGGTTTGCAGCAGGTCGATGAACTGAGCGTGATGATCCGGCGCGAGGCTGGCGGGAGTGGCGGTGACGGACATGGAAAAACGGCCTCAGGCGATGCAAATCGGAGAATGCCGGTATTTTAAGGGGGACGAGGACTTTGGGCACGGGGTTATTTTGCGGCAGGTCCCAGTCATGCAGCCCAGGACCTCAATACAAGCGTTGAAACCTCAGGGTTCCACCAGGCGAAGCCTGCGGTTATTCGGTGAGTTAATGATGTGTTTGACGATCAGCCCCACTGGCACTGCCCAGGTCAGGCCATTGGCAGGATCAGTCACCACGGCGACCGTTTCGGAACTGGCATCGATGTCCAGGCGCCGCCGGTCGTTGCACGACTTGAGTACGCCATAGGCACGGCTGACCAGCCTTTCCGCCAGGTGCATCGGTACATCCATATTCTGCAGATGCTTCACCGCTCGACAAAACAGGATCTGATCATCGATCCCCCCTTCACTTTCATGACGCCCCAGAAACGCCTGGGCTATCGCCAATAGCTCCTCATTCAGACCTGCATTTTCATCGGTAATCTTCATGCTCACGTCTCCTGCGGCACTTCTGTCGTGGCAGGACTGACTGCAACGGGCCGGGCGGCACGACGCAAATCGGGCCCGGCGCAAGGCAGGCGCACGGCCGGATTGGGCATGCCACTGGGCGAAAGTTCATGGGTCATTTCAAATTCGGCACGAACGGACCAACCGCAAGCTTCAGACGTGCATTGCAGATACGCCACCCGCAGGAAAATATGCCGGCCTTCGCTGGTGCGGATGCGCATCCTGCTCAAGCAGTGCGGGCACACCATTTTATAAGTACTCATGCTTGATTCCCGACGGTCATTGGGTGGCAATCAACCTGATCAAACGCAATACTGCTTGAGACGTTCATCGTGGCGCTCCGGACTTGCGAACAGTGTCTGCCAGACATAAGGAAGTGCATCGGGCAGATGCGAAATGGGTTCGAGCCATGCTCGTAGGAAATCACCCTGATACCATTAAGAAGTTTCGACATCGTATTCTTCTGACTCATCTTTGATGATTGATTACTTATTATGAAAAAAAGTACTCATTACGCATAAATTAGGCACTCAAAAAGCATATGTCAAAAGGAAGAGGCTCAAATTGCGTAGCAAAAAATCACAAGCTGTTTTGGCTCGACTAAAGCAGGTTACTGGCACAAAAACCGATGCTTCTTTATCTTCCGCGCTACAGATCAGCCCGCAGACACTTAGTAGCTGGAGAGGCCGCGATAGCACGCCATACTCATTATGCGTAGAAATCGCACAAGCGCGGGGAATCTCCCTTGACTGGTTGCTGCTGGGTGAAGGGCCGGTCCTGAGACAAACAGTTACTGATTCTTCGGAGCCTGATCAGGCAAGCACAACACGGGAAGACACCATTCTCGCGCTCTGGCGGTTGCTCGACGAAGATGATCGCTGCGCCATACAAAACGCACTCGAGGAAAAGCAAAGACTGCGTGATATGGAACTCAGACTTTCCGAAATGGCCTCTATTCTTGCAACACTTAAATCCTCGACTGAAACTTGATGACATATGTCATCAGAAGTTTCATTGCCTCAAGACGTGCCACGGGCAACAGGTATAACTGCGCTGATAACACGCCAGCCTGTACCCACACCAGGGCAAGCCTTTGACGAACCATCATTTCCGCCCTCTCAGGTGTCGAATGATTTCGCCGATACCGGCGCTATCGATCCATTGCATGAGCTTGATGCTGATAGGAATAACGACCAGTGCGCAAAGAAAGGCTGTCACGCCTCCTGTCAGGAAAGGCGCCAGCGGATGTGCGACAGGTGTAAAGAGGTAACCGACACCCGCAGACAGCAACCAGGAACCAATGCGCTGCCAGGCCTTGAAGTCAGTGCGAGTGGTCGTGACCAGCCACGCTCCGAGCATTGCACCGAACAGTGCCTCGCCATCAACGACTGGCAGCGTTGCAATCCCCATTCCCAACATGAGCCCACTGATACCGTTGTAGGTCGAATCAGTCAGGCTCATGCACACCTCGCGCAACGACCGAGTCCACGATGATCGCTCCCGACTCGATGGCCTTGAGCAAGGCGGAACTGCGCGAACTGACAGCGAACTTTCGGCGAATATTGGCGAAGTGAAAATTGACGGTAGATTCCGCGCAGTTCTCGATCCTGGCGATTTCCCAGGAAGTCTTGCCCTTGAAACACCACATCAGGATTTGAGTTTCTTTCGCCGTCAGCTTCGCCGTTGGCGTACTTCCCTCTCTGTCAGGAACTACCCGTGCCAAAGAGTCATTCGATTGTTGGGTTGTCATAAGAATCCCTCTTCGCGGGAACACCCGTCGCTGGGCGTCCACTGTTAGAGAGAAATTCTGATGGCAAGGCCGAACCCGGACAATTAACGGGAGTTGTAGCGACGGGCGCTACACAACGCCACAACAAGACTTAGCCGAGCACCACCAAGCGGTTCGGCAACTCATTGCGCACATGGGTTACCGGCACATGCACCTTGAGCAGCTCGCCACAGGCTTCGACGCAGCTGACAAACCCTTGCAGCGTCTGCCCCTGCTTCACCTGCTGGGTAAAAGTGGCGACGATCGCGTCCCAGTTCTTGTTGTCCAGGCGACTGGAAATCCCTTCATCCACCAGGATCTCCACATAACGCTCGGCTTCGGAAACGAAAATCAGCACGCCGGTGCTGCCCTCGGTGTGGTGCAGGTTCTGCTCCAGAAACTGCCGGCGCGCCAGGTTCGAGGCACGCCAGTGGCGCACCGAGCGCGGGATCAGATGGGTGGTGACTTTCGGCAGGCGGAACACCAGGCACAGCACGATGAAGATGGCCCATTGCACCAGCAGCAGGCTGTGCAGGGTCAGCCAACCGGTGAAGTAATGCACGATGCCCGGTACCAGCAGCGCCAGCAGACTGGCCCACAGCAGCGGGATGTACGCATAGTCGTCGGCGCGGGCCGCGAGCACGGTCACCAGTTCTGCGTCGGTCTCGCGCTCGACCCGGGCAATGGCCTCGGCCACTTTGCGTTGTTCGTGTTCAGTCAGTAATGCCATGTCGTGAAGTGCCTGCTCGTTTTTATTATCACCAGCCGCCGGACGAACCGCCCCCGCCGAAACTGCCCCCGCCGCCGCTGAAGCCTCCCCCTCCACCGCCGCCGCCAAACCCACCACCGCCAAAGCCGCCCCCGGATCCACCGGAGCCGCCCCGGCCGACGGGAAGGATACCGAGCATCTGGGACACAAAAACAGTCAGGATGAACAACATCACCAAAAACACCAACAAACCGGGATGTCGCGCGATGAAATCGTCCCCCGGATCACCTCTGGACTCATACGCCGTGGAGGGTTCGTCCAAGGGATTGCCGCCCAGCACCACCAGCATTGCTGCCACGCCGTCACTGATACCTTTACTGAAATTGCCGGTCTTGAACGCCGGGGTGATGACCTGGTTGATGATCACCGAACTCTGGGCATCGGTCAGGCGATCCTCCAGGCCGTAACCGACTTCGATACGCAACCGGCGCTCGTCCCGGGCGATGATCAGCAAGGCGCCGTTGTTCTTGTCCTTCTGCCCGATACCCCAGTGGCGGCCGAGTTGGTAACCGAAGTCGGCGATGTCGGTGCCTTGCAAATCAGGCAAAGTCACGACCACAAGCTGCTCGCCGGTGGCTTGCTCATGGGCCTGAAGTTGTTGGGTGAGCTGCTGGCGCACCGATGGCTCGATCATCTGCGCATTGTCGACCACCCGCCCGGTCAGCGCCGGGAAGCTCAGCTCGGCCCTGGCCGTGATCGCCACCACCCACAACAACAGCAACAGGCCTGTTTTCAGGACGCGCATTGGCAACCTCTTGCGTGGTGACGCCGATGACCGCTGTTCAGAATTTGACCTCGGGGGCCTTTTCCGAACCCGGCGCGGCTTCGAAGGTCTCGCGCACCGGCAGGTCGCTGTACATCACGGTGTGCCACAGGCGACCGGGGAACGTGCGGATCTCGGTGTTGTATTTCTGCACCGCGAGGATGAAATCACGCCGGGCCACGCTGATCCGGTTCTCGGTGCCTTCCAGTTGCGACTGCAAGGCGAGGAAGTTCTGGTTGGCCTTCAGGTCCGGATACCGCTCGGAGACCACCATCAAACGGCTCAAGGCGCCGCTGAGCTGGTCCTGGGCCTGTTGGTACTGCTTGAGTTTTTCCGGGTTATCGAGGGTCGAGGCATCCACCTGGATCGAGGTGGCCTTGGCCCGGGCTTCGATGACGGCGGTCAGGGTTTCCTTCTCGTGGGCCGCATAGCCCTTGACGGTTTCCACCAGGTTGGGAATCAGGTCGGCGCGCCGCTGATACTGGTTCTGCACCTGACCCCAGGCGGCCTTGGCCTGCTCATCGAGCGTCGGGATGTTGTTGATGCCGCAGGCGGTCAGCAACGTAGCCAGCACCAGCAGCGTGGCGACCTGCAGGCGCGAACGGTAGGTTGGACTTACATTCATCAGGCTGACGCTCCCTTGTACATTTCATGAAAAAACCGACCGTGAATCCTACTGAGCCGGCTCTTGGGGCATAATCGCCCGCGCCTCTGGATTGCAACGGGCCGATGGGCTAAAAAGAGGCCCTGCGCGAAAACGCATCCGCCATCTGGCTGTGGTTTTTTGGCTCTGGTCTTTTGAGCCGGCACCCGAACAACAATAGACGCTCCCTAAATTTTGGCTGGCCGGCGTGTACATCGCCGTTTGGGCCCTTGAGAAAACTATTCATGAAGAAGCTGTGTTTGCTGGGCCTGTTCGTCAGCCTGGCCAGTCATAACGTATTGGCCGCCACGACGCCCGCACCTCTGGAGAACAAGGAAGCCTTCGTCAGCAACCTGATGAAGCAAATGACCCTCGATGAAAAAATCGGCCAGCTGCGCTTGATCAGCATCGGCCCGGAAATGCCGCGCGAAATGATCCGCAAGGAAATCGCGGCCGGCAACATCGGCGGTACGTTCAACTCGATCACCCGCCCGGAAAACCGGCCGATGCAGGACGCGGCCATGCGCAGCCGCCTGAAGATCCCGATGTTCTTCGCCTACGACGTGATCCACGGCCACCGCACCATTTTCCCGATCCCGCTGGCCCTGGCCTCGAGCTGGGACATGGACGCCATTGGCCTGTCCGGGCGCATCGCCGCCAAGGAAGCAGCGGCTGACAGCCTCGACATCACCTTCGCGCCGATGGTCGACATCTCCCGCGACCCGCGCTGGGGCCGCACCTCCGAAGGCTTCGGCGAAGACACCTACCTGGTATCGCGCATTGCCGGCGTGATGGTCAAGGCGTTCCAGGGCACGGGGGCCAACGCCGCGGACAGCATCATGGCCAGCGTCAAGCACTTCGCCCTGTACGGCGCGGTCGAGGGCGGCCGCGACTACAACGTGGTCGACATGAGCCCGATCAAGATGTACCAGGACTACCTGCCACCGTATCGCGCCGCCATCGATGCCGGCGCTGGTGGGGTCATGGTCGCGCTGAACTCGATCAACGGCGTGCCGGCCACGGCCAACACCTGGCTGATGAACGACCTGCTGCGCAAGGAATGGGGCTTCAAGGGCCTGGCGGTCAGCGACCACGGGGCGATTTTCGAGCTGATCAAGCACGGTGTTGCCGCCGACGGTCGCGAAGCGGCGAAGCTGGCGATCAAGGCCGGCATCCACATGAGCATGAACGACACCCTGTACGGCAAAGAGCTGCCAGTGCTGCTTAAGTCCGGCGAGATCCAGCAGAGCGATATCGACAACGCCGTGCGTGCGGTGCTCGGCGCCAAGTACGACATGGGCCTGTTCAAGGACCCGTACCTGCGCATCGGCAAGGCCGAGGATGATCCGGTCGACACCTACGCCGACAGCCGCCTGCACCGTGCCGAGGCCCGTGATGTGGCGCGTCGCAGCATGGTGCTGCTGAAAAACCGCAACGAAACCCTGCCACTGAAGAAAACCGCGAAAATCGCCCTGGTCGGGCCGCTGGCCAAGGCGCCAATCGACATGATGGGCAGCTGGGCCGCCGCCGGTAAGCCGGCGCAATCGGTGACCCTGTTCAACGGCATGACCAACGCCCTGGGCGACAAGTCGACACTGATTTATGCCCGTGGCGCCAACATCACCAGCGACAAGAACATCCTCGGCTACCTGAACTTCCTCAACTTCGACGCCCCGGAAGTGGTGGATGACCCGCGCCCGGCGAACGTGCTGATCGACGAAGCAGTGAAAGCAGCCAAGGATGCTGATGTCGTCGTTGCCGCCATCGGCGAGTCCCGTGGCATGTCCCACGAATCGTCGAGCCGCACCGACCTGAACATCCCGGAAAACCAGCGCGAGCTGATCCGTGCCCTGAAGGCCACCGGCAAACCGCTGGTACTGGTGTTGATGAACGGCCGTCCACTGACGATCCTCGAAGAGAAAGAACAGGCCGACGCGATCCTGGAAACCTGGTTCACCGGCACCGAGGGCGGCAACGCCATCGCCGACGTGTTGTTCGGCGACTACAACCCGTCGGGCAAACTGCCGATCAGCATCCCGCGCTCGGTGGGCCAGATTCCGACCTACTACAACCACCTGACCATCGGCCGGCCGTTCACCCCGGGTAAGCCGGGCAACTACACCTCGCAGTATTTCGATGACACCACCGGTCCCCTGTACCCGTTCGGCTATGGCCTGAGCTACACCGAGTTCAGCCTGAGCGACATGGCCCTGTCGTCGACCACACTGAACAAGACCGGCAAGCTCGACGCCAGCGTCACAGTGAAAAACACCGGCAAGCGCGACGGCGAAACCGTGGTGCAGTTGTACATCCAGGACGTGGCCGGCTCGATGATCCGCCCGATCAAGGAACTGAAGAACTTCCAGAAAGTAATGGTCAAGGCTGGCGAGCAGAAAGTCGTGCACTTCACCATCACTGAGGACGACTTGAAGTTCTACAACACCCAGCTCAAGTACGCGGCGGAGCCGGGCAAGTTCAACGTGCAGATCGGCCTGGATTCAGAGGACGTGACGCAGCAGAGTTTTGAGCTGCTCTAAGCCTTAAAGCTGCATGAAGTACCTGTGGGAGCGGGCTTGCTCGCGAAAGCGATCTGTCAGTCGACATCATCATTGACTGACAGATCGCTTTCGCGAGCAAGCCCGCTCCCACATTTGGTTTTTGGTGTTCAGAAAATCGGGATCAACCCCGTCGATCCAGCAGATTCACCACCAGCCGATCCACCCATCCCCACACCCGCTGTTTGACCCGCCGCCACAGTGGCCGACGCTTCCATTCTTCCAGGCTGACTTGCTCACTCAACCCGAAGTCCCGTTCGAAACTCGCGGCTACCGCTCGGGTCAATCCGGGGTCCAGCGCTTCCAGATTGGCTTCCAGGTTGAAGCGCAGGTTCCAGTGATCGAAGTTGCACGAGCCGATGCTCACCCAGTCATCGATCAGGACCATTTTCAGGTGCAGGAAACACGGCTGGTATTCGTAAATCGTCACCCCGGCCCTGAGCAGTCGCGGGTAGTAGCGATGGCCGGCATAGCGCACGGATGGGTGATCGGTACGGGGGCCGGTCAGCAGCAACCGCACATCGACGCCCCGGGCAGCCGCCCGGCGCAGGGAGCGACGGACTTTCCAGGTCGGCAAAAAGTACGGCGTGGCCAGCCAGATCCGTCGCTGACCGCTGTTCAGGGCTCGCACCAGCGACTGCAGAATGTCCCGGTGTTGACGGGCGTCGGCATACGCTACCCGGCCCATGCCCTCGCCTATCGACGGCACCCGTGGCAGGCGCGGCAAACCGAAATGCGAGGCCGATCGCCAGGCACGTCGATGGCGGTTGGCAATCCACTGACGATCGAACAGCAGTTGCCAGTCGAGCACCAGTGGGCCGGTGATTTCCACCATCACTTCGTGCCATTCGCTGACGTCTTCGCCCGGTGTCCAGAATTCATCAGTGACACCGGTGCCGCCGACCACGGCCAGGCTCTGGTCCACCAGCAACAGCTTGCGGTGATCGCGGTAGAAGTTGCCGACCCAGCGCCGCCAACTCAGCCGGTTGTAGAAACGCAGTTCCACCCCGGCAGCCATCAGCCGCTGGCGCAAGGTCAGGGTAAAAGCGAGGCTGCCGTAATCATCGAACAGGCAGCGTACCCGCACACCGCGCTCGGCGGCCTGCACCAAGGCCTGGACCATGGCTTCGGCGCAGGCGCCCGCCTCCACCAGGTACAGCTCCAGTTCGACCTGTTCCTCAGCCCGGGCAATCGCCACCAGCATGCGCGGGAAAAACTGCGGACCATCGACCAGCAGTTCGAAGTGGTTGCCTTCACGCCATGGAAAAATCGCTCCGGCCATGTCAGCGCGCCGTGAAAATCAGCACCGCACTCACCGGTACTGAAAGACTGATGGCCGACAGACCGGCCAGTTTGCGCAACGAATCCAGGCCGGGAGCCAAATCGAAATCTTCGGCGTTGATCACCAGCGGTTCGAGGGTCACCACCTGAAAGCGCCGGTCATCGAGACGGGTCGCCAGCAGTTCGGCGTGGTACTCGTGTTGCTTGCCGTGCAGGTCGACAGTCAGCGGCAGGCGCAACTCCAGCTGTGCGCCGGGAGCGAGGTCGTTGATCGGGCGCAGATCGATTTTCGTGGTGATCAAGGCATCGGGAAACCGGTCGATCTGGAACAGTTCCTTGCGCATGCGCTCATCGCGCAACGGGATGCCGCTGTTGATCGACTCCAGTTCGACTTCGACCTGCGCCAGCCCTTCGGGGTCGACCTTGCCGTGCAGCACCAGAAAGCGCTGCACTTCAGAGACATTGGCATTCTTGGTGCTGACGAATGACAGGCGTGAGGATTCGCCATCCAGGTACCAATCGGCACGGGCCGACAACGCGGCGCCGGCCAGCAGCAGGAACGTGAGGGTTTGGAAGGTGGAGCGCTTGAACATAGAGACTCGTAGGGCAGATAAACCTGTGCTGAACCTTAACTGGCCTTCAGCGCATTGCAAGCCGTCTATTACTCCAAACCTGCCTTTGTGGCGAGGGGGCTTGCCCCCGTTCGACTGCGAAGCAGACGCAAAGCCAGCCTCCCCGGTGTATCGGACTTACTTGGTTGCAGCTTTCAGCACTGCTTCGCAGCGCAACGGGGGCAAGCCCCCTCGCCACAAAAGCTCACCTCTACCCAAAGAACATCACCCGATCAAGGCTGCAAGCGACAGCCCTGGCGCTCGCCGATCCATACGGCGCTGTTGCTGCGGCCCATGCCGCTGACCGTGACGCGCTTGCCGGCCGGGTCATCGGTAAAGCCGCTGACGGGCAGCCACTGTTTCACATAACCGTGGCAGTACTCGGCGTCGTTGTTCATCACGTAGCGGCACGAACAGTATTCCTTGGCGGTGTAGGCGCTGATGATGTCGGGGAACGCCAACAGCGCCACCCGCTCGTGCCAGATCCAGCCGAGCAAGGCGATCAGCAGGATCAGCAACAGGGAACTGACTGGTCGACGGCGAATGAAACTGCTCATGGCTGCACCTTCCCGGCAAAGGCCTTGAGCGCAAACTGGAGCAACTCGTTGTGCCGGTAACTGCCGTCGCGGTCATCGCCATAGCGGACAATCACCAACTGTTCACTGGGGATCACGTACATCGCCTGGCCCCAATGGCCCAACGCGGCGAAGGTATCGGTGGGGGCATCGGGCCAGGGTCGTGCGGCGCCCTCTACGGCTCGATTGAGCCACCACTGACCGCCGGGGACGGCATCGTCTTGATCGGCGTGATAGTGAGCGAACGGCTCGCGGTTGAACGCCACCCAGTCCTTGGGCAGCAGTTGCTGGTCTGCCCAGCGACCCTCGCGGGCCATCAACAGACCGACCCGGGCCAGATCCCGTGCGGTGAGGTAGGCATAGGACGAAGCGACGAAAGTGCCCGTGGCATCGGTTTCCCAAACGGCATGGCGAATGCCCAGCGGCTCGAACAGCGCAGTCCACGGATAGTCGGGATAACGACTGGGGCCGACGATGGTTTTCAATGCGGCGGACAGCAGGTTGCTGTCACCGCTGGAGTAGCGAAATGCCTGGCCGGGCGCTGCGTACTCCGCATGGGCCGCGGTGAACGCGGCCATGTCGTGGTGACCGCGGGTGTAGAGCATGGCCACCACCGAAGACTTCAGCGGCGCGTATTCATAGTCCTCTTGCCAATCCAGGCCCGAGGCCCAGTGCAGCAGGTCGGCCATGGTCATGTCGGGGTATTTTTGCAGGGGCGGATAAAACTTCGCCACAGGGTCGCCGAGTTTGAACAGCCCTTCGCCGTAGGCCACACCGAGGACCGTAGCCATCAGGCTCTTGCTGATCGACCAGGTCAGGTGCGGCGTCTCGGCCGTCGTGCGGCCGGCGTAGCGTTCGTAGATCAACTGGCCGTCGCGGATCACCAACAAGGCATCGGTGCGGATGCCCTGACGAGTAGTGTCATCGCGGGATGGAAAGGCGTAGGCCTCCAAGGCTTGAAGCGCCGGGCCAGCGGGCGTCGGGGCGGTCGGCCATTGCTCGGCGGGCCAGTTTTCGGCCCGGGCCGTGAGACTGAGCAACAGCAGAAAAATCAGGGACAAGCCTTTGGGCATGGCGGGGGCTCGGAGATTGAACCTGCTGAGCCTAGTCGAGGTTGATGACAGTTCAGAAATTTGTGCTGCCATTCAGTCCGTCTTCGCGGGCAAGCCCGCTCCCACAGGGATCTCGCTCACACCGAAGATCCAATGTGGGAGCGGGCTTGCTCGCGAAGAGGCCAGTCAGGGCAGTGAAGATTCCGCCAATGCCTTGGCCAACCTCTTCCCCCGAGCCCCCGCCGCCAACTCCATCACCGCCTGATCCCGCTGCCACATCGTCGCCCACTCTGGAGGCCCTCCAGCCAGCGCCTCACACACCTCAGCCTTGAGCCCATCGAACTGGGCAAACAACCCGCCAAGCAACACATGCCCGGCCGGATGGGTCGGTGGCTGGCGGCTGGTTTCCGCGCACCCCGCCAATACCCCCAGCAACCGCAATTGCAAGCCTTGCGGCCAATCGCATTCCTGGCCGACGCCATACAACCACGCCGTCATGGCGCTCAGTAAATAGATGTCTTCCAGCGTGCGGAACGGTTTGACGTACGCATCCCAACCATCCCCCGCCAGCAATTCGCACAGCGCGTTATCCAGAAACAAACGGCCATGGCTGATGTCCGGCATCAACGGGATCGGCGCCAGTTTTTCCACCCGCACACCCGGCTCATCGCGATAGATCACCGCCAGGCTCAAGCGTGGATCGGCGCCGGGCTCCTCGCTGCGCGCCGCCACCAGCAGCCAGTCGGCGGCATGACCGGCGGTGACGAAATCCTTGCGTCCGCTCAGGCGCAAACCGCTCAGTCGGGTTTGCATGTCGGCCGGGCGCAGGCTGCGCTGTTCGGTGGCGCACAGCGCGCCCAGGCTCAGTGGCGCGCTCGGCCAGAGCATGCGCAAGGCCGCCTGATACCCCACCAGGAACGCCAGCCCCGGCGTCGCCATCAACCGCCCGCCAAGCACCGCCAATTCAAACGGCGCGACCGTGCCCAACTGCTGCAACAAAGTCGCGAAACCTTCGGCCAGATCCGGGTTGGCGGGCAAGCGATCACGGCGGTTCAACAGGGTTTGCCAGGGCATAAGAGGCTCCTCGAAGGCTGTCATATAAGCATCACCAAAGCTTAATGGCGATGACACCGGGGCTACATAGCCTGACTTTGCACAACACGGCTAGGGGGCGTTCTCAATTAGTTTCCCTACCGCGCCGGGTCTGCTGTTGTGCAGGGCAAGGCGCGAGAAGCGCAGTTTGGTTATTCCAAATCAGCTTCGAGCAACACAGCCCTGCACAACAGCAGGCCCGGCCCTTCGGGTTGTGCCTTAAAGCTGGCCATGCTGCGTTGCAGGCCTTGGAAAGGGAACAACCATTCCCAGCGGCCTACGCCTTGCCTGGCCAGCTTTAAGGCAACAACGCGGTGGGGAAACTAATTGAGAACGCCCCCTCGACAAAGAAAGTCGATTCGCTGTAGCCCAAAGACGGGTGAGCAGCCCGCACGGAGATTCGTCATGACTCAGATCGCCCGCATCAGCGACACCGGCAACGAACGCCGCCTGCAAGCCGAACGCCTGGTGGGTGCCGAGGCTTTGCAGGAAGCCCAGGCCTTGCGCTTCAACGTGTTCAGCGGCGAATTCAACGCCAGGCTCAAGGGTGCTGAACTGGGTCTGGACATGGACGACTACGACGTTCACTGCGCCCACATCGGCGTGCGTGACTTGAATACCGGGCGTCTGGTGGCGACCACCCGCTTGCTCGACCACACGGCGGCCAGCAGCCTGGGCAAATTCTACAGCGAAGAAGAATTCAGCCTCCACGGCCTGGTGCACCTGCAAGGCCCGATCCTGGAAATCGGTCGCACCTGCGTCGACCCGGCCTACCGCAACGGCGGCACCATTGCCGTGCTCTGGGGCGAACTGGCCGAAGTCCTGAACCAGGGCGGCTACAGCTACCTGATGGGGTGCGCGAGCATTCCGATGCAGGATGGCGGCGTGCAGGCCCACGCGATCATGCAGCGTCTGCGCGAACGCTACCTGTGCACCGAACATCTGCGCGCCGAGCCGAAAAACCCTCTGCCAAGCCTGGACATCCCGTCGAACGTGATTGCCGAAATGCCACCGCTGCTCAAGGCCTACATGCGCCTGGGCGCGAAGATCTGCGGCGAGCCATGCTGGGACGAAGACTTCCAGGTCGCCGACGTGTTCATCCTGCTCAAGCGCGACGAACTCTGCCCGCGCTACGCCAAACACTTCAAGGCGGCTGTGTAATGAGCCGGTTGCGGGTGTACGCGCGAATCGCGCGAGTGCTGGTGGTGGTGACGCTGGGCCTGGGCATGGCCAGTGTGTTCGGGGTGTTCGAGCGCCTGGGCATGGCCCATTCGATGGCGCGTCGTCAGCGCTGGTCGCGGTTTTTCATGGCCCGCCTGAGCAACGCCCTGCCCTTCGATGTGACCGTGCACGGCGAGCTGCCGAAGACGCCGATGCTCTGGGTCAGCAACCACGTGTCCTGGACCGACATCCCGCTGCTGGGCATGCTCACGCCGCTGTCGTTTCTGTCCAAGGCCGAAGTGCGCACCTGGCCGGTGGCCGGCTGGTTGGCGGCCAAGGCCGGCAGCCTGTTTATCCGCCGTGGCTCGGGTGACAGCCAGTTGATCCGCAAGCAGATGACCCGTCACCTGGAACAGGCACACCCCCTGTTGATGTTCCCGGAAGGCACCACCACCGATGGCCGTTCGCTGCGTACTTTCCATGGCCGCCTGCTGTCCGCCGCCATCGATTCCGAAGTGGCAATGCAGCCGGTGGCGATTCGTTATGTGCGTGACGGCGAGCCTTGCGCGCTGGCGCCGTTCATTGGCGACGATGACTTGCTGTCGCATCTGATGCGGTTGTTTGCCAATGACCGTGGCGGCGTGGAGATTCACCTGCTCAAGCCGATCGCTTGCGAAGGTCGGGAACGTGCGGCACTGGCTTTCGAAGCGCAGCAGGCGGTGCAGAAGGCATTGTTTGGTGAAATTGTCGAACCGCAACGAGCACCGATGCGCCCCGCCATTGCGGCTTGATTCAATCTCCGATTCACCGAAGTACCCTGTGGGAGCGGGCTTGCTCGCGAAGGCGGTGTGTCAGTCGATATCAATGTCGCCTGACACACCGCCTTCGCGAGCAAGCCCGCTCCCACATGGGTATTATGTCGTTGGGTAGTTCCGGGCAAAATCCTGTAGCTGCGGATAGAACAACCTGAAGTCCTCGCTCAACGGTTCATACAACCGCCGCAACTCTTGCATCGCCGCCGCCAGCTCTTCCGGCCGGGTCAGGCGTCGCGAGATCCCGCGCAACACCTGCTCCAGCACTTCGAACTCCTGATACGACCCCAACCAGTCATTGGCCACCATGTACGGCGCAATCTTCGCCAGCCGCTCCGGCAGTTGTCGTTCGCTGGACAGCACGCGGTACACGTCCGAGGTGAACAACGCCAGGGGCCGGTCCGCATACAGCGTCCAGTCCCGGGCCAGGCAATGGTCGAAAAACACGTCGAGCACGATCCCCGCGTAGCGACGCCGGGTCAGGGAAAAACGTGACAGCGCGACATCCACCAGCGGATGGCGATCGGTGAACACGTCGATGCTGCGGTGCAACTGGATAGCCCCTTCGATTTCCGGAGCGAACTGCCCTTGCAGCCGTCCCTTGACGAAATCGCCATACAGACTGCCGAGCAACTGGCCGGGACGCTGGCCACCGAGGTGAAGATGTGCGAGATAGTTCATGGGCGCAGCTTAGCACTGCCCTCTTGTCTTGTTACACTCAACATATCGTTATAACTCGATATACCGAAATGCGAGTTGGTCAGAGCCAAATCATATTTGTATATCGCGAAATACCGATTTAAAGTTCGCCTCATCGCGATATAGCGTTTTAAACATCACGAGCCCACATCATGACCATCAATCTCGACGAAATAATAAAAGCCCTGGCACACCCAGTACGGCGAGAAATCCTGCACTGGCTCAAGGACCCGACCGTCGAATTTCCCGACCAGTCGCATAGTAACGAGCACGGCGTTTGCGCCGGGCAGATCGATCAACGTTGCGGCCTGTCGCAGTCCACGGTGTCCGCACACCTGGCGACCCTGCAACGCGCCGGCCTGATCAGCAGCCGCAAAGTCGGCCAGTGGCACTTCTTCAAACGCAATGAGGAAACCATCCAGGAATTCCTCCGCATCTTCAGCAATGAGCTCTGACCCTTAACGTCAGCCAGCCAAAAGGAATTAAACAATGCCCCTCTCGCTACTCATCCTGGCCTTGAGCGCCTTCGCCATCGGCACCACCGAGTTCGTCATCATGGGCCTGCTGCCCAACGTGGCGGCTGACCTCGGTGTATCGATTCCCGGTGCCGGCTGGCTGGTGACCGGTTACGCCCTGGGCGTGGCCATCGGTGCGCCGTTCATGGCGCTGGCCACCGCCAAACTGCCGCGCAAGGCAGCCCTGGTGGCGTTGATGGGCATCTTCATTGTCGGCAACCTGCTCTGCGCAGTGGCCGGTGACTACAACGTGCTGATGTTCGCCCGTGTGGTCACCGCCCTGTGCCATGGCGCCTTCTTCGGTATCGGTTCAGTGGTTGCCGCCGGCCTGGTGCCTGCGAACAAGCGCGCTTCGGCCGTGGCCCTGATGTTCACCGGCCTGACCCTGGCCAACGTCCTCGGCGTACCGCTGGGCACCGCCCTCGGTCAGGAAGCCGGCTGGCGTTCGACTTTCTGGGCCGTGACCGTGATCGGTGTGATCGCACTGATCGGTCTGATCCGCTTCCTGCCGGCCAAGCGTGATGAAGAAAAACTCGACATGCGCGCCGAACTGGCCGCACTCAAGGGCGGCGGCATCTGGCTGTCCCTGAGCATGACCGCACTGTTCGCCGCCTCGGTGTTCACCCTGTTCACCTACGTCGCGCCACTGCTGGGCGAAGTCACCGGCGTTTCGCCCCGTGGCGTGACCTGGACCCTGATGCTCATCGGCCTGGGCCTGACGGTCGGCAACATCATTGGCGGCAAGCTGGCCGACAAAGGCATGGCTGCGACGCTGATCGGCGTGTTCATCACCATGGCCGTGGTGTCCACCGTGCTGACCTGGACCAGCGTCGCGCTGATCCCGACCGAAATCACCCTGTTCCTCTGGGCCACCGCGTGCTTCGCCGCCGTACCGGCGCTGCAAGTGAATGTGGTGACCTTCGGCAAGGCCGCACCGAACCTGGTGTCGACCCTGAACATCGGCGCTTTCAACATCGGCAACGCCTTGGGTGCCTGGGTCGGCGGCAGCGTGATTGCCCACGGCTTCGGCCTGACCAGCGTGCCGCTCGCGGCAGCCGTACTGGCGGTACTCGCCCTGCTGGTGACCCTGATTACTTTCCGTCAGAGCGGCAATCCCGATCTGGCCCCAGCTACTTCTAACTGATCTCCAAAAGAGAGCCACTAAATGACGACTATTTTCGATCCGATCAAACTGGGCGACCTCGAGTTGGCCAACCGCATCATCATGGCGCCGCTGACCCGCTGCCGCGCCGACGAAGGTCGCGTGCCCAACGCGCTGATGGCCGAGTACTACGTGCAACGTGCCTCCGCCGGGCTGATCCTCAGCGAAGCCACTTCGGTGACGCCGATGGGCGTCGGCTACCCGGACACCCCGGGCATCTGGTCCAACGATCAGGTACGTGGCTGGTCCAACGTGACCAAGGCTATCCATGGCGCGGGCGGCAAGATCTTCCTGCAACTGTGGCATGTGGGTCGCATTTCCCACGGTTTGTACCTGAACGATGAAGCCCCGGTCGCCCCGAGCGCCATCCAGCCCAAGGGTCACGTCAGCCTGGTGCGTCCGCTGGCCGACTTCCCGGTACCGCGCGCCCTGGAAACCGCTGAAATCGCCGACATCGTCGACGCTTACCGCGTCGGTGCCGAAAATGCCAAGGCCGCCGGCTTCGACGGTGTGGAAATCCACGCCGCCAACGGTTACCTGCTCGACCAGTTCCTGCAAAGCAGCACCAACCAGCGCACCGACAACTACGGCGGCTCCCTGGAAAACCGTGCCCGCCTGCTGCTGGAAGTGACCGATGCCGCCATCGAAACCTGGGGGGCCGGCCGTGTGGGCGTGCACCTGTCGCCACGCGCCGACTTGCATGACATGGGTGACGACAACCTGGCCGAAACCTTCACCTACGTTGCTAGCGAACTGGGCAAGCGTGGCATTGCCTTCATCTGCTCGCGGGAGAAAGAAGGTGCCGACAGCCTCGGCCCACAACTCAAGGAAGCCTTCGGCGGCCCCTACATTGCCAACGAACGTTTCACCAAGGACAGCGCCAACGCGTTGCTCGCCAGTGGCAAGGCCGATGCAGTCGCCTTCGGCGTACCTTTCATTGCCAACCCTGACCTGCCGGCACGCTTGCAGGCTGACGCGCCGTTGAACGACGCGCGTCCGGAACTGTTCTATGCCAAGGGCCCGGTCGGTTACATCGACTACCCGACGCTGTAATCAGCAACCGTGGAAACGCAAAAGCCCCGACTCGAAAGAGCCGGGGCTTTTTAATATGTGACGGTTTGAGACTATCCCCTGTGGGAGCGAGCTTGCTCGCGATGGCGGTGTAACCATCAACGAAGACGTCGACTGACACACCGCTATCGCGAGCAAGCTCGCTCCCACAGGGGCCGCGATTATCGGCAGGTGCTCACAGACTCGACACAAATTCCCTACAAATTACTGAGCTTGCTACCTGTCAACCTGCCGAGTGTACGTATATAAAAGCACCCCATTGTCGAAGGACGCGTGAAGAACTGTTCATCTTCGGCTTCAACGGTTGACACACAAGACGCCGATTACGCATTTTGTTTCATTTGCGCAGGCTGGGGCTGAAGCGCAACAGATCCAGCCCGGTATCGACCCAACGCTCGGCTTCGGCGTGCAATTCAAAACTGTCAGGGGTCAGCAACCACTGGTACAGGATGCCATCAATATAAGCATGCAAGCTGATGGCGGCGCGGGCGGTGTCGAGGTTTTCCGGCAACTGACCACGATTCACGGCATTACTCAGGGCCAGGCCGATCCGCACATTGCATTCGAGGCTGGCTGACACCCGTTGTTGGCGCAGGTCGCACATTTCATCGGTGAATTCGCACTTATGAAAAAGAATCTCGTTAATGCGTCGGGTTTTCGGGTCCAGCGCAATTTGATGAAACAAATGAATCAACAGTTTGCGCATGCAGCCCAGGGGATCGAGTTCGTCTTCGCTCTCACTGGCCTTGGCCATTTCTTCCAGCGGCTCATGCAGGGTGTCGAGCATGGCCTGCACCAGATCCGCCTTGTTGCTGAAATGCCAGTAAATGGCCCCTCGAGTGACGCCGGCCAGGGTCGCGATGTCCGCCAGGGTCGTGCGCGCCACGCCTCGCTCGAAAAAGGCCTTTTCGGCCGCCACGAGAATTTGCGCGCGGGTTTCCTGAGCTTCCTCTTTGGTACGACGGACCATGGCAGTACAACCTCAATCAGGGTGCTTCAGCGATGCCTGAACATCAGCTGAATAAAAGTGGGGCGAACGTTCTGGGGGTTCGTCCCCGGCCTACAATTCCAACCTTTCAACGGCTTGTGTAACGGCCCATGTAACGACGTTGATACGCAGCCTGGGTATTTACAAACAGCCATGTACGTAAGTATATTCCTTAGCAAGCTACTTATCCACTCGGCAAACACTTTTCAACCTTCCACCTTTCTAGTGCGCTCCTTGCGCGCCTGACCCGAGGATTTTCATGCAATTCAAGCCAGCTGTTACCGCTCTGGTCGCCGCCGTCGCCCTGGCATCGCTACTCAGCGGATGCAAAAAGGAAGAGGCAGCACCGGCCGCCCCACCGCCTCAGGTCGGCGTCGTGACTCTGCAACCGCAAGCTTTCACCCTGACATCCGATTTGCCCGGCCGTACCAGTGCGTTCCGCATTGCCGAAGTCCGCCCGCAGGTCAACGGCATCATTCTCAAGCGCCTGTTCAAGGAAGGCAGCGACGTCAAGGCCGGCCAGCAGCTCTATCAGATCGACCCGTCGATCTATGAAGCAACGCTCGCCAGCGCCGAAGCCAACCTGCGTTCGACCAAGTCGATTTCCGACCGCTACAAGCAACTGGTCGACGAACAAGCCGTAAGCCGTCAGGAATACGACACCGCCGTGGCCAACCGCCTGCAATCGGAAGCCGCGTTGCAAACCGCACAGATCAACGTGCGCTACACCAAGGTCTATGCCCCGCTGACCGGCCGCATCGGCCGCTCCTCGGTGACCGAAGGCGCGCTGGTCAGCAATGCCCAGGTCGACGCGATGGCGGTGATCCAGCAAATCGACCCGATCTACGTCGACGTGACGCAGTCCTCGGTCGAGCTGTTGCAACTGCGCCGTGAGCTGGAAAGCGGTCGCCTGCAAAAGGCTGGCGATAACGCAGCGTCGGTCAAGCTGACCCTCGAAGACGGCAGCGAGTACAAGCTGGACGGCAAGCTGGAATTCTCCGAAATCTCGGTTGACCAGACCACCGGTTCCGTCACCCTGCGTGCCATTTTCCCGAACCCTGACCACACCCTTCTGCCTGGCATGTTCGTGCACGCCAAGTTGCTGGCCGGTGTGAACAGCGCGGCGATCCTGGCCCCGCAGCAAGGCGTGACCCGCGACCTCAAAGGTACCCCGACCGCACTGGTTGTCGGCCCGGACAACAAGGTCGAACTGCGTCAACTCAAGGCCAACCGCACCGTCGGTAACCAATGGCTGATCGAAGACGGCCTGAAGGCCGGCGATCGCCTGATCACCGAAGGTCTGCAATTCGTCAAACCCGGCATCGAAGTCAAGGCCAGTGAAGCGACCAACGTAGCCGCAAAGAACCCGGCACCCGCCCAGGCAGCTAATAAAGCCTCCGGCGGCAAAGGGGAGTAAACCATGTCGAAATTTTTTATCGACCGTCCGATTTTCGCCTGGGTAATTGCCCTGGTGATCATGTTGGTCGGGGCACTATCGATCCTCCGGTTGCCGATCAACCAGTACCCGAGCATTGCACCTCCAGCGATCGCCATCTCCGTGGCCTACCCGGGTGCTTCGGCACAAACGGTTCAGGACACCGTGGTTCAGGTGATCGAGCAACAGCTCAACGGTATCGACAACCTGCGTTATGTCTCGTCGGAAAGTAACTCCGACGGCACCATGACCATTACCGCGACCTTCGAGCAAGGCACCAACTCCGACACCGCGCAGGTTCAGGTCCAGAACAAGCTGAACCTGGCCACCCCGCTGTTGCCGCAAGAAGTGCAACAGCAAGGTATCCGCGTCACCAAGGCGGTGAAGAACTTCCTGTTGGTGATCGGCGTGGTGTCGCGTGACGGCAGCATGACCAAGGACGACCTGTCCAACTACATCGTGTCGAACATGCAGGACCCGATCTCGCGGACCGCCGGTGTCGGCGACTTCCAGGTGTTCGGTTCCCAGTACGCCATGCGTATCTGGCTCGACCCGGCCAAGTTGAACAACTACAACCTGACCCCGGTCGACGTCAAGACCGCCATCGCCGCGCAAAACGTCCAGGTGTCGTCCGGCCAGCTCGGCGGCCTGCCTGCCCTGCCCGACACCCAGTTGAACGCGACCATCATCGGCAAGACCCGACTGCAGACTGCGGAGCAATTCGACAAGATCCTGCTCAAGGTCAACAAGGACGGTTCCCAGGTTCGCCTCAAAGATGTCGCCGAAGTCGGTCTGGGTGGCGAGAACTACAGCATCAACGCCCAGTTCAACGGCGCCCCGGCTTCCGGCCTGGCGGTGAAACTGGCCACCGGTGCCAACGCGCTCGATACCGCCAAGGCCCTGCGCACGACCATCGACAGCCTCAAGCCGTTCTTCCCTGAAGGGATGGAAGTGGTGTTCCCGTACGACACCACTCCGGTAGTAACGGAATCGATCAGGGGCGTGGTTCACACCCTGGTCGAAGCGGTCGCGCTGGTGTTCCTGGTGATGTTCCTGTTCCTGCAAAACTTCCGTGCCACGATCATCACCACGATGACCGTGCCGGTGGTATTGCTCGGTACGTTCGGGATCCTCGCGGCAGCGGGTTTCAGCATCAACACCCTGACCATGTTCGGCATGGTGCTGGCCATCGGCTTGCTGGTGGACGACGCCATCGTCGTGGTGGAAAACGTCGAACGGGTGATGAGCGAAGAAGGCCTGTCACCCAAGGAAGCCACCAAGAAGTCCATGGGCCAGATCCAGGGCGCACTGGTCGGTATCGCCCTGGTGCTGTCGGCGGTTCTGCTGCCAATGGCGTTCTTCAGCGGCTCCACCGGTGTGATCTACAAGCAGTTCTCGATCACCATCGTCTCGGCCATGGCCCTGTCGGTACTGGTCGCGCTGATCTTCACCCCGGCGCTCTGCGCCACCATGCTCAAGCCGATTCCGAAAGGCGAGCACGGCACCCCGAAACGCGGTTTCTTTGGCTGGTTCAACCGCAATTTCGACCGCGGCGTTCGCAGCTACGAACGCGGTGTCGGCAATATCCTGCAGCGCAAGATCCCGTACCTGTTGGCGTACCTGCTGATCGTGGTTGGCATGATCTGGCTGTTCACCCGCATTCCAACGGCGTTCCTGCCGGAAGAAGACCAAGGTGTACTGTTCGCCCAGGTGCAGACCCCGGCCGGCTCTACGTCCCAGCGCACCCAGGTGGTCGTCGACGAAATGCGCGAATTCCTGCTGCGCCCTGGCAAGGATGGCGGCGAAGGCGATGCGGTGAACTCGGTGTTTACCGTGACCGGCTTCAACTTCGCCGGCCGAGGCCAGAGTTCGGGTATGGCGTTCATCATGCTCAGGCCTTGGGACGAACGTAACGCCGACAACAACGTGTTCAAGGTGGCGACCCGTGCCCAGCAGCACTTCTTCACCTTCCGCGATGCCATGGTGTTCGCCTTCGCGCCACCGGCGGTACTGGAACTGGGTAATGCCACCGGTTTCGACGTGTTCCTGCAGGACCGCGCCGGTATCGGCCACGAAAAACTGATGCAAGCGCGCAACCAGTTCCTCGGCATGGCCGCACAAAGCAAGATCCTGACCCAGGTGCGTCCGAACGGCCTGAACGACGAACCGCAATACCAGCTGGAAATCGATGACGAGAAGGCCAGTGCCCTGGGCATTACCATCGCCGACATCAACAACACCCTGTCGATTGCCCTGGGCAGTAGCTACGTCAACGACTTCATCGACCGTGGTCGGGTGAAGAAGGTGTATGTGCAAGGCCAGCCAGGCGCTCGCATGGGCCCTGAAGACCTGCAGAAGTGGTACGTGCGCAACGCCACCGGCACCATGGTTCCGTTCTCGGCGTTCGCCAAGGGCGAGTGGATTTACGGTTCACCGAAACTGGCCCGTTACAACGGTGTAGAAGCGATGGAGATCCTCGGCGCCCCGGCTCCGGGTTACTCCACCGGTGAAGCCATGCTCGAAGTCGAAGCCATCGCCAAGAAACTGCCGGCCGGTGTCGGTATTTCCTGGACCGGCCTGTCGTACGAAGAACGTCTGTCCGGTTCGCAAGCGCCAGCGCTGTACGCCCTGTCGCTGCTGATGGTGTTCCTGTGCCTGGCGGCGTTGTATGAAAGCTGGTCGATTCCGATCGCGGTGATGTTGGTGGTACCGCTGGGGATCATCGGTGCACTGATGGCCACCAGCCTGCGCGGTTTGTCCAACGACGTGTACTTCCAGGTAGGTTTGTTGACGACTATCGGTCTGGCGGCGAAAAACGCCATTCTGATTGTCGAATTTGCCAAGGAACTGCACGAACAAGGGCGTAGCCTGCGCGATGCGGCGATTGAAGCCTGCCGCATGCGTCTGCGACCGATCATCATGACCTCGCTCGCCTTCGTCCTCGGTGTGGTACCACTGGCGATATCCACGGGCGCAGGTTCCGGTAGCCAGCATGCAATCGGTACCGGCGTGATCGGCGGTATGATCACGGCGACTGTGCTGGCGATCTTCTGGGTCCCGCTGTTCTTCGTTACCGTGTCGTCCATAGGCCAGCGTAAAATCGCCGACCAGGATGACGCTACTGAAACTCCTAAAGAGGCTGGCTAATGAGCAAGTCGCTACTCTCCCTGGCAGTCGCCGCCTTCGTGCTCGGTGGCTGCTCGCTGATACCTGATTATCAGCAGCCCGAAGCGCCGGTGGCGGGCCAGTACCCGCAGGGCCTGGCGTACTCGCCGGCCCAGGCACCGGCGCAAGCGGCTGCCGAGCAGGGCTGGAAGCAGTTTTTCCATGACCCGGCGCTGCAACAGCTGATCCAGGTGGCCCTGGAAAACAACCGTGACCTGCGTGTCGCGGCCCTGAACATCGACGCGTTTGCGGCTCAATACCGCATCTCCCGTGCCGATCTGTTCCCGGCCGTCTCGGCCAACGGCACCGGCAGTCGTCAGCGCTTTCCGGCTGACGCTTCGCAGACCGGCGAAGCCGGCATCACCAGCTCCTACTCGGCAACTGTTGGCGTCAGCGCCTACGAACTCGACCTGTTCGGTCGGGTTCGCAGCCTGAACGAAGAAGCGTTGCAGAAGTACTTCGCCACTGAAGAAGGCCGCCGCAGCACGCAGATCAGCCTGGTGGCCAGTGTGGCCAATGCCTACCTGACCTGGCAGGCCGACAAGGAACTGTACAAGCTGACCCAGGACACCCTGGCCGCCTTCGAGGAGAGCTACAAGCTCACCGCCCGCAGCAACGAAGTCGGGGTCGCCTCGGCCCTGGACCTGGCGCAGTCGCGCACCTCGGTGGAAAACGCCCGTGCGCAACTGGCCAAGTACACCCGTCAGGTCGCCCAGGACGAGAACAGTCTGGTGCTGCTGCTCGGCACCGGTATCCCGGCCAACCTGCAAGCAGCCAAACCGCTTGACGACGACCTGCTGAGCGACGTTCCGCCCGGCCTGCCGTCGGACCTGCTGCATCGTCGTCCGGACATCCTTCAGGCCGAGTACAACCTGAAGGCCGCCAACGCCAACATCGGCGCGGCGCGGGCGGCGTTCTTCCCGAGCATCAGCCTCACGGCCAATGCGGGGACCTTGAGCCCGGACCTGTCCGGTCTGTTCAAGGGTGGTTCGGGCACCTGGTTGTTCCAGCCGCAGATCAACCTGCCGATCTTCAACGCCGGCGCCCTGAGCGCCAGCCTGGATTACTCGAAAATCCAGAAAGACATCGGCGTGGCGAACTACGAGAAGTCCATTCAAACGGCCTTCCAGGAAGTCGCCGACGGCCTGGCCGCGCGCCAGACCTACGTCCAGCAGTTGCAGGCACAGAAAGATTTCGTCAGTGCCAACCAGGACTACTACCGCCTGGCCGAGCGTCGCTACCGCATCGGTGTCGACAGCAACCTGACCTTCCTCGACGCCCAGCGTCAGCTGTTCAGTGCGCAACAGGTGCTGATCACCGACCGTCTGGCGCAGTTGGTCAGCCAGGTCAACCTGTACAAGGCCCTGGGTGGTGGCTGGAATGAACAGACGGCGAAGAACGAGCCGTTGAAAGAAGAAGCGCCGAAGATGAAGTATTTCTGATAGTGCTGTGAAAACACGAAGCCCACCTTTTGGTGGGCTTTTTGTTGGCTGCCTGAAAATCTGTGTTGTCCGTTATGGCCCCTTCGTCGGAACGCCGCCCGGAGCAAGCCCGCTCCCACATTTAACCGGGTTTCTCCCGAAGGAATGCGGTCGAATGTGGGAGCGGGCTTGCTCGCGAAGAGGCCGGCCAACACACCACAAAACCCAAACCAATGTTACGATTCGATAATCGCCCAAAACCCGCTTTTTACGATTGAACCATCCAGTACATTCCACGCACCATCCGAACCACAAAACCAATAACAACAGGTTCGACACCATGCCCCCGCGCCCTGCCCTCTCCGGCTGACCTGCTTCGTTTTGTGCTGATTTCGAATATTCGTCTGCAACCCCGGGTTGCGGCATCACCCCGCTTCATCCCCAAGAATTAGAGAGACCCGAGCTCATGACGTCTTCCACCGCGCAGTATTTCGTTCCCAGCCTGATCGCCGCCGCCCTGGCCAGCGCGGCCCTGCCCGCCTACGCCGAAGAGTCGGGTTTTGTCGAAGGGGCCAAGGTCAACCTGAACCTGCGCAACTTCTACATCAACCGCAACTTCACCAACCCGACCAAAGCCCAGGGCAAGGCTGAAGAGTGGACGCAGAGTTTCATCCTCGACGCCAAGTCCGGCTTCACCCAGGGCACCGTCGGGTTCGGCATGGATGTGCTCGGTTTGTATTCGGTGAAGCTCGACGGCGGCAAAGGCACAGGCGGTACGCAACTGCTGCCACTGGATCATGACGGTCGCCCGGCAGACAACTTCGGCCGCACCAACGTCGCGTTCAAGGCCAAGCTGTCGCAAACCGAAGTCAAAGTCGGCGAGTGGATGCCGGTGCTGCCAATCCTGCGTTCGGACGACGGTCGTTCGCTGCCGCAAACCTTCCGTGGCGGTCAGATCACGTCGAAGGAAATCAATGGCCTGACGCTCTACGGCGGCCAGTTCCGCCAGAACAGCCCACGCGACGACAGCAGCATGAACGACATGTCGATGACCGGCAAAGCCGCGTTCACCTCCGACCGTTTCAACTTCCAGGGCGGCGAGTACGTGTTCAACGACAAGCGCACCCAGGTCGGTCTGTGGAACGCCGAGCTCAAGGACATCTACAGCCAGCAATTCATCAACCTGACCCACAACCAACCGATCGGCGACTGGACCCTGGGCGCCAACCTGGGTTTCTTCTACGGCAAGGATGACGGCAGCGCCCGGGCCGGCGAGCTGGACAACAAAACAATGTACGGTTTGTTTTCGGCCAAGCACGGCGGCAACACGTTCTATGTAGGTCTGCAGAAACTCACCGGCGACAACGCCTGGATGCGGGTCAACGGCACCAGCGGCGGCACCCTGGCCAACGACAGCTACAACTCCAGCTACGACAACGCCCAGGAGAAATCCTGGCAAGTGCGCCACGACTACAACTTCGCCGCCGTGGGCGTACCGGGCCTGACCCTGATGAACCGCTACATCAGCGGTGACAATGTGCACACCGGCACTATCACCGATGGCAAGGAATGGGGACGTGAATCGGAACTGGGCTACACCGTGCAGAGCGGTGCGCTGAAAGACCTGAACCTGAAATGGCGCAACTCGACCATGCGCCGGGATTACAGCAATAACGAGTTCGATGAGAACCGCTTGATCATCAGCTATCCGATCAGCCTGTTGTAAACACAAAACAAATGTGGGAGCGGCGGTGCGGCGATCCGACTTGCTCGCGAAGTGGGAGTATCAGTCAACAATGATATCGACTGATAGACCGCTTTCGCGAGCAAGCCCGCTCCCACATTGGATCTTCTGTGACTATAAATCTGCGTTCCCACAGGTAAATAGCTTACTCCCGCGACTCAACCCCCAACTCATCCCACACCGACTCGGCCAGGTGGAACGTCGCATTGGCCGCCGGAATCCCGCAGTAGATTGCGCTCTGCATGATCACTTCCTTGATCTCGCCACGGCTGACGCCGTTGTTGGCGGCGGCGCGCAGGTGCAGTTTGAGTTCACCCTCGCGGTTCATGCCGATCAGCATGGCGATGGTGATCAGGCTGCGGGTATGGCGCGGCAGGCCCGGGCGGGTCCAGATGTCGCCCCAGGCGTGGCGGGTGATCATCTCCTGAAACTCCGAGTTGAACTCGGTCAGGGCGTTCAGGCTGCGGTCGACGTGGGCGTCGCCAAGGACCGCGCGACGGACTTCCATGCCCTCGTCGTAACGTTGTTTCTCATCCACTGCAATACCCTCAATCAGCCGACAGAAACGCCAGTACGCGCTCGCTGAACGCATTGCCTGCCTGGACGTTGGACAAATGCGCTGCGTAGAACTCGGCGTACTCGGCCCCGCGCACATGCTCTTGAATGAAATGCCCACCGGACGGTGGCGTCACGGCGTCCTCGGTGCCAGCGATGACCAGCAGCGGCGCCTTGATCGACGACAATTGATCACGGAAATCGGCATCGCGCACGGCTGCACAGTTGGCTGCATAGCCCTGTGGCGAAGTGGCCGCGAGCATGTCGGTAATCTGCTTGGCCGCCGCCGGATTGGCTTCGGAGAAGTCCGGGGTGAACCAGCGGGCAATCGATGCATCGCGCAGGGCAACCATGGCCGCCTGACCATCGCGCAGCACCATCTCAATGCGCGGATCCCATATCGATGGATCGCCGATTTTCGCTGCGGTATTGCACACGATCAGTTTGTTCAGGCGCTCGCCGGCATTGATGCCCAGCCACTGGCCGATCAACCCGCCCATGGACAGACCGCAGAAATGCGCGCGCTCGATGTGCAAGGCATCCAGCAAGGCGAGCACGTCGTGGCCCAGTTGCTCGATGCTGTACGGGCCCGGCGTCACCAGCGATTGGCCGTGACCACGGGTGTCGAAACGCAGCACGCGAAAATGCCCGGAGAACGCCGGGATCTGCGCGTCCCACATGTGCAGGTCCGTGCCCAGGGAGTTGGACAGCACCAGTACCGGCGCATCGACCGGTCCATCGAGTTGGTAATGCAGTTCGCCCTCGGCGAGTTGTACAAAAGCCACAGCAAGTCTCCTTCAGGCAGTCAATGCAGAATGTTCAGCCACCGCCCTCTCGACCCAGGTTTTGGCCTGACCGAGATAGTGGGCGGGGTCCAGCAGATGATCGAGTTCAGCCGCCGACAGTTCGGCGGTCACTTGCGGTTCGTCGCCGAGGACCGCACGCAGATGACGTTGTTCGGCCACGGCGCGTTTGCAGCATTGTTCCAGCAGATGGTGCGCGGTATCGCGCCCGACCCGTTGCGCAAGGACGATGCTCACCGCTTCGGCGAGCACCAGGCCCTGGGTCAAATCGAGGTTGCGCGCCATGCGCTCGGCATCCACTTCCAGTCCTTGGGCGATCAACAGCGCTTGCTGCAGGCTGCCGGACACCAGGCAGCAAATCTCCGGCAGGGTTTCCCACTCGGCATGCCACAGGCCGAGGCTGCGTTCATGTTCCTGGGGCATAGCGCTGAACAGCGTCGAGAGCAAACCGGGGACACGCGTCGCCGCGCCGATCAGCACCGCCGCGCCCACTGGATTGCGCTTGTGCGGCATGGTCGAGGAACCGCCCTTGCCCGGCGCCGAGGGTTCGAACACTTCGGCGGCCTCGGTCTGCATCAACAGGCTGATATCGCGCCCAAGCTTGCCGAGACTGCCGGCGATCAGCCCGAGCGCGGCGCCGAATTCCACCACGCGATCACGCTGGGTATGCCACGGCTGCTCAGGCAAGGTCAGTTGCAGTTCTTCGGCCAGCGCCTGGGCAATCGGCATGGCCTGCTCGCCAAGGGCCGCAAGGGTTCCGGACGCACCGCCGAATTGCAGCACCAGCAGGCGCGGTTTCAGTTCGGCCAAGCGTTGGCGACTGCGGGTCACCGCCCCCAGCCAGCCGGCGATTTTCATGCCGAGGGTGACCGGCGTCGCGTGTTGCAACCAGGTGCGCCCTGCCAACGGCGTCGCGACATAACGCTGAGCTTGAGTCGCCAGGATTTGCCCCAATTGCGCCAGATCGTTTTCGATCAATTCCAGCGCCCGGCGCAGTTGCAGCACCAGGCCGCTGTCCATCACGTCCTGGCTGGTCGCGCCCAGATGCACATAGCGCTCGGCTTCGGTATCGGTGGCCGCGATCTGTTTGCCCAGCGCCTTGACCAACGGAATCGCCGAGTTACCGGCCGTGGCAATCGCCTCGCCCAACGCCGCAAAGTCGTAAAGCCCGGCGCTGCAAGCCGCTTCAATCGGCGCGACAGCACTCGACGGAATCATCCCGACCCGCGCTTCGGCCCGGGCCAGTGCCGCTTCGAAATCGAGCATGGCCTGGACCCGACCCTGATCGCAGAACACCTCACGCATATCGCGGGCCGTGAAATAGGCATCGAACAATTGATTGCCCGGTCGCTGGTTCATAAACAGTTCCTGAAGGCGCGGGCCTTTGCGACCCGCGCGTGAAGATCAAAGGTCTTGCTGCAGATACTTCGCCTGTTTTGGCAGGCGCAGGCTGAACAGGAATGCCACCGCCATCATCACCGTGACGTACCAGTAGAAGGAGTTTTCCATGCCCACGGCCTTGAGGCTCAAGGCCACATACTCCGCCGAACCACCGAAGATTGCATTCGCCACCGCATACGCCAGGCCGACACCCAGTGCACGCACCTCGGGCGGGAACATTTCGGCTTTTACCAAACCGCTGATCGAGGTGTAGAAACTGACGATCACCAGCGCCAGGGTAATCAACACAAAGGCCAGGAACGGACTTGTCACGCTTTTCAGGCTCAACAGGATCGGCACAGTGAACAGCGTGCCGAGGGCGCCGAACCAGAGCATCGAGTTACGCCGACCGATCTTGTCGGCGAGCATGCCGAAAATCGGCTGCATGCACATATAGAGGAACAGCGCGCCGGTCATGATGTAACTGGCGGTCTTGGCCGGCATGCCGGCGGTGTTCACCAGGTACTTCTGCATGTACGTGGTGAAGGTGTAGAAGATCAGCGAACCACCGGCGGTGTAACCGAGCACGGTGATGAACGCGGCTTTATGGTCGCGAAACAACGCGCGGATACTGCCGGCGTCCTTGTTTTCGCGCATTGCCTTGCTGGTGGTTTCTTTCAGCGAACGACGCAGATACAGCGAAACCAGCGCCGCCATGGCACCCACCACGAAGGGAATCCGCCAGCCGTAGGCACGCAGGTCATCTTCGGTGAGGAACTGTTGCAGGATCACCACCAGCGACACCGCGAGCAACTGGCCGCCGATCAGGGTCACGTACTGGAACGAGGCGAAGAAACCGCGCTGGCCCTTGAGCGCCACTTCACTCATATAGGTCGCGGTAGTGCCGTACTCGCCGCCCACCGACAAGCCTTGCAGCAAACGGGCGAACAGCAACAGGATCGGCGCCCAGACCCCGATGCTGTTGTAGGTCGGCAGGCAGGCGATCAGCAGCGAGCCGAAGCACATCATCAGAATCGAGATCAACATCGAATTCTTGCGTCCGTGCTTGTCCGCCAAGCGCCCGAAAATCCAGCCACCAATCGGCCGCATCAGGAACCCGGCGGCGAACACGCCAGCGGTGTTGACCAGTTGCACCGTGGGGTTATCGGACGGGAAAAAGGCCGGTGCGAAATAGATCGCACAGAAGGCGTAGACGTAGAAGTCGAACCATTCGACCAGGTTGCCGGACGAGGCACCGACAATGGCGAAGATCCGCTTGCTGCGTTCTTCGCTCGTATAAAGAGCTATAGGCGCTGCGGGTGTTGTCATTATTTTTTCACTCAATGGGGACAGTGAGAACCTAGACACACTTTGTAACACTCCCATTCCGCAATACGTCAGCAACAAAAATCCACTGTGGGAGCGGGCTTGCTCGCGAAGGCGTAGTGTCAGTCGATAAAAATGTTGCCTGACATACCGCCTTCGCGAGCAAGCCCGCTCCCACAAGGGGATGGTGTTCACTCAGTAATCAAAGAACACCGTCTCGGCATCGGTGCCCTGCAGAATCACGTTCCACTGGTACACGCCCGACGCATCCTGCTTGGCCAGCAGCGTACTGCGGCGCTCGGCCGGCACGCACTCCAGCAACGGATCATTCACGTTCGCCGCCTCGCCATCAAAGTAAATCCGCGTCAGCAAGTGCTTGACCAGGCCACGGGCAAATACCAGCACCACCAGGTGCGGTGCCTGAGTCGTGCCTTTGAGCCCCTCGACCGTACCCGGCTTGATGGTGGTGAAACGAAAACGCCCTTCGGCATCCACCGGCACTCGGCCAAAACCTTCGAAATTCGGGTCCAGGGGTTTGTCCTGGTCGTCTTCCGGGTGGTCGTACTTGCCGGCGGCGTTGGCCTGCCAGACTTCCAGCATCGCGTCGTTGACGACATCGCCGTTGCCATCGACCACTTGCCCGGTGATCGCCACGCGCTCGCCCAGGGTTTGTTCGACGGTCAGGTTTTCGCGGTTCAGCCAGGTCAGGCCGATGTGGTAGTACGGCCCGACGGTGTGGGACGTGGTCGCAGTCAGCGTCATCTTATTTCTCCATCGGCGTGGCGTCGCGGCCGCGCAAAACGATGTCCCAGCGATAACCGAGGGCATAGGAAGGGATGGTTTTTTCCAGATCGAACGTGGCGATCAAGCGCTCTTTCGCGCTGGTATCGGGCACGCAGTTGTAGATCGGGTCGTAGGCCAGCAACGGGTCGCCCGGGAAATACATCTGCGTCACCAGGCGCGTCAGGATGCTCGGCCCGAACAGCGAGAAATGGATGTGCGCCGGGCGCCACGCGTTGTGGTGGTTGCCCCACGGATAGGCGCCGGGCTTGATGGTCTGGAACTGATACCAGCCATCGGCGTCGGTCACGGTACGGCCAGTGCCGGTGAAATTCGGGTCCAGCGGTGCGTCGTGCAGGTCGCGGGCATGGGCGTAGCGACCGGCGGCGTTGGCCTGCCAGATCTCCACCAGAATCCCCGGCACCGGCAGACCGTTTTCATCCAGCACGCGGCCGTGGATGATGATGCGCTCACCCTGTGGTTGCCCCTCGTGCTGGGCGGTCAGGTCGCTGTCCTTCTCGTTGACGCGCTCTGCGCCGATGGTCGGACCGGTAATTTCCGACAACGAATGAGGCAGGAACACCAACGGTTTCGACGGCGAGCGCAGGTTCGTGGATTGATAGGCCGGGTGCAGGTATTCCGGCTGAGTGCCCGCCTGCGGGCGACGGTAACCAGGCTTGTCAGTCATGAAGCATTCCTCAGTTCTTATAAGTCTTCAGAGCGCGTCAGACGCGCTCGATTGCCAGGGCCAGACCCTGACCGACACCGACGCACATGGTCGCCAGACCTTTCTTGCCAGCGGTTTTTTCCAGCTGATGCAACGCGGTCAACACCAGTCGCGCGCCGCTCATGCCCAACGGATGACCCAAGGCAATCGCGCCACCGTTCGGGTTGACCTGGGCCGCGTCGTCCGCGATTCCCAGTTCACGCAGCACCGCCAAGCCTTGGCTGGCGAAGGCTTCGTTGAGCTCGATCACGTCGAAATCGCTGACCGCCACACCGAGGCGTTCGATCAGTTTACGCACCGCCGGCACCGGGCCAATGCCCATCACCCGCGGGGCGACACCGGCGCTGGCCATACCCAGCACTTTGGCGCGGGCCGTCAGACCGTGTTTCTTCACCGCTTCGGCCGAAGCCAGGATCAACGCGGCGGCGCCGTCGTTCACTCCCGAGGCATTGCCGGCGGTGACGGTTTTGTCGGGGCCGTTGACCGGTTTGAGTTTGGTCAGGGCTTCCAGGGTGGTGTCGGCGCGAGGATGCTCGTCCTGGCTGACCACGGTTTCACCCTTCTTATGGGCTATGCGCACTTCAACGATTTCTTCGGCGAAGAACCCGGCAGCTTGCGCGGCGGCCGTGCGTTGTTGACTGCGCAGGGCGAAAGCGTCCTGATCGGCGCGGGACACCTTGTAATCGTCGGCCACGTTGTCAGCGGTCTGCGGCATCGCATCCACACCGTATTGGGCTTTCATCAACGGGTTGATGAAACGCCAGCCGATGGTGGTGTCTTCGAGCTTCATGTTGCGCGAAAACGCGGCATCGGCCTTGCCCATTACGAAAGGCGCACGGGACATCGACTCGACGCCACCGGCAATCGCCAGCTCCATCTCGCCGCTGGCGATAGCGCGGAACGCGGTGCCGATAGCATCCATGCCCGAAGCGCAGAGGCGGTTGAGGGTCACGCCGGGAATGGTTTCCGGCAGGCCGGCCAGCAACAGTGCCATACGCGCGACGTTGCGGTTGTCTTCACCGGCCTGGTTGGCGCAGCCGAGGAACACCTCATCCACGGCGCTCCAGTCCACCGACGGGTTACGCTCCATCAGTGCCTTGATCGGCACCGCGGCCAGATCGTCGGCACGCACCGTCGACAGGCCACCGCCGAAACGGCCGATGGGGGTACGAATCGCGTCGCAGATATAAACGTCACGCATCACGCTTCTCCGGGGGCTTGGCCGTGTGCGGCAGCGGTACGGGCTTCGAGGTCGCGCAGCGCGGTCAGTTCGACTTCAGTCGGCTCGGCGGTTTGCTCAACATGGTCGGCAAAACGAATCGCCCAACCAGTAGCCGCTACCACTTGCTCGCGGGTCACGCCCGGGTGCAGTGCGGTGACCACGAATTCGTGGGTGCCCTCCTCCGGTTCCATGATGCACAGGTCGGTGATGATCCCCACCGGACCGGCGCCTGGCAGACCGAGACGCTTGCGCGAATCGCCGCCCTCGCCGTGGCCGACCGAGGTAATGAAGTCGAGTTTGTCGACAAAGGAGCGCGACGACTGCTTGAGGATGATCAACACGCTCTTGGCGGAACCGGCAATCTCCGGCGCGCCACCTGCACCCGGCAAGCGCACTTTCGGCGAGTGGTAATCACCCACGACGGTGGTGTTGATGTTGCCGAAACGGTCGACCTGCGCCGCGCCGAGGAAGCCGACGTCAATGCGCCCGCCCTGCAGCCAGTAACGGAAAATCTCGCCGGTCGGGACCACGGTGTCAGCGGTTTCCGCCAGTTCACCGTCACCAATCGACAGTGGCAATACACTTGGCTTGGCACCGATCGGACCCGATTCGTAGATCAGCACCACATCAGGCGAGGAAGTCAGGCGCGCCAGGTTGGCCGCTTTCGACGGCAGGCCGATACCGACGAAGCACACCGAACCGTTCTTCAGACGGCGAGCGGCGGCGACAGTCATCATTTCATTGGTGGTGTAAGTCATTACTTCGCCTCCGAAGCGGCGGCCAGTTTGGCCTGGAACTCGCTGAAGTCAGCGCTGCCGTGGATGTATTCGTTGATCCACGCGGTGAAGGTTTCACGGTCGCGGGCAATCGGGTCCCAGGCCTGGTAGAAGCGGTTGTCGCGCTCGTTGTAACCATGGGCGTAGGACGGATGCGCGCCGCCAGGTACGTGGCAAACCGCGCTCAAGGCCCAGGTTGGCAAGACACAGGAGTTCATCGGTGCGTTGAGGTCGTCGACGATCTCCTCAACGGTAACGATGCAGCGCTTGGCGGCCAGTGCAGCTTCTTTCTGCACGCCGAGGATGCCCCAGAGCAGCACGTTGCCCTTGCGGTCGGCTTTCTGCGCATGAATCACGGTAATGTCCGGACGTACCGAAGGCACGGCGGCCAACACTTCGCCAGTGAACGGGCAGGTGACGGATTTGATCAGCGGGTTGACCTTCGGCAAGTCGGAACCGGCGTAGGCACGCAGCACCGCGAAGGGCAGGCCGGAAGCGCCGGCGACGTAGGCATTGGCCAGGTCGGCATGGCTGTGTTCTTCGATTTCCAGCGCATGCGGCCACTGTTTCTCCACAGCATCACGCAGGCGATGCAGGGAGCCGACACCCGGGTTGCCGCCCCAGGAGAAAATCAGCTTGCGGGCACAACCGGCACCGATCAACTGGTCGTAGATCAAGTCAGGGGTCATCCGCACCAGGGTCAGGTCTTTCTTGCCCTGGCGAATGATTTCGTGACCCGCCGCCGTCGGGATCAGGTGAGTAAAGCCTTCGAGCGCGACCGTATCGCCGTCGTTTACGAATTGCTTCACCGCGTCGTGCAGCGAAAGGATTTCAGCCATTGGGGCAGGCTCCCGTTTATTGTTAACCGACAGTGGAAGAAGGCGCCGATGCGCAGCGCCGGAATGACTGAAGATTAAGCCCGTGCAAAACGCCAAACAATCCGATAATCGACTAACCGTTCGATTATCGAACATATTGTTGCTTGGCTACCGATCCCCAAAAGCTTCGCGGGCAAGCCCGCTCCCACAGGTTAAACGCAACCCCTGTGGGAGCGGGCTTGCCCGCGAAGAGGCCATCAAACCTACTGAAGGTTCCGAAGCCTGAACTCAGGTCGCATCCGCATGACTGACCATGCCCTTGATCACCACCGCCGTCGTCGCCAGCGCCGCCGGAATCACCAGCGCCGTCAGCACTTGCTCGAAGTTCCAGCCCAGCCCCAGCAGCGTCGCGCCCATCCAGGCACCAAGGATGGCGCCGAAACGGCCGATCCCGAGCATCCATGACACACCGGTGGCACGCCCTTGAGTCGGATAGAACCGTGCAGCCAGCGACGGCATTGCCGATTGCGCACCGTTGACACACATCCCGGCCACCAGCACCAGCGTCGCCAGCAGCGCGATGTTGCCCAGACTCTGCCCTACCGCGTAGGCAAACACCCCGGCCAACAGGTAGAAAATGCCGATGACCTTGTGCGGATTGAACCGGTCCATCGCCCAACCCACGCCTACCGCACTCAGCACACCACCAAACTGGAACAGCGCGCCGATGAAGGCGGCCTGCTCCATGCTCGCGCCACTGTCACGCATCAGGGTCGGCAGCCAACTGGTCAACAGGTAAACAATCACCAGGCCCATGAAGTAGGTCAGCCACAACAACAAGGTGCCGGTGCTGTAGGTGCCGGAGAAGATCACCGCGAACACATTGCGTGCCTTCACGGTTTTCTGTTCCGGCACGCTGAAGCTGGACGCCTGGGCCACCACCGTCGGGTCAATCGGCGCCAGTGCCTTGCGCACTTTGTCCGTACCGCGGTTGCGCACCACCAGGTAACGCGCCGACTCCGGCAGCCAGAGCAGCAAAACGACGGCGAGGATCAGCGGCAGAACTCCGCCGATCAGCAGCAGGCTGTGCCAGCCAAAGGCCGGAATGAGCTTGGCCGAAATAAATCCGCCGCCAGCCATGCCGAGGTTGAAGCCGCAGAACATGCTGGTCACCAGCAGGGACTTTTTGCGCTCCGGGGTGTACTCCGACAACAGCGTGGTGGCGTTCGGCATGCCGGCGCCCAACCCCAGGCCGGTCAGGAAGCGCAATACCAGCAGCTGATCGACATTGGTGCTGTAGGCCGAGGCCAGGCTGAAGGCACCGAACAACAGCACCGCACCGACCAGTACGACTTTTCGCCCGAAGCGGTCAGCCAGAGGGCCGGAGCCCAGTGCGCCGAAGACCATGCCGATCAACGCCGCACTCATCACCGGGCCAAGGCTGGCGCGGTCGATACCCCAGTCCTGGGACAGGGCCGGGGCGATGAAACCCATGGCCGCGGTGTCGAGGCCATCGAGGAAGACAATCAGGAAACACAGGATTACCACGCGCCACTGGTAGCGCGAAATGGGTTGGGCATTGATGAAGGACTGCACGTCGAGGCAGTTACCTACAGCAGACTGAGGCTGGTTCATTATTTTTATTCCACGGATCGCAGTCGAACGGTGTCAGCAGATGCTGACGAAGCCGCGACAGTAATGATCCGGACGAAACAGCGTCAATTCGATAAACGCGACTCTGTGCGTTTATCGAACAGCTTAGGCAAACAGCTGGGCGCTGAGGTCGCGGCTGGCGCTCAACAAACCGGGCAGGAAACGCTGTTCCAGCTCATTGCGGCTGACCCGCCCGGCATGGGTGCTGACGTTGAGGGCCGCAACTACCTGGCCGGACGCGTCGTACACCGGGACGGCAATCGAACGCAGCCCTTGCTCGAGTTCCTGGTCGACGATGCACCAGCCTTGCAGTCGTACTTCTTGCAGGCATTCGAGCAATGCCTCGGGGGTGTGAATCGTGCGGCTGGTCTTGGCTTGCAATTCGGCGTGGTCGAGGTATTCGCCCAGCGACGTGTCATCCAGCGCGGCCAGCAGAATCCGCCCCATCGACGTGCAATAGGCCGGCAAGCGCCCGCCCACCGACAGGTCCACCGAAATCAGCCGCTGGGTGGTCGCGGAGCGGGCGATGTACAAAATGTCATCACCTTCCAGCGTGGCCATGTTGCAGGCCTCGTGCAGTTGCTCGCTCATGCGGTCCAGGTAAGGTTGGGCGGAAACCGCCAGCGGCGTCGAGGACACATAGGCATGGCCGAGGGTCAGCACTTTGGGCAGCAACGAATAGGTGCGGCCGTCGGTGGTGGCGTAGCCGAGTTTGATCAGGGTGTGCAGGCAACGGCGCACGGCGGCGCGGGGAATTTCCGTGCGGTGGCTGATCTGGGCGATGGTCAGGTGCCGCTTACGCTCCTGGAACGCTTGCACCACGGCCAGGCCACGGGCCAGGGACGTCATGAAATCCGGGTCACCGGTCAGTGCCTGGATCCGTTTGGCCGGTGAGGCAACGATGGGAGGAGCCACTGAAGCGAAGGAATTGCGCATTTGATCGTTCATACAAGGTCCTTTTACCCATTCGGATCAGCGACTATTACAAAGGGCTACCGCCTGACGCTCAAGCCCGGCCTGCCAACTCCGTGCGATTATCGAACGCTCGACCGATAATCGCAATCCACCGGTTAAATCGCCCGATCCTCAGGTGTCCGGTTTTTCGCTGACTCGCGACCCCATGTTTACGTCGACTCGACACAGGACTTAATGGGGCAATCCAAATACCGTAACTTGCCTGACTTAATGGCGTCAGAAAGGCATCGCAGCGATTTGGTATCCGTCGACGCTCTAGTTAATCGCAAAGTTTCGAGCAACAAAATGGTCACACACCAGGATCCACTTTTAACTCTTTGGAGATAGTGTTCTTCAAATCGGCCGCTATAATACAATTCAGTAGCGCTTCGGTTTTTTACTTGCCGAACCCGCTGCCCGGCAATGCGATGTTCCATCGCTGTTGCCCGTTGCAAGCGCCAGACTCGCATTGAACCACCTTGTCAGTGCGCTTGCTGAAACAGGAAACTGAAGCTACGTCAGCTGTTTATCTCTGGTGCCGTGGCCGCCTGTGACATGGAAGTATTGATCACGTCGTTGCCAAAAAACGATGCCTTGACGGGCATTGCCCATTCGACGAACGTGATCGATCGATTTGATGCAGCGCGTTTTCACCAGAATTTATCTCAACTCAAACAGGTAGCACTGTGACGAAAGACGAACTGCGCGCGGAACTAGAGCGCCAGGAACAACGTTACAAGGAAGTTTACGGCGGAGAAGTCACCACTTACGCCGCTCAACCCGAACCGGAACGTAAACCCTGGCGTAAACGCGCCACCGTTCAGGATCAGGTTTTCCAGCAAGAACTTCAAAAAATGGAAAAGGAACTCAAAGCCGAAGAGCCGTGACTGCTTTGGCCTGATCCTTACAAAGGCCTGCCTGTGCACCCGTTAAAAGCGGGATGTATTGATGCTGCCTTTCGCGCCCGCTATGAGCGGGCAGCGGCCATTACCGTCGTTGAATCAGGCAGATTTCCGGTATCTGACCTATTTCTCAGATTTTTCGCACAACCGTTCAAGCCCCTCTTACCAGGTCGTGAAGGTTTTGTGACAGCGTGTTTTTTCAATAAAATCAATGACTTAAAAAACTCAGCAAAACCCTGGGTTTTTCGGTGCTGCGGCAAAAAAATTCGTTGAAGAATGTTACCGATGAGCAGCTAGTGCATTGATTAGCAGTCTTTTCTGGCATAATCGCGCCCCCTTATGACCGGGTCAGAAAACCTTCATGATCGATTTATTCAGCGGACTGGATGCTTGGGTGCTTGTGAGCCTCTTGCTCGCCCTGGCCTTTGTCCTCGCCTTCGAGTTCATCAACGGCTTTCATGACACCGCTAACGCGGTGGCGACCGTTATCTACACCAAAGCCATGCCGCCTCACCTGGCGGTGTTCTTCTCCGGGGTGTTCAACTTCCTCGGCGTGCTGCTGGGCGGGGTTGGCGTGGCGTATGCCATCGTCCACCTGCTGCCGGTAGAACTGCTGATCAATGTGAACACCGGTCACGGACTGGCCATGGTGTTCTCGTTGCTCGCCGCAGCCATCACCTGGAACCTGGGCACCTGGTACTTCGGTATCCCCGCCTCCAGCTCCCATACGCTGATTGGTTCGATCCTCGGCGTGGGCCTGGCGAACGCCTTGATCAACGAAATTCCGTTGGCCGATGGTGTGAACTGGCAGAAGGCAATCGATATCGGCATGTCGCTTGTATTCTCACCAATGGCCGGTTTCCTGATCGCCGCACTGATCCTGATCGGTCTTAAATGGTGGCGTCCGCTGTCGAAGATGCACAAGACGCCGGAAGAGCGCCGCAAGATCGACGACAAGAAACACCCGCCGTTCTGGAATCGCCTGGTACTGGTGATCTCGGCCATGGCCGTGAGTTTCGTGCACGGTTCCAACGATGGCCAGAAAGGTATCGGCCTGATCATGCTGGTCCTGATCGGTATCGTGCCGGCCCAGTTCGTCCTCGACCTGAACAGCACGACCTATCAGATCGAGCGGACCCGCGACGCCACGCTGCACCTGAGCCAGTTCTACCAGCGCAATTCCGAAACCCTGGGCGAGTTCCTGGCCCTGGGCAAGAGCCTGGATGGCGATCTGCCGGAGAAATTCCGTTGCAACCCGCAACAGACCGAACCGACCATCACCGCCCTGCTCGGCACCCTCAAGGGTGTAGCCGACTACCACTCGCTGCCGTCGGAAAGCCGCATCGAAGTACGTCGCTACCTGCTCTGCCTGGACGACACGGCAAAGAAAGTCAGCAAGTTGCCAACGCTCGCCCCCCGTGAAAAGGCTGACCTGGACAAGCTGCGCAAGGACCTGACCACCACCACCGAATACGCTCCGTTCTGGGTGATCCTGGCGGTTGCACTGGCCTTGGGCCTGGGCACCATGGTCGGCTGGAAACGCGTGGTACTGACCATTGGCGAGAAGATCGGCAAGCAAGGCATGACCTACTCCCAAGGCATGTCGGCGCAGATCACCACCGCCAGCCTGATCGGCATGGCGAACATCTTCAGCCTGCCGGTTTCCACCACCCACGTGCTGTCCTCGGGCGTGGCGGGCACCATGGTCGCCAACAAAAGCGGCCTGCAAAGCGGCACCGTCAGAACCATCCTGCTGGCCTGGGTATTGACCCTGCCAGCCACCGTGACCCTGTCTGCCGGGTTGTTCTGGCTGGCATCGAAGGCACTTGGCAGCTGATAAGCAGCCAAACCAGAAAAGGCGCGCTCCGCAAGGATCGCGCCTTTTTTATTGCCGGCTACTTCCGACATTACACAATTAATGTGGGAGCGGGCTTGCTCGCGAAGGCGGCTTTACATTCAACGAAGATGTTGACTGATCCACCGCCTTCGCGAGCAAGCCCGCTCCCACAGTGGCTTTATGCACTCCAACAGTTTTTTGCAGGCAAAAAAAAAGGGCAACCGAAGTTGCCCAAAATGCCTTGCGTGCTCATTACATCCAGAAAGAACTACGGTTATTTCCGCTTGTGCGAATCCTTCCAGATAAAAAGTCCGAACCCTGCAAAAAATACAAACATGAGGCTGACAGTCAGCACTCCGGCGATCACCACGTTGTCGAAAAACATGACGCGTCTCCTGTACTTGCCCTGTTGCGATAGGGCTAAGTTAACCAAACGGGCAGGAGAGAATATTGACCGGGATCAATGTCGCCCGAGACTGGGCAAGAGGAAGGGAAAAATTTGACCCGCATCAATGAATGCGGGGGACTTCAGCGCTTTTTCGGTTTGTTTTTCGGCTTTTTCCCGGACTTGCCCAACGGCATGGCCTGCTCGAACGCCTGGCGAACTTCATTGAGTCGCTTGTCATTGAGGTCATGAACACGCTTGGCGCGTTCAGCATTGAGGTCAATCAGTTTGTCGTCTTGGCTCATGGCGGTCAGTGCATCGCTTGAAATGAGTTTAAGCCGTCGTAGCGTTCGGCAACCCTGCGCCAATAATGCGGCCTGACGGCCGCGCTGACCAGCCTGCGCTCAAATCTCGATATCGACCCACAGCCCCTGCCGCGGCTGATCTTCCATCAGCGGCGCCACCGGCACGGTGTTGTCGGCATTGAGCTCATCCCCGGGAATCGCCAGGTGCGCCTCAGGGTCATTGTCGGCTTCACGGCGGCGCCGTTCCTGCTCCTGCCTGCGACGCTGCTCCTCGCGCAGCACCAGCCCGTCCTCTTCAGGATTGCGCTTTTGCAGGTCGATGGTGCTTTCACTGGAGCTTTCCTGAACCGGCACCACCGGTGGAATATCCGGACGCTGACGGATCGGGTCGGTCTGTGAAGTGATCGGCACGGCACTCAGGGGGAGCATCGGTGGCAGCATGGTTTTCAGTCTCCTGTCAGCAGGCTGTCGGCTGCGGGGATGGCGTCTTGAGCCATCGGTCGCAAACTGTGACTCATTTGGCACTCATTAGTGCACCGGGCGGCGCGTCATGCACAGGTGGGCTAACGTATGACTGTGAGTTTTTCTGAGAGTCCTTTGGCCCTGAAGCCCTCATTCCGTTAAGATAGCCCGCTTTTTCAGGTGGGAGTCAGGCAGCATGGCGCAGCAGTATCAACCGGGGCAACGCTGGATCAGTGACAGCGAAGCCGAGCTGGGTTTAGGCACCGTTCTGGCACAGGACGGCCGCTTGTTGACCGTGCTCTATCCGGCCACTGGCGACACTCGCCAGTACGCGCTAAGGAATGCGCCCCTCACCCGTGTGCGGTTTTCGCCGGGTGACTCCATCACTCACTTCGAAGGCTGGAAGCTGACCGTCCGCGAAGTCGATGACGTTGATGGCCTGCTGGTTTACCACGGCCTCAACGGGCATAACGAAGTGGTCACCCTGCCGGAAACCCAACTGTCGAACTTCATTCAGTTCCGCCTGGCCAGCGACCGTCTGTTCGCCGGCCAGATCGACCCGCTGGCCTGGTTCTCCCTGCGTTATCACACACTGGAACACACCAGTCGCCAGTTGCAATCCTCCCTTTGGGGTCTGGGCGGCGTGCGTGCGCAACCGATCGCACACCAGTTGCACATTGCCCGCGAAGTCGCCGACCGTATCGCGCCACGGGTTCTGCTGGCCGACGAAGTGGGCCTGGGTAAAACCATCGAAGCCGGCCTGGTGATCCATCGCCAATTGCTCTCGGGCCGCGCCAACCGCGTGCTGATCCTGGTTCCGGAGAACCTGCAGCACCAGTGGCTGGTCGAAATGCGCCGCCGCTTCAACCTGCAGGTCGCGCTGTTCGACGAAGAACGCTTCATCGAAAGCGATGCCAGCAACCCCTTCGAAGACACCCAGCTCGCGCTGGTCGCACTTGAGTGGTTGGTGGACGACGAGAAGGCCCAGGACGCGCTGTTCGCGGCGGGCTGGGACTTGCTGGTGGTCGACGAAGCTCACCACCTGGTGTGGCACGAAGATCAGGTCAGCCCTGAGTATTCCCTGGTCGAGCAACTCGCCGAAACCATTCCCGGCGTGCTGCTGTTGACCGCGACCCCGGAACAACTGGGCCAGGACAGCCACTTCGCTCGTCTGCGTCTGCTCGACCCGAACCGCTTCCACGACCTGCAAGCCTTCCGCGCCGAGAGCGAAAACTATCGCCCGGTGGCTGAAGCCGTTCAGGAGTTGCTGGACAAGGGGCGCCTGTCGCCGCAAGCCCACAAGACCATCCACGGTTTCCTCGGCAACGAAGGCGAAGCCCTGTTGGCCGCTGTCAACGATGGCGACACCGAAGCCAGCGCGCGCCTGGTGCGTGAATTGCTCGACCGCCACGGCACCGGCCGCGTGCTGTTCCGTAACACCCGCGCCGCCGTGCAGGGGTTCCCGGAGCGCAAGCTGCACCCGTACCCGCTGCCGTGCCCGGACGAATACCTCGAACTGCCATTGGGCGATCACGCCGAGTTGTACCCGGAAGTCAGCTTCCAGGCCCAACCGGACGCCAGCGAAGAAGAACGCTGGTGGAAGTTCGACCCGCGCGTCGAGTGGCTGATCGATCAACTGAAGATGCTCAAGCGCACCAAAGTGCTGGTGATCTGCGCCCACGCCGAAACCGCCATGGACCTGGAAGACGCCCTGCGCGTGCGTTCCGGCATCCCGGCCACGGTGTTCCACGAGGGCATGAACATCCTCGAGCGTGACCGCGCCGCCGCCTACTTCGCCGACGAAGAATTTGGTGCGCAGGTACTGATCTGCTCGGAAATCGGCAGTGAAGGTCGCAACTTCCAGTTCTCCCATCACCTGGTGCTGTTCGACCTGCCGTCCCACCCGGACCTGCTGGAACAACGTATCGGTCGTCTGGACCGGATCGGCCAGAAGCACATCATCGAACTGCACGTGCCGTACCTGGAAACCAGCCCGCAAGAGCGCCTGTTCCAGTGGTACCACGAAGCGCTGAACGCGTTCCTCAATACCTGCCCGACCGGCAATGCCCTGCAGCACCAGTTCGGCCCGCGCCTGCTGCCGCTGCTCGAAGAAGCCGACGATGGCGAGTGGCAAGCGCTGATCGACGAAGCCCGCACCGAACGTGAGCGTCTGGAAGCCGAGCTGCACACCGGTCGCGACCGTCTGCTGGAGCTGAACTCCGGCGGCGCTGGCGAAGGCGATGCGCTGGTGGAAGATATCCTTGAGCAAGACGACCAGTTCGCGCTGCCGATCTACATGGAAACCCTGTTCGACGCCTTCGGCATCGACAGCGAAGACCATTCGGAAAACGCACTGATCCTCAAGCCGAGCGAAAAAATGCTCGACGCCAGTTTCCCGCTGGGCGATGACGAAGGCGTGACCATCACTTACGACCGTAACCAGGCGCTGTCTCGCGAAGACATGCAGTTCATCACCTGGGAGCACCCGATGGTCCAGGGCGGCATGGACCTGGTGCTGTCCGGTTCCATGGGCAACACCGCCGTGGCGCTGATCAAGAACAAGGCGCTGAAGCCGGGCACCGTGTTGCTGGAACTGTTGTATGTCAGTGAAGTGGTTGCCCCGCGCTCGCTGCAACTGGGTCGCTACCTGCCGCCGGCCGCCCTGCGCTGCCTGCTCGATACCAACGGCAATGACCTGTCGGCCCGCGTGTCGTTCGAAACCTTGAACGACCAGCTCGAAAGCGTGCCGCGTGCCAGCGCCAACAAGTTCATCCAGGCCCAGCGTGACCAACTGACGCCACGGATCAATGCCGGTGAAGCGAAGATCCTGCCGCGCCACACTGAGCGTGTCGCCGAGGCGCAGCGCCGCCTGGCCGCCGATACCGAGGAAGAACTGGCGCGCCTTACCGCGTTGCAAGCGGTCAACCCGACCGTGCGCGACAGTGAACTGGTAGCCCTGCGCAAACAACGCGAGCAAGGCCTGGCCATGCTCGACAAGGCTGCGCTGCGACTGGAAGCGATTCGGGTGTTGGTGGCGGGTTAACACCGCTCCTCCACCGCTATAAAAAGAAGGCCCGCAGTGATGCGGGCCTTTTTGTTTAGCAGGTTTTTGTTGTGATGCACATGGCCCCTTCGCGAGCAGGCTCGCTCCTACATTGGATCTTCAGTGCCTATGAGATCTCTGTGGGAGCGGGCTTGCTCGCGAAGGCGGTTAAGCAGTCACCGCAGAACCTTCAGGCTCACCCACCACCACCAACCCTTCCTTCATCCGCTTGGCATCGCGCACGAAACACCGCGAAGCCAGGAACAGAAACACTACGGTGAACAACAGCGCCACCGGAATCAGGTACATCGCGTCATGCAGGCCGACCGCTTTAAATGCCTCAGTCATCTGTTGCGCACCCGCCGCGAGCATCGCCGTGTGGGCAAAGTGATCTGACAAGGCCCCGACCACCACCGGCCCCAGGCCACCGCCCAACAGGTACAGCCCGGCGAAGAACAGCGCCATCGCCGTTGCCCGCAACCGCGGCTCGACCACATCCTGAATCGCCGTGTACACGCAGGTGTAGAAGTTGTAGGCGAACAACCAACCCAGGCTAAACACCGCAACAAACACACCGATCTCGATTCGCCCGGAATGCAGCGCCCACGCGGTGCAAACCGTCGAAACCACCAGGCTGAAGGCCGCAAACAACAGCCGCCCATTGGCGACCCGTTGGTGAATCTTGTCCGCGATCCAGCCACCGAGGGTCAGGCCAACCAACCCGGTCACGCCAACAATAACCCCGGTGGCGACCGCCGCTTCCTGCAACGGCATCAGGAAATACCGTTGCAGCATCGGCACCAGAAACGAGTTGCAGGCATAGGTGGCGAAGTTGAAACACAGGCCGGCCATCACCAGCCACAGGAAGGTTGGCACAGCCAGTACCCGCCGGATCGGCTGATCGATCTTTTCCTGCGAAACCTGAACGCTCTCCGCGGCGCCGCGCTTCGGTTCCTTGATGAAAAACATGAAGATCGCCAGGATCAGCCCGGGCACCGCCGCGATAAAGAACGGCGCGCGCCAGCTATCGAAGGCTTTGACCATCGCGCCGATGGTGAAGAATGCCAGCAACAGCCCCAATGGCAGCCCCAGCATGAAGATCCCCATGGCCCGCGCCCGGCGGTGAGCCGGAAACAAGTCGCCGATCAGCGAGTTGGCGGCTGGCGCGTAACTGGCCTCGCCGATGCCGACGCCCATGCGCACGATCAGGAAGCTCCAGAAACTGCCCACCATGCCGTTGACGGCGGTCAACCCGCTCCACACCGCCAATCCCCAACCCATCAGCTTGCTGCGCGAGCCGGTATCGGCCATGCGCCCCAGCGGCAAGCCGGCAATGGCGTAGACGATGGTGAATGCCGTCCCGATGATCCCCAACTGGAAATCACTGAGGTGCCATTCCATGCGAATGGGTTCGATGATGATGGCCGGGATGGTGCGGTCGAAAAAATTGAACAGGTTGGCCAGGAACAACAGGAACAGGATGCGCCAGGCATTGGCCGCTTGGGTCGAGTTCTGCATGGGTCCGTCTCTTTTATTGTTTTTGGGGCGTCACTGCCCCCGGACTTTGCAATCTAGACAGGCCGTCCACAACTGTCTTTCATTATTCGCCAGGCTGATACCTGCCCATGGCACACAGCCTGTGGGAGCGGCGGTGCGACGATTCGACTTGCTCGCGAATGCGGTCTGTCTGATAAGTAGATGCTGGATGTGCCGACGCTTTCGCGGGCAAGCCCGCTCCCACAGAGGCGCAGCTTTCGCAGGGCGGGTATTTCGCAGCCCGTCCGGTCGATGAAAAATACCTTTGAGCCCCCCTTCCCAAGCCGTTGGCGAAGCCTAGAATAGCGGCCTTGTTTCCCCCCTGTGTCTCCACTCTTCCTTAGATAATCACCCATGTCCGAAGTCAGTCCGTGTCTGAATTGCGGTGCCTGCTGTTCTCATTTTCGCGTGTCATTTTTCTGGGGTGAGTGCGCCTCGTCCGGGGGGACGGTTCCCGATGAGCTTGTCGAGCAGATCAGCCCCAGCCGGGTCGCGATGCTCGGCACCGGCTGCAAACCCGTACGCTGCACCAGCCTGGTGGGAGACGTGGGCAGTACGGTGCAGTGCTCGATTTACGAAAAACGCTCCAGCACCTGCCGGGAATTCGAGGCTTCCTGGGTCGATGGCCTGGCTAATCCCGATTGCGACGCGGCCCGTGCCGCTTTCGGCTTGCCGGCCCTGCAACCCGCGTTCGAGACGCCTCAGAAGAAAATCGCCTGAGTAATAGCACCAATCGATGACTTCGGCACCGGCGACTCATCCCTGCTGAGCCGGCCGGTGCCACTGGCCGAGTTGCATCCGGTGCTGAACGAAATCAACCAGCGCAAGCACGCCTACACCGTCACGACGCTGAGCCTGGCTCACGGTACATCTGCACTAATGTAGACGGGTCTTTCTCAAGGAAACCCTGACTCCCATGCAGGCGCATCAATTGCGCGGCCAGACCGCTGATCGGTGTCGCCGAGCCTTGTTCACGGGAAAACTTCACCGCTGTATCCAGATCCTTGAGCAACGTGCGCACATGCCACTTGACCGGCTCGAAACGGTTTTGCGCCATCTGCGGGGCGAGGATCTGCAAGGGTTTCGAATCGGCAAAGCCGCCGGTCAGCGCTTCGGCGATCAGGCTGGCATCAACCCCGGAACGCTCTGCCAGCGCGACCACTTCGGCAATCACCAATGCATTGCAAGCGACGATCATCTGATTGCACGCCTTGGTCACCTGCCCTGCCCCGACGCCGCCCATGTGTGTCACACGCTGTCCCAGGTTCAACAGCACAGGCCGGACCCGCTCCAGATCCTGTACGTCACCGCCGACCATGATCGCCAGGCTTCCAGCTTCGGCACCGACCACGCCACCGGATACCGGCGTGTCGAGCCAGCCCATGCCGGTTTTACCAGCGAGTTCTGCGGCCATTTCCCGCGTGGCATTGGGCTCCAGGCTGGAGAAATCCACCAGCAGCTGGCCTTTTTTTGCTCCCTCCACAATGCCTGCCGGACCAAACACCACCTCGCGTACGACCGACGTATCCGCCAGGCACAGCATCACCACGTCAGCGTGCTGGCACAGCTCGGCCGGGCTGGCGACCTGGCGGGCGCCTGCCTCCACCAGCGGCTTGCACTTGTCCGGATTGCGATTCCATGCCGCCAGCGGATATCCCGCGGCCAGCAGGCGCCGGCATATCGGCAGTCCCATCAGGCCGATCCCGGCAAACCCTAGCGAAGGTAGCGTTGACATCATTTTGCCTCTTCTTGATTAAAGATCACCGAATATTGGCCGATTCATCATGACTTAGGAAAGGATTCACCCCGAGCAATGCTCAGGCTAACGACCAAGGCATGGTCCAGGTACGCGCTGAAAAAAGACGCGATTGTATTCCGTGACGGTTCGACGACAGCGAGTCGGCCAACCAATCAGCCCAGGTAGATGGCGAACCATGACTTCTAAAAACAACCCGGCCACTGCGGTAACCGATCTGACGTTGAGCCCCGCGGCCAACAGCCCGTCATCACCGAAGCCATTGATCCAATCACGTCCGTTGGCGACCCAGCAATACCTGTACTTCACCGAAACCAACACCGACCGCATCCTCGACAACCTCGACGGCCTGCGCGACATGGTGTTCCCGCGCGCACCACACCTGGAAGGCGACAGCGAACAGCACAGCGATCAGGAGTTCCCGTCGGTGTGCCTGATCGGCCTGGGCCGCTGTGGCTCGAACATCGCGCTGGACGTGGCGGAGCTGGTGTACAACGCCCGCAAGTTCTACCTCAACGAATTCAACAACGAAGATCGCCTGTCGCCGGACAAGCGCTTTGCCGAAAAGGGCTACAGCCCGGCCCAGTGGATCCGCAACAACCTGCGCCTGGGCCAGAACAAAAACACCAAGCCGGTGTTTCTGGTCGAGCCGCTGGTGATGCTCGGCGACCTGGACAAGGACATCGCCGGACGCATCCGTTTCTCGCGCAAGGGCGAAAAAAGCGGCTTCCTGCGCGACTACAGCAAGATGAAAATCATGGACCTGTCGGAAGTCCACGCCGGTGGCGCCGGCAACGCGCCGATCCTCGGCCAGTACCTGGCCAAGATCATCCTGAACAAGGACACCCAGCGTTTCTCCAGCCCTGACTGGAAAATGATTCACTCGTACCTGATCGACAGCTGCGGCATCAAGGCCAACCAGTCGCGCCTGTACTTCTCGATCTTCAGTGCTGGCGGCGGTACCGGTTCGGGCATGGCCTCGGAGTTCGGTCTGGCCCAGCAGCACTCGTACATGAACAAGACGTTCGACACCAAACCGATGGACGAGCACGACAGCAAGAGCGGCCACTCCTTCGTCTTCGAACCGATCTTCACCAGTGGCATCTGTGTACTGCCGAACATTTCCGATCACCGCAGTGAAATGTCCGAGGCGTTGCACATCAACGCCGGCCGCCTGCTGTGCAAATACCTGTCGGAAGAGTGGGACTTCTCCTACAACTTCGCCAACGAAGACAGCAGCGAGGCCAGCGTCATGGGCCGCATCCGCCCATGGAACGCGATGATGCTGATCTCCAACGACATCATGCGTTACGCCGAAGAGAACGATGACGGCAATATCCAGAACATTGATGTCAATGCCATGGAAAAGCATGCCAACCAGTACATCTCGCAGCAGATCTTCAACATTCTGACGGCCCAGGCGGTGACCACCGACTACGACCAGAACTATTTCCGTCGCGCCGGCATCGACATCGGCGAAACCATCCGCCTGGACGCCAACGACCTGTTCATGAGCCTGGCCGGCCCGGTGGCGATTGCCTACGCCGAGTCCGTGGTGCCGGAAACCCCGCCGCCGAGCAGCGACAAATTCAAGGTGTTCGAGAAAGAGCCACAGCGCCTGAACATCGACGACCTGTTCTTCCGTTCGATCGACCTGCCGCACTTCAACAAGGTCACCCAGGCCATCGAAGGCATCAGCCTGTTGCCGATCGAATCCAAGCGCTATCGCGCGTCGCTGGAGCAGTACAAGAACTCGGGTTACGACGCGGCGGCCCTGCACGACCTGCACTTCTTCAAGAATTGCTCGTCGGTGGTGTCGATCGTTTCGTTGCCGAAGGACTACAAGCTGTCCTACATGGATTTGAACCGGCTGAAGACTCATCTCAACAGCCTGTTCCCCAACACCACGCTCAAGCGCTACGCGCTGGTGATCGGTGCCTCGGCCAACCTGTCGCTGACCACCCTGATCGCCAAGAGCCCGTGCCTGTCGGACGACTTCCTGACGCTGATCGTGGCGTTCATCAAGCGTTGCTTTGCGAAAAACCCGTACCGCTTCGACGAGACCCTGGACAACTCGATCCTGGACTTCATCGTCCAGGAGGAATTCGACGAAGGCCGCATCGACGACTTGCTCAACGAATTCGAGAACCCGGCGAAGATCCTCGATACCAACTGGTACGCGATCAAGCCGATGTACGAGAAGAAGTACCGCGAGCTGATCAACGACAAGGAAAAATTTGTCTCGATCAACGACATCCGCCTGTCCCGGGATTGCGTGAAGAAGTCGATCAAGTACCTGCGCGAGATCTACCGTCACCGGATCGGCAAGACCAAGGTTATTTCGTTGAACAACCATACGGGCAAGACGGCTCACTAAGCGTCGCCCCCCATTCGCGAGCAAGCCCGCTCCCACATTCGACTGCATTCCTTCTGGAAGAACACGGTTAAATGTGGGAGCGGGCTTGCTCCGGGCGGCGATCCGACGAAGGCGGCCTTGAATTCACTGCAAATCAACATCCAGAAACAATTGAGCAGACGTTCAGCTGCCCTCTCAACTGTTCCCGTTACGTTTACGTCACCGTAAAGCTGTGGCCTTTCTCTACGGCAACATGCCACCACGCTACTCGGCTACACACTTTTTCCCTTGAAAGGACCGCACCAATCAGGTGCAACCTTTTAAGCCTGCGCCCTTTCCTGGACCAGAATCCACGGCGAAACAACCACGGCCCACAACTGCGGATCACGTTCAAAAAGATCCAGCGCCCGCGTCTCAGACAGCTTGGCGAGCTTGTCAGCGGCCAGCCAGGCAGCCACTTTCTCCCCTTCATCCTGGGCCACGGCCTCGGCGGCGGCGATCAAATCCAGGCCAGGATCGACCCACAATAGGGCACCCTTGGCGAAGAACGGCTCCAGCTCTTTCCATGTAATAGATGCGGTTTCACCAAGCAGCTTGGCATAGAGGGTGCTAGGTTCTTGATTCATGGGACTGTCCGGAAAAGAAATCGACGCGAATGATAACGTCGGTGGCCGGGCAGAAAAACCCGGATGCAATTGAGTGACCGAAATGAAAAGCGCAGGAAAGCCAGGGAATGCACTGAATCCGGCTATAAGCCCCTCAACACCCCGCCGCAATTCTGTCTTTTTCTTTCAATAAAGCGACACTTGCAGGTTTTGTCCCCCGGCGCCGCCTTCCCAGGCTGACAATCGGCGCTCTACACTGTACCGGTACAGTTGCCGAGGGGCTTTTCCGGGGAATGTCGCAGATATCTGACCCGGTTCTGCTGCTTTCGGCGCCAGGACTATAAAAACTACAACAGTAAGAGTGGAGCACTATGACTAAGGCTACTAAGCAGATTTCCAAACTGTTTGCCGCTATGGTTCTGGCCGGGGTTGCCAGCCATTCGTTCGCAGCTGACACCATCAAGATCGGCATCGCCGGCCCTAAAACCGGCCCTGTAGCCCAATACGGCGACATGCAGTTCAGTGGCGCCAAAATGGCCATCGAACAGATCAACGCCAAGGGCGGCGTAGACGGCAAGAAACTCGTAGCCGTTGAATACGATGACGCCTGCGATCCGAAACAAGCCGTTGCGGTCGCGAACAAGGTCGTCAACGACGGCGTCAAGTTCGTGGTCGGTCACCTGTGCTCCAGCTCCACTCAACCGGCTTCGGACATCTACGAAGACGAAGGCGTGATCATGATCACCCCGGCTGCCACCAGCCCGGACATCACCGCCCGTGGTTACAAAATGGTGTTCCGCACTATCGGCCTGGACAGCGCCCAGGGCCCTGCCGCCGGTAACTACATTGCCGACTTCGTAAAGCCGAAGATCGTTGCCGTCCTGCACGACAAACAGCAATACGGTGAAGGCATCGCCAGCGCCGTGAAGAAAACCCTGGAAGGCAAAGGCGTCAAGGTTGCCGTGTTCGAAGGCATCAACGCCGGCGACAAGGACTTCTCGTCGATGATCGCCAAGCTCAAGCAAGCCAACGTCGACTTCGTCTACTACGGCGGCTACCACCCGGAGCTGGGCCTGATCCTGCGTCAGTCTGCGGAAAAAGGCCTGAAAGCCAAGTTCATGGGGCCGGAAGGCGTGGGTAACGACTCCATTTCGCAGATCGCCAAAGACGCTTCCGAAGGCCTGCTGGTGACCCTGCCGAAATCCTTCGACCAGGATCCGGCCAACGTTGCCCTGGCTGATGCGTTCAAAGCCAAGAAGGAAGATCCAAGCGGTCCGTTCGTGTTCCCGGCCTACTCGGCTGTGACCGTGATCGCCGACGGCATCAAGGCTGCCAAGTCCGAAGACACTGCCAAAGTGGCTGAAGCCATCCACGCCGGCACCTTCAAGACACCTACCGGCGACCTGAGCTTCGACGAGAAAGGCGACCTGAAAGACTTCAAATTCGTGGTTTACGAGTGGCACTTCGGCAAACCTAAAACTGAAGCCAAGCCTCAGTAAGGCGTTGCCTGACTGACTGCCAACAAAGCCCACGGCGTGCCGTGGGCTTTGTTTTACGAACGTATTGGGCCGCGCTGGCGTGATCCGCCAGTCTCCCCACCTGAAAATCTCAAAACCGTCATCAGCGGTTCGCTGGCAAACCCCGAATTCGAAGTGGATGCAGATCCACGGGGCTCGGGCGGGAAAATGACTCCACCAGTGAAATGCGTATCAGGTTTTTAGGAGCGCTGTAATGCCTGACATCTATCACTTCTTCCAACAGCTGGTTAATGGTCTGACCATTGGCAGCACGTATGCCCTGATCGCCATCGGCTATACGATGGTTTACGGCATCATTGGAATGATCAACTTCGCCCACGGCGAGGTATACATGATTGGCTCCTACGTGGCGTTCATCGCCATCGCCGGGCTTGCCATGCTGGGACTCGACAGTGTTCCGCTGTTGATGACTGCCGCTTTCCTGGCGACCATCGTCGTCACCAGTGCCTACGGTTACAGCATCGAACGGATCGCCTACCGCCCCCTGCGCGGCAGCAACCGTCTGATCCCGCTGATTTCCGCCATCGGCATGTCGATCTTCCTGCAGAACACCGTTCTGCTGGCGCAAGACTCCAAGGACAAATCCATCTCCAACCTGATTCCGGGCAACTTTGCCTTTGGGCCAGGTGGTGCACATGAAGTGCTGATTTCCTACATGCAAATCGTGGTGTTCGTGGTGACCTTTGTCGCCATGCTTGGCCTGACGCTGTTCATCTCCCGTTCTCGCCTGGGTCGCGCCTGCCGCGCCTGTGCCGAAGACATCAAGATGGCCAACCTGCTGGGTATCAACACCAACAACATCATCGCCCTGACCTTCGTCATCGGTGCGGCGCTGGCGGCCATCGCGGCCGTGCTGCTGAGCATGCAATACGGCGTGATCAACCCGAACGCCGGTTTCCTCGTCGGCCTCAAGGCCTTCACCGCAGCCGTGCTGGGCGGTATCGGCAGTATTCCAGGCGCCATGCTCGGCGGGCTGGTACTTGGCGTGGCGGAAGCCTTTGGTGCCGATATCTTCGGCGACCAGTACAAGGACGTCGTGGCGTTCGGTCTGCTGGTTCTGGTGCTGTTGTTCCGGCCAACCGGCCTGCTGGGCCGTCCGGAGGTTGAGAAGGTATGACTAGGAATCTTAAACAGGCGCTGTTCAGCGCTTTGCTGGTGTGGGCCGTGGCCTACCCGGTACTCGGTCTGAAGCTGACCATCGTCGGCATCAACCTCGAAGTTCATGGCACCAGCGACGCCACCCTGATCACCATCGCGGTGTGCTCGGTACTGATGTTCCTGCGTGTGCTGTTCGACCAGCAGATCAGCTCGGCCTGGCGTTCCTCGCCAAGCATGCCGCTGATGCCGGCCAAGGCCAGTAACTTCCTGACCCTGCCGACCACTCAGCGCTGGATCATCATCGCGCTGATCGCCGGTGCCCTGGTCTGGCCGTTCTTCGGCTCTCGCGGTGCGGTGGATATCGCCACGCTGGTGCTGATCTACGTGATGCTCGGCCTCGGCCTGAACATCGTGGTCGGCCTGGCCGGCCTGCTCGACCTCGGTTACGTCGGCTTCTATGCCGTCGGCGCCTACAGTTATGCCCTGCTGTCGCATTACTACGGCCTGAGCTTCTGGATCTGCCTGCCGATCGCCGGGATGATGGCGGCCACTTTCGGCTTCCTGCTCGGTTTCCCGGTACTGCGCCTGCGCGGTGACTACCTGGCGATCGTGACCCTGGGCTTCGGTGAAATCATCCGTCTGTTCCTGCGTAACCTGACCGACATCACCGGCGGCCCGAACGGCATCAGCAACATCGAGAAGCCGACGTTCTTCGGCCTGACCTTCGAACGTAAAGCCGCTGAAGGCCTGCAGACGTTCCACGAGTACTTCGGCCTGGAATACAACTCGATCAACAAGGTGATTTTCCTTTACCTGGTCGCATTGTTCCTGGCGCTGTTCGCACTGTTCGTCATCAATCGCTTGCTGCGCATGCCCCTGGGTCGTGCCTGGGAAGCGTTGCGTGAAGATGAAATCGCCTGCCGTGCGTTGGGTCTGAACCCGACGATCATCAAGCTTTCAGCCTTCACCCTGGGCGCCTGCTTCGCCGGTTTCGCCGGCAGCTTCTTTGCCGCGCGTCAGGGCCTGGTGACACCGGAGTCCTTCACCTTCATCGAGTCGGCGACCATTCTCGCCATCGTCGTGTTGGGCGGCATGGGCTCGCAATTGGGCGTGGTGCTCGCAGCCACGGTGATGATCCTGCTGCCGGAAATGATGCGTGAGTTCAGTGAGTACCGCATGCTGATGTTCGGTGCCTTGATGGTACTGATGATGATCTGGCGCCCTCAGGGTCTGCTGCCCATGCAACGTCCTCACATGGAGCTGCGCAAATGAGCCGCGAGATCCTTAAAGTAGAAAACCTGAGCATGCGCTTCGGCGGTTTGCTGGCGGTCAACGGCGTAGCCTTGAGCGTGAAAGAGAAACAGGTCGTGGCATTGATCGGCCCGAACGGCGCCGGCAAGACCACCGTGTTCAACTGCCTGACCGGCTTCTACAAGCCGAGCGGCGGCAGCATCCTGCTCGATGGCGAATCGATCGAGGGCCTGCCCGGCCACAAGATCGCCCTCAAGGGCGTGGTGCGTACCTTCCAGAACGTGCGGTTGTTCAAGGACATGACGGCGGTCGAGAACCTCTTGATCGCTCAGCACCGTCACCTGAACACCAACTTCCTGGCCGGCCTGTTCAAGACCCCGGCGTTCCGCAAAAGCGAACGCGAGGCCATGGATTTCGCCGAGTTCTGGCTGGAAAAGGTCAACCTCAAGGAGTTCGCCAACCGTCCGGCCGGCACCCTGGCCTACGGTCAGCAACGCCGCCTGGAAATCGCCCGCTGCATGATGACCCGTCCGCGGATCCTCATGCTCGACGAACCTGCCGCCGGCCTGAACCCGAAGGAAACCGAAGACCTCAAGGCGCTGATCAGCGTGCTGCGTGAAGAGCACAACGTGACGGTGCTGCTGATCGAACACGACATGAAGCTGGTCATGAGCATTTCCGACCACATCGTCGTGATCAACCAGGGCACCCCCCTGGCCAATGGCACGCCGGAACAGATCCGCGACAATCCTGAAGTGATCAAAGCCTACCTGGGGGAAGCGTAAATGCTGCAGTTCGAAAACGTTTCCACCTTCTACGGCAAGATCCAGGCCCTGCACAGCGTCAACGTCGAAGTCCGCCAGGGCGAGATCGTGACCCTGATCGGTGCCAACGGTGCCGGCAAGTCCACGCTGCTGATGACGCTTTGCGGTTCGCCGCGGGCCCACAGCGGCAGCATCCGCTACATGGGTGAGGAACTGGTCGGCCAGGACTCTTCGCAGATCATGCGCAAGAGCATCGCCGTGGTACCGGAAGGTCGCCGGGTGTTTTCCCGCCTGACCGTGGAAGAAAACCTCTCCATGGGTGGTTTCTTCACCGCCAAGGGCGATTATCAGGAACAGATGGACAAGGTTCTCGGACTTTTCCCACGCCTGAAAGAGCGCTTCGCCCAGCGCGGCGGCACCATGTCCGGCGGCGAACAGCAAATGCTCGCCATCGGCCGTGCGCTGATGAGCAAGCCCAAGCTGTTGCTGCTCGACGAGCCTTCCCTGGGCCTGGCACCGATCATCATCCAGCAGATCTTCGACATCATCGAACAACTGCGCAAGGACGGTGTCACCGTATTCCTGGTCGAGCAAAACGCCAACCAGGCGCTGAAGATCGCTGACCGTGCCTACGTTCTGGAGAACGGCCGGGTGGTGATGCAAGGCACCGGTGAAGCGCTGCTGACCGACCCGAAAGTGCGCGAAGCGTACCTCGGTGGTTGAGCCATTGCGGTAAACAAAAAAACGGCCTTCGGGCCGTTTTTTTATATCTGCCACAACCTCGCTAACAATGAAGATCCATTGTGGGAGCGGGCTTGCTCGCGAATGCGGGGCATCCGCCAACATTAAGGCTGAATGTGAAACCGTATTCGCGAGCAAGCCCGCTCCCACAGGGTTTGTGTCGTGCCAGGCTTTAACGTTAAAGCCGATCCAGCACCTCCCCACTGCGCTTGAACCACCCAATCAAATAATCCGCCAGTACCTGCGTACGCTTGGGCAATCCGCCCTGATACGGATGCACCAGGTACATCGGCATGCTGCGGGTCTGATAATCGCGCAGCAGCCATCGCAAACGCCCGTCCGCCAGCTCCGTTGGCAAACAGTAGGACGGCAGGCGCGCAATACCGGCACCGACCAGTGCGGCTTTCTTCAGCAGGTTGTAGTGGTTGCTGGCGAACGGCCCCGACACCCGCACCCGCAACAACTCATGCTGCTGGTGATACAGCCATTCTTCGCGACCGCTGTAATGGCTGTTGAGCAGGCAACGATGCTCGGCCAGCGCCTGGGGCGTTTGCGGTTCACCGTATTGCTCCAGATAGGCCGGGCTGGCACAGGTCAGCTCTTGCCACGCCAGCAGTGGGCGCGCCACCAGTCGCTGGTCAATGGCCACGTCGGAACGAATTGCCAGGTCGAAACCGTCGCGAGACAGTTCACGGTAGCTGTTGTTGAGCTCCAGTTCGATCTGTACCTGGGGATACTTGGCGGAGAACTCCAGCAACAGGCCATCGAAGAAGGTTTCCCCGAGCGACACCGGCACCGTCATCCGCACCGGGCCGGCCATGTCGTCCTTCAGACGCGCCAGGGCCTGGCGCGCCCGCTCGACTTGCACCACCAGCGCCTGGGCCTGGGGCAACAACGCAGCACCAGCGGCGGTCAGGCTCAAGCGGCGGGTGGTACGTTGCAACAGCACCACGGAGAACTGCGCTTCCAGCTGGCTGATGCGCTTGGACAGCTGGCCTTTGCTGCAACCGAGCTGCTGCGCCGCCAGGGTGAAACTTCCCGCTTCGATCAGTACGGCGAACGCGGCGAGGTCATCCATCTCGCTCATGGATTGTTTCCATTTGAAAACCAAAGGTTGCCTATTAGTGCGCTTATCCGGAGAAAAAACCACCCTAAACTGATACCTCGTTCAACCCACTACGAGGATCACCTTTCATGAAAATTCTTTTGATCGGCGCAAACGGCACCATCGGTTCGGCAGTCGACAAGGAACTGTCGCAACGCCACGAAATCATCCGTATCGGTCGCACCAGCGGCGACTTTCAGGTGGACATCAGTGACAGCGCCTCGATTCGCAAACTGTTCGGGCAGACCGGCAAATTCGATGCACTGGTGTGTGCCGCCGGCAACGTGACCTTCGCACCGCTCAACGAAATGACCGAAGAGAGCTTTGCCCTGGGCCTGAAAGACAAGCTCATGGGCCAGGTCAATTTGCTGCTGATCGGCCGTGAGTTCGCCAATGACGGCGCGTCGTTCACCTTCACCACCGGTGTACTCAGCCACGATCCGATCCGTAGCGGCGTTTCGGCCTCGCTGGTCAACGGTGCACTGGACAGTTTTGTCCGCGCCGCCGCCATCGAACTGCCACGCGGTCTGCGGGTGAACTCCATCAGCCCGACTGTCCTCGTCGAAGCCATGGGCAGCTACGCCCCGTACTTCCGTGGCTTCAAGCCGGTTCCTGCGGCGGATGTGGCCTTGGCCTATGCCAAAAGCGTGGAAGGCCTGCAAACAGGACAGACCTTTCACGTAGGCTGAGACGCTAACAACTCAATCGATCAGCGTGGGCAACAGGTCTTTGGCGACGGCTCTGGGGATCGACATTCTGAACTGGGGGCCAATCACCTCATGCACGGTAGAAGTAGTGATCTTCCTTCCGTTGATGGCAAACGTTAATCGTTGGCCTATCGAATCACGCATGACCTGCTGCATTCGCTCGGTGGCTTCGGGACTGAGCGTGACATTCAAGGTCAAGGCATCCGGGCGGGGGGCGTTGATATCCTTCAACAACAACTCCATCCGGATGAAGTCAGTTGTCGAGGAGAAATTGAATTCCGCAGCCTGGGTGCCCGCGGCCCCCACCATGACCACGAAAAACACCCAGAATTTCCAGGCCAGAGACTTCTTCATGACTCGCCCTCGCAAAATGAAGGCCGCAGCTTACCTTTTGCAGCCTACTGCCCGGGGCAGCAACAAAGTACAAAATGTTGCAGGAAACCGCCATCAATCCGGCGACGGACGAACACGAGTCTTGTGATGAACGGTCAGGCTGAGTAACGTGGCGGCACTTGTCAGGAGACCCCAAGATGCGTGTTGCCCGTTCCTTAGTCCTCGTTGTCCTGCTTCCGCTGTTCGCCGCTTGCCAGTTGTTCGAGGGTGAACGGCAGAGCGACTCCCATGTCGGCCAGACACGCATGCAAGGCCAGTTGACCGCGGCAGACGGCAAACTGCTGTTCCAGCCGTGCAACCAGGCAAACCGTTACGTGGTCAACGACACGGGCGGTACCAGCGTCCTGCAGCAGGCCGCAAACCTGGCGGACAAGCAGGGCAAGCTGTTTGCCGACGTGCGCGGGCGGGTTGTGGCAGGCAGCGGCGGTGACGGCCAGCTCGATCTGGAGCAGTTGTACCGCGTCGAGCGCTCGAGCAACGCGTGCGATGATCCGAATTTCAAGCTGCTGATCCTGCGCGCCGCCGGCCACACCCCGGAGTGGAGCGTGAAAGTCAGCGGCAAAGGCATGGTCCTCGACCGGGCCGGCCAGCCGCCGCTGGCCGTGCCTTACGTCGAGGAGCAACTGGGCGATGGCCGTTTCAACCTCAGCACCGAAGCCAACAACCAGCACATCGAACTGTGGGTTGCACCGCAACGTTGCGTCGACAGCAGCACCGGCAGCATCCAGCACATGAGCGCCGAACTGCGCATCGACGGTCAGGTACAGCGCGGCTGCGGGTATTTCGGCGGATCGCGCGACGACTGATCGTTTAAGCCTCACGGGCCTGCGCCTTTGAGGCTTATAATCGCGGGCTTCAAACGCCCTGGCGCAGTTGTGCGCCCCGCGAACCGGATCCCGCCATGTTACGAATCACCGAACTCAAGTTGCCGATCGACCATCCCGAAGAAGACCTGCGCCCTGCCATCGTGCAGCGCTTAGGGCTTGCCAGCGATGACCTGCTCGATTTCACCTTGTTCAAGCGCAGCTACGATGCGCGTAAAAAGTCCTCCGAACTGTGCTTCATCTACACCATTGACCTCAACGTTAGCGATGAGGCGGCGGTGCTGCACAAGTTCGCCGATGACCGTAACGTCAGCGTGGCGCCGGATGTCAGCTACAAAGCGGTAGGCCAGGCGCCGGTCGATCTTGGCGCGCGGCCGATCGTCGTCGGTTTCGGCCCGTGCGGGATTTTCGCCGGGCTGTTGTTGGCGCAAATGGGCTTCAAGCCGATCATCCTCGAACGCGGCACCGAAGTACGCCAGCGCACCAAGGACACCTGGGGCCTGTGGCGCAAAAGCGTGCTCAACCCGGAATCCAACGTGCAGTTCGGCGAAGGCGGCGCGGGGACATTCTCCGACGGCAAGCTCTACAGCCAGATCAAGGACCCGAAATTCCTCGGCCGCAAAGTCCTGCACGAATTCGTCAAGGCCGGTGCCCCGGAAGAAATCCTCTACGTCAGCAAGCCGCACATCGGTACGTTCCGTCTGACCGGCGTGGTGGAAAACATGCGTGAGCAGATTCGCGCCCTGGGCGGTGAAGTGCGCTTCCAGCAGCGTGTCACCGACGTACTGATCGAAGATGGCCAACTGGTCGGCGTCGAACTCAATGGCGGCGAGCAGATCCACTCGAAACACGTGATCCTGGCCCTCGGCCACAGCGCCCGCGACACCTTCCGTATGCTCCACGGCCGTGGCGTGTTCATGGAAGCCAAGCCGTTCTCGGTGGGTTTCCGCATCGAGCACCCGCAGTCGCTGATCGACCGTGCGCGCCTGGGCAAATACGCCGGCCACCCGAAACTGGGCGCCGCCGACTACAAACTGGTGCACCACGCCAAGAACGGCCGCTCGGTCTACAGCTTCTGCATGTGCCCGGGCGGCACCGTGGTGGCAGCGACTTCCGAGCCGAACCGGGTGGTTACCAATGGCATGAGCCAGTACTCGCGTAACGAGCGCAATGCCAACTCCGGTATCGTCGTCGGCATCACCCCGGAAGTCGATTATCCGGGCGGCCCGCTGGCCGGTATCGAGTTGCAGGAACGCCTGGAATCCCACGCATTCGTGCTGGGCGGCAGTAACTACGAAGCCCCGGCGCAACTGGTCGGCGATTTTATCGCGGGCAAACCGTCCACCGAACTGGGCAGCGTCGAGCCGTCCTACAAGCCGGGCATTGCCCTGGGTGATCTGGCGCTGGCGCTGCCGGCGTTCGCCATCGAAGCGATTCGCGAAGCCTTGCCGGCATTCGAGAAGCAGATTCGTGGTTATTCGCTGCACGATGCGGTGTTGACCGGCATCGAGACCCGCACCTCCTCGCCGCTGCGCATTACCCGTAACGAGTCGTTGCAGAGCCTGAACGTGAAGGGCTTGTTCCCGGCCGGTGAAGGCGCGGGATATGCGGGCGGGATTCTATCGGCGGGTGTTGACGGGATTCGCATTGCCGAGGCGGTGGCTCGGGATATCCTCGGCCTGGAAGCCTGATACGCGATCCCGGAAACAATGCAAGAACCTGTGGGAGCGAGCTTGCTCGCGATAGCGGTAGATCAATCAACATAAGTGTTGAATGTGACGCCGCCATCGCGAGCAGGCTCGCTCCCACAGGGGGACTCAGTGTCTGAAAGATCTCAGATATTGGCGCGCAGTACCGACACCGGCAACGGCTCACCCCGCTCCACCGTCGCCGCCACCGCAGCCATCAAACCACTCAGCTCATACCCCTGAGCCTTGAGCCAGTCCTGATCGTAATAGGTCGTGGCATAGCGCTCGCCGCTGTCACACAGAATCGCCACCATCGACCCTGTCTCCCCCGCCGCCTTCATGTGCTGGGCGGCCATCAGTGCGCCGATCAGGTTGGTCCCGCTCGATCCGCCCACATGGCGTCCCAGACGCTCTGCCAGGTAATGCATGGCCGCCAGTGACAAGGCATCCGGCACCTTGACCATCGCGTCGATCACTTTGGGCAGAAACGACGCCTCCACGCGAGGCCGGCCAATGCCTTCGATCCGCGAGCCGTGGTCCAGTCGCAGGCTGGCATCGCCGGTCTGGTAGTAATCGAAGAACACCGAACGCTCGGCATCGGCACACAGCACGCGGGTGCCATGCTGGCGATAACGCACGTATCGGCCCAGGGTAGCCGTGGTGCCGCCGGTACCGGGGCTGGAAATCAGCCAGCTCGGCTCGGGGTGCTGCTCGAAACGCATCTGCTGAAAGATCGACTCGGCAATGTTGTTGTTTGCCCGCCAGTCGGTGGCACGCTCGGCGTAGGTGAACTGGTCGATGAAGTGCCCGTCGTGTTCTCGAGCCAGACGCTCGGACTCGGCGTAGATCTGGGTCGGATCGTCCACCAGGTGGCTTTGGCCACCGTAGAAGGCAATTTGCGCGATCTTTTCCTTGGACGTGGTCGCCGGCATCACCGCAATGAACGGCAAGCCCAGCATGCGCGCGAAGTACGCTTCGGAAATCGCCGTCGAACCGCTGGAGGCTTCAATGACCGGCGCGCCGGGTTTGAGCCAGCCGTTACACAGCGCATAAAGGAACAGCGAACGGGCCAGGCGGTGCTTGAGGCTGCCCGTGGGGTGGCTGGATTCATCCTTGAAGTACAACTCGATTCCAGGAAAACCCGGCAGCGGCAAGGGGATCAAGTGGGTGTCGGCGCTGCGCTGGAAATCGGCTTCGATGATCCGGATCGCTTCGCGGGACCACTGTCGGTTGTCGCTCATGATGGTTTTCTCGTTGAATCGGGCAGGAGTCGGCCTTTAGCAAGGCTCATCCAACAAGCTTAGGAAAAAACCTGCATCCAGCACAGGTACAGCTGAGATCCAATACGCCCGGCAACTGCTAGGCTCAGGTCGGTGCTGGCGGATCACTCTGTAACGACATATAACAAAAAAGAATATAACTTTTGTTTTAACAACTAACAGTACTTGTTAGGGTGTAACACCTTTTGAATTCACAGATGGAGAGCGACCTTGCCTCTGCGTAGCACTTTCACGCGTTTCTTTCAGTTGGAAGCTGCCAGCGGTCTGTTACTGATCGCCGCTGCCGTTCTGGCTCTAATCATCAACAACTCGCCGCTTTCGTGGCTGTACAACGGCCTGCTGGACACCCCCGTGGTGGCGCAGATCGGCGCGCTGAAAATCGCCAAGCCGTTGCTGCTGTGGATCAACGACGGCCTGATGGCGCTGTTCTTCCTGCTGATCGGCCTGGAAGTGAAGCGCGAAGTCCTCGACGGCCAGTTGTCCAAACCGTCGCAAATCGTCCTGCCCGGTGCCGCCGCCATTGGTGGCATGGTGGTGCCCGCGCTGATCTACTGGTACCTCAATCGCGACACGCCACCGGCCCTCAACGGCTGGGCAATCCCGACCGCCACCGACATCGCCTTCGCCCTTGGCGTGCTGGCGCTGCTGGGCAAACGGGTTCCGGTATCGCTGAAACTGTTCCTGATGACCCTGGCGATCATCGACGACCTCGGCGCGATCATCATCATTGCGATCTTCTATTCCGGCGCGTTGTCGACCCTGTCACTGGCGCTGGCCGCGACCTGTATTGCGGCGCTGATCGGGATGAACCGGCTTGGCGTGGTCAAGCTCGGGCCGTACATGATCATTGGCTTGATCCTCTGGGTCTGCGTGCTCAAGAGCGGTGTCCACGCCACGCTGGCCGGCGTGACCCTGGCATTCTGCATTCCGCTGCGCACGAAAAATGCCGAGCCTTCGCCACTGCTGACCCTGGAACACGCCCTGCACCCGTGGGTCGCCTACGGCATCCTGCCGCTGTTCGCCTTTGCCAATGCCGGCCTGTCCCTGAGCGGTGTCACCGTCGAGAGCTTCACTCACCACGTCCCCATGGGCATCGCCATCGGGCTGCTGCTGGGCAAGACCGTCGGAGTCTTCGGCCTGACCTGGCTGGCCGTGAAAACCGGTATCGCCGCCCTGCCCCAAGGCGCCAATTGGGGCCAGATACTGGGCGTGGCGATTCTCTGCGGCATTGGTTTCACGATGAGTCTGTTTGTCGGCTCGCTGGCCTTCGAGCCGGGCGTGAGTGATTTCGCCGGGATGGACCGCATGGGGATCTTGACCGGTTCGATTCTGGCGGCGCTGATCGGTTATGTGGTGACGGCGATGGCGAGCCGCAAGAACTCCGCGCTGGCCTCCTGATAAACCGCGATAACGCCTGGCGCCAATCAAGACTCAGCGCAGCTAAAAAACAAAAAACCCGATCAGTCACCTGATCGGGTTTTGTTTATCCGGTGTTTGCGCTTAGTGCGAAACGCGGCTGGTGCCACCCACACTGGAGATGCGCACACGCTCGCCAACACGGAACACTTCGTTCGGCTGAACTTCCTGAACGTAGGCGCGCATGCTGCCATCGTCTTCGCGTACGGTAATTTCCACGCCCTGGGTGCGGGTCAGGCCTTCTTCAGCGGCCGAACCGAGCAGACCGCCGGCCACAGCACCAATGACGGCAGCGACGACGCTGCCTTTGCCGCCACCAATGGTGCTGCCGCCAACGCCGCCGACCACTGCGCCTGCAGCGCCGCCGATCGGGGTTTTGGTGCCTTCGATTTTCACCGGACGCAATGCTTCGATGGTGCCCATGCGAACCGTCTGCACCCGACGCGCCTCGTCACGGGAATAGGAGTCACCGGTCAGGCTCGATTGGCAACCAGTGAGCAACATCGCCATCGTGGAAAAGGAAGCAACCAGCAGAACAGACTTACGCATAGCATCAACTCCAAAAAAACAGATATCCATTAAACTCCGCAGCTTGACGCCTGTCACGGCACAGCCCGGGTAAAATTGGTTTGATTCAGGCTCCGTTAAGGCGCCTCCACGAACTCACACAGTAGCGGCAAATTCGCAAAGCTGCCCCACTGGCCAAGGATTTCAATGGACTACTTTATCATCGTCGTCACGACTGTTGCCGGTTTGTACTTCCATTGGTGGCTGTACGTGCGGATCAAACGCTGGATGGACCGCGACCTGGCACTAGCGCTGGCGGGCAAGGACGAGCAGAAAAAAGCCTTCATGCTCGAACAATTGGCGAGTGCTCAGGCGCAGAAGATCAAGCGTCGAGACCTGCCGAAGTGGCTGGAGGCCGCTGCGGCAGGCTATCCCGGTCGGTAGATTGCTCAGGGTGCCAGACGTTCAAGAATCCAGTCGGCGCCCTGCTGGCGGTAATTGAGGCGGTCGTGCAGGCGGCTTGGGCGGCCCTGCCAGAATTCGATGCGCTCCGGCAGCAGGCGATAACCGCCCCAGTGTTCAGGGCAATGCGGCTGGGTGTCGGTGAAACGTTGCTCGGTATCCTTGAGCAGCATTTCGAGTTCGCCACGACCGGCGATCACGCGGCTCTGCGGCGACGCCCAGGCCCCCAGGCGGCTGCCCAGCGGACGGACCTGATAATAGGCGTCGGATTCCTCAGGCGTGACCTTCACCACCCGCCCTTCAATACGCACTTGGCGCTCCAGCGCCGGCCAGAAAAACGTCATGGCCGCGAACGGATTCGCGGCCAGATGCTGGCCCTTGGCGCTTTCGTAGTTGGTGAAAAAGGTGAAGCCCAGTTCGTCCAGGCCCTTGAGCAACAGAATGCGACAGTGCGGCCGACCGTCCTGGTCAACGGTGGCCAGGGTCATGGCGTTGGCTTCCACCGGCACCTGTTCGGTTTTCACCGCGTCGGCGAACCACTGGTGGAACAGTGCAAACGGCTCGGCCGGGGCTTGTGCCTCGGTCAGGCCATCACGGGTGTAGTCACGACGCATATCAGCCAGGCCCTGGGTCATGGCGCATTCCTTTTGGTTAACGAATCACTGCTTTGCAGTATCGGTGGCGGCGACTTTCTTGTCAGCCGTGGAGGCTTTGGCTGGCGTGGTTTTCTTCACCGGCGTTGCAGTTTTCGCAGGTGCTTTCTTGGCCGGCGCTTTTTTAGCGGGGGCTTTTTTCGTCGCTGGAACCGCAGCCTTTTTAGTCGCAGGGGCCGGTGTCACAGGCTTGGCGACCGGCTTGGCGTCCGCGGCAGCAACCATGGTCACAGGTGCCGGAGCCGGCATGTTGTACTTGCTCAGCAGCGCGACCATGGTGTTTTGCGGGGTCACCAGCAGTTCCACGCGACGGTTCAACGCACGACCTTGCACGCTGTCGTTGGCGGCACGCGGCGCATCACCGCCCAAGCCGCGCAGCATCAAGCGATCACGCTGCAAACCGCTGAGACGGAAAATCGCCGCAACGGACTGGGCACGCTCCTGGCTCAGCTTGACGTTGGCAGGCGCAGTGCCGGACGTATCGCTGTGGCCGAGGATCAACACAGCAGTCTTTGGATCGGCTTCAAGGATTTTCGCAACGCGGGTAAACGGACCGAGCGTAACCGGCAGCAGCATGGCCGGACGATCCGGGTTGAACGAGCCTTCGACCGGCGCAGTCACCACCAGCACGTTTTCGCGACGCTCGAGTTGCATGTTGCTGCCCTTGACCGCCTCGCGCAGACGCGGTTCGTAATCGTCAAGCCAGGCCTGGGTGACTTTCGGGTCTGGCATCGGCACAGCCTTGGCGGTGCTCTGCTCGCTACCGCCGAACGGCCACCACCACTTGCTGGCGCTATCGGCTTCGGCCTTGGCCACCGCAACGGGTTTGACTACCGGTTTAACCTCCGGCTTGGCCACGGGCTTGCCGGCACTGTCGTCGGAACCGAACGGCCAGTACCAGTGGCTGCCGCTTTCAGTCTTGGCGACAGGTGCCGTCGCGTCTTTCTGTGGAGTCTGTGCGCAACCGGTAATAGCGAAGCACAGGGCCAAGGCGAGGGTTTTATTGGATGACATTGGATATCCACAAAAATGAAGTCAAAAAAATCAGGCCACATTGGCCGGTATAAACAGACGCTTTGAAACTGAAATGGTTATCGGGTTCCAGCCCTGGAACCCTATAGCCGCTTTTACAGACAAGTGGCCAGAACCCGCACCAGCTTTTGCGCGCGCGGGTCCATCAAGACGTACGGCCCCAGGGTATTTGTCACAAATCCGAAAGCCACATCGTGCTCCGGGTCGGCAAAGCCGATGGAGCCGCCTGCACCCGGATGACCAAACGCCCGCGGGCCAAGGCCGAAGGTGGCATTGGCAACGTCCGGTTGATCGAGCATGCAGCCCAGGCCGAAACGGGTCCGGGTCAGCAAAGTCTTGTCCTCGCCGAGACTGTGCTCGCGGGTCAGTTCATCGAGCATTTCGCTTTCCAGCAAGCTGCCGTCGAGCAGGCCGGCGTAGAACCCGGCCAGGCTGCGGGCGTTGCCATGGCCATTGGCGGCCGGTTGTTGCATGCGTCGCCACTCGGGTTTGTTGGTGCTGGTCATGATCGACGGCGGGTTAGTGAACGCCCGGGTCGTCATGGCCGTTGGCTCGCGCATGGTCACTTGCAGCAAGCGCTGGGCGGCGGCATCGCCGACATTGCCCTTGCCCCGCGCAATGTGGGCCACGCGATGGAACTCTTCGTCGGCCAGGCCGACATGGAAGTCCAGGCCCAACGGTTTGGCGACCCGCGCGACGATGGATTCACCCGGCCCACGACCGTCGGCACGGCGCAGCAATTCGCCGATCAGCCAGCCATAGGTGATCGCCGCGTAACCGTGGCCTTCGCCCGGTGTCCACCACGGCGTTTCGGCGGCCAGGGCGTCGACCATGGTTTGCCAGTCGTATAGGGCTTCGGGGGCCAGCAGCTCGCGCAATGCCGGAAGACCGGCCTGATGGCAAAGCAGTTGGCGCAGGGTGACGGACTCTTTGCCGGCAGCGGCAAATTCGGGCCAGTAGCGCGCAACCGGGGCATCCAGTTGCAGCTTGCCTTCAGCCACCAGTTGCAGCGCGGTGACGGCGGTAAAGGTCTTGGTGCAGGAGAACAGGTTGGCGATGGTATCGCTGTGCCAGGCCTCGGCCCCGTCCTTGTCGGCAGTGCCGGCCCACAGATCGACGACGGTTTCGCCACCGACCTGGATGCACAACGCTGCACCACGCTCCTGGGGATCGTCGAACAGCGCCGCGAACGCCTCTCGCACCGCTTCGAACTTAAGCTCGTAATGACCCTGAATCTGCACCCGTAACTCCCCGGATTAACGCTCTACAAAGTGGTCGGCATTGTTCCAGCCCTTGAGGGTTTTGGGAACAGGGTTGGGCTGGGCGGTCGCTCTGCCATCAACTTGAAATGCAGTGGTGATGCTAATGACGCCTTCGCGAGCAAGCCCGCTCCCACATTGGAATGCATTCTCCTGTGGGAGCGGCGGTGCGGCGATCCGACTTGCTCGCGAAGAACGATGACTCGGTTTCGGGTCTTAGTGACCTTTGCCGGAATGCCCACCGGCGCCCTTCCCCGGCCCCTTGCCGGCCTCGGCCTTGCGGCCGCCCTCGGCGTCGTGGCTGGCTTTGTCGGCGGCGGCCGCAGCCTTCTCGGCCTCTTTGCCCAGTTGCTCGACTGTCGCCAGGTTGCTCTTGCGCACGCTGTCGACAAAACCCTGGAACGGCAGATCAGTGATACCCACCAGCCCGAAGTGACCGTTTTCACCGTCAAGCAAGCGCCCGGTAACCGGTTGATCGAGGTACTGGAACCAATGCACGCCGACAATCGACGGCTCGCTCAATGCCTGCTTGAGGAAGTTGGCGTACGCCGGACCGCGGTCCTCTTCCTTCGCCAACGGCGTAACACCGCCCCAGAACGGGCCACGATCAGCCGAGCCGAAATTGAACTCGGTGATCAGCACCGGTTTGTCGAGACTGCGCAACTTGGCGAAGTCGTAACCATCCTGAGGTTGCAGGGTGTACATGTTGAAGCTCAACACGTCGCAGTACTGGGCGCAGGACTCCAGGGCTTGCGGCGTGCTGATCGCGAAACGCCCGCCGAGCAGCAACTGGTTCGGCGCGTGCCACTTGAGTGAGTCGGAGATGGTCTTGAAGTAAGTGTCGGCAAAGACCTTCTGGAAGTATTTGAAGTCGGCTTCGATTTCCGGATGCTCGGCGCTCGGCAGCGGTGGCACGAACCCCGGATCTTCCATCAGCTCCCAGGCTGGCAGATCAATGCCCCAGGCTTTCGACAGGCCAGCCTGATTGCGGTACTTGTCACGCAGCTGCTTGAGGAATGCGCGCTTGGCCGGCACGTCGGTGGTCATTTTCAAGGTGCCGTAGGCCAGGGCATAACGGGCTTTCGGGTCATCGCCGGGACCGGCCCAGGCCAGTTCGTTGTCGGCGTAGTAACCGATCAGCCACGGATCGTCACGATGGTCGCGGGCAGCAATCGCCACTGCACGCTCGGTGGCCATGGCGAAACGCGGGTCGAAGGGGTCGGGCATGCCGCCCCACCAGTCGGTGCCGGTGCTGATGCTGGCGTAGTCGCCGACGATCGACAGCGGCAAGGTGTAGGGCGCGCGATCAGCGTGGCCCAGTACCGGGGCGCTCCAGTTGCCAATAGTGTTGAAGCCCCAGGCCTGCAAGCGATCAAGGGTGTGACTGGCCCAGCGCTGCTCGTCGAACTGCGCCTTGCACGGTTCGACAGGTTTTTGCTCAGCGGCTTTCGCTTCTGTCGCTTCGGTCTTGGCCGCTTCGGCGACGCCGGCCTTGATATCGCTACCCTTCGCGCACGGATCGCCATACAGACGCTGCAGATTGGCGCCGTAGAAGTCGTACCAACGCCCGGCATTGTAGCCGCGGCCCTGATCGGCACCGTTGCCGCCACGGTTGTCGCCTTCGCCGAAATGACTGGCCAAGGCCTCGTCCGCCTTGGGCAGGGATTCGAACATCCACTCGCGACCGGCAACGTAGGTCGGGTTGACGTCTGCAGCGACGGTGTTAACCCCTAGCGAATAAAACGGATGGCCTTCCGGCGTCACCAGATACCAGCGTCCGTCGCGTTTCTCTGTGCGGAAAAAGCCGCTGGCCTTGAAGGACGGGCCTTTGGTTAGACCACCGAACTTGTCCAGGGACGACTTCTCACGCTCGGCCAGCCAGGTTTTCAGTTGCTGCTGCTCCTTGCCGGCGGCGCCTTTGAGTTGTTCGTCGCTGCTGATTTTTTCCGGCCATTTGTCCCGGGTCGACTGGCCGTAAGCATCCACCAACCCGCCATACACGGCTTGGGTGACCGACTCGCCGTCCTGCACACCAAAACGTTCCAGCAAGATGCTTTGCGCGGTTTTGGGCTGGTCCATCGACAAGCTCACCGATACCACCTGGCTGCGATCCAGTTCACCAGCGCTGCTGGCCACAAACACACGCTGACCCTCAACCATCATCGGCATCGGCGGACCAGCCTTCATGCCCTGGCTCAGCGGTGATGTCGCTTGCAAAGGCACCAACAGGGTTTGCGCAGGCCCCGCCGGCAGATCGACGCGGCTGACCAGTGTCTTGCCGTCGTTGCTCTGGATGGTCACGTACAGGGTCAAGGCCCAGTTCATCGCGCTCTGGATCCGCAGGCTCATGACGCCCGACTGCGACCAGTCCCAGGAACCGGTTTGCGGGGTCAGGCGCAAAGTCGGCCGGGCGACCGGGTTGAACGTCACCCGGCGCAGCACTTCGCCCTCGGGGGTTTGCTCGGCGTTGGATTGCGGCAGGCTGGCGTCCTGAGTCGCCACCTGGACCACGTCGGCGGGGCGCACAAAGTTGAACAGCGTCTGCTGGCTGGCGGGGGCGGCCAACAGCGGTGTTGCGAACAGCAGGGCAAAAACAGCAGGCAACGAACGGCAAATCATGAGAACGAAATTCTCCCTAACGACCTTCAGTGGGCCAGTGGAAAAGCGATGGCAGAGAGATAGACAACGCGGTGGGCAAAACTGCCCACCGGTGCTTCAGGAAATTTCTCGACGGAACGGCGGCAACGCATTGAGGATGGCTTTGCCATAGCGCTGGGTCACCAGGCGCCGGTCGAGCAAGGTGATGGTGCCGCGGTCTTCTTCGGTGCGTAGCAAGCGACCGCAGGCCTGGACCAGCTTCAGCGAGGCGTCCGGCACGGAGATTTCCATGAACGGATTGCCGCCCCGGGCTTCGATCCACTCGGCCAGCGCCGCTTCGACCGGATCATCGGGTACCGAGAAAGGAATCTTGGCAATGACCACGTGCTCGCAATAGGCGCCGGGCAAGTCGACCCCTTCGGCGAAGCTCGCCAGGCCGAACAACACACTGGAATCCCCGCCATCGACCCGCGCCTTGTGCTTGTTCAGGGTTTCCTGTTTCGACAGGTTGCCCTGGATGAACACTTGCTTGCGCCAGTCGCGGTCCAGGCCGTCGAACACGTCCTGCATCTGTTTACGCGAGGAAAACAGCACCAGCGTGCCCCGTGAGCCTTCGACCAATTCAGGCAAATCACGAATGATCGCGGCGGTATGCGCCGCTGCATCACGGGGATCGGCGTTCAGGTTCGGCACCCGCAACACACCGGCGTCGGCATGATGGAACGGACTTGGCACCACCGCCGTCACGGCCTTTTTCGGCAGGCCGGCACGCATGCGGAAGCGGTCGAAGGTGCCGAGGGCAGTCAGGGTCGCCGAAGTCACCAGGCAGCCATACGCCACGTTCCACAGGTTGCGGCGAAGCATTTCCGCCGCAAGGATCGGGCTTGCGTTGACCTCGATGTCGAACAGCGAGCCGCTTTCGGCCAGGGTCAGCCAGCGGGCCATGGGCGGGTTGTCTTCCGGGTCTTCGACGGTGAAGGCGGTCCACAACTCCCAGTTGCCGGAAGAACGCGACAACAGGCTGCCGAACAGCGGATACCACTCTTCGGCCTGGTTGCTGGCAATGCCAATGTTGACCTCGCCGTCCATGCCTTCCTTGAGCAGCTCGGTCAGGCGGGTGAACAGATCGGTCAGCCGTGCGAAACCTTTTTTCAGTTCGATGCCCATTTCACGCATGTGCTCGGGAATCACCCCGCCGACGAATCGGTGACGCGGGCGCTCGCGGCCTTCGACGTCTTCGCCGGGTTTGAAATCGGCAATCTGCTCGCACGCGGTGAACATGAACTGCTGCTGGGTCTTGATCTCCCGCGCCAGCTCCGGCACCTGCTCGATCAACTTGCCCAGGTCCCCCGGCAGCGGGTGCTGGGCCAGAAGCTTGGTGAGGTTCTTGGCGGTGGTTTCCAACCAGTCGGCGGTGGAGCGCAGGCGCGTGTAATGCGCGAAGTGGCCGATGGCCTTGTCCGGCAGGTGATGGCCTTCGTCGAACACATAGATGGTGTCGCGCGGGTCCGGCAGCACGGCACCGCCGCCCAGCGCCAGGTCAGCCAGCACCATGTCGTGGTTGGTGACGATCACGTCGACCTTGCCCATGCCTTCGCGGGCCTTGTAGAAGGCGCACTGGCCAAAGTTCGGGCAATGACGGTTGGTGCACTGGCTGTGGTCGGTGGTCAGGCGCGCCCAGTCGGCGTCTTCCAGGGCAGTGGACCAACTGTCGCGGTCGCCGTCCCACTTATTGCCGGCGAGTTTTTCGATCATGCTGGTGAACAGCTTCTGGCTGGCCTCGTCGACCTCGATCTTGAAACCTTCTTCTTCGAACAACTGCGCCGTGGCGGTCTGCGCGTGGCCTTCCTGAAGCAACATGTCGAGTTTGGACAGGCACATGTAGCGCCCGCGCCCCTTGGCCAGGGCGAAGCTGAAATTCAGCCCGCTGTTGCGCATCAGGTCAGGCAAGTCCTTGTAGACGATCTGCTCTTGCAGGGCCACGGTGGCCGTGGCGATCACCAGGCGCTTGCCGGCGGCCTTCGCCGTGGGAATCGCCGCCAGGCTATAGGCCACGGTCTTGCCGGTACCGGTGCCGGCTTCCACCGCGACTATCGCGGGGTCGCCACTGCGCCGGCCTTCGTCGTCGGTGTCGATGTCACCCAGGACCTTGGCGACTTCGGCGATCATCAGGCGCTGGCCATAACGCGGCTTGAGGCTCTTGGCTTCGAGAAAACGCGAGTAGGCGCCCTGGATCGTGGTTTTGAGTTCGGTGCTGATCATGGTTTGTCGGGCGCAAAAAACGCTGGATAAATTTTCAGTAGTTCGGTTCGGCCGCTATCATACCCCGCTAATGAATCCCGCGCAGAACGGAGTACCCCAATGACACCTTTTAGCCTCATTTATAGCCTGCATGTACTGGCGGCCCTGGTCTGGGTCGGCGGCATGTTTTTCGCCTGGATGGTCCTGCGCCCCGCCGCGATCAAGGCACTTGAAGGCCCTGCCCGGCTGAAGCTATGGATAGAAGTGTTTCAAGGTTTTTTCCGCTGGGTCTGGGTGGCGGTGGTGCTGTTGCCAGTCAGCGGCGTGGGTATGCTGCACATGCATTTCAATGGCTTTGAAGCCGCGCCGCGTTATGTACAGGTGATGATGGGCCTGTATGTGGTGATGACCGCGCTGTTTATCCGCATTCAGGCGCTGATGCTGCCGGAACTGCGCACCGCGGTGGCCGAGCAGGATTGGCCAGCCGGGGCCGCGGTACTGGGGCGAATTCGCCGGTTGGTGGGGATCAATCTGCTGGTGGGGTCGGCGGTGGTGGCGATTGCTGCGGCTCGGCCGATGTTTTGAATCTGCCGAGCTTTTGTGGCGAGGGGGCTCTCGGTGATGCTTACATCCGCTGCACTGTCACCGAACCCGCCGCGCCTTCTGGACCAGGCTGACCATCAGCCCCAGATTTACCGCTCTTGCCACCATCGGTCGTGTAAATCAGGCAGCCCTTGGCCTTGCCACCCGCGCCCGGTTTACCGCCAGGGCCGGCCAGGCCACCGGCACCGCCGGCCACCTGGACCTTGATCCGGTCTACCGGGAAGTCGTGCGGTACTGCCAGTCTGACCAGCGCCCCCGGTGCTCCCGGTTGACCATTGCTGCCATCACTGCCATCGGCACCGCGCCCCGCCTGACCCCAGGTGCAACCCGGCTCCTGGCCGTTGGCCCCATCAAGACCAACGAACCCCGGTGCACCCGCACCACCGCGGGCATCAACGATCAATTGCGCTGCGTTCAGTGTCTTGATCTGCAAATCAAGGTTGCGCCCGGATCGAGCGGCCTTCTGGTAAGTCCCGGGGGCGCCACGGGAGGTGATCTGGCTGCCTTCGGACAAATCAGCGCGACGGACCTTCAGGGCCAGCGCCTGTTCCCCCGGCACGATGGCAATGCGCGCTTCACGCCCCAGATGCAATTCACCCACGGTGACTTCTGTGACGTTCGAAGGAATCAGCAAGGTGCCGTAATCGGCCACTTCCAGGCGTTCCAGTTGCAGGGTGCTGGCGGTGTTGGGCAAGCGCATCAGCGAGTTGGTTTCGACACTCACCACCTGTGCGCTGGCCAATGGGCTGATGAGTGCGGCGAGCAGACAGAGTTTACGCATGGGAAGCCTTCGAAGCGGTGGGGGCTGGAATGGTTTGCAGGTGGAATACGCCAAAAATGACGATCTTCAGGCGGTCACGCCAGGGATGGGCGCGACCTCGAAGGCTGCGATAGCACAGCAACGCTTCCAGAAGATGGATGAACCCCAACAGGCCGCCGGCCAGATTGACCAACGGGTGCAGCGGAAAGACGAACGGTGTGAGCAGATTGACCAGCGCTACCGACCAGAACAGCAAGGTCAGTAACCGCCCCAGCCCCCATAAGACTTTCATACGCGCCCCCGATGAGAATTATTGTTTGCGCGCACAGTAACGGCTTCCACGCGGGATAAGCCAGAGGGCAACGGAAAAATCTTCATGGAGGCCGCCAAACGGCCGTCGCAGCGATCACACCAGTCACCCGACGGCTCTATCTCTTGGCTCAGCGGTTTATATGCAGATCCACGCGACGGTTTTTCGCACGACCTTCTTCTGTTTCGTTGTCGGCAATCGGTTGGCTCTCACCCTTGCCTTCGCTGGTGACTTTGTTCGGCGCCACACCCTGGCTCAACAGGTATTCCGCCACGCTGCTGGCACGCCGCTCCGACAAGGCCTGGTTATAGACTTCCGAACCGACGCTGTCGGTATGACCGACCACCTTGATGCTGACCACATCGGCATCCTCGAACTTGCTCATCAACGCATCCAGTTGACTCTTCGCCGTCGGGGTCAGCTCGGATTGATTGAAGACAAACAGTACATCGCTCAGAGTAATGACTTCGGATTGCGCAGGCTCGGCCTGGACGCTGTCCGGGTACTGCGGCGCCGGGCAACCGCGATGGTCGACCGGGGTATTGGCGGGAGTATCAGCGCAACGGTCGCGTCGGTCGAAAACGCCGTCGCTGTCTTCGTCGCCATCCTGGGCATAGCAGATCAAGCCGCCGGACAAGATACCCAGCGCCGCCCCACCCGCGGCCCAACCGCCACTCTCGATTGCGCCCAGACCACCACCGACCAGGCCGCCGATGAGGCTGCAAATTGGCCAGGTGCGTTGATTGAGGGGGGCAGTGCCATCGCTGTGGGTCGCGCAACCGGTCAACAGGCTGCCAAGTAGCAGAACCGGCAAGACGGTCCTTGTGAGAACGATCATATTGAAAGCTCCTGTGTACCGGCCAATACCGGTTACACAGGAGTAAAGACCCGCATCCGCGACTGCACAAGGCGCGGATGCGAGGGGGCTTAACGCTGGATTTTGATTTCCGTACGACGGTTCTGTGCACGACCGTCAGCGGTTTTGTTGTCAGCAACCGGCTGGCTTTCACCGGCACCGACAACCGACACGAAGTTGCTGCGAGGTACGCCTTGCTCGATGAGGTATTCAACCACCGAGTGGGCGCGTTTATCCGACAGTTTCTGGTTGTAGGTGTCACTGCCCACGCTGTCGGTATGGCCGGTCACGGTCAGTTGAGCGGTAGGGGCTTCGGCTTTCAGGCGAGTGGCAATCTTGTCGAGTACCTGCTTGTCGGAAGAGGTAAGCGTGGCTTTATCAAACTGGAAGTGGACATCGCGGATGACGATGGTTTCTTCCTGGACCACAACCACTTCTTCGACCACAGGCGCTGGTGGTGGGCAACCGTTGGCATCGACCTGAACGCCTTTTGGTGTGCCTGGGCACTTGTCGCGACTATCCAGTACACCATCGCCGTCTTCGTCGCCGTCACCGTGCACCCAGCAATAAGCCGCTGCCGTACCGCCGACGAGCAGAGCACCATACCCTGCCCATGCCGAGCTTTCGGTCGCACCGAGGCCCGCCCCCACAACGCCACCAACCGCCGCACAGGTCGGCCAGTCGGTTTTCTGCAAACCTGCGCAACCAGTCAAGACACTGGTTAGCAGAACCAAGGGTAATGCTGTCCGAACTATGCTCATCTAGTTTTCTCCTGAGGGATCGGCTTAGAACCGATTCAGGTAGTAAAGACCCGAGTTTTAATCTCCGCCAGCAATAGGCCACGCTGTTTATTCGCGTATAAACGGCAGCTTGGCGCTTTTGTCGCCAGGGCGCTCTAGGCCCGAACGTTCGGGCAGGCTAGTCTTGGCAGATCTGATTGAGGATCTTCGATGATTGCAGGTATTTCTTCACGCACGCCACAACAGGCACTGGCCGCGTTACTCGACCGATATGCCCCCGCGCGCCTGTTGTTGATCGGCGCCAGCGAGTTCCCGGCACTGGAAGCTTTCAAACTCGCCCACCCGGACAGCTGCGTCGCTTTCGCTGCCCCCGGACCATTGCCCGCCGAGCTGGCGGCCCGCCGTTTCGACCTGGCCCTGGTGGTCGATTGCCTGGAGCATTTGCCCAAGCGCGATGGCCTGAAACTGCTGGGCGGCATCCGCAACCTCAACGCCAGCCGCATCGCAGTGCTGGCAGACCTGCCGGCCTGTGGCTGGCAGGAAACCGACTTTTTCTCCCTGGCCCTGCAAGCCAGCGAACGCTTTCAACGGGACGAACAAGTCCTGACCCTGTTCACCTACGATCTGCTTGAATACAAACAAGTCCCCGACTGGCTCAATTCGCGCTTCTGGGCCAATCCGGAAAACTTCGGGAAATACTGGTGGTGATGCAATGAGTACATCCATTTGCCCATGCGGCAGCGGCACCCTGCTCGACGCCTGCTGCGGTCACTACCATGCCGGACACCCGGCACCGTGCGCGGAAGCCTTGATGCGCTCGCGCTACAGCGCCTATGTGTTGGGGTTGATCGACTATCTGGTGGCCACCACTCTGCCCGCCCAACAGGCCGGCCTCGACCGTCAATCGATCAGCGACTGGAGTACGCAAAGCACGTGGCTGGGCCTTGAGGTGGAAAGCTCCGAAGTGCTGGGCGGCCAGCCTGAACACGCTTTCGTGACCTTCACTGCGCGCTGGCACGACAGCAATGGCGAGCATAGTCATCGAGAGCGCTCATCGTTCGTACAGAACACCGGGCGCTGGTATTTCATCGACCCCACCGTGCAACTCAAACTCGGGCGCAATGACGCCTGCCCATGTGCCAGTGGGCAGAAGTTCAAGAAATGCTGTGCGGGGTATTTCAGCAGTTAGGGCATGCATAGACTGCCCGCCACGCAGGAGCTGTCGAAGGCTGCGATCCTTTGGGTCTAGACTGGGGTTCAAGGGAGAAACACCACGATGATCATCCTCCGCGGCGCACTCTGTCTGCTCACGTTGTTCCTGACACTGGGACTCGGCGGCTGTGCGTCGTGGTTCGACGACGACTTGCCGGAACCCGAGGTCCATCTGGTGAAGATCGAGGTGGTCAGCGCCAAACTGCTGGAACAGAAACTCCTCCTGCACTTTCGCATCGACAACCCCAACGACAGCGACCTGACGGTGCGCAGTCTGGAGTATCGCGTTCACTTGGGTGACATAATGCTGGCCGACGGCGAACACGAACACTGGTTCACCATCAGCCCCAGGCACAGCGCTTACTTCAAGGTGCCGATCCGCACCAACCTGTGGTCCAAGGTCCGTGATCTGGCCAAACTGCTGAAAAAATCCGATCAACCCATTCCCTATCGTCTGGAAGGTGAACTGGAAACCGGTATATTCATCGCCCACTACGTGCACCTGGCGCGCAATGGCGTGATAATCGCCGCCGATTTAATTCCGGAGCAACACCGATGACCCAGCAACCCCATGTCCACGGCCCTGACTGCAACCACGATCATGATCATGACCATCACCACCATGATCACGACCACGGCCATGTCCACGGTCCGAACTGCGGCCACGCTCACCAGGAACCGGTGCGCAACGCCCTGAAAGACGTCGGCCGCAACGATCCGTGCCCATGCGGCAACGGCAAGAAATTCAAGAAGTGCCACGGCGCTTGATGCTTCGGGCGAAGGCTTGCTTCGCCTGTTGAATCGCCTTCGCGAGCAGACCTGTTGTGTGAATGCAGTTCCCTTGTGGGAGCGGGCTTGCTCGCGAAAGCGGTGTGTCAGGCAACAACGATGTTGAATCTGAGGTACTCTTCGCGAGCAAGCCCGCTCCCACAATGGTTACTCAGTCGTTCATCAGAAGGGTGGCAGTACTGACAACGGTTGCATACTCACCGTGCAAATTCCCCAGCGACATCGCATGCACCTCTTCGGCGCTATGGGCATGGCCGAAAAAATCAGCCTTGTCGAAGGTAAAGCACGCATCCTCGGCCACCCACGTATCAAACCCCAGGTTGCCCGCGGTACGCGCCGTGGATTCCACCGAGTTGTGGGTCGCGACGCCCACGATGATCAACTGCCCGATCCCCGCCTCGCGCAACTGCGCCTCCAGCCCGGTTGAACAAAACGCATCCGGTACCTGCTTCTGGATCAAGCGCTCACCGGCCATTGGCTGAAACCGTTCCTGAAACTCCACCCCCGACTGCTGCGGCCAGAACACTGACTCCTCCGAGCGGGACAGGTGCTGCACATGGATCACCGGCCGAGCGGTGCGCCGCCAATGGCCGAGCAGCTCCAGCATGCGCTCTTCAGCCTGAGGGTTATTCCTGCGGCCGAGCCTGGGGTGAAGGATGCCTTTTTGTTGATCGATGATGATCAGTGCCGCGTTTGCCTTGAGCTCCATGCCGACTTTTCTCCAGGATTGTTGAGCGTGTCGCACTTCAACATCCCCCATTGCGACTGGCAAGACTGCGATCTTTCCGGTTTATCAGACAAATCCTGAAATAACCTTGTACCCCGCTTGCGCGGCCACCTCCCGCTCACTAACGTAGCGCCTTTATTTCGCGCCGCCTCTACCCCCGCAGGAGCTTTGCCATGGCCTCGCCAGCCCTTACTCATTTTCTACCCCGGTTCGGCGTTGCCGCAGCAGTGGCCGGTGTCTTGAGCCTGACCGGTTGTCAGAACTTCAACGCCCAGGACACCCTCCCGCCAACCTCCGGCGTACAACCGCTCAAGGGCCTGGCGCAGAACGTTTCGGTGCGTCGCAATGCCATGGGCATGCCGCTGATCGAAAGCAACAGCTTCCACGACGCGCTGTTCACCCTCGGATACGTGCATGCCAGCGACCGCATCACGCAGATGGTCACCCTGCGCCTGCTGGCCCAGGGCCGTTTGGCCGAGATGCACGGCGCCGAACTGCTGGATGCCGACCGTTACATGCGGGCGGTCAACCTGAAGAAAAGTGCTGGCGAGTTGTACAAGGCTTCTTCGCCGCGCCTCAAGCGTTTCTTCGAAGTCTATGCGCGCGGGGTCAACGCCTACCTGTTCCGTTACCGCGACAAACTGCCGGCGGATCTGGCAGCCACCGACTACAAGCCTGAGTACTGGCAGCCGGAGGATTCGGCGCTGATTTTCTGCCTGTTGAACTTCAGCCAGTCGACCAACCTGCCGGAAGAAATCTCTTCGCTGGTACTGGCCCAGACCGTCACCACCGACAAACTGGCGTGGCTGACGCCGTCGGCTCCCGACGAAAAACTGCCGGCCGCCGAAAGCGAAAAACTGCAAGGCCTCAAGCTCAACGGGCAAGTACCGGGGCTGGCCGAACTCAGTAAGGCCACTGGCCAACTGTCGGACCTCAACCTGCTGGGCGCCACCTCGTCGAACAATTGGGCCATCGCCCCGCAACGTAGCCGCAGCGGCAAGAGCCTGTTGGCCAGTGACAGTCACGGCCCGCTGGGCGTGCCTTCGTTGTTCAGCTACGTGCAGATTCGCGCGCCGAAGTATCAGGCGTCCGGCGTGACCATCGCGGGCCTGCCGATGGTGCTTGGAGGTTTCAACGGCAAGGTGGCGTGGAGCATGACGTCCGTGATGGGCGACAATCAGGACCTGTTCCTGGAGAAGATCAAGCGCCAGGGCAACGGGCTCACCTACGAAATCGCCGGGAAGTGGCAGCCGGCGATCGTGCGCAACGAAACCTATTTCGTCAAAGGCCAGCGGCCGATTCGCGAAGCAGTGTACGAAACCCGCCATGGACCGCTGCTCAACAGCGCCCAGGGCACCACGCTGGCCAATGGTTTCGGCCTGGCCTTGCAGACGCCGAACTTCACCGACGACAAGACCCTGGACGCGTTCTTCGACCTGTCCCGCGCCCAGAGTGTCGAGAAAGCCTCGGATGCCAGCCGCGAAATCCGCGCCATCGCGCTGAACCTGGTGTTCGCCGACGCCAGCCATATCGGCTGGCAAGTCACCGGCCGCTACCCGAACCGCCGTGAAGGCGAAGGCCTGCTGCCCTCGCCGGGCTGGGAAGGTCGATACGATTGGGACGGTTACGCCGACCCGATGCTCCACCCGTACGACCAGGACCCGGCCCAAGGCTGGCTCGGGACGGCCAACCAGCGGGTCATTCCCCATGGCTACGGCATGCAGTTGTCCAATTCCTGGGCCGCTCCGGAGCGCGGCGAGCGCCTGGCCGAACTGGCCGGCGCAGGCAAACACGACAGCCGCAGCCTGATCGCCATGCAATACGACCAGACCACCACTTTCGCTGCCAAGCTGAAGAAAATGTTCGAAGCGCCGGGCATGGCCCAGCCGCTCAAACAAGCCATGGACGCCTTGCCGGCGGCCGATCGCGCCAAGGCACACGAGGCCTACAGCCGCTTGATAGCGTTCGACGGCAAGCTCGGCCCGACCTCCACCGATGCGGCCATCTACGAATTGTTCCTGCAGGAAAGCACCCGGCAGATCTTCCTCGATGAACTGGGCCCGGAAAGCAGTCCGGCGTGGAAAGCCTTTGTCGCCGACGGCAAGTTGTCCTACGCGGCCCAGGCCGATCACTTGCTCGGGCGTGAGGACAGCCCGTTCTGGGATGACGTGCGCACCGCACAGAAAGAAGACAAACCGGCGATCCTCGCTCGCAGCCTCGCCGCCGCGATCAGCGCAGGCGACAGCCAGTTGGGCGGCGATCACAAAGCCTGGCAGTGGGGCAAACTGCATCGCTATGAATGGAAAAACAGCAGCGGCCAGACCGTACGCGGACCGCTACCGGCCGGTGGCGATCACACCACACTCAACACCGCTGCCTTCGCCTGGGGCCAGGACTTCAACACCACGCTGGCGCCAGCCATGCGTTTTATCGTCGACTTCGGCCAGTCCGAACCGCTGATGGCGCAGAACGGTACCGGCCAGTCCGGCAACCCGGCCAGCCCGAACTACCTCAACAGCATCGAGCCGTGGCTCAAGGGCCAGTACATGAGCCTGCCGATGCAGCCACAGAACTTCGACAACGCCTATGGCAAGGCGCGGTTGACGCTAACTCCAGGAAAGTAACCGCGTCCTTTAGCTGTGCGAGCTTGCTCGCGATAGCGGTCTGACATTCAAATTAGAGGTTGAATGTCAGACCGCTATCGCAGTGCGCTGATGCAAGGACAGCCTGGTGACCCGGCAAAATCTGCTCAATTCAACCGTTCTTTTGTGGCGAGATGATTTGGTGCACCCATTTCCCTGCGCCCGTTTTCGTGCATAAATCTGTCTCCGGCCATTTCCAAGCACCTTTTAAAACGCTTGTTCGGCACTCTGGTTCGGAAATTGCTACTTTCAACAGGTCTTACGCTTTCCAGTAACAATAATTCTGCGCCACAAGCGCTCATATTGGTTTTTAGGGATTGAATAATGAAAAAAGCATTGCTGACCCTTTCTGCACTGGCGTTGTGCATGGCTGCTGGCTCCGCCATGGCGAAGGAGTACAAAGAACTGCGTTTCGGCGTTGACCCTTCCTACGCACCGTTCGAGTCGAAAGCGGCCGATGGCAGCCTGGTAGGCTTTGACATCGATCTGGGGAACGCGATCTGCGCCGAACTGAAGGTCAAGTGCAAGTGGGTCGAAAGTGACTTCGATGGCATGATTCCCGGCCTCAAAGCCAATAAATTCGACGGTGTGATCTCGTCGATGACCGTTACCGAAGCCCGTGAAAAAGTCATCGATTTCTCCAGCGAACTGTTCTCCGGCCCAACTGCCTACGTGTCCAAGAAAGGTTCTGGCGTGACTGAAGACGTCGCCTCGCTCAAGGGCAAGACCGTCGGCTACGAACAAGGCACCATTCAGGAAGCCTATGCCAAAGCCGTTCTGGACAAGGCCGGCGTGAAAACCCAGGCCTACGCCAACCAGGATCAGGTCTACGCCGACTTGACTTCCGGTCGTCTCGACGCAGGGATTCAGGACATGCTGCAAGCCGAATTGGGCTTCCTGAAGTCGCCACAGGGTGCCGACTACGACGTCAGCAAGCCGGTCGACAACGCTTTGCTGCCATCCAAAACAGCCATCGGCATTAAGAAAGGTAACACCGAGCTGAAAGCACTTTTGGATAAAGGTATCAAAGCGTTACACGATGATGGCACCTACGCCACCATTCAGAAGAAACACTTTGGCGATCTGAATCTGTACAGCGGCAAATAATGCCCGGCGCCCATCTCTCGATGGGCGCTTTTTTTATCCGATCAGGTTGCTGATTTATGTTCGAAAACCTACTAGAAAATCTGGGGCTCTCTGCCTTCAGCCTCAAGGGCTTCGGTCCGCTGCTGATGCAAGGCACCTGGATGACGATCCAGTTGTCGGCGTTGTCGCTGTTGCTGGCCGTGTTGCTCGGGCTGCTCGGCGCCAGTGCCAAGCTGTCAAAAGTCAAACTGATGCGCGTGCCTGCCCAGCTCTACACCACACTCATTCGCGGCGTTCCGGACCTGGTCCTGATGCTGTTGATCTTCTACAGCCTGCAAACCTGGCTGACCTCTTTTACCGATTACATGGAATGGGAATACATCGAGATCAACCCGTTCAGCGCCGGGGTGATCACCCTTGGCTTCATCTACGGTGCGTATTTCACTGAAACCTTCCGTGGCGCGATTCTCGCGGTCCCAAGGGGTCAGGTCGAAGCGGCCACTGCCTATGGCCTCAAGCGCGGCCAGCGTTTCTGGATCGTGGTGTTCCCGCAGATGATGCGTTATGCCCTGCCGGGTATCGGTAACAACTGGATGGTGATGCTCAAGGCCACGGCCCTGGTGTCGATCATCGGCCTCGCCGACCTGGTCAAGGCTGCCCAGGACGCCGGTAAAAGTACCTATCAGCTGTTTTATTTCCTGGTGCTTGCCGCGCTGATCTACCTGGTGATCACTAGCGCGTCCAACTTCATCCTGCGCTGGCTCGAACGTCGTTACTCCGCCGGGACCCGGGAGGCCGTACGATGATCGAACTCCTGCAGGAATACTGGAAACCCTTCCTCTATAGCGACGGCAACAACATCACCGGCCTGGCCATGACCATGTGGCTGCTCAGCGCTTCGATCTTCTTCGGTTTTATCGTGTCGATCCCGCTGTCCATCGCCCGTGTATCGCCGCATTTCTACATCCGTTGGCCGGTGCAGTTCTATACCTACCTGTTCCGTGGCACGCCGCTCTATATCCAGCTACTGATCTGCTACACCGGGATCTACAGCCTGGCCGCCATTCGGGCTCAGCCAGTACTGGATGCATTCTTTCGCGATGCGATGAATTGCACGATCCTGGCCTTCGCCCTGAACACCTGCGCCTACACCACGGAGATCTTCGCCGGGGCCATTCGCAGCATGAACCACGGTGAAGTCGAAGCGGCCAAGGCTTACGGCCTGACCGGCTGGAAGCTGTATGCCTACGTGATCATGCCGTCAGCCTTGCGTCGCTCGTTGCCGTACTACAGCAACGAAGTGATCCTGATGCTGCACTCGACCACCGTGGCCTTCACCGCGACCATCCCGGACATCCTGAAAGTCGCACGGGACGCCAATTCGGCGACATTCCTGACCTTCCAGTCGTTCGGCATCGCCGCGCTGATCTACCTGACCGTCACTTTTGCGCTGGTCGGCCTGTTCCGCCTTGCCGAACGCCGATGGCTGGCCTTCCTCGGGCCGACCCACTAGCACTCAACCTGCTTCAGGAAACAACAGATGCGCCACCTGAAACATGACCTGCTGGCCCCGCTGCCGGGGACCGCACGACAGATCCACAGTTTTCACTTCGGCCCTCAACCGGCCAACGGCAAGATCTACATCCAGGCCTCCCTGCACGCCGACGAAATGCCCGGCATGCTGGTGGCCTGGCACCTCAAGCAGCGCCTGGCGGAGCTGGAAGCCGCCGGGCGCCTGCGCAGCGAAATCGTGCTGGTGCCCATCGCCAACCCGGTGGGCCTGGAACAGGTGCTGATGGATGTGCCGCTGGGCCGCTACGAGCTGGAAAGCGGCCAGAACTTCAACCGCTGGTTCGTCGACCTCAGTGAGGAAGTCGGCAACGCGATAGAGGGCAAGCTCGGTGACGATCCGCAGCACAACCTGCAACTGATCCGCAGCAACCTGCGCGATGCGCTGGCCCGGCAGACCGCCGGGACCCAATTGCAATCCCAACGCCTGACCCTGCAACGATTGGCCTGCGATGCCGATATGGTGCTCGACCTGCATTGCGATTTCGAAGCCGTCGCTCACCTCTACACCACGCCGGATGCCTGGCCGCAGGTCGAGCCGCTGGCCCGTTATATCGGCGCCGAAGCCAGCCTGCTGGCAACCGACTCCGGCGGTCAGTCGTTCGACGAATGCTTCACCCTGCTCTGGTGGCAGTTGAAGGAGCGCTTCGGCGAGCACTTCGACATTCCGCTGGGCAGTTTTTCGGTGACCGTCGAATTGCGCGGTCAGGGCGACGTCAATCATCCGCTGGCCAGCCTCGATTGCCAGGCACTGATCGATTACCTGATCCATTTCGGCGCAATCGCCGGCGAACCCGCGCCTCTGCCCGACCTGCCCTATCCGGCGACACCGCTGGCCGGTGTCGAGCCGGTGGCCACGCCCGTCGGCGGCCTGCTGGTGTTCGCCGCATTGCCGGGTGAATACCTTGAAGCCGGGCAACTGATCGCCGAGATCATTGATCCGGTCAACGATCTGGTCACTCCCGTTCATTGCGCCACAGCCGGGCTGATGTACGCCCGTTCGCTGCGCCGCATGGCCACTGCCGGCATGGTGATCGCCCACGTCGCGGGCACCGAAGCCTATCGCAGCGGCTATCTACTTTCGCCTTGAGGATGCACGCCCCATGTACAAATTGACCATCGAAGACTTGCATAAAAGCTATGGCGACCATGAAGTCCTCAAAGGTGTTTCGCTCAAGGCCAAAACCGGCGACGTCATCAGCCTGATCGGCGCCAGCGGCTCGGGTAAAAGTACCTTTCTGCGCTGCATCAACTTCCTGGAACAACCCAACGACGGCGCCATGAGCCTCGACGGGCAGAACATCCGCATGATCAAGGATCGTCACGGCATGCACGTGGCCGACGCCGATGAACTGCAGCGGATTCGCACCCGCCTGGCCATGGTGTTCCAGCACTTCAACCTGTGGAGCCACATGACGGTGCTGGAAAACATCACCATGGCCCCGCGCCGGGTGCTGGGCTGCGACAGGAAAGAAGCCGAGGACCGCGCCCGGCGCTACCTCGACAAGGTGGGGTTGGCCTCCCGTGTGGCAGACCAATACCCGGCATTCCTGTCCGGCGGTCAGCAACAGCGGGTAGCGATTGCCCGCGCACTGGCCATGGAACCGGAAGTCATGTTGTTCGACGAACCGACCTCGGCGCTGGACCCGGAATTGGTGGGTGAAGTGCTCAAGGTGATCCAGGGCCTGGCCGAAGAAGGCCGGACCATGATCATGGTGACCCACGAAATGAGCTTCGCTCGCAAAGTGTCGAGCCAGGTGCTGTTTCTGCACCAGGGCCTGGTTGAGGAAGAAGGCGCGCCGGAAGACGTGCTGGGCAATCCGAAAAGCGAGCGGTTGAAGCAGTTCCTGAGTGGCAACCTGAAATAGCCGCCGGAAGGAGAAGTGGAAGCCGGGTTGCCGGCTTCCAACATCAGTCAACCGCTATGCCGCCGCCTTGTTTTCCAGCCTGAAACTGCCATTCTCCACTTGCAGACCATTAGCGTCCGTCCCACTGAAGCGCCCGGCAAACTGCGCGTCACCTCCCACCGTCAACTCGAGCGTTCCTGGGTAAAGCTCTGCCTCCGAGTTGCCGATCACATGGATGACCATGGGAGATCCCTCGTCGAGCCCCAGGTTGAAGCTGCCGCTCTGGATGCTCATCGGCAAGTACACGTAGAACGCAGTCCCCTGACCGTTATCCGCCTCAATGCAATGAATGTCTGACCGCTGATAAAAATCGAGCCCATCCGTTACGCGAAATTGCATGGAGCCGTCTGTCGTGATTACATCGGCACTCAAATGTCCCGATCGATTTGCGCTCATCTGAATGTTCCTTTTCATATTCGAAGTTAACTGCCTGACGCCCTCTGCTAACGGCCCCAGGGCACGCAGCTCCTGAATAGAACCACAGCCGTGCCCGTCGGATGGTTTCCACGACAGACACAGTTACTTCCGAATATGTGCAGGCTGATTGATTGCACGCCTGCTTGCTGAAGACGACAACCGCAGTTCACCGGCCATGAGTAGCGGAAATCGAAAATCAGACAACAGGCGCAGGCGGCGGCTCATCCGGCAGCGTAGGCTCGCCCGGTTCATTAGGCTGTTCGTTCGGGGTATCAGGATCAGGCTGGCCGGGGATACCCCCTGCCATGCTGACGGGTGGATGTGCCAACAAGGACCAGGCCAGAACGCCAACCTGATTGGGTTCAAGCCTTGCCAGTTCGGCACTGATTCGCGGATCGATCTTCATTCGGCACTCCTGAGCGATGGCCCGACCCGCCTTGCGCGGATCGGAACAGTACACCCCATAGAGTGTACGCCTGCTCAGGAATTCCCGGCATTTGCCGGACGGTTGACTCAGGTGCGCGGCAGGGTCACGCCACGCTGGCCCTGATACTTGCCACCACGGTCCTTGTAGGACACTTCACATTCTTCGTCAGACTCAAGGAACAGCATCTGCGCCACGCCTTCGTTCGCGTAGATTTTCGCCGGCAGATTGGTAGTGTTGGAGAACTCCAGGGTCACGTGACCTTCCCACTCAGGCTCGAGCGGCGTGACGTTGACGATGATGCCGCAGCGCGCGTAGGTGCTTTTACCCAGGCAAATGGTCAATACATTACGCGGAATGCGGAAATATTCGACGGTGCTGGCCAGGGCGAAGGAGTTCGGCGGAATGATGCACACGTCGCTGTGGATGTCGACGAAGCTGCCGGCATCGAAGTTCTTCGGATCGACGATGGCCGAATTGATGTTGGTGAACACCTTGAAATGATTGGTGCAACGCACATCGTAGCCGTAGCTCGACACCCCGTAGGAGATCACACGGCTATCGTCGCTGCCGCGCATCTGGCGCTCGACGAAAGGCTCGATCATGCCGTGTTCCTGCGCCATGCGGCGAATCCACTTGTCCGATTTGATGCTCATGGCGGGTGTCCTGAATAGCGAGGTCGAAAAATTCTGTCCGGCATCTTACCGGGCGCGCCGCCGGGTTCAAAGTCCGCGGTGCAATTCTCGCCGAACAGGCTGGAATTACCTGCGCTGGCGACGAACCGTCACACCGCCGATCCTTAAAACAGAGAAACCTTCGCAAGAAGCATTGGCACGTTCAGGAAAAAGGGTTAAGGTGGCGTCACTGTGCTGCTTGTGTCACTGAGAATCTCTACACGATATGTTGAATTTCGATCCAACCATCTACAAGAATTTTTCCTGCTCTTTGCACTCAGTCTCGGCCAGGGTTCTTCCTGAGTCGCAGTTATCTTTGTTCAAGGAGTTACACCATGTCTAATCGCCAAACCGGTACCGTTAAGTGGTTCAACGATGAAAAAGGCTTCGGCTTCATCACTCCACAATCCGGTGACGACCTGTTCGTTCACTTCAAAGCTATCCAGTCCGACGGCTTCAAAAGCCTGAAAGAAGGCCAACAGGTCTCTTTCATCGCTACCCGCGGTCAGAAAGGCATGCAAGCTGAAGAAGTACAAGTTATCTAACTTGTACTTGCTTTAGTAAAAAGCCCCGCCCTCAACAGCGGGGCTTTTTTGTGGGCTAGTGTTTTGTCCACACAAAAAAAGATCGCCACCTTCGACAGCTCCTGCAGGGTCAACCCGGGAGCTGTCGAAGGCGGCGATCTTTTGGCTCTCTTACCAGGTCACACCAAACCCTGCGGTGTAGCGTGTCTTGTCCAGATCCGCATCGTCGGTGCCGCTGATGATGTCCCGCTCCGCCTTCAGGTTCAGCGAAGCCCAGTCAGTCACCTTGTAGCGCAACCCCATCTCGGCATCGAGTGCGTAGTCGGCCACACCCGACAGCGGCTTGCCGACCTCACCATTGGTGAAGAACTCGACACGCTTGCCGACCAGGTAGCGGTTGTAGTCCCACTTCATGGCCAGGGCGTAGAAATTGTCCTTGCTGCCATCGGAGAATTCATAGTCCGTGCGGTTGATCAGCGAGCCAAGGGAGAACGCCCCGAGTTCGTTATCCCAGAACTGATAGCCGGGACCGGTACCGACCGTGCGTTGCCGGGAAAGGTCTTCGACCTTGTCGCGCTTGTAGACCAGGCGCCCCTGCCAAAACCATTGGTCGGTCAGGAATCGGTCGATGGAGTACTCCGCCCGCCAGTTGTCCGTGGTCACCACTTCGTCCTGGAACTCACGGTTGTATTCACCTTCAGCGGTGTGTCGCCAGCGACCGTGTCGCGCACTGGTCTTGAAATCGATGCCATAGTCATCGGTGTCGTTTTCCGCCCGCTGGTAATCCAGCGCGACATCGACGTTGCCTTTCCACACCAGATCCTCGACCACCGGTTTTGGCTTGAGAATCTGCTGGATGCTTGCCAGCTCGACCGTCTTCGGTGTCTCGCCGTTGGCCAGCGTGACCTTGCCGGCGTCCGCCGCTTTCAGCGACTTGGCTTTCTCGCCACTGTAGGCATCCTGCTTGACCAGCAACTCCTGATCGCTGTCCAGGGTCTTGACCTGTTTCCAGTCGATCGTCACCGCACCGGCGTATTCGGTCTGGATCAGCAGCTTGCCGCCATCGAACAGCGTGATCTTGCCGCTCAGTTTGTCACCGTTCTTCAACCACACGGTATCGGCCAGCAAGGGAGAGGATGCGCCAAGGACGGCGAGACACAGCAGGGATCTGGACAACATAAACAAAATACAGGCTCAGTCTTGCGAGAAAAGTCGGCATTATCCGTAGGAACAAGGCCATGACAAGGACTGACCCGACTATTTCTGTTGAGTTCATTTCTCAACTTCCTGCGCAGGAATTACTCTACAGATGGTAAAGCAAACCTCTTCAGGACTGACGGACGTGACCGATCCAACCGATGAATCCGAGAGTGCAGCGCAAATCCGACGCACGGCGCTGTATTTGACACTTGCCCAAGTACCGGAGGGCAAAGTCGTCAGCTACGGCCAACTGGCCGAGCTTGCAGGACTGGGTCGCGCCGCCCGCTGGGTAGGCCGCACCCTCAGTCAATTGCCGAGCGACAGCAAATTGCCCTGGCATCGCGTTCTGGGCGCAAACGGGCGTATCAGCCTGCCGGTGGGCAGCCCTTCGGGTGATGAGCAGCGCGCACGATTACGCATGGAGGGCATCAGTATCCTGAATAATCGTGTTGATATTCAGCGCCATGGCTGGCGTCCGGTAGAGCACAGCGGTTAGAGTGCGCGCTTTGTTTCCGTATTTCTTGAGGCAGACTCCAGCCCATGCCCCGTAAAACCTGGCGCGCCGCGCTCGCCGCTTATGCCAGCCCTTCGACACTCGTGCTGTTGCTGCTTGGTTTCGCCGCCGGCCTGCCCTACATGCTGGTGTTTTCGACGCTTTCGGTCTGGCTGCGTGAAGCCGGCGTGGCGCGTGAAACCATTGGCTATGCAAGCCTGATTGGCCTGGCGTATGCCTTCAAATGGGTCTGGTCACCCTTGCTTGACCAATGGCGACTGCCATTGCTCGGCAAGCTCGGTCGACGACGATCCTGGCTCGTGCTGTCCCAGGCACTGGTCATCCTTGGCCTGATCGGGATGGGTTTCTGCGACCCGCAAAAGCATTTGTCCTGGCTGATCGCCATTGCCGTCGTCGTCGCTTTCGCATCAGCGACACAGGACATCGCGGTAGACGCCTATCGCCTGGAAATCGCCGAAGACAACCGCCAGGCCGCACTCGCCGCCAGTTACATGTCCGGTTACCGGGTCGCTGCGCTGCTGGCTACTGCAGGCGCGCTGTACTTCGCCGAAGGCTTTGGCTCCACCGGCTTCAACTACAAGCATTCGGCCTGGGCCGGCACTTATATCCTGTTCGGAGTGCTGATGGTCCCGGCACTGCTGACCTCCATGTTCATGCGCGAACCGCCGGTGCCATTGCGCACGCAACTGCAGGCCGGTCGTTACAGCTTCGTGCATCAATTGGCGTCGGTCTTCGTGCTGATCGTGCTGCTGGTTTCGGTACCGGCGATGTTCACCCAGTTCTACAACACCGACTTCGCCAGCGTGCTGTTCCAGGGCGTGAGCCTGCTTGACCTGCTGCTCGAAGACCGCGCCTTCCTGCGCGCGATCCTCTACACCACCCTCACCGCCCTGTGCCTCTCGGCCATGGGCCGTCGTGGCCTGGCGCCAGTGCTGACGCCGGTCAACGACTTCATCCTGCGATACCGCTGGCAAGCGCTGCTGCTGCTCGGCTTGATCGCCACCTATCGGATGTCCGATACGGTCATGGGTGTGATGGCCAACGTGTTCTACATCGACCAGGGCTTCACCAAGGACCAGATCGCCAGCGTCAGTAAAATCTTCGGCCTGATCATGACACTGGTCGGCGCTGGCATGGGCGGCCTGCTGATCGTGCGTTTCGGTATTCTGCCGATCCTGTTCATCGGCGGTATCGCATCCGCGGCGACCAACATCCTGTTCCTGATGCTCGCCGACATGGGCCCCAACCTGAACATGCTGGTGCTGACCATCTCCCTGGACAACTTCAGTTCAGGCCTGGCGACCTCGGCCTTCGTGGCCTACCTGTCGAGCCTGACCAACCTCAAGTTCTCCGCCACCCAATACGCCCTGCTCAGCTCGATCATGCTGTTGCTGCCACGCCTGATCGGCGGCTACTCCGGGGTCATGGTGGAAAAATTCGGTTACCATGACTTCTTCCTGATCACCGCCCTGCTGGGCGTCCCGACCCTGCTGTTGATCGCCTTGCACTGGTTCCAGGAAAACCGCCGAGAAGGCCCGACACCGACACCGGAACCGGTGCAGACTCCGGTCGTCGAAGAGTCGTAGGCTCTTACGCAGGAAGAATCGCGGAGGGCCGAGTGAATCGCGCCCTCCTGCCACACCAGCGACCGCACGCCTGTACGCCAGCGGAACTCGCCCGTACAATGCTCCGTCATTTCTCGTCATCAGCAATCGATAACGGCCAACCATGCGCACCAGTCAATTTTTGCTCGCCACACAAAAAGAAACGCCTTCCGACGCGGTCGTGATCAGCCACCAGCTGATGCTGCGCGCCGGCATGATCCGAAAACTCGCCTCGGGCCTGTACACCTGGCTGCCGATGGGCTTGCGGGTAATGCGCAAGGTCGAAGCCGTCGTTCGTGAAGAAATGAACGCCGCCGGCTCTCTCGAAGTGTTGATGCCGAGCACGCAACCGGCTGAGCTGTGGCAGGAATCCGGGCGCTGGGAAGAGTACGGCCCTGAATTGCTGCGCTTCAAGGATCGCCACGGTCGCGACTTCTGCGCAGGCCCGACCCACGAAGAAGTCATCACCGATCTGATGCGCAATGAGTTGAGCAGCTACAAGCAGCTGCCAATCAACCTGTACCAGATCCAGACCAAATTCCGTGACGAAATCCGCCCACGCTTCGGCTTGATGCGCGGCCGCGAATTCATCATGAAGGACGCCTACTCGTTCCACGCTGACCAGGCTTCGCTGCAGGTCACCTACGACCGCATGCACCAGGCTTACTGCAACGTGTTCACTCGCCTGGGCCTGAAGTTCCGCCCTGTTGATGCCGACAACGGCTCCATCGGCGGTGCCGGCTCCCACGAGTTCCACGTGCTGGCCGAGTCCGGTGAAGACGACATCGTGTTCAGCAACGGTTCCGACTACGCAGCGAACATCGAGAAAGCCGAAGCCGTGCCTCGCGAGACCTCGCGTGCCGCACCGAGCGAAGAACTGCGCCTGGTCGACACCCCGAACGCCAAGACCATCGCGCAACTGGTCGAAGGCTTCAACCTGCCGATCGAGAAAACCATCAAGACCCTCGTGGTGCACGCAGAAGAGAAAGGCAAGCTGATTGCCCTGATCATCCGTGGCGACCATGAGCTGAACGAAATCAAGGCCGCCAACCAGCCAGGCGTTGCCAGCCCTCTGGTCATGGCTTCGGAAAGCGAACTGCGCGACGCCATTGGTGCCGGTGCCGGTTCCCTCGGCCCGTTGAACCTGCCACTGCCGATCATCATCGACCGTTCGGTCGAGCTGATGAGCGACTTTGGCATCGGTGCCAACATCGATGACAAACACTACTTCGGCGTGAACTGGGAACGCGACCTGCCTGTTCCGACCGTTGCCGACCTGCGCAACGTCGTGGCCGGCGACCCGAGCCCGGACGGCAAAGGCACCCTGGAAATCAAGCGCGGCATCGAAGTCGGGCACATTTTCCAGCTGGGCAACAAGTACAGCAAAGCGATGAAGTGCGAAGTGCTGGGCGAGAACGGCAAGCCGGTCACCCTGGAAATGGGTTGCTACGGCATCGGCGTGTCCCGCGTGGTGGCGGCTGCCATCGAGCAGAACAACGACGAAAACGGGATCATCTGGAGCGACACCCTCGCGCCATTCCAGATTGCCCTGGTGCCGCTGCGCTACGAAACCGAACAGGTTCGTGAAGCCACCGACAAACTGTACGCGGAACTCACCGCTGCCGGCTTCGAAGTGCTGCTGGACGACCGCGACAAGAAAACCAGCCCGGGCATCAAGTTCGCGGACATGGAGCTGATCGGCATTCCACACCGGATCGTGGTCAGCGACCGCGGCCTGGCCGAAGGCAACCTGGAATACAAGAGCCGTACCGAGGCCGACGCACAAGCGCTGCCAGTCGCCGACGTGCTGTCGTTCCTTCAGGCCCGCATCCGCCGCTGATACCAGATATAGAGACGTCATGTTCAAGCGAAACACCTTAGGCCTCGGTGGCGCCGCCTTGTGCGGCGCACTGCTGGTCAGCGGCTGTGCCAACCACATGTCGCAACGCAGCGAGCAAGAGGAGCGGATCGAGCGCAAATTGCTCGATCACAGCCTGCAGATCGATGTCGGTGAGCCCAAGGTGCTTGAGCTGCCGCAACGGCGGGTGAAAATTCTCGAGCAGAAGACTTTCGAAGTCACCGAGTACGAAGTCACGCGTCATTACGATCGCTATACGCCGTACCAACCCTGGCGGGAGATTTACGAAATCCCGCTGGGCGCGGTAGCCGTGGTGGCGGGTATCGGTGCCAACGTGGTCAATGTGTTCGCCCTCGGCAATCTGCCGGACAGTGTGACCAAGGACTGGCTGAGCTACGGTTTCGCCGGGCTCAACCCGTTCATGAACGTGCAGTCCCATGGCCGCGCGCAGCAAAACCTGGCCGCTATTGGTGAGGTCCAGCGCGACAAACGCACGGAGTACTCAAGCCTGCCCTGGAGCGAGCGTCCGGTCGAGGTCAAGGCCGGCAAGGAAACCTTCGAACTGACCACCGACAAAAACGGCGTATTGCGTCTGAATCTGTTGGACAACCCGTTCGCCGAACATGACATCAATCATCTGAGCCGGTTGCTGATCCGTGTTGAGGATGCCAAGGGCAACGTGCACAACGATTCCACCCTGGCCATCAGCAGCAACTTGCGCAGCAAGCTCTATGAAGCCCACGGGTTGATTTATGACGATCTCGAAGGCGACGAAGTCAATCAGTGGGTCCACCGGGTCAAACGCCTGTCGGAGCTGGGTCTTGAAGAGGAAGCCAGCGAACTGGAACAGAGCCTGATCGAACTGACGCGCAATGACCCCGAATTGCAGACCGAATTCCTGAAGTCACTGGCCCAGAATGGCGAGCGACTGGTGGCGAATCCGGGGCTGAACTAAAAGCTAAAAGCTAAAAGCTTCGTCGGATCGCCGCCCGGAGCAAGCCCGCTCCCACAGTTGATCACGCGGTCCATTGTGGGAGCGGCGGTGCGGCGATCCGACTTGCTCGCGAAGGGGTCTGCACATTCACCACTCAACTACCGCTCAAACAACTCCATCTGCTCAAACCCGCCCCGCAAGTCCTCCAGCCGCACGCCAACCCCCAACAACCGCACCGGTTTACCGCCGCGATTGAAAGCCTGGGTCAGCATCAACTGATAACTCCCCAGATCCCGCCCTGCCCCGGCCTGCTCCAATGTCGTCTGGGTGAAGTCATGGAATTTCACTTTGACGAATGGCTTGCCCGGACGATAACTGCTGTCGATTCGTGCCATACGACCCGCCAGGGTCTCCAGCAGCTCGGGCAATTTATCCAGGCAGCTCTTCAGGTCAGGCAGGTCAACGTCGTAGGTATTTTCAACACTGACCGACTGACGACGACTGTCGTTGTGCACCACGCGGTCATCGATCCCACGGGCCAGGCTCCAGAGTCGCTCGCCAAAGCTGCCGAATTCACGCACCAGCGCCAACTTGTCCCACTCGCGCAACTGCAGGCAATCGGTGATACCCAGCCTGCCGAGCTTGTCGGCGGTGACTTTGCCGACCCCGTGCAATTTGCTCACGGGCAAACCGCTGACAAAGTCTTCCACCTGATCCGGAGTAATGACGAACAGGCCATTGGGCTTTTTCCAGTCACTGGCGATCTTGGCCAGAAATTTGTTCGGCGCCACGCCCGCCGACACGGTGATATGCAACTGGTTGGAGACCCGGCGCCGGATGTCCTGGGCGATGCGCGTTGCGCTACCACCGAAATGCGCACTGTCCGACACATCGAGGTACGCCTCATCGAGCGAGAGCGGCTCGATGATCTCGGTGTAATCGCGAAAGATCGTGTGAATTTCCCTGGACGCTTCTCTATAGGCGTCCATGCGTGGCTTGACGATGGTCAGGTCCGGGCACAGCTTCAAGGCATGCCCGGAGGACATCGCCGAACGCACCCCGTACGCTCGCGCCTCATAATTGCAGGTGGCGATGACCCCGCGCCGGTCCGCCGCCCCACCTACCGCCAGTGGTTTACCGGCGAGGCGTGGGTCGTCGCGCATTTCGATGGCTGCATAGAAGCAGTCACAATCGACGTGGATGATCTTGCGTTGAGTCATAGCAAAGCCGTGTTCATGGCAAAGAAAAGGCGTCATGGCGTGCCGGACAAACAGTATCTCACCGACACCTGTATATAGCACCAGTAGTCTGAATGTTCTTTTCCAATCGTAGGAAGAGTCGATTGTGAATTTATTTTTTCAATCGAAAAATTACTTTCAATAGACGCCCAGGCCTTGTCCTGCCTGCCTCACAGACCGGTCGCCCTCCCCTTTTGAACGCTAACCGATTGAACGGGAAGAGGTTTTATCGGAATTGGAGGTTGACACCCGAGCGCATCTCTATAGAATGAGCCACACAGACGCGGGATGGAGCAGTCTGGTAGCTCGTCGGGCTCATAACCCGAAGGTCGTCGGTTCAAATCCGGCTCCCGCAACCAAACATCAAAAAAGGCTACTCGAAAGAGTGGCCTTTTTTGTGCGCGCTCGTTTTGTAGCACCGAACGCCGAAACAAGGCCTGGACACTCAATGGAACCGGAACCGGAAATCGTTCTGATTCCGAAACTTAGGCCATCCCTGCGACCGTTTGCCGCGATTCAACGTTTTTTTGACCTGCTTCAGGATTAACGGTTGACACCCCGGCGTATCTCTATAGAATGCCGCCACACAGACGCGGGATGGAGCAGTCTGGTAGCTCGTCGGGCTCATAACCCGAAGGTCGTCGGTTCAAATCCGGCTCCCGCAACCAAACATCAAAAAAGGCTACTCGAAAGAGTGGCCTTTTTTGTATCTGTTGAAAAAGTCCTTTCGCAACAATGACCTGCCACTGTGTAGCAAGCCGTTTGGGGAGCCCCCATGCGCCGGGTTCAGACTATGCTCTATTGCACGCTGAAGCCTTCACGACTGATGACGCGCCGTCTCCGCTGCCCGGTGATAGGCGTTAATATTTGTGATTATTTTTTTCTGCAGGGATTGGTAACTTGGCTGGATACCCCCATCCTGTCGCGCACAATCCAAGAGGTGATTGATGCGCGCCAACTCGTCTGATTCACAAGACACTGTCACAGCGACACAACCGATCAATGCCGAGCGGCTGCGCCTGCTTGATCGATTGAGCAAATACCGTCAACCCATTGGCCTGGCGGTCACCCTGCTGTTGTTCGCGATCGCGCTGATTGCCTGTCACCACCTGTTGAGCGAACTCGACCTTTACGCGCTGCACGACTCAATCCTCGAAGTTCCGAAACCTGCCTTGATGGGCGCACTGGCCGCAACCGTGGTGGGCTTCATCATTCTGCTCGGCTACGAATGGTCGGCCAGCCGCTATGCCGGGGTGAGCCTGGCACCGCGCACGTTGGCGCTGGGTGGTTTCACGGCCTTTGCCATCGGCAACGCCATCGGTCTTTCAATGTTGTCGGGCGGCTCGGTTCGCTATCGCCTCTATGCCCGTCATGGCCTGGGAGCGGCTGAAGTCGCCCGCATGACGCTGTTCGCCAGCCTCTCGCTGGGTTGCGCCCTGCCGCCGCTGGCCGCCCTGGCGACGCTCAGCGACCTGCCAGCTGCGTCCACCGCCCTGGGTCTCTCCGAGACTTTGCTGGGCGTGGTGGCGAGCGCCGTGCTCGTGCTGTTTGCCGTTCTGGCCATCGGTATCTACCGTCGTCGGCTGCCGGAACAGCCTTACCCGGACAACCTGCTGGTCAGGGTCGGGCGCCGCACCTTGCGTCTACCCGGGCGTCGCCTGACGTTCCTGCAATTGATCATCACCGCCCTCGACGTAGCAGCCGCCGCGATCGTGCTCTATCTGCTGCTGCCGGAAGCACCGCCCTTCGGTGCGTTCCTTCTGGTTTACCTGCTGGCCCTGGCCGCTGGCGTGCTCAGCCATGTGCCGGGCGGCGTCGGGGTGTTCGAGGCGATTTTGCTGGCGGCGTTTTCCGACACCCTTGGCGCTGCGCCACTGGCGGCCGCCCTGCTGCTCTATCGCTTGATCTACGTGGTCCTGCCCTTGCTGGTGGCCTGCCTGCTATTGCTGATCAACGAAGGCCAGCGCCTGTTCCAGACACGCCAGACGTTGCGCGCGGCCTCAGGCCTGGCGGCCCCGATACTGGCGCTGCTGGTATTCCTGTCCGGTGTTGTCCTGCTGTTCTCCGGCGCCACCCCGGAAATCGATACCCGTCTGGAACACATCGGTTTTCTGATCCCCCATCGACTGGTCGATGCTTCGCACTTTGGCGCCAGCCTGGTCGGCGTTCTTTGCCTGTTGCTGGCCCAGGGGCTGCGTCGCCGGCTGTCGGCCGCATGGATGCTGACCACCATTCTGTTGCTGGTCGGTGCCCTGCTCTCACTGCTCAAAGGCTTCGACTGGGAAGAAGCCAGCCTGATGGTGCTGACGGCGAGCCTGCTCGGGGTATTCCGCCGCTCGTTCTATCGCCCCAGCCGCCTGACCGAAGTACCGTTCTCGCCGTTGTACCTGGTGGCCAGCCTGTGCGTGCTCGGTGCATCGATCTGGTTGCTGCTGTTCGCCTATCAGGACGTTCCGTACAGCCACCAACTCTGGTGGCAGTTCACCCTCGACGCCGATGCCCCTCGCGGCCTGCGTTCGCTGCTCGGCGCTGCTGTGCTACTGGTGGTGGTATCGCTGACCTGGCTGCTGCGCACCGCGCGGCCGGTCATTCACCTGCCGACGCCCGATGAACTGGAGCGCGCCAGCAAGATCCTCATGGCATCGGCCCAACCGGATGGCGGCCTGGCCCTGACCGGTGACAAGGCGCTGCTGTTTCACCCCAATGACGAAGCGTTCCTGATGTACGCCCGTCGCGGTCGCAGCCTGGTGGCGTTGTATGACCCGATCGGCCCGGGCCAGCAACGGGCGGAAATGATCTGGCAGTTCCGCGACCTGTGCGACATCCACCACGCCCGTCCCGTGTTCTATCAAGTGCGCGCCGAGAACCTGCCGTACTACATGGACATCGGCCTGACCGCGATCAAGCTCGGCGAAGAAGCCCGGGTCGACCTCAAGCGTTTTGATCTCGAAGCCAAGGGCAAAGAGATGAAGGACCTGCGCTACACCTGGAACCGAGGCACCCGTGACGGCCTGTCCCTGGAAATCCATGAGCCGGGCCGGGCGCCAATGGATGAACTCAAGGTGATTTCCGATGCCTGGTTGACCGGCAAGAACGTCCGGGAGAAAGGCTTTTCGCTGGGCCGCTTCAGCGATGACTACCTCAAGCACTTCCGCATCGCAGTGATCCGTTTCGAAGGTCGCCCGGTGGCGTTCGCCAACCTGCTCGAGACCTACGGCCATGACCTGGCCAGCCTCGACCTGATGCGCGCCCACCCGGATGCCCCGAAGCTGACCATGGAGTTCATGATGGTCGGCCTGATTCAGCATTATAAAAACCATGGATACGCGCGTTTCAGCCTGGGCATGGTGCCGTTGTCGGGGTTGCAACCCCGCCGCGGCGCACCTTTGACCCAGCGCCTGGGCTCGATGGTATTCCGCCGTGGTGAGCAGCTGTACAACTTCCAGGGCTTGCGCCGCTTCAAAGACAAGTTCCAGCCTGATTGGGAACCCCGTTATATGGCCGTGCCCGCCGGACTCGATCCGCTGGTTGCGCTGGCCGACACTGCCGCCCTGATCGCGGGCGGCTTGACCGGATTGGTGAAACGCTGATGATTCAACGCTCCTTGCGGTATGTATTGGGCACACTGGTGATAGTGGCCCTGATTCTCGGTGGCGGTTTCTGGTACCTGAAACGCCCGGCACCGGAACCGACCCTCGAATTGCTGACTCCGGCCGATGGTGCGGCGATGACCCGTGTCATCCCCGGCACCACGCCACGCGCCCAGGTGCTGGTGGCGGTAAACGAAGACCAGAAACTCAGCGACAAGCAATTGATCACCCTGAGCCGCAGTGCTTCGGCGCAGATTGTCCAGGTGATCCTGCCCAAGGACTGCCTGCTGCAAAGCCGCGCCCTGCAATCGGGCCTGCGAGAACTGAAAGGCCCGGCGACGCTGGTCAGCGGCATCGGCCCTGGCGCCGTGCTGGCCTGGCGCTGGTTGTCCGAGCAAAAGGACGACAAGGCCTACGCCGTCTCCGTCGACCTGGCTCTGGAAAAGGGCGGCTGCACGCACCTGCTGCCCAAAAGCGCTGCCCACGGTCACTGGCTGGTCGCGTGGAACGACAACCCGGACGACACCAGTGCCGGCTTCGTGCGTGATCAACCGAACGCCGAAACCAGCATCAGCGACTACGACATCAACCTGCCGCAAGTGCTGAACAACGAACTGCGCAAGATCCTCGTCGGCGGCGACAAAGCTGCTGGCGGCCTGCAGATCCCGGTGGTCGAAGTGCCAGCAGGCCAGGCCAGCGACACGGTGACCCTGTTCCTGTCGGGTGACGGCGGCTGGCGCGACCTCGACCGCGACGTGGCGGGCGAGATGGCCAAGATCGGCTACCCGGTGGTCGGCATCGACACCCTGCGCTACTACTGGCAGCACAAGAGCCCGGAGCAAAGCGCGCTGGACCTGGCCGAACTGATGCAACACTACCGGCAGAAATGGGGCACCAAGCGCTTCATCCTGACCGGCTATTCATTCGGTGCCGACGTACTGCCGGCGATCTACAACCGCTTGACCGAATCGGAACAGCAACGCGTCGACGCCATTATCCTGCTGGCCTTCGCCCGCACCGGCAGCTTCGAGATCGAAGTAGAAGGCTGGCTCGGCAACGCCGGCAAGGAAGCCGCCACCGGCCCGGAAATGGCCAAGCTGCCAGCCGCCAAAGTGGTGTGCATCTACGGCGAGGAAGAAACCGACGAGAGTGGCTGCACCGACAAGACGGCGGTGGGCGAAGCCATCAAGCTGCCTGGCGGCCACCACTTCGACGAGAACTACCCGGCGCTGGCCAAGCGTCTGGTGGATGTGATCGAGAAGCGGCAGGTGAAGGAAACGGCTGCTACAGAGTGATCTGACGGTCAGCAAAAAGCCCCCGCTGCCTTACGGTTGCGGGGGCTTTTTCATTCCACCACACACCACACATCCCCTGTGGGAGCGGGCTGGCTCCGGGCGGCGTTCCGACGAAGGGGGCGTGTCAGGCGACATAGATGTATCTGACACACCGTCTTCGTCGGAACGCCGCCCGGAGCCAGCCCGCTCCCACACTGGATCTTCAGAGTCTTCCAGTTTTGCACTCGCCCACAAAAAAGCCCCCGCTGCCGCGATGGCAACGGGGGCTTTTTGATGGGGCTTACATCTCCACCTGCGTCCCCAGTTCAATCACCCGGTTCAGCGGCAGATTGAAGAATCGCAGATTGCCGTTGGCGTTCTGCAACATGAACGCAAACAGCGCCTCACGCCAGCGGGACATGCCTTCGAGCTTGGAGGCGATGACCGTTTCGCGGCTGAGGAAGTACGTGGTGCGCATCGGGCTGAAATCCAGTTCATCGAGATGACACAGCTTCAGCGCTTTCGGTACGTCCGGCTCGTCGGTAAAGCCGAAGTGCAGGATCACCCGGAAGAAACCTTCGCCATAGGCATCGACCTCGAACCGTCGTGTTGGCGGCACCCGCGGGATGTCTTCGTACACCACCGTCAGCAGCACCACTTGCTCGTGCAGTACCTGGTTATGCAGCAGGTTGTGCAACAGCGCGTGGGGTACGGCATCCGGCCGCGCCGTCAGGAACACGGCAGTGCCCTGAACTCGATGGGGTGGTTGTACGGCAATGCTGCTGATGAAGATCGGCAGCGGCAATCCACCCTCATCGATACGTTCGACCAGCAACTGCTTGCCGCGTTTCCAGGTGGTCATCAGCACAAACAGCGCGAAACCGGCGATGACCGGGAATGCACCGCCCTGAACGATTTTCGGCACGTTGGCGGCGAAGTACACACCGTCTACCAACAGGAAACCCAACAGGATCGGCACCACAAGGACCGGAGGCCACTTCCACAGCAGCAGGATCACCGCCGACACCAGAATGCTGGTCATCAGCATGGTCCCGGTCACCGCCACACCGTAGGCCGAGGCCAGGGCTCCGGAGGATTCGAAACCCAGCACCAACAGCACCACGCCGACCATCAGCGCCCAGTTCACCGCGCCGATGTAGATCTGGCCCTGTTCGGCGCTGGAGGTGTGCTGGATGTGCATGCGCGGAATGTAACCAAGCTGGATCGCCTGGCGGGTCAGGGAGAACGCACCGGAAATCACCGCTTGCGAGGCAATCACCGTCGCCAGGGTCGACAGCCCCACCAGCGGGATCAACGCCCAACTTGGCGCCAACAGGTAGAAGGGGTTGCGGGCAGCTTCCGGGTCGCCCAGCAGCAAAGCACCCTGGCCAAAATAATTCAGCACCAGCGCCGGCAGCACGAGGATGAACCAGGCACGAGCGATCGGCTTGCGGCCGAAGTGGCCCATGTCCGCATACAGCGCCTCGGCACCGGTCAATGCCAGCACCACAGCGCCGAGAATCGACACACCCATGCCCGGATGGACCACGAAGAAACGTACGCCCCACACCGGGTTAATCGCTTGCAGGACTTCCGGATGCTGGCTGATGCCATAGACGCCCAACGCACCCAGCACAAGGAACCAGGTGACCATGATCGGCCCGAACAGAATGCCGATGCGCGCCGTGCCGTGACGCTGGATCAGAAACAGCGCGACCAGCACCACCACCGACAGCGGCACGACCCAATGGTCGATACCTTCGAAGGCCAGCCCCAGGCCTTCAATCGCCGACAGCACGGAAATCGCCGGGGTAATCATGCTGTCGCCATAGAACAACGCTGCGCCGATCAGTCCGCAGACCACCAGAAACGTGCGCAATTTGGCGTGCCCCGCCGCCGCCCGCCGGGCCAGTGCGGTCAAGGCCATGATCCCGCCTTCGCCCTGGTTGTCGGCGCGCATTACAAACATCATGTACTTGATCGACACGACCCAGATCAGCGACCAGAAAATGAGAGCCAGAATCCCCAGCACCCCGTCATGGTTGACCGGCACGCCATAGCCGCCGGAAAACACTTCCTTGAGGGTGTACAACGGACTGGTGCCTATATCGCCATAAACAACCCCGACTGCCGCGACCAGCATGCCGATCGGCTTCACCGCCGAATGTTCGGCACCGGCAGCCTGACTACTTGCCTGACCCATCCACCACTCCTGATTCTCAGACCCAGGCTTCTTTGAAAGAAGCACTATGCTTTGTCGTGCAGCATGCGCTGTTTTACTTCACGTTACAGACGTTTTATTGACAGTAAAAAATCAGTAAAGCCCAACGGCGCGAAGCATAGCGCAGCACTCGTCGTATTTCCCTGCATAAAGCTGGTCAAGTGAACGACTCATCGCTAGAATTGCGCACTTTTTGATCAGAGGCGCAGTTCAAGCGCCCGTCCGTCGGTTTTGCCCTGCCCGGCAAGCGGCGTCACAAAATACCGAGGTTAGACATGTCCACCACTCCTGCGCCGGCCAATCCAAAGGTTGGCTTCGTATCCCTGGGTTGCCCCAAAGCACTGGTCGACTCCGAGCGCATCCTTACCCAGCTGCGCATGGAAGGCTATGACGTCGTGTCCACCTATCAGGACGCCGATGTTGTAGTGGTCAATACCTGCGGCTTCATCGATTCGGCCAAGGCCGAGTCCCTGGAAGTGATCGGCGAAGCCATCAAGGAAAACGGCAAGGTCATCGTGACCGGCTGCATGGGCGTCGAAGAAGGCAACATTCGCAACGTACACCCGAGCGTGCTGGCCGTGACCGGTCCGCAGCAGTACGAGCAAGTGGTCAACGCCGTGCACGAAGTCGTGCCGCCACGCCAGGACCACAACCCGCTGATCGACCTGGTGCCGCCACAAGGCATCAAGCTGACCCCGCGCCACTACGCCTACCTGAAGATTTCCGAAGGCTGCAACCACAGCTGCAGCTTCTGCATCATCCCGTCTATGCGCGGCAAACTGGTCAGCCGTCCAGTGGGTGACGTGCTCGACGAGGCCCAGCGCCTGGTCAAGTCCGGCGTCAAAGAGCTGTTGGTGATCTCCCAAGACACCAGCGCCTACGGCGTCGACGTGAAATACCGCACCGGTTTCTGGAACGGCGCGCCGGTGAAAACCCGCATGACCGAACTCTGCGAAGCCCTGAGCACCCTCGGCGTCTGGGTTCGTCTGCACTACGTTTACCCGTACCCGCACGTTGACGAGCTGATCCCGCTGATGGCCGCCGGCAAGATCCTGCCGTACCTGGACATCCCGTTCCAGCACGCCAGCCCGAAAGTGCTGAAGTCGATGAAACGCCCGGCCTTCGAAGACAAGACCCTGGCACGGATCAAGAACTGGCGCGAAATCTGCCCGGACCTGATCATCCGTTCGACCTTCATCGTCGGCTTCCCGGGCGAGACCGAAGAAGACTTCCAGTACCTGCTGAACTGGCTGACCGAAGCCCAGCTCGACCGCGTCGGCTGCTTCCAGTACTCACCGGTAGAAGGCGCACCGGCCAATGACCTGGACCTGGAAGTCGTCCCGGACGACGTCAAGCAGGACCGTTGGGACCGCTTCATGGCGCACCAGCAGGCCATCAGCTCGGCGCGCCTGCAAATGCGCATTGGCCGTGAGATCGAAGTGCTGGTCGATGAAGTCGACGAGCAAGGCGCGGTCGGCCGCTGCTTCTTCGATGCCCCGGAAATCGACGGCAACGTATTCATCGACAACGGCAGCAACCTCAAGCCGGGCGACAAGGTCTGGTGCAAAGTGACCGACGCCGACGAATACGATCTGTGGGCTGAACAGATCTAAACGCAGAAAATACGCAAAGCCCCGCTCTCTTGACGAGATGCGGGGCTTTTTTACGGCTATCGTTTGCACATGGAAGGATTCCTATCAACCACTGCAAAAGGGGCAGACGGGCATGCGTCAGCATTCGGTCATCCACACGCCGAAACTCGGCGACTACGAAGAACTGACCCGGGTCTGGGAGGCCTCGGTACGTGCCACCCACGACTTTCTGCCAGACAGCTACATCGAACTGCTGAAAAACCTGGTGCTGACCCGCTACCTCGACTCGGTGATGCTGATCTGCACCAAGGATTCGAACCAGCGCATCACCGGGTTCGCCGGCGTCGCGGCCGGCAAGATCGAAATGCTCTTCATCGACCCGGACCATCGCGGCCAAGGCCTGGGCAAGAAATTGTTGCGCTATGCCCTGGAACACTTGAACGCCTGCGAACTGGACGTCAACGAACAGAACCCGCAAGCCCTCGGCTTTTACTTCAAGCAGGGCTTCGAGGTCATCGGTCGCTCGGAAGTCGATGGCATGGGCCAGCCGTATCCACTGCTGCACATGCGTATGCGCCAGAACCAGCAAAAATCGCGGCACGGATGACACAACACAGATCAAATGTGGGAGCGGGCTTGCTCCGGGCGGCGTTCCGACGAAGGCGGTGTGTCAGCCAACATACATGTTGAGGCTGATGGCCCTTTCGCGAGCAAGCCCGCTCCCACAAAAAACCTTACGGCGTAAATGGAACCGGGATTAACCGGCGCCAGGCAGGTACAATGCCCACCCCCTTTTTGTTACGGCCCTGACATGACTGACCCGATTCGTCTCTCCAAACGCCTCATCGAACTCGTCGGCTGTTCCCGTCGGGAGGCTGAGCTGTTCATCGAGGGCGGCTGGGTCACCGTCGACGGTGTGGTCATCGACGAGCCGCAATTCAAGGTCGACACCCAGAAAGTCGAGCTTGATCCCGAAGCCAAGGCCACTGCACCGGAACCGGTGACGCTGCTGCTGAATGTGCCAGCCGGCATGGACGCAGACACCGCCATGGCCACCCTCGGCGCCGAGACCCTGAGCGAAGAGCACCGTTACGGCAAGCGCCCTTTGCGCGGGCACTTCCTGCGCCTGACCGCCAGCACCGACCTGCAGGCCAACGCCAGTGGTCTGCTGGTGTTCACCCAGGACTGGAAAATCCTGCGCAAACTCACCGCCGACTCCAACAAGATCGAACAAGAGTATGTGGTCGAGGTTGAAGGCGAGATGGTGGCCCACGGCCTGAACCGCCTGAACCACGGCCTGACCTACAAGGGCAAGGAGTTGCCGGCGGTCAAGGCCAGCTGGCAGAACGAGAACCGCCTGCGCTTTGCCATGAAGAACCCGCAACCGGGCATCATCGCCCTGCTCTGCCAGGCGGTCGGCCTCAAGGTCATCGCCATCCGTCGCATCCGCATCGGCGGCGTGTCCATCGGCAAAGTGCCGCTGGGGCAATGGCGCTACCTGTCCGGCAAAGAGAAGTTCTAAGGCTTTTCTCGCCGCCACACATTTCGGCGCCGCGCCTGGCCGCGACGCCCACAGCTGAATATCAGGACTGCACACATGATTCATAACGACGTACTGCGCAGCGTGCGCTACATGCTCGACATCAGCGACAAGAAAGTCATCGAGATCATCAAGCTCGGCGGCATGAACGTGACCCTGCCGGACCTGCTGACCTACCTCGACAAGAAAGAGGAAGACGAGGAAGGTTTCGTACGCTGCCCGGACGAAGTCATGGCGCACTTCCTCGACGGCCTGGTGATCTTCAAACGCGGCAAGGACGAAAGCCGTCCGCCGCAGCCGATCGAAGTGCCGGTGACCAACAACATCATCCTGAAAAAACTGCGGGTGGCGTTCGAGCTGAAAGAAGACGACATGCACGCGATCCTCAAGGCCGCCGAGTTCCCGGTGTCCAAACCTGAGCTGAGCGCACTGTTCCGCAAATTCGGCCACACCAACTATCGCCCGTGCGGCGACCAGCTGCTGCGCAACTTCCTCAAGGGCCTGACCCTGCGCGTTCGCCCGCAGTAAACGCCCGCCGGCCTTGAACTGCATGCATGCAGTTCAAGGCCGGGCCATATGGCCCCTCATTCCGCGCAAAAATAGTGGCTCCGCTTCTGGCGGCTGACGACTAGGGTGTAAAGACCTCAGTTCTGAAGGATTCGCCATGCATCCCTACTTTTCCCTGCAAGGCCGCACCGCCCTGGTGACCGGCGGCACCCGTGGTATCGGCAAGATGATCGCCAAGGCCTACGTCGAGGCGGGCGCCACCGTGTACGTCTGCGCCCGCGACGTTGAAGCCTGCCTGCAAACCGCTGGCGAACTCGGAGCGCTTGGACGCTGCCACGCCATGGCGGCCAACCTCGCCACCGAAGAGGGCGTCCTGCAACTGGCCACCCGCCTGGGCGAGCAGATCACTCATCTGGACATTCTGGTGAACAATGCCGGCACCACCTGGGGCGCGCCGCTGGAGAGCTACCCGATCAAGGGCTGGGAGAAGGTCATGCAGCTCAACGTGACCTCGGTGTTCAACTGCATCCAGCAATTCCTGCCCCTGCTGCGCAAGGCCGGTTCCGAAGCGAATCCGGCGCGGATCATCAACATCGGATCGGTGGCCGGGATTTCCTCCTTCGGCGAACAGGCGTATGCCTACGGGCCGAGCAAGGCTGCGTTGCACCAACTGTCGAGGATTCTGGCGCGCGAACTGGTGAGCCAGCACATCAACGTCAACGTGATCGCCCCGGGGCGCTTTCCGAGCAAGATGACCCAGCACATTGGCAATGATGAACAGGCGCTGGCGCAGGATACGGCGTTGATCCCGATGAAGCGTTGGGGGCGCGAGGAAGAGATGGCGGCGCTGGCGATCAGTCTGGCCAGCACTGCCGGAGCCTATATGACCGGAAATATTATTCCTTTGGATGGCGGATTCAGTCTGTAGATCGGCGGTGCGGCCATCGCGGGCAAGCCCGCTCCCACAGGAATTGGGTAGACCACAAAACCTGTGGGAGCGGGCTTGCCCGCGAAGAGGCCGGAGCAGTCACCACCTGACTTGGGCTGGTCGGGTTATCATGCCCACCCTCTTCCCGCCTCGACCCCAAACCATGACCTACAGCGTTTCCCCCATCGGCTTCGTGCGCTCCTGCTTCAAGGAGAAGTTCGCCATTCCGCGCCAACCGCAACTGGCCCCGGCCGCCCGTGGCGTGCTGGAACTGGTGGCGCCGTTCGATCAAGGGGACGCAGTGCAGGGCCTGGAGCAGGTCAGCCACGTGTGGCTGCTGTTCCTGTTCCACCAGGCCCTGGAAGAAAAGCCTCGCCTGAAGGTCCGCCCTCCTCGCCTCGGCGGCAACAAATCCATGGGCGTGTTCGCCACCCGCGCCACCCACCGCCCCAATGCCATCGGGCAGTCGGTGGTGAAACTGGACAAGGTCGAAGCCGGCCGGCTGTGGATCTCGGGCATCGATCTGCTGGATGGCACGCCGATTCTCGATATCAAACCCTACGTGCCCTATGCCGACATCATCGATACCGCCGTCAACAGCATCGCCAGCGCTGCGCCGCAATTGATTCCTGTGCAGTGGACGGACACAGCGCTACAACAGGCTCACGAGCATGCCCAGCGCCTTGCAGAGCCTTTGGTCGAGTTGATCGAGCAATGCCTGGCGCAAGATCCGCGCCCGGCCTATCAAACGCCTGCACCCGAGCGGGAGTACGGCGCGCAGTTCTGGGATGTCGATGTGCGTTGGCATTACCCCGAAGCCGGGGTTATTCGCGTTCTCGAAGTCATTCCCGCAAACATCTCAACACAATAAACAACTGTGGGAGCGGGCTTGCTCGCGAAGGCGGTGTGTCGGTCGACATTAACGTTGACTGACACACCGCCTTCGCGAGCAAGCCCGCTCCCACAGGGAAAGCAGAACCGTTGAGTGGTTGCTTACTTCTCGACGAACGCACGCTCGATCAGGTAATCACCCGGCTCGCGCATCCGCGGCGAAACCTTCAGGCCGAAGCTGTTCAGCACTTCGCTGGTCTCGTCGAGCATGCTCGGGCTGCCGCACAGCATGGCGCGGTCGTCCTGCGGGTTGATCGGTGGCAGACCGATGTCGCTGAACAGCTTGCCGCTGCGCATCAGGTCGGTCAGGCGACCTTCGTTCTCGAACGGCTCGCGGGTCACGGTCGGGTAGTAGATCAACTTGTCACGCAGCGCGTCACCGAAGAATTCGTTCTGCGGCAGGTGCTCGGTGATGAACTCGCGGTAAGCGACTTCGTTGACGTAACGCACGCCGTGGCACAGGATCACTTTTTCGAAACGCTCGTAGGTTTCCGGGTCCTGGATGACGCTCATGAACGGCGCCAGGCCGGTACCGGTGCTGAGCAGGTACAAATGTTTGCCAGGCTTCAAGTCATCCAGTACCAGCGTGCCGGTAGGCTTCTTGCTGATGATGATCTCGTCGCCTTCCTTCAGATGCTGCAACTGCGAAGTCAGCGGACCATCAGGCACCTTGATGCTGAAGAACTCGAGATGCTCTTCCCAGTTCGGGCTGGCAATCGAGTAAGCGCGCATAAGCGGGCGGCCGTTGGGCTGTTGCAGGCCGATCATCACGAACTGACCGTTCTCGAAGCGCAGGCCCGGATCACGGGTGCACTTGAAGCTGAACAGAGTGTCGTTCCAGTGGTGAACACTGAGGACACGCTCGTGGTTCATGTTGCTCATGTACGTGGGACTCCTGGAGATTTGTCTGCGCGTGTTCGGCGCCTGCTCTGCAAAAAAAGCCAGCTCTGCGCAATTGCATCGCATTCTAAAGGCAGAGACAATATCTGTTAAATGGATTATTAAGATAAGGGTTATCGGTTATATCGATATGCGATTTACTCTCCGTCAACTTCAAGTATTCGTCGCCGTCGCCCAGCAGGAAAGTGTGTCCCGCGCCGCGGGCCTGCTCAACCTCTCGCAATCGGCGGCGAGCACCTCGATCACCGAACTGGAGCGCCAGTGCAGCTGCCAGTTGTTCGACCGTGCCGGCAAACGGTTGAGTCTGAACGCCCTCGGTAAACAACTGTTGCCGCAAGCGGTGGCGCTGCTGGACCAGGCCAAGGAAATCGAAGACCTGCTCAACGGCAAGTCCGGTTTCGGCTCGCTGGCCGTGGGCGCGACCCTGACCATCGGCAACTACCTGGCCACATTGTTGATCGGCAGCTTCATGCAGCGCCACCCGGAAAGCCAGGTGAAGCTGCATGTGCAGAACACTGCCAATATCGTGCAACAAGTGGCCCACTATGAAATTGATCTGGGTCTAATCGAAGGCGACTGCAGCCACCCGGACATCGAAGTGCAAAGCTGGGTCGAGGACGAATTGGTGGTGTTTTGCGCCCCTCAGCATCCGTTGGCCAAGCGTGGCACAGCCACCATGGACGAGTTGAGCCACGAAGCCTGGATCTTGCGCGAACAGGGTTCAGGCACGCGGTTGACCTTCGATCAAGCCATGCGCCATCACCGCACTTCGTTAAACATCCGCCTCGAGCTTGAGCACACCGAAGCGATCAAACGCGCTGTGGAGTCTGGTTTGGGGATTGGTTGCATTTCCAGGCTGGCTTTGCGCGACGCATTCCGCCGCGGCAGCCTGGTGCCTGTCGAGACGCCGGATCTGGATCTGGCGCGACAGTTCTATTTCATCTGGCATAAACAGAAATATCAGACCTCGGCGATGCGCGAGTTCCTCGATCTGTGCCGCGCCTTCACCGCCGGGGTCCAGCGCAGCGACGAGATCGTGCTGCCGACGATCGCCTAGAGCAAAATCACCGCCCACACCAGGGCAATCATGCTCAATGCCACGGCCTGGGCGGCACTGCCCATGTCCTTGGCATTCTTGGACAGCGGGTGCCGCTCAAGGGAAATGCGGTCGATGGCCGCTTCCACGGCCGAGTTGAGCAACTCGACGATCAACGCCAGCAGGCATACCGCGATCAACAACGCCCGTTCGACCCGGCTGACATTCAGGAAGAACGACAAAGGAATCAGGATGACGTTGAGCAACACCAATTGCCGAAAGGCGGCTTCACCGGTGAAGGCTGCACGCAGGCCGTCCAGCGAATAACCGGAAGCATTGAGAATACGTTTCAGGCCGGTCTGGCCTTTGAAAGGTGACATAGAGTGGGCAACTGACAAAAAAGAAGTGGGAAAGCTAGTTCAACCAAAGTCAAAAAAGCGTGAATTTGCCAGCCTTTAATGGCTGGAAATTGACTCAAGTTGTTGCAAGAGCAGCGCAGCCTGGGTCCGGGTCCGCACATTCAGTTTACGGAAAATCGCGGTCACGTGCGCCTTGATAGTCGCCTCGGAAACACTGAGCTCGTAGGCGATCTGCTTGTTCAGCAAGCCTTCGCAGACCATCGTCAGCACGCGGAATTGTTGCGGGGTGAGGCTGGCAAGACCTTCGCTGGCCGCCTTGGCCTCATCCGAGACGCTGACCGCTTCGAACGCCTGCGGCGGCCAGAACACGTCGCCATCGAGAACCGCACGCACAGCTTTCTGGATCACACTCAAGTCGCTGGATTTGGGAATGAAGCCACTGGCGCCGAATTCACGAGACTTGACCATGATGGTCGGCTCTTCCTGGGCCGAGACCATGACCACCGGAATCTGCGGATACTGCCCGCGCAGCAGGACCAGTCCGGAAAAACCGTAGGCCCCCGGCATGTTCAGGTCCAGCAGCACCAGATCCCAGTCGGACTTTTCCGTCAGGCGGACTTCCAGTTCGGCGATGCTCGCCACTTCCACCAGACGGACGTCCGGGCCAAGGCCCAGGGTCAGCGCTTGATGCAAGGCACTACGAAAAAGTGGGTGGTCATCGGCAATCAGGATTTCGTATGTGGCCATTTTTCAAATGATCCTGTTTTTTCATGGGCCGCCCGATGCATTCGGACCTCGCCAAAGCAAGTCAAGACACAGCCACGGAGCTGCACTGACAAGGCACGCTCAACGCAAAAAACGGCGTCGAAAATTCCGGCCGCACCCTAATCGGCGCCAAGCATGCCCAGCGAAGCCGGGGTGGTCAAGCAGCATGGCCGGTACACTTTATTGCAGTATGCGCGACAATCAGTCCATCAATGGGGTGACCGACCGGACATAGGGCATCAACTCGGCGTGCGCCGGGGTCGAAACGTTCATGTCCAACTGGTGTTTGGCGTCGAGGTAATGCTGGCTGAACACATCGAAATAGGCATCCAGCGCCGATGCTGCGGCGACATCGCCTGCAAGGTCGAGGCACAGCGCCGCCACTTCCGCCGTACACAGATGCTCGCTGCGGGTCGAGCGGCGCAACCGGTAGCGGGAGAGTTTCTCCGGCAGCAGGCTGAGGATCGGCAGTCGGTCGAAATAGGGGCTCTTGCGAAAGATCTTTCGCGCTTCTGTCCAGGTCGCATCCAACAGAATGAACAGCGGGCGCTTCGTGCCATCGACGTCCACGCTGTTTGTCACGCGCTCAGGTTCGACGTACTCACCCGGAAACACCAGGTAAGGCTGCCATTGCGGGTCGGACAACAGCGCCAGCAACTTCGGATCGATCTCGGTACGGGACCAGATGAAGGCATGGTTGTCAGGCACCACGTCGGCGATCAGCCAACCGGTGTTGCTCGGTTTGAACACTTCCTTGTTGGTCATGATCAGGCACACGCCGGAGCGGGTAGCGACCTGCGGACGCCATGCGCACAGGCAATGGCTCTCGATCACCCGGCAGTCACGGCAGCGCGGTGCGCGCCAGCCGCGGGCCTGAATCGGCTTGATGCCTTCCTCCTCGCGCTGATCGCGCAAGCGGGCTACGGCATTCAAGGCAAAGCGCGCAGGGGTATGACTCATGGCGGGCAACGCCCACAGAGAAGGGAAATCGACACGAAAAACACTCGACAGGGTAAAAAGTGCCAGCAGTTTACCAGAGCGCCCGGCGCAAGCCTGTACCGTCCAGCCTGCCTCCCCTATAATTCGCCGCCACTGAACGCACAGTCACGTGACGGGTCCAACCCCCATCACTGAACCAGGAGAGTTTCATGCTGCGCCTTATCGTTCCTACCGCGGCCATTTTGCTGGCGTCGTCCTTCAACGCTCAGGCTGCGTCCTTGAAAGACACGGAACTGAGCAAAATGCTGCAAAACGTCGCCACCCAGAGCAGCGTCGGCACTCCACGAGCGATCAACGAAGACATACTCGATCAAGGCTACACCGTTGAAGGCAAACAGCTGATCAACCATCTGAGCGTGCAGAGCAGCCACGCCGACAAGATGCGTGCAGACCCGAAAGCCGTGTACTTCCAGCTGGGAGCTTCTGTCTGCAGGAACGAAGGGTTTCGCAAGCTGATGGCCAAGGGCGCGATCATGCGTTACGACTTCACCGAGGTGAAGACCAACCGCCCGGTCGGCTCCGCGAGCTTCCAGGAATCGGATTGCCTGCAACCGGCGAAGAAGAAAAAGTAATCACCGGGTATTGGCGCGTCGTTGTTCATCTTCGGCGCGCAATTCCGCCAGCAGCGCCTGCAAGTAATGCGAACGACGTTCGCCACCGCGCAAACGTCGGCAGCACTCCTCTTCGAGACTTAACTGATGGGTCTCGGCTGATGCCTTCAGCAATCGATACAGTTGCGTATCGATCTCCAGAACGACTCTGGTCATGGTTTCCCGCCTCCCTGCACTTCACTCATGTTTGAGCGATAAATCCTTGAACCGCTTGTACCGTGCGCCCTGCCGTTGACGCAAAGCTGTCGTGTGACACCTGTAACTTAGTAAATCAGAGTGCCGCACATGCGACGTACGTTCAGACGAGCGGTGAAAGCACCTTGCAAATCGTCAATAAGCGGTTGCCAGGAAAGACTTTGTGGCGCAATGATCAAGACAGCGCAAATCACTGTAAAGGTCTAGATTTCAGGGTATCCACGTTCACTCTTTCAGGCTGGAAAGGGGCTGGCCGTCGCTTGTCGTGTTGTGCGAACGTTTCTTTCATCCAAGGGAAAACAGAGCCTGTTTGGATGATCCGATACCTTTCGGGTCAAGTAGATCGCCCAGGCATGGGCCTGGGCAGACAGCGACACATGAAGTGTCGTGGCACCGACGTACGTTGTCGGGCCGAGGGTTCTGTGCAGAAGGAGAAGTTGAATGCCTTACCAACCGAATGACCTCCTGAGCCGTCATTTTGAAGAAAGCGGCCATGACCTCATCAGCAAGGTCGAAGAACAGCTCAAGCTGATTTCACCCAACAGCCCGAACACCCCGATCTACCGCGACATGATCCTGACCGTGCTGCGCATGGCCCAGGAAGACCACAACCGTTGGAATGCCAAAATCACCCTGCAAGCCCTGCGCGAACTGGAACAGGCTTTCCGCGTACTCGAACAATTCAAGGGGCGGCGCAAGGTCACGGTATTCGGCTCGGCCCGTACGCCCATGGAACATCCGCTCTACAGCATGGCCCGGGAACTCGGCGCCGCTCTGACGCGCTCGGACATGATGGTCATTACCGGCGCCGGTGGCGGCATCATGGCCGCCGCGCATGAAGGCGCCGGCCTGACACACAGCCTGGGTTTCAACATCACCCTGCCCTTCGAACAGCATGCCAACCCCACTGTCGACGGCACGACCAACCTGCTGCCCTTCCACTTTTTCTTCACCCGCAAGCTGTTCTTCGTCAAGGAAGCCGACGCCCTGGTGCTGTGCCCGGGTGGCTTCGGTACGCTGGATGAGGCGCTGGAAGTGCTGACGTTGATCCAGACCGGCAAGAGTCCATTGGTGCCCGTGGTGCTGCTCGACGCACCGGGTGGCAAATTCTGGCAAGGCGCACTGGACTTCATTCACCAGCAACTGGAAGAAAACCACTACATCCTGCCCACTGATATGAAGCTGGTGAAACTGGTCTACAACGTCGAAGAAGCGGTAGAGCACATCAACCAGTTCTACAGTAACTTCCACTCCAGTCGCTGGCTCAAGCACCAGTTCCTGATTCGCATGAATCACACACTCAGCGACCACGCACTCGAACACATGCAGGAGGCTTTCGCCGACCTGTGCCTGAGCGATCATTTCCATCAGCACACTTACAGCGGCGAGGAACACGACGAAGCCGAGTTCAGCCATCTGGCGCGACTGGTCTTCAACTTCAACGCCCGCAATCATGGCCGCTTGCGCGAGCTTGTGGACTACATCAACCTGCCGGAAAACTGGGCACAATCAAAACCCCAGGTACAACAACGCACCCGGGAGCCGTCAAAGGTTTCGTGAGGCATAAAAAAACGGCCCGCTATCGAAATAGCAGGCCGTTTCAGTTCAATCGTCCATCCCTCGACCGCTGAACAGGCGGTTGATCATTTCCATGGAGTATCCCCGATACGCCAGGAACCTGCCTTGCCTGGCTCGCTCCCGGGCGTCTGCCGGCAATTGTCCGGAGAACTTGCGCCGCCAGGTATCGATCAATTGCTCCTGCCAGTCGATACCGCTCTCTCGCAGGGCAAGTTCAATATCGGTGCGCTGCAGACCACGCTGGCCCAACTCTTCACGAATGCGTAAAGGGCCATAACCGGAACGGGCACGGTAGGAAACAAAACTTTCGAGGTAACGGGTTTCGGACAACAACCCCTCTTCCGTCAACCGGTCGAGTGCTGTTTCGATCATTTCGGGGATGGCGCCGCGCTGACGCAGTTTACGCGTCAGCTCGACACGACCGTGCTCGCGCCGTGCGAGCAGGTCCATTGCGGTTCGCCGCACCGCGACGAGTGTATCGAGTACGGCGGTCATCGCTTCGATCAGATATCAGCGTCAGCCAGGTCGTCTTCGGTCTCTTTGACCGCAGAAGCTTTGGCGTCCGCAACCGATGCAGGCGACAGCAGCTTATCACGCAGTTGCTTCTCCAGCTTTGCCGCGACTTCCGGGTTGTCTGCCAGGAACTTGGCCGAGTTGGCCTTGCCCTGACCGATCTTGGTGCCTTCATAGGCATACCAGGCGCCGGACTTCTCGACGAAACCGTGCAGAACACCCAGGTCGATCATCTCGCCGTTGAGGTAGATGCCCTTGCCGTAAAGAATCTGGAACTCGGCCTGGCGGAACGGCGAGGCTACCTTGTTCTTCACAACCTTGACGCGGGTTTCGCTACCGACGACTTCATCACCATCTTTCACCGCGCCGGTACGACGGATGTCCAGACGAACCGATGCGTAGAACTTCAGTGCGTTACCACCGGTGGTGGTTTCCGGGCTACCGAACATCACGCCGATTTTCATACGGATCTGGTTGATGAAGATCACCAGGCAGTTGGCGTTCTTGATGTTACCGGTGATTTTACGCAGCGCCTGGGACATCAGACGGGCTTGCAGACCCACGTGCATGTCACCCATTTCGCCTTCGATTTCAGCCTTTGGCACCAGGGCGGCCACGGAGTCGACGATGATCACGTCAACCGCGTTGGAACGCACCAGCATGTCGGTGATTTCCAGGGCCTGCTCGCCGGTGTCCGGCTGGGAAACCAGCAGGTCGTCGACGTTGACGCCCAGCTTGCCGGCGTACTCAGGGTCGAGGGCGTGCTCGGCGTCGACGAATGCGCAGGTCGCGCCGGCTTTTTGAGCCTGGGCGATCACAGACAAGGTCAGCGTGGTTTTACCGGAAGATTCAGGACCGTAGATTTCAACGATACGGCCTTTTGGCAGACCGCCGATGCCGAGAGCGATGTCCAGCCCCAGAGAGCCAGTGGAGATGGCCGGGATCGCCTGACGGTCCTGATCGCCCATACGCATTACGGCACCCTTGCCGAATTGACGTTCGATCTGACCCAGGGCCGCAGCCAAGGCTTTCTTCTTGTTGTCGTCCATTAAAGTCCTCACGTAATCAATAAGGCCTGACGGCCAACACCTGTATAAGTAGCCAGTATTATTCCACAGCGTTTCCGGATCGCCTACCCCTGATTTGAGATTTCTGCCGCGGCATACCGCAGCAGCCCCTCTAGCGCGGCCTTCACCGTTTGTCGGCGGACGTCGTCGCGATTACCCGGGAAGTGCTGCCGCTCGCAGAACACCTGATCTCCGACGCCCCAGGCCAGCCACACCGTGCCAACCGGCTTGTTCGCCGTTCCACCATCCGGACCGGCGATACCACTGACCGCCACGGAGAAATACGCGCTATTTTTCTTCTGCGCCCCCCGGACCATGGCCTCGACCACCTCGCGGCTGACCGCGCCCACGGTGGTGAACAACTCCACCGGGACATCCAGTTGCAGGGTTTTCTGCCGGTTGGAGTAGGTGACATAACCGGCCTCGAACCAGGCCGAACTCCCGGGGATACGGGTGATAGCCTCGGCGATGCCTCCGCCGGTGCAGGACTCCGCCGTGGTGACGTGGGCATTGAGAACCTGCAGGCGTCTGCCGAGTTCGGCGGCGAGCTGGGTGATTTCGTTCACGGTCATCTCCTGATCGGGCGGGATGAGGTTAACCGTACACGAGCAGACCGCACTTGCAAGCGACGGGACCGATCAAAATGTAAAGAACCAGAGGCTCTGGAAAAGGCCTGTCGGGGAATCAATCTTCGACGTCACCGGACGGAAGATGTCCGCCCCCCATACGCTTGGCCACCCAACGCTCATACAACCCTAGAACCACGTCTGTCCCGGCCATCGCCGCTAAACAACCACCCGCACAGGCAGCCCAGATGGAAACATTGGCGGCGTGCAGCAGCATGATGACCGAGACGCCGCAGATCATGCTGGAGCCAGACCGCAGGCTCAGGCGCCGGACAAGGGGCCAGCCACGAACGCCCTCTTTATCGGCACGCCACATTTCACCGGCAACACCACCGAGTATTGGCAGGCTGATGACCAGCCACAAAGGCATGTCCAGCAACGCATATTGCTCAGCGGTCATTTCATGCCTCCTTTGAGTGAACGGTCATTCCGTGTTCTTGAATAGATAGGCAACAAGACTATGCATTTATGCATATTAAGTCAATGCGCAAACGCATACAAGAAGACAATCCGATGCTTTCAGCACACGAAAAAAACCCGCTCGGGAAGCGGGTTTTATCTGAACGCAGGGGGTGTTAGCGGGCGTACATGCCCCACCAGAAGACATGTCCGAGGATAACAATCGGCTCCTCCTGGATTTCCTGAAAGGTGTAATCTTCGTCTGGATGTTCGTCACGATTGAAGCTGCGCAGACGGATTCCGGTCGGCAGACGATAAAGCTGCTTCACCCGTAGTTGGCCGTTGTGATTGATTGCATAAAGGTCGCCGTCAACGATATCGCCAATGCCGCACTTGCCGGCATTGACCCCGACCGTGGCGCCGTCGCGCAGCACCGGCAACATGCTGTTGCCCCGCACTGTCACGCATTTGGCCTGGTCGAACTGCACGCCGTTATGGCGCAAGCTTCGTTTGCCGAAGCGCAGGCTGGAGCGCTCGCTCTCCTCGATGACGAATCTTCCTGATCCCGCGGCCAATTCAACCTCGCGAAGAAAGGGAACCGACACCTCGTCGTCATCGACAGGGGTATCGTCGTCCCACAGACTTATATCCTTGAGTTCCGAATGCACAGGAGTGCGCCCGGCATTAGCGGCAGACGCGACGTCCGCGCGACCTCGCAACTGGTCGGTACTCACGGAAAAATAGTCGGCAATTTTCGAAATGTGCCTATCCGAAGGATCGACGATTTTCCCGCTGAGAATGCGCGAGAGCGTGGATTGAGGCACGCCGGTTCGACGGTGAAGCTCCGTGGGGGAGATCCCGTGCTGATCGAGCAATGCTCTTAATACGGTAGATACGTTGCGTTTTTGCATAACGCGCATAGTGCTTGCTCTTCTCGAAGAAGACAATGCTGATTTGCATAACCCATGCATATCCAGATTTTAAATGGCAAAGGAGTCACCCGGCCGTGATGCCTGCGTCGGGTAGACCGCCCATGGTAACCTTGCGCCCATCGCGGAAAAGCCCGGCCGTTGCCCCGCTTTTGCCCCATCTCTTTCAACGAGCGTCCTGACAATCCGATGAATAAAGCCGTCTCCGACCTGTCCTCCCACACCCCGATGATGCAGCAGTACTGGCGCCTGAAAAACCAGCACCCGGACCAGCTGATGTTCTACCGCATGGGCGACTTCTACGAGATCTTCTATGAAGACGCGAAGAAAGCCGCCAAGTTGCTGGACATCACCCTGACGGCCCGCGGGCAGTCGGCCGGGCAGGCGATTCCGATGTGCGGGATTCCTTACCATGCCGCCGAGGGTTACCTGGCAAAACTGGTGAAGCTTGGCGAATCGGTGGTGATCTGCGAGCAGGTCGGCGACCCGGCGACCAGCAAAGGGCCGGTGGAGCGTCAGGTCGTGCGCATCATCACACCGGGGACGGTGAGTGACGAGGCGCTGCTCGACGAGCGTCGGGACAACCTGATCGCCGCCGTCCTGGGTGATGAGCGCCTGTTCGGCCTGGCGGTGCTGGACATCACCAGTGGCAACTTCAGCGTGCTGGAAATCAAGGGTTGGGAAAATCTGCTGGCGGAGCTGGAGCGGGTCAACCCGGTAGAACTGCTGATTCCGGATGACTGGCCCAAAGACTTGCCGGCGGAAAAACGCCGTGGTGTGCGTCGTCGTGCGCCGTGGGACTTCGAGCGCGATTCGGCGCTCAAAAGCCTGTGCCAGCAATTCTCGACCCAGGATCTCAAGGGCTTTGGCTGCGAAAACCTGACCCTGGCGATCGGCGCCGCCGGTTGCCTGCTGGCCTACGCCAAGGAAACCCAGCGCACCGCCCTGCCCCATTTGCGCAGCCTGCGTCATGAGCGCCTGGACGACACCGTAGTGCTCGATGGCGCCAGCCGTCGTAACCTGGAGCTCGACACCAACCTGGCCGGCGGCCGCGACAATACCCTGCAATCGGTGGTGGACCGCTGCCAGACCGCCATGGGCAGCCGTCTGCTGACCCGCTGGCTGAATCGCCCATTACGCGATTTGACGGTGCTGTTGGCGCGTCAGACCTCGATCACCTGCCTGCTCGACGGTTACCGCTTCGAAAGGCTGCAACCGCAGCTCAAGGAAATCGGTGACATCGAACGGATTCTTGCGCGGATCGGCCTGCGCAATGCCCGCCCGCGCGACCTCGCCCGTTTGCGTGACGCCCTCGGCGCACTACCGGAACTGCAAGTGGCAATGACGGAGCTCGAAGCCCCGCACCTGCAACAACTCGCCACCATCACCAGCACCTACCCGGAACTGGCGGCACTGTTGGAAAAAGCTATCATCGACAACCCGCCCGCAGTCATTCGTGACGGCGGCGTGCTGAAAACCGGCTACGACAGCGAACTCGACGAACTGCAGTCGCTCAGCGAAAACGCGGGGCAATTCTTGATCGACCTCGAGGCACGGGAAAAGGCCCGCACCGGCCTGTCGCACCTGAAGGTCGGTTACAACCGCATCCACGGCTACTTCATCGAGCTGCCAAGCAAGCAGGCGGAATCGGCACCGGCCGACTATATTCGCCGCCAGACGCTCAAAGGCGCCGAGCGTTTCATTACGCCGGAACTCAAGGCGTTCGAAGACAAGGCACTGTCAGCCAAGAGCCGCGCTCTGGCCCGCGAGAAGATGCTGTACGAAGCGCTGCTCGAAGACCTGATCTCCCAATTGCCACCCTTGCAGGACACCGCTGGCGCCCTGGCCGAGCTGGACGTCTTGAGCAACCTTGCCGAACGCGCGCTGAACCTCGACCTGAACTGCCCTCGCTTCGTCAGTGAGCCGTGCATGCGCATCACCCAGGGTCGTCACCCGGTGGTCGAACAAGTGCTGACCACGCCGTTCGTGGCCAACGACCTGAGCCTTGATGACAACACCCGCATGCTGGTGATCACCGGTCCGAACATGGGCGGTAAATCCACCTACATGCGTCAGACCGCCTTGATCGTGCTCCTGGCGCACATCGGCAGCTTCGTGCCGGCAGCCAGTTGCGAACTGTCGCTGGTCGACCGCATCTTCACCCGGATCGGCTCCAGTGATGACCTGGCCGGCGGACGTTCGACCTTCATGGTGGAAATGAGCGAAACCGCAAACATCCTGCACAACGCCACCGAGCGCAGCCTGGTGCTGATGGACGAAGTCGGACGCGGCACCAGCACCTTCGACGGTCTGTCCCTGGCATGGGCGGCGGCCGAGCGCCTGGCGCATCTGCGTGCCTACACGCTGTTCGCCACCCACTACTTTGAACTGACCGTCCTGCCGGAAGCACAACCGCTGGTGGCCAACGTGCACCTCAATGCCACTGAGCACAACGAGCGCATCGTGTTCCTGCACCACGTGCTGCCCGGGCCGGCCAGCCAGAGTTATGGCCTGGCCGTTGCGCAGCTGGCAGGCGTACCGAGTGAAGTCATCACGCGCGCTCGCGAGCATTTGAGCCGCCTGGAAGACACCGCCCTGCCCCATGAAACACCTGCACCGGCCAAAGGCAAACCGGCCGCACCGCTGCAAAGCGACCTGTTCGCCAGCCTGCCGCATCCGGTGCTGGATGACCTGGCCAAGCTCGATCTGGACGACATGACGCCACGTCGTGCTCTCGAAATGCTCTATACACTAAAGACACGGATCTAACGCAGCGGCTTGCAAGCTGTTAGAATCTCGCGCGGTTTGGGATGCTGCTGGCTAATAGCCTGGCCAGCAGACTATCGCTCCCGAACCTGGCGACCCCTACGAGAAGGGGCGCAGCAAGCCGCGCCTGAGGAGAAAATTAGAAATGACCTTCGTCGTCACCGACAACTGCATCAAGTGCAAGTACACCGACTGCGTAGAAGTCTGTCCGGTGGACTGCTTTTACGAAGGCCCGAATTTCCTGGTGATTCACCCGGATGAGTGCATCGATTGCGCGCTGTGCGAACCTGAATGCCCTGCCGTGGCTATCTTCTCCGAAGATGAGGTTCCGGCCGGCATGGAAAACTTCATCGAGCTGAACGCTGAGTTGGCCGATATCTGGCCAAACATCACCGAGAAGAAAGATTCGATGCCCGACGCTGAAGAGTGGGATGGCAAGAAAGGCAAGATCGCAGACCTCGAACGCTGATTACCCCCGCGTTCGCGAAAAAGGCCTCACAAGGGCCTTTTTTGCTTTTCTGCAGGCAAAAAAAGGGGCGGTTTGACCCGCCCACATTTTTTCCCTATTCCCTGTGTTCCTTTTCATCGTCCTGATGAATCGCGTCCTGCGATATCCATATCCCTCATCCATGAAGGACGTGCCTGTCCATCGACACAACCTGAATACTAGACCTTTCCCCGCTTGGATCAATCGCCCTTTGGCGCGAAATCCAACTGTCACACGTCATTAATAATAAAAAATAGTTATATAAATCAAAAAGATAGATACAGTCAGAGTTCAACATGGACGACTGCCAGAGTGTAAAAATAACGAACACTTACGCAAGAGTAAGCCAAGGCTTACAGCAGGAAACCAGAATCCCGAGGGGATTCGGTCTCTTGGCCAGGCAATAAAAAACCCCGAGCCAGTCGGGGTTTTTCGTGCCATCGCAGTGAGCGCCTTATTGGAACAGCGACTCGCTCGACAGACCATTTTTTTCCAGGATCTCGCGCAGTCGCTTCAAGCCTTCCACCTGAATCTGTCTAACCCGTTCCCGGGTCAGGCCGATTTCCAGGCCTACGTCTTCAAGGGTGCTGCTTTCATGACCGCGCAGGCCGAAGCGGCGTACAACCACTTCGCGTTGCTTGTCGGTCAGTTCCGAGAGCCATTGATCGATGCTCTGGGACAGGTCGTCGTCCTGCAACAGTTCGCATGGATCGGTTGGACGGTCGTCAGTCAGGGTATCGAGCAGGGTTTTATCCGAATCCGGACCCAGCGAGACATCGACCGAAGAAACCCGTTCGTTAAGGCCGAGCATACGCTTGACCTCTCCCACAGGTTTTTCCAGCAGGTTGGCGATTTCTTCGGGTGAGGGTTCATGGTCGAGTTTTTGCGTCAGTTCCCGCGCAGCCCGCAGGTACACATTCAGCTCTTTGACCACGTGGATCGGCAGCCGGATGGTCCGGGTCTGATTCATGATTGCGCGTTCGATGGTCTGGCGAATCCACCAGGTCGCGTAGGTCGAGAAGCGGAAACCGCGTTCCGGATCGAACTTCTCCACCGCCCGGATCAAGCCGAGGTTGCCCTCTTCGATCAGGTCCAGCAGCGACAGCCCACGATTGACGTAACGCCGGGCGATTTTCACCACCAGCCGCAGGTTACTTTCAATCATGCGTTTGCGCCCGGCAGGATCGCCACTTTGCGACAGGCGCGCAAAATGAACTTCTTCTTCGGGGGACAGCAGGGGAGAGAAACCAATTTCATTGAGATACAGCTGCGTGGCATCAAGTGCCCGCGTGTAGTCAATGTACTTGTGTTGTTTCAACGATGCGGAGTGTTTGGATTTGGCACGAACGGAAGGTGGAGCCGCCCCTTCATCATTCGACATCGAATCCGTATCGATGCTGCTCTCCATCAGGAGAACCTCATCGTCGATGTCAAACTCCGGCACTTCTTTACTGAGAGCCATTGTTATAGTCCTTTGGTGAGTTCGACCTCAAGCTCAAGCGGCGCCTTCATCCCTGGCAACGCTGGAGCCTGTCCCCTCTACGCGACGGAACAGGCTGGTAAGCGATCAACGACGTGGCAGGAATTGCAGCGGATCTACAGGTTTACCCTGGCGGCGAATTTCAAAATGCAGTTTCACCCGGTCTGTACCCGTTGACCCCATTTCGGCAATTGTCTGTCCGACCTTGACCTGCTGCCCCTCCCGAACCAACAGCCTGCGGTTATGTCCGTAGGCACTGACGTAAGTTTCGCTGTGTTTGATGATCACTAGTTCGCCGTAGCCCCTTAAGCCACTCCCGGCGTACACCACCGTCCCATCAGACGCAGCTAAAACAGGCTGTCCCAAATCACCGGCGATATCAATTCCTTTATTCAAACTACCGTTTGAAGAGAATTTCCCGATCAGAATGCCATTAGATGGCCATCCCCAGCCCGTCGGGGCTGGCCCGGGAGGGGGCAACGGAGCGGGTGCTGGCTTGTTGGCGACGGACGGTAAAACCGTCGTTGTGCTGGTGGTCGCACCGTTTACCGGACGACGGATGACCGTGGTTTTACTCGACGACGAAGGTGTTGAACTGGACGAACTGACCACCGCTGTCGACGTTGAATCGGTACGACCATCAAAGCGAATCGTCTGACCCGGACGGATGGTGTAAGGCGCAGCAATGTTGTTACGCGCAGCCAGGGCCTTGTAGTCCCAGCCGTAACGGAAGGCGATGGAGAACAGGGTGTCCTTGGGCCGAACGACGTATTGTCCGGTGGTTACGGCTGGACGCTGAGCCGCGGCATTGTTGCGGTCCAGGACACGAACATCGCTGGACTTGTTGCTGGAACAACCGACCAGCAACGTGCTCAAGACAAGGCCAGTCACCAGGCGCTGAAAGCTCGTTTTACTCATACGCTGCGCAATGACTGTGAGACTCACCCGCCGCTCCCTCTGTGGTGGCTGAAAATGTGAAATACCGGAGTCCGGCAATGAACTGTCGCAAGTATAACGAGCCGTGCACGCTTTACCTTTAATGTGGCGAATCGGTGTCGCGCACACGTTTGCTGCCTGACGATGAATCCCGTTCAACCGAACAATGCCGCTGTAAGACAAAGGCAATCGAAGAGAATTCAGCGTGCCGAAACAAATGCTCAGGCCAGTGGCCCATTGAGCAATGGCACGAAGCGCACCGCCCCCAGAACATGCCTGGAAAAACCTTGTTCCTCGCGGATGATCAGCATCAATTGCTGGACTTCGCCGGCCCCGACCGGGATCACCATCCGGCCTCCCGGTGCCAACTGGTCAAGCAGAGCCTGGGGCACATCGGTGGCCACTGCGGTGACGATAATCCCGTTGTACGGCGCCAGTGCCGGCCAGCCTTCCCAGCCGTCGCCCCAGCGGAACACCACGTTGCGCAGGTTCAGTTCGACCAGGCGTTCCTTTGCCCGGTCCTGCAGAACCTTGATGCGCTCGACCGAGAACACACGCTCGACCAGTTGCGACAGCACCGCCGTCTGATAACCCGACCCGGTGCCGATCTCCAGCACCTTGTCGAGGGGACCGGCCTCCAGCAGCAGCTCGCTCATGCGCGCCACCATATAAGGCTGGGAGATGGTCTGGTTATTACCAATCGGCAGCGCCGTGTCTTCATAGGCACGGTGCGCCAGCGCTTCGTCGACGAACAGGTGGCGCGGGGTCCGGCGAATGACCTCCAGCACCCTGGCGTTGGAGATACCTTCCTCGTACAGGCGCTGGATCAGCCGCTCCCGGGTTCGCTGGGAGGTCATGCCGATGCCGCGACGCAGCATATCGTCTTGTTCGCGACCCATCAGCGCAGCCCCTCCAGCCAGCCGTCCAGACTTCTGAAGGCATCATTGAAGGTGCGATCCAGTTGCAGCGGCGTGATCGAAACATAACCCTGCATCACTGCATGGAAATCGGTACCCGGGCCACCGTCTTCGGCATCCCCGGCCGCAGCGATCCAGTAACCGGACTTGCCCCGCGGATCCACCACTTTCATCGGTGCCGCGGCACGGGCGCGATGGCCCAGGCGGGTCAGCTGGATACCGCGGATGCGGTCCAGCGGCAAATTGGGAATGTTCACGTTCAGTACCGTACGCGGTGGCAGATCCAGGTCAGCATGGGCTTCAACCAGTTTGCGCGCGAAATAGGCAGCTGTGGGAAGGTTATCTACCTGGCGTGAGACCAGCGAAAAGGCAAACGAGGGGTGTTTCAGGAAACGCCCCTCAAGGGCCGCCGCCACCGTGCCGGAATACAGGACATCGTCCCCCAGGTTCGCGCCCAGGTTGATCCCGGAAACCACCATGTCCGCTTCGCGCTCCAGCAGGCCGTTGAGGCCCAGGTGCACACAATCGGTGGGCGTGCCGTTGAGGCTGATAAAGCCGTTGGCCAGGGTTTGCGGGTGCAACGGACGGTCGAGCGTCAGCGAACTGCTGGCGCCGCTTTTGTCCTGGTCCGGGGCGATAACCACGCATTCGGTGTAATCCGCCAGCGCAGCATAAAGCGCGGCGAGACCGGGTGCGGTTACCCCATCGTCGTTAGAAATCAGAATACGCATGGGCTGTCCGTCTGCCCCACCGGCACCAGATCAACAAGCTCACGCACCAATACGGTGGCGAAGCATCCGGCCGGCAGGATGAATTCCAGTTGCAGAATGTCAGGCTCGGGATAATGCCACGTCAGCCCGCCAATGGGCAGCCGCAGGATGCGACGTTCGTGGCTCATACCGGCGTTGATCAACCAGTCACGCAAATCCGCTTCGCGTGCGGCGATAGCCTGCTCCAGTTCATGGACAACGCCCGTGGCCGGCGAGTCACCTTCGCCCCACTGCGGACCGGTCGGGTGCAGATCGAGAATCGCCAGGCGCGGGTCGCTGCACTCGGCTTCGCCTGCCGGGAAAAAGCTGCGACTGTCGGTGAAGGCCAGCAGATCGCCCACCTGGGCACGCTGCCAGGTGCCATCGGCGACACGCGCGGCCAGCACCTGATTGAACAGAAAACTGCGCGCCGTGGAGAGCAGACGCGAGCGCACATTGCGCTGCTCCGGCAAGGCCTTGCGCGCGGCCCAGGCGCGAGCATCGACGACGTTGCCGCCGTCATGGCCGAAACGCTGGGCGCCAAAATAATTGGGGATGCCTTGTTTGGCGATCAGTTGCAGACGCTCTTCAAGCGCAGCCTTGTCGCCAGCGAATTGCGTCAGGCGTAACGTAAAACCGTTGGCCGAGTGCGCACCGCGTTGCAGTTTGCGTTTGTGGCGGGCGGTCTTGAGGATCGTCAGCGTATCGTTTTGCGCGGCCGACAGATCAGGGTCGGCCTTGCCCGGCAATTGCACGCTGAACCACTGGCGAGTCAACGCCTGACGGTCCTTGAGCCCGGCATAACTGACGGTGCGCAAAGGCACGCCGGCAGCCTTGGCAATCCGCCGCGCCGCTTCTTCTGTGTTCAAACCACGCTTTTCCACCCAGATCCACAGGTGTTCGCCTTCGCCACTGAGGGGAATGTCGAGGACTTCGTCGACCTGGAAATCTTCCGCAATGGCTTTCAGTACCGCGGTGCCGAGGGGTTCACCATAGGCCCGCGGGCCGAGCAGTTGCAGTTCGTTCATGCGCGCAGCAACAAGGCAACGGAGTGCACGGCAATGCCTTCTTCGCGACCGACAAAGCCGAGCTTTTCGGTGGTGGTAGCTTTCACGTTCACTTGATCCAACTCTACTTGAAGATCCGCGGCAATCAGCGCGCGCATCGATTCGATATGCGGGGCCATTTTCGGCGCCTGGGCGACGATGGTGTTATCGACGTTGCCGACTTTCCAGCCTTTGGCATGGACCAGTGCGACGACGTGACGCAACAGCGCACGGCTGTCAGCGCCCTTGAATTGCGGGTCGGTATCCGGGAAGTGCTTGCCGATGTCGCCCAGCGCCGCGGCGCCGAGCAAGGCATCGCTCAAGGCGTGCAAGAGGACGTCACCGTCAGAGTGAGCGAGCAGCCCGAAGCTGTGTGCAATGCGCACGCCGCCCAGAGTGATGAAATCGCCTTCAGCGAAACGGTGCACATCATAGCCGTGGCCAATACGCATAAAAAAACGCCCCGATTTTTGTCAGGGCGTGATTCTACCTGCATTAGGCACCTAGAGCATGCGCGTGATGCCGCAAGTGGTCGTCTATGAAACTGGCAATGAAGAAATAGCTGTGGTCATAGCCCGGTTGCAGGCGCAACGTCAGCGGGTGACCCGCCAGTTTGGCCGCCTGCTGCAGGGCTTCCGGCTTGAGCTGGCTGGCGAGGAAATCGTCGCGATCACCCTGGTCGACCAACAGCGGCAACTTTTCATCGGCCTCGGCAATCAACGCGCAGGCATCCCACTCGCGCCATTTCGAACGGTCCTCTCCCAGATAACGGGAGAAGGCTTTCTGCCCCCACGGGCAATCCATCGGGTTGTTGATTGGCGAGAACGCCGACACCGACAGATAGCGCCCCGGATTGCGCAATGCGCAGACCAGCGCACCATGGCCGCCCATGGAATGGCCACTGATGCCGCGCTTGTCCGACGCCGGAAAATGGGCTTCGACCAAGGTCGGCAATTCCTGCACGACATAGTCATGCATCCGATAGTGGCGCGACCAAGGCTCCTGGGTGGCATTCAGGTAAAACCCGGCGCCGAGACCGAAGTCCCAGGTGCCATCCGGATCGCCCGGCACATCAGGACCGCGAGGGCTGGTGTCCGGTGCGACGATGATCAGTCCCAACTCGGCGGCCATGCGCATGGCGCCAGCCTTTTGCATGAAGTTCTCGTCGGTGCAGGTCAGGCCGGACAACCAGTACAACACCGGCAGCTTGCCGCCCTGCTCCGCTTGAGGAGGCAGGTACACGGCGAACACCATGTCACAGCCGAGCACTTCCGAGCGATGGCGATAGCGTTTGTGCCAGCCGCCGAAGCTTTTCTGGCAGGAGATGTTTTCCAGGCTCATGGCGGACCTCAGAAATGGATGACGGAGCGGATGCTTTTTCCTTCATGCATCAGGTCAAACGCCTTGTTGATATCTTCCAGGCCCATGGTGTGGGTGATGAAGGTATCCAGCGGAATCTCACCGGTCTCGGCCATTTCCACATAGCTTGGCAACTCGGTACGGCCGCGCACGCCGCCGAACGCCGAACCCCGCCAGACGCGGCCGGTGACCAGCTGGAACGGACGGGTCGAGATTTCCTGACCGGCACCGGCAACGCCGATGATGACCGATTCGCCCCAGCCCTTGTGGCAGCACTCCAGTGCCGCACGCATCAGTTGCACGTTGCCGATGCACTCGAAGGAAAAATCCACGCCGCCGTCGGTCATGTCGACGATGACTTCCTGGATCGGGCGATCGAAGTCTTTCGGGTTCACGCAATCGGTTGCACCCAGCTGTTTAGCGATCTCGAATTTCGCCGGGTTGATGTCGATGGCGATGATGCGGGCAGCCTTGGCTTTGACAGCACCGATGACAGCCGACAGACCGATGCCGCCGAGGCCGAAAATGGCCACGGTATCACCCGGTTTCACTTTGGCCGTGTTGAGTACCGCGCCGATGCCGGTGGTGACACCGCAGCCCAGCAGGCAGACTTTTTCCAGTGGCGCTTCCTTGGCGATTTTCGCAACGGAAATCTCCGGAAGCACGGTGTACTCGGAGAACGTGGAAGTGCCCATGTAGTGGAAAATCGGCTGGCCCTTGTAGGAAAAACGCGAGGTGCCGTCCGGCATCAGGCCTTTGCCCTGGGTCGCGCGAATTGCCTGGCAGAGGTTGGTTTTACCCGACAGGCAGAATTTGCATTGACGGCATTCCGGAGTGTACAGCGGGATCACATGGTCGCCGATCGCAACGGAAGTCACGCCCTCGCCAATCGCTTCCACGATCGCACCCCCTTCATGGCCGAGGATCGACGGGAAGATGCCTTCCGGATCAGCACCGGACAAGGTGTAGGCATCGGTATGGCAGACACCAGAGGCCACCACGCGCAGCAAGACTTCGCCGGCCTTGGGCATGGCGACATCGACTTCAACGATTTCGAGGGGCTTCTTGGCCTCGAAGGCAACGGCGGCGCGCGACTTGATCATGGTGACTCTCCGGTGAATTTAAACGAGACAGTGAGTGTAATACATGGCTCAACGATGAATAATCGATGCAAATGCAAAATATTATTGCCGCACAGGGATAATCATTGATGTCCGAAAATCGCTGGGAAGGGATCGACGAGTTTGTCGCCGTTGCCGAATGCAGCCAGTTCACCGCTGCTGCGCAACGCCTGGGGGTTTCTTCCTCCCATATCAGTCGACAAATCGTACGCCTCGAAGAACGCCTGCAAACTCGCCTGCTCTACCGCAGTACCCGCCGGGTCACGCTGACCGAGGCCGGGCAAACCTTCCTGCAACATTGCCAGCGTTTGCAGGATGGCCGCGAAGAGGCATTGCGAGCGGTCGGCGACCTGACCAGCGAACCCAAGGGCATGCTGCGCATGACCTGCGCCGTGGCTTACGGCGAGCGCTTCATCGTGCCGCTGGTGACCCGCTTCATGGGGCTGTATCCGCAACTGCGCATCGACATCGAACTGAGCAATCGCCAGCTTGACCTGGTGCACGAAGGCCTGGATCTGGCGATTCGCCTCGGGCGCTTGCAGGATTCACGGCTGGTCGCCACCCGCCTCGCGCCGCGACGCATGTTTCTCTGTGCATCGCCCTCCTACCTTGAACGCTACGGTCGCCCGCACAGCCTGTCGGAGCTGAGCCGCCACAACTGCCTGATCGGCAGCTCGGACCTCTGGCAACTGGAGCAGAACGGGAGGGAATTTTCGCAACGAGTGCAAGGAAACTGGCGCTGCAACAGTGGGCAAGCGGTGCTGGATGCTGCGCTACAAGGCGTAGGGTTATGTCAGTTACCGGACTATTACGTGCTGGAGCATTTGAATAGCGGCGCGTTGATTTCGCTGCTGGAGGCACATCAACCGCCGAACACGGCGGTTTGGGCGTTGTATCCGCAGCAACGGCATTTGTCGCCGAAGGTGCGCAAGCTGGTGGATTTTTTGAAGGTGGGATTGGCCGAGCGGCCGGAGTATCGAAGCTAGCTGGCGCGTCAGCAAGATCTCAGCGCCCGGACTACCGCTATCGCGAGCAAGCTCGCTCCCACAGTGGACGAGGTCGAACACAAATCTTGTAAACGCCAGCAAACCCTGTGGGAGCGAGCTTGCTCGCGATTGGGGGCAGCACAAAACCAATGTCAATCAGTGGCGATTGGCCCAACGCTGCCTCAACCATTCAAGGTCTTCAGGACGCGTAACCTTGAGGTTATCGGATCGCCCTTCGATCAGGCGTGGTGCCGAACCGGCCCACTCCATCGCCGAGGCTTCGTCGGTAATAACGGCATCGGCCACCAGACTGTCCGCCAAAGCCCGATGCAACGCCCCAAGGCGAAACATCTGCGGCGTGTAGGCCTGCCAGATCACGCTGCGGTCCACGGTTTCGACCACACGACCGTGCTTGTCGACTCGCTTGAGCGTATCCCGCGCCGGAACCGCCAGCAGCCCGCCCACGGGATCGTCAGCCAGTTCAGCCAGCAGCTTGTCCAGATCGTCACGACTGAGGTTCGGCCGTGCGGCATCGTGAACCAGTACCCAATCCTCATCATCGGCGCCCTGCGCATGCAAGTACAGCAAGGCATTGAGCACCGACCCGGATCGTTCGGCGCCGCCCTCGACCCGGGCAATACGCGGATCACTGGCACACGCCAGGTTCGGCCAATAAGGATCATCAACAGCAACACTGACCACCAGACCTTTCAGGCATGGATGATCAAGGAAACAGCCAAGGCTGTGTTCGAGAATAGTGCGCCCGCCCAGTTGCAAGTATTGCTTGGGACGGTCCGCGGCCATACGGGCACCGACGCCCGCGGCAGGGATCACGGCCCAGAAGGCCGGTAACGAATTAATCATTGGGCCAACTGGTAAAGGGTTTCACCGTCCTTGACCATGCCCAACTCATGGCGAGCCCGTTCTTCAACGGTCTCCATGCCTTTTTTCAACTCACTGACTTCGGCGTCCATCACCCGATTACGTTCCAGCAATGCCTGGTTCTCAGCCTGCTGATCCGCAATCTGCTGAGTCAACTCGGCCACTTGCGCCAGACTGCCGTTTCCCACCCACAGGCGGTACTGCAGGCCAGCCAGCAACAAAAGCAGGATGAGGAACAACCAATTGGGACTGCGCATCGAATATCGGGTATCCAGTGAAAAAAGACAGCCATGCCAAAACGTGAAGCTTCTGATAGCACGAAGCCTGGAAGAACCAGGCTTGTGCATATAAGGCATCAGATTAGTGGCAAAAACGTCGCTGTAGCGATTTTTCGACACAATCCGGTGTCTTTTTTACGAGTTACCGCTTAACCGCGGAACTCGCTGCGACCGTTGTACTTGGCTTTGCCGTTCAACTGCTCTTCGATACGCAGCAGTTGGTTGTACTTGGAAACGCGGTCGGAACGGCACAGGGAGCCGGTCTTGATCTGGCCAGCCGAGGTGCCCACGGCCAGGTCGGCAATGGTCGAATCTTCGGTTTCGCCGGAGCGGTGCGAGATCACGGCAGTGTAACCGGCAGCCTTGGCCATCTGGATGGCCTCCAGGGTTTCGGTCAAGGTGCCGATCTGGTTGAACTTGATCAGGATCGAGTTGGCGATCTTTTTATCGATGCCTTCTTTCAGGATCTTGGTGTTGGTCACGAACAGGTCGTCGCCTACCAACTGGGTCTTCTCGCCGATCTTGTCGGTGAGGATCTTCCAGCCAGCCCAGTCGGACTCGTCCAGGCCATCTTCGATGGAGATGATCGGGTAACGCTCGGTCAGGCCTTTCAGGTAATCAGCGAAACCTTCAGCGGTGAACACCTGGCCTTCGCCGGACAGGTTGTACTTGCCGTCTTCGTAGAATTCGCTGGCCGCGCAGTCCAGGGCCAGGGTCACGTCGGTGCCCAGCTTGTAGCCGGCGTTGGCCACGGCTTCGGAGATCACTTTCAGTGCGTCTTCGTTGGAAGCCAGGTTCGGCGCGAAACCACCTTCGTCACCGACGGCAGTGCTCAGGCCACGGGCCTTCAGCACGGCTTTGAGATGGTGGAAAATCTCGGTGCCCATGCGCAGGCCTTCCGAGAAAGACTTGGCGCCAACCGGCTGAACCATGAATTCCTGGATGTCGACGTTGTTATCGGCGTGCTCGCCGCCGTTGATGATGTTCATCATCGGAACCGGCATCGAGTAGACACCCGGAGTGCCGTTCAGGTTGGCGATGTGAGCGTACAGCGGCAGGTCCTGGTCCTGTGCTGCTGCCTTGGCCGCGGCCAGGGAAACGGCGAGGATCGCGTTGGCGCCCAGGGAACCTTTGTTCTCGGTACCGTCGAGCTTGATCATTGCCAGATCGAGCGCTTTCTGGTCGCTTGGGTCCATGCCTTTCAACAGGTCGCGGATCGGACCGTTGATGTTGGCTACGGCCTTCAGGACGCCCTTGCCCAGGTAACGGCTCTTGTCGCCATCACGCAGCTCGAGCGCTTCACGCGAGCCAGTGGAAGCACCGGACGGCGCGCAGGCACTGCCGATGATGCCGTTGTCGAGAAGCACGTCCGCTTCCACGGTGGGATTGCCACGGGAGTCGAGAACTTCACGACCTTTGATGTCGACGATTTTAGCCATTGTTGTAAACACTCCAAAGTTGACGAAAACGACGCAGCTGTAGGAAATCTTTGATCGTCGGCAAGTGGGTGCAGCGGGCAGTCTTGCAGACGACAAGGCTCAGGCCCGAGGGCCTGAGCGTTAAATCGTGCGGTACTTTACCGGAGAATTGAGGATTACGCGGTTTCTACCGTCGGAAAACTCTTCACCAGTTCGTCCAAAGCCTTGAGCTGGGCCAGGAATGGCTCCAGTTTGTCCAGGCGCAAGGCGCAAGGACCGTCGCATTTGGCGTTGTCCGGATCCGGGTGAGCTTCGAGGAACAAGCCAGCCAGGGACTGGCTCATGCCGGCTTTTGCCAGATCGAGGACCTGGGCGCGACGACCGCCGGCGGAATCGGAGCGACCACCAGGCATTTGCAGCGCGTGGGTCACGTCGAAGAACACCGGGTATTCGAACTGCTTCATGATGCCGAAGCCGAGCATGTCGACGACCAGGTTGTTGTAGCCAAAGCTCGAACCACGCTCGCAGAGGATCAACTGATCGTTACCCGCTTCCACGCACTTGTTCAGGATGTGCTTCATTTCCTGAGGGGCGAGGAACTGGGCTTTCTTGATGTTGATCACAGCGCCCGTTTTGGCCATCGCGACCACGAGGTCGGTCTGGCGCGACAGGAAGGCCGGCAACTGGATGATGTCGCAGACTTCAGCGACGACTGCAGCCTGATCAGGCTCGTGGACGTCGGTGATGATCGGCACGCCGAAGGCTTGCTTGATGTCCTGGAAGATGCGCATGCCCTCTTCCAGGCCAGGACCACGATAGGAGGTCACAGAAGACCGATTGGCCTTGTCGAAACTGGCCTTGAACACGTAAGGGATACCGAGCTTTTCGGTGACCTTCACATACTCTTCGCAAACCTGCATGGCCATGTCACGGCTTTCCAGCACGTTCATGCCGCCGAACAGCACCATGGGTTTGTCGTTGGCAATCTCGATGTCGCCGACGCGGATGATCTTCTGTGCCATCGGGGTTACGCCTTCTTCTGGTGTTGAACCAACGCTGCCTTGACGAAACCGCTGAACAGCGGATGACCGTCACGCGGCGTCGAGGTGAACTCAGGGTGGAACTGGCAAGCGACGAACCATGGGTGATCCGGAGCTTCAACCACTTCAACCAGTGCGCCATCACCGGAACGACCGGAGATTTTCAAACCGGCTTCCATGATTTTCGGCAGCAGGTTGTTGTTCACTTCGTAGCGATGACGATGACGCTCGACAATCACGTCCTTGCCGTAGCAACCGTGGACCAGGGAACCCGGCTCCAGCAGGCAATCCTGCGCGCCCAGGCGCATGGTGCCGCCCAGATCGGAGGTTTCGGTACGGGTTTCGACAGCGCCGGTGGCATCTTCCCACTCGGTGATCAGGCCCACGACCGGGTGACCGCTTGCACGATCGAACTCGGTGGAGTTGGCGTCTTTCCAGCCCATCACGTTACGTGCGAACTCGATAACGGCCACTTGCATGCCCAGGCAGATACCCAGGTACGGAACCTTGTTTTCGCGAGCGTATTGAACGGCAGTGATCTTGCCTTCAACGCCACGCAGACCGAAGCCGCCTGGTACCAGGATGGCGTCGACGCCTTCGAGCAGCGCGGTGCCCTGGTTCTCGATGTCTTCGGAATCGATGTAGCGCAGGTTGACCTTGGTACGGTTGCTGATGCCGGCGTGACTCATCGCTTCGATCAGCGACTTGTAGGCGTCCAGCAGCTCCATGTACTTGCCGACCATGGCGATGGTGACTTCGTGCTCAGGGTTGAGCTTGGCGTCGACCACGGCTTCCCACTCGGACAGATCGGCACCGCCGCATTGCAGGCCGAAACGCTCGACGACGAAATCGTCCAGGCCCTGGGAGTGCAGGATGCCCGGGATCTTGTAGATGGTATCGGCGTCTTCCAGCGCGATCACCGCACGTTCTTCAACGTTGGTGAACTGCGCGATCTTGCGACGCGACGACACATCGATCGGGTGGTCGGAGCGGCAGACCAGCACGTCTGGTTGCAGGCCGATGGAACGCAGTTCCTTCACCGAGTGCTGGGTTGGCTTGGTCTTGGTTTCGCCGGCAGTGGCGATGTACGGCACCAGTGTCAGGTGCATCAGCATCGCGCGTTTGGCGCCGACTTCGAAACGCAGTTGGCGGATCGCCTCGAGGAACGGTTGCGACTCGATGTCACCCACGGTGCCACCGATCTCGACCATTGCCACGTCAGCGTCACCAGCACCCTTGATGATGCGGCGCTTGATTTCGTCGGTAATGTGCGGGATCACCTGGATGGTTGCACCCAGGTAGTCACCACGGCGTTCTTTGCGCAGGACGTGTTCGTAGACACGGCCAGTGGTGAAGTTGTTGTTCTGGGTCATGGTCGTGCGGATGAACCGCTCGTAGTGGCCCAGGTCCAGGTCGGTCTCGGCGCCGTCATGAGTGACGAACACTTCACCGTGCTGGAACGGGCTCATGGTGCCCGGGTCGACGTTGATGTACGGGTCCAGCTTCAGCATGGTGACCTTAAGTCCCCGCGCCTCCAGGATGGCCGCCAATGATGCCGATGCAATGCCTTTCCCCAATGAAGAAACAACACCGCCCGTGACGAATATGTAGCGCGTCATGAAAAACCCTAGAAGTCTGCGTTAAAGCGGTCCGAGCCGCCGGGGAAAGCGAAGGAAGGCCGAAGCCCCCGATCACCTGCATTAATCACAGTGCACCTTTCGAAAAAACCGCCGCGTTGGGACAGACCGGAAAATGAAACACCGGTTCGTTGCTCGCTACACATTTTTTGGAATCGCCCAGCAAAGACTGCTTGGTAATCGGCAACTCCTGCAATTCAGGCGAATCCACAGAAGTTGTATCAAGAAGGGAGCGTAGTCTACCGGAAAGCCCCTTTCAGCTCAAACCTTGATCTTCGTTCAGTGGCTGCCAATGCAAATGCCAGTCGCCGAGCGCACCACCATCGAGTCCCTTGAGGTTCGCTACCGCCAGCAGTTGCCCGTCTTTGTAGAGCAGCGGCAATCTGCCGCGCACGAAGGACGGTACAGCGCTTTCATTGAGCAAACGTTTCAGGTCCCGATGACCGCGGCCTGGCAATGCCATGACCTCTCCCCCTTCACGATAGCGGATATGCAGCGGGCCATCGGGGATTTGCCCGGTGACACTCAGTACACCGTTATCCGGCAATATCAGAGGCGATGCTGGACTTTGCCACGCCCCAGCAGAAGGCACAGTGCGCAGCCAGCAACCGGACAGCCACCAAATGCGTCCGCCTGCACGGTGCAGTTCGCCATCCGCCAGCCGCCACACCGGGCAGGCATCGCCGGTGGCGTCGCGCAGATTTTCCCAACCCGACCAATGGTCGGTATCCGGCAGGCGGGTCAGCGGTTCGAGCCAGTGACTCAAGGCATTGCGCTGCCGGGCATCAGACAATTGCGCAAGCGGCGCCAGTTCAAGGGATCGCAAGCCCAGCCAGGCAAACTCACTGGCAGAGCTGGCCTCACGCAAATCCATGTCCGCCAGTTCTTCGAGCAGCCCCTGCGCTTCAGTCAAATGCGCCGCGCTGCGGGCCATGGTTGCCACCGCTTGCGGCCAGCGCTGGATCAGCACGGGCATGACTTGATGCCGCAGGTAATTGCGCGAGTACTGCCGATCCTGGTTCGAGGGATCTTCGATCCAGCTCAAGCCATGCGCACTGGCATAAGCCTCCAGTTCAGCGCGCGTGACATCAAGCAATGGCCGCAGCAAATGCCCCTTGCCCAACGGGCGCTGACGCGGCATTGCGGACAATCCGCGCACGCCCGCTCCGCGCAACAAGCGAAACAACAGGGTTTCCGCCTGATCGTCGCGGTGCTGGGCAGTCAGCAGCACTTCGTTGGCCTGAACGGTTTCAGTGAAGGCGTGATACCGCGCATCCCGGGCTGCACGTTCAAGGCTGGCACCCGGTTGCACCTGCACGCGAACCACTTGCAGCGGCACGCCCAGCGCAGCGCACACAGTACGACAATGTTCCGGCCACGCATCGGCCACGGTTTGAAGGCCGTGATGGACATGGATGGCGCTGAGCGCCGGCAGGGATTCGGTTTTTGCCAGGTGTGCAAGAAGGTGCAGCAGGACGGTGGAGTCGAGGCCGCCGGAGAAGGCGATGCGCCAGGTCGCAGCATTGCGCCATGGTTTCAGATTCAGCAAAAGCCTGGAAGGCAAATCAATCTTTGGCTGACTCATATTGAACACTTCACCCAAATCAATGTGGGAGCGGGCTTGCCCGCGAAGGCGGCGGAACAGCCAACAAATTCGTTGAATGTTACATCGCTTTCGCGGGCAAGCCCGCTCCCACAGGGGTTTCTATTGTCAGCCGGGAAACAGCGTCAGATCAGAGACCGTAGCTCATCAGACGCTCATAACGACGGGTCAGCAGCGCGTCGTTATCGAACTTCTTCAGCATCGCCAGTTGCGAGCTGAGCTCAGCACGAATCGATGCGGCAGCAGCCGCCGGGTCACGGTGCGCGCCGCCCAATGGCTCGCCAATCACCTTGTCCACGATGCCCAGGCCCTTGAGGCGCTCGGCGGTAATGCCCATTGCTTCCGCGGCATCCGGTGCTTTCTCGGCGGTTTTCCACAGAATCGAAGCGCAACCTTCCGGCGAGATCACCGCGTAGGTCGAGTATTGCAGCATGTTCAACTGATCGCAGACACCGATCGCCAGTGCACCACCGGAACCACCCTCACCGATCACGGTGGCGATGATTGGGGTTTTCAGGCGGGCCATGACACGCAGGTTCCAGGCAATCGCTTCACTCTGGTTACGCTCTTCAGCGTCGATGCCAGGGTAAGCGCCCGGGGTGTCGATGAAGGTCAGGATCGGCATTTTGAAACGTTCGGCCATTTCCATCAGGCGGCAAGCCTTGCGGTAGCCTTCCGGACGCGGCATGCCGAAGTTGCGGCGAACCTTCTCGCGCACTTCACGGCCTTTCTGGTGACCGATGATCATCACCGGCTTGTCGTCCAGACGGGCAATACCGCCAACGATGGCAGCGTCGTCCGAGAAGTGACGGTCACCGTGCAGTTCGTCGAACTCGGTGAAGATGTGTTCGATGTAGTCCAGGGTATACGGACGTTTCGGGTGACGCGCCAGACGTGCGATCTGCCAGCTGGTCAGCTTGCCGAAGATGTCTTCGGTCAGCGTTTTGCTCTTGTCCTGCAGGCGGGAGATCTCATCGCCGATATTCAGCGAATTGTCATTACCGACCAAGCGCAACTCTTCGATCTTGGCTTGCAGGTCGGCGATCGGCTGTTCGAAATCTAGAAAATTCGGGTTCATAGGCGTCCGTCTTGGGTCGAGTCCCAAGGGTTCTTGGGCCGGCCGGTTGTCTATTCGCGCCCTACCTTAAGGGACGGGCGCGTTGAGGTCGAGATTAAAAATTCAGGTCAAGGTCAGGGCAATCTGATAGCACTGACCGTCAACGGTATTGGAGGAAGACGTTGTCTCGCCCGAACTGGTCACGCAGGGCTTGAATCAACGCATCCGCCGGATCGATTCGCCAGCCTTCGCCGAACTGCAACAAGGCCTTCGCATCGGGACTGGTGTAGTCCATGGTGATCGGGCACGCACCGCGGTGACGCTTCAACAGTTCACCCAGCCAGCGTAGCTGATCGCCCTTGAGGTCCTTGGCATGCAACTTCAAGCGCAGGCTCTCGGCCAGATTGGTGCGCGCATCCTCCATGCTCATCACCCGCTTGACCCGCAACTTCAGGCCACCGGAGAAGTCGTCATTGCTGACCTCGCCTTCGACCACCACCATCGCGTCGGTCTGCAACAGCGACTGCGCGGAATGGAACGCCTCGGAAAACAGCGAGGCCTCGATCCGTCCGGAGCGGTCGTCGAGGGTGATGAACCCCATCTTGTCGCCCTTTTTGTTCTTCATCACCCGCAAGGCAATGATCATCCCGGCAACAGTCTGGGTATCACGCGCCGGCTTCAGGTCGATGATGCGCTGGCGGGCGAAGCGACGGATTTCACCTTCATATTCGTCAATCGGGTGACCGGTCAGGTACAGGCCGAGGGTATCTTTCTCCCCTTTCAGGCGCTCCTTGAGGGTCAGCTCCTTGGCCTTGCGGTGATTGGCGTAGACGTCGGCGTCCTCTTCGACAAACAGACCGCCAAACAGGTCGGAGTGACCGCTGTCCTGGGTGCGCGCGGTCTGTTCGGCCGCCTTGATCGCTTCTTCCATGGCCGTCAGCAGCACCGCGCGATTGCGGTCGATGTTGGCCTGGTAGGCTTTCTGCTCATCGTGGAAATACGGCCCGAGGCGATCCAGGGCACCGCTGCGGATCAAACCGTCGAGGGTGCGCTTGTTGATACGCTTGAGGTCGACCCGTGCGCAGAAATCGAACAGATCCTTGAACGGACCGGCCAGACGCGCTTCGGTGATCGCCTCGACCGGGCCTTCGCCCACGCCCTTGATCGCACCAAGACCGTAAATGATCCGGCCTTCGTCGTTCACCGTGAACTTGAATTCGGAGGTGTTCACGTCCGGCGCGTCGAGACGCAGCTTCATGGTCCGCACTTCTTCGATCAAGGTCACGACCTTGTCGGTGTTGTGCATATCCGCCGAGAGTACCGCGGCCATGAACGGCGCCGGGTAGTGCGCCTTCAGCCACGCGGTCTGGTACGACACCAGGCCATAGGCGGCGGAGTGGGATTTGTTGAAGCCGTAACCGGCGAACTTTTCTACCAGGTCGAAGATGTTACCGGCGAGGTCCGCATCGATGTTGTTGGTGGCGCAACCTTCAATGAAGCCACCACGCTGTTTGGCCATTTCCTCGGGTTTTTTCTTACCCATGGCTCGACGCAGCATGTCCGCACCACCGAGGGTGTAACCGGCCATGACCTGGGCAATCTGCATCACCTGTTCCTGATACAGGATGATGCCGTAAGTCGGTGCCAGTACAGGTTTGAGGCCTTCGTACTGGTAGTCCGAGTGCGGATACGCCAGCTCGGCGCGGCCGTGCTTACGGTTGATGAAGTCGTCCACCATGCCCGATTGCAGCGGCCCCGGACGGAACAGCGCCACCAGTGCGATCAAGTCTTCCAGGCAGTCGGGCTTGAGCTTTTTGATCAGCTCCTTCATGCCCCGGGATTCGAGCTGGAACACGGCCGTGGTTTCGGCTTTTTGCAGCAAGGTGTAGGTCGGTTTGTCATCCAGCGGGATGAACGCGATATCCAGCGGCGGTTCGTTGACCTTGGCGCGCTCGCGGTTGATGGTTTTCAGCGCCCAGTCAATGATCGTCAGGGTCCGCAGACCGAGGAAGTCGAACTTCACCAGGCCGGCCGCCTCGACATCATCCTTATCGAACTGGGTTACCAGGCCGTCGCCGGCTTCGTCGCAATAGATCGGCGAGAAGTCGGTCAGCTTGGTCGGTGCGATCACCACACCACCGGCGTGCTTGCCGACGTTACGCACAACGCCTTCGAGCTTGCGGGCCATCTCCCAGATTTCCGCGGCCTCTTCATCGACCTTGATGAAGTCACGCAGGATCTCTTCCTGCTCGTAGGCCTTTTCCAGGGTCATGCCGACTTCGAACGGAATCATCTTCGACAGACGATCCGCCAGGCCATAGGACTTGCCCTGCACCCGCGCCACGTCGCGGACCACAGCCTTCGCCGCCATGGAACCGAAGGTGATGATCTGGCTTACCGCGTTGCGGCCATACTTCTCGGCTACGTAGTCGATTACCCGGTCACGACCGTCCATGCAGAAGTCGACGTCGAAGTCGGGCATCGATACCCGTTCCGGGTTAAGGAATCGTTCGAACAGCAGGTCATATTCCAGCGGATCGAGGTCGGTGATCTTCTGTACGTAGGCCACCAGCGATCCGGCACCCGATCCACGGCCTGGGCCCACGGGTACACCGTTACTCTTGGCCCACTGGATAAAGTCCATCACGATCAGGAAGTAGCCGGGGAACCCCATCTGGATGATGATATCCAGCTCGAAATTCAGCCGGTCGACATAGACCTGACGCTTGGCCTCGTAGTCTTCGGTGGTGTCTTTGGGCAGCAGTACACTAAGGCGCTCTTCCAGGCCGTCGAAGGACACCTTGCGGAAGTACTCGTCGATGGTCATGCCATCGGGGATCGGGAAGTTGGGCAGGAAGTGCGTGCCCAGCTTCACTTCGATGTTGCAGCGCTTGGCGATCTCGACGGTGTTTTCCAGAGCCTCGGGAATGTCGCTGAACAGCTCGGCCATTTCCTCGGCGCTTTTGAGGTACTGCTGATCGCTGTAATTCTTCGAACGCCGCGGATCGTCAAGGGCGCGGCCCTCACCGATGCAAACGCGGGTTTCGTGGGCGGCGAAGTCTTCCTGCTTGATGAAGCGCACATCGTTGGTCGCGACCAGCGGCGCACCGAGCTTCTCGGCCAGGGCCACGGCGCCGTGCAGTTGTTCTTCATCGTTGGGGCGGTTGGTGCGCTGGATTTCCAGATAGAAACGATCCGGAAACACTTCCATCCATTCGCGGGCCAGGGTTTCGGCCTCGGCGGGGTTGCCGCTGAGCATGGCCTGGCCGATCTCGCCTTCTTTGGCCGCCGACAGCATGATCAAGCCCGAGTTGGCTTCAGCAACCCATTCGCGTTCGATGATGATCGCGCCATTGCGCTGACCATCGATAAAACCGCGGGAAATCAGTTCGGTAAGGTTGCGATAGCCTTCGGCGTTCATCACCAGCAGGCTGATCCGGCTCAGCGGGTTGTCCGGATCCTTGTTCGACAGCCACAGGTCGGCGCCGCAGATCGGCTTGATCCCGGCACCCATGGCGTTTTTATAGAATTTGACCAGGGAACACATGTTGTTCTGGTCGGTGACCGCTACGGCAGGCATGTTCATGCCGACCAGGGTCTTGACCAGCGGTTTGATCCGCACCAGACCGTCGACCAGGGAGTATTCAGTGTGCAGGCGTAGGTGAACGAATGAAGCCGGCATAGTGATCCTGTCTATAAACATGAAGACAACAAGGCCCGGATTGTACCGGGCCTTGGTAAAAAAAATCAGCCTTGCGACTAACTCTCTACGGCGCTCTCTAGCGCCTCATACGCCAACCGCACCGGGGCAAACGAACGCCGATGAATCGGGGTCGGCCCAAGCCGTGCCAGCGCTTCCAGATGAACGGGGGTCGGATAGCCTTTATGCCCGCCAATGCCGTAACCCGGGTAGATCAATTCGAATGCGGCCATTTCCCGATCACGACTGACCTTGGCCAGAATCGATGCGGCGGCGATGGCTGGAACCTTGCTATCGCCCTTGACCACGGCCTCGGAGCGCATCGGCAGTTTCGGGCAACGGTTGCCGTCGATCATCGCCAGCTTCGGCTGAACGTGCAGCCCGGCGACCGCACGCTGCATGGCCAGCATGGTGGCGTGCAGGATATTCAGTTCGTCGATTTCTTCGACTTCGGCGCGAGCGATGCACCAGCTCAGGGCTTTTTCGCAGATTTCGTCGTAGAGCTTTTCGCGACGGGCTTCGGTGAGTTTCTTCGAGTCGTTCAGGCCGAGGATCGGGCGGTTCGGATCAAGGATCACTGCCGCCGTCACCACCGCGCCACAGAGCGGGCCGCGACCGACTTCATCGACACCGGCAACCAACTCTTCGATTTCAGCGACCAAGGTGAAATCCAGCCCCATCTGCATATTCGTTTTACTCATTTTACTTGGCCGATCAGGTTCAGCACTGCGTCAGCAGCCTGGTTGGAGGCATCCAGACGCAGGGTCCGGTGAATCTCGTCAAAACCGCGGGTCTGCTCTTCCCCACCCTCGATCAGCGGCGACAAGGTCTGGGCCAGCGCTTCGACCGTGGCATCGTCCTGCAACAACTCGGGCACCAACAGACGCTGGGCCAACAGGTTCGGCAACGAAATGTAGGGGCTTTTCACCATGCGCTTGAGAATCCAGAACGTCAGCGGCGCCAGGCGATAGGCGACCACCATCGGCCGCTTGTACAGCAGCGCTTCAAGCGTTGCGGTGCCGGAGGCAATCAACACCGCATCGCACGCGGCCAAGGCCAGATGGGATTTGCCATCGAGCAAGGTCAGTGGCAAATCGCGACCGGCCAGCAATGCTTCGATCTGGGTCCGGCGTTGAGGACTGGCGCAAGGCATGACAAATCGCACACCCGGACGCATTGCCCGCAGGCGCTGCGCTGTATCGAGAAACAAAGCACCGAGCCGGCCAACTTCACCGCCACGGCTGCCGGGCATCAATGCCACCAGCGGCCCGTCGGGCAAACCGAGTTCGGCCCGCGCAGCAGCGCGATCGGCTTCGAGTGGAATGGCATCGGCCAGGGTATGGCCGACGAACCGCACCGGCACGCCTTTCTCTTCGTAGAATCGGGCTTCGAACGGGAACAGCGTGAGCATCAGGTCGCAGCCTTCGCGAATCTTCAGCACGCGTTTCTGCCGCCAGGCCCAGACCGACGGGCTGACGTAATGCACGGTCTTGATCCCGGCCTGGCGCAGCTTGAGTTCAATATTGAGGTTGAAGTCCGGCGCGTCGATACCGATGAACACATCGGGTTTCGCCTCGATCAAATCAGCGACCAGCTTCTTGCGCCTAGCCAGCAGCTCACGCAGCCGGCCCAGCACTTCCACCAGGCCCATGACGGACAGACGCTCCATCGGGAAATACGAGGTCAGGCCTTCAGCCTGCATCAACGGACCACCGACACCGATGAACTCGACAGCAGGATGACGAACCTTGAGCGCGCGCATGAGACCCGCACCCAGAATGTCACCGGAAGCCTCACCCGCTACCAGCGCAATACGCAGATTAGCCATGATTAGCGGGTGATGCCGCGGGTCGAAGACTGGATGGAGTCGCGGAACACCGCTACTTCCGGGAACTGCGCAGAAGGCTCGGCCAGTTCGACGAGCGCCTGTTCCACGGTCAGGCCCTGGCGGTACACCACCTTGTAGGCACGACGTAGCGCGTGGATCGCATCTTCGCTGAAACCCCGACGGCGCATGCCCTCGAAGTTCATGCTACGGGCTTCGGCAGGGTTACCGAACACCGTGACATACGCAGGAACATCCTTGCCGATCGCCGTACCCATGCCTGAGAAGCTGTGGGCGCCAATGTGGCAATACTGGTGAACCAGGGTAAAACCGGAGAGGATTGCCCAGTCTTCCACATGCACATGGCCTGCCAGAGCGGTGTTGTTCACCAGGATGCAGTGGTTGCCGATAACGCTGTCGTGGCCGATGTGGGCATACGCCATGATCAGGTTGTGATCACCCAGGGTCGTTTCCGAACGGTCCTGGATGGTGCCACGGTGAATCGTCACGCCTTCACGGATAACGTTGTGATCACCAATCACCAGGCGGGTTTCCTCGCCCTTGTACTTCAGGTCAGGCGTATCTTCACCCACCGAGGAAAACTGGTAGATGCGATTGTGTTTACCGATTCGGGTCGGGCCCTTGAGAATCACGTGCGGCCCGATGACTGTCCCCTCGCCGATTTCCACACCTGCGCCGACGATCGACCATGGGCCGACCTCGACGCCGTCAGCCAGAACGGCTGTCGGATCGATGATTGCGCGAGGGTCAATCAAACTCATAGTTTGCGTTCCGCACAGATGATTTCAGCCGAGCAGACCGGCTTGCCATCGACCGAAGCCTGGCATTCGAATTTCCAGATCTGACGCTTGCAGCTGATGAACTTGGCTTCAAGGATCAGCTGATCACCCGGCAATACCGGCTGGCGGAAGCGCAGCTTGTCGGAACCGACGAAGTAATAGAGCGTGCCGTCGGCCGGTTTCACGTCGAGCATTTTGAAACCAAGGATCCCGGCAGCCTGAGCCATTGCCTCAATGATCAATACGCCCGGCATGATTGGATGCGCAGGGAAGTGACCATTGAAGAACGGTTCGTTGATGCTGACATTCTTGTAGGCACGAATGCGCTTGCCTTCAACATCCAGCTCCACTACCCGGTCCACCAGCAGGAACGGGTAACGGTGAGGCAGGTATTCGCGAATCTCGTTGATGTCCATCATTTCGGGGGGAAGCCTATGTAAAGATTGGGGGCGCGCGACTGGCGCACGCTCCGCTAGCAAATCAAGGACGCAAGTCTAGCGGCTGTGCACACTTGATATGGAAATGGTATCAGCCATCTGATGAAGCATTACCGTCAGGGGTCACTTCCCCTGCCTGCTTTTCCAGCTGGCGCAAACGTCGCGCGATGTCATCGAGCTGACGAATACGTGCCGCGCTTTTGCGCCACTCGGCTGCCGGCTGCATGGCCGTACCGGAAGAATAGGCGCCTGGCTCGGTAATCGAGTGAGTCACCATGGTCATCCCGGTAATGAAAACGTTGTCACAAATGTCGATGTGTCCCACCAGCCCTACACCACCGGCGAGCATGCAATGCTTACCGATTTTGGTACTGCCGGAGATCCCGACGCACGCCGCCATGGCAGTGTGATCGCCCACCTGAACGTTGTGGGCAATCTGAATCTGGTTATCGAGCTTCACGCCGTTACCGATGACGGTATCGGCCAAGGCGCCGCGATCTATAGCCGTGTTCACGCCGATTTCAACATCATCGCCGATCAGCACACCACCGATCTGGGCGATTTTCTGCCAGATGCCTTTTTCATTGGCAAAGCCGAAGCCTTCGCCGCCAAGCACTGCACCCGACTGAATGACGACCCGCTTGCCGACGCGAACGTCGTGATACAAGGTTACACGCGGCGCGAGCCAGCCACCCTCACCCACCACGCTGCGAGCGCCAATGAAGCAATGCGCGCCGACAGTCGTACCGGCTGCAACTTGCGCACCGCTTTCGATCACCACGAAAGCGCCGATACTCGCCGCTGGATCGACAACCGCATCCGCCGCGATCACCGCCGTCGGATGAATCCCGGCTGCCGCCTTGGGCTTGGGATCGAACAGGTGAGAAACACGCGCGTAGGCTGCGTATGGATCCGGCACCACCAGCACATCCCCGCAATGACCTTCGGCGTCAGCGGCCTTGAGCAACAGGGCTGCAGCCTGACTGCCTGCCAGGTACTTGCGGTATTGGGGGTTTGCGAGAAAGCTCAACTGAGCTGGGCCAGCCTCCTGCAAGGTGGCTAGCCCAGTAATTACTTTCTCGGGGTCGCCACGTAGCGTGGCGCCGAGGAACTCGGCCAGCTGGCCGAGCTTAATGGTCACGGTCATGGGTTACTTCAGCTGATTCATGCGCTCGATAACCTGGCGAGTGATGTCGTACTGAGGCTTGACATCAATCACTGCGCCACGCTCGAAGACCAGGTCAAAAGCACCTTTCTTGATGACTTCTTCCACAGCGCTGTCCAGTTTCGGCTTGAGCTGCTTCAGCATTTCACGGTCGGCAACGGCTTTGGCTTCGTTCAGCTCCTTGGACTGGAACTGGAAGTCACGGGCCTTTTGCTTGAATTCAAGCTCCAGACGCTCGCGCTCGCCCTGCTGCATTTTGTCGCCACCGGCCATCAGGCGATCCTGAATGCCCTTGGCGCTGGTTTCCAGCGACTTGAGCTTGGTCAGCTGAGGACCGAACTTCTTCTCGGCATCCACGGCGTATTTCTTGGCCGCGTCGGACTCCAGCAGAGCCATCTGATAGTTCAGAACAGCAATTTTCATGTCGGCGAACGCCGGACCTGCTACCAGTACGGTCGCCAGGAGAACCAATTGAGTCAACTTACGCACGATGCACTCCTACAAAATCCATTGTCGTTATTTTGGGACAGACGCTTAGAACGTCTGGCCAAGAGAGAATTGGAACACCTGGGTTTCAGCGTTATCCGGTTCTTTTACTGGCATGGCCAAGGCAAAGCTCAGAGGACCCAGCGCGGTAACCCATGTCACACCCACACCGACGGAACTGGCCAGGTTGCTCAGACTGACATCGTTACACTGCGTATTGGACTTCGACGCAGGGTTGGTATTGGTCGTCTGCTCGCACTTGGAGTCGAATACGTTACCCACATCCCAGAATACCGAGGTACGCAGGGATCGTTGATCCTTGACGAACGGCAGCGGGAACAGAATCTCTGCACCACCTTGAATCAGGACGTTACCACCGAACGGCAGTGGATCCTGGTCCGGGTCAGCAAGAGTACCCGGGTTGCCAGTACTGAGTGTGCCGCGGCTTGGAGTACTACGCGGCCCCAATGTACTGTCCTTGAAGCCACGAACCGAGTTGAAACCACCAGCATAGTAGTTTTCATAGAATGGCAAGCCATCGGTCGAACCGTAACCGTCGCCATAACCCAATTCGGTGTGCAGGCGCATGGTGTAGTTTTCGCTCAGTGGCTGGAACAACTGGCCACGGTAATCGAGCTTGAAGAACGACAGGTCACTACCCGGTACGGTGACTTCCGCCGTCAAGCTTTGAGAATGACCGCGGGTCGCCAATACACCTTTGTTCAGGGTGGATTCGGACCAGCCGGCCGAAGCCTTGAAGTTCAGGTACTCATCGCCTTCACGGTTAACGAAGTCGAAAATCTCGTCGACGGTGTATTGACCGGTCTTGATCTTGTCCTGTTGCGCAGTCAGGCCAAAGGTCAGACGCGAAGTCTCGCTGATCGGGTAGCCGACGCTCACGCCTGCACCCAGGCTGTCTACGGCATAGCTCGCTACGTCGACATCGAGGTCGTCATAGTCAGTGGTGCGGTAGAACGCGTTGTAACCCAGGCTCACACCATCAGCAGTCCAGTAGGGGTCGACATAACCGAAGTTATAGCGGGTCTGGTATTCGCTTTTGGTCAAGCCGACGCTGACCTTGTTACCGGTACCCAGGAAGTTGTTCTGGGTGATCGAACCACCGAGGATCAGGCCGGCGCTCTGGGCGAAACCGACGCTGGCGGTAATCGAACCGGAAGCTTGCTCTTCAACGCTGTAGTTGACGTCCACCTGGTCATCGACACCCGGTACGGCCGGGGTCTCAACGTTGACTTCCTTGAAGAAGCCCAGACGTTCCAGTCGGGTCTTGGATTGGTCGATCAGGTAGGTTGAAGCCCAGCCGCCTTCCATCTGACGCATTTCACGACGCAGCACTTCGTCTTCGGACTTGGTGTTGCCACGGAAGTTGATGCGGTTCACGTAAGCACGCTTGCCCGGATCGACTGCGAACAGGATGTCTACGGTGTGATCTTCATCGTGCGGTTGAGGCACGCCGTTGACGTTGGCGAAGGTATAACCTTCGTTACCCAGGCGACGGGTGATCAATTCGGAGGTAGTGGTCATCAGCTTGCGCGAGAACACCTGGCCTTTTTGCACCAGCAGCAGGGACTTGACCTGGTCTTCAGGGACTTTCAGGTCACCGCTGAGCTTGACGTCACGAACGGTGTACTTCTCGCCTTCGTTGACGTTGACGGTGATGTAGACGTGCTTCTTGTCTGGCGTAATGGAGACCTGGGTCGAAGCGATATCCATGTTGATATAGCCACGGTCCAGGTAGTAGGAACGCAGGCGTTCCAGGTCACCGGACAGTTTTTCACGGGCGTACTTGTCGTCGTTCTTGAAGAACGACAACCAGTTGGTGGTCTTGAGTTCGAACAGGTCGATCAGGTCTTCATCGGGAAAGACCGTGTTGCCCACCACGTTGATGTGCTGGATAGCCGCAACGGTACCTTCGTTGATGTTGACCTTCAGGCCGACGCGGTTACGCGGCTGTGGCACCACTTCGGTGTCGACGGTAGCCGAGTAGCGACCCTGGGCGACGTACTGGCGCTGCAGTTCGTTACGCACACCTTCAAGGGTGGCACGCTGGAAGATCTCGCCTTCGGCCAGACCGGATTGCTTGAGGCCTTTCATCAGGTCTTCGGTAGAGATCGCCTTGTTACCTTCGATCTCGATACTGGCGACCGACGGGCGCTCGACTACAGTGATGACCAGGACGTTGCCATCACGGCCCAGCTGGATATCTTGAAAGAAACCGGTTTTGAACAACGCACGAGTGGATTCCACCAGGCGGCGATCATCCGCCTGTTCACCGACGTTCAACGGCAAAGCACCAAAGACGCTACCCGCGGAGACCCGCTGGAGGCCATTGACGCGAATATCAGAGATAGTGAAGGACTCGGCGTGAACTTCGGCGATCATCAATACGGTGAGAACCGCAGTTAGCAGCAGACGTTTCATGAAGTCCTTTCTTATTCCAACTGGCAATAAACAAACTGCCGCAAAATGCGGCAGATTCGCAATTCAGCGAAGCGTTACAGTCGACCCAGATCATTGACCAAAGCAAGCAACATCACCCCGATCACCAAACTGATACCGATCTGTATCCCCCAACCTTGCACCCGATCTGACAAGGGACGACCACGCGCCCACTCGATCAGATAAAACAACAAATGCCCCCCATCCAGTACCGGAATGGGCAACAAATTCAGAACGCCCAGGCTAATACTCAGATAAGCAAGGAAATTCAGGAAATCAGCAACACCCGACTGGGCCGAAGCGCCCGCCACTTTAGCAATGGTTATCGGTCCACTCAAGTTTTTTACCGAGAGCTCACCGAACAACATTTTCTTCAGTGAATCGAGGGTCAGTACGCTCATGGTCCAGGTGCGTCGAGCCCCCTCGCCAATCGCTGCCAACGGCCCGTAACTGACTTCGCGGATCATCTCCGGCGGCCAATCGACAGCCTTCACCCCCGCCCCCAGGTATCCGCTGGGTGACTTGCGCTCGCCGCGAGCGGCCAGCGTCACCGGGACGTCGATTTGAGCACCGTCGCGCTCAACCCGCAGCATGATTTTGGTATCAGGATGCATACGGACGGTATCGACGACCTGCTGCCAGTCATCCAGCGTACGACCATCGAGCGCCAGCAACCGGTCACCGGTCTTCAGGCCGGCAGCCTGGGCCGGCCCCTTTGGATCGAGTTCGGCCAGGACAGGCGGCAATGCCGGACGCCACGGACGAATCCCCAATGAATGGATGGGGTCAGGCTCGTCAGCCCCTTTGAGCCATTTATCCAGCGCAAGTTCACGAGGAGAATCGGCCGTGGAGCCTTGCTCGCGAACCAATATCTGCAACGAACCGCTTTCGCCCAGGCGACGAATCAGTTGCAGATTCACCGCTGCCCAGCCGGAAGTCGCCTCGCCATCAATGGCCACGATTTCCTGGCCGGGGCTCAATCCCGCCCGGGCCGCGATACTGCCAGACTCGACAGCCCCGATGACCGGACGCACCTGCTCGCTGCCGAGCATTGCCAATGCCCAGAAAAACACAAATGCCAGCAGGAAGTTGGCTATCGGCCCTGCCGCTACGATGGCAACGCGCTGACGAACGGATTTGCGATTGAAGGCCTGGTCGAGTTGATCGAGTGGCACTTCCCCCTCGCGCTCGTCGAGCATTTTGACGTAGCCGCCCAACGGGATCGCCGCGACGACGAATTCGGTACCTTGCTTGTCGTGCCAGCGCAGCAAAGGCATGCCGAAGCCTACGGAGAAGCGCAGCACTTTGACCCCACAGCGACGCGCGACCCAAAAATGGCCGAACTCGTGGAAGGTAACCAGCACACCCAGAGCGACCAGGGTGCCGACAATCATATAGAGCGCGCTCATCTACTTTCTCCGCATTCCTATCCGCTGCTGCCTGTGTCGACTATCCGCAGCATTTACCGCCCGTGACGGCTCAACCATTGTCCGGCCAGCAATCGCGCCTTCGCATCTGCCGTGAACACTGCATCGAGGTCATCCACTGCCACTACGGGCTCCAGATTCAGTACTTCCTCGATGATACTCGCGATTTCCGGGTAACGAACCCGTTCGTCGAGAAATGCCGCCACTGCCACTTCGTTCGCCGCATTGAGCATGGCCGGCGCGCTGTTACCCGCTTCGGCCGCCTGACGGGCCAGACGCAGGCATGGGAAACGCTCTTCATCGGGCGCCTGGAAATCCAGGCGCGCAATGGCGAACAGATCCAGCGGTGCCACACCCGAATCAATCCGCTCAGGCCAGGCCAGGGCATTGGCGATGGGCGTGCGCATGTCCGGATTACCCAACTGCGCCAGGACAGAACCATCGACATAGTCGACCAGCGAATGAATCACGCTTTGCGGGTGAATCACCACCTCAACCTGGGATGGCTTGGCATCGAACAGCCAGCAGGCTTCGATCAACTCAAGCCCCTTGTTCATCATGCTGGCCGAGTCAACGGAGATTTTTCGCCCCATGGACCAGTTCGGGTGAGCACACGCCTGATCGGGAGAAACATGCGCCAGTTCAGCCATTGGCGTCTGGCGGAACGGACCACCGGAGGCCGTCAGCAAAATCCGGCGTACGCCGACCGCCTCAAGGCCACGGGCATAATCGAGCGGCATGCACTGAAAAATCGCGTTGTGCTCGCTATCGATCGGCAGCAACACCGAACCGCTCTTGCGCACCGCCTGCATGAACAACGCACCGGACATGACCAGCGCTTCTTTATTGGCCAGGAGAATCTTCTTGCCAGCCTCGACCGCCGCCAGTGTCGGGCGCAATCCCGCCGCACCGACGATGGCCGCCATGACCGCCTCGACTTCCGGATCGGAAGCGACCTGACACAAACCTTCCTCACCCACCAGAACACGGGTCGAAAGTCCCGCCGCGCGCAAATCATCCTGCAAGGTACGGGCAGCCGCGACCTCAGGCACCACGGCAAATCGTGGGACATGCCGCACGCACAACGCCAGCAATTCACTCAAGCGAGTGAAGCCACTCAAGGCAAAGACCTGATATCGATCAGGGTGACGACCGATGACATCGAGCGTACTCAGGCCAATCGAGCCGGTCGCACCCAGAACGGTAATCTGTTGCGGGCGGCTCATGGCGCCGCCATCCACAGCAGCACGGCAAACACCGGAATCGCTGCCGTCAGGCTGTCGATACGATCCAGCACGCCGCCGTGACCCGGAAGCAGATTACTGCTGTCCTTGATCCCGGATTGACGCTTGAACATGCTTTCAGTGAGATCGCCCACCACCGAGACAAACACGATAAGCGCAGCGCCGATCAGCCCTTTGAGCAGCTCGGCCACCGTCCAGTCGCGTACCAGAGCAACGATTGTGGTAATCACCAGGCTCAGCGCCAGACCACCGTAAACGCCTTCCCAGCTTTTGCCCGGACTGACCTGCGGTGCGAGCTTGCGCTTGCCGAAGGCCCGACCAGAAAAGTACGCACCGATATCGGCACCCCAGACCAACACCATCACCGCCATGATCAGCCAGTTACCCAGCGGGTATTGCTTGATCTGCACCAGACCTTGCCAGGCCGGCAGGAGAATCAACAGACCGATCACCAACTTGGTCGCCGCATTGGACCAATGCTCGCTCGAGCGCGGATAGGTCAACACCAGATACGTCGCCACCGCCCACCACAGCACCGAAGCGCCCAACACCCAAGGCGCGAGGCCGGGCAGGATGTACATGACGAACAGCACCAAGGCGACCACAGCGGCATAACCGACGCGGAACACCTGATCGGCGAAACCCGCCAGACGCGCCCACTCCCAGGCACCCAGGGTTACGACCAGCCCGATGAACAGTGCAAAACCGGAGCCTTCAAGCAGGAAAAACCCGCACAGGGCAATCGGCAGCAGGATCAGTGCGGTGATGATTCGTTGTTTAAGCATTAAACCCGGGCTCCAGCCTCGACCTGCTCGCTCGTTTTACCGAAGCGGCGCTGGCGGGAAGCGAAATCGGCCAGCGCATTGCGCATGGCATCGTGTTTGAAGTCCGGCCAGAACAGGTCGGAGAAATACAACTCGGCATAGGCAAGTTGCCAGAGCAGGAAGTTGCTGATGCGGTGCTCACCACCGGTACGGATACACAAGTCCGGCAACGGCAGGTCGCCTGTGACCAGGCAGGTCTGCAGCAGACCAGGCGTGATGTCCTCCGGACGCAAGTGTCCGGCCTGAACTTCTCGCGCCAGTCGTTGCGCAGCTTGCGCGATATCCCACTGACCGCCGTAATTGGCAGCGATCTGCAGCACGAAACGATTGGCGCCAACCGTCATGGCTTCTGCTTCACGCATGGCGGCCTGCAGCTCGGGATGAAAGCGCGAGCGGTCACCAATGATGCGCAGGCTGATGTTGTTGTCATTGAGGCGCTTGGCCTCACGACGTAGCGCCCTGAAGAACAGATCCATCAAAGCGCTGACCTCATCGGCCGGACGTTGCCAGTTCTCGCTGGAAAAGGCGAACAAGGTCAGCACTTCGACCTTGGCCTCGGCACAAACCTCGATGACCGCACGTACCGCATCCACGCCCGCTTTATGCCCGGCGACACCCGGCATAAAGCGTTTTTTCGCCCAGCGATTGTTACCATCCATGATGATCGCGACATGGCGCGGCACCGCGGACGGTGCAGTCTGCTTTGTCTTATCCATGAAAACGCGACCCTTATACGGCCATCAGGTCTTTTTCTTTCTGCGCCAGATCCGCGTCGATTTTAGCCACGAACTTCTTGGTCAGATCGTCAATCTCGCCAGTCGCACGACGCTCTTCGTCTTCGCTGATCTCTTTTTCCTTCACCAGATCCTTGAGCTGGCTGTTGGCATCACGACGGATGTTGCGCACGGCAACACGGGCATCTTCAGCGACGTCACGAGCCTGCTTGGTGAAACCCTTGCGGGTTTCTTCGGTCAGGGCAGGCATGGAGATCAACAGCAGCTCGCCGAGGTTGGTCGGGTTCAGGTTCAGACCCGCGCTACCGATCGCCTTGTCGACGGCACCCAGCATATTGCGTTCGAAAGCAACGACTTGCAGGGTACGGGCGTCCTTGACGGTGATGTTGGCCACTTGCTTGATCGGGGTGTCGGAACCGTAGTACGGCACCATCACGCCTTCCAGGATGCTCGGGTGCGCCTGGCCGGTACGAATGCGGCCGAAGTTGTGGGCCAGCGACTCCACGGACTTCTGCATGCGCTCTTGAGCGTCTTTCTTGATTTCGTTGATCATTGTTGGCCTTCCTCGATCAGGGTTCCTTCAGCGCCGCCATGCACGATGTTCAGCAGGGCGCCGGGCTTGTTCATGTTAAATACGCGTAGCGGCATCTTGTGGTCGCGGCACAGGCAAATGGCCGTCAGATCCATCACACCCAGCTTGCGATCCAGCACTTCATCGTAGGTCAGATGATCGAACTTCTCGGCATGCGGGTCTTTGAACGGGTCAGCGGTGTAGACGCCATCGACCTTGGTCGCCTTGAGCACGACATCGGCATCGATTTCGATTGCACGCAGGCAGGCAGCCGAATCCGTCGTAAAGAACGGGTTGCCGGTACCGGCCGCGAAAATCACCACGTCCTTGGAGTTCAAGTGACGCATGGCCTTGCGACGATCGTAGTGATCGGTCACGCCAACCATGGAAATAGCGGACATCACGATGGCCGAGATGTTGGCGCGCTCAAGGGCGTCGCGCATGGCCAGGGCATTCATCACAGTGGCCAGCATGCCCATGTGGTCGCCGGTGACCCGGTCCATGCCGGCCGCGCTCAGCGCTGCACCGCGGAACAGGTTGCCACCACCGATAACCAGACCGACCTGAACACCGATGCCGACCAGCTGGCCAACTTCCAATGCCATGCGATCCAGAACTTTCGGGTCGATCCCGAACTCTTCCGAGCCCATCAGGGCCTCGCCGCTAAGCTTGAGTAGAATGCGTTTATAGCGAGCCTGATAACCACTGCCCTGCTGAGCCATTGCGAATCTCTCCTGCGGCGTATTTTAAAAATTCTTTGCGAGCTGTTTACAGCTGGCGTTCACTCTTGCTTGGCGCTGCTTCAGCGCCATCGGAACATGGCTTTGTAAGCCAGTTCCAAAAGGAAACCAATTAAAAATTGGTGCCCCATCTGAAAAGAGGCTGCGCGCGTGAGCGGGCAGCCTCTTCTGGGCGACAGTCAAAAACCGTCTTATTGCTTGGCGGCAGCCAGCTGGGCAGCAACTTCTTCTGCGAAGTTGTCCACTGGCTTCTCGATGCCTTCGCCTACTTTGAAGTAAGTGAAGGAAACGATTTCAGCGCCGGCTTTCTTGGCCAGTTCGCCGACCTTGATTTCAGGGTTCTTGACGAAAGCCTGCTCAACCAGGCTGGCTTCGGCCAAGAACTTGCTGATACGGCCTTTGACCATGTTTTCAACGATGTTTTCCGGCTTGCCGGCGATCTTGTCAGCGTTCAGCGTCAGGAACACGCCTTTCTCGCGCTCGATCGCTTCAGCGGAAACTTCCGATGGCAGCAGGAATTCAGGATTGGTAGCCGCTACGTGCATAGCGATGTCCTTGGCCAGCTCGACACTGCCGCCTTTCAGGACAACTGCAACACCGATCTTGTTGCCGTGCAGGTAGCCACCGACAACGTCACCTTCAACGCGTGCCAGACGACGGATGTTGACGTTTTCGCCAACCTTGCCGACCAGTACCAGGCGAGCAGTTTCTTGAGCTTCGATCAGCGGAGCAACATCAGTCAACTTGTCGGCGAACGCTTTTTCAACGCTTGCTGCAACAAATTCCTTGAAGTCGTCCTGCAGGGCCAGGAAGTCGGTCTGCGAGTTCACTTCCAGCAAAACGGCGGATTTACCGTCTTCCTTCAGAGCGATAGCGCCTTCAGCGGCAACGTTGCCAGCTTTCTTGGCCGCCTTGATGGCGCCCGAAGCACGCATGTCATCAATGGCTTTCTCGATGTCGCCGCCAGCCTTGGTCAAGGCCTTTTTGCAGTCCATCATGCCTTCGCCAGTACGCTCGCGCAGTTCTTTGACCAACGCTGCAGTAATCTCTGCCATTTCAAAATCCTCTTGGATAGGTTTTCAACCATTCCACCCGATCGAACGGGCGATCAATTCTTCCCCAACCACCCTTGTTAGCTGCCGCACGTTACAGATAGAGCGGTGGGCGCAGACAAATGGTTTTCGAGGTGGCAAAAAGGGGGCCAAGCCCCCTTTTTGCTTACTGAGTCAACGCCAGGGCGTCAATTACTCAGCTGCAGCCTGAGTTTCTTCAGCTGCGAACTCTACGGTGCCGCCGGCAACGTTGTTGCGACCACGGATTACAGCGTCAGCCATCGAACCCATGTACAGCTGGATAGCGCGGATTGCGTCATCGTTGCCTGGGATGATGTAGTCAACGCCTTCCGGGCTGCTGTTGGTATCGACTACGCCGATAACCGGGATGCCCAGCTTGTTGGCTTCGGTGATCGCGATGCGCTCGTGATCAACGTCGATAACGAACAGAGCGTCTGGCAGACCGCCCATGTCCTTGATACCACCCAGGGAACGATCCAGCTTTTCCAGGTCACGAGTGCGCATCAGCGCTTCTTTCTTGGTCAGCTTGGCGAAAGTACCGTCTTCGGCTTGAACTTCAAGGTCACGCAGACGCTTGATGGAAGCACGGATGGTTTTGAAGTTGGTCAGCATGCCGCCCAACCAGCGGTGGTCGACGTACGGCGAACCGCAACGTGCTGCTTCTTCAGCAACGATCTTGCCAGCGGAACGCTTGGTGCCGACGAACAGAATCTTGTTTTTGCCCTGGGCCAGACGCTCTACGAAAGTCAGAGCTTCGTTGAACATTGGCAGGGTTTTTTCAAGGTTGATGATGTGGATCTTGTTACGCGCGCCGAAAATGTACTTGCCCATTTTCGGGTTCCAGTAACGGGTCTGGTGACCGAAGTGCACACCGGCCTTCAGCATATCGCGCATGTTGACTTGGGACATGATAGTTCCTTAATAAGTCGGGTTTGGCCTCCACGTATCCCAATGACCAACCAGCAGCATCAGCTGAAGGCACCCAGGTCATCGTGTCGACACGTGTGTGGATTTAGGCTTTACGGGACATCCCCGGAAAGCGGCGCATTTTATATCACAAGGCAGGGCAAAACGGAACCCGGATTCTGAAATCCTGGCGAGCGCTTTGCTCCATCCCTTGGAATCCGCCAAGAATGCACCATTCTATAGAGAGAAGCGATGCACACAGGCGCAGATTTGCGCTGATCGTCTGGTAGAATCGCATTTTTCAGGGCCGCGAAGTTCGATCGCGCAATGCCCTTTCCGTTTAGCAAGCGCCGTCGGGCGCAGAGAGAGCCTGTATGACCGTCACCCTCAAAACCCCCGAGGATATCGCCAAAATGCGTATCGCCGGCAAACTGGCCGCCGATGTGCTGGAAATGATTGCCGAATATGTCAAGCCAGGCGTTACCACCGATCAACTGAACCAGATCTGCCACGACTACATCGTCAATGAGCAGAAAGCCATTCCTGCCCCGCTCAACTACAAGGGCTATCCGAAGTCGATCTGCACGTCGATCAACCACGTGGTCTGCCATGGCATCCCGAACGACAAGCCGCTCAAAGATGGCGATACCCTGAACATCGACGTCACCGTCATCAAGGACGGCTACCACGGCGACACCAGCCGCATGTTCCACCTCGGCACCGTGCCGGTCTGGGCCGAGCGCCTGTCCCAAGTGACCCAGGAATGCATGTACAAGGCGATTGAAATCGTCAAGCCAGGTTGCCGCCTGGGCGACATCGGCGAAATCATCCAGAAGCACGCGGAAAAGAACGGATTCTCGGTGGTTCGCGAATTCTGCGGTCATGGTATCGGCAAGGTGTTCCACGAAGAGCCGCAGATCCTGCACTACGGCCGTGCTGGCACCGGCATGGAACTCAAGGCCGGCATGACCTTCACCATCGAGCCGATGATCAACCAGGGCCGTGCCGACACCAAGGTACTGGGCGACGGCTGGACCGCGATCACCAAGGACCGCAAGCTCTCGGCACAGTGGGAACACACCCTGCTGGTGACCGAAACCGGTTACGAGATCTTCACCCTGCGCAGTGATGACACCATCCCTCGCGTTTCGGCCTGATCCCGCCACCGAACCTCGCCTATAGAAAGGAAAGCCAATCGATGCCGCAGGTGGATCCCGAACTCTTCGACCGAGGCCAGTTCCAGGCTGAGCTGGCCCTGAAGGCAAGCCCGATCGCGGCCTTCAAGAAGGCGATCCGCCAGGCTCGCGAGGTGCTCGACGCACGTTTTCGCAGCGGCCGGGACATTCGCCGGCTGATCGAGGATCGCGCCTGGTTCGTCGATAACATCCTGCAAAAGGCCTGGGAGCAGTTCAACTGGAGCGAGGACGCCGACATCGCGCTGGTCGCGGTCGGCGGCTACGGCCGTGGCGAATTGCACCCATATTCCGATATCGACTTGCTGATCCTGCTGGACAGTGCCGACCACGAGGTTTTCCGCGATTCCATCGAGCGTTTTCTGACGCTGTTGTGGGACATCGGCCTGGAGGTCGGTCAGAGCGTTCGCTCGGTCGACGAATGCGCCGTCGAGGCCCGCGCCGACCTGACGGTCGTCACCAACCTGATGGAAAGCCGCACCATCGCCGGCCCCGAACATCTGCGCCAGCGCATGCTGGACGTCACCAGCACCGGGCACATGTGGCCGAGCAAGGACTTCTTCCTGGCCAAGCGCGCCGAACAAAAGGCCCGCCACCACAAGTACAACGACACCGAATACAACCTGGAACCCAACGTCAAAGGCTCACCCGGCGGCCTGCGGGATATCCAGACGATTCTGTGGGTGGCCCGTCGCGAGTACGGCACCCTGAACCTGCGGGCACTGGCTGGCGAAGGATTCCTGGTCGAGAGTGAAAACGCCCTGCTCGCCTCCTCCCAGGAGTTCCTGTGGAAGGTTCGCTATGCCCTGCACATGCTGGCCGGCCGCTCCGAAGACCGCCTGCTGTTCGATCACCAGCGCACCATTGCCGGGCTGCTGGGCTTCAAAGGCGACGACGCCAAGCAAGCCATCGAAAACTTCATGCAGCAGTATTACCGGGTGGTCATGAGCATCGCCCAGCTCAGCGACCTGATCATCCAGCACTTCGAGGAAGTCATCCTCGCACCGGAAGACGAAGCGCCATCGCAGCCGATCAACTCGCGCTTCCAGTTGCATGACGGCTACATCGAGGCACGCAACGACAACGTATTCCGCCGCACGCCGTTCGCCATGCTCGAAATCTTCGTGCTGATGGCCCAGCAGCCGGAAATCAAGGGCGTGCGCGCCGACACCATCCGTCTGCTGCGCGAAAACCGTCATTTGATCGATGACGATTTCCGCAACGACATCCGTAACACCAGCCTGTTCATCGAGCTGTTCAAGTGCAAGATCGGCATTCACCGCAATCTGCGCAGGATGAACCGCTACGGCATTCTCGGGCGTTATCTGCCGGAGTTCGGCTTTATCGTCGGGCAAATGCAGCACGATTTGTTTCACATCTATACGGTCGATGCGCACACCCTGAATCTGATCAAACACCTGCGCAAATTGCAGTACACCCAGGTGTCGGAAAAATTCCCGCTGGCCAGCAAACTCATGGGCAAGTTACCCAAACCCGAATTGATCTACCTGGCCGGTCTGTACCATGACATCGGCAAGGGCCGGCATGGCGATCATTCGGATATCGGCGCCGTTGACGCCGAGGCGTTCTGCCAGCGCCATCAGCTCCCCGTGTGGGACAGCCGCCTGGTCGTGTGGCTGGTGCAAAACCACCTGGTGATGTCGACCACCGCCCAGCGCAAGGACTTGTCCGACCCGCAGGTGATCCACGATTTCGCCCAGATCGTCGGCGACGAAACCCGCCTCGACTACCTGTATGTGCTGACCGTCTCCGACATCAACGCGACCAACCCGACCCTATGGAATTCCTGGCGCGCCAGCCTGCTGCGCCAGCTCTACACCGAGACCAAGCGCGCCCTGCGTCGCGGCCTGGAAAACCCGGTGGATCGCGAAGAGCAGATCCGCCAGACCCAGAGCGCCGCCCTGGATATCCTGGTGCGCGGCGGCACCGACCCGGACGATGTCGAGCAGTTATGGGCGCAGTTGGGTGATGACTATTTCCTGCGTCACACCGCTGGCGATGTCGCCTGGCACAGTGACGCGATCCTCCAGCAACCGGCCGACGGCGGGCCACTGGTGCTGATCAAGGAAACCACCCAGCGTGAGTTCGAAGGTGGTACGCAGATCTTCATCTATGCCCCGGACCAGCACGACTTCTTTGCCGTGACCGTGGCCGCGATGGACCAGCTCAACCTGAACATTCACGACGCCCGGGTCATCACCTCCAGCAGCCAGTTCACGCTCGACACCTATATCGTGCTCGACACTGACGGCGACTCGATTGGCGACAACCCGGCGCGGGTCAAACAGATCCGCGACGGCCTGACCGAAGCCCTGCGCAACCCGGACGACTACCCGACCATCATCCAGCGCCGGGTGCCGCGTCAACTCAAGCATTTCGCCTTTGCGCCACAGGTGACGATCCACAACGACGCCCAGCGCCCGGTGACGGTGCTGGAACTCACGGCGCCCGACCGCCCGGGCCTGCTGGCGCGGATTGGCACGATCTTCCTGGAGTTCGATCTGTCGTTGCAGAACGCCAAGATCGCCACCCTCGGCGAGCGCGTGGAGGACGTGTTCTTCATCACCGACGCCAATAATCAGCCGTTGTCCGACCCGCTGCTGTGCAGCCGCCTGCAGGATGCGATCGTCGAGCAACTGAGCGTCAACCAGGAACCTGATATCAAACTGTCGCGCATCAGCATCTGAATTGAACAATTTTCCCCTGTGGGAGCGGGCTTGCTCGCGAAAGCGGTGCATCAGTGAAGTGTGTGTTGACTGACACACTGCTTTCGCGAGCAAGCCCGCTCCCACATTGAACGAGGCCCCCGATGAACAACGCTCTGTCCCAGCTCCAGCCCTACCCGTTCGAGAAACTCCGCGCCCTGCTCGGCAGCGTGACGCCCAACCCGGACAAGCGTCCGATCGCGCTGTCCATCGGCGAGCCGAAACACCGTTCGCCAAGCTTTGTCGCCGAGGCCCTGGCCAGCAATCTGGAAAAAATGGCCGTGTACCCGACCACCCTAGGCATCCCGGAGCTGCGTGAAGCCATTGCGGCATGGTGCGAGCGGCGCTTCGATGTCCCCAAGGGCTGGATCGACCCGGCGCGCAACGTGCTGCCGGTCAACGGTACCCGTGAGGCGCTGTTCGCCTTCACCCAGACCGTGGTCAACCGTGCTGATGACGCCCTGATTGTCAGCCCGAACCCGTTCTACCAGATCTACGAAGGCGCGGCGTTCCTCGCCGGGGCCAAGCCGCATTACCTGCCGTGCCTGGACGAAAACGGCTTCAACCCGGATTTCGACGCCGTGTCGCCGGACACCTGGAAACGCTGCCAGATCCTGTTCCTGTGCTCGCCAGGCAACCCGACCGGCGCCTTGATTCCAGTGCAAACCCTGAAAAAGCTGATCGCCCTGGCCGATGAATACGACTTCGTGATTGCCGCCGATGAGTGCTACAGCGAGCTGTACTTCGACGAACAAACCCCGCCGCCGGGCCTGCTCAGCGCTTGCGCGGAACTGGGTCGCAAGGACTTCAAGCGCTGCGTAGTGTTCCACAGCCTGTCCAAGCGCTCGAACCTGCCAGGCCTGCGCTCGGGTTTTGTCGCCGGTGACGCCGACATCCTCAAAGGCTTCCTGCTCTACCGTACCTACCACGGCTGCGCGATGCCGGTTCAAACCCAACTGGCCAGCGTTGCTGCGTGGAATGACGAAGTGCACGTTCGCGCCAACCGGGCGCTGTATCGCGAGAAGTTCGATGCGGTACTGGAAATCCTCAGCCCGGTCATGGACGTACAGCGGCCGGATGGCAGCTTCTACCTGTGGCCGAACGTGGCGGGTGACGACGCAGCGTTCTGCCGCGACCTGTTCGAACAGGAGCACGTGACCGTGGTTCCGGGGTCTTACCTGTCCCGCGATGTTGATGGTTTGAATCCAGGCGCGGGTCGAGTACGCATGGCACTGGTTGCGCCATTATCCGAATGCCTTGAAGCGGCAGAACGCATTCGCGACTTCATCACTCGCCGCAACTGACACTAACAAGGCCTGTACTGTGCAACGCAGTACAGGCCGCCCATCGGCAACAACATCTAACAAGCAGCAACTTTACAGCGCAGCATTCATTTAAATATTCTCCAACTCGAAACCAATCTATTGATTAGATTAAACCCTCGAGAAGTAGAGCGATAATGCCACATTCAGCCCCATGCAAAGTTATATCAAAAACCTTTACTCCCCAATAACCCGCAAACAAATAAAACCAACAAACCTCATTTTCAACAAACCACAACCGATAAAAGACATGGACGCCACCCCTATGAAAAATGGAGCTTGCAGCATCGTTAGAAGCATTGATCCAGTCGCCTCCTACGAGGCTGCAATCAATGAACGCAGTGATAATGTCAAACCCAATACTTCCGGACGCACCAAGAGAAGCGTCGCCGTGCATACTACTTTCTGGAAGCCTGGGCGCACCCTGAAAATAGCCATGTACGACAAAAACCAGAAAACCATCGACACAGTAAAAAACATTGCGAACAAATGGTTAGCGCATGCCAATTTAAAATTTGAATTCATTTCAGGTGCAGTGGGAGATATTCGCATAAAAATCGAGCCAGATCTAACCATTGACTCTTACTCCTTTCTAGGCACAGACGCACTGACTCGCCCTCCTGAAGAACCCACTATGAGAATAGCAACACCTCTTGAACATGATGAATTTGAAAGCACCGTATTACATGAATTTGGTCACGCACTCGGCCTCCACCATGAACATCAGCACCCCGACGCAGATATCCCTTGGGACCTGAAAAAAGTCTACATATGGCATAAAGAAAATTACAACTGGGAGCGCGAAAAAGTTGACTCAGACGTCCTGCCACTACCTCGCTATACAAATTATATCTATGGCGATTACGACCCCTTGTCAATCATGCACTACGAAATAGATAGCACGCTCACTCTAAATAACTGGAGCCGCCCAGCAAACCTCACGCTGAGCGAGAAAGACCTGGAGGTAATCCGCAAGATTTATCCTCAAAGGGCGACACGCGCACCACACACCGTGTTGAACTACTTAACAAAATAAAGGCGCCATTCATTGGCAACTCTAATTAAAACACTCCAAAGATAACCCTTACCCAATAAAACTTATCGACTCTTTAGAACTGCTATTTTAAATGCCTCTTCTATGTACGCTGCATTGCAACAATGAAAACACGCACAACATTACTTCACCGCTCCAAGCTTGGCCTCACTCAAATCCAGCGCCCCCAACACCTCACGCAACACGTCATCACCAATCTGGTGATGACGACTCAAACTATAGAGTTCAAGGCGTTGCGCCCGCAGCGCCTTCAAGCGCAAACGCCGTTCCAGCAAGTCCATCTGAAACGCCAGGGCCTGGGCTTCAGCGGAATCGTTGAACACCTCCAACTGGTGGCGATACTCGGACATGATTCGCGCCTTGAGCTCAGCGGCCAGCGCGGACTGGGCGGCGTCCTGCGGATTGACCTCTTCTGTCTCAAGCGCATGAATGGCCGCTTCGGCGGTCTTGCGCCAGGCATCGCGCACTTCATTACGCCGCTTGTCGTCCGGGCCGGCTTCGATGCCGCGCAACAACAGTGGCAGCGCGATGCAGGCCGCAATCAACGACAGCAGAATCACCCCGGCGGCGATGAATATCAGCAGGTCGCGCTCGGGAAACGCGCTGGCGCCCATGAGCATCGGTATCGACATCACACCCGCCCGCAGACGGCCGACCAGCCAGCTCAAGGCCACCCCGACGGCCAGGCCACCCAGCGCGACCAGCACAAACGTCAGGCTGGCATTGGCCAGCGAGAACACGCCGGTCACCGCCGCCACCAGGGCAAACTTGAACGTCACCAGGCCCGAGGCGTCGTTCATCAGCGCCTCGCCCTGCAAGATGTGCATCAACGGGGTCGGCAGTCGATTGCGGGAAATGGCCGACACCGACCACGGTAAACAGCACCAAGCCCACAGCCAGGGTCAGGGTCAGGGTCAGGGTCAGGATCGGGCCGCGCAGGTGCCAGAATTCGCGCTTGGGCATGCGCCAGCCGTCGGAGAACAACAGCGGCGGCAGGAACAGAAACAGGAACAGTTCGGGATCGAGGGCGACATGCAGGCCGAGCGTCGGCCAGGCAAGCAAGGCCCCGACGGCAATCTGCACCAACGGCAACGGCAGCGGCACCACCCGTCCGATCAGGCGCGAAACGCCGACCAGCATCAACAGGATCAGGACGGTGTAGGCGGTTTGCATTAAAGCGTGATTCCCGGACAATCGACAGCATCGAAGTGCCATATTAGCCGCTTAGACTACCAGTGGCCCTTGCACCTATGTCGCATCCGGACCGCGCCAATCCCTGTGGGAGTGAGCCTGCTCCCACAGGTTTTACGTTTTAACTCAATGCACATGGCATAATCCGTCACCTTTATATTTACGGCACCTGCAGGGGGGCAATTCCTTGACCGTTTCAAGCAAAACGTTGCACCTTTTCGGCATCAAAGCCTGCGACACCATGAAAAAGGCGCGCACCTGGCTCGATGAACACGCTGTCAGCTATGACTTTCATGATTACAAAGCGGTCGGTATCGACCGTGAACACCTGACCCAATGGTGCAGCGAGCACGGTTGGGAAGTGGTGTTGAACCGTGCAGGCACGACCTTTCGCAAGCTCGACGACGAACGCAAAGCCGATCTCGACCAGACGAAAGCCATCGAACTGATGCTCGCGCAACCTTCGATGATCAAGCGCCCGGTGCTCGATCTCGGTGACCGAACCCTGATTGGCTTCAAGCCAGATATCTACGCGGCCGCGCTCAAGTAAGCAGCCCGTTCAATTTTGTTAGAGGTACACACATGTCCACTACCCTGTTCAGCCTGGCCTTCGGCGTCGGCACTCAAAACCGTCAAGGCGCATGGCTGGAAGTGTTCTACGCCGCCCCGGTACTCAAGCCATCGGTTGAAGTCCTCGCCGCTATCGCACCGATCCTGGGCTATACCGAAGGCAATCAGGCCATCGCGTTCAGCACCGCCCAGGCCTCGCAACTGGCTGAAGCGCTCAAAGGCGTCGACGCGGCCCAGGCTGCCCTGCTGACCCGCCTGGCCGAGAGCCACAAGCCGCTGGTTGCCACCTTGCTGGCTGAAGACGCCCAGTTGTCGTCCACCCCTGAGGCCTACCTCAAGCTGCACCTGCTGAGCCACCGCCTGGTCAAGCCCCACGGCCTGAACCTGGCCGGGATCTTCCCGCTGCTGCCAAACGTGGCCTGGACCAGCCAGGGCGCGGTCGACCTGAGCGAACTGGCCGAACTGCAACTCGAAGCCCGTCTGCGCGGCGAGCTGCTGGAAGTGTTCTCGGTGGACAAGTTCCCGAAAATGACCGACTACGTGGTTCCGGCCGGCGTGCGTATCGCTGACGCTGCGCGTCTGCGCCTGGGCGCTTACGTGGGCGAAGGCACCACCGTGATGCACGAAGGTTTCATCAACTTCAACGCTGGCACCGAAGGCCCGGGCATGATCGAAGGCCGCGTATCCGCTGGCGTATTCGTCGGCAAAGGTTCGGACCTGGGCGGCGGCTGCTCGACCATGGGCACCCTGTCGGGCGGCGGCAACATCGTGATCAAGGTCGGCGAAGGCTGCCTGATCGGCGCCAACGCCGGTATCGGTATCCCGTTGGGCGACCGCAACACCGTCGAGTCGGGCCTGTACGTGACCGCCGGCACCAAAGTCGCGCTGCTGGACGAGAACAATCAACTGGTCAAAGTGGTCAAGGCCCGTGAACTGGCTGGCCAGACCGACCTGCTGTTCCGTCGCAATTCGGAGACCGGTGCCGTGGAATGCAAAACCCACAAATCGGCCATCGAACTGAACGAAGCGCTGCACGCTCACAACTAAGCAGCACATTGACCACCTGTGGGTGCGGCGGTGCGACGATTCGACTTGCTCGCGAAGCTTTTGGCGTCCGCTAGGACGCCTTCGCGGGCAAGCCCGCTCCCACAGGGTACGGCGTACCCTCACCAGGGCCAGATAGCATGATGATTCTCTCTCCCTGGCGTGCCGATTTTCCGGCCATCGCCGCCTTGCAACGGCAAGACCAGACCTATCTGGACAACGCCGCCACCACGCAAAAACCTCAAGCCCTGCTCGATGCCCTGGCGCACTACTACGCCAACGGCGCGGCCAACGTGCATCGGGCGCAGCATTTGCCCGGTGCCCACGCCACCCAGGCGTTCGAGGACAGCCGCCGCAAAGTCGCGCAATGGCTCAATACTGGCGATTGCGGGCAGATCATCTTTACCCACGGCGCGACGTCCGCGCTGAATCTCCTGGCCTATGGCCTGGAACACCTTTTCAATCCGGGCGACGAGATTGTCATCAGCGCCCTGGAACACCACGCTAACCTGCTGCCGTGGCAGCAACTGGCGCACCGTCGCGAGCTGAAACTGGTGATCCTGCCGCTGGATGCCGACGGCGTGATCGACCTTGAAGCCGCCGCCGGTTTGATCGGCCCACGCACGCGTCTGTTGGCCGTCAGTCAACTGTCCAACGTGATCGGCGCGTGGCAGCCGCTGCCTGAATTGCTGGCACTGGCCAAGGCGCACAATGCCCTGACCGTGATCGACGGCGCCCAGGGCGTAGTCCATGGCCGCCACGACGTGCAAGCGCTGGGCTGCGATTTTTATGTGTTCTCCAGCCACAAGCTCTACGGCCCAGATGGCCTGGGCGTGCTGTTCGGGCGCAATACAGCGTTGCAACAGCTACGTCCCTGGCAGTTCGGCGGTGAAATGGTGCTCGATGCCAATTACCACGACGCACGCTTTCGCCCGGCACCGCTGGGTTTCGAGGCCGGGACGCCGCCGATTGCCAGTGTGATCGGCCTGGGAGCGACCCTGGATTACCTCGCCGGGCTCGATCAGGACGCCGTGTCCGCCCATGAAGCGGTGCTGCATGCCTGCCTGCTCAAGGGCCTGGAGGCGCGCAACGGCATTCGCCTGCTGGGCAAGCCACAAGTGGCGCTGGCCAGTTTCACCGTCGAGGGTGTGCATAACTCCGATCTCGCGCATTTGCTGACCGAACAAGGGATCGCGGTCCGTGCCGGCCATCACTGTGCGATGCCGCTGCTCAAACGCTTCGAACTGGCCGGAGCGATTCGGGTGTCGTTGGCGCTGTACAACGATTCCGAAGACCTGGAGCGGTTCTTTGAAGCCTTGGATCAGGCGCTGGAGCTATTGCGATGAACCTGCCCGTCGATGCTGTGACGGCACTGGACATCTTTCAGAAAGCGGCCGGCTGGGAACAACGCGCACGCCTGCTGATGCAATGGGGTGAGCGTCTGCCGGCCTTGAGTGATGCGCAGATGTGCGATGCCAACCGGGTGCACGGCTGTGAAAGCCAGGTGTGGCTGGTGGGAGAATTGCGCGATGGCCATTGGCAATTCAGCGCCAACAGCGATGCACGGTTGATTCGCGGGTTGGTGGCGTTGCTGCTGGCGCGGGTCAACGGGTTGTCGGCGGCTGAGTTGCAGCAGGTGGATTTGCCGGACTGGTTCAATCAGTTGGGGTTGGGGCGGCAATTGTCCGAGTCCCGCAGTAATGGCCTCAATGCCGTACTTCAGCGAATGAATGAGTTGGCAGGTTAATCGCCTTCGTCGGATCGCCGCCCGGAGCAAGCCCGCTCCCACATTTGATCTTCAGTGAATACAGTTTTTGTGTACGACCGAAATCCAATGTGGGAGCGGGCTTGCTCGCGAAGAGGCCATCAGCGACAACCTCAATCCTTAAGCTTGACCCGATCCGCCGGCCGCCGCACCCCCGCGACAATCTTGTCCACAGCCTTGGTCGCCGCGACCATGCCGAAGGTCGCCGTCACCATCATCACCGCGCCAAACCCGCCGGCACAGTCGAGCTTCACCCCATCACCGACAAAACTCTTCTGCAGGCAAATGCTGCCATCCGGTTTCGGGTAGCGCAGTTGCTCGGTGGAAAACACGCACGGCACGCTGTAATGGCGAGTCACGGTGCGTGAGAAGCCGTAGTCGCGACGCAGCGTGGAGCGCACTTTCGACGCCAACGGATCGTTGAACGTGCGATTGAGGTCGCAGACCTGGATCAACGTCGGGTCAATCTGCCCGCCTGCGCCGCCGGTGGTGATGATCTGGATCTTGCGCCGCTTGCACCAGGCGATCAGCGCGGCCTTGGCGTTGACGCTGTCGATGCAGTCGATCACGCAGTCGATGTTCGGCGTGATGTACTCGGCCATGGTCTCGCGGGTGACGAAGTCAGGCACCGCGTGCACTGTGCAGTCCGGGTTGATCCCGCGCAGACGCTCGGCCATCACCTCGACCTTTGGCTTGCCCACCGTGCTGTCCAGCGCGTGCAACTGACGGTTGGCGTTGCTGACGCAGACGTCGTCGAGGTCGAACAGGGAAATCTCGCCCACGCCACAACGGGCCATGGCTTCCGCCGCCCAGGAACCGACACCACCGACGCCGACGATCGCCACATGGGCCGCGCGCAGGCGTTCAAGGCCTTCGATGCCATACAAACGGGCGATGCCAGCAAACCGCGGATCTTCTGTACTCATGACCATTACCCCAAAAACCGGCGCGCATTATAGGGCTATGCAGCTACAAGTTTTAAGCTTCAAGCTGCAAGTGTAAGAACTTATGTGAAAGTTAACTGCCCAATGTCCGGCAATTCCCTGTCCGCTGTACGACCAGAGAATGCCCGGTGTAGGATGCGCGCCCCTTGGCGACCGCCAACCGTTCCTTCGTTCCACAGTCTTTGGAACCCGAAATAACTATGTCATCGCGTAAATTTGGACTCAACCTGGTCGTGGTGCTCGCCATCGCTGCCTTGTTTACCGGCTTCTGGGCGCTGATCAACCGCCCGGTCACCGCCCCCAACTGGCCTGAACAGATCTCCGGCTTCTCGTACTCGCCATTCCAACAGGGCCAGTTCCCGCAGAAGGACCAGTACCCGACCGACGATCAGATGCGTCGCGACCTGGAGATCATGAGCAAGCTGACGGACAACATCCGCATCTACTCGGTCGATGGCACGCTGCAGAACATCCCGAAACTGGCGGAAGAGTTCGGCTTGCGGGTGACCCTGGGGATCTGGATCAGCCCGGACCAGGAACGCAACGAACGGGAAATCACCCGCGCCATTGAAATCGCCAACGCCTCGCGCAGCGTGGTTCGCGTGGTGGTCGGCAACGAGGCCATTTACCGCAAGGAAATCACCGCCCAGGAACTCAGCGTCATGCTCGATCGCGTGCGCGCTGCCGTGAAAGTGCCGGTGACCACGTCCGAACAGTGGCACGTCTGGGAAGAACACCCGGAACTGGCCAAGCACGTCGACCTGATCGCCGCGCACATCCTGCCTTACTGGGAGTTCGTCCCGATGGACAAGGCCGGGCAGTTCGTCCTCGACCGCGCCCGCGACTTGAAGAAGATGTTCCCGAAAAAGCCACTGCTGCTGTCCGAGGTGGGCTGGCCGAGCAACGGCCGCATGCGCGGTGGCGCCGATGCCTCACCGGCAGACCAGGCGATCTACCTGCGAACCCTGGTCAACAAGCTCAACCGCCAGGGCTTCAACTACTTCGTGATCGAAGCGTTTGACCAGCCGTGGAAAGCCAGTGACGAAGGTTCCGTTGGCGCCTATTGGGGCGTGTTCAACGCCGCACGCCAGCAGAAGTTCAACTTCGAAGGCCCGGTCGTTGCGATTCCGCAATGGCGGGTACTGGCGGTCGGCTCCGTGGTACTGGCGCTGTTGTCCCTGACCCTGCTGATGATCGACGGCTCGGCCCTGCGTCAACGCGGCCGGACCTTCCTGACCTTCACCGCGTTCCTCGGTGGTTCGGCACTGGTGTGGATCGGTTACGACTACAGCCAGCAATACAGCACCTGGTTCAGCCTGACGGTGGGCTTCTTGCTCGCCCTCGGTGCGCTCGGGGTGTTTATCGTGTTGCTGACCGAAGCCCACGAACTGGCCGAGACCGTCTGGACCCACAAACGCCGGCGTGAATTCCTGCCCGTGGTAGGCGATTCGGACTACCGACCGAAAGTCTCGATCCACGTGCCCTGCTACAACGAGCCGCCGGAGATGGTCAAACAGACCCTCAACGCCCTGGCCAACCTCGACTATCCGGATTTCGAAGTCCTGATCATCGACAACAACACCAAGGACCCGGCGGTCTGGGAACCGGTGCGCGATTACTGCGAAACCCTCGGCCCGCGCTTCAAGTTCTTCCACGTGGCACCGCTGGCCGGCTTCAAGGGCGGCGCGCTGAACTACCTGATCCCGCACACCGCCAAGGATGCCGAAGTGATTGCCGTGATCGACTCCGATTACTGCGTGCACCCGAATTGGCTCAAGCACATGGTGCCGCACTTCGCCGATCCGAAAATCGCCGTGGTGCAGTCGCCGCAGGATTACCGCGACCAGAACGAAAGCACCTTCAAAAAGCTCTGCTACGCGGAATACAAGGGCTTCTTCCACATCGGCATGGTCACCCGCAACGACCGTGACGCGATCATCCAGCACGGCACCATGACCATGACCCGTCGCTCGGTGCTCGAAGAGCTGGGCTGGGCCGACTGGTGCATCTGTGAAGACGCCGAGCTTGGCCTGCGGGTATTTGAAAAAGGCCTGTCGGCGGCGTATTACCACACCAGCTACGGCAAAGGCCTGATGCCCGATACCTTCATCGACTTCAAGAAACAGCGTTTCCGCTGGGCCTACGGAGCGATCCAGATCATCAAGCGCCACACCGCCAGCCTGCTGCGCGGCAAGGACACCGAACTGACCCGTGGCCAGCGCTACCACTTCCTCGCGGGCTGGTTGCCGTGGGTGGCGGACGGCATGAACATCTTCTTCACCGTCGGCGCGCTGTTGTGGTCGGCGGCGATGATCATCGTGCCGCAACGGGTCGATCCGCCGCTGCTGATCTTCGCAATCCCGCCGCTGGCGCTGTTCGTGTTCAAGGTCGCCAAGATCATCTTCCTCTACCGCCGAGCGGTTGGAGTGAATTTGAAGGATGCCTTCTGCGCGGCGCTGGCCGGCCTGGCGTTGTCCCACACCATCGCCAAAGCGGTGCTGTACGGCTTCTTCACCAGCAGCATTCCGTTCTTCCGTACGCCGAAAAACGCCGATAACCACGGCTTCTGGGTGGCGATTTCGGAAGCCCGGGAAGAGATGTTCATCATGCTGCTTTTGTGGGGCGCTGCCTTGGGGATCTTCCTGGTGAACGGCATGCCGAGCAACGACATGCGCTTCTGGGTGACCATGCTGCTGGTGCAGTCGCTGCCGTACCTGGCGGCGCTGATCATGGCGTTCCTGTCGTCGCTGCCAAAACCGGTCGCCGAGCCGGAAACGGCACCTGTCGTCTAAATCTCTGCGGATGCACTAAACGGCGGCCAATGGTCGCCGTTTTGCTTTAAGATAAGCGCCATTTTGCGGGGCTTGGCGTGATATAGGTCTTACTGACCACACACAATTCCTGTGGGAGCGGGCTTGCTCGCGAATGGGTTGTAACAGTCGGGGAGTATGTTGACTGACACACCGCATTCGCGAGCAAGTCGAAGCGTCGAACCGCCGCTCCCACATTAAAGCCCATGCCCAATTTCATGTTTCCGGAGTTTTCCATGACGGCCCACGCCGACCTTTCGCCGACCCTCCAACTCGCCATCGACCTGATCCGCCGTCCGTCCGTGACGCCGATCGACGCCGATTGCCAGAAGCAGATGATGCAGCGCCTGGGCGATGCCGGTTTCACCCTGGAACCGATGCGCATCGAGGATGTGGATAACTTCTGGGCCACCCACGGCCAGGACGACGGTCCGGTGCTGTGCTTCGCCGGCCATACCGACGTGGTCCCGACCGGCCCGGTGGCAGCCTGGCAGATCGAACCGTTCAACGCGCTGATCGATGAACACGGCATGCTCTGCGGCCGTGGCGCCGCCGACATGAAAGGCAGCCTCGCCGCCATGACCGTCGCCTCCGAGCGTTTTGTCGCCGACTACCCGAATCACAAGGGCAAAGTCGCCTTCCTGATCACCAGCGACGAAGAAGGCCCGGCGCACCACGGCACCAAGGCTGTGGTCGAACGCCTCGCCGCGCGCAAGGAACGTCTGGACTGGTGCATCGTCGGCGAACCGTCGAGCACCACCCTGGTGGGTGACGTGGTCAAGAACGGCCGTCGCGGCTCCCTCGGCGCCAAGTTGACCGTGCGCGGTGTGCAAGGCCACGTGGCCTATCCGCACCTGGCCAAGAACCCGATCCACCTCGCTGCCCCGGCTCTGGCCGAGTTGGCTGCCGAGCACTGGGACCATGGCAACGATTTCTTCCCGCCGACCAGTTTCCAGATCTCCAACGTCAACTCCGGCACCGGCGCGACCAACGTGATTCCGGGTGACCTGGTGGCGGTGTTCAACTTCCGCTTCTCCACCGAATCGACAGTCGAAGGCCTGCAAAAGCGCGTCGCCGACATCCTCGACAAGCACGGCCTGGACTGGCACATCGACTGGGCACTGTCCGGCCTGCCGTTCCTCACCGAACCGGGCGCGCTGCTCGATGCGGTGTCGGCGAGCATCAAGGACATCACCGGTCGTGAAACCAAGGCGTCCACCAGCGGTGGTACCTCCGATGGCCGCTTCATCGCGACCATGGGCACCCAAGTGGTTGAGCTTGGCCCGGTCAACGCGACCATCCACCAGGTCAACGAACGCGTGCTGGCAGCCGATCTCGACGTGCTCACCGAAATCTACTACCAGACCCTGATCAAGTTGCTCGCCTGATGCTTGCGTGCCCGATCTGCAGTGAGCCGCTGAATGCGGTGGACAACGGCGTGGCCTGCCCCGCCGGGCATCGTTTCGACCGCGCTCGCCAGGGTTACTTGAACCTGTTGCCGGTGCAGCACAAGAACAGCCGCGACCCTGGGGATAACCAGGCGATGGTCGAAGCCCGCCGCGACTTTTTGAATGCCGGGCACTACGCCCCGGTGGCCAAGCGTCTGGCGGAACTGGCGGCCGGCTACGCGCCACAGCACTGGCTGGACATCGGTTGTGGCGAGGGTTACTACACCGCGCAAATCGCCGAAGCCCTGCCGGATGCCGAAGGTTATGCCCTGGACATCTCCCGCGAAGCGGTCAAACGCGCCTGCAAACGCAACCCGCAGCTCACCTGGTTGATCGCCAGCATGGCACGGGTGCCGTTGGCTTCCGGCAGTTGCCAGTTCCTGGCCAGTGTCTTCAGCCCGCTGGATTGGGAAGAAGCCAAGCGCCTGCTCAGCCCCGGCGGCGGCCTGATGAAAGTCGGACCGACCAGCGGCCATCTGATGGAACTGCGTGAGCGGCTGTACGACGAAGTCCGGGAGTACATTGACGACAAGCATCTAGACCTGGTGCCGGAAGGCATGGCACTGGCGCACAGCGAGACGCTGACGTTCAAGCTGACGCTGGACAAGCCACAGGACCGCGCCAATCTTCTCGCGATGACGCCCCACGGCTGGCGCGCCAGTGCCGAGCGTCGTGCCGCGGTGATCGAACAGGCCGAGCCGTTCGAGACCACCGTATCAATGCGCTACGATTATTTCGTTCTTCAATAACTTTTGGTTCCGGGCGAGTGCCCGAAACCGGCTAAATCCGCGAATGGATTTTTCAGACCCGCAGTGAGGACATCCATGCGCCAACCCGATATCGAGATTTACCTGAAAGACGCCGACGTCGACCACAAGGCCATTTCCGCCTGGCTCGGTGCGGCCTTGGGCCCGTGCACGGATTGGGTCCAGAAGGGCCAGACCTACAAGTGCAAGGCCGGCAACGTGCCAGTGACCTGGCTGCCAAAGGCCGTCGGCAAGTGGAACAGCCTGTACCTGGAAAGCGACCAGACCCCATGGGACGACGACATCGCCTGCGCCCGCGCTGCGTTTGCCGCGCTGAACGTTGAAGTGCGTTGCGCGCCGGGCACCTGGGTCGAGGAAGAAGGTGAAGAGACCGCCGATCGCTGGATTCGCATCAGCGCCGATGGTGAAGAAGAGATCACCTGGAAAACCGCTTAACAGCAAGCGACACCGAATAAATGTGGGAGCGGGCTTGCTCGCGAAAGCGGTACATCAGTCAACATCAACTTTGACTGACACACCGCTTTCGCGAGCAAGCCCGCTCCCACAGTAGTTTTGTGTGATCTGAAGAGTGGATTACAACCCCACAACATCCTCAGCCTGCAACCCCTTCTGCCCTTCGACTACCGCATATTCAACCTGCTGGCCTTCGGTCAGCGAACGGTGGCCTTCACCGCGAATCGCGCGGTAATGCACGAACACGTCCACCCCGTCCTCGCGCTGAATGAAGCCATAGCCCTTGGCGTCGTTGAACCACTTCACGTTGCCGGTTTCGCGTGTTGCCATTTGTTCATACTCCCTTTTTATTATTGATCGGGCTTTTCGCAGGAAAGCCTCGGGAACGTCAGCCTGCGCATACCGGTCCCATGAGGGCAACGGCGACAGAGCGCCGAGTATATGACAGACGTTAAAACTCTCAACAAGAGTTTACTTTCGCGCTTTTTTGCCGATTTTCAGCGAATCCGGCACACTATCGGCCTGCCGAGCAAACGCTCGGTTTTATTCACTCACGCAGAAGCCGTATGACCCGCTCCCCGTTCCGCCGTCTTGTGTTTGGCACCCTGCGCCGACTGTTGTACCTCTGGGTTCGCTCCGAGACGATCAACCAGTCGTCGTTCACCCTCAACCTCGACCGCAGTCGTCCGGTGTTCTACGTCCTGCAAAACCCTTCGCTGACCGACCTCGCCGTGGTCGACACCGAGTGCAGCAAGGCCGGCCTGCCACGCCCGGTGCTACCGGTATCGGTCGGCAACCTGCTGGAACCTGCCGCGTTCTTCTACCTGACGCCGGACCCGGACTGGCTCGGCCGCCAGGACAAGCGCGGCGCGCCGCCGACACTGACCCGCCTGGTCAGCGCCCTGAGCCAGAACGCCGCCGAAGATGCGCAGATCATTCCGGTCAGCGTGTTCTGGGGCCAGTCGCCAGACAGCGAAAACAGCCCATGGAAACTCCTGTTCGCCGACAGCTGGGCCGTTACCGGGCGCCTGCGTCGCTTGCTGAGCGTCATCGTGCTGGGGCGCAAGACCCGCGTGCAGTTTTCCGCACCGATCCACCTGCGCGAACTGATCGAGCACAACAAGGGCCATGAGCGTACCGTGCGCATGGCCCAACGCATCCTGCGGGTGCACTTTCGCAACCTGAAAGCTGCGGTGATCGGCCCGGACATTTCCCACCGCCGCAACCTGGTCAAAGGCCTGCTGAACCAGCCACAAGTCAAACAAGCGATCCTCGACGAAGCCGAGCGCGAGAACATTTCACCTGAGAAGGCCAAAGCTCAAGCGCTGCGCTACGGCAACGAAATCGCCTCGGACTACACCTACACTGCGATCCGTTTTATGGAAGTGGTGCTGAGTTGGTTCTGGAACAAGATCTACGATGGCATCAAGGTCAATCACATCGAGGGCGTGCAGAAGGTCGCCCAGGGTCACGAAGTGATCTACGTGCCGTGCCATCGCAGCCACATCGATTACCTACTGCTGTCCTATCTGCTGTTCCGCAACGGCCTGACTCCGCCGCACATCGCCGCCGGCATCAACCTGAACATGCCGGTGATCGGCGGCCTGCTGCGTCGCGGCGGCGCGTTCTTCATGCGCCGCACGTTCAAGGGCAACCCGCTCTACACCTCGGTGTTCAACGAATACCTGCACACCCTGTTCACCAAGGGCTTCCCGGTGGAGTACTTCGTCGAAGGCGGCCGTTCGCGCACCGGGCGCATGCTGCAACCGAAGACCGGGATGCTGGCGATCACACTGCGCAGCTTCCTGCGTTCGTCGCGTATGCCGATCGTGTTCGTGCCGGTGTACATCGGCTACGAGCGCGTACTGGAAGGTCGAACCTATCTTGGTGAATTGCGCGGTGCGGCCAAGAAGAAAGAGTCGATCTTCGACATCTTCAAAGTCATTGGCGCACTCAAGCAGCGCTTCGGCCAGGTGGCGGTGAACTTCGGCGAGCCGATCAAACTGGCGGAATTCCTCGACGGCGAGCAGCCGGACTGGCGCAAACAGGAACTCGGCCCGCAATTCAGACCTGCCTGGCTCAACGAAACCACCAACCGCCTCGGCGAGAAAGTCGCCCGGCATCTGAACGAAGCGGCGGCGATCAACCCGGTCAACCTGGTGGCGCTGGCGCTGCTGTCGACCACCCGACTGGCGCTGGATGACCGGGCCATGGCGCGGGTGCTGGATCTGTACCTGGCGCTGCTGCGCAAGGTCCCGTATTCGCCGCACACCACCTTGCCGGAAGGCGATGGCCGGGCGCTGATCGAGCACGTGAAGGGCATGGACCTGCTGTCCGAGCAGAGTGATGCCTTGGGCAAGATTCTCTATCTGGACGAACAGAACGCCGTCCTGATGACTTACTACCGCAACAACGTGCTGCACATCTTCGCACTGCCGGCGTTGCTGGCGAGCTTCTTCCAGAGCGCCTCGCGCATGAGCCGCGAACAGATCCTGCGCTACACCCGAGCGTTGTATCCCTACCTGCAAGCAGAGCTGTTCATTCGCTGGTCGCTGGACGAACTGGATGCGGTGATCGATCAATGGCTGGAAGCCTTCGTCGAACAAGGCCTGCTGCGCTTCGAAAACGACGTGTACCTGCGCCCGGCACCAAGCTCGCGGCATTTCGTGCTGCTGACCTTGCTGTCGAAAAGCATCGCCCAGACCTTGCAGCGCTTCTACATGACCGTGTCCCTGCTGCTCAACAGCGGCCAGAACAGCATCAGCGCCGAAGAACTGGAGGACCTGTGCACGGTCATGGCCCAGCGCCTGTCGATCCTGCATGGCCTGAACGCCCCGGAATTCTTCGACAAGAGCCTGTTCCGCCACTTCATCCAGACCATGCTCGACCTCGACGTGCTCAAGCGTGATGAAGCGGGCAAGCTGAGCTATCACGAACTGCTCGGTGAACTGGCCGAAGGCGCGGCCAAACGGGTCTTGCCGGCGGAGATTCGTTTGTCGATTCGGCAGGTGGCGTTGCACGGCAATGAAAGTGCGGCGGAAAAAGCCCCGCTGAACACATAATCAACAACTTGAGTTTCCACGCAGAAATAAAAGGATGTATTTCTGCGAAATACCAGACTTCAATGATCAGCTAGCATCCTTCATGCCTATTCCAGGCTCAACTAAAAGGATAGTTAGATGAACAAACACATTTCCGGAAAAGTTCTTTTCAGCAAAACCCCATTCGAAATACAAACGGACTACACCACCAAAACCAGTCTTTACAAACATCTCAGTGACAATGAATCCAAGCTCATCAACACACACGAAGAAAACTCGCTGATGCATAAATGGTGGGAATTTGAGTTCATTGTTGAACGCGACTCCAGTGAAAGCGCTGTCGCTACATACCGAATTGTCGCAGAAGTTTTTCTTCCCGACGGGACGCTTCTCGCCAAGGCCGATGAACTTCTATCGATCGATTTCCAATATGGCACTCGTCATCACGAGGACATCTACCTCAAACCTGTATTTATTGTTTAACTAAAAAACACTGAACTGGCAGCAGCAAGACACCAGCCTCTTCATCAGCCAAAAAATCACTGAAAACTGCTCGAAAAGCGATTTAAGGCCCGCACCTACAATTAGCAAATCCCTCACGCGCAAGGCAACAAATCAGGAAGCACTGTATCGCAGTGAAGATGCGGCGGATCAGGTGCCGTCGATCGCGCCCTGAATCTCTTGGCAACGATGAAACGGAACACAGATGCTCAAGGATTTTCGTCGTAGATTTGAAGATTTCGCCTACAAGGATTTGGCGGGGTCAATGCCTACACTTGGCCCTCGTCATCTTCGACGAATCACTGGATAAGGAAATCAAAATGAGCAGCGAACGAGCAAAAACCATCAGCGGCAAAGTGTACTGCCCGCAAGAGATCGAGTTGGGGCCTTACTCAACGGTAAGCGTCGAACTGCTGGATGTCAGCCTGGCTGACGCACCCGCCCAAATCGCCGTGCACGTGAAGCCCAACGCAGACGTTGCAGGGTTGGACTTCACTCTTAAGTACAAGGCATCCGATGTCTTGCCCGGTCATAGTTATGCTATCAGTGCACGCATCGCCCACTACACCGAATTGGTGTACATGACTACTGAAAACCATCCGGTGTCGCTGGATGGTAGCTGCGTGCAACTACAGGAAGTACGGGTAGATCCTGTCTGCGACATGCCATTTCCTAGATCGAAAACTTCGTTACCCACCGATTAACAGGGTGTTGAGCGATATTGCTGGAAAAATCCGTTAAATTGTCGTTGGCGCCGGTCCATTTCGGGCGCCAATGACAAGGATCAGCCTCATGAAAAAAATCTCTCTCCTTGGACTCGCCGCTTTACTGAGCGCTTGTCAATCCATGCAACCGGCCCCGAAAGCCAGCCTCGAGGGCGAAGTCTTCTACCTGCAACGCATTGCCCTGCCGCCCACCGCCACCCTGAGCGTGAGCTTGCAAGACGTGTCCCTGGCCGACGCACCGGCCATTGTCCTCGACGAACAGAAAGGTCAGGTCAAAGGCCAGGTGCCACTGCCGTTTCATCTGAGTTACGATCCGGCGCAGGTCAAACCAGGCCATCGCTACTCGGTCAGCGCGCGCATCGAAGTCGACGGCAAGCTGATGTTCATCACCACCGAAAACCATGCCGTACGGCTTGATGGCAAGGACCCGCAAGCGCTGAAAATCCGCGTCGACGCCGTTCGCTAATTCTCTTTTTTGAACAAGGAAGCTGTCATGTTCCGCCCTACCCTTCGCTTCGCCGGCCTGTGCGCAGGCTTGATGATCTGTGCCAACGCCCTGGCGCTGTCCCTCACCGACCTGTCGCAGAAAGACGCCACCGGCGGGCTCAAGGACGCACTGACCCAAGGCGCGCAACTGGCCGTCAAACAACTCGGCACCCCGGGTGGTTTCAGCAACAACCCCGACGTAAAAATCGAACTGCCGGGCAAGCTGGGCAAGGTCGCGAGCAAGATGAAACAGTTCGGCATGGGTGACCAGGTCGATGAACTGGAAGCCAGCATGAACAAGGCGGCCGAAACCGCCGTGACCCAGGCCCAGCCCATCCTCGTCGATGCCGTGAAGAAAATGACCGTGGAAGATGCCAAGGGCATCCTCAACGGCGGCAACGACTCGGCCACCCAGTACCTGAACAAGACCAGCCGCGAACAGATCCGCGCCAGGTTCCTGCCGATCGTCAAGCAAGCCACCGACAAGGTTGGCCTGGCCCAACAGTACAACTCGTTCGCCGGGCAAGCGGCGACCATGGGCGTAGTGGATGCGAAGAATGCCAACGTCGAAAACTACGTCACCGAGCAGGCGTTGAATGGATTGTTCGAAATGATCGGCAAACAGGAAGAAACCATCCGCCAGAACCCGGCATCTGCGGCGACCAGTTTGGCGAAGAAGGTGTTTGGTACGCTCTGAACTCTGCGAAGCCATTGAAGGAGCGAACTTGATCGCGATGAGGCTGTGTCCGTCGACATCAACTTCGATTGATACACCGTCATCGCGAGCAAGCCCGCTCCCACAGGTGCTGTGCCCACCCGGATAATCAGGTTGGCCGGTAGGCCGCCTCTGTTGCTTTTGATCTGCCCGCCCCCTTGGGAGGCTGGGTGGAGGCGATGCCCCCGGATGAATGCCGAGCGAAGGAACGCCGAGCTTCAGCGAGGGACAGGATCCTCGGGGCGAAACCAAAGGATGCTTCTGACTCCTACCATTGCCTCTTCGTTCCGGATCGCAGGAATCCCCCTACACGGAAATCGTGATATTGGCGCTATGTTGAGCACTCGTCACTTCCGACGATTCATTGATAAGGAAATCAATATGAACAACGAACCCGTTAAGTCAATCGGTGGCAAAGTGCATTACTTCGAAAGGATTGGGCTGCTGCCAAACTCGACACTTCATGTCCGCCTTCTGGACATCAGTCTGGCAGACGCCCCCGCAAAAGAGCTGGCTGTACAGGTCACCCCCAATGCAGAAAAGGCCGGACTGGACTTCAACCTGACATACAAGCTTGCAGACGTTCTGAATGGTCATACCTATGCGATCAGGGCGAGCATCACCAACGATAAAATCCTCGTCTTTACCACCACTCAACATCATCCGGTGGTGTTGGGAGTCGATCATTTGACAGGGCAGGAAGTGCTGGTCAGCCTCGTCTGAGAACGGTCCCACGCACAACACCAGAAAAGCCCGCTGAACCTGTGAAGGTCAGCGGGCTTTTCCGTTCTCCATTACTGCGGATCAAGGCGATCCAACACGTCACTCACCGACAGTTGCGCCAGGACAATCATCTGCTGAATACCGAGCACCAGATTGCACGTCGGGCCGATCAGGCTGGATGACAACTCGGTCGCCATCACGTTGGCTGAGGCGAGGGTTTCGTAGGCGTGGACCAGCAGGGTTTCGGAATTAATGCCTGGGCGGATAGCGAAAATTGGACAGGGGCGGTATGAAGTTCTCGTTTGTTTTTCGGATTCGGAGGCAGAGTAATCAGGACTGTCTTTGATCATTGCGAAACTCCCAAAGTAGGCGCCTAACGACTATTCGCGGGCTTGCAGTCCCGGCCGCTGAATTGGCAGCGACGGGCAAAGGCTAGGGATCGCCCTTCCGACTGGCAACCTGAAAGTATTGTGGGAATGGTCTGAATGCTTGATTGAGCAATAAACACTTTTGACTGATAAGCCGTCATCGCGAGCAGGCTCGCTCCCACAATTGGATCAGGTACATCTGAGAGGGATTTGTTGGCTGGCAGGCCGCCTTCGCAGGCAAGCCAGCTCCCACAATTTGACCGAGTACTTTCGCAAGAGACAGGTCAGCTGGCAGGCCGCCATCGCGAGCAAGTCGAATCGCCGCAGCGCCGCCCCCACTGAAGAGCAACGGCAGATCGGCGTACACAGACGCTTTTCACCACTCAACAGGCCGAGCGTTAGCTCGCCTGCAGCTCTTGATCTTGATCCACCCGCCCCCTCGGGAGGCTGAGTGGAGGTGTTTATCCGGGGATTGGCGCGCAGCGCCGTTTGACGCAGTCGAACTCATTGCATGTAGGTCGTCGCGAAGCAGACCGGAGGGCAATGCCCCCGGATGAATGCCGGAGCGAAGGAACCCCGAGCCCAGGCGAGGGGCCGTACGTTCGGGGCGAGCGTTTTTTGCTTACTTTTTTAGGCGCTTGTAAAAAAGTGAGTCGCCGTAAGGGCGAAACCGCCAGCCGCCGTTACCGAAGAAATGGATATGTACCCGCTCAAACGGTCTCCTTCCTAACCCGAAACCAGGCAGCATAAAGGGCAGGCAAAAACAAAAGCGTCAACGCCGTGGCCACAATCAACCCCCCCATGATCGCCACCGCCATCGGCCCGAAAAACACACTGCGCGACAACGGAATCATCGCCAACACCGCCGCCAGCGCCGTCAACACAATCGGCCGAAACCGCCGCACGGTCGCCTCGATAATCGCCTGCCAAGGCTTCAACCCCGCAACGATATCCTGCTCGATCTGATCCACCAGAATCACCGAGTTACGCATGATCATCCCCGACAAGGCGATGGTCCCCAACATGGCCACGAAACCGAACGGCTGGCGAAACACCAACAGAAACAGCGTCACCCCAATCAACCCCAGCGGCGCCGTCAGGAACACCATCGCCGTGCGCGAAAAACTTCGCAGCTGCAGCATCAGCAAGGTCAACACCACCACGATGAACAACGGCACGCCGGCCTTCACCGAGTTCTGTCCACGCGCCGAGTCCTCCACCGTGCCACCGACATCCAGCAAGTAGCCATCCGGCAATTCAGCGCGGATCGAATCGAGGGTCGGCATGATCTGCTGCACCAGCGTCGCCGGTTGTTCCTTGCCATAGATGTCGGCGCGAACCGTCACGTTAGGCAGGCGGTTACGGTGCCAGATGATGCCCTCCTCGAAGCCGTACTCCAGGGTCGCGATCTGCGACAGCGCGACACTGCGACCATTATCGGTCGGCACCGCCAGGCTCGGCAGCAACGACAACTCGGTGCGCTCATGCAAGGTGCCGCGTAACAGGATCTCGATCAACTCGTTGTCTTCACGGTACTGGCTGACACTGGAACCGGTCAGGGAGCTTTGCAGGAACCTCGACAGGTTCGCCGTGCTCACGCCCAGCGCCCGCGCACGGTCCTGATCGATGTTCAGGTACACCACCTTGCTCGGCTCTTCCCAATCCAGGTGGACGTTGACCACATGCGGGTTCTCGCGAACCTTGGCCGCGACTTTGCGCGCCAGCGCCCGCACTTCCTCGATGTGCTCCCCGGTCACGCGGAACTGCACCGGATAGCCAACCGGCGGACCATTTTCCAGGCGCGTGACCCGCGAACGCAGCACCGGGAATTGCTCGTTGAGGGTTGCGATCAACCAGGTGCGCAGGGCTTCCCGTTCTTCGATGGTTTTCGCCAGGACGACAAACTGGGCGAAGCTCGCCGCCGGCAGTTGTTGATCCAGCGGCAGGTAGAAACGCGGCGAACCGGTACCGACGTAGGCCACGTAATTGTCGATCCCGGCCTTGTCCTTGAGCAGCGTTTCGAGGCGTTTGACCTCGTCGGCGGTGTTGCTCAGCGAAGCGCCTTCGGCCAGTTTCAGGTCGACCATCAACTCCAGGCGACCCGATGCCGGGAAGAACTGCTGCGGCACAAAGCGGAACAGCACGATGGAGCCAATGAACAACAATACGGTCGCCAGGATCACGGTTTTGCGCCAGCGCACGCACCACTCCACCAGACGCCGGACGCGCTGGTAGAACGGCGTGGCATACGGATCGGGCTGGCCGGCACCGTGCTTGGCGGCGTGAATCTTCGCCAGGTCCGGCAGGAGTTTTTCCCCGAGGTACGGCACGAACACCACCGCGGCCACCCACGACGCCAACAACGCGATGGTGACCACCTCGAAGATCGAACGGGTGTATTCGCCAGTGCCCGATTGCGCCGTGGCAATCGGCAGGAAGCCGGCCGCGGTGATCAGCGTACCAGTGAGCATCGGGAACGCGGTACTGGTCCAGGCATAACTCGCCGCTTTGACCCGGTCGAAACCCTGCTCCATTTTGATCGCCATCATTTCCACGGCGATGATCGCATCGTCCACCAGCAAGCCCAGGGCCAGTACCAGCGCGCCGAGGGAGATCTTGTGCAGGCCGATGCCGAGGTAATACATGCAGGCGAACGTCATCGCCAGCACCAGCGGAATCGCCAGCGCCACCACCATGCCGGTGCGCACGCCGAGGGAGAAGAAGCTCACCAGCAACACAATGGCCAGCGCCTCGACCAGCACTTGCACGAACTCGCCAACACCGGTTTTCACCGCCGCCGGTTGGTCGGAAACCTTGCGCAGCTCCATACCGGCCGGGAGGTTTTTCTGGATGCGGGCGAACTCGATTTCCAGCGCCTTGCCCAGCACCAGGATGTCACCGCCGTCCTTCATTGCCACCGCAAGGCCGATGGCGTCCTGCGCCATGAAGCGCATGCGCGGCGCCGGTGGATCGTTGAAACCACGGCGCACGTCGGCCACGTCGGAGATGCGGAAGGTGCGATCACCGACGCGGATCGGGAAGTTCTTGATCTCGTCGACCGTCTGAAAATTTCCCGTCACCCGTAGCTGCAATCGCTCGCTGCTGGTTTCGAAGAAACCTGCCGTGGACACCGCGTTCTGTTCTTCAAGGGCTTGCTGGACGACAGCCAGCGGCAAGCCGAGGGTGGCGAGCTTGACGTTGGAGAGTTCGATCCAGACTTTCTCGTCCTGCAACCCCAGCAGTTCGACCTTGCCCACATCCTTGACCCGTTGCAGCTGGATCTGGATGCGGTCGGCGTAATCCTTGAGCACGGCGTAGTCGAAACCCTCGCCGGTCAGGGCGTAGATATTGCCGAACGTGGTGCCGAATTCATCGTTGAAGAACGGCCCCTGAATTCCCGGAGGCAGGGTATGACGGATGTCGCTGATCTTCTTGCGCACCTGATACCAGAGCTCCGGGATCTCCACCGAGTGCATGGAGTCGCGGGCGATGAAAGTCACCTGGGATTCGCCGGGGCGAGAGAACGACACGATGCGCTCGTACTCGCCGGTTTCCATCAGCTTCTTTTCAATGCGTTCGGTGACCTGGCGCGAGACTTCCTCGGCGGTCGCCCCCGGCCAGTTGGTGCGAATCACCATGGCCTTGAAGGTGAACGGCGGGTCTTCACTCTGGCCGAGCTTGGTGTAGGAAAGTGCGCCGACAATGGCCAGCAACAGCATCAGGAACAGGACGATCTGGCGATTACGCAGCGCCCATTCGGAAACGTTGAAGCGCATCGGGGCTTACTCCTTGTCCGCCAGATTGACCACGCGATTGGAGCGGTCCACCGGGCGCACCTGCTGCCCTTCGAGAAGCACATGGACACCGGCGGCCACCACCCAGTCGCTGGCGTTGAGTCCTTCAAGCACCGGTACGGTTTTCTCGCCGAAGGCACCGACCCGCACCGGGGCCTTTTTCAAGGTGTTGTTGGCGCTGACGATCCAGACATAGGTCACGCCGTTTTCCGCCGTCAGCGCAGACAGCGGAACGGACAGTGGAACCACGTCGGCGGCCTGCACGAACACTCGGGCACTCTGGCCCAGTTCGACAGGAACCTTGCCGGAACTGAAGGCAATGCGGGCCGCGAAGGTGCGCGATTTTGGATCAGCCGACGGCGACAGTTCACGGATACGCCCTTCGAATCGCTGATCGGGTTGGGTCCAGAGTTCCACCGACACCGGCTCACCGACCTTGAAGCGGCCGAAGTTCTGCTCCGGCAGGCTGATCAGGACTTCACGCTCGCCATCGGTTGCCAGTGTGAACACCGTTTGCCCGGCAGCCACGACTTGCCCGACCTCCACCAGGCGCTTGGCCACGACGCCGTCCTGCGGCGCACGCAACACGGCGTAGCTGGCCTGGTTATTGGAAACGTTGAATTCGGCTTTGATTTGCTTGAGGCGCGCTTCGCCGGAGCGGTAGAGGTTTTCCGCGTTGTCGTATTGCGAACGACTGACCAGTTGACGCTCCATCAGGGTCTTGTAGCGATCACGCTCGGAACGCACCAGGTTCAGATTGGCTTCGGCGGCTGCGACCTGGGCCCGAGTGGCCTCCAGTTGCAGGCGCACGTCTTGGGGGTCGAGCTCCGCCAAGGGTTGATCGGCCTTGACCCGCTGCCCTTCCTCGACCAGTCGTCGGCTGACTTTGCCGCCGATACGGAACGCCAGGTCCGGCTCATACCGCGCGCGAACTTCACCGGGATAGCTTTCCATGGCCTGCGCCGAAGGCTCTGGCTGGACCACCATGGCCGGGCGAACGCTGACCTGCGGCGCCTCTTCGTGACCACACGCAGACAATAAAAAAGCCAGGGTGACTGGCAACGCGAGGGGCAAGGCATAGCGGAACATGGTGAAGGACCTTTCGCTAATGGTGCTTTGAATAATTATACTGAGCAGTATGTTATTAATAGCAAACTCACCAGTCCAGTAATAAAAACGAATATGCCAAACAATCTTTCAGCACCCAATGGCCCAGGCAGACCCAAGGACCTGGTCAAGCGCCAGGCGATTCTCGATGCAGCCAAAGCGCTGTTTCTGAGTAAGGGTTATGCCAATACCAGCATGGATGCCGTCGCGGCCGAGGCCGGTGTGTCGAAGCTGACGGTCTATAGCCACTTCAACGACAAGGAGACGCTGTTCTCCTCTGCGGTGATGGCCAAGTGCGAGGAACAGTTGCCACCGCTGTTCTTCGAACTGCCGGAAGGCGTCGCCGTAGAAACCGTGCTGCTGAACATCGCGCGCGGTTTTCATCAGTTGATCAACAGTGATGAATCGGTGAACCTGCACCGCTTGATGATGACCTTGGGCAGCCAGGACCCTAAGCTGTCGCAGATATTCTTCGAAGCCGGGCCGGAGCGCATGCTGCATGGCATGGAACGCCTGCTGAGCAAGATCGATGAAAGCGGTGTGTTGCGCATCGACAAGCCGCACAACGCGGCCGAGCACTTCTTCTGCCTGCTCAAGGGCGCCGGGAATTTCCGATTGCTGTATGGCTGCGGCGAGCCTCTGGTTGGCGAGGCGGCGGAGAGCCATGTGCGGGAGGTGGTGGGGTTGTTTATGCGGGCTTATCGGCCGGAGTGAGCCTGATGGATATTGGCTGTCTGATCTAACGCCTTCGCGAGCAAGCCCGCTCCCACAGATGACCCGGTTCCGTCAGACAGTACGCGGTCAAATGTGGGAGCGGGCTTGCTCGCGAAGCAGGCACCGCGGTCTTAAGGCTTGAGCGCCTTCTTCGGATAAATGTCATACCGGCTGGACTTGCCATCCAGCGCATGACTCGGCTTCGGCCCTTCGATGCACGGCGCCTTGCGCGGACGCTTGACCACCACCCGGTGGCTGGCCAGGGCCAAGGCGGCCTCGAGCAAAGCCGGCGCATCCGGGTCATCGCCCACCAGCGGCCGGAACAGGCGCATTTCCTTCTTCACCAGTGCGGTTTTCTCACGGTGCGGGAACATCGGGTCAAGGTAGATCACCTGCGGCGGCTCGCCCTCCCAGTTGCGCATGACCTCGATCGAGTTGCCTTTGAGCAAGCGCATGCGCGCCACGATCGGCGCCACGTCGAAATCTTCCGCGCCACGGGCCAGTCCGTCTTCCAGCAAGGCACCGATCAGCGGCTGACGCTCGATCAGGCTCATCTCGCAACCGAGGCTGGCCAGCACGAACGCGTCCTTGCCCAGGCCTGCCGTGGCGTCCAGTACCCGCGGGCGCACGCCTTGGGCGACGCCAACAGCCTTGGCGATCATCTGTCCGCTGCCGCCGCCGTACAACCGGCGATGGGCCGCACCGCCCTCGACGAAGTCCACCCGCACCGGGCCGGGTGCATCCGGCCCCAGCTGTTGCAGCTGCAAGCCCATGTCACCCACCTGCAAGGCAAATTCGCCGTCCGCCACTTGCATTGGCAAGCCCAGGCGCTCGGCCCATTGCTCGGCTTGAGGCTCGAAAGCCGCGTCGAGGGCCTGGACATGGATGCGGCAGGCCGCAGGTTGATCAATCATCGGAAAACACGCTCAAAAAATTAATGATCGGCAAAAACTGCCGATAACAAAACTATCGAGCATTTTGCCAGAGCTGAGCGTCGACCGAGAGAAATGTCAGACATTCAACCCACAATCACAGGTTTTATCTCGCCCTATGGCGACTACAACCTGCGAAACACCCAGGCACTGAGCGGCGTCAGCCACATCTGGCAGGATTTCTTTGCCCGAGCGCTGGCCGAACAGTCGGGTGAAGTGCTGCCGCAATCTCTGAGTTTTCCACCGGTCGATCTCGAAAGTCCTGTTGAACCCACGGTCGGCAGCGAGCTGCTGGAGCACATCGTGTCTCAGCGCGAATGCGACGTGAAGGACAACGTAATCCGCCCGCCCGAGCCGCTGTTCCTGCCAATTGCCGAATTCGAAATGGACCTGGCCGACAAGCCACGCCCACCGTTCCCGGCGGATGAAATCGTCACCCAGCAAAAACAGCAGGACTTCGAAAGCGGCTGGGTTCGCCCGATCGTGCTGAAAGCCGGTCAGCCGGTATACGAAGCAGGGCCTGCCCCGCAACCGCGCCCGCTGCACCTGCCCATCGCCGAGTTCGAACTCGACCTGCTCGACAAGCCGTTCCCACCGTTCTCGCCAGAAGAACGGGTGGAACAGCAGAAACAACTCGATTTCGACAATGGCTGGGCGCGCCCGATCATCCTGCAGAACCTGCGTATCGCCGCCTGACCCTCAGCCGTGCCCTCTTCCCTCAGCCTTTGAAAAACTGATTGGCCTTCTGGTACGGCATCGACCGGGAGGTGAAACCAAACGTGCCTGACGTCTGGATTTCTTCGGCGGCGCGAAAGAATTCGCCATAGGCCGCCAATGCCAGCGCCGAACCGACGCTGATGCGTTTGACGCCCATCTCACCCAACTGCGCGACCGTCAGCTTCAAGCCGCCCGACATCAACACATTCACCGGTTTGGGCGCCACGGCACGCACCACCGCCAGCACGTCCTCGGCGCTGCGCAGGCCAGGCGCATAGAGCACGTCGGCACCGGCCTCAGCGAAAGCCTGCAAGCGGCGGATGGTGTCGGCCAGATCGGGATTGCCGTGCAGGAAGTTTTCCGCCCGGGCAGTCAACGTAAAGTGGAACGGCAAGCTGCGAGCGGCAGCCACAGCGGCTTCGATGCGCGCCACGGCGTGTTCGAAACAGTAGATCGGGCCTTCTTCGCGGCCGGTGGCATCTTCGATCGAACCACCGATGGCTCCAGCCTCTGCTGCGCGCAAGATACTTTTCGCGCAATCATCCGGATTGTCGGCAAAACCGTTTTCCAGGTCCACGGCAACCGGCAGGTCGGTGGCGGCGACAATGGCTTGAACGTTCATCAGGGTGTCGTCGAGGGTCAATCCGCCATCGGCACGGCCCTGGGAAAAGGCATATCCGGCACTGGTGGTCGCCAGCGCCTCGAAGCCGAGGCTGGCGAGCATTTTCGCCGAGCCGGCATCCCACGGATTGGGAATCACAAAAGCCCCGGGGCGTTCGTGAAGGGCTTTGAACGCCTGGGCTCGAAGGGTTTGCGCATCCATTGGGCAGGCTCCTGAAGAGGGGAAGGAATCCGCCTCAGAGCAGGCCAAGTTGCTCGGCGACGGGTTCTCTGTATAGCTCAGGCAGCGCTGGCAAGCCAGGCAAACGCAGCATCAGCCTGGCGTGAAAACGCTGCGCCAGTTTTGCGGCCAACAGGTTGTCGGCGGTGTGCAGGAAGATATACGGCGTGCGACCTTCTTCGATCCATAACGCGATTTTCTCGACCCACGGCTCCAGGAACGCATCGTTGGCCTCAAGCGTCGGGTGGCCGATAAAACGCACCTGCGGGAATTGCGTGAATGCCGCAGGGCGCGGTGGCACTCGGGGTTTCTTCGATTGGGCGTGGAGTACCGATGGCTCGGTCGAGGTGCAACTGAACAGCGCACGGGGATCGAGACAGATGCGTTCGACACCGCGATCCAGCAGCAGGCGGTTAAGCATTCGCTCGCTGTCACCCTTGGCGAAAAACTCGTCATGCCGCACTTCCACGGCCAGCGGCCGCTGCAAGGCATCGATAAATCCGGCCAGTTCGGGCAAACGTTGGGGCGTGAAGCTTTTCGACAACTGCAACCACAGCGGCGACACCCGCTCACCGAGAGGGCTGAGTAACTGAGTGAAGGTCTCGGCGGCGGTCAGCTGCTCGCGCAGATCGCCACCGTGGCTGATCTCGCCGGGAAACTTGGCGGTGAAGCGAAAGTGTTCGGGCATGGTCTCGGCCCAACGCTGCACGGTGCTGGCAGCCGGGCTCGCGTAGAAGGTCGTGTTGCCTTCCACGGCATTGAAAACCCGGGAATAGAGATCAAGAAAATCGGCGGGTCTGGCGTCCGGCGGATACAGGTAGTCGCGCCAGGCGTTTTCGCTCCAGGACGGGCATCCGAGGTAATACGGCAGCAACATCAGATGTACAGGTCGAGACCCAGCACATCCGCTTCCCAATCGACGAAACCGGCGGTGCTCAGGTAGCTGGCCAGGGCTGTCGCCACGCTTTTGCTCATGGCACGGTGGTAAATCATGTCTTGCTGACGGGCGGGGAGATTGCTCAGTTTTTGCGCAGAGGCTTTGGCGGCACGGGCAGCCAGTTGCTCTTCAGTCGGGAATTCCAGCTCGCCTTCGATATCAATGGCGTCGTCTTCCACCACGCGGCCTGTGCGAGGTTTGCGCTTGATGGGGTAGGACTGAGAGGAAACGCCGTCTATACGCATAGGTGCATACTCGGAATCAGTGATGGCAGTTTAGTGGCGCACTTCCCGCTTCGCAAACCGCCGAGTGATAACTAGAACACATAAAAGGCAAAAGGTTTAAAAGCTGAGGTTAGAAACTGACGGTTGGCAGAATTAGAGCAGAACACTATCCCTGTGGGAGCGGGCTTGCTCCGGGCGGCGTTCCGACGAAAGCGGTATCACACTCAACATTTCTGTTGTCTGACACACCGCCTTCGCGAGCAAGCCCGCTCCCACAGGTACTGCGTGAATCAACGCGCCTTCGGCGTCGCCACCTTGTCACGCAGATAAACCGGCTGCGCCTCGTCGGCCACGATCGCCTCGCCGCGTTCCCAGGCAAATCGCGCCAGAGTCAGCAGGTCTGCGGCGTGGGGCAACATGCCCGCGTCCTGCCCGCTCAGGCTGACGGCAATACGCTCGCCATAACCCCATCCGGTGCCTGCGCCGAACCATTCGCCGCTGGCATCGGCCGGCAATCGAGCGGACTCCGGCGGCAGTACCGCTTCCGCCCCCACCAGGCGCATCTCCCCGGCCGTTTCGCGGTAGCAACCCCAATACACTTCATCCATGCGCGCATCGATGGCGGCGGCAACCTGAGTGGCGCCGTGTTCGCGCAGCGCACGTTGCGCCAGCACGGCCAGGTTCGACACCGGCAACACCGGGCGATCCAGGGCAAACGCCAGGCCCTGCACCACGCCGATGGCAATGCGCACGCCGGTGAAGGCGCCCGGGCCACGGCCGAACGCGATGGCATCGACCGCTTGCAGCGTGGTGCCCGCATCGGCCAGCAATTGCTTGATCATCGGCAACAGCTTCTGCGCGTGCAGGCGCGGGATCACCTCGTAATGGCTCGTGACCTTGCCGTCATGCAGCAAGGCAACGGAGCAAGCTTCAGTCGCGGTGTCCAGGGCCAGCAAGGTGCTCATCGATGTATCCACAAGAGAGATCAGAAAAAAGTGCGTCAGTATAAACAACTACGGCCCGCAAGCGGGCCGTGGATGATGCAGCGGATCAGACTTTTCAGCTCAGGGCTGCAAGCACCTTGGCGGTGATCGCTTCAACCGAACCGACGCCTTCGATATGGCTGTACTGCGGCTTGCCATTGGCAGCCGACAGCTTCTGGTAGAAATCCACCAGCGGCTTGGTCTGGGAGTGGTAGACCGACAGGCGATGACGCACGGTTTCTTCGGTGTCGTCCTTGCGCTGCACCAGCTCTTCACCGGTGACGTCGTCTTTGCCAGCGATTTTCGGCGGGTTGTAGACGATGTGGTACACGCGGCCGCTGGCCTCGTGAACGCGGCGACCGGCGATACGCTGGACGATTTCTTCGTCTTCGACGGCGATTTCAACCACTGCATCCAGCTCGACGCCGGCCGTCACCAGGGCTTCAGCCTGGGGAATGGTGCGCGGGAAGCCGTCGAACAGGAAACCGTTGGCGCAGTCGGACTGGGCGATGCGGTCCTTGACCAGTGCGATGATCAGGTCATCGGACACCAGGCCGCCGGCATCCATGATGCTCTTGGCCTTGATGCCCAGCTCGGTGCCGGCCTTGACCGCTGCACGCAACATGTCGCCGGTGGAGATTTGCGGAATGCCGAATTTTTCGGTGATGAACTTAGCCTGAGTACCTTTACCGGCCCCGGGAGCTCCCAGCAGAATGACGCGCATCGATGTGCTCCTCAATTTTTATATGGATAACGTCAGATTCGCCTCGTGGGGCCAATCTCAAAAATAGGGTCGTGACCGCCCAAACGGTCAAAGGCTGCTCAAGATACACAGCAGGCTGCGCCCACACAAGACGCCAAAAGTCGGAGAAACCGCTGCCTCTTGCGACCATTGCGCACAGTTTCCCAAGTCGCAACCCCATCATTAACTGTCGCCTGACAGCACTTTTCCACCCGTCAAACGGCGGCATCCGGCTCACCTGCCGGATGCCTGACCCCAGGGCAAAAACCTTAGCCGGTGTTACGCAAACCGGCGGCAATCCCCGCCACAGACACCAGCAAGGCCTGTTCTACCGGGCTGCCCTGCGCCACGTCCTGCACTCTTGAACGGGCCAGCAACTCGGCCTGCAATAGATGAAGCGGGTCGAGGTAGGTGTTGCGCAAGCGGATGAACTCAAGGGTCGCTGGGCTATGTGCCAGCAGCTGCGACTGCCCGGTCAGGCCGAGAACGATGGTGCACGCCTGCGACAATAGGTCGCGTAAGTGCGCACCCAATGGCAACAGATTCGGCTCCACCAGACGCTCATCGTAGGACTGTGCAATGTCGGCATCGGCCTTGGCCAGGACCATTTCCAGCATGTCGATGCGGGTGCGGAAGAACGGCCACTGCTCACGCATTTGCCCCAGCAGTTCGCCTTCGCCACGCTCCAGTGCCTTGCTCAGGGCCGCTTCCCAGCCCAGCCAGGCTGGCAGCATCAGACGCGTCTGGGTCCAGCCGAAGATCCACGGAATCGCCCGCAGGCTTTCGATCCCCCCGGCCCGGCGCTTGGCCGGACGACTGCCCAGCGGCAAGCGACCGAGTTCCTGCTCCGGCGTCGACTGGCGGAAATACTCCACGAACTGCGGGTTTTCCCGCACCACGGCGCGGTAGGCGCTGACACCGTCTGCGGCCAGTTCGTCCATCAAATGGCGCCACTCAGGCGTAGGTGGCGGCGGAGGCAGCAAGGTCGCCTCCAGCACGGCGGCCAGATACAGATTGAGGTTCTGCTCGGCGATGTCCGGCAGGCCGAACTTGAATCGAATCATTTCTCCCTGTTCGGTAGTACGGAAACGCCCCGCCACCGAACCCGGTGGCTGCGACAGGATCGCCGCGTGGGCCGGGCCGCCGCCTCGCCCCACGGTGCCGCCGCGACCGTGGAATAACAGCAGCTCGACGTCGTGCGAACGGCAGATATCCACCAATCGCTCTTGCGCCCGGTACTGCGCCCAGGCCGCCGCAGTGGTGCCGGCGTCCTTGGCCGAGTCGGAGTAGCCGATCATCACTTCCTGCGGCCCTTGCAGGCGCGCGCGATAGCCCGGCAACAGCAGCAGCTTCTCGATCACCGGCCCCGCGTTGTCGAGGTCGGCCAGGGTTTCGAACAGCGGCACCACGCGCATCGGCCGCAACACGCCGGACTCTTTGAGCAGCAACTGCACGGCGAGTACATCGGAAGCCGCACCGGCCATGGAAATCACATAGGAACCGAGGGACGCCGACGGCGCAGCGGCAATTTCCCGGCAGGTCGCCAGCACTTCGGCCGTGTCGGCGGAAGGCTTGAAGTACGACGGCAACAAGGGCCGACGATTGCTCAATTCGCGCATAAGGAAGGCGATGCGCTCTTCCTCGCTCCAGTCCTCGTAGCGTTCCAGGCCGAGGTAGTCGGTGATTTCGGTCATCGCCGCGGTGTGCCGCGACGAGTCCTGGCGTACATCCAGACGAACCAGGAACAGACCGAATGTCACTGCCCGACGCAGGCAATCGAGCAACGGCCCGTCGGCGATCACGCCCATGCCGCACTCGTGCAGGGAGCGGTAGCAAAGCTCCAGTGGATCGAGCAGTTCGCGGTTGTCTTGCAGCACATCGGTCGGTGCCGGCGCTGGCGTCGACAACGCGGCGTGTGCCCAATTACGCGTGGCCCGCAGACGTTCGCGCAGCTGTTTGAGCAGTGCCCGGTACGGTTCGGCGCTGTCTCCCGCCTTGGCCTTCAATTCATCGCTGGCCTGCTGCATCGACAGCTCGGCGGCCAGGCGATCGACATCGCGCAGGTACAAATCAGCCGCCATCCAGCGCGCCAACAGTAAAACCTCTCGGGTCACCGCCGCCGTCACGTTCGGGTTGCCGTCGCGGTCGCCGCCCATCCACGAGGCAAAGCGGATCGGTGCCGCCTCCAGTGGCAGGCGCAGGCCGGTGGCGGTGTGCAGGGCCTGATCGGCCTTGCGCAGATAATTGGGAATGGCCTGCCACAGTGAATGCTCGATCACCGCGAAACCCCACTTGGCTTCGTCCACCGGCGTCGGACGCGTGCGGCGGATTTCCTCGGTGTGCCAGGCTTCGGCGATCAGGCGCTGCAAGGTGGTCTTGATCTGCTCGCGCTCGGCACTGGTCAGGTCACGGTGATCCTGAGCCGCCAGTTGCGCGGCGATGGCGTCGTACTTCTGGATCAGTGTGCGGCGTGCAACTTCGGTGGGATGCGCCGTGAGTACCAGTTCGATCTCCAGCCGACCCAGTTGCCGGGCCAGCGCGTCGGCGCCATGCCCTTCGGCGCACAGGCGCGCGAGCAACTCCGGCAGTACCCGGGCTTCGAACGGCGCCTCTTGGGATTCCTCGCGGCGGTGAATCAACTGATATTGCTCAGCGATATTGGCCAGGTTGAGGAACTGGTTGAACGCCCGCGCCACCGGCAGCAACTCGTCTTCGCTCAGCTGATTGAGGCTGGCGCTGAGTTCGGCGTCCATCGAGCCGCGCCGGTCAGCCTTGGCGCCCTTGCGGATCTGCTCGATCTTGTCGAGAAAACCGTCGCCATATTGCTCACGAATGGTGTTGCCCAACAGCTCACCCAACAGGTGAACGTCCTCGCGCAAGCGTGCATCAATATCGGTCATCAGCAGGTCTCCAGCAAAAAATCCGGGCGGCTAAGAACCTAGAGAGTGCCGCCCCAGACCGGTTCTTACAAGCAAGACGACGAAGGGACTGTAAACCTTGCCTGTTGAGGCTAGTCTGAACGGTAAGCCGTACAACGGTTGTCACCGGCAGTGCCGGACACTCACCCTGCCTGCCACGAGCGGGCGCGCAATGAGGTCAATATGAAAATCCGCGAGCTTGCCCACCACTGGGAAGAAAACGCCAAGGGGCGCCTGACCGACACCGGCTACTCGATACATCTGGACGTGGAGTCTGCCGCACGCCTGGCCGCGCTCGTCGAGATGTACCCCAAGCGGCATCCCGAAGAACTGCTCGGCGATCTGATCGGCGCCGCACTGGAGGAGCTGGAAAGAAGCTTCCCGTACGTCAAAGGCACGACTGTGGTCGCCACCGATGAAGAAGGCGATCCGCTGTACGAAGACATCGGACCGACCCCGCGCTTTCTGGCGCTGTCCCGTCGGCATTTGCACGATTTGTCGATGCCTGACGACAAACAGAAACACTGATTCTCCACAGAACCTGTGGGAGCGGGCTTGCTCGCGAAAGCGGTTTAACATTCGACATATACGTTGACTGATACACTGCTTTCGCGAGCAAGCCCGCTCCCACATTGGCCTGTATTTCACTTCGAAAATTGCGCTTCTCCGGACCTGTAAAAGGCCCGGCATAGCGCTTCGCGTCCTGTAAATCCCCGTCTTAGAGCCCTGTCCATTCGATCACGGCTTTTTCGATAGCCGGCTAAATTCTCTGAACTTTCAAAAAAAGCCTCGGGTCAACCCAAGTAGCCACGCCTGGGACGAGCGTTTCAAAACACCCCGCAATTGATGGTTCCAGCGCCTTGCCCAGGGTGGACTTCGACGTTTTTCAGGAACTGGCCCAATGGAGTTGAAGACCATGAAAACCCGAACCGGAACCCCCTCATTTACCTGTTCGCAAAGCCTCAGACTAGCGGCGTTGGCCCTGGGCAGCAGCCTCGTGCTGGCCGGCTGTGCCGGTAACCCGCCGACCGAGCAGTACGCGGTCACCCAATCGGCCGTCAACGACGCCGTCAGCGCCGGCGGCACCGAGTTCGCCGCCGTGGAAATGAAGTCGGCCCAGGACAAGCTCAAGCAAGCCGAAATCGCCATGCACGACAAGCAATACGACCAGGCCCGGATGCTCGCCGAACAGGCCGAGTGGGACGCTCGCGTTGCCGAGCGCAAGGCCCAGGCGATGAAGGCCGAACAATCAGTGAAGGACGCGCAGAAAGGCGTTCAGGAATTGCGTCAGGAAAGCCAGCGCACCGTTCAGTAAGCGGCGCGGCACCACGCATTCCCACTCGACTAAAAGGACGAAATCATGAAACCCAATCAATTGATGATCCCTGCCCTGCTGGCTGTCACCGTAGCCTTGGCAGCCTGCTCCACACCACCGAACGCCAACCTCGAACAGGCCCGCAGCAACTACACCGGCCTGCAAGCCGATCCGCAGGCCAGTAAAGTCGCTGCGCTGGAAACCAAGGAGGCCAGCGACTATCTGGATTTGGCCGATAAGGCCTACAGGGACAAGGAGGACACGGCCAGGGTTGACCAACTTGCCTATTTGACCAACCAGCGCGTCGAAGTGGCCAGGCAGACCATCGCCCTGCGCACCGCCGAGGCCAGTCTGAAAGATGCCTCGGCGCAACGGGCTCAGGCGCGCCTCGACGCCCGTGATCAGCAGATCAAACAGTTGAAGGACAGCCTCAACGCCAGGCAGACCGATCGCGGGACGCTGGTGACCTTCGGTGATGTGTTGTTTGCCACCGACAAGGCTGAACTCAAGTCGACCGGCCTGATGAACATCAACAAACTGGCGCAGTACCTCCAGGAAAACCCCGAGCGCAAAGTGATTGTCGAGGGCTATACCGACAGCACCGGTACAGCGTCGCACAACCAGTCGCTGTCGGAGCGTCGCGCGGGCTCCGTGCGTGCGGCACTGGTGAAGATGGGCGTTGATCCGGCGCGTATCGTCGCCCAGGGTTACGGTAAGGAGTACCCAGTGGCGGATAACAGCAGCACCTCGGGCCGGGCGATGAACCGTCGGGTGGAGGTGACCATCTCCAATGACAGTCAGCCGGTGATGCCGCGTTCGGCGGTGAGTTCATACACCCAATAATCAGCCACAACACAAACCAATGTGGGAGCGAGCTTGCTCGCGATGGCGGTGTATCAGTCAACATTATTGTTGAACGTTAAACCGCTTTCGCGAGCAAGCCCGCTCCCACATTTGATCTCTATTGCCAACAAATACCGGGTTACTGCTCCAGCTTCTGCGGGGTTTCCTGCCCCATGCAGCGCACGGCTTTTTTCTTGCTGTCGACCAGCACGCCAGTCAGGCCTTTCTGTTCCATGTCGAACAGCACCAGCACGCCATCGATGCACTGCGCCACTTGGGCGGCCGGTTCCAGGGAGACTTTGTAGTCTTCACCCGGCACGGTCTTGAGCATGGTGAATTCGTTGAGCAGCAACGCATCCTCAGGCTTGGCGAAGTGCAGGTAGCCGTACCACCACAGGGCACCGACGGTGCCGAGGATGCTGCAGATACCGGTGATGATCAGCGGGATGGCGTTGCGTTCTTCACTCATTGCGGACTCTCTGGTGGTTCATCTTCTGAATTCGGGGGCGCCGGGTAATTGGGAATCTCACCCAGGCGGCGCAGGCCGTTGAAATGTTGCGGGTCATCGAGATAACGCAGCATGACTTTGCGCCAGACCGGGTCGGCGAACGTCTGCACATGACCGCCACGGGTCAGTTGCAGCACCCGTGGCGGCGGCGCAGCTTGATACAGTCGGATGCCGTTGGAAAGAGGCACGATCGGATCGTCGATGCTGTGGTAGATCAGTTTCGGCACGTCCTTGAGTTGCGCCATGGAGTTGATCGCACTGTCGCCGTCCGGTACCAGCCACGACAACGGCACCTGGAACGGCCAGGTCATCCATGAAGTACTCAAGGCAAACTGACCGATGCTTCGGTAACTGGCGGGCACACCGTCGAGGACAATAGCCTTCAGTTGTTTCTGCCGTTCCGGATGCTGGACCAGGTAATGCACGGCCATCGAGCCACCGAGGCTCTGGCCGAGCAGGATCAGCGGCTTGCCTTTGACCTCCGGCGCCTGGTCGAGCCATTTGAAGGCCGCGTCGATGTCCTGATAGATCGCCGGCAGGCTCGGTTCGCCTTCGGACAAGCCATAACCGCGATAGTCCACAAGCAACACCTGGTAACCATTTTTCGGCAACCAAAAGCTCCCGCCGAGGTGCATGGACAGGTTTCCGCCGTTGCCGTGCAGGTGCAGCACCGTGCCTTTGACCTCGACGCCCTTCTTCGCTGGCAGCCACCAGGCATTCAGCTTGAGGCCATCGGCGGTGATCAGGGTGACTGTGCGGTATTCGAGCCCGACCTTTTCCGGGGTGAACAACTGGCCGGGTTCAGGGTAGAACAGCAGTGAACTGCAACCGGTCAAGGCCAGGAGAAGGCAGAGGACGCCGAGGATTCTCATCCGTTGAAACCTCGCGAAAAAATGGTGGAACACGGTTCAATGTGGGAGCGGGCTTGCTCGCGAATGCGGTTTAACATTCAACATCTCAGTTGGCTGACACTCCGCTTTCGCGAGCAAGCCCGCTCCCACAGGGGGATAACACCAGCCTCAGAGGATGTTGGAGTAATCCGCCTCGATCCGGTCCAGGCTCAGGTGGTTGAGGAAGTTGGAGAAGCACATCCACGCCGACAGCGCGTTCATGTCGCGGAACTGTTCCGGCAGGTACTTGGGCGGTACCACCAGGCCTTCGTCCACCAACTGGCGCAAGGTACGCATATCCTCCAGGGTGGTCTTGCCGCAGAACAACAGCGGTATCTGCTCCAGCTTGCCTTTACGCACGGCCAGCTGAATGTAGTTGTAAATCATGATGAAGCCCTTGAGGTAGGACAAGTCTTTGGTAAATGGCAGACCTGTCGGCACCGAGCCGCGGAAAACGCGACTGGCGTTGCTGTAGCTCTCGGGCATTTCGAAGCCTTGCTCGCGGAAGAACTCGAACACCTGCAGGAAGTCGGCCCCCTCCTCCACCATGTGAATGGCGCGGGTGCGGTTGGTCAGTTTGCGCAGACGACTCGGGTACGAGGCGAAGGTGATTATTTCCATCAGGATCGCCAGGCCTTCCTGGGTCACCGTCGACGAGGGCGGCCCCTTGGAGAGGAAGGTGCAGATTGGCTGGTTCAGGCCGTTGAGGGTGGTGCCGACATGCACCAACCCTTCATGAACTTCCAGCGCCCGCACGTCGCGGTCGTTGAACATCGCGTCGGAGCGGATCTTGATGTAGTCGGCGCCGGCCGCCGCATCGGCGACGATGCCGTCGGACTCGAACACCCGGATGGTTTCCTCGGCTTCGCCAAAAACCTTGTTCAAGCGATGCTGGAGCATGTCGACCGCATCCTTGGCCGTCAGGGTCTTCGGCTCATCCTTGAGGTCGCCACGGCCGTCGATGTTGTTCAGGTATTCGGACAACATCATGCCCAGGTCGGACAGTGTCGGGTCACCTGCGTGGAACGCGTCGGACGCGGCGCCGTACAGTTCCTGGGAGATCAGGCCGAAATCCTCGGTGCCACGCGCTTCGAGCATGCGCACCACCATGCGGTATTCCTTGCACATGCGGCGCATGATCTGGCCGACCGGGTTGAACTGGCCGAGCTGGCGGGTGATGTCGCGCTCGATGTTCTGGAACTCCAGCTTCACTTTGCTGGAGTCGAACGCCAGCGGCCGGTTGAGGTAGTAGTCGCGGTCCACCGCCGGCATTTCCTTGCCCTTGGCCTTGAGGAAACCCTTACGAATGTTGTCGTCCCACTTGACCGCATCGAGGACGCGGATCGGCGTCTGCGCCAGCACGATGCGGTCGGACAAAATGCGTATCGACTGTTGGTAATCGTCCACCCGAAACTCCTGTAGAAACCTGTTTGTGCTGCTTATTTGGCTTTGGCCTGACGCTGGTAGCGTACGGCTTCGACGAACACATCGGAATTGGCCGGGTCGTCGAGGTAGGCAGCGACCTGATCCATGTGGCTGTCGATCAATACGCCTTCGCCGTCGTTGGTCTGGAAGCTTTCACCGCTCAGGGCTTCCTGCTTGATGGCTTGATTGATCTGTTCGAGATCGAGGTTGTAAACCACCAACTCATGTTTGTCGGTCAGCTCAAAACCGGCCAGGGTGAAATGCCCGCCGAACTGCGCCGGTACCTTCGCCGACAGATACCAGCGGTTGCCATGGCGTGACACCGTGAAAGGATAGGCCTCCCGCTCCTTGGGCCTGGCCCGGTAATAGCTGACGGCCTGATAGCGGTTGTCGCCGATGCGGGTCAGTTCGAGGTTGAGCGGCTCGCCCCAGGCATTGGTGCTGGTCCATTTGCCGAGCAATCCCTTGGGCGCGGGTTCGCTTGCAGGCAGCGGTTCCTTGAAGGTCACCAGACAGCCACTGAGCAGCAGGAACGACAAGGCGATCACAACGACACGCCAGGCTTTCATTCAATACTCCCTTGAAGATCACACGGCTTCACCCTGTGGGAGCGGGCTTGCTCCGGGCGGCGTTCCGACGAAGGCAGTTCAACATTCAGCACTTAAGTCGACTGATTCACCGCTTTCGCGAGCAAAACCGCTCCCACAGGTAATGCACCAGCCGGGCCTATACCGACGCCAGCACCAGGTGCATGTAGCGCGTCAGGATGCCGAGCATTTCCTCTTCGGCGGCAGGCTCGTCTACGTTGAGCAGGCCCTGATATTCCATCCGGCCGATAATCGCCGTCAACACCTTGGCATCCTGATGCGGCTCGCGCGAGCCCAACACCTGGAACAGCTGGCAAGAGCCCTGCAACAGGATTTGCTGATGCGAGCGCACCAGTTCGGCCAGGCGCGGGTTGAGCAATGCCTCCTGACGGAACGCCTGCTCGGCCATCAAATGTTCACGGCGATTGACCAGTTGCCGGTGAACGTAATCGGTCATCAGCCGTGCAATATCATCCGCCAGTTTCGAGCGCGCCTGCGGGCTGCCGTCGCCACTGTCGATCATATCGCGCAGCAGGCCCTCATTGTTCACCCACAGTTTGCCCATGTACGCCGCACTGCGTTCCACGTATTGGGCGAAGGTATCGGTGAGCAGGTCATCGATATCCTTGAAATAGTAAGTGGTCGCCGACAACGGCACTTGCGCCTCGGCGGCCACCGCACGGTGCCGTACGGCCCGTACACCGTCACGCACGACAATGCGCATGGCGGCGTCCAGGATATCCTGTCGTCGCTGTTCGCTGCCCTGTCGGCTGGCCTTGCGGCCCTGGTACTGAACACTTTCAGCGACCGCAGTGGCGACACCCGCTGCACCTTCTTGAGCTATTGCACGAATCACGACAGGTATTTCCTCTCAGATGAAAGTAACAAGTTGATACGTTTGTACCAGACAGGCAATAAAAAGCCGCCTCAAAGGCGGCTTTTTATTTGAAACACTTACGCTTGCGGCCGCATGTGCGGGAACAGGATCACGTCGCGGATCGACGGAGAGTTGGTCAGCAGCATCACCAGACGGTCGATACCGATGCCTTCACCCGCCGTTGGCGGCATGCCGTACTCCAGCGCACGAACGAAGTCGGCGTCGTAGTGCATGGCTTCGTCGTCGCCGGCGTCCTTGTCGGCCACCTGGGCCATGAAGCGCTCGGCCTGGTCTTCCGCGTCGTTCAACTCGGAGTAGGCGTTGGCGATTTCACGACCACCGATGAACAGCTCGAAACGGTCGGTGACGTTCGGGTTGTCGTCGTTACGACGAGCCAGCGGCGACACTTCGAACGGGTACTGGGTAATGAAGTGCGGCTGTTCCAGCTTGTGCTCGACCAGCTCTTCGAAAATCATCACCTGCAGCTTGCCCAGACCTTCGAAGCCCAGCACCTTGGCGCCGGCCTTCTTGGCGATGGCGCGAGCCTTGTCGATGTCGTTCAGATCATCGGCGGTCAGCTCAGGGTTGTACTTGAGGATCGAGTCGAACACCGACAGACGCACGAACGGCTCGCCGAAGTGGAACACCTTGTCGCCGTATGGCACGTCGGTGCCGCCCAGAACCAGCTGCGCCAGTTCGCGGAACAGCTCTTCGGTCAGGTCCATGTTGTCTTCGTAGTCGGCGTAGGCCTGGTAGAACTCCAACATGGTGAATTCAGGGTTGTGACGAGTCGAAACGCCTTCGTTACGGAAGTTGCGGTTGATCTCGAACACTTTCTCGAACCCGCCAACAACCAGGCGCTTGAGGTACAGCTCCGGCGCAATACGCAGGAACATGCCCATGTCCAGCGCATTGTGGTGGGTTTCGAACGGCTTGGCTGCCGCGCCGCCCGGAATGGTCTGCAGCATCGGCGTTTCCACTTCCAGGAAGTCACGCTGCATCAGGAAGCTGCGGATGTGGGCGATGACTTGCGAACGCACGCGGAACGTCTGGCGCACGTCTTCGTTGACGATCAGGTCAACGTAGCGCTGGCGGTAGCGCTGTTCGGTGTCGGTCAGGCCGTGGTGCTTGTCCGGCAGCGGGCGCAGGGATTTGGTCAGCAGGCGCACGCTGGTCATTTCAACGTACAGGTCGCCCTTGCCGGAACGGGCCAGGGTGCCAACGGCTGCAATGATGTCGCCCATGTCCCAGGTTTTCACCGCGGCCAGGGTTTCTTCGGACAGGGTCTTGCGGTTGACGTAGACCTGGATTCGCCCGGTCATGTCCTGGATCACCATGAACGAGCCACGGTTGAGCATGATGCGACCGGCAACCTTGACCGGAATCGCAGCCTCTGCCAGCTCTTCCTTGGTCTTGTCCGCGTACTGTTTCTGCAGTTGTTCGCAGTAGTTTTCGCGGCGGAAGTCGTTCGGAAAGGCATTGCCCTTGGCGCGCTCGGCAGCAAGCTTTTCCTTGCGCAGGGCGATCAGGGAGTTTTCTTCCTGTTGCAGGGCTTGCGGGTCGAGTTCTAGGTCGCTCATGTCTTTAAAAATTCCATCAGGTTCGTTGTCCCCAGCCTGCGGCTGGGGATCGCGGGCAAGCCCGCTCCTACAAGGATCGCGGTGTGTCAGGCGATCCGGTATTGCATTGCTTACAGCCCGGACTTCAGGCTCGCTTCCAGGTATTCGTCGATGTCGCCATCGAGCACCTTGTCACAGTCGCTGCGTTCGATGTTGGTGCGCAGATCCTTGATCCGCGAGGCATCGAGCACGTACGAACGGATCTGATGACCCCAGCCGATATCGGACTTGGTGTCTTCCAGCGCCTGGGACGCCGCGTTGCGCTTCTGTATTTCCTGCTCGTACAACCTGGCCCGCAGCATTTTCATGGCGGTGTCTTTGTTGGCGTGCTGGGAACGTTCGTTCTGGCAGCTGACCACGGTGTTGGTCGGTACGTGAGTGATACGTACGGCCGAGTCGGTGGTGTTTACGTGCTGACCACCGGCACCGGAGGAGCGATAGGTGTCGATCCGCAAGTCTGCCGGGTTGATTTCGATTTCCACCTTGTCATCGATCTCTGGCGAGACGAACACCGCGGAGAACGAGGTGTGGCGACGGTTGCCGGAGTCGAACGGGCTCTTGCGCACCAGACGGTGCACGCCGATCTCGGTCCGCAACCAGCCAAACGCGTATTCGCCCTTGATGTGCACGGTGGCGCCCTTGATCCCGGCGACTTCACCGGCCGACAGCTCCATGATGGTCGCGTCGAAACCGCGTTTGTCGGCCCAGCGCAGGTACATGCGCAGCAGGATGTTGGCCCAGTCCTGGGCTTCGGTGCCGCCGGAACCGGCCTGGATGTCCAGGTAGGCGTTGTTCGGGTCCATTTCGTGGCTGAACATGCGGCGGAATTCAAGCTTGGCGAGGTTTTCCTCGAGACGGGCCAGCTCGGCGACGACATCGCCAACTGCGCCTTCGTCGTTCTCTTCAACGGCCATGTCCAGCAGGTCGCGGCAATCGGCCAGACCGGTGTTCAACTCGTCGAGGGTATCGACGATTTGCGCCAGCGCAGCGCGCTCGCGGCCCAGTTCCTGGGCGTATTCAGGTTTGTTCCAGACACTCGGATCTTCAAGCTCGCGATTGACTTCGGTCAGACGCTCATGCTTTTGATCGTAGTCAAAGATACCCCCGAATAGTTTCGGAGCGCTCGGACAGGTCCTTGATGGTGTTCAGGATCGGGTTGATTTCCATGACGGGCAGCACTCGTTGGCGAACTTTTGAAAGCCGGCGAGTATACCGGGAAACGGTCGGCAACGGCAGTCCGCTTGGCTGAAAAGGCAGGTTACAGGCAATCTTTGCAAGGACGCAGAACCCTGTAGGAGCGAGCTCGCTCGCGAAAAAGCCGAAAGCACCGCTGGGCATCTGGCTCTACGCGTTATCGTTCACGACCATCGCGAGCGAGCTCGCTCCTACAAGGGGATACGGTTTATCCAACCCCCACCTGATTACGCCCATTGTTCTTCGCCGAATACAGCCCCTTGTCCGCCGCCGAAATCAATTCGCGGCAATTGCTGCCCGCTGTCGGCGTCATGGTCGACAGGCCGATGCTGATGGTCAGGCTCGACCCTTCGCTCGGTGAAATGTGCGGGATCTTCAGGGCTGCCACGGTCATGCGCAGCTTTTCCGCCATCAGTCGCGCACCGCCCTGGGAGGTGTTGGGCAGCACCAGGGCGAACTCTTCGCCGCCGTAGCGGGCCGGCAGGTCCGAAGGCCGGGCACTGGCTTCACGGATTGCGGTGGCGACCTTGCGCAGGGCTTCATCACCTTCCAGGTGGCCGAAGGTGTCGTTGTAGGTCTTGAAGTAATCCACATCGATCATCAGCAACGACATCTGGCTCTGCTCACGCAGAGCGCGGCGCCACTCGAGTTCCATGTACTCGTCGAAGTGCCGACGGTTCGACAGCCCCGTCAGGCCATCGGAGTTCATCAGGCGTTGCAGCACCAGGTTGGTGTCGAGCAGTTGCTGCTGGCTGACCCGCAGTGCGCGGTACGCCGCGTCCCGTTGCAGCAGGGTCATGTAGGAGCGCGAGTGATAGCGGATGCGTGCAACCAGTTCGATGTTGTCCGGCAGCTTGACCAGATAATCGTTGGCCCCGGCGGCAAAGGCCGCGCTCTTGATCAGCGGGTCTTCCTTGGTCGACAGGACAATGATCGGAATATCCTTGGTCGCCGGGTGATTGCGGTATTCGCGCACCAGGCTCAGGCCGTCCAGCCCCGGCATCACCAGGTCTTGAAGAATCACCGTCGGCTTGATGCGCACCGCGTGGGCGATGGCCTGGTGCGGGTCGGCGCAGAAGTGGAAATCGATATTCTCTTCGTTCGACAGGCCTCGGCGCACGGCTTCGCCGATCATCGCCTGATCGTCCACCAGCAACACCATGGCGGCGTTTTCGTCGGTCTTGAAGTCGTCGAGCTGTAATTCAGTCATGTGCGGTCACCTGAGTACTACCTGAGCCAGGAATGAGGGAAAAGGTGCTCATTTGGCGAAAATCTCCAGCAATCGTGGTGCTATCTTGTCCAGCGGGCGAATCTCCACGGCAGCATCGATGGCCGCGGCCGCCTTCGGCATGCCGTACACCGCACAGCTGCTTTGGTCTTGTGCGATGGTCAGGTAGCCCTGTTCGCGCATGAGTTTAAGCCCCTGGGCGCCATCACGCCCCATGCCGGTGAGCAAAACCCCCACGGCGTCACCGCTCCAGTAACGGGCCACGCTCTCGAAGAACACATCGATGGAGGGCCGGTAGATCTCGTTGACCGGTTCGGCGGTGTAGGCCAGCGTGCCGTTTTTCAGCAAGCGAATATGGTGATTGGTGCCGGCCAGCAATACTGTGCCGCTTTGCGGCGGCTCACCTTCCTCAGCCAACCGCACGTTGAGTCCGCTGGCGCTACCGAGCCATTCAGCCATGCCGGCGGCAAACACCTGGTCAACGTGCTGCACCAGCACGATGGCCGGAGAGAAATCACTCGGCAGTGCCTTGAGCAAGACTTCCAGCGCTGCCGGCCCGCCCGCGGATGAGCCAATGGCGATCAGGCTCTGGCGTGAACCCGAACTGCGCAACGGTGCCAGCGTCGGGCGCGGGCGGTTGCCCTTGTCGCCGATCAGCCAGACGATGTTCAGGATCTTGCGCAACAACGGCGCGGCCGCTTCCTGGGCATTGCCGGCGCCAAGGGCCGGGGTGTCGACCACGTCCAGCGCACCGTGGCCCATGGCCTCGAACACCCGGTGCACATTCTGCTGGCGATCCACGGTGACGATGACGATGGCACACGGCGTCTCGGCCATGATCCGCCGCGTGGCCTCGACACCGTCCATCACCGGCATGATCAGGTCCATCAGAATCAGGTCCGGCGTGTCCAGCGCGCACTGGCGCACCGCCTCGGCGCCATTGCCGGCGACCCAGACCACCTCGTGTGCCGGCTCGAATGCCACGGCGCGGCGCAGGGCCTCCACCGCCATGGGCATATCGTTGACGATTGCAATCCTCATGCCCGCGCTCCCCCAATGAGCTCGACCACCGCATCGAGCAAGGCATCGTCATGAAAACTGGCCTTGGCTAGATAATAGTCGGCCCCGGCATCCAGTCCACGGCGCCGATCCTCTTCACGATCCTTGTAGGACACCACCATCACCGGCAGCGATTGCAGGCGATTGTCCCGACGCAGCAGCGTGACCAGTTCGATACCGTCCATGCGCGGCATATCAATGTCGGTGATCAGCAGGTCGAAATCCTCCGAACGCAACGCGTTCCAGCCGTCCATGCCGTCCACGGCAACCGCCACGTCGTAGCCGCGATTGAGCAACAGCTTGCGCTGCAACTCTCGCACGGTCAGAGAATCATCCACCACCAGAATGCGTTTGCGGGCCGCCTCGACCACCTGATTGCTGTGACGGGCAATGCGCTCCAGACGCCCCGTGTTGAGCAGCTTCTCCACCGAACGCAGCATGTCTTCGACATCAACGATCAGCACTACCGAACCGTCGTCGAGCAGAGCCCCGGCGGAAATGTCCTGCACCTTGCCCAGACGCTCATCCAGCGGCAGCACCACCAACGTCCGCTCACCGATAAACCGTTCCACCGCCACCCCGTAGATCGCTTCGCGCTCGCGAATCACCACGACTTTCAGGGTTTGCCCGCTGTTCTGGCTGGCCGGACGTTGCAGCAACTGACTGGCTGCCACCAGGCCGACATGCCGGCCTTCGTGCCAGAAATGCTGGCGGCCTTCGACCTGCACGATATCCGCCGGCTCCAGGTCGCACATGCGCTCGATATGGGCCAGCGGGAAGGCATAGGCTTCGTCGCCGACGTCCACCACGAGGCTGCGCACCACCGACAGGGTCAGCGGTACCTCAAGGTGGAAACGACTGCCCTCGCCCGCCACCTGCTCCAGCACCACCGCGCCGCGCAACTGCCGGACCATGTGCTGCACTGCATCCAGGCCGACGCCGCGACCGGACACCTCGGTGACCGTGTCGCGCAGACTGAAACCGGGCAGGAACAGGAATGTCAGCAACTCCTCTTCGCTCAACTGAGCTGCGGTTTGCGCGGGCGACAAACTTCGTTCAACGATGCTTCGGCGGAGCTTTTCCAGGTCCACGCCGTTGCCGTCATCGCTCAATTCAAGCACCAGCAAACCGGCCTGATGAGAAGCGCGCAGGCGAATCAAACCTTCAGCCGGCTTGCCCGCCAGCAGGCGCTGCTCCGGGGTTTCGATGCCGTGGTCGACCGCATTGCGCAACAGGTGAGTCAGCGGTGCTTCGAGCTTTTCCAGTACGTCGCGATCGACCTGGGTTTTTTCGCCTTCAATTTCCAGCCGCACCTGTTTGCCCAGATCGCGCCCCAGATCCCGGACCATCCGCACCTGCCCGGTCAACACATCGGCAAAGGGCCGCATGCGACAGGCCAGCGCCGTGTCGTACAACACCTGTGCCCGCTGGCTGGCATGCCAGGCGAACTCATCGAGTTCGGCGTTCTTTTCCATGAGCAGTTGCTGGGATTGCGCGAGCAATCGCCGCGCATCCTCAAGGGTCTCCTGAGCTTCCAGGCTCAAGGCGTGATCCTTGAGATGCACATTGAGATTCTCCAGTGCGCGCAGGCTGTTGCTCTGCATGCGCTTGAGTCGCTGCATGGTCGCAAGGTGCGGTTTGAGCCGCAGGGTTTCCACCAGGGATTTGCTCGACAGATCGAGCAGGCTGTTCAGGCGCTCGGCGGTGACACGCAGTACACGTTCGCCGTTTTCGGTGGTGCGTTTGGACTTGCTCGGGGTTGGCGCCGATGGCGGTTCGACGGCAGGTGCCGGCGGCTCGACCTTGGGCGCGGGTGCTTCGAGCTGAAGTTCGGCCATCACCGATATGGCAGGTGCAACCAACGAGGCCGTCAGGTCCGGCAACCGCGCCATCAACGCCACGTAGGCCTCGATATCCGCGGCCTCCGGGTTGTTGTTCGGTGTGGCGATGCGCATCAGCAAATCGGTGCCTTGCAGCAACGCATCGATGTGCTCGGGGCGCAGCAACAGGCGGCCTTCCTGGGCACTGACCAGGCAATCTTCCATCACATGGGCAACGCTGACCCCGGCATCGACGCCAACGATCCGCGCCGCCCCCTTGAGCGAGTGCGCCGCACGCATGCACGATTCAAGTTGATCGGCCTGAGTCGGATCGCGCTCAAGCGCCAGCAGGCCGGCGCTCAAGACCTGGGTCTGGGCTTCGGCCTCCAGGCTGAACAGCTCCAGCAGAGAGGCGTCGCGCATTTGCTCGGGGGTCATGAGAGGCTCCGGGTCACGGCGGACAGCAGCTGTTCTTCATCCAGCCAACGCAGGCTGCGACCTTTGAATTGCAATACGCCACGGGTGTATTTGGCGCTGGCCTGAGCACCCGAGCGCGACGCGGCATCGAGGATGTGCTCATCGATGGCGTGAATCCCGTCGACCTCGTCCACCGGCACCACCACCGGCCCGCCATCGGCGGCGATGATCAACATGCGTGGCATGACCCTCGCGCCGGGAGCCACGTTGCTGGTGCCGTCGAGGCCGAGCAGCTCCACCAACGACAGGCAGGCGACCAGCGCGCCGCGCACATTCGCCACGCCGAGCAAGGCCCGGGAACGTTGATGCGGCAAAGAGTGAATCGCTTGCAGCGGCGCCACCTCTACCAGACTACGGGTCGCGAGCCCCAGCCACTCTTCACCCAGACGGAACATCAACAGTGAGCGGGTTTTCACCTCGCTCTCGACCGAGGCGGACACGGGCCCGCGATCTTCCTGCTGCAACGCATAGCGATCGAGCAAGCGTGTGGCGGCCGCGGAATACACCGCACAATTGCGGCAATGAATATGCTCGCTGAGCAGCGGGCAGGACTTGTCGCCGTGGATACCGATGCGGTTCCAGCAATCGTCGATGGCCTGCGCATCCCGGGTGACGCTAAAAGTGTCGGCGGCGATCATCGTTTACGCTCACTGTCGGCGGCGCGTGCACTGCGGGCGGCACGTTCCTGCAATCGTCTGGCTCCCATCGCATCGCCCTGGGCCTGCAGCAACCCGGCCAGGTGCATCAACGCCTCAGGATGTTGCGGTTCGAGGTACAACGCCTTGCGGTAAAAACCCTGGGCTTCAAGGGTATTACCGGCCACATCGCTGAGCAGTCCCAACCAATAAAAGACTTGAGCCACCGGCTCATGGCTGCGCAAGTAGCTTTCACACGCCGCTCGCGCATCGGCGCTTTTGCCTTCATCGGCCAGCACGGCGATATTGGCCAGCAGCGCGGCAGTATCGGCACCTGAGATTGCAGGCGCAGCCTGCAGCGGCGCAACTCGTGCAAACGGACGACTGCGCACTGGCGCAGGCGGTGGATTGCGCAGCGGTTGCGGCACTGGCAATGGCGCTGGAACGAATGCCGGCAAGGGTTCAGGGTCCGGCATCCCTTGCCGACTGAACGCGAAGGACTGTGCGATACCAATCGAGCGCATCCCCAAACGCCCCAGCAGACCGCCCTCGGCCGGACCGATAAACAGCACGCCGTCAAGGTGGGTCAGGCACTTGAGCACTTCGAAGACTTGCTTCTGGGTCGGCTGGTCGAAATAGATCAGCAGGTTGCGACAAAACACGAAATCGAAGGGCGGTTCACCGGCCAGCAAGGCCGGATCCAGCAAGTTGCCGACCTGCAGGCGCACTTGCTCAAGCACGCACTGATCGAGGCGATAGCTCTCGCCTTCGGCAATGAAATGACGGTCGCGAAACGTAATGTCGTCACCCCGAAAGGAATTCTTGCCGTACAACGCCCGCCGGGCTTTTTCCACTGACAACGGGCTGACGTCCAGGCCGTCGACCTTGAACTGGTGCGGTTTGAGCCCGGCATCGAGCAACGCCATGGCGATCGAGTACGGCTCTTCGCCGGTGGAGCACGGCAGGCTGAGAATCCGCAGTGCGCGCAGGTTGTTGATCGCGGCCAGACGCTTGCTCGCCAGTTTCGCCAAGGTGACGAAGGACTCCGGATAGCGGAAGAACCAGGTTTCCGGAACGATCACCGCTTCGATCAACGCCTGCTGCTCGTCCCGCGAGCCCTGCAAGGTGCACCAATATTCATCGGCCGACACTGCTTGCGAAACGATGCTGCGCTGGCGCACTGCTCGCTCGATGATCGCCGGCCCTACCGAGGTCACGTCGAGTCCGATAGTTTCCTTGAGGAAGTCGAAAAAACGCTGGTCGCTGTTCATGGCCGCTCCTGCAGCAGCGCCGGATCCATTGGCGGCGAGGGAAACAACAAGGCGCGCACCTGATCGTCCAGCAGATCGCCGACCCGTACCCATTGCAGCAAGCCTTGCTCGTCCTTGCGCACCGGCCCGAGGTAAGGCGTGTGGCGATTGTCCAGGCCGTAAGGCTGAAAGTCCGCCGGATCGCAGCGCACGGTATCAGTCGCCTGTTCCAGAATCAGTCCGAGCAGCTGTGTCTCGACGGTTTCATGCGGGCGATAGTTGACCAGCACCAGTCGCGTGCTGGTACGGGCCTGTGCAGGCGTACCAAAGGTCAGTGCGCTCAAGTCGATCACCGGCACCACGGCGCCCCGATAGGCGAACACCCCGGCGACCCAGGCGGGGGCATGGGGAATGGGCTTCAAGGGCAGGCGCGGCAGCACTTCAGCCACTTCGATAGCCTTCAAGGCATAGCGCTCGTTGCCGATGCGAAACACCAGAAACAATGCATGTAGCGCCTGCACCACGACAGAGCGTTTGGCCGTGATTTCGCTCATCAGACTTTGAATCGCGAAACGCCGCTGCGCAGCCCGACGGCCACCTGGCTCAGCTCATCGATGGCGAAACTGGCCTGGCGCAGAGACTCGACCGTCTGGCTGCTGGCATCACCCAACTGCACCAGCGCATGGTTGATCTGCTCGGCACCGGTGGCCTGGGCCTGCATCCCTTCGTTGACCATCAGCACCCGCGGCGCCAGCGCCTGGACCTGATGGATGATCTGCGACAACTGTTCGCCGACCTGCTGCACCTCGGACATGCCGCGACGCACCTCTTCGGAGAACTTGTCCATGCCCATGACCCCGGCCGATACCGCCGACTGGATCTCGCGCACCATTTGCTCGATGTCGTAGGTGGCCACGGCCGTCTGGTCCGCCAGACGCCGCACTTCGGTGGCAACCACGGCAAAGCCGCGTCCGTATTCCCCGGCCTTCTCGGCCTCGATGGCGGCATTGAGCGACAACAGGTTGGTCTGGTCGGCGACCTTGACGATGGTCACCACCACCTGATTGATGTTGCCGGCCTTCTCGTTGAGGATCGCCAGCTTGGCGTTGACCAGATCGGCCGCGCCCATCACCGAGTGCATGGTTTCCTCCATGCGCGCCAGGCCCTGTTGTCCGGAGCCGGCGGCCACTGAAGCCTGATCGGCGGCGGTGGAGACCTCGGTCATGGTGCGCACCAGATCCCGGGAAGTGGCGGCGATCTCACGGGAGGTCGCGCCGATTTCCGTGGTGGTGGCGGCAGTTTCGGTGGCGGTGGCTTGTTGCTGCTTGGACGTCGCGGCGATCTCGGTCACCGACGTGGTCACCTGCACCGACGAACGCTGGGCCTGGGACACCAGGGACGTCAGCTCGGTCATCATGTCGTTGAAGCCGGTCTCTACCGCGCCGAATTCGTCCTTGCGCTCCAGGTTCAGGCGGCTACTGAGGTCACCGGTGCGCATGATTTCGAGGATTCTCACGATGCGGTTCATCGGCGCCATGATGGCGCGCATCAGCAAAAGACCACACAACCCGGCACTAATGACTGCGACCAGCAACGAAATGCCCATGATCAGCTTCGCCACCGCTACCGATGAAATGATCGAGTCAGTGGCCGCCTCAGCCGCCTCCCTGTTGAACTCAATGAGTTCATCCAGCTGTTTGCGGCCGGCAGCCCATGCCGGGGTCAACTGTTCGGCGAGGATGCGACGGGCCTGTTCGAAGTCCTTTTGCTGGTAGGCATCGAGTACCTCTTCGAGCAGCTTGTCATATTGATCATGCAGCTTTTCAAACGCCTCGAACCTTGCCCGATCATCCTTCTCGAAGATGGTACCCTGGTAGCTGGCCATCGCGCGTTGCAGCCGTTCCTCAATACCCTGGTACATATCCTTGTCAGCCTGGGTCATGCCTCGACCGCCCCCCAGCCCGATCAGTTGCTGGGTCAGCACGTAATCATCGACCCAGGCACCGCGAATCAGGAAGCTGTAGTGAATCCCGGGAACACTGTCCGAGCGCACAACGTTCTCACTGGACTCAATCGACAGTAAACGGGAAAACGACACGACGACCATCAGCATCATGATGGTGATAATTACCGCAAAGCTCGCCAAAATGCGTTGGCGTAACGTCCAGTTCTTCACAGTCAATCCTCGGGCCTGATTCGAAATGCGGGGAGTATAGCCGAGGGCGGTGTTTCATTTATAAGACGGTTGCGCGCCACTTCTCATCCCGTTGAAAAAAGGCGGGATGGGTGCCTGGGGTGATTGGGCAGAAAGGGACCGTGCAATGACCATTGGGGGAGCTGGTGTGGCCGAAAACGCCATCGCGAGCAGGCTCACTCCCACATTGAATCTCTGGCGTACGCAGAATCTGTGATCACTGAAGACCTGATGTGGGAGCGAGCCTGCTCGCGAATGCAGTCTGAAGGTTTACAGGGAAGCCTGGCGAACCTGCTTCTCCAGCTCGGCTTTCAACCCCGGCTCCAGCTTGAGCTGGCGCGCCAGTTCGTCGAGGTAGGCCTTCTCCATGAAGTTCTCCTCGTCCACCATCATCACGCTGGCGATGTACATCTCGGCGGCGATTTCCGGGGAGCGAGCGGCGCGGGCGACATCGCTCGGGTCCAGCGGCTTGTTGAGCTCGGCGTGCAGCCAGTGTTGCAGTTCCTGGTCGCAGTCGAGCCGGGTGAATTCGCCTTCGATCAAGGCACGCTCGCGCTCATCGACATGACCATCAGCCTTGGCCGCGGCCACCAGCGCCTTGAGAATCGCCTGACTGTGCAGCTCGACTTGCGCGGCCGGCACGCGGTCCAGGGTTTGCGGCTCCGTACCGGCTGCACCGCCCTGCTGCGCCTGCCAGTTACCATAGGCTTTATAGGCCAGCACGCCCAACGCGGCGAGACCGCCGTAGACCGCGACCTTGCCCCCGACTTTACGGGCCTTTTTGCTGCCGAGCAGCAAGCCCATGGCGCCTGCCGCCAATGCCCCGCCACTCGCGCCGGAGAGCAAGCTGCCGAGGGCACCGTTGCCACCGCTCGCGCCCTTTTGCTGCGGGCTGCCGGCCTTGTTCTGCAACAGGTCCTGGCCGGACTTGAGTAGTTGATCGAGCAATCCACGGGTGTTCATTTACCGCCTCCACAAGACGTTTAACCTGAAACCAAGACCACCAGCCTAAAACGAAAGTGCCCACGCCCCGTGGGCGAGAGTGCTTCCAGATGTTGCATTGCCTCAATGCGCCCATTGCCGCTCGCTCCGGCCTATCAGAAAAAACGATATACACTCCTGCCAATCGATAAAAACAGCCCACCGGGTACTTTCCCATGATGACCTTGCGTCAGATCCGTCACTTCATCGCCGTGGCCGAGACCGGCTCGATCTCGGCCGCCGCGCAAACCGCGTTCATTTCCCAATCGACCCTGACCCTGGCGATCCAGCAACTGGAAGAGGAAATCGGCGTCAGCCTGTTCAGCCGCCACGCCAAGGGCATGACCCTGACCCACCAGGGGCATCAATTCCTGCGTCAGGCGCACTTGATCCTGGCCACGGTGGATAACGCCAAGCGCAGCCTGCAACAGAGCACCGACCAGGTCGCCGGGCAACTGATCGTCGGCGTGACCAGCCTGGTGGCGGGTTACTACCTGGCGGATCTGCTCACCCGTTTCCAACGCGCCTACCCCAACGTGGAAATCCGCGTGATGGAAGATGAGCGCCCGTACATCGAGCATTTGCTGGTCAGCGGCGAGATCGATGTCGGCGTGTTGATCCTCTCCAACCTCGAGGACCGCCACGCCCTGCAGACCGAAGTGCTGACCCACTCGCCTCACCGGCTATGGCTGCCGGCCCAGCACCCGTTGCTGGAACACGACAGCATCAACCTCGCCGACGTGGCCGGCGAGCCATTGATTCAACTGAACGTCGATGAAATGGACCGCAACGCCCAACGCATGTGGTCGGCAGCCTCCTTGCAGCCGCGCATCACCCTGCGCACGGCCTCGACCGAAGCGGTGCGAAGCCTGGTGGCCGCCGGTTTGGGCGTGTCGATCCAGCCCGACATGACGTATCGCCCGTGGTCACTGGAGGGCGACATCATCGAAGCGCGGCCGATCGCCGACCTCAGCCAGACCCTCGATGTCGGCCTGGCCTGGCGTCGCGGCACCGCTCGGCCGGCGCTGGTGGACCCGTTTCTCACGGTCGCCCGCGAACAACCCCACGGCGGGCGCAAGCCATCTATTTAATCGAACGCCACCTTCAGTATTTAGTATTTGTTGTCCTCGGGTCCGCGAACTAGTCTTGTTGCATCCAATAAAGACGGCCGGGCCCCAGTTACAGGGAGCACTGCCATGTCTACACAACAAGCCACACAAAAAACGAGAACCCGAAAAATGGCTGGCGCGCAGACCCCGTTGTTCACCGCATTGTTGATCGATGGTGAATTAGTTGCCGGTCAAGGCTGCGTCGAGCCGATTCTCAACCCCGCCACAGGGGAAGTCCTGACCCGGATCGCCGAAGCCAGCACCGAGCAAGTCGAAGCCGCGATCCTCGCCGCCCACCGCGCCTTTGCCGGTTGGTCACGGACCACACCACAACAGCGTTCGAACCTGTTGCTGGAGATCGCCAACGCCATCGAAAAAAACGCCGACCTGCTGGCCCGCCTCGAATCCATGAACTGCGGCAAGCCGTTGCACCTGGCCCGTCAGGATGACCTGAATGCCACGGTCGACGTGTTCCGCTTCTTCGCCGGTGCCGTGCGTTGCCAGACCGGCCAGCTCAGCGGCGAATACCTGCCGGGCTACACCAGCATGGTCCGGCGCGATCCTATCGGGGTCGTGGCGTCGATTGCGCCGTGGAACTACCCGATCATGATGGCCGCGTGGAAAATCGCCCCGGCCCTGGCCGCCGGCAACACCCTGGTGTTCAAGCCTTCGGAACACACGCCGCTGTCGATCCTGGCCCTGGCCCCGGCGCTGGCCGAAATCCTGCCACGGGGTGTGATCAACATCGTTTGCGGTGGCGGCGAAGGCGTCGGCAGCCATTTGGTCAGCCATCCAAAAGTGCGCATGGTGTCACTGACCGGCGATATCGTCACCGGCCAGAAGATTCTCCAGGCCGCATCGAAAACGCTCAAACGTACCCACCTCGAACTCGGCGGCAAGGCCCCGGTGATCGTCTGCAACGATGCCGACATTCAGGCCGTGGTCGAAGGCGTGCGCACTTACGGCTATTACAACGCCGGCCAGGATTGCACCGCCGCTTGCCGCATTTATGCCCAGGCCGGGATTCATGACCGTCTGGTGGCCGAGCTCGGCGCAGCCGTCAGCAGCCTGCGTTTCGCCGGTAAGCGCGACGCCGACAACGAAATCGGCCCGCTGATCAGCACCCGCCAGCGCGACCGCGTGGCCAGTTTTGTCGAGCGAGCCCTCGGCCAGCCGCACATCGAGCGGGTGACCGGCGCAGCGGTGCATTCCGGCGCCGGCCTCTATTACCAGCCGACCCTGCTCGCCGGTTGCAAGCAAAGTGACGAGATCGTCCAGCGCGAAGTGTTCGGGCCGGTGGTCACCGTGACCCGCTTCGATGAACTCGAACAAGCGGTGGACTGGGCCAACGATTCGGAATACGGCCTGGCCTCGTCGGTCTGGACCCAGAACCTCGACAAGGCCATGCAGGTCGCGGCGCGCTTGCAGTACGGCTGCACCTGGATCAACAGCCACTTCATGCTGGTCAGCGAAATGCCCCATGGCGGCCTGAAACGTTCGGGCTACGGCAAAGACCTGTCCAGCGATTCGCTTCAGGACTACAGCGTGGTGCGGCACATCATGGCCCGACATGGCGAGCATCTCTGACTACGCTAATAACAAGCCGCCAACGGCATGCTTCACCACGTTCACAACTGCCCCGACCATAATTTAAAGAAGAGGGAATTCCCATGTTCGTGCACAAGACCGCACTGCTCAGTGCAATCACCACCGCGCTGCTGGCCAGTGCCAGTGTCCAGGCCGCCGAGCCGCTCAAAGCTGTCGGGGCGGGTGAAGGCCAACTGGATATTGTGGCCTGGCCCGGCTACATCGAACGTGGCGAGAGCGACAAAGCCTACGACTGGGTGACCGGTTTCGAGAAGGAAACCGGCTGCAAGGTCAACGTCAAGACCGCCGCCACCTCCGATGAAATGGTCAGCCTGATGGCCAAGGGCGGTTACGACCTGGTCACGGCGTCTGGCGACGCCTCCCTGCGCCTGATCGTCGGCAAGCGTGTGCAGCCGATCAACACCGCGTTGATCCCGAACTGGAAGAACCTCGACCCACGCCTGAAAGATGCGCCGTGGTACGTGGTCAACAAGCAGACCTACGGCGCCCCTTATCAGTGGGGCCCGAACGTGTTGATGTACAACACCAACGTATTCAAGACCGCGCCCACCAGCTGGGGCGTGCTGTTCAATGCGGAAAACCTGCCGGACGGCAAGCCGAACAAGGGCCGCGTGCAGGCCTATGACGGCCCGATCTACATCGCCGATGCGGCGCTGTACCTGAAGACCGCCAAGCCGGAACTGGGCATCCAGAACCCCTACGAACTGAGCGAAGCCCAGTACAAGGCCGTGCTCGATCTGCTGCGCGCCCAGCAGCCGTTGATCCACCGCTACTGGCACGACACCACCGTGCAAATGAGTGACTTCAAGAACGAAGGCGTGGTCGCCTCAGGTGCCTGGCCGTATCAGGTCAACGGCCTGATGAACGAGAAGCAGCCAATCGCCTCGACCATCCCGAAAGAAGGGGCCACCGGTTGGGCCGACACCACCATGTTGCATGCCGAGGCCAAGCACCCGAACTGCGCCTACAAGTGGATGGACTGGTCGCTGCAACCGAAAGTCCAGGGTGACGTAGCGGCCTGGTTTGGCTCGTTGCCAGCGGTGCCGGCAGCGTGCAAAGAGAGTGAACTGCTCGGCGCCGAAGGCTGCAAGACCAACGGTTTCGACCAGTTCGACAAGATTGCCTTCTGGAAAACCCCGCAGGCTGAAGGCGGCAAGTTCGTGCCGTACAGCCGCTGGACCCAGGACTACATCGCGATCATGGGCGGTAGATAACCCGCCCTACCCTGTGGGAGCGAGCTTGCTCGCGATGAGGGCATTACAGTCAACATCTCTATCGACTGACAAGCCGCCATCGCGAGCAAGCTCGCTCCCACAGAAGTGCAGAAACCCGATGTTCGTTTTTCAGAAGTCCAGGCAGGGCCGCTGCGACGGCCTTCGCCTTTTTGGAGCACCGCACCATGACGCTTGCAGTCCAGTTCACCAACGTCTCCCGTCAATTCGGCGAAGTGAAAGCCGTAGACCGGGTTTCCATCGACATCCAGGACGGCGAGTTCTTCTCCATGCTGGGGCCGTCCGGCTCGGGCAAGACCACCTGTTTGCGCCTGATCGCCGGCTTTGAACAACCGAGCGCGGGTTCCATCCGCATTCATGGCGAAGAGGCCGCCGGCCTGCCGCCGTACCAGCGCGACGTGAACACCGTGTTCCAGGATTACGCGCTGTTCCCGCACATGAACGTTCGCGACAACGTCGCCTATGGTTTGAAAGTCAAAGGCGTCGCCAAGGATGAACGCCTCAAGCGCGCCGCAGAAGCCCTCGACATGGTCGCCCTCGGCGGCTACGGCGAGCGTAAACCGGTTCAGCTCTCCGGTGGTCAGCGCCAGCGTGTGGCCTTGGCCCGCGCCTTGGTCAATCGTCCGCGGGTGCTGCTGCTCGACGAACCTCTCGGCGCCCTCGACCTGAAGTTGCGCGAGCAAATGCAGGGCGAGTTGAAGAAGCTGCAACGCCAGCTCGGCATCACCTTCATCTTCGTCACCCACGACCAGACCGAAGCGCTGTCGATGTCCGACCGCGTGGCCGTGTTCAACAAGGGCCGCATCGAACAAGTCGATAGCCCGCGTAACCTGTACATGAAACCGGCCACCACCTTCGTGGCGGAATTCGTCGGCACCTCCAACGTGATTCGCGGCGAGCTGGCCAAGCAGCTCAGTGGCAATCCGCAGCCGTTCTCGATTCGCCCGGAACATGTGCGTTTCGCCGAAGGACCGCTGGCCAGCCACGAGATCGAGGTCAGCGGTTTGCTCCACGACATTCAGTACCAGGGCAGCGCCACCCGTTATGAGTTGAAACTGGAAAACGGCCAGACCCTGAACATCAGCCAGGCCAACAATCAGTGGATCGACAGCAGCGCGCAACACCAGACCGGGCAGCGCCTCAACGCACGCTGGGCGCGGGAAGCGATGGTCCAGTTGCACGACACCCTTGCAGGCGGGGTGTGAGATGAGCACCTTGGCTATTACTCAAACCTCGTCAGGCGGCTCGCCGTTGCGCAGGTTTTCCAACCTGTTGTATCGCCGGCCGAACCTGTACCTGTCGATGCTGCTGGTGCCGCCGTTGCTGTGGTTCGGCGCGATCTACCTCGGCTCGTTGCTGACGTTGCTGTGGCAAGGTTTCTACACCTTCGACGACTTCACCATGGCGGTCACTCCCGACCTGACCCTGGCGAACTTCACCGCGCTGTTCCAGCCGTCGAACTTCGACATCATCCTGCGCACCCTGGGCATGGCGGTTGTGGTGTCCATCGCCAGTGCCATTGTCGCGTTCCCGATTGCCTACTACATGGCGCGCTACACCACCGGCAAGACCAAGGCGTTTTTCTACATCGCGGTGATGATGCCGATGTGGGCCAGTTACATCGTCAAGGCCTACGCCTGGACACTGCTGCTGGCCAAGGGCGGCGTGGCGCAGTGGTTCGTGCAGCACCTGGGGCTGGAGCCGGTCCTGCAGTTCGTGCTGGGCATTCCGGGGGTTGGCGGCAGTACCTTGTCGACCTCGCACCTGGGGCGCTTCATGGTGTTCGTCTACATCTGGCTGCCGTTCATGATCCTGCCGATCCAGGCCTCGCTGGAACGCCTGCCGCCCTCGCTGCTGCAAGCCTCCGCCGACCTCGGCGCCAAGCCGCGCCAGACCTTCATGCAAGTGACTCTGCCGCTGTCGATCCCGGGCATTGCCGCCGGTTCCATATTCACCTTCTCGCTGACCCTGGGCGACTTCATCGTGCCGCAACTGGTCGGCCCGCCCGGCTACTTCGTCGGCAGCATGGTGTACGCCCAGCAAGGCGCGATCGGCAACATGCCGATGGCTGCCGCCTTCACCCTGGTGCCGATCGTGCTGATCGCCATCTACCTGTCCATCGTCAAACGAATGGGGGCCTTCGATGCACTCTGAGAAAGCATCTCTCGGGCTACGCATAGCAGCCTGGGGCGGGCTGGTGTTCCTGCACTTCCCGATCCTGATCATCTTCCTGTACGCCTTCAACACCGAAGACGCGGCGTTCAGTTTTCCGCCCAAGGGCTTCACTCTGAATTGGCTCAGCGTGGCGTTCTCGCGGCCGGACGTGCTCGAAGCGATCAAGCTGTCGTTGCAGATCGCCTCGATTGCCACCCTGATCGCCATGGTCCTTGGCACATTGGCTTCGGCCGCGCTGTACCGCCGCGACTTCTTCGGCAAACAAGGCATCTCGCTGATGCTGATCCTGCCGATTGCCCTGCCGGGGATCATCACCGGGATCGCGCTGCTGGCAACCTTCAAGACATTGGGAATCGAGCCGGGGATGTTCACCATCATCGTCGGCCACGCGACCTTCTGCGTGGTGATCGTCTACAACAACGTCATCGCTCGCTTGCGCCGCACCGCCCACAGTTTGATCGAAGCCTCGATGGACCTCGGCGCCGACGGCTGGCAGACCTTCCGCTACATCATCCTGCCGAACCTCGGCTCGGCGTTGCTGGCCGGCGGCATGCTGGCGTTTGCCCTGTCGTTCGACGAAATCATCGTCACCACCTTCACCGCCGGCCATGAACGCACCCTGCCGCTGTGGCTGCTCAACCAGCTCAGCCGCCCACGGGATGTGCCGGTGACCAACGTCGTGGCGATGCTGGTGATGCTGGTGACCATGCTGCCGATCCTCGGCGCCTATTACCTGACCCGGGGTGGTGAGAGCGTTGCGGGGAGTGGCGGTAAGTAACTGACAACGATTACTCCCGGTAGGAGCCGAATTCAATGTGGGAGCGGGCTTGCTCGCGAAGAGGCCATCACATTCAACAGTGATGGTGCCTGACACACCGCTTTCGCGAGCAAGCCCGCTCCCACAGTTAGAGCCGGTTTCCACAGAGAAAAAACAACAGTTCCGAAGAGGACAAAGCCATGCAAACCAAACTCTTGATCAACGGCCAACTGCTCAGCGGCGAAGGTCCCGCCCAACCCGTATTCAACCCAGCCTTGGGTAGTGTGCTGGTGGAAATCAACGAAGCCAGCGAAGCCCAGGTCGATGCCGCCGTGCGTGCCGCCGACGCCGCGTTCGACAGCTGGTCGCATACCCCGCCGAAAGCGCGCTCGCTGCTGCTGCTCAAACTCGCCGATGCCATCGAAGCCCACGGCGAAGAGCTGGCCAAACTGGAATCAGACAACTGCGGCAAGCCCTACAGCGCCGCGCTGAACGACGAGATCCCGGCGATTGCCGACGTGTTCCGCTTCTTCGCCGGCGCCAGCCGCTGCATGAGCGGTTCGGCCGGTGGCGAGTACCTGCCCGGCCACACCTCGATGATCCGCCGCGACCCGGTCGGCGTGATCGCCTCCATCGCGCCGTGGAACTACCCGCTGATGATGGTCGCCTGGAAAATCGCCCCAGCCCTGGCCGCCGGTAATACCGTGGTGCTCAAGCCGTCGGAACAAACCCCGCTGACCGCCCTGCGCCTGGCCGAACTGGCGTCGGACATTTTCCCGGCCGGCGTGCTCAACCTGGTGTTCGGCCGTGGTCCTACCGTCGGTAGCCCATTGGTCACCCACCCGAAAGTGCGCATGGTGTCGCTGACCGGTTCGATTGCCACCGGCTCGAACATCATTTCCAGCACCGCCGACAGCGTCAAACGCATGCACATGGAACTGGGCGGCAAGGCCCCGGTGATCATCTTCGACGACGCCGACATCGACGCCGCCGTCGAAGGCATCCGCACCTTCGGTTTCTACAACGCCGGGCAAGACTGCACCGCCGCCTGCCGCATCTATGCCCAGGCAGGCATCTACGACAAGTTCGTGGAGAAACTCGGCGCCGCCGTCAGCAGCATCAAGTACGGCTTGCAGGACGATCCGTCGACCGAACTCGGCCCGCTGATCACCGCGCAACACCGCGACCGCGTTGCCGGTTTCGTCGAGCGCGCCATCGCCCAGCCGCACATTCGTTTGATCACTGGCGGCAAGGCTGTCGAGGGCAACGGCTACTTCTTCGAACCGACGGTACTGGCCGATGCGCAGCAGGACGACGAGATCGTGCGTCGCGAAGTGTTCGGGCCAGTGGTGTCGGTGACCAGATTCAGTGATGAAGCACAGGTGCTGGGTTGGGCCAACGATTCGGAGTACGGCCTGGCCTCTTCCGTGTGGACCGCCGACGTCGGCCGCGCCCATCGCCTGTCGGCCCGTTTGCAGTACGGCTGCACCTGGGTGAATACGCACTTCATGCTGGTCAGCGAAATGCCCCACGGCGGTCAGAAATTGTCCGGCTATGGCAAGGACATGTCCATGTACGGGCTCGAGGACTACACCGTTGTGCGGCATGTGATGTTCAAGCACTAAGAAACGCATCGCCTGTAGGAGCGAGCTTGCTCCGGGCGGCGTTCCGACGATGGACGTCAACGATGACGCGGGGATCCTGACGCCCCGCGGTGTCCTCAGGTTTTTCGCGAGCAAGCTCGCTCCTACAGCGAACGGGTCACCTCGGTTTCAAGGCAGAAACCGGCAGTACGCACCACCAGGCTCCACCCCAAAGAAGACAAAACAATAACCACCGATCCGGGCGGCGCCCCCAAGGCCCCGTCACGGTTTCGGACATCCGAAATCTGCCGATTTTCCGGAGCAATCACACATGAGTGCATCACCCGATCTCTCTGTAGCCCTTGCCGACAGCGATGCCGAGCAACTACGCAAGCTGGGTTACACCTCCAACTTCAATCGCAGCATGAGCCTGTGGGAAAACTTCGCCCTGGGCTTCACTTACCTGTCCCCGGTCGTCGGGGTGTATACCCTGTTCGGCCTGTGCCTGGCCGCCGGCGGGCCACCGATGTTCTGGGCTTACTTGCTGGTTGGTTGCGGCCAGTTGCTGGTGTGCCTGATCTTCGGTGAAGTGGTTTCGCAGTTCCCGATTTCCGGCGGTGTGTACCCGTGGGCTCGCCGCTTGGTGGGCAAGCGCTGGGCGTGGATGGTCGGCTGGATCTACTCCATTGCCCTGTGCGTAACCATCGCCGCCGTTGCGGTCGGTGCCGGTCCGTACCTCGCCGCCATGATGGGCTTTGAACCGAGCAACAACACCAACATCATCATCGCCCTGTTCCTGACGCTGTTCGCCACCCTGGTCAACCTCAGCGGCACCAAAGTGCTGGCGCGCATTGCCATGTTCGGCTTCCTCTGCGAACTGGTGGGCGCAGTGATCGTCGGCGTTTACCTGCTGATCTTCGAGCGTCATCAGCCCATCAGCGTGTTGTTCAACACCTTTGATATCAGCGTCGACGGCTCGTACCTGCCGGCGTTCCTCACCGCGTCGCTGGCGGGGATGTTCCTGTACTACGGCTTCGAGGCTTGCGGCGACGTGGCCGAAGAAACCCCGAACCCGAGCAAGAAAATCCCGGTGGCCATGCGCATGACCATCTACATCGGCGGCATCGCGGCGATGTTCGCCTGCCTGGCGCTGATCCTGGCTGTGCCGGACATGCAAGCGGTGATCAACGGCACCGACAAGGATCCGGTCACCACCATCCTCAACAACGCCTTCGGCCCGGTCGGTTCGAAAGTGGTGATGGGTGTGGTGATGATTTCCTTCATCTCCTGCGTGATCAGCCTGCAAGCGGCGGCCAGTCGTCTGCTGTATTCCTACGCCCGTGACGAAATGGTCATCGGCAGCCGACTGCTGAAGAAGATTTCCCCTACGACTCAGGTTCCTGTCGCGGCTCTGTTCGTCTCTGGTGTCCTGCCGGCACTGATCATCATCCTCGGCTTCTTCCTGCAAGACGCTGTCGCCACCATCGTCAGCTTCGCGGCCATCGGCATCTACCTGGCGTTCCAGATGATCGTACTCGCGGCCCTGTACGCCCGCCTGAAGGGCTGGAAACCCAGCGGCAAATTCACCCTCGGCGCCTGGGGCTGGGCGGTGAACATCGGCGCGCTGGTCTATGGTGTCGGCGCCATCATCAACATGGCCTGGCCACGCACCCCGGATGCCGCGTGGTACATCAACTACGCGATGGTGCTGAGCACGGCCATCGTGATTGGTCTGGGTTTGCTCTACATGTGGATCGCCAAGCCATATGACCATGGCACCGCCCCGGCGGGCGATGCCTGGAAAGTCAGCCGGTAACGGCATTCGCCCCGGCGCCGTCGTGGTACCGGGGCGATCTGAAAAAACCACCAAGGATTGAATATGGATATCCCCCCCCCCGACGGGCGTTGAGTCGGTTAACCCCATCTCGTTGCGTTAGCATCTGGCAACACATCCCTCTCTCTCGTTCGTGTTCGCCGCACTAGAGTTTCGTGCAGCCCATGCACGCCTGCGGTTGACGAAAACTCTGGCTCGGCCTAGGGTGTTTACGTCGTTTACAGCGTATACACCTTAGGAGAGCCATCATGGCCTCACCCGTTTTGTCTTTTCGCGTCGAAGAACAATTGGCACATCAGCTGGATTTATTGGCTGCGGCGACCGACAGAGATCGTCAGTACCATCTCAAGCGTGCATTGGTTCGATATGTGGAAGCCGAGTCCTGGCATCTGCAAGCCATCAGTGACGGCATCGCCGATGCCGACGCGGGGAAACTCACCGATCTGGATGCCGTGAAGGCTAAGTGGGCAAAACGTGCCGAGCGTAGTACTGACTGAAAAAGCCGATAGCGATTTTGATGCCATTCACGAGCACTACCGAAAGGTAGTTGGCGCAAAAGCCGCTCTCGAAATCATTTCCACGATGTTGCAATCCTTTGAACTGTTGGAACAGTTTCCCGGCTCGGGCAGGCCTTCTGGCATGCCCGATGTCCGAGAGTTGGTACTTGGCCGTTTTCCCTTTATCGCCCCTTACCGATTTTCCCAAGGCCAGGTACAAGTTCTGCGCGTGCTGCATCAGCGATCCGAGCGTTCCCAGGATTGGTAGATGAGGGCATCCAGCCAGGACGGGATGCCCCATTGCTTCAAAACCTCGAAACACTCCTCATCGCATCCACCAGATACCTCATCGCGATCCTGTCGCTCTCCGACAGCTCCCGATAGCGTTCCACCAGTTTCATTTCCTCGCTATTGAGCCGGCGTGTTCGTCGCCCCAGGGCCAGACACGGAAAGATTCCCAACATTTCGGTGATGCCTTGTACTTTCGACATGGACGATGTCCTTCTAAACGTCAAAGAAAACTGCAAAAAACCGCATCGCCCTCCCCCTTTTCAGCAGCCGCATCGTGCCGACTGAATCGCACCGGTCTTTCGGGCATAAACCGGTCATGTGCACAGAATAGAAATATTCCGGGCGCTGAAAAGCAGTTTTTAGAGTAATTAGTCGAAAAAAGCAGAAATGCCCTGTAAATCAGAAACCCCTGTCGGAATTGTTTCCCGACATGTCTTGTTTCATTGCCGAGCCGGCGCAGTGCCATCAATCAATTTTGCTCTGCAATCGAACGGTTTAAGCTATCGGGCATCTGTTTAAAAGTCCGTTGCGTTTGGCCGAAGGCATGTCCGAACCGATATTTCTGATCCAGCACGTGCCAGGAACGGCGCGGGATTGCTCACGACAGGTTGTATTTATGCACCGCAGGAACTTGCTCAAAGCCTCCATGGCCATCGCGGCCTACACCGGCTTGTCCGCCACGGGCCTGTTGGCCGCCCAGGCCTGGGCCGCCAGTGGCGGCACCGCTGATGGCGAGGCCACCGCGTTCGATTTCGAGGCGCTGAAGCTCCAGGCCAAACAGCTCGCCAGCAATCGCTACCAGGACACCAAGCAACAGTTGCCGCCGACCCTGGCGACCATGACGCCGCAGAACTTCAATGCGATTCGCTACGACGGCAATCATTCGTTGTGGAAAGAGCTCAAGGGCCAGTTGGACGTGCAGTTCTTCCACGTCGGCATGGGGTTCAAGCAGCCGGTGCGCATGTACAGCGTCGATCCGACAACCCGGATGGCCCGCGAGGTGCATTTCCGCCCGTCGCTGTTCAACTATGAAAACACCACGGTCGACACCGCACAGCTCAAGGGCGACCTGGGTTTCTCCGGCTTCAAGCTGTTCAAGGCCCCGGAACTGGACAAGCACGATGTCGTGTCCTTCCTCGGCGCCAGTTACTTCCGTGCGGTGGACGCCACCGGCCAGTACGGCTTGTCGGCCCGCGGACTGGCGATCGACACCTACGCCAAGAAGCGTGAAGAATTCCCTGACTTCACCAAGTTCTGGTTCGAGACACCGAACAAGGACAGCACCCGCTTCGTGGTCTACGCCCTGCTCGACTCGCCGAGCGCCACCGGTGCCTACCGTTTCGATATCGATTGCCAGGCCGAGCGCGTGGTGATGGAGGTCGATGCCCACGTCAATGCACGTACCGCCATCGACCAGTTGGGCATCGCGCCGATGACCAGCATGTTCAGTTGCGGCACCCACGAACGCCGGATGTGCGACACCATTCACCCGCAAATCCACGACTCCGACCGCCTGGCCATGTGGCGCGGCAACGGCGAGTGGATCTGCCGTCCGCTGAACAACCCGGCGACGCTGCAATTCAATGCCTTTGCCGATACCGACCCGAAGGGCTTCGGCCTGGTGCAGACCGACCACGAGTTCGCCAGCTATCAGGACACGGTCGACTGGTACAGCCGCCGCCCGAGCCTGTGGGTCGAACCGACCACCGCGTGGGGCGAAGGCTCGGTCGATCTGCTGGAGATTCCGACCACCGGCGAAACCATGGACAACATCGTCGCCTTCTGGACGCCGAAGAAACCGGTGGCTGCGGGGGATTCGCTGAACTACGGCTACAAACTGTACTGGAGCGCATTGCCGCCAGTCGGAACGCCGTTGGCACGGGTCAACGCGACTCGTTCGGGCATGGGCGGCTTCACCGAAGGCTGGGCGCCAGGCGAACACTACCCGCCAGTGTGGGCGCGGCGCTTTGCCGTGGACTTCACCGGTGGCGGCCTGGACCGCTTGCCCGAAGGTACGGGCATCGAGCCGGTCGTTTCTTGCTCGAACGGCGAGGTCAAGGATTTCAGCATCCTGAAGCTCGATGACATCAAGGGCTACCGCATCCTGTTTGACTGGTACCCGACCAATGACAGCGTCGAGCCTGTGGAGCTGCGCCTGTTCATTCGCACCAACGACCGCACCCTGAGTGAAACCTGGTTGTACCAGTACTTCCCGCCGGCTCCCGACAAGCGCAAGTACACCTGATGATCGGGTAGCACCCTGCCACCATTCGGTTTTCCGAACGCGACCTGTGGGTCGGTTCGGTTAACCGGATCATCTCAGTGAAATCTCAACGCAAAAAATATTTAATTCCCTTATAAATCAATATTTTGATCAATTAGCACTGGTCTGGCACGAGTCATGCTCTACACTTCTTCGACGAATGTCCTTTGCGCCGACTCTCAATAGCGCTCAGGTGTTTTGCAGCACAAAAGGGCCGATGAACTGGCTCCATAAAAAAAACAATGTCGAGGAAAATTTGATGCGCATCGTTCCCCATATCCTGGGCGCAGCCATTGCTGCCGCTCTGATCAGCACGCCAGTTTTCGCCGCCGAACTCACCGGCACCCTGAAGAAGATCAAAGAGTCCGGCACCATCACCCTGGGCCATCGCGACGCTTCCATTCCGTTTTCCTATATCGCGGATGCTTCCGGCAAACCGGTCGGCTACTCCCACGACATCCAGTTGAAAGTCGTCGAAGCGCTGAAAAAAGACCTCGACATGCCGAACCTCCAGGTCAAGTACAACCTGGTGACTTCGCAAACCCGTATCCCGCTGGTGCAGAACGGCACCGTGGACCTCGAGTGCGGCTCCACCACCAACAACGTCGAGCGTCAGCAGCAAGTTGACTTCTCCGTTGGCATCTTCGAAATCGGTACTCGCCTGCTGTCCAAGGCAGACTCCAAATACAAGGATTTCCCTGACCTGGCCGGCAAGAACGTCGTGACCACCGCCGGCACCACGTCCGAGCGCATCCTCAAGGCGATGAACGCCGACAAGCAGATGGGCATGAACGTCATCTCCGCCAAAGACCACGGCGAGTCGTTCCAGATGCTGGAAACCGGCCGCGCTGTGGCCTTCATGATGGACGACGCCCTGCTGGCCGGTGAAGCCGCCAAGGCCAAGAAGGCAAGCGACTGGGCCGTGACCGGCACTCCACAGTCCTACGAAATCTACGGCTGCATGGTGCGCAAAGGCGACGAGCCGTTCAAAAAGGCTGTGGATGACGCCATCAAGGCCACCTACGCATCGGGCGAGATCAACAAGATCTACGAAAAATGGTTCATGCAGCCAATCCCGCCAAAAGGCCTGAACCTGAACTTCCCGATGAGCGAAGAACTCAAGGTCCTGATCGCCAAACCGACTGATAAAGCGGCTGACGACAAGAAGTCCTGATTTCTGACTAACCTTATCTCCTGAGAGGGCTCTGGCCCTTTCAGGAGGTGGTCACTTCCTGCTGGCATTTTTTGGAAACACTCGAACCGGTGGCTGTCGAGCCGAGCGCGTGTGCCTGTCCCTCAAGGACAGGCGGGAACGGAGCTTCCCCCAAGCGGGCACTTGTACATCGATTGAACTGAGGGGAGACCCTAATGAATTACAACTGGGACTGGGGCGTGTTCTTCAAGTCCACCGGCGTGGGCAGCGAGACCTATTTCGACTGGTACGTGTCCGGTCTGGCCTGGACCATCGGCATCGCCATCGCGGCCTGGATCATCGCCCTGACTCTGGGCTCGATCCTGGGCGTCATGCGTACCGTGCCGAACCGCATCGTATCGGGCATCGCCACCTGCTACGTCGAACTCTTCCGTAACGTGCCGCTGCTGGTTCAGCTGTTCATCTGGTACTTCCTGGTACCCGACCTGCTGCCGGCGGACCTGCAAGAGTGGTACAAGCAGGATCTGAACCCGACCACCTCGGCCTTCCTCAGCGTCGTCGTGTGCCTGGGCCTGTTCACCACCGCCCGGGTTTGCGAACAGGTGCGCACCGGTATCCAGGCCCTGCCAAAAGGCCAGGAATCCGCGGCCCGCGCCATGGGTTTCAAGCTGCCGCAGATCTACTGGAACGTGCTGCTGCCCCAGGCCTACCGGATCATCATTCCGCCGCTCACCTCGGAATTCCTGAACGTCTTCAAGAACACCTCCGTGGCCTCGCTGATCGGCTTGATGGAATTGCTCGCGCAGACCAAGCAGACCGCCGAGTTCTCCGCCAACCTGTTCGAAGCCTTTACCCTGGCAACGCTGATCTACTTCACCCTGAACATGAGCCTGATGTTGCTGATGCGCCTGGTCGAGAAGAAAGTCGCCGTACCGGGCCTGATCTCCGTAGGGGGTAAATGATGGAATTCGACTTCTCGGGCATCATCCCGTCCCTGCCGGGACTGTGGAACGGCATGGTCATGACCCTCAAGCTGATGGCCATGGGCGTGGTCGGCGGGATCATCCTCGGCACCCTCCTGGCGTTGATGCGTCTGTCCCACAGCAAGCTGCTGTCGAACATCGCCGGCGCGTACGTTAACTATTTCCGCTCGATCCCCTTGCTGCTGGTGATCACCTGGTTCTACCTGGCGGTGCCGTTCGTGCTGCGCTGGATCACCGGCGAAGACACGCCGATCGGTGCGTTCGCCTCGTGCATCGTGGCCTTCATGATGTTCGAAGCGGCGTACTTCTGCGAAATCGTCCGCGCCGGTGTGCAGTCGATTCCCAAGGGCCAGATGGGCGCTGCCCAGGCACTGGGCATGTCTTACGGGCAGATGATGCGCCTGATCATCCTGCCGCAGGCGTTCCGCAAGATGACCCCGCTGTTGCTGCAACAGAGCATCATCCTGTTTCAGGACACCTCGCTGGTCTACGCCGTCGGCCTGGTGGACTTCCTCAATGCTTCGCGCGCCAGTGGCGACATCATTGGCCGCTCCAATGAGTTCCTGATTTTCGCGGGTCTCGTGTACTTCATCATCAGCTTTGCCGCCTCGCAGCTGGTCAAGCGTCTGCAAAAAAGGTTCGCCGTATGATCTCTATCAAAAGCATCAACAAGTGGTATGGGGACTTCCAGGTACTGACTGATTGCAGCACCGAGGTCAAAAAAGGCGAAGTGATCGTGGTGTGCGGGCCGTCCGGTTCCGGCAAGTCGACCCTGATCAAGTGCGTCAACGCCCTGGAACCGTTCCAGAAAGGCGACATCGTGGTCGACGGCACCTCCATCGCCGACCCGAAGACCAACCTGCCGAAACTGCGTTCGCGCGTGGGCATGGTGTTCCAGCACTTCGAGCTGTTCCCGCACCTGACCATCACCGAAAACCTGACCATCGCGCAGATCAAGGTGCTGGGCCGCAGCAAGGAAGAAGCCACCAAGAAAGGCCTGCAACTACTCGAACGCGTCGGTCTCTCGGCCCATGCCCACAAGCATCCAGGCCAACTGTCCGGTGGTCAGCAACAGCGTGTGGCGATTGCCCGTGCGCTGGCGATGGACCCGATCGTCATGCTGTTCGACGAACCGACCTCGGCGCTGGACCCGGAAATGGTCAACGAAGTGCTCGACGTGATGGTGCAACTGGCCCACGAAGGCATGACCATGATGTGCGTGACCCACGAAATGGGCTTCGCCCGTAAAGTGGCGGACCGGGTGATTTTCATGGACCAGGGCAAGATCATCGAAGACTGCAAGAAAGAAGAGTTCTTCGGCGACATCAACGCCCGAGCCGAACGTACGCAGCACTTCCTCAACAAGATTCTGCAGCACTAAGCAAACACCGTTCCCCAAATGTGGGAGCGGGCTTGCTCGCGAAGACGGCGGCACATCCAACATAGATGTGACTGACACACCGCTTTCGCGAGCAAGCCCGCTCCCACACTGGTTCAGTGATGATCTTGAGATTTGTGTTGTGGTTGACCCAAGGCATCTGTGATGAAATGCGACCCCACTCTTTATCGCGCAGCAATGCCATCACTCGCCGTGAAACCCCGTCTGGTTCGTCATTTGTTCCTGCCGCCGCTGATCATCGCCATGATGATCGGCCTGGGCTATGTCGGCTTCTGGATCAGTGAGCACTACGGCATCCGCAGTCTCAGCGAAAACGGCCAGCGTCAGCTGGAACTGCACGCCCGCGCCGTCGAAAGCGAAATCAGCAAATACACCTACCTGCCCAGCCTGCTGGAACTCGAAACCAGCGTTCCGCAGTTGCTGGCCGACCCGACCCCGGAACACCGGCAGACGGTCAACGATTACCTCGAAGGCCTGAACCGGCGCAGCCGCAGTCGGGCCATCTACGTGATGGACACCACCGGCCGCGTCATGGCCACCAGCAACTGGCGCGATGTCGACAGTTACCTGGGTGAAGACCTGTCCTTCCGCGCCTATTTCCAGAACGCCGTACGCGGTCAGCCGGGGCGTTTCTACGGCATCGGCAGCACCAACGGCGAACCCGGTTACTACCTGGCCCATGGCCTGGAAGAACACGGCAAGATCATCGGCGTCGCGGTGGTCAAGGTACGCCTGGAAGCCATGGAAGAACGCTGGCAACGGGCGCGCCTGGAAGCCTTCGTCAGCGATGAAAACGGCATCATCATTCTGTCCAGCGATCCGGCGCGACGCTTGAAATCGGTGGTGCCGCTGAGCGAAGAAACCAAGGAAAAACTCGCCCGCAGCCTGCAGTACTACTGGTTCCCGCTCAACGAATTGCAGCCGCTGGCCCGGGAAACCCTGTCCGAAGGCGTGGAAAAACTCACATTCCCGGCCAACAGCGAGCTGGTGTCCGACGACGAAAACATCAGCTACCTGGCGCAAACCCGGCCGCTCGGCGATACGCCGTGGAATTTCACCCTGCTCACGCCACTCCAGGACTTGCGCCGCGAAGCGATCAACCAGGGGATCCTGGTGGCCGTGGCGTTTGCCCTCCTGGCATTCCTGTTGATCGCCTGGAACGAGCGGCGCAAGGTGATCGCCACTCGCCTCGCGGCCCGGGAAGCCTTGCAGGAAGCCAACAATCAGCTGGAGCGTCGGATTACCGAACGCACCACCGACCTGCGCGCCAGCAACGAACGGCTCAAGGGCCAGATCCGCGAGCGCCGGCAGGCCGAAGAGACCTTGCGCCGCGCCCAGGATGAATTGGTACAGGCCGGAAAACTCGCGGCCATCGGCCAGATGTCCACCAGCATCGCCCACGAACTGAACCAGCCGCTGGCGGCGTTGCGCACCTTGTCCGGCAATACCGTGCGCTTCCTCGAACGTGGCCAGCTCGACGTGGCCAGCACCAACCTCAAGACCATCAACGAACTGATCGACCGCATGGGCCGGATCACCGCCAGCCTGCGCTCGTTCGCCCGGCGCGGGGACGACAAGGGCCAGGCCTGCCTCGGCAAAGCGGTGGACGCGGCCCTGCAATTGCTCGGAGGCCGGGTGGAAAACATTCACCTGCAACTGCACCGCGATTTCACCGATGTGCAGGTGCAGATCGACCAGACCCGCCTGGAGCAGATTCTGGTCAACCTGATCGGCAACGCCCTCGACGCCATGCAAGCGCAGCCGCAACCCGAGTTGTGGCTCGAAGGCGAAGCGTTCGATGGCAAATACCGCCTGCGGGTGCGTGACAACGGCCACGGCATCGACGCCGAAGCGCGCAAGCACCTGTTCGAACCGTTCTTCACCACCAAACCCGGCGAACAGGGCCTGGGCCTGGGCCTGACCCTTTCCGCCAGCCTCGCCGCCGCCACCGGCGGTCACCTGGGTGTCGAGCACCCGGCCAGCGGTGGTACCGCATTCGTCCTCAGTTTACCGTTGGTAAGCCCCACTCCCGCCGAGCCAATATGAACAACGACCTTAGTGTATTGATCGTCGAAGACGACCCCCATGTGCTGCTCGGCTGCCAACAGGCGCTGACCCTGGAAGACATTCCCTGCATTGGCGTGGGCAGCGCCGAAGAAGCCCTGGAGCGGGTCGGCGACAACTTCGCCGGCATTGTCGTCAGCGACATTCGCCTGCCGGGCATCGATGGCCTGGAATTGCTGACACGACTCAAGGAGCGTGATCGCAGCTTGCCGGTGGTGTTGATTACCGGCCATGGCGACATTTCGATGGCCGTCGGCGCGATGCAGAAAGGCGCCTACGACTTCATGGAGAAACCCTTCTCCCCCGAACGCCTGGTGGACGTCGCCCGCCGCGCCCTGGAGCAACGCAGCCTGGCGCGGGAGGTGTCGTCGTTGCGTCGGCAACTGGCCGAGCGCGATTCCCTCGAAGGGCGGATCATCGGTCGCTCGCCGGCCATGCAGAACCTGCGGGAACTGATCGCCAACGTTGCCGATACCTCGGCCAACGTGCTGATCGAAGGTGAGACCGGCACCGGCAAAGAATTGGTTGCGCGCTGCCTGCATGATTTCAGTCGACGGCACACCAAGCAATTCGTCGCGCTGAACTGCGGCGGCCTGCCGGAAAACCTGTTCGAAAGTGAAATATTCGGCCACGAAGCCAACGCCTTTACCGGTGCGGGAAAACGGCGGATCGGCAAGATCGAACACGCCGACGGCGGCACATTGTTCCTCGACGAAGTGGAAAGCATGCCCCTGCCCCTGCAGATCAAATTGCTGCGGGTGTTGCAGGAACGCACCCTCGAACGCCTCGGTTCGAACCAGAGCGTAGCGGTGGATTGCCGCGTCATCGCGGCGACCAAATCCGACCTCGTCGAGTCGAGCAAGGCCGGCGAGTTCCGCAGCGACCTGTATTACCGCCTCAACGTGGTGACCCTGGAACTGCCGCCGCTGCGCGAGCGCCGCGAGGACATCCTGCAACTGTTCGAACACTTTTTGCAGCTGTCATCCCTGCGCTTCGACCGCACGGTGCCGGAGCTGGACAACCAGACCGTTTCGAACCTGATGAGCCACGACTGGCCGGGTAACGTGCGTGAACTGCGCAACGTTGCCGAGCGCTTTGCCCTGGGCCTGCCGGCGTTCAAGAAAACCGGTGCCGGCGGCGGCAATCAGGGCCTGGCCTTTGCCGAAGCAGTGGAAGCGTTCGAGCGCAACCTGCTCAGCGACGCCTTGCAACGCAGCGGCGGCAACCTGACCCAGGCCAGCCAGGAACTGGGCATGGCCAAGACCACGCTGTTCGACAAAGTGAAAAAGTACGGCCTGAGCCATTAATGCGTGGACCTGATCGGTGGTGGTGGTGTGATTGATGGCGGCCACTGCCTTGGTGACTGCCTGGTTACACTTTCACGGTTAAATGCATTCTCCTGTGGGAGCGGGCTTGCTCGCGAAAGCGCTGTGTCAGCCTGCAATGATGTCGACTGATACAGCGCTTTCGCGAGCAAGCCCGCTCCCACATTGGATCGAGGGTTTAGAGGAGGTTGCGATCGGCCACAGGCTCGATCTGCGCCCAATGTGAAGTGTCTTCACGGTGCTCGCGCAAATACGGCAACACCGCCCCCAGCAACGGCGCCTTGAACGCCTCCTGGAAGCGATGGGCCAGGCCCGGAATCAAGACCAACTGACTGCCACGCAGATGCGCCGCCAGATGCACCCCGTGCATCACCGGCAGCAGCGGATCGGCCGTGCCATGCACCACCAGCGCCGGCACCCGCAATTGATTGAGCAGGGTCACCCGGCTCGGCTCGGCGAGAATGGCCATGATCTGGCGTTTCACGCCCTCGGGATTGAACGCCCGGTCATAGGACAGTGCCGCCTGATGCAGCAGCGACTGACGATCATCGGTGACCATCGGGCTGCCCAGCGCCGCCAGCAAGTCGGCTTGTTGCTCCAGGGCCACTTCGCGGTTCGGTGCACCGCGCCGGGCCAACAACTGCACCAGCGCCGCACTCGGCGCCGGCAAGCCTTCGGCGCCGGAGGTGGTCATGATCAGGGTCAGGCTCTCGATCCGTTGCGGTGCCATGGCCGCCATGTGCTGGGCGATCATCCCGCCCATGCTGGCGCCCAACACGTGGAATTGATCGATGTGCAAGGCGTCCATCAGTCCTAGGCCATCGTCGGCCATGTCGGTCAGCGAATACGGCGACGACACCGGCAATCCGAGTTTGTAACGCAACACTTCGAAGGTCAGGTTGGCTTCGGCCGGTGCTTGCCGCCAGGTCGACAGGCCGACATCGCGATTGTCATAGCGGATCACCCGGAATCCCTGCTGGCACAGGGCGACCACCACCTCGTCCGGCCAGTGAATCAATTGCCCGCCCAGGCCCATCACCAGCAGCAATGCCGGATCCGACGCACGGCCGATACTCTGGTACGCCAGGCTTACCTGGGCCAGATCCACCCGTTCGGTCGGAACATTGACGTCACAACGCGAAGCCGCCAGGGACGGCAGGCCGAACAACAGCGCGGCCAACAATACGACTCGTGAAAAGAATGAAGCACCCATGAAAAAACACCAAAACGCAGAACCCCAGTAGAGCGCGAGTCTGATGAAGTTTGTTCAAGCGCGCTGCCACAGTTCCATGACAGTTTGATGAAGAGTGCCGGGCGGTCATCCGGCGGCAGATTCAGCCTGGCGATAACTATGTACCACCCGACCGTTTGACGACTGCCTCCTAATGCCCGTACCGCCGGCACGGCCCGGCCTTTTGGAGACTCATCGTCATGGTTGACGAAAACACCCCCCTAACGGCCTATTTCGGCCTTGCCTTCCTTTTGCCCACCAACCCTGATCAAGGTCTGACCCTGAGCGCCTCGGAACGCTGGAATGAATGCTGTGAACAGTGGCGAGCCCTTATGGCGCAAAACCCGCAGTCGCCGCTCGCCAGCACTTGGTGGAATGCCCGTGCGCGCGGTACGGATCAGTCACGCAAGGCACAGGCAAACCGCTTGTACCGCCAGCATTTCGAGGCGTCGAGCCAATGGGCGTTTGCGCAAGGCATTCTGCAAGCCGAACAGATCAAGACATTGCAGGCGATCATCGACCCGCCCGTGCAGGCGGCAACACCTGGCACCCCGCGCTTCTACGTCGAGCAACTGCGTCTCAAGGATGACACTGCGCGATCAGTGGAGCTATCGGGCGCGCTGGTCATCACCCGGGACACGAAGCAACCGGTCACTCAACTGCTGTACTTGCCTTACCAGACAACCGTCTGGATGACCTTTCAAAGTCGCGATGAAATGGAAAGCTGGCTGATCGAACATCAGCCGCAGACGTTCGGCCAAACCCGGCTACCGACAGGTACAGTCAGTGTCGATTACACAGTACTTGAGCAGAGAGTGCTGCAGAGCAGCGCCGAATCCCTGTGGTCGCGCCTGCTCGTCGCACCTGACGACCGATCGCGCAACGAATTGATCCTGGCCCTGCCCGCCACCCTGCCGGACGCGGATACCAACGACGAAGATGTCCTGTTCAGCCAGTTAAGCCCCAATATTCCACTGGGCATCCGTCGCCAGGCACTGGTGCAACAGCTCACGGCACTGGATACCTTGCTGGGCGAGAACTTTCAGGGCGACCACACTGACCCGCGCTTGCAACGTCTGCAGCAGCAAATGGACGCCCTCACTAAGGCCGAGCAGGCCAGCACCACCGCCGCAACCGCACTGCTGCACAGCGACAGTGCGCAGGAAATGCTGGAACTGCGCCACAAAAACCGCCCGCACTACGCCGCCCTCCACCAGGCGCGCCTGGACGGCCTGCGCGCCGAAGCCGGGCTGCAATTGAGCCTGAACCAGATCAGCCACGAGGAACATCAATGGCTGATCAGCGTGCTGGATGCACCAGATCAACCACGCCCGGCCGGGGTGGTGGTGGCGCGCCTGGTGTTGTCGATGACGGACACCGAAGGTGACACCACCCGCACACAATCCCAGGAGCTGGACGGTGTATTGCTGTTTGCCCAACCGTCGGCCCTGCTGCCGTCCTCGACCGAAAGCCTGCTGCTCTACTGGCCCGGACGTTTCGGTGGCCTGCAACGGTTCGCCTCTCGACAGGCGCTGGAACAGACGCTGTTCAAACTGGCGGCCAACGACAGCAATCAAGCACTGCATCTGCTGCCACTGACTGCAAACCCGTTCGAATACGCCTTGCAGAACCAGCTTCACAGCTGTGAACAACAAGTGGCCCGGCTGCTGACCGCCAACCCGGTTCCGTCTCGCGCCAGTCAACGCGAGACGGAACTGGAAAAACTGCGCGAACAGACCCTCGCCTGCCTGACGGTTCCTGTGCCCGCAGCCCGGGAGCTGGCGCACCAGCACATTGTCGAGCAAGTTCACAGCAGTGCGCTGGCCGCACGCTTGCCGGCGTGGCACAGCGCCTTGTCCGCCGAGCAACGTGAGCGGATCAAGACGCTGTTCACCTCATACATCACGGCCATGAAGCGCTCCCATGAATGGCTGGCGCGCGAGCTGCCGCCCCGCGACGCCTTCAGCAAAAAGGCCATTGATGCCCACCTGCGCCAGGCGTTCGGCCTGACCCGCAACGTTGACGTGCTGCTGGACGTGCCTGACTCCACCACCTGGCGCAAGGTCGTCACCGAGGGGGCGGCACCGGGGACACCCCAGAAAAGCGAGCTGGTCGCCAGCCAGCAACGCGGCAAGTTGTCCCTCGGCGACCTGGCGCAAGGCAACATTGATCAGGCGATGTCGTGGCGACTGTCGTTCATGCAAGTCGAGACCAGTGGCGGTGAGGAAACAGATCAACAGAAGCTGAAAACAGGCATCACCCCGACCTGGCTGCGCAAGATGGTCACCGAACTGGACCTGGCCGGACAGTATGAAACGCTGATCCGTGAAACCTTCCTCGGCACCTCGACCGCGCCGGCCTTCAGCAATGAATACCGCCACGAATGCCTGAGCGAACCCTGGCGCCTGATGCTGCGCCTGCAAGGCGAGTTCGCCGTGCTCGCCAAAGACATCAATGCCGATGGCCAACAAGTCCTGGACATCGCCATCGATGCCAGCAGCCGTGAAGCCTTCAGTGCCAATGGCAAACGCATCGAACTGCTGCCGGCGCACCTGACGGTGGGCGGCAAGGACACTCCTGGCCAAGGGCCGAGCACCCTGTCCGGCGTGACCTTCATTGTCGAGCGGATCAGCGGCCTGACCCTGCTCTACCTGCCGGACAGCCCGGACGGTGTGTTTGTGCGCCAGTTCGACAACCTTGAGCAGGCGCGGATGCGGCTGTTCAACGATTGCCTGCGCAGCTCCATGGTGACCTATCTCGCCGGACGGGCCTTGACCGGAGAGTTCGCCCGTCACGTCAGCCGAATCAACGAGGCACGAGTGAGAAACTTCGACGGCCTGATCGGCGTAGGTACGCCTTGGCCATCCAGCACCTCCCTGGCGGCGCATCTGCTGAACGTGCACATGGGCCGTTTGCTGGAGGCTCATCGAGCGACATCGCGCTCCAACGACGCCTTGTACCTGGAGCAAGTCGCCCTGAAGTCCGGCGCGATGTTCAACTACCTGAAAATGGCCGTGGGCATGCTGCCTTTCGTCGGTACGGCCATCGCCCTGTACGACGCCTGGAACAGCGCCAACCTGGCGGTGGCGGCGTTCATGCGTGGGGATGTTGGTCACGGGCTGGCGGAGGTCGAAGCGGTGCTGTTGTCATTTATCGACGCGGCCATGGATGTGCTGCCCGGCGCCAGTGCAGCACCTTCGGCAGCGCTTGCCATCACCCGCCAGCGCCAGTTGCGCGCCGTCAGCAAAAGCGTCGGCGCCCTGCGCAGTTCGACTCAGCGCCAGGCACAACGAACCCTGGAACGTTTCAAGGGCTATGAATACGAACCGATGATCTCCCTCGCAGGCCTGCAACCGGGCACCGAGGGCCTCTATCACCAGGTGTATCGTCACGCTGACGGCCATTTCATGGTCAGCCAGGGGCGAATCTATCGCATCGAGCTGGAAGGCACACCACCTCGCTGGCGCTTGAGCGGCACCAGCAACCGGACCTACAAACAGCCGGTCGCCCTCGATGAGTCAGGCCACTGGAACACCCACTACGCGGTGTACGGCACCGTGATCGAAGGCGGCGGCGTGGGAGGTGGCGCGGTGCTTGGGCACATGGCCGATGGATTGGACCCTCTCTGGCCCGTCGCCATTCGCCGCTGGCTGCCACGCTGGTGGACGGATCGGGCCTTGCGTCGGCAGTTGACCCTGACTCATACCGCCGACGCCTACTTGCGACGGCTCGATACCCAGACCCGCAGCAGCAACGTCACGCTGGAGCACTACTTCGGTCTCGAACTCCAGCAGCGCCCGGCCCTTCGCGCCCGTGCCGATATCACCTGCGCGAACGATATCGACCTTGCCCAGGCCCAATACCTGAATCTCGATGAGCTGATGCTGTACAGCCATGGCCGCAAACGTGTGCAGATCGAAGACATTCAAAGCCGCTGTGCCTGGATCATCGTCGACCGTTCGTTGCAGCGGATCAGCCTGGTCAAGGAACGGCTGCTGGAGCACCTCGACCGTGTCGATCAGTTGATCGCCCGTTCAGACACCACACCGGTCACCGATACCGCCATGCACTTGCAACTCATGGCGCAGCGCAAGGAGGTCCGCAAAGACTTTCTCAAAGACTTCGATCAGCTCCATACGACGGTCGAGGAGGCCAATCGATGGAACCGCCGGATCACCAATCGGATGCAAAAATCGAAGATGGCGCAGGACATGGCGACCGTGAATGAAAAATTCAGCGACGCCAATCACTTCTACCTGAAAACGGCACATACCCTGGAAATCATCACCCACTATGACGCGTTAACCGACCTGTCCTGGGCGTACTTCCACGTGCAGTTGAAAACAGCCCGCAACAAGGTCGGCCGCGCGTTACTGACACAACATCACCTGCCCCAGGTGAGCGCCACCGTCAGCCAGCGCAACAAAGTTCTCGAAGACTGCCTGGCTGCCTATACCGAGTTCCGCCGCCAGTTGGGCGCTTGGACCATCGGCTATTCGCAGCACCTGGATCTGGAGCAAGTCACCGTATTTCTGGACAATCTGGACAGGGTCGAGGACTTGCCCGCAATGCCATCAAGACCCGCCCTTCGGTGGTTCCCAAGGAAGGACGGCCCGGGCAGCAGTTGTTCGAGACCGAAGACAACCAGTTGTTGATCGGCATCGCCAGCACCGACGCGGTCACCCGGCAAAAGCGCTTCACCATCGAAGGCGTCGATGGCCGTACGGAAACCTGGCTCCCGCGCTCCAGCGGCAAATATCACCTGAGCGAAGCACCGGGATCCGCGCAGCCAGAACTGCCGACCGATGTCAGGCCGTTACTGGTAGAAGCCGGGAAAAGGCTGGAGGCGGCAAACGCCTACACCCACAAAGTCGAAGGCTACGCGCGACAAAACATGCTGCCGGTCGACCTTGAGCACATGATGAGCAGCGAAGCTGCGGAGTTGACCCTGCGCGCCCAGGCCATCGAACAGTTGTCCACCGCCGAGGCCGTGACGCTGCAATTGCGCACACGGGCGGATGAAATGCTGCGCACGGGGCGTACCCTGCGCATCGATCAAAGCATGAACAGCAAAACCCCGACCGAAGGTTATCTGGACTATCTGCTTGAACAGCAAGTGGTGGACATCCGCAAGGAAGGCGGTTTGCGCGACCTGGGCAAACGCCCGGACGGACGACGGGATTTCCTCCAGGAGTACGAGGTGCGCGACCTGCGCAGCGAACCGGCGCAAACCCTGTGGTACGCACACTTCCACTACACCTCGGCCAAGCCGCAATTCAGCGACTTCGTCAAAGGCCATCTGAAACGGCCGGAACAACGCAACCTGGGCCTGCAATGGCAGAAGGACGTGGCCGCCAGTGGGGGTACGGTCGAGGCGATCTGGCGCGGCGACATCGGCAAACCACTGGGCAACAAACACTTTTCCACGCTGTAAAGTAGCAACGGCGGGGCACGCAATGTGCTCCGCCGTGCTGGTGGTCGACAGCGGCACCAACATGAGACAAACTCAACCTTTTCGATTTATCGACAAGTTTTCCTCATGGAGCCCCCGGTGCTTGAAATCCGTCACCTCAAGACCCTGCACGCCTTGCGCGAAGCCGACAGCCTGGTGGATGCGGCCGATCGCCTGCACCTGACCCAATCGGCCCTTTCCCATCAGTTCAAGGAGCTGGAGGAGCGCATGGGCATGCCGATATTCGTGCGCAAGACCAAACCGGTGCGCTTCACCAGCGCCGGTTTGCGCCTGCTGCAACTGGCCGACGCCACCCTGCCGCTGCTGCGCGCCGCCGAACGCGATATCAGCCGCCTGGCCGGTGGCACCGCCGGTCGTCTGCACATGGCCATCGAATGCCACAGTTGCTTCCAATGGCTGATGCCGACCATCGACCAGTTCCGCGACGCCTGGCCGGAAGTCGAACTGGACCTGGCCTCGGGGTTCTCCTTCGCCCCGCTACCGGCCCTGGCCCGTGGCGACCTGGACCTGGTGGTGACCTCCGATCCGGTGGACCTGGCCGGAATCACCTATGTACCGCTGTTCACTTATGAAGCGATGCTCGCCGTGGCCAACCAGCACCGCCTGGCCAGCAAGCCCTATATCGTCCCCGAAGACTTGCTCCCGGAAACCTTGATCACCTACCCGGTGGAAAGGGACCGACTGGACATCTTCACCCGCTTCCTCGAACCCGCCGACATCGAACCGGCCCAGGTCCGCACCTCGGAATTGACAGTGATGATGATGCAACTGGTGGCCAGCGGTCGCGGTGTGTGCGGCATGCCTCATTGGGCACTGCATGAATACAGTTCGCGAGGCTATGTGAAAGCCAAGCGGCTGGGTGAGAAAGGCTTGTTCGCCACACTGTATGCGGCGATCCGCGCCGACATGCTCGATGCGCCGTACATGCGCGACTTCTTGCTGACGGCCAAGGACACGTCGTTTTCGACGCTGGATGGGGTGAGTGCGGTTCGATAAAGGTTGCTTGATCAACACCGATCAAATGTGGGAGCGGGCTTGCTCGCGAAGGCGGCATTACATTCAAGATTGAAGTTGTCTGACACACCGTTTTCGCGAGCAAGCCCGCTCCCACAAGGGATCTGCGGTAACTTCAGAGTTCGCGCCACATATGAATCTTGTCGAAATAGTCCTCACCCACCCGCACGGCCATCGGCTCCAGGCCGAACTGGACGAAACCGCAGCGCTGGTAGAGGTTGAACGCGGCATCGTTGCCGGCGGTGACAGTCAACTGGATCAGGCGCAAACCTCCATGGTTCTGCGCCTCGGCCAATGCCGCCTGAACCAGTTGATGACCGAGCCCGCGCCGGCGGATAGTCGGTGAAACATACATGCCAAACAACGTCACCTTGTGCCTGGCCTTTTCCCGAGGCTCGAACGCAAGGCCGACGATGCCGGCCAACCGGCCTTCTTCGAACACCCCGAGCACCACGTCCAGCTTGCCGGTCAGGCGCGACTCCCACCAACTCAGCGGCATCACCGCCCGCTCACGCACGCTCGAGGTGAAGGCTTGCGGGTGCAGGTCGTAGGCTTCGAGCATCAGCGCCCGGTAGTCCAGGGCATGGCTGGCATCCAGTCGTTCGATCCACATCCTCAGACCATCCGTTTTTGCTCAAGCATCAGCCGCAGCGCCAACGCCGACAACACAAAGCCCATGAAATAGCGCTGCATCGCCAGCCAGGTCGGATTGTTGACGAACCACGAGGCGATGCCCGCGGCAAACATGGCGATCAGCAGGTTGACGCAGAAACTGACACTGATCTGGGTCAGGCCGAGAATGATGCTCTGGCTGAACACCGAGCCGTGCTCCGGCGTGATGAACTGCGGAAACACCGACAGATAGAACACCGCGATTTTCGGGTTCAAGGCGCTGGTCAGAAAGCCCATGGTGATCAGCTTGCGCGATGAATCCGGGGGCAACTGCTGCGCCTCGAACGGCGAGCGCGCACCGGGTTTGACCGCCTGCCAGGCCAGCCACAACAGGTACAGCGCACCGGCCCACTTCAACACCTCATAGGCCATCGGCACCGCCAGGAACACCGCGGTCAAACCGGCGGCGGCAGCGAACAGGTGCACGAAGAATCCCGCAACCACCCCAAGCAACGAAATCACCCCGGCCTTGCGACCCTGGCAGATCGAACGGGAGATCAGGTAGATCATGTTCGGCCCCGGCGTCAGTACCATCAGCAACGCGGCAGCAGCAAAAATCAGCAGGTCTTGAAGCGGGATCATGGGCGAAGTCCTTTGCGTAATGATCAGGCGATCGCAGTCAGCGATGCACGATAGAACGGCAGGATCAGGTCCCGTGTCAATGGCGCCAGGCTGATACCGCCATCGCTGGACGGGTCGATCCAGATCACTTCTTCGATCTCCGCCGCAGGCGTCACGTCGACATCGATGTGCAGCTGAAAAATCTCGGCGTGTACGACAAAGCCCGGCTCGTTGGCGGCCGGTGCCGAGAAGTGACCGAGGTAAACGGCCTGCACCGGGTCGATGTCCAGACCCAGCTCTTCTTCCAGCTCCCGGGCCAGCGCATGAACCGGCAATTCATGGGGCTCGATCTTGCCACCCGGCTGCATGAACGCCGTGGTGCCGCGCTTGCGTACCAACAGTGTGCGGCCACCAGGGCCGATCAGCAGGGCGGCGGCGATATGGATAATGCGTGGTGAAACAGCGGATGCAGATGTCATGTGTCAGCCATGGACCCTGATGGAAATCACAAGGATCCCATGTCCGACCGTCCGCCGTCATGCCTTGGCCTGAAGCGGCTCCGGCGTATCCTGCGGGACCTTCACGAAAATCCTGTACTTGCCGCCTTCCATGGCTTCGAAGGCGATCAGTTTTTCCACCAGTGGGCTGCTCAACACCTTGCCGGCATTGAGCAGGAGCATGCCGTTATCGGCGTTGAGATTGCGCGCCAGCACCATCCCGGCCGTGAGTTCCCGGGTGGTCAGGACCTTGACCTGCGGATCGGCCAAGGTGATATCGCTCAGGAAGGTGATGCATACCTTAATGAAATCTTCGAGCAGGTCAGGATCGTAAAGCCGTCCGGCGTACTGGCGCAGGTAGAGCAGCGCTTCGTCGCTGTTCATCTGTCGTTCGAGAATCAATCCTCGCTGCAACTCGACGAAGTCGACCGCCAGCTTCAGCAATCGCGATCCGAACGGAATGGCTTCGCCCTTGAGCCGGTCGGGGAAACCGCTGCCGTCCCAGCGTTCCTGATGGTGCAGGATCAACCGCGCCGCATCCTTCATCGGGTCCAAGGTCATCAGTAGCGATTCGCTCTGCTTCGGATAGCCACGATAGCGGTCACGGTCAGTGTGCCTCAGCAGATCCGAAGGGGTGACCATCATGCTGTCGGACCAGCTCAGCTTGCCGATGTTGTACAGAGCGGCCGCCATGGTCAGGTCGCGGCTGGCGGCTTCGTCCAGCCCGTGTTCCGTGCAGTAGCCGCGCACCAGTTCGATGATCTGCCGGTTGGTCTGCTTGGCCGGAGGCAGGCGCAGGTTGGCCAGCAGCGAAAACACCTCAATGCCGGTGACATAGCTGTGCTTGAGCTCCTCGTAAGCCAGGTCGAGCATGTCGGCGGTCTGCTGCAATTCGGCGGTGCGGGCGGCGACGTGTTTTTCCAGTGTGCTATTGAGCAACTTGAGCTGGTCGTTCTGCACCCGGGTCAATTGTTCCAGGCGCTGGCGCTCACGCTCCGAATGCTGGTGGTCCAGGGCCTGGCGCAGGGTCAGGAGCATTTCGTCGTCATTCCAGGGTTTGCTGGTGTAGTGGTGGATCTGCCCTTCATTGATGGCTTTGATGATCGCCGAGGGGTCTGCATAACCGGTGAGCATGATCCGCATGGTTGCCGGATAGCGCTGACGGACATGGGCCAGCAACGTGGCGCCGTCCATATTGGGCATGCGTGCATCGCTCATCACCAGATCCACTGGCTGCAATGCCATGATTTCCAGCGCCTGGGCACCGCTGGTGGCCAGCAGCACCTCGTAGGGCTGGCCGCGCAACAGGCGACGCAGACTGTTGAGGATCGACTCCTCGTCATCGACCAGCAACACTTTGGGGCGATTGTTCAACATCGGTACGGATTGCTCTTCCATGGCATGGTCTCAAGCGAGTCATTGAGTGTGACAGGCAGCGCGGGCCTGCCGTTTTTCCTGCCGACGCTTGAATGACAGGCTAGATGATTTTCCGTATCGCTCGCGCTAATTATTGTTTTGAGTTCTGCAGGCAAAGTGGCCAATGGCAACTATGCTCAGCGCAATGGACTGTACAACCGGCCTGCAAGCAGGCATGTGAGGAGGGAAAAGGATGCTCCCGATAATGAACGCGTGTACTCCTGCGGGTACCGCCCCATGAACACCTGGCAGACGTGCATCAACCGCCGTGTGCTCATCGTCGACGACACTGCGTCGATCCATGCCGATTTTGCCAAGATACTCAGCCCGGCCACTGTCGAAGATGACAGTCTTGGACAAACCGAAAGCCTCCTGTTCGGCACCCTGTCCCCCGCGCAGACACAACACTTTGAACTGGACTCGGCGTTCCAGGGCCGCGAAGCCCTGGACAAGCTCGAAGCCGCCCTGGCCGATGATCGTCCCTATGCAATGGCATTCATCGATATGCGCATGCCGCCTGGCTGGGATGGCCTGGAGACCATCGAACGGTTATGGCAGGTCGATCCCAAATTGCAGGTGGCGCTGTGCACCGCCTACTCCGACTACTCCTGGGAGGACATCGACCAACGACTGGCGCTGAACGACCGCCTGCTGATTCTGAAGAAGCCCTTCGACGCCATTGAGATACGCCAGATGGCCAGCGCACTCACGGTCAAATGGCAAATGACCGAAGACGCCGCGCTCAAGATGAACCTGCTGGAACAGGCGGTCCAGGAACGCACCCGGGAACTGTCCGACGCCAACATCATCGTGCAGAACAGCCCGACCATCCTTTACCGGTTGCGTGGCGAGCCGTCGTTTCCGCTGATGTACATTTCCCATAACATCACACGCTACGGTCACGTTGCGGCCGACCTGCTGAACTCGGCCAACTGGGCCCAGCAGCTGATCCACCCGGACGACCAGGCCAGTGTGGATACGGCCATGGCCCGGGTGCTGGACCGGCATGCGCTGGGCGCCTCGATTGAGTTTCGCCTGCGCACCGGCCAGGGTGCATGGCGTTGGGTGGAGAACCGCTACATTCCCGTACGCGACCATGACGGTCGCCTGCTGGAAGTCGAGGGAATCATTCTCGACATTACCGAACGCCGGCTGGCCGAGGAAAAAATGGCCTTGCTCGCCCGCACGGACGGGCTCACCGGCCTGGCCAACCGCGCCACCCTGATCGAACGCCTGCATCAGGCCTTTGCTGCCGCACGTCGAGGCGCAGCGGCATTCGCGGTATTTTATCTGGATCTGGATCACTTCAAGCGGATCAACGACACCCTTGGCCACCCGGTGGGTGATCTGTTGTTGCAGGAAGTGGCCCGGCGCATCAAATCCGGCGTGCGGGAAAACGATGTGGTGGCACGCCTGGGCGGGGACGAGTTCGCGATCCTGCAACTGGACGTCAGCGACCCGACCCAGTCCGCCGCCATGGCGGCCAATATCCGCGATGCGCTGCTGACGCCGTACAACCTCGCCGGCAATGCCCTGCACCTTTCAGTCAGCATCGGTATCAGTAGCTACAGCGTCGCCTGTCTCGACGCCGACAGCCTGCTGAGCCAGGCGGACATGGCGCTGTACCGCGCCAAGGAAATGGGCCGCAATCAGTATCACTTCCACTCTCAGGAGATCACTCAGGAGGTGGCCGAACGCATGGCCATCGCCAATGACTTGATGACGGCCATCGAACGCGATGAACTGGCGCTGCATTACGTTCCGGAAGTGGATATGCACAGCGGCAGGATCCTGGGCATGGAAGCGCAAGTGCGCTGGTGCCATCCCCGGCGTGGCGAACTGCAGGCGTCGGCTTTCGTGCCCGCGGCGGAAAAGACCGGTGCCATCATCCCTCTCGGACGCTGGGTGCTGAATCAGGCCTGCAGGCAGATGAGCCTGTGGCGTAACGAGCGAATGGCGCCCCCCGTGATGGCGATCAAACTGTCCCTGGCGCAGCTCAAGAGTGGTCCGGAGCTCATTTACGACGTGCTGCGCACCACTGCACGATGGGAACTCGCCCCCTGGGACCTGCGTTTCGACGTGACCGAAGCGACTCTGGCGCAAACCAAGTGGACCCAGAACGATGTATTGCCGCGCCTGCGGGAGCTGGGGGTAAAGATCGCCATCGATGATTTCGGCACCGAATATTCATCATTCGATTACCTGAAAACCTACCGGGTCAATCACCTGAAGCTGAACCAATCCTTTCTCGATGGCGCGACCCAGGATGCGGCTGGCGCCAACAGCCTGCGGGCAATCGTCAACTTCGCCCGGGACCTGGGTATCGGCATCATTACTGAAGGCGTCCAGACGTCGGATCAACCCCGCACACCAGAGTCAGCCGCCCCGCTATCAAGCGCGCAAGGCCTCTACTTCAGCGAGGCCGTGAATCCTGAACAAGCGGCCCGATTGCTCAGGGACGGGAGCATGGCTCCCCCGTCCTCCAGGGAGGATGAGGGATGACAACACTTTTCCCCCAGACCAACCGACGTATCCTCATCATTGACGATGCACCGGCGATCCATGCCGATTTTCGCAAGATCCTCACCCCGGGCACCAGCGACGAGGTGAATCTGGACAGTCTCGAACACTCCCTGTTCGGGACTCCGCAATCACCACGTCTCACCTTCCAGCTCGACTCCGCCTACCAGGGCAAGGAAGCCCTGGAGCTGGTCGAACGTGCACTGGCCGATAGCCGCCCCTATGCCCTGGCATTTATCGACATGCGTATGCCGCCCGGCTGGGACGGCCTGGAAACCATTGAACACCTGTGGAATGCCGACCCGAACCTGCAAATTGCCTTGTGCACCGCCTATACCGACTACAGCTGGGAGGCCATGGCCGAACGACTGGAGTTCGGTGACCAGTTGCTGATTCTGAAAAAACCTTTCGATACCCTGGAAATCCGCCAGATGGCCAATGCCCTGACCTGGAAATGGCAGCTGGCACAGGACGCGGCGCTGAAGTTGTTGAGCCTTGAGCAGACCATCGAGGCACGTGTGCACGAACTGCTCAAGGTGTCGCACCTGCTGCAGTACGACGCCCTTACAGGGCTGCCCAACAGCACATTGCTGGGTGATCGACTGAGCCAGTCGCTGGCCGCTGCCCGACGCCATGACAAGCATCTGGTGGTGATGTTTCTCGGTCTGGATCGATTCAAGCGCATCAACAACGCTCTGGGCCACCCGGCCGGGGACGAAATGCTCAAACGGGTCGGGCAACAACTGCTCAAGTACGTGCGCGAGTCCGACTCGGTCTTTCGTTATGGCGCCGACGAATTCGTGGTGATCCTCACCGACATCAACCACCCCCAGCAGACTCGTGGCATCGCCGAAAAACTGCTGAGTGCCGTGCGCTGCCCACAGTCGATCGCTGGCCAGGAGATCAGCATCACCGCCAGCCTGGGCATCAGCGTTTATCCCGATGACGGGCTCGACGCCATCGACCTGATCAAAAAAGCCGAATCCGCCATGCGCAACATCAAGGAAAGCGGCCCGAACGACATCGGTTTTTTCATCGAAGCCATGAACCAGCGTGCCCGGGAGCAGCACAGTATCGAATCGGGCATTCGTCAGGCCCTGCAAAGGCACGAATTCGTCCTGCACTACCAACCGAAAATCGAACTGCGCAGCGGACGGGTGGTCGGTGCCGAGGCGCTGGTGCGCTGGAAAAAACCCGGGAATGGCTGGGTCTACCCTTCCGATTTCATCCCCGTGGCCGAAGACAGCGGCCTGATCGTGCCACTGAGCAAGTGGGTATTGGCCGAAGCCTGTCGCCAGACACGACTCTGGCAAGCGGCCGGACTGCCGGCGATCCGCATGTCAGTCAACACGTCGGCCATCGACTTTCGTCAACGTGATTTCGTCGAAGGCGTCAAACAGATACTCGAACAGACGGGAATGCCCCCCTGCCTGCTGGAACTGGAGATCACCGAAGGTGTACTGATGCAGAACGTCGAGACGACCATGACCGCGCTGAACCGGCTGAAGACGCTGGGGGTGCGGCTGGCCATCGATGACTTCGGCACCGGTTATTCCAGCTTGAGCTATCTACGCCGGTTCCCCATCGATGTGCTGAAAATCGATCAGTCGTTCATTCATGGCTTGAGCAATGACACCAACGATGCCGCCCTGGTCAGCGCGATCATCAGTCTGGGCAGGAGCCTCGATCTGAATGTCATCGCCGAAGGCGTCGAGACCGAGGAGCAACTGGCGTTTCTCAAGGCCCATCAATGTGAGGAAGGCCAAGGTTACTACTTTAGCAAGGCCCTGCCGGCAGACGCTTTTGCGCGGCTGCTGGCCGTTGGCTGGGCAGAACAGCGAGACGACTCATGAACAGGCAGAAACGACAGTCCGGCGGTAAATTCGCGAGACGATGGCCCATGTCCCTTGTCCCCCACTCCCTTGCAATCCTGCTTTACGGGCTCAGTGCAATCGCCGGTGCCGCGCCGCTGGACGAACCGCTCAAACCTTTGCCCGAGATACCGAAACAGAACCCCGGTCAGGTCGAACTCGGTCGCAGGCTCTTCAGTGATCCGCGCCTGTCGGTCAACAACACCCTGTCCTGCGCCAGTTGTCATCAACTGGACAGAAACGGAGCTGACACCCGCGCACTTTCCCTCGGCTTCGATGGACAACCGGTATCGATCAACACGCCGACAGTGTTCAACGCCAGCCTCAACTTTCGCCAATTCTGGGACGGCCGCGTCGAAACGCTCGAGGCGCAAAGCAACGTCGTCATTACCAGTCCCCACGAAATGGGCAGCGACTGGAAGACCATCGTCCAGCGGATTTCCGAGGATGCAGACTACCGCGCAGGCTTCAGCGCGGCGTACCCGAATGGAGTGACCAAGGCCAATATACAGAGCGCACTGGCCGCCTACGAGCGCACCCTGCTGACGCCCGGATCGCGTTTCGATCAATACCTGCTGGGCAATACGAGCATCCTGACCCTCGACGAGAAATACGGCTATCAGCGCTTCAAGGACTACGGCTGCATCGCCTGTCATCAGGGCGTGAACATCGGTGGCAACATGTTCCAGAAGTTCGGGGTGTTCGGTGATTACATCGCCGATCGCGGTAACCCGACCGCCGCCGACCAGGGACGGTTCAACATTACCGGTGACGAAGCGGACCGCTCGGTGTTCAAGGTCCCGAGCCTGCGCAATGTCGCCCTGACCGCCCCCTACTTTCACGACGGCTCGGCGCCCACCCTCGAAAGAGCCGTGGACGTCATGTTCCAGTATCAGTTGGGGCGCATGCCGAGCGCTGAAGACAAAGCGCTGATTGTGAAGTTTCTCAAGACGCTGACCGGCGAAAGGGCGGGCAAGTCATGAAAAGAATCTCGCGTCGTGCCAGCCTGCTGTTACTCGGGCTCGTCGCCGTGCTCCTGGCCTCGATCCTGGTTTTTCTGTACTTCAATTCCAACTCGGAACATACCGTGACCTACTCGGAATCCCGGGATCTGATCCGCCTGATCAAACAGCAGGACGCCCAGTGGGAAAACGAGGTCCTCAAGTCCCGGGTGGCGATTTCGCATAACTACGACCCTCTGGTTTCGCCAATGAACGAGATGAACCGGCTATGGGAGCACTTCGACAGCATAGAATCGGGTCAAAGGCGCAACGAATCACAGCAATGGAACGATGCCCATGAAGCTTTTCTGCAGGCGATGCAGGAAAAGACCCACCTGGTGGAGCAGTTCAAGTCGCACAACGCCTTGCTGCGCAACTCGCTGGCCTTCCTGCCCACCGCCGAGGACGACATCCAGGCACAACTGGCCGACCTGCCTGACCTCGACAAGCTGCAAGTGCAAAACATCGCCACCGATACCTATGACCTGTTGCTCAGTGCCCTGGAGTTCGCCCAGGTCACCTCCACCGACAAAGCCGCCGACATTCAGGTGGGGCTGAGCAAACTGGCGGTCAACGCGCAACGCTTGCCTGGAGAATTTCATGACCCGATCAGGATCCTCAGCAATCACGTCGCCCTGATCCTGCGCGAGCAGCCGCTTGTCAACGCTTTGCTCGAAGACATCGAAGCGGTTCCCGTGGCGGATCGTCTGGACGACATCACCAACATGATCAACCAGGATCAGCAACGGGCCGAGAAAATCGACAAAAAGTACCATTTCTACCTGCTGGTGTTTTCCGGCCTGCTGGTGTTGCTGCTGATGTGGCTGGCATTTCGCCTGATCCGCAGCTTCGCCGAGATCAACCGGGTCAACAGTGCTCTGCAAACCGCCAACGACGTACTCGAACAGCGGGTCGAGGAACGTACCCGCGAGCTCAGGAATGCCCAGAGTGAACTGCTCGCCACCGCACGCCAGGCCGGCATGGCCGAAATCGCGACCAACGTGCTGCACAACGTCGGCAACGTGCTCAATAGCGTGAACATCTCTGCCGACCTGATTGCGCGAAAGCTTCGCGGCAGCAAGACCCTCGGACTGGGCAAGGCAATGCAACTGATCAACGGGCATCCGGACGACCTTGGCCATTTCCTGACCGAGGACGACAAGGGCAAGCTACTGCCCGGTTATCTCAATCAACTGGTCGACGCCATCGCCCAGGAACAGCAGGAGATGGCCGACGAACTGGGGCAGATGAGCAAGAGCGTCGACCACATCAAGGACATCGTTGCCACCCAGCAATCCTATGCCGGGGCCAACAGCATCACCGAACCGCTGTACATCAGCGAACTGCTCGAAGACGCCCTGCGCATGAATGCAGGAGCACTGACCCGGCATCACGTCACGGTGATCAAGGAATACAGCGAGGTGCCTCAGGTGATGGGGGACAAGCACCGCTTGCTGCTGATCCTGATCAACCTGATCAGCAACGCCAAGTACGCAATGTCCGACCTCAGCAACCGCTCAAGGGAAATGACCCTCGGTATGCGAGTCGTCGACGACACTTTCCTGGAAATCAGCGTCAGGGATGATGGCGAAGGTATCGCCCCGGAAAACATGACGCGGATCTTTGCCCACGGTTTCACCACCCGCAAGGAAGGTCATGGTTTCGGCCTGCACAGCTGTGCGCTGGCGGCCATCGAGATGAACGGACACCTCACCGCCCACAGCGACGGCCCGGGCCTGGGCGCATTGTTTACCTTGCAGATACCGCTGATCACCGTAGTGGAGAACGCATGAGTGAGCTCTCGAACCGCCGTATTCTGTTGATCGACGACATGCCGTCGATTCACGACGATTTTCGCAAGATCCTCGCCCCGCCCCAGGCTCACTCGGCAGAACTCGACGAGATGGAGGCCGCATTGTTTGGCAAACAGGCCAAAACCGACCACCCGACGTTCGAACTGGATTCGGCCTATGGTGGCGAAGAAGGCCTGGGCAAACTCAACCGGGCGCTGCAGGAACAACGACCCTACGCGCTGGCGTTTGTCGATATGCGAATGCCCGACGGCTGGGACGGGGCAAAAACCATCGAACACCTGTGGCAGCAGGATCCGCAACTACAGGTAGTGGTCTGCACCGCCTATTCCGATTATTCCTGGGACGATCTGCTCAATCGTCTGAATGCCCATGACCGGCTGCTGATCCTGAAGAAACCGTTCGACAACATCGAAGTCAAGCAGATGGCCAACACCCTGCTGACCAAATGGGAAATGACCGAACGGGCCTCGCTGCAGATGCATCACCTGGAACACCTGGTGGATCAGCGCACCGCCCAGCTCAAGCATGCCAGCGAGGCCTTGCAGCGGGAAATCGACGAGCGCAAGCAACTGGAAGGCCAGTTGGTGCAATCGGAAAAGCTCGCTTCGCTGGGCCAACTGGCGGCCGGTGTCGCGCATGAGATCAACAATCCGATCGGGTTCATCTCCTCCAACCTTGGCACTCTGGATGGTTACTTTCAGCAACTGCTGACCATGCTCGACGCTTATCACCGCGCGGAACAGGCCCTGGCGGGCAGCCAGATAGCGCTGCAACTGGAGCACCTGCGCGAGCAGGTCGAACTTGAGTATCTGCGCGAGGACGTGCCGCTGCTGATCAAGGAGTCGAAGGAGGGCATCAGCCGGGTCGGGCAGATCGTCAGGGACCTGAAAGACTTCTCCCGGATCGACAACAATCAGGAATGGCAATGGGCCAATCTGCAACAGGGCATCGAGTCGACACTGAACATTGTCGCCAGCGAACTCAAGTACAAGGCCGATGTGGTCAAAGACTACCAGGCGCTGCCGGAAATCGAGTGCCTGCCGTCGCAAATCAACCAGGTCATCATGAACCTCGTGGTCAACGCCGCGCAGGCCATGGGCCCCGAACGCGGCACCATCACCCTTCGCACCGGGACGCAGGGCGAGACGGCGTGGATCGAAATCGCCGATACAGGATCAGGCATCGCGCCCGACACCCTGCAAAAAATCTTCGATCCGTTTTTCACAACCAAACCGGTGGGCCAAGGGACAGGGCTTGGCCTGTCCCTGTCCTATGGCATCGTGAAAAAACATGGTGGCGATATTTCGGTGCGCAGCGAACTGGGGGTCGGTACGACGTTTCGCGTACAACTTCCGCTACGCCAGACCCGACCGGCCGCCTGACGGCGCCTCAGAGCGCTTCCTGAAAATCCAATTCCGGCGGCTGGCGACGGAACCCGCCGGTCAGCACCGCCAGGTACACCACGCCAATCGCCAGCCAGCTCAGGCCCAGGTAAATCGCGAGATGATCGAGGCTGACCATCAGCCACAGGTCCGCCACCAGACCGATGAACGGGAACAGCAGGAACAGCACGAACTCACGCGGGCCTTTTTTCTCGCCACCGATCCAGTAATGGAAGATCACCGACAGGTTGACCAGGCTGAACGCCAGGAACGCGCCGAAGTTGATGAACGAGGTCGAGGTGGTGACATCCAGTTTCAGTGCCAGCAACGCCACCACCGCACACAGCAGGATGCTGTTGATCGGCGTGCCGAAGCGTTCGTGCAAGGTGCCGAAAAACGACTTCGGCAACACGCCATCGCGGCCCATGGCGTACAGCAGCCGCGAACCGCTGGCCTGGGCCGAAAGCCCCGAGGCGAACTGGCCGACGATCAGGCCGATCAGGAAGATCGACACGAACAGGTCGCCACCGATGTTGCGGGCAATTTCATAGGCCGCCGAGTCGACGCTGTCGAACCGGAACGGCGGATGGGCGATCTGCACAAAGTACGACACGCCGACGAAAATCAGCCCGCCGATCAGGGTGATCAGCATGATCGCCCGGGGAATGGTGCGGCGTGGATCACGGGTTTCTTCGGTCAGGGTGCTGACCGCGTCGAAGCCCAGGAACGAGTAACAGGCGATGGCCGCGCCGCTCATGATCAGCGGCATCTGCATGTCGCCGTTGAAGAACGGCTTAATCGACCACAGCGGCGTGCTCGCATCACCGCCGACGTAATGCACGCACAGCGCGACGAAGGCGATCAGCACCAAAAACTGCACCAACATCAGCAAGGCGTTGATACCGTTGGCCAGTTTCAGGCCGACGATGTTGATCGCGCTGGTGATGCCGATGAACGCCAGCACCCAGACCCACTGCGGCACCGCCGGGAAGGCGGAGTTGAGGTAGGCCGCGCCGATCAGCCAGATCGCCATGGGCAGGAACAGGTAATCGAGCAGTACCGCCCAACCGGCGATAAACCCGAGTTTCGGGCTGATGGCCTTGCGTACATAGCTGTAGGCCGAGCCGGCCACCGGGAACGCCGAGGCCATGCGCCCGTAGCTCATGGCGGTGAAGAACATCGCCACCAGCGCCGCGAGGTACGCGGCCGGGACCATGCCGGCGGTGGATTGGGCGAGGATGCCAAAGGTGCCGAGCACAATGATCGGCGTCATGTAGGCGATGCCAAACAGCACCACCGACCCTAGTGACAGGGTGCGTTGCAAACGAGCCATGAGCGACTACTCCGGATTTTATTGGATTTATGGCAGAGCCGAGTTCGGCGCAAGTTACGGGTGTTGCATTGTTGTTCTTGGTTCAACTGGCAAATAGGTGTGTCGTCTGTCAGGGCCCCTTCGCGAGCAAGCCCGCTCCCACATTTGATCTCGGGCGTTCACACAACCAATGTGGGAGCGGGCTTGCTCGCGAAGGCGTCAGTCCAGCCAACACGGAATCCGGATCAGCTCTTGGGAATCAGCAGCTCCCGCACCCCGGAAACATGCTCAACCACCTCCCCTGGCAACCTCAGCCGCTGATCATCCAGATAGCGATAATCCTGGCGCGCCGCCGTCAGTTGGTTCAGGTCCAGCTCGACCGCAAACTGCCCTTCCTCGCGTCCGGCTTCGAACAACAAGGTGCCCAACGGATCGACCAATGCGCTGCCACCGGCAAACAGCAAACCTCCGTCACCCTCTTCCACCCGGTTGACCATCAGCGCAAACGCCTGGTTTTCCTGGGCGCGGGCCATCATCGCGGTGCGGTGGGTCGGGCCGTACGGGTCCATGTTGCCGTTGGTGACGATCAACAGTTCGGCCCCCAGTTGCGCCAGGGCGCGGGCGCTTTCGGGGAATTCGATGTCGTAGCAAATCAGCAGGCCCACGCGCACGCCGTTCCACAGGCAGGTGGCGTAGCGATCGCCCGCCTCGTAGACACCGCGATCCGAGGCCCACAAGTGAGTCTTGCGGTACTTCAGCGCGATGCCTTCAGGCGTGATCAGCAGCGTGGTGTTGTAGAAGCGGCCGTTGTCGTTCTCGGCCATGCCGATGGCCACGGCGATATTGCGCTCGCGGGCGGCGGCGATCACCGCACTGACCGACGGGCCGTCCAGCGCCTCGGCCACATCAGCCACGGACTCGGCCGAAGGGAAGCCCATCAAGTGGCCTTCGGGAAACAGGATCAGCTGCGTATCGGCTGCGCACGCAGCCATCGCCGTCAGGGTGCGTTCGAGGTTGTAGGCCGTGTCGTTGTCACGGCCTGCCAATTGGGCGAGTTCGACCTTCATGGGTATTCCTTGTCATGGACCGGGCGGCAGAAAGATTGCCCGGTCGGTGTCTGTGCGCCAGTATGCGCAGCAAGCAACCGGGCGGGGAATTACGCCGCTGGGGTAACACGATAGGGGTAGATGCATGACACTCTCGTTGGACGACATCGCCTGGCACCGCTCGGTGGGGCAACTGATCGACGCCCTGGACAAGCCCAATTTCTGGACCCAGCTTGTCCGCCTGCTGGACCAGTACGTGCCCTTCGACAGCTGGGTGGCGCTGCTTTTCAGTGCCGATCAGCGCCCGCAGGTGTTCGCCGAATGCCCCGGCGAGGACGGCAGCCCTGACCAGTTGTTCCAGGATTACCTGCGCGGCCTGTACCTGCTCGACCCCTTCTACATCGCCTGCCGCGAGCAGTCGCGCACCGGTCTGTATCGCCTGTCGGAAGTGGCCCCGGAGCACTTCGAGCTGACCGAGTATTACCAGCGCTACTTTCGTCTGAATGTGGTGGCCGACGAAATCCAGTTCAATTGCCAGCTCGAGGGCGACCGCACGCTGTGCCTGTCCCTGGGCAGCACCCAGCGCTTCAGCGGCCAACAGATCGCCTTGTTGTCGTTGATCCAGCCGTGGGTGCTCGGCCTGTTGCGTCAGCGTCTACCCTATGAAATCAACGAAGCCGTGGCCCTGGCCCCCGCACCGCCGCAAGCTGATTGGCGGGTACAGCTGGAGGCCTCGGTGCAGCAGCTCAAAGGCGCGCAGTTGACGGTTCGGGAGCTGGATGTCGGGCGTTTGATGCTCAGCGGTTGCTCCAGTAAAGAAATCGCCCGTAAGCTGGAAATCTCGGTCGAAACCGTGAAAGTCCACAAGAAACACATGTACAGCAAGTTGGGAATCAAATCCCAGTCCGAGCTGTTTTCGATTTTTCTCCAGGCACAAAATGCCTGAATGCCCGGTGAGGTGCTTTGCTTCATGTGGGAGCGGGCTTGCTCGCGAAAGCGGTGTGTCAGTCAACAAAAATGCTGAAAGTGAATCCGTCTTCGCGAGCAAGCCCGCTCCCACAGGGATCTTCATATCCATGCACCTGCTGCGTTGAAACCATTGAGTCCGAACCCAAGGAAACCGTATGAGCCTGTCACTCCTGAGCCGCTACGCCTTCTTTGCCGTCTGCGTGATCTTCACCCTCGCCAGCCTGCCGTTTATTGAATACGACTGGCTCTGGCCGATCACCGCCGTCACCGCTGTCCTCAGCCTGATCGGCCTGTTCGATCTGCTGCAAAGCCCACACGCAGTGCGCCGCAACTACCCGATCCTCGGCAATATCCGCTATCTGGTCGAAGGCATCCGCCCGGAAATCCGCCAGTACCTGCTCGAATCCGACAGCGACGCCCTGCCCTTCTCCCGGGCCCAGCGCTCGCTGGTCTACTCCCGGGCCAAGAATGAAACCGCCGACAAACCCTTCGGCACGCTGATTGACGTGTACCAGTCGGGTTTCGAATTCATCGGCCACTCCATGCGCCCGGCGCCGTTGAGCGACCCGAGCAGTTTCCGCGTCACCGTCGGTGGCCCACAGTGCACCCAGCCGTATTCGGCGTCGGTGTTCAATATCTCGGCGATGAGTTTCGGCTCCCTCAGCGCCAACGCCATCCGCGCGTTGAACCAGGGTGCCAAGCTCGGCAACTTCGCCCATGACACCGGCGAAGGCAGCATCAGCCCCTATCACCGGGAAAACGGTGGCGACCTGACCTGGGAACTGGGCAGCGGCTACTTCGGCTGCCGCACCAACGACGGCCGCTTCGACCCGGAACGCTTTGCGGCACAAGCCCGGACGCCGCAGGTGCGGATGATCGAAATCAAGATGAGCCAGGGCGCCAAGCCCGGCCACGGCGGCATCCTGCCCAAGCACAAGGTCACCCGGGAAATCGCCGAAACCCGCGGCATCCTGATGGGCGAGGACTGCGTGTCACCGTCGCGCCACACGGCGTTTTCCACGCCGATCGAAATGATGCATTTCATCGCACAACTGCGTGAACTGTCCGGCGGCAAACCGGTGGGCTTCAAGTTCTGCCTCGGCCATCCGTGGGAGTTCATGGGCATTGCCAAGGCCATGCTGGAAACGGGCATCCTCCCGGACTTCATCGTGGTGGACGGCAAGGAAGGCGGCACCGGTGCCGCGCCCGTGGAGTTCACCGACCACATCGGTGTGCCGATGCGCGAAGGCCTGCTGTTCGTGCACAACACCCTGGTGGGCTTGAACCTGCGGGACAAGATCAAGCTCGGCGCCAGCGGCAAGATCGTCAGCGCCTTCGACATCGCCAGCGTGCTGGCCATCGGCGCCGACTGGGCCAACTCCGCGCGCGGCTTCATGTTCGCCATCGGCTGCATCCAGTCGCAGAGCTGCCACACCAACAAATGCCCGACCGGCGTCGCCACCCAGGACACCCTGCGCCAGCGCGCGCTGGTGGTGCCGGACAAGGCCCAGCGCGTGTTCAACTTCCACCGCAACACCCTCAAGGCCCTGGCGGAAATGCTCGCCGCCGCCGGCCTCGAACATCCGTCGCAGTTGTCCGCCAAGCATCTGGTGCGACGCATGTCGGCGACCGAGATCAAGCTGTTCTCGCAGCTGCACGTTTTCCTCAAACCGGGAGAGTTGCTGACCGGCGAAGTGAACGGCGAGTTCTACTCGCGGATGTGGCAGATGGCCCGGGCCGACAGTTTCGAGCCCCATGACATAGCGGCGGCATGACCTCGCCACCCCGATCAAAATCGCGTGTCACCAACGCAGTGTTTTGCTCGGGGTCGGTTCCTTCATCACGATAAAACCGTAATCACCGATCAGGTAAATCCGGTAGAACTGGCTGTCCACCAGCGCCGGATAGCCCTGATAACCGACCCGCGTCGCGTTGCGCCGTTCCCGCTCCGCCACCACGTTGGTGATCCCGGCTTTCGGCAGATTCTCGGCCAGCATGTAAAAGTCGGTATTGAGCAGGTAGTGCAGCACCGGCAACTGCTTGAATGAACCTGCCGCCGCCACTAACCAATAGTCGGAATAACTCACCGAGATGTAGATCCGCCTGGCCTCGCGCAGCGACTGATGGCTGGCGATGTCGTACGCAAGACCGGCCAGCGCCATGGACGCAAAGGTTTTCTGCACCGTCAGCACCCGGCCATGGGCGAACGACAGCGACAACATGGCCAGCAGAGGAATCATCAACAGCAGCGGCAGGCGCTCATGGATCGACGCCAGCGCCAGATGCCCCAGGTAGAACAGCAACACCAGCAGCACGGCGAAGCCCATCAAGGTGCGGGCGCCTTCGTTGAAGTCGCGGAAAATCAGCGCCACACCGGACACCAGCAGCGTCACCAAGGGCAATGTCAGCAAGCACATCAGGCCGATCAACAGCTTCTTCGGCCCGCCTTCCTGACGCGCCGCTACGTTCAATCCCAACCGCACCGCCCCGGCTATCGCAATCAACAGCAACCCGCCAGACACCCAGAGCCATCCGCCATGGAACAACAGCACGACTTTTTCCAGGACCCGGGCAATGTTGATCTGGATCTGCAATGAAGGATGCGCCGTCCAATCGAGCAGCAATGTGCGATTCAAGTCCATGAACGGATAAGCACTGACGCTGTAGATCAACCCGCCGAGGATGACCTGGGCGGCTTTCCAGCCCAGCAAGTCGCGCCAAGGCACCGGGGCCGTTTTATCGTTGGCGGCCCTGAGCAACTCCAGGCAACACAGGCCCAGGAACACATTCAGGCTGATCTGATACAACCCCAGCGCCAGTGCTATCAGGAACGCAGGCACCAGCCATTGAACGCTACGCCACGGGTGACGAAAGGTGATGGCATAGATCACCGCCACCAGGCTCAGGGTCGTCGCCGGACCGTCGTATTGATAGGACAGGTTTTGCAAGAAGAACGGGTTGTACCAGAGCGGCAACAGCACCAGGCAACAAGCGACGCTTGGCTTGTGAAAGTAATGGAACGTCAGGCTGGTCAGCGCCGACGCCATGGCCAGCGTGGTGATCAACAAGGGCAAGGGAAAGATGTTTGGCGCGGCATGGCTGAAGGTCAGCGCGTTGTAGAACAGCTGGGTGAAGAGTCGGCCCTGTTCGGCCCAGGCCATGCCCGCCGACAGCGAACGCCAGTTGTCATCGATGTAGGGATAATCGGCGAGGATCAACGGCAGGACATACACCAGGGTGGCGAACAGAAAAAACCGCCAGACCTGATGCCGGCTGAGCTCGCGAACGAAGAAGTCGCTGAACCGGCCCATGCTAACGCCTGCTCCGGTCTTTACCGCCGACGATGTCCTTGATCACATAGCGCGGCCGGTGCTTGGCCTCGATGTAGATGCGACCGATGTACTCGCCGAGGATGCCGATGCCGATCAGTTGCACGCCGCCGAGAAACAGGATGGCGGTCATCAGCGACGGATAACCGGGGACGCTGTTGCCGAAGAAAATCTTGTCCAGCACCATGTACACCGCATAGAGCACCGCGAAAATCGAAATGCCGCTACCGACGTAAGTCCACAAGCGCAGGGGCACGGTACTGAACGAGGTCACGCCTTCCAGGGCCAGGTTCCATAGCTTCCAGACATTGAACTTGCTGCTCCCCGCCACCCTTCCTGGCCGCTCGTACTCCACCACCACGGTGTTGAACCCGGCCCACGACAACACGCCTTTCATGAACAACTGGTGCTCGGGCAGGGACCGGATCACGTCGACCACCTTACGATCCATCAGCCGAAAGTCCCCGACGTTTTCCTCGATGCGGGTGTAGGCGATGCGATTGAGCACATGGTAGAAAATCGACGCGCTGTGGCGTCGGAGGTAGCCGTCGGCGGCCCGGTTTCGGCGTTTGGCGAGGACCACGTCGGCACCCTTTTGCCATTGCTCGATCAACAACGGAATGACGTTGATCGGGTCCTGCAGATCGACATCCATGGGAATCACGGCATCGCCGCTGGCGTGCTCCAGGCCGGCAAACAGTGCCGGCTCCTTGCCGAAGTTGCGCGAGAAATTGATCAGCATGACCTGATCATCCGCCTGGGCCAGTGCCGTAGCCTGTTCGGCCGTGCGGTCGGAGCTGCCATCGTTGATGAACACGATCTCGACTTCGGTGCCGCCCAGCTTCAACTCCCGTCGCACCGCCTGATAAAACAGGTTGATTGACTGCTCTTCGTTGAACACCGGGACAATGAGCGAGATTTTCATCGATCACGCTCGCGAAACACCACGTATTTGGAATACAGGAAACCGAACACCAGGCTCAACGCCGAAAACAGGGCCACGGTGAACAAACCGTGCAATCGCCAGGCGTCGCCCAGATGGCCGACACCCAGGCTCAATGCCCCCATGCCAAAAAGAAACAGTAGATAACCTGCGACCGTGGCATGGGCGGCGAAGGTAAATTGCGCGTTCATATAGAAGGAAAACGACGCAGCCACGCAGAAGGCCGCCAGGTTGCTGATCGCCTGACTGAGGCCGGCCGCCACGCTCAGCAGGAAAAAGATCTGCCAGTGAATCAGGGTGTTGGCGACCCCGATCACCGTGTAACTGGACAGCCCTTTCCATAACAGTCTCATGGGAGGCTCCCGTTTCAAGAACGTTGCACTCATTAATATTTGAGACTGTCTACTGTCAGAAATCGCAGGTTTTTGGACCTTTCAGACCAGCGGTTGAGCCTTGAAGCAACGCCCGAGACATCCGGTAATATCCCGACTTTGCAATTGCCCACGAATCAGTCCACCCTGCGCGCCGCCGATTGGGCACGTGGCCTTTGCGCCCACGGCCAATCCCATTTTCACCCGCTGTTACGAGTTTGCTGTCATGACGTTAGCACGCGATCACCGGATCGACTTTTTTCGTGGTCTGGCACTGATCTTTATCTTTTGGGATCACGTGCCCCACAACCCCTTGGGACAAATCACCCTGCGTAACTTCGGTTACAGCGATGCGGCCGAGGTTTTCGTGTTTCTGGCAGGTTACGCGGCGGTACTGGCGTACGGCAAAGTCCTGGCGCGCGAAGGCTTTCTGATCGCCTGCGTGAAAATCCTGCGCCGGGCGTGGGTGCTCTACGTGGTGCATATCTTTCTGCTGGCGATGCTGATGGGCATTGTGTTTTTCGCCAACAGCCACGTGGAAACACGGGATCTGGTGGAAGAAATGGGCATGCATCACTTCATCAGCAACCCGCAGCAGGCCTTGATCGATGAACTGCTGTTGCGCTTCAAGCCGAACCTGATGGACCCATTGCCGCTGTACATCGTGCTGTTGGCGGGCTTGCCCCTGGTGCTGCCGATTCTGGTGCGCAAGGCCTGGGTGGTGGTCGCGATGTCATTGGCGCTGTATCTGATGGTGCCACTGGCTGGCTGGAACCTGGCGGCCATCAAGGACGGTGTGTGGTATTTCAACCCGGTCGCCTGGCAGTTGCTGTTCGTGCTCGGCGGTGCCGCTGCGATTCACAGCCAGCGCCCGCGCTTGCCCGAGACTCGCCCATTGCTACGCCGACCACTGTTTGTCAGCGCGGCGCTGTATGTCGTGGTCGCAGGTGTGTTGACCGTTCTGTGGCGTTGGCCGGACATACACGATGCGATGGTGCCGGCGAGCCTGCAAAACGTCCTGTACCCCATCAGCAAGACTGACCTTTCGCCCGTGCGCCTGCTGCACTTCCTCGCGCTGGCCTACGTCACGGCGAAACTGATTCCCGACAGCGGATGGACGCAAAACTGGCTCGCGCAGCAAAGTTGCCGCATGGGCCGTTTCTCGCTGGAGATTTTCTGTCTGGGCGTGCTGCTGGCGCCATTGGCGGATATGGTCAATGCGTTGACCGACGATGCTTTTGCCATGCAGATATTTACGGCTCTGGTGGGTGCAGGGTTGATGGCGCTGCTGGCGACCTGGCTTGAGTTCAACAAGCGGTTGAACCAGACAATCAAAAGATCGCAGGCTGCGATCCATTGATCTTCAAAAACCAAAAAGCCCCGATCATTTACGACCGGGGCTTTTTCATTTCAAGCGTTGGAGCTTACGAAACCGAACGCGCCGCACCCTGCGAGGCATTGGTCGGTTGCAGCTTGAACACGTAGAACAGCACCGTCAGCAGCACCAGGAACGCAGGGCCCACATACAGCGCCACGCGGGTGTCCGGGAAGTACGCCATCAGGCCGACCACCAGCACCAGGAACGCCAGCGCCAGGTACGAACTGGCCGGGTACAGCCACATGCGGTATTTCAGGCCGGCCGCTTCGCTGGCGCTCAGGCCTTTGCGGAACTTGAGCTGCGCCAGCAGGATCATCGCCCAGGTCCAGATCGCGCCGAAGGTGGCGATCGCCGTCACCCAGACAAACACCTTTTCCGGCACCAGATAGTTGAGCAGAACGCCCAGCAGCAACGCGCCAATCGACAGCAGCAATGCACGACGCGGCACGCCGTTGTTCGAGGTCTTGGCAAAGCCGGCCGGGGCCTGGCCGTTCTGCGCCAGGCTGTAGAGCATGCGCCCGGTACTGAAGATGCCGCCGTTGCAGGACGACAACGCCGCGGTGATCACCACGAAGTTGATGATGCCCGCCGCGGTCTTGATGCCCAGCCGCTCGAAAGTCATCACGAACGGACTGCCCTGGGTGCCGATTTCGTTCCACGGGTAGATCGACAGGATCACGAACAACGCACCGACGTAGAACAGCAGAATCCGCCAGAACACCGAGCCGATGGCGTTGGGGATGGTCTTTTGCGGGTTCTTCGCTTCACCGGCGGTCAGGCCGATCATCTCCACGCCCAGGTAGGCGAACATCACCATTTGCAGCGACATCAACACGCCAGTTACGCCGTTAGGCATGAAGCCACCGTGGGTCCACAGGTTGGAAATCCCCAGGGCCACGCCGTCGTTGCCGAAACCGAAAGCGATGATACCGATGCCGCCGAGCACCATCGCAATGATGGTGACGATCTTGATCAGGGCAAACCAGAACTCGAACTCACCGAAGGCCTTGACTGCGATCAGGTTGATCGAGCCCATACTGATCAGCGCAGCGAGCGCCCAGATCCAGCGCGGCACGTCGGGGAACCAGATGCCCATGTAGACCGCCACGGCAGTGATTTCCGCGACGCAGGTCACCAGCCACAGGAACCAGTAGTTCCAGCCGGTCAGGAAACCCGCCAACGGGCCGAGGTAGTCTTGGGCGTAACGGCTGAACGAGCCGGCGACCGGGTTATGCACGGCCATCTCGCCGAGGGCGCGCATGATCACCAGGATCGCCAGACCGCCGATGATGTAAGACAGCATGATGGCCGGACCGGCCATTTCGATGGCCTTGGCCGAGCCCAGGAACAGGCCGACGCCGATACAGGCACCGAGTGCCATCAGGCGAATATGCCGCTCGCCGAGTTCACGTTTAAGCGGACCGCCCTGAGCGGTCTCGCCGTTGGGCTGGTGATTGCCTACGGGCATAAGGGGCACCTCATCTTGTTTTTGGATATGACCACCGAGCGTTGAAGCCCCCGACCGATAAGCCAGTTGCTTCGCGTAACCGGGCCTGCGTTGTAAGCAGAACCGTCCTGCAGGACAAAACCTGCAAGATCAGCGGGGCGTGCAGTATAAAAAGCTGACGACAGAGATATTCACTCTATAAACCACTAAATTCAGCCATAAATCCCGGCAATAACCCAACTTGCGGAGGGGCATCACCTGGACTTTGTAGGAATTTTCATCATTTAAAGGGCGCGGAGTATTGCACAGCATTGGTGCATCGTCATGCCCCTACGAAAGCCGCATTCACCCTCGAAATAGCTCTAGTCCGGCCATTACAGACCACCACCCTGCTTCAGGTGCTATCACAACTGTGGCGAGGGGGCCCGTCGGAACGCCGCACAGCCACAACTGCTTCAATCAGCCTGATTATCGGTGCGTCCGTGCATCATTTTGCCCTTCACATTTTTTTCACCCTCGCCAACCACCGTCTAAGCTTCAGTGAAGTCCGATCAATCTGCGTGAATGGATCAGTCGACTATGGGCGCTTTGTGGCAAACCGATTCGAGTAAAACCGTGGTTCCGAATGAAGGTGAGGATGAAGCGCCTATTCCTGAAAAACCCCGTCGCTCCAGGCACGGATGGGGAGCGTTCTGGCTATTGCTGTTGATAATCGCGGTTGTCGTGGGGCTGGCCGCCGCGAGGGAGATGCGTACCTCGAAGTTCCAGGCCCAGGAAGTCAGCAAATACGCCGCGTCCCTGAGCTATGAGCTCAAACCCGGCCCCAGCGATGCGATTCGCTATCCGGGGGAAGGTCCGTTCGATCGGCGCCTGGGCTACAGCTCGCTGGATGAGTTCCTGCCGCGCCTGATCAAGCGCAATTTCGTCGTCGAAGCGCAAACCCGCTTTTCCCCGGCGCTGTTGAAGTACAGCGACAAGGGCCTGTTCTTGCCTTATGCCGAGAAAATCCAGGCCGGGCTGTCGATCACCGATTGCCGTGCAGCGCCGCTGTACCAGTACAACTATCCACAGCAGCTCTATTCAACTTTTGCCTCGATCCCGCCGGTGGTGGTCAACAGCCTGCTGTTCATCGAAAACCGCTTCCTGCTCGACCCCAGGCAACCGCTGGCCAACCCGGCGGTGGACTGGCCACGGTTCGGCATGGCGGCGTGGTCCCAGCTGGCCAAGATGTTGCACGTGCCCGGCCAGTCCGCCGGTGGCAGTACCCTGGCCACGCAACTGGAGAAGTACCGGCATTCCCCCGATGGCTTGACGGTCAGTGGCGCGGAAAAAATTCGCCAGATGATTTCCGCCACCGTACGCGCCTACCAGGCCGGGCCACAAACCCTCGAAGCCCGGCAGAACGTGGTTCGCGATTACCTCAACAGCGTGCCGCTGTCGGCCGTACCGGGCCATGGTGAAGTGCATGGCATGGCTGAAGGGTTGCGCGTGTGGTACGGCTCCGACTTCAATCAGGCCAACGAAGCGCTTGCCAGCACCGCGACGGATCCAAAAACCATCGCGGAAAAAGGCCTGGCCCTGCGTGAAATGCTGTCGTTGATGATTGCCCAGCGCCGCCCGTCGCATTACCTGACCAAGGGTCATGATGAACTGGCCGACCTCACCGACAGCCATATTCGCCTGCTGGCACAAAACAATGTAATCGATGCTCAGCTCGCCGCAGCAGCCCTGGCCAGCAAAGTGACCTACCGCGACTGGGCCACCCAGCCGACCATTCAACCGATCGAAACCAACAAGGGCATCAGTGTCGCCCGCAGCCGTCTGGCCGGCATGCTCAACCGTCCGCTGTATGACCTCGACCGCCTTGACCTCTCCGCCACCAGCACCCTGCAAGGCGAGTTGCAAAGCGAGGCCACCGAGTACCTGAAAAAACTCGCCGACCCTGAGTTTGCCACGCAAATCGGCCTGATCGGCGAACGCCTCCTGACCACCACCAGCACCACCCAGGTACGCTACAGCTTCACCTTGTTCGAACTGACCCCGGACGGCTCGCGGGTTCGGGTACAGACCGACAGCACCGACCAGCCATTCGACATCAACGAAGGCAGCAAACTGGAACTGGGCTCCACCGCGAAAATGCGCGTGCTGACCACCTACCTGCAAATCATCGCCGAGCTGCACGACAAATACGCCGGCATGGCCGTTGCGGAACTGAAGAAAGTCGACGTACCGGACCAGGACCGCCTGAGCCGCTGGGCGGTCGATTACCTGATCGAGAACAAGGACCGCGACCTGAAAATAATGCTCGGCGCAGCCCTGGACCGCAAATACTCCGCCAGCCCCGGCGAGGCGTTTTTCACCGGTGGCGGCCTGCACGTGTTCAACAACTTCCGCAAGGAAGACAACGGCCGGATACCGCCCCTGCGCGACGCCCTGCGCGAGTCGATCAACCTGCCGTTCATTCGCCTGATGCGTGACCTGGTGCGCTACACCACCTACTCCGGCCCGAACAGCAGTGCCGAACTGCTCAAAGACGACCGCGACCCGCGGCGCCAGGAATACCTGGCCGAATTCGCCGACCGCGAGGGCACGTCGTTCCTGCTCAAGTTCTGGAAAAAGTACAAGAACAAGGACACCCAGGACCGGCTCGAGACCTTCCTCGACAGCATGCGGCCAACCCCGATCCGCATGGCCGCAGTGCACCGCTACCTGCTGCCACAGGCCAGTCAGGAAAGCTTCAACGCCTTCGTGCGCTCGCACCTCACCGGCGCCAAGCTCACGGAAAAACTCACTGACGAGCGTCTCGTGCGGCTCTACGAGGCCTACGGTCCCGGCTCCTACGACTTGCCGGACCAGGGCTTCATCGCCAAGGTTCACCCGCTGGACCTGTGGCTGATTGGCTACCTGCTCAATCACCCCGACGCCAAGTGGGGCGACATCGTCAAAGCCAGTAAGTTCGAGCGCCAGGAGGTCTACAGCTGGCTGTTCAAAAGCCGGCACAAGGGCGCCCGCGACAGTCGCATCCGCACCATGCTGGAGATCGAAGCTTTCCTCGACATCCACCAGCGCTGGCAGAAGGTCGGCTATCCGTTCGACCACCTGGTGCCGTCGCTGGCCACCGCCATCGGCAGCTCCGGCGACCGCCCCGCCGCCCTGGCCGAACTGATCGGCACCATCCTCAACGATGGCGTGCGCATGCCAACCCTGCGCATCGACAGCCTGCATTTCGCTGCGAACACGCCCTATGAAACCCAACTGATCAATGACCCGGACGTCGGCAAACGGGTGATGCCATCCGAGGTGGCGACCGCCATGCGCGAGGCTCTTTCACAAGTGGTGGATGCCGGTACGGCCAAACGCGTGGCCGGCAGTTTCAAATTGCCGGATGGCAGCCCGCTGGCCATGGGCGGCAAGACCGGTACCGGTGACAACCGCATCGAAGCCATCGGTTCCGGCGGACGGATCCTGAGTTCGAAATCGCTCAACCGCACGGCCACGTTCGTGTTCTACATCGGCGATACCCACTTCGGCACCCTGACGGCGTTCGTGCCGGGCCGCTCGGCGGAAAGCTTCACCTTCACCTCGGCGTTGCCGGTGCAGGTGCTCAAGGGCATGGCACCGATTCTGACGCCGTACCTGCAACCGGGCACCCACACGATGTGCCAGCCAACCGAGGCAACGGTTGTCCGCTGACCATTACAAAAAAACGGGACCCAGGTGGCGGTAACTATTTATTTTTCACTCCTTGATTTTTGGAGGATCAGGGCAAAACAGACATCCATTCAAACCAGTTTTTGAGCTTTTTTCGGGGGCCACGCGTACCTAGTCTGTCCGTTCCATTATTGATCAACGGACGATCAGACAATGCCCACCCCCGATAAAACTCCAGACTCGCTCGCCAATGATCTGGCCGATAAAAGTATCCATTTCGAACGGGTCGAACAGGCCATCCCTTACTGGCTGAAAGAAACTTCCATCGCTCGTGTCAACGAACTGAAAGCCGACAGAGTGATCCTTCCAGACCCGCTACGGGAAGCCACCCGGGCGCTGCAGCAACGCCTGAAGAATGACATCAAGCTCAGCTGGACTGCACAAAACCAGGTAAATCGCGCACTGAGCGAACTGCAGGATGTCTACGCGTTTGCCCGGCCCATCCTGCAACAGGCGCTGAAGGACCGCTTCGGCGTCGACGACGATGTCGAGCAGACCTGGCTGCGATTGTATGCACCGGTGAAAACATCCTGGTGGGTGCATGACTTTTCCGGCGGAACCACCAGCCGAACCATTTCGCTGCTGGACGCCGCCCTGCATAATTTTTCGCTCGACGAGTCGTTTCACCAAGACTCCGAGTTCATCACCCGCCCCGACGTTCGTGGGCACTTTTTGGTCAAACACCTCAAGCACAAATTGAGCATCGATCAGTTCAAATCACTGTGCCGCGAACTGAACATCGGTGCCAGGTACCAGCAGCATCTGAACGAGTTTTTGCTGTCGACCAACAGAGTGGCGAGCAATTACCTGCGTTACATCGTCATTCGCAGTCAGAAAAACGCGCTGAATGTTGCGGCACAAATGGCCCTGATGAAAAAGGACATCGACCAGGAGGCCTATGACGTCGTGCAAGGCATGCTCGACGATCGTTCACAACTGCAATGGCGGGGGCAGCCCGTCGGTTATTACAACCTGTCGATGATGGACACGCGCCTGGTCGGCATTGTGCTGATCGCCCCTGATGTCTTCACCACCACTAGCACCGTCCCGGTCATGGCGTATGTTCCCCATGACCCGGAGCATCCGCTCAAGCTGTACCCGTCGACGCTCGACTTCATGGCAGAACTGACGCGCCAGCTGCGCGATGGCAGCTCCAGCAAAAGTTATCAACAGTACTTCAGCCAGTTCGTGCCCCATCAGCAGCGCGGACATTTCTTTGCCGGACTCAATGACCGCCTGAGCACAATCAAATGGCAGCCGGCCCCACCTGGCTCCAACTTGCCCAGTTGGCGCGAAACACCCGTGGCCAACCCCGACTTGAAGTTCAGCCTGTCGAGCGTCAAGACCGACAGAGAGACTGCTTACAAGAATGATCTTTGGGGCTACTACTACCGACAGAAGCTCAACAAGATTCTCAACGATGGGCGGGAAATCGCGATTTCCACCGAGTACGCCGATCGCATGGCCCGCTGGGCCTGGTGGGATAACCTGGAAAAAATGCTTTCGGACATTCTCAACGTCGCGCTGCTGGTGGTCACACCGTTTGTCCCCGGCCTGGGCGAACTGATGCTGGCCTACACCGCCTGGCAACTGACCGATGAAGTGGTCGAGGGTATCGTCGATCTGGCCGAAGGTCATTTTGCCGAGGCGGCAGAACAGACCATCAACGTGCTGGAAAGCGTCGTCCAGTTGGGCGCATTTGCGGCGGGCGGCGCAATCGGTAATGTCGCGCGGGCGAAACTCTCGCCGTTCTTCGAAAATCTGAAACCGGTGCAGTTGGCAAACGGTGAGACACGGCTGTGGAACCCTGACCTCAGCCCCTATCAACGAGCCGACATGGTTTTGCCGGCGGATGCACGGCCTGATCGACAGGGTATTCACCAGCATCGCGGCCGGCGAATTTTGCGCCTGAACAATCAACACTTCGAAGTACTGGACGACCCGGTTACCGGGCAACAGCGCATTCGCCATCCGCAGCGGTTCGATGCCTATGCACCAACCCTGCGACACAACGGCCAGGGTGCCTGGGTCTGCGAAACGGAGAACCCACGCGAGTGGGAAGGCACGACCCTGATGCGTCGCCTGGGCCATACGACCGATGCCTTCAGCGACACGCAACTGGAGCGGATTCGTCAGATCAGCGGTACTGAAGAGGCCGCGCTGCGCAGGATGCACATCGAGCACGCCCCTCCGCCGCCCTTGCTGACCGATACCCTGCAACGCCTGGGTGCGCCGGTGAATCCGCCTCCTGCGTTATCTCCCGAGATCACCTTACTGTTCAGCGACTTCCCCGAGCTGCCTGCCCGAGTTGTGGAAAACATCATGGCGGGCGCAACACCCTCGGAGCATCAATATATTGAGCGAAAGCTTCGGCTCCCCTTGCGTCTCAAAACCCAGGCACGAGAGCTCCAGTTCGAAGTGCAATCGGTCCGTGCAGCCCAAGGTCTGTACCTCGACGCATTGAGCAATATCGACACCGAACGCTTGGCATTGGGAGCGTTACGACTCAATACAGATATGTTTGGCGACCTGCGCATAGAAATCCGTCAGGGAACACTCGATGGCGAACTTCGTTGCAGTGCCGGGCCCGAGGACGCAACGCAGGTTCGGGTATTGATTCGAGACAACTCGGGGAAATATCAGGTGCGCGATGCCTCGAATCAGTCTATCCACGATGCTGATGTCTTTTTTGAGGCCCTGCTGCATGCCATGGGCAACGAAGGTAAAAGAGCGTTGGGATACAAACCAGGCGATGCCAAGTTTTTCAGGCAGTGGGTCATTGTAAAGTCAGCACCGCCAAGCGAGCGAAGGACTGTCCTCGCCATGCCCCCCATCCGACCGATTGTCGAGCATGAAACGATGCTTTTGGTTCGTGGAGGTGGCCTCAGCAAGGAAGGAAAAACACTGCACGAACGAATTCAGGATCTTCATCCGCACTTCAGTGAGGCCGAGGTTGAGGTATTTGCTCAGGCCTTGAACTCCAGAGGTGAGCCGCTCAGGGCGATGGACGAGCAAGAAAAGGATCTCGCAGAGTTGCGGGGAATACTCATTCATTGGGAGCGCCAGCAACCTTCCAGTTCGGTTTCGGACAACCGCGGGTTCCTTGGCGGGGGTGGAAGGCACATAGTCGAACGGCTCATCGACTGTTACGAGCGGAAAAATACCGGGCTCGGTAGCCGCACCGATCCGTACTCCTACTCTCTCGATCTCTCTAGAGAGTTAATACCATTGGATCTGGAAACCTGGTGGTCAAAACGTCCAAAATTAAAAAAATATCTCGACAAAGTCACCGTGCTTAAACTCGACAACACAAGGTTTTCCAGCGAGTTATACGGGGTGCTGAAGGACTTTCCAAACCTGCGGGAACTCAATGCCAACCACTGCGAACTGACTCGCCTGCCAGATAGCATCGGTGCCATGCATCGCTTGGAATGTCTGCGAATGAGTTCAAACGCTATTACCCTGGACCCGCCCGCTGTCGAAAAACTGAGGAATCTGACTTATCTGGAAACTCTTGAGCTGGATGACAATCCACTAACCCTGCTGCCGGATATTGGGCGCATGCCCCGACTGAAGACTGTCGGTTTGAGAAATACCGGTATTACTACTTGGCCCACTGGCACGTTTACCAGACGCAGACCTCAGGAGTTTGTTTTGGACATGCGTGGCAATCCAATCAATCTGATACCAGAAGTGATTCATCAATCGCCAAATGCATGGGTGGTAGGTCAAACACGTCTCGATATCGAGAACTTATCGGTTTCAGACCGTCTCAGGTTTAATCAGATACGTCAGTGGTTGGGCCTTCCCAATGAGATAGGTGCGTCGCCTATTATCCAGATGCCGCCGCCCATATCGATATGGGCCGGTGCTCCCGACGTGAGTCCTGAACGCATCAATCATTGGGAGGAACTTAAGCATGAAACCGACTCCGGGCCATTTCTGTCTTTCGTCAACGGGGCAGAGGGCTTTGCTGATTATCGTGTTGGAGGCGAATCTCGGACACAGCTACTGGATCGCCTGTGGCGCATGCTTGATGCCGTCTACATCGACACTCAGCTTAGGGAAAAGCTATTCACAATGGCAAAGGATCCAGTGAGATGTGCTGATGCGGGTGCGCAGCTATTCAACAATATGGGGATTGAGGTACTCGCCTTTGAGGCGCACGCCTACTCCACTGATCCAGAGATACTTGAAAATAAACTGGTGATGCTGGCCAAAGGTTCCGCGCGACTGGAACTTGTAAACGATATCGCCCGGGCCGATATGAGCAGTCGTGAGGGCAACCCTGACGAAGTAGAAGTCTACCTGGCATATCAGACCGGCTTGGCTGAACGTTTGGGCCTGCCTTGGCAATCCGAATCCATGCTTTACCGGCCGGTGTCCGGCGTCACCGATGACATGATCGATAACGCGTACGACACGGTGCTATCCATGGAAAAAGGTGACGGTCTGGTTAACAGAATGCTTGAACTGGACTTCTGGGAACGCTTTCTTCGTGAAACATACCCTTCGCAGTTCGAAGAAAACAGACAGGTCTACCTGAGTAAATCAGAACAGCTCGATACTTTACTAAGCACCCAGCTCGAATGGGTCAACTCGACGCAATTGACGAAAATCCAACGTATGGACTTGCGAAACAGGCTCATTGAACTCATGAACGGCTTTTCGATTCAGGAAGGCTCCGTGTTTTCCGGCACGCCAATAAGTGAGGACATCTATAATCGGCTGCTCATCAACTTGGGAGACGAAGAAAAAGAACTGGCAAGACGTTTGACCCGAGAGGCCATGACAAGAGCCAACATTTAAACGATCAATAACTGATACCGCCCCTGAAGAGTTCCTAGAATGAGCCTTCAGGGACGGTCTGTCAGATCACTTCCGAGTCCCAGATCACCGTGACATTTCCCGTATAGGTTTTGGCAACCCCTTCACGCAACATCTGTTCGACGTGTTCCCGAGCCACTTCAAAGTGCAGGACTCCCGGCTTTCGGTCGACGTATAAACCAGGTTGAAACAACTCAGTGCCACTGCCATCAAGTCGCAGGGGACGACGATCAACGGGTTGTCCCGCTCCATCGGTCAAGCCGTATGGCAGTGTCACGCTGGTGTTCAAGGGCACAAGATCGGCAGAGCCCGCGTCGCGCAAACCGCAGGTGTTACCAGCGATGAACTGGCACTCGAGCTGCATCTTGAACCGCGATGAAGCGGAGATATTGAATGTCTGGTCCCGGAACAACCGCACCGGCTTGCGTCCCTGATTCAACCAGGCTTGCCAACCGCCCTGAGGCACCAGCTCAATGCGATTACCTCCCGGTGGGACGTCGACTTTCAGCGCATGCATGACATCCAGGGTGAAATTGAGGGTAATGGCGTTGTCGTTGGGGATCAGCACATCGCCCATGTCGAAGTCCATTCCCGGACCTGTGGTGTAGGTCAGTGAGCCTTTGTATTCTCCTGATGACATCCTCAGGGGGTTGGGCGTCCTCAGTTCGTAGACATATTCGACTGAACTGTAATTGAACCAGGGAATGTCGACAGAAGGAATTCTGCCACAAGCCCCCGCACCTTCCGGTACCAGCCAGAAAAAGGGCGACGAAGCAACACCGGCAACCCCCACGTTCACACCGATACACGGCGCTGGAGCATTCTTCCATTGACTAAACCAACCGACACCCGGTCGGGCCCATGCACTGACCCCCGGAGGTCTCGCCATAGTCCAGCTACCACCAATTCCCGCGATTCGCATCTGAACAGTCTCACTCTCACCAGTACGACTGTGGAAGACCTCCAGACTCCTCCAACTGGATGGCACACTAAAAGTCGCGCCCATTCTAGGGTCGGCATGATCGGCAGCTATAGGTTGTGACGAATTGAATCGCAGACCGGGTATCGTCAGACTGAAGATGCCCAGACTCCTGCAACGAGCAGAAATCCAATGGACGCACACACCACTTTCCGGTGTTGTGTTCTTAAACTTGTTAAGCATTGGATTTGTCGGATCAGGCACAAACTCCGCCCGAATCTCCTGAACCACCGCATTGGCGGGCGGAGCATACAGTCCTGTTAAAAAACCTCCCGCCAAGGAAAGCACAGTTAACACTTTTAGCGAAAAAGAGAGTTTCATTGTTAACCAACCTGAAATTTAAACGTGACGAAAACGCTCGTCATTTGTTTCTAAAACAGGATCAAGGAGCACTCGCCTCAAAGATCATGTGCACGCTGCCGTAGTACTCACCGGGTTTGTAACCGTCATCCGGTTTGACTGCCGCAATCACCAGCTCCACGCGTTTACCGGTTTTTCCGTCAGTTTCCGAAATGACAGGTGCATCATGCACCGTGAGCTTTACCCGGTTGAACTGAACATCCAATGCAATATTGTCTACGTCTCTGCCATTGCTCAAATAAGGCTCATCACTTAATCGTGCAGTGATCTCGCCATTGCTGTTTTTGACATCGAATTGTTTACGCAGCGAACTTAGTTCCTGCGCAGTCAAACCCCAACTCAGTTTTTGTTCCCGTCCAATCCAGTCCGGATCAACCGGCAACACATAGAATTCCGCGGTCGGGATAGTGACTGAGACTTCAAAGGTTTCTCGCTCGACGAGTGCATAGGCATAAACGCTGCCCAGCGTCAGCGCCACCATCGAAATGAGGGTCATTAATTTTTTAAACATGTGTCATCACCTGTTTGCACTGCACGCAATTAAAAAGGCTGAAAGCCGTAACACAACTTCCGCCCAATGCTCAGCGTTATCCCTTTACGTCCAGCTTCGTGGCTTTGGATCCTTCAACCATGGTGAAACGGTATTCACGGCCTGCCTGCTTATCGAACTTGAATGTTCGACCGGCCAGAATGTGATGCTTGGTAACGGGCTGACATTCCTGTTCATTCTTGACTGAACAGTCTTTGAACTCATCGATCACCACCACGGTGTTGCCGTTGTTACGGATTCGGTACTGGCTGACGTCGTTCTCGATCACACTGTCGTAACGAGTATCTTTTGGACGTACGAAAAATACAGTGCCATACCCGGCCAGTACGTTGACCCCTGCCGACAGGCTCTTTTTGTAGTCTTCACGCTCTTCGACGGACACAGCAAACTCATCTTCCTTCTCCGGCACCACAGGCACGTAGCGCACACGGAAGTAACGTTCTTTTTCACGCTCCCCCATGTACAACAACCGCGAACCCTGCATGCCGTTGGCCGGCACGATCAAGCGCGCGGGGCTGGCCATCAAGCCATTGCGGGAAGTGCCATCTGCCTGGTTCTCCAGTGGAATTTCCCGGGCCTTGCCATCGATGTCATAGATAATTTCGAGGATGTTGATCTTGACGAAAGCGGTGCTGTCACCACCGTTGAATACACGTTTCAAATAAGTACTTTTATCGCCATCCAGATAGTCGTAAACAACTCCGACATTGATTTGCGGCCCGGCCAGAGCAGCATGGGAAAACACAGAAAAACCAAAGAGTACCAACAGACGTTTCATGACATACCACCTCAATAAATTAAACCCCCCGAATCGGATCCACCGACATGGGTTTAAACTTCCGAATCCCAGATCACCGTGACATCACCCGAGTATGTTTTTCTAACGCCCTCACTCAGCATCGACTCGACGTGTTCACGGGCAATTTCAAAGTGCAGGGTTCCCGGCTTGCGATCGAGATAAAAACCGGGTTGAAAAAGCTCCGAGCCACTGCCATCCAGACGCAATGGGCGACGATTGACTGCTTGCCCCGCTGCATCGGTCAGGCCATTGGGCAAGGTCACACTGGTATTCAACGGCACCAACTGTGCGGACTCGGCGTCGCGTAACGCACAGGTATTGCCGGCCAGGTACTGGCATTCGAGCTGCATCTTGAATCGTGATGACGCCGAAACATTAAAGGTCTGGTCCCGGAACAACCGAACCGGTTTGCGCCCTTGATTGAGCCAGGCTTGCCAACCACCTTGAGGCTCAAGCTCGATGTGATTACCACCGGGTGGAATTTCAACTTTTAGAGTGTGCTGAACTTCCAGCGTAAAGTTAAGCGTCAGGCTGTTTTCACTGGGTAACATATTGTCGCCCATATCAAAATCACCATGGGGCCCTATCTGATAAGTGACACTGCCAGTGTAGATCCCCTGGCTCATTTTTAGAGGTTCGGGTGTTTCAAGGGCATAACCAATGTCAAAGAACAAATATTCAAAACCAGGAATGGTATACGCCGCCGTTTTTGCACATGTACCGGCAACCGGCGTGAGCCAAAAAAAATTGTATTCCCGTTCATTGAGCGTGCTTAAATTACTGTTTCTACAAGGAGATGGAGCAGTAATCCAAGACTGCCCTGTCCACAAAATTCTGTGATCACCATCAGGGCGCCCAACTAAATTGCTGGCTGTATCGCTGAGCCTGTATCGAGCACCTAAACCGGCAATACGCACTTTCATTTCTACAGTTTCGCTGGCGGCCGAGCCATCACCCGAAACTTTCGTGACAGAGAATGTTTTCCAGTCAGCAGGAACCTTGAACATCGCGCCCTGCCGTGGATCGCTATGTCGTCCCGGGATGGCATTACTTGAACTAAACTCAAGTGGCGTTCTTAAACTGAAAATATTATGGAGATCACAAGTAGTATAGTAGTCAGCGCAATAACCGGAAGACGGCGTCGTATTGATAAATTTATTGACCAACGGATTAGCCGGATCAGGACTGAACCTGGCCTGAATATCCATCGACGCCGCGCCAGCAAACAATGGAGCAGTACTGAGAGCCAGGAACAAAAAACAATAACTCATCGCTTTTTTTATGGCACACACCGCATTCATTCTGATAAACACAAAACCTCCTCTAGAGCTTCGACAGCTACTTAACCGGCCGCCTCAACGTTGCCAGTCGCATCCGCCAACGTATCCGGCGTACAGCGCAGATCACCAATCATCAGCACATCGTTTTCCCGCTGGGCGTTGTCCGGATCGAGACGGAACTGGCAGAGCAACTGATTGCCGGAACGGACTTCCAGCGTTGGCGAACCAGCGTTCATTTCCATCGAAAAGAATCCGTCGACCTCACTCACGCCACGACTGGCGTGGTTGATGATGTGATGGCCCTTGAGCGGCTTGCCTTGGGGGTCGACCAGGCGGCCGAGCACGGTGACGGTTTTGCTGACAGTGATCTTGCGGTACTCCACGCCGCCCTTGTTCAGGTGATAGCTGGAACGGGCCGGCTGGATACTCGCCGCGGGCACATGATTGCCCTCGAAATCGAAGCTCACGGAACTGCTTTTGTAGGCGGTGATCGGCACAAAGTTGCGCCCCGGCTTGAGTAACGCACTGCCGCCGCTCAAATCATCGGCGCGTAGCGCGATATCTTCGATGTCCGACTCCACATCGATGATCATGCCAGCACCGTCGCGGTGATACTGGCTGGTCATGACCATCTTGCTCGCGCCGACGGCCACGGTGCTGTCCAGGTTCAAGCCACCGGTGAGGTCGTTGTTGAAAGAGGAGCGCTGTATGAATCCGTCTCCATTGACCAGGTCCGATTGCATGTTCGCCATGGCATTCAAACCGACGCCGTAGGTATCGGTAATGGCCGTGGCCGAGACACTTTGCAACAGGTGATCCTGAAGGTCTTTGCGATAGGTGATCGACGCGTTGTTATCCCGGCCACCTTCGCGGGCAGTGCGGGTACCGATACTGCCGGAGATCTGCTCACCCGGGCCGCCAAGGGCGATGTTGACGCTCAGGTCGATGCCGCGATTCCTGTCATCACCCGAACTGAAACTGCCGGGCCGGTCGAACAGGGACAACCGCCAGTTAGCATCGCTGCCAAACAGTTGGGTGCGTTGGGTCCAGCCAAGATCAACGCCCGTGCCTTCGGTGTTGCCTTCGCTGTGGGACACCCGGGCATTGACCGAGCTTTTGCTGGTCAACCGATGATTGACCGACAGCGAAGAGTTACTGGTCTGACCGACAAACACATTGCGCTGTCGCACTCGTGTACCGTCCGGCAACGTGTCGTAGAGCCGAGTCGTGTCGAGCCAGCTGCGGTTGTGGCTGGCGACGATGCTGCCGCTGCCATAGGAATAGAGCCCCTGCACGTCGAGGCCGGTGCCGTAGTCCTCGGTCTGGTAGACACTGGCATAGAGGCTGGCATTGTTGACGACCGCCCAGTCGACCGAGGTGCCGTATTGCAAGGCGTCACCCACCTGCCGCCCGCTCAGGCCCAGGATGACCCGTGGGTGTAACAGGTAGTTGATCGCCGCACCGGCGGTCATGTCGCCGTCGTCCTGTTCGTCCCAATTGCTGAGTACTTTGGATTCACGACCGGCGAACAGGTTGTAGCGCCAGCGCTCGTCGTGATTGCGCCAATTGCTGGGCTTGTAGACCAGTTCCTGGGTACTGGAGGTGATCTGACCGTCTTCGATCAGACGTACCTCCACTTCATAGATCCCTCCTGGCAACGGCCGGGTATCGAGGGTCTGCAACCCGGCGGGCACTGCCTGGGTGTTGATCAATAACCCATCACGGTAGATTTCCACTGAGCCTTGGCGATTGGCGGTGACGTAAATCGGATAGACCGCCGGTTTCAGATTATTGATGGCCAGACTGTCGGAGCTGCCGTACATGACGCCTAGCGCAGTGTCCGGACTGGTGCCAAAGGTACGCGGCTGTCGGGTCAACCCCTCGGACGAGGGTGTGAAAAGGCCCAGGCGCAGGAAGCTGCCCTCCAGTTCGCGCTGAGTGTAAAGCTCATTCACCGAGTGATAGAGCGTGTTGTCCATGCCGCCCAGTCGGGACAATTGCATATTGATCGCCTGAGTCCAGTTGCCCAGGCTGCTACTGGCCTCAAGACCATAACGCCCACCCAGATCCTGATTCTGGCCACCGTTGAGGTTCAGTTGATTGCGCACGATCAGCCCGGTGCTGCCGCCTTCAGGCAGTGTGTAGTAACTCTGCGCCTGGCCGTCACGCTCGGCATTTTCCGTGAGGATCGACACCAGCGAGTTTTCAAGGCTGTAGTGCACCGCCAACAGTTGCTCCGGGCACTTGGCCTGGCAGCCGCCCAGCGCTACCCCTTGTTTCAGATAGTTCGACCAGGTGTCGCGCTCACTGGCCTTGATCGTGCTGTCGCCGACATCGGCGAAGTCAACGAGGGTGATACGATCGTCGCGGGTTAACACCACCATCGCCTCACCGAGAAATTGCTGGTCAAGTTCCACGCGCACCGCCAACGGCACATCAAAGAAGTGCTCTTCGAACTCGGTCGGCAGCCCCTTGGCCTGTGCCAGCAAACTTCGAGGGGTATGGCGGTTTTCCGCTGGCGCGGCCAGTGCGTTTGCGCAAAAAAGCAAGGCAAGCGCCGCCGCGATGGGAGTCATCGGGAACATGAACGAAATACTCTGAAGATCAGTGCGTTAAAACCCGATCGACAGGTAGTGATTACCCATCGACCGGGAAGAATTACCAAATAAGGAAAGACCTTATTTCATAACCGTACTTACGGAGTGACGCGAGGAATTGCGTCGAAAATCACAACCGGGGTGGCCGTGTAAAGACCCGTTTGAGTGGCCAATGGTTTGGCCGCGGCAATCACCAGGTCAGCGCGCATACCGCCGTTGGACTCAGTATCGCCAACCACTTCTTGAGAAGCTCCGGTCAAGGTCACCCCGTTGAAGGTGTAAGTCAGTGCAATGTTGTTGGCACCGTTGAACAGGGGCTGCGGCCCCCCTTCCACATAAGCGCCGACCGCGCCGTTGGTGTGCCGGATATCGTAAGCCGCCCGCAGTGAGCTCAGGGTGCCATCAACCAGGTTGTAATTCATTTGTTCATCTTTACCGAAGTCAGGGTTCACCGGCTGGGCGTGAAATACCTGGCTTGGAATGGTGGCGCTGATATTGATGGAGCTACGCACTTCTTCTGCAGCAAATGCCATCGAAGAACTCAAAGCCAAAACAGCCAGAGGAGCAGCGAACGCAATTTTCTTGAACATCTTTCAGTACCTGTTTGTATAAAGGATCGAAGTGCTGAAAGTTCATGATGAGTAAAACTGTCACGGGCAGCTATTTGCCCAACCGAACTTTCAACGCCGAAAGATGATCGACCAATTGTTCCTGAAAGTAAGTAAGACAATTCCCACGAGTGCGTAGCCGAAGCGCCATGACAGCAGAAAGAAAAAACCTGAAATAACTACAAATCAATGCCTTGCTGTAAGAGACAGACTACAAACAGCACCCTACCTGCAATGACAGGCGAGATATCGACAAAGTACCTTCTGTAAGACCAATACCACAGCCCCAGTAAACAATGGAGCAAACTAATACATTAGAGACTTAACACTAATCTTTGAGATTTTACCTGTACTAATAAGCACTATTTTTTCGATTTGACCTTCAAGCCAGGGCCGATGCAGGGATTGCCGTTAGTCGGGAACCTTTGCCTTTCAGATAAGATATATCTTAAGTTGTATCTAAACACGACGAGAGAAAGCAGAAAATGAGAGACCATCATTCCCCCCACCGCGAGCATGGCGATGGCCGCGACGGCTTTGAGAAACGTCCCGCCCGCGAACGCGGCGGCCGCGGGCCCCGGGTGTTCGCCCCCGGCGATCTGAAGTTGTTGCTGCCGGCATTGATCGCCGAACAGCCGTGCCATGGCTACGACCTGATCCGCCAGATCGAAGGCATGTTCGAGGGCGCCTACTGCCCCAGCCCCGGCGTGATCTACCCGACCCTGACGTTCCTGGAGGAAAGCGAACTGATCCTGGGCGACGCCGAAGGCGGAAAAAAACGCTACACCATCACCGATGCCGGACGTCTGTTCCTGCAAGAACAAGCCGTTGCACTGGATGGCGTGCGCACGCGCATCGACGTCAGTAAGCGTTCGCTGCGCGGCCATGATCGCCCGGCGGAAATCCACGAGGCTGTGCATAACCTGCGCCACGCCCTGCAAATGCACCATGGGCGCTGGAGCCCGGACGAAATCCTGCGGGTACGTGACCTGCTCAACAACACCGCCAAAGCCATCGTCGACGGCCCTGCCGTTCAACCCGTTCAGGAGAACGCCGAATGACTGAAGTGATCGCCTCAACCATTTACCGTGTCATGCACGACATCAAACGCCGTCGCCTGGAAGTGTTGCGCGTGGTCGACCTGACCCCGCGCATGCGCCGGATTACCCTGGGCGGGCCTGAATTGGCAGGCTTCGTCAGCCTGGGCACGGACGATCACGTCAAACTGTTGTTCCCGCAGAACGCCGAGCAGGCTGCGGCGCTGGAAACCCTGGTGCTGGGCGCCGGCAAGAACAACGGTCCGCTGCCCGAGATGCGCGACTACACCCCGCGCCGCTATGATCTGAACACCCTGGAACTGGACATCGACTTCGTGCTGCACGGCGACGGCCCTGCCTCGACCTGGGCGGCGCAGGCCCAACCCGGGCAGTTCCTGCACATCGGCGGGCCACGGGGTTCGATGATCGTGCCGGACATTTTCGACAGCTACTTGCTGATCGGCGACGAAACCGCCCTGCCCGCCATTGCCCGGCGCCTGGAAGGCCTGGCGGCCAACCGCCGTGCGCTGGTGATCGTCGAAGTGGAAAACGGCAAGGAGCAGCAAGTGCTGCACAGTGCGGCCGAGGTCAATGTGATCTGGGTGCTGCGCGAAGGTGGCAAGGACAATCTGCTGACCACCGTGCGCCAGATCCAGGTGCCAGCCGGCAGCCTTTACGCGTGGGTGGCGACCGAGAGCAAGGTGTCGCGGCAGATTCGGCGGGTGTTGCTCGATGAGCATGGGCTGGACGAGCAGTTCGTCAAGGCGGTTGGGTACTGGAAATTGGGGGAAAGCGACGAGGAGTGATCTGCTCTCGGGCCTCTTCGTCGGAACGCCGCCCGGAGCAAGCCCGCTCCCACACTTGGTCTTGGTCGCACCTAAATTCTGCGCACACTGAAGATCTACTGTGGGAGCGGGCTTGCTCGCGAAGGCGTTGCCACAATCGCTACAAATCCACGCTTTTGCCACGCCGTCCCAGCCACCGATCCAGCCCGATCACCAGCAACCCAATCACCACAAACCCCGCCAACAACCCGCCGGCATTGATGAACACCTGTGGATAACCCAGTTTGTCCACATCCACGAAGGGATACGGGTAAACCGCCAGCAGATGCCCGCGCAACAGCGCATAGGCGAAATACAGCAGCGGATAAATCACCCACAGCGCGATATGCCACACGCGCAAAGTGCCCTTGGGCACACACCACCACCAATACCCCAGGAACAGCAACGGCATGATGTCGTGCAACAGTTCATCGGCCAGCCATTGCCAGCCCTCGGGATGCCACAAGTGGCGCAGCAACAGGTTGTAGGCGAGGCTCACCACGGCGATGCTCACGGCAATCGCACTGCTGACCCAAGGCTGCAGGAACCAGCGGCGCGCGGCTGACTCGCGGGATGTCCATTCGCAGGTCAGCACGGTCGCCACCAGGGTGTTGCTCAGCACGGTGAAAAAGCTGAAAAAACTCATCAGCCCGCCGATCAGGCTGGCGCCCAACGTCCAGCGTGAATGGAGAATCAGGTACATCTGGATGCTCAATCCCGCCCAGCCGAGCATGGCAGCCACGGCCACAAAATGACGGCGTAACGCAGACGGGTCGGCCATGTTCAAAGCGGTCGTTTGGTGCGCATCAACTTCACATACAGGCGTTCGACCTTCTCCCGCGCCCACGGGGTCTTGCGCAGGAACGTCAGGCTCGACTTGATGCTCGGTTCGCTCTTGAAGCAGCGGATATCGATGCGCTCGGCCAGCCCCGACCACTCGTAGTGTTCAACCAGCGCGTTGAGGATCTGTTCCAGCGTCACGCCATGCAACGGATCGGTGTTGTGTTCGGTCATGCCGGGCCTTCGAGCAGAGTGGGAATTGGAAGCCGCGCACCTTACGTTAAATGTAGGTGAAACGGAAAAGATCGTCCGGATACGTCCCGAGTTTGCGTGGGAACACGCGCGGATGGAGTCCCTCAAGACTGCGATCTTTTGTCACTGTTACCAAATCCGAAAGGCTGCATGTCAGCAAAAGCACTTTCTCTATTTGTAACAGAACATTATCCTTGCGCCCCGCTGCCTGCTGAAACGCTTCTGCTTTCGCTTCAAGCCTGCTGCTTTCCGTTTATCCCCCAGAAAAAGATCAAGAACTCCGTCTCTATGCCTGACTTTAAATCCTTGCGAGACAGCGCTGTCTTTGCAACTGCTGCCCACCGAAACATCCTGCCCCTGATCGGTGGCATCACCGCGCTGGGCCTTGCCTCCTGCGTTCAGGCGGCGCCTGCCTTCGATAGCGATTCACCGTGGATGCTCGGCGACTGGAACGGCACTCGCACAGAACTCGCGGAAAAAGGCTACGACTTCAAAGTCGATTACACCGGTGAAATGGGCAGCAATCTGCACGGCGGCTACGACCACGACCGCACGGCCCGCTACAGCGACCAGTTCGGCCTGGGCACCCACCTGGACTTGCAGAAGATCCTTGGCTGGGACGACGCCGAGTTCCAGTTGACCATCACCGAACGCAACGGCAACAACATCAGCAACGACCGCATCAACGACCCGCGTGTCGGCGGCTTCACCTCGGCCCAGGAAGTCTGGGGCCGCGGCCAGACCTGGCGCCTGACGCAGATGTGGTATCAGCAGAAGTTCCTCGATGAAAAACTCGACATCAAGGTCGGCCGATTCGGCGAAGGCGAAGATTTCAACAGCTTCCCCTGCGACTTCCAGAACCTGGCGTTCTGCGGCTCCCAGGTCGGCAACTGGGCGGGCGACATCTGGTACAACTGGCCGGTCAGCCAGTGGGCGATGCGGGTCAAATATCACCTGACGCCAGAGCTTTATGCACAGGTCGGCGCGTACGAGCAGAACCCGTCGAACCTTGACCGCGACAACGGTTTCAAGCTCAGCGGCAGCGGCACCCAGGGCGCGGTCCTGCCGGTGGAGCTGGTGTGGACGCCAAAGCTCAACGGCCTGCCGGGTGAATACCGCGCCGGTTACTACTACAGCAGCGCCAGCGCCACCGACGTCTACAAGGACAGCAATGGCCAGCCTGCCGCCCTGAGTGGCGAAGCCTACCGCAGCGCGTCGAGCAAGCACGGCGTATGGCTGGGCCTTCAGCAGCAAGTCACCAGCGTCGCCAGCGACCACTCCCGCGGCCTGAGCCTGTTCGCCAACGGCACGATGCACGACAAGAAGACCAACGCCATCGACAACTACGTCCAGGCCGGCCTCGTCTACAAAGGCCCGTTCGACGCGCGCGCCCGGGACGACATCGGTTTTGCCATGGCCCGCGTCCACGTCAACCCGGCCTTTCGCAAGAATGCCGAGGCGACCAACCAGGCCAACGCCGTATTCGACTACGACAATCCGTCCTACCTGCCACCCCAGGACACCGAATACAGCGCCGAACTTTATTACGGCGTGCACGTGACCCACTGGCTGACCGTGCGCCCGAACCTGCAATACATCCGCCACCCCGGTGGCGTGAACGAGGTCGATGACGCGCTGATCGGCGGGATCAAGGTCCAGTCCTCGTTCTAAAAAACACCGAAAAAACCTGTGGGAGCGGGCTTGCTCGCGAAGGCGTCATCACAGCCAACATTTGTGTTGCCTGAACCACCGCTTTCGCGAGCAAGCCCGCTCCCACAGGGTATGTGTCAACCAAACCGGTTTTATCTGAACCTGCCCGCACAAGATCGTCATCTAAAGTGAACTTGCGCAGGACTACTTGAAACATCACGGAGAATCACACTATGAGCACTGATAGTGCCTTGAGTCGAAGCCGTCTGTTGCCGACCCTGCTCGGCATCCTGCTTCTACTGATGGGCCTGGCCATGCTGGCCGGGGGGATCAAGCTGAGCATGCTCGGCGGCTCGCTGTATTACCTGCTGGCCGGTATCGGCATCGCGCTGAGCGGCGTGTTGCTGATCGCCGCCCGCCGCGCGGCGCTGGGCCTGTACGCACTGGTGCTGTTCGCCAGCACCCTGTGGGCGCTGTGGGAAGTTGGCCTGGACTGGTGGCAACTGGTGCCGCGCCTGGCGCTGTGGTTCGCCCTCGGTGTGGTGATGCTGCTGCCGTGGTTCCGTCGTCCATTGCTGATCAACGGCCCTGCCCCCATGGGCACTGGCGCCTTGAGCGTGGCCGTGGTCCTGGCCGGTGTCACCGCCGTGGCCAGCCTGTTCACCCATCCGGGCGAGACCCTCGGCGAGTTGGGTCGTGATTCGGCTGACATGACCAGCACTGCGCCACAAATGCCTGACGGAGACTGGCAGGCCTATGGCCGCAGCGAATTCGGTGACCGCTATTCGCCACTCAAGCAGATCACCCCGGATAACGTCGGCAAGCTGCAAGAAGCCTGGCGTATCCAGACCGGCGATCTGCCAACCGCCGATGACCCGGTGGAACTGACCAACGAAAACACCCCGCTCAAGGCCAACGGCATGCTCTATGCCTGCACCGCCCATAGCAGGGTGCTGGCGCTGGACCCGGACACCGGCAAGGAACTGTGGCGTTTCGACCCGCAGATCAAGAGCCCGGTGGGCTTCAAGGGCTTCGCCCACATGACCTGCCGTGGCGTGTCGTACTACGACGAAGCGGCCTACGCCAAGTCTGAAAGCGCTGCCTCGGCAGTGATTTCCGAGGCCGGCAAAGCCGTCGCCCAGGCCTGCCCGCGTCGTCTGTACCTGCCAACCGCTGATGCACGCCTGATCGCACTCAACGCCGACACCGGCAAGGTCTGCGAAGGTTTCGGTAAAAACGGTGTGGTTGACCTGACTCAAGGCATCGGGCCGTTCACCCCCGGCGGCTACTACTCCACCTCGCCAGCAGCGATCACCCGTGACCTGGTGATCATGGGCGGCCACGTCACCGACAACGAGTCGACCAACGAGCCATCCGGCGTGATCCGTGCCTTTGACGTACACGATGGTCATCTGGTGTGGAACTGGGACAGCAACAATCCTGACGCGACCGAACCGCTGCCTGAGGGCGAACACTACAGCCGCAACTCGGCCAACATGTGGTCGCTGGCCAGCGTCGACGAAAAACTCGGCATGGTCTACCTGCCACTGGGCAACCAGACCCCTGACCAGTGGGGCGCAGACCGCACCCCGGGCGCCGAAAAGTTCAGTGCCGGCCTGGTCGCGCTGGACCTGGCCACCGGCAAGGTGCGCTGGAACTACCAGTTCACTCACCACGACCTGTGGGACATGGATGTCGGCAGTCAGCCAACCCTGCTGGACATGAAAACCGCCGACGGCATCAAGCCGGCTGTGATCCAACCGACCAAGCAAGGCAGCCTGTACGTCCTCGACCGTCGCGACGGCACGCCGATCATCCCGATCAAGGAAATCCCGGCTCCGCAAGGCGCCGTGAAAGGTGACCACACCGCGCCGACCCAGGCTCGTTCGGACCTGAACCTGCTGGCCCCGGAACTGACCGAAAAAGCCATGTGGGGCGCCAGCCCGTTCGACCAGATGCTGTGCCGCATCCAGTTCAAGGAACTGCGCTACGAAGGCCAGTACACCCCGCCGTCGGAACAGGGCAGCCTGATCTATCCGGGTAACGTCGGCGTCTTCAACTGGGGCGGCGTTTCGGTCGACCCGGTTCGCCAGATGCTGTTCACCAGCCCGAACTACATGGCCTTCGTCTCGAAAATGGTGCCTCGCGCCGAAGTCGCGGCCGACAGCAAGCGCGAGAGCGAAACAGCGGGCGTGCAACCGAACACCGGCGCGCCTTACGCGGTGATCATGCACCCGTTCATGTCGCCGTTCGGCGTACCGTGCCAGGCTCCGGCCTGGGGCTACGTGGCCGGCATCGACCTGACCACAAGCAAAGTCGTGTGGAAACGCAAGAACGGCACCAGCCGCGACAGCTCGCCATTGCCTATCGGCCTGCCACTCGGCGTGCCAAGCATGGGCGGCTCGATGGTCACCGCCGGTGGCGTCGGCTTCCTCAGCGGCACGCTGGATCAATACCTGCGCGCCTATGACGTCAACACCGGCAACGAGCTTTGGAAATCGCGCCTGCCGGCTGGCGGTCAGGCTACGCCGATGACCTACACCGGCAAGGACGGCAAGCAGTACGTGCTGTTGGTCGTCGGTGGCCACGGCTCACTGGGCACCAAAATGGGTGACTATGTGATTGCGTACAAACTGTCCGAGTAAGTCTTAGCGGCAGTAAAACGAAAGGCGACGCCCGTGAGGACGTCGCCTTTTTTTGTGCCACACCGCCACCCTTGTGGGAGCGGGCTTGCTCGCGAAAGCGGTGTGTCAGGCAACATTTACATCGACTGACACTCCCTCTTCGCGAGCAAGCCCGCTCCCACATTTTGACCGCGCACAGCCTTGGTTCAGCTAACCTGTCTCTGCGCTGAACACACCTGCGAAACACCGCATCGCAGAAAATGACCGTTGAAACCACCGCCAACCTGCCCCATCTAAGACCCATACCCATTGCGCAGGTGCCCTCATGAGCGACCAGCAGGAATTCCCCGAAGACCCAAGCGAATACGCCGACCCGGAAAACGCCCCACAGCACAAACCTGGCAAAGGCCTGGCCCTGCCTGGCCAGAACCTGCCGGACAAGGTCTACATCATCCCGATCCACAATCGCCCGTTCTTCCCGGCCCAGGTGCTGCCGGTCATCGTCAACGAAGAGCCGTGGGCCGAGACCCTGGACCTGGTGGCCAAGTCCGAACACCATTCCCTGGCCCTGTTCTACATGGACAGCCCCCAGGAAGACCCGCGCCACTTCGACACCTCGGCCCTGCCGCTCTACGGCACCCTGGTCAAGGTGCACCACGCCAGCCGCGAAAACGGCAAGCTGCAGTTCGTCGCCCAGGGTCTGACCCGCGTCCGCCTCAAGACCTGGCTCAAGCATCACCGCCCGCCGTACCTCGTGGAAGTCGAATACCCGCATCAGCCCTCCGAGCCGACCGATGAGGTCAAGGCCTATGGCATGGCGCTGATCAATGCGATCAAGGAACTGCTGCCGCTCAACCCGCTGTACAGCGAAGAGCTGAAGAACTACCTCAACCGCTTCAGCCCCAACGATCCGTCGCCGCTGACCGATTTCGCCGCCGCGCTCACATCGGCCACCGGTAGTGAGCTGCAGGAAGTGCTCGACTGCGTGCCGATGCTCAAGCGCATGGAAAAAGTCCTGCCGATGCTGCGCAAGGAAGTCGAAGTCGCACGCCTGCAAAAAGAGATTTCCGCCGAAGTTAACCGCAAGATCGGTGAACATCAGCGCGAGTTCTTCCTCAAGGAGCAACTCAAGGTCATCCAGCAGGAGCTGGGCCTGACCAAAGACGACCGCAGCGCCGACCTCGAACAGTTCGAACAGCGGCTGGTGGGCAAAGTCCTGCCAACGCAGGTGCAGAAACGCCTCGAAGAGGAAATGAACAAGCTGTCGATCCTCGAAACCGGCTCGCCGGAATATGCGGTGACCCGCAATTACATCGACTGGGCGACCTCAGTGCCGTGGGGCGTGTACGGCGAGGACAAACTCGACCTCAAGCACGCGCGCAAGGTGCTGGACAAACACCACGCCGGCCTCGACGACATCAAGGACCGCATCCTCGAATTTCTCGCCGTTGGTGCCTATAAAGGCGAAATCAGCGGCTCCATCGTGCTGCTGGTTGGCCCGCCGGGCGTGGGCAAGACCAGCGTCGGCAAATCCATCGCCGAATCCCTGGGCCGGCCGTTCTACCGCTTCAGCGTCGGCGGCATGCGCGACGAAGCCGAGATCAAGGGCCACCGCCGCACCTACATCGGCGCACAGCCGGGCAAACTGGTGCAGGCGTTGAAAGACGTCGAAGTGATGAACCCGGTGATCATGCTCGACGAGATCGACAAGATGGGCCAGAGCTACCAGGGCGACCCGGCCTCGGCGTTGCTGGAAACCCTCGATCCGGAGCAGAACGTCGAATTCCTCGACCACTATCTCGATCTGCGGATGGACCTGTCGAAAGTGTTGTTCGTGTGCACCGCCAACACCCTGGATTCGATTCCCGGCCCGCTGCTGGACCGCATGGAAGTGATTCGCCTGTCGGGCTACATCACCGAAGAAAAAGTCGCCATCGCCAAGCGTCACCTGTGGCCCAAGCAGCTTGAGAAAGCCGGTGTGTCGAAAGGCAGCCTGAGCATCAGCGACAGCGCGCTCAAGGCGTTGGTTGACGGTTACGCCCGTGAAGCCGGCGTGCGTCAGCTGGAAAAAAACCTCGGCAAACTAGTGCGCAAAGCGGTGATGAAACTGCTCGACGACCCAAAGGCGGTGATCAAGCTCGGCCCGAAAGACCTCGAAACATCCCTCGGCAAGCCGGTGTTCCGCAACGAGCAGGTGCTGTCGGGTGTCGGCGTGATCACCGGCCTTGCCTGGACCAGCATGGGCGGCGCAACCCTGCCGATCGAAGCCACGCGCATCCACACCCTCAACCGTGGGTTCAAGCTCACCGGGCAACTGGGTGACGTGATGAAAGAGTCGGCGGAAATCGCCTACAGCTACGTCAGCTCGCACCTGAAGTCCTATGGAGGCGATCCGAAGTTCTTCGACGAAGCCTTCGTCCACCTGCACGTGCCGGAAGGCGCCACCCCGAAAGACGGCCCGAGCGCCGGCGTGACCATGGCCAGTGCCCTGCTGTCGCTGGCGCGCAACCAGCCACCGAAAAAAGGCGTGGCCATGACCGGCGAACTGACATTGACCGGGCATGTACTGCCCATTGGCGGAGTGCGGGAAAAAGTGATTGCGGCGCGGCGGCAGAAGATTTTCGAGCTGATTCTGCCGGAAGCGAATCAGGGCAATTTCGAGGAGCTGCCGGAGTATCTGAAGGAAGGAATTACCGTGCACTTTGCCAAGCGGTTTGCGGATGTGGCGAAGGTGCTTTTCTGATGTTCCTGTAGCGACTGCACTACCGCTATCGCGAGCAAGCTCGCTCCCACAGTGGTTGGCGGTGTTCACAGAATCTGTGTTCACTGCAAAACCCTGTGCAGGCCTTGCTCCCCCACAATGATCGATGCTGTTCACAAATTTTGTGTTCACTGCAAAAACCCTGTGGGAGCGAGCTTGCTCGCGATGGCGTCAGCTCTGGCACCACAGCCCAAGGCTGACTGTCACACTTTGTCTCATCTTAAGTTATGCTCGCCGTTCGTCGTGAACGCCGGAGCCCCTGACCCCATGTCCCCCATTCGCCTGTTTGTCCCCCTCGCCCTCGCCCTGCTGGCCGGATGCGCCATGCAACCTGCGCACAACGTGACCGTGGAAAAACAAAGCGAATGTCCGGTGCAGCTCAGCAACGGGCAAAACCTGATCCTGACCTTGCCGAGCAATCCGACCACGGGTTATCGCTGGGCGATCCAGGATTCGGCCGGCGGAGTGCTGCACGCCCTGGGGCCAGAGGTTTATCGAAATCCGGAAGATGCCGGCATCGTCGGCGCGGCCGGGGTCTCGACCTGGCGCTTTCAGGCTTTTGCGACTGGCACCGGGCGTTTGCGCCTGACCTCGCAACAGCCATGGGCGCCGGAAGTGCTGCCGGTGGAGTCGTTCGACTGCGCGATCTCGGTCAACTGACCGTGGGCTGGCTGATTCTGGCGCTGATGGGCGCGGTGACCTTTCTTTATGGCGTGAGCGTGCATGCGTCTCTGCTGTGCCTGCTGGTCAAGCCGCTGCCAGTGCTGGCCCTGCTCGGCTGGCTGCACGACGCACCGCCCGGTGAATATCGACGCTGGATCAGCCTGGGGTTGATTTTCTCCCTGGTCGGCGACGTGTTGCTGGCATGGCCGGGGGATTTGTTCGTGTTTGGGCTGGGCGCTTTTCTGGTCGCGCACCTGGCTTATCTCAAGGCTTATCTGAGCGATTGCCGACGCCTGGCCGTGCTGCCGCTGGTGCTGGCCCTCGGTGTCGGCGCCGTCCTGCTCGGGATTCTGATTTCCAACGGCCTCGGCCCATTGCTGGTTCCAGTGATTGTCTATGGCACGGCGATCAGCGCCATGCTCTGGCGCGCCCTGGCCCGCCTCGGGACCGACGTGCCCAAACGCTCGGCACTGTTGGCAGCAGCGGGGGCAGTGGCCTTTGTGTTCTCCGACAGCGTGATCGGCATCAGCCGGTTTGTGGTGCCGTTCGACGCGGCGCCTTATGTGATCATCCTCAGTTACTGGCTGGGGCAATGGGGGATCACTGCCTCGGCTTTCTCCCAAAGAACACGCTAACCCTGTGGCGAGGGAGCAAGCTCCCTCGCCGCTTTATCAGACAACCCGCGCATCCCCGCGCCAACTTGGCTAAAATGCCGGCCTTTTCCACCTACACCGCTGGAACCGCCGTGAGCAAAGAACCCGATCGCCTTTTCGCCCAGCCTTTGGCCCAGGTGCCTGACTTCGCCTTTAACGAGGACGTGGTGCGGGTGTTCCCGGACATGATCAAGCGCTCGGTGCCGGGTTACCCGACCATCGTCGAAAACCTCGGCGTGCTCGCCGCGCAGTTCGCCCAGCCCCACAGCGTGCTCTACGACCTTGGCTCGTCGCTGGGTGCCGTGACCCAGGCCCTGCGCCGGCACGTGCGCACCGACGGTTGCCGGGTGATCGCTGTGGATAACTCGGCGGCGATGGTCGAACGCTGTCGCGAGTACCTCAACGGTCAGGATTCGATGTTCCAGGAGTTGCTACCGGTCGAGGTGATCGAAGGCGACATCCTCGCGCTGGAGTTCCAGCCGGCCTCGGTGGTCGCGCTGAACTTCACCCTGCAATTCATCGCCCCGGAGCAGCGCACGGCGTTGTTGTCGCGCATCCGTCAGTCGCTGTTGCCTGGTGGTGCCCTGATCCTCTCGGAAAAACTGCGCTTCGAAGACGAGCAGGAACACGCACTGCTCACCGACCTGCACATCGCCTTCAAGCGCGCCAACGGCTACAGCGAGCTGGAAATCGCCCAGAAGCGCAGCGCCATTGAAAACGTCATGAAGCCCGACAGCCTCGAAGAACACCGCGAACGCCTGCTGGCTGCCGGGTTCTCGAAAGTCGTGCCGTGGTTCCAGTGTCTTAACTTTGCCTCGTTGATTGCCTTGCCATGATTGATCTGTCCCCCCTCGCCCGCCGTCTGGCCGGCACTCCGCTGGCCGACTGGGCCAACACCCTGCAAGCGCAACTCGACAAGAAAATGGAAAAGGGTCATGGCGACCTTGAGCGCTGGCAGAGTGCGCTGGACGCCCTGCCGAAGATCCAGCCGAGCGAAGTCGATTTGCTCAATGGCTTGAAGCTGGACACCGACTGCAGCGACGAGACCCGCGCGCAAATGCGCACCGCGTTGATGGGCCTGTCGCCGTGGCGCAAGGGGCCGTTCGACCTGTTCGGCGTGCACGTCGACACCGAATGGCGCTCGGACTGGAAGTGGTCGCGGGTCGCCCCGCACCTGGACCTGAAAGGCAAGCGCATCCTCGATGTCGGCTGCGGCAACGGTTATTACATGTGGCGCATGCTCGGCGCCGGTGCCGACAGCGTGATCGGTGTCGACCCGAACTGGTTGTTCTTCTGCCAGTTCCAGGCGGTGCAACGCTACCTGTCCGAACCGAATGCCTGGCACCTGCCCTTCCCGTTCGAAGACCTGCCGCCGAACCTCGAAGGTTTCGACACGGTGTTTTCCATGGGCGTGTTCTACCACCGCCGTTCGCCCATCGAGCATTTGCTGGCGCTGAAGGATTGCCTGGTCAAGGGCGGGGAACTCGTGCTGGAAACCCTGGTGGTGGAAGGCGACAAGCATCAGGTGCTGGTGCCGGAAGACCGCTACGCGCAGATGCGTAATGTGTGGTTCCTGCCGTCGGTGCCGGCGCTGGAACTGTGGTTGCGGCGTGCCGGGTTCACCGATGTGAAATGCGTGGATGTGAGCACCACCACAGTCGAGGAACAGCGCGGGACGGAGTGGATGAAGTATCAATCGCTCAGTGACTTCCTCGACCCCGAGGATCACAGCAAGACCGTTGAAGGGCTGCCGGCGCCGATGCGGGCGGTGATTGTGGTCAAGAAGTAACCCGATCTCCCGCTCAATGGAGATCAAAATGTGGGAGCGGGCTTGCTCGCGAAGAGGGAGTGTCAGTCAACATGAATGTGTCTGACCCACCGCTTTCGCGAGCAAGCCCGCTCCCACAGGGGGTCCGTGTTCAGTCTGAAGGTTTTGCGCGCCGGGCCTTGAAGAACTCGCTCAACACCGCCCCGCACTCCTGCGCCAACACCCCGCCTTCATACAACACCCGGTGATTCAAAAAGCCCTGGGTGAAGAACTGCCCCTGGCTCTGCACGATCCCCGCCTTCGGCTCCAGCGCCCCGTACACCACCCGTGCAATCCGCGAGTGCACGATCAGGCCTGCGCACATGCTGCACGGCTCCAGCGTCACATACAGCGTGCTGCCCGGCAGGCGATAGTTGCTCACGGCCTGGGCGGCGGCGCGGATGGCGACCATCTCGGCGTGAGCGCTCGGGTCGCTGCCAGTGATCGGGCAGTTGAAGCCGCGACCGATGATCTCTCCATCCTGCACCAGCACCGCGCCCACCGGCACTTCGCCGAGGGCCGCGCCTTGGGCCGCCAATGCCAGGGCCTCACGCATGAATTCGCGATCACGGCTGCGGTCGATGATGGCGGCGGGACGAATCTGACGCATCACGCCACCTCGATGGCGGCCATCAGGCCGGTTTCCATGTGATCGATCACATGGCAGTGGAACATCCATACACCCGGGTTATCCGCCACCAGCGCTACCTGCGCGCGCTCGTTCTTGCCCAGCAGGTAGGTGTCGGTGAAATACGGAATGACCTTGTGCCGGTTCGAGGCGATGACCTTGAAACTCATGCCGTGCAGGTGAATCGGGTGCTGGTACTGAGTCATGTTCTTCAATTCGAAAATATAGCTCTTGCCCTTCTCGAGCTTGGCAATCGGGCGGTCGGCGCAGGTCTTGTCGGTGATGTCCCAGGCCTTGCCGTTGATCTGCCACAAGCTCGGTGGCTTGCCGTTATCAACGTTGACTGACACCGAGCCGACCCATTCGAAATTGAAGTTGAGTTTCTCGGCATTGGCCAGGTCCGGCTCGGCGATCGGGTTGGCCGGCAGTGCCGGCGGCCACTCGGTCGGCGCATCGGTATTGGCCACTGAACGGAACGTGCCCAGGCGTACCGGACCGTTACGCAGCGACAACTCCTCACCGGCCGGCGGGGCCTTGATCGCCAGGCAAATACGCATGCCCGGACCGAGCCAGTATTCCTTGCCGAGCGGTCGTGGCTCGACCGGGTTGCCGTCCAGCGCATAGATCTGCGCTTCGACGCCGGGAATGTTCAGGCGATAAGTCAGGGTGTTATCGAGGTTGAGCAGGCGTACACGGGTGATCTGCCCGGCCGGCAGATCGATCACCGCTTGCGGCACGCCATTGATGGTCGCCAGGCGCCCCGCCGTACCGCCACGGGCCGCTTCACGGGGAATGCTGAACTCGACGAAATTGCCCACCTCGTCGACATGCCAGCTCTTCAGGCTCAAGGTCTTTTCATACTTGAAACCGGTCGGCTCGCGTTCGTCGATGATCAACGGGCCGACCAGGCCACGACCGAGCTCTTCGCTGCTGTTCACGTGCGGGTGATACCAGTAGCTGCCGGCGTCAGGCACGCGGAATTTGTAATCGAAGTACTCACCCGGCAACACCGGCAATTGCGACACGTAAGGCACACCGTCCATTTCCAGCGGCAGGCGGATGCCGTGCCAGTGAATGGTGGTGGCGACCGGCAGATGGTTGATGAAGCGCACCCGCAGCCATTCCCCCTGGCGCACCCGCAATTCAGTGCCCGGCGCCGACGGGCCGAAGGCCCAGGCCTGGGTCTTGTGCCCGGCTACCAGCTCCACGTCCAGCGGCGCTGCAATCAGCTCGTAGTCGTGGCCCGCCTCGGCGTCAGCCATCTTGCCCAACCAGTAGCGCGAAGCGCCCCCCGCACCGACACCAACGACAACAAGACCGGCCAGGCCACCGAGGATTTGGCGACGGGTAAACGACATGAACTCAACTACCTCACGTATCAGCAACAGGCCCGGCGGCCCGCAAAAGGCGAATACGATACACCTGCAATTGTGAAAGAAACAGCAGAGCGGGCGTGACGACGGGCCGCAGGAAGGTCCCACAGCAATGCAAAAAGCCGTGTGAACTCTCGTTCACACGGCTTTTTATCCGGCGCTCAAGCCCTCAGGGCTGGCGCGGGATCATTCCCACTCAATGGTCGCCGGCGGCTTGCTCGACACGTCGTAGGTGACGCGGGAGATGCCCTCGATTTCATTGATGATGCGGCCGGAAACGGTTTCCAGCAGTTCGTAAGGCAGGTGTGCCCAACGCGCGGTCATGAAGTCGATGGTCTCTACGGCACGCAGGGCTACGACCCAGGCGTAACGACGGCCATCGCCGACCACGCCGACCGATTTCACCGGCTGGAACACCACGAAGGCCTGGCTGACCTTGTGGTACCAGTCGGCCTTGCGCAGTTCTTCGATGAAGATGTGGTCGGCGCGACGCAGCAGGTCGGCGTATTCCTTCTTCACTTCACCGAGGATGCGTACGCCCAGGCCCGGGCCCGGGAACGGGTGACGGTAGACCATGTCGTACGGCAGGCCCAGTTCCAGGCCCAGACGACGGACTTCGTCCTTGAACAGTTCGCGCAGTGGCTCGACCAGTTTCAGGTTCATCTCTTCCGGCAGGCCGCCCACGTTGTGGTGCGACTTGATCACGTGGGCCTTGCCGCTTTTCGCGCCAGCCGACTCGATCACGTCCGGGTAGATGGTGCCCTGGGCCAGGTACTTGATGTTGTCCAGTTTGTTGGACTGGGCATCGAACACGTCGATGAAGGTGCGGCCGATGATCTTGCGCTTCTTCTCCGGGTCGGCTTCGCCGGCCAGGTTGTTCAGGAACTGCTCTTCGGCGTTGGCGCGGATCACCTTGACGCCCATGTTCTCGGCGAACATGGCCATCACTTGCTCGCCTTCGTGCAGGCGCAGCAGGCCGTTGTCGACGAACACGCAGGTCAGCTGGTCGCCGATGGCCTTGTGCAGCAGCGCGGCAACCACCGAGGAGTCAACACCGCCGGACAGGCCGAGCAGGACGTTGTCGGTGCCGACCTGGGCGCGAACCTGGGCGATGGCGTCTTCAGCAATCTTCGATGGCGTCCACAGGGCTTCGCAGCCGCAGATGTCGAGGATGAAGCGCGACAGGATGCGACCGCCTTGCTTGGTATGGGTCACTTCCGGGTGGAACTGCACGCCGTAGTAGCCGCGAGCATCGTTGAACATACCGGCAATCGGGCAGCTCGGGGTGCTGGCCAGGATGTGGAAGTCTTCCGGCATCTTCGTGACTTTGTCACCGTGGCTCATCCACACGTCGAGGCCGAACAGGCCATCGGCGTCGATGTGATCTTCGATGCCGTCGAGCAGGCGGCTCTTGCCGACTACGTCAACGCGGGCATAACCGAACTCACGCAGCTCGGAACCTTCAACCTTGCCACCCAGTTGCTCGGCCATGGTCTGCATGCCGTAGCAGATACCGAAGACCGGCACGCCCAGGTCGAACACCGCTTGCGGGCAGCGCGGGCTGTTGGCTTCGTGAACCGACTCCGGGCCGCCGGCGAGGATGACGCCTTTAGGAGCGAATTCGCGGATCGCATCTTCGTCCATGTCGAACGGGTGCAGTTCGCAGTACACACCGATTTCACGCACGCGGCGGGCGATCAGCTGGGTGTACTGGGAACCGAAGTCGAGGATCAGGATGCGGTGGGCGTGAATGTCGAGGGCCATGATTCAGTCTCGTCTAAAAAATTCGGAAACAGTCGTGATTCAGAAACAACTCGGGGCTGAATAAAACAGCCCCGGTTGCTTAGCTTGTTGCTTGAAGGCTCAACCTACGCGGTAGTTTGGCGCTTCCTTGGTGATCTGCACGTCGTGAACGTGGGACTCGGCCATGCCAGCGCCGGTGATCCGCACGAACTCAGGCTTGGTGCGCATTTCTTCGATGTCGGCGCTGCCGGTGTAGCCCATCGAGGAACGCAGGCCGCCCATCAGCTGGTGGATGATCGCGCTCAGGGTGCCTTTGTAAGGAACACGCCCTTCGATGCCTTCCGGAACCAGCTTCTCGGCGCCTGCCGAGGAGTCCTGGAAGTAACGGTCGGAGGAACCTTGAGCCTGGGACATGGCGCCCAGCGAACCCATGCCGCGGTAAGCCTTGTACGAACGGCCCTGGAACAGTTCGATCTCGCCCGGCGCTTCTTCGGTACCGGCGAACATCGAGCCCATCATCACGCAGGAAGCACCGGCTACGATGGCCTTGGACAGGTCACCGGAGAAACGGATGCCGCCGTCGGCGATCAACGGTACGCCAGTGCCTTCAAGGGCAGCGGCGACGTTGGCGATGGCACTGATTTGCGGCACGCCGACACCGGCGACGATACGGGTGGTGCAGATCGAGCCAGGGCCGATACCGACCTTGACTGCGTCAGCGCCGGCTTCGGCCAGGGCCTTGGCGGCAGCGCCGGTGGCGATGTTGCCGCCGATGACCTGCACTTCAGGGAAGTTCTGCTTGACCCAGCGAACGCGGTCGATCACGCCCTTGGAGTGACCGTGAGCGGTGTCGACCACCACCACGTCAACGCCGGCAGCGACCAGGGCGGCAACGCGGTCACCGGTGTCTTTACCGGTGCCGACTGCAGCGCCAACACGCAGACGACCTTGATCGTCCTTGCTGGCCAGCGGGTAAGCCTTGGCTTTTTCGATGTCGTTGACGGTCATCATGCCCTTGAGGGCGAACTTGTCGTCGACGATCAGCACGCGTTCGATGCGGTGCTTGTGCAGCAGTTCACGCACATCGTTCTTGTCGGCGCCTTCCTTGACCGTGACCAGACGCTCTTTAGGCGTCATCACTTCACGGACAGTGGCTTCCAGACGGTTCTCGAAACGCACGTCACGGGAGGTGACAATGCCGACCAGGTCGCCATTGTGCAGCACCGGAACGCCGGAGATGTTGTGCATGCGGGTCAGTTCGAACAACTCGCGCACGGTGGCGTCGGCGACGATGGTGATCGGGTCTTTGACCACACCAGCTTCGTAACGCTTGACCTTGCGGACTTCCGCAGCTTGCTGCTCGATGGTCATGTTCTTGTGGATGATACCGATACCACCTTCCTGAGCCATGGCGATTGCCAGACGGGCTTCAGTGACGGTGTCCATGGCGGCGGAAACCAGTGGAATATTCAGCTCGATGCCACGGGTAAGGCGGGTCTTGAGACTGACTTCGTTAGGAAGCACCTCGGAATAACCGGGCACTAGGAGAATGTCGTCGAATGTCAGAGCTTCTTGGCTGATACGCAGCATCGCGGGGGCTCCCGAGCGGGAAAATGGAAGCGCGCCATTATAGTCAGACACCCCCTCGGGTTCAATGTAAAACTCTGTCTATTATTGGCATTACTGACATACGGAGATTGGCGCCGTCTACAACTCGACTTTCACCCAACTGACCGGCTGATCGAGCCAATCGGCGAATTCATCGATAAAGCCCTGCTTGAACCCGGCTTCGGCCCAGTTATTGAAGATGAAACCGAGGTTGGAGAAGCCGCATTCCTGCAGGAACAGGAAGCCGTTGATGTCGTCTTCATGCCCGCATTCGGGGCAGGTGAAGTTGTCGGTACGCCCCGGCATCCAGTCTTCCAGACTTTCGAACAGGGCCTCACCGATTTCCTTGCGGCACTCGGCGCAGCCCGCCTCTTCAAGGAAACCCTTGGCAGGCGTATAGATGCAACGCTTGGTGATGATCTCCAGGCCATTGATCGGCTCGCCGAACGGCAGGGCTTCGGGGTGCAGGACCACTGCGCGGGCACCGTCGGCGATGGCGTGGGCCATGCGATTGCCGGTGCGGCCGCAGGTGGTCAGTTCTTCCTCGATGATGTTCTTGCGCACCAGCCAACGCACGACGGCCCGGGCCCGGGGTTCGTGCACCGGCAGGGTGGAGATTTTCGGGACGATGATGCTTTGGGAATTCATGGGTACAGGCCTGGAGCTTTGATAAAGGGACTTGAGCATCCACAAATTATAGGTCGACCCAGACCTGATGCCTGGCACCGATCCTGTGGGAGCGGGCTTGCCCGCGAAGACGGTGGGTCAGTCAACACCTATGTTTGATGTGCCGACGCCTTCGCGGGCAAGCCCGCTCCCACAGGGATTGCAGACTTGCCCGAGAAGTTTTACAGCTCTACGACAACCGCCTGCGAAGCACGGGTCGCCTTGGCGCGGGCGGTTTCGATCGATTCGTCGCGCGCCAGGGCCACGCCCATGCGGCGCTGGCCGTTGACTTCAGGCTTGCCGAACAGGCGCAGCGCGGTGTCCGGTTCGCTCAGGGCGGCGCCCAGGTTGGCGAAAGCGGTCTGGGTCGACTGCCCTTCCACCAGGATCACCGCCGAGGCCGAAGGCCCGAACTGACGGATCAACGGGATCGGCAGACCGAGAATGGCCCGTGCATGCAGGGCGAACTGCGACAGGTCCTGAGAGATCAGGGTCACCAGGCCGGTGTCGTGTGGGCGCGGCGAGACTTCGCTGAACCACACCTGATCACCCTTGATGAATAGCTCGACGCCGAACAGACCACGGCCACCCAAGGCTTCGGTCACGGCTTTGGCAACACGCTCGGACTCAGCCAGGGCAATCGCGCTCATGGCTTGCGGCTGCCAGGATTCCTGGTAGTCGCCCTTCTCCTGACGGTGGCCGACCGGCGCGCAGAAGGTGGTGCCGCCGACGTGGCGCACGGTCAGCAGGGTGATTTCGTAGTCGAAATCGATGAAGCCTTCAATGATCACCCGGCCTTTACCGGCACGGCCGCCTTCCTGGGCGTAATCCCAGGCTTTCTGCACGTCATCGGCGCTGCGCAGCAGGCTCTGGCCCTTGCCCGAGGAACTCATGACCGGCTTGACCACGCATGGGAAACCGAGGTCTTCGACGGCTTTGCTGTAGTCCTCGAAGGTGTCGGCGAAGTGGTACGGCGAGGTTGGCAGGTCCAGCTCTTCAGCGGCCAGGCGACGGATGCCTTCGCGGTTCATGGTCAATTGCGCAGCGCGGGCGGTCGGGATCACATTGAAACCTTCGGCCTCCAGCTCCACCAGAGTCGCGGTGGCGATGGCTTCGATTTCCGGCACGATGAAGTGCGGCTTCTCGGCTTCGATCACGGCACGCAGGGCAGCGCCATCGAGCATGTTGATCACGTGGCTGCGGTGCGCCACCTGCATGGCCGGCGCGTTGGCGTAGCGGTCCACGGCAATCACTTCAACGCCCAGGCGTTGCAGCTCGATCACCACTTCCTTGCCCAACTCGCCACAGCCACACATCAATACGCGGGTCGCGGTCGGCGACAATGGGGTTCCGATACGGGTCATCTGAAGGTCCTCAAGGAGCGGATCATCGAGGGACGCGTCGCCATGCGCGCTTCCCATGGGGAGAAAGCGCGGCATTTTACATGAACTTCAGCCGACGACAGCCTGTTTGCGCAGGCGCCAGGCCATGATCAGCCACACGGCGGTGACCCCGGCGAATTTCGAACCCAGGGCGGTGAGGATCACCCCCGGCGTCAGGGCGTCGATCATGCCGAAAAAGATAAAGGTATCGAGGGGAATGCTCAGGGCCGAACTTATCCACAGGCGATCATGCAGCGGACGCCTGGTGATGCTGAACACCAGCCAGTCGATGCACTCGGAAACCGCGAACGCCGTGGCGCTGGCCAAGGCGATGGACGGATCAGAGGTGACATAGGACAACACCAGCGCCACCAGCATCGCCGCGAGGGCGCCATGCCCGAATCGGGCTTGCACCATGTCGCGCAACACAAACACCAGCCCGCCCCAGGCCGACCAGATGATGTCCAGGTGCGGCGCGGTGGAAAAGGCGTAGTTGATCAGCACGACGCTGCTGATGTAGGCGATCAGGAAGAGCATGGCGTGTACAAGTACCTGTCAATTTTGTGCACAGGGTACTTCAGGGATGGCTTTGGGCCAATAGAAGTGGCGACTGTGCCGGCCTCTTCGCGAGCAAGTCGAATCGTCGCACCGCCGCTCCCACATTGGTCTTGTGTACGCCACAGATCATATGTGGGAGCGGGCTTGCTCGCGAAGGCGGCCTGTCAGGCGCCAGATTTCCCAGGGAGCATCCAGATCAACCCACTGGACTTGGCCCGCTCATGACACAACCCCAGCACCTTGCGCCGCTCGTCGTTGTCCATGCGGCTCCAGCGGGTAATCTCCTCCACCGTGCGTTGGCAACCGGTACAGACATCATCGTCGTCCAGCGCACAAATATTCACGCAGGGCGATGCTACCGGGCGTTCGGTGGTGGTCATTGTTCCTGCTCGGCCAGGTCGCGGGCATAGCGCTGCGAGTTGTGCACGTAGTGAGCAGCGCTGGCCTCCAGCATCCTGATTTGCGGCTCGGTCAATTCGCGCACCACTTTGCCGGGCGACCCCATGACCAGCGATCCGTCCGGAATCTCCTTGCCTTCGCCGATCAGCGAGTTGGCGCCGATGATGCAGTTTTTGCCGATCTTCGCGCCATTGAGAATCACCGCGTTGATGCCGATCAGGCTGTAGTCGCCGACGGTGCAGCCGTGGAGCATGGCGTTGTGGCCGATGGTCACGCCGGTGCCGATGGTCAGCGGGTAGCCCATGTCGGTGTGCATCACGGTACCGTCCTGGACGTTGCTGTTCTTGCCGATCAGGATCAATTCGTTGTCGCCGCGCAATACGGCGTTGAACCAGACGTTGGCGCCCTCTTCCAGCTTGACCTTGCCCACCAGCACGGCATTGGGTGCGACCCAGCTCTGTGGATGGGTTTCGACGCGGGCGTCGCCCAGGCGGTATTTCATTGTGGTATTCCTCAAGGCTCAGGCAGGCTTTTTTCAGCAAAACCAGGATTCAGGCCATTCGAACGATGGCTTCAGATATTGATAAAGCTTTTGGGAGGCTGATGCAGGCTGATTTTGGCGTCATACAGCAGGTTGATCAACTCGACGATCATGATCGCCGTCAGCCCCCAGATCTTGTATTCGCCAAAGCGATAGCTCGGCACGTACCAGCTGCGGCCCTGATAATCGATGCGATGGGTATGTTCGCGGGGGTCTTTGCGGAAAAACTCCAGGGGCACGCTGAACACCGCGGCGATCTCGGCATCGTTGGCCTGGTATTGGACAAAATCCGGGATCACCCCGACATAGGGCGTGACCTTGATGCCATGCAGGCTGATCAGCGGGCTGAGCGGGCCGATCACCTCGACCAGCCCCGGCGGCAGGCCGATCTCTTCTTCGGCTTCACGCAGGGCGGTGAAAATCAGGTCAGGGTCTTCGGGGTCACGGCGCCCACCGGGGAAGGCGACTTCGCCGCCATGGGTCGACAGGCCGCTGGCACGCAGGGTCAACACCAGCTCGGGCTCGTCACTGCGGGTGATGGGCACCAGCACCGCGGCCTCGGGAAAACGACGGTCGGTCTCCAGTGTGCGTGGAGTGTGGTTACTAACCCGATGCAGTAGCTCATCCAGCATGAGTGTTCTCGATCTGTGCCTTACCCGGCATCATGCACCAATCGCTGCGGCCGCCCAACCCCCGCAACCGCCCCATGTCGCGAAACGACAACTTGCCGACCGGCACTGCCGCACGCCAAGATAGGCGCAGCATTCAGGAACCCCAGCATGAAATTTTGCAGCCAGTGCGGTAACCCGGTGACCCAGCGCATTCCCGAAGGCGATTCGCGACTGCGTTTTGTCTGCGACAGTTGTCACGCCATTCACTACCAGAACCCCAACATCGTCGCCGGCTGCGTGGCGACCTGGGGTACCAAGGTGTTGTTGTGCCGGCGGGCCATCGAGCCACGTCGCGGTTACTGGACCCTGCCCGCCGGCTTCATGGAGAACGGCGAGACCATCGAACAGGCCGCCATTCGCGAAACCGCCGAGGAAGCCTGCGCCCGGGTGCGCAACCTGAGCATCTATACCCTGATCGACGTACCGCACATCAGCCAGGTGCATGTGTTCTTCCGTGCCACGCTTGCGGACCTGGACTTTTCTGCCGGCCCCGAGAGCCTGGAAGTGCAACTATTCGACGAAGCGGACATTCCATGGGATGAGCTGGCTTTCCGCACGGTGGGCCGTACCTTAGAATGCTTCTTCGCTGACCGGCGGACCGAGGTCTATCCCGTTCGGTCTGAATCGATCCCGCCACTTGCTCAGCCTGCCATTATCTGATGTCATCTCGGCATCACACAAAGGCGCCGAAAGATCGCCCGAACGCGGCACGAGCCTGCGACAGCTCCTGCAAAAACTTCTATACATAAATAGTCGCGACACCTCCTGGGGAATCGTTTCAATGCGCTGGTTGCTTGCCCTGTTCTGTTTGTCGTTTGTCACGGTGTCCCAGGCTTCTGCCGTGGAAACCCTGGACGGCAAGGTCATCGAGAAGATCCTGATTCTCAAGTCTTCCCATCAATTGCAATTGATCAATGACGGCAAGCCGCTCAAGACCTATCGCATTTCCCTGGGCAAGCGTCCCAAGGGGCCGAAGCTGATGGAAGGCGACAAGCGCACCCCGGAAGGCTTCTACTGGGTCGACTGGCGCAAGATCAGCGACCGCTTCAACCTGGCGATGCACATTTCCTACCCGAACATCAGCGATTCTGCCCGCGCCCGTCGTGAAGGCGTCGAGCCCGGCGGCATGATCATGATCCACGGCACCCCGGACAGCGAAGACACCCCGGAAAACCTGTTCCACACCCTGGACTGGACCGACGGCTGCATCGCCATGCGCAACATGGACATGCGCGAAGTCTGGAACCTGGTGCCGGACGGCACGATGATCGAAATCCGCCCGTAATTCCCCACGACCATTGGTCGCCCGCAAAAAATAAATTCAAAAGATCGCAGCCTTCGGCAGCGCCTGCAGGGCTGATACCAATCTCGCCTGCAGGAGCTGCCGCAGGCTGCGATCTTTGCCTTCAAAATACCCTCCTCTAATACCACTTCAAACCAACCCCCATTCCAACCAGCCGGCAAGGCAGGTTTCCCTACACAAACAGCAAAGCTCTGGCGTTGACATGGTATTCAAGTGGTATTAGTTTTCGCCCATTCACGGGCAAAAACATTCCAACATCCGCCCCGGACACCCGCCATGAACGATCTCCAGGCCCTGCGCCCCGACGACACCCAACCCACGCCGTTGTACCTGCAACTGGCACGCAATCTGGAAGCGGCGATCCACGCCGGCCAGTGGAAAGCCGAGCAGGCGATGCCATCGGAACGCAATTTGAGCGAGACGCTGGGCATCTCCCGCGTCACCGCCCGCAAGGCGTTGGAGGTGTTGTTCGAACAAGGCCTGATCCGCCGCAACCAGGGCTCCGGCACTTTCATCACGCCGCGCCTCGAACAACCGTTGTCGCGCCTTTCCGGTTTCAGTGAAATGCTCCGCCTCAAGGGTTTCGTGCCCGGTTCGCAATGGCTGGAACGGGAAATCACCCTGCCGACCCACGAAGAGCTGATCCGCCTCGGCCTGTCGCCCAACGACAAGGTTGCGCGCCTCAAACGCCTGCGCAAGGCCGACGACACGGTGATGGCCATCGAGATGAGTACCCTGCCCGCCTCGATCATTCCCAAGCCGCAGGCGGTGGGCGATTCCCTCTATGAGTTCCTCGACGGCATCGGCAAACCGGTGGTCCGCGCCCTGCAGCACATCCAGGCGATCAACGCCTCGGACGAGTTCGCCGCGCTGGTGGGCATTGCCCCCGGCACCGCCATGTTGCTGATGACCCGGGTCGGCTACCTCGAAGACAACACGCCCATCGAAGTCACCGACACCTATTGCCGTAACGACTACTACGACTTTGTCGCAGAGCTTCGTAGATAAAAAACCGAGATCCCGACATGTCAGAAGACAACATCCTCACCGCCCACGGCTGGGTTCGCGGCCGACTGGTGCACGAACACGGCAAAGTCGTGTCGATCGAAGGCCAGCCCTGCGATCCGGCGGACAATGATCTGCCGTACCTGCTGCCGGGTTTCATCGACCTGCACGTTCACGGCGGCGGCGGCAAGGACATCATGGAAGGCGCGCCGGCCTTCGAAACCATCACCCGTACCCACGTGCGCTTCGGCACCACGTCGTTGCTGGCCACCACCATGACCGCACCGAGCGACGAGATATCCAGCGTGCTCAAGGCCGTCGGCGAGTTCTGTGAGCAGCGACCCCAAGGCTGCGCCCGGGTGCTCGGCGTGCACCTCGAAGGCCCCTACATCAACCCCGGCAAACTCGGCGCGCAACCCAACTTCGCCCATACCGCGCTGATGACCGAAGTCGAAGCGTACCTGGCACTCGCACCGATCCGGGTGATTACCATTGCCCCGGAAATCGCCGGTCACGATGCCTTGATCCGCGACCTCAGCAACCGCGGCATCCGCATGCAGATCGGCCACACCCTGGGCAGTTATGAGGAAGGCGTGGCCGCACTGGAGGCCGGCGCCAGCAGTTTCACCCACCTCTACAACGCCATGAGCCCGCTGCATCACCGCGAACCGGGGATCGTCGGCGCCGCGTTGGCCCACGCCAAATACGCCGAACTGATCCCGGATTTGCTGCACGTGCACCCCGGTGCCATCCGCGTGGCCCTGCGTTCGATTCCGTGCCTGTATTGCGTCACCGACTCGACCGCCGCCGCCGGCATGCCTGACGGCGAGTACAAGCTCGGCAGCCACACCGTGACCAAATGCCTGGGCGGCGTGCGCCTGCCCGACGGCACCCTGGCCGGCAGCACGCTGACCATGGATCAGGCCCTGCGCAACCTGGTGAAGATCGGCCTGCCCATCGCCGAAGCCTCGCAGCGCCTGTCGCAATTCCCCGCCGACTACCTCGGCATCACCGAACGCGGGCGCCTGCAACCGGGGGCCTGGGCCGACTGCGTGCGGCTGGATCGCTCACTGAAACTGACCGCTGTCATGGTCGAAGGAGAAGACATTGACTTCAAAAATGCTTGAAGAGGCGCTGTCCTCGTTCGAGGCCGTGCAGGCCCAGTTGCAAACACTCGACCCGCAGATGATCGAGATCGCCGGGCGCCTGCGTCGTCAGCCGCCGCAAGTGGCCATGACCGTGGCGCGCGGCAGCTCCGACCACGCCGCCAGTTACTTCGCCTACCTGACCATGCAACTGTTGGGCATCCCGGTGGCGTCGCTGCCGATGTCGGTGGTGACCATGCAGCAGGCGCCCTTGAAGGTCAGCGGCCAGGTGGCATTCGCCTTTTCGCAATCGGGGCAAAGCCCGGACCTGGTCAACAGCCTGCGCCTGCTGCGCAAGCGCGGCGCCTTGAGCATTTCGCTGGTCAACGCCGAAGACTCGCCGCTGGAAGCTGCCTGCGAATTCAGCCTGCCACTGTGTGCCGGCACCGAAAGCAGCGTCGCCGCGACCAAGAGTTTTATCGCCACCCTCAGCGCCAGCGCCCGGTTGATTGGCCACTGGAAAGAAGACGCCGAATTGCTCGAGGCCGGTTCTGCCTTGCCCGATGGCCTGCGCCACGCCGCGCAACAGGACTGGAGCCCGGCCATCGACGCCTTGCGCGATTGCCAGCGGCTGATGGTGATCGGCCGTGGCGCCGGTTTCGCCATCGCCCAGGAAGCTGCGCTCAAGTTCAAGGAGACCTCGGCGATCCAGGCCGAAGCCTTCAGCAGCGCCGAAGTCCGTCACGGTCCGATGGCCTTGATCGGCGACAACTACCCGCTGCTGGTGTTTGCCCCACGGGGTGCCGAACAGGCTGGTTTGTTGAGCCTGGCCGCCGACATGCGCCAACGCGGCGCCCGGGTCCTGCTGGCCGCGCCGGATGACGTGCTTGAACGCGACCTGACCCTGACCCGCGCCGAACACCCGGCCCTCGACCCGATTCTCGCGATCCAGAGTTTCTACGTAATGGCCGCCGGCCTGGCCGTGGCCCGTGGCATGGACCCGGACCAGCCGCGACACCTGAGCAAAGTGACGCGTACGCACTGAACGCCCCCCCTGTAGGAGCGAGCTTGCTCGCGATGGTCGTCAACGAAAACGCGCGTTTGCTGGATAAGCGCGGCGTTCTTTAGTCCATCGCGAGCAAGCTCGCTCCTACAGGGGCACGTTGATCCGAACCGTATTTTTTTATGAGACCGAGCCATGCATAACAACAATAAAGAGCTGACCTTAAGCGCCCCGCTCAGCGGCCCGGTGCTCACGCTCGCCAAAGTCCCGGACCCGGTGTTCGCCAGCGGTGCCATGGGTGACGGCATCGCCATCGATCCGCTCAACGACACACTCCACGCCCCCTGCGCCGGCGTGGTGGTGCATGTCGCCCGCACCGGTCACGCGGTAACCTTGCGTGCCGATAACGGCGCGGAATTGCTCCTGCACCTGGGCCTCGACACGGTCGAGTTGCAGGGCCAGGGCTTCTCGATGCTGGTCAAGGAAGGCGCGCGCGTCGCCAACGGCCAACCGCTGCTGCGCTACGACCTGGACAAGGTCGCGCAACAGTGCAAGAGCCTGGTCAGCCTGCTGATCCTCACCAACAGCCAGGACTTTCAGGCACGCCCCATCACCCTCAAGTCGGTCAAGGTCGGCGAGCCGCTGCTGCACATCATTCGTCGACAGACGTCGAGCGCACAGGTCGATGCCGAGTTTGCCGGCGCAGAGATTGTCGGTCTGGTGCGCATCGCTCACCGTGGCGGTCTGCACGCGCGGCCGGCGGCGTTGATCCGTCAGACCGCACAAGGATTCAAAAGCAAATCGCAGCTGCATTTCGCCGGCAAGTCGGCCACCTGCGACAGCCTGATCGGCCTGATGGGGCTGGCCATCGGCGAACAGGCAGAAGTCCAGGTCAGTTGCCAGGGCCCGGACGCCGAAGCCGCGCTGCAAGCCTTGTTGACCGCGTTATCCACAGCCCTGGCTGAAGACCACCACGCCGCCGCGCCAGCCACGATTGCCCAACGCAATCGCCCCGCCGAAGCCGGCGTGTTGCACGGCGTCTGCGCGGCACCCGGCCTGGTCGGTGGGCCGCTGTTTCGCCTGAATGCGATCAGCCTGCCGGTGGATGCCGGCCACCATGATCCGCAGCAACAACAGCAAGTGCTGGACGCGGCACGGAGCCAGGTGCGCAGCGAAATCGAGCACACGCTGGCCCAGGCGAAAAAACACAAGGACACCGCTGAAGAGGCGATTTTCGCCGCGCACCTCGCGCTGCTCGAAGACCCGGCCTTGCTGGACGCCGCCAGTCAAACCGTCGCCTTGGGCACGGCTGCGACCCATGCCTGGAGCCAGGCCATCGACGTGCAATGCGAAGTCCTCCAGCAAACCGGCAGCACGCTGCTGGCCGAGCGCGCCAACGACCTGCGCGACCTCAAGCAACGGGTGCTGCGCGCATTGCTCGGCGATACCTGGCATTACGAGGTGCCGGCCGGCGCCATCGTCGCGGCCCATGAACTGACGCCATCGGATTTGCTGCAACTGAGCCAGCAAGGCGTCGCCGGGCTGTGCATGGCCGAAGGTGGCGCGACCTCCCACGTGGCGATTCTGGCCCGGGGCAAAGGCCTGCCGTGCATGGTCGCACTGGGTTCGACGCTGCTCGATCAGCAACAGGGGCAAGCGGTAGTGCTGGACGCCGACGGTGGCCGCCTCGAACTGACACCCAGTGCGGAGCGTCTGGCCGACGTGCGCCAGCTGCAACAGCAACAGCAACAACGCCGGGCCGAACAGCAGGCCCAGGCCCACACACCGGCACTGACCAGCGATGGCCTGCGCATCGAAGTCGCCGCCAACGTGGCGTCCAGCACGGAAGCGGCAGACGCACTGGCCAATGGCGCCGACGGCGTCGGCTTGCTGCGCACCGAATTTCTCTTCGTCGACCGCCACACCGCCCCGGACGAACAGGAACAACACCAAGCCTATCAAGCGGTGCTCGATGCCATGGGCGACAAGTTGGTGATCATCCGCACCATCGACGTCGGCGGCGACAAGCAACTCGACTACCTGCCACTGCCCGCCGAGGCCAATCCGGTGCTCGGCCTGCGCGGCATTCGCCTGGCTCAGGTTCGCCCTGAACTGCTCGACCAGCAACTGCGCGCACTGCTGCACCTGCGCCCGCTGTCGCGTTGTCGGATCCTGCTGCCGATGATCACGGAAGTCGATGAACTGCTGCACATCCGCCAGCGCCTCGACGCCTTGTGCGGTGAACTCGGCCTGGCGCAACGCCCGGAGCTGGGGGTGATGATCGAAGTTCCGGCCGCCGCGCTGCTGGCCGAGCAACTGGCCGAACACGCGGACTTCCTGTCCATCGGCACCAACGACCTGTCGCAATACACCCTGGCCATGGACCGCGACCACGCAGGGCTCGCCGCCCGCGTCGATGCGCTGCACCCGGCACTGCTGCGGCTAATCGCCCAGACCTGCGCCGGAGCGGCACAGCACAACCGTTGGGTGGGCGTATGCGGCGCACTGGCGTCCGATCCACTGGCCACGCCGGTGTTGATCGGCCTGGGGGTCAGTGAGTTGTCGGTGAGCCCGGTGCAGATCGGGGAAATCAAGGACCGCGTGCGTCATCTCGACGCCAGCGAATGCCGGCGCATCAGCCAGGGCCTGCTCAAGCTGAGCAGCGCCAGCGCGGTGCGTCATGCCTGTCACCAGCATTGGCCTCTGAGCTAAAGAACAACAAGAATCCACGGAGAACCGCCATGTACCAACTTTTCATCGAAGGCCTGCAACGCCTCGGCCGCGCGCTGATGCTGCCGATCGCGATCCTGCCGATTGCCGGCCTGCTGCTGCGCCTGGGCGATACCGACCTGCTGAACATCGCGATCATCCACGACGCCGGCCAGGTGATTTTCGCCAACCTGGCGATGATCTTCGCCATCGGCATCGCGGTCGGTTTCGCCAAGGACAACAACGGTACGGCGGGGCTCGCCGGGGTGATCGGCTACCTGGTGATGATCTCCACCCTCAAAGTGCTCGACCCGAGCATCAACATGGGCATGCTCGCCGGGATAGTCAGCGGCCTGATGGCCGGCGCGCTGTACAACCGCTTCAAGGACATCAAGTTGCCGGAGTACCTGGCGTTCTTCGGTGGCCGGCGTTTTGTGCCGATTGCCACCGGGTTCGCCGCCGTGGGCCTGGGCGTGGTGTTCGGCTATATCTGGCCGCCGATCCAGCACGGCATCAACAGCTTCGGCACGCTGATGATGGAAAGCGGCAGCTTCGGCGCGTTCGTCTTCGGTGTGTTCAACCGCCTGCTGATCGTCACCGGCCTGCACCACATCCTCAACAACATGGCGTGGTTCGTGTTCGGCAATTTCACTGACCCCACCACCGGCGCGCTGGTGACTGGCGATCTGTCGCGCTACTTCGCCGGCGACCCGAAAGGCGGCCAGTTCATGACCGGCATGTTCCCGATGATGATCTTCGGCCTGCCCGCCGCCTGCCTGGCGATGTACCGCAACGCCCTGCCGGAGCGGCGCAAGGTGATGGGCGGGATCTTCCTGTCGATGGCGTTGACCGCGTTCCTGACCGGCGTCACCGAGCCGATCGAATTCGCCTTCATGTTCCTCGCGCCATTGCTGTTTCTGCTGCATGCGTTGCTGACCGGCCTGTCGATGGCCATCACCAATGCGCTGAACATCCACCTGGGGTTCACCTTCTCCGGCGGCTTCATCGACATGATCCTTGGCTGGGGCAAGTCCACCAACGGCTGGCTGGTGTTCCCGGTGGGCCTGGCGTATGCCGTGATCTATTACGTGGTGTTTGATTTCTGTATTCGCCGCTTCGACCTGAAAACCCCGGGCCGTGAAACCAGTGCTGCCACCCCGCAGGTTGCGGTGGCCGACAATGAACGCGCCGGAGCTTACATCAAGGCCTTGGGCGGTGCCGAAAACCTGATCACCGTCGGCGCCTGCACCACGCGCTTGCGCCTGGACATGGTGGATCGCAACAAGGCCTCGGATACTGACTTGAAAGCGCTCGGCGCCATGGCTGTGGTGCGTCCGGGCAAGGGCGGGAGTTTGCAGGTGGTGGTGGGGCCGATGGCCGACGCGATTGCCGATGAGATTCGCCTGGCGATGCCGGCGCTGGGTCGCGCATTGGTGTCGTCACCAGCGGCAGAAATCGACGCACCGCCACCTGCCGCCGTGGCGACACCCGAGGCGCAGCAATGGCTCAATGCCCTGGGTGGTGGCGACAACGTGCTGCAACTCGACTGCATCGCCATGACCCGCATCCGCCTGCAACTGGACAATGGCAAGGCGTTGTCGGAGTGTGATTTGAAAGCATTGGGTTGCCAGGGTGTGAGTCAGCTGGACGGTGGCGTGTGGCATCTGCTGATTGGCGACAAGGCACCGAGTTTGAGCGAGGCGCTGGAGGCGTTGGTCAATCGTAGTGAGGTGAGTGCCAAGGTTTAGATTCTTGGTGCCTGACAGGCCGCCATCGCGAGCAAGCTCGCTCCCACATTGGATCTGCATACACCGGACCACTGTGGGAGCGAGCTTGCTCGCGATGAGGCCCTCACTGACACCACTGAATCCTGGGCGATAAAAAACCCGCTGAAATCACTTTCAGCGGGTTTCTCATTTCAGCAGCCAGGAAGATCAGAAATCCTCCAACCGCCATACTTCATAAGCCGGTGTCTCATAGGGATGGCTCTGTTTCAGAGCCGCCACCACCGAGCGAATCAACTCATCCGCCACCACCAGCTCAACCTTCCATTCCTCGACCTGCTCGACCTGCCCTGCCTCGCCAATGAATGGCTGACTGCCATCCAGTGGGCGAAACTGGCCGAGGCCCAACACTTGCCATGCGCAGTGGTCGTAAGCACCGATCCGTCCGCCACCGGCGGCGAATACGGCACTTTTGACCACTTCGACATGACTGTCGGGAACAAAAAAACTGAGCTTGTACACGGCGCTTAGTTCACCCAGACGCGCGCGTTACGGAACATGCGCATCAGCGGTGCATCTTCGTTCCAGTCGTCCGAACGCCACGAGTTCTGCACGGCGCGGAACACACGCTCCGGGTGCGGCATCATGATGGTCACGCGACCGTCGCGGCTGGTCAAACCGGTGATCCCGCGCGGCGAGCCGTTCGGGTTGGCCGGGTAGCTTTCGGTGACCTTGCCGTGGTTGTCGACGAAACGCATCGCCACGCAACCGGACAGATCGGCTTCCAGCAGTGCTTCTTCGCTGGCGAACTCGGCATGGCCTTCGCCGTGGGCGATGGCGATCGGCATGCGCGAACCGGCCATGCCTTGCAGGAAGATCGAGTTCGACTCCTGGATCTGTACCATGGCAACACGGGCTTCGAACTGCTCGGAACGGTTACGCACGAAGTGCGGCCAGAACTCGCTGCCCGGGATCAGCTCGTGCAGGTTGGACATCATCTGGCAACCGTTGCACACGCCGAGGGTGAAGCTGTCGTTGCGTTCGAAGAAGCCCTGGAACGCATCGCGGGCACGGCTGTTGAACAGCGCGGATTTCGCCCAGCCTTCACCGGCACCCAGTACGTCGCCGTAAGAGAAGCCGCCGCAAGCGACCATGCCCTTGAACTCGTTCAGGTCGACACGGCCGGCCAGAATGTCGCTCATGTGCACGTCGATCGCGTTGAAACCGGCGCGGTCGAACGCCGCCGCCATTTCCACCTGACCGTTGACGCCCTGCTCACGCAGTACGGCAACCTGTGGGCGAATGCCTTTCTTGATGTAAGGCGCGGCGATGTCCTGGTTGACGTCGTAGCTCAGCTTGACGCTCAGGCCCGGGTTGTCTTCTTCCAGCAGCACGTCGAACTCTTGCTCGGCGCAGTCGGCGTTGTCACGCAGACGCTGGATCTGGTAGCTGGTCTCGGCCCACTGGCGTTGCAGCAGACGACGCTGGCCTTCGAACACGGTGTCACCATTGAAGGTGATGCCGATCTCGCCATTGTTGATTGGCTGACCGATCACCGACACGCAATCACCCAGGCCGGCAGCGCTGAACTGCGCAAGGATGTCCGGGGTGGCGTCCTGGCGAACCTGGATCACGGCACCCAGTTCTTCGTTGAACAGGATGGCGGCGATGTCGGCCGAGGTTTCCGCCAGACCGTCAAGGTTCAGGCTCAGGCCGCAGTGACCGGCGAACGCCATCTCGACAACGCTGGTCAGCAGACCACCGTCGGAACGGTCGTGGTAAGCCAGCAGGTGGCCGTCGGCGTTGAGGCCCTGGATCACCGCGAAGAAGGCTTTGAGGTCTTCGGCGTCATCGACGTCCGGAGCCTGCTTGCCGAGCTTGCCGTGAACCTGCGCGAGGATCGAGGCGCCCATGCGGTTCTGGCCACGGCCCAGGTCGATCAGGATCAGGTCGGTGGTGCCCTTGTCCATGCGCAGTTGCGGGGTCAGGGTCTGACGGATGTCAGTCACTGGCGCGAAACCGGTCACAATCAGGGACATCGGCGAAGTCACGGACTTGTCCACGCCTTCATCGTTCCAGCGCGTGGCCATGGACATCGAGTCCTTGCCCACCGGAATGGTGATGCCCAGCTCAGGGCACAGTTCCATGCCGACCGCTTTCACGGTGTCGTACAGGCGTGCATCTTCACCCGGGTGACCGGCAGCGGACATCCAGTTCGCCGACAACTTGATGTCGGAGATCTTGCCGATGCGCGAAGCCGCGATGTTGGTCAGGGTTTCGCCGATGGCCATGCGACCCGACGCCGGAGCGTCCAGCAGTGCCAGCGGAGTGCGCTCGCCCATGGCCATGGCTTCACCGGTGTAGACGTCGAAGCTGGTGGCGGTGACGGCAACGTCGGCCACCGGAACCTGCCACGGGCCGACCATCTGGTCACGGGCCACGAGGCCGGTGATGGTGCGGTCGCCGATGGTGATCAGGAAGCTCTTGCTGGCCACGGCCGGGTGATGCAGGACGCGCTCGACGCAGTTGGCGATGTCGAGGGTCGACGGATCGAAATCGTCGCCCAGTTCGTTTTCACGAACCACCGAACGGTGCATGCGTGGGGCTTTGCCCAGCAACACTTCCAGCGGCATGTCCACCGGGCTGTTGCCGAAGTGGCTGTCGGTGACGGTCAGCTGCGGTTCGGCAGTGGCTTCGCCGACTACGGCAAACGGGCAACGCTCGCGTTCGCAGATCGCCTTGAAGCGCTCGAAGTCAGCCGGGCCGACCGCCAGGACGTAACGCTCCTGGGATTCGTTGGACCAGATTTCGTGCGGGGCCATGCCCGGCTCGTCGTTTGGAATGTTGCGCAGTTCGAAACGGCCACCACGGTCGCCGTCGTTGACCAGTTCCGGGAAGGCGTTGGACAGACCGCCAGCACCCACGTCGTGGATGAAGCTGATCGGGTTCTTGTCGCCCAGTTGCCAGCAACGGTCGATGACTTCCTGGCAGCGACGTTCCATTTCCGGGTTTTCGCGCTGTACCGAAGCGAAGTCCAGGTCCGCCGAGCTGGTGCCGGTGGCCATGGAGGAAGCCGCGCCGCCACCCAGGCCGATCAGCATCGCCGGGCCGCCGAGCACGATCAGCTTGGAGCCGACCAGGATCTCGCCTTTCTTGACGTGTTCTTCACGGATGTTGCCCATACCGCCGGCCAGCATGATCGGCTTGTGGTAACCGCGAACTTCGTCACCGTGCGGGGTGGTGATCGATTGTTCGAAGGTACGGAAGTAGCCGGTCAGGGCCGGACGACCGAATTCGTTGTTGAACGCAGCGCCTCCGAGCGGGCCTTCGATCATGATGTCCAGCGCAGTAACGATGCGCTCAGGCTTGCCGTACGGCACTTCCCACGGCTGTTCGAAGCCCGGGATCTGCAGGTTCGACACGGTGAAACCGGTCAGGCCAGCCTTTGGCTTGGCACCGCGACCGGTGGCGCCTTCGTCGCGGATTTCGCCACCGGAACCGGTGGATGCGCCCGGGAACGGGGCAATCGCGGTCGGGTGGTTGTGGGTTTCAACCTTCATCAGGATGTGCACCGGCTCCTGCACCGCGCCGTACTGGCGGGTTTCAGGGTCCGGGAAGAAACGACCGGCCACGGAGCCGACGATCACCGAAGCGTTGTCCTTATAAGCCGACAGAACGCCTTCGCTGTGCATCACGTAGGTGTTCTTGATCATGCCGAACAGGCTTTTTTCCTGGCTCTGGCCGTCGATATCCCAACTGGCGTTGAAGATCTTGTGACGGCAGTGCTCGGAGTTCGCCTGGGCGAACATCATCAGTTCGATGTCGTGCGGGTTGCGCGAAAGGCCCACGAAGGCGTTGACCAGATAGTCGATCTCGTCTTCGGCCAGGGCCAGGCCCAGCTCGGTGTTGGCTTTTTCCAGCGCGGCGCGGCCGCCACCCAACACGTCGATGGCGGTCAAGGGCTTCGGTTCGGCGTGGCTGAACAGGCCGGCGGCCTGTTCGAGGTTGCCCAGGACGATCTGGGTCATGCGGTCGTGCAGACCGTCGGCGATCAACTGGGCTTCAGCGTCGCTGAACTGGCCGGCCACGTAGAACGCGATGCCACGCTCCAGGCGCTGGATTTTCGCCAGGCCACAGTTGCGGGCGATGTCGCTGGCCTTGCTCGACCATGGCGAGATGGTGCCAAAACGCGGCAGCACCAGAAACAGACGACCGGTCGGTTCCTGTACCGGAACGCTTGGACCGTACTTCAGAAGGCGCGCAAGCACCTGCTGTTCGTCGCCGGTCAGGACGCCGGTAACTTCGGCGAAGTGAGCGAATTCAGCATACAGGCCACTGACAGCCGGAACCTTCTGGCTCAGTTGCTCAAGGAGTTTGCTGTGGCGAAAGGCAGAAAGGGCAGGAGCGCCGCGCAGGATCAACATCTTCGGGACAGCCTCGGGAAGGGGTGTGCTTTGAGGCCGTGCATTCTAGCCTAAACAGCCCGCGACAGCACCCGAAACGCTACGCACGGTTGCACTCGGGTGTCGATCTGTGTTTCTGCCTCGAAAGTCAGGTTAACCGGGCGTGTGAGGACAGCTTATTTTTACTGTAACAAAATGCAGACAAAGCCCATTCCTGCGGGGTTCCAGCCGGTTTTGTGATCTCTAGCAGACTAGCCCCTCACTGTCGAGATATGGCGCCCGTGGTCCTTTGCGTATACTGCGCAAATGTTTTTCCCAACGGCTTTGCGTCCGCGGTACGCCAAATGGCTCATCGCAACCGGACTCTTCCTGATGCTCGGTGGCTGTGTTGATAAACCCAACACGCTCGAGCGCGTAAAGGAGGATGGTGTGCTGCGGGTGGTTACCCGAAACAGCCCCGCCACCTACTTTCAGGATCGCAACGGTGAAACCGGCTTCGAATACGAGCTGGTGAAGCGCTTCGCCGACGATCTGGGGGTCGAGCTCAAGATCGAGACCGCCGACAACCTCGATGACCTGTTCAACCAGGTCGGCAAGCCCAATGGCCCGGTGCTGGCGGCGGCCGGCCTGGTCAGCAGCGAAGAGCGCAAGAAGCAGGTGCGCTTCTCCCACTCCTATCTCGAAGTCACCCCGCAGATCATCTACCGCAACGGCCAGTCCCGGCCGACCGATGCGAAAGATCTGGTGGGCAAGAAGATCATGGTGCTCAAGGGCAGCACCCACGCCGAACAACTCGCGCAGCTGAAACAGAAATTTCCCGGCATCGAATACGAAGAGTCTGACGCAGTCGAGGTCGTCGATCTCCTGCGCATGGTCGACGAAGGTCAGATCGACCTGACACTGGTCGACTCCAACGAAGTGGCGATGAACCAGGTGTACTTCACCAACATCCGGGTCGCCTTCGACCTCGGTGACGCCAGCAATCAGAGCTGGGCTGTCGCCCCGGGCGACGACAACAGCCTGCTCAACGAAATCAACGACTATCTCGACAAGGTCAAGAAGAACGGCACCCTGCAACGCCTCAAGGACCGCTACTACGGGCATGTCGACGTCCTCGGCTACATGGGCGCCACCACGTTTGCCCAACACTTGCAGCAACGCCTGCCCAAGTACGAACAGCACTTCAAGTCATACGCCAAGAAAGAGAAAGTCGACTGGCGCCTGCTCGCGGCCATCGGGTACCAGGAGTCGTTGTGGCAACCGGCGGTCACCTCCAAGACCGGCGTGCGCGGCCTGATGATGCTGACTCAGAACACCGCGCAGGCCATGGGTGTGTCCAACCGCCTGGACCCCAGGCAGAGCATCATGGGCGGCGCCAAGTACCTGGCCTACATGAAAGACCAGCTCGACGATTCGATTCAGGAACCGGACCGTACCTGGTTTGCCCTGGCAGCCTACAACGTCGGCAGCGGCCACCTGGATGACGCACGCAAACTGGCGGCCAAGGAAGGCTTGAACCCGGACAAATGGCTGGATGTGAAGAAGATCCTGCCGCGCCTTTCAGAAAAGAAGTGGTACAGCAAAACCCGTTACGGCTACGCCCGTGGCGGCGAACCGGTGCATTTCGTGGCGAACATCCGTCGCTACTACGACATCCTGACCTGGGTCACGCAGCCGCAGCTTGAGGGCGATCAGGTCGCCGAGGGCAAACTGCTTGTTCCGGGGATCGACAAGAGCAAGCCGTCTCAAGAGCCAGCGCCGCTCTGACAGCCAACCTAAAACAATTGTGGGAGCGGGCTTGCTCGCGAAAGCGGAGTGTCAGCCAACAGAGATGTTGAATGATAAATCGCCTTCGCGAGCAAGCCCGCTCCCACAGGGTTTTGTGTTGGCTTTTAGGCCTTGGCAGCCGCCAGAATCAGCGCCTTCATCTCCGAAACAGCCGACTTGAAGCCAACGAACAGCGCATGGGCCACCAGCGCATGGCCGATGTTCAGCTCGTTGATGCCCTTGATCGCCGCCACCGCTTCAACGTTGTGATAGTGCAGGCCATGGCCGGCATTGACGATCAGCCCCTGGGCCAGGCCGAAGGCCACGCCATCGGCCACACGCTTGAGTTCTTCGGCGACTTCGGTCGGCGTCTCGGCATCTGCATAACGCCCGGTGTGCAGTTCGATGGCCGGCGCGCCGACACGGCGGGAGGCTTCGATCTGGCGCTCATCGGCGTCAATGAACAGCGACACTTCGGAGCCGATCTTCGACAGGCGCTCGACCGCTGCCTTGATCCGCGCTTCCTGCCCCGCCACGTCCAGGCCACCTTCGGTGGTCAGCTCCTGACGGGTTTCCGGTACCAGGCAAATGTGCGCTGGGCGGATGCGTTCGGCGAACTGCATCATTTCTTCGGTGACGCCCATTTCGAAGTTCATGCGCGTTTGCAGCACGTCCTTGAGCAGCAGAACGTCGCGCTCCTGAATGTGCCGACGGTCTTCGCGCAGGTGCACGGTGATGCCGTCGGCGCCCGCCTCTTCCGCGTCCAGTGCTGCCTTGACCGGGTCCGGGTAACGGGTGCCCCGGGCCTGACGCAGGGTGGCAACGTGGTCGATGTTCACGCCAAGAAGAATGCGGGTGCTGGTGGTCACGGAAGCGCTCCAGAAGAAGAGAAAGTTCGGTGCACAGCATACGGTGTGATCAGGGCTTGCGAAACAGTTCGCGACTGACAAGTGGACGGCCGCCCAAGTGAACGGCCAACGCCTGGCGCATCAAGCGCTTGGCGGCAGACAGGGCGCCGGGGGCGGACCAGTCGGCTTCAGCCATCGCCAGCAGTTCGGTGCCGTTGAACAGGCCCGGTTGCAGCAGATAGACACGTTCAAGCCCCGCATCCACTTGCAAACGGTAGAGACCGTCCGGTGCGATGGGTTGATCATGAATATCAGCAGTCAGGGAAAAACCGTAGCCGAGGTCATCGAGCAAGCGCCACTCGAAGGAGCGCAGCAACGGCTCCAGCGGCCGACCTTCGGCCAGCGCCAGCAAAGTCGCGGCGTAGTGATCGAACACCGAGGGAAGCGGATCTTCAGCGGGCAACAGGCGAATCAACAGTTCATTGAGGTAAAGACCGCTGAACAGCGCCTCGCCGCTGAGCCAGGTGGAAACCCCGGCACTTTCCATGCGCCCGACGTTCTTCAGCTCGCCCTTGCCCCGGAATTCGACTTCCAATGGCACGAATGGCCGCGCCAGCGTCCCGGCCTTGCCCCGCGCACTGCGCAACACCGCCCGCAGCCGGCCTTGCGGCGTGAGGAAGTCCACCAGCGCGCTGTTTTCACGGTAGGCGCGGGAGTGCAGGACGTAGGCGGGTTGGGCGATGGGTTGGGACATAAAAATCGCAGTGCTCAATGAAGGAATGCCGTTTTACATACAACCCAAAACCAATGTGGGAGCGGGCTTGCTCGCGAAAGCGGCGTAACAGTCAACATCACTGCTGAATGTTACATCCTCTTCGCGAGCAAGCCCGCTCCCACAGGGTTCTACGGTGCAACGCCAACCGGGTTTACAGGTCGCCATAACCCAACGAACGCAACGCACGCTCGTCATCGGACCAGCCGCCCTTAACCTTGACCCACAGGTTGAGCATGATCTTGGAGTCGAACAGCAGCTCCATGTCCTTGCGCGCTTCGGTGCCGATACGCTTGATGCGCTCGCCCTTGTCGCCAATGATGATTTTCTTCTGGCCATCGCGCTCGACGAGGATCAAGGCATGGATATGCAGGGTCTTGCCCTGCTGCTTGAACTCTTCGATTTCAACGGTGATCTGGTACGGCAGCTCGGCGCCCATCTGGCGCATGATTTTCTCGCGCACCAGTTCGGCGGCGAGGAAACGACTACTGCGGTCGGTGATCTGGTCTTCCGGGAAGAAGTGATCGTTTTCCGGCAGGTGATCGGCGATCACGCGCTCCAGTGCATCGAGGTTGTGCCCGTGCTGTGCGGAAATAGGGATGATCTGTGCATTCGGCAACTGCTCCTGCAACCAGCTCAGGTGCGGCATCAGCTCGGCTTTGTCTTCGATGCGATCGGTCTTGTTCAACGCCACGATCAGTGGGCCGGTCACGTACTGGACGCGCTCGAGAACCATCTGGTCTTCTTCGGTCCACTTGGTGCGGTCGACCACGAAGATCACCACGTCGACGTCTTTCAACGCCGCCGAAGCGGTCTTGTTCATGTAGCGGTTCAGGGCCTTCTCGCCACCCTTGTGCATACCGGGGGTGTCGACGTAGATCGCCTGCACATCGCCCTCGGTCTTGATACCGAGCATGTTGTGACGGGTGGTTTGCGGTTTGCGCGAGGTGATCGCCAGCTTCTGACCCAGGATGTGGTTCAGCAGCGTGGACTTGCCCACGTTCGGACGGCCGACGATGGCAACATAGCCACAGCGAGTTGCGTTTGTATCAGTCATTGCCATTCTCCACACCCAGGGCAATCAGTGCTGCGGCGGCCGCTACCTGTTCGGCAATACGACGACTCACACCCTGACCTCGGCTTTTTTCATTCAGTAAGATGATTTCGCATTCGACGAAGAACGTCCGGCAATGCGGCTCACCCTGGATATCCACCACTTCGTAACGCGGCAGCTCACAACCACGGGACTGCAGGAACTCTTGCAGGCGGGTCTTTGGATCTTTGTTGGTGTCGACCAGCGTCAGGCCTTCGAACTCACCAGCGAGCCAGGCGAGCACACGCTCGCGAGCCATTTCCATGCCGGCATCGAGGTAGATCGCGCCGATCAGCGCTTCGAGGGCATCGGCCAGAATCGACTCGCGACGGAAACCGCCGCTTTTCAGCTCGCCCGAGCCCAGGCGCAGGTATTCACCCAGATCGAAACCACGGGCCAGTACGGCCAGGGTCTCACCTTTCACCAGACGCGCGCGCAAACGCGACAACTGGCCTTCGCGGGCCAGCGGGAAGCGCTCGAACAGCGCCTCGCCGGCGACGAAGTTGAGAATGGCATCACCGAGGAATTCCAGGCGTTCGTTGTTACGCCCGGCAAAGCTGCGGTGAGTCAGGGCCAGGACCATCAGTTCCTGATCCTTGAAGGTGTAGCCGAGCTGACGCTCTAGACGGCTTAAGGAGACGCTCACGGTTTACCCACGCTGAGTTCGTGGCTGGATTCCACCGCCATCGCCGCGAGGCGGCGCAGGCTTGGGACAATTAACGCTGTGTTCAAAAATTACGTCCTGAATATCATTGTTTTCATGCATCTGGCGCCCATTGTGCCGGTTCCAGAAATGCATTCGGCGCTGTGTTCAACAGCGCCGTGTCTGATTACTTGATCAGGCCAACCCGCGAGAAATTCGGCAGGTGACTGAGTTTGGGTTCCGGCCAGCTCATCCAGACCGCGAAGGCCTTGCCGACGATATTCTTGTCGGGAACCATGCCCAGCAGATCCTTGGGAATGCTCGGATCATCCCAGTAGCGACTGTCGTTCGAGTTGTCGCGGTTGTCGCCCATCATGAAGTAGTGCCCGGTCGGCACGGTCCACGAATGGTCCGGCATTGCGCGGTAGCGGCTCATTTCCTTGCGGATCATGTGCTCGGCCGCGCCGAGTTTTTCCTTGTAGAGCTCAGCGCTGCCCAGCGTGCCCGGCTCGGCGCCGACCAGTTGCTCGGCAATCGATTGACCGTTGACGAACAGGCGCTTGTCGGCGGTGTAGCGAACCGTGTCGCCCGGCAAACCAACTACACGCTTGATGTAGTTGACGTTCGGGTCGCTCGGGTAGCGGAACACCATCACATCGCCGCGCTGCGGATCACCGACTTCGATGACTTTCTTGTCGATCACCGGCAAGCGGATCCCGTAGGAAAACTTGCTCACCAGGATGAAGTCGCCGACATCCAGGGTTGGTTTCATCGAACCGGAAGGAATCTGGAACGGTTCCACCAGGAACGAACGCAGCACCAGCACGATGAACAACACCGGGAAGAACGACTTGCCGTATTCAACCAGCAGCGGCTCTTTGTTCAGCTTCTCGACCACGACCATGTCAGGCTGGCTGACGCTGCCCTGATAGGAGGCGATGGCGGCACGCCGACGCGGGGCCAGGACCAACAGATCGAGCAACGCCAACAGGCCGCAGACGAACACGGCGATGACCAGCAACAGCGGGAAATTTAGTGACATAGGACCTAACTATCCAACCTGAGCACTGCAAGGAAGGCTTCCTGTGGAATTTCCACGTTGCCGACCTGCTTCATGCGTTTCTTACCGGCCTTTTGCTTTTCCAGCAGTTTCTTCTTACGGCTGACGTCACCACCGTAGCATTTGGCCAATACGTTCTTTCTGAGCGCCTTGACGGTTGTCCGCGCCACAATCTGCCCGCCAATGGCGGCCTGGATTGCCACATCGAACATCTGCCGTGGAATCAGTTCTTTCATCTTCTCGGTCAACTGGCGACCTTTGTAGTGCGAGTTGTCACGGTGCACGATCAGCGCCAGGGCATCGACCTTGTCACCGTTGATCAGCACGTCCAGTTTCACCAGGCTGGCCGATTGATAACGATCGAAATGGTAGTCCAGCGAAGCATAGCCGCGGCTGGTGGATTTCAGGCGGTCGAAGAAGTCCAGGACCACTTCGTTCATCGGCAGGTCGTAGGTCACTTGTACCTGGGAGCCGAGGAACAGCATGTCGACCTGTACACCACGTTTTTCGATGCACAGGGTAATGACGTTGCCCAGGTGCTCTTGCGGCACAAGAATATTGGCGCGCACGATCGGCTCGCGCATGTCTTCGATGGAAGACAGATCCGGCAGCTTCGACGGGTTATCGACGTAGATCGTCTCGCCGGTCTTGAGCAACAGCTCGAAGATTACCGTCGGCGCCGTGGTGATCAGGTCCAGGTTGTACTCGCGCTCCAGGCGCTCCTGGATGATTTCCATGTGCAGCATGCCGAGGAAGCCGCAACGGAAGCCGAAGCCCAGTGCGTCGGAGCTTTCCGGCGTGTATTGCAGCGACGAATCGTTCAGGGTGAGCTTTTGCAGCGCCTCGCGAAAATCTTCGAAGTCGTCGGAGCTGACCGGGAACAGACCGGCGTAGACCTGCGGCTGGATGCGCTTGAACCCCGGCAGCACGTCAACGTCCGGCGTCGTGCTCAAGGTCAGGGTATCGCCCACTGGCGCACCGTGAATGTCCTTGATGCTGGCGATGATGAAGCCCACTTCACCGGCCTTGAGGTCGGCGGTAGGGGTGTGCTTCGGGTTGAATACACCGACGCTGTCTACCAGGTGGATCTTGCCGGTGGACTTGACCAGGATCTTGTCGCCCTTCTTCACACGACCGTGGCGCACGCGTACCAGGGAAACAACGCCCAGGTAGTTGTCGAACCAGGAGTCGATGATCAACGCTTGCAGCGGATCTTCGTAGTTGCCGGTCGGTGCAGGAATGGTGGCGACCAGGCGCTCGAGCACTTCGTCGACGCCCAGGCCGGTCTTGGCCGAGCACTCGACCGCATCGGTGGCATCGATGCCGATGATTTTTTCGATTTCTTCTTTAACACGGTCCGGATCGGCCTGTGGCAGGTCGATCTTGTTCAGCACCGGCATCACTTCCAGGCCCTGCTCGATCGCCGTGTAGCAGTTGGCAACCGACTGAGCTTCAACACCTTGACCGGCATCGACCACCAGCAGCGCGCCTTCACAGGCGGCCAGCGAACGGCTCACCTCATAGGTGAAGTCAACGTGGCCGGGGGTGTCAATGAAGTTGAGCTGGTAGTTGATACCATCGCGAGCTTTGTAATACAGGGTGACGCTGTGCGCCTTGATGGTGATCCCGCGTTCACGCTCAAGGTCCATGGAGTCCAGGACCTGGGCTTCCATTTCGCGCTCGGCGAGGCCGCCACACATCTGGATGAAGCGATCGGCCAGCGTCGACTTGCCATGGTCAATGTGGGCGATGATGGAGAAATTGCGGATATGACTCAAATCACTCACGGATCAACACTCAAAAAGGCTGCAGGCATAGCCCGCCGAAAAATAGCCGGGAATTGTACCTGATCCGCGGCGCAAGCGTCACGTTCGCAGGTCAGACGGCGCCTACAAAAACGCCCCGGTCTTGCGACAAGGGCGTTTTTTATCGTCAATGCGGTCGGAAAATGCCCGCCATCAGCCTGCTCGCCGCAACAACCAGAGCCCCGCCACGGTACAAACACCTGCCGGCACCAGCACCGAAAGCAACGGCGGGAAGCCGAACACCTGGCTCGAAGGCCCCAGCAGATCCTGAACGATGCGGAAGGTAAAGCCCACCAGCACGCCGGTGAACACCCGTTGCCCCAGGGTCACCGAACGCAGCGGACCAAAGATGAAGGAAATCGCCATCAACACCAGAGCGGCAGTCACCAGCGGCTGCAAAACCTTGACCCAAAATGCCAGCCAATAGCGGCTGTTGTTCAACCCCTGGTCCGCCAGATAGTGGATATAACCCCACAACCCGCTTATCGACAGCGACTCTGGCACCATGACCACAGTGCTCAGCAATTGCGGACTCAAGGCCACGTTCCAACGCTCGACCGGAGTCGACACCACTTCAGTGCTGCGCTCGTGGAACAGCGTGGTCGTGACATCCGTCAACTGCCAGTGATCGGTGTCGAACTCGGCACGCTTGGCGAAGCTCGCCGACAGCATGTGCCGTTCGCTGTCGATACGATAGCGGGTCACGCCATACAGGATGCCGTTGGGTTGCACCGAGTTGACGTGAATGAATTCATCGCCCTGGCGGTGCCACAAGCCGTGCTTGGCGCTTTGTGCATCGCCGCTGCCCTGGGCCAGCGAGCGATTGGCCTGCGCGGCGGTTTCAGCAGGCGGAGCGACGTACTCGCCGACCAGCACACCGGCGAGCATCAATACCAGCATCGGCTTCATGACCGCCCAGACGATCCGGCCGGTCGACACACCGGCGGCGCGCATGATCGTCAGCTCACTGTTGCTGGCCAGACTGCCCAGACCGATCAGGCAACCGATCAGCGCGGCCATCGGCAGCATTTCGTACATCCGGCGCGGAGCGGTCAACAACACATAACTCAGCACATCGACCAGGGTGTAGGTATCGCTGACTTCACCCATCTCGTCGATGAAGGCAAACAGAGTCGCCAGACCAAGAATGATCCCGAGCACCGCCAGAATCGCCATGAACACGCTGCTACCAATGTAGCGATCCAGCTTAACCACGGGCCACCTCCAGCGCGCTGCGGCGACTCGCCCTCTTCAAGCGCAAGGGTTCCCAATAGAGCAGGCCCAGGCCAATGGACAGGAAAATCCCGTGCACCCACCACAAACCAAACACCGCAGGGATCTTGCCCTTGTCGAGGGCACCGCGGGCGGCAATCAGAATGGTCAGGTAAGCCATATAAAGAAGAATCGCCGGCAGTAATTTGAGGAATCGGCCCTGACGCGGGTTGACCCGCGACAACGGCACCGCCATCAAGGTCACGATGAACACCAGCAATGGCAGCGACAGGCGCCATTGCAGCTCGGCGCGCATGCGAATGTCTTCACTGCCGATCAACGTTCTGGTCGGCATCGCGTCACGGTCGGTGACTTCGTCGCTGACGTCCGGCTTTGGCAGCAATACGCCGTACTCGTCGTACTTGATCGCCCGGTAGTCGGCCTGCCCCGGACTACCGTCATAGCGATAGCCGTTATCAAGGATCAGGTAGCGGTTGCCGTCCGGACGAATTTCCTGACGCCCCGTTTCCGCCACCAGCACAGAAATCCCGCGATCCTTGTTATTGGAACTGATGTTTTTCTGCGAGATGAACACACCACCCAGATTGACGCGGTCATCCGACATGCGCTCGGTGTAGGTAACCCGGGTGCCGTCACGCAAAGCCTGGAAGCGTCCCGGTTCCAGGGTATCGAATTCGGTCAGGGCATCCTGTTTGTTCAGCAGCAACTGAAACTGATTGGCCCCCTGTGGCGCCAGGCTCAGGCTCAACCACGCCACGAGGAGCGCAACCAGGGTGGCCGGGAACAGCGTCATGCAAAACAGCCGCTGCTGGCTCATGCCGGTGGCCGAGAGCACGGTCATTTCGCTTTCGAGGTACAGGCGCCCGTAGGACAACAGGATCCCGAGAAACAGCCCCAGCGGCAGGATCAGCTGGAGAAACCCTGGCAGGCGAAAGCCCATGATCAGGAACAGCGAGCCCGGATCCAGCAGGCCCGAGGCCGCCTGGGCGAGGTACTTGATGAAGCGGCCGCTCATGATGATGACCAGCAGCACGGCGCTGACGGCGCTCAAGGTCAACAGGACTTCGCGGGATAGATAACGGAAGACGATCAAACCAGACACTCCAGGGTTGTCAGGCTAAGGCGGCCAAACAAGCAAACGTATCGGACAGCCCGCAAGGCAGAGCCGCCGAAAAAAGATGGCGCATTATCCTGTGATTGGGTGCGCCTGTCACTGCGCAATACATTGGGGGAGTGTAGGAGCGAGCTCGCTCGCGATGGGTGTGAACGATAACGCTGGATGCCTGACACCCTGCGGCGTCCTCGGGTTTCTCGCGAGCAAGCTCGCTCCTACAGTGGCCCACAAAACCATGAACATCGTACAACCGAGGGTTGTCAGCCGCCGGTAGCGAGGTTCAAACTGCGGCCTTTGTCGCCGGTCGATCCTGGCGCCTTTCTGTTTATAAGCAATCGACGCACATAAGGTGTCGGGCGCATGCGTGATAACCATCAATTCAGGGACCCGGACATGGAACTGGTTGTAAAAAGCGTCAACCCAGAAACGTTGAAGACCGCCACTCTCGTGGTCTCCGTCGGCGAAGGCCGCAAGCTCGGCGCGGTTGCCGGACAACTCGACGAACTGAGCGGCGGCGCGATCAGCGCAGTGCTCAAGCGCGGCGACCTCGCCGGCAAGGTTGGCCAGAGCCTGTTGCTGCACAGCCTGCCGAACCTCAAGGCCGAGCGTGTGCTGCTGGTGGGCGTGGGCAAGGACGACGAACTGGGTGACCGCCCGTTCCGCAAAATCATCGCCGGCATCCTCAATACCCTCAAAGGCCTGGGCGGCAGCGATGCAGTGCTCGCGCTGGATGAAGTGGTCGTCAAAGGCCGCGACAGCTATGGCAAGACCCGCCTGCTGGCCGAAACCCTGGTGGACGGCGAGTACAGCTTCGACCAGTTCAAGAGCCAGAAAGCCGAACCCCGCACCCTGAAGAAAATCACCCTGCTGACCATCAAGGCTGCCCAGGCTGAAGTGCAGCGCGCCGTGACCCACGCCACCGCCATCGCCAACGGCATGGCTTTCACCCGCAACCTGGGCAACCTGCCGCCGAACATCTGCCACCCGACCTTCCTCGGTGAGCAGGCGAAAGACCTGGGCAAGGAATTCAAGGACCTGAAAGTCGAAGTCCTCGACGAGAAGAAGATCAAGGCCCTGGGCATGGGTTCGTTCTACGCGGTCGGCCAGGGCAGCGCCCAGCCTCCGCGCCTGATCGTCATGCAGTACAACGGCGGCAAGAAATCCGAGAAGCCGTACGCACTGGTCGGCAAAGGCATCACCTTCGACACCGGCGGCATCAGCCTCAAGCCGGGCGCCGGTATGGATGAAATGAAGTACGACATGGGCGGCGCCGCCAGCGTGTTCGGTACCCTGCGTGCCGTGCTCGAACTGAAGCTGCCGATCAACCTGGTGTGCATCCTGGCCTGCGCCGAGAACATGCCGAGCGGCAACGCTTCGCGCCCGGGCGACATCGTCACCACCATGAGCGGCCAGACCGTGGAAATCCTCAACACCGACGCCGAAGGCCGTCTGGTGCTGTGCGACGCCCTGACCTACTCCGAGCGCTTCAAGCCGCAAGCGGTCATCGACATCGCGACCCTGACCGGCGCCTGCGTGGTTGCACTGGGTTCCCATACTTCGGGCCTGCTGGGCAACAACGATGAACTGATCGACCAACTGCTGAGCGCCGGCAAGGCTGCCGACGACCGCGCCTGGCAACTGCCGCTATTCGATGAGTACCAGGAACAGCTGGACAGCCCGTTCGCCGACATCGCCAACATTGGCGGCCCGAAAGCCGGCACCATCACCGCGGCCTGCTTCCTGTCGCGCTTCACCAAGAACCTGAACTGGGCGCACCTGGACATCGCCGGCACGGCCTGGACCAGTGGCGGCAAGGACAAGGGCGCCACTGGCCGTCCGGTTCCCCTGCTGACCCAATACCTGCTGGACCGCGCCAAAGCCTGAAACCGTTGATGGGCGGCGGCGTCACTTTCCGGTGACGCCGCTTGCCGCTCTGGAACCGCAATGACCAAAGTCGACTTCTATATCCTGCCCAGCGCCGATCCCTCGGCACGCCTGGACTTTGCCTGCAAGCTCACCGAGAAAGCCTGGCGCATGGGCCACCGCATCTACCTGCATTGCAGCGACGCGGCCCAGCGTGACGATCTCGATGCGCGGTTGTGGGCGTTCAAGGGCGAAAGCTTCGTGCCCCACGGCCCTGCCGACAGCGAACCTGACGGCTTGATTGTTTTGGGCTTGGGCGATGACTGCGGTCAGCACCAGGATTTGCTGGTCAATCTCGACCTGAAAGTCCCGGCCTTCGCCAACAGGTTCGCCCGGGTGGCGGAAGTGGTGGTGGAGGATCCGACGATCAGAGCGGCCGCGCGGGAGAGTTTCCGTTTCTACCGCGAACAGGGCTATCCTCTGCAAGATCACCGTTTACAGCGACTCTGAGCCTTTCAATGGACACTCCAAAACCGCTGCAACAGTCCGCGCACCTGCTGGACGACCTTGAGTCGATCCGCCAATTGCTCGGCGATGACAACCTGCAACCACCCCTGCTGACCGACACGGTCGAGGACGGTGACCAGGAACAGATCCCCATGTTGTTCGACGCCGTGAGCGAGCCTTCGCCAGCCGTCGTACCGGCACCCCCTGCCCCCACCGTTGAACCCGTCACCACGGCGACGCCGGCGCCTGCCGTCAGCAAGAACCCGGATGACTTGCTGCACCTGGACAACGAATTGCGCGCCGCCGCGCAGTTGATCATGCAAGACGTGATCGACGATTTCGCCCCGCACATCGAGACCGAAATCAAACGTCGCCTCAGTGCGCGGCTTGAGCGGTTGTTGAGCCAGTACAACGACTGAACAGCTTGTGGTGGGGGCTCGCTCCCACACAAAGCCCCACCACAGGTTGAATCTTCAGATGCTCAAGTAACGCCCGATCAACGCAATTCCGCTGGCCAGCACCAGCCACGTCACCAGCCGCACGAACGCCTCGCGGGACAACCTCATGGTCAGCCGCCGACCAAACCACAGCCCCAGCACCATCGCCGGCAACAGACAAACCGCCAGCACCAGCAACGGCAAATCGGCATACACACCGGCGATTGCAAACAGGCTCAAACGCACCACCGTGCTGCAACTGATCAGCGCACTCTGAGTGGCCCGGGCCGCCTCCTTGGGCAACCGGCTGTTCAAATAAATCGCATAGAGAAAGCCGCCGCTGCCAAACAACGCGCCAAACATCCCGCCCACCGTCCCCATCGGCAGCGCCCACGCGGCGGACAACTGCGCCGGACGGACCTTTATCCACAGGCTGTAAATGGCATAGGCGCTGATAAACAGCCCCATCAACAACAGCAACAGGTCGGACTTGAGGTTCAGCAGGAAAATCACCCCCAGCGTGCACCCCACAGCCATGCAGGGCAGTAACCGCAACAGCTCCGGTTTGGCCACATCGCGCCGCGAAGGCAACAGATTGCCGAATGCCGCGACAAAATCCAGCAGCACAAGCAGCGGGACAATTTTCGACAACGGCATGAACAGAATCAGAATCGGTCCGGCGACCAGTGCTGTACCGAAACCGGCGATGCCGAACACTATGTAGGCCAGGGCGATGCCTGCACCGATGATCAGCCAGTCTAGTGGGCCGAAAGGCCATTGGTTCAATAACTCAATCACGTCCATTTCCCTGTCTTCCATGAATTTGCGCCACGACTTTACCCCTGTGGGAGCGGGCTTGCTCGCGAAAGCGGACTAACACCCCCGCTCAATGGGACTGACACACCGTCTTCGCGAGCAAGCCCGCTCCCACATCAAGTGGCTCCACAAGGGATTTATGCTGGATCATGGAGATTGCCAGGCAAAAGCCATTAAACTGCGCCCCATGATTAAAGATCCCTTTGCAAGACTCGGCCTGGACCGCGAAGTCCTGACCGTCAGCCAGCTCAACGGCCGCGCGCGGGTGTTGCTCGAAGACGTGTTCAGCAACATCTGGGTCGAAGGCGAAATCTCCAACCTCGCCCGCCCGGCTTCCGGCCACGTGTATTTCACCCTCAAGGACAGCGGCGCCCAGGTGCGTTGCGCGCTGTTCCGGCAGAACGCGGCACGGGTTCGCCAGGCCTTGAAGGACGGCTTGGCGGTCAAGGTGCGCGGCAAGGTCTCGCTGTTCGAGGGGCGCGGTGATTATCAGCTGATCCTCGACACCGTGGAGCCGGCCGGCGACGGCGCCTTGCGCCTGGCCTTCGATGCGCTCAAGGAAAAGCTCAGCGCCGAAGGCCTGTTCAGTGCCGAACGCAAGGTGCCGCTGCCGGCGCATCCGCAACGCATCGGCATCATCAGTTCGCCCACCGGGGCGGTGATCCGCGACATCATCAGCGTGTTCCGCCGTCGTGCACCGCAGGTGCAATTAACCCTGATCCCTACCGCCGTACAGGGCCGCGAAGCCACGGCGCAGATTGTCCGCGCCCTGAAACTGGCGGATGCCCGCGGGTTCGACGCACTGATCCTGGCCCGGGGCGGCGGTTCGCTGGAAGACCTCTGGTGCTTCAACGAAGAAGCCGTGGCCCGTGCCGTAGACGCTTGCGTGACGCCGATTGTCAGTGCGGTCGGCCATGAAACCGACGTGTCGATCAGCGACTTCGTGGCCGACGTTCGCGCGCCCACCCCTTCCGCTGCCGCCGAATTGCTGGCACCGGACTCCAGCGACCTGGTGCGTCGGGTCGGAAGCCTGCATCGACGGCTGGTGATGCGCATGCGTGACCGTTTGATGCGCGACCGCCTGCGCCTGGAAGGCATTTCCCGGCGCCTGCGTCATCCCGGTGAGCGCCTGCGCCAGCAAGCGCAACGCCTGGATGACCTGGACATGCGCATGCGCCGCGCGTTCGAGCGCAGCCTCAACACCCGCCGCGAACGCTTGATCCGCCTGGAAACCCGTTTGGCCGCACAACATCCGGGCCGGCAACTGGCAATGCTGCGCCAGCGCCTCGACAGCCTGGCCGAACGCCTGCCCCGCGCGATCCGCGAAGGGCTGAAGAACCGTCGCCTGCAATTACACAGCCAGATGCAGACACTGCATGTGGTCAGCCCGCTGGCGACCCTCGGCCGCGGCTACAGCATCTTGCTGGACGAGCGCGGCAACGCGATCCGCAACGCCGCGCAAACCCATACCGGCCAGCGCCTGAAGGCCAAACTGGGCGAAGGCGAACTGCACGTGCGGGTCGAAGACAATCACCTGACGCCTGTCACCCTTTCTTTACTGGATTGATCCATGCCGCGTTTCTTTGCTCCGTTGCTGTTGCTGCTCCTGACCGTCAACGCCCACGCCGACAGCTACATCACCCGCCAGTTGAACAAACCGGTGCCGGGCGGCGTGGCGGTGGTGGACCTGGGCACGTCCGCCCAGGCGCCAAAAGCCACGTATCAAGGCAAACCGGTGCTGGTGGTCAAGGAACAGAACAACTGGCTGGCGATTGTCGGCGTGCCGCTCACGGTCAAGCCGGGGGCTCAATCGGTCAGCAGCGGTGGTCGTAATCTGAATTTTACGGTTGGCAACAAGCAATACCCGGAACAGCGCATCACCCTGAAAAACACCCAACAGGTCAATCCGGACCCGGAAAATCTCAAGCGCATCGAGCGTGAACTGGCCGAGCAGATTACTGCCTACCGCACGTTCAGCCCCAACACCCCGAGTAACCTGCTGCTGGACAAACCGGTGAACGGGCCACTGTCGAGCAAGTTCGGCGTGCGGCGCTTTTTCAACGGTGAAGAGCGCAACCCCCACTCAGGCCTGGACTTCGCCGTGCCCGGCGGTACGCCAATCAAGACCCCGGCCGCCGGCAAGGTGATCCTGATCGGCAACTACTTCTTCAATGGCAACACGGTGTTCGTCGACCATGGCCAGGGCTTTATCAGCATGTTCTGCCACATGTCGAAAATCGACGTGAAGGTGGGGCAGTCACTGGCCCGTGGTGACGTGGTCGGTAAAGTCGGTGCGACCGGCCGAGCGACCGGACCGCACATGCACTGGAACATCAGCCTGAACGATGCGCGGGTCGATCCGGCTATCTTCATTGGTGCGTTTCAGCCCTGAATCTTCGCCGAGGCTGATGGCTTCTTCGCGGGCAAGCCCGCTCCCACAGGTACAGCGCAATCCCTGTGGGAGCGGGCTTGCCCGCGAAGACGGCATTCCAATCACCAGAGAATCCAGGGTTGCCCCCAACCTCGCCGCCCTGAAATCTCGCTCTCTCCAATTGCGCACCACTCAAACCTAGCGCAAACAACAAAACAATCACTGCCAATCACAGCAATAAAATATCGATAAACACCCGTTCACGAGTATTCCTCTCAATTTTTTTCGACTGCTTGCCATCTTTCCCCCCCAAGGTTAGGGTTGAAGGCATGAAAACCTCTCACACCCTCATTCAGCTCCGCCAACACAGCAGCCTGTGCCTCGTCAGTGCACGACTGCCGGGCTGAATCGTGGCGCCTCGTCCCAAGCGTTAGTCCAAGAACTTTTGATCCACCGGCAGGCCGCCTTTTTTCGGCCAACACAATAAGGATTTCCTGATGAGCATGCTCAAAGACCCGTCTTCGAAATACCGCGCGTTCCCGACCATCGACATTCCGGACCGCACCTGGCCATCGAAAACCATCACCGCCGCGCCGATCTGGTGCAGTTCCGACCTGCGCGACGGCAACCAGTCGCTGATCGAACCGATGGACGCCGTCAAGAAACTGCGCTTCTGGAAAACCCTGGTGCAGGTCGGCGTGAAGGAAATCGAAGCGTCGTTCCCGGCCGCCTCGCAAACCGACTTCGACTTCGTTCGTACCCTGATCGAAGGCAACCACATCCCGGACGACACCACCATCCAGGTGCTGACCCAGGGCCGTGAAGACCTGATCGAGCGCACCTTCGAATCCCTGCGCGGCGCGAAGAAAGCCATCGTTCACCTGTACAACGCGACCTCCCCTTCCTTCCGCCGCATTGTCTTCAACCAGGACAAGGACGGGGTCAAGGCCATCGCCGTGAACGCCGCCAAGCTGTTCGTCAAATACGCGGCCATGCAGCCGGACACCGAGTGGACCTTCGAATACTCGCCGGAAACCTTCAGCGCCACCGAAATGGAGTTCGCCAAGGAAGTCTGCGATGCGGTGATCGAAGTCTGGAACCCGACGCCTGAGCACAAGATGATCCTCAACCTGCCGGCCACGGTGGAATGCGCGACGCCGAACATCTATGCCGACCAGATCGAATGGTTCGGCCGTCACATCAACCGTCGTGACAGCGTGATCATCAGCCTGCACACCCACAACGACCGTGGCACCGGCGTTGCCGCCACCGAACTGGGCCTGATGGCCGGCGCCGACCGTGTCGAAGGCTGCCTGTTCGGCAACGGCGAGCGTACCGGTAACGTCGACCTCGTGACCGTGGCCTTGAACCTCTACACCCAGGGCGTGAACCCTGAGCTGGACTTCTCCGACATCGACGGCGTGCGCAAAGTCGTCGAAGAGTGCAACCAGATCCAGGTGCACCCGCGTCACCCGTACGTCGGCGACCTGGTGCATACCGCATTCTCCGGCTCGCACCAGGATGCGATCCGCAAGGGCTTTGCCCAACAGAAATTCGATGCTCTGTGGGAAGTACCGTACCTGCCGATCGACCCGGCCGACATCGGCCGCAGCTACGAGGCGGTCATCCGCGTCAACAGCCAGTCGGGCAAAGGCGGCATCGCCTACCTCCTGGAACAGGAATACGGCATCAGCCTGCCGCGTCGCATGCAGATCGAGTTCAGCCAGGTCGTGCAGCGTGAAACCGACCGCCTCGGCCTGGAAATGACCGCCCAGCAGATCCACGCATTGCTGCACAGCGAATACTTGCAGGCCAACACCCCGTACGCGCTGGTCAGCCATCGCCTGCAGGAAGAAAACGGTCACAGCGCCGTTGAAGTGGAAGTGGCCAGCCAAGGCCAGGGCGAGACCAACCTGCACTGGCGCGGCAAGGGCAACGGCGCCCTGGAAGCGCTGGTAGCCGGCCTGCCGGTACCGGTGGAAATCATGGACTACAACGAGCACGCCATCGGCGCGGGCACCAATGCCAAGGCTGCGGCCTACATTGAACTGCGTGTGAACGGCGAGCGTGCGGTGCATGGCGTCGGCATCGATGAAAACATCACCACCGCCAGCTTCAAGGCCCTGTTCAGCGCACTGAACCGCTCGCTGAGCCAACCGGAAGCGAAAGCGGCGTAAGCTGTCAGCCGAAAAGCAAAAGGCCCCGGGGTGTGAACCTCGGGGCCTTTTTTTGCCTGCTTGTTTTGTGTTGTCTGATCAGGCCCCTTCGCGGGCAAGCCCGCTCCCACAGGGTATGTGGGCGTACACAAAATTTGTGTTCGCAACGGTCAACTGTGGGAGCGGGCTTGCCCGCGAAGAGGCCCTGTCAGGCGCCGAAAATACTAGGTGAACTCAAAGGTATCGGCATCCAGATTCGCCGGAAACCGCTGCCGATACGCCGCCAGCTCAGCCGCATCCAGCACCACCTTGAACACCCCGTCAGCCTCTCCGGCACTGAGCAGCGTCTCACCCTGGAAATCCAGCACCTGACTGTCACCGGTATACGCAAAACCTTTGCCATCCGTGCCAATACGGTTCACCGCCGCCACATAGCACAGGTTCTCGATCGCCCGCGCCGGCAACAAACGGTTCCAGTGCTGGCGCCGCGCACCGGGCCAGTTGGCGGTGTACAGCAGCAGATCGGTGTCCTGGGCGTCACGGCTCCACACCGGGAAGCGCAGGTCGTAGCAAATCAGCGGTCGCACTCGCCAGCCCTTGAGCTCGAACTGCACCTGGCGCTCGCCGGGGGTGTAGTGGTTATGCTCACCGGCCATGCGGAACAGGTGACGCTTGTCGTAATGCAGCACCTCGCCATCCGGGCGCGCCCACAACAGACGATTGCGATGACTGCCATCGGCGGCCTGGACGATCACGCTACCGGTGATCACCGCATCAAGCTTTGCCGCCTGAACCCGCAGCCATTTGCTGGTGGGGCCGTTTTCCGCTTCGGCGAGGGTCTCGGATTCCATGGAGAACCCGGTGGTGAACATCTCCGGCAAAATGATCAGGTCGGCGCCGCGAGCCTGTTCCAGCAACGGCTCGAAATGTTCGAGGTTGGCCTGGCGGTCGTGCCAGGCCAGGGAAGTCTGGATCAGCGCAACGGTCAGCTTCGGCAATGCACTCAGATCACGCATAGTTTTTCCGCTGCTTCACGCAGGGTCTCCTCACGCTTGGCAAAGCACAGCCGCACCAAGCGCTGGCCGACCGGTGGCGTCTGGTAGAACACCGAGATCGGGATACTGGCCACGCCGTGCTCGCGAGTCATCCACAGGGCCATCTCGACGTCATTGAGGTCCGGACGGATTTGCGAGTAATCGACCAACTGGAAATAGGTGCCGGTCACCCGGGTGAAGCTGAAACGCGACGGCACCAGCAGATCGCAGAACAAATCACGCTTGGCCTGATAGAAATCCGGTAGCTCCTCGACGTGCTCGGGATGCTCGGCCATGTAATCGGCCAAGGCGTATTGCAGCGGGGTCACGCCGCAGAAACTGACGTATTGGTGCACCTTGCGCAATTCCGCCGTCAGGGCCGGTGGCGCGATCACATAGCCGGTTTTCCAGCCGGTGACATGGTAGGTCTTGCCGAACGAACTGACCACGAAGGCACGCTGATACAGCTCTTCATGGGCCAGCACGCTGACATGGGGCACACCGTCGTACACTAGGTGTTCATAGACTTCGTCGCTGATCACATAAATGTCGCGATCGCGGATCAAGGCTGCCAACTGGTCGAGTTCGGCACGGCTGATCAATGCGCCACTGGGGTTGTGCGGGGTATTGAGAATGATCATCCGCGTGCGCGGGCTCAAGGCCTCGGCGAGCTTCTGGAAATCGATGCTGAAATCGTCGAGGCCCAGTTGCACATGCACACATCGACCGCCGGCCAGCTCCACCGAAGGTTCGTAACTGTCGTACGCCGGGTCAAACACGATGACTTCGTCACCGCTGTGGATAACCGCCTGAATGGCACAGAAAATCGCCTGGGTCGCGCCGGGGGTGACCGTCACTTCGCTATCGGCATCCACCTGCACGCCGTAACTACGGGTGATCTTTGCCGCAATCTGCTGACGCAAGGCGGGCAGCCCGGTCATTGGCGAATATTGGTTATGGCCACTGGCGATATGCCGACCGACCGCATCGCACAGGGCCTGCGGGGCATCGAAATCGGGGAAGCCCTGGGACAAATTGAGCGCGCCGGTCTGAGCCGCGAGCTGAGACATCTGAGTGAAGATAGTGATGCCGACATTCGGCAGCTTGCTGGTGATCATCGGTGGTTCCCTGCTCTACACCCGGCTCTACGGCGGCGCGGGGGAGTCCGAGGATAGCCCAAACGGCAGGCATGAAAAAGGGCGCCATTGGCGCCCTTTCCATCCCACGGGAAAAACCTCGATCAGCGCTTATCGCGACGCTTCTTGTCGGCCTTCTTGTGGTGCGACATCAAACGACGCTTCTTGTTGACCTGACGGTCGGTGAGCGTGTTCTTGTTGCCTTCGTACGGGTTCTCGCCACCCTTGAACTCGATGCGGATCGGCGTACCGACCAGCTTCAGGACACGACGGTAAGTGTTTTCCAGGTAACGAACGTAAGACTTCGGCACCTTCTCGATCTGGTTGCCGTGAATCACGATGATCGGCGGGTTCGCACCACCCAAGTGGGCGTAACGCAGCTTGATCCGGCGGTTGTTGACCATCGGAGGGGCGTGCTCACCGACTGCATCTTCCAGGATCTGGGTCAGGCGGTTGGTCGGCCAGCGGGTTACTGCGGACTTGAACGAGTTCTGTACCGACGCGTAGAGGTTGCCCACGCCGGTGCCGTGCAGTGCCGAGATAAAGTGAATATCGGCAAACTCGACGAAGAACAGGCGACGCTGCAACTCGATCTTGACGAAGTCGCGCTCGCTCGGCGTCATGCCGTCCCACTTGTTGATCGCGATGACCAATGCACGACCGGCCTCGAGGGCAAAGCCCAGCAGGTTGAGGTCGTGGTCCACCACGCCTTCGCGGGCGTCCATCACGAAGATCACCACGTTGGCGTCTTTGATCGCTTGCAGGGTTTTGACCACGGAGAACTTTTCGACTTCTTCGTGGATCTTGCCGCGCTTGCGCACACCGGCGGTGTCGATCAGCGTGTACTTCTCGTCGTTACGCTCGAACGGGATGTAGATACTGTCGCGGGTGGTGCCGGGTTGGTCGTAGACGATTACCCGGTCTTCCCCGAGCATGCGGTTGACCAGGGTCGACTTGCCGACGTTCGGCCGGCCGATGATCGCGATCTTGATCCCGTCTTTTTCGCTTGGGCCAGGAATGCGCTTGGCTTCCTCGCCTTCGGCGACGTCTTCTTCCTCGCCTTCTTCCAGCTCGTCGTCGTCTTTCGGGAAGTCACTCAGGGCGATTTCCAGCATCTGGGTGATGCCACGACCATGAGCACCGGCGATCGGGATCGCGTGGCCCATGCCCAACGGAGCGAATTCGGCGCGGGCCATTTCCGGGTCGATGTTGTCGACCTTGTTGGCAACCACGTAGGAACGCTTGTTACGCTTGCGCAAATGCTCGGCGATCATCTGGTCGGCGGCGGTGAAGCCGGCCTTGGCATCTACCAGGAACAGAACGACATCTGCTTCTTCGATGGCCAGCAGCGACTGCTCGGCCATCTTTTCGTCCATACCGTGCTCGTCACCGGAGATACCGCCGGTGTCGATCAGAATGTAGGAACGCCCTTGCCACTTGGCCTCACCGTACTGGCGATCACGGGTCAGACCGGACAAGTCGCCGACGATGGCGTCACGAGTCCTGGTCAGGCGGTTGAACAAGGTGGACTTGCCGACGTTTGGTCGGCCCACCAGGGCGATTACGGGAACCATGCGGCTCTCCACTTCGTTATTTCAGAAAATACAAAAGCCGCTGCGAGGCAGCGGCTGGTGCTCGGGGCAATCACTGTAGGAGCGAGCTTGCTCGCGAAAAACGCAAAAACACCGCGTTTATTCAGACAGCAAACGTAATCGTTGACGTCCATCGCGAGCGAGCTCGCTCCTACAAGTGAAGCAGCCTGGGGGGTTAACCCCAAGCATAGTCAAACCTTTACTTAATGGTCAGGGCTTCCAGTTTGCCGCTGTTGCCATACACATAAATCGTGTCACCCACCACCAGCGGACGGGCACGCAGGCCGTCGCTGTCGATGCGCTCGCGGCCGACGAAACGACCATCCACCTGACTCAGCAGGTGCAGGTAACCTTCCAGGTCACCGACTGCAACGTAGCTGGAGAACACTTCCGGAGCCGACAGTTGACGGCGGGCCAGAGAGTCGTTGCTCCACAAGGCTGTGGTGGAACGCTCGTCGATGCCTTCAACGGTGCCCGAAGACAGGCTCACATAAGCGGTACCGAAACCCTGGGCGACACCGGAATAGCTGGAAGCATCACGCTGCCAGAGCTGACGGCCGCTTTGCAAGTCCAGAGCGGCAACGCGCCCCTGATAGCTGGCGACATACAGCGTCTCGCCCGACAGCAGCAAGCCACCGTCGATGTCGACCACGCGCTCCAGCTCCGAACGACCTTGCGGGATCGCTACGCGCTGTTCCCACACAGGCACGCCGTTGGAGATGTCCACGGCAACCACTTTACCGGTCGACAGGCCAGCCACCGCAAGGCGGTTGGTCACGATCGGCGCACTAGTACCACGCAGGGTCAGTACCGCAGGCGTGCTGTCATAGATCCAGCGACGGTTACCGGTGGAGGCATCCAGGCCGATCAGACGATCGTCCTGGGTCTGAACCACCACGACGTCACCGTTGTTGGCTGGCGGCGCCAGTACTTCGCTGGACACGCGAGCGCGCCACTTTTCTTCACCGTTGATCGCGTCCAGGGCAACGATTTCACCCTTGATCGTACCAATGGTGACCAGACCGTAAGCTACGCCAACGGCGCCGGAGACAGGCAGCTCGAGGTCTTTCTTCCATTTGACGTCGCCGGTGTTGCGGTCCATCGCCATCAACACGCCAGTGACGTCGGCGGCATAGATGGTATCGCCATCGATGGCCGGAACCAGCATGTTGTAGGATTCGCCCTGACCGTCACCGATCGAACGACTCCACTGCTTCTGCAGAACCACCTCTTCCTTGAAGTCGACCAGTTCGGCCGGAGGCAGTTCTTTTTTGCTGTTGCTGCTGCAACCCGCGGCCAACAAGGCCAGAGCCAGCAATGCTGCATGTTTCCAACGAATCACGTCACGCATCCCCTTTGGCCAGGTCGTCCAGCTTGATTTGCAGGCCACCGACCGCCGCTTCATCCGACAGTGCCGCCTTGGCTTTTTGATACGCCGCGCTCGCCTCGTCGGTACGACCCAGCTGCACCAGCAGGTCGCCCTTGAGCTCTTCGCGAGTGGCCAGGAATGCCTTGTCGGCATCGCCTTCGAGAAGCTTCAGTGCTTCGTCGGCCTTGTTCTGCGCGCCGAGTACCTGGGCCAGACGCTGACGGGCGATTTCGCCCAGCGCCGGGTTGGCCGGTTTGGCGACAATGGCTTTGAGCTCGGTGGCCGCGTCGTCCAGCTTGCCGCTGTCGACCGCTACCTTGGCCACAAACAGGCTGCCGTACTGCGCGTAGGCGCTGCCGCCGAACTCGCTGTTGAGCTTGCCGGCCAGGTCCGAAACACGGGCCGCATCAGGCTTGCCGTCAGGCGTCAGCGTGGTTTCGAGCAATTGCTGATAGAGAATCGAGGCGCCTTGCGACTGATTGCTCTGATATTTCTGGAACGCCTGCCAGCCGAACACGATGACCAGCGCCAACAGGCCGCCAGTTACCAGGGGCTTGCCGTTGCGTGACCACCACTCCTTGAAATCCGCCAGATGTTCGTCTTCGGTACTCGACACCCCAATACTCCTTAATCGCTAATTCGGCTGTTTAGACAGCTTCAACCCTGCACGACGCAGGTGGCCAGGTGTGCTGCAAGCGCATCCCAGGCAATGCTTTGTTGTTCGCCCTGGCCACGCAGGGGTTTGAAACCTACCACTTGCTGGGCCATTTCGTCGTCACCGAGGATCAGCGCGTACAGCGCGCCGCTCTTGTCGGCCTTCTTGAACTGGCTTTTGAAACTGCCGGCGCCGGCATTCACTTGCAGGCGCAGGTTGGGCAACTGATCACGAACGCGCTCCGCCAGGGTCAGGCCGGCCAGTTCGGCAGCTTCACCGAAGGCACAGAGGTAGACGTCGACCTGCCGGGAGATCTCTTGCGGGATCTGCTCCAGGGTTTCCAGCAGCAGCACCAGGCGTTCGATGCCCATGGCAAAGCCAACACCGGCGGTCGGCTTGCCGCCCATCTGCTCCACCAGGCCGTCGTAACGGCCACCGGCACACACGGTGCCCTGGGCGCCGAGTTTGTCGGTGACCCATTCGAAAACGGTCTTGCTGTAGTAATCCAGCCCGCGAACCAGCTTCGGGTTGATCACGTAAGGAATGCCGGCGGCGTCCAGACGAGCCTTGAGGCCCTCGAAGTGCACACGGGACTCTTCGTCGAGGTAGTCGGCCATTTTCGGCGCATCGACCAGAATCGCCTGTGTCTCGGCGTTCTTGGTGTCCAGGACCCGCAACGGGTTGGTCTTCAGGCGGCGCTGGCTGTCTTCGTCCAGCTTGTCCAGGTGTTGCGACAGGAACTCGACCAGTGCTTCGCGATAACGACCACGGGACTCGCTGGTGCCCAGGCTGTTGAGCTCGAGTTTCACCGCATCGCGGATGCCCAGCTCGCCCCACAGGCGCCAGGTCAGCACGATCAACTCGGCGTCGATGTCCGGACCGTCGAGGTTGAACACTTCGACACCGATCTGATGGAACTGGCGATAACGGCCTTTCTGCGGACGCTCGTGGCGGAACATCGGGCCGATGTACCAGAGTTTCTGAACCTGGCCGCCGCCGGTGATGCCGTGTTCCAGCACCGCGCGCACACAGGCCGCCGTGCCTTCAGGGCGCAGGGTCAGGGAGTCGCCGTTGCGGTCGTCGAAGGTGTACATCTCTTTTTCGACGATGTCGGTCACTTCACCGATGGAACGCTTGAACAGTTCGGTGAACTCGACGATCGGCATGCGGATCTGCTTGTAACCGTAGTTATCCAGCAGGCGCGAAACGGTGCCTTCGAAATGACGCCACAGAGGGGTCTGCTCGGGCAGGATGTCGTTCATGCCACGAATGGCTTGCAGAGACTTGCTCACTATAAATCCTTAAATTCGTTCGGCTCTTCAGTCAGGTTCAGCCGCGCGCGATAACGGCAGCGTCAGCTTCGACCTTTTCGGCCGCTTTCTGGCGGATCAAGCGTTCAAGCTCATCCACCAGATTGTCATTCGTCAGCTTCTGCGACGGCTTGCCGTCGATGTAAATCAGGTTCGGCGTGCCACCGGTCAAGCCGATATGGGCTTCCTTGGCTTCGCCCGGGCCGTTGACCACGCAACCGATAACCGCGACATCCAGCGGCACCAGCAAATCCTCGAGGCGCCCTTCCAGCTCGTTCATGGTCTTGACCACATCGAAGTTCTGCCGCGAGCAGCTCGGGCAGGCGATGAAGTTGATGCCACGGGAACGCAGGTGCAGGGATTTGAGAATGTCGTAGCCGACTTTCACTTCCTCGACCGGGTCGGCCGCCAACGAGATGCGGATAGTATCGCCAATCCCTTCGGCGAGCAGCATACCGAGGCCCACGGCAGATTTCACCGTACCGGAACGCAATCCACCGGCTTCAGTGATGCCCAGGTGCAGCGGCTGGACGATTTCCTTGGCCAGCAAGCGGTAGGCTTCGACGGCCATGAACACATCGGAGGCTTTCACGCTGACCTTGAAGTCCTGGAAGTTCAGGCGTTCAAGGTGCTCGACGTGACGCAAGGCAGACTCGACCAGCGCAGCCGGGGTCGGCTCGCCGTATTTCTTTTGCAGGTCTTTTTCCAGGGAACCGGCGTTGACGCCGATACGGATCGGGATACCGCGGTCACGGGCGGCATCCACCACCGCACGCACGCGGTCTTCGCGACCGATATTGCCCGGGTTGATCCGCAGGCAATCGACACCCAGTTCGGCTACGCGCAAAGCGATCCGGTAGTCGAAGTGAATGTCGGCAACCAGGGGTACTTTGACCAGCTGCTTGATCTTGCCGAAGGCTTCGGCGGCGTCCATGTCCGGTACGGAGACCCGCACGATATCGACGCCGGCCGCTTCCAGGCGATTGATTTGCGCGACAGTGGCCGCGACATCGTTGGTGTCGCTGTTGGTCATGCTCTGCACAGCGATAGGCGCATCGCCGCCAACAGGCACGTTACCGACCCAGATCTTGCGGGATTCGCGACGTTTGATTGGAGATTCGCCGTGCATGACTTATTGACCCAATTTCAGGCGAGCAGTCTCGCCACTGGTGAACGGAGCGACATCAACCGGCTGGCCGTTGTAGCTGACCTGAGCGCCGCGGGCAAAGCCCAGGCGCACGGTAAACGGTGGTTTGCCATTGACTGCCAGGCTGTCGCCTTTGCGTTTGAGACCGCTGAACAGCACCTTGCCGCTACCGTCGGTCACTTGTGTCCAGCAATCGGCGGTGAACTGCACCTTGACCTGGCCTTGACCGGCCACTGGCGCGGCTACCGCTGGAGCAGGAGCCGGAGCGACAGGGGCCACCGGTGCAGTCACCACAGGGGCCGGGACAGCAGGAGCTGCCGGAACCGGAGTTGCCGGCGTGGTGTGCGCGGGTACGGCTGGTGTGGTCGGCGCTGCCGGGGCGACGGGTGCAGTCGCTTGAGCCTGCTCTGGTGCTTCAGCCGGAGCGTCGGCCTGTGGCAGCGCGAGGGCGGTTCCGCCTTCGGTCTGACCTTCCACGACGGCCTGGTCTTCCGGCTCGTCCAGCGGATGAATCTGTGTCGTACCGTCGGCGCCTTCGACTTCAACGTGCTCTGGTGCCAGACCGATCAGGTCCTTGGTGCGCATCGAGGTCTGATCCTGCCACCAGACAAAACCGCCGCCAATCACCGCGACCAGCAACAGCAGGCTGACGATTCGCAAAATGGTGTGGGAAACCCGGACCGGTTCTTCGATGCGACCCAGGCTGTGAACACTGCTGCCCTGGGAATCGGTACCGGTGGATTGATCGAATTGCTGGACCAGAACGGCCTGGTCCATGCCGAGCAATTTGGCATAGGCACGAATGTAACCACGGGCAAAAGTATGCCCGGGCAGCTTGTCAAAGGCGCCTGCTTCCAGATTGCTCAGGGAAGTGGTGGTGAGGTTGAGCTTGAGGGCCACTTCGGCCAGCGACCAGCCATTGCTTTCGCGGGCCTGGCGCAAAATCTCACCGGGGTTTACGCGATTCGCTGCTACAACTTCGGGATGCGCCGCTTTCATCATTGCTCCGACAGGTATTGCTGATATTCCGGCGTACCGGGATAGAGTCTTTTTAGTTGCAGGCCGGCACTTGCGGCCTTGTCGCGGTCTTCGAACACTTTTGCCAGCCGAATGCCGAGCAACAGACTACGTGCATTTTGTTCGGAGAGCTGGCTAAAACGGTCGTAATAGTCACGCGCGGGCACATAATGCCTGTCTTCGTAAGACAACTCAGCCATTTCCAGCAATGCACGAGGTTGTTGGCGGTTCAGGCGCAGGGCTTTTTCCAGTTGCTGCAGGGCCAGATCGCGCTGACCGAGCATTGCAGCGGTCATGCCCAGGTTCTCGAACACCCGCGAACGCTCAGGATACAGGGTATCGGCAGCGGCTTGTTCAAAGCGCTCGTAGGCTTCCTTGTAACGCTTCTGCTCGAACAGAAAACTGCCGTAGTTATTGAGGATTCGTGCATCGGCGGGACGAGAAGCCAGCGCCTTGCGAAAATGCTCGTCGGCAAGTTCCGGTTCCATCTCGGCCTGGAACACCAGCCCCAACGCCGCATTGGCATCAGGGTCGGAGCCATCCAGATCCAACGCTTTCTTCAGCGGAACCTTGGCGCGCTCGGTCATGCCTTGTTGCAAATACCCGATACCGAGTTGCACATATGCCTGACGCGCTTCATCGCGGCCCTTGCTGGTCTTCATCGGGTTGTAATCGCCCGAAAGCACGCAGCCAGCACACAGGCTGGCCAACAGCAAAAGCAGCGCAAAGCGCAGGGACATAGAGTTCCTCTCTTGGTTATTTCGCGGCGTCTTGCGCTACATCGCTGTCGGCGTTGAGTTCACGCACGGCGATATAACGCTCGCTGCGACGGGTGCGATCCAGCACCTGCCCTACCAATTGACCACATGCGGCGTCGATGTCTTCACCACGGGTGGTGCGGACGGTGACATTGAAACCTGCATGGTGAAGCTGATCCTGAAAACGACGAATCGCATTATTGCTCGGACGCTCGTAACCGGAATGCGGGAACGGGTTGAACGGGATCAGGTTGATCTTGCACGGGATGTTCTTCAGCAGCTCGATCATTTCCACCGCGTGCTCGACCTTGTCATTGATGTCTTTGAGCAAGGTGTACTCAATGGTCAGCACGCGCTTTTCGCCGAGATTCGACATGTAGCGCTGGCACGACTCGAGCAGCATCTTAAGCGGATACTTCTTGTTGATCGGCACCAATTGGTTACGCAATGCGTCATTCGGTGCGTGCAGGGACAACGCCAGCGAGACGTCGATGTGCTTGGAGAGCTCATCGATCATCGGCACCACGCCGGAGGTCGACAGGGTCACACGGCGCTTGGAAATGCCGTAGCCCAGGTCGTCCATCATCAAATGCATGGCCGCGACGACGTTGTCGAAGTTCAGCAGCGGCTCACCCATGCCCATCATCACCACGTTGGTGATGGCACGGTCGACGGTTGCCGGGACGCTGCCAAAGGATTTGTTGGCAATCCACACCTGGCCGATGACTTCGGCGGCGGTGAGGTTGCTGTTGAAGCCTTGCTTGCCGGTGGAGCAGAAACTGCAATCCAGGGCACAGCCTGCCTGGGACGAAACGCACAAGGTGCCGCGCTTGCCCTGGGGAATGTACACGGTCTCGACGCAGCTGCCGGACGCCACGCGCACCACCCACTTGCGGGTGCCGTCGCTGGAGATGTCCTCGCTGACCACTTCCGGACCACGGACCTCAGCAACAACCTTGAGTTTTTCACGCAAGGCCTTGCTGACGTTCGTCATGGCATCGAAATCATCGACGCCAAAATGGTGAATCCATTTCATTACCTGACCGGCACGGAAACGCTTCTCCCCGATTGAGTCGAAGAATTTTTCCATTTCCAGCTGAGTCAGACCCAGCAGGTTAATTTTTACAGTCGATGTAGTCATGGATTCACCTTCACTCTTAAGCCAATGCTTAGCGAGTGGTTACTTCAGTAGCTGCGAAGAAGTACGAGATTTCGCGAGCGGCAGCGGCTTCGGAGTCCGAACCGTGTACAGCGTTGGCGTCGATGGAGTCAGCGAAGTCAGCACGGATGGTGCCGGCAGCAGCTTCTTTAGGGTTGGTAGCGCCCATCAGCTCACGGTTCAGAGCGATAGCGTTTTCGCCTTCCAGAACCTGAACGACAACCGGACCGGAGATCATGAAAGCAACCAGGTCGTTGAAGAAACCACGAGCGCTGTGCTCAGCGTAGAAGCCTTCAGCTTCGGCTTTGGACAGTTGCTTCAGCTTCGAAGCTACAACGCGCAGGCCAGCTTTTTCGAAACGAGTGGTGATCTCGCCGATAACGTTTTTTGCAACGGCGTCAGGCTTGATGATGGAGAAAGTACGTTGAACAGCCATGGTGTAACTCCAGAAACGGTAATTTACGAAAAATTAAACCCGCGAATTATACGCGGGTTCTCGGGTATTGCCTAACTGCGTACGGTGCAGACTCAGTCCGCTTCTTCGATCCAGGCGGCCTGAATGGCTTCAAGCACCTTCTCGCCACCGCGGGTCGGATCATCGCTGAACCCCGGCAATGCCAGCACCCACTGGTGCAGATCGACGAAGTTCACGTAACGCGGATCCACATCCGGCTTGCTTTCAGCCAGCTGGATCGCGATCTCCAGCACATCAGTCCACTTGAGTTTCATGACAATTCCTTGAATCAGTGCGCTGCCTCGGCTGCGTGGTTGAGCGAGTACTTCGGAATTTCGACGGTCAGGTCTTCGGTACCGACCTTGGCCTGGCAACCCAGGCGCGATTGAGCTTCCAGCCCCCAAGCCTTGTCAAGATAGTCCTCTTCCAGCTCGTCAGCCTCTTCCAGCGAGTCGAAACCCTCGCGGATGATGCAGTGGCAGGTGGTGCAGGCGCAGACGCCGCCACAGGCACTTTCCATCTCGATATGGTGCTCATGGGCCAGCTCGAGGATGGACGTACCGGTCTCAGCCTCCACAACCATGCCTTCGGGGCAAAACTTCTCGTGTGGCAGAAAAATGACCTGCGGCATCGTTATTCCTCAATCTCATTCAGGTTGCGCCCCGCCAGCGCGGCTTTCACCGTCGAGTCCAGGCGGCGGGCAGCAAAGGCGTCGGTCACTTGCGACAGACGCTTGGTCTGCTGCTCGATGGCGTAACCATCGGTACCATTCATCAGTTCGGTCAGTTCCTGCACCTGCATGTCGATGACCAGGCGCTCTTCGGCATCGAGCAAACGCTCGCCATCCGCCTCCAGAGCGGCCTGCACCGCTTCGATCAGGCGCTGGGCGTCGACCTGCTGTTCGCGCAGCACGCGGGCAACCTTGTCGTCATTGGCGTGCTGGAACGAGTCCTTGAGCATCCTGGCGATTTCGCCGTCGGTCAGGCCGTAGGACGGCTTGACCTGAATGCTCGCCTCAACGCCCGAACCCAGTTCACGGGCGGAAACGCTGAGCAGACCGTCAGCATCGACCTGGAAGGTCACGCGGATCTTCGCCGCGCCAGCCACCATCGCCGGAATGCCGCGCAATTCGAAGCGCGCCAGGGAGCGGCAGTCGCTGATCAGCTCGCGCTCGCCCTGCAATACGTGGATGGCCATGGCCGACTGGCCGTCTTTATAAGTAGTGAAGTCCTGGGCGCGGGCGACGGGGATGGTGGTGTTGCGCGGAATCACCTTCTCCATCAGACCGCCCATGGTTTCCAGCCCCAGGGACAGCGGAATCACGTCCAACAGCAGCAACTCGCCGCCGTCACGCTTGTTGCCGGCCAGGGTATCGGCCTGGATCGCAGCACCGATGGCTACCACTTGATCCGGGTCGATTTCAGTCAGCGGCTGGCGACCAAAGGCTTCGGCGACGGCGTCACGAACGCGAGGAACGCGAGTCGAACCACCGACCATGACCACGGCATGCACGTCTTCCAGTTCGATACCTGAATCACGCACCGCACGACGGCAGGCTTTCAGGCTGCGAGCGACCATCGGCTCGATCAGCGCGTTGAAGGCTTCGCGGGTCAGCTCGGCTTTCCAGTCGCCATGGGCCACTTCAACGGCCGCAGCATTGGTCAGGGCTTCCTTGGCCGCACAGGCGGTTTGCAGCAAGTTGCGCTGCGCACCCGGATCGAGGTCGGCGGACAGGCCAGCGCTCTCGATGATCCAGCCAGCGATCGCGTGGTCGAAGTCGTCGCCACCCAGGGCGCTGTCGCCTCCGGTAGCCAAAACTTCGAAGACACCGCCGGTCAGGCGCAGAATCGAAATATCGAAGGTGCCGCCGCCCAGGTCGTAAATCGCGACCAGGCCTTCAGCGTGCTGGTCCAGACCGTAAGCCACGGCTGCCGCGGTCGGCTCATTGAGCAAGCGCAGCACGTTCAGACCGGCCAGCTTGGCCGCGTCCTTGGTGGCTTGACGCTGAGCGTCGTCGAAATAGGCCGGAACAGTGATCACCGCACCCACCAGTTCGCCACCCAGGGTCGCTTCAGCACGCTGACGCAAGACCTTGAGGATATCGGCAGAGACTTCGACCGGGCTTTTCGGGCCCTGGATCGTCTCGATGAACGGCATGTGCGACTCGCCATCGACAAAGCGGTATGGCAACTGATCACCAAGCTGCTTGACGTCGGACAGACCACGACCCATCAAGCGCTTGACCGACAGCACGGTGTTCAGGGGATCGGTAGCGGCGGCCAGTTTGGCGGATTCGCCAACCTCGACGCGATCGGCGTGGTAGCGCACGGCAGACGGCAGGATGACCCGCCCTTCTGCGTCGGCAAGTGGCTCGGAAAGACCACTGCGCAATGCAGCGACCAGCGAATTGGTAGTGCCCAAGTCGATCCCCACAGCCAGACGACGCTGGTGCGGTTGAGGACTTTGGCCGGGTTCGGCGATCTGCAGTAGGGCCATCGTTATCAGGACTTATCTGTATATCAGGCGTGCGACCGGAGCGGCACTGGGTTAATCGTCGAGGCGCTCTTCTAACTGGCGCACTTCGTAGGTGAGCTTGTCGAGGAACTGCATGCGCCGCATCAGGCGTTCGGCCCGTTCACGGTGCGCAGCATCGTTCCAGCAAGCTGCGAAGCTTTGGTTCAGTTCATCCTGGGCAGCCTTCAGGCGACGTTTGAAGACGGCAACGCCATTGAGGTCGGCGCTGTCCTGCAGGTCTTCGAGCTCTTCGCGCAACTCCATCTGTTGCAGCAGAAACTCCGGATCATGCACCGTGACCTCCAGCGGCAGCTCGCCACCATTCAAGGCGAGCAGGTAACGCGCGCGCTTGGGTGGACTCTTGAGCGTCTGGTAGGCCTCGTTGAGGCTCGCGGATTGCTCCAGCGCCAACCGCTGCTCGCGCTCGGAAGCGTCAGCAAAGCGGTCCGGATGAACGCCGCGCGCCAACTCTCGGTAGCGCGTAGCCAGCTGATCGAGGTCCAGATCGAAACTCGGTTGCAGCTCAAATAAAGCAAAATGACAAGGAGTACCCACGACAAGCCTCAGATGTTGAAGCTTTCGCCGCAGCCACATTCACCGCGTACGTTGGGGTTGTTGAACTTGAAGCCTTCGTTCAACCCTTCCTTGACGAAATCGAGCTCGGTGCCGTCCAGGTAGGCCAGACTTTTCGGGTCGATGATCACTTTTTCGCCGTGACTTTCGAACACCTGGTCCTCTGCAACCACCTCGTCGACAAACTCCAGCACGTAGGCAAGGCCGGAACAGCCTGTGGTGCGAACACCCAGACGAATCCCTTCACCTTTGCCGCGCCCGTCGAGGGAGCGCCGCACGTGTCGAGCAGCCGCTTCTGTCATGCTGATAGCCATCGGTGACTCCTTACTCGTCGCCAAAACTCGAAAATCAGATCAAGCCTTTCTTCTGCTTGTAATCGCGTACAGCGGCCTTGATGGCGTCTTCAGCGAGTACCGAGCAGTGAATTTTCACTGGCGGCAGGGCCAGTTCTTCAGCCAGCTGGGTGTTCTTGATGGTTTCCGCTTCGTCCAGAGTCTTGCCCTTCATCCACTCGGTGGCGAGGGAGCTGGAAGCGATAGCCGAACCGCAGCCGTAAGTCTTGAACTTGGCATCTTCGATGATGCCGGCGTCGTTGACCTTGATCTGCAGGCGCATCACGTCGCCGCACGCCGGAGCGCCGACCATGCCGGTGCCGACATCAGGGTCTTCCGCGTCCATCTTGCCGACGTTGCGCGGGTTTTCGTAGTGGTCGATGACCTTTTCGCTGTAAGACATGATTCTCAATCCTCACTCATCGGGGCCGCTCTTGAGGCCCTGCAGTTGCGCTGCGTTTACCGCCGCGTTGCTACAGGACCTGTATCCGGCGGCTTCTATAGTTAGTGTGCCGCCCACTCGATCTTCGAGATATCGACGCCGTCTTTGTACATGTCCCAGAGCGGCGACAGAGCGCGCAGCTTGATAACGGCCTCGCAGACTTTCTGCGCGGCGTAGTCGATTTCTTCTTCGGTGGTGAAGCGGCCGAAGGTGAAACGGATCGAACTGTGGGCCAGTTCGTCGTTGCGGCCCAGGGCACGCAGCACGTACGAAGGCTCAAGGGACGCCGAAGTGCAAGCCGAACCGGACGAAACCGCCAGGTCCTTGAGCGCCATGATCAGCGACTCGCCTTCAACGTAGTTGAAGCTCAGGTTCAGGTTGTGCGGAACGCGGGCGGTCATGCTGCCGTTGACGTACAGCTCTTCCAGGTGCTCGACCTGCTTGTAGAAACGGTCGCTCAACGCCTTGATGCGTGCGTTCTCGGCAGCCATGTCTTCCTTGGCTACGCGGAAAGCTTCACCCATGCCGACGATCTGGTGGGTCGCCAGGGTGCCGGAACGCATACCGCGTTCGTGGCCGCCACCGTGCATGGTCGCCTCGATACGTACGCGCGGCTTGCGGCTTACGTACAGGGCGCCGATGCCTTTAGGACCGTAGGTCTTGTGGGCGGAGAACGACATCATGTCGACTTTCAGCTTCGAAAGGTCGATCTCGACCTTGCCAGTGGACTGAGCGGCGTCGACGTGGAACAGGATGCCCTTGGAACGGAGCAGTTCGCCGATCGCTGCGATGTCGTTGATGGTGCCGATTTCGTTGTTCACGTGCATGACCGAAACCAGGATGGTGTCGTCGCGCAGTTCGGCTTCGATCATCTCAGGGGTCACCAGGCCATCGGTACGAGGCTCGATGTAGGTCACTTCGAAACCTTCACGCTCCAGTTGGCGCATGGTATCCAGGACAGCCTTGTGCTCGATCTTGGTGGTGATCAGGTGCTTGCCCTTGGTGGCATAGAAATGCGCCGCACCCTTGATTGCCAGGTTGTCGGACTCGGTGGCACCGGAGGTCCAGACGATTTCACGCGGGTCGGCGTTGACCAGGTCAGCGACCTGACGACGGGCGTTTTCGACGGACTCTTCGGCTTTCCAGCCGAACACGTGGGAACGGGACGCCGGGTTACCGAAGTTTCCGTCGACCAGCAGGCATTCACTCATTTTTTGCGCAACACGCGGATCAACCGGGGTGGTCGCAGAGTAATCAAGGTAAATCGGCAATTTCATGGACTATCTCCTAAATCAGGCTGGCTGGCGTGCCGCTAGCTCTTCGGCTGTCATTCGACGGCGGACGCTTCAATCTTGTCCAGGCGTGGCGCCTTGCTGTTGCAACGGCGTTGGTCCTGACGCTGGGCTACTTCTTGCACCTCACGGCGAGTCACAAGATCAGCCAAGCTGATACCGCTCAGAAATTCGTGAATCTGCAGGCTCAGATCGCACCACAAGTGGTGAGTCAGGCAAGTGTCGCCGGAATGGCAATCACCCTGCCCTTGGCATTTGGTTGCATCGACCGATTCGTTCACTGCATCGATCACCTGGGCGACCTGGATGCCCTGCATGTCGCGGGACAATTGGTAGCCACCGCCCGGACCGCGCACGCTGGACACCAGATTGCTGCGGCGCAATTTGGCGAAAAGCTGTTCGAGGTACGACAGGGAGATGCCTTGGCGCTCGGAGATATCGGCCAGGGACACGGGCCCGTGCTGCGCGTGCAATGCCAGATCGAGCATGGCGGTCACGGCGTATCGGCCTTTTGTAGTCAGTCGCATGGACAATTACCACGGAGTTCGGAATGAGGCGAGTATGCAATTCCCGAGTATTTAAGTCAACTATAAGACCTAGTACTTTAGTCAGGTTTACCCGCAAAAGAGCGGCAGCATCATAGCAAAGCCTGGCTGTGGACAGCCAGCAATACCGAGTTACCGCTCTTCGCGAGCAAGCCCGCTCCCACAGGGGAATGCGTTTCAAATGTGGGAGTGGCGGTGCGACGATTCGACTTGCTCTTGAAGGGAGCGACTCGGTCTAGCTGGCCTGACTCTGATCCTTGTCCTTCACACACGCGAAGTCTTCTTCGCGCAGCTCAGGCAGATCTTTCGCACAGTAATTGCTGCCCAGGTCCTTCAACGCCCCGCACATCCCCTCCAGACGCCCATCGACCGCCTGCAGGTGATCGAGCAGCTGACCAATGGCACGCGCCACCGGGTCGGGCATGTCTTCAGTCACGCCGTAGGCATCGAAGCCGATTTTCTCGGCCATGGCCTTGCGCTTGGCGTCCTGCTCTTCGTCGGGCTTGACGATGATCCGCCCCGGAATACCTACCACAGTGGCACCCGGCGGCACTTCCTTGGTCACGACGGCATTGGAACCCACCTTGGCCCCGGCACCGACAGTGAACGGGCCCAGCACCTTCGCGCCCGCCCCGACCACGACGCCATCACCCAAGGTCGGGTGACGCTTGCCCTTGTTCCAGCTGGTGCCGCCCAGGGTCACGCCCTGGTAAATAGTGACGTCATCGCCAATCTCGGCGGTTTCACCGATAACGATGCCCATGCCATGGTCAATGAAGAAGCGTCGACCGACCTTGGCACCCGGATGGATCTCGATCCCAGTCAACCAGCGCCCGAAGTTCGACACCAGCCGCGCCAGCCATTTCAGGTCCGCGCGCCACAGCATTGCCGACAAACGGTGAATCCAGATGGCATGCATGCCGGGGTAGCAGGTCAGGACTTCAAAAGCGTTACGCGCCGCCGGGTCTCGGTGGAATACGCTCTGGATATCTTCACGCAAACGCTCGAACATCATTAATCCTTCCGCTTAAGGAGCTCACCACGGGCCGCTTTCTGGGTTTCCGTGAGGATGCCACGCAAAATATTCATTTCCGCCCGGCTGACCGAGCTGCGTCCGTACAACCGGCGCAGGCGCGCCATCAAGTGCCGTGGCTTTTCCGGATCGAGGAATTCGATGGCCACCAGGGTCTGCTCCAGGTGCTCATAGAATCGCTCCAGCTCGTCCATGGTCGCAAGCTCAGCGCTTTTGACCGAAGCCACTTCTTCCTTCTCGACCTTGCTCGGCTGACCTTGGGCCGCCAGCCAGGACATGCGCACTTCATAACCCAATACCTGCACCGCCGCCCCAAGGTTCAGCGAACTGAACTCAGGGTCCGATGGAATGTGCACGTGATAATGACATCGCTGCAGCTCTTCGTTGGTCAGGCCGGAATCTTCACGACCGAACACCAGGGCAATTTCCGCACCCTGCCCGGCTTCCTCGACCACCTTCGTTCCGCATTCGCGGGGATCGAGCAACGGCCAGGGAATGCGCCGGTCGCGGGCGCTGGTACCGAGCACCAGGTTGCAGCCGACCAGGGCATCTTCCAAGGTGGCGACGACTTGCGCGTTTTCAAGGATGTCCCCGGCACCGGAGGCACGGGCATCGGCCTCGTGATGCGGGAACAGGCGCGGCTCGACCAGCACCAGCCGCGACAGCCCCATGTTCTTCATGGCACGCGCAGCCCCGCCGATATTGCCCGGATGGCTGGTATTGACCAGGACGACACGAATGTTTTGCAGCAAGGGAGGCGCTCTCGAACACAATAATCGGGAGCAGAATCTTACAGCTCATCCTACCGTTAAGCCATGAAAGCGAACGTCGTCCTTCTCCTGTAGAAACTTTCTGATAGAATGCCCGGCTTTCTTTAACAACCTTAGGTGACACATCCATGCAGCCCATGCTGAATATCGCGCTGCGCGCCGCCCGCAGCGCCAGTGAATTGATCTTCCGCTCCATCGAGCGCCTGGATACCATCAAGGTCGACGAAAAAGACGCCAAGGATTACGTATCCGAGGTGGATCGCGCCGCCGAACAGAAAATCATCGACGCCCTGCGCAAGGCCTACCCGAACCACTCGATCCTGGGTGAAGAGACCGGCATGCACGCCGGCACCGGCATCGAAGGCGAAGAGTACCTGTGGATCATCGATCCACTGGACGGCACCACCAACTTCCTGCGCGGCATTCCTCATTTCGCTGTCAGCATCGCCTGCAAATACCGCGGTCGCCTGGAACACGCTGTTGTCCTGGACCCGGTTCGCCAGGAAGAATTCACCGCCAGCCGTGGTCGCGGCGCTCAACTGAACGGTCGTCGCCTGCGCGTCAGCGGCCGCACCAGCCTGGACGGCGCCCTGCTGGGTACCGGCTTCCCGTTCCGTGACGATCAGATGGACAACCTCGACAACTACCTGGGCATGTTCCGCGCCCTGGTTGGCCAGACCGCCGGCATCCGCCGCGCAGGCTCGGCGAGCCTGGACCTGGCCTACGTGGCCGCCGGCCGTTTCGACGCCTTCTGGGAGTCGGGCCTGTCCGAGTGGGACATGGCTGCAGGCGCCCTGCTGATCCAGGAAGCCGGCGGTTTGGTGAGCGACTTCACCGGCGGTCACGACTTCCTTGAAAAAGGCCACGTCGTTGCCGGCAACACCAAGTGCTTCAAGGCCGTATTGACGGCGATCCAGCCGCACCTGCCGGCCTCGCTGAAGCGCTAAGCTTCCTGCGACAGAGAAAGCACCCTTCGGGGTGCTTTTTTTATGCCTACAATTCGCCTTCGATAACACCACAACCCCACTGTAGGAGCGAGCTCGCTCGCGATGGTCGTCAACGATAACACGGGCATTCTGGATGAACGCGGTGCCTTTGAGTTCTTCGCGAGCAAGCTCGCTCCTACAGGGGATTGCTGTGGCGCATAAATCGCGGGCACAAAAAAAGCACCCCGCAGGGTGCTTCTTTTTTAATCCGGCTTCAGCAGATCACTGAGCTGCCTGATTCTCCGACAAGATCAACTTGCCTTCCTTATCCACCGGAATCTGGTTGCCTGGATCACGATCCATGCGCACTTTGCCTTCCTTGCCGTCCAGCGAATACCGCACGTCGTAACCTACAACTTTGTCGCTGATGTCATTAACCGTGTTACAGCGGGTCTGGGTCGTGGTGTAGGTGTCACGCTCTTGCATGCCTTCCTGCACCTTGTTGCCGGCGTAACCACCACCGACAGCACCCGCGACCGTGGCGATCTTCTTACCGGTGCCGCCACCGATCTGGTTACCCAGCAAACCACCTGCCAATGCACCGACCACCGTACCGGCGATCTGATGTTGATCTTTCACCGGCGCCTGCCGGGTGACCGCTACATCCTTGCACACTTCACGTGGAGTCTTGATTTGTGTCTTGACCGGCTCAACGGCGAGTACTTGTGCGTACTCCGGGCCGCTTTTAACCAGGCTGTAGGTGGCCACAGCACCCCCGGCAGTAACACCGACAGCACCCAGTACAGCACCAACCAGCATCGACTTGTTCACATGAACCTCCTGGACCATCACATGCGGAACGTGTCCGCGCTTCTCCCTGCCTTGGAGCACAAAAAAAGGCGCGAGTTCAACTCGCGCCTTTTTTGGACTACATCACCCGAAGACTGCCTTGGGATAGAGAGCCCTTCAAGGACGGTCGTCGACTTCCTTCTCGGTATTGGCCGGAGGAATCAGGTCTTCCGTGCTCAGGTTCAGCCAGATCAGCACCACGTTCGCGATGTAGATCGACGAGTAAGTACCCGCCAGAACACCAATGAACAGGGCGATGGAGAAGCCGAACAGGTTGTCGCCACCGAAGAACAACAGGGCCGCGATCGCCAGCAAGGTGGAGATCGAAGTCGCCATGGTCCGCAGCAGGGTTTGCGTGGTCGAGATGTTGATGTTCTCGATCAGGCTGGCCTTGCGCAGTACCCGGAAGTTCTCGCGAACCCGGTCGAATACCACGATGGTGTCATTGAGCGAGTAACCGATGATCGCCAGTACCGCCGCCAGCACCGTCAAATCGAAGGTGATCTGGAAGAACGACAGGATACCGATGGTCACGATCACGTCGTGGATCAAGGACACGATCGCACCGACCGCGAACTTCCACTGAAAGCGGAAAGCCAGGTAGATCAGGATCCCGCCCAGCGCCATCAGCATGCCGAGGCCGCCCTGGTCGCGCAGCTCTTCACCCACCTGCGGGCCGACGAACTCGACACGTTTGACCGTCGCCGGGTTATCGCCGCCGACCTTCTGCAAGGCTTCGGCTACCTGGTGACCCAGTTGCGGGTCTTCGCCAGGCATGCGCACCAGCAGGTCGGTGGTTGCACCGAAGTTCTGCACGACCGCATCGTTATAACCGGCGCTCACCAGCTGCTCACGCACCTTGGAGACGTCGGCCGGACGCTCGTAGGTCAGCTCGATGAGCGTACCGCCGGTGAAGTCCAGGCCCCAGTTCATGCCCTTATGGAAGACACTGAATATTGCCAGTGCGGTAAGGAACAATGTGACGCCGAACGCGAAGTTGCGAACGCCCATGAAGTTGATTGTACGTAACATGGCAGCCCCTTAAATCCACAACTTCTTGAAGTCACGACCGCCGAAGATCAGGTTGACCATCGCGCGGGTCACCATGATGGCCGTGAACATCGAGGTAAAGATCCCGAGGGACATGGTCACTGCGAAGCCCTTCACCGGGCCGGTGCCCATGGCAAAGAGGATGCCGCCGACCAGCAAGGTGGTCAGGTTGGCGTCGAGAATCGCGGTGAATGCCCGGCCGAAGCCTTCGTTGATTGCACGCTGCACGGTCATGCCGGCGGCGATCTCTTCACGGATCCGCGAGAAGATCAGCACGTTGGCGTCGACCGCCATACCCATGGTCAACACGATACCGGCGATACCCGGCAGGGTCAGCGTTGCACCCAGCAGCGACATCAAGGCCAGCAGCATCACCATGTTCACCGTCAGCGCGACGGTGGCGATGAGGCCGAAGAAGCGGTAGATGGCCATGATGAACAGCGAGACGAACAGCATGCCCCACAGCGATGCATCGATACCCTTGGTGATGTTGTCGGCACCCAGGCTCGGGCCAATGGTGCGTTCTTCAGCGAAGTACATCGGCGCCGCCAGACCACCGGCACGCAGCAGCAGCGCCAGTTCGGACGATTCGCCCTGGCCGTTCAGGCCGGTGATGCGGAACTGCGCGCCCAGCGGCGACTGAATGGTCGCCAGGCTGATGATCTTCTTCTCCTCCTTGAACGTCTGCACCGGCACGTCTTTCTCGACGCCGTTGACCACTTGCTTGACGTAAGTGGTAACCGGACGCTGCTCGATGAAGATCACCGCCATGCTGCGACCGACGTTCGAACGGGTCGCACGGTTCATCAGCTCGCCGCCGTGACCGTCCAGGCGAATGTTCACTTCCGGCGAGCCCTGCTCACCGAAACCGGCCTTGGCGTCAGTCACCTGGTCACCGGTGATGATCAGGCCACGTTCGATGAGCGCAGGAGGACGGTTGCCCTCACGGAACTCGAAGGATTCGGAAGTGGCTTTCGAAGCACCAGGCTCAGCGGCCAGACGGAACTCGAGGTTGGCCGTCTTGCCGAGGATACGCTTGGCTTCGGCGGTGTCCTGCACGCCCGGCAGCTCAACCACGATACGGTTGGCGCCCTGACGCTGGACGATCGGTTCGGCAACACCCAGCTCGTTGACGCGGTTACGTACCGTGGTCAAGTTCTGCTTGATGGAGTATTCGCGGATTTCCGCCAGCTTGGCCGGGGTCATCGCCAGACGCAGCACCGGTTGACCATTGAGGTCGGCCGGAACAATGTCGAAATCGTTGAAGTTCTTGCGAATGATCGAACGGGCCTGTTCGCGGGTCGCTTCATCAGAGAAGCCCAGCTGAATGGCACCATCGAGTTGCGGCAGGCTGCGATAGCGCAGTTTCTCTTTACGCAACAGACTCTTGACGTCGCCTTCGTAGACTTTCAGGCGCGCGTCGAGGGCTTTGTCCATGTCCACTTCCAGCAGGAAGTGCACACCACCGGACAAGTCCAGACCCAGCTTCATCGGGTGCGCAGCGAGGTTGCGCAGCCATTGCGGGGTGGTTTGTGCCAGGTTCAGTGCAACGACGTAGTCATCACCCAATGCCTTGCGCACGACGTCTTTGGCCGGCAGCTGGTCTTCAGCCTTGGTCAGGCGAATCAGACCGCCCTTGCCGCCCTCTGCCAGGGTGGCAGCCTTGACGTTGATCCCGGATTCCTTGAGCGCAGCGCTCACACGATCCAGATCAGCCTGATTGACTTGCAGCGCAGTGCTTGCACCGCTGACCTGAATGGCCGGGTCATCAGGATAAAGATTGGGAGCGGAATAAATCAGACCGATCGCCAGCACCGCCAGGATCAGAATGTATTTCCACAGAGGATATTTGTTCAGCATCACGCCGCCCGTTTATGACGCGGGGCGCCTTGCGCGCCCCGTCGATTGAAAATGAAGTTGAAACTTAGATCGCTTTCAGCGTGCCTTTTGGCAGCGTGGCGGCGATGGCGCCTTTCTGGAACTTCATTTCGACGGTGTCGGAAACTTCCAGAACGACGAAATCGTCGGCCACTTTAGTGATCTTGCCGGCGATGCCGCCGGTGGTCACAACTTCATCGCCTTTCTGCAGGCTGCTCAGCAGGTTTTTCTGCTCTTTGGCGCGCTTGGCCTGTGGACGCCAGATCATCAGGTAGAAGATGACCAGGAAACCGACCAGGAAAATCCACTCGAAACCGCCGCCCATTGGGCCGGCAGCAGGTGCAGCGGCGTCAGCCATGGCATTAGAGATAAAAAAGCTCATTTAGCACTCCAGTTGCAAATGTTGAATCTTGGGGTCAGTAAACTCAGTCCAAAGGCGGCACGGGAAGCCCGCGTTTGGCGTAGAAGGCATCGACAAAGGCGGCCAATGTACCCTGTTGAATAGCCTCGCGCAAACCAGCCATAAGCACTTGATAATGGCGCAAGTTATGGATGGTATTGAGCATGCTTCCCAGCATTTCGCCGCATTTGTCCAGGTGATGCAGATAAGCGCGGGAGAAGTTCTGGCAGGTATAGCAATCGCAGGTCGGATCGAGCGGCGAATCATCATGGCGATGGAACGCGTTACGGATCTTCAGCACGCCGGTATCAATGAACAGATGCCCGTTGCGGGCATTACGGGTTGGCATCACGCAATCGAACATGTCCACACCGCGGCGCACACCCTCAACCAGATCTTCCGGTTTGCCAACGCCCATAAGGTAACGAGGTTTGTCAGCCGGCATCATGCCCGGCAGGTAATCCAGCACCTTGATCATTTCGTGCTTGGGCTCGCCCACCGACAGGCCGCCGATGGCCAGGCCGTCGAAACCGATCTTGTCGAGGCCTTCCAGGGAGCGCATGCGCAGGTCCTGGTGCATGCCGCCCTGCACGATACCGAACAGCGCCGCCGTGTTGTCGCCATGGGCTTCTTTCGAACGCTTGGCCCAACGCAGGGACAATTCCATGGAGATACGGGCGACGTCTTCGTCAGCCGGGTACGGCGTGCATTCGTCGAAAATCATCACGATGTCGGAGCCCAGGTCGCGCTGGACCTGCATCGACTCTTCCGGGCCCATGAACACCTTGGCGCCGTCGACCGGGGAAGCGAAGGTCACGCCCTCCTCCTTGATCTTGCGCATGGCGCCCAGGCTGAACACCTGGAAACCGCCGGAGTCGGTCAGGATCGGGCCTTTCCACTGCATGAAATCGTGCAGGTCGCCGTGCTTCTTGATCACTTCCGTGCCCGGGCGCAGCCACAGGTGGAAGGTGTTTCCCAGAATGATTTCAGCGCCAGTCGCCTCGATATCCCGTGGCAGCATGCCCTTGACCGTGCCGTAGGTGCCCACCGGCATGAAGGCCGGGGTCTCGACGGTACCGCGCGGGAAGGTCAAACGACCGCGACGAGCCTTGCCATCAGTGGCCAGCAGCTCGAAAGACATACGACAGGTGCGACTCATACTGTTTCCTCTGGGCCCGATTCTTTAGGGGCAGTCGGCGCAGGATTACGCGTGATGAACATCGCATCACCGTAGCTGAAAAAGCGGTAACCGTTGTCCACGGCAGCCTTGTAGGCGGCCATGGTTTCGGGATAACCGGCGAACGCCGAAACCAGCATCAACAGCGTGGATTCGGGCAAATGGAAGTTGGTGACCAGGGCATCGACCACATGAAACGGCCGGCCCGGGAAGATGAAAATGTCGGTGTCGCCACTGAACGGCTTGAGCACGCCATCGCGGGCGGCGCTCTCCAGGGAACGCACGCTGGTGGTCCCCACCGCCACCACGCGACCACCGCGAGCGCGGCAGGCGGCAACGGCATCGACCACGTCCTGGCCGACTTCCAGCCATTCGCTGTGCATGTGGTGGTCTTCGAGCTTCTCAACCCGTACCGGTTGGAAAGTGCCGGCGCCGACGTGTAGGGTCACGAACGCGGTCTCGACGCCCTTGGCGGCAATCGCCTCCATCAGCACCTGATCGAAATGCAGCCCCGCCGTCGGCGCCGCCACCGCGCCCAAACGCTCGGCGTAGACGGTCTGGTAACGCTCGCGGTCGGCGCCTTCATCCGGGCGGTCTATATAAGGAGGCAGCGGCATATGCCCGACACGGTCGAGCAGCGGCAACACCTCCTCAGTGAACCCCAGCTCGAACAACGCATCGTGCCGCGCCAGCATCTCGGCCTCACCACCGCCGTCGATGAGGATCTTCGACCCAGGCTTGGGCGACTTGCTGGAACGCACATGGGCCAGCACGCGATGACTGTCGAGCACCCGCTCCACCAGGATTTCCAGCTTGCCGCCGGAAGCCTTCTGGCCAAACAGTCGCGCCGGAATCACCCGGGTATTGTTGAACACCATCAAGTCGCCGGGGCGCAAATGCTCCAGCAGATCAGTGAATTGACGGTGTGCCAGGGCGCCGCTGACCCCATCCAGGGTCAACAGGCGACTATTGCGCCGCTCGGCCAGCGGATGGCGGGCGATCAGCAAATCAGGGAGCTCGAAGGTAAAGTCAGCAACGCGCATGATGGGGTGTCGTCTAGCAGGGCCGGGAAGTCTAGCGGAAATATCAAAAATTCTCCATGTACCTGATTGACCAGCGGTTATCTCATCTCTATACTTCGCCGCCATTGAGCCCTGATGGCGGAATTGGTAGACGCGGCGGATTCAAAATCCGTTTTCGAAAGGAGTGGGAGTTCGAGTCTCCCTCGGGGCACCAAAATTAAGAAAGGTCTTGCTTTGCAAGGCCTTTTTTTTCGCCTGCAAAAAAGTACCTGACACCCTACTGTCCTGTGTAGGAGCTGCCGAAGGCTGCGATCTTTTGATCTTGCTCTTCCCCGCAGCCCACACCCGCGGAACATTTCACAAGGATTTTCCCCATGGAATTGCAGCTGGAAAGCGTTGCTCTCTTCTCACTCAAACTGGCTTATGAGACGGAAAATTCAAGTCCGATTTTGCGTGATGATTTGGTCATGGGTGACTACCAGCGGGATGTGTTTGAGTTGCTGGTGCGGCAGGGGGATGTTGAGGGGATTCAGGTGAAGGTGGATGAGTGTGTGGGGTTGGCGCTGGAAGCTATTGGGGGCGTGGATAAGCCGTTGGGGCGGGAGTTGCGGAGGTTAGCGGGTGAATTTTCCAGCATTGAGACGTTGGCGCAGCTTGATGCCCCGCTCATCGCGCTCAAGGATTATCTAAAAGACATTCAGTGAATGTAGGCAGATGGCCTAAAAAGCGAGAACGCTCGATAACCAGACTGACATTGGTCGCCACGTCTTCCTATCCAATCTTTTCTTAAACATCGCCACCTCTCCAACGCTCTATAAACAACCGAGGAATGTAACAAAACGCAACGTACCCCAATAACGTAATCGCGTAGAAACACAGCAACATGGCTGAGGCAAATATCGAATACATCAAGGTATTCAGTCCAAAAAGGCGAAACCTGCGATTATGCTCGGCCAAATCTACATCGCCGAAGTAGTTAATCGAGACGAATACTGCTAGCAACACTACTATTACAAACAATGCATACACGTACTTTTTGAGTGTCAAGCTCCGGTATTGCTCTGGGTCTATGACTATTTTTGCGTGGGTCAGGTAGACGGCAACCGCTGCGAAGATTGGACCAAAAAGGCTGATATAGCTCGTGCTCAATCGGGAACTGAACGGAAAAAATGAAGACCAAAAACCCACCGTCCCCAAAAGATGCTGGTCTAAAAAATTGTCGATTCGCAGATACATTTCGTTACTAGCGTATGCCGGTAGAAAATTGGCGATCAGGAATATAGGTATCAGGCTAAACGAGATCAGCAGATAAGGAATGGGAATAACTTGAGTAACCTTTTTACTCATTGAGACTACCTTGCCCTTGGTACGAACCGAAAAAGCTTTGGAAAATTGGTGAAGCCCATGATTTCGGTATTAAGCCCGATGCAATGGAGCATCGGGCCATTTTACTGTAACAAACTGTTTTTTATTATTGTTGCGGAAGTGCATTGAGGACAGTGGTGTTGATCTCATCGACCTTTTTCGCGTCGAAATAAGAGCCTGCCAGTGCCATCAATATTGCCACCGTCACTACCCCGACTGCGGATCCGACAAACGCCGGCATGGCCAGCACCATGACGCCCGCAAGTACCGCTCCGGCTCCTATACCAACGGCGATGCTTTCCAGCTCCAGACCGAGGGGTTTCCAATCGCCAGTTTCCATACCAACGATCGTGTGCTCACGAATTGTATTGATCTGGAAAACTTTGCCAACGACGCCAAACGCCTTGCCCAATCGTGCGACATTGTCAGCCAGTGTTGCCTGATCGAGAGCCTTTAGCGCGTTCACTACGGCCTTGGTGTCTTGCGAGTTGAGCTTTGTGTTGGGGTTTATTCGCACCTTCTCAAAGGTTTCCATGGCTTGCGCATAGCTTCGCACTTTCTTGCCTGAAATATTTTCCTGTAGACCCAACGCGACTTTGCTCATGTTTTCGCCGTATCTGATCAGAATGTCTTTATTGACGTCGGATAGAAACATTACTGCAGCGTCATAACTGGCCTTTTCTGCTGCAATGCGAGCGGCTTCCTCAGCCAGCCTTCTTGCTTCTGCCTCCGCTAACAGACGAGCGTCCTCTTCCGCCTGGGCAGTGGCAACAGCCTGCGCTAGGACTACGGATTTTCCCGAAAGAATTCGGATTTTCTCTGCCAGTATTTTTGCCCTGTAAGCAGCTGTAGCGGATGCCTCCCAACTTTTGTAAATGCCGAGACCTGTGCCGGGAATACGGGAGTTCTGGAGTATGTTCGCAAAATCCACCGCACTTTTCCTGACTTCCAACGCCAGGACATTTCTACCGAAAAAGGCGTTGGCTTCAGCGATGCTCTTAGCTAGTTCCGCGTTGTTCTGAATGATCAGACTGTCCACAACGTTTTTTTCTGCTTTGCTCTGTTCCAGCTTGGAAAGTGAGTAGATACCCACTGCCACAGCAATTTCCGAGTCAATGTCCGCCGGTAATTGTGGCAAATAGGCGGTGTAGGATTGCTCGATATTTCGTTGAGCTGTGGCGACAGTAACTATTACGGATATCGTGTAGCGATCACTAACCCTGATACCTTTCTGACTGAAGAACATATCAATTTCGAAACTGCTGACAACTTTGCCGTCCCACGGTAACGGCTTGGCAATTACCCCACTACCGGGGAGGGGGCCCGGAGGCTTGGGCAGTGGCGGCTCAGGAGTTACAACAATAGGTGGGAGGGTGACATTTCCTTGTCGCATGTATTTTTCTCCATGGTGTGTGGAACAGACAGCCCTTCTGAATCGATCCAGATTCAAGATCGTAAACAGGCTATCTTCGGACCGTTTGCCCTTACCGCTAGGAACTTCACGAGCAAGCATTAACTGTAAAAATCACAGCCATATTCTTTTTTAAGCAGCGGCTAAAAGAGCATAGGTAGGGTTATGCCATTGCGTCACAGTTCTTCGTTAGCGGATGTTGCTCATATTCAGAAGTTGCAGGAAAAGGGTCCGCACGATACCCTCCCACCGTCGCTGCCAATTCAGCGACCGGGTGTGGAAACCCGTGTAATTCAAGGCGCAACAGCGCCCCCATCACGTCTGCCGGCGCTTTTTTTATGCCTGCGGCGTGAGTTATGGCGGCTGTGCGTGGGACGTCTTCGGGCGTGCCGGTTTCCTTGATTCCCGGTTTTCCACCCTGCGCACAGCTGTCACCCATTCGTGTGGAAACGAACGTGGCAGCTCCTCATATCAAGGAGTTGGATAATGCGCAGCATCAATCCGTTTGAAATTTGGCTTTTCTCTCTATGCGATTCCCAATCGCGTAACACCCTCCCCCATTGCCTCTCCATCCTCGGAGGTGGCCAATGACTGAACAAACTGAACTCAAAACCATCGGCCTGACACCAGCCATCTATTGCGCGGATCAAGCGCTGTTTCATGTCACTCGCGGGGTTCCTCTTGGTGATGCGTTATCCATGGCCTCCGATTTTCTGTTCCTGGCCAAGACGCTCACTGAAGATGCTGCTTATGCCAGAGACACCGATCGTCACGCTTGGGCTGCGCATTATCTGACTTCGATGAGCAAGGCGTTGGTGGATGATGCGGTGAAGGTGCTGACTCGGGATCGGACTTGTGCGCCGGTATCGAAGCGGGCGGGGGCGACGGCTGAGGGTTAGTGGTTGAGGCCTGTGGGGTGTGGGTGGCTTGTGATGGTGGTAGCTGGTTCAGCATTTGTGTTGGTTGGGCTGGCGCTATCGCGAGCAAGCTCGCTCCCACAGGGATTGCGGTGAGCAGACAGGCATTATTTGGACCGACTGGGTGACTGGGTTGTGATTGCGGTGCATCTTCAGCATTGATGGTGGCTGGGCTGGCGCTATCGCGAGCAGGCTCGCTCCTACAGGGATTGCGGTGAGCTGACTGGCATTGTTTGGCCCCAGAGGGAGAATGGGCTGTGATTGCGGTGCATCATCAGCATTGATGGTGGTTGGGCTGGCGCCATCGCGAGCAAGCTCGCTCCCACAGGGGGGCTTTGTGTGTTGAGTGACATTTGGGATTAGCCTCGAGGTTTTCGGGGCTTTTGATTGCTTGGGTTCGAAGTAAATGCTGGGGAATCGGTTTTGGGATTTCAGGCCTCCAGGTCTATCTGGTGGGCTTGATCGCCACCTTCTCCACAGGCAATCCCCTGTGCATAACTCCAGCAACCTCCCCTCTGGCACGGCGCCTGATGCCGCGTTCTTCTAGACTCAATACAAGGTCGTAGACAGAACCAAACACGTCGCTCTGGTGCGGCCGAATCAAGGGCCGCGTGGCAATCTGGTTTTTATGCCCCTATAGAGGCGCGGCGAAGACCGTGCCGGGCGCAACAAGATGCCCGCTCAGGGTGCCCTGGCCGACGGTCTGTAGATGCCACGATACCGTGACGTGGTGTGAATGCCGCAGCCGACACTTTCGGACAACCGACGACCGCCTGGTTTGTCCGTGACCGTGAGGATTGCTGAATGCCTGATGAGATGTTGCACCTGCCTGTGGTCAACAGTCTGCTGGAGCGCCATAAGGGCACCCCGGGTGCGCTGTTGCCTATTCTTCATGATATTCAGGAGCGCATCGGCTACGTCCCCGATGCCGCCGTCCCCGAGATTGCCCATGCCCTCAACCTGAGCCAGGCCGAGGTTCGTGGGGTGATCAGTTTTTACCATGACTTCCGTACCGCGCCGCCTGCGCGGCATATCCTGCGGCTGTGCCGGGCCGAGTCGTGCCAGAGCCGTGGTGCCGAGCAGCTTGCCGCGCAGTTGCGCGAGCGTCTGCAACTGGACGATCACGGCAGTAGCGCCGATGGCAGCATCAGTTTGCGTCCGGTGTACTGCCTTGGTGCCTGCGCCTGTTCGCCGGCTCTGGAGCTGGATGGCCGGGTGCATGCGCGGCTTAGTGCCGAGCGTCTGGATGCATTGCTCGATGCTTGCCGGGAGGACGCGTGATGCCGACTCTTTATCTGTCCTGTGATTCCCTTGCCCGCGCCGTGGGGGCCGATGAGGTCTCTGTGGCCCTGATCACTCAGGCCCGGGAACGTAATTTGCCGCTGGAATTGCAGCGCACCAGTTCACGCGGCCTGTATTGGCTGGAACCGTTGCTGGAGGTGGACAGTCCGCAAGGTCGGATCGGCTTTGGGCCGCTGACTGCTGACGATGTGCCGTCGGTACTCGATTCGCTGCAAGGTGAACCGTCTGCTCATCCGCTGGCCTTGGGTCTTGTAGAAGAGTTGCCTTATCTCAAGTCTCAACAACGCCTGTTGTTCGCCCGCGCCGGCATCACCCGGCCGCTGTCCCTGGAGGATTACCGGGCCCACGGCGGTTTCGAGGGTTTGACCCAGACCATCGCCATTGGCGGCGAGCAGACCGCGACAGCTGTGTTCGATTCGGGCCTGCGTGGCCGCGGCGGCGCGGCCTTCCCTGCCGGGATCAAATGGCGCACGGTGCGCGGCACTCAGGCTGCGCAAAAGTACATCGTGTGCAACGCCGACGAAGGCGACTCCGGCACCTTTGCCGACCGCATGTTGATGGAAGGTGACCCTTTCCTGCTGATCGAAGGCATGGCGATTGCCGGCATTACCGTCGGCGCCACCTTCGGCTACATCTATGTGCGCTCGGAATATCCGGATGCCGTGGCCACGCTGCGTGCAGCGTTGAACATCGCCCGAGAAGCCGGTTACCTCGGCGCCAATGTCGGCGGCAGCGGCCTGGCCTTCGATATGGAAGTGCGGGTCGGGGCCGGTGCTTATATCTGCGGTGAAGAAACCGCGCTGCTGGACTCCCTCGAAGGCAAACGCGGGATCGTCCGCGCCAAGCCGCCGATTCCGGCCTTGCAGGGGTTGTTCGGCCTACCGACGCTGGTGCACAACGTGCTGACCCTGGCCTCGGTGCCGCTGATACTGGCAAAGGGTGCGCAGTTCTACCGCGACTACGGCATGGGCCGTTCACTTGGCACCATGCCTTTCCAGTTGGCAGGCAATATTCGACACGGCGGCTTGGTGGAACGGGCTTTTGGCCTGACTCTGCGGGAACTGGTGGAAGACTACGGCGGCGGTACCGCCAGTGGCCGACCGCTGAAGGCTGCGCAGGTGGGCGGCCCGCTCGGCGCCTGGGTGCCACCTGCGCAATTCGACACGCCGCTGGATTACGAAGCCTTTATGGCCATCGGCGCGATGCTCGGTCACGGTGGTGTGGTGGTGGCTGACGACACCCTGGACATGGCCCGCATGGCGCGTTTCGCCATGCAGTTCTGCGCCGAGGAATCCTGTGGCAAATGCACGCCGTGTCGTATCGGCTCCACCCGTGGTGTCGAGGTGATCGACCGTCTGCTGGCCGCGCCTGACCAGAGCAGTCGTGATGAGCAGGTGATCATCCTCAAGGACCTGTGCGACACCCTGCAATACGGTTCGCTGTGCGCGTTGGGCGGCATGACGTCTTATCCCGTGGCCAGCGCCCTCAAGCACTTCCCCGCTGACTTCGGTCTGCAAGCCTCGGAGGCCGAACAATGATCACTCTCTTCGACCCGAAAACCGATATCGACCTCGGCACACCAGCTCGCGACAGCCAGGTGCAAGTCACCCTGAACATCGATGGCCGCAGCATCAGCGTGCCCGAAGGCACCTCGGTGATGCGCGCCGCTGCGTTGCTGGGCACCACCATTCCCAAACTCTGCGCCACCGACAGCCTGGAAGCCTTCGGCTCCTGCCGCATGTGCCTGGTAGAGATCGACGGCATGCGCGGTTATCCGGCGTCCTGCACCACGCCGGTCAGCGAAGGCATGAGCGTGCACACCCAGACGCCCAAGCTCGCGACCCTGCGGCGCAATGTCATGGAGCTGTACATCTCCGATCACCCGCTGGACTGCCTGACCTGCTCGGCCAACGGCAACTGCGAGCTGCAAACCGTGGCCGGCCAGGTTGGCCTGCGGGAAGTGCGTTATGGCTATGAAGGCGAGAACCATCTGGAGGACGTGAAAGACACCTCCAACCCCTATTTCGACTACGACCCGAGCAAGTGCATCGTCTGCAACCGCTGCGTGCGCGCCTGCGAAGAAACCCAGGGTACCTTTGCCCTGACCATTACCGGGCGCGGTTTTGAATCCCGGGTCGCCGCCGCTGGTGGCGAGAATTTCCTCGACTCGGAATGCGTGTCCTGCGGCGCCTGTGTGCAGGCCTGCCCCACCGCGACGCTGATGGAAAAAAGCGTGGTCGAACTGGGCCAGCCCGAACGCAGCGTGATCACCACCTGTGCCTATTGCGGTGTGGGCTGCTCGTTCCGCGCCGAGATGAAGGGCGACCAACTGGTACGCATGGTTCCGGACAAGAACGGCCAGGCCAACCACGGCCACTCCTGCGTCAAAGGGCGCTTTGCCTGGGGCTATGCGACCCACCCGGATCGCATCACCAAGCCGATGATCCGCAAACACATCAGCGACCCGTGGCAGGAAGTCAGCTGGGATGAAGCGGTGACCTACGCCGCCAGCGAATTCCGTCGGTTGCAGCAAAAATATGGCCGCGATTCCATTGGTGGCATCACCTCCAGCCGCTGCACCAACGAAGAAACCTATCTGGTGCAAAAACTGGTGCGCGCCGCGTTCGGCAACAACAACGTCGACACCTGTGCGCGGGTCTGCCACTCGCCGACCGGCTATGGCCTGAAACAAACCCTTGGCGAGTCCGCCGGCACCCAGAGTTTCGACTCGGTGATGCAGGCCGACGTGATCCTGGTGATGGGCGCCAACCCCAGCGACGCCCACCCGGTGTTCGCTTCCCAGCTCAAACGCCGCCTGCGTGAAGGCGCTCGGCTGATTGTCATCGATCCGCGTCGCATCGATCTGGTGGATACGGTGCATGCCCGCGCCGAGTATCACTTGGCCTTGCGCCCCGGTACCAACGTCGCCATGCTCAACGCACTGGCCCACGTCATCGTGACTGAAGGACTGCTCAAACAAGACTTTATCGACGCCCGTTGTGAGCCTGGCGATTTCGCCCAGTGGAGCGAGTTCGTCAGCCGTGCGGATAACTCGCCGGAAGTCCTTGGCCCAATCTGCGGTGTACCCGCTGCCGATATCCGTGCCGCCGCCCGCCTGTATGCTACCGGTGGCAATGCGGCGATCTACTACGGTTTGGGCGTCACCGAACACAGTCAGGGCAGTACTTCGGTGATGGGCATCGCCAACCTGGCCATGGCCACTGGCAACATCGGCCGCGAAGGCGTGGGCGTGAACCCGTTGCGTGGGCAGAACAACGTGCAGGGCTCCTGTGACATGGGCTCCTTCCCCCACGAACTACCTGGCTATCGGCATATCTCCAACGAGGTGGTACGAGCGCAGTTCGAACAGGCCTGGAACGTCACCCTGCAACCTGACCCGGGCCTGCGCATCCCCAATATGTTCGAGTCGGCCCTGGCCGGCAGTTTCAAGGGTTTGTATTGCCAGGGCGAAGACATCGCCCAGAGCGATCCGAACACCCAGCACGTCACCGCAGCCCTGTCGGCCATGGAGTGCGTGGTGGTGCAGGACATTTTCCTCAACGAAACCGCCAAGTTCGCCCATGTGTTCCTGCCGGGCTGCTCGTTCCTGGAAAAAGACGGCACCTTCACCAACGCCGAACGACGCATATCCCGGGTGCGCAAGGTCATGGACCCGCTGGGCGGCAAGGCCGACTGGGAAGGCACGGTGGCCCTGGCCAATGCCTTGGGCTACCCGATGAACTACAAACATCCATCAGAAATCATGGATGAAATCGCCAGCCTGACGCCGACCTTCACCAACGTCAGCTACACCGAACTGGAGCGCCACGGCAGCCTGCAATGGCCGTGCAACGCCGAGGCACCGGACGGCACGCCGACCATGCACATCGAAGAATTCGTGCGTGGCAAGGGGCGCTTCATGCTCACCGGCTACGTGCCTACCGAGGAAAAGGTCAACAGTCGCTACCCGCTGCTGCTGACCACCGGGCGCATCCTCAGCCAGTACAACGTCGGCGCCCAGACCCGACGTACCGACAACGTCGCCTGGCATGACGAAGACCGCCTGGAAATCCACCCTACCGACGCCGAGAGTCGTGGCATCAACGAAGGTGACTGGGTCGGCATCGGCAGCCGCGCCGGGCAGACCGTGCTGCGGGCGCGGATCACCGAACGGGTCGCCCCGGGCGTGGTGTACACCACCTTCCACTTCCCGGAATCGGGCGCCAACGTGATCACCACCGACAACTCCGACTGGGCCACCAACTGTCCGGAGTACAAGGTCACCGCCGTGGAAGTCAGCCGCGTGTACCACCCTTCGGAGTGGCAGAAGCGCTTCCAGGAGTTCAGCGAGGAACAGCAGCGTTTGCTTGACGCTCGTCGCAAGGAACGCGGGACCAAAGCCGAGGTACGCCGATGAGCACGGACAACCTGATCAAGATGGCCAACCAGATCGCCCAGTACTTTGCCAGCCAGCCGGACCAGCAACAGGCGGTGCTCAGCGTGCGCAATCATATGCAGATGTACTGGGCGCCCAGCATGCGCAAGGAGTTGCTGGCCTGGCAGACGGAGCATCAGGGGGCGGACTTGCACCCGCTGGTGCAGGCGGCGGTGACTGGGGCGGGCTGGGAGGCTTAGTCTGGAGGATCCCGATTGAATAACTGTGGGAGCGGGCTTGCTCGCGAAGGCGTCAGTTCTGGCGACATCGATGTTGAATGTACTGGCCTCTTCGCGAGCAAGCCCGCTCCCACAGGGGGTTGTGTGTTGGCTTCACACGGTTGACCTCCCCTACTCTTCCTTCTGCCGTGACGCCGTCACGGTCACTTCAATCGCCCGGACACTGATCGCCGCGAATGTCGCGGTCATCAGTACGCCGTTGAAACCCAGCAGGATCGCCAGCACCCGTGAAATACCCAGTTTTGGCACCAGCTCTCCATAGCCGATGGTCAGGCCCGTCACGAAGGCAAAGTAGACACCGTCATCAGGGCTCCACCCTTCCAACTGGGCGATGATGAGGCCGATTGCGATGATCACTAAAAGCAGTACCGAGAAGATCGGCCACACCACTTTGAAATAGAACCAGACGGCTTTGTAGAACTCTTTGCGGACGTTTGATGCACGGGCGAGGTTCATGTCGTGGGCTTCCTGGGGTCTGACTGGCCGGCATTTGAATGCGCGGCGGTTCAATACCCCGTTCAGCTTGGCACAAGCGCTGAAAACCGCGACCGACGGGGCGTTATCTTTGCCGGGGACTATGACAAAGATGACGCCGACCGGGCTATCCAGAAACCGCCTGCTGCTGGACTCGTTGTAGGAGCGAGCTTGCTCGCGATGGTCGTTAACGATTACGCGTGTTTACTGGTTAAACGCGGCGCCCTCAAGTCCATCGCGAGCAAGCTCGCTCCTACAATTAAGTTGCGACCATCGGCGACGGTGGCAGGTTTATCCCTCAGTTCGCTTCAGTTTCCCGAATCAGCTTCTTGTTGATCTTGCCGACGCTGGTCTTGGGGATTTCGGTCACGAACTTGAACTGCTTCGGAATCGCCCATTTGTTGATGCGCCCGCCGTCGACGAAGGCTTGCAAATGAACCTCCAGGATCTTGCGGTCAAGGTATTGCCCCGGCTCACACACGACCATGGCCATCGGGCGTTCGCCCCATTGTTCGTCGGCAATGCCCACGACGGCGACGGACATCACGCCCGGGTGTTCGCTGATCAGGCTCTCCAGTTCCAGTGAGCTGATCCACTCGCCGCCGGTCTTGATCACGTCCTTGATGCGGTCCTTGATTTCCACGCCGCCCAGCGGGTCGATCGAGGCCATGTCGCCGGTGTGCAGCCAGCCGTTGTGCCACAGCTCCGCGCCTTTGTCCGGGGCTTTCAGATAGCCCTGGGTCAGCCACGGCGCGCGCACCACGATCTCGCCCAGGGACTCGCCGTCATGGGCCACGTCGTTGCCGTCGGCGTCGATGATCTTCAGATCGACCATGGGCACCGGCGTGCCGGTCTTGATGCGGATCGGCAGTTGCGCTTCGGCAGATAGCTGCAGGTCTTCATCGCGCAAGTACGTCAGGCACAGCAACGGGCAGGTCTCGGACATGCCGTAGCCGGCGTGCACCACCATGCCTTTGGCATTGGCTTCGCTGGCCACGCCCAGGGTCAGCGCGCTGCCGCCCAAGAGCATTTTCCAGCCGTCGAAACGGGTCGCCTTGCCTTCTTCACAGTTGAGGATCATCTGCAAAATGGTCGGCACGCAGTGGGAGAAGGTCACCTTCTCTTCGCGGTACAGCTTGACCAGGCTGTTGGGTTCGTAGCGGCCGGGGTAGACCTGCTTGATGCCCATCAGGGTCGCGACATACGGCACGCCCCAGGCATGCACATGGAACATCGGCGTGATCGGCATGTACACATCGTCGGAGCGCAGCAGCGGCTGGCCCTGATAGACGCCCAGGGTGCCGACGGCATTCAGGGTGTGCAGCACCAGTTGCCGGTGGCTGAAGTACACGCCTTTCGGGTCGCCGGTGGTGCCGGTGGTGTAGAACAGCGTGGCGACCGAGTTCTCGTCGAAATCGGGGAAGTCGTACTGCTCCGGGGCCAGGGACAGCAGGTGCTCGTACTCGCCCAGCACCGGCAGCGAGGTCGTGGTCGCCTCGTCATCGGTGAGTTGCAGGTAGCCTTTAACGGTTTCCAGCCGACCGTGGATCTGCTCGACCAGAGGCAGGAAATCATCATGCACCAGCACCAGGTCATCCTCGGCGTGGTTCATGGTGAACAGCACCTGCTCCGGCGACAGGCGAATGTTCACCGTGTGCAGCACCGCGCCGATCATCGGCACGGCGAAGAAGCATTCCAGGTAGCGGTGGCTGTCCCAATCGAGCAGGGCCACGGTGTCACCGGCCTTGACCCCGGCCGCCGTCAGCGCATTGGCCAGGCGGCGGATGCGCTTGTTGAGGGTCTCGTAGCTGTAGCGCAGCTTGTCGGCGTAGACGATTTCCCGGCCCGGCTGGTAGCGCACGCCGGACAGCAGCAATTGCTTGATCAGCAAGGGATAGGCATAGGCGCCGTCGGCGGGCGGAATTATTTTTGTCGCCATCATGTTTAAGGTTCCTTGTTCTTTCGATCAGAACTGATCGGCTTGCAGCTCGTAGAGGCAGTCGCTGCCGGCCTTGGCCGATGCGCTCAACGAGTGGATACGCGGCAACAACCGGGCGAAGTAGAAACGCGCGGTGGCCAGTTTGCTGGTGTAGAAATCGTCTTCGGCATCGCCGCTCATCACGGCCTTGGCCATGCGTGCCCACATGTAGGCGTACGCGGTGTAGCCGAACACGTGCAGGTACTCGACCGAGGCCGCGCCGATTTCATTCGGGTTGTTTTGTGCCCGGTCCAGCAGCCACGCGGTCAGGTCGTCGAGGGTGTCGACGGCAGCGTTCAGCGGTTGGGTGAACTCGGCAAGATCAGCGCCAGCGTTGGCGGTGAAGTCGCGGATTTCCGAAGCGAACAGACGGTAGAGCGCCCCGCCGCTGCCGACGATCTTGCGCCCGGCCAGGTCCAGGGACTGGATGCCGTTGGTGCCTTCGTAGATCTGGGTGATGCGCACGTCGCGCACCAGTTGCTCCTGGCCCCATTCGCGGATGTAGCCGTGACCGCCGAAGACCTGCTGGCCATGAATGGTGGTCTCCAGGCCCATGTCGGTGAGGAAGGCCTTGGCCACCGGGGTCAGCAGCGAGACCAGGTCCTGCGCGCGCTGGCGGGTCGGGGCGTCGTCGCTGTACTTGGCGATGTCCAGTTGCAGGGCCACGTAGCTGGAGAACGCACGGCCGCCTTCGTTCAAGGCTTTCATGGTCAGCAGCATGCGGCGCACGTCCGGGTGCACGATGATCGGGTCGGCGGCCTTGTCCTTGAATTGCGTGCCGGTCGGTGCACGGCTTTGCAGGCGGTCACGGGCGTAGGCAACGGCGTTCTGGTACGAACGCTCGCCCTGCGCCAGGCCCTGGATGCCCACGCCCAGACGCTCGTAGTTCATCATGGTGAACATCGCCGCCAGGCCTTTGTTCGGTGCGTCGACGATCCAGCCGGTGGCGCCGTCGAAGTTCATCACGCAAGTGGCGGAGGCCTTGATGCCCATCTTGTGTTCGATGGAGCCGCAGGACAGCGCGTTGTTTTCACCCAGCGAACCGTCGGCGTTGACCAGCACTTTCGGCACCAGGAACAGCGAGATGCCTTTCGGCCCGGCCGGTGCATCGGGCAAGCGCGCCAGCACCAGATGGATGATGTTCTCGGTCAGGTCGTGCTCGCCACCGGTGATGAAAATCTTGCTGCCGCTGATGGTGTAGCTGCCATCGGCCTGGGGTTCGGCCTTGGTGCGGATCAGGCCCAGGTCGGTACCGGAATGGGCTTCGGTCAGGCACATCGAACCGGTCCAGGTGCCGGCGTACATGTTCGGCAAGTAAGCCGCTTTCAGTTCTTCGCTGGCGTGGGCCTTGATCGACAGGCAGGCGCCGGCGGTCAGCATCGGGTACAGGCCGAACGACAGGCTGGCCGCGTTGACCATCTCTTCGACCTGCGCCGAAATGGCCTTGGGCATGCCCATGCCGCCGTACTGCGGATCACCGCCGACACCCACCCAACCGCCTTCGGCGAAGGCTTGATAGGCCTGGGCAAAACCGTCCGGGGCGGTGACCGCGCCGTCGTTCCAGGTGCAGCCCTGTTCGTCACTGGCGCGGTTCAGTGGCGCGATCACTTCGCCGCTGATCTTGCCGGCCTCTTCGAGGATGGCGGCGGCGGTCTCTTCATCGATCACCTCGGCCAGGCCGGGCAATTGTGCCCAGAGCCGGGACACCTGGAAAACCTCGTTGAGGACGAAGCGCATGTCGCGCAGGGGAGCTTTGTAATCAGACATCTTGGCTTACTCGGAAGTGGTCACGGCATGCGGCATGCCGGGACGTTCAGTGGATTCAGCGGTTTCGGTTGCCGCGACAGCACCGGGCTGAGGAGCCCGTTCGCGCAGCAGGAAGTAGGACAGGGCCGGAATCAGGATCAACGCACCGAGCATGTTCCACAGGAACATGAAGGTCAGCAGGATGCCCATGTCGGCCTGGAACTTGATCGGCGACCAGACCCAGCACACCACGCCGGCGGCGAGGGTGATGCCCACCAGCCCGACCACGCGGCCGGTGAAGGACACGGCGTTGCGGTAGGCCTCGGACAGCGGCAAGCCCTGGCGCTGGAAGTGCAACTGCACGCTGAGCAGGTACAAGGCGTAGTCCACGCCGATGCCCACCCCGAGGGCGATCACCGGCAGGGTCGCGACTTTCACGCCGATGCCCATGGCCACCATCAAGGCTTCGCAGAGGATCGAGGTCAGCACCAGCGGCAACAGGGCCACCAGCGTGGCGCGCCAGCTGCGGAAGGTGATCAGGCAGAACAGCGTCACCGCCGCGTAGACGTACAGCAGCATGGTGCGGTTGGCTTCGCGGACCACGATGTTGGTCGCGGCTTCAATACCGGCGGTGCCGGCGGCGAGCAGGAACTGGCGATCCGCGGTGCTGTTTTCCTTGGCGAACTGGTCGGCAATCGCCACCACCGCGTCCAGGGTCTCGGCCTTGTGATCCTTGAGGAAGGTGATCACCGGCATCAGCGAGCAGTCGGTGTTGAACAGCTCCGGCGAGTTGACCGAGGCTTGCTGGGCGGCGTAGTTGAGCACGTCCTGGTTGCGCTGGATGCTGTTGAGCTTGGGGTTGCCTTCGTAGGTGCCGGCGGTGATCTGGCGTACCGCGTTGACCAAGGACGCGGTCGCCTGCACGCCCGGATACTGTTGCAGCTCCCAGGCCAGGCGATCGGCGAGCACCAAAGTCTTGTAGTTCAGGCAGCCTTCCGGCGCGGTCTTGATCATCACCGCGAACAGGTCGCTGGACAGCGCGTAATGCTGGGTGATGTAGGCGTTGTCGCGGTTGTAGCGCGAGTCGGCGCGCAACTCCGGCGCCCCGCTGTCGAGGTCGCCGATCTTCAGGTTCAGGCTGACCATGAAACCGCCGATGCCCATCAACACCGCAACCAGCACGGCGCCCGTGGCCCATTTGGCGGTGGTGAAGCGATCGAGCGCGTCCCACAGTTTGCCAAAGCCTTTGTGCTTCTCGGCGCGGTTGTCGATGTTCAGCGCACGCTCGGCGGCTTTCGCCCCGACACCGACATAGGACAGGGCCACCGGCATCAACAACAGCGAGGTGAAGATCAGCACCGCGACGCCGATGCTGGCGGTGATCGCCAGGTCCTGGATCACCGGGATGTCGATCAGCATCAACACGGCGAAGCCCACGGCATCGGCCAGCAACGCGGTGACGCCGGCGATGAACAGACGGCGGAAGGTGTAGCGCGCAGCGATCAGTTTATGGGTGCCACGGGCGATGTCCTGCATGATGCCGTTCATCTTCTGCGCGGCGTGGGACACGCCGATGGCGAAGATCAAAAACGGCACCAGCACCGAGTACGGATCGATGGCGTAGCCGAGCCAGGCGACAATGCCCAGTTGCCAGACCACCGCGATCAGCGAGCAGCCGACCACCAGCAGGGTGCTGCGCACGCAACGAGTGTAGGCGTAGATGATGATCAGCGAGGTGACCACGGCCAGGCCGAAGAACATCATCACCTGGATCAGGCCGTCGATCAGGTCGCCCATGAGTTTGGCGAAGCCGATCACCCGCACCTTGTACTGGCCGGTGCCTTCGACCCCGGATTGACGCGCCGCGCTGTCGCCGGCGTATTCGATCTTGTCGCGCAACTGCTCTTCGAGCATCTGCGAGAAGGCGTGGTAGTTGATGCGCTGGCCACCGGCGGCGGCTTTGTCCATCAGCGGCACGATCAGCATGGTCGACTTGAAATCGCTGGCCACCAGGCTGCCCACCAAGCCAGCGCGGGAGATGTTCTGGCGCAACTGTTCAATGTCGGAAGGCGAGCCCTGATAACTGTCGGGCATCACCGGGCCACCCTGGAAACCGTCCTCGGTGACTTCGGTCCAGCGCACCGCCGGGCTCCACAGCGACTTCATCCACGCGCGGTCGACGCCTTCGGTGAGGAACAACTGGTCGTTGACCTGCTTGAGCACGTCGAGGTATTGCGGATCGAAAATATCGCCCTGGGTGTTCTCGACCACCACCCGCACCGAGTTGCCCAGACCGCGCAGCGAGTGGCGGTTTTCCAGGAAGTTCTGGATGTACGGCTGGCTCTGCGGAATCATTTTTTCGAAGCTGGGGCGCAACTCCAGGCGAGTCAGCGCCATGAAGCCCAGCACCACGGTGGCGAGCGCCATCAGCAGCATGAACAGCGGGCGGTAATTGAATACCAGCCGTTCGAGGAGGTTGCCGGAGCGCTGGTCGAAATCGCGCAGTTCGCGGATCACCGGCATGGCGTCTTGTTTGATATTGCCCATGTCTGGGTTCTCGCTCTTAGGGTTCGAGGGCTGGATCGGCGGACAGCGTCCGGGCGCCACGGCTGCCCGCTACCACCAACGCGCCAGCGGCGGACTGGGTGGCACCGGCGACCGGCGTCGGTGCCGGTTGCTGCTTCAGACGCAACTGCACGCCCGTCCCTTGGCTGACCAGCATCTGCCCGCCCTGGGTGAACAAGCGATAATTGCCACGGGCGTCGATCAGGCCGGCGGTGATGCTGACGTGCAGGCCGCTGTCCAGTGCGGTCCAGCGCTGGCCGCCGTCGGTGCTGCGCAACACGTTGCCGCGCAGGCCGTAGATCAGCACTTCGCCGGGCTTGCCGAGCACGCCGAAGAAGCTGCCTTGATAAGGCGTCGGCACGGCGGCGAAGCGTTGGGTGCTGTCGTCCCATTTGAGCAGCAGGCCTTGCTCGCCGGCGATGTACAGACTGTCGCCGGTGGAGGCGATGGCGTTGAGGTGGAAACCCTGGGGGTTGTCGGTGCGGTCCTGGAATGGCGTCCAGGTCAGGCCACCGTCGTCGGTGCGCAGGATCAGGTTGAATACCCCGACCACATAGCCGGTCTTGTCGTTGGCGAACCAGACGTCGAGCAGCGGTTTGTCCGCGCCCTGCTCGGCCAGGCGCTGGCCCTCGGCGACCAGCAGCGGCCATTGCTCATTGCCCGGTTCGGCGCTGGCCAGCGCCGTGTAATGCTTGACCAGCAAGGCGCCGATCTGACGACCGTCGAGCTGCTTGTGCCAAGTCGCGCCGGCGTCGCTGCTGTGCAGCACCACGCCGTCATTACCCACCGCCCAGCCTTGGGTGGTGGTCGGAAAACTCACCGCGGTGAGGTCGGCACTGGCCGGTACGGCGGCCTGTTGCCAGTGGTTTCCCGAATCATCGGAAAACAGAATATGGCCACGCTGGCCGACGGTAATCACCCGCCCACCGGCGCGGGTCATGCCGGACAACGGGCTGTTGATGGCCAAGGCACTGACCCTGGCGGGCAGGTCCAGCACATCGACGTAATCGGCCGCCTGGGTGATGCCCTGCGACAGGCAAAGCACAACGCCAAACGCCAGCTGCAACATATTATTTTTATACGAACACATACTGCGTCCTCTTCGGAAAACCGCGTCGGGGCACACATCCGTGTGCCTGACGGTAAAACCTCACGCCGTGCAGATCATGCTGCTTGTAGGAGCGAGCTTGCTCGCGATGGGCGTTAACGATGACGCGGGGAGTCTGGTTCCCCGCGGTGTCCTTGAGTCCATCGCGAGCGAGCTCGCTCCTACAGTGCCGGTGGATCGTGCGAGCGCGTTTTTGCAGTTGGCTTAGCGAATACCGGCGCCGGCCAGGGATTCCGAAGACCACTGGGCCTTGGAGAGCGGCTCGATGTACTTGATGCCGCCGTAAGGGCCGACTACACCGTTGATGTTGTAGGAACCGCCGACCAGGTCATAGATCATGAACGGCGTGGAGTCCGGAACCTGCTTGTCATAGCTCTGGCTCAGGAAGGCGAAGGAACCGCGATAGAGCTGACCACGGGCGTCATATTGATCCGAGGCCAAAGCGGTCCAGCTGTCTTCGTCGAGGTAGAAGCGGCGCTTCTGGTAGATGTGACGAGCACCGGCCTTGAGGTTGCCTTCAACGACCCAGACGCGGTGTTTTTCCCAACGCACGAAGTCCGGTGACAGGTGATTGGCAGTGGTCAGCGACTTAGGATCCTGCACGTAGGTCAGCTTGTAGGTGTTGTAAGGCACGATCATTTCCTGCTTGCCGACCAGTTTCCAGTCGTAGCGATCCAGCGCACCGTTGAACACGAACACGTCATCGTAGGTGCCCGCGCCAGCGGTACCCGGGTTAGGCGTGTCGTAGGCCAGGCTCGGCGCCAGTTTCACCCGACGCTGCCCCGGCAAGTACTGCCAGGCGCGACGCGGTTGCTGCAACGGGTTGGCGGCGTCCTTGAGCATGATCGCCTCGCCAGCCCGGCGCGCAGGCCCGGTGTATGCCAGCTTCATCTGGTAGTACACGTCGGCGCTGCTGATCGGCTGCGAGAGGTTTTCGTAGATCGGGTAGGAGATGTTCGCTTGCCCGGTGGTCGCCAGGCTTGGCACACCGGCGGAGTCGACGTTCCAGGAGTCGTACTTGGAGCTGATGCTGACGCCTTGGTAGCGCAACAGGAAGTTCCACATCGCTTCGTTGCCCGACTGCGGAATCGGGAACGGAATGCCCGGCAGCACGTTGTCGATGGCCAGGCCACCTTCCAGGGACTTGGCGCCGCTGGCGTTCTTCACGCCGTTGTCCAGGATCGCTTGAGGCAGCGAAACGGTGCGGTGCGTCGGGAACACGTCGACACGGAACGTCGGGAAACGCTTGGCCAGTTCTACCGTGGTCGCTGTGAGCATGCCCTTGTATTGATCGACGTTCTTGCCGTCGATCACCATCAGCGGTTTTTCGCTGGCAAACGGATCCGGACGCATGCTGTCGCCGGCTTTGAAGCTGGCCGGTGCGGTGGTCAGGCCACCGTTGTAGGCAGGAATGGAACCATCAGCGTTCCCGGCTTTTTCAGCCCCTACCAGGGTCAGGCTGGCGCCGAGCTTGGCAGCTTCCTGAGTTGAAACAGCAGCCTGTGCCTGAGCGGCGAAGACCATGGCCAGCGAAGCGGCCAACACGGTTTTTACAAATTTCATCTTGTTATTCTCCTGCTTGCATTGAGCAAATCAGTGGTGAATCAGAATGTAGTTTTCATCGTCAGGTACACGGCGCCACGGTCCTCAGTCGTGGCACCACCGCCGGAGAAGGACGAGTAGCCGCCAGCGAAGCAGGCGTAGTTTTCGTTGCCGCTAAAGGCGTTCGGGGTGGAGCCGTCACCGCCGGTCGGGCCGGTACTCACACCGCTGGTGTTGCACTTGTCGGTTTGACCAAAGGAGTCCACGTACTTCAGGTCGACAAAGTATTTGTTGTACACAACGGCACCGACGCCCACGGCATAGTTACCGGTGTCCTTGGCACCGCCACCGGAGACCGGCGATACGCCGTCGAGACCGACGTTGACCGACATCGGCGCGTTGAGATCGACACCCGGGAATACCTGGTACCAGGTCGGTGTGAAGTTGACGGCCAGACCCCAGTTGTCCCGAGTCGGCGCGTCGATGCCGCGATAGCTGCCCTTGCCCTTGTAGAGCGCTTCGTTCTTGCCATCGAGCTTGAGCAGGTTGCTGTAGTACAGCTCGGCAAGCACAGTTGCCTGGTCGAACACCGGCGTTTTCGGCAGGGTCATCAGACCGTTGAGCGTCCAGTGCAGGGTGTCACCGGTGGCGCTCATGCTGTCGCCACGGCTCGGGGTGTCATAGACCACACCGGTGGCGTCCGTACGTGCAGGCAGCAGACCAAGCCCTTGACCCAGGCCCAGCGGGCTGCGGGTACTGACGATCGCCGGGATACTGGCCAGCGGCATGTTGTGACGGACGTTCAGGTCCGAACCCACGCTGATTCCACCCACGTCCTTGGACAAGCTCAGGCCAAGGATCTTGATGTTGTCGGCATAGGCCAGTTGATAGGTGGCGGTGTCCAGCGAATTGAGGGTGTTGATCACCGCAGGCACTTGCCCTGCCGGACGGGTGCCGTTCGGATTGGCCGAGGTAATGCCCCTGGCGTCCAGCCAGGCTTGCGGCAGGATTTCCGAGGTTTCGCGGTAGTAAACGCCGAGGGTGCCATCCAGCCAGGCCGGCGACCATTTGGCCATGATGCCCCAGTCGCCGCTGTCATGCGGCGTCAGGTCCTTGCCACGACGCACATTGGTCAAGGCGTTGCACGGCGCCAGGCCACAACCCAGCGGGCTGCCCGGTACCACGGCGTTGGTGTTGCCCAACAGGAACGATTGCGCGCCGAAGCCGACCAGATCGGAACCACCGTAATAGGTGCCCGCTTCCGGCAGACGCGCGGCATCCCAATTCAGGAAATACTGGGCACCCACGGTCAGCTCGGGATTGACGGTGAACGACATCGACAACTGGTTACGCGGAACGAACAGTTCCTTGGCCTCGGTACCCGGCGACGCGGCAAGCTTGGCCAGGTCGAGGCCGGACTGGCCGTAGCTGACCGAGTGCACCGGGTTGAGAATGGTCTCGCCCCAGAACACGTTGTGCTGACCGGCCTTGGCGCTGAACATCGATTCCTCGCCCACTTCGGTGCTGTAGAACACGAAGGCATCGAGGATTTCGCCCGAAGGACCGCTGTAGTAGCGCTGGGCATAGTTGCTCAGGTGCGGGCTGCCATTGCCGACGTTGTCACGGGTGACCCCGGCCAGGCGCGGGTCGTTGGCAATCAAGCCCGAACGCGCATCGTTGCCGTTGACGAACGGGTTGGAATTGGAACCGGTGTTGTCATAGGCCTTGTCGTACCAGCTGGCGGCGCTGACGCGAAAGCCCATGGCGTTCTTGTAGACCACGTCCATTTCGGTCAACAGGTCGATACGGTTGGTAATGTTGGTACCGGCCTTGCGGAAGTTGTAGTCGCCGTCGTTGTTGTTCGGCGTTGCCAACATGCGTTTGTCGGCACTTTCGGTGCGCACGCCGTAGTTGTACTTGATGGTGTTATCCACGCGTACGTTCCAGTCCGGATTCCCCGTCTCGATCTCGGCCGCATGGGCCACCGGTACGGTTGCCGCAAGAATGGCTGAGGCCAGCAAGGTGCAGCGTGGAGCGGTGAAGCCGTGACTCTTATTGTTGTGCATTGCGTTGTCTCCGCCTTTTTGTCTTTGTTTTAAGCGCAGCCGCCCTCGCGCAAGCCTCTTCGGGTTTGCGTTTAAGGAATGAGGGCAAATGCCGGTTGGCGTACTGCCAGTCCAGCTCCTTGTACTAGCGATCCAGCTCCTGGATAAGTGCTTCAGCTTGCTGCCAATGGCCAAATCCTGCGGCCGGATTGAGATGGCCGACATCGCCCAGATTGAGCAATTCGGCGCCCCAGCCTTCTGCCATGCGGGTGACCGCAGGCAGACTGGCAAGGTGATCGTTGGTGCTGCCGGCCACGATGCTGCGAAATGGCAGCGGGCCTTGTGGCAGAGGATTCCAGCCCTGGCTACGCAGGGTTTCGGACGATGGATAGTTTGACGGCCAGACCGCATCGAGGTCCGGTGGCGCGGCCAGCAAGGCGCCCTTGATCGGACGGCTGTAGTGCGCCGCCCAGTGCGCGACCATCAGCACGCCGGCGCTGTGGGCCACCAGAATCACGGGGCCGTCGATCTGTTCGAGTTCGTGTTGAATCGCCCGCACACGGGCCATGCAATCGAGCTTGTCGGTCTCCAGCGGCGCCACACTGCGCACGTTGCTCAGCCTGGCTGCAAGCAAAGTTTGCCAATGTTCGGCCACGTGCTCGCGCAGACCCGGAACGATCAGAATGGTGGCGGCAGTTTGCAGTTTGTCCACGGTCAGCACCTTCGCTTTCTCGATAACTCGACTGGCTGTTTTCGCCAGAGGCTTTTTGTAGGGTCGACATTAAAGAGCGCCCACCCGAAGCGCTTTACATTGGACGTCAGGCACTTTTCTTTTGATGACAAATTGTAGGACACCAGGACAACGCGACCGTTGGTCGAAAAATCCCGCAGGTTGGCGCAAGGTCACTGTAATCAACGGATGAGCGCTGATGGCTCCATGCAGCGTAGAGGACTGGTGACCGGACAGCATGAAATCCATCAACGACATGACAACTGTTCAACTGTTGATACGCTGGATATAGTCGCCACGCTCACGCCAACCGCCATCGGCCCAGGGAAGACTTTGCATGACCAAGCTTGTTCGCGCCGCCGTCTTGACCAACTACCTGGAGGTCACCCAGTACCTGGGTTTCAACCCGCGCGACGTGCTGGCCGCTGTCGGCCTGAGCAGGGCCCAACTGCAAGCCCCTGAACACCGTATCCAGATCGATGCCGCCGTCCGCTTGCTGGAAGACTCGGCCACCGCCAGCGGCTGCCAGACCTTCGGCCTGAGCATGGCCGAGTCGCGCCAGCTCTCGGACTTCGGCGTGGTCAGCCTGCTGCTCAGCCACCAGCGCACCCTGCGCGATGCCTTGCAGGTCGTGGTGGATTACCGGCACCTGATGAACGACTCGCTGGCGATCTTCATTGAAGAGGCCGGCAAGATGGTGATCATTCGCGAAGAGGTGGTCACCGAATCGCCGATGCCCAGCCGCCAGGCCACGGAGCTGGCCATCGGCGTGATGTTCCGGCTGTGCTCGGCCTTGCTGGGCTCACACTGGCATCCCTACAGCGTCAACTTCATGCACCAGCCACCGGACAACCTGCACCTGCACCGCCGGCTGTTCGGCTGCAACCTGGAGTTCGGCAGCGAATTCAACGGCATCGTCTGCCCTGACGTCAGCCTCGACGTGACCAACCCCAACGCCGACCCGGCCATGGCCCGCTACGCCCAGAGCTACCTCGACTCGCTGCAGAACCACGAAGGCGCCTCGATGCTCTTCGAGGTGCGCAAGGCCATCTACCTGCTGTTGCCCATGGGGCGCGCCACCATCGAGCAGGTGGCCCAGAGCCAGGGCATGAACGTGCGCACCCTGCAACGCCGCCTCAAGGACGATGGCTGTGCGTTCAACGACGTGATCAACGACGTGCGCCGCGACCTGGTGCTGCGTTATCTGGATAATCCGAATTATCCGCTGAGCCGGATTGCCGACATGCTTGGCTATTCGATGGCGAGTTCGTTTACGCGGTGGTTTATCAGCCAGTTTGGGATGCCGCCGGCGAGTTGGCGGGCGCAGAAGCAGGGGGCTGTGAAAGTTCAGGTGGATGCTGCGGGCCAGATTGGTCCAAAAGAGCTCTGATTCGGCAGGACAATCGGAATCTCGGCACCTCTTACTTCGCGCCTCACTCGGTCGCGATATTGAAAAAGTCTAAACAGGATGATGTTTTCGACGATGTCGACCTAGGTGTCCCGACTGCGTAAATGTCGCATTACAGTTCAGTTCGTCGCAGCTATAAGGTCGCTTGCCAGTATGCACTTGACGATGTGAAGTGAGGTGATGCGCAAATCTAAATTTTGCGTTACATCCATCTATCCCACAGTGATAGGGCCGCTCGTCAGAATGCGTTCGAAGATGGAGAGAGAGTCCCCCTTGCTGCTTGAACGCCGCGTTACATCTCGGTGCCGTGCAGTGGTAGGGACGCTCGCCGGTATGCATTCGAAGATGTGATTTCAAATCACCCGATGCGGTAAACGCTTTGCTGCATTCCGGATATCTACAGGCAAAAGGCTTCTCGCCGGTATGCGTTCGAATATGTTGAGTCCGGGCTGTGGTCGTCGTAAATTTTTTTTTACAATTCGGGTCTGTACAAGCGTAAGGCCTCTCACCGGTATGTATTCTCAAATGTTGGTTAAGGTTTCCTTTGTGTCGATAGACTTTGTCGCAGATGGGACAGGTATGTGGGTTTTGCACTCCAGATGAGACACCCGACGGGCCGGGGACGGAAGACGACGGAGCGCCCGTTGTCAGTGGAGCCAACTCTATTTCCTCCAGACCTGAAGGTGCTTCCTGATCCCCTGCCAAGCCTGCAAACGATAACAACCCTGCCTCAGACTCGATGGAACTCACAGACGCTTGGGAGTCGACTTCGAAATTTTCGATAATGGCCGACGGTGCTAATGGAGCGGTGTCCGATTGGAGTTCTTCTGCGATCAAACTCCACATGACCTGTCGATTATCCGACGCCAATTCATCTCTGCTGCGCAACTCTCCGTCAGTGGCTAAAAAATCTGCGACAGACACCTTCATCCGCCCATCGCTGTCAGCGAAACTCACCGGCGAATTCCCGATAAACCCATACAAATTCAACCCATCCACCGCCCCCGCCGGGTCGGGGTTGATCCAGCGGCTCAACCATGGCGCAAAGTAGCGATACCCGTAGTAATACAACCCGGTGGCATCCCGCTCCTTGCCCGAGTAACGAAGGGTTTTCCAGGCGCCACTCTGATCGCGGTGGTCCTCCCACGCCGTGCCGCCGAACGGGTAATACGCTTCGCGGCTTTGCACATTGGCCTGTTCATCCAGTTCCAGCGTGCCGGAGCCCAAATGGTCGGTCAGGTGGTAGCGCAACGCAAACGCAGGCGCGTGCGGCCCTTGCAGCCATGTCACCCGATTGCGTCCGGCCTCCAGGTCGAGTGCCTGGTGCGTCGGGGTGCCGTTGCGAAAGTGGATTTCCAACCCCGGCAGGTAGCGCACTTCGGTGGTTACGGTTCGAACGTCGGTCAGGGCGGTGCGGACTTTGCGCAGGCGTTTGCCTCCGCCGCCGTAGAGGTAGCGTTCGGTGTCGTCGGCTTCGTTTTCGCGTTGTACCGGCGAAACGCTGGCGAGTTGGTTGCGCCAATCCCAGGTCATGGCTTGGCCGCGCTGCAGAAAGCGCAGGTTGCCATTGCGGTCGAAGTGGCTATCGAAATCCGGCGGCTGGTCATCCTCAAGCAGGCTGCGATTGCTGTTCGGGTCGACGGCCCAGCGCCGGGTGTATGGCTGCGCGCCGAGGTGCCGCAGTTCGGTCATGTTGCCAGCGGAGTCGTAGGCGTAGTCCTCGCGGTAGTTCACCACGACGTTGGCGTCGCTCGAGGTGCGGTAATGGGCGATTGGATAAGAAACGGCTTGCTCGGCTTCCCAGCCGGTGGCGCTGATCAACTGGCCGAGGCTGTCATAGCCGAAGGTGCGCCGTGCCTCGACCAGTTGGTTCTTATGGAAACGCACGGGCAGCGCGCGGTCGTCAATCTCAAGGATATTGCCGACCGCGTCGACTTCATAACGCAGATCCTGCAAGGGTGACGCGCCGGGCAATCCGGCGGCCAAGCGCAGCAAACGCCCGTCGTTGGGTGCGTACTCGGCCTCAGTCACCACGCCATTGCCCGCGGTTTCCCGTTCGACCTGATCGCTCGGGTTGTAGCAGATGTCGTGCACCAGGCACTGTCCCGGCGCGGGGCTATTCGCCGGTAGCAGCCAACCGGCCTTGAGCTGGCCCGCCACGCTGTAGCTGAAGCGCCGACGGTGGCCGTTGGCGTCGGTAAGGCGCAGCAAATCCCCGGCGGGGTTGTAGGCCCAGCGACTCTCGAACCCCATCCCGGATTCAAGTAGTGCCTCACGTGCCGACTCGTCCAGCGGCCAATCGGGCGTGCCCAACTCAGTGAGAAAGTGGCTGATTTCACTCCGTGCCAGCCCCAGCACATCGTACTCGGGCATATGCCGGGTGCCGGCCGGGTCGTCGTGGCGAATCAACCGACCACACTGATTGCCAACCTCAATTTCGGCGGTGCCATACTCGAAGCGTTCGACCACCCGCACCGGCTCACCCCGCGCCTGTTCCATCACCGCCGTTGGACGCAGCGACGTGTCGTATTCATGGTCCTGCCGCGTGCCGCGACTGTCCCAAAGGCTCAGGTTTTTTTCCGCTTGCCCCCACAACGAAACACGCCAGCCGGCATCGACGCTGTCTGTCGCGAGCGTCTGCCCGTTCAGGCTGTAGTGATGCTCCAGCGCCGGTTTCGACAACCGCGCATCCCACTGCTCAACCCCTCGCCCCGCCGCATCAAACACCTTCCGCGTGACCCGCGCCTGCGGCGCTTGCCCAGTCTGCGCACGCCAGTAGCCCACGCCGCGCACAGCGAGCCCTCGCGGATCCATGACCGCGAGGGTGGGTGTTGCGTGGTGCACACCGGGATTGTTCATAGGCTCTGGATAGCATTCGCTGTCGGCTAGCGTCTACTGTCAGAAATTACAGGTTGGTGGAAAAAACCCTTGATTGACCGCCATAAAAAAACGGCGACTGCTGGTACAGTCGCCGCGAAAGACCGGTGCTTGTAGCACCGGTCTGGAGCCCCACGGCATGAGGAGTCAACGCCGTGCAGCCCTGCCATAAAACGTAAGGGTGTGACGCGTTCAGAGCCCCCAGCGCAGCAACAAGAGCACCAGCACGACCAGGAACACCGTCTCCCCGACCATCAGCAGAATCGGTTTGATCCCGACCGCCGCCAGCTCCTTGAGCCGGGTCTTCATGCCCAGGGCACTGATGGAAATCACCAGGCACCAGCGCGACAGTTCGTTGACCGAGCCTTGCACCGCAGGCGCAATCCATCCGGTGCTGTTGATACAGGCCAGAATCAGAAAGCCGACGGCGAACCACGGCAACAGCGGCGGGCGCTTGCCGGTCGGATCGGCGCCTTGCATGCGGGTGATCATCGCCGCGGTGACGATCACCGGCAGCAGCATCGCAACGCGCATCAGCTTGACCACCGTGGCCGTGTCGCCGGTCTCGGTCGACATGCTGTAGCCGGCGCCGACCACCTGGGCCACGTCGTGGATCGTGGCGCCGAGGAACACGCCCGCCACCTGCGGCGACAACTCCAGCCAGTTGGCGATCATCGGGTAGACGATCATCGCCAGAGTCGACAGCGCCGACACGCCAATCACTGTGAACAGGGTCGCCCGCTCTTTCTGCGGATGGTTCGGCAGTGCCGCCGCCAGTGCCAGGGCCGCCGAGGCGCCACAGATGGCCGTCGCGCCGCCGGTGAGCATACCGAACAGGCGCTGGAAGCCCAGGGCCTTGGCGGCGATCACAGACACGCTGATGGTCACCACCACCAGGATCACCACCAGCGCAATCGGCTTCCAGCCCAGCGCCGCCATTTGCTCCAGAGTGATGCGCATGCCCAGCAACGCCACACCGATGCGCAGCACGGTGCGGGCGGTGAACTCGATGCCGGCCTTGCAGGGGCCGTCATCGGCGAGAAAATTCAGGGCCATGCCCAGCAGCAAGGCAAACAGCATGACCGGCGCACCGTAGTGCTCGGACAAGAACGATGCGGCAGCTGCAACGATCAGACTGACGATAAGCCCCGGTGCCAGTTCGCGCGTGCGAGTGTGGATACGGGTGAGAGCAATGGCGCTCATGGCGCGGACTCCTCGGATGCGATGACGATAAACGCCTGGCCGTCGATGATCTCGACCGGGTAGTTGGTGACTTTGACCAGGGTGGAATTGAGCATGTAGCCGCTGCGTAAATCGAAGCGCAGGCCATGGGCGCAGCATTGAATCACCCGCCCCTCAAGACGCCCGCCACACAACGAGGCGCCCTGATGCGGGCAGCTGTCGTCGATGGCAAACAGCTGCCCGTCGACGTTGAACAACGCCAGGCTTTTGTCTTCGAACTCGTACAACGCTCGGCCACCGGCCTGCGGGTGCTTGCCGGCTGGCACGGGAATGCGCCGGGTCATGCTGGCTGCCGCTCGCGATCACTGTCTTTCAGTGCCTGGCTCATGGCTGCGAGCAATGCCTCGGCAGGTTGCGCGCCCACGACCGTCATGCGGCGGTCGAACTGAAAACTCGGCACGCCACTGCTCGCGCCGGGAGATCCTTCAAACGGCGTGGCATCGCCCTTCAGGCAATCGAGTACCCCGTCCGGGGCGACGCCGCAGGAGCGGGCAATGGCAAGCAAGGTCTCACGGCAACCGAGGTTTTCGCGTCTCAGGAAATAAGCGGCGAACAGTCGTTCGAGCAACATTTCACGCTGACTGGCATTGCCCAATGCGCTGGCACGCTCGAACAAGCGATGGGCGTCGGCGGTGTTGGGCATCGTCTCGATACGGCTGAGGTCGATGGCCAGTCCAACCGCCCCGGCAGCCTGCTGTACCTGTTTCTGGCGCATGGTCATTGCGTCGGCATTGCCCAGACGCTTGCGGTAGAAATCGGCGAAGGGTTCACCTTCTACCGGTATCTGAGGCAAAAGCTGCACGCCATGCCACACCGTGGTGATCTGCACATCCGGGTAGCGACTGCGAAACTGCACCTGCGCATGCTCCAGTTGGCGTTTGCCGATCAGGCACCAGGGGCAGATAAAATCGAAAAACACATCAATACGTAAACGACGACTCACAACTTCACCTCTATCCCGGCTGCACTGACGGGCTCAGGCACGCTCTGACCCTCAAGCCGGGCGATATCTTTGTGGTAATGACACTTGGCATAAAAGAACACCGCTGCCGCCGCGAGGCTGACCAGTGGCACCAGTTGAAACGCGGCATGCAGGCCGATGAGGTCGGACACACGGCCAGTCAGGAACGGCCCGGGTGCCAGCCCCAGCAGGTTATTGGCCAGGGTCAGCGTGGCGAACGCCGTACCGTGGACGGAGTAATGGGTCAGGTTGGCAACCATCGCACCGGCGGGGCCAGTGGTGCCGGTGGCAATCGCCATGCCCAGACAGATCAGCGCCAGTTGCACAGGCCCTGCCGACAATGCGAACGCTGCCGACAGCAGCAGGCAACTGCCCAGGCAAAAACCAATGGCCAGGCTGACCTTGCGCTCCGGCGAGTTCCGACACAGGCGGTCACTGAGCATGCCGCACAGGATCATCCCCGCGCCGCTGCACAACACGATGATCGCCGCCATGCCACCGGCCTTGTCGGTGGGCATGTCGTAGTAGCGGTTGAGGTAGCTGGGAATCCACACCATCACCGTACCGCCGACGAACAACTGCAAACCGCTGGCGACGTAGGTCGCGACCACCGAACGGCTGGACCACAGCGTGCGCAGCGGACGCTTGACCGCGGCAGCCGTCTTGTTCGCAATCTGCGCGGCACGTTGTGGCGCAATGCGCGCTTCCTTGACGATGAGCGGATAAAGCATCGCCAGCACCAGGCCAAACAGCGACATGCCGGCGAACGACCAGCGCCAGCCCAGCTTGGCGGCAATCGCACCGCCCAAAGCCATGCCCAACACCGAACCGAACATGCCGCCAGCCATGAAGGCGCTGGCCAGGGTGGCGCGCATGTGTTTGGGGAACACCGAGATCACCACGGCGATGCCCACGCTGCCGTAGGCGGCTTCGCCGACGCCGACCATGAATCGCGCGATGAACATCTGCTGGTAGTCCTGGGCCAACGCGCAACCCAGGGTCGCCACGCTCCACAGGAACGCCATCAGCGCCAGGCTCTTGACCCGGCCGAAACGGTCAGCCAGCAACGACAGGGGAAACGTCAGCAGGCCGACCATCAGGGCAACGATGCCGCTGAGCAAACCCAGCTGTCCGTCGCTCAACGCCCACTCAGTCTTGAGCAACGGGAATACCGCGTTCAGCACCTGACGCGACATGTAATCGGAAATCAACAGGCCGAACGTCAGTGCAAAGACGATCCAGGCATATTGGCGCGCAACGCCGACGCAACCTGCGTCGTCATCGTCGGCGGCGATTGGGTGAAAGGCCATGCAGCCTCCTCAAAGCTTTGTTTTATTGTTGTTATCAAGCGTTTGCAGTGCGGTGGACGAGAGGTCACGGCCTCTCGTCCCCGACTACAGGTCAGCCGCGTTGCGGCACACCTTTCTGCCCAGCCTTGCGGTTGGGGGCCATGCCGTTGGCCAACAGGGTTTCCTCGATGGTTTCGTACTGCACGCCGATGCGGTAAATCTCGCGGGCTTCTTTGCCGGTGGCGATTTCACGGCCCAGTTCATGGGCAATGCGCACGGTTTGCTGGATCTGTGCCACCGAGCCGAAACGGTCGCCCTTGTGGTCAATGATAGTGTCTTCGTTGCCCACACGCGGGTGCATGCCCATGGCCATCGACATGGTGTTGAACGGCATGACGTTTTTCAGCAGCGATTCGGAGGTCAGGGTGCAACCGTCCGGCGCGCGGTGGATGAAGTTGAAGAAGTTGAACGGGTTCGGGCCATCGAAACCGCCGCCGATGCCGATCCAGGTCAGGTTCAGCGGGCCCTTGTAGATGCCCCTGCGCACCAGGCGCTCGAGGGTTTCCATGGCGTGCATGCCGGTCAGCTGGAAGTGTGGCTGGATGCCGTTGTCCATCAGGCGCTTGAGGTGCTCGGCAACCCAGGCCGGGCCTGCCGGTACGGTCATCTCGCTATAGGCAGCCTGGGTCATCGGGTTGGCCAGGGAGGTGCCTTCCAGGTATTCCGGATACAGCAGCTCCATGATGTTCATCTGGGTGGTGTTGATCGCCACCGTGACCTGATCCGGTTTCGGCGTCAGCTCGGCCAGCATGTGGCGGGTGTCGTCGGACAGCCACTTGGCCGCTTCGCCATCGCTTTCCGGGGCGAAGGAAATCGAACCGCCGACCTGGATGATCATGTCTGGCACGGCTTCACGCACACCGGCGATCAGCTCGTTGAACTTCGACAGGCGCTTGGAGCCCTTGCCGTCCAGTTCACGCACATGCAGGTGCAGCACGGTGGCGCCGGCTTCATAGCATTCGACCGCTTTCTGGACTTGCTCATCCATGGTCAACGGGATGTCTTCCGGGAAGTCTTCAGGCATCCATTCCGGGCCGTACGGGGCCACGGTAATGACTACTTTTTCCATGTTTTCCGGGTGCAGGGAATCGTCGAAGAATTGCATGGTTACTCCAGTTCTTATGCCAGTTCTTATGATTGTCCCGCCCACCCGGGGTCGTGCCGGGCAGACGTGTTTACGAGTGCGAATGCTGCGAGTGCGAATACAGGTGACGTTCGATCAGTACGTCTTGTCGCCGATAATCCCGGCGCGCTCCATCTTGCGATGGCACGGCGGGTAATCCATGACGGCGTAGTGCTGGGTACTGCGGTTGTCCCAGATGGCAATGCTGTTGGGCTTCCAGCGCCAGCGCACCTGATACTCAGGGATGTACGCCTGGCTGATCAGGTAGCGCAGCAACTCGCCGGCGCCGGGGTTGGCGTCCTGACCGAAGCGCACCCGCTCGGGGGTGTGGTAGTTGCTGAAATGGGTGGTGAAGGCGTTGACGAACAGCACCTTCTCGCCGGTTTCCGGATGGGTGCGCACCACCGGGTGTTCGGCGTCCGGGTACATCGCCTTGAGCGCCAGGCGTTTTTCAATCGGCATGGCGGCACCGAAGCTCGCTTCGATGCTGTGGCGGGCACGCAGGTCGGCGATCTTGACCTTTACGTCTTCCGGCAAGTTCGCATAGGCCTGGACCATGTTGGTCCACATGGTGTCGCCGCCCACTGGCGGGCATTCCACGCAACGCAGCACGCAGCCCATCGGCGGCGCCTCGCGCCAGGTGGCGTCGGTGTGCCAGGCGTTTTCGTAGCGGTCCATCGGCTGGTCCGGATTCTTGTAGATTCGCACCAACCCCGGATGATCCGGATCGCTGCCGGCCACCGGATGATCTTCCAGCTCGCCGAAGCGTCGGGCGAAGGCCACGTGCTCGGCGCGGGTGATGTCCTGGTCACGCAGGAACACCACGCGGTGCTTGAGCAACTGGGCACGAATCTCGGCAAACAGACCGTCGTCATGCACCGCGTCGGCCAGGTTGACGCCGATCAGTTCGGCGCCAATGCTGCAGGTCAATTGTTCGACTTTCATGGCTGGCTGCTCCTTAAATGACGAAAATCGACGAACCGGTAGTCTTGCGAGATTCAAGGTCGCGATGGGCCTGCACGGCATCCTGCAAGGCGTAGTGCTGGTTGATCTCGATCTTGATCCGGCCGCTGCCGACGTGGTCGAACAACTCGCCAGCCAGCGCGGCTTTTTCCGCAGGGTCGCTGATGTAGTTGGCCAGGGCCGGACGGGTCAGGTACAGCGAACCTTTCATCGCCAGCATCACCGGATCGAACGCCGGGATCGGTCCGGATGCGGTACCCACGCAGACCATCAGGCCACGGGGTTTCAACGAATCCAGCGAACCCATGAAGGTGTTCTTGCCAACGCTGTCGAACACCACGTTGACGCCCACGCCATCGGTCAGTTCGCGAACGCGAGCGGCGACGTCTTCATGGCTGTAATTGATCGTATGGTCGCAACCGTGAGCCCGGGCGATTTCCGCTTTTTGCTCGGTCGAAACCGTGCCGATCACGTTCAAGCCCAGCAGTTTGGCCCACTGCGAAACGATCAAACCGACACCGCCAGCGGCGGCATGCAACAGGATGCTGTCGCCCGGTTTGAAGTCGTAGATGCGGCGCATCAAGTAGGAGGACGTCAAACCGCGCATGGTCATCGCGGCAGCGGTCTCGAAGCTGATGGTTTCCGGCAGCTTGATCAGCGGCGCGGCCGGGATCAGGCGCTCGGTGCTGTAGGCGCCGAGGGTGTTGAGGAAACCGGTATAGGTGACACGATCACCGACCTCGACGTTGGTAACCCCTTCACCAACGGCCTGGACTACGCCAGAGGCCTCGACGCCCATGCCGTTGGGCATCGGAATCGGGTAGGTGCCGTTGCGGAAGTAGGTGTCGGCATAGTTCAGGCCAACCGCCACATGACGAAGGCGAACCTGACCCGGACCGGGTTCGCCGACTTCGACGTCCTCATAACGTAGAACTTCGGGACCACCGGTTTCGTAGAAGCGTACGGCTTTGGCCATTTTTCTTATTCTCCAATCTGCAATATGGGCGTGTTGCATCGAATTGCGCTGATTGGACTGTAGGACGAGGCCTGTCGGGACGCTTCTCATCAGACGACAATGGCTTTTCATTTGGTGACAGGCGGAAACGGGATCGTCTAGCCGGTCCCACCGCCACCTGCGCTATCATCGCCCGCTTCCACGCCCCAAGAGTCTTGAACCCGGATGTCCGACACGCTGCCACTGCCCGACGATCACCAAGCCCTGCCGCCAGTCCTGGCCGGCCCGCTGTTGCGGCGTCTGGAGCCCACGCGGCTGGTGCTGTGGCTGGTGGGTTCCCGGGCGCTGACACTGACCTTGCGCTTGCAGGGCGTCGGCGATATCCGTCTCGATGCCGGGCAATGCACGGTGATTGCAGTGGGTGCCCATGCCTTTGTGCACTTGATCGATGTGCAACTCGATGGCGCCCTACCCTGCGATGAATCGATCGACTATGACCTGCTGATCGATGGCACAGAACAAGGCATCGCTGACTGGGCGCCGCACCTGCTGTATGGCAACGCCCGTTGCCCGAACTTCGTCCTGCGCGCACGGGTCGACCAGTTGCTGCACGGCTCTTGCCGCAAGCCTCATCACCCGGCGACAGACGGCTTGCTGTGCGTCGACCGGTTGCTGGCGCAGGAACACGCCGCGAAGGACCGCCCGGCACTGCTGATGATGACGGGTGATCAGGTGTACGCCGACGATGTCGCGGGGCCGATGTTGCGGGCGATTCACGCCTTGATCGAGCGCCTGGGCCTGTTCGGGGAACACCTCGAAGGCGCGGTGGTCAGCGACAGCGCCAGGCTCTACGAGCATCCGGCCAGTTACTACCACCGCGCGGATCTGCTGCCGGCACTGCAAAGCAATGAAACCCTGCGCGAGCGATTTTTCGGTGGCGCGCGCAAGCCGATTTTCACCAGCAGCAGCGCCGACAATCACCTGGTGACCTTCGCCGAAGTCATGGCCATGTATGTGCTGGTCTGGTCGCCAGTGCCCTGGACCCTGATCGCGCCCCAGGCACCGACACTGACGCCGGAACGGCTCAAGCGCTACACCCTTGAACAGACGCGCATCGATGCCTTCAAGGCAGGCCTTGGCAACGTCGCGCGGGCGCTGGCGCATCTGCCGACGCTGATGATTTTCGACGACCACGACATCACCGATGACTGGAACCTTTCCGCGCAATGGGAGGAAACGGCCTACGGCCATCCGTTCTCCCGGCGCATCATCGGCAATGCGTTGCTGGCGTATATGTTGTGCCAGGGCTGGGGCAACAATCCAGATGCGTTCACTGCCGCGCTGAAAAAGGCCGGTGCGTTGAGCGCCAGCACTCACCAGAGTCACCTCGACAGCACGGTTCAGGATGATTTGATCAGTGATCTGCTGAAGTTTCAGCACTGGCATTACGTGCTGCCGACCACCCCGGCCATGGTGGTGATCGACACCCGCACCCGGCGCTGGCGCAGCGAAATGAACCTCAAGCAGCCTTCCGGTTTGCTCGACTGGGAAGCCCTCAGCGAACTGCAACAGGAACTGCTGGACCACCCGAGTGCGATCATCGTTTCGCCCGCGCCGATCTTCGGCGTCAAGCTGATTGAAACCGTGCAGCGGGTATTCAGCTGGTGCGGTTTTCCACTGCTGGTGGACGCGGAAAACTGGATGGCCCATCGCGGCGCGGCACAGGTGATCCTGAACATTTTTCGCCACTCGCGCACGCCGGGTAACTACGTGGTGCTGTCGGGCGATGTGCATTATTCCTTCGTCTACGAAGTGCTGATCCGCCACCGCAAGGCCGGGCCACGCATCTGGCAGATCACCAGCAGCGGCATCAAGAACGAATTCCCCGCCACCCTGCTTGAGTGGTTCGACCGCCTCAACCGCTGGCTGTACTCGCCACGCTCACCGCTGAACTGGCTGACAAAGCGTCGACGCATGCGCATCGTGCCGCATGTTCCGGAGCATGCTGAAGCGGGTGAGCGGCTTTGGAATTCAGCGGGGATCGGGCAGGTGTTCTTTAATGAAAAAGGTCAGCCGCAGGACATTTTTCAGCACAACTCCAATGGCTCGCCGAAGACACGGATGGTGGCGCCCGAAAGCGACGAGTGATCACAAAAAACTGTGGGAGCGCGCTTGCTCCGGGCGGCGTACCGACGATTGCAATCTGTCAGTCACTTTAGTGGTGACTGTCACACCGTCATCGCGAGCAAGCTCGCTCCCACAATTGATCGGAGTCGCTCATGGACCTCACCCGAACCCTGATCATCGGCAACTCCGGCTCAGGAAAGAGTTGGCTGGCCGAAAGAATGGCCGGACACCTGCAAGTGCCATGGCTCGATCTGGATTCGATTCACTGGCTGTCGGACGAGCACAGCATCGCCCGTTCCCGTTCACAGGCACTGGGCATGGCGCGGATCGCGGCCGATGAAGAGCGCTGGCTGATCGAAGGGGTTTACGGCTGGATCGTCAGCGAAATCCGCCGCCGCGCCACCGCGTTGATCTGGTTGTGTATTGATGACGTTGATTGCGTTGCCAACATTCGCCGGCGAGAAGCCAACGATGACGAACGGCTGGCTGCAATGCTGGAATGGGCTGGCAGCTATCGCACCCGTGATGATTCAAGTGGCTTTGCCGCGCATCAGCGGTTGTTCGAAGGGTTTGCCGGATCCAGGATTCAACTGATGGATCGGAAGGAAATCACCGACTTCGCTTCAGAAGTCGGAAGAATACCGATCAGTTAGGACGCAAACCTGTGGGAGCGAGCTTGCTCGCGATAGCGTACTTTCAGCCAACAACGATGTTGACTGTGCAATCGTCATCGCGAGCAGGCTCGCTCCCACAGGTTTTGCGGTGCCCAAGGTGAGTATTTCAAACCTCTTTCACCACGCAATTCACCCCTCTGACAATCATTTCCACCTCCCGCTCATCAATGGTCAGCGGCGGTAGCAGGCGGATGGTCTTGCCCCGCGTGACGTTGATCAGCAAGCCGTGATCCCGGGCGGCGATCAGGCTCAGGTCGCGGATCGGTTGCTTGAGTTCGATGCCGATCATCAGGCCTTGGCCGCGGATTTGCGAGACGTTCGGGTTGCCCGCCAGTTCTGTGCGCAATCTTTCGAGCAGGCGCTCTCCCTGAAGCCGGGCGTTTTCCAGCAGGCCTTGTTCTTCAACGATATCCAGCACGGTGCATCCGACCCGGCAGGCCAGCGGATTACCGCCGAAGGTGCTGCCGTGGCTGCCCGGCGTGAAGAGTTCGGCTGCCTTGCCACGGGCCAGGCACGCGCCGATGGGCACGCCGTTGCCCAGGCCCTTGGCCAGGGTCATGACGTCCGGGACGATGCCTTCGTGCTGGAACGCGAACCACTGGCCGGTGCGGCCGATGCCGGTCTGGATTTCATCGAGCATCATCAGCCATGAGCGCCGGTTGCACAGTTCGCGCACGGCCTTGAGATAGCCCGGTGGCGCCAGTTGCACGCCGCTTTCGCCCTGGATCGGCTCCATCAGGATCGCCACGATCCGCGAGCCAAAGGCCTGTTGCACCTTGTCCAGCGCGTCGAGGTCGCCGAACGGCACTTTGACGAAGTCCCCCGGCAGCTTGTTGAAACCCAGGCGCACCGCCGGGCCATCGCTGGCCGACAAGGTGCCGAGGGTGCGGCCATGGAACGCGTTCTCCATGACCACCACCAGCGGCTGCTCGATGCCCTTGTGCCAGCCATGCAGCCGGGCGATTTTCAGCGCGGTTTCGTTGGCTTCGGCCCCGGAGTTGTTGAAGAACGCCCGGTCCATGCCCGCCAGCCGCGTCAGTTTCTGCGCCAGCCGCTGTTGCCAGTCGATGCTGTAGAGGTTCGAGGTGTGCAGCAGCAACCCGGCCTGTTCAGTGATGGCGGCGACGATTTTCGGGTGAGAGTGGCCGACATTGGTCACTGCCACACCGGCGACCGCATCCAAGTATTCGCGACCGGCCTGATCCCACAGGCGAGTGCCCAGGCCCTTGTTGAAACTCAGGGCCAAGGGTTGGTAAGTGCTCATCAGGCAGGCGGCGGTCATGACATCAAGCTCCAGCAAGGGTCGGTGTTTTTGCAGTATGGTTAGCCACCCGAGCTGGATAAACACCGTAAAACTTCAATCATTTAAAAGCAGAGCTTGATAATGGATCTGTTCCAGGCAATGACCGTCTACGTGAAAGTGGTGGAGACCGGCAGCATGACCGCCGCTGCCTTGCAGTGTGAAATGTCCACGACCATGGTCGGCAACCACCTCAAGGCCCTGGAGCAACGGCTGGGTGTGCGCTTGCTCAACCGCACCACGCGGCGCCAGCGGCTGACCGAGTTCGGCGCCGCGTATTACCAGCGCTGCCTGGAAGTATTGGGGTTGGTGGCCGACTCCGAGCGATTGGCCGAGCAGGCGCTGGACGAACCGAGCGGCATCTTGCGCATCACCGCGCCCCTGACCTTCGGAACCGAACGCCTGGCGCCGGCATTGAGTGAGTTCAGTCGGCAAAACCCGCGGGTGAAACTCGACGTGGTCCTGACCAACCGACGCCCGGATCTGCTGGAAAACGGCCTTGATGTAGCGTTTCGCCTCGGGGCGCTGGAGCCCTCCAACCTGATCGCCCGCCCGCTGATCGACTACACCCTGACCATGTGTGCCTCGCCGGAATATCTCGCACGGCGAGGCACACCGCAGACTCCTGAAGACCTGCGACTCCACGACTGCCTGTCCTTTGCCTATCCGGCCGGGGATGACTGGCAATCGGTGCAAAAGGAATGGCGCCTGGCCGGTCCCGATGGCGAAGTCAGCGTGGGGGTCGGCGGACCGATGCTGATCAACAGTTCGGCCGGCCTGCATCAGGCGGCGCGAACAGGCATGGGCATCGTGATGATGCCCGACGCCCTGGTCGAGCAGGACCTCAAGGACGGAAAGCTGCTCGCCCTGATGCCCGACTACTGCCCGCCCAGCCGCCCGATGCACCTGGTCTATGCCCAGGATCGCCACCGTTTGCCGAAACTGCGGCGATTCGTCGAATTCGCCGTGCAGATGTGGGGCAAGCACTAGCCGGCCGAACAGGCCATGCAGTCGCTGATCGCCATTTACATCCCCGCCTTCACCAGTACCGGCTGTTCCTGATAACGATTCGGGTACAGCTGCTTCAACTGCGCCACTTTCGGCAAATCGTTGATCACGATGTATGGATAGGTCGGATGCTCGGTCAGGAAGTCCTGATGCTCCTCCTCCGCCGGGTAGAAACCATTGAAGGTTTCGAGCTTGGTCACGATCGGCTTGTCGAAAGCATGGGCGGCGTCGAGCTGGGTGATGTAGGCCTGTGCGACCCGCTGCTGCTCGGCACTTTTGGTAAAGATCGCCGAACGATACTGGGTGCCGCTGTCCGGCCCCTGACGGTTGAGTTCGGTCGGGTTGTGCGCCACCGAAAAGTAGATCTGCAGCAAGGTGCCATAGCTGACCTGAGCGGGATCGAAAGTGACTTCGACCGACTCCGCATGGCCGGTATTGCCGTTGCTGACGCGCTCGTATTGCGCGGTATTGGCCGCCCCGCCCGCGTAGCCGGAGACGGCGTTCTTCACGCCTTTGACATGCTGGAACACCCCTTGGACGCCCCAGAAGCAGCCACCGGCGAACACCGCGGTTTCGCTGCGGGCCTGGGTGGTTTCGTCGAGGGCCGGCGGTGGAAGGATTACCCCCTCTTCGGCGCCACCGAAGGAGAAGGCCGAGCATTGGCTGATGATGCCGGCAGCCGCCAGCCCCAGCAGGGTACGGCGCCAGGTAAAGAGTGTTTTCATGGGGCGAACTCCTGAAGCGTTGATAGTTATCAGCCGAAGGTGAAGGCGTAAGCCGACGCACCCGGGTCAAGAAACTCGATACTGAAGGTCCGGTCGATCACGCCGCCGTTCTGGCGCACCAGTTGATACAAGCGCTGGTCGGTCACGGTGCCGCTGCCATCGGGGGCCACGTCCATGCCGTGGTCATCGCCCGGCGCGTTGCCGTCGATCAGCACCTTGAAGCGCACCGGCTTGCCATCGGCGCCTGGGCCGAGCACCAAATGCAAATCACGGGCGTGGAAGCGATAGACGATGCGGCTGGCCGGTGCGCTGGCGGTGGCCCGCTCCGGACCGACATGCCACTGGCCGCCCAGGCTCCAGTCGTTGAGGGCCAGTTGCGCCGGCGGGTTGTAGACCGCGACCTTGTCCGGCACCAACGCGGTTTCCGGCACGAAATGTTCTGCGCGCTGGTAGCCGACATAGGTTTCCGGCGATTGTACGGCGTCCTTGTCCGGGGCCATTTGCACGCCGTCGGCCTTGGCACTGATCAGCCCGTCGGCGACCTTGGCCGCCCCCGCCTCGCGCAGCAATTGCTGGATGACTCGCTCCGATTCGGCGTACTTGCCTTCGCCGAAGTGGTGATAACGAATGCGTCCCTGGGCGTCGGCAAAGTAATGCGCCGGCCAATACTCGTTGTTGAAGGCGCGCCAGATCTTGAACTCGTTGTCGATGGCCACCGGGTAGTTGATGCCCAGGTCTTTCATGGCCTTGGTGACGTTGCTGACGTCGCGCTCGAAGGCAAACTCCGGCGCATGCACGCCGATCACCACTAGGCCCTGATCACGATACTTCTCGGCCCAGGCCTTCACATAGGGCAGCGAACGCAGGCAGTTGATGCAGGAGTAGGTCCAGAAATCCACCAGCACGACCTTGCCCTTCAAGGCTTGGGCATCGAGGGGTGGCGAGTTGAGCCATTGCACGGCGCCCTCCAGTGGCGGCAGGTTGCCTTCGACCGGCAAGGTGCCCGGGGATTTCTCGGCCACTTGCGCCGCGCCCCCGGCGGTCGTGTTTTGCGCCATCATCGCGCCGCTGTTACGCGGTGACTTGCCGCTCAGTTTTTCCACCAGCGCTTGCTCGATACCACCGGTCGATGCCGTGGAGAGCCGCGCCAGAACTCCCGTGTCCAGGCCCAGGGCAATCGCCGCCACACCGGCCAGCATCGCCGCGCCCAGGCCGCGACGCAGCCATTCGCCGGCGCCAATCGAGCGCTTCATCGCGGTGAAGACTTTGCCGCCCAGCAACAAGGCCAGCGCGAGGGACGTGGCGGCACCGGCGGCATACGCCAGCAGCAAAAAGGTGGTTTGAATGCTGGCGCCTTGCAGGGCCGCACCGGTCAGCAGCAAACCGAGAATCGGCCCGGCGCAGGGCGCCCACAACAGGCCGGTGGCCACGCCGATCAGCAACGAAGCAGCGGGACGTGGCCGCGCATCGGCGCCCGCCGCCTCCGACAAACGACTGCCCGCCGCCACCAATGGCCGGGTCAGGCGCTCGGCCAATTGCGGCAGCAACAACGTCAGACCGAACAACGCCACGAACACCAGCGCCAGCCAGCGCCCGTACTGGTTGAGCTGCACCACCCAGCCACCGCCCACCGCCGCCAACGTGGCGACCAGCGCGAAGGTCAGCGCCATCCCCACCAGCAGCGGCAACCCGCTTTTGACGAAGGGTTGCCCGGTGCGTGCGAAGACAAACGGCAACACCGGCAGAATGCACGGGCTGACAATCGTCAGCACACCACCGAGATAAGCGAGGACCAGCAGCCACATGGCGATTACCTGCAAAAAGTGAGTGGTAGGGAATCACACCGTCTTCGGCACGAATTTCATCGCCAGGCCGTTCATGCAGTAACGCAGGCCGGTGGGTTTCGGGCCGTCGTCGAAGACATGACCCAGATGCCCGCCACAGCGCCGGCAATGAACCTCTTCACGGACCATGCCGAACGCACGGTCCTGGCGGGTCGCCACGGCCTTGTCCAGCGGTGCCCAGAAACTCGGCCAACCGGTGCGGCTGTCGAACTTGGTCGTCGAGGAAAACAACGGCAGGTCGCAACCGGCACAGACGAAGGTGCCATCGCGGTGCTCGTTGTTCAGCGGGCTGCTGTAGGCCCGTTCGGTGCCCTCTTCGCGCAGGATGTCGTACTGCTCATCGCTGAGGATGGCGTGCCATTCTTTGTCACTGTGGGTCACTTCGAATGCCTCCGCTGCGCTGGCCTCGCTGATTAATGCGGTGCCTGTGGAAAACTTCGGCAACAGGCCGATCGCCAGGGCTGTCACCCCCAGTCCGCCGCTCACTAGAAGAAATTGCCGTCGTGAAAACATGCTCGTCTCCAAAAAATCCAGGGGTGTTTCATGGAACACAGCCTAGGCTTTGGGTGATCGCCAAATCCTCACGGGAAGTTAAACAATTCGTGATAACTCAGACCCCGAAAAACCCGCACAATGCCTAACGCCGATCTTGAACACTGCTATTCCTGTGGGAGCGGCGGTGCGGCGATCCGACTTGCTCGCGAAGGCGGAGTGTCAGTCGATGGTGATACTGGCTGACCTGACGCTTTCGCGAGCAAGCCCGCTCCCACAGGTTTTTTTTGCACATTAGCCGAATGGCATGCGCCCATCGCGCCGAAGGATTGAGCTGTATGGAACAGACCAAACGCGTCCTGGTGGTCGAGGACGATATGCATATCGCCGACCTGATCTGCCTGCATCTTCGCGATGAGCAGTTCGAGGTGGTGCACAGCGCCGATGGCGATGAAGGCATGCGCCTGCTGCAGCAAGGCAACTGGGACGCACTGGTCCTCGACCTGATGCTGCCCGGTGTCGACGGCCTGGAAATCTGCCGCCGCGCCCGGGCCATGGCCCGCTACACGCCGATCATCATCACCAGCGCGCGCTCCAGCGAAGTGCACCGGATTCTCGGCCTGGAACTGGGTGCCGACGACTATCTGGCCAAGCCGTTTTCCATGCTCGAACTGGTGGCCCGGGTCAAGGCGCTGCTGCGCCGGGTCGACGCCATGGCGCGCAACCTGAAGATGGACGCCGGCAGCCTGCTCACCGACGGCCTGGCCATCGACCCGATCACCCGCGAAGTGTCCCTCGACGGACGGCGCCTGGACCTCACGCCCCGGGAATTCGACTTGCTGTACTTCTTCGCCCGCCAGCCCGGCAAGGTGTTTTCGCGCATGGACCTGCTCAATGCCGTGTGGGGCTACAGCCACGAAGGCTACGAGCACACGGTCAACACCCACATCAACCGCCTGCGCGCCAAGATCGAGGCCGATCCGGCGCAACCGGTGCGCATCCTCACGGTCTGGGGCCGCGGCTACAAATTCGCCACCGGTGAGGAGCCGCAGCCATGAGGCTGACCCTGACGCAACGCCTGTCCCTGGTGTTCGCCGTGCTGCTGCTGGTGTGCTGCGGCACCTCGGCGTGGCTGCAGGTGCGCTCCAACCAGATGCATGAGCAGGAAGTGGTGCAAGGCTTGTCCCGGGACCTGGCGCAGCACATCGCCAGTGACACGGTGCTGATGGACACCCAGGGCCTGATGCCCAATGCCGTGCGTGACCTGTTCAGCAAACTGATGCAGGTCAACCCGAGCGTCGAGGTGTACCTGCTGGACACCGAGGGCAAAATTGTCGGCAGCGCCGCGCCCGAGGGCCGGATCCGTCGCGAAAGGATCGACCTGGCGCCGATCCAGCGCCTTCTGCGGGGCGATGCCCTGCCGATTCTCGGCGACGACCCGCGCAGCGTCGATGCGCGCAAGGTGTTCAGCGCGGCACCGCTGAAGGTCGACGGCAAGCCGGCCGGTTATCTCTACGTAGTGTTGCTCGGCGAGGATCACGACCGTCTGGCCGAACGCGGTGCGACCAGCGCGGCGCTCAACACTGCGTTGTTGTCCATCGGCCTGGTGGCGCTGCTGTGCCTGATTGCCGGTCTCACGGCGTTTGCCCTGATTACCCGGCCGTTGCGCCGCTTGACCGAAACCGTCAGCCAGTTCGACATCGATGGCGTGCCGGTCACACCGGCCCTGCCCGTCACGGTGGAAAAAGCCGCCAGCCACGATGAAATCGCTGTGCTCGATGCCGCGTTCCGGCAGATGCAGGCACGCCTGGGCGAACAATGGCGCTCTTTGACCCGTCAGGACCAGGAACGCCGCGAACTGGTGGCAAACATATCCCACGACTTGCGCACGCCGCTGGCCTCGCTGCACGGCTATCTGGAAACCCTGTCGCTCAAGGACGCCACGCTGTCCCCTGCCGACCGCCGTCGCTATCTGGGCATCGCGCTGGACCAGAGCCGCAAGGTCGGCGGTCTGGCGCAGTCGCTGCTGGAACTGGTGCGGCTGGAACATGGCTTCGTACAGCCGGTGCTGGAACGTTTTTCCCTGACCGACCTGGCCCAGGACATCTTCCAGAAATTCGAACTCACTGCCGAAGCGCGCAAAGTCGAACTCAAGGCCACCTTCGCGCCGAATGCCTCGGCGGCCTGCGCGGACCTCGGGTTGATCGAACGGGTGCTGACCAACCTGTTCGACAACGCCCTGCGCCATACCCCGGCCGGTGGCGAGGTCGAGCTAGGCCTGCGCCCGCAAGGCTCATTCATCGAAGTCACGGTCAGCGATACCGGCCCCGGCATCGCCCCGGAACTGCGCGAAGGGTTGTTCCTGCGTCCGTTCAATATCGGCGGCGCACGGCGTGATGGCGGGCTGGGGCTGCGGATCGTGCATCGCATCCTGCAATTGCACGGGCGCGAGATTCAGTTGATCGATGTGCCGGGGCGGGGTGCGACGTTCCGGTTTTCGTTGCCGATCGATGAGGAAACGGCGACTGCGTTGGCGGTGCGGTCGATGAACCTGAATACACCCAGACAGGCCTGACAGTCCGAGGCGCCTGCATCGCGAGCAGGCTCACTCTCACAGGGCTTATGTGTCGATCACAAAATCAGCGACACATCGGATCAACTGTAGGAGCGAGCCTGCTCGCGATGGTCTCAAGGGTACCGCGCTCATCCAGAATGAACGCGTTATCGTTAACGTCCATCGCGAGCAAGCTCGCTCCTACAGGGAGGCGAAATCATGACCAGTCGCCTGTTCATCCGTGACAACGCCGCCCCGGTCCAATAGATTAGGCGACCTGAAAAAGCCCCCGGGCTTTCTCGCCCCAATTCAAGTTATAGAAGTAGTGAAATTTCAATGTCCGATTCCAATACCGCTGAAACCGTAGTCACCTTGTCGTCCAAAGCGGAATACGAAAACTCCATCAATCTTTCACAACACGTGTCCCAGGCCAAGACCATCAGCGAGATGGTGCTGGACGCTTTCCAGTCCACCCGCGAAAGCGACCAGATCCGCGAACTGCGCACCGCGATCCGTCAGGCCCACGACAGCTTCGACGATGACAAAGCCTACGAACTGATGGGCCAGCTCAAGCAACTCAAGGACGCCGAGGCCGCCGACATCGCCGCCCTCGAAGACCTGAGCAGCAAATTCCCGATCAGCCGCATCCTGTCCAGCTTCAAGGACGACCCGGCGTTCCAGGAAATCGTCTACGGCCTGGCCCTGAAAGTGCTGAACCAGACCCACCAGGCCATCAGCAACCCGAGCGGCGGCAAGAGCAAAGCCGCCAAGGCCAAGAAAGAAATCGAAGTGTTCACCATCAGCAAGGACGGCATGAGCGTCACCTTGCCGCTGCGCACCCCGCGCTCGCGCCTGAACGTCGACCGTGAAGCCCTGGAATTCCTCGGTTTCACCTTCGTTGGCGAAGGCGAGGAAGCGGAGCTGCAAAGCGAGACATTCCTGGACAACAGCGGCGCCGAGCAAGCGGTCAACCGCAAGAACATCATCACCGCCCTGCAGCAGCAGACCGCGTTCGATGGTTATTCCATCGCCGCACAGTAAGGCGACCTCGACACACAGTCCTCAGCGCCCCCCTAAGAGCCCCGCCATCAGAGCGGGGCTTTTTATTGCCCGTGATTCGGGCAAAACCGCGATTACTCTTCCAGTATCGACGCAGAACACCACTTCCCTTCACCCATGAGCACCACGGGTCCGCCTGCGGGGAGCGTCAACTCACTTTCCAGCCCAGACCTCAGTGGTGCAACTGCCGAGGTCATCATGAACACGCCCCCCTTGTATCGCCAGTTGGCCAACCACTACCTGGACGCTATCCGCAGCGGCACCCTGAAAACCGGTGAACGCCTGCCCTCGATCCGGTTGATGATGGAAAAACACGCCGTCAGCCTGTCGACCGCCGTGCAGGTGTGTCGGGAACTGGAAGACTGCGGTGTGCTGGAGGCCCGGCCGCGCTCCGGCAACTACATCCGCCAGCCCGACACCCTGCCCAGGCCCGCCCCGATTGCCCTGGCGCCAGCGCTGGATACCCGCGCGTATGTCGGCATTCATGAACAGGTCTGCGCGGTGCTCAAGGCCAGTCAGCGCGCGACGATCAAGGTCAACTTCGCCAGCGCCTACTGCGCGCCGGAGCTATATCCGCTCAAGACCTTGCAAGACCACATGATCAAGGCGCTGCGCTACGACGCCTGCCTGCTCGGCACCGCGGGCGGCGCCTGCGGCAACAGCGATTTGCGCAACATCCTGGCCCGGCGGGCTCTGGCCAGCAAGACCCACCTGGCCCCCGAGCGGATCGTGATCACCAACGGTGCCACCGAAGCGATCAACCTGGCCTTGCGTGCGGTCACCCGCCCCGGCGACACCGTGGCCGTGGAGTCGCCGACCTTCTACGGTCTGCTGCAAATTCTCGAGAGCCTGAACCTGCGTGTGCTGGAAGTCCCGGCTTCGGCCCACACCGGGCTCAATCTGCAGGCCCTGCAACGGCTGCTGCAAGGCCCCGAACGGGTCAAGGTGCTTATCGTCATTCCCAACCTGCAAAACCCGCTGGGCAGCATCATGCCCGACGCCAACAAGGCACGGCTGGTGAAACTGTGCGCCGAGCACAACACCGTGCTGATCGAGGACGACACCTACGGCGACCTGGTGGACACCGAGCAGCCGCTGTCCACGCTCAAACATTGGGACCGCACCGACAACGTGATCTATTGCGCCTCGCTGAACAAAACCCTGGCACCGGGCATGCGCCTGGGCTGGATCAGCGCCGGCAGATGGCACGACCGCGTGGAGATGCTCAAACATGCGCAGTCGCGGGGGTGCGAGGCGCTATCGCAATTGGCGGCCAGCGAGTTCATGCGCACACCGTCCTACGAGCGCTACCTGCGACGGCTGAGGAAAACCCTGACCCAACAACGTCAACAGATGAGCGAGGCGATTACTCGCTACTTCCCCCTCGGCACCCGCGTGACCAATCCCCAGGGCGGCACGTTGTTATGGGTTGAACTGCCTCGCCGGCATTCATCGATGACGTTTTTTCACGAGGCGCTGAAGGTCGGCATCCAGATTTCCCCTGGGGATATCTTTTCCAATGCCAGGCGCTTCGATCATTTTGTGCGAATTGGCTGTGGCGCACCGTATTCGCCGCGGATTAATGAGGCCGTGCAGACCTTGGGCCGCCTGCTCCAACATCAGGGTTGACCGCGACCCTGTGGGAGCGAGCTTGCTCGCGATAGCGGTGTATCAGTCACATCAGTTTTGAATGTGCTGACGCCTTCGCGAGCAAGCCCGCTCCCACAGGGGATTTTCGGTGAACACAACATCGGTGAACGACAGCAATCAACTGTGGGAGCGGGCTTGCTCGCGAAAGCGGTGTGTCAGACACATCAATTTTGAATGTGCTGACGTCTTCGCGAGCAGGCTCGCTCCCACAGGGTTGAAGGTGAACTTCAGAGCGGATTCTGGTGCAGGCAAATGATATGCGGGTCGTCATTCCAGTGCGGGAAGCGCTCGGCGATCAGCGGGTCGTGGCCGGGGATGACGTGGTCTTCGCCATCGGCCAGGCGGTCGATCTCGGTGAAGGCTTCGAGGGTTTGCGCCAGGTCATCGAGAATCGGAAATGGACTGCGCTGACGAATGTTGACCCACAAATGCGCGGCATCCGAGGCCAGCACAATCCAGCCGCGTCCGGTATTGACCCGCACCACCTGGCTGCCCGGCGTATGCCCGCCCACCGGGTGCAGGGTCACGCCGGGAGCTACCTCGACAACACCGTTGTGCAAACGCATCCGTCCTTCGAACAGCGGCGGCAGCGCCGACATCACGTCCTCGACCTCGTAGGTTTTGTTCACCGTGCGATGGGCCATCTTCGGCCCGGTGCAGAAACGCAATTCCGCTTCCTGCAAATGCACCGTCGCCTTCGGGAACAGCCCGAGGTTGCCGGCATGATCCCAATGCAAATGGGTCAGGATCAGGTGCTCGACTTGCGTCGGATCGATATCCAGTTGCCGCAGAGATTCTTCCGGCAGGCGGTACATCTGGCGATTGCGCCGGTCCGCCGTGGCCGGTTGGAAACAGGTGTCGACCACGATCACCTGTTGCTCGTTGCGGATGACCCAGAAGTAGTAGTCCAGCGGCATCGGCGCATTCGGATCACCGCAGCAGGCGTCGTAGAGAAAGTTCTCCCTGGCAGTGCGCTGGGCATTTGCGCCGACACGAATAGCGAACACTTCATACACAGGAGCAGACATGGACACCTCCGGGTTCAGGCGACCGCCGTGGTTTTGAGGGTCGGGCGGAAATCGAAATCGATCTGGTCGCTGATGCCCAGGTCCTGAGCCAGCTTATGCAGGCCGCTGTAGTCGCGCATGATGGTCGCGTTCTTGTTGCTCTCGCGGGTGTCGGCAATGATCAGCGCCGCATCCTCGACCCCGAGTTGCGTCAGAATCGCCTCCCACATCGAGTAGTCCTGAGCGATAAAAGCACTCAGCGCCACCGACAGGTTGCGTGCGAAAAATTCCCGCTGGGCCGGCTGCATGTTCGCGTACATGACCTTGGCCACTTCGGCCAGCACCTTGCTGTGGGCGTACTCGTCACGGTTGTGCAGTTCGGCCACACGGCGGTTCTGCGGCTGGATGGTCTGGTCGTCCGCCAACAGGTCCAGATAGGCGTTGACACTGATTTCGGCCACCACGGCAAAGGTGATCGCTGCCAGATCCCGCTGCCATTGCTCGGACAGCTCTTCACGCTGGGCTTTAAGGCGCAGGTAAGTGACGGAGGGCGGCAGATCCAAGTCCTGATCCAGCGCACGATCCAGCTTGGTCCGCTCGATGGCGCGCAGGTGCATCAGCGTGTGGTAGTGCTCGTCGATCAGGGTCTGTTGCATGGCCTCGCGAAAGTGCCAGTCATCCTTGCCCAGGTACTGATTGGCGATGACGCTCAGCGCCGGATTGACCACATGTTCTTCGGCGGTGACGGTGCGCAGGTTGTAGCCGATCCAGCCCCAGGTCACCACGCTGCTCTTGAGCTCGTCGCTCAAGGCCTGGAATTTCGGATGGTGAAAGAACGGCACCATGCACTCCGGGTAATCCGGGCGCGCCGGGTCGAACACTTCTTCGACCTGGCCCCTGTCCGGCGAACACACCGTGGCGCGCTTGGTCCAGGCCTGGTTGAGCCGCACGATCAGTTGATGATCGACCTGGGCGATCTCGATTGCTGTTTGCATGACGCGATACCTGTAAGGCGCGTACCCGCCAAGGGATACGCCAAAAGAATGAAGGGCGACGGAAAAATCAGGCCAGCCAATAGCGGGTCAGGTTGCGCGCCGGATCAGTGTAACGACTGCGGGCGTGGATCATTCGCCAGTTGTCCCAAATCAGCAGGCATCCGTCGGGAATCAGCACCGGAACGTTGTGCTCGACGAAGTACGCTTCGCCGAGCACGGCAAACCTGGCCAGCGGCGAGGTGCTGTTGGCGACCAGCGATTGCTGCAGGGCCTCCTTGGACGGGTTCACGTCGCCGTAGTGAAACTGGTTGAAGCTGAAGCGGAAAATATCCCCGTCCTCCGTAGGCGTGAGGATGTACTCCTTGACCCGCCGTTGTCCCGGCTCCCCCGGTTTCGCGGTGGCGACAAACTCTACCGGCGTGTCATCCAGCCACCCACGCAGTTCTGGTTCACTGCGTTCCAGGGACTTGAGAAATTCGTAACCGTCCACCAATCCGGTGTGCCCGCCACCGCACGTGGCCTGTTTATGGCAATGCAACGCCAGGTAGCGCGGCGGCGGCCCGTACACCGGCGCTTCGGTGTGCGGGCCGATGCCGTTCATGCTCTGGGAATACGGCAAGTCTTCGTAACCCGGCTTGCGGGTAATGGGAAAGGCCATCTGGCCGTTGAACTGCGGAATGATCGGGCCGAACTCGCGCAAGGTACCTTCGACATCATCGGCAAATTCGTCTGGGGTCAGCACTGTCCAGCCCAACGTCGACAGTTCTTCATGACGATGGCCGAGCGAAATGCAAGGTTGAGACGCAACAATCCCTTGGTCTGACATGGTGAGATTCCTGGCGGGTTATCCGGCGTTGACGGTTGAGGTGTACGCGGCAATGAAGTCGCGGCAGGCGTCACCCGGTCGATAGCGTTGCTCATCGATGCTCTGCACCGGGGTGATTTCGGCGGCGGTGCCGGTGAGAAAACACTCGTCGAAGTCGCCAAGCTCCGTAGGCAAAATCGTGCGTTCGACCACCTGGTAGTCCAGCGCCCTGGCCAGTTCGATCACGGTCTGGCGGGTAATGCCGTTGAGGAAACAATCCGGTGCCGGGGTGTGCAACGTCCTGCCTTTGACGAAGAACACATTGGCGCTGGTGGCTTCGGCCACGTGGCCGCGCCAGTCGAGCATCAGCGCATCGTGGTAACCCGTGTTCTCGGCGTCGTGCTTGCTCAGCGTGGCGATCTGGTAATGCCCGGAGGCCTTGGCTTGAAACGGGCTGCTACTCGGTGGCGGGCGACGCCAGGTCGCGGTTTTCAAGCGGATGCCGGCCATGCGCGCCGCCGGGTCGAAATAGCTCGGCCACTGCCAGCACGCGATAGCCACGTGCACACGGTTGAAACGCGCCGAGGTGGAAATCATCTCACTGCCGCGCCAGGCCACCGGGCGTAGATAGCCATCGACGACCTTGTTGCGTTGCAGCAGTTCGTGGCTGGCCGCCTCCAGTTCAGCCAGCTCAAAGGGGATGGCAAAGTCCATCAGTTGCGCCGAGCGATACAAGCGCTCGCTGTGTTCGCGCAGCTTGAAGATCCTGCCGTTGTAGACCCGCTCGCCCTCATACACGGTGCTCGCGTAATGCAGGCCATGGGTCAGCACATGCAACTGCGCCCGGGACCACTCGACGAACTCTCCGTCGAGCCAGATAACGCCCTCGCGCTGATCAAACGGGATACTGCTCATATCCATATCTCCCATTGTTCATGAATTTTCCTACGCTGTTTCCAGCAACACAGGTATCAATTCCGGCACGGCGGTGAGCTCGGTCTGAAAGAAGAACGCACGCTCGCCGAAGGCCGGTTGCAGGTCGTCGAACCAGGTCACTTGCGGATCGAAGCGCGCGTAGAACGTGCGCAACACCCATTGCGGATTGCGTGCCTGGAGGAACTGCAAGACGAAGACCTTTTCCCCGGCGACGGTCTCGATGCCGTTGATCAACACCTTGCCGTAGAAGGTGCTCATGGATGGCCCGCGCACCGTGCGCGCAAGCCCCGATACCGTGCGGTACGCCGCCTGGAAGATCTCGAAGGCCCGGGCCAGCGGCATTGCGAAGTAGTGACTGGGGCCGGTATCGCGCTCGACGAACATGTAATAAGGCACCGCCCCGAGCCGCACCCCTTCGGTCCACAGCGCGGCCCAATCGGCAGGGTTTTCGTTGATGTGGCGGATCAGCGGCGCCTGCATGCGCACCGTCGCGCCCGTCGAGCGAATGCGCTCGATGGCCTGGCGGGCGATGGCCTGGCGGATCTCCACCGGGTGGTTGTAGTGGCCCATGATCGACAGGTTTTTCCCCGCCGCGACGATGCGCTGGAACAGCTCCAGCAACTCGGGCGCATCCTTGTCGCTGACAAAACGCTGCGGCCAGTACGCCACGGACTTGGTGCCGATGCGGATGTTCTTCAGGTGTGGCAACGCCAGCAGTGGCTCGATGTAACCGGCCAGCGAGCGGGTGTTCATGATCATCGGGTCACCGCCGGTGATCAGCACGTCGGTCACTTCGCTGTGCACCCTCAAGTAGCTGACCAGCTCCTGGGACTCGCGGGCATTGAACTTGAGTTCTTCCTCGCCGATGAACTGCGCCCAGCGGAAACAGAAGGTGCAGTACGCGTGGCAGGTCTGGCCGGCGCCGGGGAAAAACAGCACGGTTTCGCGGTACTTGTGCTGGATGCCCGGCAGGACTTTGCCGTTGTGGGTGACACCGTTGTGGGTCAATTGACCGGCCGGATGCGGGTTCATGCGCCGCCAGATCGCCTCGATCCGACGCTTGATCGCCGCGCTGTCATCCTGATCGATCAGTTGTTTGAGCGAGGCATACTCCTCCGCCAGCAACATGTCCTTGTGGGGAAAGGTCATGCGGAAAACCGGATCGTCCGGAACGTTGTTCCAGTCGATCAATGTGCCCAGCACGTATTCGTTGGTGCGAAACGGCATGACCCGCGCCACCACGGTCATGGCCTCCTGCAACGCCGGCGTCAGCTTGTGCCAGTAAGGTGTGTCGCGGATGGTGCGTGAGTTATAGGGTTTGTAGCGTTCGTGCTCCGACAGTCCTTGCATGGCCGCGCTCCTGGTGATTGCCCTGAGTGTTGTTACGCGATGGCCGGCGCTTTGCGTTCTATGTCCATCCACGCCCGGACGCTGTCGCGATCCCACTGGCGACGCACATACGCAGAGAGCCGTGCCGGCACCGGATCGCCGTTGGCAACCAGTCGGTTGAGCATGATTGCAAGGTCGGTGTCGGCAATGCTCCAGTCACCGAACAGATGCTCGGCGCCCTCCTCCAGCAAATGCCCGGCGACGAAGAACAAACGCTCGACGGCGGTTTGGGCCTCGTCGGACAGCGCGGTGTTTTTCTTGCCGAAGTACACCAGGTCAAACGGGCGCTCCTTGCGCACCACCAGCAAGTCACTGCGCAACCAGGCCTGCAATTGACGGGCACGGGCGCGCTGCTGGATGTCTTGCGGATAGAGTTTTTTATGCCCTGGGGAGAGTTCATCGAGGTATTCGGCAATCGCCGATGATTCCGACAAGGCAAAATCGTCGTGAACTAACGTTGGAATCTTGCAGGTCAGTGAAAGATCGCGATAACTCGCCAGATAGTTTTCGCGCGCTTTTAGATCAACAGCAACAAGTTCAAATGAAAGTTGCGTTTCCTTGAGCGCCACAAAAGCCGACATCGCAAAAGCGCTGACATGATCGGCGCCGACATACAGTTTTAGCTTCCTGTTTTCCATAGAACACTCCATTCACTGACTGCAGGGATCAACGTGCATTGGAAGTGATCGTAGTTAGTTGTATTAAGGCTGAATAGATACAGAATTTGTCCGTTTCAATCGATACAGAAAGTTATTTTCCACCGACAGACACGCAGCCAAAAACCCGGCAATAACGCTGCAAAAGGCGATACCGGGGCAGGTCTGAAAAACAAAAAAGGGAGCCGACGAAGGTGGGCTCCCTGGGCTGATGCGCTGGGAAATTACGGCTGGGTGGTGATCAGGCCATGGCTGTCGGCGAAGTTCGAAAGCAGTGCCATTTGCGGCATATTGCTCATGTTCAGCATCGCCAGAGGCTCGTGTTTACTGGTGTTGACGAAGCCGTGCCTGGTCCACGCCGGCACCAGCAACACGTCGCCGCTGCTGACGTTGACCCCGTCGGCATCGCCGAGGGTCAACACGCCGCTGCCGCACTGGATGACAAACAGATGCCACCAGGAATGGGCATGACCGTTGAGCGTCACACCGGGGTTCAGCCATTGCATGGCGATCGCCATGCCAGGCGTCACCTCACAGCCTTCAATGCTCTTGTCGTGAGCCAATGCGACAATATCAACGTCGCTGGCTTCAAGGGTCTGACGCATGCCCGCCAGTTCGGTACCCTTCCACACCTTGGGACTTGGCGTTCGATGGTGCAGGCTCTGACGAAAGTCCTTATATGAAAAAAACGCACCTTGAAAGTTATCCATTCGCACGTCCTTTCTTTTTATTTCCCATACTTTAGCGCTAAACCTTAAGTTAACGGTTCAGCACTGTAAAGTCGGGAAACAACTTACAAAACCGAGGGGCGCAAGGCGGCGATCATGTCCACTTCTATCGCGGCATTCTTGGGTAACTGATAAACACCCACCGTGGTGCGGGTATGTTTACCGGCATCGCCCAGCACATGGCTGAACACATCCGAGGCGCCGTTGGCCACTTCGCTCAAATCGACAAAATCCGCCGTGGACTTCACATAGACCGTTACCCGGATCAATGACTTGATCTTGTCCAGCGAACCAATGGCATCGACGATCAACGCCAGTCCACGCATCGCGCTGATGCTGGCGGCCGCTTGCGCATCGGCCAAGCTGAGGTCCAGCCCGACGCGGCCGGGGTAATGGATCTTGCCGTTCATGCGCGGCACCAGACCGCTGATGTACAACTCATCGTGATGGCGGATCAGCGGTGCGTAATGCCCGCCTGCGGTGTTTTCGCCGTAGATGTCATAACCAAACTCTTTGGCCAGGGCGATGAAGCGTTCATCGCAGGTCATGTGCTGGATCATTGATCGAACCCTCTTAATCAGTAATGCAAAAAACGGGTGCTTGCGGGCTCAACACACGGCGCGGGTGGCCGGTGCCAGGCAAGTCACCTCAATGCGTGACTCAATCGCCTCGGCCAGACGCAACAGGTCGTTGCTCAGTTGCCCGTAGTGCTCGTTGAACAACACGATGTGGCCGATGAATGAGAAGTTGTCTTTCACTAACGCTTCGACGGAGTCGCCGATACGCTTGGCGTACTGGCCCTCCACCAGGTCGATACGCAGGGCGCGGGCCAGGGCCTCGATGTCAGGCATCGTGCGCAAGATGCCGCCGGCCGGCGCCCTGAGCAGACGAATGCCGCAGTAGCCGCGGGCCACTGGCTCGTGCTGTTCGGTCTGGCCTTCCACCGCCCAGCGCACCCAGCGTTCCCACGGATCGAAATTGACGAAGGCGCGTTTGGCCAGGTCCCAGATGTGCATGCCGCCGGGGCGCATGTTGGTTTCCACGGCCGAGGTCAGGTTGTCGCGGCGCAAGAACACTTCGTTGTGCCAGGCCCCATTGTCCTGGGACACCAAGCCCGCCATATGCCGACCGGCTGCCATCAAACGCGCCTGTACCTCAGCCGCAAGTGGTGCGGGTACGACTTGCTGGATCTCTGCGCGGTAGGCGCCTTCGGTGGTGGTCTTTTCCGTCACCCAGGTGCTGCCGGCCACGCAGTCCCAGCTGTATTCGCGGGCGTCCTGCACCAGCTCTTCAAGGACAATGCCGCCTTCGCGGTAAGGCTTCAGGGCGAGCCAGGCATCCTCGCATTCCGAAGGGTGATGGATGACACGACAGCCCCGGCTCGCGCCTTCGCAGGCCGGCTTGATGAAGGCCTTGCCGCCCAGTTCGACGACGCGCTGGCGCAGTTCCGACAGGCTTGCGACCCGCGCGGAAAACACCGGCCGGTATTCTTCGGGGGCGGTGCTGGCCGCCGCTTCGAGTTGGCGGAAGATCTGCTTGTCCAGACCCGCCCGCGCTTCGCCCGGGGTAATGCCCGGCAGGTCGAAATGACTGGCCAGCGCCGCACCGAGCAGCACGCCGCGATCGGAGAACGGCAGTACGCCGATCAGCTTCCAGCTGTCGGCATTCAGGCACCCCACCACCAGTTCAAGGGACGCCGCCACATCGTCTTCGGCCAGTGAGGTGCTGCAGACGTGATCGGCCACCTGGTCGTCATCGGGCTGAATTTTCTCGACCAGCAGGATGAGCCTGGCGTTGTAGAGCGACTTGCACAGCTCGCGCAGTTTCTGGATGTCGTGCACCCGATTGCCGTTGTAACCGACCACTACTACGCATGAAGTCGTATTCATAATGCCCCCGACCTGCAAGGTGAAATCCGCAACGGCGATGACTCAGTCATGCAACGACGCATTGGATTTACGGTTGAGCCAATACCAGGCCAGGATCCCTGCGGCACCGATGGCGGCCAGCACCAGCGCGTTGTACGGCGCAGGCACCACCCGCATGATCAACACGGTCAGCCCGGCCCCCACCCCCAGGGACACCTCCTTGACGAACATGTTGTTCTGCTTGACCGAGAAGTAATCGAGGTAGCTGAAGGCGCATTCGGCAATGGACAGCAGCGCCACCCAGACCAGCGCCCCGGCGAGGGTTTCGACGTGGAACGCGGCAGGCGAAGACAGCACCGCAAAGCCGCCGACGATGATCGCGATCACCGCCACGACCTTGAAGCGCCCGGTGCGCTCGATCAGCTTCATCACCGGCACCTGGGCGAAGACCACCACGGCGCTGTTGAGGATCAGCATCAAGCCGTACCAGGCCGGCAACTCGCCGGTCTTGAGCAGGATCGCCTGTGGCAGGATCGAGAACACCCCGAACAGCTTGATGCCCATGATGATCCCGGCGATCACCCAGGGCAGTTTGTTGCCCCAGTTGCTGCCGGCCTGAGTGGCCGGGCGGGCTACCAGCGGTTCGGAGGTGAAGGTCGCACCGAGGGCGATCGGCAGGCACAGCAGCACGAACGCCGCCGCACCGAGAAAAAACATGGTTGGAGTGAGAAGCGGCGACAACAGGATCAAACCGGCCACCAGGCTGCCCATGTTCATGGCCACGCGGTTGTAGGCCGCACCTTCCTTGGTCTGGGCCGCTTCGCTCTTGATCAGGTAACCGGCAATGGCAATGCCGTAGGCAAACAGCGCGGCAGCAAACATCACCATGCCTTGATTACTGGTCAGCGCCAGCAACACCAGGCCAAGGCCGGCACACAGCAGCGTGACACTCAGGGAACGGCGGCCAAGCACCAGTAAAGTCAGGGGCAACAGCAGCAACAAGGCGCGATATCCAAGGGCCAGGATGCTGTTGGTGGCCGTGTCGAGCCAGACGTTGGCCTTGCCCAGCACTGCGAACAGCGAGACAGCGGTGATGATCCGGATCGTGAATAACCGCAGGTTAATGACCGGTTTAGCCACCGCGACCGTTGTTTCGACACTCATGCAACACCTCAGGAACCGGGTGAATGCCCGCCGACAAAGGCTGACATTCAGAAAAGTCTGTAAGGGCATGGTAGAGAGAGAGGCTTGTCCTGATCAGTGCAAGTTCGTATAGAATCCAACGAACTTTACTGCCGGAGAGACCAGTAAAATGCAGGTTCAACGTGCAGTCATTGCCGCCATTGAATTCCAGCCCGGCGTACCGCTGGTGCAGCAGATCGTCGATCAGCTGACGCAAGCCATCAGCACCGGCGGCCTGCCCCACGGCGCCAAGCTGCCGCCGATTCGCGAACTCTCCGACTTGATGAACGTGGGTAAATCCACGGTGGTCGATGCGCTGGACCGCATGCGGGCCAAGGGGCTGGTGGTGTCTCGCCAGGGCTCAGGGCATTACGTGCATCGCTCCGAAGCAGCGCTGAAAAGTGGCACCGGCCCGGACCTGCAACCCCAGGACACCCTCAGCGTGATTCGTCGCGCCTTGCTGCTGGACAACGGCACGCTGCGCCCCGGCTGCGGTTTTCTGCCGACCTCGTGGCTACCCGCCGAAGAATTGCAGAAAGCCGTGCGCAGTACCCTGCGAGCAACGTCGTTGCGCATGGGCGAGTACGGCGTAGCCGGCGGTTACTTGCCGTTGCGCCAGGCCCTGCGGGTCAAACTGGCGACCTTCGGCATCGAAGCGCCGGTGGACCAGATCATCACCACCGCCAACACCATGCAGGCCATCGACCTGCTGATGCGCCTGCTGGTCAAACCCGGCGACACCGTGCTGCTCGACGACCCCTGCTACTTCAACATGCACGCCAACCTGGCGCTGCACGGGGCCAAAGTCATCACCATCGCCCGGGATTGCGACGGCATGGACCTCGACGCCTTCGAGCAACTGCTGATCGCCCACAAACCCGTGCTGTACATGACCAACAGCACGCTGCATAACCCCACCGGCCACTCGTTCACCCCGGCCCAGGTCTACCGCTTGCTGGAACTGAGCCACCGCCATGGCTTGCACATCGTCGAAGACGATCTGTACTGCGACATCCAGCAACGCCGCACCCCGCGCCTGGCCGCCAGCGGGCTGGACAATGTGAGTTATGTCTCCGGTTTCTCCAAGACCCTGACCGCCAACAGCCGCGTCAGCTACACCGTGCTCTCGCCACAATTGGCGGCACGCATGGTCGCCCTGAAAATGGCCTGCGGCGGGGTGACGTCGGAACTGGCGGAGCAGATCACCTGCACCATGCTCAGTGATGGCAGCTATGCCAAACATGCGCGGCGCACGGTGGATCGGTTGTATGAGTCCAATAGCCGTGTGGCCGGTTGGCTTGCGCAGGCCGGGTGTTCGCTTTCCTCGTTGCCCGGCGAAGGCGTGTTTATCTGGGCACGGTTGCCGGACGGCGTGCATGCCGAGAACCTGGCTCGACAAGGGCTGGAGAACAATATGGTATTGGCGCCGGGGACCTTGCTGAGCAAAGGGCCGGATGCCAGCCATTTCCTGCGATTCAATGTGGCGCACAGTGACAGCTTGCAGGTGCGCGAGCGGTTTTTCCGGTTACTGGACAACCCCCACAAATAGCTGACTGCCCTCGACCCTGTGGGAGCGGGCTTGCCCGCGAAGGGGCCGTCACATCCAGCATCAATGTTGCCTGACACACCGCCTTCGCGAGCAAGCCCGCTCCCACAGGGATTGCGGTGTCCAATGAGATCCCCGGCCACCAGATCGCTACGATTGCCGCCCTCATCCTTGCCGGCTAACTTCGCCCGGTCGCTGCCAATTCAGCGACCGGGCCTGAGAACCCGAGTAAGATGCCACGCAGCTACGCCCCACGATTGTTGGCGTTTTTCTACGCCTGAATTTTCGTGTTATGGCGGCTGTGTGTGGGAGACCTTAGGGTCTGCCGGGTCCTGCATCTCCGGTTTCTCAGCCTGCGCACAGCTGCCACCCATTCGCCTGAGAACGAACGGGACAGCTTCACTTTTGCAGGAGTTACAAATGAACGCGATCGATCCGTCTGCTACACCAGTCGTGCCCCTCCACCTCCCAATCAACAAGAGGTGAAGCCCAATGACCACCCCCCAAGACCTGAAAACCATCGGCCTCACCCCGTTCTCCTACCACACCAACGAACCGCTATTCCGCATCAACGCCGGTGTCCCGGTGATTGAAGCCCTCTACCACGCCTCCGACCTGCTCCACGTAGCCAAACTGCTCGCCTCAGACGCCGCCATGGTTCGCGACTCCGACCGACACGCCTGGGCCTCGCATTTTTTGCAGGACATGAGCAAAGCAATCATCGATGACGTGGTGAAAGTGCTCGACGCACCGTGTAACAACCGCGCGTAAATGAAAAAGCCCCGCGATTCTTTTGAATGCGGGGCTTTTACGATGCAGGCCGTTACAGCGTTTGGACCATACGATGCGACCTCTTCGCTGCAACCAGCGTTCAGGAAAACATGGCGCGTTGCTCAGCTTCGTAATGCCGGGTCTGGAAAGGCATGAGGGCTTGGGCTTTCAGGCCGAGGCCCTCACTTAACCCCCAAGAGACAGCGAGCTCATCACGGCGTCGACGCAATGGCGTGACGGCTTGTAGCGTCACGGCTTGCACGCAAGTCGAATGAGCAAAAAGCTCGAGGACATTGAGAGTTTCCGACACCCGGAGATCGGATAAGCAAGTAAATCGAGTGAATCGCTCGAGCAGATAGCCAGCACGCCGAACCTCCACTTCGTCAGAGTGACGATTCAAAAAAACGCTTATCTCGCTTTCAAGATTTGAGTCCGAGTACCAGACAGCTTTGGCGGCGCTCACCAAGGCTGCGTCATCCGCTTGATTCAAAGGTTTTTTTACCAGCGTGTCCAAGGCGGATGAGAGGACGTGGCCGCTATGGGGCTTCGTCATCTGTGCTCTCCAGATAATCATGCAAAATATTTGTGAGGACGGAGTTTGGTGGCGCCTCAATATGAACGTGTTCTTGCGTACCAATATCAGTGGTCCGCACGTCTTCCACCGCATTGCGGCGCATGGCTTCGCGTTGAGCTCTCATTTCCTCAACGCCCTGGATCAACTCGTCAAATAGGTTACGTTCTCTCATTCAACCCCACTTTCCTGTCATCGAAGACGAATACGTTGCCGCTGTCTTGTGCCTCAACGATCTATCAATTGACGAGAGAGACCTTACCCAAGCAACGCAGGTGCTGGCGTTAGGACTTTTCCTAAATGCCATGTTCCATTTTCCTCAATGACTCATGACACAGGGGCTGCGCCGAACCCGTTTGGCCAGACGACTATGGTTCGTGCCTGAAACACCACGTCGCAGCCATCGCGAGCAGGCTCGCTCCCACAGGTGATCGGGGTTGCATTCAACATTGGCTGCGACGCAGATCCAATGTGGGAGCGAGCCTGCTCGCGATGGCGGCAACTCGGTCCAGCAGAAAGCACCCAACAAAAAGCCCCGCTCTTCTCTCGAAGGCGGGGCTTTTCTTTACAGCATCCGACGCTTAAGGCGCGTACGTCAGCAACAACTCGGCCGGCACTTTGAAGTCCAGGGACATCATCACGCTCAACGCGGTAATGGTGAAGATCGAGAACACGAACAGCTTGCGTGCCCAGACCGTGTCATCCACTGCCTTGTAGCCGGTCCAGGCCATGTACAACCAGTACATGCCCATGGCCGCGGCGACGGCGAGGTAGCTCATGCCGGCGTAGCCGCTGAAGGTCAGCATCAAGGTCGCCACGAGGAACGCCAGGATGTAGAGCAGGATGTGCTTCTTGGCCACCTGGATGCCGCGCTTCACTGGCAGCACCGGAATCGATGCGGCCAGGTAATCGTTGAAGCGGAAGATCGCGATGGCGTAGGAATGCGGCATCTGCCACAGGCTGAACATCACCAGCAGGGTCAGCGCGGCCATGTCGAAGGTGTTGCTGACTGCGACATAACCGATCACTGGCGGCATGGCGCCCGACAGACTGCCCACCAGCGTGCCGTGAACCGACTTGCGCTTGAGGTACAGGCTGTAGAAGCCGACGTAGATCACGAAGCCGATCACCGCGAACAAGGCGGCCAACGGGTTGGCCACCTTGTACAACAGCGCAACGCCGGCGACACCCAGGACGGTCGCATAGATCAGGGCCAGTTTCAGGGAGATCAAACCCTGGACCAGCACGCGGTTCTTGGTGCGTTCCATCTTGATGTCGATGTCGCGGTCGATGCAGTTGTTGAATACGCAACCGGAGGCAACCACCAGGGACGTGCCGATCATGGCGGCCAGGAAGATGGCCAGATCGACATGCCCTTTGGAGGCCAGGAAAAATCCGCCTGCCACAGAAAGCACGTTACCGAAAATGATCCCCGGTTTGGTGATTTGGATAAAGTGCTTGAGGGACATGCGGACTTACCTCACTTCGCCATCATGAACGTGTGGATGCTGAACATGATCCACAGCGACAGGCCAACCAGCAGGACGATCACGATCGCGGCGAAGACAAACGCAATCACGTTGTTTCGCTGCGCGGCCGAACGGTCCAGGTGCAGGAAGTACACCAGGTGCACCAGCACCTGGACGATCGCGAACGCGAGGACGATCAACAGGGTGATCGATTTCGGCAGCGTCGGGTACATCACCAGACCGAATGGAATGACGGTCAGGATCACCGACAGGATGAAGCCGATGGCGTACGACTTGTAGCTGCCGTGACCGGCGTCGTCGTGGCCATGGTGGGAATGAGCTGGGTTAGCCATTTACATAGTCCCCATCAGATAAACAACGGTGAATACGCAGATCCAGACGACGTCCAGGAAGTGCCAGAACAGGCTCAGGCAGCTCAGACGGGTCTTGTTGGTCGAGGTCAGGCCATGCTTGTTGACCTGATACATCATGATCGCCATCCAGATCAGACCGCTGGTCACGTGCAGACCGTGGGTACCGACCAGGGTGAAGAACCCGGACAGGAAGCCGGAACGGCTAGGGCCGTAGCCTTCGGAGATCAAGATGTGGAACTCGTTGATCTCCATGCCGATGAAGCCCAGGCCGAACAGGAAGGTCATGGCCAACCAGCCCAGGACCTGCTTCTTGTTGCCCCGGTAGAACGCCAGCATGGCGAAGCCGTAGGTGATCGAACTGAACAACAGCAGAGCGGTTTCGCCCAGCACGTATGGCAGTTCGAAGATGTCGTGGCCCGACGGGCCACCCGCTACGTTGTTAACCAGTACCGCGTACACCGCGAAGATCGACGCAAACAGAATGCAGTCGGTCATCAGGTAGAGCCAGAAACCGTATACGGTCATCTCGCCCGAGTCGTGGTGGTGGTCATCGTGCCCATGGTCACCATGGGCGTGTCCAGCATTGGTCACTAAATTCGACATGGTTTAAGCCTGTTCCAACGAGGTTTCAACACGGGTGGCGGTGGCCGGGACTTTCCCTGCCGCTACCAGACGCTTGTGCTGCTCGGCTTCGATGCGCTCGATCACGTCGACCGGCACCATATAGCCTTGATCATCACGGGCCGCGTGGATCACGAAGTAGATCACGGTGCCGGCCAGGCTAGCGATTGCCAGCCACCAGATGTGCCAGATCATCGCGAAACCGAACACGGTCAACAGCGCGCCCATGACCACACCGGTAGCGGTGTTGTTAGGCATGTGGATCGGCTGGTACTTGGCCGGAGCCTTGTACGCGGTGCCGTTTTCCTTGGCTTCGGTGAACGGGTCGATGCAGTCGGCTTTCGGCAGCACGGCGAAGTTGTAGAACGGAGGTGGCGACGAGGTCGACCATTCCAGGGTGTGTGCATTCCACGGGTCACCGTGTTCGCACATGTTTTCCGGCTTGTTGCGGTCACGCACGCTGACGTACAGCTGGATCAGCTGGCAAGCGATACCCACGGCGATCATCACCGCACCGAACATGGCGACGTACAGGTACGGCACCCACTCAGGGTTGGTGGTGGCGTTCAGGCGACGGGTCATGCCCATGAAGCCCAGAGCGTAGAGCGGCATGAACGCGACGAAGAAACCGCTGATCCAGAACCAGAACGCTGCCTTGCCCCAGCCTTCGTGCAGCTTGAAGCCGAACGCTTTAGGGAAGTAGAACGCGAAACCTGCGATGTAACCGAATACCGCACCGCCGATGATCACGTTATGGAAGTGCGCGATCACGAACAGGCTGTTGTGCAGAACGAAGTCGGCACCCGGGATGGCCAGCAGAACGCCGGTCATGCCGCCGATGGCGAAGGTCACCATGAAGCCCAGGGTCCACAGCACCTGGCTGGTGAAACGCAGACGGCCCTGGTAGATGGTGAACAGCCAGTTGAACAGCTTCACACCCGTCGGGATGGAAATCAGCATCGTCGCCAGACCGAAGAAGGCGTTGACGCTGGCACCCGAACCCATGGTGAAGAAGTGGTGCAGCCAAACCATGAAGCCCAGGATCGAGATCGCGCCCGATGCGTAGACCATCGAGTGGTGGCCGAACAGTTTCTTGCCGGTGAAGGTCGAGATGACTTCGGAGAAGATACCGAACGCTGGCAGGATCAGGATGTACACCTCAGGGTGACCCCACGCCCAGAACAGGTTCACGTACATCATCGGATTGCCACCAAGTTCATTGGTGAAAATGTGGAAATCCATGTAACGGTCAAGCGTCAGCAGTGCCAGGGTAGCGGTCAGGATCGGGAACGAAGCCACGATCAGGACGTTGGCCCAGGTGCAGGTCCAGGTGAAGATCGGCATGTCCATCAGCTTCATGCCAGGGGTACGCATTTTCAGCACGGTGGCCAGGAAGTTGACCCCCGTCAGCGTTGTACCCAGACCCGACAGCTGTAGCGCCCAGATGTAGTAGTCCATCCCCACGCCAGGGCTGTATTGCAGGCCCGACAGCGGCGGATAGGCAACCCAGCCGGTCTTGGCGAATTCGCCGACGCCCAGGGACAGGTTGATCAGCACCACGCCGGAAACCAGCAGCCAGAAGCTCAGGGAGTTCAGGAACGGGTAGGCAACGTCACGCGCGCCGATCTGCAGCGGCACTGCAAGGTTCATCAGGCCGGTGAAGAATGGCATCGCCATGAAGATGATCATGATCACACCGTGAGCGGTGAAGATCTGGTCATAGTGTTCAGGTGGCAGGTAGCCAGGCGAACCCTCGGTGGCCATGGCCAGCTGGGTACGCATCATGATGGCGTCGGCAAAGCCGCGCAGCAGCATGACCATGGCGACGATGATGTACATCACGCCGATTTTCTTGTGGTCGACCGACGTCAGCCACTCGGTCCACAGGTAGGTCCACTTCTTGAAGTAAGTGATACCCGCGAACAGTGCCAGACCGCCGAGCGCGATCATGGCGATGGTCACCATTACGATCGGCTCGTGGAACGGGACTGCTTCCCAACTTAATTTACCAAACATCGTTTACTCCTCTGCCCCGGCAGCTGAATGCGCGTTCATGTCCATTCCTTGCGTAGCGGCCACTTCTTTCTCTTCTTTCTCGTGCTTCACTTTCGGACCCGGTTTCATGCCTTCGTACTTGTCGACGATGGTCTGGAACAGGTTCGGCGTCACCGAGGAGTAGAGCTCGACTGGGTTGTTCTGGCTCTGCTTGGCAAGGGCTGCGTATTCAGCTTGTTCAAGCTGTTTAGGTGCCTTTTTGACTTCACTTACCCAAGCGTCGAAATCTTCCTGGCTCGTTGCGATCGCCTTGAATTTCATACCGGTGAAACCTGCGCCGCTGTAGTTGGCGGAGATACCGTCCATCTCGGCGTTTTCGTTGGCGATCAGGTGCAGCCTGGTCTGCATGCCCGCCATCGCGTAGATCTGGCCGCCCAGCGCAGGGATGAAGAACGAGTTCATCACGGCGTCGGAAGTGATCTTGAAGTTGATCGGGGTGTGCGCCGGGAACACGATCTTGTTGACCGTGGCGATGCCTTGTTCCGGGTAGATGAACAGCCACTTCCAGTCCAGCGCGACCACTTCGATGGTCACAGGCTTCACGTCGGATTCCAGCGGCTTGTACGGGTCAAGGGCGTGGGTCGACTTGTAGGTGACGTAACCCAGGGCAACGATGATCAGCACAGGAACAGCCCACACCGCGATCTCGATCTTGGTGGAGTGGTTCCATTTCGGGGTGTAGGTGGCATTGGTGTTGGACGCGCGGTATTTCCAGGCGAACAGGAAGGTCATGACGATGACCGGAACCACGACCAACAGCATCAGCAGCGTTGCGGTGATGATCAGGTTTCGCTCGTCCAGACCAACCTGGCCCTTGGGATTGAGCAAGGTCATGTTGCAGCCTGACAGCAACAACGTGCCGATCAGCGGCAATAAGCCTAGTAGTCTGGGGTACCTGTTTTTACTCATCTCACGACCTCTAAAGCAGCTTGCGCAATGCAGTTGGGTTTTGATCGCCAACACTTCACCCTGCCAAGGGTTGGCATTTTTCTTGGATTGAATAAGGGCATGCCCATCGTGCGTCAGACGCTGTACGACAAATCCCGGGCCTGCGGTGAGTTCTTATTCGAATACGTGGTCAAAGGCCTTGTTACAGACCAATTCCATTTGGTGCGGGTAGTTGGAGGCTCCGACACCTGGGCATCGCATGAAGCCACCAGACCTCTCGACACCCTGTTTCTGCTCACCCCTGGTTAAGATTTGAGCAGTGCCGGGAATTCAGTGCGGGCGATTGTAGATATGTAGCGTTTTATAAACCATGTCTCATCCCGAAATAATTTTTATCCGAACCGGCAACAATCATTACCCGTTTTCGCAAAAGTGGCGCATCTTATCGAAATTCATTCTCAACAAAAACACCAAAATAAGTAGGTCTTCCACCCACGGTTCAGACAGTATCGAGTCTTTCCTCTCTGCCCTTGACCTTGCCCAAGGCCCGATATGACGGGGGCTCCGGCCATTCGCCCGAGCCTGTTAAAACTGCCTGTTCGGGCCCGCAATGGAAAAAACCGCAAGCCTGAAAAACTACCCGATTTCATTACGTTTCCATGCACCAATCCGGCCTCCTCGAACGCCCTGCGGCACTCGCTCTGTGACAACATGTCGCACACGTGTCGCACCCTTGATTGCCGCCCGTCACGGTCTTTTTACCCGGCCTCTGAAATGTGCTCTGCACGACAAAAAAAGCCCCGGCCCTCTCTTCGAGGACCGGGGCTTTTTTGTCCAACAATGCGTGGCGGCAGATGACCTCAGCGCAACGCCTTGCGGTTACGCGACGTCAGCAGCGGCACCAGCACCACGATCAGCACGAAGGCGACCAGCGCCCACTGCGCCAGCGACAGACCGAGGATCGGCGGGTATGGCGTGGAGCAGAAACCGTCGACCTGGAAACCCAGCGGGAAGATCTTCGCCAGCGGCAAGTCATCGACAATCGGTTGCAGCACATCGATGCCACAGCTGACCGCCGGATAGAACTGCGTATAGACGTGATGCCCGGCAACGCCTGCACCTGCCACGGCACAGATCACCACCAGGGTTTCAAACACCGTGATGCTGCGACGGCCGCGCATGGCCGCGCCGATGAAGGCGAAGATCGCGATCAGCAGCAACGCGTAACGTTGCAGGATGCACAGCGGGCAAGGGGCCTCGCCCAGAACAATTTGCATGTACAGCGCGCCGCCGATCAGTGCCAGGCAAATGATGCCCAACAACACCAGGTAGCGCCGTTCACGCCCCAACCGCATGGATTCATCGCTCATCGCGTTTCCCTTCAAGATATCGATTGCCCGCCAGTCTACACGCTGGCCCGGACCTTTGAGAGTCTGGAGCATGTGAGGGGGATTCGGGGGGGAATAGACGATAAAGCGGTTAAGAAGGGATTAACTTTCTAGTGTTTTTTCAAATCAAGACCGCAGTGCGGCATTCGTCGGAGCGCCGCCCGGAGCAAGCCCGCTCCCACATTGGATCTCCAGCGAACACATATTCTGTGAACGACAAAGGTTAAATGTGGGAGCGGGCTTGCTCGCGAAGCAGGCGACTCGGTCTCCCGAGCCGCCGCAACCCCTTACTCCAGCGCCGCTGCCGGCCCGAAGAACTCATAGCGGCTTTGCTTCTCCGGCACACCCAGTGCCTTGAGGTGGCGCTTGATGGACGCCATGAAACCTTTCGGCCCCAGGAAGTAAACATCCAGGTCACGCTGCTCCGGCAGCCATGCATGCAACTGCTGCTGGCTCAACAAACCGACCTTGTGCGCCGCCGGGCTCACGCCGTCGTCCTCGGAATAGCAATAAAAGCGCTTGAGCTGCGGGTGACGCTCGGCCAGGCCGTCGATCCAGTCGCGGAAGGCATGGACGCTACCGTTGCGCGCGCAGTGGATGAAATGCACCGGCCGCTGAGTCTCCAGCGCCGCTTCGAGCATCGCCAGGGTCGGGGTAATGCCGACGCCGCCACTGATCAGCACCAGTGGTTTGTCGCTGGCGGTCAGGATGAACTCGCCCGATGGCGGGAACAACTGGATGCTGGCGCCGACATGCAACTGATCATGCAAGTAGTTGGAAGCGCGGCCACCGGCTTCACGCTTGACGCTGATGCGGTACTGGCCTTTGTTCGCCAGCGCCGACAGCGAGTAGTTACGACGGATCTCTTCACCGTCGAGGATCAGTTTCATGCCGATGTACTGGCCGGGTTCTGCCTCCAGGATCGGCCCTTTGTCCGCAGGTTCGAAGTAGAACGAGGTGATCTCGGCGCTCTCCTCGACCTTGTCCACCACGATGAATTCCCGCGCCCCGCGCCAGCCGCCCGGTGCCTGTTCTTTCTGGTCGTAGATGCTGGTTTCAGCACCGATCAGGATGTCCGCCAGTTGGCCGTAGGCCGCGCCCCAGGCCGCGATCACTTCCGGGGTGGCGATCTCTTCGCCCAGCACTTCGGCGATGGCCCGCAGCAGGCAGCTGCCGACAATCGGATAGTGCTCAGGCAGAATCTGCAGGGCCACGTGCTTGTTGATGATCTTGGCCACCAGGTCACCCAACTGGTCGAGCTGGTCGATATGGCGCGCATACATCAATACGCCGTTGGCCAACGCACGCGGCTGATCACCGCTGGACTGGTGGGCCTGGTTGAACAGCGGGCGGACTTCCGGGTATTCGGAGAGCATCATGCGGTAGAAGTGCGTGATCAGCGCTTCACCACCGCTTTCGAGCAGCGGCACGGTGGATTTGACGATGGCACGGTCTTGAGCGCTCAGCATAAGGTGACTCCTGGTCTTCTTGGGTTGCTAACGGATTACCCTATGCTTATCAGTTTTCATGCCAACTATTTAATCGTTAAAAATCAATAAGTTAAAAACGTAATAGTCATTTCGACACTGCCTGATTTATAGTCATACCGACTACACGGAGTCACTATGACTGCAAAATCTCTGCTCACCGCCCTGCTACCCCTGGTCTCCGACCTGTCCCGCGAGCTGCCCGAAGGCGAGCGTTATCGCCGCCTGCTGGAAGCCATGCGCGCCCTGCTCCCGTGTGACGCCGCCGCCCTGCTGCGCCTCGATGGTGAATGGCTGGTGCCGCTGGCCGTCGACGGCTTGAGTACCGACACCCTCGGTCGGCGTTTCAAGGTCAGCGAGCACCCGCGTTTCGAAGCGCTGCTCAGCGGCCCCGGCCCGACCCGTTTCGCTGCCGATAGCGACTTGCCCGACCCCTATGACGGCCTGGTCGATGGCCTGGATGATCATCTGGAAGTCCACGACTGCATGGGTTGCCCATTGTTCATCGACGAGCGCCCATGGGGCCTGCTGACCCTCGACGCCCTCGATCCGGAGCGCTTCGAACCGATCGAACTGGATGCCCTGCAAGCCTTCGCCAGCCTCGCGGCCGCCACGGTCAACGCCGCCGAGCGCATCGAGCGCTTGAACAATCGGGTCGAAGATGAACATCAACGCGCCGAGGTCTACCGCCAGGCCAGCGGCCAGCAGAATCGCGAGATGATTGGCCAGAGCAAGGCCCACAAGCGTCTGGTCGAAGAAATCAGCCTGGTGGGCGGCAGCGACCTGACCGTGTTGATCACCGGCGAAACCGGGGTCGGCAAGGAGTTGGTGGCCCAGGCCATCCATGCCGCTTCACCCCGCGCCGACAAGCCGATCATCAGCCTCAACTGCGCCGCGTTGCCCGACACCTTGGTGGAAAGCGAGTTGTTCGGCCATGTCCGCGGCGCCTTCACCGGGGCGATGAACGACCGCCGCGGCAAGTTCGAACTGGCCAATGGCGGCACGCTGTTTCTCGATGAGGTCGGTGAGTTGTCGCTGACCGTGCAAGCCAAGTTGCTGCGGGTGCTGCAGAGCGGTCAACTGCAGCGACTGGGCTCGGACCAGGAGCATCAGGTCGACGTGCGCCTGATCGCGGCGACCAACCGCGATCTCGCCGAAGAAGTGCGCAGCGGCCGTTACCGCGCCGACTTCTACCATCGCCTCAGTGTTTATCCACTGCTGGTGCCGGCCCTGCGCGATCGCGGGCGCGATGTGCTGCTGCTCAGCGGTTACTTCCTGGAGCAGAACCGCTCGCGCATGGGCCTCAACAGCCTGCGCCTGAACAGTGACGCCCAGGCCGCGCTATTGGCCTACGACTGGCCCGGCAATGTGCGCGAGCTTGAACACTTGATCGGCCGCAGCGCCTTGAAAGCCTTGGGCAACTGCAAGGAACGGCCAAAGATTCTCAGCCTGAGCGCCGCCGACCTGGACTTGCCCAATGCCAGCGTTGAAGCCGCCGCCGAGCAACCCATCGCCACCATCACGCAAGCGCTGACCGGCGATTTGCGCGAGGCCACCGAGCGTTATCAGCGCCAATTGATCGGTGCCTGCCTGGAGCGGCACAACAACAATTGGGCAAGCGCGGCCCGTGAGCTAGGCCTGGATCGGGCGAACCTGGGGCGGATGGCTAAAAGGCTCGGCATGAAGTGAAGGCCCCTTCGCGAGCAGGCTCGCTCCCAGAGGATGTGTGAACGACGACGATCTAATGTGGGAGCGAGCCTGCTCGCGATGGCGGCCTGACATTCAACGGAAATGCTAAAGCCTGCCCCCGACAAGTCGATAACCCGGCATCGAGTCATTGGCGATCCCGGGATTGCCCGTCACCTTTTTCCAGAGAAGGTTCCTATGTCCTCCATCAAAGCCCGCGCAGACTCACTTTCGCTTCTGCTGTTTACCTTGCGCAGTGGCAAGCTGATGGCGATCAACCTGCTCAAGGTCAGTGAAATCATTCCCTGCCCGCCGCTGACCAGGCTGCCGGAGTCGCACCCCCACGTCAAAGGCATCGCCACCCTGCGCGGTGCCTCGCTGTCGGTGATCGACCTCAGCCGGGCCATTGGCGAGCGTCCGCTGGAAGACCCGAACGGAGGCTGCCTGATCGTCACCGACGTCAGCCGTTCCAAGCAGGGCCTGCACGTGCAGGCCGTGAGCAAGATCGTCCATTGCCTGACCACCGACATCCGCCCGCCACCCTTCGGCTCCGGTGGATTGCGCGCCTACATCACCGGCGTGACGTCGGTCGATGGCACCCTGGTGCAAGTGCTGGACATCGAAAAAGTCATCCACGGCATCGCCCCGGCGCAAATCGAGATGGCGCCAACCGAACTGAGCATGGAAGACGCCGAACTGCTCGGCAACGCGCGCATCCTGGTGGTCGATGACAGCCAGGTCGCCTTGCAGCAATCGGTGCACACCCTGCGTAACCTTGGCCTGCAATGCCATACCGCCCGCAGCGCCAAGGAAGCCATCGACTGCCTGCTGGACCTGCAAGGCACCGCGCAGCAGATCAACCTGATCGTCTCGGACATCGAGATGTCGGAGATGGATGGCTACGCCTTCACCCGCACCCTGCGGGAAACCCCGGATTTCGCGCATCTTTATGTACTGCTGCACACCTCGCTGGACAGTGCGATGAACGCCGAGAAAGCACGACTGGCGGGGGCGAACGCGGTGCTGACCAAATTCTCTTCGCCGGAATTGACCCAGTGCCTGATCACCGCGGCCAAGTCTGTCGCCGAACAGGGTTATTGAGTGTTGAACGAAGAATTCTGCTGGCTGATGCGGCGCGACCTCTCTGTCGTCGTGCCGGCCCCCGATTGGCCAACCGGCCTGCAATTGAGCGAGTACCGCCCCGAACTGGGCGCCGCCGTGCACCGGTTGATGGAGTTCGGTTATATAGAAGGCGGCGGTCGCGTAGCCGCGCTGGAGATGTGGCAACGGCAGTTCGAAACCGACCCGGAATATGACCAGGCCCTGTGCTTGATTGCCCTGGATGCCGGAGAAGTGGTGGGCGTGTGTCAGTGCTGGACCAGTGCCTATATCAAGAACCTGGTGGTGCATCCGCGGTTTCAGGGCCGGGGGTTGGGGCGTGCACTGTTGTTGCAGGCGTTCAAGGTGTTCCAGCAGCGGCGTGAAGGTTTCGTAGACCTGAAGGTACGTGAAGACAACCTTCGGGCGCGGCGCTTGTATGAAAGCGTCGGAATGCGTGCGGTCCGCCGGGAGCCGGTTCCCGACTGATGTACCGCCTTCGCGAGCAAGCCCGCTCCCACAGGTTACCCGTCGTACACAAAATCTGTGGCCACACTCGACCACTGTGGGAGCGGCGGTGCGGCGTTCCGACTTGCCCGCGAAGAGGCCAGCAAAGTCTCAATCAACCTTTCAGGCATACTCCTGCCTTGGCCACTCAGCCCAAGGATGCCTGAACAATGAAAGCAGCAACCCTGACTATTCTCTGCCTCACCGCCCTCACCACCCAAGCCCACGCCTCCAGCCCCGACGCCTGGGCCACCTACGATAAAGCCGTACTCACCAGCTGCACCAAGGCCAGCGGCCTGAAGGACAGCAAACCGCTCGGCAACGCCGCGCAGTTCGATGACCGGGTCGGCTATACCGCGCTCCTGCTCCAGGGCCAGTACCCGCAAAAGCACATGAAAGGCGCACAAGGCACCGAACTGTGCCTGTACAACAAAAAGAGCAAAACCGCGTACGTCACCGAATGGGACTCCATCCGCCCGGCCGGCAAGGCAAACTGAGTGGCGCATAATTTGCTTCGATAGCGGCTTTTGCGGCGGCATTCTGTCGCCGTGTCATGCCCTGTGATGCGAACTAACGCTCGATGAATACAACGTTTTCCTGTGTAGGCTGCGGCAAATGCTGCAATGACCACCATGTGCCCCTGACCCTGAGCGAAGCCCGGATGTGGGCAGCCGAAGGTGGTCAGGTGATCGTGCTGGTGGAAGCGTTTCTGGGTAATGGCCTGGGTCTGCCGGTGCAACAACGGGAACACGCCGAACGCCGTTCGGCGGCGGTGCGCAGCGGTGAATCCGAGGCGTACGTGGCCATCACTTTCGCCGCCTGCAATGTCGGCCCCTGCCGAAATCTTGACGAAGACAACCTATGCCGTATCTACGAACGCCGGCCGTTGGTGTGCCGTATCTATCCGATGGAAATCAATCCGCACCTACCTCTGAACACCGCCGTGAAGGAATGTCCGCCTGAGTCGTGGGAAAAAGGACCGGACCTGATTGTCGGTGGTGAGTTGGTCGACCGGGAATTGTCGGAACTGATCCAGCGCTCCCGTCAGGCGGATCGTAATGACATTCTGATGAAGGACGCGATTTGTGCGTTGCTGGGGATTCGCACGACGGCCCTGAAGGGCGACGGGTTTACCGCTTATCTTCCGGATATGGCGGAGTTCGCCGCGATCATCGACGACCTGGCCGGGCAAACGTTGCCGCAGTGGGGCAGCGAATGGCGGTTTCATGTGTCGGGGGATGATATTGCGGAGCAAGTGCTGGCCGCCGGTGCGCAAGTGACGGCGGATGCGCCGACGAATTACTCGTTTATTTCGTTGCGGGCGGTTTGATTCGGGATTTGCAGTGTTTGTGCCGGCCCCTTCGCGAGCAAGCCCGCTCCCACAGGAGGAATGCATTCCAAATGTGGGAGCGGGCTTGCTCGCGAAGACGGCAGATCAGGCACCGCAGACTTAAGAACTCAGCGCTTACCCATCGACCGCCGAGTCCCCGGCGGCGCCATGCCCGGCGTCTTGGTGTGGCCATTCTTGGCGCCGTTCTTGTACCACGGCTGGTTGGAGCCTTTGGCGGCCGCCAGATCACCCGGCTTGAACGGGAACTTGAATGCCGGGATTTCGGCTTTGGTCTCGCTGTCGGCGCTGGAGTCGACGCTGTCTGGCAGCTCTGCCTGTGCGTCGCTCAGGGCGTCGGCGACTGGCGGTTGTTTCGGGGAAGTCATGAAAGCTCCGGGTGGTGCATGAAATGTCGGGCCCGGTGAGCGAGCCGCATGCCACAGTATAAGAAGGGCGGCAGTATAACTGGATGAAGCACCGTAAGCTGCAAGCTTGCATTGACCGCCTGACGACTCGCACAAATCCCGCGAAGAATGTTAGCGTGCTCATCATTCTTCACCGCCCGACGAGCCCTCCCCCCATGAAAAAGACCGTCCTTGCGTTCAGCCGCGTCACTCCAAAAATGGTTGAACGCCTGCAACAGGATTTCGACGTCATCGTGCCGAATCCGAAAAACGGCGACATCAACGCCCAATTCAACGAAGCCCTACCCCACGCCCACGGCCTGATCGGCGTCGGTCGCAAACTCGGTCGTGCGCAGCTGGAGAACGCCGCCAGCCTGGAAGTGGTGTCCAGCGTCTCGGTGGGCTACGACAACTATGACCTGGCCTATTTCAACGAGCGCGGGATCATGCTGACCAACACGCCGGATGTGCTCACCGAAAGCACCGCCGACCTGGCGTTTGCCCTGTTGATGAGCAGCGCGCGCCGCGTCGCCGAACTGGATGCCTGGACCAAGGCCGGGCAATGGCAGGCCACTGTCGGTGCGCAGCTGTTCGGTTGCGATGTGCACGGCAAGACGTTGGGCATTGTCGGCATGGGCAATATCGGTGCGGCCATCGCCCGACGCGGTCGCCTGGGGTTCAACATGCCGGTCATCTACAGCGGCAACAGCCGCAAGACCGGGCTGGAACAGGAACTCGGCGCACAGTACCGCAGCCTCGATCAATTGCTGGCCGAAGCTGATTTCGTCTGCCTGGTGGTACCGCTCAGCGAGAAGACCAAACACCTCATCAGCCATCGCGAACTGGCGCTGATGAAGCCGGGTGCCATTCTGGTGAACATTTCCCGTGGTCCGGTGGTGGATGAGCCAGCACTGATCGAAGCGCTGCAAAACAACCGCATTCGTGGTGCAGGGCTCGACGTATACGAAAAAGAACCGCTGGCCGAGTCGCCACTGTTCCAACTGAAAAATGCCGTGACCTTGCCGCACATCGGCTCGGCCACCCATGAGACCCGCGATGCCATGGCCAACCGTGCCCTGGCCAACTTGCGCAGTGCGCTGCTGGGCGAGCGGCCGCAGGACCTGGTCAACCCGCAAGTCTGGAAGGGTTAATGTAAAGGGGCAGGCATTGCAGGTGCCTGCCCATTTAGAACAAACAACAAAAAAGTCGTTTGCATCCTATTAAGCAACCCACTAAATACACACCCTGCAATTCAGTCAATAAACAAATAATAAAACCACGCGATAGACTCTCCCTACTTACCCGAACACAACGGGAACAATAACGGAGATCAACAACTTGAACCCACTAACAACAAGCCAAATCATTCGATTCAGCAAAGCCATACTGATGTTGTCCTTCAGTTTCTTTGGATTGCTTGTGCTATACAGCAACTTCACCGACTACACGACAAACTTTGAATACCTCGCCCATATCCTGAGCATGGACACCACCAGTGATGGCCACAAATACCGTGACAGGGCCATTACTTCAACCCTATTGCAACACCGTATCTACTGGGTGATCATTACACTTGAAGTGGTCTACACCCTCTTCTGCCTGCTCGGCACCTATCACCTTTTTAAAAGCATCAGCGCTAGCCCGAAGATTTTTCACGATGCCAAAAAACCTGCATTAATCGGATTACTGATCGCACTTTTCCTCTATTACTTCGGCTTTCAAGTGATAGGCACAGAATGGTTCAACATGGACAGGTCGGAAACATGGAACTACAAGGACTGGGCCCGGCACATTGTCGGCTTCCTCTTTCCGCTATTGATTTTCATCGCAATGAAAGTCGAGCGCTGAGAACATCGGCACTCGACGTCACCCTGTCAGGCCAATTTTCCGCTGCCCAGCTCTAATGGAGCTTTGGGTTTGCGAAACACCAGTACGTTCCCCGACATCACCAACACCAGCCCTAACAGCGCCGGCATCGTCCACTGATAACCCTCGGCGAACGCTGACACGTTGAGCGCCACCACCGGAAACAGCACCGTGCAATACGCAGCCCGCTCAGGCCCCATGCGGCCGACCAGCGTCAGGTAGGCGGTGAAACCGATCACCGATCCCGGAATCACCAGGTACAGCAGTGACCCGATGTAACGCGCGCTCATTTCCATGTCGAAGGGAATGCCTTTGACCAGGCACCACACCGTGAGCATCGCCGCCCCGTAAGCCATGCCCCAGGCATTGGTGGTCAGCGGCTTGAGACCGGCCTTCTGTTGCAGGCTCGAAAGCATGTTGCCCGCCGAGAAACACAAGGTGCCGCACAGGGCCAGACCGAGACCGAGCAAGGTTTCCGGACTCGCGGTATGCCCGACCAGCTCCGGCCAGAACAGCAGTCCCAGTCCAAGCAGGCCCAACGCACCGCCCATCAGCACATTGCGGGCGATTTTCTGACCGAAGAACACCCGCGCGTTGAGGGCATTCCACAGGGTGGCGGTGGAAAACACCACGGCCACCAGACCGCTGGGGATCCACTGGCTCGCGGTGAGGAAGCACATGAAGTTGACGCAGAACAGGCACAAGCCCTGAGCCAGGCAGATCAGGTGCCCGCGTCGGTTCATCACTTGCAGGCGCCGGCTGAGCAGCAGGATCAAGAACAGCACCAGCGCGGCGAGGCCGAAGCGATAGACGATCGACACGGGAATGGCCACCACGCCCAGTTGCCATTTCAAGGCAATCCAGGTGGTGCCCCAGATCAGCACGGTCAGCAGGTACAAAGAAAGGTTCATGACTAAGGCTCCTCGATAGGTGCCCAGTGTCCGGCGCTACGCCCTGGCGCACTTGCATAAACTTGCGCTTTTGTCTGGCGACACGCTGGCAGGCGCGCGTCTACGGAGTAGGATGCAAGGCGTTGGAGAGAACCTATATGGCCGCACTGGACAACCTGCAAGTCTTTCAAGCCCTCAACCGCTCGCCCAATGCTCGCCTCGAGCACAGCGCCGAGCTCGGTGACGGTTTGTCTGCAGCCTTGTGGAGCAATCACCACGACGCCCAGGAATACGAAGCGCCCAGCCATCACACGTTGTCCTGTTACCTCGCCGGCGGCACCGGCACCTTTCGCCGCGACCAGCCCGGCAACAAGGGTGGCCCGGACAAACTGTGCATCCTCCCGGCCGATCACCAGTCAGGCTGGGTGATCAATGGCGATATTCGCCTGGCACACCTGTATTTCAGCCCCGAACAATTTGCCCTCGGCTGCGTCACCCTGCTCGATCGCGAACCACGGCAAATGCAGCTGCGCGAGCAGACCTTTCTCGATGATCCACAGCAGGCGCTGCGCTTTCGGCAGTTGATCACCTTGAACTGGGACGAGCCGGGCGAGCGCCTGCTCACCAGCAGCCTGGCTCACGAATTGCTCAGCCACGCCCTGCTCAGCCAGGTCAACGTGCGTCAGGGTTTGCGCCTTAAAGGCGGCTTGGCCGCGCATCAGCGGCGGCACCTGGTGGAGTTCATCGACGGCCATCTGGACGAGGCCATCAGTCTCGGTCAGTTGGCGGCGTTGTGCGCGTTGTCGGAATACCACTTCGCGCGGATGTTCCGCGAAAGCTTCGGCTTGCCACCCCACCAGTACGTGCTGGCGCGGCGCCTTGACCGGGCGCGGGAGTTGCTGCGCACGACCTCGCAGCCGCTGGGGGAGATTGCACTGACTTGCGGCTTTTCCAGTGCCAGCCATTTCACCAACCGCTTTCGCCAGTCACTTGGCGGGACGCCCGGTGAATATCGGCAGGCGTTTTTGCGCTAGGCCTGGGATCTTCGGCGCCTCAATTGCCGCCTTCGCGGGCAAGCCCGCTCCCACAGGAATTGGCGGTGCTCACCGGTTTTGTGGCTACCCTATTCCTCTGTGGGAGCGGGCTTGCTCGCGAAGAACGATGACGCGGTCTGTCATCAGAACTCCAGCGTGCTGGACAGCGAAATCTGCCGCGAATCGCCCATCGACACAAAGAACCGACTCGCCGCCGAGGTGTAGTAGGTACGGTCGAACAGGTTCTTCACGTTGAGCTGGAACTTGACCTTCTGCCCCTCCACCCTGGTGTCGTAGGTGGCGAACGCATCGGCCACGGTGTAGCTCGGCAGGTCGAAATCGTTCACAGCGTTGCCCGCGCGCTCGCCCACATAACGCGCTCCGGCGCCGACCCGCAGCTGATCGCCGCCAATGACGCTGCCGAAGTCATAGACGGCTGACAACGAGCCGCTGTTCTTCGCCACGTTCTGCAACTGATTGCCTTGGTAAACCGGGTCTTCGGTAACCTCGGCATCGGTGTAGGCGTAGCTGCCGATCATGCTCCAGTGATCGGTGAGCTGACCGCTCAGGTCCACTTCCAGGCCACGGGAACGCACTTCACCGGCGGCACTGTAAATCGTGGTCGGGCCTTCGGCGTTGGCCACCAGCACATTGCGTTTCTTGATGTCGAACAGCGCGATATTGCCGGTGACGCGGCCCGGCAGATCAAGCTTGGCACCCAGCTCCCAGGACTTGGCTTCTTCCGGCGCCATACCGCCGTCAAGCACGGTACTGCTGCCGCTCAGTGGCGCGATGGTGGAGTTGGGTTTGAACGACTCGGTGTAACTGCCGTAGAACGACAAGGCATCGGTGTACTTGTACACAAGGCCCGCGCGCGGCACCCATTTCTGCCCGTTGCTGTCGGTGTTGGCGTGGAACGGCACACCTTTGCCGGCGTACTGGTCGTACGTCTGAAAACGCGCGCCGGCTACCAGAATCCATTGGTCAGTGAGGTGGATAGAGTCCTGCAGGAAGACCGAATCGCTGCGCAGTTCATCGGTCTGCGCGCTGTCGGCCGCACTGACGGTGGTGCCCGCCACTTCCCGACCATAGACCGGACTGACGTAACTGAATGTGGTCAGGCTTTTCTGGCGGATCAGGTCTTCGCGATAAATCTTGCGGTATTCGTCATCGACGCCGAACAGCAGGTCATGCTGCATGCCGAGCACATTCACGTTGCCTTCGAGGCTGGCGGTGGTGAAACGGTCGGTGCTGATCGCATTCTGGGTGCCGTCCATGCTGCGGGTCAGGGTGCCCTTTTTGGTGTCGATGGCGGTCACGCGCACTTGGCTGGCGTCGTAGGTTTCGCGGTTCCAGCTGTAGCCGAAATGGGCTTTCCAGTTGTCGTTGAGTTCGTGGTCGGCCTCGAAGTGATAGAGGTCCGAACGCCCTTCCATGTTGTTGAACGGCTCGTCGAGACGCTCGTTGCGCGAGATGTCCAGCGGATGGTTGGTGCGTGGATCGATCAGCGTGCCGCGGTCGAACGGCGTGAGGAATTCGCGGTGTTCATAGGAGAACAGCACGCTGGTGCTTTCGCCGTACCAGGCCAGGGATGGCGCGATCAGGCTCTCGCGATGCACACCGAAGTTGCGCCAGTAATCTTCGTCTTCGTAGTCCAGCACCATGCGGTAGGCCAGTCCGGAATCGCCAAGGGCTCCGGTGCTGTCGAGACCGCCGCCGCTGCCGTTCTTGCCGTCGCCATAGCTCGAACCGCGCGCGGTCAGTGCGTTGTACTGCTCAAGCTCAGGCTTCTTGCTGACCATGTTGACCACGCCGCCCGGATCCTGAATGCCATAGAGCAACGAGGCCGGCCCTTTGAGCACTTCGACCCGGTCCACGCTGGCGTTGAGGCCACGCCCCTGCACGATCGGCATGCCGTCGCGCATGATCGAGCCGTTACGGTTGTCGCCAAAGCCGCGGACCATCACTGAGTCCTGGGTGCCGCCCAAAGTGTTGGCCTGGGTGATGCCGCTGACATTGGCCAGGGCGTCATCGAGATTGCGCGGCGCCTGGTCGCGGATGACCTGGGCCGGGACGACGTTGATCGTCTGCGGGATGTCCTGAATCGGGGCCGTGGAGCGCATCACTGAAGTGGTGGGGGGCGGCTGGTAGCTCATGGAGTCATCCATCACCGAGGTGATGGAGGTCGCGCCCAGGTTCAACGCGCCTTCAGTCGGCCGTGGTTCCAGTGCAATGGTGTGGCCGTCAGTGCGACGGAACGTCAAGCCCGAACCAGTGAGCAGTCGCTGCAGAGCCTGTTCGGCGCTCATCTGGCCATTGATGGCCGGCGCATTGAGACCGTACGGCGCTTCATCGGTGTAGACCACGCTGATGCCGGTCACTCGACTGAAATCACTCAGGGCCTGGGGCAGCGGTTTGGCGGCCAGCGCGAAATTGAATTGCCCACGCGACTGACTGCTGCCCGCCTCTGCGGCCAGCGCCACGCTCAGCGGTAACAACGCCAATGCCGAAAAGCTCAACGCAGACACACCCAACCATTGTTTGACCGAACCCGATTTTGCCCTGGACTTCATGACTCATGACCTGTGTAGAACCGCAACGGATGCGAATGACTCGCAGTTTCAGTCACTACACGGATGGCAATCGGGTTTACCTCACTACAATTTTGAAAATATTTTTACCTTGAGTTATTGGGTGCCTGTTCGGCCGTCATCGTCGGAACGCCGCCCGGAGCAAGCTCGCTCCCACAGGGTTATGTGTTGCCCCAATACTGTGACCGACTCAATACCTGTGGGAGCGGGCTTGCTCGCGAAGAGGTCAGTCGCCTCAACGCAAAATAATCAGATGCCCCAAAACCTGATGCTGCTCAAACCCCAACACGCCCTGTAATGAACTCAACACCGCCTGCGGGTTCCTGCTCGGAAAGCTGCCACTGACCCGGCGCGTCGCCAGTTCATCGTTGAGTATCACGATCCGACCGGGGTAATAGCGCGCCAAATCCTGCACCACATCGGCCAACGTCGCCTTGTAGTAATTGAGCCAGCCCTGGCGCCATGCCAACTGCGCTTCGCTGTCCACCGCGTGGAGTGTTTGCGCTGAGCCTTCGCCGTAGGCAACTTGCTGGCCGGCGGTGAGAACTTGCTGATCGGCGTTCTGGTCCGCCGTCACGCCAACCCGTCCCGACAGCACCGTGACCTGTGCACCGTGGGGCTGCAAACGGACTTCGAACTGTGTACCCAGGACCCGCGCCTGCCCTTTCTCGGCGTCCACCACAAACGGCTCGCCGGTGTGGGTGACACTGAAATAACCGGCGCCGCGACGCAGTTGCACATGCCGCTCACCGCGACTGAAATCCACGGCGATGGCGCTGTCGGCATCCAGTGTCACCTGCGACTGATCGGCCAGGGTGACGGTGCGGATTTCCCCCGGTGCCGAGACGTAATCCGCCCCCAGGTCATCGATCCAGCGCATCGGCTGCCAACCTGTGCCGAGACTGACCATCAACAGCAGGCACGCGGCCATCGCCAGCGCACCGGACCAGCGCCCGACCGTGCTGCGCCGCGGTTTGTCCATGGCGTTGAGATAGCCCTGCAAGGCAAAAGCGTCTTCATTGGCGAGCGTGCGCGCCGGCCCTTCGCTCAACTCCCACAAGACCTGCACCTGGGCATACGCCTCGGCATGGGCGGGATCGGCCTGCAACCATTGGCTGAACGTCGCCTGGTCAGCGCTGCTGGGCTGGTCATGCAACAGGCTCAGCCAGGCCAGCGCGGCCTGCTCCTGTGCGGGCGTCGGGGTGACGCGTTCGAAGTGGTTCACGGTGCTTTCCCTGGCGTACGCGATTCGGGTTCCCGAAGGCTGGCCTTGCAGGCTTCGAGGGCGCGCATCATATGTTTTTCCACGGCACTTTGGGACAAGCCCATGGCCTTGGCGATCTCGGCGTATTTGCGGCCGTGAATGCGGTTGAGCAAAAAGATCTGCCGCGTGCGCTCCGGTAACGCGCGCAACGCGGCTTCGACGTGGCGCAAATCGTTGCCCGCCTCCAGCGCCGCTTGCGGTCCGCAGCCATGGCTGTCCGGTGGCTCCACCATCAAGCCTTCGCTGGCTCGGACCCGCGTGCCTTCACTGCGCAAGTGGTCGATGGCGATGTTGCCGGCGCAGCGCAACAGGTAGGTGCTGAGTTCCTCGACTTGCACCAGCGGCCGCCGCCAGAAACGCAGGAACAAATCCTGTACCAGGTCGGCCGCCGTCGCCCGGCAACCGACGCGCCGACTCACCAGCGCTTCCATTTGCGAACGCTGGGAGAGAAACACCTGGAGAAAATGCGCACGGTCTCCGCGCTGTTGATCACCCTCGATATCGCGGGGTTCGGGGGGGAGAGTGATCATCGATTCAACACTGCGCAAACACGGCAATCGGACTGGCCAGCAGGCTCAGCCCGGCCAGAGACAAGGCCAGACGCGGACGATAGGGAATCAGCAAAACCAGCAACAATGCACTGAGCATCAACAGGCCGAACCACTGAACCAGGCCCAATCCCCAACCTGCCGCCCACAACGACAGGCTCAGCGAAAGCCAGCCAAGCAGTTTCAGGCCGAGACGCCGACGCTGTGTCGGTTTACGCCCCAGCAGTTCGGCGTGATGCCGGTCCATCGATAAACACAGCGCGGTAAAACCGGCATAACAAAGCAACGCGGCGAGCAACATTCAGTTCGCCTCCCGTTCGAGCGCCATCGATCGCGGGCGTTTTGTGCCGACGACTTGAGCCATTTCCGAGCGGCGTATTTTCCAGGCTGCCCAGACGAAAAACAGGCCGCTGACCAGGCATGCCAGATCGAACCCGGCCATGGCCCAATCGCCCTGCGCCAACGACACACCCAGGTGATACGGTGTCGTCAGGGCGTTCAACAGCGGCACTGCACCAAACAGCAACGCCGCCAACGCGAGTTGCTCGACCCAGGCCGCCCGGCCTCGGCGGAGCATGGCATGTAGCAGGCTCAAGCCCCAGACGATGAAGAAGCCGTTGACCTCCCAATCCGAGCGTCCGGCCATGGTCACCGGCAACAATCGATTGGCCCAGAAGAACGCCGCCACTGCGAGTATCAGCCCCGACATGCTGGCGATGTTCAGCACGTCCACCAGCCTTAGCTCGAAAGGCATCACAGCGCTTTTGGCATGCTTGAGTTGACGTTTGCCGAGCCAGATCACCAGCCCGGTACCGATCATGGCCGTACCGGCCAGACCACACATGAAGTACATCCAGCGCAACACCGGGCTGGCGAAATGGCCCATGTGCAGACCGAAGAACCCACCGGCGATTGCAACAGGCAACGAGCGCTCCGGCATCGCCTCCAGCTGCTTACCCGTTACGCCATTGAAGGACACGGTGCGGCCGAAATCGTGGCCCACACGGTCGGCCCCGTCGAACTGCATCACCACCGAAGCATTGGCGTCGCCAGGGTGGTTCACCGTCACCTCGGCAATCCGGCCGCTTGGCCGAAGTCGGTTGGCCTGCTCCAGCAACGGCGCCAAAGGCATCAACAGACCGGAACTGCCCACGGCTGACGGGACTTCGGACTCAGGAATCGCCTCATGATAAAACGTCTGGGCATCGCCCTTGTACCTGGCCTCAATCCCCGCCGGCATCACCATCATCATGAACATCACCAGGCTGCTGTAGGTGATCGTCAGGTGAAACGGCAACACCAGCACGCCTACCGAGTAGTGCCCGTCGAGCCAGGAACGCCGCCCCTTGCGCGGGCGGAAGGTGAAGAAGTCCTTGAAGATTTTCTTGTGGATGATAATGCCGCTGATCAGTGCCACAAACATCAACATGGCAGCGACAGTCGCCAACCAGCGCCCCCACGGATAGGGCATTTGCAACTCGAAGTGGAAGCGATAGAAGAACTCGCCGCCCCGCGTCTGGCGGGGGTGCACTTCGGTGCCCGTCAGCGGGTCGAGCAGTTGCTCATCAGGTTGGCCGCGCTCGTCCGCTGTCGGCTCCCAGTGCACTGACAAGTCCGGCCGCCGGGCACTGGGCAACTCGATCCACCAACGTGAGGCACCTGCTGCGTGTTGCTCGAGGTAGTTTTGAGCCACGCTCAAACCGGTTTCGGCGGATACGGAACGAACCGGAATTTCCGGCTGCATCCAGTGGCTGATTTCACTTTTGAAATAGGCCAGCGTGCCAGTCAGGAAAATCGCGAACAGCAACCAGCCGAAAATCAACCCGGCCCAGGTGTGCAGCCAGGCCATCGACTGGCGAAAGCCCTCTTTCATGAACGGCCCATCCCGTGCGCCAGACCGACCACCGCCGCCAGCATCAAGCCCGGTACGATCAGGCCTAACCAGGCTCGTCGTGCACTGTCGCAGGTAAAGCACCAGATCACGGCCAGCAAGTACACCAGAAACGAGGTCATCATCCCGATCACCACCGCATCGGCGCGAGCGACAGGCAGCCAAAGGCTCAGGCAAACACTGGCCAGCGATGCGACGAGGTAACCGCCGAAGACGGCCGCAAGCACCCGCGAAGCGACCGCCAATCGGTAGGAAACGGGAAGTGTGCGGGGTTTGGCGTTCATGTCTGGACCTGGAAACCGGATGAGGCCACGACAGCGTCAGGGGGCCGGCAAGGACGCAATATTAATGATAAATATTCTCATACGCAAAGGGAGCGGGTGAACCCCTCTATTAGCCGGTTGGTTGCGGCGCAAACTCGGCTGTCTCCACAGCGCATGCCAATCGCCATGGAATCCAAAAGCCACCCAAAACAAAACGGGCCTGCAATGCAGGCCCGTTTTCATGGGAAGGTAAAAAAGTGAATCAGGTGTCAGCCGTTAAGCGCTGCCTGTTCGTTCTCAAGAAACTCTTCTTCCAGCAGCTGGTCGGCATGGGCGCCACTCTCGATGGGCACCACATTGGCTCGTTTGCCGCGTAATTTGCCGAACATATGCTCCAGCGCATGTTCAAGTTTTGTGGCCGCTCCGTCGATCGCCTGCTCCATGGTGGAGGCTTTATGGGTGACGGAAACCGGTTGATGGCCTTTTGGCCGCGCCTCCAGTTGGCAGCGCATGTCGTGGGGACCCGGCTTGTCGCCGTTCTCGTCCCGCAGGTGAACCTCGACTCGTGTCAGGTCCTCTTCGTAGCGTTCGAGCGTGCTCTCAATGGTCGTACGTACCCACTCCTCCAGTCGTTTACTGCCTTGAATATGGTTATCGCTATTGACTTGGATTTGCATAGTTCATCCCTTATTTCAGCTAGCTCGCGAGAGGCCGGTCAGCTAAGCCCTTGGGCGTCATCACCGTGACCTCTTACTTACACAATCGGTCTGTACGCTGAACAATTCAAGCCCCTAAAAAAGATAAATTTTCAATCGCAAAAAAAGCCGGACAACCGGTAAAAGCGCTGTTAAGGTCGGGAGTTGGGTCGCCCCGCTCTTACGTAATAATTGCTCACATTTGCCGCTCCCCCAACGGGTGCAGGCTGCGAAAAGCACCCGCCTCCTCCACCAACCAATCGTGCACCGCGCGCACACCCGGATGGCTCAACGCCCCCGGTGCGTAAAGCAGCATGTAGCGCTTGTGATTGGGCACCGCCAGGCCAAACGGCACGATCAACGCACCACGCTCCAACTCATCATTGAGCAACGTTCGTCGCGCAATCGCCACGCCCATGCCGGCGATGGCCGCTTCGATGGTCAGGTGATTGCGATTGAAGGTATGGCCACGTCGCACATCCGCCCCCTCGAAGCCGATGGCATTGAGGTAAAACTCCCATTCCGCGTACTCGTAGCTGCCGCGCCAGGCGGTGATGTCGTGCAGCAAGGGAAAGTGCATCAGGTCTGCCGGACCGTGCAGCGGCGGACGACCACGCAACAGGCTCGGCGCGCACACCGGAAAAATCTGTTCATCCAGCAAGGCTGTGGATAACAGGCCCGGATAGCTGCCGTCGTTCAGGTCGATCGCCAGGTCGAAATCGCCTTCATGCAACGGCACGCTGCTGTCCTCGGCCACCAGGCGCAACTGAATGTCCGGAAAACGCTGCTGCAAACGCGGCAGTCGCGGCGTCAGCCATTTGCTCAGGAACGACGGAATCGAACGCACCCGCAGAATCCCGCTGATCATGCCCGCATCCAGTCGTCGCAATTCCGCGTCGATACTACCAAAGGCCTCGTTGACGGTAATGGCCAGGCGCTGGCCTTCTGCGCTCAGCTCCACCCCGCGGGCGCGGCGGTGAAACAGGCGAAAGCCCAGGCGTTCTTCCAGTTGGCGGATCTGCTGGCTGACGGCCCCCGGTGTGATGTGCAGTTCTTCGGCGCAGCGGGTGAACGACAGGTGCCGCGCGGCACAGGCAAACACGTTCAGCCAGACATACGTCTGGGCGTGTAATTGACGACTCATCGTTTAGTCCTGCTAAAGAATGTCTTAGGAATTTTCGTTGGTCACGCAGGACCGTGACAGGCAGTATCGCCCAAATTGCGCTTGTCCTACAGAAATGGCAGCGATTTCCCTTCCATTGCATGTACAGGCTTTAGCATGACTATCAGTGTTTTCGATCTATTCAAAGTCGGCATCGGCCCGTCCAGTTCCCATACCGTCGGTCCGATGCGCGCTGCCGCAACCTTTGCCCAAGCGCTGGTCGATCAGGGTTTTCTGGTTGACGTGCGACGCGTGGAAATCCGCCTCTATGGTTCTCTTTCAGCGACCGGCGTCGGCCACGCAACGGACCGCGCCTGCGTCATGGGCCTGATGGGCGAATGGCCCGACCGCATCGATCCAACCACCATCGACAGCCGTATTCACACCCTGCGTGAAACCGGCGAACTGTGTCTGGCAGGCATAACGGAAATTGCCTTCGACTGGCAACGCGATCTCCTGCTGCTCAACGAAAGCCTGCCCTACCACCCCAACGCCATGTCCCTGACAGCCTTCGGTGAAACCGGCGAACTGTTCGAGCAGACCTACTACTCGGTGGGCGGCGGTTTCATCATCGAAGCGGCCGAAGCCGAATCCGGGATCGCACCGGCTGGCGATGTGGTGCTGCCTTACGATTTTTCCAGCGCCGCCGAACTGCTCAAGCTCTGCAACGAGCACGGGTTGCGGGTGAGCGAACTGATGATGGCCAACGAACGGGCCTGGCGCAGTGACGCAGAGATCCGCCAGGGCCTGTTGCATATCTGGTCGGTGATGCGCGAATGCGTCGAGCAGGGCTTGCGCCACGATGGCATCTTGCCCGGCGGTCTGAATGTTCCGCGTCGAGCGGCGAAACTGCATCGCAGCCTGCAGGAAATCGGCAAGCCGAATGTCATTACGTCCACCTTGTCAGCGATGGAATGGGTCAACCTGTACGCCCTTGCCGTGAACGAAGAAAACGCCGCTGGCGGGCGCATGGTCACGGCACCGACCAACGGCGCGGCGGGGATCATTCCGGCGGTGCTGCACTACTACATGAAATTCAATGCCGATGCGTCTGACGACGACGTGGTCGCGTTCTTCCTGGGTGCAGCTGCCGTCGGCATCCTGTGCAAGAAAAACGCATCGATCTCCGGGGCCGAAGTCGGTTGTCAGGGTGAAGTCGGCTCCGCCTGCGCCATGGCCGCCGCAGGCCTGGCAGAGGTGCTTGGCGCCACCCCGGAGCAGCTGGAAAATGCCGCCGAAATCGGCCTGGAACACAACCTCGGCCTCACCTGTGATCCGGTCGGCGGACTGGTGCAAGTGCCGTGCATCGAGCGCAACGCGATCGCCGCAGTGAAAGCCATCAACGCCACGCAAATGGCCCTGCGCGGCGACGGCAAACACTTCATTTCCCTGGACCGGGTGATCCGCACCATGCGCGACACCGGCGCCGACATGCACGACAAGTACAAAGAAACGTCACGGGGCGGACTGGCGGTGAACTGGGTGGAATGTTGATCGCTTTGGAGGCACGTCGAGGTTAATTGCCCTGAAACGTGCAGAAAACGCGGCCCCTGTAGGAGCGAGCTTGCTCGCGAAAAACTCTCAGGCGCCGCGAACCATCTGGTTTGACGCGTTATCGTTCACGACCATCGCGAGCAGGCTCGCTCCTACAGAACTTGTTTTTTTGTCCGACAATTTTGTCGGCATGCCCCTTGCTACATCCTGGTTGGAACAATGATGACGAGATGGCCGGTGGTCAGGCGTTGCGAACCAACCCGATCACGGCCGGTCAACAACTGCACGTTCAATCAGGCGGTGACGCATCATGGACAACCCTTTCCAGCTCATTACCGATGTTTTTGCAGCGGATTACCAGATCAACCTGAGCATTCAGGGCCTCGATGGCAGCATCATGCTGACCCTGTCCAACAGTGGCCGCGTGGTGGCCAAGCGCATGATCAGCGCCGAACAACGCAATGACCCCGAGCGCCTGAAACGACTGGTGCAGAGCATTCAGTTCGGCATTGCCATCGAGCAGGGCCACAGTGCCGTGGCCATCCTCGAATCCATGACCGATGGCGGCACGCACAGCCTGCCGCCACCAGCCAAAGGCCGTCCCCGACCCGCCATGGGGCTTTAAAGCTCGCCCTTTTCTACTTCTGGATGTTCACTGGAGCCCGCACCTGACTTGCGGTGTGGGTTCTCGATCTTCACCGAAGGAAATTGCGACGAAGCGTAACGCACCACCAGAATCGCAAACGCCAACAGCAGAATTCCGCCGCACAGGTAGATGATCCCCAGGTCCGGCGGGTTGTGGTGCGAAACGTTGGAAATCAGCAACCGCGTCAGCGCGGTGATCGCCACGTAGATCAGGAAGCGCACGGGCATGTGGTTGGTCTTGAAGTAAATCCCGACCATCGCCCCCAGTTCCAGGTAGATGAACAACAGCAAGATGTCATCGATCTTGATGTGCCCCTCTTCGATCATCCCGAGAAACTCCATCACAGCCGCCCACGCAGTCACCGCACCAATGGCGAACAGCGCCAGGTAGTGAAAGGTTTCGACGAACAGATTGCCCAGGGACTCGGCCAGTTCATGCACGTTCTGCCGCAGTTTTTCGGCCCAGTTGATTTTCACGATGCTGCTTCCTTAGGTTGGTTCGACCGGATGATGCGGGTTGGACGTGACGATTTTTCTGCATGCAGAAAAAAGGCCAGCCCATGATGGCGAGCCGCTCTGGATCGCGCGCCGTGGCGTTTGGTCGCACCCGTGCAGCGCTTCACCTGACAAATCTCGAATCCGGTCTACATTGAAAAGCCACTATCCAAAAGACAGGGTTTCGCTTATCCTTTCGCTGTATATAGATACAGTAGTCGAAATCGACAACCAATGTGAAGGCATGTGAGGTGGTGAATGGCCGTCGAAGTGGTATACCGCAGCAGCCGAGATCTGGAGCGCTTGTTCATGGATAAAGCCGAAGCTGACCGTCATGACAAAATGCTCGAACTGGCCGAGTTGCTGGCTGAAGTGTTGCAAAAAGCCGTTCCGTCCCTGACCGAGCAGCAAGTGGAAGAAGCCGGGATTTATATGGCGAAAAATCGCGACGTGTTCGCCAAAGCGTTCAAGAGCCAACCGGACGCCCTGTCCGAACTGCTCAGCGCACCGGTTGAAGTCGCACAACCTGTTGCAGCAGTCGAGATCGTTGAGGTCGCGGAGCCGATCACCCCGGCCAAGCCTGCCAAGGCCCCCAAAGCCGCCAAGTAAGCAAAGCCCGAATTGAACAGGCCCTGAGTCGAATGACCCAGGGCCTTTTTCATGCCTGTGGATAACGCATGCCCAATTCAGCGGTACAACACTTTCTCCGCCAACTCGTCCGCCACCCGTGCGGGGGAGCGTTTTTCCGCCTGGGCGTGGGCGAACACTTCGGTCAGGCGCGAGCTGATTTTCGACAGGTGCGCGGTGATGGTCGACAGTTCTTCGCCGCGGTGCTTGAGCGACACGTAAATCAGCCCACCGGCGTTGATCACATAATCTGGTGCGTACAGGATGCCGCGGCGTTCCAGTTGGTCGGCGACATCCAGATGCGTCAGCTGATTGTTCGCTGAACCGGCCACCGCCGAGCAGCGCAATTGCGACACGGTATGGCTGTTGAGCACACCGCCCAGCCCGCAGGGTGCGAGGATGTCGCAAGGTGTGCTGAGCAGCGCCTCGTTGGCAATCGGGTGCGCGCCGAGTTGCTCCATGGCCAGTTGCACCTTGCCGTGATCGATGTCGCTGACCAGCAGTTCGGCACCGGCAGCGTGCAACTGTTCTGCCAATGCATAGCCGACATTGCCCAGGCCCTGGATGGCCACGCGCAAGCCTTCGAGGTTGTCGCTGCCGAGCCGGGCCATGGCGGTGCTGCGGATACCGGTAAACACCCCCATCGCCGCGTGTGGCGCAGGGTCGCCCGCCGAGGTGGTGCTGGTGACGTGCTGGGTTTGCTGGGCGATGCAATCCATGTCCGCCACTGAAGTGCCACTGTCGATGGCAGTGATGTAACGGCCTTCGAGCTGTTCGATGCAGCGCCCGAAGGCTTCGAACAGCGCCGCACGGTTTTCCACATGGGCCGGGCGCACGATCACCGCCACGCCGCCGCCCTGGGCCAGGCCGGCCAGCGCAGCCTTGTAGCTCATGCCTTGGGCCAGGCGCACAGCGTCTTCGACCGCTGATTCGTCATTGGGGTAGGCAAGGTAACGACAACCGCCCAGGGCAGGCCCCAGCCGGCTGTTATGAATGGCAATGACCGCCTTCAACCCGGTGACCGAGTCAACACTCAGATGCAGCGATTCAAGGCGAGTGCTTTGCATGAGAGCGAACATCGTAAGGCTCCCGAATCACTTCTTGTAGTCGCCAGTATAGGCTTGCGCCCAAAAATTGCAGAAGCGCACCGGAATAAGAACGGTCCCAATACAGGCTTTCGGAAATAACCTGTGATCGCCCTTGTGCGGTACTGGACGAATGCCGGAGAGGGGGCTAAAACGAGGCATTGCCCGGAGATTTTGATGACCCCGCGCCAATCGTTCTTCGCCTGCCTGCAACGTTCACCGCCCGCGCTGTTCGAGGCGGCACTGTGGATTGCAGCCGAGCACGACAGCGAGGTGGAGCCGCAAGCGCTGTTGGCCGATTTTCAGTTGTTGCAACAACGGGTCAGCGGCGGCTTGCCGATGCTGCCGGTCAGTGAACTGGCCCAGCCGCTGCTGCGCCGCATGAACGACCTTGGCTATGCCCAGGACGACTTCACACCCTTGCGCCCGCAAGTGGCACTGCTTGATAAGGTTCTGGAGCGCCGACGAGGGCAACCCTTGACGCTGGGGCTGATTGCGCTGGAGTTGGCCAGGGGCCTGGAAATTCCCATGGTCGGGGTCAACTTCCCCGGGCATTTCCTGCTGCGGGTACCGGGCGCCGATCATTTGCTCGACCCCTGCGGCGGCCGTCGCCTTTATCCGAACGATTGTCGGGAACTGTTGCACCGCCAATATGGCCCGAACATGAAGCTCAGTGCCGAGCACCTGGTAACCGCCGAGCCGCTGCAGATGCTGCAACGGCTGTCGCGCAACCTGCGCCAGTTGTACCTGTCCCACGACGATGTCATCAATGCCCTGATCGACGCCGAGCGCGTCCTGGAACTGGGCAATGCCACTGCCACCGACTATCTGGCCCGGGCCAGCCTGTACCAACGGCTGGACTGCCCGAACGCCGAGCGTTTTGACCTGGAGCATGCGCTGCTGCTCAGCGACGACCCGATCCAGCGGATTCGCCTGACGGAACGGCTGGGGCATTTGCCGCCGAATTCCATCGTTCACTGATCACAAAAAACTTGTGGGAGCGGGCTTGCTCGCGAAAGCGGTGTGTCAGCCACATTATTGTTGCCTGACACGCCCTATTCGCGAGCAAGTCGGACCGCCGCACCGCCGCTCCCACATTGGGACGGTGTGAATCGTTATGGCGTGTCTGGCTGATTCGCCGGATGCGCCTTGATGAACGCCGGGTGCGTCGCCGCCAGTGCCGCCACTCGCCGGATTCGCGGATAAGCCTCAAGAGAAACATTGAACCGCTCGGCCGCGTACAGTTGGGGGATCAAGTAGACGTCCGCCAACCCAGGCTCGGGGCCGAAGCAGTAACCGTCATCACCGATCAACTGCTCCACCGTGGCCAGCCCCTGGCCGATCCAGTGGCCGATCCACTCCACCACCTGCGGTTCGTCGTGGCCCGACTGGCGCAGCCGATTGAGCACGCTGACGTTGTGCAGCGGGTGCACATCGCAGCCGATCACTGCCGCCACACCGCGCTCGTGAGCGCGGGCAGCCAGGTCCCCGGACAGCAGTGGCACCTGTGGATAACGTTCCTCCAGGTACTCGATGATCGCGGGAGACTGGATCAGCAATTCGCCTTCATCGGTGCGCAAGGCCGGCACGCGGCCTTGCGGGTTGATGCCCAGATAAGGCGGTTGTCGATGCTCGCCGCCCTGCGGTGCGATCAGGTTGACTGGCAAGGATTGATAATCCAGGCCCTTGAGCGCCAACGCGATACGCACCCGGTACGAAGATGTCGAACGGTAGTAGGTATAGAGTTCCATGCCCCGCTCCTGTTAGCGCGCCGGCAGCACTTTGCCGCGGCATTCGCCGAAACCGATGGAAGCGAAACCGTCGCGGCGGCAACGGCCGCGCAGGATGATTTCGTCACCGTCCTCGAGGAATTTACGCACCTCGCCCGAGGCCAGTTCGATCGGCTTTTTACCGCCCTCGGTAATTTCCAGCAGGCTGCCAAACTGACCGTTCTCCGGCCCCGACAACGTGCCCGAGCCGAACAAGTCACCGGCCTGCAATTGGCAACCATTGACGCTGTGGTGCGCGACCATTTGCGCCACCGTCCAGTACATGTGCCCAGTGTTGCTCAGGGTCAGGCGATGGGCTGGCAGGTTCTGTTCGCGCATGGCCTCGGTGAGCAGCAACACTTCCAGTTCGATGTCGAACGCGCCAGCGGCCTGATCGCGCTTGTCGAGCAGGTACGGCAGCGGCTGCGGATCACCTTGGGGACGCGCAGGCTGGGCACGACGGAACGGCTCCAGCGCTTCGGCGGTGACCACCCACGGCGAGATGCTGGTGATGAAGCTTTTCGACAGGAACGGCCCCAGAGGCTGGTATTCCCAGGCCTGGATGTCCCGTGCCGACCAGTCGTTGAGCAGGCAGAAACCGGCGATGTGATCAGCGGCGTCGCCAATGGCAATCGAGTCGCCCATGTCGTTGCCCTGGCCGATCCAGATGCCCAGCTCCAGTTCGTAGTCCAGGCGAGCGCAAGGGCCAAAGGTCGGCTCGGTTTGGCCGGCCGGCAGGGTCTGGCCTTTCGGGCGGCGTACATCAGTACCGGACGGGCGAATGGTCGACGCACGACCGTGGTAGCCGATTGGCACGTACTTGTAGTTCGGCAGCAACGGGTTGTCGGGACGGAACAGCTTGCCAACGTTCTGCGCGTGCTCGATGCCGACGTAGAAGTCGGTGTAATCGTTGATTTTCGCCGGCAGGTGCATCTGGCAATCCGCCGCCAGCGGCAGCAGTTTTGCGCCCTGGGCTTCGATCTTGCCGTGCAGGGTGCTGCCCTCGACGAACAATTCCAGCAAACGCTCGCGCAAGGCGACACGAGCCTCGCGGCCCAGTTCGAAGAACGCATTCAGCTGGCCGCCACGGGTCGCTTCGACCGCTGTTTTCGCGACGCCATCGAACAACCCGGCCTCAAGGGCGGCTTGCAGGTCAAAGACATGTTCGCCAATGGCCACGCCACTGCGCGGTGCCGAGCCGTTGAGGCTGAACACGCCCAGTGGCAGGTTTTGCAGGGGGAAATCCGCGTGGCCGTTGGCCGAAGCAACCCAGCTGCGAGTGATGGAAGTCTGCGTCATGGGTTATCTCCGGGTCGGGTCGAAAGTGGCGGGCAGCGTAGCCCAGCAGGCGTCGTAAGTGTTTTGCAGTTGCGGGCAATCGAGGGCGAAACGGCTTGGGCGCAACACCTGGCTGGTCTCGAACATGAACGCCATGGTGTTGTCGATTTTCGCCGGCTTGAGGTCAGCGTTGATCGCTTTGGTGCAAGTCTCTCCGTCGGGACCGTGGGCGCTCATGCAGCTGTGCAACGAAGCACCGCCGGGCACAAAGCCTTCGGCCTTGGCGTCGTATTCGCCCTGGATCAAACCCATGTACTCGTTCATCAGGTTGCGATGGAACCAAGGTGGACGGAAGGTTTTCTCGGCCACCATCCAGCGTGGCGGGAAGATCACGAAGTCGAGGTTGGCCAGGCCATGAACGCTGGTCGGCGAGGTCAGCACGGTGAAGATCGACGGATCGGGGTGATCGAAACTGACGGTGCCGATGGTGTTGAAACGGCGCAGGTCATATTTGTACGGCACGTTGTTACCGTGCCAGGCAACCACGTTGAGCGGCGAATGATTGAGCTCGCAGGCCCACAACTCGCCGAGGAACTTCTGCACCAGCGTGGTGGGTTGTTGCAGGTTTTCGTAGGCCGCCACCGGGGTCAGGAAATCCCGCGGATTGGCCAGGCCATTGCTGCCAATCGGCCCCAGGTCCGGCAGACGCAGCGGCGCACCATGGTTTTCGGCGACGTAACCGCGGGCTTGCGGGTCGAGCAGTTCGATGCGGAATTTAAGGCCGCGAGGCAGTACGGCAATTTCCAGCGGTTCCAGTTCAAGCATGCCCAGTTCGGTGGCAATGCGCAGGCGCCCCAGTTCAGGCACCAGCAACATTTCGCCGTCAGCATTGAAGAACACGCGCTCCATGGAACGGTTGGCGCGGTAGTTGTAGATGCTGATCCCGGCCGGTTTTTCTGCTCCCGAGTTGGCGGCCATGCTTACCAGGCCGTCAATGAAATCGGTCGGCTCGGCGGGAACTTCCAGCGGGTTCCAGCGCAGGCGGTTGGGGGTCACGTCACCCAGCGGGCCGCCGGCCAGTTGCCGGTCCAGTTTGACGAATGCCGGATGATTGGCCGACGGCTGAATGCGGTACATCCAGGTTCGCCGCGCCTCGCTGCGCGCCATGGTGAATGCCGTGCCGGAGAACAGTTCGGTGTAAAGGCCGTACGGGGCTTTTTGCGGGGAGTTCTGGCCGACAGGCAGTGCGCTGGGCAACGCTTCGCTGCTGAATTCGTTGCCGAAGCCTGACAGGTAGGCCAGCGCTGGCGTCGTTGAATCGGGGTTCATGGAGCCTCCTGAACAGGGAGTCGACAGTGGCCGCTCGCTCTGTTGCAGAGGTCGAGGCACGTCCGGGTTGTTTTTATCGTAATTTGATTACGCATAACGTAATTTGATTGGTATTGACCGTCAAGCTATAAAGACGCCCATTCGTCCCGGGAGCCCAGCCACCATGGAAAAAACCAGCGACAACAACGGTAAACAGAAAGTCCGCTCGGCCGAGGTTGGCACCGACATCCTCAAGGCTCTGGCCGAGTTGTCGCCTTCGACTTCGCTGTCGCGCCTGGCCGAACACGTGCAGATGCCGGCGAGTAAGGTTCACCGCTATTTACAGGCCCTGATCGCCAGCGGATTCGCCGAACAGAACGCCGCCACCAACCATTACGGCCTGGGCCGCGAAGCCTTGCGCGTAGGGCTGGCGGCACTCAACAGCATGGACGTGCTGAAAGTCGCCGCCCTGCCCCTGGCCGAATTGCGCGATGACTTGAACGAAACCTGTTTTCTGGCGGTGTGGGGCAATCAGGGCGCGACCGTGGTGCATATCGAACCGGCGGTGCGTGCGGTGACGGTGGTGACACAACTGGGTTCGGTGTTGCCATTGCTCAGTTCTTCGACGGGACTGGTGTTTGGCGCCTACCTGCCGAAACGCGAAACCGAGGATCTGCGCGTGCAGGAATTGCAGTCCCACACAGCCCACGCGCTGGCAGACGATCAGGCCTATGCGGCCCAATGCGAACAAATCCGCGCACGCGGCTTGCACCATGTACATGGTTTGCTGCTGCCAGGGGTCGATGCCTTGTCGGCACCGGTGTTCAACGCGATGGGCAGAGTGGTTGCCGTGCTGACGGTGGTGGGGCCGACATCGTTGTTCCATGCCGATGAAAACGGTCCGGCGGCGCAGCGCCTGTTATCCGCCAGTCATGCAGTCAGCTGGCGCATGGGTTTTGAACCCGCCGTATCCGCAAACTGATTGCGGCAGCTGTGCCAACCAAGGGGTTGGCACAACTACTTTGATAGAACCACCAATCAGCTCAGTAAATCCCGGGCAATTGCTGCCCCCATTTCATTGAGCTCATCAAGTTTCACACCATCGAAACGATATTTCCGGTCAAACGTGTAAGGCTCGGAAAAGATCCCCAAATTCTCACTGACGAACCTTGGAACTTCACCATCCTGCAACTTAAGGAAAAATGCCGACACCAGTGATTGAGAGTAAATAACCGTCGAATCGTTAGCCGACGCAACTGCATTTATATATACCTTATCGACATCAATACCGCGACCGCTGAGCCTTGCGTGCAGCTTGGCCCGCACCAACTCCTTTGTCAGTTGTTCCATGCCTTAAAACTCCATAATTGAATGGGCTACGAAAGCCCCTGAATATCAGATCAGAAAATCCGGAGCAATTTCGATCACCAGGTCACTGATGTCCTTGATCGTGAGTTGCGGGTGCAAATCAGATTCCCGGGAACTGTAGGCGATCGAATAAACGCCCTGTCCTTCGCCGTGATAGTAAGGAATTTCATTATGTTGAAAATAAGCAAAGACATCTTCGGACAGACTTCGGGATTGAAGTATCTTTCGCCCGTCCGCTTCCGTCACATAACTGGTCAAGTACACGTTATCAATATTGATTTCCGGGATCTGATACTTTAACGCTGCGTGGACCTGCTCGATGCCAGAAACCTTGATCGAGCGCTTTGAAAGGTTGATTGAGGGCGCATCGGTCAGCCAACGGACGATATCCATTACTATTCTTTCAAACTCTAGCAGGTCCAGCCCTTTAACCTGATGCTCCGGTTCGAAAGAATACCGCCGATTGAAGATTCCATTGATAACCTGGACATAAGTAGGCAGTGACTCTTTCTCAACCCACTCCAGCGTCTCATCGAATAACGTCCTGGACTGAATGACGTCAGCGCCAACACTATCATCCAGCGTATTCAGATAGGTCGTGAACGGGTTGATTCCGAGTTCCCCCAAGCGCTCAACCAACAGCACCTCGACGGCGAAATCCGCACGAACACGCTTCAATAGCACAATCTTACTGTTAGAAAAAAAACTCTCACTCATACAGACTTCCTGTCACATTAAAGAGCCGAGCATCCTGCTCGACCTGTCGACCAATATACTGACAACACAACTAATTGCTTGTTTGTCAGCGCCGGCAAGCATATTAATCGACACAGTTATTTATGCACGCAACAGTATGTTTTAATTCATTTCCAAACGAGAAACCAACAACTACCAACTCTGCACTATCAACCCCAACTTCTTCGCCATGGCAACTGCCTGCGTACGCCGCTCCACACCCAACTTGCTGTGAATGCGCCGGGCATGGGTTTTCACCGTATGCAACGAAATGAACAGCTGCTCGGCAATTTGCTGATTGGAGTTGCCTTGGGCGATCAGGCCGAGCACTTCCAGCTCCCGACTGCTCAGCAGGCTGGCATCCAAGGCCAGCGCGGTCACCGTCTCCTCGCCTTGTAAACGACAGATCAGGTTCGGCTGGCGCAAGTTCAAATCACGCAATGCCTGTTGCCCCTGACAACGCTTCACCAACGCCAGTCCGGCTTCCAGTGCTGCGTGGGCCATCTCCGGCTCGCCCGTCAGGTCCGCCACTTCGCAGATCGCCAGTTGCAACTCCGTTTCCAGCGCCTGCATGGCGTGTTGTTGCGCATGCTCGAGTAACGCCTTGAGCCGATCCAATGGACGTTGCGCCTGTTGCAAATGAGTCTCGGCCAACACCAACTGGTATTCGATACGTGCAATCAGCTGCAGCGTGGCTGGCGGTGCCTGGCGCGCGAGGGCCCCACGGTAATGACGCAAGACCCGGGTCAGCGCTTCCCGTGCCAACTCCGGGCGCCCTTGTTGCAGCCAGAAATGACTGCTGATTTGCAGCAGCACGCCGCGATAAACCGTATCGGGGATCTGCCGTTGCTGCATCAACCGTTCGGCCTCGCGCAGACGATCAAACGCATGGGCGTATTCGCGTTGATTGGCCGCCATTTGCGCCTGTCCGAGAAACCCGTACAACACGTGCTTGTCCTGACTGTGCAGGCAGTCCTCCAGGCCGGTCTGGAGGAAACCAGCGGCCAACTCATCTTGCCCCTGACAGAGGGCCAATCGTCCTCGTCGCAGGGCGATTCGTCCCAGTAGCGGCGTCGGTCGATCAGCCTGCCGTCCGAGCATTTCATGGATGTCGGCCAGCAAATGGCTTGCCCGCCGCGGTGCACCACGCTGCTCCAGCAGCTGCGCATGATCGAGTTCGAGCAAGCCTTCAAACAACAACGAGCCTTGTGCCCGCGCCAGGCACAGTGCGTCACGATTGAAGGCCTGGGCGGCATCGAGGTCGGCGTTGAGTAGCGCTTGCTGGGTCAACCCGGACAGACACAACAACCGCGCGGACCACCCCTCGGCCGCCAGATCGTCCAGCGCCTCGATAAAATGCGCCCGTGCCGCCGGCAGGCGTCCCTGCAAATGCAACAACCAACCCTGTTGCGCCTGCCAACGCGCCAGCAGTTGCCGTTGCAAGGATGCCGTCGGTTGTGGGGCAAATCGCGACAGCTGCCCAATGCAGGCAACCGCCTGCTCGAAACGCCCGGCAAACAGCAACGCTGCGGTAATCAACCCCACCCGTTGCGGCGTGCCCAAGGTCAACTGTTCACCCAGCTGCTCGTGCAGTTTGAGTAACCAGCTGACGTTCTGACGCTTGAACAGATGCTCAATGCTGAAGTGTTGCAACAGGCTGACCGCGACCTCGTGCTCTTGCGCCAGCAACGCCTGCTCGAAGGCGCCCTGCCAGTCTTCTTCGGCGCTGAACCATTGGCACGCGCGGCGATGCCAGGATCGCCCGGCCGGGGTCGGTTCTTCACGCATCTCCCGGGCCAATGGCTCGAAGATCCGCAACCACTCGACGGAGTCTTCCCAGGGTTCAATGAAGCAGCCCATGTCCTGCAACGCGTGCAGCCACTGCGCGCCCTCACCCGTACCAAAAAGATGCTCGCACAAGCTGGCGTTGAAGCGTGGCAGATAAACCAACACCTGCCAGACCTCAACCAACTCCGATGGCAAGGTGTTGAACAACTCGTGTTGCAGATAATCGAGCATAGTCGCCGAACGCCCCTGCTCACCCGACCACGGACAACCATTGAGCAACGCGATCCGCACGCCAGCGCACCAGCCAGCGCTGCGCTGAACCACCCTTTTGGCGGTTTGTGCCGCCAGGGTCGGCTCGACATGACCGAGCAACTGCCCGACTTCGTCCTCGGTAAACGCCAGCGCCCGGCCTTCGCACTCGTACAATTCATCATCGAGCAGCAGCCGCGGCCAGTTGCAGGGTGGTCGTCGACGGGAACTCAGCCACCAGGTCAGCGCCGGGCTGGCGACGGCCAACAGGCGATCGAGCATCCGGTCGAGTTCCGGATTGGGTGCTCGGCAGTAATCATCGATAAACAGCCAGATCGGCGCCTGTAATCGGGCCAGATGCACCAGCAGCCCGGGCTCGTCCGTCGAGGGCAGGCCCAGCGCTTGCGTCAGGCGCAACAGAAAATCGGCTGCACTCAACGACTCCCCCGCCAGCGGCAGCCAACAGACCCGGGAGTGCTCCGGTGCCCGCTGCAGGCATTCGGTGAGCAATGCGCTCTTGCCACTACCGGCCGGTGCGCAAAGCAACTTCACCCGCGCGGTCGAGACCAGCATGGGCTCGATCAGCCGCTCGCGGGACAGATGATGGGACGACAGTCGGGGCAGGAAGCCAGGGCGGTCCAGACAGTGCGTCATTGCGGTCATTTGTGGTGCGCCTTTTTTATAATTCTGGCGCCACCCTAGCCCCCTCCCAAGCGCTTGTTGAAGAAGTATTCAACACACTGATCGACCGCTATAAAAAAGGTGACCGCAAAGTCACCCCTTTGTGTAGGAGCCTGTAGGAAACCTACCTAACCCCCGTACTACGCAAGGCTGCTGGCGTGTAGTCCCCCGCTTTTGCATCGATGTTGAATTCGAAGCTGCGCTTCTCTTCGTTCTTCATTCCCAGGGCGATATAGCGGCCGGCGATCAGGTCATACAGCGCTTCGACGGTGTAGGCCGGCACCTGGTGATCGTAGTAGAACTGGGCATGCCCTTCGGCGACGCGCCAGAGCTGGCCACGCCCGTCGTAGTGGTCGGCCAGCGCCACTTGCCAGCTGTCTTCATCGATGTACATGTGGCGCTTGGCGTACACATGCCGCTCGCTCGGCTTGACCGTGGCGACGACTTCCCAGACCCGGTGCAACTCATAGCGGGTCAGGTCCTGGTTGATGTGCCCGGCCTTGATCACATCGGTGTACTTGAGGTCTGGCGAGTCGAGCTTGTAGCTGTTGTAGGGGATGTACATCTCCTTCTTGCCGATCAGTTTCCAGTCGTAGCGATCCGGCGCGCCGGAAAACATGTCGAAGTTGTCGGTGGTGCGCAGGCCGTCGGATGAGGTGCCGACGCCGTCATAAGCGACCTGTGGCGCACGCCGTACCCGGCGTTGGCCTGCGTTGTAGACCCAGGCCTTGCGCGACTCCTTGACCTGGTCGAGGGTCTCGTGGACCAGCAACACGTTGCCCGCCAGCCGTGCCGGGGCGGTCACTTCCTGCTTGAAGTAGTTGAGGACGTTATCGTCGCTGCCCGGTTTCAGATCACCGAGCAACGACGGCACGGCGACCTCGTCCTTGAAGCGGATCACGGTGAAGTCACCATTGGACTGCGGTGTCGCCTGGGTGATGGTGCGGCGCAGATTGCCGCCGTGGTAACGCGTGACGTGGTTCCAGATCACTTCCACGCCATTCTTCGGAATCGGGAACGCGTAGTAGCGATTGCCGGTGAAGTTGGCCAGACCGTTACCGTCATTGATCGGTGTTACGTTCAGTGCGCTGCGCTTGGCCGAATCATAGATTTCTGCCGGTAACGCCACGGTGCGGTGGCTCGGATAGACCGGAATCTTGTAAGTCTCGGGATAGCGTTTGAACATCGCGATCTGGCCATCGGAGAGTTTGTCCTTGTACTTGTCGACGGTCGCTGCGGTGATCACGAACAACGGCTTCTCGCTGGCGAAGGGGTCGGCCAGGAAACCTTTGCTGTCTACGGCGCCAGCGTTTTTCGGGATGCCGCCGGTCCAGGCCGGAATCGAGCCATCGGCATTGCCGGCCTTCTCGGCACCGAGTGGGGTCAGGCTGGTCCCGAGCTTGTTGGCTTCTTCCGGCGACACCGCGGCCATCACGTTAGCGGCCAGCAGACTCAGGGCCAGAACGGTGCCCAATTGCAGAATCATCTTGCGCATTGAATTCATCCTTTTCAGCCAGATCAGAAGTTCACACCAAAGCTCAACGCCACGAAGTCACGGTCAGTGAGGACGTTGTAGTCCCCGCCGAAAAAGTCGGTGTAACTGAGGCTCGCGGTGTAGGTGTTGCGATAGTCCGCATCGACACCGAGGCTGACGGCCTTGGCGCCTTCGTTGAACAGACCGTTGGGGCCATAGCCGGAGACATCGTGGGACCACGAAAGGTTGGGCCTGACGTTGATCCCGGCGATGAGGTTGTTGTAGTCGAGGATGGCCCGGCCGCGATAACCCCATGAAGTCGAGGTCACGAAGCCGCCGGTATCACCGCCGAATCCATACTGGCCATACACCGAGTCGCGGCCGTAGCGCAGTTTGGTACGTGCTTCCAGACCACCGACCCGAACCACCGCGGCCTCGCCCACCAGGGTCAGGCGATCCGCACCTGCGACCTGATCGATGAAGTGCGTCAGGGTGCTCTGGATTTGCGTCACTTCCTTGCGGCGATAACCTTTGTTGTCAGCCCCGGGTGAAGTGGCGATGGGCGATGCCGCACCGCCTGCAATCGGATTGAGCATGGCCAGGGTCAGGTCATTGGTGTTGACCTGCACCGGGAGGTTGGGGCGGTAGCTGATTTCCCCGCTCCACGCGGTGCCGGTGGATAAGGTGGTGGAGAAGCTCGCCCCGTAGAGGCGGATGTCCTCCGGGTATTCGAGGTAATACTGGCCGCGACCGAGCATCACACTTTGGGCCAGGCCCGAACCGCTGCCGGGCGCGATGCGGTTGGCGGCGGCAACGATCCCCGGAAGGCTCGCCAGCGTACTGAGGCCGGCGGTGGTGGTTCCGACATTCGGCGAACGGCTGTGGTAGTTCATGAAGTACAGGCCGTACTCGGTGTCGTCCCCCAGCCAGCGCAACGCCGTACCCCACTGCCCGGAATCCCGGGCATCGCGGTCACCGCCACGGGGAACGATCACGCCCTCCTTGCTGACCTCGAAGCCCTGGCCAAAGGCAGCCGCAATCGGCTGCAGCGGTGCAATGGCCGGGTTGGCGACGGTGTAGCCCTTGTTGCAGCCGTCCGCCACCACATCGACACCAAAGAAAGTGCCGCAGTTATCGACAACCGTCTGGTCCCACTCCAGTTGATAGAAGCCTTCGACCGTCAATTTGTCCGTCAGGCCCTGGGAGGCAAACAGCATGTTGACCGGAATCAGGCCTTCCTTGATCTCGGCACCAGGACGACGGAACGCGGACACGTCCACCGGGTTGATGCTGTTGATCGAGTTGCCGATGAACGTGCTTTCCCCCCAACTGACCACCTGCTTGCCGGCGCGCAAAGTGCCCGGCAAATCGGCGAGGGAATAGTTGTGATAAACGAAGGCGTCGAGAATTTGCCCGCCTGAAGACTTGGCGCCTTCTTTGCGATTGTGATCGCTGATGTCCTTGAACGGGCGGCTTTCATCCTTCAGTTCAAAGTCGTACCAATACTTGCCACGCACGAACACACCGGTGTCGCCGTACTTCAGTTCGAGGTCATGAATCCCCTTGAAGATCTTCGAGAAGGTTTCGCCCTTCTTGAAGTTCAGTCGCCCGTCGTCACCGGTCGAAGACTGGCCGGAACCGCCATTGACGGTGCCCACCAGGGCGTCATCCGCATCACGCATGCCCCAGCTCGCGCCGACCGACAGCGAGGAGTCGAACGTCCCCTCGATTTCCCCGATGTTGAACGAAATGGCCTGTGCCTGGGCACAGCAACCCAAGGCGACCGCAGCCGCCAGTGCCTGCGGTGTGAAGATGGCGCGCATTGTTGTTTTTGTCATGCGTCTTCCCCGGTGAGTGACAGAAGGCCTCACCCTACTGCCGGGCATCGGGGTCGATAAGCGCACCAAGGAGGTATTCGCGGTGTACCTCTTAAGGATGACTGGCACAGACGACGAGCACCCGATTCCTGACTGTTGCCGGGGCTGCAACAGTGCATGTCCGTAATTGGTATTTTTCCTACGACACCAAGGGCTTATTCTTACCTCGCTATCACAGTAAACCACCGCAGGCACCCTGTACCGGCCTGCGCCGTGACTGAAAGATTTCAGATGAATTGAGGATTCGGTTCATCGCCCCGTGTTCACCGACGTTGATTTGTAGCTCCTGATCCAACGTCTTACCTTGGCCGCTGCGTTTGCAGCGGCCTTTTTTATGGGCGCAGTTTTTGATGAGTAACAGCTGCCAGGCAAAACTTCGAATACCTACATTTCTTTCAGAAAGCGCCTACAAGCATAGGTAAACACCAATAGCACTCGAGCCATTAAGTTGAACAGCAAGTCGGCGAACGACTTTTATCTTCGTCCGGCTTCAAACTTACTTATTGCGAGTGCAACCATGAAACCCATCAACTACAACCAGTATCGCTCAACCCGAAGCTTCAACAGTCGAATACGCTTTCTGATTCTTCACTACACGGCCGCTAACTTTTCAAGTTCTGTCAGTGCCCTCACCGGCCCGAATGTCAGCGCGCACTATCTGATTCCAGATATCACTGACCCCAGTTACCTGAAAGCCGGCCATACCGGGCAGGAAGTTTTCAGCCTGGTGGATGAAACCTATCGCGCGTGGCACGCAGGTGTCAGTCAGTGGGGTAACCGCAGCAATCTTAATGACACGTCCATCGGCATTGAAGTCGTCAACCTGGCGACTGACAACAACGGCGAATTCACCTTCCCGCCGTATCACCCCGAGCAGATTGCTGCGATTGAACAACTGGCGCTGAACATCCTCAAGCGCTACCCGGATATCACACCGACGCAGGTTTTGGGCCACTCAGATATTGCGATCGGCCGCAAAAGTGACCCGGGGCCGATGTTTCCCTGGCAGGCGCTGTACTTGAAAGGCGTCGGCGCCTGGTTCGAAGCAACCACTCGGGACGAGTATCTGCGCCAATACACCACATCGGGCGTTCCAGCCCGAAGCGAATTGCTGGGGTTGTTCAAATCCTATGGATACGATGTTTCGGGGGCGTCAACCGAAGGCGGTTTTCAACAGTTGGTGCGGGCATTCCAGATGCATTTTCGTCCGGATAACTTCGATGGAAAAATGGACGCACAAACCGCCGCCAATCTGAAGGCGCTGGTAGTCAAATACTTTCCCCGCTGATCATTGGCAAACGGCTTCCAGCCGACAAATGCAACAACCGGCAAGGTCAGTCAATACGACCTTGCCGGCGCTATCAGAGCGTATATTTATGTAAATTCCCCATCATTTCCTTCAGCGCTTCGATGTTGTCTTTCGGATGCGCCGCGCCTTCGAAGTCGCAAATCTGCTGCCAGTGCGCCGCCACGTCTTCCGGGGTGAAACCCGTCCGTGGATCGAACCCGGCACCGAGGCTGCGCTCCCAGCGGACCTTGCCCATCCAGCCGCCGCCGACTTCGAACAGACCGGAGGTTTCCTGGCAGTTCTCGCTGGCCAGGTACACCACCAGCGGGCTGACCAGTTCGGGCTTGAGCTGTTCGAAGACTTGCGGCGGGATCAAGCCTTCGGTCATGCGCGTGCCACCGGTGGGGGCGATGGCGTTGACCAGGATGTTGTTCTTGCGGCCTTCGATGGCCAGGGTGCGGGTCAGGCCATAGAGACCGAGCTTGGCCATGCCGTAGTTGGACTGGCCGAAGTTGCCATAGATGCCCGAGGTCGACGCGGTGAAAATGACCCGGCCGTAGTTTTGCTCGCGCATGTGTGGCCAGGCGGCGCGGGTGACTTTGTAGGCACCTTCGACGTGGACGCGGTAAACCAGGTCCCAGTCGGCGTCATCCATTTTGTGAAAGGTCTTGTCGCGCAGAATCCCGGCGTTGTTGACCACCACATCGACGCGACCGAAGACGTCCAGGGCGTGCTGGACCAGTTTGTCACCGTCAGTGACCGAGTCGTGGTTGGCCTCGGCGATGCCGCCAGCCTCGCGAATGTCCGCGACCACGCGGTCGGCGGCCGAGGCGTTGGCGCCTTCGCCCTGAGTCGAGCCGCCAAGATCGTTGACCAGCACCCTGGCGCCCTGTTTGGCGAACAGCAGTGCATGCGCCCGTCCCAGGCCGCCACCAGCTCCGGTGATGATCACGACTTTATCTTCGAAGCGCACAGACTCATTCATGGGGGACTCCAGCAGGCCAAGGGACAGTGAGGCCGAGTTTCAGGCACGGCGCAGCGGGTCACAATGAACACGGGGGAGGCTGAATGGTGGGCGATAAGGCTGGGGGATGATGATCGCGTCGGACAGGATGACGCGATCCCACAGAAGCAGAACAGATTCAACGCTGCGAATCAGGAACACGCCACCTTGCGCGGCGGCAAGAGCAGTTGATCGCGAAACGCCAGGTAGTGCTTGAGCACCTCGCAGGGCGCCTCGATCTGTGGGTAGTGGCCAATGTCGGGCAACACCACCGTGTCCGCCTCCGGGATCAGCTCCCGGTAACGCTCGACCATGTGCACGCCGGAGACCGGATCGACCCCGCCATCAATCACTCGCAGCGGCACTTCACCGCGTTGCATCGCGCTCACCCAGCGGTTGCGCCAGACGCGTCGCTCCGGGATGTAGGCGATCAATTTGTGCATGATCCGTGGCCCGCGATGGCTTTCGACCAGGCTCCAGAAATCATCCATCTGGCTTTCACTGGGACGGGTTTGCGGACCGAAAATCTGCCGAAAGCTTCTCACCAGGCCATCACGGCTGAAGGCGCGACCAATCATCCAGCCCAAAGGACTGAGCAAGAGTTTTTGCATCAGTAGCGGGTGGTGGGTTTCCGGAAACAACCCGCCGTTGAGAAACACGCAACTGGCCAGCTCCAACCGCGATTCGTAATGCCGGGCCAGCAGTTCCTGAGCCACGCTGTCGCCGTAATCGTGGGCGAGCAGGTGCACTGGCTGCTCCACATTCAGGTGTTCAAGCAGTGCCTGTTGCAGATCCGCTTGCTCCAGCAGGCTGTATTCGTGATTCGCCGGTTTGGCCGAGTCGCCAAAGCCCAGCATGTCGCAAGCGATCACGCGAAAGCGCTGGGCCAATGGCTGCCACAGGTAATGCCAGTCCCAACTGGCGGACGGAAAGCCGTGAATGAGCAGCAGTGGCTCACCCTGCCCTGCTGTCCAGTAACGGATGCTCTGGTCACGAAAAATGAATGTCTGGCTGCGCTTGCGCCAGACACACAGAGGGATCTCGGCGAGTGCCATTAGAGTTTATAACCCGGGTCCAGTTTATCGAGTTTACGCAGCAGCGCCGGCCACGCCAGCGCACCGCCCATTCCTTGAGCACTTCGGGTGACTCCCGCGATCATGGCTTTGGCGCCGGCCAGAATCTGCGGTTCGATGGCGATCAGTTCAGCGGCACCGTTTTGCGCCATGACCTGAATGTCGCAGGCACGCTGAAAGGTGAACATCATCAGGAACGTATCGGCGATGGTGCTGCCGCAGGTCAGCAGACCGTGGTTATGCAACATCAGGAAATTGTTTTCACCGAGGTCGGCCTGCAGCCGCACTTTCTCTTCATGGTTGAGCGCCACGCCTTCGTAGGCGTGATAGGCCAGGCTGGAAAGCACGAACAACGACTGTTGGCTGATCGGCAGAACGCCCTGCTTCTGTGCCGACACCGCAACCCCCGAAGCCGTGTGAGTGTGGAGCACGCAGACGACATCGTGACGGACTTCATGCACGGCGCTGTGGATGGTGTAGCCCGCCGGATTGATCTCGTAAGGACTGTCCATCAGCTTGTTGCCGGCCTGATCCACCTTGACCAGGCTCGACGCGGTTATTTCGTGAAACATCAACCCGAACGGGTTGATCAGGAAATCTTCGGTGCCGGGCACCTTGGCGGAGATATGGGTGAAGATCAGGTCATCCCAGCCATGTTGGGCGACCAGGCGATAACAGGCCGCCAGGTCGACGCGGGTCTGCCACTCGGCAGCACTGACCTGGTCTTTGACACTGTGTGGCGATTGGACGGGAGCGACAGTCACGGCAAGGAGCCTCGGTGTTTTCATGATGGAGTGTTTCCAATGATTACCGAGTCTAGTCAGCCCTTGAGGTTCGTGTAGTTGCATTCGCAGCCAGCTTGGTGGCCCTGCGAGTCAGTCGTCCTGTTGCCCTGGATCCATGTCGAATGACCGGCGTCAGCAAGGGTCTGACAGGCAGTTTTTACCGCACTGTCAGCCCCCTGACTGGCATGGATGCCGGGGTAACGATCAGGCGCGCAATGCGCTGATCAGGTCCGCCAGCCAAGGCTCGGCGTCCGTCTCGGGGGTCACCGTTTCGCTGGCATCCAGACGCAACATCGGCAGTACTTCGCGAATGCCCAGTTCACCGAACAATTCGCGCATCTGCTCGCCGCCGCCACAAAAAGTATCGCCATAACTCGCATCGCCCAATCCGATCACTGCACCTGGCAAACCGCGCCAAGCCACTGGCAATTGCTCACGAATGCTCGAATACAGCGGTTGCAGGTTGTCCGGCAGCTCACCCATGCCGGTGGTCGACGTCACCGCCAGAAAGGCTTCGGGGCCAAACGCCTGGACATCGGCGAGGGTCGCACGCGGGTTGTGCCAGGTTTCGAAACCGGCGGCTTTCAACAGGCTGGCGGCGTGGCGGGCAACTTCTTCGGCCGTGCCGTACACCGAGCCGGAAATGATGGCGACTTTCATCAATCTGATCCTGAATCCGAGTAAAAGACCCGGATATTAACACCACGGTCGTGATTATTCTTTTAGAATGCAATTGACAATCAATCAGGAAAGGATACTCCGATGATTAATGCACAGCTGCTGCAAATGGTGATCAACGCCTCCAACGACGGTATCGTGATTGCCGAAAAGGAAGGTGATCAGGACAAAATCCTCATTTACGTCAACCCCGCGTTCGAACGCCTGACGGGGTACTCCAGCGAAGAAATCCTCTATCAGGATTGCCGCTTCCTGCAGTCGGGGGATCGCGACCAGGAAGCCCTGCCGCTGATTCGCGACGCCTTGAACGGTGAAGGATGCTGCCGGGAAATACTGCGCAACTACCGCAAGGACGGCACACCGTTCTGGAACGAGCTGTCCCTTTCCACGGTGAAAAATCCAGCGGACGGGCAAACCTATTTTGTCGGTGTGCAGAAAGACGTCACCGTGCAGGTCAAGGCGCAACAGCGCGTGGCCCAGTTGGAGGGGCAGTTGGCTGAACTCCAGGCCGAGATTGCCGCGCTCAAGGCGACGAACGGTAAAAACAAAATTCAGAATTAATGGTCAGTAACTACAATCACCAATGACTTTGTAACCCTATCTTTCGAGCTGGCCATGCAACGCGACGCGCTCCTGACCCAGGATGAGCTGGATTTCATCCAGGCCATGCAACACAACCCGCAACTCAATGTGCGGGACGCGACGTCGAGTCTGCTCGTCAACGGTGGGTCACAAATCCGTGACCTGCTCACCCGTCTGGCGGCCCATGAGCAGGTCACCATTCAAGCCAGTTTCGAAAACCAGCAAATGACCTTCCCCCTGCACCTGGTGGAAGACGAGTTTCATGCGCTGCATTTGCGCCTCGGTGTGCCGAGCATCTATGAAGACGGGCCGATGGCCCGGCCTTGGCGCCTGGTACTGGACGAACCGGTAGCGCTGGAAAACGCCAAGGGTCAACCCGGCACCCTGTGGGTACACGAAGTGTCGTGCAAAGGGGTTCTGCTGGAGGTTCGCAACAAGACCAAGCCACCGAAGCATTTCGCCTTGTGGTTCAGCCCGTCAGGCTATGAGCGAATTGCCTTGCGTGGCACTTTCGAGAAAGAAAACGAACAGGGTTTCTTTGCCTATCAGCTGAGCCAGAACGATACGGATGAAACCGAGCGTCTGCGCCAGTTCATCCTGCAACAGCATCGCTTGACTCATCCAGCGCTGCATCTCTGAACTTCAAGTATCCAGATTACCCGCCAGGAACTGCTTCAGACGCTGGCTCATGACCTCCCCTGCATTGCCCAGGCAACCGATCGATGACCCGGCCAGGCTCTCCTGTGCCAGGTCGCAAGCATCGCCGGCCAACAACAATCGACACTCCAGACTCATGGCCAGGCGATTCAAGCGCCGTGGCAACTCGGCAGTCGGCGCATGATTGGAAAACAGCACCAACGCCAAGGGCTTGATCCTTTCACACGTCAGGGCCAGTTCCTCGAACGGCTGGCCCATGTTCAGCACGCGAACGGCCACTGGCCCGGAACTCAGGAACAGGGCGGCGACCAGCAGCTCCAGCTCCCGGCACTGGCCTACCAGGGCACAGATGACCACACGACGTGGCTGTTTGTCGCGCAGCAACAACAAACGCTGCACCACCCGGGAACGCAGAAAACCATCCAGGAACAGCCACTCGCTGGTTCCACCGAACTGGTCCTGGCGTTGCAACAACTGCTTCCAGACAGGGATCAGAATGTCCTGGAACACCACCGGCAGTGAGTAACTGGAAAAGATTTGCCCGTAGACCTGCTCCAGCCGAATGTCGTCAAACCCGTTGACCGCAGCAAGCACCAACTGCTGCCACTGCGCGTAATCGGCTTCCACGAGGCTGTTGGGGATGATGTGGGACAGCGCCTGGAGCGGCTCGGTCCTGGCCAGGATCTTGCCGATCCTGCTGACCGCAACACCGCGCTCGATCCAGCCGAGAATGCTACGGACACGCTCAATATCGGACATCGAATACAGTCGATGCCCGCTATCGGTGCGTGTTGGAACAATCAGGCCGTAGCGTCGTTCCCAGGCTCGAAGCGTGACCGGGTTGACACCTGTCAGTCGCGCCACCTCGCGAATGGGAAAGAGTTCTTCCTGTTCGAGAGCGACGGCCTGCGTGGAGCCTGAAGCGACGTCAGTAAATATGGGCATCCTGTTGAAACATCCCTGTATCGTCCGAGCGTTATTCTAACGCCCCTGCCCCGTAAAATTTCCGTAAAGAATCGATGCCGCGAATCAGCGGATAAACGTCACAGACGCCACGGGCAGAATCAGGAATAATCCTTGCTTGTTTCGAGTCGCAGCCCACCACCCCGGCGCTGTGCCTGGCGAAGCTCCTATCCGGAGCGACGCAAATGCCTTACGGAGATACACAATGTCTACCCCACCCGTCACGCTGATGGTTGCGCGCCGCGTTGCCAATGGACGTTACCAGGACCTGATCGCCTGGTTGCGCGAAGGCGAACAACTGGCCACCGACTTTCCCGGCTACCTCGGCTCCGGCGTACTCGCACCGCCACCCGGCGATGACGAATTCCAGATCATTTTCCGCTTCGCCGACGAACAGTCCCTGCACGTCTGGGAGCATTCGGCCTCGCGCACTGCCTGGCTGGCACGTGGCAGCGACCTGTTCGCCCACCCGATAGAACACCGGGTCAGCGGTATCGAAGGTTGGTTCGGTGCCGTCGGTCAACGCCCGCCGCGCTGGAAACAGGCCGTGGCGATCTGGCTGGCGTTCTTTCCGGTCTCGCTGCTGTTCAACTTTGTGCTCGGTCCGCTGATGAGTGACATGAGCCTGCTGCCGCGGGTATTCATCAGCACACTGTGCCTGACGCCGCTGATGGTTTACCTGTTCATTCCGTTGTCGACCCGTTTGCTGGCCAATTGGCTTATCAGTGCGCCAGCGCGACCGCTGCCCGCAGAACCCACCGTCCAAAATCGCTGATCCCCCTGTGGGAGCGGGCTTGCTCGCGAAGGCCATGTATCAGTCAATATTTGTACTGTCTGACACCACGCTTTCGCGAGCAAGCCCGCTCCCACACAGGCCCGTTTTTGCACAATAGGTATAGCACTCCCGTCGCTGGTATAGTTTTGCTCTCACCGCGATGCGAGCCGTTCATGACTTCTTCCGCAGCCCCTATTCTCATTACCGGCGCCGGCCAGCGTGTCGGCCTGCACTGCGCCCGGCGATTGCTGGAAGATGGCCATCGGGTGATTTTCAGCTACCGCAGCGAGCGTCCCGGTGTACAAGCCCTGCGCGACCTGGGAGCCACCGCGGTGTTCGCGGACTTCGCCAGCGAGACCGGGATCCTCTCCTTCATCAGCGAACTGAAAACCCACACCGACTGTTTGCGGGCGATTGTCCACAACGCCTCCGAATGGCTGGCCGAAACGCCCGACACCGACGCCGCGGCATTCACCCGCATGTTCAGCGTGCACATGCTGGCGCCCTACCTGATCAACCTGCATTGCGCCGACCTGCTGCAACGCTCGAGCCCCGCCGACATCGTGCACATCAGCGATGACGTGACCCGCAAGGGCAGCAGCAAGCACATCGGCTATTGCGCCAGCAAAGCCGGGCTCGACAGCCTGACCCTGTCCTTCGCCGCCAGGTACGCGCCGGCCATCAAGGTCAACGGGATCGCGCCGGCCCTGCTACTGTTCAACCCTGAAGACGACGCGGCCTACCGCGCCAAAGTGCTGGCCAAATCCGCGCTGGGCATCGAACCCGGCTGCGAAGTGATCTACCAGAGCCTGCGCTATCTGCTCGACAACCCTTATGTCACCGGCACCACCCTGACCGTCAATGGCGGAAGGCACATCAAATAGTGTCCCGCGAGGATTTTCCATGACGTTATCCCTGCCCCAGAACTATCGAGAGATCCTCATCGGTCTCGGTGAAAACCCCGACCGCGAAGGCTTGCTCGATACGCCGACGCGTGCAGCCAAAGCCATGCAGTACCTTTGCCATGGTTACGAGCAAAGTGTCGAAGAGATCGTCAATGGCGCGCTGTTCGCCTCCGACAACGATGAAATGGTCATCGTCGACAACATCGAGCTGTACTCGCTTTGCGAACACCACATCCTGCCCTTCATCGGCAAGGCGCATGTGGCTTATATTCCAACCGGCAAGGTGCTGGGCCTGTCGAAGATCGCGCGGCTGGTGGACATGTTCGCCCGGCGCCTGCAGATCCAGGAAAACCTAACCCGGCAAATCGCCGACGCGGTGCAACAGGTGACCGGCGCGGCAGGCGTCGCAGTGGTCATCGAGGCGCAGCACATGTGCATGATGATGCGCGGCGTCGAGAAACAGAATTCGACCATGAACACCTCGGTGATGCTCGGCGCCTTCCGCGAGTCGAGCAACACCCGCCAGGAGTTCCTGCAATTGATTGGACGGAGCAAGTAGCAATGCCACAACTTCAGCCAGGCATGGCACGCATCCGGGTCAAAGACCTGGGCCTGCGTACCTTCATCGGCATCAACGAGGATGAAATCCTCAACAAGCAGGATGTACTGATCAACCTCACCATTCTGTACGCAGCCCAGGAAGCGGTAAGGGACAACGACATCGATCACGCGTTGAACTACCGGACCATTACCAAGGCGATCATCGCCCATGTGGAAGGCAACCGCTTTGCGCTGCTCGAACGCCTGACCCAGGAAATTCTCGACCTGGTGATGGCTAACGCATCGGTGCTGTACGCCGAGGTCGAGGTCGACAAGCCCCACGCGCTGCGATTCGCCGAGTCGGTGTCGATTACGCTTGCAGCGAGCCGCTAGCTTCAAGCCACAAGCGCCAAGCTGTAAACTTGCAGCCACCGCCATCCAACTTGCAGCTTCAAGCGTGCCGCTTGAAGCTGACTCGCAGAGACCGCCATGACCGATCAACAACGCCTGGAACTCGAAGCCGCCGCCTTTCGTCGGCTGGTGGCCCACCTGGACAGCCGCAAGGATGTGCAGAACATCGACCTGATGAACCTCTCGGGCTTTTGCCGCAACTGTCTGTCCAAGTGGTACAAGGCCGCAGCCGACGACCGCCAGATCGAGGTCAGCCTCGACGAAGCCCGTGAAGTGGTTTACGGCATGCCGTACGCCGAATGGAAAGCCCAATATCAGCAAGAAGCCAGCGCCGACCAGCAAGCGGCGTTCGCCAAAGGAAAACCCAATGAGTGATTTGAACACCCTGCGCGCCAGCCTCAAAAGCGGCGAACACGCCTTCGCCGACACCCTGGCCTTCATCGCAGCCGGTTACGACTACCAGCCTCAGGCCTTCAACAACGGTGGCGTGGAAAACGCGGCCGGGCAGAACGAAGGCTCGTGCAAGACCCTGGGCCTGGCGCTGCTCGAAGGTTTGAGTGATGAAGAAGCGTTGCTGGCTTTCGGCGAGCATTACCGCTCGGTGCTGGCGACGCCTGAAGGCAGCGACCACGGCAACATCCGCGCGTTGATTGCCCATGGCCTGGCTGGTGTGAATTTCACCCAACAGCCGCTGACCCGCCGCTGATTCAAATTGTAGGAGCAGCCGGTCGACGCACGACTGCTCGCGAAAAACCCAAGAGCACCGCTGGGCATCTGGTTTTACGCGTAATCGTTCACCACCATCGCGAGCAGGCTCGCTCCTACAGATGATCGACAGTACAACCCGACTTTTAAGATTGACCCGGCAACTTTATTTCGTTTGCCCCGCACCACCGCTCACGGCTTAGATAAAAAGAAGTCCTCCTTCTTCCGAGCCGGTCATTCATGCGCAGCGAAACCATCAGCCAGTCGATCAACATCGTTCACCCTGTCACGCTCAGCCACGGCAAAAACGCCGAGGTCTGGGACACCGATGGCAAGCGCTACATCGACTTTGTCGGCGGCATCGGCGTGCTCAACCTCGGCCATTGCCATCCGCGCATCGTCGAAGCCATTCGCGAACAAGCCACCCGACTGACCCACTACGCGTTCAACGCTGCACCCCATGTGCCTTACCTCGAACTGATGGATCGCCTCAGTGCGTTCATGCCGGTGGGTTACCCGGTCAGCGGCATGCTCACCAACAGCGGCGCGGAAGCGGCGGAAAACGCCCTGAAGATCGTCCGTGGTGCCACCGGTCGTAGCGCTGTGATTGCCTTTGATGGCGCCTTCCACGGTCGCACCCTGGCGACACTCAACCTCAACGGCAAAGTCGCGCCCTACAAACAGAAAGTCGGCGTGCTGCCAGGGCCGGTGTTTCACCTGCCCTTCCCCAGCCAGGACAACGGCGTCACCGGTGCCGAAGCCCGCAAAGCCATGGAGCGCCTGTTCAGCGTCGAGATTGATGTCGAAGACGTCGCCTGCTTTATCGTCGAACCGGTGCAGGGCGAAGCGGGCTTCCTGGCCATGGAGGCCGAGTTCGCCCAGGTGCTGCGCAAGTTCTGCGACGACAAGGGCATCGTGCTGATCGCCGATGAAATCCAGTCCGGATTCGGCCGAACCGGCCAGCGCTTCGCGTTCTCGCGGCTGGGCATCGAGCCGGACCTGATCCTGCTCGGCAAAAGCATCGCCGGCGGCGTGCCGCTGGGTGCGGTGGTCGGGCGCAAGTCGCTGCTGGACAACTTGCCCAAGGGCGGACTCGGTGGCACTTACTCCGGCAATCCCATCGCCTGCGCAGCGGCACTGGCAACCCTGGACGAAATGACCGATGCCAACCTGCATGCCTGGGGCGCCCAACAGGAAGAAGCGATTGTCGGTCGCCATGAAAGCTGGCGTGCGAACAACCTGACGCCGTACCTGGGACGCCTGACCGGCGTCGGCGCCATGCGTGGCATAGAGTTGATCAACGCCGATGGCTCGCCCGCACCGGCACAATTGACCCAACTGCTGGCTCTGGCGCGGGATGCGGGTCTGCTGTTGATGCCCAGTGGCAAATCGCGGCACATCATTCGCTTGCTGGCGCCGTTGACCATTGAGGCGACAGTTCTGGAAGAAGGACTGGATATCCTTGAAGCCTGCCTGAAGAAATTGACCTGAACAAAAATCCCACATTGGAATGTGATCGGGTTGTAAATCGTGGGCACAAAAAACCGGCCGAAGCCGGTTTTTCATTTCAACGAAAGCAGAATCAAGCGTTCTGCAGATCGTCGAGGTAACGCTCGGCATCCAGTGCCGCCATGCAACCGGCGCCAGCCGAGGTGATGGCCTGACGGTACACGTGGTCAGCCACGTCACCGGCGGCGAAGATACCTTGGAGGCTGGTGGCAGTGGCGTTGCCGTCACGGCCACCCTGCACTACCAGGTAGCCGTCTTTCAGGGTCAACTGGCCTTCGAACAGCGAGGTATTCGGGGTGTGGCCGATGGCGATGAACACGCCGTCGACTTTCACTTCGTCGAAGCTGCCGTCGTTGTTCTTCAGGCGGGCACCGGTCACGCCCATGTTGTCGCCCAGCACTTCGTCCAGGGTCGCGTTCAGCTTCAGCTCAATCTTGCCTTCGGCAACACGGGCATTCAGCTTGTCGATCAGGATCTTCTCGGCGCGGAAAGTTTCGCGACGGTGGATCAGGGTGACCTTGCTGGCGATGTTGGCCAGGTACAGGGCTTCTTCGACAGCGGTGTTGCCGCCGCCGACCACAGCAACCGGCTTGTTGCGATAGAAGAAACCGTCGCAGGTCGCGCAGGCCGAAACGCCTTTGCCCATGAACGTTTCTTCGGACGGCAGGCCCAGGTAACGAGCGCTGGCGCCAGTGGCGATGATCAGTGCGTCGCAGGTGTAAGTCGCGCTGTCGCCGGTCAGGGTGTACGGCTTGGCAGCGAAGTCGACGGCATTGATGTGATCGAACACGATCTCGGTTTCAAAGCGCTCGGCGTGCTCGCGCATCCGCTCCATCAGCGCCGGGCCGGTCAGGCCGTGGACGTCGCCCGGCCAGTTGTCGACTTCGGTGGTGGTGGTCAGTTGACCGCCGGCCTGCATGCCGGTGATCAGCAGTGGCTTGAGGTTGGCACGGGCGGCATAGACCGCAGCGCTGTAACCGGCAGGGCCGGAACCGAGAATAATCACTCGCGAATGACGGACTTCAGACATGACCTGCTCCTGTTGACCGGCCTGGTACACCTGGCACGGAACGCCGGATTGCCGGCTGGAATAAAAAAGAACGGTTGAAAGCACTTGGGGAAGGCTTGAACCCGACCGTCCTGTAAAAAGATTGGGTGCAGCGTATCGAGGGGGCGAAGATTAAGGAAATACGGTTTAACAATCCAGCTCATAGGTGGTCTCTATGCCATCTGGCCGACGATATCGACGTCTTTGTTACAGTGAATGTCGATACCGCCACCGCGCTTTCGCCTGTGAAGCAAAGCCGGTAAGGTCGGCGCGTTTTCCCTCTGCTTGGAGCCTCTTATGCCCGCCCCTGTTCTGTCCGGCCCGCAATACCTGCGCGAAGGCCTCAAGCTGGTGCTGAGCCCCAGCCTGCGTTTGTTTGTGCTGTTGCCGCTGGCAATCAACCTGGTGCTGTTCGTCGGATTGATCTACCTGGCCGGCCATCAATTCAGCCTGTGGGTCGACACCCTGATGCCGTCTCTGCCCGACTGGCTGAGTTTTCTCAACTACATCCTCTGGCCATTGTTCGTGGTGCTGGTGGTGTTGATGGTGTTCTTCACCTTCACCATGCTCGCCAACGTCATTGCCGCGCCGTTCAACGGCTTCCTCGCGGAGAAAGTCGAAGTGGTGGTACGCGGTACCGATGACTTCCCGGCCTTCAGTTGGGGCGAGCTGATCGCGATGATTCCGCGCACCCTGGCCCGGGAGATGCGCAAGCTCGGCTACTTTCTGCCCCGGGCCATCGGGCTGTTCATCCTCTCGTTCATCCCGGTGGTGAACATCGTCGCCGCGCCGCTGTGGCTGTTGTTCGGGGTGTGGATGATGGCGATCCAGTACATCGACTACCCGGCGGACAACCACAAGCTGGGCTGGAACGAAATGCTCGCCTGGCTGCGCCAGAAGCGCTGGCAGAGCATGAGCTTCGGCGGCAGCGTGTATCTGGTGCTGCTGATTCCGGTGGTCAACATCCTGATGATGCCGGCGGCCGTGGCCGGCGCGACGCTGTTCTGGGTACGTGAACGCGGCGCGGAAAACCTGGTGACCCAACGCTAAGTCACAAATACATCATCCTGACGTCACACTGACGACATGGCCCCGGTCGACACTGGGGTCATGACGACAGCTCTGCATATCACCCTGATCACCGAAACCTTCCCACCGGAAATCAACGGCGTGGCCAATACCCTTGGTCGCTTGTGCGACGGTTTGCGCGCGCGCGGGCATCAAGTGGAATTGGTGCGGCCGCGCCAGGGCTGCGACCAGCAGCTGGGCAGCGACGATGAATTGCTGTTGTGCCGCGGCTGGCCACTACCGGGCTATCCCGGCCTGCAATGGGGTCAGTCGTCGATGCACAAACTGCTGCGGCGCTGGACGCGTCACCGCCCGGATGTGCTCTACATCGCCACCGAAGGACCGCTGGGTCTCTCTGCGTTGCGTGCGGCACGGCGACTGGGGATTTCCGTGGTCAGCGGTTTCCACACCAATTTCCAGCAATACTCTAACCAGTACGGGTTTGGTTTGCTCACGCGCCTGCTGACTCACTACCTGCGCTGGTTCCACAATCGCTCGACCATGACCCTGGTGCCCAGCGTCAGCCAGCGCCTGGAACTGGAGCGACGTCAGTTCGAGCGACTGGCGTTGCTGTCCCGTGGGGTCGACAGCGAATTGTTTCACCCGGCCAAACGCTTGAATGCCCTGCGCGAGCAATGGGGACTGGCCGAGGCAGACATCGCCGTCATTCATGTCGGACGCCTGGCCCCGGAAAAGAATCTCGGCTTGCTCAAGCGCACCTTCAATACCCTCAAGGCGAGTTATCCCCAGCGCACGCTGAAACTGATCGTGGTCGGCGATGGCCCGCAGCGCCAGGAACTGGAAAACGAAATGCCTGAGGCGATTTTCTGCGGCACCCAACGGGGTGAAGCCCTGGCGTGTCACTACGCCTCGGGCGACGTGTTTCTGTTTCCGAGCCTGACCGAAACCTTCGGCAATGTGGTGCTTGAAGCACTCGCTTCGGGGCTTGGCGTGGTCGCCTACGACCAGGCGGCAGCCGCCCAGCATATTCGTCATGGCTACAACGGCGTGCTGGCGATGCCCGGGGATGAAGAGGCGTTCTGCGATGCAGCGGCATGGCTGCTGGAGGAAAGGGAAGCCTTGCGCAATGTGAGGCTCAATGCGCGCCAGCACGCCAGTCGCCAGGGTTGGGCGTCGATTATCGAGCAGTTCGAAGGGCAGTTGCGCGGGGCGTGTGCGGGGGAGATGGTGGTGCCGAATGCACCGATTGCTCCCTGAATCTTGGGTGATTTGAAGTCCGCCATCGCGAGCAAGCTCGCTCCCACAGTAGTTCTGCGGTGGTCACAGGATTTGTGGTCACCATCGATCAATGTGGGAGCGAGCTTGCTCGCGATGAGGCCTTCCCGGTCGCCGCTTAAACCAGCGTCATCAACGCCTCACGGCTGAACGGCAGAATGTCTTCCTCACGGCCGTCGCGCACTTTCTGCGCCCAGTCCGGGTCCACCAGCAAGGCACGGCCGACCGCCACCAGGTCGAACTCATCGTTGTTCAGGCGCTCCAGCAGTTTTTCCAGGCTGGCGGGCTGCGCGACCTTGTCAGTGTTGACCATGAATTGCAGGAACTCGCCATCCAGACCGACGCTGCCCACGGTGATGGTCGGTTTGCCGGTGAGTTGGCGGGTCCAGCCGGCAAGGTTCAGCTCGGAACCGTCGAACTCCGGTTCCCAGAAGCGGCGGGTCGAGCAGTGGAAAATATCCACGCCTGCGTCGGCCAGCGGCTTGAGGAACTCGCCCAAGGCTTCCGGGGTTTGCACCAGACGCGCGGTGTAGTCCTGTTGCTTCCACTGGGAGAAACGGAAGATGATCGGGAAACCTTCACCGACCGCGGCCCGCACGGCCTGAATCAATTCAATGGCGAAGCGCGAACGGTTGGCCAGGCTGCCGCCGTATTCGTCGCTACGCTGGTTGCTGCCTTCCCAGAAGAACTGGTCCACCAGATAACCGTGGGCACCGTGGATTTCCACGCCGTCCATGCCGATGCTCTGGGCATCCTTGGCGGCCTGGGCGAACGCGGCGATCACGTCCTGGATATCCTGCCTGGTCATGCCGTGCACCACGACCTGACCTTCCTTCACTTTTTCCGACGGGCCATAACCCGGCACGCTGGCGTCCGGTTCGGTGCCGATACGGCGTACGCTGCCCACATGCCACAACTGCGGAACGATCTTGCCGCCTTCGGCGTGAACGGCGTCGACGACTTTCTTCCAGCCGGCCAGGGCCGCTTCACCGTAGAAATGCGGAACGTTCGGGTAGCCGTTGGAAGCCTTGTGACCGACGGTGGTGCCTTCGGTGATGATCAGGCCGACGCCCGCGGCGGCGCGACGACGGTAGTATTCGATCACTTTGGAATTAGGCACGCCGCCCGGGGAAAAGGAGCGGGTCATCGGCGCCATGACGACGCGGGTCGGCAGTTCGAGGGTGCCGAGGTGGAACGGTTTGAACAGGGCTTTGACTGGCATGGGACGCTCCACGGGAAGTAATTTTATGACGGCGATAATATGGAGTGGGCGTCGCTTTGAACAGCACTATTGATTGCAGTGATTAAGGATCAAAAGATAGGGAATATTGTAGGAGCAGCCGGTCGACGCTCGACTGCTCGCGATGGACTGGAGAACGCCGCGCCGTATCAGGCTTGCAGCGTTATCGTTGACGTCCATCGCGAGCAAGCTCGCTCCTACAGGGGGGAATCAGCTCAGCGCTTTTTCAATCGCGTGAACGATGGTCGGATCATCCGGTGCCGTACGTGGCGAGAACCGAGCCAGTACTCGGCCGTCCTTGCCCAGCAGGAACTTCTCGAAGTTCCAGGTGATGTCGCCGGGAAACTCCGCGCCCTCGCCCGCCAGCAGGCGGTACAACTGATGACGTTCATGCCCGTTGACTTCCAGCTTGCTGGACAACGGAAAGGTCACGCCATAGTTGAGGCTGCAGAAATCCTTGATCTCTTGCTCGGTCCCCGGTTCCTGCCCGGCAAACTGGTTGCACGGCAAGCCCAGCACGCTGAAGCCTTTGCCCTTGTATTGCTGATAGAGGTTTTCCAGCGCCGCGTACTGCGGGGTCAGGCCGCATTTTGAGGCGACGTTGACCACCAGTACGACTTGGCCTTTGAAAGGCGCCAGAGGTAGCTCCTGTCCATCCAGGGCTGTCAATTTAAGGTCGTGAAAAGCACTCATGGCGTACTCCAGATTCCCGTGTTCTTCTCGAAACAGCCACTTGGCGGTGTCGTCAGGGACAGCCGCAGACTAAAGAGGCGCCCATAGGGCGCCTCTCCAGTTATCTGAGCTTAGCGCAGAAATCAGTGGTGATGGCCACCTTCGCCATGGACGTGGCCATGAGCGATTTCTTCCTGGCTGGCGTCACGGATGTCGATGATCTTGACCTGGAAATTCAGGCGCTGACCGGCCAACGGGTGGTTGCCGTCAACGGTGACGTCGTCGCCGTCCAGATCACGGATGGTCACGATCTGCATCTGGCCGTCCGGAGCGGAAGCGTGGAACTGCATGCCCACTTCCAGCTCGTCGACGCCTTCGAACATGCTGCGGCTCAGGGTGCTGACCAGTTCGGCAGCGTATTCGCCGTAAGCGTCTTCCGGTTCAACGGCTACGGTCAGCTCGTCGCCGACAGTCTTGCCTTCCAGAGCCTTTTCCAGGCCCGGGATGATATTGCCTGCGCCTTGCAGGTAGACCAGCGGCGCGCCGCCGGCGGAGCTGTCGATGACCTCACCAGCGTCGTTGGTCAGGGTATAGTCGATGGAGACAGCCTTATTGGCGGCGATCAGCATGGGGCGAGACCTTTTGCATAAGAAGATTGAAAGGCCAAGTTTAGCGAAGCAATCGACCGAAAGCGAACACAACCCGGACAAACGGGATTCGACGATCACAGGCTTCCACCAGGACGAGGACGGACACTGGGTGGCCGAGCTTTCCTGCGGCCACACCCAACACCTGCGGCACCAACCGCCATGGCAATCACGTGCCTGGGTCATGGACCCTGCGCAGCGCCAGGAAAAAATAGGCCAACCCTTTGCCTGCGGTTGGTGCGCACAGGGCTCGGTTAGCGATAACCTTGGCGACTGAATTTCGGTAGACGACCAGTTATAGGTCATCACCTTTGCAATGCACCTTTAGAGAATCCGCATGCAAACTTTTTTTATCGCGCCCACCGATTTTGGTGTGGGTCTGACCTCCATCAGCCTCGGGCTGGTGCGTACCCTTGAGCGGGCCGGGCTCAAGGTCGGTTTTTTCAAGCCGATTGCCCAGCCGCACCCGGGCGACACTGGCCCGGAACGTTCCACTGAACTGGTGGCGCGTACCCATGGCTTGAAACCGCCCCAGCCCTTGGGGCTGGCCCATGTCGAGCGCATGCTCGGCGACGGTCAGCTCGATGAGTTGCTCGAAGAAATCATCACCCTTTATCAGCAGGCTGCCATCGGCAAGGACGTGCTGATCGTTGAAGGCATGGTGCCGACCCGCAGCGCCAGTTATGCCGCGCGGGTCAACCTGCACCTGGCCAAGAGCCTCGACGCCGAGGTGATCCTGGTCTCGGCACCGGAAAACGAAGTGCTGACCGAGCTCTCCGGTCGCGTCGAGTTGCAGGCGCAATTGTTCGGCGGCCCGAAGGACCCGAAAGTCCTTGGTGTGATCCTCAACAAGGTCAAGACCGAGGAAAGCATGGAGGCCTTCGCCACACGCCTGAAGGAGCATTCGCCGTTGCTGCGCAGTGGTGACTTCCGCTTGCTCGGCTGCATTCCGTTCCAGCCGGAACTGAACGCCCCGCGCACCCGCGACGTTGCCGACCTGATGGGCGCGCAGGTACTCAACGCCGGTGATTACGAAACCCGGCGCATGACCAAGATCATCATTTGCGCCCGCACCATGCGCAACACCGTGGAGTTGCTCAAGCCCGGCGTGCTGGTGGTGACCCCCGGCGACCGCGACGACATCATCCTCGCCGTCAGCCTCGCGGCCCTGAACGGCGTGCCGCTGGCTGGCCTGCTGCTAACCAGCGACACCCTGCCCGACCCACGCATCATGGACCTGTGCCGCGGCGCCCTGCAGGCCGGGTTGCCGGTGCTGTCGGTGAGTACCGGTTCCTATGACACCGCCAACCTGCTCAATGGCCTGAACAAGGAAATCCCCATCGACGACCGCGAACGCGCCGAGATCATTACCGATTTCATCGCCGGCCATCTCGATGCCAACTGGTTGCATCAGCGCTGCGGCACGCCACGGGAAATGCGCCTGTCGCCAGCGGTTTTCCGTTATCAACTGATCCAGCGCGCCCAGGCGGCCAACAAGCGCATCGTGTTGCCCGAAGGCAGCGAGCCGCTAACCGTGCAGGCCGCCGCGATCTGCCAGGCCCGTGGCATCGCGCGCTGTGTGTTGCTGGCCAAGCCCGAGGACGTGCAGGCCGTCGCCCGCGCCCAAGGCATCGAGCTGCCGCCGGGACTGGAAATAATCGATCCGGACTTGATCCGCGAGCGCTATGTCGAACCGATGGTCGCGCTGCGCAAAAGCAAAAGCCTCAACGCGCCGATGGCCGAGCAACAACTGGAAGACACCGTGGTGATCGGCACCATGATGCTGGCCCTGGATGAAGTCGACGGTCTCGTGTCGGGCGTGATCAACACCACCGCCAACACCATCCGCCCGGCCCTGCAACTGATTAAAACCGCGCCGGGCTGCACCCTGGTGTCGTCGGTGTTCTTCATGCTGTTCCCGGAAGAGGTGCTGATCTACGGCGACTGCGTGATGAACCCGCATCCAAGTGCCAGCGAACTGGCAGAGATCGCCCTGCAAAGCGCTGATTCGGCCGCCGCCTTCGGCATCACGCCACGGGTGGCAATGATCAGCTACTCCAGCGGCGAGTCGGACAGCGGCGAAGAAGTCGAGAAGGTTCGCGAAGCCACCCTGCTCGCCCACGAACAACAGCACTCGCTGCTGATCGACGGCCCCCTGCAGTACGACGCCGCCGCCAACGAAAGCGTGGCCCGGCAATTGGCGCCGAACAGTCAGGTGGCCGGCCGTGCCACGGTGTACGTGTTCCCCGACCTCAACACCGGCAACACCACGCACAAGGCCGTACAGCGCAGCGCCGACTGCGTCAGCCTCGGGCCGATGCTGCAAGGCCTGCGCAAACCGGTGAACGATTTGCCCCGCGGCGCGCAGGTCGATGACATCGTCTACACCATCGCCCTGACCGCGATCCAAGCCGCCAACCGACCTATGGATGTGTAAATGCTGGACTTCCTACCTGCTCCGCTGCGAGGCGTGATCGCCTCGCTGCTGTTGGCGCTGAACACGATTTTGCTCTGCTCGTTCCTGTTCTGCGTGGCGCTCGTCAAGGTATTGCCGTTCGCCTTCACCCAGCGCCTCGCGGGCTGGCTGATGAGCCATACCCACGAAGCCTGGATCAGCCTCAACAAAGGCTGGATGAATCTGGTCCGTCGCACGCGCTGGCGCATCAGCGGCCTGCAGGGCCTCGACTATCAGCATTCGTACCTGATCACCAGCAACCACCAGAGCTGGGTCGACATCCTGGTGCTGCAATACGTGCTCAACCGACGCATTCAACCGTTGAAGTTCTTTCTCAAACAAGAACTGATCTGGGTCCCGGTGATCGGTCTGGCTTGGTGGGCGCTGGGCTTTCCGTTCATGAAGCGCTACTCCAAGGCCTATCTGGAGAAGCACCCGGAAAAGAAAGGCAAGGACCTGGAAACCACCCGCAAGACCTGTGCGAAGTTTCGCAACAACCCGGTGGGCATTTTCAACTTCGTCGAAGGCACGCGCTTCACCGAGGGCAAGCACAAGCAACAGCAGTCACCCTTCAAGTACCTGCTCAAGGCCAAGGCAGGCGGCATTGCCTTTGTGCTGGATGCGATGGGCGAGCAGCTTGAATCCCTGGTCAACGTGACCATCCACTACCCCGCCGGGCGTCCGGGTTTCTGGGATTTGCTGTGCGGGAATGTGGCGGACGTGGTGGTGCACTTTGAAGAGCTGAAGATTCCGCCGCAGTTCATTGGCAAGAACTATGACCAGGACGGCGAATACCGCCTGCAGTTTCAGGGCTGGATCAACCAGCTGTGGCAGGACAAGGATGCGTTGCTGGACCAGATGCACCGCGAATTTCCAGGCAAACACTAATCCCCTGTGGGAGCGGGCTTGCTCGCGAAAGCGGTGGATCAGCCAGCTTCAATGCTGAATGGCACACCGCATTCGCGAGCAAGCCCGCTCCCACATTTGATCGAGTCGACCTCAAATAAAAAACCCGCCGATGATCACTCATCGGCGGGTTTTTCATTTCAGGCTAGCGTTTAGATCGCGCCACGCTTGCGTAGCAAATCCAGCACTTGCTTGACGCCTTCGTCCAGCGAAACGGAACTCAGTTCCAAGCGATGAAGCTGACGATTACCCACTCACCAGCGCACTCTTAAGTTCAGCCTGACTCGGGCTTGGTGCTTAAGACTGTCGAATATCTAGTTGGTTTTTACTGAAAATCTGAAGACAAAAATGAGGAACAGATAACTTATATATGGGTTTCGCTACACATAACCATCACTTCCCCCAGTACAGCACCCATATTCATCACCGTTATCGTCTGCGCCAGCATTTTCATTGCCAAACTCAAGGGGACCGATGGTAACTACTGGAACCATCTCGGGAGGAGGAACCGGAAGCACCGGATTTGTGGGCGGAACAAAACCACCACCCCCGCTATTTTCACTGACTGTATAAAATGCCGAAGGCACCAACTCCCCGGTTTCAGGCGACCAATTAAATGAAAGCATATAATTGTTGTATGACGCCCCCAGAATGTCTCTATGCACAAGTTTCATATCGGGCGCCCAGACATAGTCAACGTAGCTATCTGCAGGGTTATTCCTAAAGAAGTCCGCAGCACTCATCGCTAGATTTTCAACCGTTTTTGATACACCAATAGAATACAGGCCAGCTGCTATTGATACAACACTTGCAGTACCAACGACTACGAACGGTGCGGCGGCTAAAACAGCCATGGTGGCGATCACGCCTGCTACATTACCCACAAGACTAATAAGATCACCTTCTTTAAATCCTGCACCATCCCGGATATCCACACCTATTTTTAGAAAGGTAATGGTACCTGCAACTACATTGGCTGGCATACTCACAATCGGCACATATGGACCTGCCAGCTTGGTGACTGACGTCACGCTGGCTATTACGGCACCCGTTTGCGCAGCTTGGTTCAACAACACCATCCCATTACCGTTAACCAAGAACTGGTCTGATATCGCAGTTGCACCCGAACCTACAGTCACTCCATCATTTACGACACCTACAAATATCTCGGCTTTCCCGGCCATATACTACTCCTTAATCACAGTTTTAAACGCAAGTGTCATTCTTACCTGATCACACTTCACGGAAGGTGATCTCGCAGCATGTGGAATTCGTCCATCGAAAATCACTATGCGACGAGACTTTGGTAGCACAGCCTTAATGATATTTTCTTTCGTATCATCATAGAAAACGAGCTCCCCTCCCCAAGACGTCGGCCAGTGCTCGTTACAGAAAACGATCACGGTCAATCCTGGGTGCGTTTTGTTGTCACGGTGTATAATGGTGTCCTGCCCGAACGTCTGCCCGTTTGCATAAACACCTAATAATGTCATGTTAAATTTATGTAAGGCTGAAAATCGCTCCCAAAAACCGATCAGAAAACGCCATGATTCATTGCTGTTCAATTCTTCTAAACAGGACTGCCGATCAGGACGACCTTTACCCGCAATAAACACGTGCCAACAGGGTCTAACGAAGGGGAGTTCTTCATAATTCGGCCAGTTGTATCTCCAAACAGCCCCCTTAAGCTGAAGATTTATACCAACCTCTTCGCTTTCCGTGAGGAAATCGTCAACTACATATATCTCATTATCAATCCGCTCGACTTTCATGCGCTTTCCTTTTCGCTACAACTCTATTCCAAACTCCGTTCCGAACAATTATCAGAAACAAATACAAGGACGAAGCAGCTCCCAAAATCGCCACAAAATAGTTCCTACTATTGTAGCGCCTTATCCAATCCAATATCTCTTTACGACTGATAATCAAATTGTTATCAAAATCATAAATCCACCAAACAAACCGCTTACTCCGATCTGGGTCTACAGCGACCCACAGCCTTCGCGACTTCCTCAAATCCAGATGCAAAACATCACTACTACGAGCTACAATAGTGTATTTATATGCGTCATCACCGAGACCGACCCTCAAATACAAATATGAGTCAGCCTTTGACTGCGAAACGTCTCTGTATATGTAAGCACTCTCCATAACCAGTCTTTCTGGCAAGGGAGGAATCTCCTTTACGTCACCGAGCATATAAGCCGATGCAAAAACCAGAAAAGAAAACACAATTACACAAAAAACAATTTCACCAGCACCTGCAACATACCCAGGAGGAATGTATAAATCTTTTGCACGCATACAACCCCCATGAACGCTGACCAACAACATTATGCACCTAAGGGTTGAGTGTTTTCTGGATCGATCAAAATTCCGCTATTACACACTCTTTGGCGCGGCACGCAACGCCCAGAATAATTAACGCGCACACTAGGGGCACGTCTCCTACCTTTGATATCTGCCTATGTGCAATCGACCCAACATAAACCCGAATAGACTTCTACCTTGCATCTACCAAGGACAATATCTCTCCATGCGAATAAATATAACTTACCCGTTTCCGATATTCCTGTAGTCCATTTCCCAAGCGCTAACAGCGCTGGAAATTCACGCGAAATTGCCGATTGCTTACACGACTTGCATTGGACTTATCCAGCCCCAGCAAGTGATGTGGCTGCAAGGGCCTCTTCGCCGGCAAGCCAGCGCCTACAAAGATCGCGTCGCTCACAAAATTTGTGAACATCTTCAAAACTGTGGGAGCTGGCTTGCCAGCGAAGGCGTTTTCAAGAACACAAAAAAACCCGCCGATGATCACTCATCGACGGGTTTCTTTTTACCGGCTTACGCTTAGATCGCCCCACGCTCACGCAGCAGACCCAGCACTTGCTTGACGCCTTCTTCCAGCGACACGGACTGGGTGTCGATCACCAGGTCGGCATCCAGCGGCACGTCGTACGGGAAGGACTCGCCCGGGATGTTATCCCCGGCCGCTGCGTACAAACCTTGCGGATCACGCTCGGCGCAAACCGTCGGCGAAGCCTGGACGTAGACTGTCAGCAGACGCTCCTTGCCGATCAGTTCCCGGGCCTGCTCACGACCTTCAGCACTCGGGGCAACGAACGCAGCGAGGGTCAGCAGACCGGCTTCGTTGAACTGACGCGCAACGTGCGCGGCACGACGCCAGTTTTCGGTACGCCCGGCACGATCCTGTGGCAGACCTTTGTTCAGGTCGTGACGCAGGTTCTGGCCATCGAGTACGAACACCGCACGGCCAAGGTCGAACAACTTGCGTTCAACCGCATACGCCAGGGTGCTTTTGCCCGCCCCCGACAAGCCACTGAACAACACGGTGGCCGGTTGCTGGCCGAAGCGCTGTGCGCGTTCTTCGGTGGCGACGTGGGCCAGCTTGCCGTGGTGCGTGCTGGTGCCATGGGCCAACGGCTGGGCGACGATCATGCCCGCGCCAACGGTGCCGTTGGTCAAGCGGTCGATGATGATGAAGGCGCCGGTGGTGCGGTTGCTGTCGTAACCGTCGAGGGCAATCGGCGCGTCGAGCGCGATCTTGACCTTGCCGATTTCGTTGAGTTGCAACGCGCTGGCCGGACCTTCTTCCAGAGTGTTGACGTCGACCTTGTTGACGATGCTGGCGATGGAGCCCGGCACGTAACTGGTGGCGCGTTTGATGTCGTATTTCTTGCCCGGCAGCATCGGCTCTTCAGCCATCCACACCAGCATGGCTTCGAAGCTGTCAGTCACCGGCGGCACGTTGTCGGCGTGAACCAACAGGTCGCCACGGGAGATATCGATTTCGTCTTCCATGGTCAGCGTCACCGCCTGACCAGGACCGGCGTGCTCCAGTTCACCTTCGAAGGTGACGATGGATTTCACGCGGCTGCTCTTGCCCGACGGCAGCACCACGACTTCGTCGCCTTTCTTGACGATGCCGCTGGCCAGCGTACCGGCGAAGCCACGGAAGTTCAGGTTCGGACGGTTGACGTACTGCACCGGGAAACGCAGGTCGGTGAAGTTGCGATCGCCCGCCACTTCCACGGTCTCGAGGATTTCCATCAGCGACTGGCCGGTGTACCACGGCGAACGCTCGGACTTGTTCACCACGTTGTCGCCCTTCAAAGCCGACATCGGCACGAAGTGCATCGTGGTGGGCTTCATCTTCAAGCCTTCGGCGAACTGCAGGTAATCGGCCTTGATCGACTCGAACACGCCCTGGTCGAAGTCCTTGAGGTCCATCTTGTTGATGGCCACGACGATGTGCTTGATGCCCAGCAGCGAGGCGATGAAGCTGTGGCGACGGGTCTGGGTCTGCACGCCGTAACGGGCGTCGACCAGGATGATCGCCAGGTCGCAGGTGGAGGCACCGGTGGCCATGTTGCGGGTGTACTGCTCATGGCCGGGGGTGTCGGCGATGATGAATTTGCGCTTGGCGGTGGAGAAATAGCGGTACGCGACATCAATGGTGATGCCTTGCTCACGCTCGGCCTGCAGGCCGTCGACCAGCAGCGCCAGGTCGATGTCTTCGCCGGTGGTGCCGACTTTTTTCGAGTCGCGGGTAATGGCTTCCAGGTGATCTTCGTAGATCATCTTGGAGTCGTGCAGCAGGCGCCCGATCAGGGTGCTCTTGCCGTCGTCGACGTTACCGCAGGTCAAAAAGCGCAGCAGCTCTTTACGTTCGTGCTGGCCCAGGTAGGCGAGGATGTCCTCGCTGATCAAATCAGATTGATGCGACATGACAGCCCCTTAGAAATAACCTTGACGTTTTTTGTCTTCCATGGAGCCTGCGCCATCGTGGTCGATGACACGGCCCTGGCGCTCGGAAGTTCGCGTCAGGAGCATTTCCTGAATGATGTCCGTGAGGCTTTCGGCCTCGGACTCCACCGCGCCCGTCAACGGGTAGCAACCAAGGGTACGGAAACGCACTTTCTTTTTGACGATGCGCGCTTTGTCTTCATCGCTCAGGTGCTCGAGGATGCGCTCGTCGTCGATCATGATCAGCGTGCCGTTCTTCTCGATGACTTCACGCTCGGCGGCGAAGTACAGCGGAACGATCGGGATGCCTTCAAGGTAGATGTACTGCCAGATGTCCAGCTCGGTCCAGTTCGACAACGGGAATACACGAATGGATTCGCCCTTGTTGACCTTGCCGTTGTAGACGTTCCACAACTCGGGACGCTGGTTTTTCGGATCCCAGCGGTGCTTGCTGTCGCGGAACGAGTACACACGCTCTTTAGCGCGGGATTTCTCTTCATCGCGACGGGCGCCGCCGAATGCTGCGTCGAAACCATACTTGTCGAGTGCCTGCTTCAGGCCCTCGGTCTTCATGATGTCGGTGTGCTTGGCGCTGCCGTGGGTGAACGGGTTGATGTCCTGCGCCACGCCGTCCGGGTTGACGTGGGTGATCAGGTCGAGGCCCAGCTCGGCGACCATCTTGTCGCGGAAGCTGTACATCTCCTTGAATTTCCAGCGAGTGTCGACGTGCATCACCGGAAACGGCAGCTTGCCCGGGAAGAACGCCTTGCGTGCCAGATGCAGCATCACGGCGGAGTCTTTACCGATGGAATACAGCATCACCGGGTTGTCGAACTCGGCGGCCACCTCGCGGATGATGTGGATGCTTTCCGCCTCCAGCTGTTTCAGATGCGTCAGTTTGTCGACCATGGCTACTCACGAAAGCTTTCTTATGAACGGCCAGCGGGCCGTGTTCGAGCGGGGATCCTAGCACAGCGACCTCTTCTAATCAGGACGCCAACTAGATCGAAAGAGCATATGAATATGCCTGCCCGTTTGGGCATCGCAGACCCTTTGTGGGAGCGGGCTTGCTCGCGAAGGCAATGTGTCATTAAACGTGATGCTGACTGATCCACCGCATTCGCGAGCAAGCCCGCTCCCACATTTTGATCGATGGTGTACCTCAAATCGGATTCGGGCAATCGATGAAGATGTGCTCCAGCGCAAAACGCCGCGCCAGATAATCCCCCAGCGCCTGAACGCCGTAGCGCTCGGTGGCATGGTGACCGGCGGCAATGAAGCTGATGTCGTTTTCCCTGGCGCTGTGGAAGGTTTGCTCGGAAGCCTCGCCGCTGAGGTACAGATCGACGCCTGCCAGAATGGCCTGATCGATGTAACCCTGGCCACCACCGGTGCACCAGCCGATACGGCGGACCATGGCGCTGCCTTCGATCAACAGCGGCTCACGCCCCATCACTTCCTGGACACGGCGGGCAAAATCCCGGGGCATCATCGGCTCATTCAGCGAGCCGACCAGGCCGACAATCTTCAGGTTGTCCGGGTCCAGCGGACCTTCGACGGTGATGTCGAGTTGCCGCGCGAGCTGCACGTTATTGCCGACGTCCGGGTGCAGGTCCAGCGGCAGGTGATAGGACAACAGGCTGATATCGTGCTTGAGCAGGGTCTTCAAGCGGCGCTGCTTCATGCCGGTGATGCACGGGTTCTCGCCTTTCCAGAAGTAGCCGTGATGCACCAGCACCAGGTCGGCGTTGGCCTCCACGGCCGCGTCGAGCAAGGCCTGGCTGGCGGTGACGCCACTGACAATGCGCATCACTTGCGGACGGCCTTCGACTTGCAAGCCGTTGGGGCAGTAATCGGCGATTTTGGCGCTGTTGAGGTAACGGTCGGCTTCTTCGACCAGGGTGCTCAGGGCGACGGCCATGAAAGACTCCTAAATATCCCGTTCAGAGGCGCGTGCGGCCTCGTATAATGCGCGTCATTATGAGCGGTCTCATACCGCCTGCAACTCTCTCAGGAACTGCTTAATGCTCAAGGCGCTGCGTTTTTCCGGCTGGCCGCTGTTGGCCGGCGTGCTTGTCGCTCTTTTGATAATCCAGCGTTACCCGCAGTGGGTCGGGCTCCCGAGCCTCGACGTCAATCTGCAACAAGCGCCGCAAACCACCAGCATGCAGCAGGGCCCGGTGTCTTATGCCGAAGCGGTATCCACCGCGGCGCCGTCGGTGGTGAACCTGTACACCACCAAAGTCATCAACAAACCCAACCATCCGTTGTTCGAAGATCCGCAGTTCCGGCGTTTCTTCGGCGATAACTCGCCCAAGCAGAAACGCATGGAGTCGAGCCTCGGCTCCGGCGTGATCATGAGCCCGGAAGGCTACATCCTGACCAACAACCACGTGACCAGCGGCGCCGACCAGATCGTGGTGGCGCTCAAGGACGGCCGGGAAACCCTGGCGCGGGTGATCGGCAGCGACCCGGAGACTGACCTCGCGGTGCTGAAAATCGACCTGAAAAACCTGCCATCGATCACCGTGGGGCGCTCCGACAACATCCGCATCGGCGACGTCGCGCTGGCCATCGGCAACCCGTTCGGCGTCGGCCAGACCGTGACCATGGGCATCATCAGCGCCACCGGGCGCAATCAACTGGGCCTGAACAACTACGAAGACTTCATCCAGACCGATGCGGCGATCAACCCGGGCAACTCAGGCGGTGCGCTGGTGGATGCCATCGGTAACCTGACCGGCATCAACACGGCGATCTTTTCCAAGTCCGGGGGCTCCCAGGGCATTGGTTTCGCGATCCCGGTGAAGCTGGCGATGGAAGTGATGAAGTCGATCATCGAGCACGGCCAGGTGATTCGTGGCTGGCTGGGTATCGAAGTGCAGCCGCTGACCCAGGAGCTGGCCGAGTCGTTCGGCTTGTCCGGGCGCCCTGGCATTGTCGTGGCGGGGATTTTCCGCGACGGTCCGGCACAGAAGGCCGGCCTGCAACTGGGTGATGTGATTCTTGCCATCGATGGCGAACCGGCCGGTGATGGCCGTCGCTCGATGAATCAGGTGGCGCGGATCAAGCCGACCGACAAGGTCGCGATCCAGGTGATGCGCAACGGCAAGGAGCTCAAGCTGACCGCGGAAGTCGGCCTGCGTCCGCCGCCGGCTCCGGTCAAGGACACAGAAGAAAAGTAAGCAGACAACCCAAAAACCTGTGGGAGCGAGCTTGCTCCCACAGGGTCGTGCCTGGTTTACAAGTCGCCGAGGCCGTCGATCAGCGCCTGATTCTGCTCTGGCGTGCCGATGGAGATCCGCAGGAACTGGGCAATCCGCTCCTGCTTGAAGTGCCGGACGATTACGCCTTGCTCGCGCAGCTTCGCCGCAAGCCCCGCTGCATCGTACCGGGGATGACGGGCGAAAATGAAGTTCGCCGCCGATGGCAGCACTTCAAAACCCTTCTCCTCTAGCTGTGCAACGACCTTATCGCGATTCTCGATCACCAACCGGCAGGTCTTGTCGAAATACTCGCGATCCTCGAATGCGGCGGCAGCGCCGACATTCGCCATGCGATCCAGCGGATAGGAGTTGAAGCTGTTCTTGATCCGCTCCAGCGCCTCGATCAGGTCCGGATGGCCAACCGCCAAACCAACCCGTAGGCCCGCCAGGGAACGGGACTTGGACAGGGTCTGGGTCACCAGCAGGTTTGGATAACGATCGACCAGGGAGATTGCCGTCTCGCCGCCGAAATCGATGTAGGCCTCGTCGACCACCACCACGGAATCCGGGCTGGCCTTGAGAATCTGCTCCACCGCTTCCAGCGCCAACAGGCAACCGGTCGGCGCATTCGGGTTAGGGAAGATGATCCCGCCGTTCGGTTTGGCGTAGTCCGCCGGGTTGATCTGGAACTGCTCGTCCAGCGGCACCGCGTCGAACTTGATGCCGTACAACCCGCAGTAGACCGGGTAGAAGCTGTAGCTGATGTCCGGGAACAGCAGCGGCTGATCGTGTTGCAACAAACCGTGGAAGATGTGCGCCAGCACTTCATCGGAACCGTTGCCGAGGAACACCTGATTGCCTTGCACGCCGTAGTACCTGGCAACGGCTTGCTTGAGCAGGTCGCTGTTCGGGTCCGGGTACAGACGCAGGTTGTCATTGAGTTCGGTTTGCATCGCCGCGAGGGCTTTTGGCGATGGGCCGTACGGGTTTTCGTTGGTGTTGAGCTTGACCAGTTTGGTCAGCTTGGGTTGTTCGCCCGGCACGTAAGGCACCAGATCCTTGACGAACGGGCTCCAGAATTTACTCATGTTCATTTCACCTGCTTGTCGTCAACGATGCGGTACTCGGCGCTGCGGGCATGGGCGGTCAGCGACTCGCCACGGGCCAGCACGGAAGCGGTTTTGCCCAACTCGGAAGCACCCTGTTCGGAACAGAAAATGATCGACGAGCGTTTCTGGAAGTCGTACACACCCAGTGGCGAGGAGAACCGGGCGGTGCCGGAAGTCGGCAACACGTGGTTGGGGCCTGCGCAATAGTCGCCCAGGGCTTCGGAGGTGTGACGCCCCATGAAGATCGCGCCGGCGTGGCGGATTTGCGGCAGCCAGGCTTGTGGATCGGCAACGGACAATTCGAGGTGCTCCGGCGCGATGCGGTTGGCCACTTCGATGGCTTGCTCCATGTCGCGAACCTTGATCAGTGCACCACGGCCATTGATCGAGGTTTCGATGATCGCGGCGCGCTCCATGGTCGGCATCAGCTTGGCGATGCTGGCGGCGACCTTGTCGAGGAACTCGGCGTCGGGGCTGACCAGAATCGCCTGGGCGTCTTCGTCGTGCTCGGCCTGGGAGAACAGGTCCATGGCGATCCAGTCCGGATCAGTCTGGCCGTCGCACACCACGAGGATCTCGGAGGGACCGGCGATCATGTCGATACCGACCTGGCCAAATACGTGGCGCTTGGCGGTGGCCACATAGATGTTGCCCGGGCCGACGACCTTGTCGACCTTCGGCACGCTTTCGGTGCCGTAAGCCAATGCTGCAACGGCTTGAGCACCACCGATGGTGAACACGCGGTCGACACCGGCGATGCAGGCAGCGGCCAGCACCAGCTCGTTGATTTCACCGCGCGGGGTCGGCACCACCATGACCACTTCGGTGACACCGGCAACCTTGGCCGGAATCGCGTTCATCAACACCGACGACGGGTAGGACGCCTTGCCGCCCGGTACGTACAGACCGGCGCGGTCCAGCGGCGTGACTTTCTGGCCCAGCACGGTGCCGTCGGCCTCGGTGTAGCTCCAGGAGTCCTGCTTCTGTTTTTCGTGGTAGCTGCGCACACGGGCGGCAGCGACTTCCAGGGCTTCGCGCTGAGGCACGGAGATGCGGGTGAGCGCCAGCTCCAGACGCTCGCGCGGCAGGATCAGGTCGGCCATGGACTTCACGTCCAGGCCGTCGAACTGCCGGGTAAAGTCCACCAGTGCCGCGTCGCCACGCTCACGCACGGCCTTGATGATGTCCAGCACCCGCTGATTGACCGCGTCGTCAGACACACTTTCCCAGCTCAGCAGATGATCCAGATGATGCGCGAAATCCGGGTCAGCAGCGTTGAGTCGGCGAATTGCAGTCGGTGCGGTCATAGCGAGAGCCTCATAGGAATGGCAAAAACTCAGGCGCCCTAACTTAGCAGTCGTTTCCGCTTGGGCACCTGAGAATTCTGGCTATGAGGCGGATAGACGGGCGCGACTTAACGTCGCGCGAGTGAATCAGCCGCGGTGTCGAGACTCCACTGCCTTGCGCAGGGTGTCGATCAACGCCTGGATACGGGCGTGCTGCATCTTCATCGAAGCTTTGTTGACGATCAGCCGGGAGCTGATGGCAGCAATGAAATCCTGTGGCTCCAGGCCGTTGGCCCGCAGCGTGTTACCGGTGTCGACCACGTCGATGATCTTGTCGGCAAGGCCGATCAGCGGTGCCAGCTCCATCGAGCCGTACAGCTTGATGATGTCGACCTGACGACCCTGCTCAGCGTAGTAACGCTTGGCAACGTTGACGAACTTGGTGGCGATGCGCAAGCGGCCCTTGGGCTCGACCGCACCGACCTTGCCGGCCGTCATCAACTTGCACTGGGCAATTTGCAGGTCCAGTGGTTCGTACAGGCCCTGGCCGCCATATTCCATCAGCACATCTTTACCGGCGACACCGAGGTCGGCGGCACCATGTTCGACATAGGTCGGCACATCGGTGGCACGCACGATCAGCAGGCGTACATCTTCCTGGGTCGTGGGAATGATCAGCTTGCGGCTCTTGTCCGGATTCTCGGTCGGCACGATGCCCGCTTCAGCCAGAAGCGGCAGGGTGTCGTCAAGGATGCGGCCCTTGGACAGTGCGATGGTCAACATGGGAAACGTCAGTCCTTATCAAGGTACTCATGCCCGGTCGCAAATGGCGCCGGACACACATCGAGCCGAAAACGGCTCGACTTCAACAAATCAACGGGCACGTCCTTATGCCCATGCAGCAGGTACTAGCCCGGAACGCGACGGATCTTGGCGCCCAGCATCTGCAGTTTTTCTTCGATGCACTCGTAGCCACGGTCTATGTGGTAGATGCGGTCGATCAGGGTGTCGCCTTCGGCGATCAGGGCCGAGATCACCAGGCTGGCCGAAGCACGCAGGTCGGTGGCCATGACTGGCGCGCCCTTGAGTTTTTCGGTGCCGGTAACGATGGCGGTGTTGCCTTCGACCTGGATCTTGGCGCCCATGCGGTGCAGCTCGTAGACGTGCATGAAGCGGTTTTCGAAGATCGTCTCGATCACAGCGCCGGTGCCTTCGGCAATGGCGTTGAGGGAGATGAACTGCGCCTGCATGTCAGTCGGGAACGCCGGGTACGGAGCGGTCCGCACGTTGACGGCTTTCGGACGCTTACCGTGCATGTTCAGCTCGATCCAGTCTTCGCCGCAGGTAATTTCGGCACCGGACTCACGGAGCTTTTCCAGAACGGCTTCGAGGATGGTCGGATCGGTGTCCTTGACCTTCACTCGGCCGCCGGTCACGGCAGCGGCAACCAGGTAGGTACCGGTTTCGATACGGTCCGGCATCACCTTGTAAGTGGTGGTGTGCAGACGCTCGACGCCATCGATGGTGATGGTGTCGGTGCCGGCGCCGGAAACCCTGGCGCCCATGGCGTTCAGGAAGTTCGCCAGGTCGACCACTTCAGGCTCGCGCGCGGCGTTAGCCAGGACGCTGCGGCCTTTGGCCAGCGCTGCGGCCATCATGATGTTTTCGGTACCGGTCACACTGACGGTGTCGAAGAAGAAGTGCGCACCGCGCAGGCCGCCTTCAGGCGCCTTGGCCTTGATGTAGCCGCCTTCGACGTCGATGACTGCGCCCATGGCTTCCAGGCCACGGATGTGCAGGTCAACCGGACGCGAACCGATGGCGCAACCGCCAGGCAAGGCGACTTCGGCTTCACCGAAACGGGCAACCATCGGGCCCAGTACCAGAATCGACGCACGCATGGTTTTAACCAGTTCGTACGGTGCGACCAGGGTCTTGATGGTGCGCGGGTCGATTTCGACGGAGAGTTTCTCGTCGATCACCGGCTCAATGCCCATGCGACCGAACAGTTCGATCATGGTGGTGATGTCGTGCAGGTGCGGCAGGTTGGCCACGGTCACCGGGCCATCGCACAGCAAGGTGGCAGCCAGGATCGGCAGGGCAGAGTTCTTTGCCCCGGAGATGCGGATTTCGCCATCAAGACGAGCACCGCCAGTAATAATCAATTTATCCATAAGAATCTCGACGCCCTTGGGCTCAGGTGCGCTCGGCCCAGGCCGCGCTGCTGAAAAATTTCATAGTGACCGCATGGATGCTGCCATCTGTGATCCACGGGTTCAAATGGGCATAGACCTGCTGCTGACGCTTCACCGGGCTCAACGCCGCCAGTTCATCGCTAATCACGTTCAGCTGGAAATTGCAGCCTTCGCCCTCGACTTCTACTTTCGTTCCGGGCAGCTTTCCTTCAAGAAAGCTCTTAACTTCGTTGGCCTGCATGCTCAACCTCAATCGGCGCCCTGTGCGCGCGGGTCGGACATCATACAAAAAAGCCCCGCGCCTGCGAACCCCGCCAAGCAGGACTCGGACGGGGGGCTTCTTTATAGATGCGTGTCAGGGGTGCGCCAACAGCTCGGTCATCTCGCTGACCTGAGCGATTTCACGCATGTCATCCGGCATCCCACGGATGCTCAGGGCCTTGCCGGCCGCCTGCGCATCGCGGATGAAGCACAGCAGCAACGACAAACCGACACTGCTGGACTTGGTCACCGCCGAGCAATCGACCACCAGCGCCGCGGCCTTGCAGGCCTTGATCAGCGCCTTGCCCTGCTCACGCAGGCCAGGACCGGTGCGGTAATCCAGCACGCCACTGAGTCGCAGCTCGCCCGCTTCGTCCATCTGGACTGCCGACTCACTCATTGGGCTGACTGCTCTGGTTTCTTGTCGGTGGCTTCCTTGGCCTTGGCGACTTCCCCGGCCCAACCATTGATGGTCTTGTCCAGGTCGTTGCCATTGCGCTGCATCGCATCGGCGAACTGATCGCGGAACAGCTTGCCGATGTTGATGCCGTTGATGATGACGTTACGCAGTTTCCACTCGCCGTTGATCTTTTCCAGCGTGTAGGACACTGGATAGATCGCGCCGCTGCTGCCCTTGACGGTCATGCCAACGCTGGTACGGTCGCCCGATTCGTCTTTGGCCGGATCAACGGTGATGCCCTGGTTGTTGTACTCCAGCAAGGCATTGCCATAGAACTGGAACAGACCCTTCTTGAAGTTTTCTTCGAAGGTCTTCATCTGCGCAGGCGTAGCTTTCTTCGAGTATTTGACCGTCATGATGCTCTTGGAAATACCCTCGGCATCCACAACCGGCCCGACGATGGTGTTCAGCGCCGCATAAAAGTCTTGCGGATCCTGCTTGTACTTTTCTTTATTGGCCGCCAGATCGGCCAGCATCCGATTAGTGGTGTCCTGTACCAGATCGTGCGCCGAAGGCGCCGCCACGGCGTTGGCTACCAGCGGCAGCGCCGCGAGCAGTACCAAAAGGCCACGTCGCAAGATAGAGATCATTTAACAGTTCCTCATTTAGCTTCTTTGCTAACGGTATTGAGCAGGAATTTACCGATCAGGTCTTCGAGCACCAACGATGACTGCGTGTCATGGATGGTTCCACCATCCTTGAGCAGGGTGTCTTCCCCGCCCACGCTGAGACCGATGTACTTCTCGCCCAACAGGCCAGCGGTCAGGATAGATGCAGTAGAGTCCGCCGGCAGATTATCGATGCGTTTTTCCAGCTGCATGGTCACCCGACCGGTGAAACTGTCGCGATCCAGATCGATGGCCGTGACCTTGCCAATGGTCACACCGGCCATGGTCACCTTTGCTCTGACCGTCAAACCGGCGATATTGTCGAAGTAGGCATAAAGTTTATACGTGTCGGTGCTCGGAGTCGGGGACAGGCCACTGACCCGCAACGCCAACAAGAGCAAAGCCAGGATGCCAGCCAGCAAGAAAAGGCCGACACCGATTTCCAGGGTGCGGTTTTGCATCAGAAATCTCCAAACATCAAGGCGGTCAGAATAAAGTCCAGGCCGAGTACTGCCAACGAGGCATACACAACGGTCTTGGTAGTGGCACGACTGATCCCCTCGGAAGTGGGTTCGCAGTCATAGCCTTGGAATACGGCGATCCAGGTCACGACAAAGGCAAAGACGATGCTTTTGATGATCCCGTTGAGCACATCGTCCGCGAAAGTCACGCTGTTCTGCATGTTCGACCAGTAGGAGCCTTCATAGACCCCCAGCCAGTCGACCGCCACCCACGAGCCGCCCCAGATACCCACCACGCTGAAGATCATCGCCAGCACCGGCAGGGAAATGAAACCGGCCCACAAGCGTGGCGCGATGATGTACTTGAGCGGGTCGACCCCGATCATTTCCAGGCTGGACAACTGCTCGGTGGACTTCATGTTGCCGATTTCGGCGGTCAACGCCGAACCTGCGCGCCCGGCGAACAGCAAGGCGGTCACCACCGGCCCCAGTTCACGCAGCAGCGTCAGCGCCACCATCTGCCCGACGGCCTGTTCTGAACCATAGCTGGAAAGAATGTTGAAGCCTTGCAGCGCCAGCACCATGCCGATGAATACCCCGGAGACCACGATGATCACCAGGGACATCACGCCCACCGAATGCAACTGCTTGACCAGCAGCCCGAAACCGCCACCGATTCCGCCCCGGCCAAGCAAGGAATGGAACAGGAACAGGCTCGAACGCCCGAACACCGCCAGCACATCGATGCCGGCCTGGCCGAAGCGGCGAACGCGTTCTACCAATGAAATTCTGCGCATCAGCGCTTCCCCAGAAGATCTGCGCGGTAATCCGTCGCTGGAAAGTGGTACGGAACCGGGCCGTCGGGTTCACCAGTCATGAACTGACGAATGCGCGGCTCATCCGAGTTCATCAACTCGTCCGGCGTGCCCTGCCCCAATACCTGACCATCGCCCACCACATAAATATAATCGGCAATGCTCGCGGTCTCGGCCAGGTCGTGGGATACCACGATGCTGGTGATGCCCAGCGCATCGTTGAGCAAACGAATCAGGCGCACCAGAACGCCCATTGCGATGGGGTCCTGGCCGACAAAGGGCTCGTCGTACATAAGGATCTGTGGATCGAGCGCGATCGCCCGGGCCAGCGCGACACGGCGCTTCATGCCGCCGGAAAGCTCGTCGGGCATCAGTTCGATGGCACCGCGCAAACCCACGGCCTGCAGCTTGAGCAGGACGATGTCGCGGATCATTTCGTCCGGCAGTTGCGTGTGAACCCGCAGCGGAAAAGCGACGTTCTCGAAGACATCGAGGTCGGTAAACAGTGCACCGCTCTGAAACAGTACGCCCATATGCTTGCGCGCATCGAACAGATCGCTGCGCGACAGTTTTGGCAGGTTCTGACCGTTGACCCAGACTTCGCCCTTGGTGGGCCGCAACTGGGCGCCCATCAGACGCAAGAGCGTGGTCTTGCCACACCCGGAAGGCCCCATGATGCCGGTGACCTTGCCGCGTGGGATACGGATATCGACATTATTGAAAATGCTGCGCGCACCGCGCTTGAAGGACAGTCCCTTCAGCTCGACCGCGTAGGCGTTATCGGCACTCATCTAAACTCCTTGCGATGCAGCCTCTCACTCGGACGCCTGACTTTCTCACGAAAGCACATACCTCCCGGGCAGGCCGAACTGGCGGCGAACTATATCACTGCAAAGGCTGCGCCCCCAAGGCCAAAGCCAGGACATGTTCAACTGTATGACAGGTTGAAAGCCCTGTTTAGAAGGTTTCCGGCAACAAGGATGACAATGCGCGACGAACTAGCGTGAGGGATTCGATCATAACCGCTATAATCGCCGCCTTTTCATCAGGCTATACGATTTCTGACATGAGCCAATCCAGCGACCTGATTCAATCAGCACAACGCACCATCCGCCTCGAAGTAGAAGCCGTGCAAGGCCTGCTACCCCATATCGACGCAGATTTCGTACGCGCTTGCGAGATGATTCTGGCCAGCAAAGGCCGCGTGGTCGTGGTCGGCATGGGCAAGTCGGGGCACATCGGCAACAAGATTGCCGCGACCCTGGCCAGCACCGGCACCACGGCATTTTTTGTGCACCCGGCTGAAGCCAGCCACGGTGACATGGGCATGATTACCCGCGACGACATCATTCTGGCGCTCTCGAACTCCGGCTCCACCAATGAAATCGTGACCCTGCTGCCACTGATCAAACGCCTGGGCATTCAGTTGATCAGTGTGACCGGCAATCCTGACTCCGCACTGGCCAAGGCCGCCGAGGTCAACCTGAATGTTCACGTCGAACACGAAGCCTGCCCGTTGAACCTGGCACCCACCTCGTCGACCACCGCCGCCCTGGTCATGGGCGACGCCCTGGCCGTCGCGCTGCTGGAAGCCCGTGGCTTTACCGCCGAAGACTTCGCCTTTTCCCATCCCGGCGGCGCTCTGGGCCGACGCCTGCTGCTGAAAGTGGAAAATGTCATGCACGCCGGGCAAGAGTTGCCGCAAGTACAGCGTGGCACCCTGCTCAAGGACGCGCTAATGGAAATGACCCGCAAAGGCCTGGGCATGACCGTGATCCTGGAAGCCGATGGAAAGCTGGCCGGGATCTTTACCGACGGTGACTTGCGCCGCACGCTGGACCGTAGCATCGACATCCATAGCGCTACAATCGACCAGGTCATGACTGCACATGGCAAGACTGCCCGCGCCGAGATGCTCGCCGCCGAAGCGCTGAAAATCATGGAAGACCATAAAATCAACGCGCTGGTCGTGGTCGACCGTGAAGACCGCCCGGTCGGTGCCTTGAACATGCACGACTTGCTGCGTGCAGGAGTAATGTAATGAGTGCGGACCTGTTGCAACGCGGCAAACAGATCAAACTGGCAGTGTTCGATGTCGATGGCGTGCTGACCGACGGGCGCCTGTACTTCCTCGAAGACGGCAGCGAATTCAAGACGTTCAACACACTCGACGGCCAGGGCATCAAGATGCTGATGGCCGCCGGCGTGCAGACGGCCATCATCAGTGGCCGCAAGACCCCGGTGGTCGAGCGACGGGCCAAAAACCTCGGCATCCCGCATCTGTATCAGGGGCGCGAAGACAAACTGGTGGTACTCGATGAGCTACTGGCCCAACTCAACCTGAGCTATGAACAGGTGGCCTACCTCGGCGATGACCTGCCGGACCTGCCGGTGATTCGCCGCGTCGGCCTGGGCATGGCGGTGGCCAATGCCGCCAGTTTCGTGCGTGAACACGCTCACGGCATCACCCTCGCCCGTGGCGGCGAAGGTGCCGCTCGCGAATTCTGCGAATTGATCCTGCGCGCCCAGGACCGCCTCGATGCGGCCAATGCGGCGTACCTGTGAGCCCACTATGCTGAGCAAAAAGTTTCGCAACACCCTGATGTTCAGTTGCATCGCGGCGATATTCGCCGCGGTTGGCTACTGGAACATCAGCCCGGAACGCTTCCTCGACAAGCCGGTAACGCCGGTCGATGAAAGCGCGATCGACTATTACGCCATCAACGCCCACAGCGTGCAGTACCTGCCGGACGGCAAGCTGCAATATGATCTGGTGTCCGACAAGGTCGAGCACCTGAAAGCGACCGAGGTGACATTGCTGACCAACCCCGACCTGAATGTGTTCCGCGGCACTGAATTCCCGTGGCACGTCCAGAGCCTGCGCGGCGAGGTCAACCCTGATGGCACACAGGTCGAACTGATCGATGACGTGCGCATCACGCGCTTTGACGAGAAAAACCGTAAAACCCTGATCACCAGCACCCGCATGACCGTGTTCCCGCAGCAGCAATATGCGCAGACCGAGCAAGACGTTAGAATCGACGGCGCTGGCGGTGTATCGACTGGCAAGGGAATGAAGGCGTATTTGAAAGAAAGCAGGATACACCTGCTATCGAACGTAAGAGGACAGTATGAGGCTCGTTAAAACCCTCCCGATTTTGCTCAGTCTGGGCGCAGCACTGGGAAGCGTGAGCGCCTGGGCTCTGCCGGAAGATCAACAGCAGCCTATCCGCATTCAGGCCGACGATGCCCAACTGGACGACAAGCAAGGTATTGCTACCTATAAGGGTGACGTGATCATCACTCAAGGCTCGATGAAGGTGACAGGCAACACCGTTACCATTACCCGCACCCCGGCTGGCGACATCGACGTAGTGACCTCGGTGGGCAACCTGGCGTACTTCGAGCAATTGCAAACAGCTGGCGATACCAAGCCTGTTCAGGGCTGGGGCGTGACGATCCAGTATCACGCCGCGCAAAATCGCGTCGTACTGATCGACAAGGCCAAAGTTGTCGACAAGGACAACAACGTCACCCAAGGCGAGAAAATTGTCTACGACACGGACAAGAAACTCGCCAGCGCCGGTCGCGCCACAGGCAGCAAGGTCACCGAGGCGCGCCCGCGTATCGACATGGTGATCCAGCCGAAGAAGAAAACCGACGAGAAAAAGGCCCAGTAATGGCAACTCTGAAAGCTCAGCATCTGGCCAAGAGCTACAAGAGCCGCCAGGTCGTGCGCGACGTCAGCCTGTCCATCGACAGCGGTCAGATTGTCGGCCTGCTTGGCCCGAACGGCGCCGGCAAGACCACCTGCTTCTACATGATTGTCGGCCTGGTACAGGCCGACCAGGGCCGCGTCCTGATCGATGACCTGGACGTCAGCCACCAGCCGATGCATGGCCGCGCAAAGGCCGGTATCGGCTACTTGCCGCAGGAAGCATCGATCTTTCGCAAACTGTCGGTGGCCGACAACATCATGGCCATCCTCGAGACCCGCAAGGAACTCGACAAGGCCGGTCGTCGCAAAGAGCTGGAAAGCCTGCTGCAGGAATTTCACATCAGCCACATCCGCGACAACCTCGGCATGAGCCTGTCCGGTGGTGAGCGCCGTCGCGTGGAGATCGCCCGCGCCCTGGCCACCAACCCGAAATTCATCCTCCTCGACGAACCCTTCGCCGGCGTGGACCCGATTTCGGTCGGAGACATCAAGCAGATCATTCACCACCTCAAGGCCAAAGGCATTGGCGTGCTGATCACGGACCACAACGTTCGTGAAACCCTGGATATCTGTGAAACCGCCTATATCGTCAATGACGGTCAACTGATCGCTGAAGGCGACGCTGAAACCATCCTGGCCAACGACCTGGTGAAGGAAGTGTACCTGGGCCACGAATTCCGCCTGTAAGACACCGAGGTGCCAGAGCAGTCGACGGGCGCTTGTCTCGATAAAAAATCAACTCTTTTTTATTGTTACAGCGCTCTAGGCAAACCCGACGCTTCAAAGATGTTCAGGAGCCAGCCGGAGCAACCTGTCAACAAAACTTTGCAGCTTTTATTGTTACAGCGCTCTAGGCAAACCCTTCAGTTTCAGGCATATAATTTGCTTATGTTTGGCGCCCCGGCGCCCTGTAGTGGATGGCGCATGTGCGCCGGCGAATAAGGTGTTAAGCCCCTGCCATGAAACCATCGCTAGTCTTGAGAATGGGCCAGCAGCTGACGATGACACCGCAGCTGCAACAGGCCATCCGCCTGCTCCAATTGTCGACCCTGGACCTGCAACAGGAAATCCAGGAGGCCCTGGAGTCCAACCCGATGCTCGAACGCCAGGAAGAAGGCGACGACTTCGACAATTCCGACCCCTTGGCCGACAACGCCGAACAAAAGCCCAACACTGACATCCAGGAACCCTCCTACCAGGAAAGCGCCCCGACGGTTGATAACCTCGATGAAGGTGACTGGAACGAGCGTATTCCCAACGAACTCCCCGTCGACACCGCGTGGGAGGACGTTTACCAGACCAGCGCCAGCAGCCTGCCCAGCAATGACGACGACGAGTGGGACTTCACCACCCGCACCTCGGCGGGCGAAAGCCTGCAGAGCCACTTGCTATGGCAACTGAACCTGGCCCCGATGTCCGACACCGATCGCCTGATTGCCGTGACCCTGATCGACTGCATCAACAATCAGGGCTACCTGGACGAAACCCTCGAGGAAATCCTCGAAGCCTTCGACCCGGAACTGGACATCGAACTGGACGAAATCGAAGCCGTCCTGCACCGCATCCAGCAGTTCGAGCCCGCCGGCATCGGCGCCCGCAACCTGGGTGAATGCCTGTTGCTGCAATTGCGTCAGTTGCCTGCCAAGACACCTTGGCTGACCGAGGCCAAGCGCCTGGTCACCGATTACATCGACCTGCTTGGCAGCCGCGACTACAGCCAGTTGATGCGCCGCATGAAGCTCAAGGAAGATGAACTGCGCCAGGTCATCGAACTGGTCCAGAGCCTCAACCCGCGCCCGGGCTCGCAGATCGAGTCCGCCGAAGCCGAGTACGTCGTTCCCGACGTTATCGTGCGCAAGGACAACGAGCGCTGGCTGGTGGAGCTCAATCAGGAGTCGGTGCCACGTCTGCGGGTCAACGCCCAGTACGCCGGTTTCGTGCGCCGCGCCGACACCAGCGCCGACAACACATTCATGCGCAATCAGTTGCAGGAGGCCCGCTGGTTCATCAAGAGCCTGCAAAGCCGCAATGAAACCCTGATGAAGGTTGCCACCCAGATCGTCGAGCATCAACGCGGCTTTCTGGAGTACGGCGACGAAGCCATGAAGCCGCTGGTCCTGCATGACATCGCCGAAGCGGTCGGCATGCATGAATCGACGATTTCACGGGTGACCACCCAGAAGTTCATGCACACCCCCCGGGGCATTTATGAACTGAAGTACTTTTTCTCCAGTCACGTAAGCACCTCCGAAGGCGGCGAATGCTCGTCCACGGCGATCCGGGCGATCATCAAAAAACTGGTTGCCGCGGAAAATCAGAAAAAGCCGTTGAGTGACAGCAAGATCGCTGGTTTACTGGAGGCACAAGGCATTCAGGTGGCTCGCCGCACCGTCGCCAAGTACCGCGAATCCCTCGGGATCGCGCCTTCGAGCGAACGCAAGCGGTTGATGTAGAGCCACGCCACAGCGTTCCAGTGGTAGATCATCTGATCTACCGCTTTATGCACTGGCAACGAAGGAGAAGCTGTATGCAAGTCAACATCAGTGGACACCAACTGGAAGTGACCGAACCTCTTCGCACCTACATCGGCGAAAAACTCGAACGATTGGAGCGACATTTCGACAAGATCACTAATGTGCAGGTCACGATGACCGTCGAAAAACTGAAGCAGAAAATCGAAGCCACGCTGCATATTCCCGGGAATGAAGTGGTCGCAAACGCGGAACATACCGATATGTACGCCGCGATCGACGCACTCACCGACAAGCTGGATAAACAACTCAAAAAGCATAAGGAAAAGACCCAGAGCCTCCTCCAGGGCGCAACCGGTCGTTAACACTCCCTACCCATGATCCGACTTGAAAGTATCCTGACCCCCGGCCGTTCCCTGGTGAACGTGCCGGGAGGCAGTAAAAAGAAAGCCCTCGAACAAATTGCCAATCTGATCGCCCGCGAAGTGCCGGCCCTGGAGATGCAAGATGTCTTCGAGGCACTGATTGCCCGTGAAAAACTCGGCTCCACCGGGTTTGGCAATGGCATCGCTATTCCACATTGCCGTCTCAAGGGCTGTGTTTCGCCCATCAGTGCATTGATGCACCTGGACGCCCCTATCGATTTCGACGCCATCGACGGCGCACCGGTTGACCTGCTGTTCGTACTGCTGGTGCCGGAAGCCGCCACCGATGCGCACCTTGAGCTGCTGCGACAGATCGCCAGCATGCTCGACCGCAAGGAAGTACGTGAAAAACTGCGTAATGCTGCAAGTAACGAAGCCCTGTATCAGGTTGTTCTGAACGAGCAAAACGGTCAGTAATCATGCGCTTGATCATCGTCAGTGGCCGTTCCGGCTCAGGTAAAAGTACCGCCCTCAACGTTCTTGAGGACAACGGCTACTACTGTATCGACAACCTGCCTGCCGGCCTGCTGCCGGAGCTGGCCGAACGCGCCTTGGTTCATACCGAGCTGTTACAGCCGCTGGTCGCCGTTTCCATTGACGCCCGCAACCTGCCCAGCCACCTGTCACGCTTCCCCGACCTGCTCGAGGAAGTCCGTGCCCGCCACATCCAGTGCGATGTGCTGTACCTGGACGCCGATGAAGAAACCCTGCTCAAGCGCTTCTCGGAAACCCGCCGACGTCACCCCCTGACCAACGCCAACCGCTCGCTGGCCGAAGCCATCAGCGTCGAGAGCGACCTGCTCGGGCCGATTGCCGACCTCGCCGATCTCAAGATCAACACCACCAGCCTGAACCTGTACCAGCTGCGCGACGCCATCAAACTGCGACTGCTGAATCAGCCCGAGCCGGGCACAGCGTTCCTGGTGGAGTCCTTCGGCTTCAAGCGTGGCATGCCGGTGGACGCCGACCTGGTGTTCGATGTGCGCTGCCTGCCCAACCCTTACTGGAAACCGGAATTGCGCGAGCAGTCCGGGCTCGATCAACCGGTTGCCGACTATCTGGCGGCACAACCGGATGTCGAAGAGATGTTCCAGGACATTTCCACATACCTGCTAAAGTGGCTGCCGCGTTTTGCCGCCAGCAACCGCGCCTATGTCACCATTGCCATTGGCTGCACTGGCGGACATCACCGTTCCGTCTACCTGACCGAGCGTCTGGGGCAGGCGCTGCAAAAATCACTGAAGAACGTCCAGGTTCGCCACCGCGACCTCAGCTAAAGGATTCACACCGCGATGCCTGCTCTGGAAATCGAAATCATCAACAAGCTGGGCCTGCATGCTCGCGCTTCTGCAAAATTCGTTGGGGTGGCGGGTCAGTTCCCGTGCCAGATCCGGGCCGGTCGTACACCAGAGTCCATGGTCGATGGCAAAAGCATCATGGCGATGATGATGCTGGCCGCCGGCAAAGGCACCACGATTCACTTGAGCACCGAAGGCGAGCAGGAACAGGAAGCGCTGAACGCGCTGGTGGCGTTGATCAACAACTTCTTCGACGAAGGCGAATAACACTCCGACGGGTGAGCTTTTGTGGCGAGGGCTCTTTGCCACAAATCAAGCCAGCGCCGTATCCATCACCATCATCAAACAAAACCCCATCAGCAGCCCAAGGCTGGCAAGCTTGTCATGACCATGGCGGCGCGACTCGGGAATGACTTCGTGGGTCACCACCAGCAACATCGCCCCCGCCGCCAGTGCCAATCCCAAAGGCAACAGCAACTCGGCCAGGCTCACCAGCCAGGCACACATCAGCGCGAACACCGGTTCTACCAACCCTGATGCAGCACCGATCAGGAACGCCTTGACCCTGGACATCCCTGCCCCGGCCAAGACCAAAGCGATGACCAACCCCTCCGGCACATCCTGCAAGGCAATGCCCATGGCGAGACTGTCGGCGTCAGGCATTCCGCCACCGGCAGAAACGCCGACCGCCATGCCTTCGGGTATGTTGTGGGCGATGATCGCAAACACAAACAACCAGATCCGCGGAGCAATGACCGGTCGCTCCAGCGTGCCGACCAGCATGTCCGGGCTGGCCCCGGAGACCTTCCGATCCACCAGGAACAACCCGAACGCGCCGAGCATAATGCCGAAGCTGATCAACCCACTGGAAGCCCAGGGTGACAATCCAAGCCCTTCGGCGGCAGAGATGCCCGGAACGATCAGCGAAAATGCCGTCGCCGCGAGCATCACGCCAGCGCCAAAGCCAAGCAAAGTGTCGCTGAGCATCTGCGGCATCCGCCGAATCACCAACACCGGCACCGCGCCCAGCGCGGTACCCAAGGCGCAGATCGCACCGCCCTGCAGTGCACGTAGCAACTTCGGCTCAAGATCAAGCCATGCCAGCCCATGGGCAACCAAAAGGCTCATTCCCGCCAGCAGTAACAGCGATCCAATCGCGTAACGAAACATCCGTCCACTTCCGATCGCCAGTGTTTCAGTGCCCATAGCCCTGCCTTGGATTGTTTTTATAAAAGACTTAAACCAGTGCGGCCTGATAGCGCGCAGCGACTTGCGGCCAATTGATCACGTTGTAGAACGCGCTGATGTATTCCGGACGACGGTTCTGATAACGCAGGTAATAGGCGTGCTCCCAGACGTCGAGGCCCAGAATCGGGGTATTGCCGTTCATCAACGGGCTGTCCTGGTTGCCGCTGCTTTCCACCACCAGGGTCTTTTGCGGAGTCACACTCAGCCAGGCCCAGCCACTGCCGAAGCGGGTCAAGGCCGCCTTGGTGAAAGCATCCTTGAAGCTGTCGAGACCGCCCAGTTGTTCATCAATGGCCTTGGCCAGCGCGCCTTCGGGCTTGCCACCACCGCCGGGCGCCATGACTTCCCAGAACAACGAATGGTTGGCGTGCCCTCCCCCTTGGTTGATCACCGCCGCACGCAGTTTTTCCGGTAGTTGTTGAACGGAAGACACCAGCTTCTCCACGGGCCACTCGGCATACTCGGTGCCTTCAACGGCCGCGTTGAGATTGTTGATGTACGTCTGGTGATGCCTGGTGTAGTGAATCTCCATGGTCTGCGCATCGATGTGCGGTTCCAGGGCGTCGTAGGCGTACGGCAAGGCAGGCAAGGTAAAAGCCATGTTCAATGGACTCCATGATGATGAGGCGCAGGCGAAGCGACATCGATGTGCAGCAGCCGATGGGTGCGCGGATACTCACCGTATTCACTGATGAAATTCAGCAGCTCAACGTAGGTCTTGCTGCTCTGGCGCAACGCGGCTTCTCGCAATGCTTGTGGTAGCCGTGGGTCCTGCATGGTCTGCAGCAGCCGTTGGTGGATGGCACACAAGTATTCGGCGCTCTCCTCCGGCTGATTCAGACGCAAGTGCAGGTCCGCCAGGTTGTGATGGGAAATCACGCAGGCCGCCACCGCTTCGTCGGCATCCGCCCAGCGCTCGAACAGCACCTGGGCCAGGGCCAATGCCTGCAGGTACGTCTCGCGAGCATCGACCAGTTCACCCAGCATGAAAAAACGATTGGCTCTTTCGATCGTGCGTTTCCAGTGCTCCATGGTGCGCCTCCAAAGCGGTAACGGGGCTTACACGCCGCCCGCGGTGAGTTTTTCCGGGTTGAGCAATTCTTCCAGTTGGCTGCGCGACAGGTCGGTGTGTTCCAGCGCAACGTCAATCACCGGCCGGCCTTGCTGATAAGCCTTCTTGGCAATCTCGGCTGCTTTCTGGTAACCGATGATCGGGTTGAGCGCGGTGACCAGAATCGGGTTGCGCGACAGCGCCTCCTTGATCCGCCCTTCGTTGACCTTGAAGCTGGCGATGGCCTTGTCCGCCAGCAGACGACTGGAACTGGCCAGCAACTCAATGCTGCTCAGCAGGTTCTGGGCGATGATCGGCAGCATCACGTTCAATTCAAAGTTGCCCGATTGACCGGCGATGGTGATCACGCTGTCGTTGCCGATGACCTGAGCCGCGACCATCGCGGTGGCCTCGGGAATGACCGGGTTGACCTTGCCCGGCATGATCGAAGAACCCGGCTGCAAGGCTTGCAGCTCGATCTCGCCAAGGCCGGCCAGCGGGCCGGAGTTCATCCAGCGCAGGTCGTTGGCGATTTTCATAAGCGATACGGCGGTGGCTTTTAGCTGCCCGGAGACGACAACGGCGGTGTCCTGGGAACCGATCAGCGCGAACAGGTCCTTGCCTGGCTGGAACTGAACCTGAGTCAATTTGCTTAGCTGCTGGCTGAAACGCGCCGCGAACTCGGGGTGAGCGTTGACACCCGTACCCACCGCTGTGCCGCCCTGGGCCAGTGATTGCAGGCTTGGCAGCAAGTCCTGCAGATGGCGGATGTTGGCCTTGAGCTGCTGCGCCCAACCGTTGAGCACCTGACTCATGCGCACTGGCATGGCGTCCATCAGGTGTGTGCGCCCGGTCTTGACGTGGTGATGAACTTGCCCGGCCTTGTGCTCGATGACCTGCACCAGATGCGTCAGCGCCGGCAGCAACTGCTCATGCAACGCCAGCGCGGCACTGACGTGAATCGTGGTCGGGATGATGTCGTTGCTGCTTTGCCCGCAGTTGACGTGATCGTTGGGGTTCACCGCCTCGCCGAGCAAGCGACTGGCCAGCGTGGCGATCACTTCGTTGGCGTTCATGTTGGAGCTGGTACCGGAACCGGTCTGGAAGATATCCACCGGAAAGTGCTGCATGAAATCGCCTTCGAGCAGCCCTTGGGCCGCATCGACGATGGCTTTGCCCTGGGCTTCGCTGATCTGCTTGAGTTCGACGTTGGCGCGGGCCGCTGCCGCTTTGGCCAGGATCAACGCGCGGATGAACTGAACCGGCATCGGTTTGCCGCTGATCGGGAAGTTATCCACCGCTCGCTGGGTCTGTGCGCCGTAGAGGGCGTCTTCCGGGACCTGAAGCTCGCCCATGCTGTCGCGCTCAATACGTGTCTTGGTCATCTGTAAATCCTTGCACCAGTTCATTTAAAGGAATCGACGGCTGCAACTCACAGGTCGCGAGTTGCCAGGTGTAGCTCTGCCAGCGCTTGAGGCGACATTTGCACAACGAAAGACGTTCCAGTTCGCGCAGCGGGCGCCAGGCCTGGTCGAGACAGTAAGTGCGCCAGTGCCACGGCAGCGCGACATCGGCGGCGGTATCGAGCAACAAACGGAAGGAGGTTTCGGCGACGGTCCAGGGTGAGGTTGCCGTGCAACACGCCAGATACCGGCCTTCGGCCAGGTAGTGGTCGATCAGCCGAGGCTCGTCGGGGTTCATCGCACAACGGATCTGACGACTCATCCAGCGCCAGCTTTCGAGGCACGGCTGCTCGTGCAATGCAGAACTCATGATCCGGGGCCTATTCGGTAATGAGATTTATTATTAAATGATAATGAGAAACAAAACAAGACTGTAAGGGCAAGTTACCTCCCACAGGGGATCTGAGTTGTAGCCAATAAAAAAGGCGCGCCACCCAATGGGTGGCGCGCCTTTTGGTGAAGCGGTCGAGGCTTAGCTACCCGCCACCGTCATCCGCTCGATCAGCACCGAACCGGTGCGAATGTTGCTGCGCAACTCAAGATCGTTACCCACGGCAACGATCTGCTTGAACATGTCACGCATGTTGCCGGCAATGGTCACTTCCTGCACCGCGAACTGGATTTCGCCGTTCTCGACCCAGTAACCCGCCGCGCCCCGGGAATAATCACCGGTCACCATGTTCAGGCCCTGGCCCATTAACTCGGTCACCAGCAAACCGCGACCCATGCGGCGCAGCAAGGCGGCCTGGTCTTCATCGCCATGGGTGACGAACAGGTTGTGCACGCCGCCCGCATTCGCGGTGCTCGGCATGCCGAGCTTGCGACCGGAGTAGGTGCCGAGGATGTACGACACCAACTCACCTTTTTCGACGAACGGTTTGGCGTAGGTTGCCAGGCCATCGCCATCGAACGCCGCACTGCCCAATGCCCGCATCAGATGCGGACGCTCGTCGATGGTCAGCCACTCCGGAAACAGCTTCTGACCGAGAGTGCCTTCAAGGAACGACGACTTGCGATACAGGCTGCCGCCGGAAATCGCCGACAGGAAACTGCCGAACAGCCCTCCAGCCAACTCGGCGGAAAACAGCACCGGCACCTCGCAAGTCGGCACCGGACGCGCGCCCAGACGACTCGCCGCCCGTTGCGCAGCGCGCTGGCCGATGCTGACCGGGTCGGCCAGCAGATTGCCCTGGCGGTTCACGTCGTACCAGTAATCGCGCTGCATCTGGCCATCGGCCTCGGCGATCATCACGCAGCTCAGGCTATGGCGAGTCGATGCGTAACCGCCGATAAACCCATGGCTGTTGCCATAAACGCGGCAGCCTTGATGGGTACTGAGGGTAGTGCCGTCGGCGTTCTTGATCCGGCTATCGGCGGCAAACGCCGCGGCTTCGCAAGCCAGGGCCTGTTCGATGGCTTGTTCCGGAGTGATGTCCCATTGATGGAACAGGTCGAAATCCTGAATATCCCGCGCCATCAGCGCGGCATCCGCCAGGCCCGAGGCTTCGTCTTCAGAGGTATGCCTGGCGATGGCCAGTGCTGCGGCAACTGTCTCGCGGATCGCTTCCGGACCGCTAGCCGAGGTGCTGGCGGAGCCTTTGCGCTGGCCGACGTACAAGGTGATGCCGAAACCCTGATCACGGTTGAATTCAACGGTTTCGACTTCACGCTGGCGCACCGTGGTCGACAAACCCTGCTCCAGTGACACCGCCACTTCACAGGCACTGGCGCCCTGGCGTTTGGCTTCAGCGATGATCTGCTCGACTTGTTCCTGCAGTGCCGGCAACGCTTGTGGGCCGACGCTTTCAACTGCACTCATGCTGTTCTCCACTCAAATTCTGCTTTCGGTAACGGTCATCGAGCGACCGGGCCGGACAAGCGGCCCCCGACTGGTTATCATGGCGGCGTTTCTTTGCGGACGGCCACCATGGTTGATTCTTACGACGACTCCCTCGATACGGGAGAAAAAAGCAAATCCCAGGTTAAACGCGAGCTGCATGCTCTGGTTGACCTTGGCGAGCGCCTTACAACACTCAAGCCTGACTTGCTGGCAAAACTGCCCTTGACCGACGGAATGCGTCGGGCTCTGGCCGATGCGCCCAAGCACACCGCGAACATCGCGCGTAAACGGCACCTTCAGTTCATCGGCAAACTGATGCGCGATCAGGACACTGCCGCCATTCTGGTTCTGCTCGATCAACTCGATGCCTCCACCCGTCAATACAACGAACGCTTCCATAACCTGGAGCGCTGGCGCGATCGTCTGATTGCCGGCGACGATGCCGTACTGGAAAAATTCGTCGTCGACTACCCGGACGCGGACCGCCAGCAATTGCGTTCCCTGATCCGTCAGGCCCAGCATGAGGTTGCGCAGAACAAGCCTCCTGCTTCCAGCCGTAAAATCTTCAAGTACATCCGTGAGCTGGACGAGACTCAACGCGGTCTGCGTTAACTCTCGAATCGGGTGAGCTGCCTCGCAGCTCACCCGCAGCCTCACTTCTTACGAACCCGTGCCACCCACGGTGATCGCATCAATCTTCAGCGTTGGCTGGCCGACACCCACCGGCACCGACTGCCCATCCTTGCCACATGTGCCCACGCCGCTGTCCAGCGACAGATCATTACCGACCATCGACACCCTGCTCATGGCTTCCGGCCCGTTGCCGATCAGGGTCGCGCCCTTGACCGGAGCGGTGATCTTGCCGTCCTCGATCAGGTACGCCTCGCTGGTGGAGAACACGAACTTGCCGCTGGTGATGTCCACCTGACCGCCACCCAGGTTGGCGCAGTAGATGCCGCGCTTCACCGAGGCGATGATTTCCGCCGGGTCGCTTTCGCCGGCAAGCATGTAGGTGTTGGTCATGCGCGGCATCGGCAGGTGCGCGTAGGATTCGCGACGACCGTTACCGGTGCGCGCTACGCCCATCAGGCGCGCGTTGAGCTTGTCCTGCATGTAGCCCTTGAGTACGCCGTTTTCGATCAGCGTGGTGCACTCGGTCGGCGTGCCTTCGTCGTCGACGCTCAACGAGCCACGGCGACCAGCCAGGGTGCCGTCATCGACAATGGTGCACAGCTTCGACGCAACCATCTCGCCCATGCGCCCGCTGTAGGCCGAACTGCCCTTGCGGTTGAAGTCGCCTTCCAGACCATGACCGACCGCTTCGTGCAACAGCACGCCCGACCAGCCGGAACCGAGCACCACCGGCAAGGTACCGGCCGGTGCCGGAATGGCTTCAAGGTTGACCAGCGCCTGGCGCAACGCTTCACGGGCATAGCCCATGGCACGGTCTTCACCGAGGAAATAGCGGTAATCGGTCCGACCGCCACCGCCATGACCGCCGCGCTCGCGGCGACCGTTCTGCTCGACGATCACGCTGACGTTGAAACGCACCAGCGGCCGCACATCCGCCGCCAGACCACCATCGGTGGATGCCACCAGAATCCGCTCCCAGACACCGGCCATGCTCACGGTGACTTGCTGGATGCGTGGGTCAAGAGCGCGGGTCGCGGCGTCGACTCGCTTGAGCAAATCGACTTTCTCGGCACGGGTCAGCACCTCCAGGGGATTGTCCGGCGCATACAACTGCGCGACATCCTGGCTGGTGAATGCCTGTACGGTGCCGTGCTGCCCGGCCCGGGAAATCGAACGGGCGGCCCGCGCCGCCGCGCCAAGGGCTTCCAGGGTGATGGCATTGCTATATGCAAAACCGGTTTTTTCGCCCGATTGCGCGCGCACGCCAACACCTTGGTCAAGGTTGAAGCTGCCTTCCTTGACGATGCCGTCTTCCAGCGCCCAGGACTCGGAGATCTGCCCCTGGAAATACAGGTCGGCCGCATCGATGCCCGGCCCGGCCAGATCGCCGAGCACACCTTGCAGGCTCTCGATCGTGACGCCACCGGGCGCCAGGAGGTGTTCACTGACTGAGGACAACAACTCGCTCATATGCTTTACGCCTTAAATTCGTCGTTCTGATGCAGGTCGCTGGGCGCCCTGCGAGAAAAAGCGCCGGTGACTGGACACCGGCATCCGCGCCCGGATGGACGCCTGTTCGCTGCTGTCGCGTTCGGCCAGCAGCACGGCCTCGCCTTGATCCTGTTGCGCCAGCACACGCCCCCACGGGTCGACGATGGCGGCATGTCCAAAGGTTTCCCGCGGTCCCGGGTGCGTCCCGCCCTGGGCAGCCGCGAGCACGTAACATTGCGTCTCTATGGCTCGCGCACGAATCAGCACATCCCAATGCGCCGCGCCGGTCACCGCCGTGAAGGCCGAGGGGGCGGTAATCAGTTCCGCGCCGGCCGCGCGCAGTTCGCTGTACAGCTCGGGAAAGCGCAGGTCATAGCAGACCGTCAGGCCAACCCGGCCGACGGGCGTGTCCGCCACGACCACACCGCTGCCATAAGCATAGTCATCGGATTCACGATAACGGCCACGATTGTCCGCCACGTCGACGTCGAACAGGTGCAGCTTGTCGTAGCGCGCCACCGTTTCGCCCTGGTCATCGACCAGCAACGAACAGGCATGCACTTTGGCCGTCGGCTGATCCACCGGCGGCAACGGCAATGTACCGGCCACAATCCATAACTTGAGGTCGCGTGCGGTCTGTTTCAACCAGGGCAGGATCGGGCCTTCGCCCAGTGCTTCGGCGCGCCCGATGTCGGCAATGTCGCGCCGGCCCATGGCGGCGAAGTTTTCCGGCAATACCGCGAGCTTCGCGCCGCCGGTGGCCGCCTGTTCGAGCAGGCGACGGGCCTGGGCCAGATTGGCCAGCACATCGCTCTGGCTGACCATTTGAATCACCGCTACAGACATGGCGCACTCCTGGAATCGTATGCGGCCATGCTACTCCATAGGCTTGCCGAGTGCCTTTTCAAAAGGATCTCAAAAAGCCTTGTCGAAGGTGATTTTCGGTTCTTTCCACGACCCCTGGACGCTGTACTTCACACTGGCGAAACGGGAGACACGGTCACCGATCAGCTTGTCGATCAGGAATAGCGCTCCGCCGACCGCGGGTGCACCGACGATCAGTGCGGCGATCGGCAAGTTATTGGTCACTGGCAAGGTCACCAGCAGTTTCGCATCGATCTGATCGGCCACCATGTTCAGGGTGCCGTCGAGTTCGATGGTGCTCGAAGGCCCGGTCAGCCGGATCGGCTCACGGGTAACATACACGCCATTGGTCCCAACCAGCAGCCCCTTGACCCGGTCATAACTCAGACCTTTGCCGAACAGGTCGGAGAAGTCCAGGCGCAGGCGCCGGCCGATGGAGTTGAAGTTGAGCAAACCAAATACCCGCAGCGCTTGGGCACTGCCTTCGACCTCGACGAACTGGCCCTGATTGAGCGTCGCATCGAGCGAGCCGGAGAAGCGTTTGGTCGCCACCCAGGCTGGCGAGCCGGGCCAGCGGCCATCGACATCCATATAAAAGTCCTGGCTGGTGACGCTCGGCGCAAAACCCCAGCCCTTGAGCACATCGGCGAGGTTCTTGCCGCTGATACGGCCCTTGTACCAGCTGTTGCTGGCACCCGGCACCCCTTCCCAACCTCCGCTACCCACCAACAGCATGCCCTTGAGGCCCAGGTCCAGGGAGTTGAACACGATGCCCTTGGGCGTAGGACGAATCTTCAGCGACCAGCCCCCCACGAGATCCTGGCCCTGGAATAGCTGATTGATGATGATGTCCATCGCGGGGATTTTCGTCGGGTCCACCGACGCCAGTGGATCCGGCGAGTTTTCATCGGCCAGCACGGTCGGGTCCGGTGCAGGCAGGCGCACGGCTTGCAGATTGACCGTGATTGGCGTGGTCTTCGAATCAGGAAGGCTGGCACTGCCCTTGATCTGCTGGCTGTCGAGCTGCAGCGCCCAGGCGGAAGGCTTGCGCGCCAACTGGATCGACGCCTGATCGAGGGTGGTACCGATACCACTGAGCTTGCCCACCTTGAAGTCCGCGCCGCTGAGCAATTGCTTGGCGCTGCCGCCGGGGTCCTGCCCGGCGTATTTATCCACCAGATCCTTCCACGGGCCAACGTCCAGCTCCGACAGCACGCCCCTTATCCGCAGGCCTTTGGTGCCAGGCAACACGGCCTCGCCGCCACCGAGGAACAAGTCCCCGCGACCGTCGGCGAAATTGCTGGCCGGGGCCACAAACGTGAAACTCGCCAGGTTCCCGTAGTTGGCCCAATAGCGCCGCTCGTCGCCCTGCAAGGTCATGCGGAACGTCGTGTCGCGCTCTGCATCGGCGGTCATGCCGAACGGTGCAGGCAAATCGACGGCCGCGCCCTTGAGGTTGGAATTGACCATCAATTGGCTGTCTGCGCCGTCCAGGGTCAGTTGCAGTTGATACGGAATCACACCGCTCACCGGCAGAGGCTGGGTCACCTTCAGCCAGTCGGTCAGTTTCTTGACCTCGACCTGGCCCGACGCAGTCACCCGGGTATTGAGTTTGCCCGGGCGGCCATCGGCAAAAATCTGTGCGGTGACCGGCTTGTCGAACGCCCGTGCGCTGATGTTGTGCCCGCTCAGGCCTTTGGCGCTGTCAAAACGGAAATCACCTTTGAGCTGGTTCAGTTCCAGCACAGGTTCGGCCAGTTTCAAGCGTGCCTTGGACGTCTTGAAGTCGACGAGGATCTTCGGCTCCTCGCCTTTTGCCAACGGAATATCCAGCTTCAGCTTGCCTTGCAGGTCTCCCTCGCCTTCCCAGCCGGCAAAGGTTGCCCCGGTGCCTATCGGCGCTTCCTGGAGGATTTTCAGGCCATCGCCCAAACCGCCGGCAAATCCGCCATCGAGGAACAAATGAACGTTTTGCCCCGCCGGTACATGGGGAATGTTGACGTAGATATCGCTGACCTGGGTGTCGAGCAATTGACCCTTGCTGGCCAGAATCCGCACACCACTGTCTTCGACAAACACATCACCGCTGACCTTGCTGACGTGGGGCCAGCCCGGCTGGAAGGCCAGTTCGGCATCGTGAACCTTGAAGTACAGGCTGATGCTGCGATCCACATCCGCGGCACCGTGACTGAGCGACCCTTGATACTGGAAGAACCCTTGGTCCACCGCGCCCTTGAGAATCGCCGTGCGCAGCCATTCATCCAGCGCCGGGCTGAGGACTGCCGGCAGGTACTTGGCGGTGTAGCGACCGTCACCGTCCACCATGCCGACCCGCAGGTCCATGTAGTCTTCCTGGGTGGGATCGAAATGCAGGCGAATCAGGAAGTCGCCAGCGATCTTGCCTTCCTCGCCCAACACTTTCAGGTACGGCGCGATCAGGGTGAAACTTTCTTTATCGAGCTTCCAGGTCAGCCGTGCATTGGCCTGAATGTACTGCCATGGCTTGGCGAAAATCGGGTCCAGGTGCAGCATGAAATCCTTGCTGTCCATGCGCAGTTCGCCGTGCCCCAGGTCACCACTGATGCTGCCGCTGACATTGCGCGCCGCCGGCGCACCGTGATAGGCATCGAAGCCAACCTGGTCGAGGTTGGCGGCAAAGCCGAACTTGCTGTCGTCGGTGGCATTCGGGCGGAAGTCGACCAGCACGTTACGCAGGCCACCCGTGACTTTGAGCCGCTCGACGAGCGTGGCAAAACCTTCTGGCAACGGCGCAAGGGCATTGAGCAGCGGCGTGAGCGGGGTCAGGTCGACGCGGTCGGCTTGCAAATGCCACAGTTCTTCGGTCTTGTCGGTGGCCGCGCTTTGCTTGAGCTGCAAATGCGTTTCCCAGCGGGTCTCGCCGAGGTTCATCGCCAGGGAATCCAGAGTCACTGACGCGCCTTCGGCACTGCGCTGGAAGTATCCATTGAGCGCCAGGTTATTGATCTGGATCGGCTTGCGCTCGGCGTAGGCACCCTTGACTTGTGGTGCGTTCAAGCGCACCGCAGCGCTTTGCAAGGTGCCTTTGCCCCAAGTTACCCATAGCTCGCCACCGGCCTTGATCTCGGAAAAATTCCACTGTTGGGTCTGACGTTCAGGCAACCATTTCGACCAGTCGCTTTGCGGCAGGCTAAGGTAGACCTCGGCTTCACCGTCCTGCCATTGGCTGGCACGAATGCGGGTACGCAGACTCATCGCCACCGGCTGCCCGTCAGGCAGGGTCAGCCGTGCGTCGAGCCGCTGCCGCGACACCCCGGTTTTCAGATTAAGGCCGACATAAGTCAGGGTCAGCGGCGACTCGCCAAACGGCTGCAAGGTCACTTGGCTGTCTAGCACCGACAGTTGCTGTAGCATCTGCATCTGATTGAGCAGTTGCTCCGGATCGGTGGGCTGGTCCTGGCGCACCGGCAAACCTTCCAGCGCCCACTGACCGTCCTCACCTTGCTTGAGGTTGATCTTCAGGCCGCTGAGTTCCAGATGAGCGATGCGTACCTGTCGCGCCAGAAGACTGCCCCAAAGGTCCGGCACCGCACGCACCTGATCCAGATGCAAGGCGTTGGCACCCTCGCCGACGGTCACATCGCGGGCCATCAATATCGGCGCGAAACCACTCCAGTTGCCTTCCAGCTCGCCGATCTGCAACGGCATGCCCAAGGCATCGCTGGCTTTGGTTTCGATGTCGGCACGGTACTCGGCGACTAACGGCGTGAGCTCCCGGCCCAGGCTGACGTAGAGCGCCATCAACACCAAAACCAACGCGCACAGGCCCAGACCCCAGCGGGTCAGTGCGGCCAAAATGCGTGTAAGACGGTCCATGTCAGGTGGCCCCCATGGCAAAAGTTTTGCAAAAAGCTGAGGCCAGCCGTTCAGGAAAAGTTAAAACGCAGCGACTCAGAGCAACACCACGTCGTATTGTTCCTGGGAATACATGGTTTCTACCTGGAACCGGATGGTGCGCCCGATAAACCCTTCCAGTTCGGCAACGTTGCCCGACTCTTCGTCCAGCAGACGGTCGACAACTTTCTGGTTCGCCAATACACGATAGCCTTCCGCCTGATAGGCGCGAGCCTCACGCAGGATTTCGCGGAAGATTTCGTAGCAAACGGTTTCCGGGGTCTTGAGCTTGCCGCGCCCCTGACAGGCGTTGCATGGCTCGCACAACACTTGTTCAAGGCTTTCGCGGGTGCGCTTGCGGGTCATCTGCACCAGGCCCAACTCGGTGATACCGATGATGTTGGTCTTGGCGTGATCGCGCTCCAGTTGCTTTTCGAGCGTGCGCAACACCTGGCGCTGGTGTTCTTCATCTTCCATGTCGATGAAGTCGATGATGATGATTCCGCCGAGGTTGCGCAGGCGCAATTGGCGGGCGATGGCCGTCGCGGCCTCGAGGTTGGTCTTGAAGATGGTTTCTTCGAGATTGCGATGGCCGACGAACGCTCCGGTGTTGACGTCAATGGTGCTCATGGCTTCCGCCGGGTCGACCACCAGATAACCGCCGGACTTGAGCGGGACCTTGCGCTCGAGAGCCTTCTGGATTTCGTCCTCGACGCCATACAGGTCGAAAATCGGTCGCTCGCCCGGGTAATGCTCCAGGCGGTCGGCAATCTCGGGCATCAATTCGGCGACGAATTGCGTGGTCTTCTGGAAGGTTTCCCGGGAGTCGATGCGGATCTTCTCGATTTTCGGGCTCACCAGGTCACGCAGGGTGCGCAGCGCCAAACCGAGGTCTTCGTAGATCACGCTGGGCGCGCTGATGGTTTTGATCTGGGCGCTGATCTGATCCCAGAGCCGGCGCAGGTAGCGGATGTCCATGAGGATTTCATCGGCGCCAGCACCTTCGGCCGCCGTGCGCAGGATGAAACCGCCGGCCTCCTTGATCCCTTCCTTGGCCACGCAATCGGTGACCACTTGCTTGAGGCGCTCGCGCTCGGCTTCGTCTTCGATCTTCAGGGAAATGCCGACATGGGCCGTGCGTGGCATGTACACCAGGTAACGCGAAGGAATCGACAGCTGGGTGGTCAGGCGTGCGCCTTTGGAACCGATCGGGTCCTTGGTCACTTGCACCACCAGGCTCTGGCCTTCGTGCACCAGTGCACTGATGCTCTCGACCGCCGGGCCTTCGCGCAGGGAAATTTCCGACGCATGAATGAACGCAGCACGGTCCAGGCCGATATCGACGAAGGCCGCCTGCATTCCCGGCAATACCCGCACGACTTTGCCTTTATAGATGTTGCCGACGATCCCGCGCTTTTGCGTACGCTCGACGTGGACCTCTTGCAGGACACCGTTTTCGACCACCGCCACGCGCGACTCCATCGGCGTGATGTTGATCAGGATCTCTTCACTCATGGCAGGGTCTCGTTCAGGCATGTTCACGATAATGGCCGCATCTGTTCAGGAAGACGCTTAAAGCGCGTTCCGGGGTTGCCAACAGGGTATGCCGAAATGGCCGAGCAGTTCCGCGGTTTCGCAAAGCGGCAGTCCGACCACCGCTGAATAACTTCCATCGAGCCCGGCGACAAACACCGCACCCAGCCCTTGAATGCCATAACCGCCCGCCTTGTCCTGTGGTTCACCGCTGGCCCAGTAGGCCACGGCTTCTTCACGACTGATATCCCGAAAACGCACGCGACTGGTGACAACCCGGGATTCGCAACGTTCGCCATCAAGTACGGCAATCGCGGTCAGGACTTCATGCTCACACCCTGACAGCATCATCAGCATGGCGCACGCATCCGCTTGATCAACCGGTTTGCCGAGAATTTTTCCATCGAGCACCACGGCGGTATCGGCGCCGAGCACGCAGAACGGTTCGTCAGACACGACGCTGCCGCGCCCGACCTCGGCCTTGCCGCGCGCCAGACGCTCGACATAGGACGACGGGGATTCTTGAGCTAAAGGAGTTTCATCGATGTCCGCGCTGGTGGCGCAGAACGGAACGCCGATCTGCGTGAGCAGTTCACGTCGACGCGGCGAACCAGAGGCGAGGTACAACCGTTTCATCAAGACCTCTCCTTAGTCCAATGCCTGAGCGAATTAATTGATTTTGTAGCGTCGACGCAGTCCGCGCAAACCGAAACTGATCCAGGGCCAGAGCAATGCACTGACCAGTGCCGGCAGCACCAGCGCCAGCGTTGGCTGACGATTGCCGGTCAAGGCGCTGAGCCATAGTTGTACAAGCTGGGCGAGGCCGAATATCACCAGGATCACCAGGCTCTGCTGCCACATCGGGAACATCCGCAGGCGTTGCTGCAGCGCCAGTACCAAGTAGGTGATGAGGGTCAGGATCAAGGCGTTCTGCCCAAGCAGCGTGCCGTAGAGCACGTCTTCAGCCAGTCCCAGGCAAAACGCCGTCACCATCCCGACGGTCTGCGGCAGGTTCAACGCCCAGAATGCCAGCAACAAGGCCAGCCACAGCGGGCGCAGGATTTCCATGAATTGCGGCAGAGGCGAAACGCTCAACAGCAGGCCGACGGCAAACGTCAGCCAGACTATCCAGCCGTTTCGGGATGCTTTTACACCGCCCATTATTCTCTCCCCACTGGAGTGGCCGGCGCGGAGACTGGCGGTTTGGCGGCAGGCTTCGCGGCAGCGGGTTGCGCCGCCGGCGGTTTAGCCGCCGCAGGATGCGAGGCCGCAGGCTTGGCTGGCGTGGTAGCTGGCTTGGCTGGCGCAGTGGCCGCAGGCGTCGCCGTGGCAGGAATCGCCGGTGCGGCGGCCGGTGCAGCGGGTGCCGCGGGGCTGACCAGTTTCGGAACCGTCGCCGGAATGGTCGGCCCACCGCCCTGTGCATCCAGGCTTTCCTGGGCCTGGGCGGCAGCGTTGACGCGTTCTTCGGCGGTCCGGTTGTCACTGAACACCAGCAGCAGGTAACGGCTACGGTTCAAGGCGGCGGTCGGAACGGCGCGGACAATGGCAAACGGCTGGCCGGAATCGTGAATCACCTCCTTGACCGTCGCCACCGGATAACCGGCCGGGAAACGCTGACCGAGGCCGGAACTGACCAGCAAGTCGCCTTCCTTGATATCGGCGGTATCGGCCACATGCCGCAACTCGAGACGCTCCGGGTTGCCAGTGCCACTGGCAATCGCCCGTAAACCGTTACGGTTCACCTGCACCGGAATGCTGTGGGTGGTATCGGTCAGCAGCAAGACACGGGAGGTGTAGGGCATCAACTCGACTACCTGGCCCATCAGGCCACGGGCATCGAGTACCGGCTGACCGAGGACCACGCCGTCGCGCTCACCTTTATTGATGATGATGCGATGGGTGAAAGGGTTGGGGTCCATGCCAATCAACTCGGCCACTTCGACCTTCTCGTTGACCAGTGCCGAAGAGTTGAGCAATTCGCGCAGCCGAACGTTCTGCTCGGTCAGGGCGGCAAGCTTCTGCATGCGCCCCTGCAACAGCAGGTTCTCGGTCTTGAGTTTTTCGTTTTCGGCGACGAGTTCGGTCCGGCTGCCAAACTGACTGGCAACGCCTTCCCACAGTCGTCCGGGCAGGTCGGTGATCCAGTAGGCGTCCATCAGCACCAGCGACATCTGGCTGCGTGCAGGCTTGAGCAGACTGAAACGGGCATCGACCACCATCAGCGCGACCGATAGCACGACCAGCACCAACAGGCGCACGCCCAGTGAAGGGCCCTTGGTGAAAAGCGGTTTAATAAGCCGCTCCTCCCAGGCAAATGTTCTGTTTATTCATACGGCAGCAATCCGGCCTGGATGCAGACTGACAGAAGATAAACGCGAACAGGCAGCACTGCAAAGTGCCGCCTGCGCGCTCAACAGCATAGAGGCAATCCGGCGACTTATTCGCTGGAAAGCAGGTCCATGGTGTGTTTATCCATCATTTCCAATGCACGGCCACCGCCGCGAGCAACGCAGGTCAGCGGGTCTTCGGCAACGATCACCGGCAGACCAGTCTCCTGGGCCAGCAATTTGTCCAGATCACGCAGCAAGGCGCCACCACCGGTCAGTACCAGGCCACGCTCGGCGATGTCGGACGCCAGTTCCGGAGGCGATTGCTCCAGGGCGCTTTTCACGGCCTGAACGATGGTAGCCAGGGACTCTTGCAGAGCTTCCAGCACTTCGTTGGAGTTCAGGGTGAATGCCCGTGGAACGCCTTCGGCCAGGTTACGGCCGCGAACGTCGACTTCGCGAACTTCGCCGCCCGGGTAGGCCGTACCGATTTCCTGCTTGATGCGCTCGGCGGTGGATTCACCGATCAGGCTGCCGTAGTTGCGACGCACGTAGGTGATGATCGCTTCGTCGAAGCGGTCGCCGCCAACGCGCACGGATTCGGCGTAAACCACACCGTTCAGGGAGATCAGTGCGATTTCAGTGGTACCGCCACCGATATCCACGACCATCGAACCGCGAGCTTCTTCAACCGGCAGGCCGGCACCGATCGCAGCGGCCATTGGCTCTTCGATCAGGAACACTTCACGGGCACCGGCACCGAGGGCCGATTCGCGAATGGCACGACGCTCAACCTGGGTGGATTTGCATGGAACGCAGATCAACACGCGAGGGCTAGGCTGCAGGAAGCTGTTTTCGTGAACCTTGTTGATAAAATACTGCAGCATTTTTTCGCAAACGCTGAAGTCGGCGATAACACCGTCCTTCATCGGACGAATGGCAGCAATGTTGCCCGGCGTACGGCCCAGCATGCGCTTGGCTTCGGTGCCGACAGCAACGACACTTTTCTGGTTACCGTGTGTCCGAATGGCCACAACGGAGGGCTCATTCAGGACGATACCGCGCTCGCGCACGTAAATAAGGGTGTTGGCAGTGCCCAGGTCAATGGAAAGATCGCTGGAAAACATGCCACGCAGTTTCTTGAACATGGGAAAGGGACCCTAGGCAACGCGTGGGTAAAAAAGTGCGGCAAACTCTAACAACGACAGGGATTTTGGGCAAGGCGCCAATATGTTAAATTGGCCGCTTTTCTGTGCACCAAGCCCCACAATCGCGGCCTTATGACCGTAGAAGTGCGGTAGTGTTCCGACAATCTAACACACGGACGCCGTCCGTTTTGTTTTCCACTGGAGAATCCCAATGGCGCTTGAACGCTCCGACGTGGAAAAAATCGCTCATCTGGCCTGCCTTGGCCTCAATGATGCCGATCTTCCACACATCACTTCGGCCCTCAACAGCATTCTCGGGCTGGTCGACGAAATGCAGGCGGTCAATACCGACGGTATCGAGCCGCTCGCCCACCCACTGGAAGCCAGCCAGCGCCTGCGCGCGGACGTCGTGACCGAGACCAATCACCGCGAGGCCTACCAGTCCATCGCACCAGCGGTCGAAAACGGCCTGTACCTGGTTCCGAAAGTCATCGACTAATAGGGAAAGAGCCTGCAATGCATCAATTGACTCTGGCCGAGATCGCCCGCGGACTCGCCGATAAAAAGTTTTCCTCCGAAGAGCTGACCAAGGTCCTGCTGGCGCGCATCGCCCAGCTCGATCCGCAGCTCAACAGTTTCATCAGCCTCACCGAAGACCTGGCGCTGACGCAGGCGAAAGCCGCTGACGCCCGCCGGGCCAATGGTGAGAGCGGCGCCCTGCTCGGCGCGCCGATCGCCCACAAAGACCTGTTCTGCACCCAGGGCATTCGCACCAGCTGCGGCTCGAAGATGCTCGACAACTTCAAGGCACCGTACGACGCCACCGTCGTCGCCAAGCTGGCTGCCGCCGGCGCCGTGACCCTGGGCAAGACCAACATGGACGAATTCGCCATGGGTTCGGCCAACGAGTCGAGCTACTACGGCGCGGTGAAAAACCCGTGGAACCTGGAACACGTACCGGGCGGTTCGTCCGGCGGTTCGGCAGCGGCAGTTGCCGCTCGTCTGTTGCCAGCAGCCACCGGTACCGACACTGGCGGTTCGATCCGGCAGCCTGCGGCCCTGACCAACCTCACCGGCCTGAAACCGACGTACGGTCGCGTTTCGCGCTGGGGCATGATCGCTTACGCGTCCAGTCTCGATCAGGGCGGTCCATTGGCCCGCACCGCCGAAGACTGCGCGATCTTGCTGCAAGGCATGGCCGGCTTCGATCCGAACGACTCCACCAGCATCGATGAACCCGTGCCGGACTACAGCGCCAGCCTCAACGGTTCGCTGCAAGGCCTGCGCATCGGCGTACCTAAAGAGTATTTCAGCGCCGGTCTCGACCCACGCATCGCCGACCTGGTCATGGCCAGCGTTGAAGAGCTGAAAAAGCTCGGCGCCGTGGTCAAGGAAATCAGCCTGCCGAACATGCAGCACGCGATTCCGGCGTACTACGTGATCGCCCCGGCGGAAGCGTCTTCCAACCTGTCGCGTTTCGACGGCGTGCGTTTCGGCTACCGCTGCGAAGACCCGAAAAACCTGGAAGACCTGTACAAGCGTTCCCGTGGCGAAGGTTTCGGCCCGGAAGTGCAGCGCCGGATCATGGTCGGTGCCTACGCGCTGTCCGCCGGTTACTACGACGCCTATTACCTGAAGGCGCAGAAGATTCGTCGCTTGATCAAGAACGACTTCATGGCGGCCTTCAATGAGGTCGACATCATCCTCGGCCCAACCACGCCGAACCCGGCCTGGAAGCTCGGCGCCAAGAACAGCGACCCGGTCGCTGCGTACCTGGAAGACGTCTACACCATCACCGCCAACCTCGCGGGCCTGCCGGGCTTGTCCATGCCGGCAGGTTTTGTCGACGGTCTGCCGGTCGGCGTGCAACTGCTCGCTCCGTATTTCCAGGAAGGCCGCTTGCTCAACGTTGCGCACCAGTATCAGCTCAACACTGACTGGCACACCCGCACCCCAACCGGCTTCTGAGGAGACACACATGCAATGGGAAGTCGTGATCGGGCTGGAGATTCACACCCAGCTCACCACCCGGTCGAAAATCTTTTCCGGTAGTTCCACCACCTTCGGTTCCGAGCCGAACACCCAGGCCAGCCTGGTAGACCTGGGCATGCCCGGTGTGCTGCCGGTGCTAAACCAGGAAGCGGTGCGCATGGCGGTGATGTTCGGTCTGGCGATTGACGCCGAGATCGGCCAGCACAACGTGTTCGCGCGTAAAAACTACTTCTACCCGGACCTGCCCAAGGGCTACCAGATCAGCCAGATGGAATTGCCGATCGTCGGCAAGGGCCACTTGGACATCGCCCTGGAAGACGGCACGGTCAAACGCGTCGGCATCACCCGCGCACACCTGGAAGAAGACGCCGGCAAGAGCCTGCACGAAGAATTCAGCGGCGCCACCGGCATCGACCTGAACCGTGCCGGCACGCCGCTGCTGGAAATCGTCTCCGAACCGGACATGCGCAGCGCCAAGGAAGCCGTGGCCTACGTCAAGGCGATCCACGCGCTGGTGCGCTACCTGGGCATCTGCGACGGCAACATGGCCGAAGGTTCGCTGCGTTGCGACTGCAACGTATCGATTCGTCCGAAAGGCCAGGTCGAGTTCGGCACCCGCTGCGAGATCAAGAACGTCAACTCGTTCCGCTTCATCGAGAAAGCGATCAACAGCGAAATCCAGCGTCAGATCGAGCTGATCGAAGACGGTGGCAAGGTGATCCAGCAGACTCGCCTGTACGATCCGAACAAGGACGAAACCCGTCCGATGCGCAGCAAAGAGGAAGCCAACGATTACCGTTACTTCCCCGATCCGGACCTGCTGCCGGTGGTCATCGAGAACTCCTTCCTCGACGAAGTACGCGTCACCCTGCCGGAATTGCCACCGCAGAAGCGCGAGCGCTTCCAGGAGCAATTCGGTCTGTCGGTCTACGACGCCAGTGTCCTGGCCACCAGCCGCGAGCAAGCCGATTACTTCGAGAAGGTCGCGAGCATCGGCGGCGACGCCAAACTGGCGGCCAACTGGGTGATGGTCGAGTTGGGCAGCCTGCTCAACAAGCAAGGCCTGGACATCGAAGAATCGCCGGTTTCCGCCGAGCTTCTGGGCGGCATGCTGCTGCGCATCAAGGACAACACCATCTCCGGCAAGATCGCCAAGGTAGTGTTTGAAGCGATGGCCAACGGCGAAGGCAGCGCGGACGAGATCATCGACAAGCGCGGCCTCAAGCAAGTGACCGACACCGGCGCCATCTCGGCGGTGCTGGACGAAATGCTCGCGGCCAACGCCGAGCAGGTCGAACAATACCGCGCGGCAGACGAAGCCAAGCGCGGCAAGATGTTCGGCTTCTTTGTCGGCCAGGCCATGAAAGCCTCCAAAGGCAAGGCCAACCCGCAACAGGTCAACGAACTGCTCAAAAGCAAGCTCGAAGGCTGATGAGGATGGAGCCAGCTCTAAAATCTGGCTCCATTCCCTGTGGGAGCGGGCTTGCTCGCGAATGCGGTTTGGCACTCAATTCAATGTTGACTGTCAGAATGCATTCGCGAGCAAGCCCGCTCCCACATTTGTTTTTTGGAACGCCCAAATGAAGCGTCTGTTCAGCGCCTGCGCCCTCCTCTCGCTCCTGGCCGGTTGCGCCAGCACCGACACCGTCGATCCGCATGGCTACGACAAAACCGGCGTGGCTTCGTACTACGGCGCCAAACACCAAGGCAAACGCACCGCCAACGGCGAGCGTTTCAACATGAATTCCATGACCGCCGCCCATCGCCAGCTACCCTTTGGTACACGGGTGAAGGTCACCAATCTGAATAACGACAAATCCTGCGTGGTACGCATCAATGATCGCGGGCCACACACCCGTGGCCGCCTGATCGACCTGTCCCGGGAAGCCGCCGAGCGCCTGGGCATGCTGCGCAGCGGCACTGCGAAGGTTCGCGTGCAAGCCCTCGACGACTGACCGATGGAGCCCCGACCATTTTCGGACTAGCCGATTTACCCCTGATCAGTGTGATCGAATTGCTCAGCGGATTGCTCCTGCTGATTGTCGGCGCCGAATTGATGGTGCGCGCCGCCGTACGCATCGCCGCGCGGTTGCACATACGACCGCTGATCATCGGCCTGACCATTGTCGCCCTCGGCAGCAGCGCACCGCAGATGGCAGTCAGCCTGCAAGCGACCCTGGCGCACAATGCCGACATCGCCGTCGGCAGTGTGATCGGCAGCAGCATTTTCAACATCCTCGTCACCCTCGGGTTGTCCGCGCTGATCATTCCTTTGCGGGTTTCCCGGCAATTGGTGCGCCTGGATATTCCGTTGATGATCGGCGCCAGCCTGCTGGTGTTCGTACTCGCCTGGAATGAAGAGCTGACCCGCGCCGACGGTGTGATGCTACTGATGGCGCTGGCCGTTTACCTGGGCTTGTTGCTGCGCCAGTCACGGCATTCGGGTCGGCCGGTATCGAGCCATGACCACCACGGCGAGGCGCCATGGCTGAGCAGTCTGCTGATGATCGTCGCCGGGTTGGCAATGCTGGTGTACGCCGGGCACTTGTTGCTGGGTGCAGCCGTTGTGGTTGCCACCGATCTTGGGTTGTCGGAACGGATTATCGGCCTGACCATCGTCGCCGTCAGCACCTCACTGCCTGAGCTGGCCACTTCGTTGATCGCAGCCATACGCGGCGAGCGCGATATTGCCGTGGGCAACGTGATTGGCAGCAACCTGTTCAACCTCCTGGGTGTGCTCGGTTTTACCGCGCTGGTGGCACCGTCGCCGCTGTCGGTATCGCCCAACGCCCTGGATTTCGACCTGCCGGTGATGCTCGGCGTCGCGGTACTGTGCCTGCCGCTGTTCTACACCGGCTACCGGGTGACCCGCGCCGAAGGCTTGCTGTTTCTGGGTTTGTACCTGGCGTATGGGCTGCACGTGGTGTCCTTCACCACCGGCATGCCACTGGCCGGCAAGCTGGAACACTTGATGCTGTTTTTCGTCCTGCCGGCGCTGGTGGCGTTTTTGCTGTTCACGTCGCTACGCGCCTGGCGTCGCCAACACCATAAGAAGGAAGTCCCATGACCGAGAATAAAAAACCCGGCGTTGAAGTCCGCCGCCAAGTGATGGGCGACGCCTTCGTCGACCGCGCACTGGGCAATGCCACCGAATTCACCCAGCCGCTGCAGGATTTCGTCAACGAACACGCCTGGGGCGGTGTGTGGAATCGCGAAGGCCTGCCGCTGAAGACCCGCAGCCTGATCACCCTCGCCGCCCTGACTGCACTCAAGTGCCCGCAGGAATTGAAAGGTCACGTGCGCGGTGCGCTGAACAACGGCTGCACTGTGGATGAGATTCGCGAGGCGTTGCTGCATTGTGCGGTGTATGCCGGTGTGCCGGCGGCGATTGATGCGTTTCGGGCGGCGCAGGAAGTGATTGATAGTTACCAGAAGCCGGAGTAATTATCCGAAAGGGGCTGTGACAGTTCCGCCGTCTTCGCGAGCAAGCCCGCTCCCACATTTGGAACGCAATCCCCTGTGGGAGCGGGCTTGCTCGCGAATGGTTCTAAAGAACACTGCTTGAGTCAGGCTAGATCCACCCACCCCACTGCAAAAAGAAGATCCCGATATTGGTGGTGACCGCCGCCATCAGCGTGGTGATCACGATGATCGCCGCCGCCAACTCGTGATTGCCGTCCGCCGCCCGGGCCATGACGAAACTGGCGGCGGCAGTCGGGCTACCGAAGTACAGAAACAGAATCCCCAACTCTGCACCGCGAAAACCCCACAACCACGCCCCCAGCGTCGCCAGCACCGGCAAGCCGATCATCTTCACCAGGCTTGAACTCAGCGCCATGTTGCCGCTTTTGCGCAGTGCGGCCAGCGACAGCGTGCCGCCGATGCAGATCAGCGCCAGCGGCAAGGTGGTTTGCGCCAGGTACTGGCCGGAGGTCTCCAGCCAGCCCGGCAAGCCGATCTTGAAATAGGCAAATGGCGCAGCCGCGATCACGCTGATGATCAGCGGATTGCTGAACACGCTTTTGCAGATGCTCCACGGATCGGACTTGATCACCGGGCTGTACACCGCCAGCACGATGGTCGAGAGGGTGTTGTAGAACAGGATCACCAGCGCCGCGAGGATCGCCCCGAGGGAAATCCCGTAGTCGCCGTACATGCTTGCCGCCAGCGCCAGGCCGATGACCCCGTTGTTACCGCGAAAGGCCCCCTGGGTGTAGATCCCACGATCTTCCCGCGGACACTTCCAGATCGCCCAGCCCCAGGCGATGGCAAAACACACCAGGGTCGCGAGGGAGAAATAGATCAGCAGCGCCGGCTGCAACGCCGCGTGCAGGTCGGCATGCAGGATACCCAGAAACAGCAACGCCGGCATGGTGACGTTGAACACCAGGGCCGACGCCGTGTGGATGAAGTTGTCGTTGATCCAGTCGATGCGCTTGAGCAACACCCCCAGAAACAGCATGGCAAACACCGGCGCGGTGATGTTCAGGGTTTCGAGGAAAATTGCCAGCATGCCGGGAGGACCTTGGGGTGGGCGTCGTTAGGGGGCTAATGATAAGCCACTGGACACTTCGGCGCCTGCTAGATCGCCTTCGCGAGCAAGCCCGCTCCCACATTTGATCAGTGTCGAACACAAAATTTGTGCGCGACGACAATCCAGTGTGGGAGCGGGCTTGCTCGCGAAGCAGGCGACTCGGTCTTAAGTGATCGGCGCCGGGTTGAACAGGGTGATGTCGTTATGCAGCTTGTGCTGCTCGGCCCAGGTCTGTTTCTTGCCGCTGGCCACGTCCAGGTAGTAGTGGAACAGCTCCCAGCCAAGTTCCTCGATCGAGGCGCGGCCGGTGGCAATGCGCCCGGCGTCGATGTCGATCAGGTCCGGCCAGCGTTGCGCCAGTTCGGTCCGGGTCGAGACCTTGACGACCGGCGCCATGGCCAGCCCGTAAGGCGTGCCGCGACCGGTGGTGAACACGTGCAGGTTCATCCCCGCCGCCAACTGCAAGGTCCCGCAGACAAAGTCGCTGGCCGGGGTCGCGCAGAAGATCAGGCCTTTGCGCTTGAAACGCTCGCCAGGGCCAAGCACGCCATTGATCGCGCTGCTACCGGACTTGACGATCGATCCCAGGGATTTCTCGACAATGTTCGATAATCCGCCCTTCTTGTTGCCCGGCGTGGTGTTGGCACTGCGATCCGCCTCGCCCTTGGCCAGGTAGCGGTCGTACCAGTCCATTTCCCGCACCAGTTCCTGGGCGACATCCTGGTTTTCCGCGCGGGAGGTCAGCAGGTAAATGGCATCGCGCACTTCGGTGACTTCAGAAAACATCACCGTCGCACCGGCCCGCAGCAGCAGGTCAGAGGCATAACCGAGCGCCGGGTTGGCGGTGATGCCGGAGAACGCATCACTGCCGCCGCATTGCATGCCCAGGATCAGCTCGGACGCCGGCACGGTTTCCCGGCGACGCTGATCGAGCTTCTTCAAGCGCGTCTCGGCCAGTTCCATGATCTGCTCGATCATCTCGGTGAAACCGTGACTGGAGTCCTGCAAGCGGTACAACCAAGGCTCGCTGAGATCCACCGAGCTGTCGTTGTCGTGCATCACCTGCCCGGCCTGCAATTTCTCGCAACCCAGGCTGATCACCAAGGCTTCGCCACCCAGGTTCGGGTTGCGTGCCAGGTTGCGCACGGTGCGGATCGGGATGTACGCGTCGGTGGCGGTGATCGCCACGCCACAGCCGTAGCTGTGGGTCAGCGCCACCACGTCATCGACGTGCGGGTACTTGGGCAGCAACTCATCCTTGATGCGCTTGACCGCATGATCCAGCACCCCGGTCACGCACTGCACGGTGGTGGTGATGCCAAGAATGTTGCGCGTGCCAACGGTGCCGTCGGCGTTGCGATAACCCTCGAAGGTGAAACCTTCCAGCGGTGCTTGCGCGGCCGGCACATCGGTGGACAGCGGCAGGCTGTCCAGCGGTGGCGCGGTCGGCATGCGCAGTTGATCTTCCTTGACCCAACTGCCACGGGGGATCGGCTGCAAGGCATAGCCAATGACCTGGCCGTAACGAATCACTTGGCCACCCTCTGGAATATCCTCCAGGGTGACCTTGTGGCTCTGTGGCACGAAGTCCACGGTAACCAGGCCGTCCGCAAACTCGGTGCCGGCCGGTACACCCTGATCGTTGACCACGATCACCACGTTGTCCCGCTCGTGAAGGCGGATGTAGCGCGGCGAGTCGGAATGTTCAATCAACTGCATGACGCCGCTCCTCAGGAATGCGCTTGAGACAATTTGCCAGGGGCTTCAGTACCGTTCGCTGGTGGCTCTTTGAGCACCACACGCTTGATCGGGCCCACGATCACCAGGTAGCTGAACACCGCGACCAGCGCGTTGCAACCGACGAACACCAGCGCCCATTTGAACGAACCGGTGGAGCTGATGATGTAGCCGATCACGATCGGCGTGGTGATGGATGCAATGTTACCGAAGGTGTTGAACAGGCCACCGCTCAGACCGGCGATCTGCTTCGGCGAGGTGTCGGATACCACCGCCCAACCTAACGCGCCCACGCCTTTACCGAAGAACGCCAGGGCCATGAAGCCGACGACCATCCATTCAACGTCGACGTAGTTGCACGCCACGATGCTGCTGGAAACCAGCAGGCCGGCAATGATCGGCGCCTTGCGGGCGAAGGTCAGGGAGTGGCCTTTGCGCAACAGGTAATCGGAAATCACCCCGCCGAGCACACCACCGATGAAACCGCAGATCGCCGGCAAGGAGGCGATGAAACCGGCCTTGAGGATGGTCATGCCGCGTTCCTGCACCAGGTACACCGGGAACCAGGTCAGGAAGAAGTAGGTGATGCCGTTGATGCAGTACTGGCCCAGATACACGCCGAGCATCATGCGATTGGTCAGCAGCTGGCGGATGTAGTCCCATTTCGGACCGTCGGTCTTTTTGCCCTTGTCCTGGTCCATGTCGACCATGCCGCCGTTGTCCGCGATGTGCTTGAACTCGGCCTCGTTGATCATCGGGTGCTGGCGCGGGCTGTAGATCACTTTCAGCCAGATCCCGGAGAAGATGATGCCGATCACGCCCATGACGATGAACACGTGCTGCCAGCCGAAGCTGTAGACGATCCAGCCCATCAGCGGTGCGAACAACACAGTGGCAAAGTACTGCGCCGAGTTGAAGATCGCCGAGGCGGTGCCGCGTTCAGCGGTCGGGAACCAGGCCGCCACGATACGTGCGTTACCCGGGAAGGATGGCGCCTCGGCCAGGCCCACCAAAAAGCGCAGCATGAACAGCGCGACCACGGCGGTGGACATGCCGAACTCGCCGACATAACCCTGCAGCACGGTGAACAGCGACCAGGTGAAGATGCTCAGTGCGTAGATTTTTTTCGAACCGAAACGGTCCAGCAGCCAGCCACCGGGAATTTGCCCGGCCACGTACGCCCAACCGAATGCGGAGAAGATGTAGCCAAGGGTAACGGCGTCGATGCCGAGGTCTTTCTGCAGGCTGGAGCCGGCGATTGCGATGGTAGCCCGGTCGGCGTAATTGATCGTGGTCACGAGGAAAAGCATGAGCAGGATCAAATAGCGGACGTGAGTCGGCTTCTGGGTCGATTGCATGTAGATGTACTCCCACTGATTATTTTTATGCGCGGGTGAATCTTTGTTTCCCCTGTAGGGGCGAGCTCTGCTCGCGATGGTGGTCAACGATGACGCGGGGCATCAGGTTTACCGCCGCGACCTCACGACCATCGCGAGCAAGCTCGCTCCTACAACAGGGGTGTTGCCTTACGAACCGATGTAGCTGGTTTTCACGACCGTGTAGAACTCTTGCGCATAGCGACCTTGCTCACGTGATCCATAGGATGAACCTTTACGCCCACCGAACGGAACGTGGTAATCCACACCGGCGGTCGGCAGGTTGACCATCACCATCCCGGCCTGGGAGTGGCGCTTGAAGTGGTTGGCGTACTTCAAGGACGTGGTAGCGATACCCGCCGACAGCCCGAACTCGGTGTCGTTGGCCATGGCCAGCGCAGCTTCGTAGTCGGCGACGCGCACAATGTTGGCCACCGGGCCGAAGATCTCTTCCTGGCTGATGCGCATCGAAGCTTCGCTGTCGGCAAACAGGGTTGGCGCGAGGAAGTAGCCCTCGGTGTCACACGTCACCAGACCACCGCCGCTGACCAGACGCGCACCTTCGGACTGGCCGATGTCGATGTACTTCATGTCCTGTTCAAGCTGAGCCTGGGAAACCACCGGACCGATGTCGGTGCCGGCCTTCAGCGCGTGACCAACCTTGATCGATCTCATGCGCTGGGCCATGGCTTCGACGAACTGGTCGTGGATGCCAGCGGTGACGATAAAGCGACTGGAAGCGGTGCAACGCTGGCCAGTGGAGTAGAACGCACTCTGTACCGACAACTCGACCGCTTGCTTGAGGTCGGCGTCGTCGAGAATGATCTGCGGGTTCTTGCCGCCCATTTCCAGCTGGACCTTGGCCTGGCGCGATACGCAGCTGACGGCGATCTGACGACCCACGCCCACGGAACCGGTGAAGCTGATGCCGTCGACTTTCGGGCTGTGGACCAGCGCATCGCCCACCACGCGACCGCTGCCCATCACCAGGTTGAACACCCCGGCAGGAAAGCCTGCGCGGGAGATGATTTCAGCCAGGGCCCAGGCGCAACCTGGAACCAGGTCCGCGGGTTTCAGCACGACGCAGTTGCCGTAGGCCAGGGCCGGGGCGATTTTCCATGCCGGGATGGCAATCGGGAAGTTCCACGGGGTGATCAGACCGACCACGCCCAGGGCTTCGCGAGTGACTTCAACGTTGACGCCCGGACGCACCGACGGCAGGTAGTCGCCGGACAGGCGCAGGCACTCGCCGGCGAAGAACTTGAAGATATTACCGGCGCGGGTCACTTCGCCGATGGCTTCAGGCAGGGTCTTGCCCTCCTCCCGGGCCAGCAGAGTGCCGAGCTCTTCGCGACGGGCGAGGATTTCAGTACCGACTTTGTCCAGGGAATCGTGACGCGCCTGAATGCCGGAAGTGGACCAGGCCGGGAACGCGGCACGGGCGGCGTCGATGGCGGCACGGACCTGAGCCAGGTCAGCCTTGGCGTAGTCGCCGATGGCGTCGCTCAGTTCGGACGGGTTGATGTTGGTCGAATAGTCGCCACCGGCAACCCACTCGCCGTTGATGTAGTTATCGAAACGATTTGCATCTGCCACTTTGAGATCTCCTCACGCAAAAGGCCGCTGATTGCTCAGCGGCCTTACTTAATCGGATGTGTTACTGCGCACCCTGCTTGTCGATCAGCGCGGCGAGCATTTCGTACTCTTCGCCGGTCAGATCGGTCAGCGGTGCACGCACAGGACCTGCGTCGTAGCCGGCAATTTTTGCCCCGGCCTTGACGATGCTCACGGCATAGCCGGCCTTGCGGTTACGGATGTCCAGGTACGGCAGGAAGAAGTCGTCGATGATCTTGCCGACGGTGGCGTGATCGTCACGAGCGATCGCGTGGTAGAAATCCATCGCGGTTTTCGGGATGAAGTTGAACACCGCCGAGGAGTAGACCGGTACGCCCAGCGCCTTGTAGGCCGCGGCGTAGACTTCGGCGGTCGGCAAGCCACCCAGGTAGCTGAAGCGATCACCGAGGCGGCGACGGATCGACACCATCAACTCGATATCACCCAGGCCATCCTTGTAGCCGATCAGGTTCGGGCAGCGCTCGGCCAGACGTTCCAGCAGCGGCGCGGTCAGGCGGCAGACGTTACGGTTGTAGACCACCACGCCGATGTTGACCGACTTGCACACGGCCTCAACGTGGGCGGCAACGCCGTCCTGGCTGGCTTCGGTCAGGTAGTGCGGCAGCAGCAACAGGCCCTTGGCGCCCAGACGCTCGGCTTCCTGTGCGTATTCGATGGCCTGGCGGGTCGAACCACCGACACCGGCCAGGATTGGCACGCTGGTAGCGCAGGTATCGACCGCAGTCTTGATGATTTCCGAATATTCGCTGGCCGCCAGAGAGAAGAACTCACCGGTGCCGCCTGCGGCGAACAGCGCCGAGGCGCCGTATGGGGCCAGCCATTCCAGACGCTTGATATAGCCAGCGCGGTTGAAGTCGCCCTGCGCATTGAAATCGGTAACCGGGAAAGACAGCAGACCGGAAGAGAGGATGGACTTCAGTTCTTGTGGATTCATTATTCGAACACCCTGAATTGCGACGTTGTGTGAAAAACCGTTCAGCCCGCGCTGAAGTTGTAGGTCATCGTACAACTTAAAATACAACCGTCAACTGCATTTCATCGCTGCGAGGAAAAATTGTTCGACAAGAAATACGTCGAGTCCGGGTTCTAGAGGGTTTATACGGAGGAGAACAGGAATGATCACACCTCGAAAAACAGGCGCTCAAGAGATACGTTGTCGGAAGATTGAAGCAAGGGATAAGTAAAAGAGAGGCTGACTGAAGGTTTTGTGGGATGGCTTACGGCCTCTTCGCGAGCAAGCCCGCTCCCACATTTGAATTTCTGCGAACTCACTATTTGTGAACGACGCAGATCAAATGTGGGAGCGGGCTTGCTCGCGAAGGCAATCTGTCAGCCAATACAGGATTGGAATCAGAACACTCAGCCCCGCTGCGCCTCAGCCTCTTCATGGGCATGACGCAACCGCTCACGGCTGTTGGTCAGGTGCAAACGCATGGCGGCCCGCGCCGCATCGGAATCCTGACGGGCAATGGCGTCGTAGATTTCCTCATGCTCACGGCTCAGGCGACTCATGTAGTGCTGCTGGTCGTCATGGGCCAGGCGCGCGGAGTTCAGCCGTGTGCGCGGAATGATGCTGGTGCCCAGGTGGGTCATGATGTCGGTGAAATAGCGGTTGCCGGTGGACAGCGCGATTTCGAGGTGGAAGGCGAAGTCCGAAGCCACGGCGTCACAGGCGTGAGCAGCACTTTCATTCAAGGCATCAAGGGCGGCGCGCATGTTGGCCAGTTGTTCCGCACTGCGACGTTGCGCCGCCAGCCCGGCGGACTCCACTTCCAGGCTGATGCGCAGTTCCAGGATCGCCAGCACATCTCGCAAGGTCACCACGGTCGCCGGGTCGATACGGAAACCGCTCGGGCTCGGCGTGTCGAGCACGAAGGTGCCGATACCGTGGCGGGTTTCCACTTGCCCTGCCGCCTGCAAACGGGAAATCGCTTCGCGCACCACCGTGCGGCTGACACCATGGGCATCCATGATGGCCGACTCGGTGGGCAATTTGTCGCCACGCTTGAGATGACCGTCGCGGATCTGCTCGGACAGCACCGTCACCAGTTCCTGAGCGAGGCTGCGGCGCTTGCGTGGGAGGCGTGGTGCGTCGTTCGGGTTTTCCATGGTGAACATCTGTCTCGAAAAATGCGGCTGCTGAAAGCGCATCATAACGCAACGCAGTTGTACGATCACCGTCAAGATGAGCACTGCCCCCTGTGGGAGCGGGCTTGCTCGCGAAGGCGATGTGTCAGACACCATCAATATCGAATGTCAGACCGCTTTCGCGAGCAAGCCCGCTCCCACATTGGGATTTGTGGTGGTTATGCAGTCACGGCCTGGTCCACCAAATGGCCATTCTCGATACGAATGTGCCGCGGATGGAAACGCTTCAGGCTGCTGCGATGGCCGACGCTGACAATGCTCAGCCCCGGCAACTCATCGATCAGCGCCTGATACAGCGTGGCCTCGTCCTCTTCGTCCATTGCCGAGGTCGCTTCGTCCATGTACAGCCATTGCGGTGCATAAAGCAGCGCACGGGCAAAGGCCAGGCGCTGCTGCTCACCTGGCGACAACATGCGCTGCCAGTGGTTGGCTTCGTCGAGACGGGCAATCAGGTGCGGCAAGCGGCAGGTTTCCAGCACCTGCGCGTAGCGCTCGTTCGGATAGGTATCGCCTGGCTGTGGATAACTCAGGACATCACGCAGGGTGCCAATCGGCAAATACGGTTTTTGCGGCAGGAACAGGTAGCGCGCCGATGGCAGGCGAATACTGCCGTGGCCGGTCGGCCACAGATGCCCCATCGCCCGCAGCAGGGTCGATTTGCCGCTGCCGGAACGACCGCTGAGCATCACACGCTCGCCCTCCTTCACGGTCATGTCGGCGTTGGTCAGCAGGTGACGACCTTCAGCCAGGTCGAGGCCGAGGTTGTGCACCTTCAACACCGAGCCCGAATTCTGTACGTCGATGGCCGGCGCACGCTCTTCGTTGTCACGCATGGCCTGGTGGAAGCTCAACAGACGATCACAGGTGGCGCGCCAGGAAGCGAGGCTCTGGTAGGCACTGATAAACCAGCTGAAACTTTCCTGCACATTGCCGAACGCCGAGCTGATTTGCATCAGTTCGCCCAGTTCGATCTTGCCGGAAAGGTAACGCGGCGCGGCAACCATGAAGGGGAAGATGATGGCAGCCTGGCTGTAACCGGCGGTGAAGAACGTCAGGCGCTTGGACACCTTCATGATGTCCCAGAAGTTATGCCAGACCATCCCGAAGCGGCTGCTCAACCGACGGTTTTCGTTCGGTTCGCCGTTGTACAGCGCGATGCTTTCGGCATTCTCGCGAATTCGCACCATGGAGAAACGCAGGTCGGCTTCGAAGCGTTGTTGCTGGTTGTTCAGGCCGATCAGGCGACGACCGATCAAATGCGTCAACCAGCTGCCGACCACCGCGTAAACCAGCACGCACCAGAACATGTAGCCGGGAATGGTGATGCCGAATACTTCAATGCTGCCCGACACGCCCCACAGAATGATCGAGAACGACACCAGGCTGACGATATTGCGCAGCAGTCCGATACCCAGTTCAAGGGTGTTGGAGGTGAAGTTGTTGAGGTCTTCGGAAATCCGCTGGTCCGGGTTATCGGTGTAACCGCCCTGCTCCAGCTGGTAGTAATTCTTGTCGGCGAGCCAGCGTGCAAAGTGCTTTTCAGTAAGCCACGCCCGCCAGCGGATCGTCAGCATCTGCGTCAGGTACAGCCGATACACCGCGCCGATAATCGCCACCGCCGCAATCGCGCAGAAGTACAGGATCAGTTGCCAGAATGCGGCCTCGTCCTTCTTTTGCAGGGCGTTGTAGAAGTCCTTGTACCAGGTGTTGAACCACACCGAGATCCCCACGCTGATCAGCGACAGCGCAATCACCGCGATCAACAGTGTCCAGGCCTTGACCTTCTCTTCACTACGCCAGTAAGGCGTGATCATCGCCCACACTTTGCGAAAAAACTGCCCGCGCACGGCGTCGTTGACCGCGGAATACTCAGCGTTCTGATTCATGGATAAGGCTCGATAGAGAAAAACACACACACGAACCGATCATAGATGATCGGTCCGGTTTGTCGCGAGATACGGCCCGCATTCGTTCAGCGCATGTTCAGCGACGAACGGGACGCTTCTGCAGTTTGCGCTGCAGGGTGCGGCGGTGCATGCCCAGGGCACGGGCCGTGGCGGAGATGTTGCCTTCGTGCTCGGTCAGCACGCGCTGGATGTGCTCCCACTGCAGGCGGTCCACGGACATCGGGTTTTCTGGCACCAGGCTGTCGAGGTCGGCGTGCTCGGACAGCAGCGCCGCCAGCACGTCGTCGGCGTCCGCCGGTTTGCACAGGTAGTTGCAGGCACCGCGCTTGATCGCCTCCACGGCGGTGGCAATGCTCGAATAACCGGTGAGGATCACCACGCGCATTTCCGGGTCCATTTCCAGCAACTTGGGCAGCAGCACCAGGCCGGAATCGCCGTCCATCTTCAGGTCCAGGGCGGCGTAATCCGGCAGATCGGCCTTGGCCAGCTCCAGGCCTTCCTCGGCGGAACCGGCAGTGCTGACGCGAAAACCGCGGCGAGCCATGGCGCGGGCCATGACGCGGGTGAATGTGGCGTCGTCATCGACCAGCAACAAATGCGGCAGTTCTTCGCCTTCGACTTGGATCTCTTCACTCATGTTCGTCTCCTCGGGCGACACGGGGCAGGCGCAGCTCGGTGAGCGTGCCACCTTCCTCATGACTGTAGAGTTTCACTGAGCCGCCGGCGCGTGTCACGCTGGCCTTGCTCAAAAACAGGCCCAGGCCGAAACCTTTGCCCTTGGTGGTAAAAAACGGTTTGCCGATTTGCTCGGCGATGGCCAGCGGCACACCGGCGCCATGGTCACGAATGCTGATGGTGAGGTTTTCCCAGTCCCAGTCCAGCGTCACTTGCAGCCCTTCGGGGCAGGCATCGGCAGCGTTGTTCAACAGATTCAGCAAAGCCTGGGTCAGGTCTGGCGGCGGCGCCATGCGGGGGACCGGGCCCTGGCCGAGGCGCTGGAAGCGATAACTGGCTTCCGGGCGCATCAGGTGCCAGCGATTGAGGGCTTCATCGAGCCAATCGGTAACGTCCTGCATTTCCACCGCCAACCGGCGATTGGCCTCGGCGGCGCGCACCAGTTGCTGCAAGGTTTGCTTGCACAGCTTGACCTGATCCTGCAGCACGCTCAGGTCGTCCTGCAACATCGGGTCATGATGATCCTGACGCATTTCCTTGAGAAGCACACTCATGGTCGCCAGCGGCGTGCCCAGCTCATGGGCCGCGCCGGCGGCCTGGGTGGCCACGGCCAGCAGTTGCTGATCGCGCAGGCCTTCTTCGCGACGGATGGCGCGCAGCTCTTCCTGGCGACGCAGTTCTTCTGCCATGCGCGCGGCGAAGAAGGTGATCACTGCGGCGGCAAGGGCGAAGCTCAACCACATCCCATACACCTGCAGGTTTTCCCGAGCGATCGGGAAGGTTTGCAGCGGGTAGAACTGCGCCAGCAACAGCGTGTACATCGTCAGCGCGATACCCGACAGGATCACCGAATAACGCCATGGCAACGTCACCGCGGCAATGGTCAGCGGCACCAGGTAATAGGACACGAAGGGGTTGGTCGAGCCACCGGAGAAGTACAGCAATGCGCTGTGGATAAACAGGTCGCAGGCCAGTTGCACGGCGTATTCAAGCTCGGTCACCGGCCACGAGGTGCGCAGGCGAATCGCCGTGAACACGCACAGCAGCATTGAACAGGCGAGTGTCGCCGCCAGTTGAAACCAGGGCAGTGGCAGCAATTCGAACCAGTAGGCCAGGCCAACGGAACCGGCCTGGGCGGCCAGCACCAACGTGCGGATGAACGTCAGCCGCCAGAGGTTCTGGCGAGTGGCGGAAGTGATTTGAACGGGGGCGAGCATGAGCTCTCCTGATGAGCGCTCCAGGCGGATCGCCGGGAGTATAACCAAGCGCGGGGGCTGACAGGCAAAAGTGCGGCAAACGGCCACATGCCTGTAGGAGCGAGCTTGCTCGCGATGGTCGTCAACGATTACGAGGGAGTCCTGATACCCTGTGGCGCTTTCGGTTTTTTCGCGAGCAAGCTCGCTCCTACAGGGATGCATCTGTATAGAAGTTGTAACTGTGCGAACCGGAGCATAAAAGCTAGAGTCTGATGGTTTCACGCAGGCCCGGACCATACCCCTGCGCACCTTTCAAGGAGCCTTCATGCACACATTCCGCCGCAGCGCCGCCCTCCTCGCCCTGAGCGTTGGCACCGTCGCCAGCCTCCCGGCCCTGGCCGCCGACGAGCTTCATTACAACCAGATTTCCCTGCGCGCCGAAGTCAGTCAGGAAGTGGCCCGCGACCTGATGATCGTGACCCTCTACACCGAAGAACAGAACACCGACCCGGCCAAACTCGCCGCCGACGTCAGCACCACCATGAACAAGGCGCTGGCCAAGGCCAAGCAAGTCAAGGACATCACCCTGCGCCAGGGCAGCCGCAACAGCTACCCGATCTACGACACCAAGGGACAGAAAATCACCGGCTGGCGCGAGCGCGCCGAATTGCGCCTGGAAAGCCCGGACTTCGCCGCACTGTCGAAACTGACCGGCGAACTGCTCACCGACCTGAAAATGGGTGGCATGGACTTCGCCATCGCCACCCCGACCCGCAAGGCCAGCGAAGACGCCTTGCTCAAGGACGCCGTGACCGCCTTCAAGGCCCGCGCCCAGCTTGCGACTGATGCTCTGGGCGGCAAGAGCTACAAGATCGTCAACCTGAACCTCAACAGCAACGGTTATCCACAGCCTTACCTGCGCGCGCCAATGATGATGAAAGCCGCCGCCATGGACAGCGCACCGGTGACGCCGGATGTCGAGGCCGGCACCAGCCAGGTCAGCATGACCGCCGATGGCTCGATTGAAGTGCTGATGCCTTGAATCGATAGCCCGTAAACAAGAACGGCGATCATAAAAATGATCGCCGTTTTTTTTGGCAGTTTTCAGGCATGAGCTATAACTGGATGGGTCCACCCGAGAAAAGCCGTCGATTGGCCACTATCAGTGCAACAATAACCACTCTTATTCACGCCATGCCCACCCCACAATCCGGGGTATGAATAAGTAACACCCCCGCCCCACGCGGGAGCAACCCGAGTCAGGAGCGCACCCTAAAAGTGCGTCGTTTACACCGTAAATATGCCGCGCAAACGGTCATATGCGTCAGGTTTTATACAAATGCGACATTAAGGTACGTTCGTACCACCGTTTAAGGCTTGTAGTCACTCTGGATCTTGCATTGGGTATGGCCCCTGCATAAGTATCCGCAGGCACGACTCACGAGGTCGTCCTCTAATTCCAAAAATGACAACAAATCATGAGGCCACCATGCTTAAACACGCGGTCATTCCGTTCTTAGTTGGCGCAAGCTTGTTAGCCAGCGCACCGTTCGCCCAAGCAGCGACTAACCTGGTGTTCTGCTCCGAAGGGAGCCCGGCCGGTTTCGATCCAGGTCAATACACCACCGGAACCGACTTCGACGCCTCTGCAGAAACCATGTTCAACCGCCTCACCCAGTTCGAGCGCGGCGGCACCGCCGTTATTCCTGGTTTGGCGACCAAGTGGGACATCTCCGATGACGGCCTGAGCTACACCTTTCACCTGCGTGAAGGCGTCAAGTTCCACACCACCCCGTATTTCAAGCCAACTCGTGAGTTCAACGCCGACGACGTGCTGTTCACCTTTAATCGCATGATTAACAAGGATGACCCGTTCCGCAAAGCGTACCCGACCGAATTCCCGTACTTCACCGACATGGGGATGGATACCAACATCACCAAGATCGATAAAGTCGACGACCACACGGTCAAGTTCACCCTCAAAGACGTTGATGCCGCGTTCATCCAGAACATGGCCATGAGCTTCGCCTCGATCCAGTCCGCCGAGTACGCTGCCCAGCTGCTCAAGGATGGCAAGACCGCCGACATCAACCAGAAGCCGATCGGCACCGGCCCGTTCGTATTCAAGAGCTACCAGAAAGATTCCAACATCCGCTACACCGGGAACAAGGACTACTGGAAGCCTGACGACGTGAAGATCGACAACCTGATCTTCGCCATCACCACCGACCCGTCGGTACGTATCCAGAAGCTGAAGAAGAACGAGTGCCAGGTCACCCTGTTCCCTCGTCCGGCTGACCTGAAGGCGCTGAAGGAAGACAAGGACCTGAAACTGCCTGACCAGGCCGGTTTCAACCTGGGCTACATCGCCTACAACGTGATGCCCAAGGTCAAGGGTCAAACCGATGCGAACCCGCTGGCTGACCTGAAGGTACGCCAGGCAATGGACATGGCGGTCAACAAGCAACAGATCATCGACTCCGTGTACCAGGGCGCCGGCCAACTGGCCGTCAACGCCATGCCGCCGACCCAGTGGTCCTACGACACCACCATCAAGGATGCGCCGTACAACCCTGAGAAAGCCAAGGAGCTGCTCAAGGAAGCCGGCGTCAAGGATGGCACCGAGATCGTTCTGTGGGCGATGCCGGTACAGCGTCCATACAACCCGAACGCCAAGCTGATGGCAGAAATGCTGCAGTCCGACTGGTCCAAGATCGGCCTCAAGGTCAAGATCCAGAGCTACGAGTGGGGCGAGTACATCAAGCGCTCCAAAGGTGGCGAGAACCAGGCGATGCTGATTGGCTGGAGCGGTGACAATGGTGATCCGGACAACTGGCTGAACGTGCTGTTCGGCTGCGACTCGCTGGAAGGCAACAACTTCTCCAAATGGTGCGACAAGAAGTTTGACGACATCGTCAAGCAAGCCAAGCGCACTTCAGACCAAGGCAAGCGCACCGAGCTCTACAAACAAGCGCAACACGTCCTCAAAGATGCTGTGCCTATGACACCTATCGCTCACTCGACGGTGTTCCAACCCATGCGCGCCAACGTGCAGGACTTCAAGATCAGCCCATTTGGCTTGAACTCCTTCTACGGCGTCAGCGTCAGCAAATAAGGTTTTGCAACGGCGACGTTTCTGACGTCGCCGTTGCTTTATCTACCGAGAAAGCAGGAATTCGCCTACATCCAAATCCGCAGCTGACTACAGCATCGGGGGAGGACGCGTCGCCATTTCCTACGAGTCTTTAGGACTCTACGCATTTACTGCCGGACCCGTGGCTCATACCGTCGGGATCCGACCAGTGCATGCGTGGGTCATCGGTTACTGCTGTGTGCATGGCTTGAAATCAGTGATGCCTCTACGTCCGCGCACGGGACGGCGGCTCATTGACAACACTTTGAGAGAAAAGGAAGCGTTATGCGCCATACCCTGGTTTTATCCGCATTGCTGGGCACCGGCCTGTTGGCCGCCACTTCCATCAGCCAGGCCGCCAACAACAGCCTGGTGTTCTGCTCCGAAGGCAGCCCCGCCGGTTTCGACACGGCGCAGTACACCACTGCGACCGACAACGACGCCGCTGAGCCGCTGTACAACCGGTTGGCCGAGTTTGAAAAAGGCGCGACCAACGTCGTACCGGGCTTGGCCACGAGCTGGGATATTTCCGAAGACGGCCTCAAATACACCTTTCACCTGCGCGAAGGGGTGAAGTTTCATACCACCAAGTACTTCACGCCGACCCGCGATTTCAGCGCCGATGACGTGCTGTTCACCTTCAATCGCATGCTCGATCCGCAACAACCTTTCCGTAAGGCTTATCCGACAGAGTTTCCGTACTTCAACGGCATGAGCCTGAACAAGAACATCGCCAAGGTCGAAAAGACCGGGCCGCTGACCGTGGTCTTTACGCTCAACAGCGTGGACGCCGCGTTCATCCAGAACATCGCCATGAGCTTCGCCGCCATCCTTTCGGCCGAATACGCCGACCAGCTGCTGGCCGAGGGCAAGCCGAGCGACATCAACCAGAAGCCGATCGGCACCGGGCCGTTCGTGTTCAAGAGCTACCAGAAAGACTCGAACATCCGTTACACCGGCAACCAGCATTACTGGGACCCGAGCCGGGTCAAGCTCGACAACCTGATTTTCGCCATCAATACCGACGCCTCGGTACGCGTGCAGAAACTCAAGGCCGGCGAGTGCCAGATCACCCTGCACCCGCGCCCTGCCGATGTGACCGCGCTGAAGAACGACCCGGCCCTGCAACTGATCGAGAAGCCTGGCTTCAACCTCGGCTACATCGCCTACAACGTGCGCCACAAACCCTTCGACCAGCTCGAAGTGCGTCAGGCGCTGGACATGGCGGTGAACAAGCAAGGCATTCTCAATGCCGTCTACCAGGGTGCGGGGCAACTGGCGGTCAACGCCATGCCGCCGACCCAATGGTCCTACGACGACACGATCAAGGACGCCGCCTACAACCCGGAAAAAGCCAGGGAATTGCTCAAGGCTGCCGGCGTCAAGGAAGGCACCGAAATCACCCTCTGGGCCATGCCGGTCCAGCGTCCGTACAACCCCAACGCCAAGTTGATGGCCGAGATGCTCCAGGCTGACTGGGCGAAGATCGGCCTCAAGGTCAAGATCGTCAGCTATGAGTGGGGCGAGTACATCAAGCGCACCAAGAATGGCGAACACGACATCAGCCTGATTGGCTGGACCGGTGACAACGGGGACCCGGACAACTGGCTGGGCACCCTCTACAGCTGCGATGCCATTGGCGGCAACAACTACTCGATGTGGTGTGATCCGGCTTACGACAAGCTGATCAAGCAGGCCAAGGTCGTCACCGACCGCGACCAGCGCACTCTGCTCTACAAACAGGCGCAGCAGTACCTCAAGCAGCAAGTGCCGATCACGCCAGTCGCCCACTCGACGGTCAACCAGCCGCTGAGCGCCAAAATCGAAGGGTTCAAGGTGAGCCCGTTCGGTCGCAACGTTTTCTCGGGTGTCAGCATAGAAAAATAACCGATTAGCCAGAAATGCCGGGGGGCGGATTTTCCGCCCTCACGCAGACGCTTTGCCGTCTTTTGCCAATTTGGCTTACAGCAAACGTTTGCGATGCCGTGAATGAGTTCTAAACCAATAGCCGGATCACAAAAAAAGACCGGCATAAAAAAAAGAAAGTAAGGAGCTTTACCCATGAAACTGAGCAGCACCGCGTTATTGGCCTTGGCCATAAGCAGCGTAACCGCCACGGCTTACGCAGAAACCCAAAGCCAGGCTTTCACCCCGGTTACCGTGAACGAGAAAAGCGCCCAAAGCGAAGCCACCGGCTTTGTCGAAGGCCAGTCGATCACCGGCACCACGCGTAACTGGTACGCCAACGAGCAACTGCATCGCGGCGCCAAGTTCGCCTACAAGAAGGACGGCGTTTCGACCCCGACCGATCGCCGGATCAACTGGGTCCAGGGCACCATCCTCAAGTACAACTCGGGCTTCACCGAAGGCACTGTCGGTTTCAGCACTGAAATCGCCGCCTACAACGCCGTTGCCCTGGACCGGGACCGCAAAGACCTGGCATCCAACAACGGTGGCGCACCGGGCACTCGTCCAGGCGCGGGCAACAACCGTACCCTGACCAAAGAGGGCGGCGACGCTCAAGGCCAGTGGAGCAAACTGGGCCTGGCCAACGTCAAGGCCCGTGTCTCCAACAGCACCCTGACCGCCGGCCGCATGAACTTCAGCAGCCCGATGGTCGACGTGATCGGTAACCGCGCACTGCCTTCGAGCTTCCAGGGTGTGGCCCTCCACAGCGAAGAGCTGAACAACCTGGCCTTCGACCTGGCCACCTTCGACCGCAACTCACCGCGTACCGAAGAAAGCCAGCGCAAATTCCGCACCGAATACGCCAACGGCATCGTCGAAACCGACCACGTCTACACCGGCGGCATCACTTACAACCCGTTCGCCAGCCTGACCACCAGCCTCTGGGCGACCCAGGCTGAAGACATCTGGAACCAGTACTACTTAGGCGCCTCTCATGTACTGGGCGACAGCCAGGTACTGAGCCTGACCACCGGCCTGAACTACTACAAAACCAAGGAAACCGGTAAAGCCCTGATCGGCGATATCGACAACGACACCTACTCGCTGTCGTTCGGCCTGACCCACCAGGCCCATACCCTGACCTTCTCGTACCAGGAAGTGAACGGTAACGAGTACTTCGACTACCTGCACGAAACCAACGGCATCTACCTGGCCAACTCCCTGCTGTCGGACTTCAACGGCCCGAACGAAAAATCGTTCCAGGTTGCCTACGGTCTGAACATGGCCGAATACGGCGTGCCAGGCCTGAAGTTCAACATCTACCAGGCTCGCGGCTGGGGCATCGACGGTACTCACTACACCGGCAACGGCGGCGTGGCAGGCAAGGGTTACGACGGCATCCAGTCCCAGGATGGCGAACACCACTATGAATACGGCATCGGCGCGACCTACGCCGTGCAGAGCGGCCCGCTCAAGGCCACCACGATCCGCGGCACCTACACCGCTCACCGTGCCAGCGAAAACCAGGCTGACGGCAGCATCAACGAGTTCCGTCTCGTGACCACGGTTCCGTTCAACATCCTGTAATGCACGTGCCGAACGGCTGATTCAATGACGAGTCGGCCGTTCGGTTTTTGTCTTTTAACTGATTGCAGAGGGTTCTTGATGAAAATGCTTCCCCTACGTGCGGCCATCGCGGCCGCGTTGCTCAGTGTCGCTGTCGGCGTTTCGGCCAAACCCCTGGTGGTTTGCACGGAAGCCAGCCCCGAAGGCTTCGACATGGTCCAGTACACGACTGCAGTCACCGCCGATGCCGTGGCCGAAACCATCTTCAATCGCCTGGCAGACTTCAAGCCCGGTACCACCGACGTGATTCCGGCACTGGCCGACTCCTGGGACATCAGCGAAGACGGCCTGAGCTACACGTTCCATCTGCGTAAAGGCGTCAAGTTCCACACCACCGACTACTTCAAGCCGACCCGCGACATGAATGCCGACGACGTGGTCTGGAGCTTCCAGCGTCAGCTGGACCCGAATCATCCGTGGCACAAACTGTCGAGCGTGGGCTTCCCGTACTTTGAAAGCATGGGTTTCAAGGAACTGCTCAAGAGCGTCGAGAAAGTCGACGACAACACGGTCAAGTTCACCCTGACCCGTCGCGAAGCGCCGTTCCTGGCCGACATCGCCATGGCCTTCTCGTCGATCTACTCTGCCGAGTACGCCGACCAGTTGCTCAAGGCCAACAAGGCCGGCGACCTCAACAACAAGCCAGTCGGCACCGGCCCGTTCGTCTTCCAGCGCTACAACAAGGACGCCCAGGTTCGCTTCAAGGCCAATCCGGACTACTTCCGTGGCAAGCCGCCAGCCGAGGCGCTGATCCTGGCCATCGCCACCGACAACAACGTGCGCCTGCAAAAGCTCAAGGCCAACGAGTGCCAGGTCGCGCTGTATCCGAAGCCGGATGACATCCCGAGCATCAAGAAAGACTCGAACCTGAAGGTCGACGAACTGAACGCGATGACCGTTTCCTACGTCGCCATGAACACCACGCACAAGTACATGAGTGACGTGCGGGTGCGCAAAGCCATCGACATCGCCTTCGACAAAGAGGCGTACGTCAATGCGTTGTTCGGCAAGGGCAATGCGACCGCAGCGGTCAACCCGTTCCCGGACACCCTTCTGGGCTACAACCACAGCCTGAAGAACCCGGCCCGCGATCTGGACAAGGCTCGCGCCCTGCTCAAGGAAGCCGGCGTACCGGAAGGCACCACCTTCACCCTGTTCACCCGCAACGGTGGCGGTCCGACCAACCCTAACCCGATGCTCGGCGCGCAGATGATGCAAGCCGACCTGGCCAAGGTCGGGATCAAGATCGACATCCGCGTGATGGAATGGGGCGAAATGCTCAAGCGCGCGAAAAACGGCGAGCACGATATGGTTTCCGCCGGATGGGCGGGCGATAACGGCGACCCGGATAACTTCCTGACGCCTATGCTCAGTTGTGAAGCGGCCAAGAACGGCGAAAACTACGCACGCTGGTGCAATGACAAGTTCCAGGCCCTGATCGATCAGGCCCGGGAAAAAACCGACCCGGCCGAGCGTGCAGCCCTGTACGAGCAGGCGCAGGTTATTTTCAACCAGGACCAGCCGTGGATCAGCATGGCACACACTAGAATGTTTACCGCAATGCGCAACAACGTAGAGGGCTATCACATTAGCCCCCTCACCACGAATAACTTCGCCACCACCCAGGTGAAGTAATAAGAAAACTCCCGGCATTCCTGACCCAGGCATGCCGGGCACGCCTAACCGGCTGATGAGGTACAACACACGATGTTTAGTTTTATTGCCCGCCGACTGGGGTTGTTGATCCCCACGTTCTTCGGCATCACCTTGCTGACTTTCGCGTTGATTCGCATGATCCCGGGCGACCCCGTAGAAGTCATGATGGGAGAACGTAGGGTCGATCCCGAAATGCACGCTCAGGCAATGGAACGCCTAGGTCTGAACAAACCCCTGTATGCCCAGTACCTGGATTACATCGGCAAGCTGGCCCACGGCGATCTCGGGGAATCCCTGCGTACCCGTGAAAGCGTGTGGAGCGAGTTCACCTCCCTGTTCCCCGCGACCCTGGAACTGTCCATGGCCGCCCTGTTGTTCGCCGGCATCCTGGGCCTTCTGGCCGGGGTGATCGCGGCACTCAAGCGAGGGTCCCTGTTCGACCACGGGGTGATGGGCGTCTCCCTGGCGGGATACTCGATGCCGATCTTCTGGTGGGGCCTGATCCTGATCATGTTCTTCTCGGTGAGCCTTGGCTGGACTCCGGTTTCCGGGCGGATCGACCTGCTGTACGACATCGAGCCACGCACCGGCTTCATGCTGATCGACACGCTGCTGGCCGATGACGTCGGCGCGTTCCTGGATGCCCTGCATCACCTGATCCTGCCGGCCATCGTGCTGGGCACCATCCCGCTGGCGGTGATCGCGCGGATGACCCGTTCCTCGATGCTCGAAGTGCTGCGTGAAGACTACATTCGCACCGCCAAGGCCAAGGGCCTGTCGCCATCGCGCGTGGTGTTCGTGCACGGTCTGCGTAACGCGCTGATTCCGGTACTGACCGTGGTCGGCCTGCAAGTCGGCACCCTGCTGGCCGGTGCGGTCCTCACCGAAACCATCTTCTCGTGGCCGGGCATCGGCAAATGGCTGATCGAAGCCATTGGCGCCCGGGATTACCCCGTCGTGCAAAACGGCATCCTGTTAATCGCCTGCCTGGTGATTGTGGTCAACTTCGTAGTGGACATCCTCTACGGCTTTGCCAACCCACGCATCCGTCATCAGCGCTGAGATCATGAACATGACCACTCCAATTCCATCGGTAGCAGTCGATCAAAGCCTGCTGTACCCGTCACCGTACAAAGAATTCTGGCAAGCGTTCTCCAAGAACAAAGGTGCCGTCGCCGGCCTGATGTTCATGCTGCTGGTGATTTTCTGCGCCATCTTCGCCCCGTGGGTTGCCCCCCACGATCCGAGCGAGCAGTACCGCGATTTCCTGCTGACCCCGCCGGCCTGGCTGGAAGGTGGGCAACTGCAATTCCTGCTCGGCACCGACGAACTGGGCCGCGACCTGCTGTCGCGCCTGATCAATGGTTCGCGCCTGTCGCTGATGATCGGTTTGTCGTCGGTGGTGATGTCGCTGATTCCGGGCATCCTGCTGGGCCTGCTCGCCGGGTTCTTCCCGCGCGTGCTCGGCCCGACCATCATGCGCCTGATGGACATCATGCTGGCCCTGCCGTCCCTGCTGCTGGCCGTGGCGATCGTCGCCATCCTCGGCCCTGGCCTGATCAACACCGTGATCGCCATCGCCGTGGTGTCCCTGCCGTCCTACGTTCGTCTGACCCGTGCTGCGGTGATGGGCGAACTGAACCGCGACTACGTGACCGCCGCACGCCTGGCCGGTGCCGGCCTGCCGCGCCTGATGTTCGTTACCGTGCTGCCTAACTGCATGGCGCCGCTGATCGTTCAGGCCACCCTGAGCTTCTCCTCGGCAATCCTCGATGCCGCCGCACTGGGTTTCCTCGGTCTTGGCGTACAACCGCCAACCCCTGAGTGGGGCACCATGCTGGCTTCGGCCCGCGACTACATCGAACGCGCCTGGTGGGTGGTGAGCCTACCTGGTTTGACCATTTTGCTCAGCGTGCTGGCAATCAACTTGATGGGTGACGGCCTGCGCGACGCGCTGGACCCGAAACTCAAGAACGCCGCCTGAGGAGATTCCCATGTCACTGCTAGAAATCAAGAATCTCAACGTTCGCTTCGGCGACAAAAATGCCACGCCAGTGGTCGATGGCCTCGACCTGCAAGTGGACAAGGGCGAAGTGCTGGCCATCGTTGGCGAATCGGGTTCCGGCAAGTCCGTGACCATGATGGCGCTGATGGGCTTGATCGAACATCCGGGGATCGTCACCGCCGACGCCCTGAATTTCGACGGCAAGAACATGCTCAAGCTCAACAATCACCAGCGTCGGCAGATCGTCGGTAAAGACCTGTCCATGGTCTTCCAGGATCCGATGACCGCGCTGAACCCGAGCTACACCGTCGGCTTCCAGATCGAAGAAGTGCTGCGCCTGCACCTGAAAATGTCCGGCAAAGCCGCCCGCAAGCGCGCCATCGAACTGCTGGAAAAGGTTGAAATCCCGGGTGCCGCCAGCCGTATGGACGCCTACCCGCATCAACTGTCCGGTGGTATGAGCCAGCGTGTCGCAATTGCCATGGCGATTGCCGGCGAACCGAAACTGCTGATCGCCGACGAACCGACCACGGCACTGGACGTCACCATCCAGGCGCAGATCATGGACCTGCTGCTGGCATTGCAGAAAGAGCAGAACATGGGTCTGGTGCTGATCACCCACGACCTCGCGGTCGTTGCCGAAACCGCCCAGCGTGTGTGCGTGATGTACGCCGGCCAAGCGGTCGAAGTCGGTCAGGTGCCGCAACTGTTCGACATCCCGGCGCACCCGTACAGCGAAGCGCTGCTCAAGGCGATTCCGGAACACAGCCTGGGCGCCGCGCGCCTGTCGACCCTGCCGGGCATCGTTCCCGGTCGCTACGACCGTCCGCAGGGTTGCCTGCTGTCGCCGCGCTGCCCGTACGTGAAAGACAACTGCCGTCAACAACGTCCGGCCCTTGACCAGAAAAGCAACAGCCTCGCTCGCTGCTTCTACCCGCTGAACCAGGAGGTGGCGTAATGGCCGTCGTTCTTACCGCCCGCGACCTGACCCGTCACTACGAGGTGTCCCGAGGCCTGTTCAAGGGTCACGCCACCGTGCGCGCCCTCAACGGCGTGTCGTTCGAACTGGAAGCCGGCAAGACCCTCGCTGTCGTCGGTGAGTCGGGTTGCGGCAAATCCACCCTGGCCCGTGCCCTGACCCTGATCGAAGAGCCGTCCTCCGGCTCCTTGAAAATCGCCGGGCAGGAAGTCGCCGGTGCCGACAAGGCCCAGCGCAAGCAACTGCGCAAAGACGTGCAGATGGTGTTCCAGAGCCCGTACGCCTCGTTGAACCCACGGCAGAAAGTCGGTGATCAGCTTGCAGAGCCATTACTGATCAACACCAACCTGAGCGCCGCGGAACGTCGTGAGAAAGTCCAGGCGATGATGAAGCAGGTGGGCTTGCGCCCCGAGCACTACCAGCGTTATCCGCACATGTTCTCCGGCGGTCAGCGCCAGCGGATCGCCCTGGCCCGTGCAATGATGCTGCAACCGAAAGTGCTGGTGGCGGACGAACCGACCTCGGCGCTGGACGTGTCGATTCAGGCGCAGGTGCTCAACCTGTTCATGGATTTGCAGCAAGAGTTCAACACCGCCTATGTGTTCATCTCCCACAACCTGGCGGTGGTACGTCACGTTGCCGACCACGTGATGGTGATGTACCTCGGTCGTCCGGTGGAAATGGGCACGAAAGAGGACATTTACTCCCGTCCCCTGCACCCCTACACCCAGGCGCTGTTGTCGGCGACGCCGGCCATCCACCCGGATCCGAACAAGCCGAAAATCAAGATCGTCGGCGAACTGCCCAACCCGCTGAACCCGCCGTCCGGCTGCGCCTTCCACAAGCGCTGTCCGTACGCCACCGAGCGATGCAGCACTGAAGAGCCGCCCCTGCGCCTGCTCGCCGGCCGCCAGGTGGCTTGCCACTACGCCGAGCAATTCCTCGACGGCGCGGCATAAAAAATGTGGGAGCGGGCTTGCTCGCGAAGGCGTCATTCCAGTCAGTATCAAAGTCGACTGACAGATCGCTTTCGCGAGCAAGCCCGCTCCCACAGGGATTGAGTAGCTCAAGTAGTCAAGCGTTAACCCGCCCCCTTCCGCCTCGATTGCGCATCACTCAGGTAGAAGGGGTTTTCTTTTGCCTGCAATCGAGCGACTACGTCTGGCTGTCGCCCTCTTCCTCATCGGAGTCTGGCTCGTCGGTGGTCGAGTCATCGTCGTTGTCCGCACCACCCTGCCCCTGATCTCCCGGTTCCGATTCGGACTTGGCGAGCATCAACCCCGCGTAACCCGCCTGCCCGCTCGAAGCCTGCTCCCCATGATCGATACACTCGGCCCACGCCATCGAAGTGCCGAGCGAGAGCATCACCATCACCTTCAACAGCAGTAAAACGCGAAACAACCTATTCATAGCCGATTCCTTCCTTTCGTTGAGTGCCTGTCTGGCGCTGAGTCAAATCTAGTTCCGATCAGCCGGGTTCTCCAGATTGGACGCTGTCGAGCGGGGGAAAATGCAGAGGGTTGGGAGATTGGTTTGGAATAGGGGTTATTCACAATTCCACTAACACCGAGGAACCCTGTGGGAGCGGGCTTGCTCCGGGCGGCGTTCCGACGAAGGCGTCATGTCAGTCAACATCACTTGCGACTGACAGACCGCTATCGCGAGCAAGCTCGCTCCCACAGAGGTATGTGACCGGCAATAAAAAACCCCGCAGCTTTCGCAACGGGGCTTTTGGGATTTGCAACTCAGCGCTTAGTGATGCTCACGCGTCGCACGGAATTTCACGTCCGGCCAGCGCTCTTCCATCAACGCCAGGTTGACCCGCGTAGGCGCGAGGTAGGTCAGGTGACCACCGCCGTCCAGTGCCAGGTTTTCCACAGCCTTGTTGGAGAATTCCTCAAGCTTCTTCTTGTCGCTGCATTCGATCCAGCGCGCGGAATAAACGGTGATCGGCTCGTAGGAGCACTCGACCTTGTATTCCTCTTTCAAGCGACTGGCGACCACATCGAACTGCAGCACACCGACGGCGCCGAGGATGATGTCGTTGCTGCGCTCCGGGAAGAACACCTGGGTCGCGCCTTCTTCGGCCAGCTGTTGCAGACCCTGGCGCAGTTGCTTGGATTTCAGCGGATCCTTCAGGCGTACGCGACGGAACAGTTCCGGGGCGAAGTGCGGGATGCCGGTGAAACCCAGGACTTCGCCTTCGCTGAAGGTGTCGCCGATCTGGATGGTGCCGTGGTTGTGCAGGCCGATGATGTCGCCGGCAAACGCTTCTTCCAGTTGCTCACGCTCGGAGGAGAAGAAGGTCAGCGCGTCGCCGATCCGCACGTCCTTGCCGGTGCGCACGTGGCGCATCTTCATGCCTTTTTCGTACTTGCCGGAGCAGATACGCATGAAGGCGATACGGTCGCGGTGTTTCGGGTCCATGTTCGCCTGGATCTTGAAGATGAAGCCCGAGAACTTCTCTTCCACCGGCTCCACGGTGCGCTCGTTGGCCACGCGTGCCAGTGGGCGCGGCGCCCAATCAACCACGGCGTCGAGCACGTGGTCGACACCGAAGTTGCCCAGTGCCGTACCGAAGAACACCGGGGTCAACTGACCGTCGAGGAACTCCTGCTGGTTGAACTCGTGGCAGGCGCCCTGCACCAGTTCCAGCTGTTCGATGAAACGCTCGTACTCGTCACCCAGGTGGGCGCGGGCTTCATCGGAATCGAGCTTCTCGATGATCTTGGTTTCGGTGCGCTCGTGGCCGTGACCGGCGGTGTACACGATGATGTAGTCATCGGCGAGGTGATACACGCCTTTGAAGTCGCGGTAGCAACCAATCGGCCAGGTGATCGGCGCAGCCTTGATCTTGAGGACTGCTTCGATTTCGTCGAGCAGTTCGATCGGGTCGCGGATGTCACGGTCGAGTTTGTTGATGAAGCTGACGATCGGCGTGTCACGTAGACGACAGACGTCCATCAGGGCGATGGTCCGTGGCTCTACACCTTTACCGCCGTCGAGGACCATCAACGCCGAGTCCACCGCGGTCAGGGTGCGGTAGGTATCTTCGGAGAAGTCTTCGTGGCCCGGGGTGTCGAGCAGGTTGATCATGTGTTCGCGATACGGGAACTGCATGACCGACGTGGTAATGGAGATACCACGCTGCTTTTCCATTTCCATCCAGTCGGAGGTGGCATGGCGATCGGATTTACGAGATTTCACCGTACCGGCTACCGCAATCGCCTTGCCCATCAGCAAGAGCTTCTCGGTGATGGTGGTCTTACCGGCATCGGGGTGGGAAATAATGGCGAAAGTGCGGCGTTTCGCGACTTCGGCGGCCTGTTTGGTCATGGGAAATCGCCTGGCAGGTGATTCAAAAAAGGGCGCAGATTATAGCCCAAGTTGATCCAAGAACCGAACCGTTGAGCACATTAGGGGTGGCCAAATGCTGCCGCAGATGGGAACCTTTTAAAGCACGGAGACGTCCACTCCCCCGTTACGACCACTCGTCGGGGGCCTGAAACACCTGCAAATCGGCCTGACGAGGCTGTGCTCATGGCTCAACAGTCGTGCGCCTACCCTCTGTAGGAGCGAGCTCGCTCGCGATGAACGTCAACGATAACGCTGGGTACCTGAATGTACGCGTTGTCTGGACGCCCATCGCGAGCAGGCTCGCTCCTACAGTGGAACGCGCTCGGCAAGAGCTGCTTATCGCGATCATTTTTTCGGCAGCCAGGAATGGCGTTGCCACACGAAAAAGTGTTCGCCGACTGAAAAAAGGAGTCCGCCTGTGGCTATCCACTATGGCAAAGGGCTGATAGGAGGCGCGCTGGTAATCGCCCTTCTGGCCCTGCTGATCCAATGGATCGGCATCAACACGATCGAACACTACCGCGACGATTTGTTGTTTTACCTGCAAGCTCATCTGGTTCTCGTCCTCGCTTCCATGCTGGCCGCCCTTGTCGTGGGCATCCCCGCCGGCATCCTCCTCAGCCGCCCGTCCATGGTCGGCCGCGCCGAACGCTTCATGCAGTTCTTCAACATCGGCAACACCGTTCCGCCTCTCGCCGTCCTCGCCATTGCGCTGGGCATCCTTGGCATCGGCAGCGGCCCTGCCATCTTCGCCCTGTTCCTCGCCTCGCTGCTGCCCATCGTGCGCAATACCTATGAAGGCCTGAAAAACGTTCAGGGTTCGCTCAAGGAAGCCGCGGTAGGCATCGGCATGACCCCGCGCCAGGTGCTGTGGAAAGTCGAGTTGCCCAACGCCGTGCCGATCATCATCGGTGGTGTACGCGTGGCATTGGCGATCAATGTCGGGACGGCGCCGCTGGCGTTCCTGATTGGCGCCAACAGCCTTGGCAGCCTGATCTTCCCCGGCATTGCCCTGAACAATCAGCCGCAATTGCTGCTCGGCGCCGCTTTCACCGCCCTGCTGGCCTTGTTGCTCGACGGCCTGGTGACACTCGCCAGCCGCCTCTGGCTCGAACGCGGCTTGCGCCCGTCTTAAGCCTCGGCAAAGGAATCGTCATGAAAACTTCAAGCTTTTTACTAGGCTGCGTCCTGCTGTTCGCAGGATTTGCCCAAGCCGCTGACAAACCCTTGATCCGCATTGGCGCCCGGGTGTTTACCGAACAAACCCTGCTGGCGGAAATCACCGCCCAATACCTGCGAACCAAAGGCTACGACGCTCAGGTCACCGGCGGCTTGGGTAGCAATCTGGCCCGCAGTGCACAGGAGAGTGGCCAACTGGACATGGTCTGGGAGTACACCGGCGTATCGCTGGTTTCCTACAACCACGTCACGGAAAAACTCGACAGTCAGCAGTCGTTGGCACGAGTCACCGAGCTGGACGCGAAGAAAGGCCTGACCTGGCTCTCGCCGTCGAAATTCAGCAACACCTACGCCTTGGCACTGCCGGAAAAGATCGCGGCCCAGTATCCGCAGATCCACACCATCAGCGATCTCGACCGGGCATTGCGTGACGAAGCCAAAGACAATCCATTGGTGGCGCTGGACACCGAGTTCGCCAACCGCTCCGACGGTCTGGCCGGCATGGTCAAGCTCTACGACATGGACCTGACCCGTCGCAATATCCGTCAAATGGACGCGGGACTGGTCTATACCGCCCTGCGCAACGGTCAGGTGTTTGCCGGTCTGGTCTACACCACGGACGGACGCCTGAGCGCCTTCAAGCTCAAACTGCTGGAAGACGACAAACACTACTTCCCCGACTACACCGCTGCACCGGTGGTGCGTCAGGACTACCTCGACGCGCACCCACAACTGGCCGCGCAGCTCAAGCCGCTGGCCGACCTGTTCGACGACGAAACCATGCGCCAGCTCAACGCGCGGGTCGATGTCGATCACCAAAGCCCGTCATCCGTTGCCGCAGACTTTCTGCGTCAGCATCCGTTGAACTGAGGAGCAGACGTTATGAATTTTCTCAACGCCTTTTCCCATCTCGACTGGGCACAAGTGCTTCACCTAACCTGGCAGCACATCACGCTGGTCGGCATCGCCGTGACCCTGGCGATTCTGGTTGGCGTGCCGCTGGGCATCCTGATGACACGCTTCCCGAGCCTCGCCGCTCCGTTACAAGCCAGCGCCACAGTGCTGCTTACCGTGCCGTCGATTGCCCTGTTCGGTCTGCTACTGCCGTTCTACTCAAAGTTCGGCCAGGGCCTGGGGCCGATGCCGGCGATTACCGCGGTGTTCCTGTACTCGCTGCTGCCGATCATGCGTAACACCTACCTGGCCCTGACCAATGTCGAGCCGGGCATCCGCGAAGCCGCCCGCGGCATTGGCATGACCTTCGGCCAGCGCCTGCGCATGGTCGAACTTCCCATCGCCGTGCCGGTGATCCTCGCCGGTGTGCGCACCGCCGTGGTGATGAACATCGGCGTCATGACCATCGCCGCCACCATCGGCGCCGGTGGCCTGGGCGTACTCATCCTCGCTTCCATCAGCCGCAGCGACATGTCGATGCTGATCGTCGGCGCTGTGCTGGTCAGTGTGCTGGCCATCTTCGCCGACCTGCTTCTGCAATGGCTGCAACGCTCGCTGACTCCAAAAGGACTCCTGAAATGATCGAACTTCAAAACCTCAGCAAGACCTTCCAAAGCAACGGCAAAGATGTGAAAGCCGTGGACTCGGTAAGCCTGACCGTCAATGAAGGCGAAATCTGCGTGTTCCTCGGGCCATCGGGTTGCGGCAAAAGCACCACGCTGAAAATGATCAACCGCCTGATCAAACCGACCTCGGGCAAGATCCTGATCAACGGCGAAGACACCACCGGCCTCGACGAAGTGACCCTGCGTCGCAACATCGGCTACGTGATCCAGCAGATCGGTTTGTTCCCGAACATGACCATCGAGGAGAACATAGTGGTGGTGCCGAAACTGCTCGGCTGGGACAAACAGAAATGCCACGACCGCGCCCGCGAGTTGATGAGCATGATCAAGCTCGAACCCAAGCAGTATCTGCATCGCTATCCCCGCGAATTGTCCGGTGGCCAGCAACAGCGGATCGGCGTGATTCGCGCACTGGCGGCCGATGCGCCGCTGTTGCTGATGGACGAACCGTTCGGCGCGGTCGACCCGATCAACCGCGAGATGATCCAGAACGAGTTCTTCGAGATGCAGCGAGCGCTGAACAAGACCGTGATCATGGTCAGCCATGACATCGACGAGGCGATCAAGCTCGGCGACAAGATCGCCATCTTCCGTGCCGGCAAACTGTTACAGATCGATCACCCGGACACTCTGCTCGCGCACCCGACGGATGAGTTTGTCAGCAACTTCGTCGGTCAGGACAGCACGCTGAAACGCCTGCTGCTGGTGAAAGCCGAAGACGCAGCGGACAACGCACCTTCCGTAAGCCCGCAAACCCCGGTGGCCGAAGCGTTGGAGTTGATGGACGAGCATGACCGACGCTACGTGGTGGTCACCTGCGCCGAGAATAAAGCCCTGGGTTATGTACGCCGTCGCGACCTGCACCGTCAGACCGGCACCTGCGCGCAGTACCAACGCGAGTTCAACGCCACGGCAGCGTACGACGAACATTTGCGCATCCTGCTGTCGCGCATGTACGAGTTCAATCGGGCGTGGCTGCCGGTGATGGATGCCGAGCGGGTGTTCCTTGGCGAGGTCACTCAGGAGTCGATTGCGGCTTACCTGAGCTCAGGTCGCTCCCGCGGCGTCAAGACCAGTATTGTTTCACCGGCTGAAGTAGCACTCACTTGATAGATTATCTTCCATAGTCCATTTCGCTTGGCCCATCACCACCTCAAGAGGAAAAACGGAGACAGGGTCAAGTGCTGGTGCTATGTAAATTCGCAATCGTTAACAAACGAATATTAGAGACTGTCAAAAGTGATAGGTCCGCTATTGCCTGGAAAAAGTTCTACTCAATCGGGAGCACAGCGACATGCTCTCAAAAACAAACTTACCAGGTTATAGAGGTCACCCATGAAAACCAACGATTCGACATCACCTGCCACACCGACACCAGAGGCCAACTCCGTGGAGCAAAAGGTCATGGCTGGTCCACCCACACAAATCATCATTGGAGGTCTAGCAGACCCGCAGCTTGTCAAAAAAGGGGGAAACTTCAAACTGGTGATCGCGGCAAAACTCGTCGATAAAGACGGCCGGGAAATTACAGGCGTTACCTCCGTGTGGACGACAACTACAGCTGGCGCCACTATCAATCGAGGTCCTGGAAACATGAACGGGACATTCACGTTAAACAATGTGCAACAAAACACCATTATTCAATTTACCGTTACCACGCAGCAGTACCCAGCCATTCGCAAGAGCGTAAGCCTTAGGCTTAACGTCTATTGATCGGCGACCGTTCCCGTATTTCGTCGGTCAAACAGTGTCGCCCTGATCGACCTTGCTCCTGTTCGGGAGCACAGCAGCCGTAGTCGCCTGACAGCTCATATGGCTCGATAAAAATGCAAAACCTGTGGGAGCGAGCTTGCTCGCGATGGCATTTTCACAGCCAACAACGTCGTTGACTGACATTACGCTATCGCGAGCAAGCTCGCTCCCACAGGTTCTGTGCGTTTTTTCAGAGACTCACAGGCCGGAAAAAAATATCAACAGTAGCGCCTGCAAAAGCCATCCAGAAATACCTTGTGAAATAGCCAAACCCCCTCTCAGCTCACCTTCTCGCAGCCAACGTCGCCGATTTTGACGCCATCGTAGTTATCAGAGAGTTTGTGCACAAAAGCGTCGAACGTGCAGGTATGTTTAACACTTCAAAATTCTTCGGGAACATCCGACTGTCATCTGAGTCGGTTACAAAGAGTGATGCTCGTAACGCGCGTCAGAAGAGTGCAAAAACGCGACATTTTTTGTTGATCTCAAGCCCCTCACGCCCTAAAGTTCGCGCCGAACGTCCATGCTGGAAACGATCCATCCGGCTCAAGTACTGACGACGAGACAGCAAGGCCAAGGGCGCAGCGCTCCCATGGCCTTTTTGCTTTCGGCGACATGCCTTGGGAAGTAGGCGAACCAAAGTGGGGATACGGAGGACGTTCATTTGCACCCATTGATTACTAATGTTTGCCACTAGGAGTCCCAAGTATGTCGATCCAGGTCGAAGACTATTTCGCGCGTGAAACCTTTCAGAAAATGAAGGCGTTCGCCGACAAACAGGAAACCCCGTTCGTGGTGATCGACACCGCGATGATCAGCCAGGCCTATGACGACCTGCGCGCCGGTTTCGAATTCGCCAAGGTCTACTACGCGGTAAAGGCCAACCCGGCTGTCGAGATCATCGACCTGCTTAAAGAGAAAGGCTCGAGCTTCGACATCGCCTCGATCTACGAGCTGGACAAAGTGCTCGATCGCGGCGTCAGCGCCGACCAGATCAGCTACGGCAACACCATCAAGAAGTCCAAGGACATCCGCTACTTCTACGAGAAGGGCGTGCGCCTGTTCGCCACCGACTCCGAAGCCGACCTGCGCAACATCGCCAAGGCCGCCCCGGGTTCGAAAGTTTACGTTCGTATCCTGACCGAAGGCTCGACCACCGCCGACTGGCCACTGTCGCGCAAATTCGGCTGCCAGACCGACATGGCCATGGACCTGCTGATCCTCGCCCGCGACCTGGGCCTGGTGCCTTACGGCATCTCGTTCCACGTCGGCTCGCAGCAGCGCGACATCAGCGTCTGGGACGCGGCAATCGCCAAGGTCAAAGTGATCTTCGAACGCCTGAAGGAAGAAGACGGCATCCACCTGAAGCTGATCAACATGGGCGGCGGCTTCCCGGCCAACTACATCACCCGCACCAACAGCCTGGAAACCTACGCCGAAGAAATCATTCGCTTCCTGAAGGAAGACTTCGGTGATGACCTGCCGGAAATCATCCTCGAGCCGGGCCGTTCGTTGATCGCCAACGCCGGCATCCTGGTCAGCGAAGTGGTGCTGGTCGCACGTAAATCCCGTACCGCGGTAGAGCGTTGGGTGTACACGGATGTGGGCAAGTTCTCCGGCCTGATCGAAACCATGGACGAAGCCATCAAGTTCCCGATCTGGACCGAGAAAAAGGGCGAGATGGAAGAAGTGGTCATCGCCGGCCCGACCTGTGACAGCGCCGACATCATGTACGAAAACTACAAGTATGGCCTGCCGCTGAACCTGGCGATTGGTGATCGCCTGTACTGGCTGTCGACTGGTGCGTACACCACCAGCTACAGCGCCGTCGAGTTCAATGGTTTCCCGCCGCTGAAGTCGTTCTACGTTTAAATCCTGCCTGCTGTACAAAAAAGGCCTGTGAGTAATCACAGGCCTTTTTTTGTTTCTACCATTTCCTCTTGAAAGCGATTTCAAAGCAACTTCACAACACATTAAGTTTCGATATCAAAAATCTGCATCTTGTCCAATAGAAACAGCAAAGCGCAGAGTTTCACTTCCTACCCGACACACATTGAAATTCTTCCAGACTTAACTTTAACCACAACCACCATTACTTTTTCAGTGGCGACAACAAGCATCTCAATGACGAGAATACATAAAAGGGATTTTCATGTTAGCCATTCAAGAACAGACCATTACCGCCGAAGAGCTCAACTCACTGACATCGGATTTCTTGGGGGCCGTTTCCGGTACCCTCGAAGGTGTCGAGCGTAAACAAGGACTATTGATTACAAACGACGACATCAGAAAAATCAGGCGCTACGTCAATGCCGGACTGGAACTACCCATCGAAATCGAGGAAATAGAACAGATACACAAGTACGACCAACTGAATATCGCCGGGCTTAAATCTGCCGATATGCAAGCCTTGTTTAAATCCATGAGAGAACACGCTAAAACCTGGTCACCACTGGAATCCAACATGAAGAAAGTTGGCACGGACCTTCATGTATTTTCCGACAACTTCACTTCAAGCAGTCAATCCATCATCGACTACTTGAAGGGATTACCCAGCTACATCAGTGGAACCGAAAAAATCGATGGCCTGACCCCAGAGGAAATCGAAAACCTGCCAGAAATTCAATTAACCGGAGATGAGAAACAAAAAATTCCGGCTTTATTGGCATTGGTTGACGAGCTCAAAACAGTTATTACCGAACACAGCGCAAGCACGCAGACCACCAAAGCTCAGATCACCGAATTCAAACGTGAAATCAGCAATTCGCTGAAGCCGGCGATGGGTTTAAAATTAGCCCTTTGCAACAGCCATAACTTCAACGAAGAAATAAAACTGCTCAATGAAAGTCTCGACATCCTCAACCAGCGTATCAACCAAAAATTGGCGGAAATCGAAGAATACTCCGAGAGCAAATGGTGGGGGCTGCTCGGTGGCGCAGTTGGTTTCATCGTCACGTCCACCATTTATGGAAACAAGGCCCAGCAAGCTCGGAAAGAACTGGATCAGCTAACAACTGAACGACGTGAAATCGAAGCAAAGATTGCAACCATCAGCGCAGCGTTTGCGTCGTTACGGGCATTCGAAACCAGCCTCCTGGACCTGCAAATCAGGATTGAAGATGCTGCTGGCAGTTCATCGAACCTCGAAAGCCTCTGGGAGCTGATAGAGAAATATGTCGACTCTTCCAGTAAAAAACTCGATGGCGTCACCAACGCCATGTACCTGGTGTCTTTTGTCTCGAGACTAAACACGATGATAGAAAACTGGTCAGCGATAAAAAAGCAGGCGGGCGACTTATTGACAGCCTTTAACAACGTCACCCGCAACGCCTGACACTCCGCAAATGCCAACTTACACACCTACCATTTATCTTCCTTTTTAAAGACAGGACAATCATGACCGTACATACACTAGACACCTCATTTCAATACCCCGCACCCGACATGAAAAAAATCAAGGAGAGCAGAGATGCGCTCAATTATAAAATCCGTACATTGAGCACCATTTATTTACCCGTACTCGGGGAACAATTAAAGTCGCTACAGGAAGAAATAAACTCAACCGACCAGCAGGCACTCAGCACCCTGACCCTGATCCCCGCGGTACTACCCATAGAAGAAATCCAATACTTTCATAGCGCCATTGAAAACCTGAAACCAGGAACACCCACACCAGAACAGCTGGAGGCGATAGACAGCTTTTACAAAGAGATCAAAAAATTAATTGAAGACGGGACATCCGAAACATTAAATCTTTCGACTGCACTTAACAACAACCTGACAAATCTGAAAGCAGTGACACTCAGCGACAACCAATACCGGATCAAGGAACTGGAAACTTCAATCAGCAACGCTACTCCGTATATCGAAGTAGAAGAAAGTGCAATAACAGGACTGCTCAAAGACGAATCAGAACTGAACGAGGCGATAAAACTCATTGAAGCGACAGACACCTTCTCGCTCATCAAGGAATTTTTCCTGACTGCTGAAAAACTCGCCGACCTCAACCTTTCAGCCCCTCAACTCCAGCTTGTCAAGGCAGGAATTTCTGCCGCCAGCAAGCTCCTCAACTTAATCAGTGACAGAATAAAATATGATGACCTGATCCAGGCCAGACGCGAGATCCAAAAACGACTGGATGAACGCCGCCGCAATCTGGCTAGCATCAAACAAGATATAAATGCCCTGCAGGATCAAAAAAATCAGTTGGAAGAATTCCAATCCGTACAAACACCCAGAGATTCCTATACGCAAGAATTGAGTGTTATCGCCGACGCCATTAATAAGTTCCTGGAACTTACCGAACATCACGAGAGCGACGATCTCGAGTCGGTTGTTAAACGCTTCATTGAACAATCAGACATTTTCATGAAGCATATGAAGTCTCTGCGCGAGAAATGGAAGAGCTAAACCGGTTTCGATCCGGTTGATTGCGGCACTTCGATTGATGCGAGCGAAAAACCTGAGTAGTGCCTTTTCGCTCGCCTCAATGACGGTCCTACCCACATGCTCATGCCAGCGCCCGATTTTGCAATTGAACGGCGCGCTGCGAAAAGCGCGGCGCCAACGCCCGGAGATCGGGGTGAGGAGCGTGTAACAGAGCCTCGCCACTGACACGCAGGAAGTTCAGATTTCCTGCCGCCAATGCCTTGTTCAACCACACCAAGGCCTTTTCGATTTTTCCACCGCTCGCCAGTACCGCCGCATAGCTGAATTGCCCACGAAAATCCCCACCCTCTGCAGAACGTCGATACCACTCGAAAGCGGCATCCGGGTCGGCCTGGCAAAATCGGCCTTCCTCCAGATAGCGCCCCAGCAGGTTCATCGACTTCGCATGACCGAGATCCGCCGCACGCCGATACCAGCTAAGCGCCCGCACCTGATCCTCGGTCACACCGCGTCCGGTGGCCAACAGGTTGGCGTAGTTGTACATCGCCCAGTCCAGACCACCGTCTGCGGCACTCCGGTAATGACGCGCGGCCAGCGAAGCATCAGCAACACAACCCCAGCCATGTTCATGACAACGACCGAGCATGTTGCGCGCCATCAGATGCCCCTGGCGCGCGGCGATGCCGAACCAGCTCAGCGCCAGCGGTTGGTCCTGCGCGATGCCCTGGCCGTCGAGCAGAATCTGCCCGAGCAAGGCCTGGGCCTCAACTTCACCTTCACGTGCGGCAATCAGAATGGCCTGGGCCGCCCGGGCCGGACTTTCGTCGAGCATCGCGCGCAGGCGCTCACCGTCGAGCATTTCCTCGCGGCGTAAACGGAAATCCGCCACTTACACCTCGACCCAGCGACGCAACAGGTTGTGATACGTGCCGGTCAGGCGGATCAGCGATGGATGATCGGGCATGTCGCGAGTCAGTTGCTGAATCGCCCCGTCCATCTCGAACAACAGGGCGCGCTGGCTGTCCTCGCGTACCAGGCTTTGCGTCCAGAAAAACGAGGCGAGTCGCGTTCCGCGTGTCACCGCGTTGACCTTGTGCAGACTGGTGCCTGGGTACAGCACCATGTCGCCGGCGGGCAGCTTCACCCGTTGGGTGCCGAAGGTGTCCTGGATTTCCAGTTCGCCGCCGTCGTAATCCTCAGGCTCGCTGAAGAACAGCGTGGCGGACAAATCAGTGCGTACCCGCTCGATGCCGCCTTTGGGCTGACGCACCGCATTGTCGATATGAAAGTCGAAACTGCCACCGGCGGTGTAACAGTTCAGCAACGGAGGAAAGACTTTGTGCGGTAACGCTGCCGACATGAACAGCGGATTTTTCCACAACCGTTCCAGCATCGCCGCGCCGATCTCCTTGGCCAGCGGGTGGCCTTCCGGCAACTGCAAATTGTGCTTGGCCTTGGCCGACTGGTACCCGGCGGTGATCTTGCCATCGGCCCAATCGGCTTGTTCCAGAGCCTCGCGAATGCGCTGCACCTCGTCTTTTTCAAACAGGCCGGGAATGTGCAGCAGCATGACAGAGGCACCTGAAACCAAAGGGATACCAATGGTATTGATTCTTATTGCCTGTGTAAAACTCATCTGACGAATGAGTCAGCAGAAACCGTAAGGCTAAATTGTAAAGATTGTAAATTCAGTGCGAATAGTAATATTTCGCAATTGTTACGAATACCTATTTACCCTATATTCCGCGGCCTCAAATCCTTGGGGAGGGGAATTCAAATGTCGCGTCAACAACCACAAGTACCGGTCAGTTCACCACGTCTGCTCGCATCCGCCATCGGCATGGCGATTACTGCCGGCTCTGCGGGCCACATGGTTTTCGCGGCGGAAAAAACCGACGAAAAAGCACCGGACAAAGTGATTTCACTGGGCGCCACCGCCATCACCGGCGAAGCCCAGGACGAGACAACCTACAACGTCGAGAAAGCCTCCTCGCCCAAGTACACCGCGCCGCTGATCGACACTCCGCGCTCAGTGACGGTCATTCCGCAACAGGTTCTGAAAGACACGGGCGCCCTCAACATGCAGGACGCATTGCGTACTGTTCCAGGCATCACCTTCGGTGCCGGTGAAGGTGGCAACCCGCAAGGCGACCGTCCGTTCATCCGTGGCTTCGACGCCCAGGGCGACACCTACCTGGACGGCGTGCGCGACACCGGTTCCCAGAGCCGCGAAATCTTCGCCGTTGAATCGATCGAGGTCAGCAAAGGCCCGAACTCCGCCATTGGCGGTCGTGGCGCTGCGGGCGGCAGCATCAACCTGGTCAGCAAGAAAGCTCACCTGGGCGATTCGCTCGACGGTGGTTTCACCTGGGGCTCCGACCAGACCCAGCGCTACACCTTCGACGGCAACTACCAGTTCACCGACACCGCCGCTGGCCGTCTGAACCTGCTGAGCCATGAGAGCAACGTCGCCGGACGTGATAGCGTCGACTACGACCGCTGGGGTGTCGCACCGTCCCTGGCTTTCGGCCTGGGCACGGACACCCGCGTCAACCTCGACTACTACCACCTCGAAAGCAACGACACGCCGGATTCGGGCATTCCGTACTCGATCCCGACCACTCTCGCGGCTGGACGCACCAAGTCCAATCCGGACAAGCCGAATGACGGCGGCGACAGCAGCAACTTCTATGGCCTGACCGATCGCGACTTCCGCAAGACCCGCACCGACACCGCGACCTTTGCCATCGAGCACGACCTGAGTGACTCGCTGACCATCAAGAACACCCTGCGCCACGGCAACAGCATGCAGGATTACATCCTGACCCAGCCGGACGACAGCAAGGGCAACGTCAACAACGGCAGCGTCTGGCGCCGGGCGAACACCCGCGTGAGCAACACCGAGACCACCACCAACCAGACCGACCTGTTTGGTGATGTGTATATCGCCGGGTTCAAGAACAGTTTCTCCACCGGTGTCGAATACACCCATGAGGAAGGTGAAAAATCCTCGTACAACGTCAACACGGACACCACCCCGGGAACAGCGGCGGTAACCAACAACTGCTCGCCGGCACAGATCGGCGCACCAAGCGGTTACAACTGCACCTCGCTGTCCAACCCGACCCCGAATGATCCGTGGAGCGGCGCCATCTCGCGCAACTATGCGGGCACCGACACCAAGGCCAACACCTACGCGCTGTACGTGTTCGACACCCTGACGCTGACCGAGCAGTGGCTGGTGAACATGGGCCTGCGCTACGACCATTTCGACACCGAATACAAAACCTTCAACGGTTCCAGCGTGACCACGTCCAAGGGCGATGACACCAGCGAATTCGTTACCGGTCAGTTCGGCGTGGTGTACAAACCAGCCGAGAACGGCAGCATCTATGCATCTTACGCGACGTCTGCCACGCCACCGGGCAACACCCTGGGCGAAGGTTCGGAAGGCAACCCGTTGGGCGGCACGCCGGATCGCAACGGCAACCTGCTGAAAAGCGACATGGAGCCGGAAACCACCAAGAACTACGAAATCGGCACCAAGTGGGATCTGCTTAACAACCGTCTGTCCCTGACCGCCGATATCTTCCGCACCGAGAAAGAAAACGCTCGAGTGCAGACCAACACCACCACCTTCGAAAACGTCGGCAAAACCCGCGTTCAAGGTGTCGAACTGTCGGCCACCGGCAAGCTCACCGACAAATGGCAGGTCTTCGCCGGCTACGCCTACATGGACAGCGAGCAAGTCGATGGCGGCGACATGCCGGCAAACAAAGCGAACGATGGCAACGAACTGCCTAACACGCCGAAAAACAGCGCCAGCCTGTGGACGACCTATCAGGTCACGCCAAGGCTGACCATCGGTGGCGGTGCGTTCTATGTCGATGACGTGTTCGGCAGTGCCGCCAACACCACCATGGTCGATTCCTACGTTCGTTACGACGCAATGGCGGCCTACAAGCTGACCAAGAACGTCGACCTGCAACTGAACGTGCAGAACCTGACCGACGAAACCTACTACGACAAGGCGTTCTCGACTCACTTCGCCAACCAGGCGGCCGGTCGTACCGCTTTGCTGAGCACCAACTTCCACTTCTGATGTTGTAGGAGCGAGCTTGCTCGCGATGGTCGTCAACGATAACGCGGCAAACCTGATTCTCCGCGTCGTTCTCGAGTCTATCGCGAGCAAGCTCGCTCCTACAGTACAGGCAGTTGGTCGGGCCCCGTTCATCCAGGTGAACGGGGCTTTTGTGTGTAAAAAAGAATGCTTCTCGACAACCCCACGGCATAATGCGCGCCGTGATGAATCAATTTGAACGAACAAGGCGAGCGACGTGTTGAAGAAAACCCTGTTCCAGTTGCACTGGTTTTTCGGCATCAGCGCCGGGCTGGTCCTGGCCCTGATGGGCATCACCGGGGCGGCGGTGTCGTTTCAGGATGAAATCCTGAGCACACTCAACCCGTCTGTATTGCAGGTCGAAAAACAGGTCGCCGGTGTGCTGCCGCCTGCCGAACTGGTGGAGCGAATCGAAGCCGCGTCGGGCAAAAAAGTCTCGATGCTCACGGTGGAAACCGACAGCGGCAACGCCGCCAAAGTGTGGTTCACCCCGCCACCGGGTGAACGCCGTGGCGAGATGCGTTACTTCGATCCGTACACCGCCGAGTTCCTCGGCGATGCTACCGGCCAGGGCTTCTTCGGCCTGATGCTGCAACTGCACCGCTTCCTCGCCATGGGCGACACGGGTCGGCAGATCACCGGCGCGTGCACGCTGATCCTGGTGTTCTTCTGCCTGTCCGGCCTGTACCTGCGCTGGCCTCGCCAATGGAGAAGCTGGCGCGCCTGGCTGACCCTGGACTGGAAGAAAAAGGGCCGCAGTTTCAACTGGGACCTGCACTCGGTGGCCGGCACCTGGTGCCTGGTGTTTTATCTCCTGGCGGCGCTGACCGGGCTGTCCTGGTCCTACGAGTGGTACAACAAGGGCCTGACCCGGTTGCTCTCCGACTCACCGCAGAGCGAACGCGTGCGCGGCGGACGCGGGCCTGCACCAAGCGGTCCGGCACCGACGGCCGATTACGCGGCGATGTGGAGCAGCATCTACAGCGCGGCCGGTCCGCTACTCAGTTCCTATAACGTGCGCATGCCGCCAGTGGCCGGCCAACCAGCGACCGTGTACTTCCTGCTGAAAAATTCGCCTCACGACCGCGCCCTGAACCAGATCACCCTCGACCCGGCCACCGGCGTGGTCAAGCGCGTTGATCGCTACAGCGACAAGAGCCTCAAGGCGCAACTGCTGACCAGCATCTATGCGCTGCACGTCGGCAGTTACTTCGGCATCGTCGGACGCATCATCCTGACCATCACCGCGCTGACCATGCCGCTGTTCTTCATCACCGGCTGGATGCTGTACCTGGATCGTCGGCGCAAAAAACGCCAGATCAAGGATGCGCGCAAAGACCTCGTGCAAACCGCCAGCGATGCGCCGGCGTGGCTGATCGGCTTTGCCAGCCAAAGTGGTTTTGCCGAACAACTGGCGTGGCAAACCGCCGGGCAATTGCAGGCCGCAGGGCTACCAGTGAAAGTGCAACCGTTGGCCGACGTCAGCGAGCAGGACTTGCATGAGTCGAACAATGCCTTGTTTGTCGTCAGCACCTTCGGCGACGGCCAAGCACCGGACAGCGCCCGCGGTTTCGAGCGCAAGGTACTGGGCCGGGCACCGAGCCTGGGACGCCTGAATTACGCCGTCCTGGGACTGGGCGACCGGCAGTATCAACACTTTTGCGGTTTCGCCAAACGCCTGCACGCCTGGTTGGGCGAACATGGCGCAAAGACCCTGTTTGCCCCCGTGGAGGTCGACAGCGGTGACCCTTACGCCTTGCGTCACTGGCAACAGCAACTGGGCCTGTTGACCGGCCAGGCCCCCGTGGATACCTGGCAAGCGCCCAGCTACGACAACTGGACCCTGCTGCGTCGTGAACTGCTGAACCCGGACAGCAGTGGTTCGCCGGTGTACTTGTTAGGCCTCAAGTCTCCTTCCACCAGCAGCTGGCTGGCGGGCGACCTGGTGGAGGTGATGCCGCGCAATTGCCCGTGGGCCATCGAGCACTTCCTCGACGGCATGGGGATCCACGGTGAAACCAAGGTGCAACTCAACGGACTGGAAGAAACCCTCGAACAGGCCCTGGCCAGCCGCCAGTTGCCGGAAAACCGCGCCCATCTGGTCGGCCTGCACGCCCAAGCGCTGGCAGAAGCCCTCGTGCCGCTGGCCATGCGCGAGTATTCCATTGCATCGATCCCGGCCGATGGCGTGCTGGAGTTGATCGTGCGCCAGGAAGTACACGCCGACGGCAACCTCGGCGTCGGCTCCGGCTGGCTGACCGAACACGCGCCTGTGGGTAGTTCCATCAACTTGCGCGTGCGGCGCAACAGTGGTTTCCATCTGCCGGCCCAACCGGTGCCGATGATCCTGCTGGGCAATGGTACGGGGCTGGCCGGGTTGCGCAGCCTGCTCAAGGCCCGGATTGCCGACGGTCAGCAACGTCACTGGCTGTTGTTTGGCGAGCGTCATCGCGAGCACGACTACCTGTGCCGAAAGGAGCTGGAGGAATGGCTGATCAATGGTGATCTGGCGCGCCTCGACCTGGCATTTTCCCGCGACCAGGCTGAAAAGATTTACGTACAGGATCGCCTGCGTGAATCGGCAGCCGAGCTCAAGAAGTGGCTGGCGGACGGTGCCGTGATCTACATCTGCGGCAGCCTTCAAGGCATGGCTTCGGGCGTGGACCAGGTGCTCAACGAGGTGCTGGGCGCCGTCGAAGTGGAATGCCTTATCGAACAGGGCCGCTACCGCCGCGACGTGTACTGATTCACCAAATCCCAATGTGGGAGCGGGCTTGCTCGCGAAGGCGTCGTGTCAGTCGAAATCATCTTTGCTGACACTCCGCTTTCGCGAGCAAGCCCGCTCCCACAGGGGGCAAGGTGCCGGTCAAACCGGCTGCAACTTGCGCTCGAATACAGACACCCCGTCCAGATCCCGCAACACCACGCTCAACTCCCCGCTCTGCCCATCGATATTCACCTCGCCAAAAAACTGAAACCCGGCAAACGGCGAGACGTTCTGCGCTGACGGCGCCTTTTCGAACACCACTTCAGGACCAAAGGTTTTATCCAGCGAGTTCGGTCCGAAGCTACCGGCATTCAGCGGTCCGGCGACGAATTCCCAGAACGGTTCGAAATCCTGAAACGCCGCCCGATCCGGGTGGTAATGATGGGCCGCGCAGTAATGCACATCCGCGGTCAGGAACAGGAAATTGCGCACCTGCTGCGCCCGCAGGAAACCGAGCAGTTCGGCGATTTCCAGTTCGCGCCCCTGAGCCGGGCCGGCGTCACCGTTGGCCACGGCTTCCCAGCGCGCGACACCGGGGCTGACTTCACCGTCGGGCACGCCGAGGCCAATGGGCATGTCGGCGGCGATGACTTTCCATTGCGCCTTCGAGGCCTGCATTTCCCGCTTGAGCCAGTCCAGTTGCTCACGCCCGAGGAAGGGTTTTTCAGCGCCCAGATTGTCATCGTTGGCCCCGCGATAACTGCGCATGTCCAGCACGAAAACATCGAGCAGCGGCCCGTAACCCAACTTGCGATAGATCCGCCCGCCGCCATCGCCGCTCTGCAAACGCATCGGCGCGTATTCGAGCCAGGCCTGGCGTGCGCGGCCCACCAGGCTGTGGATATCTTTGTCCTGGTAACGCGCATCCAGCTGCTTGCCCGGCGACCAGTTGTTCACCACTTCGTGGTCGTCCCACTGCCAGATCTGCGGGACCTCGGCGTTGAAGCGACGGATGTTTTCGTCCATCAGGTTGTAGCGATAGTTGCCGCGATACTCATCGAGGGTCTCGGCGACTTTGCTCTTGGCCTCGGTGGTGATGTTGCGCCACACCCGGCCGCCTTCCGTGGTGAGCTGCGCCGGGATCGGGCCGTCGGCGTAAATGGTGTCGCCGCTGTGGATAAAAAAGTCCGGCAGACGCAGGCGCATTGCTTCGTAGATGCGCATGCCGCCAATATCCGGGTTGATGCCGAAACCCTGGCCGACGGTGTCGCCGCTCCAGACGAAACGGATGTCACGGCGGGTTTGCGGCACGCTGCGCAAGTGACCGAACCAGGGCTCGCTGGCAACGCCGCTCTGGGCGTCCTCGAACTGCACGCGATAGAAAATCGCCTGGTCGGCGGGCAGCCCGGTGAGTTCGACCCGGGCAGTGAAATCGGTGCGCGCATCCGCCAGGGGCGAGACGAATCGCCGGGGGTTGGGAAACAGGCTGCGGGTGTCCCACTCCACCACCATCCGCGCGGGGCGGTCGCAGCGGCTCCAGATGATCGCCCGGTCGCCCAGCAGGTCACCGGACTGCACGCCGTCGGTGAGTTGCGGCCGATCCTTGACCGAAGCGATCACCGCCGGCGCCAGCCCCGGCAACAACAGCCCGGCGCCGACCGCTTGGATGACACGACGGCGCCCGAGGTTGAAATCGCTCATGGTGTTCTCCCTGAAAAAGGAAAAACTAAAGCATGGACCTATGACCCTGGCATGACACAGATCTTCCCAGCGCTGAAGATCCCTGTGGGAGCGAGCTTGCTCGCGATAGCGGTCGTTCAGCCAACAAATTTGTTGAGTGTGAATCCGTCATCGCGAGCAAGCTCGCTCCCACAGGGGGCAGGCGCAGGGGCAAGTGTCAGGCGGTGACGGGTTCTACCGCCAACTCCACCGTCTCCGGCCGTTTCACCAGCGCATACACCACCGCCGTCAACAGGCTCCCCGCCACAATCGCCAACAAATAAAGCAGTGCATGGTTGATCGCATTCGGGATCGCCAGGACGAACAACCCACCGTGGGGCGCCATCAATTTGCAGCCGAAATACATCGACAGCGCACCGGTCAGCGCACCGCCGGCGATGCTCGCCGGAATCACTCGCAGCGGGTCTTTCGCCGCAAACGGAATCGCCCCTTCGGAGATGAAGCACAGCCCCAGCACCAGTGCTGCCTTACCGGCTTCGCGCTCAGCCTGGGCAAACTTGCGTCGGGCAATGAACGTGGCGATGCCAAGCCCGATCGGCGGCACCATGCCGGCCGCCATGGTCGCCGCCATCGGTGCGTAACTCTGCGACGCCAGCAACCCCACCGAGAACGCATAGGCCGCCTTGTTGATCGGCCCGCCGAGGTCGACGCACATCATCCCACCCAGCAGCACACCCAGCAGAATCGCGTTGGTGGTACCCATGCTGTCGAGAAAATGCGTAAGTCCGGCAAGCATCCCGGCCACCGGTTTGCCGACCACGTAGATCATCACCAAACCGGTGAACAGACTCGCCAGCAGCGGGATGATCAGGATCGGCTTGAGCGCCTCAAGACTTTGCGGCAATCGCGCATAACGGTTGATCGCCTTGGCCGCGTAACCGGCAAGAAAACCTGCAATGATCCCGCCGATGAAACCGGCGCCCAGGGTGCTCGCCAGCATGCCGCCGATCATCCCCGGAGCGAGGCCCGGACGGTCGGCGATGGAATAGGCGATATAACCCGCCAACAGCGGCACCATCAGCTTGAACGCAGTGTCGCCGCCGATCTGCATCAACGCCGCCGCCAGCGTGCCCTCTTCCTTGAACGCGGTGATGCCGAACACGAACGACAAGGCGATCATCAAGCCGCCGGCCACCACCATCGGCAACATGAACGACACGCCGGTCAGCAGGTGTTTATAGACGCCCGTCTTCTCCTGTTTGGCCGTTGTCTTGGCAGCGCTCGATGCGCTTTCCTGCTGGCCTTCGGCCAAGGCTTTTTTCAAGGTCGCTTCCGCTTGCTTGAGGGCAATGCCGGTGCCACAGCGATAGATTTTCTTGCCGGCGAAACGCTCGGTGGCGACTTCGATATCGGCCGCCAGCAGCACCACATCGGCCTCGGCAATCGCTTGTGCGCTCAATGGATTGCGCGCGCCGACCGAGCCCTGGGTTTCCACCTGCAGGTCATAGCCCAGGCGCTTGGCCGCTTGCTGCAAGGCCTCGGCGGCCATGAACGTGTGAGCGACACCCGTCGGGCAGGCGGTGACGGCCACCAGTCGCGGCGCGTTCTGGACAGCCGCCACAGGTTCGACAGCGGCTTCGGTAGCGACGTAGACCTGTGCCTCCTGCGCTCCTCGCCGCAGCACGGCTTCCACGTCCTGCAGGGCCTGGGCCGGGGTACTCTGGAACAGCCGCTTGCCGACAAACCGCGACATGTCCACCGGCGCGCTGGTCACCAGCAGCACCCACTCGGCTGCGTCGAGGGTGGCCGCCGACAGTTGTTTTTCGGGATGCGCGGCATCGGTGACTTCGACACTGGTGCTCCAGCCCTGACGCTGGGCCGCGGCGTCGAGCAGCCGGGCACACAGCACACTGGTGACCATGCCGTTCGGGCAGGCCGTAACGATGGCTAACTTCATGACAAACCCTCTTATTGTTCTGTCAGGGGACGCACGCGCACACCCTGTTCGAGCTGCGCCAGTTGCGCTGCATCGCCAATGCCGAAACCGATCTGGGTCACTGCCATGGCGGCAATCGCCGTGGCGGTGCGCAAGGTTTGCTCCGGCGTATCGGCACTGAGCAAACCGTGGAGCATCCCCGCCAGCAACGAATCACCCGCGCCCACCGTGCTGGCGACGCTGACCTTGGGTGGCGTGGCATGCAGCGCCGAGCCGACGCTGAACCAGTTCACACCCTCGGCACCATGGGAAATCACCACATGCTCGATGCCTTGGGCGTGCAATCGCTCCGCCGCTGTGGCCTGGGCGCTGACCGACACGACCTCGCAGTCCAGCACCTCGGCCAGCTCTTCGGTGTTGGGTTTGATCAGCCATGGCCCCGCTTTCAGCGCTGCACGCAACGCCTCGCCGCTGGTGTCGAGGGCGACGTTCAGCCCCAGGTTTTTCAAGCGCAAGATCAACGCCTGCAACCATTGCGCACTGACGCCCAACGGCAAGCTTCCGGCGACCACCACCGCATCGTGCCCCGGGGCAATCTGCTCCAGTCGATCGATCAAGGCCTGCTGCGCCGCCTCGCTGACCTGCGGCCCCGGCCCGTTGATGTCGGTGATGCGCCCGTCGCTTTCCGCCAGTTTGATATTGCTGCGGGTCTCGCCCGGAACGCGGATGAAAGCGTCGACGAAACCGCGTTTGGCGAACAACGTTTCGAACGCTTGCAGGTTGTCTTCGCCAAGAAAGCCGCTGACGGTCAGCTGATGCCCGAGGTCCGCCAGCACTTGCGCCACGTTCACGCCTTTGCCGGCGGCGTGGGTGTGCATCACATCGCTGCGGTTGACCTGGCCGGCTTCAAGGCGCGGCAACTGGACGGTCAGGTCCAGCGCCGGGTTGAGGGTCAGGGTAAGAATACGGGCCATTACAGGGCCTCCACTAATGCGCGCACTTCATTGGCGCTGCCCACGGCCAAGGCCTGTCGGGCAAGGGTTTGAGTCTGAGTGAAGCTCAGTTCGCGAATCCGCGCCTTGACTTCGGCAATGCTGCGCGCCCCGACGCTGAGCTCATCCACCCCGAGGCCGACCAGCACCGGCACTGCCAGCGGATCGGCCGCCAGCTCGCCGCATACACCGACCCACTTGCCGTGGGCATGGGCCGCGCGCACGGTGATATCGATCAGTTGCAGCACCGCCGGATGCAAGCCATCGGCCTGGGCCGACAGCGTCGGATGGCCACGGTCGATGGCCAGGGTGTATTGGGTCAGGTCGTTGGTACCGACGCTGAAAAAGTCGACCTCCTGGGCCAGCACCGGCGCCAGCAATGCCGCCGACGGCACTTCGATCATGATCCCCAGCTGCAGGTCAGCGACCGGGATTTCCACACGCAGGCGCTCGGTCATGTCACGGGCCTGGCGCCACTCGTCGACGCTGCCCACCATCGGGAACATGATCCGCAGCGGCCGGTTGTCGGCAGCCCGCAGCAAGGCGCGCAATTGCGCTTCCATGATCTGCGGGCGCTGCAAGGTCAGGCGAATGCCGCGCACGCCGAGGAAGGGGTTTTCTTCCTTCGCAATCGGCCAGTACGGTAGTGGTTTGTCGCCACCGACATCGAGGGTGCGCACCACCAGCGGTCGCCCGGCCAGACCGTCGAGGACGCGGCGGTACTCGACTTCCTGGGTCGCTTCGTCGGGCGCTTGTGGGTGAGCCATGAAAATCAATTCGGTGCGCAACAGGCCAATGCCTTCGGCGCCCTGCTCGACCGCGGCGGTCACGCCAGCGCTCTCACCAATGTTGGCAAACACTTCGACGGCATGGCCATCGGTGGTCAGCGCTGGTTGATGGCGCAGTTCAGCTGCAGCCTTCAAGCGCTGCTCGCGGGTATCGCGTTCGGCCGTGGCGCGCTGCAAGGTCGCTGCGTCAGCGTTCACATGCAGGCGACCCCGCTGGCCATCGAGCAGCAACGGCGTGCCCGGCGCCAGCAGCAACACGCCGGGGCCGGCGCCGACCAGTGCCGGAATGCCCAGGGCCCGGGCGACAATCGCACTGTGCGCCGTAGCGCCACCCCGGGCGGTGAGAATCCCCGCCACGCGCGCGGGATCGAGACGCGCGACGTCAGACGGGCCGACCTCGTCCATCACCAGAATGTACGGTTGGTCCGGTTCGCTCGGGGTTTCGATGCCGCTGAGCTGCATCAACACCCGACGCCCGATGTCGCGCAAGTCGGCCGCACGCTCGGCGAGCAAGGCATCCTGCAACGCTTCCTGCTGCCGGGCCGCCGCTTCAATCACGGCCATCCACGCCGCCTCGGCGCTTTCACCCTGCTTGAGGCGCGTATCGACCTCATCGGTCAGTTCCGGGTCGTCGAGCATCTCTTGGTGGGTGATGAAGATTTCGCGGATGGCTTTGCTCTTGCTGCGCTCGATCAGGCCCTGGATGTCACGGCGTACCTGCGCCAGGGCTTGCTGGAGACGCTCACGCTCGATGCCGGCGGACTCGCCGCGCAACGGGTAATCGATGGATTGCAGCACATGAATATGCGCCGGGCCGATGGCGATCCCCGGAGCCGCGGCAATCGCCTGGACCACGCTGCCTGACACCGGGGCGAGGATCACTTCGGCCATATCGGCAACGACTTCACGCACCTGGCTTACCGGCGGCAGCGGTTCGACTTCTTCACCAAGGCCTTCTTCGATGGCGGCCAACAAGGCCGGCAACGCATCAGCCGCGATGCCCGGTTCGGCGATGATTTCCAGGACCTGCCCCCGACGGGCGCCGAGGCTGAGCAACTTGCTCAAGCTCTTTACCGACACCGCGCTGTCGTGGCCATCGACGATCCGCACGCGGATGTCACCGTCAAAACTCTTTGCCAGTTGCGCGAGGATTTTCGCCGGCCGCGCATGCAAACCATGGGCGTTGGCCAACGCAATTCGCGCGCTGGGCCAGTCGGCGGGCACTTCACCACCGAGCACTTCGAGGACCTTGCGGCTGCTGGTGGCGCGCCCCAATTCATGGCCACGCCCTTCGATCAACAACGCGCACAGGCGTTCGAGCAGTGCTTGATGGGCCTCACCGAGGCTGGCCAGGCAGAACAGTCCATTGAGTGGCTGGCCGAGATAGCGCAGCGGTTTGTCGGGGGTGACGAAGGCCAGGCCCGGACGCTTCACCGTCTGTTCGCTGTGCAGCCACCACAGGCCATCGCCCAGGGGCAGCGCTTCAACCTGCTGCAACACGGCGGAGAAACCGTTGCTCACGCAGTCGGCCTGCCGCAACAGACGTGCGCCGCGCCAGACCAGCTCTTCGAAATCTTCGGCCGCCACACCGAGGCCGATCATCTGCGCATCCAGCGCCAGCTCCTGCGGCGCGCCTTGCAGCAACTTCAGCAAGGCTTCGGCGGAACCGGCGCGACGCAGGGCCTGGCCCAGGTCAGTCTCGCCGAGGGCGCGGGTGAGCAATTGCAACAGGCGCAGATGCTCATCGGATTTGGCGGCGATACCGATCGCCAGGTAAACGATATGACCGTCACCCCAGTCCACGCCATCGGGGAACTGCATCAGGCGCACACCGGTGGTGAACACCAGTTCGCGGGTTTCGGGCGTACCGTGGGGGATGGCAATACCTTGACCGAGAAAGGTCGAGCCCTGCGCTTCCCGCGCTTGCAAACCAGCGAGATACCCCTCGGCCACCAGGCCGTCGGCGACCAGGTGCCGGGCCAGCAATTGCAACGCTGCGGACTTATCCACAGCCGACTGGCCCATGGAAATCTGCTCTACAGTGAGCTCGAGCATGCTTTCTCCTTTTTGGCGCCTTGGAGCACCAGGTATTGTTTTGAATGAGTCAGCTTAGGCGCTTGGTCATCGCTTTTGGCGGTTTCATGGCTGAACCGGCCAAAGGCGCCTAAAACGTAGAAAATACGCCTGCTGAAACGTTTAATCTAGATCGATTGGCACGTTACTCGATATTGGCCCATCCTTGAAGTCCAACTTGTCGGATGCGTTGCGACAATGGTCGCCTGCCTTAATCGGTTAGGATTGACGAAAATGTCGAGGCAATCTCGAAAAAACAAGGAAACAGCGGGTTGAAACTCAGTGATATCGCCCAGTTGGCCGGTGTGTCCGTCACCACCGCCAGCTATGTCATCAATGGCAAGGCCGAACAACAGCGCATCAGCAGCGCTACCGTCGAACGCGTGCGCGCGGTCGTCGAACAACATGGCTTCACGCCTAACCCACAGGCTGCCGGTTTGCGCAGCCGGCACACCCGCACATTGGGATTCATTTTGCCGGATCTGGAAAACCCCAGTTACGCGCGAATCGCCAAATTGCTGGAGCAAGGTGCGCGGGCCCGGGGTTATCAGTTGCTGATCGCCAGTTCCGACGATGCACCGGACAGTGAACGGCAATTGCTGCAACTGTTCCGCGCCCGGCGCTGCGACGCACTGATCGTTGCCAGTTGCCTGCCGGCCGGCGACGACAGCTATCGCCAATTGCAGGCCAAAGGCATTCCGATCATCGCCATCGACCGGGTCATGGAACCCGAGCATTTCTGCTCGGTGATCAGTGACGACCGCGAGGCCAGCCTGCAACTGACCCGCAGCCTGCTCGACCCCTTGCCCAAACAGATCGCGTTGATCGGCGCCCGCCCGGAGCTGAGCATCAGCCAGGAACGTTGCGCCGGCTTCAAAGAGGCGCTCGCCGGGTTCAACGGTGAGGTGCTGATCGAAGAAGGCGAGTCCTTCAGCCGTGAATGCGGCAAACAATTGATGGAAGAGTTGCTGCAGCGCCTGGGCCATTTGCCCGATGCCCTGGTGACCACATCCTACGTGCTGCTTCAGGGCGTGTTCGATGCGCTGCACGACTTCCCGCTGAAAAACCGCCCGCTGCGCCTCGGCACATTCGGCGACACCCAGTTGTTGGACTTCCTGCCGCTGCCGGTCAATGCCATGGCCCAGCAACACCAGTTGATCGCCGACAAGGCCCTCGCGCTGGCCCTGGCAGCCATCGAGCAATCGGATTACCGGCCCGGCGTGCAAGCCATCGCGCGCACGTTCAAGCAGCGTATTCGCCAGGACTGAACCGTGGAGCTGATCGACACCCACACCCATCTGGATTTTCCGGACTTCGACGCCGACCGCCAGGCGCTGCTGGCCGAAAGCCGCGCCCTCGGGGTGCGACGGATCGTGGTGCTGGGGGTTTATCAGGCCAATTGGCAGCGGGTCTGGGAGCTGGTGCAGAGTGATCCCGACCTGCACGCTGCGTTCGGTTTGCATCCGGTGTATCTGGACGATCATCGCCCGCAACACCTGAGCGAACTCGGCGATTGGCTGACCCGCCTGGCCGGCCATCGGCAACTGTGCGCAGTCGGCGAGATCGGCCTGGACTACTTCATCGAAACCCTGGACCGCGGCCGCCAGCAGGCGTTGTTCGAGGCGCAATTGCAACTGGCGGCGGATTTCGCGCTTCCGGCATTGATCCATGTGCGGCGTAGCCATGCCGCGGTGATTGCCACGCTCAAACGCTTTCGCCTGAAACGGGCCGGCATCATCCACGCCTTTGCCGGCAGCCAGGAAGAAGCGCGGGAATACATCAAGCTCGGTTTCAAGCTCGGCCTTGGTGGCGCCCCGACCTGGCCGCAGGCGCTGCGCATGCACCGCGTGCTCGGCGAACTGCCGCTGGATTCGGTGGTGCTGGAAACCGACTCGCCGGACATGGCGCCCGCCATGTTTCCTGGCCAGCGCAACAGCCCGACACACCTGCCGGCAATCTGCGCGGCACTGGCCGACATCATGGCGATCAGCCCCGAGCAATTGGCCGCGGCCAGTACGGCCAATGCCTGCGAGTTGTTCAACTGGTCATAACTTCCAGCACCCGCCAACTGTGGGAGCGGGCTTGCCCGCGAAGACGGCGGCACATTCAACATCAATGCGATTGAAAAACCGCTTTCTTCGGATCGCCGCCCGGAACAAGCTCGCTCCTACAGGATTCCCGAGCGGTCTTTCAAACCCGGAATGCACTGATCAACTGTTTCAACTCCACGACCTGGGCCGACAGCGCCCGGCTGGCATCTTCGGTCTGATGCGCACCTTCAGCGGTGCGCTCGCCGGCGCGATTGATCTCGACGATGTTCTGGTCGATGTCGTGGGCCACGGCGGTTTGCTGCTCCACAGCGGCGGCAATCTGCTGGTTCTGGTCGACGATCATGCCGACCGCTCCCAGAATGTTTTCCAGCGCCCGCTGGACCTTCTCCGACTGCCCGACCGTGCCGTTGGCCATTTCATGGCTGGTGCCCATGGCCTTGACCGCCGCGCCGACACCGCCATGGAGCCTGGCGATCATCTGCTCGATTTCTTCGGTCGATTGCTGGGTTCGCTTGGCCAGGGTCCGGACTTCGTCGGCTACCACGGCGAAACCACGGCCCTGCTCACCGGCCCGTGCTGCCTCGATGGCGGCATTGAGCGCCAGCAGGTTGGTCTGTTCGGCGATGCTCTTGATCACTTCGAGCACGCGGCTGATGGACTGGCTGTCGCTGGCCAGTTGGTTGATCACCAGCACCGATTGATCGATCTCGCTGGCCAGCGCGGCAATGCTGCCTTGCTGCGACTCCACCAGACTGCGGCCACTGATGGTTTCATCGTTGACACTGTGGGCACTGCTCACCGCCGCGGCGGCACTGCGCGCCACTTCCTGGGAAGTGGCCGACATCTGGTTCATGGCCGTGGCCACTTGTTCGATCTGTGTGCGCTGCCCGGCGACGGCCTGGTTGCTTTGCGCGGAAACGTTTTCCACTTGCCCGGCCTGACGCTCGACTTCACTGACGGTCTGCCCCACCCGCTCGATCAGGTCATGGATTTTTTTCACGGTGCCGTTGAACACCTCGCCCAACTCCCCCAGCTCATCGCGGCTGTGGGCGCTGAAGGTCACGGTCATGTCGCCGGCCGCCACCTTGTCCATCACCGCCCCCAGGCGCTTGAGCGTGGTGCGGGTCGAGGCATAGAACGCGCCGTAGAGATAAAAGATCAACACAAACACGACTGACAACGCCACGGCCTGCAAGATCATGTGTGTACGGTTCTGGTCCAGGCGTTGCTGCAACTGCGGGCCCAGATACTTCAGGGTTGCTTCGTTGAGTTGATAGGTCTGGTCCATCAGGGCGCTGACCTGATCGTAAAAGCCCTGCCACGGCGCATCGAGGGTGTCGGCCATGACCACTTGTTCTTCGAACAGCTCGCTGGCTTTCTTCAAGGATGCCCGGCTGCTATCGGCCTGAGCGGCCAGGCTATCGCGTGCGGCTTTGCTGGAACCCAAGGCATCCTGCAACTTCAGGCCATACTCGGCCTGGAGCTTTTCAATCTGCGCCAGCAATTCATCGAAACGGGTACTCGAAGCCGAGTTGATGAACCCCTGCCCCAGCGAATAAGACCCCATTGCCCGACCTTCGCCCAGGATCTGGGTGACCCGTGGCGTGACGAGGGTGACGAGCTCGCTCAACTGGCGCATGTCGCTCTGGTTGTCGCGACTGAGGCCGGACTGGCTGGTGATGAGCTGGCTGAAAACCTGCGCGCTGCCCACCAGCTTGCCGATCAAGGCACTTTTGCTTTGCAGGGAGTTTTCCGTTTGCTGGGCCTTGAACGCGGCGATCATTTCATCGCGTTTGCCATCAAACACCGCGACCTGCTCCGGGTCGCTGGTCATCGCCGTCAACCCTTGCAGGCGAGTCAGGATACTCTGTTCAAGGACGCCGATTTTCGATTCGACATTGCCGGCCTTGCCGGATTGGCCGAGGCTGACATTGATCTGCACCAGGTTGTTAAGGGTTTCCAGATCGCGCCGCAACGTCAGGCTGCTGCCCAACAGGTCGAGACTTTGCAGTTCGATGCGCGTGCCCTGGAATTCGCGATAGGAGTCACGCACCAGATAGAAGTTGGTCACCAGCATCGGCACCAGGAACAGTACGCTGATCAGGCTGAACTTCATGCCGAAGCTCAGGCGGTTCATCAGTGCGACAGCGGGATAGAGCAAGCTCTTCACTGGATGTCTCCCTTCGATTTCTTATTTTTTTTATTGGCAGGCGCAGACAGGCGGCAGATAGCCACTATTCAGCGCTATCTCTGTATAACTTAAATCGGCAGGAGGTTTTGTAACTTAAGGTTAACGACAGGGCGAAGCACTTCGGACAAGTGATCGCCCTGTGGCGAGGGGGCATTAACTGCTGGACTAATGCAGGACCGTCCACAACGCAAACCCGGCATACCAGAGCACCGCCGCACGCAGCAGCAGCGCCCAAATGCGGTCCAGATTGTTGATACCTTCCACGCCGGCCACCGGCGCCGGAATTTCACCGGCCACCAGCCCGACTTTCACGATCAATTGCGCGGCGCTGATGTTCCAGTTCAGCAGCTCATGCAGCATGACCCGACTGACCGCGACAAAATTGCCGACCAACGCCAGGCTCGCCGCCAGCAGACGAACCGGCAACCAGTCGAAGGCGTGACGCAGTTGCCCGGCGCGTTCGACCACTGCAGGGTTTTTCCCGTGTTCTTCGGCCAGCGCCAGCAGCCGATAACTCAGCGCCGCGACCGGACCCAACAGGAAGTACCAGAAAATCACCGCGAAAAAGCTCTGGTAGGCCTCCCACAACAAATGCCCTTCGACCTGTTCCAGCAGCTGCTCGCCACTGTCTGCGCAGATATCCAGATCGCGCTGGGCGACATGGGCCGCGGCCTGCAGGTCCTCCCGACGCCAGGCATCGCGGAACGGCCCGAGATCGCCCAACAGATCACCGCGCCCCAGGCTGTAGATCACCACCAGCAAATGGATCGGCAACGCCAGCAACCCGTAGGCCACCGGTTCGATGACCAGCAGCAGCAAACCCAGCAACGCCACTGGCAACAAGACCACTACCGACAACACCAGCCATGGCCGGCCAGAAAATCGCGGGCTGGCCTCAAGCTTGTTCAGCTCGTGTATCCAGCCGCTGTCCCGCTGAACCCGATGACGCAAGGCCGAGAACTTCTCGATCCACACCGCCAACAGCAACACCAGAAAATTCATCGTCCTTCCTCTTGTGCCAGGGCGGCACGATAGCGTGCCCAGTCGAACGCCGGCCCTGGATCGGTTTTGCGTCCCGGAGCAATGTCGCTGTGCCCGCAGATGCGCTCTGTGGTGATTGCCGTGAACGCCTGCTGCAATTGGCGGGTCAGGGCTGTCAACGCGCTGTATTGCGCGTCGGTGAACGGCAGATCATCCGTGCCTTCGAGCTCGATGCCCACGGAAAAATCGTTACAGGTTTCCCGCCCCTCGAAGCTCGAGACACCCGCATGCCAAGCACGCTCAAGACATGAAACAAACTGGGTGACGGTACCGTCACGTTCGATCAGAAAGTGCGCCGACACCCGCAAATCCGCGATCCCTTCAAAATAGGGGTGTTCGGTGACATCCAGACGATTCTGGAAAAATTCCTGCACCTTGCCGGTGGCGAACTGCGCCGGCGGCAGGCTGATGTTGTGGATGACCAGCAGGGAAACTTCGCCTGTGGGGCGCGCATTGAAGTTGGGTGAGGGGCAGACATGCACACCCTGAATCCAACCGCTCGCGGGGTCCAACTGCATACATATTCCTTCAACGGCGACAGTGTTGGCACAGTATGCCGCGATAATCCCCCGGGGCGCGATCCCTTGCCGTGTTTGAGGCGCTGGAGGTTGCTGATCTCAAACAGGCGTTTGTTCGGAATCGACGGTCAACGCCGACAACGGCAGGGATTCGACCAAATGCAGGCGCCAGCACCAACGTAACGCTCTGATGCCTTGGGTTGGTCCGTGCCATGGCCCTATAATCGAGCCACTTTGTTTGTGGAGTCCGTTATGCCGAATCTACGTCTCGCCGATCTGACCGCCGAAATCGAAGCCAACGTGCGCCGTGCGTTGCGTGAAGACATTGGCAGCGGCGACATCACCGCGCAGTTGATCCCGGCCGAACGCCTGGCCAAAGCCACCATCATTACCCGTGACGCGGCCGTCATCAGCGGCACCGCCTGGGTGGATACCGTGTTTAGGCAACTGGACCCACGGGTGGCGGTGCACTGGCAGGTTGCCGATGGTGAACGGGTGACGCCCAATCAGGTGCTGTTCCACCTCGAAGGCCCTGCGCGCTCGCTGCTGACCGGCGAACGCAGCGCCCTGAACTTCCTGCAATTGCTCTCCGGCGTGGCGACCCGCGCGCAATACCTGGCGGACTTCGTGGCCGAAACTCAGGTCAAGCTGCTCGACACCCGCAAAACCTTGCCGGGGCTGCGCCTGGCGCAAAAGTACGCTGTGACCTGCGGCGGTTGCCACAACCACCGCATCGGCCTGTATGACGCCTTCCTGATCAAGGAAAACCATATCGCCGCCAGTGGCGGCATCGCGCAGGCCATCGCCGCCGCGCACAAGATCGCGCCGGGCAAACCGGTCGAGATTGAAGTGGAAAGCCTGGATGAACTCAAAGAAGCGCTGGCGGCCGGTGCCGACATCATCATGCTCGACGAACTGAGCCTGGACGACATGCGCGAAGCCGTGCGCCTGAATGCCGGTAAAGCCAAACTGGAGGCCAGCGGCGGGATCAACGAAAGCACGTTGCTGCCGATTGCACAAACCGGGGTGGATTACATTTCGATCGGTGCGATGACCAAGGATGTGAAGGCTGTAGACCTTTCGATGCGCCTGAGCATCTGATCGCTCTCGTGCAATGAAAAACGCCAGCCCCATTGAGGCTGGCGTTTTTGTTCAAACCACCAGATTGTTCATCTCGCAGTACTCTTCCCACTCGACACCTAGCACCTCGGCCGCTTCTTTATGCAGCTTCAGGCGTTCTGTCTCGTACTCTTCCGGTGTCGAGGTGTACTTGAGGCTCAACTCCCACGGCTGCAAGCCCTGGGCTTCGGCTTCATCCTCGAACGCCCACTGAATCTGGTCCTTCTGATCATCGGCACTCAGGTCCTTGATCTCTTCCATCAGATCCGGCACATCCAGCACGTACTTTTTCAGTGCTTCTTCGTGTCTGGCTTCTTGGGTCAATTCTTTTATTGTCATGGCGTTCTCGTTGATCGGGGGAATGGAAGATGGATCTGGATCATCAAGGATCTCTCTGACGCAAAAAAACCGTATGAAGCGCGGTTTGTCTGGCCTTCAGAACCATTCGGGATCATCTGAAAACAAGTCTTGCTGGTGCCCGAGACAGGAATCGAACCTGCGACCTTCGCGTTACGAGTGCGCTGCTCTACCGGCTGAGCTACACGGGCGGTGGGCTAAACCTAGCACTGACTTCAGGGGCAGGCAACTTCCGGAACGTCTCAATTTCCTGCAGACAAAAAAATGCCCCACAGCTTTCACTGCGGGGCATTTTCTACAACGTTGAAGCGGTCAGGCGTGAGGCGTGATTAAACGCCCGAAGCCTTGGCTGCTGCCACGTCTTTGATGGACAGCTTGATACGGCCGCGGTTGTCCACGTCCAGTACCAGTACTTCCACTTCCTGGCCTTCTTTCAGGATGTCGGTCACTTTCTCAACGCGAGCGTCGCTCAGCATGGAGATGTGAACCAGACCGTCCTTGCCCGGCAGGATGTTGACGAATGCGCCGAAGTCGACGATGCGCTCAACCTTGCCCACGTAGATCTTGCCGATCTCGGCTTCAGCGGTGATGCCCAGAACGCGCTGACGAGCAGCTTCTGCCGCTTCCTTGGTTTCGCCGAAGATCTTGATCGAACCGTCGTCTTCGATGTCGATCGAAGCCTTGGTTTCTTCACAGATCGCACGAATGGTCGCGCCGCCTTTACCGATGACATCACGGATTTTGTCGGTGTCGATTTTCATCGCGATCATGGTCGGAGCGTTGGCCGACAGTTCGGTACGCGACTGGCCAATGATCTGGTTCATCTGGCCGAGGATGTTCAGGCGCGCTTCCAGGGCTTGGCCCAGAGCGATCTCCATGATTTCTTCGGTGATGCCCTTGATCTTGATGTCCATCTGCAGCGCGGTGACGCCTTTGGCGGTACCGGCTACCTTGAAGTCCATATCGCCCAGGTGGTCTTCGTCACCCAGGATGTCGGTCAGGACGGCGAATTTCTCGCCTTCTTTAACCAGACCCATGGCGATACCGGCAACCGGCGCCTTCATCGGCACACCAGCATCCATCAGGGCCAGGGAAGCGCCGCAAACGGAAGCCATCGAGCTCGAACCGTTGGATTCGGTGATTTCCGAAACCACGCGGATGGTGTACGGGAACACGTCGGCGGCAGGCAGCATGGCCGAAACCGAACGACGGGCCAGACGGCCGTGACCGATTTCGCGACGACCAGCGCCACCCATGCGACCACACTCGCCTACCGAGAACGGAGGGAAGTTGTAGTGCAGCATGAACGGGTCTTTCTTCTCGCCTTCCAGGGTGTCGAGCAGCTGTGCATCACGGGCAGTACCCAGAGTTGCAACGACCAGAGCCTGGGTTTCGCCACGGGTGAACAGAGCCGAACCGTGAGTCTTTGGCAGAACGCCGACTTCGATGTTCAACGGACGTACGGTCTTGGTGTCGCGACCGTCGATACGTGGCTTGCCGTTAACGATGTTCTCGCGAACGGTGCGGTATTCGATTTCGCCGAAAGCCGCTTTGACTTCGCTGGAAGAAGGCTGGCCTTCTTCACCGGACAGCTTGGCAACGACCTGGTCCTTCAACTCGCCCAGGCGAGCGTAACGGTCGGCCTTGACGGTGATGGTGTAGGCCTGGGAGATCGCTTCGCCGAACTCGGCACGGATAGCGCCCAGCAGTTCGGTGGCTTCTGGCGCAGGAGCCCAGGTCCAGGTTGGCTTGGCAGCTTCAGCGGCCAGTTCTTTAACAGCGTTGATCACAACCTGGAACTCGTCGTGAGCAAACAGTACCGCGCCCAGCATCTGGTCTTCGGTCAGCTCTTTGGCTTCCGATTCAACCATCAGCACAGCGTCGGAAGTACCGGCAACGACCATGTCCAGGCTCGAAGCAGCTTGCTGCTCGTAGGTCGGGTTCAGCAGGTAGCCGGTGCTTTCGTGGAACGCAACGCGGGCAGCGCCGATCGGGCCATCGAAAGGAATGCCGGAGATAGCCAGGGCAGCCGAGGTACCGATCATCGCAGCGATGTCCGGATCGGTCTTCTTGCTGGTGGAAACGACGGTGCAGACTACCTGCACTTCGTTCATGAAGCCTTCCGGGAACAGCGGACGGATCGGACGGTCGATCAGTCGGGAAGTCAGGGTTTCTTTCTCGGAAGGACGGCCTTCGCGCTTGAAGAAACCGCCAGGGATCTTACCGGCAGCGTAAGTCTTTTCCTGGTAGTGAACAGACAGAGGGAAGAAGCCCTTGCCTGGATCGGCTTGTTTTGCACCGACTACGGTCACCAATACGCTGACGTCGTCGTCAACGGTGACCAATACTGCGCCGGAGGCCTGGCGGGCGATACGGCCAGTCTCGAGGGTAACGGTCGACTGACCGAACTGGAATTTTTTGATTACCGGGTTCACGGTGTCCTACCTTCATTGTGGCTCTTGGGGAACTGGTTTCTTGCGAAATTCTTGGGCAACGCCGGGAGTCGGCCCGACTGGTTTGTCCAGGTGTAACTCAGGTAAAGCAGGTATCCAGATAAAACTTGAGGCTGGGAGCCTGCCATGCGCCGGCGGGAAACCCGCTGGTGCACGACAGACAACCAACCTCTAGCGCAATCGCTTATTAGCGACGCAGACCCAGGCGACCGATCAGAGTCTGATAACGACCCAGATCCTTGCCTTTCAGGTAGTCCAGCAGCTTACGACGCTGGTTAACCATGCGGATCAGACCACGACGGGAGTGGTGGTCTTTACCGTTGGCCTTGAAGTGACCTTGCAGTTTGTTGATGTTGGCGGTCAGCAGTGCAACTTGCACTTCTGGCGAACCGGTGTCACCAACAGCTTGCTGGTAGTCAGCTACGATTTGAGCTTTTTCTTGAACGTCGAGAGCCATGAGGCAATCCTTTTATCAGGAAACTGTTTCAAAAAAACAGTTTCAACAGGCCAGGGACAAATCCCTGTATCTAAAAATGAGTAGTGACCGTGCCTGTTGACAGCCACCCTCGCCAGCCTGCTGTTACACAGACTGGTTTCGGTCACTCCGACCGAATCAAACGACGTGGCGCGATGCGCCCGTCTTCGCTCACTTCACCGATACCGATGAAGCGACCATTGTGATCCTGTACCCGCACCATGCCGAACTTCGGAGCATCCGGGGCACGTACCGGCTGGCCGTTGAGCCAGTAGAACGCGCTCGCTTCCGAGAACTGCAGCAGAGGCCAATCCAGCAGGCCGCTGTCCGATGGCATCAGGAAGCGATCGACCGCTTCGTTGCCGCCTTCGGCATGTACCGCTTCCAGCTCTTCGAGGGTAACTGTCTGCGCCAGGGTGAATGGCCCGGCCTGGGTACGTCGCAGTTCTGCAACGTAAGCGCCACAACCGAGTTGCTCACCAATATCCTCCACCAGGGTGCGGATATAGGTGCCTTTAGTGCAATCCACCGCCAGCCGCGCAGTATCACCTTCGAAGGCCAGCAATTCCAAGCGCGTAATAGTAACAGAACGCGGTTCGCGCTCCACTACTTCGCCTGCACGAGCCAGCTTGTACAGCGGCTGGCCATCGCGCTTGAGTGCCGAGTACATCGGCGGTATCTGACTGATTTGCCCACGAAATTTTGGCAGTACAGCCTCGATATCGGTGCGACCAACGGTCACCGGGCGTTCCTGCAAAACATCACCTTCGGCATCCGCCGTGGTGGTGGTCTTGCCCAGTTGCGCCAGGGTTTCATAACCCTTGTCGGAATCGAGCAGGTATTGCGAGAACTTGGTGGCCTCGCCGAAGCACAGCGGCAACACGCCGGTGGCCAAGGGATCGAGACTGCCGGTATGACCTGCCTTTTCGGCATTGAGCAACCAGCGAACCTTCTGCAAGGCCGCGTTGGAGGTGAACCCCAGCGGCTTGTCGAGCAGGATGATGCCGCTGACGTTACGACGGATACGTTTGACCTGAGCCACCGATTACTCCTTGGTGTCTTCGGCTTCTGCCGCAACCGGATGCTGATTGTCTTCAGCCACTGCGCGCTCGATCAGGGCCGACAGATGCGCACCGCGTACGACGCTTTCGTCGTAGTGGAAGTGCAGCTGAGGAACGCTACGCAGCTTCATCTCGCGGGCCAACTGCATGCGCAGGAAACCGGCGGCAGAGTTCAGCACCTTGATGCTTTGTGCGATTTCTTCGGCGCTGTCCTGCCCCATCACAGTGATGAAAATCTTGGCGTGACCGACGTCACGGCTGACTTCCACTGCGGTAATGGTGACCAGGCCGACGCGCGGGTCTTTGACTTCACGACGGATCAGTTGTGCCAGCTCGCGCTGCATCTGATCGCCGATACGTTGGGTACGGCTATATTCTTTTGCCATGTCTTGTTACCTGTTACTGCCTCACGGTGAAACCCGTGTGGTCTGAAAGCGGCAAACGCCCGGCCTGACAGAAGCCAGACCGGGCGTTGCGTTTAGAGTCCGGGTGATGCGCCGTGCATTTGCATGTGGCGGCCCATCACGGCTCTTGAAGTGCGCGAGTTAGAGGCTGCGAGCAACCTGAACCTTCTCGAAGACTTCGATCTTGTCACCGACCTTGACGTCGTTGTAGCTCTTCACGCCGATACCGCATTCCATGCCGGCACGTACTTCGGAAGCGTCATCCTTGAAGCGGCGCAGGGATTCCAGCTCGCCTTCGAAGATAACGATGTCTTCACGCAGTACACGGATTGGACGGTTACGGTGCACGACACCTTCGATAACCATGCAACCGGCGATCGCGCCAAACTTCGGCGAACGGAACACGTCACGTACTTCGGCGATACCCAGGATGTTCTCGCGAACATCGCTGCCGAGCATCCCGGTCAGGGCTTTCTTGACGTCTTCGATGATGTCGTAGATCACGTTGTAGTAACGCATATCCAGACCTTCCTGCTCGACGATCTTGCGCGCGCCGGCATCGGCACGCACGTTGAAGCCGAACAGTACAGCGTTGGAGGCCAGTGCCAGGTTGGCGTCGGACTCGGTGATACCACCGACACCGCCACCCACTACACGCACTTGCACTTCGTCGTTACCCAGGCCGTTCAAGGCACCGTTCAACGCTTCCAGCGAGCCACGGACGTCGGATTTGAGGACGATGTTGAGCGTCTTCTTCTCTTCCTGGCCCATGTTTTCGAAGATGTTTTCCAGCTTGCCGGCGTGAGCACGGGCCAGCTTGACTTCGCGGAACTTGCCTTGACGGAACAGAGCCACTTCACGGGCTTTCTTCTCGTCGGCAACAACGCTCATCTCGTCGCCAGCATCCGGGGTACCGTCCAGGCCGAGGATCTCGACAGGGATGGCCGGACCGGCTTCCTTGATTGACTTGCCGTTCTCGTCGAGCATGGCGCGAACGCGGCCATAGTTCGAACCGACCAGGACCATGTCGCCCTGACGCAGGGTACCGTCTTGAACCAGAACGGTAGCCACCGGGCCACGGCCCTTGTCGAGACGGGATTCAACCACGACACCACGGCCAGGAGCCGACGGAGTTGCGGTCAGTTCCAGGACTTCGGCTTGCAGCAGAACAGCTTCGAGCAGTTCGTCGACGCCAGTACCCATCTTCGCCGAGACCGGTACGAACGGAGTGTCACCACCCCACTCTTCCGACGTCACGCCGTGAACCGACAGTTCGCTACGGATGCGATCGAGGTCAGCGCCCGGCTTGTCGATCTTGTTCACTGCAACAACCAGTGGCACACCAGCCGCTACCGCGTGCTGTACGGCTTCAATGGTCTGCGGCATCACGCCGTCGTCCGCTGCAACCACCAGGATCACGATGTCGGTCGCCTTGGCACCACGGGCACGCATTGCGGTAAACGCAGCGTGACCAGGGGTGTCGAGGAACGTCACCATGCCACGGTCGGTTTCAACGTGGTATGCGCCGATGTGCTGGGTGATACCACCGGCTTCGCCAGCAGCTACCTTGGCACGACGGATGTAGTCGAGCAGGGAAGTCTTACCGTGGTCAACGTGGCCCATTACGGTCACGACTGGTGCACGGGAAACGGCTTCGCCTTCAAACTTCAGGGACTCGGCCAGGGAATCTTCCAGGGCGGTGTCGCTGACCAGGGTCACTTTGTGGCCCAGCTCTTCGGCAACCAGTTGAGCAGTTTCCTGATCCAGTACCTGGTTGATGGTCGCTGGAGTACCCAGTTTGAACATGAACTTGATGATTTCAGCAGCCTTCACCGACATCTGCTGGGCGAGGTCGCCAACAGTGATGGTTTCGCCGATCTTCACTTCGCGCACGACAGGGCCGGTCGGGCTCTGGAAACCGTGGGCGTTGCGCTTCTTCAGCTTGGCCTTGCCGCGACCACCACGACGGAAGCCATCGCTTTCTTCGTCGGTAGTACGTGGGGCAACGCGTGGAGCCGGTGCCTTTTCCTTGACCGAAGCACGATGCGGAGCGTTTTTGCGCTCGCCATCGCCGCTACCGCGACGACTGTTGTCGTCGGCACGTGGCTTGTCCGGACGACGCTGTTCGTCACGCTTGCGGGTATCGGCCGCAGGAGCCGGAGCAGCTGCCACAACCGGTGCGCTTTCGCGAACTGGCTCGGCCACCACAGCAGACGCTGCAACAGGTACGGCTTGAGCGGTCGGCGCAGCAGCAGGCTGGCGACGCGCTTCTTCTTCGGCGCGACGCTTGGCTTCTTCTTCAGCCTTCTGACGAGCAGCATTTTCTACTGCGCGACGTTCATCCAGTTCACGCTTGCGCTCGGCTTCGATTTCTTCCGGGCTGCGCTGTACGAAGACTTTCTTCTTGCGTACTTCAACGCTGATGCTTTTGCTGCCAGCAACACGCAGGGTGCTGGTGGTTTTACGCTGCAGCGTAATCTTGCGTGGTTCTTCCACTTTCGCCTTGTGGCTGCTTTTCAAGTGAGTCAGCAACGATTGCTTCTCACTGTCAGTCACATGTTCTTCGGCGGCGGTGTGCGGCAGACCTGCCTCACGCATCTGCTGCAACAGGCGCTCTACCGGTGTTTTGACCTCATCGGCCAGTTGTTTCACCGTGACTTGCGTCATGCACTTCTCTCCTCAGGCCGCGCCTAATTACTCGAACCAGTGGGCTCGGGCGGCCATGATCAACTTGCCGGCACGATCATCGTCAATGCCGTCGATGTCGAGCAGGTCGTCAATAGACTGCTCGGCCAGGTCTTCGCGGGTAATTACGCCGCGCACCGCCAGTTCCATCGCCAAATCCTTGTCCATACCCTCAAGCGAGAGCAGGTCTTCGGCCGGATGGGCGTCTGCCAGCTTTTCCTCAGTAGCGATGGCTTTAGTCAACAAGCGATCCTTGGCCCGAGCGCGAAGCTCGTTGACGGTATCTTCGTCAAAGCCGTCGATGTTGAGCATTTCTTCCAACGGTACGTAGGCAATCTCTTCCAGGCTGGTGAAGCCTTCATCTACCAGCACCTGTGCCAGGTCTTCGTCGACTTCCAGCTCGTCAATGAAGTTGCGCAGGATGTCGCCGGTTTCTGCTTGCTGCTTAGCCTGGATGTCCGATTCGGTCATCACGTTCAGGGTCCAGCCAGTCAACTGGCTAGCCAGACGCACGTTCTGACCACCGCGACCGATGGCCTGAGCCAGATTGTCTGCGCCAACGGCGATGTCCATTGCGTGGGCATCTTCGTCAACGATAATTGCCGCAACCTCGGCCGGGGACATGGCGTTGATCACGAACTGAGCCGGGTTGTCGTCCCACAGAACGATGTCAACACGCTCACCGCCCAACTCACCCGACACTGCCTGGACGCGCGAACCGCGCATACCGATGCAAGCGCCTTGCGGGTCGATGCGTTTGTCTTTGGAGCGAACGGCGATCTTGGCGCGCGAACCCGGATCACGGGACGCAGCCATCACTTCGATCAGGCCTTCGGCAATTTCCGGCACTTCGATGCGGAACAACTCGATCAGCATTTCCGGCGCGGTGCGCGACAGGATCAACTGCGGGCCGCGGTTCTCGGTGCGGATTTCCTTGAGCAGCGCACGCAGACGCACGCCAACCCGGAAAGTTTCGCGAGAAATGATGTCTTCACGGGCCAGCAACGCTTCAGCGTTGTTGCCCAGATCAACGATCACGTTGTCGCGGGTGACTTTTTTCACGGTGCCGGAGATGATTTCACCCAGGCGCTCGCGGTAAGCGTCAACAACCTGAGCGCGCTCGGCTTCGCGAACTTTCTGCACAATGACTTGCTTGGCAGTCTGTGCAGCAATGCGGCCGAACTCGATGGACTCGATTTTCTCTTCTACGACATCACCGACCTTGGCGCCAGGATGCGTTTCGGCAACCTTGCTCGGCCAGGTTTCGATGGCCGGATCGTCCAGGTCTGCTTCTTCGACGACCGTCCAGCGACGGAATGTCTCGTATGCACCCGTGTGGCGATTGATTTCCACACGCAGATCAACTTCGTCTTCGAAACGCTTTTTGGTAGCAGTGGCCAGAGCCAGCTCCAGCGCTTCAAAAATAACGTTTGCCGGTACGCCCTTTTCATTGGATACCGACTCAACAACCAGCAGTACTTCTTTGCTCATCGTACGCCTCGCCTTTCGCAAGCCATTGGATCCGCGGGATCCGCAGTATCTGGCACGCCTCAGTCAAAACTGGGAATAATGTTGGCCTTGTCGATCATATCGATCGGCAACAGGAACTCATGGTCTTCTACCTGCACCACGACATCCTGCTCTTCTACGCCGCGCAGAAGGCCCTGAAAGTTGCGTCGTCCTTCAAAAGGCGAGCGCAGCTTGATCTTCACTTGTTCACCGGCAAATTTTGCAAACTGCTCAAGAGTGAACAGCGGGCGTTCCATGCCAGGCGAGGAAACTTCAAGGGTGTATTCAACGGTGATTGGATCTTCAACATCCAGCACACCGCTGATCTGACGGCTGACGATGGCGCAATCGTCCACCAGCACGCCGCCTTCTTTATCGATATAAACGCGCAACATCGAGTGACGACCCTGAGCCGAAAACTCGATACCCCAGCATTCATAGCCTAGGGCCACGACCACCGGGGCCAGCAAGGCCTGCAACTCTTCTAGCTTGCTCGACACCTGAACCCCCTAGTGCATGTATGTGCATGCTATGCAAAATAAAAAAATGGGCGAAACGCCCATCCTTGAAACGCCGTCGAACAGCGGCGTTGAAAGTGTCCAGCTAACAAAAAGCCCCTTAAAAGGGGCTCCTTAAACTGGTTGCGGGGGCCGGATTTGAACCGACGACCTTCGGGTTATGAGCCCGACGAGCTACCAGACTGCTCCACCCCGCGACAAAGCTGGGGCGGAAGTATACGACCGATCCCCTACAGGGTCAATGTAACCTTCCACCTGCAAGAAAGCCCGCAACAGCGGGCTCTCCTGACTAATTGGTACCGAGAAGGGGACTCGAACCCCTACACCCTATGGGCACAACCACCTCAAGGTTGCGTGTCTACCAATTCCACCACCTCGGCAATACTACGTTTGAAACCCTTCTTACTTCTGCTCTTGAGCTGGAGGCACGTCAGTCGCTGGAGTAGCCGACTTTTGCTCTTGAAGCACCGGGACATCATCAGAAGCCGGTTGTTGCTTTGGAACTTCCAGTACCGCTGGGTTTGGGAGACCTACTTGAGTCAGCTGTTCAGCCTTCTCTTTAGCAAAGTAACCTAACCCCAAGCTGGTTATGAAAAAACCTGCGGCAAGTATAGCAGTAAACTTACTAAGAAAGGTAGAGGAACCTTGGCTTCCGAACACAGTATTTGAAGCACCTGCTCCGAAAGACGCGCCAGCATCCGCACCTTTACCCTGCTGCAGCAAAACCAGAGCTACTACGCCCAATGCACCCAGCAGATGAAAAACGACTACGACTGTTTCCAGCATTTTTTCAGTTTCCCGCGGCGCGACAAATCGCACCGAACTCATCTGCATTCAGGGAAGCCCCACCAATCAGGCCCCCATCGATATCCGGCATGCCGAACAGTTCGACCGCATTGGCCGCCTTCACGCTGCCGCCGTATAGAAGCCGCACACCTTGTGCGACTTCAGAATTCTCTGCCGCCAACTGGGCGCGAATGGCTGCGTGCACATCCTGCGCCTGTTGTGGCGTTGCAGTCAGCCCGGTGCCAATGGCCCAGACCGGCTCGTAAGCGATCACTGCCTTGGCAAAGGCACCGACACCCAGCTCCTCGATGATACTGCCCAGCTGACGCGAGACAACCTCAAGAGTCTTTCCGGCTTCACGCTGCTCAAGGGTTTCCCCTATGCACAACACCGGAATCAAGCCACATGCCTGTGCCGCTGCGAACTTGCGGATCAGCATTCCGTCCTGCTCGCCCATGATCTGGCGGCGTTCGGAGTGCCCGACAAGCACCAGGGAACAACCTGCATCCACCAACTGACTCGGTGCAACTTCACCGGTCAACGCACCTTGTCCGGATTCCACCGCAGAATTCTGCGCGCCGACCGAAATCGACTTTCCTTCCAGGCCATCAATCACTTGATTGATATGCAGGAAAGGCGGGAATACCGCGACATCAACATCGCTCGGCAAGGCCAAGTCACGAAGGCCGTTGATCAGCTCAGCGACGCTGGCGCGGGTACCGTGCATCTTCCAGTTACCAGCTACCATAGGGCGACGCATGCTGTACCTCGTCGGTCAAAGTGGGCGCAGATGTTACCCAACACAATCATGGCTGGCAAGCCGAATTCAGGCAGAAACTTCAGTAACCAGTTTTGCCAGCTCTTCGGCATAGCCACGAACCTGCGTTTCGTCTTCGCCTTCGACCATCACACGCACCAGTGGTTCGGTTCCGGACTTGCGCAACAGCACACGCCCCCGACCCGCCATGGCCTTGGTCACACGCTCGCTGGCTTCCTTGACCGACGGATGGTCGAGTGGGCTTGCGCCGCCACCGAAACGCACATTGATCAGCACCTGAGGGCACTTGCGCAGCGCCTGACGCGCTTCAGCCAAACCTTGCCCACGGGCTTTCAACGCCTTCAGCACCTGCAACGCGGCGATAATCGCATCACCAGTGGTGGTGTAATTGAAGCAAACGATATGACCCGAATTTTCGCCACCGACCAGCCAGTTGCGCTCCAGCAGATCAGCAATCACATAACGATCACCAACATTGGCGCGGACAAATGGAATCGCCAGGTCGGCCAAGGCCAACTCCAATCCCAGATTGCTCATCAATGTACCGACTACACCACCTTGCAGCTTGTCTCGCTCATGCAGGTCGCGAGCAATGATGAACAGCAACTCATCACCATCGACGATCGCCCCCGTGTGATCCACCATCAACACCCGGTCACCATCACCATCGAAGGCGATACCCAGATCGGCGTGTTCAGCCAGCACAGCGGCCTGCAGTTGCCCCATATGGGTCGAGCCGCAGTTGTCATTGATATTCAAACCGTTGGGCTGTGCGGACAAGACCACGACTTCGGCACCCAACTCACGAAACACGCTCGGCGCCACCTTGTAGGTCGCACCATGGGCGCAGTCGATCACAATCTTGAGGCCGGTAAAGCTGGTACCGGTCGGCACACTGCTCTTGCAGAATTCGATATACCGACCCGACGCGTCATTGATTCGCGACACTTTGCCGATCTTGCTCGACTCAACCACAGTCATTGGGGTATCGAGCAACTCTTCGATCATGTGTTCGACTTCATCCGGCAGCTTGGTGCCATTGCCGGAGAAGAACTTGATGCCATTGTCATCATGCGGATTGTGCGACGCACTGATCACGATGCCAGCCTCGGCATGAAAGGTACGCGTCAGGTAGGCAATAGCCGGGGTCGGCATAGGCCCAAGGAGCATCACATCAGCACCTGCCGACGTCAGCCCTGCTTCAAGCGCAGACTCGAACATGTAGCCGGAGATCCGGGTGTCCTTACCTACCAATACCTTGCAGGCGCCCATCTTGCGGAACGCCATACCTGCAGCCCAGCCGAGCTTGAGCATGAAATCAGGAGTAATCGGGTATTCACCGACACGCCCACGAATACCATCGGTGCCAAAATATTTTTTGCTCATAAGTGCTCCATCATTCTTATTCGGCTGATTCCACTGCGGCAATCATCCGCACCACATCCATTGTTTCGGCTACATCATGGACGCGCAATATACGCGCACCCTTCGCTGAAGCCAGCGCCGCGAGCGCCAAACCGCCATACAGTCGGTCCCCCACCGGGCGACTCAACGCCTGACCAATCATGCTCTTTCGCGAAACCCCGACCAACAGGGGCCGCCCCAAGGCATGCAGGGCTTCCATATGTTTGAACAAACTCAGATTGTGCTGCAAGGTTTTGGCGAAGCCAAAGCCGGGGTCAAGAATGATCCGCTCAGCCGCAATTCCCACCAATGAACACTGATGCATGCGCTCGGCGAGAAACTCACCGACTTCCCTTGTAACGTCCTGATACTGCGGATTGTCCTGCATATCGCCTGGCTCTCCAAGCATATGCATCAGGCAAACCGGTAACCCGGTGGCCGCCGCAGCATCCAGGGCGCCATCGCGACGCAACGAACGTACGTCATTGATCAACCCGGCACCCAGGCGCGCAGTTTCACGCATGACCGCTGGCGTGGAGGTGTCGACCGAGATGATGACGTCCAGTTCGCGACTGATGCGCTCGACAACGGGCGCTACGCGCTCCAGCTCCTCCAGTGGCGACACCGCTCTGGCGCCAGGACGGGTAGATTCGCCACCGACATCGATCAGCGTCGCGCCGGCCACCACCATGGCTTCGGCGTGGCGCATGGCCGCGTCGAGCTGGCTGTATTGGCCACCATCGGAGAAAGAATCAGGAGTGACATTGAGAATACCCATGACATGCGTCTGGGCCAAATCAAGAACCCGGTTGCCGCAAGGCAACCGGGTCGAGGACTGAACAGAAGTCATTTCAAACCTTATACGTCAGCAGCAGGACCACCGATCGGTGTTTCCGGACGCTCATCCTGCACCACCGGCGGGGTCCCGGAAGTACCCGTGCCACCCGACCAATCGCGCGGCTCGCGAGGCGGACGACCCGCCATGATGTCGTCGATCTGCTCGGCATCGATCGTTTCGTACTTCATCAAGGCATCGGCCATCGCATCGAGCTTGTCACGGTTGTCCGTGAGAATCTGCTTCGCCGTGCCGTAGCACTGATCGATGATGCTGCGCACTTCGGAGTCGATCAGCTTGGCTGTCTCACCGGAGAAGCTTGCACTCTGACCGCCACCGCCGCGACCGAGGAACACTTCACCCTCTTCTTCGGCATACATCAACGGACCGAGTTTTTCCGAAAGACCCCACTTGGTCACCATGTTCCGCGCAATCTGGCTGGCGCGCATGATGTCGTTGGAGGCACCGGTGGTGACGCCATCGAAGCCCAGGGTCATTTCTTCAGCGATACGACCGCCGTACAGCGAGCAGATCTGGCTGATCAATGCACGCTTGGACAGGCTGTAACGATCTTCTTCCGGCAGGAACATGGTCACACCCAGCGCACGACCGCGCGGGATGATCGACACCTTGTACACCGGATCATGCTCAGGCACGACACGACCCACGATGGCGTGGCCCGCTTCGTGATAAGCCGTGTTCTGTTTTTCTTTCTCGGACATGACCATGGATTTGCGCTCAGCGCCCATCATGATCTTGTCTTTGGCCAGTTCGAACTCTTTCATTTCGACGATGCGCTTGCCGGCACGGGCAGCGAACAACGATGCCTCGTTCACCAGGTTCGCCAGGTCAGCACCGGAGAAACCTGGAGTACCACGAGCGATCACGGCCGGAGCAACGTCGTCGCCCATCGGCACTTTGCGCATGTGAACCTTGAGAATCTGTTCGCGACCACGGATGTCCGGCAGACCAACCACAACCTGGCGGTCGAAACGGCCCGGACGCAGCAGCGCAGGGTCCAGTACGTCGGGACGGTTGGTCGCGGCAATCACGATGATGCCGTCATTCATTTCAAAGCCGTCCATCTCAACCAGCAACTGGTTGAGCGTCTGCTCGCGCTCGTCGTGACCACCACCCATGCCAGCACCACGATGGCGACCGACCGCATCGATTTCGTCGATGAAGATGATGCATGGAGCGTGTTTCTTGGCCTGTTCGAACATGTCGCGAACACGGCTGGCGCCCACGCCGACGAACATTTCGACGAAGTCGGAACCGGAAATGGTGAAGAACGGCACCTTGGCTTCGCCGGCAATCGCCTTGGCAATCAAGGTTTTACCAGTACCAGGAGGACCGACCATCAGCACGCCACGAGGAATGCGACCGCCCAAACGCTGGAACTTGCCCGGATCACGCAGGAACTCGACCAGTTCGCCAACTTCTTCCTTGGCTTCGTCGCAACCGGCAACGTCAGCCAAAGTGGTTTTGACCTGATCTTCGGAGAGCAGGCGCGCCTTGCTCTTGCCGAAGCTCATCGGCCCGCCCTTGCCACCGGCACCGCCCTGCATCTGCCGCATGAAGAACATGAACACGGCGATGATCACGAGGATCGGGAAGCTGGCGACCAGAAGCTGAGTCCAGATGGATTGCTGTTCAGGCTGCTTGCCTTCGACCACGACGTGGTTATCCACCAGGTCGCCGATCAGGCCGTTGTCCTGGATCGCCGGGCGAATGGTCTTGAAGCTGTCGCCATCGTTGCGCTTGCCGGTAATCACGTAGCCATCAACCGCCACGCGTTCGACCTTGCCATCCTTGACCTGCTGGATGAAGTCGGAATAGTTGAGGGTCTGCGGCTCGTTAGGGCTGGAGAAGTTGTTCATCACCGTCACCAGGACAGCCGCGATGATCAACCACAGGATCAGATTCTTTGCCATATCGTTCAATTAACTACCCTCTGAAGCAAGCTCCGCTACTGGCGCGCGCTTCGCATGATATTCACCGGCCTAACTTACTACATTACCTACAACTTGGCAGGCGCCGTCTGTAACCCTTTGTGAAACACTTCCTACACAATATTCGCTAATTCTGACAAGGCGTAATACAAAAATCCTATCGCCCCGATCGAAAATTCACTCAACCCTCAGTGCGTCCGCGGAAACCACGGCCCAGCAAGTACTGCTCGCGAGAACGGTCGCGCGACGAGGTCGGCTTGCGCATCTGCACCTTCTCGAACTGCTGGCGAACGCTCTTGTGGAACTCGTCGAAGCCTTCGCCCTGAAAGATCTTGATCAAAAAATCACCACCAGGCTTCAACACCCGAGTCGAGAGATCCAGTGCCAACTCGCACAGGAACATCGCTCGCGGCATGTCTACGGCCGGTAATCCACTCATATTGGGGGCCATATCGGAAATCACAAGGTCTACTTCCTTATTTCCGACGGCATTGAGGATCTGAGCCAGCACGGCATCCTCGGTAAAGTCCCCCTGAATGAAGGTCACGTCCGGGATGCTGTCCATTTCCAGAATGTCAGAAGCGATCAGTGTGCCCTGCCCACCAATCAGACGACTGGTCACCTGGGACCACCCACCGGGAGCCGCGCCCAGGTCGATTACGCTCATGCCCGGGCGGATCAGACGATCCTTTTCCTGGATCTCCAGCAGTTTGTAGCTGGCGCGGGAACGGTACCCGTCTTTTTGCGCCATTTTCACGAATGGGTCGTTGAAATGCTCTTGCAGCCATTTAAGACTTGTCTTGGAACGGGCCACGGGCCACCTCGAAAATAAAACGGGTCGTGATTAACTGGGCGGTCCCGGACTCGCTCGGGTAAACTGGCCGCCGCTTTTTACAAGATCAGACGCAGGGGTCAGATTATGCCGCTCACTCAAGAGCAGAAGAAACAGTACAAATCCATTGGCCACCATCTGAAACCGGTTCTGATTGTGGCAGACAATGGTTTGACTGAAGGTGTGTTAGCCGAACTCGAACGCGCATTGGCGGATCACGAGCTGATCAAGATCAAGCTCAACATCCTCGATCGCGAATCGCGCCTGGCGTCCATTGCAGAGCTCTGCAAGGTCGGCAAAGCGGATCTGGTCCAGGTCATCGGCAAGATGGCACTGATCTACCGCAAGAACTTCAGCGTCAACAAGCAGCTGTCGAACGTCCATCGCTTCAAGTGATGGCAAGGGTCAAGGGTGTGCTTCGCGCACCCTGCCACTCCACCCCGGCACCGGCTGCAACACCAGCACCAACCCGGAAAAACCCAGGACAAGATAGCTGAACGCCTGCCAACGATCGGCATCCGGCCAGCCGAAACGCACCGCGAAGTACATCGCGCACGCATACAGCGCCATCAACAGCAGTTGCCCGCGAATATCCCGCCATAGACTGACAAGGCCCTCGGCCTTAACCAGCACCAAAGCCTGAAAAATCACACACGCCGTAGCGAATCCCACTACCAACGTATTGAGCGTGCCTGCGATTTCATCGATCAGCAGCGGCGCCAGGCCAATTCGTCCCAGCACCGGCAACAGACCGATTTGCAACAACCACAAGCCGCCGACCCACAACATCTGGGTCAGCTGCCAAAGCATGGCGCCCGCACGAAACGGGCGCTGGCCTTCAGACGTGGCGAACTTCGACAATCTCGTACTCGATAACGCCACCAGGCGTTTTCACGGCGACCACATCACCCTCTTCCTTGGCAATCAAGGCGCGGGCCAGTGGCGAGCCGACCGAAATCTTGCCGAGTTTGAAGTCAGCCTCATCCTCACCCACGATGTGGTAAGTGACGCGCTCATCCGTCTCGACGTTGGCGATTTCAACGGTGGTGCCGAAAATCACTTTGCCGGTGTGCGCAATGGTCGTGACATCAATGATGACCTGATTCTGAATCCGGCCCTCGATGTCACGAATGCGCGCCTCGACCATACCCTGCTGCTCGCGGGCAGCGTGGTATTCGGCGTTTTCCTTCAAGTCACCCAACTCGCGGGCCGTACCGATGTCCTGGCTGAGCTTCGGACGAACGACCTTGGTCAGGTGAGTGTGTTCTTCTTCCAGGGCGCGAGCGCCCTGAACGGTCATTGGGTACTTCGTTATGCTCATGCCTTCAATCCTGCGTGTAGATCCTGCAAGCGGCGTACGGTCTTCTCGGGACCGAACTTCAGCGCTTCGCAGATGGCTTCGCCAGCAGCAATAGTGGTGGTGCAGTAAATCTTGTGCTGCAAGGCATTACGACGAATGGAGTACGAATCAGCGATCGACTGACGACCTTCGGTGGTGTTGATGATCAGCGTGACTTCGTCATTCTTGATCATGTCGACCACGTGCGGACGACCTTCGGTCACCTTGTTCACACGGCGCACTTTCAGGCCTGCAGCCTCGATCAGCTTGGCAGTACCGGCAGTGGCGACCACTTCGAAGCCCAAGTTGATCAGATCACGGGCCACGCCCGCAACCAGTGGCTTGTCGTCGTCACGTACGCTGATGAACGCGGTACCACCGGTCGGCAACACTTCGCTGGCACCCATCTGGGCCTTGGCGAACGCTTCACCGAAGGTGTCGCCCACGCCCATCACTTCACCGGTGGACTTCATCTCTGGGCCGAGGATCGGGTCAACGCCAGGGAATTTGGCGAATGGGAACACCGCCTCTTTCACGCTGTAGAAGTTCGGGATGATTTCCTTGGTGAAGCCAATTTCCTTCAGGGTCTTACCAGCCATGACGCGAGCCGCGATCATTGCCAGGGAAACACCGATGCACTTGGACACGAACGGCACGGTACGGGAAGCACGCGGATTGACTTCGATGACGTAGATGTCGTCGCCTTGCAGCGCCAACTGCACGTTCATCAGGCCGATCACGCCCAGTTCCAGGGCCATTTTCTTGACCTGTTCGCGCATCTCGTCCTGGATGTGCGCCGGCAGCGAGTACGGCGGCAGCGAGCACGCGGAGTCACCAGAGTGAACGCCGGCCTGCTCGATGTGCTGCATGATCGCGCCGATTACCACGTCCTTGCCGTCGCATACCGCATCCACGTCCATTTCGATGGCGCAGTTGAGGAAGTGGTCCAGCAGCACCGGGCTGTCGTTGGACACTTGAACCGCTTCGCGCAGGTAGCGCTTGAGTTCTTCTTCTTCGTAGACGATTTCCATCGCACGGCCGCCCAGTACGTAGGACGGACGCACCACCAGCGGGTAACCGATCTTGCTGGCGGCACGAATCGCTTCGTCTTCGCTGCGCACGGTGGCGTTTGGCGGCTGACGCAGGTTCAGGCGCTGGACCATCTGCTGGAAGCGCTCACGGTCTTCGGCACGGTCGATGGCGTCAGGGCTGGTACCGATGATTGGCACACCGGCGGCTTCCAGGGCACGCGCCAGTTTCAGCGGGGTCTGGCCGCCGTACTGGACGATCACGCCTTTTGGCTTCTCGACGCGGACGATTTCCAGCACGTCTTCCAGGGTCACTGGTTCAAAGTACAGGCGATCGGAAGTGTCGTAGTCAGTGGAAACGGTTTCCGGGTTGCAGTTGACCATGATGGTCTCGTAGCCGTCATCGCGCAGGGCCAGTGCCGCGTGTACGCAGCAGTAGTCGAACTCGATGCCCTGGCCGATACGGTTAGGACCGCCACCCAGGATCATGATCTTGTCGCGACCCGATGGCGCCGCTTCGCACTCTTCCTCGTACGTCGAGTAGAGATAGGCAGTATCGGTGGCGAACTCGGCAGCGCAGGTGTCGACGCGCTTGTAGACCGGGAAGATTTCCAGCTTGTGACGGTGAGCGCGCAGGCTCTTCTCGGTCACACCCAGCAGCTTGGCCAGGCGCATATCGGAGAAGCCTTTGCGCTTGAGGCGGAACATCAGGTCGCGGTCGATGCTGGTCAGACCCAGGGTCTTGACCTTCTCTTCTTCCTTGATCAGGTCTTCCATCTGCACCAGGAACCAAGGGTCGATCATGGTCATGCCGAAGATGTCTTCGACGGTCATGCCGGCGCGCATTGCGTCCGCCACGTACCAGATACGCTCGGCACCCGGCACGGTCAGCTCGCGCTTGAGCACGCTCATGCTTTCCGGGTTGGCCAGGTCAACCTTCTCGTCCAGACCGCAAACGCCCACTTCCAGACCGCGCAGGGCTTTCTGCAGGGATTCCTGGAAGGTACGGCCGATGGCCATGACTTCACCCACCGACTTCATCTGAGTGGTCAGGCGCGCGTCAGCCTTGGGGAACTTCTCGAAAGCGAAGCGTGGCAGCTTGGTGACGACATAGTCGATGGACGGTTCGAAGGACGCCGGGGTCTTGCCGCCGGTGATGTCGTTCGACAGTTCGTCGAGGGTGTAACCCACGGCCAGCTTGGCCGCGACCTTGGCGATCGGGAAGCCGGTGGCCTTCGAAGCCAGTGCCGAGGACCGCGATACACGCGGGTTCATCTCGATCACGACCATGCGGCCGGTGTTCGGGCAGATACCGAACTGAACGTTGGAACCGCCGGTTTCCACGCCGATCTCGCGCAGTACCGCCAGGGAGGCGTTACGCAGGATCTGGTATTCCTTGTCGGTCAGGGTCTGTGCAGGAGCCACGGTGATCGAGTCACCGGTGTGCACGCCCATCGGGTCGAAGTTTTCGATGGAGCAGACGATGATGCAGTTGTCCTTCTTATCGCGGACAACCTCCATTTCGTATTCTTTCCAGCCGATCAGCGATTCGTCGATCAGCAGCTCTTTGGTCGGCGACAGATCCAGACCACGGGCGCAGATTTCTTCGAACTCTTCACGGTTGTAAGCGATACCGCCGCCGGTGCCGCCCATGGTGAAGGACGGACGGATGATGCACGGGAAGCCAAGCTTTTCGAGGACCGCATTGGCCTCTTCCATGCTGTGGGCGATACCGGAACGCGGGCACGCCAGGCCGATGGATTTCATCGCCTTGTCGAAACGCGAACGGTCTTCAGCCTTGTCGATGGTGTCGGCGTTGGCACCGATCATTTCTACGCCGAACTTCTCCAGGACGCCTTCGCGCTCCAGGTCCAGGGCGCAGTTCAGAGCGGTCTGGCCACCCATGGTCGGCAGCAGCGCGTCCGGGCGCTCTTTCTCGATGATCTTGGCAACGGTCTGCCACTTGATCGGCTCGATGTAGGTGGCGTCGGCCATGGCCGGGTCGGTCATGATGGTGGCCGGGTTGGAGTTCACCAGGATGACGCGGTAACCCTCTTCGCGCAGGGCTTTGCAGGCCTGGGCGCCGGAGTAGTCGAATTCGCAGGCCTGGCCGATCACGATCGGGCCAGCACCAAGAATCAGGATGCTTTTAATGTCTGTACGTTTTGGCATGGGTTTGTCACTCAAATCCGCAGGTCAGTCGGCAAGCCGTCTTGTTCAATCTCTGAAGCCTTGAGGGGGCCGCCAGTACGGGGCCACCCTCAAGCTTTGCTACATCAGGGCGAGCGATCAGCGTCGCTTGGCCATCTCGGTGATGAAGCGATCGAACAATGGCGCTACGTCGTTCGGGCCAGGGCTGGCTTCCGGGTGACCCTGGAAGCTGAAGGCGCTCTTGTCGGTACGCTCGATACCTTGCAGGGTGCCGTCGAACAGCGATTTGTGGATCGCGCGAACGTTGGCCGGCAGGGTCGCTTCGTCTACGGCAAAACCGTGGTTCTGGCTGGTGATCATCACCACACCGCTGTCCAGGTCCTGGACGGGGTGGTTGGCACCGTGGTGGCCGTGACCCATTTTCAGGGTCTTGGCGCCGGAGGCCAGGGCCAGCAGTTGGTGACCGAGGCAGATACCGAAGACCGGGATCTCGGTTTCCAGCACGTCCTTGATCGCCTGGATCGCGTAGTCGCAAGGCTCCGGATCACCAGGGCCGTTGGACAGGAACACGCCGTCCGGCTTCAGCGCCAGCACATCGGCAGCAGGGGTTTGCGCAGGCACGACGGTCACGCGGCAACCGCGCTCGACCAGCATGCGCAGGATGTTCACCTTGACGCCGTAGTCGTAGGCCACCACGTGGTACGGCAGCTCGGAGGCTTCGATGGTCGCGTGGCTGTCGGTTTTCAGATCCCAGACAGTCGAGCGCCACTCGTAGCTTTCCTTGGTGCTGACGACTTTCGCCAGGTCCATGCCCTTGAGGCCAGGGAAACCCTGGGCGGCGGCGATGGCGGCGGCTTCTGAAATGTTGTCACCGGCCATGATGCAGCCGTTCTGCGCGCCTTTTTCACGCAGGATGCGCGTCAGGCGGCGGGTGTCGATACCGGCGATGGCCACAACATTGTTGGCCTTCAGGTAGTCGGACAGGGACATCGTGTTACGCCAGTTGCTCGCCACCAGTGGCAGGTCACGGATGACCAGGCCGGCAGACCAGACGCGGTTGGACTCGGCGTCCTCCGGCGTGGTGCCGGTGTTGCCGATGTGCGGGTAAGTCAGGGTAACGATCTGTTGGGCGTAGGAAGGATCGGTAAGGATTTCCTGATAGCCGGTCATTGCGGTGTTGAATACCACCTCACCAACGGTCTGACCGTCGGCTCCAATGGCTTCGCCGCGAAAAATGCTGCCATCAGCAAGGGCGAGTATGGCTGGCTTAGTCAAGAAGACCTCCCGTAAATAAAGCCTGAAAGGGCGATCGCAGGTTGTAAAAAAGCGGAGTGACGTATGGACACGTCACCCCGCTTCTTCACTGAATTATTCTGCGCGCTTTTAGTGGACACACTAAAGCTGTAGCTTACAGAAAAAGGCCTTTTTGGTCTACCGCCAATGAGCCTTAAAGGCTGGAGAATGCGACAGGACGTCGCTAGGCGGAACAAAACCGGGCTCAAACGCTGTGCGCGAGCCCGATTTCGGGTGCATCTTAACGCAGATCGAGCACGTCTTGCATGTCGTAAAGGCCAGGCTCGCGCCCGTCCAGCCACAATGCAGCACGTACCGCGCCTTTGGCGAAGGTCATGCGACTGGACGCCTTGTGGGTGATCTCGACACGCTCGCCATCAGCAGCGAACAGCACGGTGTGATCTCCAACGATGTCGCCGGCGCGCACGGTAGCGAAACCAATGGTCTCGCGCTCGCGAGCACCGGTCTGACCTTCACGGCCATACACCGCCACCTTCTTCAGATCGCGACCCAACGCATCGGCAATCACCTCACCCATGCGCACGGCAGTGCCGGACGGCGCATCGACTTTGTGCCGATGGTGAGCTTCAGTGATTTCGATGTCGACATCGTCGCCCAATACGCGAGCTGCCGTGTCGAGCAACTTCAGGCACAGGTTGACGCCGACACTGAAGTTGGCGGCGAAGACAATCGGAATGTCCTTGCCCGCTTCCGCCAGCAACTGCTTTTCTTCAACGCTGAAACCGGTGGTACCGATGATCATGGCCTTGCCGTGTTTACGGCAGAAAGCCAGGTTCTTCAGGGTCACCGTCGGGTGCGTGAAGTCGATCAGCACGTCGAACTCATCGACCACCCGGTCCAGATCACCGGACAGAGGCACACCGATACGACCCAGCGCAGCCAGCTCACCGGCATCCGCGCCAACCAACGTGCTGTCGGGACGATCCACCGCCGCCGTCAGACCGGCGCCCGGGGTTTGCTGCACCGCTTCAATCAAAGTCTTGCCCATGCGCCCGGCGGCGCCCATCACTGCAATACGTCGCATGCCTGCCTCCTTACAAATCGCCGAAGAAGCGCTTCACGCCTTCGAACCAACCGGTGGTTTTTGGCGAATGGCTGTTGTCATCCGCCAGCGAACTACGGAATTCCTCGAGCATTTCACGCTGGCGACGGCTCAGGTTGACCGGAGTCTCGACCGCCACACGGCACATCAAGTCACCGGCACCACCGCCACGCACAGGCGCGACACCCTTGCCACGCACACGGAACTGCTTGCCGGTCTGGGTCCCCTCAGGGATTTTCAGTTTGACCCGACCATCAAGGGTCGGAATCTCCAGCTCGCCACCCAGCGCCGCATCGACGAAGCTGATCGGCACTTCGCAGAACAGATGCTTGCCGTCGCGCTGGAAAATCGAGTGCTCGCGCACGTTGATCACCACGTACAGGTCGCCAGTCGGCCCACCCTGGGCACCCGCCTCGCCTTCGCCGGACAGACGAATGCGGTCACCGGTATCGACACCGGCCGGCACTTTCACCGACAGGGTCTTGTACTCTTCGACACGACCTTCGCCGTGGCAGGAATCGCACGGATCGGAAATGATCTTGCCCTGGCCATGGCAGCGCGGGCAGGTCTGCTGCACCGAGAAGAAACCTTGCTGCATGCGCACTTGGCCGATACCGCCGCACGTCGGGCAGGTCACCGGCGCAGAACCCTTCTTGGCGCCGGAGCCGTCGCAAGGCTTGCAGTTGACCAGCGTCGGAACGCGGATGTTCACGGTCGTACCGCGCACCGCCTCTTCGAGGTCCAGTTCCAGGGTGTAGCGCAAGTCACTGCCGCGCTGCGCGCCGCCACGGGAACCGCCGCGACCGCCACCGAAGAAGTCACTGAAGACATCGCCAAAGATGTCGGAGAAGTTCTGACCACCGAAACCGGCACCGCCGCCACCCATGCTCGGGTCGACACCGGCATGACCGTACTGATCGTAGGCCGCGCGCTTGCTGGAGTCGGACAGCACTTCGTAGGCCTCGTTGGCCTCCTTGAACATTTCTTCCGACGCTTTGTCATCGGGATTACGGTCCGGGTGATGCTTCATCGCCAGGCGACGGTAGGCCTTCTTCAGGTCTGCTTCGCTTGAGCCACGCTCAACACCCAACACTTCGTAATAGTCACGCTTTGCCATAAGTCTTTGCACTCTTGAGGACGTCCGGCACAACCCTCCTGAGTCTGCCGAACTCGTTGAGCCCCAATACAGGCCCGGACCCAACTCACGTCAATTCAACGATCCTGGTCTTTATTTCGATGGCACTTTCAGCTCGGAAAGCAGGAGCATTCCCGACCATGCCAACAACACGCGAACCTTGTCGCATGCTGTAAAAATTCGCGTATTCCAGATACGCCAACGCGGGAGCAAGCTCCCGCGCGGCGACATCCTACCAGTCACCGCCTGAAGGCAGTCAACCGGCCGACCAACAACTTACTTGTGGTCTTTGACTTCTTCGAACTCGGCATCGACAACGTCGTCAGCCTTTTCCGCCTTGTCGCCCTGCGGTGCAGCGCCTTCAGCAGGCTGAGCCTGTTCGGCGTACATCTTCTGCGCCACTGGAGCGGAGACTTTCGACAGTTCTTCAACCTTGGCGTCGATAGCAGCCTTGTCGTCGCCTTTGACAGCGGCTTCCAGGGCAACTACGGCAGCTTCGATTGCAGTCTTCTCTTCGGCAGTCACTTTATCGCCGGCATCGGCAACCATTTTGCGCGTCGAGTGAACCAGTGCATCACCCTGGTTACGGGCAGCAGCCAGCTCTTCGAACTTGCGGTCTTCCTCGGCGTTCGCCTCGGCATCACGCACCATGCGCTCGATTTCTTCGTCGGACAGACCGGAGTTGGCCTTGATCACGATCGACTGAGTCTTGCCGGTAGCCTTGTCCTTCGCACCGACGTGCAGGATGCCGTTGGCGTCGATGTCGAAGGTCACTTCGATCTGCGGCACGCCACGTGGAGCTGGTGGAATGTCGGCCAGGTCGAACTTGCCCAGGGACTTGTTCTGTGCGGCTTGCTTACGCTCGCCTTGCAGCACGTGGATGGTCACGGCGCCCTGGTTGTCGTCGGCAGTCGAGAACACTTGCGATTTCTTGGTAGGAATCGTGGTGTTTTTCTCGATCAGCGCGGTCATCACGCCCCCCATGGTTTCGATACCCAGGGTCAGCGGGCTGACGTCGAGCAGCAGAACGTCTTTCACGTCACCAGCCAGTACCGCGCCCTGGATAGCAGCACCCATGGCAACCGCTTCGTCCGGGTTGACGTCTTTACGAGCTTCTTTACCGAAGAACTCGGTTACCAGCTTCTGAACCAGCGGCATACGGGTCTGACCGCCCACCAGGATCACGTCGTTGATCGCGCCAACGTCGATACCGGCATCTTTCATGGCGATGCGGCAAGGTTCGATGGTGCGCTGAACCAGGTCTTCCACCAGCGCTTCGAGCTTGGCGCGGGAGATCTTCACGTTCAGGTGCTTAGGACCGGTAGCGTCTGCAGTGATGTACGGCAGGTTCACGTCGGTCGACTGGCTCGAGGACAGTTCGATCTTGGCTTTTTCAGCAGCTTCTTTCAGGCGCTGCATGGCCAGCGGGTCGCCCTTGAGGTTCATGCCGCTTTCTTTCTTGAATTCGTCGACGAGGTAGTCGATCAGACGAATGTCAAAGTCTTCACCACCCAGGAACGTGTCACCGTTGGTGGCCAGTACTTCGAACTGGTGCTCGCCATCGACTTCAGCGATTTCGATCACGGAAACGTCGAAAGTACCACCGCCCAGGTCGTAAACGATCACGGTGTGATCGCCCTTGGCCTTGTCCATACCGTAAGCCAGAGCGGCTGCGGTTGGTTCGTTGATGATACGTTTTACGTCAAGGCCAGCGATGCGGCCGGCGTCTTTGGTCGCCTGACGCTGGCTGTCGTTGAAGTAGGCCGGAACGGTGATCACCGCTTCAGTCACGGTCTCGCCGAGGTAGTCTTCGGCGGTCTTCTTCATTTTCTTCAGGATTTCAGCCGAGATTTGTGGCGGTGCCATTTTCTGGCCGTTCACTTCAACCCAGGCGTCGCTGTTGTCAGCCTTGACGATCTTGTAAGGGACCATCTGGATGTCTTTCTGCACGACTTCTTCGTCGAAACGACGACCGATCAGACGCTTCACCGCATACAGGGTGTTGTGCGGATTGGTCACGGCCTGACGCTTGGCCGACTGGCCAACCAGGATTTCGCCATCGTTGGCGTAAGCGATGATCGACGGCGTGGTACGCGCGCCTTCAGCGTTTTCAATAACTTTTGCCTTGCCGTTTTCCAGCACGGAGACGCAGGAGTTGGTAGTCCCCAGGTCGATACCGATAATTTTGCCCATGTTCACTCTCCCGAAACTTTGGATTTGGTTGCCGCAGCAGTGGTGGCTAACTGCGGTAGCACTTAAACGCTTGACTTATAAATGGGGGCCTTGCGGCGGATTTCAAGCCTGCTCGTCAATCGAAGGCGAAACCGGCGCAGGCGCCTTGCTGACCACGACCATCGCCGGGCGCAGCAGGCGACCATTGAGCTGATAGCCCTTCTGGAACACCTTCAGAACACTGTTCGGCTCGACATCGGCGCTTTCCTGCATGGCCATTGCCTGATGGTGAACGGCGTTGAACGGTTCGCCATGCGGATCGATCGCTTCAAGCTGATAACGCTTGAGAGTGTCCTGGAACATTTTCAGGGTCAGCTCGATGCCTTCGCGCATCGGACGGATGCTTTCGTCGTCCGGGCTGGACAGTTCCAGGCCACGCTCCAGGCTGTCGACGATCGGCAGCAGGTCGCCGGCGAATTTTTCCAGCGCGAACTTGTGAGCCTTCTCCACATCCTGCTCGGCGCGACGGCGGACGTTCTGCAGATCGGCGGCTACACGCAAAGCCTGATCCTGAGCGCCTGCCAGTTGCTCTTCGAGCACTTGTACACGAGCCGCCAGGTCATCACCCGAAGCCTCGGGCGCCTGGTTGGCGTCTGGGTTTTGCGTATCCACTGTCTGTTCGTCAGCCATAGATTTCTCCTTTCAATTTCGTCCGCGAGCTCAACTCGCGCTTCTGCCCAGCTATATGGGGCCGCAAAACCCGGCTTCAAGGGGGCTCAACGATTAACCCTACAAAAAACAACTGCTTTGTCATTGCCGGTCGCGATAAAGCTTTCGTCGGACCAAGCGAATCGAGCTAACGAGGGGCATTGTCAGCCAGAAACAAAACACTGTATAAATAACCAGACCTAACACCTGGGAGCGGCCCATATGCTGGTGCACCTGTCCGTACACAACTACGCCATCGTTGAACATCTCGACCTCGAACTCGATCGCGGGATGAGCGTGATCACCGGGGAAACCGGCGCGGGCAAGTCGATCATGCTCGACGCGCTGGGCCTTACCCTGGGTGATCGCGCCGATAGCGGCGTGGTCCGCCCCGGCGCCGACAAGGCCGACATCCTGGCCACCTTCGACCTGGTCGACATTCCGGAAGCCAGCGCCTGGCTGGCCGAACGCGACCTCGAAAACGACGGCCCGTGCATCCTGCGCCGGGTCATCACATCCGAAGGTCGTTCGCGCGGCTACATCAACGGCACGCCCTGCCCGCTTGGCGACCTCAAGGCGCTGGGCGAGCTGCTGATCGACATTCACAGCCAGCACGAGCACCAATCCCTGCTCAAGACCGATACCCACCGTCGCCTGCTCGATGAATATGCCGGCGCGACCGATCTGGCCCGCCAGGTTCAGTTGGCCGCGCAACGCTGGCGTCAGACCCGTCAGGAACTGGAGCGACTCTCCAATTCCGGCGACGAGCAACGCGCCCGCCATCAGTTGCTCAGCTATCAACTCGAAGAACTGGAAAACCTTGGCCTTGGCGACAACGAACTGGAGCAGCTAGAGCAGGAACACAAGAACCTGACCAACGCCGAGACCTTGCTCGGGATCTGCCGGCAAGTCGTCGAGCAATGCAGTGAAAGTGATTCCGGAAATGTACTGAACGCCCTCACCGCCAGCCTCAACCGCCTGTCGAGCGTGAACAGCTCGATCGGTGCGCTAGGCGAAGCCAGCAGCTTGTTGACCAGTGCACAGATCCAGGTTGAAGAGGCCGTTGGTGAGCTGAACCGCTTCCTCGACAATTTCGACGCCGACCCGTCGCGCCTTCAATACCTTGAAGAGCGCCTCGACGCGATCTACACCCTGGCGCGCAAACACCGCATCCAGCCGACCGAAGTCGCCGAGATGCAGCAGAAGCTGCTGGATGAAATCGAAACCCTCAACGCCAACGACGAATCCATCGAGCGGCTGAGCGACGAGTTGTCTTCATATGCTCGTCACTATCAGGAAAAGGCTCGGGAGCTGAGCGATCTACGTCATCAAGCCTCGAGCAGCCTGGCCAGCGCCGTGGAACAGGAAATCCAGCGCCTGGGCATGCCTGGCGGCCGCTTCACCATCGAACTGCGCCCAAACAGCAGCAACGAACTGCTGCCTAACGGACTTGAACAGGTTGAACTGCTGGTCAGCGCCAACCCGGGCCAACCATTGAAAGCTTTGGCAAAAGTCGCATCCGGAGGCGAACTGTCGCGGATCAGCCTGGCGATTCAGGTCATCACCGCGCAGACATCTCGCGTTCCCACCCTGGTGTTCGACGAAGTGGATGTTGGTATCGGCGGTCCGACCGCGGAAATCGTCGGCCAGTTGCTGCGCAGGCTCGGCGAGCGCGGGCAGGTACTGACCGTGACCCACTTGCCGCAAGTGGCGGCGCAAGGTCATCAACATCTATTTGTGCATAAAGTGCGCGGCGAAGATGCCACCCGCACGGCCGTTTCCAAATTGAGCAAAAACGACCGCGTCGAAGAAGTCGCACGGATGCTGGGCGGCATCGACCTCACCAAGGAATCCCTGGCGCACGCCAGGAAAATGGTGGTGGCCGCAAAAGCCTGAATAAATAAAGGCAGAAAGCACGAAGGCGACCCTGGGGTCGCCTTCGTTCGTTTCGCGAACCTCAAGTTCGCGCGACATGCTTACTTTTTCTTGCGCACGTACAGCACCAGATTGTGATCAACCATCTCGAAGCCATACTTGTCGACGATTGCTTTCTGAAGCCGCTCGATTTCTTCGTCGAAGAATTCGATCACTTCACTGGTTTCGACGTTGACCATATGGTCGTGATGCTTTCCGTCGTCCAGCTCGAAGACCGCATGGCCTCCGTCGAAGTTGTGCCGCACCACAAGGCCAGCTGCCTCGAACTGGGTCAGAACACGGTAAACCGTGGCCAGACCGACGTCCTCACCAGCCTCCATAAGGGCCTTGTAGACATCCTCGGCACTCATGTGGCGCTGCTCGGCGGAATCGAGCATTTGCAGAATTTTGACCCGTGGCAGGGTCACTTTGAGGCCGGCTTTGCGTAGTTCGCTATTTTCAACCATGGTCAGCTTTCTCGCGATGCTGCTTCGCAGCTTCTCTTAATGCGGGTATGATCGGCGTTTACGTTGTCCCAGCCAAGATAGTGGAAGTCGCCCACCGATGCAAAACACCAAGCTCTTGCTAACCAGTTTCACCTTTGTGGGACTGCTCGCACTCGCCGGTTGTTCATTCCCCGGGGTTTACAAAATCGACATCCAGCAGGGCAATGTCGTCACGCAGGACATGATAGACCAGTTACGCCCGGGAATGACCCGTAAGCAAGTACGGTTTATCATGGGCAACCCTCTGCTGACTGACACGTTCCATGCCGATCGCTGGGATTATCTGTACAGCCTGCAACCGGGTGGCGGTGAACGCCAACAGGAACGCATTAGCGTTATCTTCAACCCAAATGATCAGCTTGTCAGCCTCTCCGGTGACTTCATGCCAGGCGTGAGCCGTGACGAAGCCATTCTCGGCAAGGACAGCGGCACTACAGTGGCTGCCCCGGCAGAAAACGTCGAGAAGCCAAAACCGGAAAAACCGGTCAAGCCAGGTTCGTTGCTGGATCAGATCCAGAAGGACGTCGACGGTGTAGAAACCGTTCCGGTCCCGACGCCGCAACCACTGGAAACCTCGCCGCAATAATTTGCGACGCAATAAAAAGCCCGGCTTGCCCGGGCTTTTTATTGTCTGGCGTTCAAGCCACTCACTGATTCCGCGCCTTGGCCTCGGCAGCTTTCGCCGCGCGCAGCCGACGCACCTCTTTCGGATCGGCCAGCAGTGGCCGGTAAATCTCGATACGATCCCCCGCCTGGACAGACCGACGCTCTGGATCGGCTACAACCTTGCCGAAGATCCCCACAGGGCAATTGGCCAGATCCAGCTCCGGAAACTCCTCAGCCACGGCTGACCTGAGCAGAGCTGCCCGCACGCTCGTCCCGACAGGCACGGCCACTGTCAGCAGCACCTGACGGTCTACGGCCGCGTAGACCACCTCGACTTCAATCATGACCTCAACCATGTATCTGCTTGGCGCGCTGGCAGAACGCATCCACCAAGGTATTGGCCGCCTGGTTGAACAGTGGCCCCAGGGTGGCGCGAACCAGCGGCCCGGCATAATCGAACGACAGATCGAGGCTGATCTTGCAGGCCTTCTCGCCCAGCGGCTTGAATACCCACACGCCATGCAACTGATTGAACGGGCCTTCCTCAAGGTTCATTTCGATTGATTGACCGGGAACCAGGGTATTGCGCGTCACGAAATGCTGACTGAGGCCACCCTTCGCCACGCCAACGCTCGCCCGCATATGCTCAGGTGAGCTCTCCAGGACTTCGGCCGACGAGCACCACGGCAGAAACTCCGGATAGCGCGCCACGTCGTTAACCAGGTCATACAGCGCTTGCGCCGGGTACGGCAGCAAGGCCGAACGTGAAATGTGTGTCGTCATGTCAGCGTCACTTCCACAGCTGGGCGGCAAACACTACGAGAATGCCGATGGGCGCCACATAGCGCATCAAGAACAAGGACAGGCCAAACAGCGCAGGGTTGCGGATCGACAACTCGTCGCGCACCGTTTCACGCCCCATGATCCAGCCCGCAAACACCACGAAACACAAACCGCCAAGCGGCAACATGAGTCGCGAGGTGAAGAAATCGATCACACCGAAGAAGTCCAGACCACCGGTTGCTCCCCATTGGTAGAGGTGGAACATCCCGCCTTCGTTCACGAAGAACTTGGCCTCTTTCCAGATATTGAAGGAGAACACCGTGCCCAGACCGACAAACCAGCAGCTGAAAGCCAGCCAGAAGGTGACCCAGGCACGACTCACTTTAGTGCGCTCGACCAGGTAGGCCACCATCGGTTCAAGCAGGGAAATCGCCGAACTCCAGGCAGCGACCGCCACCAGCACGAAGAACACCACACCCATCAATTGCCCGAACGCCACGTTACCGAAGGCAAACGGCAGGCTGACGAACATCAGGCCCGGCCCTTCGCTCGGATTCAGGCCCGCTGCGAACACAATCGGAAACAATGCCAGGCCGGCCACCAGGGAAACGAAAGTGTCGAGCAGCGCTACGCCAACGACCGTACCTGATATCGACGAGTTCTTCGGCATGTAGGCGCCATAGATCATGATCGAGCCCACGCCCACGCTCAGGGAAAAGAACGCATGCCCCATCGCGGGCAACAAGCCGTCCATGACCTTTTCCGGGTGGAAGTCGAACATGAAATGCACGCCCTCCATGAAATGCCCGGTGGTCATGCTGTAGCCCAACAACACAAGAATCATCACGAACAGCAGCGGCATCATGATGCGCAAACTGCGCTCAAGCCCGGCAACCACGCCCTTGGCGATCACCACCGCGGACAACAGCATGAAAATCGTGTGCCAAAGTGTCAGGCGCCAGGGATCGGCGATCACATTGCCGAAGTAAGCCCCCACCTGATCCGGCGTCGCGCCCTGGAAGTCGCCACGCCCCATGTCGATGATGTAATCCAGCGACCAGCCGCCGACCACACTGTAGAAAGACAGGATCAACAATGCCGTGATCATCCCGGCAAATGCGCCCCAGGACCATTTGGCGGAGTGCCCCGCCTCGACCGCCAGGATCTTCAAGGCATTGGCCGGGCTCTGCCGGGCACGCCGGCCGATCAGGGTTTCCGCCAGCATGACCGGCACCCCGATCAGCGCGATGCAGGCCAGGAACATCAGGACGAAGGCACCGCCGCCATAGACGCCGACCATGTACGGGAATTTCCAGATACTACCCAGCCCCACGGCCGAACCGGTCGCGGCGAGTATGAAGACCCAGCGGCTAGCCCAACTGCCGTGGACAGAAACCTTGTCTGTCGACATCGTTATCACGCCCAAGCGTTCAAAAAAGAGGCCGCATTGTCCGGGATTCAATCAACCTGCTCAAGCACGTAGCAACACCGTAGCCGACTCGCGTGCAACTCCCTATAATGCCGCCCCTATGGCTAAACAGAAGAAACACCCAACAGGGACCATCGCGCAAAATAAAAAGGCGCGACACGATTACTTCATCGAACATCGGTTCGAGGCTGGTCTGGTCCTGGCCGGCTGGGAAGTAAAAAGTCTGCGGGCAAGCAAGCTGCAGCTGGTTGACAGCTACGTGCTGCTCAAGGATGGCGAAGCCTGGCTGCTCGGCAGCCACATTACGCCCCTGACGACCGCCAGTACCCACGTCATCGCGGATCCGGTGCGCACCCGTAAGTTGCTGCTCAACCGGCGCGAGCTGGAAAAGCTGGCCGCGGCCGTGCAGCAAAAGGGTTACGCCTGCGTGTGCCTGTCCTGGTACTGGAGCAAGCACATGGTCAAGTGCGAGATCGCCCTGGGCAAGGGCAAGAAGGAATACGACAAGCGCGACACCGAGCGCGAACGCGACGCCGGTCGCGAGTTGCAGCGTGCGGTGCGCAACAAGGGCAAAGAAGAGTAATTCTTTCGCCTTGAGCCCCCTTCGCGGGCAAGCCCGCTCCCACAAGATCCATGGATGCCGACGTTATGCGGCAGACCTGGAACCTGTGGGAGCGGGCTTGGTCCGGGCGGCGATCCGACGAAAGCAATCTCACAAACAATATAGAACCGACTGGCTACATCCCCTTGCGCCGCTCCGCCCGGGCCATGCGCTGCACTTCCTGACGCACTTCTTCCAGCACCTCCTGCACATACAAAATATGCCGGCTGGAAACTTCCCGCGCCTGCTCCGCACGCCCTTCGATAATTGCCTGATACAACTCCCGGTGCTGCGTGATCAACATGTCGCGGGTTTCGGTGCGCTGTTTGTACATGCCACCGATGTTGGTCACGACGTTGCGCTTGAGCAGGTCGAACAGCCCGCGAATGGTGTGCAGCAACACGGCATTGTGGCTGGCCTCGGCGATCGCCAGGTGAAACCTTGCGTCCGCCGCCCCCTCTTCGGCACGACTCACCTCTTCGTGACGCGAATAGCAGTCCTGCAATTCGTTGAATGCCGCGGTCAGCCGCTCGCGATCCACCTCCGTGGCACGCAGCGCCGCGTAGTAGGCGCAAGACGCTTCCAGCGTATGGCGAAACTCCAGCAGATCGCGTTGCGCCTCGGGATTGCTTTCCAGCAGATGCAACAAGGGGTCACTGAAGGTGCTACCCAGTGATTCCACCACATAGTTGCCGCCGCCCTGGCGACTGACCAGCAGACCCTTGGCGGTCAGCTTCTGAATGGCTTCGCGCAACGAAGGGCGTGACACACCAAATTGCTCGGCCAGCGCGCGCTCGGCCGGCAAACGCTCACCCGCTTTCAGCGTGCCCTCGAGGATCATGCCCTCAAGCTGCTCGACAATATCGTCAGACAAACGGCGCTGACGAATCTGATCAAACCCCATAACTCGATTACTCCACGATCCGACGGCTCGCCGGGGCTCTATTCTGGCCTATCCGCGCTGCGCCAGCACCTGCCACAACGCATTTGGTCATACCAGACAGACGACCTGCGCACTTCGCATTCGACAAAAGTTTTAGGGCGGCAAATTGACACACCGCCTACAAGGCTTTTACCCTAGCCAACAGCGATTGTAAATTGGTCTTACCAATTATCCAAGAACGCTGATCAGTGCCTGACCAACAACAATTAGGGGCCACCCCATATGCAAACCTGGCAACAGCTCTATACCCCGCTCGGCAGCCTCGGCCTGTCCGCACTCGCCGCCGTCATCCCCATCGTGTTTTTCTTTCTGGCTTTGGCCGTGTTCCGCCTCAAAGGGCATGTGGCCGGCAGCATCACCCTGGCCTTGTCGATTCTGGTGGCGATCTTCGCTTTCCAGATGCCGGTCGATATGGCGTTCGCCGCCGCCGGGTATGGCTTCGCTTATGGCCTGTGGCCGATTGCCTGGATCATTGTGGCAGCGGTGTTCCTCTACAAACTGACAGTCAAGAGTGGGCAGTTTGAAGTCATCCGCAGTTCGGTCTTGTCGATCACCGATGACCAGCGCCTGCAGGTCTTGCTGATCGGTTTCTGCTTCGGGGCCTTCCTCGAAGGTGCAGCCGGTTTTGGCGCACCGGTGGCAATTACCGCTGCTCTGCTGGTAGGACTTGGCTTCAACCCGCTGTACGCCGCTGGCTTGTGCCTGATCGCCAACACCGCGCCGGTAGCCTTCGGCGCCCTGGGCATTCCGATCATCGTGGCCGGGCAAGTCACCGGCATCGACGCGTTCAAGATCGGCGCCATGACCGGTCGCCAACTGCCGCTGCTGTCGCTGTTCGTGCCGTTCTGGCTGGTGTTCATGATGGACGGCCTGCGCGGCGTGCGGGAAACCTGGCCGGCAGCGCTGGTGGCCGGCTTGAGCTTTGCCGTGACCCAGTACTTCACCTCGAACTTCATCGGCCCGGAACTGCCGGACATCACCTCGGCCCTGGCCAGCCTGATTTCCCTGACCCTGTTCCTGAAAGTCTGGCAACCAAAACGCGCCGCCGGCCAACACATCGTCGGCGCTGTCTCGGCCTCCGTGGTAAGCGCCAGCGTCGGTGGATTCGGCCAGAAACGCACTACCGTGGCTTCGCCTTACAGCCTTGGGGAAATCTTCAAGGCCTGGTCGCCGTTCCTGATCCTGACTGTACTGGTCACCATCTGGACCCTGAAACCGTTCAAGGCGATGTTCGCCGCCGGCGGTTCGATGTACAGCTTCGTATTCAACTTCGCCATCCCGCACCTGGATCAAATGGTGATCAAGGTCGCACCCATCGTGGTCGCACCAACCGCCCTTCCGGCAGTGTTCAAACTGGACCCGATTTCCGCCACCGGCACGGCGATTTTCTTCTCGGCCCTGATCTCCATGCTGGTGCTGAAGATCAATCTCAAAACTGGTCTGACCACTTTTAAAGAGACCTTCTACGAACTGCGCTGGCCGATCCTGTCCATCGGTATGGTGCTGGCCTTCGCCTTCGTCACCAACTATTCGGGCATGTCCTCGACCATGGCGCTGGTATTGGCAGGAACCGGCGCGGCGTTCCCGTTCTTCTCGCCATTCCTCGGCTGGCTGGGCGTATTCCTCACTGGCTCCGATACCTCGTCCAACGCCCTGTTCAGCTCGCTGCAAGCGACCACCGCACACCAGATCGGTGTCAACGACACCTTGCTGGTGGCGGCGAACACCAGCGGCGGCGTGACCGGCAAGATGATCTCGCCACAATCGATCGCCGTGGCCTGTGCCGCGACCGGCCTGGTGGGCAAAGAATCGGATCTGTTCCGCTTCACCCTCAAGCACAGCCTATTCTTTGCAACGATTGTCGGCGTGATCACGTTGGCCCAGGCCTACTGGTTCACCGGCATGCTGGTGCACTAAGGGCTACAGGCAACACGATAAAAACCGACGCCGGGCCACGCCCCCGGCGTCCGCTATTCACACCCCGGTCTGTAAGGCTGCTGAAAGCTTCCGGCTCTATATTCAGCAGCCTCGACAGACGAATAACCGGGACCACCCGGAGACCGCCTGATGAGCGAGCTTTTTTACAACGCCGTGCCGAATGCGACCCGTGTCGCCCCGCCACTGCCCGAGCCTCGGCAGTACCCCAGCGAGAAACCGTCACGGGTCTACCTGTTCGGGACCTGCGTGGTCGATTTGTTCTACCCGGAAGCCGGGATGGATGCGATCCACCTGCTGGAACGCGAAGGCATTCGTGTCGAATACCCGCAAGGGCAAAGCTGCTGCGGCCAACCGGCCTACACCTCGGGTTACACCGAACAGGCACGGACCGTGGCGCGCTCGCAACTGGCGCTGTTTGCCGGCGACTATCCGGTGGTGGTGCCGTCAGGTTCTTGCGCGGGCATGCTGCGCGAACATTACGCCGACTTGTTCAAGGACGAGCCGGACACGTTGAAACAGGTCCAGGCCCTGGCGGCCAGAACCTACGAACTGGCCGAGTTCCTGTTGTTTGTCTGCAAGGTGCAGCTCAAGGACAGCGGCGAACCGGTAAAAGTGGCGCTGCACACCTCGTGCTCGGCACGCCGCGAGATGAACACCCACCTGCACGGCCGCGAATTATTGGCGCAGTTGAGCAACGTGGAACGGGTCAACCACGACCACGAAAGCGAATGCTGTGGCTTCGGCGGGACATTCAGCGTCCGTATGCCAGACATTTCCGGTGCGATGGTGGCTGACAAGACCCGGGCGCTGAAGGAATCAGGCGCGCACAAGGTATTGAGTGCCGACTGCGGCTGCTTGATGAACATCAACGGCTCGCTGGAAAAACAGCAGGAAGCGTTACGCGGTCAGCATCTGGCCAGTTTCCTCTGGCAGCGTACCGGAGGTGCCCGATGAGTACTTCCGCGATTATTCCTACGGTCGCCGTAGAAGAAGATTTCCGCACCCGCGCCCACAAGGCGCTGGGTGACGCGCAATTGCGAGGCAACTTTCGCAAGGCGATGGATTCATTGATGAGCAAACGGGCAGCGGCGTTCAGCGATGCCCATGAAAGAGAACATTTGCGCGCACTGGGCAATGCAATCCGTGCCCGCGCGCTCTCCAAGTTGCCCGACCTGCTCGAGCAACTGGAACAGAACCTGACCCGCAACGGTGTGACAGTGCACTGGGCGGAAACGGTGGACGAAGCCAATGGCATCGTCCTCTCGATCATCCGCGCTCACGAGGGGCGGCAAGTGATCAAGGGTAAATCGATGGTCAGCGAAGAGATGGAGATGAACCATGTCCTCGCTGAACAGGGCATTGAATGCCTGGAATCGGACATGGGCGAGTACATCGTCCAGCTCGACCACGAGAAGCCTTCACACATAATCATGCCGGCGATCCACAAGAACGCCGGTCAGGTCGCGTCCTTGTTCCACGACAAACTTGGCGTGGAATACACCAAGGACGTTGACCAACTCATTCAGATCGGCCGCAGAGTCCTGCGGCAGAAATTCTTCGAAGCGGACATCGGCGTCTCCGGCGTCAACTTCGCCGTGGCCGAAACCGGCACCCTGCTGCTGGTGGAAAACGAAGGCAACGGGCGCATGACCACCACGGTGCCGCCGGTGCATATTGCCGTCACCGGCATCGAGAAAGTCGTCGAGAACCTGCGCGATGTGGTGCCGCTGCTGTCATTGCTGACCCGCTCGGCCCTGGGCATTCCGATCACCACCTACGTCAACATGATCTCCGGCCCGCGCAAGGAACATGAACTCGACGGCCCGCAGGAAGTGCATCTGGTACTGCTCGACAACGGCCGCAGCCAGGCCTTTGCCGACAGCGAATTACGCCAGACCCTGAACTGCATTCGCTGCGGCGCCTGTATGAATCATTGCCCGGTCTACACCCGAATCGGTGGTCACGCCTATGGGGAGGTTTACCCCGGGCCTATCGGAAAAATCATCACCCCACACATGGTCGGCCTGGCGAAGGTGCCGGATCATCCAAGCGCGTCGTCGCTGTGCGGTGCCTGCGGTGAAGTTTGCCCGGTGAAAATTCCGATCCCTGCTCTTTTGCGGCGCCTGCGGGAAGAAAACGTCAAGGCCCCGGACAGCCCCCATCAAGTAATGCGCGGTCAAGGCAGCAAGTATTCACGCAAGGAGCGGTTCGTCTGGAATGCCTGGGCGAAGCTCAACAGTTCGCCGACGCTGTATCGCCTGTTCGGTTTCTTCGCCACCCGTTTGCGCGCCCTCACGCCGAGCAACGTCGGCCCGTGGACGCAAAACCACAGCGCACCGAAACCCGCTGCCCGCTCGCTGCATGACATGGCCCGCGAACATTTGGCCAAACAGGGAGACCGTTGATGAGCGCCAAACAAAATATCCTCGCCAAACTGCGCAAAAGCCTGACAGGCACCACGCCCGTGGCCGACAACTTCGATGTCGATCTGGTGACCCAGCCTTACACCTACACGCCTGAGCAACGTATCCCGCAGTTATGCAAGTTAATGGAATCGGTGCACACGGAAATTCATCTGACGTCGAGCGAAGTCTGGCCCGCGTTGCTCGCGCAACTGTTGCAGGATCGCCAGATACCCAGCCTGTTGATCGCACCGACCACACCGCACGGGCAACGTGTCTCACAGCACTGGGCGAAAAGTCCGGGGCTGCCCGCACTCAAGGCCTACGATCGTCCGGTTGAAGAATGGAAAGCCGAGTTGTTCAACGACACCCCGGCGAGCCTGACCGGCACCCTCGGTGCCATCGCTGCCACGGGCAGTCTGATTCTCTGGCCAACCCGGGAAGAACCGCGCTTGATGAGTCTTGTGCCACCCGTGCATTTTGCCCTGCTCAAGGCCAGCGACATCCGCGACAACTTCTATCAAGTGCAGCAAGAATTCGAATGGGCCCAGGGTATGCCGACCAATGCGTTGCTGGTGTCCGGCCCGTCGAAAACAGCCGATATCGAGCAGGTTCTCGCCTACGGCGCACACGGTCCGAAGGACCTGGTGGTGCTGATCCTGGAGGACCAATGAGTCTACCGGCCGCTTTCCTGCATGATGTGCAGCAACTGATTCCCCAGGTGCGACGTTTCGACGACCCGTTATCGACCCTCGCCTTCGGTACCGACGCAAGTTTCTACCGATTGATTCCAAAACTGGTGATACGCGTCGAGTCCGAAGATGAAGTGGTGGCCCTGCTGAAACTCGCCCAGCGCGATCAGGTCCCAGTGACCTTCCGCGCGGCCGGCACCAGCCTGTCCGGCCAGGCCATCAGCGACTCGGTGCTGATCGTGCTGGGGGATAACTGGAACGGTCGCGAGATTCGCGGCCAAGGCACACAAATTCGATTGCAACCGGGTGTGATCGGCGCTCAGGCCAATGCCTGGCTGGCACCGTTCGGACGCAAGATCGGCCCGGATCCGGCCTCGATCAACGCCTGCAAAATCGGTGGCATCGTCGCCAACAATGCCAGCGGCATGTGCTGTGGTACGGCACAAAACACCTATCACACCTTGGCCGGGATTCGCTTGGTCCTGGCTGACGGCAGCCGTATCGATACCGAAGACGCTGCCAGTGTTGCAGTCTTTCGTCAGAGTCACGCCACGCTGCTGGAGCGTCTGGCGACATTGGGCCGCGAGACCCGCGCAAACGCCGAACTAGCTGCAAAAATTCGCCACAAATACCGTCTGAAAAATACCACCGGCCTGTCGCTCAATGCCCTGGTGGATTTCGACGAGCCTGTGGATATCTTGAGCCACTTGCTGGTCGGCTCCGAAGGCACGCTCGGCTTCATCAGCGCGGTGACCTACGACACCGTAATCGATCACCCGAATAAAGCCTCGGCATTGATCGTTTTCCCGGACGTGGAAACCTGTTGCAACGCTGTGACTGTGCTGAAAAGCCAACCGGTATCAGCCGTGGAACTGCTGGACCGCCGCAGCCTGCGCTCGGTACAGAACAAACCCGGCATGCCCGCTTTCGTACAGCATCTGTCGAACAATGCCTGCGCCTTGCTGATCGAATCCCGCGCCGCGTCGTCCACCTTGCTGCACGAACAACTGGCGCAGATCATGGCGTCGCTGAAGGCGTTCCCGGTGGAAAAGCAGGTCGACTTCACCGAAGACCCGCAGGAAAACGCCCGTCTCTGGGCCATCCGCAAGGACACCTTCCCCGCCGTCGGCGCAGTGCGCAAGACCGGCACCACGGTGATCATCGAAGACGTCACCTTCCCGGTCGAACAGCTGGCCATTGGCGTCAACCGCCTGATCGAACTGTTCGACAAACATCACTATGACGAAGCGATCCTTTTCGGACATGCCCTGGAAGGCAATCTGCACTTCGTCTTCACCCAAGGCTTCAACAACCCGGAAGAAGTCGCACGCTATCAGGCGTTCATGGACGACGTGGCGCAACTGGTGGCGGTGGAGTTTGGCGGCTCGCTGAAAGCCGAACACGGCACCGGGCGCAACATGGCACCCTTCGTTGAACTGGAATGGGGCAGCGATGCTTACCAGTTGATGTGGCAGCTCAAACGACTACTCGACCCCAATGGCATTCTCAACCCGGACGTGGTGCTCAGCGAAGATCCACAGATCCACCTCAAGCACCTCAAGCCCTTGCCGGCCGCTGACGAGATTGTGGACAAGTGCATCGAATGCGGCTTCTGCGAACCGGTCTGTCCGTCGAAAGGCCTGACCCTGAGCCCGCGCCAGCGCATCGTGATCTGGCGCGACATTCAGGCGAAGAAACGCGCAGGCATCGATACGTCCGAACTCGAAGCCGCTTACGACTATCAAGGCATCGATACCTGCGCCGCGACCGGCCTCTGCGCACAACGTTGCCCTGTAGGCATCAATACCGGCGAGCTGGTGAAAAAGCTGCGTAGCCGGAAGGCGACGCATACGAAAACCGCCAACTGGCTTGAAGGAAATTTCGCCACGGCACTGCAAGGTGCACGTTTCACCTTGCACGTGGCCAATGGCGCGCGGATGTTGCTGGGGGCGCCGAGATTGGCGAAGTTGTCGGCGACGTTGACGCGCCTGTCCAAGGGTCAGGTCCCGCAATGGACCAACGCGATGCCGCAACCGGAAAAAGCCATTCGCTTCAGTCCGGCGGTGACCGACGCGCGCCCGCGCGTGGTCTATCTGGCGGCCTGTGTATCCCGCGCCATGGGGCCGGCAGCAGGCGACACGGAGCAAATGTCGCTGCACGACAAGACCCGTGGTCTGCTGGAAAAGGCCGGTTATCAAGTGGTATTCCCGGACAACCTGGACAACCTGTGCTGCGGTCAGCCGTTCGCCTCCAAAGGCTATGTCGAACAAGCCGAGCACAAACGACAGGAACTGATCGGCGCCCTGCTGCACGCCAGCCGCGGCGGTCTCGACCCGATCTACTGCGACACCAGCCCCTGCACCTTGCGCCTGGTTCAAGACCTCGGCGAAACCCGTCTGGACCTGTACGACCCGGTGCGTTTCATCCGTACGCACTTGATGGATCGCCTCGCGTTCACGCCACAGGACGCACCGATTGCCGTGCACGTGACGTGCAGTACGCAACACCTCGGGGAAAGCCAAGCGCTGATCGACCTGGCGCGCAAATGCAGCAAAACCGTGGTGATTCCCGAAGGCATTCACTGCTGTGGCTTCGCTGGCGACAAGGGTTTCACCACCCCGGAACTGAACGCCCATTCGCTGCGCACGCTCAAGGACGCGGTGCAGCAGTGCAGCGAGGGGATTTCCACCAGCCGCACCTGTGAGATCGGTTTGACGCAACATGGCGGCATTGACTACCACGGACTAGTCTATCTGGTGGACCGCGTTACCCAGGCTAGGGAGCCCTGAAATCTGGACCTCAAGGCAGGCGCATCAATGCGCCTTCCTTAATGCTTCTTGCCGGAATCAACAGTTCTACAGCAGAAAAAAAGAACCCTGATGTGCCGCCGCAGTCCACTGATCAAGTCCCGCAAATGCGGGACCTTCCAAAAACTCGGTAGACCGATTTGATGGCCAGCAATGCTGGCCCTTCAGTTCAAGGAGAAACACATGAATCGTTCTGTGCTTTTAGGTTTGTTCGTTGCTGCTTCCATCATGGCTTCCACTTCGTTTGCGGCCGAAAAAGACCTATGCGCGGTCAACCTGCAAACCATCGAAAACGGCAAGGCACAGATTCCTCCAGAAATGACTGACCAGGTAAAAGCCTCCGTCGAGCAAGCCAAAGCCGACCAGGCAAAAGGCACCAAGGAAGGCATTGATGATTGCGTCGCCGAGACCAACGACATCATCAAGGCCGTCACCGACTCGAAAAAAGGCGCGAAGTAACTCAGCCCAAGGCCAACCTTCGGGTTGGCCTTCTGGGCCGCGCTGGCGTACATCAACAACGGAGTACTGGCAGCCGGGAGCTCAAAGCCCGGCTGCGCCCGCTACGAAGCAAAACAAAACCCGCCAGTTGCGGGTTTTGTTGCATCCGGGGTCTGAAAATGTGTAACCGCCCGCTTCTCTGGAAAAGCTCGACAGGTTTTCAGAAAAAAACGAATTCTTGCGTTGAATCGTAGTCTTTGAGGTACGCCCCATCAGATCGTGGCTGATTTTTCGGGCTCGGCTTGGCCGTCCGCTCATACGGCAGCACCGAGACCATCAGCTCAAGGAGATACCCATGAAACGCACCACACTCGCTGGCCTGTTCATTGCTGCCGCCATGCTGGCCTCTCCTGTATTTGCTGCGGACAACAACCTTTGTACGAGCAAGTTGCAAGAGCTCAAAGGCAAAGTGAATGCGTTGCCGGCGACCTCCGCAAACACCACGATGGAGATCAAAAGACTGATGTCCAGCGCCGAAGCCTCACAAGCCTCCGGAGACGACAAAAAATGCGCCACCGAGGCCACCCAGGCATTGGCACTCGCTGACAAACTGAGCAACGAACCAAACCCATGATCTGTGGTGGTCAACCTTCGGGTTGGCCTTCCGGAGCGTGATGACGTACACTGTACAGGCCTGCTGCTCACTTGATTCAAAGAGCATCAGGCTCGGGGCCGTTTAGGATTCGACGCCGGTTGCGAAACTTTAGGTGCATGCCGAGTTGGTAACAGAACTCGTAAATCCACTGTTGCAACTTCCTATAGTTGCCAATGACGAAACCTACGGGGAATACGCTCTCGCTGCGTAAGCAGCCTTAGCCCTTCCCTCCTGGTACCTTCGGGTCCAGCAATCATCAGGGGATGTCTGTAAACCCAAAGTGATTGTCATATAGAACAGAATCGCCGTGCAGTACGTTGTGGACGAAGCGGCTAAAACTTACACAACTCGCCCAAAGCACCCTGCCCGTCGGGTCGCTGAGGGTTAACTTAATAGACACGGCTACGCATGTAGTACCGACAGCGGAGTACTGGCGGACGGGGGTTCAAATCCCCCCGGCTCCACCACTTCATCATCTAAAGACGTCCACGGACGTCTTTTTTTGTGCCTGAAATCCAGTGAAATCAAGGGTTTAAGCGCTACCGGGCTCCGCAGAGGTTTTTTGAGTTCCAGCCGTTTGGGTATTCCAAATGGTATTCCAAGCCATCCGGTGCTATTTTTTGGAATACCAAAACGGTGTCAGAGGTAGCTCTCATGCCTGCTCCAGCCCTTCGCCTTTCCGACCGCCAGCTCAAGGCTATCAAGGCAAAAGACAAGGATTACGTCCTCAGCGATGGTGACGGCCTCCAGCTCCGAGTCAGGAGCAACGGCTCGATGCTGTGGAACTTCAACTACCGCGAGCCGGTTACCAAAAATCGTATCAATATGGGGCTGGGCACGTACCCAGAGCTCTCACTAGCGAACGCCAGGAAAAAAGTGGTGGAAGCGCGCGAGCTGCTTGCACAAGGCATTGATCCCAAGGTGCAACGCAATGCACAGGACGAAGCCAAACGAGCGGAGACGGAACATACGTTCGAGAACGTGACCACCGCCTGGTTCGAGCTGAAGAAGGACTCCGTCACGCCGGCGTACGCCGAAGACATTTGGCGATCGCTCACGCTGCATGTATTTCCAGACCTGAAAACAACGCCGCTCTCGAAAATTACCGCACCGATGGTCATCGAACTGCTTCGCCCAATCGAGGCCAAAGGCAGCCTCGAGACAGTGAAGCGACTGAGCCAACGGCTCAACGAGATCATGACCTACGGGGTAAACTCCGGGCTGATTTTCTCTAACCCCCTCAGTGGTATTCGGGCGGTATTCAAGAAGCCCAAGAAAGAGAACATGGCCGCGCTACGACCAGACGAGCTTTCCGAGCTCATGATCGAAATCGCGAACGCCAGCATCAAGCGGATCACCCGCTGCCTGATCGAATGGCAACTGCACACCATGACCCGTCCTGCCGAAGCGGCGACCACCCGTTGGGCAGACATCAATTTCGACAAACGCATTTGGACCATCTCGCCGGAGCGCATGAAGAAGCGTCGTCCGCACACCATCCCGCTGACCGAACAGGCACTCGCGTTACTGGAGGCGCTCAAGTCCCACAGCGGCCACAGGGAATACGTGTTCCCGGCAGATAGAAACCCGCGCACCCACGCCAACAGTCAGACTGCCAACATGGCGTTGAAACGCATGGGCTTCCAGGACCGCTTGGTCAGCCACGGCATGCGCTCCATGGCCAGCACCATCCTGAACGAGCATGGGTGGGATCCGGAGCTAATCGAAGTCGCGCTGGCGCATGTTGACAAGGACGAAGTCCGAAGCGCTTACAACCGAGCTGACTACATCGAGCGCCGGCGTCCGATGATGGCTTGGTGGAGTGAGCACATCCAGAAAGCGGCCACTGGCAACCTGTCGGCATCTGCGATCAATCAAACCAGGGACCACAACGTCGTGCCGATACGGTGAGCGTTCACCGGACGCCGCCGGTAACCGAAAATGACTCCCCAGATGGAGTGATGGTTGATTTGGCGACAGCGGCGACAGCGGCGACAACCTGCGTAATATCTGGCCTGCAGCATGGCGACAGATATGGCGACTGTCGCCGTTGCAAGCCTCGCTCGTGGGGCTTTTTCGGCCAAGCCCACGTGAGCGGGAAGGCTCCGCATTCCCACTCGCATGGGCTCACATTAAAAACCGACGAACGACCACCCGGCCATGGAAAGCCACCAATTACCAAGGTCTTCCAGCGCTACTGATTGGCGCAAGAGTCGCCCCCAAAATACTGTTGACCGCCAGCAGAACGAGCTCTAAACCAGAACCGTACAAGCGCTGTCCTCGACAGCACCCAGGTAGCCAGAACCTTTGAGGCTACACCACATCGTGGTGGTTCTCCCCAAGTGCGATTAGCGTCCGGCGGCTCGCACGGTCACAGCGATGTGATGGATGCCACTTCTTCCAGAATGCCCACTGCGGCAACTCATGCCCCCTCCTGGCTGCTCTGCAGCAACTTATCCGCTTGGCCATTTCTTGCGCCAACCTTTTGCCCGTCTCTTTGCCCCCTAAAGAGACGGGCGCATCTCACACTGCTGCAGCCCTACTCGCACGGGGCTTTGCGGCTTTCCCCCTCGTGACAATCGGCGTGACAAACACCGAATGCTCACCCGCCACAGCGATGCCGATGATGGTGCCGCAGCCCACGGAATGGACTGCACCTGACTGACAGTCAGGCATGCCCCGGTCATCGCATCACTGCCTTCACCCGACTCAGGATCTCGCGGCACCGGTCTCGTCAGCCAGCGCAGCCTCCACCCGCCCACTTCATCTGAAGTGTTCAGGAGGCCAGGTCATGAGATGCCCAAGCTCCCGGCCGTAAGGAGCCGCCAGTCCCGCGTTAGTGGACAACCCTCACAGGTCGCAGGGGCCTTGATCCCTGATAACACTCAACAACCGTGGCGGGATGAGTGAGGACGAAGTCGATAATCTCAGGAGAATAGCGATGCAACTGTGCGAAGCGTTCGAGCCCCCACAACCATTGCTGGAATACAAGCAGGCGCCTCTGCCCTATCCGGTCGAAGCACTCGGGGAACTGTTAGGCCCTGCGGTCGAACGACTGGCCGAGGTGATCGGCGTGCCCTGCGCCATGGCTGCACAATCGGTGCTGGCCAGCGCTGCTCTGGTGAGCCAGGGTCATGCCAATGTCCAACTCGACGGTCGAACCTATCCGCTGTCCCTCTACCTACTGACGGTGGCGTCCTCGGGGGATCGCAAAAGCGCGGTGGATCACCTGGCATTAAGGGCGGCTCGCGACTGGGAGCGGCAGCAGTGGACCCTGTATGGGGAAAAGCTCAAAGCCTATCGCGCAGCCAGCAACATCATGGCCAAACCCAAAACCGCAAAGAAACACACGGAGGCGGAAGGCAGTGAGCTGTCCGAGCCGGTACCACCGAGACTGATCATTGCCGAGCCCACCATTGAGGCCCTGGTCAAAAGTCTGTGCCAGGGCTTGCCCAGCATGGGTTTGTTCAATGATGAAGGCGGCCAATTCTTGGGCAGCAGCACCATGAGTAAAGAGAACCTACTCAAGGCGATCACCACCTTGTCGACACTGTGGGATGGCAGCCCGATCGACCGGGCACGCTCCATGGCCGGAGAAAGTCTGCGCGCCTATGACCGTCGCCTCAGCCTGCATCTGATGCTGCAGCCCTACCTGGCCAACCAGCTGTTCAAAGACCCGGTGATCAATGGCCAAGGCATCCTCGGCCGTTGCCTGATCAGTTGGCCCGAGCGCCTGGCCGGCCAGCGACTCTACAAGGCAATTGACCTGACCCGAGATGCCCGAGTACAGCGCTACCAGCAACGGATCACCGCCTTGCTGCAAAAGCCCTGGTCACTTCACCAGGATGGCTCTCTCAATCCCGCCGCTCTGGAGCTGACTGCCCGTGCCCGCCGGGCCTGGATTGATATTCACGACACCATCGAGTGCCAGTCTGGCGAGTTCGGCGAACTGGCCGGCGTCCAGCCTGTCGCGAGCAAAGCGGCGGCGAATGTACTGCGTATCGCGGGCGTGCTGACCATGGTTGAAGAGGCCAGTGCGTTGGACGAAGCACACATCCAGCGCGCCTCCACGTTGATGGATTACTACCTGGCCGAGATCCAGCGCCTGACCGAACAGGAGCCGGTCAATAGCCGATGCGAAGAGGCGGATCGACTGCTACGTTGGCTGGTGCAGAAAGGCTGGACTCATTTCAGCATCCGTGACGTCAATCGCAACGGCCCTCGCTTTGCCCGCAAGAGCGCTGACCATACCGCCTCTTTATTGGTCGTGCTGATCACTCATCGCTGGCTGAGCAGCCACGACGGAAAAACCTTCGAGGTCCGCCATGTTTCGCCTCAATGACGCGGTGCGCCGCTACCAGGCGCAACATCAATCGCAACCAGAATCGCGGCGTGTCGCCGCCTCTGTCGCCACCCTGTCGCCACGTGCCAGGCCAGAAACGACGCGGGTTGTCGCCACTGTCGCCGCTGTCGCCACACCACCCCTTCCCCCTGCCAACATCGCCCTGCTGATCGAGCAACTGCGTGAGGAAGGGGCACTGCTGCAATACCAGGAGAACGCCCTCCTGATCCGCCCGACACACTGGCAGCAGGTGGACCGGCTCAGCCCCCACTGGAAAGCCCTGCTGCGCTTTCTGCAAGAAAACGAAAACGGTGATGATGATGACCTTGGTTGGTCGGCGTGATGGTCGCAACTTTGGCTATGGCCGCCAGCTGAGCTACGCCGGCCCACAAGCGCTCAAGGATCTGTTTGCCGGCGGCCACTTCGCCACGGTCAAAGCGCATAGCGATCGCTGGCAAGCGTTCGTGCGTTGGTGTCGATCCGAAGACGGCCCTGGTTACAACGATGCGCGCCAGATCGATCAACTAACGCTGCTGGACTACGCCGATTACCTGCGTCAGCAGATCCAGCAAGGTGAACTCTGCATCGCTACCGCACAGAACCGCCTGAGCAGCGTTAACCGCACCCTCGCCGCGCTGCGCGGTGATCAGGACGTGAGGATCGCCAGCCCGAGTCAGGCGTTGGGACAGAAGCGTTCGACCGTACGCACCCGCGCGCCAGATGGCCAAGACCACCAACAGGTGCGGCGAATGATTGAGGCGCTTGGCGAACAGCAACAGGAGCGGGTGGCAGCGATTGTCCTTTTGGCCCGAACAACCGGTATGCGCCTGCGCGAAGCGATCCTGGCTGACCTGCCACGACTGCAACGCGAAGCCGAACACTTAGGCCGCATCAACATCCAGGACGGCACCAAAGGCGGCCGTTCAGGGGCATCAGCGCCGCGATGGGTTGTGGTCAATGAAGAGGTGAAGGCGGCGCTGCAGTTGGCTCGTCATGTGTCGCCGCCCCATAGCCGCAACTTGCTGGCCCGAGACGAAAGCTACGCCGCGTTCCTACAACAGACCGTGCTCCCTGCCCGCGAAACGCTGCATGAACACGGGCTGAAGGGCTTTCATGAATTGCGCGCGGCCTACGCCTGCGAGCGTTACGAGCACCTCACTGACCACGCGGCGCCAGTCAATGGTGGCCGCTGCTATCGCATTGACCGCGACCTTGATCAACAGGCGCGCCAACAAATCAGCCTTGAGCTCGGGCATAACCGGATCGATGTGGTTTCGGCCTACATTGGAGGTCGAGCGTGACCAAGCCCTTCGATATGGCGCTGTTCCTGAGCGGGGTACTGACTGGCTCCAAGATCACGCAGCGACGACACCTACGGCAAGCCCGAATCATGCAAGCGGCCATTCAACAGCGATGGCAGCGAGACAATCCCTGGACCTGGCAGCTCAAGCATGTGCGCTGGTTTTTCACTCAGCACCTGAAAGTCCATTCCGACGCTACCCGGTATTACTATCGACTCACCGCTCTATTGGTCTGGAGGCGATTAGGGAATGACCGAGAAATGCTGATCTAACGCTCGATTCATGGGTATGAAGCCTTCCAGGCTCGCTTGTCCGCCTTCATCTCCCAACAACGCTTACGGGTAGGCCGGGACTATCTTTGCCTGCTCGATCAGCCAATCGATGAGCAAAGCTATCTCAGGGATATCGCGACTCTCCTCGTTGCAAATGCAGAAATAATCCATCCCTGTCGGCACCTTCAGCGCAAAGGGTTGCACCAGGCGTCCCTCATCTAGGTCGCGTGACGAGTTGATCTCATCGCTGAGTGCAACACCATAGCCATCGCGAGCGGCCTGCAAGGCGATGCCGAGGTCTTCCAGATGGACATCGGCATCGCCCGGATAGGGCAAGCGAGCCTCAAGCAACCAGCGCCGCCATTGAGTGCCGTCATCCTCATGCAAAAGACGATGGTGAATCAGGTCAGAGGGTTGCTTGAGCGCGTGGGGGCCGCGCAGCAATTGCGGGCAGCAAACCGGAAACATGTGCAGGTTCTGCAATGGTCGCCACCAGAAACCTTCCCAGATCGGGGCGTCATAGAGCACGGCAACATCAGCCCTGCGCCAGTCCACCTCGCTGATGTCGTCGGCAGTAATGACGCGCAGATGAATATGCGGATGTTCTGCACGAAAGGTAAACAACTTCGGCATCAGCCAGGCCGCGCCAAAAACCGGCTCTGTCGAAATGGTCAAGACTTTCGCCGTCGGCTCTTGGAAATCCGCCTCGCAGATCTGTCGCACCCCTTCAGTGATTTCACCGATGCCTCGCGCTACCGAACGTTGTAGTGCCAAACCACGCTCCGTCAGCACCAGGTGGCGCCCCTGCTTATAGAACAGTTTGATGCCAAGTGAACCTTGCAAGGCTCTGATTTGCTGGCTGACGGCGCCTGCAGTCACATGCAGTTCAGCGGCGGCAGCGCCGACATGGCCCAGCCTTGCAACACATTCAAATACGCGAAACGCATGGAGCGGAGGCAAGGGCATGCGGGTCTACCATTTAGTTTTTCTGCCTATTTTGTTGGCAGTTTATATAGGTTGATTGCGCCTTCAGCAACCGCAAAGATTCAGCGGAGGGAGGCCAAGACAACAATTCAATAGGTTGCCCTACGACGCACAGGCAACAACAGGCGTGGCAAGGAAGCGATGAGGGGGGTGTGCTCGGTGCTTTGGTGCACTGTCAGCACGGGAGTCGGTTGCTTGCACTACTGCCTGTTTCGCTCGTGTGCCTTGGTAAATGAAATATCTGGCTGGATAACCTGGGGGACTCGTTACATGGATAAAGAACAAGATATTCAGTTGGCAACAGAGCAGTTGATGGCAGATCAAGCCGCGATGGAGGGGCCCTCGAATCCGGGAAGGCGCCGGTTCAATATGGGCGCTTTGGTGGCGGTTGCTGCAACTGCCATCGGTACATCAGGGCTTGGACGCCTGGCCCAAGCAACGGAGTCCAACCCTACCTCCGATGGCTATCGGGTGCCCGCAGAGTGGGAGCCACACCAGAGCGTATTGATGGCGTACCCCTATGACAAGAGCTACAAGGACCAGCTGAAACCCATGCAGGATTCTGTCATCAACGTAGCGAATGCCATTGCGCAGTTCGAGCCGGTCTTGATGATGGCGATTACCGGCAATACCGAGGTTGTACGCAAGCGCTGCGGCCCTAACGTTACTGTCATCGAGTATCCATACAACGATTGCTGGACCCGTGATACCGCGCCAGTATTCGCGCTGAGCCCATCAGGGCACGACATGCTGGGACGCGATTTCATTTTCAACGGCTGGGGTAACAGGTGGTCGGCCACCCTGGATGATCAATTGCCCGTCGGTGTGTGCGCCACCCTTAACGTGCCTAAATCACCAATCAATATGGTGTTTGAAGGTGGCGCGGTGATTACCGATGGGCAGGGCACGCTCATTACCACCGAACAGTGCCTGCTCAATCCCAATCGCAACCCGAGCATGACCAAGGCTCAGATCGAGACCACGCTGCTGCGTGCCTATAACGCGACCAAGATGATCTGGCTGCCGTATGGGGTGTACGGCGACGACGGCGCTGCCGCTACCGATGGGCATGTCGACCTGGTTGCTGCCTACATCGAGCCAGCCCATCTGTTATTGAATTACCCGTCGGACCCAAGCAACCCCAACGTGCCCAGGATGGCGGCAAACCTGACAGTGCTGCAACAAAGCACCGATGCAAGGGGCCGCCCCTTCAAGATTACCAAGATGCCCGTTCAGCCAACATTCAAGGTGTCAGGCCTGACGGTGGAGAACTTCAGCTACATCAACTTCTACAAATCCAACGTCGGCATCGTGGTTCCTACTTCAAGCACTCCTGCAGATGAGATTGCCTTGAATCTCTTCCGGGAGATTTTTCCGGGACGGCCAGTCGTGGGTATCGATGGCACCATCCTTGCCAACAATGGCGGTGGTGTGCATTGCATCACCCAACACATTCCTAGTGTCGGTTAGCGCTGAAAAGAATTGCCGCCTATGAGACGCAAACAATAGCCAGACTGCTTTCCCTCGCAGGGTTGGGCCAGTTCGGCTGATCCAGCCCTGCGCGGGGAATCACCGCCTAACTCCAAAAGATGACGTGCCCGCGTTTGTGCATGCCGCTGCCTGGTGCATCCCGTCAGCGCCTGCACGAAGCGTAGGAGACATCGGCGTCAGACCATATCGTTTAGTTTTTTTGCTTTAATTACTTGTAGTTTATATAGATTGATTGTGATTCAAGCAGCCGTAACAATTCATTTGGAGCTAGGCCAAAGACAATAATTCAAAAGGTGGTCCTATGAAGTACAAGCAGCAACAGCCGTTGCAAAAAATCGATATGGGAGCGGACTCGGTGTCCTGGCGCACCGCCCGCGTTGGAGTCGGCAGCCTGCGTGCCGTCCTGCTGAAAGCTCTGACGATGCTTGCTGGCCCGGCGCTGGCAGCCGAACGAGTGGGCACCATCTCCCAAAGCTGTGAGAAATGGATCAAGCATCAACTCCCCCGCTCGCTCCTCGCTACGATCTGCAGCCTGGGCCTGCTGACCGCTAACGCGAATGCGGAGGAGCGCACCCTGCGTGTCTACAACTGGTTCGACTACGTCGCCCCGCAGACCCTGGACAACTTCAAGAAGGAGAACGGCGCAAAACTGGTCTACGACATCTTCGACAGCAATGAAACCCTGGAGGCCAAACTGCTCACCGGTAACTCCGGCTATGACGTGGTGGTGCCGTCCGACAGTTTCCTCGCCAAGCAGATTCAGGCCGACGCTTTCCAGCCACTTGACCGCAGCAAGCTACCCAACTGGAAGCATCTGGACCCGCAACTGATGAAGCTGATCGAAGCCAACGATCCGGGGAACCGTTTCGCCGTGCCTTATTTGTACGGAACCGTACTGATCGGTTTCAACCCGGCCAAGGTCAAGGCTGCGCTCGGCGAAAACGCGCCGGTGGACAGCTGGGATCTGATCTTCAAGGAAGAGAACATTGCCAAGCTCAAACAGTGCGGCGTGGCCCTTCTCGATTCGCCGACGGATATGATCCCCATCGCCCTCCACTACCTGGGCCTGCCGCCCAACAGCACTCAGGCCAAGGACTACGCGAAGGCCGAAGAACTGCTGAAAAAGATCCGCCCCAACGTCGCCTACTTCCACTCCTCAAAATACATGACCGATATCGCCAATGGTGACATCTGCGTGGCCGTGGGTTACTCCGGCAGTTTCTCCCAGGCGGCCAATCGCGCCAAGGAGGCCGGTAACGGCGTGGTGGTGGACATGCGCTTGCCCAAGGAAGGCGCACCGGTCTGGTTCGACGTGCTGGCCATCCCCAAGGATGCGAAGAACCCGGATGATGCCCATGCCTTGATCAACTACCTGCTGCAACCGCAGGTGATTGCTCCGATCAGCGACTTCGTCGGTTATCCCAACCCGAACAAGGACGCCACTGCCCTGGTCAGCCCGGAAATCCGCAACAACCCCAATCTCTACCCCGCCGCCGACATCCAGACTTCTCTATTCGCGCTGGTGCCTCTGCCGTCCAGTGCAGAACGCGCTCGCACCCGTGCATGGACCAAGCTCAAGTCGGGAACCTGACAGTAAATTGCGCTGCGCCAGTGAAACTCAACGGAACCAGGCACATGGCCGATGCGGTTTCGCTGGCACGCGGCGCCAATCTAGTCACCTTGCAGACCCAGTAGCCATTGGCAAAAACATGATTGAAGTAACCGAAGTTTCCATTGCCGAGTTGCGCGCAGCCCTCGATGCTGGCCGAACCACGGCAGTTGAGCTGGTCCAGGCCTATCTCTCACGGATCGATGCCTACGACGGCCCCAACACGCCCACCGCCCTCAACGCAGTGGTGGTGCGCAACCCGAATGCGCTTGAAGAAGCGCAGGCCTCCGACGCCCGTCGTGCCCGTGGTGAGACCCTCGGCCCGCTCGATGGTATTCCCTATACAGCCAAGGACAGCTATCTGATCAAAGGCCTGAGCGCGGCATCCGGCAGCCCGGCCTTCAAGGACCTGGTTGCCTATCGCGATGCGTTCACCATCGAGCGCTTGCGCGGCGCCGGTGCGATCTGCCTGGGCAAGACCAATATGCCGCCCATGGCCAACGGCGGCATGCAGCGCGGCGTGTATGGCCGTGCCGAGAGCCCGTACAACGCGGACTACCTCACTGCACCCTTCGCCTCGGGTTCCTCCAATGGCGCAGGCACGGCCACCGCTGCCAGTTTCGCCGCCTTCGGCCTTGCTGAGGAAACCTGGTCGAGCGGTCGCGGGCCGGCCTCAAACAATGGTCTGTGCGCCTATACACCGTCGCGCGGGGTGATCTCGGTGCGCGGCAACTGGCCACTGACGCCAACCATGGATGTGGTCGTGCCCTATGCCAGGACCATGGCCGACCTGCTCGAAGTGCTCGACGTGGTGGTGGCCGAAGACGCCGACAAACGTGGCGACCTATGGCGCTTGCAGCCTTGGGTGCCGATCCCCAGCGTCGCCTCGGTGCGCCCCGCTTCCTACCTGGAATTGGCTGCCAGGCCCGCCGCACTCGCCGGCAAGCGCTTGGGCGTACCGCGCATGTACATCAACGCCGACCCCGACGCGGGCACCAGCGAAGCGCCGGGTATCGGGTGGGCGACAGGCCAGCGGATCAACACTCGCCCCTCGGTGATTGCCCTCTGGGAAAACGCGCGAAAGACTCTGGAAGCGGCCGGTGCCGAAGTGGTCGAGACGGACTTCCCACTGGTCTCCAATTGCGAGGGCGATCGTCCTGGCGCGCCGACCGTGTTCAATCGCGGCATCGTCTCCAAAGAATTTTTACAGCATGAACTGTGGGACCTGACCGCCTGGGCATTCGATGACTTCCTGCAGGCCAACGACGATCCCAAACTAAACCGTCTGGCTGACGTCGACGGCCCGCAGATTTTTCCGCACGACCCAGGCGCTCTGCCTGACCGCGAAGATGGCCCGGCCATTGGCATGGACGAATACGTGCGCATAGCGGAGCGTGGCATCACCCCGTGGGATCAGATCGCCACGCTGTCTGATGGCCTGCGCGGGCTGGAACAGACCCGGCGTATCGATCTTGAGGAGTGGATGGATCGGCTGGGGCTCGACGCGGTGATCTTCCCGGCGGTCGCCGACGTAGGCCCGGCGAATGCCGATGTCGATCCGCAATCGGCGGATATCGCCTGGAGCAACGGCGTCTGGGTCGCCAACGGCAACCTCGCCATCCGCCACCTCGGCGTGCCAACGGTCACCGTGCCGATGGGCGTGATGCCGGACATCGGCATGCCCGTCGGTCTGACGTTTGCCGGGCGCGCCTACGACGACTCAGCACTGCTGCGCCTGGCGTCGGCGTTTGAGGCCACCGGATCGAAGCGCTTGATCCCGGTGCGAACCCCACCCTCGCCAGGCGGCTGAAAACCGCAATGGGTCTGGCGCGATAAAGCGCCAATCCTACCTATTCACGGCAAGCCCGAGCAACAGAAACCAACCTTTGCCCCAGCGAGCACTGCGTGAGCGTACGCATGCCTGGGTCAGCTTCAGTAACCCGCATTGAGAATCCCATGCTAAATGACAATTCGATAATCGATCAGGCGATGACACGTGACAGCCTGTATGGCACCGAGGGTGAACCGACCTACGGTGGTATCACCAGCTTTATGCGGCGTCGCTACACCCGCGATTTACGTGGCGTGGATATCGCCATCAGCGGCATCCCATTCGATACCGCGACCAGCAATCGACCGGGCAGCCGCTTCGGACCGCGGGCCATCCGCGAGGCATCGGTCCAGTCTGCCTGGGCGCGTCACTGGCCGTGGGAATTTGACCCGTTCGATCTGCTGGCTTGTGTCGATTATGGCGATTGCTATTTCGATTACGGCGCCCCGGAGCAGACCCCGGCGGCGATCAGGGCCCATGCCGAGCGGATCCTGGCGGCAGGTACTGCGATGCTGACCCTGGGCGGCGATCACTTCATCAGCTATCCGCTGCTGCAAGCTCACGCGGCCAAGTATGGTCCGCTGTCCCTGATCCATTTCGATGCACACCATGACCTGGAGTCCGACGGCGAGGACAAGCGCATCGACCACGGCTCGATGTTCTATCACGCCGTCCGCGAAGGGCTGGTTGATCCTGCGCGGTCCATCCAGATTGGCCAGCGCACGACCAATGACGACGTCATGGGCTTTCAGGTGTTGAATGCCAGTGAGGTGCATGATCGCTCTACCAAGGAACTAGCGGAGATTATCCGGGCGCGCGTTGGCGACCATCCGGTCTATCTCACCTTCGATATCGACTGCCTCGACCCGGCATTTGCCCCAGGCACGGGGACGCCGGTCTGCGGTGGACTATCGAGCCATCAGGCCTTGGCGATTCTGCGCGGCCTGCGCGGTATCAACCTGATCGGCATGGACGTGGTGGAGGTGGCACCGCCCTATGACCACGCCGAGATTACTGCGCTCGCCGGGGCCGCATTGGCGATGGAGATGATCTGCCTGTATGCCGCGCGGCATAAGCTGTAAACCCGTGGTCTGGACAGCTACAAACATTTTTCGACCAGTTGCTCACGTGACAGCAACTGGCCGAAAACAGACCTTGGTGAACGTCCGCTTTGGGCAGTTCACTGCCAATCATGGTTCAGAAGTGTGCTGGTCAGATCGAGTGCAAACGGCTGGTCAAGTGACGTGCAGTATTCCAATTGGTATTCCAACTAAAAATTAAAATAGTTATTAATGTTATAAATCAATAACTTGCCGAACTGATTCAAATTACCCCGGCACTTCAACATCTAAAGACGTCCACGGACGTCTTTTTTTGTGCCTGAAATCCACCCGCCTCTCAGACCGCCAACTCAAGGTTGTCAAACCAAAAGACAAGGATTAAATCCTCACCGATGGTGAGCCGCTCCAGACCGCGTACTGGCGGCGGCCGAGGATGAGGTTGCCGGCGTTACTCATGGTTAATCAACCGTTTTCGCCAGGCCCCGACACCGATGCATCCAACGCGGCGACTACTTGCAATAACCGAGGGTCGCTACGCTGCGCAGGATCAACCGCACCAGCATGGTCTGGCGGGTCACTCCGGTCTTGGAGAAAGTCGAACGCAGGTGTGCCCGTGAGGTGTTGCGGCTGATGCCCAGTTCTTCGGAGGCTTCGTCCAGGGTCAGGCCGTTGGCCAGCAGCATGGCCAGCTGGGTTTCGGCCGGGGTGAAGTCGAACAGGGCGCGGACAATCTCTTGCGGTGCACTGGATTGCTGTTCCGGGTCGCTGATGAAGATCACCACCGCTGGGCACTGTTTGCCTTCGCTCCAGTCTGACAACGGTACTGAGCGCACGATGATGCCCAGGTCCGCGCGGCCCGAAGGCCGTTGCACGCGTAGGGCTTCGACCACCGAGGGGTTGCTGCTTTTTTGCGAGAGCAGTGATTGTTTCACCAGGCGGCGAAACTCCTGGGTGTCACGCGCGGTGCCGATCTGCAGGCCATCGTTGACCAGCTTGATACCGTCTTTTTCCTGGATCAGGCGGTCGGCCACCTGGTTGGTCCGCAGCACTTTGCCGGCTTCGTCGAGAATGATCGTGCCAACCGCCATCTGATCTACCGCGCCGGCATAGAGGTTGCGTTCGGTTTCGATGCGGTTCAAGCGCATATGGATCTCGATCGAGCGTTCCAGGTGCGGAATGAACTGTGCCAACAGGGCCTTTTCATCATTGTTGAAGGCCCTGTCGTCTCGACCGCGGCTGATGCGGATGCGGCACTGAGCGCCGTCGGCAGTGTTGATGTCGGCGCCGAGGACATGGAACACGTCCTGCGGTTCGAGGAAATTCTTGCAGAACTCTGAGTTTTGCCAGTCGTCGTCGGAGACGAATTCGGCCAGGGTGACGACTTGGCGGTTGGGCAGGTCGACAAAGGGGTCGAGGGTGAAAAAGTGCTGGTTATAAGAGGCAGTGGTTTCGGCTGAGGAACCCGTGGTGTGGATCATCAGGCCAGTGTCGTGTTGACTCGGCGGGCGCAGGATGAAGGTGACGAACTTGCTTTGCAGATACACATTGAGCCGGTTGAGGAAGGTCGTCCAGGGGATGTTCTCCAGCGGTCCTTGATAGAGATTGCCGACGAACTCGCTGAACGTCTCGAGGCTGAGGCTCTGCATGGACAATCCTTTTATATTTATTAGTGTTGGAGATGGTCGAGAATAGGTGCCGTCGTCGATTGAGCGCAACACCCGGATCTATAGTCTGAAAGGAGGTAGGCCTACCTGCCAGATCGTGTAACTTTGCGTCCTGTGAAGCGCGCCGGCCGGCCGGTGAGTTTACTTGTACGATCCACCCTATGGCCGATGTTAAACTGCGATTCGTTTCGTACCATTGGTCGACTCAAAAGATTGGTGTGATGACCCAGCAAGTCAGGAAAATCGAACGTTTGACACTGAAAAGCGTCGTCACTCGAGCAAAGCTCGTGTCAATTGCCGAACGGCTGTTCGCCGAGCGCGGTATCGAAGGGGTGTCGTTAAGCGACATCAACAAAGCCGCCGGGCAGCGGAACAAGAACGCCACGAATTACCACTTCGGCAGCAAGGATGGCTTGCTGCAGGCCATCCTCGACAAGCATGAGCCTGGTATTGCCAGCCGGCGTAACGCATTGCTCGATGAACTGGAGAAGCGAGGTAATCCTTCGGTGCGAGACGTAGTCCGCGCGCTGATGTATCCGGTGGCCGACAAGATGTTCGATCCCAACGGTGGGAAGGACTTTATCCGTCTGGATGCCCAACTGGTGGCGGTGCATACGCTCTCCGTACAGAACCTGCGCGCTTCCACGCTCAATCTGGGTCAGGTTGATCGGTTGAGGCGGGCGCTGCTCGGCGTCCTCCAGGACCTGCCCGAGTCCGTGGCCCAGCAGCGCCTGCACTTGGCGGCAGTTTTGCTCCTCCATGGGCTAGCCGACCACTCTCGCATGCTTGATGCGAGCGATAAGAAGACCTTGGTTATGGACACCGAGTTGTTCATCAAGAACATCGAAGACTGCCTGGTGGCACTGCTGGCGAGCCCCATGTCGCCCGAAACTGTCTCCCTTCTTTCCCGCCTTGACGTACCCGAACAGGTTCCAGCCCACGTTTACAGCTTGCCCTCATGAGGCAGCTGTAAACATTGCATGGGTAATGACTGCTACCTGGAGAGGCTCGTTTCGAACTCGCGCGTAAAGCGGTCGACTTCCGATTCGGGCAGATGATTGATACCTCCCGCCAGTTTCCTGCCACCGCCGGTGTCAAAGGTGCGGCAGAAGTCAGCCGCAGCCACCGGACTATGTCCGGGAGTGCGCACGCTTACCGTGAATCCACCTTGCCTTTTGGGCGACAGGATACCGAGCGCGCGATCTGGCTGTGCCTGCATGAGCTCGTTGGCCAGGGTTCCGATGGCCCGCCGCGCCCATGGCGCGTCAGGCAACATCAGCAGCATCGCGCCGGGTATCTGGTGCGTCGGCGTAAGTCGGCGAGCCAGATCCATGTCCTCCTCATAGCCTGCCGCCAGCCGCGCGTAGGCGTCCGAGCCGGCGACGAACTCCAGCGGATCGGCGAACGGCTGCATCAGGGTCGACAGCTCGGCCGGATCGAAATGCAGATCGGCAACGGTCTCGCCATAAGCGTTGTAGTTGAGATAGAGGCCGAGCCGCTCCAGGGTCCTGACCGCTCCAGCGTCTATGCCTTGCGCCTTGGCCATGGTGCAGCCCACCTCAGGCAGGCTGTCGCCGTATGCCGCAGCAATCGCCCATGCACGATGGCGACCGCCAAGATAGCGGTCGACCAGGATGCTGGTGCAGACGTCGGCAGCCTCGTCGATATAGGGCTCGAAGCGCCCATGCCGAGGCATCTCCCCTGCGTGATGGTGATCGAAGTAGCGCACCGATGCGCCCGCCTCAAGCAGGCGAAGCAGATCGGTACGATTCTGATCGAGGGAGATGTCGAGTGCGGTGATGGCATCACCCTCGCACGCTTCGATACGCCGCAGTAACTGAATGTCGCGTTTGACACCGGTCAGCAGCCTCGCGCTGGCGAACTCCTCAGGCGCGGCAAGCCGCAGTTGTTGCAACGCACACAGCCCATCGGCATCCCCATTGAATGCAACGTAGCGATTCATAGGGCCTCGCGAGCGACAAGATGGCTGACGATCAGTTCGGCTGCTTCCTCAGGAGAGCAAGCGGTGGTGTCGATGCGAATTTCCGGGTTTTCCGGCGGCTCGTAGGGGGAGTCGATGCCGGTGAAATTCGTCAGTTCGCCACGGCGAGCCTTCTTGTAGAGGCCTTTTGGATCCCTCTGTTCGGCCACGCTGATCGGCGTGTCGACGAACACCTCGAAGAACTCGCCCTGCTCCACCAGCTCGCGCGACATTCTGCGTTCAGAACGGAATGGAGAGATGAAGGACACCAGAACGATCTGCCCCGCATCGACCATCAACTTGGCGACTTCACCTACGCGTCTGATGTTCTCGACCCGGTCGGCTTCGGAGAAACCGAGATCCTTGTTGAGGCCGTGGCGCACGTTGTCACCATCAAGCAGATAGGTATGTTTGCCCAATGCATGCAGTTTCTTCTCGACGAGGTTCGCGATCGTGGACTTGCCGGCACCCGACAGCCCTGTGAACCAGAGTACGCAAGGCTTCTGCCCCTTGAGGGTGGCGTGCGCCTGCTTGTTAACGTCAATCGCCTGCCAGTGGATGTTCTGCGAGCGACGCAAGGCAAAGTGCAGGAGTCCGGCGCCGACCGTATTGTTGGTCAGGCGGTCAATCATGATGAAACCGCCGGTATCGCGATTTTCCTTGTAGGGATCAAATGCGATTGGCTGGTCAAAGCTCAGGTTGCAGACGCCGATTTCATTCAGGTCCAGTGTCTTGGCGGCAAGATGCTCGAGCGTATTGACGTTGACCTTGTATTTCGGTGTCGCGCTGGTGGCCGTCACGGTCTTGGTGCCGATCTTCAACAGATAGGGGCGGCCCGGCAGCATCGGTTCATCGCTCATCCAGACGATCGTTGCCTCGAACTGGTCTGCCACCCTGGCCGGTGCATCGATCGTCGCGAGAATGTCGCCCCGGCTGATATCGATCTCGTCCTCGAGCGTAATCGTGATCGACTGGCCAGAGACGGCTTCCTCAAGGTCACCCTCGCGCGTCACGATACGCGCGACCCGGCTTTCCTTCCCCGAAGGCAAGACACGGAGGCGATTGCCGCGCTTGACGCTGCCGCCGACAACGATCCCGGCATAGCCGCGGAAGTCGAGGTTCGGTCGGTTGACCCACTGCACCGGCATGCGAAACGGCCCGGACTGATCCGCAGCATCCTCGACCTGCACCGTCTCAAGGTACCCCATCAGTGTCGGCCCCTGGTACCAGGGGGTGTTCGCGCTCGGCTCGGTGATATTGTCGCCCTTCAGGGCTGACATCGGGATGGTGACGATATTCTGCAGGCCAATCTGGCTGGCGAAAGCGCGATAGTCCGCGTCTATCTTGTCGTAGATCTCTTTCGAGTAACCCACCATATCCAGTTTGTTGATGGCCAGCACGACATGGCGAATGCCGATCAGCGACACCAGATAGCTGTGTCGCCGCGTCTGGGTCAGCACCCCTTTGCGCCCGTCGATCAGAATGATGGCGACATCCGCTGTCGAGGCTCCGGTGACCATGTTGCGCGTATATTGCTCGTGGCCCGGTGTATCGGCGACGATGAACTTGCGCTTGTCGGTCGAGAAGAAGCGATAGGCAACATCGATGGTGATGCCTTGTTCACGCTCGGCGGAAAGTCCGTCGACCAGTAGTGCGAAATCCAGGTCGCCACCTTGCGTTCCCACCTTCTTTGAATCCGCTTCCAACTGGCTCAACTGGTCTTCGAAGAGCATCTTCGATTCGTAGAGCAGGCGCCCGATGAGCGTGCTTTTTCCATCGTCGACGCTGCCGCAGGTGATGAAACGCAGCAGGCTCTTGTTCTCGTGGGATTTCAAATATTGTTCGATGTCTTCGGAAATCAAATCGGATACGTGTGCCATTAGAAATACCCCTCCTGTTTCTTTTTCTCCATCGAGCCCGCGGAGTCGTGATCAATCAGGCGACCCTGGCGCTCGGACGTCCTGGCCAGAAGCATTTCCTGAATGATGGCCGTCAAGGAGTCGGCCTCGCTCTCGATTGCGCCGGTCAGCGGGTAGCAACCCAGCGTGCGGAAACGCACTTTCCTGATCTCGGGAACCTCGCCGTCGTTCAGTGGCATGCGCTCGTCATCGACCATGATGAGCGTGCCGTCGCGCTCCACCACCGGTCGCTCTTTCGCCAGGTAAAGCGGCACGATCGGAATGTCGTTCAGATAGATGTATTGCCAGATGTCGAGCTCGGTCCAGTTGGACAGGGGAAACACCCGGATGCTTTCGCCCTTGTGCTTGCGGGCGTTATACATCCGCCACAGTTCCGGGCGTTGCAGCTTGGGATCCCAGCGGTGCTGCTCGGAGCGGATCGAGAATATCCGCTCCTTGGCCCGCGACTTCTCTTCGTCCCGCCGTGCGCCGCCAAAGGCCGCATCGAAACCGTGCTTGTCCAGCGCTTGCTTCAATCCCTCGGTTTTCCAGATGTCGGTGTGTATGGCCGAACCATGGGAAAAGGGGCTGATGCCCTTTTCCAGCCCCTCGGGATTGATATGGACGAGCAGGTCGAAGTCGTGCTTTTTCGCCATGGCGTCGCGGAACTGAATCATCTCGCGGAACTTCCAGGTCGTGTCGACGTGGAGCAATGGGAACGGCAGTTTTCCCGGATGGAACGCCTTCAGGGCCAGGTGCAGCATCACTGCACTGTCCTTACCGACGGAGTAGAGCATTACCGGGTTCTCACACTCAGCGACCACTTCTCGCATGATGTGAATGCTCTCGGCCTCAAGACGCTGCAAGTGCGTCAGCATGTATTTCCTCCTTCCTCTGCGCTGGGTCGTGATGCCACCGAGAATCCGATGCCCGGCCCAGTCACTCGAGGTGCGATTGCGTGTGGACGTTTATCGCCCACCTCTTTTTTAAGCCGTGTTACTTAAACTGGCTTTAAAGGTAGATCTCGCAATTGCATGGATCATCGTCCGTTTAGACTATTCGCAGCTCAAACGCTTTTAATACTATCGCCTTATCTTGAACCGCCAGTCGGTCGGGGCGATAGCTGCTGCTCCTGATCGACTGGCCCATTGCGCCACAGCAATCAGGTGTACCTATTGGAGGCAACGCCCCATGAACACTCAACAGGCCGACTGGCCGAACCTTCAGTTTGACTACAGCAATTGCCATGTCCTGGTGACCGGTGGCACCAGCGGCATCGGGGCCGGCATCGCCGCAGCGTACCGAGCAGCAGGTGCGCAAGTGACGATCACCGGCACCCGGCCCTGCGCCGCCGATTACGACATTGACCTCGACGGCTACCGCTACTTGCAGCTCGACATCGAGAACGCAGACAACATCTCTGCCGTCGCAGCAGCGCTACCGCGCCTGGACATCCTCGTCAACAACGCCGGCTTTGCGCTGCCAAGCTGTGGCCTGGACGAGTACGAACCGGACGTTTTCGAACGCGCGGTGCGCATGCACCTGGTCGGTGGCTATCGCATGGCGCATGGCTGCGCCGACAAACTCCTGAAAAGCACGCTGCCAGGCGGCCCTTCGATCATCGGCATTGCATCAATGAGCTCGTTCTTCGGGATCGATGTGGTGCCCGGCTATGGCGCGGCGAAGACTGGCGTCGTCGGGCTGACCCGGGCACTGGCGGTCCATTGGGGCGGACGCATTCGCGTCAACGCGGTCGCGGCGGGGCTTACCGCAAGCCGCATGACGGCAGCGACCGTCGCCAATCCGCAGTGGTCCGCGCCCACGCTTGCGCGTACGCCGGCAGCACGGCTTGGGGTGCCGCTGGACATCGCCGGTCCAGTCCTTTTCCTGACGAGCGCCGCTGCCGGCTGGATCACGGGACAGACACTGCCTGTCGATGGCGGTTTCACGGTCGCCGGCTGAGTCCGGCGTCGGCCCTTCCCGTACTGCCTGTCGCCAACACCTCTCCTCACACTTATGGAGCAGCGCATGAAACCTGACATCATCCGTATCACAGACCTGGGCGCCCCCGAGCTGACCGAGCGGCAGCGTCGAGCGATCGCGGGCGTCCCCCCCGTGGAAATGCGCGAGGAGGCCGTCCTGGCAGCCGCATGCCAGCGCACGGGGCTTTCCGACTTCGGTTCGGAGGACTTCCGCGAACGGCTGCGAATCTGGCTGAAGAGTTTTGACGAGGACACGGAGCTCGGCCCCCTGGGGCGCGCGGGGATGTTCGGCGATGCCGTGCGCTACGCATCTTCGCGCCTGCGCTTCGAAGATCTGGTGAAGCGACACCCGGAAATCAACGACGTCGCGATTGATCGGCCGATCATCGTCGCCGGCCTTCCCCGCTCAGGCACGACCCACCTGGTCAACATCCTGGCAGCCGATCCGCGACTGCGTTCGATGCCGCTTTGGGAAGCGATGGAGCCGATTCCTGCGCCGCAAGACCAAAAATCAGACGGGGAAGATCCACGTATCGTTCGTACCCGCCAGGCCTGGGGCGAATTCGAAGCCATATTGCCGTTCATGCCGGCGATGCACGAAATGTCCCCCACCCACGTGCATGAAGACATCGAACTGCAAGGCCTGGACTTCTCGTCCTATCTGCCGGAATGGCAGTCTCGCCCGTGTCGCTGGCGCGACTACTACTACAGCCACGATCAGACGCCGCACTACCGTTATGGTCGCCGAGTCCTGCAGGCGCTCACCTGGCTCCAGGGCCCGAACCGATGGGTGATGAAATCGCCGCCGCACATGGAGAACCTGCGGCCGCTGATGACGACCTATCCCGACGCCACGCTCGTCATCACCCACCGCGACCCCGTTGCCGTGCTCCAGTCCGCCATCACCATGATCGCCTATGGCGACCGCATCCGCCGCCATACCGTCGACGTAAAGGCGTTGGCGCGCTATTGGACAGATCGAGTGGAACATCTGCTGCGCGCCTGCGTTCGGGACCGGGACAGTGTTCCCGCCGGCCAATCGCTCGATGTGCTCTTCGACGACTACATGGCCGACCAACAGACGGTGATCGAACGCATCTATGCCATGGCCGGCCTGCCACTGACCGCCGATGCCAAGGTGCAGATCCAGGCCTATCTGAACGCCAATCCACGGGGCAAGCATGGTCGCGTCGTCTATGACCTGAAAGGCGATTTCGGGGTTGATATTGCCGCTTTGCGCGAGCGATTCGGCTTTTACTATGAGCGCTTCTCGGTCAGGCCAGAGCGCATCGAAGGAGAGCGGCCATGACCGATCTAGCTACGGAACGTCTGTTGTCCGGCCGCGCGTGGGACGACTTCTGCGAAACAGTTCGCCAGGCCGGCCACAGGGTCGATGCTTTCGGCGCCGAGGCCGATACCCTCGACCGCGCCGAATGGTATCGATTCATGACCCGGCTCATGCGCAACGGGTTCGAACGCTACCTGGAGAACTGCGAGCCAGAACGGCCGCGCCTGCGCGATGCGCCCTGGCGCCAGTCCATCAACTTCCAGTCTCCCGATCAGGATCATCTGCTTGCAGAGTTCGTCGACGGTAGTCATGACTATGTCATTCGTGGCCATCGTGGCGGGCTGCCGTACTTCGTCATCGCCTCATGGCGCGCGCCACAACCGCGCCATCCCGGCGCTCAGGACTGGGCAACGTGTGGTGTATCCGGTCTTGACGAATTCGATCCCGCTGCGCTGCAGACCACCGGCTTCATCTCCTCACGCCAGGTGAAGTTCGATGCGCAGGGCAACTTCGAGATCGTTGTCAGCCAGAACAAACCCGCAGACGGGCGCGACTGGCTGTCGATCTCACCGGACTGCGTCGGTCTCCTGGTGCGCACGCTCTACCATGATCGCGCGAATACCGCGCCGCCTCACTTCACCATCGAACGGATCGATAGCCCGCAACCGCGCCCCGTCACCGCCGCTGAAATAAGCGATGCGCTCGCCAAGGCGGGCCAGATGGTACTTGGCTATTGCGAACTGGTGCGCAGCTGGTGGCAGGACAATCTCAGCCAGCGGCCAAACCGCATCCGCTTCGACCGCGCGGTGTACCTGTCCAATGGCGGCGTGCCGGACCGACACCACGGCTTCGGTACCTGGGAGTGTGCTGGCGACGAGGCGCTGGTTATCGATTTCCTGCCCTCAGCCTGTGATTACTGGATATTCCAGCTCTGTTCGATCTGGCAAGAGAACCTCGACAACTACGAGGACGGCGGCGGTTGTGTACAGAAGTACAAGGCCAGATATCGCCACGACGGCTCGGTGCGCGTCATCGTTGCGCAAGGCCAGCCCGGCATCGCCGGCAATTGGGTCCAGTCCTTCGGCCATGTCCATGGCGGCATGAGTTTGCGCCTGATTGGCACACAGGGCGAGCCGCCGCAGGTAACGCTGCGCCGTATTGCGCTGGCCGTGCTGCAAGAACGTGGTGAAGAGGCGCTGCAAGACATCGTGCCGATCATCAGTGGCGAGGTGGCGCAATGAGCGTGCTGTCCGGCGAAATTGCACGGCACTGCATCGCGGCGCTCAATCATGTCCTGCATGGAGGCGACCTCTGATGACTCATCCCATAGGTGCCGCAGTGGTCGGCACCGGCTTCGGCCTGTTCACCCATGTCCGTGCGCTGCGCGAGGCCGGGTTCGAGGTGCGCGCCATCGTCGGCCGAGACCGTGCCCGCACCATCGCCCGCGCCGCGCCGCTGGGTATCCCACTGACGACCGATAGTCTGGCCCAGGTGCTGGCTGATCCGGCGATACAGCTCGTTACGGTGGCAACGCCCCCGCACGCACACTATGCACCGGTGATGGCCGCGATCGCCGCCGGGCGGCATGTCGTGTGCGAAAAACCCTTTGCCCGCGACGCCGCCGAAGCGGCGCAGATGCGCGAAGCCGCGACAAAGGCAGGTGTTCATCACCTGCTCGGCGCCGAATTCCGCTTCGACAGCGCGCAGGCGCTGTTGCGGCGCGTCGTTCAGTCGGGGCTGATCGGCACGCCGCGCCATTTCCTGCGCATCTACCATCAACCGGGCCTGCAGGACTCGACAAGCAAGCTCAGCGACTGGTGGGAGGACGCTGACCAGGGCGGCGGTTTCCTTGGCGCATTCGGCTCGCACATGATCGATCAGGTCGAATACATGTTCGGCCCCATCGCTCGTGTCAGCGGCATGCTGCAGACGCTGGCGCCCGGGCGCCCCACCATGACAGCCGACGATTGCTACAGCGTGCAGTTCGAAACGGACAGCGGTGTTGCCGGGTCAATCATCGCCGCGCTGGCCGCGCCGGGGCCGCTGGTGATGGCCACCAAAGTAGTGGGCAGCGCAGGCGGCGCGTGGATTCAGAGCGGCGCGACGTTTGGTGACCCCGAAGAAGTCTGGGTGAGCGACGCCGATGGCGTGCGGCGCATCGAGATGCCCGCGGATCTGGTCAACGCAATGCCGACAGCTTTTCCCGTCGCCGAGCTGATCCAGACCGAGCAGGACCGCTGGCACACCATGGGCTTCGATGTTGCGCCCTATGCGCGCCTGTTCGCCGAGATGCGCACGCGGATCGAAAATCGCGCACCCGCGATCCCCGAGCGTGCCGCCACATTCAACGACGCTGCGCGAGGCCAACAGGTGCTCGATGCAATTCGACTGTCGGCGCGCAAGCGCGCCTGGATCACAATCTGAAATGAAGGACTCTGCTATGACGAAATTGATGCTTCATGCAACGGTTCACGGACCTGACGATATTCGTGTCGAGCAGGTACAGCGCCCCAGTGCCGGGCCGGACGATATTGTGGTCAAGGTCGTGGTCTGCGGTATCTGCGGCTCTGACCTCGGTTATGCGCGCGCCGGTGGCCTGCCGATGGGGGGCGATGGTCCCTTGTCGCTCGGGCATGAATTCTCGGGCGTGATCGAGGAGGTGGGCGCGCGAGTGACGGCGCTGCATAAAGGCCAGCGCGTGGTGGTCAACCCGACGACGCCTGCGAACATGATCGGCTCCGGAGGTCCTGGGGCCTTCGCCTCGCACATTCTCGTGCGCAATGTCATGGCCGAGTCGTCGGTCTACCCCATTCCCGACACGCTGGACTTCGAAACCGCTGCACTGGTCGAGCCGCTCGCCGTCGCGCTGCACGGCGTCAACCGGTCGCGTGCCGGCGCTGGCAGCAAAGTAGTCGTTTTCGGCGCGGGTCCCATCGGGCTCGGCGTCGTGGCAATGCTCCGTCTGCGCGGCGTCGCGGACATCATTGCCGTCGATCGAGTGGACTCACGTTTGGAGCGTGCGCGCGCACTCGGTGCAAACGCCACCTTCAATCCCGACAACTGCGATCTCTGGGCTGAAATCGGCCAGCGCCATGGCGCAAGCACGCTCTACGGGATGCCAGTGGTGGATACCGACGAATTCATCGAGGTGTCGGGCGCAGCGCCGGTTATTCCCCAAATCATCGCCCGCGCACGTTTCGGGGCGCATCTGACGGTGGTGGCGGTGCATCACGCACCGGTCGCCATGGATCTGGCGATGGCGCTGGGCAAGGAGATGGAAGTGACCACCGCCATGGCCTATCCCACCGAGTTTGGCGAGGTGCTGGAGATCCTCGCCGCAGGCCGGATCGACACCACCGCGCTGATCAGTCATCGCTACGCCTTCGAAGACTTCGAACAAGCCTTCGCTACCGCCGCGCGTGCGGATGAATCGGCCAAGGTATTGGTGACGTTCGGATGAGTCTCAAGCCAGAACATGGAGATGGTACGGCTGTATCATCGTTCTTGCGCAAACGACCACCATGACTACAGCGCATTTCGATGATGTCCGCCCTGGATCGAAGCGGACATCCACCATCTCTCGAAATCCCGAAGCGCTTGACCGGCCTGCCGGCAGGCGCAATCAGGACCCACGCTAACGATCAGTACTTGATATCCCGGGCTGTGCGACGGGTATCCTGCTTGGTGCTGCGCTTGTCCTGGCGACATTCCACGTTGCTCTTGTCACTACCCTTTCTGCATTCATCCTTGGTTTGCCGGGCGGTGGATCGCCCTTCCTGCCTGGTATCGCGAGCTTCACGCCGTTGTTGACCCTGCTCGGTCGCGTAAGCGGGTAGCGTCACCCACTGCACGCCAGCGGCGATCAGCAGCATCGCCAGGGCTTTCAAGTAGTGCTTGCGAATCATGATTTTTCTCCAATGCCATACCGCTCAGTCGCCTCTTTCGCTCCCCCGGGAATTCAGCGAAAACGTGAGTTACATCGTACGCTCACAACTCACAAAAGCACTTTGTGGCAGGTGAAATCTGACGATAGGGCCACATAGGCCGTCGCGCTAGGCTGTTATGTGCATGGTGCAATATGGGCATCGGTAACGGCTGAGCTTCGCAGCTGGTTTACCCGCGAAGAGCCCAGCGAAACCCTCCAGAATATTTTGCATCCACGGTCGCCCCTATCACTGCCATCCCCTCGGAGAAGCCCATGCGCCAAGCCCTCCTGATCATCGACGTACAACCCGGCTTCGCCCCGCCGCAGTGGCTGATCGACGGTATCCAGAAGCTGATCGGCACCCTGCCCAGTGTCGCCACGGTCGAGCACCACGACGAATCCATAACCCCCTTCGAAAAACAGCTCGGCTGGCACCCCGCACCGGACGATGACAGCCTGATCCCGGCCGACCGCATCTTTATCAAGCACGGCTACGCGCCCACACCGGAAACCATCGACTACCTGAAAAGCCTCAACGTCGAACGCGTGCTGGTGTGCGGCCTGCAGACCGAGACCTGCTGCCTGGCGGCGGGGTTTGCTCTGTTTGATGCGGGGTTGCAGCCGACGTTGATCACGGATTTGACGGTGGGGTCTTCGCTGGACCGGACGGGTAGGTTGGGGGTCAGGCTTTGGGAGCATCATTTCAAGCACACGGTAAAATTGGCGGACTTGTAAGCTGTTGTGCTCACGCAAAAGCCGTCGTTTCACTCGAAAAGTTCACCTAGTTCTTCAAGCGTTGGCAGTGCTGCCGGATTCACAGAAAGCTCACAATCCAATGCGCACAAAACTCGGGCATACGCGACCATCGCAACGGTGGATGTACCCTTTTCCACGGCAATAACTTTCTGCCGCGGCAACCCGGAAAGCTCGGCAACTCTTGATTGCGTCAGTCCGTGACTCTTACGCTTTTCACGTATTTGGTGTCCCAGGCGGGATAGCAGAAGAGATTGATCCATGTTCGGTTACCGTGACATTGGTGATCGAATGTATTGCATACAGGACATTACTGCGAATCGATTTGGCTCAGCATCCAAGCGGTTACCCATCTCGACGCCTTCCTCACGTCCTAGGACATTTCCCGCAAAACGCATCGTCTTTCATGAACTGGCGGATGCTGCCTCTCGAAGATAGCCTTCGTCGGTCACTGCAAATCAGTGATCGGCTTTGACAGGCTGAAGAGCTACCTTCCACTCTTCCCGATAAAACGGCATGCTTCTGCGCGTTCTGTCTTATGGTGGCTGTGCGTGGGGCATCTTCGGATGCACCGGTTTTGTTGCTCTCCGGTCTGTCAACCCGCGTACAGCTGCCACCCACATCTGATTGACAGCAGATAGCTGGCAGCTCCTTCAACCAAAGACGGAGCACAATCATGAAAAAACATAGTCCCAATCCGCCAAACACTGCACCTGACTCAACAACCGAAACACCCGACTTTTCCAACCTCTCCGACCTCACCGAACCCGCCATCAGCGCCCGCCTCCGCAACCCCAATCACCTCGACCCCATCAGCCACGTCTTCACCCTCCGCCCCAACATCGACACACCGTCCCTGCTCACCCACGCCAGTGAAACCCTGGCCTCGCTCAACGTCATGAGCACCGACCTTGCCTGCGAGCTTGAGAGTTCGCGTCGAAACATCGCCCTGGCGATCCAGCAGTTGGCCGTGCTGGCGCAATTGCTGGTGAACCGGGCACTGGACAACATCGCGCCACTCGACGAAGTGGAGGCTTGAGATGGATCGATACGTCCTGATGGCCGGCGATTTGCTGGATGTGGTTGGGCGACGGCTGCAGATGCAGGTTTGATCCTGGAAAATGGGCGGTCTCATTGGGACCGTCCAACGCCAGAGCCACGGTCATCGCAGCACACCACGGATACTTGAACGTGGTTTCGGACGAACCCGCAAAGCCCTTCTACACTCATTTCGCAATCGCCCTGTAACCCCTGTCGAATAGGCCTCCATGACCACCCTCAGCGACCGTTTGAAGCAAGGCAAGGATGCGCGCAAGAAGTGCTCCCGCAGTTCGCAAGCAGCCTTGGGCAATGTCGACCGCGACCCCATACCGCTGATCAAGGCATCGAGTGAAGGACGCGTCAAATCGCTGGTGGAGTTGCGCTACGGACGCATGCTGGTGTCGCCTTTCACCTTCTATCGCGGCAATGCGCTGCTGCAGGCCCACGACCTGGCGGGCACCTCGAACATGGGGCTGGTTTCGCCGATTTGTGGCGATAGCCACTTGATGAACTTCGGCGGTTTCGCGACGCCTGAGCGCAATCTGCTGTTCAGCGTCAACGACTTCGACGAAGCCCATCCCGGGCCGTGGGAGTGGGACTTGAAACGCCTGGTGGCGAGTTTCCTGGTGGCCGCCCGCGACTTGCGCCATGGGGAATCCGTTGAGGAAAACATCTGCCATGACGTGGTGAGTGCCTATCAAAAAACCATGCTGGAGTGCGCCGAACAGAGCTCGCTGGAAACCTGGTACGAATCCATCAGCTATGACGACCTGCTGGCGCAGGCCAACAAAAGCACCCTGGACCATGTGGAACGCGCCATCGCCAAAGCCGAACGTCGCACCCATGCCGAACTGCTGCCGAAAATCAGCGAACGCGACACCCATGGCCGTCTGATCATTCGCGATGACCTGCCGGAAATTTTCCACCTGCACAAAAACACCACGCTGCTGGACGCCGATGACGACTGGTTGCGCCTCTCGGACTGGCGTCCGCTCTACGACACCTTCATGCGCGACTATCGCGGCACCCTGCAAGCGGACCGCCGTGAACTGCTATCGCGTTTTCACGTTCAGGACATGGCGTTCAAAGTGGTGGGCGTGGGCAGTGTCGGCACCCGTTGCCTGGTGGCGCTGCTGACCGACGATCAGCAGTTCCCGCTGTTCCTGCAATTCAAGGAAGCGCGACGCTCGGTGCTCGCCGGCTACGTGAAGACCAGGTCGCGGGTGCGGCATGAGGGGCAACGGGTGGTCGACGGCCAGCGGTTGATGCAATCGGCCAGCGACTTGTTCCTCGGCTGGACCACCGGTCCCAGCGGGCGGCATTTCTATGTGCGGCAATTGCGCGATATGAAAATCTCCGCCGAACTCGAGACCTTCGATGGCGACGCATTCGCCGCCTATGGCCGGCTCTGCGGCCGGGCCCTGGCTCGCGCTCATGCCAAGTCTTCCGGACACGCGGCGGTGATCAGCGGCTACATCGGCAAGAGCGATGCACTGGCCGACGCGCTCTATAAATATGCCCAGGGCTATACCGAGCACAACGAGCGTGATTTCGAGCGGTTCCAGCAAGCCTGCCGCAAGGGCCGCTTGCGTGCCCGGTCGGAAACCGACTTTGCCGCCGATCATTTGCCGTAGCGGTGTCGCAGGCTCTGGTACGGGGCTTGGAGCGAGATGAATTTTTCTTCACCCCACCACCCCGCGCCAGCCTGTACATTTCGCTCGCTCATTCAAGAAACTACGGTTTGCCCGCCCTCCCGCGGGCTTTTTTTTAAAAAAAAACGCAGCCCTTTCGGAGTGCGGGTTTTGCGGTTCAATCGTCAACTCAATTCACAGATTGAGGCTGAGCCGCCAACACCGGTTGTTCCGCTCTGGTGAGCACCGGCTGTTCCAGCCTCGCTCGCCCGTAAAACGCCAGCGCCGTCAGCAAACACGCCAGCCACACGAAGATCCCGGCCCAGAAGGTGTGGGACATGTAGTGCCACCCTTGTAATACCCGCGTTGTGCCATAGATGAATCCGAGGGTCAGCGAGCCGTACATGATCGCTTTCGAATAGCGCCAGCGATAACGGCGCGCCACGAAGTACAACGCCAGCATGGTGAAACCGCCCGACGCATGTCCGCCCGGCCAGCAGCGCCCCTCACCGGCGACTTTCAGCAGGTCGAAATTTTCATACCACTCAATGTGCTCCATCTTGCCGCCGTACAGGGTCGTCTCGATCGGGCAATACACGCTGGTGTGGCCCTTGAGATAGTGAATCACCCCGGTGCTGATGGAGAACGCGAACACCACGTAGAGAAAGTCGCGTCGATGACGGTTGGCAAAGCGCAGTACCGGTGCGACTTTGATTTTTTCCAGGAAGGCGATGATTTTCGAGTGCTTTTCAGCCTTCAGACGCGGCCAGAGAAATGACAGCAAGGCACCGACAATTGCAATTTCGCCGGTCCAGTTCGGAATGATCCTCGCCCATTTGTGGGTAATTTTTTCGAACAGATGGACCTGGTCCAACGGGTACGTCTGCGTCACCGGATCAAAAAAGTAATTGTTGAAGGCGATGTCGATGCTGGTCATGTCGAACATCAGGAACACCGCGACCGCGCAGGCCAGCGGAATACCAAAATTCACCCAGTAAAAGCGGGAAGCGGTCTGCATGCTCAGTCCTGATTCGAAGGGATGGTTAAATTCAACGGGGCGTCACGGTCGGCCAATCCGAGGCTTCGATAAAGCCAAGCATGCGCGGAGTGTGCGGCGTTTCGGCGGAGATAAACAAAGAGGCCCCGTAACCCAGGGTCGAAGTCGGCAAATGGAGGTCTTTTTCCAGTTGGTCCATGCATTCGCTGTGGGTCACCAGAATCAGGTTGCGCCCGGCCACCTTGTGCGCCAACGCGTCGCGCAGCATGGTGCCCTTGCAACTGATCAACCAGTCTTCGCCCGTGCCGACCTTGTTGAACATGAAGCTGGCGGTCTGCGCCGTCCGCAGGATCGGGCTGTTGTAGATATCAGCGTTGTCCAGGCCCAGGTTCTGGAAGTGCGCACCGACACCCATGGCGACACGGCGCGAGCGCTCGGTAATGCCATCATTGCCGACCAGGCAAGGCGCCGAGGAGTGATCGCAGCGTTCGACGTGGCGCACCAGCACGATCAGGTCGCCCTTGGCCCACCCGGTCATCAACGCCTGTGCACCGGGCACATTGCCGTGAGCCAGGTCCGCAACGGCGGCAGGTCGCAGCAAGAACACCGTCAACGGGATCACCAGCAACGCCGAGGCTAACACCACCGCAGCGTTGCGATAACGGGCGAAGCGGCTCAGATCGATCGAGCGTTTTATCCCGAAAAGACTCAGTCTTAATTCCACATCAAGCCGCCTCGCCGGCACGCACTACCTCATTAGATCCCGGCAGGTTAAAGAAAGGCGCGTCGGTGACTGGTGAAACGCATGTGAAAAAAAGCTTAAAAGCGCTGTAAAAATCTTGTTACACAAACCCTGCGGAAAAATCCTTTCAGCTCCCGGGATTGCTGCCGATACATCCTGCTTACACAGCTTGGCGGCTTCCAATAAAAACAATCTTCCAGCCAACCGACGATAAAGAAGTACCAAGTTCCTGGAGGAATGTGATGAATAGCTGGTTCGGCAACATCAGCGTGAACCTGAAACTGGGCCTGGGATTTGGCCTGGTCCTGGCACTGACCTGCGTCCTGGCCCTGACCGGCTGGACCAGCCTGGGCGGGTTGATCGACCGCAGCAACTGGATGAGCGACATCACCCAGCTCAACGCCGGCCTGACCAAGCTGCGCGTGGTTCGCCTGCAATACATGCTGACCAACGGCGACGAAACCGCCGCGCAGAACGTGCAGACCACCCTCGACGCCTTCTCGGCCCAGCAGCAAGCCCTGCTGGCGAAGTTCAAGAGCCCGGAAAACCTCAAGCTGCTGCGAGAGCAAGGCACTGTCATCGATGCCTACAGGACGTCCCTGGGCAAGATGCGCAGCGCCTATCTCGCCGGCAACAGTGCCCGCGACGCCATGAGTGCCAACGCCGAAACCGCCAACACGCTGATCAATGACATCAATACCCGCGTGCAACAAATGCCGTTGAGCGACCAGCGCTTCGAACAGTTCCAGGCCATCACCGCGGCCAAGGAAGCGTTCCTGCTGGCCCGCTACGAAGTGCGCGGCTACACCGCCAGTACCAATGCCGAGACCGAGCAAAAAGCCGTCGGCCAACTGGACGCCGCCATCGCCAGCCTGAAACCGCTTAACGTGCATTTCGCCGACTCCCGGCAAGACGCCCTGCGTCAGCTGGAAACCGCGTTGGGCAACTACCGCAGCGCCTTGCAGACCTACAAGGCCGCCAGCAATGCCGCGGTGCAAGCGCGCCAGGAAATGACCGACCAGGGCGCCGCCATCGTGTCCCAGAGCGATCAGCTGTACCAGATCCAGCTCGACCGCCGTGACGCCGAAAGCGCCCGGGCGCGCACTCTGCAGCTGATCAGCACGTTGCTGGCGTTACTGGTGGGCGTCATTGCCGCCGTGGTCATCACTCGCCAGATCACCCGACCATTGCGCGAAACCCTGGCGGTGGTCGATCGCATCGCCAGCGGTGATCTGTCCCACAACGTGCTGGTCACCCGTCGCGACGAACTCGGCGTGTTGCAGCAAGGCATCGCGCGCATGGGCGTAACCCTGCGCGACTTGATCAGCGGCATCCGCGACGGCGTGACCCAGATCGCCAGCGCCGCCGAAGAGCTGTCGGCCGTGACCGAGCAGACCAGTGCCGGGGTCAACAGCCAGAAAGTCGAGACCGATCAGGTGGCCACCGCCATGCACGAGATGACCGCCACCGTGCAGGAAGTCGCGCGCAACGCCGAAGAAGCCTCGCAAGCTGCTGCGGCAGCCGACGGCGAAGCCCGTGAAGGTGACAAAGTGGTCAACGAAGCCATCGCCCAGATCGAGCGCCTGGCCAGTGAGGTGGTACGTTCCACCGAGGCCATGAGCGTGCTGCAACGGGAAAGCGACAAGATCGGCAGCGTCATGGACGTGATCAAGGCAGTCGCCGAACAGACCAACCTGCTGGCGCTCAATGCCGCCATCGAAGCGGCCCGTGCCGGTGAAGCCGGTCGTGGTTTTGCGGTGGTGGCCGACGAGGTCCGCGGCCTGGCCCAGCGCACGCAGAAATCCACCGAGGAAATCGAAGGCCTGGTGGCCGGCCTGCAGAACGGCACGCAACAAGTGTCGGCGGTGATGAACAACAGTCGCGTCCTCACCGACAGCAGCGTGGCCCTGACCCGCAAGGCCGGCGAGTCACTGGAGAACATCACCCGCACGGTGTCCAACATCCAGTCGATGAACCAGCAGATCGCCGCCGCTGCCGAACAGCAAAGCGCCGTGGCCGAGGAGATCAGCCGCAGCATCATCAACGTGCGTGACGTGTCCGAACAGACCGCTGCGGCGAGCGATGAGACCGCCAAGTCCAGCATTGAACTGGCGCGGCTGGGTGGTCAATTGCAGCAGATGGTGAGCCACTTCCGCGTGTGATGACTTCAGGCTCGTCCTGTAGGAGCGAGCTTGCTCCGGGCGGCGCTCCGACGATGGTGGTCAACGATAACGCGTGCATTCTGAATGATCGCGGCGCTGGCAAATTCTTCGCGAGCGAGCTCGCTCCTACAGGGGAACTCAGCTCATCCAGGGATCTATCACTTCAACACAGCTGAACTCGAAATCTCGTACATTGCGGGTGGCTATGGCCGCCCCATGGCTTCGGCAAATGGCGGCAATTTGCGCATCTGCCATTGAAACCGCACGTCCATTTGCTTCAGCACCGGCTGTCAGCGTTGCGTACTCAACAGCGGCATGAGCATCGAACGGCAAAATGCGTCCGGCAAAGTCCTCTTCGAACATGGCCATGGCATGGGCTTCAAGTTTTTGTTTGCGCTTGCCCGAAGGCAGGCGTGCGATGCCGTGGAGTATTTCTGCCACCGTTACCGCACTGACTGCCAGATCCATCGCCGGCTGCGCATCAACCCAGGCAAGCACCCGGGTTTCAGGCTCAACCCGCATAAACTCTGAAAGAACGTTGGTATCGAGCACGATCATTCAGAAAAATCCACCGCCGTTGCTTTCTCTGAACGCTCTGGCAGATCAAGCTCGACTCCGCCCAGAGCGCTGAATCTGTTGCGGATCCTGCTTCCAAGTCCACCGGCGCGATCAACAGTCGCCAAGGCCCGGCCCAGAATCAGGCGAGCCTCTTCTTCCATGGAATGTCCGTTATGAGCCGCTGTGATACGCAACTGCTCCTTGAGCTTCTCATCAAGGTTTCGAATTGTGATGCTGGCCATGATGCCTCCTGCAATCAATGAAATCATTGATTGCAGGTTAGCACATCCTGGTAAACCAAAACCCGGCAATCTTCCCAATGGCCAATATCACCGCGTCCCGCGCTGACGCAATGCCGACGGCATGAAGTACGCGTCTTCCGGCACCGGTTGGGCGAAGTCCACTGTGGCCGGCTCTTCGTTATCCAGGTTCTGCACGTAGTAACGACGCGCCTGCAAGTCATGGAATACGTCCAGCGCGCTCCAGGTAGTGGGCAGGTCGTAGAAGTTTTTCAGGTAAGCCATCGACACCCGCCACAACTCCCCTCGCCCGTCGTATTGATCCACCAATGCGGCGCCCCAACTGTCCTCGTCCAGAAACAGCACGCGTTTGGAATAGATATGCCGTGCACCCGGCTTGAGCGTGCCTTCGACCACCCAGACCCGATGCAGCTCATAACGGGTGAATTGAGGGTTGAGGTGGCCCGGTGTGAGCAACTGCTCGTACTTCACCTCAGGGCTGCCGACTTTGTAGTTGTTATAGGGAATGTAGACCTCTTGCTTGCCCTTGAGCTTCCAGTCGTAGCGGTCTGGCGAGCCGTTGAACAGGTCGGTATCGTCCGCCGTGCGCAGGCCGTCGGATGAGGCGATCGGGGTGTCATACGCGAGGTTCGGCGCCCGGCGCACACGGCGTTGGCCGGCGTCGTAGACCCAGGCCTGACGCGGGTCCTTGAGCTGGTCCAGGGTCTCGTGAACCAGTGCCGCACCGCCCGCCAGCCGGGCCGGGCTCTTCACGAACGCCAGGTAGTAGAACAGGATGTTTTTCAGGTCGGCAAACTGCCCGCCCGGGCGGTAATAGTTGAAGAGCCCTTCCTGCTGCGAGGTCACGAGCGCGAAGCTGCCGTTGCGTTGTACCGGCGCTTCGGAGGCACGACGGACCACATAGATGCCGCGATAACGGGTGATGTGGTTCCACAGCACCTCGATGCCATCCTTGGGCACAGGGAATGGCACACCGCCATAGGCATCGGCAAAACCGCTCCCGCCATCGAGCAGCTTGGTCGCGGTCGCATTTTTCAAGGTGTTGTCATACAGCCACTGCGGCGCCGAGCCCGACCGGCGAGAGGGATAGACCGGCATCTGGAAGGTGTCGGGGTAGCTGTTGAACAGTGCGATCTGACCCGGGCTGAGGTGGGCCTTGTACTGTTCAAGGTTGGCCTTGGTGATGGTGAACAACGGCTTGTCCGCCGCATAGGGGTCCAGGTGATGCTGGCCCGGCTTGTAGCCCGCCGGCGCCTGGCTGATACCGCCGTTCCAGGCCGGAATGGTGCCGGCGGAGTTGCCGGCACGCTCGGCCCCCAGCGGCGTCAGCGTGGTCTTCAATTGCTCGGCTAGCTGGGGCGTGACCGCGGCCAGCGCACTGCCGGCGGCCAGGCTCAGGAACAGCGCCAGCGCGGTCTTGGTCAGTCGTGAAGTGTGAAACATGATCGTTCTCCGAAAAAATCCAGCTGGCCTGCAAAACACAGCAGATCCCCTGTGGGAGCGGCGGTGCGGCGATCCGACTTGCTCGCGAAAGCGGTGTGTCAGGCGACATGTGTTTTGGATGTGCCGCCCTCTTCGCGAGCAAGCCCGCTCCCACACAGGGTCTGCGTGTAGCAATCAAAGGAAGTACTTGAGGTTGAAGCCGACGTTGTCGCGGTCACGCAGGCCGTTGTCCTGCCCGCCGCCGTAGAACTCGGTGTATTGCAGCTCGGCCTCCAGCTTGTTCTGGTAGTTGGCCTTGACCCCCAGGGTGTAGGCCTTGCGGCCCTCGATGATGTTGCCCGCCTGATAGCTGTTGCCCTCGAAGTCATCCTTGTAGACGACATAAGGCGAGACGTTGACCCCGGCATACACGTCGTTCCAGGTGCCGTTGAGCATCGCGGTGTAGCTGTAGGAATTGCGGTTGACCTGGTCGCTGCGCTCGCCGCCGGACACGTAGGAAAAGTTGCCGGTGCCAGCAAAGTAACGGGTACTGCCGTCATACGCGGTGTATTGCAGGCTGCTGCCGCGCAGGTGCTCGGACGCCAGCTCGAATACGCCGAACAGCGAGTCGAATGACAGGCTCGGGCCAAAGTTGTAAATGGTGCCCATGGACGTGTTGAACGCTTCCACCCGCTCGGCGTTATTGATCTGGCTGTCGAGCGTGACCTGCTGCCCGCCGATGTTGATGGTCTGGCCACCTGCCGCTGCGGCGGCGCCGTTGGCCAGGTCGCCGATCAGGTCGTTGGTGGCGGCAACCCCGATGGGCAGGTTCGGCCGATAGGCCACTTCACCAAACACCGACGCCTGGCCCAGGGTGGTGTTGAAACTGAAGCCGTACATGCGGATGTCTTCGGCGTAGCGCCGATGCGCCTGAATATTGCCCAGCACGTCCATGGTCGCCAGGCCGTTGGCCAGTTGCCCCGCCTGACTGCCGGCGACACCGGCCAACAGGTTGGTCAGGGCATTCATGTCGATGCCCTGGTACCCGCCCAGATCGGCGGAAATGGTCGGCTCCTTGGCGTGGTAGTTGACCATGTACAACCCGAACTCGGTGCTGTTGAGTTCTTCTGCGATGTAGCGAAAAGCGAAACCGAACTGGCCGTCGTTGCGCGCATTGAAATCCTTGCCGACCGTGGCCACTTTGACGGTGTTGCCAAAGGCCGGGGTGACCCCGTTGGCGTACAGGCCGGTGGTGCTCAGGGCCTGGTTGAGCAACGGGTTGTTGCCTAGCGCGCTGTACAGATCGATGACGTTGCCGAAGCCAGGCACCGGGGTGTCCAGCGCGGTACCGCTGAAGTTGTTGTAGGCGGTGTTGCCGCCGTCGGCGAACAGGTCCGTCTGCGAGTAGAACGTGCCGACCGGGTCGATGCGGGTTTCCTTCCAGTTCGTCTGGTAAAAGCTTTCCATGGTCAGGCTGTCGGTCAGGCCAATGTTGAAGCTCAGCGCTTCCACCGGTACCAGCACCTCCTTGACTTCGGCCCCGGGCAGACGGTACTTGGCCGCATCCACCGGGTTGGTGGTGTTGATCCCGCCTCGGTAGAAAATCCCCTCACCCCAGTTGAACACCTGGCGCCCGATACGTGCCGTGAGCGGCATCTGCGCGACGTCCCAGTTGCCATAGAGATACGCGTCGAGCATCTCCACCCGGCTGCCGGCGATATCGCGGGTCTGGTCAGTGAAGTGGTCGTCCTGCGGGAAACTCTGACTGGGTTGCGACGGGTTGTTGTTGCGGTAGTAATCGTTGCGCTTGTCCATCAGTTGCGTGTCATAGAACGCGGTGCCGCGCACGAACATCCCGTAGTTCTGATAGTTGGCCTCGAGCTCCGAGGTGATCTTGTACACCTCGGAAACCAGCCCGGTGTCGAAGTTGCGATTGCCGTCGTTGGTGTTGACGTCATCGTTGTTCTTGTCCCGGCCCTGGACCCGCCACAAGCGGCCATAAGACAAGGTACTGTCGAATGAACCGGTGATCTGGTTGTCCAGCACGCTGAACTCCTTGGCCTGCACGCCGTCGACTGCGCACAGTTGCAGCAGCCCTGCCAGGCCCACGCCGGGAAGCGCCGCGCCAGACAGGCGAAATCGAGTGCTCATGATCCGTTCCTCTTTCCCTGGTTTTATTGTTTTTGTCTTCTGACGCCGTTGCAGCGATGGCTATGGTACCAATCCCGCACTGGCGTAAATCCGGCTGTGGGCGCCGAAATGCCCCAGCAGTTTGAAAAGCTGCCGGTTAAGTGCCGGATGGTCGAAGTCTTCGCGCTGCAGCTGATTACCGCTGCTGAAATCGCTGGTGATCGGTGCTGTGTCCAGCCACTGGCCGATGGCTTCATCAAACGCTGCGGATTGGTCGACGGACTCGGCGCTCACCACTTCGCGCAGGTAGTCCACCGAGTACGGCGGATAACGGGCGTCCTGTGCAAAGTCGGCATAAGCGCCGAGCATCGGGTGTGCCTGGCCGGCGCGCAGCAGGCGACGAAGCCAGGTCGACTGATACTTCTCCACTTCCATGTGCCGGGTGGCGACTCGTTCGATGGCTGCATGCTTGTCGGCATCGAAGCCGGCCAGGGCCTTGCCTTCCAGCACCAGCAGGCTCGCCAGTTCGACACCGGGCAGCGGCTTGGCGTGATACGGCTGGGTCATGTCCTGAACGTGGTGCAGGCCCCAACCGAGAAATCGATAACCCCAATATGGATGGCCAGTGGCAAACGCCAGTCGCGCCAAGCCCATGTACTGGTAGGCGCGCCAGTCCGGCCAGCTGCGCTGAAGAAATCCGGCAGCGGCGTACACCACCGGGCTCTCATGGAAGAAGCCCATATGGAAGGGCGCCTGGGAGCTGTACTGAAACCGCGCGTCACCGAAGGGCTGCGGGCCGAAGCCGTACAACGCGCCGACTTCGCCGGGGTTGTCGCTGAACAGGTTGATGTCGTGGCCGTAATCCGGCTCGTCGGCGGCGCTGGCCAACACGGCCAGGGGCGCGACTTGCTCGTGGTCAGCCACAAGGATGAAGCGCTGGCGATTCCACGGTGAGAGCGTCTGCTCCACCATGACTTGTTCGGCCTTGAGGTGTTCACGCTCGGGCAGATCCTTGCCCGGCATCGGCTGGATGACCATCGCCAGATGAATCCCGGGATTGATGCGCAGTGCGGTGAGGAAGTCGTGGCGCAGATTGTCCCCAGGCACCGCTGGCAATCGCAGGTTGTCGGGGCGCGGCGGGTATTGGGCGAAGTGCTCGCGGGCGAAACGCTCCTGCTCATCGAGCAACGCACTCACGGCCTGGTATTGCTGCGAAAGAAACTGTTCCAGCGGCTCGACTTCGACCTGCGGTGCATCACGCAACGTCGGCAAATCCTGCAACGCCAGGTAGCTGCCCACCGTATGGTTCGACCAGCCCCAGGCTGTCGGGGCCGTTGCACAAAGCAGCAACAGGGGGAATGTCAGCTTCATTGCCTGGTTCTTATTGGATGTGCAGTGGGGGTTGAGCCTAACAACCGACCCCGCCCCTGACACTGTCCAATCTCACCAGAAAAGTTCTCCGATAGCGCCACATGAGGTGGCGTGAAAACACCGCTGACCATTGTGGGAGCGGCGGTGCGGCGATCCGACTTGCTCGCGAATGCGGAGTGTCAGTCACCATTGATGTCACTGACACGTCGCCTTCGCGAGCAAGCCCGCTCCCACAGGGGGATCTGCGGTGTTCTTTCAGGCGGGGTAACCGGTGATTTTGCGGATGCTCTGGTACAACGGCTTGAGCTGTCGATACATGCGCAGGTAGACCTCTTTGTACAGTCGCTCATAGATCTGCTGCGCCTCGGGTTGCGGCATGAATACCGCACCGACCCGCGTCATGGCGGCCATCGCCGTGGGGAAATCCGCGTGCAGCCCCAGCCCCACCGCGCAGCAAATGGCCGCGCCCAGGCCGGACGCTTCGTAGACATGCGGACGCTCGGCCGGCAGGCCGAAAATGTTCGCCGTGAGTTGCATCGCGGCATCACTCTGCGAACCTCCTCCGGCGACGCGCAAGCGCGTGATGGAGACCCTCGAACGTTTCTCGATCTTCTCCATGCCCTGACGCAAGGCGTACGCCAGACCTTCGAGGATCGCCCGGTAAATGTGCGCGCGGGTATGCACGTCGCCGAAGCCGATCATCGCACCCTTGGCTTCCACACCCGGATCGCGGATACCGGGCGACCAGTAGGGTTGCAGCATCAACCCCATGGAGCCCGGCGGCACGGCGTCGACCAGCGCATCGAAGAGTTGCTCGGGCTCCACGCCCTGGGCTTTGGCCTGCTGCATTTCCCGCAGGCCGAATTCGTTCTTGAACCAGCTGACCATCCAGTAGCCGCGATAAATCATCACCTCGCAGTTGTATTGATCCGGCACCGCGGACGGGTAAGGCGGAATCAACGGGACGATTTCCAGGTAGCGCGACCGGGTGCTGGTGATCGTCGCCGTGGTGCCGTAGGAAAGACACACGGTGCTTGGGTCGACGACGCCGGACCCCACGACTTCACAGGCCTTGTCGGCACCCGCGGCGATCAGCGGCAGCCCCTCGGGAATCCCGGTGTGGCGGCTGGCCTCGGCGCTAATGTAGCCCAGGGTTTCACCGGGCTTGTGCAGGCTCGGCAGTTGCTCGGGACGCACCGCAAGCGCCTGCCATTTCCAGTCGGCGGGTGCGGCCCAGCGCAAGCGCTTGAAGTCGAACGGCAGGTAACCGACGCAACAGCCCACGGAATCGACAAAGCGCCCACAAAGGCGATGGGTGAGAAACCCCGAGAGCAGCAAAAACTTGTCGGTCACCGCCCAGACCTCAGGCTGATTGCGGGCGATCCAGTTGGCCTCGGCCTGGGCGCGAAAGTAGTCCACCGTGGCTTGCGCGCCGACCAGTTTGAACAGCCAGCCCCACGGTCCCTTGATGCCGCCTTTGACTTCAGCCTGGCGTTGATCGAGCCACAGGATCGCCGGGCGCAGCGCCTTGCCCTGGGCATCGACATTGATCACGGTGCCGCGCTGGGTGGTCAGGGATACACCGGCAATCTGTGAACGATCGATGCCGGTTTGTTGCCACAACTGCTGGCAGGCCTCACCCAGTTTTGCCCAGTAATATTCCGGGTCCTGTTCGGCCCAGCCGGGTTGAGTGGAGTAATAGGCCTGCAACTCGACCTTGCCTTTGCCCAGCAGATTGCCCTGCAGGTCGAAGAGCAGCGCGCGCACGCTCTGGGTGCCATTGTCGATGGCCAACAGGTAACGCTTGTTCGGGTGGTTATCCATGGAGCTCTCTTCAATGGGCATCAATGCGCGGCATCCGGCACACCATGATGGCGTTGCCACAACGCCCGATAACGCTGTAATTCCTGCTGCCAATGCTCATCGTCCCAGCCCAGTCGCGGTTGGCAGAGTTGGCGAATGGCAGCGAAATAATCCTCGCCACCGCGCGGCAGCAACAGGCCCAGGCGGGTTCGGCGCAGCAGCAGGTCATCCAGGTGCAGGACCATTTCCCCATCGCAGGCAACGGCCAGTTCCGCCCACAAGGTGTCAGTGCCGCCGACGCTGTCGTGGCCCAGTTCGGTGATCAGTTGCGCCAGCCTCGGCAGGTCACGGCCATGCCGCCCGGCCAGGCGCCGCCACCGATTGGCACTCAGTCCCGGTATCGCCAGCGGCGGCACGGGGGCGAACACCGGCGCGGCGTCATCTTTGAAGGGGCGCTCGAGCATGGTCGCGCAGGCCTTGAGTACTTCGATCGCCTGCGGGCGAAAAGTGGTCAGCTTGCCGCCGGCCAGGGTCACGCAACCAGGTTCCTGCCACAGCACATGCTCACGGGTTTCATTCGACGGCTTGTCTTGATGCTCACCCGCCGCACTGCCCACCACCGGGCGCACGCCCGACCAGGTCGACAGCACATCGGCTGCGACCACCCCGGCCTGGGGGAACTGTTGGCTACAGGCCGCCAGCAGATAGTCGAGTTCATCAAAGCTGATGCTCGCGCTCTGGTCCAGATCGCCGTGATGATCGAGGTCCGTGGTGCCGACCACCGTGGCGCCCTCCCAAGGGAAAACGAACACCGGTCGACGGTCGCGCTCGTGCAGGAAGGTGAAGGCTTGCGCCACTGGCAGGCGCCAGCCCGGCAACAACAGATGACTGCCACGCAACGGGCGCAACTGGCGAGGTGCATCGGGCAGGCGCAAGCGCTCGGCCCACGCGCCGGTGGCCACGGCCAGCACAGCACAACGCAATGTCTGTAATCCGCCGCCCTCGCAGTCTTCGACCTGAACCCCGCAAACGCGCCCCTCCTCACGCAGCAATTGCTGCACGCGCACGCCATTGAGCACCACGGCGCCGTCGGCCCGGGCCTCGCCCAATACGCGCATCACCAGGCGGGCATCATCGGTCAGCGCATCGATAAAACAGGTGCCGCCCAGCAGGTTATCTTCCTTCACCCCGGGCGCCAGGTAACGCAGTTGTTGCGCGTCATGGAAGTGATGGCTGCGCCGCCCGGCCAAGGCGTCATAGATGGACAGCAAACCACCCAGCACCCGCGGTCCGGGAAAACCGCCACGGTAATGCGGCATCATGAAACTCATTGGCTCCACCAGCCCCGGCGCTTCGTCGAGCAGGCGCTGGCGTTCGCGGACCGAATCGCGGGTCAGGCGCCACTGGCCCTTGGCGATATAACGCAGGCCCCCATGGACCATTTTCGAAGAGCGGCTGGAGGTGCCCCAGGCGAAATCACGCTGCTCCAGCAGCAGGCAACGCCACCCTCGGCGCGCGGCTTCACGCAGGATACCGGCACCGCTGATGCCGCCGCCGATGACGATCAGGTCCCAGGTTTCATCCGCCAGCCTCGGCAGCACCTGCTGTCGCCACGCCGCGTTCCAGTCCAGGCTCATGGCCGTCACTCCTGCAACAGCGTGCCAGGGTTCAGTCGCCCGGCCGGATCAAAATGCCGACTCAGTGCCTGCAGGGTTTCCATCGCCAGCGCGCCCTTCTCCCGCCGCAGGTACGGTGCGTGGTCCTTGCCCACGCCATGCTGGTGACTGATGGTGCCGCAGTTGTCGACGATGGTCTGGCTGGCCGCCTGCTTGAGTGCCTGCCAGCGCGCCAGGGTGGCGGGGTAGTCCGCCGCCGGGCGAAACACATAGGTGGTGTAGATGCTCGATCCTTCGCCGTAGACATGGGAAAGGTGGGTGAAGACATGCACCCGCTCGCCTTCGGCAGCCAAGGCGTCGCGCAGACTGTTTTCGATCAGCGTGAGGAGGTTATCGACGTTGCTCCAGTCAGTGGCCGTTTCCAGGGTGTCCACCACGTAACCGGCGTTCCACAGGTTCTCGCGCAGGTAGGGAAAGCGAAAACGGTTCTGCGCCCACTTCTTGCCGAGCAAGGTGCCGGTAAACACCCCGCCGAACGCCTTGAGATGCTGCCGGGCCTGACGCAGGGACAGCGCATTTTGCCGCCGGTTGCCGGTCACGCCGAACGTCAGCAGGCATTTGCCCGCACCGGCGCCGCGCAGGGCCAAATACTTTTCCAGCCAGGCGATCTGCTGCGGGTGACCGGCCAGCGCCAGCTGGGTTTCGGTTTCCACCGCGTTGGAGAGGCGCAGCATCGACAGCGGCACCCGCGCCTGGGCCAACTGGCGGATGGCTTGCAGCGCCTTGGGCCAATCGGGCAGAAACACCCCATAGAAACGCTCATCGGCAGGCAGTGCGCTGACCCGCACCTTCACTTCGGAAATGATCCCGAAACGGCCCTCACAGCCCAACACCACTTCGCGCAGATCGGGCCCGGCCGCCGAGGCGGGAAAGGAGGCAATTTCCAAAGGTCCGGCAAAGGTTTCCAGGGTCCCGCCGGCGAACAGTTGCTCGATCCGCCCATAGCGCAGCGACTGCTGGCCACTGGAACGGCTGGCGACCCAACCACCCAGGGTCGACAGCTCCCACGACTGCGGGAAATGCCCCAGGGTGTAACCACGGGCGCGCAACTGACTTTCCACCTGCGGTCCACTGGTGCCGGGGCCGAAGGTGGCCAGCAGGCTCTCTTCGTCGAGGTCCTGCAGGCGATTCATGCGGGCCAGGGAAACCGTCACCACCGGCCGCGTGGAACTCGGTGGGTTGATGTGACCGGCCACCGAAGTGCCGCCGCCATAAGGAATCAGGCACAGGTCCTGTTCATGGGCGAGCAGCAGTAACCGGCGAATCTGTTCAGCGCTCACGGGATAGGCCACGGCGTCGGGATAATTCCCCAACGCGCCCTCACGCAACGCCAGCCAGTCCGGCAGGCTCTGGCCGCGAGCATGCAGCAAACGATCATGGGCATCCACGCTGTACAAGAAGTGTTGCTGCAACCGCGACGGGGGCACGCGGGCCAATGCCGTCTCAAGCGTCGCATCGGGCAGCGCTCGACCGTCACCCACCCGCCGGGCGAGAAAACTCGCGCCCTGGGCCGGCAGTTCGACCACCGTGGTTGCATCTCCCCAGCCGTTCCAGCGTCGCATGCGTGTGTCCTTTTGCGGTTCTGATCAGTGATATTTTCAGGCCCCCATACTAGTCAGCCGCCCGAAAGTGTCACGGTCGCATCCGGCCAGTTCGAGTAGCCAATTGAGTCAAACGTCGCGCAGGCGCCAGCCATTTACTTTAGCCGTGGTTTCAAATTACCTTTCAGGGCATTCATCCGCGCACGCGGGCCTTGATCAAAGGAATACGATCATGCAATCCCTGGGTTTCACTTCAGTTCCGCCGCTGCTCAAATACCTGCGTCATGCCGAACAACTGGGCATGGCCATCGAGCCTGCGTTGGCGGCTGCCGGGTTGCAGGCACAGCAGTTGAGTGACAACAGCCTGCGGTTGCCGGGTGAAGCCCATGAGCGGCTGCTCGATTATTTCTGCGAACACTCGGGCGATGCGTTGTTCGGTCTCAACGCCGCACGTTTCGTGTTGCCCAACTCCTGGAGCGTGCTGGGTTACATCACCATGAACTGCGCGACACTGGGCGACGCCATGAGCCGCATCATGCCGTTCGAGAAGCTGGTGGGAGACATGGGCGTCAGCCGCGCCGAGGTGCAAGGCAGCGAGGTGCACCTGATCTGGACATGCCGCCATCAGCGCCCGCGAATTCGCCGTCACCTGGTGGAAAACGTGCTCGGTTCCTGGCTGCAATACGCGCGCTGGATCGCCGACACGCAAATGTCGCCGGCCGCCGTCTGGCTGGAACATGCCTGTCCGGCCGACACGACGCTGGTAGAGTACGAGCAGTTCTTCGACTGTCCGGTGCTGTTCGACCAGCCTTATTCGGCGCTGATTGTCCCGTTGCCGTATTTGCAGTTGCCATTGCGCCAGGCCGATGCGCAATTGCTGCGCACGCTGGAAGAACATGCCCAGGGATTGATGGCCACACTGGAGGACGCGTCGCTGGAACAGCGGGTCAAAAGCATCCTGCGAAAGTTGCTCAAGGAAGGTCTGCCACGCAAGGAGCAGGTGGCCGAGCATCTCGCGGTGTCAGTGCGCACGCTGCAACGCCAGCTGCATCTGGCCGGTACGTCGTACCAGCAGATCCTCGATGACCTGCGCCAGGAGCTGGCCGAGCATTACCTGCTCAACAGCACCCTGCCGATTCAGGACATCGCCCAATACCTGGGTTTCACCGAACCCCGCTCGTTTCACCGCACGTTCAAAAGCCGGCGCGGGATGCCGCCGGGTGAGTTTCGCCAAACCCACCGGGTTTGACGCAGTCCTCGAAACTCACTGAAAACCCGTGCGCAAATCCCCTTCCCGGGCCAGGAACCGCCCTTCCCTGCGCCCGTTGGCCTGGCCATCGCGGTAGCTCAACACACCGTTGACCCATACCCCTTCGATGCCTTGCGCCGCCCGCTGCGGGTCGTTGAAATCGGCGACATCACGGATGGTCGCCGGATCGAACAACACCAGGTCCGCCCAATGGCCTTCGCGTATTTCACCGCGCGCCTTCAAACCGAAGCGTGCCGCCGACAGCCCAGTCATTTTGTGCACGGCGGTGTGCAGCGGGAATAGTCCTACGTCACGGCTGAAATGTCCGAGCACCCGAGGGAATGCGCCCCACAAGCGTGGGTGTGGAAACGGGTCTTCCGGCAAGCCGTCAGAGCCGACCATCGACAGCGGATGCGCGAGGATTCTGCGGACATCCGCCTCATCCATTCCGTAGTACACCGCACCGGCCGGTTGCAGTTGGCGAGCGGCCTCCAGCAACGGCACATTCCATTCGGCGGCGATGTCCATCAGGTCGCGGCCGCCCATCTCCGGGTGCGGGGTCGACCAGGTGATGGTGATGCGATGGGCGTCAGTAACCTGCTTCAAATCCAGCGTCGAAGAACTCGCTGCATACGGATAACAATCGCAACCCACCGGGTGGGTCTTCGCCGCCTGTTCCAGGGACGCCAGCAGCTGCGGACTACGCCCCCAGTTACCGGCGCCAGCGCATTTGAGGTGGGAAATGATCACCGGGCTTTGCGCATGGCGACCGATCTGGAACGCCTCGTCCATGGCCTCCAGCACCGGTTCGAATTCGCTGCGCAAATGGGTGGTGTAGACCGCCCCGAACGCGGTCAACTCTTCGGTCAGTTGCATCACTTCCTCGGTGGATGCCGAGAAGGCGCTGGCATAGGCAAGGCCGGTGGACAGGCCCAAGGCACCGGCCTCAAGGCTTTCGCGCAACTGCTCGCGCATCGAGCTGATTTCTTCTGCCGTGGCGGTGCGAAACAGGTCGTCCAGATGATTGCTGCGCAACGCCGTGTGGCCGACCAGTGCGGCGACGTTCAGCGTGGTGTTCGCCGCTTCGACGGCCGCGCGGTAGTCGCCGAAGGTCGGATAAACGAACGCAGCGGCCGTGCCCAGCAGGTTCATCGGGTCCGGTGGATCGCCGCGCAAACTCACCGGTGACGCACTGATCCCGCAGTTGCCGACGATGACCGTAGTCACGCCTTGGCTGAGCTTTGGCAGCATCTGCGGCTGACGAATCACCACAGTGTCGTCATGGGTGTGCACGTCGATGAAACCCGGCGCCAGCACATGGCCCTGCGCGTCGATTTCTTCGCTGGCACGGGCATCGCGCAAGTCGCCGATACGCTCGATGCGCCCGTTGAGAATGGCCACGTCGGCGGGGTAACCGGGGCTGTTGCTGCCGTCGATGATCAGGGCGTTGCGAATCAGCGTGTCGTACTGCATGTCAGTCTCCCAGCGGCAAGTGATCGTCGCCGCCGCGGTATTCGTCGAGGGCGAGTTTGATCCGCCGCAAACGTTCTTGATTGTCTTCAGGATTGGCCAGGGCCAACTCGGTGGCGAGCACGTCGATGGCCAGCAGCATGCCGTAGCGCGCTGCCGTGGGTTTGTAGATGAACGAGGTTTCGGCGCTTTGCAGCGGCAGGACGATGTCAGCCAGTTGCGCCAGCGGTGAATCGGCCCGGGTGATTGCCAGAATGCGTGCGCCGTAGTTGCGCGCCAGCTCCACCGTTTCAATCAGCTCCGGGGTGATCCCGGTCAACGAGCAGACAATCACCACCTGTTCGGCACTGAGGCTGGCGGCGGTGACGCGCATCATCACCGCATCGTGGCACACCCCGATCGGATAGCCGAGACGCACCAGGCGCACTTGCAGTTCATCGCTGCACAGGGTCGAGCAGCCGCCCATGCCGAACGCATGAATCATCCGCGCCTTGCCCAGCAGTTTCACCGCATCAGCGAAACGCGACTCATCGAACGCTGCCAGGTGCTGGCGCAAGGTCGACTCGATGTCACCGACGATCTGCCCGTAGAACGCCGACTGCTCGGGCGTGCCCGCCGGGTCGAGAAACCGGCTGCCGACGCCGCTGGCCTGGGCCAGTTGCAAACGCAAGTCACGCAGGTCCTTACAGCCGACCGTACGGGCGAAGCGCGACAGCGTGGCGCTGCTGACCTCCGCCCGTAGCGCCAGTTCATCGAGGCTGGCGGAGGCGGCAAATCCTACGTCGTCGAGCATCAGGCGGGCGATGCGTCCTTCACCGGCGCTGAAGGAGTCCTGACGGGCGCGGATCTGGTAGAGGATGTCCATGCAAGTGGCTCCGGCTAAATCAGGTAAGAAAGGCCAACGGTCAACGCGAAAGCAACGACCGAGATCAACGTCTCGAGCACGGTCCAGGTCTTGAAGGTTTGGGTAACGGTCATGTTGAAGTATTCCTTGATCAACCAGAAGCCGCCGTCATTGACGTGGGAAAAGATAACCGACCCGGCGCCAGTCGCCAGCACCAGCAACTCCGGATGGGGATAACCCAGACCAATGGCTACGGGAGCAACCACGCCTGAAGCGGTGGTCATGGCCACAGTGGCAGAACCGGTGGCGATGCGCATCAACGCGGCAAACAGCCAACCCATCAATAGCGGCGACAAATGAAATTCGTGGGCCAGGCCGACGATCTGGTCAGTGACGCCGGCGTCCACCAGAATCCGGTTCAAACCACCGCCGGCGCCCACCAGTAAGGTGATGCTGGCGGTCGGCGCCAGGCATTCGTTGGTGAACTTGAGGATCGATTCGCGGTTGAAGCCCTGGGCCAGGCCGAGGGTCCAGAAGCTCAGCAATGTGGCCAGCAACAGCGCGATCACCGAGTTGCCGATGAACAGCAGGAACTGGTTGAAACCACTGCCCGGCGTGGAAATCAGATTGGCCCAGCCGCCGATCAGCATCAGTACCACCGGCAACAGGATGGTCGCCATGGTGATACCGAAACCCGGCAGGCTGTCGCGCGGCTCGCGTTCGAGGAACTGGCGCTCCAGTGGGTTTTCCGCCGGCAGCTGAATGCGCGGCACAATGAACTTGGCGTACAGGGGACCGGCGATGATCGCGGTCGGAATGCCGATCAGGATCGCGTACATCAAGGTCTGCCCCACCGACGCCTGATACACCTGCACCGCCAGCATCGCGGCCGGGTGCGGCGGCACCAGCGCATGCACCACCGAAAGCCCGGCGACCATCGGCAAGCCGACCATCAGGATCGACACGCCCACGCGCCGCGCCACGGTAAAGGCAATCGGCACCAGCAAGACGAAACCGACTTCGAAGAACAGCGGCAGCCCCACCAGAAACGCGATGGTCACCATCGCCCAATGCGCGTTCTTCTCGCCGAAACGGTCGATCAAGGTCCGCGCCACCTGCTCGGCGCCACCGGACTCGGCCATCATCTTGCCGAGCATGGTGCCCAGCGCCACCACCAATGCGATATGCCCCAGGGTCTTGCCGACCCCGGCCTCGTACGCCCCCACCACACCCGACGGCGGCATGCCCGCCACCAGCGCCAGGCCGATGGAAATCAGGGTGATGACAATGAACGGGTTGAGTCGGTAACGGGCGATCAGAACGATCAGTGCAATGATGGCGATGGCGGCATACACCAGCAGCCAATAGCCGAAGGACAGGGTCATGCGGTACTCCTCGAGAGGGTCACGTCGAAATATTTGTGAAACTCTTAAAACATTTCGGCAGGTGATTTTCAAACGAGGTGAAAGTAATTTTCGTGCAGAGGTAAGGGGTGTCGCACAGAGGTATGAGTTGTCGCAAATAATGAAAATCAGGCAGGCGGATTTTCATCGCACCTGCCTGTTTGATTTCAGTCGTGCTGCATCCGGGCGCGCTTGAGCAATTTCTTGCAGCGCTCGGACAAATGCAGCACCCGCAAGTGCTTGCCGGCCCTGGTGTAGCGCTCGCGCAAGGTGCCCAGCGCGGCGATGGCCGAGTAGTCGACGAAGCTCAGGTGTTGGCAATCAAGTGTCACTTGTGCCGGGTCGTTGGCCGGATCGAACTGATTGAGAAAGGGTGTGGTCGAGGCAAAAAACAGCGTGCCATGCACCCGGTACAGCTTGCTGCCGTCGTTCTCCAGGTGGCTGTCGGCATACAACTGTCGGGCCTGCTGCCAGGCAAAGTTCAGCGCCGCGATGATGATCCCGCAAAGCACCGCCATTGCCAGATCGGTGAACACGGTAATCACGGTCACCGCGATGATCACCAGCACGTCGTTGAGCGGCACCTTGTTCAGCACCCGCAACGAAGCCCAGGCGAAGGTCTGTTGCGCCACCACGAACATCACCCCCACCAGCGCGGCCAGCGGAATACGCTCGATCAGCGGCGACAGAAACAGGATGAACAACAGGATCGACACCCCGGCCACCATCCCGGACAAGCGCCCGCGCCCGCCGGAACTGAGGTTGATCATAGTCTGGCCGATCATGGCGCAACCGCCCATGCCGCCGAACGCACCGGACACCAGATTCGCCGCCCCCAGCGCCACGCACTCGCGATCCGGGTAGCCACGGCTCTCGGTGATTTCGTCGGTGAGGTTCAGGGTCAACAGGGTTTCCAGCAACCCGACCAGCGCCATCAGGATCGCGTAGGGCGCGATGATGCGCAGAGTGTCCAGGTTCCATGCAATGTCCGGCAGCGCCAGCGTCGGCAAGCCACCGGCAATGTGCGCCATGTCGCCCAGGGTGCGGGTCGGCAGGCCAAGCAGATACACCGCCAGGCCCACGCCGAGAATCGCCACCAGTGCTGGCGGCACCGTACGGGTCAGGCGCGGCAGCACGTAGACAATGGCCATGGTCACCGCGACCAGCCCGATCATCATGTACAGCGGCGTACCGCTCAACCAGGCCTCCCCGCTCTTGAAGTGCTCCAGTTGCGCCAGGGCAATGATGATCGCCAGGCCGTTGACGAAGCCGAGCATCACCGGGTGCGGCACCATGCGCACCAGTTTGCCGAGCTTGAGCAGCCCGAACGCCATCATGATCAACCCGCCCAGCAACACCGTGGCCAGCAGATACTGCACGCCGTGTTGCACCACCAGCGCGACGATCACCACGGCCATCGAGCCGGCCGCGCCGGACACCATGCCCGGTCGCCCGCCGAACAGCGCAGTCAGGGTGCAGATGATGAACGCGCCATAGAGCCCCATCAACGGATTGAGATGGGCCACCAGCGCGAAAGCGATGCACTCGGGCAACAGGGCGAAGGAGGTGGTAAGTCCGGCCAGGACATCGGCGCGTAGACGTTTTGCTTTCATGGGGAACCGCACACAGGGAGAGACGAAAAAGAGTGTGCGGATGTTACGGAATCGGGGGCCGACCGGCCATCATCTGTGTCATCGAAAAAGTCTTCGCGAGCAAGCCCGCTCCCACAATTGATCGCGCCCCGTCAGAAAGAATGCGGTCGAATGTGGGAGCGGGCTTGCTCGCGAAGAACGATAACGCGGTCTAAAGCGAACTCACACCATCTCGGCCCGAATCCACTCAACTACCGACGTCCGCTTCGGCACCCAACCCAGCAATTCCCGCGCATGCTTGCCACGCACCCGGCTGTTGGAGCCCAAACCATAGTTGGCCATTTCATACCCCCACTCGGCTTCCGCATCCTTGAGCGCCCAGTCCTGCGGTTCGCCCAGATTCAGCGCCTGGGCCATGGCCGTGGTCATGTCGATGAACGACGCTTCACCGCTTTCGACAAAGTAGAAGGTGCCAGGCACGTTTTCAGTCAGCGCCAGCAGGTACAGCGCCACCACGTCCTCGATGTGCACATTGGACCAGATGTTCTGGCCCGGGCCGACATGACGCACCACACCGCTTTTGCGCGCCTGTTTCAGCAGACGCGGCAGCTGCACGCTGTCACGACTTACGCCCAAGCTGTGGCCGTAGATCAGCGTGTTGCAGATCACCGCCGAGTTCACCCCGTCCATGGCCGCCGCCAGGATCAGGTTGTCGATGGCCACGCGCGCCGCCTTGTCGACTGTCGGTTTCGGCAGGTTGTCTTCGAAGTAGATGACATCGCTGGATTTACCGCCCGAGGCATCACCGACGATGCTCGAACCGCTGGTGTGCAGGAACACTTTGCCAGAACCGCGCAAGGCATCGAGCAAGGCTTGCACCGCGCCACGATGATCGCTGCTGGCGGCGTTGATCACCGCGTCGGCAGCAAGCGCCTGATCGGCCAACAGGGCGGAGTCGTCGAGGGTGCCGATCACCGGGGTGATGCCCAGTGCACGCAGTTCATCGGCTTGTTCGACGCTGCGCACCAGACCGGTGACGTTGTGGCCAGCCTGGACCAGGCCCGTGGCGATGGAGCCGCCGATAAAACCGGCGGCACCGGTAACGAATACATTCATGGAGCAACTCCCTGCGTGGATAAGTGATGCAAGGAGTATCCGGCAGCGATCCCTGAGGAAAAATCCCTGCCGACCCAATTCACTTTTGCGCAGGAATCACGAATCAGCCCTTGAAATCCGCGCTCGCATAATCGGCCAACTTGCCCTGGATAAAGTCCAGAAAGCATTGAATCCGCAGGGCCAGTTGCGAGTTGCGGTAGTACACCGCGTTGATCGGCTGGCGATATCCGCTGTTGAACTCGGCCAGCAACACTTTCAAGCGTCCGGCACGAATGTCTTCGATGGTCATGAAATGCGACAGGCTGGCGATACCCTGGCCGTCCAGTGCGAGATGGCGGATGGTTTCGCCGCTGGAGGCGCTGATCGATGCCTGGATAGGCCAGCGATCGCCATGCACATAACGCAGCGGCCATTGGTTGAGGCCTTCGTTCTGGGTGAACCCCAGCAGCGTATGGTTGGCCAGGTCAGCCACGGCTTGCGGTGTGCCGTGCTTTTCCAGATAGGCCGGGCTGGCGACGATGTGCAGCGGGCTGCAACCCAGGGAGCGGGCATGCAGCGTCGAGTCGCTCAGGGTGCCGATGCGGATGGCGATGTCGGTGCTCTGTTCCAGCAGGTCGATGATCAAATCATTGCTGTTGAGCTCGAGCTGGATGTCAGGGTAGAGCCTGCGGAATTCATCGATGTAGGGCACGATGGCGTGCAGCATGAAAGGTGATGCCGCGTTGATCCGCAGCCGCCCGGACGGTGTTTGCTGGCGTGAGGACAGGCGCTCTTCGAGCTCGTCCATCTGATCGAGAATGCGCTTGGCGTGTTCGAAGAAGTACTTGCCCTCTTCGGTCAGGTCCATGCGCCGCGTGGTGCGATTGATCAAGGTGGTGTCGAGCTTGGCCTCCAGCCGCGACAGCGTACGACTGACCGCCGAAGGCGTTTGCCCGACCTGCTCGGCCGCCGCGGAAATCGACCCGCATTCAATCACGCAGACGAAAACCTGCAATTCATCGGATCTGGCTTTCACGTGTGTCCTCGTTTGCGAATCGGCGCTGCGATCTTCCTGGCCGTTGCATCGGATAGTAGCCGAGCGTTAAGCCTTGAGGCCAAACACCTCAGCCAAATGCTGCTCATAGCGCGCCACGTCGCCTTCGATGTTCGGACGCTTCATCACGTCCACGCAGAGGAACGTCGGCAAACCGGTCATGCCCAGGAACTCGTTGGCCTTGTGGAACGGGAAGTACACCACGTCCACGCCTTTGGCTTCGAAGAAATCGGTCGGGTCGTCGAAGGCTTGCTGTGGGGCGTTCCAGGTCAGCGACAGCATGTATTGCTTGCCGTGAATCAGGCCGCCACTGCCGTACTTCTGCGACGCGTTCGAACGGGTGCGACCGTCGCTGGCATAGAGGCTGCCATGGCCTTCGGTGAAGACTTCATCGATGTACTTTTTCACGGTCCACGGCGCGCCCATCCACCAGCCGGGCATCTGGTAAATGATCACGTCGGCCCAGAGGAACTTGGCCACTTCTTCGGCGACGTCGTAACCCTCGTCGATGAAGGTGGTTTTGACATCCATGCCACCGCGATCCAGCACGCTCAACGCGGTTTCATGCAGGGTGGTGTTGTAGCGGCCGTCGGAGTGCGCAAATTTTTTGCCGCCATTGAGTAGCAGGACTTTTTTCATGGGAGGTCTCGGGAAGGTCGGGAATCGGATGGCGGCAGAGTACCGATCGGCCTCGCGCGGAGTAAGCCTCGATTGAGCAAAATTCATTTGATCTACAAGCACGAATCAACAGCTGATTGTTGCCTTAGACTGACGCCAGTTCTGACTTGAGGAGAGATGTAGATGAGTGAAATCCAGGGCTTCATCCTGCACGCCAAGACCCACCCGGAAAAATCCGACGCCTTCGAAGCGTTTTTCAGCGGCTACGTGCAAGCGAGCCGAACCGAACCCGGTTGCATCGAATACCACATGTTGCGCGACAAACAGGACCCGACCCTGTTCATCTTCTACGAGATCTGGCAATCCCAGGCCCACCTCGACGTGCACTCGAACCTGCCGCACATGAAGCAGTTCCTCGAACAGCGCGATGAATACCTGGAACGGGACTTCGAGATCCGCGCCATCGAGATGATCAGCCCGTCGTCCGCTAGCCGCTGATCAGTAAATGGCCGCCGAGCACACCCAGGCCAACGAAGAACACGCGCTTGAACCACAGGGCGCTGATCCGCTGGCGCAGCGATTGCCCCAGCCACATGCCGAGCATGGCGGGAATCAGCGCCAGCAGCGATGCGCTCAGCTCGCCCCCGCCGAGCGCGCCACGCCATAGCAATCCCCCAGCCAGGGCCAGGGTCGAGACGGTGAACGATAGGCCCAGCGCCTGTACCAGCTCGTCCTTGCTCAAACCCAGCGCTTGCAGATAGGGCACCGCCGGAATCACGAACACGCCGGTGGCCGAAGTGATGACGCCGGTCAGCACGCCACACAGCGGACCGAGCCAGCGTTCGCTGCGCCGCCCCACGCGCACAGTCGGCAGAAACAAACCGCTCAGCGCATACAGCAACAATGCCGCGCCCAACCCCCGCACCACCCAATGGCCACCGCTCATGCCCACCCACAGCGTGCCTGCCCCGGTGCCGATGAAAATCGCCAGCAACATCGGCCACAGCCGTTTGACCAGCCCCGACAGATGCCCGCCGAATGCCAATTGCCAGACGTTGGTCAGGGTCGCCGGAATGATCAGCAGCGCCGCAGCCTGTGTCGGCGCCATAGCCAGACCGAGCAGGCCCATGGCAACGGTCGGCAGGCCGAGGCCGATCACGCCCTTGATCATGCCGGCCAGCACAAAGGTGCCAATGACCAGCATTGAAAGGGCTAAACCGAGATTCTGATAAAACGCCGAGAGTGTATTCATGGGGCCATGGTGAGCCCGCGGGGGTTGATTGAAAATCTGCCATATACTGAGGCTGCCTCTTGCCTTGGCAGAGGCTGAGTATTTCACTGCAGCGACTGGCCTCTTCGCGGGCAAGCCCGCTCCCACAGTGGTTATGTGTTGTTCACAAATCCCCTGTGGGAGCGGGCTTGCCCGCGAAGAGGCCGGCCCAGACAACACCTATCTAGAGGTTGCTGCAATGCACTTCGACCTGACCGACCTGCGCCTGTACCTGAACATCCTCGACACCGGCAACATCACCGCCGGCGCCGCACGCAGTCATTTGTCCCTGGCAGCGGCCAGTGCACGAATTCGCGCCATGGAGGCGTCGCTGGGCGTCGAGTTTCTTCAGCGCAATCGTCGTGGGGTCAGCCCGACGCCGGCCGGCAATGCCCTGGCCCGACACGCCCGGGTCCTGCTGCAACAGGCCGAACGCCTGCAACAGGAACTGGCCGAATACGCCCAAGGCGTCAAAGGCCAGGTGCGGCTGCTGTGCAACACCACAGCGATCACCGAGTACCTGCCAGAGTTGCTCGCGGACTTTCTGCACCGCCACCCCAATCTCGACATCGACCTGCAGGAACTGCCCAGCACCCGCATCACCCATGCCTTGCGCCAGGGGGCGGCAGACCTCGGCATCGTTTCCGACGCGGTGGACACCGATGACCTGCAGACCCAAGCGTTCCGCGATGATCCGCTGGTGCTGATCATGCCTCGAGATCATCCCTTGGCTCATGCGACCTCAGTGAGTTTCACCGACACACTGCATCACGACTACGTCAGCCTGAATGCCAACAGCGCCTTGGCGGTGTACCTGGAAGAACAGGCGCTTCACGCCGGCCTGCGCATGCAGATTCGCATCCGTGCCGATGGCTTCGATGGCGTAATGCGCATGGTCGCCCGAGGGGCGGGACTGGCAATCGTACCGCTGGCCGCGGTCGAACGCGGGCCTGGCGGACTGTCCTTCAAAAGCCTCGCCCTGCAAGAACCCTGGGGCCAACGCAAACTGTTGCTTTGTGCCCGGGACTTCGCCGCATTACCCGGCTATGCCAAGGCCCTGCTGCACGCCTTGACTCTCCCCTGAGGGGCAGACTTTATCCTTGAGGTTTGATCCTCAAGGACAGCGATGATGGGTAAGCGAATACTGGTGATCCTCGGGCATCCGTCCGGCAACAGCTTCTGCGCCGCCCTTGCCGAGCGTTACACATTGTCGGCAGTGCGCGCCGGGCATGAAGTGCGTCAATTGTTTCTGGGCAGCATGGATTTTGACCCGGTACTGCGCGAAGGCTATCAGCAGATCCAGCCGCTGGAAGACGACTTGCGTAACGCCCAGGCTGATATCCTGTGGGCCGAACAACTGACGCTGGTATATCCGATCTGGTGGGGCGGCGTACCGGCCTTGCTCAAAGGCTTTTTCGACCGGGTGTTCTTGCCGGGTTTTGCCTTCAAATATCGCCAGGGCAAAGCCTTCCCCGACAAACTCCTGCGCGGCCGAACCGCTCACCTGCTGGTGACCATGGACACACCGCCCTGGTACTACCGATGGATCTACCGCATGCCCGGCTTGCATCAGGTCCGCAAAACCACGCTGGAATTCTGTGGCATCAAGCCAACCCGAACCCTCACCTTCGGGCCAATTCTCGGCGCCAGCGCAGACCGGCATGCGGCCTGGTTACGCCAAGCCGAAGCTATCGCCGGCGCTTGAGTCGGTCGATAATGCGCCGAGCTTTATCCTCGGAGAAAAGGACCTTCCCATGTACATCGGCCAAGCCGCGCAGCGCTCCGGCACCACTGTCAAAAGCATCCGTCACTACGAGTCGATTGGCCTGCTGCCTGCCGCTCGCCGTCAGGGCAAGTACCGCATCTATGACCAGCACAGCGTCGACCTGCTGATGTTCATCAAATGTGCCCAGCAGTTGGGTTTCAGGCTCAAGGAATTGCAGCCGATCTTCGCCGGACATCATGGCCCACAGCTGCCGTGGGAACAGGCACATCAGGTCATCGCCAGCAAAAAACAGGAAATCGCCGAGCGGATAGCGGCGCTGTCGCAACAGCACTCGCAATTGGTCGAGTTCGGGAACAGCCTCGAACAATCCAGGCTCGACTGCCCGCTGAACCGTAATTGAGGAGCGTGCGTTTCTGGACAGCTCAGTGTCGAGCACAGACAACTGAGGGTTGGGCAGGCGCTATAGGGTGCGACTTCAGTTCTTGAGCCCACTGCCCGGAGTCATCATGACCGCACCGATTACCGTTCTTCGCGACACCCACCCGCTGCCCGTGCTCGACGCCTGCAAATGGGAAAAACTCGAAGGCGACCCGCACACCGTCAACCTCAATGCCTACACCAGCGAAGACGGCAGCAAGATCATGGGCACCTGGATCTGCACGCCGGGCAAGTGGTATGTGGAATACGTGAAGTGGGAGTACTGCCACTTCCAGGAAGGCTACTGCATCATTACTCCGGAAGGCATGGCGCCGATCCACCTGCGCGCCGGCGACATTTTCGTCGTTGAGCCGGGGATGAAAGGCACCTGGGAAGTGGTGGAAACCGTGCGCAAATATTTCGTGTTTGCCTGATACAAAAAAACCGGGGGATCACCCGACGTGATCTCCCGGTCAATATCTATAGGTAAACGCCGTACCCTGTGGGAGCGAGCTTGCTCGCGATAGCGGTGGGTCAGTCACCATCAATGTCGACTGTAACGACCTCATCGTCGGAACGCCGCCCGGAGCAAGCTCGCTCCCACAGTTTTTTGCCACAGCCTTGCTATTGCGGCTTGCGATAGCCGTTGATGATCGCCGAGAAGTCCTGCCCCCCCTCCCCACGCAAACTCATCGCCTGATACAACTGCTGGGCCACCGCGCCGAGTACCACCGGCTGGTGCGCCTGACGCGCCGCTTCAGTGGCCAGCCCCAGATCCTTGAGCATCAGTTCGGCACCGAAACCACCGGTGTAACCGCGCGACGCCGGTGCTGTTTCAACGATGCCCGGCCACGGGTTGTACATCTCCGAACTCCAGCAACGCCCGGTGGAGCTGTTGATGATGCCCGCCAGCACCTTGGTGTCGATGCCCAGGGCATCGCCCAGCGCCATGGCTTCGCTGACGCCGACCATGGAAATCCCCAGCAGCAGGTTGTTGCAGATTTTAGCGATTTGCCCGGTGCCGACCTCACCACAATGGACGATGTTGCGGCCCATTTGCGCCAGTACCGGTTGCAGGGTGGCGAACAGTTCGGGGGTGGCGCCGACCATAAAGGTCAGCGTCCCGGCGGCTGCACCACCGGTGCCGCCAGAGACCGGTGCATCGGCCATGGCCACGCCCTGTTTGGCAGCGGCGGTGGCTACGTCCCGCGCGGTCTGCGGATCGATGGTGCTGCAATCCACGGCCGGAACACCTTTGCCGATACCGGCGAGCACGCCGTCTTCGCTCAGCCACACACTGCGCACATGCACCGCGGCAGGCAGCATGGTGATGACCAATTCGGCACCCTCTGCCGCTTCGCGGGCCGATGCACTGATACTGCCGCCCAGTTGCTCCAGCTCCGCCAGCACGGCTTTGTTCAGGTCCACCAGGCGCAGTGCATGACCAGCCTTGATCAGGTTGCGCGCCATCGGCGCGCCCATGTTGCCCAGACCGATAAAAGCGATTTTCATGTCCGGCTCCTTAACGCAGGTTGATGGTGGTGTTCACACCGTCGTTGACGCTGTCGTCATCGAACCAGCGACTGGTGACGGTCTTGGTCTGAGTGTAGAACTGCACCACTTGCTTGCCATACGGGCCGAGGTCGCCGAGCTTGGAACCGCGCGAACCGGTGAAGCTGAAGAACGGCACCGGCACTGGAATCGGGATGTTGATACCGACCTGACCGACGTCGATTTCGTTCTGGAATTTGCGCGCCGCCGCGCCGCTCTGGGTGAACAGACCCGTGCCGTTGCCGAACGGGTTGGCGTTGACCAGGGCGATGGCCTCATCGAGGGTGGCGACTTCCAGCACCACCAGCACCGGACCGAAGATTTCCTGGGTGTAGATCTGCATGTCGGTGGTCACGCCGGAGAACAGGGTCGGGCCGACAAAGTTGCCCTTCTCGTAACCGGGAACCGAGATCTCGCGACCGTCCAGCTCCAGTTTCGCGCCTTCCTTGATGCCGCTTTCGATCAGGTCGAGAATCCGCGCCTTGGCCTTTTTCGAGATCACCGGGCCGACATCGGTGCCCGGCTCGCTGCCAGCATTGACCTTGAGCTTCTGCGCCAGCGCCTTGAGATCCGGCAGCCATTGCTTGGCCGCGCCCACCAGCACCACCACCGAGGTGGCCATGCAGCGTTGACCGGCGGCACCAAATCCGGCACCCACCAGCGCATTCAGCGCTTGTTCGCGATTGGCGTCCGGCAGCACCACGGCGTGGTTCTTCGCGCCCATCATCGATTGCACGCGCTTGCCGTGTTTACCGGCCAGGTCGTAGACATGAGTACCGACGGCGGTTGAACCGACGAAGGAAACCGCCTTGATGTCCTTGTGGGTGCAGAGCCCGTCGACCACGTCCTTGCCGCCATGCACGACGTTGAGTACGCCGGCTGGAATGCCCGCTTCAATCGCCAGTTCCACCAGGAGCATGGTCGACATCGGGTCCTGTTCGGACGGCTTGAGCACGAAGGTGTTGCCGCAGGCGATGGCCATCGGGAACATCCACAGCGGAATCATCGCCGGGAAGTTGAACGGGGTAATGCCGGCGCACACGCCGATTGGCTGGCGCAGGGTGTAGGTGTCGACGCCACCGGCGACGTTCTCAGCGAACTCGCCCATTTGCAGGCTGCCGATGGAACAGGCGTGCTCGACCACTTCCAGGCCACGGAAAATGTCGCCTTCGGCGTCGGCAATGGTCTTGCCCTGCTCTGCACTCAGAACCGCGGCGATGCGCTTGGAGTGTTCGCGAATCAGCGCCTGGAGCTTGAGCATGATGCGCATCCGCGCGCCGATGGGCGTCAGCTTCCAGGTCTGGAAAGCGCGATGGGCGGCGCTGATGGCTGCGTCGACTTCTTCGGCGGTGGCAAACGGCACTTTGGCCAGCACTTGCTGGGTCGCCGGGTTGATGATGTCGTGCCATTCGGTGGTCTTGGATTCGACCCACTGACCGTCGATCAACAGTTTGACCTTTTGCACGGTGGTTTCGTTGGGCGTGAGCGATACGTTCATGTGGGTCTCCGGAAGTTGTTTTTATCTAGGAGCCAAGACGAAAAGTTCGCCTTGAGATGAGGCGTGTGCCGCGAATTGGTTAACGGACTGTTTTTGGAGTATAGATGTGCAAACTTCTAATAAGAACGCACATAAAAACCGGTCCAACATGCAAAAAAACATCACCTCCCTCGGTTCGCTGAACTGGGATGACCTCAAGTTTTTCCTTGAAGTCGCCCGCACCCGCAAGGCCAGCACCGCGGCCAAGCGCCTGGCGGTGGACTACACCACGGTGTCGCGACGCATCAGTTCCCTGGAAACCGCGCTGGGCACATTGCTGTTCGAAAAATCCCGGACCAACGGCTTTGTCCTGACCGCCGAAGGCCAGCGGTTGATGGGGTATGCCGAGTCGATCGAAAGTACCCTGCACATGGCGTGCGAGCAGGTTTCCGGGTCTGGCGTGGCGCTGTCCGGTCATGTGCGCATGGGCTGCACCGAAGGCTTCGGCAGCTTTTTCATCACGCCGCAGCTGAGTCACTTCGTCGACACCTATCCGGCCATTTCGGTGGATATCCTGCCGCTGCCGCACTTCATCAGCCTGTCCAAGCGCGAGGCCGACATCGTCATCGCCCTGGAGCGCCCGGAGCATGGTCCATACGTCTGCTGCAAACTGTGTGACTACCGATTGCAGCTGTACGCGACCCAGGACTATCTGGACAACCACCCGCCAATCCGCCGCCCGGCAGACTTGGCCAAACATTCGTTTATCAGTTACGTCGACGACCTGGCGTTCAGCTCGGAGCTGTTGTACCTGGCCAACGTATTGCCCGGCGCCAGCGCCAACCTGCGCAGCACCAGCGTGATCGCGCAGTTCGTGGCCGCGCAGCAAGGACGCTCACTGGCGATCCTGCCGTGCTTCCTCGCCACCCAGGACCCGCGCCTGCTGCCGGTGTTGCCGCAGGAAATCAATATCACCCGACAATTCTGGATGTACTGCCGCGAAGACCTGCGCAAGCTCAAGCGGATCACCCTGTTGTGGGATTACATCCGCGCGGTCACCGAGCAGAATCAGGGCCTGCTGATGGGGGAAAGCCGGGAGATGCTGTTTGCCGATTACTGACCTTTCAGCCTATCGGCTCGCTGGCTTCCTTTAGCTCCAGCATCAGCCCGCTCAAGCGTTTGACCCGGCGTTTCACCGCCTCTTCAAACACGCCCGCACGCGACTCGATCAAGGTGAACCAGTCCTTGGCCCGGGTAATGCCGGTGTAGATCAGTTCCTTGGTGAGTACCGGATTCAAGGCATCGGGAAGAATCAACGCGGTATGTGCGAACTCCGAGCCTTGGGATTTATGCACGGTCATGGCGTAGACGGTTTCGACATCATTCAGACGGCTGGGCAGGACAAATCGCACACCACCCTGGCCATCATTGCGTGGGAACGCCACACGCAGAACCTGCTTCCCAGTCCCGTGGCCTTCCTGTTCCGGGAGCTTGAGGGCAATACCGATATCGCCGTTCATCAAACCCAGCCCGTAATCGTTGCGGGTCATCAAGACAGGGCGACCTTCGTACCACTGCTGGTCGCTGTCGATCAGGCGTGCCCTGAGCAATGCCTCCGTCACCCGCTGGTTCAAGCCCTCTACACCCCACGGCCCCTTGCGCACGGCACATAACAACTGGAACGCGTCGAAGGCCTGCAGCACTTGTCGAGCCCAATCAATCCAGCACGAATCTTCCAGCGGGCTGTCCAGTGGCGGACGCTGATTGCGCAGCACGCTCAGGTAATGTCGATAACCCTGCGGGGCCTCACCATGGCCGTCGAGAAGCAAACGTTCCAGGGCCCGATCCTGCTCCCCCTTGAGGGCCAGGCAATACACATCGTCATGGCTTCGCGCCGACAACAACTTGCGGGCTTCTTCGGGTTGCTGCTGGTTGACCCAGCGAGCCAGTTGGCCAATGCCGCTGCCTTCACCGAATCGCCGGGAATGGCGCAACATCACGACCTGTTGGGCCAATGGATGAGTGCCCTGCGCGTCCTCCTGCAAGCCGCTGGCCTGCAGGTTTTCGCCACTGACGGCTTCCAGCCACTGGCGTGTCTGCGGGCTGTACCAGCCAGCCTCCGCGTCGCGACACAGATCCCCCAATACCGCACCGGCTTCTACCGAAGCCAGTTGATCCTTGTCACCCAACAGCACGAGGCGCGCATGGGCCGGCAAGGCGTCGAGCAGGTTGGCCATCATTTCCAGGTCGATCATCGAGGCCTCATCCACCACCAGCACATCCAGCGGCAGGCGATTGCCCGCGTGATGGCGGAAATGACGAGTCCCGGGTCGGCTGCCGAGCAGGCGGTGAACGGTGGTGACGTCGGAGGGGATCTTGTCTCGTATGTCTTGGGTGACCTTCAAGGTCCGGACTTGCTGGCTGATGGATTCCGTCAGACGCGCAGCGGCCTTGCCGGTCGGTGCGGCGAGGCGAATGCGCAGGGGCATGCCAGCCTCGACCGCCGGCGCCTGGAGCAACGCCAGCAAGCGCACGACGGTGGTGGTCTTGCCGGTTCCCGGCCCCCCCGTGACGATGCTGAAGGCACTGCGTGTCGCCAGGGCGCAGGCCAGCTTCTGCCAGTCGATCACCTCACCGGAGCGGGCAGGACCAAACAAACCGGTGAGGCGCTGGAGCAAGTCGCTCGGCGTGGATTCGTGTTGCGTCAAACGTTCGCGCAACGAAAGGTCGATCCGCCGTTCGTAGGCCCAATAGCGGCGCAGGTACAAGCGTTTGCCCGATAAAACCAAAGGCCGGTCGCGCACGTTGTCACGACTGTCAGCGGCCAGTGCGACCAGGTTGCTGGCGGCCAGCACCTTGCACCAGTGAGCACCGTCCAGCGATCCCAGTAATTGCGAGGGCAACAGCATCGCGCCGCCTTGCACGTCACCTTCGGGTGGTAACGACAGGGCGAAGTCCGGTTCTTTCAGCGTCTCGAACAGGTCGAGGCAGACATGCCCGTGGCCCAATTGGTGGCTGGTCAGCGCGGCTGCCAGCAACACCAACGGATCATCTTCCGGGGCCAGTTCATGCAAAAACGCCACAAAGGCTTTGTCCAGCGCGCGCAACCAGCCACGCTCGACCCAACGCGTGAGCAACAACAGCAAGTCGTCGGCACGACTCAGCGGCGCCAGCTCGGCCAGGCTTTCGGCTGCCAGCGATGTGGGCAGCAAATCGGCGAATGTGCGATTCATAACAGTACTCCCTGTTCCCAGGCGGGTTCGGCCTTGGGCTCTGGCTTGCCCTGGAACAGTCTGTCCAGACGCTCGATCAGCTCTCTTGGCGGGCGGGCGAAAAACACACCCTGGCTGGCCGCACGCGTACCCCGCAAAAACAGGTACAACGCACCGCCGACATGCCGGTCGTAGTCGTAATCGGCGAGCCGCGCCTTGAGCTGGCGGTGCAGGGCCAACAGGTACAACACGTATTGCAGGTCATAACGGTTGTCGAGAATCGATTGCTCCATGGCCTGCGCGGTGTAGGCCGCATCATCGACGCCGAGCCAGTTGGATTTGTAGTCGGCAACGTAGTAGCGGCCGTCATGTTCGAACGTCAGGTCGATGAAACCCTTGAACATACCATTGAGCAACACCGGTTCCGCGGCCACCCGGGCCACGCCGTTATGGGTGTATTGGCACACCAGCGCATCGAGCTTGAGCACATCGACCTTATGGCTGGCGAACCAGAACTCCATCTCGACCTGATACTGCGTCAGCTGGCCGAATATCACCGGTGCCTGACCGCCGCCCAGCTGCAGCGGAGACTTGAGCAGATGCTGCAGCCAGTCACTCAAGGTGCTGATCCAGCCCTCCCAGCCTCGACGGTTGCAGCGACGGGCAATGGCGTCGATCACCTCTTGCGGTGCCGCAGCAAAACCCTCGCCTCCCGCCCATTCGAGCAAGCCATGGAGGAAGGTGCCGGGGTTCGGGCCGCGCGGGAAGCGATGGATATCGCCGCCGCCGGCTACCACTTCCCTGGGGGCCTGTGGGTCGAGGCGTTCGTCATCGAACAGTTTTTGCGCCTGCGGGCTCTCCGGCGCCTCGTCGGTGCCGACACTCAGGGTGTCGCCAATGCGCAACGCGCTGTAGGAAGCGATCCACCAGTTTTCACTGGCCTTGCGTTTCGGAACCAGCGGAACCAGCAGCGCCGCGTCGTTTTGCGGTGGCCGGTAATGCTCTGCAGTCGCTTCAGGCATCTCGGCATACGCCAGCGCCGGGCAGTCCTGTTGCAGATCCCGCAACCAAAGCTGCAACGCCGGGGAATCGGCCAACGGCGCACCGCCGCCCAGCAGATAACCCAATGCCGACAGATGCAGCACCGAGCCATTGTTGTTGCCGCGCTTGAGGTCGGCCACCCCCAGCCAGCAGGCGTGTTGCGCCCGGGTCAGGGCGACATAGAGCAAGCGCAGATCCTCGGCCAGACGCTCATCGTCAGCCAGGGCAATCAATTCTGTCGTCGGCTTCAACGTGACCTGGGCATTGCCTGATTCATCGTGGTAGTGCAACGGCAGGCGGCTGCCATCCACCGGTTTCGCCGAGCAAATGAACGGCAGGAACACCAGCGGGTATTCAAGGCCTTTGGACTTGTGAATGGTCACGACCTTGACCAATTGCTCATCACTTTCCAGACGCAGGATCTGCTCTTCGCCAGCCTGCCCGGACAACGCCAGATGCTCGGATAAATGCCGGATCAGGGCTTGCTCGCCATCGAGTTCGGCGGCGGCTTGTTGCAGCAGTTCGAAAAGGTGCAGAAGGTTGGTCAAGACGCGCTCGCCGTCACTGCGGGCGATCAGCGCCTGGGGCAGGCGGAAGTCGTGCAGCAGGCGTCGCAGCATCGGCAGTACGCCCTGCTTGCGCCAGACTTCGCGATAGCCCCGGAACTGCATGACCCGGGATTCCCAGGCCAACTCATCCTGATTCAGCCGCTCCAGCTCAGTCAGCGAAAGGTTCAACGTGATGCAGGCCAATGCAGCCCGCAGCGGTCGCTCGACATCCGGCTCGGCACAGGCCTTGAGCCAGGTCAGCACGTCATGCGCCTCCTGGGCGGCGAACACCGAGTCCTTGTCCGACAGGTAAACACTGCGCACGCCACGGGCGGCCAATTGCGCACGAACCGCCTGCGCTTCCTTGCCGTCGCGCACCAGGATGGCGATGTCCGCCGGCAACAAGCCCCTGAAGGCTTTTCCGTCCTGGGTGAACCCCGCTTGCCCCTGCTGCCCGCCATTGAGCAATGCCGTGATTTCACTGGCGCAGGCAGCCGCCAGTTGTTGCCGGTACACCGCACCGGACAACGATTGTTCGGCCGGCAAATGCCAGATGTTCAAGGCCGGGATTGCCTGGTCATTGATGCGCAAGACTTCTTTGCGGCCCTGGGAGGCAACCGGCGTGAACGGCACCGGGTTGTCGCCATTCTTCTGCCGAAAGAGGAAAGCGCCGCGCCCTGACCCCCGGGCTTCGGCGCGCTCGAACACATGGTTCACCGCGCTGACCATGCCGTGGCTTGAGCGAAAGTTGGTACCCAGGGTGTGCAGGCGGCCGGTGGTGGCCTGGCGGGCGCGCAGGTAGGTATGGATGTCGGCGCCGCGAAAAGCGTAGATCGCCTGTTTCGGGTCGCCGATCAGGAACAGACCGCACTCGGGGCTGTTCTCTTCAATGCGGTAGATGCTCTCGAAGATCCGGTATTGCACCGGGTCGGTGTCCTGGAACTCATCGATCAGGGCGACCGGAAACTGTTCACGAATCAGAGTTGCCAGTCGTTCGCCGCCATCGGACTGCAAGGCCGCATCAAGGCGCAACAACATGTCGTCGAAACCCATTTCCGCGCGACGGCGCTTCTCTTCCTCGAATCGCGCACCGACCCAGCGGGCCGCATGTTGCAGTACGGCGGCATCAGGCGTTGGCAACCCATCGAGACAGGTCTTGAGGCCGGCCATCGCGTCGAGCCCCGGATGTCGAGGCGCTTCGCCCTTCCAGGCTTCGGCCATGCCATCCGGGGTCAGGCGAGTGAAACCGGTGCCGATATCCAGTTGCTCGAGGGATTCGTCCTCGGCCCAGGCTTTGATCTTTTCAAACCAGGGCTCGAAATAGCGTGCCTGCATCTTGCGACCGTCGACAGCCTTGCCGGCAACGCCCTGGTGACAGATCGCAAGCAGCTCGTCCGCCCACTGCAGCCAGGGTTTCTTGAGTTCGATCAGGGCCGCCCGTCGCTCTTGCAAGCATTGCGAAATCACTTCGGCGGGTTCTTTCCCTTCAAGGGTATCGCGCTCGCTGGCGAACAGTGCACGAATCCGCGGCAGCAGCGCCGCCGGCCCGCCCCAATTGCTGCGCACCCAATTCAAGGCGTCACCTTGCATCGGGTAACAGAACAGCCGCCAGTAATCGCGCAGGACTTCCCCCAGCAAGTCGCTGTGGTCGGTTTCCAGGGTCTGGGTAAACAGGCTGCCGCTGTCGAATGCGTGCTCGCGCAACATGCGCTGGCACCAACTATGGATGGTCGACACCGCCGCCTCGTCCATCCACTGGGCGGCGATATCCAGGCGGTTTGCGCAGCCGGGCCATTGCTCGGGCAAGTACTGATCACGCAACTCGGCAATCAGACTGTCGGGGGGCGGTGTTTCATCGCGGAAATATCGTGCGGCCTCGGCGAGCCGCGTGCGAATGCGTTCGCGCAGCTCTTTGGTCGCGGCGTCGGTGAAGGTCACGACGAGGATCTGCGGCGGCAGCAGCTCACGTCCGAAACCACTGTCCTCCTCACCATTGCCAAGCACCAGACGCAGGTACAACGCGGAAATAGTGAACGTCTTGCCGGTCCCGGCGCTGGCTTCGATCAGTTGACTGCCACGCAGCGGGAATGCCAGGGCCAGAGGTGTCTTCGTGCTCATCAGCGCAACTCCTCGCCGGACAGTGAACGCCAGGGTGCTTCAAGAAGCGGGCGATAAAGCGCGTCACACCACTGGGGGAACGTCTCATCGGCGACCAAGGCATCGTAATCGGCAAATTGGCGAGCCAGTGCCGGGCTTTCGCGGCGCTCTCCATCCGTTGTCTGCCCATCACCTTCATAGGCCTTGCGCGCAGCGGCCTCGGCTTTGACCGGGTCGATTTGCCCCAGCCACGCGAAGGCTGTCTTGACCGCGATCGGCAGAGGCTGGCGCATACCCGACTGCCAGGCCATCAACAGGTCACCGAGAATTGTCCGCGCCGTGGACGGGTCCAGCGGACCGAGCAACAGGCTGTCGTCGCTGGCCACCAATGCGGTGGTCAACGTCATGCCACTGGCACAAGCCATCAGATGATTGACCCACGGGCGTGTCAGTCGATGCCATTTGCGCGACTTGATCGAGCCGATACTGTTGGGGATCGTTGTGACAGACAACAAACCACCATCAGCACGCTGATGCAGGCCGCTGAGCCAGCCCTCAATGTGCAAGCCCTGCAGTTCAAGACTGACCGGCAACGCGCTGCTGAGCGGTGTTGGCCACAACGCCAGGAGCTGTTGGTGGCGTTGCAGCAAGTCAGGCAATGGCTCGATCAACTCGCGTTGCAGGCACTCACCGAATCCGGCCATGGGCAGCAGACCGCTGTTCTGCAAACGTTTCGCCTGATCCTCCAGTGCCCGCCCGGAATTACCCGGATCTGCCAGCGCCGCTTCGAGCAAACGGTCGCTGAGGCTGTAACGCTGCAACGCATCCAGGACAAAAGGCTCTTCATCGGCCAACGGCACTTCTGCCGCCTCGAAGAAGACCTTCAGTCGCTGGCTGAAAAAGTGCCGTACCGGATTGCGCAGGAAATCCTGCACCTGACCGAGACTCAGTGGTTCGTCCTGAACGTGGGGCCCGAGCACTTCGGCGCTTGCCTGTTGCTCTGCCGCCTGATGAAGCACCTGCCATTCGCTGGCGTAGCTGAACGATTCATCCCCGTCGTGAAAGTAGCGAGCACTGAAGGGTTGCAACGGGTGTTCCCGCGTCATGGCCTCCAGCAGATCCTCGTCGCCTTGCAACAATCGCCAACCGCTGGCCAAGTGATCACGCAACTGGCCGATCAGTACCGACGCAGGCCGCTCGCTGTTATCGCGGATGCTGCGGCCCACCCAACTGATGTAGAGCTGGTCCCGTGCCGACAACAAGGCTTCCAGTAACAGGTAGCGGTCGTCTTCGCGCCGGGAGCGGTCGCCCGGACGGTAATCACTGCCCATCAGATCGAAATCCAGCGGCGGCTGCGCGCGCGGATAATCGCCGTCATTCATGCCCAGCAGGCACACCAGTTTGAACGGGATGGCGCGCATGGGCATCAAGGTGCAGAAGTTGACCGCACCGGCCAGAAAGCGTTGGGACAAACGGCCCTGATCCAGACCTGCAAGCCAGGCTTCACGGACGACGGTCAACGGCAACTCATCCTGCAACCCGACGGATTCGCAGGTCTCGAGCCAGGTCTCACGCAGCTCCTCGAGCTGGGCCAGCAAGTAGTCATCGTGTTCGTTACCAGCAAGGAAGAACAACTGCACCAAGGCCTGCAAGCGCAAGCCCCATTGCCCCGGCGATGCAGGCTGAGAGAGTTCGTGGTGAGCCACTTCCAGCGCGTCGAGCAACGCAACCAGCGGGCCGATGAGCGCAGCGTCCAGGCCACCGATCTCGTCGTAGGGTTCGATACCTTCATAAGCATCGGCGCTGCCAACGGCATAACCGAGCAACATCCGTCGCAAGCCGAAACGCCAGCTGTTTTGCTCAAGTTCATCAGGCAGCCCGAGCCCGGCACGTTGCTCGGCATTCATGCCCCAGCGAATGCCGGCACCTTCGATCCAGCGGTGCAGGGTCGGCAGGTCACGCTCCTCGACGCCAAAACGAGCGCGAAGTGCGGGGACGTCCAGCAGATCGAGAATCTCACTGACGGGGAATCGGCTGTCAGGCAGCTTGAGCAGGTGCTCAACAGCGATCAGCAAAGGATCACGACCACGCTGGCCCTGGTCAGCCAGAGTAAACGGAATGAAGCGAGGATCCTGGCGGTCAAGCTGCCCAAACACGGCACGAATATGCGGGGCGTAGCTGTCGATGTCCGGAACCATCACGATGATGTCCCGGGGTCGCAGTGTCGGATCGGCGCTGAAGCGCGCGAGCAGTTGATCGTGGAGGATCTCGACTTCTCGCTGGGCGCTGTGGGCAATGTGAAAACGGATCGATTCGTCCTGCTCAAGATCGATAGCGGGCCATCGCTCCCGAGTCTCGTTGAGGGGACGCAACTCGAGGATGTCGTCCTGCAACTGGTTGAGCACATTCAGCGGCTGACCGTCACTGAACAGGTCGATGCGCCCGTCGCGGAATGCCGAACGATAGCTGTTGGGATCGTCGTAACTGTCGAGCAGGTTGATGTAGTCCCGCCCCTGCTTGCCCCATGCGGCCAGCAGCGGGTGAGCATGCTGATGCAGGGTTTGCGGATCGATCACTACCGGCATGCCGCTCTTGCGAGCCTGACGCTTGTATTGATGCCGCAACAGGTCTTTATCGGCGACGATGTCCGCCCAATGGTGACGACACGGGTTATGCACACACAGCAGGACCTGGCTGAATCGTGCCAGCCCCGCCAGTGCTTCCAGGGCTTGAGCAGGCAGGGAAGAAATCCCGAAAACGATCACTCGCGAGGGTAATCCCTTGGGGGCGGCTTCGAGATGGTTGATACGTTCGACAAATCGTTGATGGACACCGGCACGGCTTTGCGCCATGCCTTCTTCTCCCACATCCAGCAAGAGTGCGCGCCATAACTCTGCCTGCCAGCAATTGGCCGGGGTCAGGGGTTTGGCTTCGCCCCTGGCGTTTCGTGTTTGATGGCGACCTTCCACCCAGTCTTCGAGCCAGTCGGCTCGGTACACCTGGTATTGGTCGAACAGATCCGCCAGACGCTCAGCCAGTTGATAGCGTTTGCGCAGATCGGTGTCATGGGTCAGGAAACGCTGCAACGGCTCGAAGTGCGGCTGGTTGATCAATTGCGGCAGCAGGCGCATCAGGCGCCAGGTCAGCGGGGCTTTATCGAGCAGGGACTTGACCGGAATTTCGTCGCGGCCCAGGACCATGCGATAGAGCTGCCACATGAAGCTGCCGGGCAACTGCACGTCGATGGCGGCAGCGATGCCGCAGCCTCCCATGTCGTCTTCTTCAGAATCTTCCGCCAGTGCCAGCTTCAGCCATTGGGCAATGCCATTGCTTTGCACCAACGCGATTTCATTCTCCAGGGGAGCCAGCGGGTAGCGCCGCATCCAGCTGACCACCAGGCTGCGCAACTCGTCCAGGCGGTTGCCGTGAACCACCATAAAACCAGCACTGAGGGACGTCGCGTCCGGCATAAAGGCTTCCTTGGAAAATACAAACGCCAGGGGCGAACCTTAGCATTGTCGGGAGACGGTGACAGCGTGAACCTGTCCGGTATTGCTGTATGAGTTTTTCTGCGGACAAAAACAAAACCCCAACTGCTTTCGCAATTGGGGTTTCGGAATTTAATCTTGACGATGACCTACTCTCACATGGGGAAACCCCACACTACCATCGGCGATGCATCGTTTCACTGCTGAGTTCGGGATGGGATCAGGTGGTTCCAACGCTCTATGGTCGTCAAGAAATTCGGGTACTGAGTCGTGACCAGATGGCCGCGCTTCAGCAAATTGGGTATGTAATAGCTTGGTGTTTTGTGAGTATCTCGAACTTTCGGTTCTTTCGTCTTCACACACCGCAATCTGATGCTTCTTTCGAAGTAAGCAAATTGCTTGGGTGTTATATGGTCAAGCCTCACGGGCAATTAGTATTGGTTAGCTCAACGCCTCACAGCGCTTACACACCCAACCTATCAACGTCGTAGTCTTCGACGGCCCTTCAGGGGACTCAAGGTCCCAGTGAGATCTCATCTTGAGGCAAGTTTCCCGCTTAGATGCTTTCAGCGGTTATCTTTTCCGAACATAGCTACCCGGCAATGCCACTGGCGTGACAACCGGAACACCAGAGGTTCGTCCACTCCGGTCCTCTCGTACTAGGAGCAGCCCCTCTCAAATCTCAAACGTCCACGGCAGATAGGGACCGAACTGTCTCACGACGTTCTAAACCCAGCTCGCGTACCACTTTAAATGGCGAACAGCCATACCCTTGGGACCGGCTTCAGCCCCAGGATGTGATGAGCCGACATCGAGGTGCCAAACACCGCCGTCGATATGAACTCTTGGGCGGTATCAGCCTGTTATCCCCGGAGTACCTTTTATCCGTTGAGCGATGGCCCTTCCATACAGAACCACCGGATCACTAAGACCTACTTTCGTACCTGCTCGACGTGTCTGTCTCGCAGTCAAGCGCGCTTTTGCCTTTATACTCTACGACCGATTTCCGACCGGTCTGAGCGCACCTTCGTACTCCTCCGTTACTCTTTAGGAGGAGACCGCCCCAGTCAAACTACCCACCATACACTGTCCTCGATCCGGATAACGGACCTGAGTTAGAACCTCAAAGTTGCCAGGGTGGTATTTCAAGGTTGGCTCCACGCGAACTGGCGTCCACGCTTCAAAGCCTCCCACCTATCCTACACAAGCAAATTCAAAGTCCAGTGCAAAGCTATAGTAAAGGTTCACGGGGTCTTTCCGTCTAGCCGCGGATACACTGCATCTTCACAGCGATTTCAATTTCACTGAGTCTCGGGTGGAGACAGCGCCGCCATCGTTACGCCATTCGTGCAGGTCGGAACTTACCCGACAAGGAATTTCGCTACCTTAGGACCGTTATAGTTACGGCCGCCGTTTACCGGGGCTTCGATCAAGAGCTTCGCGTTAGCTAACCCCATCAATTAACCTTCCGGCACCGGGCAGGCGTCACACCCTATACGTCCACTTTCGTGTTTGCAGAGTGCTGTGTTTTTAATAAACAGTCGCAGCGGCCTGGTATCTTCGACCGGCGTGGGCTTACGGAGCAAGTCCTTCACCCTCACCGGCGCACCTTCTCCCGAAGTTACGGTGCCATTTTGCCTAGTTCCTTCACCCGAGTTCTCTCAAGCGCCTTGGTATTCTCTACCCAACCACCTGTGTCGGTTTGGGGTACGGTTCCTGGTTACCTGAAGCTTAGAAGCTTTTCTTGGAAGCATGGCATCAACCACTTCGTGTTCTAAAAGAACACTCGTCATCAGCTCTCGGCCTTAGAATCCCGGATTTACCTAAGATTCCAGCCTACCACCTTAAACTTGGACAACCAACGCCAAGCTGGCCTAGCCTTCTCCGTCCCTCCATCGCAATAACCAGAAGTACAGGAATATTAACCTGTTTTCCATCGACTACGCTTTTCAGCCTCGCCTTAGGGACCGACTAACCCTGCGTCGATTAACGTTGCGCAGGAAACCTTGGTCTTTCGGCGTGGGTGTTTTTCACACCCATTGTCGTTACTCATGTCAGCATTCGCACTTCTGATACCTCCAGCAAGCTTCTCAACTCACCTTCACAGGCTTACAGAACGCTCCTCTACCGCATCACCCGAAGGTGATACCCGTAGCTTCGGTGTATGGTTTGAGCCCCGTTACATCTTCCGCGCAGGCCGACTCGACTAGTGAGCTATTACGCTTTCTTTAAAGGGTGGCTGCTTCTAAGCCAACCTCCTAGCTGTCTAAGCCTTCCCACATCGTTTCCCACTTAACCATAACTTTGGGACCTTAGCTGACGGTCTGGGTTGTTTCCCTTTTCACGACGGACGTTAGCACCCGCCGTGTGTCTCCCATGCTCGGCACTTGT